>NZ_JAERRG010000099.1 GCF_016741935.1 Streptomyces endocoffeicus | reverse complement strand
GCGCTTGCCGGATCACCCGCTGCTGCGACGGACCATTCGGCGCCGTCAGACCGTTCGACGCACCATCCTGATTCACCGCACTGCCACGCACCACCGCCAACACCCGATGCCCAAGCCGCTCCGCGTCCGACAACCGCTCCACCAGCAGCACGCCCGCGCCCTCGGAGAAGCCGGTGCCGTCCGCCGCGGCCGCGAAGGCCCTGCAACGGCCGTCCTTCGACATGCCGCGCTGCCGCGAGAAGCCGACGAAGATACCGGGGTTGGCCATGACGGTCACACCTCCGGCCAGCGCCATCGAGCACTCGCCCAACCGCAGCGCCTGTACAGCCAGATGCAACGCCACCAGCGACGAGGAACACGCCGTATCGACCGCGACCGAGGGGCCCTCGAAACCGAGCGCGTATGACACCCGCCCCGACAGGACGCTTGCCGAGGTGCCCGTTCCCATGACCGCCTCTAGCTCTTCGGGGACCCGCGCTCCGGAGCCGTAGCTGTGGTACGTCACCCCGGAGAAGACACCGATGTCCTTGCCCCGCAGCGCGGTCGGGTCGATCCCGGCGCGTTCGAACGCCTCCCAGGAGGTCTCGAGCATGACGCGCTGTTGCGGATCCATCGCCAGCGCCTCACGCGGCGAGATGCCGAAGAAGCCCGCGTCGAACTCCCCCGCGTCGCGCAGAAAGCCACCCTCGCGGACATAGCTGGTCCCCGGGTGATCCGGATCCGGGTCGAAGAGGTTCTCCAGATCCCAGCCACGGTCCTCCGGGAACCCGCCGATCGCGTCACCACCCTCCATCACCAGGTCCCACAGCTCCTCCGGCGTGGTCACCCCACCCGGCAACCGGCACGCCATCCCCACGATCGCGATCGGCTCCGACAGGCCGCGACGTATGTCGGCGTTCTCCCGCTCGAGCCGCTCGTTCTCCATGAGCGTGACACGCAGCGCTTCGACGACCTTCGCTTCGGGAGTGGTCATCCCGGCCTCCGCATTCCGAACCGACATTACTTCCCGGCCTTGCTCATGGCTCGTTGCACCAGACTGGCGACATCCATTTCGGCGATCGCGGCAGCCGGTTGTTCCTCCGCCGATTGCCCGTCCACCTGCTGCGCCGCTTCGGGCTCCTGGACCAGCGCCATGAGGGTGTCGAGGATGCCCAGCTCCTGGAAGCGGCTCAGTGGTGTCCTGGCCAACGCGCGGCGCAGATCCTCCTCGCTCCCGGCGAGGCGCTGCTCAGGTGGGGCATCCGGGCAGAGCTTCATCCGCAAGTGGCGCATCAGGGCGGTGGGCGTCGGATAGTCGAAGACCAGCGTGGCCGGGAGCCGTATCCCGGTGTGGTTGGCCAGCCGGTTGCGCAGTTCCACCGCCGTGAGGGAGTCGAAGCCGATTTCGTTGAACGCCAGGTCCGGCCCGATGGCATGGGCGGAGGCGTGGCCCAGTACCCGAGCCGCCTCCCGGCAGACCAAGCCGAGCAGGATCTGCTCCTGCTCCTCGGGCGTGGCCCTGGTCAGGCGCTGGGTGAAGGCGTCCAGATCGGCGGCCGTCCGCGCGATGCGCCGACTCTGCCGGACGAGGCCACGGAGCAACGGTGGCACCGGTCCGGTGGCGGCGGCCTGGGCCCGCAGTGCGCCCAGGTCCAGTTTCATCGGAAGCACCACCGGCTGGGGCATGCGCAGCGCGGTGTCGAACAGCGCCCCGCCTTCGGCCTCCGACAGCCCCGCCACTCCCCCGCGCGCCATACGCCGCTGGTCGGCGTCGGTGAGGTGGCCGGTCAGCCCGACCCCCGCACCCTGTGCCCACAGCCCCCAGCCCAGGGAGATGCCCGGGAGCCCCTCGGCGCGGCGCCGATGTGCCAAAGCGTCCAGGAAGGCGTTGGCCGCCACATAGCTCCCCTGCCCCGAGCTGCCGAGCGTCCCCGCGGCCGAGGAGAACAGGACGAAGGCGGCCAGATCCAGGTGCCGGGTCAGCTCGTGCAGATGGAGTGCGGCGTCCGCCTTCGGGGCGAAGACCGTGTCCAGCCGCTCCCTGGTCAATGTGGTGATCACACCGTCGTCCAGCGCGCCCGCGCTGTGTACCACGCCGGTCAGTGGCGCGTCTTCGGGCAGTGCGGACAGCAGCTCGGCCAGGGCATCGCGGTCTGCCACATCGCACGCGGCGATCCGCACCCGGACGCCGAGCGAGGTCAGTTCCCGCTCCAGCTCGGCGGCGCCGGCGGCCTGGGGTCCGCTGCGGCTGGTCAGCACCAGATTCCGTACACCATGCTCGGTCACCAGGCGTCGGGCGGCCACCTTGCCCAGCGATCCGGTGCCACCCGTGATGAGCACGGTGCCTTCCGGGTCCAGGCAGCGCGGCAGGGTGAACACGTTCTTGCCGATGTGCTGCGCCCGGCTCATGAAGCGGAAGGCGGCCGGAGCGCGCCGGATGTCCCATACCGTCACCGGTGGCGGGGTCAGCACCCCCTTCTCGAAGAGGTCGACCAGCTCGGTCAGCATCCGCTGGATGCGCTCGCCACCGGCCTCGGCCAGGTCAAACGCCCGATAGGCCACGCCGGGGTGCTGAACGCCCACCTCTTCGGCGTCCCGGATATCGCTCTTGCCCATCTCGATGAACCGGCCACCCCTGGGCAGCAACCGGAGTGAGGCGTCGACGAAGTCTCCGGCGAGGGCGTCCAGCACCACATCGACGCCACGGCCACCGGTCATCTCGAGAAACCGCTGCTCGAACTCCAGCGTCCGGGAGTTGGCCAGCCGTCCGTCCGGGACACCGGCGGTACACGCGGCGTCCCACTTGGCCGGACTGGCCGTTCCGTAGACCTCGGCGCCCCAATGCCGCGCCAGCTGCACCGCGGCCATGCCGACGCCACCGGCGGCCGCATGGATGAGAACCGACTCCCCGCGCTCCAGCCCTGCCAGGTCCCGCAGCCCGAAGTAGGCGGTGAGGAATACGCAGGGGACCGCGGCCGCCTGCTCGAAGGACCACCCCTGGGGCATGTGGACGAGAGTGAGGCAGTCGGCGACGGCGATAGGGCCGCCCGCGCCCTCGAAGAGCCCCATGACCCGGTCGCCCGGAGCGAAGCGGGTGACACCTGGGCCGACCTCCGTGACCACACCCGCGCCCTCGTTGCCGATGCTGATCTCGCCGGGGTACATGCCCAGCGCCATCAGCACATCGCGGAAGTTGAGCCCCGCGGCACGTGTCTCGATCCGGACATGGCCCAGGGGCAGTGGCGCCAGTGCCTTCGGCGACGGCAGCAGCGCCAGGCCCTCCAGCGTTCCCGGACCGCGGGTGCCCAGCTGCCACGCGGGTTCTCCCTCGGGCGCCACCAGTGCCTCGTCGGCCGTCGCCCGGGTCAGACGGCGTTGGTGGCAGACGCCCGCGCGTAGCGCGAGCTGTGGTTCGTCTCCGGCGAGCAGGGCGGGTAAAAGGGTGGGCAGGGCCTCCGTGGCGGCCGGTGTGTCGTCCGCGTCGAGGAGCAGAATCCGCCCGGGGTTCTCCGACTGCGCGGCGCCGACCAGCCCCCAGGCCGCGGCGACCGCCGGATCGACCACATCGGTGTCCCGGACTCCTACGGCGCACCGCGTCAGCACCACCAGGCGTGAGTCCTCCAGCGAGGGCTCGGTCAGCCACGTCCGCAACACGTCCAGCGCTTGCCCCGTCGGCTCATGCGCGCGGGCCGCGCTGGTGTCGTCGCTCACGGCATCGTCGGGGCCGATCTCGTACAGCAACACCGGCGGCGCCCCGACCCGTGTCCCGACCGGCGCGTCGGCTCGGGTGGCCAACTGCCGTACGTCCTGCGCGGTGTGTACGGAGACGGTGTCCAGCGGTACGTCGGCGGCGTCGACCCGCAGCTGCTCCCACCCCACGAGGAACATCTGGTCGGTCGAGGTCCGTGCGGCGACGTCCAGCAGCGCCGTCGGCATCGGCCGCGACACCAACGACTCGACCACCGCCACCGCCGCCCCGCTCGGATCGGCCAACCGCAGGCCGACGCCTTCCTTGCCATTGGGTGTGATACGTACGCGCAGTGCCGAAGCGCCGGAGGCGTGCAGGGACACTCCGCGATAGGCGAACGGCAACGCGGGCCCCGCTTGGTCATCGGTACGGTCGCGGAAAGCGGTGGCGTGCAGGGCCGCGTCGAGCAGTGCGGGGTGCAGCCCGAACGCGGTGGCTTCGGCCGACAGCTCCTCGGGCAGGGCGACTTCGGCGTAGATCTCGTCGCCCCGCGTCCACGCGGACCGCAGACCACGGAAGGCGGGGCCGTATCCGTAACCGCTCGCCTCCAGCTCCTCGTAAATGCCGCGTACCCGCTCCTCCGGGACTGCCACCGCCCCCGTGGGGGGCCATTGCGTCAGGTCCGCGTCCAGGTCATCGGGGGTGTCCTGGGCAAGGGTTCCACTGATATGGCGGATCCAGGGAGTGTCCGTATCACCATCCTGGCCTCGTGAGTGCACTGCCACCGAACGTCGGCCGGAATCGTCCGCCGCGCCCACGCTCACCCGCAGCCGCACACCATCGCGCTCGGGCAGCGTGAGCGGTGCTTCGACGACGAGCTCTTCGACGACGCCACAGCCGACCTCGTCACCGGCGCGCACCGCCAGCTCCACGAAGGCCGCGCCGGGCAACAGCACGGTGCCCGCCGCCGCGTGGTCGGCCAGCCAGGGATGCGTACGCAGCGACAGGCGGGAGGTGAACAGCAGGCCCCCCGACTCGGGCAGTTCGGTCACGGCGCCCAGCAGGGGGTGGTCGGCCCGCGCAAGTCCCAGCGCGGTCGCGTCCACCGATTCGCCTCGCCGTCCCAGCCAGTAATGCTGACGCTGGAAGGCGTAGGTGGGCAGATCCAGCGCGGCGTGGATGGGCAGGTCGCCGAGCAGGGCGTTCCAGCTCACGGGGACACCGCGTACGTACGCCTCGGCCAGGGAGGTGAGT
>NZ_JAERRG010000098.1 GCF_016741935.1 Streptomyces endocoffeicus | reverse complement strand
AGCATGGCCAATGTTCGACTTCAACGACCCCAACCACAGCGGACGCCCCTCAGCCCGATCCTGGCCATAGGTCGCCATCAACGCCTGGACCTCGATCGGATCACCCAGTGTGGTGCCGGTGCCGTGGCCCTCCACGGCGTCCACATCGCCCGCCACCAGCCCCGCACCGGCCAGCGCCTGCTGAATCACCCGCTGTTGCGACGGACCGTTCGGCGCCGTCAAACCGTTCGACGCACCGTCCTGGTTCACCGCGCTGCCCCGCACCACCGCCAACACCCGATGGCCGAGCCGCTCCGCATCCGACAACCGCTCCACCACCAGCACACCCACGCCCTCAGCCCACCCCGTGCCATCCGCCGACGCCGCAAACGACTTACAGCGGCCGTCTTCAGCCATGCCGCGCTGCCGCGAGAAGCCGACGAAGGCACTGGGGGTGGACATGACGGTGGCCCCTCCGGCGAGCGCCATCGAGCACTCGCCGGACCGCAGCGCCTGCGCGGCCAGGTGCAGGCCCACCAGTGAGGAGGAACATGCCGTGTCGATCGTCATCGCCGGGCCCTCGAACCCCAGCTCATAGGCGACCCGACCGGTGAGCACGCTCGCCGAGCTGCCCGTCATCAGATAGCCCTCGACGCCCTCGGGGACCGTGTCCACGTCCGTGGCGTAGTCCTGGTTGAGGGTGCCGAAGTAGACACCGACGTCCCTGCCCCGTAGGGCCGTTGGATCGATTCCGGCGCGCTCCAACGCCTCCCACGACGTCTCCAGCAATAGCCGCTGCTGCGGATCCATCGCCAGCGCCTCACGCGGCGAGATGCCGAAGAAGCCCGCGTCGAACTCCCCCGCGTCGCGCAGGAAGCCACCCTCGCGGACATAGCTGGTGCCCGGGTGATCCGGATCCGGGTCGAAGAGGTTCTCCAGATCCCAGCCACGGTCATCCGGAAACTCACCGACCGCGTCACCGCCGGACACCACCAGGTCCCACAGCTCCTCCGGCGTGGTCACCCCACCCGGCAACCGGCACGCCATCCCCACGATCGCGATCGGCTCCGACTGCGCGGCCTCGATCTCGGTGAGCCGCTGCCGCGCCTGGTGCAGGTCGGCGGTCACCCGCTTGAGGTACCGGACCAGCTTCTCGTCGTTCTCCACCGGAGGTCACCTTCCCCTTCACTCGTAGGCGCGGTCGGAATCCGCCGGGTCCACGATTCCGAACTCGTCGTCGATGAAGGCCAGTACGTCGTCGACCGACGCCGCCTCGAGCGTCGCTTCGATGTCGGCGCCGCCGGCCGGCCCGGGGGCGTCGGTGCTGAGCTTGGCCGCCAGAGCCCGGAGCCGGGCGGCGGCGCCGGTGTTCTTGGCACCGTCCGGTGGCCTGGCGGCCACCAGTTCTTCGAGCCTCGCCACTTCGGCCAGCACCGGGTCCTGCGTGGCCTCGGCGCCCAGGCGGGAGTCCAGGTGGTCCGCCAGGGCGAGGGGCGTGGGGAAGTCGAAGGCGAACGTGGCGGGAAGCCGCAGTCCGGTACGGGCGAGGAGCCGGTCCCGTAGCTCTATCGCCGTGAGCGAGTCGAAGCCCACGTCGGTGAAGGCCGCATCGGGGCCGATACGGCCGACCGAGGCGTAGCCGAGCACATACGCCGCCTCCTGCCGGACCAGGTCGAGAAGGATCGCCTGCCGATCCGCGGGGCCCGCCCCGGCCAGTCGTGCGGTGAGCGCGTCGGCGTCGTGCGCATGCGCCGACTGGGCCTTCTGCCGGATCCGCCGGGCCTGGGGGACCAATCCGCGCAACAGTGGCGGCACCGCCCCGGTGGCCGCCTGGGCGCGCAGGGCGCCGAGGTCCAGTTTGATGGGGAGGACCGTGGCTTCTCCGGTGCGCAACGCGGTGTCGAAGAGCTCCATGCCCTCGGCCGAGGTCAGCGCGGCGAGTCCGTCACGTGCAAGTCGACGCTGGTCGGTGTCGCCGAGCTGGGCGGTCATCCCCGCGTCCTGGGACCACATGCCCCAGCCGAGGGAGATCGCGGGAAGTCCCTGGGCGGCCCGGTGCTGTGCCAGCGCGTCGAGGTAGGCGTTGGCGGCGGCGTAGTTGCCCTGTCCGGAGCTGCCGAAGGTGCCTGCGGCGGAGGAGAACAGCACGAAGGCCGACAGGTCCAGGCCCCGGGTCAGCTCATGCAGATGCAGCGCCCCATCCGCCTTCGGCCGGAACACCTCATCCATACGCTCCGGGGTCAACGCGGTCAGCACACCGTCATCCAGAACACCGGCCGTATGCACCACCGCCGACAACGGAACATCGCCCGGAACGGCATCCAGCAGCCCGGCCACCGCATCCCGGTCCGCCACATCACACGCGACGATCCGCACCCGTGCACCCGCCCCCACGAGCTCCGCCTCCAACTCGGCGGCACCGGGCGCCCCAGGCCCGCTCCGACTCGCCAACACCAGACTCCGCACCCCGTGCACGGCCACCAGATGCCGTGCCACCACCGCCCCCAACGCCCCCGTACCACCCGTCACCAACACCGTCCCGCCCGCATCCAGACCACCCGGCCCGGCATCGGGCGGCCCCACCACACGGGTGAGCCGCCGCAGGAAGCACGAACCCGCGCGGACCGCGGCCTGCGTCTCATCGGCGGCGAACAGGGCGGGGACGAGGGTGCTCAGCGTGGCGTACGAGGACGGCTCGTTGTCGACGTCCAGCAGGAGGATCCGGCCGGTGTTCTCCGACTGCGCGGTGCCGACCAGCCCCCATACGGCGGCGATGGCGGGGTCGACCGGCTCACCCGGATCGACGGCGACCGCGCCCGTGGTCAGCACGACCATCCGCGTGCTGTCCAGCGCGGGTTCGGTCGACCACGCCTGGACGACTTCCAGTACGCGGCTGGTCAGCTCACGCACACTTCCGGTCTCGGCCACCTCGACCGTCACGGCGTCGAACCGGTCACCTCGCTCGGCCAGCGCGCGCACATCCTCGGCCGTGGCCACCCGCACCGCGCCCAGTGGGGTGCCATCCGGCGTCAGCGCCGTCTCCTCCCATCCCGGGCGGAGCAGACGGTCATGTGTCGGGGCGGTCCTGAACTGCCCGGGCTCGACCGGGCGGGACACCATGGAACCCACCGAAGCCACCGGGGCGCCGGTCTCATCGGCCAACTCCAGCGTCAGGGTGTCCTCTCCCGCGGGGACCACCCGTACCCGTAGCGCCATGGCACCCGTGGCGTACAGCGCCACATCGCGCCAGACGAAGGGCAGCGCTGTCCGCTGGTCGGCGCGCTCCGCAGGGTGCTGGAACGCGGCCGCGTGCAGGGCCGCGTCGAGGAGTGCCGGATGCAGCCCGAACCCCGCCGCCTGAGCCCGTTGCTCCTCCGGCAGAGCCACCTCCGCATACACCGCACCATCCAGCCGCCAGGCCGCCCGCACCCCCTGGAACACCGGCCCATACCGATACCCAGCCCGCTCCAGACCGTCGTACAGGCCCTCCACCTCCACCGGATCCACCGCCACCGCACCCGCCGGAGGCCACACCGACAGCCCTGTGCCGGGAGCGGACACCTCCCCCGCAGGCCGCAACGTCCCACTCGCGTGCCGCACCCACACAGCACCCACGCCCGCGTCCTCCGCCCGCGAATACACCCGGACCACACGCCGACCGCCCTCATCGGCCTCCGCCACACTCACCCGCATCTGCACCGCCCCGCCCTCCGCCAACACCAGCGGAGCCTCCATCACCAACTCCTCCACGCCACCGCACCCCACCTCATCACCGGCCCGCACCACCAACTCCACAAACGCCGCCCCCGGCAACAACACCGCACCCGCAGCCACATGATCAGCCAGCCACGGATGCGTACGCAGCGAAAGCCGCGAGGCGAACAACACCTCACCCGACCCCGGCACCTCCGTCACCGCACCCAACAACGGATGCCCCACCCCCGCCAACCCGGCAGACGCCACATCACCGGCTCCACGCCCGTCCCCCACCAACCAGTAATGCTCCCGCTGGAAGGCGTACGTCGGCAGATCGACCGAACCGGTGCGCGTCCCGCCCAGCACGGTCGCCCAGTCCACATGCACGCCACGCGTATGGCAGCCAGCCAGAGCCGTGACAAGGGCGCGGATCTCGTCACCCTCCCGACGGAGGGCCGGTACGAAGGCGGTGTGCCCGTCGTCCAGGCACTCGCGGCCCATCGCGGACAGCGTGCCATCGGGGCCCAGCTCCAGATACGTACTCACCCCGTACTCCGCAAGCGCCCGCACACCATCCGCGAACCGCACCGCAGAACGCACATGCTCCACCCAGTACTCCGGCGAACACGCCACCTCCGCATCCATCAACTCCCCGGTCGCATTCGACACCAGAGGAATCTCGGGAGCCGCGAACGACAAGCCCTCAACCACCCGCCGGAACTCCTCCAGCATCGGCTCCATCCGCGTCGAGTGGAACGCGTGCGAGACCGCGAGGCGCCTCGTGCGGCACCCCTGCTCCGACAACTCCTGCGCCACCCGCAGCACCGCCTCCTCATCACCCGAGAGCACCACCGCCGCAGGACCATTCACCGCCGCGACATCCACCCCCGACACCAGCAACGGACGCACCCGCTCCTCACCCGCGCCCACCGCCACCATCGCCCCACCCTCCGGCAACGCCTCCATCAACCGACCCCGCGCCGCCACCAGTACGGCCGCGTCTTCCAGCGTCAACACGCCCGCCACATGCGCCGCCGTCACCTCACCCACCGAATGCCCACCCACCACATCCGGCACCACACCCCACGACTCCACCAACCGGAACAACGCCGACTCCAACGCGAACAACCCCGCCTGAGCGAACACCGTCCGCTCCAGCAACTCCCCCTCCCCGAACACCACCTCCCGCACCGAACCCGACACACCACCCACACCCAACTCCCGGTCCAACGCCTCACACACCGCATCGAAGGCATCCCGAAAGACGGGGAACACCTCAT
>NZ_JAERRG010000097.1 GCF_016741935.1 Streptomyces endocoffeicus | reverse complement strand
CCGATCGCGACCGATTCGGTGTCCGCCGACAGGCGTGCGAGTCGGGGGAGGGTGACGGCGCCGTCGCGGATGCGGGCCTGGGGTTCGCCGGAGGCGACCAGGATGGGCAGGACCTCTTGGGAGGCGGGGTGGTCGTCGGTGTCGACCAGCACGATGCGGCCCGGGTGTTCGGTCTGGGCGGTGCGGAGCAGCCCCCAGACCGCTGCGCCGGCGAGGTCATCGTAGGGCGCTTGGACGACGAGCGGGGTGATGGTGTCCTGGGTCAGGTGGTGTTGGACGTGTGCGAGTGTGTCGGCGGTGGCCCGGTGGGTGTCGGCGACTACGTCGTTTCCGGTTGGCTCCACCACGTACCGCTCGAAGGCCGGTACGGTCGCGGGCGTCGCCGGAGTGTGGGAGACCCACTCCAGGGCGTACAGGCCGTCCGGGCCCGAGTCGGCCCGCCGCAGCTGGTCGGCGGTGACCGGCCGGGTGACCAGCGCGTCGACGGTGACGACCGGCTCGCCGGTGGTGTCGGTGGCCAGTAGACGGACGGCGCCGGTGTCGTCGGTGTCCAGCCGGACGCGCAGCCTTGTCGCGTCGGTGGCGTGGACCGCGACGCCGGTCCAGGCGAACGGCAGCCTGATCCCGGACAGCTCGGCCGTGCCGACGACCGCGTGCAGCGCCGCGTCGAACAGCGCCGGGTGCACCGCATATCCGGCGGCCTCTCCGGCCGCGTCGGGCAGGGCGACTTCCGCGTACAGGCTGCCGTCCTGCCGCCAAAGCGCTTCCAGTCCCTGGAAGGCGGGCCCGTAGGCCAGCCCGCCGTCCGCCAGCCGCTCGTACAGCCCGGTCAGGTCGACCGACTCCGCCCCGGCGGGCGGCCAACTCCGTGGCGGAACGGGCACGTCCGCCTCCTCGGCTAGGGAACCCACCGCGTGCTCGACCCAGTCGCCGTCGTCCCGCCGGGCGTGCACGGACACCGGGCGGCGCCCGTCCGCCTCCGCCGGTCCCACACTGACCTGCACGGAGGCGGCCCGGTCGAGCACCAGCGGGGTCTGCACGACCAGCTCGTCCAGGACACCGCAGCCGACCTCGTCGCCGGCCCGGATCGCCATGTCGACCAGCGCGGTGCCCGGCAGGACGACCGTGTCGGCCACCGCGTGGTCGGCCAGCCATGGCATTGAGGCCACCGACAGCCGGCCCGACAGCACGACCGCACCACTGCCGGCGATCGTGGTCACCGCGCCCAGCAGCGGATACCGCGTCGGCAGCAGCCCCAGCCCGGCGGCGTCGCCGGCCGAGCCGGACCCACGCTCCAGCCAGTACCGGTCCCGCTGGAAGGGGTAGGTCGGCAGGTCCACCCGCCGGCCCTTCCCGATCACTGTGGCCCAGTCCACCGGGGCACCCCCGACGTGGAGTTCGCGCGCCGCGGCGAGCAGCGCCGCCACATCGTGGTGGTCACGCCGCAGCGTCCCGGTGACGACCGCCTCCGGGTAGCTCTCCCGTATGCTCGTGGTGAGTACTGGGTGTGGGCTGACCTCGATGAACACGTCAAAACCGGCGTCGGAAAGGTGGCTGAGCGCGTCGTCGAACCAGACTGTCTGGCGTAGGTTTCGGTACCAGTAGTCGGTGTCCATCGATGCGGTGTCGATCCAGTCGCGTTCCACGGTGGAGAACAGCGGCACGTGCGAGGTCGTCGGCTGGATGTCGGACAGGGTTCGGGCCAGTTCCTCCTCGATCCGTTCGACCTGTGCTGAGTGGGATGCGTAGTCCACCGCGACGCGTCGGGCGCGGTCCTCGGTGGCCAGCAGTTCTTCCAGTGCGGTGATCTGGCCGGACACCACTACTGCCTCCGGCCCGTTCACCACCGCGATCGACAGCTGGCCCTCCCACTGGTGCAGCAGGTCTTCCACGTATGCCACTGACCGCTGGATGACGGCCATGCCGCCTTCGCCGGCCAGTGCGGTCAGTGCCTTGCTGCGTAGCGCGACGACTCGGGCCGCGTCTCGCAGTGACAGTGCGCCGGCCACGTGTGCGGCGGCGATCTCGCCCTGTGAGTGCCCCACCACGGCTGCGGGTTCCACGCCGTAGGACCGCCATACCTCAGCCAGTGCCACCATGACCGTGAACAGCACTGGCTGGACCACGTCCACCCGGTCCAGGTCCGGCGTGTCGGGCTCGCCGGCCAGTACGGCCGCGGCGGACCAGTCCACGAACTCGGCCAGTGCGTGGTCGGTGCGCAGCACGCTGTCGCGGAAGACGGTGGAGCTTTCCCAGAGGCGTCGGCCCATGCCGATCCACTGTGATCCCTGGCCGGGGAAGATGAAGGCCACTTTTGACGCCCGACCGGACCCGCAGGTCAATGCGTCGAGTTCGGCGGTGAAGTCTTCCTGTGTGCTGCCGATCATGACCGCGCGGCAGGGCAGCGCCGCGCGACCGTGCAGCAGGGAGTAGGCCACGTCCGTTACCGATGCCTTGTCCCGCGTCACCAACCGCCGCGCCAGCTCCCGTAGGGCGGGTTCGGTGTGTGCGGAGAGTATCCAGGGCACCGGTCCGGTCGGGGGTGTCTGTGAGGTGTCGGGTTCTGGTGTGGTGGGGGTCTGTTCGAGGATGACGTGGGCGTTGGTGCCGCTGACGCCGAAGGAGGAGATGGCCGCGCGGCGGGGGTGTTGGTCGGTGGTGGGCCAGTCGCGGGGTTCGGTGAGGAGTTCGACGGTGCCGGTGGTCCAGTCGACTTCGGGGGTCGGTTCGTCGATGTGCAGGGTCTTGGGCATGATGCCGTGGCGCATGGCCATGACGGTTTTGATGATGCCGGCTACTCCGGCGGCGGCTTGGCTGTGGCCGATGTTGGACTTCAGGGATCCGAGCCATACGGGCTGGTCGCGGTGTTGTCCGTAGGTGGCGATGATGGCCTGGGCTTCGATGGGGTCGCCGAGTTTGGTGCCGGTGCCGTGTGCTTCGACGAGGTCGATGTCGGTCGGGGTGAGTTGGGCGTTGGTGAGTGCGTCGCGGATGACGCGTTGTTGGGAGGGGCCGTTGGGGGCGGTGAGGCCGTTGGAGGCGCCGTCCTGGTTGACGGCGGTGCCGCGTACCACGGCGAGTACTGGGTGTCCGAGGCGTTGGGCGTCGGAGAGTCGTTCGATCAGGAGCAGGCCGATGCCTTCGGCCATGCCGAAGCCGTTGGCGTCGGCGGCGAAGGCTTTGCAGCGTCCGTCGTCGGCGAGGCCGCGCTGTCGGCTGAATTCGATGAACGGTGCCACTGAGGCCAGTACGGTGACGCCGCCGGTGATGGCGAGGGTGCATTCG
The DNA here is from genome assembly GCF_016741935.1 of Streptomyces endocoffeicus. Taxonomy (GTDB): domain Bacteria; phylum Actinomycetota; class Actinomycetes; order Streptomycetales; family Streptomycetaceae; genus Streptomyces; species Streptomyces endocoffeicus. The sequence goes on along the minus strand of NZ_JAERRG010000097.1, from coordinate 1,843 downwards.
CCGGAGCGCAGGGCCTGGACGGCGAGGTGGAGGGCGACCAGGGAGGAGGAGCAGGCGGTGTCCAGTGAGACGGCCGGGCCCTCGAAGCCGAAGGTGTACGAGACGCGGCCGGACGCCACGCTCGCCGCGCTGCCGTTGCCCAGGTACCCCTCCAACTGGTCCGTGTCGTCAGCCGACCAGTCGGCGTAGTCATTGTGGATCACGCCGGTGAACACGCCGGTGCGGCTGCCGCGCAGGGTCGCCGGGTCGATGCCGGCGCGCTCCAGGACCTCCCAGGTGGTCTCGAGCAGCAGTCGTTGCTGTGGGTCCATGGCCAGGGCTTCGCGCGGCGAGATGCCGAAGAACGCCGGGTCGAACCCGGCCGCGTCGTCCAGGAAGCCGCCCTCCCGCGCGTATGTCGTGCCCGGGTGGTCTGGGTCCGGATCGTAGATGTCCTCCAGGTCCCAGCCGCGGTCGATGGGAAACGCGGAGACGCCGTCGCGACCGGCGGCGACCAGATCCCACAGCGACTCCGGTGAGTCGACGCCGCCCGGCAGCCGGCAGGCCATGCTCACGATCGCGATGGGCTCGCGGTCCCTGGCTTCCAGCTCCTGGATCTGCTGCCGGGCGTCACGCAGGTCGGCGGCCGCCTTCTTGAGGTAGTGCAGAAACTCGTCTTCGTTCGCCATCGGTGCTCAGCTCCATACGTGAACCGGAAGGACGGGGACCGGACCGTGGGGACGACGCTCTTCGGGTCGACCCGTCGAAGATCAGTGGGACGTGCCCTAACCCGCTTTGCCGTCGAGGAAGTCGAAGATCTCCCGGGCGCTCGCCGCGTCGAGGTCCAGCGCGGTGTCGGCGGCAGGCTGGGCAGCGCCCAGCGTCGACAGCCACTGCTTCAGCCGCGCCACCACGGCCGGCCGCCGCTCCCCGTCCTCGGCAAGCGCCCGCAGTGTCACCTCGATACCGTCCAGGTCGGCCAGCGAGGGCCCGGTGTCGGCCGGTGCCAACTGCGCCAACAGGTGATCGGCCAGCGTGTTCGGCGTGGGGTGGTCGAAGATCAGGGTGGCGGGTAGCCGCAGTCCGGTGGCGGCGGTGACGCGGTTGCGGAACTCGACGGCGGTGAGCGAGTCGAAGCCGCTCTCCTTGAACGCCTGGGTTGGGCTGACATGCTCGGCGTCCGCGTGGCCGAGCACGGTGGCCGCCTGCGCCCGCACCAACTCGAGGACGACCGCGCGACGCTCCTCGGGCACCACCGCGGCGACGCGGTCGGCCCAGGTGCCGTCCTGGACAGCGGCCTGGCCGGCGGTTGGCCGGGCGGCACGCACCAGCGCGCGGAGCACCGGCGGCACGCTGCCGGAACGCCCGATGGTGGGCAGGTGGAGCTTGACCGGTGCGACGGCGCCCAGCCCGTGGCCGAGGGCGGTGTCGAACAGCGCGGTGCCCTCGGCGTCGGTGATGCCGTGCAGACCGGCGCGGGTCATCCGGTCGTGGTCGGCCTGGGTGAGATGGGCGGTCATGCCGCCTTCCCGTTGCCACCAGCCCCAGGCGAGTGAGGTGCCGGGCAGGCCCTGGCGGCGGCGGTGGGTGATCAGGGCGTCGAGGAAGCTGTTGGCGGCCGCGTAGTTGGCCTGCCCGGGGCTGCCCAGCACCGCTGCCGAGGAGGAGAAGACGACGAACAGGGCGAGATCCTGGTCTTGGGTGAGTTCGTGGAGCCACCAGGCGGGGTTGGCTTTGGGGGCGAGGGTGGTGGTGAGTGCGTCGGTGTCGAGGTGGTCGATGGTGGTGTCGGCGAGGGCTCCGGCGGTGTGCACCACGCCCGTCAGTGGGCCGACCTCGTCGACGAGTGCGGCGAGGGCGGTGC
>NZ_JAERRG010000096.1 GCF_016741935.1 Streptomyces endocoffeicus | reverse complement strand
ACCGGGGTGCTGGTCACCGACGGCCAGCGCGTCCAGGCCGGAAAGGAGGGCGTCCCGGGTTCCGCCGAGGACGACGGCGCGGTGGGTGAACGCGGTGCGTCCTGTGTGGAGGGAATGACCGATGTCACGCGGGTCACGGGCGCGTTCGTCGCGGAGGAAGGAGGCGAGCCGTCCCGCCTGCTCCTGGAAGGCCGCGGCGGTCGTGCCCGAGACCGGCAGCGGGATGATCCCTGACGGGTCCGCCAGGAGCGCGGGCTTGCTCGCGTCCGCGGTGGGCTGCTCCGCCGGGGGCTGCTCCACCGGGGCGGCTTCGAGGATGACATGCGCATTGGTGCCGCTGATGCCGAACGAGGACACCCCGGCCCGGCGCGGATGGTCGTTCTCCGGCCAGTCGAGCGACTCGGTCAGCAGCCGGACGTTCCCGGCGGACCAGTCGACGTGCGTGCTGGGCCGCGTGACGTGCAAGGTCTCGGGGAGGACGCCCTCCCGGATGGCCATGACCATCTTGATGACGCCACCGACACCGGCCGCCGACTGCGCGTGCCCGATGTTGGACTTCAACGACCCCAGCCACAGGGGGCGGTCCTCCGGCCGCTCCCGCCCGTAGGTCGCCAAAAGCGCCTGCGCCTCGATCGGATCGCCCAGCGTCGTCCCCGTCCCGTGCGCCTCGACCGCGTCCACCTCGGACGCGGGCACTCCCGCCGCCGCAAGCGCCTGCCGGATCACCCGCTGCTGCGACGGCCCGTTCGGCGCGGTCAGCCCGTTGGACGCGCCGTCCTGGTTGATCGCCGAGCCGCGCACGACCGCGAGCACCTCGTGACCGTTGCGCCGCGCGTCGGACAGCCGCTCCAGGAGCACGACCGCGACGCCCTCGGACCAGGACGTCCCATCCGCCGAGTCGGAGAACGCCTTGCAGCGGCCGTCCGGGGCGAGGCCGCGCTGGCGGCTGAACGCGACGAACGGCGCGAGCGTGGACGTCACCATCACGCCGCCCGCGAGCGCGAGGCCGCACTCGCGGCGGCGCAGCGCCTCGGCGGCCAGGTGGATCGCGACGAGGGAGGACGAGCACGCCGTGTCGAGGGTGATGGCGGGGCCCTCGAAACCGAACGTGTACGCGACCCGGCCGGAGATCACCGACGCGGCGCCGGAGGTGGCCATGTAGGTCTCGGTGACCTCGGGGTCGCCCTCGATGTCGCGGTAGAGCTGCATGCCGGACCCGACGAACACACCGACGTCACGGCCCCGCTGGGAGCGGGGGTCGATCCCGGCGCGCTCGAACGCCTCCCAGGAGACCTCCAGCAGGAGTCGCTGTTGCGGGTCCGTCGCGAGCGCCTCGGCGGGGCTCATCCCGAAGAAGCCGGGGTCGAAGTCGCCCGCGTTCTCGATGAAGCCGCCCTCCAGCACGGCACTGGCGCCCGCGGCGTCCGAGCCGGCACCGGCCGCCACGTCGGCGGCGTACCGGTCGAGGTCCCAGTTCCGGTCGGTCGGAAACGCGCTGATCGCGTCCCCGCCCGTGGACACGAGCCGCCACAGGTCCTCCGGCGAGCCCACCCCACCCGGGTACCGGCAGCTCATCGCAATGATCGCGATGGGGTCGCGGTCGCGGCGCTCGACCTCCTGGAGGCGGCGGCGGGTCTGGTGCAGGTCGGCCGTGACCCGCTTCAGGTAGTCGAGAAGCCTTTCGTCGTTCGCCATCGGTTCCTCACGCGTCCTTCTGGATGGTCCGGGGAACGGCCTGCCGCCGCCGGCTCAGGAGATTCCGAGCTCGTTGTCGATGAAGTCGAAGACGTCCTCCGCGGAGGCCGTCTCCAGCCGGTTGCCGACCGGCGCTCCGGTGGTGCCGCCGAGGATCTCGGTGACCTTGGCGGCGAGGCTGTTCAGCCGCGCCCCGACCCCCGCGTCCTCGATCTCGCCGGGCGCGAGACCGGTCATGGACTCCTCGATCCGGTCGAGCGCCGCAAGGACCCCGGCCGTGCCGGCGGCGTCGTTGCCGTCCCCGCTCAGCTCCGCACGCAGGAACTCCGCGAGCGCGGCGGGCGTGGCGTAGTCGAACACCATCGTGCTCGGTAGGCGGCGGCCGGTCGCGGCGCCGAGCCTCGTCCGCAGGTCGACCGCGGCGACCGAGTCGAAGCCGAGGTCATCGAACGGGCGGGCGGCATCAAGCGTCCGCGGGTCGTCGTATCCGAGCAGCGCCGCCACATGAGTCCGGACGAGGTCCAGCAGGACCCGGCCCTGCTCGGCGGACGGGCGGCCGTCGAGCCGCGCCGCCAGCTCCGCCGCGGCAGCCGCCCCGGCCCCGCCCTCATCGGCTCCGGTTCCGCCGGACGCCGCGTCCAGCGCCTCCCGCGCGTCGGGCAGCGCGTCCAGCAGCGGCCTCGGTCGGGCGAGCGTGTAGGTCGGCGCGAACCGCGGCCAGTCGAAGTCCGCCACCACCAGTTCACCAGCGCCGTCCGCGAGCGCCTGCCGGAACGCCTCGGCGGCGCGTTCCGGCGCCATCGGCGGTGTGCCGACGCGCCGCAGGATCGCCGCGAGCTCCGCGTCCACCAGCCCGCCGTCCCAAGGCCCCCAGGCGAGGGCCGTCGCGGGGCGTCCGAGGGCGCGGCGCCGCTGGGCGACCGCGTCCAGGACGGCATTCGCGCTCCCGTACGCGGCCTGCCCCGAGCTGCCCCAGATCGCCGACCCGGACGAGAACACCACGAAGGCGTCGAGCGGCGGCCGGTCCCGCAGCAGCTCGTCGAGGTGTGTCGCCCCGAGCACCTTGCCGTGCGCGGCGTCGGCGAAGTCGCCTAGGTCGAGGTCGGTGAGCGGGGCGATGCGCTGCCCGGCCCCGGCCGCGTGCACGACCGTGGTCAGCGGCGCGTCCGGCGGCACCGCGTCCAGCAGGCGGGCGAGCGCGTCGCGGTCGGCGACGTCGCAGGTCGCGATGGTGACGCGGGTACCGCGGGCCTCCAGTTCCGCGGCGAGTTCCGCCGCGCCCTCGGCGCGGGGGCCGCGCCGACTGGCGAGCAGCAGATGCTCCGCGCCGAAGGCGGCCAGCACCCGGGCGGTGTGCGCACCGAGTCCGCCCGTCCCACCGGTGATCAACGTCGTCCCGGCGGGCCGCCACCGCGTGCCATGCGCCGGGGCGCCGGACGGTTCGGCGCGGACCAGCCGGCGGCCGTACGCCGCGCCCGCACGGAGCGCGACCTGGTCCTCCCCCGAAGATCCGGCGAGAACGTCGCACAGCCGTGACACCGACACCGAGAGCAGCGCCGGCGCGGGCTCCGTATCCGGGCCCGGGTCGTCGTCGAGCCGCACGTCGATCACGCCGCCCCAGGTGTCCGGGTGGTCCAGTGCCATGCTCGATGCCATCCCCCACACCGCCGCCTGCCGCGCGTTCACGACCTCCCGACCAGGCTCGGCCGCCACCGCGTCGCGGGTCACGCACCACAGGGGCGCCGTCACCTCCGCGTCCTGGAGGGCCTGCGCGAGCGTGACCGTGTCGGCGAGCCCGACGGTGAGGACCGGGTACCGATCGTGCTCCCGGTCGTCCAGGGCGAGCAGCGACAGCACCCCAGCAGGCGTCGCCGCTGCGGCGCGCTCGCGCAGCGTCGCGGCGAGCTCCGCCCGGTCGGAACCGGACACCTGGACCGGCACGACATCCACGCCCCGCTCGGCCAGCACTTCCGTGACCGCGCCGACGAGCCCGCTCCGCTCCACCACCCCCGGGACCATGACCAACCACGTCCCGGTGAGGGGTGCCGACGGAAGGTCCTTCAGCGGACGCCACGCGACCCGGTACCGCCACGAGCCGAGAACGGCCTGCTCCGCCTCGCTCCGCCGCCACTCCGACAGCGCTGGGAGAACCTCGCCGAGCGCCGTCGCCTCGACACCGAGCCGCTGCGCCAGCGAGGCGGTGTCCGCATCTCCCAGCGTTTCCCAGAGCGCGGTGTCAACGGGGTCGGTGGCCGAGCCCATCTTGGGGGACGCGGGCGGGTCCGCCCAGTACCACTGCCGCTGGAAGGCGTAGGTGGGGAGGTCGATACGGCGGGCGCCGGTTCCGGCGAAGAACTTCTCCCAGGCGATGGGAACACCGTCGGCATGAAGACGCGCCAACGCGGCGATGAGGGTGGTCACTTCATCACGATCGCGGCGAGAGGCCGGGACCACCGACGCGTCGTCGACGGTGTGCTCGACCATCGGGGTCAACGCCGCGTCCGGACCCACCTCAAGAAACGTGCGCACACCCGCTTCCGCCACAAACGCGACCGCATCCGCGAACCGGACCGGACGCCGCACCTGATCCACCCAGTAACCGGCATCGACCACAGTCAGCGGCTCCCCGGTCACAGTCGACACCACCGGGATCCGCGACGACCCGAACGTAATGCCATCAAGAGCTCCGGCAAACTCATCCAGCATCGGCTCCATCAACGCCGAATGAAACGCATGCGACACCGCCAACCGACGCGTCTTCCACCCCCTGCCCGCACACACCCCCACCAACTCAGCAACACCCTCCCCACTGCCGGAAACCACCACCGACACCGGACCATTGACCGCCGCAACCTCCACACCATCCGGCAACAACGACACAACATCACCCTCCGCCGCCTGCACCGCCAGCATCGCCCCACCAGACGGAAGCGCCTGCATCAACCGGCCACGCGCACCAACGAGCACACACGCGTCAGCGAGCGAAACCATCCCGGCAACGTGAGCCGCCGCGATTTCTCCGATGGAGTGACCGACCAAGTGATCGGGGCGGACGCCCCACGACTCCAACAGGCGAAACAGCGCCACCTCAACCGCGAACAGACCGGCCTGCGCCCACATCGTCTGGTCGAGCAGGGCCTTGTCGTCCCCCCACACGACCTCGCGCAGCGAACCGTCCAACACACCATCGAACCCCGCACACACCTCATCGAACGCCGCCGCGAACACCGGGAACGCCACATGCAACTCACGACCCATCCCCAGACGCTGCGCACCCTGACCCGGAAACACCCACGCCGACAGACCACCAGCAATCCCGACCACAGCGTTCGCCGCGGGCTCACCAGCCACCACAGCCCGCAAACCACCGACCAGCTCATCCCGGTCACGCCCGAAAACCACCGCCCGGTGCTCAAACGCGGAACGCAGAACCGCACACGAGTACCCCACATCAACCGGCTCCAACAACGA
>NZ_JAERRG010000095.1 GCF_016741935.1 Streptomyces endocoffeicus | reverse complement strand
CACAGGCGCGGGCACGGCGATCTTCTCTGAGCCGGTCAACAGCTCTCCCCCTCACTTCGCTCTTGAGGCCGCCGGTCGATGCACTGACCTCCACACCTGGCACATGTTTCCGATATATCAAACGTTCCGAGCTAAGTGAATCATATTCAAACCCTTGACGCCAGGATCCGGTAACCGCAGACTCTTCCCTGTCCCAGCCGGGCGGTTCCACCCCGCCCCGCTGGGACGTTCCACCCTCCACTCCATCGCGGAACCGTCCCCGTACGGCTACCCACCCTCGAACCCACGACCGCGACGGATCCCCAGGAAAACCAGCACACCCCAGCATCACGATGGGATATATATCCGATCTATCTCCGCACTTCGTGTGCACGTGACTGAGTAACTGGCCCCACTCCACCGGAGGAGTTCTCCATGCAGAAGGGGCGGAATACCGCTTTGAGAACGGCGACAGCGGCGTTCACCCGGGCCGTCGAGCGGTCACGACGACGCCGGGACCGCTCACCGGGTCCAGAAGATCAGCGGGTCACCGACGGTGAGCGACAAAGGGAAAACCGCCACTTACATGCCCTACACCTCCGCCGGCCCGGATGCCACGCTGACCTTGCAGCATCTGCGCCGGGCCTCCTGAAGACCCGGTGGGGTCGTCGCCGCCCGCCCCACCGCCACGACCACCACCGCCTGAGCACCCGGGAACAGCCGTGACCAATCCCCGCCCCGGCGCCGAGCTGACCGTGACCGAGCGCGGCTTCCTGCGCGCCGGCCAGCCCCACCAGATCATCTCCGCCGCCATCCACTACTTCCGGATCCACCCCGAGCTGTGGGAGGACCGGCTGCTTCGCCTGCGCGCCATGGGCGTCAACACCGTCGAGACCTACATCGCCTGGAACCTGCACCAGCCGACTCCCGGCCAGGCCGACTTCTCCGGTCCGGCCGATATCACCCGCTTCATCCGCACCGCCGCACAGCTCGACCTGGACGTGATCGTGCGGCCCGGACCCTACATCTGCGCCGAGTGGGAGTTCGGCGGCCTCCCGGCTTGGCTGCTGGCCGAGCCTGGGCTGCGTCTGCGCTGTACCGACCAGCGCTACCTGGACGTCGTGGACGCCTGGTTCGACCAGCTGGTCCCAGTCCTGCGCCCGCTGCTGGCCAGTCGGGGCGGGCCGGTGGTCGCCGTCCAGGTCGAGAACGAGTACGGCAGCTACGGCCACGACACCGCTTACCTCGACCACCTGCGCCAGGGCCTGATCCGACGCGGCGTGGACTGCCCGCTTTTCACCGCCGACGGCGCCACCGACGGCGTGTTGCGCGGTGGCGTCCTGCCTGGCACCTTGGCGACCGCGACCTTCGGCTCGCGGCCCAAGGAGTCGCTCGCCACCCTGCGCCGCCACCAGCCGACCGGCCCGCTGGTGTGCTCCGAGTACTGGCACGGATGGTTCGATCACTGGGGTGAGCACCACCATGTGCGCGACGCAGATGAGGCCGCCGCGGACCTGGAGTGGATGCTGGCCCAAGGCGCCTCGGTCAACATCTACATGGGCCACGGCGGCACGAACTTCGGCTGGTGGAACGGCGCCAACCATGACGAGACCGAATACCAGCCGACCTGCACCAGCTACGACTACGACGCGCCGGTCGGCGAGGCAGGCGAGCTGACCGAGAAGTTCCACGCCTTCCGTAAGGTGATCGAGCAGCATCGCGGCCCGATCGGGTACGAGGTGCCCGGGCCACCGGACCGGCTCGCCCCGCAGGCGGTGCGCCCAAACGGTGCGGTGGCGCTGGCGCACTGTCTGGACGTGTTGTCCACCCCGCGGCAGCGGCTCTCGCCCGAGCCTATGGAGGCCCTGGGGCAGTCACTCGGACTGATCCACTACCGCACCCGGCTTCGCGGCCCCTTCAGCGAGTCGACCCTGCGCGTGCACGGCCTCGCCGACCGGGCCCAGGTGTTCCTGGACGGCGAGCCGCTCGGCGTCCTGGAGCGAACCGGGGCGCTGGATGCGCTGTCGATCAGCGTCCCCGAGACCGGAGGCGAGCTCGACTTGCTGGTGGAGAACATGGGGCGGGTCAACTACGGTCCCTGGTTGGAGGATCGCAAGGGCATCAGCGGCGGGGTCCGGATCGACACTCAGTATCAGTTCGACTGGGAGATCCGCCCCCTCCCGCTGACCGATCTGACCGTCCTGCGGTTCGGGGCTGCCGAAGCCATCGAAGGCCCGGCTTTTCACCGTGCGGAAGTGGAGGTCCCAGATCGGGCCGACGGCTTCCTCGCCCTGCCGGGCTGGACCAAGGGCCAGGTCTGGCTGAACGGATTCGCACTCGGCCGCTACTGGGATCGAGGCCCGCAGCGCACCCTTTACGCCCCTGCCCCGGTGTGGCGGGCCGGCCGCAACGAACTCGTGATCCTGGAACTGCATCGGCCGGGCGAGCGGATCGAGATCCGCGACACAGCGGATCTGGGCCCCACGGGCTGAACGTGGCGGGAGTGCCGGGTGGTCGTGGCCCGACCGGCTCGACGCCTGTCCGAACCGTGATCACCGAGCGCCACGCGCGGCGGCGCGTCGCATCGACTCGGCGTGTCCAACGTCGTGCACCTGCTCGCCGCCTCCAGCAACGTGTACGGGGCCGGCCCCGGTGCCCATGACGGACTGCCCCGGTCCGAGCAGGTGGATGAGGACCTACGGAGATCACGGGCCCATGGGTTCTGTCCGGCGGATCACGCCCAGACCTGGCCTCATAACGGAGCTGACCCAGCGGCCCGTACTGCTCCACGGGGGCGTGACCGCAGGCATGATGGAGGCCATGACGCACACCGCCCGCCGCATGTTCGAGCTCCTGGAGCCGATCTGCCTGGTCACCTACTTCGCCGACGAGTGCAACCAGGAGCTGGCCGCGCTCGGCCACCGAACCTACTGGGACGGCTACTTCGCCAGCCGCGCCGCGCCGCTGGGGCGGGTGCCGGCGCAGGTCGTGCACGCCGCCTTCTACAGCTTCGCCGACGGGGAAGCCGCCCGGCACATCCCGAGCGTGTGGGAGACCATCCCGCCCGAGGCGTCCGTCGCCGCTCGGGAGCGGGGCAGCGCGGCCTCCGTACGGCGGATCCTCGGCGACGAGGTGGCCGACTCCCCCGGCCTGGTGCGCGCCGCCGACCTGACCACCAAAGCCGCGACGAACGCACCCACACAGGGCCGGGTGATGTACGCCGCCATGCGCGCCCTTCCGGTGCCGAGCGACCCGGTCGCCCGGCTGTGGCACTCTGCGACCATGCTGCGCGAGCACCGCGGTGACGGGCACGTCGCCGCTCTCGTCGGCGCGCGTATCGGCGGCGCGGAGGCCCACGTGCTGTCCGCGCTGGAGATGGGCATCCACCCGCCGGAGTCATTCGGGCGCCTCCACCACCTGCCGAAGGAGCGGCTGGCCGCGGTCATGGACGGGTTGCGCGAGCGCGGGCTCGTCGACACCGACGGCCGGTTCACCGACGCCGGCCGCGAGACCAAGCAACGCATCGAAACCCTTACCGACGAGCTCGCCGCCCCGCCGTACGACGCCCTGTCTCCCACTGAGCTCGACGAGCTGGTCACCGAGCTCGAACCCATCACCACGACGCTGGTCGCCGCGGGGTCACAGTGACGAACAGCGACCGACGGGAGGAGGAGTCCGCCGCTCCGGTACGGCCAGTTCCCGGCCCGCGATGATCGCCCGGACAAGTCCTGGCCGATGATCGAGTCGGCCACCTGCACGTCGGCTGAGGCTGTCGTCAAGCCAGAAGTACTCGTTCTGCCACATCTGCTGGGTGCACCGTGGCAACGCAGTGGGCCGGGTGGCCGCCGCGGAGTGTGGTCGGCGGTGTCGACGACGGTGCCGTACAGATGTTCCCGGATGCGCGAGGGCCAGGCCGTCGGTGTCGGTGTCCGTATCGGTGTCGGGGAGGCCGGAGGCGCCAACGACGGCGCGTGCGCCATGCCCGGGGTGGTGGGTGTGCGGCGGCGCGTGGTGCGGACTCGCTCGGCTGCTGGGTGGACCGCGGAGGCGCCGAGCACCGGCTGGACCGGACACTCTGGCCGCTGTCCGCGGCTTGGCTGATGTCAGGCAGCGTCACGCAGGCGATGGCCTTGCTTCCGGTCACGGCTACATGGCGAGCAGTCAAGACGGGCATAGACCGGCTCACTTCTGGCCGCGTGCGAAGTAGGCGGCCACGTCGGGGTCCACGGGAGCGACGTCGATGGCCCGTCCTCCGTCCCGCAGCGACACGGTGGCCGCGTGACCGGCGGCCACCGCTTCGCGGGCCGCGACCGGCGAGGTGACAGTGGCCCCGCCCTCCCGCACGAACCGCAGAAACTCCTCGACCAGCACAGGGTCGGCGCCGCCGTGGGAGCCGGCCGGGCTGTGGACGCGTACCACCAGATCGGCCTCGGCGCGGTAGTCGGAGCGGCGGTTCCACACCCGGACCTCCGACCCCTCGGTGTCGCCGAAGTTCTCCAGCCGGCCCTCGGTACCGATCACCGTGTAGTTGCGCCAGTAGTCCGGTGTGTAGTGGCACTGCTGGTAGCTGGCGAAGACGCCATTGTCCAGCTGCATCTGCATCATGCTCAGGTCCTCGACGTCCACCACGGGGTTGAGGCCGGTCAGGCTGAGCGGTGGCCAGTTCTCCGTCGACAGCCACTCGGTCATCCGCTGCCCGCTGCGATCGCGGCGCGAGTCGATGTCGCCATAGACGGTCAGCCCGCCCATGGCGTTCACCCGCCGGGTATAGCCGCCGGCCAGCCAGTGGATGACATCGAGGTCGTGGGCACCCTTCTGCAGCAGCAATCCGGTGGTATTACGCCGGTCGGCGTGCCAGTCCTTGAAGTAGAAGTCCCCGCCATGGCCGACGAAGTGGCGGCACCAGATGGCCTTGACCTCACCGATCGCCCCGCTGACGATCAGCTCGCGGATGGCGACCACGACCGGCATGTGCCGCATGTTGTGGCCGACGTACAAGGGCGTCCGGTGCTTGTGGGCCGCCGCGAGCAGCCGGTCACAGCCCTCGGTGGTGATCGTCATCGGCTTGTCCAGGAACACCGGGACACCGGCCTCGAGGAAGTCCAGACCGATCTGCTCGTGGGTGTGGTCCGGGGTCAGCACGAACACGCCGTCAAGCCCGGCGTCGAGCAGCGCGTGGTGGTCCGGCGTGGTCCTCACCCGGGGGCCGAAGCGCTCCTCGGCGAAAGCCAGCAGACGGGAGTCGCGGTCGCAGGCGGCCGCCACCAGCGAGCCCGAGCCGGGCCGGTGGGCCAGCCCGGCCAAGTCGCTGCGGATTCCCAGGCCGATGACGCCGAGCTGTATGTCGTCCAATGTGCTTGTCCTTTCAAGGGGGTTCGACGAGTTGGCCCTTGCTGCCGGAGAAGACGATGATCAGGCCCGGGACCACCAGCGCCGCACCGGCGATCAGCACGGTGTGGGTGGCCACGGACTTGGCGCGGTGCCGCGTAGCGCGGGAGCGCGGGAGCGCGAGGAGTCCTCAGGCATCATGCACCCACCGCCGTCCGCTGGCACGCGCCCCAGAAGCGGTATGTGAGCTGGACCGAGTCCGAGCCGCCGCTCGAGCCGCCCGAACAGCCGGCCGCGCCGAGGGCCAGAGCGACGACCTCGGCGAGTGCCGCCCGGCGTCTGCCGACCCGGTCGCTGTGTCCACTGCTACGCCGAATGTGCATCGGAACATCCCATCTATGGCGCAATGCATGGGATCATAGACCTGATACATGCCGGATCCATGAGGGTTGAAATGGGCTGCTTTCACTGAGCTTGCCGATGATTCGGGGGACTCGCGGGCACCTGTCCGGGTCCGAGAGGAGGCAAGACACGAGGAGGCGCCCCAGTTGGCGGAGTGGGCATGAGTCTGAAGGTGACAGACCTTGGCGTCAAGGGTTTGAATGTGCTTCACTGAGCCCAAGCGTAATATATATCGGAAACATATAGGGTCGGCGGGCGTGGAGCAAGCGCTTCGGACGGCCTCAAGAGCGAGCCGAGGGGTAGTCGTTGACCGACTCAGAGAAGATCTCCGCA
>NZ_JAERRG010000094.1 GCF_016741935.1 Streptomyces endocoffeicus | reverse complement strand
CACCGGCACCCTCACCCAGCACCAACACACCCCCGACACCCCCCAAACCACCTGGCCCCCCACCAACGCCCAACCCATCGACCTGACCGGGGCATACGAACGCCTAGCCGCCACCGGACTGGAATACGGCCCCACCTTCCAAGGACTGCGCGCACTGTGGCGCCGAGGCAGTCGTCTCTTCGCCGACGTCCGCCTCCCCGACACCGACAACACCGGCAACACCGGCAACACCGACGGCTACGGCATCCACCCCGCACTCCTCGACGCCGCCCTCCACGCCGCCACCGCCGCACAGCACCACACCGACACCCGACTCCCCTTCGCCTGGACCGGCGTCACCCTCCACGCCACCGGTGCGACCAAGCTGCGGGTCGAGCTGGACATCGACGACGGCGCGATCCGGTTGTTGGCGCGGGACACCATGGGGCAGCCCGTCGTCTCGATCGACTCCCTGGTCACGCGGCCGGTCGGTGCGGACGAGCTCCGCGCCGGAGGCGTCGGCGCCCACCAGCTCTACGACCTGGCTTGGGTCGCCCGCGCGCTGGACGCGAGGGCGGTCGCGGAGGAGTTCGAGCGGTACGAGGTGCCGACGGTCGGCGACGACGTCCTGGCCGACACCCACCGCATCACCACCGAAACCCTGACCCGCGTCCAACACCACCTGGCCCAGGACACCACCACCCCCCTCGTCGTCGAAGCCGCCCACGACGACCTCGCCGGCGCAGCCGTCTGGGGACTGCTCCGCACCGCCCAAACCGAACACCCCGACCGCATCATCCTCATCGACACCGACAACCACCCCACCTCCCGCAAGGCACTGCCCGCCCTCATCGCCTCCGGCGAACCCCAGGCCCGCATCCGCGACGGCGCCATCACCCTCCCCCGACTCACACGCCTGTCGACGGACACCAGGGCGTCCATCGACACACTCCCCACGGGCCCTGTGCTCGTCACCGGCGGCACCGGCGGCCTGGGCTCGCTGGTCGCCCGCCACCTGGTCGCCGAACACGGCGTCCGCGACCTGGTGTTGGTCAGCCGTCAGGGACCCGATGCGGACGGCGCCACCGAACTCACCACCGAACTCACCGACCTCGGCGCCCGCGTCCGCACCATCTCCTGCGACCTCACCGACCGCACCGCCCTCGCCGCACTCGTCGACGAGGTCGGCCCGCTGACGGGCGTGGTGCACACCGCCGGGGCACTGGCCGACGCCACCATCGACCACCTCGACACCGACGCGTTGGCCACCACTTTCGCCCCCAAGGCCGACGCCGCCTGGTGGCTGCACGAACTCACCCGCGACCAAGACCTGGCCCTCTTCGTGGTCTTCTCCTCGGTCGCCGGCGTGCTGGGCAACGCGGGGCAGGCCAACTACGCCGCCGCCAACAGCTTCCTCGACGCCCTGATCACCCACCGCCGCCACCACGGTCTCCCCGGCACCTCACTCGCCTGGGGCTCGTGGGAACGCGCCACCGGCATGACCCGCCACCTCGTCCAAACCGACCACAACCGGCTGGCCCGCGACGGGCTGCGGCCGCTGGCCGACGCCGAGGGGCTGGCCCTGTTCGACGCCGCGCTGGCGGCGGAAGCCGGGAGCGTGGTCACGGCCGCCTTCGACCTGGTGGCGCTCCGCGCCGCGCCGGTGACACCAACCGTGCTGCGCGGCTTGGTGCGCAGGCCGCGGGCGACCGCGAGCAGCGACGAGGCCGCCGGTACCTGGCGCGATCTGCTGGCCGGGATGATGCCGCACGAGCGAGAGCGGGCGGCTGTCGACATGGTCCGGGAGCAGGCCGCGGCCGTGCTCGGGCATGCCGACGCCACCGCGATCGGTGCGCGTCAGGTCTTCAAGGACCTCGGGTTCGACTCCCTGACCGCCGTGGAGTTCCGCAACCGGCTGTCGGCGGCGACCGGGCTGCGGCTGCCCGCCACGCTGATCTTCGACTACCCCACGTGTGCGGCGGCGGCCGGTCTGCTGCTCGGCTCGACAGCGGACACCACCCGGCCGCGAGCCGCCACGGACGGAGACGCGGAGCCGATCGCGATCGTGGGGATGGCCTGCCGACTGCCCGGCGGTGTCGACTCCCCCGAGGACCTATGGCGCCTGATCAGCACAGGCGGCGACGCCATCACCACATTCCCCACCGACCGCGGCTGGGACCTGGACACCCTGTACGACCCGGACCCCGACCACGCCGGCACCGCCTACACCCGCCACGGTGGATTCCTGGAAGGCGCCGGCGCATTCGACCCGGACCCGTTCGGCATCTCACCACGCGAAGCGCTGGCCATGGACCCGCAGCAGCGACTGCTCCTGGAGACCACCTGGGAGGTCCTGGAGCGCTCCGGCATCGACCCGACCACCCTGCGCGGCAGCCGTACCGGCGTCTTCACCGGCATCATGGCCAGCAACTACGTCGCCCTGCGGGGCAGTGCGCCGGCCGACCTCGAAGGCTACGTGGCCAATGGCAGCGCGGCGAGCGTGGCGTCCGGCCGTGTCTCGTACACCTTCGGCTTCGAGGGCCCGGCCGTCTCACTGGACACCGCCTGCTCCTCCTCCCTGGTCGCCCTGCACCTCGCCGTCCAGGCCCTGCGCTCCGGCGAATGCACCCTCGCCATCACCGGCGGCGTCACCGTACTGGCCTCAGTGGCACCGTTCATCGAATTCAGCCGACAGCGCGGCCTCGCCGACGACGGACGCTGCAAAGCCTTCGACGCCGACGCCAACGGCTTCGGCATGGCCGAAGGCATCGGCCTGCTCCTGATCGAACGACTCTCCGACGCCCAACGCCTCGGACACCCGGTACTCGCCGTGGTACGCGGCACCGCCGTCAACCAGGACGGCGCCTCCAACGGCCTCACCGCCCCCAACGGCCCCTCCCAACAACGCGTCATCCGCGACGCACTCACCAACGCCCAACTCACCCCCACCGACATCGACCTCGTCGAAGCACACGGCACCGGCACCAAACTCGGCGACCCCATCGAAGCCCAGGCCATCATCGCCACCTACGGACAGGACCGGGAACAACCGCTGTGGATGGGCTCACTGAAGTCCAACATCGGCCACACCCAAGCCGCCGCCGGAGTCGCCGGCATCATCAAAACCGTCATGGCCATGCGCCACGGCATCATGCCCAAGACCCTGCACATCGACGAGCCGACCCCGGAGGTCGACTGGTCGGCGGGTGCCGTCGAGCTACTGGCCGAGGCCCGCGACTGGCCGGACGCGGACGAACGCCCCCGACGCGCGGGCGTGTCGTCCTTCGGAGTCAGCGGCACCAACGCACACGTCATCCTCGAACACACCCCCACCGGCCCGGAGCCGGATGTTCCGGAGGCACCCCCGGCCGGACCGGTGCCCTGGATACTCTCCGCACACACCGAACCCGCCCTGCGGGAGTCGGCGGGACGGTTGGCGGCGCTGGTCGAGGACGGGGAGGTGTCCGTCCACGACGTGGCGCACTCGCTCGTCGCCACCCGGGCGGTCCTGCCGCACCGCGCCGTGGTCGTCGGGGAGACCGTGCAGGACTTCACGGCCGGGCTTGCCGACCTGGCGCCGGGCACCGGGGACGGCGGGCCGCTGGCGGTGATGTTCACCGGGCAGGGCTCCCAACGCCCCGGTATGGGACGGCGGTTGTACGAACACTTCCCCGTCTTCACCCGGGCACTGGACGAGGTCTTCGCACTCGCCACCCCCGGACTACGCGAGGTGATGTTCGACCCCGACCAGGGCGAGACCCTCCAACGCACCGACCACGCCCAAGTCGCCCTGTTCGCCTTCGAAACCGCCCTCTACCGACTCTGGGAATCCTGGGGCCTGCGACCCGATATGGTCTGCGGCCACTCCGTCGGAGAAATCACCGCAGCGCACGTCGCCGGCGCCCTCACCCTGCCCGACGCCGTCCACCTGGTCACCGCACGCGGCACCCTCATGCAGGACCTACCTCCCGACGGCGCCATGCTCGCTGTCGCCACCGCCCCCCACACCCTCCAACCCCACCTCCACGACCTCGAAAACACCGTCTCCATCGCCGCCGTCAACGGCCCCCACGCCACCGTCCTCTCCGGCGACCGCACCACCCTCCACCACATCGCCACCCAACTCGACGTCAAAACCAACTGGCTCAACGTCAGCCACGCCTTCCACTCCCCCCTCATGCAACCCATCCTCGCCCCCTTCACCACCACCCTCAACACCCTCACCCACCACCCCCCACACATCCCTCTCATCAGCATGCTCACCGCGGCACCCGCTCACCCCGACACCACCCACTGGACCCGCCACATCACCGCACCCGTCCGCTACGCCGACACCCTCCACCACCTCCACCACCACGGCATCACCACCTACCTCGAACTCGGCCCCGATGCCACCCTCACCGCCCTCGCCCGCACCACCCTCCCCGCCACCACCCACCTCATCCCCACCACCCGCCGCAACCACGACGAGGTCGTGACCGTGCTCACCGCCGCCGGGCACGCCCACACCAGCGGTGTGGAGCTCGACTTGTCCGCAGTGGTCCCCCGGGGCCGGCGCGTGGAGCTGCCGACCTACGCGTTCCAGCGTGAACGGTTCTGGCTGCACGACGCCGTGGGAGGGGGCGCCGAGGTGGAGGGCGCCGGCCTGGGGACGACGGACCACCCACTGCTCGGCGCGGTGACCACAGTGGCCGACACCGGCGAACTCATCCTCTCCGGCCGACTCTCCACCAGCACCCACCCCTGGCTCGCCGACCACACGGTAAACGACACCGTCATCGTCCCCGGCACCGCACTGATAGACCTCGCCCTCTACGCCGCGGGGTACACCGACCACACCACCGTGGACGAGCTGGTCATCCACACCCCCCTCGCACTGACCCGCCCCACCCCGGTCCAGATCACCGTGGGCCCCGAGACCGACACCGGCCACCGCCCCATCTCCCTCCACAGCCGCGACACCACCGGCACCTGGACCCCCCACGCCACCGGCACCCTCAAACGCGAAACCCAACCCACAACGGACCTCGGAACCTGGCCACCCACCGACGCCCACCACATCGACCTCACCAACGCCTACCAGCGACTCACCGACACCGGACTCCACTACGGCCCCGCCTTCCAAGGACTCCGCGCCCTCTACCAACGCGACAACACCCTCTTCGCCGAGATCGAGCTGCCCACCGCCGCAGGCACCGCCACAGGACATACCCTGCACCCGGCGCTGCTCGACGCGGCACTACACCCCGCGGCCCTCAACACCCCGGACACCAGCACCCCACACCTGCCCTTCTCCTGGACCGGCGTCACCCTCCACGCCGTCGGCGCCACCCACTTGCGCGTCCAACTGGACACCGACGACTCCGGCACCATTCGCCTACTGGCCACCGACACCACCGGCCAACCCGTCATCACCATCGACTCGCTCACCACCCGGCCACTCGACCCCGGCCAGCTCCACGACGCCAAACCCGAGACAAACCACCTCTACACACTGGGCTGGTCCCCCCACACCCCCACCACCCCCGCGGCCACAGTGGACTTCGAGCAGTACACAGTCCCCACGGTGGGCGACGACGTCCTGGCCGACACCCACCGCATCACCACCGAAACCCTGACCCGCGTCCAGCACCACCTGGCCCAGGACACCACCACCCCCCTCATCGTCGAAGCCACCCACGACGACCTCGCCGGCGCAGCCGTCTGGGGACTCATCCGCACCGCCCAAACCGAACACCCCGACCGCATCATCCTCATCGACACCGACAACCACCCCACCTCCCAAAAGATCCTCCCCACCCTCATCGCCTCCGGCGAACCCCAGGCCCGTATCCGCGACGGCGCCATCACCCTCCCCCGACTGACGACCACAGCCATCACCGACGCACTGACACCCCCCACCGACACCGACGCCTGGCACCTGGACACCAGCGAACACGGCACACTGGAGAACCTCACACTGGTCCCGTCCGATTCGGCGACGCGTCCACTGGGACCGCACGAGGTACGGGTCGCGGTACGAGCCGCCGGTCTGAACTTCCGCGACGTACTCATCGCCCTGGGCATGTACCCCGGCAAG
>NZ_JAERRG010000093.1 GCF_016741935.1 Streptomyces endocoffeicus | reverse complement strand
GGACATCACACTGGCGGTATTGCCTGTCATCACATATCCGTCAGCGCCGCTCGGCACGGTCGAGAAGCGAGTCAGGTAGTCCTGGTTATTGGCTCCGATGAACACGCCGACGGGCGTTCCCGTCAGCTCGGAAGGGTTGATCCCAGCGGTTTCTATGGCCTCCCAAGAGGTCTCCAGCAGCAGCCGCTGCTGCGGATCCATGGCCGATGCCTCACGCGGAGAAATGCCGAAGAACTCCGCATCGAATCCCGCCACATCGTCGAGAAATCCGCCATTCATCGCATAGGTCTTGCCGGACCGATCGGGATCCGGGTCGTAGAGGTTCTCGAGGTCCCAGCCACGGTCGGAGGGGAATCCGGAGATCGCGTCCACCCCACCGGCTACCAGGTCCCACAACTGCTCGGGCGAACCCGAGCCACCCGGGTACCGGCACGCTGCCCCCACGATGACGACGGGGTCAGTGCCCGCATCGTCCTCCGCCTGACCTCCTGGAGTCGTGGCCAGGGGCCGCCTGCCCGAGGTTTCACCTTCGCCTTCCCCGAAGAGTTGCACCCGAAGATGGGCGACAAGGGCAGCAGGGGTGGGATGGTCGAAAACCACTGTGGTGGGCAAGGCCAGCCCGGTAACCGCATTGAGCCGGTTACGCAGCTCGACCGCCGTCAAGGAATCGAATCCAAGGTCCTTCAGAGCGCGGCTCGCGGCGATATCTCCAGCGTCGCCATAATTCAACACGGCCGCGACATGGGCGCGAACCAGTTCGAGCAGCAAGCGCTCCCGTTCCTCAACAGAAGCCTCGGTGAGCTGCGTCAGCCAGGCAGACGTATTCTCCCCCGCCGACGAACGAGTCTCCTCGAGCGCCCGCGCCGCCTCCGGCAGATCCATCAGCAGCGGGCGAGTGCGGGCCGCGGTGAATCCCGGGACAAAGCGCTCCCAGTCCACATCGGCCACAGTCACCGATGCCTCATCCGCGTCCCATGTCTGCTGCAACGCCACAACAGCCAGTTCCGGTGGCATCGATCGCAGTCCGCGGCGGCGCACCATCTCCTCGGCGGCGTCGACCACGGCCATACCGGCGTCGGCCCACGCACCCCATGCGATCGAGGTCCCGGCCAATCCGAGAGCCCTGCGGTGTTCGGCCAGAGCATCGAGGTAGGCGTTGGCGGCCGCGTAACTGCCCTGCCCGCCACTGCCCCAGGTAGCGGCGGCCGAGGAAAACAGCACGAAGGCGTCGAGCTCCATCTCGCGTGTCAGCTCATGGAGGCATCGCGCGCCTGTCACCTTCGCATCGAGCACGTCGGCGAAGCTCTCCGAGCCGGTCTCGACCACCGGTCGAAGGTCGCCGCCTGATCCGGCGGTATGCACGATCGCGGACAGCGGGTGTTCGCCGGGAAGAGTGGCCAGCAGAGTGCGTACCGCTTCCCGGTCGGCGACATCGCATGCGGCCACGGTCACGGAGACTCCCGCGGCCTCCAGCTCGGCCACCAACTCAGCCGCTCCTGGAGCCGCGGGTCCGCGCCTGCTGACCAAGAGAAGGTGTGCCGCTCCCGCCTCGGCCAGCCAACGAGCGACATGCCCGCCCAACGCGCCGGTGCCACCTGTGATCAGCACCGTGCCGCGCGGCCGCCTGGCCCCGCCGAACGCGGCGCTCGACTCTCCGGTCCGGGCCCGTACGAGGCGCCGTACGAAGGCTCCCGACGTCCGAATCGCAACCTGGTCCTCACCGGCAGACGAAGCGAGGGCAGCAAGCCATCGCCGTGCCGCTCGGTCATCCAGTACATCGGGGAGGTCGATCAGACCACCCCACCATTGGGGGTGTTCCAGTCCGATGACCCTGCCGAGACCCCACACCATCGACTGCAGTGGCGAGGGCAGCACATCGGAACGGCCGACCGCGACAGCGCCCCTGGTCATCAGCCAAAGGGGCAGGTCCATATCGAGGTCGCTGAGCGCGTGGACGAGGGCGAGCGTCGCCGCCGCGCCGGCTGGGGCCGCTTGGTGAACCGGTCCCGGTGCTTCGTCCAAGGCCAGGAACGACAGCACCCCGGCCACCGAAGCCGTGCCGCCCTCAGTGCCTTCCTCGGCGTCATGGCGGGCGACGGCGGCACGAATGTCCTCGGCAAGGGCCGCCCGATCGGCTCCATCGCTGGCGGAGACCTCGATGCGCACCACGGACACCCCGCTGCGGGCCAATACGGTGAGGGCATCGTGAACCCACGTCGTCATGCCGCGGGATCCAGCAGGCACCACAGCGAGCCACGTCCCGGTGTGCGTCGGGTCAGCACCGCCGCTCGCACCGGTCTCAACGATCGGCTTCCATACGACCCGATAGCGCCAGTCATTGACCGTGGAGCGCCGGTTCTCCCTGCGATGCCAATCCGCCAGCACGGGCAGAACCTCATGGAACCCGGGCTCACGTTCGTCGCCCGCCAATCCCAGAAGGGCGGATACCGCTTCGGCGTCCTCCTCTTCCACGGCAGACCAGAAGCGAGACTCTTTGGCTGACGCTGCCGTGGTCGGGCCTTCGACGACCGTCGGCTGGGTCTCGGGCCAGTAGCGTCGACGTTGGAAGGCGTAGGTGGGGAGATCCAGGTGGGCCTGCGGGACGTTGCTGTCGCTGCCGCCGAGTGCGGGAGTCCAGTCGATGGGGGTGCCGGTGGTGAACTGCCTTGCCAGGCAGGTCAGTACCGCATTGACCGCAGGCTGATCCCGGCGCAGGGAGGGGATGATCTCCGGCTCAGCACCGGGGTCGCTCTCGTTGTCGGTGCGGGTCTGGCGCACGCTGGCCAGGCAGTTGTGGGTCATGGCGGTCAGAACGCCGTCGGGCCCCAGTTCCACAAACCGTGTCACCTGACCGTCCTCGGCCAGCCACTCCACACCCGGCCCGAACAGCACCGCCTGCCGGACATGACGCACCCAATACTCCGGCGAACACACCTCCTGCGCCTCCGCCGGCCGACCCGTCACATTGGAGATCACCGTCAGCCGAGGGGGAGCGAAGGACAGGCCCTCCAGCACCTGCCGGAAACCGTCCAGCATCGGCTCCATCAACGCCGAGTGGAACCCGTGCCCCACTCGCAGACTCTTCACCTTCCGACCCAGACCACGCCAATGGTCAGCTACTCGGGCCACGGCAGCCTCCGCCCCGGAGACCACCACCTGATCCGGCCCATTAACCGCCGCAACCTCCACCACACCACCAAGCCCAGACCCGCCCCGCAGATCCTCCAGAGCCTGACCCATCTCCTCCGCGCCAGCCTGGACCGAGGCCATCGCCCCACCCGCAGGCAGGCCCTGCATCAGCTGCCCACGAGCAGCCACCAACGTGCAGGCATCCTCCAACGACCACACCCCCGCCACATACGCCGCCACCACCTCACCGATCGAATGCCCCGCCAAGAAATCCACCCGGACTCCGAAAGACTCCATCAACCGGAACAGCCCCACCTCCAACGCAAACAACCCCGCCTGCGTAAACACCGTCCGATCCAACAACCCCTCACCGTCAGGAGCAGCAGCGTCGGCGAAGACCACATCCTTCAACGGGCGGTCCAGCAGCACATCGAACCGAGCACACACCTCATCGAACGCCGCCGCGAACACGGGAAAGGCCTCATACAACTCCCGCCCCATCCCCGCCCGCTGACTCCCCTGACCGGAGAACAACACCGCCACACGCCCCGACCGCACACGCCCCACCACCACACCACCGGCACCACCGACGGACTTGCCCTCCACCAGCGCCGCGAGCCCAGCGGTCAGCTCCTCCACATCCGAGCCAAAGACGACAGCACGGTGCTCGAACACCGCACGCGAACCCACCAGAGCACGCCCCATACCCACCACATCCACGCCACCGTCAGCCTGAGCAGCGCTGACATGCTCCAGCAGTCGGCTGGCCTGAGCCGCCAACGCTCCCGCACTGCGCCCCGACACCACCCACGGCGTCACACCACCACCAGCAGCGGAAACCTCCACCTCCACGGACTCATCCACCGGTGCTTCCTCGAGAAGAACGTGTGCGTTAGTCCCCGACACGCCGAAGGAAGACACCCCAGCCCGCCGGACCCGCTCCCCACGCGGCCAAGCCACAGGCTCAGCCAGCAACTCCACCGCCCCCGCGCCCCAGTCCACATGCGAGGACGGCTGATCCACATGCAACGTGCGGGGGAGCATCTCGCGGTTCAGGGCCATGACCATCTTGATCACACCACCCACACCCGCAGCCGCCTGCGTGTGACCGATGTTCGACTTCAACGCTCCCAGCCACAACGGCCGACCGTCTTCCCGACCCTGCCCATACGTGGCCAGCAGCGCGTGCGCCTCGATGGGATCACCGAGCTTCGTGCCGGTCCCATGACCCTCAACCGCATCCACATCCGCCGCCGACAACCGCGCGTTAGCCAGCGCCTGCCGGATCACCCGCTCCTGCGACGGACCATTCGGCGCCGTCAACCCATTCGACGCACCATCCTGATTCACCGCAGAACCACGCACCACCGCCAACACCCGATGCCCCCGCACCCGAGCATCCGACAACCGCTCCAACAACAACACACCCACACCCTCTCCCCAACCCGTGCCATCCGCCGCCTCGGCGAACGCCTTGCAGCGGCCATCGGCCGCCAGACCACGCTGTCGGGAGAACTCCACGAATGCGATGGGTGTGGACATCACCGTCGCCCCACCGGCCAGGGCCATCGAGCATTCACCACTGCGCAGCGCCACACTCGCCTGATGCAGAGCCACCAGCGACGAGGAACACGCCGTATCCACCGTCACCGCCGGACCCTCAAGACCGAAGACATAGGCAAGGCGGCCGGACATGGCACTGGCCGTGTTACCCGTCAGAAGATACCCATCACCGTCTTCGCCGTCGTCCTGGAACCGCGAAAGGTAATCCTGACCGTTGGCTCCGATGAATACCCCGACTGGTGCTTCGCTCAGCGCGGAAGGGTTGATCCCGGCAGTCTCTATGGCCTCCCAGGACGTCTCCAGCAGCAGCCGCTGCTGCGGATCCATAGCCAGCGCCTCACGCGGAGAAATACCGAAGAACTCCGCATCGAAATCCGCCGCATCATGCAGGAACCCGCCGCTCACGGCATAGGTCTTCCCAGGCCGACCCGGGTCCGGATCGTACAGATCCTCCAGCTCCCACCCACGATCGGCAGGGAACTCGGAGAGCGCGTCTGCACCGTTGGCCAGCAGAGTCCAGAGCTCATCCGGTGACGCGGCATTCCCCGGATACCGGCAGGCCATACCGACGATGGCAATCGGTTCGTGTGCACGGTCTTCCAACTCGCGCAGACGCCCACGGGCATCGCGAAGGTCGGCCGTAGCACGCCGCAGATAATCGAGAGTCTTCTCGTCAACCGACATGGTTCTATCCCGCCTTCCTTTACGCCCGGAGATCCTTAACGTTCCAGCTCGCCATCGAGAATGCTGAATAGCTCATCAGCCGATGCAGTTCCGAGGTCTTCGGTATCCGACTCGGAATTCCTGCCCCACTTAGTGAGGAGCCCGCGTAGGCGGGTGGAAACGACGGCCGCCTCGGCATCGGCCCAGTCAATGCCGGCAAGGGCCACTTCCAATTTGTCGATCTCGCTCATGATGCCCTGCGCAGTGGTCTGCGCAGCCCCGTCGATCTGCTTGAGCAGAACGTTGGCAATGGCCACTGGAGTCGGATGATCGAAGACCAGAGTGGTCGGCAGGCGAAGTCCGGTGATGTTGCTGAGCTGGTTTCGGAGCTCGACTGCGGTGAGGGAATCGAAGCCCAATTCCTTGAGCGCTCGCTTCTCCTCGATTCCGTACGGATCGGTTCGTCCCAGCACCGTGGCGACGTGGGTACGGACCAGGTCCAGCACCAGCCGCTCCCGCTCTTCCGGAACAACCATGGCGACCCAGTCGCGCCACTCGGTGCCCGCGCGACTGTCATTCCCGGCCGCTGCCTTCCGGACCGGCCTGCGCACCAACTGACGCAGCACCGTCGGTACGGGCACCGGCCGTTCCCCGAATGCCTTGAGGTCCAACCGCACCGGCAGCACCACAGCACGGTCCGCATACATCGACCGATCAAACGACGCCAAGGCATCCTCAGTGGCCATCGGAACGATCCCCAACCTGTCCATGCGGGCGAGGTCGGTCTCGTTGAGGTTCTGGGTGATTCCGCTGGCCTGTGCCCACAAGCCCCAGGCGAGGGACAC
>NZ_JAERRG010000092.1 GCF_016741935.1 Streptomyces endocoffeicus | reverse complement strand
GACCGCCCCCGCCGCGCTCTCCACCTCCATCAACGACGCGCTATGCCGCTCCTCCTCGAACGCCACCCGGCCGCCCCGCAGCCCGAACAGCCGCTTGGACAACAGGATGTACACCACCGCGAGCACGTTCAGCACCAGCGTGGCCACCTTCAGCCAGCTGACCCGCTCGGTCAACTCATAGACCTCCAGCGGCAGGAACGCGGCCGTGGCCACCACCGCCAGATACTCCGCCCACCGCTTGAGCATCCACAGCCCCACCCCCTCCACGATCTCGATCGCGGCGTACGCGCACAGGGCCGCGGCCGCGATCATCAGCGTGGAGTGCCGGTATTCGAAGGTCTTGCGGATCGTGTCGACCACCGGTGAGTGGTCGAGGTCGTAGTGGAAGTGCCGGGCGACCGGCCGCAGGGCGGTGAGGTACTCGTCGAACAGCCGGTGCACCGAGTTTTGGGTGTTGCTGAACTTCCACACCGCGACAGCCGCCAGAAGGACGAACAGTCCGCGGACGGCCCGCTCGACCGCGATGAAGCGCATGATGACCAGGTCCCGCAGGGCCTTGCCGCGCGGGACGAGCGGGGCGTCGGCCGCGGGCCCCGATCCGTGGGCGGGGCCGAGGACGAAGTCTCCGCAGCGCAGACAGCGCCAGGCGTCACCGAGCGCGGTGGCCGCGTGCAGCCGCTCACGCAGCGGCGCCTCGGCGGGCATATACGTGACATGTCCGCGCCGTGCACAGGACCGCCGGTTCCAGTCGATCTTCACTGCTGACCTTCCGCTCCGTCTTTCCGCAGGTCATCGACGCTACCCGGCAAAACGCCCCGTTTCCACTGCGACCAGACCCGTCCCTGCCCGGCGACGGACCGGCCTCCTCGGGCCACGGTGTTCAGGCCCGACGGCCGAGGCGGGCTGTGACCCATACATCGCCGAATGCCGTCCTGCCCGTATGCGTGCTGCGCTGGAGGTCGGCGAAGCTGACGAGCCTATCGGGGTGGGATCGATGACGGACAGCACGAGGCGGTCGTCGCCGTAAAGATCCAGTCGCGGACCGTTGAGGGCGAATCCACCCACTGACGAATCGAGGTCGTCGGGCGCCACACCGTTGCGCCGGCGCGTCCTGCACGGCACCACACCCCCTCGGAGAGGCGTGCACTTCCCTCGCACATCTTTTCCACTCCGGCCTCTCTACGCTTAGCCACGTTCCCGCTCGACTTCCAGCACAAGTAAGGATCCCCAGTGAATTTCCTCAAGCGCATGGCGGCGGTAGGCCTCAGCGGACTGGCCATCATCAGCATCGGAGGCGGCGTCGCCGACGCGGCCCCCAAGGCACGAGCAGCGGAATCTTGCAGCAGCTTCGGTGTGAACGGATTGAACTTTGTCTGTGTCTTGTGGGATTCACAGGACTATAGAGCGACGCTGTACACCGGCTCTGAGGACAGAGGCCTCATGGACTTCAATCTGATTTGCGCGAATGGTCGATGGTTCGGTGATCTCGGCGCGTTCGACACCGGGCCCTGGAATGATTACAGTTACGTTTTCCCCGTCGGCTCGCAGTTGGCGTAATAATGACCGCCAATGGTGATGGTGGAGTGGCCGAGTCGCCCGCCGTCAGGCCCGCGTGCTGGCCACACCCCTGGAAGACCTCTCCCGCCACTGCCGGGCCGTCACCGAGGGCGACCTGAACGCCCGTGCCGCCCCCAGCAGCATCGCCGAGATCGACCAGGTCGCCAGCACCCACAACGAGATGCTGCGCAGCCTGTCCGAACTCCTGCGCCGCGAGCGCGACTTCACCGCCACCGCCTCCCACCAGCTGCGCACCCCGCTGACCGGCCTGCAACTCACGCTGGAGGCGGGCCTGCAGCAGGACGACGACGCCCGGCTGCGACCGCTCCTGGCCGAGGCGCTGACCGCCACCCAGCGCCTGCACCGCACCGTGGAGGAAGTACTCCGGCTGTCCCGCCCCCAGGACACGCCCCGCCTCGCCGCCGGGCAGGTTGCGGTGACACGCCTCCCGCAGGAGACGCAGGAGCGGTGGCACGGCCTGTTCGCCGACGACGGCCGCCACCTGGAGTGCGGCACACGGGAGGTGCCGGCGGATGTCCGGGTGCCCGGCGGCCCTGTGTCGGAGGTCCTCGGCGTGCTGCTGGACAACGCACGGACGCACGGGCGCGGGACGACCAGGTCGCGGTACGGGACCTCGACGACGCCCTCGCCTTCGACGTCAGCGACGAGGGCACCGTGCAGGGCGAACCGGTGCAGCTGTTCGACCGAGGACAGACCAGCGACGGACGGGGAACGGGCATCGGCCTGGCCCTCGCCCGCGACCTGGCCGTCTCCATGGGCGGACGGCTCTTCCTGACCAGTGACACCCCGGCCACCTTCACCTTGCTCGTCCCGGTCCGCCGGGACGAGCATGACGCCGCCGAGCCGACGGACAGGTAGGGGGAGGGCGCCTCGGCATCGTCTTATCGTCTTCACGACGATGGGCTTTCGGATGAGTGGCACAGGTGCACAAGCCCGGGAACACCTCCCCCTCGCCGATCGTCTACAGTGCGAAGAACGTCTACATCCTTGTAGTCATTCGTATCCAGCCGTTCACCTACGTCAGATGCTCCAAAGGAATGGGGCGCTGCCGCCGCGGCTCGTCGTAGGCCGGCAGGCGGTGTGTCCGTGGACCCTGGCCCACTGGCCGCCCGGATCACTCATCTCAGACAGGACCCGCCCGGCCGGAGCACCTGAGGGAGACCATGCGTCACAAGATATTGGTCGTTGAGGACGATCACGTGCTGCTGGACGTGCTACGCCGTGGGCTGTACGAGGAGGGCTTCGAGCCCGTCCTCGCCGGCGACGGTGCCACCGCCCTGCGGCTGGCCACCAGCGACATCGCAGCGGTTGTCCTGGACATCGGGCTGCCCGACGCGGACGGCCGGGACGTGTGCCAGGCGCTGCGCGCCAACGGCTTCCTAGCCCCGGTCATCTTCCTGACCGCCCAGCAACAGCTCGCGGACCGGCTGTCGGGGTTCTCGGCAGGCGGTGACGACTACCTGCCCAAGCCCTTCCATCTGGCCGAACTCATCGCCCGGCTGCGTGCGTCTGTGAAGCGGGCTGCGTCGGCCCC
Source organism: Streptomyces endocoffeicus (assembly GCF_016741935.1). Classification (GTDB taxonomy): domain Bacteria; phylum Actinomycetota; class Actinomycetes; order Streptomycetales; family Streptomycetaceae; genus Streptomyces; species Streptomyces endocoffeicus. The sequence continues at coordinate 3,297 of NZ_JAERRG010000092.1, read as the reverse complement.
GACGATCGCGGCCGGGGACCTGATTCTGGACGCGGTCGGCCACCGCGTCACCGTGCGCGGCACGGCCGTCGCCCTGCCCCCACGGAGTTCCGGCTGCTGGCCACGCTCGTGGCCGCGCGCGGGGACATCGTGAGGCGCAGGGACCTGATCGGGGCGGGCTGGCCGGAGGGTGGTGCCCAGGTCAGTGACAACACGCTGGACCAGTACCTGACCCGGCTGCGGCGGAAGCTGCGTGAGGCCGGCAGCGCGCTGACCATCGGCACGGCGCGCGGTATCGGACACCGCCTTTCATGAACCGCGTTGTCCTCGATGAGCTTGGAGGAACAGCGGGCGGTCGAAGCCGTTGAGACGCCGGCTTCGACCGCCCGCGTGAGTCCGCAGACATGCCCAGGCTGCTCCAAGCGGCCGCCTGCGCTGTCCGTCACTGGTCGGCCTGTGCCGCGGCGGCGCGGTTCTCGGCGCGGCCCGGCACACTCAACGCGTCGCGGGGACGCTGTGCGGTCTGTGTCAGCCCATGTCCGTCAGGAGGGCGTTCAGTTCCTTCTCCTGCTGCGCATGCGGCATCGGCGGGTTCGAGTGATCGATGCCGAAGGTCCCCAGCACCTTGTCCATCTGGGCGTCGATGGAGGTCCAGCCGGTGTTGTCCAGCGGCTGCAGCGATGCCTGGTCGGCATCCCACAGGTCACGCAGCGACTGGGCGGCCGCGTGCGCTCCCTTCGCGTTGCCCGAGCGTGCGTCCTTGAGCGAGGTGGAGGCGAGGTTCTTCAGCGCGGCGACCTTGGCGGACGGGAACTTCTTCACCGCCTGGCCGGGAGCCATCTGGACGGCGGAGGTGTTGTCCTCCGGCGCCGGGCCGGCGTGGGGCTGGCTGTGGGCCCACACCAGGAGGCCCGTGGTGGCGACGGCGAGCAGTCCGAAACCGGCCAGCGCAACGCGCTCCTTGCGCGGGTCACCGGTGGCGTGTGCGGCGTGGGCAGCCTCGTAGGTCTCGGTCACGTCCGAGCGCGTCACCGTCAGGTAGACCACCGTCGCCAGGATCAGGCCGAGAAAGATCAGGCTGGTGGTGAAGGTTCCCAGGTCGAGACCGGTCGGCTCGCCCGGCTGAGCGACCTTCGGGGAGGCCAGCCAGTCGCCGATGTTCGCGCCCAGCGGGCGGGTCAGGATGTAGGCGAGCCAGAAGGACAGCACCGGGTTCGCGCCGAACTTCCACAGCAGCGTGATCGCCGCGATGAGGCCGAGCGGCAGCAGCACCGAGGCGCCCGGGCTCCAGCCGGTGAGCTCGAGAGTCCAGTCGCCGGTCGCGGTGCCGAGCGCGAAGGTGACGAGAACAGCGAGCCAGTAGAACGACTCACGCGGAAGGGTCGTGACCGAGTGGATCGAGAGGGTGCGCTCGCGCAGCCACCACACGCCGAAGACCACGGCGAGCAGGACCGAGAACACGGCGGAGCTGATCCACAGCGGCACATTCAGCTGGTCGGTGAGGATGTCGGTGTACAGCGTGCCCGTGACACTGACAACGACCACGGTCAGCCAGTACGGGAACGGAGCGTACCGCTTCAGCCGCAGCTGGACGGCCAGGACCACGACGAACACCGCGGTGAAGATCCAGGCCGTGTTCACCAGGCCGACGCCCAGCTTCATGTTGATCCAGTCGGCGAAGCTCTCACCGACGGTGGTGCACAGGATCTTGATCACCCAGAACCAGATGGTGACCTCGGGGACCTTGTTGAGCATGAGGCGCCCGCTGCGTGGGCGTGCTTCCGTTGTCGTTTTCATGCAGGGGAGGTTTACGCGGGGAACCTGCAAGCAACCTGACTACGTGGCTCGCGCGGCCGGGAGTGTCACCTCGACGTGACCGCGGCCGTCCGCGATCGCGCGGACCTCCGCACCGGCCGAGGCGGCGATGCGCCGGACCACCGGCAGCCCCAGCCCGTACCCGTCGCCGCCGGTCACACCCGCTTCGAAGACCCGGTCGACCTCGGCGGGATCGAAGCCTGGGCCGTCGTCCAGGACATCGACCACGATGGCCTCGCCCTGGTTGCGCGCAGTGACCCACACACGGGACTTCGCATGCCGCAGGCCGTTCTCCAGCAGGGGTGACAGCAGCGACACGGCGACGTCGGGCGCCACGGCCACCTCGACCTTCCCCGGGAAGGCGACCTCGACCGCGCGGCTGCCGATCGCCTGCCGCGCGGCGGAGCCCAGATCGCACCGGGTCCCCTCGTCCGTCCGTGCGCGCGCGGCGCGCAATATCGTCGTGATCGCCGTATCGAGGCGGTCGACCTCGCTCAGCACCGCCTCCGGCACCACCGGCTCGCCGGACAGCTGCGCCAGCTGCGCCTCGCCCCGCAGAACCGTGAGCGGTGTGCGCAGCTCGTGGGCGATCTCGTCGGTGAGCCGGCGCTCGTCCGCCAGCGCGTTGTCGACCCGCTCCAGGAGGCGGTCCAGGGTCTGCCCCAGTTCCCCGAACTCGTCGCGGGGGACTCCGAGGTTGAAACGGCGCCCGGGCTCGTGATGACCCCAGTCGTCGGCGAGGGCGGCCATCTCGTGCACGACCCGCAGCGCGCGGTGCACCACGAGGTGCGCGACACCACCGGCGAGGAGGATCGTGAGGCCGCCCAGAATCAACGACAAGGTAAGGCTGCGCTGCTCGGACGTCTCGTAGGGCGTGAGGTCCACCCGGACGATCACCATGACGTGGTGGCCGTCGACCGGGACCTGCCGCGCGTACAGGAGGTAGTCGCCGACGGACACGGTCTGCGATCGCCCCGAGTCCGCCAACGCCTCGACGCGATCGACCACGCTCGGCGGCACGTCCCCGTCGATCAGACGGCCGTCGGCATACACCCAGGCGACCTCGTCGAGCGCCTCGCTGCTGTTCTCCGTGAGCACGACCCGGCCGCCCTTGGTGCTGACGTTCGCCGCGACCGCCTCGGCGCGCGTACGGGCCAGATCGTGCGCGTCGGCGTCCGTCACCCGGCTCAGCAGCACGTGCGAGACCACAACCAGGATCGCGACCACTGCGGTGGCGATCAGTACGGTGAGCGCGACGACGCTTCTGCGGAATCCCGTCACTGCCATCGGTAGCCCACGCCGCGGACGGTGGCCAGACGCTCGGCCATACCCAGCGGACCGAGCTTGGTCCGCAGCCGGCGCACATAGGAGTCGAGGGTGTTGTCACTGACCTGGGCTCCGTGCGGCCAGCCGGCGGCGACGAGGGCGTGGCGGCGTACCGCGTCGCCCTGCGAGGCGATCAGGCGGCCCAGCAGCCGGAACTCGGTCGGGGTCAGGCTCATG
>NZ_JAERRG010000091.1 GCF_016741935.1 Streptomyces endocoffeicus | reverse complement strand
CCCACCCCGTTCGAACAGCTCCCGCATGATCGGGGTGGCGGGGAGGGTGCCGGTGCCGGTTTCGTGGCGGGCCGGAGCGATGGTGGGGGTCAGGGTTGCTGCGGTGGCCAGGGCGGCGGGGGTTTGGTGCTGGAAGACTTGGCGTGGGGTGAGGAGTAGTCCTTGTTGCCTTGCGCGGCTGACGAGTTGGATGGACAGGATGCTGTCCCCGCCCAGAGTGAAGAAGCCGTCCTCAGGACCTGTTTGCGGAAGACCGAGGATGTCGGCGAACAGCTCACACAGCATGCGTTCGTGCCCGTCGGCGGGGGCTCGTTCGCTGGTGCCTTCCGTGGCGGGGAGGGGGAGGGCCGTGTGGTCGAGTTTGCCGTTGGCGGTCAGCGGCAGGCGTTCCAGCGGTACGTAGTGGGAGGGGATCATGTAGTGGGGCAACCGGTCGGTCAGATGCGCCCGGATCTCCGCCGCAGGTGGCGGTTCGGCCTCAGCTTGTGCGGGGGTGAGGTAGGCGGCTAGGCGACGGTCGCCGGGGCGGTCTTCGCGGACGGTCACCACGGCTTGCCCGATACCGGGATGGGCCGTCAGCGCGGCTTGGATCTCTCCGGGCTCGATGCGGAATCCGCGGACCTTGACCTGCTCATCGGCTCGCCCGCGGAACTCCAGCTGTCCGTCAGGTGTCCACCGCACCAGGTCCCCGGTGCGGTACATCCGCTCTCCGCTGGCCGTACCGTACGGGCAGGCCACGAACCGTTCCGCGGTCAGTCCCGGCCGTGCCCAATAGCCCCGAGCCACTCCGCACCCCGCCACGTACAACTCGCCCACCACACCCACCGGAACCAACCCCAACCCCGCATCCAGCACAAACACTCGGGAGTTCGGCACCGGGGAGCCGATGGGTACCGAGGTGTGCGCTGCCCCGTCGGAGTGCCACACCGTGGCGTAGACGGTCGCCTCGGTGGGGCCGTAGGCATTGGCGATGCGCGCCTCGGGGAACCGGGACCGCGCGGTGGCCAGCAGCTGGGGGGACAGCGCCTCGCCCGCCAGGACGATCGTGTCGAGCGACGAGTCTTCAGCCTGGTGGTGGGCGGAGAGCAGGCTCGCCAGGACCGAGGGAACGGCGCTGAGCAGACCACCGGTCCCCAGCAGCCCAGGGTCGGCGGCCGCGGACAGCAGATCGGGGACGAGCTCCACCGTGCCACCGAGCGTGAGCGGCACGAGCAGTTCGAAGACGGAGACGTCGAAGGTGACGGACGTCGTCGCCCTCACCCGCGCCAACCTGTCCGCGCCGAGGTCGTCCCGCGCCCAGGCCACCAGGTCCACCACATTGGCGTGGGAAACGACCACCCCCTTGGGCGTGCCCGTCGAACCCGAGGTGTAGATGACGTACGCCGGATGCGCGGGATGTACCGGGGCGCGGCGCTCGCCATCGGACACGTCCCCCGTGTCATGGCCTTCCACACGGGTGTGGGTGTCTTCGGCGTCGAGGAGGAGCCATGGCAGCGTGGTGGCGCCGGTGGGAAAGGAGCTGGCGAGGGTGCTGGTGGTGATGAGGAGGGTGGGTTCGCTGTCGTGGAGCATGAAGGTGATGCGGTCCGGTGGGTAGCCGGGGTCGAGGGGTACGTAGGCGGCTCCGGCCTTGGCCACGGCCAGCACAGCGGTGATCAGCTCCGGGGAACGTGGCAGGGCCAGTGCGATACGGGTTTCCGGTCCGGCGCCGTGTTCGATGAGTAGCCGGGCCAGCCGGTTCGCGTGCGCGTTGAGGTCCGCGTAGGACATCCTGTCGTCCTCGAAGACCACCGCCGTGGCCTGCGGAGTACGTGCCGCCTGTTCCTCGAACAGCTCCGGCAGCACCCGCCCGGCCCCGGCCGCCGCCACCGAGGCACCCGTACCCCAGCCCAGCAGCCGCCCCCGCTCGTCGCGGCCGAGGAGGTCGATCCGGCTCAGGGCCTGGTCGGGACGGTCCGCGACGGTGTCCAGAACACGCAGCAGGCGGTCGACGATCGCCTGGGCCGTGTGGCGCTCGAAGAGGTCGGTGGCGTACTCGAGGCTGCCCCGGATGCCGTTCGGCTCCCCGCTCTCGGCGGTGTGCGTCTCCGCGAGCGCGAAGGCCATGTCGAACTTGGCCGTGTCGGTGGCCACCTCCAGCGGCTCGGCGGCCACTCCCGGCAGGGACAGTTCGGTCGCCCGAAGGTTCTGGAAGGTGAGCATCACCTGGAACAGCGGGTGCCGGGCCAGGGACCGGACCGGGTTGACCGCCTCCACCACCCGTTCGAACGGCACCTCCTGATGGGCGTACGCGGCTCCGTCCGTCTCCCGCACCCGTTCCAGGAGGGTCAGGAAGTCCGGGTCGCCGCTGGTGTCGGTGCGCAGCACCAGCGTATTGACGAAGGGGCCGACCAGGTCGTGCACGGCCACCTCGTCGCGGCCTGCGAACGCCGTGCCCAGGGGGATGTCCGTCCCGGCGCCGAGCCGTGTCAGCAGGGCCGCGAGGGCGGCCTGGACCACCATGAACACGCTGGCGTCCCGGGAGCGGGCCAGCCGGACCAGCCTCCGGTGCAGTGCGGCCGGAACGGCGATGTCGACGGTCGAGCCCTGGTGTCCGGCCACTGGCGGCCGCGGCCGGTCCGTCGGCAGCGGGAGTTCTTCGGGCAGCTCCGCGAGCGTTTCCCTCCAGAACGCGAGCTGCCGGGAGAGCACACTGTCATCCCGGTCCTCCGCGCCCAGCACCTGGCGTTGCCAGAGCCCGAAGTCCGCGTACTGCAGCGGCAGATCGTCGCTCCAGCAGGGCTCCGAACCGGCCGTCCGGGCCCGGTAGGCGGTGGCCAGGTCGGCGAAGAGCGGCTGCAGCGACCAGCCGTCGGCCGCGATGTGGTGGACCACCACGAGCAGCACATGCTCGTCGTCGCCCTGCGGGAACAGGCTTACACGCAGGGGAAGTTCGGTGGCCAGGTGGAAGCCACGCCCGGCTTCCTCCGCCAGTGCCGCCGCGAGTGTGTGGTCCGACGCGCTCCCGGCCGAGGCCCCGGCCGCGCCCCCGCCCGAGTCCGTTTCGTCGGCCACCGGCCGTACGTCCCGTACGACAGCGCGCAGCGCGGACCGGGCCGCGTCCGGGCCCAGGACCCGCTGCCACGGCCGGCCGTCGTCCCCGTGCGGATAGACGGTGCGCAGCACCTCGTGCCGGGCCACGACGTCCCCCACCGCGGCCGGCAGCGCCTCCCGGTCCAGCGGGCCGCGGAGCCGCAGGCCGACCACGATGTTGTAGGCCGCCGCCCGATCGCCCTCCAACTCCTCCAGGAACCACAGCCGTTGCTGGGCGTACGACAGCGGCAGCCGGCCCGTACGCGGCATCGGGCCCAGCGGCGGGCGCGCCGCGTCGTCCCGTTCCGCGCCCTGGATCACCGCCGCCAACCCCTCCACCGTCGGCGTCTGGAACACCGCACGGATGCCCAGGTCGACGCCGGTGCGGGTACGGACCTGTCCCATCAGCCGCATCGCGAGCAGCGAATGCCCGCCCAGCTCGAAGAAGCTGTCCGCCACGCCCACCTCGGGCACGCCCAGCACCTCGGCGTACAGCGCACACAACAGCCGCTCCCAGGGGGAGGCCGGCGGCCGGCCGGTGCCCGGACCGCCGATGGGGCCGGGCGCGGGCAGTGCCTTGCGGTCCAGTTTCCCGCTCGACGTCAGCGGCAACGCGTCCAACGACACCACCGCCGACGGCACCATGTGCTCCGGCAGCCGCTCGCGAAGCCAGGAGCGCAGTTCGGCCGGGGCCGGTTCATGGCCCGGCCGGGCGACGGAGTAGCCGACGAGCCGAGGGTCACCCGGCCGGTCCTCGCGGACCGCCACGGCGGCCCGCGCCACCTGCGGATGCGAGGCCAGCACCGCCTCGATCTCTCCCGGCTCGATCCGGAATCCCCGCAGCTTGACCTGGTGGTCGGCCCGGCCGAGGTACTCCAGCCGCCCGTCCTCGTCCCAGCGCACCAGGTCGCCGGTGCGATACATCCGTGACCCGGCCGGGCCGTACGGATCGGCCACGAACCGCTCGGCGGTCAGGCCGGGACGGTCGAAATACCCGCGGGCCACACCCGTTCCCGCGATGTGCAGTTCGCCCACCACGCCCGGTGGCAGCAGGCCCAGGTGCCGGTCCAGGACGTACGCGCGTGTGGTGTCCAGCGGCGTCCCGATCCGCGGCGCGCCGTCGTCATCGGCCCGGACGGCGCCCGTGGTGGACCAGACCGTGGTCTCGGTGGGCCCGTACAGGTTCACCACCTCGGCGCCGAGCGCGAGCAGCCGCCGCGCGAGCGGGGAGGGCAGCACCTCACCACCGCTGAGGACCCGTACTCCCGAAAGGACCCTCGCATGGTCGCCGCCGTCGGACACCTCGCCGAGCACCGCCTGCCACAGCGTGGGCGTGGCCTGCGCCAACGACACCCCGTGGCGGCCCATCAGCCCCAGCAGCGCGGCGGGATCGCGTGTCTGGCCCGCCGAGGCCAGGACGACACGGGCCCCCGCCACGAGCGGCATGAACCACTCCACCGCCACCACGTCGAACGATGGCGTGGAGGCCGCCAGCACCGCATCCGACCCGGTGAGCGGGGTGCGCCGGGCCATGGCCCGCAGAAACCGGCCGAGACCGCTCCGGGACGCCACCACGCCCTTGGGCCTGCCGGTGGAACCCGAGGTGTAGAAGAGGTGCGCGGGGTGGTCCGGCAGCAGGGGACACCCGCGGTCCGCGTCCGCCAGGTTGCCCGCCCCCGCCTGTGCCAGCCGGTCCGCCGTGCCCTCCGCGTCCAGCAGCAGCCGTGGCACCGCGGCCGCCTCCGTGAGCACGGCCTGGGCGATCGCGCTGGTCGTCACCAGGAGGGCCGGGCGGCTGTCGGTGAGCATGAACGCCACGCGCCGCGCCGGGTAGTCCGGATCGACGGATACGAAGGCGGCGCCCGCCTTGAGGACGGCCAGGGCGGTGATGAGCAGGTCCGGGCCACGGGGCAGGGACAGGGCGACCCGGGTCTCCGGGCCCGCGCCCGCCGCGATGAGCACCCGGGCCAGCCGGTTCGCCCGCTCGTTCAACTCGCCGTAGCTGAGCCGCTGTTCCTCGAACACCACGGCCACGTCGGCTGGGGTGCGCTCGGCCTGGCACTCGAACACCTCCGGCAGCAGCACCGTGTCATCGGCTCCGGACACGCCGGGCGAGGCATTGCCCCACTGCCGCACCAGGCGCTCCCGCTCGGCCGGGGCCAGCACGTCGAGCTGTGCCACCGTCCGCTGCGGGGCGTCCGCCACGCTCTCCAGCACCCGGACCAGACGCCGCGCGAGCTCCCGTACGGCCGAGTGGCCGAAGGCATCGGGACGGTAGCCCAGCTGGAGCCGCAGGGACTCGCCCGGGATGACGACCAGGGCCAGCGCATAGTGAGTGGCATCCCGGCCGGTGCTGCCCACCACCCGCAGCCCGTCCTCCGGCGCGCCGACCCGCTCGGGCCGCACCGGATAGTTCTCGAAGACCAGCACCGTGTCGAAGAGCTCGCCGACCCCCGCGAGCGACTGCACCTCGATCAGCCCCAGGTGATGGTGCTCCGACAGTGCCGCCTGGCGCGCCTGCACCTCCTCCAGCACATCCAACAGCCGCTGATCCGAGGCGAGTTGTACCCGTACCGGCAACGTGTTGATGCACAGGCCGACCAGCGACTCGACACCGGGCACCTCCGGTGGCCGCACCGCGGCCGTGGCCCCGAACACCACATCGTCGCGGCCGGTCAGCCGGCCCAGCAGCAGGCCCCACGCCACCTGCACCAGAGTGTTCAGCGTCAGCCCCGAGGAGCGGGCGCGCCGGGTCAGCCGTGCCGTCAGGTCGGCGGGCACATCCAGGCAGAACTCCCGGGGAACCACCGCCGTACGCCCGTACGCCTCCGGGGCCAGCAACGTCGGCTCCGCGACCCCGGCCAGCGCCTCGCGCCACGCCTCGCGGGCGACGGTGGCGTCCTGTGCGGTGAGCCAGGCGAGGTAGTCGCGGTAGGCCGCCGGGCGGGGCAGCAGACCGTCGTCCCCGGCCTCCCCGTACAGGAAGAACAGCTCCTGCACCAGGACCGGCGTCGACCAGCCGTCCAGCAGGATGTGATGGTGGGTCATGGTCAGACGGCTGCGCCCACCGCCGAGGCGGAACAGCGTGAACCGCATCAGCGGCGGCCGGGTGAAGTCGAACCGCGTGGCGCGGTCCTCCGCCTGCCAGCGCCCGTACTCCCCGTCCTGCTCGGTGGGGGAGAGACCGCTGAGGTCGATCTCCTGCCACGGCGTCGGCGCATGGCGGGGCACGACCTGGACCGGCCTGGACAGGCCGTGGTGGAGGAACCCGGCCCGCAGATGGGGATGGCGGAGCAGCAGGGTGTCCACCGCCTGCCGGAAGCGCACGCTGTCGACGTCGCCCTCGAGATCGAAGGCGAACTGCACCAGATAGACGTCCGGGGCCGCCTCGTCGTACCCGGCGTGGAAGAGCAGCCCCTCCTGCAACGCGGTCAGTGGCAACGTCTCGACGGCACCGGGAAACGCCAGCTCCACCGCCGCCACGTCCTCGGTGGTGAGCGAGAGCAGCGGGGGCGTGGCGGAGGCGGCTGGGGCGGCGTCCGTCGGGGCCGGGCCGCCGGACGGCGAGGCGAGGCGCGCCAGGGCGGCGGGGGTCTGGTGCTGGAAGACCTGGCGGGGGGTGAGCACCAGCCCCTCGCGGCGGGCGCGGCTCACCAATTGCATGGACAGGATGCTGTCCCCGCCCAGTGCGAAGAACCCCTCCTCCACGCTCGGCTCCGGCACGCCCAGCACCTCGGCGAACAGACGGCACAGGACCGCCTCCTGTGGTGTCGCCGCCGCGCGTGCACTGGCCCGTTCGGCGCCCCGGGCGGGCGCGGGCAGCGCCGCGCGATCGAGTTTGCCGCTCGGCGTGAGGGGCAGTGCGTCGAGCCGTATGACGGCGGAGGGCACCATATGGGCCGGTAGCCGCTCCGCCAGATACGACCGCAGCTCCTCCGGGGGCGTATCGCCGTGATCCGGGC
>NZ_JAERRG010000090.1 GCF_016741935.1 Streptomyces endocoffeicus | reverse complement strand
TGACGTCCCCGCCAACATCCGCGTCGAAGCATCCAACCCCACCGCCGACGCCAACCCCAACACACCATTCACCACACCCCGATGCGTCACCACCACACCCTTCGGCACACCGGTCGACCCCGACGTAAACATCACATACGCCGCCTGATCCGGAAGAACAACACCACCCACACCCGCCCGCACACCCACACCCACCTCATCCAAAAACACCACCGGCACATCACTCCCCGGCAACACCCCCACCGTCTCCGCATCCGTCAACACCACCACCGGACGCACCTCACCCAAAATATGACCCAACCGCCCACCCGGATACCGCGGATCAACCGGCAAATACGCCGCACCCGCCTTCCAAATCCCCAACAACCCCACCACCAACTCCACCGACCGCGGCAACGCAAGACCCACCACCGACTCCGGCCCCACACCCCGCACAGCCAAACCCACCGCCACCCGCTCCGCCCACGCGTCCAACTCCCCATACGTCAACGACCGCTCACCACACACCACCGCCACCGCATCCGGCACCAACCCCGCCCAACGCTCGAACAACCCCACAGCAGACACCTCAGGCCGCTCCACAACCCCACCGTCGGAACGGGCCAGCACCGCCTCCCGTTCCTCCGCGCCGAGCAGCTCGACCGTGCCCACGCGGCGTGACGGGTCGGCCACCAGGGTGGCGACCAGGCGCACGAAGCGGTCGGCCAGCGCCTTGGCCGTCTCGTGGTCGAACAGGTCGGTGGCGTACTCCAGGTTGCCCAGGACGCCACGTCCGGGCAGGTCGGCCATGTTGAAGAACAGGTCGAACTTCGCCGTCTCGGTGCGCACCTGCTCGAACTCGACGCGCAGCCCGGGCAGGGCGAAGTCCTTCCGCGCGAAGTTCTGCCAGGCGAACATCACCTGGAACAGCGGCGGGTGGGCGGTGGAGCGCTCCGGGTTGAGGATCTCCACCAGGCGCTCGAAGGGGACGTCCTGGTTGTCGTAGGCGGCCAGGGAGGTGTCGCGTACGCGGTCGAGCAGGTCGCCGAAGGCGGGGTTGCCCGACACGTCGGCCCGCAGCACCCAGGTGTTGACGAAGAAGCCCACCAGGTCCGCGAGGCCCTCGTCGGTGCGGTTGGCGATCGGCGAGCCGATCGTCAGATCCTCGCCGCCGCCCAGGCCGTGCAACAGGGCGGCGAGCGCGGCCTGGAGCACCATGGAGACGGTGGCGCCCTGTTCGTGTGCCAGTGCCTCGACGGCGGCCACGGTCGGCTTGTCCAGGGTGAACTCGACGACGGCGCCCTTGTGGGAGGCCACCGGCGGGCGGGGCCGGTCGGTGGGCAGCCGCAGCGGCTGCGGCACCCCCGCCAGTTCCTCGCGCCAGTAGGCGATCTGCCGGGCCAGCACGCTGTCCGGGTCGTCCTCGTCGCCCAGCAGCTCGCGCTGCCACAGCGTGTAGTCGAGGTACTGGACCGGCAGGTCCGCCCAGTTGGGGGCCCCGCCCCGGCAGCGGGTCGTGTAGGCGGCGGCCAGGTCGCGGGCCAGCGGGGCCATGGAGGCGCCGTCGCTGGCGATGTGGTGGATCAGCAGGACGAGGACGTGCTCCTCCGCGTCCAGCCGCAGCAGCACGGCGCGGACCGGGATCTGGGTCGCCAGGTCGAAGGGGTGGGACACCACCTCGGCCATGGCATCGGCCACCGTCTCGGGCGCCACCTCCCGCACCGGCATGGTGAGCGTCACCTCGTCGGCGGGCAGCACCCGCTGGTAGGGCACCCCGTCGATGTCCTCGGCGAAAAGGGTGCGCAGGCTCTCGTGCCGGGCCACCACGTCGCCCACCGCCGCCTTGAGCGCCGCGGTGTCCAGCTCACCGGTGAGCCGCAGCGGGAAGGGCGCGTTGTAGGTCGCCGAGGGACCCTCGAACTTGTCGATGAACCACAGCCGGCGCTGCGCGAACGACAGCGGCACCCGTTCGGGCCGGTCCTGCGCGCGGCGCAGCGGAGGACGCACACGGGATCCCGCCGACAGCTGTCCGAGCAGGTCCACCACCGTGGGTGCCTCGAACACGGTACGGATGGGCACTTCCACCCCGAGCACGGCACGGATCCGGCTCACCAGACGGGTGGCCAGCAGCGAGTGCCCGCCGAGCGCGAAGAAGTCGTCGTCGATACCGATCCGGTCCAGCCCGAGCACCTCGGCGAAGAGGGCGCACAGCGCCTCCTCATCCGGGGTGCGCGGGGCCCGGCCGGCCGCGTCCCGCGCGAAGTCGGGCGCGGGCAGGGCCCGGTGGTCCAGCTTCCCGTTGGGGGTCAGTGGGATCTCGGCGAGGGCGACGACGGTGGAGGGCACCATGTGTTCGGGCAGCCGGTCGCGCAGGTATCCGCGGAGTCCGCCGACGAGGGCGCCGATCCGGCCCGCCGCGGCCGGTTCGTTGGCCAGTGTCCGGTCCCCGCGGGCGGCGGGCCGGTAGACGCCGGTCAGCGCCCGGCCGGTGATGTCGCCTTCGGGGAAGAGCACCGCGTCGAAGCACTCGGGCGCGCTCCCGTTCCACGTCAGCACGGCACCCCAGCCGTGTTCGGCGGCCCAGGCGCGCAGGTCCTGCGGGTCGAGCGGGGGCCCCTGGACGGCGGCGGGCGCGGCGATGTCGGCCGCGGCGGCGTCCGCCACCTCGCCCGTGAGCCGTACGTTGGGGATGCGGGTGACGCGCACCGGGTCGCCGCCCCGGGCACGGCACTGCTCGGCCAGGTCGGTGAGGCTGTCCGCCTGGAGGCCCCAGGCCAGGGAGCGCACCTGGTCGAGGGCGCGCGCCGGCACCGGCGCCTTGTGCAGCACCACCTCGTAGCGGTGCCGGGTCAGCTCGTTGTGCGCGCGTCCCGGCTTGAGGCGGATGTCGGCGCCGCCGGCGCCGTGCCGCTCGGCCCAGCGCGTGAACCACTCCGGGTCCAGGATCAGTTCCTTCTCCATGAGGATCGCGCGGGCGACGGCGGCGCGGGCCGACGAGGGGGCCGCCTCGGGGTGGAGGGCACGCTGGACCCCGGCGCGGAACAGCTTCAGGGACGCGGCGTTGCGCACGTCGCCGACGAGTATCCGGCCCCCGGGCGCGAGCAGGTCCATGGCCTGGGCGAGTACCTGGTCGAGGTAGCCGGGGTCGGGGAAGTACTGGACGACCGAGTTGAGCACCACGATGTCGAAGTACGCGTGCGGCAGTCCGGTGACGTCGTCGGCGTTCCGGTGCGACAGCCGGACGCGGTCGGCGAGCCCGGCGTCGGCCACTTGGCCGCGCAGCCGCTCGATGACGGCCGCCGACATGTCGGTGCCCCAGTACTCGTCCACCCCGGCGGCGATCTGTGACATCAGCAGGCCGGTGCCGACGCCGAGTTCGAGCACCCGGCGCGGGGCCCAGCAGGTGATGCCGGCGACGGCCGCGTCGCGCCACTCGGCCATTTCGTCGAGCGGGATGGGCTGCCCGGTGTAGCTGGAGTTCCAGCCGGTGAAGTCCTCCCCCCAGGTGGCTTCGGAGCGGGAGTAGACCTGGTCGTAGATCTGCTCCCATTCGTCGACCTGCTCGTCGGCGCCCGCGGTGCCGAGGGTGTCGTCGTCGCCGGGCACGACGTAGCCGACCAGGCGTCGCTCGTCCAGCTGGTCCTCGTTCCAGGTGACGACGGCCTGAGCGACCCCGGAGTGGGCGAGCAGGGCCGTCTCGATCTCGCCGGGTTCGATGCGGAAGCCGCGGATCTTGACCTGGGTGTCGGCACGCCCCTGGAAGACCAGGCCCGTACCGGCGTCCCAGGTGACCAGGTCGCCGGTGCGGTACATCCGCTCACCCGGCTCCCCGAAGGGACAGGCCACGAAGCGCTCCGCGCTCAGCGCCGGACGCCGTCCGTACCCGCGGGCCAGCCCGGCGCCGCCGATGTAGAGCTCGCCGGCCACGCCGGGCAGGACGGGACGCAGGGCCCCGTCGAGCACGTAGACCCGCATGCCGTCCATGGGACGGCCGATGGGAACGGGCTCGGCCACCGGCTCGCCGGCCGGTACCGGGTGACAGGTGGCGAACGTGGTGGTCTCGGTGGGGCCGTAACCGTCCACCACCCGCAACCCCGGACACGCCGCCCGGACACGCTCCACCGCGGCGGGCGATACCACGTCACCGCCGGTCCACACCTCACGCACGCCCGCGAAACACGCCGGCCGCTCGTCGGCCACCACCTTGAACAGACCCGCCGTCACCCACAGCGCGGTCACCCGCTGCCCGGCGAGGACCTCCGCCAGCGCCGTGGCGTCCAGCTTCCCGGGCGGCGCCACCACCACACACCCACCGCCCAGCAGCGGCACCCACAACTCGAACGTCGAGGCGTCGAAGGCCTGCGCCGAGTGCAGCAGCACACGGGCGTGGGCGCCACCCCGGTAGCGGGCGTCACCGGCGAGGCCGACGACGGCCCGGTGGGTGATCTCGACACCCTTGGGGACGCCGGTGGAGCCGGAGGTGTACATCACGTACGCCAGCCCGTCCGCCGGCACCGCGGGCAGGCCCGGCACCCGCGCCGCGGCGATCTCCGCGACGGTGTCCGGGTCGTCCAGCGTCAGGAAGGGGCAGGAGCCGGCCGGCAGCTCGGCCCTCAGCTCCCCGGTGGTCACCACGAGGGCCGGGGAGGTGTCGGCGAGCATGAACTCCAGCCGCTCGGCCGGATAATCCGGGTCCACCGGCAGATACGCACCCCCCGCCTTCAGCACACCCAGCAGCACCGCCACCAGTTCCACCGACCGCGGCAGCGCCACCCCCACCACCGACTCCGGACCCACGCCACGCCGCACCAGCACACCCGCCAGCCGGCCCGACCACTCGTCCAGCTCCCGATAGGTCACCGACATCCCGCCGAAAGCCACCGCGACCTCGTCCGGCACCTCGGAAACACGCCGGGCGAACACCTCGGGGACCGAGCCGTCGGCACCCGGGCCGGTCTCGTTCAGCCCCTCGAAGAGGGTCTCCTCCTGGTCGGCGGCGACGTCCACCGCGCCGACGGTGGTGTCCGGGTCGACCGCCAGCTGGTGCAGCAGCCGTTCCATGCGGGCGGCGATGCCCTCGACGGTCTCGCGCTCGAAGAGGTGGTGCTGGTACTGGAGGCCGATGCGCAGGTGCGGGTCGGCGAACGCCATCACGACCAGCGGGTAGTGGGCACCGCTCAGCGGGCTGATGCCGGTGATCTCGATGCCCGCGGCGGTGTTGGCCTCGGTGATGCCCACCCGGTCGATCGGATACGACTCGAAGCCGACGAGGGTGTCGAAGAGGATGTTGAGCCCGGTCGCCCGGTGGATGTCGAGCAGTCCGTAGTGGTGGTGGTCCAGCAGTGCGCTCTGCCGGCTCTGCAGTTCCGCGAGCAGCTCGCGCAGGGAGTGGGCGGGCGCGCAGTCCACCCGTACCGGCAGGGTGTTGATGAACAGGCCGACCATGGCGTCCACGCCCGGCACCGCCGGCGGGCGGCCGGAGACGGTGGCGCCGAAGACGACGTCCTGCCGCCCGGTGAGCCGGGACAGCAGTACGGCCCAGGCACCCTGCACCAGGGTGTTGAGGGTGAGCCCCAGGTCTCCGGCGACGCGGCCCAGTTCCCGTGCGACCTCCGCGGACAGCGGTACGTCCACCTGGCCGATGCCCGCGGGATCGGCTTCGGTCGCGGCGCGCCCCGCCAGCAGGGTGGGCTCCTCGAACCCGGACATCTCCTCCGCCCATGCGCGGGCGGCCGCCTCGTGGTCCTGGTCCGTCAGCCAGCCGAGGAAGTCCCGGTACTCACGGGCGCGGGGCAGTGCCGCCTGGTCGCCGTGCGAGCCGTAGAGCCGGAGCAGGTCCTGCATGAGCAGCGGCACGGACCAGCCGTCGAACAGCACATGGTGGGCGGTGAAGACCAGTTCCCACCGTTCGTCTCCCATCCGTACCAGGGACATGCGCACCAGGGGCGCGGTGGCCAGGTCGAAGTGGGTGCCGTGTTCCTCGGCGAGGAACCGCTTGAGGGTCTCGTCCCGCTCGGCGGGGTCGGCCAGGTCGCCCAGGTCGAGGAAGTACCAGGGGAGCTCCACATGTCCGGGGATCACCTGCACCCGGTCGCCGGCGTCGTCGGTGACGAAGGCGGCACGCAGATTGGCGTGCCGCTCCAGCAGCGCCTGGCCGGCGGCACGCATCCGTTCGGGTTCGACGGGTCCGGCCAGGTGGAAGACGAGCTGCATCTGGTAGGCGTCGAAGGTGGAGCCCGCCAGCATGGCGTGGAACAGCAGCCCGGACTGCATGGTGGTCAGCGGCCATACGTCCGCCAGCCCGGGATAGCGCCGCTCCCAGGTGTCGAGCTCCGCCTGCGTGGCCGCCACCAGCGGCACGTCGGAGGGGGTGAGCCCGCCGGAGCCTGGCCGGGCCGTGTGGCGGGTCAGCCCCTCCAGGGCGGCGGACCACAGGTCGGCCAGCTCCTGGACGTCCTCGCGGGACAGGACGCCGGTGGCGAAACTCAGCCGGGCGTTCAGCCGCGGCCCGTCGTCGGCTTCGGTGACCAGCGCGTTGACGTCGAGCACGGACAGGGCCGGCATCCGCGGGTCCAGCTCGGCCACCAGGTCGACGGTGTCCTGGGCCTGCGTCCAGCCCAGACCGCTCAGATGCTCCGGCATGTCGCCGGCCGCGTACCGGCCCAGGTAGTTGAAGCCGATCTGGCCGGTGGAGTACCGCTGGAGGACCTCGGCGGTCTCCGGGTTGAGGTAGCGCAGCAGGCCGTAGCCCATGCCCTTGTCGGGGAGGGCCCGCAGCTGCTCCTTGACGGCCTTGACGGCGGCGGCCGCACCGGGCCCGCCCGCGAATGCCTCGTCCAGGTCGACTCCCGTCAGGTCCAGGCGGACGGGGAAGACGCTGGTGAACCAGCCCACCGTCCGGGACAGGTCGGCGCCGGGCACGACACTCTCCTCCCGGCCGTGGCCCTCCAGCCGGATCAGCGCCGAGGGCTCATCCACTCCGCGGTCGCGGCGCCACCGGGCCAGCGCGAGGGCGAGCCCCGTCAGCAGGCCGTCGTTGACCCCACCGTGGAAGGCCGCGGGCACGGTCGTCAGCAGCGGCTCGGTGACGTCCCGCGGCACCTGGATCCACAGGTGCTCCACGGTGGCGGCCAGGTCCACGGCCGGGTCGAGCCGCCGGCTGCCCAGGGCCGGCTCCGGGCCCGCGACCATGCCGCGCCACAGCGGCAGTTCGGCCACCCGGTCGGGATGACGGGCCTGGTCGGTCAGGGCGTGTGCCCAGCGCCGCACGGAGGTGCCCACCGGTGGCAGTTCGGGCCGGCGTCCGTCGCGGACGTGTGCCCAGGCGGCGGCCAGGTCGGGCAGCAGGATGCGCCACGAGACCCCGTCCACCGCCAGGTGCTGGAGGACGATCAGGAGGCGGCCGGGCCGGTCGGCGGCGTCGAACCACACGAACTGGGCCATGACACCGGACCGCGGACTCAGTCGTTCCACGGCGGCCCGCAGCTCGGTCGCGGCCCGCTCGTGCCACCCCTCGTC
>NZ_JAERRG010000009.1 GCF_016741935.1 Streptomyces endocoffeicus | reverse complement strand
ATATCCCGACGCGGCAAAGGCGAAGTACGACTATCCCGACGATCTCCTCAACGCGCAGCGCGACCTCCACGCGGTGCGCGCCGACCTTGCGTCTCTGTTCAAGAAGCTGCCCTACAGCGTGGAGCCGATGGAGGCCTGGGGCACGCCCGGAGGGCTACTGGTCCGCACACCGCGGAGTGCAGTACGGCCGAGGTACACCGGATCCTGGGCGCGGAGGCCCAGGCCCTGGCCGCACGTCTTGCAGCGCTGCCGGGCGGGTTAAGAGCTTCTCCTTGCTTGTCGTGGTCATCGAATCGGCCGTCCTTCCCGCTCGCGTTCAAGCGTCAGCTGCTTCCTGGTCGCCTCCCGGGCCTTGTCCCGGAGGTAGATCGCCTCCTTGTGCGTGATCGGCGCGTCGTGGAGGTTGTGCGAGCCCCGCAGGAAGTTCTCCGTACGGTCGGCGATGGAGTACGCCAGCGCCTGCTCGACCACCGCGCTGGTCTGGCGCACCTCGCCCAACTCGTCGCGCAGCTTGTGCAGCAACCCGTCCCGCTCGCGTTCAGCGGCCTCGATGTTCGCCAGGCGTGCCACCACGCTGCCCAGCAGCGGGTCGCGGGAGCGGAACAGCTCGACGGCGCGCTCGGTGGCAGGATCGGCATCAAGATGCAGGTCGAGCTGCGCCAGCAGGAACGCCGTCACCAGCGTGCCCTGGCTCAGCCGCTGGCTGAACTCCCGAGCAGTGCTGTCGCTCACGCCCAGCTCACGGACTGCGGCGGCTCGCAGCTGCTCCCGCAGTGCGTTCATGATGCTCTCGGGCAGCGCCTTGATGTGCGGCTGGCTCTGCACGCCGGCGAGCCGGAAGCCCGACTGGGGGAGCGTGGCGGTCTCGGCTGTACTGCCCGATCCACCCTTCGATGCCGCGCTCTGCACGGCGTCCTGATGGTCGGTGAGCTGCAGCGAGCCGGGCGTTACGTGCTCGGGTTCATCCGGTGCGGCGGCGACGTCATGAGCGGCGACTTCGGCTGTAGCGGCGTCCTCGACGTCCGGCTGTGCCCCGGGAGCCGGAACAGTATCGGCTGCAGGGCCCGCCGGCGCACCGCCCGGGAGCACCCCGGTAGTTCCTCCCTGTCCACCGCCGTCACCACTACGCTGGTTGGATCCGCCGGACCGCTCGGAGTCGCCGGCGTCGGGCTCGTAGTCCGGCTCCAGGTCCAGGCGGTCCTCTTCTGCGTCCTCATCGAGATCAGCCTGCAGACTTCCAACCTCGGGTTGAGAGTCGACGTCGCCGGCCTCATCAAGCTGCGTCTCCCGCTCGGGTGTTGCCACCTCAGGCTCAGGCTGTGCCGCCTGGGCCTGGACGCGCCTCAGCTCCTCGCTCCCGCCGCGCCGGTAGGCATCGAGGAAGGACGTGTCCACCTCCATCACCTCGGCGGTGGGTGTGGCCGCTTCCAGCAGCTCGGCGAAGTCCCGGCTCATCCGAGCTCACTGTCCTCGTCGAGCAGGTAGTTGCTGTCGCCGCGGGTGAGCCCGATGAGGGAGTCGAAGCCTGTGGTGACGACGCGTTCGAGGTTCGCCGAATTCTTCGCCAGCGTCGCGAGCTGGTCGACAAGCTCGTTGAGTCGCGCGATCTCCAGGGTCGGCAGGTCGTAGTCGAGGTTCTCACGCCGGATCTTCTCGACCACCGCCTCGGCCACGTACTCGTTCACCGAGGAGAACCCGCGCTTGCCAGCCCAGTACTCCGCGCGCTGCTTGTCGTCCGGATCCAGCCGGACAAACATGCCCTGGCGGCCACTACTGCTGCTCTGCGTCGCACCCGGCGGCTTCTTCTTCGTGCCGCGCACGGGCTGCGTCGTCTTCTCCAACTCCTGTGTGACGGTCATGCGCGACCTCTCCTCGGCTTGTTCAACTGATCTATAAAGCCATCTTACCAATGCGGCCATATAAGCCATCTGGGCTCTTTGTGTTTCGGTTCGAATGCCAGTAGAGTCACAGCCGCGCCCAGTCAGTCCCCCTCTGACGGCGCATCACCGCAGTGGGTGGCCCTACTAGATTCCCTTCCCCTCGGGCGGGGCCATCCGCTGCGGCCCACATCCACCGTGGTGCGGCGGCGAGAAGACAAAAGGCCTGGTGCAATGTCACACCAGGTCTTTTGTCGTCGTGCGCCCATATTGGGCACATGACGGAACGGCCCTGTCCAAAGGAGTACCCGTGAGATGTCGGCTGTTCACCCACTGGTCTGTCGGTCTGGACTCATGGATCAACGCCACCGGATACGAACCGGACCGCGCACCGTGGGAGTTCACCGCATACCTGTCGTGCGTGTGGGAGTCCATCCCGGGCGTCGAGGAATGTGAGATGTGGTTCTACTCGGTGCACACCGGGCCGGCCCGGATCGTCGATGGCCGGATCGTGGCCCGGATGCATTGGAGCGTGGACGTTCCCACCGAGGCGTGGCGGGCGTGGCGTGCCGAGTACGACCGCGGCCGGCCCGTTCTTCCCGGGGGCCGGCGAGACGCCCTGCGGTACCTCGCCGGCGAGCTGTACATGTCCGGCTCGATTGCCCCGACGGACGCTGTCATGACCGTGACCCGGGCCCGCGAGGGACGCAGACCGGCATGGCGGACGATCACTGACCCCATCCGTGTGTACCGACCCGAGGACCGCATCCCCGCTGGCCGCCGGTAGCTGTCTCCAGCCACCGCCACACCCGGTGGTCGTGTCGGGCTTCCGCTCAGGAACCAGGCGCGGGAGTCGACGTTGCATTCGTCGTGCAGTCGATAAGCCCCTGGGTGAACCTCGGCGATTGCCAAATCGCCTTGTCCTTGTCGTTCGGCAGATGCTCGACGATCGATCCGGCTCCGAGGGGTGCGCCGCCGGCGAAGAAGTGCAGCGCCTCCTGGCTGAAGCCGGCGTTGTACACCAGGGTCGACATGCACTGGCCGGCCGTCGCGTAGGCCTTCTTCTGGCCCTCGTCCCGGGCATAGGAGGAGAACATCGAGACCAGGCCTTTGGTGAGCTCGATGGACGAGTTGACCGGCTGATCCCCGCGGACCGGATAGACCGGCTTCAGGTTCAGCTTGGCAGCTACAGGCTTCGCGGCTGCCTTCGGCGGCACGTAGCTCTGAGTCTCGGGGCTGCTGCCGTTCGGAAGTACAGCCTTGTCGACGCACACGTCGAAGTCCTCGCGCAGCGACCGGGAGGCCAAAAGCGCAGCGTCGTCTTTGCTCACCTCGTCCAGGCCGTCAATGACCGAACCGGTGTCGTCGCTGCCGGTCTTGACCAGATAGGCCAGCGCCTGTTCCGACATGCCGGCCTTCCGCACGGCGGCGGCCAAGCAGGCCCCGCCGTCCTTGCTGGAACTCTCAGTGTCCTCGAGGACGAGCTTGTCCAGCGCCTCGCCGAGGGCCATATCGGTGACCTTGACGGTGCTCACGGTCGGATTCGGCGCAGACGGCGCCTGGGTTGTGCTGCCATCGCCACTGGAGCATCCGGCGAGCAGAACGCCCGCGACCACAGCGAGCGCTGCGGCCGCGGGCGCAGCCTTCCTCGTCCTCCACGTCTTCATTGCTTCTCACCTCGCCTCTCCTGTCGCCGACCAGTCCGATTGAATCGACTGGCCTTCGAGGGTATCTTATTCGAATGCTTATCGAGTGGCAGTCTGCGATGAGTCAGAATGCC
Source organism: Streptomyces endocoffeicus (assembly GCF_016741935.1). Lineage (GTDB taxonomy): Bacteria > Actinomycetota > Actinomycetes > Streptomycetales > Streptomycetaceae > Streptomyces > Streptomyces endocoffeicus. The sequence goes on along the minus strand of NZ_JAERRG010000009.1, from coordinate 403,056 downwards.
GCGAGGTAAGGGGGTGCAGAGGGCGCGCCGAGTGGGGCTCGGGCGCGCAGGGTGCCTGCGGGTCTGTCTGGCGCTTGGGGATCAACGGAGTTGATCCGGAGGGCTCTGCGACACGTCGTGCGCGTGTCGGCTGCGGGTGGCCCCCTGCCGGGCGGCTGTTCGTGGGCTTCTCATCTCATCCCGTGAAGGACCGCTCGCCATGATTGCTCTTGCTCCTGCCCGCCACCACCGACGCCGATCCGGCGACGCTCACGCTGCGCGTGAGCGATGACCAGAAGGCCTGGCACCCGATCGACTTCGACGGCGAGTTCCCCAGGACCTTCAACGAGGTGTTCGCGTCCATCGCCCGCGACCGGCAGCTGGTGCAAGTGCAGACGCTCTGACGTGCATCCGGCTTTCAGAACGAGAGGTAGGACCGACCATGACTCTGTCTGCTGTGCACGTCCCTGCGCCCATGAAGGCCGGGCCGGTCGTCTACACCGACCAGCAGCTCCTGCACGTGCTCATCCACCTGGCGCAGGGAGAGGACACCCTGGGACGTCGCACCTTCGAGCAGCGCCGCAGGGGTACCGATCCATCAGCTCGGCTTTACGAGCGCCGCTTCGGCAGCTGGAACCGTGCGTTGGAGCTCGCGGGTCTCGCCGTGACCGAACAGCCCCAGCAGCTCCAGACTGCGACGACGAAGTGGACCCAGGAGCAGCTCATTGCCGCGATCCGGCAGTGCCTGAGGGAGACGGGATCCACGACGCTAGCGGCCTATGAGGCCTGGCGCACTATACCTGCGGATCTGAAGGGTGATGTCCCGCCGGCCACCACCATCCGCTTCCGTATGGGCAGTTGGTCGCGGGCCACAGAGCTGGCTTGCGGCTGAAATCCATCGGTATCTGCGACACCGTTCGATCCCCGAACGGGGTGATGAACCGGAAGGATTTGGAAAGGGGAACTGTTGTGTCAACCGAAAAGCGACCTCTCACGGGTCTCCGTGTACGAGTCTATGTGAAGGGTGAGACCGTGTATGGGTTTGCCAGGGTCCGCTACAGCAATGGCCACAAGCATGCTGGCCACTACGAGGTGGAGCGTGTCTCGGCTCCCCCGATTCTGGTTCCGTTCGGGGATGCCGAACCGGGGCCGAACGCCGATCAGATTCCGCCTGGGGTGGAATTTCCGGATCGTCGTGTGTCCTATCGCCCGCTGTTTGCTGAGCCGGGAGTCAAAGAGACATCCGCCAGGGTCTCTGGTGCAAACGTTATCTTCCCCGGAAACATGGAAAGGCTCCAGGAACTGATCGCGCTTGTCCAATCGGGCTGGACCGTGCACTGGACCAGTCACGAGGCCAACGAGTTCCGGGGGCAACTGAGCGTTGCTGAAGTCAGTGTATCCGAAGTGAGGATGAATCCGACCAAGGCAGCGCCGAGCCGGTACACATGGCCGCTGGCAGGTGACGATTTCACCATCGAGGGTACCGCCATCACCAAGTACAAGGCTGACCATGCGTACACCGGCGGTCGAGCGTCCACACTGACGCTGCGGTTCGAAGCGCCGCGCTAACAAACTGCCCTGGATCAAAGGGTTCTATTCGAAAGTGCAGCGGACGTGTGAGCCGCCGAGGTAACCGCGGACGACATGCGGCTGGCGTTGGCGGCGGTGGAAGAACCTGCATCACAAGAACCGCGGAATCCGTCCCGCCCCCCGACCGGTACACATCACCCGGAGTGACCGGGAACTCAAAATGCAAGGCTTCCGCAACGCCGAGAACCAACAACTACGGACACGCTGTGTCACCACCCGCTGAGTCCGCGGACACCCCCGAACTACTCAACTTTGAAAACCCGTCTTTTTGCGCTGTGCGCTGTCCGGCCCTGCGTAAATCCCACCACGACCGAGCAGAGGACCCCATGACCGTCATCGCCGCACCGATCATCCTCCTGACCGACGGCGCGTCGGCCGAGATAGCCCGTACAGGCACCGCGCCCGAACTGCTCGGCGTCGCCGCGCAGTTGCCCGAGCTGGAGTGGTGCCCCTTCTGCTCCTACGACGAGACCAGCGAGCCGGGCCTGCCCCGCGACATCGTCACATGCACCGTCGAACCCGCCCTGCCGCCCGAGGACTGGGACCCGGGCTGGGGCCAGGGCCCGCTGTACGAGGTCACCTACCTCTCCTGTGGCCACACCCTCGCCGAACTCTGCGAGTCGGCGGCTCCACGCGCCACTCACCGAGAGGACCTTCCCCATGTACCCCCTGACGCCATTACAGAGCCTGGCGCTCCTCTTCATCGTGCTGGCCATCGTCGACTGCATCCTCTGGATCGCCCGTGAGATCAGCACCCAGACCCGGACGCCGGCACCGGCCGTGCCGCGCCCGGAGACTGACGGGTCCACACCCATCGTGCGCAACGCGGTCCTCCGGCCGGACGAGCCCTACGACCACGAGAAGCACGGTCTCTGAAGACCAGCATCCCCGACGGGCACGGCCAGTTCCAGGGCCGGTGGAACGCCTTCGCGACCGACTCCCAGAAGGGCTGACGTATGAGCGAGAGGACACCTCACATGACCACGCCCAACCAGGGCTTCCCATCGGAATTCGTCCTGCGCTCCATGGACGTGAACGTGCAGGACTTGGCACGCCTGGTGCCTGAACTCCCCGCCATGGAACTCACAGCCGCGTTCGTGACTCGCACGATCGAGTCGGCGCTGCTGCGCATCCCGCTTCCGGCCGCACTTCTGAGCCACGAGCGCACAGCGCACCGGTATGTCGTTCGCTATGGCGGAGAGACCCTGGTGGCGCTGCGTGAGTTCACGCGGGATGGCTCCGAAGCCTGCCTGGTGGGCGGTGAGTTCGCACTGCCCGGCGAAATTGTCGGTGCCACATTCGAGGATCTGTCCGGCCGGTGGAGAACTCGCATCCTGGAGACTCGCCTGAGCCTGTACGAGGTGGGCCACGTTGCCCCGGACGCCCTGGTGGTCAGCCTGGGGCGGCGGATGAACGGATGGCTGGGGGCGGAAGCATGATTGGCGGAATCGTCGGTTACAGCTACGCGGCCGAGAATTTGTGCCCGAGTTGCACAGTCAAGGCAATGCGAGCAAGCGGCATCACAGTGCAGAGGGGCAAGCCACACGAGGACGCCATCCGGCGTGCGGCCCAGAACCTCGGCATCGACATCGACAACCAGCACTCCTACGACTCCGGCGACTTCCCGATGCCGATCACGGAGCAGCAGTGCCAGACCGAGCTGACCGGGCTGCCGGACGGAGAGCCCGGCGTCATCGCCGACGAGTGCTGCACCGATAACAAGTGCGGCAAGTGGCTGAAGCTCGGGGAGAAGCCCCCGACCGAGGCCGGTCTGACCCGGTGGGTGCGTGACAACTACGAGCTGCCGCAGGCCCTGGCCCGAGAGATCGCCAGGAAGTTGCGCGAGTGGGGCCTGTCGCACCCGGAGTTCATCACGGAGGACAACGTCCGCCAGGCCGCCGCGATGTTCCCGCATGACTACGCCACCGTGCACGCCGAGGGCAACCCGCAGCGCATCGTGCTGATGCCCACGCCGCAGTACGACAACGACCCCTGCTTCTACTGCGAACAGCCCTGGGAGAAGCACACGTTCACCTGCACCACCTGCGGCACCCACGTGCCGGCCGATGCGCCGCAAGGCCACGAGGTCCAGGTCAAGGGTCAGATCAAGTTCCGTGAGGCCAAGCCCACGACATGAGAGGGAAAACACCCATGCCCGCAGTCTCCGAGCCGTACGACGCCAACGGATCGCACAACGTGCTGACCGGCATGCTGGCAGCGCTCCGCACCACTCAAGGCCGAGGCGTGAAGCTGACGCCGGTTCAGAGCGGATTCCTGGAGCACTTCGGTGCGATCGACCAGGCGGCCCGCGAGGGCGGCTGACTCCCGGACGCCTGGCACGCCAAGCCCGGGATGCAGACCGATCACCGCAGATGACGGCTCTCGCGGTCGCCGGTGACCGGGTGATCTCCGAGGAGAGTCGCAACATCCTCAAGGGCAAGGCCGATGCCCTGCGATCGGCGATCGAGGCATGGAAGCAGCTCAAGCGGGAGGGGGACAACCCGCGCGGAATCCGCGAGGAGCTGGAGCGCGTGGCCGACGAGGCGTTCAACCTCGCCAAGCACCTTCAGATCCTCGGAGTGGTGGACGGACTTTGCGAGGGCCGGGAGATCTGAAAGCCCGCCGGTCGATGAGCAGCGGATGCCGTCCTCCCCTATGCGGCACCTGTCGCCCCCAGCCCGGCCTTCGGGCCAGGCCCTGCGGCGAGAAGGTGCGCATCGAGATCTTGGGGTCCTATCGGGGCGACAAGCAGCACTGGGTGTACGAGGGCATCGTGCACAGGCAGTTCATGGACCTTCCCGGCTTTCGGTTCACCGGCCGCTCCCGTGCGCCTACACGCTGACGCTAGCTGGCAGCGCGTTGACCGGCGAGATCCGGGAGCAGGCCCTGGCCTACAGCGATCACTGGCTCAAGCAGCGGCTTTGCCCGCAGGTCGAGGTGATCGACAACACCGAGGGCAGCGGCACCCGGACGGTGTCCTTCCAGTTCCACAACCTGGTGAACGAGTCGGGCTCCCGCCCGTTCGCGACGTGGACGCGCGGCGAGCACTACGTGCGCCTGTGGAGTGTGGAGGGAACGTTCCGCGACGTGATCGGGTGGACACCGCAGCGGCTGGTGTCCTCCGAGTCGGTGCAGGAACTCGCGGGTGTCTGGGGGCCGGTCGGCCTCCGCATTCACCAGAACCGCATCTACCCCAGCGCGGAGGCGTGATGCTCACTGAGAACATCGAGTTCATCGACGCCGCCAACAGCTACACGTCCGGTTTCCTCGTCGTCGGCGTCGCCGACCACGACGAGGTCCACGGATACGTGTGGGAACACCGGCTCGCGGACGGCACCGCAACGTGGGTGGCCCGGCCGAACAGAGGCGACAGCGTTTCCCGCAACCCCGGATTCCAATCCAAGGAATGAGCCGGGCAGTTCCTCTACGACCACGAGTGGCCGCAGTACATCCTCGCGACTGACGGTGGTACCCCGTACGCACCGTGAACGTGGGTGCGGTTCCGGTTCGACCCCGGAACGGGGCACGCAGGTATTCGAATTCAATAGAGGAGGGGAATTGGGGTACAACGAGGCGCAGCGTGCGAACCTGTGTATCGCGTATGCGCGAGAGCGACTTATAGCCGCACGAAACTGCCGCCTGACAAGTAATCCGACCGGCGGATGGCAGTCCGCCATGAGGCACGCCAAAAATTTCCGCGACCGCGCCGTAGAACTGCGGCGCATCGCGAAGTCCAAGGGTCAGGCGGTGCGGCCAGGGAAGTACGCCCACTGCACGAAGTGCGGCGGCGATCTGGTCGTCCCCTCCCACGTCTACGCGGGCGGCTACCCCTGGTGCGACGAGTGCGTGGTCGAGCACGGGGTGGACGGGCTGCGCTGGCCCGGGTTCCCGCTGATCCGTATCCGCCTCAACGAGAACGCCGAGCCCGTCCACCAGGCGTGGCAAGCGTGGGACAAGACCTGGACGCCGATTCCGGGGTTCGCTTCGGCCGGCCGGATCTTCATGGCCAAGCCGTATTCGGAGGGCGGCTACCCTCACGTCATCACCGAGAGGCAGTTCCGGAACTCCTGCGTCGAGGACACCTACGACGGCTACTTTCGCCGTACCTTCAACGTCGAGGGTCCGAACGAAGAGACCGTTCACATCATCACGTGCACCGGCATGAGCACCGGCAAGATCCTGCGAATCTACTGGAAGGAAGCGGAGAAGTGAGCCTGGCTCGAACGGTTGAAGTGGTCTGGCACTACCGGGACCCGCGTGGCGGCCTGGGGCAGGACGAGACCGCGGAGCGCAAGACGGACGTGGTCCTGCTGGAGAAGTACGCCGACGAGCACAACATGTCACTGGACGTGTTCGGCGAGGTCCGTCGCTCCCTGGCCGTGAAGTACTTCGGAGAGAGCCTCAAGGGCAACAACATCTTCGCCGACAGCATCACGAGCGTCTGCAACTGCGAGTCGACCGAGGCGTGCGAGTACACCGAGTTCGACGGCCACCGGTTCAGCCTCAGCGACGGCTCGCGTATCGGCAGAATGACGATCCGCGAGAACGTGCCGAACCCGCACGAGGGCTACCCGAACTCCAAGCTCGGAGTGGAGAACGTCAAGAAGCAGTGGGCCGAGCTGACGCTGGCAGCGATCATCGAGCAGGAGGGGCACCGGTGAGCGACGTGGAGGAGCACCTGGCTACGTGCTCAGGGAGGACGAGGCCTTCGTCCAGGGGAACGGGCGCGTCTTCATCTTCAAGAGGAGCCCCTGACCAATGAAGATCGCCGTTGTCAGCGCGACCGCGCTGCTCACCACGCCGTGGGGCAGCCTCCACCACATGCTGCTTCCCGCACCGAGCGACTTGGCCCAGGATCTCGTGCGGTCCTACCGCCTGATCGGACGACTACAGCAGGCGCACCAGGCAGAAGGAAGCGCAGAAGAATGGCAGTCCTCAATGAGGATCATCACGGACGCAGCCGCAGCACGGGCCAGGACCAGCTCCAGCTATATCGAGAAGATCCGGCAGCTCACTGCCGACAAGACGTACCTGATCGACAACGGGCTCTGTCACGAAGAACAGTAGACCCAAGGACGCCACAACAACTCAGCGGCTCACCGTTCGGCGGGCCGCTTTTGCTATGCCGGAAGGGAGCGAGCAGCAGCCCAAGCTGGGTGACTGGCGCATCTACGTCATACAGGACAACAGCTACAGGACGTCGGTCTTCGACAAGCCCGACGAGTGCAGCGATGTTCCCGAGATTCAGGAGTACACGCTGGACGGCCTTCGGGACGGCTGCCTCGCAGGAGTCGATGCCCTGCTCCAGGCCGCGATCCCGGGCGGCTGGGAGCACATCGGCGGCATCGTGTCCGTGCTCGACTCCGTGTTCGTCGAGAAGATCTACCGCGGTCTCGACGAGATCGACGACAAGCACGTGAAGGCGCTGTGTGAGAAGGCCGCGCCGATGGCCGCCTTCCGCGCGATCAACTGCAAGCCCGACGCTGTGTCTCTCGCGCTGCTGATCTCGACGCGGTCCGGCGAGGAGGGGCTGCCCGGATCCTGGGACGACCCGGCCGTGGCGATGCAGCTCGCCCAGGCCGTGCTCAAGGAGAAGGGCCTGGTATAGGCCGGCTGGGCGATGCTTATAGGCGCACCTTTTACCTCGCCTTTTTGGCGTAACGATTCACTGGCCGATGGCCCCGATTCCGGGACTGTCGGCCCTTTTCATGTCAGAGGAGAAAACGATGTCCGGCTACGAGAAGATGGATTGCGGGCGGCAGCTCCGCGACGGCCACGGCCAGCTCTACACCTGTGACGGCACGATCGAGGTCCGCATCCCGCTGTACTTCGACGTCCGCACCAAGAAGTACGAGCCCCACAAGTTGGCCCTGACCGGCGTCGGCACCCACGGGGACAGCGTGGAGATCGTCGCGAACTGCTCCAACTGCGGCGGCGCCCCGGCCCGCGTCATGTACCCACCGATCTTCCGTGCCGTCGAGGCGATGGCCGAGAAGCCGGAAACCTACATGCGGCGTCCGCGGATCGACGTCATCACCTACGTCGACTCCGACGGCAACCCCGACACCGCCACCTTCATCGACGGCATCCGGACCGACGCACTGCTGCGGCACAACATCCATCACCACACCATCGACGGCGGCCGGTCCGGTGAAGACCATGCCTGGGCCTGCTCGATGTACGAGCACTCCGCCGACCCGCGCTTCCCCGAGCAGGTTCGCGCCGCGTTCGCCGAGGCCCTCCAGGGCAGCAGCCACCACTGCAAGAACCACTGCGACTCCTGCGAGAACTGCGGCGACGCGTACTGCCACTTGATCGCTTCCGCCAACAAACGACGAGAAAGAGGAGATCTTCAAGTGAACGGCAACCTGATCAGCCTCGCCGAGCTCCGCGCCGCCCAGGGCGAGGGCCGCGCCCGAGACGAGGCCGACCGGTGAACCTCCTGGTGACGCGCCGCGCGCTGGACGGGTGCCGCGTGACGCACCCCTTCACGCGCGAGCGCTGCGACAACGGCCCCTACTCACACGACCTGCACTGGGTGTCGCGGCCGGGCAGCGGCTGGTGGAACACAGCCACCGGGCAGTCCACGTCCCCGGCGGGGATGGTCTACGCGAACTACTTCGCGCAGTTCTTTCCGGAGCTGGGTAAGCCGGGCCAGCCACTGGAGCACTTCACCGAGCCGATGGCCCTGCGCAACGAACTCGCCGGGCGGATCACCTACGGCTACGGCACCAGCTATGCCCCCGGTGCCGACCGGCCCACCGTCCGCTACGGCCGGGTGGACCCCGGCGCCTACATGGACGTGTGGGTGCTGGCGACCGTCGACCCCAACCCGCCGTACAACCCGCCGCCCAACCCCGACACCCACCGGCCGCATGAGCGCTGGTCCGTGGTGGGCGACATGCGCTCTCAGCGCTCGCAGTACCTGCCCTTCGGGGTGAAGCGATGAGGCGCGCCCGCCGGTACCCGGTCGACGGCGACCCCGGCCCCATCCCCGCAGAGAAGCCGGTCCCGACCAAGGAACAGCTCCTGGTCATCCTGGACACCGCCCGCCATCACGCCCTCACCCGCGCCCACCTGCTGGTCGCGGCGGCCCGCCTGTACGCCATGGTGTCGCCCGACCAGCGCAGGCACGAGGCCATCACCTGGGACCGCAAGGTGATCGACTACCCGGCCACCGAACGCCTCCTGGACCGGATGGAGATCGACGGGCTCATCGTCGGTCACCAGGCGTGGGAGTGGGCCGAGGTGGGTCACTGCTTCGGCGGTGCGCAGGCGCGGACCACGTACTTCATGACGGCCCGTCGCCGGCAGGCGCTCAAGGAGCGTAACGAACACCACCGCGACGACGCCCTATGGGCGAAGGCGGACGAAGCCGCCGACGGGCTACTGAGGACACTCCACGCCGACCAGTGGGCCCGCTACAGGGACGAGGCGTACGCGGCCCTCCAGAAGGGCGTGCCCACACCTACCGCGAGGAGAACTGACCATGACCGCGACCAACGAACGCCAGACCTTCCGCTACGGCGCGTGGGTCTTCGACATCGACAAGGCCTGGGACATTATCGAGGCGGCCCCGCGCGGGTTCAAGCTAACCAGCGTCGCCGACTGGGTCAGCGCCTACCACCTGGACCTGCTGCGTCCCGACCACGACGGCCAGCCCTGGTGCCCGATCTTCGGACCCGACCAGTCCCACTTCAACGTCGACCACGCGATGCAGACCGACCTCGGCACGCCCGTCATCATCGGGCTCATGGAGTTCGACGGCAAGCCCGCCCAGCTCCTGATCGACGGCACCCACCGAATGTACCGGGCGATGATGACGGGGGCCGACACGCTTCCGGCGTACTTCCTGACCGTCGCCGAGACCGCGCAGATCCGGGAGCGCTGATGAGCCCTATCGAACTGCGCACACTGATCCATACCGCGCTGAACAAGAAGGCTGGCACACAGTACAGCGACATCCTCACCGTCGAACCGATCCCGCCCGTGCCCGGCGAGCCGGTGTGCCTGAGGGTGCAGGCGCCGGACCCGATAGGCGCGATCCGCACCCACCTGATCGAGATCAGCGAGGAGAGCTGAGGCCGCCTGCTTCCGTCGCCCCCGGCCGGGGGAACACGTCGACGTACTCGTCGGCGATGCCGAGCCGGTCGGCCGCCTGTTCCGGTGTCAGCCGGGACACGCCGGTCAGTCCCCCTTGCGTGACGTGTAGTTCTCGACGAACCCGCGCTCGCCGACCGGTTCGTCTGTCCGCTCGCTGGTGCTCATGACGTACACGCCCGCCTCGTCCCCTGCCCGCTCGACGGCGCGCCGAAGCCGCTCGTACGCCGCGGCGTCGAGGGTGCCCTCGGCACGCAGCGCGTCGAGCACGCCGAGGGCGTCGTCTTCCAAGGTGCGGCCGGCGTCGTCAGACGCTTTGAAAACCTTCGCGATCCCTTCGATGTCGACTGGCCGTCGGCGTACATGGCAGTCAGCTCGCCGAGCACGCGCCCCGCGTCGTTGGGCACGAGGTACGGCCGATAGCCGAAGGGGCGCCGTACGCGCGTCTCGCGGTCGTCCTGATGGCTGGTCTGCTCGATCACGGTGTCTCTCCGGTGTTCATCGGCGCTCCCATTCTGCGAGCGAAAGCCTGCCAGAAACCACGGTTGTTCGGGATGTGCCGCGGCGCCCTGCGGGACCTGCCAGGCGGGGTGCCGAGCGGGTCCCGCAGGGGCGGCCGGTCAGTCTTCCCAGTGCATCTCAGGTACTGCGGGCAACCCGGCGTCTTCCCGGCGCTGCATCTCACGTCGCACGGCGTCAGCCGACTCCTCACTGAGTCCGCCGAAGTGCTGTCCAAGCGGCGTGTCGCGGTGCGTGTCCGGCTCGGCCATGTCGTCGATCGTGGCTGCCTCTGCTGCTGCTTCCGCCCAGAGCTTCCCGTTCACGTCCTCGATCACTCGGACATGCATCGCGGCATCGCCGGAACTGCCCAGGGATCCGTACCACTCTCCGTGTTCACGCGTAGCGGCCTTGACGTCTCCGGAGGCGAACGCCCGCTTCACGTACCTCGCATCGCGCACGAATGTGCTTGTCGCCTGATCGAGGCGACTGTCAATCGCCGCGATGGCTGCCCCGCCGGCCTTGTCGATCGTCGCGTGCCGCGTGAATGCCCCGTTGATCGACAGCAGATAAGCAGTCATGACCGCATTGTCGCGTTCCACGGTTGTCGGCGCGGCCCATTATGCGATTTCCAATCTGCCAGGAACCCGCGGTTGTTCGTGACGTATGTCGTCGGCGCGCCCCCACGTCTGCCGCCTGCGGTCACCCATACGACGGCGACCACTGCGGCGGCGGCGAGTAGCCGCACGAGGTTGTCGACGAGGATCTGCAGCGCGAACGCGATCACGGCGAGCCCCGGGGCGGGCGCGTCGATCTTCCACGCGCTGACGGGGTCGGCCCATGCGGCGATGACGACGGGAATCGCGATCAGCGCGCACACGCGGATCAGGTCGCCGAAGTTGAGAATCGCGACGGCCGCGATGTGGCGGGAGGTGAGGCAGGAGGGGCGTCGGATCATGAGGTGCTGCCTCCGTTCGAGGGGCGCAGGGCGTACCGGCCGTAATCGGGTTGGTGTACGGGGGCGGCGCCGACCTACCTGCCGATCGTTGCGGCGTGCGGCGGCGTGCGGCGGCGTGACGGTGGGGTGCAGGCGGGCGATGACGTCGCGGATCGCCTCGGGCCCGATGCCGTTCTCGCCGGACTTGAGCACGATCTCGAAGACGATCTGCTTGCGCGGGGCGCCGCCTGTCTCGCGCAGGTCTTCGACCTCGACGGGCGGCGTGTGACCGAGCCCGCTCGCCTCGAAGATGCCGCGCACCTCGGCGTCGAGGTCGGGGTCGCTGCCGCGGGTAGTAGCGTCGTCGATCTGCTCGTGGCACCGGCGCATCGCGACGTCGGCGTCGGCGGAGGGCGCTGCGGACCGCCCGCCGACACCAGGCCCTGGACGCCGAGATCGGCCCGCTGGTCAAGCAGGCGGCCCCCACGCTGCTGTAGCTGTTCGGCGTCGGCCCGGAGACATCCGGCCAGCGGCTGGCCTCGGCCGGGGACAACCCCGAACACATGTGGTCCGAGGGGGTGTTCACGCACCTCGCCGGGGTCGCGCCGATCCCGGCTTCCTCCGGCCGCACCCACCGTCACCGCCTCAACCGCGACGGTGCCCGGGCTGTCCAAGAAGGACATCATGCGCTGCCTCAAGCGACTCGTCACCCGCGAAGTCCACCGCGCCCTGACCAGCACACCGGCCACGCACATCACTCAAAACGACCTCGCTCCAGCTGCTTGACAGCTCTAGGAGCATCCCGAGAACGGAAAACCCGATGAGCACCAAGCTGTATGACGGGCTGCGGCTGACCGCGCACGCGCCCGACCTCTTCGAACTCACCCGCGTGATCTCCAAGCGCATGCGTGAGGTCTTCCGCAAGCTGGCTGTGCCCGTCATCGCCAAGAACGTCGCCCGCGTCGTCGATGACACCGAGGTGCGCGAACGCGACATGGGCGGCCCCCTGCACAACTACACCGTCTACCGGGCCCGGAAGCTCTGGCTCGACGAGCAGGCCGGGCTCGATGACCGTATGACGTTCCACGACCCGCTGCGTTTCAGCATCATCTTCGGCGAGGTCGACGACGACTACGGCACGCGCCGGCTGGCGTATCCCTTCGCCGGGAACCGCGCGTACACCGACGCGCTCATGGCTCTCGAAGCCGACGGCCGGCCCTTCTTCGTCGACTACCACTACCAGAACCAGGCTGACCGATCGAAGGAGATCCGGAAGGACGAGTGGAAGCGCCGGCGCGACGATTGGAACCGTCTGCTCGACGCCGACGACCGCGAGACGGACGGCACTTCAGGGCATCTCCCCGGCTGGCAGCTCCCGGACAGCATCGAGGGCGTCTTCGACGCGGTGCTGCTCGGGTACAAGGACACCACCATCGATCTGAACACGCACTGCACCATCGAGCACTGCATGCGCCGGGCACTCAACCGGGCAGTGGCCTTCGACCTTGACCTCGACGAGGTCAACGGCATCAGCAGAGTGCTGACCCGCAACAGGCGTATCGAGCGCGCGATCGAGCTCTACCTGGGCACTGCCGACGGAGCAGCGATGCCGCGGCCCGCGCTGTTGCCGAATGCCCGAGACCTCGGCATCGCGATCAGCAAACTGCCGCCGGTCTACGAACCTCCAGCTGGAGCCGTTGCCCGGATCGGCGAGCTCTATCGCGAGCAGACTCTGGTTAGTGACTGATCTGGATCGACGCAGTCGATCCGGGAGTAGATCTGCAGAGGCATCGGCATCCCCTCGCCCACGGGAGCGATCGCTTCGTGGGTTCGAATCCCACCGCTGTGCCGGAGCCCATGAGGTCGGTTGTCTTCCTGCCGCTACGAGCTCAACGCCGGCGCCGCCGCAGTCGCTCACCCCATCGGACAGATCACCTTCTGAACCAGGAGCACGTCATGTTCCGCATCATCCGCACCCGCACCAACCGGCAGCTCAACACCGCACCGCGCCCCCCTTTTGCGGCCGGGTGAATCCCTATTGTCGTGATCACCGGAGACTGCCGATGGATACCCGTGTTCTCACAGTGCTGCTCGCCGTCGGGTGGGCGGTGCACGCAGCTTTTCTTACGCACCGTCTGGGGTTCGCTCGCCGCGACCCTTTGACGAAGCTGCTGACCCGTGACTGGTGGGAGGTCCGTGCCCGGCGGATCATCCGCCGTCATCCCAACGCGGTGGTGGTGATGCTAGACCTCGATGACCTCAAGGTGCTGAACGACACGTTCGGCCACGAGGCTGGGGACACGGCGCTCGTTGCGGTTGCCGAGCGGCTGACCGCTTGGTGCGGTACGGCCGGAGTCGCCGCGCGTGTCGGTGGGGACGAGTTCGTCGCCGTTATCACCGATCCTAACGCCACCTCGGGTCTGCCCGCCCTGACTGCCGTGTTGCAGCAGCCCCTGTCCTACGACGAGCAGACGGTGCCGCTCGCCGCATCGGTGGGCGCCTGCCACGTGGCCGACCTCCCGGCCCGCGCTCTCACCCACGCTTTGAAAGCCGCTGACCTCGCGATGTACAGCGTCAAGGGACACTCACGCCGCAACCGCTGAACAGCGTTCGAGTGTCTCCGCCCGGGGTCTTGCCGCACCCCCGCCCGTGGGCGCGGCAAGACCCCGGCAAAACTCCACCACCTGCCGCGCCTCGGAGGCCGCGCCCGCCAGACGCCCGGCCTGGCTGAACCCCGGACCCTGATGTCTTGAAAGGGGTTCGCTGGCCCCAGAGGAACGGGGTGAGTGCCTCACCTCTCGAACAACCTGCCGACCGATCACCGGTGTACAACGGACGGCCTCTTCTCGCCCGCTGCGCTTGTGCCCGGATTGCGGATGGCTCGCCAGTCGGAGCGGCGGGTGTACAAGTTGGGCAGATCCTTCGCGAAGACGAGCAGCGACGCAAAGCCCTGGAAGACGCCCTCCAGAGAGCCTGGTGTCTCACTCGTACCTGACCGAAGAGGGAGAAGTGGATGGCTCAGGAACGGTCCATAACGCAGCACAGCCCCACTGGGGTGTTACTCGGGTTCGTCACGCCCGGTAGTCCTGAATGGCGGCAATACCGGAACGAGTCCGTGGCCGCAGGGGAGATCGCCGCCATCCTCGGCCTATCCCCGTTCCAGACCCGCCTCGGCCTGTGGGAGCGCAAGCTCGGACTGGCGACCGCGCCCCCGCCCGTGAAGAATCCCCGCGCGGCAGCACGCGGCGTGCGCCTGGAACCGGTCGTCGCCCAAGAATTCGCGGACCGGCACCCGGAGTACGACGTCGTCGAAACCGGCATGTGGCGGCACATGGACCGCAAGTGGCAGCGAGCCGCCCCGGACCGGGTCCTCTACTGGCACGGCCAGCTGCGGATCCCCATCGCTCTGCTGGAGGTCAAAACAAGCCCGACCGGGGAAGGCTTCGGACCCGACGGCAGCGCTCAGTTCCCCGTCGGTTACCGGGCCCAGGTGCAATGGCAGATGGACACCCTGGGAGTCCACACCTGCCACGTCATCGTACGGATCGGTGTCTGCGACGCCTGCGACGACATCACCGTGGAGGATCCCCAGTGCGACCATGAGCACCGCGAGTACGTCATCGACTACGACCCAGGCGAGTGCGCCGCCATGCGCACCGAGGCGGCCGATTTCCTCGCCGAAGTCAAGGAAGGCCGACGGCCAGCGGCCGACGAGGCTGACCCGGGGCAATGAATTCCCGGACATACCCCACCAGCAGATGAGTGCGGCCTGCCCCCTTGGCTCGCCTGGGGAACAGACCTGCATTCGAACCGCCCTTGCCCGTGGGGTGAACGCGCCGGGCGACCCGACCGCTCGACGCCTACGAAGTGCAGGTGACGCTGTGAGGACTCCCGCCCCTGAGTTCCTCGGGCCGTTCCTCGTAGACGCTCTCATCATCTGCTCAACGGTCCTGGTGTTCTGGTTCACCACCGCAACGCTCCACCGGGCCAAGATCGCGGATCTCGAACACTCCTACCGGCTCGCCTAAAAGAGAGGTGAAACCGCCAGAGCAGGCCAGGTGGAAGCCGAACTCCGAGATATCGGAACATCAAGCGTGAGGTCTGGGTCGGGGGAGTGGCCGGTAAATCAGCGAAGAACGTGAGTCTGATCGGCGAAGCCGATTCGGGACCCGGAATGACAAAACATTCGGTCAGCGCAGCTGATTCGGAAGAAGCATTGAAAGAGAACATCATCTGATCAGCGAAGCTGATCCGGATGGTGGCATGACAGACAACTGAACATCTCAGCTCAACCCACCCAACTGCGCGCGGACGACGACGTCGACCGTGCGCTGTGCTGTATTCAAGGAGAATCCACCATGTCGAACCCGAACAGCACCGCATCCGTCATCGGCCGCGCGGCGAACGACCCGAAGGTCTTCGAGAACAAGGACGGCTCCAAGAAGGTCATGCTCACCGCCTTCGTCGACCGCGGCTACACCGACCGTCAGGGCAACCGCATCTCCGACGCGCTGCCCTTCGAGGCCTTCGTCCGTGCCGAGACGCAGGGCACCGGGCCGTTCGCCCACGTGCACAAGGGTGACCTGGTGGGCCTCAGCTATGAGCCCCGCCTGAACCGCTACACCAAGAACGGTGCCGAGGTCTTCGAGGTCAAGCTCGAGATCCAGAACATCTCCTTCCTGGAATCCCGTGCCACCACCCAGGCTCGCCTGGCCGAGCGCGTCACCAAGGCCGAGGCCCGGAACCAGAAGCTGCAGGACGAGGCTCCCGCCCCGGTCGCCGCTGCTGCGCCCGTCGCCGTCGCGCACGCCAGCGCCGTACAGGACGAGCAGCTGCCCTTCGGTCCCGGGCCGCGCTAATCGCTCCGGCATCACCTGCACCTGCCCGGCCCCGCATCCGTACGGGGCCGGCGCTGGCCTACCTCAAGACCAGACCCGCAGCGTAACGTCAAGAGAAGACCACGCCCCACCGGCCATGCCGTTCGTGCAGCAGCCCGCAGACGTCGATGAAGGCCGAGTTCGTCGACGACGGCCAAGCCGCCCAGTCGGCAGCGTGACGCCCGCGGGGAGCGCGGGCGACCCACCCCTCCAGCATCACACCTGATCAGAGACGCCGATGCCCCGAAGCCTGACCCCGGCCGAACGTCTCGCCGCGGCTGGCAAGGACACCAGTCTCGACGACAGTGAGACCCCGATGGTCCCGCACCAGAGGACCCGCGGTGACACGGTTGAGGAGTGGCTGAAGCAGCAACGGGACCGGCACTTCGACAGGTACGGCCGCAACCGCGAGTGGTACGCGCTCGACGACCTGCTCGATGCCTACCGGCTCCACGCCGACACCTGCACCCCGCTCGGTGAACACGCCTGCGAGGCGCAAGCCGTCGGCGCCTGCGACTGCCTCGAAACCGCTCAGTAGGGCATCCCGGGCCGCCACCGAGCGAACCGGAGCGTCCCACCCTCCGGGATCACCCTCGCTGAACCCGACCCGCCACACCACCCCCACCTGACCGCAGGCGGCCCGCCCCCGCACCACCAAAGGGGGGCGGGCCGCCCACGTTCCCGCGCCCCGGCTCCGCCACCCACGCGAGACCAGGAGTCGCCGAGCGGCCGCCCCCTCCTGCGGGGTTGCTGTGGTAACCGGTCGGGCTCTGACAGTGGCCACGACCAGCCGTCACGTCCTACGCCCACAACGGTACTCCACAAGGAGCGAACTCACCCGTGTTCGATACCCGTCAAACCCTCCGCAAAGCCCTCCACACCACCTCCACCTGGTACGCCCTGTGTACCACCCTCCACCTGACCGACCCGCCCATGGTGACCAGCGCCCACGACACCCACGACACCACCGGCCTCCACTTCCAGGAGCACACCCGCCGCCCATCAGCGACCACCGGCACCATCACCATCGACCGCACCAACGGCGCGTTCACCGTGCGGGCCCACACCCCCAGCCTCCGCTGGCACACAGCCCTCAACACTCTCGGCCGCCTCCACACCACCCTGCAAGACGCCCCGCCCTCCGACCCGGAGGCAGTCCGCTGGGAATGGCAGCCCTATGCATGCGCCCACCCTGGCGCTCTCACCGGCACCCTCTCCCTCGCCCCTCACCTCACCGTCACCACGTTCATCGACCACGCCCCCACCCCAACCAGCGACCGGACCTACGCCACCTCCGCCCTGACCATCACCCCCGCCGCCCGCGAACACTGCCTCGCCGTCTGGACTCTCGGTGCGACCTTCTTCGGAACCTTCCTCACCCAGGACCCCACCTACCGCCCCACCACTCCCGGCGGCCACCCCCTCCACCACAACCCCACCGACGACTTCAACCCCACCGACCCCCTCGACCACGACGACGAACCACCTGTCGGCATACACACATGCGGTTGGCTGCCCAGCCACGGCGAATGCTCACGTTGCGCCCTCCCGCCGCAGGAGAAGAACACGGTTTGGCTCGACCCGAGGGACTACGACGAACCGTCCTTCTAGCCCGCCACCGGCCCCGCGCCCGCGCCAATCGACCTGAGGGGCCTGACGCCCTACACCGTCGGCATCGAGCGGGATTCCATCACCTCGTACCCCTACCGCAACGAGTAGCGCGTCCCCCGCACGTAGCCGCTGGTGAGTCCGACACACCGTCGCAGACTCCGCCATCCAGACCGATCAGAAGAACTGCCCATGTCCACTGCCGCTGTCCGCAAGTTGAATCCAGCCGCAACCATCGAGAAGATCCTCACCTTCGACGGCAGACCCGAAGCCGTCCTCGTCCGCCCGATCCCCGCCGCCTGCCGGACCAACATGGCCACAGACATTGTCGACCGCGATGGCTGCGGCGGCACCGGATGGATCTGCCCCACCTGTCACGAGGGCGACGATTGCCCCACCGTGGAGAGCGACGAGTGCGAGCCTGGTACCTCCGGGGCGCAGCCGTGCGTCTGTGTCGATGGCCAGACCGGCAATTGGGAACCGTCCAGCTGGGCGTGAACCTTCGATATGACATGGTGCCCCGGCTGAGAGAAGCAGCCGGGGCACCGCTCCATCAGCCTACCCGGGCGGGGGCACGAGGGCACGATCCACGAGGACAAGATCCTCGGCCCGTGGGGCTCATCCGACTCGCCCAGAACAAGGGGCTGCGCCCGGCCTGGAGTGGCGCGCTGCTCAAGACCGTGACCCCTCACACCTGCGCGACAACGCACCGGCCCGCCGGGGTCAACATCCCAACGGAGCACCGAATGGAAACGCAGTTCTACGTACATCTCGACTTCCCGGCAGCCGCGCGTGTCCTGGCCCGCCTGTCCTACTCACCGGACACCCCCCACTGCGTCGAGGTCACCTTCGACCTGGGCGGCGACCATGCCCCAGTGACATGGACTCTGGGGCGGGAACTGCTGAGGGACGGATTGAACGGGCCCGCGGGAATGGGCAATGTGCAGATCGGCCCCACCGACCTGCCTTCACACACACTGTGCCTTCGCCTGCATTCCCCGCACGGGACCGCCGAGTTCAGCCTGCCCGGTCAGGCGCTCGGCGACTTTCTCCGACGGACCGCGAAGGCCGTCCCCTACGGCCGCGAGGCGGAAACGCCCGGGTTCCTCACGAACCTGGACCGCGCGCTGGCCAATATGCTCGACGAGCCCTGCTGACCGGGCCACTCTCAGCTCCCGCGCCCGCCACCCCCGAGGCTGCTATGTCGTGTCAAGCCCCTTGAGGGAGTTCGTCCGCGTCCGGCTGGCTCCTTCGTTCGAGGATCTTGAAGATCTGGCGGCAGATGTTGCGCTTCAGGCAGCGCTACGCGTCGCGAGGGCTCTGACCCTCGGCGATGCGTCGGGCAACGTAGGTCTTCGTGGCAGGGTCGAGCCGCATCCTGATCAGGGTGATCGTGTGCATCACTCGGTTCAGTTGGCGGTCGCCTCCCCGGTTCAGCCGGTGCTTGTTGGTCAGGCCCGACGAGGCGGGGATCGGCACGACGCCAGCGAAGGAGGCGAAGACGGCCTCGGAACAGAACCGGCCCGCATGCGACCAGCTGACCAGGACCTGTAGTTCATGGGGCCTGAATGAGAGGTGAGGCCGGCGCCGTAACTGCCGGTTCCTTCGAGTGCCCAGCAGCGGCGTCCGGGCACGAGCTGGCCGACGAACTCCAGCAGGCGCCGGTAGCCGCGGGTGTGAGCAGGTGAGTCGGTGGTCTCCAGGACAGCCCCAATGGGGCTCACGGCGGCTGCGGCGAGCGTGTCGCGGTGAGTATCGACTCCGATGACGCTGTCGATGTGTTCTGCGATCACGGTCACGTGGTTGTTCCCCTTTGGGCGGACGACCGTGATGGCGTCGGCCTGGGTGGAGTCATCACATGGCGGAACTGTGATGAGTCACGCCGGAAGGCGGACAAGCCCTTATGGCACTGAGCGCCTGGTTCACCGAGGCGGCGGCCAGCACCTCGTTCAGGTCGGCCGACCACTGCGCGGAGTGCTCATGGCGAGCCGTCAGCGAGGAAACCCCGTTGTCGAGCGTCCAGTCGAACCAGTTCTCGATGCACCGCTTGTAGGCGCTGCGGGTGTGCGAGTTCCTGTGTCATAGCAGCCACTGCCGCTCGATCTCCCCGCACACCCGGCGGATGTACGCCTCATGCTCGTCCAGGTAGATGGCGCCCGCCGGGGCGACGACGAGGTCAGCGGTCACGGTCGACCTTGATGTCGAGCGGAGCAATGTAAAGCGGGCCTCCGCGCCCCCCCGGCCGGTGGATCACGCCATCGCGGATCAGCCGGTCGATGACCTGCTTGTGCGTGGCCTTGTCACACCGGTACGTCTCGGTGAAGGCAGTCCGCGGAGGGAATTGGTCGCCTGGCTTGAGGCGGCCCAGCCCGATGTGGAGCAGCACGTCGGCCAGCACCTCGTCGGCCTCGCGGAGGTCCGCGCGGTGGAGAGAGCCGTCGCGGACCCGCAACACCCCCTCGGGCAGGTAGCGGGAGAATTCTGCTTCGGAGAGTCCGAAGCGGATGCCGACCTCTACCCGGTGCTCGGGCATGAGGTCGGCATTCATCTCCTGCAGGATGGCGGCGTTGATGTCGATGAGCGCTTCCCTGTAGGCCCGCGAGATCGCGGCCAGGCGGGCCACCTCCGTCGAGGTGTATGTCTTCGCGGTCATCAGGGGGGACCGTACCGCTCGTCGATGTCGGCTTTGCAAGGGACGCAGGTGGTGGTCATGCCACAGATTTTTACATACCCCCGAGGGTTCGCGTCGATGATGCCAGTTATCGACTGCTCGTCGCCATCTGGTCCGGCGTCTGGTGCAGGCATCGCCTCCCCGCCCGGATCGTGTTGATGCTTGGCCGTCGTTCCTGCTGGCATGTGATGCACCGAGACATCCACGGCTTGCGCGCAGTACCCGGGTAGGGCACCAGGGGCTCGTATCCGGCAGCCCTCAGCTCGGCTTCCGCAGCCCTGGCCTTCTGAACGCAGGTGCACTGCCGCAGGTCTCTGATGCGGAGCGAGTAATTTTTGCCACAGACGGCGCATTGCAGCTTCCAGGGTCGCGACTTGAAGCCTGGGTAGGGCTCCAGCGGCAGGAGGCCGTTCTCATCCGCGAGTACAACGGCTCGCTCAGCGGACAGCGACGCGTGCGAGCAGCGCTGTCCGCTACGCAGGTTGCGCTGTCCGCTACGCAGGTTGTTGAGCATGAGCCGCTTCTCCACCCCGCACGTCACGCAACGTACACGCCACGGGTCGCGGACGCGGCCGGGGTAGGGCTCCAACGGCTCGTATCCACCTTCGCGCAGCTCGGTGAGGGCGTCTTCGGGTGAAGTCTGCGGCAGGATAGGCACGAATGTTGTCTCTTTCTAGCTATTTCAAGTAAGAGACATGGTACGCCAGCCCTCCGTGTTCCGGGGCGCCGAGGCGCTACGCACGGTAGCACCATGGTGCCCGACAGTGACGCCAACACCCTCGCGACCCGCGTCATGACCACCATCCGCGCCCACAAAGGGACCCGCCCAGTGACCTCGGTACGCCGTCGCCGCCTGGCAGAACCACCTCCTTTGACCGTCATCTTCTGCAAGGAGGGCGCGGACACCGTGAGATTCTGCTGCGGCACCTACGAAGGCAGCACCGCCGGCATCCCCATTGGTGCCTGCGAGTGCCGTGATGCGCGAGAAGTGAACCGCCCCCGGCCGTCCGAGATCAGAGCAGCTGTTCCGGACGATCTACGACAGTCCACCACAACTTCTGCACGGAGCGGTTCGAATCCGCAGTGCGCCGACTGATCCTCGACGTGCGCCAGTGGGCACACCGTGCAGACCGACCGCGGAACAGGTTCGATTCCTGAGCGCTGCAACTGATCCCTGCGGCGCGTCCCTGGAGATCTCCGCGGCTCCGGCTTCCCCAGCACCCCGGTGCGCGCTCTGCCTTCGGGCAGCAGCTGCGCCGGGGTGCTGTTTTTCTTCTTCGTGGCTCGCCTTGCTCGTCCCGTGAAGGCAGTGAGCACAAGGGATCAGCGGAGCTGATCCGGATCTGGCGTTGAAGAACATCCTTGTCACGTCAGGAGCCGAGCCATGAACTGCCCGAACTGCGCCATCGACATGGAGTCGAGCGCCCACGGCGTCCGCGCCGGCAAGAAGGCCAAGAAGGTCACGCACACGTGCTACACGTGCTCCGAGTGCGGCTACAGCGAGACACGCTGACCAGCGACTTCTTCCCCTCTTCCCCTCTCTTCCACTTCCACTGCGATCTCGAAGGAGACCACGCTCGTCGCTGAGATGGGCAAGGACGCATCTGCCGGAATCTCCTCATGCTCTTTGCCGCTCCACCAGACGCCACCCGCTTTTCGGCAGCAAGAGCGTGCGCCTGCTGCAGCACCGGCGACCGGGCCGCCGTGCGCGACCTGCATCCCAATCGCGCCGGAGTAGATCGGCCCCTTTCGTGGCTGGCGTCGTCGTCGGCTCACCCATCGTCCGGTGCTTGCTGCGGCACCCGACAAGACCGGTGTTGCGACAGCCGCCGATACCGCCGCCTTGGTCACGAACCCCATCCGTCTTCCGCGGACCTGATCTCAGCCTCGGCACGACCGCCCCCCAGAGGGAACCTGACCACAGTTGGAGCACCAGTGCCTTCCACCATCGTTACGCCGAAGACCGCCCCAGACCCCGATGCCAAGGCCCGCCGCTGGCCGCCCACCATCTGGGCGGCACTCATCGGAACCCGGACTGGCTGACTCCACGAGCGGCTGCTGCCTTGCTGCTGCCGCTGCTGGACCCGGCGAGATCATCCTCTTCGTCGCGGCAGGGATCTTGTCAGCCGTCTTGCCCCGCCTGGAGCACACGGACGGTACGCCGGCCTGTGGGGCAGCAACCTCGCGTTGGCCGTCATCGCTGCACCGCTCCTCGCCGCGTGGTCGCTCAGCCATGGCGGCGCATCACAGCGACTTGGGTCATCTGTGGTACCGGGGCGCTCGGGGCTGTCCTGTGCTGGCCCTTGCACTCCAGCATCCGTACACCAGAGGCATCCTCTCCGCGGTCACCGAGTCGTGCTGACAACACAGCCAGGTAAGGAAGAGACCTTAGCCACCAAGACAAAGCAGTTCGGCGAGGCAGCCTTTCTCCGCCAGCTCCCCGATGACCAGCACGTTCGAAGATGGCAAAGGCTCTCTGAACCTGCACCCGCGCAGGCCCGGCCCGCACTCACTGCACCTGTTCTCTCTCGCCACACACCGCCAACCAGACGAAGGACGACCGCATGGTCCATGATATCCAACCAGAACCGCCGTTCACTCTCAGCGGTGCCGAGCTGACCCGACACCCTGAGCGCACCGTCCGCGTCAGCCGCATCGCGACCGCACTCGGCGTCCTTGGCGTAACCGCCCTGCTCGGGGCGCTGGGATTCATGGTCACCAGTACCGTCTATCTGACGGTGACCAAGTCTCGAGACTGGCACGACATGTTGGACTGGTGGGACGCGGGGATGGCGCTCATAGCAGTGCTCCCCGCCGCCTTCTACGCCTGGCGCTGGAACCGCATCAAGGCCGCGTGGACCTTCCGTGGGTATCACCTGGGCGCCGAGGAGCTGTACCTCCGCACCGGTCTGCTGCACCGAAGCTTCACCGTCCTGGCCTACGCCCGGATACAGGAGGTGAATGTCTCCTCCGGTCCCATCCAGCGCCGCTACCGCCTTGTCACCGTCACCATCAGCAGCGCGGCCGGCAGCGACGCCGTCGAGAACGTTGATCCGCAGACGGCGCGCGACCTGCGCGACCGGCTCACCGAGCTCGCCCGTGAGCGGAGGCTGCCGGTATGACCGAGCCGCTCCAAGGCCGACTCCACCCAGTCACGCCACTGCGGCGGAGCTGGGCCGTTCTTGTCGGGATCGGGATTCTGACCTACAACCAGCGCGACCTCTTCAGCGTCGGAACCTCCGGCACCAAGGAACAGATCGACGTGCCCGTGTGGGCAGCCTGCGCCATCGTGACAGTGCTCGTCGGAGGGGTCGTCAGCCTGTTCGTCGCTGCCTGGTGGCACAGCCACTACAGCCTCGACGGCGACACGCTTGGATACCGCAGCGGCCTGCTGTTCAAGGTCCGACGTCACTGCGACCTTGACCACGTACAGAGCGTCGACATCGTCCGGCCCTTTCTCGGCCGACTCATCGGCGTCTGCACTCTCCGGGTCGTGATGTCCGGCACGACGATGACCTTGTCCTACCTCACCCTCAATCAGGCACGCACGCTCAAGGCGCGTATCCTCGCCGAGGACACCAGTGATGAGAAGCTCTATCAGGTGAAGACGAAGGACCTCGTGCTCGCCCTTCTTCTCGACATCGGCACCAACGTCTGGTCTCTCGTCCTCGTCGCGTTCGGGATCCTCCCGTATGTCCTCTCCGGTGAACTGCTCACCCTCTCCACCCTGATCGCTTTCGTGCCCAAGGTCTGGCGGCTGACCGGGAAACGGCTCTTCGTCTACACCGGATGGTCTGTCACCCGCACCGCCGAGGGCAGCTACCGCACCGACTACGGCATGTTCGACACCCAGCAGTACACCTACCGGGATTCCCGCATCGCCTCCATCGAGACCCACCAGCCGCTCCTGTGGCGGAGGCTCGACTGGGTCGAGGTCAAGGTCGCCGTCGCTGGTGCCGCCGCCCCCGGCCTCCTGGTACCCGTCTGCCCGCGCTCTGTCGCCGAGAAGATGGTCCTCCACCTCCTCGGCGCTGAGGCCGTGTCCCACCTGCATGAACCGGTTCCTGCTCCCGCGGAGGCCCGGAAGGCCACTCCCTTCTACAAAGCGCTCGGGTACCGCCTCGACAACGGGTTCTTCACGTCCTGGCGCGGGTTCTTCCTCCGCAACGTCACGACGGTGGCCCCCGTCGGCCGGATCCAGTCAGTCTCCATCGACCAAGGCCCGTGGCAGCGCAAGCTCGGCCTCGCGAGCGTCTACGCGCACATGGCCGGTGGCAACAGCGTGCCGGCCGCCCACCGCACCAATGTCGAATCGGCCGACCTTGCAACCTGCCTCTACGAGCACTCGATGGACTACGCCGAGGCCAAGCCGGGTCATCAGGCAGGGCTGGTGAACACCGGCCGATAGGCGGCGTCACTGAGCCCCTGCTACCGAGCGACGCATCTGCTAAAGGCGGACGGCAGGTCAACCTCACGCGGAGACCGCCCACACGGCGGTCCCCTGCCGTTGCATTTCGCCAGCTGACGCCTGGACCTTCTGCGTTTGCACCTGCTCCGAGCCCAGTACGTGCTCGGCAGCAATCACGCCACCGAGGACCAGGAGGGACACCACAGTTGACGAAGCGGGACGACCTCGTACACCAGGACCTCACCACCCTGGAGGCCGCACGCATCTACGGCGTGCGCTGCGAGCTCGACGAGCTCGCCTTCTTCGAACCCATGCCAGCGGCCCACTCCCAGTACAAGCCACTGACCAAGGAGCACTGACCACCATGAGTTTCTTCAGCCGCATCGGCCTTATTGAGACCGAAGAGCAGGAGCGGGCCCGGCTGGCCCAGGCCCCCGAGGGCTCGTTGAACCACTACCTGTCCACCCTGCCCGTGACCATCGAAGAGTGGCCCAAGGACCTGCTCGTCGAGCTGACCTGGGAGCCGCCGCGCACTGACCGGCCCTACCGCGTCGTCGTGGTGCCGATCGAGTTCCGGGAGGACGCTCTGCCCGATGGCGTCGAGGAGGAGCCGCTGCCGCACAAGCTCCACTCCGGCTCCTGGACGTGTGCCGTGGTGTTCTCCGACCACCCGGGCTGCCCGGTTGGCGGCTTCCGTATCGTCGTCCCGGACGTCGAGATTGCCCGAGGTCGGAAGGTCGACCTCGCTGGGGCCCTGGCCCCGTTGTCATCCAAATCGTCCATCACCATGCCCAAGGAGTAGGACGAGGTTGTGATGCGGGCCGCCGACGGCAATCCCGCCATGCTCGCCGTCAAGCCCTGGACGCAAGAGGGCGTGCTCTCGTGCGAGCAGCGTGGCGACGAGAACGGTGAAGTCCTGCACAGGATGGTCGCCGACGCCAAGGCGATCGACCACGAGATCGAGAATGAGATCTGATTGTAGCCGCCGGTCCTGGCCGTGCAGTCCCCGTCGAGCTGATCGACTCGCCGAGGCGGAGGCCACCCAGGCGCGGGAAACGGCCTCCACGGCGCGCACGCAGGCGACGCAGGACGCCGCCGCGTCCCGACCCGCGTCCGCCGAAGGGCTCCAAGACTCCCGCACGGCGTCAGGCACGGCGCCGACCGGCGGGGGACGACGGACCGGCCGTACTGCGTGACCTGCTACGGCTCGACGGCATCTGATCACCCCGCGCCGCACTGAATCCCCAGGCAGCCCCCGTTCGAGTCGGGCCGGTCGCACTCAGCACGAACCCCACCCTCCACACGCGAGAGACATCTCGCGTGCGTAACAAGTCAAGCCACCGTGGCCAGAGCCACTGAAGGACCGGAGGGGAACGCATGTTGCTCGTCGAAAAGCTGTCGGCTCTGCAGGCAGTGGTAGAGCCGGGCATCATCCGGTTGAACAGGTGCCGCTGATCCCCGGCATGCCAGCCCCCACCCTCGCGTCGGCGCTTGTAGTGGGCGTTGGCTCCGGGCGAGACCCGCATAGCGGAGAACGCCCAGAGGAAGCCGGCGGCGATGAGGCAGTTGTCCTTGATGTAGCGGCCGCCACAAGGGATTCACCCGGTACGCGCGGGCAACCACGAACCCATCCATCAGCCAGACCAGCCACCCGAACCCGGGCTCGCTGGATCCCTACACACGGATTAGGACACCCGATGTACGACACCCCGGATACGCTCCGCGCGTTCCTGACCCTGTGCCTGGACCCCGGCCCCGGCCGCACGAAGCGCACCCCTGAGGAGCTGACCCGGATCTTGCCGGAGCCGATCCTCGCCCAGCTGACTACCTTCGCCCCGAACCTCGGCGTGCTGCGCAGCGACACCGAGCAGCGCCAGCGGCAGGCCGACACCGCGCGCCTGGTCTGGGCGGCCAGCCTCGCCGAGTGGATCGAGGGCCAGGTCCCAGCCGAGGACCGCGCGCAGCACTGCAACGGTGCGGCCCTCACCCACGACGAGACCGGGGTCTGCACCCACCCCGTTGCCCCGGCCGAGGAGGCGCCGTGCGCTCACGAGTCGTGGGACGTCACCAGCGAGTACCCGGCTCCGGGCCGTACCGGGTGGGTGAAGTTCCGCACCTGTAATGACTGCGGCGCGCTCCTGGACTCTGTGACCGAGCCGGAACCGCACTTTGAGACCAACCGCGCGGCAGCCGCGGCGGCGGTCGGGCACGTCACCGTCGAGGAAACCGCCGCGGTGTACGTCGGCGAGGATGTCCAGGCGCCGGCCGAGCCGGCGGTCCTGCCCTGGACGGAACTCCTGTGGGGCCACGAGTCGCACGAGCTGATCGGTGAGATCGCCTTTGCGCTGTGCAACACCGACGGCCGCCCGCGTGACGAGGATGAGACGAAAGAGCAGCGCGGCCGCCGGATCCTCGCCGACATCGAGCACGTCCTCGCCGGGTGGCGGGACGCGGTCGAGCACCGGTGCCCGCCGGTCTACCTGACCCCCGACGGCCGGGTGTGGACGTACCGGGGCGAGCACGTCGCGGGCGACGGCCCGGCGTGCTACGAGTCGCCGTCGTCGCCGAAGGCGTACACAGTCGCCCAGCTCAAGGCCATGTACGGATGGGTCGCCACGGTCGACGGGAGGACGCCGACCGAGGGCGAGGGCGTCCCGACCGCGTTGTAAGACTACGCGCGCGTCTGCCGCGCCTCCGGCCTCCTGCCGTACACCACGGTCCTCGTCCAGAGCGCCGTGAGCCCCGAGGTCCATGCGGCCGTTCACGTCTCCCTGGACCCGCGCCTCGAACTCAGCACCGGCGCCGTCGACGAGGTCCGTACCGCGATCTGCGACGACCTCACCGTCCGCGAGTGACCACCCCGCCCCTGGCCCGTCCCGCCGGTACCGGGACGGGCCCCGCCCACCGAGACCCTGGAGAACCACACGTGACCGCCACCCTGACCGCCCCCGAGCGGATCCCCCTGACCCCGAGCGCGGACAACACCCCAGTCGTCCGCACCATCGTCCAGAGCATCGCGGCCGACCACGACCCGGAAACGTACCTACGGATCGTGCTCCACCGGCCCGACGGCGGCGCGAACCTCAGGCACGCCTGGACCGAGGGCGGTGAACCTCTCGGCGACGAGGTGGACCGCGCGGCCCTCGCCGCCGGCATGGACGCCGCCGACTGGCTCCACATCGGGGATCTGAATTGCACGCGTTCCACCCGGGGCCGGATCACGGTCGAGGCGTACGCGCTGCGCCCGGTCCTCGCCGATGTCTCCAGCGGCATCCGCAGCCCGGCCGACCGCCGTGACGGCCTGGTCCGGGTCATCCAGGAGGCCGCCCGCCAGACCGGACAGACGCCCTGCCCCGGCCTTCCCCGGTGGCTCGGCATGGGCCCCGCACTGGTGAACCGACCCACCCCCTGACCGACAGGACGCGGGAGCGCCCGGCCGGTACCAGGGTGCTCCCGCGCCCCACCAACCTACCCGTCACCAGGAGGCCACCATGCCCCCGCTCGCAGCCAGTGACCCGGTCACCCTCGGCCTGGTCGGCGTCCTCGTCTCCCCGCTCGCATCCGTGGCCGTGTACTTCTGCACCGGCCGCGCCATCCGCTCGTGGCGGAGATGGACCTCGTGACCCCGGCCGGTCGCGACCGTGGCGAACTCTTCTGGTGGTACCGGCTCGGCTCCACCTGGGACCTGATCCCCGCCTACCGCACCGCGCGCGGCCTGACCGGCCAGGGCGCCTGACACCCCGACCCCCGTACGGCGCCCTGCACCTGGGCGGAGCGTCCACGGAACCCGAACCAACCCGAGGAGAACCCCGCATGTCCACGCTCACCGCACGCCGCAGCCTCACCAAGACGCGCCCCGCGTACGACGGCCACACCGGCGCCATGCTCCGTGACGCGCTCGAAGCACTCGGGATCGTGCACCACGTGGACCAGCCGCGGCGCGGGCTGCCTACGGAGTACCTGGTGTGCAGTGTGCCGGGGCGTGCGCGGGTGTGGATCCACTGTGTGGCCGACCCGTCCGCCCGCACCCCGGAGGGCCGCCGGTTCGCCGATCACTACGACCTGCCCACGGTCGCACTGTGGGCTGTGGCCGCCATGGTCACCGACGACGAGTCAACCCGGTTCGTGTTCAACGGGGTTGGCGACGAGCACAAGCCCACGGCGAGCGCGGGCATGCAGGCCGGGCAGTGTGCTGCCGCCGTGGCCGACCACTTCGGGCTGACGGTGCCGGAGCCTGAGTACACCTGTCTGCACTGCGCGCACGTTATCGAGTGGATCGAGGCCGACGGGCAGGGCGCTTGGTACGACTCGTCCAACTGGATCGGGTGCGTGGACGGCGAGAGCCTGCACGCCCCGGAGCCGCTGTGCGGCTGGTGTGAGGGCTACGGGCTGATCGAGGTCTTCGACGACTCCACCGACGCCCGGAAGGGGCACACCACGTGCGACAACGCGCCGTGTGTCGCCCGGCGCATCATGCGCAGCGATCAGGCCGAGCGCGAGCGCCAGGCCGCGCAGGCGCAGGCCGCCGCGCACGAGTGCACCGGCCCCCTGTGCTGCCCCCCGTTCTAGCCCTCATGGCACCCCCGACCCTGCGACGCGTGCGGGCGGGTCGGCCGGTTCGAGACCGGCCGGGGGCACTCAGCACACACCCGGCCACGGCAGCAGCCCGAGAGGAAACCCAGCATGACCACGCAGGCCCGCAGCATCGTCCGGGAGACCGTCAAGCCCGAATACACCCGGTACACGCCGACCAACGGCAAGAAGCCTGACGGCGCCGACTTCGGCGTTGACGGCTGGCTGTTCGCGCTACCCGGCGAGACGCTCGCCGGGGTCCGGTTCCCGCAGGCCATGTACGCCGCCTTTCAGGTGAGCGAGCGCGGCGCGCTGTTCTGGAGGGTGCGGGAGGTGGGGGGCGAGCGCAGGCAGGTCGGATCCGACAGCACGACGCGTAAGGGCGCGCTCGCGCTCGCGGTGAACGCGGTTGCCCAGCAACGGGAGAAGGCCGCCGCGCCGGCAACTCGTCACCCGGGCGCCGGTGCGCGCGGCGCTGCGTGGCTCCTGGCCGCCGAGGGCGGCGAGTGTTCCCAGGTGTCGGCCACCATGACCGAGCGGCTGGAGCGGATGCGTGCGGGCCAACTCGCCGCTCTGCCGACCGTCGCGGAAATCCGGATGGCGTACCCGCTCGCCGGTGGGGGCGCCACGCTGCGGCTTATGACCGCTGAGGGCAGCACGACCGAACGCCACATGATCCCGCTCACGGAGCGGGGCGCGGCCGGTCGGGAGAACGACCCCGCCGGTATCTACCTGGACGCCATCACCGACGGCGCGAACACGGAAGGGCTGAAGACCGCCGCCGGGTGGCACCTGATGCGGCTTGGATTCAACTACGCGCGCGGCGCGGCCTGGGCGCCGTACACCGGCAGCGCGAGCAGCGAGGCGCAGTGGAAGGAGTGGGCTCCGATGCTGCCCGAGGGGCACCGGTGGCCGCACACGGTGCGCGTCGCCATCACGGCGACGGCCGAACACCTCGCCTACATCGACCGCGCGTACGGTCCCGCGCCGGAACTGCCGGACCTTCCGGCCGGTGTGAGCGCGCACCCGTCCGGCCCGCGTTCCTGGCAGATCTGCTACGCCAACCGCCGGTTCTGGCAGCTCTCCTACTGGCCCCGGATGGGCGGCGACGTGTGGACCCTGTACGCCGACCCTGCCCGTACCAAGTTCCTTGCCAGGGCCGCGAGCCCCGGCGAACTCCTCGCCACCATCCCCGCCCGTGACGCCGAAGCGCAGGCCCGCGCGGCGGCCCGCAAGGGCTACTGACACGCAGCGCGGCAGCAACACGGACACCAACGCCCTCATCGACTCGATCGTCGAGAACGAGGAGCGGGTGAAGGACGACGGCGCTGGTGACCACGACCGCCTGAGCCACTACGTCAGCAAGGAGGACATCGTCCGCTCCTCCATGACGGGCGAGCCGTCTTCGCCCTCTGCGGCAAGAAGTTGACCCCGTCGAAGAACCCGGAAAAGTACCCGGTCTGCCCGGAGTGCAAGGAGATCTGGGAGCGCCTCAAGGAGGAGTAGCACCATGACCATCAGCGAAGAGCAGAAGGTTGCCGCCGTCCACCGGCTGAGCGTGATGTCCAAGCGGCACCCCGAGCTGAAGCGCCGCGTGGCGGACGCCCGGCTCGAGCTCGCTGTCGCCATTCTCGCCATGGACGCCGTGGAGGAACGCATCCAGGCCGGGGAGATGATCCACTCCCTCCAGGAGCAGGCAGTCGTCGAGTTGGCGAAGAACGCCCATGCCCAGGTTCTGGCGGACCTCCTGCGGGGCGAGCCCGTCTTCGCCCTCTGCGGCAAGACCACCGAACCACCCATAGGAGGCTCCGTCATGCACGATGCACTCGAATACACGCCCCGCAGCATCTACACGCTGGAACCGCACGCTGATTTTGTGACCGCCGAGAACGGATACATTCCGATCGAGGCCATCGCCGAGCGCGTCTACGGCAAGCCGTACAGCTCGCTGCGCGGATGCCAGCGGGACGACGAGCACATCGGCAATGACAGCGTGAAGCTCTACGAGCTCACCTTTGATGAGGACTACCTGCAGGCACTCGGCGACCTCGACGGCGCCGAGATCTATCTCGGCTGGGACTCCCGCACCGGCGAGAGCGCCTTCAAGACCGGCATGACGGAGCTGGACTACTGGTTGAGTATCCGTGTCGCCGACGAGAACACACCAGCCACCGTCGAGGCGAACCCGCCGGCGACGCAAGACCTTGAGAACGCCGTGTTCGAGGACCGGTTCTTCGCCGATCGCGCCTTCTCACCGTCGCTGAGGCTGGTCCTCGCCGACCTCATCCGTCGCAGCGAACTGCCGCGCGGCGACTACCTGTTCCGACACTGGTGGTGATCGAAGCGCAATGAAGACCGAAGCCATGGCTCAGTCTCAGACATCCGTCTTCGACATCACCAAGCACATCCTGCAGAAACACGCCGCGGCCGAGCCGACCGGCCGACGTTGACCGCGATGAAGCTCCAGAAGGTCGTCTACCACTGCCAATCCTGCCACCTCGCCTGGGAGGGCAGAGCCCTCCTCCCGGAAGCGATCCAGGCATGGGCCACCCGCTCCCGCACTCTCTGATCAAGGAGTTCATCTTGAGCACCTCCCAGACCTTCACCGCCACCGCCGCTGGCGCCATCTGGACCGACATCATCAGCCACGTCGGCACCGTCAACGTCACCGTCGACCGCTCCCTCAAGCACGCGGTCATCACGGTGAGCACGGGCGACGACGACGGACCGCTCGCCGATGCGGTGCGCAACACGACCAAGAAGGAGAGCCGCTACCAGGGCCTGGACTGCCTCACCATCCGCGTCCCCGAGGTCCAGGGCAACGTGATGACGATGGGCAACTCCACCTTCCGCTTCTCCGGCGGCAACACGGTGATCGGTCAGAACTTCGGTGTCGTCTCCGGCTCCGTGACCGGCATGACCATCAGCGACGACGACGTCATCATCGGCGGCCGCAAGATCGTCGAGAACGGCCGCGTCATGACCGAGCAGGGCACCGTCGTCAGCGGCGGCGGGATGGGCACCATCACCGTCGATATGAAGCTGCCCAGCGACCAGTCCTCGCTCCGGCTGAACACCACCAGCGCCGACCTGACCGTCCGCGGCGGCCTCCAGGTCCTGGACATCCACTCGGTCTCCGGCGACGTCCAGGCCGACGGCGTGAACACCCTGCGCGGCGACACCACCAGCGGCGACTTCGGGGTGGACCGGGTCGAGGCCCGCGTGGACGTCACCTCCGTCTCCGGCGACATCGAGATCGGCACCTACAACGGCTCCGAGTTCCGCGCCAACACCGTCAGCGGCGACGTCCACGTCACCGCGACCTCGGCCGCCACCGGCTCGATCGACGCCCACACGGTCTCCGGCAACGTCAGCACTCGCGGCACGAGCAACCTGCACGAGCGCGTCAGCACCGTCTCCGGTCGCCACCGCAGCCGGTGACTTCGCCCTGGGGTGGCCGCCTCCGGCGACCAACCTCACCGGCCACCCCGGGCCTCCCAACCCGCTCCAGGTGGAGCAGGGGGCAGCCCCATCGTCCCTCAAATCCCAGTTGGAGCCACGCATGACACCGCGCCCCGACGAGCAGGCCCGCACCCAGCTGCGCGACCTGGTCGCCCCGGCCAGCAAGCGCCGCGACGACGAGCACGAGCGCATCGAGACCGAGTTCTGGCGCGAGATCGACCGCCTGCAAAGGCGGTACCACGGTGCTCAGCAGGACATCGCCGACGCCCTGGCCATGAAGCGCAATCAGATCCTGCGCAGCTGTGCCAGGACCGGATCACGATCCTCGTGCCGGACTGCGGCATCCAGCTGTAGCCGACTGGGCTCGTCTCTGGGCGGCGGCAGGTGAATTCCGCGGAGCCCCCGTCGGCTGAGCATGATGCTCGCCGGGCGGGGGTCTCTCTTTTTCTGCCTGATCAGCGGAGCTGATCCGGTCTGGTCTTCAGGGCATGAGGACCCGTGCACGGCGCGTGGCAAGGCGGCCTGCATCGCCCCGCTCGCCGAGCCGTCCCACCGACAAGCACGACGCGATCCTTCTCGACAGCTACGGCCAGATCTGGGGCGAGTACCAGACCAGCCCGTCGTCGCACGGAGACGCGATCCTCCGCCTCGTCTGGGCGTCCGAAGTGTGCTCCTCCAAGCGCGAGATGGTGGACGAGGGCGTCGAGTTCCGCCTCATCGGCTGGAGCGAGTGACCGCCCTGCCCGCCGTCTGACCCTCGGTTACAGCCACGGACACACCGGCCTGGCCCGCATCCACTGGAGGAACCATGACCAGCCCGCTCACCGACCAGCAGCTCGACGAGCTGGAGACCTTTGTGAAAAACATCCCCGCCGGACCGTGGACCGTCGACGACTCCCATGCGGAGCTTCGCGGCTCACACGGCAACCTGCTCGCCGATCTGTGGGACGACCGGCTCGGCGCGTACTTCGCCGCCATGCACGCCGCGACGCAGCCACTCGTCGCCGAGGTCCGCCGCCTTCGCGCCGAGCTGGAGCGCCGTACAGAAAACCCTGCAGCCGCCGATAACCCCACACCGCTCCGCTGAGGTCTGAACGACGTCCTGTGGGGCGACGACGACACGACCACGGTCCTGCTCTCCGGCCCGAACGGTGAGCCGTACTGGCTGGAGTTGGGCCCGGAGCGCGCAGCCAGGCTTCGCGAAGACCTGGTCGGCCCCGAAGGCGAGGAGGCGCGGCGCGAGTACGAGCCGAACAACCGACCGTGCGGTCACTGACGACTACCACGACTCGCACGAGTGGGCGGACCAGCAAGCCACCGAACCAAGGAATTGAGGAAAGCATCATGACGATCGTCTCCGAAAAGATCGAGGCCCTGCGCGGTGCGCTCATCGAGCTGGGGCAGGACGTCACCCGCCTGAGCGACGACGAATTGGTGACCCGGGTCCTCGGCAGGGGTAACGGCCCCGTGCCCGGGTGGGCACGCAAGGACACAGCCGACCGCGTGGCCTCGCTGCGTGAGGACTACGAACGCGCCGGCGAGGACGTGTCCGGCCTGTCCGACGCGGAGCTGCTGAACCGCGAGGTGGAGCAGGCGCACGCTGAGGCGCAACGTCACCACAACGCCTACAGCATGCTGCTTCAGGACCAGGTGAAGCATGACCGCTCGGTCTACGCGGCGGCCGGCCGTCAGGTCAAGGAGTCGGTGGAGGCCCGGGGCGGTATGTACCTGGAGGCTATCGTCCGACGGTCCGCCGTGCCCCTCACCGGCTTGATCTATCGCATCTCGCAGCTATCCGAGCGCTCCGGGCCGAAAGTCGTGGAGGAACTCAAGAACGCTGCGCAGCGGGTCCAGTGGCAACTGGACGGTGTGGTCACCCACAAGGTGCTGGACGAGGTCGCCCGGACCGACAAGGGCGTGAAGCTGGTCGACGGTCAGTCTGCCGAGATTCAGCGGCTGCGGGACGTGGTCACCGCGCAGGCACGCCGACTGCACGCCGAGCAGGGGTACAAGGGTCCCCGAGGCAACGGCCGTTGCGAGTGCCCCGGCTGCGAGATGCTCCGGGACATGGACGACGACCGCCAGCCCGGCCTGCACACTCTGACCGACAGCGCGGCCGTCCCGGCCCGGCACCTCGTCCCCGAGGGCTGAGCTGTGGGCAGGGCGAGCGGCGGCGGCACCTGCCCCCTGTGCCGCAATTACGCCTCATTCACGGTTACGGGAAAGCTGTACCGGCACAAGGGCAACGACCGGGCTCTGGCAAGCGCGCGACGGCTGGAGTGCCGTGCGTCCGGTGCCACGTTCGAAGTCGCCCAGCACCTACGCGTGAACAAGGACGCCGGTCGCCACGCGTACCGCAACGAGGACGGGTCGTGGCTGTACATCTGCGACCGGTGCGGCCGGGAGGCGAAGCCCCAGGGCACCGACCCGGGCAGGCGGTGCGCGCCGAAGGACTGGGCTCACTGCGTCCGGCCGCCGCTGCAACTGCCAGTCAAGTAAGCGAGGAACGAGGAATGAGCAACCCCGCCCCGTTCCGCGGACCCGTCCGAAGGGGCCACCGCTGCATCTGTGGTTCCTACTGGCGGCCAGGGTTCTCATCTGACCCCGCGTGGCTCTTCACCGCAGACTCCCGGTTCAGAATGCTCGCCGGTGTACTGGACTGCCAGGCATGCGGGCGGCGGAAGCTCGACGTCCTCCGGGAGCAGGCCGAGCAGAAGCGGGCAGCCGCCCCACCGGCCATCCCGGCTCGTGAACGGCCGCCGGCCCGGATCATTCCGTTCCGGCGGCCGGAGATCAAGGAAGAGAGGAACGAGGAATGACGACGCGGCTGGCTTATACGCGGATAGCCGAACCGCCCACAGACTGCGCCGGGTGTGCGGCCTTGAACCAGGTTCGAACGTTCTGCGGCCCGTGCCGTACGGCGCGCGGGCTGCCGAATTGCTGGCGGTGCGGGGACAAGACGTGGACCGTGCTGGACGGAGGCAAATGCCCCAGCCGATGGGGCCGGTGCACCTGCACCACGATCAAGGAAGGGAGGAACGAGGGATGAGCACAGAACACCCTGCTGTACACCTGGGGCAACCGGCCCGCCATCTCCCATCGAGACAGAGAGACGAGGGCAACCCTATGACCACCCTGCCCAACGAGCATCACGGCCGCCCGGAACCTGGCTGACGCGCTGCGGTGACGGCCGATGGGACGACGTGTCCCGGCTCAACACGGTGTGGCAGCAGGTCGACCCGATCGGCCACACCCTGTGGCACGCCGGCGCATCGACAGCTGTCGAGACCGGCGGCGAAATGCCGAACCCCTGCGAATTCTGCGCCTCTTGCCGCGAGCGGGCGGCGGACGCCGAACGGTTCGTGTGCGCGAACCTGGCCACGACGACGGCCACCGCGTAAACCAGGGCGCCCACTCCTAACCGTGCCCAGACTCTCGAGCCCCGTCGGCAAGACCCCGCTCGCCGGCATCTAGGAGACCCACATGAACGCCTTCCTCGACCGCTCGCTGATCACCGATCACTGGTTCCGCGAGGGCCCGGTCCAACCGGACGGCTCGGACGGCTACTGGATCTGCGTTCGCTGCGGCCAGCACCGAGGCGACCACCTACAAGCCGAAGGACAGTGGCTGCTGCCGCTGCATACGTTCGTTCCGCAGCGGATACGCCCCTCCCACTGCAAGCCCTGCGGCAGAGAGCGGCGCCACACGACGCACACTCCATGGACGTGGGAGTCCCTGTCGGCCAAGACCCGCTCCCCGCACCTAGGAGATCAGCCATGACCGCGTCAGACGCCCAGCTCGCCGCAGAACGGGACCAGGCCGGCCGCTGGACCGACATGCTGGGAGACCACCAGATGGTCGCGGTCCGCCAGGACGCCGTCGTTCGGATCTGGCGGTGCGCTGCATGCGATGTGAGAGTCGAGTTTTGGTTCAACGCACAGTCGCGGTACGAACGGCGGCAGTGGGTCGACTGGAAGGCTCCTGACGGGCGCACCTGGTACACCGAGCCTGGCGGGTACAGCGAGGCGCCGTCGTGTCCGCTGCCCAGCGTGGAGGTCGTCTGCCTGTGGCGGCGTGACGCGCAGCTCTACGACGGCGCGAAGGGCGAAGTGCAGTTGGCGGCCGCGATGGCGACGTGGTGCGACACTCATCAGATGGCCGTCGCCGACTGCCCCGAGCCGGGCCCGTACTGCCCCGGCATCCTGGCCCACGACCTTGAGGGGGACGGGACGCGGGTCGACGGGAAGTGCACCGGGCGAGAGAACTCGTGCCGGTGTATGTGCCCGTCCTGCTGCGGCGACACCCCCGACGTGTGGGGAGCCCGGGTCTACTGACACGCCGGCGGCTCCCCGGCACCTGATCTACCCCCGTCCCCGGCTCCTTGACCTCGGACCTTGACCTCGGACGAGCCCGAACCTCCGGCACCTGCTCGTACAGGACCGTCAGCGACGTCCCAATCTCCGCCGCCACCGAGTCCACCATCACATCCGGACCCGCCAACAACTCCTGCGCGCGCCACCCGCTCCGCCGACAACGGCACCCGAGGACGCCCTGGCGGAGTACCGCAACGGCGCGGGCGGCACCCTCGGGCAGACGTAGGCCGCGCCGGTCGAGGCGGAGACCACCCAGGCGCAGGAGACGGCCGAGACCGCGCGCACGGAGGCCACGGCGGAGGGCTGCGGCCGGTCGGGCCGCCCCCACCCCAGAGGCACGGCCCCCGCGTGCCCGGTGTGCCCCCCTCCGCACGGACCAGGACGCACCGCTCTTCTGATCCACCCGCGTCCGGTAGGCCGGTTGCCCGGCCGGGCCGGGCTGCACGCACTCAGCCCCAACCCACACCCCATCGATGTGAGAGGGACACCATGACTTCCTGGCCCCACGACCTGAGCAAGACCGCCCCCACCGCCGCCGAGCGCACCGGCAGGATCCTCAAAGCCGCGCTGACTGCGCACGGCGTCACCTTCCGTGTGGTCAAGCCCTGGCGCTCCCTGCCCGGCGCCTCCCTGGTGACCACCGCCCAGGGCCAGCCGGACGTGTGGATCGACGCGCACTCCCACACCAACGGCCCCGCCGTGTCCGGCTACGACGTGCCACTGGCCGGACTGTTCGGCATCAGTGCTGTGATCACCGACGATTTCAACACCCGCCATGTGCACTGCGACTTCACCGAGACGCCCGCCGACATCACCGACCCGGCCGCCGCCGCCGACGCCATGGCATCGGCCGTCGCCGCCCACCTGACGGCCTATCCGTCCCTGACCGGCGCGCAGTGGGTCACCATCGCATCCCACCCGGCCAGCCGCACCGAATACCGGGAAGTCGTCACCGCACACGGCACGTGGGCGCACGCGTCCTCTCCCACCGACTACACCACCGGCCCCAGCCTGGACACCGCAGGCGTCTGGGGGGCCTACCAGCGGCGCGTGGCCGACCTCACCGCCGAGACCCGCTGAACCCGCCCGGCGTTCAGCACCTGAAGACACGCCGCCACATCGCCTTCAACGCAACTGTCAACGAAGGAAAGCACTGCCTGGGGATCACCGAGAACGAGTTCCCCGATAGCCGCGACGCCCGACACGCCATGACCGAGTTCACTGGCGCATGCCAACTGGACGGCAAGTCCCTGCGCGGCGAAGAGGTGATCGAGGATCTCTTCGCCGCGCACAGCTTGGCCCAGACCGTCGCCGCCAACCCGGGCATAGGAGTCCTCCGCGACATCGACATCCACGGCTCCAACGGCGTCCTTGTTCGCCTGGCCATCCCGCCACTGTGGCTCGGCCTGTGCGCTGACGCTGCTTCACCGTTCCTGGTCCAGATCGCCAGCGAGTTGGACGATCAGTACCCCGGCACCGCCACCTGGCAGTTCTGGAACGGCGAGCAGTGGCGGGCGCTCGACCTCCCGGGCATACCGAGTTGAACACCCCGACGAACGTGGCTCACGCATTCCGTTCGGCTCAACAGCGCCCTGATGTACGACCAGGTCGCAGTGAACCTCACGCACGAGCCAGTCGTCGGCATCGGCTCCGCCGCCAGCAGACCGACGAGGCCGCCGGTGTGCCACACCCGGCATTCCTGGGTCTCCCGATCCTACGAGTGGCCGGAATCAACCCACCTACAAAGTAAGGACACCGATGGGCACCGTCGAATTCACCCCGAAGGACATCCCCGCCTTGCGCCGGGCCGCGAAGTTCCTGCGCCGCACGGAACTGAACCTGCCGGCCACGGCCGACTCCAAGACCCACGGCGCCATCCTCATCTCCGCCCTGCGGCTGGACGACCAGGCCGACGAGCTGGGCGGGCAGGCCCCGGATCCGACCGTGAACGGGACCCGGCGGCCGATCTTCAACCAACTCGTCGCCCCCGAGGCCGGCGGGCCCATGTTCCACGAGGAGGCGAATGCGCTCCTCGACGCCCACGAGGACGCGGTCCGGGCCGCCGCCGCGGTGGGCGCGCTCCGCCTCCAGGGCGCGATGCTCGCCCTGCACCCGAAGACCGCGAACCCCCGGCACGGCTGCTGCGCCGCGCCGAAGCTGTGCGGCGGACACCGGCCGGAGTGCTGGAGCAGCGAGCACACGATCGGCGGCCGCGACCCGTGGCCGTGCCAGTCGCTGCGCGCCGTTGGGATCCGCAGCGACGAGGACGCCCAGGCAGTGCGCCAGGCCCTGGCCGAGCTCGAGCGCCAGGCCGACCCCGACGGTTACCCGAGCCGGAAGAAGACGAACCGCGGCCGCACCGTGCACGCCACCAGGCAGCTCGACGACGGCATCGGCGACGCCGGCGCCTGCGGCATGTACTTCCCGCTGGACACGGTGAGCAGCCTCGAAGACCCCGGCACCGACGTGTCGTGCCAGGCATGCGTGAAGGCGCTCCTCCGCAAGGGCGAGGAGGCCGAGGCCGCGGCCGCCGCAGAGGCCACGCACCGCTGCACCCTGCCGCCGAACCGGTTCCTGCCCTGCGGCTGCTGCCCGCACCAGGTCTGCGAGGACTGTGAGCGCCGCGCCCACAGGTGCGAATGCGGCACTGGCGGAACCCCCGCCCAGCCCGCCGGGGCCGCCGCGCACCTGCTCGCCGCGTTCGAGGGCCCACAGGCGGCCAACGCGTACATGCGGCAGCCGGGGTGGCCCGAAGACGTGGCGACCAGCGACGGCCTGCCCACAGATGAGGACTTCTTGGTCGCGGTCGAGTCTGCCCTCGAGAGCTGTCTCCTCCCGGCACCGGGCATCGGCGTGCTCGAGGACACCCGCGGCGCTGTGATGCGGGCGCTGGGGCCGCTCGTCGACCAGTTGCGGGCCGACAGGGATCGGCTCGCCGTCGAGGTTGAGGAACTGCGCGGCGTCACTGCCAGGCCCGAGACGCCTGCCATGCGCTTGCAGCGTCGGCAAATCGAACGGCTGCTGGAACGGCTACGACGCAACCAGCAGCAAGATGCGGCCGGCTGACCCGAATGTGCGTGAGCCGCACCCGGGGTGGGTGCGTTTGCCCTGGTCCTTCAGAGCGTTCACGCGCTTCTGCCTGATCTCGCGAAGGCCGCGGCTGCCGACCTCAACGCTGTCCGGCGGCTCCTCGCCCACCTCCAGGAGCACGACCAGGGGGAGGGCTGGGAGGTGGCTGAGTTGCGCTCCCGTCTGGAGGCCCAAGGGGTGCCCATCCGGATGGCATACGGGGTGCACCGTGACGCCCTCCCAGCCCCTTCCCCGGATGAGGCCGCTGACCGGGCTGCGTGACCGTCTACCTCCCGGTCTACAGCGCAGCCGAGGAGCAGGGCGACGCCTACGTCGCCGAGAAGATCTACATCATCGAGGAAGGACCCAGCGCATGAACGCCACCACCAGCACCGCGGGTCCGACGTGGCGCGACCGCGCCGCCAAGACGATCAGCCGGGTGCTCCTCACCCTCGTGATCGCGACGAACGTGATCGTCCTCGCACCGGCGGCGGTCTTCTGCGTCACTACCGGTCAGTACACGCCGGTCATCATCAGCATCGCCTTCAGCGGCGTGTGCTGGTGGATCCTCCTGCGTACCCTTCGGGCTCTTGCCGAGAAGCGCCGCGCGAGGAAGGCACTCATGAGCGTGACTCAGACCTGAAACCGCAGTCCAGATTCGATCCAAAAGAAGCACAGCGCCATGAGCACCAGCACCATCAGCCACGAATGATCTTGCGAACCTTCAGGCCGGCGACAAGGTCGTCGTCAAGAGCCTCGACGAGAACACCGGAGAGTCCATCTGCACGGCCACCGTCCTCGACCGACGCGATGTCCCCGGCATCCCCGGTTGTGGAGGTCGGGAGGGAAAGACCTTGGTCCGACTGGGTAGTGGCTTCTGGTACGACCAGGCCACCGGACTTCAGGACGGCTCGGGGGCCACATGCATCGACCGGTGCCTGGCGAACAGCGCAGCCAAGACCCCCGCAGGGACCGTCGGCGGGGTCTTCCTTTTTCGCACGCTCAGCCCCGGCTTCTCACTCCGAGTCAGTCGGGCTGTGCATTCCTTGTCGAGAAGTCTTTCGAATGACATGGCCTCGAATCGAGACAGGCGATCCCGAATGGCCTGACAGGGGGCGAGTTGAGGGAGAGGGAACCGGATGAGACGCGGGCAGTGCGCTGCAAGGCAGCGCCGGGGGTCTCACTGCCGAATCCATCACATCTTCCCGGGGGAGACCGCCATGCCCGAGCGCACCGAACACGCCCTGCTCTACATCAAGTATGTCGACGACGCCCTTGCCGAGCAGGGTGTTGCCGCAGTCGAAGGCGCGATCTCCGGCATCAGCCTGAGGATCCTGGCGCGGGCTCTACCTGACGGCCGGACGTCCGTCGCCGTCTCGCTCTACAGGCGCGTGCACCGCATGCGCGCCTCGGGCAAGGCATTCCACTACTGGATCTCCGAGAAGCTCACGTCGATGGCCCGCACGAAGAAGGACCTCGTCGTCCTGCGCGAGATCGACCGCCGCACCGGCAAATCCACCACCCGCCATGTCTTCTCCGAGACCGTGGTCGAGTCCTGGATCCGCGGGCTGTCCGGGACACTGCAGCGGTGGATGCACAGCATGCCGCAGGCCCGCCGGCTCGAAGGACCGGAGCCCGAGGGAGTCGACAACGCCGTGGACCAGGCGATCGCCGCGATCCGCGAACACATCGGCGAGCTGCCGAACTGGAACGACCGCTTCCCGCTACTCAAGGACGACCAGCAGGATCGTCCGGCCTCCGCCTACCTGCCCTATCTCGATGCCCACGACCATGCGCAGGTCGCGAAAAACCTCTTCGGCGTGCGCGCCTACCGTCGGCCGCTGGCCCGCGAGGTGCAGCGTCTGGACATCAGCACCCTGAGCTGGTTCGCCATGTTCCGAGGGCTGGTGCCCGTGGACTGGCTCATCGACGCAATGCGCACCACGAAAACAGCCAGCGGCCGCAGCCTGATGTACGAGCGGTCGCTCACATCCCTGCAGCGGCGAGGCATCCGCTCGATCCTGCGCCGGACTCCGCAGCCGGTGCTGCGACGGATCCTCAAGGAGCCCGTCCACCAGGCGCGGCGCACGCTGGCCGATGCAGCCAACTGCACGGCTCACCGTTTGGCCGTCACCCGTGACCTCGACCTCCTTCCGGAGATCATCGCTGCCCGCGGGCAGCGCCGGGTCCGCGGCTCCCGTGACCTCGAGCACCTCGTCCGGGACCTGCCCGCAATCGAGCGCTGGCACGACCCCCGGGGCCGCACGGCCCAGCGTGTCATGCAGGAGGAGAGCTATGCCCTTCGCGAGATGGAGCACTACAACCGCGAGATCCGGCTGCTTCCCGAGGGCACGGCCCAGATTGCTGACTGGGGCCTCTGGAAGGACGAGGCGTTCCGCGTGCAGGCGTTGGGTCTGATCGAGGACCGTCGGCGCGAGCTGATGGCGGCCCGCGATCGTGAGCGCTACGAACGCGAGGAGGCCCGCCGCCTCGAGCGGATCGCGAAACAGGCCCAGCGCCACCAATGGGCACTGCAGACGGCCGCACTCCTGGATGGTCGGGAAGCAGCCCCCGGTCTGAGCCTCGTCGTCGCCCGTGATGCCAAGACGCTCTCCCGCTGGGGTGCGATGCTCAACAACTGCATCGGCGGGTACGCCGACGAGCTGGAGCTGGATGTGTTCGCCGCGGTCTGCGAAGCGGACGGCCGCGTGCGTCTAAACCTGCAGATCACGCAGTCCCATGGCGTAGAGCAGATCCTCGGGAAGAACAACCGCGACGCCGTGCGCGAGCTCGGCGAAGCGGCCCAGCAGGTCGTCGACGGGCTGGGCGCCATGGAAGTCAGCTTCCACTTGGATGCTCTGGGCATGGACGGGCTGCGACTGCCCCAAAAGACTCACTGACGCCAAATCTCTACAATGACCCCGACCTGGTGCTCCGGTATCAGGCCGGGGTTCTTCTCTTGCTACCCGGAATGCCAGAGAGCCTGCCGAACGTTCGCCGCATCGGCCAGATCACCAGCTTGTCCCGCACCACCTTGTACTCCGCGCTCCGTGAGGCGGGTATCGAGCCCACCGACCGCCGGGCTACCAGCAGCGGATCGAAGGAGAAGTGAGCCGCCCCACCCGCGCCCGTGACCGCGGGTGGGTCCGCCGCATCACCAACCAGAGGAGAAACCGTGAACCAGCCGTACTCCGACTACATGCCGCCCGTGGGCGGAGAGAAGCACGACTACTTCCCGCTGGAAGACGAGTGCGTCGACGCCGGCGGCCAGCCGTACCTCGAGCACGACTATCCGCCGGTCGGCGAGGGCAACGAGTGCCGTCGCTGCGGAGCCGAAGCCTGCGATGAGGAGCCGCGGCCGTGAACTTCCTGACTCACCAGACCATCGCGAACGGCAACCGCCTCCCGGGCGGCCCGCACTTCAAGCACTGCTACATCTACGAGGGGCAGCACTGCTCCTGCGGCGGCAACTACCAGGGGCCGAACCCCGGCCCGGAGCTGAATGTGGCCGATGTCGTTGCCGCCCACGCCGCCCAGACCGTCGACGACGGGCTTGCCCGGCCATTCCTCCGCCTCGGGCCCCCGCCCACC
Organism: Streptomyces endocoffeicus; assembly: GCF_016741935.1. Classification (GTDB taxonomy): domain Bacteria; phylum Actinomycetota; class Actinomycetes; order Streptomycetales; family Streptomycetaceae; genus Streptomyces; species Streptomyces endocoffeicus. The sequence continues at coordinate 359,321 of NZ_JAERRG010000009.1, read as the reverse complement.
GAACAGGAGAAGTGACCGTGAGAAGCCGTGCAATCCGTTGCGGAACCTGCGGTGGCCGCGCCCAGACAGACGTTCGCGACGGCTGCACCCCGCACACCTGCACCACCCCCTGCGGCACCTGCGGACACCCCGGCGATGTGCACAAGGCGTGGTACGGGCCGCCCGGCTTCTGCCGCCGCTGCCCCCTCGACCAGGACAGCCGCAACCACGCCTACCAGCCCACTGACCACACCAACGCAGAAGAGAGAACGTGACGGTCGAACCCGACCTGTCCGACGGCAACCGGTTCGTCGTCACGCACTGGGAACCGCATCCTCTTCATCTGATGCGGGATCGTGACCATCGCCATATGGCCAGCATTGAGGGTGACGCAGTTGGCTCTGGTGCGTTGTGCCGACTCGGCCTGCAGTCGCGGCGCGTAGGACCAGTCATGTGCCAGCTGTATGTAGGCACGGGGAATACGAAGCTGGTACCCCGACAAGTCGACGCTTTCAGTCAGCAGCCCCTTTGCATCTTCCACGAGATGATCCAGGACGTACTGGACCTCGTCATCATCGCCATCGGTACACAGCCGGGTCCCTGCCGCCTCGATGCCGAACGTGTAGACGCCGTTGATGGCTCGTCTCTCCAGTGACTCTTTCAGCCTGGCGTCCATGTGTTCTGCCACCGGTGTCCTATCTGGTGGCACCACTGCGGCGAGCAGGACCACTTGTTGGATGCGTTCCGGTAGCAGGGCCATTACCCGTGGCGCGACGACACCGCTGAAGGAATGGGCGACCAGCGTGACGTCGGTGAGGTCACGCTGGACGATGTCCTCGGCGACCGCCTTGGCGCAGCCTTCCAGTGTCAAGCCACGCAGGTCGGTGTCGGCTCGTGTTCCGCGGCCGGGCAGGTCAACGGCCAGTACGTCGCCGTAGAGCAGTGGGATCAGACGGCCCCAGATACCGGCGGTGCAAGTAGCGCCGTGGATCAGTACGAACGACATGACGACTCTTCCTTCGCTTGGGGTGAGGGCACAGCAGGCTGCGCAAGCTGGGCGGAGACCAGAGGCCTGAGGCATGCAGACGGGCGTTGCACTGGCACGCCGGGCACGACTCGGCTGCCGTCTCCTGATCCGCGAGGGCGAGAGCCTCGTGCGCATAGTGCCGAATGAGCTTCCGGCCGTCGGCCGTGCTGTGGGCGTGCCCGATGATCGGCGCGGAGACCGCCGCCCCGCGCCAGGCCGGATCGTCGTCGCTCTCGACGTCAGAGGAATCGGTTCGTTCTTGCGTGATCATCATCGTTGCACCTCCAGAGCATCAGCGGGTTTTTCGGTGGTCTCCTGAGGCGTGGTGATGATCAGCCGCCGTGATCCATTGACCGCCTGGGCCAGCCTGAGCTTCCGGCCCCAACCGCCCAGGACATGAGCAGGAGTGGGCCACGCGTCGAACGTCTCCAGCGTGAGGGTGTCGCGACGGCGCACCACTGCGGGGATGTGCAGTAGCGTCAGATGGACGTAGATCATGTGCATGGCCTGCGGTGCTATGTCCTCTGCCGTCACATGCAGCTGCGTCTGTGGGTTCAGGCCGTGCTCGAGCATCGCCTGTGACAGGGCGACCATGAATGCGCCCGCGCCGCAGGTGGGCTCATAGACATCGGCGAAGCCACCCCGCTGCACCTGCTCGACCACCGTGTCGATCTGTATCTGGGCCATCAGCCGGGCGACGTCGTAGGGCGTGTAGAACTGGCCCAACCGCTCGTTGCCGAGCTCCAACTCCATGTAGAGGTGGCCGAGTACGTCGCAGGGTTCGCGCTGCATCTCCAGGGTCACCAGCTCCAGGGCCTCAGCGAAGTGGTACAGCTCGGCGCGGTCGTAACGGCCGGCAATCTGGAGGTACTGGGCCTCGCGCGCTGCCCAGGCCTCGCTCCCGCGGACGTCCACGGCGTTGCGCAGAGCCAGCGCCGCCATCTCGACGAAGTTGTCGAAGACTTCGCTCATCCGCTTCGCGCCGGTGTTCGCCGCCAGCAACTTCACGATCTCCCGGTAGCCGCTCATGCGCTCGGCACCACAATGGCCGGAGCCTCGGAGGTCCGGACGACACGGTGGGCCTCCGGATCGAAAGGAAAGACGTGCAGGTTCCAGGAACCCTGAGCGGCGGGCCGCAGGAACCCGTACGGGCGTACGTGAGTCATACGGTGTCCTCGGCTGTCGTGGCTGATTCCGCAGGAGGCGGCGAGCCGTCCTTCTTCGTCTGCTCGGCGAGGATCTGTTTCACCAGCCGGGCCGGTACCCGTGTTGCCAGGGCGATGTCGCCCCGCGTGGTACGCCGCAGAGCCAGGGAGTGCACCGCAGCGCGCAGGGCCTGTTCGCGGGCGTCGTCGGCGGCCCGGAGCGTCTCCAGCTCCGGTGTCACCGCGGTGAGCGTGACCTCTGCCCTCACGCCGACGAGTTCGAGCCCCTCCACGGCGTTCGCCTCCGTCGCCCTCAGCGTCCGCCCGTGTGCGTACACACCGTGCTCGGCAAGGTACGTCACCCAGGTCCGGCCGCGCCGGTGGGCCTGGCCCATGATGATCTCGCTCACGCCACGCTCCCCAAGTCCTCGATGACCTGCTGGACGAGCGTGTCCGGCACCGGGGTGGGCAGAGCGATCTGCCGGTTCCCGATCCGGTACAGCGTGTGCGTGGCGTTGCTGCTGACCGCGGTGACGGTGAGCCCGAGCCTGGAGGCCGCGGCCCGGACCCGCAGCAGCGGGCCGCCTTCGACACCCGCGCGCAGTCCCGCGGTGACCTCCTGGGCCTGCATCCACTCCTCCAGGCTCACCACCGGCTTGTGCACGACCTTCGGCGACCACACCCACTGGGAAATGGGGTTGCGCCGCGAGAACCCGGCGCGGCCGGTCCTGCTCGACTTGCGGTTGTATACCTGATAGCCGCTGAGCTTCGGGTTCGCGACCAGACCCTCGACCCTGTTGTAGGTCCACTCGCCCTCGATCGGGTACCGGTCGGGCTCCGCCTTGAGGATCGCGATGATGTCCGGGCCCTTCAGGTGCTCCTCGCGCCGGAGGCGGCACAGCTCCCGGGCGGCGTCGAACCGGCGCTCGTCGGGGTGCGGGACGAGCTTCTTCTTCGGTCGCATCTCCCCGAACCGGCCCTGCCCCCGAATCGGGGCGTCCTCGTCGACCACCGCAACATAGGGGTAGGGCGGGTAGCCGTGGTTCCAGCCGCCGATTGCATGCTGGAACTGGCCCCCCATCGACATCTCGATCATCGTCGCGCGGTAGATCTCCGCCTCGGCCTGCCCGTACCTGCGGGTGCGTAGCCGGCCGGACTCGGTGCCGCCTGTCGGCTCATTGGCGTAGACCACCTCTGCCCCGAGGCGCTCCAGCTCGTGCTCCACCATGAGACTGGTGAGCATGGCGCGGGCCACGCGGTCGTTGCGCTCGGCCAGGATGTGGGTGACGCCCATCAGCTCGGCACGGTCGAGAAGGTCCTGGAGGCCGCCGTCCCGGGGCGTTGGCACGCCGAGCCCGTCGTACATCTCCCGTGGTCCCAGGCCCCTCAAGTGCGCGGGCAACATCCCGGACTCGACATCCCAGAAGTGCGCTATGAACTCTTCGCCCGGGTCGAGGCGTCCGGCGGCGAGGACGACCTGCCGCGGGATGGACGAAGCGGGAAGCTGCCGGTCCTTGGTGGAGACACGGCCGAGGAACACCGCGCGACGGGGACGCGCGTCGGTCTGCCGGTAGTTCGGCAGGTGGCTGAGGTCGATGGGCGGGGCGAACGGGTTGATCATGACGTTCCTACGGACTCGGAGCGGACAGTGATGCTCTGGGGGCCTGGCGGCCCCCGGGTGGGGCGTTCACCGCGCTGCGTGCTCGTTGTGGAGGGCGGCGGCCCTCTTCCACCAGGCCTCGCGCACGTCGGCCACATCGCGGGCTCGCGCGCACTGGCCGCGCTGGATGCCCATGGTGGAGTCGGTGGAGTCGTCCGCGTCGCCGACCCGAGGTGAGCACCGGTGGCGGTCGGCCATGAGCACGGGGCGATGGAGGACCATCGCCGCTGAGATCAACCGGGCATGTAGGGCAGGGTGCGCGGTTCAAGATCGGTGCGAGGCACCACGGCCTCGGGCCACGCAGGCGGCGAGAGGATGGCTGAGCCGGGTTCGTGAGGCGGCATCGGGCCATCGTCCGGGTTGGGTGCGTCCGGGCACTCCCGACCGCCGAACGCGTCGACCCACGCTGTGTCGGGAGCGTCCTGACTCAATGGGTGGTCGCCGTGCTTGCAGCGCGCGGCCCGCTTCGGGTATCCGGGAATGGTCACTGCGGCTTCTCCTTGATGGCGTGCAGTCCGTTGGATTGGGGTGAGTTGGTTAGTCGGTCACGCGGTAGGGGTGGCCCACCTGCGGCCAGTCCCCGTCGGCGGTGACGTTGTGCGGCCACCGGCACAGGACGGTCTCGATGTGCACGCCGGAATGCTCCTCACAGCGGACCCGGTTGTTCGGGGTGACGTCGGGGAGCGGGACTGGGATGACCACGGTCGGCACGGACCCGAGTTTGGAGCCGCCCGGCCTCCGTGAGGTAAAGAGGGCGGCCCGTCTCCTCCCACGTCGCCTGGCCCTTGTCGTACGGCTCGGACCGGATGGCGGCGTAGCCGATCGCGGCGATCTTCCGCAGGGTGGAGCCGCGGAACCATGTCTCGCCGGCGCGGCAGGCTGGGTTGTCCCGGCCGGGGATGTTCTGGTCCGGGCGTCGCGCGGCGGTGAGCACCGCCTCGTGCTGCCGACCAGGCAATTTTTGCAGGATGCCCGGGGCGTCCGCCAGCGCACTGCGGCCCGGGTTCTCTTTCCGCCAGGCGTCGAGGGCCGCCCAGCCGTCCTCGGTCATCCAGTGGGTACCGCCGTCGGCGGTGTGTGGGACGACCAGGCCGTCGGACATCAGCTTGGCGAGCGCTGCGGGGTGCCCGGCAACGAGGCCGTCGTCGTTGGTTTCGAGGATCTTCGCGCCGGCAGGGCTGAGGCCGTGACTCATCTGGTAGTTCCTTCGTTTCTCTGGGGTAAACGGTGCGGGTGAAGGGATCCGTGCCGCGGAGCTGGAAGAGTGGGCCCAGCGAGCCGGAGCCGTGTGCGATGCGGGCCGATGGTTCGCGCGTACTTGTGGCAGCCGCCGTGGTGCAGCGCCGCTGTCCCGACCTCATCGAGCGCCCGAGCAAGCCAGCGCGTGCCGTCTTCCTCGGCTCGGCGGGCGGTGGCTCCGAGTGCGATGAGGCGCCGTTCGACTGCCGCGTGACCGGTCTCGTCTCGGCGGACCTTGGCTGCGGCGCGGTCGTTCAGCACGGTGGCGTCAGGCAGTACGACCAGACGCCGGGCGCGGGTACGGCCGAGATAGGCGAAGCCCTGGCCGTGGCCGTAGACGTGGCCGATGTGTCCCGGCATCACGTACGACGGGCCGTCAGCCGTGATCCTGACCCGCGGGACGGGATCGGCGTGCGCGACGATCCCTCGGATTCCCTTGGTGGCGGCGTCCTGGAATGCCCTCGCGCAGGCCCAGGATTCGCCGTTCGAAGCCACGGAGTCCAAAAGACACATACGCGAGAGCTCAAGCGATTCCTTCAGCGGCGTCAGGTCTGGGAACACATTGAGGACGGCGGTGTTCATCGGGACCCCGAGGGCGAGCACCCCGACCAGACGGCCGCCTTCCGGCTCGTCGGGCCCAGGGGGCTGGTCGACGCGCTGGAGACCGTAGGCGAGCCGCACGACCGGCCAGCTCGCGCTGTAGTGATGGGCGACAGTGAAGCGCTTCGCCGGAGCCTCCGGGATCCGGACGACACGGTGGGCCTCCGGGTCGAAGCCACCGTCCCGGGTCCGTCTCCACGTCGGCAGCCGGTGGTTCCAGCGCTGGCACCAGGCATTGGACCCTGGCTGCTGCAGTTCGAGTTGCTCTGCGAGGAGGAAGTCGCCCCACTCCCCATACGGGCCTCCCGGCCGCGTTCTTCCAGGAGTCTCCAGCGGCTCACACATCAGGCCACCTCTTTACTGCGCTTGCCCGCGGGCTTCGCAGCGAGGGCCTGCTGCTCGACGTAGCGAGCCGCGAGGTACAGGCCTTCGCGGTTCAGGTGCCGCGAGTAGCTCGAATCGAGGTAGAGCACGGGCACATCGCCCGCGGCCTTCAGCAGCGCCGGGTGCAGCAGGTGCTTGATCGGGCCCGAGCCACCGCCGTAGACGTAGACGACCTCGGTCGTCGCGCCGGCCTGGGAGAGGACGTCACCGAAGGAGGAGACGATCTCGTCGACCAGGTAGCCGGCCTCGTCCTCGGCGAAGCCGGCGGCGCGCTGGCGACGGTTCTTCACCAGCACCGAAGGCTCTGCGTGGAGGAAGTCCGCCAGCTGCTTGCGCGAGGAAAACTGCAGCGTGGCGTCCGACTCGCTCATGCGCTCCATGGCGTTCATCAGCGCGGTGCCGTAGCCCTCGTCGAGCGTGGCAGCCGCCTCAGGGTTGAACCGCCCATCGGTGAACACCGGGAAGTTCACAGTGCCTTCGCCGACGTCGACGCCGATGGTGTTCTGCACCGCCACCAGGTCAGACGCCGAGACGCCCTCCACGAGGGACGCGTCACGGGTACGCAGATCGTCCAGCAGCGCCTTCGCGAGCGGCTCGCCCTTGTCGGTGATGGCGAACTGCGCGGAGGCACCCTCGGCCATCACCTGGACGTCGACGAACTCCAGGCGCACCGAGACCGGGGTGCTGAAGTTCTTGATCGTCACCAGATGCACCGCGGGATCGGAGCTGCTCAACAGACCGATGAACTCGGCGGCGTAGGCGTGACGACGCGCGACGAACTCGGAGATCGGCAGCGCCAGGCCGGCGCGCACCCGCACGCGCAGCTCGTGATCGGGCAGCCTGCCGTGCTCGCGGACGTAGTCGCGCAGGGTCTTCGCGGCGAAGACGCCCAGGACCAGGACCTTGCTCAACTCCTGATCGGCTTTGGAGTGCTTGCCCAGCACCTCGAACTCGGTGAACTTCGAGCCGCGCACGCTCAGCGCCGCGCGGCCGAAGATCCGGCGGTCCGACGCCGCCACCAGGTGAGTGGTGAGCGAGCAGTCGATCTGGTTGTAGAAATCGCCGGCCAGCACGGAGGCCGCATCCGCGTCGGGGAGTGGCACCTTCGGCGAGGTGCGGGAAGTCGAGACGACCGCGCTGGGCAGATCGATCTCGTCGAATATGCCCTGCTTCGTGTTCTGGATGACGCCCTTGACGTAGCCGTTGCCGACGTCGATGCCGCCGGTGAGAGTAATGATGTCGTTGTTGTTGGCGCTCATGAATTCGGTCCCTCGGTGTCTGTGTTGTCTGCCTGGAAAATGAAATTCACCGCGTCATTCAGCGCCGAGTACTCGCCATGATTTCGTCGATGGATGCCTGCTTCGGCGGCTCCGGCGGTGCGCTGGGGGCGCTTGCCACGGGATCTTCGGCCGTCTCAACCGGTGCGGGAACCGGCTCGAGCTGGGCTTTTGACGCTGGTGCTGTGGTCTCGACGACGGCGTCGGCCTGGTCGGTGACCACGGGCTGTGGCTGCGCCTGAACCGGCCGGGCGGCCGGACGGCGCTCGACTGTTGCTTCGTCGTCCTCGCGCTGCTCGGTGCTCTCCAGTGGCGGCCGTCCGCGACGCGGCAGCTGCTCGACGGGCTTGTAGTAGACGTCGATGTATCCGTCGCGCTGAATGGACTCCCGAATGAGCAGTCGCAGCGACTGCGAGATGTCCGCTTGCTTATTGAGCCACTCGATCACCGAGGTGTCGGCAGCGGGCACGGTCCAGCGGACCTTCCGAGGTTCACCCGACTGATTCGCCATTGCACTCACCTCGCCCTGCCACTCGCTCCTGCACTTCAGCCGGCCGTTCGCCGGATGCCTCTCGCTCTGCCATATGAACTCACCGCCCTTCGCGTTTCCTCTCGAATGCGAATCAACGCAAGCCCACTCTAGGGTCCCTATCGAGTCCCATGCAAGTCCCATTCGATACGCGAGTGAGGTGCCATTCATGTCTCTATCGAGTACCGGCAGGGACGCCTACGAGACACCGCAGTGCCCCCGCCTGGGGCGGCCGCGCGCATGATGCCAGCAGCTTGCGCCTATAAGGCCCACCTGCGATGCGGCAAGTACTCACCCGAGACACCTACGCGACACCTGGGGTCACGGCGCCGTCCCGAAGGAGCCGCATCCGAGTCCAGACGGCGTCCCATTGATGTCCCGGTCGTGTCTCCTGGGAGGCGCCACCCGGTATCCCTGCACAGACGAGCCCTCCGAGGGCGCTGTGTGCGACGCCAGCGCGGCACTGTTGGAGCGCACATGGGACACCGTGAGGACGTGCGCAGAACTCCAAGAGGTACGCCGGCATCAGTCGGCGTCTTATCAGTGTCCCTATCGAGTCTAGTTCGTGTACTGATGAGTCACCTCGGAGACGCGAGGGAGACGCTGTTTCATGGGGCCGAAAAGCCTGCCTGTGCCCCTCGCCGAGGCCCGCCGACGGGCACGTTGAGACAGCCACGAAACGCCGGCGGAGCGAGACCAGAACAGCCGTCGGTGAGCCGTCGGCACGGTGCTGGCTCAGTACTGGTGCGGCGGCCGGAGCCGACTGTTCCGGCCGCCGCCACGTCACTCCTCCTCGTCGTCAGCGACCACGGCCTGCCGGTGGTCGTCGCGCCAACGCCGTCCGCTCCACCGGCCCTCGTGCAGCAGGTCGCCACACTGGATGTGTCCTGGCGTCTTGCCGCACTGCACCCAGCCGCCGTCCTCCGGATCGGCGTCGAAGAACATCGCCGCACACAGATCGTCCACCCGTTCAGGGGTAGGGCCGTAGAGCCCCAGCCGGAACAGCAGGCTGTCCGCCAGCCCTTCCGCCGCCTGATCGTCGAGCCCTGAAACAGCAGTGATCAGCTCCACGAGCTGCCCGTATGTCCCCTCCGGCGTAATCGCCGGCAGAAGCATCTTCGACGGGATCATCAAGTCCTCCAGCACCAAGTTGAGCGACACCTTCACTCTTCAGGCTCGGCACGGACCCAAACCGGCAATGAATCTTGAAATAGTGACGCACGTCACACTGCCCGCCGGGCTGTGGAACCGCGCCCGCCAGGGCATTCCTCAGGCTCCGCTAACGGATTGCGCCGGGGCGGTGAGGGGGGATGGGTCGGTGGCCCCAAAGGCCCGCGGGGTAGAGGAAGAGCAGAGGCGCAGAGGCCTTTGCTGCGGAAGCTGCTCCTGGAGGAAGACGGCAACGGCCCGATGGCGCTGGAGTTGGTCGCAGCAGTCGGGCCTCTCTTCATCTGATGCGTCCATGAAGGACCACCCCGGGCTCGCCGCGTAAGCGCGAGACGGAGCACAGCCCGGGGCCGGAACGTGCGTCGTCGACACAGCGCAGAACGACCGCCTTGGACGCGTGCATAAAGTGCTGGCACGCTGCCGCGGCAGCACCGGAGCGAGGTGAATCCACGTCGGTGCAGCCAGCACAACGCGACGGGGCGAGGCCGGCTGCGCCGACGCAGCGAACGGTGGAGCAGAGCGTTATCCACAGCCGGAGCGACGGTGTCGCGAGAGGACGGATCCGCTGCGCGGCAAGGGCTGCACCGCCTGCGGCAGCAGTGCAATGGACCGACGCCGAGACAGGCCCTGATGAAGCTGACAACTGGGCCTCGTTCTGGGTGTTGTTGCTACGGCGATCAAGGGATTGAGGGCGTGGAAGAATGAGATCACGCTGCCGAGCGACAAAGACAACGTTCCGCCCGGACCTAGGAGACTCAGGAATCGAGTTCCGGCAATTCGACCGGGAGGCAAGCTCCCTTTCGACAGAGGGGATGACGGTGACAGGTGGTCTCAGGCGGCGCTGTCCGACCGGGAAGTTGAAGCACTTCAATGAAGCCTGGGCTCAGATAGCGGCGGACCGGCAGAGCGATGTCTTCGGATCCTCGTTCAAGGTCTACCGGTGCTCGTGCGGCTGGTGGCACACCTTCGACAAGACCAAACAGAGGGGCAAGGAAAACCAGCGTGAATCCCGCAAGGATCGTCGGCGGAGGTCTCGGCGGGGCGAGCCGTCACCGGGTGAGGTGCAGCGCAGGCGACAGCACAGCTTGAAGAGGCGGCAACGCAAGGTCAGAGAGGAACTGCCTCTTCGTCTATGGGAGGACGATGGAGGGGCGTGAGATTAGCCGTCAGAGGACTCGATCCCAGAGCCTGATGCTGACCGTTCCGACCCCACGCTACAGGCAGGGTGCAGCCGTTCCAAATGAGCCAGGTGTCCGTCTCGTCCCACGCCTTCAATAGCTTGCGACCTGTCGAATCGAGGTCTTCAGCAATGTCTGGACTTCGCCCTGCCAGGAGTAGACCCGTACCCCCGCCTCGCTCGTGCCTCACGAGGACGGATCAGCATGGGGTACGGCCGTATCACGGACGGCAAAAGAGCAGTACAGCCAGAAGGTGCGATGACCAGGGGAAACGGCCAGACCCGTACCCCCGCTGCGCGGAAAATGGGGAGGGGTACGGGTCATGAGGGTACGGACCGTTTCCCCTGGTCAGGCTTCCGCTAACGCTCCGTTCAGCCGTGGAACAGCGAGGACGACGGCAAGGAGGCAAAGGGCATAAGGGAACCTGATAACACGTGTCCTGCGGACCCTCGCTCCGCTCGGCCTCTCCGCTGCGCTCCGAGGACGTGTTAGTCGGCATAGCCGACGGGTTCCACCGCTCGCTTCGCTCGCCGGTCCGTCGGTCGCTGACGCTCCCTCCGGCTATGCCCAGCGCTGCGCTCGAGAGGCGAAATCCCACCACTGCCCCGCTGTAGTTGTCCACAGACACAGATGTGGACAGCGGCAAAGGGTGCAGCAGTGGCGGATCGCCTGGCACTGCGCGCCTGGCGCAGGCGAGAAGTGACCCGTGTAGCGGCTCGCTGCGCGATCCAACCGGGAACAGATCACGCCAGCGAGACCTTCCGGGTCGTCAGCCAGCAAAGCTGGCACGGGCGCTGGGTCGAACATCGAGATCACACGGACCCCACCGGGGTCCGCACTCGACGGTCGCCGCCCGCACCCGAGTCCATGAAGAGGCGCCACCATGACGCAGTCCCAGCCTGAACTCTCGCCCTACGACACCGGAGCCCGCTGCGAGCCGAAGTTGTGGCAACCGAACAGCGAAGCCGTCGCCGAGGTGATGCGATCCGGCGAAGCCGGGGACATCGGCAACGTCGACTTCACCAACGACGAGGACAGCACGGTCGTCACTGTGCACGTCTCCCGCAGTGACGACCGTGCTGTACACCGTCCGCCTCATGCCGATGTGTGACGACGATCAGATCCGCGTCGAGCTCCACCGGGAGAAGAGCCTGGCCATCATCGAGCCCGGTACCAGCCGGCCGGTATGAGCCAGCGACATGCAGGCCGCCGCGCCTGTCCAGACATCATGGCCACAGCTCTCGACTCCAGATGTGGAGACCGCCGAGTCACAAGGAGAGGAGACTCGAATGATTGCTGAAATGATTCCAGAATCGTTCTCGCACGTCGTCCTCGTCACCGGTTACCGCAGCTGGAACGACGAGCAGAGCATGCGCTCGGCGTTCAACGACGCCTGGCGCGACTGGGGAGCGGAGAACGTCACCCGGCCGGTACTCATCTCGGGGCATTGCCCCGACGGTGCCGACGCCATGGCCGAGCGCCTGTGGCGGGCCGCCGGCTTCGAGATCCGCACCTTCGCCGCCGCCTGGTCGGCTCATGGGAAGAGGGCCGGCTTCCAGCGCAACCAGGAGATGGTCGACGCCGCCCAGGTCTTCCGTGAGGCCGGGGCTCAGGTGCTGTGCACGGCCTTCCTCGGCTTCTGCCGGAAGCCCGGATGCCCGCAGCGAGACCAGGAGCAGCTCATGCCGCATACGCCGGGGCACTTCTCGCACGGCACCATCCACTGCAGGTCTTGCGCGCGAGCCGCGGGGATCGTGACGGCCACCGTGATCCATCCGTCGCTGCCGCCCTTCTGAGGACGCACGAAGGGCCCTGCAGCACACTGCAGGGCCCTTCAAGGACGGATGGGAGGAGTCGGATGGGAGGCGAACACCAGGGTCAGCGCTACTTGCTCCGATCGATGCCGTGCGCCTCGTCGAAGGCCTTCATGACCTTCTTCGTGATACGCCCCCGCTCCGCGAGGTCGTAGCCCTCCTTCTTGGCCCACTCACGGATCCTGTCGCGCTCCTCGGCAGTCGTCTCGGGCACGACTTGCTTCTTGGCCGGCGTTGTCTTCCCGGCTTTCCGGCCGGCCTCCCGGTATGGCTTCAGCACTTCCTCAAGCTTCTTCTGCTCCTCAGCGGTGAGATCGATTTCGTACCAGGTGCCACCCAAACCGAACGTCGCTGTAGCCGCATCCGGCTTTCCACTGAGATCTGAATCGATAACGTTTCGACTGACCATACCGGCGAGAGTAGCCGATACACAAGGACCTTGGAAAGTCTGTCGCGGTCATTCGAGATAAGTGTGCCATTGAGGACCCGAATAAGGCTCAGGAGTAAGTGCTAAAAGAGCAGGAGAGGTGAATGTTGCTGCTAAAATCACAGCAATATGGGGGTGCCGCATACCCCGTTCTCCACCGGCCAACGACCCCGATCGAGAGGCCTCCACCATGTCCACGCTCCATACCGTCGACGACCATTCGCTCACCGACGAGGACACTGACCTCTTCGAGCTGCTGTGCCAGCGCCGGGGGTGGTCGGATCAGTACCTGAAGGAGATCGAGTCCACCGAACATGACGAGCTACTGGACCTGGGCGAGATGGTCGAGGCCCTTGCGGACGCCCGGGCAACGGGCAAGAAGATCACCATCGCCCCCGACTTCGACATGGACGGCATCTCCTCCGGGGTCCTCGGCTACGCCGGTCTGTCCGAGCTCGGCTTCGACGTCGAGCTGCACCTGCCCGACTACCGCCGCGGTCACGAGCTTGCGCCCGAGGACATCGCCGAGATCCACGCGAAGTGGCCCGACACCCGGGTCCTGCTCACCTGTGACGGGGGAGTGAACTCCCACCGCGGTATCGCCGCCGCGCGTGCCCTGGGCTGGACGACGCTGGTGACCGATCACCACGAGGAGCTCGCGCCGGGTTCGACCGCGGATCTCACCGTCGACCCGTGCCGGATCGACGAGACCTACGCCCACACCGGGATCTGTGGTGCGCACGTGCTCTACCAGGTGATCGAGGCATACACCCGCGTGCACCGGCCCGAGAAGCTCTGGGAGATCCATCTGCTGCGCCTGTTCGCCGGCCTGGGCACCGTCTCCGACGTCATGCCCGTGCTGTACGAAAACCGTCAGCTGGTGCGCGACGCCATCTCGATCGCCCGCCTGCTGCGCGTCGCCGCACCGAAGACGATCCCCAATCCCTGGGGTGGGTTCGACGCTGATCCTGATGCCATCGACATCGAGCAGTCGATCCTGATGCAGCTGCTGCGCACCGAGCCGCACCACCCGGTCTTCCTCCGGGCCTTCGAGGGCTTCGCGATCGTGCTCAAGGCATTCGCGCAGATCGGCAAGATCCGCGACGTCGACGACCTCGACGAGGGCTTCTTCGGCTTCTACCTCGCCCCGGCAATGAACAGCCCGCGCCGCACGGGAGCCTCGCTTGAGCCGTGCTTCGCGGTGTTCACGGCCGCCGGTGCTGACGTCAAGCTCAAGGTCGCCCACCAGGTGATCGAGAGCAACGAGCTGCGCAAGCGGCTGGTCATCGAGCACATGAAAGAACTCACCACCGGGGACCAGCCGTTGGCCCCGTGGGTGTACTTCTCGGACGCCTACCCGGGCATGTACGGGCTGCTGGCCAACCGGATGATGGAGCTCAACGGCCACCCGGTCGTCGTCGTCAACCGGCCCGTCGGCCCCGACGCTTTCGTCAGCGGCTCCGGTCGCGCGCCGGGCTGGTTCGACATCATCACCAGCCTGGAGCCGCACGACGGTCTCAGCGCCATCGGGCACCAGCAGGCCTGCGGCGTCCGCGTCGCGAAGGCCGAGAAGCTGGGCGACCTCGTCGCCGTGCTGCAGGAGGCCACCCAGGTCGCCCTGCTCGCCGTCAGCACCGACGGACCGAGCGGTGATCTCGTGCTCGGTCCGGACGCCGACTGCGACGCCGGCTTCGAGGACCTGCAGCCGCTGTTCGAGCTGGTGCGCCGGACCGAGGGGCTCAAGCCTTTCGGGCACGGTTTCACCGCGCCGGTCGTCGAGATCGCGATCGAGCCCCTGGGACTGCACGTGGACCGGATCGGATCCGAATCGCAGCACCTGCGCCTGGTCACCCGGTCCGGCCTGTCCTGCCTGTGGTGGAACGTCGCCGAGGAGAAGTTCGACATGCTCCGGGGCTTCGTGCAGCGCGCCAGCCGCACCGAACTCGGCACGCTGCGCTTCACGGCGACGCTGCAGCTGAACACCTTCCGCGGTGACACCCGCGTCCAGGCTGTCATCAACGAGCAGATCACCACGGCTGCTTGAGACCCGTAGAGGAGGAGACCTTGACGACGTCACCGATCACCTCGCGACTGCTCAGCACCGGGTGGTGCGTCTTCGTGCCGTTCGCCGCCGTCGCGGTCTATCTCAGCCTCGGCACCTTCGCAGTCCTCCTCATCGGAGCGCCGATCGTTGCGACCGTCGTCCTGGACATGCTCGTTGTCGTCCTGGTCGGTTCGATGAGGATCCAGCGGCCCCGGTGGCTCGCGCATGCGCCGGCCCCGGGGCCGAGGCCGGAGAGCCCACGCTTCGGGTGGGCCGTCCTCGGCTGCGCGGTCCTGGCCTTCCTCGCCGGCCAGTCACTGGCCTTGTGGATCTATGTCACGGCCGGGTCCGCCGGCTTCGACGCCTCGAACCAGACCAGGCACGCGGCTGGAGCCTTGGCGACCCTGCTGCACACCCTGGTCGCGGCTCCCGCGGGGGAGGAGGCCCTGTTCCGAGGGCTGATCTACCCGTTGCTGCGCAAGCGGGTGAGCATCCTCGCCTCCACGCTGGTCACCGCCGTGGTGTTCGGCCTGCTGCACGGCAACGCCGTGCAGTTCGCCTCGACTCTGCCACTAGCGGTGCTCCTGGCTCTGGTCTACGAACGCACGCGCGTGCTGTGGCCCTGCGTGCTCCTGCACCTGGGCTTCAACCTCGCTGCCGCCCTTGTCCCAGCACAGACGCTCGGCGCTCTGGCAAACCCCGTCTCCGCGGTGTTCCTGTGCTTGGCCTTCGCTGGTTGTGCTTTGGGGCTCTACCGGCGGGTCGCAGGCGGGACTGCGCCAGGCGCGGTCCAGGGCGTGAGAGGCTCTGGAGCGCCGTAGGGAGACTGTTTGCGGAAGCCTGGCCGGAAGAAAAAGTGTGCCAAGCGAGCGAGAATGATGTCCCCGCTGTGTGTGCGCTTGGCGTGGTGGTCGACAAGCACTGCTTGCCTACGTGTCGCTTGAGTGCGGTGCTCTTGTCGTTGAGGCGAGTCCGCGATGCAGTGATCGAGGTAACTCAGCCTCTTCTGAAAAACGATGGTGTCCTCCCTGCAGGACCTGGCGGCTGAAAGGCCGCCAGGTCACTGGTGCGGAGGGCATGCTCGTGGTGACCGGGGTGATCCGGTCACCGGTGGTGTGACTGAAAGCAACCATTCGGTCATACTCATCAGGAGAGGAGAGGATCTCATCATGGCCATCGTCAGCACCTGCACGTACGACTCACGAGGAAAGCTTGTCCGTCCAGACGCGCTCGACATCAGCCGTGCGAAGATCCGTCTGGACCTCGACACTGGTGAGAAGCCCACCTTCGATCGCGGTCACACGCACGTCTTCGTCGTCTCCGACATGGGCATCACGGCCGAACAGGCCTGTGAGCGCGTGAGCGCGAGGCTGCGCCGGTTCCTCGATCGCGCTGAGGACGTTCGCGGCTTCCGCAAGATCACGATGAAGAAGAGCCAGAGCAGGAACCGGCTCAACCTCAACACCACGATTTCCTACGAGATCCTTTACGTCGTCGAAGCAGACGAGCGATCCCGTAGCCGCAGTCCCGAGTCCCCCGATGCGGGATGCCAGCGAGGCTGGACCACGGTCACCCCTGGGTGATTCGCGCCATCCACGCCTCGCACTCATCAGCACATGCAGAGAGGCCGGAGAGCTCCCTTCCCACGGGGATGCTCTCCGGCCTCTCTGTTCTCACGTTCCAGTGCAACATCGATCACCTGGCCTCAACGGTAGCAGCTATCGTGGATCACTCGCAATGACCAGCGAAAGCCAGTCCGATTCCCTCACGCATCGAGTGGATCCTCATGAATGAACGACTCGGACAAAGTCCTAACTCGCGTCCGGAGGCCGCGTCAGGGGCCTTCTGTGAGCCTCGGGACGCCGAGGGATGTTCCGTGCGGCTTCCAGTCCCGTTGGGGCTCGGCCGGCATGGCGGCTCGGCGCGGAAGTCCGCCTCGGCTTGGTCGCCAGGGGAGCGCATCGAGCTGCCAGCTGTACCACGAGACATGGTACAGCCCTGAAAACCGCGTCTGACCTGGGCAGACACCTGTACCGTGAGGCTCTTTCCCGCATCGGGTGTACCACGTGGGAGCGCCGACGTGGTACGACGTTTTGCCTGTTCAACGAGCGTTTCCCGTCGATGTACCACGAGCACCACGTTTTTTTGACCGTTTACATAAGAGGACGCAGTCGGGAGCGATCCAGGCGGCTTCAGCCCCGGCTCGCCAGTCTGCTCTCTCATCCCCCCTGCGCGTGTATCTAGTCTCTATTTCCTGGTATAGGTGGTACAGGGGGTATATAAACCCTGCCTGACCTGGGAAAACACCTGTACCACGTGGAAAATTCTACGTGGTACAGCCTGCTCTTGAACTCCCGGAATTCTCGCTCTGACCTGGGGAAACAGGTGTACCACGTCAAGTGGTACACGCCTCTCATACCCCTAGGGGGTATGTGACTCTCAGGTCCTCCTGGAGAGCGTCCAGTCGATGCTCTGGTGGCGGCTGGCTCGACCGGTCAGAAGAACTCCTCCGAACCTCGACCGCAGGCCGGGCGGCTCACGCCGCCCGCGGGTGTGTGGTCGGGCACGGGAAGCCGGCGACTCCGTGGGGCATGCGCTCGACGGAGTCGCCGGTTCTCACATCTCATCCAGGATCGCGACGCGTGTGGCATGGCCGTGGCAGTCGCGTGCGCCCTCTCCAGTTTCTGTTGGCGGCCCTCTCGGTCCCCCATTGAGTGCCATCCAGTCCCTCAGTTGACTCTCTTGTCGACTGGTGACTCGATCGTTGCAAAAGGGTATTCGGATGACGTAGGGTCAAGATCGCGTTTCATTCGATTACGAGTCCAATCGGCTTCCCACTCATCGCCGGCAGGAACTCGATCACGATCGAGAAAGCAGCAACATGACGCCTCCTGATGCCCTCGCATCCGTACCTGCCGCCGGTTCCAGCGCCGGACCGCGCACCAACCCCGTCGCCGACGTCCTGGCCAGCGTCATGGGGTACTTCTCGAACCGCGACGACATGGCTCCGCAGAACGAGATCGTCACCTACGTCACCGCCGCCTACCTCGACCAGATCGACCCGACCGATCCTCCGACGCCTCGCGTGCTGGAGAAGGAGCTGCTGGCGATCATGGGCGGCGTCATCAAGGCCGAGAACTCGAAAGCGGCCGTGGCCGCCGAGAAGTACCCCCTGCCGAGATATCTGACGTACTGGCAGATCGCGCAGATCCTCGTGCGTCTGCACCATGTCATCCGCATCGCGCCAAGCGCCAAGAACACCGACCGTGAGTACGACCTGCTGGCGATGTACCAGCCCACGGGGCGCGCGCGTGGGACGTACACCACCAGTGAGGACGACATCCGCACCACGGCACGCATGTACAACACCCAACTGCGCCTCAAGGAGTTCGACGAGGTCCTGGCCGTCCTGCGCGAAGACAGCCCGCGTCGGCACCAGAGCACGAACCGCGACTTCATCGCCGCGCGCAACGGCATCGTCTTCTACGGTACTGAGCCGCTGGATGTCACGATCTTCGGCAAGAACTTCCACTTCGAGCCCAAGCAGGTCCACCCCTTCGACCCCGCCATCGTGCTGCTGACCAAGAACAACGTCGACTACGTGAAGGACGCTCCACAGCAGGTCATCACGCACCCCGAGGACGGAGATTGGGAAGTCGTCGCCTGGATCGAGGAACTCTTCGACCAGCCCGGTGACGAAGGCTTCGCCGACCTGATCTGGGAGATTATCGGCGCGATCATCCGGCCGTATGTGCGCTGGCGCAAGACCGCCTGGTTCTACTCGGTGGAGGGCAACAACGGTAAGGGCACGCTCTGCGCGCTCATGCGCAACCTCGTCGGCAGCGGCGCGCACACCTCGATTCCGCTCTCGGACTTTGGCAAGGACTTCGCGCTCGAACCGCTGGTGCGCGCCAACGCGATCATCGTCGACGAGAACGACGTCGGCACCTTCGTTGACAAGGCGGCCAACCTGAAGTCGATCGTGATGAACGACGTCTTCATGATCAACCGCAAGCACCGGATACCGATCGCCTACCAGTTCTTCGGCTTCATGGTCCAGTGTCTGAACGAGTTCCCACGCGTGAAGGACAAGTCCAACTCGTTCTACCGCCGGCAGCTTTTCGTGCCCTTCACCAAGACCTTCGAGGGAGTCGAGAAGATGTACATCAGGGACGACTACCTCCAGCGCCGTGAGGTTTTGGAGTACGTCTTCTGGTACGCGATCAACCGTGCCGGCGCGTCCTCCCCGGGGGACTACTACGTGCTCTCCGAGCCTGTGGGGACCAAGGTGGTCCTGGCCGAGTACAAGGAGTTCAACGACCCCGTGCGCGACTTCTGGCAAGAGTTCCGCGGTCGGCTGGTCTGGGACCTGGTGCCGTTCACGTTCCTCTATGACCTGTACAAATCCTGGTTCGCTGACATCTCGCCGTCGGGTTACCCGGTGAGCAACAGGCAGTTCATCACCGACCTCGTGGCGATCGTCCGGCCGGATGCCCTGTGGCACTGCCCGGACAAGAACCGCAAGATCCGCCCCGGCCAGATGATGAGCGAACCCGAGCCGCTCATCGCCGAGTACGAGCTGAAGAAGTGGATGCACGCGAGCTACACCGGCAGCGACCCGAAGAAGAAATCCCAGCCGACGCTGCAGGCCAGCTACCGCGGACTGCTCCGGCAGGCGGGCGCGCCCGCCCCGGTCGACGATTCCGCCGACGAACAGGACTGATGCACCCATGACCAAAACTGCTGGCGCACTCGGCGAACTCACCCAGGCCGTACTCGAACTCGCCTGCGGCTGGGCCGCCTGATCACGGCGATGCCCGACGTCGCGCGCGAACAGCGGATCACCAACCTCATCGACCGCTCGCAGATCACGGCAGACCCCGTGGAGAAGGCTGGCTCATGAGTGAGTCCCGGCGCATGGATGCCCCGCGCCGGCGCTCTCCTCACGACTCCCTCTGAGGCTACGCGCGTCTCTTCCCCAGACACCGGCCGTGATGGTCGGACCGGCGAAAGGAGATCCCCATCATGACCACACAGCGAACACCTGTCACGGCCTCGAAGGCGCGCTTCACCTTCTACGACATCGAGTCGTTGCCGGACGTCTTCACCCTGTGCGCTTACACCCCGCGGCCCGGCAGAGCCGTCGACGACCTGGAGATCTTCTTCCTCGCCGACGACCAGCAGCTCTCCGACGCCGTGGACCCGCAGGCGCTCTATGAAGCCGTGGTGCGCTCCAACCCGGGCCTGCCCGCGGTGAGCGTCCAGCTGTGGAACCTGCGCGGCGAGCGGGGCAACCTCCGCCTCGCCGAGCTGATGGGCCTCTCGAACGCGGACCAGGTCAACGACCGCGGCGAGGTCTCGTCCTATCCGGCGAGCCTGCGCCCGGTCTGCGACACGGATCCCGAGTACGACCCGCTGAGGCACCCGTTCCTGGCCGGGTACAACTCGCTGAACTACGACATGACCATGCTCGCGCTGTACCTGATGGAGACCTTCCCGGCTCCGCACTCCGGCCGTCTTGTCCAGCCGACTACGGCACGCGAGATGCGCGAGCACAACGACAAGCTGTTCAACGAGCACATCCAGTACATGCCCGGCTATCTCGGCTGGGACGGCCCGGCCGCCAAGATCCGCCGCGCCATGATGCACTCGGGTCGGCATCTGGATGTCGCCCGTCTCAACGAGCTGCAGACCAAGGTGAGCCTCAAGCGCCTGCTCGGGACGCTCGGCCGCCAGATCAAGGAGTCCGAAAAGCTCAGCCACGACACCTCGATCGCCGCGATCGAGGATCTCTACGAGCTGCTGGCCTACAACGTCTCCGACTGCCTGGGCCTGGCCCAGCTCTTCCAGCACCCGGCCTACGCCAGCAACTTCGACCTCAAGGCCGGTCTCCTGGCGCAGTACTCCGAGACCGTCTACGCCAAGAACGGCTCGGTGCGCCGGGACCGCCTGACCATCGACTCGTCCTCGGCGAAGTTCGTCGGCCGCATCCTCGCGCCGTACACCTCGCTGAGCGACATAGAGGCCGTGTCGTTCCTCTATCCGGCCAAGGAGGTGGCCGAGGATCAGGGCATCTCCCAGGTCAACGTGCTCGACGAGTGCGTGCGCTTCTTCGAGGACAACGTGGCCCCCGACCCTGCCAAGGACCCAGCCGCGACGCCGGCACAGGCGAAGGCGCACCGCCAGTTCATGCAGGTCGTCAACTACTACCGCTCGATCGAGGGGCAGAACTTCAACGACTCCGAGGAGTACCGCGACCTGTTCAGCCTCCCGGCCAAGTCCTTGCGCGAGCTGCCGAAGACACCGAACAACGTGTCCTACTTCCACCGTGACGCCTCTCCGTCGTCGTGCTTCGCCACGTTCAGCACAGGCGGCATCCACGGAGCCGAGGCAGACATGACAGTCTTCGACGCCGACTTCTTCGAGCACCGAGAGCAGGCAGCCATGATCGGCCTCGCCAAGCTCTTCTACCCGGACGCGAAGGACTTTGTCGCCGAGGCCAAGCGCCAGCACAACCTGCTCGCACTGCCCGACGGCACGGCCATCGACAAGCGGCTCGTGCTGCTGGGCTCGGACCCGAAAAAGGTGAAGTACCGCAAGCCGAAGAAGGACGACCCGGGCCAGGCCGAGCAGCTCGCGCGTGCGCAGGCCCAAGTGCCGGATCCGGCCCAGCTGCTGGACACTCAGCGCCCGGACACCGAGGCGATGCACGTGCGCCTGGCGGACGGAACCGTGCTCGACGGCAAGGTAGTCCTGGCCGTCACCTCGGCGGTCAAGGCCGTCTATCGCGATGCGCCGGCGAGGAAGGCCCCCGCGCTGTTCACTGCGAAGGACGACAAATCCACCAAGCTGCACCCGAAGTTCGCACGGACCTCGGCAGGCCTCGTCATCCACGAGGACTTCACGAGCTACTACCCGAACCTGCTGCGCAACATGAGGGCGTTCTACAATCCCGAGCTGGGCGAGGACCGCTACACGACGATCTTCTTCGAGAAGGAGCGCCTGGGCTTCGAGATGAAGAAGCCGGGGATCTCCGCCGAGGAGAAGGCCCGGCTCACGACCTTGCGCAACGGCACGAAGCTGATCCTCAACTCGGCCTCTGGAGCTGCTGACGCCGCGCACCGGACCCCGATCAGGATGAACAACCGCACCATCTCGATGCGGATCATCGGCCAGCTGTTCAGCTGGCGGATCGGGCAGGCCCAGACGCTGGCCGGCGCGCGGATCATCTCGACGAACACCGACGGCCTCTACTCCGTCGTCGGCGGCGAGAACGGCTTCGATGAGACGACCAACAACCAGGTGCTCGCCGAGCAGCAGGCCGCCATCGGCATCGACATCGAACCGGAGCTGATGTTCCTCATCAGCAAGGACTCGAACAACCGGCTCGAGCTGGAGTCGCCCAGTGAGGACCGGAGCGTCGCCGACAGCCCGATCATCACCGCCTCCGGCGGGACGCTGGCCTGCCACGCTGGTCCTACCCCGACGAAGTCGCTGGCCCACCCGGCCGTGGTCGACTTCGCCCTGGCCCGCTACCTGCAGGCCGTCGCCAGCAGGGGAGAGGAGGCTCTCGCCGAGCCGTTCGATCCCGTACTGGGCCGGAAGATGATCGAGGAGGCGATCGACCCGGCCGATCCCGTGCGGACGCTGCTGCTGTTCCAGAACGTCCTCGCCGCCTCGCGTGGATCAATCACCTACCCGTTCGCCGCCGACCCGGTCAGCGCCGGGCCCGACCGTGACGACAACGAGGACGCCGATGTGCAGCTGGTGAACCCGCGGGCCCTGCAGATGGTCAACCGGGTCTTCATCGTCCACGACGGTACTGATGGTGCCGTGAGCCTGCACAACGCCGGCGCATGGAAAGTGAACCCGGCCAGCCAGAGCAAGCGGCGCGAGTCCGGCAGCGCCGGGGTGCGACGTGACCCGGTCGCGCTGGAGATCCTGCGCCACCACGGGTGGGCGAAGAACCGCAGCGAGGCCAGCACCTCCGACGGCCTCACGCTGCTGCCCGATGACCAGGACGTCGTGATCCGCCGGATCAACGGCATCGACCCGTGCTGGTCGGTGGTCGTCGTCAACGACGACCTTCGGACGCTGCCGACCGCCCGAGTTGAGCAGGTCATCGGGGTGCTCGACCTCGACATCTACACCCGGATGCTCGACGAGACGTTCACCAAGAACTGGAAGAACGCCGCCTGACAGTCCCGCCCACGCACCACCCCGAGAACGGACCAGCCATGACCCGTACCGCCCGCATCACCCAGCTCCGCGAGTCCATCGCCTGCACCGGCCTCACCGCCACCGCCGACGAGATCCGCGCCGCACAAACCACCGACACTCCGTACGAGGAGACACCCGCATGATCAGCAAGTCGGGCCGGTACTGGTCCACCGGAATCACCGTCACCTACAGCCCCCTCGCCGGACGCATCAACGACGAGCCCTACAGCGGTTGGCACGCCAAGCTCGGCTACCAGGACGAGGGAATCGCCAACAACGACCCAGACACGGGGCAGATTGCCATCGAGGGCACGCTGTACACCCGGAGCCCGGTACGCGACGCGAAGATTCGCAGCGGGCTGTCCATTGCCCTGGACACGCTAATCGCTGATGCGGAGCGCCTCAGGATCGAGTTCCGCGTCGTCGGGCCCCGCACGGAACCGTGGCTCTTCTACCGGGCCGACGGCGAGGATGCCGACTACCCGCCGCCGGCCGGCTGGCGCGAGACGCTGGCCGCCGAAGCCGATCGCATCGGGTTCCGGTCCTACGCGACCAAGCATTCCACCGGCTTCCGCCTCGTCGAGCCCGGTGAGCTGAGGTACGGCGCGCCGGCGGCTCCCTCGGGCGAAGAGGCGCACCGCTGATGGCTCGCACGCCCGAAGGCGTCGTCGAGGACTACCTCCTGACCCAGTGCCGGGCGAACGGCTTCTTGTGCCTGAAGTTCGTCTCGCCGGCACGCGGGGGAGTGCCCGACCGGATCGTCGTGGCCCCCCGCGGCGCCGTATTCGTCGAGGTCAAACGCCCCGGCGGCCGGCTGCGGAAGCTGCAGCAGCGCACGCACGCCAAGCTGCGCCGCCACGGGGCCGAGGTTCACGTCGTCGACGACAAGCCGAGCGTCGACGCCTTCATCGCGAACCTCCTCAAGACCTCATCCGACCCACAGAGAGCAGCACCATGACCCACAAATACATAGCCGCGGCCCAGCAACCGCAGTATGAGACCAAAGACTCCGGCCAACGCACGAGTTCTCCTCCAGGATGCTGCGCGAGCCCGGCGCCGGGCGGCCGCGATTCAGCGTGCTCGTCCCGGAGACCGCCCCCTTCGACGAGCAGCTGCTCACCCGCTGCGCTGCCCCCATGGAGGGAGGGGCGCAGAAAGGCAGCCCCCGTAACAGGGAGAAGGCCGACTCCGCCGCTGAGCTGGAGCACCCACGAACGCTGTGACGCCTTCAGATCATGCCCCCAGACGAAGGACCACCCCGGCTACACGCTGGTGTACGGCCGGTCGGCCGGGCACTCCGTGCTGAAGTGCTGGGACCCCAGCTGGGAGGAAGACGGGTACTTCATCGCGCCGGAGCGCAAGGGCTTCCCGAAGATCCAGCCGCTGGGGGTCCGGAAGCTGACCCCGATCGCGGCGGAGCTGAGGGACGCCCTGGAACAGCTGAGGGAGTTCCTGGATCCGGACGACGTGAACTGTGAGGTCTCCCCTCAGCTCCGCAAGGACGCCACGGTCCAGATGTACCTGTCCACCTGGGTAGAAGGGCCCGTGGCCCGCGCGCGGGCCGCGATCGACCCGTACTGGCGCGCGAGTGAGCAGGACAGGGAGGCGGCCCAGTGACGGACGCACTCTTCGTACAGATCAAGTTGTCCGACACTCAAGCAGATCTTCTAAAGACGGCCGCCTGGCCGGGCAACACCACCCACAACGTCTGGTCCGGCACGCGCACCCGCCGGGACTCCTTCCGCGTCCTCCACGCCCTGGGGCTGACCACGAACCCCCAGTTCGGAGCGAGGCTGACGCACGACGGCCTGGACGTGGCGAAGCAGATCCAGGACGACCCGGACCTGAGGGCCTTCGACATCCCGGCGCGCGGCATGGTGAAGACCACGGCCCAGCGCATGGCGGGACAGCTGGACGGTGTGGCCGTGAGGGCTCACCGCAACGCGGCCAACGGCCGGTGGATCACTGACTCCCTGACCGGCCACCGGTGGGTGGTGGTCAGCAAGGACCGGACGACCATCCTGGACTCCGGCCCGGCCACCCCGGTGGTCAACTACGCCGGACCCGAGAACGAAGGGGTGGACTGGTGACCAGGCCCCTGGGAGACAACCAGCGCCACGTCCTGTGGAGCCTGGCTCAGCACAACGGCGGGGAGTGGTACGCCGGCGCTGGCTAGAACTGGGTCAACGTGTCCACCACGATCAGGATCCTGGACAGCCTGGTCCGCCGTGGCCTTGCCACCAAGGAGATCAGGAAGTGGAGCGGGAGAACACGGTCCAGACGGACCCGTACTACAAGATCACCGACGAAGGGCGGAGGCTGGCCGCCCCCCCCACGCGCTTCCCGCCAGAACCCGCCGGCTTATAGCCGAACACCATGCTGAATTTCCATCGTCGGACTCGGCTCAGGAATCCAGACCGGCCCAAGAGATCACGGTGGCCCAGGCGTTCATCCAGCACAGCACAGCACAGCACAGCCTTCACCGCCTGGTTCGACGCCCAAGAAGGCAGCCTTCCCGCGGATACGCAGCTGAAGGTGACCTTCGACGAGTCCGGTCAGCCGCTATTCGAGGTCATACGCGCGGCTGAAGCCGAAACCTAGGCCTAATCCACGCCCCAGGCATTCCATGCCTGACCACCCACTCGAAGAGAAGGGATGACCGGCGACATGACTACGGCTACTGCTCCGTCCCCGATCACGTTGATGCCGCATCAGCAGCAGATCCACGACTTCCTCGTTGACCACCCTTTCGCAGGTGCATGGGTCCCCGTAGGTGGCATGAAGACGCTCAGTACCCTCGCGGTACTGCAGACAGTGCGCCCGATGGGTCACATCCTCGTCATCGCGCCTGTGGCGATCGCCCGCTCCACCTGGATCGACGAGATCGGGAAGTGGGGCTTCCCCATCCGGACGAAGTCGCTCATCGTCGACGAGAACGACAGGAAGCTGTCCCAGGTCAAGCGCCTGAAGCGCTTCCAGGAGGTCTCCACCGATCCGCCGACGATGTACTTCATCAACCAGGAGCTGCTGACCCAGCCTTCCCAGAGGGAGAGGTTGATCACGCCAGTAGCGGCTGGCCCAGCCGGTTCACCCGAGGCGGCTCAGGTCCTGGACTTGGTGCGAGCACGGGGGCCGCTGAG
This sequence comes from Streptomyces endocoffeicus, assembly GCF_016741935.1. Lineage (GTDB taxonomy): Bacteria > Actinomycetota > Actinomycetes > Streptomycetales > Streptomycetaceae > Streptomyces > Streptomyces endocoffeicus. The sequence continues at coordinate 333,492 of NZ_JAERRG010000009.1, read as the reverse complement.
CCAGGACGAGCTGATCGCCGAGTATCGGGGTCTGGTCACCGTCAGCGCCAACAACCGCGCCCCCGTCAAGACCAAGATCAAGGCATGGGTTCAGGGGCTGCTCAAGTCGGGCCTGGTGACGCGGGAAACCTATGACTGCCGAACCTGTTCCGGCGCAGGCTGCGCTCGGTGCCGCTTCGGTCTCATCGATCAGCTGCCGGTCCAGAACATCAACGGCCGGAACACCATCATCTGGCCCTTCCAGACGGTCATCATCGATGAGTCCCAGGGTTTCAAGTCGCACGATTCACAGCGCTTCCTGGCCCTGGCGAAGGTACGGCCGGCCATGAACCGGCTCATCGAGCTGACGGGAACGCCCAGTCCTAGCGGTCTCCACGACCTGTGGAGCCAGATGTACCTGCTCGACCAGGGCCAAGCGCTCGGCCGGGACATCACCCAGTTCCGCAACCGGTGGTTCGTCCCGAAGATGGTGCCCGGCACTACGACGCCGGCGAAGTGGATCCCCACGGCGAACGCCGAGACCGAGATCCATCAGGCCATTTCGCACCTGGTGATGAGCGCGCAGAACACCACACTGACCTTGCCGTCGCTCACCATCCAGGACGTCAACGTCACGCTCCCGCCGGACCTGCTCCAGGCCTACAAGGACTTCAAGCGCGACCTGGTCCTGGACATCGTGCAGACCTACACCGACGACGACGGGAAGCTGACGCAGAGTATCGAATCGATCATCGCCGCGAACCAGGCGGTGCTGACGAGCAAGCTGATGCAGTTCGCCTCGGGCACGCTCTATACCGCGGATCCTGACGACCCGGCCACGAAGGGCCGGTACGAGGTAATCCACGACAAGAAGATCGAGATGACCGAGTACCTGGTGCGGAACAACGGCAGCGAGCCCATGCTCATCGCCTACCACTTCAAGTCCGACAAAGAGCAGCTGCTTACGCGGCTCCGGAAGGCCGGCATCGACGCGCAGGCTTTCGACGGCTCGCGCGACATGGTCCGCCGGTGGAATGCCAAGCAGATTCCGGTGATGCTCCTCCACCCTGCCGCCGCGGGGCACGGCCTGAACCTGCAGCACGGCGGCTCGACGATGATCTGGTACACCCTGCCGTTCTCGCTCGAGCACTACATGCAGACGAACGGTCGGCTGCACCGCCCCGGCCAGCAGCGGCCGGTGATCATCCACCGGCTCATTGCCAAGGGCACCCAGGACGAGCGGATGCCCTCGGTGCTCGCCGGCAAGCAGCAGGTCCAGGACGACCTCATCGAGGCCGTATCCGGGGACTTCAACGCCGAGCAGGCGCTTCTCGCCGCCCTGGAGGAAGAGATTCGCGAGGACCTCAACAACCTGTGGGCTTCCGAGCGGGTTTGACCTGCACTCACTCAACGACGGCCCCGCTGCGATCCCACGGCCGGGCCGTCGCCATCGCGCACAACCGGAGCCGATCACCATGATCGTCTTCGTGCCCGGCCTCTTCGCCTACGACGGTGATGAGATCACCGGGACCGAGAAACAGATGCTCGACGAGCTCCACCTGCGCAAGATCGATCTCGCTGATGAAGCGCTGGTCGTCGACCCAAGCGGATACGCCGGGGAGTCGACAAGCGTCTTCGAGGCCATGGCCGAGGGCGACCTCGCAGATCTGCGCCAGGACCCCGGCGAGGGCATCGTCCTGGCGCAGATCTGCAAGGCTGCACACATCCAGGCGACGCCGGACGGCCCCGAATAGCCCGTGCGAACCGCCGACATGGCCGGCCTTATCGACGCCCTCACCAACCGCACCGAGTGGACCACCCCGGGCGGCTGGGGCGAAGCGCTCACCGTCAGGCCCGAGGGCGACGGGATGCGGCTCGCGTACACCGTCTGGGCCGGCGACACCACCGGCCAGCCCGCTGACGTGGACCACACGGTCCTGGTGCCCGAGGGGCAGCGGCTGCCGCTCGCGTCCGCGCTGCGCCGCGCCCTCGACGTCGCCCGCGGCTGGGAGCACTGACCCAGCCGCGCCCACTGGCCACCCGCTACCTGAAAGGAACAGCCGTGCACGAACCGGCAACATGGCTTCGCCCCGAATACCAGAGCCGCGAAGACGAACTCATCCACCTCTCGGCCGCGGCCGACATGGTCGGCGTCACCCGCTCCGCCGTCTCCAACTGGGCCGCACGGCACGGCAACTTCCCCAAGATCGTGCTTCTCACTGGCGCCCCGCGCCGGCGGACCAAGTGGGTCGTCCGCGCCGAATTCGTCGCCTTCGCCCGCCAGCAGTTGAACAAGAAGCCCGGTAGCCCCGCCGGCAACTCGAAGCCCCGCCGCTCGCGCACGGTCATCGAAACCGAACGCGCCGCCCACTGGGAAGCGCAGATCAAGCGCCTCACCGGGCTGGAGGCCAAGCAGGCCGCGGCGCTGAAGCGCACCCGCGAAGCGTTGCGCAGGGCCGAGCGGAACCTGGAGGCCGCCCGGGCCGGGCTCGCCGCCGAGATCCAGGCCGTACAGCAGATCACCAACCCGTAACCCCAGCCGGGGCTCACACGCGCCTGCCGATCTGACCGGCTGCGCTGATGGGCCCGCTCCGGAGGGTGGACGGAGCGGGCCCCACTACCCGCCTACCCGATCACCGCCCCACCACAGCCACAGCCCCAACCGGCCAACGCCCAACGGGAGAACCGCACATGCACCACATCAGCTGGTACGGCACCGCCGTCGCCGTCCTCCTCGGCATCAAGCTCTTACTTTCCATCAAGCCTCGGCGCAGACCCCGCCGCCGCACCGCTGTCCACACCCCGCACACCATCCACGCGGTCATCACCGGCTACAACGAAGACCCCACCGCCCTCCGCCGCTGCCTCCAATCCGTCCTCGACCAGACCCGCTAACCGGACAGCCCACCGTCATCGACGACTGCTCCAGCGACCACACCGCCCACGCCGTCATCAACCAGCTCCGGGCCGACTTCGAAGCCGCCGGCATACGGCTCGACTTCATCCGCTTCCCCGTCAATCGCGGCAAACGTGAAGGACTCGCCGCAGGCTTCCACGCCCGCTGGGACGCCGACATGTACCTGTGCATCGACTCCGACACAGTCCTCGACCAGCACGCCGTCGCCGAAGCCGCCGCACCCTTCGCCCGCTGTCGCGTCCACGCCGTCACCGGTCTCGTCCTCGCCGCCAATCGGCGCCGGAACCTCCTCACCCGGCTCATCGACATGCGCTACCAGAACGCCTTCCTCGGCGAACGCGTCGCCTACTCCCGCCTCGGCTCCGTCCTGTGCGCGTGCGGTTCCCTCGCCCTCTATCGCGGCGCGACCGTCCGCCAGCACCTCGACGACTTCCTCCAGCAGCGCTTCCTCGGCCCCCCCTGCACCTTCGGCGACGACCGGCGCCTCACCTACTACTGCCTCCTGGAGGGCCAGTCGCTGATCGTGCCGACCGCGGTCGCCTGGACCGACGTGCCTGAGACGATGCGGCACTTCCTGAAGCAGCAGACCCGCTGGACGAAGTCGTTCATCCGCGAGGGCGTCCTCCTCGCGCTGAAGCTGCGGGTGATCCGGGTGTATTGGTGGCTAAACTTGGTCGAGCTCGCGACGTGGGCGGCGTTCACCTCCGCGCTCCTGGTCGCCCTCACCGTCATGGCCGCCAACCCGCACGCCTGGACCGTCCTCGCCTGGTACGCCGCATACGTGGTCGGCGCGGCGTGGCTCCGGTCCGTGCACTATTTCCGCCACGCGGGCACCGTGTCCCGCTGGGACCGCGCCACGACGTTCCTCGCCGCGCCCGTGTATGCGCTGATGAACCTCACGCTCCTCATCCCGCTGCGCCTGTGGGCGCTGGTGACGCTGCGGGATACCCGGTGGGGCACCCGGCAGAACGGTGCCGAGATCCAGCACGACGGGCCGCTGGCGGTCACGATCCCCCAGCCGCGACTGGACGACGACACCCTGGAGATCCGCTGGCCGTGACCCCGGCCAGCGCCGAAGCCCTGACCGCGTGCTGCGGCCGGGGCTTCGCGGCTGCCTGGAACCCTCAACGCCGCACCACGGCGCCCGCTCCGGAGCGCCCGACAGAACCAGCCCTGCCGTCTACCCCCTTCACCCAGCCCAGCTCGGCGAGTGCCTTCTCCCACCCGGACTCGACGAACGGCAGCAGTCATGAACGATCCCGAGAGCCAAGACGAGAACGGCGCCAGCCCCGAGTACGTCGCCCGTGAAGTCTCCGGCTACGACACCGACTCCCGGATCATCGTGGCCCTCTCCAAGGAGAAGGCGGAGGCAATGACCGAGGAGGAGCTCGCCGCCTGGGACGCCGAACGGCGCCGCAAATTCGAAGCGCGGGACCAGGAGCAGCAGCCCGATGCCGTGCCGGGCATGGAGGGTTACGTCACCGGGGTCCATGTCGAGGGTGACCGGCGGATGATCGCCGTGTTGAAGAAGGAAGCGTCCGACCAGGTCACCGACGAGGAGCTGTTCGGTGACCTGAAGGCGTGGGCCGATGAGCAGGACAGGAGCGGCCGGCACTTGCGGGTAGTCGAGGATCCTGGCGACGAGTAGCGCTGGGCCCTCGGCGTGTCACCGTTCCATCACGCTACTCGCGCGCCACCCCCACCAGGCCGCATGATGCACCCCTAGACCATCCTTGGGGGGATTCATGCACGTCCGTACCATCGCCGGTGCTGCCTTGGCCGTCGGCTTGCTGCTTACCGGCTGCTCCAACAACGGTGACGGCAACGACAAGCCCAGCACGCCGAAGCACAGCACCGTCGCGCCCACTAGGGCCGCGCTTAGCAAGACCGAGGTCGCCCGCCGCTGCATCACCGCTCTCGTTCAGCAGGCCACGGAAGACGCGTCCGCCGACGTCGGCGCGACCCGGCCCCGGGCGTGCGCCCAGCTGGGCGACGGCGAGTACGCCGACGCCATCCTGAAAGCCACCCAGCAGGCCAACGCGGCCGGGCGCGGCGAGCTGCAGGACAAGCTGGACGAGGTGACCGGCCACACGGGCTGATCACCAGACGTCGGGGCCGCCGCCACGGCGGCCGACGGGCGCGCGCATCCCAGAGCCTTCGGCGTCAGGCAGGATGGACCGGGCCGAAGTACGTCGGCGTGAGGAACAAGGCCTCGAACGCCTTCGGGCCGCGCCGCTGTCGCAGCCACACGCACAGGGGCGTCAACACTCCTGTGATCATGGACGTGAGTACGGTGGTGTGTAGGTCTTCCGCCTCGTCGCGGCCGACCTCGGCGAGGAACCTCTCGTACCTCGCGTCAATGGCCCGCTCGAAGCCGCCCATGGACTTCAGGAATGCCTCGGCGGCCGTGCTCGGCGCTGCTGCGGCGCGGATCTCGTCCCGGGCCAGGGCGTCGGTGTCCGCCATGGTCAGGCGTCCGGTGATGTCTCGGAAGGCGTACCGGTGGACGGCGTCGACCGGCTCGGTGACGCCGTGCTGTCGGGCTGCGGCCCGTGCGATGGTCCGGGCCTCGCGGTCACACGCCCCCTCCATGACGATCCCGAGGTTCCGGGTGGTGAGGGAATCTTCCAGGTCGGGAGCCGAGTAGGTCCGCCCGTCGTGGCGGCGGAAGTTCAGCCCGTACTGGCTGCGGATCACTTCGTCGTCGCGCAGCTGGTAGCTGCGGTATGAGCCGTAGTGCAGGCAGTCGTGCGCGTAAGCCCGCAGCAGGTCCAGCGCGGCCAGGTCGGGGTGCTCGGGCTGGCCGACGGCCATGGGCCCGAGGGCGGTGATCACGGCGTACATCTGGAGATGGCGGTAGCCCTGGTTCGGATGGTGGAAGCCGCCGAACGCCCCGGCCGCGCTCGACTGCACGCCGACCAGGACGCGCTCCAACGGGAGGAGCCGGGACAGGCCCAGGGCGGCGCAGCGGGGCCGTAGGATCGCCAGCCCGTACCGGAGCGGTCCCATGTCCAGCCCGGCCGACTCCCACCGCTGCAGGGCCTGCGGGAGCAGCCGGAACGTCACCGTGGGGTGCTGCTCGGTCAGGCTGGCCGGTGTCGCGCGCAGCTCGGCCAGCCGTGCCAGGAGCTGGCCGACGTCGGCGGTGCCGGCCAAGTGCTCGTTCGGGGTCAGCAGCCGCGGGCTGACGCCCACCGGCCGGGTCAGCTGGTGGTGTCCCCCTGAATCAGGTGCCGGTGCGATTCCTGCATGCCGTCCGGCAGGTCGTCCGGTGAGAACCATCGGGCCTCCAAGATCTCGAATGTGCCGAGCTTCAGTTCGCCACCGACGAGCTGGGCCTCGTACGCGACCTCGATGCGGAGCTTGTAGCCGCTGGCGAGACGCACCAGCCGGCCGGGCTTGACCTCCAGGCCGGTCTCCTCGCGCACCTCGCGGACCACGGTTTGTCCGAAGTCCTCGCCTGCTCGGGCGTAGCCGGTGGGCAGGCCCCACTGGCGGCCCTCGGGCCACATGCGGTGGCGCAGCAGCAGCACCCGACCACCGTCGTCCCGAACCACGCCCGTGATGCCAGCCATGAACTTGCTGTGGGCCAGCCACAGGACCCGCCACTGCATTGGGCCCCGGATGATCCGCCACAAGCGGGCGACGAGTCGCTTCATCTCGACCTCCTCTGTGTTCGGCCGCATTCGGCGCGGCCGCGGACCCGTCACGATGGCGCATGGAGCGTGTTGGAACAAACACGCTGCGTATCGGGGGTGGGGTGGTGTAGGCCGACAGCCCCGGTGGGGCGGTGGCTGCTGCGAGACAAGCGCACCGCACCTCCGGGTCGCGCGGCCAGTCCGCTTTCGCCGGATGTAAAGCGGTTTGCATCTGATGCAAATCCGCCTGATCACGCCCGAGATGTCCCTACTCTGAGGTGTCGGCGAGCCTCACCCCCGGGACGGCGCGATGGAACCGAACAGCGTACGGGCAACCCCCGCAGACACCCCCGGCGAACTGGTGCGCCGCACGCGTCAGGCGAAACGGATGACGCTGTGCCAGCTCGGGAAGCTCACCGGTTACTCCACCGCCCAGGTCTCCCGCTACGAACGAGGCATCTCACCCCTGACCGACATGGTGGTGCTGCGCCGGTTCGCGGCCGCACTCAGCATCCCGCCCGAGGTGTTGGGCCTCATGCCGGAGCCGGGCGCCCGACACAGCCACCCAGCCGCGCCGATCACCCCCTACCCACGCCTCCCGGGCTCTAGGGTGACGGAGAGGATCGGGGCCGACGGCGGGGAGGACACAGTGCGGCGACGGCAGATGCTGGCCCTGACGCTCACGGCAGCCGCGGCGGCCAGCGCCCCAACCCTGACCGGCGCCGAGCCGGTGCGCGAAGCCGCGCTCGGCGACGTGCTCGTCGGCCGGCTGAGAGACGCCATGCTCGGCCTCCCCCCGGCGACTGCCAGTCCGGCCACGCTCGATTTGCACGTGGAACTGGCCCGGGCAGTCGCCGACTTCCACCTCTGCCGCTACAGCAGCCTTGCCGTACGACTGCCCTGTCTACTGAAGGCGGCCCACGCTGCGCCCGAGGGTCCGGCCGTCGGCGGCGTTCTGGCGCAGAGCTATCTGCTGGTCACCCGAGTCCTAGTAAAGCTGGACGAACAGCAGCTCGGCTGGATGGCCGCAGACCGCGCCCGGCAACTCGCCGAAGCCGCTGGCGACCCGCTGGCGATCGCCGAGGCCGCCCGGCAACTCGCCGTGCTAGCCCGCAGGGCCGGGTGGAACGACCAAGCCATGACGATCGCCCTCTCCGCCGCCGACGCACCTGCCCTGCGGGACGCAGGCCCCGACGGCGCGGCCGCCCGCGGCCTGCTGATCCAGTCGGCCGCCTACACAGCCGCCCGGGACCACGACCAGACCGGTATGCGGAAGCTGACCGCCGAGGCCGCCGCCATCGCCAAAGAACTCGGCGGCACTCGGCTGCGCACCCACGGTGGATTCAGCGCCGCCACCGTCCAGCTCCACCTGGTGTCGGCCGAGGACCGCGCTGGCGATCCCTCTGCCGCCATCGCCGCCGCAGACCGGCTCACGGCGCAGGCACTGCCCACCATCGAGCGCCGCGCCCGGTTCCATGTCGACGTCGCTACCGCCTACGCCCGGTGGGGGCGCCGCGACCAGTGCCTCAACGCCCTGCTGGCCGCCGAGGTTCAGGCTCCTGAGGAAACCCACGCGCGGCCGGCGGTGAAGACGCTGATCTCCGGGCTGTTGGCCTCCGGCCGCACGTCGCCGGAGCTTCGCGGCCTCGCTGCCCGCGCCGGCGTCCTCACCTCGTAGGAGGGGCTCGCGGTTACTGGTCAGCGGGGAGTCGGCGCGCGAGCCGGGTGGACAGCTCGTCGGCGGCGGGTGAGCCCTCGTGGCGCAGCAGGGGGATGGCGGCCCGGCGCCTCGCCCGGGGTGATGAGCGGCTGCCGCTCGGCCTGGTCCTCAAGCTGTTCCCAGATCTGCGCCTCGTCCATGCGGTGGTGGAGGTGGACTTCGGCATGTGGATCTCCGTAGTGATCGGAGACCCAGGTGTCAACGATGACCGTCAGTTTTAGATCGGCATCAGCCGCGAGGAGGCTCTGCGCCGAGCAGCCGTGGTCGTCAACCGGATCAAGTTCGAGACCCGGACGTTCGCCCGGTGGGACAAGCCCTATGCGTCGCGCTCAGCGTGCCCCTCTCGGCTTCGCCCCCTATGGGCACTGGCCTCGAGGGTCTGGGTCGGCATAGCCGACCCGGGCGCGGGATCGATACCGGAACAGGTCGGGTGCACAAACACTTGGCCTGTTCCCCGTTGACACGTCGGCGTCGCATCATGGGCATCCACGGGCTCCGGTGGTGTCCCTGAGGAGACGTTTTGCTGCCACCGGCCGGACGCGACAACGACGCTGATCGCCGAAGCCCCGAGCAAGACACCAACGAGACCCGTCGATGCGCCAGTCGGGACACGCATCGGACTCCAATCGAACCCCTGACGGCCTTTCACGAGCGCGTCCTGACGACTCCAGCGAGGGGATGAGGCCGCCCATCCGGCCGGGCGGTTCACTTCTTGGGGCAGGAGGGGCACCAGCCTCCGGCCGCCCGGATGGTCCGCTCCGCAGTGTCGGCCACCGAGAAGCTGCCCGCGAAGTTGGTGATCCCGGCTTGGTCCTCGGCGCCGCGAACACATCAAGCCCGAGGAGAAGTTGTCCGCGCGGATGAGAACTTGCGCCTGACTTGAAAGAGGTTGAAAAGTGACCGAGCTGACGGACCCGAAGTGGCAGGAGCAGCTGGCGTCTGTACCGCGGGCATGGGAAGCGGTCGGCCTAGTGGAGCCGGGCTGGTCGGTGGAGTACGACGGCGGCGACGGCGCGTACCGGGCGCGCTTCACGCTGGCGGTGGAGGACAGTGCCGAGCTGCGCCGGTACAACCTGAGCGAGATCGAGTTCTGCTCTTACGTGATGGCCCTGGCCGACCTGGCGCCGGGCGTGGCTGGCCGGGCCGGCATCGCGCTGGCCAACGCCTCCCGTGAAGAGGACCAGCCTGAGACGGACTACCGGGCGGGCGATGATCCTATCCCCGTGTGATACGCGGGTGTGGTACCTCGGAAGCCACGGGGTGCGGCCGGGTTGGTACTTCGTGCAGGCTCACGACGACCCCGCCCGCCACCCGTGGGTCAGCTCGGAGGACATCGCCAGGGCGGACGCCTACCCGGACGGCGTGGCGTACGTGCTGTGGTCGGTGGGCGTGATGGTGTCCCTCGGGCACCACGATCGCGCGGTGTACTACGCGGAGCGGCGGTCGTTACGGGTCTGGCCATGGATACGAAGTAACAGAGCGCCTCCATCCTCTGTATCAAGGCCAGCGCCTTCCTCTACGTGGGGAGGCCAATCGGGGCGGGCCAGCCCTGTCCCGGTTCCTCGAGCAGGACCCGATCTTCAAGGACCAGAAGTGATGAAGCACAAGACCACAGAGATCGTCGACGCCACGATCCAACTGTTCGCCGAACTCGACGAGATGGTGGGCCTGATTTCACGCGTGCTCGCGAAGTTCCCCGCCGAGACCGCACCGCAGCGGCTCAAGCCGTTCCTCGGCTCACCACGCGTCGTGTTCGCGCGGCCGCCCATGAAAGGCGACGGCGAGGTCGTGCTCCAGCTTGACCGCAGGACGCAGCCCTACGTGATGGTCCGGATCCCCGGTGAGTGGCTGATGATGCACCAATCCGAACTGACGGCTGCCGTGCGCGAGATCTACTGGGACGACAGAGAGCACAGCCTCCGCCGTGAACTCACCCGACTTGAGAAGTCAATCGGGGACCACAACCGACAGGCTGAGTATCACCGTGTCAGGGCGAGCGAGGCACGTCGAGAGTACGACCGTCTCGCCGCCGGCATCCGCCGGCGCTCGGCCCGCAAGAGCCGCGCCGCCGGGGGAGAATCCGATGGCTGACTACGCAGAAAAGAGAACTCTCCCGAGTTCCGGCGTGCCTTCGGGGTCTGGGAGAAGAGCCAGTGACCGGCGGCCACTTGGCAGGTAACGGCCCGCGCACCCTGGTCGGTCAATGCGGATTGGAAGGTCACCGACCCGGTTCTTCCCCTGGGCCTGCGTTCGTTCGACCACGTACCTGTGCCGGTTCTGGAGCCTGCCGATCTGCCGCTGGCCACCTGGTCTCGCCTGATCACGCCTCCCAGAGCACGGTCGCGGCGCGACTCCCGTCAGCTTGCCCCAGCATGCGCGGGCGGCGTCCGGCGATGATGTACAGCGTCTTCGCCGGTTCCGGGCTGCCGCCTCTCCCCAGGCGTATCGGCAACCCCGCTTCGGCCCGAAGGTCTCTTCTGCACCTTCCCCGGCGCCACCCGCTCAGCCCTGCTGGACGCCGTGCCTGCTGCCGAACTGTACGCAACGATCCGTCCCATGGGGCACCCGACAGACTGCCTTCTTCGCTGACCTGACCGAACAGCATCCAATCTGAAGCAGTAGAAGAACACGCCGAACAGGAACGCGCCATGGTGCGATCGGCTTCTGTGTGCCGCCGCGGCGCTGACCGGCGGTCACCGCCTGGGTGCTCGCCCAGCGCCGATCTGCCGGCACCTGTGTACCTGCTGTCTCCTCATCCCATACGAAGGAGTTGTCCGATATGCCGTTCGTCTTGGTGCACGGTGCTACCTGCGTCGGCGGTATCTGGGGCCGCCTGGGCCCGCTGCTTTACGGTGACGTACTGGCCGTCGATCTGCCCGGCCGCGGAGCGAGGGCGCACATCCCCCTAAGCGGCGTGACACTGGACGACTGCGCGGAGGCAGTCGCCGAGGACATCGTGCAACGCAACTTCACCGACCAGGTCACCCTGGTCGCTCACTCATTCGGCGGCGTCGTGGTGCCACGGGTGATGGCCCTGCTACCGGACCGCATCCGACAAGTGATACTGCTCTCTGCGGTGGTGCCACCCGACGGGACACCGGTGGCGGACCACATCGACGCCAGGCTGCGAAAAGCGCTGAAGGAGAACGCTGTCGATGGCGTCTACACCTTCGGTGTCGACGCCATCAGGCGCCGCCTGTGCACCGACGGCGATGACGACCAGATCCAGTACGTCCGGAAGCACCTCGTCGATGACGCGGCCGGATTGCTGACTGAACCCGTCGACCTGTCCGGGTACCGGCTCCCGATCCCCCGTTGCTACATCAAGCTGGCGCTGGATTGGTCTTACTCGCCGGAGTTGCAGGCCGAGGCGGCCGAGCGGACCAGGTCCAGCCTCGTCACTCTGAACGCCGGCCACATGGCGATGGTTTCCGCTCCGCATCAGACGGCCGAGGTCCTCAACAGACTCGCCTTCAATGCCTTGGCGCCTGACGCGGCCACGTAGCTACAACACGGGTGTTAGAAGAAACTCCCGTGTCATCGACGACGTGCTCGCGCTGGACCAGGTCGTGCCGCACGACATCCACGACAGCCCCCGAACTGATCGAGACCAGGGAAGTGAGGAAAACATCGTGACGACCATGCGCGAACAGCTCGCTACCGGAGAGAAGCACGATCCGACGATCCTCCTGCCGAACGTGTGGTATGACCTGCTGCGTACCGTGGAGACGGTGTGCCCGTGCGGCAATACGACGAGCGTCCGCAACGGCGTCCTGACCACGCACGGGCCGATGTCGACGTGGGACATGAACGGCACGCGGCGTGCGGTGATCCGTGACGCGTACGGCGTCGGATTCACCTGCCGCTACAGCGGACGGACCGTTACCCTGGCCGCCGCCCTGGAGCGCGACAGCGTTCTGACCCCGGCCGAGCGGCACGTCCGTGATGTCACGCAGGTCCGGCTGGAGGCAGGCATCACGCATACTGCTCCCGAGGACTACGCCCTGCCGAAGCCGGTTGCTGTCCTGTTCGCGTTCGCTGAGGCTCACGGCTGGAAGACACAGCAGGCGTGGGCGCCCCGTGACGGGGGTTTCCTCCTGAACCTCCGTGTAGGCCGACCGGCCGACGCGGGCCGGAAGTGGCAGTACGACCTGCCCTATTTCGTCGCTTCAGGCGTCGCGCGCCGGACCCGGTCCGGGCTGTGCGTCACGCCGGACCGCAGGGGGCAGCACGACACCCCGTCTATCAAGGCCATCACGGCCGTGATCCGGGCCAACCCGGCTCCGACGGAGAACTGAGGGAGGCGCCCGCTTCCTGTACCGCTACCGCAAACCCGACCCGTCCGGACGCCCTCGGCGCACCGCCCTCACCTACACGCCCCACTCGCCCTACGAGGGAGATGTTCTGATCATACGTTGGCTGATGAGCCTCGGTGAGCGCACCCGCCCCGATGCGCCGACCTACGCCGAGGACCCCGCCCCCGACCAGGCGCGCGCCCTGGCCCTGGTCGACGACTTCGCCCACCTCTTCACCGTCCTGAAGAAGTGGCGGCAGGAGTACGGCGAGGAGCTGACCGCCTGGGCCGCACAGGTGGAGGCCGACGACGTCGAGAACCTCCCCGCGTGAGCGGCCAGCCGCGCCCGGTGGAGCCCGGAGGACTTCGACGACCGGTCCGAGACCTGCGGCGCCCCCGCAGGCCAGTTGTGCCGCCCGTGGTGCGACACCGGCTACACCGACGAGGACACCCGCAGGGACGCCGAGCTACGCGACCAGGGCGCGAGGAGCCCCGCACCGAGCACACCCGCCGGCCATCCAAAGGAGTGAACAGACCGCCATCAAACGGGAGTTGAGCACGCAGGAGCAGTTCGACGCGTTCGCCGACGAAGTGGCGCGAGAGCTGGGTACGTACTGCCGGACGGCCGAACTGACCGACCACGACGGCGGTTTGAGACGGCTCATCATCGACAGCGACGGCCGCGCCCTGCGTCTGTGCCAGCCCGACGACCGCCGCCCCGACCGTCTGAGAGTCCACGCCGCGCTGCCGGACGAGACCAAGATGATCGCGCCATCGATCGGTGTCACGGCCAGCACCGCGCGCCACGTGGCCCGCGAGATCACCCGGCGCCTGTATCCGCGGCACGCCGAGGCCGCGCAGCAAGCCACCGAACTCGCCGCTCAGCAGGAGGCAGAGGAGAGGGGCCGCCGTGCTGTCACCGAAGCCGTGGCCGACGCGCTCCCCGGGGCCCGGATCGAGCAGCAGTACCGGCGTATCCAACCCACATCACGCCCTTCGAGGAGGGACTAACGCATGGCCCGCAGGCAAAAGATCACGCAATACCAGGTCAACCACTGGAGGACTGCGCTGGAACAGCTTCTGGAACAGGGCAACTTCAGGCAGGACGGTCGGCCCCTGAGCCCCGCGGGTATCGCGGAGCGCAAGTGTGAAATCGCGATGCTGCGCGGACTGAACACCCTTCGAGTTGGCCAGATCGTCGATCTGGACACTTTTCTGTCGGTTGACGAACATCCCAAGGAGGGTTGACTGCATCCCCGGGAGCCGATGAGGCACGGCGCGCCGTTGGCTCGCCATCTTCCACCCCGAGAAGAAGTGCGCGGTCGCCATCCAGACGAGCTCGTCTGCTCGCAGAGTGACTGACTCGACATATTCATCGCAGTCCTCGACGGCCACGGGACGCCCGAGTCCCGCATTGACCAGGTACGCATGCGGGCCTTCGGCGACGTCTGGACCGTCATCCCCGACCACGCGGAGCCTCCGCCATCTGCGCCGACGACGCTGGCGCAGCGCTCGCGCACTTCCGCGAGAACTTCGAGGAGGATGATGAGTCTGTACCCGAAGGGCTCGATCCGACAGCAGCGTGCGACACCACGTGGTGCGTGAGCTGGGAGATCGACGCTGAAGGAAGCACAGTTCTCGGGGCCGCTCGCCAGGTCTGGGCGACCAGTTCGCCCGCGACGGTGCCACTGACAGGGATGCCCGCTTCTTCACCGTCACCGACAGCGCGACGGGCCAATCAGTGGTGATCGACCTCAGTGGCCACGATGGGTAGTTCGGCGACCCGCTCCGAAGCGCAAGCGTTGGGCCGGCACAGCCGGCTCGGGAGCCAAAGAAACACCCGCCTGCCGGTGGGGCGGTGTTGGAACGACCAGCCCAGCTCCACCGGCAGTTTCGTTGCTGGCCCCAGCCAGCTGCCGTACCCAACAAACTCCAGGAGCAGCGCTCTCATGACCGATCACGACTGGGACAACCCCATCACCTGCGAGTTCGCCGGCGCGCAGCCACCCGAACGCCTGAACGGGGAAAACGCCGTGTCCAGTACCGCGCTTCCCGAGAAGCTCATACGCGCCGTCACCGACGCTTACCTGATAGCCCTCAGGCGGGAGGATCTTCACGCAGCGCTGGGACTCATGACGCAACTGGCCAACACCTACGGTCTGGTAGCCGTCCGCGGCCTCGCCGCCGAGCTCGCCATGGACCTTCACGCCCACTGCCCGTCACGCTTCCGTACCGCCTTCGGCGGCGCGAACCTCTCCGCTCTCGCCCCCGCGTTGGACGACGACGCGCTCACCACCCTTGATGCCGCCTCCAAGACCAGCCGCCTCATGGGGCGCGGGCAGGTCACAGCTGCCGACTTGGAGGACACCGAAGTCCAGATGCGCATCACGGAAACCGTCCGCCATGCCGTGCAGGCGGCACTCAATGCCGCTGCTGCGCAGAGCAGTTCGGCTGCGGCCGCTCAGCTGGGCTCGCTGAGCACACCCCGCGAGTTGTCTGCGGCCGTGGCCCTGCTCACCAACGGGCTTCGGGTCGTGCTGCCGTAGGCGCATGCCATGAGCCCCCGTGTCTGCCGCGAGGGCCGTAGCCGACCGATACCGGTTCGACTGCAAGTCCGGCGCCGGACACCCAGGAACGTGCAGCCCCTTCACCGACCGGCCTCACCCACCCGAGAACGCTGACGGTCACGCTGCGCTCCTCGCTATGAGCAGGGAACGCCCGGACGCCAGCGCGAGTGCACGGGCACGCTCGGCCCCTGATTCCACTTCACCTTTATGACGGACCTGGAGGTACCTTGCATGCCCGCGTTCCTGGAGCAGCCCGCCTACGGACCGGGAGGCCCAGACGGCAACGGCTGGACCCGCCTCACCCTCGGCGCCCACTTCGACCACCGGCATCAGTGTGGGTGGCGGCCGACACATCACACCTCGCTGTTCGAGGCGTTGACCGGCCGTCAGCGCTGGGGCGGTTACGAGCGTTGTCCTGGAGACGGACCCGGGGCGTGCGCGGCGTGCCCGGTTCAGCACCGCCGTCTCACGCACGACGGCGGGCTCGACTGGCCGGCAGACACGCCCCTTCTCCTGGCCCGCGTCAGGCCATGGCCGTCCACTCCTGATGCGTTGTTCGCCGACCAGGCTTCCGGACGCAGCACTTTGGAGTTGTCCGCCTGGAGGGGCGGTCCACCCGTAGCGACAACCGGCTGGAAGGAGGTTCTCAACACACCAGGGGTTCAGATCAGCTGGAGGTGGCAGGACGAGGAGAGCGAGGCGTTCTGGATCGTCCGCAACCACTCCGAGTCTGACGCCACGGCGGTCCTCAGCGAGCATGACGGCGAACGTACGCGCCACGAGCTGTACAGCGGGCGAGACGGGACCCGTACGGCCATTCTGACCTGCGACGGCGCCTGCGCTCACGAGACATATCACTTGCAGCAGCTGGCCGCCGACCTCGACGGCCTCGCTGACGGCGCTGCGCCTTCGGACAAGGTGACCGTGATCCCCGAGAGCCTTCCAGGCGTGCCGTTGATCAGCATCATCCAGGACGGCGCTCACAGCGTGCTGCACCTGGGCCGTTCCCGCGACTACCCGGCATCCACTGTCCATATCAACTGGGAGTCCCACGAAGGTGAGCTCACAGCGACTGCCCTCGTGGCGCACGCCGTCCGTCTCACCGCTGTTTGAACCCGGGCCGCCGGCCTCCTCCGGCTGATGGCCGCCACCTGCCGCACAGAGCACACACAGGGGTACCTCGAGATCGCTGAGATGAAACAGATGACCAAGGCATGCACAGCCCCCAGCACCCCCACACTTCCCATAGCCTCAGACCGCGACGCAGAAATGCCGATCGCGCAGCTGGAGGCGGCGGCCCTCACGGAGCCCGCGCGACCACACGATCTGGCAGACAACGAAAACTTCGACTACATCACTGGCGCAACGGTGATCCGGCTCTCCGAGACCGAGAAGCTACGCCAGAGCGTCGTACGGGCTCTCGTCGATCAGTACGGCATCGACCCGCGCGACGTGGCGGCTGACGTCCCCCTCCACGTGACGGACCCGGAAGGCGGCCGTCCGCGTCGGCGACGTGTCAGCCTCGCCGTCTTCGAGCACGGCAGGCCGCATGAGCAGGAGTACATCCGCTGTGTCGTCGTGACGAGCGTCCGCCCCAGGCACAACCGGGCCTCAGCCAAAATCCGCTCCTATACGCACGCCCACCACCAGGACGATACGGCCGGCGAGGTCTCCGCGCTCATGCAGGCGGCTGGGCCCGCCTGCAGGTACGGCCTGTGGACCGACGGCAACGACCTGCTCTTCATCGGCCGCGACACCACGTCCGCGCGGAACAAAACGTTCCTGCCTCTGACGAACTGGCCAACTGCAGTCGCCCACCAGCGTGACACCGCACCCGCGCCTCCTTCGCGCACCACCGGGAGCACACCGGCCAACGAGATGATGCTGAGGCTCGCTTTCCGGCGCTGCCGCAACGCCATCCACGTCAGCGAGGGACAGCCTCAAAGCGCGGCCTTCTGGCAGTTCCTGTACGTCCTGCTCGCCAAGTTCCATGACGAATACCTGGTCCGCGCAGGAAAGAGGAAGACCCGTTTCTACCTCCACCGCAGCACGTTGGACCGTGTTCCAGGTGAAGGAGACAGTTCCACCGCGGCGGAACGCGTGAGAGAACTCTTCGGGGAGGTCGAGGAGCGCTACGCCCACTACAACCTGTTCGACCAGACTGACGAGCTCTCTCTCAGCGATCAAGCTCTCGGCTTCCTCGTCGGCGAGCTGGCCGCCTACAGCCTTTGCACCACGCCCCTGGACACCCTCACCACCGCCTACCACGAGTTGTTCGGCGACGCCTTGAGCGGCGACCATGGTCAGTACTTCACCCCCGCCAGCATGGTCCGCCTGCTGGTGGAGATCACCGCCCCCGAGCCAGGCGAGACCGTACTCGATCCGTGCTGCGGAACCGGCGGCTTCCTCCGCGAAAGCCTCGCAGCCCTGAGCCGCCAACAGGCCGTCGCGGCCGCACTCCTGACCACGCAGGAGCACACCCGACTGGCGGCAGCTCACCACGAGGAACTGAGCAGGAATGCACAAGAGCGGGTCTTCGGCGCGGACCTCGACCCCATGATGGCCCGTGCCGCCGCGTTCGCCGTGATGATGCTGACCGGCAGCGTCGGCAACACCTTCCACATGGACTCGTTGGCCTTCCCCACGAGCGGCGCCCTACCCGGCCTCCCCGATGCCAGACGCCATCTCGACCGCATCGGTCCCGGTGCAGTCGACGTCTTGCTCACCAACCCTCCCTTCGGCTCGGACATCCCTGTGACCGGTCCTGTCCTGGAGCTGTTCCGCACAGGCCCGTCACAGGTCGAGAAGCCGAGCGTCGCCTTCAGCTGGACCCGCGAGAAGGACGGCACTCTCCGACGCGGGAAGCCGGCTTCCTCCGTGGCGCCTGAGAAGCTCTTTGTCCAGAAGGCGATCGAATGGGTGCGGCCCGGCGGCCGCATCGGCATGGTCCTGCCCAACGGGATCTTGTCCAACCCCGGCGCCGACGATGAGGCGCTCCGCCAGTACATCCTCGACGAGTGCTGGATCATGGCCAGCGTTGACCTGCCCGTGGAGAGTTTCCTCGTCGGCGCGGGCGTCAACGTCCTGACCAGCGCCCTTGCACTGCGGAAGAAGACCGAGCAGGAGAAGCGTCAGGAGCGGATGCACGGCCCTGCCGATTATCCGGTGTTCATGGCCGTCGCCAAGAAGGTCGGCCACGACCGGCGGGGCAAACCGCTGTACGTGCGAGACGGTCACGGCAATCTCGCGGCCAGCGGGCATGAGGAGACGGACCTGATAACCGTCCGCGGTGTTGCGAACCTGCGCACCGTGAGGCGGTGCGCCTTCATTCTCGACGACGACCTCAGGTCCGCTCGGCAGTTCCCTCAGGGAAACGACCGACCGTGCATCATCGCCGCGTACGACACGTTTGTGGCCCGGCACGGCCACGAATTCCCCTGGAACATCGGTGACTGAAGCGCTCTCCTTCCTGAGCTTGCTCAGGAAGGAGACTCCTGCCCACCTCGGGTCTCTCAGGAAAGGCCCTGACCTACGTCGAGGCTGACGTGCAGCGCGGGAACACCGTGTTCCCGTAAAGGAAATTCCATTGAATCTCCGGCAACATGCGGAAGCGCTCTGCAAGGTAATCGAGCAAGCGGAAGCTGAAGGAGGAGCCATGTGAAGGACGCAGGAGAGATTGTCCGGAGCGCAATCGAGCTCCGGGACGTTGTCATACGGATTCAGAGGGAGGGGCGCACCGCATTCGTCCGGCGGAGCGAGCAGGAAAGCCCGTCTTTCCGGATTATCGGCCACCCCACGAAGCAGATGAGCCTGGATCATCTCTTCAAGGAGGAAACCCCTCCGGTCTACATGGAGAACATCGCTCAAGCCATGGCGCAAGCAGATCGAGCAGGCGAGGAAGTGCCTGTCATGATTGTGTACACAGAAGAGGAGAAGAAGGCATGAAGCAGGTCCCTATGGGTTTCGAGCCGTTCGGGCGCAGGGACCTGCAGATCCTGAGCCGTCCGAATGCTGTGCCGATACTGGAGGAAGAGGAGGTTCTGGCCTGTAATTTCATTCGGGCTGACGGACTTCCCGATTTCAATCTGTTCTATGTTTGCGAAACGCTCGAAGACATGCAGCATGTTTATGACTCGTACTACAAGGGTCTGGCTGTGCGTCTTGAATGGTTTGCTGCCATCGAGTTCAACAAGATTCTCTCGGAAACTGAAACACAGCAGTGGCTCAAGGGTGAGCGTGAGATCTGACGAGAAAGGTTGATTGGGATATGGCTAAGGGAGACGCTGCGCAGGAAGTCTCCGCAAGTAAACGAGTCGACATGTGCAACGCTGGCACGAGTCATGGTATTTCCGTCAGTGACGGAAGACTCTGCGTCAACGGATGCACCGTCAGGATCCGGTGATGCTCCGGAAAGCTGCCGAACGTATCGCGCCGCGCGTAGCCCCCGCGACAGCAGGCTCCTGGACCGAACACGACAGAAAGATGCTCCGCTTCGCGGAGGATCTGCGGCGCGAAGCTTCCGAGCTGGAAGGAAAGGAAGAGCCCTGAGATGGAGAATGGAATAACACCCAAGGCTCAACTTCTCGCAGACCTCATGCAGGAAGTGGTTCCAGTGCGTCAGGATGTGTCACTCGATCACCTGGCGGAGGACTGGGAACGCGTACTGGAGGCGGCACATGACCGCGCGCGGGGCCTCTTCCATGTGACTGCCGTTGACGAGGGCGGTGCTGCGTATGCGGCTCTCCGATCAGCGCCTGGTCTGGACGAGGCCACGGATTTCAGCGCTTTGTGGACGGCTCCGGTCACCGACCCGTCTCGCAAGATGACCCTTCCTGAGGTCTTGGCGTTGCGACCGATCAGTGACCGGATCGCTGATGCGTACCCCGGCGTGGCGCTGACGAGCGAGCCGATGCCGGACGGATCTCAGAGCATCCATGGTTCGTACACCCTGTACGCCCGGGGCGACACGGCCGTCATGTCCTTGACGGCGATGCTGCGGACCGCGTCGGAGCGGATCCCTCTGCCGGACTGGAAAGCACAGAATGACAAAGTGGACTTCCTTCGCACTGTGTTTGATCTGTTCCGCGATGGGCGATTGCGGGATATGGAAGACCTGATCGAGAGCTATGGGTATGCCCACGGCATCGATATTGAAGAGCTGAAGGAGGAAGCGAGGGGGAAGCGAAACGACCGCTATCCGTAGCCTCACCGCGACCCAGGAGAACAGACCATGACCTACACCACTGTTGACCCGCCCCTCGTCACCGAGGACGACCTCACCGTCCAGTACGACGAGACCCGGTCGTCCCTGCCCTGGCGCCCCCGGCTGGCGCTGGTCGCTGGCCCCCAGATCGCGACCGGCTCACAGGGCCCGGATAGCGACGCCGCGCGGACCATGGCCGCTCTCGGCTGGTGCGCCGCGTTCGTGGACACGGTGCGGCTGGCTGTCGCCGGTGGCCTGAAAGCCGACGCTTCCGGGTTCCGCGCGGTAGACGCGGACGGCCGTACAGGGCGGCGGGTCAAGGGTGAGCGGGTGCGGCTACTCGCCCGCTGCGGATACCTCGCGCGTCACGCCTCGGGCCTGGTCGTGGCGACGGAGGACGGACACGAGACGCTCAGGCTCGCCGAGGCTGCCGGGCCGGGCGTGCTGCGCGATGAGGCCGACGTCATGGCGTCGGTTCGCAAAGCCCGCCGCGCCCGCCAGTGGGACAGCCACGCCGGCCAGGACGCGCACGCCTTGCCGGTGCTCCCCGGGGGCGGTGAGGAACGCCGCCGCCTGGCCGCCGCCCGCAAGGGCGCGGAGCGTGCGGCCGTCGAGGCGGAGAAGACCCGCCAGCGCATCGAAGCCCTGATGCGGAGGGCGTGGATCCGGGACCGCCGGGAGGCCCGCCGCGAGGCAGCACGGGAGGCCGAGCGCACCGCCCCGCGCCGGTGCTGCCGGGGGGTGTGGCCGCTGGAGTGGCGGTGCGGGGAGTGCCGGGAATTGGCAGCGCGGGGCATCGAGGACTTCCCCGCCCTCCCTCCGGGCGACAGCGACAGCAGGACACAGCAGGACCACGACAACGACACGGATGGACACACGGACATGGCGGGTAAGCGGTGTATCACGGTGAAGCGGATCACGGGGTTTCTGTGGCACGCGACCACGCGCGGGCAGGTGTACACGATCGTGAAGGAGGACGGCCGTAAGTGGCCGTGGATCGTGGTGTCCCCCGACGGTGAGCGCATCGGCCACCCGTCCGTGATCAACGACGAGCCGTTTACCGACGACATCCGCGACATGGTCAGGGCGCACGCCGACGGCAAGCCCGTTCCCGGTCTCCCCGCTGACTCCGAGCGGGCCGCCGATGCCGTCGCTACCCCCGAGGAGGCAGTCGGCGAGAGCGCCGAGGGCAGCGACGCGGACGAGGCCGCCGACGTCCCCGCCTCCGGCGACGCTTACAACACGCCGACCCCAGCGCGGGCGGTCGCGCTGGACGTCCGCGAGACCAAGTGGGTAGCCGAGTGCGACCGGCACGCCCCCGTGTCCATGGCCCTCAACAAGTACGGCGACCCGGTGGCCGACGTCTCCGCCGCGTACGTGTACACCTCCCGCGATGAGGCCGACGACGCCGCTCGCCTCCACCTGGACCGGCACGCGGCACAGGACGCCGACACCATGACCCCCGACGACATCGACGCCGCCGAGTCGCTGAACTTCAGCCGGGCCCAGTGGCGCGCCCTCGGATGGATGCGTGAAGGCAAGGTGCGCGAGACCGCCGACGGGTTCGCCGCCTTTGACGTCTCCCCCGACAAGGCCGACGTTTCCGCGAAAATCAACAAGCAGCGGGTACCGGGCCTGTGGCTGGCCGGGTTCGTGAAGGTGTACGCCGTCGCCCCCGGCGTGCGCGCGTTCGGTCTCACCAATGAGGGTGAGGCCGCGTTCCGCCTGTGGTCTCAGGCCGTGCGCATCGGCGCCGTGACCGAGCCGGAGAAGGACACCAAGCACACGGCCGCGAAGGACGGCCCCTATCGTTGGCTTTCCGCCGGGGACACCTGGCCCGGTGAGGTCAAGGCCGCGCAGGCCGCCGCCGATGCGGAGGCCAAGGCGGAAGCGGAGGCGGCAGCGCTGCGCAAGGCCGAGGAAGAGCGCGCGGCACTGAAGGCCGCGACTCCGACTGATGACGAACTCGCCGTGATCGACGCGTTGGGGCGTGAGGGCCTGGACGAGAACGCGGTGGCGGTGCTGTCGGCCGCGTACATCGGGCACGTCATTACCCGGTACCGGACCGGCGCTACCTCGGTCCGCCTCGATGAGGGCTCGAACGACGATGAGCGGCACGTGTCGCGTACGTACAACGTGAACGGCGTTGAGAAGCCGATCACGACCGAGGCGGACGACACGCTGTCGGCGATCCCCGCCAACCTCACCGACGCCACGGCCGACGCCTGGCACACGCTGTGCACGTCGGTGGATGAGCGGTACGGGGTGTACCAGCTCGACCTTCAGGCCGCCATGGACGCAGGCAGGGCCGCGCTCGCCGTCCTCGGCGCCGATGAGGAGCCGGAGGCGCAGGAGTCGTCGGAGCCGCGGGCGTCGAGTGAGTTCGTACAGACCGCCGAGCCGGGCACGGATGCCGAGGTTATCGAGTGGGCCGGGGCGGGTCTGCTGTGGCAGCGCGGTGACGGGTTCGGGCACGCGGGCCGTAGGGTGCCCGCTGCCCGTGTGGCGCCGCTGGTCGAGGCGGGGACGCTGTACCGGTCCGCCGACGGACGGGTCTACCCCGTCAAGGACGCGTAGGCCGAGACGGCCGCCCCGGTCATGGCGGGCGGGTGCTGCTCGTGCGGTGCGGCCGTCGAGTTTTCCCGGGGCGAAAGCCGTCCCGCCTGCACCCACAACGGGGAGCAGCGGGGTAAGGGGGCGTGGTCGCCGGGTACGCCGTGACGAAGCTGGACGGGTTCGGAACCTGCATGACGGACGTTCACACCCTGGAAGGCGTCGCCCTGTGGGAGACCCGTAACACCGTGGGCCGGTGTGTGTTCTGCGTGGCCGCTGAGCTGGGGTGCAGGACCGGTGATCTTCCGGGCTACTTCGACGGGCCGCGCACCATGGAGGCCGCTCAGGCCGAGAACGACGAGGCAGCCGAGGAGCAGGCCAGCCGGCCGGCGAATCCGACGCGGGCAGCGACGCCGACGAGGTCATAGCGGAGGTGGGCGACGAGGCGGCGGCGGACATCGTCATTCGCCACAGCCGCGCCTAGGGAACCAGCGTTGAAGGTGACACCCGCCCGGTGGCCGTGCGGGAGATCTCGGAGCGGAAGCAGTACGGACGCCGGAGCGGTATGGGCTTCGACTCGACCCCGCTGCTGAACGGCCACCAGATGTCGACGGTCGACCTGAACGACGGCCTGCAGATGCTCCGCAATCGGGTCACGTTCTAGGAGCGGCATGGAACTCACCAACCACCACCAGATACTTGACTGCGGACACGAGCCGGACGAGCTGTTCTCCTTCCAGGGGCCGGATGTCTTCACCGACCCGGAGAACGGGGAGAGCTGCTGCCGACGGTGCAGCGAAACGGGCATTATACGGCGGCCGCAGTCCTGGCCCTGTTCGCCGCTGGATACGCCCTCGGCCGCATTCAGCCCGGCGCGCGCGCCTGCTCTCCTGGGCCGAGGACGCCGCCCCCCCCCGGATGGCACACCTGGAAGTTCTGGCCCGCCGCGCCGATCAGCCTCGTCGCCCTGGCGTGGGTGCTCACGGTTCACCCGCGCCGCACGCTGGCCAACGTGCGCTCCTGGCGTCAGCCTCCGCCGCCGCGCGGCCCGGCCATGCAGTTCCGCAAGATCAGCGGATCGGAGGACGCGTGACCGCCGAGTTGGACCGGTCCTGCCGGTACCTCAAGTCTGCGTCTCACCGGCGAGCCGGACGTCGTACACCTCGCCCTCTACGGCTGGGAAGACCGCCTCGACGCGTGGGTCACCAGTAGTCCGGCCATCTGCGGCCGCTCCGCCGAGCAGGGCGACCTTCCCATGGATGCTGAGGTCACCTGCCCCGGCTGCCTCCAGCGGCGCCCGCAGTACGAGCTGGTCCTCGCCCGGGAGTACGACGTCCCGCCCGTCGCCGATCGGGTCGCCGCGCGCCGCGACCCCCGCTACCCAGCGGTCCTCGACACGATCCGCTGCTACGGGTGGTCCGACGGCAGCCCCATGGTGCCCGGCAGCAACGCCAGACTCCTCGCGACGCGCGTCATGGCCGCCATCCGAACCCACGAAGGGACCGCCCAGTGACCGCTTCCACGCCCGCCGCCCGTATCCGCGCCTACCTTAATGCCGTCCCCGACACGGTCAACCTCGGCGCCGAGTTCGCCTACGGGTCCCAGTTCCGCTCAGCCAGTTGGCCCCACGACTCGTACCCGCTCACCCGCGAGGACCTCGAGCAGGTTCTCGCTGACGCCAACGCCCACACCGAAGCCCCCGTTTTCCGGCACTGCCTGTTCCCGGCCTGCCTGCGCGAGTACGACATCGCAGCCTGGATGGACGGCAAAACTCCGGCCCGCCCGTCGTGGTCAGGGAAGGGCTGGCAGCAGATCCGGCCGACCATCGACACCGGCTACGTGTGCCCCGAGCACGCCCCGGTCATCGAGGAGCACCCCCCCGCAGTGGGCCGAGCGCACCGGCGAGGGCGCCGTGCTCACCTGCGCCTGCGGCTGGAACTCCCCGGTGGCGCACTGGCCCCGCTACGCCGTCGCCGCATGGCAGAACCACCTCAGCCTCGAGACCAGCGAGACCGAGTGACCGCCGAGCAGGAACTGCCCGGGGTCGACGAGTACGCAGGCCGCCTCGAGACCGCGCACCGCACCAGCACCTGGCCCGGCATCCCCCAGCACGGCGACACCGCGGCGTCCGGCCAGCGGCTCCAGCTAGAGAACAACCATGATCACGAAGGCCCGCGGGCTCATTGCGACCGGGACACCCGCTCCCCATCCACCTCACGCAGCGTGACCGGCCAGCCCGCCCATCACCACCGCACCCCCATCAAGTTTGAAGACCCGGTAAACTCACCCTGTCAAGATCACAAAGGTCCACCGGTGAAATGGCGCTTTGCCGACCAACTGGCCGGTCGAGGCGTGGTGTTGTGAAT
Organism: Streptomyces endocoffeicus; assembly: GCF_016741935.1. Taxonomy (GTDB): domain Bacteria; phylum Actinomycetota; class Actinomycetes; order Streptomycetales; family Streptomycetaceae; genus Streptomyces; species Streptomyces endocoffeicus. The sequence goes on along the minus strand of NZ_JAERRG010000009.1, from coordinate 308,255 downwards.
GTGGTGCAAAGTTTGCCAAGTACCGGATGAGTCATACCGGGAACCGGGATGTGTGCACCCCCGACACGACCGTCATGAGGAAGCTGCACTTCCGCGCTGGCACGCGGCCGACTGGTGCAATGCCAACAGGTGTCAATGGTCAGTTTGTGCACCGGCGAAATGGCATCGCCCGCCGCATATGCCTAGCGTTGCCGATGCAAGCCCGGCCCCACCGCCGGACGAGTGAGGCACAAGCCGAACTCGCCCGCGGCGGAGCCGAACAGGCCAGCGGCGAGCTGGCCCGGTGAGCGGCAACGAACGCGCCGCATGCACCAGGAGGCGGGCACCAGAGGGTGGCTCCAACCACCGTCCTGGCACCCGCTCTCGCCAGCGCAGAACCGGGCCCCTGCCGGGGCCTGTGCATAACGACTCTCAGCAGAGTCATCACCAGCAGATCTGAGGAACCGCTGGGGCCTTCCACCGGTCTGTTCGAGCACGTCGGCGGTGCCCGGAATAGACCCGTGCGCGGCGTGAGAACAGCGCGGCCGCTGGACTTTCATGAGAGAAGGCCCCCCGAGCCAGACGGGGCGAACTGCATGACCTCCAAGCACGCGACGGACCAGCCGGCACCGCGCACCACAGTGACGGCCCACCGCCGATGCTCCTGGGCCCAGCCGGCCCTTCGCCCGGGGAAGATCTGCTTCCCCGGGCGAGCGGCGCGCAGCAGGAGCGAGGCGAGCTCCCAGCAGTTGCTCCTGCCGCGCCGCAGTGAAGAACGATTGAGGCTCGCTGCTTCGAGGCGTGTGTCGTAGCCAATGCGCGCCCTGGCATCGCAAATCTCCCGGATCTCGCATATGAAGGAGCGCACCGATGATCCACCCCCACCCTGAAGCGTCCAACTCTGACGAGTTCAAAGGTTTCAACGAAGCCCGGCGCATCATGTGGTGCCATGACGCTCGTGCCCGCGTGTACGAGCGGTTCGAGCAGACGAGCTTCATCGGTGACACGAACGTTGCAGCGGTCCACGTCGACAACACCACCAGAGCGGACCGTGTGTTCCTCGTGGCATTCGACAAGGCCGGCCAGCAGGCCGGTGTCGACACGCTCTACATCGACGGGCCGAATCAACATCTCGACATCGCACCCGAGTTCGACCACGACTTCACCGGCATGGACGTCGTGCCGGACTCTCAGCTTGACCAGGCCATCTCTCGCGAGAACGGCTGGGTCGTCAACCTGAAGGTACTGCGCGAGTACGACTCCTTGGCCGATCGCCGGGCCACACGGCGCGCGGTGTTCCTGGCGCATCTGCAGGACATGATGAAGAACGGTGACGTCCGCGGATTCCTGTTTGGCCGGGGTGAGTCCGACGACACTGAGGCGGCGTGAGAGACCACGACCTCGTACCTCAGACGCCCCGCCGGCAGCCTGGCCGGCGGGGTTTACTGTTCTCTGGCGCTGTTACGATGCTGCATTTTCGCAGGGGAGGGGATCAGCACAACTGATCCGGGCGTCGGCCCCGGGCCGAGTCTTTGCGGGGAGACATGCCATGGACCGGCTCACGCCGGTCCCGGGTGACGCCTCGCGGTGAGCCCTACGAGGCCACGCAGTTCGTCTTCGGCACCTTCGACGTCCAAGAGCAGCAACCATGAGCAAACCGCTGAGCATGGAGGACCTCACGGTCAAGTTCCACAGCAACCACGCCGGCGTCTACCGCGGCGAGACCACGCTCTGGCGGGCCCCTGAGGGGAGTCTCTACCGCGTAATGAACCGCTGGCCGGACATCCAGAACCTCCCCCCCCGACCGCGAGCAGCGACTGAGTGGCAGAGCCCAGGACCGAAGCATGACCGCCTCCGCCGATTCCCGGGCTCACGCCGGACGACGTCCTCGATCTGAGTACAGCGCTCGATCTCGTCGATGCGAAGATCGAGTTGCTCAGCGCGTACAAGCTCGAATACCCGCAGGACTACGCGCCGGATGGCATCCGGTCGATGAACGACGAGGTCGAGCAGCTGCACCAGCTGCGCACGTGACTGATGGACCTGCAGGCCCTCCGGGAAGCAGAATCCTCCGCCTGAGAAGACGACGATGCCCGACCGCCTCGTGGCGATCAGGGCATCGAATCGGGCTCGGTACGCGGCAGTGCCGTCCTGCCGGGTCGTCACACCGGCGGGATGAGCAGCGAAGCCCCCGCGTAGATGAGATCCGGATTCTGGATCTTGTTCGTCTCGACCAGGATGCCGATCGGCACCCCCGTCGTCCCCGAGATCGCGGTGAGCGTATCGCCTGGCTTGATGGTGTATGGCTTCGCCTCGGCCGGTGCACCCGATCCGTTGTGCTTGTCCTCGTCGCCGCGGCCCGGCGTCGGATCCTGGCTTGCCCCGTTCTCGTCCTGCTTCCCCGTGTCGCCCTCGCTCGGCTGCTGGGCGGTGCCGCCTCCGGCGTTCTTCTCGCCGGGATTCACCGGTGCCTCGACCGGGGCGTGATTGCCCTGCAGTGCCTGGATGAAGCCGCCGTCGGACGTCGCGAGCTGCGTCAGGCCCCATCCGGCGAAGAGCGCCGCTCCGCCCACCATGACGCTGGCGGCGATGACGGGTCCGTTGCCGAAGCCCATCGGGCCGGCGTGACTCCCGGCAGATGCTCTCGTCTGCGCCGACGGCTTCAACGCCGTCCCCACTGGCCTCTGAATCGCAGCCGTCATCCCTGTTCCAACTCCTCTGCGAATAGCGTGCACAACCTTCCATGTCCAACATTGACATTCTACTCATAGCCGAATCGAAGTTGATATAATAAGGGATTGGATGGCAGTCAGGATCCTGTCCGATAGCTCCCCAATGGACCCCTGAGTCACCGACCGCCAGACCGAACGAAGGAACCGCATCACCATGGCTAACTACTCCATCTCCGCCAGCCAGATCACCGAGGGCAAGAACGTCTTCATCCGCGGGAAGCTCGGCTTCGCCGTGCTCGCCCGCCTCATCGAGGGCGCGGAGCTCGTTGCCAGCGATCAGCGCAAGACGCAGAACGGCATGAGCCCCGTCGGCAAGCCGCACACCACCGCGACGATCATTCACGCCGAGGTCCAGTTCGCCGATCCGAACAACCCCACCCTCGAAGAGCAGTTCGTCTCCGAGCGCCGCTACGACTCCCCGAAGCGGCCCGAAACCGGACCCAACTACTCCATCGACTCCAAGGGCAGTAGCCTGCCGGTCATCGTGATCCCTTCTCCGAAGGGCGACGGCACCTACGACCAGGATGAGTCCGGCCGGGAGCTCGCGCAGGGCCTCGACGTCACGCTCGTGCTGCGTACCTACAAGCCGAAGAACTTCAACAACCGCGGCCTGGCCCTCGAACAGGCGATCGTCCACGAGGCGCCGCGTTACTACAATGCCGGCGGCATCGACCAGGCTGAGCTGGCTGCGCGTGGCATCGTGCTCAACGGCACGCCGCGCCCCGTTCAGGCCACTCCTGCCACTCCTGCCAGTGCTGCCGCTGCCGCCGCCGTCCCGGTGACGACCGAGGTGGAGGACGGCCTGTCCTTCCCGGCCCCGCAGCCGGCGTCCGAACCTGTGGCCGTGGCCGCGCAGTCTCCGGTTCAGGCCGCCCCGGCGACCGACGCTGTTCCGGCCGCAGCTCCCGCTCCGGCTCCTGCCCAGCAGGAGACCCTGGAGGAGAAGCTCGCGCGCCTGGAGGCCGAGAACGCTTCCCTCAAGGACAACGGTTCGCCCGTGGGCGCGCCGGTGGCCACCGGCCCCTGGAACGGCTCCGGCCCGGCCCAGCAGGCGGGGATCACCTACCAGGGCTGATCCACGCTGACCGTCGATGAGACCCCCGTACTCGCATCCGTGCAGTACGGGGGTCCTGTCATTCTCTTCCCCTCCTGCCCCCTCCGGTCGAAAGCGTGCGTCCCACGATGACTCCAGCCGACCCCCATGCCTGGTTCCCGCAGTTCTACGGCAACCCCGCGATCCGTACTCTCGCCAGTGCCTGTCGGTGGACCATCTCCGGACAGATCGGGGAAGAGACCCCCGACGATTCCACCAAGCCGCCGAAGCGCAAGGCCCCGATCGACGTACGGCACCTGCTCGCCGGCTGCACGTCCAGCTGCAAGCACGCCGGCTCGCTGCGCGGAGCCTTTGCCCTGAACGAGACCTGCCTGCTCACCCTCGACGAGCTCACCGCGGCGATACCGAATGCCGCGAACACCGCCTTCTACCTCCAAGCCCAGACTGATGGGCTGCTCGTCCTCGACATCGAGGCCGACTGCCGGCCAGGAGTGGCCACAGACCTGCTGCGGCTGCCGGGCATCCTCTACTCGGAACTGTCGATGTCCGGCCGGGGCTTCCACCTCGTCATGCCACTGCCGAAGAACTTCCACGACTTCCCCGTGGCCGCCGGCAAGCGCGTCCTGCGCGAGGAACACGGCTGGTACGAGCTGCTCCTGGACCACTGGTCGACCTTCACCCGCCAGCCGGTGCCCGATCGCATCGTCGCTCACGTCAACGCAGCAACTAGCGCGCCGGCCTTCGCCTCCATAGAGGACCTCTACGCGCAGCTGGCCGTGAACGCCAGCGAGAGCTCCGGTGCTTCAGCATCAGCTGTCGACACCGCCGAGGAGATGCCCGACATCCCGTACTGGCAGGCCATCGTCGAGCAGACCCTGGCCGGTTCACGCCACCAGCTCCGGGATCCCGGTGACTTCAACCACGACATGTCCCGCTGGGAGTTCTCGGTTCTGGCCTCGCTCTACGGCTGGATGCGGACGCAACTGCGCGCCTACAGCGCCCTCGGGGTCGAGTATTCGACGGGCGACACCGCGTGGTTGCTCTACAAGGCGGCGCTTGACGTCATACCTGAGCGCCCCAAGCACAGCGAGCGGCGCAACGGCCGGCCCTTCCTCCTCGACCGGGCCGCCGCGCTCGTGGCCGACCGCAAGGCCCGTTCCTCGTCGACCAACTGACGCTCTGTGCCTGCTGCTGCTTCTGCTCCTGGTTCATCCGCTGCCTCCGGCAGCGGATGGAGTGGGCGGCGGGTGCTGCGGCAGGGCCGAGCACAGGTGGGGGACAGTGCTGGATCGCGCGGAGCGCGATCGGGTGGCGATGTGCAGCGGGGCTCCATCGCCACCAATGGCGGGAGTGCAGGTCTCCGCCAGGCTCCGACGGCGCGGCGCACGGCCTGCACCACAGGACCGTTCACGGGCCCCTTCGACCTCGGCGATGCCGAGAGCAGCAGCGCCGTCCTCCGACATCTCTTGTCTTTCTCTCTCTTCCTCGCCCGCGCACAGAAAAGACATCGACATGAAGTTCAACGACACCCTGACGACCCTCATCAAGCAGTCACTTGAGGTCGGCGCGACGCCCGCTCTCATGGGCGACCCCGGCATCGGCAAGTCCAGCTTCGTCGAGGACCTGGCCTACTCCATGGGCACGCAGGCGTTCACGCTGCCGTGCAACCAGCTCGCCGACAAGGCCGACCTCACCGGTGCGCGCCTGGCGCCATACACCAAGGACGACGGCACGCAGAGCTACAAGCAGGTTTTCTACCCGCACCAGGTGATCCAGGAGTGCATCGACTACGCCGAGAAGAACCCGCGTGAGTGGCCGATCCTCTTCCTCGACGAGATCAACCGCACCACCTCCGACGTCACCTCCGGCGCGCTGACCCTGGTCACGCTGCGCCGCATGGGCTACGTCGAGCTGCCCAAGAACGTCCGCATCATCGTGGCCGGCAACGACAGGGGCAACGTCACCTCGCTCGACGAGGCGAGCCTGTCCCGCTTCGCGATCTTCCACGTCGAGCCCGACGCCGCCACCCTCATGTCCATCCTCGGCGACAACATGAACCCCTGGGTGAAGACGGTGCTCACGCAGCACCCCGGGCTCATCTTCCAGAAGTCGACGCCCGAGGCCATCGTCGCCGACGGCCAGGACGACGACGACAACGGCAACGTCACGATGGCCGATCTGTTCGACGGCGGCGAGGAGATGAACCAGCTCACCACGCCGCGCACCATCGACAACCTGTCGAAGTGGCTCAACGCGGCCGACCCGCAGCAGCTGGCGCAGTACCTGGCCACCCCGATCCAGCTCGGCGACCGCGAGACCTCGCTGCTGAACGAGGCCATCGAGGCCTACGTCGGAGACACCATGTTCACCACGCAGCTCGTGGCCACCATCGCTCAGGACCTGGCGAACAACGCCGGCGGCATGCAGCAGAACCGGGTGAACGTCCCGAAGCCGAACTGCTACCAGAACCTGAAGAACGCGGCGACCATGACCGACATGGCCGCGGTCATCGCGACGCTGACCGGCAACGAGAAGTCCGGGTCGCTGCTGTACGCGCTCAAGGAGAGCGAGGACAACGCGCGCCTCATCGAGCAGCTGGCCCAGGCCATCACCCAGATCGAGCCGGAGCACACCCGCACGCTCATCGAGATGGTGACCAACCAGCAGATCGACCGCCAGAACCTGGAGGCCTTCATGGAGATCGACACTCCGATCGTCAACAATGCCAAGCCGGTCCTCTCGGCCTTCCTCTGATCGCTCGCTCACTGGTGGTGGGGACTGCTGCGGTGTCGTCCTTGCTGCAACTCCCCACCACCGGCGGCGCTCTGCCGCTGCCTTGTCCTCAGAAGGAGACCACGACCCATGACGATCACCGTCACGAACCAGAAGCCGGCCGTACTCGACGCACTGCACACCATCTCGTGCACCGGTGATTACGACCCGATGCCGGCGATCCGGCAGACCCTCATCGACCCGCTGCTGGAGCCGTTGAACCCCAACGCCCCGGCGAGCATCACCGACGCCCAGGGCGCTGATCTGACGGGGGACATCCCGGAACTGGTCCTGAGCTGCCTCGGCGACACACTGAACGTGGCCAGCGAGCAGACGGTCAAGGAGTTGCTCGGGCAGACCCTGATCAACTTCGACCAGGGCACACCGCTGCCGGTCGCCGAGCTCTTCGCCGTCCAGGCCGGGCAGCAGAACAAGATGCCCGCGCCCTCCCCGCGGGTGCTCTACACCGCGCAGGCTGATGTCCTCCCGGCCGCGAAGGCTCTGCTGGCGGGGACCGGCGACGAGAGCGCCTTCTTCGCCTCGATCGCCTACACCTTCCACCCCGACACCCTCGGGTTCTGGTTCCAGTCCTCCGCGGCCTTTGACGACTTCAAGGTCTGGCTGTCCCGGCAGACTCAGACGATGGCCAGTGCGTTGCCGCCGGCCACTACCAAGTTGCTCAACGACTTCACGGCCCTGTCCCTGAAGGGGCTCACCGAGTCGCTGCTGGTGCGCAAGGACGACTCTGACGCCAACGATGAGCACTCTTTCGCCCGCGTGCTCGTGCACATGCTCATGAACTATGTCGAGCAGCAGCGGGCCCAGGCCAGCCAGCAGAACACCGCCCTGGACACCGGCGTCCTGCCGTTCACGGTCGGTGAACTGTTCTGCCCGCGTTCCCTCGTTCTGGTCAACGTCGAGGCCCATGCCCGGGCCACCGCGGCGAAGATCACGGGGGAGTGGGATCTCATCAAACAGTCGCTGACTTCGCCAGTGAAGGTCGTCTCGAACACGTCGCTGTCCAAGCTGACATCGCTGCCACGGGCTGCCGCCCGGGCCGCCGCCCTGGGAGCCAAGCAGCAACCGGGCCAGCCCGGCAGCCGTAGCGCCCAGGTGGCGTTTCGCAAGCAGCCGCCGAGCAAGCTCGACCTGCTCAAAGACATCACCCGGGTGCTGCGCCGGATGGGCAGGGTCAACAGGTCGCAGAACATCTTCCGCACGACGAAGGCGACCTTCCTCAAGGCCAACCGCCGGAACCCGGACGACTTCAACAAGCCCGGCCGGATCCCCTCGGTGCAGTACATGCCCGACCTGCACATCTACATCGACACCTCCGGTTCGATCTCCGAGGAGAACTACCAGGAGGCGGTCATGATGCTCATCCGGATCGCCAAGAAGCTCAACATTAACCTGTACTTCAACTCGTTCAGCCACTTCCTGTCCCAGGAGGTGATGCTGCGCACGGAGAACAAGTCGACGGCTCAGATCTGGAAGGAGTTCCGCAGGATCCCGAAGGTGTCGGGCGGAACCGAGTACACACAGATCTGGCAGTACATTAACGCCAGCCGCGTGCGTCAGCGCAGGCTCTCGCTCATGGTCACCGACTTCGACTGGCTGCCGCCGTCCACGCGTCAGGACCACCCGAAGAACCTGTACTACGCGCCGTGCTCAGCTATGGACTGGTCGTACATGGTTGACCTGGCAAAACGCTACGCCGACTCGATGCAGCACATCGATCCGAGCATCCGGCAGAGGCTCCTCGGCATGGTCGTCTGACCCTGCGCCCCAAGAACCGCCAAGAGCGGTGCCGTGCAACTCCTGGCCGGCACCGCTCTTGGCGACCCCTGACTTTCTCTCTCGTCCATCCAATCCCTGCTCGGGACACCGTGGCACATCCACCCAGCGCGCCACCACGCCGAGCGACCCGCACCGAAGGAGGACCCGGTGGGTCTCAGCGACTTCACACCCGGCGGCTCCGACGACGACAAGGGCAACGGCGGTGGCGGCAGCTTCCCTCCGCAGTCCCCGTCCGTGGGACTGCCGTCCAGCGGTGGCAGCGCCCATGACGTCAAGGAGCTCCTCGTCGACTACAACGAGAAGTTCAAGAACGCCGATCCGACCATGTTCCGTGACACGCTCATCGGGCAGGTCCTCTCGGTCATCATCAGCAAGACCAAGCCCAACGCTCTGCTGGTCGGTTCCGCCGGCGTCGGCAAAACGAAGATCGTCGAGGACATCGCACGGCGCATTGCGCTCGGTGACACCCTCATCCCCGACCAGCTCAAGGACCACACGATCTACGAGCTGCCCATCACCAACATCATCGCCGGGACCGGCATCGTCGGTTCACTGGAGGAGAAGGTCAAGGCGATCGTCGAGTTCGCCTCGGACCCCAAGAACAAGGCCATCCTGTTCATGGACGAGATCCACCAGATCACCGGCGGATCCGGCAGCCATGGCGACGCCGTCGGCCGCAAGATCTCGCAGATCCTCAAGCCGGCCCTGGCCCGCGGTGACATGTCCGTCATCGGCTCGACCACCAGCACCGAGTCTCGGGCCTTCGACGAGGACCCGGCCTTCGCCCGCCGCTTCACCCGGCTCATCGTCGACGAGCTGAGCGTGGAACAGACGCTGGCCGTGATGACCACAGTCCGTCCCGGCCTGATGGCCCACTACCGTCACCAGATCGGAGTCTCCGACGACGTCCTGGCCTCGGTGGTGCAGATCGCCGAAGCGAACTCCCGGGCTGGCCAGCACAGGCCGGACAACGCCATCACGCTGCTCGACCGCGCACTGGCTGATCGGGTCCTGGAGCAGAAGAAGCTCATCATCCAGGCCGAGAACGCCGGCGACACGGCACTCGCGCAGACCTTGCGGTCCTTCTCGCAAGTGCCGCTGACGAGCACCCGTGTGCTCGATGTGGCCAAGCGACTGATGACCGGAAACGCCCAGCGCAAGGACCTCGACGTCGCCGCGTTGAGCGCCACGCTCACCAGCCGCCTGCAGGGCCAGGACGATGTGCTCGCCAATCTCACGGACCGTCTCCTCCGCGAAGAGCTCGACCTGTTCCCGACGAAGACGCCCACGACGTGGCTGTTCGCCGGGGCCTCGGGTGTCGGTAAGACCGAGGCGGTCAAGATCATCGCGGAGGAGACGACCGGCACCGAGCCGATCATCCTCAACATGACCGAATTCCACAGCGAATGGTCGACGTCGAAGATCATCGGCTCACCTCCCGGCTATGTCGGATCGGACTCCAACCAGGAACTCCCGTTCGACACACTGGAGTCCAACCCCCACCGGGTGATCCTGCTCGACGAGTTCGAGAAAGCCGACAAGGCCGTGCAGCGCCTGTTCCTCTCGGCGTTCGACGAAGGCTGCATCCGCAATGCCCATGGCAAGATGCTGGACTTCTCCAAGGCCCTGGTCATCTGCACGACCAACGCCGCCCGTGATTCGCTCGACGGAAAGGTGATCGGCTTCGGCAACAACCCGAAGACCATCTCGAACCAGAGCCTCAACAAGGCACTGGAGCAGTTCTTCGATGCCGAACTGCTGGGCCGGTTCTCACTGATCGTGGGGTTCAACCCCATCGACCGGCAGACCTACCGGCAGATCATGGCCGCCGACTACGAGCGGCAGCGTGAACGGATCGTCGAGGCCAAACCGCGGCTGGCCCAGGCGCTGCCCGCGTCGATGCCCGACGACGAACTGCGCGCCATCGAAGAGACCACCTACGTGGACTCCCAGGGTGCGCGGCCGGCACGCAAGGCTGTTCGCACCTGGATCGAGGACTACCTGCTCGCTGCCCAGACCGGCGGCACATCCTCGGCATCCCCGTCGGACGACTGAGCAGCCGTCCACATCGCACCGGGCGCTCCTGTTCCGGATGTTCCGGAACAGGAGCGCCCGGCGTATCTCATCCCCACGCCCTCATTGCTCAGAAAGGGGGACAGCCATGTCCGCCATACTCCCCGAACCTCTGCTCCAAGAGCACCGAAAGCGAGCCATGGAGCTCTCCGCCGCGGCCCGAGCGAACCTCGCCACCCATGTCCGGGGCACCGATGAACTCCGCGAATTGGGCCTCATGCTTGGCCTGATCGAGGTCGATCCCGCAGGATCCCTCGTCGCGGCCTGTCCCTGGGATCTCGATGCTGGCGATGCTGCCGCTGATGAACGACCGCGCGCCTGGGTAGCGCGCGGCGTCCGGGGTGTGGCTTGGCCACATACCCCGGATTCAGGGGCCTAACGGCCCCTGACGGGTGGGTTGAGAGGAACACGGGCGGGGCTCGTCGGCTGACGAGAGCCCCGCCCGTGTTCGTACCTGCGCCTATGACCCGGCCCTGTCGCTGCGCTCTTCGCTCGCCTTCGAGTATTCGACTGACTATTAACCTCTTGTCAGAGTTGCTGTGCGATGTGATTCATTCTTTCTCTCAATTCACCTCTCGGCCCACTGAAGAAAGGCAGCGACATGCCTGTCCTGCTTGATGACCTCGACCTCTCGGCCAATGCCGTTGCTCAGAAGGCCGTCGACCCGAAGTTCTTCTCCTCGAAGCTCACCGGCAACGGCAAGAAGACCGGCCTGCTCAACGAGTCCCTGCTGCCGATCAACACTGCCACCAACACCGCCTACGCCATGGCCGCCAACATCGAGGTCAAGCAGAACTCGACGCAGCACGACATCACCACGACGTCGATCCCGCTCGCGCCGATCACGCGCCGCGCCCTGAACGCCGGCGGGTCCTTCACCCTGCCAAGCCCGCATGCCGACGACCGCTTCGCTGTGGACACTTCGTCCAGCTCGTTCGACGACTGGGACGTCGCCTTCGACATGACCCCGCAGGCGCTGGTGTTCTACGAGGACAAGTCCGGCGGCAAGTCCACGCGCGATCTCGTCATCCAGTACCGGATGGAGCTGTACTTCTTCAAGGAGGGGCTGCCCGAGCCGGAGTACGCGACCGCCGTCTCGCGCTCGGTCGGCTACGGCAACCACGACGCCGCCGCCTTCCTGCAGTGGGACACCAGCCCGCTGGAGCACGCCCGTGACTACGTCCAGGACGTGCTCACATCCGCCGGCCTGACGGCCTCCAACCTCGGCGATGAGTTCGACGAGTGGATGCGCCAGTACTCGATCTACGAGCGCATCACGCGCCTGGCCCAGATCTGGGACTCCGAGGCGATCGCCGACGAGGTCTGCCGCTACATCCAGGACATGCCCGCGGGCCCGACGGAGCAGCAGCTGAACATGCTCGCCGTCCAGCTGCGCTACCTGGAGAACTACAACGTCCCGCTGGAGGCCTACCGCCAGATCCACAAGCAGGTGGATGCGACCTTCTCCGACCAGATCGCCACGAAGCTGTCGAAGCAGAACCTCAGCCTGCTGATGAACCACACGCTCGACCATCTGGAGCAGATGAAGCCTCAGCTGATCGTGCCTGCGCAGCCGGCCACGCCTCCGAATCTGCCGCCCCACCTGTCCACGCAGCAGCTCGACGCGCTCACCACGCACGAGCCGCTGGTGATGACGCAGGCGGGAGCCGGCACCGGCAAGTCGACCGTGATCCTCGAACGGATCAAGTACCTCGAAGCCTGCGGCGTCCCTGCTTCGGACATCACGGTGCTCTCGTTCACCAACGCCGCTGCCGACAACATCACGGAGAAGAACCCGGACGCCGGCTCGATGACGATCGCCAAGATGATCATCGACATCTACTCGATGAACCACCCGAGGCACAAGGTCTCGGCGATCGACACCATCATCAACTCGATCGACATCTTCTACCCGAACAGCCAGTTCGCGGCGACGTTCCGCCACCGCCTGCTGGAGGTCGACCAGAACAGGACCGGCGCGTTCGCGGCCCTGAACACCTTCGTCGAGAGCCACTTCGACGAGGTGATCGCCCTGCTCGACCGCATCGAACAGACGTCGCTGGAGCTGCAGATCATCATCTGCTACCAGAAGATCGACGACATGGCCGAGCCGGCCCACGTGCAGTCGAAGTACCTCATCATCGACGAGGTGCAGGACAACAGCGTGTTTGAGTTCATCTACGTGCTGAAGTACATCACCAAGCACGCTCAGTCCCTGTTCATCGTCGGCGATGCCTCGCAGACGCTGTACGAGTTCCGCTCGGCGAACCCGCGCGCGCTCAACACGCTGGAGGGCTCGGGGGTCTTCGCGACCTTCAAGCTCACGACGAACTACCGGAGCAACCAGGAGATCCTGGATTTCGCGAACGTCGTGCTCGGCGGACTGGAGACCAACCAGTTCGCCAATATCCAGCTGCAGGCGAACTCGCTCGCCATGCCCACGGCCGACTCGTTCCGGGAGAAGGTCACCCTGGAGTACCGCGAGGTGGCCAGACTCACAGGGTTCGTCACCCAGGACCTGCAGGCGATCGTGCGCAACACGGTCATCCCCGACTACGTGGACAAGTGCCTGGACCGGGGCGAGCAGGTGGCCTTCCTGGCCTACTCGCGCCGCGAGGTGTCCTTGATCCAGGATGTGCTCGAAAAGCGCTACCCGGACCGCCGGGTCGCCTCTCTGGTCAGCGATCGGGTCTACGCCACGGACATCTTCTCGAAGTACATCAAGTTTTTCTGGAACGACGTCCTGCAGGCACCGCCGACCAACGCCGCGTTCGTGGTCTCCCAGGGGATCAAGGACAACATGGACAAGCTGACGAAAAACGCTGCCAACGCCAACGTTGAGAAGGCGATCCTGCGCACGATCTCCGAGTGGTGGATCGAGAACAGCGCGACCATCAACGGCTGGGTCACGCTCTGCCACCAGGGCACGCTCACGCACAAGGCGTTCTTCGATCGGCTGCGCGACAACCTGCTCTCCTTCGAGATTCAGCGGAACCAGCAGAAGCTGAACATCAACAAGCAGAAGAACCAGGAGCGCAAGCGGAAGAACCTCGAGTCCAAGGCCGACCTGGTCGTTTCGACGATCCACGGTGTCAAGGGTCTCGAATTCGACAACGCTGTCGTCCTCTACAGGGAGGACACGAAGATGACCCAAGACGCCAAGCGGATGTTCTACGTCGCCTTCACCCGTGCCATGAAGAGCCAGTACGTACTCGGCTACGGCACCGTGAAGAACCCGCCGATCCAGAGCAGTTACGAGCAGATCGTGACCGCTCTGACCGAGCGCGACAAGAAGAACGCCGCTCGCGCCCTCGGCACCGATCCGGATCTCCTGGACGACAACGACAGCACTGCTCCCGGCAGCACCGACGATCGCTCCGCGGTCACCGCGGCCGTCTGACCAACCGCCGCCACCACCCCATGCCGCAGGGGCGAGCGTCTCGCTCGTCGAGAACACCCGGTCCTGCGGTCTTCCACACTTCACACCCCTGAATGACGCAGCCCGACGGGGCATGCCGTGATGACGTCTGGCACACAGGGCGACTCCGACGAGTTCTTCCCCGGCCCGCCGGCCACCTACGACCGGATCATCTGCCAACAGGACCGGATCGTCTCCCGCGACCACGACGAGTCGCCCGGGTAGCGGCTGCGCTGCCTGCGAAAGCTGCCAGCACAACGGCAGAAGAGCTCATGTCCGACAGATGGCGGTGCTCCAGCCCCAAGAAATCCGCAGGCGCCAATCGCCGACCCACGTGCATGATCGGTAAATTCCGACCCACCTCAAGAAAGGCAATGCATTCCCACATAGATGACCTGCTCGTCCCCGCTCTTCTCGCGCGATATCTCGACGACGGCTACATCCGCGAGCAGACCCGCCTCACCCTGCCGCTGCGTATCTTCAACTACGCGGAGAAGGCCGTGTTCGAGCGGGAGTGGAACGAGGTCGCCTGGCAGTGCCGGGGGCTGGTCATCGACCACCAGGGACGGATCCTCGCCCGGCGACGAAGAGCAGTTAGGCGCGGTGGGGCCCATGTTCTGGATCGTCGTGATCAGAACATGGGCCTCTGCGTTCCACTAAAAGCGATTTTCAAGAAGGAGTTCGGACAATGGCTATCAACTTCCGCAAGGGTATCGACTCGTCGCTCGACGGCGTGACTAAGCTGGTGTTCGGCGCGGCCTGGGACCGAAAGGCCGCCAAGCAGTCCGGCTTCGCCCGCAAGCTTGCGCTCAAAAGCGGCGGCAAGATCAACCTGGGCGGTGGGCAGAAGGACATCGACCTCGACTTGGCGCTGATCCTCTACCGCGACGGCGAGCCCAAGCGCATCGTGATCGGCCACAACATGGACCCGGTGCACGGCGCGGCGGTCCACTCCGGAGACAACCAGACCGGCGAGGGCGACGGTGATGACGAGACGATCACGCTCAACTTGACGAGCCTTCCCGCGTGGGTGACCGAGTGGGCAGTGGCGGTGTTCGCCTACAAGCTCGGAACCAACTTCGACCAGGCTCAGAACGTCTCCCTCAACGTCTACGACGCCAGCAACCAGGGCTCTGCCGTACTGCTCGACGAGCTGATGCCGACCCTCGGAGCCGGAGCAACCGCCAGCATCATCGCCAGCGGAAAGATCAACCGGGACGCGACGGGCAACCCCATTGACGGCTGGACCACCACGCTGGTCGACAAGGCCGGTCGCCTCGGCAGCCAGGGCGACGACACCGCCGTACTGGCGTTCGCCAAGCAGAACGCGGGGATCTAAGGTCTTCGACGCCCACGTACCCAACACCTACAACGTCACCTGTGTACTCGACGACCGCACTCAGGTCATCCAGGCGTGGAGGGCCATCGGGCTGACCGCCCTTCAGGTCGCCGACGGCGACTTCTGACGCCGCCACGCCGTTTCACGGTGTCCAGAGACAACGGCCCGGAGAAGGGAGCGATCGCCCCTGGTTCTACCGGGGCGGGACGGGTCCCGAACGGATTCCCCATGCCGCGCACCGGCTCGCCTCCCATCGGCCGGCCGTCCGCCAGGCTGCCGGCCACACGACCTGCCCGGTATCGCGACCGCGCACCGACTCGCTTCCGCCGCCCGTCCAACCCGCGGACCGCCCCGTCACCGGCGGTAGACGGCACTGCCCGAAAGGAGCTCCCATATGGGCGCCTACGACTTCAGCACCTCCGGTACCGGCAGGGACGTCGAGCGGGCGCTCGCCGCCGCCAGGGAGTTCGGGCACCGTGGCTACACCGGGACGATCGAAGGACGGCTACGTCCTGGTGGCGTACAGCCCTCTGCCCTCTCGGACGCCACCGAGGAGTACGCGGTGCACCTTCTGAACACCGACGACGAGCGGATCCGTGACCATCGGGGGCCGCCGGTGCGGTCCACGTCAGCGACGGCACCTGGCTGTTCGTGGGCTACGCCGCCTCCTGACCTCCGGCCCGCCGCCGCGGCGAACCGCCCCGGCTGCACCCCGCCCGGATCGCCCCTTCTGATGGAGAGGAAGCAGGACATGAAGCAGACGGCCGACAGCCCCTGCGTGCCCGCGTCGTTCACGCCCTCACTGCGTGCGGAGCGGTACGACGAGCTGGTCAACTACGACGACACGGGGACGGCCAAGCTGCCGCAGCGGACGTACGAGAAGGTGTGGCAGGGGCAGTGCGGCCCGGACTTCACCATCGAGGACGGCGAGGGCAACCACCGAGTCCGACCCGCCCGGGTGCGTATCCGCTGGTTCCAGAACGGCGCCGCCGCGCCCCGCTGGGACAGCATCGAGGTGACCGGCCACGTGGTGCTGCCCGACGAGAGCCTGGACCGCCGTCCCGTCCGGAAGATCTGGACCCACTACCACGCCGAGCTGGGCCAGGTGCCCGGCTGGTTCCTCCAGTTCGTCAGCGCCAACCCTCCGGCGCCGCGGAATGTCCCGGAGAGCTGACGCACAACCCGCCCTCCCGCCGCTTGCTCGCTGCGGGTGCAGCCGTCCCGGCTCCTGTCGTGCGAGCGGGGCGCCCAGCTCTAGGGGAGCAGCACTAAGAAGAGCGCGGCGCCCAAGACGCCGTACTCGGTGATCACCGAGTACGGCGCCGACCGGACGGTCGCCTGGCACTTCTCCGACCCTGCCTCCCGCACGGCCAGCCCGATCGAGCGCGCCGAGCACTTCTTCACTGCGCGAGGCCGCATCCCCGAGATCGTGCTCGCCGACGGGCGGCGCCTGGCCGCGCTCGTCGCGACGCTCCTGATGCCGGCCACCGTCACCCTCACCGAGTCCGTGCTCGATGAGGACGAGGGCGTCTACCGCCCGGACAGCAGCGTGCTGCCCATCCGTTGAGCCACCACCACACATCTACTCCTGCGAAAGCGAGAAGTCTTCATGCCCGCATCCACGATCGTCGCCTCCGACGGGGAGTTCCGCCTCGACGGGGACTCCGTGCAGACCTTCGCTCATCTGCCCGTGGCCACCTACACGATCGCCTTCTCTCCGATGACCGGCTACAGCCTGCGCCAGACGGAGCCGCTGGCATCTGCCGAAGAGACCGTCTATGGCCGCCACGCCTCCCGTGTACAGCGGATCGTCACCGGCTACTCCGCCATGGACCGCTCGCTCGGCGTCATCCTCTCCGGCAACAAGGGCATGGGTAAGAGCCTCATGCTCCGCCTGCTCGCCGAGCGGATGCGCGAGGAACACCACCTGCCCACCGTGCTCGTGCAGCACGACACGCCGGGGCTGGCCGCCTTCCTCGACAAGCTGGGTGAAGTCGTCGTCGTCTTCGATGAGTTCGAGAAAATCTTCTCCGACGAGGACGACGAGTCGCAGACCCAGTTCCTGAGTCTGTTCGACGGGCTGAGCACGACGAAGCGCCTCTACGTCCTGTCGGTCAACGAGTTGCACCGCGTCAACGACTACATGCTCAACCGCCCCGGCCGATTCCACTACCACATGCGCTTCGCCTACCCCGAGCCCGAGACGGTGGCCACCTACCTGCGCGACCAGGTGCCCGGAGTGGCCGAGAAGCAGGTGGCCGAGATCGTCGACTTCTCCCGGAAGTACGACATCAACTTCGACCACCTGCGGGCGATCGCCTTCGAGCTGCGCCTGGGCGAGTCGTTCGCCGAGGTGATCGGTGACCTGAACATCAAGCGCAGCGAGCACGCAGACTCGCGGATCGAGGCCCACATCACCTGGAAGAACGGCGACACTGACGTCTTCGATGGCCGTGTCGATCTGTTCAACAGCGACAGCCTGCAGACCATCAACGACTGGGACACCGGCACCGGGCTGCGGTTCCGCATGCGCGACGCAGTCCCGTCCGAGGACGGCTACCTGCTCCCGGATGGTGCCTTCACGCTCACCGACCTCCGCGACGAGGACGACAAGTCGCCCGACGACAAGAAGGACTTGAGCGCCGCCGCGGTGATCCTGCGCCGCCCCCCGAAGTACTCCATCGACTTCTGAGGACGCCCCCCACAACGAGCCGCCGAGGAGACCGTTCTGGTCGACGACTGAAAGACCTGCCCGGCCGGTGAGGTTACCGGGTGCGTATCCCCCTGCGCATTCGCGGGTTCAATTCCCGCGCCGGGCACTCGCACATTCACTTTCAAAATGACCCGAGAAGGAGCGACATGGCCAATCCCCGCCGAGATGGCATCTACAGTCGCGAAGCGAGGCGCGGGAGTGTGGCGCGTGGCCAGTCGACAGCCCAGCATTCAGGCAGTCGCTCGCACCTCAATCCGACTGATCCGGTCGTCCCCTACATTCATGACGCGAGTGACCCGGCGTCGCGCCCCGGTATTCCCTCGGGCGAGCGACCCGATCAGCCTGAGCCTGAAATGGCCCACATCGCCAGGCTGAACATGCGGCGGCGTCACCTTCAGCGAGCAGCCCGGCCGCTTACCTGTGCCGAACTGATGCCTGGCCTGTGGGTGGAGATCTTCTATACGAACAAGAACGGGGTGGTTGTGCATACCCGTAAGGGACTGCTGGCCATCAACCAGCGCGAGCCGGAACGCCTGGTGCTTTGGAACACAGAGTCAGGCCGACCTGACTCTAAGTTGGTGCTCGGTCCAAGCGACATTCGCGACGACTCAATGCGCTATTCAAGTGGCGTCCTTTTCATGCCCGAATACGAGGCCGAGCTGCGTCACAAGCTCCGCCAGGACTCGCGAGCAGCAGCCGAGCACGAGAAGCCCCACAATACGCCGACCGATACTGAGATGAACGGAGATGTTCAGAATGCTGCGTAGCGCCAAACTGTCCGACGGTGCGTTTCTGATCCTGGCGAGCGTGCAACAGGGGTGGGTGTACCGGTCCAGCACGGCCCACAGCGACGTCTGGCACATTTCGCCGGGCCGGGGCAACGGGCACAAAGCGATAGGTCGGGCTCCTGCGGGTCAGAAACTGGTCAAGGACGGACTGCTTACCGGGGGGTCGGAACCGACCCTGACCGACGAGGGGCGCGTGGCCCTGGAGAAGGCGAAGAAGGAGGGACGCCGCCTGGACTACGGCGTCGGTCGAAAGCCACGTGTGGTCACGGACCAGGAGCAGATGGCGTGACGTTCACTGTCGTGGTCATGGAACCGTGCTGCGTGAAATCCGAACCGGGGTACGACCCCGGCCCGCGCCCGGTGTGGCACCGGTTCCCCGACTCGTGGCCCCCGTCCTGCAACCACTGGCCGAAGCGCGTTCTGACCATCACCGAGCACGAGACTCGGGAGACCGCCGAACCGGAGTACGCCAAGACGCTCGGCTGGGATGCGTATCCCGGCTATCTGCACGAGGGAGCGATGCCGCCCGAGGGCGAGCGGTTCCGGATCATGGTGGTGTCGGGAGATCTCACCCGGGGGTATTTCCACGCGGCGCCGGAACCTCTGGTCTTCCCGACGGCCGAGCTGGCAGCGGGGTGGGTCGAGAAGAAGCGCGCCCTGTACAACATCGTCGGCGACCAGGACCAGCGGGTACGTCTGTCGTCGTACGGCGTGCCGGTTGGAACGGAGCTGCTCACCGGTGAGCCTGCCTGACCAGGCGCCGGTCTACTTCTTCATGCTCCAGCAGTACGTATCCCCGCCGGTGACCAACCAGCCGCATGAGTCGGTACTGCGACCCGGTACCTAGAACTCAAGCCGCTCCGGAATTCAGGCGAAGACGACCCGGTCGCGGAATATTGCGTGCGCCAGATGAAGGCACGTATGCGTAAAGGCCAGCCGAAATATCGCGTGATGGTCCATGAACATCTGGGCCGCGCATTCCAGCAGGCATTCGTGGTGCACATCGATGGCACCCGCACGCCCATCAATAGGGAGGGGTGAAATTGTCGGAGGAGAAGACCGAGCTGGAGACCTGCGTCAAGCGTGGGGCATTCGGCAGGGAGGTCCGACCGATCGGAAAGCCGATCACACATGCCGAGGACGCAGCAGCAACGCTGATGGAGAACCAGACGCTGGTACGGGTCCGGCCGTTTCACAAGGTGCCGAGCAGCCGCAGTTTCCTCACCACCGTGCGATTCCCGTTCACCTACGAAGGGCACGTGGTCGGCATCACGGCAGGGACCATGGTCACCGTCCGCATGGTTCGCCTTCCAGGACTGCGCGCCGTGGTCGGTTGAAGGCGCATTCGACATCAGCGAGCTGTACAAGGCGCACCACTGCGAGTGCGCTGCGTGCGAGGGCAAGAACGGCATCGCGGAACACGACGGAGCGTAATTCATGACGAAAATTCCCGAGCTGGGCTTGGACGACGATCTGCACGGGGCGCGATTCGCCCGCGAAATGCAGAAGCAGCTGAACATGGCGGGCGCCGAGCAAGGTCGGCACGAGTTCGCCCGGTTGCCCTCGTACGAGGGCAACCGGGCATGTGCGTGTGCGGCTTCGAGATCCAGAGCCGTCGTACGAGCACATGGGCGACCTGACCAAGCCCATCTGGGAGCACCTGGAGCGGGACGTCTTCCCGCCCGCCGGTCGACGAAGCCCATCTGATCAAGGAGGCCGAGGTGATCAAGCTCGGTGACCTGATCGGTTACCACCGCCTCATCGAGAACACCGAAGAGCACGGCGTCCGGCACGTGGGCTGGCTCGTCGCCGGAACGGGCGGGTCGATGCGACTCAAGGACGGCCAGGAGTACGGCGCCTTTCAGAGCTCGTGGATCAATTTCAACACCGACAAGCAGGAAGGCCTGACCAATATGGACGAGTTGGTATTCGAGGAACCCCCGCCCCCGCGCGCAAGTCGCCCTGAGCTTCGCGAGGTAGCCCAAGCATTGCGTGCGCGGCCCGGGGAATGGGCCCGTGTCGGTCAATTCGTGCAGGCTGACATGTTGGCCGCCAATATCAAGCGTGGAAAGCCAGTGGTGTTCGCGCCCAAAGGATCGTTCGAAGCGGTGTCACGCAGAATCAACGGCGAGTTTTTCCTTTACGCACGGTACGTCGGTGAAGCGGGAAACCGGGAAGCGGGGAATTGAGCATGAGCGGCGAGACCACCGAACCGCGGGTGCACTCCTTCGCCAGCACCATGGAGGCGTACAACGCCACACAGTGCTACGAGGAGATCCGCGACGGCGACGTGCTGTTGATCGAGTCCGAGAAGGTCATTGGCATCGCCTCCACGTGGCCTTTCGCGCTGACCGAGAGCTTCGGTGAACTGCACGTCACGACCGCCAACCCGCGCACGAATCAGGACGGCATCTTCGCGGCTGGTGTCGACTTGGGCGAGCAACTCGCCCGCGAGCGCGGCTGGCGGATCGTTCCGCCCCTGGACGTGAACATGGCCCGCGCGTTCATGGCCGAATACCCGCGCTGCGGAGAGCCGATCGGGTTCAAGCCCCTGTCCTGGGAGAGCGAGTCCGGCCGAGAGCGCGCCGGCTGGCTGGTCGCCGGCACCACCGGGTTCATCGAGCTGGACACGTACGGACACATCCGCGTCGCCAGTACGTGGTCCCCCCTCATCAACGAGAAATAGGAGAGCTAACCCCTATGGAGTGGTTCGACTCGACGCTCAACGTCCAGTACATGCACCCTGCGGAGATCAAGGAGGGGATGCGATGGGCTCGTGAAGTGCAGAGACCACTCGGTCCCGGCGGCTCCATGCAGTCGTGCACCGAGCTAACTCCGGTGTGGGACATCGGCCTCGGGAACTCGGGGGGCTACTACGGCATGCGCTACCTGTTCTCGCTCAAGACGGGAGAGCTGCGCAGCGCGCAGGACAATGACCGCGTCCCAGTGGATCCGGAGATCCTTCCGGAGAACCTGCCACCGTACGAGGGTACGTGGATCACGAATGAGCCGTTCGGCTTCCACGACCACAAGCCCGGTGTGATTCCGGATCGCCACTGGTACGAGAACAGCCGCGCCCTGGAGGTCTGGACGGCCGAGGACGGCAGGGTTTACCGGCTTCTGGCTTACCGGAGCCACCGTCTGTTCTGGGTGTGTCGCTGGGACAAGGGCGCGAAGTGGTTCGGTCCTTCGCGTGAGACCCCCGATCTGGCTGGCAAGCAGTTCGACGCCATCGTGGAGGGCCGGGGATGGTGAGCGCGTGCCACCCCAAGCGCCGCCATCGGTGATCAGCGACATCATCACGGACCTGTTGCGCTGGGCGGATCACAATGGCTGGATCGGTGAGCAAGAGCATCAGACCGACAAGGTTGAGGCTCTGACCAACCATGCGCTGATGAATTTCGCCATCGAGCGTAATGCGGCCAACTGCTCATGATTCGGGATGTATTCCAGTACCGCCACCAAACCCTTGCAAATCGACAGAGGGGACACCACTATGCGATGCAGCACGCCTCGCAGCACGGAAGTGGAAAACCAGTGCCTCGGCACTGCGACCCATATGCTCCTGTACTCGCCGCCTGTGGTGGGCGCGCAGCCGGATGACTGGACCCAACACCGCGACCCGGCGTGCGAGCCATGCGGAAGCGTCTACGAGCGCCGCCGTCACTACAGGGCGCGGATGGTGCCGCTCCACGTGCACATGCCGGAGAACGTGTTCATCGAGATCGTCGAAGGACACCGGCTGGTCAAGGACCCGGAGCACGAGGCCCGGTGCTTCGACTGCGGCACGACCGGCAGTCCGACGTGGTTCCGGTTCCAGACGAACGGCTGCTCGGGCCGTCCGGAGTCCATCGACCACCTGGCGCTCTCGCGTGAGACGAACAGGATGGACCAGTGGGGGCGCGCGAAGGAGTCCGCCAGCCTCTGGCACGACTACGCGACGTACGACATCGGCCTGCCGTTCGGGGACTGGCGGCCGGTGCAGAACGACATCAACACCTGCGCGACCTTCACCTTCCGCGACCGCGAGTACCGGCTGAGGTACGACCTGCCCGGCTACCGGATCGTGGCAGAGAAGCTGCCCAACCGTGGCCGCCCCGAGCCGGAGATCATTAATCCCGAACTCGACGCCTCCTACAAGCAGGTCGTCTTCAACTTCCACGGCCGGATGACGGACTCCGGGTTCGAACAGTTCGCCACCTGGACGCCCAGCCACGCGAACGTCACCGACCGCGAGCTGGTCATCCTCTACACCCCTGAGGGCCGGGTCAGCGAAGTCCTCCGAGTCCCGGGCCTGAGGCCGTGGGCCGAGACCACCGGAGCGATCTGCGACGCGTTCGGCCCCATCAGCCGCGTCAAGTTCCAGACCCGCGTCTACGAGTAGGAGCAACAACATGCCGCAGTTCAGCTTCGAGCAGGTCGATCCCGACAACGACAACCGGCTGCGGGTGAGCCTGAAGGACACCGGGGAGGCCCGCGGCATCACGTACCTCACGAAGGGGGCCGGCTGGGTTGCTGAGCACGCCGGCCTCGCCGGTAAGCAGGGCGGGGTGCAGGGCTTCAAGACCGAGTACCTGGCCGCCGAGTTCATGTACTGGTTCAAGGCTCCCGAGCAGTCCTGGTGCGGTGTCCCCTGGCCCCACGACTGGCCCGGCAAGGACGGCGGCGCACCCCACCCACGTGACGCGCAAGGAGACGACCGGTGACCGCACAGCTGCCGGTGCCGATACGGTGCGCGGGCCGTCCAACCCTGGGCGGTCTGGTCGTCCCGTGGATCACGCTGCACGCTGGCGGCCGGTACCAGTTCGGGGCGCTCGACAAAGACCGGCGCAACCGGGCACTGGCCGAACGGCGCTGCCAGGTCTGCGGGCAGAGCTTCGATGAGCGGATCTGTCTCGCGGTGCGGCCTGCTGATGTACACGTCGGGTACACCGCCGAGCCCGGCATGCACCCGGAATGCCTCGCGTACAGCGTACGTGCCTGTCCGATGTTATCGGGGGAGGCCACCCGCTACCGGGCCACGCCCGCGTCGTCGGGCCTGCCCGGCATCGCGGCTGTGGGCCACGGACCGCGTGCCGGACGCCCCGCCGACGCATTCGACGGCTGGTGGATCACACCCGGCTCGTACCGCGTGGAGACCGACCCGGAGCACCCCGGCCAACTGCTGGGCGTCGATCTGGACGTGCCCGTGCTGCGCAAGCGGCCCATCCGCCCGGCAGCGGGCCCGGACCTGGACAGCCTGCTTGCCCTCGCCCGCCAGGCTCTCGGACTCGAAGACGCCACGTCCAGCTGCCCACATCAGCCCGACGGCGCCCCCCAGCCGCGCAACACCGCGAAGGAGAACGACTGATGGCCACAGGCCCCGAGAACTACCGCCGCCCTGAGGAGCTGGTGCGCTCCGTCAGGGACGGCCGCCAGATCGGCGACGACGTTGCCCGGATCCTCGCTGCCGCGACGGCGCTGAACGACCACAGTGCTGACGAGGGCGGCGTGCAGCTCGCCGACTACGACAAGTGGGTCAAGGTGGCCAGCGTCTGGAAGCTCAGGCAGAAGGGCGGCGACGCCTGATGGACCTGACCCCGAATGACTGGCAGTGCGCCAACCTGCCGCCGCTCGCCATCGCCTGCCCGGACTGCGGCTCGGCGGCCGGCGAACTGTGCACGAGCCACGGCGGCACCCGCGCCCGCAACTCCCAGGTGCACCGGGGACGTACCGCCGCATGGAGCCAGGCCCGGATCGACGGCAACCCGGCCGTCCGCCTCATCCTCGACGCCGCCAAGACCCGGCGGGCCATGCACGGCAAGCACGCCGCCGAGCTGCTCGACGCTCACGGCCACACGGCCGAGGCCGAGCGGATCCGACGCGCCGTGTCCGAGCGGAACGGGCTGCTGTCCGCCAAGCAGGCCGCCGCGCTCATCCTCGACGAAGCCGAGGGAGATGAGACTCAGTGAGCGCCCGCGACACACTCATCGGGATCCTCCGACAGCGGGCCGAGCGGCACGACGCCGCCCCCCAGACGCCCGAAGCGCTGGTGGCGGCTTCCGACGCAGAGTTGCTGCGCGAGTGGTCCGTGAAGATCCGCGAGGTCGGCACCGCGAAGGGCTGGTCGGTGTGGGCTGCCGCCTACATGCACCCAGACGTTGAGTTCGTCGACACCGGCATGCCGTCGACCGAGACTATCGTTGCCGAGCTGCGCCGCCTCGATCGCGTCTCGGTCCTGCGCGAGGTCGACGAGCAGTTCGCCGCGATGAAGCTGCCCGACGAGTTGAAAGGCATGTTCAACGCCGGTTCCTATGCCGACGCGTGGCGCCGTTGCCGGGCGATCGTCCAGGCCATGGCCGAGGAGAAGGGAAGCCGACCAGCCTGAACCGCTGGTCGTGTCGCGGTACGACGTCGCCATGGAGCCCGCCTTGGAGGAAGAGTCGGTCTTCACGGTCGGCGCGGTCGCCGAGGACGGGCGGCCCGTGGCGCCGGGCTTCGACCCAGAGACGCGCCGGAAAGTCGCGGCCTGGCTCGCACCGACGGCCGCCGTGCTGCTGGTGCACGCCTCCGCGTTCGAGGTGCCGTGCCCCGGTCGGCTGCCGCTGCTTGTGCAGCGCTGCTACGGCCACGTCGACCGGTGGGTGATCCTCGACCGTGACGGGCACTGCTGGGACCGCGACGGCTACTGGGTGGCCCACTTCGGCGGGATCGCCAGCGACGCGAAACGCGACTCGGCGCGGTTCACGCTCGCCGAAGTCTGGCCCTTGGCGCACCAGATCGCCGCCGGTGAGACGGCAGGCACCGAGGACGGTGAGGGCTGATGGGCCGCCGGATGACGGCCGTCGCCTGGCTGGAGCGGCACTACGACGGCCTGTTCGCCGAGGGGCGAGGCGTCGTGATGCCCACCGACAGCAACATGATTGGGCTGAAAGTCACCAGCTACGCCCCCGACCCGGTGGACGAACGGTACGACCACGGCCCGCTGTTCTCCATCAAGCGGACCCCTTCGACGACGAGTACGCGTGGCCTGCGGCAGCGTCATGGCCGGACCCGGAGCCGGAAGACAACCTTGACGACCACGAAGGCGGTGACTCGTGATGGTGACCGACTGGCCGTTCGCCGAAGACGCCGACCGCGACGACCCGCTGACGAGGCTGCGCATCCCGGTGACCGGCGTCCACCCGGGGTGGTGATACGTCGCCTGCTTCGACTGCGAATCCGAGGCCCGGCCCAGCGATGCTCGCCTCGTTCATCCGCGAGTACATCGAGCACTGGTTCAACCAGAGCTATCAGCGGCGCCTCGCCGAACGGGCCCTCGACGTGGACAGCGGCTGCAACACCGTCATCTTCCACAAGTGGAGCCCTGACGACTGGTCCTACCGCCTCGACAGCTGGCAGTACGGCCCGTTCTGGGTACCCGTCGCACCCCGGCTGCGCGGCCGCCGGCACGACTACAGGGGCCCGTCGAAGCTCTCACTCGTCGAGGTGATGGACCACAAGCACACCATCGGCGACGAGCCGTTGCCGCGTTGGGCGGAGCGGAAGGCGGCGCACCCGGACGTCTTCCCCGTGGCGCACGCCGATGCGCCGTCGCGCACTACCGGCGACACCCCGGGGGAGGACCGGTGAGCCAGCCGTACGACCCGCACGATCCTCAGCGAAGGCCTTCTTCCAGGAGCGTATCAGCGACGTCGTGAGCCGAGCCGCCAACGACGTGAGCGAACTCGCGCCCGAAAACGAGCAGGTACGTGACGCGGCCAACCTCATCGACAGCGTCGCGCTGCACTACCTCGAGAACCCCGGCGAGACCCTGCGCCAGGCGATCAAGGCCAGCTGCGACCAGGACGTCGACGATGTCCTCGGCTGGATCCAGGACTGATCCGATCCACTAATTCCCCCATCCTGAAGGAGCAGATCATCATGGGCGCGAGCATGCTCACCGCCACCATCGCCTTCCCGGCCGCCAGCACCGAACCGCCCAACTTCGACCGCGGCCGTCAGCTGCTCGAAGAGATCACAGACGCCTCGCTCTTCACCTTCGACGAGCCCGAGATCGAGCTGGGGGAGTTGCTGCCGGATCTGGACGGCGAGTCCGACCTCGTCGACGAGAACGGCGAAGTTCTCATCGAGTACGCCCGGCGTGCCGGTCTCGTCATCATCGACAACCTCGAAGAGGTCCTCGACTCCCGGGAGACGACATTCCTCACGGTCGCCGACTACAGGATCTACATCTCCGGCGGGCTCTCCAACGGCGGCAGCCCCACGGACGCGACCGAGGCGATCTGGGACGGCTACAAGCTGCCCGAGAGCGTGCTCCTCGCCATGGGCTTCATCCCGGACTACGAGCAGCCGCTCTCCCGCGCGAACGGCGGAGGGGATCACACGCCCCTCACTGACACCGACGTGGTCGACGCGATCGCGCTCGGCCTTGGCACCTCGCCGGACTGGTCCGGTGCGCACACCCTGGAATGGGTCGCCGACACCATCGGCAAGGTACGACAGCACCCCGGGGACCGCGATCCCCACGAGTACCGCAAAGAGTTTGCACAGGAGCACGCGTTCGATCCACACGAGGACAGCTTCCTCGCGCAGTACGTCAATGAAGGGGTCGACGAGGTCGACTGGGACCCCCACCTCTCCGTCGGCCACCGCGATGTCGCGGTAGCTGGAGAGGTGCCGTCGTGACGCGCTTCCCGCTCCTCCGGCTGCTCGCCCAAGCCTTCCTGAGCGGCGTGGCTGGAGCCCTGGTCGTGACCGGCATCTGGCGCGTGGCCGCGGGCGAGACACCGTCGCCGATGACGGGCCTGGTGTGCGCGCAGCTCGTGACCACCGCGTGGTCGCTCGTCCAGGCAGCCCGTTTCCGGCGGAAGTGGCAAGCAGTTCTCGCCTCCTACAACGAGCCTGCCCTGGGCGAAGGGATCGACATCCCGCACCGGCCGCCAGCCGACAACGAGGAGGGCAACCGGTGAACGACGAGCAGTGGAACGCCCTGTACCCGATTGGTACGCCGGTGGTCGCGTACCCCGGTGTCCGCCCGGAGGACCCGCTCGCAGTCGCGGTCCGGAAGCGGCAGGCGGACGGTCGTTTCGTGGTAGGGGCCGACGCGAACCTGTGCCGCGCCCTGACGACCGTCACGCGTACTCCGGCCTGGAGGCTCGGCTACGGCGACCCTGTGGTGTCCGTCGAGGGCTGCACGGGCGGCATCCACCTCACCCACATTGACGTGATCGTGGAAGCCCCGTCCAAGGTGGCGATGGCTCGTGGCTGACTACACGTTCGAGACTGTCACCCACAGTGTGCACCGCTGGATCATCCCCGCCCCCGAGCCTTGGGGCGCCGCAGCGGGGGAGATCAGCAAAGCGTGGGCCGTGGCCGCCGCCGCTTACCGGGAGACGTACGAGCTCGCCAGTACAGAGCCGATCCCCGGAGAGGCCCTCCGCTTCCACGTCCGCGACACCGCCATCGTCATCGAATACGCCACCGAGGAGCGAGAATGACCGTGCAGATCCCCATCGAGCCCGCACGACCGCACGGCCCCCTGCAGTCGCTGCCCGACTGGTCGTTCTCGGGCGCCGGCATGGGTGGCCTCTTCACCTGCTACTGCATCGACCTGGCCGTGCGGCTCTACCGCGAGCACCAGACCCAGCAGGCTGAGGCCCCTGAGGCGGTGCCAGCATGAGCCGCCGTCCGGTTCAGGATCCAGCGATCGACGCGGAGCGCGGCGGTGAGATCCACCCCGCCTTCGGCGTCGCGGTCGTGACGCGAAGGAGCGGATCCGGTCGTTCGCTGTTCCAGTCCGACCTGTTCCACAACGAGACCATCTCGCTCTCCGTCCGCGAGGCCGTACGCAAGCGCGACCTCAACCACGACTGGGTCCATCCGGGCCGAGAGCTCGTGGAGATCGAGATGAGCCTCGCTCAGTGGGGCTCGCTTGTGTCCTCCATGGGTCTCGGCAGCGGCGTGCCGGTGACCATCCGGCGTTCCGAGCACGACCCTTTCGTGCCCGAGATCCCTCATCAGCCCCGCACCGCCGAGAACCTGCGGGAGGTTCGCGAGGTCACCGACCGGATGTACGCCCGCGTCAAGGCCGCCACGGCGGCCTTGCACGAGGCGATCCACGAGAAGAAGGGCGTGAGGGCCACCAAGGAAGCACTCAGCGCACTGGAGAACGCCGTCGCCGGTGCGGGCAGCAACGCCCAGTTCACCGTCGACTCGCTCGTGGAGACCGGCGAGCAGGTCGTCGCCCAGGCCCGCGCCGACATCGAGGCCCACGTCCTGGAGGTCGTCCGGCTGACGGGTACCGAGCCCTCCATCGAAGCCTCATCATCCGATGCCCCGGCGCTGCCGGGGCCCACTACCAGCCGAGAGGAGCCCACCGATGCCTGAACTCACCGTGCCTGACGAACTGTTCGACGCCGATTTCGTCGCGTCCGACGAGCACAGCCTGGCCGACCGCTTCGACTGGATCATCCAGGACGGCCAGATCATCCACGCTCCCGTCGTCGGCTGGACCTGGGCATGCCCCCAGTGCGGCGAGTCCGGAACCCTGCCGGAGGACCCTGTCTGCCTCGCCTCCCCGCACGGAACACAGCACGCCGCAGGCCGGTTCAGCACCCTCGTGCCACTCCTGGTCTCCGTCGTGCGCAAGTTCCCTCCGACCACGCCGTCAAGCACGAACTACCTCACCGAACTGCTCGCCGAAGCACCGTCCGCCACGACCGTCCGGGAGTGGCTCGCCGCCCGGGGCCCTGACCTTCTGGGAACAGAGGCCCACCTGGCTCTACGGCACATGGTGCGCCGCCGTACGGCGGAGGATCTCGTTGAGCGGTGGCGGCAGACGCGGGATGGCGCCGAGGCCGCGTGGGAAGAAGTCCTGGCCGACAAGATCCGCTGTCATCCGGCCTACCTGCACCCGGTGTACCCCATGGTGCCGGTTCTGGCGCGGTTTTGGGCCGTGGACGGCAAGCGCGGGCCGTTCTGGGACGGCACGGGCGTCCGTCTCGTGGCAGAGGACGGCAGCGAGCTGTGCACCTTCGACCTCGGCGACAGCCCCGGGACGACTGCGGGCCTTGACGCCCTGACCGAACTCTGCCCGCCGCGCTGGGAGGAAGACGAGCGGGACACGCTGCTGTGAGACCGCACCCGCCGCCGGGTGGGGCGCGGCACCCATGCCGCGCCCCGCTCCTCCTCCCTGGCGGAGGACGACTTCGCCGCTCTCGCCGGCGGGGCAGCAAGCATCAGCACTCACCACACACCCGGAGCACACCGATGACCGAACGGACCAAGGTGTTCACCGCCGACATCGCCGAGCGCGCTGTGCGCGTCACCTGGCCTGACAACGACCGCGGCGGGGCCACGCCGCCACCGGACGGCTGGCAGGACCGAGCGTGGGCGCAGGAGCCGACATTGCATGAGATCGACGAAGGGTCGGTGTCCGGCTGCTCGATCCTGCGCTGGCGGGAGGACCCGCGCCCGGACCCCGAGTTGATCGGTGCGTCGCTGGCACTCGTCACCGGCAGGCCGCAAGCTGCCCAGCCTGCTGCCGCGCCGCCTGCGGACCGGCCTCTGCCCCCGCTGCTGATCGGTGCGCAGGCCGAGGCGTACGCCCTCGTGGTCCGCCGCCAGACCTGCGATGACCTTGCGGGGGAGCTCCGCAATGACGGCCAGGTTCTGGCCGCCGATCTCGTGGACGAGAACCGCGACTTCACCGAGATATCCCGCTCCCTGGCCGCCATCCCCACCGCGCCGAAGACGGAACACGGTGCCTACTGCCGCCCCTTCGACTGCCGGTGCGGCTGCGACCGGGCCCAGAACTGCCTCGACTGCCATCGCTGCGTGTGCTGGCGCGCGCAGCGCTGCGCCCAGGTCGCCACCGACCATGCCCGCGCACGGGCCTGCAAGACCGCCCTGCGGGCACTCCTGGACGCCGTGGGCTCAGTGATCTTGACCGAGCTGCGGGAGACCGTCGCCGAGGCCGAGGAAGCCGCCCTGCGCGACATGATCGCCCGCCGGGTCCGCTTGCTCACGCCGGCCGACGGCCCCCGCTACACGCATGCCGTCTTCGCGGCCTATGACTCCAAGCTGGGCATGGGCTATGCCGCCTACCGCCTCCACGACGTGGAGCTGCACGAAGACCAAGACGAGGACAAGCACGAGGACGAGGGCGGGCCTGCGACCGTCGACCTGGACGACGATGTTCTGTCCGCCGCGCTCGGCACTCTCGCCGGGCTGCTGCACCCCGACGAAGGCGCGGACCTCGCCGTCGACCTCACTGACTGACCCCGAACACCGAAACGACGGGGCGCGCGTGGCCTAGGAGGTCGCCCGAGGGCGCCTCGCCGCAGCGCTTCTGGCCCGTGCGCCACACGAACCATGCGCGCCCTGCATCCCTTTGCTTTCACTACCCACCAGGAGAACCGCGCCATGTCCGCGATCACCACTGCCCCAGCCCAGGTCGGCAATGGCAAGGCCGTGCACTACGTCCGCAAGGACGCGTTCCACTCCTACACCATCGGCTGCGGTCGACTGGTGTCCCGGGAGCTGACCGCCCAGGAGGCCGCCGACCGCAAGGCGTGCGGCCCCTGCAAGCGCGCCGTGGAGGTCCTGGCTACCGAGCCGCCGGCCGAGACTGAGGCCCCCGCCGCCCCGGCGGAGGACGACCAGGCCACCAAGGTCGCCGACATCGAGCGGCGCGTGCGCCCCCTGGATGCCGACACCGTCACGGCCGCGACCATGTTCGACCCGGAGCTGACCTACTACGCGGACGGCACCCGGGTGGTCATGCGCGCCCAGGACGCCGAGCGCACCGGCACCACGTTCGGCATGGCGCACGGCGCCGCCGCGTACGCCTACCAGGCCGTGTGCTGGGTCGACGGTGGCGCCGACCTGGTCGCCCCCCACGTCCTTCACCGTGCCGACCAGGACGACCAGGCGCGCCGTCAGGAGCTGGTGACCGAGGTCGCTGCCCGGACCCTCGTCCTGGCCAGCCACGCCACCGCCCACGTCTTCCAGCCGGTCGACCTGCCGGACGGCGAGCGTATCGCCTGGACGTTCCGCACCGGCCACGGCGCCCGCGCCCGCTACCACTGGGTGTCCGTCTGCAACATCATCAGCCAGGGCGACGGCAGCGAGTACCGGTGGCAGGCTGACCAGGCCGCCCGCCTCGCCCGTCGCACCGGCCTGGATCAGGCGCCCATGCCCGAGTACATCGCCCTGGTGACCGCGGAGCCCACCGACGTCCTGGAGCGCGTGGCCGCCACCCTGGACCCGGACACCGTCAAGCTCAAGGAGGACGGCCCGGGCTGCTGGGTGGTCAAGCGCGGCGGCGCCTTCCTGGGTAGCGTCCGTGACGAGGGCGCCCGCATGCGCCGCGGCCGCTACGCCGCCTGGGCCCCCTACGCTGAGCGTCGCGACGGCAAGGCCGGGTTCCACCACGACCTGGACGCCGCCAAGGACGCCGTGGCCCAGGCGTGGCCCGTGGAGGTCGCCGAGATCGCTGGCGAACTGGGCGTGCCGGTCACCCAGGTGATGGAGGTCGCCGAGCAGGTCGACCAGGATTGGAAGGCCCAGGGACGCCGCGCCGTCCTGCGTGCCGAGGCGTACGCGGGCACGGACAGCCGGGTGACCCAGGCCGCCGCCGCCGAGGTGCGCCGCCGCCTGGAGGTGCCCTTCCACGGCCCGGCCGACTACGACGGCCCGACCGGCCTGTGCGGCTACGACGACCACACCGCGCCCCTGCTGTCCTCCGGCAAGCTCGCCCAGCACGACCGCCAGCAGGGCGTCATGTGGGCATGCCCTGGGAGTTGCCGCCCCGGCCGCGGCATCCGCGAGGAGCTGACCATGCGCGACACCACGGCCGTCTTCTACAACCCGCCGCGCCCCCGGGGCCTGGCCTGCCATGCCAAGGACGGCGACCTGGTGGTGGTCGACGGCCAGGCGATGGAGGTCAAGGGCCTCCAGGCGGACAAGGGCATCAACGCCCATGCGTGGCTGGTCCTGGACGGCGTCAGCGCCGGACCACTCCGCTTCACCCTGGAGGACCGGCTGGAGTACCGCCGGCGCGTGCGCCGCGTGGACGTGGCGTGCCGGGAATGCTGCATGTACGTGGTCATGGAGGTGGACGAGGCGGTCGACGGCGTCCCCAACACCCGCCTGTGCGGTCTGTGCGACCGCCCGCAGCCGGGAGAGATGACCGAGGACCAGGCCCGGGCCCGCGTGGCCAATACGTACCCGCGCGCAGAGGCGTTCCAGGCCGAGCGTACCGAGCACGGCCGTCTGACCGGCTACACGTTTCGGGCCGGCCGCCTGCACTCCGCCCGGTACGGCTGGATCACCGCGGCCGGGACGTACGCCCAGGCCCTGGAGGACTACCGGTCACAGGCCGCCGCCATGCTGCCCATGGCCGTCCGCGACGAGCAGGCCGCCCGCCCCTGACCCCTACCTCCGGCCGGAACTGCCGACCTGGATGACGAGGTTCTGTCCGCGGCACTCGGTACCCTCGTGCTGCTGCGCCCCGACGAGGGCGCTGACCTCACCGTCGACCTCACCGACGAGGGGAACTTCTGAAGTCGCGACCGTCCGTCCATCAGGGCCCGTGCCCCGGCTCCGCACCGTGCGGGGCTGGAGCACGGGTCTCCTCTTTCTCTTGCCCGTACCGCCTCTCAGAGACGGAGCGATCCACCATTCGACACTCTTATCGACTCGGCGAATACGGTCGTATGCAAGTCGATGACAAGCTATTCCCGACTGATTAGGCTGAAGCTATGACTCACAACAGCAACGCTCACGACAACGGCACTCCCGACGCCGCGCTCCCGAAGTTCTCCGTCAATGTCGTCCCGACCGACCAGCTCAGGCGCGAGGACCTCGCCACGATGCTGAACCTCTATCGCCGCGGCGAGATCACGCCGCTGATCTTCGGCGACGACAACAAGCCCGAGGCCGCGATCATCCCCTTCGCCGCGCTCGTGCGCCTCATGAGGTACGACCACGCGGCCTACGCCCACACTGAGGCTGCTTTCCAGGCCGAGGTCTCCCGCCGCATCCAGGAGTCCGACGCCTCCGGCGAGGCGAGTATGACCATCGAAGAGCTCGCCGAGAGCCTCGGCCCGCTCGGTCGGCAGTGGGCGGATGAGCATCGTGCTGCCCAGCAGGAGAAGCGTGATGAGTGAGCGTCAGCCTCCCATCCGTCTCCTGCCGACCGTTGGTCTCAAGCAGGACCTCCAGATGCTCCACGACGCCGCGGTGATGCACCCTCATGGACCGGAGGACCGGCTCCTGCGCGTGGCTCTCAACCAGCTGGGCCGGATCCAGCAGGGCGCGCCGAGCACGCACCCGCTGGAGTACATGCCCAGTTATCCCGACCTCTCCGATTGCGAGACCACCTACGTCGGCGCGGACCCAAGCGCAAAGCCCTCGCACCGGATCGTCTGGCGGGAGCGTGCGCCCCGGCGCCCGGGCGAGCCCGTCACCCGCGAGATCATCGCCCTGGGTGAACGTGCGAACGGGCAGGCCTACTACATGGCCGGCCAGCGCCTCGGTCGCCCCGTGGGCTTCACTCTCGCCGAGCTGGCAGCGCAGCGCGAGCCGATCGCGAGTTCCTCACGACCTCGACAGCGCTCGATCGGCAGCTTCGACACGCCATCCATGAACGAGCCTGACCTACAGTTCGAGTGACCTGTAATCAGCGATTCGGCTGACCATTGAGGGCTCCTCATAGAATGGAAGCAATAGCGATTCGATAAGAGTGAGATGGTGGCGATGTACGACTACGAGCCAGTGGCTCAGGCGATTGCTCCTGATGCCGAGCCCCAGTCCAGCGCAGCCATGGGACGCCGCCGGCGGATCGGTCCTCGTTCCGCCCTCTTCGTACGGCGCGGCATCGGACTGGCAATCGCCCTCGGCATGGCCTACGGCATCTTCCACATCATCTTCCGCACTGAGGTGTTCGCCCCCGTACTGGCCTACGTCGGCCCCGTCAAGGACTACATCGGCTGGGTGGTCGAGGACCCGGGGCGGGCCTGGATCGCGCTGGCGGCCCTCGTCATCCCGCACATCGGGCTGTACTACCTGCTCTTCGAGGACCGGAAGTAGGACGGGGTGTCATGTCCAGGACCATGTTCAAGAGCGCTCGTGCCATCATCGCCCTCGGTCTGATCGGCGGCGTCAGCCTGGCAGCCATCGTCGGATGGGTCACCGGCTTCTTCGGCTCGATCGCGAGCACCGTCGCCGGCCTGTGGAACGACTTCATGGGCTGGATCAACTCGCCGCTGGGGTGGGAGCATCTTCTCGCCGGGGCAGGCGTGCTCTTCGTCCCGGTCATCGTGCTCATTCTGATCTTCGCAATCGCCGACGGCTGAGCCTCTCAACTGGGCTCGTCCCACCACGAAAGAACTCCCGTGATGCCTGTGCATCACGGGAGTTCTCTTTTTTTCTGCTGGCTCCTCGTTGCCTACGATGCGGCCCGTAGTTCACGATCCTCAGTAGCGTTCTCGAACTCGTCGGCATCCTCGATCATCCCGTAGGTTTCCGGTGAGATCTCGTCCTCGTTGCCCCCGAGCCGGCGGTTGAAGCTGCTCGACGCGGAGAACTTCAGGACCACGTAGTCGTCGACGTAGCTCTTGCCGAAGCGCACCTTGTGGCCCTTGTGGTCCTGTCGGTAGAAGCGGCCGAAGCTCGGGAGTACGACTGTCTCTCCGCAGCTGACCGCGCCCGTGAGTTCACCGAGCAGCGACTTGTACACCCTGTTCACCACTCGGACCGGCAATCCGCTGCGAGTCGCGACCCGAGAGATGAACTTGCGCTTACAGACGCGCGGATTCGTCGTCGTCTCCATGCCCACACCCTGTCCTGTCGTCCTTCATGCCATGGTTTCGCTTAGAAACCAGTCTATCGAAGATAGTAACGAGTCAAGAAGGACTGGCGGACTTATCGAGCGCCACTTGCTACGCTTGTTGTAACCCATTCGGCTAGAGCTCCAGGTCCAGCTCGATCTCCTCCCGGTCGTCCTTGGGCTCGTAGTCGACCGACTCGATGATGTTCCGCGTGTTCGGATCGCGGCGCTGGTTCACGACCTTGTCGTGGGACTCCTCGAACCGCTGCTGCGCCGCCACGCGGTGGGCCGCATCGAGCCTCGCGCCGATGTTGCGCTCCCCGAACTCCATCATCGAGCCCAGCAATGACTTCGTGCCCTGCTTGGCCGCGTTGACGTTCGGCTTGTTCTGCGCCCGCATCTGTACCCATCGGCTCCGGTCCTCCGGCGTGACGTAGCCGAACATCTGCGCGAAACGCGAGCCGAACCTGGTCTGTTGTCCCTCATTCTGTTCCTGGCTCATGGCCGTTCCTTCTGCTCCTTGTTCGTGTTCCCGGATCGACCTCAGGCGGGCTGGTAGTCCTCGGCATCGGCCTCAGCGTTCGGGCTCTCGTTCTGCGGGCCGGCTTCCCGCTCGGACGACGGGCCCGTAGGGCGCGACCGCGGCTTGAGCCGCTGCTCCTCGAAGAAGGCCCCCGGGTCGTCGACCGCCGTCTGCAGCGTCTGTTGCCAGTTCTCCCCGAGGCTCCGCTTCAGCTCGGCCTCGAGATCCGGGTACTTCTCGTTCACTGCCTCCATCGCGTCGACGTAGGCGTTGGAGTAGACCCGCTGCTGCTCCTCGGGCGACAGGCCGTCGATGTCCATGCTCGCGATCATCACCTCGGACTGGTCCAGGCGGTGCTGGAGCATGTCGGGCAGCCCGCTGGTGTCCAGGCCCTGCTTCTGTGCCGCGAAGCCGACCAGGTAGCCCAGCATGTTGCCCCCGTAGCCCTCCTGATCGCCGCGGCCCAGCGCGTCGAGCATCGAGGTCTTCATCGTCTCGGCGAGCTGGACCTGGTGGGCGTCCGCGTCCATGGGCCGGCGCAGCGTGAACATCGCGTCCTCGGGCAGACGCTGGCCCAGATGGTCGTCGAACTCCCCGCTCCAGACCGTGCGGACTCTGCCCGAGCCCGTGATCCGCTCTTCGTGCGCAGGGGCCTTGACGATCCGGCCGTGGGCCACGCCGTTGAACATCGTGCGCAGTTCGGGCTCGTACTCCATCCGCTCGCCGATGATCATCAGCGCGCGCTGGACGACCTCCTGGCGCTCCAGGCCGTCCTCACTCATCTGCTCGTGCAGCCGCTTGCGCATCGCCCGGTAGCTGTCGCGGATCAGTCCGGCGTCCGCGCCCGGCTCACGCATCTTCCAGAAGGCGTTCTCCATGAGCGCGACCTCGGTCATGGCGGCTGAGTCCGGAGTGAACATCTCCCGGTGGCCGCGTTCGCGGTGCTGCATGGCGTCGAAGCGCTTGCGCCACTTCTTCGTCAGGTGGTCACGCGGATCCGTGCTGCCGATGAGGCGCTCGCGCCGGGCGTCGCTCGGCACATCCTTGAAGATCCTCTGCCGGTGCGCGATGCCGCTCTCGGCAGAGGCGACCATGCCGCGGGTCCTGGTGTCGATGCGTTCCTGGATCTTGTCCTTGAGGGGCTGGAGGTAACTGTCCATCTCCTTCTTGAAGTCCGGGGCGAGCATCCGCATCGCCATCACCATGCCGACGGCCTGGATGACCGAGTTGGCATTCACCCCTCGCGAGAGCGGCTTGAGACACGACTGCATCATCATCTGCATGTAGACGTGGTGCATGACGCCGAGCTCCTGCGTCCGCTCCTCGTTGTTGAAGCCGGGCACCAGCAGCTTCGAGTCCCGCAGCGAGGCCATGTACTTCTCGCCGGCCAGCCGCGTCTCCGCCCGGAGCTTGAGCAGCTGCTCGCGCTGGTCCAGGCCCTCGGTCTCGTCCTCGGCCCGGTCGACGTCGATCCAGCGCACGCGCTCGCGGTCGGCCATCCGCTCCCGGGTTTTCGCACCGAAGAACCCGCGGGCACGGTCCCGGAGCCGCTCGCGCCAGGCGCGCGAGCGGTCGTCCTCCGGTCCCGGCTCGTCGATCGCCTCGGCGTCGCTCGGCTCATCAGAGCGCGAGTCCCAGTAGGCATACGCGTCACCTCCCGGCTCGTCGGCCTGCTGCCGATCGTCGTCAACCGGAAGATCCTTGGTCGCTCGCGGGCGGCCCGCAGGGCCCGTTCCCAGTTCCTTGCGCTGTGCCATCTCAGTACCCCGCCCCGTAGTCGTCGTCGCCCTGCGGCTGATCGATCTCGATGCTCGGCGTGTAGACCGGGCGCGACGCGCCCACGCCCACGGCATGCGCAGAGCGGCGGTGCGAGCCGCGGGTGCGGGAGGTCCCCGCGTCCTGAGAGATCACGTCGCGCTTGACCACCGAGTCGTCGACGGCGATCCCAGCGCTGTCCAGGCTGTGCGCTTCAACGGAGCCCAGCTGATCGAGCTGCCGGGACGTCTCCGTCCGGGCCTTCCGGGTCCCCGAGGGTGCGAACTGCTCGTTCTTCTCGCCGTCGTAGACGCTCTCGCGGTTCTTGGCCGCCTGCACGAGGGCCTCGAAGCCACCGCCGTAGGCCATCCGGTCCATCACGGTGCCGGCCAGCGACGGGTCCTCTTCGAGGTTGCGGATGAGCCCGGTCTTCGGGTCCTCCAGCGCACTGACCACGCGGGCCACGTAGTCCGGGTTGACCGTGACGCCGAAGCCCTCCTTGGACTCGTAGAACTCGATGAACTGCTTCTCCCACTCCTCGGCCGTGGCCTGGACCGGCTCACCGTCGAGGAACGCCGTGCGCCACTGACCGGGGCCGACGTGCTCGATGCTGCGGCCCCTCCAGAGCTCGCGGCCGGGGCCCTGGAGCATCGCGTACTTGTGCCGGGCCTCGGCGGCGTCGTGCTTGGCCTGCAGGATCGACTGGGTCACCGGGTAGGTGACCTCCAGGACGGCCTTGAGGTCCTCGCCGCGCAGCGCGCGCACGGCGCGCTGGCTGAACGAGCCGCCCAGGCCGGTGCCGTGGGCCTTGATAGCCGTGGCGAACATCGACGCTTCCTGGTCGGCCTGCGTGATGCCGGGCGTACCCTGCGCATCGCCCAGGTTCCGGGCGTAATCGGCGAGCTTCTTCTCGCTGCCCTTGGCACCGGTCTGGACGCAGACCTCGCGCACGCTCCGCAGGTGCGCCTCGCGATCCGAGAACGTCAGTGCCGCGCCGAACTCGCCGCGCTGCGCCTGGCGGTACAGCCCGCTCAGCTCCTCCATCACGACCTGCTGGCCGAGCGTGATGTCCTCAGGCGACTCTGCGCCCGTGAGCGCCTGCAGCCGGAGCCGGTTCGCCTCGCTCCGCGAGCTCTCCAGTTCCTCGGCCAGTCCGGCGTCCGTGGAGAGCGCGACCTGGGTGTCCAGCGAGACCTGCATGGCCAGCGGGTGCGAGCCGTCACCCTTGACCACGCCGGTGTCCAGCAGGTTGGCCGGCACCGAGAGCTTCGCCAGGGCTTCCGCCTTGGCGGCCTCGCTGTGCAGCTTCACCACGGCGACCGCGTCGCCGTCGAAGTCGCCGTCGAAGCAGGCGTCCATCACGGGGTTGATCGCGGCACCGGTGAGCCGGTCGTCGATCGCTACCCGCATGTAACGCACGCCGGCGTCACGGAGCACCGGGTCACGCCACACCAGCGCGTGGTCGCCCTCGGCCAGCCCCAGCTGCTCTGCCTTGACCGAGCTGAGCGCAACCTGGTCGACGTCCAGCCGCGGGTCCGCAGTCCACACCATCGTCGCCGAGTCGGTCAGCCGCGAGGCCATCAGCCCGGTCTTGAAGATGTTGTTCTTGCCCGTGAGCACCCGGTTCTGCACGTCGATCGTGATCGCCTCGAAGGCGCGCTGAGCGCGCGAGACCGATTCGCTCATGCCGCGACGCACCTCGGAGCGCTTCTCCGCGGACAGACCCTGGCCGTCCAGCTGCTCGGCCATGTAGCGGTAGCGGCAGGCCTCGACGAAGACGTCCTGGTAGCTGCGGGTGTAGTCGTGTGTGACGGAGGACCCGTCCTCGAACTCCTGGCCACTGCGCAGATGCGAGGACATCACCGGCAGCTTCCACGAGCTCGCGCTCACCGTCTCGGTCTGTTCACCGGTCGGATACGTGAGCGGGAACGGGATCTCCATGTCGCCGCCGCGGTCGCCGATGAGATCGCCGAAGGACTTGCGCATCGCCGTGGTGTTCAGTCCCGGGAGCTGGCCCTCCTTGCGCGGCTGAGTGCGCAGCAGCTCGGGCATCGGGATGAACCGGCGCTCGGGGCGCTCGTCGAGGTCCTCGGCCTGGCCGATCACCCGCAGTGTGCCGTCAGCCTCCATGTCCATGCCGGTCGCCAGCAGGTACTCGCGCAGGTTCGACTCGGCCCCGCTGTTGTGGCCGTAGAACTCGCGCATGATCGCCGGGCAGTCCTGAGACTGCAGCGCCCAGGCCAGCTGCGAGGAGGCCTTACGGCCCTTGCCCGCGCGCACCTGCTCGTCGTCGTAGATCTTCGTCTTCTCGTCCACCGCCATGTGCGTGACGACAAACCGCATCTCGCCGAGAGCGCCGCGCGTGTACTCGCCGTCGGGGGAGAACAAGCCCGCCACCCGTCCGTTCATCAGCTCGCGCGCCGAGCCGGCGTTGCGCCGGGAAATGAGACTGAACGGACTCATGACGACGTCGAGATCCGCATTGGCGCGGAACCAGGCCACCTCCTGCTCGATGCCTTTCTCGCGTGCCTCGTTCAGCCGCATCTCCCGGTCGACCACCAGCGAGATCACGCCCTTGTTGCCGTGCAGGTCGCTGATCTTGTCGCCGACGACCAGGTCGCGCAGCCCTCCGCCGGCCCCGCGGATCTGGTGCTCAGCTGCGAACTCCGAGCTGAGCACGATCGGGTCGTCGGCCGTCCAGCCGCCGAAGGTCATCAGCGCCGTACCGGTGGGCTGGGTGACCTGCGAGGACTGCATGATCGTCGAGGCCGTCATCTGCTGGCGGTCGAACGGGTCGTACCGCAGCGTCTCAAGCCCGGGGAGAGCCATGAGCGGCGCACGCTGCCCGGCCACGCTCTCGTCGCCCGGCACGATCCGGCCGTCGGCGTCGACCTGGGCCTGAGTGGTCAGGTACCGCACGATGCCCTGGTTGGTCGCGCCTCCGGTCATCACCGGGTCGAAGTAGCCGCCGGGCGCAGCGACATTGTTCCGGTCCTGTCCGGTGAGCACCGTCATGTTCCGCCCGCCGGTGAGCCGCCAGGCGTCGAAGCGGTTGTCGTCAGCCGGGTCAGTTCGGTCCCGCCGGGCCCGGTACTCGGCGTAGACCGTCGAGCCGGCCTTGATTTCGTTGGAGTAGCGCACACGGCGCGCCTCGGTCTGCAGGATCGCGGCCGTCCACTCGTCCAGGTGCTCCTTGATCTCGCCGGTGGACTCGTCGAGCTGGTACGTGGTGGCGCGCTCGATGAAGTCGATCGGGTGCTTCGTTCCGTACAGCTGCGAGTAGACCGCGTTGAGCGAGGAGGGCTGGCCGGTCTCGCTGCGCCCGGCGATGAGGTCGCCGGCGATCTGGTACTGGATGCGCTCGTGCATGAGCTGCTCGTAGCCGCGCAGGCGCGTGCGTTCCTCGACCGAGGAGGGAGCCTCGCCCGGAGTCTGGGCCGTGATCGTGGCCTCGTAGCCCGGCACGACCAGAGCGTTCTCCCTGCTGGCGAAGGCGGTGGTGATCTCGCCGTACTCGCCGACATCGAAGACCTGGCCGATCTCACCCGAGATCGGAGTCCCCTTGCCGTTACGGCGCAGCTTCTCGCCGCTCCAGCGGATGACGCCCTGCTCGTCGACCAGGATCTCGGAGACCGTCGCCGCGTTGCGCTCGATGCTCTCGCGCACGGTGGCCCCGATGCGCCGCATGAACGCAGATTCGTGATCGGCGATCGGCACGGAGCGCTCGGCGTCGAAGCGGACGAGCCGGTCCTTAAACCGGGTCGTCTGGAAGGTCGAGCCCATCATCTCGTCGGGGGAGATCCCGCAACGACGCAGAGCCGAGGCGAGGTTGTCGAAGTTCGACCACTGCCCGGTGGGGCTGGTCATGTACCGCGCCACCCGGTCCGGATTGAAGCGCTGATCGACCCACTCGCCACCGGCGTCGTGAGGCTCCGCCTCCCAGGTCCCGATGAGTTCGAAGGAGACGTCCTCGGCGTGCTGCCGGACCTTCTCGACGGCGGTGCCGCCGTAGACGAGGTTGCCCATCTCGGGCACCTCCTCGGCCTGCAACTCGCCGATCTTCTCCAGCCGTTCCTGGTACATCTCTTCCGTCGCACCCGGGCGCAGCAGATCGCTGTGCGCGCCGGTGAGCACGTCCCAGTACGAGCGCTGGATCGCAGCGACCTCGGAGTCAGCCGAGTACTCCGGCGGCTCGATCGCGTCCAGCTGTCCGCCGGTTCGCTCCAGCTCGGCCTCAGCGCGAGCGATCAGGTCTTCGACGCCAAGAGCTGCCTGCAGATTCTCCCGCGCGCTCTCGACGGCGGCCTTCGCGTAGGTCTCAGCGGGCTCGGCGTCGACGAAGAAGGCCGGCAGGGAGCGGTTCTTCGCGTCCCGGCGCAGCATCACCTTCGCCCCGGGCCGGGGACCGGACTCGCCAGGGGCCACGTAGTCGCCGACCACGAACATCGACTCCCGGTCGACGTGGTAGCTGTC
Organism: Streptomyces endocoffeicus; assembly: GCF_016741935.1. Taxonomy (GTDB): domain Bacteria; phylum Actinomycetota; class Actinomycetes; order Streptomycetales; family Streptomycetaceae; genus Streptomyces; species Streptomyces endocoffeicus. The sequence continues at coordinate 266,026 of NZ_JAERRG010000009.1, read as the reverse complement.
GGGCACATCCACCAGCGTGCGGCCACGGCCGCGCTCCTGGTGCGTCGTGCCGGTCTCGCCGGCGGCGTGCCCCGGAAGATCCGCGCGCTCGACGCGGTGGCCCTGGGCGAAGCGCAGCAGCTGAACGGCCTCCGCCGGCGAGGGGGAGTAGACCGCCATGCCGCCGGTGACCCGGTAGTTCGTCGAGTAGCGCAGCGCGGTGCCGTTGTCGTAGATCCGGGCTCCGGCGTACTCCTCCTGGCGCGTGTCGGTGAGACGGATCTCCATGCCGGTCCCGGCGATCTTCGCCTTGATCTGACCGGGCTCGCGGTCGCGCATCACCTCGTAGGACACGCCCTGGGCCTTCAGCTCTTCGAGCAGTGCTGCCGAGCGTGCCACGGCGCGCTGGGACATGAAGCGGTTGCGGTCGACACGGTTCGTCTGGGGATCGCGGCTGCCGTCGATGACCCACTCGCGGACCTGGTCGTACTCCTGCTGGCTCATCTTGTCCATCAGCGCGGTGAGTCCAGCGGCGTCGTCGTTCGTCATCGCGCGCCCGGCCTCGAACGGCTTGCCTTCGTCGTCGATGCGCCAGAGCACCATGTTCCCGCGCCGAGGATCGGCCAGGGTTTCCACCTCGCCGCCGGCCACGCGTCCGATCGTCTCGTCCGGCAGGTACACCAGCGCGGTCCCGGCGCGCTTCACGGTCGCGCGTTCGGACCAGTCGGGGGCGTAGGGGCTGATCGGCAGTCGGGCCGACCTCGGGTCGGCCTGGACACCAACGCCGGTGGCACGGCTGAACTCGCGCTGCGACTGCTGGTAGCGCTCGTTCTGCGGGGAATGGTCACCGAACTGCGGCTCGTAGTCGGACACCTTCTCCGCGAACGCCTGGTCGATGGCGGTGAGGTAGTCCGTGACGCCCAGCCGCGGGTCGGCCAGCGCGGTGCCCCGCTGGCCGAGGATCTCGTCGACCCGGGCGCGGATCACCTTGGCCTGGGAGATCGGAATGACCTGTCCGGTCTGCTCCCGGGCCTGCCCGACCGCCTTGTAGTAGACGTACTCGTAAAAGTACCTGCGCAGTCCGTGTGCCTTCTTCATAGCCAATCAGCCTCCTGTTGAAGCCCGGGGTTGGATAAGTACGTATAGAGCCTACCCCGCTTATCGAAAGGAGATGAGAGGTCATTCGGAAAGGCTAGTGCCGAGGCGGTCTCCCTTAGTCGAGAGACGACCCCGGCACTGGTCGTGATCCTTTGCCAACCCCCAAGTGGCAGCCGGCTACTTCGAGTTCATCTCGATGGCCATGGCCCGGTCGAACCGGCCGTCGGCCAGCACCTCCCAGCTCGGCAGTGAGGCCAGATACTGGTAGAAGGCTGAGTGGACCTTCACCGTCGCCAGGGATTTCAGGTCCTCCTTGGTGATGTCCTCCTCCGCGAACACCCGCGAGTCCTCGTCGTTCACATGGCCATTGATCCGGCGGGCCGCATTGGCGTACGCGTCCGAGCGGATCTGGCTGATGTACGTCTGAGACCCATCGGCGCTGCGCAGCTCGCTGTCGCCGCCGACCGAGAAGTGCTCGCGATCCTGTTCCAACTCGGTCTGCGCCGACTTGTAGGCCTCACCGATCTCGATGTCCAGACTCTTGACCTTCGCCGAGCCGTCAGGGTTGACCAGCATCTCCTTGCTGATAGTCCCCTCGGCGTAGAGCAGACGCTGCCGCTCGGCGCTGACCGCCTGACTCTCGGCGACCGCAACCCCGACCTCGACGGCATCGATGAACTGGTCCTCGTCGAACATGCTCACCCCCTCGTACTCGTCGGGGTCGACGACCACCGGAGCGTTGGGGTCCTGGCCCTCGTCGACCGTGGTCATCGTCGTGATGACCTCCATGACCTCGTCGGCGTAGACATCGGGATCCAGGCGCTCGATGTCGACCTCCTGGTAGCCGTAGATCTCCTGGTACTGCGCCTTCGCGTCTGCGGCCTTGACCGCCTGCCGCATGCGCTTCTCCAGCATCTTCACGAAGTCCGGCTGGTTCATCCGCACGTCGAAGTCCATGGCACTGGACAGCGTCGGGATCGTCTGCAGCGAGTACGTGTGCCCCGGGTGCTTGATCGTGTTCCCCAGCAGCCGGAACGACATCGGCAGGATGGTCTGGTTGCGGTTCCAGATCGGCGCGTCGCCGGCCCGGAAGACGATCGAGTTGTGCGGCGAGAGGAATGCCATGTCGTTGTAGCTGATCAGCGGCTCTTCCTTGGTGTTCATCGTGTAGGAGACCCGGCCCTCGGTCTTGCCGCCGATGACCTTGTCGACATCCTGGCTGATCTGCTTGCTGTCCCTGTAGGACCGGTGCGTCTTGCCGCTCATCTTCTCCAGCGTCTCGATCATCGAATCGTCCGTGGACTTCAGGAAGACGATGTTCGAGGTGTTGTGCGTCGGGATGAAGTCGTCGGTGAGGTAGAGATGGCGCTCGTCGGCCACCCGGATGCACTGCACCACGTCGTCTCGCACGTACTCGACGCTGACGACACGGTTGAAGCCCCGCGTGCGATCCTTCCAGCGCTCCGCCTTGCGGGGCAGCGCGAACGGGTTGATCTTCGGCAGACGAATGTTCTGCACGCGGTAAGCGTCGCGAGCCGCCTTGGGCTCGCTCTGGTTCGGGGCCGTGTACGTGATGTTCGTCTTGACATTGATCGCCACACGACCGCCGAGCGAACGCACAAGAGTCTGCACGCTCTCAGCCAGCTCACGACTCGCGGAGCTGAACTCCATCTCGCCCTTGGCGCTGATCGTGCCGTCGGTGTCCATCAGGCCGCGTAGCAGATCGATGCGTTGCGCGACCGAGCCACGAAGGTAGGCCTCGGGAACCAACTTCTCCCACGAACGCTTGCCGGCGACGCCCAGGTCACGCATAAACTTCCGAACCCCGTTGATCCGGTACTTGGGGCACAGGCCATCCGCGACAGCCCGCTCGACGATGTCATATCCCCGACGACGGATCTCGTCCACGATCTCCAGGTCGCCGCTGTAGAAGGAAACCGTCCCCGCCGGGTTGATGTGACCATCACCCAGGATCGCGCCAAAGACGTACGGGTCGATCGGGAGGTCCATCTCCGGGTAGGAGACCGGGTCGATCGCGATCAGGTCGACCTGGCGACCCTTCTCGACGCGCAACTTGAGCTCTTCGGTGCTGATGATCTCGGTAACCCGCGCCATCGTCTTGCCGTCGACACCGCCAACGTAGCGCCGCTTGCCGTTCTCGTCCTTGCCGCCGAGGTACTTGATGCTGGACTTCCAGCGCTCGACTGGCCACAGGTGTTCAGGGCACGCCTCTACCGAAGACCCGTCGCGCAGCTTCAGCCGGTAGACCGGACGGATCTTGACAGGGTACTTCTCGGTCACAGTCGTGACCGTGCCGAACGGGGTCAGCAGCTCATCACCGGGCTGAATCCTCTCCATCGTCGTCCATCCGTCCGGCGTGGCGATCTTGGCGTTGAGTACGAGGCAATTTCCTTGCACGATCTTGTCGACACTCTCGCCGTAGACGTCGCGCAGCTGCTGCAGGGTCTGCAGGATGAGCGTGAACTGCTGCTCCTGGCCCAGGCCGATGGAGAGCATCGTCTCGAAGGCGTCGATGCCCTTGCCCTCCGACTGCAGGTTGCCGAGCTCGTCGAGCATGAACCGCGTGCGGTAGAGCGGCTTCTGGTTCGACTTGGTCATGTACGCCTGGTCGGCGCTCACGTCGAACAGCTGCTTGACCAGGATCAGGATCAGCTTCGCGTACTTCATCAGGTGAGGCGGAGTCACCAGGAACAGCGCCTTGGGGGACTCCGAGTAGCGCGACAGCGTCTGCGTGATCGCCCGTGCCTGGTACGAGACCTTCTCCGGGTTGCCGTCGCCGGAGAAATCGAGCCGCGTGTCCGGGTACAGCGTGTCCCCGGGCTGGAAAGAGAGGATCTTCCCGTCCCGGGTGCCGCCCTCACGCACCGGCTTCAGTTCACGTATCACGCCGTTCTTCACGATCTTCTTGCCCGTCACCGGCTCGACCACGTAGTGCCGGCCGTTGAGCGAGACCTGGTAGTTCTTCGTGAAGCTGAAGTAGAAGGTACGTACCAGCATCTTCGTCTGCGGGTTGACCAGCTCCAGCTTGAGCCAGGCTTCGTCGCCAGGGAACTTGCCCTTGAAGTTGTACCGGGCCCAACCTTCGCGGCCGACGATCTCCTCGTGCTCGAAGTCCTCGCCCAGGTTCTCGGTGAACATCGGGTCCGTGTAGGCGGACCACACAGCCTGCTGACCGACGAGGTGGTCGCGCTTGACGTAGGTCGGCGCGAAGCGCACGCCGAGGCGACGAGGGAAGCTCAGGCCGGCCAGATCGGTGTTCTGCGAGGGCTTGCCCGAGGTCAGCGTCGAGATCGTGGGGTCGGTGAAGAACGACATGGCGGTGATCGCGATGCCGTACACCGAGGCCAGCATCTTCTCCGCGCCGGCCATCGAGCGCAGCGCGTTGTGGGCGTTGCCCACCAGCGTGCGCATGTTGTTGCGGGGCAGCTCCTCGCTCGCGTTGAAGTACAGGCTGAGCATGTCCTGATCGGCTTTGCCCTCCCACATGAAGGCCTGGGCCGCCGCCTTCTCCTGCTCCTCGGCCAGGGCGTCCTCGTTGTTCTCGAACTCGCCGGCCTTGACCCGCTTCTCCAGCTCGGCCTCAGGGTTCTTGATCTTCTTCGAGCTCATCTGCACGAAGAGCTGGTAGCAGTTGTAGAGCGTGACCTTGCCCCAGAGGTCATCGAGTTTCTGCTCCAGCAGCGCCGGGTCCATATTCAGCACGGCTGCGGCACTGCGCAGCTCCCGTTCCTCCTCCAGATAGAAGTCGATGAGTCCGTAGGCCGCGCGCTTGAAGGCGTTGTTGGCGGCATTGGGCCAGACCGGGTCCTCGCCGCCGTCGAGCGGGAAGAAGATTCCGGCGATGTTCTCCACGTACAGCGCGCACTTGGTGAAGTTGCCCTCACGCGCCGCGTCGGCCGCCAGCCCCAGGGGGCTGTAGATGTCGGTCTTCATGGAGTTGATCAGGTTGAACTGGACCGGCTCGAACCCGCGTGTGACCAGGGGCACGTAGTTCTTCACCAACAACTCGCCCTTGGGGTCGTTGATGACCATGTTCGAGGGTTTCTTCTCCCGCGACCACATGTCGATGACCGGCTCGATGTACGTCTGGCCCTTACCGGCTCGGGTAATGGCCAGCACCATGGTGTTCACCGGGGCGGTATCGACCACATACGCCCCGGCCGGGCGCTGGACCTCGCACGCCGGGAACTCCCAGTCCTCCTTGATCAGGTCAGCGACGGTCTTGTACGTGTCCGACCCGAAACCGAGCTTGTCCCGGTTCTTGCCGTCAGGGTTGTACGGGATCCGCGTCGTGTCGTACTTCTGCCGCAGCGTCTTGTCATCGGGGAGCCCGGATGCCTCGAACAGTTCGTCGCCGAAGTCCTCGTCGATGATCGGCAGGGTCTGCGTCAGCGGATCGCCCTCGTCGTCGTCCATGACCTCGCCGGTGTAATAGACGAGGTTCCCCTTCTCAACGATGACGTCCTTCTTGGCGCGCTGGGCGAACTCGACGGTGCCCAGACCCTTCTTCTTGAGCATCATGTGGCTGAGCATCGAGCTGACCTGCACGCTCGAGTGAGCACCGGCGTCGGGGAACCAGTCGTAGTTCTGCTGGATCTCTTCCGGCAGAGCGATGTGCTGGTCGTTGTGGTATTGGTTGATGTCGCTCGTGGTGTTCATCAGGTTCGCTGCGGCGACCTTCCGCGAGAACCACGTACCGATGATGAGGGCGACCATGAGACCCGAGCTGAGCGTGATGAAGAGCTTGAATCCCGAGACGTCGGCCAGATGCTCGCCGACCGTCGTCGCGCTCTTCTTGGGCTCAGCCGGCTTCTCGGCGCTGGGCTTGCCGTCCTTCGCCGCGGTGTACCAGTTGGGGACCGGAACAGTCTCAGCGCTGGGGTAGCACTCGGCCTCCACGTCCGGGTTGCCGTCCTTGGTCAGGGGCCGGTAACACTTCACGACCGAGCCGCCCGCACCCGTCGTGGTGTCCTGGATGTAGTACGCGCTCGGCTTGCCGGTGCTGCTGCCGCTGCTGGACACACCCGAACCTACGGACACGCCCACCGAGAGCACCGCCGCGGCGATGAGCGAGTAGAAGACCCAGGCGACGATCGTCACCAGCACGCCGGCAATCACCGCGACGACGATGCCCGGTCTGGTCGACTTCAGGGTCAGGAACGTGCTGCGGTCCAACTGCTGGTTGTCGTGGACGTCTCGGTTCGTCAGCGTCTCGCCGGGCGTCCGCGCTGAGATCTTGTCCCAGCTACTCGCCTTCGGCCGTGCCGCCTTCCGCCTGTTCGTGGCCATCGTGATCCCTTAATCTCGAGCCTCGCCCGTTCTGCTGTCCAGTGCGCCTGCCTGCGCAGACGACGACGGCGCATGGGAAACACGCCCCATGCGCCGTCAGATCCCCCGTCGGTCATGACCGGATCGCTCAACGGGTCAAGACCACCCCGACGATGAAGCCGGCCACGCCCATCAGGAGCGAGAGCGTGACGATCATGACGACGAGGATCTTGTTCGAGCGGCTCTGCATCTCGGAGGCCCGAGCCAGCTCGTTGGTGTAGGACTCCTTGTCGGCCTGCATCTCCGCCAGGCGCGGCTCGTACCGCCTGGCCACTGAATCCTCGACCGTCGACAGCTGCTGGAGCAGGTCGGTGACCCGCGCCACCTGGGAGCTGGTCTTCTCCTTCTCCAGGTTGAGGCTGTGCTGCCATTCGGCGTCCCGAGCCGTCATCTGCGTGATGGCGTCCTGGCGGTTGCGTTCGAGCTCGTCCTCCATCCGGCGGATCCGGTCGGCGTGCTCAGAGCGCACAACCAGCAGGAGGTCCTGCTGCTCCCGGCGCAGGACACCGATCTCGTCCGTGGTCCGCAGGTGCTCGGCCAGCGCCTCGGACTGGGCGATGTCGGCCTTGCGGTTGTCGTCGACGATCCGCTGGATCTCGGACTTCCACCGGTTCAGGCGCTCTTCCTCGGCCGCCAGGTGCTCCGACTGCCGTTCGGCCAGCACCTCGAAGATCCGCGTCTGCCCGGTCTGCATCTTCAGCGTCGCGTCCGAGCTCCGGACCCGCAGGATCTCCTGCTGGTTGTGCGCGTGGGTGTCCTCGATGTCCCGCTCGATCTCGGCGGCGGAGTCGATCTGCTCGCGCTGCATCTTCGAGCGGTTGCGCTCCTTGTACTGCAGTTCCGCCGAGAGCGCCGCCTGCTGGGCCACCTTGGAGGCCTGCGACTCGTAGTCCTGGGCGATCTCCGCCCGGCGGGCCCGGATCTTCTCATCCTTCTCCGTCTGCCGTTGCTGGTGCTCGGCCTCGGCGGCGTCCTTCAGCAGCTTGTACCGGGAGCCCGCGCGGCCGGTGGCCACATCGCGGATGACCTGCTCGGTGTGCGCCGACATGAGGTTGACGTAGAGCGCACGCAGCTCATCCTCGTGCGCGGAACGGAGCTGCATCAGGTCTGCGTTGGCCTGCCGGTTGAGCTGGGCGACCTGGTCCCCGAGCCACTCCGTCGCGCCTTCGGGCACAGCGATCTGCACGACCGGCGCGCCGATGGCGAAGGTCGCGTTGAACTCATCGAGCCGGACGTCCAGGTCCAGCTCCTCGGAGAGGAACCGGCGGGCGATGACGTCGCGCACCTGGGCCTGATCGGCCAGCAGCACAGTGTCGCCGGCCTCCTGGTAGTCGCCCTCGATGCCGTAGCCGGCGTCGGTCTCGTCGAAACCCTCGTAGCCGGCCGCCTCGTCGCCGTCGTAGTCCGGCTCCGACTCGACCGGGACGGTGCCCGCGTCGTCGATACTTGCGGCGTCCCCGTCGAGCATGGCTGCGTCCGCCCCTTCATCCGCGTCGACGACGTCGCTGAAGAGCGGCTCGTCGTCCAGGCCCTCGTCAGCCCCCTCGACACCGGGGATCTCGTCGAAGATCGCATCTCCCTCGTCCTCCCCGAGGACGGCAGGGACGGGGTCAGTGGCTCCAGCCTCGGCGACCAGGCCGCTGTGCTCTTCCCACGCCTTCTTGCCCACGGCTTCTTCGAGACTCGTGGTTCCTGCAGCGACAAAGCGCGCCTGCGCGAAGGTCGCATCGTTCACCAGATCGACGAGCAGGTCGCCGCTGGGCTTCTGCCACACGACGGCCCAGGTGTAGGTGGCACCGGTGAGCAGCGAGTACTCCTCCATGCGCGCGAGAGTCTCGTCGGTGGGGATGATGCCGAAGGCCTCCTCTGCGAGCATCTCCGCCGTGGCCACCGTGCGGATCTGGTCGGAGCTGATGAGCTCGATGATCGAGCCCTTCGCCTCGTCCCGGCCGTGCCGCTTGCTCAAGCCGCCGATCGAGTCGGCTGCGAGCACGAGCATCACCCAGGCGGTACCGCTGGGAAAGACGAACCGCGTGTTCGAACGCAGCAGCTCGACCGCCGCCGGGATCGCCGTCTCTCTCACCACGGAGGCCAGAAGCTCGTCGGGCTTCTTCTTCCGCTTCTTCTTCTGGTTGACCGTTGCCCCTCCCAGAATGCCCATTGATGCGCGACCCCTTCGCTAATAAAACACAGTTCGCCTGGCTTATGGGTGACTTGTTGTCGCCCTATGATGATAGGCAATCACAGGGCGTGAATGGGCTATCGGCTCATGACTCGACTGGTTCCCGCTGTCCTCGACCGGCTCATCGCGCCGCGCTGACCTCGACGTAGGCGTCGGAACTCAGCAGGTTCTTGTCGTCGCTGACCAGGTCGCCGACGACGTCGATGCGGATCCGTCGTTCCGAGGGGCGCTCGTTGAGGAAGGTTGCCACCGCGGTGGTGACCTCGTCGGTCAGCTTCGCCACAGCCGCACGCGCACCGCCGGCATCAGAGTCGGTGTCGCCCTTGTCCTCGATGAGGTACTGCAGGACCCTCGCATCGACGTCGACCCGCACGTTGTGCTTGACGGACACCTCCTGCACCATCTGGTGCAGCTTCTTCCGCACGATCTTTTGCTGTGTCGGCAGCGACAGCGGCTGGAAAGGTACGATCGCGTCGATACGGCCCAGCAGCTCGGGCGGAAACCGGTTGTCGCCCGTCGTCGAGGAGACAGAGCGACGGATGAGCTTCTCGTACTCCAGCAGCTGCTTGCCCGACCCGGTGTCGTCCGCCGCGTACTGCGCGATGTCCTTGTAGATCTCCGAGCCGGCGTTCGTCGTCAGCACGATGTAGGTGTTGAGGAAGCTCACCTCGCGGTTGTTGTCATCGTTGAGCCGGCCGTCGTCGAGCACCTGCAGCAGCACGCGTGTCACCATCGACGAGGCCTTCTCGACCTCGTCGAAAAGCAGCACAGCGTGGGAGAGGTCCCACACGCGCTTGGTGAGTTCAGAACGGAACGCCGTGAACGACGAGTCCTCGGCGTACTCCGTCATGTCGAACCGGATCAGGTGCCGCTGGTCGTCACCGAACAGCAGTCGCGCCAGCTGCTTCGCCAACTCGGTGTTGTGTGTGACGACGAAGTCGCCTGCCTGATAAAGGTGCTCGTCGTCGTCGACGTAGATGCAGGACGAGCTCTGTTGCTCCGGCAGCTTCTCGATCGACGCGATGCCGACCATGTCGAACTTCTTCACGCGCTTACGACCCGAGGTCTCGATGACCGCCCGCCGTGCGATCTCGTGCTTGCGGGGGAGGGAGAAGAACCGGGCCTTATCCTCGTTGCCGACCTTCACATGCATGTCATACTCAATCAGTTCGCGCCCGCCCTCCTTCGTGCGTGTCCACGATTTGATCGTGTTCGAGACGCCGAGCGAGAACAGCACCTCCCTGAGGTCCTCCGCGAGCCCCTTGGAGAACGTCGAGTACGAGACGTTGAAGCGGTCGTTAGAACCGCCGATCGATCCGTCGGTGTCGAAAAGGCCCTGCACCAGCGCCCACCGCTGCTGTACCGATCCGTGTTTGTACCTCTCCGGGATACGGCGCTCCGCCGAGCGCGCACCGATCAGATCGGGAACCGAGGCAAGCACGTCCTTTGTCTGGTACAGCGAATCGCGGCGGTCCTCCACCGGGCCAACGCCGGCAGGGAAGACCCAGCTGTAGCTGTGCCCGTACGACTTTGGTGCCGATCCCAGCCATTCGCCCACCGTCCACACGGTGTGGTCGGCGTCGTCCCCGTCAGACGAGAGCGTCAGCTTCGTCTCAGTGAGGCACCCGTTGCCGATGAGGACGCCCAAGACGTACGGGTCGACGTCGAAGTCCTGCTCCGGCCAGTGCACCGGTCCGTTCGCCGGGATGAAGAACTTCAGATACTCCCGAGAGTCGCCGGGGTAGGTCCGCACGACGCCACGCTCGACCATTTCCTGCGTGCTCAGGACCATCGGTGCGACGTCCTTGCCCGCATGCTTCTTCGACCGCTGATCGGCTGTGTAGACCGTCCACAAGTGCGGTCCTCCAACGTCGAGAGTCCGGCCGTCCCAGAGCGTGACCCGGTAGACGTCCTGCATGCCCTGCGGGAAGTGTCCGAGCACCTCGACCGGGCGACCTTGGCGACCGAACACTCTGTCGCCCGGGACCAGGTCGCCGTGCAGTTTCCAGGTGGTCTCGCTGTTGCTCGAATAGACTGGAACCTGCGTCGAGTCGATGCAGAATTTCCCCGTTCCCGTCGATCCTGTGAACAGCAGGCTCGCCATCGGCTTTCCCTTGTCGTTGAGGTCCGCCACCGACAACTGCAGACGACGCGCCACCGCGCCGGTCGCCCACTCCTGGCTGAACACCTTGGCGTCCAGCTGCTGCTTGATCTTCGCGCCGTCGACCCGGAATGCGACGTTCACATTCAGGGACTCCATGAGCACGTCCGAGAGCAGGTCCCGGTCCATCGGCCGGTGCGTCAGGCGATGCCAGCCGACCATGGAGTCGAGTACGAGGATCGACTTGCGCGGCTGGGCGCTGGCCGGCATGTAGCGCTGGGTGTACTCGTAGATCTGCCGGAAGATGTGGTCGTCGTAGAACTCGTCGGCCACGCCGTACCGTTCGGCCATGCCCTGCAGGATCTTGATGGTCGTCGCCTGGTCCGGCGGGTTGAGGTTGATGCGCTGCAGGCGCTCGACGAGCGGCTGGTTCGGTGAGATGTGCTTGTGGAACTCCTCGTAGGTCGTCGCCGCGATGATCCTGATGCCTCGGGTTCCCGAGGCCGCGAGGACCGGCTTGATCGCCTCGACGGCGGCGTCGGAGAGCTGGATGATCTGGTGGAACTCGTCGATGAAGAGCACCAGTTCGCGCTTCTCGTCCTTGACGAAGTTCTCGGCCTCGTCGAAGAAGCCCTTGAGCTTCGCGGCCATGTTCTCGGCGTTGCCCGCCTCGGAGATCATGCGCGCCGGGTCCACCTCCAGGTAGAGGCGGTCCGGATCCATGAGCATCGTGGCCTGGACCAATGCGGTCTTGCCCGTTCCGGCCTCGGCCAGCAGAAGCGCATTGCACAGCTCAGGGCGGCTCATCGAGGCCAGCAGCTGCATCGTCTCGTGCTGACGGCCGACGATGTCGCGCTCGGCCTTCTTCAGCGGCTCCGAGAGCTTGGACAGGAGTGGGTAGCGCTCGTTGAGCTGTGCCTCGTGGGACATGCCGCGCAAGACCTCCCGACTGGACTGAAGATTCAACTGGAAAATCAGCCGAAATCCTATCACGAGTCGCATTCAATAGGGCATTGAATGGACAATTCGAAAGGCCCCGGAGTCCACTCCGGGGCCTTTCGTTCCGTGCACTGGTCGCGGGTCGCTCACCCGCCGTATTCGGACTCGTTGCCCTCCGGCGTCTGGGGCTGCGCGAACTGGTGGTTGAAGCGCTCGCTGGCGGGGCGTCGTTGCTCCCCTCCGTGCCAGCCTTACTCACCAACGCGCCCATGCGTCCGACCAGGTCCACGCCGAACGAGGGTGAAGCCTTCGGCGTGTCCGCGGAGGTGATCATCCCAGGAGCGAAAGCCGCCGGCTGCCGAGTCTGCAGCTGGTGCTCACGCACCACCGGGTTGAACCGCGATCCCGGCTCGCCTGATACCGGCGCCGACGGAGGGCTGTGACGCGGCCCGCCGTGCGTGCTGGGCCCGGCCTGCGAATTCGCCACCGGAGCCCGCAGCTTGCTGAAGACAGGTACAACCTACAGGCCTGCTTGAAACAGCAGATCAGAACATATGCCGGGCACCAAAAAGTCCCCTGAAGTTCCAGGGGACTCCGGGCGGGTCGCGGGTCAGGGCTTCGGCCACTCCTCGCGGTAGCCGGTGAAGCCCTTGAGCGGTTCGGCGACCTCAAGCATCAGCTCACCGAGCGCCGTGGCGGGGTTATCCACAACTGCCTGGTTATCCACGGAGAGCGAGGCCATACACGCGGGGGTGGTCTTCGGTCTGAACGTGTCCGACTCCGCTGGGTGCTGGACCGGCGCGCAGCGCCCTGGGCCGTTGCTGCCGCCGACCGCGGGGCGAGGTTCCTAATCCTGCGTCCGTCTCGACGGCCGTGGTTCACGAGTGTCGTGACTGGCGACGCCGGGTCGCCCGTTCCCTCTGCTCCTCCTCCCACGCTTCTGCGTAGGTCGCGGCCACGGCCGGGTCCGTGTAGACGGGCTCCAGGAAGACGCACCGGGGATCGGGCTTGGGCGAAACAGGCTGCCGGCGTTGCTTCGGCACCGGTGCGACCCTGCGCGTGCGGGTGGGAAAGGACAAGGATTCTCCTGCCGGGGATGAGGCGCGGTACGTCGGTCCATGGTGGCCTCGCGGACGAGGTGTGTGGAGGCCGTACTGTGCCGCTCACCGTATGTCGGCGGGCGTGCCGGGGACAGGGTGGGGCGGCTGGAGGGCGTCGGCGAGGGCTGCCCCCCGGCCCAGCAGCACACCCACGGCCACCAGCACAGCGCAGCCGGGCACCCCCCCCGTATCCACCTCAGGCCCCACACCTGCGCAGGGGGACGCGCCCAGCGGTCGCCGATGGCACGGGAGCTTCGAGGGCGGCGAGCGAACCGGCGACTGAACCCTCTTGCGCGGCACCGAGCCCTCCGGCGCTCTTCCACAGCGCGATGCGGCTGACGGGAACGGTCGACGTCCAGCCCGGCCGGCACGGCGCCGTGTATGACCGGCCCTCGGCCATGCGGGCCCAGGCGCCGGCCTCACCGGGCTGGGATGATGAAGACCTGAGGGGCGAGGTGAACGGCCCGGCGCCGACGGGGGAGCGGAGCCGGGCCTTGATCACCGTACTCGCTGTCCCCGTCCGGGCGTGCCGATTCCGTGGTGTTGGCGAGTTTGTGGTCACGTGAGACGCTCCTACCGCGCCACCGCCACAGTGTCCGCGACCTTGTCGTGAAGGCACTGACGATACGGCCGGTCCCAGCAGCACCACAGCATATTCAGCAGCCCGAGCACGGGAATAAAGCTGGCCACGAGCCAGAACACCTCGCGTCCCACCGCACGCCAGAAGCCGATGGCCTGTCCGCTCTCGCGGTGCACGATGCATACGTGGCAGATCCGCTTGCCCAACGTTTGCCCGAACTTCCATATACACAGGGGGAAGTACAGAGTGCCGGAAACCAGGAGCCATGCCACTAGGAGCGATTGAGCAGTGGACCCCCCTCCCGCATCAATCCACATGCTTAGCCAGATGCCTCCCGTCGCCATGTAGGCCACGTACCAGAAGATCAGATCCAATACGCGCGCTCCGAGCCGGGATCCGAGGTCGGCAAGACCTGCCGGGAACGGTGGGATGTTCGCGTAGGCCAGGCTGTCGTACGGCGCCAAGTGCCCGTCGGCGTGCCCTCCGTGGGGTCCGCCCGCAGGGTCGGACGGGTGAGGCGAGGCGGTGGGGTATTGCGGATAGTTTGACACATCTTCCTCTCAACAGAGATCCACATGGGCTGTGAAGGGGGCGTTTGTGAGCTGCTGAGAAGGCTCGATACGGTCGGAGTCTGGACGTCCTCTGCGCATCGGCAGCCGACAGACGCGGTGCCGCGCTCGCGGACCGCTGACCCAGGACGCTCTGACCGGTCCGGTGCGCGCACCGGACCGGTCAGAGCGGTGGCCCTGCGGTGGTGTCGGACCTCTCGCGGCCGGTCACTTAGAGTCCACCAGACTCTCTGCGGCGCCGAGCGCGCGCGGCTTGCCGGTCGGGGACAGCTCCGCGAACGCCTGTCCCCGATACACGTCGACGACGGGCCGCTCGGTCGAGTCGTAGACCGCCTCCTGCATGTACCGGGCGGCCGCGAGTGCAGTGAGACGCAACGCGATCTTGTGGTGCAGCAAAACAGCTCCTGTGTGTAGGGCCCGGGACGGAACAGAGGGGGGCGGCATGTCCGCCGCATCGCGTCAGGGCGGCGGGGAGGCGGCGGTGGGAGTGGCCTCATGAGACCGGTGACGGGAGGCAGCGACAGCAATGGTGCGGTCGGTGGAGAGGTCATCAATGACAATGTTGGTTTTCTCCTCCGCCGGATCCTGCGGATTATAAACGGAGTGCAGTCTCAACCGGAGCGTTGTGTCGATATCTGCGTTGCCGAGGTAGCAGATACGCGTGTCACGGATGACCCGATCGAGGAAAGCCTGGTCCGATCGGCCGAGGGCGCGCCACTGCTCCAGCTGAGCGTGTTCGGCAATGGAGAAGAATGATGCGAAATAGAGCAGCCCTGCGCCATTGACGTCGAGTGTGATGTTGACGGGGTACTCGACGACGAAATGAGAGCCGCGGGCCGACCAGGAATCCGTGACCGGGTCGGGAAAGACGTGTTGGGTACGGGCCTGGCTGCACAGGAAACGTGGCGAGTACTCGTCGGGCAGGGTGGGGAGGACGGTGTTGTCGAAGCCGATTGGTGGAGAACGTACGAGGCCGACGTTCGTGTGAGTTCCGCCACGAGAGACCCACATGTTGAGATTCTCGACGTAGATGCAGTCCTCTCGATGCCGTGTGTATGCCTCACTCACCTCGAAAGGTGTGATGACGTGGTCATCCTCGGATCCGGTGATACGCCGCAGCCGGTGCATGGTGAGGACGGCCCGGCGCCCGGCATCGAAAACCTGTGTTTGCACTTCTAGCCGGTCGCCGAAAGTGAGCTGTTTGAGATGGAAACTGTCACCGGAGGTGATCCGGTAGTAGTAGAAGGAGAGGTAGGTCGGCCTCCCCCGGTCGTCACGGGCGTTGAAGACGTCGATTCCGCAGGCATCGCTCACCGATTCCCAGGTCCAGTCGCCGACGCAGGAGGCGAATGCCTTTGTGGGACCGCACATCCCTGGTCCCACGGTTACCAGTCGACGTAGGGCAGCCGGCCCCATGCGGTGCACTTGCGTGAAGTTGAAAGGCTGTGGCGCGATCCGGGTATTCATCGTCATCGCGGGCTCTCCTTCCGTTGTGGCAGCGGACGCGGTCACGCGGAGGGGCGGTGGTGAGGCCGGGCCTGGTATGCCGACAGATCGGGGGTGAGAGCCGGTGCGCGAAGAAATGCGTCCGTCAGCCCGAAGCCGCTGATCAGGAACTCGGCATCATCGAGGACCAGAGCGCACATTTTCTCGATCAGGGTGGGGATGCGGCTTGCCTGGGACGGTGTCAGCGCACCGTGGGCCACGTACCATGCCGCGTGCCGATGGGTGAGCCCGAGCGCGTAGATGGACGCGAGCAGCCGCAGCGCCCGTGCGACCCGGGGTGAGCGGGCCCGCGCCACCGCGTCGGAGAAGGCCTCCACGGCGAGCGAGCCGCCGCGGCTGCGGGCCAGGTCGAGCGCGGCGTTGATGTGATGGTTCCAGGCTGCGAAGACGGAGCCGCCCCCGCGTATCTCCCGGCGCATGGACCGGGCGGTGTCACCACCCACCACGCTCTCCCGATAGCGCAGCAGCTCCCCGTGGTAGCGGGGGTCGGCGAGGCTCCGGCCGTGCGGCGCCGGTATCGGGGAGGTCCGCGGATGAGCGAGCAGTTCGTTGCCGACCTTCGCGAGGAGGGGCAGATTGTCGCCTTCGGCCGTGACGACGCCCTGTGCCATCGCGATGTAGTCCGCGATGCGATTGGCGCGGAACATGCCCTGTGCGCCGATGCGTTCACGGCAGACGGTGAGGACGTCGGTCACGGTCCAGCTGGTGACCGCCTTGGCGATCGCGATGAACTGGTCCGTGTCGTCGTCCCCGCCGCGGTACACGAACTCCCGCTTGACGTGGTTGATCAGGAAGGTCATCGCGTACACGTCGGCCAGCGCGCGGAACAGCGCGGTCTGCTGACTGCGGTAGGCCAGCAGCGGTACGTCCCCCTGGGCGGGGGCGAAGGTGTGCCTCCGCAGGCTGTACCGCACGGCGACGTACGCGCTCGCGCGCCCCGCCGCGACCAGGGCGCCGGACAGGCAGAGCCGGCCGGCGTGCACCCGTTCCAGGGAGCCCAAGAACCGGCGGCGCCGGCTGCGCATGCCGCTGACGAACTCGCCTTCCGGGGTGATGTCGCCCATCGTTCCCCCGAGAAAGGCACGCCGGTCCACACGGACGTGGTCGAACCAGGTAACGCCGTTGTCCAGGGCCATGCCGGGCTTCTCCGGCAGCGCGGAAGCCCAGACTCCCGGGCGCAGACCGAACTCGTCGGACATCCGGACCAGGAAGGGGAAGACCCCGCAGTCGGCGTCCCGGACGATCAACCGGGCCATGACAACAGCCACCTTCGGAATGTCCTGGATTCCGGTGAAGGGCATGAACTTCTGTGCCTGCGGATTCGGCGTGTTCACGATGAACTGGTCCGCCGCGGGGTCGTACACGGCCTGCGTCTGCAGGTCGGCCGCGTTGTTGCCCCATCCGAGTTCGGTGACCATGAACATTCCCACCGCGCTCATGGACGACAGCTCTTCGGTGTAGTCCGTGAGATCGTCGCGGTCCCGGCCGTGATGGAGAATCGTGGCCAGACAGAGGTTGTAGTGCACGGTCAGCAACGGCAGCGTGGTGGTGTCCATCAACGAGGGCCATTCATTGACCGCGAACAGCCTCCTCGGGTCGGCGATGATCTCCCCGGCCGGTCCCGCGCGCCGGTGAATCAGGCGTGCCCGCTCATAGGCGAGGCGACCCTGGTCCTCCATCGTCAGGCCCTCGCGCGGGTCGAAGAGCGGATCTGCCACCGCCTCGCGGATCGGCCGGTGAACGGCCTCGAAGTCACCGTCGAATACCAGGTCGACGAGTTCAGCGCGCTCCGTCTCCTCCTGTGTCTCCTCCTCCGTCCGCGCGACGGATCGGGGACTCGTCTGCCGAAGTGGCGTCGCCATAGCGGGAATACCTCCACGAGGAGCACATCGTGTTTGTCGGATGAACAGAGGAAGATCGTCAGACCCCGAAGAGCAGGCTGACGTTGTGCCCGCCGAACCCCGCCGAGTTGCTCAGGGCGTGGGTCAGTTCCGTCTTCCGCGGCGCCCCGGATACGACGTCGAGCTGGATGTCGGGGTCCGGTTGGGTGAGGTTGGCGGTGGGCGGGATCGTCTGGTGAGCGAGGCTCAGCACGGTGTAGGCGGCTTCGACGGCACCGGCGGCGCCGAGGGTATGGCCCGTTACCCCTTTGGTCGAGGTGACGGCGAGCTCCGGGGAGCCGAGGCGGGCGATGGCGCCCGCCTCGGCCGCGTCGTTGAGCGGGGTGGATGTCCCGTGGGCGTTCACATGCCCCACGCGCTCCGGCTCCACCCCGGCGTCACGACAGGCGAGGCGCATCGCGCTCTCGATCCCCAGGCCGCCGGGGCGGGGGGAGGTGGTGTGATGCGCGTCGGAGGAGGCTCCGCAGCCCAGCAGGCCGGCCCACACCCGGGCGTGGCGCGTCCGTGCGTCGTCGAGGCGTTCGAGCACCAGGATCCCGGCGCCTTCCCCGATCACGAAGCCGCCACGGCGCGCATCGAAGGGGCGGGAAGCCTGTTCCGGTGGCAACTCCCCGCTGTAGAGGGCGCCCATGCGCGCGAAGCCCGCGACGAAGGTGGGGGTCACCGCCGCCTCGGTGCCGCCGGCGAGCACGACATCGCACGCACCGGAGACCAGCAGGTCCCGCGCCACGGCAATGGCCGTCGCGCCCGAGGCGCACGCCGTCGCCGTCACCAGGCTGGGCCCCGTCGCCCCGTACTGGATGGCCAGGCGTCCTGAAACCATGTTGACCAGCGCCATGGGGTGAAAGAGCGCGGAGACCCCTTTGCTTCCCTGGTCGATGAAACGTTTCTGCTGTACCTCGAACGTGGCCACCCCACCCGCGGCGCAGCCGACCACGATGCCCACGCGGCTGCCGTCCCAGCTGCCGGGGTCCAACCCGGCGTCGGCGACGGCCTCCTCGGCGGCCACCAGCGCCAGCTGGACGAACCGGTCTGTCCGCCAGACCTCCCGGGCCCCCACGGTTTTCGCGGCGTTGAACGACGGCACCCTGCAGGAAAACTCCACCAGGCCACCGGCGAGTTCGGGGTCTGCGGCGGCAAGACCCCTGCCATCACAGACCCGTTCCCAGTTCTCCGCCCTTCCGATGCCGGCCGGAGTGATAAGGCCCAGTCCCGTGACCGCGATCTCGGTTTTCATGGGCGATCCACTTCCTGCGCTTTGAGGAGGGAGGCCACCTCAGTAAGCTTGGTTTCTTTTGTGACCTGGTTTTCGTCGAGTTTTATCCCGAACGCGGCGTCAAGGACGTCCGTCAGTTCCACCAACGCGAGCGAGTCCATGTCCAAATCTTCAAAGGTGGCGTCTGGAGTGATTTCTTCCTTCGCCACACCCAGCTTTGTGTTGAGCAGAGATGCCAGGCGATCGTATGCAGTGCTCATGTTTTACTCCGTCGTTCTCAGAAATCGGACTCGACGCCATGTGGTTTCTCAGGTGTTTTGCGCAGTAGGCAGGTTAGGCGTGCGGTGCATAAGTGAGGAGTTACTTCACATGCTTGGTGTACACCCACCCCGTTTCTCCCTTGTGGGCTCCGGACAGGGCTTTCGCGTATGTCCAGTCGACTCCGATTCCCGTGTACCCCCCTGTGGGGGCCTGGCAGTACGAGCGCACCGAGGTCCCCTTCGTCAAAATGCCCTTGGACGTGGACGATGATTTCGGTCCCGAGCGGAAGTTCACGTTCGTGTCGATGTGCTTCGTCGACGGGCTTGACGGAAAGGTTGTGCAGGCGTCGCTTCCAGTCGCGTACGCTCCGGGCGCCAAAACGATCAGCCCTCCGCTCAGGAGGGCAGCCGCCACGCCGCCGGCAGCAATGCGTCGTACACTGGCCATTCTTTACACCATCCTTCTATGACGTCCCCGAAAGGCGGGGTCGCCTCGGTGATTGGGACAGATCCAGCACACATCAGGAGCCCTGTGGATAAGTTTTGCGTTGACGCACCCCCGTGCTCGACAGCACAGACGAATCATTGTTTTTTGGGCAGGCCAGGTCTAATCCGATCAGGGGTGTCCTCGACTGGGAACCCGCGGTCGTCTAGAGGATGACGAGACGGGCGGAGTAGCGTGAGGTATGCGAGGAAACGGTTTTGAAGGCCGGCCGGTGACTGCGTCGCCATCGGCGATGCCGTAAGGGGATCCGAATCTGCTGATGGCTCAGCAGTGGTGGGTGACAGAGTTGCAAGGCCTCTGTATTAAGTGAGTTCTACGAGGACGTTCTGGTCGCCGTCAGGCGAACATTACGGTGCGGCGCCCGTTGAGCAGCACGCGGTGTTCGCTGTGGGCTTTGAGGGCGCGTGCGAGGACGCGGCATTCGATGTCACGGCCGATCGCGACGAGTTCGTCGGGGGTGTGCCAGTGGCCGACTGGTTCGACGTCCTGTTCGATGATGGGTCCTTCATCGAGGTCTGCGGTGACGTAGTGGGCCGTGGCGCCGATCAGTTTCACGCCACGGGCATGTGCCTGGTGGTAAGGCTTCGCGCCTTTGAAGCTGGGGAGGAGCGAATGGTGGATGTTGATGATGCGGCCGGATAGGCGCTTACTGAGATCGTCCGAGAGGATCTGCATGTAGCGGGCGAGGGCCACGAGTTCGATGTTCTCGGACTCGATCAGTCCCAACAGGCAAGCTTCCGCTTCCGCCTTGGTGTCCTTGGCCACTGGGATGTGGTGGAACGGGATCCCGTATGAACCCACAAGCGCTTCGAGGTCGTGGTGGTTTGAGACCACTGCGGCGATCTCGATAGGCAGGGCGTTGGTGCTGACTCGGAAGAGCAAGTCGTTCAAGCAATGACCGAACTTGCTGACCATGATCAGCGTACGCATCTTCTGGTGCGCCGGACGGATCTGCCACTCCGTCAGGAAAGAGAAGCTGTTGGTGACGTTGGCAAGACCTTCGGACAGCGTCTCCAAAGACTGTTCTGTACAGACGCATGTACGCATGAAAATCAGCCCAGCGTCGATGTCCTTGTACTGCTGGCTGTCTTCGATGCTACAGCCAGCCGAAAGTAGGTAGTGGGGAACCGCGCGCAAAATTCCCCCTTTATCGGGGCAGGACAGAGTGACCACGTACTGCTCCTGCTGCGGTACCTGCATGACTCGATACCTCTGCTTTCGTTAGCGTGCAAAGCGTCATCTGTTGTCGGTCCTAGGGAAAGCCAAACTGGCGCGGCGTTGGCTTCCGAGAGTGCAACGCCTCGGTCGTCGAGACGGCTAGCCGATGCGATCTGAGGGACGCAGTCCCTCAACGCTCATGCGCGCTTTTCTCAGCTGAGCGTGGACGGCGTCGCCAGAACTCACGGTCCATGACGACGACCACTAGGTAAAACAACACCAGCAGGGCGGTTTTCAGGAAATCGCTGATGGCACGCACAGCTGCGCCTACCCGCGGGCGCCGCTTGCGACAACGGCGAGTTCGCCACATGACATCCAGGGGCCTTTCGAATAAGGCTGGACTCGACCTCGGTCTCAGCCGACCGCCGGCTCGTCGACCTCGACCTCGGCTGCCTGCTCCTGCTTGGCCTCGGGAGCCGGGGCCTGAGCCTGCGACTCCTTGGCCGCCGCCTCTGCCTTGTGGGCGGCGCGCATGGACGCGAACTGGTTGTCCAGCGTCTTGCCGTCGACCTTGAACTCGGAGGCCTCGACGGACTTGGTGTGGACCACCAGGCCAGTGCCGCGCGTCGCGGGCATCACGTTGCCCTTGAAGCCGTAGATGGTGCCGACCTCCTTGCCGTCCTTGTTCAGGATCGGCTCGGTGTTCGGGCCCGCGGCCTTGGCGATCTCCTCCATCTGACCGGTGGAGTACGGAGCGCCGTTGTTGTAGCGGACCTTGCCGTCCTCACCCTGAACCCGATCGGACTTCAGATGCAGGTTCGTCTGCTCCGGACCGCGCGGATCTCGAGCGTCGAGCTGGACGTCGGCGTACTGGGTTGCGCCGTCCCTGGTGACGCCGTTCTTGTAGACCTTCGCGATGAGGTTGACTCCGGTCATCGCGCCCTTGCCCTTGAGACGTGCCATGATCTTTTCCTTCCGTTCGTTCCGACTGCCCTCCGACAAGTCGGCGCGATCAGTCACATCGTCCGGACAAGGCATTGAGTCCCGACGAATGCTCTTCACGCTAATACTGTTATAGGGCATTCGACAAGACTCCGACTAATCTTTCTGTTCGCGTTGGAAGTTAGTTGATATGGGATCCGACTGCGAGTCGAATGCCATCCGGGTATCCGCTGTGGTCACAGCCTGATCGACCTGGGCCTGGACCCGCACGACGAGGCCGGCGTCCAGTGACGAGGCCTTGGACCGCCGCATCCGCTCGGCCTGCTCGCGCCCGGCGCGCAGCTCCGCGATCCGGGAACGCAACACGAGCGTGCCGGATTCCTCGTCCGTCTGCTGATGCGCCAGCTCCCGGGAGACCCGTGTCATCGCCGCGACATCGTCCACCGGCAGATCGGGAATTGCCTCGGCCTGGCCGGACTGGTCCAGGTAGTCCATCGCCCCCAGCAGCAGCCGTCGGCGATCCCTGGTCGTCTCGACGAAGGTCTGGCGTGCCTGCGGCCCGATCTCGACGTCGGTGACGAAGTCGCATCCCAGGTGGTGCAGGTCCAGAGCCTTGACCTCGTCGAAGTCATACGCGGCACCGGCGACGACCTTGAAGTCCGTGCTGACCGCGTCGGTCTCCGTACTCGCCGGATCCTCGGCGCTCGACCCCACGCGCAGCACCAGGCCGGAGGAAGCGAGATCAGCCAGCAGGCCG
Source organism: Streptomyces endocoffeicus (assembly GCF_016741935.1). Taxonomy (GTDB): domain Bacteria; phylum Actinomycetota; class Actinomycetes; order Streptomycetales; family Streptomycetaceae; genus Streptomyces; species Streptomyces endocoffeicus. The sequence goes on along the minus strand of NZ_JAERRG010000009.1, from coordinate 243,884 downwards.
TCCAGCTTCTGGTCATAGGACTGCTTCATCGTCCGGATGCGCGCGTCCAGCACCGCCCGGCCGCGCTTGCCCTCGGTCAGAAGCCGGCCGCCGGGCTGATCGTAGATCGTCCGGCCCAGGTTCTCGGCCTCCTCGGAGTCTTTCATTCGCTGCAGGGAGGCATCCGCGCGCAGCGCCATGAGCGAGAGCAACCGCTGGCCGTAGGTCGCCACGTCCCGCTGCTGCTCGTACCACTGGCCGGCGTCCCCGAGGAAGGGCAGGAAGTGCCGGTACTTGCTCATCAGCCGCCGGTGGTAGTTCTCCTCGAAGCGGTAGAAGTCGTAGAGCGGGCGCGAGTCCTCGGCGGCGACGTCGGTCTTCTCGGCCTGTTCCCACTGGTGCGCGAGGTCGCGGTAGACCCCGGCCTTCTCCCGGTGATGCTGCAGGCGTGAGGCGTAGCTGCGCAGTCGGAAGCCGAAGGAGACCAAGTCGGCCTCAGCATTCTCGTCTTCGCCCTGCCGGTCCGCGGCGAGCACCGCCATCTGCTGGTAGTCCATCCCCATGACTTCGAGCATCGGCGTGCGCACCCGCAGCTCCGACTCCGGTATGGCCCGCAGCATCTGGTAGATGCCGTTGACGGCGCGTTCCATGATCTGCGTACGTCCCTGCTCGACCAGCTTCTGCCATTCCTCCGTGCTCAGAGACTCCTTCGCGCGGCGCTCGTTGGCGTAGTCGACGATGCGTTCCATGGCCTCCGGCATCGGGGATCCGGCGCGGTCGAGTTGCTCCTTCACGAGCTCGGTCACCAGTTGGTTCGCCTTGCGCATGCTGGCGTCATTCGAGCCGGCGCGCCACAGCGTTCGGTCTGCCGGCAGACAGGCGAGCAGGAACTGCGGCAGGGACTCGGCCCGGATCCGCTCGTGCGCCCACCGCTTGATGAAGGTGGTGACGTTGCGCCGCTCGTAGCCGACGGCGCTGGAGAGATGAGCCACCGCCTGCTTCTCATCGAGCCAGGCGTCAACACCGCGGCGGAGCCTGGACTTGTGCCGGTCCAGGAGCTTGCCGCGCTGCGTACCGTTCTTCGTCACCTGGCCCCGGCCGCCGTCGACCATGGCCAGGTGGCAGTGCACGTGCTCGGTGTCGACCTGGATGACCCCGACGTAGCGCAGGTCGTCGAAGCCGCTGGTGCCCGAGCTCATCCGCTCCAGACCGTGCATGATCGCCATGCGCAGCTTCATCTGGTCGATGTGGCCGCGGTAGTCGCCGCGGGCTTCGCAGTGGAAGTCGTCGTCGACGATCTTGTGCTTCCGCAGGTACTCCTCGTCGAAGGACAGCACCGTCTTGAGCACGGTCTTGCCGTGCTCGAAGTGCTCCTGGATGTCCTTGCCTGCCGCGCGCAGCTGCTCGTCGGAGAGTGAGACCGAGCCGTAGCCGAAGGCCACGCCGCCGTCACCCTGGGCCTGGCGTATCTCATGCTTCGCCGCGCCCCGCGAGATACCGTCGCGCTCGACGGCGGACTCCCGCGCCATGTAGCGCATGATGAAGTCGTCGGTGCGCAAGCGCTGGATCGGAGCCAGCGACTCGGTCGCCTGCTCGCGGGCCATGTACCGGGTGACGTAGTCACCCGGCGTCGCACCGCGCGATCCCTTGCCGCCAGGCAGCGGCACGCTGAATTCGTTGATCACGATGATGTCCTGCTTCAGGCCCATCGTCGCTCTCCTTCCTGTCTCGGCACCGATGCACTACGGCCCCGGCTGCTGCTCGCCAGCAAGCCGGGGCCGCGCTCGTCATGCCTGATCCGTCCTCAAGACCCCAGGCTCTGCTCGCCGTCCTCGCCGAAGTCCAGATCGGCCGCACGCTGGGCCATCCGGTGTTTGCGCTCGTCCGGACTCGGGACGGGCTTGACCTCATGTCGCCGGGACTCCTGCTCCTGCTCCTGCTCGCCCAGCTCCAAGAGATCCAGGTTCAGGTCGCGCTGCGCGTCACGGGCCGGAACCGGGGGAGCGAACGACTCCTCCTGCTCCTCGGCCCGGTGCAGAGCCCCAGCCACGCGCTCCCGGTAGAGGTTTTCCGTGGTGCCTTCGGTGCTCGCGCGCTCGGTCTGGTACCGGTCCCGTTCGGCGGCGATCTCCGCTTCGATCTGCTGCAGACGCGCGCTCATGCCGTCAGCAACCGGCGCTGCCTCAGGCACGGGCGCTCCGACGACCTGCTTGACCTCGGTGTCCAGGCCCAGCTCGGCTTCGGTGAACAGCGAGTTGATCGCGTCCGAGCGCGCCTTCAGCCCACGCGCATCGACTACGGCTTCAGCTCGCGGGACGCCGTCCTTGGAGTGGTCGGCGAAGTAGCCGGCGAGGTCGTAGCCGCTGGACTCGAGATCGATCTCCAGGCCCCCGATGTCGTGGATCTGGGTGAAGACCACGGACGTATCGCCTTCGGTCTGCGCCCCTGACGGGGCGAGGACAAGCATGTCCGCCGTGGCCGGCAGCTCCCACTCGATCCCGGTGACTTGCTCGGGCACGGCGAAGCCGCTCGTGAAGTAGCCCTTGCCGGCGAGTACGACGAGTTGCTGGTCATCGAACTCATAGAAGGCGTCTACCTTCTCGCCCTGACCGGGGGAGTAGGTCACCTGGGAGATGCCGAACGGCAGGGCCTGGGCCGGGGTGACCGAGCGCAGCTCGCCCGTCATGTGCAGATACGGGCGGTAGTTCTCCTCCTTGCCCCGGTGCGTGAGGTCGAGCGATTCGACCATGACACCCAGCTCAGCGGTCACCCCCTCCAGCCGGTACGTCTCCACTCCCCGTTCACGCAGGACGCGGTGGGCCCATACGTCGTTCATCGTCAGTCCTGCGGTGCGCATCACTTGCTCCTCTTGCGGTAGGTCTTGCTCCGGTTGGCGGTCCTGGTCGTGGACTTCGGTGTGACGTCGGCTCCGGACGCCTCGCCCCGGGCGTCCCGGATCTTCGCGATCATCCGCGTTGCCCAGCGCCACATGCCGCGCATCACGACGATCTCGCCCGCGGCGAGCAGTGCGACCAGGAAGAGGAGCGGCATCAGCCACACGGCGATGGTTCCGTCCGCACTGAGCGCACCCCGGGATGCGCCCGACCGCTGGTGCAGCCATGCGCCCAGCAGCGGGATGATGACCACGGCGGTGATGAACGCCAGCAGGTAGTCGGCGAGAAGGACGATGACCCGGAAGAACCCCGCCCACACCACGACGGAGAACCTGCCGGTCTCCTTCTTCGGGGCCAGACGCCGCCATCCGGTGTGCAGCTTCGAGTCCTTCTGATCCTTCACGGGCTTCGCCGTGGTCTTCTTCGCCGTCGCGGCCGTGCTCGTCGGGGCGGTCGTCTCGGTCTTCTCCAGGGTCTGGGCCGACATGTTCGTGTCCTTACGTCTCGTCGGGGTCTTCTGGGGTGCGTGCTGAAGCGGTGGGCGCGTTGCTCACCCGGTCGGCTTGAGGGAGGGCTGTTCCTCGCTGGCGGCAGCGAGGGCGTCGCGGGTCTTGCTGGAGGCCCGGTAGGCGTCCAGCGACGTCACCGTGCCGTCCTGAGAGGTGGAGTAGGTGAAGACCACGAACTCGCTCTTGGCAGCGCTGTTCTGATCCGGTCCAACGCGGACTGGATCGAGCCGGGCCACCCCCGTGCAGGAGTAGTTCAGGCCCTGCACCCGACTCACATCAATGTCCAGATCAGCGAGCGTGTACGTCCTCCCAGCGCCCTTCGTGGCTCCGGTCGCCGTCATCCACTCCGGCACGAACTCGGTGAGCGCCCGGGACTTGTGGTCGAGGAAGCCGTAGCGCGCGTCGAGCAGTACCTGCTGCTCCTTGACGGTCCGGGTCGACGCCGAGCTGTCGGTGAGGCTGAGCAGGAGGGACCGGCCCGTCGCCCTGTCGCGGTTCACCCGCTCGATGTCCATGCCCAGCAGCTGAACCAGCAGCGCCGTGTGCTGTGTTGCGAGCTTGGCCCGGGCGTCGCCGAGGTTGCCTTCGAGTTTCTGAACAACCGCATCGGCCTGGGTGTCCGACGCGGCAGGGCCGTCGCTGAGCAGGCTGGCTCCGAGCGTGACCACCGAGAGCACGAGCAGCGCCCCGGTACCGCCGAGCAGGATCTTCCCGGCGTGCTGGCGCAGCTTGTCCTTGATCTCCTCCTTCACGGTGTCTTCACCTCCTGCTTCAAGGCCTCGCCGGGGGCGGTCGTGCCGGTCTGGATGTTCACGAACGCCTTGCGGACCAGGTCGTAATCGGCGCGGGCCCAGGCCAGTACCGCCGGCCTCTCGCCTGCACCCGTTCTGGTCTCCCTCGCCAGCCAGGTCACCGTGATGGTGCCGTCGTCGTTGACCAGGTAGGGCACCTGGGCGACCCACTCAAAGCCGGAGTTGAAGCTCATCGGGATCCCGGCGCCGGCTGCCACGTCCTTGTCACTGGCGAGCAGGTACCACGGCCCCAGGTCCGCCTGGTGCACCGAGGGGGCAAAGTAGGGGATGAGGTTGCGCAGCGTCGACTGAGAAGTCGCCGTGACGAGCGTGCCGCCGTCTGCCGCCACGCTGGGCGTCAGGCAGCGGTAGTCGTTCTGCAGCTTCGCGACCTGACCAGCCGCCGTCAGGGCCGCGGTCAGACCACGCTTGGCGTCGTCGGCCTTCGGCAGTGCCGCCGTCTTCGCCTCGGTGATCCTGATCTGCTCCTGCAGAGTGGAGATCTCCGGCGCAGCCGTATCGCTCACCGCGTTCTGACCGCTGGAGAACCCCGCGGAGAGTACGAAGCACAGCAGTGCGCCCACACCCATGCTCATGCCGGCCACGAGGGTGCGCTTGCGCAGGCCGCCCGCGGGCTCCGTCTGCTCAGGAGTATCCGCGCCCCCCTGTGAGGACGCGGACGTCGCGACGAAGCGCGTCTTGCGCACTGCGCCCCCACCCGACTCATCGGTCTGTGTCGATGCCATTGGTCCTCGACTCGATGCCTCACTCGAATACCAGGGCAACTCTATCAATAAGGCGAATCGAAAGGGGGTATGGGTTATCCGGAATAGCGAGTCTCGCCACTCGCCGGGACGCCGGAGAGATTCGAGACCTTGCCCTGGGTGTCGACCGTGACGAAGAGCAGTGCGCGCCGGTGTGCCGTGACACTGGCTTTGCTCGCCTTGTTCTGGGACACCGCGTCGGAGGTGACCTCGACGTCGGCCAGGATGGCGTAGGTGTAGACGCCCGCCCGGACGTCGACGACCTCGATGTCCGGATCCGCTCCGAGGGCCGAGTTCAGGCCGACCGTGTCGATGTAGTAATAACGCCGCCCCTGGGAGTCCTCATTGAACCTCGACGGAGGCATGAACGACTTCAGGAACGTCGCGTTCTCGGTGAGGCCGAACCGGCTCTTCAGGCTCTCGCGCGCCGCCTCATAGCTCTGTCCCGAGTCCCACGTGAAGGCCATCGAGAGCAGCGACTTGATGCGCTCACCGTCGGTGCTCAGCCGGTTCTGGCTGACACCCAGGGCCGCCATGACGTCCGCGTTCACCTGCTCGGCGTTCTTCTTCTGGATGCCTGCCACCTGTTCCTCGACGTCGTCAATCTGGGCTTCCTGCTCAGCCAGGGCCGCGTGCTGGCTGCTGAAGGTCACACCGGCAGCCGTCGCGACGACCGTGAGGACCGCAGCCGTCACCAGGGCCGAGAGGTTGCGCCGGAAGAATCCCCGCCGCATGGGTGCTGCCGTCTGCTCCGTCATCGCTTCCGGCCCTTCTTCTGTGTGCCCGTGCCGCTGAGTTCAGGGACTCCGGACCCGGCCGGCATCTTGATCGCGGGGTTCTCGTGCTGAGCACCGGCGGCGGTCACCACGAGCGCCAAGTGGTCGAAGGTCCCCGTCGTGCCGTTGCGCACGTAACGCGCGCTCGCCCAGGCGAGCACCTCGCCGCTCTTCGTGTCCCGGCACAGCCAGACGACCTTTGCCTGGTTCGTCGCGCCCGAGCCGTCCTTCACGCTCAGATCGGGCATCACCGTCTCGACCTTCCATGCGTACGTGCTCGGGGCAGCTGCGTTCTGGCCGGCGTAGCGGATGTACCAGGCGTGGCGCGGATCGATCTCGGTAGTCGCATCGAACGGTGTCAGCGACGAGGTGCTGTACGCCTCCTTGTCACTGACCAGGAAGGAGTCCTTGCTGAACAGCGGTGCCATGCCCCGGCGGTGCTTGATGATCTCCAGCGTGGCCTGGTTCGGGGCCCCGTTGTTCGGGCTGGGCTGGACGCTGGCCTGGTGGTACAACGTGGCGAAGGTCTGCTCCCCGGTCGCGACCTTCTTCGCGTCGGCGGCTGCCGCCTCGGTGAGCTTGGACAACTGCGCGCCGGCGTCCGCCTTCGCGGGCGTGGACCGGGCATCATCCAGCTGCCCCTTGAGCTGGACGATCTGGGCCTCGTTGTCCGCCGTGCTCGCCTTGAAGCTCTCGCCGGCCACGCCCGTGGCGACGACGAGGGTGAGGATCCCGACCCCCATCACCGCGGTCACGCTGCGTCGGATCAGGCGCGCGTTGTCCTCCGGGCTGCGTGTCTGGACCCGTTCGCGCTGGCGCATCGTCCAGCTCGCGAAGCGCTCTTCGAGCTCAGCTCCGGTGACCTTCTTGTGTGTCTTCGGTGCCGCGGGCTTCGCTTCGGGCATCGCCCCGGTCTCCTGCTCGGGGCCCGTGCTCTCGGACTCGTCATGGGCTGTCGCCACGGAACACACTCCTCACTCAGCGTTGCTCTCATAAACGACTCAAGTCTATCTGTAAAGGCATTTCAGGCCGACTCTGAATCCATTCGATAAGGGCTCCGAAAAGCGAAGCCGGCACGCAGGGCCTGCACCGGACATGAAGAAGCCGGTGCCCGGATCGCGCGGCACCGGCTTCTCGCTCCCAGATCAGATGCAGCGCATCAGACGGTCTTGATCTTGTCGGAGGGGAGCATCGCATCCGACATGCCCACGAACTTCCAGCCCTTGGCCGCCATCCGCGCCGCGCTGTCGACGCGAACCCGACCCATGAATGCGCAATAGCCGGCCTCGCCGAGGATGACCTTGTCGCCCTGGACGCCGAGCACTACGAGAGTGTGGCCGGCGGGGCCGTAGCCCGGGCCGGAGCCCACCGAGTACGCCGTCGGGGTCGAGGACATCTGCTTGCCGGTCTCCCTCGCAATCGTGTACGCCGTCTCCTTGCCGTCACCGGCCGGGTAGGTCTGGAATGTTGTGTACTTGTTCACGAAGTAGGTCGAGAACGACACGCAGTTCATCGCATGGTTGCCGTTGCAGGAACCCGGGCCACCGCCCGGACCGTACCGGCCATCCAGGAACTTCCCGCCCTCCTTGTTGAAGAGGTCGACGAGAGCCTGGGCCTCCTCCTGCGTCATCCCGCCGTCCTTCAGCGAGACGGAACTGCCGCCCTTGGAGGTGCAGTTGCCCAGGATCGTGTCGATCCCGTTGCCGATGTTCTCGATGATCCCGCCGACGATGTTCTCGACGCCGCCCACGATCGAGCTGTCGACCGACCAGCCGCTCATCTTGCCGAACCACATCTGGGCGTTGTCGCCTCGTGCGGTGAGCTCCGCCGAGCCGTCAGCGGAGCGCTCCCACTTCTCGTGGAAGTGCAGCGCCGCCGCACGCGGCGAGCCCTGCGACTTCATGAGCATGTCCTTGAAGACCGTGACGTCGCCCGGGTTGTCACCCTCGGCCATGAAGGCCAGCTGGGCCTTGATCGTGAACCAGCCGACGCCCTTGCTCTTCGCATACTGGCGCAGCAGCGTGTTGCGGCCGAACGTCCACTGCCCGAGACCGATGCCATTATCCGTGTTCTGTGCGGCGCTGGCCTTCTCGGCGGTTATGGCATACGTCCTCATGGGGAAGTTCTGCACGCTCGTCGGGTCGATCCCGGACTCCTGCGACCAGTTGCCGAGGATGCCCGCGATGTTCTCCTTCGGCATCCCCCAGCTGCTGAGTACCGAGTAGATCTCCTTGGCGTTCTTCTCCACGTCCGCCGGGACGGTGGCCCCGGAACCGTTGCCGATGCTACCCGCGTTGACGACGCACGCCGTCCCGTTCGCGTTGATGCTGCCCTCGGTCAGCGCCGTCGAGTTGAGGACGCCGGTCAAGACCGTGCCCAGCAGGGCCACGGTGGCGGTCATCGCGACCACACCCGACATCGCTGCCGCTACAGGGGCCATCGTCGCCGTGACGGTGACGCCCAGGACCGCGCCGGCCCCCTTGGCTATGAAGCTGCCGATCGCCATGAACGGCGCAGCGATCGCATGACCAACCGCCTTGGCGATGTTGACGATGAGCATCCACAGCAGCTTCCCGGCGTTGACGATCATCGCCATAGCGGCGAAGAACATGGACTTCAACCAGTTCAGGAAGGCCATGGCCATGACCACGCCCATGGCCGGCGGAGCAGCAGCCGCGCCACCGCCGACGGCGACGCCCTTGGCCGCCTTCGAGCCCAGGCCCTCGTCGTCTTTCGACGCACCGCGCTCGTAGCCCGTGCCGCCGGCACCCAGCTCGCGCTGGTCGGCCGGCTTGGCGTCCGGGCTGCCGCCGGTGACCTCGGACACGCCCTTGACCGCGTCCTGGGCCCCCTCGACGCCGACGTTCTTTGCTGCGCCAACGGCAGCTCCCGGAAGCCCGCCAGCCTGTGCGCCCGCCACGGCACCGGAGACGGTAGCTCCCGCGTAACGCCCGGCGTTACGGCGGGTCGCGCTGCTGCCGTCTCCCTCGATCGCCTTCCGGGCCGCGCCTCCGGCCATGTTCCCGGCGACGCGGTTCATGCCCTGCACCCGGCATTCGCGGCGCCGGCCGCCTTGCCTGCGGTCTCTGCGGTGTCTGCCGCGTCCGGCATCTTCGGCGCAGTGTTCGCCGCGCCAGAAGGACCAGAAGAATCAGCTCCCGGGGCCGGGAGCTGCTTGGGCACGCTGGCCTTGCCCTCGGGAGGCTTCTCGATGTCTTCCTCAGGGCCGAGGCTCTTGGTCCCGCGACCTTGCCGGGGCATCCCCTGACTCACCGACGTGCTCGACTGGTCCTTCGTCGTCCCCTTCTTGGGACTCCGATTCGGCTTGTCGGTGGCCATGTCGTTTTCCTTTCCGGATCAATGCCAGGTAGCGGGATGCGTGACTTCATCGCTGCACTCAATGGAGAGTGATGAGGAAGTCCTTGTCGTGACGAATGGTGCTGTTGGACTGCACGTCCCGCAGACTCGCATCCAGTCGGAGCAGGTTCAGCGAGAGATCCGACTCGTACTGCGACTTGTTCCGCGAGTAGTTCTGATACGCCTGTGAAAGATTGTTCATGATGTTCATGAGAGGGCGCATCGTCACGTCAGAGGACTGGTAGTCCTTGGTGAGGCTGGTGCCGTCCGAGAGGATCCACCGCATGTCCGAGACCTGCTGGCTCGTCGGATCCGAGCCCTCGTCACGCTTCTTGGTGAAGAACTGGGCGTAGCTTTGACCGGCCGGAACCAGGGCGCCGAGGTAGCCGTCGTAGACGTTGCCTGCACGCCAGTTGAGGTCGAAGCCGCCCGGGACGACGTGTTTGGTCTGCAGCGCCAGCGTCGAGACGCCGTCCTTGGCCGCGGCTGCGGAGACGCCCGTGATCTTGTCGGTGGCGATCGAGACCGGAACGGCCGGCGGACGCAGGAACAGGCCGTCGATCTTCGTCGTCTGCAGGTCGGACGTGTACGACTGAATCTGCGTCAGGTTCGTGCGCAACTCGACGAGCTTCTGGTCCAGGGCATCCCTGGCCTCGCTCTCCTTCTCCTTGAGTGCGACCTCGTAGTAGGCCTGCGCAGGGTCGAAGGTCAGAGCGTCGAGCGCCGCGATCTTCTGGACCCCGGATGCGCCGGGGTTGAAGAAGACCCGCCACTGGTCGTACTTGGAGAAGGTCTCGTCGCCGGCCAGCTTGCCGCTGCTGTGCGCCTGCTCCGCTCCGGGCGTGGTGAGTTCGGCATTCGCACGGACCGTCAGGTTCAGCACCTGGCGGTCGAAGGGCCGGTCGGCGTTCAGGAGGACCCCGACGTAGCCGGTCGTGCCGAAGGCGTAGAAGGAGCCCTTGATCCCACTGGTGCTGACCGGCTCACTGTTCAGCGAGGTGTCCGACCCGAGCAGGAAAGCCCTGTAGTCCGCGGCGTTGTACGAGATCTGAGCGGTCGGACTGAAGTGCATCATCACGAGCGCCTTGTTGCCGCTCTCGTTGGTGTAGATCCCGTCGACGGTGCCGTCGAGATTCGTCTTCGACGTCTTGAAGTCGCTGGTGTACAGCGCCGTCTGCGACAGCGAGTCGAGCCCCGCCTGGTACGCCGAGGCCCCCGATGCGCTGATCACGATCGCACCCGTGACCGCGAAGATGCCGAAGAACACCCCAAAACGCTCGATCGCGTGGTGCGAGTCGAGCTTGAACTTCCTGCTGAAGGCCAGTGCCTTGTCCTTGATCCCCATGTTCTGCTCTCTTTCGTGCCTGCACCGTGCTGCGGGCCCGGATATGGCGAACCGGGCCGGAGGAGGCTTTGCGCCTCAACCGACCCGGTTCGCTCGACGTCTCTGCCCCCGGTCGTGTGCACGGTCTGGGACGGCCTCTTACTTGGAAGGGCCGCTCAGGAACCCGCTGAACTGATCGGCGGTCTGGATGATCACCGTGCCGCCGCCGAGGTCCGTGATGGTCTGCTGGCCGCCGGAACCGATCGTCGACATCAGCGACCACCCGCCGGTGCCCAGGGCTCCGCCGACGAGAATGAGGAGCGCGATCGTGCCCCAGCCCTGCTGATGACCTGCGGACTGCGGGTTGGCCATCAGCTTCTTGATCAGGAGCACACCGCCCCAGACCAGGCCGACAGCACCGAGCAGCATGAGCAGAAGACCGCCCCAGAGCTGGATCTGGGACTTGGCGTTCTGCAGGAAGCTGGTCAGGTCCCAGGCCGCACTCGGCAAGGAGGCCTGTGTGAGGACAGCTGCCTCGTAGATCTTCGCCATGGCTCTTTCCTCTCGCCTTTCGAATCATTCGGTGGCATGACAGTGAGTCACAAGGCAACAAGCGCAGCTCATCCAACCGGTCGAGCAGTGATGGAAGCCGGGGTGGTCGGTGGGCATGCTGTCGGCTTCCCCTGCTGGCTCGTATACGTGCGCATCCGCAGTGACTAATCTACCTCATTCGAATGGTGGATCACAGGCACACGAAAGGAGCTATCGATAAAGAGTCGAAAGGCGCTCGGAAGCGAGGCGAATCGGCATCGCGACGCGTGACCGCAGGGCCGCGGTGGACGCCTGTGGAATCCGCAGTGCGAGATGTGTAATGTGCCGCTCCAGCACTGCCACGGCGCTGGCCTGCTCGATTTCGAGGCGGGCCACCCTCACCCACCGTCGATCGCGATCTTGACCAGGAAGTACCAAACCGCCATGAACCCACTGCCCGGAGACCTTTTCGCCCGCCGACTTCGTCAAGAACGCAAACGTCTCGGCATCAGCCAGGCAGAGCTAGCGCGCCGTATGGCCAAACTGCTCGGCACGAACGTCGACTCCACCGCCATCACACGCATCGAGCAGCGGATCCGCGCGGTCAGGCTCGACGAGGCGGTCACCGCCGCCAAGGCTCTCGGGGTTCCTCTGATCACACTGGTCAGCGACAACTACGCCCGGGAAAACGAGGCTGAGATCCAGAACCAGCTCGCCGAACTCGCCCTCGCCGAGCAGGAATGGGAGAGGCAGCGCCAGAAGATCCACCGGATCACCCAGACCATCCAGCAGCTCTCCGCCGAAGGGGAGGCCTTCCGCTCTCACGCGCTGGACGTCAACCCTGAAACCGCCGGCGACTACGAGCTCGATCCTGAGACCCAGGCCGCTCTCGACGCCCGGATGCGTGACGTCCGCAACAAGCCGGCCGGAGAGGTCGCAGACCCAGGCGCATGACGCTGTTGCGGGCGGCCGGGTTGAACTCCCGGACGTAGACGTTCACCGTCTCGGGCTTCCGCCACCGGCCGGCCCGCATGATCTCCTCGGTGCTCGCGCCGTTCCGCCTTGCCTGAGTGACGTGACCAGCGCGCAGACTGTGGAAGCCGTATGCCGACAGATCCATCTTCAAGGCCGCCGAGGACGGGCCGTGGCCGAAGGCGAAGAACTGGCAGGTCCAGGACCTCGACACCGACTTTTCCGGCACCATGCTGCAGCAGCTCGTGGACACATACGACGAGCAGTTCACCGACACCCCGCAGTTCCGCTACGGCAATCGGTAGTACGACCCGCCCGGACAGGGCACCCCGGAGTCCGGTCAAGATGTTGACCAGGCTGCGTCAGGAGCCCCCTCACAGACGGGTGGTCAAGCGGTAGACCCGAAGTTGAGGTCGTGCACGTTGTGCTCGCCACGACCGTGGTGACGCCGGAGTAGTACGGCCGCCAACTCGGGCAGACTTGACGCTACGCGCTCTCAAACGCCCGCCCGCGCCGTCCTGCTGTCCAGCATCGCGGTGACCTGCCTCATGGCCGCGGTAGGCAGGCTCATCGGCGCGGTCCTGGGCGGGCCGGGCACAGCAGGGCTCTCCGCGCTAGCCGGCGGATGTGCTGCGGCTCTTGGCGCCTTTCTGACCCGCCGCCGCAGCATGGCGAAGTTCAACGCAGCTCACCAGGCCGCTCGTGATCGCGGCTTCGCCGAAGAGCTGTCCCACGGCCTGCTTCTCGGAGTGGCCCAGTACGAGACCGCGGTCTCCCCGTCGAGCCCCGACGGCGTCACCCCTGAGGAACGGGCCGCCCGCCGCACCTACGCCTACCGGATCGCGGCCCAGGACGCCTTGCCCGAGACCATTCGCCTCCTGGCGGCACGCGTGCTTGCCGCGCTCGACAAGGAAGAACACGACCACGCCCGAGAGGCCATGCAAGAACTGTCCCTTGCGGTACGCGAACAACGGAGATCCGCCCGCTAGCGGCATCCCGTGTCGGACCACTCCACCCGCAAGGCTCTCTCCTCGTACGTTCCCAGGGTCGGGACGGTGGCGAGCAACTGGCGGCGCGCTCGAGGACACCGATCTACCCAACTTCTCCACGACTGCTTTCCGTGGTGAACGTCGACTCGGAAGCGAACCCGCCAATGTGCTGGGCTAGTTCGGATGAGACCAGATCGGCGACCTGGCGTAGTCCTCAACGCCCTGGTCCTCTTCAACACTTGCTATATGGACGCCGCCGTCACTCAGCTCCGCGAGGAGGACGTTGCCCGGCTGTCGCCGTTCGTTCGCCACCACATCAACTCGGCCGGTACTCCTTCCAGCTTCCGAACTGCCCGGCGGGCTGCGGCCCTTGCGAGACAAGAACACTCCCGAGGGCGAATAACGCGTCAAAGCTGGCAAGCACTCGGAGGGCACACCGCCCTGGCACGGCATCAATTTCCGGGCAAGGTAGGCGATATTGCGTCATCTTCCGCAGGAGGCACGTGAAAATGCTCCGATATTCCCCTTGACGAGCTGGCTGTATGACGACTGTGTTCATCGGCAGAGCCGGGTACCCCCGGCGGAAGGAGTTCCAGTGACGGACAACAAGACGGTGGCGGTAACGGTCGGGATCGCCCAGCGCCCCGGCACCGAGCCGCCGTATGCGGATGGCGCCCACGTCCACCGGCGGGGCGGGCGGGTGTGCGCGGCTGTTGTCGACGGTGCCGGCCACCACGAGGAAGTCGTGGACTTCGCCCGGCACGCGCCGTCCGCGATCGCCCTCATGGGGATGGCGATGGGCGGGCTCGTCGGCCTGACCGCTGCCGGGCGCATGGCCGCCGCGTACGGCCGGCCGCCGCACATGTCCGCCGTCGTCGCCTCCATGGAGCCCGGACGGCCCACCAGCGTCCACTGGATCGGGGACTGTAGGGCGTACGGCTGGGACGGTGCAGCGCTGACCCTGTGGAGCACGGACCAGACCATGGGCGAGTGGCTGCGGTGGAACGGGGACAAGACGATCGAGATCGTCCCCGTCGAGGTTGCCGAGACCCAGGACAACTGGGCGCGGCTCGGCCTCGCCCAGGCGACCGAGATGACGTGCCGCCAGGTGGAGATCCCCGAGGACGTCCCCCTGGTTCTGCTCGTCTCGGACGGGATCTCCGACCAGGTCGATCTGGAGACTGTCGAGGCCCTGTGTCGAGACCATGCAGACGCTCCGCAGGCCCTTGCTGACGCGCTTGTCACCGCCGCTGAGGGCGAGAAAGAGGAGAAGACCGGGGATCTGTATCGCGACGACGCAACCGTGGTCGTCCTGCGGCACCGATAAGCTGACCCCGCGCAGGCACCCCAGCCGCCCCACCACCGGCGCGAACGGCGAGACGGCGGCCATCTGCTCGATGGCCCCACACCGGCTCCGTCTGCGGCGCCAGCCGCAGCGACCGGATCCCCCCCCGGAAACTCCATCGATCGCGTCCCCGACGACCGAACGGGCGTGAACATCCAGCCCGGCATACGTACGCTCGAACATGACCGGCACCTCCCGAAATTGCGGCTCTACCGGCACTCAGAGTGGCGACAACCCGCGCCAACTTGCGAGCGAGGCGCCGGTTCTCCATACGGTCTAGGCTCGTAGTCATGGGAATCGACTGGGAGAACATGCTCGGCACAAGCGGCAACGGCCTCAACGATGCCTACGACAGCGCGGTCTCCGCGGTCATCTACAGCGAGGACCCGGGGGACGGCCATCGGCCACTCCCAGTCGACGAAGCGCACGACGATACAGACGGGGACTGCGCCGAGCGTGGCGGCCGGCGCGGTGGTGGATGGGAGAAGAAGGGGATGGCCGGGCCGGAGAGTTTTCGATGTGTGCCGTTCCCGTAGGAATGTCAGGCGTCGAAGGCGCCGCCCGGAACCAGCGGGGTTTGCTGGCGAACTGCAGTGTGGACTGTGAGCAACTCGGTCTCGAACCCGACTTGCGAAACCCGCACGGCCGGACCGTGATGCACCGGACAAGGGCGGAGCATCGGCGGCGCGGTCCGGGTTGTATGGTCACCGTCACGCTCGTCGACCACGAAGCCTGCGTCCAGAACAGTGGCGAAGACCCCGGCGCCGGAGACGCACTTCTGGTCACCTGCGCATAAAAGGCCGGGCCGGGGTGAATCAGATCAGAATGCAAAAGTGTTGCGGGTGAACCTGCACAGAACTGACCTGCGGCTGCGGATCAGACGTCCGGGTACGGTGCTGCGGTGGAAGAAGCCGCACATAGCACTGCCACGGGCGAGAACGCGGTACCCTCCGCACCAGACTGGTATGCGATTCGCAAATCTTGGCGTGGTTGCCCGCATCTGCGGCGGCCAGAGGCGACGGGAGCGACGTGTCGGAGGAGAGTCCGGCGATCCTGCGGCGGGTGCTCGGTAGGCACCTGCAGGACTTGCGTGAGCGTACAGGCCGCAGTTTCGATGAAGCTGCGGCCCATCTGGGGGTGAATCACAACACTGTGCGGCGCTTGGAGAAGGGGCTGCACAAGCCAGCGCGGTCGACGCCTTGGCGCGAGCTTCTCATCTATTACGGCGCAGACGACGCCACGGTCAACGCCCTGGTCGAGCTGGGCAGCAGGGCTGAGCAGGATAACTGGTGGGACGAGTACAGCGATGTTCTGTCTCCGGCCATGGCAAACTGCGTGATGGTCGAGGGTGCTGCTGACAAGATCAGGGGATATGTGCCCAATGAAGTGCCCGCACTGATGCAGACGGCGGAGTACGCCCGCGCTGCCGCGCCGGTGCCGGACTGCGACCGGTGGATGGAACTCCTCCAGCGCCGTCAGGCCGTCCTCGATGACGACAATGGTCCGCAACTGTGGGTGACCTTCGATCAGGCTGCACTGCTCCGGGAGACAGGAAGCCCTGGCGTCATGGAGGGACAACTCGCCCATCTACTGAAGCTTGCAGAGCAACCCCGCATAACGATCCAGGTTGTTCCCTTTTCCGCGGGTATCCCTCACGCGGCACGAGCAGGGAGTTGCTGTCTGTACCGTCTGCGATCGGCCGAGTTGCCGGACATCGTGTGCGTTGACCAACTCGACCGGATGGACTTCGTGGACAGGCAGGACGCCGTGGCTTCGTACACCGAGGTTCTGGACCAGACGGCGGGACAGGCGGCGGCGCGTGGGGAGGAGACGCGGAGGCTGCTTCAGAAAATCCATGATGACTGGAGAACAGCAACATGACATCTGACGGCGCCAATCGTCCAGCCCACGCGGCTCGGTTGTACCAGATATTCCTGGGCCATCCGAAAGACGGCTGGCCGGGCGACCGCAAGCTGGGAAAGGAAATCCAGGACCACCTTCCCAGCATTGCCCGGATAGCTCGAAACGAGCGCGGATTCGTGCTGCGTGCAGTAGAAACCCTTGTCGGCGAATATGGCATCCGGCAAATCCTCGACGTCGGCGCGGGCCTTCCGCATGAGCCTAATGTTCATCAAGTTGCGCAAGATGCTAATCCAGATTGCCGGGTCGTATATGTTGACAATGACCGTACAATCATTGCCAATTTGTCGGCTTGGGGGGATGTCGACGAACGGGTCGGTTACCTTACTGCCGATGTGCGTGAGCCAGAAGCGATCCTGCGCAGCCGTGTAGTGCAGGAGGCTATTGACTTCTCCCGGCCCGTCGGGCTGGTTCTGGGTCTGGTTTTTCATTTCATCTCCGACAAGGATGATCCCGCTGACATCATCGCCCACCTGGCACGTGAGTTGCCCCGGGGTAGTTACGTGGCGTTTTCCCAGGGCACGTACGATCACGACCATGCCCGCGCCGAACAGCTGGCAGCCCTCTACGCACAGGGCGGAGTCGTGGTCAACCCACGGGACAAAGCGACGATAGAGGGGTTCCTGCAGGGGGCGGGTCTGGAGATTCTCCCTCCGGGTGTCGTGGCGACCAGTCAGTGGCGGCCGAAACCCGGTGTCAAGCCTGACGCGGCTAAAGACTGCGTCGTTTATGGCGCACTCGCCTTTAAGCCGTAAATCGCGAGCAGCTCCCCGGCAACCCGACCGAGACTCATATCAGCGATAAGGCTGACCGAGATAGACGGCGGTGCAGTCCGCGCCCGAGCCCGTCGAGCCTGCGAGACGGCGCATCTGTAGCGACAGTATCGCCCACCAGATTCACCGAAAGTCACAATGGCGAGGCGAATGCCACACTCGAATGAGACGAGGGGCGTGCAGGCAGGAGAGGGAGCGTGAACCAGTGACCGCAAGAGGGACGGCCAGGGCGATCCCAGAGAGAAGCTCACACGATCCTCAACGAGGCGGGTAGGCGCCGCCTTCGGTAGGCTCGGTTTTGCCCGCTCACCGCTCTCAGCCCAGACGAGCTGTACCGCACGGGCGGATGCACGCGGCCGCTAGGGAATCCCTGGGTTCGCTTCCAGCTCGCGCTGAAGTGGGTCGGCGCCGTGCTTTCCGTTCTCGACCGGGGCTGCTCTTCCGAGTGGACGGCGAGCGGTCGGAGGCCGGATGCGTGCACTCGGTCATGCGGCAGGCGCAAACAGCGGCAACTACGGGCACACGTCACGGGGCATCAGCGATCAGCAGTGGATGGAATTGTTGAAACAGTCGCCCGCGTGCTGGCGGCCACTTCGCCCTCGGGTATCGCCGTCCATCGGGCGTGACGACAACACAGCGCAGGCAGCCCTCGCCAACGCCGCGTAACTTGCGGGCTCGCGGCTGCGTGGGCCCAGTTGCGTCGCCTGTCGCTGGGCGCTGCCACAGGACAACGAGGTTTCCACGGCACCCGCACTCAAAGCACCTTCCGTTCAAGTCTCACTGTGGGCCTGCGCTCCAGAGGGCACCTGGTGTGCTGCTGGGCTCCGTAGCGAGGAAGTCGTCGGCGTCCTCCGTGGCCGGTGCCGCTTTCGGTGCCCCATCCTCGTGTCCGGCAAGGAAGCGCTGGGTTTCAGTTGCAGGCCCGTCAGACACGAGCTGCCAGGCACTCATGTCGGGGATGGCCGGTGGCGCGTGAGCAGGGTCTTGTCATCGGCATGAACGTGAGCTGCCCTCCCAGTAAGCCACTGATCTTGGTGAGGACTGAGGTGATGTGAGGGCCAGGGCGCTTACATGGGCGCCTGGCGGTGGTGGCTCCGGGCTCCTTCCTCCGGCTTCGCCACTGACCAGCTCTGCTGCTGCGGCGGGAAGGTGGGGGCGCCGACGTCCGACGTGCATCCGCGCCGGGGAGCCGCGGAGCCTGCGCGCGCTGACATCAATCGGATTCCCTAAGCCGACGATGGGCACGGGTGCTGCGTTGCGGAAAAATCTACCCAAATATGGGTGACACGCCCTCAGAACCTCGGCCCTCGGTCTAGTTGATCCGGGGGAAGGAGTCGGTATCCTCGCGAACCATTGACGTCGTGCGATTCTCAAGCGTTAGATACTCTTGCCTTTGAGAATCGCACGCGGGGAGGAGGGGGCGGTGCACACAAGGAGGACCCGTCGACGCCTCGGAGGTCCACTGCTGGACGTCCTTGGCCGAGAGCGATTGAGGGCTGAGCTCTCCATGGCGACCAGTCGTGACGCGGCCCCGGTCCACGGGGGCCCTGCCCAGCGGCCGGCGGCAGAGGCCAGCGCCGCTGCACCTCGCAACGGCGGTCACGGACTGTATGTGGGTTGGAGGAGGGGAGATGCCGACGCTGGGCTCGCTGTCTAAGGACATGCCCGATCTCGAGTTGAAGTTCGCCTGGCCGGTCAATCCCGCAGCCCACGTGCCTACTCGAGTGACGGGGTTAACGGCCGTGTCTCTCACACAGCTCCGCGAAGATGCTCCGGCGCTGCCGCTGCGAGACGGGACTCTTGTCGTCCTCACGGGGACCACACCCTTCCGAGTTCGGGGACGAGGGATGTCTGCGATCGAGGTGCTGTTGCGGCGGATGGCCCGCCGCCAGTGCGCGGCCCTGGTCGGTGCAGGACCAGGCGATGCCCACGAGGTGTGGCCTCAGGCAGCTCGGGATCTGTCAGACCAACTCGGCATCCCCTTGATGGCCACCACCGCGCCCCCTGAGCGGTGGATCGGCCTGGGTGGGATCGGCCTGGGTGACGAGATCCTGGCCTCCCGCGTAGCCTCAGCGGAAGCGCAGGTCGAGCAACTCAACGCCCTCATAGAGACGTTGCCCACGCAACTGGCCGACCCCAAGGCCATGACCGAGATAGCCGAATGTCTGTCGGCCACCTTGGAAGCGCAGGTGCTCGTCCACAGCGAACCCCAAGGCATTCTGGTCGCCGCGCCGGCCACCGCAGCGGAGCAGCTCGCACAGGCTTTCCTCCGTCAGTCCGCGGCGCGGCCGCTTCACAACAATCCGTCAGTCCCGCACACTCAGATGATCTCACTCGCCCCGGCCACGGGTGCCGAGACCGTCCTGGCCGTCACCTCAGAAACACGGCTCGACACCACACAGATGCGACTTGTCCGGCATGCGGCCAAATTGCTGGGACTTGTGGACCAAGCACATCGGGAGTACCAAGCGGCGACGCTCGCCCCCCAGGCCGCACGGCTCGCCGCCGTCCAACTGCTTCTGGAGGGCGAGCCGCACAAAGCTCGGCGCGTGCTCTCGGGATTGGCCCCCGGCCTACTCGAGCCCGACATGGCGCGCGTGTTTGTGATCCAGACCTCCCAGAAGTTGAGGGAGCCGACCCGTCGCCGTTGTGAAACGACCACCGCAGGACGCGCTTTGGTCGTGGGCGACCCGCAGGACGCACGGCGCATTCTCGTCATCAACCCGGTACCCGTCGGCGATGAGGCAGACGACAGCGTTGCCGTCGACCTCACCCGCATTGTGGCAACCCCAGGGAGCAAAACCTCCCTGGGCGGCAGCGGGCTGTACTCCCTCACACTGGTGGCTGACGCCTTGCAGGAGGCCACCACAGCTCAGAGGTTCGCGACGCACCAGGCCAATCCAGTGGCACTGTCCGTCCAGGAGAGCGACTTCATCAGTCTGCTTCCCCAAAGCGATGCGCAGCGTTGGGCGCACGGGCTGCTGCACCCGCTGATGGAGACGGGCAGACAGTGGGATCAGTTCCGCGAGACGCTGCCTGTTGCTCTTGCCCACCCTTACACGGTGGCTGCCCAGCTCCTGGAACTTCACCGCAACACGGTGACCAAGAAGGTCAGCCGTGCTGGGAAGCTGCTCGGAGTCGACTTGACCGCAGTGCGGCACCGGGTCAGCGTTGGCTTGGCGCTCGAACTCGTCACACGCCGGGAGCCGGTGGCCTCCCCTCACGACGGCAGCGGCACTGACTCTGGTTCTCCCCCGGACCTGCGGACACTTCTCCAGACACGGCAGGTGAGCCTGTGGGCGGACGCGTTCCTCAGCCCAGCACGTCGGGACCGTCGGGACCTGCTGACCACTGCCACATGCTGGCTCGCATACGACACTCATGTCGAGCCCGCCGCACGCGCTCTGGGCCTATCAGAGGCTACCGTCCGTAACCATCTCAGGGCGCTTGAAGCCTATTTGGCGCGCGATTTGAGCTCGCTGACCGGGCTGAGAGATCTCGCGTTTTCGCTGCATATCTCAGGGCTCGCGCAGATCATAGAGTCCACCAGCGCCCAGCTTGCTTCAGTAGCCTGAGGCAAGCTGGGCTGAGCATGTGCAGGGGAGGGTCACGATGCATCTGTCGTTTCCCGTGCCGCTTGAGCTCTCCGGAGTCCTATCCGCGTCCTTGGGATCAGTACGACAAAGCCGCCGCCCACCGAGGAGCTCGAGAAGCCGGGTCGCCCGGGGGAGTCTCACCCTCGGGCGACCCGATGCTTCCCGATCATTCAGCGGACGGAGGGCTGCACGGGATACACCCCTGTGTCCGGAGGCCCGGTAGGAGATCCCGTGGCGTTGTCGTCAGGAAACGCAGAGTACTGGCGCAGTCCATAGAGCAGCGGCTTTGGCTCGGCCAGCACGGTGATACGACGGACCTCACCAAAGACGACCCGCTGGCCGCCGACGTGCACGGTCTGGGAAACCCGGCAATCGGCCACGGCGTGCGCCGCTTCCATGAGGTGGGGGCCGCTGGCGCCGTCCGGCAGAGCCCAGGTGACCCTGCTGAACCGGTCGGGGGCACCGGAGGCGAAGAGGTCTGCGGTATCGCGCCCTTGGGCGTGCAGCAGGTTGACGGTGAATACGCCGCTGCTCAGGATCGCTGTGAGGGTGGGGCTCTGTTCCCGTATCCCGACCAGGAGGGTGGGCGGGTGGAGGGTGACGCTGCACAGCGCTGAGCAGGTCATGCCCCACAGGCGGCTGGCGTCTCCGATGGCTGTGACGATCGAAACCCCGGTGGGGAAGCCGGCCATGAGGCTCCTGAAGCGGTCGGGGGTGCTCGCATCGGTGGACGGCGTGGCGTTGCCCATGGTGATTCACCCCTCGGCTGGGTGTGGTGGTGAGGTCAGACGCATCTCTGGGACACGGGTGTAGTGGTCGATGGCCCACAGCAGCGGTCCTGTGAGGGCAGTGGTGACCAGTGCCATGGCCAGGAGCGCGAGGTAGAGGCCGGGGGTGAGGATGCCCGCGCTGTAACCGGTCTGCAGGACCACGATCTCGGTGAGCCCGCGGCAGTTCATCAGGGCAGCCAACTGCAGCGAAATGAGAGGTGACTGCTCGCCGATACGGGCACCGAGGTAGCTGCCGGTCAGTTTGGACGCGATGGCCAGCGTGGTGGCGATCGCGGTGGCCTGCCAGGAGAACCCCGACTGGGGGCTGCCAGCGACGGTGGTGCCGGTGAGCGTGAACAGGGCCGGCAGCATGGGGCGGCCGATCCGGCCGACCCCCTCAGCAGCCTTGGTCCAGGCCGGCTGGCTTCTCCCGGCAGGAACCGCGAGGCCCACCAGGACAGCGCCGATCGTGTCCGTGAGCCCGAGCCGCTCCGTGGTTTGGGCGGCTGCCACCGCGGCAACGCCTACGAGTGCCAGAGCGAGTGCCGGGTGTCGGGAGGCGAACCGGAGGCCGGTCGTGGTACTGGCCAGTCGCCGCACAGCGACCGCGGCCAGGAGACCGCAGATCAGAACGGCTGCCGCCTGGCCGATGCCTCCGCTCTCCGCACCGAGGCCGATGGCCACGGCCAGCAGCAGCCAGATCACCGCGTCGATGGAGACAGCCGAGGCCATCGCCAATCGGCCGGTGGGCGTGTGCTCCATGCCTCGGTCGGCCAGGACTCCGGCCAGGACTGGGACCGCAGTGACCGCCAGGGCGATGGCGAGCATCAGACCCAGTGCGGCCACCGGCGCTTCACCCCGCAGTGACGTGCCCCCGTAGGCCACCACCCAGGCGGCGAACAGAGCGCCGCATGCCAGGGGCAGAAGCGCCGATCCGGCGGAGAGCCAGGCCACCGCGCGGCCGCGGATCCGGTCGGTCCCATGGCGGATTCCGTGTGCAGCTCCGGCGAGAAAGAGCGCGAGGCCGAGATGACCGAGGAACTTTACGGCCTGCCACCCCGGAGAGCCGGTCTGCCAGTCCGCCCAGGAGGCCAGGACTCCGCCGAGGAGGAGGCAGGCCATGATCTCGCCGATGATCTGCGGTTGGCTCAGTCGACGGGCTGCCCAGCGGCCCAGCACAGTGACTGGCGCGGCGGCAGCGAGCACTAAGACAACGTCGCGTGTCGTGACGAGGGAGGCGTCCACAGGTCAGCGGGCCTGGGCGAGGTACTCGTACTGGTCGGGCAGCGTCTGTGCGAGTTGCCTGGCCTGGTCCTTCACCAACTGCATCTCCTTCGCCGCGCGGGTACCGTCCATCAACGCGAGAGTGGGGGCCGACTTCAGGCGTATGCCGCCCAGGCCGATGAGCATGGAGTTATACGAGTAGGACTCGAATCCGTGGTAATGCGGGTAGATCGTCTCTTCAGTCGGCAGCTTTACCGGCCAGACCTCCATCCGTTCGGCAAGGCCGTCCGGGACGGGACGGATCTTGGCATCCCGCCAGTAAGTGTTGTCGCCATTGTCGCCACGGGCCGCAGCCCGGTAATGGAGTACGAGGAATTCCCGCACGCCGTCCATGGCATGCGCTCGGGCACGGTTGTAGGAGTCCCGTAGCCTCGGATCCCAGCCAGCGTCGGGGAAATGTTTGACCAACTCCTCGATACCGTGCTGGATGAAGAAAATTCCGGTGGACTCCAGGGGCTCGACGAACCCGCTGGTGAGCCCAATGCCCACCACATTCTTCACCCAGGAGTTACGGCTGCGGCCGATCCGCATCTCGATGTGATTGGCCTCGGCATCCGCTGCCTCGGGACCGACGAAATCCCTCAGGGTGCGTTCAGCCTGTTCTGCAGAAATGTAGTCGCTTGCGTAGACATACCCGGTACCGATCCGTTCAAAGAGCGGGATCGTCCAGATCCAGCCTGCCTCCTGGGCAGTCGCGGTGGTGCAGGGCCGCAGACCGCGCCGTTTCATGTCGGTCGGCACACGGAGAGAAACAGCGCGGTCGTTGGGGAGGGTGTCCTGGTAGGACACGAACGGCTCCTCGAGTGCCTTGTTAAGCAGCATCCCGCGGAAGCCGGTGCAGTCGATGAAGAGGTCGGCGCGGACGTCGTCGGGGTGCTCACGCAGGCGGAGATGGCTGACCCAGCCGCGGTCGTCGAGGGCGACGTCCTCCACATCGTCCACGATGTGATGAGCACCGCGCTTCGTGGCATATTCGGTGAGGAAGTCGGCGAGCAGCGAGGCGTCGAACTGGTAGGCGTAGGGGAACTGGGTGTTCTGCTCGGACAGCGTGGTGCGGCCGGATCCTCCCCATCCAGCAGCCCGCTCCACGAATTCCTGCTCGAAGAGGGTGCCGCCCATGTGGCGGGGGGAGCGATTATTGTCGCAGATCGTCGACATCAGGAATACGTCCTGATCGAAGCGGGGGCTGGGGCGCTGGTGCAGCCACCAGTCGGTGAGGCTGAACCCGTCGACGACCCGTAGCCGCTCGAACGGGTGATAGAAGTACTGGCCCGGACCGGACCAGTTCTCGAACCTGATGCCCAGTTTGTACGTCGCATTGCACCGCGGCATCCATTCGCGCTCGTCGAGGCCGAGGTATTCGAAAAAATGGCGGATGGTGCTGAAGGTGGCCTCGCCGACGCCGATAGTCCCGATGCGCCTGGACTCGACGACAGTGACGGAAATGGATTCACCCAGCGCGGCGCGTAGGTATGCGGCCGTCATCCAGCCCGCTGTGCCGCCGCCGACAATGACTACGCTACCCAGCATGAGAATTCCTCTCTACCAAGGTGAAGGAGATGTACGGTTGCTCTTGCAGAGCTGTCGGTCCACTCGTGATTGATGCGTTGCGGCATTGCCTTTGCCCCGCGAGCGTCCTATTGACCGGACCGCCTCGAGAGGACTCGCCATCCGCGGCGGCGGACCGAGGGAGCGGAAGGGGCTGATGGCTGACCGGTGGACTCTTCGGACTGTGGGGTCAGCGGCGGGCAAACGGACGAGCCGAGCGATGGTGTGGGGGTGAACTGGCAAGGGAGGGCGGACCAGCTGGAGAAGAACGTGCCTGGCTTGCGACTGAGTTGGGCGCGGCTGCAGGCGAGAGCGAGGTCGGTGAATCGAGAGAGGACGCGTTCCACCGCGGTCTCGCTGATCAGGCGGGCCATGTCGCGTGCGGGACTCGGGCACCTGTGAACGCCTGCGCCCCAGGCTAGGTGTCCGCGGTTGCCTGAGCGCTTGGCGCGGTCGTGGCTGTCCTTGCCGAGAGCCGGATCGCAGTTGGCCATCGCGTACGAAACAAGGACCGGTTCCCCGGGCCCAAGGACTATCCCCTGGTAGGTGATCTTCTTGCGGGGGTAGACCGGGTGGTAGTTGGCGACCGGGGAGTCTGCCCAGAAGACCCAGTCCAGGGCTTCCCGGACGGTTGTGACGCCGCAGTGGAAGTCGCCGTTGAACTGCTGATCGTCGATGAACAGTTTCAGTGTGTTGCCGATGGTGTCCGTCAACAGCTGGCTGCCGGCGCCGAACAGCAGGATGAGCTGGTGGACTAGCTCCTCACTCGTCAAGTTCGCATCGTGGCTCAGGAGTCGGGAGGTGATGTCCTCACCGGGCCGGTCGCGCTTGAGGTTGATCAGCGCCAGGCAGTCCGTTTCGAGGTCGTGGTTGGCCTCTTTTGCGTCGTCCGCCGTGTGGAACATCTTCTCGAGGCCCGCGACGATGCGTCGGCTCAGGGAGGCCGGGCAGCCGAACGCTTCGATCAGTACCCATGTGGGCAGCTGGTGGGCGTAGTCCGCTATCAGGTCGATCTGGCCGCTGGGGGCGACAGCATCCAGGAGGCGGTCGGCAACGTGATTGACGATGGGGACCAGCGCGTAGGTGTCGCCCAACGCCAGGCTCTCTGTGATCGCCGTTCGGAGCCTGTCATGCGGATCGTCGTCCATCCACTGGGCATTGGGGCGCGGCTTCAGCATCTCCCGGGCCGGGCTGTCGGGCGGCACCCGCCCCTCGCGGAGCGCCGCCCAGTGGTTCGGGTCCTTGGCAAAATCGCCTGGCGTACCGCGCAGCACATACATGGCGCTCTGGTACGTGGTGGTGATGTATCCGTAGACGTCCGGGGCGATCTCGACGGGGGCTATGGGCCCCCTGTCGCGTAGTTTCAGGTACGTGGCGTGCGGATTGGCGCTGAATTCCGAGCCGTAGATCGGCAGGGGGTCGCTGGGCTCGGGAGCCGACGATGAGGCGTATGGACAGCCGCCTTGCACGGTGTGGACAGACCTGAGTCGGGGTGAGGCGGACCAGTCGCTCATGAGGTGGTTGCTCTCCGGGTGCGTAGAAGGTGGCGGGTAGCTATGCGCGCTCGCCGACTGCGTTGTCCCCTGTGAGGGGTTGCAAGATGACGGGGAGTGTTTGGTGGCCGTTGGAGATGAAAGATTCGAGGGGGTGGAGTTGGTCGGGGGTGGTGGCGAGGGTGAGGTGGGGGAAGCGGTCGAAGAGCGCGGTAAGGGCGGTCCGGGCTTCCATCCTGGCCAGGCGTGCTCCGGGGCAGTTGTGTACTCCGGTGCCGAAGGCGAGGTGTTTGTGGCGTGTGGGGCGGGTGATGTCGAACTGGTCCGCGGTCTCGCCGTGCTGGTGGGGGTCGCGGTTTATACCCAAGTAGCCCATGATGACCGGCACCCCCTTCTCGAACCGCTCCCCGCTTTCCTCGTGGTAGAGGTCCTCGGTGGGGAACCGCAGGAGCATGTTCGCCACAGGTGCCTGGTAGCGCAGGGTCTCCTCCACCACGTCATCCCAGTCAGCGCCGCCGTCGCGTACGAGGGCCAGCTGATCGAGATGGGTGAGGAGAGCAGCGATGGCGTGAGTGATGAGGTTGACCGTGGTCTCGTAAGCGGCCACCAGCAACATCAGAATGTTCCCGTGGAGTTCCTTCTCACTGAGCTTGCGGAGCTCGGGGTTGCTCTGATCATCACGAGCCTGGATTAGTGCGGTGGTGACGTCCTCCCCCTCTCCCTGCTCGGCGCGCTTGATCTCGGCGCGTTTGATCTTGACGAGCTCGGCGAGCAGCCGGTCCAGCTCCTCGCCGGCCGCCTGCTTCTCGCCCTCGGGGAGGCTGGTGGCGAACAGGGCCTTATTGAGGGCGTCGCGGAAGGGTTCGCTCATCTCGGCGGGCACGCCCAGGAGGGCGGTGGCCACCAAGTGCGGCAGGAGACCGGTGAACCGGGCCCGCAGGTCGACTGTCTCCCCGGGTGCTGTGGTCTCCAGATCGTCCAGGAGCCGGGAGGTGAGTTCCTCGATCTTGGACTGGAGGGCGTTGATGATGCGGGGTGCGAAGGCCGGCTGGATCAGTCGGCGCAGTCGGGCGTGGTCGGGGCCGAAAGCGGTCTGCGCGTTCTGCGTCTCGACCCACTTCCCCAGATCCCGCTTCCGCGGGATACACCCTTCCATGTAGGCGGGCCAGTGCTGCCGCGGGTCCTTGGACATCTGCGGGTGTTTGAGCAGCCATACCGCCACACGCAGATCCACGACCACGCGCGCCAGAACATCGCCCGGCATCACGACCAACGGCGCGGGACCCGCCGCCCGAAAACGCTCGGCCTCACCAGAAATATCCCGCCCAGCAGGATCAAAACGAAACGGACAACCAGAAGAGCGTCGGGTTTCCATGAGTCTCCAGACGTCGCGACTGTCGGAAGGCGGTCCCTTGGGGCCGGTACGCTGACCCTGCTTCGAAGGAGTGGTCGACCTATTGGGCAGGGATGTCGCGTTGCGCGACGTGCGTAACGGCTCTGCACACAGGTGTTGATGTCACTGTGAGCTGGCGCGGCTGGCGTGCAGCGATGGCGTGATGGGGGAGTGACTGACGATTCACGTGCCCGCGCCATGTTCCTGGCACCCAGGTGCTCGGTTGGGGGACGGTGTGGGCCGCATCTGAGTCCTCGAAGCTGGCATGAGCTGCCTAGCGTTCCTCATGCAGACGGCGCGCCTGAACAACGAGTGTTGGCACATGCGGGCCGGCGAATGGAATGGCTGCAGGAAGCGCGCGGCGTCCTATCTCGCGATGCTTGACTGATCGGTCGTCCTCAGCGTGACGCCTTCACGGAAGGGGCTGTCGTACCTCCCGATGGCCCTCGAGCCCGTTCCAGGCCGTGGTCCTGGCCGTACGCGCGCGGTCGTGCTCGGCTGGAGCATTCTCCACCTCGAGAGTCGGGATCCGGCTGGCTTCACTTGTGTAACGCTAGGCGTGGTCGAATGACACTGCCATTACACCCCTGCACCAACTACCCGGGATCATCTTTCGGGTGTGCACCGCAGACCCCTTCACAGGGTCCGGGAGTGCACTCTCGGCCGTAGTCGTCTTACGGCAGTGCACACAGCGCCCGGCTGTGCCCGTTAGGTGCTACACACGTCCGCACCACGGCGACCTCTCGGCCGGATGCGGCGCCCGAGTTTCAATATCTCCCGCAATGCGGCGACGACATGAGTCGGTGAATGCCCATGATCTGCGGCCATCGCCGTGAACCGCTGATCGGTGACGCGCGGGGCCCGCTACGGCGGGCCGGCGACAGGGCGTGGGCGTGCCTGCCGGCGGCGGGCACCGGCCGGGCGATCTGCTCGACCTCGTAGCCGGCCGCTGTCAACAGCGGTGTGGTCGGCGCGCAGGCAGGCGTCGCAGGCCCACTGTCCCGGTGGGATACGTGGAGGTGAGGCAGTGCGGGCCGCAGCCGGTGCAGGGGCCGTGAGATTCACCGCCGCCGACAGTGGTCTGCAACGGCTATCACCAGCCCAGGAAGGTGACCACCGCGGCAGGAGTGGTCGAGAGTGCGAAGAGATCCAGAAGCGGAGGTGGCCGCGGTGGTGTCATGACAGCAGCGGTCGCAGCCCGCTCCCTCCCGCGTGGCCGACGCGGTACAGGCTGGCGTCGGGTTTACCGAAGTCGAGGCAGACAGGCACACGCAGGGTGAGCACGGCCGGGTGCAGGCTGAGCTGAGGTCCCGGTCAGGGAAGTTGGCCCGTGATGGTGTAGTCGGGGATCAGATTCCCGGACGCTGCCGAGCTTGACCAGATCCTGCCGAGTGTCCGTCCGTGCAGTCCTCGCGAGTCCTCGGTCGGCGGCGGCCAGGAACCAGCCGCCGCCGACCGCGGCGAGAGCGGTGATCAGAATCATCCTGTGCTTATCGCGAGGCCCGTATGGCTGTGCGACATGCCTCAATCGTGTCGGCCAGTGTGGAATGCACGTGAAGCCCCTCACGCGCGTGGCTGAGCTGAGCCACCATGTTCGTACGCCGCACGTACCCGGCGTCGGCGCCGACCACCAAATCCGCGTCCTGACCTGCGGCCATGCCCAGCTCGTACAAGGCGATGGGCTGGTGGCTCGTCGGCGACTCAGGGAACCAGAACATCATGAGGTCTGCGCGCCGCAGATGCTGGTACTCCCATCCGACCTGGGCGGCTTCCGCGTTCAGGTCGTGCTTGGGAAAGGAGCTGCGGCGCGGGTTGAACACCGTAACGTCGAGATCTTCCAGCGCGGCCGTCGCGGTCTTCTGCCAGTCGGGGCAATCGGTGATGCCACCGGCGAGAAACAGACAGAAATCTGGTCGACGGTGATGTGAAGCCAGCGGTCTTCTACGCAGGTGATTGGAAACTCCCGCAGGACCTCCCGTCCCCGGGCGACGAGCGCTGCCAACTCGCGGTCCTGATCGCGTGGGGTGAGATACACGTGGAGCAGGGTTTCTCCTGCTGGCCACACGTCCTGGGCATGCTGGAGCACGAACGGCTTCATGACCATGCACCGTAGCGTCTCGATCCTGAACGCGCGTCGGCAGCGGACGAGTTGGGTACGGTCCGGCCAGCGGTCCGGGTCGTTCGGCGGCGGAGGCGAATCATGAAGCGTGCGCACGTGGGGCTCGCGGCGTTCGAGACCAGGGTGGGCGAGGCTGCCCGGACCCTGCTGCGCAACCAGGGGTACGACGGCGGGTGGGGCCTCACCCTGACCTCGGTCTCGTCGATCGTCAACA
The DNA here is from genome assembly GCF_016741935.1 of Streptomyces endocoffeicus. Lineage (GTDB taxonomy): Bacteria > Actinomycetota > Actinomycetes > Streptomycetales > Streptomycetaceae > Streptomyces > Streptomyces endocoffeicus. The sequence continues at coordinate 214,543 of NZ_JAERRG010000009.1, read as the reverse complement.
CCAGCGAAGTCCTGCCGATTCTTCGGGCCGCCGGCATCTCCGGACAGCCGGTTCGCCAAGGGCTCGACTTCCTTACCGGCGCCATCCCGGAGCACTCTCGGCCCCGGCCCAAAGGCGGTCGTGGTGAGCACACCCGGTTCTTCGCCTTCGGCCTGGCCGGACTGCTGTCCCACCCTCGCTTCTTCCATCACGACGGCGTCGCGGAGACCGCGGCCTGGTGCGTCGGCTGGCTGGAGGACCACCAGGTCGACCACGGCTGGCCCGAAGTCCTCGGACTCGACGACACCTCACTGCACCAGACCGCCTTGGTGGTGCACCGGCTCGCCGAGCTCAGAGATACCCTCCATGACTTCGGCCCCGGATTCCTCTTACCCGGCGGGGTGGAGACCAACAGCCTGCTGGAGCGCGTCGAACCGCTGATCGACCACGGAGTGCACGGCCTGCTCTACCACCGGCGCCCCAGCGGGGCATGGGGATGGCGTACCTACATCGACACCGACCCGAGCCCGAGCAAGACCGCGCTGTGCCTGCTCGCGCTGTCGGCCGTCTGTGCCGGAACCGGGCCCGGCGGCGAGCCCGCCTACCGGGACGTCCCGCGGGAGGCGGGCGGGGTGCACGGCCCGGTGCAGCGGAAACGGCTGTCCGACGTGGTCGTCGAGGCCGGCCAGTGGCTGCTGCACAACCACCACCGGTGGGAGGAGTTCGTCGAGGACGACAAGGACGTGCAGGGCACGGCCTGGGAGCACATGGCGTACGCGCTGTGCACCCAGGCCGCCATCCGGGCCGGCGCGAGCCCGCGCGAGCCCCGCCTCGCCAAGGCGTGGAAGTTGATGAACGATCTGTGGGACCCGGAGGCGGGACTGTGGAACGAGCCGGGAGCCTCGGGCAAGCGCGCCACCATCAGGGCCGCGTACTACACGGTGTCGGCCTACGAGGAAGCGATGCAGCGTCTGGCCCGGATGAACCTTGCCGACACCACCTCCGAGGACGCGAGCGAGGCGGCGGCCGAGATGGTCATCGTCCATGTCGCCCTCGGTCCGGGCCGGACCGTCCTCCTCGGAGTACGCGACAGCGAAGGAAGTGTGGCGTGTGAGCTGTCGGAGCGCCTGTTCGATGTGGTGAAGGTCGTGTACGACGCCCCCGAGGCCGGAATGGCGACCGAGCGGATCGCGGCGAAGCTCTACGTCGCCCCGTCCTCGGTGCCCAAGTACGTTCAGCGCCTCAACCAGGCCGTCTCCACGGCCTTCGGCGGCGCCCCGGCCCGGCTACTGCTGGCCAGCACGGTGGACGGGGCCAGCGGGTATCGCCTCGCAGGGCGGTAGGCCGCCGCCTAGGACGGGGCGCGCTCCCCGGCCACCGGGTAGTTCAGCAGGGCAAACCGCGCCAGGGAACGGACCTGGTCGAAGGTCTTGAGGGTGTCGAGGTCCTCCAGGCCGAACCAGGCGGCCCCGTGCACCTCTTCGAGCTGTGCCTCCACAGCCTGCTCTATGGCGCCAGGCTGCCGCTGGACGTAGAAGAACTGGACCAGCGCCGGCGTCGGGAAGCCTTCGCGCTCGATGTCCACATAGAACGGCACGGGCTCAGGAGTGGCGTTGTGGTCGGCCGGGTGGATGGCCGGCTGGCTGGAGATCGCCTCCACCAGCAGCCCGGTCTCCTCCTTGAACTCGCGCACCGCCGTGCCCGCGAAAGACTCCCCGGGCTCGATATGACCGCCCGGCGGAACCCATTTGTCGAAGCGGTTGTGGTGCACAAGCAGCACTTTGCCACGCTCGACGAGGTAGCCCGAGCAGCAGTACACCAGACCGATGTCGCGGGCGGTCTGGCCGTCGTGGATCAGAATCGAGCGAGGCACCCCGCCACGATAGCCCACAGGAAACCACCCGAACTCCCGGGCAAGTGAAGCGACTTCACTGCGGTGTCAGTGCCGACCCGATGACATGTCATCGGCGATGACAGCACGATGTCATCGCGTACACGTCACGGCCGGGCGGATCGTGGTCGTATCCCCGGCCCAAGGCTCCCGCTCGCAGCCGGCGATGCCCCTGTCCGTCGAGGAGAGGACCCCGATGCGCTCCCGCCTGTCCCCGTGGCGTGTCCGGTACCAGCAGCGGTTTGCGGCCCCGCAGACCGTGGTGGTGCAGCCCACGACTTGGTGCAATCTGGACTGCCGGTACTGCTACTTGCCGTTTCGCAAGCTCAAGCACCAGATGCCCCTGGAGGTGGCCGAGGCCCTGGCGCAGGCGGTGGCCCAGTTCGACGACAGCGGTCATCCGATCGGCATCGTCTGGCACGGTGGGGAGCCGCTCGCCGTGGGCCAGCAGAAGTTCGCCGCCCTGCTCGCGCCGTTCGAGGCCCTACGGCGGGCGGGCCGAGTCCACCACTATGTGCAGACCAACGCGACGCTGCTCACCGAGACGTGGTGCGATCTGCTGGCCGCGGACGACGTCCGCGTCGGGGTGAGCATCGACGGCCCGGCCGCCTTGAACGCCGAGCGCGTCGACCTGCGAGGCAAGCCCGCCTTCGACCGGATCCTGCGCGGCATCTCGCAGCTGCGCGAGCACGGCATCCCGTTCTCCGTCATCTCGGTGGTCGGCGCCCTGGGCATCGCGATGCCGGAGGAGCTGCTGGAGTTCCTGACCTCTCTGGGTGGCCATTCGGTGGGCTTCAACCTCGAGGAGGTCGAAGGGGTCAACACCGACCGGCAGCCGCCCACCGCGGTCCAGGCCGAGGAGTTCTGGCGCCGCACCCTCACCTGGACCCGCGAGCATCCTGGCGCCCCGGCGGTCCGGGAAGTCGAACGCCTCGCCGAGTACCTCCATCTGATCCGCTCCGGCCAGAGAGCTGAGTGGGACGGGCGCCGCCTCGACCCGATCCCCACCATCTCCTGGAAGGGCGACGTGGTCCTGCTCTCCCCAGAACTCGCCGACACGGCGGCGCCCGAATACGGCGACTTCGTGGCTGGCAACATCCTCGACCGCCCCCTGCCCGAGATCCTCCGTGATGCCCACCGGCTGCGTTACGTACGCGACTTTCTCACCGGCCTGGACCGCTGCCAGGCCGAATGCGAGTTCTTCGACTTCTGCCGCGGCGCCCAGGCCGCCAACCGCTACTTCGAGAACGGCGACCTCACGACCACCGAGACCAACTACTGCCGAGTCTCCCGGCAGGCCCTGGTCACGGCCCTGTCCACGCTCGCAACCAAGGAGGCTGTTGCATGAAGATCCTGGACCGACTCGCCACATCCGACACCCCCGTCGTGATGGAGTTGATAGCCACGCGCGACGTCCCGACCCCGGTGATCGTTGAAGCGACGTGGGACAACCGGCCCACGTGGGACAACTGGGCCAAGAACCCGGTCCCCTTCGACAACCGCCCGACCTGGGACAACTGGAACAAGAAGAAGCAAGCTGCGCCGCTGCTGGCACGCCCCGGGCGTGCCAGCAGCACCGGCGACCGAGCCACCGCGCTGAAAGGCTGTTGATGGACACCCGCACGATCCGCCGTACGAGCGTCACGCTCCCTGCCCTGAACGAGCCGGGCCTCTACCTCTCAGGCGTCACCTCACTGGAGGGTGGCCGTGGCCGGGTGGCGGAGTTCCACTACCCCGACGCCGACCTGCGGGACCTCGACCTGGCCGACACGCACCTGATGGATGGGCGGATCACCGGCCTCAAGGCCCAGCGCACCTGTCTGGAGAAGCTGCGCGTCGACTCCGTGGAGTTCACCGACTGCGACCTGGCCTCCTTGCAGTGGACCGCCAGCAAGGTCTCCCGAGCCGTCTTCCGTGGCTGCAAGCTCATGGGCGCCGCACTCGAAGACGTGACGCTCGACAACGTCCTGTTCGAGAACTGCAAGATCGACTACAGCACCCTCACCCGCGTTCGGGCCGCCGGCCCCGTGATCTTCGCCAAGTGTTCGCTGCGCGAGACCACCTTCGCCGCCGCTGACCTCGGCGCCGCCCTGATCGATGACTGCGATCTACGGCTGACCGAGTTCGACGGCGGGAAGTACCGCGGCCTGGACCTCCGAGGTAACGACCTCTCCCAGCTTCGCGGCCTGGCCTCGCTCAAGCAGGTCGTCATCGACCACGCCCAGACACTCCAGCTGGCCGAGGCCCTCGCCGCCGAGCTGGACGTCACCTTCGGTGAAGACCTCGACGACAAGTAGCCCCGCACCTGCCCTCGGGAGGCACGGCCATGGGCCCGCGACTCGTATTCGACACGTACGACGACATACGCGGCCGGTGCGACACCGCACCGGTCCGGCAGACCGGCAGTAAGCCCGGCTACGACCACGGCGCCATCGTCCCGGGCGACGACTGGGTACCTCTCACCCCCGAGGAGGCCGAGCGGCACCAGGCCGACGACTCGACGCCGGACAGCATCCGCATCGAGCTCGTACACCGACCGCTGCCGCCGCTCGACCCGGACGACCTGTTCGGCCGACTCGAAACCGCCGCCCGCCTCGACCCCCTCAACGGCCGCTGGCCCACCACCCTCCTGGGGTGCGCGTCCCGCCCCGGCAACTGGACCACCACCACAGAGGACGCCGCCACCGGCCGACGCATCGGCCTGCACGTCGACAACTTCGACCGGCTGCCGTACCTCAAACGCCGCCAGGGCCGCCGACGGCTCTGCCTCAATCTCGGCCCCGGCCCGCGCTACCTACTCATCGGCGACCGCGACATCCAGAGGATCTGCCGCACGCTCCACACCGACCTGGAACGGCACCACCCTCACACCGAGGACATCCGCCGATACGTCGCCGCAGGACACCCGCTGCGCTGCCTGCGCATCCGCCTCGATCCGGGCGACGGCTACATAGCTCCGACCGAGTTCCTTGCTCACGACGGCTCGACCGCCGGAATCGACCAGCCCTCCGTCGCCGCCTTCTGGCTCGGCCAGCCACCGAACGCGTCATGACCGATCAGCCGCGAAACCGAGTACAAGGACCGGGAGACCCGAGCTTGGACGCGCGGGCGCTGCACCCCGCGCTCGACCCCGCCATCGCCTGGCCCACGCTCGGCATGTGGGTTCGCTGGGCAGGCGAGCGTCTCGACCTCGTGTCGCTGGCGCCCGCACGTGGCGCCAAAGCGGATCAAGTCCTGCTGCCGTGCTCCCCGGAACTCCTGATACAGCTCGAGAAGATCTCGCTCGGCGGCAGCTGTGCCAGCCTGTACGCCGTGCGCCTGATGAAGGACGGTGCTGACCGCCGTCTGGTGCTCTGCCAGCGAAGGTTTGGAAGGTGCGGTCCGAATCAGCGGATCCGTGTCCTCGATCGCGGAGCCGCTGTACGGGAAGACCCGGGCGGCCATGCTCGCGGCCGGCCGGGAACAGAGAGCCGCAGGGAACCAAGACGAGGCGGCGCAGTGGAGTGCGATGGCCCGTCAACTGCTGATGGCCAAGCGGGCGAGTCGACGCGGACGCAGTGTCCGAACGGTCTCGGGCGGACTGCCGACACTCGGCAAGCACGGATGACTGGAAGGGCGAACTATGACAAAACTCCGGGCATTCCGAAAGATCCAATATCCGACGCTACCGTTACCCACCGAGGCCGACTCCGACGCAGCCCAGCGCATCTTGCGTCGCGTCCGACCCAGCCACGCCCCTCTGCACATCGACGTGGTCCATCTCGTCGATGTGGCCGCACAAACGCGCGAGCAATCGAAGACCGTGACCTGGGACCGCCTGGCCACGATCTCTCTAGGAGGCGGAAAGTGACCACGATCAGAGTCGTCACGTTCAACACCTGGTTCGGCGGCCACGATGACTTCGGACTGGGCGCCGGCGACCGATGGCGTGGTCAGATCGAGTTCCTCAAGAGCCTTGAGGCGGACATCCTCGCGTTGCAGGAGTGTAATTTCTGGGACCTGCTCGGTAACCGGCGCATGTACCAAACCCTCAACGCCCTCGAACTGGGCAGCGCGTATCTCGCGTATGCCAACGAGACCACCAGCGGTCACCGGTTCCACAGCGTGATCATGCTGGGCCGCCGCGTTCGGCTCGCGGCGCAGGGCGCTGACCGGGACCGGTATCACCATGTCATGGGCTGGGCGAACCTGATCCTGCCGGGCCTGGACGGTCTGCTGGAGCTGCGTAACCTGCACCTGGACCCCTTTGACCCGCGTAACCGGGCACGGGAGGTTTCGCCGCTGGGGGTTCTTGCCGCTCCCGGCCGCCGGTCGCTGGTCGTGGGAGACGTCAACACCATCGGCCTCGAATACCCAGAGCCTGACTGGAGGCAGCTATCAGCGCACGCCGTCAACGGACAACTGCGCCTGCCCCGTGAAGACCAGGTCTCCGATCGGGACGCGACCGAACTCCTCGCCCGTGCTGGCTTTACGGACGCCAGCCATCCTTTCCATCAGGAAATGGCCGCAACGGCGGGGTTCGGCGACGGCGACGTGCCCCGGCGCCAGGACCTCATCCTGATGAGCCCGGCGTTGGCCCCGGCACTCATCGGCTACCAGGTGCACCTAGAGCCGGTGAACAAAGGGCTGTCGGACCATGGCGCTGCGAGCGCCGACTTCGACCTGAGCCGCGTCGCCTGAGCACCGCGGTCCTCTCGGATCATCACGCGCTGCTGCGGTGCAGGTAGTGGTGCGTGAACACGTGGTGCACCCACTCCGCTGCTGCGCCCATCAGCGTGCCGCCGGGCCAGTGGTCCGCGGAGGTCAGCTCGAGCCCGGTCGAGGTATAGGCGAGCGGCGGCCGATAGGTGGTGAGCTGCTGGACCAGCGAGGACAGCCGGGAGTCGTCGTCCAGGTCGTGCCGATGCTTGATCAGGCTGTCGCGGACGGTGTCTTCGAGTGACGGCACGCTCCGGTCAGCCAGGCGCGGCGTGAGCGCCGTCAGGATGTCTTCCACCGGCACGCCCTTGGGATCATCGACTAGGGGCTTGGCGTACAGGAGTAGTGCGATGGTTGGCAACGCGAAGGTAAAGGTGCCGCTGCTGTAGGTCTTGGGCCAGACCGGCTCCAACAGCGTCGCAGAGCGACGCACAGACTCTGTCCACCGCCTGTTCCGCCAGTCGTCGCCCTCCGCCACGGTGAGAGCCATTTGGCCTGCCGCCCACCACAGATCCCGCGTGTCAGCCATACTGCCAATCTACGGGCCACGAACTGCCGTGTCCCGCGCCTTCCGGAACTTCCCGAAGGCCCGACGCCGTCTGGCCGTCGGGCTGCTGGCGCGGCGCGGCCTCCCCGACTGTGGTGTGGCCACCGCCCTGGCGTGGGGGCCGCGGCCACGGCGCTGACCGGGACCGGGACTGGTGCCGCTGGCGCCCGATTGCGGACTATGCGGCGAAATCAACCGGAGTGCAGCCGTGAAGGGTCACCGTCACCGGAGTGCAGCCGTGAAGGGTCACCGTCACCGGAGTGCAGCCGTGAAGGGTCACCGTCACCGGAGTGCAGCCGTGAAGGGTCACCGTCACCGGAGTGCAGCCGTGAAGGGTCACCGCCGCACGGGCCGCGAGGGTCCAGCGGATCAGGGGATCGTCGTACTCGACGAGCGTGAGATCTTCGCCGTCGCCGCTGGGGAGGGGCCTCAGGGTCCGGGGGTCGTAGACGATGCCGGCGACGCCCCAGGCCGGGGTGTACTCCACGAGCGAGGCCACATACCCACGCGCCAGGTGTGGGCATTCCCGGATGGCCTCAAGAGCACAAAGTTCGTGGAGCGGGGGCGTCGTGGTCGGCTCACCTTCGGCGAATGGCCTACCGCTCCCAGCGCCTGCCACGAAGAGCTGCCGCTCGTCGCGTCGTGTGCCGACAGTGGATTTGCTGCAGACCTGGCACAGCGTGTGGTTCATCGCCTGGCGCTGGCGCAGCGCATGCACACCATCGAGTAACGGTCGTCCCACTCCGGGCCTGGCCGGCACCCTCACCCATAGCGCGTCTCTCCACCGATCGGCTCGGCTGTACTCGTCCCGGTAGCCGATTCCAACGCCCCCGCGGCCACGCCGCAGCTCGATGGTTCCCGGCAGCATGCGTTCGGCCGACCAGGGCGTGATAAACGGCACCCGGAGGCCGTTCCACACCAGGCGGCGGGGACTCATGCGACAGCTCCAGCTGTGGCTGGGAGCGGACGGTGCGGAGACAGGATTCGTCCGTCCGGCAGCAGCTCACCGGTATCGAAGAGCAGGATGCCGTTGCACAGCAGTGACCTTCTCTGCACATCACTCACCGGTCATCTCCCGGCGGTCCGCACGGCGCGTGCGGCCGTATATGGCCCTGGCTCGGGCGTGGAAGTCCTGGGCAGCGGCTGCATCGTCTTCCTCCTGCGCCAGTTCCGCCAGTGCCTCGAGCGTCGTCCCTTCCTCGGCAACGTCGTCCATGTCACTCAGTGCATCGAGGGCCGAGGAGAGATGGACGCGAGCATTTGTCAGGTCGCCTGCCCGTAAATGTGCCTGGCCCAGAAGCCGCTCAATGAGCGGCTCGACGGTACGGTCGCCTGTCCCCTTGATCATCTCTCGCGCTTTGGAGAGGCAGGTGATGGCCTGTTCATGACGCCCTGCGAGACTTTCCACCTCGCCCAGCGCGGAGAGCCCGCGTGCGATACCCCGGGTGTCGCCGGTCTCCTCCCGGAGGGCAAGCGCGGTACGCAATGCCTTGCTCGCCTGACCCAAATCGCCGAGGTCACGGTGGGCGAGACCAGTGTGGTGGAGCACCAGCGCCTCGCCACGTCGATCGCCGAGTCTACGGCGCAGCGCCTGTGCGTCCTCGAAGACGCGTAGTGCCTCCTCGCACTGGCCGGCCTCGCGCAACGCCACGCCGAGCCCGTTGCTGAGCCGGGCCTCACCCAGCAAGTGGTTGTCAGCGCGTGCACCGTCGAGACCGAGCTGGTGACTACTGATCCAGTCCTGATGGTACGGCCGGTAGATGAACAGAGCCCAGTACGCGTCGGCGAGCTGCCAGACGGCCCGGTGGAGAGCAGACTCTGCCGCGAGCCGTTGCACAGGCAAGAGGTTCGTCCGTTCGCTGTCGAGCCGTGCCAGTGCAGCCCTGGGGGCGGTGAAGGGCTCAACATATGGCGGCGGTCCGGCGTATACCGGCTCGGGGCGCCGCCGCAGGGGATAGAGGACCCGGTCTGCGGCATCCGCGACTGCCAGGTAGTGCTCAACTATCCGCCGTACGATGTCGGCTCGCTGCTCGGCGGTGTCGTCCCTCTGGGCGCGGCTGCGGGCGTGATCCTGGATCAGGTCGTGGAAGCGGTAGCGGTCGGGGGCGGCTGTTGTGAGCAGACTGGCGTCAACCAAGGTTGCCAGGAGGTACGTCACATCATGCACAGGCGGGTGGGCCGCCGCGATGGCTTCGGCGGTATCGGTGCTGAATTCAGAGCCAGGGTGAAGGCCGATTCTGCGGTACAGCTGCCGAGCGTCGTCGTCCAGAAGTGCGTCATATGACTGGTCAAGGCACGCGTTCATGGAAACCTCTTCGTCCGGGGTGGCGGAGGGAAGGGTGGCGAGCAGGCCGGCCACGACACTGGTGATGCTTCGCTCTGGCCGGGTGGCAAGCAGTGCCGCCTCTACGCACACTGCGAGCGGGAAGCGCCCGCACGACATCACCAACTTGCGTGCGGCGGTTTCGTCGGCGGCGACCCGACCTTGCCCGGCGATGCGGCCGAGGAGTTCTACGGCTGAGTCGGTGGTCAGCGGTTCTAGTGACGCCATGGTGGCGCCGTCCAGCAGCAGCGGGGCGAGCTGCCATCGGCTGGTCACCACACAGACGCCGCCCGCGGATGCCGGAATCAGCGGCCTTACCTGGGCAGCGGACTTGGCGTTGTCGCACAGGACCGCGATGCGCCGCCCTGCAGTGACAGTACGAAAGAGGGCAGTCTGCTCGGCAAGATCAGCAGGGACGTGATCGGGCTCCGTCCCCAGGGCGTGGAGAAACCGCGGCAGCACCGTGCTGGGGGCGATCAGGTTGTCTGTTCGATGGCCCTCAAGATCGACGTAGAGCTCTCCGTCAGGGAAGTCATCGCTGTGCCGGTACAACCACGACAGCGCGAGGGCGGTCTTCCCTACTCCTGGAGGTCCGCTGATCACAGTCAGCGACTGGGTGTCGGAGGCCAACGCCGTGTCCAGGACAGCGACGAGGTCGGTGCGATCAGTGAAATGCCTTGGTTGAGGCGGCAATTGGTGGGGGCGTCGGTAGCGGCCCCCGAAGGATCCACCGTGTAGGTGCACGTCACCGTGAATGGTCGCTGCCTGCACGCTCGGACCATGAATAGTCCCGGATAGGCTGTTGTGCGTAGTCTCGGCCGGATGGCTCACGTGGCCTCCACCGCGAGCGGCCGATGCGGCGAGACGATCCGTCCGTCCGGCAGCAGTTCACCGGTGTCCTCGAACTGAAGTACGCCATTACAGAGGAGAGACCAGCCCTGCTCCGGGTAGTGCGCCACGAGATGCGCGGCCTCCCTGTCGGGTGCATCAGCAGCTGGGCACAGTGGCTGATGAGGGCACCTCCGGGCCTCTCCTCCCCTGGAGGCACCGCGGGACGATCCCCGAGGAGCCGGAACCTTCCTCGCGGCTCCTCGCAGGCCGAACTCCCAGGCGCGCATGATGAGATGCGACACGGTCTTGGCACCCATCCGCTTCATCAGCGCGTGCAGGTCCTGGCGCACGGTCGGCAGGTAGAAGCCGGTCCCCGCAGCGATCTCCTCCAGATTCCGGCCGTCGGCCAGACCGAGGAGAATCGACCATTCAGCAGAGGTGAGGGGCTGGACGATCACCCGGACGGGCGAAAGCTCGGGCGGGTCGAGCTCGCCCAAGCCATAAGCCCTGTCGACTAAGCCTGGCAGTTCGGGCGAGCGTAGTTTCCCCATCGCGTCCCTGAGGCAGCGATTGACCATGGCCGTACACACGCCCATCTCTGCGGCCGCTTCGCTGGGGGTCATCCCGCGCGCCGTGAGCTGTACGGCCTCCCGTTCGCGGGGGGACAGCTGCGGGATGGGCAGCTTGGGACTGCCTTGCCGTCGGCTCGCCACGTCTCTTCCTTTCATTCGTCAGGCCGGTGTCCCGTTGATCGGGGTGGGCCCCGTCTGAGGCCCACCCCGTGCCGCCACTCGGCGACTGCTGCACCCCGGCCGCGGGAAAGGGCGCACTCCGCGGCCCGGGGGAGTCGGATGCTGCTATGACTTGCTTGGCCGATCGGGCAGCAGGTCGATGACCGCCGGCCGCGGGTCATACAGCGACGCCAGACTCAGCTCCCTCTCAAGCACGAGGGGGGACACGAGCTGATGACGCATCGGCCGCACCCAGTACGCATCCGGCGGACTGGTGCGATGCAGCGGCGGTACATGGACTTCTCCCGCATTGCCCAGGCATAGCCCGTGGTCGTTGGCCCAGGTCCGTACGGTGCCGGGCGGGACCAGCCACAGCAGTTGCTGATGACGCGGGTCGGCGATCACCGAGGCGCAGTAGAGCTCCGGCCATGCGTGATGGTCCATGCTTCGCAGGACCGCGCTTCCCGTATCTCCGGCGCGGGTGACCACCACATCCCACGATCTGCCCACCGTCCGGTACACCGCGACGTACAGCTCTCGGAGCAGGAGCCCGGGGTGCCGGTCCTGCGTCCTCGGGGCCGCTTGGAAGCACGTCAGGCCACGTCCCACGCGATCACCTCGGCAGCCGGGATCGTGAACCACGTCGTCATGCCGCCGCTACTGACCCCCCACTCCTTGGCGAGCTTGGACACGATGTCCATGCCTCGACCGTGCTCGCTGTCCAGGTCTGGCTCCATCAGCTTGGGCACTCCGGGGGAGCCGTCGCCTACCTCGATGCGTACCTCGTCCTCGGCATAGGAGAAGGCAACGCTGATGTCCTCCCCGTCCCCATGGCGGACGGCGTTGGTGAAAACCTCGCTCACCAGCACCTGAGCCACGTACACGACGCTCTCCGGGATGCGCCAGCCGCTGAGGACGGACTCTGTCAGTTTGCGAACCCCTCCCACCTCTCGCGGATGGGCCGGGATCCAGGCGCTTGAGGGCTCGCGGCGAGGTAGGACCATGGATGTCTCCTCAGATCCCGTGCATGAGCGTCGCTCCGTGGTCATGGCGGGGACGCGAGGCGGCAGGGCCGATAACTGGCGGCCGCGAGGTCCAACCGCTGAATGCCGTGCAATCACCATCGCCCAGTCCTTGCCATCGAGGGGTGCGACTGATGTTGCACACGCGACTCCTCGACGACCGTCACGCAGACGACTGGTCCCGGCGCTCTGCGTGTGCAACGCGTTCAGCATGCCACCAGAATGGTTTCCGTGAAAAGCTGTCAGCAGAATTCTGCTGAAAAGATTCTGTAGGGAACGGCCGTTCGTTGTTGGTGGTGTTCGCGTGACACCGGGATAATCTCGCTCTGTCGCAGAAGTTTCTTGTCAGCGCGGAACACGGGCCGACACACTGCTTAACGTGGGGAGAGGGAATCGCATGATCGAGGACATCGAGTCGGCCACGCCTGCCCTGTGCCGTCTCCACCTCGCCAGCGAGCTGCGTCAACTCCGGCTGGAGGCAGGAGTGAAGGCGGGCGACGTCGTCAGGACGCTCGTGTGGAGTCCATCCAAGCTCAACCGTCTGGAGTCGGCGGAGAACGGCATGGTCGAGCCCGCCGATGTCATCGCGCTGTGCAAGATCTACCAGGCCGACGACGAGACGCTCGCCATCCTCAAGGGCTACGCCGAGGTCACCAAGACCAAGAAGGACTGGTGGAACTCATCGAAGTACAGGCCAGCCGTCAGGCCCCAGTTCCGCGCATTTCTGGGACTGGAAGCTACGGCGGCCACACTGCATACCTACCAATCAGAGTTCGTGCCGGGTCTACTCCAGACTGAGGCATACGTCCGTGTGATCCACCAGCGCGCCCACGAAGGGCTCAGCCCGGAGGAGATCGACAGGCTGGTTGCGGTGCGCATGGCGCGACAGGAGGTGCTGACCCGCAAGAGGGCGCCCCTCCGGCTCACGGCCGTGATCAACGAGGCCGTACTGCGCCGACGAGTGGGCAACGAAACCGTCATGCGGGAGCAGCTCGCTCACATCGCAAAGGTCGCCTCGTGGACCAATGTCCGTGTCCAGGTCGTCCCGTTCGAGGCCGGCGAGCACGATGGGATGAACGGCTCCTTCAGCGTGCTGCAGTTCCCGGACCGCGTCCTCAAGCCCATCGTCTACCTGGAAAACCTGGCCGACACATGGGTCATACGACGCGAGACAGACGTCCACCGATACGAGGAAGTGTTCAACGAGCTGGAAGCGCTCGCTCCCGGGGCGCAAGAGTCCCTGAGTATGATCAAGAAAGCAAGCAAGGAGTTCTGATACCGATGACCACCACGGCTGACGGCCTGACCAGCGCTGCCTGGTTCAAGTCCAGCTACAGCAACAACCAGGGCGCTGAATGCGTCGAAGGAGCCCACCTCAGCGGCGAGATGGCTGTACGTGACTCCAAAGACCCAAGCGGCCCTATCTGCCACTTCTCCGCAGCGGCCTGGGCCCAGTTCATAACCGGGATCAAGACCGGAACGCTCGACGGCGACTTGTAGCGGAAGCTGCGCTACGACGGCCTTCCTCGTGTCGCCCCCGTACCGGGGCTCATGACGGAGCGGTCTCCTCGGACTGAGGGGCCGCTCCATCATGAGGTCGGAGTTGGTGCCACGGCTGGTCTGTGATCAGGCCGTGCTACTCGTGTAGATCATGCGCTCTGCGCTGCGGCAGATGGCCACGTGCTGTCAGCTCGGCTGAGCTGAGCGGCGGCATCCTTGGTCGCTTCGATGAATTTCGGGGGTGCGACAGGCATGCGATCCGAGGGTTTGAGGAGCAGTACGGAGCCCATGATGGAGTCCTGCCACATCACCGGTGCGGCGACGGAGTTCCACCGCGGCATGTGCCCGTGGCGTAGCCCTGGTCGCGGATGTCGACCAGCGATGCCAGCAACTCGGCGTTGCCGGTGATGACGCCGGGGCCCGCCTCCTCGACGACCGGTTCGGCAAGGACTCTTCTCTGTATGGCCGTAGGCAGGTAGGCAAGGATCACGTGGCCGGAGGCACCAGTACGCAGGGAGCGGCTGACGGTGACGACATCCCGTGGGGTCATGCCGACCTCGACCAGGTCTGAATCCCCCACGGCCATGTCGATGCACTGGAGGCGGGCGCCGCCAAAGGGCGCGAGTGCGTAGAGGAGCGCCAAGCCGCCGTCAGAGATCAACCGCAGTTCCTGTAGGACCCGCTGTGTCTGATCCCCGGCGAGGTCGTCAGCGGCCGGACTCATCAAGAAGGAGCACGAGGACGAGATCGCCGAGGTCTGGGCGACCCGAGAAAAGGCGGTCACCGCGGCCGCCGCCGAGACCGAGACCGAGACCGAGGCCGAGGCGAACGACACCCTCACCAACTGGCGCCGTGCCCTGCGCAAGGCTCTGCAGAAGGGCCGTCGCATCACCGGCCACTCCATGCGCCGTGGCTTCATCCAGGCCGCCCTGCATAGCGGGAAACCGCCTCACCACGTCGCCGCTCACTCCCGCCACGCACCCAAGAGCAGAGCATTCTGGGAGTACGTCGACACGATTCCGGACTGGAGCCAGAGCGCGACGATGCATCTGCGGCTCGCAGCATAGGAACAACCGCGGCCGTCGCGGGCGCGGACGGCAGGCGCTCAGGCGTTCCGGAGGACCGGCGCGGATGGCTTCCGCGATCGGCGAAGCGAAGGCGCCCAGGACGTGCGGGTTGAGCGAGGGCGAGAAGGTGAGCATCAGTTCGCCACGGTCCTCGCCGTCTTCGCACAGGGCGTGGTCCTCAACGAGTAGGACGGTGCCCGGCCCGAAGTCGCCCGGACGACCGTCGCGCACGGGTCGAAGAGTTCGTGAAGGCGGGCATCGCTCTGCGGACCAACTGCGACACGAAGTTCCGCCGACTCGACTACGAGGGCGAGGTGGACGGACCTGTCCCCGCGCACGAGGGGCATGGCAATCACGGTGTGTCACCCACCAACCGGGGCGCCCCTCAGTCGGCCTTCCTCGTCCGGCGCCGGCCGCGTTGACGTAGTCGAGCGTCGCCGCCTCGAGTCAGGGCTGTAGCGGGGAAGAGATTGGATGCTTGTTGCCTTGGCTCCTGTATGAACACCGCCTACCCAGGAACCCATTGTTTAGGAATTCTGGGATCTCGGAGTGATTCGATGCGATGGCGCACGTTCTCCACAGCAGATGGCTCACGATTTGTGCGAGACGCGTACCATGCAGTCATCCTCAACAGCCGGATACGGACTAGCAGGTCCATTTCGTGGTCGTTCGCAGGGTCCGACCCATACGCATTAGCGTAGGTTGCGTATGTGTCGTCGTCGTACCACCCGATCTGGTGGTAGGCAACTGCGACCGCAGTATCCCAGCTAGCCGGTCCGACTGCAGCGCGTTCAAAGTCCAGGAGGACCGCTTGTCCGCCGCCCAAGTCGAGGGTATTTCCGGTGTGAGCGTCTCCGTGAATGAACGATTCCGGCCACATGGCACTCAGGGATTCCCACTCAGTTTGGAGTTCCCTTAGATGACGACGTAGGAAATGGCGGTCTTCCGGGGGGATGCCAGTGGCGGCGTCGATGTGTTCGGGGATGCGTGTCCACGGGTCGAGAGTGGATAGGCTAGAGGGCCATGGGGGAGTTTGGCAGTGCAGCGAGCGCAGGAGGATGGCAAGCTGTGACGGTTTGCCAGAGCGTCGTGAGTTGATGAGTTCCCACCAGGTGACTATACGGCCGTGGCACCCAATTAGTTGAGGCAACTCATCGAACGGTCGTACAACCGGAACACCGCATCTGTCGAGCCATCGAGCAACATCCAACTCAGTGGAAAGACGATCACGATGAGTGCCATCAGCTCCAATGCGAGCGACGACTCCGGCCTGCGGGATAGCCACCACAGCGTTGTCAGCTGGTGGCTGGATGACTTCCATACCGGCTGTTTCGAGGCCGAGCCGATCACAGATCGTAGCGGCTGTCTCTAAAGCCCGTTCCCCTGTGAATGCAGGGAGAATGTGCTGTTCCACCGGCCGTCCGTTCTGTCGGGTGTCCTGTGGCGTACGGTACCGGTCGGCACCCGCTCTTACGCAACAGTGAGACTGAACAGATGGACACTCACCTCTAAGTTATTGCAGGTTGGAGCCCTCACCGACACCCCGACTCAGCGACAGCTGACCCGCAGTCTCCTGCACCACCGCTTCACGCCGGGCTGGGCTCACCACCGCCGTCATCACGCCCTCAACGCTCACGCGGTGGCCCCGCCTCCGACGGGGCCACCGCCACAATCGCATTCTTCCCAGGCACCCACACGAATAAATCGGCAGATCAAAGGCCAACACCGCCTAGGGAGAAACATCTACTCAGCCCGATCGCGAGCCGGCGCAGAGTGCAGGTAGTACGCGCGCAGCAGCCTTGCGAATATACGCCTCCAGACGCTTGGGCCCCTCATCCTCATGAGAATCCCTGTATTCGAGGGAAGGCCAGACCTCTACAGTGAAGGCACGGATGCATTCATCATCAAGGTCGATCTTGGCAAGAGCATTCATTCCCACCATCGGATCGAGTTCTTCAGCAACGACAAGTGTGAGAACTTCGCTGGTCATGGTACGGGCAGTATCTGATAGTTCGGGATTGCATCCGAGGTCATTGAGCATATCCCGTATAGCTGTCCTAGCATCACGGTCATCCCAAGTGTTGGCGTTCTGTATCGCTACCTCAACCACGCTTTCGCGGTCCTCGCCAGCGGCCAGAAGATCGCATGCCAGGCGTATGGCACCCGCACGGTCCGGCTGCGACGAAGTGAACGATGCGAGTACGGCATAGGTCCGAGCCCGCAGCTCGGGAGTGATTTCTACCATAACAGCGCACCCTATCGTGTATTTGCTCTCAACCCGGCAAATCCTCGGGCGCAAGCACAGTCTTAGCTCGGCTATTGAATACCTTTACGGCGGAAACTCGGCGAAATGCTACTAATCTGTCCTGGAATTTTTCAAGATAGGTTCGTGTGCGAACCGACCTAATATCGGCGAGAGCTGGAAACGCGGTCGATGCAACAGCGCACGCCTGCTCCACTTCCCCCTCGTCGAGGTACGCATTCGCCAGGACGAAGCGAGTGAAAACAGTGCTCCTGGCGTATTTGTCAAAGTTCCGTGAACGCAATGCGGCAGTCGCGTATCGTTGAGCCTCCCTGCCGTTCCCTAGCGCGGTAAAACAGTGCCCGAATTCATCAAAGAGTTCAGCGCTATTGAAATACTGAAGCCATTCCGGCTCATTCGTCAGGTTTCCTGATGAATAGTGGATCTCCGCCTTCTTGAGGGCTGCGGATGTTAAACGTGCATCGCCTATAGCGGCGTAAGCGCGTGCTTCAACCGCGTGCAGTGCAGCGCGGCCGACTGGGCTCGCTTTGGTTCCCGCGCCTTGGATAGCGGCATGGAGAATGTCCAGCGCTTCACGGTAATTTCCGAGGAAGATGGCCTGATGGGCAAGCGTGCCGAGAATTTTCGCTGCCAACGGGCGGTCGGCAGCCTGGTGAGCCATGTCGACGGCGAGAAGCAGGTAGCGTCGGGCGAGGCTGTGCCGTCCCGTGTCATAAGCGAGGTGCGCCGTACGGTGCGTAGCTACTGCTGCCGCTGAGAATAACTCGCGTCCGACTGCGGCGGTGTACGTACCGCGCAGCAGAGGCAGCAAATCGGAGCGCAAATAGCTCATGACTACAGCGCGGGCCGCGCCGCCTCCGAACTGATTGTCGACAGCGGCGTACCATTCGCTGGTGGCACGTACCCGCGCTACGTCAGCGCGGCGGACTTGCCGGCCAATGCCTACGTTCTCTGGAGGGGCAGCTGGCCGGGCGATCAGCCATCGCAAAACGGGGGCGGCCAAGCTCTCTACTGGAATGGCGGGCAAGCGGAGGCCGTCCTCGTCAATGCCATCTCCCCATAAGACAGCAGCGGTTCTGGCCACTTCCTGGGGAGAGGAAGGACCGCCAAGCCCTAACTTCGGGTCCAGCCTGCCAGCTGAGGCCAGTCCAATGTCTGCCGTGGTGATGATGCGTCCAAGCCTCCGCGACAGTGCCTCGGCGATGAGTTCGGGCGGTACAGAGTAGCCGAGGACCCCAGCTCGCCAGCGCTTGACGGTGGTGTGTGTGCACTTGAGCGTCAGTCCTCGCTCCGCCCCTAGAGTGCGGACTTCCTGGGCCAGTGCCTTGTTTGATAGTCCTGCCTGTTCCATCGCAGCTACCAGATCAGTGTTGCCCGCACGCACGCCGGTGTCCTCGCTGTCGCCCGTACTGCTTGTGGCCATGAACAGACTGTAGTGGGTCAACGCCATCTGTGTGGCTATCCCGTGAACCCCCATGAACCCCCCGCGGACCCTTTGAACCCCTCGTGGACTCCCTCTCCGGCGCGAAATCGTGCTTACCTGGGCTTCCGCAGGTCCCAACTGTGCTGTGGACATTCTGGTGTGCCCTGCGCGCCATTCGGCCATCGGTCTGGCTGGCATCAACTTAGGACAAATTCGATCGGTTGATAGGGGGTTGATGTGACCGAAGTTGCTGAGTCGACCGACGCGAGCGTTGTGAGGTCGAATAAAGCCCGAATCCATGACTATTGGCTCGGGGGAAGCGACCACGGTGTGATCGACCGTGTGACGGTCGAATTGGTACAGCCGCTCGTCCCGCAGATAGTCACAACCGCCGGAAACCGCACCAGCCGCTCCCAGGGGACTCACCTGCGATCTGCAAGATGCTGCCGTGCGGGGCTCGACCGCCCCGTCGCGGTGGCTGGCCGTGGGTGTGACGGGACCGCGCCCCCACTAGACCGGGGCCATCGGCGACGCTCAGACCGCTATCCGTTCCCCGTCGGTCGCGGCCTCGTCACCGGTGGTCCCTCCCTCGCCCTTTCCTGCCGCATTTCCAAGGAATTTCATGCCTGACCATCGTGCGTCGTCCGCCCGACTGGGCGCTCACCGGCGTGGCCGTCGCCGCCGTTCACCGGCCGAGCAGGTCGTCTACCAGCAGGTTCGGGCGGCTGTGGTCGTACCGCTGATGGTCGTGGCGGTGTCCTGGGCCGCGGCATGTGTCGCCTGGCAGGTGGAGCTCGTCCCGGCCGGGACACTGGCGATCTGGGCCGGATGCGGTGTCGCGGCGGCCGTGGGTGTGGGGCTGTGGCGGGCCATGGCCGCGGCTGGGGCTGTGTGCCGGGGCCAGAACCAGTCGGCGGAGGAACTGGTTACCGCTGTGCACTCGGTGAGCCTCGCGGTGCGGATGGTGGCGGAGGACCTGCAACGTGGAGGTAGCCCGTCTGCGCCTCCGCAGCAAGTCGTTTCCCAGGACGGCGGTCCCTTCGACGACGTTCGTACCACCCT
The DNA here is from genome assembly GCF_016741935.1 of Streptomyces endocoffeicus. GTDB lineage: Bacteria > Actinomycetota > Actinomycetes > Streptomycetales > Streptomycetaceae > Streptomyces > Streptomyces endocoffeicus. The sequence continues at coordinate 195,206 of NZ_JAERRG010000009.1, read as the reverse complement.
CGCCCAGTTGCAAGAGCAGGTGGTGTGCGCGGTGATCCAGGCTCATGAGCGGTCGCGGCTGGCGGTGCTCCATGAGATGTTCCGTCACATCGCCCGGCGGGAGCATGCGCTGGTCGTGCGCCTACTGGACGCGCTGGAGGAAGTGCAGAATCACATCAAGTCCGCGGGCCTGCTGAACAAGGTCTTCCGGATTGACAACTTCGCGGTGAGGCTGCGTCGTCTGGTCGAAAGCCTGGCCATTCTGGGAGGCGAGTCCGCCAGCACGGTACGTCACCCCGTGACCATGACGAACGTGATCCGTGCAGCGATCCAGGCGATCGAGCAGTACGAGCGCGCCCGGGTGGTGCCCGGCTCCACCGATGCCGTACTGGCCCTGCCCGGCCATGTCGCCCCCGATGTCACGCATCTGCTGGCGGAGCTCACGGAGAACGCGACCGAGTTCTCCGACCCGGCCACATCGGTGGAACTGGCGGTCGAACTCGTTCCCGAGGGTCTGGTCATCGAAGTCGTCGACCGTGCCCGGCCCATGCCGATGCACATGCGCGAGGCGATGAACAGGCTGCTCGCCGCCCCGGAAAGCGTCGATATCCGTGAACAGCTGGAGGACGGGCGGATCGGGCTGCTGGTCGTCGGGATGCTCAGAGCGCGGCACGGTATCCATGTCACCCTCAACCGGAATTCCCCCGGTGGGACGACCGCGCGCGTCGTCATTCCGCGGGCTCTGCTCACGCAGGTCGAGCCCGATCCTGTGCTGGTGCTGGCTGGGCCGGCGAGCACTCCTCACCGCCCATCGAGTCCGCCGTCGGCCCCGGCGACCGCGCACGCGGGCACCACGGTCAGCGGGCTGCCCAGGCGGAGCCGACAGACGATGTCCGACTCCGCTACCCCGGAGGTTCCGGCGGAGGCGCCGGGCCGGCCGCGGCTTCCGGTCCGCCCGCCCGCCGTGAGTCTCCCCGACCCCTCTGATGAGGCAGGCCCACAAGCAGCCGCTGGGAGGCCGACGGCGGTCAACACCAACCTCGCCGGCGCCTTCCGCAAGGGGACCCAGCGCTCTCAGCAGACGTCGCCCCAGCAGTCGCCAGACCAGTGACCAAGGCCCCCGCTTGAGGAGGCCATCCCGACCCCAGGAGTCCATCCATGAGCCACGACATCCCTGCCACCGGTACGGCCCCGGATGACCCGCCGGAGCAGATGGAGACGCCCCTCTCGCAGATGGGGTGGCTGGCCGACCGCTTCGTAGAGCGGGTGCCCGGCGTGACGCGGATTCTGCTCGGCACCAGTGACGGGCTGTTGCTGCTCCAGAACAGCAACATGGGCAAGGACACTGCGGACAGCGTGGCCGCAAACATCTCCAGCCAGTTCTCGCTGGGCTGCGGGATTCCTGGCCCCGACGGCCAGTTGTTGCCCCCGACGCAGATCCTGATGGAGCGCCCGGATTGCCTGCTGTTCGTGATGGTTGCCGGCCGGGGACATGCTGCGGCGTTCTCGCACCATCCGGAGGAGCACCGGGGTGGCATGGTTGACACCGTGCTCGGTGTGTTCGCCGACCCTGATGCGGAGCCCGGTGTGATCGCCTACGAGATGGGCCTGCTCATCAAGCAGTTCGCGCACATCATGCAGACGCCGGTCCGTAGGGGGGAACACGGGGTCACTGCGGCCGGGGCGAGTGACACCCCGTGATGAGCCCCGCGCCCGGGGAGCCCTGGAGCGTGGCCGACAGGCTGAGCGTGCGGCCCTACGCGGTCGCGGGCGGCCGCACCCACTCCCCCCACTCCCAGGACCTGAACTTAGACACGGTGGTCGAGCCCGGGGGCGGACGGCCGCCCGATCAGGGCCCGCCCGAGGCCGAGCAGATCCTGCGGCTGTGCCGCAGCCGGCGCCGCTCGATCGCCGAGCTGTCCGGAACGCTGCGCCAGCCGGTCCCGGTGGTGCAGGTCCTGGTCGGCGATCTGCTCGATGCACAGGCCCTGCTGATCCCGGCGAGCGCGTACTCCAACTCCCCGGACGATGTACGAGCCGTACTCGAAGGACTCAAGAGGAAGTGGCCCGATGCCGCCAAATCCAAGGCCGGCTGACCCTGCCGGGGTCAGCCAGTACGCCGCGAAGATCATGGTCGCGGGCGGTCTCGGAGTCGGCAAGACCACCTTCGTCGGGGCCGTCTCCGAGATCACCCCGCTGACCACAGAGGCCCCCATGACCGAGGCCAGCGCCCAGGTCGACAGTCTGGAGGGAGTGGAGGACAAGACCACCACGACCGTGGCCCTGGATTTCGGCCGCATCACATTCGACGGCGATCCGCCGTTCGAGCTGTTCCTTTTCGGGACGCCGGGCCAGCCCCGGTACCTCCCCATGTGGGACTACCTGGCCTCCGGTGCGATCGGCGCCGTGGTGCTGGTCGACACCCGGCGCCTGGAGGTCAGCTTCGCTGCCGTGGACCACTTCGAGAAGCGCGGTCTGCCGTTCGTCATCGCCATCAACCAGTTCGAGGGTGCCACCCGCTATCCCGAGGACGAGATCCGTGACGCGCTGCGTCTCGGCTCCGGCGTCCCGGTCATCGTCTGCGATGCCCGGCACGGCAGTTCAGCCGCCGGGGTGCTCATCACCCTCGCCGAACACGCCCTGCTCGCCCCTATCGTCGCCGCTCCCGTCGCATTGGACTGTCATTCATGACCTCCGACCACGACCGCCCTGAGAGCGTCCTGGCCGCACCCGGCCAGGACCTCGCTCAACTGCACGCCCGGCAGGAACTCCTCGCCCAGCACGGTGTGTGCGTCACCAGCCCCGACGCTGTCTTTGACGCCATCGCCGACGCCCTGGCCATCGCAACGGGGTTCCCGTATGCCATGGTCAACTTCTATCTGGACCGGCAGCGTTTCGCCGGTCTGCACAACCCGCCCCCCGAGAGCGGGCTGCCTCCCGTGGACCGGACCATGGACATCCGGCACGGCTGGTGTCCCCATGTAGTGAAGCGGAAGCTGGGTCTGCCGCTTCATGACGTGCACGCCAGTCACCGCTACTCCGGCAATTTCGTGGTCGACGCCATCGGCATCAACGCCTACGTCGGCGACCCACTCATCTATCCAGGCACCAACATCGTCCTCGGCACGGTGTGCGTGATCGACGTGCACAAACATCCGGAGTCGGACGCCGATCGGCTCATGGGACAGGTAGAGATCGCCACGGCCGAGGTCATGGCCGACATCCGTGCCCGGGTCCGGCCGGAGCGTCTGACAGAGCACCGCGCGGCTTCCGGAAGCGGTGGCCGATCCGGGGCGACGCCCTTCCCTCACCTCCCTCACCCACACGAGCGTCCGGGGCTCACGCCGGGCCGTTCTGCTCTATCTCCACGCGCCCTCGAGGAAGGGAACCGACCATGCCCGCCGCCTCCGCCCCCCTCTTCCAGCCGTACCTGACCGAGGACCACCGGGATCTCCAGCGCCATGTCGAGGACGTCGTGACCGCCGCCATTGCCCCGCTCGCGCCGCTGATGGAGGCTCGCGGCCCACACACCGACCGTGAGGTGCGTCAGATCGTCAGCGAGACGGGATGGCTCGGGCTGCTCATCGAGCCGGAGTGGGGCGGCATGGACGCAGGGCACGTGGCAAAAACGGTGGTGCTCGCGGGGATATCCGAGGTCAGCCCCGCCGCCGGCGCCATCCTGCAAGCCTCCATCCTCGGTGCCGCCCCGATCGTCGAGCGGGGGAGTGAGGAGATGCGGCGTGCCTGGCTGCCCGAGATAGCCGCCGGGCGGGTGTGGCCGACCATAGCGGTGACGGAGCCCGAGACGGGCAGCCACGTCCAGGGGATGACCACCACCGCCCGCCGGAGGGGCAGGTCGGGCTTCGTCATCGAGGGGGAGAAGGACCTGATCGGCAACGCGGCCCTGGGTGATGTCCACTGCGTCGTCGCCCGTACCGGCAAGCCAGGTGCCCCGAGGAGTCTGACCGCGTTCCTGGTCGAGCAGCACATGCCCGGCCTGGAAGTCATACGAAGGCCCCTCAACGGCCTCCACGGCTTCGGCGCCGACGAGCTCCGTTTCAACCAGGTGCACGTCCCTACGAGCCACATCATCGGCGAGATCGGCGACGGCCAGGACATCGCCCTGCTGTCCTCCGTCGTCTGGGGGCGCCTCAACCTCGCCGCCGTCGCGCTTGGCATCCATCGGAGCCTTTTCGAGGCGACAACCCGATGGGTATCCACCCGGCCCCGCTACGCCGGACACCTGGCCGACCTGGAGCCGGTCCGCCGCCGGGTAGCTGAAATATGGCACCGGCTCATGACCGCGGAACTGGTCGCCTACCACGCCGCTTATCTCCTTGACCAGGGCCAGCCGTGCGATGCCTGGCTCATCAACAGCAAGCTCACCGCCGTCCGCGCGGGCGTCCGGTCCGCGAACGATGCCCAGCAGCTCCACGGCGGCCACGCCGGACGCATCGGCACCCCGTGCGAGCAGCTGAAACGTGACATCGATCTGATCAACGCCCCCGCGGGCCCTGAAGACCTCCAGCTCAAGCGCCTTGCAGAGCAGGCACTGGGCCCCGCGCGAGCCGAATGGTCCGTGCAGCACGCCATCCGCCGCAGTGCACGTCGGCGCGCACCGACCGTGACCGCCGGTCCTGATCCTGCCTCGTAAGCGCTGGCGCTGGACGAACTGCCCACCCCATCTGGAGAGATCCGCGACGCCCTGATCAGCCTGATCGGCCACCGCTTCCACTCCACCCCGCCCACTCTGCAGAAAGCCCTACCCCGTGACACTCCTGTCGGCCAGGCCCTCCACGTCGATCGACTTATTCGGCGACGCGGCACTGCACGACCCCTACCCGCTCTACGCGGGACTGCGCCAGCTCGGCCCGGCCGTACGGCTGGAGCAGCTCGGCGAGGTCTGGGCCATCTCCCGCTACGCGGATGTGCAGGCAGCCCTGGCCGACCCCGGGCGCTTCAGCAGCGCGCGGGTGGCGCTCACCGACATCGCCAACGATGCCCTGGCCGGCAGCGTGCTGGCCTCCGACGGAGCCGACCACGCGCGCCTGCGCAGGGTGCTCTCCCCCCAGCTCGCCCGCCACGCCTTCAACGGCCTCCACGGGGTCATCCGGCGGCACGCGGACCAACTGGTCGCCGAGGTCGTCCAGCGGGGCCGCTTCGATGCCGTCTCCGACCTCGCCCTCCCTCTCGTCGGTCAGATCATCACCTATCTGGCGGGTCTGCCCGGCCGGGACCGGGACCAGCTGGTGGCCTGGGCCGAGGGAGTCTTCTCCGCCTTCGGTCCCGACACCCGCCGCACCCGGGCCGCATTCCCTCTCGCCCAGACCATGGTCGACTACCTCGCCACCTCCGCGACCCGCGAGAGGGTCCGTCCCGGCAGCTGGCTCGCCGAGGTCTACGCCGCTGCCGACCGGGGTGAGATCGCCGAAGCGGAATGCATCCCTCTGGCCAGTGCCTACCTCGTGGCCGGCGCCGAGCTCACGATCCACGCCATCACCACCCTCCTCGGACTTCTGGCCCGCACCCCCCGGCAATGGCGGTCCCTGCACCGGCGCGCCCACGACTCCGCATTCCTCGGCGCCGCTGTCCGCGAGGCTCTGCGGTACGACGCGCCCGTGCAGTGGGTCTGCCGCACGGTCACCCAGGACACTTCCGTCAGCGGCGTCCCCCTCAGCGCGGGGTCACAGGTCCTCCTGCTGTACGGGTCGGCCAACCGCGACGACACCGTCTGGGGTCCCACCGCCGACCAGTTCCGCATGCGCCGCAGCGGCATCCGCCGCACCGGCACTGACCACCTGGCCCTCGGCCACGGCCCGCACTCCTGCGCGGGAGGCCACCTCGCCCATATGAAGATCACCGCCGTGCTCGGCGCCCTCGCCCGCGCCACCCCCACCCTGCGCCTGGTGCCCTCCGCTCCTCCCTGCCGCCAGCTCAACAACACGATCCGGGGCTGGGTCAGCCTCCCCCTGACCACCACCCCCGCTCGCTGACCGCTCCCGGCGCAGTGAATGCCGGCGCTGCCGCACGGGCCATGAACTGCCCACCCACCACCATCTGGAGACCCACCCGTGACCGTGATCGACGTCCTTGATGAGACCGCGCGCGAGCATCATCTCGCCGCCCAGATCACAGGGATGCTGACGGATACCGCCGAGCTGGTGTCGGACATCACCGCGCTGACTCCACCGCCCGTGCTGAGGTTCCGCCTGATGAGCCCCGCGGCGTGGAGCGCGGAATCAATGGCGTACCTGCGCCGCGAGATCGAGGGCCGCTTCGCCAAGTCGGCACCGTCCCCCGAAGAGGAAGCCGAGGCACGCACGGCAGAGCGCCTCTACCGCACAGGGACGGCGGACATCTGGTGGATGACGCACGGCAGCACGGTGCTCGACAGCGCCGGTCGACCGCAGACGCTCATCGCGCCCAAAGCCCTGCACCACACCGGACTGCGCTACGCCAGCAACGAGCTGTACCGATTCGTCCTGCACGAGAGCGTCCACCAGTGGCAGATAACCGCCAGCCGCGGCGCGGTCATGCCCCTTCCGATCCTGAAACGCGACATCAGGCAGCCCGACCGGGCCCTGATGCACCTCGTCGAAGGGCACGCCGAATGGGTGGTTCAGCAGGTCGCAGGCCGTCTGTTCGGACCGGGCCGGACGCCTGCGCCGTTGCGGCGGTCGTGGCGCTACCGGAAGCAGACCGCGGTGATCCAGTGGCTGGCCCGCAGAGTCGCGCAGCCTGCCGCCCTCGAGCAAGCCGGGGACCGGATGGAGCGTATACGCAGCGACGGCCTTCGCTGGGTGGAATCCGTCGTCGAGGGCATCGGCGTGATCCCGTTCAGCAAAGTCTGGGAGGACCAGTGGTGCCTTCCCACGGAGGATGAAATCGCCGATGTCGAGCAGTGGTTCCACCGCGTAGGCTTTTGAGCAAATTGCTCATTGCTGACGATTTCATGTCGTATGTCTCTCGGGTTCGCGAACCACGGCACGCGACGTGGAAGGCGCTCCGTCCGTATCTGGTGCGGCTTTCACGGTCGCCGCATGAACCGGTCGTCTGTTCTCTCTCCGTCGGGGACTCCGGGGGAGGACTCCGCGGTCATAGCGTGCCGACGCGTTCGCCGGAGAGCGGCGGAAGCGGTGGCCGCTCGGCCCAGTCCCCTCCCGCCCTTCGCTCAATGCCAGGCCCGAGCGTTGCCTGCCAGTACGCAGGCGCCCGAGCTGCCACGAGCTGAGCAACACACGCGGACCCCCTGCCCCTGGCCGTCACCGACGACAGGACACCCAGCCTCGGCGCGATGAACAAGATCATCGCCCTTGAGAAGGAAGCCCAATGCCTCACACATACATTGCGACCAGACCGCACCGCGCCGGTGCGGCATACCGTCCCGGCCTCTCTCGCGCCCTCGCCACGCCCACTGCGGCCCACACCAATGAGACGGGAGGGCAGCCGTGACGGCCATCGATGTGCGGGACGAGACCGGGAATCACGCCGCCCTGACCGAACAGATCCACGAGGTCATCACCCACGCGGCGCCCCTGGTCGAACAGGTCACCGGCCTCCGACTGCCGAGCACCGTCACCTACCGGATCATGGACATGAAGTCCTGGGGACAAGCGCTCGGCGGCTACTACGGCCGGCTGGCTCGGCGGGATACCGCCGGCATGACGCTCACCCCGCTGGAGCAGCGCAAGGTTGACTCATACTCCAGCGCGGGGGCCACGACGGCCAGAGTGACAGGGACTTTGGACGACTCGCTGACGGTGACCGACAGCATCGGCCGCCCCCAGACCCTGATCGTTCCTGAAGCTCTGCACCACCAAGGCGTCCTGGCCGTCCCAGAGGCGCTGAGCGAGCGGGTCGTCCGAGCCCTCGCTCAACAAGCGCAGCTCACCGAGGCCACCGTGCTCCCACCGAGGATCTGGCCACTGGAAGGGGCATGGTGGAGCCGATTGGCGAGCCTTGTGTTCGGTCACGCGAACTGGGTCGGCCACGAGGTCACGCCTCACCTCCCCGGGAAGCCGACCACCGGTCTTCGCCTGCCGAGATCCACGCGCTACAGGGTGCAATCCCTTTTTGCCCATCTACTCGACCCGGGTATCTCAAAACGCGAGCTCCAGGCAGAGCGATTTATTGCCCATGTCCTCACACACAGCAACTTAGGGCTGTTCAACCGGGTATGGACCGACGCCGAATGGGTGCCGACGCTCGACGAATTCGCCCAGCCCCATACCTGGCTACGTCGCATCGACGGAGGATAAACACCGGCTCGACCGCTATTGGCCTTTGACGCCGCAACCGTCGGGGCCCCCTTACTGCCCCTCCCCACGGGGGCAGCCTGCCGACCCGGCAGGCCCCGCTGCACACGACCACACTCCTCGGGCCATGCCCGGTCGTGTGCAGCGGACACCCTCACCTCCGCAGCCGCACCGACGACGGACCAATCTGCCCCGTAAGGAAAAGGAACATGACCGCGGATGCCGACGACTCCACCGAAAGCATGTGTATGGGGGCCAATACACCATCATCCGGAGTGGGCGTGCTCGACAAGGCCTCGGTCCTGCTGGATGCCCTGGAGATGGGCCCGGCAACGGTGTCGGTACTGACAGCACGCTCAGGCTTCTCCCAGCCGACGACCTATCGGCTGTTGCGTGTCCTGACGACGCTGGGCCTGGTCATCCCCCTGGAGGGGAAGGAATTCGCTCTGGGGCCGCGCGTGATACGCCTGGCTATCGCGGCACGCCGTGACGGCCAGGTACCCAGAACAGACCGCGTCCAGCGGGAGCCGCGCGACCTGTGCGCCACCGGAGTGGGCGTACTCGACAGGGCCTCGGTCGTGCTCAATGCCCTGGAGATGGGCCCGGCAACGCCGTCGGCACTGGCAGCACGCACCAGCCTTTCGCGGTCAACCACCTATCGGTTGCTGCGTGCCCTGACGACGCTGGGCCTGGTCATCCCCCTGGAGCGGAAGAAATTCGCTCTGGGGCCGCGCGTGATACGCCTGGCTATCGCGGCACGCCGTGACGGCCAGGTGCCCAGAACGGACCCCGTCCAGCGGGAGCTGCACGGGCTATGCGCCGCCCCCGGCATCCACACAGCCCGTCTGCACCAGTACCACGGGCCGGAGCTCATCTGCGTCGCCCAGGCGACACGCAGAACCTCACCCGCCGACGGCATACCCCTCGGTGCCGACTGCCCGGCCAGCGGCGATCCGGTAGCCCGCACAGCCCTCGCCTGGCAGAAGAAAGGCGCCCACGCCGACCCGGCACAGGACTCCGCGAGCGCCCTTGCACACATCTGGCATCAGGGCTGGATCCAGGGCACCGGAGAATGCGGAGGACGGAGCCATATCGTTCTGGCCGTCCCGGTACCCGGTCGTGGCCGGTGCTCCGCAGCCGTGCTGTCGGTTTACAGCAGGATGCCGCCCACCACCAACCCTGGCGCTGTGGTGTTCTCCGAGCGGGTGGTCGAGAGGGTGATCCAAGTGGCAGCTCGCCTGTCCGACTGGCGCGCGAGCGGAGCAGCACAGTCGACCTGACGGTGAGACAGCAAACATCCAAGAACTAATCGGAGGAATAATCGTGATAGCTCGATTCGGCACCTACAATCTGCTTGAAGGAGGAATTGACAGGGATGGTTCAGAGCACCGACGGCTGTCCCAGATAGCAATCCTGGAGCCTCTGGGTATCGATGTCCTCTCCCTTTCGGAGGTCAAGGGACTGGATAAGGACGACTGGAGGCGTCTCTACGAGCTGACTGACGCTCTGAAGATGATTACTCTGGGTCTTGCGCGGTCTCAGCGTCACAACGGTGACGGCAGTCCGAATTACACGGCTTTGCTCGTGCGGCCCGATACCGTACAGATCAAGTCATGCAATCCTCGCATGGGCACCGGCGCTTTCCATCATGGGGCTATTCGCGCCCTGCTCTGCGTGAAGGGGGTGGATTACCGTGTGTTCGCGACCCATCTTTCATGGACAGACGGCGCCACGAGGCTCGCTGAGTCGAGGTGGTTCACCGATTACGCCAAGGGATCCACCGTGACCATGGGGGATTTCAACGAGGACAGCCCGACGGCTCCCCAGCCTGACTGGTCGAAGATCCCTCAGCAGCTCCATTCACGGTATCGCCTGGTGAACCATGACGGGTCGTATGGCGATGCTGATCGGCGGGCCATGGGAAACTTGCTCAGTGCGGGATATGTTGATCCTTGTGCGTATCTGGGGCAGAAGGCCGAGCCCACGACCGGGCACTATTACGAGAATGAAAAGGCACCCCAGACCCTCGACCACATTCTCGTCGGCGACGCAGCAAAGAAGCGTATCCGAAGGTACTGGTCGCCCAAGGATAAAGTTACGCAGAAGGCGTCCGACCATTTGCCGAAGCTTCTTGATCTTTCACATGCCTGCGGGAATTCCCATTAGACACCGATTCCATGACTGTCTGCCATGCAGCACTTCGGAGGAACAGTGACCGTACCTGAAAGAGGCAGTCGCCTGGGCGCTGGGGCACATCGCGACCGACTTGCGGCGAAGCTCCGAAAAAAATACGAGGGCGGCATGAGCATTCGTGCACTGGCTGATAAATACGGGCGCTCCTACGGCTTCATACACAGACTCCTGGGAGAGTCGGGTGTGGAGTTCCGCGGACGAGGAGGCGCCAACCGTCGGTCGGCTGACAGTTCCTGAAGTGCTCCGAATCCTGCAACGCCAGGGCATCGCTCCATCTTCAACTCCGGCCCCGCTCACCGCGAGGTGTTACGTCGAGGCGAGTGGGGCGCCTTCTTTCTCTGTCGGTGGGTCCGCCTGCACGCCGCCCTGCTGACCGAACTGCGAGAACGGCTTTTCGACGCTTCCGGAAAGGTGCGCTCATGACGGATGAACCGGCTGAGTTCGACCTGTCCGCTATCGATTTTTCCGCGATGGCGGACACAACACGCAACAGTCCTCTGGCCCGCGATGTCGTAGGCAGGGTCATCTCCTGGTACAGCCAGGAGATATTGCACAAGGAGCGAGCTACAGAACCCGATCAGAGACGTGTAGAGGAACTTGAGAGCGGCTTGGACCAGGCGGAGGCTGATCGGCGTCGCATCCCACAGCTCGACTCCGAAGGACTGGAACACCTGATCGACCGCTATGTGGCCCTGCACCGGGAGTTACTGGGGGTTTCGGAATGAGGTTCGTAGACGGCGGAGGCAGATGAGGCTGCCAGGCCAGTTCGAGCACCCCCTGATGGAGGCCAGCGCCGCGTTGTTCGTAGCGCTGCGGAGCCGTTTGAACTGGTGCAGCAAGGCGGCTCGATGACACACCGGACCTTGCCCAGCCCGGAACCGTGGGCGACGCCGCGTCGGGCGATCATCGGCTTGATGCCGCGTTTCCACAGCAGGCGGCGGTACTTGTCGAAGTCGTAGCCCCGGTCGCGTAGAGGCGCCGGGGCGTGCGTCGGGCCGTCCCCGAAGTCCCCGGATCGGTGGGACCGCGGCCAGCAGCGGCAGGAGCCGGATGACTGATGGGGCCCTTGAATTCGGCCACCCCGAGATCGGCTCCGCCTCAGAGTTGCTCAGCCGATTCCTGCTTGTGCGGCGCTTACATGGGCCAGGGCCTGCGGGAGGCTGGTCGCGATCAGGAGCGGCAGCAGCATCCAGTTCACGCCGGCGAGAGCGCTCCGGCGACGAACGATGCCGACGAGGCGATCAGGTCCTGGCCCTCGTCGATCAGGTCCCCGGCGAACTGTGCTCCGCGGTCGGTGACCTCGCCCGCCGGCCGCCCGTCGGGGGAGGACGCGGTGAGGAGAGCCGGACGCCGGGCGGCCAGCGGGCGAGGACCGGCGGGCGCCGCACGGGCCAAGCACCGCATGCCCCCGCCGGGGGCTTGACTTCTGCTCCCGCGCACTTGCCGGCACGCTGCACGGGAGCAGAGGTGTTCTGGGGGTACCGCTACGCCGTGGGCCAGGCCAGAGAGATCCGGCTGTGCCTCTTGGCGATGATCCGGTCCCCGAGGATCTGGCCATCCGGGGTGCTGGCCGGATAGACCCGGATGACCGGGCCGAGGCGATCGCGCCACCGGTCCGCCCACTCGCGCACGTGCTTGACGACCACCGCGGCGAAGTCCCAGGCATCAGGACCAAACGCGTGGAAGGCGAGCTCGACCGTCCCCTCTTCTTGCGCGCGGCGGCTGGTGAGGTAGCCGAAGGTCTCGCCGTCGACGGCGGCCAAAGAGAAGCCCCGGTTGTCGGGGGTGATGATGCCGACGCTGACATGGGGGTCGACGGTCATCGTGCAGAACCCGGGCAGGGCGATAGCCAGGTGCATGTGGAGCGTCTCCAGAACGTCACGCGGGCCCGCCGTCACCCCCGTCAGCATCTCGACGCCCCCAGTTTCGAGCGCCCTGTCGAGGGGCCTCACGTCGGCGGGCAGCTCGTCGTCAAAGCACAGCTCGACCCCCGGAGCGACGAGCAGTCGCTCCTCGCGGTGCGCAGCCGAGCCCCGCAAGGGCATGAGACCGCAGAGACGCACCGATTCGCTCTCAAGATGCCCGTCGGCCCGGAAGGAGACGCAGCGGACCAGTCCGCGCATCCGCAGCGGCACGACAAGGCGGCCGCCCGGCTTCAGATGGGAGATCCATGCTGGCGGAATGTCCCACGCTCCCGCGGTGACCATGATGACGTCGAACTGGTCGTCGAGGAACGGGATGGGCTCGGCCGCATCCGCAGTGACCACCCGAATCCTCGGGTAGTACCCGGCCAGCAGGCAAGCGGTCCGATCGGTGACTTCCTCATCGATGTCGGCAGTGGTCACCACGCCGTACGGCCCGGCTAGCTCTGCGATGTAGGCCGCGTTGAGCCCGCCCGAGCCGATCTCCAGCACACTCATGCCGGGACGGACCTGTGCCTGCTCCAGCATCAGCGCGTGGATGTGCGGCGAGGACACCGCGCTGAGCGTCGACCCGTCCTCGGCGACATTGATTACGACAGCCGTGTACGCGTCGTAGACCGTCTGCAAGGAGATTTTCGGCAGGAAAGCGTGCCGGGGGACTTTTCGCATCGCGGCTTCGATCTCAGGCGATACGATCGTGCCGTCCGCGCACAGCCGGTCGACCACCTTGGCCCGCAGCTCGTCGGCATGGTCCGGACCGCTGGTCCAGCGGTCGTAGCTCACGCGGCGGCCCCCGCAGGGAGCGGACGGTGAGGGGGCAGGGCCCGCCCGTCAGGCAGCAGTTCGCCGGTGTCCTCGAAGAGCAGGACACCGTTACACAAAAGGCTCCAGCCCTGCTCCGGATGGTGCGCCACAAGATGGGCGGTCTCCCGGTCGGTGGAGTCAACTGACGGGCAGGGTGGCTGGTGTTGGCACATGCGGGCTCTCGGCTTCCTTCGTGGTGTTAGGCCGACGCGGGGGCGCTTCTCCAACGGGGCTTTAGGAGAAGCTGCCGCCCCGCGCCGGGGCTTTGAAGCCGTCCAGCGGGCGGGGCCGAAGCAAACCGGCCCGCCGGACGGTGATCTATGTGACCGGCTCCCGGCACGGCGAGTGGACCACGCCGGTGCGCGGCGTCATACGTGCGAACCTACTTCCACATCGAGGACTATCGGCAGGTGATCCGAGGTGCTCCGCGCCTGGGGCGTGTCGTAGGTGCGGCATGAGGCCAGGCCCAGTCTGTTCGCCGTCCGTCAAAGGCGCCGTTCGTCGTCTTCATCCCACCGGGTGCACTCCGGCAGGCACAGGAATGTAGATCGGCCAGAAACTCCATCTGGTTCTGCCAACGATCGCCCGAACCGTTGAGGAGGTTGTAGGTGCCCACCCGCAGATTCATCGCAGGCTCCCGGCAGCCGAGCTGGACGCCTCTTTCTGCACTCCGAGCAGGCCCAACTCCCGGCCGCGCTTCATGAGATGCGCTGGAGACTTGGCGCCCAGCAGGGACATCAGTGCACGCTCGGCCTGGCGCACGTCGTAGATGCGCACCCCGCGTATCTTGGCGATGGCCTTGTAACTCTGATCGTCCGCACGGGCCTGGAGCAGATAGTGCTGATCCGCGGTGAGCACGATGTCCAAACCGTCGGGCGCGGGCGCGGGCGGGTCGAGTTCGCCCTGCTCGTATGCCCGGTGCACGAGGCCCGTTCGTTCGTGCGCGCGCAACTTCCCCGTTGCGTTCCGGAGGCAGTCATTCACCCTGCCGACGCCCACTCCCATTTCCACGGCTGCCTGGGCGGGGGGCATGCCGTCGGCCGTGAGCCGAACCGCGTCCCGCTCTCGGGGGGACAGCTGGCCGCCTGGTGGTCGGATGGTCACGAGAGTCCTTCCGTGATCGTTGGAGGGTGATCTTCGATTCGGCCGTGCGGGTAGCGCGGGCGGGTCTCGGTCCGGCGGTGCCTCTCTCTGCCGTAACCGGACAGCACGATCGCTCTCGCCCGTTTCCCGAGCCGGTAGGTGATGCGGGAGGACCAGCCGACCGCAAGCCCTTCGATCTCGTCCTCGGTCAGCCCCCGGTGGAAGCCCCCGGCGGGCACGCGGTCCCGGTAGGGCGGGGTAGGGGCGTAGAACATGACGCCCGGGGCAAGCCACCGCGCCGCGTCCACCATGAAACGGCCTCGGCCCGGGTAGGCGATGGCCAGGCGGCACGTGATCAGGTCGACGCTGCCCGGCGTCAAGCTCCTGGGGATGTCCCGGTCCACGTCCCATACCTCGTAGCGGAGGTCGGGGGCAGCCTGCCTCGCCTGCCGGATCGCCTCGCGGGAGTGGTCGTAGCCGGTCACCTGCACGCCCCAGTGGGCGAGCTGGCGCGTCCACCGGACGGTGCCGCAGCCAATGTCCGCGGCTTTCATGCCCGGCCTCGGACGCACACGCTGGAGACGGCTTCGCTCTCAATGTCGCCGACGAGGCGGTCGGTACGGCTGCCGTACCACTCGTCCCACTCGCCGCGCGAGGGCATCGGCGCTCTCGTCATGCAGCAGGCTCCGGTCCCTCATCGGCCACGACGCGGACGCGGCGCAGGCGAGAGAGGTTGAGACGGCTCTCGGGCACCTGGCCGGCCGGCACGCAGAACAGGTTCACCGGCAGCGGCTCCGGCTCCTCGGGGACGATCGCGCGTAGCCCGGTCTGCGGGTCGCGGCGCGGCAGGTGTTGCGGCGGACGGTCCGGGAATGCCTCGAAGGTCACGGGCTTGCCTCTCCGTACGTGATCATGATGGGTATTACGAGTCCGGCGACGACCGCGACGATGAGGAGCTGCAGACACCACTGCCAGCCAGTCGGGCCGCGTCATCGGGTCCGAGGGGCCGGTCTCGTCGTGGAGGGACAGGCTGATGGCGAAGTCCGACTGGGCGGCCAGTTCACGGATCTGCGCCCAGTCGCTTTCCGGCGATCCGCCGGGACGGGGCAGCGAATAGGCGATTACGCGCGATGGCGCCTGAGCGGCGGTGAGTGACCGCCTTCTCGTTGTTCGCGAGGAGCACGCCCATCAGCCGCCGGTTCTGATTGGGCTGGAGGCGTACCCCACTCCGCAGTGGACTGGCGTTGTCCCGGTCCATCCATTCACGGTTCGCCGTCACCGGCGGAACGTCGCTGGGCATGGTTCATCTCCGTCGTACGTATGTGGCAAGCAGGCCGCGCCGTGGGAACGGGGGCCCGCGTGATGTGCGGCGGTGGGGTCACCGCTGGGCGCCGAGGCGTTCCAGGTGGTCCAGGAGGGCGTTGACCGAACGCGCGAGGAGCGTGGTATGGGTGGTGGGGTCGCGTGCGGTGCCCAACGGCGTGAGGCGCGTTCGGGCTTCGCAGCAGCAGACCATGGCGAAAGCCCTGGTGAGGTCGCCCTTGCGCAAGCCAAGCGCGGCCTTCTCCACCTCCGGAAGCAGCGCCGCGATGTCGTCTCGCAGATCTCGTTTCAGGGCGGCCAGGGCCTCACCAGTCGGAGGCTCGACGCCCGGCGCGAGGAGCAGCGCAGCGCGCGCCCGCATCGTGGCCCGGTCCACGACGGGCGTCTGCGCTTCGCGCTTCACGGGCAGTCCGTCCGCACCGGGGCCGGTCATGCCCGCACCGCGCCGCGTGCACGGCTGTCAGGCCAGGTGTTGAGCACCCAGGCGGCATGGGCGGAGAGCCATTCGTCGAGCTCCGCCCTCTCGTTGAGGTGATAGCCGCACATGGAGCGCGTCGGGGTGACGATGCCCTGGGCCTGGCAGGGCTCGATCATCTGCGCGACCCGCGGCCAGTGCTCCCGAATGGCGGCCACGGTGCTCACCGCCGCGCGGTCGATCACCTCTTCGACGACGGTCCAGTCCCGGGCGTCGACGTAGCGGCGTACTGCCGACATCACTTTCAGGGGATTGAGGTTCGAAGGCAGACAGGCGTAGATGACGACGTTCACCCGCCTGATGCGCGATGCCTGGCCGCTGCCGTTCGCCGCGCCCTGGCCCGCTAAGGCGTTCGAAGGTCCGGCCTCGGAAGTGGGCTGCATCTGCGGGTTCATGGGACTCCTTCGTTCCATGACTAGTGGGTGGTCAGGCGCTATCGGGTCAGCCGATCAGAGGGCGGTCGGCGCCATCGGACACGACAAACCGGACGTCCTTGCCGATACTGGTGTACGGCCGGGCAGTCGTCGGCATGGGCGGGCCAGGCCCGTTTACGCCCTCGCTGCTGTGCGGCCTGTGGGTTGAGAGGCCGGGCGCGAATCGGGAAGCCGCGATGCTCGGTCATCCCCTTGCTGCTCGGCAGCGCCTCGCAGGAGGAAGAAGGAGCACCAGGTGGTCGTGCCGTCGTCGCTCACGCCCCATTCGTCGGCGATGGCGTCCACGAGAACAAGACCGCGACCGTTTTCGTCGAGAGGATCCGCCTTACGTGGTACTGGACGCGCCAGCGAGCCATTCCGAACTTCGAGGCACAGGCGCGTGCCGGTTAGGTGCATTCGCACATCGACGTCAGTGCCGTATCCGTGGCAGAGAGCGTTGGTGACCAGCTCCGTCAGGAGGAGCGCGACGGACTCGGAGTAGCAGCTGAGACCCCAGCGCCTCAGTTCCCTGCGGCTGCTGCGGCGGACAAGGCCGGGCCAGACCCTGTCCGGCTCGGTGACCGTGCCGACCGTCTGGCCGTCGGCACGCGGGGTCCTCACGAATGACAGCGCCATGCCCTTAACCACATGATCGTGAGCCTCGGCATCAAGGCCCGCTGGAGCTGTCGCAGTCAGTGTCATTGCCCTGTCCTCCGCACGTCCTGATAGGGGCCGACGGGAGCGCAGGATCGCCGCACTGACGTGCGACTTTCACCACAAACCCCGTCATGGCTTGTGCTGGCTCAACTACGTTGGCGGTGAGCTGTGTTGCAAAGCAACTGGATCGCCGTTGAATTTTCAGAGAGAAGCAAACTGGCATATGCCGGAACGTGCACAGGGGGCTGCGATGGGGGCACAGGTGGTGCAACACTCTGCGCACAGCAGTGATCAACCCGCGCACAGACATGGGGGTGGTGCACAGATGGCGGCGAAGCGAGGGGCGAGCGGAAGGCGTTTGGAGCTTGGCACCCAGCTCAGACACCTGCGGGAGAACTGCCATCCGGTGGAAGACGGCCGAGCCCGAGGAATGACCCGCAAGGACGCCGTCCGCGGACTCAGGCTCTCGGAAGCTTCACTGGCCCGGATCGAGAACGGAGAGCTGAACTTCCGCCGCAACGTGGGCGACCTGCGGACCCTCTTGAAGCGTTACAGCGTCAGCGACCAGGAGCTGATCGAGCAGCTGGTCGAGCTGAACCGCGAGTCCCCGTCCGACGAATGGCTCACCCAGTACCGCGCGCACATGCCGGCAGGGATGCCTCACTACGTCGGCTTGGAGGCGGAGTCCACACAGATCCTTGCCTACCATCCGACGCTCATCTACGGGCTCCTCCAGACTCCGGCGTACGCCCGCGCCCTGTTCGAGGAACAGCGCCCGGTGGAGGACACCACAGCCGAGTTCGTACAGCGCCACGTGGACCTCCGTATGGAGCGTAAGAGGCGCGTTCTGGCCCGTGACGACGCGCGTCTTCGCGTCATCCTGGGAGAGGCCGCTCTGCGCATCCCAGTGGGTGGCGAGGAGGTGATGCGAGAGCAGTACCTGGAAATCGCCGAGCTCGCACGCTCCGATCACATCTCGGTGCAGGTGCTGCCGTTCAGGCGGGGGTACAGATCGATTAATGACTTTGCGATCTTGGACCTCGGTGAGCTTCCCTCACGAGTGCAGACAGACAACGCGTGGGGCGCCGTTTCCACTTCGGACAAGCCCCGCGAGGTCGACCGGTTTCAGCGCCGGTTCAACGCGATGGTCGGGGTCGCCTTGGGCCTCGAAGAGACCATCGCTCTTCTGAAAGAACTAGCAGGAAAGTAGCAGAGCCATCAATACACATCGCACACACCAGCCCTCCACGACCGTCGCCCCAGAGGGTGCCTGGTTCAAGTCCTCTTACAGCAGCGGCGGCACCGGCAACTGCGTCGAGGCCGCTGACCTCCCCTCGGAGGTCGGTGTCCGTGACTCCAAGAACAAGCTGGGACCCGCGCTGCGCTTCCCGCGCGCGTCCTGGGACGCCTTCGTGACAGGCATCCGCAACGGCGAGTTCAAGAGCTGACGCACTGACCCTGTTACCAACATCCCGGCGGCCCCCCTCAGAGCAGTTGAGGGGGGCCACCTCGTCTTTCTACCTGCTGTCCTGACGAGAGGTGACGGTGCGCACGGATGGATCACGGCTACGGTCTCGGCATGGCTCCTTTGCCAGCAGCTCCCGCCCGCCAGGCCCTCGTCGAGGCATGCGCCGGCATCGGACTGGAGGCCGACGGCGCCGATGTACGACGCGGTACTCGCGGCTCCTAATCAGCGGTCAGGCCGTCGTGAGACACCGGGCGGCCAGGTTGGGGGAGCCATCGAGGGCGACCCTACGAAAGCCATACCCGGTGTCTCTGGGCCTCCAGATCCTACAAGTGGCCTTGATCAACCCGATCAAGAAGGTAGGACCCTACGAATGGCTCGATCAACCTGTTCAAGAAGGTAGAGCCGCCTGACCTCCAGCACCCACCAGGAACGAGACCATGAAGACCTGCGACAACACCTCGGTCGGCATCGTCATCACCGATCACTAGGGCCGCTACCTGATGTTCGACCGCGCCACCTTCCCGCCCGGCACGGCACCTACCGCCGACCACATCGACGACCACGGGACCGCCGAGGACGCGGGCCGCGCCAAGGTCGAGTAAGAACTCGGCCTCACCGTCACCGGCCTCACCCACGTCACCGGCTGCTGGCGGGACAACCCATGCCGCCGCCTTCCCGGTGCACGCGGCACCGGCCACGACTGGACCATCTACCAGGCCACCGTCACCGGCGACCTCATCCCGAGCGCCCGCGAGACGAAGAACGTCCGCTGGATCGCTCCCGACGCTCTACAGGAGTTGGCAGACCGGACGGTCGCCTACGCCCAGGGACGCATCACAGACGCCGAGTTCGAGGCCGCGCCCGGCATCGAGCCGGTGTGGATGCAGTGGCTCGCCAACATCGCCGCGATCCACATCAGCCCCGACGACCTGCTTCGGGTGGACCAGCTCACCAGATGATCGCCGCCCCGTTCTCCTGACCTACCGCGGCCGCCGCCCGGCTCCACCCCGAGCTCGGCGCGCCGGCCTTCGCGCCCTCGGCCGACCCTGAGTGCCCTGCTGCTACAGCAGGCCGGACAGGCGAGTCCGCTGTCCGGGGTTGCGGCTTGCGTGATTTACGCCGGCCATAGGGGTCATGAACTCAGCGAAGAGTGTCACGCAGGGCCTCCTCCAAAATAGGTAGCCGGTCCAGCAGCACCAGAGCTGCCTCGTGCCGCACCCGCCCGTAGGCCTCAAGTGCGTCGTCGACGATGTGCGGTCGTTCCACCGGTACCGACAACGGAAAGGCTGAGCAGAGCATGGCTGCACAGCCGACACGAAGCGAGGACAAGAGGTCATCCGCGGACGCCGTCGGGTTGGCGTCCCGGTAGGCCAGGGCGAGATCGGTGTATCCGGTGAGCCAGCTCTCCGCACTGTTGTCCAGCACGCTCTTGGGGTCACAGCCAAGACGCGCGATCTCCCAGGCGAGGTACCCGGGTGTGGGCGGCCGGAAGTCCACGATCGCGGCTACCTCGTTGTTCTCGAACAAAACGTTGGGGCCGGCCATGTCGCCGTGCAAGACCTGGACGGTCAGCTGTGGAAGCGAAGCGAGGGTGCGCTCGACGTCCCCCAAGATGGCTTGTCGCTCACGCGCCGCCTGCAACGCCCACGTCTCGAATTCCCCAAGTCTGGGCCTGTTCAGGTACGCATGAATCAGGCGCTCGAAGCGGTCCCGTGCGGTGACCACATCGCACACCGCGGCACCAGGTTCCAGGGTGGGTGCGGCGGCGGGGTGAGCGGCGAGCCGGGTGTGGAGACGGCCCATCGCTGTGCCGACCGCTGCCCACCGTGCAGCAGTCAGGTTGCCCTCGGCAGTCTCGGTGTGTGCCACGTACGACCATAGGGACATTGGCACGCGGCCGTGGGTCTCGATGAGTTCGTGCTCGCGCGTGCGGGTTGCCCGCGCGGTCGCGACACCTCCGTCGGCGGCGTACTCGGACAGTTCGACCGACGCCCGCTCCAGAACCAAGTGTTCTCGAGTACGGTAGACCTTGGCGAAGTGCCGCTGGCCCGTTTGATTCACGATGACGTAGTTGTCCGTCGCGGTGCCCTCCGGGATTCGCGATATTTTTGCCGGGTGCAGCCCGTACGCGAGCACGAGCGTGTCGGCGACCGCCATGATCTGCTCCCCCTCCGCGGTGCGGCCGGGTGTGGAAGGCGCGGCGACAGGCTTGGGGGCGGGCTGGTGAGATGCGGTGGACATGGTCTCCTCGTCGAAGCGCACAACGATAGCGGCCAGATGATGAGCGGGCGCCAGGTGGTCGGGTCGATCAGGACGCGGGCACGGGGGTGCCGGTGAGGTGTTCGGCCCGGCGCTCGATGTGCGGGGTGAGCGTGGGGTGGACACCTCTGCTGCAGGCCTGCAGCAGCTGGCCGAGCGCGACCAGTTCGGCCGGCCGCCGTGTCGAGGATGTGGCTGAACTCGTGGTGGATGCGGGCGGCAGCCGCGGGCGCGGTCAGGGAGTAGACCCCCAGGAGTCCAATGTCGTAGCCGACCGGGAGTCGGCCCCAGTTCTCCCAGCCGAGCAGCACCAGGGGTTGTCCGGTGAGGTTGGCCCAGTGCAGGTCACCGTGGCCGGTGACGTACTCGTGGATCTGGATCGGGTCGATGCCGAGGAATCGGCGGAAGTTGTTGTCGATCCACCGTGGGTACTCACTTCACCTTGCTCCCACACGGATTCCCTTCCCTTCTCCACGTCAGGGAGCCTGCACGTACAGGCTTTCTACTGCTTCCAGCTCCTGCTGGGTGAGCGCCAGCATTCCCATCTCGTGAAGGAGGCGGCACCAGGCGGGTTCCAGGCCGGGGCACTCTGCGAAGTCCTCGGCCGAGACGTCGCCGTACGCGTGGTGGGTGGTGCGCCTGGTGTGGGTTGCGAACATCTCCTGGTTCACCCACCGCATGTTCTTGGCTTCCCTGTCCGACTCCTTCGGGTCGCCGGTGAAGCCGTCCGCCTGGAACACGGTCCACTGGTGGCCATACGGAGCCGGGCCAGGCTGGCGGCGACAGCGGTTCGGCAACCACAACGAGAGGACTTCGCGCAGCCCTGTGGGATCTACGCCGACCTCCTCCTGTGGTTCGATGCGGGCCGTTTCGACGGGGCTGCCGTGAGTATCGATGTGCCCGGTAGGGAAGGCCAGGCCGACCGGAGGGGTGTTGCGTTCGAACATCAGGAACCAGTCGGGGTGCTCCGGGTGCGGGATGAGGGTGCCAGCGCACTTCCGGTCACAGGTCTTGGGCATGGATGGATGCTTCTTTCTCTTCGGGTTCTTCGATGACGATGGATGGCCTGCATGGCGGGCGTGTCCAGCAGCGACAGTTGAGCGCCCCCGTGTCATAGGGGAGCCGCCGTTAAATGCGGAGGCGACCACCCGGCGCGCCATCGCACGCGGCGCCGCGAACACAGGCCGCGCTGCCGCATGAGAGGACGCCGATGACGGAGCACCCCGCGACCACCGACGACCGCCTGCAACGCGCGGTGACACAGCTCGTGACCGTCTTCGAGCAACTCGGGGCCGAGCACAAGGCCCTGGTCGCCGAGGCAGAGAAGACCATTGCGAAGGAGCGCCGAGGCACCGTTCACCGCACGGTCGAATGCATCGCTCAGGCCAGCTACACGCTGAGCCCCATGGTGAACATGCTGGCCACCGTCCACGGACTGAAGGCCCTGGGGACCGACAACCAGTTCTCAAAGGACGCCGACGGCCTCGACTACAGCCCGCTGAACAGCCTGCGGAACCCGAGCGAGACGGTCTGCGAAGCTGACCGGCGGGCGCCACAGCGCCAGGTCGGGAGGCTCCTTCAGCATGTCGTCGGTCGTCGCATAGAGTGCTGTCGATCTTGGACACCCTCGTTCTCGTCTCCTCAGGCACCCCTTGGCCCACACCACGAGGAGAAGCAGTGTCATACCCGCAACTGCTCACCCCCGAGGAGAAGCTCGCCGATGCGAAGAAGCTGTTGAGTCTCCCGGATATCGTCGTGATCTGCGGCTCCACCCGCTTCATGACCGAGAACGAGGCCGATCTGCAGGAGACCACAGCCGGAAAGATGGTCGTCGAACCGGGCTGTGACATGAAGCCGCCCCACGAACTTTGGTCCGATCCTGTCGAGGCCGAGGCGCTGAAGGTTCGACTCGACGATCTGCACCGGGCGAAGATCCGGCTCGCTGATGAGGTGCTCGTTGGCGACTACATCGGAGACAGCACCCAAGCCGAAATCCGCTACGCCCGGTCGCTGCGAAAGCCCGTGCGGTTCACGCACCCCGAAGTCGACCCCAACGCCTGAGCGCCCACCCTCACACCCTCCGCAGGCACCCCTTGGAATAGATCATCTAGCGGGTTGCGTGGTGGTGAGAGCGTGCTCAAGCAGCGGCGGAACGCATCGCGGCCGTTATGGCGGCAGCGAGAGGCCGCCGGTGGTTCATCAAGTAGAAGTGGTCGCCCTCGTACCTTTCGAGTCCGCGGAAGTGCGTGGTGAACGCCTGCCAGGAGAGCAGACGGTCCTCGCCGATCAGCTTGTCGCGGCGGCCCCCGAATACTGAGAGCGGAACGGGCAGCGGTTCGGGGGCGCGGGGAGGAGCCCAGGTGTCCAGGAGTTTGAAGTCGTTACGGAACACCGGGGCGAACTTGTGCCAGACGGCGTCGTTGTCGAGGAGCTGCGGCGTGCTGCCGCCGACGTTCCGCAGCCAGCCGCGCAGGTCGTCGTCGGACATCAGGTGAGGGCGGCCGTCGGCGCCGGCCTCGCCTCGCGAGGCGCCGTAGGCGGACACCCCCAGCCAGTCCGGGAGCGGGTCTCCCTCGTGGTGAAGTCGGCGGGTGAGCTGGTAGGCGATGAGTGAGCCCATGCTGTGGCCGAAGAACCCGAAGGGCCGGTCGAGCAAGGGAGCGATAGCGGTGTGGAAGTAGTCGACCAGCCGGTCGCAGTCGTCGATCAGCGGCAGTGCCTGCATCTGGCCTCGGCCGGGGGCCTCCAGGAGGCAGAGTTCCCAGTCCTGGGGGAAGTGCTCCGCCCAGCCCCTGTAGAGCAGGTGTGAGCCGCCGGCGTGGTGGAACAGGAACAGGCGTACAGCTGGGTCGCTCAGCGGCCTCGGGCGGATGACCGGGCCAGCAGACGTCTCGCCGACGAGGTTCGAGGTGACGAAGGCGTGCAGCTCGGCGAGGGTCCTGGCGCCGCTGATGACCACGGTGTTCTCCGGGACGCCGTACTCAGTCTCCACGCGGGTCGAGATCTCGAGCATCAGCAGCGAGTCGATCTCGAGTTTGTCGGTGAAGTGCGCCTCGTCGGTGACCTCCTCGGGTTCGATCTCCAGTACGCCGGCTATCAGAGTGCGGAGGTCCTCGATGTTCACGGACGTAGTGGTCATTGGTGTTCCCCTGGCTCCTACGTGGATGGACGAGTGGTCGATCAAGGGGTCAGCAGCAGAGCGGAAGCTGCGTCGTGGCGAGGGCCTCCAGCCGTGGCGAGTACGTTCCCGGTGGCGTCGCTCTCCAGATGGGCAGCCGCGGCAGCGCACTGCAGGACGCCCAGTGCCCCGGACAGCGGGCCCAGCTGGGCTTCCAGGTCGATCCGGCGAGTGGCTACGAGCAGATGGCCCGGCCCGGCACCCGCCTCGTCGACGAGCCACAGTCCGACGGACTTCTCCTCCGTCACACCGGCGGAGGCCAGCGCCGCAGCGAGGTTCCGGGCCCGTGCGTAGCCGGTGATCGTGGCGCGTGGCCGTGCGCCGCGGGAGGCGGCTGCGTCCGCCGGTTCAAGGACGACCGCGACCGCCGCGTCGGTGGACTGCTCGCCGAGCATCTTCGTCACCACGTCGTTGGCTGGTTCGACGCCGACGACGACGGCTGCTTCGGCGCGCCTGGCCACGATGAGGCTCCGGGCCCAGGCGAGGGCGTCCAGACCGCTCGTGACGCCGTTGCAGACGGTGAGGTTGGGGCCGCGCAGCCTGTAGCGGATGGCCACCCAGCCGGCGATGACGTTGCTTGATGTCTGTGGCAGGCCCAAGGGGCTGAGTCCCCTGACGCCTGCTCTGGTGATGGTGTCGATGGCTTCGCAGACGCTGTCCGCGTTGCCCAGGTTGGTGCTGACCACGACGGCGGTTGAGTCAGCCGCGCCCGTGAACGTGGCGTGGGCGTCGGTCAGGCCCGCGTCGTGGAGGGCGGACTCGGCGGCCCGCAGGGCGAGCCGGGACGCGCGGTCCTTGTGGCGCATCTCGCGTCCGCTGAGCCCGGTGGCGAGGTCGAAGCCGCCCACTCCCGGCAGGGGTCCGAGGAGGTCGCCGTACGTCGCGACACCGGGGAGTGCCAGTCCGATGCCCGTGACGACGACCTCCCGGGCGTTCGGGTTCCTCGTGTGCGCGGTGCTCGTCGTGCTCATAGGGCTGCCTCCACGATCGCGACGGCGTTGATCCCTCCGAAGCCGAACGCGTCGACCTGAGCGATGGACAGGTCGCCGGCTGCGGGGGAGCCCTGCACCAGGTCCAGTCCTGCGGCCTCGGGGATCGGATCGGTGAGTCCCAGGACCGGGGGTACCGTCCCTTCCTTCATGGCGAGTACCGCCATCAGGAGACTGAGTAGTCCCGAGCCGCCCAAGGTGTGGCCGGTCATCGCCTTGATGGCGGTCATCCGCGGACCGGGTCCGGCGCCGTGGAAGATGTGGCGCAGGACGCTCGACTCCGTCTGGTCGTTGCGGGGGGTTCCGCTGCCGTGCAGCATCACCAGGTCGATGTCCTGCGCCCGCACCCCTGCTCTGCGGTAGGCGTCCTGGACCGCGCGGGTGATGCCGTCGGGGTCGGGCGCGGTGGCGTGGTGGGCGTCGCAGTTCATGGACACCCCGCGCACCCGGGCGTGCAGGGGTCCGTTCCCGGTGCCGGCGCGCTGGACGACGACGGCTGCCGCGCCCTCACCCATCAGCATGCCCTTGTGCGTGGCGTCGAAGGGGCGGAGTGCGTCGGGGGTGTCGTTCTGTACCCGGTCGAGGGTGCCGAAGCCGCTCTCGGTGGCGGCGTCGGTGCCGGCGACGACGACCGTGTCGGCCGTGCCGAGGTCGATCATGTCGGTGGCCATGCCGAGCGCGTTCAGCGTGGCTGAGCAGGCGTTGGCGAAGGTGTACGTGGTGGACGCCCCGAAGGTCTCCTTCAGGGCGGTGCCGAAGTGCAGGTCTTCGAGGGCGACGTCCGCGTGGTCACGCCACCACAGTTCGAGGCTGCGCTGCTCGCGCATGGTGGTCCCGACCAGCACGGGTACGTGGGACAGGTCCTCGCCCAGGCCCGCGTCGGCGACTGCCTGGCGAACGACGGTGGTGAGCCAGTGGGTGGCGCGGCGCGGGATGTCGCCGCCGCCCTCGGGCCGGTCGTCGATCTCGTAGGCGTAGGCCGCTCTGTACTTGTCCGGGTCAAAGGCCTTCAGGGGCTTGCGGCTCTCCTGGCCCGCGCACAGCGCGGCGAAGATCTCCTGGGGGCTGGCACCGATGTTGGCAATGGCGGCCATGCCCGTGATATCCCTGGTCATGGTTGGGCATCCGCCTTCCTGAGCTCGAAGGCGGCCAGCTTGCCGGTCGACGTGGTCGGGAGCTTGTCGAGGAAGTCCAGACGGGCGGGCCGCCTGTAGGCGGCGAGACCGCCACGGATCGCGGCGATCACTGCGCGCCGCACCACGGCCGTGTCGGATCCTGGCCGGGCCACCAGATAGGCCACGGCCTGCTCCAGGCCGTCGGCGTCGCGGCCGCCGACCACCACGCAGTCCTGGACCCCGTCAGCGCTGCGGATGACGCTCTCGATCTCACCCGGCACGACCTTGTAGCCGCCCAGGTTGAGCAGGTCATCGGCGCGGCAGAGATGGGTGAACGTGCCGTCCGGCGCACGGCGAACCACGTCGCCGGTGTAGGCACCGCCGTCGGCGAAGGTGACCGCGGCGGCCTCCGGCCGGCCGATGTAGCCCAGGGCGACGGTCGGGCCGGCGATGTGCAGCCGGCCCTCCTCCCCGTCGGCGACGGACGTGCCGTCCGCAGCGCGGACGGTCGCGGTGATCCCGGGCACCGGGACCCCGAAGGTGCCCGGACGCTCATTCCCCGGCGGCGTGCCGACGACTATGTAGAGCACCTCGGTAGCGCCGAGACCGTTGAGCAGCTCGGCCTGGAAGGTGGTGCGGATCCGCTCGCTGAGCGAGGCTGGCAGATTCTCGCCCGCCGCCACGCACAGCCGCACGGAGTCAGAGGTGAGCGCCGTCCCGGAGGCGTTCAGGAGCGCGGCGTACAGCCGTGGGACGGAGAACAGCACGGTGGGTTGGTGGCGCTGCATCGCGGCGGCGAGTGAGTGAACGTCGACCGTGCCACTGATGAGTGCAACGCGGGAGCCGGCCGCCAGCGGGCACAGGACGGAACTGCCGAAGCCGTAGCCGAAGGACATCCGGGCGCTGGAGAGCACGGTGTCCTCGGGGGTCAGCGCCAGAACGGTGCCGATGCCGTCGGCCATGGCCGCGATCGCACCCGCCGAGTGCCGCACTCCCTTGGGCATGCCGGTGCTTCCGGAGGTGTACTGCACGAGCGCCTCACGCCCCGCACTCCACATGGCCGGGGGCCCGGCCTCCTGCGGGCTGCATGCGGGGCCAGGCTCGGCCGTGGCCAGAGCGGCGCGGACGTCAGCGCCGGCGAACTGGGTTGTCGTCTCGAACAACTCCTCCAGGGCGCGTTGCCGCGTGGGGGCTGCGTCGAGGTGCACCATCGCGGCGGCGCAGTTCTCGGCGATGTAGCGGACTTCGTCGTCCGTGAGCATCGGGCTGATCACCACGGGCACGCAGCCGTGCCACCACAGACCGAGGACGGCGGCAACGGTCGCCACGGAGTCGTCGGCGACCAGGAGGCCGCGGGCGCCCTCAGGCACGCCTGCTGCCCTGAGTGCGCCCGCATACCCACGGGCTGCCTCCAGTAGGGCGGCGTAGGTGATCTCCCCCGCCTGGGGATCGAGGTAGCTGGTCCTTTCACCCCGGCCGGCGGAGACATGACCCGCCACCAGGTGGTCGATCAGGTTGACCCCGCGGAGGCTTGTCGCCCGCTCGCTGAGCACGGACACCGCGGTGTCCAGGCTGGTGAGGGCTGCCGCTTCCTCCGTGGACAGGGCTCCGAACTCGCGCTCGATCGCGGCCGCGATCGCAACCTTTTCCAAGGAGCTGATACCGAGTTCCTCATAGAACAGGGCACCGGACTCGATGTCTTCCTTTTCCACTTCGAGGACAGACGCCACGATCTCTCGCAGCCTGTCGCGGACTTTATCGATGGGTTCTGCATCGCGCACCGTCGGAAGTCCTTTCCGTATCTTCGTAGCCGAGAAGTAAGATTGGTTGGAAAGAGAGCGAGGGTGAGCCGTAGACCTGCTCCCGTCCCTGTTCCTTTCGCCGGAACGCCGCTTGGTTCCGGTCAGGGATTCAAGAACGGGTGGAGTGCCGCAGTCCTGAGCGGGAGTGCTCAGGGTTCCAGGCCGACCTCGCAGGGGAACAAGACAGAAACACCCACGGGCTCCTCCGTGAAGATGACTCTCTTGGAGAGCGCGGACATGAAGCCGAGTTCGAAGATTGTTCCTTTTCCGACGAGACCGCCGGGGTTGCATACGACAACAGCGTCGGCCTGCATGAACGCGTCCATGTGCATGTACTTGTGCCGCCACGTGTCGCGTTCGTTCTTCAGGAGATCCTGGTAGTCGAAGAGGATGAAGTCGGTGCCGGCGGTTTCCGGCTTGATCCGTGTGGACCGAGGGCTCAGCACTGCGGTGCCACTCTCGCGCAGACGGGCGATGGTGTCCTCGATGTACCCCAGAGATTGCTGGAAGCTGCCGCAGACAACAGCATTCCGGAACTCCCGCCGGGCCAGGCCTTCCATCATGTCGTTCGATCCGCACGCGGACATGCCCGTTTTCAGGTAGAACTGCTCCAGCTCAGCCCCGACTATGTTGAAATAGAGGCCGGTGTCGACGTAGACGCTGTTGACCAGTGCGGCCGCTTCCCACTGCGGGAGCTGCTGAAAGACCCCCGTGGCGTGCAGGCGCGTTGTCTTGTTGTCAACGACCTCGTTGAACTCCTTGACCCCGGCGCAGAACGCGCCCACTCTTTCTGCCAGCACCTTGTGGGAGCGGCTGTCTTCGAACGCGAGCCGCTCCCTTTTCAGTAGTTTCAACTCGCCGCTCCGGGAGCGGTAAACGCTCACGCGCTCCGAGTCGAAGTGGACCAGCACCCTGCCTTCTGCCGCCATTGTGCTGCTCTCTTTCTTCTCGTTCCAGCGCGTTGGGAGCCTACGGCCTTCGTCTAATCAGCTGAGAGGTTGGCAAGCGTTCCGGAGAACGCAACGACTAGTCGTCTTGTCCGCGGAAGGCGCTGAGGTACTTTTCGGCAAATTCTTCCTCTCTGTCCCGGTTGTATTGGGTGATGAAACGCGGGTGCTCCAAGGGAACGATCTTTCGGAAGAAGCGCTGGCCCTCGTTCACCTTCGAGAGGAACGCGAAGTTCTCGCCACTGCCAATGCAGTAGCACACCGAGGTGTCAGTTCCGAATGCCAGCTGGCGTTCCAGGGTGTCCACGAGGAAAGAGTGCAGGAGTTCCAGCAGCTTCTTGTTCTCGTAGTAGTTGCAGTTGACCTCTCTTCCCTCGGGGTTCGTTCTCGCCAGGCCAAGGGGGCACACAAAGCTCATGACGAAGTCGGCATAGAACTTGCTGCGGCCCCCGTAGCGGCTGATGACGTCGTGCAGAAACCCGGCGGAAGGCCGGCTCACCGTATAGCCGTCGACATCGACTCCCGTGTCGCTTTCGAGGAGCTTGGCATCTTCGAACGGGACTCCGGTCACGGCCGTTCCGCGTCGGGCGGGCGAGCTCCCCAGTACCAGACGGCGCGGCTCATCGTCGTCGTAGTACTTGTTGTAGAACGCAGTCGTCACCTCCCGGACGCGCTCCTTCTGGGGGCCGCTGAACGGATTGATGACCGTGAAGCCGGGAGGCAGGTCAAGCATCGTATCCGCAAGTTCCTCGTTGAACTGCAGGATCCGATGGGCAACAGTCGTTCGCCCGGTCATTTTAGAAGTCCTTCCTTCACGCTGATCGCTCTGAACAGTCCTGTCGCACCGGTGCGATTCACCTTGTCAATGACCTGTTCGGACGTCGCGAACGTGGTCGGCTGGAGGGGCGGTGGAAACGTTAGGCGGTGACTGCCGACAGGTAGATCTCGGTACTTGTTGGGAACATTCGGATATCTTTGAATCCGGCGCAGCCGAGCTCCTCGCCAATGAGATTGGCTGTGTCCATCCCGCGATAGAGGTCGACGAAATCAGTTCCGGGGATGATCAATCCCGGGACGACGTAGCCCCGCTGAGTATACAGAAATCCGTTGGCTACGGAGACGATAATCACCGCGCCGGGCTTCAGTACTCTGTGCGCCTCTGAGGCCGCTGCGGACGTGTCGAAGAACGACGAGTTGTACGTTCTTAAGGAGACATACAGATCGTAACTGTTCTCCGGCAGGGCAGACAGGTCTTCGGCGCTGGAGATGACCGTTTTCGACGAGGGAATACGTTCGCCTATATTCGCAAGGCCATGTTCCGCGATGTCGACATAGGTGATCTGCGGGCAATCTGAAAACAAAGCTGCTGCTTCGTAGCCGGCTCCGACGCCGACGTTGAGGATGTTGACGGCAGACAGAGACCTTGTGGACGACCTCCTGTATACCGACTCGAAATCGTCGGTCCACCTCAAGTTGGCGGCACGAGCGTCGTACGCGTAGTCGTAGGTGCCGTACTTCGCGTCAAAGGCTTCGGACAGTGCGTCGTTTACGGCGCGTTCAGCCTCCTTGTACTCGATCCCATACCTCTGGCAGATCAGAGAAGCGAGCGCGATCCTCCCCCTGTTCGCATTGACATCACTCCTGGAAAGCGCGAACCCGCTCGACTTTAGCTGGGTGGCGACGGCTTCACTGATGCGATGTGTGGAGTAGTGGGGGTTGCACTCGACATTTTGCTCGCTCGCTGCGTAGAAGTCTCGGTTCTGCTCGAGGATCTCGCGCTGCAAATCGTCGGGGAAGCGGTGTATGCGACCTCGTGCAGTGACGGGATCGTCGTCGAGGTAACTCGTCAGCGCGGGGTCTGGCAGACCGACATAGACCCTGTCGATGCGCACTTCCTTCAAAAGCTCGCCGAGCTCAAACGAGCAGTCCGCTGACAGGGTGTTGATCGTCAGATATACGCTGTGTGCGCTGGGTGTTCCGAGTTTTTGGCTCTTGCTCCGCAGACTGCGATACCAGGATGCGCCGCGTACTTCTCCCTCGAAGGCGGAGCAAATCAACTCGTCGTGTTCAGAAACGAGTGCAACGCCGACCCGCCGGCCTGATTGCGACGCCCTTTGTGCAACGCTAATGGCGTAGTTCATCCAGTAGGTACTGCTCGGACCCATGTGGGCCTCCGTCACCGCGACGTAGGTCCGCACCAGCGCCGGCGTGCCAGTCGCCGCGACCACCGCGCTGCGGGCGTGAGTCAGCACATCCCGGCCGTCGCCCCGCAACGCCGCCAACCGGGCCTGATGGATGCAGCCTCGCGCCAGCCGGCCGCGATCCCCGATCGCCTGCGCCAGCCGCATCGTCTGCAAGTCGTAGCGCTGCGCCAGGCCCGGCAGTTGGTCGTCCCTCTGGCCAAGCATCTCCAGGCTGCGAGCGGTCCACTGCCGGGCGCCGTGCTCGGCAAACTCGCGGTGTGCCTGCCGCCCCACCTGCTCTGCTTCCTCGTGGTGGCCGGCCAGGGAGTGCGCTCGGCCGAGCCAGGCCAGGGCCCGGGCTGCAGCGTGCGGGTCGTCCACCTCGACGAGGTTGGCATGGGCGGAGGTGAGGACGTTGATGGCCGCCGCGGTGTTGCCGCCGCTCTGGTGGACCTGTCCGAGGAGAATGTCGGTGAGGGCGACGCCGCGGCAGTCCTCGCGACCGTCGCGCACAGTGCGGGCCTGCTCCAGGTACCCCACGGCATCCTGGGGGCGTCCGGCTTCGTAGGTGGTCGCACCGAACTCGTGGAGCGCCTGCGCCTCACCCCGGGCGCCGCCCCGACTACGGGCTCCGGTGAGGACGTCGTTGAAGCAGCCGATCGCCTCGTCGAAGGCACGCGTTCCGCGCAGGCCGACGCCGAGGGTGTTGCGCATCTCCTGTTCGGCCAGAGCGCTGTTGTACAGGTGCGCGACTTCTAGCCCGAGGCGGTGCGCCGCCTCGACCCAGAGGTCGTACACTCTCGCGGCGCGCCACCAGGGCCACATGGCGTGGACGAGTTGCCACACCGTCCCGTACCGGCTGGCTTCGTATGCCGTGCGGACGGCGGCCATGAGGTTGGTGGACGGGGCGTCGAGCCAGGCCAAGGCGCTCTGCCGATCGGCGAACTCCAGGGCGTGCTTGGGGGTGTAGACGTAGGTCCGGTCGAGGCGCCGGTGGGTGGGAGGGATGAGCCGCTCGGCAGCAGTCGTGGTGGCGGGGTGCCAGTCGGCGGCCCGGAGCCGGGCTTCGGTGTCGGCTCCGTCGGTTTCCTGTCGGGCGACGTGGTCGCGGGCGTGGGCCACGGCGGGGCCCGGGTACCGGTAGACGGCTCCGCGGACGGGGTGGTCGGCGTCCTGGAGAAACATGCGTGCGGCGGCGAGGTCGGCGCCGGCTTCGGCGGGGGTGCGCTCGGTGATGGCGACGGCGAGATGGGCGTCGATGGTGTCAACGGGCAGCAGCGCGGCCTTGCGGTAGAGGCGGGCGGCAGGGCGCGTGAGGTTGGCGTATTCGGCGTCGGGCGCGGCGCACACGATGGCTCCGGGGAGGTTGAGGGCCGGGCTGGTGGCAGCGGTCCGGCTTCGGCTGGCGCCCAGTGCGCGGACGGCAGCGGACAGGGGCGGGAGGGGTTGCGGGGGAGCTGGGTGATGCTCAGGGCGAGCGCTGCGGGCATCTGGGCGGTGAGGCCGATGAGCCTGATGACGGCGTCGGGCCCTGGTGGAGGCACTCGGACCCCAGGCAGCGGGCCGGGTGGTCGCGGGCAGCACGGTGATCGAAAGGACCGAGGGGGAGGAAGGCGGCCCCTTGGGAGGCGAGGTTCGGGTAGCGGGAGGCGGCTGGTGGCCACGACGAGGTGACGGGAGCCGCCCGGGGCCAGGGCGTGGATCTGGGCAGCGTGACGTCGGCGCTGCGGCCGCTCCGTGCGCCGCCGGGGGTGAGGCGGGAGCGGCCTGCGCCGATGCTTAAGGTGTGCCGGCTGGAGCCGGTGCCGTCCGGGTCAGCGAGGTCGAGCACGCTCTCGTCGTCCAGGTGCCCGGGTCAGCCGCGCAGCTCGACGGCGCGGGCGGGGTCGAGAACACGCAGCATCCATGAATGCCAGGATCTGGCCGTCGCCGTGCCGACGCTCGCGAGGCGGTGCTGCAGCAGCGGGCGGGGCGGTAGGCCGGTGCGCTCGAACATCACGGTGGGGATGCTGCGGTGGTGCCGGCCGAGGAAGGCGAGCATCGCGTCGGCTGCCCAGAAGTCGTGGACGACCAGAGCCGATCACGCAGGCCTTGGACCCGGCCGGCACCGAGTCCTCCAGGTCGAGCAGCACTACCTTGGCGCTAGTTCCGACGGCCGTGTCGAATCGCGCGGGCGCGGTGCCGGGAGTCACCAGCCAGGTCGGCCCGCCGAGCCCGGCGGATGCGGACGGCGCGGAGCTCGCCCGATCCAACGGAGACTGCATGTCGATCTCCTCTCGAACAGTCGACCGGTTCGGTCGGTGCTCGAGCGAGCACGACGGACCGGAAGCAGGAACACGGGGTTGGACAGCGGCACCCGGACGGTCGGACGTACAGCGGAGTCGGCAGTGACCGAGCCCCCCGGTCGATGCCCCGAACTGGCACTGCGGACCGGCTCACCGACCTAGCGCAGGAAAACAGCGTTCTGATGAAGACTCACTCCCGGTACAGGTTTTGCCTGCGGGGCGGGCACTGGGGCACAGCCGGGGCCGACCGGAAGGAACCGCAATGGGGACCTTGAGCCGAAGCCGGGCGGAGATCGGCGTGGTCTCGCGGTTCGTCCTTCGGATGCTGCGCGACAGCATCCCCCTCCCGCAGACCGTCCTGGCCGAGCATCTGGGCATCGACCTCGGCACCCTCCAGGGATGGGAGAGCGAGCGCCGGTCGCTGGCAGCGCCAACGACTTCGTCCACCATCAAGGGTTGCTTGATCACTGAGGAAGTCCTTTCGCAAGGCACCTGCTCGGCGCCGACAGACGCAGTCGGGGGCGCACAGTTGCACCGTGCAGAGGGAGTTGGAGTGAACCGCCACAACGCTCAAGGAGTCGCTGGGCAGATCGAGTGTCGGCCAACTGCGCGTGCCGCCAAAGGGTTTGGCGGGAGTCCCGCGGGAGTCCCGCCGCTGTCGGCGATACGCTCAGGCTGGCACAGCCTGATTGGATTTCGTCGTGGACGATGACGAGTGCACACCCCACCCGCTGGCCGCGGTCCGAATGGCCCGCGGATTCAACCGGGTCGAGTTCGCCGACGCCCTGCATGTCGCTGCCCGTCGTCGCGGACTGCGCTCCGGCGCGGACAAGACCCGGGTACGCAAGTGGGAGGTCAACGGAGTAAAGCCCGACAGCGTCTCCCAGACCTACATCGCGGAAGTCCTGGGTATCCCGGCCGGTGACGTCGACCCTGCCTCCTGGCCGGCATGGCTTCCTCACGCCGACAGGGGCGTCGTGCCGCTCGGCCACGCCAACACCGTGCCCGCTCTGCG
Source organism: Streptomyces endocoffeicus (assembly GCF_016741935.1). GTDB lineage: Bacteria > Actinomycetota > Actinomycetes > Streptomycetales > Streptomycetaceae > Streptomyces > Streptomyces endocoffeicus. The sequence goes on along the minus strand of NZ_JAERRG010000009.1, from coordinate 160,861 downwards.
AGAGGCCCTGCACACCATGGACCGCCGAACCCTCCTCAGTGTCATCCCCGGATCTGCACTTGTCGTCCTGGCCGACAGCTGGGCCGGAACCGAACCCTCGGCCCTCGCCGGCGGACCCCGCCCCGGCGTCTCGGTGGGCGAGGACGTCGTGGCCCTGCTGGAGGAGACCAGCGCCCGACTCAACGCCCTGGCAACCGAACAGCGCCAGCACATCGCACCCCTCTACGACGCACACCTCGCCCGCGTCACCGACCTGATCGACGAACAGCGCTACTCCCGCCCCCTGGGGGTGCGCCTGCACAACCTCGCCGCCAGCCTGTCCCAGACGGTCGCGTGGATCCGCTTCGATCACGGCCTGCACGGTGCTGCCAGCCGGTATTGGATCGCCGGACTGCACAACGCCTACGCCGGTGACGATCGGGACATGGGCGCAGCCCTTCTCAGCGACCTCGCCTACCAGGCCTCCTGGCGCGACGACCCCACCACCGCCGCCGGGATCCTCACCAAGGCCCTCACCCGCACCACCCACCCCGCAGCCAGCTCGCTTCTGCACCTGCGACTGGCGCGCGCCCAGGCCGCCCTCGGCGAGCGCCGCGCCACCCTGCACTCCCTGAACACGGCCGAACGCCTGCTCGGCACCGGGGGCAACGGCGACATCCCCGTCTGGTGCTCGTGGGTTTCGCCAGCTGATGTCGCCGTCGACTCGGGCCGCTGCCTGCTCGACCTCGGCGACACCACTCAGGCACACAGCCTCATCGCCGAAGGCCAAGCCCTTCTGCCAGCCAGCCGCGACAAGACCCGCGGCATATTCCTCGCATACCGGGCGCAGGGCCACCTCAGCCGTCGCGAACCCGAGGCCGCAGCGGCCGACGCCCTCGAAGCTCTCCACCTGGCCGAACGGATCGGAGCACCACGGTGCGTTCAGCTCGTACGCGATATGGCTCCCGCCTTCGCTCCTTACCGGACGGCGGAAGGCGTGACTGAACTGCTGCACGCCGTCGCATAACTCGGGCAGGCAAAGCATGTGGATGATGCCGCTGCCATACCTTCGTCCGGCTTCCAGTGCGCTGAAGACCGAGCTCATGGAGTGCTCCGCTGCGCGCCCATGATCTTCCTTCGTGAGTTGTGAACGTGGCGGCTACGGGTACGGCCGCGGTGTTCCCACCCGCGGGCTGTTCGTTTGCTCGGCATCGGGACCGCGGCCGATGAGGCGCGGAGCTTACCGCTTCAGCGATGTCGGAGCGGGCAATGCGCGAGGGTCGGGGCGGGGGCAGCCATGCGGGGCTCAGGCCAAGCCAGCCGCGTTGCTCCCAAGGGCTCTCGGGCACCGCCCCGCCGTGCTGCAAGGGCCGTACCTGAAAGGCCGTCATGGAGTGCCGCCACGACAGCCCCAGCATCACGCCCATCCCGGATCTCCCTCCGAAGCGCTGTGAAGTCAGGGACGGCAGTCTGGCCCCGGGGCGGCGGGTGTCAGCAGGGGGCGTACCCGTGGTACTTGACCGGTGCGTGGCGCAGCGCGCCAGGGGGAGCGTGAGGGGGCGGGAACAGGGGAGCGTGAGGGGGCGGACCGTGGAAGCGCTCCCTGGCACCCATCCGGTGCACTACTGTCATTTTCGGCATTTCACAGTGCTATTCGCCTGCGGTGGAGGCCCCCATGCCGTCCGAGCCCGTGCCCGACAGACCCCGGCAGTCCGGGGAGTCCGCCTTCTGTTACTGGTTCCGTATCTGCGGCTTCAACAACAAGGGTCTGGCGGCTGCCGTCAGAGAACGAGCCCTGCTCGTCGGCTTACCGCATGTCCGCACTGATGGTTCCCGGGTACGCGGCTGGCTCGGCGGCGAACAGCCGCGCGAACCGGTGCCCCAACTGCTGGCCGACGTATTCTCCGCGCGCTGCGGCCGCCACCTCACCCGAGCCGACCTCGGATTCGCCGGATCCGGTCTGGATGACCTCACCCGCTACCGAGGCCCAGCCGAACTCCTGGGTGACCTGGCCCGGACCACCTCAGCCGGACTCGTACACGAGTCCCCGCCGGCGGATCCGCCGGTACCGGACAGCGAGCAGTACCGCTTCGAGATCTCCCACGACCCAGAGCGGCTACTGACCGGCCTGCACTCCTGGGCCTACGTACAGCCCCATGGCCTGCCCGGCACTGCGACCGACGCGCCCGGACGGCGACTGGGCGCCGGTGACGCAGCCCGCATCGCCGACTACACCCACATGTTCCGGACCATGGACAACCGGCACGGGGGCGGCTCCACCCTGCACTCCGCCACCGGGCAACTGGCCTGGGCCACCCGCACGATCCGCGACGGCAGCTACACCGAAGCCGCCGGGCGAGCTCTCTTCCGCGAACTCGCCGACCTGGCAGGATGCGTCGGTTGGATGTCTCACGATGTCGCGCAATGGCCCGCCGCCATCCGAAGCCTGACTCTGGCCGTGCACGCCGCCCGCGAGAGCGGCGACGACAACTTAACGGCCCACCTCCTGCAATGCCTCGCCCGCATCTGGGGCTACCTCGGCCGCCCCGACACTGCCGCCGACTGCATCGCCCTCGCCCTGTACGGCACACGTAACAGCGCCCACCCAGTCCTCCGGGCGGGCCTGTACTCCCTCGCCGCCCGCTTCGCCGCGATGCGCAACGAGAGCAGAGAAGCGCTGCGCAACGTACGCCACGCGCAGGAGATCTTCAGCGAGGAGACCTCTGACGAACTACCGGCCTACGTCGTTTACCTCAATAACGCGGAACTCTCCTCCACCGTCGGCGAGGTCTTGTTGTTCCTCGCCCGCACCAGCAACCACCCGCAGCACGCGACGACAGCGCTCGAACTGCTCTCCGTAGCCTCCGCGGAACGGGACCCGGACCGTGCCCGGTCCCGGGCGTTTGACGCCGTCGGAGCGGCACGAGCCTTACTCGTTGTCGGCGACATCGACGCCGCCTGTGACGCAGGGCGTCGAGCCCTCGCCGTGGGAAGCGCTGTGGATTCCGCCCGGGTCCGCCGCCGCTTCCTGGATCTGGCCCGTGAAGCAGCACCCCACGAATCCGTCCCAGCTGTGCGCGACCTGCGTGAACAGCTTCTCGCCACCATTGCGGAAGGCCCACGATGATGAAGCCGTCCGGCGGTGCGCAGGGTGCCGGACTTGGCGAGAGGTATGTTCGGGCCGAGCCCCGTTTTCGTCCGACGGAAACGTCCTGGCCCAGTGCGGCATCGGCTACCTAGGCGATCTGACCAGCCTCCGTGGCGGACTGGCGCTGACGCTCGTCTGCACCGCCGCGATCCTGCCGCTGACCGCTCGGGCCAATGACCGGTAAGTGCTGCTACGAGCCCCGCGGGGACAGGGCACCGTGATTACATGGCCGCCTTCTCGTCCGGGTACTGCGGTGACGAGGGCCCGCGGGGACGGCCAGAAAGGGAGTTCTGCGTGACTGAGACCGTGTCTCTGGGGACACCTGACGTTCTGCGCGAGCGAATGGTGGAGCAATTACGAGAGCGGGGGGCGCTCACCTCTTCTGCGGTAGAGGCCGCATTCCGTACGGTGCCACGGCACCTCTTCGTCCCCGAGAAGTCCCCCGAAGAGGTCTACGGAGCGCCGGAGGGCCTCTTCACCAAGCACAACGAGCGGGGGAAGCCGGTCAGCTCCGTTTCTGCTCCGTGGCTGCATGCCCGGATGCTGGAGGCGGCCCAGGTGGCTCCCGGAATGAGGGTGCTGGAGATCGGCTCCGGAGGGTGCAATGCGGCGTTGTTGGCCGAGCTGGTCGGCGAACAGGGGTCGGTGACCACCGTTGACATCGATCGCGACATCACAGCCCGGGCGCGCGAGCGGCTCGCCGAGGCTGGGTACGGGCAGGTGCGAGTCCGGGAGGCGGACGGTGCCCGGCTGCTCCAGGACGCACCGGCTCAGGGATTTGACCGCATCATCGTCACCGTCGGTGCGGCAGACCTGTCGTCGGCGTGGATGGACCAACTTGCCCCGGCGGGGCGGCTGGTGGTGCCGCTGCGGTTCCGCGGGCTCTCCCGCACCATCGCGTTCGCCCGCGAGCAGGATCATCTGCGCAGCGACACACTCATCGTGTCCGGTTTCGTGGCCATGCAGGGCGACAGCGCACACGCACCGCGTGTCGTACGCCTGGCCGGACAGGAGGTGCGGCTTGTCGTCGACGAGGACCAGCCCGCCGACGATGAAGCGCTGACCGCCGCGTTTGCCGGTCCCTGGCATGAGCAGTGGACCGGGGTGGAGCTTGGCCCTTCGGGCGGACTGCTGCCGCGGTTGGAGGTGTGGCTCGCGGGCGCGGTCGCCCCTTACGGCAGGCTGCGCGCCACACCGGCGGCAGCCGAGCGCGGTTTGGTCGGCTGGGTGCTGGGCCGGGGCGCGCCCGCCGCGTGGAACCACAACTCCCTGGCCTACGTCACGCTGCGCCGAGCCCCGCACACCCCACAGGAGCGTTATGAGCTGGGAGTGATCGCCCACGGCCCGGACCGCGAGCGCCTGGCGGCCCGCCTGGCCGACACCGTCACACGTCTCGATCGCGAGGCCAGGGACGCGGCGGAGCCCGTGGTGCGCGCCTACCGCCGCGACGGACGCGGGCCCGGTCCGGTTGAGGTGACCGTCGACAAGCCCAGTGTCCGGCTGGTGATCACCTAAAAGCCTCGGACGGCCCCTTGCCGGGGCGGTCCGGATCCACGCCTCCCGGCGTTGAGCCCGGGAGGCCCGAGTGGAGGGAGTGGATATGGCATTACCGGCGATCGCGGCACAGCCGGCCGAGGAGGTGGCCAAGCCCGAGGAGGCTTGGGCCGACGCCTTCGATCTGGACCCCGCCGAGGACATCGGGCGGCTGGGCGTCTGGCTCGGCGGCGACGAGGACGAGGACGGGGGCGACACCACGGGGGACGGCTGCGGGGAGTCTCCGCCGCAGGGTCCGACAACCGGCTGCTGACGCAGCGCAGATGGTCCGGGGCCGGGCGCGCACGACAGCGCCCGGCCCGCTCCTCGACCGGTCTTCTTCGGGATGGTGTGATGCGCCGCTTCTTCGATCCCCATCACGTGGCGATGGCCCGGATCCCACTGCGCCCGTACAACGTCGATCCCGCCGACGAGAACGGCGACGCTCTGCTGGCGGAAGGCGTGTTTCTGGCCAGCCGGAGCGCCGCGCAGGCCGCGGACACGGACCGCGGCCGGGCGACACGACGTGCCTACGATCTGCGCTCGCGTGCCCGGACCACCCCACACGGCGCTTTCGCCGGGGTCGCGCCCGCTTGGCTCACCGGCCCGGCCGCCACCATGCGGCTGGGCGGCGCTCACCGGACCGTCACTACCCTCAGCCCCGCGTGGCTGACCGCGGTGGTAGATCAGCTACTCCGCGACGAACCTGGTCTGCTGTCCGCGCTCACGCTGACCGCCGCGTCCTCAGCCGCTGTGAGAGGGGACCGGCTGGAGATCGAGCACCCCGCCTCCGCGGGGGCACGGTTCGCCAGCGTGCGCGCCACCGAGGTATCACGCTGGCTGCTGGACGCCAGCCGCGCCGGGGCGTCGGCTGCTGGCCTTCTCGCGGAGCTTCTCCGCCGCTATCCCGGGGCCACTTCCGATCAGGCCACGCGCGCCATGCTCGATATGATCGGCACTGGTCTGCTGTGGACCGACCTGCTCCCCGCCGATCTGTGCGCGGACCCGCTGAAGCACCTGCTGGACAAACTCCCGGTCACCGCATCAGCACGGACATCCCTGACCCGTCTGGACGATCTGCTGCACAGGTGCGATACGCACCCGCCCGGCGTCCCGCAGCGGCGGAAGCTGCTGGAAGAGGCCCAGGACCTGGCCGACACGCTGCACTACACACGTCGGCCGCTGGCCGTGGACACCCTCCTCGACGCCGAGATCAGCCTGCCCCCCACCGTGGGCGAGCAGGCCGCCGAAGCCGCCACGCTGCTGTGGCGGATCGGGCACCGGACCGGTCCGCTGACCGACTATCACCAGCGCTTTTGCACCGCATACGGCCACCACCGGCTGGTGCCGCTGCTGGAGGTCCTCGACCCCGTCACCGGCCTCGGGCCGCCCGGCCCCCACGACGCGATCGGCGCCGACGAGGCCCTGGACACACGCCGCACCGCCGCGCTGGCCGCCCTGCTCGCCGATGCCCTGTCCGATGGCAAGGACGAGTTACTCCTCACCGAGCAGCACCTCGACCAGCTCGCCAACCCCTCGCCCCTGCCGCCGCCGCGCACCGCCGAGATCCATATCCAACTGCTGCGCGACGCTGGCGGACTGCGGATTGCGGTCTGCCCCGGCACGGGCTCCCAGACCGCCGGAGCCGCACCCGGCCGCTGGACACAATGGCTCCCCGAGCTAGCCCCCCGCGAGGGAGCCGACACCGGCAGCGGCCCCATGATCGCGGAAATAGTGTGCCGGCCCCGAACCACCGCCGGCGCCCTGGCGGCTGAGACCGGCGCCGCCCCCTGGCGCATCCCGCTCGACGTCCCCGCCCGGCCCGGCGACCTCCTCCCCCACGACCTCGCCGTGACCACCGACGGATCCCACCTGCGGTTATGGTCGATCCGCCACGACAGGCCGGTCATACCCGTGCTCTACAACCGGCTCGCGCCCCGGCTCCTGCCCCCGGCCGCCTACGTGCTGCACCTCCTCGGCCACGCCGGAACCCGGCCGTGGCACCCCTGGCACTGGGGCCCGTTCTCCTGCTGGCCCTACACCCCGCGCGTGCGCTACCGGCACATCCTCATCGCCCCCGCCCGCTGGCGCCTGCCCGATGCCCTCACCGCGACCGCGCACCACCGCGCGACCTTCGAGGCGCACCTGCTGGCCTGGCGCACCAGCGCCTGCCCCATGCCCCCGCCCGTGCTGGTCGCCGAGGAGGCCGACCGGCGCCTCCCCCTGGACCTGCGCCAGGCCGACCAGCGCGAGCTGCTGCGCCGCAGCATCCACCGGGGTACCCGCACGCTGGCCGTACCCTTCGCCGCACCCGAGGACCTGGCCGTGGTCGAGGGCACGAACGGCGCCCGCCACCTGATCGACCTCGTTGTCCCCCTCACCAGGCGCCGAGCCCCCCACCAGGCGGCCGCCGACCCCAGACGCGCGCTGCGCGCGGCCGACACCGGCGCCCATCTGCCCGGCAGCAGCTGGCTCTCCGCCGCCCTCCGCGCCCCCGGCTACCGCCACACCGCCGTTCTCGCCGTTCTCGCCCCGCTGCTGACCGGCCTCCCCGACGATGTAGATCGCTGGTTCTGGCTGCGCTACACCACCCCAGCTCTCGGCCCCCATCTGCGCCTACGGCTCCACGCCGACCCCCACACCCTCGCCGCCCGCATCCAGCCCGAACTGGCCCGCCTCGCCGACCAGATGCACCGCCGCGGCCTCCTCGGCCCCGGCGCCTTGCGCCTGGAGCCGTACGAGCAGGAGATCGAGCGCTACGGCGGGCCCCAGGCCATCACCGCCGCCGAACGACTCTTCCACGCGGACAGCCGCCTCGCCCTGGCCGCCCTCACCCAGACCGAGGACGTACGCCTCCTCACCGCCGCCGCCAGCGCCGCCGAGATCGCCCGCACTCTCGCCCCGGGCCAGCCCCACTCCGCGCTGAACCCCGGCCAACTCACCCGGGACCAGCGCCGCCACCGCGACGCCCTACGCTCCGCCCTCACCGGCAACGGCCCCGCCACGCTCATCCCTGCTGACCTGGCCCGCCTCGCTTGGGCACGGTGGCGCGCCGCGCTGGTCGGCTACCGCGAGACCGTTCCCCAGCAGTTCGCCGCCCGGTGCGCCAGCGACGTCATCCACATGCACGCCAACCGCATGCTCGCCCTCGACCCCGGAATCGAGCGCATCATGCGGACCCTGGCCGCCGACCTCCTGCACCGCCGATGAACATCCACGCCCAGGCCGCCGCACGCGCCCTGGACATTGCCCGCGACCTGCGCGACCCCGGCGACATCACCAGGTCTGTATCGGACCGAGCCGCCCACACCCTGTGCTACGGGCTCGCCGGCACCGCACTCCTGCACGCCTGCCTCGCCCAGACCGAGCCCGGCGCGGCCAAAACAGCGGCAGCCCACTGGGCTACCGCCGCCCGTCTGCTGGGCAACGCACCTCCGAACGGCATCCACACCGGGCCGGGAGCCTTGGCCGCATCCCTGATCATCGGTACCGGCTACCTGCCATCCCACGACCCTCACCAGGCCCTGCTCCCCCGTGCCACCGCCTGGCTCTCCGCCCGCGCCACCGCGCTCGCCCGCCATCACCACCAACGCGCCGCCCGCGCGGACGCCACTCCCTGGGCGGTCTATGACGCCATCAAGGGACTTGCGGGCATCGGCCGCGTCCTATTGGCCGCCCACAGCCGTGGCCACCGCGCGGACGCCGAGCCCGGCCTGACCGCCGCGCTGACGGCTCTCACCCACATGATCCTCACCCCCCGCGGATCCCGGCCGGGCTGGTGGCTCCCCGCCGCCCTTCACCCACCCACCGTCCACGTCCCCGCCTCCGGCGCCGCCACCACCGGCCTCGCCCACGGCATCGCCGGACCACTCGCACTCCTCGCCACAGCCCACCGGGCTGGACACACCCTCCCCGGACAACCCAACGCGATCCACACCGCGGCCCAGTGGCTCCTATCCTGGCAATCTCAACAGCACACGTGGCCCCCGCACATCAGCGGCCACGCCCTGGACCACGGCCCGGCAGAAGCCATCGCCCCCATCGCAGGGCGGACCACCGCCTGGTGCTACGGCACCCCCGGCATCGCCACCGCTCTCACCACCGCCGGCCATGCCCTCGACCTCCCAGCGCTCAATCACACTGCCACCGAGGCCATGAACGCACTCGCCGCCCGGCCGCTGGAGGACTGGGACACCGAGGGCACCGCCCTGTGCCACGGCAGTGGCGGCGTCCTTCAATGCGCTCGCCGTCTGTCCTGCCATCCTCTGGTAAAGCGCGCCGCTCACGGCGTACTGGCCAGTGCTACGACCGCACGTCCGCCTGGCTGGCTCACCGGTCGGGCCGGAACTGCCCTGGTCCTCGCCGACCTCGGCGGCCTATTGCCAGCCAGCCCCACGGCCGATGACTGGGACTGTCTCCTCCTGTTGTCCTAGCATTTGAGTCCGGCACACCGCCTCAACCAGAGCGCTGTCGGTCTCTGTCGTCAACCTCGGGGTGGTCTGCCGCTCCGCGTACGTGGCCACCGTTGCCACAGCGCTGCTGCCCAGCGCGGCGGCGAGCGCGGCCACCAGCAGCGCTGGGAAAGCTCCGCGCAGCCGGTCGCCGGCCGTCCCGCCGGCCAGGACGGGCCGCATGGCGCGGGCGGTGGCGGTCAGGCCCGCGCGGCCGGCGGGGACGTTGATGCTGCCGATGCTGATGATCCGGCCCCAGCGCTGCTCAATCATGGCCGGGGTGAATTCCCGGCACATGCGGTAGTGGGCGGTGAGGTTCACGTTCAGAGCGTGGGCCCACGCGGTCTCGTCGGTGCCCGGCCAGGAGATGCGGGGTAGGAGCCGGCATTGTTGACGAGGATGTCGACGGGGCCGGGTCGGTCGCGGACGTGGCCGCACAGGGCGGTGACCTCTGCGAGGTCGGCGAGGTCGGCGAGGACGGCGATGCCGTCGACTGCCAGCGACTGCAGGACGGTGTCGGCTTCGCGGGGGCTGGGCGAGGTGGGACACCGCGATAGTCGCTCCGGCCGCGGCGAGCGCGCGGGCGATCTCGGCGCCGGTGCCAGTGGCCGCGCCGGTAACCAGGGCGGTCTCGCTGGTCTGGTCAGGGAACAGTTTCTACGACGTGAAGTGAGAGAAACCATGCCCGCAGCGCAGCGAGATGAGAAGTCTGACAGAAGGTGTGCCAGACAGAAACTTCGTCCCACGGTGCACATCCGTAAGACGCCGCATATGGAATGTGCACCTCAAGGGACCGGCCCTGGGCAGGTGTGCACAACGGAAAGCAGCCGCATTTCAGATGGTGCATGAGACAAATGGCGGTCGCATGCGCAGATGCCTAGCGTTGGGTGCGCAAGCCCGGCCCGATCCCGACTACCGAGGTTGAGGAATGCTCCAACCGAGCACGCCCATACACGCAGGGCCTGCTGTCCACCGTAAGCAGCACTGCCCGGCAGTACCTCAAGAGACAGGTACACCACCGCCTGTCCACGGGGGAGGGCGCTGATGGCGGCCCAGATGCCGCAGACATGGCGAGGCGGGTGTCGGGGGACTGATTAGCCTCAGTCGTCCCGACAGCCCGCACTCGCTAGTACGAACAATGCCCCGTAGCTGGGGCCTGACCGCACTTTCGACTCTCGCAGAGTCACCACCAGCAGATCTCGAGAAACCCACTGGGGCCGTTCACCAACGTGTTGGAGCACGCTGGCGGAACTCAGGATAGACCAGCGGGCCGCTGCCGCAACAGCGCAGCGAGCGTGACGGAGCATCCTGAGCACGGCTCCCCGACGACGGGGATACCCACATGACCTGGCACCACGCCGCGCTGGCGGTACGGACCGCCGAAGTGCCGTTATTTCACGGTCGGTCGTCATTGGCGACGCCGGACCGTGCCCACGACGTCGGCGTCGTCGAGCAGGGCGGATAGTACCCGCTCCGTGTGACGGCGCTCGCAGCGCTCACGGATTTGCGGGATCCGCGAGCGGGCCGCCCGGGGGACGCCGATGCCTCCCCCTGCCGCGTCGCGCTCATCGACTCCCCACCGCCCCAAGGTCGTTCACGTTCGTCCCGGTGGCTGAGCTCTCCCGCACCGCGCACAGCACGAGCCCTTGGCCTGGTTTCGCGAACCAACGAGGGCCACGGCTGCGCCCTGCCCTCTTCCTTGCTCACCGCTGCGCTCGCTCGCCGTGGTGAGCCACGCCAACTTGCCTAGAAAGGCGACCTTTCGTGCCCACCTTGAAGCGTACAGCCGCTGCAGCAGTCATCACGACCATCGCCGTAGCCGGAACCGCTCTGGTCACCGTGCCCTCGGCATCCGCCGCCAGTGGCTACAAGTGCACCACCAGCAAGAAGTCCATCGACGACCCCTCCCGCACCGATCCTTTCCCGGACAACTGGGACTTCACCGCCAAGGTCTGCGCGCGACGGTCCGGGCAGACCATCTCCACGTACGCCAAGATCTCCTGGGACGGCCCCAATCGTTCCACCACCTACGACCCCGCCATCTTCGACGGAGCCTACTTCCAGCTGCAGGGCAAGAAGAGCACCGCCGGGCGGGATCCGATCCTCAAGAAGGCCAACTACAACATCGAATCACGCCTGGAGCACTCCCGTTGGGGCACCTACAACAGCTCGTTCACCACCTCCGTGCTCCGATACAAGGTCGGCAGGGCCAAGGGGCGGGGTGACGGGTCCCTGCGGCTCAACTGGAACCACGACGGCGACGGATACAAGGCATACAACCCTTTGGCGTCGCCGGTCGTGTGACCTGCCCGCCTGAGCGGCCGTGCCACTCGCCAGGCCGCCGCATCCCCTGATCCATCAGTAGCCCCGGCTGCACCCGGAAACGGGGCACCCCGGGCCTACACTCCGCGAGCAGCGGCGGATGCCTCCGCCGCCGACTGGCAGCAGCCTGGTCCACCGTCCACCCCCCCTGAGCGGACAAAGAGCCGACTCCCTGCGCGGCTCAGGAACGGGCTGCCCGTGGGGGCGCCGCCGTATGGGGCACGGCGCCCCCACCACCTCCAGGTCAACACCCGGACACCGCGAACTCCGCACCCACCGGAGGTCCCCACATGACGATCGCATCCGAACGCCTGGTCAGCGCAACCATCACCAGTACGTGGCACACCTCCGTCACCGCGCTTCCGCCGGAGCAATGGGCCCCCACTCCCTTCCGCACCCCCCAGTGGGCCGCGAGTTGGCAAAAGGTCCACACCTCACCCGTGCCCGGCAGGCGGGATCACGCGCGGGGCCCGGGACACGAAGGGCTTTGGACGCACGCACCTGCTGCACGGAATGCCGGAAGCCTGCGTCTTCCCCTCCTGCGGGACGGACCGACAGCTAGCGGAACCGCAGCGCGGGACGCACCCACGAACGCACGCCTTACCGGAAGACCGCGGACCTGGATTGCCCGGAGCAGGGGATCCCTCCTTCCCTGCCCGCCCGGCCTTGTAGAGCCTGCCGTGTCCCACCCCGTCAAGCTAAGGAGCTTTCGATGCCGATCGTGCTGATCCACGGTGCCACCTGCAGCGCCGCGACCTGGAACCGCCTGGTACCGCTGCTCGAGGGCGAAGTACTGGCCGTCGACCTGCCCGGCCGTGGCACACGGGCCGACACCGACCTACACGAGGTGACACTGAACGACTGCGCCAAAGCGGTCGCCCAGGACATCACCCACAGCGGCTTCACCGACATCACCCTGGTTGCCCACTCCTTCGGCGGCGTCGTGACACCGCAGGTGATGAGCCTGGTCCCGGACCGGATCCGGCAGGTCGTCCTGCTGTCCGCGGTGGTGCCGCCCGACGGGACCACGGTGGCCGACCACATCGATGTGGAGGTCAAGGAGGCCCTGGCGTCCAGCATGGCAGGCGGGATCTACACCTTCGGCCCTGAAGCGGCCAGAGCGCTGCTGTGCAGCGACGCAGACGAGGAGCAGGCTGCAGAGGTCCAGCGGCACCTCGTCGACGACGCGGCCGCCCTGCTGGCCGAACCGGTCGATCTGACCGGGTACCAGTTGCCCGTCCCCCGCACATACATCCGGCTGTCCCAGGACCGCTGCTACTCACCGGAACTGCAGGCAGCATCCGCCCAACGGATCAACGCCAGGGTGATCACCCTCAGCGCCGGCCACATGCCCATGGTCACCAAGCCGCATCAGGTGGCCGATATTCTCAACGGCCTCACTGCCCCCCGCGCGCTCGGGTGAAAAGGGAGACCCTGGTGATGCAGACCAAACCCTTGAGTGACTGGTCGGAGGACGACCTGGAGCTCCGGCAGTCCGGCTCCTCCAGCGGACTGGCACCGGTCGGCACTCTACGGCCTGGACATGCTGACACCGCTCACCCGAGTCCTGGGCGCGGTCGGTCTCCTCGCACATGACAGTGACGGCTCCCTTGCCGGGGGATTCTTCTGCTTTCGCTACGGATCCTGCCTCTACCTGTGGGCTGAAGCTGTCGATCAGGCCCACTTCACCCACGGGTGGCTGATCGGCGAAGCCTTCCGCTACGCGGCGGCCACAGGCGCGAGCGCCATTGACGCCGGCCGCGGCGACTACACAGACAACGCCAGGCTCGGGCTGCTACCAGTCGCGCTGGCCTCCGCCGTCTACCTCAGCCGCCCCAACCAGCACCTTCTCAGCCGCCCCGGGGCCCTGCACGTCGGCCTCAAACAACGCGCGCTGCGCGCGTGGAAGAAGAACTGACCCGCGCAGAACGCTGACACCGGTGACCAACTCAGAAGCCGTGATGCGCACCTCACAGCAGCCACACGACCGGTTGCCCAGCGATATGGACTTCCCCTGCGATGGCAGAGCGGGACGACACGACCTGATGCGCTGAACCGGCCGCAACCAAGAGCCCGCCCAGATGCGCACCGCCAGGCACATGCCCAGGAGACCGCCAACTATGGCCACCGCCACTCCCGCCCCTTCGGAGAACGCACCGCCCGCACACCGCCCCTGCACCGCCGCTGTCATCGCACCCGATGGCCCCGGGAACCTATACGCTTCAGCCCTGGCCCGCTACGGCTGGAGCACTGTAGCCGTCACCACAGCCGCCGCTGAATGCGTCAGCCACGACAGCATCTACCTGCACACCTTCGCGCACACCGGAGGCGTGCAGTGGACTGTCAAACACCTGGCCAGACTGGGCGTTCAAGCCATCCTCGCCGGATCCCCCGAGGGCACAGCCCTCGCCGACCAGCTCGCCGACCACCTGGCCCTGCCAGGGAACGACGCGGCTACCTCCGAAATCCGCAACAACATCGCACTGACGGCCGCAGCGCTCAACGGCGCGGGCATCACCGCCGCGAGCAGCACCCAGTCCACTCGTCTGGGCGAGGCACTCAGCTGGTACAACTCCACCCGCCCTGCTGCCGTCATCCTCCAGCACCCTCACCCTGCCCACCCGCACCCCGGGCTGCTGTGCCGCAACACCGACGAGATCCGCACAGCCTGGAATCACCTGCGGTCCACAGTTCCCAGCCCCCAGCCCCTCGTCTTGCGCGAGCGGCTGCCGGGAACTCAGTACCAGATCCACACCATCACCATCCCAAGCCTCGACGGCATCGGCGACCACGCGGTCACCGCTATCTGGTCACAAACCCTCACACCCGCGCGGGTAGTCAGCCGCGCCGACCTCATCAGCCGCGACGGGCTCCTGGCCAGAGCACTCGCTCGATATACCCTCCGTGCGCTCACCGCTCTTGGCATCCGCTTCGGCCCTGCCCGCGCAGAGATCACCCTCGTCCCCGACCGAGGCCCCACCCTGCTGTCGGTACGTACTGACCCGCACGCCGACTTCGCCACCGATGCCCTGCGCCGCGCCACCGGACATGACCCCGTAAGCGATACCGCGCGGATGCTCACCACCGGCCGCTACCGCGACCTCGCCCACCCCCGCCGCATCCACGTGACCAAGGTGGCACTGCTACCCCCCTGTGACGGCACCCTCGACCCGGCTCTGCTGTCCACCATCACCACGCTGCGGACCGTCGCCGCCACCACCGAACTCACCGCAGGCACTCCGGTGACCGCCGGCCAGCCCGCAGGCTGGCTCCTCCTGGTCGCTGATGACCGCCACGCCATCAACTACGACTACCAGGTGATCCGTTCCGTCGAGACAGGCGGCCTGTACCAGGGGAGGACCGCATGACACCAGCCACTCCAGCGGCGTCCAGCCCCCGCCTGCCCGAGTTCGAAGCGGCTCCCCGCTCACCGGGCTCAAGCAGCACACGTTGCGTGCCCGGAACACCCCCTGACACTCCTCCGCAGACGCCTCACAGCGCCCGACCGGAAGGGACGACGAAGACCGGACCGGCATTGGCTGGCAATCACACGATCAGCCGGAGAGAAACTCTCGCGTGCGGTCGGTGGTACGCCGTCCCGAGGCGGCTCAGCCTCCACGTGCGGTCCAGGTCGAGCCACTTCTCAGTGATGCGGGATGCAAATCCCGTCACAGAGATTGTTGGTTGCGCCGCCGACATCAGTGCGCGCGCCTGGGACGCGTTGATTGAGGCGTCGGGGTTCTACAACAGCCATGCGTGGGTTCAGGGGCTGGAGACGGCGCATGGCACCAGCCCCGTCCTCACGTCGACCGCAGAAGGACGGCTGATAGGTGTCCTCCCCACATGGCAGAACACCGAACCGTCCGGGCTGTTCAGCGTAGCCGAGATGACACGGGGCCTTTCCGGCCCGTGGGATCAGGAGTTCCTCTGGCTGGGAACGCGAAGAGGAACAGCCAACACCATTATCTGTACCCACGACCCGGTGATGCGCCGACGAGCCCTTGGGGCCTTGTTGGAGAAAGCCCGTCAGCTGGCCGCCGCACAGGGCTTGCCGGGAGCAGTGTGGCCTTACCTCACTGGAGAAGCCGCCCTGCAAATAGAGGCATGCCATCCGCTGGCGCAGGCGGTACTGCATTCGGCAGACTCCCTCGTGACGATTCCACACGGCGGGATGAAGGAGATGGAATCCGCCGCCGAAAGCAAAGACAGGAAGAAATGGCGTCGTGAGCAGCGCCTATTTCGCGAGTCCTATGGCACGGTGGAATGGGCCACTTTGTCACCCCAAGTCTCCGACCTCATCGCACCGTTGCTAGCCAGGACACGAACCAAGTACGGCGCCTCCGGTGGAACGGCATGGATACGGCGAACACTGTCCGGGCAGCTGGCGTCCGGAGTAGCGAGAAGTGCCGTTGCAGCCCTGACACGGACGGGAGGGGACGTAACGGCGGCAGCCGTTTTCTACCACCATCGCGATTGGCTCTACGGCCGGTATTGGGGTGCGTCACCGGCTGCGCCGCAGTATGCCTATTACGTACTCACCTGCTACGAGGCGATCGACGCCGCAGCCGTACGCGGATGTCGCTATCTGCATCTGTCGGTGCCGGCATCGCCATCGAAGATGGCCAGAGGAGCCCGACCCATGCCGCTGGCCTTCGTCTACATCCCTGCCGCTGACAGGAAGGAGACCGACGATCAGGTCCTGCGACGGCACAACCAACGTGTCGCACTAGAGCTTGCGAAAGCCTACTCACCCCCCTTGGGAACGATATGGGAACCGTGGGTGGAATCGAGCAGGAGTTGAAAGATGATCTACCTCGGATACACCTTCGAGCCGACCGATTACGCTCTCGTGCATCTAGACGCATTCTGGGGCTGGATGCAAGAACGTGAACCCTGGTTCTATCGGAACCTGGACATGGTGCGCGGCACCAGTTGGCGAGTAGAGAAAACACGCGCAACTGTGCGCATTCATCATCTCGTTGAATTTGACAACGAGACTGCATTGGCGGAGTACCGCAGTGTCATCGCGGAAAAGGCACAGAAAGACCCTGCCTGGGAAATGCGGAGAGTTGAGCAGGATGTGTGGTACCGGATCACCGCACGCACTATCCAGATGTCCCCTCCTGTACGCATGGGTCTTCACCCGCATGCTGCTACAGCGGATGGCCGCGGTCCTGCCGAGGGAGGCCACCAGGAAGTTCAGAACACGGACCAGGGGAGGGGTAACTGTTGAACCGACGTCTCACCGCCTGGCGTTTCCCGGCGACCGGGGACTTAGGAATGCCCGGTCTGTCCGCTGGATGGCGCCTTCTGTTCGCCGACCACCCAATGCGGCACAGCCATGCTCACCAGGTGATTCGCACCGGCGAGAGCGTTGGCATGGAAGAGAGGAATTCCTCACTCATGACGCCGGCCGCACTGCAGGGCGAGTCAGCAGCGATTCCACATGGCGAAGGAACTCCGCCTTCGCCTATTCAGCTGGCCCATCATGGTCTGGGCACGCCGTTCGCTGTCGTTGTCATCGACCCGCTTCCTCGATGGAGTCTTACAGCCGACGACGCCTCTCCCGAGTGCACCGGTGACGGCCATGATCTGCTGGCTGTGCGCTGGTGCCGGTCCGGCGCTTTCACCACGCACGCCCTGGACGCGCTGGACGGCGTCGCACGCCGAGCGCCTCAGCCGCCACTGACCGAAGTCGCCCTGACGGCTTTCCGGGAGAGCTTGGCCGAAGAACTTCAACTGGTCGCCCTCCCGGCCAGTGCCGTCCTCGGAGCGTGGAGCGACCGCCCCAGCGAGCCATCGGCACTCCGCCGTCTCGCATCGAAAGCAGAACATCTGTCTGAAACGGGAGAACCCTGTGCTCTACCGCCGGACCAGGACCCGACCCGCTCCGCATCAGATGCGGCCCCTGCACAATGACGAGCATTGCAAGACATGCTCCCTCACCCCGGAGCCTGGGTGTTCCGTGTGCCGATGCCGAGGACCCCGTCCGGAGCACGTGACGGCACCTGCCCTCCAGGGAACTGGAGCCGAGCCCCTCCGCCTCATCGCCCGCGGAATCCGTCCAAGCAGCGAGGCCGTACGCGCCCGTGAGGACGTGCCCTCCCACCGCACAGCTGTCCATCCCCGCGCGGCGGCCCGGATCGGCCGGAAGGGGGAACCCCTACCCCGCGATCGGTTATTGAAGACCCCGCCCCTTCGCAGCCAGCCCGACTCCGCCGCCACGACCGCGGAGCCCTCACCCACCGCCAGCCGCCGAGACGACCACCTCGCCGCCGGAGGCCTGTATGCCCAGGCCCAACGAGTAATGAATGCGGCTGGTGTCCGCATCGAGCGCTTCTGCTGTTGCTGCGGGCCGCAGCAGACGGCAGGTCCAGCGGTCGGCTCAGCCCCCCACGTCGACGGGGTGAGCCTCCCCCCGAACCGTCCCCGACGGCACCAACCACGGTGTCCACCCCGACCGTCGATGGCATAGCCGCCGACTACTCGTAGCGCATGGAGCTCGACGGCCCAGGCCCTGCCCTCCGAATACACCACGCCGTGCACATTCGCAGCAAGACGAACGGGTGCCCTATGACCGAGATTTTCTCACGCCATTTCGCTTTGCGGACGCTGTCCCTGGTGGCAATGACTGGAATGCTTATCAGCTGTACCTCGTCCAGCCATCAGCTGCCACACGGCACCGCGACATCACCATCCTCTGGCGACGCTGCACCCACCGGAATAGTCACCCTCCGGCAGGCAGCCAAAATTTTGGACCGCTACCAACGGGTCAACAATGCAGCAAACGCCGCTCGCGACGCGTCCTTGCTGGCCACAGTTGAGGCAGGCCAACTCTACGCGGAAAGCAAGGCCGAGCTCGAGCAGTACTACACGTTCAGCAAGAAGAGGAAGAAGGAGTACCGCGCACCCTTCTTCTTCACCAAACGCACCTTCTATATCCCCGCTCGCGGAAACTGGTTTGCTGCGTCTGCAAACAGCGGAAAGTACCGCACGCTCATGGTGTTTGAGAGGTTCGGAAGCAGGTGGAAGAAGGTGGTCGACCTTCTCCCTGACCGCCGCCTCCCGCTTCCGCATATCAAGGACGGTCTTGCCCTCACCGCCCCCACCGATGAACCCTCTGGCGCTCTGTCGCCAGACCGTGTCCCCGGTGCTATCGAGGATCTGTTCACCACTGGCGGCAAGAAAGAGGGAACGAACCTGTCCGTCACTCCCGATTCCAAGGCCATTGTCAAGACCTATCAGGAACGCAACAGCGAGCTCGGAGATCAGGCTCGGGTCAACTTCTTTCCGGCCACCCCACGGCACCAGACGGTCTACGCCCTGCGTACAGGCACCGGCGTGCTTGCTATCGTCCCCCTGGCCCACAAACAGGTAAGTGTCGTCAAGCACGCCGGCCTGCAGCTCACCCCAACAGAGGCTGAATCGGCCTACGCGTCCCGGCCTCGTCCCCAAATAGTCTCCGAGTTCCAGGGTAATGCTCTTGTGAACTTCCCCGCTCACAGCCGCCCGGAAATCCTCAACTATGAGTACGGACTCGTGGACTCCCGCTAAGCGCCAGCACACAAACCTGCCGAACCGCCCTCGACCACCGGTTGCTCAAACTCAGCCGCTGCTCGATCACGAACCGATCACCGTGAGCATGCCTTCGACTCCGGTTCTCACCAACCGTCAGTCACTGCGTAGGGTGTCAGTGCTGCGCATGCCGATGACGGGAACCGAGACGGTAATGCCCATGACCAACTGTGCAGGGGGAACAGGCGGCGATCAAGCGCGAGCTTCCGCTGGCCCCAAGTCTCTCCAAGTTTCTGGTAAACGCACGACATGCGAGAGACATCAAGCAGCAAGATGTCGCAGCTGAGTTGAGCATCTGCGTCCGGCAATACAGGACCTGGGAGACCACGCGACAGGCTATCCCGCATACCCGACTTGATGAACTGGCCGGAGCTCTGTGCCTCGACGAGACCAGCCACCGCTGACTCTACCGGCTCACCGGCCACCTGGCCCCGTTGCCGGGTACGCCCTGCTGACGGAGCACCTGGGTCAGCCCCACACCCCGCAGTCTCTCCATCTCATCCGAGCCCGACACCTGCGCGTCCCCCTGGAGGAACCGGAGCACCTGGTGCTCACACAGCGGGCAACGGCCGCGAACCTCTCCCTGGAGGACTACCTATACGGCCTCATCCGAACCGCCTTCCACGACCCGCAAGGGCACTTGGCGAGCCAGCAGGTCTGTCCGGAGCCGAACCCCAGCTTCAAGGGTAGGAGTTGCCAGACGTTCTCCCGGTGCAGGACGTGCAGGACGTGCAGGATGTCTTGCAGGCATAGCCGGTCCGGTACCGGGTTCGGCCTTGGGCGACCGCTCGGGCCAGGGCGGCAGCAACGGTTCGATCAGCGCCCGCAAGCTGTCGTCCACGATCCACGGTTGAGTCGTCACGCGACGCGAACGGTCGAGGCATCACGCCGATCACGCCCGATCAGAGCGACTCAACAAGATCCTGTTACGAGCTCGTAGGACTTGGTCTATAAGAGGCCCCTTGCCGGTACTCCTGGTAGTCCGGTTTGGTCCAACACGATTGTGCTCAAGAATCCGCAGATCAGGGGGCTTTGAGCGGCCAAAGTTTGTAGAAGCTGTGAGATGGCCCGTACTCTCTACCTGGTACTACCCGGGCTCTGAGAGGTGGAGTTCATGCCCGAACCGAAGAAAATAGTCCTAGATTCCGGGAAGATCCGGTATCGAGCGGTAATCGACATCGGCTTTCACGACAACGGGAAGCGTAAGCAACTCACCATAACTAAGGACTCGTCGAAAGAGGTAAAGGCGGAGATCTCCCGTATCGAGTACGAAAAGAACACGGGAACCTTCGTTCCACCCCATCTGCTTACAGTCAATCAGTGGATTGATCAGTGGCTGGAAAAGAAGGCGGAAGATCTGGAAGAGACCACCATCTACAACTACCAAATCACTCTGGACAGGGTTCGGGGAAAGCTCGGAAACATCAAGCTCCAAGAGCTGACCGAGGAAGACGTAGAAGCGTGGATGCTCTGGTCTCTCCGGTGTGGTCGTGTTCGGGGACCAAAGGCCGGAACAGGTCTCGGAGTAACGAGTGTGGACATGAGCCTTGCTCGGCTCAAGGACGTTCTGAACCGAGCCGTGACTAAGCGACTCGTGAACATGAACGTTGCATCGGAACTCAGCATCCCGCGTAAGGCCCGGAAGGCAGAGCGGAAGACAAAGGTTGAACTGGTTCCGTGGAACGTCTCGGAAGTCCACACGTTCGTACAGGGCATGAGTGGAGACAGGCTCTACGCTCCGCTCCTTCTCTCCCTCATGGGACTCCGTCCGGCGGAAGTGGTAGGACTCCGTTGGTCGGATATCGACCTGACCGCCGACACGCTCACTGTGGCCAACACCCGGACCATGATGGGGAACAAGACCGTAGTGGAGAAGGACACCAAGTCCATGGCGAGTGAGCGTGCTCTCCCTCTACCCATCCCGGTAAAGGATGCCTTGAAGAAGTTCAAGGCTCTCCAGGCGGCTGAGAAATTGACTCTGGGAACGGACTACGTGAACTCCGGCTACATGTGCGTGAATGAGGCCGGAGAAGTCCACACCATCAAGCAACTCCGCACCCGTGCGTACAAGCTCATGGAGGAATCCGGGCTACGTCGTGTGCGCCTCTACGATGCCCGTGCATCGTGCTTCACCTACCTGGCCAATAATGGCGTGCCGGATCACCTCCTGGCACGATGGGCGGGGCACACCAATGTCAAGACCACCAAGCGTTGGTACGTGAAGCCGGACGTTGAGGATCTTCGTGGAGCGGCCACAACATGGGGCGGTCTCCACAGTGCCCAGGACGGCGGTGTGTGAGATGGCTGTGAGACGTGGGAGCGTGTGAGCGTGAGTGAAGAAGACAGGACTACCTTGAAATACCTGGTCAACGGGCCAGAAGAGGCTCCGGTCCTGGTCTTGGGTCCGGCCCTCGGTACTACATGGCATATGTGGGATCGCCAGATACCCGAGCTCTCCCGCCACTGGCGCGTCCTCCGCTTCGACCTCCCCGGCCACGGCGGCGCCCCCGCCCATCCGGCCCCCTCCGTGGCCGAGCTCGCCGCCCGGCTGCTGGCCACCCTCGACCAGCTCGGCGTCGAGCGCTTCGGCTACGCGGGCTGCTCGATCGGCGGGGCCATCGGCGCCGAACTCGCCCTGCGACATCCCCATAGAGTGGGCTCACTCGCCCTCGTCTCCGCCTCCCCGCGCTTCGGCACCGCCGACTCCTTCCGGCAGCGCGGCGTCGTGGTCCGCACCAACGGCCTCGACCCGATCGCCCGCGCCACCCCCGAGCGCTGGTTCACCGCCGGCTTCGCCGCCGCCCAGCCCGCCATCGTCGAGTGGGCCGTCCAGATGGTCCGCACCACCGACCCCGGCTGCTACATCGCCGCCTGTGAGGCCCTCGCCGCGTTCGACATCCGCGCCGAGCTCAGCCGGATCGGCGTCCCCACCCTCGTGGTGGCCGGGGCCGACGACCAGGTCACCCCGCCCGCCGACGCCCGCGTCCTGGTCGCCGGGATAGCCGACGCACGGCTCGCGCTGGTCCCCGGCGCCTCCCATCTCACCCCCGTCGAGCAGCCGATGGCCGTCACCGATCTGCTGGTGCGCCACTTCTCCAGCTCCTGGCAGAGCCCGGACCACCCGACCGGGATGACCGCGATCCCCGCGCCCCCGCCCAAGCCCGTGCTCTCGCCCGTGCCGCCCGGCGCCGAGGTCGTCGAATACGGCCACAACGTGCCCGAACCGTTCCTGGACGCCCGCGCCGACGCGTACGACCAGGGCATCAAGGTGCGCCGCGAGGTGCTCGGCGACGCCCATGTGGACCGCGCGCAGTCCCTGGCCGACGAGTTCACCGGCGACTTTCAGGACTTCATCACCCGCTACGCCTGGGGCGAGGTGTGGACCCGCCCCGGAATCGACCGGCGGATCCGCAGCGTGGTCACCCTCACCGCCCTCGCCGCCCGCGGCCACCTCGACGAACTCGCCTTCCACACCCGGGCCGCGCTGCGCAATGGGCTCACGCCCACCGAGATCAAGGAGGTGCTGCTGCACACCGGCGTCTACTGCGGGGTGCCGACGGCGAACTCCGCCTTCGCCGTGGCCCAGCGGATCATCCGCGAGGAGACAAGCCCTGAGGGCTGAGCGCTCCGCTGGAAGTGCCGCGATGCGTCGGTGGCCATGTGCGGCGCCGTCGTGGCTGGTCGCGCCCCGCGGCGGAGCCGCATATCTATACAGCCCCGCGCCCCTTCGGGGCGCTCGGTAGCACAATGATCTCCATGAAGCTCACCAAGAAGGGCCATGCCTGCGTCCGGATCGAGAAGGACGAGCAGACGCTCGTCATCGACCCCGGGACCTTCAGCGAAGAGGACGCCGCGGTCGGCGCGGACGCGATCCTGGTCACCCACGAGCACTTCGACCACTTCAACGAGGAGCGGCTGCGCACGGCGCTCGACGACAACCCCGACGCCCAGATCTGGACGCTCCACAGCGTCGCCCACCACATCTCAGCGGCGTTTCCCGGGCGGGTGAACACCATCGGGGAGGGCGACAGCTTCAGCGCGGCGGGATTCGACATCGAGGTGCACGGCCAGCTGCACGCCATCATCCACCCCGACATCCCCCGGATCACCAATGTGGGCTATCTGCTGGACGGCACGCTCTTCCACCCCGGCGACGCGCTCACCGTGCCCGCCGGGCACCGGGTGGACACGCTGATGCTGCCGGTGCACGCCCCCTGGAACAAGTTCGCCGAGATCCTCGACTACGTCCGCGCGGTCGGCCCGCGCCGGGCCATCGACATCCACGACGCCCTGCTGTCCGACCTCGCGCACACGGTCTACGGGCGGATGCTCGGCCCCGAGGGCCCCGGCACCGAAGGCGCCGAGCACCTGCGGCTGACCCCGGGCCAATCCCTCACCCTCTGAGGGCCGGGCTCGCTGTCAGAGCCGGGATGTAGGTTGTGCCCTATGCGCATCGCGACCTGGAACGTCAATTCGATCACCGCCCGGCTGCCCCGGCTGCTGGCCTGGCTGGAGAGCAGCGGCACGGACGTCCTGTGCGTCCAGGAGACCAAGTGCGCCGAGTCCGCCTTTCCGTACGAGCCGCTCCGGGAGCTCGGCTACGAGGCCGCGGTCAACGCCACCGGCCGGTGGAACGGAGTGGCGCTGCTCTCCAAGGCCGGGCTCGCGGACGTCACCGTGGGCCTCCCCGGCGGCCCGGACTACGACGGCGGCCAGGAGCCGCGGGCGATAGGCGCCACCTGCGGCCCGGTCCGCCTCTGGTCGGTCTATGTGCCCAACGGCCGGGAGATCGGCCACCCCCACTACGACTACAAGCTGCGCTGGCTGGAGGCGCTGCGCACGGCCGTCGCCGGGGACGCGGCCGGTGAGCGCCCCTTCGCGGTCCTCGGCGACTTCAATGTGGCGCCGACCGACGAGGACGTCTGGGACCGCTCCGCCTTCGACGGGCTGACCCATGTGACGGACCTGGAGCGCGAGGCCCTGGCGGCGCTGCGCGAGTCGGGTCTTTCGGACGTGATGCCGCGGCCGCTGAAGTACGACCGCCCCTTCACTTACTGGGACTACCGCGAGCTGGGCTTCCCCAAGAACCGCGGCATGCGCATCGACCTGGTCTACGGGAACGAGACGTTCGCCAAGGCGGTCGGCGACGCGTATGTGGACCGCGAGGAGCGCAAGGGCAAGGGCGCCTCCGACCACGCCCCGGTCGTCGTCGACCTGGAGGTGTGACCCGGCGGCGGGGGCGTGTCCGGAGCGTTTTTACGGGGCGGGGGAGCCCCTGAGGCTCCCCCTACCCCATCAGCTTCCGCAGGTCGATCGACTCCGCCAGCGCCCGCAACCCCGCGTCGCCCGGGTGCAGATGGTCCCCGCTGTCATAGGCGGGCAGGATCCGCGCCGGGTGCTCGGGGTCCCGCACCACCGCGTCGAAGTCCAGCACGGCGTCGAACACCCCGCCGCTGTCCCGGATGAAGGCGTTGACGGCCGAGCGCCGCGCGTCCGCGTCCGCCGTGCACAGCGACTCGCCCTCGCACGGGGCGATGGTCGCCCCGACCACCCGCAGCCCGCGCTCCCGCACCCGCGACGCGACCGACCGCAGACCCGCGATCAGCTCCTCGGCCGAGCTGCCCCACCGCAGATCGTTGATGCCCTGGAAGACGACGACCGTACGGGCCCCGGTCTGGGCGAGCACATCCCGCTCCAGCCGGTGCTGGGTGCTGACCCCGCCGGTGTCCGTGGAGACGCCCTCGCCCGGATAGCGGTCGGCCACCACGCGGTTGGCGGAGATGCCCGCGTTGAGCACCCCGTACGCCGGGACCTCGGACTGGCCGCGCAGCCGCCGCGCGAGCACATCGGGCCAGCGGCGGTTGGCGTCATTGGTGGACTTGGTGCCGTCGGTGATCGAGTCGCCGAGCGCCACCACCGAACCCGGCCCGCCCCGCACATCGACCCCGGTCAGGAACGGCCAGGTGGTGAGGGTGCCGGTGTAGGACTCAGCCCCCGGCTCGGCGGTCCGGTCACCGCTGCCCGCCGCGCTCAGATACGACCGCTGGGTGGCCTGGCTGTGCACTGGCACCGCCGCGACCGGACCCGGCAGATGGAAGCTCACCAGCAGATTGGCGTCCGCCGGAACCGGGAAGTCCACCGGATCGCTGAACACCTGCGCGCCCGCGGGGATCGAGGTCCCCGGCCGCCCGCCGAAGGTCAGCGGCACCGGTGACCCCTGGGCCGCCGCGCCGCTCGCCTGGAGCGCGACCGTCGCATGGCCGATCTCCACGGGGGACGCGGCGAAGGTGTTCTCCAGCCGCACCCGGGCCCCCGGCCCGCCCGCGCTGGTGTGCACCACCAGCCGCAGCGTCTGATCGGTCCACGGCCCGACCTTGGTGTACCCGGCGGTGCTCGCCGCCCAGCTCCCGGTCCAGCCGTCCGCGGGCTGCCGCGGCGACGCGGCGAAGACATGGAGATCGGCCGCCGGGCCCGGGTCCCTCGGCAGCACCACCGACGCGACCTCGTGGCCGCGCTCCAACGGCACCGTCACCGCGTACAGCCGGGCCGTCTCCTGCCGCTGCCCCGCGGCGGTGTTGAGATGGGGGAGGCCCACGGCCTTGGTCGCGGCCGGGCCCGCCCGCCAGTCCGGCGCGCTCAGCGTGTACGGATGGCTCGACCCGTCGCGGTAGCGCACCGTTCCGACACCGCTCGCCCCGGCGCCGGGCCCGTTCGGCGAACTGCTCGCCACCAGGAAGGTCAACGCCTCGCCCCGGCCGCGCAGCCGCACCGTCTGGCCGTCGGCGATCACATTGTCCGGCCGTGCCCCCGCGCTCCTGGGCCAGGTCAACCGCCCCGCGTCCAGGGCGATATCGCGCCCCGGCGTCCAGCCCGCGGCCCGCAGATCCTGCGCGGAGAGTGAGGCGCCCGCGCCGTCGAAGTCCGCGTCACCCGGGCGGGTGTCATCGCTGACCGCCCGGTTGTCGAAAAGCCGCTCCAGAGGGAGCGGCTTGTGGGTCGGCGCACTGGCCGGTGCGGCGGAGGAGGGTGGTGGTGCGAGCAGTGCGAGGGTGACACCTCCCGCGACGATCCCGGCGGTTGTCCACGGTCTCGCGACGCGCATATGTGTCCCCTCTCGCAACCAACCCGACCGGCGATTCGACAGGCGCCCGGAGAACGTACGGAGGCAGGTGGGTGTCGTCAAGACAAGCATCGGGTCACAGCTCATACCGCGCGCCCTGTGGTGCGCCGGTGGCCTGGATGCCACGCTGAGCGGTATGAACATCTCCTTCTTGGGCAACTGGCGCAAGCGACGTGGCCCCGCCTCGGGCGCGGCCCTGATGGGTGCCCAGGAGGAGGACCCCCAGGGCGTCGCCCAACTGCTCTCCGAATGCGAACTCCTGCGCGCGCGGGCCTCCGCCGCGGGTATCGGGCTCGATGACTCCACGGCCTCCCTGGAGGCGCTGGACCAGATGGCGCCGCGCTGGCGCGACGACCCGGACGAGCTTCCCTGGCTCGGTAACGACGCGGGTCTCTACCTGGGCACGGTCATTGTCCGCACCGTCCCCGGGGCCGTCTGGCAGGTGTGGCCCAACGGCCGACCCGTCGTCAGGCTGGCCTCCGGCCGCGAGGTTGACGTCGTGGAGGCTGGTCAGCAGTGGGCGGCCGACGGGGCGCCCGAACTCTGCCAGTGCTATGCGGAGGTCGCCGAGGCCTAGCGGTGGGGCCGGGGGTTTTCCCCTCCCCGCCCCTTCCCGAAACCGGGGCTTCGCCCCAGACCCCGCTCCTCAAACGCCGGAGGGGCTGGAATGCGGGGCTTCGCCCCAGACCCCGCTCCTCAAACGCCGGAGGGGCTGGAATGCGGGGCTCCGCCCCAGACCCCGCTTCTCGAACGCCGGAGGGGCTGGAATGCGGGGCTTCGCCCCGGGCTCCTCCTGGGCGGCCCGGAGGTGTGTGGGCGTCTGCCCGCTCGGCCGTTGCGTCGGTGTGGCGGCCGTGGTCAGCGCGCCGGTGCCGGGGTCCAGGGGGCTGCCCCTGGTTACGGGAAGGGGCGGGGAGGGGAATGACCCGCCGGCCCCCGTAGGCCCTGTCGGGCGGTATCGGCCCATCGGTGCGTGTCCGTGCCCAAAGCTCCGCAGTTGTCCGGATAGCTTGCGCTGAACCGGGACACAGCGGAAGGCGGGTGGGGCCGGGTATGGCCGTCGGTGAGCCGTTGATCGAGCTGCGCGGCGTCAACAAGCACTTCGGCGCGCTGCACGTTCTGCGGGACATCGAGCTCACCGTCGGGCGCGGCGAAGTCGTCGTGATCATCGGCCCCTCCGGCGGCGGCAAGTCCACCCTGATCCGGACCATCAACCGGCTGGAGACCGTCCAGTCCGGCTCCATCGTCATCGACGGCCGTCCGCTGCCCGAGGAGGGCAAGGAGCTGGCGCGGCTGCGGGCCGAGGTCGGCATGGTCTTCCAGTCGTTCAACCTCTTCGCCCACCACACCGTGCTCGCCAATGTGATGCTCGGCCAGACCAAGGTCCGCCGCCGCGCCAAGCAGGACGCCGAGCGGCGCTCCCGGGAGCTGCTGGACCGGGTCGGACTGGCCGATCAGGCCGGGAAGTTCCCCGCCCAGCTCTCCGGCGGCCAGCAGCAGCGGGTGGCCATCGCCCGCGCACTGGCGATGGACCCGAAGGTGATGCTCTTCGACGAGCCGACCTCCGCACTCGACCCCGAGATGATCAACGAGGTGCTGGAGGTGATGCGCCGGCTCGCCCAGGACGGGATGACGATGGTCGTGGTCACCCATGAGATGGGCTTCGCCCGCTCCGCCGCGAACCGGGTGGTCTTCATGGCCGACGGCGGGATCGTCGAGGACCGTACGCCGGAGGAGTTCTTCCGGTCCCCGGAGAGCGAGCGCGCCCGGGACTTCCTGTCCAAGATCCTCAAGCACTGAGCCGGGTGATGACGGACATGGTGATGACGGACATGGTGATGACGCACATGAGGCGTCTGTGCCGCGCGACCGCCGCCCTCACCACGGCCCTGGCCCTGCTGCTCATGCTCGGCTGTGGCAAGGAGGGCAGCCCGCCCGCCAAGGGCCCCCGGGCCGAGAAGCTGCCCACCTACAGGGTGGACACCGGGTTCCGGCTGCCCGCCTCGCCCACCTGGCGCCGGGCCGAGCGCCGCGGCCATCTCACCGTGGGGGTCAAGGAGGACCAGCCGTATCTGGGTGAGCGGGACCCGGCCACCGGCCGTTACTCGGGCTTCGACATCGAGATCGCCCGCATGATGTCCGCCTCCCTCGGCTTCGCCCCGAAGACCATCCGGTTCCAGACCATCGCCTCCGCCAACCGCGAGACCGCGCTCCAGAGCGGCCAGATCGACTACTACGTCGGCACCTACACCATCAATCCGCTGCGCAAACGGCTGGTCGGCTTCGCCGGGCCCTACTTCATGGCGGGTCAGTCGCTGCTGGTGCGCACCGACGAGAACGACATCCACGGCCCCGGAGACCTCGCGGGCAAAACCGTCTGCTCGGTGGCCGGCTCCACCCCGCTGCAGCGCATCCAGGCCGACTACCCCAAGGCCCACGCGGTCGCGTACGACACGTACTCGGTGTGCGTGGACAACCTGCTCAGCTTCCAGGTGGACGCGGTGACCACCGACAACACCATCCTGCTCGGCTACGCGGCCAAGGCCCCCGGCGAGCTGAAGGTGGTCGGCCGGCCCTTCTCCAAGGAGCCGTACGGCATCGGCGTGCCCAAGCGGGACAACGCGCTGCGCTTCGCGCTGGACGACGCGATCCTCTTCCACGAGCGCAACGGCGACTGGAAGAAGGCGTACGACGCGACCCTCGGCCTCTCGGGTGTGCCCGCCCCCAAGCCGCCGCCCATCGACCGCTACCGCACCGGCTGAAGGCCATCCCATGGACGTGCTCACCCAGAACTTCGCCCTCTACGGCAAGGGTTTCCTCGGCACCGTGCAGCTGACCGTCTACGCCTCGCTGCTCGCCCTCGCGCTCGGCATCCTCATGGCCGCCTTCCGGGTGGCGCCGGTCGCCTCGCTGCGCGCGTTCGGCACCGTCTGGGTGTCGGTGCTCCGCAACACCCCGCTGACGCTGCTGTTCTTCGCGGTGATGCTGGGGCTGCCGCGCTTCGGTCTGGTGCTGCCGTTCACCGTCTTCGCGGTGATCGCGCTCGGCTGCTACACCTCGGCCTTCATCTGCGAGGCGGTGCGGGCGGGCATCAACACGGTGCCGGTGGGGCAGGGCGAGGCGGCCCGCAGTCTGGGCATGACGTTCGACCAGACGCTGAGCGCGGTGGTGCTGCCGCAGGCGTTCCGCACGGTCATCCCGCCCATCGGCTCGACCCTGATCGCGCTCGCCAAGAACTCGGCCATCGCCGGGTCGTTCAGCGTCACCGAACTGCTCGGCACCTACAAACCCCTCAATGAGCAGGGCTACAGCATCATCTGGACCTTCGTCTGGATCGCCGTCGGGTATCTGATCATCACCCTCGCCATCAGCGCGGTCTTCGCCCTGCTGGAGCGGCGCTGGGGAGTGCCGCGATGACCGCCCCCTCGACCACCAGCGCCCTCTACGACCTCCCTGGGCCCCACACCCGGCGGCGGCACCGGATGTACGCGCTGGCCGGGACGGCCGTGCTGCTGGCTCTGCTCGGCTGGATCGTCTATCTCCTCATCGACACCGGCCAGTTCGCCTACCGCAAGTGGATGCCGTTCGAGTACAAGGGCATCCAGGAGCTGCTGCTGAACGGGCTCGCGGGCACCCTCAAGGCGTTCGCCATGGCCGCGGTCCTCTCGCTCGCCCTCGGCGGGGTGCTCGCCGCCGGGCGGCTCTCCGAGCACCGCCCGGTGCGCTGGGTGGCCACGCTGGTGGTGGAGTTCTTCCGGGCGATGCCCGTGCTGGTGATGATCTTCTTCGTCTTCGTGGCGCTGCGGGTCCAGCCGTTGCCCGCCCTCGTCACCGGGCTGACGCTCTACAACGGCTCGGTGCTGGCCGAGGTGTTCCGGGCCGGGGTGAACTCGGTGGACCGCGGCCAGCGCGAGGCGGCGTACTCGCTCGGCCTGCGGAAGACCCAGGTCATGATGTCCGTGCTGGTGCCGCAGGGGGTGCGGGCGATGCTCCCGGCCATCATCAGCCAGCTGGTGGTGGCCCTGAAGGACACCTCGCTCGGCTTCCTCATCACCTATGAGGAGTTTCTGCACGCCGGAAAGCTGATCGCGTCCAATCTCGACTACGACCTGCCGTTCATCCCGGTGGTCATGGTGATCTCACCCATCTACATCGGGATGTGCATGCTGCTGTCGTGGTTCGCCAACTGGGTCGCCAAGCAGGAGCGGCGCAGCGTGAAGACCCGTCAGGTCGAGGTCGCCGCCGCGGAACCGGCCGCCCCGATGCCGGGGGACACCCGCGGCTGAGCCGGGGCGGCCGGAGGGTCCCTCAGTTACGGACGGGGACCGTCAGATGGGACGGGTCCGAGTCCGGGGACGAGAAGGTGAGATGGGCGCCGTCGGGGTTGTGCTCGATGTAGAGCGGGTCGACGGTGTCCATCACCAGCGCCAGCCGGTGACCTGCCGGGACGTCGTACGCGGTGGAGAACAGCTCCAGGTCCACTCCGAAGGGCGTGCCCGGGGTGCGGTCGTGGAAGGTGAACGGGGCGTGGGTGATGAGCTTGCCGACGCCCAGCGGGCCCACGTCGTACAGATACGCCACCGCCGTACCGTCGGAACGGTCGCTGGTCACGGTGGTGTGGAGCTTCACGGTGCCGCGGACGCGCTGCTCGCGGGCGTAGGCCCCGGTCTGCCAGACGGCCGCGTAGGACCGGGGCAGCAGCGGGATCGAGGCGAGCGGCGGGATCTTCAGGAACTGGTCGAGGGCGCCGCCGAGCAGCACGGTTCCGGCGTTGGCACCGGAGTCATGGTTGGCGGTGACCTTCTCGGTGCCGGCGAGCGGGACGCGCCGCTGCTCGGAGGGGACGGCCGACCAGCTGGGGTACCCCTCGTAGTCGTCGCCGTCCGCCGTACGGGACGTCAGCTGCACCGGCGCTTGGCGGTCGATGCCGTTGCGCTCGTCCTTGAGGTAGCGGTCGAGCCACTGCCGGGCGTGGTTCCAGGTGGTGTTGGGCAGTCCGAGCAGCCCGGTGAGCTCGGCGGTGGCGTGGTCGCCGGGCCGCAGCTCCAGCCGCTTGGGGCCGGTCAGCTTCTCGAAGAAGTCGGCGTAGCTGTTGGGCGGGAAGATCGAGTCGCCCCAGGAGTTGCCCAGCATGATGGCCGCGCCATTGGCGTTGATCCGGTCGAGGTAGGTGGCGGCGGAGCGCTTCTTGCCCCAGGCGATCAGATCCTTCTCCTTGGCGAGGTTGGAGGAGAAGAAGTCGTCGAGGATCTGCTGGAACTCCTCGCTGGGCCGGCCGGTCAGCGCCCCGGCTCCGGCGAGCAGCCCGGCGGCCTGGGAGTGCTGGGTGCGGTCGCTGTAGATCGAGCCGACCAGGTCCGCCCAGCCGCTCATGGCCACCACGGCCTTGATCCGCGGGTCGGCACCGGCCGCGAGCAGGCTGATCCCGGCGCCGTAGGAGAGCCCGGCCATGCCGATGTGGTCGGGGTCGGCGGGGGTGTTGGCGAGCGCCCAGTCGATGACCTTGGACGCGTCGGCGATATCGGGCGGCCCGGCCGTCTCGATCTTCCCGCCGGACTGCCAGAAGCCGCGGGTGTTGTAGGTCAGCACCACATAGCCGGTTTCGGCGAGCTTCTTGGCCTGGGCGAGATATTCGACCTGGGGCAGGGACCAGCTGGTGGGCAGGACGACGAGGGGGAGGCGGTGCGAGGCGTCGGCGTTCGCGGGCGCCACGACGTTGGCGGCCAGGTTGACGCCGCCGTCGCCGGGGATGTCGACGAAGCGGATGGAGACGCCGGAGGAAGTGGCGGTGGAGGTGGTTGTGGCTGTAGCGGCTGTGGTGGCGGTCGGGGCCGGTGTCGCGGCTGCGGTGGCGGGGGCGAGACCGAAGGCCGCACCGGCCATGACGGTGACGGTGACGGAGAGGGCGGCGGCGGTCGTGGGGCGAAGGGCTTTTCGGGCAGGGGTCACGATGGCTCCTGGTGGGGGTGCCGTGGGGGCAGGGGAGCACCGGTGCTTGTGACCTGACGGTAACTCGGGTGTTTACCGGCGGTAATAGTGCGGTAAGTTACGCGTGGGTAACGATAAAGGGCCGCGATCGGCTGCCGGGGCCGGTCCGGCCCGGGGCGCTATCCGGGGGCCGGATCCGCCAGGGTCCGGCCCCGCAATTCCGCTGGTAAGCCCCCGTCGGCCGCTGGGCTTTGGCTCCAGGCTGGGCCCCGACCCCGGGCTCGGCCCTGGCCCCGCGCCCGATGCTGGTCCCGGCCTGGGCCCAGGGTCCCGCGCTCAGGGGGTGTCCGGCGGATCTTGGCGCCTGCGGCGGGCTGTTCCCCTCCCCGCCCCTTCCCGGCACCTGATGATATGCGGCTCCGCCGCGTGCGGGGCTCCGCCCCAGACCCCGGGGCCCAAGGGTGAGGTTCCTGGTGGTGGGAGGGGTGGGCGTTCCCGGGGTCCGGGGGTGAGGCCTCTGCCCAACTCCTCGAAGGCGCCCCGGATCGTCACTCGGAACACGGTCGCCCCTCCCGTTCCTCGCGTACGGCGTAGCCGAGCATCGGTGCGCCCAGCATCTCCTCGACGGCGTTGAGGAGTTCGGTCACGGCCTTGGCGATGGCGTCGGGGCGCTCGCCCGTCGTGACGCGCCGTCCGATCTCGCCGAAGATCAGTGAGTGATAGCCGCTGATCTGGGCGGCCACCACGCGCGGCAGCGGATCCTCCGATGCCGCGCCGGTCTCCTCGGCGAGCACGGCGGCCAGTTCGTCGTTCATCCGGTGGCCGAGCTCCTCCAGCCGGGCCAGCAGCGTGGGGGCGGCCCGCATCATCGCGAAGAACGGGCCGAAGCCCTCGGTCAGCCCCAGCGAGCGGTCGCGCCGCTCCACCTCCTCGCGCAGCCGGTCCAGCACCGCCTGGGCGGCGGACCGGCCGGGCGGGCGCTCGCGCACGATGTCGGCGAGCCGTCGCGGGGACGCCTGGTCGGGCGGCAGGACCAGGTCCTCCTTGGCCGGGAAGTAGTTGTAGACGGTGTTGACGGACACCTCCGCGGCGTCGGCGACCTCGGCGACCGTGACCCGGTCGAAGCCGCGCTCCAGGAACAGGCCGGTGGCCACGTCCGCGATCCGCCGGCGCGTACGGCGCTTGTGCTTCTCCCGAAGTCCTTCGCTCATGGCTGGCAGTGTAGCCCGTTGCAAACTTGCATTCGCCTTAAACTTTTAAGTCGATTGCAAGTTTGGTGCGCGTTGTGCTCTGATCGGGGCATGTCCTCATCCGTCATCCGCGTTCGCGGCCTCACCCGGACGTTCTCGCTGGGCAGCGGCCCCGTGCACGCCGTCCGCGGGATCGATCTGACCGTCGGCCGCGGCGAGATCCTCGGCTTCCTGGGCCCCAACGGGGCCGGTAAGACCACGACCCTGCGCATGCTCACCACCCTGCTGCCGCCCAGCGGGGGCGAGGCCCGGATCGCCGGGCGCGATCTGCTCCGCGATCCGGCGGGCGTGCGCCGGCGGATCGGCTATGTGGCCCAGTCCGGCGGCCTGGACCCCGGGTGCTCCGTACGCGAGGAGCTGGTCACCCAGGGGCGGCTGCATCTGATGTCCAAGGGCGCGGCGGCCGGGCGTGCCGATGAACTCGCCGGTGAGCTGGGCCTGTCGGGGCTCATGGACCGCCCGGCCGCCGCCCTGTCCGGCGGCCAGCGCCGCCGGGTGGAGATCGCGCTGGGCCTGGTCAACCGGCCCGAGGTGCTCTTCCTCGACGAGCCCACGACCGGTCTCGACCCGGGAAGCCGGGCCGAGCTGTGGGACCTGGTGCGGCGCGTCCGCGCCGAACACGGCACCACGGTCTTCCTCACCACCCACTACCTGGACGAGGCCGACGCGCTCGCCGACCGGATCGTGGTCGTGGACGCCGGGCGGATCGTCGCCGAGGGCACCTCCGCCGAGCTCAAGAGCCGCTATGCGGGCGATCCGGCCGCGAGTCTCCAGGACGCCTTCCTGGCCATCACCGGCCGGGGCACGGCCGAGCAACCCCTCGCCATCTAGAGCCATCCAGTGCCATCCAGTGCCACCCGGAACCGACCCACCCAAGGGCCCCCTATGACTCTTCTCGCCCACACCGGCATCGTCTTCGGCCGCTGTCTGCGCTCAACGCTTCGCTCGAAGACCAATCTCTTCTTCGGAATGCTGCAGCCGCTGCTCTTCCTCGCCCTCTTCGGTCCGCTGCTGACCGAACTCGACATGGGCGTCAGCGGATCGTCCTGGCAGACGCTGGTCCCCGGGGTGCTCGTCCAGCTCGCCCTGCTCGGCGGGTCGTACGTCGGGCTCGGCCTGCTGATGGACCGCAACCTCGGCGTTCTGGACCGGATGCGGGTCACCCCGGTCAGCCCGCTGGCGCTGCTGCTCGGCCGTACCCTGCGCGATGTCGTCCAGCTGGTGGCCCAGTCGGTGCTGCTGGTGCTGCTCGGTCTGGCCTTCGGGCTGCGCGCACCGCTCCTCGGCGTGCTGCTCGGGCTGCTGTTCGTGGCCGTGCTCGCGGCGGCCCTGTCCGCGCTCTCCTACGGGCTGGCCATGAACGTCCGTACGCCCCCGGAGTTCGCCGCCATCGCCAACACGGCGGGCATGCCGCTGATGCTGCTCTCCGGGCTGCTGCTGCCGATGACCCTGGCCCCCGGATGGCTCGCGGGTGCCTCGCACGCCGTGCCGTTCCGCTACACGGTCGACGCGGTGCGCCAGGTGTTCCTGGGGCACTACGCCAACACCACGGTCGCCGTCGGGGCGGCCGTCACCCTGGCCCTGGCGGCGCTGTGCCTGCTGGGCGGGGCGCGCCTGTTCGCCCGGGTCCGCGGCTGACTCGGCCGTCTCTGGCCGCCTCAGTCGTCCTTGGCTCTGTCCCAGTCGTCCTCGGCTGCCTCAGTCGTCCTTCGCGGCCGTCTTCGCGGCGGCGCGGGGGCCGACCGAGGTGGTCGCGGGCTTGGTCACATCCGCGACCACCTCGACCAGATCCGGGCCGTACGCCTGCGAGTTGACCACCTTCAGCAGCAGGCAGAAGGAGCCCTGCGCGCCGTACTTCCGGGCCAGTCGGGTGCGGTTGCGGACGAGGTGGCGGACGGCGGCGCGGTGGGTGACCGGCCGTTGACCGGCGGCGAGGAAGACCGGGCGGCTGTCGTCGCCCGCCGTCAGCCGGGCCAGCAGCACATGCTCGACCGCGCCCGGATCCGGGCGGTAGTCGGTACCGGCGATGGTGAACATCCCCCGGTCCGTGCCGGAGTCGTCCCCCGCGTGCACGGTGACGCCCGGCAGTAGATTGGTCATATGGGCGGCGAGCCTGCGGTGCGCGGTCGGATCGCCGACGCAGAACTCGGTGCGTGCCCCGAAGCCTTGCAGCCCCGTGTCATGCGGGGCCACCTCGGCGTGCGCCCCGCAGTTCTCCACGACCGACGCGAGCCCCAGCAGCGCCAGCGCGTCATGGCGGGGGATGCTCCAGTGGGCCGAGGTGCTGTCCCGATGGGTGACCATCACACACTCCGAACCGTCCGGCAGACCGAAGAAGCGCTGCTCGCGGGCGCGCTTGCGGCGCGCGAACGCGGAGTGCACGGCCCAGCCGGCGGCCAGGCCCACGATCAGGGCGGCCGCGGAGGCGATCAGATCCTGCAGGGTGTCTGTCATGGCCGCGCATCGTAGCGGCCGACCGGGTACACGTTCGAGCGTACGGATGAACGAACGCCGAAACGGACACATGAACGGATGGGGGATGGATCGACCCCTGTTGGGGGTGCGTGGCTCGCGGGTAGGCTCCGGCCCCTGTCGTTTCGCTTGGAGGTCACGGATGGGGCACGCCGCACGACCAGCCGCATCGTCAACCAGGTCCATCACCGTCACATCCGCCGGGACGGCCGTCCGGCGCCGGTTGCCCGCGCTCGTGGCCGCCGCCGGAATGGTCGCGGTGCTGGGCGTCGCCCCGGCCGGTGCCGCCGGGCACGAGAGCGCCGGCAAGGGCGCTCCGGCCAAGACGCCCGTGGCCGTCGGCTACGGCGGCGCGGTCTCCAGCGTGGACCCCGACGCCTCGGCGGCCGGGATCGACGTACTGCGGCACGGGGGCAACGCGGTGGACGCGGCGGTGGCGACCGCCGCCGCGCTCGGGGTCACCGAGCCGTACTCGGCGGGTGTCGGCGGCGGCGGATACTTCGTCTACTACAACGCCAAGCGGCACAAGGTCTCCACGCTCGACGGCCGCGAGACCGCGCCTCGCAGCGCCGACCAGAAGCTCTTCCTCGACAAAAACGGCAAACCGCTGCCGTTCGCCGACGCCGTCACCAGCGGGCTGAGCGTCGGCACCCCCGGCACCCCCGCCACCTGGAACGACGCCCTGAAGGACTGGGGCACCCGATCGCTGGGGCAGGTGCTGAGGCCCGCCGAGCGGCTGGCCCGCGACGGGTTCACCGTCGACCCCACGTTCCGTCAGCAGACCGCCGACAACCAGGCCCGCTTCAAGGACTTCCCGGCCACCGCCAAGCTCTTCCTGCCCGGCGGCGAGCCCCCGGCGGTCGGCTCGACCTTCCGCAACCCCGACCTCGCCCGTACGTACGCGCTGCTGGCCAAGAAGGGTGTCGGCGCCATCTACAAGGGCGAGCTGGGCAGCGACATCGTCGACACCGTGCGCAAGCCGCCCGTCGACCCGAAGGCGCAGCGCGTCGTGCGCGCGGGCGATCTGACCGCCGAGGACCTGCGGTCGTACGGAACGAAGCGGCAGGCCCCGACCCGGACCGACTACCGCGGTCTGGACGTGTACGGCATGGCGCCCTCGTCCTCCGGCGGCACGAGCGTCGCCGAGGCGCTGAACATCCT
Organism: Streptomyces endocoffeicus; assembly: GCF_016741935.1. GTDB lineage: Bacteria > Actinomycetota > Actinomycetes > Streptomycetales > Streptomycetaceae > Streptomyces > Streptomyces endocoffeicus. Next base: position 123,922 of record NZ_JAERRG010000009.1, on the reverse strand, counting down.
GGAGAAGACCGACCTCTCCAAGCTCAGCGACGTCGAGTATCTGCACCGCTATATCGAGGCCAGCCGGATAGCCTTCGCCGACCGGGGCCGCTGGGTCGGCGACCCCGCCGCCGAGGACGTTCCCACCGAGGGGCTCACCTCACAGCGGTTCGCCGACTCCCGGGCCTGCCTGATCAAGGACGACGCGGTGCTCAAGAGCCCCGTACCGCCCGGTGACCCGAACAACCCGGCCGGGCCCGGCTCGTGCGACACCCGGGGCCACGTCGCCCCGACCACGTACGAGGGCGAGAACACCACGCATCTCACGGTCGCCGACAAGTGGGGCAACGTGGTGGCCTACACCCTCACCATCGAGCAGACCGGCGGCAGCGGGATCACCGTCCCCGGCCGTGGCTTCCTGCTCAACAACGAGCTGACCGACTTCTCCTTCGCGCCCGCCGACCCCGCCGTCCACGACCCGAACCTGCCGGGTCCGGGGAAGCGGCCGCGGTCGTCCATGTCGCCGACGATCGTGCTGGACGGCCACCAGCCGGTGCTGGCGCTGGGCTCCCCGGGCGGGGCGACCATCATTACCACCGTGCTGCAGACCCTGCTGAACCATCTCGACCGGGGCATGCCGCTGGTCGACGCGATCGCCGCACCGCGCGCCAGCCAGCGCAACGCCGCCCAGACGGAGCTGGAACCGGCGCTGTGGAACGGCCCGGAGCGCGCCAAGCTCGAGGCGCTCGGCCACTCCTTCAAGCAGAACCCCGAGATCGGGGCGGCCACCGGAGTGCAGCGGCTGTCCGGCGGACGGTGGCTGGCGGCGGCCGAGACGGAACGGCGGGGCGGCGGCTCGGCGATGGTGGTGAGCCCGAAGCGCTGACCGCTGACCAGGTACGGCGGGCTCCGGTTCCGGAGCCCGCCGTACTCCTGTCTGTCGGCCGCCGTCAGCCGTCGGTTAGCTGTTCCTCAGCCCAGCAGGCCGATGATCGCGTCCGCGGAGTCCGTCTCGCCGAGCCGGGGGAAGATCTTCTCGACGCTGTTGCGGTGGGCCTCGGCGTCCATGTCGGTCATGGCGTCGGTCGCGAGGGTCACGTGATACCCGTGCGCGTACGCCGCACGGGCCGTGGACTCCACCCCGATGCTGGTGGCGATGCCGCCGAGCACCACCTGGGTCACCCCGCGGCGGCGCAGCTGGAGGTCGAGGTCGGTGCCGTGGAAGGCGCCCCAGGTGTGCTTGGTGACCACGATGTCGCCGTCCTCGCGGCCGAGTTCCGGCGCGAGGTCGGCGAAGTCGGCCGGGAACTCCCCGCCGCCCCCGCCCCGCTGCGCCTCGGTGCGGCCCGGGGCCCCGGCCACCACCCGGACCAGGACGACCGGCAGCCCGCGCTTGCGGAAGGCGGCGGCCAGCCGGGCGCCGCGCTCGACGACCTCGGCGGTGGGGTGGACGGTGGGCAGTCCGGTGATGCCCTTCTGGAGGTCGACGAGGACCAGGGCGGTGTTCGGGTCGAGCGTGGTGGCGGGCACGGTGCCTCCTGGGGTGGGTCTGCGGGGCGTATGAGGGAACGGAAGGTGGTCAGGTGCGGGGCCGGGTACGGGCGCGGCCGCGCAGGGCCCGGTCGGTGGCGGTCAGCACCAGCACCGCGAGGCTGAGCGCACCCGCCACCATGGCGATGCCGTGCAGCCCGGCGGCGGTCGCCCGCTGCCCGTAGAAGAGCCCGATCAGCCCGGCGGCGGTGATCGCGCCCAGGTACTGCGAGGTGCGCTGGAGCCCGGCCGCCGCGCCGACGCTCGTCGGCGGGGCCTGGGTGTAGACGGCGGCCTGGTTGCCGGTCGAGGACAGCCCCTGCGGCAGCCCGAAGAGGACCGCGGCCAGCAGCAGCGCGACCAGCGGGGTGGACTCGTCGGCGAGCAGCAGCACCCCGCTCCCGGCGGCGAGCAGGACGGCCGCGAGGACGAGCGGTGCGTAGATGCCCTTCGTACGGGCGCCGAGCAGTGAGCACACGGCGGCGGCGCCCGACATGGGCAGCATGATCAGGCCCGCGCGGGAGGCGGAGTAGCCGTGCCCCTCCTCCAGCCACTGCGCGTATCCGTACATGACCATGTAGATGACCAGGTACGCCGTGCCGTGGCGGAGGTAGGTGAGGGCGAGGGAGCGGTTGCGCCCGATCATCCGCAGATCGATGAAGGGGCGGGGGCGGCGCAGCTGCCACCAGGTCAGGGCGCCCGCGAGCACCAGGACGACGGGCAGCAGCGCCCAGTTGGGCCGCGCCAGGTCCATCAGGAAGATCATGAGGGTGGTGAGGGTGGCGGTGAACAGCGCGATCCCGAGCGGATCGAATGCCGCGCCCGCCGTGCGGGCCCCGGAGCCCGCGCCGTCCTCCGCGCCCGTCATACGGGTCCTGGGGAGCCAGAGCAGCGCGAGCGCGATGCCGATGAGCGCCAGTGGCACATTGACCGCGAAGATCGCCCGCCATCCGGCGGTCGCGGTGAGCACGCCGCCCAGCACCGGACCGACCGCCGCGCTGCCGAGCGCGGCGAGTGAGAGCCGGCCGAGCACGGGACGCGGTGTCTCCCGTCCGGTGGCGAAGGACTGGGCGCGCAGCAGCGCCATCGCCGCCGGGTACGCCGCGGACGTACCGATGCCGAGCAGCACCCGCGAGGCGATCAGCCAGCCGAACGCGGGCGCGAGCGCGCCCACCAGCCCGGCGGCGCACACCACGAGCAGCCCGGAGAGGAAGACCCGGCGCGGACCGAGCAGATCCGCGAGCCGCCCCATCGCGGGCTGCGCCACGGCGCTGGCGAGGTAGAGGGAGGCCACCAGCCAGGCCGTCCGGGCGGCGCCGACCCCGAAGTCATGGCCGATGGCCACCAGGCCGGTGGCGATCATCGTGGAGTTGACGGGGTTGAGGACCGAGCCGATGAGCAGCGGGGCCATCAGCCGGGGGCCGAAGGGATCGGCGGGGGCGTGGCTCCCGCCCGCCGATCCGGTCGCCGGTTTGGCGGGCTTTCCCGCGGTGTCGGTCATTCCTGGACCAGTCGCTTCAGCAGGTCGGTGGCCTCGGCGAGGGTGCGGCGCTCATCGGCGTCGAGGCGGGTGTCGAGCGCGTCCAGCAGCCAGCTCTGCTTGGCCTGCCGTACGGACGCGATCGCCTGCCGCCCCCGCTCGGTGCTCGAGAAGACCACCTGCCGTCCGTCGGTCGGATGCGGGGCCCGCTCCACCAGCTCCTGCTCCTCCAGCGCCGCCAGGATCATGCGCATCGACTGCGGCCGGACGAGCTCGGCGCGGGCCAGCGCGGCGGTGGTCGTCGGCCCTTCGTTGTAGAGCCGACTGAGCACGGCGCGCTGGGAGGGGGTGAGCGCCCCCTGCGAGGAGGCCGCCCGCATGCGGCGCATCAGCTGGGTGACGACGCCGGCGAGGTCGACGGCGAGGTGCGTTGGATCATGCGGGGTCATGGTTGAAGCATAGGAAATCGACAGCCAAACTTGCAAGTTTGGCTGTCGTGTGCGGAGTAGGAAAAGCGCCCGTAGCACAGCCGTAACCGGTCCCGTAACACGCAGGGTGTCCAATGCGTGGCCTCGGGTTGTGCATCGTCCATCGTCCGAGGGGGAGGGGTGGCCATGGCGAGCGGGGAACTCCCGGCCGAGGTCGAGGAGTTCGCGACGTATCTGCGGGAGCTGACGAGACGGCTGGACGCGGGGGCGGGCTGGTACGGCGTCTTCGCCCTGCGCGACCCGGACGGGCTGCGGGCCTGTCTCGACGGCCTCGAGGTCCCGCCGTGGGACCTCGTCCAGTCCCTGCTGCAGGACCTCTCCGCCCAGCACGGCCCCGGTGCCGCCCAGGTGGCCGCGTCCCGCGCGGCGACCCTCTATCGAGCCTCGGTCGCGGCCCACGACGCCGGGCCCGGCCGCCGCGAGGCCCTCCGGGACCGCCTGGACGGCATGCTCCGCCAACGCCGGGGCGCCGCCCAACGCGCAACCGACCTCCGGTCGGCCCTGACCACCGCCGAGGACCCGGCCGCCCGGCACCGCTTCGCCGCGGAACTGGCCTGGGCCCACGACGACTACCAGCGCGCCACCGCCCGCGCGGAAGAACTCCACGCCCGCCTGGCCGCGCTTCCGGGTGTGTCCCGTCCCGCGCCGCCCCCGGATGCCGTGGCGGCGAGGCCCCCGGGCACCCTCGCGAGTGCCGCTGGGCCCGCCTGGGACGGGGCCGGTCGGGCAGGGCATCCGCAGGGGGCGGGGTTCGCGGTGGCGTACGAAGCGGTGGCGTACGAAGGGGTGGCGTACGAAGGGGAAGGCGGCGGCAACGCGGAGGTGGCCACCGGCCCCGGCACCACGCCACTCGGGCACGTCGCGCGGGAGGGCGGTGGCGGCGCGGAGGTGGCCACCGGCCGCGGCCTCGCGCCACTCGGGCACGCCGCGCGCGACCCGGCATCGGCCGGGCCGGCCGGCGAGCCGGCGGTCGCCGGGGGCGAGGAGCCCGCGCAGCCCTCGGCGGCGTCCCCCGGCCCGGTTACCGCCCAGCACACTCCTGCCCCCGCGCGGCCTCGGCCTCGCGGGGCGCGGTTCGCGGGGGTGGAGGAGGCGGACGCGGCTCCGCGACCTCGCGGGGCGCGGTTCGCGGGGGCGGGGGATGAGGGCGCCGCGGTGGCACCGACGCTGGCCCCGCCCGTGCCTCCCTCGGCGGAGAACGGAACCGAGGCCCGTGTGACCCCGGTGACCCCGCGTGGGGCGCGGTTCGCCGGGGCCTACGACGGCCAGGACGGTGGCAGGGGTCGTAAGCGGGACAGGGTGGCGGACGACGGGCGGCGGCTTGCCCGCGAGGCGGCGGAGCGTGCGGCGGCGCGGCGTGCCGCCCAGGAGGCGGTCGCGCGGCTGGGCCGGCTCCGGGCGGAGGGCCGCTCCGGCGAGGCCCATGTCGTGCTGTACGAGGCCGCCGTCTGGCCCGCCGCGTGGCTGCCGGTGCTCGCGGAGGAACTGGAGCGAGCCGGACTCGGGGCCGACGTGTCCACGCTGCTGTGGGAGACGGCGTGCCTGCCGCCCGCACAGCTCGCCGCGGCCGCCGAGGCGCTGGTCGCGGCGGACCGCGAGGCCGACGGCGAGGGGCTGCTACGGCAGAGCGTCTCGCGCCCCGTCCCCGAGGTGGCCCACACCGCGAAGGCGCTCCTCGCGGCGGGCGCTCCGGGCAGGGCCGCGTTCCTGCTGGAAGCGCTCGTACGGGCCCGTACGCCGGAGGACGCGGCGCGAGCGGCGGCCGAGGATCCCGCCACGCTGGTGCCCCTGCTGCTCGACGTGGCCGCCGAGGTTTCCTCCAGCACCCACCACGATCTGGCCCACGCCCTCCGCGCCGCGCGCCTGCCAGGTGTCCCCGGCCTCGCCTGAGGGTTTGGCGTGGTCGGCGTGGTCGGGTGCGGGTTTCGTTTCGCGCCTTCGGCGCAATTGAGCAGCGGGGCAGGGGGTGGGGGCGCGCGCCGCGTCGCCGGGCGCCGGGCCGGTGGGCGCGGGCGCCGGTGGCGGCATCTGTGCCCGGGAGCTGAGGCCGATGCCGGACGGCCCCTCCGGGTACCCCCCGAAAAAACGCTTGATCTGAAGCAACTAATTTGTCAAACGTTTTCGGGAGGGGTACCCCAACCCCTCGCGCTGTCCGGCACCGCCCCCAGCTCCCGTCCGGCGAAGCCGCCACCGGCGCCCGCATCCGTCGCCCCGGCGCCCGGCGGCGGCGCCGCGCCCCCCACCCCCGCCGCCGCTGCTCAATTGCGCCGAAGGCGCGAGACGAAACCCGCACCCATACGAGCCGAGAAGCCCGAGCGCCCCGCTCCCACCCGAATCCAAGACCCGATAAAACACGAAACGTGATCGTCTTCGTTGAGTAACGGCGGCGGTATTGCCAGAGTGGTCAGTGCGCTCTTACGTTCTTCACAGCCCGGATTCTACGTGCGTAGACACAGGTTGAGGAGCTCATCATGGCCAACCTCGTACGTGCCGCCCTCGTCCAGGCCACCTGGACCGGCGATACCGAATCGATGATCGCGAAGCATGAGGAACACGCCCGGGAGGCGGCCGCTCAGGGCGCCAAGGTGATCGGCTTCCAGGAGGTGTTCAACGCGCCGTACTTCTGCCAGGTGCAGGAGGCGGAACACTACCGGTGGGCGGAGGCGGTGCCGGACGGGCCGACCGTGCGGCGGATGCGGGAGCTGGCCCGGGAGACCGGGATGGTGATCGTCGTCCCCGTCTTCGAGCTCGAGCAGTCCGGCTTCTACTACAACACCGCCGCCGTGATCGACGCGGACGGCAGCTATCTCGGCAAGTACCGCAAGCACCACATTCCGCAGGTCAAGGGGTTCTGGGAGAAGTACTACTTCAAGCCGGGAAACCTGGGCTGGCCGGTGTTCGACACCGCCGTGGGCAAGGTCGGGGTGTACATCTGCTACGACCGCCACTTCCCCGAGGGCTGGCGCGAGCTGGGCCTGGCCGGGGCGCAGCTGGTCTACAACCCGTCGGCCACCTCCCGCGGCCTGTCGGCCTACCTCTGGCAGCTGGAGCAGCCCGCCGCGGCCGTCGCCAATGAGTACTTCATCGCCGCGATCAACCGCGTCGGCACCGAGGAGTACGGCGACAACGACTTCTACGGCACCAGCTACTTCGTCGATCCGCGCGGCCAGTTCGTCGGCGATGTGGCCAGTGACAGGAAGGAGGAGCTGATCGTCCGCGACCTCGACTTCGGCCTGATCGACGAGGTGCGCCAGCAGTGGGCGTTCTACCGGGACCGGCGGCCCGACGCCTACGAGGGGCTGGTGCAGCCGTGATCGGCGACATCAACGACGTCAAAGGCATCAACGACGCGAAAAGCGGCCCCCACGCCACCCTCCACGCCCGCCACCAGGCCGTACTCCCCGACTGGCTCGCCGTCTACTACCAGCGCCCCATCGAGATCACCCACGGCGAGGGACGCCATGTCTGGGACGCCGAGGGCAATCGCTACCTCGACTTCTTCGGCGGCATCCTCACCACGATGACCGCCCACGCCCTCCCCGAGGTCACCAAGGCGATCAGCGAGCAGGCCGGCCGGATCCTGCACACCTCGACGCTCTACCTCGACCGGCCCATGGTCGACCTGGCCGAGCGGGTCGCCGCGCTGTCGGGCATCCCGGACGCGCGGGTCTTCTTCACCACCTCCGGCACCGAGGCCAATGACACGGCCCTGTTGCTCGCCACGACCTACCGTCGCTCCAACCAGATCCTGGCGATGCGCAACAGCTATCACGGCCGCTCCTTCTCGACCGTCGGCATCACCGGCAACCGCGGCTGGTCGCCGACCAGCCTGTCCCCGTTGCAGACGCTGTACGTGCACGGCGCGGTGCGCACCCGGGGGCCGTTCGCCGGGCTGTCCGACGGCGAGTTCATCAAGGCGTGCGTGGCCGACCTGGAGGACGTACTCGGCCAGGCGCACGGCAATGTCGCCGCGCTGATCGCCGAGCCGATCCAGGGCGTCGGCGGCTTCACCTCCCCGCCCGACGGGCTGTTCGCCGCCTTCCGCGAGGTGCTCGACCGGCACGGGATCCTGTGGATCACCGACGAGGTGCAGACCGGCTGGGGCCGCAGCGGCGACCACTTCTGGGGCTGGCAGGCGCACGACGGCTCCGGGCCGCCCGACATCCTCACCTTCGCCAAGGGCATCGGCAACGGCATGTCGATCGGCGGTGTCGTGGCCCGTGCCGAGGTCATGAACTGCCTGGGCGCCAATTCCATCTCCACCTTCGGCGGCAGCCCCATCACCATGGCCGCCGGTCTGGCCAACCTCAACCACCTGGTCGAACACGATCTCCAGGGCAACTCCCGCCGGGTCGGCGGGCTGCTGATCGAGCGGCTGCGCGCCGCCTGCGCCGGTCTGGACGGTGTGCGCGAGGTCCGCGGCCGGGGGCTGATGATCGGCATCGAGCTGGTGGACCCGGGCACCGGCGAGCCGTCCCCCGAGGGCGCGTCCGCCGTGCTGGAGGCAGCCCGGGAGGGCGGGCTGCTCATCGGCAAGGGCGGCGGGCACAACACCAGCGTGCTGCGGATCGCCCCGCCGCTCAGCCTCACCGTCGCCGAGGCCGAGGAGGGCGCGGAGATCCTCGAAGCAGCCCTCAAGACCGGCCTGGAGACCACCCGGTCCGGAAGGAGCGCGAGCTGATGTCCCGTACCGTGATCCGCGGCGGGCTGGTCGTCACCGCCGCCGAGGAGACCCCGGCCGATGTGCTGATCGAGGACGGCAAGGTCGCCGCCCTCGCCACGCCCGGCAGCGAGTGGACCCAGGGCTGGACCGCCGACCGTACGATCGACGCCACCGGCAAGTACGTCATCCCGGGCGGGGTCGACGGGCACACCCATATGGAGATGCCGTTCGGCGGCACCTTCGCCTCCGACACCTTCGAGACCGGCACCCGGGCGGCGGCCTGGGGCGGCACCACCACCATCGTGGACTTCGCCGTACAGACCGTGGGCCACGCCCTGCGCGAGGGGCTGGACGCCTGGCACCTCAAGGCGCGCGGCAACTGCGCCATCGACTACGGCTTCCACATGATCCTCTCCGATGTGAACGAGAGCACCCTCAAGGAGATGGATCTGCTGGTGGGGGAGGGCGTGAGCAGCTTCAAGCTGTTCATGGCCTATCCGGGGGTCTTCTACAGCGACGACGGGCAGATCCTGCGGGCCATGCAGCGCGCCTCCGGCAACGGCGGGCTGATCATGATGCACGCCGAGAACGGCATCGCCATCGACGTCCTGGTGGAGCAGGCCCTGGCCGAGGGCAGGACCGACCCCCGCTACCACGGTGAGGTCCGCAAGGCGCTGCTGGAGTCGGAGGCGACGCATCGCGCCATCCAGCTCGCCCGGGTGGCCGGCGCCCCGCTGTATGTGGTCCACGTATCGGCCGAGGAGGCCGTCGCGGAGCTGATCCACGCCCGTGACCTGGGGCTTCCGGTCTTCGGCGAGACCTGTCCGCAGTATCTGTTCCTGTCCACGGACAATCTCGCCGAACCGGACTTCGAGGGCGCCAAGTACGTCTGCTCCACCCCGCTGCGGCCCGTCGAGCACCAGGCCGCGCTGTGGCGGGGGCTGCGGACCAACGACCTCCAGGTGGTCTCCACCGACCACTGCCCGTTCTGCTTCACCGGGCAGAAGGAGCTGGGCCGGGGCGACTTCTCCAAGATCCCCAACGGTATGCCGGGCGTGGAGCACCGGATGGACCTGCTCCACCAGGCCGTGGTGGACGGCCGTATCTCCCGCCGCCGCTGGATCGAGATCGCCTGCGCCACCCCGGCCAGGATGTTCGGCCTCTACCCGCGCAAGGGCACCATCGCGCCCGGGGCCGACGCCGACATCGTCGTCTACGACCCGGAGGCCCGGCAGACCCTGTCCGCCGAGACCCACCACATGAACGTCGACTACTCGGCGTACGAGGGCAAGCAGATCACCGGGCAGGTCGAGACCGTGCTCTCGCGCGGTGTCCCCGTCATCGACCGGCGGGAGTACACCGGACGCGCCGGGCACGGCCAGTTCCTCATCCGCGACACCTGTCAGTACCTGAGCTGACCCAGGGAGCGAGCATGGACTTCGGACTCGTGCTGCAGACCGATCCACCGGCCTCGGCCGTCGTCGAGCTGATGCGCCGCGCCGAGCGCAATGGCTTCGGCTACGGCTGGACGTTCGACTCCGCCGTGCTGTGGCAGGAGCCGTTCGTCATCTACAGCCAGATCCTGGCCCGGACCGAGCGGCTGATCGTCGGTCCCATGGTCACCAATCCGTCCACCCGGACCTGGGAGGTGACGGCCTCCACCTTCGCCACGCTCAACGAGATGTACGGCAACCGCACCGTCTGCGGGATCGGCCGTGGCGACTCCGCGCTGCGGGTGGCGGGGCGCAAGCCCAACACCCTCGCCCGGCTGGAGGACGCCATCGGCGCCATCCGCGATCTGGCGGAGGGCCGGGAGGCCGTCGTGGACGGCAGCCCGATGCGCATCCCCTGGATCGAGGACAGCAGGCTTCCGGTGTGGATGGCGGCGTACGGGCCCAAGGCGCTCGCGCTGGCCGGGCGGAAGGCCGACGGCTTCATCCTGCAGCTCGCCGACCCGTTCCTGACGGAGTGGATGGTCAAGGCGGTGCGCTCCGCCGCCGCCGAGGCCGGGCGCGATCCGGACGCGGTCACCATCTGCGTCGCCGCCCCCGCGTATGTCGGCGACGATCTGGACCACGCCCGTGAGCAGTGCCGCTGGTTCGGCGGCATGGTCGGCAACCACGTGGCCGACCTGGTCTCCCGCTACGGTGAGCACTCCGGCGCCGTGCCCGAGTCCCTGACCGCGTACATCAGGAGGCGGCAGGGGTACGACTACGCCCACCACGGCCGGGCCGGCAACCCGGACACGGCGTTCGTGCCCGACGAGATCGTGGACCGGTTCTGTCTGCTGGGCCCGGTCGAGGCGCATATCGAGAAGCTGGAGCGGCTGCGCGAGCTGGGGGTCGGCCAGTTCGCGGTCTACGCGATGCATGACGCGAAGGAGCGCACGCTCGACGCGTACGGCGAGCACGTCATCCCCGCGCTCACCGGCTGACCGGCTCGCCGCTTCAGCCGCACCCCGGCAAGGCATGGCCCCTTTTCCTAAGGAGGGGTTAATTCCGTTTCCGCGGCCGCTCGTCGACTATCGGCGGGCGGCCGCGGAGAACAAAAAGCGGGCCCCCGAATACCTTCGAACATGGTTACAATCACCTCGGTTTTTGTGCTCTGATGTGCGGTCGGCCGAACGACTCCTTGCCACAGAAGGGTTGGGCATGACACAAACCGAGGTACCGATAGATGTGGAGCTCCGGGGGCTCTACAAGGCCCACTATCGGTTTCAGTTCCTGAGTGCGGCATTCCAGTTAGGGCTCTTCGCACTGGCGGAGAAGGAGCCCGGCCTGGCCGTGGGCGAGATAGCCACCCGGCTGGGGCTCAAGGAGCAGCCCACCCGTATCCTCCTTCTCGGCTGTACGGTATTCGGGCTTTTGGACAAGAAGGGCGACGGCTACCACACCACCCCTCTCTCGAAACCGCTGACCGCCAACTTCGACGAGGCGCCCGCCTCCAACATTCCCTGGGAACAAGACGGTATCTACCGGGCGATGGCCTGGTTCTGTGAATCCCTCAAGGAAGACACCAACGTCGGTCTGCGGCGTGAGATTCCGGGAACGGCGTCCACCCTCTACGGGCGGCTCGCCGAAAATCCCGAACTGGAAGCCACATTCCACACCATGATGTCCTCGGTGAGCAGGCTCGTGGGCGCCGAACTGGGAGAGAAGCTCGACCTCTCCGAGTGCACCCACCTCCTCGACATCGGCGGCGGAACGGCCATCAACGCCTCCAACTTCGCCGCCCGCCGACCCGATCTGCGCATCACCATCGGCGATCTGCCCTCCATCGCGGCGGCCGCCAACCAGAAGATCGAGAAGCTGGGGCTGGCCGACCGGGTGCGGGCGGTGAGCCTCGACGCCTTCCACGACGAGTTCCCGAGAGGCTGCGACGGAGTGCTCTTCGCGCACTTCCTGGAGATCTGGTCCCCCGAGCGGGTCCAGGAACTCCTCGCCAAGGCCGCCCGCGCCCTCCCTCCCGGCGGCGCGATCTACGTGGTCACCCCGCGCCAGGACGACGACGGCACCGGACCCGAGCGGGCGGCGCTGCTGTCCGCGTACTTCCACACCATCGCCTCCGGCGAGGGCATGGTCTACACGGGCGCCGAGTACGAGGAGTGGTTCCGCGCGGTGGGCATCGAGCCCGCCGGACGGGTGCCGCTCGGCGCGGACACCGTCGTGATCACCGGCCGCAAGGCATAGTCCGGAACCAGGCGAGGACACCCCCGGCGGGCACGCCGTGCGATGCGGAGGTCGCGACGGCCCGTGCGCCGGGGGCACGACCCGCCCCGATCGGGAGGCGAACCATGGCCGGCGCCACGAGCCCAGCCACCCCGGGCCACGCGGACGGCGAGGGCGACCGCCCGCCGCCGCACCACCGCCACAAGTGGCTGATCCTGGGGATCTGCTGCATCAGCCTGTTCATGGTGGGCCTCGACACCACCATCGTGAACCTCGCCCTGCCGTCCATCCAGGAGGACCTGGACGCCACGCCCTCGGGGCTCCAGTGGACGGTGGACGCCTACACCGTGGTGCTCGCCAGCCTGCTGATGCTCTCCGGCTCCATGGCCGACCGGTTCGGCAGGCGCAGAACGTTCCAGACCGGGCTGCTGCTGTTCAGCCTGGGGTCGCTGCTGTGCGGGCTGGCGTCCGACACCGGTTCGCTGATCGCCTTCCGGATGGTGCAGGCCACGGGCGGCGCCATGCTCAACCCGGTCGCGGTCTCGATCATCGCCAACACCTTCACCGACCTGAGGGAGCGGGCCAGGGCGATCGGGATGTGGGGCGCGGTCGCGGGCGTGAGCATCGCGCTGGGGCCCGTCGTCGGCGGTGCGCTGGTGGACTCCACCGGCTGGCAGGCCGTCTTCTGGGTCAACCTCCCGGTCGCCGCCCTCGCCCTGGCCCTCACCGCGCTGTTCGTCCCCGAGTCCAAGGCCCCGCGGCCGCGCAGGCTCGATCCAGTGGGGCAGCTGCTGGTGATCGTGGCGCTGGCGACGCTCACGTTCGGCATCATCGAGGGCCCGGTCAAGGGCTGGGACTCGGCGCCCATCGTCGGCTGCTTCACGGTCGCCGTGGCCGCCGCGGTCTCTCTCATCCGCTATGAACTCCGCCGTGCCGAACCGCTGCTGGACGTCCGCTTCTTCCGCAGCCCCTCCTTCAGCGGCGCCATCGCCTCGGCGGTCTGCGGCTTCGCCGCGCTCGCCGGGTTCCTCTTCCTCAACGCCCTGTACCTCCAGGACGTCAAGGAGTTCTCCCCGCTGCACACCGGGCTGCTCACGCTGCCGATGGCGGCCATGACCCTGGTCTCCTCACCGCTCGCGGGCCGTATCGTCGGCGCCCGCGGCCCGCGCGTCCCGATGGTGATCGCCGGGGCCGGTACGGCGGCGTGCGGACTGCTGCTGACCCAGGTGCGGGCGGACACCCCGATCTGGTACCTGGTCATCGCCTATGTGGCGTTCGGCATCGGCTTCGGCATGCTCGACGCCCCGCTGACCTACTCGGCCGTCTCCGGGATGCCGCGCTCCCAGGCGGGGGTGGCCGCCGCGGTCACCTCCACCGGCCGCCAGGTGGGGGCGGCCCTCGGCGTCGCCGTCCTCGGCTCGGTCTCCACCGCCCGGGTGCACGGCCCCTTCAGCTCCGGGTTCCCCGGGGCCAGCCATCTGGGCTGGGCGATCATGGCCGGATGCGGGCTCGCCATCATGGCGCTGGGCCTGCTCACCACCGGCTCCCGGGCCCGCCGCCCGGCGGAGCCCAGCCCGGAACCGGCCCCCGACCAGCCCGCCGAACGCGTGCCGTGACCCCGCGCCGGTTCCCGTACTTCACCGAGGTGAGCGGTGATGTCGGTAAATGTATGGGTTCATGCCTTTCGCGGCGGTCGCTCCCTTCACCTCGATGACACCTTCCCGCAGTCGCCGTGCCACTCGCTGTCGCAGAGACATGATTCGATGAACGCATGATCGATGAATTTCTCGCCGGTGATCTCGGCGCGGTGGAGAAGGCGGTCCGCGAGGCGGTCGCCGAAGAGGTCATGCCGCGCTTCCGGCAGCTCGCCGCCCATGAGATCGTCGAGAAGCAGGGCCCGCACGACCTGGTGACCACCGCCGACCGGCTGGCCGAGGAGCATCTGACCGACGCCCTCACCAAGCTGCTGCCCGGCTCCGTGGTGGTGGGCGAGGAGGCGGTGCACGCCGACCCGGCCGTGCTCACCGCCCTCGGCGGCGACGCGCCCGTCTGGATCGTCGACCCGGTCGACGGCACCCGGCAGTTCGTCCACGGCGACCCCGGCTTCTCGACGCTGGTCACCCTCGCCCACCGGGAAGAGCTCCTCGCGTCCTGGACCTACGCCCCGGTGCTCGACCTGATGGCCATCGCCCGCCGTGGCGGGGGCGCGCTGCTGAACGGCGAGCCGATCCACAGCGGCTCCCCGGAGCCCGGCACGGTCCTCCACGTCGCCATCTCCCACTTCGACTTCACCACCGACGCGGAGAAGCGCACCCTGTCGGGCCTCCGGGCGCCGGGCGCCGAGGTGCGCCCCTGCGGTTCGGCCGGTCTGGAGTATCTGAACGTGGCCCGGGGGCTGCTCGACGCCGTCGCCTTCACCTGGGAGAACGCCTGGGACCACGCCGCCGGTCTGCTGCTGGTCGACGAGGCGGGCGGGGCACACAGCACGCTCGACGGCAAGCCGTTCCGGATCAGCGGGGGCAACGCCCTTCCTTTCACGGCGGCCAGGGACGAGGCGGCAGTTCGGCATATCCTGGGCCTGCTGGCCGACGCCGGCTGATCGTTCCACCGATACCTCGAGGACGAGGGGGAGCCGACGTGCCGTCCATGCTCGACGCGGTCGTAGTGGGTGCCGGACCGAACGGGCTGACCGCGGCCGTCGAACTCGCCCGCCGCGGCTGCGCGGTGGAGATCTTCGAGGCCGCGGACACCATCGGCGGGGGCTCACGCACCGAAGAGCTGACCCTCCCCGGCTTCCGGCACGACCCGTGCTCCGCCGTGCACCCCCTCGCCATCGGCTCCCCGGCCTTCGACCGGATGCCGCTGTCCCGGTACGGCCTGGAGTGGCTCCACCCCGAGCTGCCGCTCGCCCACCCCTTCCCGGACGGCACGGCCGCGGTGCTGGCCCGCTCGGTCGGCGAGACCGCCATGTCGCTCGGCCCCCGCGACGCCGGCACCTACCGCCGGCTGCTGGCCCCCTACCTCGGCCGCTGGGCCACCCTCGCCCCCGATCTGCTGCGCACCCACTGGGACGGGGTGCCCCGCGACCCGATCACCTGGGCCCGCTTCGGGCTGCACGCCCTCCAGCCGGTCTCGCTGCTCGCCGGTCCGCTCCGTTTCCGCGACGAGAAGGCGCGCGCCCTGTTCGCCGGGCTGGCCGGGCACGCCATCGCGCCCACCAGCTCCCCGGCCACCGGCGGCCCCGCCCTGATGTTCGCCGTCGCGGCCCATGAGGTCGGCTGGCCGATCCCGCGCGGCGGCTCCCAGTCGATCGTGGACGCGCTGGGGGCGTACCTGCGCGCACACGGCGGGACGATCCACGTCTCCACCGAGGTCAAGCGGCTCGACGAGCTGCCGCCCGCCCGCGCCTACATCTTCGACACCTCGCCGCGCGCCCTGGCCCGTATCGCCGGTCTCGGCAACGCCTACCGCCGCTACCGCTACGGGGCCAGCGCCTTCAAACTCGACTACGCGCTGTCCGGCCCGGTCCCCTGGACCGCGCCCGACGCCCGCCGCGCGGGCACCGTCCACGTCGGCCCCACCTCGGGCGAGATCGGCGCGGCGCTACGGGCCGCCGTCGAGGGCCGCGACCCCTCCTCCCCGTTCCTGATCACCGCCCAGCCCAGCCTCCTGGACCCCTCCCGCGCCCCGGAGGGCAAGCACACCTTCTGGGCCTACGGCCATGTGCCCAGCGGCTGGAAGGGCGACGCCACCGAGGTGATCGAGCGTCAGATCGAGCGCTTCGCCCCCGGCTTCCGCGATCTGGTCCTGGCCCGCGCGGCGGCCGGCCCACCCGAACTCGCCGCCCGCAACGCCAACTACATCGACGGCGACATCGCCTGCGGCGCCTTCGAGGGCATCCAGGCCGTCATACGCCCCAAGCTGGCCCGCGTCCCCTACGCCACCGCCCACCCCGCGGTCTACCTCTGCTCCTCCGCCACCCCACCCGGCCCCGGCGTCCACGGCATGTCCGGCCACCACGCGGCACGTGCGGTGTGGCGGCGGCTGCGGGCGCGGTAGGGGGGAGGGCCCGGGAGGGGCCTGGGGCGGTCTCAGCGCGGGACAACAGCGCCTCAAGTGCGGGATGGTGCCTCAGTGCGGGATGGTGTCGATGACCTCGCGGGCGCCCTGCCGGAGGAGTGCCACCGCGACCGACGTGCCCAGGGTGGCCGGGTCCAGGGGGCCCGCCCATTCGTGGGCGTCCAGGACCGTCTTGCCGTCGGGGCTGAAGACCCGGGCGCGCAGCGAGAGGCGGCCGTCGCGCTCGGCCCTGGCGTAGCCCGCGATGGGGGAGTTGCAGTGGCCCTGGAGGACATGCAGCAGCATGCGCTCCGCGGTGATTTCCTTCCAGACCGCGGCGTCGCCGAGTCCGGCCACGGCCTCGATCGTCTCGGTGTCGTCCTCCCGGCACTGGAGCCCCAGCACCCCGGCCCCGATCGGCGGGCACATGGTGTCCACCGGCAGGATCTCGCTGATCCGGTCCGTACGGCCGATCCGCTCGAGACCCGAGACGGCCAGCAGCAGCGCGTCGCAGTCGCCCGCGTCCAGCTTCTCCAGCCGGCGGTTGGCGTTGCCGCGCATCGGCACGCACTCCAGCTGCGGGTGGGTGATGGCCAGTTGGGCGACGCGGCGGACCGAGGAGGTGCCGATCCGGGTCCCCGCGGGCATCTCGTCGAGGGTCAGCCCGCCGGGGTGGATCACGGCGTCGCGGATGTCGTCCCGCTTGAGGTACGCGGCGAAGACCGTGCCCGCGGGCAGCGGACGGTCGGCGGGCACGTCCTTGATGCAGTGCACCGCGAGATCCGCCTCACCCGCCAGCAGCGTGGCGTCCACCTCCTTGGTGAACGCGCCCTTCCCGCCCAGCTTCGACAGATCGCCCATCCAGCGGTCGCCGGAGGTGGTGACCGGTACGACCTCCGTACGGATCCCCGGCCGCAGCGCGGCGAGCTCGGTACGGACCCGTTCGACCTGGGCGAGAGCCATGGGGGAGGAACGGGAGACGATGCGGATCAAATCGGCGGACGACATGGCGTAGAGGATAGGCCCTCGCGGCGGGCGCTATGTCCCGGCCCCGGGGAACCCCTCCGCGACCAGGGCGGCGAGGTCGATGTGGGCGTCGAGGGTCTTGGGGGCGAGTTGTTCGAGGCCGATGTCACGCTCGGTGGCCAGATGTTCGTCGTACGGCACGACGACCACACCGCGGCAGCGGGCCCGGAACCCCTCCGCCAGATCGCCGTCGGAGGCGGTCTCGGTCTCGGACGACCTGTTGATCACGGTGATGGCCTGGCGTACCAGCTCCGCATGACCGCCTTCCTCCAGCTTGTCCAGGATCGTGTGCGCGCTCCACCTGTGCTCGGCGGACGGGCTGGTGACGATCAACAGCTGGTCGGCGAGGTCGAGGATTGCCTGTCTGGCGTTGAGGAACGAACCGGTGTCGGCGAGGACGACCGCGTAGCGGCCGCTCAGGTCGGCGAGGACGCGGCGGGGTTCCTGGTCCGTGGGCCGGGTTCTCGGGGTCGTGCGGGCGCCCGGTGCGGAGGGCCCCGCGAAGATCTCGAGCCCGGACGGTGCCCGCCTGGTGTGACCCACCTCGATGCCCAACGGTCCCGCGCCGAACGCGGCGACCTTGTCCTCGCGTTCGCTCGCGAGGATCGAACCGAGCACGAGCGTCGTCGCGGTGTGCTCGGTCCCCACCGTGCAGGTCACCGCGACGCGGTGGCAGGACGGCAGCGGCGTACGGATGAGGTCCAGCTTCCGCTGTCGCTGCTCCGCCCTGGCCGACCGCCCGCCGAGCCCGACGAGCGCGGCCAGGCGCGAGCGGGTGGAGCGAGGGGGCTGCGGCGGCTCGGGAGCCGCCGTGTCCGGTGTCTCGTCTGTCTCGTCTGTCTCGTCCGGCGGTGGGGCGGGGGCCGCGGTCCCGACCTCGTACGACGTATTGGGCAAGGTCAGCACGGGCGGCAGACACTGGACGAGGACGTCCGCCACCCGGCCCGCCGACGGACGCCTGCCCGGCCGGTCGTCCAGACAGGCGGAGATGATCGAGATCAGCTTGGGTTCGCGCCATACGGCGTCCGTCTGGGAGAGCTGAGCGGTCGGCTGCGCGTCGCTCAGGGCGCGGAGGATCTCGCCCAGGGCGTAGACGTTGTCCGCGTCGGTGGGGGCTTTCGGGCGGCGGTCGTTGATGCTCGCGTCGGTCCAGCCGATGAGCTTCACCGTACGGCCGACGACGAGCACGGTGTCCGCCGTAAGGGTCCCGAGAACGACGCCCTTGAGCGCGCACATGTTCACCGCCTCGGCGATGCGGAGGCCGATGGTGGCGGCGTGCACGGCGTCCAGCCGGGGTGAGCCGTCGGGCCTCCGGCCCAGGAGCGTGGACAGCGGTGGGGCCGGTGAACCGTCGGGCAGGTGGATGAACTCCTGGGTGAGCCACGGGGGGTCGAGGGAGGAGGCGTCCGCGAAGAGCCGTGGCGCGTAGTGCCCGGCCATCCGCCGCAGCGCCTCCGCCTCGGTCCGCAGCTCCCGCCTCGCGCCCTCGGCCCCGGCGGTGCGGATCACCACCTGCCCCCTGGGATCGCGTGCCGCATGAGCCAGATAGACGCTGTAGCCCCGGCTGCCGCCCAGCCTGCGCTGGGCCCGGTACCGGTCGAACGACGGCAGGCCGCTCTCCGGCTCCGTGCCGGGAGCGGGAGCGGAGTCGGACGTGGCGCCGGGGGACGCCGACAGCGGGGGTGTCCTGGACAGGTCCTCGCCGCACGCGTCACAGTAACGGTCGTCCGGTTCCAGTCGATTGCCGCACAGCAAGCAGAAGGCGGGTCGCTCGGGCCGTGGGCTCCGGGGGTGGGCCTGCGGCACCCCGGCGTCCGGCTGGAAGGCGGTGAGGAACTCCCAGACCTGCGCGGCCGTCGGGCGGCCCCGCCGCTCCAGGCATGCCATCACCATGTCCCGGACCGGCCGCCACGCGTCACCGCTCCAGCGCGGCATGTCGTAGGCGTCCCGGCCGTACGCGTACAGCTGCCCCCCGCCGCCGAGGCACAGCAGGATGCCGCCCAGCGCTCCGACATTCTCCTCGGGAGTGGGCGGGCCGCTCCCGAGGGTCGTCGGGGACGGCGCGCCGTCGATGCGGGCCGAGGACCAGCCGGTCACGAAGACGTCCTCACCGGCGATGTGCACGGTGTTGACGGTGAGGTCGCCGTGCGCCATCCCCTCGGCCGCGCATACGCGCACCGCGTCCGCGATCCGCCGGGCGATCGCGAGGGCGGTGTGCCCGTCCCATTGATCGGCGCGCTCGAACAGGACATCGTGCAGCCGGTGGCCGAGGAACACTTCTTCGGCCACCCACGGGACGTCCTCGTCCAGCCCCTCGCGCAGCAGCCGGGGCGCATGGCGGCCGTCCATCCGGCGCAGTGCCTCCGCCTGTACCCCGAGCAGGGCCGCGGCCTGTGGCGCGGGAAGCTCGGGAACGACGGTGACGACGGCCTCCTCGCCGTAGGCGTCATGGCCCAGATAGGGCACGACGCGCGCTCCCCGCGGTCCGGCCCTCAGCAGCCGGTACGGGCCGAGCACCCGCGGATCGCGGGATGCCAGAGGGTGCCATCGCACCCCAGTCGTCGGCGTCGTGATCAGCGACGGCCGCGGCGGCGCCCCCAGCCGGGCCGCCAGCCGTCGCTCCACCGTGCTGAAGGGCCGGGCGCCGGGCGGGAGCCGGTCGCTGCCACCCGGGTCGGCCAGCCAGGCCGGGAAGTCGGGGGAGCGGCCCGCCAGTTGCTCAAGACGACGGCCGATGAGTCGGCTGGTCGCGACCAGCTCCGCCAGCGGCACCGCGCCCAGCAGCGCCCGCTGTGCCGCGTCGGTGAAGGTGAAGGGGCGGTGTTCGGGCGGGAGCGGGTCCGAACCCGCCGAGGCGGGCGGTTCGACGGGGCGCATCAGCCCGCCCAGGAACACCTCGGCCAGCCGTCCGGTGTCGGTCCGGCCGTCCACCGCCTTCTGCACCATCCGCATCACCGGCACCGGCAGCGGTGCCACGGCGGCGAGATGGGCCGCCAGCCGGTACGCCTCCGGGGACGCCGCGTCCCGGAAGCGCTGGACGCGGCCGAGCTCATCGGCCGGGGCGGTGACGGCGGCGGGGCCGGGGACGGCCGCCGGGCCGGGGACGGCGGCCGGGCCGGGGACGGCGGCGGCGGGGGCGGTGCGGGGGCCGTCGTGCGGGCTGTCGTGCGGGCCGTCGTGTGGGTCATCGCGCGGGCCGTTGCGCGGCGGGACCAGCAGCGGGAGGACCGCCGTACCGCTCGCGGAGGCGATCAGCCGGGCCCAGTCGGCCAGCGGCCCGGCGTCCGGCTCCAGTACCGGAACCGGCACTCCGTCGAAACGCGCCAGGGCGGCGGGCAGCACCGGATCCGCGACCGTCCAGTCCGCGTTCGCCGAGCCCGGTCTGCGGGTGCGCACCTGCCAGCGCCGGGTCCGGATCCCGGAGCCCTCCCACAGCCGGGGCGGCAGCGCGTGCACCACCGCCGTGGGGCCCAGCCCCGCCCAGCGCGCCAGCACCTGGCCCATCCGCCCGTCCCGCCACGCCGCGCCCACCCCGTCGCTCACCACGAGCACCAGCGTGTGCCCGGAGGGGTCGGACAGCGCCGTCGTGGGCAGCAGGGGGGCCTCTGGGGCGTAGGGGCGGGCGCGCAGCGCGGGGGCGCCGCCGCCGCGCGTGTGCAGGCCCAGCACCCGGACGACGCGGAAGGCGCCCGAGCGCTGCAGTACGGTCCGCAGCTCGACGGCGAGCCGCCGCCACAGCAGCATCGACATCCCGTCGTCGATGACGAGCGCGAGATCGAGCCAGCGTTCGCGGGCGGGGCGGGTCACCACGTCCGGCAGACCCGTCTCGGCGAGCGCCGTGGCCGTGGCGGCCTCGTCGAACTCCCGCTTGAGCGGATTGGGGCGGTGCTGTTTGAGCGGGCGCAGGGCACGGCCGATGGAGAGCTCCTGGTGCAGCGCCTTGTCCTCGGGCACGCGGAGCGGCAGCGCGCGCCGCGTCTCCGGAGGCACGCCCTCGGCGCCCTCCGCACCGGGTCCTTGGCCGCCGCCGTACAGACCGCGCAGCCGCTGATCGCCACCGCGCGGGGTCCGGGCGGGGCGCTGCTCCGGCGGGTCGTCCGGCCGCCCCTTCGCGGAGGCGGACGGCTGGGCGCCGGGCTCGCCGCCGTTGGTGTGCGCGGTGCGGGCGGGCGCGGTCGGCCGGCCGGTCCGCTGAGCGGACGCGGGCGGCGAGGCCGTGGTCGCGGGGCGGGGAGCGGGCTCGGGGCGGGTGGCGGGCAGCGCCGCCCCGCCGCGGGTCACCGCGCGGGCCAGGGGCGCCCGCTCGGCGCCGTCCTCGGGCAGCCGTCCGGCCAGCCAGAGCGCGTCGAGCAGCTCTTCCCTGGACAGCTCGAGACCGCTGGAGGCGAGGACCGCGATCGCCTCGTCAAGCCGCCCCAACGGCCTGGCGGGGCCTTGCCCGGCGCGGTCTCGCCCGGTGCCGCCGCCCCCGGGTCCGCCTTGTGTGGTGTCGCTCTGCCTGGTGCCACCCCGTGTGGCGTCGCTCTGCCCGGGCTCGCCTTGTGTGGCGTCCCCCTGCCCGGTGCCGCCCTGCGTGGCGTCGCTCTGCCCGGTGCCGCCTTGTGTGGTGTCGCCCTGCCTGGTGCCGCCCCGTGTGGTGTCGCCCTGGCCGGGCCCGCCCCGTGTGGGGTCGCCCTGGCCGGTGCCGCCTTGTGTGGTGTCGCCCTGCCTGGCCCCGCCTTGCGTGGCGTCCCCCTGCCCGGTGCCGCCCTGCGTGGTGTCGCCCTGCTCGGCGTCACCCTGCCTGGCCCCGCCCCGCTCGGCGTCCCCCCGCTCCACGTGTCACACCGCCCCGCCCAGCCGGTGCAGCACCGCTTCCAGCAGCCCGTCCGCCGTCACGTCCATGCCGCCCGCCCGCAGGAACACGGCGTTCAGCAGCTGGTCGGTCGCCAGCTCGCGGGCCGCCCGGCGCCGGAGAAACGCGTCCAGCAGCTGATCGACGTCCTCCAGCGCGTCGTCTCCCAGATGCGCGGTGACGATCGCCCGCAGCCGCGACTCGTCGGGGGTGGGCAGCTCCAGCCGGACACAGCGGCGGAGGAAGGCGGGCGGGAAGTCGCGCTCACCGTTGCTGGTGATCACCACGACCGGGAACTCCTCGCACACCAGTCGGCCCCGCCGCACCGTGGCCCGCTCGCCCGCCCGCTCGGTGAGCACCTCCACCACCGACTGCTCCTCCGGCAGCCGGGCCAGCTCGGGGATCTCGAACTCGCCCTCCTCGAAGACGGTCAGCAGGTCGTTCGGCAGGTCGACGTCGCCCTTGTCGAGCTCGTCGACGAGCAGCACCCGGGGGCGTTCGCCCGGCACCAGCGCGGTGCCCAGCGGCCCGAGCCGTACGAAGCTGCCGATGTCGGGCTCGGCCTCGCCGCGGTCGCGCGTCAGGGCCGTCTCGCGCAGCCGCCCGATCGCGTCGTAGCGGTAGAGCGCGTCCTGCACGGTGGAACGGCTGTTGACCGGCCAGCGCAGCACCTCGGCCAGGTCCATCTCATGCGCGATCGCCCGCGCGAGCGAGGACTTGCCGGTCCCGGGGCTGCCGGTGACGAGCAGCGGACGCCGCAGATGGAGGGCCGCGTTGACGACGTCCGCGTGTTCGGGCTCGATCAGATACGGCGCCGGGCGCGCCGGACCGGAAGCGGACGGCGCCCGCTCCCCGTCGGGCGCCGCCTGCTCCCCGGCGCCGAAGCGGCGCCACGGCGGGGCGGGTGGCATCTCCACATGTCGGGGCACGCCGTCCCCCCGGAACAGCCGCCAGTCGGGCTCTTCCCGTGGATTCATCGGGGAACCTCCCTCTCGGCCCGCCTCAGCGGACATCGCGCGCCTCCTGCCGTCTCGTCATCACATCTCGCCGCCCTCGCGGGTCCCACCGTCACTCCGTGGGGTCCACAAGGTCCAGCCGTGGCAGCGCCCGCCCGGCATCGGCCCAGGCGAGCACGGGCCGCCCGGGGTACTCGTCGGGCCGTTGCAGGGTCTTCGTACGGTAGGTCCGTACGGCCTCGGGCAGTTGACGGGTGCTCGCCCCCGCCGCGTGGCGCACGGCCGGGGACCCCTGCTCCCCGCTGCGGTCCCACAGCACCACCGGAACGCCCGCGGCCAGACACATCTGCACCACACCGGTGCGCCGGTGGGCCGCCACATCGACGGTGACCCGGGCGGTGAGCCGCTCCATGAGCAGACCGCACACCGCCTCCGGGTCCGGGGCCGTGGTGTCGTCGATGTGCACGGGCTCCTCGGCCTCCAGCCGGGCCCAGCGCTCCCGCCACTGGTCCAGCATCGTGCCGCCGTTCAGCTCCCGCAGCTCGGGGCAGTTGACGACCAGGGGGTACGGGGTGCCGAGCCGGATGGGGAGCACCGCTCCCGGCCCCGCGGCCTTCCAGCGGTCCACGGGCACCTCCAAGGTGTCCCGGTCCACGATCAGTTCGATGACGGGCCGTGGCCCCGAGGGGTCGGGACGGCGCAGCGAGCCCACGGCGGCGAAGATCTCCTGGGCCACCTCCTGTGCGCCGCGCGGCCGTTCGCTGTCGTCCGACACCTGGCGCAGCCCGTCCCCGTCGTCGCACCACAGCCGCAGCCGGTAGCGCTCCGGCTCCTCCTCCCGCGCCGCCGCCGGTGCGCCGCCCGCCGGTGCGCCGCCCGGTGGTGCGCCGCCCGGTGGTGCGGCCCCGCAGCGGTCCAGCCTGGCCACGACGCGGGGCGCGGTGCCCCGGGAGGCGTTCCGCGCCCACTGTTCGGCGTCGTGGCGGCGGTCCATCAGGGCGGCGTCGTGGACGCCGAGGCGGCGGGCGACCGCCGCGTTCCACCGCCGCAGCGCGGCGCGCCGATCCGCCGGGCAGCAGCCCGCGGCCACGAACTCCACGGCACGCAGCAGGCCCGGCACGGCGGGCATGACCCCGTCGTCGGCCGCCGAGCTGTCCCCGTGCAGCCCCTCCACATGGGCGATCAGCGCCTCGAACCGCCCGCCGTTCCCGGCTTTCCCGCCATCCCCGCCGCCCCCGCTGTTCCGGTCGTCCCCACCGCCCCCATGATGGCCGTCACCGCCGGTGAGCAGCGCCACGGACAGGGCCGCCAGCGGCAGCGACGCCCGTACGGCCCCGGGGACACCGGCCGCGGCGGCCGCGGGCAGGGCGCGCAGCTGGACCAGCAGCCGCTCGTGCTCGCCCGGCGAGAGCAGCTTGGGCAGCCCCCAGCGGCGTCCTATGGCGAGGAGGTCGTCGGCCACCGGGCCGGCCGTACCGCGTACCGCCTCGACCAGCGCGGGCAGCGCACGCCCCCGGGTGAGCAGCAGCTGGGCGAACTCCTCGGCGGAGGGCACGCCGTCCGCGCGATGGCCGAGACCGCACTGCCGGGCGACCGTACGGCAGCAGCGGATCCAGCCCTCGGACAGCGGCAGCGGCCCGTCCAGCAGGGCGACGAGCTCCGCGTAGGCGGGGTGGTCGCGCACGTCCTCCGTGGGCTGCCGGGGCAGCAGATGGCCCGCCCCGGCGTCGTCCAGCTCCCGCGTCACGCGCTGCCAGGGGATCCCCCAGGCGCGGCGCAGCACCCCCCGGACGTGGAGTTTGGCCGTGACGAGCCCGACGACGGCGCCCTCCTCGTTGGACCACAACGGGCCGCCGCTGTAGGCGGGTTCGATGTCCAGGGCGCGCTCGGCCCCGTCGAAGTAGCCGAACCGCCCGTCGCACGCGCTCACTTCGGCGTCCGCGAACACCCCCGGCTCACCGCTGCCGTGCCAGGCCCGTACGAGCTGCCGCTTGGCCATCGGGTGCCAGCGCGGCGGCTCGATCGCGGGCGGCAGCGCTCCGTTCAGCCGCAGGACGGCGAGGTCGCCGTTCCATTCGAAGGCGCCCAGGCCGCCGTCGTCGGTCCGGGGCGGTATCCAGACCGTCAGCTCGGCATGGGCCTCGACGGTGTGCTCCGGTCCGTGGAGCCGTACGGGCACGGCGATCGGGCCCGGGTGATCCGGGGCCAGCATGTCCTTTCCCAGCGCGCTGTTGACCACATGAGCGCATGTCAGCAGATGGCGTCCTGGCAGCAGGACGCCCGCGCCCGCCGGTCTTCCGTCGGCCTTGGCGAGAATGGACACCGCGGGCCGTGACGAGACCCCGTGCGCGTGGAACCACCCCATGGGCTTCAGCCCGCGGGGCCGGGCCGGGACGACCCCGGCGGCGCTGTCGGCTCGGGCCGCTCCGACGGCCTCCAGGTGGCCGAAATGGTCAGGTTGGCGTTCCCGTTGGCGCCCACGATGCCGAGTTTGAGGTCCTGGCCGACCTGCACCCCGAACTCCACGGTGAACTCCTGGGGCGGATGCGGAGCCGAGCTGACGGCGTCGTGTACGTCCTGGAGCACCGGCCCCAGCCCTTGCAGGATGATGCCCAGACCGGCGTTGGCGAGCGTGGCCGCGGCGGCCCGCGGCCCGCGCCCCACCGGGGTCACGCCGCCGACGCCGCCGTACGCGTCCTCGGGGGAGGCGTCTCCTACGGGGGCCAGTTCCAGCCGTACGGTCGTGCCGTCCGCCAGGGGTATCTCACGGTGTTCCGTCACATTCCTCATCATGCCGATCATCAGGCCTCCGGTCTGCCCCTTCGCACCAAACGCCGCCGGAACGACGGATGTGGCGCGGGGCCACGGCGCGGGGCCACGGCGCGCGCCACCGGGGCGCCCCGCGTAAGGTCGATGTCGGATTTCCGCGAGCCTGCCCCCACCCCGCTGGCGGATGCTGGACCCATGCACACCGACACCGACCGGTGCCTCCGCGCCGCACAGGCGAAGGACGCCCGCTTCGACGGGTGGTTCTTCATCGCCGTTGTGACCACCGGGATCTACTGCCGGCCGAGCTGCCCGGTCGTCGGGCCCAAGCCCGAGAACATGCGGTTCTACCCCAGCGCCGCGGCCGCCCAGCAGGCCGGGTTCCGGGCCTGCAAGCGGTGCCGTCCGGACGCCAGCCCCGGCTCGCCGCAGTGGAACGAGCGGGCGGATCTGGTGGCCCGTGCCATGCGGCTGATCGCCGACGGTGTGGTGGACCGGGACGGGGTGCCGGGCCTCGCCGCCCGGCTGGGATACAGCACCCGGCAGATCGAGCGGCAGCTGCTCGCCGAGCTCGGCGCGGGCCCGCTCGCGCTCGCCAGGGCCCAGCGGGCGCAGACCGCGCGGCTGCTGATCGAGACCAGCGCGCTGCCGATGGCGGACATCGCCTTCGCGGCCGGGTTCGCCAGCGTCCGCGCGTTCAACGAGACCGTACGGGAGATCTTCGCGCTCTCCCCGACCGAGCTGCGGCAGCGGGCCAGCCGCGGGCCACGGACCAGCGTGCCGGGGGCGCTCACGCTGCGGCTGCCGTTCCGCGCGCCGCTGTGCCCCGACAACCTCTTCGGCCACCTCGCCGCCACCGCCGTCCCCGGCGTCGAGGAGTGGCGCGACGGCGCGTACCGGCGCACCCTGCGGCTGCCGTACGGGCCCGGGGTGGTCACCCTCAACCCCCGGCCGGACCACATCGCCTGCCAGCTCTCCCTCGCCGACCTGCGCGACCTGGCCGGGGCGATCAGCCGCTGCCGGCGGCTGCTGGACCTCGACGCGGACCCGGCCGCCGTGGACGACCTGCTCCGTACGGACCTCCAGCTGGCCCCGCTCGTCGACAAGGCCCCGGGGCGACGGGTGCCGCGCGCGGTGGACGCGGACGAGTTCGCGGTCCGCGCGGTGCTCGGACAGCAGGTGTCCACGGCGGCCGCCCGCACCCACGCCGGGCGCCTGGTGACGGCGCACGGCGAGCCCGTGGAGGACCCGGCGGGCGGCCTGACCCACCTCTTCCCGTCCGTCCAGGCCCTCGCCGGGCTGGACCCCGAGAAGCTGGCCATGCCCCGCACCCGCCGCGCGACCCTTACCGGGCTGATCGGCGCGCTCGCCGAGGGCCGGGTCGCGCTCGGCGTCGGCAGCGACTGGGACGAGGCCCGCGCGAGCCTCGGGGCGCTGCCGGGGCTCGGCCCCTGGACCGTCGAGGTGATCGCGATGCGGGCCCTCGGCGACCCGGACGCCTTCGTCCCGACCGACCTCGGGGTGCGCCGCGCCGCCGCCGAACTGGGCCTGCCCGCCACGCCCGGCGCCCTCACCCGCCACTCGACCCACTGGCGCCCCTGGCGCGCCTACGCCGTCCAATACCTATGGGCGACGGACGCGGCCCACCCCATCA
Organism: Streptomyces endocoffeicus; assembly: GCF_016741935.1. Lineage (GTDB taxonomy): Bacteria > Actinomycetota > Actinomycetes > Streptomycetales > Streptomycetaceae > Streptomyces > Streptomyces endocoffeicus. The sequence goes on along the minus strand of NZ_JAERRG010000009.1, from coordinate 96,819 downwards.
ACCGCCTACCCGCAGCATGACCGTTTGTGGGCAATCGTTCCGCGAGGGGGCACCTCCCAGCGGTAGCTGGGGGAGGGACGGGTGGGCACAAACCGGCCACCGGGCCGCACCCGGCAACGAAACGGCGGCCGCTACCCCGGAAAGCCGCCCACCCCGCACCTGAGAGGAACTTCGTGAACCGCACCCACACCACCATCGACAGCCCCTACGGCCCCCTCACCCTCGTGGCCACCGGCACCGACCTGTCCGGCCTCTACATGGTCGAGCAGCGCCACCGCCCACCCGAGGAAACCTTCGGCGGCCCCGGCGACCCAGCCGACACCCCCTTCGCCGAGACCATCCGCCAGCTCACGGCCTACTTCGCGGGCGAGCTGACCGAGTTCGACCTGCCGCTGCACCTGGACGGCACGCCCTTCCAGCGCCGCGTCTGGGCCGAGCTGCGGGCCATCCCGTACGGCGAGACCTGGTCGTACGGCCAGTTGGCCGACCGCCTCGGACAGCCGACCGCCTCCCGCGCGGTGGGCCTGGCCAACGGCAAGAACCCGGTCGGCATCATCGTCCCCTGCCACCGCGTCGTCGGCTCGACCGGCAGCCTCACCGGCTACGGCGGCGGCCTGGACCGCAAGCGGCGCCTGCTGGACTTCGAGGCGCGGCAAGAGCGGCAAGAGCTACCGGGCCTCTTCTGACGCTGAAGTCAGTGATCAGCCCGCGGCGATGCGATCCAACAAACTGGGCAGCGCCGCACTGATGGGCTCGCGAACGACCTCGTCCGCGAGCTCGTCGTACGGCGTCGGCTCCGCGTTGACGATGATCAGCCGGGCCCCATGCTCGGCGGCCAGCCCAGCGAGCGAGGCCGCGGGCTGAACCTGGAGACTGGTGCCGACCGCGATGAAGATCTCGCACGCCTGCGCCACCGCGACCGCTTCCGTCAGTACCTCCGGATCGAGGCTCTCCCCGAACATCACCGTGGCCGACTTCAGGATCCCGCCGCACTCCCGGCACGCCGGATCCGCCTCACCCGCCGCGACCCGTTCCAGCGCCTCGTCCATCCCGGACCGCGCCTCGCAGTGGGTGCACCGCACGGCCCGCGCGGTGCCGTGCAGTTCCAGCACCTTGCGCGCGGGCATCCCGGCGATCTGGTGCAGCCCGTCCACGTTCTGGGTGATCACCCGCACCGGCACCCCCGAGCGCTCCAGCCGGGCGACGGCCTCGTGCGCCCCGTTGGGCCGGGCCTGCAGCGCCTTGCTGTCGCGCCGCATCTCCCAGGAGCGGCGCCGGATGCCGGGGTCGGTCATGTAGTACTCGTACGTCACGAGCTTCTCGGCCTCGGGGTCGCGCCGCCACAGCCCCTGCGGACCGCGGTAGTCGGGGATCCCGGAGTCGGTGGAGATGCCCGCCCCGCTGAGGATCGCCACCAGCGGCCGGTGCGTCGTCTCGCTGCTCATGCGGCGAGCGTACGCACGCCGCGCGGCCGACGGCGAGCGCGTTTTGCCGGACGGGTAAAGTCCGCCCGGCACCGGGACGGACGCGGCGGACGGGGAGAGTACGGGAATGGCACGTTTCCTGTGGCTGACCAGCCACGACGCACAGGACGCACAGGAGGACCGGGAAGACCAGGAGGACCAGGAAGACCAGGAAGACCAGGCGCGCGCACCGGAGGACGGCCTCCCCTGGACGATACGGATCGCCGACGGCCCCGCCCGCCGTGGCCGCACCAGCCGCCCGCTGGCCTTCCCCGAGCGGCGGAACCCACCCGGCGGCGGCCTCCCCGAGTACCGTGCCGCCCGTAAGGAGGGCACCCGCGCGTTCACCCTCTGGGCAGATCCCCATCGAGAGCAGGTGTTCGCGCAGGTGGTGACCAAGTCGGCCACCAAGGGCGGCCCCGCCGCCTACGAAGTCCTGGGCGCCGCCGGTGAACCCCTGGCCCTCGTCACCCGCCGCCCGGCCATGAAGGGCGGCCTCCGCACCCGCTGGACCGTCCAGCAGACCGGCTCCCGGCCCGCCGTGGGCTTCAAGGGGCGGCCCTTCTGGTGGGGCGTGTGGTGGCTGTTCCTCCCCCTCCAACTGCTGGTCGTGATCGGCATCATCCTCAACGGCGGCGGCGACCCCGGCCGCACCCCGCGCCGCACCCGCTGGCGGCTGGACCGCCGGATCGTCCTCGACTTCCACAGCGGCCCCGGGACCGCCTTCGAGCTCAAGGCCGTGGCGGACTGGTGGGACGATCGCGTGACCGCCTCCCTCGTCGCCCTCCTCGACAGCCACGGCGGCTGGCTGGGCAGCGAATGGGACACCGCCGACCGCTGACGTCCGCGTGGACGCACCCTCTCGGCGCGCGGCTGGGCCCGATTCGTGCGGTACGTCACCGAGGCGTCGTGAGCGCCGACTTCAGGTAGTCCTCCACACGCACCACGGGTCGACCGAGAACATCGGCGAGCGTGGGGTCGACCGGTGCGAAGTCGCCGTCGCGGGCGGCGGCGAAGAGGCCGACGAGCAGGTCGGCCGACGACTCGGGCACACCATGGGTGACCAACTGCGCCCGGTACTCGTCGTCGGAGACGACCACCCGGCGGATCGGGCGGCCCGTCAGCCGCGTGAGGATATCCGCGATTCCGGCCATGTCGATCACCTCGGGACCGGTGAGCGCGGGGCTCAGACCGTCCAGTACCTCCCCGGTGAGGGCGAGGACCGCCGCGTCGGCGAGGTCGGCGTGGGCGGTCCAGGCGACCGGCCCGTCCTCCGGCACGGCCAGGACGCCCGTCTCCAGCGCGCCCCTGACCAGCTCCACGGCCGATGAGATGTAGAAGCCGTTGCGCAGCGAGGTGAAGGGGACACCGGACCGCCGCAGAGCCTCCTCGGTGGCGGCGTGGTCGGGCATCGGGACGAACGGCGAGGACGGGCTCGCGCCCATGTGGCTCGTGTAGAGGATCCGCTTGGCCCCGGCCGCCGCCGCGGCCGCGATGGCCGCGCGGTGGCCTCGGACGGCGGCCTCGCCCGTGGTGCCCGTCGAGACGATCAGGACCTTCGAGGCGCCCTCGAAGGCGTGGGGGAGGGTGTCCGGGTCGGCGAAGTCGCCCCGGCGGACACGCACGCCCCGCGCGCCGAGGTCCCGTGCCGCCTCCACATCGCGCACGCTGACGCCGATCTCCTCGGTGGGGACGGCTTTCAGCAGCCGCTCGGCGACCATCCGGCCGAGCTGGCCATTGGCTCCGGTAACGATGATCACGGTGATCTCCTCTGCCTGTTTCCAGTGCTATCGCCGTCAACGTATCACCGGAAACGAAGGGTCGCTAACGAGATCCTGTTATCGTTGGAAGCATGGAGAGGGAGGACGTCATCGCGCCGGACGGAAACCACGACGCGAGCCACGGCGCGAGCCACGAGACGAACCACGACGCGAACCGAGACCGTGACGGCAACCGTGATGGCAACCGCGACGGGAATCGCGACCGCATCGTCGCGGCCGCCGCCCGGCTGCTGTCCGACGGCGGGCCCGACGCGGTCTCGACCCGGGCGGTGAGCTCCGCGGCCGGAGTGCAGCCGCCGACCATCTACCGGCTCTTCGGCGACAAACAGGGCCTGCTCGACGCGGTCGTCGCGTACGGCTTCACGGAGTACGTGAACAGCAAGAACGCCGAGGAACCCACCGATGACCCGGTCGAGGACCTGCGGGCCGGCTGGGACCAGCACATCGGCCTCGGCCTGGCCAACCCGGCGCTGTACTCGCTGATGTACGGCGGGCACCGCCCTGGGGTGTCCTCACCGGCCGCCGTCACCGCCTTCGACATGCTCGCCCGGCTCATCCGCCGCATCGCCGAGGCGGGGCGGCTCGCCATCCCCGAGGAGCGTGCCGCGGCCCTGGTCCACGCGGCGGGCTGCGGTACGACGTTCACGCTCATCGCCACGCCCGAGGACCGCCGCGATCCGGAGCTGTCCCGTACCGCCCGCGAGGCGGCCATCGCGGCGATCACCACGGACGCGCCCGCCGCCGCCGAGCCCGGCCCCGTCGCGGCCGCCGTCACCCTGCGCGCCGCGCTGCCCCGGACGGACGCGCTGACCGCGCCCGAACGCGGCCTCCTGCGGGAGTGGCTGGACCGCATCGCCGATCCGGCCCCCACCGCCGGTGAGCGGACCGAAACCCCCTAACCCGAGACCGCCAGCCGGTGCGTACGCGCCGCGAGGTCGCTGACGCGGGCCCCGTCGAAGCCGAAGACGGCGCTGCGCACCCGATCCTCCAGCGGCTCGGTCCACTGCGGCGGAATGGCCGCCGCGCCGCACAGCACCCCCGCGACCGAACCGGCCGTGGCGCCGTTGGAGTCGGTGTCCAGGCCGCCGCGTACCGTCAGGGCGATCGTCGTCGTGAAGTCGCCCGCGCCGTAGAGCAGCCCGGCCGTGAGGACGGCGGCGTTGGGGACCACATGGATCCAGGGCAGCCCGGCGGTCTCCAGCTCCAGCTGGGCGAGCGCGTCCACCCACGCCACGCCCGCGTCGTGCAGGGACGCGATCCGGCGCACCGTACGGGCCAGGCGGCAGCGCGGCGGGATCCGGTCCAGGGCACTGTCGACGGCGGCGCGCGGACCGTCCGCCGTGAACGCGGCCGCGATCAGGGCGGCCGCCCACATCGCCCCGTACACCCCGTTGCCCGTGTGGGAGAGAACGGCGTCGCGGCGGGCCATCGTGGCGGCGCGCCGCGGATCGCCGGGGTTGACCCAGCCGTGGATGTCGGCGCGGATCAGGGCGCCGATCCACTCCTGGTAGGGGTTGTCGAGGGTCGCGCTGAGCGGCGGCTTCACCCCGGCCGTGAGATTGCGGTAGGCGGCCCGCTCGGCGGTGAAGGTCTGCAGATACGGCAGCCGCAGCAGCCACACCTCGCCGACCTGCTCGGTGCTGAAGCCGGGGCCGTGGGTCTCCAGCAGGTGCAGACCGAGGACGGAGTAGTCCACGTCGTCGTCGCGGCAACTGCCGTGGATCCGGCCGCGCACGCAACTCTGCCACTCGGGGCGCAGCTCGAACTCCACCGGGTCGGGCGGCGGCTCCAGGGCGGGGAGGTAGTCGGTCAGCGGGAGGGCGTCGGCGCGGCGCAGATACCGGTCGATGCGGTCGCGGGTCCAATGGTCGCCGTTCTCGACCGGTTTGCCGAGCATGTTTCCGGCGATCCGGCCGAGCCAGCCGCCGAGGATCCGGTCCGCGAGTGCGCTCCCGCTGAGGGCCATGCGTCAGGTGTACCCATCTGAGGTGGGTGTACCGGTGCGGTCGCGCCGGATAGGGTCACAGCGGCGCGACCGCCTGTGCGAATGCGAGGGGTTACGAAGGTGACGGACGCTTCGACGGAGGCTTCGGAGGACTCGGCGGCATCGAGGACGGAAGCCGCGGCAGAGACCATGACATGGGCGCAGGGGCAGGCGACACCCCCGAAGCGCGTGCTGATCGCCGCGGACAAGTTCAAGGGCTCGCTCACGGCGGTGGAGGTCGCCGAGCGCGTCACGGCGGGCCTGCGCCGCGGCGCGCCCCGGGGCGGCGAGAGCCTGCGGATCGCGGCGCTGCCCGTCGCCGACGGCGGGGACGGCACGGTGGACGCGGCGGTCGCCGCCGGGTTCGAACGGCGCGAGGCCCGGGTCACCGGGCCGCTGGGCGCGCCGGTGACGGCGGCGTACGCGCTGCGCGGGTCCACGGCCGTGGTGGAGATGGCCGAGGCGTCCGGGCTGCGCCATCTGCCGAAGGGGGTGTTCGCGCCGCTCACCGCGACCACGTACGGCAGCGGGGAGCTGCTGCGCGCGGCGCTGGACGCGGGCGCCCGCACGATCGTGTTCGGCGTGGGCGGCAGCGCGACGACGGACGGTGGGGCGGGGATGCTCAGCGCGCTGGGGGCGCGCTTCCTGCGGGAGGACGGTACCCCTGTCGCACCGGGCGGGGGCCCGCTGCGCGACCTCGCGACGGCCGATCTGTCCGGCCTCGACCCGCGCCTCGCGAACACCGAAACCGTCCTGGCCAGCGACGTCGATAATCCCCTCACCGGGCCGAAGGGCGCGGCGGCGGTCTACGGCCCGCAGAAGGGCGCGGGCGAGGACGATGTGGCGGCCCTGGACGCCGCCCTCGCCCACTACGTACGCGTCCTGGAGCGTGCGGTCGGGGCCTCGGCCGCCGAATACGCCCTCGCACCCGGCGCGGGCGCGGCGGGCGGCATCGGCTTCGGCGCCCTCGTCGGCCTCGGCGCGGCCTTCCGCCCCGGCATCGAGGTGATGCTCGACGTCCTCGGCTTCCCCGCCGCGCTGGAGGGCACGGACCTGGTGATCACGGGGGAGGGCTCGCTGGACGAGCAGACCCTCCACGGCAAGGCCCCGGCAGGCGTCGCGGCGGCGGCCCGCGCGCGGGGCATCGAAGTGGTCGCGGTCTGCGGCCGCCTGTCCCTGGCCCCCGCGGCCCTGGGCAACGCGGGCATCCGCCGCGCCTACGCCCTCACCGACCTGGAACCGGACCCGGCCCGCTGCATCGCCGAGGCCGGCCCCCTCCTGGAACGCACCGCAGAACGCCTGGCGGCGGACTTTCTCAGCTGACCCCGTGCGTGCCCTTCTTCAGGTCACCGGTCTCGTCGACGACCGGGACGCCGACCTCCGTTCGGGGAGGGTGGAAGATCATGGCATAACGTACTGCCATGACGAGTTCATCCCTGCGGTTAATTCCCGATGCCATCAACCGCTTCGGCGCACGAGTGCACGCGGTCGACGGCCACCGGTGGAACGATTCGACGCCGTGCACCGAGTGGACCGTTCGGGACCTCGTCAACCACCTGGTCAGCGAGCACTTGTGGGTGCCGCACCTGCTCGCCGGAGAGTCCCTGGAGCAGGTGGGCGACCGCTACGACGGCGACATGGTCGGCGCGGATCCCGCGCGCGCGTGGGACGAGGCCGCGGAGCGCTCCCTCGCGGCGTGGAAGGGCGCCGATCTTTCCGGGACAGCTCGGTTCTCCTTCGGGGAGGCCCCGTTGACCATGTACGCGGACCAGATGCTCGTCGACCTGACCATCCACGAGTGGGACCTGGCCCGCGGGTGCGGCCAGCCCGAGTGGCTCGACCCGGCCGCGGTCGACCACAGCCTGGCCTACGCGCGCGCCAACGCCGAGAGAGTGGCAGGCCTGGGAATCTTCGCCGCTCCGGTGCCCACCACCAGCACCGACCCCGCCGTTCAGCTGCTTTCCTTGCTGGGGCGCGCCGTATGACGGGTCCGATTCACGTAGTTCGGGAGTGCTCGCGGTTGCCTGGCACGGGCTGCGGTGCGGCTTCGTGATTCCTGGCCGTAAGAGGTCGCGCGGGTAGAGGTGTGCGACGCCGCCGGATGGGCGGCTGCCCACACCGCGTACGTGGCCCAGCCGGGGGCAGCCGGTGCGGAGGCTCGATGTGGGGCAGTGACGTCGGCCGTAACCGAAAACGCCGTGGGGCCCGAGCGGGAAGCTCGGGCCCCACGGCGTTCCGTCCAAGGGACGGGCGGCCTGACGGCCGCTACGGCAGCTGCGCTGCCCTCGCTTCGCGGCGGTTGTCGCGGAACGCGTTCACCCGGCGGGCCGTGGCGAAGAGGGGGATCACCGCGCCCATGACGACCTGTAGGGCGCAGGCCGACTGGAGGAGGAGCTCACCGCCGGGGGCCTCGAAGGCCCAGGCGGCCAGCAGGGCCATGCTGGTGACGATCCAGCCGAGCATGGCCACGGCGAGCCGGCCGCGCGGCTTGGGGTACTCCACCCGGCTCACCATCAGCCAGGCGACGCCCACGATCGCGAGCAGCGTCGGCACGAACGGCAGGCCCAGCAGGACCACCGAGACGACCGTCAGGGCGCCGAATGGGCTCGGCATGCCCTGGAAGACGCCGTCACGCAGCGTGACACAGGAGAATCTGGCAAGCCGCAGCACCACCGCCAGCAGCACCACGATCGCGCCCACCACCGAGACCCGCTGGTAGGCGTCGTCGGACACCATCCCCCAGACGAGGACGAAGTACGCGGGGGCCAGCCCGAAGCTGATCAGGTCGGAGAGGTTGTCCAGCTCCGCGCCCATCGCCGAGCTGCGCAGCTTCCGCGCGACGAGCCCGTCGAAGAGGTCGAAGACGGAGGCCAGCAGCATCAGCATCACCGCGGAGGCGGCGCTGTGCCGGGTCATCCCGCCGTCCTCGCTGCCCGTGAGGTGCGGGATGAGGACGCCGGTGGTGGTGAAGTAGACCGCCAGGAAGCCGCAGGTGGCGTTGCCCAGGGTCAGCGTGTCGGCTATCGACAGTCGCGTCGACAGCGGCATGTCGTCCGTTTCGTCGACGTCGGCCGCGTCCACCTCGGCCTCGGGGACCCAGGCGGCCTGCGTATCGGGATCAATCACGGTCAAGGCGAGTCACCCCCGCGGTGGTGGCCTGGCCGACCTCGACCGCGACATCGACACCCTCGGGGAGGTATACGTCGACCCGCGAGCCGAAGCGGATGAGACCGATCCGCTCACCCTGTTCGACCTTCGTGCCCTGTGGCACATAAGGCACGATACGCCGGGCGACGGCGCCGGCGATCTGGACCATCTCGATGTCGCCGAGCTCGGTGTCGAAGTGCCAGACGACCCGCTCGTTGTTCTCGCTCTCCTTGTTGAACGCGGGAACGAAGCCGCCGGGGATGTGCTCCACGGAGGTCACCGTACCGGCCAGCGGAGCGCGGTTGACGTGGACGTTGAGCGGGCTCATGAAGATGGCGACGCGGGTGCGCCCGTCCTTCCACGGCATGATGCTCTGCACCACACCGTCGGCCGGGGAGATCACACGGCCCTGCGTGATCTCTCTCTCGGGGTCGCGGAAGAACCACAGCATGCCCGCCGCGAGCGCGGTGGCGGGCACGGCGACCGCCGCCCAGCGTCCGGAGCGGCGGGACCGAGCAAGACTGACCGCCGCGGTGGCGACGGTCGGGAGGAGCCACGGCGACGCTCCGCGCGCGAGGCGTACACCGACCGGGCTGTCGCGTTGTGCAGAGGATTGGCTGTGGGGCATGGATGACCTTCGTAGCGGAGGATGCCGCGACGCAAGACTGGGGACGGCGGCTTTACGGGATGGTATCGGTTGCGAGCGGTAACTGGGCAAGCGCCAGGGCCCGTCGGTGGCTTGTCAGTGACCGAAGACCCTTGGCGCGGTGTGACCTTGTTCTCTCGGATACCACCCCAAAAGGGACGTTCAGTCTTGGGTTCGGTATTCCTCCAGAAGCCTCCGTCCAATAATCATTTTCTGAATCTCAGCGGTCCCCTCGCCGATGAGAAGCATCGGTGCCTCTCGGTAGAGCCGCTCGATCTCGTATTCCTTGGAGAAGCCGTACCCGCCGTGGATGCGGAAGGCGTCCTCCACGACCTCTTTGCAGTACTCCGACGCCAGGTACTTCGCCATTCCCGCCTCGAGGTCGTTGCGCGCGCCCGAATCCTTCTTCCGGGCCGCATTGACCATCATCGCATGCGCCGCCTCGACCTTTGTTCCCATTTCGGCCAGTTTGAACTGGATGGCCTGATGCTGGGCGATCGGCTTGCCGAAGGTATGCCGCTGCTGTGCGTATGCGACGCCCAGCTCGAAAGCGCGCCGCGCCACACCGCAGCCGCGGGCGGCGACATTCACCCGGCCGACCTCGACTCCGTCCATCATTTGGTAAAAACCTCGGTTCGGCGCCCCGCCGAGCACCCGATCGGCCGGAATGCGCAGTCCGTCCATGATGAGCTCGGTGGTGTCGACCCCCTTGTAGCCCATCTTCTCGATCTTGCCGGGGATGGTCAGACCGGGCCGGACCTCGCCGAAGCCGGGCTCCTTCTCGATCAGGAAGGTGGTCATCGCCTTGTGCGGCGCGACCCCCTCCTGAGTCTCGCCGGTCCGGCACAGGACCGCCACCAGAGTGGAGCTGCCGCCGTTGGTCAGCCACATCTTCTGCCCGTTCAGGACGTACTCGTCGCCGTCCGGTACCGCCTTGCTGGTGATGGCCGACACATCCGACCCCAGTCCCGGCTCCGACATCGAGAAGGCGCCCCGGATCTCGCCCAGCGCCATCTTGGGAAGGAAATACTCCTTCTGTTCCTCGGTGCCGTGCTGCTTGAGCATGTACGCCACGATGAAGTGGGTGTTGATGATGCCCGAGACGCTCATCCAGCCGCGTGCGATCTCCTCCACGCACAGCGCGTAGGTGAGCAGTGACTCACCCAGGCCGCCGTATTCCTCCGGGATCATCAGCCCGAAGACGCCGAGCTCCTTCAGTCCCTCGACGATCGCCGTCGGATATTCATCGCGATGTTCCAGTTCGGTCGCGACCGGCAGGATCTCCTTGTCGACAAAATCCCTGACCGTGGAGAGGATCTCCCGCTGGATGTCGGTCAGGCCCTCCGTCTGCGCGAGGCGGCTCATATCACTGCCCTCCCAGCTCCGGGCGGCCCGGCTGCTCGCCGCCCCGCTCCTTGATGTATGTGGCGGTCGGCACCATCACCTTGCGCCGGAAGACACAGACCAGCGTGCCGTCCTGCTTGTAGCCCTTGGTCTCCACATACACGATGCCCCGGTCGGTTTTGGACTTCGACGGCGTCTTGTCCAGGACCGTGGTCTCGCCGTAGATGGTGTCGCCGTGGAAGGTGGGCGCCACATGCCGCAGTGACTCGACCTCCAGATTGGCGATGGCCTTTCCGGAGACATCGGGGACGGACATGCCCAGCAGCAGTGAGTAGATGTAGTTACCGACCACCACGTTCTTGCCGAAATCGGTCGTCTTCTCGGCGTAGTTGCTGTCCATGTGCAGCGGGTGGTGGTTCATGGTGAGCAGACAGAAGAGGTGGTCGTCGTACTCGGTGACCGTCTTCCCCGGCCAGTGCCGGTAGACGTCGCCCACCGTGAACTCCTCATAGGTACGGCCGAACTGCATGGCTCATGCCTCCGGGGGCTGGAAGGCGGACGTACGGCTCATCCCGGCGGCGCGGCCCTTGCCCGCGACGACCAGGGCCATCTTGCGGCTGGCCTCGTCGATCATCTCGTCCCCGAGCATCGCGGAGCCCTTCATACCGCCCTCCGCCGAGGTGCAGTAGTCATAGGCGTCCAGGATCAGCTCGGCGTGGTCGTAGTCCTCCTGCGACGGCGAGAAGACCTCATTGGCCGCCTCCACCTGGCCGGGGTGCAGCACCCACTTGCCGTCGTAGCCGAGCGCGGCCGCGCGCCCGGCCACCTCGCGGAAGCCGTCCACGTTCCGGATCTGCAGGTACGGGCCGTCGATCGCCTGGAGGTCATGCATGCGGGCCGCCATCAGGATCCGCATCAGGATGTAGTGATAGGCGTCCGCCGGATAGCCGGGCGGCTGCTCGCCCACGACCAGGGACTTCATGTTGATCGACGCCATGAAGTCGGCCGGGCCGAAGACGATGGTCTCCAGACGCGGCGACGCGCCGGCGATCTCGTCCACGTTGACCAGGCCCTTGGCGTTCTCGATCTGCGCCTCGATGCCGATCCGCCCGATCTCGAAGCCCATCGTCTTCTCGATCTGGGTGAGCAGCAGGTCCAGCGCGATGACCTGCTGGGCGTCCTGCACCTTGGGCAGCATGATGCAGTCCAGGTTCGGGCCCGCGCCCTCGACCACCGTGATGACGTCCCGGTACGTCCAGTGGGTGGTCCAGTCGTTCACCCGCACCACCCGGGTCTTACCGGTCCAGTCGCCCTCGTTCAGCGCCTTGACGATGGTGTGCCGGGCGTCCTCCTTGGCCAGCGGCGCGCAGGCGTCCTCCAGGTCCAGGAAGACCTGATCGGCCGGGAGCCCCTGGGCCTTCTCCAGGAAGCGCGGATTGGAGCCGGGGACGGCGAGGCACGAGCGGCGGGGGCGCAGACGGCCGGCGGCATCGGAGCGGTCGGGGGCGGTCATACGAGAACCTCCAGAGGGGGAAGCGTGTTCGCGGCGCGGATCTCATCGACGATACGGCCGATGATCTCCGTGATACCGAAGTCCTTGGGGGTGAAAACGGCGGCGACCCCCGCCGCGCGCAGGGCGGCCGCGTCCGAGGACGGGATGATCCCGCCGACGATGACGGGGATGTCCTGGGCGCCGGCGGTGCGCATCCGCTCCAGGACGTCCGGCACCAGCTCGGCATGCGACCCGGACAGGATCGACAGCCCGACGCAGTGCACGTCCTCCGCCACGGCCGCCGAGACGATCTGCTCCGGGGTGAGCCGTATCCCCTGGTAGACCACCTCGAAACCGGCGTCCCTGGCCCGTACGGCGATCTGCTCGGCGCCATTGCTGTGCCCGTCCAGACCGGGCTTGCCGACCAGCAGCCGCAGCCTTCCGCCGCCGAGGTCGGCCGCGGTCTTCCCGACCTTCTCGCGGACCGAGGCCAGCAGGGAGCCCGCCTCCGTGGCGACGGACAGGGGCGCGCCGCCGACCCCGGTGGGGGCGCGGTACTCCCCGAAGACATCGCGCAGCGCCCAGGCCCACTCCCCGGTGGTCACCCCCGCGCGGGCACAGCGCAGGGTGGCCTCCATCAGGTTGTCGGTCCCCACGGCGGCCTTACGGAGGGCACCGAGGGCCTCCTCGGCGGGTCCCTCGTCGCGCTGCTCGCGCCAGGTGTGCAGGGCCGAGACCACCCGCGCCTCGTTCTCCGGGTCCACCGTCATGATCGCGGTGTCGAGGTCGGCGGTGAGCGGATTGGGCTCGGTGGACTCGTAGCAGTTGACGCCGACGATCTTCTCCTCGCCCGCCTCGATGCGCGCCCGGCGCTCGGAGTGGGAGGCCACCAGCCGCGCCTTGAGATAGCCGGACTCGACGGCGGCCATCGCCCCGCCCATCTCCTGGATCCGCTCGATCTCGGCCTCGGCGTCCTCCACCAGCGCGGCGACCTTGGACTCGATCACATGGGAGCCCTCGAAGATGTCGTCGTACTCCAGCAGATCGCTCTCATGGGCGAGGACCTGCTGGATGCGCAGCGACCACTGCTGGTCCCAGGGGCGGGGCAGGCCCAGCGCCTCGTTCCAGGCCGGGAGCTGGACGGCGCGGGCGCGGGCGTCCTTGGAGAGGGTGACGGCCAGCATCTCCAGGACGATGCGCTGGATGTTGTTCTCCGGCTGGGCCTCGGTCAGGCCGAGCGAGTTCACCTGGACGCCGTAGCGGAACCGGCGGTGCTTGGGGTTCTTGATGCCGTACCGCTCGCGGGTGATCCGGTCCCAGATGCGGCCGAAGGCGCGCATCTTGCACATCTCCTCGATGAAGCGGACGCCCGCGTTCACGAAGAAGGAGATCCGGGCCACCACGTCGCCCTTACGGTCCTCGGGAACCTGGCCGGAGGCGAACACCGCGTCCAGTACGGCGACCGCCGTGGACATCGCGAAGGCGATCTCCTGCACCGGAGTGGCCCCGGCCTCCTGCAGGTGGTAGCTGCAGATGTTGATCGGGTTCCACTTGGGGATGTGGTTGACCGTGTACGCGATCATGTCGGTGGTCAGCCGCAGGCTCGGGCCCGGCGGGAAGACATGCGTCCCCCGCGACAGGTACTCCTTGACGATGTCGTTCTGCGTCGTCCCCTGGAGCTTCCCGGCATCGGCGCCGTGCTCCTCCGCGACGACCTGGTACAGCGCCAGCAGCCACATCGCGGTCGCGTTGATCGTCATGGAGGTGTTCATCCGCTCCAGGGGGATCTCCTGGAACAGCCGCCGCATGTCGCCCAGGTGCGAGACCGGGACCCCGACCCGGCCCACCTCGCCGCGCGCGAGGATGTGGTCCGGGTCGTAACCGGTCTGGGTGGGCAGGTCGAAGGCGACCGAGAGCCCGGTCTGGCCCTTGGCCAGGTTGCGCCGGTACAGCTCGTTGGACGCCTCGGCGGTGGAGTGCCCGGCGTACGTGCGCATCAGCCAGGGACGGTCCTTGGGCCGGGGTGTGCCACTCATCGCATATCCCGGCTGTGCTTGCCGGTCCGCTCCGACGAGTCGTCACGGAACAGATTGATGGCGTTGATGTGCTGCTCGCGCATCGCCCGGTCGCGCACGCCCATGCCCTCCTCGGGGGCCAGGCACAGCACGCCGACCTTGCCCTGGTGGAGGTTGTGGTGGACGTCGTACGTGGCCTGGCCGGTGTCCTCCAGCCGGTACGTCTTGGACAGCGTCGGGTGGATCTTGCCCTTGGCGATCAGACGGTTGGCCTCCCACGCCTCGCGGTAGTTGGCGAAGTGCGAGCCGACGATCCGCTTCAGCGACATCCACAGGTAGCGGTTGTCGTACTCGTGGGTGTAGCCGGAAGTCGAGGCGCAGGTGACGATCGTGCCGCCCTTACGGGTGACATAGACGGACGCGCCGAAGGTCTCCCGGCCCGGGTGCTCGAAGACGATGTCCACGTCCTCGCCGCCGGTCAGCTCGCGGATCTTCTTCCCGAACCGCTTCCACTCGCGCGGGTCCTGGGTGCCGTCGTCCTTCCAGAACTTGTAGTCCTCGGCGGTGCGGTCGATGATCGCCTCGGCGCCCATCCGCCGGCAGATCTCGGCCTTCCGCGGCGAGGAGACCACACAGACCGGGTTGGCCCCGCCGGCCAGCGCGAACTGGGTGGCGTAGGAGCCGAGCCCGCCGCTCGCGCCCCAGATCAGGACGTTGTCACCCTGCTTCATCCCGGCGCCGTTGCGGGAGACCAGCTGCCGGTAGGCGGTGGAGTTGACCAGGCCCGGGGCGGCGGCCTCCTCCCAGCTCAGATGCTTTGGCTTGGGCATCAGCTGGTTGGACTTGACCAGCGCGATCTCGGCGAGCCCGCCGAAGTTGGTCTCGAAGCCCCAGATGCGCTGCTCGGGGTCGAGCATGGTGTCGTTGTGGCCGTCGGCGCTCTCCAGCTCGACCGACAGACAGTGCGCGACGACCTCGGCGCCCGGCTTCCAGGAGTTCACGCCGGGGCCGGTGCGCAGCACGACGCCCGCGAGGTCGGAGCCGATGATGTGGTATGGCAGGTCGTGCCGCTTGGCCAGGGGGGAGAGCTTGCCGTACCGCTCCAGGAAGCCGAAGGTCGGCAGCGGTTCGAAGATCGAGGTCCACACGGAGTTGTAGTTGACCGAGCTGGCCATCACGGCGACGAGCGCCTCTCCGGGGCCCAGCTCGGGCACCGGCACCTCGTCCACGTGCAATGACTTACGGGGGTCCTTCTCCCGGGTGGTGAGGCCCGAGAACATCTCGGCCTCGTCCTTGCGCACGGTCACCGCGCGGTACGACTCGGGGACGCGCAGTGCCGCGAACTCCTCGGGTGCTGTGTCCGACGCCAGGATCGCGTCAAGTATCTCGTTCATCGGTGCCTCCGGCGAAGCGTCCATGGGGGGACGCCTGAGGGAACGCTGGGCTCGTGACGGGTGATGCTGATGCGGTGTGCCGTCGGTTCGGCGGAGGTGGTGCTCGATGCGGCGCGGGTAACGCCGGGTGCCTGGTGACGCAGGCGTCGTCCGGGCGCGCGAAGCGGTTTGCGGGGACAGCCGACGCACGATGGTTGGCAGTGCGCCGGCCGCCCGGACACCATCACCGTATGGCACGCTGTGCCACCTCGCAAGACACTGGGTGCCAACAATTTCCCTCAGTTGTCATCTCCAGTGCACACATGAGCAACAATGACGGCCGCCCCGTTTGGGGCGGCCGTCGCAGTGTGTATCGGCGGTGCGCGTCCTTCGTCAGTCGTCCTTCTCCAGCGAGAGGGCGAAGATGTGCGCCCGTGCGGTGCCCGAGGGAGCGCCCAGGGTGATCGCCGACAGCTCCTTGCCCGGGTCCAGCTCCACCACCTGGTGGAAGATCGCGGCCTTGGTGCCCAACGGGCCGGTACGGGTGTGGATCTGACTCGTCCGCACCGCCTCCGTCTCCCCGTACGCCGGACCCGACATCCAGGCCGTCAGCTGGATGGTCAGCTTGCCCGTGGAGCCGTCGGCGTACGTGGCCACGGCGGGGACGGACACGTTGCCGGTGTCGCCCGCGCCCAGCACATGCAGCTTCGTATAGCCGCCCGCCGCGACCGTGACCTTCTGACCTGCGGCGATGACATTGTTGTTGGAGCCCTCGCTGCCGTTGGTGAACGCGAAGGTGATCCCGTCGTCCTCGGTCTGCCCGGTCTGCGGCAGCTGCGCCATCGGATAGGTGCGGCCCGTACCGTCGAAGTCGCCGTCCCCGTAGTACATCTCGGTGGTGATGGCGTCGTTGTCGAACTGCCCGGTCAGATCGACCTGGGTGACCGCGCCCGTCTGCGGCAGCTCCGGCAGGCCCCAGGGCTCGGCCGGGGTGGTGACCTTCACCGGGGCGATCCGGAAGTCCGGCCGGGTGCCGGCCGGGTAGATCACCGCCTCGTCCTCCCGGTCCAGCTCCAGCTCGATCTCGCCGTTCCCCAGGTCACGCCACTTCGGCGCCGGGCCGCCGACCCCGGCGACCGCGACCCGGCCGCCGATCGAGTGACGGACGCGGCAGGGCTCCCCGGCCAGGCTGCGCACCCGCACCCAGCGCGTCGTCCCGCCCGTACGCACCCCGCTGACCAGGAACGCGCCCTGGGTACGGAAGTCGTGCAGCGTGACGTCCCGCCACTCGCCCGGCACCCCGGGGAAGAAGCGGATGGTCCCGCCCCAGCTCTGGCAGAGCATGTCGTGGATCGTCTGCGCGCCCGACAGCGGGGTCTCGATCACCGGACCCGCCTCGTAGTAGTGGGTATTGGGCTGGATGAACCGCGCCACCAGCTCCCGCAGATACTTCAGCGCGTCATCGCCGCGCCCCATCTGCGTCGAGATCGAGGCCGCGCCCGAGAAGCTGTAGCCCCGCAGCGCGCCCTCGAAGCTGATCCAGTGCTCCAGCGAGCGGGCGATCAGGTCCCGGTGCTCCTTCTGGTCCCAGTTGACCAGGTAGAGCGGGTAGACCGAGAGCATATGAGAGTAGTGGCGGTGGGACTTGGCGAAGGGGACGCCGGTGCCGATCATGAAGCCGTTCTCGTCCACCGGATAGTCGACCAGCTTCTCCAGCACCTCGCGCCACTTGGGCACCAGCGGATCGTCCTTGTCCAGCAGCTCGACCGTGTCCAGCAGGGTCTGGCAGGACCAGCGCAGCAGCGCCAGATCGTAGTTGCAGTCCGGGGCCGCGCCGTACTCGGGGGAGAAGGTCTTCGGCAGATGCAGCCTGCCGTCCGGCTGCTGTGCGAGAAAGTGCAGGTAGTAGTTGGTGGAGCGGCGCAGCAGCGGATAGAGCACATCCTCCAGCAGGCCCCGGTCCATGGTGTGGCGGTAGGTCAGCCAGACGTTGTGCAGCGCCCAGGGCAGATTGCCGACCTCGGGGGAGTCCCCGACGCCCGGCACCGGCACGGTGCCGTTGTCCTCGCACTGCGCGTCCGTGGAGCGGCGCAGCCCGGCCGAGTCGGCGCGGTACTCGGGTTTGAGGCCGCTGATGAGCACATCGGTGTTCTCGGCGAGGGTGCGCGGAATCGCGTCCAGCTCCAGGTGGTTGGAGCCGTGCACCGGCCAGTACTCCAGCTGGACGTTGAGGTTCCACCACACCCCGGGCCAGGGCGTCGGCTCCACCCACGGGCCGGTGGTGGCCATGACGGGGGCGTGCTCACGGGCGGCGCAGGCCAGCTTGTACAGCTGGATCCAGTAGAAGCTCTGGAGCATCCCGTCGGGCACCGAGATGAAGCTCTTGCGGTAGAAGCGGTGCCACCACTCGTAGTGGGTGCGCCGCAGGCTGGAGACCGGTAGCGCGGACGCCTTGCGCACGGTGGTCCGCGCCCGTCCCTCCGCGTCCGTACCGGGGTGGGAGTGCGCCACGGCCAGGTAGTACGTGCGCTCCCGGCCGCTGCCGCGCTGCTTGTACGCGGTCACCGTCTGCCCGCCCGCCACCAGGGACTGGACGGTGAGGCCCAGCCCGTCCTCGGTGCGGCTGACCGGGGCCGGGTTGGGCTCGAAGCCCTTCGGCGGATCCTCGCGGACGATGCGCGGACTGACCGCCGGTGAGGGCTTGAACTCCCAGCGGAACCCCTCCTCGCCGGCGCTCGCCTCGACGGTGGCCAGCAGCATGGTGCGGTCGTTGTGCACCAGCGCGCGGAGCTTCAGCTTCCCCTTGTCCGTGGTAACCGTGGAGCGCAGCTCGGCGTTCCACAGATCCAGCCGCAGATCGACACCGGTGATGGCGCCGACCGGGTGCAGCAGCAGATTGCCGACCGGGAGCCGTGCCACGCCCCAGTCGCTGCCGCCTTCGGTGGGCCGGTGGTCCTGCACCTCGCTGTGGTGGACCGTGAAGCGCAGCGCGTTCTCCCCGGGCTCCTGGTAGATCATCGAGCCGAGCAGGCCATTGCCGAGGAACGGCCCCTCGTACCACGTTCTCGGCAAGCGCTTCCAGAGCAGATCCTGGCCGCTGAGAAAGCGCTCCCACTCCTGGTCGGTGCGCATGCCCCGCAAGGTCACCGAATGCTGTGGCTGGGCCGCCGCCTCCTGTTCGGGGAGGACCGTGCCGACGGTCGTGCTCGCGGCTGCTCCCGCCGCCACCCGGCCCAGGAATCCGCGTCTGCTGACTGGCATCCCGATCTTCTCCCGTCCCCGAAGCGATCAGATTGCTCCGATGATTTGGCTAGACGGGAGCGTAGAAACGGGCTGATGATGCGTCAAGGCACCCGATTGCTCTGATGTATCGAGCGCCGTGTCGAGGATGCGGTGAACGAGGAGGAACGATGCATACGGCACGATCAAAGGTCACCAGAGCCGTGGCCGCCCTCGCCTGCGCGGCCGCCGTGCTGGTGCCGCTCCGGGCGGCGGCGGCATCGGACGGTCGTGCGCAGGACTGGCGGCTGACCGGAAAGGGGCAGGTCAGCGGCGAGCTCAAGCTGAACAACGAGGGCGCGCTGACACTGGCCGCACGCCATGGCTCCACCACCGTTCTCCGGCCGTCGGGCCTGGGCATCCGCACCGCCGAGACCGATTTCAGCAAGGGCTTGCGGTTCGCGGGGCGCAGCGACCGTAAGGTCCACGAGACCTACACGACCACCACCGGCCGCCGCACCCAGCACACCTCCGACGCCTCCGAGTCGACCTTCACCTTCCGCAAGGACGGACGGACGCTGAAGGTGGTCATCCGGGTCTCGGCCGACGGGCTGGCCTACCGCTATGTGCTGCCGGACAAGGGGACCGTCACCGTGCTCGGCGAGAGCACCGAGTACGCCGTCCCGCCGTCCGCCGACTCCTTCCTGCTGCCGTACGACAACGGTCGCCAGGACTACGAGTCCGCCCATGACCACGGCACGGTGGCCGACGCCAAGTCGGGCGACTACGGCTATCCGTCGCTCTTCCACATCGGCTCCAGCTGGATGCTGATCGAGGAGGCGGACCTCAACAGCTCCTACGGCGGCTCCCGGCTCACCCTCGACTCCGCCACCGACCGCTTCAAGCTCACCCTCCCCGACCCCGCCGAGGTCAGCGGCCCCGGGCTGACCACCCCCTGGCGGACCATGGTCATCGGTGACCTCGCCACCGTCACCGAGAGCGATCTGCCGACCGATCTGGCCGCCCCCTCCAAGGTCGCCGACACCTCATGGATCAAACCGGGCCGGGCGGCCTGGTCCTGGTGGTCGGACGGGCAGAGCCCGACCAGCCTGGACGCCCAGAAGAAGTTCGTGGACTTCGCGGCGCGCGAGGGCTGGGAGTACATCCTGGTGGACTCCGGCTGGAGCAACGACTGGATGCCCGAGCTGACCGCGTACGCCAAGGAGAAGGGCGTCGGCGTCTGGGCCTGGGTGCGCTGGCAGACCATCGACCAGCAGAGCGAGCGGGACCGGCTGTTCCCGCAGTACAAGTCCTGGGGGATCGCCGGGCTGAAGATCGACTTCCTGGAGTCGGACGGCCAGGACCGGATGCGCTGGTACGACGGGGTCTTCAAGGACAGTGCCAAGCACCAGCTCATGCTGAACTTCCACGGCGCCACCATCCCGCGTGGCCAGGAGCGGACCTGGCCGCAGATGATGAGCGTCGAGGCGGTCAAGGGCGCCGAGGGCACCCGCCCCAAGCCGGGCCGCCAGCCCTTCCCGGCCGCGCACTACACGACGCTGCCCTTCACCCGGAACCTCATCGGGCCCATGGACTTCACCCCGGTGACCTTCACCGGTGTGCGGCCCACGAGTGACGCGGCCGAACTCGCGCTGTCGGTCGTCTACGAGTCCGGGGTGCAGCACTTCGCCGACAGCGTCGAGTCGTACGAGAGCAGGCCACTCGAGCTGAAGTTCCTGAACCAGGTGCCCACGGTGTGGGACGACACAAAGCTGGTCGACGGCGACCCCGGCGACCGCGCCGTCCTGGCCCGCCGCTCCGGCGACACCTGGTACCTGGGCGCGATCACCTCGGGCGAGGCCCGCACGCTGGACGAGCCGCTGAACTTCCTCGGCAAGGGCGACTGGCGGATCGAGGTGTGGAAGGACGGCCCCGACGGCAAGGTCGTCACCGAAACCCAGGAGGTCACGGCGACCTCACGGCTCAAGGTGGACGTCCCGAAGAACGGCGGCTTCGCGGCGAAGCTGACCAAAACCGGCTGAGCCGCCCGCGCCCGCGCCGCCCCGCACCGGGGCGGCGCAAGCGCGGCCCGGGCGGGGCCCGCCTGTGGGGGGCGGGTGCCGCCCCTCGTCCCCACCGCGACGGCGAGGCGGGAGGGGCCGAGCTCGGATCGACGCGGCGCGGAGCCTGCCTGCGGGGGCGGGAGCCGCCCTTCCTCCCGCCGCGATGGAGGGTCGCCCGACGGCGCAGTCCGGCGGTGCCGAACCGCCTGCTCGGCGGGGCCACCGGGCCCGGGGCCTGCCGGTGGGTGTGGGAGGGGCGGGTGCCGCCCCTCCTCCCCGCCGCGACGGCGAGACGCCCGACGGCGCAGTCCGGCGGTGCCGAACCCATCGCATGGGCGGGCCCGGGCCCCGGAGGCGAGCCCGGACCGGTCCGGAGCCTGCTCGCGGGGGCGGGTGCCGCCCTTCCTCCCGCCGCGACGGCGAGACGCCCGACGGCGGAGTCCGGCGGTGCCGAACTATCCGCATGGGCGGGCGACCCCAGCCCAAGACAAGGGTCACCGGGCCCCCGGGGCCAGCCCAGAACCAGCGAACCCCAAACCGCAGCGCTAGCGCTGCAACGCTTCCTTGATCGTCCGCATGACCTCCGTCAGCGGCGCGTCCGTCCGTGCCACCATCACCACCACCTCGTCCTTCTCCGACGCCGAGACCGCCGCCGCGGGGCGCCCGCCGGCCACGGCGGGGCGTCCCCCGATGCCGCTCCCGAAGGTCTCGCGGACGATCGCGAAGGCGTGGTCCAGCTGGGACTCCAGATCGCCCTGGCCGCCCGCCCGCAGCCAGCGCCGCAGCACATGGTTGTGGGCCGTGACCACGGCCGACGCGGCGACCTCGGCCAGCAGCGGATCGTCGTCGCCGTCGTGGTGGGCGCCCTCGTCGAAGTGGCCCAGCAGATAGCGGGTGAACAGCCGCTCATAGCGGGCCACCGAGGCGATCTCCCGCTCCCGCAGCGCCGGTACCTCACGGGTCAGCTGGTAGCGCTCCACGGAGACGCCCGGTGAGGCCGCGTACATCCGCATGACCTCCTTGATCCCGCGGCACACGGTGTCCAGGGGGTTCTCATGCGGAGGCGCCGCGTCCAGCACCGCCGCCGCCCGCACCAGCGTGTCGTCGTGGTCCGGGAAGATCGCCTCTTCCTTGGAGCGGAAGTGCCGGAAGAAGGTGCGCCGGGCCACCCCCGCCGTGGCCGCGATCTCGTCGACGGTCGTCGCCTCGTACCCCTGCGTCGCGAACAACTCCATCGCCGCGGCCGCGAGTTTGCGGCGCATGGACAGACGCTGAGCCGCGGCGCGGCGGCTTCCCGCGCTCTCACCGCCGCCGGATGAGGGGGTTCGTTTCGTACGCTCCGTACGCGTGGCCTTCACGGGCTGGGACATGTGGGGAACGTAACACGCTTGTGAGTGCCGGTGCGGGGGCAGACCGATGGACGGCTCCAGCAGCCCGCCCCACCGGGTACTGGAGTCAGACGGTCCGCCCCACCCGGAGGCGTACTCAGGCTTTGGCATACTCGCGGAAGCCGCGCCCGGTCTTGCGGCCGAGGCACCCGGCGGCCACCAGATGCTCCAGCAGCGGCGCCGGCGCCAGGCCCGGCTCACGGAACTCCCGGTGCAGCACCTGCTCGATGGCCAGCGACACATCGAGCCCCACGACGTCGAGCAGTTCGAAGGGGCCCATCGGATAGCCGCCGCCCAGCTTCATCGCGGCGTCGATGGCGTCCGGGGTGGCGTAGTGCTCCTGGACCATCTTCACGGCGTTGTTGAGGTACGGGAACAGCAGGGCGTTCACGATGAAGCCCGCCCGGTCGCCGCAGTCCACCGGGTGTTTGCGCACCGCCGCGCACACCGCGTGCGCGGTCGCGCGCACATCGTCCGCGGTCAGCACGGTGTGCACCACCTCGACCAGCTTCATCGCGGGCGCCGGGTTGAAGAAGTGCAGGCCCACCACGTCCTGCGGGCGCGAGGTCACCCGCGCGCAGGCGACGACCGGCAGCGAGGAGGTGGTCGTGGCCAGCACCGCGCCCGGTTTGCAGACCTTGTCCAGCACCCGGAACAGCTCCTGCTTGACCACCAGGTCCTCGGCCACCGCCTCCACGGCCAGGTCCACGTCGGCGAACGCGTCAAGCGCGTCGGCCGGGGTGATCCGCGCCAGCGCCTGCTCCCGGACCTGCTCGGTCATCCGCCCCTTGGACACCGACCTTTTCAGGGATTTCCCTATGCGCGCCTTCGCCGCCGCGGCCTTCTCCAGGGTCCGGCCGGCCAGCACCACCTCCAGGCCCGCCTTGGCGAAGACCTCGGCGATCCCGGAGGCCATCGTGCCCGAGCCGGCGACGCCGACGGCGCGCACGGGGCGGGCCCCTTCCGTGGAGTGCCCCACCTCGGCCGTCGCGGCGTCGGGGACGACGCTGCCGCTGCCCGGCGCCTCGTACGTGTAGAAGCCGCGGCCCGCCTTACGGCCGGTGAGTCCGGCCTGGGCGAGCTGCCCCAGGATGGGCGCGGGCGCGTGCAGCCGGTCGCCGGAGGCGGCGTACATGGCCTCCAGGACGGTACGGGCGGTGTCGACGCCGATCAGGTCGAGCAGGGCCAGCGGGCCCATCGGCAGCCCGCAGCCGAGCTTCATCGCGGCGTCGATGTCCTCCCGCGCCGCGTACTTGGCCTCGTACATCGCGGCGGCCTGGTTGAGATAGCCGAACAGCAGCCCGTCGGCGACGAACCCGGGCCGGTCGCCGAGCGCCACCGGCTCCTTGCCCAGGTCGTGGGCGAGCGCGGTGACCGCCTCGACGGCCGCGGGGGCGGTCAGCACGCTGGAGACGATCTCGACGAGCTTCATCGCGGGCGCCGGATTGAAGAAGTGCAGACCCAGGACCCGCTCCGGATGGGCGGACTCGGCGGCCAGCCGGGTCACCGACAGCGCGTTGGTGCCGGTCGCGAGGATCGCGGCGGGGCTGACCACGGTGTCCAGCTCGGCGAAGACCCCGTGCTTGGTGTCGTAGTCCTCCGGCACCACCTCGATCACCAGCTCCGCGCCGGCGGCGGCGCGCAGATCGGTGGAGACGCGGAAGCGGTCGAGGATCCCGGCCCGCTCCCGCTCGCTGATCCGCTCGCGGTGCACGGCGCGGGCGGTGGCGACCTCGAGCGCGGTGACGGCTCGGCGGCAGGCGCCTTCGTCGATGTCGATACCGATCACCTCGCGGCCCGCCCGGGCCAGGGTCTCGGCGATGCCGGTGCCCATTGTGCCGAGCCCGACGACGGCGACAGTAGTGAGCGGGGCCCGGGAGGGGGAGAGATCAGAGGGGGACGTAGTGCTGACGCCGGTGTGTGGGAGACGGTCCATCGCGGACTCCAGAGGGTGTTCCCCGGACGCGGGGATGAAGTGACGACTGAGGGGAGCTCGTGTCATGCCACTGCTGCCGTTCACGCCACGCACGCGCGGGGGGCTGACTCGGCTGACACAAATCCCCGATGGAAGGGCTTGCACGCTCCCTTACGGACAGCGCCGCACGGAGGAAACTGCCCGTGGGAGACACGCGGCCGGCCCTGTCCCGGGGCCATGCCTCAACTGCTGTTCTGGAATGCCGAACCGACGTCACACAAGGCGGCTGCGTCACCAGGCCGCCGGAGCAGGGGTGCTGCTCGTGTCGCCATATTAACTCGTGGGTAACCAAGATGCCAGAGCTCAAAGTGAGGCCGTGCCGGAACGCGGCCCACCGGGGAGGGGAGACCTCGTATGGACGATGAATTCCGGACGCTGACGGAGCGGGTACGGGCCTCGCTCCCAACCCCCCAGGAAACCGCGGCCCATGCCTCGCTGCTCGCGCTCGTGCGCCAGGGCACCCCCGCCGCGCGTGAACAGCTGGCCCGCATCCTCGTCGCGCCGGAGCAGCCGCTGTGGGCCCGGGAGACGGCCGCCTTCGTGCTCGGCAGCGCCGGAGACCGCCGGGCCTTCGAAACCCTTGTCCTCCTGCTCAACTACCGCGAGCCGGCCCGCTGTGCGACCGCCGCCCGGGTGCTGGCCCGGCTCGGCGATCCGCGCACCGCGCGGGCCGCCGCCGCCCTGGCCACGAACCCGCTGCGCACCGCGTACTCCCTGCACCCCATCCGGCTGCTGGTGGAGCTGCGGGCCCCCGAGTCCGTACCGGCCCTGGTGGCCGCCCTGGAACGGCAGTTGGCGGCCCGCGACCGGCACTGGGCGATCGCCCGCGCCTGCGTGGAGGGC
Organism: Streptomyces endocoffeicus; assembly: GCF_016741935.1. GTDB lineage: Bacteria > Actinomycetota > Actinomycetes > Streptomycetales > Streptomycetaceae > Streptomyces > Streptomyces endocoffeicus. The sequence continues at coordinate 72,086 of NZ_JAERRG010000009.1, read as the reverse complement.
CTGGGCGCGATCGGCGACGAGCGCGCCATCCCGGCCCTGACCGCCGCCGCCCAGCACATACGCCTCAGCGCGGCGGCCGCCGCCGCGCTGGCCCGGATCACCGGCGAGGGCGCCGTCACCGGCGGGGGCGCGCCGGAGCCGGCGGGCCAGGGCGGCGCGGCGGAGAAGGTGGGTGAGGCGCGGGTGCCGTGAGAGGGAGCGGGGGCGGGTCTTCAGAGCAGTGACAGCTGGGCCGGCGGCGAGTCGGACCGGGCGTCCCGCTCCTCTTCGGTCCGGGCGTTCCGGGCGTCCCCTTCGGTCCGGGCGTCCGGCTTGTCGGGCACATTGCGGTGGGTGCCCGACGCGTACGGTCCGATGCCGTACTCGGCGGCGAAGTCGTGCACCATCCCGGTGATCCGCCGCTGGTACCACTTCGGGGCGTAGGACCCGCCCTCGTACAGCGCGTCGTACCGCCGCAGCAGCCTGGGGTGGTGGTGGGTGAGCCAGGCGCTGAACCACTCACGGGCGCCCGGGCGCAGATGGAGCACCAGCGGGGTCACGGAGCTGGCGCCGGCCTCCGCGATCGCCCTTACGGTGGCCCGCAGCTGCTCGGGGGCGTCGCCGAGGAAGGGGATCACCGGGGCCATCAGCACACCGCACGGGATCCCGTGGGAGGACAGCGTCCGTACGACGTCCAGGCGCCGCTCGGGCGAGGGCGTGCCCGGTTCGACGGTGCGCCACAGCTCGCCGTCGGTGAAGCCGACCGAGACCGAGACGCCGATGTCGGTGACGCGCGACGCCCACCGCAGCAGCTCCAGATCGCGCAGGATCAGGGTGCCCTTGGTGAGGATCGAGAAGGGGTTGGCGCGCTCCGCGAGCGCCGTAAGGATGCCGGGCATGAGCCGGTACCGGCCCTCGGCACGCTGGTAGCAGTCCACGTTGGTGCCCATGGCGATGTGCTCGCCGGTCCAGCGGCGGGAGGCGAGCTCGCGGCGGAGCAGCTCCGGCGCGTTGGTCTTCACCACGATCTGGGAGTCGAAGCCGATCCCGGTGTCCAGGTCGAGATAGCTGTGGGTCTTGCGCGCGAAGCAGTAGACGCAGGCGTGGGAGCAGCCGCGGTACGGATTCACCGTCCACTCGAACGGCATCCGGGAGGCCCCGGGCACCCGATTGACGATCGAGCGCGCCCGGATCTCGTGGAAGGTGATCCCGCGGAACTCCGGGGTGTCGAAGGTCCGGGTGGTCACCGCGTCCGCGGCGAAGAGGGCCGGGGCGGCCGCCGTGTCGTCTCGGGTCAGGTTGTCCCAGCGCATCGCAGGCACCTCCGGGTCTCGCTCGGTACCACAATAGAACACATGTTTGATTGGTTTTAGTCAACCCCGGATTTGGGCCGGTGCCCCTGAGGTGGTTGGCTTGCGCCTGTCAGGGCGCCATGGGCTGGAGGCGCCACGTCGAGGGCGGAAGGAAATGCGATGGGGCAGGTCGAGGCCACCACGGAGCGGATCGTCACGGGTAAGCCCGAGGATGTGTTCGACGCACTCGCCGACTACCGCGACACCCGCCCCCGGCTCCTCCCGCAGCAGTTCAGCGAGTACGAGGTGCGCGAGGGCGGCGACGGCGAGGGCACCGTCGTGCACTGGAAGCTCCAGGCCACCAGCAAGCGGGTGCGCGACTGCCTGCTGGAGGTCTCCGAGCCGTCCGACGGCCAGCTGATCGAGAAGGACCGCAACTCCTCGATGGTCACCACCTGGACCGTCACCCCGGCGGGTGAGGGCAAGTCGCGGGTCGTCGTCACCTCGACCTGGACCGGCGCGACCGGCATCGGCGGCTTCTTCGAGCGGACCTTCGCCCCGAAGGGGCTGGCCCGGATCTACGACGAGCTGCTGGCCAAGCTCGCCGCCGAGACGGCCGAATAGCGCCTATGACGCCGCTTTTGGTGCGGCTTTCGGCGTCGCTTATGGCGTCGCTTATGGTGCCCATGGCGTACTGATCCCGTCCCTGGCCCCGTCCCCGTCCCCGGCCCCCGGACCGAGCGTCGCACTCACCGGTTCGGGTGGTTTTCCCCGCGGTCCCGCATACCCCCGTACACACTCTCACCGGGGCGAATGCCGTCCGCGGCCCCTCGTTGGCGATTCGTCGCTGTTTGCCCCCCGTTGCGCGTGATGCGAGAAATGGGCGGCGCAGACGTGACGAGGGGAGAAGGACGTGGGCGGCACCACCGGGACCACCGGCGCCACCGTGCCCAAGCGGCGAGAGAGCCACGAGCACGGCGGATACGAACCGGCGGGCCCTCCCGCCCACGCCACCGACGACGGAACCGAAGCCGGCGGCGCCGGGGCGGGTGCGGCGCCGCACCCGGCGGACGGCGCCGCCCCGGCGCCCGCCCCGCTCGGCCCGGCCCGGGTGCGGATGGTCTTCTTCGGGCTGATGCTCGCGCTGCTGCTCGCGGCCCTCGACCAGACCATCGTCGCCACCGCCCTCCCCGAGGTGGTCGGCGAACTCCACGGCCTGGGCAAGATGTCCTGGACCGTCACCTCCTACCTCCTCGCGGTCACCGTCGTGCTGCCGCTCTACGGCAAGCTGGGCGATCTCATCGGCCGTAAGAGCGTCTTCGTCTTCGCGATCGTCGTCTTCATCGCCGGATCCGCGCTCGCGGGCTGGTCACGCACGATGGAGGAGTTGATCGCCTTCCGCGCGGTACAGGGCGTGGGCGCCGGCGGTCTGATGATCGGCGTCCAGGCGATCATGGCCGATATTGTTCCCCCGCGGGAACGTGGCCGCTATATGGGGCTCATCGGCGCCGCGTTCGGTCTCGCCTCGGTGGCCGGGCCGCTGCTCGGCGGGTTCTTCACCGACCATGCCTCCTGGCGCTGGTGCTTCTACGTCAACGTCCCCTTCGGGCTGCTCACCCTCGCCGTCGTGGCCGCCGTCCTCAAGGTGCCGGAGCCGCCGCGGCGGGCCCGCTTCGACTATCTGGGCGCGCTGTTCCTGTCCCTGTTCTCCACCTGCGCGGTGCTGCTGACGAGTTGGGGCGGCACGGAGTACGCGTGGGGCTCCCGCGTCATCCTCGGGCTCGCCCTGGGGGCGGCGGGTTCGGCGATCCTCTTCGTCGTCGTGGAGTGCGTCGTCCCCGAACCCATCATCCCCATGCGGCTGTTCCGCGACTCGGTCTTCTGCGTCAGCGGGCTGATCGGCGCCGTCATCGGCGTCGCCCTCTTCGGCGCCGCCAGCTATCTGCCGACCTTCCTCCAGATGGTCGACGGCGTCTCGGCCACCGAGTCGGGGCTGCTGATGGTGCCCATGATGGGCGGCATGGTGCTGGCCTCCATCGTCTCCGGACACCTCATCAGCAGCACCGGCCGCTACAAGGTCTTCCCCGTCGTCGGCGGGCTGATCTCCATCGCGGGCATGTGGCTGCTCTCCCGGCTGGAGGAGGACACCCCCCGCCAGGACTACAGCCTGTGGATGGGTGTCCTCGGGCTCGGCATCGGGCTCGTCCTGCCGGTGCTCGTCCTCGTCGTGCAGAACTCCGTGCCCGCGGCCGACCTCGGCTCGGCCACCAGCGCCAACAACTACTTCCGGCAGATCGGCGGCAGCGTCGGCGCGGCCGTCTTCGGCACGCTCTTCGCCAACCGGCTCACCGACCGCCTCCAGGTCGACCTGCCCTCCGGGGCGGCGTACGGGCGCGGCGGCGACGGAACCGGTCTGCCCGACCCCGACTCGGTCACCCCGCAGATGGTGCACGCCATGCCGGGCGCCCTGCGTGACGGCTACATCGCGGCGTACGCCCACGCCATGCCGCGGATCTTCCTCTATCTCGTGCCGGTGCTCGTCCTGGGCTTCCTGCTCGCCTTCCTCCTGAAGGAGAAACCTCTGGTGTCCCACACCGACTATGCCGTCCAGCAAGACCCGCAAGATCTGCACGACCCCGTGGTACCGGCCGCGCGCACGAGCGCCCGGCCCCGGCACGCCGCGGCCGCCTCGCCCACCGCGCCGCCGCCCACCGCGGGCGTCCCGGTCTGCGGCACGGTCCAGCACCACGACGGCACCTCGGTCCCACGGGCGGCCCTGACCCTCATCGACGTCGGCGGACGCCAGATCGGGCGCGGTGCCACCGGGGAGGACGGGCGGTACGCGCTGAGCACACCGGGCGCCGGGTCGTACGTCCTGATCGCGGCGGCCGGCGGCCACCAGCCGCGGGCGGTCAGCGTCACCGTCGGGGACCGGCCGGTCGAGCTGGACGTGGTACTCGGCGGCGCGGGACGGCTCGCCGGTGCCGTCCTTACGGCGGATGGCACGCCCGTAAGGGAGGCGACGGTCACCCTGACCGATGTGCGTGGCGAGGTCGTCGCGGCCACCCGCAGCGGCCGCGAAGGGGGCTATGTGATGGAGGAGTTGGTGGCGGGTGAGTACACCCTCGCCGCCAGCGCTCCCGCGTTCCGCCCCGCTGCCCTCCCCGTCACCGTCCAGGCCGCCCGCGAGACCCGGCAGGACATCGAACTGGCCGGTGGCGCGGTCCTGCGCGGGGTCGTGCGGGCCACCGGCGGCCGGGTGGTGGAGGACGCCCGGGTCACGCTGCTGGACGCGGCGGGCAACGTGGTCGACACGGCGACCACGGGCCCCGAAGGAGCGTTCCGCTTCATCGACCTGTCGGCGGGCGAATACACGGTCATCGCGGCCGGCTACCCGCCGGTGGCGACGGTCCTCCAGATCGCGGGCGGCGGCCGTACGGAGCGCGATCTCCAACTGGGCTACGAGGACTAGGCGGGCTAGGAGGGCTAGGCGGACCAGGAGGGCTCGGGGGCGTCCGACGGATCGCGCCGCCCGCGGCGGGCCGCTCCCCTCCCCGCCCCTTCCCTCAACCGGGGCTCCGCCCCGGACCCCGGCCGCGTCGCGGGTGCCACGGTCGGTGCCCCGGCCGGTGAGTTGAGCGCGGTGGCGGTCGGTTTCTCGGCTCCTGGGGTCCGGGGGCGGGGCGGAACCGGGGCTCGGCCCCGGACTCTGGCCGGGCGGTCTGGGTGTGTGCGGGCGTCCGCCTGGTTAGCGGCTGCGCCGGTGTGCCGCTCGCGATCAGCCCACCGGTGCAGGTGTTCACGCCCTTACCGCCCGCCGCGAACGGCGCCCGTCCCGCGGAGGCCCCGGCCCCTCCCCACTGGCCAGCCGCTCGGCCACCACGTCGCGGGTGGCGCGGTAGGCGCGCTGGGCGGTGAGCTGATCGCGGCGGTGGTCGGCTCGTCGGGCCCTGGGGTCCGGGGGCGGAGCCCCTGCCACGCGGCGGAGCCGCATATCGATGCTGTGGGAAGGGGCGGGGAGGGGAAGGATCCGCCGGGAGGCGCGCCGCGGCGACTGCCTCGCACCTAGTCGCACATGACACCTATTCGGGTATTGCCTCCCGCAGTCGCCCGCAACAGCCGTACCGTGGGTAGCGCTGTCGCAGATCTTGCGTGCGAAGGAGTCTTCCGCCTATGGAGTACGGCACGTCGCGCTGCGACGACGGCCAGGGCGAGCCGCCCGCGGTGCCGGAGCAGCGCAGGGGTGTCCACGGGAGGATGCCGCTCGCGGTCGTCGTCATCGACGCCGAGGGGCGGGTCACACACTGGAGTTCGGGGGCGCGCAGGCTCTTCGGACCCACGCGGCAACAGGCCGTCGGCCGTCCCGCCGTCGATCTGATGCCGGTCTCGGGGGCGTTACGCCACGCCGAGGTGCGCACCGACGCGACGGACGGCCCGGAGCTCGACGACTCGCGGCTCGGCACCGTGTACTACCCCACCGCGGGGCGGGCCCGGATGGCGGAGCCGGGCCATGGCCGGGTGGACGTCCTGTGGTGGGCGTATCCGCTGGTGGGCCCCGGCCCGGAGCGGCTGCTGGTGCTGGCGGCGGACACCCAGGGGGTGGGCGGGGACGCGCTGGGGCGCGACGAGCGGATCGGGCCCGGATTCGCGCTGCACACCGAGTTCCCCGGCGCCGAGCGGCTGGCCGGCCGGCTGCCCGACATCCTGCCCAACATGGGCCCGGCCACGGCCGGCCGGATCGTCGCCCAGGTGCTGGAACTGGGCTATCCGGTGCTGGAGATCAGTCACCACGAGCGCGTCCCGGTGACCCCGGACTGGGGGATGCCCCGCTACCGCGAGCGCCGCGAGCGCCGGGCGCGCCAGGAGGCCGTACGGCGGAGCGCGATCGCGGCGGACGGCGCACCGGATCGGACGCACGCCCCCGAGCGTTCGGCGGACCCCGACGAGGTGGACCTGGAGTACGCGGCGGTCCGTGAGCGGCTGGAGTTCCTCAACGAGGTCAGCGGCCGCATCGGCACCTCCCTGGACCTCGCCCGCACCATCCGCGAGGTGACCAGCGCCGCCGTCCCGCGCTTCGCGGACTTCGCCGGGACCCATCTGCGCGCCCAGGTGCTGGCGGGCGAGGGGTTCCCCGACGGCCCGCCCGACGTCACCACCGTCTGGCACCGCGTCTGGGTCGAGCACAACGACGAACCGGGCCGCTGGGACGACACCGTGCCGGTCGGGGAGAGCATCGCGTTCCCCGAGCACACCCCGTTCTTCCAGTGCATGGTCACGGGCGAACCGGTGCTGATCCCGCACCTCAGCGACGAGGTGGGCGACCGGATCGCCGGGCAGTTCGAGAAGCGCGACCTCAGGCCCCTGATCAACGGCCGGTCGATCCTGATCGTGCCGCTCAAGGCGCGCGATGTGGTGCTGGGCTTCATGGTGCTGCTGCGGCGCCGGGGGCGGGAGCCGTTCGACGACATGGACCGTACGACCGGCGCCGAACTGGCCGCCCGTGCCGGGCTCGTCCTCGACAACGCCCGGATGTACACCTACCAGGAGAACGTCGCCGAGACGCTCCAGGACAGCATGCTGCCCCAGGTGACGCCGCGCATGGCGGGCTGCGACACCGCCACCCGCTATCTGCCCGGCACCCGGCTCGGCCGGGTCGGCGGAGACTGGTTCGACACCATCAAGCTGCCCGGGTCGCGCACCGCGCTGGTGGTCGGCGACGTCATGGGGCACGGGCTCACCTCGGCGGCGATGATGGGGCAGTTGCGCACCGCCGTGCAGACCATGGCCGCGCTCGATCTGCCGCCCGCACAGCTGCTGCGCAACCTCGACGATCTGGCCCAGCGGCTGGGCGAGCACTATCTGGCCACCTGTCTGTACGCCGTCTACGACCCCGTCGGCTCCGAGCTGGTGGTCTCCAACGCGGGCCATATCCCGCCCGTGCTGGTGCGGGCCCGGGACGGCCGCAGCGAGCTGCTGGATCTGCCGACCGGGGCGCCGATCGGCGTGGGCGGGGTGCCCTTCGAGACGGTGACGGTGCGGGTGTCGCCCGGCGACCGGCTGGTGCTGTGCACGGACGGCCTGGTCGAGGTGCGGGGCCAGGACATCGGCGCGGGGATCGCCGCGCTGTGCGAGTCCGCGGCGCATCCGGCGGCGTCCATGGACGACGCCTGCGACACCATCATCCGGGCGCTGGCCGCCGCCTCCCGCGACACGGACGGCCGTGACGGCCGTAAGGACGACGTGGCGCTGCTGATGGCCCGGCTGAACGGCATACCGGCCGAGGACGTCGCCCAGTGGCGGCTCGCGCTGGACCCCAGCGAGGTCGGGCGGGCGCGCCGGCTCGTCCGCGAGCGGCTGCTGCGGTGGGGGCTGCCGGAGTCCGTGGAGACGGCCGAGCTCCTGGTGAGCGAGGCGGTGACCAACGCGATACGGCACGCCCACACCCACCATGTGCGGCTGCGGCTGGTGCGTACCGACGCCCTGCTGTGCGAGGTCACCGACGACGACCACGAACTGCCGGCGCTGCTGAGCGCGGACCGCGAGGACGAGAGCGGGCGCGGGCTGCGGGTGATCAGCAAACTGGCGCGCGAGTGGGGGACGAGCCGCACGGGGCGCGGTAAAACGGTGTGGTTCGAGCAGGCGTTGGCACATCCGGCCGAGTAGGCGTTGGCATATCCGGCCCAGGAGCCGTCGGCACATCCGGCCGATCAGGCGTTGGCACACCCAGGGGAGCGGCGATGAGCGTCTCGGAGCGCTACCGGCAGGCGTGGGAGAGCTACTGGCGGGAGACCTCGGACGTCCCGGGGGACGCCATATGGGACGTGGACCCCTCGCTGGGCGCCGCCCCGCATCTGGACCTGCTCGCCCCGCACGCCGACACCTCGCTGCCGATCGTCGACCTGGGCTGTGGCAACGGCACCCAGACCCGCTATCTGGCCGCCCGCTTCGGGCGGACGCTGGGCGTGGACCTGTCCCAGGCCGCGGTGGAGCACGCACGGCGCGCCGACCCGGCGGGCGCGGCGGAGTACCGGCGGCTGAGCCTGACGGACACGGCCGCGGTGGCGGACCTGGCCCGGCGGCTCGACGACGCCAATGTGTACATGCGGGCCGTCATCCACCAGAGCGACGCCGCCGACCGGCGACCGGTCGCGGAGGCGGTGGCCACGCTGCTGGGGCGGCGCGGGCGGGGGTTCGTCGCGGAGCTGACGGAGGAGTCCAAGGCCGTGCTGGCGAAGCTGGCGGGGAGCCCGGGCGGTCCGCCGCCGAAGCTGCGCCGGGTTCTCGACCACGGGCTGCGGCCGGCCGACGCGGCGGACAAGGAGGTTCCGGAGGTGCTGGCGGAGGCCGGGCTGGAGATCCTGGCCGACGGCCCGACGGCGCTGGCCCAAACGGAGCAGTGGCCGGACGGCTCCCGGGTCGAGCTGCCGGCCCGCTGGTTCGTGGTCTCGCGGGCGTAGTCCGACGTGGCGGGCGGACCCCGCGCGCCGCAGGCCGGAACGGTGGACTGGACCAGTTATCCACAGGGGTGGTTCGGGTCGGGCGCGGCGCGTAACGTGACGAGGCATGAAGATCCTCATCAGCGCCGACATGGAGGGCGCCACCGGCGTGACCTGGCCGGCTGATGTGCTGCCCGGCACCCCGCAGTGGGAGCGCTGCCGCCGTCTGTTCACCTCCGATGTGAGCGCGGCCGTCGCGGGGTTCCTCGACGGCGGCGCGGACGAGGTGCTCATCAACGAGGCGCATTGGAGCATGCGCAATCTGCTGCTGGAGGAGCTGGACGAGCGCGCGCAGATGCTCACCGGGCGGCACAAGACCCTGAGCATGGTCGAGGGCGTGCAGCACGGTGATGTGGACGGGGTGGCGTTCGTCGGCTATCACACCGGCGCTGGCACCGAGGGCGTCCTCGCCCACACCTACCTGGCCAACTCCATCACCGGCGTATGGGTGAACGGCGCGCGGGCGAGCGAAGGCCGGCTCAACGCACTGGTGGTCGCCGAGTACGGGGTGCCGGTGGTGCTGATCACCGGGGACGACAAGACCTGCGAGGACGCCAAGGACTATGTGCCCGGCGCCCGGTGCGTCGCGGTCAAGGACTATGTCTCGCGCTATGCGGCGGTGTGCCGCACCCCCGCCCGCACGGCCGCGGACATCCGGGAGGCGGCGCGGGAGGCGGCGGCGCTGGCGGTGCGCCATGAGCCCGCCCGCGGCGGGCCGTTCACCCTGGAGCTGGAATTCGACGCCGAGCATCTGGTGGGGGCGGCGAGCGTCGTGCCGGGCGTGGAGCGCAGCGGCGAGCGGCGCGTCGCGTACACCTCACCGACCATGTACGAGGGGATCCGCTGCTTCAAGGCCGTCACGACGGTCGTCTCGGCCGCGGTGGAGGAGCAATATGGCTGACGCGGGCCGCGCCGAGGCGATCGACGCCCAGGCGCTGGAGGAGGTGGTGCGGTTCACCTCCGATCTGATCAGGATCGACACCACCAACCGCGGCGGCGGCGACTGCTCGGAGCGCCCGGCCGCCGAGTATGTGGCGGAGATGCTCGGCGACGTGGAGATCGAGCCCACCCTGCTGGAGCGGTCGCCGGGGCGCACCAATGTCGTCGCCCGGATCGAGGGCACCGACCGGTCCGCGCCCGCCCTGCTGGTCCACGGCCATCTGGACGTGGTGCCCGCCGAGCCCGCCGACTGGACCGTGCACCCCTTCTCCGGGGAGGTGCGCGACGGGGTCGTCTGGGGCCGGGGCGCCATCGACATGAAGGACATGGACGCGATGGTGCTCGCCGTCGTCCGGGCCTGGGCGCGGACGGGTGTGCGGCCGCGCCGGGACATCGTGCTGGCCTTCACCGCCGACGAGGAGGACAGCGCCGCCTGGGGCGCCGGCTTCCTCGCCGACCGGCACGCCGGGCTCTTCGAGGGCTGCACCGAGGGCATCAGCGAGTCCGGAGCCTTCACCTTCCACGCCGGGTCCGGGATGCGGATCTACCCCATCGCGGCGGGGGAGCGCGGCACGGCCTGGCTGAAGCTCACCGCGCACGGCCGCGCCGGACACGGCTCCAAGGTCAACCGGGACAACGCGGTCAGCAGGCTGGCCGCCGCCGTCGCCCGCATCGGTGAGCACAGCTGGCCGGTCCGGCTGACGCCCACGGTGAAGTCCGCGCTCACCGAACTGGCCGCGCTCCAGGGCGTTCCGGCCGAGGTGGACGCCCCGGACTTCGACGTCGACGCCCTGCTGGCCAAGCTGGGCCCCGCCGCCGCCCTGGTCGAGCCCACCGTGCGCAACAGCGCCAACCCCACGGTGCTCGAGGCCGGTTACAAGGTCAATGTGATCCCGGGCCGCGCGACCGCCTATGTGGACGGGCGGATGCTGCCCGGCGGCGAGGAGGAGTTCCACGACACCCTCGACCGGCTCACCGGACCGGATGTGGAGTGGGAGTTCCACCACCGGGAGCGCCCGCTGGAGGCGCCGATCGACACCCCCACGTACCGGGCGATGCGCGCCGCCGTCGAGCACTTCGACCCGGGCGCCCGCGCCGTGCCGTACTGCATGTCGGGCGGCACCGACGCCAAGCAGTTCTCCCGGCTCGGCATCGCCGGATACGGCTTCTCGCCGCTGCGCCTGCCCGAGGGCTTCGACTACCAGGCGCTCTACCACGCCGTGGACGAGCGGGTGCCGGTGGAGGCCCTGCACTTCGGCGTCCGCGTGCTCGACCACTTCCTGCAGAGGGCGTGAGGACACGGTGCAGCAGCAGACGGCCGTCACGGCCCCTTACGGCGACTGGCCCTCCCCGGTCGACGCCGAGCTCGTCGCCTCCCACGACGGCCATCCGGAGTATGTGGGCACCGTCGGCGAGGAGGTGTGGTGGACCGCGCCGCGCCCCGGCGAGGGCGGCCGCCGCGCCCTGATCCGGCGGCGCACCGACGGCGCCGAGATCCCGGTGCTGGCCCCGCCGTGGAATGTCCGCGGCAAGGTGATGGGGTACGGCGGAATGCCCTGGGCCGCGGTGGACCGCGCGAGCGGCGGCCCGCTGATGGTCTTCGTCCACTTCGCCGACCAGCGGTTGTACGTCCATGAGCCGGACGCCCCGGCCGGGGCCGCGCCGCGCCCGCTGACCCCGCTGTCCGCGGTGGGGGAGGGGCTGCGCTGGGCCGATCCGGTGCTCCTCCCGGAGCGCGGCGAGCTGTGGTGTGTGCTGGAGGAGTTCACCGGCGCGGGGCCGACGGATGTGCGGCGGGTCATCGCCGCCGTACCGCTGGACGGTTCGGCCGCCGAGGACCGTGCGGCGGTGCGCGAGCTGACCGACGACAGCCATCGCTTCCTCACCGGGCCCCGGCTCTCGCCCGACGGCCGGCGGGCCGCCTGGATCGTCTGGGACCACCCCCGGATGCCCTGGGACGGCACGGAGGTGATGCTGGCCGATGTCGCGGAGGACGGCTCCTTCACCGGTGCCCGGGCGGTGCTGGGCGGGCCGGAGGAGTCGGTCGCCCAGATCGAGTGGGCCGAGGACGGCGCGCTGCTCGCGGCCACCGACCGCACCGGCTGGTGGAATCTGCACCGTCTCCAGCCGCCGGAGCCGGAGGAGGCGTCCGGGGCGCGGGAGCCGGCCACGGCCGGGCGGCCGGTGGAGCTCTGCCCCCGCGAGGAGGAGTTCGGCGGGCCGCTGTGGAAGCTGGGCCACCGCTGGTTCGCCCCGCTGACCGGCGGTCTGATCGCGGTGCTGCACGGCCGGGGCGCGGCGGCCCTCGGCATCCTCGACCCGCGGACCGGTGAGCTGGCCGATGTGCCCGGGCCCTGGACCGAATGGGAGCCGACACTGGCCGTCAACGGCACCCGCGTGGTCGGCGTCGCGGCGAGCCCGCACAGCGGCCATGAGGTGGTGGAGCTGGACGTGTGCACCGGTCGCTCCCGGGTCATCGGCAGCGCCCACAGCGACCCCGTGGACCCCGCGTACTACCCCCGGCCGGAGGCCCGCACCTTCACCGGACCGGACGGCCGGGAGATCCACGCCCAGCTCTACCCACCGCACCATCCCGGCCACACCGCACCGGATGGTGAGCTTCCGCCGTATGTGATCCGGGCCCACGGCGGGCCCACCGGCCGTGCCCCGCTCGTGCTCGACCTGGAGATCGCCTACTTCACCTCGCGCGGCATCGGCGTCGCCGAGGTCAACTACGGGGGCTCCACGGGCTACGGCCGCGCCTACCGCGAGCGGCTGCGCGAACAGTGGGGCGTGGTCGACGTCCAGGACTGCGCCGCCGTCGCCGGGGCGCTCGCCGACGAGGGCATCGCCGACCGCGCCCGGCTCGCGATCCGCGGCGGCAGCGCGGGTGGCTGGACGGCGGCGGCCTCCCTCACCGCCACGGACCTCTACGCCTGCGCCACCGTCAGATACCCCATCCTCGATCTGGTCTCCTGGGCCACCGGCGGCACCCATGACTTCGAGTCGCGCTACACCGAATCGCTGGTGGGCCCGCTCGATGAGGTGGCCGACCGCTACCGCGAGCGCTCCCCGCTGCACCGGGCCGACCGCGTCGGCTCGCCGTTCGTACTGCTCCAGGGGCTGGACGACACCATCTGCCCGCCCGAGCAGTGCGAGCGGTTCCTGGAGGCGGTCTCCGGGCTCGGCGTCCCGCACGCCTATCTCACCTTCGAGGGCGAGGGGCATGGCTTCCGCTGCGCCGATACGATGATCCGCGCCCTGGAGGCCGAATTGTCGCTGTACATCCAGACCTTCGGGCTGATCAGATCCGATGTGCCCACCCTGGAACTGCTGAAGTCAGCGGTTCCGAACTCCACTGGAGGAGCGAGTTGACACCCCCACCGGCCCCGCGCATCGTCGGTCGTGATCCGCTGCCCACCGCCGTCGCGGATGGCTGGCCGCAGGGCGGCGAGCCCGAGACCTGGCTGCTCAGCGTCTCGCGGTACACCGCGGCCATGGACGCGGGCGCGCCCGCCACGATCCTGGACGCCGAGGAGCGGGAGCGGGCCTCGAAGTTCCTGCGGGCGGAGGACCGCGAGCGCTATACGGCGGCCCATCTGGGGCTGCGGGAGCTGCTCGGCGCCTATCTGGGCATGGCCCCGGCCGATGTGCCGTTCACCCGCGAGGATTGCCCCGGCTGCGGCGGCCCGCACGGCCGCCCCGCCGTGTCCGGCACCCCGCTGCACTTCAATATGTCGCACGCCGGTGATCTGGTGCTCTTCGCCTTCGCGGGCTCCCCGGTCGGCGTGGACGTGGAGAAGCTCCAGCCCGCCTCGGTGGTCGAGGGGGTCGCCGAGAGCCTGCACCCCAAGGAGCGCGCCGAACTGGACGCGCTGGTGCCCGCCGACCGGCCCGCCGCCTTCGCCCGCTGCTGGACCCGCAAGGAGGCCTATCTCAAGGGCCTGGGCACCGGCCTGTCCAGGGACCCGGCGGTCAACTATGTCGGCACCGGGCTCTCCGCCGTGCCGGTCGGCCCGTGGACGATGACCGACATCCCCGTGGACGAGACCATATCCGGGAGCTCCGGCTATGCGGCGGCCATGGCGCTGCTGACATCATTGCCGCATGCCTGACGTCCCCTACGTCGCAGAAGGAACCCGGGCCGCCATCCGCCACACCCGCCGCGAGGACGCGGCGGAGTTCACCAGGCGCGCCCGGGAGAGCATGCCGTTCCACCGCCCCTGGCTCACCCTCCCCACCACCGAGCCGGCCTTTCAGCACTACATCGCCCAGCTGGAGCGCGAGGACCGCGAGGGCTTCCTGGTCCATGCCCGGGAGACCGGCGACATGGCCGGATTCATCAACATCAACAACATTGTGCGCGGCGCCTTCCAGTGCGGCTCGATCGGCTACGGCGCCTTTCCGCCCGCCGCCGGACAGGGCCTGATGTCCGAGGGGCTCGGGCTCGTACTGCGCCATGCCTTCGGTCCGCTGGGGCTGCACCGCGTGGAGGTCAACATCCAGCCGGGCAACAAGGCGTCGATCGGGCTGGTGAAGCGCCATGGCTTCCGGCTGGAGGGATTCTCCCCCGACTTCCTCTATATCGAGGGCGCCTGGCGCGACCACGAGCGCTGGGCCATGACCAGCGACATGCTGAACCAGCGGACCGACCCTGAGTGACGGCGCGGCCGGGGAACTGGGTGGGTGACGGTGCCGGGGCACGACCGAGCCGGGTGGCGATGCCGGGCCCTGACCGGCGCTGCCGGGCGCCGGATGGCAATGCGGCTGACGGGTCACCATGATCGGTCCGAAGCCGCTCTGTTCAGCGAGCCCGTCGGCGTTGTTCCATGGTCACCGGACGGTCGCCGCACCGAGGTGACCCAAGGCAGTCGGAACGAGGCAGCCCGTGGCCACGAGTGTGCGACGTACCACTCTGACCCTTCCCACCGCCCCCGTGGGGCCCGACAACCCCCTGCCCGCGCTGCGCCCCCTCGACGAGGTGCACCGCGTGGACGACCGCACCCGGGCCACCCTTCCCGGCGACATGGCCCGTCAGGTCGCCTACGCACCACTGCGGTCGGTGCTGCCGGTGCGGCTGCGCGATGGCTACGGCCGCGACCGCGCCCCCGCCGCCCTCGACGCCATCGTCCTGGAGAACGACCGGCTTCGGGCCACCGTGCTACCCGGGCTCGGCGGCCGGGTCCACTCACTGGTCCACAAGCCGACCGGCCGTGAGCTGCTGTACCGGAACCCGGTGCTCCAGCCCGCCGACTTCGCCCTCAACGGCGCCTGGTTCTCCGGCGGGATCGAGTGGAACATCGGCGCCACCGGCCACACCACCCTGTCCTGCTCACCCCTGCACGCCGCCCGCGTCCCCGCCCCCGACGCCGCCGAAGGGGGCGCGATGGTGCGGCTGTGGGAGTGGGAGCGGCTGCGCGATCTGCCCTTCCAGGTGGATCTGTGGCTGCCCGCCGACTCCGCGTTCCTCTACGTGGGCGTCAGGATCCGCAACCCCCACCACCTCCCCGCCCCCGTCTACTGGTGGTCCAACATCGCCGTCCCCGAGGACGAGCGCACCCGCGTCCTCGCCCCCGCCGACGACGCCTGGCACTTCGGCTACGCCCGTACCCTCGGCAAGGTGCCGGTCCCCGAGTGGGACGGCGCCGACCGCACCTATCCGCTGCGCGGCGACTACCCCGCCGACTACTTCTACGAGGTGCCCGACGGCGCCCGCCGCTGGATCGCCTCGCTCGACGCCGACGGCGGCGGCCTCGTCCAGACCTCGACCGATCTGCTGCGCGGCCGCAAGCTCTTCGTCTGGGGCGCGGGCCCCGGCGGACGGCGCTGGCAGCAGTGGCTGACCGAGCCCGGCACCGGCGGCTACGCCGAGATCCAGGCCGGGCTCGCCCGCACCCAGCTCGAGCACATCCCGCTGGAGGCGGGCGAGGAGTTCGCCTGGCTGGAGGCGTACGGCCCGCTGACCGCCGACCCGGTGGCCGTCCACGGCGCGGACTGGGCCGCCGCCCGCCGCGAGACCGAGACCCGGCTGGAGGCGGCGCTGCCGCGCGCCGCCGTCGACGCGGCCCACGCCGCCTGGCGCCCGTACGCCGACGCGGAGCCGGTGGAGCGCCTCGCGACCGGCTCCGGCTGGGGCGCGCTGGAGATCGAGCGCGGCGGATTCCAGCTGCCCGGGACGCCGTTCGACCCCGACACGCTGGGGGAGGAGCAGGAGCCGTGGCGCCGGTTGCTGCGCACCGGCGCCCTGCCCGACTGGGCGCCGGGCCCCTCCCGGGCCGACCCCGGCGCCTCCGTGGTCGCGCCCGCCTGGCGCGACCTCCTCGAAGCGGCGCCCTCGACCGCCGCCGCCGAGTATCACCTCGGCGTCGCCCAGTGGCACGCGGGCGACCGCGCCCAGGCCGAGCGCAGCTGGGAGCGGTCGCTGCGGTGCGCGGAGACGCCCTGGACGCTGCGCTGTCTGGCCGTCGCCGACACCGCCTCCGGCCATCCGGCGCGCGCGGCGGAACGGCTGCTGCGCGCCGTACGGCTCCTCCTCACCTCGGCCGCCGCCCCGGAGCCCGAGGCGCCCCCGGTGCTCGAAACGGCGGGAACGGGGCAGGGGGTGGCGCGGCGGGAGGCGGGGGCCGTGTCAGTCGCCGCGCCGCCCGTCGCCGCCGATCCGGCCGCCCTGGAGACGGCCGAGGCGGCGCTCGGCCGGGAAGCGATCCTCGCGCTGCTCGCGGCCGACCGCGCCGACGACGCACGAGCGGTCCTCGACGCACTGCGCCCCGCCATCCGCGCACGCGGCCGCTTCCGGCTGTTGCGCGCCCAGGTCCTGCTGGCCCAGGGCGACGCCCTGGCCGCCCGCGCCGTCTTCGACGAGGGCTTCGAGGTCTGCGATCTGCGCGAGGGCGACGAGGCGTTGAGCGACACCTGGTACGCGATCGTGGAGCGGCTGGCGACCGGCACCGAGGACCCACTCACCGAGGAGGTCCGCGCCCGGACCCACGCCGCGCACCCCCTCCCCGCCCACTACGAATTCCGCATGCGCCCCGCCTAGCGGGCCTACGGCCCGCAGGTGGCAACCGGGGCGCGCCCACCTGGCGAGCGTACCGACCGGGCCGCGCCCGTATGCGTCCCGCGCTCAGCGAGTGGTCTGGCCCGGGCCGTCCGGTGGCCCGACCGGCGACCCGCCCGCGCAGCGAGTGCTCGGCCGGGGCGCGCCCGCGCTCTGCGCGTGGGCTGGGCCCCAATGAGCCGCCTGCTGGGCTTGCCCCGCGGGTTGGCCTCGTGGCGACGGTCCGATCCGGGCCGCGTTCGCAGGCGGCTTCGTGGCGGCGGCCAGGCCCGGGCGGCGCCCGCGTGCGTTCCGCGGCCCGCATCGCGACGTGCCCGACGTGCGCGCGGGCGGCATACGGGGTGTCCGGCGGGCCACGCGGCGGAGCCGCATATCGATGCTTTCCCCTCCCCGCCCCTTCCCTCGACTGGGGCTCCGCCCCAGACCCCGGGGTCCAGGGGCGAAGCCCCTGGTAGCGGGAAGGGGCGGGGAGGGGAGCAGCCCGCCCCGCCGCAGGCGTCACGCCGTGGGCCATCGTCCGTGGGCCATCGTGCGCCAGAGGTGGCCAAGGCGGGGCCGGACCCGCATGGCGATGCCCCGTGGCGGGCACCCGGGCGCGGACGTCGGCATGGCGCGTCAGCGGAAAGGAGCCGCGTACCGTGAGGACACCGCATGATCCTGGGGCGGATCCGGAGGATGAGGGGGTTCCCGATCCGCGGGACGGGACGTCCGAGCGGCAGTGGGCGGAGGATCCTGAGCAGTTGCCCGTGGCCGGGGACGAGCCGACGATCGCCGGATACCGGGACACCACGAGCGCGGAGACGCGTGAGCGGGAGTCGCTCGACGAGCGGTTGGCCGATGAGGAGCCGGAGGCGGGGGAGCCGGTCGGCACGGTGGCGGAACCGGCGGGGCTGCTGTACGACGAGCCGGACCCCGATCTCCCGCGTGAGCAGGATGTCTACTCTCAGGATGTCTACTCTCAGGAGGGCTCGACCAGCGGGCTGTCCGCCGAGGAGGAGGCGGTCCGGATCAAGAGCGATGAGCTCCGGGATGTGGACGATCTCTACGAGGAGGTCGACGACGAGGAGGTCATCGTGGATCCGGGACCGCCCTCCTGACGGGTCTGCCGGACGGTGAATTCACGGGCGGGTCACGCCGGATTCCGGTCGACATACTCGAAGATCGAGCCGTCGGGGTGGCGGGCCACCAGGGTGCGGCCCACGGGGGCGGGCAGTGGACCGGCGACGATCTGCCCGCCGACCGCCGTGAGATCGGCGATCGTCTCGTCCACGTCCTTCACCGCGATCGTCGCCGTGATCTTGCGGAGAATCGACATCTCCGACTCCGGTCCGCTCATCAGGAAGAAGCAGCCGACCGCCGCGACCGTGACGGGGCCGCGCTGGAAGCGCACCGCCTCGGCTCCCGTCAGCTTCTCGTAGACGGCGATCGCCGAGTCCAGGTCGTCGACGCACACGCGGAGTGAAGTCCCCAGAATATCCATGCGGGCGAGCCTAGTTGAACTGCTCAGACGCGGCAGAGGATCTCACCGTGCAGGACGGCGAACCAACCGTCCGGGGCCTCGCCCCACGTCCGCCACGCCTCCGCGATCGACCGCAGCTCCTCCTCCGTGGCATGGCCGCCGTCCACCGCGAGCCGGGCGTAGGAGGAGGCGACCGTGCGGTCCGCCCACAGACCGCTCCACCACGCCCGCTCCTCCTCGGTGGCGTAGCACCACGCCGTGGCGGTCGAGGTGATGTCGGTGAACCCCGCCTCCAGGGCCCAGGAGCGCAGCCTGCGACCGGCGTCCGGCTCACCGCCGTTGGCCCGCGCGACCCGGCGGTAGAGGTCCAGCCAGCCGTCCAGCCCGGGGACGGACGGGTACCAGGTCATGGCGGCGTAGTCGGAATCGCGCACCGCCACGATGCCGCCCGGCGCGCACACCCGGCGCATCTCGCGCAGCGCCCCCACCGGGTCGCCGACATGCTGCAGCACCTGATGGGCGTGGACCACGCAGAAGGAGTCGTCGGGGTGGTCCAGCGCGTGGACGTCGGCGACCGCGAAGGAGACGTTGGCCAGCCCGCGCTCGTCGGCCACCGCGCGGGCCCGCTCCAGGATGGCGCCCTCGGCGTCGACGCCCGTGACCTGCCCCTGGGGGACCAGCTCCGCCAGGTCCGCGGTGATGGTGCCGGGGCCGCAGCCGATGTCCAGGATCCGCATATGGGGCCTCAGATGGCCGGTGAGATACGCGGCGGAGTTGGCCGCCGTGCGCCAGGTGTGCGAGCGCAGCACCGACTCATGGTGGCCGTGGGTGTAGACGGCGGCGTCCTTCGGCATGGTGGAACTCCCCCTTCGGGACCGGTGAACGGGTGGCTCCACCGTAGAAGGCATCTCGCATCACGAGAAGAACCGTCTCAGTATGCGAGCGATGCGCGAGCGTTTCCGTAGAGCAGCGAAGGGGCGGTGGGGAGACGAAACCCCACCGCCCCTTCGGCGGAATGTGCCGCGTCAGACAGGCGGCTCCGTCACATCGCCCCGGCTGATCACGCCCAGTGCGCGCCCCGCCTCGACCACCGGGAGCCGCCCCACCGCATGCCGCCGCATCAGCGCGGCCGCCTCGGCCACCTCCTCGTCCGGCCCGATCGTCACCGGGTCCGGGGTCCATACGGCATGGCAGGTGACGGCGAGAGGGTCTACGCCCTCGGCGACCGCGCGGAGGGTGATGTCGCGGTCGGTGAGGACGCCGAGTACCTCCCCGTCGCTGGCGACCAGCACATCGCCGATGTCCTGTGCGCGCATCAGTTGCGCGGCCTCCACCAGCGAGGCATCGGGGCGCACCCAGATCGCGGGCCGCGTCATGGCCTCCCGGACGGGGCGCGTCGGATCGCGCGGTGGGTCCTGGGACACCTGTCCACCTCCCCTTCCTGGGTGATGTGCTGCCCGCAGTACCCACGTGCGTCGGGGCTATGCGCGGCGGATATGCGCCGTCCGCGATCCCTGGGCGATCCCCTACGTGCTCGGGTGCGGCCCCGGCTACGTACTCGGGTGCGGCCCCAGCTTCGTGCTCGGGCGCGGCACCAGCTACGTACTCGGGCGCAGCCCCAGTGCCGAGACCACCTCCTGCACCGTGTGGAACGTCCGGTCCGTGGGCAGTTCCTCGGCCAGAGCGATCAGCCCGTCCGGTGTGTGCCGGTCCTCCAGGACGCGCAGCAGCCCCTCACGATCCGCCGGGAACGACGTACGTCCCAGCCGGCGGCCGAACTCGAACCGCACCGCCTCGGCCTCACCGGTCGTCCCCCGCGCCGGGACCGGCCCCAGGGCGACGTCCGGGTCGTCGTCGGCGGCCGGCTCCGGGTCGTGCCACTCCTCGGCCCGGGTCGGATGCCCGGAGCGGATCAGCCCCTGGAGCTCGTGCTTCATCTCGTCGTCCTTGTGGACGCTCAGCCGGTCGCTGCCTCGCTGCATGTCGGTCCCCTTCCTCAGCGGGTCCGGGTGTCTCCCGGGTCGGTCATCTCCCGGGATATGCCAATCGGTTCCGGGACGGTCGAATCCGCTCCCGGGATGTTCGGTCCGCGGATGTTCAATCCGCGGGCGCGGGCGCGGGCCGTCCCCGGCCCGCGCCGGGCGGCGGCGCGGCCGGCCTCGCGTACATCGCACGGCAGGTGGTCTGGTCGGCGCCCTGCCCTTCCAGGCGGCGGCTCGCCTCGCGGGCGGCGCGTTCCTGCTCCTCGGCCGCTGACTCGTCCGGGTGCGTGGTGTCGACATGGACGCCGGCCCAGGGGCCCGGACGGTCATAGAGCGGTTGGAGATGTCCGAGTCGCATGTACTCCCTCCAGATTTCGCGTCCCCCACGCGTACCCATGACGACGGCATCGACACGAGGTCGTCGGGACGATTGGGGGGTGAGGTTCCGAAGCCGACGTTTGGGGCTCGTGGGGGAGGGGGACCCGTTGGCCGGCCGAGCGGCCCGTAGGGAGTGAGGAGCGGCGCCGGACGCGGGACATCAGGGGCCGGGTCCGGCGCCGTGCCCTGTCCAGATGCCCTGCGGAAGTGCCCGCGTACCCGTGGTCCGCTCGCGTTGACGAGAATTCCTGAGGACTCCCGAGGACTCCTGAGGACTGTTAACGAGCGTGGGGCACGGGTACCCGGCGGCGCATGACTGATAAATCGGCCTATCCGAAGGCGGGCATACCCGCGGCCGGGGACCTGGCGGAGCCGGTCGCACGAGCCGTCCGCGAAGAGGTCCGCCGGGAGCTGCGCGAGCAGTCCGGGCGGCGCGCGGTCCGCCTCTACGGTGGCGCGGCGGCGGCCGCGCTCTATGCGGGGGGTGCGCTGACGGCGTGCCTTGTGCTGCTGTTCGCGTTGGCGCTTCCGGGGTGGGCGGCGGCGCTGGTCGTCTTCGCGCTGTTGCTGGTGGTGGCGGGGTGGCTGAAGAACGCGGCGGGGCAGGGGGCGGGGCGACGGCCCGGCGCGCCTTCTTCGGCGCCTTCCGCCCCTGCGGCCCCTTCCGCGCCTGCCGCGCCTTCCGCCCCTTCGGGGCCCGTGGCTCCTCCCGGTCCTTCTGGCGGCCCCGCCGGTCCTGAAGGGCCCACCGGTCCTGGCAGCCCCACCGGTCCTGGCGGGCCCGTCCCCGGTCCTGGCGGGCCCGTCGCGCCTCCGACGCCCCCGGGGACGCCGGGGCCGGGGGCGCCCCCTCAGCCCCCTCATCCTCCTCATACGGGGTGATCGCCCATGGCGGAGAATCCGCTGCTGACCAGGCACGGCGAGGCGCTGGACCTCTTCACCGAACGGGTGCACGCGATCCGGCCCGATCAGTGGGACGACCCGACGCCCTGCACCGAGTGGACCGTACGCGACCTGGTGAACCATCTCGCGGTCGAGCAGATGTGGGTGCCGCCGCTGGTCCGGGAGGGGGCGAGCGCCGGCGACCAGAGCGATGCGCTGGAGGGCGATCTGCTCGGTGATGACCCCGTCGCCACGTGGGACGTGGTGGCGACCGCGGCGCGGGACGCGTTCCGCGAGCCGGGGGCGCTCGACCGGATGGTCGGCCTCTCGTACGGGGAGAGCCCCGCGACGCATTACTGCGCGCAGATGACGGCTGATGCGGCGGTGCACGCGTGGGATCTGGCTCGGGCCATTGGGGCGGACGAGCGCATTCCCAAGCCGCTGGTGGACTTTTCGGTGCGGGAGGTCGCGCCGTATGCGGCGGATTTGGAGGAGAGCGGGCTGTTCGCGGCGCCGGTTGAGCCTCCGGCGGGGGCGGATGCGCAGGCCCGGCTGCTGGCCCTGCTGGGCCGCGAGCCGTAGGCAGATTCCCCACCCCGCCCCTTCCCGAAAGAGGAGGCTCCGCCCCCTCACCCCCACCGGGGCTCCGCCCCGGACCCCGCTCCTCAAACGCCGGAGGGGCTGATTCGGGCGGGGGTGTGGGCGTCGCCCACACCCCCGCCCGCATACCGGCCCACCGCGCCCCGCGGAATTCAGCAGCGGACCCGGGGCCGGTCCCAGTGGCGGTGGGCGGATATGGCTTCGGTGAAGGCTTGGGTGAATTCCTCGCTTGCCCTGCCCGTCGTGGTGTCCGTGACGACGCCGCGGTCGGTGCAGACGTGGCCGTGGCCGGAGGCTATGTGGAGGCCTTCCGGGGCGAGGGAGGAGAGGATGCCGACGCCGGAGCCGAGGGCGCCGATGGGTTTGCCGTGGCGGTAGGCGTCGCGGACGAAGCGCATGGCCTCGTTGTCGGAGGCCAGGCCGGGGGTGCCGGTGGGGCCGCCGGGGAGGAGGACGGCGTCGTAGAGGACGGAGGCGACCGTGGGGAGGGCGCGGTCCACCGCGTAGCCGTTGCCGTCGGCGCCGAGGACCTTGCCGTCGTGCGGGGCGAGGGCCTCGACGATGGCGCCCTGGGCGGTGAGCGCCTCCTGGGCCTGGGTGAGCTGGCCGGTGTCCACACCGTCCATGACCAGTACCGCGATCTGGCGGGTGCGGATCGAGCCGTCGCCGTGGAGGTTCTCGATGCTCAGCGCGGGCGAGGCCTGGGGTTTGTGGTTGTTGGCGCCGGGTTCCGGCAGTGCCACGCCGATGCCCTGGGCCACCTGCGAGGCCAGGTCGTAGTCGACCTGGGCCAGTTGCTCGACCGTGCGTTCCCGCACATGCACCGCGCCGACCTTGCCCAGCTCGAAGCGGAAGGCGTCGACGATATGGCGCCTCTCCCAGTCGCTCATGCTGTTCCAGAACAGCGCGGCCTGGCTGTAGAAGTCCTTGAAGGACTCGCTCCGCTTGCGGATCTTGTGGCCCTCGACCCGCTCCGCGTAGTGGGAGAAGGCGTAGCCGTCCGCTCCGGCGAGGGCCGGGCAGCCGCCGCCGAGCGAGTTGGGGGAGTAGTTGGTGCCGCGGTGGATCGCGGTCTGGTGGTAGCCGTCCCGCTGGTTGGTCCGGGCGGGGGTGACCGGCTGATTGACCGGGAGCTGCGCGAAGTTGGGCCCGCCCAGCCGGATCAGCTGGGTGTCCAGATACGAGAAGTTGCGGGCCTGCAGCAGCGGGTCATTGGTGAAGTCGATGCCGGGGACCACGTTGGCGGTGTGGAAGGCCACCTGCTCGGTCTCCGCGAAGAAGTTGTCCGGGTTGCGGTTCAGGATCATGTGGCCGATCGGCCGCACCGGCACCTGCTCCTCCGGAATGATCTTCGTGGCGTCGAGCAGATCGACCTCGAAGTTGAACTCGTCCTCCTCCGGGATCAGCTGCACCCCCAGCTCGTACTCGGGGTACTGACCCGCCTCGATCGCCTCCCACAGATCGCGCCGGTTGAAGTCCGGGTCGCGGCCCGCGCACTCCTGCGCCTCGTCCCACACCAGCGAGTGGACGCCCAGCTTCGGCTTCCAATGGAACTTCACGAAGGTGCCGCGGCCCTGGGCGTCCACGAAGCGGAAGGTGTGCACCCCGAAGCCCTGCATCATCCGGTAGCTGCGCGGAATCGCCCGGTCCGACATCAGCCACATCATCATGTGCATGGTCTCGGGCTGGAGCGACACGAAGTCCCACAGGGTGTCATGGGCGGAGGCGCCGGTCGGGATGTCGTTCTGCGGCTCCGGCTTGAGCGCGTGCACGAAGTCGGGGAACTTGATCCCGTCCTGGATGAAGAAGACCGGCATGTTGTTGCCGACCAGGTCGTAGTTGCCCTCCGAGGTGTAGAACTTCGTCGCGAAGCCCCGTACGTCCCGCACCGTGTCCGCCGACCCCCGGGGCCCCTGCACGGTGGAGAACCGCACGAAGACCGGGGTGCGCACGGACGGATCCTGGAGGAAGGCGGCGCGGGTGAACTCCGCGCAGGACTCGTACGGCTCGAAGTAGCCGTACGCGCCCGCGCCCCGCGCGTGCACCACCCGCTCCGGGATGCGCTCATGGTCGAAATGGGTCAGCTTCTCGCGGAAGTGGAAGTCCTCCATCAGGGTCGGGCCGCGCTCGCCCACGGTGAGGGAGTCATCGGTGTGGTCGACGGCCACGCCCTGGTCGGTGGTCAGCGGCCCTTCGGCGGGGTCGGGCGCGCGGTACATGTCGCGCTGCCGCTCCTTGCGGTCCTCCGTCATCGTGCCGATCCCTTCGTCGTCTTCGCGAACTCCTCCAGGAACGCCTCGCGGAACGCCTTGAGGTCATCCGGCTTACGGCTGGTGATCAGGGTGTTGGGGCCGCCGGTGCAGATCTTGACCTGCTCGTCCACCCAGGTCCCGCCGGCGTTGGTGATGTCGGTGCGCAGACTCGGCCAGGAGGTCAGGGTGCGGCCGCGTACGACATCGGCCTCCACCAGCGTCCAGGGGGCGTGGCAGATCGCGGCCACCGGCTTGCCCGCGTCGAAGAAGCCCTTGGCGAAGGCGACGGCCTTGCGGTCCAGGCGCAGGAAGTCGGGGTTGGCCACTCCGCCGGGCAGCACCAGGGCGTCGTACTCCTCGACCGTCGCGTCCTTCACGACCTGGTCGACCTCGAAGGTGTCCGCCTTGTCGAGATGGTCGAACGCCTGGATACGGCCGGGCTTGGTGGACACCAGACGCGGGGTGCCCCCGGCGTCCCGGACCGCCTGCCAGGGGTCGGTCAGCTCGACCTGCTCCACGCCTTCCGGGGCGACGAGAAAGGCGACCTTCATTGCTGCTCACGTCCTTCCGGTCTCTACCTTCCGGCCTCTTCCGGTCCGGTTCCGGTCTCTTCCGGTCCGGGTATCGCATCCGTCCGGTGCGGCGGGTAGCCAGCGCGGACGGGGTCGAAACGGGAACATCACGCGCGTCAGGCGTCGTCCGGCGTCTTCTTCCGGTGCGGCAGGAACTCCCGCGCCTTCGCCTTCAGGCCCTGGCGGACCATGCCCGCCCGGTCCGGGTCGCCCTTGATGATCGACTCGGCCGTGGCCGCCATCTGCTCCCGGGTGGCGTGCGGCGGGATCGGGGGGACGTCCGGGTCGGTGAGGAACTCCACGACCGCCGGGCCGTCCGCGCTCAGCGCCTCCCGCCACGCCCGCTCGACCTGCTCGGGCTTCTCCACCCGGATGCCGGTCATGCCGAGCGATTCGGCGAACCGCGCGTAGGAGACATCGGGGATCGCCTGCGAGGGCGGGAACTGCGGTGCCCCGCCCATCGCCCGCATCTCCCAGGTGACCTGGTTGAGATCCTGGTTGTTCCAGATGGCGACCACCAGCTGGGGGTCCTCCCACAGCCGGCGGTACTTGGCCACCGTGATCAGCTCGGCCAGGCCGTTCATCTGCATCGCGCCGTCCCCGACCAGCGCCACCGCCAGCCGGTCCGGGCGGGCGAACTTGGCGCCGATCGCGTACGGCACCCCGCAGCCCATCGTGGCCAGCGTGCCCGACAGCGAGCCGCGCATCTCGCCGCGCATCCGCAGATGGCGGGCGTACCAGTTGGCGACGGAGCCGGAGTCGCAGGTGATGATGGCGTCGGAGGGCAGCAGCGGGTCCAGGCAGTGGGCCACGTACTCGGGGTTGATCGGGTCGGCGGACACCTCCGCGCGGGAGCCCATCACCTCGCGCCAGCGCCGTACGCCCGCGACGATCTCCTCCTGCCAGTCCCGCGCCTCCTTGCGCTGCAGCAGCGGCAGCAGCCGCAGCAGGGTCTCGCGCGCGTCACCGACCAGATTGACCTCATACGGATAGCGCATCCCGATCATGTGCGGATCGAGATCGATCTGGACCCCGCGGGCCTTGCCGAACTCCGGCAGGAACTGGCTGTACGGAAAGCTGGAGCCGATGGTCAGCAGGGTGTCGCAGTCCCGCATCAGCTCGTACGAGGGCCGGGTGCCCAGCAGCCCGGTGGACCCGGTGACATAGGGCAGTTCATCGCTGAGCACATCCAGGCCGAGCAGCGCCTTGGCGACCCCGGCGCCGAGGGTCTCGGCCGTCCGCTGGACCTCCTTGCGCGCCCCGGCGGCGCCCTGGCCGACCAGGATCGCCACCCGCTCGCCCGCGTTCAGCACCTCCGCGGCCCGCTCCACCGCGCTGTTGGAGGGCACCGCGGACCAGCCGCTGCGGTCCAGGCTGGAGGGCACCATCTTGAACTCATGGGTGGGCGCGGAGTAGTCGAGGTCCTGCACATCCGCCGGGATGATCACGGCGGTGGGGGCGCGGCGGGCGTAGGCGGTGCGGATGGCCCGGTCCAGGACGTTGGGCAGCTGCTCGGGGACGGTGACCGTCTCCAGGAAGTCGGAGGCCACGTCCTTGAAGAGGCTGTGCAGATCCACCTCCTGCTGGTACGAGCCGCCCATCGCGCTGCGGTGGGTCTGGCCGACCAGGGCCACCACCGGGACGTGGTCCATCTTGGCGTCGTACAGCCCGTTCAGCAGGTGGATCGCGCCGGGCCCCGAGGTCGCCGCGCAGACGCCGAGGCGGCCGCTGAACTTGGCGTAGCCGACGGCCTGGAACGCGGCCATCTCCTCGTGCCGGGCCTGGATGAACCGGGGCTCGTTCTCGGCCCGCCCCCATGCGGCGAGCAGGCCGTTGATTCCGTCCCCCGGGTAGCCGAACACATGCTCGACACCCCACTCCGACAGTCGGGCGAGGATGTAGTCGGCCACTTTCATGGTCATGGTGGGTCATCGCTCCTCTCGGCGATCGCTGTCAACCGGCGACCTGCGGCAGCACCTTGGTGCGGTAGAAGTCGAAGAATCCGCGCTGGTCGGGGCCGATCTGATTGACGTAGACGGTGTCGAACCCGGCCTCCGCGTACGCGTTCAGCGCGGCCACGTGCGC
Source organism: Streptomyces endocoffeicus (assembly GCF_016741935.1). Classification (GTDB taxonomy): domain Bacteria; phylum Actinomycetota; class Actinomycetes; order Streptomycetales; family Streptomycetaceae; genus Streptomyces; species Streptomyces endocoffeicus. The sequence continues at coordinate 45,113 of NZ_JAERRG010000009.1, read as the reverse complement.
CTCCGCGTCATCCCCGCAGACCACTTCCCCGGCCACCCGCTCGGGGGTGACGAGCCGGGCGGCCTGCTCGAACTGGCCCGGGGTGGTCAGCGTCGACAGCACCTCGCCGGGCAGCCCCTCGGTCGGCCACAGCCGGTGGGCGGTGCGCAGCGCCTCGTCGGGGTCCGGGCCGTAAGCCACCTTCAGGCCGCCGCGGGCCGGTTTGCTGTTGCCCCCGGCGCCGCTGCCGCGCCGGAACCGCGCCACCAGCTCCGCGTCCGGGGTCATGGTGATGAAGCCGTCGCCGACCCGGCCGGCCAGCGCGGCGGCGGCCGATCCGAAGGCCGCGATGTCGATGGGCACCGGCTCCTCGGGCACGGTGTACAGCCGCGCGTTCTCCACCGTGTAGTGCTTGCCGTGATGGATGACGCGGCGCCCCTCGAACAGCTGGCGCATCACCATCACGGCCTCCTCCAGCATCTCCAGCCGGATCGGCGCGGGCGGCCAGCGGTCGCCCAGCACATGCTCGTTCAGCGCCTCGCCGCTGCCCACACCCAGCCGGAAGCGGCCCTCCAGCAGCACCGCGCTGGTCGCGGCGGCCTGGGCCACGATGGCGGGGTGGATACGGATGGTGGGGCAGGTCACCGCGGTCTGCACGGGCAGGCTGGTGGCCTGGGCGAGGGCGCCGATCACCGACCAGACGAATGAGCTCTGGCCCTGGGCGTCGTTCCAGGGGTGGTAGTGGTCCGAGATCCACAGATGACTGAAACCGGCCTGCTCCGCCATCCGGGCCTGCTCGACCAGGTCCGCGGGCCCGTGTTCTTCGGCGGCCAGGAAGTAGCCGTACTCGGTCATGGGCCCTCCTCGAGCGCGGACACCGGCGGATGCGACGAGTAACCGGGGCCAGGGGAAGGAAACCTCGTTTGATCCGGGCCGGGACGGGCACGCGCCCTGTGTGCCGGATGGACCGTCGAAGGAGGCCCCGCGCCGGGACGTCGTCCGCGCCTGGACGCCCATGGCCGAGCGGCTCGCCGGCCAGTTCCGCGACCGCGGCGAGGTCACCGAGGATCTGCGGCAGGTCGCCATGGTCGGCTTGGCCAAGGCCGTCTCCGCGGCGAGCCCCAGAGCCGGATCGCCGGCCGGCTCGGCATCTCCCGGACGCGGGTCTCCCGCCTGCTCAGCGACACCCGCGCCCGGCTGGGCAGACCGGCACGGCCCGGTGCGGCCTGAGCGGGGGCCGGTGCGGCCCGAGCGGGTGCCGCGGCCGGCTCACGCCCCGGGGGCCGGGGCGCGCTCGGCCGTGCGCGCCATGGCCAGGGCGACATGGCGGGAAATCCGGTCCGCCACGCCCGCCTCCGCCATCTCGAAGGCACCCCGCCCGCCCGTACGGAAGAGCGTGAGCGACCCCAGGACCGGGCCCGCGCCCGCGCGCAGGGGTATGCACAGCAGCGAGGTGACCTCCTCCCGCACCAGCACCGGAGCTCCCGTCGCGTCCCGGCCGAAGGCGTCGGCGTCGACCGGGCTCACCCACAGCGTGGAGGCCCCGTCGTACAGCGCGTCCACCACCAGGGGGCAGTCGGCCGGATCCTGCTCGGCCAGGGACGCCGTACGGTCGCCCACCGCGTCCCGCGGGCCGAGGGCCGCCACCCGGCGCGGGTTGCCGGGACCGGCCTCCGGGGCCAGATCGGCGATCACCCAGTCCGCGAACCGGCCGTGCAGCACCTCCGCGGCCGCGGTCAGCGCCGCCTCCGGGCCGTCCCCGGCCGGGTCCACCCGCAGCAGCGCCGCCGTCATGTCGTCCACCAGGTCCAGCAGCTCGGCATGGCGGGACACCTCGCCCAGATCCGGCCGGGACTCCTGGGCCCACACCCCGGCCGCCCCCTCGTCCGCCGACGGGCCGGCCACCCCGGGCTGGAACGCCGCCAGCACCGCCGGATGGGGCTCGCCCGGCGGCCGCAGCGCGGCCAGGGTCACCCGCACCTCACCGTGGACGGGCGGCTGCGACAGCCACACCGTCAGACTGCGGTCGCCCTCGCCGCGCGCGACCGCGGCGACCTGCGAGCGCAGCGCCGCCTGCCCGTCGCGCCGCAGCGCGGCGGTGAGCGGGCGGCCGGTGGCGTATCCGGCCCGGGTGTGGAACAACTGGGTGGCGGTGAAGTTCATGCGCCGCACCACGGCGTCGCGGTCCAGCAGCACCGTGGCGATCGGCAGCCGCTGGAACAGCGCCCGCAGCAGCTGCTGTTCCTGCGGGTCGCCCCGGCCGCCGCCGGGGCCGCGGGGTGAGGCGGCCGTCAGTTCCTCGTACCGTGGCCACAGCACGTCCACCACATGCTGGAGTTCGAAGAGGGCGGCGTCCAGCAGGGAAGGCCGCTCCTGGGAGGGCAGCGCCCGCGCGGTCCGCAACTCTTCCACCCGTCTGCGGAAGTCCGCGAGCTCCGCACCAAACTCCTGCGCCTCTGGCATGGGCACACCGTAGCCTGACCGCACTCACCGGGCCGCACGGGTGGTGTTTTCCACTCAAGTGCGGGGAGACCCGAAGAAATCGGGGCCCCGGAAGGACGGGGCCGGACAGCACATCGCACCGGAGCGAAAGGAGTGAACTCGGCGATGACCGACCGTACGCACATCCGCGCGGCCTTCCAGCCCGACGCACCCTCCCTCGGGCGCGGTCTGGCCGAACTGGCGGAGCAGGCCGCCGCGGGCACACCCGAGAGCTGCGGGGCCACCGCCACCGCCGTACTCGCCGAGGAGCCCCCCGGCGGCGTGGACGCCGACCGGACCACGGCGGCCACCCACCCCGATCTGTCCGCGCTGGTGTCGGTCCAGCTGCGGGTCGGGGAGGGCCCGATCCTCGCGGCGCTGAACACCGGCCGCCCGGCGGGCGCCGACGACCTGCTCCACGACGACCGCTGGCCGCGCTACCGGGCGCGGGCGCTGGACGCGGGCATCCGGTCCTCCGCCGCCCTGCCCTTCGCCTGCGACGGACTCACCGTGACCGTCTCGGTCTACGGGCTGCGCCCGGGGCCCCTGCGGAGGGCCGCTCAGGGCGCCACCGGGCTGCTCGGCGACCTGGCCACCGAGAGCATGGCCCGCGACCGGCTCTACCGGGCCGCCCTGGTCCAGGTCGACCAGCTGGACACGGCGCTGCGCAGCCGGCCGGTGGTGGACCAGGCGTGCGGAATCGTCATGTACGTCCTGGGCTGCGACCCGGACCAGGCGTTCGACCTGCTGCGCCGGCTCTCCCAGCGGACCAACCGCAAGCTGGCGGAGCTCGCCGAGACCGTGGTGCGCACCCGCGGCCGCGGTCTGGAGCGGAACCTCATCGAGTTCGGCCGGTCAGCCGCTCCCGGACCCGATCGGCCAGCGTCCGGCCCGGACCGGGACCTTCCGGGCTGACCGGGGGCACCCCTTGCGCCGCGGCCGCCGCCTCGCCGACCCGCAGGCCCAGCGCCATCCGCTCCTCGGGGGTGAGCCGCTCCCGCAGCTCGGGGAAGACCAGGTCCTCCTCGCCGCGGATATGCATGGACACCACGTCCATCAGCTCCCGGACCAGCGGGTCGAACCGCCGGTCCCGGGGGTCCACGGCGTCCAGGTCGGACAGGATCCGCTCGGCCTCGGTCAGCTCCTCGATCTCCTCGTCGGCGATCCGGTCGCCGTTCGGCAGCGCCTTGCGGACCGTGGGGTACAGATGGACCTCCTCGGTCACGGAGTGCCGCACCACCGCCACCGTCATCCGGTCGACCAGCTGCCGCCGCCGCTCCGGGTCGGTGGCGGCGCGGTACCCCTCGAAGAGGTCGCGCACCGTGCGGTGGTCCGCGGTGAGCAGGGCCACCACATCGTGTTGTTCCGGCGTCGCTGTCATGGCGCCCGGGTCCCCCGGGCCCCTTCCGCGAAACGGCGCCGGAGATCTGCGAAGGTGGACATACGTGGGCGGTGACCCGCCGGACACGGGCGGAGGTGTGGACGGAATGCAGCGGCAGTGGACCGCTCCGGCACCGGCGGACCGGGACGACGGCGGACTGCCGGTCCTCCCGGAGCTGCTCGACAGCTTCGTCGCGGCGGCCGGTCACACCGCGCCGGGCCCGGTCGGCGGCTCGGCCGGGCTGCGCTCGGCGGCCTGTGGCTACTGGTCGCGGCGCGGGCTGTGGACCGACCCCGAGCATGTCGTGGTCGCCCCCGGCGCCGAACCGCTGCTGCTGGCGCTGCTCGCCTCGGCCCCCGGCGGCGATGTGCTGCTGCCCCGCCCCTGCGCCGCCTGGTACGCGCCGCTGGTGCGGCTGGTGGACCGGCGCGCCCACCACGCGCCCGTCCCGGCCGAATGCGGTGGGCTGCCCGATCCGTTCGCGCTGCTGGAGATCGTGCGCAGGATCCGCGCCGAGGGCGGGGTGCCCAGGGTCCTGCTGCTGTCGGCGGCCGACGACCCCACCGGCACCGTGGCCCCGCCCGAGCTGCTGCACGAGGTGTGCGAGGCGGCCGTGGCCGAGGGGCTGCTGATCGTCAGCGACGAGACCTGGCGGGACACCGTCCACCATCCGCGGGGCACGGTGCTGCTCAGCCCGGCCGAGATGTCCCCCGAGAACGTGATCGTGCTCTCCGATCTGGCGGGCGCCTTCACCCCGGCGGGCTGGCCCGCCGCGATCGCCCGGTTCCCCGCGACCGAGCGCGGGGCGGAGCTGCGCGGCCGGGTGCTGTCGCTGCTCACCGCCGTACGGTCCGGGCTGCCCGCGCCCATCGCGGCGGCCGCCGCGTACGCCCTCGACGAGCCCGAGCCGGTACGGGACCGGCTGGCGGCCGCCGTCCGGGCGCACGGGGCCGTGGCCGCGGCCGCCTACCGCGCGCTGACCGCCGTCGGGGCGCTGGCCCGCCCGCCGCAGGCCGGCCGGCATCTCTACGCCGACCTCGACGAGCTGCGCGGGGTGCTCGCCGCCCGTGGCATCACCGACTCGGTGGAGCTGGAGCGCGAGCTGGTGCGGCGGATCGGCCGGAGCGTGGCCGGGGGCCACCGCTTCGGCGACCCTCCGCACACCCTGCGGCTCCGGCTGGCGACCCTGCCGCTGCTCGGCGCGGCGGAGGAGTCGCGGCTACGGGCGCTCCGGACGCCGGATCCGCTGGAACTGCCCCATGTGGCCACGGCGTTGGGCGCCTTCGAGGCGGCCTTCCGCGACCTGATCGAAAGCAGTCCGGTGAGCTGAGCCGCCCCGGACCCCAGCCACGGACCTCCGAGGCGCGCCGGCACCGAGGGGCCGGCCCGGACACGGCCCGGATAGATACGGAAGACGGCCCAGATACGGAAGGGAGCCAGGCCATGACGGACCACGCCGAGCAGGCGGAACCGGCGGAGCCGACGGAGCCCGCGGAACCGGCCGAACCGGCCGGGCGGCGCCGCGCCCGGCCCGGCGCCACCCGGCCCCGGCTGGCCCCGGCCGTCCCTGAGCCGGGCGGCCTGGAGCCGGGCGGCCTGGAGCCGGGTGGCCCCCAGCCGGGCGGCCTGGAGCCCACCGTCCCCGCGCCGGGCGCCCCGCGTCCGCCGGGTGAGATCCGCAGTTGGCCGCCGTCGTTCGCCGACCGGCTCACCTCCCCGCTGCCGGGGGTGCGGGCGCTGGCCCGGCTGGCCCGGGAGGGGTGGCTCAGACCGTCCGTGGAGACGCTCCGCGACATCCCCGAGCTGCCCTTCGAACCGGGCCCGCTGCCGCTCATCGGCCCCGGCTTGACCGCGCTCACCTGGGCCGGGCACGCCAGCTGGGTGGTGCGGATCGGCGGGCTCACCGTGCTCACCGACCCGGTCTGGGCCCGCAAGATCCTCGGCACCCCGGCCCGGGTCACTCCGGTGGGGGTCCGCTGGGAGGACCTGCCGCCCGTGGACGCGGTCGTCATCAGCCACAACCACTACGACCATCTGGACGCGCCCACGGTCAAACGGCTGCCGAAGGCGACGCCGGTCTTCGTGCCCGCCGGGCTCGCCCGCTGGTTCCGGGTGCGCGGATTCACCCGGGTGACCGAGCTGGACTGGTGGGAGGCGGCCGAACTGCCCGGCGAGGACGGCCCGGTCCGCTTCGACTTCGTCCCGGCCCACCACTGGAGCAAGCGCACCCTCACCGACACCTGCCGCTCGCTGTGGGGCGGATGGGTCATCACCGCGCCCGACGGACAGCGGGTGTACTTCGCCGGGGACACCGGTTACGGCCACTGGTTCCGGCAGATCGGCCGCCGCTACCCGGGCATCGATGTCGCGCTGCTGCCCATCGGCGCGTACGAGCCGCGCTGGATGCTGACCGGGGTGCACACCGATCCGGAGGAGGCCGTACAGGCGCATCTGGACCTGGGGGCGCGGGTGCTGGCGCCCATGCACTGGTCCACCTTCCTGCTCGCGGCCGAGCCGCCCCTGGAGCCGCTGCACCGGATCCGCGCGGCCTGGGAGGCCACCGGGCGGCCGCGCGAGGAGCTGTGGGATCTGCCGATCGGGGCATCCCGCGTACTCGGATAAGGCGGCCAAGTGGGTTAATCCAGGGCATAAGTGACGGGTAGCACATAAGTGGCGAGTGATGCGGAGCGCACCTAACTTCCTTTTCATGCGCACACCTAAACTTCGCCACCTCGCCGGCCTCACGGCCGTCCTCGTCATCGAACTCGCCCAGCTCCCCGGAGCCCACGCCGCCCCCGTCGACCAGGCCGCGACCCGTCATGTGGTCCAGCCCGGCCAGTCCATCCAGGCCGCCGTGGACGCCGCCGCGCCCGGCGACACCATCGAGATCAGGCCCGGCACCTACCGGGAGAACCTCCAGATCACCACCGACCGGCTGACCCTGGTCGGCGCGGGCGAGTCCACCGTGCTCTCCCCGGCCGAGGAGCCCTCGGACAACGCCTGTGGCGAGGCCGGCCACGGCATCTGTGTCACCGGGACGGCCGAAGACCCCGTCTCGGATGTGCGGATCGCCTCACTGAAGGTCACCGGCTTCGCGAAGAACGGCATCTGGGGCTCCGGCACCGACCGGATGACCGTACGGAACACCACCACCGAGGACAACGGCCAGCAGGGCATGGGCCAGGAGATGTCCACCCGCGGCACCTTCGTCGACAACGTCTCCCGGAACAACAAGCAGTCCGGCGTCTTCCTGGCCAACACCATGGACGCCGAGGGCGGCGCCACCGACGCCCTGGGCACCGTGGTGGCCGGAAACCAGCTCAGCGGCAACCGGACCGGGGCCGTGGTCCGCCGGCTGCGCGACCTCTCGGTCGAGGGGAACACCATCACCGCCAACTGCGCCGGGGTGTTCATCGTCGGCGACGAGTCGACCCCGCGCGCCGGGGACCTGAACGTCCGCAACAACTCCGTCTACGAGAACAACGCCTACTGCGAGGCCACCGACCGGCTCCCGTTCATCCAGGGCGCCGGCATCGTGCTCACCGGCACCGAGGGCACCCGGGTGACGGGCAACCAGGTGAACGACAACGTGGGCACCTCGCCCATGTCCGGCGGGATCGTGCTCTTCACCAGCAGCGTCGGCGCCCCCAACGCCAAGAACGCCATCAGCCGGAACGTGATGAGCGGCAACAAGCCCGCCGACCTCGCCGACCGGGACAACGGCCCCGACAACACCTTCACCGACAACGTGTGTGAGCTGTCCGCGCCCACGGGCCGGTGCTGAGAGGCGGCGACATGACCACTGTGGACACCGACAGAGCCGCCGCGGCACAGCCCCCACCGGCCGCGCTCCCCCCGCCCATGCGGCTGCGCGAAATCGTCTTCGGCGCCGCACGGGCGGCCTCGGTGCGTGCCGCGGTCCGGCTGCGCGTCGCCGACGCGCTGGGCGACCGGCCCGTCTCCATCGGCGAGCTGGCCTCCGCCGTGGACGTCGAGCCCGATCCGCTGCGCCGGCTGCTGCGCTCCCTGGCCTGCTGTCAGATCTTCGCCGAGACCGAGGACGGCCGCTTCCGGCACACCGAGATGTCCCGGCTGCTGCGCGAGGACACCCCGGGCAGCCTGCGCAACATCGCCCTGTGGTGCACCGAGCCATGGACCTGGGAGGCGTGGCCGCTGCTGGACCGGGCGGTGCGCACCGGCGGCTGCGTCGTCAACGAGATCTACGGCAAGGACTTCTTCGCCTATCTCCATGAGGACGCGCCCGAGTCGGCCCGGGTGTTCGACGCCGCGATGACCACCTCCAGCCGGCAGTCCGCCACCGACGTCGCCGCCTTCCTCGACCTCGACGGGGTCAAGGAAGTGGTGGACATCGGCGGCGGCCAGGGGCATGTGCTGGCCGGCCTGCTGGAGAAGCATCCGGCGCTGCACGGCGCGCTGCTGGACCTGCCGCAGGTGGTGGCGCACGCCGACCCGCGGCTGCGGGACGGCGGGGCGCTGGCCTCGCGGGCCACGCTCGTGCCCGGCGACTGCCGCCGCGAGGTCCCCGTCGAGGCCGACCTCTACATCATCAAGAACATCCTCGAATGGAACGACGAGAGCACCCGCCGGACACTCGCCAACGTGGTCGCGGCGGCGCGCCCCGGCGCCAGGGTGGTCGTCATCGAGAACCTCGTCGACAACAGCCCCAGCTCCTTCACCACGGCGATGGACCTGTTCCTGCTGCTCAATGTGGGCGGCCGGAAGCACACCGAGGAGAGCATGGTGGCGCGGATGACCGAGGCCGGTCTGAACGTGACCGACATCCGGCCCGTCAACGGCGCACTGCACGCCTTCGACTCCACGGTGCCCACCAAGGCCCGCCGCTAGGGGCGCGTCGATAAGGGGCTCCGCCCCTGGACCCCGGGGTCCAGGGGCGGAGCCCCTGGCATTGCGACAAGCTCAGCTGTAGCGGTACGAGGAGAGGTGTGCGAACACCACCACATTGGCCGTGTAGTCCTTGGCCGTGTGGTCATAGGCCCCGCCACAGGTGATCAGCCGCAGCTGGGCGTTGGGGGTGTCCCCGTAGACCTGCTTGTCCGGGAAGGCGTTCTTCTTGAACGTCTTGACCTTGTCCACCACGAAGGTCGCCACGATCCCGTCCTCGCGGGTGATGGCCACCTTGCTCTTCGGCTTGAGCTGGCCGAGGGGGTAGAACACCGCCGGGCCGATCTTGGTGTCCACATGCCCGGCCACGATGGCGTTGCCGCGCTCACCGGGCGAGGGGCCGCCCTCGTACCAGCCCACCAGGTTCTGGTCGGTGTCCGGGGGCGGGACCAGCACGCCCCCGGCGTCCAGCGACAGCGGGATGAAGGGCGCGCTCACGCCGATCGAGGGGATGTCCAGATGGGAGGCGGGGGAGCGCGGCAGCGCGGGTCCCGGACGGGACTCGGGGGCGGTCGTCGACTCCGGGGAATCCGCGTACGCGTCCTCGTTGGAGGTGTCGCTCTCCGGTTCGGAGATGGACGCGGGGGCGCTGGCCGCGGGCCGGGCCGACTGGGTGTTCTGGGAGGAGGCGGCGTCGACGGAGTTGTAGATGAGGAATACGCCGATGAGGGCCGACGCGGCGGCCCAGCGGAGAATGCGGGTGTTGCCATCGGCAGCGCCCTGCTTGGCCGGCTTTCCCATGGGGGTGTTCGCCTTTCTTACAGCGCCTTGTCTCATGGCGCCTCAGCTCAAGGCGCCTTTCTCACGGCCGCTTTTCTCGCAGCGCTCGTGGAACTGCCGTGGCACCACCGCTGGGCGGAGGTGCCACGGCAGCACGGAATACGAAGAGTCAGGCTCAGATCGCGGTGCCGGTCGGCTTGCGGCGACGCAGGGCGTAGGCACCGGCGCCGAGGCCACCGAGGAGCAGGACCGAGCCGGCGGCCATGCCACTGCCCGTGGTGGCCATGCCGCCACCACCGGTGTGGACGCCACCGCGCGGCTTCTCGCCCTTCTCGTGGTCCTTCCAGTCGCCACCCGACCAGTCGTGGTCCTTCTTGCCGGACCAGTCGCGGTCTTCGTGCTCCCGGCCGAAGTCGTGCTCCCGGCCCTCTTCCTTGCCCTCCTCCTTGCCCTCTTCCTTACCCTCTTCCTTGCCGTGGGAGGAGGACCAGTCGCGCTCGCCGCCCTCGTCCTTGCCCTTCATCTCCTCCTTGCCGTGCTCTTCTTCCCTGCCGTGGTCTTCCCGGCCTTCCTCGCGGCCGTGGTCGTCCTTGTCCTTCCAGGAGCTGCCGCCCTGGCCGTAGCCCTCCTCGGAGGACTCCTGGCTGCTCGAGTACCCGCCGTGACCGCCCGGGTCCGAGACGTCGGCGGCGAACGCGGCGGCGGGGGCGCCAAGGGTCAGGGTGGCGGCAATCGCCGCCCCGGTGAAGAGTGCGCGAGTAGATCGCATGAGCCATTCCTTCCGGCGCCGTCGCGATACTGACTATTTGCCAGATAAAGGGATCGCAGCGGCGTCTTGTCCACCGTCAGCGAAGAGGGCTCCCCCTGCCACTCGGCGCGGCCTGCGATCTGCTGGGTTGTAAGCCCTCTGGGTGGAGATAAGCGCAATGATCACTCATTTGCCGCGCGAATGGACTGATGCCCTTTCACCTTTTCGGCAGACATCATTCCGATGAGCCCAGTAGTGTGAGATTTTCGCGCCCGGTGCATAACCGGTTCACGATGCCATACGAAAGACGCCATACGAAAAGGGCCGCCGGGAGTCGGACTCCGTCGGCGGCCCCGTGCGGCGCGATGCGTGCGCTAGCCCTGGTCGCGGTCCCAGCGGTAGAACTCGTGGGCCATGGCGTCCTTGGGCTCGCGCCAGGTCTCCGGGTCGTACGCCTGCATATACGGCTGGAGACGGGCGCTGACGTCGCGGAACTCCGGGTGCTTGGAGTACCTGGTGACCTCCGTGGCCGGCGGCCGCTCCGCCTCGATCAGATGCAGATACACATCGCCGAACTGGAAGAGGCTGCGGCCGGTGACGCCGATCAGCTTGGGCAGTTCGCCGCGGTCGGAATCCGCGAAGATCTTGGCGACCTGCGGCGCCGCGTCCCGCTGCATCTTGGCGACGATCATGGTGCGGTACATGGTCATGCCCCCACCGTCTCCCGGGCCCGCTGCTCGATCTTGTCGCGGATCAGATCCATCTGGATACGGGAGTTGCGGTTGATGTGGTCCGTCATTGTCGGGTCGTCGACCGGCGCGTCGGGCCGCATCTCGAAGTCCTGGGTCCAGCGCATGCGGGTGCCCTCGGACTCCTCCTCGTACTCCCAGCGGATGTTCATGTAGGCGAAGGGGCCGGGCTCCACGCGGCGCGCCCAGACCGTGCGCACATCGCGGGCCGTCTCCCGCTCGGAGACCCAGGACCAGACCTTGCCGTCCTCGTCGGGGTGCATGGTCAGCCGGAAGGTGGTGGTGTCCCCGGTCCGCTGGAGCACCTCGACCGAGGCGTACTCGCTGAACAGCTGCGGCCAGTTCTCCAGGTCGTTGGTCATGTTCCAGACGAGGTCGAACGGCGCCTTGATCATGACCTCGTTGTCGGTGTGGCCTGCCATCTTCATGCTCCTGAGGTAAGTGAGGTGTTGATGACGTCGAGGAAGTCGCAGGGGGTCTTGCAGCTCTCGGCCCCCGGTTCGATGGGGGTGCCGTACCGGTTCTCCAGCTCGCCGACGATGGCGAGCAGACCGAGCGAGTCCAGGCCGTACTCCTCGAAGGTGGAGTCCGGCCGGGTCCGCATCATGTCCGGGTCGACGGTGAGTCCGGCGCACCGCTTCATCAGCGTGGCCAGTTCTCCGTAGGACAGTTGACTGGACATCAGTAATCTCCTTCCGGTCCGCGGAGCACGAGCGCCGCGTTGCAACCCATGAGTCCTCTGCTGAGCACCAGCGCCGTCCGCGGCTCGGCGGGGCGGGAGCTGCGGGTGACGAGGTCGAGGTCATGGCAGACGTCGGTGACGTACGGGGTCGGGGGGACCACCCGGTGCTCCATGGAGAGCAGCGCGGCCGCCACGTCCAGCGTGGGAGCCGCGCAGTGCACCCGGCCGAAGCCGGTCTTCGGCGCGGTCACCGGGACCCGGGTGCCGTGCGGCCCGAGGGCGTCGGCGATCGCCAGCGCCTCGGCGCGGTCCGCCTCGGGCACCCCGAGCGCGTCGGCGAAGACCACGTCGATCTCCTCCGGTGCGCATTCCGCGTCCTCCAGGGCCACGCGGATGGCCTGGGCGAGCCCCTCCCGGGACCGCTCCCACCGGGACGGCCCGGTGAAGGTCGAGCCGTAGCCGGCGATGAAGCCCCGGATCCGCACCCCGCGGCGCCGGGCGGCCCCCTCCTCCTCCACGACCAGCATCGCCCCGCCCTCCCCGGGCGCGAATCCGCAGGCGTCCTCGGTGAACGGCAGATAGGCCCGGCCCGCGTCACGGGCCTGGCTGAGCTCGTCCCAGCCGAGCATGCAGACGATGGAGTACGGCGCCAGCGATGCCTCGGAAGCGCCCGCCACCACCGCGTCCGCCCCCCGCCGGATGGACCGGCGGGCGTGCGCCAGCGCGTCCAGACCGCCGGCCTCGTCGTTCGCCACCACCCCGCAGGGGCCCTTGAACCCGCCGCGGATGGAGACCTGGCCGGTGCTGGCCGCGTAGAACCAGGCGATGGACTGGTACGGGCCCACATAGCGCGGCCCCTTGCTGTACAGCTGCTGCAGCTCGCGCTGGCCGAACTCACCGCCCCCGGAACCGGCGGCGGTCACCACGCCCACGGCGAACGGCGACATGTCGTCCACCGGCAACTTGGCGTCGTCCAGCGCGAGATCGGCCGAGGCCATCGCGAAGTGGGTGAAGCGGTCGGTCTGGACGAGGAACCGCTCCTCGATCATCGAGCCCGGATCGAAGCCGCGTACCTGGCCGCCGATCCGGACCGGGAAGTGATCACTGCCCTCCCGGGAGATCCGGTCCAGGAAGGTGATCCCCTCCCGGGTGGCCTTCCAGAAGGCGTCGGTGCCCACTCCGTTGGGGGCGATCACACCGAGGCCCGTGACGGCCGCGCCCCGGTTCCGGGTGCTCTTCGCGGATGTCATGCCGCACTCCCGTCCGCCCGGCTCAGCACCACCGCGGACTGGAAGCCGCCGAATCCGCTGCCGACCGACAGCACATTGCGCAGCGGGAGGGCGCGGGCGGTGCGCGGGACATAGTCGAGGTCGCATTCGGGGTCGGGGGTCTCGTAGTTGGCCGTCGGCGGCACCACGCCATGGGCGAGGGCCATGGCGCAGGCGACCACCTCGATGGCGCCGATCGCCCCCAGGGAATGGCCCACCATGGACTTGATCGAGCTCATGGGGGTCTTGTACGCGTGCTCGCCCAGGGACCGCTTCACGGCCGCCGTCTCATGCCGGTCGTTCTGCTTGGTGCCCGAGCCATGGGCGTTGACGTAGTCGACGTCGGAGCTGTTGACGCGGGCGTGGCCGAGGGCGTGGTCGATCGCCTCGGACATCTCCAGACCCTCACGGGTCAGACCGGTCATGTGGTAGGCGTTGCCGTAGGTGGCGAACCCCCGGAACTCGCAGTAGACCCGCGCTCCCCGGGCCCGGGCGTGCTCCAGCTCCTCCAGGACCAGCACGGCGGAGCCCTCGCCGAGGACGAAGCCGTCCCGGTGGGCGTCGAACGGCCGGGACGCGGTGGCCGCGTTGTCGTTGTTCGCCGAGGTCGCCTTGATCGAGTCGAAGCAGGACACGGTCAGCGGGGTGATCGGCGAGTCCGCGGCCCCGGCGATGCACACATCGGCCCGCCGCTCCTCGATCGCCTGGAAGGCGTACCCGATCGCGTCCAGACCGGAGGTGCAGCCGGTCGAGACGGACTGCACCGGGCCCTGCGCCCCGGTCAGCTCCGCCACCCCGGAGGACAGCGCGCTCGGCGAGAACGCGTGCTGAAGGTGCGGGCCCGCCTTGCGGTGGTCCACGGCCCAGTGCTCACCGGCGTCGCTGACCTTGACGTAGTCCTGCTCCAGCCGGGTGGACGCGGCGACGGCGCTGCCCAGCGAAACCCCTATCCGCCAGGGGTTGAGTGCCTGGAGGTCGAGACCGGAGTCCCGTACCGCCTCCTGGGCCGCCACCAGCGCGAACTGCACATAGCGGTCGGAGCGTTCGATCTGCTCGAAGCTCAGACCGCCGGCCAGCGGGTCGAAGTCGCATTCGGCGGCGATCCGGGAGCGGAACCGCTCCGCGTCGAAGAGCGTGATGTTGCGGGTGGCCGTACGGCCCGCGGTGAGCATGTCCCAGAACGCCGGGACGCCCAGCCCCCCGGGGGCGACGACACCGAGCCCGGTGACCACCACCCGTCGGGTCACGACGTCGCCTCGGCGGGTTCGGCGGCCTCCGTGTCCACGTGACCGAGCTCGGGGCGCGGTGCCAGCGGCCCGAGGTGGAAGACCATCCGGGCCTCGGTGCTCCCCACGTTGCGGAATCGGTGCCGCATGTTGATGGGGATCAGGATCGCCTGGTCGGGGCGGAGCGGATGCGCCTCGCCGTCCAGGTCCACCTCCATGTCGCCGCTGACGACGTACACGAACTCCTCGGAGTACGGGTGGTAGTGCTCGGCGACCCGTTCACCGGGCCCCACGATGGCCATCCCCATGAAGCCGCTCGTGGCGCCCACCAGAGGCGGGGTGAGCATGGCGCGCACATCGCCACCGCGCCGGCGGTTGGGGGCGACCGCGGCGAGGTCGACGACGAGAGGGGACTGCGTGGTCATGATGAGTTCCTCCAGGTAGCGTTGCGCGGTCCGCGCCACGGGGGGTGGAATGGTGCGAAGGGGGAGAGACGCCGTCAGTGGTCCGCGTCAGGGGTCCGCGTCAGTGGTCCGCCGACTCGCGGTCGGTGATCGGGGTCATGTCGCAGTCGGCGAGGAAGCGGCGCTGCCCGATGTCCATGGACAGGTCGATCACCGCACCGTCCGCTCCGAGGTCCAGCAGACGGCCCAGCACGGCGGCGGCCCGGCGGCCGCTCACACCGGCCGCCATGGCGGGGTTCCGGTCCAGCGGCACGGCCAGGTCCACCAGCCGCACCACGATGTCGTCACGCTGGAAGATGGTGCTGCTCAGCAAGGTCTTGGGGGTCTGCTCCGCGGCCATCTCCTTGTTCACCGCCAGCTCGTCCTGCCGGGCCAGCAGACTGGCCACCGCCGGGCCGCAGCCGGTCTTGACCGGGTAGAGCAGGGCGTGCCGGTGGACGCCCTGGGCGGGGCGCGGCCCGCCGGCCGTCATGTGGTGGACCACCGGAAGGGAGGCGCGGGCGAAGAACTCCCGTGCCGAGCTGGGGTCGTCGAGGTTGCGGTCCTCCTCCAGATACGGATTGAGGGATTCCTCGGCCGCCCTGATCTCCGGCTGCCGGGCCACGTAGCGCAGCGCCGCGGTCAGATCGCCCTTGACCTCCACGGCCCGCACCACCCGGTTGCCGCTCATGAACACCGAGGTGCGGGAGAGCCGGGTGGTCTCGTCGACCCGGGCCTGGGGCGAGGCGTAATCGGCGAGGATCTTGGCGACGGCGTCCTCGCTGCCGGACTTCACGGTGAAGGTGAGCGCCTGCCGGACCAGCCCGTCGCCGACCCGTAGCGCGGCGTCGACGCCCCGGGTGGTGACATCGACCGGCGCGGACCCGGCGGTCAGGGTCTCCCGCAGAATGCTGAACCGCAGTGAGCGGGTGTCCTCCACACAGCCGTGGAAGGGCTTGACCATCTCCCGGTGCGCGGGGGAGTCCACCCAGGCGAGGAACGGAGGGGCGCTTTCCCATTCGCTGGTGATCAGCCACTGCGAAGGGTTCTCGATCGACTGGCACAGCTGGTCGCTGATGTGCCCGGGCACCGCGGCCACCTGCTGGGACAGCTGATCGTAGGCACGCAGAAAGCGCTGCTCGGCACCGCTGTTGACCTGCACCAGCAACACGACGCGCAATCTGGTGTCGGTGAGAGCGGATTCCACGGTCGTCGGCGACTGGGCCACCGTGGTCTCCGGCGACCCGCTCACCGTGGTCTCCGGAACGTCGGACAGGGTGCTCATATTCCACTCCTCATCTCGCGGACGCGTCCTTCCGGGCATCGAGGACACCCGCCCGTTAGACGATCGTGAAGTGCTCCCACCAATGGCGCGAGATATGTGAGCCATCCGAGCGAACGCCTGGTCAGCGCCCCGGAGCAGCCCGGAAACACCGGGCATAGCAGCACAATGAACCGTCTTGCCGACAATGCTGAGCGTGTGCCCGTCCTCATCGCGGGCGGCTCCCTGGTGGGCCTGTCCGCCTCACTGTTCCTGGGCCGACTGGGGATCGGTCATCTACTGGTCGAAAAACACCCGCGCACCTCGCACCACCCGCGCGGACGGGGGAACAACATCCGGACGATGGAACTGTTCCGCACCGCCGGAGTGGAGTCCGCGATCCGCGAGGCCGCGTCCGTCCTGGCCGACAACCACGGAATCCTGCAGACTCCGTCCCTCACCGGTACCGAGGGCAACTGGCTCTTCCGGGAGATGGATCCGGGTGGCAAGGCCGCCCGGATCAGCCCTGCCGGATGGTGCCTGTGCAGCCAGAACGACCTGGAGCCGGTGCTGCTGAGCGCGGCCCAGGGGCTCGGTGGCGAGCTACGGTTCTCCACCGAGCTGATCTCCTTCGAGCAGGACCCGGACGGGGTCACCGCCACCCTCCTGGACCGCAGGTCCGAGCGGCGCTCCACGGTCCGCGCCGACTACCTCATCGCCGCCGACGGCCCCCGCAGCCCGGTGCGCGAGGCCCTTGGCATCGGGCAGAGCGGACGCGGAGAGCTGTTCCACAACGTGTCCATCACCTTCCGCGCCAAGCGGCTCGCGGACGCGGTCGGGGACCGCCACTTCATCGCCTGCTACCTCACCAACCCCGAGGCCGACGGGGCGCTGCTGCCCGTCGACAACCAGGAGAGCTGGGTCTTCCACGCCCCCTGGCACCCGGAGCACGGCGAACCGCTGGAGGCGTTCGACGACGAGCGCTGCGCCCAGCACATCCGCACCGCCGTCGGCATGCCCGACCTGGAGGTCGAGGTCACCGGAAAGGCGCCCTGGCACGCGGCCGAGCGGGTGGCGGACCACTACTCCGACGGCCGGGTCTTCCTCGCCGGGGACTCCGCGCACGAGATGTCGCCCACCGGCGCCTTCGGCTCCAACACCGGAATCCAGGACGCCCACAACCTGGCGTGGAAGCTCGCCGCCGTCATGGGCGGCTGGGCGGGCCCCGCGCTGCTGGAGACCTACGGCATGGAGCGGCGGCCGGTCGCCCAGGCCACCAGCGCCCGCGCCGCCGCCCGTTCGGCCGAGCACAGCCACCCCGGCTACTCGGCACCGGCCACCGAGGGCCGGGGCCCGCAGTCCAACGTCATGGCCGTCGCCATGGGCTACCGCTATGTGCGGGGCGCGGTCGCGGGCGCCGACCCCTCCGCCCCCGCGGTGCCCGACCGCTTCATGGTCTCGGCCGAGCCCGGCAGCCGCGCCCCCCATATGTGGGTGCACCGCTGCGGGGTGCGGCTGTCCACCCTCGATCTGTACGAGCGCACCTGTGTGCTGCTCACCGGGCCGGGCGGCGCCGCCTGGCACGAGGCCGGCCGCCGCGCCGCCGACGCCCTCGGCGTCCCCCTGGACTGCTACCGGGTGGGCGAAGGACCGGACCACGAACTCGCCCCCGAACCGGGCACGGACTGGGCCGAACTCCACGGCACCGCCCCCGACGGAGCGGTCCTGGTCCGCCCCGACGGCTTCGTCGCCTGGCGGGCGGAGCGCTCGGTCCCCGACCCGGAGGCGGCGATGGCGCGAGCGCTGCGAGAGGTGCTGCGGCTGGACGGCTGATCCCGCTTTTCCCGGAGGCCATCGGCGTCCGGACGCCACCCCGCTTCCGGGTACCACCCGCCCGGGGTCGCGGGACGCGGCGCCGGGCGCCGGGCAGGGGTGTCCTCCTCGTCCGCCGGGGGCGGCTGTTCATCGGGCTCGCCCTGGTCCCCGACTGAGGACGCCTGGACGCGCTATTTTCGTGATCGTGGACTTTCTGACGGGCACCGCCACCGACCAGGCGCCGGCCGATCCGGCCGCCACCGACGACATGCTGGCCAGCCAGCCCATCGGCTACTGGAGTGGTCAGGCGCACGCGGTCGTTACCCGCCAGCTGCGTGACGCCATGGCTGGGATCGACGTCACGCAGCCGCAGTACTGGGTACTCAACAGCGTCAAGTACGGGCCCGCGGCGCCGAGCCGCGACGAGATAGCCGCCCAGCTGCTACCCCTCGCGGACGGGCAACACGAGATCCCCCGTGTCGTCGCCCAGTTGCTCCACCGCGGCTGGCTGCGGACCGACGCCGGACATCGTCTGTACCTCACCGACGCAGGAGAAGCCGCCAGGATGCGGCTGCGCGAACTGGTCACCGAACTTCGTGCCGTGGTCCACGACGGCATCAGCGACGAGGAGTACGTGGCCGCCCTCAAGGTGCTGCGCAGGATGATCTCCAACGTCGAGGGCGCCAGGAACCCGTAGGTCGTCCGAGGTCGTGGCTGCGGTTCGTCCGCTGACGGCGATGCTGGACCGCGAGCCGGAAGCGGTCACCGGGTGGCCTGGTCTGCTACTGACTGCCGAAGAGAGCTTCGCCTCCAACCGGCCTTCGTCAAAACATCACTGAGCCCCGCGCCTAACAGTTGGGGCGGGGCTCAGTGGCAGGTCAGTCGACGTCTGCTCCTTTCAGGAGGAGTTCGTCCCCGGCGGGGAAGCGGGCCGTGCCGCCCTCCTCCCAGGTGACCACGACGGCTAACCCGCCCATTGGCCCCTGGGCGGTCGATGCCTCCTTGACCGTGCGCCATTCGCCGTCGTAGCCGATCACGTCACCCGGACTGATCAGGGCAGCGCGCTTGGTGGGCAGGCTTAACCGTTCTTGTCGGCGGGCCTGATGCGGTCCAAAGGGGCTTCCCATTCGAGGCCACCTCCCTTCGGTCGCATGTACGCCGTTTGGCTGAACAGCTTTCCGGTGCCCTTGACGCGCTCCTCAATCACGCCTTGCAGCTCGCCTGTGCAACCGGTCTCGGTGTCTTCGACAAGCGTGCCCTTTGGGTACGGCAGATCGCCGTGGCCGAGCACCGTCGGTGGCTTCTCTTGTGTCTGTGTCATGATTCCTCGTCCCACCTGCGCATATGTGTCTCACACAAGAGAACTGCCGCCGTGCGAAGCGAACTTGCACACCTCTTGCACAGGGCGCAAGCGCATGAGTGCTGAGAGTGAGACGATGGATGAGAGGTAACGCCAGTCGAGTGGGGAAGACGCACACTATGAGCGCGACCAAGATTCCCGGACCCGGTGCGAATGTGGGTGTCTGCCGCAAGGCGCGCGGCTTCAGCCAGGTTGCCCTTGCCCGGCGTGCAGGTGTGTCGGTCTCGCTGCTCAGCAAGATCGAGGTAGGTGACCGCGCGCTGACCCAGGGCATTGCCGCCGCTCTCGCTCAGGCCATGGGTTTGACGCTGGATGAGCTCCTGGGCACGGCCCCCGTCGAGCGCACCGACGAGAAGAGCCTTGCCGCCCTCAACTACGCCATTCGGCGGTTCGACATCCCCGACACGCCACCGTCACACCCTGAGGACCTTCCGCGCGAGCTGGCCGAGCTGAACGAGCACCGCTACCGCACGGAGCTGTCGGCGGTCCTCCAGAAGCTCCCTGGCGTGCTGGCCGACGCCACCAACTGCGCGCACGCCACCCAGTCGCCCGACGCCTGGACTCGCGTCGCCGATGCGTACTCGGTGGTCTATTGGCTGGCCGCTCGACACCGCTGGATGCACCTCGCCGAATTGGCCGTCATGAAACAGCGGCTGGCCGCCGAACGTGCGCACCCGATTGCCGCCACGGTGGCCGCCCGGGATGAGGCCGGAGCCTTCCTCAACTCCGGTGATTTCGCGGGCGGGTTGGCGATCGTGGACCGGGCAGTGGTCGAGGCCGAGACGACGCTGCGGGGACGTGACCGCGCGTACGGTCTGGGCATCCTGCACCTGCGTGGGCTTACGCTGGCCGGTCGGCTCAAGGAGAAAGCCACCGCCGAACGGCACATCGAGGCAGCCTGGCAGGTGGCCGAGGAGTTCCCCGAGGACATCGAGGACCACGGCATTCACTTTGGGCCCGAGAACACGGCCGTACATGTCATCTCGACGGCTTCCGACATGGAGGACTACCGCGAGTCCCTCAACACGGCGGACGACTTGGTCCGGGGTGGGTTGACGCTTCCGGCCACGCGCGTTGGTCCGCTACACATGAACATCAGCCGGTCAAAGCTCGCGCTGGGCGACAGGAGCGGCGCCCTTGAATCGCTCGAAGCGGCTTGGGACGTCGCACCGGAGATGGCCCGCGTCCACCCGACCAGCCAAGAGCTGATGCGCGTGCTCACCTCGCTGCACCGCCGCAGCAACCCCAGGCTGACCAAGCTCGCCAAGCGTGCTGGTGTGCCCTTCTGACTGCTGCTGGCATTACTCTGAACTGGGTTGGCATAGCGCCGGTTGGCGGATCGGGGGCGGATGATGGCGACGAATTCGAACGGTGGAGCCGAACCGCCAGAGGAGAGGAACCTCAGCTCTCCGTTTGCGTTGCCTCCGGAGGTCATGGCGAAGATCGTGGAGCCCATCACCTCAACCATGTTCAAGAACGTGGCCAAGTCCCTTCGGGAGCGCCCGGAACCCGCGCCGCAACAGCAAGTAACTCAGCACGCGGGAGAAGTCCATAACGTCTTCATTGGCGATCACGCCGCAGGGAATGTGTATCCGCCTGCCGCAGGCCAATCTCACGAAGGCCGCCGAGGAGAACGAGAAGAAGATCGACATCGATCACAAGCTTGAAGTGGCGACAACCTTTATCGACCGTGTTGAAGACCGGGAGGCGAAGGACCGTCTCAATTCGGCTGCCGCGATGAAGGGTCTGGGTATGGAAGCGAAGCCAGAGACGATGGTTGACCGTCTTCTGCCGGGTGAGCAGCTCAAGGAGATCGAGTCAGGGGATTCGACAGGCTGAGTCTCCTTGGGCCCGGCGTTCGCCGAAGCGGTCGGGGCGGGGCGTCACGGTCGGAAGGAGTGGAGCCGGCTGGCCGCCGCGGCGGCCGGCGTTGTGGCCGGTGCGACGGCGGCTCCGCCCGGCTGCGACTCTCAGCTTGTTCTTTATCTACCAGGATCTACCGGGTCTGCCGATGGCCTTGAGGGTCTCGGCACGTTTGACGGTTTTGCCGACGTCGTAGCGGGTGGCGGGCCGCCGGTTCTTTGAGCCGAGGGGGCGTCCGGGACCGGTTCCGGTCGGTTGAGGAACACGGGCCGGGCAGAGCAGGCGGGCGCGGATGTTCCTGAACCCCCTACGGATCCGGGCCGGGGTGAGGTGTTCGGGTTTGGTCGGCTTCTCCCAGGGCCGACGGAGATCGGTGGCCAGCGGACGGGCGAGGCGGAGCTGGGTGTGGGCGACGACCAGGAGCCAGGTCCAGCGGTCCGCCGCCTCGGGAGTACGGATCTTCGGTGTGGTCCAGCCGAGCGTCTGCTTCCCGAACCGGAAGGTGTGCTCCAGATCGAATCTCCTGAGGAACACTTGCCACCACAGGTCCACGTCCGCCGGGACGGCGCCGGTTTTCGAGGACCACAACCACACCGGCGGGGCCTCCCGGTCTTTCGACAGGTGTTCGACCTTGAGGCGGACCAGGCTGCCCTCAACGACGGGGAGTTCGCCGTCGTGTTCCAGCCAGGCCGAGCGGTGGGTCAGCCTCGGGTGGACCAGGTCCCACGCCTGGGCTTCGGCCTTGCCGTACTTCACGGCGTCGGTGGCCGTGGTGATCTCCGGTTCGGGCCAGGTCTCGGGCTTGGCGAAGCGGAACTCCGGCCCGTGCTTGGGAGGGCGCCCGCCCTTGGGGTCGTAGATGCGGGGCTTCGGCAGGCGCATCACCCGGTCGCTACGGATTCGGCCGACCAGTTCAACGGGAAGAGCCCGCAGCACCCAGGCCAGACGGGTGACGTCATAGCCGGCGTCCATGACGATCGTGATGTCCGGGTCCCCGGACTGCCACTGGCCGGCCGCAACGAGCCGCTTGACCACGGCCCTCAGCTGGGCTGCAGTGACCGCGGTCGCGTCGTCCTCGGGCCCGAGCCGGACCACGTCCAGGATCCCAGTCCATGACGTGGCCCCGGGCTCCAGGACGGCGACGAAGGAGTACGGCCAGCCCGGAATGAACTGCGACGCGGACTTCGCCCGCCCGTAGACATGGCAGAACAGCCTGTCCGCCGAGCACGGTGCGTCCGACCGCAACCATGGCGACACGTCGACCGCCAGCACCAGGCGCCGCCCCTCGAATCGGGGCAGCGGCAGCCCGGCCAGCAGGGTCCGTAGCCGCTCGATGTCGATCTCGCCGTGGTTGAGGGCTCCGTACAACGCTCCGTGCCCACGGCGGTGTTCGGGCACCATCGTCAGATCGACCGGCGAGACCACCGGGCCGTCCACGCACAGCACCGCGTCGGTGAGCTCGAACAGCTCATCCCGTCGGGCGGACAAGCACGCGTAGAACTCGCCCCGGAGGCGTGACGCTTGCGCCAACGCATCCCTCCTGAGCCCGGATAGGAGCACACTCATTGCCACGGCCTTCGCACGGTCCAGATGCCTACTCGACTTGGCACACGATCGCGTGAAGGCCGCCCTACGTGCTCGACGAACGAGGCAAAAGGGCCTCAAGTTCGAGACTTATTCGAGCCCGAGTCAAGGCACGGGTTCATCTGCAGAGCTGGGTACATGCTGAGTCAAGGGTTCAGGTTGCCCTCTGGTCGAGGGGCAACGGTGATCGAGATGGCATGCGTACAGGCGGAGATTCCGAGGGAGTCGGGGCATGAACGACAACGGCGCGTTGTATGGGCTGCTCGGGGTGCTGGGGGGAGCTGGAATCGCCGGCCTCGCGACGGTCTACGGCCCGGCACTTCTGCATCGGCGACAGTCAGAGCAGAGGACGAGTGAGGAGCAGACTCGTCGAAGGGAAACAGAGATCACTCGCCTACTGAAGATGCGAACCACGGGTCGAGCATGGGTCGATGCGCTGGAGCGCACCGTCCAAGATCTGGAAGCCCACCGTCCTGTGGACGTCGACCGATTCGATGAGAACATCGACCGAGTCAGCGCAGAGGCTACCGAGGCTGGGCATGCCCTCGCTCACAGTGGTCTTTGGCTCGAATCGCAGGACACGCCACCACACGGCATCCCTGTGGTCCAGGCTCCCCCTGGCCGTTCGGAAGCGGACAATGTAAACGGTTCAACCTCCGCAGCCCTGTCCCAGCTCCTGGGCTGGTTGCGAGAGGCGACCCGCGAAGTCCGTGCCGAAGTCCTGCAGAGCCCTGCCCGGCAAGAGGTCCCGGTACGTCGCGAGATTCTGGAGGCCCTGGAGCGGGTCAGGGCCGCGCGTGCACAGCTGAATGCTGTTCTCCTCGAACAGATCGACCACATCAACGGAGGTCGCGCACGCCGGGCATAGCAGTGGGATGGCCTGTTCCCTGTGTGGGGTATGCAAGACCGCTGACTGACTCCGGCAAAGCCACCTTTCAGGGTGGCGGCTTCAGGCAGCCTCTGGCGTATGCCGCCTGCACCCAGCCAAGTACATGATCTTGTCGCCGACCGCCCCAGAAGATAAAGAACAAGCTCAGAAGCTGTTTCTGAACCTCCTGTTGAGCAGCCCCCGTTCTGCTGGTGGGCTCGTGATTACGCTGCGGGCATGAGGGCGGTGGAGAAGAGCGATCTGACAGGGCGGGCGCGGTTGCGCGAGGCTGCGCTGGAGCTGTTCGCCGAACGGGGGTTCGAGGCGACGTCGACGCGGGCGGTGGCAGCGGCTGCGGGGCTGTCGCCGGCGTTGGTTACCCGGCACTTCGGGTCGAAGGAGGGACTGCGCGCCGCGGTCGATGAGTACGTGCTGGAGCGGATCGGCAAGGAACTGTCCGAGATGGATCCGGATGCCGGGCTTATGGAGTCGCTTGGCGAGGTGTCGGCCCGGCTGTTCGGGGAGGACCTGGTGCTGCGGGGCTACCTGCGGCATGTCCTGCTGGAGGACAGCGCGGCAAGTTCGGACCTGTTCGGGCGGATGTTGAGTGGTGCCCGGGCAGAGCTGGGGCGGTTGTCTGCGGCGTACGGCAAGCAGGCACCGAACAGCGAGTGGGCAGCGTTTCAGGTGCTGTGCCTGGTCCTTGGGCCGCTGCTGCTGGAGCGGGTGATGCAGCCTCACTGTGATGAGCCGATGTTCGATCCGGCGGTGCTGGCGCGACGCAGCGCGGCCAATCAACGCCTGCTCTTGCAGGGACTGTACGGATACCTGGAGGACGGGACGGGGGGATAACCCCAGTGCGAGGTGTACACATGTTGAGCATCCTGAACAGATGCACACACTCAATTCTGGTACATCCCCCTCTGCAGTGCGCCCCGACCGCCGTCTGGACTGGCTCGACAACTTACGGATCGCGCTGACGGTCCTAGTCGTGGTCCACCACGCTGCCCAGCCCTACGGGCCGGACGACTGGTGGTATGTCGAGGGACAGCCGCGCACCCCGGGCCTGGCCACGCTGTCCGCGGTCGACGGGGCGTTCTTCATGAGTCTGTTCTTCTTCGTCTCCGCGGCGTTCGTGCCCAGCTCGTACCAGCGGCACGGAGCCTGGCGTTTCCTGAAGAGCCGCATGGTCAGGCTGGGTATCCCGGTGGTGGTCGGCGCACTGACGATCGTGCCTGGCCTGATGTACACGTACTACGTTCACTACCGCGGCTACCCGCCTATCTCCTTCCCGCGTTACTTCTGGGACGTCTACCTGGGCCTGGCGGAGAAACCTGCGGGCTGGACGGGGCCTTCCTGGCCGGACCTGCAGTTCGGGCACCTGTGGTTCATCCAGAACCTGCTCGCCTACACCGTGTTGTACGTCATCTGCAGCCGGGTCGGCCGTCTGCTGCAGCGCCCTCGACGCGACGAGCGGGTGCGTGGTGAGCGCCCCGCGCCGGGGCACGGGGCGCTGCTGTGGCTGACGGCGGCGATCACCGCCGCCACCTTGCTCATACGGCTGAGGTACCCGCTGGACAAGTGGATCCCGGTGCTGGACTTCCTACAGGTCGAGCCCGCCCGGGTACCGCAGTACGCGGCCTTCTTCACCCTCGGCGTGCTCGCACACCGTCACCACTGGCTGGAGAGGTTCGATGCCCGCATCGGATGGGTGTGGCTGGGCGTCGGGCTGGCGGCAGTCGCCTCGCTTTTCGCGATGGGAGCGGACTCCGACTGGTTCGCCCCGGGGGGCTTCAACGGGCCGGCCCTGGCCTGGGCGGCGTACGACAGCGCCTTGTGCGTGTCCCTGTGCGTCGGGCTGCTCACCCTGTTCCGTGAGACGGTCACCAGTACAAGCCGCCTCTCCAAGGAACTGGCAGCGGATTCGTACGGCGTGTACATCCTTCATGTGCCGCTGGTGGTGACCGTGCAGAATTACCTGACGGGCCGCAATCTGTCCGCGATCGGTGCATGGGCGACGTCCAGCGTGCTCGCCATCGGGACTGCCTTCGCACTCGCTGCCGGACTGCGCCGCTTGCCTGGTGTCCGCCGGGTTCTATGAGCTGGGCCAGGTCGGCCGACCACGAGAATCGATTCAGGCCGCCGGTGCGAGCTGATTCTGACGGGCTGGTCCGCTCGTGAGGCGGCGGGTCATGAGAGTGATCGCGGCCCAGAACACCGCGTCAGGCCGGGCCTCCGGCCTCAGCCGCTCGCCACAAGCCCGACAGATCCTCTCCCCGGCCCGCCGGGAGCCCTCGGACACCCCGCCAGCGTAGGGGCCAGGCTACTCAGAACTGGGGGATGAGAAACAGCTTCTCAGGGTGTCGCCGTCAGCCCGCGGCCTCGCTCTGGGCGTCGCGGGCGGTTCGGCGGCGCAGACGGCGCCACAGCGCGGGGGCCGTGCTGATCACGACCGTCAGGACCACCGCCGCCGCCACGCCCTCCCAGGGCTCGGCGAAGAGTGAGCCGCCCAGGATCCCGATCAGCTGATACGTCACCGCCCAGGCCAGCGCCGCGGGTCCGGCGCCCCGGGCGAACCTCCGCAGCGGCCAGCGCGCCAGCAGGCAGGCCAGCATCACCGGTATCCGCCCCGCCGGGATCAGCCGGGACAGCACCAGAACCGCCACCCCGTGCTCGTCCAGCCGCGCCTGTGCCTGGTCCAGCCGCTCCGGCGCCGCGTGGTCGTGGATCCGCTCCAGCCACCGCGAGCCGTTCTTCGAGCGCACCCCGCGCAGCCCGAGCCAGTACAGCATCACATCGCCGGAGAAGGCCGCCAGCGAGGCCACTCCGAAGACCACCAGCAGGGACAGCGGGGCAGCGGTCTGGTGGATGGCGACCACCGCCGCCGAGGAGACCACCGCCCCGGTGGGCACCACCGGCACCAGCGACCCGAACACCACCAGCAGGTACAGCGAGGGGTACCCCACCGCCTGCTGTGTCGACTCGGACGGCACGCTCCGCGCCAGATCCGCCAGATCCCCTATCACCTGGCGGGCTCCAGCCGCACGCACTCCCCGTGCACCAGCCGGTGCACCACCGCTTCGGGGGCGAGCCGCCCGGCGTGGCGCACGAAGTCGTCGCCCGGGGCGTGGAATTCATGCGGACGGATCGCGTCCATCCCGATCGGCCAGTACGTCCCGTAGTGCACCGGCACCGCGCAGCGCGCCCCCAGCCGGGCCAGCGCCTGTGCCGCGCGGCCCGCGTCGAGATGGCCGGGGCCGAGGTACGGGCCCCAGCCGCCCACCGGGAGCAGCGCCACATCGCAGGCGCCCACCGCCTCCGCCATCCCGTCGAACAGCCCGGTGTCGCCCGCGAAGTACGTGGTCGACTCGCCGCTCAGTACGTACCCCAGCGCGGGCACCCGGCTCGGCCCGTACGGCAGCCGCCGACCGTCGTGCGCGGCCGGCACCGCCCGGATCCGCACCTCGCCGACCGCGCACACGTCCCCCGGCGCCATCTCGGTCACCCGCAGCCCCCGCGCCGCGACCACCCGCCGCAGCCCGGGCACCGCCCGCCCGGCCCCGCGCGGCACCACCAGCCGGGTGCCGGGCGGCAGCTTGGCCAGCGAGCCGAGGTGCAGATGGTCGGCGTGCAGATGCGAGACCAGCGCCACGTCCGCGACCGCCGCGGCGGCCGGTGGCACGGCTCCCCGGCGGCGCCGCAGATGGGCCAGCCGCCGTACGAAGAGGGGGTCGGTCAGCACCCGCACACCGGAGTCCCGCACGGTCGCGGTGGCATGCCCCCACCAGGTGATCTCCACCGACATCTCCCGCCGCCTCCCTCGGGTCGTCCCGCCCCGATCCTCTCACCCCGCCGGGCGGCCGCCGTGGCGGCGGTGGCGGGCGCGCTCGGCACCTTGGCGACCATCCTCTATCTGCTCGCGACCCGGCGGGAGTCGCTGTCCGTCGCCGTGGTGCTGTCCGCGCTCTATCCGGCGGTGCCGGTGCTGCTCGCGCTGACGTTCCTGCGGGAGCGGATCACCCGGCCCCGGGCCGTCGGGCTGCTCGGCGCGGGGCTGGCCATCGGTCTGATCGCCCTCAACTGACCGCGTACCGAGGGGGTGTCCGGCGGATCGTGACGCCTGCGGCGGGCTGCTCCCCGCCCCGCCCCTTCCCGAAACTGGGGCTCCGCCCCAGCCCCCGGAGCGGGGCTTCGCCCCAGACCCCCGGTCGGGTCCCTGCTCCAGGCCTCGGACCGGGGCTACGTCCAGACCCCGGGCTCGGGCTTCGCCCCTTCCCGAAGCATCGATCTGCGGCTCCGCCGCGTGGTGGGGCTCCACCCCAGACGCCCGGGGTCCAGGGGCGGAGCCCCAGGTAACGGGAAGGGGCGGGGAGGGGAAAGACCCGCCGGGCGAAAATCCGTGGACCGGCGGGCGGCCCGTACGCCACGATGACCGCCGCCGACCCCGGCGCCCGGGGTCCCGGTCACACGAAAGGGCACCGCCGTCCGTATGAGCCGTATGAGCCGTATGAGCCGTGCACTCCACCGGCGCGCCGTCGTCGCCGACGCCCACAATGACCTGCTGATCGCCGTCACCGCCCGCCCGCCGCACCGCTGGGCGGGCTACTTCCGCGAGCGCTGGCTGCCGCAGCTGCGCGAGGGCGGGGTGGATCTCCAGGTGCTCCCGGTCTTCATCGACGACCAGTTCCGGCCCGAGGGCGCGCTGCGCGAGACGCTGCGGATGATCGAGTGCGCTCACACCCTCGCCGAGGGCAACGCCGACGAGGTGCGGCTGTGCCTGGACGGCGACGACATCGACGCCGCGCTCGCCGACGGCCGGATCGCCCTGGTGCTGGCGCTGGAGAGCGCCCCCGGGCTGGACGCCAACGTCGAGCTCCTCCCGACCCTCCACCGCCTCGGGGTGCGCATCGCCTCGCTCGCCCACTGGGGGCGCACCGCCCTGGCGGACGGCAGCGGTGAGGACGCCACCGGAAGCCGGCTCACCGAGGCCGGGGTGCGGGCGTTGACGGAGATGGAGCGTCTGGGCATCCTCTTCGACGTCTCCCATCTCGGCGCCTCCGGGGTGGCCCATGTGCTGGAGCTGGCCACTCGCCCCGTGCTGGCCACCCACTCCTCCGCCCGCGCGCTGCTGGACCACCATCGCAACCTCACCGACGAGCAGCTGCGCGGGATCGCGGCCACCGGCGGCACGGTGTGCGTCAACTTCCTCGGCGAGTTCCTGGCCACCGCCCCGGCCGACCGCACGGTGGACCGGCTGGCCGATCACATCGTCCACATCGCCGAGGTGATCGGCGTCGGCCATGTGGGTCTGGGGCCGGACTTCATCAAGGAGGTCAGCGCGGACACCACCCCGCCCTGCTGCGAGGACGTCGAGTACGCCCGGCTGGTGGTCCCCGGCCTCGAAGGCCCCCGCGGACTGCCTCTGGTGACCGAGGCGCTGGTCCGAAGGGGCCTTCCGGAGGGGGATATCGAGAAGATCCTCGGCGGCAACGTGCTGGAGCTCTTCCGCAAGGAGCTGGGGCGCGCCGGCTGAGGTTTGGCCGTTACCGCCCGGCGGCGGCCAGGAACGCGTCGATCGCGGCGAACGTGGCCTCCGGGGCCTCCCGGGTGGGGAGGTGGCCCGCGCCCGGGATCAGCTCGAAGCGCGCCCCGGGGATGGCGGCGGCGTACGCGCGGCCGTAGTCGGGCGGGACGACGGTGTCGTTCTCGCCCCACACCGCGAGGGCGGGCACCGTCACCCGGGTGAGCCGGTGCAGCAGCTTCGGGTCGGACTTCGTCGGCCCGGCGTAGGCCGTCAGCGCCTGGAGGGCGGCGGGTGAGGGCCCCCGGCGCGGCGCGGAGGCGCCGGAGCCTTCCCCGGGTCGGGGGCCTTCCCCGGGTCGGGGGCCTTCCCCGGGTCCGGAGCTTTCCCCGGGTCCGGGACCCTGGCCGGGTCCGGGACCCGCACCGGGCGGTGGGCCGGGCGGGGCCGTGGGGAACCGCACCTCGTGCCCCTCGATCCGCGGCCCGAACGCGCCCATGACGACCAGTCCGCCGATGCGGCGGCCCCGGTCGCGCACGGCCATCTCCGCGGCGATCCAGCCGCCGAAGGAGCTGCCGAGGACGAGGACATCGCGCAGATCGCGGTCGTCCAGCAGATCCAGATACGTCTCGACGAGGTCGTCCACGCCCGCGAACCACTCGGGCCGAGGGGTGTCCTCCCAGCCCGGGTGGGTCGGTGCCAGCACCCGGGAAGTGGCGGCGAAGTGGTCCACCACACCGCTCACGCCGGCGGGTCCGGCGCCGCCGTGCAGGACGAGCACGGGCCGGCCCGCGCCCACGTCCCGCACCGTCAGGGGCAGACCGGGGTAGGGCTCAACAATGCATTCGGTGGGCGTGGTCATCGGTCCGCACCTCCGGCGGTCATCGTGGTGAAGGCGTCCCGCAGGATCCGCAGGGCGTCCGGCTGGAAGAAGTCGACGAGGTGGTCGGCCGATTGCGTGGCCGCCGCCTCGGCGCGCGGGAACATCGCTGTCTCGTAGGCGTTCAGAGCCGTCTCCAGGTCGTCGTGGGCGGCCAGGGCGAGGGCGAGTTCCGCGCCGTCGAGCATGGCGAGGTTCGCGCCCGCCCCGGCGAAGGGGGACATCAGATGGGCGGCGTCGCCCAGGAGCGTGACGCCGGGCACGCGGTCCCAGCGGTGGCCGGTGGGCAGGGCGTGGATGGGCCGGGGGACGAGCGGGCCTTCGGTGTCGGCGATCAGCGCGCGCAGCCCCTCGTCCCAGTCGGGGAAGAGGTCCAGCAGCCGCTTCCTGGTCGCCGCCGGGTCCGTCGGGTCGATGGGGCCCGAACGGCTCCACTCCTCCGGCGCCTTGACCGCGACGTAGACGCGGATCCGGCCGCCGCCGTTGCGCTGGGCGAACAGCCCCTTCTCGTCCGCGAGGGCGAACATCGAGCCCCGGCCCACGAGTTCGGCGACGGCCGGGTGCCGGGTGTCCACGTCGTTCAGGAGGCCGTCGACGAATGACACCCCGGTGTAGACGGGATCGGCGTCGGACAGCAGGGGCCGGACCCTGGACCACGCCCCGTCCGCGCCGACCAGCACATCCGCCGCTACGGTCGTGCCGTCGGCCAGGGTGAGCGTGGGCCGCCCCGCCGCGCCGATGGCGACCGCCCGCACCTTCTGACCCCAGCGGACGGTCCCCTCCGGCAGCGACCCCAGCAGCAGCTCCTTCAGCACCCTGCGGTCGATCTCGGGACGGTCGTTGCCGTCACCGTCCTGCGGCGGGGGGACGTGGAAGCCGACGTCGGCGTCCTTGCCGAGCAGCCGCAGCTCCCCGCCTTCGGGGCGGCTCAGCGGCCGGAACTCCTCGAGCAGCCCGGCGTGCAGCAGCGCCCGCTGGCCGGACTCCTCGTCCAGGTCCAGCGTGCCGCCCTGGTCGCGTGAGGTCGCCGACGCGTCCAGTTCGTAGACGGTCGAGGGGATGCCGTGGACGTGCAGAACGCGCGCCAGCGTCAGCCCTCCCGGCCCTGCTCCGACGATGGCGATACGGCGTTGACGGCGTTGTGTGGACATGGCGGTGGACATGGCGATGGATGCCTCCCTGGGCCTCCCTGGCTCGGCGCGGGTGCGCCGTGGATGGGAGGAGCGTAGGACGACGAACGCGTTCGTGGCAAACATGTTCGTGGCGAACGCGTTCGTCGCCCGGTACGATGGCGCCATGACAGCGCACCCCACCGCCCCGCGGAGCCGCCGGGAACGTCCGGCGAAACCGGCCCTGACCCGGGAAGGCATCATCGCCACCACGGTCGACCTCATGCGTGCCGAGGGCCTGGAGCGGGTGACGATGCGCCGCCTGGCCAAGGAGCTGGACACCGGGCCGGCCTCGCTCTACGTCTACGTCCGCAACATGGCCGAGCTGCACGCCGCCGTCCTGGACGAGCTCCTCGGCGCCGTCGACCTGAGCCCGGCGACGGCGGACGGAGAGTGGCGCGACCGGCTGGTGCGGATCCTCACCTCGTACACCTCGGTGCTGTTCGAGCACCCCGGTCTCGCCCAGTCCGCCCTGGTGGCGCGCCCCTTCGGCAAGCACTATCTGAAGCTGGTGGAGGCGCTGCTGGCGCTGCTGGGCGAGGGCGGCCTCGAGCCCGACCGGGCCGCGTGGCTGCTCGATCTGCTGCTCCAGTTCGCCACCGCGACCGCGGCCGAGCACGCTCACCGGGCCCCCGGCGACACCCCGCAGAGCGAGGCGGACTGGCAGGCGCTCGCCACGGTGGTTCGGGACGTCTCACCGCGGACCCATCCGCATATCGCCGCGCTCGGCCCACGGCTGCTGTCCGGGTCCCCCCAGGACCGGCTGGCCTGGGGCTTCGACGTCCTCATCGCCGGGGCGCGGCACACCCCGCTGCCGGAGGTACTCGCCCCGTCCCCGGTGGACCCCGAGGCGACCCAGGCCGCCGGGGGCTGAGGTGACCGCGTTCAGCCGCGCCCGCGTCCGGCGGGCCGCTCGCCGGTGGTCATCCGGGCGATGTTGGACCGCTCGCCGTAGGTGAAGGGCCGGACCCGGTAGGAGGCCCGCTTCTCGTTCGGCAGGGTGATCAGCCCGAAGGAGTTGATGTCCGGGTCGAGTACGGCTACGGGGTGGAAGGAGCCGCCGCCCCGGGGCCGGTCCTCCAGCAGATAGCCCCGCTCGCCCTCGGCGTGGTCGGTCCAGGTGAACCGGATGCCGTTGGCGTGCATGACGGTCGCGCGCAGATCGGTCGGGGCGGCCGAGGGCCGCCGGACGGGGCTGGTGCGCACCCCGGCCCGTCGGATGGTGCGCGGCGGCGCCCAGGTGTGCTCCCGGCGCTGCTCCGCCTTGGTGAACGCCCCCTTGGGCAGGGTGACGTCGACCGGCCGGGACGCGGGGCCGTAGTACGGCCGCACCCGGTAGTAGAAGTGGGTCTTCGGGATCAGATCCGGGTGCCGGTAGGTGGTCTGACCGAGCGGGGCGTAGGTGAGGACCGTCCAGGGTCCGCCGGGCTCGGTCGCGAACTCCACGATCCGCCCCGCGGCGCCCGGCGCCTTCCCGTGCCAGCTCAGCTCGGCGTCGACGGGGGAGACCCGGGTGACGCTGAGCACGGTCCCGGTCCCGGTCCCGGTCCCGGTCCGGGCCGCGCCGGAGGCTTTCGGGGCGTTCGCGGCTTTCGGCGTCGCTTCCGTGGACGCCGCGCACCCGCTGATTCCGGAGAGCCCGGCGGCGACGAGAACCGCCGCCGCCAGGCCGCGTACCGAGCCGCTCACTTGCGCCAGAACTTCACGTTGCTCCACTCCACGGTGGCCGGGCCGTTGCCGCTGCCGGTGCGGTACGCCCCGAACTTGTCGTAGAAGCTGCCGCCGGGGCTGTCCACGGTGTGCTTGAGCGAGCCGTTGATGTACGTACGGTGCTCCTTGCCCACCTGGTGCACCGTGTTGACGCGCACCGTGGCGCCGACCGTCCCCGCGTTGGACAGGGTGTCCCCGCCGTGCACGGCGTACAGCCGCCCGCCGCGCTCGACCGCGAGCATGAAGTACGGACCGGCGTCGCCGTCGGTGTCGTTGAACGTCTGCTTCAGGCTGATCCGGGTGCCGCCCATGCTGGTGACCCGGAAGTAGCCCTCGAACTGATGGGTCCCGCCGGTGTAGGTGTCATAGCGCCGTTCGGCCCGCTGGTCCCCGCTCGCGGTGGAGCAGGTGAGCTTGAAGGTGAGGTTGTCGACCTCTCCGCACCCCCGCTCCTGCACCTTGAACCCCGGGGACTCGGACGACCAGCCGCCCGGTTCGACCTCGGCGTGCGCGACGCCCGACGCCGCCAGCAGCAGTCCGCAGGCGGCGGACATCCCGGCGATCACACGGTGTTTCCTGGGCACGGTTCCACTCCTCTACTTGACCCAATAGCGGATGTTGCGGAACCGGGCCTCGGCCCGGCCACTGCCGTGGTGATAGACGCCGTTCTTGAAGTAGCGCGTCGCCGGTCCCCGGTCGTCGACCGTCAGCACCAGCTTGTCGTCGGCGTAGACCTGGATCTTTCCGGTGTCCGCGTCATGGGCCACCTTCAGGTTCCACCAGGTGTTGTAGATACCGGTCTTGATGACGGAATCCGTATAGCGCTTGAGCGTCCCGCCGTTCGCGCTGGACGCCCGCAGCATGATGTCGGTGGCCGGTGTTCCGCTGGGGTGCTTGCCCCGCAGGATCTGCATGATGTCCGCGCCGTTCGTCCCGGACGGCACATACACATCGGCGTCCCACATGTGCTTCCCCGAGGAGTACTCCTGCTTCCACCGCATCTCGGTGCGCGGATCGGTGTCGCTGCCCTCTTCGAGCGGCTCGTCCGTGGAGTTGACCCACATGGTGTGGGTCTTCGTGCTCGAGTTGTAGCTGTAGCGCTCGCTCAGGTCGAGATTCCACGGCTTGTGCATCGAGTATGTGAACGACGTCTGCGTCCATCCATCGGTCGGTGACGCCGCGGCCTCCTTCGCCGCGGCCGTCCCCCCGGACGCGACTCCCGCCGACAGGACTCCGGCGAGCGCGGCGAGCGCCAGAGCCGTCCTGAAGCTGGGGGTGCGTCTGGTGTGTCTGGTGC
The DNA here is from genome assembly GCF_016741935.1 of Streptomyces endocoffeicus. Lineage (GTDB taxonomy): Bacteria > Actinomycetota > Actinomycetes > Streptomycetales > Streptomycetaceae > Streptomyces > Streptomyces endocoffeicus. The sequence goes on along the minus strand of NZ_JAERRG010000009.1, from coordinate 11,185 downwards.
GTAATGCGGGCATACGGGCCCACCTCCGGTCTGTTCCGTTCCCTTGTTGGATCATGGTCTAGACCAAGAGTCAAGGTAGGGCAGAGTCGATGGCGTGTCCATATCAATGAACAGAATTCACGACTGTGGTGCGGAGCGTGGCGGGTCGGGTCAACTCCGCCGCAGCGCCTTCACCATGACCAGCTCCCTGGTCACGCCGTCGGCCAGCAGATCGCCCGGTTCCCGGGTGGCGGCGAAACCATGCCGCTCGTAGAGGGTGATCGCCGGTGCGTTGCCCGGGATCACCGCCAGCCGCAGCGCCGTGGCGCCCGTCCGCAGGGCCCAGGTCTCTACCGCCGCGATCAGCCGGCCGCCGACGCCGTGGCCGCGTGCCTCGGGGCTGACCCAGACCGACCTCAGCTCCGGCGGCCGTCCGTCCCCGTCCCCTGGCATGCCGCCCGCCATCCCGACGGCCCGGCCGTTCAGCAGGGCCACGACGTGGTAGGCGTCCGGCATCTCCAGCCGGGCTCGCCACCGCTCCTCGCCGCCGCGGTGCCAGTCGGCGAGCCGGGACTTGAAGGCGTGCGGCGCCTCGGCCAGCGCGGTCCGGCGTGCGTCCCGCCACAGCGGCCAGTCGTCCGTCGTGACCACCCGCAGCCGCACCATGCCGCCCAGTCTCCCGCACCGTCGATCGCCGTTGACCGCCGCCGATCACCATCGACCGCCGTCGAGCCGGGTCGAGCCGCGTCGAGCCGCGTCGAGCATCGTCGCCCCCGAGGGGAGATGGCCGGGTTCACCCCGCTGTGCCATGCTTTGAGGAGAGGCGCCATCCCTTTCGAGGGGGCGCGGCAGCGAAGGCCCCGCCGGTGGTCGTGACCGGTCGCCGCGCGGAGGCCGATCAAGGGCCCGGGTACGCCCACGAGACCGGCGGTCCACGCACGGAGGCGGTGCAGGCGTGCTGTGACCGGGCATGTGCTGACGTTCACGGGGACCGCGTTGGTGGCTGTCTATGTGCTGGACGCGGAGGGTGCCGAGCTGCGGTTGGCCGAGACGGTGCGCGGTGCCGGACGGTCGTACGCGCTGTCGGCCCGCTACCCCCTGTCCGGGCGCTCGCCCGTCGCCGACGCCTTCCGCGCCGGACGCCCCCTGTGGCTGACCCCCACCGAACTCGCCGCCTACGGCCCCATCGGGCCCACCACGCCCGAAACCCCCACCACGCCCGGCGTCTCGCTCGGGGCGCTGCCGCTCGGCGGGGACGGCAAGGGGCTGGGGTGTCTGGTGGTGGTGGACGAGGCGCCCGACGGGATCGACGCCGACCGCCGCGGTTTCATCGAGCTCTACGCCCACCACGTGGCCGCCGGGGTCGAGGCGGCCGGGCCGCAGGCGCTCACCCAGCGGAGACCCGAGCTGCCCGGCCTCACCCTGGACCGGCTGCGGGTCGGCTCGTTCGTCCTGCACCTCGACAGCGGGCGGATGACCGCCGACACCCAGGTGCTCGACCTCTTCGGCATCCGCGGGGAGGACTTCGACGGACGGGTGGAGACCCTGCTGGCGGTCGCCGTCCCGGACGACATCCCCGCCCTGATGTCGGTCCTGGAGCCCGACCTGCTGACCTCCGGCACCGCACAGTTGGAGTTCCGGATCCGCCGGCCGAACGGGGAGCTGCGCTGGCTGGGACTGCGCGCCCGGGTCGAGACGGGGGCGGACGGCACGCCCTGGCGCATGCTCGGCGTGATCGCGGAGACCTCGCACCTGCGGCCCAGCGCCGACGAGGTGTCCCTCGTGCAGCGGCTGTCCGCCGCCCTGGCCGGGGCCACCACCGTCCGCGACGTGGGCCGGGCCGTGGTCGGCGCGCTGCGCGATCCACTGGGGGCGGGCCGGCTCGCGGTCGCCGAACTCCAGGCCGATCAGCTGGTGGTCGGCGTCCTCGCCCCCGCCGAACCCGCCGCCTGGCCCGAGGTGTGGCGGGCCGCCTGGCGCTCCGAATGGCCCGAGCCGCCCAGCCATGCCCTGCCCACGCTGGCGGAGGCGCTGCGGGAGGGGCAGGTCAGCCTCTGGCCCGAGGGCGCCGGTCTCGAACCCGGGCTCGCCGGTATCGGCCCCGGCGGCCTCGCCGTCCTCCCGCTCCCGGCGGACGGCCGAATCGTCGGCGTCTGCCTGATCGGCTGGGAGCAGCGGCATGAGTTCGGCCCGGAGGAGCGCTCGCTGCTGACCGCGACCGCCGGTCTGGTGGGCCAGGCACTGGTGCGCGCCCACGCCCTGGACGCCGAGCACGAGCTGGCCACCATGCTCCAGCGCAGCCTGCTGCCCCGGAAGCTGCCGGAGCTGCCCGGCGGGGTGGCCGTCACCCGCTATCTGCCCGCGACGATGGGCCTGGAGGTGGGCGGCGACTGGTACGACGTCATCCCGCTGCCGGACGGCCATGTGGCGCTGGTCATCGGCGATGTGCAGGGCCACAGCGCCGCGGCCGCCACGATCATGGGCCAGATGCGCACCGCCATCCGGGCCTACGCGGTGGAGGGCCACCCGCCCGATGTGGTCGTGGCGCACGCCAACCGCCTTCTCGTCGGCATGGAGACCGATCTCTTCGCGACCTGCTGCTACGCCGACCTCGACATGGAGGAGGGCGAGGCGTGGTTCGTCCGGGCCGGACACATCCAGCCGCTGCTGCGCCAGCCGGACGGCACCACCGCGGAGCTCGACGTCGAGGGCGGCCCGCCGCTGGGCGTGGTCGCGGACGCCGAGTTCCCGATGACCGCGGCCGGGCTGTCCGCCGGCACCCTGATCGCGCTGCTCACCGACGGCCTGGTCGAGTCCGCCCGGCTCGACCTGGACGACGGGGTGCGCCGGGCCTGCCAGGCGCTGGCCCGCGCCGACCCGTCCGACCCCGGCGGGGTCGCGGACGCGCTGCTCGGCGGGGACAGCCGCCGGGACGACGACGTGGCGCTGCTGCTGCTGCGCTACGACGGGATGCGGGTGCGGCCCATCCGGGCGAGCTGGACGGTGTGGCGGCTGCCCGACGCCGTGATGCACGCCCGCCGCTTCACCGCGCGCACCCTGCGCAACTGGGGGCTGGCGGACGAGCTGGACGTGGCCCTGCTGGTCACCTCCGAGTTGGTCACCAACGCCCTGGTGCACACCCGTGGCGAGGTGCGGCTGAATCTGACGCTGACCGCGGACCGGCTGCGGATCGCGGTGAACGACCCCTCGCCGCGTACCCCCGTCAAACCGACGACCGTGGACTGGGAGGCCACCGGCGGGCGGGGGCTGCTGCTGATCGAGGCGATGTCGCAGACCTGGGGCTCGGTGCCGCTGAGCGGGGGCAAGCAGGTCTGGGGCGAGATCAGCTTGTCGTCCCCGCGGGAGGAGCCCCGGGGCGCACCCCCGGAAGGGCCCTCGCCCCCGGAGGAGCTCCCGGCGGAGCTCCCGGAGGAGCCGCCCGACGCGGGGCCCGGGGAACGGACGGAGGGGGACGAGGGGGCCACGGGGAGGAGAGGGCCGAGAAGGAGGAGGGCGAGGCGATGAGCCGTTTCCGTACGCGCTGGGCGGTGAGCCGTTCCCGTACGCGCTGGGCGATGATCCCCACCCGTACGCGCTCCCGGGCGCACCCCCCGACGCGTTCCCGTACGCGCTCCCGTACGCGCTTCCGTACGCGCGACCGCCTTCGCGCGGCCGTCGCCGTCGCGGTCGGCCTCGTCCTGGCCGTGTCCCTCGCCGCCTGCGGCAAGGCGGCCCAGGTCGGCGAGACGGTAGGCGCGGCCGGGACCCACCACGGGCCGCTGCGGATCGGCCTGCTGCTCCCGGAGAACGAGATCGTCCGTTTCGAGCGCTTCGACGCACCCCTGATCCAGCACCGGGTCAGGCAGCTCTGCCCGAGCTGCACGGTGAGCTACTCCAGCGCCCAGCACGATCCCACCTCCCAGCGCAGCCAGATCGACGCCATGATCACGAACGGGGTCGATGTCCTCATCCTGGACGCGGTCGACACCAAGGCCGTCCGCCACTCCGTGATCCAGGCCCGCCGCGCCGGTGTCCCGGTCGTCGCCTACGACCGTCTGGCCGAAGGGCCCATCTCCGGCTATGTCTCCTTCGACGGCGGAAGGGTTGGCAAGCTCCAGGGCGAGGCGCTGCTGAGGGCGCTGGGACCGCATCCCGCGAACCGCCAGATCGTCATGATGAACGGCTCGTCAACCGACCCCAACGCGGGCTGGTTCGAACGGGGAGCGCGGTCCGTCCTCCAGGGCAAGGTCAAGATCGCCAAGTCCTACGAGACCGTCGGCTGGCGGCCGGAGAACGCCAACCGCAACATGTCCGCCGCCATCGCCGCCCTGGGCCCCTACGGCATCGACGGCGTCCTCGCCGCCAACGACGGCCTGGCCTCGGGTGTCATCACCGCCCTCAAGGCGGCCCGGATCCATCCGATCCCCCCGGTCACCGGCCAGGACGCCGAGGTGGCGGGCATTCAGCGGATCCTCGCGGGCGAGCAGTACATGACCGTCTACAAGCCGTTCAAGCCCGAGGCGTACACCGCCGCGGAGATGGCCATCGCGCTGGGACGGGGCAGATCGCTCAACGGGATCGCGACGCGGCGGGTCAACAACTCCACCACCCGTGGCATCCCCGCGGTGCTGCTCGAACCGCTGGCCGTCACCGTGCACAACATCAAGAGCACCGTCATCAAGGACGGTCTGTATCGCGTCGATCAGATATGCACCAAGAAGTACGTGGACGACTGCCGCAGGGCCGGGCTCACCGACTCGAACGGCTCATCGCACAACGCCAAATGAATGGCACGACGCGGAATGAATGGCACGACGCGAAATGAATCGCACGAGGCGGAATGAAGGGAGGCGCGGATGGCCCGACCGTCGGCCCCGCCCCTGCTGGCGCTGAGCGGCGTCTTCAAGCGCTTCGGCGCGGTCCAGGCGCTCAGGGACGTCGAGCTGGAGATCCACGCCGGTGAGGTCATCGCCCTGGTGGGCGACAACGGCGCGGGGAAGTCCACCCTGGTCAAGGTGATCGCGGGCGTCGAACCGGCCGACACGGGCACCCTCGAATGGCAGGGCCGCCCCATCCACATCGGCCGTCCGCACGACGCCCAGCACCTGGGGATCGCCACCGTCTACCAGGACCTCGCGCTCTGCGACAACCTCGACGTCGTCGGCAATCTCTTCCTCGGCCGCGAGCTCACCCGGATCGGGGTCCTGGACGAGGTGGAGATGGAGCGCCGCACCCGCGATCTGCTGGCCACCCTCTCCATCCGCATCCCCGACGTCCGCAGGCCCGTCGCGGCCCTCTCCGGAGGCCAGCGGCAGACCGTCGCCATCTCCCGGGCGCTGCTCGGCGCACCGAACCTGGTGATGCTGGACGAGCCCACCGCCGCCCTCGGCATCGAGCAGACCGCTCAGGTCCTCGACCTGGTGGAACGGCTCCGTGACCGCGGGCTCGGGGTGCTGCTGGTCAGCCACAACCTGGGCGACGTCAAGGCCGTCGCGGACTGGGTCGCGGTGCTGCGCCTGGGCCGCAACAACGGGTTCTTCGACGTCACCACCACCTCCCAGGAGCAGATCGTCTCCTCCATCACCGGCGCGTCCGACAACGCGGTCACGCGGCGCGCGGCGCGGGAGGGGGAGCTGTGAGCATCCCCGGCGGATCCAGCGCCCACGCTGCCGAACGCTTCACCAGCGCGTTCGGGCGCCGAGTGGGCGGCGGTACGTTCGGCGCCGTCCCGGTCCTGCTCGGGCTGCTCGCGATCTGGATCACCTTCCAGATCCTCAACCCGCACTTCCTCTCCCCGCGCAACCTCTCCAACCTCAGCGTGGACATCGTCGGCACCGGCATGATCGCGGTCGGCGTGATCTTCGTGCTGCTGGTCGGCGAGATCGATCTGTCGGTGGGTTCGGTGAGCGGCCTGGCCTCCGCCCTGTTCGCCGTGTTGAACGTCAACTTCGGCATGCCCGAACCACCCGCCATCATCCTGGGCGCCCTCTGCGGTACGGCGGTCGGCTTCGTCCACGGCTTCTTCACGGCCGTGGTCGGCGTCCCCGCGTTCGTGGTCACCCTCGCCGGACTGCTGGGGTGGTACGGCCTGATGCTCGCCATCATGGGCGCGTACGGCACCATCAACCTCGACGATCAGGGCCTGGTCGCCCAGCTCACCAACTACTACTTCTCCGATGTCGCCGCCGCCTACGCCCTGGCGGCGGTCGGCACCGCCGGGTACTTCCTCACCGCCTGGCGCGATGTCCAGCGCCGCCGCGCCGCCGGAGTGCCCACCCGCCCCCCGGCCTGGATCGCCGTCCGCACGGGCGTGCTCGCGGTGCTCGCCTTCGCCGCCGCGTATGTGCTCAACCAGTTCCAGGGCCTGCCGCTCGCCCTCCTGATCTTCGTGGTCGTCCTCGTCATCCTCGACTACGTCCTGCGCCGCACGGCCTACGGCCGGATGATCTTCGCCCTGGGCGGCGGCGTCGAAGCGGCCCGCCGCGCCGGGATCAACGTGGCCTGGGTGCGCACCTCCGCGTTCATGATGTCGAGCACGATGGCCGCCATCGGCGGTCTCTTCCTGGCCTCCCGGATCAACTCGGTCAGCCAGACGTCGGTCTCCACCGACCTGCTGATGAACGCCATCGCCGCGGCCGTCATCGGCGGCACGAGCCTCTTCGGCGGCCGCGGCAGCACCTGGTCCGCCCTGCTGGGCGTGCTCGTCATCCAGTCGATCGCCTCGGGCGTCGCCCTCATGGACATCCAGACCGCCGTCCAGTTCATGATCACTGGCGGGGTGCTGCTGCTCGCCGTCGTGGTCGACACCCTCTCCCGCCGGGCGCAACGGGCCCACGGCCGGGCCTGATTTCCGGCGCGGGTCCATTCGCACTAAGGCGTCGTGTCGTTCTTGCCGCTGATCGCGGCCGTTGGGCAGGCTGCGGGCAACATTGCCGACCGATTTATCGAGTCTTTCGAGAAAGGTGGTCTGGTGAAGAAGGTCATTCGCCTGGCGGTGCTGGGTGTATCCGTTGCCTGCGCCCTGGTTTTCGGCGGCGTCAACGCGGCACAGGCCCAGAAGTGGCCGATCCTTCCCAAGGAGTTCTTCAGCGGCCTTACCGGCCCGGGGACGAATCAGGATAACGAATGTGACTCCAAACTGTCGCTCGGAGCCCCCGGAACGAGTGGTGGAGGCAGCAGTAGCACCCCCGCCCAGCCGGGGCCGCCCGGCGGTTTTGGATCCAACTGCCAGAACACCCGCGGCTAGGGGGACCGTGTCCGTGGCCGACACGGGAGGGACCGGCCCCGGCCGGTCCCTCCCGTCCCTCGTGGTTCTGGCGGTGACCGCCGCGGTGTTGCTCGGCGCCGCGTGCTGGCACCTCGCCACGCTCTTTCTGGCCGTTACGCCGGACAACCCGGTCCGGAGCCGGTATGCACATCTGATCAACGGGCATGTCTATCCGGAATTCACCCAGGGCTGGCAGCTGTTCGCGCCCGAGCCGCTCCATGAGAACGTCGTCGTGGAGGCCAGGGTCCGCACCGACCGGAATTCCGAAAAGCCCCGCGCGGGGCACTGGGTCAACCTGACGACTCAGGATGTCGCCGCTATCCGGCACAATCCCGTTCCCAGCCACGCACATCAGAACATGCTCCGGCTGGCATGGGACTTCTATCAGAATTCCCACAGCCGGCGGAACGCTCCGATCGGTGTGCGGGGAATCCTCTTCGGCGAATACGTCAAGCGGATCGCCCTCCAGCGCATCGAGGGGCGACGTGGCGGGCTTGATGGTGAGCGGGTCGTCGCCGTGCAGGTGCGCGTCACCGCCAGGCCGGTGGCCCCGCCCCGTTGGAGCGACCGGGCGTCGTCCGCGTCCGTGCAGAGTGCCCGCCACCGTACGTTGCCGTGGTGGTCGGTGAAGGACCAGGACCGCAGGGGGCTGTGACATGAGCATCGACCACCTCGACCACCTCGGCCACCCCTCGACGCGGCCCGCCACCGCTCCATGGGCGAGTGCCGCCGGCGGGCGATGGCGGCAGGCGGCGGCGAGACCGATCGCCTTCGCCTGCGATGCGCATGCGCGGTATCAGTGCGCCCTGTTCCGGATCGGCCTCAGCGGCCTCGTCCTGGCCTTCCTGCTGCGCGAATGGCCGCACCGGCGGGTGCTCTACGGCGACCGCAGCCCCTGGGCGCTGGACCTGGCGGCCCGCCTGGTCGCGGAGAACCACGCCTTCACCGTGCTCACCTGGAGCGCCGGACGCTGGTGGTTCGAATGCGTCTACCACGGCGCGATCCTGGTGGCCGCCCTGCTGATGCTCGGCTGGCGGACCCGGGCCACCTCCGTTCTCTTCCTGGTCGCCGTTCTCTCGCTCCAGAACCGCAATCCGCTCATCGGGGACGGCGGGGACAACGTGATCGGCGTGATGGCCATCTACCTGGCCTTCACCCAATGCGGAGCCGTCTGGTCCGTCGACGCCCGCCGCGCCCGCCGCAACCGCAGGGACGGCCGGGTCGACCGGGCCGGGTTCGTGATGTGGCAGATCCTCGGCGTGGCCCTCCTGTGGGTGTCGGACGGCTTCCAGGGAACCGCCTGGGCGGCGGTCCTGTGGGCCTTCTGGATCTGCCAGGGCCTCTGGTACGCGGCCCGCCGATGGTCACGGGGAGCGTGGTCGCGCGAACTGCTCGACGCGGCCGCCACGATGCTGCACAACTGCGCGATGCTCGTAATCGCGGCCCAGATCTGCCTCATCTACGCCACGGCCGGCTGGTACAAGATCCAAGGCACCCGCTGGCAGGACGGCAGCGGGCTCCACTACGCCCTGCACCTCGACTACTTCAGCCCCTGGCCCGGACTCGGCAGCCTGCTCGCGAGCCATATGCTCCTGATCGTCCTGCTGGGCTACGGGACCGTGGTGATGCAGGTGGCCTTCCCCTTCCTGCTCGGCTACCGACGCCTCAAGACCGCGCTGCTGGCGGTGATGATCCTCGAACACGCCGGAATCGCCGTCCTGCTCGGCCTGCCCTTCCTGTCGGCCGCGATGGTCGTCTGCGACGCGGTGTTCCTGCCGACGGCTCTGCTCAGGCCGTCGCGAAGGTCAGGAAGTCGGCCCAGGCGGTAGCGGGTATGCGGAGGCGGGGGCCGTCGGGGTTCTTGGAGTCCCGTATGTGGATGGTGGTGGGGGTGGTGGCGACCTCGACGCACTCGCCGCCGGTGTTGTCGCTGTAGCTGCTCTTGAACCACACGAGTCTGCTCATAACTCACCCATCAACTTCTCGATGAAGCGCACGGATTCCTCCGGCCTGAGGGCCTGGGACCTGATCATGGCATAGCGGCGGGCCAGGACACCCACCTCTTCCGGTTTGGACAACAGGATGCTTTGGCCATGGCCCTCAAGGTAGGCCACGGGCGTCTCCTCGGGTGTCTCGATCAATGTCATCGGGCCAGGAAGCCCGGCGTGCCCAGCTTGGCTCATGGGCATGACCTGGATGACGACATTCGGGCGGGCGGTGCACTCGGTGAGGTGCGTGTATTGGGTGCGCATGACCTCCGGCCCGCCGATGTGGCGCCGTAGCGCGGCCTCTTCGAGGATGACATTGACCACGGCTGCTGGTTTGCGGTCAAAGAGCGCCTTGCGGTCCATGCGAGCGGCGACGAGCTTCGTGACCTCCTCTCTGTCGAGCGGAGGGAATGCGTAGTCGAACAGCGCGGTGGCGTACCCCTCCGTCTGCAGCAGGCCATGGAGCAGATGCGTACAGTACGACGACAGACTGAGCGCTTCTTGTTCCAGCTGGGCGAGACCCTGAAAGTGAGCGGGATACCGCTCAAGCCGCAAATACTTGATCGCAGAACGAAGCAACCCGCCCGCGTCCAGTGCCTTCTCGGCCGCGTCGATGAACTCGTCCGTCGGCGGCTTCGCGCATGTCTCGACGGCGCTCACCGCCGACCCGGTGTAGTTCATCAGCGCACCCAACTCGTCCTGGGTCAGCCCCGCCCGTTCCCGCAGAAGCCGCAGGACAGCGGCGAAGTACTGCACGGTCGGCGGAGCGGAGTCCTTCTTCTTCGACTGGGCCACGCAGGCCACCCCCTCAACAACTCTCAACGCCAATCAACCTGCGTTCGACCAGAGTTGCCGGTCGCCGCAGTCGACGCTCTGTTACTGGTGAAGGTAGTCGCCTGCACTGACAGTGGGAGGATGAACGCGGAAAGTCACGACGTAAATCCACTCCATGGCTGGAAGCAGAGGTTTACGCCCGTCCCCCCATCCGTCCCCCACGCCCGCCGCGCCGCAGATGTCGCTCTCCGCGCCTGGGGCCTGGACCGGAGCTCGGCGGCCCTCGTCCTGCTGGTCGTCTCCGAGCTGGCGACGAACGCCATCCGCCATGGACGCGTACCGGGGCGGTACTTCGAGGTGCGTATCGCATATGACGCAGAAAAAATGGTCGGGGTCGAGGTGTCCGATCCCCGCGAGGGGCACCCCGCCCTGGCGGACCCCACACCGGACGACGAATCCGGACGCGGCCTGGCGATCGTGGATGCCCTCGCCGAGGCGTGGGGCGTCCGGGAGCGCATCGTCGGCAAAACGGTCTGGGCCCGGATCCGCCTCTAGAGGTGCTCGGTTGGGCGCGGCGCCGTCTCGCGCCTTCGGCGCAAATTGAGCATGGGTCGGGGGTGCCGGGGCGGGGGCCGCGTCGCCGGCCGCCGGGCCGGTGGGGGCGGAGCGAGTGGCGGCATCCGGGCTCGCGGGCCGGGGTCGATCCGGACTGCGGGCCCCTCCGGGTACCCCTCTCAAAAACGCTTGATCTAGCGCAACTAATAACAGATTCCACAGAATGGCCACCGTCATCGACATCGCCTCCCGCCGTCTGGCCGGTTGGGCGATCGCGGATCACATGCGCACCGATCTCGTCACCGACGCCCTGGCCGCCGCCGAACGCACCCGCGGCAGTCTCGCCGGGGCGGTCATGCACACCGACTACGGGGCCCAGTACACCAGCCGGGCCTTCGCCGACGCCTGCCGCCAGGCCGGCACCCGCCAGTCGATGAGCGCGATCGGCTCCAGTGCGGACAACGCACTTGCCGAGTCCCGGCTGGCTGCACCGCTACAACACCCGACGCCGTCACTCCCGCTTCGGACAACGCAGTCCCATCGCCTACGAAACAGCGTCCCGGACAACACCAACTACGCTGGCCCTAGCCGCTTAGCCCGTGTCCAAGACTCGGGGTCAAGG
>NZ_JAERRG010000089.1 GCF_016741935.1 Streptomyces endocoffeicus | reverse complement strand
AGTGCGCCAGGTCCACCGGGGCTGAGGTGCCGGGCCCGTCGCCCCCGAGGCACCCCAGCGGGGCCACCAATGTCCCCTCGTACTTCTCCTTCGAGTCCTTCTTCGAGAAGACGCAGGTCGGGTACGGCTCCGCGGTCTCCACCGCGCTCACCATGATCATCCTGGCGCCGCCCTGGCGGCCTTGCGTCTGCAAACGCGGGCGGCGCACTGCCGCTGTCCGTCTTCCACTTCGACTGCTTCTGGATGCGCGAGTACCAGTGGTGCGACTTCACCTGGGATCCGCGGGTCTTCCGCGACCCGGAGGGCATGCTGTGCCGGCTGCGCGAGCGGGGCCTCGAGATCTCCGTCTGGATCAATCCGTACGCCGGCCAGCGCTCCCCGCTCTTCGCCGAGGGCAAGGCCGCAGGCCGTTCTGCTGAAGCGGCCGGACGGCTCGGTGCCCGGTCAGACGGGGAGGTGCATGGCGAGTTGCTCCCACTGCCGTACGGACGGGGAGTCGGGTGTGGTGGTCATGAGGTGGAGGCTGACGTGGTCGGCTCCGGCGTCGAAGTGTTCTTGGACGCGGTGGGCGATGTCCTCGGCACTGCCGTGAACTACCAGCGCGTCGACCAGCCGGTCGTCGAGTGCCCCCGGGGTCTCGTATCCGAGTCCTCGCAGCAGTTCGCGGCGGTTCGGCAGAGCGGCCGCGGCCGTGGTGCGAGCCAGGTCGGCGGTGTCCGCATGGTCGTGGCTGAGCACGCACATCTGGGTAATGGCCAACAAGCCGTCGTCTCCGAGGATGGCCCTGGCGGTGCGGGTGTACTCGATGGGCATGCCCAGCACCTTTGCGCCTCGGGCACGTTCGGCAGCAAGGGCAAGCATGTCGGGATCCAGGGCGGCGAGTACGCGGTGCGGTGAGGCAGCCGTGTCGGGAGGCCCGAACGGGGCGGTGTCCAGCGCGTCGAGGTAGGAGCGCATGGTGGCCAAGGGGGGGCCGAAGCGGTGGCCGCGGATGTCCTCGGCCAGGCTGGGATGGCTGTCCCACAGGCCGAGCAGGAACCGTCCGGGGAACGCCTCCTCCAGGGTGCGCTGCGCGGCGGCGGCCGTGACCGGGTCGCGGGCGTAGATGTCGGTCATGCCCGCGGCCACGGTCATGTGCCGGGTGGCCGACAGGAGGATCGCGCCCTGCGCCATGGCCTCCCGTCCCATGATCTCGGGAAACCACAAGGTGCCGTAGCCGAGGTCCTCGATCATGGCGGCGGCCTTACGGACCCCGGTGGCGGAGAGATGATCGAAGTCCCCCGCCCAGATCCCGACGCGTCCGAGGCCATGGGTATGGGCGCTCACGCGTCCTGCCCCGCGGCGCGCGTGGAGTCCAGGAAGGCGGCGATCTGGGACGCGCCGGTTCGCTCCAGCCAGGCCCCGAAGTCCATCGTGGCGGGGTGGATCTTCCGGGTGGCGGGAATGTCGGCGCGATAGCCGTCTGTGTTGAGCCACTCGTTGGCATAGGCGAAGTCTTCGCTCAGGGCCCGGATCGCGTCGATCGGGACCTGAACGTAGGGCAGCGGTATGCCGAGCGCCTTCCCGATGGCCGTGGCGATCTGAACCGGCGTGAGTTCGTCCCCCGCCAGGGAGACCTCCCGGCCGATCCACTCCTTCGGCCGGGAGAACGCCAGCGCGGCCACGGCGCCGACATCGTCCACGGCCATGATCTGCTGCGGGACATCCGGCGCGAGCCCGGTGGACAGATTCCCGTTGCGCAGCGCGTATCCGCCGGTGAAGTTCTCCATGAAGGACACCGGCCTGAGGATCGTCGCCGGCAGGCCGAGCGCGGCGATGTGCTGCTCGATCCGCCACTTGCTGACCAGGTTCACCGGCAGCTTCTCGTCAAGGTGCCGGTCCGCTTCGGCGACCGATGTGAAAACGAAGTGCCCGATGCCCGCGGCGTGCGCGGCTTCGGCGACGTTCACACCCCAGCGCACCTCGTCCTCGGCGCTGAAGTCCGGCGCGGTGCCGGGCGAGCCGACGGTGGGCTGGACGCTGAACAGGCCCCAGGCGCCCTCGGCCGCGGCAGTCAGGGAGCCGACGTCCTCCATCTGCGCCCGCACGACCCGTGCCCCGGCCTGCCTCAGCGCTGTCGCCTGCGCCCCGTGCGGGTCACGCGTCAGTGCACGCACCTGCCAGCCGTCCCGGAGCAGGTGATGCGTCACGGCCCTGCCCTGCAGGCCGGTCGCTCCCGCTACCACGACGGTCTCATGCGTCAGCTTCATGTTCTTCTCCATCGCGTCCACGCGGAGGGGGAGCCACTCCGTAATTGGGGTGGGCCCCCGGTTATCGTTGGCTACGATATGGAGGGCCACCCCATTTTTTCAAGTCGTCAGGAGTGCCCGTGCCCAAGGACGCCGCCCCGCCCCGTCGGACGATGCGCGCCGACGCCCGCCGCAACGCCGAAAAGATCGTGGCCGCCGCCGGGGCCCTGATCGCCGAGCGCGGCGCCGGCGCCTCCCTGGAGGAGGTAGCCCGTCGCGCCGGAGTCGGCTCGGCCACCCTGCACCGCCACTTCCCCTCCCGTCAGGCACTCCTGGAGGCGGTCTTCAAGGATCGGGTGGAGGCTCTGTGCGCGAAGGCCGGCGATCTGCTCGCCGAACCCGACCCGGGCCAGGCCCTGTCCACCTGGCTTCGCGCCGTCGGCGCACACGCCGTGGCCAACCGGGGGCTGGGGGCGTCCCTGATGCGCGACGCGGACCCGGCACTGGGCGAGACCTGCCACGACATGATCACCAATGCTGGAGAAGCCCTCCTCGCACGCGCCCAAGCGGCAGACGCCGTGCGCCTCGAGATGACCATCACCCAGTTGCTGAAACTCGTTGGCGCCATCGCGCTGGCCACCGAGCAGGACATCGACGGCCCGGCCGAGGCTGACCTCCTGCTTGCGATCGCCATCGACGGCGTACGTGCGCGCTGACCCGGACTCTCACAAACGGGGGGTCCCGACGCTGAGCATCGGCCTATCGCGAAATCGGACCATCCGAGTGAGTGGTCAGCGGTTGCCGCGGGTTGATGGCGGCGCCGCGGATCAGCCACAGCAGGCTTCCGATCATCCCGTGGTGCGCTGGTGCAGGTAACGGTCAAGTCTGGTGAGCGCACCGGGCCGGTGGCCGTGGAGCCTCAGGTTGCCTTCCAGGGCTGCGATCAACGCGGTCCACTGCTGGTTCTGGCCGACGCTGGTTCTGGCCGACGCTGGTTCTGGCCGAATGGTCCGGTGCGGACCATGCCGAACCTGCCGGCGATCCGTTGTCCGCGGGTGCCGGAGAGCAGTCCGGTGCGCTCCAGGCTGATTCCGGCGTAGCCGATCAGGTGGGCGATGACCAGCGCCGCCATGATGCCCGGCAGCGACAGCACATGCAGGGCAGTACAGCCGCAGCACCGCCTCGTGTCCGGGGAACTCCCCACCGAAAAGGAACATCGACGAAGGGGCCGACCAGCGGCACGGACAGCAGCGCGCCGTCCAGGAGCCGGTGCCGGAGAGCAGGCCGTCGGGGATTTTCTCCCCGCCTCCGGCTGGGCGTGCCCCCGTCTCGTGCGAGTTCGGGTGCCTGGCCGCGGGTCATGCGCGTTCTCCGGGGACGGGCGGTTGGGAGACCTCGGGGCGACCCGAGGCCGTGTCCTCGTCCGGCGCGTTCCGCTCATCGTCCGGTCGTACGTGGGTGAGCTTGGCGGGGTTGGTGACGATGTAGACGCCGGAGACCTGGTCGCCGTCCGCGGTGAGGTCCATGACCATCACGGCATACGGGGAGTCACCCGTGAACAGCACCGCCGCGTCGTCGCCGTTGACGCGACGGTAGCGGATGTCCATATCCTCAACGCGCCGCGTGGCGTAGCCGGCCAGCATGCGGGCGGCCTTCTCCCGGCCGTGGACCGGGCGCAGCCCGGCCGTCTGCCGCGCGCCTCCGCCGTCGATCCAGACCGTCACGTCCGGGGCGAGGATCTCCATGAGCGCGTGGATGTCGCCGCCGAGGGCGGCCGCGACGAACCGCTCGGTCGCCTCCCGCCGGACGCGGGGGTGAGCGCGGTAGCGGGGGCGGCGGGCGTGGACATGGGCGCGGGCTCGGTGGGCGAGCTGACGTACGGAGGCAGGGCTGCGGTCGAGCATGCCGGCGATCTCGGTGTGGGGATAGGCGAACACCTCGTGGAGGATGAACACCGTCCGTTCCAGCGGTGTGAGGGTCTCCAGGACCACCAGCATCGCCATGGAGACCGAGTCGGTGCGGACCGTGTGGTCGGCGGTATCCGGGGCGAGGCCGGTGGTGGCATCGGTGACCAGGGGTTCGGGCAGCCAGGGACCGACGTATGACTCACGGCGGGAGGCGATGGCTGCCTGCCGGGCGAGCGCGTGGTTCACCGCGATGCGTACGAGATAGGCGCGCGGGTTGCCGATCTCCGCCAGCGGCGCCCGGCGGTTCTTGCCGGACCAGGACAGCCAGGTCTCCTGGAGCACGTCCTCGGTGTCGGCGACGCTGCCGAGCATGTTGTAGACGATGGAGAACAGCAGCTCGCGGTGGTCGATGAAGAGCCGCGTCGCGGTGTGCGCCGGGCCGTCCTGCCGATTTCCCAGGCCCGGTCCGCGCGGCGCGTCCTGCGCCGGTCCTGCCCCGCCCGTTGCCGGGCTGTCGTCGGGTATGGCTGCCATGGGTCGTCCTCCTGTCCGGCGCTTACTATTGAGAGGGACCGGGCGGTTGGAGTGTGACATCTACCCGGTGAGCATGATACGGGTCACCGGCCGGCCCTTCGGAGTTGTCCTTGCCCGAGCCGGCCGCCCGGCCCGGCGTACTGCTGAACACCTCTGCACCGGTTCATCGCTCATCGTCCGGGCCCGGACGATCCATCCCCTCTCCTTGGGGAAGGAGGACCTGATGGGGTCACCCCTGCGCTGCGCGGAAGCCCTCAACTCGGTTCCTGGTAGCCGATGTGGTGCTTTGCCGCGATGGGATTGATCTTGACGGGGTCCAACCGCCCGTCGGTGAAGACAGCGGGCCCCGCCTCGATCAGATCCTCGACATACAGCTCCCAGCCGCCGGGCGAGGAGATCTGCAGGACTCGGGGCGGCGGGTCGGAGGCGCTGCGGAGGGCGTGGGGGACGCCACGCGGAAGCAGCGCGAACGTCCCCTTGGGCGCATGGTGATTGCGGTCGTCGAACTCGATCTCGAGGATGCCGTCCAGCACGTAGATGCACTCGTCCGCGCGATGGTGGACATGCTTCGGGATGTCCTGGGCCACGGTCACCTCCAGCAGCGAGAAGCGCCCCTCGGTGTCGTCGGTCCTCGCCTTGACAGCGAACGCGGGCGGCAGCGGGATCCGCCCCGGCCTGGCGGCACCCGGCTCCAGCAGGATGAAACGGTCTTCAGGCATGAGCGTGGCCTCCTTGAGCGGCGCGGTCGGATCCGGATTCACTTCTTGCCTCCGAACGCCTCTTTCCGGATGACATCGAGAAAGCTCGGAACACCTTCCGTGGTGCGGACATCGACGAAGGCGCGTACATGACGGTCGCCGGCCGCCTCGCGCAGCAGCGCCTTTCCCAGATCCGCGCGCGAGGTGAACCGGCCGGGCAGGCGCGAGGTGGCGACCCGGTAGTCGCTGACGGCGTCCGCGTCGAAGAGACCGGCGGGGCGGATGATCGTCCACTTGTGATCGCTGTCGCGCACGATCTCCTCCATGCGCCGCATGTCGTCGTACACGGTGCGCCCGATGGTGCGCGCGATGAAGGGTTCGAGCACCTTCCGGAAGAAGAAAGTCTCGCCGGGTGCCGCCACGCCGAAGAGCACGGTCGAGGTCACACAGACCAGGCGTCGGACGCCGTGCTTCGTCATGGCGTGCGTGATGTGGGTGATGCCCTCGGAGTACACGGTGACAGGGTTTCGGCTGTAAGGCACCCCGAGCGTCGAGATCACCGCTTCCTGCCCGGCCACGGCGCGTTCCACAGCAGCGGGGTCGAGCACATCCGCGCCGGCCACCCGCAGTCGCGGGTTGCTCAGCGGGAACTCCTCGGGGCGGCGTGTGACGGCGGTGACCGTGTGCCCTTCGGCGATCGCCTGAGCGGTGGCCTGCCGTCCGGTCGGTCCGTTCGCCCCGAATATGACGAGTTTCACGTTTTTCTCCTCTCCTGCGGACGACTGCCGGTGGGCTTGAGAGTGCACACGGTGTCGTCGTCCAGGCTGGTCTTGTCATGTGGGAGGAGCCCGACGCGACGAATGTGACACCCCGCACCCAGGTGAGACGTGGACCACACCTTCCGGTTTGCGGACACGTCCGAGCAGGCGGCGCATCTCGGGAGTCAGCGCGTCACGGAGGCACGGCATGTCCAAAGGCTCGCCGCGAACCGCTGTTCTCCGTCGTCTACGACATGCTCGGCAGCGTCGCCGACATTCGGGGTTTTATCGAGGCGCCTTCGCCGGCCGAAGAGGCGGAGACAGCGGCCTGGAGCGGGGCGGTACCGTGTTCCGTTGCTGGAGCGGGTGCTGCTGGTGGCCGTGTACTACCGCACGAACCTCACGATGCGGCAGCTCGCGCCGCTGTTCGGCGTCTCGCCGGCCACCGTGTGCCGGGTCATCCGTTGTTGTGGTCGCGGTGACGGGGGCACTGGCACGGCGGCCACGCCTGCCCCATCGAGTAGACGTCGCTCTTCGCACCGGCGAGGACGGCAACGATCGCGCGCCGCGCGGTGACGATCCCGCCGTGCGCAATGGTGTAGACGCGCATCGTCATCTTCGGCCGCTCGTCCCGATCCGGGGACAGCGGCGCCGACCTCACCAGCCGGAAGGAATTCCGGGGCCACGCCACTGCCGGGGCCGTCCTGGTCAACGACGACGGGCAGGCCCTGCCCGTTCCCAGGCCGTCGTACCACACGCCGGGGATCTCTCGGCCCGCACCGCCTACGCCGACAGCGAGCGCGAGGCGAAGGTGCCACCGACCCTGCTGGAGGAGTGGATGCCCGCCTTCCTCGCCCAGCTCGCCGCGCCCGGCGCCCAGCTCGTATGCGCCACCAGCGGCGATGGCGCCTTACAGCGCTACGTGTTCGATGCCGACCGCGAATCCTTCGCCGCGTTCACCGAGAACGGCTCCGGCTGGACCGTCCGGCAAGGCGGTCCGGTGGCACTGTGGGACGACATCGAGCGGACGCTCATCGCGTGGCAGAACGCCGAACGTCCCGGCATCAGCACCGTGCGCCTCCGCGTCACCCCCCGCTCGCACACGTACTGGATCGGCGACCGGCCCGCACTGCGCTGGGAACACCGCCTCACCTGAGCGTCGACCCACCGGCTGAACGACCGCCCTACGCGATGGTCACTCGGTCGTGATGACGAGCTTGCCACCCTTGGGCGTGCGGTTGCGTTCGAGCTCCGTGAGGGCTTCGATCGCCTCGCCGAGCGGCACAGTGCGGGCGATCGGCAGTCGCAGTATTCCCTTCCCGACAGCCTGTGCGACCGCCTCGAGGTCCTCCACGCTGACTTTCGCGATCAGCACCTGATACGGCCCCGGCAGAGCGCTC
>NZ_JAERRG010000088.1 GCF_016741935.1 Streptomyces endocoffeicus | reverse complement strand
GGTAGCGGCCGGGCTGCGGCTGCTGCAGCAGACTCGCGTCGACCAGGCGCTCCAGGAGATCCTCAGTGTCCTCGCGGGAACGGCCCAGCATGACGGCAGGGGTGAGCGCGTCGAATCCGGCGGTCGGCGATAGGCCCAACGCGCGCAAAGCGCGCCGCAGTTCGGGTGCGAGCTGGTTGTACGACATCCGGAAGGCGGCCTCCACGCTGCGGTCATCGGCCCGCAGTTCGCCGAGGCGGCGCGCGTCGTCCGACATCCGGTCCACCAGGTGGGCCAGTGTCCAGTACGGGCGGTTCTGCAGCCGGGCCCCGTGATCCGCGGTGCTAGGGGCAGACCGCCGCAGCGCCGGGCGAGTTCATGCGCGGCCTCTGGTTCCCCCTCGGCGCGCGCCTCACCCAGCAGGTGCGTGAGCAGCGGGACCGCCTTGCCCGTGCTGAGGGGCTCCGCGGTGAGCCGCAGGCCGGCGTCGAGTCCGGCAGGCGCTGCCGGCTGGCCACCAGTACTGCTGCCCGGACCGGCAGGCAGCAGGGTGCGCACCTGTTCCGCGCCGCGGGCGTCGCCCACGACCAGCAGCAGCCGCAGGGAGCTGGTGGTCGCGCGCCAGGCCGTGACCAACTCGTCCAGGTCGTCCGGCAGATCGCCGTTGGTGCTGTTGACGGCGCGCAGCAGCCGGTGCAAGGCTCGCCGCCTTCGCCCCAAAGACGGGCAAGACCCTGTGGAGCGTGCGGACCGCGGCCCGGGGGATGCGGGGCTACGGCCGGTCCGGTGACACCGTCTGCTACCTCGACCAGGTCCTGCACGCGGTCGACGCCCAGACCGGGGCGAAGCGCTGGACGGCAGGCTCCGGCCTCGGCGAGCTACAGTTCCTGGGCGCCATACGCGACCTCTTCCTCCTCGCGGGAAAGAAAGGGCTCTCGGCTTCGACGCCGAGACCGGCCAACAGATCTGGCACCATCCCGTCAGCGGTGGCTCCGGCTCCTGGTCGACGTTTCCCACCGACGACCACATCTTCGCCAGCTGGTCCGGCAAGCTCTTCTGCTTCTCAGTGCCCTAAGGGCTCGCCAATGGCACACAAGGTCGACTTCGGGACGTACACACGACGGGTTCAATTTCCACACTGATCGCTCACGCGCGGAGGTCTGAGCCGAGCCGCCCCATTCATGAACGCTCGGTGGGAGTAAAGTGGATTACGCATCCCTCCCCGAAGAGGTACCCCGCATACGGGCAGTGTCTCCCGCTCCTCCAGTAGTCCTAGCACCGACGCCACCGCGCACCCTGAGCGGCCGAGCGCTCACCTAAAATCCCTGCGCCAGGTTCCCTCGGCGTTTGACACCACCGACCCGATTCTGCCGATTCCGCCGACGCTCCTCGCCTGAGATCGACACTCCGGTCGGGGGATATCGCAGCAACCCGCGGCCCCGCCCCACCTCAACCATCGGGTTCGAGTTCGAAACTGATGCTGTCGGTGAAGGGGCAGCGCCTGGACGGGAAGTAGGGCTCGATCCACACCACGGCTCTGCACGAGAACACCGTCGCCGCGTCCGCGGTCAGTCTGCGGGGAAGGGTGCGCTGAACTTTCGTTGTGACGCTGCGTTGCTTGGGCCGGGCTTGTGTCCCGCTCTGCTGCGATATTCGTGGCGCAGTCAAACCGAGGGGCTGTCCGAACGTCTCTTTGGCGGAGTGCGCCCAGGTCTCGGATATACCAGTGGAACCGTGTGCCACTGCCGTCTCCCCGTCCTCGCTCGCCGTGTACTGGGACGCCAGGACGACCGCGCGGGTGGCCGGGCCACACCCCCTCCGGGAGGGATAGAGGCCGTACGCGACATTCACCTGGCCGGGAGCTTCTCGCAGTGCCTGGACGATCTCGCCGAGATCCGCCCGGCCCGTTCGGGGTGCTGCCACCCTGAGGTCCCTTGGATCTCCACACAGAGGTTGGGCAGCGAGTCGAGCTTGGCTCCCAGCCAGGCAGGAGTGTGTTCGACGCCCCCGACGGCATGCTCTTCTGGGTAGCCCCATCCGCGGAGTTGTGTAGTGGCGGGTCAGCTGAATGGGGACCAGTGGGACCCCGAACCGTCGTGCTTAACGGGCTGCTTCGTGCCCCAGCGTGCCCAGAGCAGATAGATGCCCAGAGCGAGGCCGATCGCCGTGAGCGGAATGACGATGGCCAGGACGATCCCCATCATGGCCCCTCCTTGCCTCGTTCCACGGCGCCCTTACGACGCGCGGTGAAATTGCGGCAGTCGCAGTAGTCCGGCCTGCCCCATTTCGGCCAGTCGGTGCCGAAGCTGTCGTTTCCCCACCGCTCATCCCCGTATTTATGCCCGCAGTGGCCGCCGCCGTGCTCGGGCTGCGGGTGTCCGCAGGTGGCGCAGTGGGGTTGGACGACAAGGGGGGCAATGATCGGGCCGCTTCGCAGGATGACTCCGATGGCTACCACGCCGGCGGCCAGGACGACGGCGCCGACCAGAGCCACGACTTGGTACATGCTCATCCCGGGCGCCCCCTCGCAGGGCCGGTCGGTTTCATTCGTCCGCCAGGGCTTCGGGGAAGTACCAGCTGCGGTCGTCGTCCCAGAGTCAGGTCGACGTCGTCCAGGTGCACATGCCATTCGGCGGCGCCCAAGTCCGGCGCAGGGAGTTGAGGAGAGCCAGCGTGTGGTCGAGGCCGACCGCCAGGATCTCCGCATCGCGGCAGTGGACCAGCTTCCGCGCGTCCCATAGCACCTCGTCCGGGCTGTACGGCCTCGCCGCTGCCGTACGGAACGTCGAAGCCCTCCGCGCCCTCGTCCTCCCCGGTGAACCGGTCCGGATCCAGGGCAGCAATCACGGAGGAGAACTCGTCGATCTCCCGCTGCCCGCAGCGGCCGGGCGCGCTCCGCACGGAAGTACATGGTGCTCATGCGAGTCAACGCTTGCTGATGAAGGAGTCGGGCGTCAATCGCATCGCCGGCACGCTCGCGAAGGGTTCGCCGGAATTACCCCGGCCGTTCGTCCGCAGTTCGCTGCCCTGCGAAAGACCGTGGGTGTGCGTCGCTCGACGCCCTCGCAGGACGCCGACTCGAAGGGCACGAAACGCACTGCGCCGACTGCGGTGCACGCAGTCGCGCGCCCAGCACTCGAAGGGAGGTTACCGGCGATCTGCCATGAGGCGAAGATCGTCTCCCCCGAGGAGGCCAAACAGGAGTGGCAGTGGACAGCGGCGACGGCTGGATGCTGCACGCAGGCGACGCCTACTTCTTCCATGGCGAGGTGGATCGGGCCAATCTCCGCTCGACACCCGGCCTGCGCCTGTTCCAGTTCCTCGCGGACACAGAGCGCGGCAAGCGCCTGCGTAACCAGCACAGGCTGCTGGAGCTGGCACGCGAATCTGGCGACGAGATCACGATCTTCTCCGCCCACGACCCCGTGGAACTGCGTCGGCACGAGTCGGCAACTCCCCCGTGGCAGCCTCACCAGTCTGCTTTCAGCACACGTTTCCCGGCGCTCCTGCCGGGTCCGGTGTACCGTCTCGGGAGGTTGGTGACACGAAATCCTCGAAGTTGAGTTGCTGCGGGATACCCGTGAGCGGCTCAGGCGGCTGGTCGAAGACGAGCCGGTAGCCGCTTCGCGCTCGCTGACATCTTCATCAAGAAGCCCAACGCCGACTGTCTGAGGGACTGGGTGGTCGATCGGCTACCGTCAACGCGGCCCGAACCCGAGCTCGGCGTCCAACCCGAAACCTATCGGGACGAATTCCACGGACTGTGGGACCGATCACGCGGGCAGAAGCCGCGCCGTCAGTGAGTGGTTCCACTGCTCGGTGCGCTCGGCATGGCCGCCCTGGTCGCCGCCGCGGTCGTTGCCTTCGGCGGCGGCGACGCCACGTCTCAGGCCTCCTCGCCCACACCACCCAGTGTCGCGGCGCCAACCGTCTGGCGCCCCGGGTTCGCGGTACCCGACCCAGCAGACGGGTAATCAGGTCCAGGGCAACGACATCGACGGTTTCGACACCGGCCCGGCGGGCTCCGGCTCATGCGCCTCGATCACGCCAGGGCGCTCGCGGGTCAGCGCCATCAGTCGGGGCTGACGGCCGCGCGGCCGAGGGCCGACGGTGCTACTCCGGCGGCCAGAAGCCGCGCCCTTCCAATTCGTCGACCAGCGGCGGATAGTCCCGCCGGACCACCGAGCCGATCACGATGCGATCCAGCAGCACCAACTCGCCGACGAATGCCGGGTTGTCCCAGAACACCTTCGACCTGCGCTCGGGGACCACGGCGAACGGCGCTCCGAGGATGTCGTTCACGGTGGCGACGGCCTCGTCGAAGACGCCGACCAAGAATTCGTGCCATGCGGCATCGACCGAATCGACGAGATGAACCGTCACTTGATGGATCTTCGCGCCGTGGACCTCGACCCGGCCCAGGGGCTTTTCCAGCTGAGCGCTCGTGGTCATGACGATCGTCGATTCAGTGCTCAGCTCTGCCGGCGCCCAGCCGACCAGCCGACTGAATCGCTCGATATCACCGGTGCCCCAGGTCCAGTCGAACTGCGTGGCCGCGCGAAAGAATTCCGCCGCGGTCTCGATATCGGCCTTCGGATCGTCGGTCATCCCCGCCTCCATACTCCCTGCCACAGGTTCGTTCGTGAACTCGAAGCCGCAATTCGACGCCGTCGCGAACGGACGCTCGGGCCGATCCCAACACGCTCACGGCGCGCAGGGCGCGGTCGGTCGAGATCAGTTCGCCCTTCCGTGCCGCTTCTTGCGGTTGAATTCCGCTACCTTTCGGGCGATTTCGGCCTTTTCCGCAGCAACGTTGCTACCGTCGAGCTGGCCCGCGAACGCGGCGCGGGCTGCGGCGACAGAGCTGTCGGGCACATCCGGGTAGGCGCGGGCGATCGACCACAGCGCCTCCTCGGTCTCGGTGTCGAGTCCGCTGTGGGTGTACATGCCGCTCCCGCTGCACACCGAGTCGAGCAGCACGGCGAAGGTACTTCGCAGCTCCGCATCGGACGGGTGCTTGTCGAGCATGGGGTCCTCCTTCGTCCGCGCGATCGGTCAATACGAGAATATTCGGTCACGGCGGTTCTCGTCGGCCAGCACATCGCGGATCAACAGTCCGAGATCCAGGTCGGGTGTGACCGGACGGTGGCCCAGTCGGTGTCTACGCGCGGTGTGTCCAGATCGCCCACGCGCAGCGTCATGTGCCGAGCGGGGCCTTGCCGGTTCGGAGGAGAACCGCCGGGGCGGGCCGCGTACCCAGGTGCCGCCGCGGGTGCGGGCTCGGGCGAGATCCACGTCGCCCTGGACAACCTCTCCACGCACACCACCCCGAGGTGAAGGCATGGCCGGCGGAAAACCCGCACGTCCACTTCCATTTCACCCCGGTCGGGTCCTCGCGGCTGAACCAGATCGAGATCTGGTTCGGGATCATCGCCCGCCAGTCCATCCGCCGCGGCACGTTCGCAAGCGTCAACGTCCTGGTCAAACAGATCCCCGACTACATCAACTCCTGGAAGAGGAACGCGAAACCCGTCACCCGGACCGCCAGCGCCAGCGCCAGCGAGATCCTCACCAAGGTCCGACTCGTCCAGACCAGCGTGAAGAAACTCGTCAATAACAACTCGAAGTAGCGCAATCAGAATCACGAGACACTAGGAAGAAGGCCTCGATCGCGGGTGGGAGAATTCGACACTATGGCTGATCGGCGGAGGGATTGACGTGGCTCTGTGTGCCCATGTCGAGAGAATTTACGAGGATGAGAAAGTAGTCCGCTATCAATACGAGAACTCGACAGGCGAGCGGCGGACCTTGTTCCTCGACAAGACGACCGAGCAACTGTCGCCCGAAAGCGGAGCCGAGGACACGCTCTACCGCGCGATCGCAATGAAGTTGGCCTCGCTGTGGGTACGCGATGGAGCGCCTCCGACGCACTTCATTGTGCAGCCGTAGCGGCTGGAAAACAGTCGAGAGTTGACCAATGGGTGACACCGGGAATCCGTGGCCCGAGCCAGCCTGTGAGCGATCATGAAATTTCCCACCGGACGCGGGTTCCGCGTCACGTAATTCGACTCTGTCGAAGATCTTGTGATTAGGCCCGTGCCCGGCGGTTGGTTCGGCACGTTGCCGCTGGTGTGGTTCGCGAAGCCTTGAAGCGGTTCTTCCTCATCTGGCCGGCGTAGTTGAGTTCGTCCAGCAGTCGGCGGCCCAGATCGTGCTCCACGCCCATGCCAGAGCTGTCGGGGCGGCGCGTCCGCACTGTTCGAGACCATCGGGCCGGGTGCACGGGCGGTACGTCCGACATGTGGCGGATTGCCCTTGCCGGAAACCTCATCCGCCCTGGTAGGGGCCGGTGCATCGGGTTTCCCGAAATTTGGTCGCGGTCGTCTGAGTCGACGCTCTCGCGCAGCTGCCGTCAGAACGTCATGATGATCGATCGTGCTGCTGCGACTGGCTTACTTGGGTGTGTCGAACGCGTTCGTGATGCTTCGCCTGCTGCCGATGACCGACCGGGACAAGGACGCGGAGATCCTCGCCCTGCGCCACCAGATCACCGTGCTGGAACGCCAACTCGGCCAGGAAAAGGTCCGGTTCACACCGAGCGATCGGGCATTCCTGGCGGCGCAGCTGCACCGGCTGCCACCGCACGTCCTGCGAAGACTACGGCTGCTCGTACGCCCCGACACGGTGCTGCGTTGGCACCGCGCCCTCGTCGCGCGCCGCCATGCCGCCTCCTGCCGGCCCAAGCGCCCGGGACGGCCGCGCACAGTGCGCTCGATCCGCGTCCTGGTGCTGCGACTGGCGAAGGGGAACCCGAGCTGGGGGTACAGGCGTCTGCACGGCGAGCTGCTTGTACTGGGGGTGAAGGTGGGCGCGTCCACCGTCTGGGAATTCTTGAAGGAGGCCGGCATCGACCCAGCACCCGAGTGGGCCTCCAGTACCTGGGCCACCTTCCTTCGGGCTCAGGCTGATGCCCTGCTGGCCTGCGACTTCATGGAAAACGCTGTCGGGGGTACGGATGTACGTGTTCGTGGTGATCGAACACGGCAGTCGCCGGATCCGCGTCCTGGGCGCCACCGCGCATCCAAGCGCATCCTGGGTAGCGCAAGCCGCGAAGAACCTCGTCATGGACCCCGACGACCTCGGCTGCTGCACACGGTTCATGATCCTGGACCGGGACGGGAAGTTCCCCGACCTCTTCGATGCCGTCCTCAAGGACGCGGGGATCGACGTCGTCCTCAGCGGCATCCAGATGCCACGAATGAACTCGATCATGGAAAGGTGGATACAGACCTGCCGCCGCGAGCCCCCGGACCGGACGTTAATCTGGAACCAGCGACATCTCCCCCACACCCTGCGCGAGTTCGAGCAGTTCTACAACACACACCGCCCACGCCAGGGCATCGCAAACGCCGGACCGCTCCGCCCCGTGCCCCCGCCGATCGACGATCCCGACGCGTTAGCCCGCCTCGAATACACCGACACGATCGCCTCGGCGGCATCCTCCACGAATACCAACATACAGCGTGACCTGCACGGACGAGATTTCCGGTAAGGACAG
>NZ_JAERRG010000087.1 GCF_016741935.1 Streptomyces endocoffeicus | reverse complement strand
GCCGCCTCGTTCGAACAGCTCCCGCATGATCGGGGTGGCGGGGAGGGTTCCGGTGCCGGTTTCGTGGCGGGCTGGGGTGGTGGTGGGGATGTGGGTTGCAGCGGTGGCCAGGGCGGCTGGGGTTTGGTGCTGGAAGACTTGGCGTGGGGTGAGGAGTAGTCCTTGTTGCCTTGCGCAGCTGACGAGTTGGATGGACAGGATGCTGTCGCCGCCCAGGGCGAAGAAGCCGTCCTCAGGACCGGCCTCGGGTATGGCCAGTATGTCGGCGAACAGCTGGCACAGCGTGCGTTCGGTGGCATCGGAGGGGGCTCGTCCCTGACCGGTGCCGGTGGTTGCCGGTGTGGGAGCGGGTAGGGCCGTGTGGTCGAGTTTGCCGTTGGCGGTCAGCGGCAGGTGTTCCAGGGGTACGTAGTGGGAGGGGATCATGTAGTGGGGGAGTCGGTCGGCCAGGTGGGTCCGGATCTCCGCCGTAGGTGGCGGTTTGGCCCCAGCTTGTGCGGGGGTGAGGTAGGCGGCTAGGCGACGGTCGCCGGGGCGGTCTTCGCGGACGGTCACCACGGCCTGCCCGATACCGGGGTGGGCCGTCAGCGCGGCTTGGATCTCTCCGGGCTCGATGCGGAATCCGCGGACTTTGACCTGCTCATCGGCTCGCCCGCGGAACTCCAGCTGTCCGTCAGGTGTCCACCGCACCAGGTCCCCGGTGCGGTACATCCGCTCTCCGCTGGCCGTACCGTATGGGCAGGCCACGAACCGTTCCGCGGTCAGTCCCGGCCGTGCCCAGTAGCCCCGCGCCACTCCGCACCCCGCCACGTACAACTCGCCCACCACACCCACCGGAACCAACCCCAACCCCGCATCCAGCACAAACAAGCGGGTGTTGCCGACCGGTGTGCCGATCGGTGGCGGGCCCGTGTCCTCGGGAGTGGTGAGGTGTCCCGTCGTGTCGACGGTGGTCTCGGTCGGTCCGTAGGAGTTGTGCAGCCGCGCATGCGGAAGCGTGGCGACGAAGGAGTCGCGCAGATCGGCGGTCAGCGGTTCGCCACCACAGACGACGTGGCGTATGGAGGCGCACAGCCGCCGCGCCCCCTCCCACTCCAGCAGCAACCGCAGCAGGGTCGGCACACAGTGCACCACCGTGACCCCGTGACGTTCGACGGCGGACAAGAGATGGCCGGGGTCGGCGTGGTGATCGGGGTCGGTGCCGATGATGCTTCCGCCGGTGAGGAGCGGACAGAAGAGTTCCCACACCGAGACGTCGAAACTCATCGGTGTCCGCATGAGGAAGCGGTCATGTTCGGTCCAGCCGAACGTCCCGATCCGCCACAGTAGATTGTTGACGATGGCCCCGTGCGGGACCACGACCGCCTTGGGTGTGCCCGTCGAGCCCGAGGTGTAGATGACGTACGCCGGCTGCGTGGGCGTGAGCGGTGTCGGCCGCTCGTCGTCGGACACGTCCGCCGCATCGTGGCCTTCCACACGGGTGTGGGTGTCTTCGGTGTCGAGGAGGAGCCAGGGCAGGGTGGCGGTGCTGGCGGGGAGGGTGTTGGCGAGGGTGCTGGTGGTGATGAGAAGGGTGGGTTGGCTGTCGTGGAGCATGAAGGTGATGCGGTCCGGTGGGTAGCCGGGGTCGAGGGGTACGTAGGCGGCTCCGGCCTTGGTCACGGCCAGCACAGTGGTGATCAGCTCCGGGGAGCGTGGCAGGGCGAGCGCGATACGGGTTTCCGGTCCGGCGCCGTGTTCGATGAGTAGCCGGGCCAGTCGGTTCGCGTGCGCGTTGAGGTCCGCGTAGGACATCTTGTCGTCCTCGAAGACCACCGCCGTGGCCTGCGGAGTACGTGCCGCCTGTTCCTCGAACAGCTCCGGCAGCACCCGCCCGGCCCCGGCCGCCGCCACCGAGGCACCCGTACCCCAGCCCAGCAGCCGCCCCCGCTCCTCCTCGGAGCAGCCGTCGACCCGCCCGACCCGGACATCGGGGTCGATGGCCATGGCCTCCAGCACCCGCACCAGGCGGTCGGCGATCGTCGAGACGTCCTCGTGCCCGAACAGGTCCGGACGGTAGCCGAGCCGCATGTGCAGCCGTTCGTCCGGGACGACCAGCAGGGACAGGGCGTAGTGCACGGCGTCCCGCCCGGTGATGTCGACCGTCCTCAGTTCCCTCCCCGGGTCGAGCAACTGCCCCTGATTGATGGGGTAGTTCTCGAAGACCGTCGTCGTGTCGAAGAGGTCTCCGGAGCGCACTCCGCTCAGCCGCTGGATCTCGGCAAGTCCCAAGTGCTGGTGGTCGAGCAGCTCCGTCTGCTCCTCCTGGAGCCGGGAGAGCAGCCCGCCCAGCGACTCCTGGGGATCGATGCGCAACCGGACCGGCACGGTGTTGATGAACAGGCCCACGATGGCCTCCACACCCGGCAGCTCCGCGGGGCGGCCCGAGACCGTGGTGCCGAACACCACGTCGTCCCGCCCGGTGAGCCGCCCGAGCACCAGCCCCCACGCCGCCTGGACGAGGGTGTTCAGCGTGAGCCCCGAGCGCCTGGCGCGCTGCAAGAGCCGCGCGGTCAGCTCGAGGGACAGATCGGTGGAGTACTCCTCCGGCCACATCGCGGCACGCCCCGGAGCGGCGGGGGCGACCAGCGTGGGCTCGGTCAGCCCCTCCAGCGCCGTGCGCCAGGCGGCGCGGGCGGCTTCCCGGTCCCGCCGCCCCAGCCAGGCCAGATAGTCGCGGTAGGGCACCGGCCGTGGCAGGCCCGTCTCGTCACCGGACCGTTCGTAGAGCGCGAACAGTTCGCGCAGGACCAGGGGCACCGACCACCCGTCCCACAGCAGGTGGTGGTTGGTGATGACCAGCCACTGCCGGTTCGGGCCGCCACGCAGGACGGCGAAACGGACGAGCGGTGGCCGCGCCGGATCGAACCGTACGGAGCGGTCCTCGGCCAGCCACCGCTCCACCGCGCCCCGGCGCTCGTCCTCCGCGACCGTCGTGAGGTCCACCTCCTGCCACGGCACGGACACCGCACCGGCGACGGCCTGGACGGGATGGGACAGGCCGTCGTGCAGGAACGCGGCGCGCAGATGCAGATGCCTGCGCAGCAGCGCGTCGGCGGCCACGCGGAACCGGCCCGCGTCGAAGGGGCCCTCGAGTTCCAGGCAGAGCTGGACGAGATACACGTCCGGGGCCGTGTCGTCGTACACGGCGTGGAACAGCAACCCCTCCTGCAACGGGCTCAGCGGCAGGACCTCCACACTGCCCGGGGCCTTCCGCTCGACGCTCTCCGACTCCGCCCGGGAGAGCCGGACGAGTGCTCCTTCTGAGCGGCCGAGGCCCTCGGCGGTCGGTTCGTCGGGCGTACGGGCCACGGCGGCGAGCGCC
Source organism: Streptomyces endocoffeicus (assembly GCF_016741935.1). Classification (GTDB taxonomy): domain Bacteria; phylum Actinomycetota; class Actinomycetes; order Streptomycetales; family Streptomycetaceae; genus Streptomyces; species Streptomyces endocoffeicus. Next base: position 4,541 of record NZ_JAERRG010000087.1, on the reverse strand, counting down.
GCGGGCGTCTTGTACTGGAAGACCTGGCGGGGAGTGAGCACCAGCCCCTCCCGGCGGGCACGGCTGACGAGCTGGATGGAGATGATGCTGTCCCCGCCCAGCGCGAAGAACTCCTCCTCCACCCCGACCTCGGCGAGCGCCAGCACCTCGGCGAACAGGGCGCACAGGGTCTTTTCCCGCGGTGTCGCCGCGGCCCGGCCGGTGGTTTGGCCGGTGGTTCGGTCGGCCCCTGGGTCGGGCACGGGCAGCGCGGCGCGATTGAGCTTTCCGTTCGCCGTCAACGGCAGCGCGTCGAGTGTCATGAGGGCGGACGGGAGCATGTAGTCGGGCAGGGTCGCGGCGAGGTGGGCCCGGAGGGACGCAACGAGTCCGCCCAGCTCATGGGAGGCCCCGGGGTCGTTGGCGTACGAGCGCAACGGCCGCGCATCGTTCCCCCGCGCGGATGGCACGGACGGCGTGGACGACGCGGATGGCACGGACGGCGCAGATGGCACGGACGGCGTGGACGGCACGGACGACGCAGACATCGCGGATGGCACGGACTGGTCGAGCACGCGATGGTCCACCCCCGCCGCCGTGTCCACGAAGACCGCGTCGAGGCAGCCGTCGCTGTCGGACCAGGTGAGGGCGGCACGGTAGCCCAGACCCGCCGCGAGCTCGTGCAGGGCCTCCGGAGCGGACGCCTCGGGCTCCGGCCCCGAGGCGGCGGCCTCGCGGACGGCGTCCGGCGCCACTCCGTGCCGCAGTTGCCGCAACGCCTCCAGCTCGTCCGCGAGCCGGGCGTTGGGAATGCCGTTCACGCGCAGCATCCGGGGCCGGAGGCGCTCCAGGGTCTCCGCCACTTCGGTGGTGGTGCGCACCTCCTCGCCCCACCGACGCGCCACCGCGTCGGCCACCCGAGACATCCCGTCTGTCCCGGCACCCGAAACCCTCGTGGCGGGTGCCTTGACCAGGACCACGTCGTAACGGTGGCGGGTGAGTTCATTGCTCGCATGGCCACGTTTGACGCGCACGTCGACCGCCGCCACCTCGGGCAGCCGGGACGGAAGGGTGGCGAAGAGGGCGGGGTCGACGACGAGTTCGCGCTCCTGCCGGATCGCCTTGTCGACCGTGGCCCGGAGGCTCTCGTTCGTCGTGCCGGGCTCGGCCTGGGCCAGGGCGACGGCCGTGGCGAAGCAGCGGAGCAGACGGGCGTTGCGCACATCACCGATGAAGATCCGGCCACCGGGCGCGAGCAGCCTCATCGCCCCGGCCACCACCTCGACCAGATACTCCACACTGGGGAAGTACTGGATGACCGAGTTGAGCACGATGGTGTCGAACCGGCCGGCGGGCAGACCGGTGAAGTCGGCCGCGGGCTGGGAGCGCAGCTGTGTGCGCTCCGCCAGGGCCGGATCGCCCGCGATCCGCTCCCGCAGATGGCCGATGACCGCGGGAGACACATCGGTGGCCCAGTACGCCTCACAGCGCGGCGCCAGGCGCGCCATGAGCAGTCCGGTGCCGACCCCGATCTCCAGCACCCGGCACGGCTCCAGCTCCATGATCCGGTCGACGGTCGTGGTCAGCCACTCCCGCATCTCCGGCAGCGGAATGGGCCGCTGGTCATAGCTGCTGTCCCAGCCGACGAAGTCCTCCCGGAGGACGGTCGCGGCGCGGTCCCGGTACAGCGATTCGTAGACCGTGCGCCACTCCTCCACCTGTCGGCCGGCCAGGTCGCCGTCGGGGCCGGAACGGCGCGCGGGCACCGCGTAGGCCACCAGTCGCCGGTGGCCGGGGCGGTCCTCGCGGACGGTCGCGGCGGCCTGCGCCACTTCGGGGTGTGCCGTCAGGGCGGCCTCGATCTCACCGAGTTCGATACGGAATCCCCGCACCTTGACCTGGTCGTCCGCGCGTCCCACGAACTCCAGACGGCCGTCGCCGTCCCACCGCACGAGGTCGCCCGTGCGATACATCCGGGTGCCCGCCGGGCCGAAGGGATCGGCGGCGAACCGCTCGGCGGTCATCGCCGCACGCCCCGCGTACCCCCGCGCCAGCCCCGCCCCCGCCACATACAGCTCGCCCACCACCCCGGGTGGCACCAGCCGCAGCCCGGGATCGAGTACGTACACCGCCAGATCCGTGAGCCCCCGCCCGATGACACTCGGGGTCCCCGGTACGGCGTCCGCGTGGCCGAGCCGACGGGCGGTGACATGGACCGTGGTCTCGGTGATGCCGTACATGTTGACCACGACGGGGGCGTCGTCGCGGTGGCGGACGTACCAGCCCGCCAGCCGGGCGGGGTCCAGGGCTTCCCCGCCGAGCACGATGTACCGCAGGGCCAGCTCCGAGCCCAGCGAGGGCAGGTCCTGGTCGGCGGCGATCAGCTGGTACAGGGCCGACGGCGTCTGGCACAGCACCGTGACCCCCTCGCGGACCAGCAGGCGCAGTACGTCCTCGGGGGAGCGGGTCACCTCCTTGTCCGGCACCACCAGCCGGCCACCGTGCAGCAGCGCCCCCCACATCTCCCAGACGGAGAAGTCGAAGGCGTACGAGTGGAACAGACACCACACATCGGTCTCACCGAAGGTGAACTGCTCCCGGGCGGCGCCGAACAGCCGTGCCACATTGCCGTACGGGACCTCGACACCTTTCGGGGTGCCGGTGGACCCGGAGGTGTAGATGACATAGGCCGGGTGGCGGGCGTCGAGCGGAAACGCACGTTCGGCGTCGGACAGGTCGTGCGCGGGCAGCCCCCGCAGCCGGGCCACGGTGTCATCCGCCCCGAGGACCAGGCGCTCCACGGGTGGGGCGCCCGGTGGCAGGTCTTCGACGAGGCCGTCCGTGGTCACCAGCAGCGTGGCACGGCTGTCGGCGAGGACGAAGGCGAGGCGCTCCGCCGGGTGGTCCGGATCCAACGGGACGAACGCGGCCCCGGCCTTGAGGACGGCGAGTACGGCCACGACCAGGTCGGCCGAGCGCGGGAGAGCGAGCGCCACCCGCGTCTCGGCTCCCGCACCGGAAGCCACCAGCAGCCGGGCGAGGCGGTTGGCACGCCGGTTCACCTCCGCGTACGTCAGCCTGGAGTCCCGGTGCACCACCGCGACGGCCTCGGAGGTCCTGCGCACCTGCTCCTCGAAGAGCAGCGGCAGCACCGCTTCCGTCCGCTCGGCGGGCTCCGTACGCGCCCCGCCCCATGTGCGCAGCATCAGCTCGCGCTCGCCCGGCGCCAGTGGATCGACCGTTCCGACCCGCGGATCGGTGTCCGACACCAGCGTCCGCAACACCCGCCGCAGCCGCTCCGCGATCGACTCGATCGCCTCCCGCGCCAGCAGGTCCGGCTGGTACCCCATCCGGATGTGCAGCCGCTCTCCCGGAATCACCATGAGGGCCAGGGCGTAGTGAGTGGCGTCGTAACTGTCCACCGACAGTGTCCTGAGCTCCGTGGTGGGATCCAGCAGCCGTCCCTCGTCGAGGGGATAGTTCTCGAACACGGTGGTGGTGTCGAAGATCTCGCCCGATCCGATACCCGCCAGCCGCTGGATCTCGACGAGCCCGAGGTGCTGGTGGTCCAGGAGCCGCGCCTGCTCCTCCTGCAACCGGCTGAGCAGCGCGGACACCGGCTCCCGCGGATCCATCCGCAGCCGCAGCGGGACGGTGTTGATGAACAGTCCCACCATGGATTCCACACCGGGGATCTCGGCGGGCCGCCCGGAGACCGTGGTACCGAACACCACATCGTCCCGCCCGGTCAGCCGACCCAGCAGAATCCCCCACCCGGCCTGCACCAGCGTATTGAGGGTGAGCCCCAAACGCCGTGCCCGGAGGGCGAGTTGCTCGGCCAGCTCGGCGGGCAGGTCGAACGAGAAGTCCTCCGGGGGGACCGTGGTCCGGCCGGGGGCCGCGGACGTGAGCAGAGTGGGCTCCGCCAGCCCCGCGAGCGCCTCGCGCCACGCCTCGCGCGCCGCGTCGCGGTCCTGGCGTCCGCACCACTCCAGATAGGTGCGATAGGGCACCGCCCGGGGGAGCGCGGACTCATCGCCGTTGTGGTCGTAGAGGGCGAAGTACTCCTGAACGACCAGGGGCAGCGACCATCCGTCGAGCAGGATGTGATGATGCGTCAGGACGAAGTGGAAGCGGTCATCGCCCAACCGGAAGAGCGCGAACCGGATCAGGGGCGGACGCGTGAGATCGAAGCGGGTGCCCCGGTCCTCGACCAGCCACCGCTGAAGCGCCCCGCGCCGCTCCTCCTCGTCCAGCTCCCTGAGATCGGCCTCGTGCCAGCGGAGGGGTACCTCGCGCGGTACGAACTGGACGGGCTGCGAGAGGCCATGGTGGAGGAAGCCCGCCCGGAGCGGTGGATGGCGCCGTACGAGGGCCTCGGCCGCCCGCCGGAACCGCGCGGGGGCGGCGGGCCCTTCGAGCTCGAAGGAGAGCTGCACCAGATAGACATCGGGTGCGGCGTCGTCGTAGACGGCGTGGAACAGCAACCCCTCCTGGACCGCGGTCAGCGGGAGGACGTCTTCCAGCTCGCGCTTGTCCATCAGGCGTTCCTCCACCAGTCT
>NZ_JAERRG010000086.1 GCF_016741935.1 Streptomyces endocoffeicus | reverse complement strand
TTGTTGGCGGTGGTGAAGGCCGGTGGGGCGTACGTGCCCATCGATCCGCGCTATCCCAGGTCCCGGATCGGGTTCATGCTGGATGACGCTGCCCCGGAGGTGGTGCTCGCCACCAGGGACACGGCCGACCGGATACCCCAGGGTGCGACGGACCAGCTGCTGGTGCTGGACGACGACCACACCCAGCAGCTCCTGGCGCAGGCGTCCGCCACCGACCTTACCGACCGCGATCGCACGAGCCCGCTCGATCCCCGGCACCCGGTCTACGCCATCTACACCTCAGGGTCGACGGGCACCCCCAAGGGCGTGGTGGTGACGCACCAGTCCTTGCTGAACAACCTCCTGTGGCGGGTGAAGGCGTTCGGCTGGAGCGCCGAGGACCGCTTCCTCATGCGGACACCCCTGAGCTTCGACGTCTCCGTATGGGAAGCGTTCTGCCCGCTGCTGGTCGGCGGAGCCATCGTGCTGGCCCACCCGGACAAGCACGCGGATCCCGGGTACCTTCTCGCGGTCGTAAGGCGCCACCAGGTGACCGTCGTCCACACTGTCCCCTCCCTCCTCCAGCATCTCCTGGAGTGGCACGCGGTGGCGGATGATTGCCGCTCGCTGCGTGACGTCGTCTGTGGCGGGGAAGCCATGTCGGCGGCCGTCCGCGACACCTTCCACGCCACGCTTCCCTGGGTGCGGCTCTACAACTCGTACGGGCCGAGCGAAACCACCATCGACACCTCCGGCCAGCCGTGCGAGCCGGGAGAGGAACGGCCACCGGCCATCGGGACACCGATCCAGGACACACGGTTGTACGTCCTGGATGGTGGGCTGAATCTCGTGCCACCGGGTGTGGTGGGTGAGTTGTATGTGGCGGGTGCGGGGTTGGCGCGGGGGTATGCGAGGCGTGCGGGGTTGACGGCGGAACGGTTCGTGGCGTGTCCGTTCGCCGAGTCCGGGGCGCGGATGTACCGGACCGGGGATCTGGTGCGGTGGCGGGTGGATGGGCGGTTGGAGTTCGTCGGCCGGGTGGATGATCAGGTCAAGGTGCGTGGTTTCCGTATTGAGTTGGGTGAGGTGGAGGCGGCGCTGGTGTCGCATCCGCAGGTGGCGCGGGCGGCGGCCGTGGTCCGCGAGGACCGTCCCGGTGACCGGCGGCTGATCGGCTACGCCGTACCCGCGCCGCGCACCACATCACGGGGCGACACATCACCGGACGACACGTCACGGAACGACACACCCCGGGACGAGCCGTCACGGCACGAGGAGTCGGCGGAGCGCCATGCGGACGAACACATCGGCCACTGGAAGAGTTTCTACGAGTCGCTGTACGGAGACCGCCCCGCCACCGCTCTCCGTGAGGACTCCACCGGCGCCTCCACCGGGGACTCCATCGACGCCTCCACAGGCGCTTCCACCTGGAACGCTGCTGAGGACTTCATCGGCTGGGACAGCAGCTACGACGGTCGACCCATCCCCCTCGACGAGATGCGGGAATGGCTGACGGCCACCGTGGACCGGATCTCCGCACTGGCGCCTCGACGCGTGCTCGAAATCGGCGTGGGCACGGGTCTGTTGCTGCGGCGACTGGCGCCCGGGTGCGACTCGTATTGGGCCACGGACTTCTCCTCCGCGGTGATCGACGTGCTGCGGGACCAGATCGATCGCGATCCGGACCTGGCTGCCCGCGTGGAGCTGTCCTCCCAGCCCGCCGACGTCTTCACCGGACTTCCGTCCGGCCACTTCGACACCGTGATCATCAATTCGGTGATCCAGTACTTCCCCGGCGTCGACTACCTCGTCGCCGTCATCTCCGGAGCGATGCGACTGCTCGCACCGGGTGGCTCCCTGTTCCTCGGTGATGTCCGCAATCTCCGCCTGCTCCGCTGCTTCGCCACGGCGGCCGGTCTCAGCAGGTTCGGCGGTGAGCTCTCGGGCGCGGACCTCCGCAAGGCGATCGAGCAGACCATCTCCCTCGAGAGGGAACTGCTGATCGACCCGGCGTTCTTCCCGGCTCTCCAGGCCACCGTTCCGGACATCGCGGCGGTCGACATCCGGATCAAGCGCGGGAAGAGCCGCAACGAACTGACGCGGTACCGCTATGACGTGGTGCTCCACAAGGCGCCGGTCACCGCCGTACGCGCGGACGAGGCAGCGCCGACGGCGACTTGGGGAACCGATGTGCACCGGACCGATGAACTGGCGGTACTCCTCTCCCGGCGCCACGACAAGCTGTGGGTGAGGGACCTCCCCAACGCCCGGCTGATGGACGACCTGGCGGCGGTACGGCAGTTCCAGGACGGCACCGCCCCGGAAACCGTCCGGCAGACCATCGACACCGACACCACCATCGGCGCGCACATGGGAACACCCGCCGCCACGCCGGGAACACCCGCCGCCACGCCGGGGATACCCGCCGCCACACCGCAGACACTCGCCGCCACGCCGCGTACACCCGACGTGGAAACCCTGCACGAGCTGGCCGCCCGTCACGGCTACCGCGCCCATCTGACCTGGTCCGAAGAGCCCGAGCGACTCGACGCCCTCTTCCTGCTCGATGCCGAGGATCCGGACCGGCCGGTCGTCGATCTGCCTGTCGCCGCTGCCCAGGCGAACGCGCGACCGCTCACCGCCTACGCCAACGAACCGGGCGCCGGCCCGGAAACCGACTCGCTACTCCCCGCACTCCAGGCCCATCTGCGGAGCATGCTGCCGGAGCACATGGTGCCGTCGATCGTGATGGCGATCGACGAGCTGCCACTGACCCCGAACGGAAAGCTGGACCGCAAGGCGCTGCCCGCCCCGGAGTTCACCGCCGGAACCGGACGGGCCCCGCGAACCCCGCGGGAGCGGGCCCTGTGCGGCCTCTTCGCCGAGGTACTGGGGCTTGCCGAGGTCGGCGTGGACGACGACTTCTTCGCACTCGGCGGCCACTCCCTCCTCGCGATGCGGCTCATCGGCCGCATCCGCGCCGAGACCGGCACCGAGCTGAGCGTCCGCACACTGTTCCAGGCACCCACGGTCGCCCAGCTGATCCCACGGCTCGGCGACGGAACGAGCCCCGAAACGACCCGGCCGCCCCTGAGCCCGATGCCACGACCGGAACGGATCCCGCTGTCGTATGCGCAGTGGCGTCTGTGGTTCATGCAGGAGATCCAGGGTCCCCGGTCCGCCACCTACACCATCGTGTCCGCGCAGCGGATCACCGGCCCCCTGGATCGCGAGGCGCTCGCTGACGCACTCCGCGATGTCGTGGTCCGGCACGAAGCCCTGCGGACCCTCTACCCGAAGGACGACCAGGGGCAGCCCTGGCAGCATGTGCTCGACGCCGACACCGCGCGCACCCGGCTGCCGATCAGCATGTCGCACGCCGGCCCCAAGGACCTGGACGCGCTGCTCGCGGCCGAGGCCGGACGGGGATTCGAGGACCTGGCCACGGAACTGCCACTGCGCGCGGGCATCTACACAACGGCGGACCATGAGCACGTACTGCTGCTGGTGCTGCACCACATCGCCGCCGACGGCTGGTCCATGGGCCCCCTCTTCAGCGACCTCGCCCGCGCCTACACGGACCGCGCCCGAGGGCGCGCACCACAGTGGGAGCGGCTCCCGGTGCAGTACGCCGATTACGCCATCTGGCAGCGGCGTGTCCTCGGTGAGGAGGACACGCCCGACAGCCTGATGTCACGGCAACTCGCCTACTGGAAACGAGCCTTGGCGGACCTGCCCGCAGAGCTCGGCGTGCCCACCGACCGTACGCGCCCGGCGGTGGCGAGCCATCGCGGTGGCACCGTGGACCTGGACATCCCGGCCGCGCTTCACCAGGGGCTGGCCGATGTGGCACACGCCCACGACGTCAGCGTCTTCATGGTGGTCCAAGCCGGACTGGCCGTGCTGCTGACCCGGCTCGGCGCGGGACACGACATCCCCATCGGCACCCCGTACGCGGGGCGGGGCGAGGAAGCCGTCAACGACCTGGTGGGCTTCTTCGTCAACACCTTGGTGCTGCGCGTCGACACCTCCGGCGACCCCGACATCACCACCCTCCTACACCGCGTCCGCGACGCGGACCTGGCCGCCTACGACCACCAGGACGTGCCCTTCGAGCGGCTGGTCGACCTGCTCAACCCGGACCGCTCCCTGTCCCGGCACCCCCTGTTCCAGGTGATGCTCGGATTCCAGAACACCCACCACTCCGGCCCCGCACTGCCGGGTCTGACCAGCGAACCGCTCTGGGTCGAGATGGCCACCGCCAAGTTCGACCTGTCCTTCATGCTCGCCGAGACACATGCCGATGGTGGCGGCCCCGCGGGTATCCACGGAACGCTGGAGTACGCGACCGACCTGTTCGACCGGGAGTCGGTGGAGGTCCTGGCGGCTCGATTCGTGCGGGTTTTGGAGGCGATGGCCGCTGATCCGGGATGTCTGGTGGGGCGGATCGCTGTGCTCAACGGGGAGGAGCGGGAGCGGCTGGAGGCGTGGGGCGGGGGTGCGTCGGGTGCTGCGGATGAGGGCGTTGATGTGCTGCCGGGGTTGTTCGAAGAGCGAGTGCGGCGGGGTCGGGATGCGGTGGCGGTGGTGTACGAGGGGCGTGAGGTTTCCTACGGGGAGGTGAATGAGCGGGCGAATCGTCTGGCTCGGGTGTTGGTGGGGTTGGGGGTGGGGCCGGAGTCCAGGGTGGGGCTGGTGGTGTCCCGGTCGGTGGAGATGGTGGTGGCGCTGCTGGCGGTGGTCAAGGCCGGTGGGGCGTACGTGCCCATCGATCCGCGCTATCCCAGGTCCCGGATCGGGTTCATGCTGGATGACGCCGCCCCGGAGGTGGTGCTCGCCACCAGGGACACGGCCGACCGGATGCCCCAGGGTGCGACGGACCAGCTGCTGGTGCTGGACGACGACCACACCCAGCAGCTCCTGGCCCAGGCGTCCGCCACCGACCTCACCGACCGCGATCGCACGAGCCCGCTCGATCCCCGGCACCCGGCCTACGCCATCTACACCTCAGGATCCACCGGCGCGCCCAAGGGCGTCCTGGTGACACACACCAACGTGGTGAGGCTGCTCGAAGCGATCGCGCGGAGCTACGACTACGGCCCGGACGACGTGTGGACCATGTTCCACTCGTATGCGTTCGACTTCTCGGTGTGGGAGATCTGGGGAGCCCTGCTGAGCGGTGGCCGTCTCGTCGTGGTCGACAGGGAGGTGACTCGTTCCCCTTCGGACTTCCTGGAGTTGCTGGTACGGGAAAACGTCTCGGTCCTGAGCCAGACCCCCTCGGCGCTTTACCAACTGATCGCGGCCGAAGCGGAACGCGGCGGGCCACGCGTGGGTACGGCACTTCGCTATGTGGTGCTCGGCGGTGAGGCCCTCGACCCCACGCGCCTTGCCGATTGGTACGCCCGCCACCACGACGACGCCCCTGTCGTGGTGAACATGTACGGCATCACCGAGACCACCGTGCACGTCACCCACCAGCCGATCGACCGCGAGCTCACCGGGCTCCAGGCGAGGAGCCTGATCGGCCGACCCCTCCCGCACCTGCACACCCATGTGCTGGATGAGGGGCTGGAGCTCGTGCCACCGGGTGTGGTGGGTGAGTTGTATGTGGCGGGTGTGGGGTTGGCGCGGGGGTATGCGGGGCGTGCGGGGTTGACGGCGGAGCGGTTTGTGGCGTGTCCGTTCGCCGGGCCTGGTGGGCGGATGTACCGGACCGGGGATCTGGTGCGGTGGCGGGTGGATGGGCGGTTGGAGTTCGTCGGTCGGGTGGATGATCAGGTCAAGGTGCGTGGTTTCCGTATTGAGTTGGGTGAGGTGGAGGCGGCGCTGGTGTCGCATCCGCAGGTGGCGCGGGCGGCGGCCGTGGTGCGTGAGGATCGTCCTGGGGACCGGCGGCTGACCGGCTATGTCGTACCGACGGCGGGGTCCGGTCCGGTGGCTGCGGAGTTGCGGGAGTTCCTGGCGGGTGTGCTACCGGAGCATATGGTGCCTTCGGCCGTTGTCGTACTGGAGCTGTTGCCGCTGACGGCGAACGGGAAGCTGGATCGCAAGGCGCTGCCCGCCCCGGACCACACCCCCGCCCCCGGCCGTACACCAGCCACCGCGTCGGAAGAGCTGTTGTGCGGGTTGTTCGCCCAGGTGCTGGGCCTGCCCGACGTTCCTGCCGACGCGGACTTCTTCGCGCTGGGCGGGGACAGCATCATGTCCATCCAGTTGGTGGGCCGGGCTCGTCGTGCGGGGCTGGTGATCACGCCGCGTGAGGTGTTCCAGCACAAGACCCCCGCCGCTCTCGCCGCCACCGCCACCCGGACCGCCGAGGCCCCGGCCGTGGAGGACAACGGAGTGGGCACACTGCCCATGACCCCGATCATGCACTGGCTGCGCGAGCGCGAAGGGGCGACGGCCGGTTACCACCAGTCGGTGCTGCTGGAAGTGCCACCGACGCTGACACTCGACCGGCTGATCCCATCGGTACAGGCCGTGATCGACCACCATGACGCACTGCGACTGCGGATCGCCGACAGGGACGGTGACGGTCGCCCCGGTGACGGTCGTTCCGCTGGCGGTCGGTCCGGTGGCGGTCGGTCCGGTGGCGGTGGCGCCGACGCCTGGCAGCTGGACATCACACCGCCCGGCTCCATCGCGGCGGCGGATCTGGTACGCCGGACCGCGCTGATCGGCGGTGGCGACGAGGACCTGCGGGCGGCGGTGGCGGCCGAGAGCGCGGCGGGCCAGGCCCGACTGGACCCGCACTCCGGCACCGTGCTGCAGGTGATCTGGCTGGACGCGGGGGACCGGCGCCCCGGCCGGCTGCTTCTGCTGGCCCACCACCTGGTGATGGACGGAGTGTCCTGGCGGGTGCTGCTGCCCGACCTCATCGCCGCGTACGAGGCTCTCGAGGCCGCCCGCCCGCTCGCACTCCAGCCCGTCGGCACCTCCTTCCGCCGATGGTCGCGACTCCTCGCCGACCAGGCCGTCGACCCCGCCCGGGAAGACGAGCTGGACATGTGGACCCGTATGACCAGGGACCCCGGGCTCACCGTGGCCACCGACGCGCTCGACCCCGCCCGTGACGATGTGCGCAGCCTGCGTTCGCTCACCGTCGTCCTCGACCCGGCACGCACCGAGCCCCTCCTCACGACCGTACCCGCCGCGTACCACGCGGGGGTCGATGATGTGCTCCTCACGGCCCTGGTCCTGGCCGCGGCCCACTGCTACGGCACCGCCGAAGCCACCGCCCTGCTGGTCAACGTCGAGGGACACGGCCGCGAGGACATCGCCGAGGCCCTCGACCTGACCCGCACCATCGGCTGGTTCACCAGCATGTATCCGGTACGTCTCGACACGGGCCCCGTCGACTGGACCGACGTGGCAACCGGCGCCGCCGGCCTGAGCGGCGCACTCAAACGCGTGAAGGAACAGCTCCGAGTCCCGGACCACGGCATCGGCTACGGTCTGCTGCGCTACCTCAACCCCCGCACCGGGCCCCAGCTCGCGGCGCTGAACACACCGCGCATCGGCTTCAACTACCTCGGCCGGTACACCGGCAGTGGATCCGCCAACTGGCCCTACGCCAAGGAGAGTACGGCCCTCGGCGGCGGCTCCGACCCCGATCTGGCCCTCACCCACTGCCTCGACATCAACGCACTCACCGAGGACACCCCCGACGGCCCGCGCCTCACGGCGACCTGGGCCTGGGCCGGCCACCTGATGACGGAAGCGGAGGTCAGCCGGTTCGCCGAGGCGTGGTGCACGGCCGTGGACGGACTGATCGCCCATCTGAGGCATCCCACGTCCGGTGGCCGCACACCCTCCGACGTGCCGCTGATCCCGCTCGATCAAACCGAGATCGAACGCGTCGAGGCACTGGTTCCGGAGGCCGACGACATCCTGCCACTGACCCCGTTGCAGGAGGGGTTGTTGTTCCACGCGGTCTATGACGATGGTGCGCCGGATGTGTACATGGTGCAGCTGGTCTTCGATCTCGAGGGTTCGGTGGATGTGATGCGGTTGCGGGGTGCCGC
>NZ_JAERRG010000085.1 GCF_016741935.1 Streptomyces endocoffeicus | reverse complement strand
GCCTTCTGCCACCCGGACGGCTCACCGCTGCGTCCACAGGGGGTGCTGGTCGAGCTGCGGTGGCGCGCCGCCGAGCTCGGCCTGCTACGGATCGGCGTGCACGACCTGCGACACACCGCCGCCACCATCATGATCAGCTCACGGGTGCCGCTGGCCGTGGTCTCCAAGACCCTGCGCCACTCGACGCTGGCCACCACCGTCAACCTCTACGGTCACCTGCTCCCCCACGCCGCCCGCGACGCCGTCACCGCCATCGACACAGCCCTGGAACGCGCCGACCGCAAACACGCCACCGGCGACCCTGGCGGAGCGTCAGAACAGCGGGCGGCCTGAACCTTTTGTCCGCCCTGCTCCCGCTTGGGATTCTCTCTACTGCGGTGCCCCTGGCCAGGGGCACCGTGGCGGTGGCGCCTCAGCGTTCACCGGTTGTCATCACATCGCCATCACGTGTCACACGAACGCAATCAGCGGGCCTGTCATCACTGACAAACCCGCTGGTCACACCGTCGGGACGACAGAATTTGAACCTGCGACCCCTTGACCCCCACGGGCAATATTCGGCACCCGTAGCCTGGTGTCGGACTCCGCCCGCCGTGGTACGCCGATCCCAGGACACCAGGTGCAGCAGACCGCGCCCGCATGCCGCACGCTGTCAGCTCTTGCCTGACGGTGTCACGGATCTGACGGCTCAGCTCGTGCCCATGCTCCTAGCCTCCCGCTGCCGAGTCGTTCGGCGAGACGGTCCGCCTATTGGAGTCCGGGAGTACCGGCAGACCTTCCTCTGACGCCTTAGGGCAGGGAGGTCCAGCCGTGGTTGAGCCGCCAGTGGCCCCCAGACCGCAGGTGGCCCACGATGGCGCGCTGCAGGGAGGTTCGCCGCGGCAGCCGGTCGAGGTCGGTCGTACCGGGCGGGACGTGGAAGACGAATTCCAGGACATCGTCGTCACCGATGCATCGGCTGCCGAAGCGGGTGAACCGTCGCTGGAAGCGGAGGATGTTCGCCTCCGGCCGGAGGTGCGCGGCGAGCTGGTCGTCCAGGAGCCAGGAACTGCACGTGGCGAATCGGGCGGGCTCGTCGGGGAAGTGCCGTGTGAAGAAGTCCCGCGCGGCCCGCAGCGACGCGTCGCACCGGGCCGGGGTCAGCGGCCCGTCGCCGGGGATGTGCACGTCCAGGACCCGTTCGCCGTCCGCGGGCCCCTCCGGTCCGGGCGGGCCGCCGAGCGCCGCTGTGTCCAGCGTGGTGCGCTCGAACTGCAGGCGCCCGAGTCGGTGCAGTGTGCCGCGGAAGTGCCGCATCACCCACCGCTGCCGGTCGAAGCCGCCGGTGCGGTGGGCGAGGCGGTACGTGGTCATCTTGGCGCCGACGTCGGCGAAGGTGGCGGCGACGATGTCGTCGGGGACGCCGAGGCGGCGCTGCCGCTCCAGGGCCGACGGCAGTGCCAGCAGGTACAGGTGGACGTAGAAGTAGCGTCCGGCTTCCCCGAGCGCGGCGGGCGCGTCGGGCCAGGCCGTCTCCCGCGGCGCGGGCGCGGACCTGGCAAACAGGGTCCGGTGGCAGTGGAGCAGTGCCCGCCACCGGTCGGGGGCGCGCTCCGGGTCCGGCAGTGTCGCCAGGACCGGATCGTGGTCCCCGGTGGGGACGGCGAGGAGCCGCATACGGCGGCGGGCCTCGTCGGGTGGCATGGGCTCGGGGTCGGGGACGTCATCTGCGGCCTCCTGCCGGCCGAGGACGTCCAGCCACTCCTCGGCGTCCGGTGCCGTGGGTGTATACGTCATCGGTGTGCCGCCCGCAGCAGTTGGTGGCGCAGTGGGTCGATCCGCGTCAAGCTGTCGTCGAGGCCGCCGGGACGCGAGCGCAGCAGCCAGCACGCACGCTGCTCGGCGAGCAGCGGGGGAAGGCGCAGCAGCAGTCGGCGTGCGGTGTCGGCGGGGATCGCGTCGGCCCCTGCTCCGACCGCCGCACGGGCCCGCAGAACGTCCACGGCGAACTCCGCGAGGTCGATCGCGTGCAGGAGTTCGCGCACGACGAGGTCGCCGTCGGCCGCGGCCAGGTCGGTGGCGGCCAGATCGAGGCGGCTCTGCGCCAGGGCATCCGCGGTCACGTCCAGGGCGGCGGGTGTCGGCAGGTCCGGCAGCGGCAGCGAGGGGTCGGGGAACAGCGCCCGCGCGACGGGCGACCCGTTCAGGAGCGGGATTCCGAACAGCCGGTACACCCCGCCCAGGCGCTCCAGGACGCTCCCGGCGAGCCCGGCCGCGTCCAGCAGCACGTGGTCGTCGAGGACGGCGCCGAGGTCGAGGCCCCGGTTGGTGTCCAGGCACCAGCTCGCCGCACCGCCGAACACGGCGGGGCCGAAGGCGACGGATGGCGGGTCCCACATGCCGTTGTCGCCCCAGGAGGTGAGCAGGTAGCCCGAGGCGCCGTGCGCCAGACCCGCCTCGGCGGCGTCCACCATGTTCTCCACGGCATTGTCGAGGCGGCCGAGGATGCCGTTCCAGTTGCCGGCGCCGGGCGCCACCCAGTAGGGGATCCTGGCGTCTGCGAGGAGCTTGCCATGGGCGGCGAATCCGTCGCGCAGGCGGTTGAGGTCGGTGCCGCGCCGCTGCCAGGCGTCGGCCTCCGCGCTGTGGGCGTCCATGACCTCCACGGCGTGCTGTGGCGCGTCGTACTGCCAGATCACGGGTATCGCGCCGGGCGGCACTTGGTCCAGCAGTTCGGGGTGGCCGGCGAAGACGTCGGCCCAGAACTGCACGGTGTAGCCGGCGTCCAGCCAGGGCCGCAGCACCGTGGTGACGTAGTCGAAGTAGACCGTGCCCAGGCCGTCGCGGCGCGCCCGGTCCCGGGACCGGCCGGTGCCCAGCTCGAAGGGCTCGTCGGCGCCGATGTTCAGGCGCCTGGCGCGGACATGGGCGGTGACCTCCATGAGCAGGCTGTGCGCGAAGCCGGCGTTGTCGAGGGTGGGGGCGAGAGTGCTCGGCGGGCGGTGGGCGCCGCCGCGCTCGAAGCCGTCGGGGTTCTCGGCGCGGTGCGCGTACGGCGGGTGGGCGAGAAAGCGTTCCATGTGCCCGAAGGTGTTCTGGTTCACCACCAGGTCGATGCCGGCCGCGGTACAGCGTGCGTCGAGCCAGCGCAGGTCGTCGGCGGTGAGCGGGGAGGCGTCCTGCCAGACCTGCTGGTGATCGGCGAAGGCGTAGGTGTGCTCGGTGTAGAGCTCGAACTGGTTGAAGCGGGCCAGGGAGAGGATTTCCACCCAGCGGGCCAGGGTGCGGCGGGTGGGCACGCGGTCCCGGCTGATGTCGAGCATGAAGCCGCGGCGCTCGAAGTCGGGGTGGTCCGAGATGTCGTAGCCGGTCTCGGGGAAGTCGGGGGCGGCCCGCAGCTGGTCGAGCGTCCGCAGGGCGTAGCGCAGCCCGGCCGGGTCCCGGTGGTGGACGCTCACGCCTTCCGGGCCGGTGCGCAGGCGATAGCCCTGGGCGGGTAGCGCGGGGTCGAGGGTCGTGGTCACCGGGGCGTCGGCGGGGGCGCCGCCGGGGTGGGTGGTGAGCGAACGGGGGGCGGGGAACGGGGTGGTGGGCAAGGAGGTTCTCCCGGTGCGGGGCGTGGCGGCGCGGGGCGGGGCACGGCGTGGCGTGGCGTGGCGGGGCATGGCGTGGCGGGGTGCCGGGAGGCCGCTGGGGCCTCCCGGCACGGTCGGTGGGGTGGGTCAGGAACGGTGAAGTGCGTCAGGAACAGCTGCTCAGCTCGCAGATGTCCGCCCGGTCGGTGGACACCTTGATGTCGTCGAACCACATGTAGCTGTCGTTGACCGGGGCGAACTCGGTGGTGGCCCCGCCGGCGAAGCTGGAGAAGTACGCCTTGTCGATCTGGTCGCCGTTGCTGACGAAGCGCAGGCCGGTCTTCTTGGCGGCGGACTCGCCGTTGTAGAAGATCTCGATCTCGCCGTCGGGGTTCGCCTGCCCGCCCGTGACGGTGTTGACCTTCAGGCGCTGGACGACGTTGACCCACTTGTCCTTGGGCCACTTGATGTCGGCGCCGTTCTTCTGGAGGACCACGTCGTCCCCGTACTGGCCCTCGTGCCCCATGCTGTAGTAGTACACGGCCGCCGTGCCGTTGTCGTGGGACCAGATCGGCCGGGAGGTGAAGCCGTTGGTGCCGTCGCACGGTTGTCCGCCGGAGCAGGCTTTGCCACCCGCGAGGCCGACGCCGACCTTGCCCGCGAACTCGGTGGTGCCCCAGCTGAAGTCCTTGCTGAACTTCACCCAGAACGACAGGTAGTACTCGCGCGCCTTGGGAACGGCGAACGGCGCGATGGCACCTGAGTCCTCGGGGCCTATCTTCCCCTTGGGGTAGAAGACGCGCATCGACTTGTCGCCGCTGTGGGCGGGGGTGCCGCTGTCGACGCGCGTACGGGTGTCAAAGCCCAGGGGCGTGTAGCCGTTGGAAACGTCCCATCCGTCCTTGGCCCACTCGGACGGCGTGTAGGGGGAGCCCGCGGCCGGCCGCTCGAAGTCGATCGGCCGCAAGGCCGCGGTCGAGTGGGACTCGCCGGTGCGTTCGGCGGCGGCCTGCGGGGCCAGGCTGAGGGTGGCGAGCACGCTGGTGGCGGCGCCGGTCAGGAGCATGGTCTTCGTCTTCGTCTTCATCGTTCCTCTTTCCGGTTTCCGGTGCGTGTCCCGGCGATGGCGACTGATGGGGTTGATGGAGGTTGCGATGTGGAGGGTGATGCGAAAGGTGGGGATCACGGCAGCCAGTGGGGCAGGCCGTCCGTGACGAACGCGTCCTCCTCTCGGAGCCAGGGGTGAGCGGCGTGTACGCGGGCGATCTCCTCTGCCTGGCCGGGCGAGAGACCCTCCGCGGGGTCCAGGCACCAGGTGCCGGCCAACAGGCCCTGGCGGCGCAGCACTTCGTGGACGCCCGCGATACAGCCGGCGAAGCCGCCGCGCACGTCGTAGACGGCCGCGTTGGCGTCGGTGTCACCGGTCAGCCGGGCCAGGGCGCGCCGCCGGGCGGCCGGGTCGCCGGCGCGGGCGGCGTGGACGTCGTCGAGAAGCCGCACCGCGGAGCGGGTCCACACCGCCCAGTGCCCGAGGAGCCCGCCGGCGAAGTGGCGCACGACCGGGCCCGCGGGGCCGGACACGTGGTACGGAGTGAGCAGGTCGGCCACGATGGCGTCGTCGTTGCCGGTGTACAGGGCCACGTCGCCGCCGCGGTCGGAGGCGGCGATGCCCTGGACGAGTTCCAGGGTGCGGTACCGGTCGAACGGAGCGGCCTTGACGGCGACGGTCGACTCCTGGTCGGCCAGCCGCCGCCAGTACGCGCGGGGCAGATAGCGGCCGCCCACGGCCTCCTGGAGGTAGAAGCCGATCACGGGCAGCACCTCGCCGATGGCGGCGCTGCGGTCCAGGAGCGCGCCAAGGTCCGCCTCGGGCAGTCCGGCGGGTGAGACGAGGACAGCGTCGTAGCCCACCTCGCGGGCGGTGTGGGCCTCCTGGACGGCCTGCCGTACGGGCCCGCAGACCCCGGCGATCCGCAGGAAGGGCCGGTCCCCGACGGCACGGCTCACTTCCTGGGACGCGAGTTCGAGCACGGCGCGCAGCAGTCCGTGGTCCCGGACGGCGAACTGGGTGGTGTGGACACCGACGGCCACACCCCCGGCACCGGCCGCCACGTAGTAGCGGGTCAGGGCGCGCTGGCGACGCTCGTCCAGGGTGCGGTCGGCGTGCAGGGCCAGGGGGTGGGCAGGGATGACGGTCCCTCGGTGCAGAAGTTCGGCGGTGGCCGGGGGCAGGGTCGGCGGCATCAGAAGCGACCGTCCCTGCGCTCGAACTTGGTTGGTTTGTCCCATAGTTCGTTGCCCGCGCGCAGCCAGGCCGCCTGCAGATCGATGAGCTGCCCGAGGGTGCGGTCCGGGTAACCGAACAGCGCGTGGCAGGCGGTGGCGTCGCTGAGCAGGCTGGTGCCGGGTGGCTCCCCGGTGAACTCGGCCTTCACGCCGAGGCGTTCGGCCAGCCGCAGGGCGAGCGTACGGACGCCGGCGGTCTCCGGTCCGGTGAGGTTCAGGAGGAAGGGCGCCCCGCCGCGGGCGTGTTCGATGCTGCGCAGGACGACCTCGTTGGCGTAGCGCTGCCAGACGACGTTGACGGCACCGGTGCCCAGGTCGACGGGGCGTCCGGCGAGCAGGGTGCGGGCGAGGTCGGCGAGCACGCCGTAGCGGGGCTCGACGGCGTAGTTGAGGCGGATCAGGGCGACGGGGGTGTCCCGAGTGCGGGCGGCGTGGGTGAAGACCCGTTCGCGGCCGAGGCAGGTGAGGGCGTAGTCGCCCTCCGGCCGGGGCGTGTCGCTCTCCAGGGAGCCGCCGGTGACGGGGGCGGTCATCCCGTACACGTTGCCCGTGGACAGGGCGACGATCCGGGCTCCGGGCCAGCGCCGGGCGACGTGGTCGGGCAGCACCGTGTTGGTCAGCCACGCCTGCTCGGGTGCGGTGGCGGTGCCGAACTTGGCGCCGACCAGGTGGATCACCGTGCCGGCGTCCGGCAGTGCGGCCAGGGCGTCCGGGTCGGACAGGTCGGCGGTGACCGTCTCGACTCCGCGCGCCGCGAGTTGCTCGCGTGCCGCCGGGTCCGTCCACCGGGACACCGCGAGCACCCGGGCGTCCGTACGGCCGGCGCTGACGAGCGCACGACGGGCCATGTCCGCGATACCGGAGCCGGTCTTCCCACCCGCGCCCAGGACCAGCACGTCACCGGGCCAGGAACGGGCCTCGGCCACCAAGTCGAGCCCCGGCCGGCCGAGTTCCTCCTGGAGATCCCGGAGCCCGGTCAGCAATTCACTCATCACGTCTCCCGCGTCAAAATTCATTCCCTTTTAAGGAATGAATTCTCTTTTCTTGTCGCTTCAGCCAGAAAAGCATCGCCATCTAGTTGACGCAAGAGAATGTTTGGCGCAATCTCCCAGAATGAAGTCGGCAGGGAAGAACAATTCATTCCTTCGGGGTCCCAAATACCTGCACATCGCGAAGCGGCTGCGCATGAACATCGAGAACGGCCTCTGGGCCCCGGGCACCCAGCTTCCTGTCGAGCGGGAGCTGGCCGAAACGCTGTCGGTGAGCATCAATACGGTTCGCCGGGCCGTTGGGGAACTGGTCGACAAGGGCCTCGTCCAGCGTCGTCAGGGCGCGGGTACCTTCGTCATGCCGGTGGCGGAGTCGTCCGCCGGCACATCGGCGGCGGCACCGGTGGGCCGCCGGCTCATCGGTGTGCTCGTCCCGTCCACGACGTACTACTACCCGCGGGTCGTGGACGGGATCCAGCGGGTGTTGCGGGACGCGGGCGTCGGCGTCGTCCTCGCCTCGTCCAAGTACGATCTCGCCATCGAGCGGGACGAGTTGCGGGCGATACGGGACAGCGGCGTGCAGGGCCTGCTGCTGGTGCCGAACCTGCACCTCATGACCGACCCGCAAGGCTATGTCGACGACCTGCGGGACCTCCCGCTTCCCTACGTCCTGGTGGAGCGCAGACCCTCGGCGCCGGAGCCGGACGACCCCACGTCATATGTGGGCACCGACCATGGTGGCGGCGTCTGTCTCGCCCTGCGGCACCTGCGTGGCCTGGGCCACCGGCGGGTGGGGCACCTGGGCAGGTTGCGCACCGGCACGTCGGCGTTCGTCGCCCAGGGCTTCGACGACGCCACGGCGCTGCTCGGGCTCGACGCCGTCGACGACGCGGTGGACCGGCGGGAGGTGTGGACGGGCGCGGAGATCGCCGCGTACGTGCGCTGCTGCGCTGCCGCGGGCGTCACGGCCGTCTTCTGCCACGGCGACCGGGACGCCGCCGCCCTGGTGGTCGAGGCGCGGCGGCAAGGGCTGACGGTGCCGGACGACCTCGCGGTCGTCGCCTACGACGACGAGGTCGCGGAGGTCGGCGACGTGCCGCTCACCGCGGTCTCGCCGCCCAAGTCCGAGGTGGGCGCGCTGGCCGCCCAGCTCCTGCTGCGCCGGATGGAGGCGGGTGACGACGCGCTCTGCCACCGCGTGGAGATCCAGCCCCGGCTGGTGGTCCGCGCCTCCTGCGGCGCCTCCCGGATCAAGGTGCCGGACTGACCTTCCGTTCCGTCACGGCACGTGCGGCGTTCGGACTTCGCGCCGCGTTCGGACCTCGCGCCGCCTTCGATCCTCATCCCACCATCCCACCTTTCGAGATCTCGCCCTTTCGA
>NZ_JAERRG010000084.1 GCF_016741935.1 Streptomyces endocoffeicus | reverse complement strand
CCCCCTCGACCCCGCCTACTGGTACCGCAACCTACGCGAACCCGTCCGCTTCGGCCCCGCCATCGACCTGCTGCAAACCCAGAGCAACAACCTGTTCATCGAAATCAGCGCCAGCCCCGTCCTGCTCCAGACGATGGACGACGCTGCCACCATCGCCACCCTGCGCCGCGACGAAGACACCACCCACCGGCTCCTCACCGCCTTCGCCGAAGCCCACGTCCACGGCGCCACCATCGACTGGCCCACCGTCCTCGACACCACCACGACATCGGTGCTGGACCTGCCGACCTACCCCTTCCAACGCCAGCGCTACTGGGCCATCAGCAACGGCCGCCCCACCGGCCAGGGCCACCCCCTGCTGGAAACCGTCGTAGCACTGCCCGGCACCGACGGGGTCGCACTGACCGGCCGAATCTCCCTGGCCACCCACCCCTGGCTGGCCGACCACACAGTCCGCGGCACCGTCCTGCTACCCGGCACCGCATTCGTGGAACTGGTAACCCGCGCCGCAACCGAGGTGAACTGCCAGGTCATCGACGAGCTGGTAATCGAAAAGCCACTGCCGCTGCCGCAGACCGACGGCATCCAGCTCTCGGTCACCGTCGGGGAAGCCGACGAGGCCGGGTGTCGCCCGGTGACCGTGTACTCCCAGACGGACGAGTCCGATGATTGGGTCCAGCACGTCACCGCCACCATCGCCCCCGGCGCGTCACTGCCGGAAACCGTCGCCTGGCCGCCCGCCCACGCCGAACCGGTCAACGTCACCGGCCTCTACGACAACCTGGCCACCGCGGGCTACGAGTACGGGCCCGCGTTCCAGGGTTTGCAGGCCGCATGGCGTGCGGGCGACACCGTCTACGCCGAGGTCACTCTCGCCGAGGAACAGGCCCAGGAAACGGCCCGTTTCACCATGCATCCCGCCTTGCTCGATGCCGCCCTGCACACCATCGCCCTGCACAACACCGGCGACCTGCACCTGCCGTTCTCCTGGACTCGGGTGCAGTTCCACGGTACCGGCGCGGCGACGCTGCGGGTCGCGGTGACCCCGGCGGCAGACGGCTGGAACATCCGCGCCACCGACGACACCGGCCGGAGCGTAGCCACCATCGGCTCGCTCGTGACCCGGCCCATGGCCGCCGAGACAACAGACGACCTACTCGCCCTGACGTGGACCGAGATCCCGGCTCCCGAGCCCGGCGATCCCACCGACGTGGTCGTGTTCACCGCACTGCCTGACACCGTCGAGGACGTGCCGGCCCAGACCCGCACGCTGACCACCCGGGTCCTGCACACCATCCAGGAATGGCTCGCCGACGATGACCGCACCCTGATCGTGCGGACCGGCACCGATCCGGCCTCCGCCGCGGTATCCGGTCTGGTGCGCTCCGCCCAGTCGGAACACCCCGGCCGGTTCATACTCGTGGAAAGCGACAACGAGACCCTCACTCAGGAGCAGCTCGCAGCGACCGCCGGGCTGGACGAACCCCGGCTGCGTATCACCGGCGGCCGTTACGAGGTGCCCCGCCTGACCCGCGAGGACACGTCGCTGTCGGTCCCCGCGGATCGCGCATGGCTGCTGGAACAACCCCGTAGCGGCTCGCTGGAAGACCTGGCCCTGCTACCCACCGATGCCGCCGAGCGTCCCCTGCAAGCCGGTGAGGTACGCATCGGCGTACGCGCCGCCGGCATGAACTTTCGCGACGTCGTGGTCGCCCTCGGCATGGTCACCGACACCCGCCTGGCCGGCGGCGAAGCAGCGGGCGTGGTCCTCGATGTCGGCACGGACGTGGATGACTTCCGTCCGGGCGACCGGGTGTTCGGCATCCTCGAGGGCGGATTCGGTTCCGTCGCCATCAGCGACCATCGCACCCTGGCCGTGATCCCCGACGGCTGGTCGTTCACCACAGCGGCATCCGTCCCGATCGTGTTCGCCACCGCCTACTACGGATTGCTCGACCTGGCCGGGCTGCGAGCGGGCGAATCGGTGCTGATCCACGCGGCCACCGGTGGTGTCGGCATCGCGGCGACCCAAATCGCCCGGCACCTCGGCGCCGAGATCTACGGCACCGCGAGCGTCGGCAAGCAGCACGTGCTGCGCGACGCCGGTCTGACCGACGACCGGATCGCCGACTCCCGCACCACCGACTTCCGCGAGGCATTCCGCGACAGCACCGACGGCCGCGGTGTCGACGTCGTCCTGAACTCGTTGCGCGGCGACTTCGTCGACGCCTCCCTCGACCTGCTGGTCGACGGCGGCCGGTTCATCGAGATGGGCAAGACCGACATCCGCGACGCCGCGCAGATCCCGGATGCCGCCTACCATGCCTTCGATCTGATGGATGCCGGCCACGACCGGCTCCGCGAGATCATGACCGAGTTGCTCGCCCTGTTCGAGCAGGGTGTCCTGCACCCCATGCCGGTGCAGGCCTTCGACATCCGGCAGGCTCGTGAGGCGTTCAGCTGGATGAGCCGGGCCCGCCACATCGGCAAGCTCGTACTCACCATCCCCCAGCCGATCGACCCCGACGGCACCGTGCTGATCACCGGCGGCTCCGGCGTCCTCGCCGGCATCGTCGCCTGGCACCTCGTGACCGAGAACCGGGCGCGGCGCCTCCTGCTGCTGTCACGCAGCACCCCCTCCGCATCCCTGATCGACGAGCTGACCGCGTTGGGCGCCCACGTCGATGTCGCGGCCTGTGATGTCGCCGACCGCGCCGCGCTGGCCGAAATCCTCGACGGCGTCGACCTGACCGCGGTGATCCATACCGCCGGCGTGCTGGACGACGGTGTGGTGGAATCACTGACCCCGCAACGCCTCGACACCGTCCTGACCCCCAAGGCCGACGGCGCCTGGCACCTCCACGAGCTCACCCGCGACAGGGACTTGGCCGCATTCATCGTGTACTCGTCCGCAGCCGGCGTCCTGGGCGCCGCCGGACAAGGTAACTACGCCGCGGCCAACGCGTTCCTGGACGCTCTGGCCGTACACCGTCGCCTTGAGGGTTTGCCTGGTTTGTCCCTGGCCTGGGGACTGTGGGAGGACGCGAGCGGCCTGACCGCCGATCTCACGGACGCCGACCACGACCGGATCCGCCGCAGCGGCCAGCGCGCCATCACCGCCGAGCGCGGGATGCGGATGCTCGATGCCGCCACCCGGCAGAGCGAGGCGGTCCTGCTCGCCGCGTCGATCAGCCCGATCCAGGACGGGGACGTCCCCGCGATCCTGCGGTCACTGCACCGCCGGGTCGGCCGCCGAGC
This sequence comes from Streptomyces endocoffeicus, assembly GCF_016741935.1. GTDB lineage: Bacteria > Actinomycetota > Actinomycetes > Streptomycetales > Streptomycetaceae > Streptomyces > Streptomyces endocoffeicus. Next base: position 5,654 of record NZ_JAERRG010000084.1, on the reverse strand, counting down.
GTCTGCCGCTCATGGACACCCGGCCGATCTGACACCGGAAGCACTCCTGAAGGTGGTGCGTGACAGCGCCGCCATGGTCCTGGGCCACGCCAACGCCGACACCATTCCCGCAGCAACCGCCTTCCAGGAACTCGGCCTCGACTCACTGACCGCGGTCGAACTGCGCAACAGCCTGGCCAAGGCCACCGGCCTGCGACTACCCGCCACCATGGTGTTCGACTACCCGACACCGGCCGCGCTGGCCGGACGGCTCGGCGAACTACTCGCGGGCGAGGCGACACCCAAGGCGGCCGCCGCGGTGCGCACGGCCACGGCTTCGGACGAGCCGCTGGCGATCGTCGGCATGGCCTGCCGCCTGCCCGGCGGAGTGTCGTCACCGGAGGACCTGTGGCGCCTGGTCGAGTCCGGCACCGACGCCATCACCGACTTCCCCACCGACCGCGGCTGGGACACCGGCACCCTCTTCGACCCGGACCCCGACACCGCCGGCAAGACCTACACCGTGCACGGCGGCTTCCTCGACGACGTCGCCGGCTTCGACGCGCCGTTCTTCGGGATCAGCCCCCGCGAAGCCCTCGCCATGGACCCGCAGCAGCGCCTCGTGCTGGAATCTTCTTGGGAGGCGTTCGAGCGCGCCGGTATCCAGCCGGACTCAATTCGGGGTAGCGACACCGGGGTCTTCATGGGCGCCTACCCCGACGGTTACGGCATCGGTGCCGACCTCGCCGGATTTGGGGTCACCGCGGGCGCGGGCAGCGTGCTGTCCGGCCGCGTGTCGTACTTCTTCGGCCTCGAAGGCCCCGCCATGACGGTCGACACCGCTTGTTCGTCGTCGCTGGTCGCCTTGCACCAGGCGGCCTACGCGCTGCGGCAGGGCGAGTGCTCCCTCGCCCTCGTCGGCGGCGTGACGGTGATGCCTTCCCCACGCACGTTCGTCGAGTTCTCCCGCCAGCGCGGCCTGGCCGCCGACGGGCGCAGCAAGGCGTTCGCCGACGCCGCGGACGGCACCGGCTTCTCCGAGGGTGTCGGCGTGCTCTTGGTCGAGCGGCTGTCCGACGCCCAGGCCAAGGGCCACAACATCCTTGCTTTGGTGCGCAGCTCCGCGGTCAACCAGGACGGTGCGTCCAACGGCCTGACCGCCCCCAACGGCCCCTCTCAGCAGCGGGTGATCCAGTCCGCACTGGCCGGCGCCGGGCTGACCAGCGCCGACGTGGACGTGGTGGAAGCACACGGCACGGGTACGACGCTGGGCGACCCGATCGAGGCCCAGGCCGTCATCGCCACCTATGGCCAGGACCGCGACCGGCCGATCCTGCTCGGCTCGCTCAAATCGAACCTCGGCCACACCCAGGCCGCCGCGGGTGTCTCCGGTGTCATCAAGATGGTCATGGCGCTGCGACACGACACCGTCCCGGCCACCTTGCACGTGGATCAGCCGTCGCGGCACGTGGACTGGACGGCCGGCGCAGTGGAACTGGCGACCGAAAACCAGCCCTGGCCGGAAACCAACAGGCCCCGACGAGCAGGCGTCTCGTCATTCGGCGTGAGTGGCACCAACGCGCACGTGATCCTCGAGCAGGCGCCCGCCGCGGGCCCGGTCGAGCCGCTGGACACAACCGACGTGGTGGTCCCGCTGGTGGTGTCCGCGCGGAGTTCGGGCTCGCTCAGCGACCAGGCCGACCGGCTCGCGGCGCTCGTCGGCTCTCCGGACGCGCCCGCTCTCACGAGTCTGGCGGACGCGTTGCTGACCCGGCGAACCGTATTCTCGCGACGTGCGGTGGTGGTGGCGGGTTCGCGTGAGCAGGCGGCGGCCGGTCTGCGTGCGCTGGCCTCGGGCGATTCGCATCCTGCCCTGGTGACCGACACGGCCGGCCCCGCCCGTGGGGTGGTGCTGGTGTTCCCCGGCCAGGGTTCGCAATGGGCAGGCATGGGCGCCGAGTTGCTGGACACCTCCCCGGTGTTCGCCGCCCGAATCGCCGAGTGCGCCGAGGCGTTGCGCCCGTGGGTCGACTGGTCGCTGGACGAGGTGTTGCGGGGTAACGCTTCCGCCGACGTGCTGGGGCGCGTCGACGTCGTGCAGCCGGCCAGCTTCGCGGTCATGGTGGGTCTGGCCGCCGTCTGGGAGTCGGCCGGTGTCAGGCCGGACGCGGTGCTGGGGCATTCGCAGGGGGAGATCGCCGCCGCGTACGTCGCCGGAGCTCTGTCGCTGACGGACGCAGCGAAGATCGTCGCCGTGCGCAGCCGGCTGATCGCCGCCCGGCTGGCCGGGCGGGGCGGCATGGCGTCGGTCGCGCTCGCGCCGGACGAAGCGGCGGCGAAGCTCGGCCGGACCGAACTGGCGGCGGTGAACAGCCCGGCCTCGGTGGTGATCGCCGGCGACGCCGAGGCCCTGGATGAGACGCTCGCGATGCTGGAGGGCGAGGGCGTCCGGGTACGGCGGGTGGCGGTGGACTACGCCTCGCACACCCCGCATGTGGAGGAACTCGAGCAGTCCATGGCCGAGGCGCTCGCCGATGTGCGGAGCCGGCAGCCGCGGGTCGGGTTCCTGTCGACGGTGACCGGTGACTGGGTGACCGACGCCGGTGCTCTCGACGGCGGCTATTGGTACCGGAACCTGCGGCAGCCGGTGCGGTTCGGCCCGGCGGTGGCGTCGCTGGCGGAGGCCGGGTACACCGTGTTCGTGGAGGCCAGCGCACATCCGGTGCTGGTCCAACCGGTCACCGAGACCCTGGACCGGACCGATGCCGTGGTGACGGGAACGCTGCGTCGCCAGGACGGCGGCCTGCCGCGTCTGCTGACGTCGATGGCCGAGCTGTTCGTCGGCGGTGTGCCGGTCAACTGGCCGGTCCTGCTGCCCGCGGACGCCGTGCGCGGCTGGGTGGACCTGCCGACGTACGCCTTCGACCACCAGCGCTACTGGCTGGAGAACAGGGTGGCCACCGACGCGGCGGCCCTCGGCCTGGCCGGAGCCGACCATCCGCTCCTCGGCGCGATCGTCGCTGTGCCGCAGTCGGGTGGCGTGGCGATGACGTCGCGGCTGTCGCCGCGGAGCCATCCGTGGCTGGCGGAACACACGCTCGGGGGTGTTCCGACGGTGCCGACGTCCGTCCTGGTCGAGCTGGCGGTCCGGGCCGGGGACGAGGTCGGCTGCGGTGTCGTCGAGGAGCTGACCGTCGACGCGCCGCTGCTGGTGCCCGAGCGTGGCGGCGTACGCGTCCAGGTCATCGTCGGCGCGGCCGGCGCGAACGGCCAACGCGGCCTGGACATCTTCTCGGCCCCCGAGGACACCGGTCAGGAAGCATGGACCCGGCACGCGACGGGCACTCTGGCGCCCGGCGACGACATCGCTGCCGACGTCGACCTCTCGGCCTGGCCACCGGCGAACGCACAACCGGTCGACGTGACCGACGGCTACGACCTGCTGGAACGAGCCGGGTACGGCTACGGCCCGGCGTTCCAGGGCGTACGCGCGATCTGGCGTCGTGGCGAAGAGCTGTTCGCCGAGGTCGCGTTGGAGCCGGAGCAGACCGACACGGCGGCGAGGTTCGGTCTGCATCCGGCCCTGCTGGACGCGGCCTGGCATCCGGAGCTGCGCGACGAGGTGGCCGAGACGAGCCCGGACGGCCGGCGCTGGTGGTCGCAACCGTCGCGATGGACGGGGCTTCGCCTGCACACGGCGGGAGCGACCGTCCTGCGGGTGCGGCTGGCGCCGGTCGACGCCGACTCGATGTCGCTGCAGGCGGCCGACGAGACCGGTGCCCCGGTGCTGACGGTGGACTCGCTGTCCTTGTGCGCGGTGTCCGCCGACCAGCTGACCACGGCCGAGAGCAGCGACGACGCGCTGTTCCGCCTGGAGTGGACGCCGCTGTCCAAGGCTCCGACTGCGGCGACGTCGTGGGTGCCGGTGGAGACCGGCGCCGACGTGGCCGCCCTCGATGGGCGGGCCGTCGTCGACGCGGTGATATTGGAGGCGGCCGGCACCGGGGACGCGCTGGAGCTGACCTGCCGGGTACTGGAGGTCGTCCAGGCATGGCTGACCCTGCCGGGCTGGGACGAGTCGCGGCTCGTGGTGGTGACCCGGGGTGCTGTCGGCGCCGTCGGCGATCCGGCGGGGTCGGCGGTGTGGGGTCTGGTGCGTGCCGCGCAGGCGGAAAACCCGGACCGGATCGCGCTGCTGGACCTCGACGGCGGACGGCCGGTGGAGCCGCTGCTCGCCGATGGTGAGCCTCAGCTGGCGATCCGGGGTGCTGATGCGCTGGTCCCCCGGATGGTCCGGGCAGCCGCGGCAACGGATGCGCCCGCCCTGTTCGACGAGTCGCAGACGGTTCTCATCACCGGCGGGACCGGTTCGTTGGGCGGGCTGCTGGCCCGGCATCTGGTCGGCCGGTACGGCCTGCGGCGCCTGGTACTGGTGAGCCGCCGCGGCCCCGACGCACCCGGCGCGTACGAGTTGGCGGCCGAACTGGCCGCGCACGGCGCCGAGGCCGCGCTGGTCGCGTGCGATCTGACCGACCGGGACGCGGTTGCCCGGCTGTTGACCGAGCACCACCCAACCGCGGTCGTGCATGCGGCCGGCGTGTCCGACGACGGCGTGATCGGCACACTGACTCCCGACCGGCTGGCTTACGTGTTCGGGCCGAAGGCGACCGCGGCCCGGCATCTGGACGAACTGACCCGCGAGTTGATCCCCGACCTGGCGGCGTTCGTCACCTACTCCTCCATCTCCGCGGTGTTCCTGGGGGCGGGCTCCGGCGGTTACGCGGCCGCGAACGCCTATCTCGACGGCCTGATGGCCAGGCGGCACGCCGAAGGGCTGCCCGGCCTGTCCCTGGCGTGGGGCCTGTGGGACCAGGAAGCCGACGGTGGCGGCATGGCCGCCGGCCTCCAGGACGTCACCAGGAACCGGATGCGGCGCCGCGGCGGCGTGCTGTCGTTCACCCCGGCCGAGGGCATGGCGCTCTTCGACGCGGCCATGGCCACCGGCGAGGCGCTGGTGGTGCCGGTCCGGCTCGACCTGCCCGCCCTCCGCGCCGAAGCGGTCGCCGAGGGCCGCAGCGCTCCCGTCCTGCTGCGCGGCCTGGTCCGGCCTGGCCGGCGGCTGGCCCGCACGGTGTCCGGCGGTACGGGCGTCCTGGCCGACTTGACACCCGAGGCGCTCCTGAAACTGGTCCGTGGCCGTGCGGCAGCTGTGCTGGGTCATGTGGATGCCGATGCCATTCCTGTGGCGGCCGCGTTCAAGGATCTGGGTCTGGACTCGCTGACCGCGGTTGAGTTGCGGAACAGTCTGGCCAAGGCTACGGGTCTGCGGTTGCCTGCCACGTTGGTGTTCGACTATCCGACACCGACGGTGCTGGCTGGGCGGCTCGGCGAACTGCTCCTGGGAGTGGCGCCGCAGAGGCACGCCACCGTACGGACGGCCACGGCTTCGGACGAGCCGCTGGCGATCGTCGGCATGGCCTGCCGCCTGCCCGGCAAAGTGTCGTCACCGGAAGACCTGTGGCGCCTGGTCGAGTCCGGCACCGACGCCATCACCGACTTCCCCACCGACCGCGGCTGGGACATCGACACCCTGTTCGACCCGGACCCCGACACCGCCGGCAAGACCTACACCGTGCACGGCGGCTTCCTCGACGACGCCGCCGGCTTCGACGCGC
>NZ_JAERRG010000083.1 GCF_016741935.1 Streptomyces endocoffeicus | reverse complement strand
CCTCCCAGGCCCCGGAGATGCTGCAGGAGCTGCGGGTCCTGGCCGGTGGTGAAGCACTGTCAACGCAACTGGCCCAGCGGTTGGGCGAGTTCGGGTCGCAGGTGATCAATCTCTACGGTCCGACCGAGTGCACCATCTGGTCCACCACCGCGACCCTCGACCCAGCCGACCGGGGTGCACCGCCGCTGGGTCGTCCGTTGTCCAACACCTCGGTCTACGTGCTGGACGGTGGACTCGGGTTGGTGCCACCGGGGGTGATGGGCGAGTTGTATGTAGCTGGTACCGGATTGGCCCGTGGTTATGCGGGCCGTGCCGGGCTGACGGCGGAACGGTTCGTGGCATGCCCGTTCGCCGAGCCCGGTGGGCGGATGTATCGCACCGGGGACCTGGTCCGATGGCGGGCGGACGGGCGGTTGGAGTTCGTGGGCCGGGTGGATGATCAGGTCAAGGTGCGTGGTTTCCGTATCGAGTTGGGTGAGGTGGAGGCGGCGCTGGCGTCGCATCCGCAGGTGGCGCAGGCGGCGGTCGTGGTGCGTGAGGACCGTCCTGGGGACCGGCGGCTGACCGGCTATGCCGTACCGACGGCCGGATCCCATCCGACGGCTACGGAGTTGCGGGAGTTCCTGACGGGTGTCCTGCCCGAGTACATGGTGCCTTCGGCCGTTGTCGTACTGGAGCAGTTGCCGCTGACGGCGAACGGGAAGCTGGACCGCAAGGCGCTGCCCGCCCCCGACTACACCCCGGCCCCCGGCCGCGCACCCGCCACCCCCACCGAAGAGCTGCTGTGCGGGTTGTTCGCCCAGGTGCTGGGCCTGCCCGACGTCCCGGCCGATGCCGACTTCTTCTCGCTGGGCGGCCATTCCCTTCTCGCCATGCGCTTGATGGGCCGGTTGCGCGCGGAGACCGGCGCCCGCCTGGGCATGCAGGCCCTGTTTCAGGCCCCGTCCCCGGCTCGGCTCGCTCGCCTCCTGGACGCCGGGGAAAGCTCACACGACTTCGACGCCGTCCTGGCCATCAGGTCCGAGCCGGACACACCCAAGCTGTTCTGTGTGCATCCGGCGAGTGGCATCGGTTGGGCCTACCAGGCGCTGGCCGGACACGCGGTCGGCAGCTTCTCCCTCTACGCCCTTCAGGCCCGTGGCCTCGATGTGTCGCGGGAGGCGGCGGCGAGCATCGAGGAGATGGCGGATGACTACGTGGCCGTGATGAGGTCGATCCAGCCCTCGGGGCCGTACAACCTCCTGGGCTGGTCCTTCGGCGGGCTGGTGGCGCACACCATGGCCGCACGTCTCGAGGCCATGGGGGAACGGGTCGATCGGCTGTTCCTCCTGGACGCGTATCCCCTCGAGCGGCAGAGCACCGAACCGCTCTGGTGCCCGTCCCGCAGGGAAGTGGTCGAGGACCTGCTGAGGGTCGCCCGGAATCAGTACGCCCCGGTGGCGGACGACGAGCTGTGGCGGCCACCTCTCCTCGAGACCGAGGTCAGCGAGGAGCACGTGGACGGCATCTACCGGGCCTACCGGACGAATCTCGACATGATGGCGCGCCACGCTCCTCCCGTCCTCAAGGGCGACATCGTCCTTGTGCGGGCGGTGATACCGGAAGCCGACGCGAGGACGGGCGACCCCCTGGATTGGCGGCGGTATGTGGAAGGGGACATCAGGATCGTCGACATCGACTGCACCCACTCGGAGATGCTCGACACCGCGGCGGCGAACGAGATCGGCACCGTCGTCGCTCGCGATGTCGGAGCACGGGAAACATGAGGAGCCCAGAGAACACGCGGAGTGCGGGAGTGAAGACGCGGGTCACGCCGCGCGAAGTCGGCGGGAGGGGGATCGCACCAGGTGGTCGGGCAGTACCTGGGCGACCCCCAGGGCATGCATGGCCAGCACCAGGTCATGCGTGTGCCCCGGGGTCCCCAGGAGACGGCAGTTGAGCAGGCTCTCGGCCGCGCGCAAATGGTTGCGGACCGTCTTCAGATGGACGCCGACCTTCTGCGCGGTCTGCTCCACGTTGCCGCCGAAGGCCACCCACGCCGCCAGCGTCCGCCGTAGCTCTCTGCGATCCGCGTCCAGACGTCCGAGGTAGATCCTGGCCCATTCCTGGGCGCCGTCGTCCGCCAGCAGATCGCCGAGGCTCCGCTCGCCGGACACCGCGTTCGCCGGATGGGCCGTGTGGGGCGTATGGGGAGGCAAGGCCCGGAGCTCCAGCGCGAGGCTGAGCACGGCCCGGTCGGGCAGGCAGCTGAGGTCCAGGGCGAGGAGCTCACTGACCTTCGCGATGCGCGCCGCCACCGTGTTGCGATGTGATCCGGTGGCCTTCGCCACATCGAGACGGGAGAACCGCAACGACAGATCGATCGTTCGCAGAATGCTCTCCCGCGCCGTGGGGGCGAGCGCGTCGAGCGGGCGGAGGAAGGCCTCTGCCCACGCCTGGCCGGCGCCCGGGTCGAGGAAGAAGGACAGACCGGGTTCCTCCCGGGCCGCCGTCACCAGCTTCTCCTGACTGTTCCCCGCCATGGTGAGAGCCCGATGGGCCTCTCGGTGTGCCTCCTCGAGGTTCGCCAGCGGCTTGGGGTGGCTGGCGCCCATCCTGAGCCCTGGAACGTCGGCCACCAGGTCGTGCAGCCGCTGGACGACACTCGTGCCGCGATCCTCAACGGACGAGGACGAGGACGAGGACGAGGATGAGGACGGGAGCGAGGACGAGGGCGGGAGCGGGAGCGAGGACGGCCACTCGGGCGTGACGACGAAGAGCTGATCGGAACGGAACGGCGAACGGACGACCAGGGCCCGCTGCCGCAGTGCGTTCTCCAGCTTGGAGGCCGTGGCGTTCAGCTCCCGCTCCCCACAGGTGATGAGGTGCACCCGGACCTGATCGGCGGAGAAGAGCCCGGGATACAGGGACTGGCCGATCTCCTGGGCGAGTTGGGTGAGACCGTTCAGCGCCAGATGGAGCACCGCGGCCCGCATCGAGCTCATGGTCTGCTGCAGCCGGTACTGGTCGCTGTCCATCTCCTCCGCACGGATCAGCAGGCTCAGCAGCACGGTGGAACGCGCGATGATCTTCTCGGTGGACTCGTTGAAGTCCTGGTCGCGCACCACGATGAGAACCATGTGGGGTGGGTGATAACCGATCGAGTAGAGCCGCACGCTGTGCTTCCCATGGTTGATGGACGCGGCTCCCACTTCCCCGCCCACGATGCGTTCCACCATGGCGGCCGGCGGCTCCACCAGCGGGCCCCCCGCGCTCAATTCGGACGTCAGCACGGCCTTGTGCGGATCGACCAGGCGCACCGACCCCTCCACCGCCTTGGCCAGCCGGTCGAGCAGGGTCTGCAGTCTGTGGTGCCCCTGCCTCCCCGGCCGCCGTATCTGGTCCAGCATCTCCTCCAGCTGCTGAGCGCGGTCCTCGTACTCCCGCAGCCGCTCTCGGCTGACGACCTGCGCCACCTCCGATCCGCACAGCTCCTCGCTGCCGACGAGCAGTGGCACACCGTGCTTCCTGGCATTCACCAGTACGGTCTCGGGCACGTCCTGCGGAGTGGTGCGCATGATCGCGAGTCCCGCCGCCCCGCTGCGCGCCAGGATGCGGATCCGGTGCTCGGCGGCGGCCGGATCGGTCAGCCACGGCTGATCAGGCGCCACGATGACCAGCAGATCGCGTAGCCCGGTGTCCAGGAGCCGAATGTTCCTCTCCGACTCCGGATCGGACAGCCAGACCCCCAGCACCGCGCGGGCCCGGAAGGAGTTGCGGTCGACAGCATCAAGGAAACGCAGCCCTAAGGCCGGTTTTTCGCACAGTGAACCCAAACTTGGCACCGATGCCCCCGTGACGAAGATGTTCAATGGTCCATGAAAGGTGCTGCGCCGTAGCGGGAAGTGATGCGCCGCGGCTGTGGTGCGAGAGCGCACACGCATAATGGAATGCGCGGCGGACGTCGCGCTGAAGGCGCTGCTCAGGCCGGAAAATGCCCGGACGCCGACCCTGACGGACAGATGCACGGCGGCATGGCCGACATGATGCCGAAAGCCGCACTGGCGAACTTCCGTAAGGACCGCCCGACAGCCACTGGTCCCTGGCTGTGGCGGAAAAGGGCCGCCTTCATCTCTGGTGAGACTTCATTACTGGCACTGCACACCGCAGCAACCTCCCCGTTAACGCAGCCCCGACATCATTCTGCCGTCCCGCGCCGCCTCGGCGCCGTCTCAAGATCCGAGTGGCACTGTCCTGCCACCGGCCAGGTATGCCCGTGGATGCGTGGATGATCAGGGATCGGCGTCCCCGCGGCGTCGTGCGCGCTGTATGCGCCGTACGGCGGTACGTGCTGGGCGGTACGGCGGCACGGCGAGCTGGCGGCACGGCGAGCTGGCGGCACGGCGACCTGGCTGCACGGCCGCACGACGACCTGGCGGCATGAAGAAGGCGCCCCGGTCGCGCCCGCGGACGGGCTCTCGCCGGGGCGCCTGTTCAGGCTCCTCGTACGTCGGTCACCAGGTCACGGGCAACGAGGTGAGCCCTCCCGTCAGCACGTTGTTCCTGGACACCAGCTCGTCGATCGGCACCGCGAGTCGCAGCCCGGGGAGACGGGCGAACAGCGTCTGGTACAACACGTCCAGCATGACGCGGACCAGCGGGGCGCCAATGCAGTAGTGCAGGCCGTAGGCGAGCGTCATATGCGGGTTCTCGTTCCGCGTGATGTCGAAACGCTCCGGCTCCCGGAAGACGCGGGGGTCACGATTGGCCGTCTGCGGGCTCAGCGCGATCAGATCCCCTTCGGAGATCCGCGTCCCCTTGTACTCGAAGTCGGCCCGCGCATACCTGGTGATACAGGCATCCGAGGCCGGTGCGAACCGCAGGATCTCTTCCACGGCACGGGGAGCCAGGCCGGGATCCGCTTCCAGCAGCGCCCGCTGATCCGGATTCCGCAGAAACAGCAGGGTGCCGTAGTCGGTGAACGACACACTGGTCTCGAAACCGGCGATGATCAGCGTCGATACGTACGTCTGAATGGCGTCGTCCGGCGGGAACCCCGCCTCCTGCTGCTTCAGGACCAGGTCGGTGATGACGTCGTCGGCCGGTTCGGCGCGTTTGAGTTCGATGAACTTCGCGATGTACTCACGCATTTCCCGCATGGCCGTGACGGCGAGCTGCTGGTCGCTGGTGTGGAAGGTGCCTTGCGACCAGGTGCCGAGCTGCTCACGGTCGGCGAAGGGGATGCCGAGCAACTCGCTGATGACGAACACCGGCAGCCGTTTCGCTATCTCCTGGTGGAAGTCGGCCGGCTGCGGGAGCTCCTGGAATCGGCTCAGCAGTTCGTCCACCGTCCGCTGGATCCGCGGCCGCAGGGAACGCATCCGCTGAGCGCTGAACGACGGAATCAGCACCTGCCGTGCCTTGGTGTGGTCGACGACCTCGGTCTCGTACTCGCCCCGAGGGCCGCCGAGAATAACCGCCGCGCTGTAGCGCGGTGCGTTCGGCGGATCGAAATGCGAGCGGCCCAAACGCGCGTCGGAGATGAGCTTCTTCACATCCTCATGCCGGGTGACCAGCCACGCCGGATCGCCGACAGGGGTGAGGACCTTGACGATCGGATCGTTCTCCCGCAGCTCGGCGAACCGGGGCGGCAACTCCATCAAGCCGGACTGGTCGAAGGGCAGGTGCGGAATGCTCTCATCGGTGCTCTCGGCGGCAGACATGCGATGGCCTCCTATTCGGCACGGGCTCTCTTGACGCGGGCCTGTCTACGGTTGCTCGATGACGTGGATGCACTGCCCCGGGCACTCGTAGGCCGCCGTATCGACAGCGTCCTGGTCCTCATCGGGGACATTCGCCTGACATGTCTCGCCGCCCGGTTGGTCGAGCAGCCGGCCGTTCTGGCGCACATAGGCGAGACTGTCGTCCGCGATCGAGAACACGCGCGGTGCGGTTTCCTCGCACTGTCTGCTGTTGAGGCATCTGCTCTGATCGATCCACACCTTCATGGCGCTTCTTTCCTGCTCAATGCTGCCGCTTTACCAAAGGGAGAAGGTCGGTCCATGACAGCCCCGTAGCGGTACACGGGCGCGCCGTTCACTCAACGGGCCTCTCCATGCTGCCGTGTGTCCGGCCATGGCAACGCATGCACAAGCCAAATGGCACTCTCCTGCCATCGCTCGTGAGGCGTCATACGCCGGGAAAACCGTTGAATCCGGCCTATCCGGGCCCCTGTCCGGACCTCTATCCAGACCCCGGGAGGGGCCGCCCGAGGAGGGGTGCCGGACCGCTCGCGGCACCGCGTCCACAGGGCCGTGTCCGCTGGTCACGACCGTCCGCGCGCCACGCATCTGTGCATCCGTGCCATGGCCACCAGTTGGCCTGTGCAGAGATGACCCTTTCTCTGGTTGGCGGATGGCTTGTAGCGTCGAAAATGTTTTTGGGCGGAGGCTGTGAAGCGGGGGTGGGTCCGTTCATCCGAGCCCTTTCGGCTACTGGCATCGGGTACCACCGTGCGGTCGCCGGAACCGGTCATTGAAGGGATGGAGTACGTGGGTGCAGCCGAAGTACGCCCTGGGCGTTGGCTTCGCCGCTTTCGGAGAGGCGAGTCTCCTCAAGATGTCCGACTGATCTGCTTTCCCCATGCGGGTGGCGCCGCCACCTTCTTCTTTCCCTTCGCAAGAGGGCTGAACGTCTCGGCGGAAGTCCTGGCCGTTCAGTATCCGGGAAGGCAGGACCGCCACCGGGACGCATGCATAGACAGCGTCGAGGAAATGGCCGACCTCATCTTCGAGGATGTACGGGCCCTTGACGATCGTCCGCTGTCCTTCTTCGGGCACAGCATGGGCGCGGTGCTGGCATTCGAGGTGGCGCGACGCCTCGAAGAGAAGGACGGGATCAGCCCACGACGGCTGTTCGCATCGGCCCGCCCCGCGCCCTCACGACGCCGTGACGAGAAGCTGCGGACGGACGACGCCCAGCTCATAGCGGACCTCAAGGCGCTGAACGGTCCGAACTCCAGTATCTTCGCCGATGAGGATGCCCTTCGCGTCATCCTGCCCGCCATCCGCAGCGACTACAAGGCGATCGAAGGCTATGTGGTTACTCCGGACACCAGGGTCACATGCCCTATCTCCACGGTTATCGGTGTCTCCGATGAGCGAGTGACCTCTGATGAGGCGGAGGACTGGGGAAAGCACACCACCGGGGATTTCGAGCTGATGGTCTTCCCAGGCGGCCACTTCTACCTTACTGAGCAACTGCCCGATGTCGCCCGTTTCGTCGCGGAGCGCATCTCTCAGTGAACGAATTCGGTGAATCAGGCACCTGATTGAGGCCGGGGTCCAGTTGTTTCGGTCCTTTTAGCACGACCCATTGAGAGCCCGTTGGCCGGTTTCCGGCTGGACGGCTGTCGGGCTGTCGGGCTGTCGGGCTGTCCACATCTGACATGGCGTAATTCCGTTGGCGTTGGAAGGGTTTTGCTGTGCGGGATAGGCGAGTACTTACGGATGCTGAGCTGCGCGATCGACTCTCTGATGCGTCCGAAAAGCGACAGTTCGAGATCGTGCTCGCCCTGGTACGTGAAGAGATCGCTCAGATACTCGGCTCACGCAACCCAGAAGACATCGCCGAGCAGGCTTCCTTCCGCTCTCTCGGCGTCTACCGGGAGAAGCGTCAGCAGCTGATCAGCAACCTGGCCGAGCGCTCAGGGGTTCGCCTCCCGTCGACGGCTCTGTTCGACTACCCGAACCCGGCCGCGCTGGCGCGCTTTGTGAGGTCTCGGATCGTGGGCGACGTCGCTGACGTTTCCTCCGCCCCGGCCGGCGCGACGGAAGACGACGACGACCGGCGCGATGCCGACGACCCGATCGCCATCGTGGGTCTGGCCTGCCGCTACCCCGGCGGGGTGAGCTCCCCCGATGAGCTGTGGGACGTGGTGGCCAACGGCCGGAACACCATCTCGGACTTCCCCACCGACCGCGGTTGGGACCTGGAGAACATGTTCGACCCGGACCCGGCGCATGCGGGCACCTCGTATGTGCGCAAGGGCGGGTTCTTGCACGAGGCCGCGGACTTCGACGCGGAGTTCTTCGGGATGTCGCCGCGTGAGGCGCTGGCGGTGGACCCGCAGCAGCGGTTGCTTCTGGAGACGTCGTGGGAAGCGATCGAGACTGCGGGAATCAACCCCCTTGAGCTGCGCGGCACCCCGACCGGGGTCTACTTCGGCGTCATTTACAACGACTACGCCTCGCGCCTGAGCACCTTCCCGGGTGAGCTCGAGGGGTACCTGCTCAACGGCAGTCGGCAGAGTGTCGCCTCTGGCCGTGTGGCGTACGTGCTCGGTCTTGAGGGCCCGGCGCTTTCGATGGACACGGCGTGTTCGTCGTCGTTGGTGGCCCTGCACCAGGCCAGCGCGGCGCTGCGCCGTGGTGAGTGCTCGATGGCCCTGGCCGGGGGTGTGGCGATGATGTCGGCCCCGGGTCTCTTCCTGGAGTTCTCCCGGCAGCGTGGCATGGCGGTGGACGGGGTGTGCAAGGCGTTCGCGGACGCGGCGGATGGGACCGGGTTCAGCGAGGGCGTGGGTGTGCTGTTGCTGGAGCGGTTGTCGGATGCTCGGGCGCGGGGGCATCGGGTGTTGGCGGTGGTGCGTGGTTCTGCGGTGAATCAGGATGGTGCGTCGAATGGGTTGACGGCGCCGAATGGTCCGTCGCAGGAGCGGGTGATCCGGCAGGCGCTGGTCAACGCGCGGCTGACGACGGCGGATGTGGACGCCGTCGAGGGGCATGGGACGGGCACGACGCTCGGTGACCCGATCGAGGCCCAGGCGCTGCTGGCTACGTATGGGCAGGGCCGGGAGGACGGTCGGCCGTTGTGGCTGGGGTCGTTGAAGTCGAACATCGGTCACACCCAATCGGCTGCTGGTGTGGGTGGTGTGATCAAGATGGTCATGGCCCTGAACCGGGGGGTGCTGCCGCGCACGTTGTATGTGGACCGGCCGTCTTCGCATGTGGATTGGGATGCGGGAGCGGTCGAGCTGCTCACTGAGGCGGTGGTTTGGCCGCGTGGGGAGCGGGTGCGGCGGGCGGGTGTGTCTTCCTTCGGTGTGTCGGGGACCAATGCGCACGTCATCCTCGAGGAGGCACCGGCGGCGGAAGCTGCTGGTGGGGATGTGGAGCCCTTGGTGAT
>NZ_JAERRG010000082.1 GCF_016741935.1 Streptomyces endocoffeicus | reverse complement strand
GCCGAAGGCATCGAAGCCAACCCGCTCCGCAAGCAGAACCTCCTCCACCAGCTCCCGGTAGCGGTGCTCATGCGTAAGCCCGACCGGGGTGTCCCCCTCAGACATGAGGATGAAGTCCATACCGACCCTTCCGTCGAATGTTAGTGGGCGATAACGTAGGGCGTAGCCCAACCCAGGTCAAGGCCCCAGGAAGAGCGACGGGCGTTACCTTGCGATAACAACAGAGGTCGACCGGGCGCGCACGGGAGGGGCCGCGACCAGAGCGACCCCGGTCACATCGCGACCGACAGCCACACAGGCGGCCGCGGACTGACGCGACTCCCGCTTCGTTACTGCGCACTAACGGATTCACCTCTCCATACGGGGGCTTGACCGCACCCAAGCCACGTCATATGTTATTCGTCAATAACATTTGAGGAAGGATCGACATGGACGTCATCGTCATGACTGAGGGGGACATCCCGACCGGGCTCGCACGTGAGCACCGTTACCGAGGGCCGGTCGAGGAGGCGCCACTCGCGGCGCACGTCGACGTTGATGCCTTCGGCGGCTACCACGACCCCGCCGTCCGAGCTGTCCGCGAGGTGTGGAATGGCTGATCAAGTCCAGGGGCTGGACGCGGCTGCCTTCCGTTCGGCATTGGCTCAATTCCCTGCCGGCGTGACGATCGTGACGACCCGAAGTGCCGGGGGCACCCCGCATGGGTTCACCGCGAGTTCCTTCGCGGCGCTGTCGCTCGATCCACCACTTGTTCTGGTGTGCCTGGACCAAGGAGCGGACTGCTTCCCAGCTTTTATAGCGGCTGAGCGGTTCGTCGTGAACATCGTGACGCCCACGCATGCGAAGTTGGCCATGAGGTTCGCCACGAAGGGCGAGGACAAGTTCGCACACGGAAGCTTCGAGTCCGACGAGGGCGGACACCCGATACTGCCCGACGCCGCGGCGGTCATCCGCTGCGAGCTGGAGCAAGCCATCCCCGGCGGAGATCACGTCATTCTCATCGGTCGTGTACACGACGCGCGCGTAGGCAGCGGCAAGCCGGTGATGTGGTACCGCGGTGATTTCCTCCACCTCGGGCAGAGCGTTACATGACTGACATCGGACCCGGCTCGTCAGCTCCGGTGGATCGCACGAGTGGTTCATCCACGCGCGGCGCGCGGTGTGGTGGAACCCTCCGCTCGGACCGTACTGCGGGGCCGTCCGGTGAGTGATTCCGTGGAGGTCGACCTCGTGAAGATCGGAAACGTGCTGCACCCAGTGGCCGACATCGACGCCGCCGTGCGCTTCTACGCCGACACCTTCGGCCTGGCCACGAAGTTCGTCGACGGCGACCGCTACGCCGCCCTCGACGCCGGCGGTACCACGTTGGCCCTGACCGGCCCTGCCGAGGACGTCACCGGTGGGGTGCCCGCGGCGTCGTTCAAGGTCCCCGACGTGACCTCGGCGCTCACCGCCCTCGTACAAGGCGGCGGATCCGTCGTCCGGGAGCCCGAGCAGGGCCCGCACGAGGTCCGGGCCGTGGCCCGGGACCCATGGGGCAACACCGTAGTGATCTACGGGCCGCGGTAGCGGTCAGTCCGGTAGCGGGTCGGCCTCCGCCATGCCCCGGACCGAGACGCCATCTGATGCCCATGAGATTCCTGTTCGTGTCCCTCCCCGGCCGTCGGCCAGATCCTCGACCTTTCGCGCGCCGGAACAAGCCGCGTGTCCGAGGCACCCATACGCGTCGGCCGAGTCACCCGCCCTCGAAGCCCGGAAGGTTTCCGTGCGCCCCGTCTTCTCCTCGCCCTCACCGGATCACCCGCCGGCACCGGACCCATCGCTCGATGCCCTCCGACCGCGACACGGTGAAAGTCTCCGCGGAACCACGCGTCGTGCCCGGCGTGCATTCGTCGCCGCCAACGCTGTCCCTCTTGTCGTCGGCATCGCGCTGTCCTTGCTGACCGCCGTTCCCGCAGTTCATGTGTACGGGCACGTCACTCTCGGCCTCGTCTGGGGCATCCTGCAATGCGGCCTCTTCGCCGCCACCGTGTGGGTGTACGAGACGCGATGCACAGCCTGTGATCCCGTCGAGCGGCCCCGGACCTCCGGCATACCCCAGGCCGAGACGTCGGGTGCGTCCCCCGTCGATGATCCCTGGCGGTGAAGCGGTGACCGTGCACATCGTGGGCGCAGGTGTACTCGACCCGATCGGTTCAGACGCCAGAGGCCCCGTGATCGTCGCCTTCCTGGTATTCATCGGGCTGTCTCTGCTGTGGCTTTTCACGCTTGCCTCGAGTCAGGAACACGAGCCGGAAAGGCTCTACATCGCGGATCGGTCACTCTCTCCGGTCTTCAACGGGTTCGCCATGGCGGGCGAGCAGATCACGGTCGTCACCTTGTTGGTGACGTCCGGGTTTATCGCTCTGTACGGCTACGACGGGTTCAGCATCGCCATCGACCTCATGCTCGCCCTCGGTGTACTGCTGCTCCTTGCTCAAAAAATACGCGACAGCGGACTTTACACTCTCGGTGACATCTTCTCCCTGCGTGCTGTCGGGCGCGCGTCGCGGACTGCCGCGGCTCTGGTGACACTTGCGATCACCATTCCCCTTCTCATGGTCCAACTGCGGGCTACCGGCATCAGCGTGGCCCTCCTGATCGGCCGGTCGAACCATGGAACCCAAGTGGTCTGCACGGTGCTGATGGGGCTTCTCGTCGGCTTCTTCGCCGTCGTGGCAGATCTGCGGGGCACCAGTTTCATGCAGGTCGTCAAGGTGGTCGTCACCCTGATCATGCTTTCGCTGATCACGCTGCTGGCCCTCAGCAGATTCGAGTGGAACCCCGGGTATCTGCTCTCCGCGGCGGCGGAGAAGAGCATGTCGCCGAACGGATATCTGAGCCCCGGACTCTGGCCGCGCACCGCGAACCTCGGATCACTCAACGCGATCGGCGAACACATCGTCGTTATCCTCGGTACGGCCGTGCTGCCGAACCTGATCCTGCGTGTGAGTGCCTCCCGCACCGGGCGCTCGGCACGCCGATCCATGAGCATTGCCTCGGGACTGGGTGCTGCCTTTGTCGTCCTCCTGAGCGCGGCGGGCTTCGCGGCCGCGGCCGTGGTGGGAGGCGACGTCATCCGAGCGGTTGACGACGTTGGGCAGGGGTCCCCGATTCTGCTGGCTTCGGAAGTACTCCCGCACGGCTCAGTGGCGCGCGTTGCGCTCATCACGGCCATGGCGTCCGTGGCCTTCCTCGCCGCGCTCACGACCGTGTCAAGTGTGGCCTTCGCTGCCGCTGTCACCTTCGCGCGTGATGTGTTCGCTCAGGGCAAGGACCCGCGCACCCGAACCGGAGAAGCGCGAGTACTGCGTCTGGCCCTCGTCGTCCTGGTCGCCGTGAGCCTGTCGCTGTCCACAGCCATCAGCCGGTACCCGGTCGAGTCCCTGGTCATCTTCGCTCTCGGCGTTGCGGCGTCGGGTGTATTCCCGGCGCTGATCTACACGTTCTTCTGGCCCAAGTTCAATCGCCGGGGGCTTCTCTGGTCCGTCTACGGGGGACTGCTGCTGTCCATCGTGCTCACGGTCTCCTCACCCGTCGTCACCGGTACCAAGAACTCACTATGGCCGGAGTTGAGTTTCAACTGGTATCCGTACTACAACGCGGGCATGGTGTCCGTGCCAGCGGCACTCTTCCTCGGGTGGATCGGCAGCCTCACCTCACCAGAGAGTTCTCAACCGGTTGTCGGTGCAGTGAGTACGACGGGAAAGGAAGTCGGACGGAGGAGTACAGCCCGCCCGCGGACAGCGCGCGGTCGGCATGCGGGCTGATTCGCCGCGGTTGTGGTATTCGCAGGCTCGACGATCTCCTGCACCCGGGCGGCTTCCGCACAGCGTTGCAGGAGATCGTGGACCTGGCCGTCCGCTTAGGCGGGTAGCGGCTTCGACGCGGTCTTCGGCAGTCGCGCGACGGTGATCACTCCGATGAGCGTTACGGCGAGGATCCAGTAGACGGGGCTGGTTCTGCTTCCGGTACCGGCCACGAGGGCAGCGGCGACGAGTGGCGTGATGCCGCCGATGATCACGCCCAAGTTGTAGCCGATCGCGATGCCTGAGTAGCGCACGCTTGCCGGAAACAGCTCCGTGGCCAACGGCCACGTAGGCACCTGCGCCCACCCGGTGAAGAACATGAAGACCAGATAGACGGCTCCGACGGCCCAGAGGTTGGTTGCTGCGATGAGGAGTGCGAAGACCGGCCAAGCGATGACGGCGAAGATGATGTAGGACGCCAGCAGGATGGGCTTGCGGTCGTAGCGATCCGTCAACTTGCCCGCCCATGGGTAGGTGAAGGTGGCCAGGGCGATGCACAACGCTGATGTCCAGGCGACGCCTGTGGCGGAGAATCCTTCCTCCTGCAGGAAGATGGCGAAGTAGGCAACGCCGAAGTAGCCGGTGCCGTTGAACGCGATAGCCAGGCCCGCCACACGGGCAACCGACAGCGGGTGGCTACGCAGAGCGGCCAGCATCGGGCTGCGCACGATCGCGGCCTTCTCCTTCAGTTCTTGGAATTGAGGCGACTCCTCGACCCGCAGCCGAGCCTGCAGACACACCACAGTGAGGACCAGCGAGAGGAGGAACGGAATCCGCCAGCCCCACGTTGCCATCTGGTCGGCCGGAACCAGCAGCCGGACCAGCCCTACGACGCCGGCGGCCACGGCGAACCCGAGAGTAGACCCCATGGAAACCGTCGATCCGTAGAAGCCCCGCTTGCCGGGCGGCGCCAGCTCGGCGATGTAGGTGGCAGCGCCACCGATCTCACCACCGGCAGCGAACCCTTGGGCGAGTCGCACAACGATGATTGCGATCGTCCCGGCGACTCCAATCTGTCCGTAGGTGGGCAGCAGGCCCATCACGCCGCACGCCGCGCCCATCATCACGATCGTCGCGACGAGGGCTGTCCGGCGGCCGCGGCGGTCGCCGAGGCGACTGAAGAACCAGCCACCGAGCGGACGGATGAGGTAGGACGACGCGAACACCGCGAGCGCGGACAGGGTTGAGACCGTCGGATTGTCGCTGGGGAAGAACAACGGTCCGATGGTGAGCGTCAGAAACCCATAGACACTGAAGTCGTAGTACTCGATCAGTGTCCCGACGCCGCCCGCCAGCGATGCACGCCGGGCGGACCTCAAGCTGATCGTCTTTTCGGAATGTTGTGCCGTCGTCATTGACTCTCCTTGTCACACCAGGATGGGAGATGCGCCGTTCGGCCGCCCTCGCCGCGCGAGGTCGACGCCGTCACGTTGCTCGGCGCGATCAGGGGGGTGGGTCCTGACTGGACCCTGCCGTCGGGTCAGGCTCCGAGGCACTGTGGCGAGGTCGACAGTCGCCGGTGCCCGATGCTGCCTCAGGGGGCTGAAGCCCCAATCTCTCTGGATTCGAGCGGCGCAGCCGTCAGGGCTACCTCGTCGGTGACTGCTGATTCGACGACTGCGGGATGGCCATCGGATGATGGGGCGCATTGATGGAGCGCCGCCGATCGCATGCCATACCTCGTGGGTCAGCAGGAATTGCGTACGCACACACTCGATGCACTTCGCATGTGCTGACTCTGACCCGTCGTACACAGACGCGCAATGCACTGATACGACTGGACTAATTCAAATTCCACAAGTATGGATGCAGAAGAGACATGGTCTGGGAGTGGCGCGCAAGAATGGAATTAAGTCAGCATTGCCGAACGACTCAAGCCGCAGAGCGGTCCGGGTAACCGAACTGCTCGGGCCAGGGCAGAAGCCGGAGATGATCTGTGGTTGTCGTGCCTGTAGCGCGCTCACCGGGTCTGCGCCGCGGTGCCGGCTTGCGCTGCTCGGAGCTGTTGTCGTGTCAGATCGGGAGCTGCATGAGTCCACTCATTGCTGTATGCGCGTCAGCAGATGTAGGAGCCACGGCCAACTCATCAAGGTTCTTCGCTAATGCGACCGCGGCCGTAGGTGGTTCGCGATCACTGTGTCGTCATTCCCGCCGTACATTTCGTCGATCAGCGTAGCGAATGAATTCACTACCGCGTTCCGCTTGACCTTGCCATTCGCGGTCCGCTCGCCGCGTTCGGCCTCGAGGGGCCGAGGCAGCACACGGAAGTCCTTCAACTGTTGTGCGCGTGCGAGGTCCGTGTTGACTCGCCCGAGCTCGGCTCGCAGGCGTTCGGACAGCGCCGTCGTAGTCAGCGCCTTGGCCTGTGTGCTCGGCTCGAGCAGCACGGTGAGGCACTTGCGCGCGTCGCCCACGACGATTGCTTCGCTGATCAGCGAGCTCTCCTTCAGCCGGGTTTCGATCGGCTGCGGATTGATCGTTTTGCCGCCGCTGGTGATGATCACGTCCTTCTTTCGACCGATGAGGCGGATCTCACCGTGCGCGGTACGCTCAATCAGGTCGCCGGTACGGAACCAACCGTCCTGCAGAACGGCATCTGTCTCCTTGGGGTTGCGCCAGTATTCGCGAAACAGCAATGGTGCGCGGACCAGCATTTCACCATCGTGTGCGACCTCGACCTGGAAGCGTGGGTCCGAGAATTTTCGACCAATATATCCCGGGCGCGGAAACGTCTGGTCGAAATGAGCAACGGGGCAGCCGGCTGTTTCGGTGAGGCCATAGCATTCGCGGAGATCCAGCCCCCAGATCTGCCACAGCGCGATGACGTTCTCGGGCATCGCGGCAGAGGCGGTGAAAGCGACGCGAAGGCGGTCCAATCCGACGCTTGCCCGCAACGGCAGGAAGACACGGTGAAGCACTGCGGTGTATGCGATCCGCAGCAATACCGAGGGATGACCACCGGACCAACGGCGCTCGGCCATTCGGCGACCGACCCACATCGCGCCTTTGTAGGCGTACCGGCGCACCCGGGGCCAAGCCCGCGTTCGTGCGATCAGCTCGCCGGCGACCTTCTCGTAGAAGCGCGGGGGCCACAGCAGCGCCGTCGGTCGCACGGTGCGCAACGCGTCCTCGTAGTCCTCGATGCGGCAGTACGTCACCACGAGACGGGAGAGCAGCGGAGTGAAGATCAGCAGCAGCGCCGGCGCCACGTGGGCCAGCGGCAGGAAACCGACGATGTCCAGCTCACGGCTGTCGAGCTCCGGATAGAGGCCGACGACGGTCTGGACCGAGTGCTGAAGCGTACGGTGCGAGTGTGTGACGCCTTTCGGAGCTCCTGTGGAGCCCGACGTGTAGAAGAGAACGGCGGGGTCGTCGAGTGCCGTGGCAGCGACCATCTCGACCAGACGGTCGGATACGACGCTCGGATGCCGCGCTCCCTCTGTGCGCAACTCCTCCCACGTTGTCCCAGTGATTGCCCCAGGCAGCGCCGGCGGGGTGGTGTCCATGCCGACGACGAGCCGCAGCTTGGGTGTGCGGGCCGCGATCTCCGCCACCTTGTCGAGCTCCGTGGTTGCCTCGCCCATAAAGGCCACTGCCTCGCTGTGCGCCAGGATCTGCTCGATCTCGGCGGGCGAGTTGGTCGGGTAGACGCCCACCACCACGCCGCCGACACTCTGCACGGCCAGTGCGGCGAAGGCCCATTCGGGGCGTGCGCTGCTCATCACCGCGACGCGATCGCCGTGCCGCACGCCGTGGTCGACAAGGCCGAGCGCGATCTCGCGTACTCGATCTCGGTACGTCCGCCATGTGATCGCGTGCACAACCCCATCGCGCCAGTGGCGCAGCGCGACAATGTCGGGGTCGGAGCGCGCACGATCAAGCAACAGCTGCGGATGCGTCCGGATCGGTTCAAAATTCATCAGATCCATCGCACAGCCTCTCCGCGGATCCACCAGAGCTGACAAGCCGGGCCCGATAGGTTTCATGTGACACCCTGCCACGCCGAGGTCCACCCTGGACCGCCGCCAACGACGTGGAGCCGACGCTCGCCGCCAGCGGTTCGCCGACATCCGGGTCATCCCGAAGCGCCGGGTCACCTCACGGTCACCAACCCGGCCTGGATCAGGTCAGCGGCTACGAGCCGCGTCCTTGAAGACCCCCACTCCTGTCAGATCGCGTCCGCGGGGACGAGTAGCGCGTTGATCGCGGCGGTGCGGATGGTCGTCGCGACGATGTCGGGATCGAGGCCGCTGTTGAACTGGGGCACCGCGTTGATCATCGAGAAGACGGCGTGTGTGAGAACGCGGGTCTGCGCGTCTGACAGGTCGGGCCGCAGCCGGGTGACCAGTCCGCTCCACTCTTCGGCGTAGAGGCGCATCATGCGCCGCATGCGATGGCGCTCGTCTTCCGGGACGTTGTGTTCGTTCTTCAGGAACACCAGCGTGGACGGAACGTTCTGGAGACTGCGTTTGACGTGGTAATCGATCATCTCCTCGAGTGCCTTGCGGGGATCCGTCACCTCGGCTGCCGTCTTGCGGGCATGAACCAGCAGTTCGTTGAGCGGATCCTCGAGCACCGCGATCAGCAACGCCTGCTTACTCGGGAAGTGCCGGTAGAGCGCGGGGCCGGTCACACCGGCACGCGCGCCGATCATCTCAGTGGTGACCGCATCGAAGGCACGCTCGTTGAACAACTCTCCGGCGACCTTGATCAGCACCTGCCGACGGGTGGCGCGGGGAGACGCGGTACGGGGGGAAGGTGAGCTCGACACACGTAGAGTCTAGTCTAGGTGAGCGGTCGATAACGTGCCCTTGCGTGTTCCGCGAGCAGGTCGGCCACCGCGGTCAGACAGGCGAAGCCCAGCTCGGACGACATGCCGCGCGGATCACCGAGCACCCCGCTGGGTGCGACCGCCTTGACACCGTCAGTGAATACGCGGGCCAGCAACGCGTCATCCATGGACCCGGTGAAACCTGCGGCGGCGCGATCGTTCCTCACCGCGTCCGGCCGCACGGCTAGCATGATCGAACTTTCGGCGACATCGGCATGGCCTCCGACGTGGTCGGCGAGGCCGGCGACGCGTTGAGCGGCGTCGCGCCATGCGCGGAGGACCGCTGCCGAGTCTGCGAACGCGATGACATCCAGGCCGGAGGGAAGCCGCGCGGCGAGCTTCGGCTCGATGTCACCGAGCACCGGGTAGTTGCCGATATGCGCCGAGAAGATCAGCACCCTGCGGAAGCCGTGCCCGGCGAGGCTCGCACAGCAGTCGGCGCAGATCGCTTCGAGCGTCTCGGCCCGCAGGGAGAGCGTTCCGGCGAAGCCGAGGTGGTGCGACGAACAGCCGATCCGCACCGTCGGTAGCACGAGCGCGTCGCCAAGCCGCTCGGCGACAAGAACACCCAGTCGATCGGCGTGATCACTGTCGACCGACATCGGCAGGTGCGCACCGTGCTGCTCCGTGGCGCCCAGCGGCAAGACCGCCGTACGCATACCGCTCGCGATGGCACTCGCGATGTCAGGCGAGGTCAAACGCTCAATCCGCAACTCGCTCATGTGTGGTCACTCCTCCTCCTGTGCCTGCTCGACCCGTACCTCGCGGATGCGTCACTACTCGGCGGATG
This sequence comes from Streptomyces endocoffeicus, assembly GCF_016741935.1. Taxonomy (GTDB): domain Bacteria; phylum Actinomycetota; class Actinomycetes; order Streptomycetales; family Streptomycetaceae; genus Streptomyces; species Streptomyces endocoffeicus. Next base: position 250 of record NZ_JAERRG010000082.1, on the reverse strand, counting down.
GAGAGAGGCCCGCAGTCGAGGCTTACACACGTTACTCATAATTAACACGTTCACCATCCCTCGGGGGCCTTGACCTGGGCTGGGCTTCGCCCTACGTTATCGCCCACTAACATTCGACGGAAGGGTCGGTATGGACTTCATCCTCATGTCTGAGGGGGATACCCCGGTCGGGCTTACGCATGAGCACCGCTACCGGGAGCTTGTGGAGGAGGTTCTGCTTGCGGAGCGGGTTGGCTTCGATGCCTTCGGT
>NZ_JAERRG010000081.1 GCF_016741935.1 Streptomyces endocoffeicus | reverse complement strand
GGCAGCGTGGGGAGGCGGGTCGTTTCGGTCTGCATCCGGCACTCCTCGACGCCGCCCTGCATATGGCCGGGGTGGGCCCGGACGACGAGGAGACGGGCCCCGCACGTCTGCCGTTCGCCTGGACAGGTGTCTCCCTGTACGCCACGGGCGCGACAGCGCTGCGGGTGCGCCTGTCGCCGTCGGGGACCGAGGGGATCTCGGTGCTGGTGGCGGACTCCGACGGAGTGCCGGTGGCTTCGGTCGACTCACTTGTGGGGCGACCGGTGGCGCCCGAGCAGCTCACCGCGTCCCCGCAGGTGGCCAGGGACTCGCTGTTCACCGTGGAATGGGATCGCGTGCCCACAGAGGGCATACGGGGAGCGGCATCTCAGGCTCAGTGGGCGATAGTCGGATCGGACGATCTCGGCCTCATCGCCGCCTTGGAGGCGGCAGGGCAGGACGTAGTGAGCAGCCCGGAGCTGGCCACCCTGGCCGGCTCCCCGGATGTCGTCCTCGTGACATGCGCGTCCGATTCGGAATCGGGTGCACAAGATCTTCCGTCCGCCACGCGCCACTTCGCGCACCGTGCTCTGGGTGTGGTGCGGGGGTGGTTGGGGGAGGAGCGGTTTGCCGGTTCGCGGTTGGTGGTGGTGACGCGGGGTGCGGTGGCGGCCGTGGCGGGTGAGGATGTGCCGGATGTGGCGGCTGCCGCGGTGTGGGGTTTGGTGCGGTCGGCGCAGGCTGAGCATCCGGATCGGTTCGTTCTGGTGGATGTGGATGACGTATCGATGCCGTCCGACGTGCTTCAGTCCGTCTTGTCGTGTGCGGAACCTCAGGTGGCGGTCCGTTCCGGGAAGGTTCTGGCGCCTCGGTTGTCGCGTGCCGTTGTTCCTGCGGCTTCTGCGGTTTCTGCTGAGGGAGCTGGGTCGGGCTTTGGGTGGGATCCCGAGGGCACGGTTCTGTTGACTGGTGCCACGGGAACGTTGGGTGGTTTGGTGGCGCGGCATTTGGTGGCCGAGCGTGGGGTGCGGCATCTGGTGCTGGTCTCTCGGCGGGGTCGGGAGGCCGCTGGTGCGGTGGAGTTGGAAGCCGAGCTGGCGGAGCTGGGCGCGTCGGTGACGGTGGTGGCCTGCGATGTCGCCGACCGTGAGGCGTTGGCGGGTGTGCTGGCGCGTATTCCGGCGGATCGTCCGTTGCGTGGTGTGGTGCACGCGGCCGGTGTGCTGGATGACGGTGTGGTCGAGTCGTTGACGCCGGAGCGTATTGACGCGGTGTTGCGGCCGAAGGTCGATGCGGCGGTGTATCTGGATGAGTTGACGCGGGATCTGGATCTGTCGGCGTTTGTGATGTTCTCGTCGGCCGCTGCGACTTTTGGTGCGGCGGGGCAGGGGAACTATGCGGCGGCGAACATGTTCCTGGATGCGCTGGCGGCGCGCCGCCGGGCACGTGGGCTTGTGGGAGTGTCGTTGGCCTGGGGTTTCTGGGCCGAACGCAGCGATATGACCGGCCACCTCGCCGACGCCGACGTCGCCCGGATGGAGCGTGGCGGCGTCATCCCGCTGTCGTCGGACGAAGGCCTTGAGCTCCTCGACGCGGCGAGCGCCATGGACCAGTCGCTGCTGGTACCCGTGCGGATCGCCCCGGCGGCGCTTCGTGGTGGCGCCGGAGCCGTACCGCCGTTGCTCCGACGGCTGGTGCGTACCCCTTCGAGGAGAGCCCTCGCGGACATCGCGCCGGGCATGGACACACCCCTGCACGGTGACCTCGTCCGGCTCGCGGGGCTTTCGGAGGCCGAGCAGGAGCAGACCCTGCTGGATCTCGTGCGTGGCGGGGTCGGCGCGGTGCTTGGCTACTCGGATGTGGAGCAGGTCGAGCCGGAGCGTGCGTTCAAGGAGCTCGGGTTCGACTCGCTGACGGCCGTCGAACTGCGCAACCGGCTGAACACGGCCACCGGGCTGCGCCTGCCCGCCACCCTGGTCTTCGACTACCCCTCGCCCCAGGCGCTCGCCCGCCACCTCCGTGATGAGCTGCTCGGCAGGACCGGGGAAGTGGCTGCCGACGCGGGACGCCGTGTGTCGGTGGCCGCCTCTCAGGACGAGCCGATCGCCATCGTGGGCATGAGCTGCCGCTTCCCCGGTGGGGTGAAGTCCCCCGAGGACCTGTGGCGGCTTCTGGCCCGCGGTGGAGACGCCATCGCCGACTTTCCGGACGATCGCGGCTGGGACCTGGAGGGTCTGTATCACCCGGATCCCGATCATCGGGGCACGGCGTATGCGCGTGAGGGTGGTTTCCTGTATGACGCGGGTGATTTCGATCCGGAGTTCTTCGGGATTTCGCCGCGTGAGGCGTTGGCGATGGATCCGCAGCAGCGGTTGCTGCTGGAGGCATCGTGGGAGGCGCTGGAGCGGGCCGGTATCGACCCGGCGTCGGTGCGCGGCAGCCAGACGGGCGTCTTCGCCGGAATCATGCACCACGACTACGGCTCGGCTACGGTGCCGGAAGGAGTCGAGGGCTACATCGGCAATGGCACCGCCGGCAGCATCGCCTCGGGCCGCGTCTCCTACACCTTCGGGTTCGAAGGGCCCGCGGTGACGGTGGACACCGCCTGCTCGTCGTCGCTGGTGGCGCTGCATCTCGCGGCCCAGTCGCTGCGCCAGGGCGAGTGCTCGCTGGCGCTCGCGGGCGGCGTGACGGTGATGTCGACCCCCGCCCTGTTCGTGGAGTTCAGCCGTCAGCGGGGGCTCTCGGCCGACGGTCGCTGCAAGGCGTTCGCGGGGGCCGCCGACGGTACGGGGTTCTCCGAGGGCGTCGGCATGCTGCTGCTGGAACGGCTCTCGGACGCACGGCGCAACGGCCACCGGGTGCTTGCCGTCGTCCGGGGATCCGCGGTCAACCAGGACGGCGCGTCCAACGGACTGACGGCCCCCAACGGCCCGTCGCAGCAGCGGGTCATCCGGGCCGCGCTGGCGAGTGCTGGGCTGTCGGCCGCTGAGGTGGACGCGGTCGAGGCACACGGTACGGGCACGACGCTCGGCGATCCCATCGAGGCGCAGGCGCTGCTGGCGACGTACGGCCAGGAGCGGGCGGCCGAGGAGCGGCCGCTGTGGCTCGGTTCGATCAAGTCGAACATCGGTCATGCGCAGGCGGCTGCCGGTGTGGCGGGTGTGATGAAGATGGTGCTGTCGATGCGGCATGGCGTGCTGCCGAGGACGTTGCACGTGGATGAGCCGTCGCCGCATGTGGACTGGTCCGAGGGCGCGGTGCGGTTGCTCATGGATGCCACGGATTGGCCGGAGACGGGGCACCCGAGGCGTGCGGGTGTCTCCTCCTTCGGCGCCAGCGGGACCAATGCGCATGTGATCGTGGAGCAGGCCCCCGAGGAACGGAGTGTCGCCGAGCCGGTGACGGACGGACCCGCAGGGTCGGCGCTGGTGCCGTGGGTGGTGTCGGCGAAGACCGAGGATGCGTTGCGGGCGCAGGTGGAGCGGCTGCTGTCGTCCGTGCGTGGAGAGCTCGACGCCGAGGCATCGGTCGCGGATGTGGCCTCGTCGCTGGTGACCACGCGCTCGGTGTTCGAGCATCGGGCGGTGGTGCTGTCCGGTGACCGTCAGGGCTTCGCGGCCGGGCTGGACGCGCTGGTGGATGACGTACCGGCGGCTGGTGTGGTGCGGGGGTCGGCGGTGCCGGGGAAGCTGGCGGTGTTGTTCTCGGGGCAGGGCAGTCAGCGGGTCGGGATGGGGCTGGAGCTGTGCGAGGCGTTCCCGGTGTTCGCGGATGCCTTTGATGAGGTGTGTGCGCGGTTCGACGGGCTGCTGGAGTGTTCGCTGCGGGAGGTGATCCGTGGGGATGCGGCGGGGTTGGATGAGACGGCGTATACGCAGTGTGGGTTGTTTGCGGTGGAGGTGGCGCTGTTCCGGCTGGTGGAGTCGTGGGGTGTGCGGCCCGACTTCGTAGCAGGGCATTCGATCGGCGAGCTGGTGGCGGCGTATGTGGCGGGGGTGTTGTCGCTGGGGGATGCGTGTGTGTTGGTGGCGGCTCGTGGGCGGTTGATGCAGGGGTTGCCGTCGGGTGGGGTGATGGTGTCGGTGCGGGCCGCTGAGGTGGATGTGCTGCCGTTGCTGGTCGGTCGTGAGGCTGGGGTGAGTGTGGCGGCGGTCAACGGTCCGCGTTCGACCGTGATCTCGGGTGTGGAAGAGGCGGTGATGGAGGTTGCCGGGCAGTTTGCGGCTCAGGGCGTCAAGACCAAGCGGCTGCGGGTCTCGCATGCCTTTCATTCGCCGTTGATGGAGCCGATGCTGGCGGAGTTCCGGCAGGTGGCCGAGGGGTTGTCGTACGCGCCTCCGCGTATCCCCGTCGTGTCGAACGTGACGGGTCTGGTGGCGGATGCCGAGGCGTTGTGCTCCGCCGAGTATTGGGTACGGCACGTCCGTGAGACCGTGCGCTTCGCCGACGGCGTGGCGGCTCTCGCGGAGGCGGGTGTGACGACCTCACTGGAGCTGGGGCCGGACGGGGTGCTCTCCGGCATGGGACAGGAGTGCGCGCCGGACGTCGAGTTCGTCTCCGGCCTGCGCAGCGGCCGAGGCGAGAGCGCCACGCTCCAGGAGGCATTGGCTCGGATCTTCGTCCGTGGCGTCCCGGTGGACTGGACGGCGTTGCTCGCGCCGACTCCCGTACGCCATGTGGAGCTGCCGACCTACCCCTTCCAGCGGAAGCGGTACTGGCTCGAGGCCGGTGGGGCGGTGGGCAACGTGGCCTCGGCTGGGCTGCGGTCCGAGGAACATCCCCTGCTCGGTGCCGCCGTGCGGCTGCCCGACTCCGACGGATGCCTGTTCACCGGCCGGCTGTCCGCGCGTACCCACGCCTGGCTGGCCGACCACGCCGTGCTGGGCTCGGTGGTGGTGCCGGGGACGGCCTTCGTGGATCTGGCGTTGCACGCCGGTGGCCGTTTCGACTGTGACCAGGTGGACGACCTGGTGCTGGAGGCGCCGCTGGTCCTTCCCGAACGCGGTGCGATCCAGCTCCAGGTGATGGTGGCCGGAGCCGATGACGACGGTCGCCGATCCGTCACCGTCTACTCCCGGCAGGAATCCGCTGATGAGGACGGACCCTGGACGCGCCACGCCACCGGCCTCCTGACCCAGGTCGAGGGGCCGGAGGCGGCGATCTCGGCCGAGCTGAGCGTGTGGCCGCCCAGGGATGCCGAGGCGATCGACATCAGCGGCATGTACGAGCGCTTCGCGCTGGGCGGGCTCGCGTACGGGCCGGCGTTCCAGGGCGTACGGGCCGCTTGGCGGCGCGAAGGCGGGGCGTCCACCGAGGCATCCACCGAGGCGTCCACCTCGACGTTCACCGAGGCGTCCACCTCGACGTTCACCGAGGTGTTCGCCGAGGTGGCACTGGCCGAGGAGCAGTGGCCGGACGCCGCGCGGTTCCGTGTGCACCCCGCGTTGCTCGACGCCGCTCTCCATATGGCGGGACCTGGTGGCCTGGTGACCTCGGACGCGGAGCAGGTCCGCTTGCCGTTCGCCTGGAACGGGGTGTCGGTGCACGTCACCGGCGCGACCACGGTCCGCGTACGACTGGTGGCGGCCGGGGCCGACGGCCTGTCGCTCGCCGTGGCCGATGAGACGGGCCGGTTGATGGCCTCGGTGGCGGAGCTGGTGACGCGCCCGGTCTCCGCCGAGCAGATCGACGCCGCGCGCGGCACCTCCCATGAGTCGCTGTACCGACTGCGGTGGAACGCCATCCCGCTCCCGGCCGACGCGCCGTCCACCGCCCGCTGTGCGGTGATCGGTGAGGAGGACAGCGAGCTGGCCATGGCACTGCGATCGGCGGGCTGGCAGGTGCGAACGCACCCTGATCTGGGGGCCCTTGCCCGGTCCGGCGCCGAGGGCGAACCTCTGCCGGAGTGGGTGCTGGCCGCCACGACCGGCACCGGTGGCGACACCCACCAGGGTCCGCGTGGCGCGGCGCACCAAGCGCTGGAGCGGGTGCAAGAGTGGTTGGCCGAGGAGCGGTTCGCCGACTCCCGCCTGGTCATCATCACTCGCGGCGCCGTGGCCACCACCTCCTCCGAGGGCGTGGACGACCTCGCAGGGGCGGCGGTATGGGGCCTGGTGCGATCCGCGCAGGCCGAACACCCCGGCCGATTGCTCCTCCTCGATGTGGACGAACCCATGGAGCTCGGCGCCGTTCCGTTGGCCACGGCCCTCGCCTCGGGCGAGCCGCAGTTGGCCGTACGCGGAGGGCGCGTAGTGGCGGCGAGGCTGGTCCGAGCCGACGGGGAGGCGGAACAGGACGCTGCGGCGACATGGGATCCCGAGGGCACGGTCCTCGTCACCGGGGCTAGCGGCACCCTGGGCGGTCTGCTGGCCCGGCACCTGGTGGCCGACCACGGTGTGCGGCATCTGGTGCTGCTCAGCCGCAGGGGATCGGCGGCCGAGGGCGCGGCCGAGCTGGCCGATGAGCTGGCCTCGGCCGGGGCGTCGGTGACCTGGGCGGCCTGTGATGTGGCAGACCGGGATGCCCTCGGCGCGGTGTTGTCGGACATCCCCGACGCACATCCGCTCAAGGGTGTCGTCCACGCCGCCGCCGTGTTGGACGACGGCGTGATCGCGTCGTTGACTCCGGAGCGGCTGGACACCGTGCTGCGACCAAAGGCGGAGGCGGCACTCACCCTGCATGAGCTGACGGCCGGACTCGACCTGTCGGCGTTCGTGGTCTTCTCCTCGGTGGCGGGCATGTTCGGGGCCGCCGGACAGGGCAACTACGCCGCCGCGAATGCCTTCCTCGACGCGTTGGTCTCACAGCGTCGGGCGCATGGCCTCCCCGGCCTGTCGCTGGCCTGGGGTCTGTGGGAGGAACGCAGCGGGATGACCGAGGGGTTGGCCGAGGTGGACAGGCGGCGGATGGACCAGGTCGGCATCTCGGCCCTCTCGTCAGCAGAGGGGCTCGCACTGTTCGACGCCGCCTGTGCGGGCGATGGCCCGGTCATCGCCGCCGCACGGCTGAACATGGCGGTCTGGAGGTCCGCAGCCCATGACGGCCCCGCAGAAGTACCGCATGTGCTGCGGGAGTTGGTGCGGGTGCCCGCCCGCCGGGCGACGGCGGAATCCACCGGAGTGGCCGGAACAACCGGGGCGGCGGAGGCGTTGCGGGCGCGGCTGGCCGGAGCCTCGTATGCGGAAGGCGAACGCCTGGTGCTGGACACGGTACGGCGGAACGTCGCCGCGGTGCTGGGCCACGGCGGCCCCGAAACCGTGGAACCGGGCCGTGCGTTCAAGGACTTCGGCTTCGATTCGCTGACGGCGGTGGAATTGCGCAATCGGCTCGGCACGGTGACCGGACTGTGTCTGACCGCGACGCTGGTCTTCGACCACCCGACCCCCACCGCCCTGGCCCAGCACCTTCACCACGAGCTGACGCGGGACGCCGGATCCGCCGCCACCTCGGTGCCCGTATCCGTGGGCATCGATCAGCTCGAAGCCGGTCTGTCGGCGATGACCTGGGAGGAGATCGGCCGCACGGATGTGGTGTCACGCCTGCGGGAGCTCTTGGCAAAGTACGGCGACGCACAGGAAGTCCCGAGCAGCGGCGCTGCTCTCGTCGACCAACTCGAATCGGCGACGGATGGCGAACTCTTCAAGATGGTGGACGAGGATCTCGGAATTCTCTGAAGCAATCTGAAGCAATCTGAAGAAATGCCCCTCCGCTATCTGCCGACAGCCTTGTGATTGGGAAAGCGCGATGAGCAACGAAGACAAACTCCGGGATTACCTCAAGCGAGTCATTGCCGAACTCCACCAGACACGTCAGCGGCTCCAGGAAGCGGAGTCCGTGGACCACGAGCCGATCGCGATCGTGGCGATGAGCTGCCGCTACCCGGGCGGACTGCGTTCGCCCGAGGAGCTGTGGCGGTCGGTGGCCGCCGGCGAGGACGCCATCTCGGGCTTCCCCCAGGACCGTGGCTGGGACGTCGAGGGGCTGTACGACCCCGACCCGGGCGCGGTCGGCAAGAGCTATGCGCGCGAGGGCGGCTTTCTGCACGGCGCCGGTGACTTCGACCCGGCGTTCTTCGGGATGTCCCCGCGCGAGGCGCTCGCGACCGACCCGCAGCAGCGACTGCTGCTGGAGACGGCTTGGGAGGCGTTCGAGCGGGCCGGTATCGACCCGGAGTCGGTGCGGGGCAGCAAGACCGGTGTCTTCACCGGTGTGATGTACCACGACTACGGCACCGGTCTGACCTCGCTGCCCGCAGGAGTGGAGGGCTACCTGGGCAACGGCACCGCGGGCAGCATCGCCTCCGGCCGGGTGGCCTACACCCTCGGCCTCGAAGGCCCGGCGGTCACCGTCGACACGGCGTGCTCCTCGTCCCTGGTGGCGCTGCACTGGGCCGGTCAGGCCCTTCGGCGCCAGGAGTGCACACTCGCCCTCGCGGGTGGCGTCACGGTGATGTCCACCCCCGGAACCTTCGTGGAGTTCAGCCGTCAGCGGGGTCTCGCCCCGGACGGCCGGTGCAAGCCGTTCGCGGCCGCCGCCGATGGCACGGGCTGGGGCGAGGGTGTGGGCATGCTGCTGCTGGAGCGGCTGTCGGACGCGCGGCGCAACGGCCACCCGGTACTGGCGGTGGTACGCGGCTCCGCCATCAACCAGGACGGTGCGAGCAACGGCCTTACTGCCCCCAACGGCCCGTCTCAGCAGCGAGTGATCCGCCAGGCCCTGGCCGACGCCAAACTCTCCGCCAAGCAGGTGGATGTCGTCGAGGCGCATGGCACGGGTACGACGCTGGGCGACCCGATCGAGGCGCAGGCGTTGCTGGCCACGTACGGGCAGGACCGGCCCGAGGAGCGGCCGCTGTGGCTCGGCTCCATCAAGTCCAACCTCGGCCATACGCAGGCGGCGGCGGGCGTGGCCGGCGTCATCAAGATGGTGCAGGCGATGCGGCACGGGCTGCTGCCGCAGACCCTGCATGTGGATGAGCCGTCTCCCCACGTGGATTGGTCGGCGGGCGGGGTGAGGCTGCTCACCGGGGCCACGCCGTGGCCGGCGGGCGACGAGCCCCGTCGGGCGGGCGTCTCGTCCTTCGGGATCAGCGGCACCAATGCGCACATCATCCTGGAGCAGGAGCCTGCGGCCGACCCGGAGGACGAAGCACCGGAGGAGACGGGGCAGCTGTCTTCCGGCATCGTGCCGTGGCTGGTCTCGGGGAAGTCCGAGAGCGCGCTGCGTGCCCAGGCCGAAGGGCTGCTCGCCCACCTGGACGCGCGACCGGAGACGACCCTCATTGATATCGGGCTTTCTCTGGCGGCAACGCGTAGTGCGTTCGAGCATCGTGCGGTGGTGTTGGGGTCCGATCGTGCGGCTCTGGCCGAGGGCTTGAGTGCGGTGGCTGAGAGTGGCGGCGCTCCGGGGTTGGTGCGGGGTGTGGTTGCGGGTGGTGATAGTCGTGCGGTGTTGGTGTTTCCGGGGCAGGGGTCGCAGTGGGTGGGGATGGCGGTGGGGTTGTTGGAGTCTTCGCCGGTGTTTGCGGAGCGGTTGGGTGAGTGTGCGGTGGCGTTGGGGCCGTTTGTGGAGTGGTCGTTGGTGGATGTGTTGGGTGATGGGGTGGCGTTGGGGCGGGTGGATGTGGTGCAGCCGGTGTTGTGGGCGGTGATGGTGTCGTTGGCGGAGGTGTGGCGGTCGTTTGGTGTGGTGCCTGCGGCGGTGGTGGGTCATTCGCAGGGTGAGATCGCGGCGGCGTGTGTGGCGGGTGCGTTGTCGTTGGAGGACGCGGCGCGGGTGGTGGCGTTGCGGAGCAAGGCGTTGCGGGCGTTGTCGGGTCGTGGCGGGATGGTGTCGGTGTCGTTGCCGGTGGACTCGGTGCGGGATCGGCTCGCGGTGTGGGGTGAGCGGTTGTCGGTGGCGGCGGTGAACGGCCCGTCGGCGGTTGTGGTGTCCGGCGATGCGGATGCGTTGGATGAGCTGCTGGCGGCGTGTGAGGTGGAGGGGATTCGGGCGCGGCGTGTGCCGGTGGATTACGCCTCGCACTGTGCTCATGTGGAGTCCATCGAGGGTGAGCTTCGGCAGGCCCTCACGGGGATCAGTCCTCGGTCGTCGTCGGTGCCGTTCTATTCGACGGTGACTGGTGGGGTGTTGGATACGGCGGGGCTGGATGCGGGGTACTGGTACCGCAATC
>NZ_JAERRG010000080.1 GCF_016741935.1 Streptomyces endocoffeicus | reverse complement strand
GGACGCACTCGCCGAATTCGGCAAAACCCTCTCCAAAGCCAAGATCTACCGCTGGCAACTCCCCGGCGTCGACTTCGCCGGACACTCCGGACACGTCAACACCATCAAAGACCAACTGCACCAGGTGCTCGACGGCGTCACCGCATCCCCCGGCGAAGTCGCCTGGATGTCCACCGTCCACGCCGACTGGGCCGACCCCACCCACATCACCACCGACTACTGGTACCGCAACCTCCGCGAAACCGTCCGCTTCCACGAAGGCACCCAAGCCCTCCTCAACCAGGGCTACCGCGTGTTCATCGAGGTCAGCACCCACCCCGTCCTCACCACCGCCATCCAAGACACCACCGAAACCCACCCCGACCTACAAACCACCATCACCGGCACCCTCCGACGCGACGACGACACCCCCACCCGCTTCCTCACCCACCTCGCCGAACTCCACACCACCGGAACACCGGTCCACTGGCCCAGCGCCTACGCCGGAACCACGCCCTCCCAAGTCCCCCTGCCCACCTACCCCTTCCAGCACCAGCACTACTGGCTGGCCGCCACCGGCCACTCCGGAGATGTCGGCTCCGTCGGCCTGCGCGACGCGGCGCATCCGCTGCTGGGGGCCGTGGTCAGCGTGCCGGACACCGGAGGGGTGCTGCTCTCCGGGCGGCTGGCGCCGTCGGCGCAGTCCTGGCTGGCCGACCACACGCTGTCGGGCGTCGCCCTGGTGCCGGGTACGGCGATCGTGGAACTTGCCGTACGTGCCGGGGACGAGACCGCCACCCCGGTGCTGGAGGAGCTGGTCCTCGGCCAGCCCATGCTCCTGCCCGACGACAGCGCGCTTCAGGTGCAGGTCCTGGTCGGCGCGGCCGAGGACGACGAGCGCCGTGCGGTACGGGTCTACTCCCGCCTCGATGAGTCCGAGCCCTGGGCCGAGCATGCCTCGGGCGTGCTGTCCCCGCAGGTCGTCGCTCCCGTCGAGGCGGAGCGGCAGTGGCCGCCCGCCGGGGCGGAGCCCGTTGCCCTGGAGGGCTTCTACGACCGCCTGGCCGAGGCGGGTTACGAGTACGGGCCGGTGTTCCGCGGGCTGACCGCCGCGTGGACCCTCGACGGTGAGGTGTTCGCCGAGATCACCCTCGGCGAGGAGCAGCACGAACTCGCGGGCCGCTTCGGCATCCATCCGGCGCTGCTGGACGCCGCGCTCCACGCGAGCAACTTCTGCCCGGGCAATGAGCCAGGTGGCGCGACGTATCTGCCGTTCTCGTGGAACGGCGTGCGGTTGCACGCCGGTGGCGCCACCGCCCTGCGGGTGCGGGTCACCTCCACTGGGCCGGACAACCTGTCACTGCACGCGACCGATCCGCACGGCGTGCCCGTGGTGACCGTCGGATCGCTGGTGCTGAGGGAGACCACCGCGGAGCAGCTCCGCTCCACATCGCCCTCGTCCAGCGCGGACTCCCAGTTCACCGTGGAGTGGACCGAGCATCCCCTTGCCCGGCACGAGGTGGCGTGGGCGGACCTGGACGCCGTGCACGACGACGACGCGTGGCCGCCGGTGGTCGTGGCCGACACCCGGGCGTACGGCACGGAGGGCGGCGAGCCGCCGGAGCGCGCCCGTGAGCTGACCGGCCGGGCACTGGCCGCGATACAGCGTCTGATCAGCGACGACGGACTCGCCGACAGCCGCCTGGTGGTGCTCACCGGGGGCGGCATGGCGGTGCATGACGACTCCGAGGTCACCGATCCGGCGGCCGCCGCGGTATGGGGCCTGGTGCGCGCGGCGCAGGCCGAACACCCGGGCCGGGTGTGCGTGATCGACACCGACGACCGGTCGGCCGGGGCCCTGCCCGCCGCGCTGGCCACGGAGGAACCCCAGCTCGCGCTGCGTGGCGGAACCGCCTGGCTGCCACGCCTGGTGCGCGCCCGCCCGGGACTGGCGGTACCGGCAGCCGCCGCGTGGCATCTGGACGTCACCGAACACGGCACGCTGGAGAACCTCACCCTGGTGCCCCACCCCCGGGCGGAGGCGCCGCTGGAGGCGGGCCAGGTGCGGATCGCGGTGCGCGCCGCCGGCCAGAACTTCCGCGATGTGCTCATCGCCCTCGGGATGTACGAGGCGGAGATCGGCACCGAGGGCGCCGGTGTGGTGACCGAGGTCGGCCCGGGTGTGGCGGACCTGGCCGTGGGCGACCACGTGATGGGCATGCTGCCCGGTTCGTTCGCGCCACTGGTGGTGGCGGACCGGCGGACGGTCGTACGGATGCCGCGTGACTGGTCGTTCACGGCGGCGGCCGGGGTGCCGGTCGCCTATCTCACCGCGCTGTACGCGCTGCGGGACCTGGGCCACGTCCAGCCGGGTGAGACGGTGCTGGTGCACGCCGCCGCCGGTGGTGTCGGCATGGCCGCCGCACACCTCGCCCACCACTTCGGCGCCACCGTCCTCGCCACCGCCCACCCCGCCAAACACCACGTCCTCGAACGGCTCGGCGTGCCCGAGGAGCGGCGCGCCTCCAGCCGCGACCTCGCCTACGCCCAGACCTTCCCCACCGCCGACCTCGTCCTCAACTCGCTCACCGGCGAACACATCGACGCCTCGCTGGGGCTGCTCAACTCCGGCGGCCGGTTCATCGAGATGGGGCGCACCGATATCCGGGACGCGGCCGAGGTGAGCGCCGCCCATCCGGACCGCGTGTATCGCGCGTTCGACCTGGGCGCGGACGCGGGGCCGGACCGGATCCAGGAGCTGCTGGTCGCGCTGGTGGACCTGTTCGAGCGGGGCCTGATCCCCCCGCTGCCCACCCGGCCGTGGGACATCACCCGCGCGCCCGACGCGTTCCGCTGGATGAGCCAGGGCCGCCACACCGGCAAGATCGTGCTCACCCTCCCCCGCGCCCTCGACCCCGAGGGCACCGTCCTGGTCACCGGCGGCACCGGCACCCTCGGCTCCGCCATCGCCCGCCACCTCGTGGCACACCACGGCGTACGCCACCTGGTCCTCGCAAGCCGCCAGGGGCCGAACGCCCCCGGCGCGGCCGACCTCCACGACGAGCTGGCCGAACTCGGCGCGCGGGTGCGGATCACCGCCTGCGACATCGCCGACCGCGGCCAACTCGCCACGCTCCTCGCCGATATCCCGGCCGACCATCCCCTCACCGGTGTCGTGCACACCGCCGGCGCCCTCGCCGACGGCATCATCACCACCCTCGACCCCGACCGCATCGACACCGTCTTCCGCCCCAAGGTCGACGCGGTCGCCCATCTGCACGACCTTACACGCCATCACGACCTGGCCCTCTTCGCCGTGTACTCCTCCGCCGCCGGAATCCTGGGGAACGCGGGCCAGGCCAACTACGCCGCCGCCAACACCTACCTCGACGCCGTCGCGCAGCAGCGGCGCGCGGCGGGGCTGGCCGGGCTGTCACTGGCCTGGGGCCTGTGGGCGGAGACCAGCGATCTGTCCGCCGCGCTGGTCACGGCGAATCGGGATCGCACCAGGCACGGCGTCGTCCGCCCGATGAGCACCGAACACGCGCTGAGCCTCTTCGACAGCGCCCTCGGCCTGGGGTTGTCCCTGGTGGTACCGGCGAAGCTGGACACCGCGAAGCCGGCTTCCGGCGCGCTGCGGGACGAGCCCGCTCCGGGCGATGTGTCGCCGCTGCTCACCGGCCTCGTCCGGCCGACCCGGCGCACCCTGCGGTCCATGGCGGGCGCGTCGGCCGAGGGAGGGCTTACGGCCCGGCTGGCGGCGCTGTCCGAGGCCGACCAGCACCGGCTGCTGCTGGACCTGGTACGGGACCACACGGCGACCGTGCTCGGGCACACCGGGAAGGACGCCGTGGACGCCCGGCGTGCGTTCAGCGAGATCGGCGTCGACTCCCTCATCGCGGTGGAACTGCGCAACCGGCTCTCCGGCGCGACCGGGCTGCGCCTGCCCGCGACGGTCGTGTTCGACTACGCCACACCGGAGGCGATGGCCACGCATCTGCGGTCCGTGGTGGCGGGGGACACCGCCTCGCCGTCGACGTCGGCGGTGGTGCGCGCTACGGCGGTGGACCCGGCCGATGACCCGGTGGCCATCGTGTCGATGAACTGCCGGCTGCCCGGCAAGGTCACCGGCCCGGAGGAGCTGTGGGATCTGGTGTTCCAGGGCCGGGACGCGATCGGCCCGTTCCCCTCGGACCGGGGCTGGGACCTGGAGGCACTCTTCGACCTCGACCCGGACGCCGTGGGCAAGTCGTATGTGCGCGAAGGCGGATTCCTCAGCGGCGCGGGTGACTTCGACGCCGAGTTCTTCGGCATCTCGCCACGTGAGGCGCTGGCGATGGATCCGCAGCAGCGGCTGCTCGCCGAAACCTCGTGGGAGCTGTTCGAACGGGCAGGCATCGACCCGATGTCCGTGCGCGGACAGGCCGTCGGAGTGTTCGCCGGGGTCATCGACCAGGGGTACATCGGCCACTCCGAGGCGTCCCCGCCGGAGTTGGAGGGGTATCTGATGACCGGCAGCACCACGAGTGTGGCCTCCGGTCGCGTGGCCTATCTGCTGGGCTTGGAAGGCCCCGCGGTGACGGTGGACACGGCGTGCTCGTCATCGCTGGTGGCGCTGCACCTCGCCGTACAGGCGCTGCGGGCGGGCGAGTGCTCGATGGCCCTCGCCGGTGGCGTGACGGTGATCGCCAAGCCCAGCGGTTTCATCAGCTTCTCCCGCCAGCGCGGGCTGGCACCGGACGGCCGCAGCAAGTCCTTCAGCGAGGGCGCCGACGGCACGACCTTCAGCGAGGGTATCGGTCTTGTGCTGCTGGAACGGCTCTCCGAGGCCCGTCGCAACGGGCATGAGGTGCTGGCCGTGATCCGCGGGACGGCGGTGAACCAGGACGGGGCGAGCAACGGCCTCACCGCGCCCAATGGCCCCTCCCAGCAGCGGGTGATCCGGCAGGCGCTGGCGAACGCCGGGCTGTCGGCGGCCGATGTGGACGCGGTCGAGGCGCATGGCACCGGCACTGCCCTCGGCGACCCGATCGAGGCCCAGGCGGTCCTGGCCACCTACGGGCAGGGGCGCACGGGGGATGAGCCGCTGTGGCTCGGTTCGCTGAAGTCCAACCTTGGCCACACCCAGGCCGCCGCGGGCATCGCGGGCCTCATCAAGATGGTGCTGGCGATGCGGCACGGCACGCTGCCGCGGTCCCTGCATGCCAACGAGCCCACCACAAAGGTCGACTGGTCGCAGGGCGCGGTGTCGCTGCTGTCCGAGTCGCGGGCGTGGCCGGAGACGGGGCGTCCGCGTCGCGCCGGGATCTCGTCCTTCGGGATCAGTGGGACGAACGCGCATGTGATCCTGGAGCAGGCGCCGGAAGTTGCCCTGGCTGAGGCGGAGTCGGATGGCTCGGGTACTCCTGGGCTGGTGGCCACGGGCGGCGTGGTGCCGTGGGTGCTGTCCGCCAAGAGCCTTGGCGCGCTGCGCGCCCAGGCAGAGCGCCTGGTCAGCCATCTGGAATCCGGGAACGACGCCAACCCGGTCGATGTGGGCTGGTCACTGGCCACCACCCGCGCCGCCCTGGATCACCGCGCGGTCATCCTCGCCACGGATACCGAGGGCGGCATGGCAACCGCCCGCGCCCTGGCGGAGGGCCGGCCTGACCCGCACCTGGTCACAGGACAGACCGGGGCGGATGGCAAGACGGTGTTCGTCTTCCCCGGTCAGGGAGCCCAGTGGGTCGGGATGGGAGCCCAACTCCTGGGCACCTCACCGGTGTTCTCCGCTCGCCTCCACGAATGCGCCGAAGCCCTCGCCCCATACACCGACTGGTCACTCATCGACGTCATCACCGGCGCACCCCACGCCCCGAGCCTTGAGCGCGTCGATGTCGTCCAGCCCGCCACCTTCGCCGTCGTCGTCTCCCTCGCCACCCTCTGGCAGTCCGTAGGCATCCACCCCGACGCCGTCATCGGCCACTCCCAAGGCGAAATCGCCGCCGCCTGCGTCGCCGGACACCTCACCCTCCCCACCGCAGCCAAAATCGTCACCCTCCGCAGCCAGACCATCGCCCACCACCTCGCCGGACACGGCGGCATGATGTCCGTCCTCACCTCACCAGCAGAGGCCGAGGAAGCACTCACCCCGTGGCAGGGCCGACTCTGGATCGCCGCGCACAACAGCCCTCAGTCAACCGTCATCGCAGGCGACACCGACGCCCTCCACCAGCTGCACACCCACTACACCAACCAAGGCACCAGGGCCCGCATCATCCCCGTCGACTACGCCTCCCACACCGGACACGTCGACACCATCGAAGACCAGCTACACCACGTACTCGAAGGCGTCACCGCCTCCCCCGGCACCATCCCCTGGCTCTCCACGGTCGACGGCCAGTGGGTCGAACCCGACACCCTCGACAGCGGCTACTGGTACCGCAACCTCCGCCAAACCGTGCGGTTCGAGCACACCATCCGCACCCTCGCCGACGACGGCTACCGAACCTTCATCGAAGTAAGCCCCCACCCCGTCCTCACCACCGCCATCCAAGAAACCCTCGAAACCACCAACACCCCCCACACCACCATCACCGGAACCCTCCGCCGCGACGACGACACCCCCACCCGATTCCTCACCCACCTCGCCCACCTCACCACCCACGGCCACACCCCCAACTGGACCACCCTCTACACCACCACCAACCCCCACCCCACCCCCCTCCCCACCTACCCCTTCCAACACCACCACTACTGGCTCACGCCGTCCGAGGTGCCGGAGGCGGTTGCCGACGGGGTGTTCTGGGACGCCGTGGAGCGGGGCGACCTGTCCTCCCTCGCCGATTCGCTCGGCGTCGAGGAGAAGGCGCTGGAGCCCGTTCTGCCGGGGCTGACGTCGTGGCGGCGGCGCAACCAGGACCAGTCCACCGTGGACAGCTGGTCGTACCGCATCGCATGGGATCCGGTGGCGGCCGGGGAGCCGCCGATACTGCCGGGAACGTGGCTGGTGGCCGTCCCCTCGGCACAGGCGGACGACGCCGCGGTGACGGGCGTGGTCGCCGCGCTGGCCGAGCACGGCGCCGACCCCGTGGTGGTCGAGGTGGACACCGTGGAGCAGGCGGAGCTGACCGCGCGCCTGCGGGAGCGGATGTCCCACGCCTCCGACGACGAGTACGCCGGCGTGGTGTCCCTGCTGGCATGGGATGAGCGTGTCCACGAGCCCGGCACCCTCTCCCGGGGCGTGGCGGCCACGGTGGCACTGACACAGGCCGTGGAGGAGATCGGCCTCGCCGCTCCCCTGTGGTGCCTGACCCGTGGTGCGGTCGCCGTGCGCGAGCTGTCCGAGGTGACCAGCGAGTTCCAGCCGCTGGTCTGGGGGATGGGCGTGGTGCAGGGGCTCGATCAGCCGTCCACGTGGGGCGGGATCGTCGATCTGCCGCAGACGCCGGACGGGACGGCCCTCGCGCGGCTGTGCGCGATCCTCGCCGGAGTGGACGCGGAGGACCAGGTGGCGGTGCGCGCGTCGGGGGTGTTCGCCCGGCGGATGCGGCGCGAACCGGTGGCCTCGGCACCGGTGTGGCAGCCACGGGACACGGTGCTGATCACCGGCGGCACCGGCGGGCTCGGCTCGTACGTGGCCCGTTGGGCCGCGGGCCACGGCGCCCGGCATGTGGTGCTGCTCAGCCGCCAGGGTCCGCAGGCGCCGGGCGCGGCGGAGCTGGAGGACGAGCTGATCGAGCTGGGCGCGGACGTGACCATCGCGGCCTGTGATGTGACCGACCGGGAGCAGCTCGCCGCCGTACTGGCGGAGCTTCCGGACGGCGCGCCGCTGTCGGCCGTGGTCCATGCCGCGGGGCTGGCCCTGCCGGAGAAGCCGCTGTCGAAGATGACACTCGCCGAGTTCGCCGATATCGGCCGGGCGAAGATCGCCGGGGCACGGCACCTCGACGACCTGCTGTGGGAACGGAAGTTGGACGCCTTCGTCCTCTTCTCGTCCGGTGCGGCGGCCTGGGGCAGCGGCGGCCAGAGCGCCTACGCGGCCGGCAACGCCTACCTCGACGCGCTGGCGCAGCGGCGCCGCGCCCGGGGGCTGGCGGCCACGTCGGTGGCGTGGGGCGCCTGGGGCGGTGGCCTCGGCACGATCGACGAGATGATGGGCGCGCAGTGGCGCCGTACGGGTCTGATGACCATGGACCCGCGGCTGGCGGCGCTGGCGATGGCACACACGGTGGGCAGTGGCACCGCCCACGGCGTGGTGGCCGACATCGACTGGGAACGGTTCGCCCCCGGCTACACCATGGCCCGGTTCCGGCCGCTGCTGCGGGGACTGCCCGACGTCATCGAGCTGCTGGCCGAGGACGCGTCCGAGGGCGGCGCGGGACAGACGGAGCTGGTCGCACGGCTGGCCGGGCTGAGCCCCGAGGACCAGGAGCGGCTGCTCACCGAGCTGGTGCAGGCCGAGGCCGCGGCCGTGCTCGGACACGCGAGCGCCGACGCCACCGGGGACCGTCCGTTCAGCGAGATCGGATTCGACTCGCTGACGGCGGTGGAACTGCGCAACCGCCTCAACGCCGCCACGGGGCTGCGGCTGCCCGCCACGATGGTGTTCGACCACCCGCGGCCCAGTGTGCTGGCCCGTCGCATCCGCAGCGAACTCGGCCAGACCGACACCTCGTCGGTGGACTCGGTGCTGGCCGAGCTGGAACGGCTGGAGGCCAGTCTGGTGACGCTGCCGAAGGAGAAGATCGAACGCGCCCGGATCACCTCACGGTTGCAGCGGATGACCACCAAGGTCGCCGAGATCGAGGCGGTCGGCGTGAACGGCGACACCGTCACCGAACGGCTCGACACGGCGAGTGCCGACGATGTGTTCGCCTTCATCGACCAGGAGTTCGGCGTGGACTGATTCCCCCTCTCGTCTCCGCTCACCGATTTCACCCACGAGGCTCTTGGCGAGGTCCAGATGGCGAATGACGAAAAGCTCCTCAACTACCTCAAGCGGGTTACCGCCGATCTGCACCAGACGCGGGAGCGGTTGCGCAAGGCCGAGACGGCGACGGAGGAGCCGATCGCCATCGTCGGCATGGGCTGCCGCTACCCGGGCGGGGTGACCACTCCGGACGGGCTGTGGGATCTGGTGGCCGACGGCCGGGACGCGATCGGCGGCTTTCCGGAGGACCGCGGCTGGGACTTGGAGAACCTCTTCGACGCCGACCCGGACACCGTCGGCACCTCTTATGTACACGAGGGCGGTTTCCTCGCCGACGCGGCGGAGTTCGACGCGGAGTTCTTCGGCATCTCCCCACGGGAGGCGCTGGCCACCGACCCGCAGCAGCGGCTGCTGCTCGAGACCGCGTGGGAGACGTTGGAGAACGCGGGTGTCGACCCGAGTTCGCTGGCGGACAGCGACGTCGGCGTGTTCACCGGCGTGGCCAACGGCGACTACGCGCTGACCGTCGACCAGGTGCCGGAGGGGTTCGAGGGGTATCTGGGGATCGGTGGCGCGGGCAGCATCGCGTCCGGCCGTATCTCGTACTCGCTCGGTCTGCTCGGCCCGGCGGTCAGCCTGGACACCGGCTGCTCCTCGTCGCTCGTGGCGATGCACCTGGCCAGCTATGCGCTCAGGTCCGGGGAGTGCTCGATGGCGCTCGCCGGTGGGGTGATGGTGATGGCCACCCCCGGTGGCTTCGTCGGATTCTCCCGGCAGCGGGGGCTCGCGCGCGACGGCCGTTGCAAGTCCTTCGGTGAGGGCGCGGACGGCACCAACTGGTCCGAGGGTGTGGGTCTGGTGCTGCTGGAGCGGCTGTCCGATGCTCGCCGCAACGGGCACCAGGTGCTCGCCGTCGTACGTGGCACCGCCGTCAACCAGGACGGCGCAAGCAACGGCCTCACCGCACCCAACGGCCCCTCGCAGGAGCGGGTGATCCGCCAGGCGCTGTCCAACGCGGGGCTGACGATGGCCGATGTGGATGTGGTCGAGGCACACGGCACCGGTACGAGTCTTGGCGACCCGATCGAGGCCCAGGCTCTCCTGGCCACCTACGGCCAGAACCGCCCGGAGGAGCAGCCGCTCTGGCTGGGCTCCATCAAGTCCAACATCGGCCACACGCAGGCGGCGGCGGGCGCCGCGGGCATCATCAAGATGGTCCAGGCCATGCGGCATGGCGTACTGCCCAAGACGCTCCACGCCGACGAGCCCACGAGCAAGGTGGACTGGGCTACGGGTGCGGTGTCGCTGCTGAGCGAGGCGCGGGCGTGGCCCGAGACGGGGCGTCCGCGTCGCGCCGGAATCTCCTCGTTCGGCGTCAGTGGGACGAACGCGCACGTGATCCTGGAACAGGCGCCGGAAGCGGACGCGCCCGAAGCGGAGACGGACGAGGCGGGTGCACCTGGGCTGGTGGCCACCGGCGGGGTGGTGCCGTGGGTGCTGTCAGGGAAGACCCCGGCGGCGCTGCGGGCTCAGGCAGAGCGACTGGTCAGCCACCTGGAGTCGGGGGACGCCCCGCGTGCGGTGGACGTGGGCTGGTCACTGGCCACGACCCGCGCCGCCCTGGATCACCGCGCGGTCATCCTCGCCACGGATACGGAGGGCGGCATGGCAACCGCCCGCGCCCTGGCGGAAGGACGGCCTGACCCGCTCCTGGTCACCGGGCAGACCGGGACGGATGGCAAGACGGTGTTCGTCTTCCCCGGTCAGGGAGCCCAGTGGGTCGGGATGGGAGCCCAACTCCTGGGCACCTCGCCCGTGTTCGCCGCCCGGCTGAACGAATGCGCCGAAGCCCTCGCCCCGTACACCGACTGGTCGCTCATCGACGTCATCACCGGTGTACCCGGCGCGCCGAGCCTTGAGCGCGTCGATGTCGTCCAGCCCGCCACGTTCGCCGTCGTCGTCTCCCTCGCCACCCTCTGGCAGTCCATAGGTATCCACCCCGACGCCGTCATCGGCCACTCCCAGGGCGAAATCGCCGCCGCCTGCGTCGCCGGACACCTCACCCTCCCCACCGCAGCCAAAATCGTGGCCCTCCGCAGCCAGACCATCGCCCACCACCTCGCCGGACACGGCGGCATGATGTCCGTCCTCACCTCACCAGCAGAGGCCGAGGAAGCACTCGCCCCGTGGCAGGGCCGACTCTGGATCGCCGCGCACAACAGCCCTCAGTCAACCGTCATCGCAGGCGACACCGACGCCCTCCACCAGCTGCACACCCACTACACCAACCAAGGCACCAGGGCCCGCATCATCCCCGTCGACTACGCCTCCCACACCGGACACGTCGACACCATCGAAGACCAGCTACACGAAGTACTCCACGACGTCACCACCCAACCGGGCGCCATCCCCTGGCTCTCCACCGTCACCGGCCACTGGATCGAACCCGACACCCTCGACAGCGACTACTGGTACCGCAACCTCCGCCAGACCGTGCAGTTCGAGCACACCATCCGCACCCTCGCCAACGACGGCTACCGCACCTTCATCGAAGTCAGCCCCCACCCCGTCCTCACCACCGCCATCCAAGAAACCCTCGAAACCACCAACACC
>NZ_JAERRG010000008.1 GCF_016741935.1 Streptomyces endocoffeicus | reverse complement strand
ACTACTGGCTTTCGGCGGCCGAGCGGGTCGGGGATCTCGCGGGCGCGGGGCTGTCTGTGGTGGGGCATCCGCTGGTGGCGGCCGGGGTGAGCATGGCCGAGGGCGGCGGGTTCGTGTTCACGGGCCGGATCTCCACCCGTACGCATCCATGGCTGGCCGACCACATGGTGCTGGACCGGGTCCTGGTGCCGGGCGCGGCCCTGCTGGAGCTCGTGCTGGGAGCCGGGCGGCACATGGGCGCCGAACGGCTGGACGAGCTCGTTCTGCACACCCCGCTGACCCTGCCGTCCGATGACACCGCCCTCGACATCCAGGTGGGCATCGACACGGCGGACGAGCGGGGCGCATGCGCCGTACGGCTGCACGCCCGGCCGCACCGCCCGGGGCAGGACGACGATCCGGCGGGCTGGGTGTGTCATGCCACGGGGACGCTGACGGCGTCCGCGTCGTCGCCCGGCGACGAGCACGACGAGCACATGGACACGGCCGCGGCCGCGGAGCCGGAGGCCCAGTGGCCGCCCAGCGGCGCGGAGCCGGTGGACATCGACGCGTTCTACGAGCGGCTGGCGGACCACGGCTATGGCTACGGCCCGGTGTTCCAGGGCGTGGGTGCCGTATGGCGCCGGGGCGAGGAGATGTTCGCCGAGGTGCGGCTGCCGGAGTCGGCCGCCGGTGACGTGGACCGGTTCGGTGTGCATCCGGCGCTGGTGGACGCGGCGTTGCAGACGCGTCTTGTGGGGCTCCTGGAGGGCGAGACGGAGCGGATGATGCCGCTGTCGTTCTCCGGGGCGCGGCTGCATGCCACGGGCGCGACCGTCGCCCGGGTGCGGATGGCGCCCACGGGGCCGGGCGGGATCTCGGTGCGGATGACGGACCTCGCCGGGCTGCCGATCCTCACCGTCGACGAGGTGGTCTCACGGCCCCTGACCGCCGACGCGCTGACGGTCGCCACCGGGACGGGCCCGGACGCGCTCTTCGAGGTCACGTGGACGCCGCTGCCCCTCCGGCCGTCCGAGGCCACGGAGCCCATGGCGGTGCTCGGCACTGCCCTGCCCGACGCCCCCGACACCCCCGACGCCCCCGTCCATGCGGACGTGGCCGCGCTCCTCGCCGCCGTACGCACCGGCACACCGCTGCCCCAGCTGGTGGTGCTGCCCGCTCTCCCGGCGCAGGCGCCGGACGGTACCGCCGACGTGCCCGCCACCGGCCGCGAGCGCCTGGCGGCCGTGCTCGCGACCGTACGGGAGTGGCTGAGCCATCCCGAACTCGACGGTGTCCGGCTGGCGTTGGTGACCCGCGGTGCGGTGGCGGCGTTCCCGGGTGAGCGGGCCGAGCTGGCGCTGGCCGGGGTGCGGGGGCTGTGGCGTTCGGTGTGCTCGGAGCACCCGGGCCGGTTCGCTCAGGTGGATCTGGACGGCGCGCCCGAGTCCACGGCGGTCCTGTCCGCCGCCTTCGCCACCGGTGAGCCCGAGCTCGTGGTGCGCGCCGGAGCGGTGTCCGTGCCACGGTTGGGCCGGGTCTCGCCGTCGGACGCCGGAATACTGGCGGCCCCCGAAGGGGCCTGGAGCCTGGACCTGAACGCCGGGGGCACCGTGGAGGGGCTGCGGCTGGTGCCCGCTCCGGGGGTCGAGGAGCCTCTGGCCCCGGGCCAGGTGCGGATCGCGGTACGCGCCACGGGCGTCAACTTCCGTGATGTCCTCGCGTCGTTGGGCGTGGTATCCAGCGGTATGCCCAGCTCTGAGCCCAGCGGTGAGGGGCTCTTCGCGGCCGAGGGCGCCGGTGTGGTGCTGGAGGTCGGCCCCGGTGTCGACGGCCTCGCGGTGGGCGACCGGGTGATGGGGCTGGTGTCGGGCGCGTATGCGGGCCCCGTGGCGGTGGCCGACGCCCGGATGGTCGTGCGGATGCCCCACGGCTGGACGTTTCCGCAGGCGGCGTCGGTGCCCGCCGCGTTCCTGACGGCGTACTACGCGCTGGTCGAGCTGGCCCGGGTGCGTGCGGGCGAGTCGGTTCTGGTGCACGCCGCCGCGGGTGGTGTGGGGATGGCGGCGGTACGGCTGGCGCGCCATCTCGGGGCCGAGGTGTACACCACCGCGAGCGAGCCGAAGTGGCCCGTGGTGCACGGCATGGGCGTTCCGGCCGAGCGGGTGGCGTCGTCGCGCACTCTGGAGTTCGCCGACCGCTTCCTGACGGCGACCGATGGCCGGGGCGTCGATGTCGTACTGAACTGTCTGGCCGGGGAGTTCATCGACGCCTCGCTGACGCTGCTGCCGCGCGGCGGCCGGTTCATCGAGATGGGCAAGACGGATGTCCGGGACGCCGATGAGGTGGCCGCGCGATGGCCGGGCGTCGGCTACCGGGCGTTCGACCTCGCCGAGGCCGGGGCGGAGCGGCTGGGTGCGATGCTGGCCCGTCTCGCCGAGCTGTTCGAGGCGGGTGTGCTGGCGCCACTGCCGGTGACGGCGTGGGACACCCGCCGGGCACGGGAGGCGTTCCGCCACGTCAGCCAGGCACGTCACACCGGGAAGGTGGTGCTCACCCCGCCCCCGCCCCGGGACGCGATCGACGGCACCGTGCTGATCACCGGTGGCACGGGGGTCATCGGCTCGGCGGTGGCCCGGCATCTGGTCGCCCGCCATGGCGTCACCGACCTCGTCCTCGTCGGCCGACGGGGCTCGGACGCCCCCGGAGCACGCGAACTCACTGCCCAGCTGGTCGAGTTGGGCGCGACGGCCCGGGTGGTGGCGTGTGATGTGTCCGACCGCGCGGCGCTGAACGCGCTGCTGGACGGCTTGCCGGGGCTGCGCGGTGTGGTGCACGCGGCCGGGGTGCTGGACGACGGTGTGGTCTCCGCGCTGACCCCCGAGCGGCTGGACACCGTGCTGCGCCCCAAGGCGGACGCGGCCTGGTATCTGCATGAGCTGACCCGGGACCGGGACCTGGCGCTGTTCGCGCTCTTCTCCTCCGCCGCCGGGGTGCTGGGCTCGGCGGGCCAGGGCAACTACGCGGCCGCCAACGCGTTTCTGGACGCCCTCGCCCGGCACCGCCGCGACCAGGGCCTGCCCGCACACGCGCTCGCCTGGGGCCTGTGGGGCGAACGCGGCGCGCTGACCGGTGGCCTGGGCGCCACCGACCTCGACCGGATGCGCCGTCAGGGCGTCCGGCCACTCACCACCGACCAGGGGCTGGCGCTCTTCGACGCGGCCATACGGGCGCCCCGCGCGCTCAGCGTTCCGGTGCGGCTGGACGTGGCCGCCCTGCGCCGCCACGGCGAGCCCGCGCCGCTGCTGCGCGGGCTGGTCCGTACGACGGCGGTCCGGCGCGGCGCCGCCAACACGGCCACGGGCGGCGGCGGGCTGCGGGATCGCCTGGCCGCGCTGCCCCCGGCGGACCGCGAGCGCACGCTGAGCGACCTCGTACGGGCCCAGGCCGCCGTGGTGCTGGGGCATACGGGCGGTGACTCGGTGGCCGGGGACCGCTCGTTCAGGGACCTGGGCTTCGACTCGCTGACCGCCGTGGAGCTGCGCAACCGGCTCGGCACGGCCACCGGGCTGCGGCTTCCGGTGACCACCGTCTTCGACCATCCGACCCCGGCCGCGCTGGTGGCCGAGCTGCTGCGGCTCCTGGCACCGGACGGCGAAACCACCGTCGTCCCCACCCTTGCGGCGGTGGCCGCCCAGGACGACGACCCGATCGCGATCGTCGGGATGAGCTGCCGCTTCCCCGGCGGGGTGCGCTCGCCCGAGGAGCTGTGGCGGCTGCTCGCGGAAGGGCGGGACGCCATCGGCCCCTTCCCCGACGACCGTGGCTGGCACGCCGAGCTGGGCCGCCCCGGCGAACCCGGGACCCATGCGCCGGCCGGTGGCTTTCTGTACGACGCGGCCGACTTCGACGCCGAGTTCTTCGGCATCTCGCCCCGTGAGGCGCTGGCCACGGACCCCCAGCAGCGGCTGCTGCTGGAGACCACATGGGAGGCGCTCGAACACGCGGGTATCGACCCCACCGCGCTGCGCGCCACCCCGACCGGGGTCTTCGCGGGGCTGATCTACGACGACTACGCCACGCGCTTCCCCGAGCAGCTGGCCGACGGCTTCGAGGGCTATCTCGGCAACGGCAGCGCGGGCAGCGTGGCCACCGGCCGGGTGGCCTACACCCTCGGGCTCGAGGGCCCGGCCATCACCGTGGACACCGCGTGCTCCTCGTCCCTGGTGGCGCTGCACCTGGCCGCGCAGGCGGTACGGCAGGGCGAATGCGGTCTCGCGGTGGCCGGTGGGGTGACGGTGATGTCGACCCCACGGCCGATCGTCGAGTTCAGCAGGGTCGGCGGGCTGGCCCCCGACGGGCGGTCCAAGGCGTTCGCAGCCGAGGCCGACGGGATGGGCTTCGCCGAGGGCGTCGGCATGCTGGTGGTCGAGCGGCTGTCCGACGCCCGCCGCAACGGCCACCGGGTGCTGGCGCTGCTCCGGGGCTCGGCGCTCAACCAGGACGGCGCTTCCAACGGCCTCACCGCGCCCAGCGGACCGGCCCAACAGCGGGTCATCCGGCAGGCGTTGGCGAACGCGGGGCTCACGGCGGCCGATGTGGACGTGGTCGAGGCGCACGGCACGGGGACATCACTGGGCGACCCGATCGAGGCACGGGCCCTGATCGCCACGTACGGCCGGGACCGGCCCGCCGACCGGCCGGTGGTGCTGGGCTCGGTGAAGTCCAACCTCGGCCACACCCAGGCGGCGGCCGGGGTCGCGGGTGTCATCAAGATGGTGCTGGCGATGCGCCATGGCGTCGTCCCCCGCACCCTGCACGTCGAACGCCCCACCGAGCGGGTGGACTGGACGGCCGGCGCGCTGCGGCTCGCCACCGAGAACGAGCCCTGGCCCTCGGCCGATGCGCCCCGGCGCGGCGCGGTGTCGTCGTTCGGGATCAGCGGCACCAACGCCCATGTGGTCCTGGAGGAGTCGCCGGACGCCGACACCGCCACCGAACCGACGCCGATGGCGGTGCCGGTGGCAGTGCCGTGGGTGCTCTCGGCGAAGAGCGCCGACAGCCTGCGCGACCAGGCCCGCCGACTGCGGGAGCGGCTGGCCGCCGAACCGGACCTGGCGCCCGTCGATGTGGCCCGCTCGCTGCTGTCCCGGGCCGTCTTCGGGCGGCGCGCCGTGGTGATCGGCCGGACCCGGGAGGACTTCCTGGACCGGCTGGCGGCGCTCGGCCGTGGCGAACCGGCCACCGGTGTGGTGCGGTGCGTGCCCACGGACCGGTCCGTGGACGCCGACCGCTCTGTGTCCGCCGACCGATCCGTGGACGCTGACCGGTCCGTGGACGCCGACCGGTCGGGGCCGGTGTTCGTGTTCCCCGGGCAGGGCTCGCAGTGGGCCGGGATGGCGGCCGAACTCCTCGACTCCTCAACGGAGTTCGCCGAGTCGTTCGACGACTGCGCCCGTGCGCTGGCCCCGCATGTCGAGTGGTCACCGCTCGATGTGGTGCGCGGGCGCCCCGGCGCGCCGTCGCTGGACCGGGTCGATGTGGTGCAGCCGGTGCTGTGGGCCGTCATGGTGTCCCTGGCACGGGTGTGGCGGTCCCATGGGGTCGAGCCCGCCGCCGTGGTGGGGCATTCCCAGGGCGAGCTGGCGGCGGCGTGTGTCGCGGGGGTGCTCTCGCTGGAGGACGCCGCCCGTATCGTCGCGCTGCGCAGCCGGCTGATCGGGGGCGAACTGGCGGGCCGGGGCGGCATGGTCTCGCTGCCCGTGCCGGTGGACGAGGCCGGGAAGCTGGTGGCGCCCTGGGGCGAGCGGATCTGCGTGGCCACCGTGAACGGGCCCGGCTCGACCGTGGTCGCCGGGGATACGGCGGCGCTGGACGAGCTGATGGCGGCGTGTGAACGGGACGGGGTGCGGGCGCGCCGTATCCCGGTGGACTACGCCTCGCACACTCCGCAGGTCGAACGGATCCGTGAGCGGCTGCTGGAGCTGGCCGCGCCCATCACACCCCGCCCCGGCGAGGTGCCGATGTACTCGACGGTGACCGGCGCCCTCCTCGACGGCGCGAGTGCCGACGCGGAGTACTGGTACCGGAACCTCCGCGAGACCGTGCGGTTCGAGCAGGCGACCCGCGCTCTGGCCGACACCGGGCACACGGTGTTCATCGAGGTGAGCCCGCACCCGGTGCTGATCCCCGGGATCGAGCAGACGGTCGAACGGACGCCACCGGGCACCTCGACGGCCGTGGTGGTGGGCACGCTGCGGCGGGACGAGGGCGGCCGGGAGCGGCTGCTCACGGCGCTCGCGGAGCTGTTCGTGGCCGGTGGCGCGGTGGCGTGGGCGACCGCGTTCGCGGGCGGGCGGCCCGTCGATCTGCCGACGTACGCGTTCCGCGCGCGGCGGTACTGGCTGGACGCGCCCGAGCACACCGGGGACGTGGGCGGCGCCGGGCTCACGGCGGTGGACCATCCGCTGCTGGCGGGGGCGGTGGCCCCGGCCGGGACCGACACGGTGCTGTTCACCGCGCGGCTGTCACAGACCACTCACCGCTGGCTCGCCGACCACGCGGTGCTGGGCGGTGTGGTGCTGCCCGGCAGTGTGTTCCTCGACTGGGCGCTGTACGCGGGACGTACGGTCGGCTGCCCGCACCTGCCCGAACTCACCCTCCAGGAGCCGCTGTTCCTCCCCGCCACCGAGGCGGCCCACCTCCAGATCCAGGTGGGCGAGCCCGATGAGGAGGGTCGGCGGGAGCTCACCGTGTACTCCCGCCGCGAGTCGGCGGCCGAGGACACGGCGGCGGGCTGGACCTGCCATGTGCGGGCCGTCGTGGCACCGGATCCGGCGGCGGGCCCGGAGGGCACCCGGGACGACGGCACCGATGCGGCCGCGTTCGCCGAAATGGCGGCCGCCTGGCCACCGCCCGGTGCCCGCGCCGTCGACCTGACGGGCTTCTACGACCGGCTGGCGTCCGAAGGCTTCGACTACGGCCCGGCCTTCCGCGGTCTGCGGTCGGCCTGGCGGCGCGACGGGGACGTCTTCGCGGAGGTGGCCCTGGGCGAGGGGGACGGTGGCGGACCCGTGGACGGCTTCGCGCTGCACCCCGCGCTGCTCGACACCGCCCTGCACGCGATCGGCCTCGGCGGGTTCTTCGACCGGGCGGAGTCGGCGGGCGCGCCGATCCGGATGCCGTTCTCCTGGACCGGTGTCCGGCCGCACTCCGCCCCGGACACCGCCCCGCCCGCCACCGTACGGGTACGGCTGTCCGCCGTCGGCCCGGATGCCATCGGTGTCCATCTCACCGGCGACGACGGTCAACCACTCGCTCATATAAGTGAGTTGACGCTGCGGCCGGTGTCCGCGGACCGGTTGCGGGCGGCCGCGGAGGAGCGTGCGGCCCGTCCCGTACGGCGCGAACGGCCGGGCCCCCGGCCGCGGGACACCGCCGCCGCCCAGCGCGTCCTGGACGCCCCGCCCGAGGGCCGGGAGCGGCTGCTGGCGAACCTCGTCCGGGAACAGCTGCGCGCGGTGCTCCACCACGAGGCGGGCGCCGAGATCGGCCAGGACGCCGAGTTCCTGGCGCTCGGCATGGACTCGGTGCGCGGGATCGATCTGCGCGACCGGCTCGCCACACTGCTCGGGCTCCGGCTGTCGGCCACGGCGACATTCGAGCACTCGACCGTGGACCGGCTCGCCGGGCACCTGGCCACCTTGGTGGACAGCCGGGCCGCCACCCGGCCGAGCGCGCCCGTGGCCGATGACACCAAGCCCCAGCAGCGGACCGCCCCCGAAACCGCGCCCGAGACCGCGCCCGAGGCCGCGCCCGAGACCGCCCCGGACGACTCCGCGCCGCCCCCGTCCGCCATCGAGCTGGAGCTGGCGAAGGCCACCGCGGCCCCGGAGTCGGACCCGTACGACAGCCTCACCACCCTCTACCACCAGGCGTACGCCAGCGGCCGGGCCCAGTCGGTGGGCATGGCGCTCATCCAGGCCGCGGGCCGGCTCCGGCCGTCCTTCACCACCGAGGGTGCCGCCGACCACATCCTCCCGCCGGTGAAGATGGCGAGTGGCGACGGCACCCGGGCCACGCTGGTGTGTCTGCCCGCCATCACCGCCACCGCCGGGCCGATCCAGTACGGGATGATGGCGCAGATGTTCGAGGGCAGGCGGGATGTCCTGTCGCTGGTCAACCCCGGTTATCTCGAAGGCGAGTTGGTGGCCGACAGCTTCGACGCCCTGATCGAACTGCACCTCCATCAGCTGCGCGCGGCCCTCGGCGCCGAGCGCTACGTCCTGGTCGGACACTCCATGGGCGGGCTGCTCGCCTACGCCCTGGCGGAGCGGGCCGAACGGGCGGGGCTGCCGCCCGGCGCGGTCGTGCTGCTCGACACCTTCGAGGCCACCCACCAGTTCTCCGAGAAGACCCACATCGCGCTGAACGAGGGCCTGGACTCCCGGGAGCAGCTGCTCGGCGACTTCGCGCTGACCGGCGCGAAGCTCTCGGCGAGCGGGCGTTACAACGCGCTGCTGATGGAGGAGTGCGCCCTGCGGCCCGCCCAGAGCCCGACGTTCTTCCTGAGCGCGGCCGAGCCCATGCCCCACCAGGACGAGGGGTTCGAGGGCGACGCCTGGCGCGCGGCCTGGCCCTTCCCGCACACCGCCCAGGCCACCCCGGGAGACCACTTCACGATCATGGAGCACCACCTCCCCGAGACCACCGAGGCCATCGAGAACTGGCTCACCGAACACGGTCTGTGACCGCGTCCGCCCCAGCCGATGCGCGGCCTCCTGCGGCTGCCGGTGCGGTTCACCCCTGTGGGGTAGGGCGGGGTAGGGCGCGGCCCGGTCAGCGCGCGGTCAGCGCACCGGGTGGTCGTCGTCCGCCGCGGTGTCGTCCGCCGCGGTGGCGTCCGCGCCGTCCGCCGCGGACCGTACCTCCGGACGCCTCGGCCCCTGCCGGGGCGTCCGGGGCTCCGCAGCCGGCTTCCCCGAGGGCGGTGTCCCCGTGGGCTGTGCCGTTCCCGAGGGCTGATCGGCGGGCCGACCGGCGGGCTTCCCGGCCTTCCCGGCGGCCTTCTCCCCCGGCTTCTCGCCCGGCTTCTCCCCCGGCTTCTCGCCCGACTTCTCCCCCGCCTCGCGCTTCGTGTGCAGCCGGGAGCGTATGTCGCCGTGCGGCAGGAACTGGGCCCAGCGCTCGGGGAACTCCGACGGCGGGGTGATCTCCGCCGCGCCGTCGTCCGCCGTACGCTGCTCCTTCGCCCGCAGCCGGGCCACCTCCTCCCGGGCGCGGGCCGCGCGCTCGGCACGCCCGGCGGCCGTGGCCACCGAGGGCCAGACCCGGTCGATCGCGGCGTTGACCGCCGCCCCGACCAGCACCGCGAAGGCGGACACCCCGATCCACAACAGCACCGCGACGGGTGCGGCCAGCGAGCCGTAGATCGTCGGGCCCTCGACCGTATGCACCAGGTAGATCCGCAGCAGGAAGCTGCCCAGCACCCATATCGCGAGCGCCACCAGCGCACCGGGAATGTCCTCCGGCCACGGCGAGCGCACCGGTACGGACACGTGGTAGAGCGTGGTGAGGAAGGCGATGGACAGCACGATCACCACCGGCCAGTACAGGACCGGTACGAGATCCCCGCTGGACGGCAGCAAGTCCACCACCGCCTCCGGCCCGATCACCATCAGCGGCAGCGCCACCGCCCCGACCACGAGCGCCACCAGATAGAGCAGGAAGGACAGCAGACGGGTCCTGACGATCCCGCGCCTCCCCTCCAGCCCGTACATGATCGTGATGGTGTCCACGAACACGTTCACCGCGCGGGAGCCGGACCACAGGGCGATGGCGAAGCCCAGCGAGATCACATCGGGCCGCCCGCCCTTGATCACATCGTCCAGCAGCGGCCGGGCGATCTCCTTGACGCCCCGGTCGGACAGCACGGTCGCGGAGGCGTCGAGGATGTTCTGCCGGATGGTGGCCACCGTGTCGGTGCTGGTCCAGGCGTCGAAGTAGCCGAGCAGCCCGATCAGGGCGAGCAGCAGCGGCGGCAGCGACAGCAGGGTGAAGAAGGCCGCTTCGGCGGCGAGCCCGGTGACCCGGTACTCCATACAGGAATTGATGGTGTCCTTCAGCAGCAGCCAGGCCATCCTGCGCTTGGACACATTGCGGTAGAGGGCGCGGGCCTTGCGGAGCCGGCCGGACGGCTTCGATGTTTCTTCTGCTGGCTGCACCTTCTCACCGTATCCGGCGCTTTCACCGCCGCTCATCCGGTGACCAGGCCGAATCCGCGCAAAAGGTCGTCGCACAGGCGTTGGCGGAGGGGATGCCGCGCCGACTCGGCACCACCCTCCGCCCGCCGGGCCCACTGTCAGTGCCGACTACAGCCATGCGCAAAGGTTGCGCCGCGTTGCAGCCGTCCGGACGGTCGGTGGGAGCGATGGAGGGCCGCGGGTCAGCAGCCTCCGCAGTTGTAGTAGGTCACGTCCCAGTGGTTGCTCTCGCGGGCGTAGACGTTGCCCGAACCGGACTTGTACTGCTGGGCGCCGTCACCGGGGCGCGGGCCGATGTTGGTGAAGGTGCGGGTGATGTAGTTGCTGAGGCAGCTGGTGGGGCTGAAGTCCAGCTTGTAGCCGTTCCAGTGGCTGTACGTACCGGAGGCGTGCCCGGTCTCCGTACCGCCGGTGATGGTGAGTGCGCAGCCGGTGGCCCCCTTCAGGGTGATGGCACCCTGCACGGTGGTCAGGTTGATCTGCTCGAACGAGGTACACGTCGGGTTGTTGCGGTCCGAGCAGCCCCCGCTGGAGGTCCAGGAGACCCCGGCGCCGCGCAGCCGGTTCGCCGCGTCGGAGTGGCTGAGCTTGGTCACCGCGGCGGCGGAGGGCGCGTCGGCGGCCACGGGGGCGCTGGGGGCGGCCGCCGCGCTCTGGGCGGTGGACACGCCGGTGGCGGCGAGGACCGCGCCACCGAGCAGGGCGCCGAGTCTGATCCGGGTGCTGGTCACAGCCATGGTCGTCTTCGTCTCCTTCGTCTGCGGATCCGTGGACCGTCGAGGACGGCGGCAGCACGATCCCAGCCCTCCGGGTCGGGCGGGCGACTCACCGGGGAAATCGGGACAGCGGGATCGGAAACCGTCCGTGAGCTGCGGGGACGGCGGGGGCTGGGATGCTCGGTGGGATGCGGGGCGGCACGGCATGCGGTGATCAGCTCTTCGATCCGGCGCGGTAGGCGCGGTCGCAGGCCTTCCAGGCGCTGAAGTCATGGGTGAGCGCCCACAGCCGATGGGCCGCGCGGATGTTCCAGTCCGGGTCCAGCGCCTGCTCCCGGGTGCCGCCCAGCTTGCGCAGCGTGCCGTCGTACAGCTGGAAGACGCCCCAGTTCCGGGTGGCGTTGGAGTTGGGCAGCGTATAGAGGGGATCGAGGTACGAGGCGCAGTCCGCGATGCCGACCGCGCGCTCGGGGTCCTCGGTGAAGACCTCGCGGATGCGCCGGGTGACCCGGTCCGGTGTCCAGGTGTCGAGCGGCTTGCCCTCGTTCTCGTAGAGCGCGCGTTTGGTCCGCTCGTCCACCGATCCGTCGGGCGTCAGCCCGCTGCGGAGCTGGAACACCACGACACGCATCTGGGTGACCGGCCCGAACGCCCCGTCGACGTCGAGCCTGCCGCCCGCGCGGGCGAGCAGCGACTGGAGCTCATGCACACACGCGCTCGACTGCCCCATGCTCACCACGACCGGGCAACGAGAGGACAGCAGCGGTCGGTCGCCCGAGGACCCGCCCGACCCGTCCGACCCGCCCGACCCGCCCGATGACGTCAGCGCCTGCCCTAACAGCGCGGCCGCCACCCCGGCGGCGGCGAACACGGCCAGGGCGAGTACGACGAGCAGTGGCCGACGACGCGGGGGCGACGCGGCGGACCCGGGCTCCGGGGCCGAGGCCGGGTCCGGGTCCGGGTCCGGAGCGGTGCGCAGGGGCTCCGGCCCGGGGCCAGGCTCCGGCCCAGGTTCCAGCTCCGGTTCCGCAGCCGCGGCCACCCCGGGCCCCGGCCCCGGCTCCGCCCCCGTCTCGGCATCCGGCTCCCCCGTCGTCTCAACCGGTGAGACAACCGACCCGCCGGCCCCGCCCCGCCCCGCCGACACCGCGGCCGGCGCCCGCGAAACCGCCCGCTTGCGCTCCGCATCGGCCAGAACCCACCGCCGATGCAGTTCCAGCAGTTCCTCACCACTGGCCCCGCACACCTTGCCGAACCGCGCGAGCACCTCGTAGTCGCCGGGCACGCTCGCCCCCGAGCAGTAGCGGTGGA
This sequence comes from Streptomyces endocoffeicus, assembly GCF_016741935.1. Taxonomy (GTDB): domain Bacteria; phylum Actinomycetota; class Actinomycetes; order Streptomycetales; family Streptomycetaceae; genus Streptomyces; species Streptomyces endocoffeicus. The sequence goes on along the minus strand of NZ_JAERRG010000008.1, from coordinate 429,768 downwards.
GCGCCGACGCGCTCACCCCGCTGCGCGCCGCCAGCGCCGCGTAGCTGCGGTTCGTCCTCCCCTTGAGCTCGCGCAACAGCACCGCGAACTCCTCCATATCCCCGTTCCCGGACACCCCGACCCCGCCCTCCCCGCTTGAGCGATACCCGTCAAGGCGAGTCAACGGCGTCCATGGTTATCTGTCCACCATGACCATCACTGTGACCACGTGGCACCTGGAGCAGACCGCTCCGTCCGATCTCAGCCCGGCGCAGGAGCCGCCCGTCACGGCCGGGGTGCGGATCGCCCGGGCCGAGGTGCCGAGCCCCGAGTTCAGCCACTTCCTCTTCACGTCGGTGGGCTCGGATGTGTCGTGGACCGACCGGCTGGTGTGGTCGCGGGAGGCGTGGGAGGAGTATCTGCACCGGCCCGGTGTGGAGACCTGGGTGGCGTACGAGCGCGGGACCCCGGCCGGGTACATCGAGCTGGAGGGTCAGGACGAGGGCGTGGTGGAGGTCGTGTACTTCGGCCTGCTGCCCGCCTTCCGGGGCCGCCGCATCGGCGGGCATCTGCTGACCTGGGGGGCGTCCCGCGCCTGGGACCTGGCCGAGCGCTGGCCGGACCGGGTGCCGACCAAGCGGGTGTGGCTGCACACCTGCAGCAAGGACGGGCCGTACGCGCTGGACAACTACCGCCGCCGGGGCTTCCGGGTGTTCGACGTCAAGACCGCGGACGAGGAGTGACCAACACCACAGCGTCTTGCATTTCGAGACAGATTCGTCCGCATAGTGGATAAAGGTGGACTCGTCAGAGACCACCATGCGACGCTTCCATCATGTCTCGAGCTGGAATTGCCTTGGTGAGTCGACGCCACGTCGACCTCGGCCGCATGTCCAGCGCGATCTGTCCGGCGGGCTGACCCGCACCTCGACAGGGCCGTCAGCAAGGCCCCGGGCAGCATCACCACATCTCGCACCAGCACATCTTCCGCACGCCCCCGACGACGTGGGCGAGCGCGCACGCCTCGACACTCCCCGCCGCATCTCGCACCGGTCACCGCCGTACACCCCTGCCCGCCTGCGCATGCGCAGGTCAGACGGTGCGCGCCAACGTACTTCCCGCCGCACCAGAGTCGCATCGAAGGACATACACCGCCATGGCTGCCACCCCGGAACGCGCAAGCGCTACGCCCCGCCGCAAGGCCGGACGCCACCGCGGCGAAGGCCAGTGGGCCGCGGGGCACTTCACCCCCCTCAACGGCAACGAGCAGACCAAGAAGGACGATGACGGTCTCAATGTGCGGACACGCATTGAGACGATCTACGCCCACCGCGGCTTCGACTCCATCGACGGCGCCGATCTGCGCGGCCGGATGCGCTGGTGGGGTCTTTACACCCAGCGCAAGCCCGGGATCGACGGCGGCAAGACCGCGATCCTGGAGCCGGAGGAGCTGGACGACGAGTACTTCATGATGCGGGTGCGGGTGGACGGCGGCCGGCTGACCACCGAGCAGCTGCGGGTGGTCGGCGAGATCTCGGAGGAGTTCGCGCGCGGCACCGCGGACATCACCGACCGGCAGAACGTCCAGTACCACTGGATCCGGATCGAGGACGTGCCCGAGATCTGGAAGCGGCTGGAGGCCGTCGGGCTGTCCACCACCGAGGCGTGCGGTGACACCCCGCGTGTGATCGTCGGCTCGCCGGTGGCGGGGATCGCCGAGGACGAGATCATCGACGGCACCTCCGCCATCGACGAGATCCACCGGCGCTACATCGGCAGCAAGGAGTTCTCCAACCTGCCGCGGAAGTTCAAGACCGCGGTCTCCGGCTCGCCGGTGCTCGACGTGGTGCACGAGATCAACGACGTCGCGTTCGTCGGCGTCCGCCACCCCGAGCACGGCCCCGGCTTCGACCTGTGGGTCGGCGGCGGACTCTCCACCAACCCCAAGATCGGCGTCCGGCTCGGCGCCTGGGTCCCGCTGGAGGACGTCCCGGAGGTCTGGGCCGGTGTCGTCTCCATCTTCCGCGACTACGGCTACCGGCGGCTGCGCACCCGCGCCCGGCTGAAGTTCCTGGTCGCCGACTGGGGCCCGGAAAAGTTCCGCCAGGTGCTGGAGGACGAGTACCTGAAGCGTCCGCTGTCCGACGGCCCGGCTCCCGAGCAGCCCGTCCAGCAGTGGCGTGACCACATCGGAGTGCACCGCCAGCAGGACGGCCGCTACTACGTCGGCTTCGCGCCGCGCGTCGGGCGGGTGGACGGCGCCACCCTCACCAAGATCGCCGACCTGGCCGAGGCGCATGGCTCCGGGCGGCTGACCACCACCGTCGAGCAGAAGATGATCGTGCTCGATGTGACCGAGGACCAGGTGGAGTCGCTGGTCGCCGGGCTGGAGGCGCTGGACCTCCAGGTCAAGCCGTCCCCGTTCCGGCGCGGCACGATGGCCTGCACCGGTATCGAGTTCTGCAAGCTGGCGATCGTCGAGACCAAGGCGCGCGGCTCCTGGCTCATCGATGAGCTGGAGCGCCGGCTGCCCGAGTTCAACGAGCCGATCACCATCAACCTCAACGGCTGCCCGAACGCCTGCGCCCGTATCCAGGTGGCGGACATCGGTCTCAAGGGCCAGCTGGTCATGGACGACGACGGCCGGCAGGTCGAGGGCTACCAGGTGCACCTGGGCGGCGCCCTGGGCCTGGAGCCGGGCTTCGGCCGCAAGGTGCGCGGGCTGAAGGTCACCGCCGCCGAGCTCCCCGACTATGTGGAGCGGCTGCTGCGCCGCTTCCAGGAGGAGCGCGAGGACGGCGAGCGCTTCGCCACCTGGGCCGCACGGGCCAAGGAGGAGGCCCTCACATGAGCGAGCGTGCCGCGCCGTTCTACTGCCCTTACTGCGGGGACGAGGATCTGCGTCCCTCGGAGGAGGGCCATGGCGCGTGGGAATGCGCGTCCTGCAACCGCGCGTTCCGCCTGTCGTTCCTCGGGCTGCTGGCCAAGGGCCTGCGGCACGACCCGATCGATGAAGGGGGCACGGCGATATGACGACACGGCTTGAGGACACCGATCTCGAAGGGCTCGCCGAGAAGGCGGGCCACGAGCTCGAGGACGCCTCGGCGCTGGACATCCTGCGCTGGGCGGCGGACACCTTCGGATCGCGTTTCTGCGTCACCTCCTCGATGGAGGACGCGGTGGTGGCGCATCTGGCCTCCCGCGCGTTCCCCGGTGTGGATGTGGTCTTCCTCGACACCGGCTACCACTTCCCCGAGACCATCGGCACCCGTGACGCGGTGGCGGCCGTGATGGACGTCAATGTCATCACCCTGACCCCGCGCCGGACGGTGGCCGAGCAGGACGCCGAGTACGGCCCCCGGCTGCACGACCGCGACCCCGACCTGTGCTGCGCCCTGCGGAAGGTGCAGCCGCTCGAGGAGGGGTTGCGGGAGTACGACGCCTGGGCCACGGGGCTGCGCCGGGACGAATCGCCAACTCGCGCCGATACCCCGGTCGTTGGCTGGGACGCACGGCGCCGTAAGGTGAAGATCTCGCCGATCGCCCGCTGGACGCAAGCGGATGTCGAGGCCTATGTCGCCGAGCACGGTGTGCTGACCAACCCCCTGCTGATGGACGGCTATCCGTCGATAGGCTGCGCGCCCTGCACCCGTCGGGTTCTGGAGGGCGAGGACATCCGGTCCGGCCGCTGGGCGGGGAGCAACAAGACCGAATGCGGGCTGCACGGCTGATGGCTGTCGACCAGGAGAACGAGATGAGCGCCCCCACGACCACCGGTGCCACGGTGTGGCTGACCGGTCTGCCGAGCGCGGGAAAGACCACGATCGCCTATGCGCTGGCCGAGCGGCTGCGCGGTGAGGGCCGCCGGGTGGAGGTGCTCGACGGGGACGAGATCCGCGAGTTCCTCTCCTCGGGCCTGGGGTTCTCCCGCGAGGACCGGCACACCAACGTCCAGCGGATCGGCTTCGTGTCCGAGCTGTTGGCCTCCCACGGGGTCACGGTGCTGGTGCCGGTCATCGCCCCGTACGGGGACAGCCGGGAGGCGGTGCGCAAGCGCCACCAGCGCGAGGGCACCCCGTATCTGGAGGTGCACGTGGCCACGCCCGTTGAGGTGTGCTCCGAGCGGGACGTCAAGGGGCTGTACGCGAAGCAGGCGGCGGGCGAGCTTTCGGGTCTGACCGGTGTGGACGACCCCTACGAGGCCCCTGCCGACCCGGATCTGCGCATCGAAACCCACAGGAACAGCGTGCAGGAGTCGGCGGCCGAGGTGCGGTTGCTGTTGAGTGAAAGGGGACTGCTGTGAGTCACGTACGCGCGGCCACCGCGTCCCGGGCCACGGCGCTCCCCGCATCCGGGCGCCGGCCCATGGCGATCCCTGCCGATATGACGGGAAGCTACTACCGCAGCCGAGCGAACGAAAGGGGCGCGGCATGACGACCGTGACGGCGATCAACGCGGGCGAGGGCGCGGGCCTGTACGCGCTCGCGCACCTGGACGCGTTGGAGTCCGAGGCGGTGCACATCTTCCGCGAGGTGGCGGGCGAGTTCGAGCGGCCGGTGATCCTTTTCTCCGGCGGCAAGGACTCCATCGTCATGCTGCATCTCGCGCTCAAGGCGTTCGCCCCGGCGACGGTTCCGTTCTCGCTGCTGCACGTGGACACCGGGCATAACTTCCCCGAGGTCATCGCCTATCGGGACGCCACCGTCGCCCGGCACGGGCTGCGGCTGCACGTGGCCTCGGTCCAGGAGTTCATCGACGACGGCCGGCTGCGCGAGCGCCCGGACGGCACCCGCAATCCGCTGCAGACCGTGCCGCTGCTGGACGCCATCGAGAAGAACCGCTTCGACGCGGTCTTCGGCGGTGGCCGCCGGGACGAGGAGAAGGCCCGCGCCAAGGAGCGGGTGTTCTCCCTCCGGGACGAGTTCGGCGGCTGGGACCCGCGGCGGCAGCGCCCCGAGCTGTGGCAGCTCTACAACGGCCGCCACTCCCCCGGTGAACACGTCCGGGTCTTCCCGCTGTCCAACTGGACCGAGCTGGACGTATGGCAGTACATCGCCCGGGAGAAGATCGACCTGCCGCAGATCTACTACGCGCACGAGCGCGAGGTCTTCCGGCGCGCCGGCATGTGGCTGGCGCCCGGTGAGTGGGGCGGTCCGAAGGACGACGAGACCGTGGAGCGGCGCATGGTGCGCTACCGCACCGTGGGCGACATGTCCTGCACCGGTGCCGTGGAGTCGGACGCGGTGAGCATCGAGCAGGTCATCGATGAGATAGCCGCCTCCCGGCTGACCGAGCGGGGTGCGACCCGCGCCGACGACAAACTGTCGGAGGCCGCGATGGAGGACCGCAAGCGCGAGGGGTATTTCTAACGATGACGAGCAATCTGACGTCCGAGGAGCAGGCCGCGGCGGCCGCCGTGGAGCGGTCCGCGGCCACCTCACAGCTGCGGTTCGCCACCGCGGGCTCGGTCGACGACGGTAAGTCCACGCTGGTCGGGCGGCTGCTGCACGACTCCAAGTCGGTGCTGGCCGATCAGCTGGAGGCCGTGGAGCACGCCTCGCGCAGCCGTGGCCAGGAGGCGCCGGACCTGGCGCTGCTGACGGACGGGCTGCGGGCGGAGCGGGAGCAGGGCATCACCATCGATGTCGCCTACCGCTACTTCGCCACGCCCAAGCGGCGGTTTATCCTCGCCGACACCCCCGGCCATGTGCAGTACACCCGCAACATGGTCACCGGCGCCTCCACCGCCGAACTCGCGGTCGTCCTGGTGGACGCGCGCAACGGCGTGGTGGAGCAGACCCGGCGGCATGCCGCGGTCGCCGCCCTGCTGCGGGTCCCGCATGTGGTCCTCGCCGTCAACAAGATGGACCTGGTGGACTACGCGGAGCCGGTCTTCGCGGCCATCGCCGAGGAGTTCACGACCTACGCGGCCTCGCTGGGCGTCCCCGCCTGGGGGTCTGGGGGGAACCCCCAGGAAAACCGGTGTACCGCCATCCCGATCTCGGCGCTGGCCGGGGACAATGTGGTGACCGCGTCGGCGAACATGGACTGGTACGGCGGCCCGACCGTGCTGGAGCACCTGGAGACCGTGCCGGTGGGCACCGACCCGTCCCAGGACCCGGCGCGTTTCCCGGTGCAGTACGTGATCCGTCCGCAGACCGCCGAGCACCCCGACTACCGCGGCTACGCGGGCCAGATCGCCTCCGGTGTGCTGCGCGTCGGCGACGCCGTCACCGTGCTGCCGTCCGGCCGGACATCCACCATCACCGGGATCGACGCGCTGGGCGCGATGGTGGACGTGGCGTGGGCCCCGCAGTCGGTGACCCTCACCCTCGCCGACGACCTGGACATCTCGCGCGGGGATCTGCTCGCGCCGAGCGACCACGCGCCCGAGACCACGCGGGACGTCGAGGCCACCGTCTGCCATCTGCACGACCGTCCGCTGCGGGTGGGCGACCGGGTGCTGCTCAAGCACACCACCCGCACGGTGAAGGCGATCATCAAGGACATCCCGTCGCGGCTGACGCTGGCCGATCTGTCGCACCACCCGGCGCCGGGTGAGCTGGCCGCCAATGACATCGGCCGGGTCGTGCTGCGTACCTCCGAGCCGCTGGCGCTGGACGCGTACGACGCCTCGCGCCGCACGGGCTCCTTCCTGCTGATCGACCCGGCCGACGGCACCACGCTCACCGCCGCGATGGCGGGCGACTCCTTCGCGGCACCGGCCAAGGGTGCCGAGGCCGCGCGGGACGACGAGGGATGGGAATTCTGACGATGGCCGGTGAGGTGTTCTCGACATTCGCCAAGGAGGGCGGCCGCGTGGGCAGCGGGGCGCTCGGCAGCGGGCAGGGCGGGGTCGGACGATGTGTGCGCTGATGCCGCAGTCCGCCCCTGTCCACCAGCACCGCCGCCGAAAGCCGTCTGAACCGCCGGGCGTCCTCTGACGCCGCCCCGGCCCGTCGAGAGGAACACCCCCGTGTCGTCTGCCGTCCGCCCCATAGCTCCGCGACCAGCCACGCGCCCCCACCGCCGCACCCGGATCCTGGCGGCGGCGGCCGTCCTCCCCTTGTTGATGGGCGCGCTGGGCGCCTGCGGCTACGGCTCGGAGAAGAAGAACGACGACACCGGATCCTCGGCGGTCCCCGCGGCCGGCGGTGCGAAGGTCGACGGTCTGGACAAGGTGAAGGTCGGCTACTTCGCCAACCTCACCCACGCCACCGCGCTGGTGGGGCTGCGCAAGGGCGGCCCGATCCAGCAGGAGCTCAAGGGCACGAAGGTCGCGCCGTACGTCTTCAACGCCGGGCCGTCGGAGATCGAGGCGCTCAACGCGGGCTCCATCGACATGGGCTGGATCGGCCCGTCGCCGTCCATCAACGGCTATGTGAAGTCCCACGGCTCCAACCTCAAGATCATCTCGGGGTCGGTCTCGGGCGGTGTCAAGCTCGTGGTCAACCCGAAGAAGATCAAGACGCTGAACGACGTCAAGGGCAAGAAGATCGCCACCCCGCAGCTGGGCAACACCCAGGACGTGGCGTTCCTCAACTGGGTCAAGAGCAAGGGCTGGAAGGTCGACGCCCAGAGCGGCAAGGGCGATGTGTCGGTGGTCCGCAGCGACAACAAGGTGACACCCGACGCGTACAAGTCCGGTGCCATCGACGGCGCGTGGGTGCCCGAGCCGACCGCGTCCAAGCTGGTCGCCGACGGCGGCAAGGTGCTGCTGGACGAGTCCTCGCTGTGGCCGGACAAGAAGTTCGTCATCACCAACCTGATCGTGAAGCAGTCGTTCCTCAAGGAGCATCCGAAGGTCGTCGAGGCCGTGCTGCGCGGCTCGGTGAAGACCAACGCCTTCATCAAGGCCAACCCCGAGCAGGCGAAGAACGCGGCCAACGCGGCGCTCAAGGAAGAAACCGGCAAGCCGCTGCCCGCCGAGGTGATCGACCCGGCGTGGAAGTCCATCCAGGTCACCGACGACCCCCTGGCCTCGACGCTGAACACCGAGGCCGACCACGCGGTCCAGGCGGGGCTTCTGGAGAAGCCCGATCTCAAGGGGATCTACGACCTGGGCCCGCTGAACAAGGTCCTCAAGGCCGAGGGCAAGCCGACCGTCTCCGCCGCGGGCCTCGGCAGCCAGTAGGCGCCCGCCCGTCCCGTACGCACCGTACGCATGTACACGCATGTACGCATCCATCAGGAGGTGACCGGATGTCCCCGGCACTGACCACCGAGAAGGACGACCGGGCGAGCACCACCACGGCGGGCTCCCCCGGCCCCGCCGGCTCCGCCGGGTCCGTATCGATCACCCGCGTCCACAAGGCCTTCGGCCGTCCCGGCGCGGCCCAGCCCGTGCTCGAGGACATCAACCTCCAGGTGCGGCCCGGCGAGTTCGTCTGCATCCTGGGGGCTTCCGGCTGCGGCAAGTCCACACTGCTCAATCTGATCGCCGACCTGGACAAGCCGTCCTCGGGGGCCATCGAGGTCCCCGGCGGCCGGCCGGCCCTGATGTTCCAGGAGCACGCCCTGTTCCCGTGGCTGACCGCGGGGAAGAACATCGAGCTGGCGCTGCGGCTGCGCGGTGTACCGCGCGCCGACCGCAGGCCGCGGGCCGAGCGGCTGCTGGAGCTGGTGCGGCTCAGCGGCGCCTACGGCAAGCGGGTGCACGAGCTCTCCGGCGGGATGCGGCAGCGCGTGGCGCTGGCCCGCGCGCTGGCGCAGGACTCCAGCGTGCTGCTGATGGACGAGCCGTTCGCCGCGCTCGACGCCATCACCCGCGATGTGCTGCACGAGGAGCTGACCCGGATCTGGAGCGAGACCGGCGTCTCGGTGCTGTTCGTGACCCACAACGTCCGCGAGGCCGTCCGGCTGGCCGAGCGCGTGGTGCTGCTGTCCTCCCGGCCGGGGCGGGTCGTCCGCGAGTGGTCGGTGGACATGCCGCAGCCGCGCCGCATCGAGGACGCGGCCGTCGCCGACCTGTCCGTTGAGATCACCGAAGAACTGCGTGGGGAGATCCGCCGCCATGGCCAGCAGTAAGACCACCCGCGGCACCGCGATCGAGGAAGCCGACGGCGGGAAGCAGCCCATGGAGAAGTCCACGGCCAAGTCCGCGGAGAACTCCACGGAGAAGTCCACGGAGAAGTCCACGGGCAAGGCGGGTCCGGGGCAGGACCTGGCGGGCCTGGAGGCCGGTCTGGACGCCCTGGACGCGGTGCAGATCAAGCGGGTCTCACCGGTCGAGGTGCTGGTCCAGAAGGTGCTGCCGCCCATCGTGGCCGTCGCCTTCGTCCTGGCCCTGTGGAAGGTGCTCGTCGTCGCGAAGGTCACCCCCGACTACAAGCTCCCCGACCCGGGGCTGGTCTGGGACTCGCTGCGCCAGCTGTGGCTCCAGGGCGAGCTGCTCGACATCATCTGGACCAGCGTCTCGCGCGGTCTGTTCGGCTTCCTCATCGCGCTGGCCATCGCGACCCCGCTGGGTCTGGTCGTCGCCCGGGTGAAGTTCATCCGCGCCGGGCTCGGCCCGATCCTGTCCGGGCTGCAGTCGCTGCCGTCGGTCGCCTGGGTGCCGCCCGCGGTGATCTGGCTGGGCCTGAACGACCAGATGATGTACACCGTCATCCTGCTGGGCGCGGTCCCCTCCATCGCCAACGGGCTGGTGGCCGGCATCGACCAGGTGCCCCCGCTGTTCCTCCGCGCCGGACGCACCCTCGGCGCCCGCGGCCTGGTCAGCGCCCGGCACATCCTGCTGCCCGCCGCGCTGCCCGGTTACGTCGCCGGGCTCAAGCAGGGCTGGGCCTTCTCCTGGCGCTCGCTGATGGCCGCCGAGATCATCGCCAAGTCCCCGGACCTGGGCCTGGGTCTTGGCCAGTACCTGGAGAACCAGCGCAACAACTCCGATATGGCGGGGGTCCTCCTCGGCATCCTCCTGATCCTCGTGGTCGGCATCGCCATCGAGCTGCTGATCTTCGCCCCGATCGAGCGCCGAGTGCTGCGCAGCCGCGGCCTGCTGGCGAGCGCGCGCTGACCGAAGACCACTGAACGAAACTCACTGAACGAAGACCGCTGGCCGAAGACCACTGACCGCAGACAACCGACCGAAGACCACTGAGCGGAAGCCACCGAACGGAAGGCCACGGAAAGCCATCACCATGTCTGCCCCGACCCTGCTGATCATCGCCCACGGCAGCCGCGACCCCCGCCATGCGGCGACCGTCGACGCGCTGCGCGCGCGGGTGCGGTCGCTGCGGCCGGGGCTGCGGGTGGAGGCGGCGTTCCTGGAGTTCAACGCGCCGCGCGTACCGCAGGTGCTGGCCCGCCTCGCCGCGGAGGACGCCACCGAGGTGATCGCCCTCCCGCTGCTGCTGACCCGCGCCTTCCACGCGAAGACCGACATCCCGGCGGTGCTGCGCGAGGCCACGGCCCGCCACCCCCGCCTCTCCGTCCGCCAGGCCGAGGTCCTGGGCCCGTCCCCGCTGCTCGTGGACGCCCTGGAACGCCGCCTGTACGAGGCGGGGCTGCGCCCCGCCGACCGCTCCTCGACCGGGGTCGTCCTGGCCTCGGCGGGGTCCACCGACCCGGAGGCGATCGCGGTGATCGCTGAAATCGCGCGGGAGTGGCGGCACACCGGATGGTGCGCCGTGCGACCCGCGTTCGCCTCCGCCTCTCTTCCCCGCACCGAGGACGCCGTCCGCGCCCTGCGCGCGGACGGCGTCCGCCGGGTGGCCGTGGCCCCCTACGTCATCGCCCCCGGCCGCCTCCCCGACCGCATCGCCCGCGGCGCCGAGGCCGCGGACGCGGACCTCCTGGCCCCCGTCCTGGGCCCCGCCCCGGAACTGGCCCGCCTCCTGCTGACCCGCTACGACGAGGCCCGTACGGCGCCCCCGGCCCTGCTGACGGCCTAAGACCGATCGTGCCCAGACGCCTACCAGGGCACTTCTCCGTTTTCGTCCTGGAAGGTTCCGCTCGGGCCGTCCGCGTCGAGAGTCGCCAACCGCACGACGACCCTGGCACTCTCCTCCGGCGCCCTTCCGATTCCGAATGCCGCGGTCAGGTCGGTCGCGGTGGTGCCGGGCTCGACCGCGTTGAACTTGATGCCCGGCTGGGACTTGGCGTACTGGACCGTCAGCATGGTGGCCGCGGACTTGGAGGCGGAGTAGAGCGCCAGCGGCAAGTTGAACTCCGGCCGGTCCGGATTGGTCACTGCCCAGAACGACCCGGCGCGGCCCCGCTCGACATCACGCGCGCCGATGTAGACAACGTGGCCCAGCGCCAGAAGCTGTTTGGCCGTCTCGAAGCCGATTCCCTTGTTGGCCCCGGTGTTACGCTCGTTCCTCCTGCCATGTTCGGGCAGTTCGTCGCACACCGCGCGTACGGCCAACGGTCACGGGAGCAGCAGCAGCTTCCCGGTGGTCGTACGCGACTCGATGTCCGCGTGAGCCCTCGCCGCCTCCGCCAGCGGGTACCGACCGCCGATCCGGACGACCAGTTCGCCTCGCTCGACGAGCGCGAACAACTCGGCCGCACGCGCCGCGAGTTCCTCGGGGGTGCGGACATGGTCCTCGGTCACGGCGTAGGTGAGGCGGGTGCTGCGGGGGATCTCGTTCATCGCGATGGTCGGCACGTCCCCGATCAGCGGCCCGTAGAACACCAGCGTGCCGTGCGTGCGCAGTACCCGCAGCGATGCGGCGAACGTGGTCGCGCCCGCACCGTCGAAGACCACATGCACACCCTCGCCGCCGGTCAGCTCGCGCACCGGCTCGAGGAACGCGTCACCGGAGGAGACCAGGACGTGGTCGGCGCCCGCGTCGGCGGCGAACCTGACCTTCTCCGGTCGCGACACCAGGCCGATCACGGTGCCGCCGCGGGCCTTGATGATCTGGGTGAGCATCATCCCGACCCCGCCGGCGGCCGCGTGCACGAGCGCGATGTCCCCCGGCCGCACCGGGTGGGACACGGTGGCGAAGTGGTGCGCGCTCAGCCCCTGCACGAGCAAGCCCGCGGCCGTCTCGTCGTCGACGGCGTCGGGCACCGGGACGAAACCGCTCGCCGGGAGCACGATCTGCTCGGCATAGCCGCCGAGGTTGTCGACCGTCAACCACGCGACACGGTCCCCCGGGGCGAACCCGTGCACACCCTCGCCCGTCTCCGCCACCACTCCGACGCCTTCCGCGCCCGGTACCTCGGCCAGGGCCTGCCTGCGGATGGCGGTGTCGAAGAAGTTCACCCCCGCCACGCGGACGTCCACCAGGACTTCTCCCGGGCCCGGACGAGGTGCCGGCCGCTCCCGCAGCCGCAGCACTTCCGGTCCCCCTGCTTCGTTGATGACTATCGCTCTCATGCGGCCGAAGGTATGTACCAAAAAATGTACCCACAAGTACACTTTGGCCGGTGACGGTCATGAGGAAAGGCGCCGCGACCCGCCTGCGCATTGTCGAGGCCGCCGCGGCCGAGATCCGGGAACGCGGCACGAACGCCACCACGCTCGACGACGTGTGCCGGCGCAGCGCCACCGGCAAAGGGCAGATGTTCTATTACTTCCCGGAAGGCCGGGAACAGCTTCTGCTCGCGGTCGCCGAACTTGAAGCCGAGCGGGTATTCGAGGACCAGCAGCCGTACCTGAACGAACTCACCTCACGCGCGGCCTGGGAGGCGTGGCGCGACCTCATCGTCAAGCGCTACCGCGACCAGGGGCTGTACTGCCCGCTCGGGGTGCTGATCGCCGATGTGGGCCGGTACAGCCCGGCCGCGCAGGCCGTGTCGGCGCAACTGGTGCGGCGGTGGCAGGAGTGCGTCCGAGCCGGTATCGAGGCCACCCAGGCGACCGGCGAGGCCAACCCGGCACTCGACGCCGACCGCACGGCCGCGGCGGTGATCGCCACGATCCAGGGCGGCGTCACCGTCCTGCTCTCCACCGGCTCCGCGGAACATCTGGAGGCCGGGCTGAACCTCTGCCTCGACCACCTGCTGTCGTAGCCCGCAAGCACCAGTAGTCGGGCGACCGCGGCCCTCCTCGGCCCAAGCATGAGCTTGCGGGAAGTGGCGTCTAACCCTCCGCCGAGGCGGACTTCCAGGACCGGCAGTCGGGCTGGTGCCGCGAAGTCTGCTGAGGAATGAACACCGGCTTGGCTACCGGCTGTCCGTACAACGCACGCAGTGCCTCGACGGCAGCCTCATCCCCGAGGATCACGGCTGCCGAGGGCCGGTCCGCGATGCGCCGAAGCTCTTGCAGAACGTCGGCGAGGGGCTGACGTCGCAGTCTCAGCATGCGCTTCTGCGCACCGGCCGTGTCGTCCGCCGCCAGGAGTGCGGCGCAGCCCGCCAAGGTGTCGAGGCACTGCCCGACAGCGTCCAGTCGCCCTTTGCGTAACGGACCCCGGTTGAGCTGAAAGACATCGATGGTGGCGCAGCCCCGCGGGGTCAGACAGTGGTACTCACCACTGGTGAGGGACAGCCGGAGATGGCGTGCGGGTTCGTCCGCCGTGGGGTCGATGATCAGTGGTTCCCCGGTGGCAGTGTCTTTGGGGAAGGTGCCGCCCTTCGCGTGCGAGTTGCAGAAGGAGCACGCGAGGAGGTGGTTGTACCAGTCGAACACCCGATGGGGCGCGAGGCGCAGGGGTTCGAAGTGGTCGATCGCGGTGCCGAGACTCTCCGAGCAGTACATACAGCGCTCGATGCCACTGGCCATCGTACGGAGGGCCGTGGCGACGCGGGCGCGGGTGCCGTCGGCCGCGTTCCAGGCGTTCCGGGCCACCTTCTCGGTGAGACCGAACTCGGGTAATCGAGCCTGCGCCTGTGCGAGCAGTTTCACCGTTTGGCCGTCGAGTGGTGATCGTTCCAGCCGGATCACTCGTCACGCCCCAGATAGGCGGTCACTTCGCTCACCCGCGCCGACAACGAGCTGTTCAACTGGGCGCTCAGCCGCCGGTACTCGGCCAGTTCCGCCTCGGTCGCCTGGTCATCCAGCACCCGAAACTCCATGGCTGCCAGCCGTCGCCGAAGCTCGTCCGCCCGCTCGGAGTACGGCGAGTCCACCCCGAAGAGGTCGGAGAGAATCGCGTCATCCCCGCTGCCGTACACCACACGCTGATACAGCTCATCGTCGGCCACCTCGGGCGGCCGCTCCTCAGTGGGGGCGGCCAGCCGGATCAGTCCGCCGGGGTCGGCTGACTGGCAGATGTAGGGGCTGTGGGTCGTGACGATGAACTGGATCTCGGGAAAGTGCTGCTTCATCCACTGGCCGATCCTCTTCTGCCAGCTGACGTGCAGGTGAGCGTCGACTTCGTCTATGAGTACGACGCCCGGCATGGGGATGACGGGGTGTCCGCCACGCTCCTCGACCCGGAGTTCCCCGTAGGCGCCATGCAGATGTCGCACCAGGTCCACGACGAGTGCGGTCACGGAGCGGTAGCCGTCACTCATGCCGCGCAGGGCCAGAACACCGCGCGGCGTGTTCACCCAGAGGCCGTCGGAGTCGACTCCGGTCACCTCGTGATCATCGGGCAGCAGTCCATCCCCGAGCAGCAGCTTCACCGTGTCCACCAGCTCAACGGCACCGGGACGTCCCTCAAGGCCACGCAGGTGCTGGTCGATCAGCCAGGTGACGCCCTCGGCCAGGCAGACGTTCTCGTCGAAGAGCGTTGCCAGCCGGTCGACACGCTCGAATCCGGCAGCCGACCGCCCACCATCGAGTCGGCGGTACGGACCGTACCCGAGGACCAGCCACCCCTGCGGAGTCTCCTGCCACGGTCCGGACTCGGCCCTGCGTTGAAGCTCGAAAGCGTTCGTCGTGGACGGGCGCCGCAACCGGACATGGCTCTCGCCCCACTTCGCCATCCGCTCCCAGACCATGCGGACGCTTCCGGTCTCCGGAAACCAGTCGTGGGGCAAGTCATCCGCGTTGACCCACCGCGCGTCCACGTGTTCCGGCCCGACCACCGACGCCTCGACGACCGCCTTACGCGCCCCTCGCGTCATCCAGTCACCGGCGTCCTTGAGCAACGCATGGGTGACGGCGGGGCCCTGCAGAACCAACGCGAGGGCTTGCAGCACCGTCGACTTGCCCGAGCCGTTACGCCCGGCCAGCACGGTCCAGCCCGCGTAACTGCCATCCTCACGCCGCGGGAATCGCAGCCGGGCCGCCCGGTGACCGTGGAACCCTCGGACCCCGGACAGCTCCAAGTCCGTTACGTACATGTCTGTGCCCTCCTACGGACCGGAGCAAGTACTTCTGCGCAGACTATCGATGCTCAAGCGGCTTCGGCGCGATCGAAAGTGGCGCCTCCGGACCGGCTGAGCCACACCAGCCTCGCCGTCACGCCGTCCTCACCGCCGCCTCGCGTGAACCATCGAAGCGCCCGCTCCGGCGAGTTGAGGACCATCTGGCCGGTGCCGTCGGCCGTGGTGACGTGGACGGGACCCTCACCGAAGGCCATCCCCCACGCCGCGACACACCCGTCCTTCAGGCCGGGCCGCACCTCGCACTCCTGGACGACGGCGAAGATTCTGGGCGCGATGGCGAGGACGAGGTCGCAGAGTTCCTTGTCGAAGAGTTCTGGGGAGTGCGGTGTCTCCATCTGGGCCTCCACGGGCGCAGTAGGCTTCGGCTGCTGCTCACCGCTGCGTGATGAGCGCATCACTCACGGTAGAGCATAAGGTTATGCTGACACAACCGCTCGCAGCTACGGGGCGTTGGACCTGCGTCGTGGCGCACGGCAGACTGCCGAACAGCCTGGAGGGGAAGAGAGCATGCCGAGAAGTCAGCCCACAGCACGACAGCGCCGACTCGGTACTGAGCTGCGCAAGATGCGCGACGCGGCTGGTGTGACCGCCCGCCGGGCGGCCGAGCTGATCGGTACGAACCCCATCCAGATGAGTCAGGTCGAAGCGGGCAAGGCCGGTATCAGCGAGGCGCGACTGCGCTATATGGCCTCTCAATACGCTTGCTTCGACACCGCGCTGCTCGACGCACTGGTCGCCATGGCCGGTGAGCGCGGCAAGGGGTGGTGGGAGGAGTACCGGGGCCTCCTCGCGCATGGCGCACTGGACCTCGCCGAGTTGGAGCACCACGCAACCCACATGCGCATGCTTCAAGCCTCCTACGTTCCGGGACTCCTGCAGACCGAGACCTACATCCGGGCGCTCATGGCCTACGCCGTTCCTCCGCTGCCGCCACAGCATCTCGACGCGCTGGTCTCCTTCCGCGTACGGCGGCGGGAAGTGTTGTCCCAGGACTCGGCGATCGCGTTCTCGGCGTTGATTCACGAAAGTGTCCTGCGCACACGCGTAGCCGACCGGAAGGTCGCACGCGAGCAGCTCGCCTTCATCCTGGAACAGTCGGAGCGCCCGAACGTCACCGTCAGGGTGATCCCTTTTGACGTGGACGGCTTCGGCGGAGCCGGAAACTCCATGCTCTACGTCGGCGGGCCCGTTCCCCAGCTGGATACCGCGCAGATCGATGCCATGCACGGCTCGTTCTGGATGGACGCGGAATCAGAGCTCACGAGATACCGCGCGCTACTGGACAAGGCCGAGGCTTCTTCCCTCGCGGTAGGGGCGTCGCGGGATTTCATCCACCGCATCGCGCAAGAAATATGAGAGAGGTAACCATGTCGAGCCCGGCCAAGTGGCGCAAGTCTTCGTTCTCCGGAAACGGGGAGGACAACCATTGCGTGGAACTCCTCCCCGTCGACGGCGAGATACAACTTCGGGAGAGCGACGCCCCCGCCGATATCCTCACCACCACACCGGGCCGACTCAGAACCTTCATACGCGCCGTCAAGGCGGGCGCGCTCGACGACCTCGCGCGGTAGAGGCGCTAGCCGGCCACCGCCGTGGCCGCCGCGTGCACCGCGCGGATCAGGCGTTCGTTCTCCGGGGCCGCGCCGCCCGGATAGGCGAAGCGGCGGCGGTTGTAGCCGTAGGCCAGGCCGGTGCGGGGGTCGGCGAAGGCTTGGGAGCCGGCGGCGCCGCTGTGCCCGAAGGCGCCTGCGCCGAGGACGGGGTAGATGTCGCACAGCGCCTGGAAGCCGAGGCCGAAGGCTTTGTGGGCGCGCGATACGACGTCGTAGCCGATCGAGTGGATCTGCGCGAAGGCGGCGGCCGTGTCCGGCTTGAGGAGCGGTGCCTTGCCGTCGAGTTCGCTGATCGCGGCCGCGTACATCCCGGCCAGGCCACGCGCCGAAGCGACGCCGCCGAACGAGGCGGGGCCCTTGGCGCGTACGACGCGGAGGTTGGACAGCTCCCCCACGTCGACCGCCTGCGGGTGGTTGCGGTTGAAGGCGATGCCGGTCAGGCTCAGCGGACCGGTCGCGGCGGCGTCGAGTTCGGCCTGCTGCGCGGGGGTGGGGAGCATGGGCAGCGTGCTGAGGAAGCGTGGTTCGTGCTCCTCGGGCAGCCCCAGGTAGAAGTCGAGGTCGTGGCGGGAGCGGACCCGGGCCTCGAACAGCTCCTGGATGCTCCGGCCGGTGACGCGCCGGACCACCTCGCCGGTGAGCGCCCCGATGGCCAGGGCGTGATAGCCGAAGGCGGTACCCGGTCGCCAGTACGGGGCCTGGGAGGCCAGGCGCTCGGCGATGACACGGTCGTCGGCGAGCTCCTCCAGGAGGAAACCGGCGTCGGCGCCGACCACTCCGGCCCGGTGGGACAGCACATCGCGCAGCGTGATGTCCTGTTTCCCCTCGACCCCGAACTCCGGCCAGTAGTGGCTCACCCGCTGGTCCAGCTCCAGGGTGCCGTCCTGGACCAGCAGGGCCACCACCAGGTGGGCCGCGCCCTTGGTGGAGGAGAAGACCCCGGTCAGGGAGTCCGCCGTGATCTCCGGCCCGGTCCACAGGTCCACGACCCGCTCACCGTCGACGTACGCCACTAACTGGGCGGCGTAATCACCGCCTTCGTCCGCCGCGACGGCGCCGAATTCCCGCCGTACGGATTCGAAGCCTTCGGCAACGGTCCCCTGGGGCGCGTTCTTCTCGGTCGGCACGAGTACTCCTCGGTTGTCATCGTCGCGGATGTCGCCATCACCACTCGTGCCGCTTCCGAACCTCGGCCGCGCGCGGACTATTCCCCCGCCCGTTCACCGTACGTTCCGCGGACCGCCCTCCGTGTGTGTCGGCCCGGCCCCCGGGCGGCGCTGGACTTCCGGGCATGCGCAACGAACAGAGCACCGTCCGCCGAGGCCCGGGCACCCGGATGGGGGCCGCACTGGGGGCCGCCGTCGTACTGGCGGCCATCCATCCGTCGGCGCAGGCGGCACCGGACACCGGATCCTGGACGACGGAGGCGGTGGCCCCGGGAGTGCAGGTACGGACCGGGGTTCTCCGGGACGCGGACGCCAAGCCGAGCTGGACGGTCACCGTGCAGGGGCCCGGTGCCGCACCGCTGGGCGACCGGTCCTGGGCGGACGCCACGGCGGGGCGGCTGCGCGACGCCGGGTTCGAGCCACGGGTCGAGCGAGTGGCGTGGCCCGCCTACGCGGACACCCCGCACGGCACCATGGGGTGGCGGGTGCGGATGGGCTCGTACGGCACCTCCGGCGAGGCGCAGGGCGCACGCGAGAAGGTCGCCGCGGCCGGGTTCACGACGGTGGCGGAGTGGACCGGCTACGACGGGCAGCGGCCCGCCGACCGGGAGAGCGTGCATGTGGCGGTGATCGACCCGGCCCGGTTCACCGGCAGCGTGGCGGCCACGCATGACAGCAGCGTGGCGGACCGCGAGACGACCTCGTCGGTCGCCGCGAAGCGCCACTCCCTGGTCGCCGTCAACGGTGGCTTCTTCGTCACCTCCGACGCCGACGGCGTCCAGGGCACGATGGCCGGAATCGCGGCGTACGACGGCGAGTTGGAGTCGATGGCCGTCGGTTCACGGGCCGCGCTGATCCTCGCGGACGGCGGTCGGCACGCCCGGATCGCCGATCTGACCAGCACGGTCACCGCGCGGGCGGGCTCGTCCACGTATGCGGTGCAGGGCATCAACCGGGTGCCCGGCAAGGTGCGCAACTGCGGCCGCCCCGGGGCCACTCCCACCGAGCTGCCCCGGCAGGACCTGACCTGCTCCGAGGCCGACGACCTGGTGAAGTTCACCCCGAGGTTCCGCGCCGCGCTGCCCACCGGGCCCGGGACCCAGGTGGTGCTCGACGCCGACGGCCGGGTGGTCTCCACCGGCGCGCGCGGCGGCACGGTCCCGGCCGGGGGCTCCGTGCTCCAGGGCATCGGCGCCGCGTCCGACTGGCTGACGGCCCACGCCCGGCAGGGCGAGCGGATCGCACTGGAGGAGGTCGTCCGGGACACCACCGGCCGCCGGGTCCGGCTCGACTCCGACGACAGCATCGTCAGCGCCGCCCCCACCCTGGTGAAGGACGGCCGCATCGCCATCGACGCCGCCACCGAGGGCACCCTCGACCCGAAGAACCTCTCCTTCGGCTACGCGTGGTCGAACGTCCGCCAGCCCCGCACGATGGCCGGGCTCGACGCGAAGGGGCGACTCATCCTGGCCACGGTGGACGGCCGGCAGCCCGGCGTCAGCGAGGGCTTCACCCTGGAGGAGGCCGCCCGCTTCATGCGCTCCCTGGGCGCCGTGCAGGCCCTCAACCTGGACGGCGGCGGCTCCACCGCCATGGCCGTGAACGGCAAGCTCGCCAACGTCACCTCCGACGCGACGGGCGAACGCGCGGTGGGCGACACGGTCCAGGTGGCGCCGTAGCGGGACGCGCTCGTCATCGCTGAGTGTTCGGTTCACTCCTGTGGGTGATATTCGCATCTTATGGCCGCCGCCTTACGACTCGGGCTGGAAGCGTCGGCGGGTGTCAGAGCTGCGTGCCATGCTGGAGCCAGGGAACACACGAGGAGGCGGTGGTGGCGATCATGAGCGTCGCTGAGACGCGAGTCGACGATCACGAAGGCCCCTGGACGGTCGAGGACGTCCTTGCACTCCCGGAGCATCCGGCACGCGCCCGCTTCGAACTCGTGGACGGTGTCCTCATGATGTCCCCTGCTCCCGACTGGGACCACCAGACCGTGTCTTCCGAATTGCACAGTCAGATCAAGGCCGCTCTGGCCCGGTCCGGCGCACGGTTCCGCTCCGGCGAGGCGGTCAACGTAACGGGAGAATCGAGACTGTTCATCCCCGATATCGCTGTCGTCGACCGCGCCGCCGTTCCACGCGGCACACTGGCCGCGCCCCTCGACGCGGCCCTGCTTCTGGGTGAAATCGTGTCGCCGTTCAACCGAGCCGCCGACCGCATCCTCAAGCCGGCACTCTACGCACAAGCGAAGGTACCCGCCTATTGGCGGGTCGAGATGGAACCAGATCTGTGCGTGGTGGTGCACGAGCTGGACGGAGGCACCTACCGCGAGGCTGCCACCATCACGGGCAAGGCATCCGTCGACGTCGCCGGAGAATTCACCGTTGACCTGGATCTCGACGTCGTGCGCCGCGAGCTGGAGGGCTGACGCCCAGCCCTAACCCTCCGGGTAGAACACGAAGAGCGTGCAGCCCGTGGTGGTCCGGGGGATGTGGGAGGAGCCGGCGGGGGCGTGGATGAAGGTGCCGGCGGGGTAGTCGTGGGCGCCGTCGTTGAAGGTGCCGGAGACCACGAACACCTCCTCGGGGCCCGGTTCATGGACGTCCAGGCCCTCCCATGAGGTGCCGGGGTCCATCTCCAGGACATGCGCCTTCGCGCCGTTGTCACCGGTCCACAGGGGGCGCAGGCGGATGCCCGGGAAGAGCTCCTTCACCGGGGCGTTCTCGACCGCTGCCGATGTGTATCCGTCCGTGAGGTTCATGCCGCTCAGCGTGGCATTGGGTGGGGCGACCGCCAAAGGGCGCAGCCGGTTGGTCTCGCCACCCGGCTGCGCCCCTGGGACCGATCACTTCACCCGTCGGATCGCCCGTTGGGGCCTTACTCGACGACCTTCAGCAGCTTGTTCGGCGTGCCGTCGCCCGGGTTGGAGATCTTGTCGGCGGTGGCGCCGTCCGTGAGGGCCTTCGACACGTCGGCCGGCTTGGCGTCCTGGTGGCCGCCGAGGTAGACGGCGGCGGCGCCCACGACGTGCGGGGTGGCCATCGATGTGCCGGAGATGGTGTTGGTGGCGTCGTCGCCGGTGTTCCAGTCGGAGGTGATGTCCGAGCCGGGGGCGTAGATGTCCACCACGTCGCCGTAGTTGGAGAAGTCGGACTGCTCGTCCTTGTCGGTGCTGGAGGCGACCGTGATCGCGTCCTTCACCCGGGCGGGAGAGCTCTGGCTGGCGTCGGCGGACTCGTTGCCCGCCGCCACGCCGAAGGTGACACCGGAGTCGATGGCCTTCTGCACGGCCGCGTCGAGGGCCTCGTCGGGGGTGCCGCCCAGGCTCATGTTGGCGACGGACGGGCCCTCGTGGTTCTCGGTGACCCAGTCGATGCCCGCGACGACCTGCTCGGTGGTGCCGGAGCCCTGGTCGTCCAGCACACGCACCGCGACGATCTTGGCCTTCTTGGCGACGCCGTGCTCGGCACCGGCGATGGTGCCGGCCACATGGGTGCCGTGGCCGTTGCCGTCGTCGGCGCTGTCGTCGTTGTCGACCGCGTCGAAGCCGGACGTGGCGCGGCCCTCGAAGTCCTTGTGGCTGGTGCGGACACCGGTGTCGATGACATACGCGGTGGCGCCCTCACCCGCGTTGTCGGGGTAGGTGTACTTCTTGTCGCCCTGGGTGTCTTCCTGGTCGATCCGGTCCAGGCCCCACGACGGCGGGTCCTCCTGGGTGCCCTTGATGGTGTAGCGGTGGTTCTGGACCACCTTGGCGACCGACGGGTCGGCGGCCAGCCGCTTGGCCTCGGTGTCGGACAGCCCGCCGGCCGAGAAGCCGTTGATGGCGGAGTCGTAGCTGCGGCGCAGCTTGCCGCCGTACTGCTCGGCGAGGTCCTTGCCCTCCGAGGCGGCCTTGATGCTCTTGCCGCCCTTGAGCATGACGATGTAGCTGCCGTCGACGGCGTTCTTCGCCTGGGTGCCGTAGACGGTGCCCTCGGCGGGCTGGGCGGTGGTGGCGCCGGCCGGGACGGCCACGAAGACACCGGCGGTGACGGCGGTCGCGGCGGCTATGGCCAGACCGAGTCGACGCGCGTTGCGCTGCTTGTGAACTGCCATGACGAGGGTTCCTCCTCGTGCGGTTGTGGGGGGAATCCGCACCCCGGATCGCGTCCGATCCCTCAAGTGCGGCAGATCCGGAGAGTGTTGGGGCCACTCCGGTTCTGACAAAACCCTGACTGATGGGTACGGGTCAATTCAAGATCCCCACCAAGGTGTGACATAGGCAACGTTCTGCGCTTCGACCGCGCCCCGACCTCGAGGTCAACGCCCTTTGCGTGTAGGGGGCCCGCATCAGGGAGGGTAGGGCTGTCCCCCCTTCTGCGGTTGGAGGGAACCACCGGACGGTTCACCGGTCAGCAGGATGGGTCGGCCCGACGCCACGGCCTAGCGTCGTCAACGAGTGGCGGGGACAGTCCGTCACCAGGGCATAAGGGGATGTCGTGGCGGACACAGGCCGCTTGGACAGGCCGCGCGGGATAGCGGCACGCGCGGGCAGTTGGAGCGCCCGTCACCGGTGGGCGGCGGTCGGGGGCTGGGTGCTGCTGGTCATCCTCGCCCTGGCCGTCGGCTCGATGACGGGCCGGGTCGATGTGTCGGAGAGCGAGCAGGTTCCCGGCGAGTCCGGGCGCGTTTCGAAGATTCTCGACGAGGCGGGCATTGACGACGCGGCAGGGGAAACCGTGCTGATCCAGGCGAAGGGCGGCCAGGCGACGGGCGGCCAGGCGACGGGCGGCGGGCTCACCGCGAACGACCCGGCCTTCCGCAAGGCGGTCGACGCGGTGATGGCCGGCGTACGCGACACCGGCAAGGTGACCGCCCTCCGCTCCCCGTACGACACGAAGTCCATCTCCGCCGACCGGCGCTCCGCGCTGGTGCAGTTCGAGATGCGCGGCGACGCGGAGAAGGCGGCCGACCACATCCAGCCGGTGCTGGACGCGGTGGACAAGGCGCAGAACGGCCACCAGGACCTGCGGATCGAGGAGTTCGGCGACGCCAGCGGCCAGAAGGCGTTCGACGACGCGTTCGGCGACGACTTCACCCAGGCCGAGTTCTCCGCGCTGCCAGTGGCGCTGGGCATCCTGCTGATCGTCTTCGGTGCGCTGGTGGCCGCGCTGCTGCCGGTGGTGCTCGCGATGACCGCGTTCCTGGCCACCACCGGTCTGGTGGCGGTGGTCAGCCACTGGGTGCATATGAGCGACACCGCCAACTCCGTGATGCTGCTGGTGGGGCTGGCCGTCGGCGTCGACTACTGCCTGTTCTACCTGCGCCGGGAGCGTGAGGAGCGCGCCGCGGGACGGGACGCGCAGACCGCGCTGCGGGTGGCGGCGGCCACCTCCGGGCGCGCCATTCTGATCTCCGGTGTCACGGTGATCGTGGCGATGGCGGGCATGCTCTTCACCGGTATCGCGGAGTTCAAGGCGATGGGGCTCGCCACGCTGATGGTGGTGGCGGTGGCGATGGTCGGCTCGGTGACGGTGCTGCCCGCGCTGCTCTCGCTGCTCGGTGAGCGGGTGGAGAAGGGCCGGCTGCCGTTCCTGGGCCGCGCCAAGCGGCGCGGCGGCGCCGAGAGCCGGATCTGGCGCGCCGTCCTCCGCCCGGTTCTGCGCCGCCCCAAGCTGTCGCTGGCCCTCGCCGGTGGCGCGCTGATCGCGCTGGCCGTCCCCGCCGTGGGGATGAACACCGCGAACCTCACCATGGACCAGGAGTTCGGCGACCGGCTGCCGGTCGTGAACGCGTACAACCACATCGACGAGGCGTTCCCGGGCGGATCCGACCCGGCCAGGGTCGTGGTGAAGGCGGACGACATCGACGCGGCGCCGGTGCGCGACGCCCTCGCCCGCTTCCGTACCGAGGCCGTGGCGAAGGGCGCCTCCAAGGGGCCGGTCGAGGTGACCGTCCACCACCGGCAGAACCTGGCCGTGGTGGAGGTCCCGTTGATCGGCGGCTCCGACGAGGGCAAGGCCGAGAAGAGCCTGGACGTGCTGCGGAACGAGGTGCGCCCGGCGACCCTCGGCACGGTGGACGGGGTGGACGCCCCCATCGGCGGCTCGACCGCCTCCTCCAAGGACTTCAACGACAAGCTCGGCTCGGCCGTCGCCCCGGTCTTCGCCTTCGTGGTGGTCTTCGCATTCCTGCTGATGCTGATGTCCTTCCGGTCGCTCACCATCGCCGTGACCTCCATCGTGCTCAACCTGCTGTCGGTGGGCGCCGCGTACGGCATCCTCACCGCGGTCTTCCAGCACGGCTGGGGCGCGGGGCTGGTCGGCGCGGAGGGCGTGGGCGCGATCGTGTCCTGGCTGCCGCTGTTCCTCTTCGTGATCCTGTTCGGGCTGAGCATGGACTACCACGTCTTCGTGGTCTCCCGGATCCGCGAGGCGCGCCTGGCCGGGCGCACCACCAAGGACGCGGTGGTGCACGGTGTGGTGACGACGGCGGGCGTGGTCACCAGCGCCGCCGTCATCATGGTCGCGGTCTTCTCCATCTTCGGCACGCTGTCGATGCAGTCCATGAAGCAGATGGGCGTGGGCCTCGCGGCCGCGGTCCTCATCGACGCCACCGTCATCCGCGGGGTGCTCCTCCCGGCCGTGATGTCGCTGCTGGGCGAGCGCAACTGGTACCTGCCGAAGTGGCTGGGCTGGCTCCCGGACCTCGCCCACGACGAGCCCGCCCCGGCCCAGCGGCCTACCGTCCTGGTGGGCGCTTCCCCGAGGCCGGACGCGGACGAACGGCCCCGGCACGCGAGGGTCTGACGACCACATCCTGATAACCAACCCTCAACCGGTCACATGGCCTCCGGGCCGTGTGACCGGTTCGGCGTGTGGGGCGGAAAAGGCGTTGCGGGGTGTCCCGGCCGGTCCCTACGGTTGCGGGGATACGGCGGAGATCCGCATACGCGACGTTTCGCGTACGCGCGCACGGGAGGAGTACACCGATGGGCGGAAATCCCGGCATCGGCGTGTTCACCCGCATCACTCGTGGCTGTGCCCGGGTGGCGTGTGCGTGCGCCCTTCCTATGCCTGCCCGCCGCCCGCGGCGCGGCCCCGGTGCCCTGGCCGGCCCGGACGCGCCCGGTGTCTCCCTGAGTCTGTGAGCGGCCCGAGCCGCTGACTCGCCCGGTTTCCGATCGTCCCTCGCGGTGAGCCGATTCCTCGCCGTGAGCTGATCCCTTACACCCCCACGCGCCCTCGGCCAGGGCCCCCGCCAGTCCAGGAATCACTCGTTCCGGGACGGGCGGCAGGGCCCGTTCCGCGCTGCTGCCGCCCGCCCGGCTCCGAAAGGACCGTGGCCGTGGCCCGCAATCGACACCAACTCCCTACCCCACGCCGTACCGAACGCGACCGCGCGAGGCGGGCGTACGGGCAGAACTTCCTCGTCGACTCGGGCGCCGTCGCCCGGGTCGTACGCGCCGCCCGCCCCGGGCCCGGCGATCTCCTGGTGGAGGTCGGCGCGGGCAAGGGGGCGCTCACCGAGGCGCTGGCCCCGCGTTGCCGTCAGCTGATCAGCTACGAGATCGACCGGCAGCTGATCCCGGGGCTGCGGGAGCGGCTCGCCCGCTGTCCGCGGGTCCGGGTCGTGCACCAGGACTTCCTCGAGGCGGCGCCGCCACGCGAGCCGTTCGCCCTGGTCGGCAACGTGCCCTACGCCCGTACCGCCGAGATCGTGGCCTGGGCGCTGCGGGCGGTGCCCCGGCTGACCTCGGCGACGCTGCTCACCCAGGCGGAGTACGCCCGTAAGCGCACCGGGGACTACGGCCGCTGGTCGCTGCTGACCGTACGGTCGTGGCCGGAGGTCGAGTGGCGGCTGTGCGGGCGGGTGGCGCGTACCGCCTTCCGGCCGGTGCCCGCGGTGGACGGCGGGATCCTGCGGCTGACCCGGCGGCCGCGGCCGCTGCTCACCGACCCGGCGGCCCGGTCCGCCTACGCGGACCTGGTCGAGCTGGGCTTCACCGGGGTCGGCGGCTCACTCCACGCGTCACTGCGCCGGGTCTGCCCCGCCCGCGCGCTCGACCGGGCGTTCCGGGCGGCCGGGCTGGGGCGGGACGTCGTGGTGGCGTATGTGACGCCGGAGCAGTGGCTGGTCCTCGCTCAGGAGCTGACCGAGGTGGTGGCCGGAATGCGCTCTTCAGCAGCTTCGAAGGAGTTGATGGTGCGGGTGAAGTCCCGGGTGGACAGCAGGAACTTGTAGATGATGGCCAGCTCGAAGACGAGCAGCAGCACACCCGATACAACGGTCGTCGCCACCACCGCGTCAACGGCCGGGCCGACGATGAACACGCCCATCTGGAATTCGATGCCGCTGATGAGATGAGCGCGGATGCGGTGGCGCTGCAGGAAGTTCCGGCACCGGACCCACCACGGGAAGCGGCGCCGGAACTCCTGGTGCAGATCGACGACGGCGGGGCGGCGCGGGGCCGGTACCGGGGCCGGGGCATCGGCACCGGGCTCGGCCGCGGTGTGCGGGGCCGCCGTGGCCTCAAGGGACACCACCGGCTCCAAGGGAGCCACCGTGTCGTGGTCCGTCTCCAGATCGGCCTTGGGGTTCTCCCGCAGCAGGTCCTCCATGAAGGCCAGTTCGGCCTGGTTCTCGGCCTTGCGGGCCGCCCGCATCCGGGCCTTGATCTGCTTGCGCATCCCATGCCGGATCTTGAAGATCTCCAGCGAGTCGATGTAGCGCAGCGCGTCCAGGAAGGTGACGGCCAGCGCCAGCCACAGATATAGGACGTCATCCGTGCGCGCGTACTGACCGGCCATCAGCGCGACCGCGCAGACCAGCACCCGGATCCGGTCGAAGACGAAGTCCAGCCACGCCCCGAAGACCGAGCCGGTGCCGGTCAGCCGGGCCAGCTTGCCGTCCATGCAGTCGAAGATGAAGCTCACGTGGTAGAGCACGGCCCCGAGCAGCAGCCATCTCCAGTCGCCCTGAGCGAAGCACGCGGCGGAGCCGAGGCCCACCAGGAACGCACCCCAGGTGAGCTGGTTGGGGGTGGCCCGGGTGTACTTGGCGATCCAGCGGACCAGCGGTGTGGCCACCGGGTCCACGAGCATGACGGTCCACCACGCGTCTCGCTTCTTCTCGGTGATCCGGCGGACCTCGGCGAGCGGCGGTATGTCTCGGGGCATGGTCAATCTTTCTGGCGTTAGACACGAGTTCACCTGAAGGTAAGAAACCGTTAAGGGAAGAGACAAGATCGGGCAAGGGCAACCTTTGCCAGGGGGTAAGGGTCTGCTTGGAGGACCGGGTCCATGGCAGGACCAGGTGCGCCGACGGCGCAGCGGGTCTTACCGCTGGTAGCGGGCGAGCACCAGGTTCCCGTCGTCGACGAGCCGCTCGCGCAGCTCCCCCATTCCGATCGCCCCGCTGTAGTACTCCTGCAGCGCCGGAGTGGCCACCTTGTCCTTCCACTCCGGATAGCCGCGCACCGTCTGCGCGGGCGCCGGGCGCAGCTGTCCGGCCAGAGCGGTGCCGGTGGCCCAGCCGTGGCGGCGGGTGCGCAGGGCGGGATCCCGCAGCGCGGTCCGGCCCGTGGGGAGCATCCAGTCGCCCAGGGCGAGCCGCACCATGTGCGGCGGGCGCAGGAAGAAGTCGATGAAGCGGGCCGCCTCCCGCTGGTACGGGCTGTCGGCGGCGATGGACAGCGTCTGCGGGCTGACCCCCTGCCGCTGGTCGCCGCCGGGCCCGGCCGGGGACGGCAGTACGGTCCAGGCGAACCCCTTGGGCGCCTGCTGCACGATCTGCTGGCGGTAGGAGAAACCGAGCGGCACCATCGCGTACTTCCCGCCGAAGAAGCCGGGGAGGGTGTCGGAGCCGCCCATGCCGAGGGTGGTCCGCGCGGCGGTGCGGTCGCCACCCAGCTGGTCGTGGATGACGCGGGGCACCCGCTGGTCGGCGGCGTCGAACCGGACGGTGACCTTGCCGTCCGCGCCCCGGCCCCGGCCCCGGCCCCGGCCCCGATGGAAGACCTTGCCGCCGGTGGAGAGCGAGAGGTTGAGGGTCGCGGAGACCGGCTCCTTGAGCGGCCAGGCCACGCCGTACGCCCCGTCCCGGGTCAGCGCTTCGGCCGCGTCCTCGAACTCGGCCCAGCTCCAGGGCCGTTCGGCGGTGGGGATCCGCACCCGGGCCCGCTCCAGCAGCGCGCGGTTGGCGATGAGCACGCGCGGCTCCTGGAGGAACGGCACACCGTGGACGCCGCCGCCGAAGGTGGCGGTCTGCCAGGTACGGGGCGGGATCTCGTCCTTGAGCCGCCGGGGCAGCAGGTCGGTGAGATCGGCGAGATAGCCGCCGTAGGCGAAGTCGGCGAAGTCGTCGGTGGCGTCATGGATGATGTCGGGTGCCTCACCGCCCTCGAAGGAGGTGAGCAGCTGGTCGTGGACGCCGTCCCAGCTGCCCTGGACATACTCGACCCGGATGTCGGGATGGGCCGCGTTCCACTCCCCCACCAGTTGCTTGTTGGCCGCCACCGATTCCTGCTGCCAGGCCAGGGACTGGAAGCGCAGGGTGATCCGGCCGCCGGTCGCCCGCCGCCGCTCCGGCGCGCAGCCGGACAGCAGCGCCCCGGTGGCGGACGCGGCCAGCAGCGTTCGGCGGCGCATCAGTGCTTCACCGCCCCGGCCAGGGTGCCGCTGGTGATCCGGCGCTGGATGAGCGCGAACAGCACGAGCGAGGGCAGCGTCGCCAGCAGTGAGGCGGCGGCGAGCGGGCCGAGATCGGCGACACCCTCGGTTCCGATGAAGTGGGTGAGGATGATCGGCATCGTCTGTTTCCGCGGGGACTTGAGCAGGACGAGCGCGAAGAAGAACTCATTCCAGGCGGTGATGAACGCGAAGAGGGCGGTGGCCACGATGCCCGGGGTCAGCAGCGGCATGGTGACGGAGATCAGCACCCGCAGTCTGCCCGCGCCGTCCACGGCCGCGGCCTCCTCCAGTTCGCGCGGTACGGCCCGGGCGTACCCGGCCAGCATCCACAGGGCGAACGGCAGGGACCACACCACGTACACCATGATCAACCCGCCGAGGGAGTCGATCAGTCGGACCTCCTTGAGCACCAGGAACAGCGGGATGATCACCAGGACGAAGGGGAACGCCTGGCTGACCACGATCCAGCCGGTGGCCGCCCGGGACAGCGACGAGCGGTGGTGGCGGGCCATCACATAGGCCATCGGGGTGGCGATGACGACGGTGATGACCGCGGCGGCGAGGGAGGCGATCAGGCTGTTGCCCGCGGACCGCAGCAGCGGCTGCTCATCGAACGCCTGACGGAAGTTGTCGAGGGTGGGGTGGTCGGGGAGCCAGCCCGGGTGGAGGCTCGCCAGCTCGCGCGGCGGCTTGAACGCGGTGGAGACCAGCCACAGCAGGGGGAAGGCGAGGAAGACCAGATAGCCGAGGAGGGCGAGGTACTGGCCGGTGCGCGCCGCGCGGCGCCGGGCGGCGGGGCCGCGAGGGACGGCGGCGGGGGTGGTACTGGGGCTGGGGCGAGGCACGGCGCCGGGACGGGGACGGGGACGGGAACGCCTGACGGTGATGCGGGACCTCATGCGTCCTCGTCCCCCTTCAGCCGGGCCACGAGATGGACGGCCAGCAGGATGGAGACCACCGCCACCAGCACACAGCCCATCGCCGCCGCGTAACCGAACTGGCCGTAGCGGAACGCCTCTTCATAGGCGAAGAGCATCGGCAGCCGGGTGCGGCCGCCGGGCCCGCCGCCCGTCAGCACGTACACCAGCGCGAAGGAGTTGACGTTCCAGATGAAGCTGAGCGCGCTGATGGCGAGGGCGATGGGCCTGATGGCGGGCCAGGTGACGGCGCGGAAGCGGCGCCACGCACCGGCGCCGTCCATGGCCGCGGCCTCGTGCAGTTCGCGCGGCACATTCGAGAGCCCGGCCAGCAGGGTGACCGTGACCTGCGGAAGCCGTGCCCAGATACCGACCACGACGACGGCGGGAAGGGCGGTGGACAAGCTGCCGAGCCAGTCGCGGTGGGTGCCCAGCGTTTCGTTGAGCACCCCCGCGTCGGGGTGGTAGACCAGCCGCCACATGATGCCGACCACGACCTCCGGCATCGCCCAGGGGACGATCGCGAGCGCCCGCGACAGCCAGCGGAACCGCAGCTCCTGGTGGAGCAGCAGCGCGAGGCCGAGCGCGAGCAGGAACTGCGGTACGGAGACGGCCACCGCCCACACCAGGCCGATCCGGAAGGACTCCCAGAAGAGGGTGTCGCGCAGCAGGTCCTGGAAGTTGAGCAGCCCGATCCACTGGGTGGGTTCGGTGCGGCCCGCCTGGGAGTCGGTGAAGGCGAGCGCGATGCCGTAGAGGAGCGGGCCGACGCTGAGGAGGAGGATCGGGATCAGCGCGGGCAGCACCAGGAACCACGCCCGGTGGCCACTCGCCGCACGGCCCTGGCCCTTGCCGGGGGCGCCGGACGGGGGTGGGGCGGAGCCCTGGTCCGAGCGCGCCGGGTCGGCGGTCGCGGGTATCACGGCAGGGCCCCCTTCGGACGCGGTGGGAGGGCGGTCCGGGTGGGAGAGCCCACGTCATCGTGCGGAGGGCGGGCGGTGCGGTCAAGAGGTGCGTCGGCCGGTTCACCTGCGGCGCCTGATGCGAGACTTGAGCGCCGACGAGGAGAAGAGGCATGGCGGTGGCGGAAGTCGCGTTCACGGAGGAGCGGGCGCGGGCGGTGCTCTCGGCCGCGCTGCCGCCCTACCGGGCCGGTACGGCGGAGGCCCGGCTGCTGGCCCTCGGTGAGAACGCCGTCTTCGCCGTCGACAGCCTCTCCCTAATGGTCCGGATCAGCCGCGACCTGGAGGTGTGGGACCGGGCAGCCCGGGAGCTGAGGATCGCCGACTGGCTCGCCCGGGAGGGGCTGCCCGCGGTCCGCCCCGACCGGCGCTTCGGCCCCGAGCAGCCGCTTCCGTTCGCCAACCATCTCGTCACGTACTGGCAGCGGCTTCCCGATCCGGTACGCCCCGCCGGGGCACGCGATCTCGCGGAGCTGCTGCGGATGGTGCACGCCCTGCCCGACCCGCCCGGCGACCCGGCGCCGCTTCCGCTGCCGCGCCGCGATCTGCTGGGCGGGGTCGAGCGCTGGCTGCGGCTGGCCGGGGACGCGATCGACCCGGCGGACGCGGCGTATCTGCGTGCCCGCCGGGACGACTTCGCGTCCGCCGTCGAGGAGCTGACCCCGCGCCTCACTCCCGGCCCGATCCACGGCGACGCGCTGCCGCGCAATGTGCACATCGGCCCGGACGGCCCGGTGCTGGTGGACCTGGAGACCTTCTCGCACGATCTGCGCGAGCACGATCTGGTGGTGATGGCCCTGTCCCGGGACCGCTATGGGCTCGGCGCGGCGGAGTACGACGCGTTCGTGGCGGAGTACGGCTGGGACGTCCGCGAGTGGCCCGGCTGCGCGGCGCTGCGGGGCGCGCGCGAGACCGCCAGCTGCGCCTGGGTCTCCCAACACGCCCCGGGCAACCCGGCGGCCCGCACCGAGTTCACCCGCCGCATCGCCTCCCTGCGCGAGGGCGACACGGCGGTGCGCTGGCACACATTCTGAACGAACGACTCCGCTCCAGCGCCCACCACGCGGCACACCATGCGGCGGAGCCGCATATAGGTGCTGCGGGAAGGGGCGAAGCCCCGGTCCGAGGTCTGGGCCGAAGCCCCCGCCCGAGGCCTGGGCCGGAGCCAGGTCCGGGGTCTGGGGCGGAGCCCCAGTTTCGGGAAGGGGCGGGGAGGGGAACAGCCCGCCGCAGGCGGCACGATCCGCTCGACACCCCCAGGCCGGGGCGAACGGGTTGGAACCGGGGCCGTGCGGACCGGCCATCCGCCGGAAACTCATCGGCGCGGCGCGCCCGGATATCCGCCCGGCGGGCCGCTGCCCCGGTTACCCCACCACCGCGCCCGCCTCCCGCAGCGGCCAGCCGCCGTCCACGACCGCGTCCGGGGTGCCCTTGCGGCGCAGCCAGGACTGGAAGTCGGCCGCCCAGTGCGCGTACCACCCCACCTGCTTGCGGTGGAGGTCCCACAGCTCGAGCCCGGCGACCTCGCCGTACCGCTCGGCGAGCGCGCGGGCGACCCGCACCGCCGCCAGCGCGTCCGCACCGGCGTCATGGGCGCGGTCGTGCACCACCCCGTACTCCCCGCAGACGGCCTCCAGCGTGCGCTTGCCCTTGCGGTAGCGGTCGACGGCGCGGTCTATCGTGTACGGATCCACGACGGGTCCGGTCTCCGCGCCCTCCAGCCGCTCGCTCAGCGGGCGCAGCCCGTGCCGCCCCAACTCGGCGGCGAGCAGGCTGAGATCGAACGCCGCGTTGTACGCCACCACCGGGGCGCCGGCGCGCCAGTGGGCCACCAGCACCTCGGCGACCTCCTCGACCACCTCGCGCGCGGGCCTGCCCTCCGCCGCCGCCCGCTCACCGGTGATCCCGTGCACCGCCACGGCGTCCTCGGGGATGGGCACTTGAGGGTCGGCCAGCCACTCGCGGCGCCCGACCGGCTCCCCGCCCCTCACCTCGACCACGGCCGCCGTCACGATCCGTGCCGCGCGCGGGTCGGTGCCCGTCGTCTCCAGGTCGAATCCGATCAGCAGCCCCCGGTGCCAGCTCATGGCCGCCCCTCCCTTTGTCGTACTTCCCCCATGTGTGCACCACCTTCCCATGCACCACTGACAACGGCCGGTGCGCCGAAGCGAGTCCTCAGACGTCTGAGGACTCTGTGTTAGAGTCCCCGCCGTCCTCGGTTGATCGTTCAGGGAGAGGCGGCGCGGTGGCGGCGGAGACGGCACGCTTGCGGCACGGACCCGTGGTGCCACGGGTCGAGAGCGCCCTGCGCGCGATGCTCACCGAGGGCCGCTGGCGGCCCGGCGAGCGGCTGCCCAACGAGGTGGCGCTCGCCGCCGAACTGGGCGTCGGCCGCTCCTCGGTGCGGGAGGCCGTGCGGCTGCTGGCCCATGACGGGCTGGTCGAGGTGCGCCACGGCTCGGGCACCTACGCCGCGCGGCCCCCGGCCCCCGCCGGGGAGGGCGATATGCGGCGGCTGCTGCGCCGGGCCCGGCTGCGCGAGGTGTACGAGGTGCGCCGCGCCCTCGAGGTGGAGGCCGCCCGGCTGGCCGCCGGGCGCATCCGCCCCGAGGACATCGGGCGGCTGCGGGACCAGCTCGCGCTGCGCGAGGAGCGGGCCGGAGGCGATCCGTCCGCCTTCATCGACGCCGATCTGGCCTTCCACCGGACCGTGGTGGAGCTGTCCGGGAACGCCGTGCTGCTCGGCCTGTTCACCTCCGTCCTGCCGGTGCTGCACGAGGCACTGGTGGAGATGGTCAGCCACGAGCCGGCCCTGCCCGATGTGTCGTGCGCCCACGCCGAACTGCTGGACGGGCTGGCGCGCGGCGACGCCGACACCGCGATCGCGGCCACGGTCTCCCATCTCGAGGCCGTCATGGAACTCTTCGACAGCGGCAGCGGCAGCGAGAGCAACACCGACAGCGACACCGACAGCGACACAAGCGAACTCGAAAGCGACAACAGCGAAAAGGAGGTGGCGGCCCCGTGACCGCCCCGGCCGTCCCCGTACTCAACCTGCGCGAGGTGGATGTGGTGCGCGACGGCGCCCCGCTGCTGCGCTCGATCTCGCTCACCGTCCACCAGGGCGAGCACTGGGCGCTGCTCGGTTCCAACGGCGCGGGCAAGTCCACCCTGCTCAGCCTCGCGGGCGCCCTGGTGCACCCCACGCGTGGCACGGTGGAGGTCCTCGGCCGCACGCTGGGGCGGGTGGACATGCGGGAGCTGCGGTCGTTCGTGGGCCATGTGGATCCCCGGCATCCGCTGCGCTCCCCGCTGCGGGTGCGGAACGTGGTGCTCACCGGGCTGACCAACACCGTGGAGCCGGTCCCCCGCCACCGCCCCACCCCCGACCAGTGCGACCGGGCCGAGCGGCTGCTCACCACCCTCGGCATGGGCGGGAAGCTGGACGCGCGCTGGCCGACCCTGTCGCATGGCCAGCGCGGCCGGGTGCTGATCGCCCGGGCGCTGATGCCCCTCCCCCGGCTGCTGCTGCTCGACGAACCGGCCACCGGTCTGGACCTGGCCGCCCGTGAGCAGCTGCTGGAGAGCCTGGACGCCCTGCGCCGGGACCACCCCGAGCTGGCCACGGTCCTGGTCACCCACCATCTGGAGGAGCTGCCCGCCAGCACCACCCACGCCATGCTGCTGCGCACCGGGGAGTGCCTGGCGTCGGGCGCGGTGGACGAGGTGGTGACCACGGACCACATCACCAAGTGCTTCGACCACCCGGTGCACATCAGCCGCACCGACGGCCGCTGGGCCGCCCGCGCCCTACGGCCCCCGCACCGGGGCACCGGCTCATGACGTCAGTTCAGGACACCGGCCGGGAGTCCGCCCAGACGCTCTCGAACTCCTCGCGGTAGGTGCCGAAGAGCCCGCCCTCGCCCTCCTCGGCCACGCCCTCGCGGACGACCTCGCGGCCCCGCCCGCCGCCGCGCAGCACCAGGACCGGGGCCTCCATGCCCCGGGCCTTGCGCAGATACGACTGGACGACGGCGAGGCCGTCCGTGCCGTCGCCGTTGACCAGGTAGGCGGTGAAGCGGGGGGTCTCGTCGAAGACATGGATCTCGAACGCGCCGGGGTCCCGCAGCCGGGCGCGCACCCGCCGCATATGGAGGATGTTCATCTCCACCGAGCGGCTCATCTCGCCCTTCTTCAGGCCGAGCTCGCGCTCCCGCCGCCGCACCGCGCTGCTCGCCGGGTTGAGGAAGAGCAGCCGGGCCCGGCAGCCGGATTCGGCCAGCCGGACCAGCCGGCGGCCCGAGTAGTTCTGGACCAGGAGGTTGAGCCCGATGCCGACGGCGTCGAGGCGGCGGGCGTTGCCGAAGAGGTCCTCGGCGGGCAGCTGGCGCTGGAGCCGCACCCGGTCGGAATGGACGCCCACCACATCCGCGTAGCGGTCGCCGACGAGGTCCTCGACGGCGTCGATGGGCAGCCGGTCGGCGGAGGGGGAGCCGGTGCCGCTGCCGAGGATCTCCAGCAGCCGGGCGGAGGCCCGCTCGGCCTGGGCGAGGACCGTCTCGGACAGGGCGCGGTTACGGGAGACCACATTGCGGGAGACCTCCAGCTCGTCCAGGGCCAGCTCCACCTCGCGGCGGTCGTCGAGGTACGGCTCGAAGCACGGCCAGTGCTGGACGAGGAGCTCCCGCAGCTGCGGCAGGGTCAGGAAGCTGATGACGTTGTCGTCGGCCGGGTCGAGCAGATAGCCCTTGCGCCGGCTGACCTCCCGTACGGCGACCGCCCGCTGCACCCACTCCTGCCCGGCGGGGCCGGCCGCGGCGATGACCCAGTCCTCGCCGTGGACGGGTTCGTAGATGGGCCGCAGCACGGCGCTGACGACGGCGCGCAGCCGCTGTTCCACGAGGTTGAGCCAGATATAGGCCCGCCCGGCCCGGCGTGCGCGTGTGCGCACCTCGCTCCAGGCGTCGGCGCCCCAGTCCAGTTCCGCTCCGATCTCCATCGGCCGCACCAGGGACACCGCGCCGGGAGGTGCGTCGGTGGAGCCATCACCCCCGGGACCTCCGTCACCGGGGGGCAGCTC
Source organism: Streptomyces endocoffeicus (assembly GCF_016741935.1). Classification (GTDB taxonomy): domain Bacteria; phylum Actinomycetota; class Actinomycetes; order Streptomycetales; family Streptomycetaceae; genus Streptomyces; species Streptomyces endocoffeicus. The sequence goes on along the minus strand of NZ_JAERRG010000008.1, from coordinate 394,150 downwards.
CAGCCCGCCCGAGCTCACCTGTGCACCGCCTTCCGCCCCCGTCCAACGATCACCGCAGACTACTGCGCTGCCGGGGGCGGTGCGACACTCAGGTCCTGCCTATCAGGTCAACCTTCCTCTTCTGTATGGCCGTTGTGTCCGGACAGTGCAGGAGGCGTGAGGGGATTCATAGCGGTGACATCGCGCGGGGAGAGCTGGAAGCCCTGCCAGTGCAGCGGCATGGGCTCCTGATCCTCGTCCCGGGCGATGTGATGGAACCCGATGTTGACCCATACGATCGGGTGTTTGAGGGTCTGGCCATTGACCCACTTGTCGACGCTCTTGCCCGCCCCGGCGCCGCAGTTGCGCAGGTTGTTGCTGGCGAACTGCTCACACTTCTTGTACTCGGTGAAGTAGACGTCGTGTTTAGTGAAACTACGGCCCTGGTACTTGGTGGTGTGGCCGGGAACGATCTCGTAGCTGCGCGGATGGCCGTCCTTGTTCTTGCCCGCCGAGCTGACCACGCGCCACCACCGCGCCGCCGCCGCGTCGCCCGCCAGCTCCTTGGTGACCTTGGTGCGGGTGGTCTTGGTCTTCGGAATCCGCCCCGAGGTCGCGGTGGTCTTCGAGTCGTACTGCTCGACCTTGTTCTTGGACGAGCCGTCGAGCCCGAAGTTCAGCCGCCAGAAGACGTTGTGCGCATGGCTGGTGGCGTAGTCCTTGGCGCCCTTGCCGATGGGCCAGCCGCGGCCGTCGCCCGCGTCGTAGTCCATCGGGGAGAGCGTGCCGGTGGCGCCGACCTGCATGGTCATGGTGCCGTCACCGGCGAACCGCCACTCGGTGATGTACTCGTACCAGCCGACCTGGTTGACGGTGTAGACCAGCAGGTCCTTGCCCTGGAGCTGGTAGACCTTGTTGGCCTCGTCACCGCCGAAGCCCCCCGTGCCCATGCGGTAGGCGTGGCCGCGGGCCCGGGTGGTGGCGCACAGGCCCTTCACATTCGGGTGGTCGGGGTCCCAGGCGTCGGGCACCCGCACGGTCTTGATGGTGCCGCCGGGGCATTCGGCCGGGTCGAGCTGCTGAAGCCCCTGGGCGAAGCCCTGCCCGGTGAGGTCGTCGTACTCATTGCTGCCGTCGTCGTACGGCACATGGATCTGGCCCAGCTTGGCCGAGGTCAGCACCTTGATCGGGGCGCTTTCGCCCTTGGGCTGGTACGAGACCTTGTCGAGCACCAGCCCGGCGTTGCTCTCGTAGTGCCAGCACATCCGCCAGGTGGTGCCGCCGTCGAGCTTCTGCTCGATTCTGTACGGGGCGCTGCAGTCCGCCGCGGCAGCGGTCCGCGGGGCCGCCTGGGCGCTGCCGACCGGCCCGGCGGCGATCGCCACGGTGCCGAGCAGCGCCGAGGCGCCGATGGCCGCCGCGACCCGGGCACGGGCGCGGCGGAGCCTGCTGTCAGGCATGGGGAGACTCCTGTAATGAAGCGTTGAGAGGTGTGCGAGACGCTGGGACCGGGCCCTAGCCGAGCTTGGTGACCTTGTGGGCGCTCAGGTCGACCACCATCTGCCGGGTGTCGATCCAGGGGCCGTTCACCACCCGGGTGAACAGCCGGACGCAGCGGTGCTTGCCGCAGTCCTGGACCGAGGCCGGACCGGGGTTGCTGCCCTCGCCCGCGCGGTAGACGAAGCCGGTGGCGGTCAGCTGGTCCGGTCGGGTCAGCGCCTTACCGGTGGCGTCCTTGAAGTCCTTCTTCAGCCCCTCGCCCAGCTTGTCGCCCATCAGCAGCCGCGCGGCCTCCATCACCTCGTCGCGGTTGGGCGGCGGCTGCACCCCGTGCTGGGTGTCGGTGCCGGTGACCTTGCCGCTGCCGAGGTCGACCGTCTTGGTGACGTAGGAGTCGTCCTTGTAGTCGTAGTACGTCACCTCGGCGCGGCGCGGCGGGTCGGCGGCCCCCACCTCGCCGGGGCTCAGCTCCGCGAGGTCGGTGGAGAGCCGCTCGGGGCCCTTGGCACCCTTGACGTCCTCGCTGCTCATGCGGAAGTCACGGCCGGCCGCGAGGCTCTGGGCGCGCTTCATCTCGTCGTCGGTCAGCGGATCGCGGCCGCTGCCGGTCTTGCCTTGCTCCGGCGCCTCTTCCACCACTCCGGGCTGCTGCCGGGCCGCCTGGCCCTGCTCCGCCGAGGAGCTCTGGGGTCCCCCACCCGACCCCTCCTCGCCGGACGCGCTCCCCGGGAGCGTCACCCCGATCAGGACCGCCGTGGCGGTGGCCGCCACGGCCGCGCCGGCCACCACCTTGCCCAGGTGGCGGTGCATCATCTTGCGCACATCCTCCCCCAATCCCCCCTGTCATCACATCGGACCGCATAGCGGGATACGCGTACGCGGAGGTCACCCGGTAGGACGAACCGAAATGGCCGTAGGTTGCCTCACTTTTGAGGAAGTTCTGTCGAAAGAGCGGATGGGTCAGGCCAGTTGGGCAAGGATGCAGGGTCGGTCATGTTCCGTCCGGTGCCCGGGGTGCTCGCGGCCCCCGGAGAAGAAGTGGAAGAGTCGACGTATGCAGGTCTGGCCGGGACAGGCTTATCCCCTTGGCGCCACCTACGACGGCGCCGGAACCAACTTCGCGGTGTTCTCCGAGGCCGCTGTCCGTATCGAGCTGTGCCTCCTGCACGACGACGGCTCGGAGACGGCGGTCGAGCTGCGGGAGTCCGACGCGTTCGTGCGCCACGCCTATCTGCCGGGGATCATGCCGGGGCAGCGCTACGGCTTCCGGGCCCACGGCCCGTACGAACCGGAGCTCGGCCACCGCTGCAATTCCGCCAAGCTGCTGCTGGATCCGTACGCCAAGGCGATCAGCGGGCGGGTCGGGTGGGGCGAGGAGGTCTACGGCTACCACTTCGGGCGGCCCGACAAGCGCAATGACCTCGACTCCGCCCCGCACACCATGGCGTCGGTGGTGGTCAATCCGTACTTCGACTGGGGCGACGACCGCCCGCCGCGCACCGACTACCACCGCATGGTCATCTACGAGGCGCATGTCAAGGGGCTGACCATGCGCCACCCCCGGCTGCCGGAGGAGCTGCGCGGGACCTACGCGGCGCTCGCCCATCCGGCGATCATCGAACACCTGACCGAGCTGGGCGTCACCACGCTGGAACTGATGCCCGTGCACCAGTTCGTCCACGACCACCGGCTGGCCGACGCGGGGCTGGCCAACTACTGGGGCTACAACACCATCGGCTTCTTCGCCCCGCACAACGCCTACGCCTCCTGGGGCGACCGTGGCCAGCAGGTACTGGAGTTCAAATCGGCCGTCCGGGCGCTGCACCAGGCGGGCATCGAGGTCATCCTGGACGTGGTCTACAACCACACGGCCGAGGGCAACCACCTCGGCCCCACGCTCTCCTTCCGGGGCCTGGACAACGCCTCGTACTACCGGCTGACCGAGGACCGCCGGTACTACATGGACACCACCGGCACCGGGAACTCCCTGCTGATGCGGTCCCCGCACGTGCTCCAGCTGATCATGGACTCGCTGCGCTACTGGGTGACCGAGATGCATGTGGACGGCTTCCGCTTCGACCTGGCGGCGACGCTGGCCCGGCAGTTCCACGAGGTGGACCGGCTGTCGTCGTTCTTCGACCTGGTCCAGCAGGATCCGGTGGTGAGCCAGGTGAAGCTGATCGCCGAGCCCTGGGACGTCGGCGAGGGCGGCTATCAGGTCGGCAACTTCCCACCCCTGTGGACCGAATGGAACGGCAAGTTCCGGGACACCGTGCGGGATCTGTGGCGCGGTGAGCCGAGGACGCTGGCCGAGTTCGCCTCCCGGCTGACCGGCTCCTCCGACCTCTACCAGGGCGACGGGCGGCGCCCGCTGGCCTCGGTCAACTTCGTCACCTGCCATGACGGCTTCACCCTGCGCGACCTGGTGAGCTACGACGAGAAGCACAACGAGGCCAACGGCGAGTCCAACCAGGACGGCGAGAGCTACAACCGGTCCTGGAACTGCGGAGTCGAGGGCGAGACCGACGATCCGGCGGTGCGGACGCTGCGCGAGCGCCAGATGCGCAACTTCATCGCCACCCTGATGCTCTCCCAGGGCGTGCCGATGCTCAGCCACGGCGATGAGTTCGGGCGCACCCAGGGCGGCAACAACAACGCGTACTGCCAGGACAACGAGGTGTCCTGGGTGCGCTGGCCGGACCACGCCAAGGGGCAGGACGGCGAGTGGGAGGACAGCTCGGCGCTGGAGCTGCTGCGCTTCGCCCGCTCACTGGTGTGGCTGCGCCGCGACCACCCCGTCTTCCGGCGCCGCCGCTTCTTCCACGGGCGGCCGGTGGAAGGCACCCATGACGAGCTGTCGGACATCGCCTGGTTCACCCATGAGGGAGAGGAGATGACACCACGCGACTGGCAGGCGGCGCACGCCAAGTCCCTCGCGGTCTTCCTCAACGGCAGCGCGATCTCCGAACCGGGAGCGCGCGGTGAGCCGATCACCGATGACTCGTTCCTGCTGCTGTTCAACGCCCACCACGAGCCACTGGACTTCGTCGTGCCCATCGACCACGGCAAGCAGTGGCAGCTCATCGTGGACACGGCGGTGGCGGCGGGCGTGGAGCCGGGCAGCGGGTCGAAGGTGGCGGCGGGCGACCGGCTGACCCTGGTGGACCGCAGCCTGATGGTGCTGCAGCGGCCCGCCTAGGCCGAGGGGCCTGCTCGGGCCCAGGGACCTGCTCGGGCCCAGGGACCTGCTCGGGCCCAGGGACCTGCTCGGGCCGCGGACCCCGACGCCCGGGTCACGGATTGACGTGGCGGTGAACGTCACCAGCCGAAGCCGCTGCTGACGAAGGTGACCGTACCGCCGGGGGCGCCCGCGCCGGGCACGACCGGGGTGATCACATGTCAACCGTTACTCGCGAGCTAGATATCGAGCACGATGACGTCATCGACTGCACGGACGACGCAGGGAAAGCAGACATCGGCGGCACGAGTCAGCCCGACGAGGCTATCGCCATGGTCGGTCCGGCCGGAGATCAAAGGGGTTTCGCGTGACGCGCCGCGGTCCAGGTCTCGGTCACCACTACCGGAAAGCTTGGTTCTGACAAAGAAACCTCCACGTTGACGGTGCCCGGTTGACCGACGGCCCGGAATGGTGGGTGAGGCCGCCAGCAGCCGACCTGCCGCGTCGGCGATGACCTGCCACGCCGAGCCGGGCTCGTCGGACATGGCGGCGCCGACACGGCTGAGAGCTACCGCGGAGCTGCGCACCGACCGGTGACCGGTCGGTGCGGGCCCGGTCTACCGGTTCGCGGCTTCGCGAGCGGCGATCCGGTTCGTGCGACCGACCGCGCGGCCCACGGCGTTGCGCACCGCGAGGCCCGGCCGGGTGCGGGGCACCATGAGCCTGGAGAGCGGACCGACGCGTCGCTGCCGCGGGCCTACCTCACGGCGGAGCCGCGACTCGTAGGCGGCGAAGGCGCGGGCGTGATCACCGGGATGGGCGGCGAGCTCTTCCGCGAGGGCGTACGCGCCCGCCATCGCCATGCTGGACCCGTCGCCCAGCAGGGCTGTCGCCGCCGCCGCGTCCCCGAGCAGTACGACCCGTCCGCGGGACCACGAGGGCATCCGGACGGTGGTCAGGGGGTCGAAGAACGGAGCCGGGTGGTCGAGGAACGCCGCCACGAGTTCCGGTGCCCGCCACCGCACGTCGGCGTAGGCGTCGGCCACGGTCTGCTTGTGAAGGGCGATGTTCTTGCGGTCGTGGGGCGCCGGCTGTGCGGCCCGGAAGGTGAAGATCGCGAGGGGAGTGGTCCGCGAGGGGTGGAGGACCAACATCCGGTTCGGCGCGGTCAGCATCGTCATCTCGTTCGGGTCCTCGATGGCGTCGGGTTCCAGCGGGACGGTCGCGCCGTACAGGCCCAGGTCGCTCGCGAACTGCCGCTCGGGTCCGAATACCAGGCGCCGTACGGTGGAGTGCATCCCGTCGGCACCGACTATCAAGTCGAAGCGCCGTGGCGCGGACCGCCGGAAGGTGACGTCCACCCCGCCTTCATCCTGGTCGAGAGCGGTGACCGTGTCGTCGAACAAGAACTCGGCCTCGGTCTGCGCCGACCGGTGGAGCACCTCGGACAGGTCGGCTCGGGTCACCTCGACCGTCGGAGCCTTGTCCGAGGTGAGCGGGAGTTGCAGGATCCGCCTGCCGCCGGGGTCGAGCAGGGTCAGTGACCGATTGCGGGTGGCGAGCCCGCGGAGCTGCGGAAGGATGCCCATGCGGTCGGCGACCGGGATCGCGGGCCCCTTCACGACGATCGCGCTACCACCGGAGCGCAGCTGCCGGGCGTGTTCGATGACCGTCGGCCGGTATCCATTCCGGGAGAGCCAGTATGCGAGTGCGGGCCCTGCGATTCCGGCACCGACTATCAGCACCTCGGGCTTCTTCATGACGATGACCTCGCGGAGTGTCGATGACCAGGTCCCCGGCGAGTGCCGGGCCGGGTCTCAGGGGGCGGCGGCACCGGGCAGCGCAATCGGGTCAAGGTACGATCAATTTCGTACCTCAGTGGAGCACATCCTTGAGGTACGATGCAATTCGTACCTGAAGGGAGTGCCGCGTGGCCGGGATGAACCTGGTCGGCCCGGAGGCCGATGCGCTCGATCTGGGTGCGGTATTTCGCGCCCTCGCCGACGAGCACCGTCGTTCGGTGATGACGGAGTTGGCCGCCGACCGCAGCGACAGCGAGCGGGGCTGCAACTCGTTCAATCTTCCGATCTCGAAGCAGACCCAGACCCACCACTTCCGGGTCCTGCGCGAGGCAGGTCTCATTGACGAGATCGACTACGGCAACCGCAAGGGCATCCGACTACGACGCACGGACATCGAGAAGAGATTCCCCGGGCTGCTCACGCTCCTGGGCGCGGAGTCCCCGGGCGGTACCGCTCCTCGCTGAACACAGCTGAGCACACCGGAAGGAGTCCGAGTCGGCCCCGAGCCGCGAGCTCGACCGGATCCAGCTCGCGCCCGGCTCGCAGGTAGCCGAGCACGACGCGGACACGAATGGATCGGTGTCGCTTCGACCACCGTCCCGCGCTCGTGATCGGCGCCGAGCTCTTCCGCACGCTCCCTCACGCCAACACCCACTGAGGTTTCCTCAACCGGCGTGCGGAGCAGGGCCGCTGGGCCTCCGCTCTGCGCTTCCTCGCCCGTGAGTTGACCGCACGTCGTCTTGCGCAAGGGACACGATGGCGCCGGCCGGCCGCCGGACGGCAGGCGCTGCTCGTGCCGGCTCATCTACGATGCGGCCATACCTACGCCCAGCTGTGGGCACCACCACCGCCTACCGGTACATCGCCGAGGCCGTCGACATCCTGGCCGCTCTGGCTCCAACCCTCGCCGAGGCGGTGAGGACAGCCTCCGGCAAGGCGTTCGTGTGCGCAAACTGCGATGCTCTACCAGCCGTATCACCAGCCTCGTCCAGGCCGTCCTCACACTGCACGACCGCCCGCAGCAGACCAGGGCCCGGGCTCCCCGTCCCGGGTTCGACTTCGCCGCTGGTGGTCCGCCCTCCTAGCCCGCTGTCGGTCGGTACAGCCGATACAGCACGCCGTTGTCCGCCAGGACCCGGAAGACGGCGACACCATGCCGGACGCGGACGCCCCGTCACCGAGTGGTGGGACGCCTGGCAACTCGGACGACGGCCGCCAGTACGCGAGGTAACCAGCGTCAAGCGCCATAGGTAAGCGGCGGCCCGCCCTGGACAGATCTCCACCCGGCCGGAGTGGGCCGTTCCCACTACCAGGAGGTATCCCAGATGACCGCTCCGCCCCCGCCCATGCCGGCTCACGCTCACTGGCACTGCTACCGCTGGACCGGAGAGCTCCGCACGCGAATTTCTGGTGGGGCGCTTCGGGTGGGTACGTAGGTTCATATGACGGCTGCCCCCGGCACACCCACCGCCACCTATCGCCTCCAGCTCCAGCCCGCCTTCCCCTTCGCGGCGGCGGAGCGAGCGGTGCCGTATCTGGCCTCGCTCGGCGTCTCCCATCTGCATCTGTCCCCCGTGCTGGAGGCGGTGCCCGGCTCCACCCACGGCTATGACGTGGTGGACCACTCCGCCGTCCGGGCCGAACTGGGCGGCGAGGAGGGGCTGCGCGCACTCGCCCGTACGGCGCGGACGCATGGCCTCGGGCTGATCGTCGACATCGTGCCGAACCATATGGCCGCCCCCGCCCCCGAGCGGCTCAACGCCCCGCTGTGGGAGGTGCTGCGGGAGGGGCCGGAGTCCCCTTACGCGCGGTGGTTCGACATCGACTGGCGGGCCCACGGCGGCAAGGTGCTGCTGCCGGTGCTGGGCGGTCCGCTCGGCGAGGAGTGGGACCGGCTGCGGGTCGGGGACGGGACGCTGCGCTACTACGACCACGCCTTCCCGCTGCGGCCCGGCACCGAGGGGCTGCCGCTCGCCGAGTTGCTGGACGCCCAGTGGTACCGGCTCGGCTGGTGGCGGCTGGCCCGCACCGAGCTCAACTACCGGCGGTTCTTCACCATCTCCGAGCTGATCGCGGTGCGGGTGGAGGACCCGGAGGTGTTCGCCGCGACCCATGCCACGCTGCTGGAGCTGGTGCGGGACGGGGTCGTGGACGGGCTGCGGATCGACCATCCGGACGGGCTCGCCGACCCGGAGGGCTATCTGCGACGGCTGGACCGTGCGGTGCGGGCGGCGGCGGGAGACGGGGAAGGCGGGGGCGGGCGGCGGATCACGCCAGAGGGCGCGGGCGGCCGGGGGATCACGCCAGGAGGCGGCGGCGGGCGGCGGATCACGCCAGGAGGCAGCGGCCGGTGGACCGCGCCGGAAGGCGACATCGGCCGGTGGACCGCGCCGGAAGGCGGCGGCGCCCGGTGGACCGTCGTGGAGAAGATCCTCGCCCGGGACGAGCCGCTGCCCGCCGGCTGGCCGGTCGCCGGGACCACCGGCTATGACGCGCTGCACCACATCGACGGGCTCTTCCTCGACCCGGACGGTCTGGAGAAGCTGACCGCCCTCTACCGCGCCTTCGCCGCTCCACCGGCCCACCTGGGCGGCGACTGGGCCGCCACGGTCCGCCGCGCCGCCCATGAGGTGGTCACGCATGACCTGGCCGCCGAGGTGGAGCGGCTGACGCGTACCGCCTCCCGGATCTGCGCGGCCGATCCCCGGCTGCGCGACCACGCGCCCTGGGCGCTGCGCACGGCGATTCGCGAGCTGCTGGTGCGGCTGCCGGTCTACCGTCCGTACGCCTCCGTGGGCGGTCCGCCCGCGACGGACGCCGACGCGGTGATGCTGCGCTCGGCGGCGGCGGACGCCCGGGAGGCGTTCACGGTGGCGCAGGAGGCCCAGGTGGTGGGGGTGGTGCGGGACGCGGCGCTGGGCGGGCTCGGGGACGGCCCGGACCACCGCGACTTCTGCGCCCGCTTCGCCCAGACGGCGGCCGCGCTGCGCGCCAAGTCGGTCGAGGACACCGCCTTCTACCGCTACGCCCCGCTGCTGTCGGCCGCCGAGGTGGGCGGCGATCCGGGGCGGCCGGCCGTGGCCCCCGAGGAGTTCCACGCCTTCGCCGCCCGGCGCTCAAGGGACTGGCCCGCCACCGGCACGGTGCTCTCCACGCACGACACCAAGCGCAGCGCGGACGCCCGCGCCCGGCTCGCGGCGCTCACCGAATGCCCGGACTGGTGGGGGCGGACGGTCGAGGAGTTGACCCGCTCCGCCCCCGCCCCCGATCCCCATCTCGCCTGGACGGCCTGGCAGACCGCGCTCGCGCTGGGCCACGGGGACGCCGAACGGCTGGTCCCGGCCGTGCTCAAGGCGGTGCGCGAGGCGGGGCTGCGGACCACCTGGACGGAGCAGAACGCGGCGTACGAGGAGGAGGTGACCACCTTCCTGGAGACCGGACCCTGCGCGGCCGAGCCGTCGGTATGGGCCGCGATCGGCGCCGGACTCGACGGACCGGCGCGAGCCAACGCGCTCGGCGCCGCCCTGCTCCAGCTCACCATGCCGGGCGTCCCCGACCTCTATATGGGCACCGAACACGTCTATACGGCCCTCGTCGACCCGGACAACCGCCGCCCGCCCGAGCTGGGCGGCGAACCGGCGGACGGCCCGTCGGCCGAAAAGCTGCTGCTCACCCGGGCGGCACTCAACCTGCGCCGGGAGCGTCCGGGGTGGTTCGGCCCCGGGAGTACGTATACGCCGCTGCTCGCCTCCGGTCCGTCCGCCGAGCACTGCGTGGCCTTCTTACGGACAGACAACGGCACGGGCGGCATGGACGGCACGAACGGCATGGACGACACGGACGGCGCACCCGGCGGCGCCGTCACCGTGATCACCCGGCTGTCGCGGCGGCTGGCGGAGGCGGGCGGCTGGGGCGCCACCCGGTTGCCGCTGCCGCCGGGCCGCTGGCGGGACCTGCTGACCGGGCGGACCGCCGAGGGCCCGGCGGCGCTGGATGAGCTGCTGTCCCGGCTTCCGGTGGCGCTGCTGATCCGGATCTGACGGGCCCATCGGATCGCCCCATCGGATCGGCCCACCGGATCGGCCCACTGGATCGGCCCATTTGTGCCCATCGAAACAGCCCGTCCGGCGCTCTCCCTGACAACCCGCCAGAAAGCCTGCGGCCTTCATGTCCTGAAGCATTTACAGCTGCCCCGGGGCGCGCTACGTTCACCAAGAAATTGGGAGCGCTCCCACGCCGACGGTTCCTGACCCGTTCACGTCGAAGGGAAAGCACGCGCAATGCCTCGACGATCACTTCCACTCGCCTCATCCGCACGCCCATCGGGCGGCTCCCGCGCGCGCAGGTCCGTACTGCTGGTCCTGCTCTCGGTCCTGCCCGCCCTGGGCCTCGTCTTCTTCTCCGGCGGCAGCGCCTCCGCACATGGCGCACCGATGGCGCCGGGAAGCCGCACCTATCTCTGCTGGAAGTACAGCCTGTCCTCGACCGGTGAGGTCAAGCCGACCAACCCGGCGTGCAAGGCCGCGTACGACAAGAGCGGTGCGACGCCGTTCTACAACTGGTTCGCGGTACTCCGCTCGGACGGCGCGGGCCGCACCAAGGGGTTCATCCCGGACGGCAAGCTGTGCAGCGGCGCGGCCACCGTCTATGACTTCTCAGGGTTCGACGTGGGCAGCAAGGACTGGCCGGTGACCCATCTGACATCCGGTAAGTCGATGCAGTTCTCGTACAACGCCTGGGCCGCGCACCCGGGGTCGTTCCGCAGCTATGTCACCAAGAGCCCGATCGACCCGACCAAGCCGCTCACCTGGAACGACCTGGAGGACCAGCCGTTCAACACGGTGACGAACCCGCCGCTGTCCGGCCAGGTCGGCACGGTGGACGGCAAGTACACCTGGACGGCCAATCTGCCCTCCGGCAAGAGCGGGCGCCACATCATCTACACCGTGTGGACGCGCTCGGACAGCCAGGAGACCTTCTACAGCTGCTCCGACGTGGTCTTCGACGGCGGCAACGGCGAGGTGACGGTCCCGGGCGCCGGCAGCGGTGGCGGTGGCAGCGACCCCACGGACCCGCCGGGCAATCCGCCGACGGCCTCCTGCGCCGCCACCCAGAAGGTGACCAGCACCTGGAACGGCGGCTACCAGGCCGAGGTGACGGTCTCCAACTCCGGTGCCACGCCCATCTCCTCATGGATGGTCGACTGGACGGTGCCGTCCGGGCAGCGGATCGACAGCGTCTGGAACGGCAAGCTGAGCACCACCGGTTCCTCGGCGTCGGTCACCAACGCCGACTGGAACGGTTCACTGGCCACCGGGGCGTCGACGACCTTCGGCTATGCGGCCGGCGGCGGCTCTCCTGACACAACGGCCGCGCCGATCTGCATGGTGCACTAGTCTGCGTCTCACACCGGTCCACGCAGGTGCTCCGACCCGCTGATTGATCTGTCAGGTGCACCTCATCCTGCGCGCCGGTCTGCCGCTCCTTCCCCCTCGCGGGCGGCAGACCGGCCCCGCCTGGAAAATATCGCGTGGACACGGAGACATCGGCGCCCATAGAGTGCGGGCACGCCCTTGATCGAGGAAGGAGGCGAGAGCAATGGACATCACGACGTTTCCGCGCTCCCGCCCCTTGTCCCCCGGGCGTAACCCCGTCTGATCACACATCGTTCGATCAGGCATCCGACCGGGAGCGCAACACTCTCCTGGAAGGAATTCCATGACCGATCTGGTCATCCGTCCCCTCACCGAGGGCGACGCCCATCTGTTCCACGACCTGCATGTGCCCGCGCTCGTCGGCCGGGCCACCCTCGGCCACACCTACGCCACCGTCGGCCAGGGCGGCGAGTACCGCCCCGACTGGACCTGGGTGGCGCTGCGCGAGGGGCGGGTCGTGGCCCGCGCCGCGTGGTGGGCCGGGCCGGAGGACTCCGCTCCCGTCGCCCTGGACTGGTTCGACTTCGCCGAGGGCGAGGCCGACGCCGCCGCCGAACTGCTGCGCACCGCACCGCTGCACACCGAGTACACCCTGCTGGCCCCGCCCGGCTGGCGCGATCAGCCCGAGGTGCGGGCCGCCGCCCAGGCCCGTATCGACGCCGCCGTCGCGGGCGGGCTCAAGCCCCTGGTCGAGCGCTACCGCTACGAGTGGACGCCGGAGTGCGGACTGCCCGAGCGCCCGGGGCGGCTGGAGTTCCGGCCGGCGCCCGATGACGCGGCGATCGAGGACGTACTGCGCCGCATCATGCCGGGCACGCTCGACGCCCACGACCGCCATGCCATCGAACGAGGAGGGGTCGAGGCCGCGGTGCGGGAGCTCCTGGACGTCCTCTCCTGGTTCCCGTCGCCGCGCGAGTGGTGGCGGCTGGCGTGGACGCCCGAGGGAGAGCTGGTCGGCATCCAGATGCCCGCGCACAATCCCAACGGCCCGTGCGTGGGCTATATCGGGGTCGTCGCCGAGCAGCGCGGCCACGGCTACGCGTACGACCTGCTCGTGGAGTGCACCCACGATCTGGTGGAACGGGGGGCCACGAAGATCGCGGCGGCGACGGACCAGCCCAACCTCCCCATGGCCGCGCACTTCGCCAGGGCGGGGTATCCCATCACCCAGGAGCGCATCGACCTCGTCTGACCGATGTCGCCCTGCTGCGCCGCCGGCGCCGCGTCCCGCAGCATGGTCGAGGACCGTAGCCAGGTCGAGAGGACCGTAGCCAGGTCGAGGTGAGGAGACGCCAGTGCTGTTCGAGGTGTGGGCGCCGCACGCCGAGCGGGTCGGGCTCCATGTGGACGGGCGGGACCGTCCCATGGAGCCCGACCCGGGCCGCGCGGGGTGGTGGCGGGCCGAGGCCGAGGCCGGGCCCGGCACGCGGTACGGCTTCGCGCTCGACGACGGCCCGCCGCTCCCCGATCCGCGCTCCCGCCGCCAGCCGGACGGCCCGGAGGGGCTGAGCGCGGTGGTCGACCACTCCCGCTTCCGCTGGGAGCGGGAGTGGTTCGGGCGGCCACTGCCGGGCGCGGTCCTCTACGAGCTGCACATCGGCACCTTCACCCATGAGGGCACCTTCGACGCGGCGGCCGAACAGCTGCCGCATCTGGCCGAGTTGGGCATCACCCATGTACAGCTGATGCCCGTCTGCCCGTTCCCCGGGACCCATGGCTGGGGGTACGACGGCGTGGCGCCCTGGGCGGTGCACGAGCCCTACGGCGGGCCGGAGGGTCTGGCGCGCTTCGTGGACGCCGCGCACGGGCACGGCCTCGGCGTGGTCCTCGATGTGGTCCACAACCATCTGGGCCCCTCCGGCAACCACCTCCCGGCCTTCGGTCCGTACTTCACCGACACCCACCACACCCCCTGGGGCGCGGCGGTCAACCTCGACGCGCCCGGCTCCGACGAGGTGCGCGCGTACTTCATCGGCAGCGCGCTCGCCTGGCTGCGCGACTTCCGCCTCGACGGGCTGCGGCTGGACGCGGTGCACGCGCTGCGCGACACCCGGGCCCGGCACTTCCTGGCCGAGCTGTCGGCCGCCGTGGAGGCGCTGGCCGCCCGCACCGGCCGTCCGCTCTTCCTCATCGGCGAGTCCGATCTCAACGATCCGCGCACCACCGCCCCGCGCGAGGCGGGCGGCCACGGTCTGCACGCGCAGTGGAACGACGACTTCCATCACGCCCTGCACACATTCCTCACCGGTGAGCGGCAGGGCTACTACGCCGACTTCGCCGCCGAGGGGCCCGGGGCGCTGGTCAAAACGCTGATGGGCGGCTTCTTCCACGACGGCACCCATTCGGCGTTCCGGAGCCGCCGCCACGGCAGTCCGCTGAACACCCACACCACCCCCGCGCACCGGCTGCTCGGCTACGCCCAGACCCATGACCAGGTGGGCAACCGCGCGGTCGGCGACCGGCTCTCCGCCCGGCTCTCCCCCGGGCTGCTGGCCTGCGCGGCGGCCGTGGTGCTGTGCGCGCCCTTCACCCCCATGCTCTTCATGGGCGAGGAGTGGGGCGCCCGCACGCCCTGGCAGTACTTCACCGACCACCAGGATCCGGAGCTGGCGGAGGCGGTGCGGTCCGGCCGCCGCCGCGAGTTCGCCGCCCACGGCTGGGCGGCGGGGGACGTGCCGGACCCCCAGGACCCGGCCACCCGGCTGCGGTCCTGCCTCGACTGGCGGGAGCCGGAGCGGGAGCCGCACCGGGCGCTGCTCGACTGGTACCGCCGGCTGATCGCGCTGCGCCGCGCCGAACCGGCCCTGACCGACCCCACCTGGTCGTACACGGGCCTGTCCTCCGGTTCGGATGGCTGCTTCAGCTTTCAGCGCGGCCCGCTGCGGGTCCTGCTCAACCCGGGCGACCGGCCGGTCAAGACCTGGCTCGGGCCCCGGACCGGCGAGGTCACCGAGGTGGTGGCCGCCTGGCGGCGGGTCGAGCTGCCGGGCCCGGACGGCATGCTGAGACTGCCGCCCGAGACCGCCGCCGTGCTGCGCTGCGGCTCACGATGAGGAGCCCGAGGCTCAGCTCTCCTCGGGGCTCAGCCGCAGCGAGATGGAGTTGATGCAGTACCGCTGGTCGGTCGGGGTCGGGTAGCCCTCGCCCGAGAAGACATGGCCCAGGTGGGAGCCGCAGCGGGTGCACCGCACCTCGGTGCGGGCCATGCCGTGCGAGCGGTCCTCGAGCAGTTCGACGGCCGAGCTGTCCGCCGGGTCGTAGAACGACGGCCAGCCGCAGTGGCTCTCGAACTTCGTCTCCGAGCGGAAGAGCTCCGCCCCGCACGCCCGGCACGCATAGACGCCGACCGTCTTGGAATCGGTGTACTCACCGGTGAAGGCACGCTCGGTACCGGCCTCCCGCAGTACGTGGTACTCCTGCGGAGTCAGCTCCGCGCGCCACTGCTCCTCCGGCTTGTCGATCTCGTACGCCATGGGGACGGACCTCCTCAGTTCTCCGGGCTTTGCAGACGGGCGAGGATCTCCGGACCGAGGTCGGTCACATCGCCAGCGCCCATGGTGAGAACAAGGTCACCCGGCTTCGCCATTCCGGCGATGAGCTCGGGCACCGCGTCCCGGTCGTGCTCGGCGGTCACATCCGCCCCGTGACGGGCCGCGGCGTCGATGATCAGGGCGCTGGTGACGCCGGGGACCGGGTCCTCACGGGCGGGGTAGATGTCCAGGACCACGGAGGCGTCGGCGAGCGCGAGCGCCTCGCCCATCTCGGTGCCCAGCTCCTGGGTGCGGCTGAACAGATGCGGCTGGAAGACCACCAGCACCCGGCCCTCCCCGGCGCCGCCGCGGATCGCCTCGAGGTCCGCGGCGATCTCGGTGGGGTGGTGGGCGTAGGAGTCGATCACCTGCACCCCGGCCGCGGTGCCCTTGAGCTGGAGCCGCCGCTTGACGCCCGTGTACGAGGCGAGGGCGGGGGCCAGCTCCGGGGCCGGGACGTCGAGGGCGGCGCCCGCGGTGAGGGCGGCCACGGCGTTGAGCGCGTAGTGCCGGCCGGGGACGGAGACGGTGAAGGTGAGCTCCGCGCCGCCCAGGGACTCCGCGAGCCGTACGGTGACCTCGCTGGTCAGCCCGTGCGGCTCGATGGCCAGGACGCTCACGTCCGCGCCCGCGTCCGCGCCGTAGGTGAGCACCCGCAGCCCGTCGCGCCCGGTGACCCGGGCGGTCAGCTCACGGGCGCCGGGGTGGTCGGCGGAGATCACCAGCGCGCCGCCGGGCCGGACCCGGCCGACGAAGGTCTCGAACGATTCGTAGATCTCGTCCATCGAGGCGTAGTTGGCGTGGTGGTCGAGCTCCACATTGAGGATGATCGCCACCTCGGGCGCGTACTTGTGGAAGCTGCGGTCGCTCTCGTCGGCCTCGGCGACGAAGATCTCGCCCTCGCCGTGGAGGGCGCTGGAGCCGGGGGCGTCCAGATCGCCGCCGATGACGTACGACGGGTCCAGCCCGAGGGTGCGCAGCGAGACGGCAAGCATCGAGGTCGTGGTCGTCTTGCCGTGGGTGCCCGCGACCGCGATCGGCCGGGAGCCGTCCATCAGCGCGGCGAGCGCGTCGGAGCGGTGCACCACCGGGATACCGCGCTCCCGCGCCGTGACCAGTTCGAGGTTGTCGTCCCGGATGGCGCTGGAGACGACGACGCTGGTGGCGTCGGCGGCGAGGTTGCCGGCGGAGTGGCCGATGTGCACCGTGGCGCCGAGCTCACGCAGCGCCCCGACGATCGGCGAGTCCTTGGTGTCGCTGCCCGAGACCCGCGCGCCGCGCATGGCGAGGACCTTCGCCACGCCCGACATCCCGGCGCCGCCGATGCCGATGAAGTGCGGTCGATCCAGCGTGTCGGAGGCGGTGCCGGCCGGTGCCATGTACGGGTCTCCCCTGGTTCGCGGTGTGTGTTGTCGGCCCGATTCTCGCACCCCCGGCGGCCCGGCCCCGCCGATGGCCGCGAGGGCCGCGAGGGCCGTCCGCCGGGCCGGGACCGAGGCCGGGGCCGGGACCGGGGCTCAGCCGATGCCCACCGGGGCCGGGCGGGGCGGCGGCTCAGCCGATGCCCACCGGAACAGGGCCGGGCCGCGGCTCAGCCGCCGGCCGAGGGCTGGTCCTCGTCCACCGCGTGCGCGAAGAGCTTCAGCACCGGGACCCCCACCTTGTGGCGCGCCCGCGAGGCCCAGTCCCGGTGGAAAAACTCCTCCACGAAGTGCGGGGCGGTGAGCACGATCACCTCATCGGCCCGGGTCTCCTCCACCACCCCGCGCAGCACCTCCAGCGGATGGCGCTGGACGACATGGCCCCGGGCCCGGCTCCCGGCCGCCTCGAGCGCCGCCACCGAGTGGGTCAGCGCCCGCTCGGCGGGCTCCAGCGCCTCCTTGCCCTCCGGCTCGTCCCCCTCCTGGGCGGCCTGCTCCAGCTCGCCGAGGGCGATGTCGTCGATCGCGCGCAGCAGCCGGTCCTTGCTGCCCCGGGGTTGCATCAGGACGACGAAGGAGACCGGATCATCGCCGTGCAGGGTGGTGACGAATTCCACGTCGGCGGGGGTCAGGGGCTTCTCAATCATCAATACGCTCGTGAACACGGCGGATGCCCTTCTCCTTCGCGATCCCATTCGCGGGTTTACAGACGTTTTTATGAGTTATTGGTGAATCCGACGGTAGCGGGTGAAAAGAAACCCGGCTTCCTCCAGAACGGAAGCGAGAGTGAAGCGTTCCGGTTCCGCCAGTACGGGGCCGTTCATGATCCGCTTCGCGTCCCCCGCGGTGACCAGGGGGGCCACCGCCAGACACAGCTCGTCCAGCACCCCGGCCGCCGCGAACTCCGCCAGCAGCGTGGGGCCGCCCTCGGCGAGCAGCCGGGTGTGGCCGAGCCCCGCGAGCGCGGTCACGAGCGCCGCCGCGTCCACCCGCCCGGATGGCCCGGCCCCGGCGAAGACCACCTCGGCCCCCGCCGCACGGGCCGCTTCGACCCGCTCCTCCGCGGCCGCCGCGCCCGTGAGCACGATCGTCGGGACCAGCGGCTCGGTGAACAGCGGCCGCGCGAAGTCCAGCTCCAGGCTCGCGCTCACGACGGCGATCGCGGGCGCGGGCGGCTGGCCGAGCGCCGCCCGCCGCTCGGCGAACGCCTCCCGGGCGCGCGCCGGGCGGTAGCCCTCGCGGCGCACGGTCTCCGCGCCCACGACGACGGCGTCGGCGAGCCCGCGCAGCACCCCGAAGATCCGCATATCGGCGTCGGAGGACAGCGGCTTCGACCGGCCGTCGTGATGAGCCGCCCCGTCGAGCGAGGACACCATGTTGGCCCGCAGCCAGGCGCCGGAGGGGCCGTGCGGCGGCTCCGGGTACGCATAGGCGTCGGCCAGTTCACCAAGGGTCCATTCGCGGTCCTCGGCGGGCGTTCCGGCAGGTGTTTCGGCAGGCGCGGGGACAGGCACGGGGAACAGGCGTCGCATAGGCCGCAGTGTGACATGCCTCCCTCTCGGACAGTGGCCGGGTGAAGAGCGACTACCCTGGACATCCGTGTCTGCACCAACCACCGCATCCGGCTCGGCAGGCCGCATAGCCGCCGAAGCCACTGAAGCCCCCGCAGCCCTCACCACCCGTGCGCCGCAGGTTCCGGCGGAGCGTCTGGTCGCCGAGATGGTGCCGCCGCCCCGCTTCGCCACCGTGAGCTTCGACAACTACATCACCGACCCCGGCCAGCCCAGCCAGGCCGAGGCGGTCGAGGCGCTGAGAGCCTTCGCCGCACGGCTCGGCGGCGGCGCGGACGCGAAGGGCGGGCGCCGCAGGCACTGGTTCCGCCGGAAGGCCAAGCCCGCCGCGATCTGCGGCCCGCGCGGCATGTACCTCGACGGCGGCTACGGCGTCGGCAAGACCCATCTGCTGGCCTCCCTGTGGCACGCCACCCCGGCCGCCCCCGAGCTGAAGGCGTTCGGCACCTTCGTGGAGCTGACGAACCTGGTCGGCGCGCTCGGCTTCCAGCAGACCGTGAAGACCCTGAGCGGGCACCGGCTGCTGTGCATCGACGAGTTCGAGCTGGACGACCCGGGCGACACCGTCCTGGTCTCCACGCTGCTGGGCAAGCTGGTCGAGGCGGGCGTGGCGCTCGCCGCGACGTCCAACACGCTGCCCGGCAAGCTGGGCGAGGGCCGGTTCGCCGCGGCCGACTTCCTGCGCGAGATACAGGGGCTGTCCGCCCGCTTCCGTACGCT
This sequence comes from Streptomyces endocoffeicus, assembly GCF_016741935.1. Classification (GTDB taxonomy): domain Bacteria; phylum Actinomycetota; class Actinomycetes; order Streptomycetales; family Streptomycetaceae; genus Streptomyces; species Streptomyces endocoffeicus. The sequence continues at coordinate 375,014 of NZ_JAERRG010000008.1, read as the reverse complement.
GCGCATCGACGGCGAGGACTACCGCCACCGCGGCCTCCCTGCGGCCCCGCCCCCGCACTCCGACGAGACGGTCACCCGGGCCGCGCACCGCGTCCCCGGCGCCTCCCTGGACGACTTCCCCGCCCTGCTGGACCACCTGTCCCAGGTGCATCCGAGCCGCTACGGCGCGATGTGCGACGGCGTCCAGGCCGTCTGCCTGACCGGGGTCGCCCCGGTCCCCGACCAGTCCACCGCGCTGCGTCTGGTGGTGCTGGCCGACCGGCTCTACGACCGCGAGGTGCCGGTGCTGGCCTCCGGGGTGCCGTTCGACCAGCTCTTCAGCGAGGAGATGCTGAGCGGCGGCTACCGGAAGAAGTACTTCCGGGCGATATCCCGGCTCACCGCCCTGGCCCGGGACGCGAAGACACTGGCCGACGCGCCGTACAAGCGCTGATCGGACAGTTCCCGCGCATCGCTGATCGAATGGCGCGCATCGCTGATCGAATGGTTCCCGCGCGCCCGCGCGCGTGATACACACATCCGGTCATCTTCTCTGTCCGCCAGCAGGGAGTTACCGCATGTCAGCGACACGACGTCAGCTTCTCGGCCGCACCGGCGCGCTGGGGGCCACCATGGCCTCGATCGCCTTCACCGGCAGCGTCTCCGAGCTCTTCGCCGGAACGGCCGCGGCCGCCGAACCGGATTCCCCACCACTCGGCCGGGGTGGCTACGGCCCCCTGGTCCCCGACCCCGATGGACTGCTCGACCTCCCGGAGGGATTCCGCTACCGGGTGCTCTCGCGCGAGGGCGATGAACTCCGGTCCGGCGAGGGCAAGGTCCCCAGCCACTGCGACGGCATGGCCGCCTTCCCGGGCCGCGCCGGCGGCCACCGCGGCCGTACGCATCTGGTCCGCAACCATGAGAACCGTAAGGACGCCGCGATCCGCGTCCCCGCCGTGAACGGCCTCACCTACGACCCGATGGGCCTGGGCGGCTGCACCGCCCTGGAGCTCGGCCCCGGCAACCACGTACTGTCCGAGCGAGTGGCCATCGCGGGCACCGCGGTCAACTGCGCGGGCGGCCCCACCCCCTGGCACACGTGGCTGACCTGTGAGGAAACCGAGGACCGGGCCGGTACGAACGGCTACACCAAGGACCACGGCTTCATCTTCGAGGTCGACCCCTACGATCCGCGCCGCACCGGCGCCGTACCGCTCACCGCCATGGGCCGCTTCCAGCACGAGGCCATCGCGGTCGATCCGCGCAGCGGCGTCGTCTACGAGACCGAGGACGCCTTCGAGAAGCCCTTCGGGCTCTTCTACCGCTTCCGGCCGAGGAAGCCGCTCGGCGGCATCGGCTCACTGCGCGCGGGCGGGGAGCTGCAGGCGCTGCGGGTGCCGGGGGTGCCCGATCTGTCCACCGTCCAGGAGCCGGGCACCACTTTCGACCGCGTCGAGTGGGTGGACGTCCCCGACCCGCTCGCCCGCCAAACCCCCATCCGCTTCCAGGACTTCGGCCCCGGAGGCATCACCCACGCCCAGAAGCTGGAGGGGTGCTACTGGGGCGGTACGTCGGTCTACTTCGTCTCCAGCTTCGCCAAGAGCGCGGACGGCTCGGCGGCCGACCACTTCGGCCAGATCTGGCGCTACGACCCCGACCGCGGACGCCTCACGCTGGTGATCGTCTTCGGCCCCGGGACGGATGTCCAGCTCCCCGGCGAGTCCCCCGACAACATCACGCTCGCACCCAGCGGCGGCCTGATGGTCTGCGAGGACGGCAACGGCGCGCAGCATGTCTTCGGGGTGACCCGGCGCGGCGAGGTCTACGCGATGGCGCGAGGGCGGCAGAACATTGGCTCACCGGAGGAGCCGGAGTGGGGCGAGTTCGCGGGCGTCACCTTCGCGCCGGACCGCCGCACGATGTACGTGAACTGCTACACCCCGGGCACGACGTTCGCCGTGACGGGGCCCTGGCGTCGCTGAGCGCTCCGCGGGAAGTGGCGCGATGCGTCGTCGGCCGACTGCGGCGCCGTCGTGGCTGGTCCCACGCGGCGGAGCCGCACATCGACACAGCCCCGCGCCCCTTCGGGGCGCAACCGAACCGCACCGGACTTCGGCGAGGCCGCTTAGCGCCTGTCCGGCGGAGCTTCCTGTCGCTGCGTGGCGGCCTCTGGTGCGGGGGCCGCCGCCTCGCGGTGGTGGCCGGGACGCGGACGCCGGGCGCCGCGGCAGGCTTCGCGGGCCCGCGAAGCTCCGCCGGGACAGGGCCGAGCGGCCCGTATGCGATCCCGCCGGGGCAGCCGGTGGGTGGTCGCTAGCCGGAGCAGGCGGTGCGCTGGGCCTCCTGCCATTCGCAGACGGGGCACAGCGTCGCTCCGGGGCGCGTGGCGGGGTACTCGGTGGGCTCGCCGCACTGCACGCAGTCGGCGTACGGCGGGCCCTCGGGGAGGTCCGTACGGTCGTCCATGCCCCGAACCCTACGACCGGCGGGAGCTCAGCGCGCAGGCCAGCGCGGTCGCCCCGGCGGCGGCCGCGCCGGTCAGGGCCAGGGGCAGCAGGGGCATCGGCACGGTGCCGCTGTGCGAGCCGTCGACCAGCCCCGACACGGCGGCGTTCGCGGGCGAGGCACCGGCCACCGACACCAGCAGCGCGGCGAGCAGCGTGGCCGGGATCGCCCAGCCGGGGCGGCGCAGCAGCGGCCGGTTGCACAGCGCGCCGACGGCCGTGCCGAGCAGCGCGCACGCGATCGCGGTGAGCAGCCCGGAGACGGTCGCCTCGGGCACGGGGATCTCGTGCAGGTGGTCCGCGGTGTACGGATCGCTGACCGCCGCGACGAACAGCGTCCCGGCGGTGCCGAGCACCAGCGCCGCGCCCAGCGCGGTCAGCACCGAGGCGAGGTGCACCCGGCCGGGCCCCACCGCCGCCGAGGCGCAGTCGCGGGCCGCGGCGGGCTCCTGGGTGACGCACGCCCGCACCAGCCAGGCGGCGACGGGCAGCAGCGCGGCGGCGGCGTAGCCGAGCGAGTCGAGGATCGGCTGCCCGGTCTGCACCCCGATCCCCAGGAACGCGCCGTAGAGCAGCAACGGTGGCAGCCAGCGGTGCGAGCGGGCCAGCAGGGCCGCCTGATAGCGCAGCAGCGCGGTCATGCCTTCTCCTTCGCCCCTCGGGCGGGATGCCGGGTGTCGTTGTCGTCGATGGTCGTCACCGCGCGGATGTGCCAGGGCGGGTCGGCGGTCAGGAGGGTGCGGAGCAGGGCATCGGAGTCGGCGGCGCCGACCTCGACCGCCAGCCGTACGCCCCGCCCCGCCGGACCGTCGGCCCCGCTCCGGAGCGCGGACGCGGGCGCGGGTGCCGGCGCGAGCGCGGGCACGGGCGCGTACTCGCGTACCACGGCGCCCGACAGCTCATCGGGCAACCCGGCCCCCGGCCGCCCCTCGGCCTCCACCCGCACCCGTGGCCCGACGCCGGGTCCGTCCCGCACCACCGGCGGCCGAACCGTGCCGTCCACCGGCTCCAGCCGGGTCTCGGTGACGCGCAGGACGCGGTCCGGAGCCCCGGCCAGGCGGCGTGGGTCGTGGTCGACGAAGACGACCGCGCCACCGTCGGCGACGCGCTCGGCGACCGCCGTGTCCAGCACCCCGCGTGCGGCCTGGTCGAGGCCGGTCCACGCCTCGTCCAGGACCAGCAGGCCGGGTGCGGCCAGCAGCGCCTGTGCCACGGCGATCTTCTGGCTGGTGCCCTTGGACAGCTCGGCGAGCGGGGTACCGGCGTAGCCGTCCGCGCCGAACCGCTCCAGCCACTCCCCCGCCCCGCGTGCCGCCGCGGCGCGGGACAGCCCGTGGATCCGACCCAGGTGGGTGAGGTAGCCGAGGGCGGAGAAGGGCAGCTCGGCCGGGAATCGCTCCGGGACGTAGGCGGTGGCCGGACGGCCGGTGATACGGCCCGCGCTGGGGGCGTCGATCCCGGCGAGCAGCCTCAGCAGCGTGGACTTGCCGCTGCCGTTGTGCCCCTGGACACGGGTCAGCGAGCCTGGCGGCACCTCAAGATCGACACCCCGCAGCACCCAGGGTCCGCCCAGGCCGTAGCGGCGGCCGACTCCTCGCAGTCTCATGCCGGTTGAGCATAGGCGCGCCTCTCGGCGAGGGGAGGCCCTCGGCGAGGGAGGCCCTCGGTAAGGGGAAGCCCCCAGCGAGGGGAAGCCCCCGGCGCGCGGAGGCCCTGGCGGCGGTCCTGGCACACTTGGCGCGTGACCAGCACCGACGCCGACACCGAGACCGGCACCCAGACCGGCACCCAGACGACCGCTCACCAGAGCACCGGATCCGGCGCCCGCAGCAGCCCCTTCCGGCATGCCGAGACCGACCGGGACGCCGCGCCGCAGTTCGTGCTGCCCCTGGTGGTCCGGATCGAGAAGGCCGCGCCCCCGGCGCGTACGGACGCCCTGGAGACGGCGGCGCGCGCGGTGCTGGTGCTGCTGTCGGACGAGCGGGCGACGGCCGCCGACGGCGAGTGGGCGCAGGCCGTACGGGACTGGCAGGACGCCCGGATCCGCAAGGTCGTACGGCGGGCGCGCGGCGCGGAGTGGCGGCGCGCGGCCGGGCTGCCGGGCATCACGGTCACGGGCCGGGCGCCCGCCGCGCCCCCGGCCGAGGACGTAAGCGGGCACAAAGACGCGCACGAGGACGGGGACAGGGACGAGGCTTCGTCGGCGGCCGCCGAGGTGCGGGTGTTCCCGCCGGTGCCGCTGGACGGCTGGCCCAAGGAGCTGGCCAAGCTCCAGGTCTCCGGCACCGACCTGGACGACCCCGAGCCGCCGCCCGCCCCCGACCCCACCGGTCCGGTGCTGTGGCTGAGCCCCCAGGTGGAGATGTCGGCGGGCAAGGCGATGGCCCAGGCCGGGCACGGCGCCCAGCTGGCCTGGTGGGAGCTGGACGACGCGGCGCGGGCGGCCTGGCGCGAGGCCGGGTTCCCGCTGGCGGTGCGTACGGCGTCGGCCGACCGGTGGGACGAGCTCACCGCGAGCGGCCTGCCGGTGGTGCGCGACGCGGGGTTCACCGAGATCGCGCCGGGGTCCTGCACGGTGGTGGCGGACCACCCGGCACTGCGGCGGCAGTAAGGCGTCGTCCGCGGTGCCGGGAGTCCTTGGGAGTCCGGGGACAGACAGTCCCCGGACTCCCTCCGTGCCCGGGGGCGCTATCCCCTGCGGCGGCGGATCGCGCGGGTGACGACCGGCGGGAGCACATCGGCGGCGAACCGCCGGACCGCGGTGGGGCGGCGCGCCGCGGGCGCGGACGCCGGTGCGGTGGACGCGGAGCGCGGCTCGGGAGCCGGGTCGCGCGGCTCATTGACGAAGCGGGAGGTGGGCGGGGTCGGGTTCGCGGGCTTCCCCGAGAACCGCAGCACCCTGCGGCCCGCGATCTCCTGCACACTGGTGTGCATCCCCTTGCGCCACTCCTCGTCCGCGAGCATCTCGTTCTGGATCGGCTCCGGGTCGCCCCAGGTGCCGTAGAGCTTCTGTGTGGACAGGCAGATGGGCCGCAGGCCGCGCGTGAACACCGCCTCCCAGGTCGCGGCGGCCACGCCCGGGGTGTGCTCGGAGCGGAAGTCGTCGAGGATAACGAGGCCGTCGGGCACCAGCGTGTTGTGCGCGGTGTCGATGTCGCCCGCCACGTGCTCGTACAGATGCGAGGCGTCCACGTGGATGAAGCGGCAGGTGTTCGCGCCGACGTGGTCGGGCACGACGGAGGTGGGGCCCTGGATGACGTTCGGCAGCTCGTCCCAGAAGGCCAGGTAGTTCTGCTCGAAGGCGGTGCGGGTCAGGGTGGAGTACGACTTGCGTGCCTCCGCCGCGTTCTTCTCGTCCGGCGCCTCGGCGTCGAAGAGGTCACAGATCGTGAAACGCTCGTTCGCCCGCATGTAGGCGGCGGTGAAGATGGCGCTCTTGCCCATGTAGGCACCCATCTCCATCAGGTCCCCGCGCTGTCCGAGGCGCTCCTGGCGGCTCAGAAAGTGGTCGAACAGCACTTGGTCAAGGCTGGGGAACCATCCCTTGACGTCGTTGAGGCAGCGGGGACGCTGGGCCGCGGGGGCGGTGGTGACCGTCATGTGGCTCTCTGTTCGTCGATGGCGGCGGTCTTGAGAGACGTGTCCGGTTGAACTATCCGTTTGAACGTGTCTGAACGTGTCCGTGAGCCCCAGGAGGACAGACCTCGGGGACGGGGCCCCAGGGACGCGAGTGGCCGCCACGGTCGCAGTGAAAGGCAACGCAGGGCCGTCCCCCTTGTGACCATTCTGTGACCACGCCTCCTCCGGAAGGTCTTACGGAGCGGTGACGGAACGGCGCGGGGGCGGGCCCGGACGCCCGCTCGGGCCTAGCGTCGCCCCCATGCGCGTACTGGTCACCGGAGGTGCGGGCTTCATCGGCTCGCACATCGTCACCGCCCTCGTCGAGCACGGCCATGAGGCCGTCGTCCTCGACGCCCTGCTTCCCGCCGCTCACCCGACCGCCACCCATCCGGCTCCGCCATCCGTGGACGGGGAGTGGATCCACGCCGATGTACGGGACCGGGAGGCGGTCCTCGCGGCGCTGCGCGGCGTGGACGCCGTATGCCACCAGGCGGCAATGGTCGGCCTCGGCAAGGACTTCGCGGACGCCCCGGCCTATGTGGGCTGCAATGACCTGGGCACGGCGGTGCTGCTGGCGGCGATGGCCGAGCGCGGGGTGCGCGAACTGGTCCTCGCCGGGTCGATGGTCGTCTACGGCGAGGGGCGCTACGACTGCCCCCGCCACGGCCGGGTCCGTCCCGGCCCGCGCGCCGAGGCGGACCTCGCGGCGGGCCGCTTCGACCCCCTCTGCCCCGAATGCGGCACCCCGCTGCGGCCCGGCCTGGTGGGGGAGGACGCACCAGTCGATCCCCGCAATGTGTACGCGACGACGAAGCTGGCCCAGGAACACCTGGCGGCGGCCTGGGCCCGGTCGGTGGGCGGCCGCGCGGTGTCGCTGCGCTACCACAATGTGTACGGGCCTGGAATGCCGCGCGACACCCCCTATGCGGGCGTCGCCTCCTTCTTCCGCTCGGCCCTGGCGCGCGGCGAGGCGCCCACGGTCTTCGAGGACGGGAACCAGCGCCGGGACTTCATCCATGTACGTGACGTGGCCGCCGCCAATGTCGCCGCCCTGGAGGCGGCGCCGGACGCGGCGGCCCCGGCCGCGCTGACCGCGTACAACACCGGCAGCGACGATCCTCACACGGTGGGTGAGATGGCCACGGCCCTGGCCACGGCGTTCGGCGGCCCCGCACCCGTGGTGACGGGCGACTACCGATTGGGCGACGTCCGGCACATCACCGCGTCGTCCCGCCGGATCCGCGACCAGCTGGGCTGGCGCCCGGCGGTCTCGTTCCACGAGGGCATGACCGAATTCGCCCACGCCCCGCAACGGGCGGGGGTGTGAGGCGGGGGTGTGAGGCGGGCATGAGCGGGGGTGTGAGGCGGATGTGAGGGGAGCGGGGTCGCTCAGGACGTGACGGCGGCGGCGCTCAGGACGTGACGGCGGCGGGGAGGCGGACCTCGAAGCGGCAGCCGCCGTCGACGTTGCGGACCGCCGCCTGGCCGTCGTGGGCCTCGACGATGCCACGGACGATGGCGAGGCCCAGACCGGCGCCCGCCGGGGGTGTGCGGGCGTCGCTGCCGCGCCAGCCGGTGTCGAAGACGCGCGGAAGGTCCTCCTCCGGAATTCCGCCGCAGCCGTCGGTGACCGACAGCACGACCGTGTCCGCCTCGCGCTCGGCGGACACCGCGACCGTGCCGTCCGCCGGGGTGCGGCGGACCGCGTTGACGAGGAGGTTCCCGAGCACACGGGTCATCTCCTTGCCGTCGACCTCCACCGGGACGGGGTCCACGCGGTCGCCGATCAGCTGGACACCCAGCTCGCGGGCGAGCGGATCGACCCCGGCGAGGGCGTCGCCGACCAGGTCGTAGACGGAAATCCGGGTGGGCGCGAGGGAGAGCGCCCCGGCGTGGATGCGGGAGAGCTCGAAGAGGTCGCCGACCATCGTGTTCAGCCGCTCCACCTCGGTGCGTATGCGGCGGAGGTAGCGGTCCGGGTCCGGGGCCACCCCGTCCTCCAGCGCCTCGGACATCGCGCGCAGCCCCGCCAGCGGGGTGCGCAGATCGTGGGAGATCCAGGCGACCAGCTCCCGGCGGGAGGACTCCAGGGCCCGCTCACGCTCGCGGGAGGCGGCCAACTTGGCACTGGTGGCGGCCAGTTCACGGCCGAGCGCGGCGAGTTCGGCGGTGGCCTGGCCGTCGGGGGCGGCGAAGCTCCCGCCGTCCCCGAAGGAGCGGGCGGCGAGGGCCAGCGCGTTGCTGCGCGCGACCACCCAGCGGCCCAGCAGCAGCGCGGTGGCCAGGGACACCACGGCGGCCATGGCACAGACGGTCGTGACCACCGTCAGGTCGTGCGGGGACAGGAACATCGCCCAGGCGACGGCCAGCGTCCCGGTGAGCATCGCCGTGACCGCGACGGCGGCGACGACGGCGAGGGACACCGCGACCGAACGGCCGCGCACCAGCCGCAGCGCCAGCGCGCCCAGCAGACCGGCCGCCGCCGCGCCGAGGAAGGCGAACGCGGCCATGAGGAGCACATTACCCATCGGAGCCCGGCCCCCTTCCCTCGTCCCGCCCCTGGTCCGCGCGCCCCTCGTACCGTTGCCCTTCGCACCTTTGCCCCTCGTCCCCACGTCCCTCGTCCCGCCGTCTCTCGCCGTGGGGCTCGTCGTCGGCCTCGCCGCCGGCCTCGGGCGGGGCGTCGAAGCGGTAGCCGATGCCCCATACAGTCTGGATGAGCCGGGGCGCGGCGGGATCGTCCTCGACCTTTCCGCGCAGCCGCCGCACATGGACGGTGACGGTGGACAGATCGCCGAAGTCCCAGCCCCACACCTCGCGCATCAGCTCCTCGCGGGTGAAGGCCACCCCGGGGTGGCGCAGCAGAAAGGCCAGCAGGTCGAATTCGCGCACGGTCAGGGCGAGCTCCCGGCCGTCCCGGGCGGCGCGCCGGGCCAGCGGGTCGAGGGTGATCCCGGCGCGATGCGTCACCTCGCCCGGGTCGGGGCCCTGGCCGGGGCCGGGGCCGGACGAGCCGGGGACCCGCGGACCGGTCCGGCCGCGCCGCAGCACCGACTCCACGCGCAGCACCAGCTCCCGCGGGCTGAACGGCTTGGTGACGTAGTCGTCCGCGCCGATCTCCAGGCCGAGGATCCGGTCCTCCTCGTCGCCGCGTGCGGTGAGCATGATGACCGGCACCGGGCCCTTGTCCCGGAGCGCGCGGCACACCTCCAGCCCGTCCATGCCGGGCAGCATCAGGTCGAGGACGACCAGGTCCGGCCGGCGGGCGGCGGCACGGGCGAGCGCCCCGGGGCCGTCGGCGGCCCGGTCCACGGCGAAGCCGGCCCGGCCGAGGTACCCGGCGACGACCTCGGCCACGGTCGGGTCGTCGTCGACGACGAGCACGCGGGTGGGAGAGGGGTTCTGCTGCATGCCCCACAGCGTGACACCGGGTGCGCCGCCAGGGGGCGCCGGGGAGCCCGCCGCCCGGCCGACGTCCGTGTTTCGTAAGAACCTGAAGCCCGAAATGTCGCTTTCTCCTTCGTAGTGTGGTGCGGGTGACGAACTCGACCACCCCCTGTGCGGACATCGTCCTGCCATGTCTGGACGAGGCCGCCGCCCTGCCCTGGGTGCTGGCCCGCATCCCCGACGGCTGGCGCGCCATCGTCGTCGACAACGGCTCCACGGACGGCTCGGCCACGATCGCCCGCGCCCACGGCGCCACCGTCGTCCACGAACCCCGCCGTGGCTTCGGCGCCGCCTGCCACACCGGGCTCCTCGCCGCCGAGGCCGACATCGTCTGCTTCTGCGACTGCGACGCCTCGCTCGACCCCGGGCTGCTGACCGCCTTCGTGCGGACCGTGGCGGCGGGCGACGCCGACCTCGTGCTGGGCCGGCGACGCCCCCAGGAGCGGGGAGCCTGGCCGGTGCACGCCCGGCTCGGCAACCTCGCGCTGACCCGGATGCTGCGGCGGCGCACCGGCCTCACGCTGGGCGATCTGGGCCCGCTGCGGGCCGCCCGGCGCGAACCGCTGCTCGCCCTCGGCCTCACCGACCGCCGCAGCGGCTACCCGCTGCAGATGGTCGTGCGGGCCGCCGACGCCGGATGGCGGATCGAGGAACGCGACGTGCCGTACCGGCCGCGCACCGGGAAGTCGAAGGTCACCGGCACCTGGCGGGGCACCTGGCACACGGTGCGCGATATGCGCGCCGTGCTGCGCCAACCGCCGGAGGTCCGCGACCTCGCCACCCCCACGAGGGCCGCGCGGTGAGCGCCGCGCCACACGAGGAGGCCCACGGGGCGGACGCCCACGCGGCGGAGGCCCATGCGGCGGAGACCCCCTCGGCCGAGGCCCACGCGGCGGAGACCCCCTCGGCCGAGGCCCACGCGGCGGAGACCCCCTCGGCCGAGGCCCACGCGGCGGAGACCCCCTCGGCCGAGGCCCACGCGGCGGAGACCCCCTCGGCTCCGGACCGCCTCGACTCCGGACCAGGTAGCGCCGACGGGCGGCCGGTCGCCGATGCGGACGTCCGCACGGACACCTGCTCCCGGGCGGCCCACGCGGGCGGGACGACGCTGCTCATCATCGCCAAGGAGCCGGTGCCCGGGCGGGTGAAGACCAGGCTCACTCCCCCGTACACCCCCGCCGAGGCCGCCTTGCTCGCCGAGGCGTCCCTCGCCGACACGCTGCACGCCGCGCTCGCCATGCCCGCCCGGCGCCGGGTGCTGGTGCTCGACGGACACCCCGGCCCGTGGTTGCCGCCGGGATTCGAGGTGGTGGGGCAGTGCGACGGCGGTCTGGACGAACGGCTCGCCGCGGCCTTCGCCGCCTGCCGGGGCGCCACCCTGCTGATCGGCATGGACACCCCGCAGGTCACCCCCGCTCTCCTCGCCCCCGCGCTGACACCGGGGAGCCGGCACGACTGCGACGCCTGGTTCGGCCCGGCCGCCGACGGTGGCTTCTGGGCCTTGGGCCTGGCCGAACCGGACCCCGAACTGCTGCGGGGCGTGCCGATGTCCACCGCCACCACCGGTGCCGCCCAGCGGCGTCGGCTGACGGACGCGGGGCTGCGGGTGCGCGACCTTCCGATACTGCGCGACGTGGACACGGCCGAGGACGCCGTACGGGTGGCGGCCGACGCCCCGGGCGGGCGGTTCGCCCGGACCCTCGCCCGTCTCTCGTCCCGGACCACCGCCCGATGAGCACGGCCGAGACGGTGCGCGACGGATCGGTGCACGAGGGATCGGTGCACGAGGGATCGGTGCACGAGGGGGCCGTACACGACGGAGCGGTACGTGAGGGATCCGTACATGACGTGTCTGTGCGCGACGGAGCGGTGGGTGAGCGGACGCCCGCTCGCCGCGCGGCCGCCCACTGGCACGCCGACCCCTATGTCCGAGCACTCCACGCGGGCCGAGGGCCGCTGTTCCTGCGCCGGGCCGACGGCTGGATGCTGCCCTTGGACGTCGAACGCTGGTGTGCGGACGCCGACGCGGCCGACCGGACCGTGCTGCGGCGCTGTCAGGGCCCGATACTCGACATCGGCTGCGGACCCGGTCGGCTGGTGGCCGCGCTGGCCCTGCACGGCCGCCCCTGCCTGGGCATCGACGTCAGCCAGACGGCAGTCGCCCGTACGGTCCGCGCGGGCGGTCCCGCGCTGTGCCGCTCGGTCTTCGAACCGCTGCCCGGCGAGGGGCGCTGGGGCACGACGCTGCTGATCGACGGCAACATCGGCATCGGCGGCGATCCGCGCGCCCTGCTGGCGCGCGTCGCCCAACTCATGGCCCCCGACGGACTGCTGATCGTGGAGGCCGCGGCGACCGATGTGGACGAGCGGGTGCGGGTGCGCGTGGACGACGGCCGGGGCGACGTGGGAACGGCCTTCCCCTGGGCCCGCGTCGGCGTCCGGGCGCTGCTGCGCCACGCACGCGCGGTGGGCTGGAGCCCGGTCGAGCAGTGGACCGCGCGCGACCGCGGGTTCGTATCGCTGCGCCGCACGCCGCCGCCCCGGACCGGCACGGAGCGCTGAGCCATGCCCACATCGCCGCGCGGCCTGCCGCGGCCCGGCCGATTCGCCCGGTGGACCGGCCGGGTGCCCGATCAGGCGCCCCGGCCGCACTCCGTCCCGGGCCCGCGGCCATCGGCTCGCGACCGCCCCGCGCCACCGCCCGACGGCGCGGACGAGCCCCGACCGCCTGAGCGCCCCGCACCACCGCCCGACAACACGGACAAGCCTCGTCCACGGGGCTGCCCCGCCCCACCTGCGCAGGTGCGGACCGACCCACTCGCGCGGGCACAGACCGACCCACCCACGCAGGCGCGAACCAACCCGCCTGCGCAGGCACAGACCGACCCGCCCGCGCAGGCACAGACCAACCCACCCACGCAAGCGCCAACCGACCCACCCACGCAGGCACAGACCGACCCGCCCGCGCGGGGGCGTGCCGCCCGCCGCTGGGTCACCCCGCTCGCTCTGGCCACGCTGCTCGGCTCGCTGGTCGCCGTCCTCGCCCTCACCTTCCGCGGGGACGACTTCCACACCGCGCCCGGCGTACTGTCCCGCTGGTACGCCATCGCCTGGGCGCTGTTCGCCGCAGCCGCGTGGACGGTCCGCCGCCTGGGCGCCCGCCAGGCCGCGGTGTTCGTGCTCGCGGGCAGCGCGGCGGTCGCCGCCACGGGGCTGCTCGCCCCGCCGCGCACCAGCACCGACGCCTACCGCTACGCCTGGGACGGACGCGTGCAGGCCGCGGGCATATCCCCCTATGACCACGCGCCCGAGGATCCCGCGCTCGCTTCGCTGCGCGACCGCTGGCTCTTCCCGCGGGGCTCCTCCTGCCATGGCCCCGACCGCGCCCCCGTCCGCGCCGCGCCCGAACGTCCCACGCCCAAACATCCCGCGCCCGAACGTCCCACGCCCGGCGCCGTCCCGCGCGCCGATCCGGAACCCGATCACCCGCCAAGCGCCTCCGCCGAGCCGCAGTGCACGCGCCTGAACCGCCCCTCGGTCCATACGATTTATCCTCCCGCCGCAGAGGGCTATTTCTTGCTTGTACACCGCTCGGCGCCGTCAGGTTCCACCCTCCTCCCCCTGCAGACCGGCGGCGCGCTGCTGTCCGTCGCCACCACCGCCGTGCTGCTCGCCGCCGCGCGGCGCCGCCGCGACCCCCGCCTCGCGACCGCCCGCGCCGCGCTCTGGGCCTGGTGCCCGGCCGTACCGGTGGAGGCGGTGAACAACGCGCATATCGACGCGCTCGGCGTGCTGTTGACCGTCGCGGGCCTCGTCGCCGTTCCCCGCCGCCGCGCCCTGGGCGGTGCGCTGCTCGGCGCGGCGACCGCGGCCAAGCTGCTGCCCGCCGTGACCCTGCCGGGCGCGCTCTCCGGCGTCCTCGCCACGGGTACCGGCGTCCTCGCCACGAGCACCGGGAGCCCCGCCTCGCCGGCCGGGCGGACCCGCCGCGCCGCGGCCGTCGTGCTGCCCGCCACCGCCGTCGTCGCGCTCGGCTACCTCCCGTACGTCCTGCTCTCGCACTCCTCCGTCCTCGGCTATCTCACCGGCTATGTGGCCGAGGAGGGCTACGAGACGGGCGCCACCGCCGCCGACGACAAGAACCGCTACGCGCTGCTGCGCCTGCTCCACCCCGATCCGGAGACCTGGGCCCTCCCCGTGATCGCCGCCGTCCTGGTCATGGTCGTGGCCCGGGTGCTGCTGCGCGGCGATCCCCAACGGCCCTGGCGCGGCGCGCTGGTGGTGACCGGGACCGCGTTCCTGCTGATGACGCCCGGCTACCCCTGGTACGCGCTGCTGGTGGTGGCGCTGGTGGCCCTCGACGGGCGCTGGGAGTGGCTCGGCCTGCCGCTCGCCGGAGTCGCCCAGTATGTGACGGCCCGTGCGGTGGACGACGGCGCGTGGGTCGGGACGCTGGGGTACGCGGTCGCCGCCGCGGCGGTCATGGCCGGCTGGGCCCTGCGGGCCCGGCAGGCCCGGTGGGCCCGGCGGGCGGCTTCCGCTCCCCGGTCGAAGCGTCCGAAGCGTCCGAAGCGGGCGAAGCGGGCGAAGAGGCCTCCGCGGCCCCGCCCCGAGCCCCCGGGCGCCGCCGCCACCCCCGGATCGCCACCCGGATCACCAGCCACAGGGCCGAGGCGCCGAAGAGTACGGCGGTGATCAGCAGCCAGCGCGGCCAGAAGACATCGGCGCTCAGCCCGGTCGCGTTCTCGTACCGGCGCTCCTGCCGGCCGAGGATCAGCGGGAACCACACCAGCAGCAGCACACCGGAGACGAAGGCGGGCACCCGCACATGGTTGATCCACCGGGCCGGGGCCGGGAGCACGGCCGCCACGGCACGGTCGGCGAGCGCGTACAGCGGCAGCAGCACCAGATCGTGGAGGACGGCGGCGCCGACGAACCACAGCGCGATCCCGAACCAGTCGCCGCTCAGCAGCCTGAGCCCGGCGTAACCGGTCAGCGCGAAGGAGCACAACAGCAGCACCAGCCGCAGCGGTGACTCCCCGTCCAGCCGCCGCAGCCCGACACGGCTCCGCCTGAGAAACCTCATACCGTCCCCCCGAAGTCCGAGAAGCCTCGCGCCGTCCCCCCGAAGTCCGAGAAACCTCATGCCGTCCCCCCGAACGTCAGCCGCCCGACCCACTTGGTGTTGTGCACACCCGGAGCCCCGGGCACGATCACCCGCGCCGGATAGCCGTGGTCCGGCGACAGATCCGCGCCGTTGACCTTCAGTGCCAGCAGCGAGCGCGGATCGCGGACCTGGTGCTCGCTCAGCACGACGCTGCGGAAGGAGCCGTGCCGCTGCACGGACTCCACCAGCACCCTCGGCGGCCGGTCGGCATGCCCCACCAGCGCGGCGAGGTCGGCCAGCCGCACCCCCTCCCACCGCTGGTCGGTCGTGGACCACCCCTCCACACAGGCGATGGGCAGCGCCGCGCCGTGGCTCTCCAGCCGCAGCAGCCGCTCCCGGGTGAGGACGGTCTCGCGGCCCGCCGCGCCCCGCACCACAAGCCGCCAGTCGGGCCCGATGTCGCGGGCGCGGATGCCGACGGCCACGGTGGTCTTGTTGATCTGGAAGCCGTTCGGCCCCCGGCCCGGCTCGCGCCCGTGCGGGGCGAGCAGCGCGCTCGTACGCAGCGGCCCGCCGATGCTCTGACCGGCCGTCACCACCAGCAGCGCGAAGGAGCCGGTGCCGACCATGGCGAGCGCGCCCCGCCGCGACGTGGTCGGCGCGGCGGGCCGGGGGCTGACCAGGCCGGTCTCGTCCGGCGGCTCCGGCCGGGTGTCGGAGGTGCGGGTGCGCAGTTCGGCCCGCAGCTCGCGGCTCCGCAGCGTCCGCACCATGAGCGGGAGCCGCAGCGCCACATGGACCACGAGAGCGGCCATGAAGATCCACGCCCCGTAGAAGTGCAGCGGGTAGAAGGAGCCGGGGAAGATGTAGTCCAGCTGGACGTTGAGCACGCCGGTCGCGAATTCGAACAGTCCCCCGCCGACCAGCAGGAGCAGCGAGAGCCGCTCCAGCGCGTGCCCCAGGGACCGCACCGGCGGCCAGGCGAACAGCTTGGGGATGACCGACCACAGCTTGGCCAGCAGCACGGGGACGAGCACGATCCCGAGCGTGACGTGCACCCCCTGGGTGACGCGGTAGAGCCAGGAGGGGTCGGTCGGCCAGGAGAAGAGGTAGAAGCCGAGCAGCCCCTTGTCCGGTGTCTTGTCGTTGACCGGGGACAGATCGGGGTTGTAGGCGGCGTACGACAGCAGTCCGGTCACGAAGAGTACGGGGATGCCGAAGAGCAGGATCAGGCCGAAGACGGACGTCAGCCAGGGGCCGCGGAGCGGGCTGCGCCACAGGGCGCGGCGGTCACGGTCGGTACGGGGAGGGTGGCTCATGGCATGACCGTAGGACCGCCGCACCGCCTCCGGCGGCCTTGAGCCCATGACAAAACGGTGACGTCACGGGCCCTGGCCGGGAAGATCTGACGGTCCGGTGACAGCGCGCGGCGCGGCGGTCCGGCGGCGGGCTCGGCGACGTAGCGTGACGTCGTGAAGCTCCCTCTCCGCAACGGCGCCGACATCCAGCCCACCCAGGACGACACACGGACCGGCCGTCGTCGGGACGTGCTCGCCGCCGCTGCCGCCGCCCTGGTCTTCGCCGTCGCCGCCGTCGTCGGCACCCTGATCCAGCGGACGGATCACTCCTTGTACGTCGACTGGGCGCCGCTGTACGCCGACTGGCTGCCTCATGTGGGCCCCGGCACGCCCCTCGCCCTGGCCGTCGCCGCGGCGGTCGTCCTCCATGGCCACCGGCTGGCGGCGCGGCTGCCGTGGCGGGGGCTGCTGGGGGCCGTCTGGGCGGCGGCCATGGCCTGGATCTGGTCGCTGGCGCTGGTCGACGGATGGCGGCGCGGGGTGGCGGAGCGGCTGACCGCGCGTCACGAGTATCTGCGCGGCATCGACCGGTTCCAGGACATCGGCGCGGCCCTGCGCGGCTTCACCGGCCATATCCTGCTCACTCAGCCCGACCACTGGCCCGCCCATATCGCGGGCCATCCGCCGGGTGCCGTGCTCACCTTCGTGGGCCTGGACCGGCTGGGCCTGGGCGGCGGCGGTTGGGCGGGGGCCTTCTGCGTCACCGTGGGCGGCTCGGCGGCGGTCGCGATCCTGGTCACGCTGCGCGCCCTGGGGCAGGAGCGGGCGGCGCGTACGGCCGCCCCGTTCCTGGTCCTGGCGCCCGGGGCGGTATGGGTGGGTGCCTCGGCCGACGGCTACTTCGCGGCCGTCGCGGCCTGGGGGCTCGCACTGCTGGCGCTCGCGGCGACGCGTACGGTCCGGGCGCCCGGGGCGGTCGCGCTGGCCTCCGGGCTGCTGCTGGGGCTGACGGCGTATCTCTCCTACGGGCTGACGCTGCTGGCGCTGCCCGCCGCCGCCGTACTGCTGCTCGCCCGCACCGCGCGGCCGCTGCCCTTCGTGCTGACCGGGGTGGCGGTGGTGGCCGGGGCGTTCACGCTGGCCGGGTTCCGGTGGTGGGAGGGGTACTCCCTGCTGGTCGAGCGCTACTACCAGGGCGTGGCTTCCGACCGCCCGTACGCGTACTGGGTCTGGGCCAACCTGGCCGTCGCGTCGGTGGCCGCCGGTCCCGCCTGTGTCGCGGGCGCGCGGCGGATGCTGTCGGCGGTGCCCGACGCCGTCCGGCGGCTGCGCCCGAGCGGGCCGGGCGGTCCTGGCAGGCCGGGCAGGCCGGGCGGTCCTGGCGGTCCTGGCGCTCTTGGTGGTCCTGGCGCCCCGGACGGGCTCGTCGTGCTGACCTTCGCCGCGCTGCTGGCGCTCGCCGTGGCCGATCTGTCCGGGATGAGCAAGGCCGAGACGGAGCGGATCTGGCTTCCGTTCCTCGTCTGGCTGCTGCCGACCACCGCGCTCCTGCCCGCCCGTGATCACCGCCGATGGCTCTTGGTCCAGGCCTGCCTCTCACTGCTCGTCAATCACCTGCTTTTGACCGGTTGGTGAGGATGACCGATGTGAAGGGCACGTGATACTTCTGTGATACTGAGGGGGACGTACATCTGTACTGTTGCCAGGGGGCGGGACCCGTGAAGGCGCTGGAGATCGTGAAAGCGTTGAAGGCTTTAAGTGCGAGGAACGCCTATGGCGTGGCCGCGCCCTTAGGCGCGCTGACGGCCGTGGCCGTCGTGGTGGCGCTGCTGATAGCCCTGACCTCGCCGGGGGACGCGGGGGGCGCGCAGGACGGGGACCTCCCCGCCGCCGCGGCGTCCCCCAAGTCGGACCGGGTCCCCAGGGAGCCCAAGAAGGAAGACAAGTACGCACATTGGGACGGCAAGGACAAGGTGCTCGGGGACGGCTCGACGTCCTACACCGGACCGCAGCCGCATCAGCTCAAGCCCGAGAAGCTCAAACCGGGTGAGAAGCCGCCGCAGTTCGTGGTCTTCTCCTGGGACGGCGCGCTGGAGAACGACGACCATCTCTTCTCCCGCTTCCGCGAGGTGGCCAAGGAGACCAACGCCACCATGACGTTCTTCCTGAGCGGCATGTATCTGCTGCCCAAGTCGAAGAGCGACCTCTATCGGCCGCCGCAGCACAAGCCGGGCTCGGCCGCCATATCCTTCCCCACCGACGAGCACATCAGGGAGACCCTGGAGCAGTTACGCGGGGCCTGGCTGGACGGCAATGAGATCGGCTCCCACTTCAACGGCCATTTCTGCGGCGCCAAGGGCGGGGAGGACTGGTCCACCGCGGACTGGAAGAGCGAAACGGAGCAGGCGTATTCGTTCGTGAAGCAGTGGAAGACGAACACCGGCTTCACCGACATCAAACCGCTGCCGTTCGACTATGACGTGGAGCTGGTGGGCGGGCGCGCGCCGTGCCTGGAGGGCCAGAAGACGCTGATACCGGCGATCAAATCCCTCGGCTGGCGCTATGACGCGAGTTCCCCGGGCGACTTCCAGCTCTGGCCGTCCAAGATCGATGGAATCTGGAACTTCCCGCTGCAGCTGGTGCCGTACCCGGAGAGCGAGAAGCAGGTCCTCTCGATGGACTTCAACTTCCTCTTCAACCAGTCCGGTGACAGCACCGAGGGCGATCCGGGGAAATACGCGGAGTGGGAGCGGCTGACCCGCGAAGGATATCTGAACGGGTTTGAGCGGGCCTACAACGGCAGCCGGGCACCGCTGTTCATCGGCAATCACTTCGAGACCTGGAACGGCGGCATCTATATGCAGGCCATCGAGGACGTGATGCGGAGCGTCTGCCGCCGCGACGGAGTGCGGTGCGTGTCGTTCAAGCAGCTCGCCGACTGGCTGGACGCCCAGGACCCGAAGGTCCTGGCGAAGCTGCGGATGCTGGACCCGGCGGAATCGCCGGACTGGTCCACGTACACCAAGAGCAAGTAAGCGGTCCCGTTGCGGGGCCCATTCCGCCAATGCGGCACATGCCGATGCGGCTTATGCCGAGGCGACTCGCGCCGGGGCGGCTCATTCCGCCGCGCCGTCCGTCATATAGCTCTTCCAGATGTCCATGGGGTAGGTGTCGCCCGACGTATCGGCCCCTCCCCCGCCCATTCCCTTGAGCGGCATCAGCTCCTGCGACTTCGGATCCACCCGGGACAGCGAGACCGCCGTCGAGAGCTTCTTGGTGTACCCGACGAACCAGGCGGAGGTGCCGTCCTGCGCCGTGCCGCCCTTACCGGCCACCTCGCCACCGCCCACGGCGGCCCCGCGCGCCGAGCCGTCCGGGCTCTGGACCGCGCCGCGCAGCGCGTCGTCCACCTGCGCCGCGACCGCCGCGCTGAAGGCCCGCTTGGCGCGGTCCTTGCGCAGCTCGACCTTCTGCCCGCCGTGGGTGAGCCCGCCCACCGAGTACGGCGCGTAGTGCGTGCCGTCGGCCGCGAACGTCCCGTAGGCGCTGGCCATACGGATCGAACTGGGCGTCGCGGTGCCGAGCGAGAACGCGGGCACCCGCGCGCCGAAGCTGCTGGGCAGCAGCCCCGCGTCGATGGACGCCCGACGGACCCGGTCCAGGCCGACGTCCATGCCCAGCTGGATCATCGGGGTGTTGATGGACCGCACGATCGCCTGGCGCAGCGGGACCTGCCCATAGGAGGCGTCACCGTCATTGGTGGCCCGCACGATCTTGCCGCCGCGGTCCCAGTACGGGCCCTCGGGCGTATGCACCGCGATCTTGTTGTCACCGTCGTAGAGCGTCGAGGGCGTCACGGGCGTCCGCGCCCCGTTGCGCTCCAGCAGGACGCCGTCGCGCAGCGCCGCGGCGTAGACGAAGGGCGTGAAGGAGGTGCCGGCCGGGACGGTGGAGGCGTTCGCGTCGTTGAATCCCTGCTCCAGATAACCGGGGCCGCCGTACAGCGCGCGTATGGCGCCTCCCGGGGCCACGGACGCGGCGCCTATGCGCACATGGCGGTCCTCGGGGCGCTCCTCGGGGTCGAGGTTGTCCCGGGTCTCCTTCACCGCCTTGGCGAGCGCCTGGACCTTCGGCTTCTCGAAGGTGGTGTGGATCTGATAGCCGCCCAGGTCGAAATCGGCGTCGGATATGTCGGTGTGGGAGCTGACATACGCCTTGGCCGTCTCCACCAGATAGCCGACCTGACCGGTGAGCCCCACCGGCCTGGGCTGCGCCTTGGGCTCGGGGAACTTCGTATAGCGCGCCCGCTCGGACTTGGACAGCTTTCCGATGTCCACCATCCGGTCCAGCACCCACTTCCAGCGGTCGACGGCCCGCTTGTGGTTCTTGGCACTGACCGTCGGATCGAAGGTCCCGGCGCCCTTGAGCAGCGAGGCGAGCAACGCGCCCTCGCTCGCGTTGAGTTCCGAGACGTCCTTGCCGTAGTACGCGTACGCCGCCCGCTGAATGCCGTAACTGCCGCGTCCGAACCAGCTGGTGTTCAGATAGCGCTGGAGGATCTCCCGCTTGCTCATCCGGTCGTCCAGCTTGATGGCCATGAACATCTCGGTGAGCTTGCGGGAGAAGGTCTGGCGCTGATTCAGATAGGCGTTCTTCACATACTGCTGGGTGATGGTCGAGCCGCCCTGCGTCTCACCACCCGTCACCATCCGCGTCACGGCGCGCATCAGCCCGCTCGGGGACACCCCGCTGTCGGTGTAGAAACTGGCGTTCTCGGCGGCGAGCACCGCCCACTGGACCTCTTCCGGCACCTTGCCCAGCGGCACTTCCTGCCGGTTGACCGGGCCGGTGCGGGCCATCTCGGTGCCGTCGGCCCAGTAGTAGACGTTGTCCTGCTGGGTGGCGAAGTCGTTGAGGTTCTTCGGGATGTCGGTCTGCAGATACAGAAGGCTCAGCAGACCGGTCAGACTGCCGAGGCAGAACAGGAAGAACAGGGCGATCTGACGCCACGACGGCAGCCATCGCGTCGCACCGCGCCGCCCGGCCCGGGGGTAGTCCAGCCGGATCCGCGCGGCCGCCCAGCGGCGCAGCCGCATCCCCCGGGTCCTCGAGGGCGGCTTACGGCGGTGCTTGCGGTGCTTCCCCATGGCGTTGTCGCTGCTGCCCAGCACGTGTTTCCCCCACGCTCGCTCCGCGCGCGGGCGCGGCACAAAGGTGTGATCTTCCATCCCCCCAGACCAGACCGATCCTATTTTCCCTTCCGAACGTCTGTCGCCACAGGGCCCTAAATTTTTGTAACAGTGACCATATTCAGGGACTCCACCCACCCGGTGACCTTTCGCACCGCCCGGGGCCGCCCCTGACCACGGCCCGGACCGCCACGGCCCGGACCGCCACGGCCCGGACCGCCACCGCCCGACGGTCCGGCGCGTGACGGTCCGGCGCGTGACCCCGAGGGCGTCCCCGCCGTGACACCCCGAAGCTCAAATGAACCTCTGAACCATGCGGCCGGGGGATTCGTCCTCCCTGTATGGGGTCATGACCCCGGCACGCGAGAAACACCGCGGGGGACGCGGTACGGAACGAGGAGGGGGAGCCATGGTGCGCCTCGGTACCGGAATCGGCTGGCGACCGGAGATCGCCGATGACATCGCGCGGCTGCCCGGCATCGACTGGGTGGAGGTGGTGGCGGAGAACATCTGCCCCGACCATGTGCCGGACGCGCTCCGGCGGCTGCGCGAGCGCGGGACCGCGGTGGTCCCGCACGGGGTGTCGCTCGGCCTCGGGGGAGCCGAGCGGCCCGACCCCGGCCGCCTGCGGGCGCTGGCCGAGCGGGCCGAGGCGCTGGGCTCGCCGCTGATCACCGAGCACATCGCGTTCGTCAGGGCCGGGGGGCCGCTGACCGCGTCACCGGCCATGGAGGCCGGGCATCTGCTGCCCGTGCCCCGGACCCGTGACGCGCTGGACGTGCTGTGCGAGAACGTGCGCATCGCGCAGGACGCGCTGCCGGTGCCGCTCGCGGTGGAGAACATCGCGGCGCTGATCTCCTGGCCCGGCGAGGAGATGACGGAGGGCCAGTTCCTGGCCGAGCTCGTCGAGCGCACGGGGGTGCGGCTGCTCATCGACGTGGCCAATCTGCACACCAACCACGTCAACCGGGGCGAGGACCCGGCCAAGGCGCTGGACGAGCTGCCCACGTCGGCGATCGCCTACGTCCATGTGGCGGGCGGGGTGGAGCGGGACGGGGTGTGGCACGACAGCCACGCCCACCCGGTGACCCAGCCGGTGCTGGACGTGCTCGCCGAGCTGTGCGCCCGTACGGCACCGCCCGGGGTGCTGCTGGAGCGCGACGAGGACTTCCCGGCGGCCGGGGAGCTCGCGGGCGAACTGGACGCGATCCGCGCGGTGACGGCGGCGGGGGCCGGGGGCGAGGGCTGGGCCGCCGAGGCTTCGGTGAGGGCCGGGGCTCCGGTGAGGGCCGGGGGCGGGGCCGCCGAGACTTCGGTGAGGACGTCCGCCGCGCCCGAGGCTCCGATGAGGGAATCCGCCGTGCCCGAGGCTTCGGTGAGGACGTCCGCCGTGCCCGACGCGCCCGTACCGGACGCCGTCCGGGAGCGGCTGGCGCTCGCCCAGACCGCGCTGCTGTCCGCGCTGGTCGGGGGCACCCCGCCGCCCGAGGGCTTCGACCGGCGGCGGCTGCGGGTGCAGAGCACGGCGCTGACCGCCAAGCGGGCGTCCGTGATCGCCAAGGTGGCCCCGGAACTGCCCGAGATCCTGGGTACCGGCTACCGCCCGGCGTTCGCGCGGTACGCCGACGGCCGCCCGATGACCGGCGGCTACCGCCGCGACGCGATGTCGTTCGCCGAGCATCTGCTGGCGGACGGCCGGCCCGACGACGCGGCCGCCCGGCGCCGGCTGACGCTGTGGTGGCAGGAGCGGTCCGGGCCCGCGCCCCTGGCGTCCCATCCGGCGGCGCGGCTGGCCCGCCGGGTCCGGCTCGCGCTGAGCGGGGGGCGGTGAGCGGCATGGGCGCGATCGTGAGCCTGATCTACCTGGCGGTCGCCGTGTCGTCGGTGGTGCTCATCACGGGTACGGTCCGGTCCCGGCGCAGGGAGGTCTCGGGGCCGGTGTACGCCCGGGCGCACGACCTGCTGGAGGCCGCGTTCCTGGCGGGCGGGCCGGGCCGGGTGGCGGACACCGTGATCAGCGCGATGTACGCGGACGGGCGACTGGCGATCGGCGACCCCGGCGTGGTCTCGGTACGGCAGCCGGTCGCGCGCGGCCCGGTCGAGGAGGAGTTGCTGCGGCTGTGCGCCATCTCCCCGCACGGCGGCCTGAAGTGGCTGCGCCGGGAGCTGATGCGCGGTCCGGTGGTGCAGGCGATCGGCGACCAGCTGGCGGGGCGCGGGCTGATGGTGCGGCCGGACGCCCTCCGGTTCTGGCACGGGCTGGCACGGCTCCAGGTCGGGCTCTGCTTCGCGGGCACGTTCCTGGGCATCGCGATGGCCATCAACATCACGGACAGCGACGAACTTCCGCTGATCCTCAAGATCGCCCCCGCGCTGTTCACCGGCCTCGTCGTCGGCGGAATCTGTGCCGGTGCGGGCAAGCGCCGGCTGACCGCCGCCGGGCAGCGGGCGCTGGCGACGTACCGGAGGGACTCGGGGGTCGGCATACGGCGCGCCCGGTCCGTCGGCCACCCGGCGACGGTCCCCCTGACGGTCGTCGTCGCGCTGACCGGTGCGGCCGCCCTGACGGACGATCCGCTGCTGCGGGCCCAGCTGCTGGATGCGCAAAAGGTGCCCGCCACTTCGAGTTCGTCGACCGACTCGGGTTCGTCGGGACCGACGGGACCGTCGGACTCCGGTGGTGGATCGTGGTGCGGAGGAGGTGGAGGCGGTGGCGGGGGCGGCGGTGGTTCCGGCTGCGGAGGCTCCTCATGCGGCGGCTCATCCTGCGGCGGAGGCGGCGGCGGTTCGGGCTGCGGTGGGGGCGGCGGCTGCGGTGGGGGCGGGGGCGGCGGCTGCGGAGGCGGCGGCTGAGCCGCCACGACGAAGGGCCGCGCCGCGGCCAGGAGGCCCGGCGGGGCCCGCCAAGCACCGGTGGGCACCGGTGAGCCCGCCGGGTGCGGGCGGCCGACCGCGGCCCGACCGAGCCGAGCAGCGGCGGGTCAAGCCGCCCGGGCCCCCGGGTGCCAGGTGGGTCCTTCCCCTCCCCCGCCCCTTCCCGATACCAGGGGCTCCGCCCCTGGACCCCAGGGTCAGGGGCGGAGCCCCGCCACTCGGCGGAGCCGCATACCGATGCCGCGGGAGGAACGGAGCCTCGGACCGGAGTCTGGGGCGGAGTCCCGGTCCGGGGTCTGGGGCGGAGCCCCGGTTTTGGGGAGGGGCGGGGAGGGGAGCAGCCCGCCGCAGGCGTCACGATCCGTCGGGCACCCCGTCACACGCCTGCGCGGAGCGATCCGCATGCGTGCGAGTCGTTCATATCGTGAAAACTGTGGCGCGGTAGAGGCCGGGTCGAGTAGAACTCGGCCATGTTGTGGGTCCTCTTCCTGCTCGTCGCGTGGGGCGCGGCGGTCGTCAGTTGCACGCGGCTGTGCCTGGCGGCGGTGGCCGCCGCTCAGCCGATGGAGCCCGATCCGGGGGCCGACGGGAAAGGGCTGGGCCTGTACGAGGCGGCGTTCCTGTCCGGCGGGCCACGGCGGGTGGGAGATCTGGCGCTCGTCTTGATGTACCGCGAGCGGCGGCTGCTGCTCGCGCACACCGGCTGGGTCACCGTGGTGGACCCGGACGGGCGGGACGAGCTGGAGCGGGCCGTGATCGGCACGATAGGGCCGGAGGGGCAGGCCCCGGTGCGGCCGGTGCGGGCCGCGCTCGCCACGGCCGCCCCGGTGCGGGCGCTGGGCGACCGGCTGGTGGCGGCGGGGCTCGCGGTGCCCGCCTCGGCCCGTACGAATGTGGCGGTCGCGGTGCGGCATGTGCGGGCGGCCTGCGCGCTGGTGCTGGTGACGGCGGCCGCCGCACTGCTGCTGGTGCCGCCCGCGGCGGGGCGCGGTCCGGTGGCCGCGTGGTTCGTGCTGCCGCTGCTGCTGACGGCGAGCTGTCTGCTGATCGCCCGGGTCGAGGCGCATCCGTACTCGCGGTGGGCCTCCCCCGCCGGTCAGCGGCTGCTGGGCCGGATCGACGTGCCCCCGCGGCGGACCCTCGCCCAGCGCTCCGGCGGTGACGCGGACGGCGGCGACGACGACGGCGACCTGCTCACCGCGCTCGCCGTGCACGGCACCGCCGCCCTCCCCGACCCGGCGCTGCGGGCGGCCCTGAAGACGCATTGGGGTCATTGACCCCGACACCGCGGCCCGGTGCTTTACATGGTCATCCGGCGCGCCAAATATCCCTTTCATCGCGCGACGCACGAAGGGATGGCCAGTGAGAGCAGCAGCGCTGTACGGCATCCTCGGGCCGCTGTCCCTGTCGCTGGCCATGAGCGCGCTGCTCGCGACGCCCGCCACCGGCCGCCCGCTCGCCGCACCCACCGCACCCGCCATCGCCACCGCCCCCGCCACGAATCCCGCGACGCCCACCGCGTCCACCAGGTCCGCCACGCCCCCGGCCGGTGCGGCGGGCACGCCCTCCGCGACCCGTTCGGCCCCCGCCGCCCCCGCCGCCCCCGGCGTGCCCGTCGCCACCGCCACGCCCACCTGGGCGACCTGGTCCGCCCCGCCCGCCTCGGCCGCCCCGGCCGCCGCCCCGCCCGGCGACGCCGCCGCGGCCCGTGGCGTGGCGTTCGCCGCCCGGCGCGCGGCGCGGCGCGGTATCACCTTCCGCCGCTGCCCCCACGCCGAGGCGCTGGCCGCCCCCATCACCTGCGGAAAGGTCTCCGTACCGCTCGACTACGCCCGCCCCCGCGGCAAGCACGTCTCCCTCACCGTCAGCCGGATCCGGGCCACCGGCCCGAAGGCGCGGCGTCAGGGCGCGCTGATCTACAACCCCGGCGGACCGGGCGCCTCCGGCATGGCGTTCCCCGAGTACGCGGCCGAGGACGCCTTCCGCCGGGTGGCCGCCGCCTACGACTTCGTCGGCTACGCCCCACGGGGTGTGGGCCGCTCCGCCCCGCTGTCCTGCCAGCGGCCGTCGGCCTACGCCAAGGCCCCGGCCAGCTCCCCGCCGCACCCCACCGCCGCCTTCAAACGGCGGCTGGTGGCGCGGGCGCGCGCCTACGTGCGGGGCTGTGTCCGCCGCTCGGGCCGCGCGCTCGCGCACTACACGACGCTGAACAACGCCCGCGACCTGGAGGTGCTGCGCGCCGCGCTGGGCCAGCGGCGGCTCACCTTCGTGGGCGCCTCGTACGGCACGTACTACGGGGCCGTGTACGCCACGCTCTTCCCGGGGCGGGTGCGCCGGATGGTCTTCGACAGCGTGGTCAACCCCGCCCCCGGCCGGATCTGGTACCGCGACAACCTCGACCAGTCGCTGGCCTTCGAGCGGCGCTGGCGGGACTGGCGCCGCTGGGTCGCCCGGCACCACGCCGTCTACCACCTGGGCGCCACCGCGGACCGGGTGCTCGCCGCGTACGACACGGCGCGGCGGCGGCTGGCGCGGAAACCGGCGGGCGGGGTCATCGGCACCGCCCAGCTCCAGAGCGCGTTCCTGAGGACCGGCTACAACGACGCCTACTGGGACCCGGCCGCCCGCGCGCTCGCCGCGTATCTGCACGGTGACCCCGAGCCGCTGATCGAACTCGCCGCGCCCGATCCGGCGGAGGCGGCCGACGACGAGAACGGCAACGCCGTCTACACCGCCGTGGAGTGCAACGACGCGCCCTGGCCGCGCGCCTGGGCCACCTGGAACCGCGACAACACCGCCCTCGCCCGCCGCGCGCCCTTCGAGACCTGGGACAACGTGGCGATGAACCTGCCGTGCGCCTTCTGGCCGCTGAAGCCCGGCCGCCCCCTCGACGTGGGGAACCTGGAGGCCGTGGGCCCCCGGACCGGGCGGGTCGCGCTGCCGCCGGTGCTGCTGCTGTCAGCGGAGCGGGACGCGGCCACCCCGTACGCGGGGGCGAAGGAGCTGTGGCACCGGCTGCCCGGCTCCTCGCTGGTGACCGAGCGGAAGGCGGGCACCCACGGGCTGTGGGGCGGCCCGAACGACTGCGTCAACCGCCATGTGGACACCTATCTGCTGACCGGGAAGACCCCGGGCCGGTCCGCCTTCTGCGCCCCGCGCCCGGAGCCCGCACCGCTGCCGGAACCGGCCCCGCTGCCCGAGTCGGGCAAGCAACCGGCCGCGATCCCGGGCACGCCGTAAGAGGGCGCCAGGGCCGGTACGGGACGACCGTAAGGCCGTAGGAGGTGTCCGCCGGACCTGGACGCCTGCGGCGGGCCGCTCCCCTCCCCGCCCCTTCCCACAACTGGGGCGCTGCCCCAGACCCCGAGCCGGACGGCCCGGATATGTGCGGGCACCCGCTGAACTGACCGCGACGACAGCCGACTCGTCCACCACCGGGGTCTGGGGCAGCGCCCCAGTTGTGGGAAGGGGCGGGGAGGGGAAAACATCGAGATGCGGCTCCGCCGCGCGGCCCGCCGAAGGCGCCGTAAGGGCGTCAGGCCAGACCGGTGACGAGTTCGGAGACCGCCCTGCGCCGCCCGGTGTAGAACGGCACCTCCTCGCGCACGTGCCGGCGCGCCTCGGAGCCCCGCAGATGGCGCATCAGGTCGACGATCCGGTGCAGCTCGTCCGCCTCGAAGGCCAGGATCCACTCGTAGTCGCCGAGCGAGAAGGACGCCACCGTGTTGGCGCGCACATCGGGGTAGCCGCGGGCCATCTTGCCGTGGTCCGCGAGCATCCGGCGGCGGTCCTCGTCGGGCAGCAGGTACCAGTCGTAGGAGCGGACGAACGGATACACGCTCACGTACTCGCGCGCGTTCTCGTCCGCGAGGAACGCCGGGATGTGGGACTTGTTGAACTCCGCCGGGCGGTGCAGCGCCATGTTGGACCACACCGGCTCCAGGTGCCGCCCCAGCCGGGTGCGGCGGAAGAGGTTGTACGCCTCCTGGAGGGCGTCGGAGGTCTCCGAGTGCCACCAGATCATGACGTCCGCGTCGGCGCGCAGCCCGGACACGTCGTAGGTGCCGCGCACGGTGACGTCCTTGGCGGCGAGCTGGGAGAAGAGCTCCTCGACCTCGTCGGCGTAGCCGGTGCGGTCCTCCGGCAGCACATCGCGCAGCCGGAACACCGACCACAGGGTGTAGCGGATGACCTCGTTGAGGTCCTTGGCCTTCTTACCGGCGTTGGGAGTCTTCTCAGGTGCAGCAGTCATGGCCCTATTCTCGCTCTCCGGCTCCGGCGCCCGGCCCCAGGGGGCCCGCCAGGGCGCCCAGCAGCTCATCGGCCGCCTTACGGGCGCTGCCGACGCACGCGGGGATGCCCACCCCGTCGTAGAGGGCGCCGCACACCGCCAGCCCCGGCACCTCGGCGACCGCGGCGCGGATGCGGGCGACCCGGTCGAGATGGCCCACCGGGTACTGGGGCAGTCCGCCGTCCCAGCGGTCCACCCGGCTCGCGACGGGCTTCGCCGCCAGGCCGACGGCCTCGCCGAGATCGGCGAGCGACATCCTTACCAGATCGGCGTCGTCCCGCTTCAGATCCACCTCGTCGTCAAACCGCCCGATCGAGGTACGCAGCACGAAGAGATCGGGACCGGCGTCGCGCAGCCAGCCCCACTTGCGGCTGGAGAACGTGGCCGCCTTGATCGTCCGGCCGTCGACCGGCGGCACCAGGAAGCCGCTGCCCTCGGCGAGCGAGGCCACATCGGTGCGCCGGAAGGCCATCGTGACCAGCGCCATCGAGGCGTAGTCCACGGTGGCCAGCTCGGCGGAGGCCGCCGGGGCCCCGGCGGCCAGCAGCCGGGCGGCGGCGGGCGCGGGGACCGCCAGCACCACGGCGTCGGCCGCCACCACCGGCGGGCCGTCCGTACCGCCCGCGCCGTCCACTGCGTTCACGCCGTCCACGCCGTCCACGCCGCCCGTGCCGCCCGTGCCGCCCGTGCCGTCCACGGCGACGGTCCAGCCGTCGGCGGTGCGCCGCAGCTCCCGTACGGGCGCCCCGGTGCGGATCTCGCCGCCCGCGGCCCGTACGGCGTCGGCGACCGCGAGCGGCAGCCGCCCGATCCCGCCGTCGATGCCCATGAACACGGGGCCGTCCTGCCGTCGCGCGGAGCGCTCGGCCAGCTCCCGGACGCCCTCGGTCAGCGGGCGGCCGGACTGGGCCACCTCGAAGAGGGTGGGGACCGACGCGCGCATCGAGGTGCGGTACACATCGCCCGCGTACACCCCGCCGAGCAGCGGTTCGACCAGCCGGTCCACGACCTCGCGGCCGAGCCGCTCGGCCAGATACCCGCCGAGCGCCACGTCCTCGCCCACCGGAGTGGGCGGCAGCTCGCGGTCGCGCGCGATCCGGGCCAGCCCCTCCTCCGAGATCACCCCGGACGCGGCCAGCGGCTCCAGATCGCCGGGGACGCCCATCACATGGCCCTTGGGCATCGGGCGCAGCCCGCCACGCGTCCAGAGCGAGGCGGTCGCGGTCGCGGGCGGCCGCAGCCGGTCGCCGAGGCCCACGGCGCGCGCCAGCTCCACCGCCTCCGGGCGACGCGCGAGCATCGACTCGGCGCCCAGGTCGACCGGTACGCCCTCGATCTCGCCCGAGCGCAGCTTGCCGCCGAGCCGCCCCGACGCCTCCAGGACCGTCACCCGCGCCCCGCCGTCCAGCAGCCGGTGGGCCGCCGCGAGGCCCGCGATTCCGCCGCCGATGACCACGACATGGCCGGTGCGCCCCGCCCCCGGGGTGTTCGCCGCTCTCATGCCCCCACTCTCTCACCCGCCCCCAGGGCGTGCTGCGCCGAGGCCGTGGCCAGGTCGGCCTCGATACGGGCCGCGGTGGCGCGCAGCGCCGGGAGGAGCTCGCCGCGGGCGCTCTCGGCGGTGCCGCGACCGGCGTGGGTGGCCACATTGAGCGCGGCCACCACGCGTCCGCGCGCGTCCCTTACGGGCACGGCGATCGACCGCAGCCCCTCCTCCAGCTCCTGGTCGACCAGGGCGTGCCCCTCCGCCGCCGCGCGCTCCACGACGCGCGCCAGCTCCGCCACGTCGGTCACGGTGTGCCGGGTCAGCGGCTCCGGCCGCACCCCGGCGAGATGGGCGGCGCGGGCGTCGGCGTCCAGGCCGGCGAGCAGCACCCGGCCCATGGAGGTCGCGTAGGCGGGGAAGCGGGTGCCGATGGTGATGTTGACGCTCATGATGCGGACGGTGGGGACGCGCGCGATGTAGCGGATGTCGCCGCCGTCGAGGACGGCCAGGGACGCCGACTCATGGACGGTGCGGACCAGTTCGCGCATGTGCGGCTGGGCGATGTCGGTGAAGCCGAGCTCCGCCAGGGGGGCGTAGCCGAGCTCCAGCACCCGCGGCAGCGGCCGGAAGGCCCGGCCGTCGGCCTCCGCGTATCCCAGCTCGACCAGGGTGAGCAGCGAGCGTCTGGCGGTGGCCCGCGCCAGCCCGGTGGCCTCCGCGACGGCGCTGAGCGTCATCCCCCCACCCCGGCCGCCGCCCGGCCCCGCGCCGACGAGGCCGTACGTCATGCCCCCGGTGGCGCCGGACGCGCCGCGCGCCGCGTCCTCCACCGCGCGGGCCTCACCCTGGCCCACGCCCTGCGCCCCACCAAGGGCCGCCCCGCCCAGGGCCCGCAGCACGGCCAGTCCGCGCGCGAGGGACTGCAGATAGCCCGCTCCCAGCTCCCGCTTGGCCATCCGCGCCGGATCCTCGCCCACGGCCGTGCCGGAGCCCCCCGTACCCGAAGCGACCGAAGCAACAGAAAGAGCGGAACCAGCCGAACCGACGGAGGCAGCCGGCCTGGGCCGACGAGCCGTCACAGCCGCCTCCATCTCCGGGAGTTCCGCACCCAGCGGCCCCAGCACCGCCGCCCGCAGCGAGTCCACGTCATGGCGGCTGGTGTGGCTGACCACGTTGACCGCGCAGACGATGCGGCCCGAGGCGTCCCGCACCGGAACGGACACCGCCACCAGGCCCGGTTCGATCAGCTGGTCGTCAATGGCCCAGCCGTCCCGGGCGGCCTCCTTGACCCGGGCCTCGAAGTCCTCGCCGGAGGCGGGCCGGTGGCGGGGCGGGACGGCCGGGAACGCGGTGTCCAGGGGGTCCTCGGCGCGGCGGGCGCGCCAGGCGGCCCAGTCGGCCCCGGACCACTCGGCGGCGAAGAGCGCGCCGGGCGAGCAGCGCTCGGCGGGGAGCAGATCGCCGATCCGGAAGGCGAGGGACATGGTGCGGCGGCGGGTGACCTGGACGACGAAGCGCACCCCGCCGCCGTCGGGGACGGCGGCCGAGACCGACTCGTCGAGCCCGTCCGCGAGCCGCTCGGCGAACGGGCCGAGGGCGGCGGGCAGTCCGCTCGCGGCCAGATAGGCGTTGCCGAGCTCCATCAGCCGGACCGCCGGGCCGATGTCGCGGCCGTCGAGCGTGACGTAACCGAGCTGTTCGAGCGTGCCCACGACGCGGTCGACCACGGACCGGGCGAGCCCCGTGCCGCGCACGAGATCGCCGGGCCGGACGGTGGTCCGTCCCTCGTGTGCGGCCAGCCGGGTCAGCTCGCGCAGCACGGCGAGACCGCGCTCGAGAGGCCCGACGGGGCCATTGACAGGTGGTGGCACCGGGCTGAAACTCATCACCAGCCGATTATGAACGAAGTTTCACTCAGCGAACAAGTGGCGAAGGCGAAGCGGGCCGCATGGATCACCACAGCGACATGGACCACCACAGCAAGGGGACGATGTGATGCGCACGACCGTCGGCATCATCGGCGGCGGACCCGCCGGGCTGCTGCTCGCCCGGCTGCTGCACCGCGCCGGGATCGACTGCGTGGTGCTGGAGAGCCGGGACCGGGCGTATGTCGAGCGGCGGCAGCGGGCCGGGATCCTGGAGCAGGGCACCGTGGATGTGCTGCGGGAGTGCGGCGCCGGTGGGCGGCTGGACCGCGAGGGGCTGCCCCACCAGGGCATCGAGCTGCGCTTCGAGGGCCGCGGCCACCGCGTGGACTTCCCCTCCGCCACCGGCGGCAAGTCGGTGATGGTCTACGCCCAGACCGAGATCGTCAAGGATCTGATCGCGCTCCAGCTGGAGGAGCCGGGCGGTCCCCCGCTGCTGTTCGGGGCCGAGGCGCTGGCCATCGAGAAGCCGGACTCCGCCGCGCCCGTCATCCGCTTCCGCCACGAGGGCCGCGAACAGACCCTGAGCTGCGACTATGTGGCGGGCTGCGACGGCTTCCACGGCATCGCCCGGAGCACGATCCCCGCCGACCGGGTGCGCGCGTTCGAGCACGCCTACCCCTACTCCTGGCTCGGTGTGCTGGCCGATGTGGCGCCGTCCTGCGAGGAGCTGATCTACGCCCGCCACCGGCGCGGCTTCGCCCTGCACAGCATGCGCTCCCCCCAGGTCTCCCGGCTCTACCTCCAGGTGCCCAACGGCACCGACCCCGACGACTGGTCCCATGAGCGGATCTGGGACGAACTGTCGGCCCGCTTCGCGCTCGACGGGGACCGGACGCTGGAGCGCGGCCCGATCACCGCCACCTCGGTCACCCCGATGCGCAGCTTCGTGCAGGAGCCGATGCGCCACGGCCGGCTCTTCCTGGCGGGCGACGCGGCGCACATCGTGCCGCCGACCGGCGCCAAGGGGCTCAATCTGGCCGTCACCGATGTGATCACGCTGGGCCGGGCGCTGATCCAGCACCAGGAGAACGGCTCGTCCGAGCTGCTGGACGGCTACTCGCGGACCTGTCTGCGCCGGGTGTGGCAGGCCGAGCGGTTCTCGTACTTCATGACGGACACGCTCCACCGGCGCCCGGACGAGAGCCCGTTCGAGGACCGGGAGCGGATCGCGCGGCTGGAGCGGATCGCCTCCTCCCCCACCGCCTCCGCCGAGCTCGCCGAGAACTACGTCGGCCTCCCGCTGTCATGACCGCCTCCGGCCCCCTCACCCCCATCAGCCCACCGGGCACCCGCGCCACCGGCGGCCGGGACGGCGGCCGCTCGGTCGCGGGCCGGATGCTGGCGGTCCTCGACGCCTTCGACGCCTCGCACCGCTCGCTGTCCCTCACCGCCCTCGCCCGGCGCGCCGGGCTGCCGCTGGCCACCGCGCACCGGCTGGTCGCCGCGCTCACCCGCTGGGGCGCCCTGGAGCGCGACGCCACCGGCGCGTACCACATCGGGCTGCGGCTGTGGGAGGTGGCGACGCTCTCGCCGCGCGGGGTCGGGGTGCGCGAGGCGGCCCTGCCGTTCATGGAGGACCTGTACGAGGCCACCCACGAGAACGTCCAGCTCGCCGTGCGGGACGGCCTGGAGGTGGTCTACGTCGAGCTGATCTCCGGACACTCGGCGGTCCAGGTGCGCACCCGGGTCGGCAGCCGCTGGCCACTGCACGCGACCGGCGTCGGTCTCGTGCTGCTCGCGTACGGGCCGCCACGGCTGTACGAGCGGGTGTGCGCCCGCCCGCTGCGCCGCTACACCGAGCTGACGATCCAGGACCCGCACCGGCTGCGGACCGCCCTGGCCGAGGTGCGGCGCACCGGGATCGCGGTCAGCGACCGGCAGATCACCATGGACGGTCTTTCCATCGCCGCCCCGGTGCGCGGACCGGGCGGGGAGGTGGTGGCCTCGCTGTCGGTGGTGGTGCCGGCCGCGGAGGGGCGGGTCCCGGGGCTGGTCCCGGCCGTACGGGTGGCCGCGCACGGCATCTCCCGTACCCTCGCCGCCGCCCTGGGGCAAGCCCCCGTCGCGGAGGCTTCCGGTCGGTGAAAGACCCGCGAACGCGCCTTGCCGCGCCCGAAGTCCGGCCACATTCTGTGTGGCACCAACCGAGCCGCCGAGCCTGAATGCCCAGGCCCGAGACCTGAACGCGCAGGCCCGAGAGGGGACATGGAGACATGCCCGAAGTGACCGCAGAGCCCACCGCGCAGGGCCGGGAGGCGCCCCGCGGCGGCTGGCAGCCGTATCACACCCTGTGGGCCATGCTGATGGGCGGCTGGCTCTTCTCGTACGCCGACCGCACCATCACCGGCCCGGTCGTCACGTGGCTGATCGAACACGACCACGGCATGCTGGGCTCCGCCAGCCATCCGCACGCGCTCGGCGGTCTGATCGGCAGCCTCTTCTTCGCGGGCTACATGCTCACCCAGTTCCCCGGCGGCTATCTCGGCGACCGCTTCGGGCACCGCACCATGCTCGCGGTCTCGCTGCTGTGGGCGGGGGTCGCCACGCTGGCCAGCGGCCTGATGAGCGGGCTGATCGCCTTCGTGGTGCTGCGCGTGCTGACCGGGCTCGGCGAGGGCGTCTTCTACTCCAACGACCGCTCGCTGATCGCCCAGCGCACCCCGCCCGCCAAGGCCGGTCTGGGCATGGGCGTGGCCATCACGGGGCTGTCCATCGGGCTGACGATCGCGACCATCAGCGCGCCGTATCTGATCGACTGGGGCGGGGAGGTGTTCGGCGAGGAGGACGCCTGGCGGATGCCGTTCCTGGTGCTGGGCGCCGCGACGCTCGCGTTCGGCTGGGCCACGGCGGTCTATATGCGCCGCATCGGCGGCCCGCTCAAGGCCACCGGCTCCACACTGCGGCTGCTGGGCATCTCGGCGGTGCTGTGCGCCGCGGTCATGGCGGTCTATCTGATCGCCGACGGGGCGGGGATGCCGAGCTGGGGCGTGGCCATCCTCGAGTGCGTGCTGGCGTTCGTGCTCATCGGGGCGATCTTCGCCCGGCGCAGCGGCCGGCTGGGCGCGGTATCGCGGAACCGCAATGTGCTGCTGCTCAGCTTCGCCTTCATCGCGGTCATGTGGAATCTGTGGTTCTTCAGCTTCTGGTCGGTGTCGATCGTCGCGGACGCCGCCCACAGCTCGTTCCAGAACGCCGCGCTGGTGGCGACCTTCAACGCGGGCGCGGGCATCCTCGGCTTCCCGGCCGGGGGCATGCTCTCGGACCGGGCGAAGGCCCGGGGGTGGGGGCGGCGGCCGCTGCTGATCGCGTTCACCGTGGTCCAGGGGGTGCTGGTGCTGGTGTTCGCCGCGTATCTGCAGACCCATGAGAAGCCCTCCCTCTGGGTGATGTCCGTCCTGCTCTTCGTCTCCAGCCTGTTCTTCAACGCGCTCCAGCCGATGGCGCACGCGCTGCTGAACGATGTGGTGGACGCGGCCGAACGCGGCGCGGCCTTCGGGCTGTTCAACCTGGTCGGGGAGATCGGCGCGGTGATCAGCCCGGCGCTCAGCGGCACCCTCTTCGACCACTACGGCAGCTGGACGAACGCGGTCTACATCGACGGCGCGCTGATGCTCGTCAGCGCGGTGCTCTACATGCTGATCCGGGAGCAGACCTCGCGCGCTTAACGTGATGCCCTATAGCCGGACATCCAGTGGCGGAGGGGCATACATGACGGCGGCACGGCGCATGGTGGTCATCGGAGGCGACGCGGCGGGCATGTCCGCCGCGTCGCGGGCGCGCAGACTCAAGAGCCGGGGCGAGCTGGAGATCCTCGCCTTCGAACGCGGCCAGTTCACCTCGTACTCGGCCTGCGGCATCCCGTACTGGGTCGGCGGCCTGGTGAACGGCCCGGACGAGCTGGTCGCCCGGACGCCCGAGACCCACCGGGGCCGCGGGATCGACGTACGGACCCACACCGAGGTCGTCGAGATCGACCTCGCCGGGCAGCGGGTCCTGGCGCGGGACCTCGATCCGCGCGGTACGGGCGAGCAGTGGCACGGCTTCGACGACCTGGTCATCGCGACCGGCGCCCGGCCGCGCCGCCCCGCGATGCCCGGGATCGACGCCCCCGGCGTGCACGGGGTGCAGACCCTGGACGACGGGCGGGCGCTGCTGGAGTCCCTGGAGGCCGCCCCGGTCGAGCGGGCGGTGGTGATCGGCGCCGGGTACATCGGGGTGGAGATGGCCGAGGCGCTCATCCAGCGCGGCTCCCAGGTGACCGTCCTGGTCCGCGGTGAGCAGCCGATGTCCACGCTCGACCCCGACATGGGGCGGCTGGTCCGTGACGCG
Organism: Streptomyces endocoffeicus; assembly: GCF_016741935.1. Classification (GTDB taxonomy): domain Bacteria; phylum Actinomycetota; class Actinomycetes; order Streptomycetales; family Streptomycetaceae; genus Streptomyces; species Streptomyces endocoffeicus. Next base: position 338,961 of record NZ_JAERRG010000008.1, on the reverse strand, counting down.
ATGTCGGGGCTCGGGATCGACACCGTGACCGGCGCGGAGGTCGCCGAGGTGGTCACGGGCGAGGACGGCCGGGTGCGGGCGGTGGCCACCAAGATGAGCGAATACCCCGCCGATCTGGTGGTCCTGGGCCTGGGGGTGGTCCCGGAGACCGCGCTCGCCCAGGAGGCGGGGCTTCCGGTGGGCGAGTACGGCGGGCTGCTGACCGATCAGGCCATGCGGGTGCGCGGTTATGACAACATCTGGGCGGGCGGTGACTGTGTCGAGGTCCTCGACCTGGTGTCCGGCCGCACCCGGCACATTCCGCTGGGCACCCATGCCAACAAGCACGGGCAGGTCATCGGCTCCAATGTGGGCGGCGACTACGCGACCTTCCCCGGTGTCGTCGGCACGGCGGTCAGCAAGGTCTGCGATCTGGAGATCGCCCGCACCGGACTGCTGGAGGCCGAAGCGGCCGCCGTGGGGCTGCAGTTCGAGACGGTCACGATCGAGGCGACCAGCCGCGCCGGGTACTACCCGGAGACCCGGCCGATGACGGTGAAGATGCTCGCCGAGCGGCGCACGGGACGGCTGCTCGGCACGCAGATCGTCGGCCGCGAGGGCGCGGGCAAGCGGGTCGACGTCGCGGCGGTCGCGCTGACCGCCGGGATGACGGTGGAGCGGATGACGGCGCTGGACCTGGGCTACGCCCCGCCGTTCTCACCGGTGTGGGACCCGGTACTGGTGGCGGCGCGCAAGGCGGCGGCGACCGTGAGGTCGGCGGAGCGTCGCTGAGTGTCCGGCGGATGGTGACGCGTGCGGCGGGCTGTCCCCTACCCGCCCCTTCCCGAACCATGGGGCTCCGCCCCCTGGACCCCGGACGCCCTTCGGGCGTGTCCTCAAGCGCCGGACGGGCTGATTTTCAGCCCCTCCGGCGATTGAGGAGCGGGGGCTGGGGCGGAGCCCCAGTTTCGGGAAGGGGCGGGTAGGGGACAGCCCGCCGCAGGCGGCAAGCCGCGGAACCGATCAGCGCGCGCCGTCGATGATCCGCAGCGCCTGCCCGACCCGCTCGGCCACATGACAGGGGCAGCTCCACGCCTCAAGGCCGAAGGGCGGCTCGGGCGTGTCGTACTCCCCCGGCGCGTACAGATGGTTGAGATGGGCGCCGTAAGGGTCCTCGTGGAAGCCGAAGTGACGGCGGCCCGCCAGCTCGGCCAGCACCTCCCAGGGGTGCGCGTCCTCGTGCGGGCAGGACCCGGCCGCCAAGTCGGCCCCCAAGTCCGCTGCCAGGTCGGCCGCCAAGTCGGTCCGCACCGCGCCGAGGATCGCCCGCAGATCCCGGTGGACGGCCTCGGGCGGGGCCTCCTCGCCCGAGGTCACCGACCAGCAGGCCACCAGCAGCAGCACCAGCCGCTCGCGCGGATCGGCCGGGCCCGCCGCGAACCGCCGCGCGGCCCACAGCCCGGCGTCCTCCGCGGCCTGCCCGTCCCGGCAGCGGAACCGCACGGCGTGGGTGAGCCGTTCGATGTCGAGCCGTCCGCCGGGGCGCAGCAGCACCTCGTCCAGGTGGGCGGTGTCCCGGAGGCCGAAGAGCCGTTCGCGGCCGGCGCGCAGATGGTCCAGCGCCTCGCGGGCGATCGTGGCGAGGAAGGCGGGGCACAGCCACGCCTCCAGCGGCGCCGTCTCCAGCTCCTCGCGGTGCCAGTGGCGGTAGACGCCCCGGCCGCCGGGGCTGAGCAGATGGATACCCACGGTGGCCTGCTCCGCGGTGTCCCGGCCGACCTCGGGGTGCTCGCCCTCGCCGTGCGCGCAGGAGGCGCCGCCGAGGCCGGGCAGCACCGCCTCCAGGGCGTCCACCATGGTGTCCAGGACCCGCCGGTCGCGGATCCGGCCGCTGGCGGCGTACCAGCAGGCGGCGTGCAGGACGACCACGAGTCCGGCGCGGTGGTAGCCCAGGGGGTTGGCGACCAGGTTCCTGGCGTAGGCGGACAGCTCCTGGGCGGGGTCCACCGCCGCGCTCGGGTAGTCCCAGACGATCGAGCGCAGATCCTCGGCGCGGCGCGCGTCGCGGACCGGGAGCCGGGGCGGGATGCCGCCCACGCTGCCGGGGGCGATGACGTCGATGGCGACCCGCGCGTACCCGGCGATGTCGCGCGGGCACAGCCACTGCTCCTTGGTGGCGTCGTCCTCCCAGTCGGGGTCCCGGTCCTCGGCCAGCCCGTTGGTGAGCAGCGGCAGATCGTCCACGAAGTGGTCGATCCGGTCGTCCAGATCGCTCTCGTACGGATGCGTCCGGTGGGCGCAAGGGGCCTCGCGCAGCCGCCGGTCGGTGGCGTGGAGCGCCTCCAGGGCCGCCGCGGCGACGTCCTTACGGGAGAACCGACCGATGTGCGCGGCCATCATGACCAGCCCGAGCGTCCAGGCGTACGCCTCCTCGCCCGCGGGATCGGCCACCAGCCGCCTGGCACAGTCCAGGACGACCCGGTCCGAGTCGCCGCCATGGGTCTCGTGGAGGATGCCGTGCCAGTCGTCGACGAAGTGGACACACTCCGGCGACTCCTGCGGGGCTGACAGCGCGGTGGCGGGCATGTCGGTCATGCCCCTCACGACGCCACGGGAGGCACGCGGGTTCCCGCTTGGTTCAGACCTTCACAGAAGGTGCGCGCGATGCGCTCTGGGTGTGCACATACTCGACGAGTCGGGTCAGCGCGTCCGGATCGGTGCTGGGCAGCACGCCGTGGCCGAGGTTGAAGATATGCCCCTCCACCCCCCGGGCCGCCTCCAGCACCTCGTCCGCCTTGGCCTCGACGGCCGTACGCGGGGCGAACAGCACCGCGGGGTCGAGATTGCCCTGGAGCGCCTTGCCGGGGCCGACCCGCCGGGCGGCCTCGTCCAGCGGCACCCGCCAGTCGACACCGACGACGTCCGCGCCCGCCTCGCCGAGCAGCCCGAGCAACTCGCCGGTGCCCACGCCGAAGTGGATGCGCGGCACACCGTATCCGGCGACGGCGTCGAAGACCTTCGAGGAGGCGGGCAGCACGCTGCGGCGGTAGTCGGCGGGGGCCAGGGCGCCCACCCAGGAGTCGAAGAGCTGGACGGCCGAGGCGCCCGCCTCGATCTGCACCTTGAGGAAGGCGGTGGTGATGTCGGCGAGCCGGTCCAGCAGCGCGGCCCAGAGCGCCGGGTCGCCGTACATGAGCGCCTTGGTGTGCTCGTGGTTGCGCGAGGGACCGCCCTCGACCAGATAGCTGGCGAGCGTGAAGGGGGCGCCCGCGAAGCCGATGAGCGGGGTCGCGCCGAGCTCGCCGACGAGCGCCCCGATGGCCTCGGTGACGTACTTCACATCGTCCGGATCAAGCGGACGCAGCCGCTCCAGATCGGCGCGGGTGCGGATCGGCCGCTCGATGACCGGCCCGACACCGGGCTTGATGTCGAGGTCGATACCGATGGCCATGAGCGGCACGACGATGTCGCTGTAGTAGACGGCCGCGTCCACCCGGTGGCGGCGCACCGGCTGCAGCGTGATCTCGGTGACCAGGTCGGGCCGCGTGCAGGACTCCAGCATCGCGATGCCCTCGCGCAACTTGCGGTACTCCGGAAGCGAGCGCCCCGCCTGCCGCATGAACCACACAGGGGTATGGGGCACCGGCTCCCGGCGGCAGGCCCGCATAAAAGCGGAATCGGCTGTGGAACTAGCCGCGGCACGGCCGGTCTGCTGCTGGCCCGAGGGCCGCTCGTTGGCGCTCATGCCCCAGATTTTCGCACGGGCCGAACGAGTGACCCGCCAACCCGGGTGTTCCTCCCCGGTTAGGGCCCTCAATGCGCCTAGTCTTCCGGGCATGGCAGCGGTTCAAGGACACCTCGCGAACGGTGCTGACGGCCCTGACGGCACGGACGCGGGCGGTGAGGACACCCCTCCCGCCTTCCGGCATGCCGTCACCGCGATGCGCGGTGTGCGGGTGCGGCCCGAGGTGGAGCTCGATCCGACCCCACCCCCGCGTCGGCTCGCACCCTACTCGTACGCGCTGGAGGCGGTGGTCACCGGCGCGGCGGGCGATGACGAAGAGCTGGCCGAGGGGCGGCTGATCCTGCTGCACGACCCGGCCGGACACGACGCCTGGCGCGGCACCTTCCGCCTGGTCACGCTGGTCCACGCGGACCTCGAGCCGGAGATCGCGGCGGACCCGCTGCTGCCCGAGGTGTGCTGGTCCTGGCTCACCGGCGCGCTGGAGGCACGCGGTCTGCCCTACGGGGAGCCCAGCGGCACGGTCACCCGGGCGAGCTCGCACTACTTCGGCGCGATGAGCGAGCGGGAGCCGTCCACCCGGATCGAGATCCGGGCCTCCTGGACCCCGTCCGACCACCCGCCCCCGGAACCGGCCCACCCCGGCCCACGCCGCCCGGAGCCGGCGGGAGAGGGCGCCACCGAACGGCTGGGCGTGCCGGACACCGCGGGACACCTGGCCGCGTGGTGCGACCTCCTGTGCCAGATCGCGGGCCTGCCCCCGGCCGGCGCCACGGAGGCGGGGGTCGTCTCGCTGCCGCAGCGGAGGGGTCCCCAGGCGCGCTGAGCTTCGGGATGCTCGGGATGTTCGTGATGTTCGGGATATCCGGAAAAAGAAGCTGAGCTTCCGGATGTCCTGAAAAAGATCAGGCACGATCGATCAGTCGTCCTAATTGCCCGAATTGTTACTCACCAAATCGTGATCATTCTCTAAAGCCCGGCCGTATCGGTGCCGAAGGACGTGGTGACCCGTCCCACCACTTCCCCAGGAGGACCTGGTGTCTGTTCTCCTCGAGCAACCGTCCAGCCTGGTCGCCTACCGCCCGAACAAGCCGACGGCCATGGTGGTCGTTGCCGACCCCCGCGTTCGTTCCACCGTCACCCGCCACCTCTGGGCCCTCGGGGTGCGCGACGTCATCGAGGCGTCGTCCATCGCCGAGGCCCGTCCCCGCATCGGGAATCCGCGCGACATCTGCGTGGCCGATGTCCACCTCCCCGACGGCTCCGGCCTCACGCTGCTGTCCGAGACCCGCGCCGCGGGCTGGCCCAACGGGCTGGCCCTGTCCGCCGCCGATGACATCGGCGCCGTACGGAACGCACTGGCCGGCGGCGTCAAGGGCTATGTCGTCACCGGCACCCGCACCAACCTCGGCATCCCGGGCCGCCCCGGCGCCGCCCCGCTCGGCGCCGCCGCCCGGATGCACCGCCGCCCGCCGGGCGCCCCCGGCCACCCGGGCGGCTACCGGGAGCTGTCGGGCCGCGAGGTCGAGGTGCTGAGGCTGGTTGCGGAGGGCCAGTCCAACAAGGCCATCGGCGTCTCGATGGGCTTGTCCGCGCTCACCGTCAAGAGTCACCTCGCCCGGATCGCCCGCAAGCTGGGCACCGGAGACCGGGCGGGAATGGTCGCGGTCGCACTGCGGACCGGAATCATCCACTGAGCCGTACCGCCCGCCCGGCCGCCACGCCACCGCCCACCACCCCCCGCGCCCGTCGACGGAACGTTCCGTCGACGGGCGCCCTGCGTACTCCCCGCACACAGCTACCCTTGACAGGTGACCGACGCCCAAGAGACCGCAGCAGAGACGACACTGCGAACCACCGGGGGCGCTCCTCCGGACGACCTCCCCCCGGCGCCGGTCCCCTTGCTGGAGCCGCGCGAGGGCATCCCGCCCGTCACCGCCGACGCGGACACGCTGGCCGAGGTCATCGCGACCTTCGCCGCCGGCCACGGCCCGGTGGCCGTCGATGCCGAGCGCGCCTCCGGCTACCGCTACGGACAGCGGGCCTATCTGGTCCAGCTGCGCCGGGCCGGAGCGGGGACCGCACTGATCGACCCCGTCGGCTGCCCCGACCTCTCGGGTCTGGGCGCCGCGATCGCCGACGCCGAATGGGTCCTGCACGCCGCGACCCAGGATCTGCCCTGTCTGCGGGACATAGGCATGGTCCCGGCCCGGATCTTCGACACCGAACTCGCGGGCCGGCTGGCCGGGTTCGCCCGGGTGGGGCTCGGCGCCATGGTCGAGAACATCCTCGGATACGCCCTGGAGAAGGGCCACTCCGCCGTGGACTGGTCCACCCGCCCGCTGCCCGAGCCCTGGCTGCACTACGCCGCGCTCGACGTCGAGCTGCTGGTGGACCTGCGCGACGCGCTGGAGGACGAGCTGGAGCGGCAGGAGAAGCTGGAGTGGGCGCACCAGGAGTTCGCGGCCATCGCCGCGGCCCCGCCCGCCCCGCCGCGCAAGGACCCCTGGCGGCGGACGTCGGGGATGCACAAGGTCCGGCGGCGCCGGCAGATGGCCGTGGTGCGCGAGCTGTGGACGGCCCGGGACCGGATCGCCCAGCGCCGCGATGTCTCACCGGGCAAGGTGCTGGGCGACGCGGCCATCGTCGAGGCCGCGCTGGCCCTGCCGGGAGACGTCCGGGCACTGACCGCGCTGAACGGTTTCGGCCATCGGATGAACCGGCGCCAGCTGGAGCAGTGGCAGGCCGCGGTGGACCGGGCGCGGGCGCTGCCGGAGGCCGACCTCCCCCAGCCGGGCCAGCCGGTGGCCGGTCCGCCCCCGCCCCGGGCGTGGGCCGACAAGGACCCGGTGGCGGCGGCGCGGCTCTCCGCGGCGCGTGCGGCCGTCACCCAGCTGGCCGAACAGCTGAATCTTCCGCAGGAGAACCTGATCGCCCCGGACACCGTCCGGCGGCTGTGCTGGGAGCCGCCCGCCGAGCCGACGACGGATGCGATCGCGTCCGTTCTCGCAGGTCACGGCGCCCGTCCCTGGCAGGTCGACCAGGTGACCCCGGTGCTGACGGCCGCCTTGCTGACGCCCCCGGCATGATGTGACGCGCGTGGACCGGCGGCCTCGCCGCCGGCCCGCGGCTGTGACCTTCAACCCTCCGGCGGTGGGGACTGGGCAGCTTGGTTACTCATAAGTAGCATGAGGGTGTGACGGCGCGCTCCCGGCGTGCCCGCAGCAGTGCCATCCCGCACCTGGAGGAGAGCCAACGTGCCTCGTACCGCTAGGGACGTCGTCTTCGTCGACGGCGTCCGGACCCCATTCGGCAAGGCGGGCCCGAAGGGCATCTACCACGAGACCCGCGCCGACGACCTGGTCGTCAAGTGCATCCGGGAGCTGCTGCGCCGCAACCCGGATCTGCCGCCGGAGCGCATCGACGAGGTGGCCATCGCCGCGACGACGCAGATCGGCGACCAGGGCCTGACCATCGGCCGCACCGCGGGCATCCTGGCCGGGCTGCCCCAGTCGGTCCCCGGCTACGCCATCGACCGGATGTGTGCCGGTGCGATGACGGCCGTGACCACCACCGCGGGATCCATCGCCTTCGGCGCCTACGACGCCGTGGTCGCGGGCGGTGTCGAGCACATGGGCCGCCACCCCATGGGCGAGGCGGTCGACCCCAACCCGCGCTTCGTCTCGGAGAAGCTGGTCGACGAGTCGGCCCTGTTCATGGGCATGACGGCGGAGAACCTCCACGACCGGCTGCCGCACATCTCCAAGCGGCGCGCCGACGAGTTCGCGGTGCGCAGCCAGGAGAAGGCCGCCAAGGCGTACGCCAACGGCAAGATCCAGCAGGACCTGGTGCCGATCTCGGTGCGCCGCACCTCCCCCGAGGGCGGGGAACTGGGCTGGGGCCTGGCCACCGCCGACGAGCCGATGCGCCCGGGCACCACGCTGGAGGGCCTGGCCACGCTGAAGACCCCGTTCCGCCCGCACGGCCGGGTCACGGCCGGTAACTCCGCGGGGCTCAACGACGGCGCCACCGCCTCGCTGATCGCCTCCGAGGACTTCGCCCGGGAGCTGGGCCTGCCGGTGAGGATGCGCCTGGTCTCGTTCGCCTTCGCGGGCGTCGAGCCCGAGGTGATGGGCTACGGCCCGGTCCCGGCCACCAAGAAGGCCCTGGCGAAGGCCGGTCTGTCCATCGAGGACATCGGCCTGTTCGAGATCAACGAGGCGTTCGCCGTCCAGGTCCTGTCGTTCCTGGACCACTACGGCATCGCGGACGACGACGAGCGCGTCAACCAGTACGGCGGCGCGATCGCCTACGGCCATCCGCTGGCCTCCTCCGGTGTCCGTCTGATGACCCAGCTGGCACGGCAGTTCGAGGAGCGCCCCGAGGTCCGCTACGGCATCACGACGATGTGCATCGGCTTCGGCATGGGTGGCACCGTGATCTGGGAGAACCCGCACTTCGAGGGGAACAAGTGACCAACACCGCAGAGCTTCTCAAGGGAGCGGCAGAGCTCTTCCCGGGCGAGGTCGTGACACAGGCGCACGTCCGCCACCTCGATCTCCCCCAGAACGCCGGCCGCTTCGCGCTCATCACGCTGGACAACGGCCTGGACCACACCAAGCCCACCACCTTCGGCCCGGCCTCGCTCGCCAACCTCAGCGCGGCGATCGACCAGGTCGAGAAGGAGGCCGCGGACGGCGAGATCACCGGTGTCGGCATCACCGGTAAGCCGTTCATCTTCGCCGTCGGCGCCGACCTCAAGGGCGTGGAGCTGCTGAAGCGCCACGAGGACGCGCTGGCCATCGGCAAGGGCGGCCATGACGTCTTCAAGCGGCTGTCGGCGCTCGCCGTGCCCACCTTCGCGTACTACAACGGCGCGGCGATGGGCGGCGGGGTCGAGGTCGGGCTGCACTGCGCCTACCGCACCGTCTCCGCGGCGCTGCCCGCCTTCTCGCTGCCCGAGGTGTTCCTCGGCCTGGTGCCCGGCTGGGGCGGCTGCACCCTGCTGCCGAACCTGATCGGCGCCGACCGCGCGGTCTCGGTCATCATCGAGAACTCGCTCAACCAGAACAAGCAGCTCAAGGGCGAGCAGGTCTACGAACTCGGGATCGCCGACGCGATCTTCGAGGGCGCGGACTTCCTGGAGCAGTCGCTGATCTGGACCGCCGCCGTCCTCAAGGGCGAGCTCGAGGTCGTACGGCCCGAGATCGACCGCGGCGACGCCTGGCACGAGGCCGTGGTGCGCGGCCGCGCCATCGCCGACGGCAAGGTGCACGGAGCGGCCCCGGCCGCCTACCGCGCGCTGGAGATCATCGACGCCGCGCGCAACGGCGACCTCGCCCGAGGCTACGAGGCCGAGGAGAAGGCGCTCGCCGACCTCATCATGGGCAGCGAGCTGCGCAGCGGCATCTACGCCTTCAACCTGGTGCAGAAGCGCGGCAAGCGCCCGGCCGGCGCCCCGGACAAGTCGCTGGCGCGCCCGGTCTCCAAGGTGGGCGTCGTGGGCGCGGGTCTGATGGCCTCGCAGCTGGCGCTGCTGTTCGCACGGCGTCTCGAGGTGCCGGTCGTGCTGACCGACATCGACCAGGCGCGGATCGACAAGGGCGTGGGCTATGTCCACGGCGAGATCGACAAGCTGCTGCTCAAGGGCCGGATCAACCAGGACCGGGCCAACCGCCTCAAGGCCGCGGTGACCGGTTCGCTGGACAAGGCCGCCGCGTTCTCCGACGCCGACTTCGTCATCGAGGCCGTCTTCGAGGAGATGGGCGTCAAGCAGCAGGTGTTCGCCGAGGTCGAGGCGGTCGTGCCGGAGCACGCCATCCTCGCCACCAACACCTCCTCGCTGTCGGTGTCCGAGATGGCCTCCCAGCTCAAGCACCCCGAGCGGGTCGTGGGCTTCCACTTCTTCAACCCGGTCGCGATCCTGCCCCTGCTGGAGATCGTCCGCGGTGAGAAGACCGATGACGCCTCGCTGGCCACGGCCTTCGGCGTGGCCAAGAAGCTGAAGAAGACCGCCGTCCTGGTCAAGGACGCCCCGGCGTTCGTGGTCAACCGGATCCTGACCCGCTTCATGGGCGAGATCCAGAACGTGATCGACGAGGGCACCCCGGTGGACGTCGCCGAGCGCGCCATCGAGCCGCTGGGCCTGCCGATGTCCCCGCTGGTGCTGCTGGAGCTGGTCGGCCCGGCGATCGGCCTGCATGTCTCCGAGACGCTGCACGGCGCGTTCCCGGACCGCTTCACGGTCTCGGAGAACCTCAAGCGCGTGGTCGAGGCGGGCAAGCGCGGCTTCTACGTCCACGACTCCGGGGAGCCGAAGCTGGACCCGGAGGTCGCCGCGCTGCTCCAGCAGGGCGACACCGTCCTGACCGAGGAGCAGGTGCGCGCCCGGGTGCTGGACGCGGTCGCGCAGGAGATCGGGCTGATGCTCGAGGAGGACGTCGTCGCCGAGGCGCAGGACATCGACCTGTGCCTGATCACCGGCGCCGGCTGGCCCTTCCACCTGGGCGGCATCACGCCGTACCTGGACCGCGAGGGCGTCTCGGAGCGGGTGAACGGGAAGACGTTCCTGGCGGGGGGCGTGGCGAGCGTTCCCGCGTAGCGTCGGCGGCGCGTGACATACCCGGGTGCCGGGCGGGCGAAGGCCCGCCCGGCACTTGGGCGTTCGGGGGCTTGCCCGGCCCCCGGGCGTTCGGGGGCTTGCCCGGCCGTTCCGGGGCCCCACCGGCGTCGCCGTCCCCGCGCCCCGGCGCCCCGGCGCCCCGGCGAAGGGCGCGCCCCGGCCGCGCCACCCGCCGTGGCCGGACCGCCACCCGGCGGCAAGCACCCGCCACGCGTATCCGGGGCGGGGTCGCTCCCGGGGGCGGGATCGCTCCCGGGGGCAGGGTCACGCGCGGGAGCGGGGTGACGCCCGGGACGGGCAACGGCCCGGCGGCACCCTCCCCGGGAACCAGTCCGCGACGTCGAACGGGCTCTCAGCCGGGCCGTGGCGCCCACACCAGAGGCGGGACACGGACCGGCGGCACCCTCCCCGGGCGCCGGGCCGCCGCGCGGAACGGACCTTCAGCGGAGCTATCGCGCCACCCAACCACCCGGACCACCGCACCGAACCGGCTCTCAGCCGCACTGTGGCGCCGCTCAGCCGCTTCCCACGCGGGTCCAGGCCTGGAGTGCCAGCCCGCGCTCGTCGGTCTTCTGACGGGCCACCAGGAGCTTTCCGTCCAGCGCCAGCGCGGCCAGCACCACCCGGCCCTGGTCGTCCAGCGCCAGCGCCGGGGTGTGGGCGCCCTGCTCACCCGAGGGCGTCCACCACACCCCCGCCGCCTCGTCCTCGCAGGGGTGGGCGGCGACGGCCAGCCCGCCGGCCGCTGAGTCCTGGTGGGCCAGGACGGTGCAGTCGTGACCGTCCACCATGGCGCGCACCGCGGCGACCGGGCCGGTGCCCGTGGCTCCGCCCAGCGGCGCGGGGGCCGGGGCGTCCGGCCGCCAGGCCATGACCTCACCGCTGCGGGCGTCGCGCCAGTAGTGGGTGAGGGTGCCGGGGCTGCTCTCCACCATGGACGCCGAATCCGGCCGGGCGTCGGCGGGGACGTCCTCGCCCCGCTTGGGGGCGGCGCCGGGCTTGGGCTGGTACCAGCGCAGCGCGGCGCCCTTCCCGGCCGGTGCGAGCAGTTCGAGACGGCCGTCGGCGGTCGAGGCCGCCGACATGCCGCCCAGTACGTGCGTGCCCTTCCAGTCGGTCCAGCGCTCCCACGTGCCCTTGGGGTCCTGCCGCCGCGCGCTCACCCCGCCCCCGGCGTTGCGCACGAAGACACGGAGGGCACCGGAGGAGTCCACCGCCGCGGCGGGCAGGCCGGTCCGCTCGGCCTTGCGGGCGTCCTTGGGATGCGGGGTGCCCAGGGAGTGCCACGCCGTCAGCGGGCGGCCGGACTGGAACTGGGTGGCGTGGACGACGTCCACGCGCGCCGGTTCCCCGGCACCGTCCGGCCGGTGCCGAAGCCCCACCAGATGGGCATAGCCCTCTGGGCTCTGAACGACGGTCAGCCCGGCCAGGCGGCCAGACACCTCGATCAACCACGGCCCCGACCACTCCGCCCCTCCGGGGCGGTCCTCGGTCCAACGGGCGACACCGCCCGTCACCGGTGCGTAGGCCGTGAGCCTGCCGTCCTTGCCGCGGAGCAACCGCAACGCCATGGCCCGCTGCCAACCCTTCCCCGAACCCGTCCACCTGATCGAACGATGTCCATAGTAATTTGCCTTGACTATGGATGGGGTTGTGGTCGTTGACGCCGCCAATGTGGTCGGCTCGGTTCCGGATGGCTGGTGGCGTGACCGGCGCGGCGCCGCCGAGCGGCTCCGCGACCGGCTGGCCGTCCTCGCCGGGACCGGGCTCCCCGGCCGCCCCGGCGTGCCCGGTTGGGCCAACGACCCTCCGGTGGACATCGTGATGGTGGTCGAGGGCGCGGCGCGGGGCGTCGAGCCGGTGGCGGGCGTACGGGTGGAGAGCGCGCCGGGTAGCGGCGACGACCACATCGTGGCCGTGGTGGCGGCCCGTGAGGAGGGCCGCCCCTGCCTGGTGGTGACGGCGGACCAGGGGCTGCGGGCGCGGGTCACGGCGCTGGGCGCGGAGACGACGGGCCCCCGGTCGGTCCGCCCGAACGGCTCGCCCTAGGCCCTCTCAGGCGGCCAGAAGGTGTCCGACGGACCATGACGCCCGCGGCGGGCCGCTCCCCTCCCCGCCCCTTCCCGAAACTGGGGCCCCGCCCCAGCCCCCGGCCGCGCCCCAGGTGGCCCGGCCGGCACCCCGGCCGGTGAGCCGACCGCGGCGAAAATCGGCTCGTCGTCGCCTCCCGGGGTCCAGGGTCGGAGCGAACCCGGGGCTCCGCCCCGCACTCCGGCCAGGCGACTCTGATGTGCGCGGGCGTCCGCCCAGTCATCCGCCGCGCCGGCGCTGACCGCCGGGACGACGGCCCGTCAACCCGGGGGTCCAGGGGCGGAGCCCCTGGAGGGGAAAAATCCGCGGGCCGCTACCCCGTACGCGTCCCCGCCGCCGTCACCCGGCTGTGGCGGCGCCCGTAGAGGAAGTAGACGAGGAGGCCGATGACCATCCACGCCCCGAACCGCACCCAGGTCTCGGCGGGCAGATTGAGCATCAGCCACAGCGACGCGGCCACCGACAGGATCGGCAGCACCGGCACCCAGGGCGTGCGGAAGGCGCGGGGCAGGTCGGGCCGGGTGCGGCGGAGGATGATGACGCCCAGCGCGACCACGACGAAGGCGAAGAGCGTGCCGATGTTCACCAGGGCCGCCAGCTCGGAGATGGAGGTGAACCCGGCGACCACGGCGATGACCACGCCCAGCACGATCGTCGAGCGGTACGGCGTGCCGAAGCGCGGATGCACCCGGGAGAAGACCCTGGGCAGCAGCCCGTCGCGGCTCATCGCGAAGAACACCCGGCTCTGGCCGAGCAGCAGGATCATGGACACGGTGGTGAGCCCGACGGCGGCGCCGAAGCTGATGAGGCCCGCGTAGAACGGGTGGCCGGTCGCCTTGAAGGCGTCGGCGAGCGGGGCGTCCACCGACAGCCTGGTGTACTTCTGCATGCCGGTGACCACGATGGACACCGCGACGTACAGCACCGTGCAGATGAGCAGCGAGCCCAGGATGCCGCGGGGCATGTCCCGCTGTGGATTCCGGGTCTCCTCCGCCGCGGTCGCCACGATGTCGAAGCCGATGAAGGCGAAGAAGACCACGGCGGCGCCGGTGAAGATGCCCTGGACGCCGAAGGTCGTCGGTTGGTAACCGAACATCAGCTGGATCAGCGGCGCCTTCAGCCCGGAGCCGGAGACCGAGCCCCGGGCCTCGGGGATGAAGGGGTGGTAGTTCTCCGGGTGGATGAAGAAGGCGCCCGCGATGATGACGAGCAGCACCACGGCCACCTTGATCGCGACCACCACGGAGGTGACCCGCGCGGACAGCTTCATGCCGAAGACCAGGATCGCCGTGATCACCAGGACCAGTAGGAAGGCCAGCAGGTCGAAGGAGAAGCCGTGCGCGACATCGGGCCCGGACAGGGCGTCGGGCAGATGCCATCCGGCGTTGTCCAGCAGCGAGCGGATGTACCCCGACCAGCCCACCGAGACCACGGCGCAGGCCAGCGCGAACTCCAGCACCAGGTCCCAGCCGATGATCCAGGCGGGCAGCTCGCCGAGCGAGGCGTACGAGAAGGTGTACGCGGATCCGGCGACCGGAACCGTCGAGGCGAACTCGGCGTAGCACAGCGCGGCCAGGGCGCAGGCGATACCGGCGGCCACGAAGGACAGCGCGGTGGCGGGCCCCGCCTGTTCCTTGGCGACCGCGCCGGTGAGCACGAAGATGCCGGTGCCGATGATGACGCCGACGCCGAAGACCGTGAGGTCCAGGACGGACAGCGACCGGGTGAGGGCGTGGTCGGGCTCCTCGGTGTCCTGGATGGACTGCTCGATGCTCTTGGTCCGCAGGTAGCGCGGCCGGACTCGGCCTCCGGTGCCTCCGGTGCCTCCGCCTGGTTCCGATCCGCTCACCGGTGCCACCTCCACGCCTGCCGTGCGGCTCATGCTTCTGGTTACCGATCGGCGGCGGGGCATGCACGCTCAGGGCCGTCCCCGATTCACCCGATGGGGGCGGGTGGTGCGACGCACGCTGGGCCGGTCGGAGCAGGAAGCGCTCCGGCCGGCCCAGGCGGAAAGGAGGGGGTGGCTCAGTCGCGCACCGGTTCGGCCGTCGTCGGCCGGGTCACATCGGCGCCCCGGGAGCCCGCGTCCGCGGACTCGTCCTCGTACCGGCCGCCGATCCTGGAGACCAGCCCGGTGACCTGCCGGGCGATGTCCGGTGCGGTCAGCCCGATCTCGGCCATGACCTCCTTACGGGAGGCATGGTCGAGGAAGCGGGGCGGGATGCCGAAGTCGCGCACCGGCATGTCGACGCCCGAGTCGCGCAGCGCCTGGGCGACGGCGGAGCCCACACCGCCGACCCGGCTGTTGTCCTCGACGGTGACGACGACGCGGTGGCGCTCGGCGAGGGCGGGCAGTTCCTCGTCGACCGGCTTGACCCAGCGGGGGTCCACGACCGTTGCGGAAATGCCCTGTTTGTCGAGAAGGTCGGCGATGTCCAGGCACATCGGGGCCAGCGCGCCCACCGAGACCAGCAGCACATCGGGCCGCTCGCGGTCGGCCGCCGCGGGCTCCCGCAGTACGTCCATGCCGCCGATCCTGCCGACGGCCGCGACCGCCGGGCCCACCGCGCCCTTGGAGTAGCGCACCACGGTCGGCGCGTCCTCCACCCGCACGGCCTCGCGCAGCTGGGCGCGGACCTGGTCGGCGTCGCGCGGGGCGGCGATCCGCAGGCCGGGGACGACCTGCAGAAGCGACATGTCCCACATGCCATTGTGCGAGGCCCCGTCGGTGCCGGTGATACCGGCGCGGTCCAGGACGAAGGTGACGCCGCACTTGTGCAGCGCCACATCCATCAGGACCTGGTCGAAGGCGCGGTTGAGGAAGGTGGCGTAGACCGCGAAGACCGGGTGGACGCCGCCGGTGGCCAGCCCCGCCGCCGAGACGGCCGCGTGCTGCTCGGCGATGCCCACGTCGTAGACCCGGTCCGGGAAGCGCTTGGCGAACTCGGTGAGCCCCACCGGGTGCAGCATGGCCGCGGTGATCGCGACGATGTCCTCGCGCTCCTCGCCGAGCTTGACCATCTCCTCGCCGAAGACCGAGGTCCAGTCGGCGCCGGAGGCCGAGATCGGCAGCCCGGTGTCCGGGTGGATCTTGCCGACGGCGTGGAAGCGGTCCGCCTCGTCCTGGAGGGCGGGCTGGTAGCCGCGGCCCTTCTCGGTGAGGCAGTGCACGATGACCGGGCCGCCGAAACGCTTCGCCCGCTGCAGCGCCGACTCCAGCGCCTCGATGTCATGGCCGTCGATCGGGCCGACGTACTTCAGCCCCAGGTCCTCGAACATGCCCTGCGGGGTGATGAAGTCCTTCAGCCCCTTCTTGGCCCCGTGCAGCGTCTCGTACAGCGGCCTGCCGACGACCGGGGTGCGCTCCAGCAGGTCCTTGCCGCGGGCCAGGAAGCGCTCGTAGCCGTCGGTGGTGCGCAGGGTGGCGAGGTGGTTGGCCAGTCCGCCGATGGTCGGGCCGTAGGAGCGCTCGTTGTCGTTGACGACGATGACCAGCGGGCGGTTCTTGGCGGCGGCGATGTTGTTGAGCGCCTCCCAGGCCATCCCGCCGGTGAGCGCCCCGTCGCCGATCACGGCGACCACATGGTCCTGCTTGCCGAGCAGCTCATTGGCCTTGGCGAGGCCCTCGGCCCAGCCGAGGACGGTCGAGGCGTGGCTGTTCTCGATGACGTCGTGCTCGGACTCGGCGCGCGAGGGATAACCGGACAAACCGCCCTTGCTCTTGAGCTTGGAGAAGTCCTGGCGGCCGGTGAGCAGCTTGTGCACATAGGACTGGTGGCCGGTGTCCAGCAGCACCTTGTCCCGGGGCGAGTCGAAGACCCGGTGCAGGGCGATGGTCAGCTCCACCACGCCGAGATTGGGGCCGAGATGGCCACCGGTCTTGGAGACGGCGTCGACGAGGAAGGAGCGGATCTCCGCGGCCAGCTGGTCCAGCTCCTCCGGAGTGAGCCGGTCCAGATCGCGCGGTCCCGTGATGCGGGTCAGCAGCACCCGTGCCTCCTTGCTTCGAGCGTCTCCATGGAGCTTGCCGTCCGCCTGAGTCTAATGTTCCGCGCTCCGGCGCAGACCTCCCCCCATGCGATCCCCGTCACGCGTGTTCTTTTCGGACAGCCGCCCGGTGCCTTCCGTGAAGGCACCGGGCGGCCGGGTGAGCGGATGAGGCGTCCGGGGTCAGCCGCGACCCGCGGACCGCTGTGTCCTGCGCGACACCGAGTCGATGACGACGGCGGCCAGCAGCACCCCACCGGTGATCATGTACTGGACGGAGTTCGCGACGCCCAGCAGGTTCATCCCGGACGAGATCGAGCCGATGACCAGCATGCCGAGCAGCGCCGACCAGACCGAGCCCCGGCCACCGAAGAGGCTGGTGCCACCGATGACGGCGGCCGCGATGGCCTCCATCAGCAGGTTGCCGGTACCGGCCTGCTGGCTGGCGGAGCCGATCCGGGAGGCGATCATGATGCCGCCGCACGCGGCCATCAGCCCGGCCAGCGAGTAGACCGAGATCCGGATGGCGACGACGTTGATGCCCGCGCGGCGGGCGGCCTCGACGCTGCCGCCCAGGGCGATCACCTTGCGCCCGTAGGAGGTGCGGCGGACCACGAAGTCCAGGATCACCAGGACCGCCACGAAGATCACCAGAGCGAGGGGCAGACCCTTGTACTCGTTGAGCCGCCAGGCCGCGGCGTAGACGATCACCGCGAGCACGCCCGTACGGACCAGGATCTCGCTCAGCGGCCGCGAGGGTATGCCGACCGCCTTACGGCGCCTGCTGTCCAGGAACTGGGCGAGGAAGAAGCCCGCCGTCGCCACCGTGGCCGCCCCGTACGCGGCGATGAGCTGGCTGAAGTAGTGCGCGGTGAGATCGCGCACGAAGCTGTCGTCCGCGATGCTGATGGTGCCGGTGGTGCCGAGCACCTGGAGCATCAGACCGTTCCAGGCCAGCAGACCGGCCAGCGTCACCACGAAGGCCGGTACGCCGATCTTGGCGAAGAAGAAGCCGTGCAACGCGCCGAGGGCCGCGCCACTGGCGAGCGCCGCGAGCACCGCGATCCCCTCGGGCACCCCGTGGTTGACGTTGAGCACCGCCAGGGTCGCCGCGGCCAGACCGCTGACCGAGCCGACGGACAGGTCGATCTCACCGAGCAGCAGCACGAAGACGATCCCGACCGAGATCATGCCGGTGCCGCCGAGCAGGATGGAGAGGTCGGAGAGGTTCTTGGGCGAGAGGAAGGCACTGTCCTTCGCCTGGAAGACCGCCCAGATGATGGCGATGCCGACGATGACCGGGACCGCGCCCAGGTCACCGCTGCGCATCTTGCGGCCGAACTCCGTCAGATAGCCCTTGAAGCCCTCCTGACGGACCAGCAGCCGGGGGTCGACGACGGTGACCGCGTCCTTGGCGACGGGGTTGGCGTCGGCCGGACCGCTCGCCTTGTTGGCGCCGTTCGACGGACCGCCGTTGGTCTTGTCGACGTTCGTGGTCACTTCGCGACCTCCCCGCTACGCGCCTTGCGGCGGGTCACGGCGTTGTCCGTGGCGCCGGTGATGGCGGAAATGATCTCTTCCTGAGAGGTGGTCTTCACATCGAAGATGCCGTTGTTGCGGCCCAGCCGCAGCACCGCGACCCGGTCCGCGACGGCCTTCACGTCGGCCATGTTGTGGCTGATGAGGATGACGGCGAGGCCGCGGTCGCGCAGCCGCTCGACCAGGTCCAGGACCTGCGCGGTCTGCTCGACGCCGAGGGCGGCGGTCGGCTCGTCCAGGATCACCAGCTTGGGCTCGCCGAGCATCGAACGGGCGATGGCGACGGTCTGCCGCTGACCGCCCGAGAGCGAGGCGATCGGGATCCGCACACTGGGGATGCGGATCGACAGGGTCTGGAGCAACTCACGGGCGCGCCGCTCCATTTCGACCTCGTCGAGCACCCCGACGCGCAGGATCTCGCGGCCGAGGAAGAGATTGCCGACGACGTCGATGTTGTCGCAGAGGGCGAGGTCCTGGTAGACGGTCGCGATGCCCAGCTCCTGGGCGTCGTGCGGCCGGGTGACCTGGACGGGCTTGCCCTGCCACTCGATGACGCCTTCGTCGGCGGGGCCGACTCCGGCAATGCTCTTGACAAGGGTCGACTTGCCGGCGCCGTTGTCGCCCACCAGGGCGACGACTTCACCGGCGTGGACCTCCAGATGGATGTCGGTGAGCGCCTGGACGGCGCCGAACCGCTTGGAGATCCCGCGCAACGCCAACACGGGTCCGTTCGGCACGATGGCCATCTCCGTTCCGGGCAGGGTGGTCCCTGCTGTGTGACGGAGGGGAGAGCGCGCTCTCCCCTCGATTGGGGGGTGAGTCAGGGAGGCGGGCCGTCCGTGGGTACGGACGGCCCTGCTCCGATATGCCGGAGACCGGCGGTTACTTCAGACCGGCCGTTACTTCAGACCGGCCGTTACTTCAGACCGGCCGCTGCGCACGCCGACTTGATCTTGGCGGTGCAGATCTGGTCGATCTTGTAGATCCCGTCCTTGATGACGGTTTCCTTGATGTTCTTCTTGGTCAGCGAGACCGGGGTGATCAGCGTCGCCGGGATGTCCTTGGTGGTCGGGCTGTCGACCGTGTTGGACTCGTTGACCTTCTCCCCGCGGCCGAGCGCGATGGCCATCTCCGCGGCGGCGGTGGCCTCGTCCAGGTAGGACTTGTAGACGCTCATGTACTGCTCACCGGTGATGACCCGGCGCACACCCTCGATTTCGGCGTCCTGTCCGGTGACCGGGGGCAGCGGGTTGAGGCCGCCGCTCTTGAGCGCGGTGATCGCGCCGCCGGCCATGCTGTCGTTGGCCGAGTAGACGCCGACGATGTTGTCCTTGCCGAGCGAGGAGATGGCGCCCGTCATGGCCTCGTTGGCCTTGTCCGCCAGCCAGCGGTCGATGTCGTAGGACTTGCCGACGTTCACCTTGCCCTTGAGGACGGACATCGCGCCCTTCTTGAACATGGCGGCGTTGGGGTCGGCCTCCCAGCCGTTGAGCATGACGATCTTGCCGCTCTTGGCCTTGTCGCCCAGCGCCTCGAGCAGGGCCTTGCCCTGGACCTTGCCGACCGTCTCGTTGTCGAACGAGGTGTACGCGGAGACCGGGCCCTCGGCGAGCCGGTCGTAGGCGATGACCGGGATACCGTCCTCGTCCGCCTTCTTGACCGAG
The DNA here is from genome assembly GCF_016741935.1 of Streptomyces endocoffeicus. GTDB lineage: Bacteria > Actinomycetota > Actinomycetes > Streptomycetales > Streptomycetaceae > Streptomyces > Streptomyces endocoffeicus. Next base: position 319,337 of record NZ_JAERRG010000008.1, on the reverse strand, counting down.
CTGGCGATGGACTTGGAGTCCACCGAGTCAAGGATGATCGCGTCGACCTTCTTGGTGATCATCGAGTCGACCTGCTGCTGCTGGACCGAGGGGTCCGACTTGGCGTTGACGTAAAGGATCTTGCAGTCGGCGCAGAGCGCCTTGATCTTCTTGGTGACGAAGGGCCGGTCGAAGTTCTCGTATCTGGCCGTCTGATCCTCAGGCAGCAGTAGCCCGATCGTGAGCGGACCGGTCTTCTTCTTGTCGCCCTTGCTGTTGCTGTCGGCTTCCTTCGCCGAGCCACAGGCGGCGAGGGCTACCGTCATCGACATCACAGAAGCGGCAAGAGCGACGCGACGCATCGTTGCGTTCATTTAGGGGTGACCTCCCTGACGAGGCCGCGTCATTGCGGCCGAGGTGGCTGGAAGTCAACTCGGCTGCCCGCATGGCGTCAAGAAGTAAATCCTTAACGAGATGGCAACGGTGCCATTCGTTATCTGAGTGAACGCAGCCGGACAGGCCGGATAGACGGAGCGTGACCGGACAAAGCCTCTCAGGCAAGCCCGCGGCCCAACAGCCCCCGCCCGGCGGTCAGGTGAGGGCCGGAGCCCCGGTCAGGTGAGGGCCGGAGCCCCCGCCGAGAGCGCGCCGTCCAGCAGCGTCGAATCGCCCATCTCGCTGAGCACCAGCGCGAGCGCGCCGAGCACCTCGGCCCGGCCGCCGAGCGCCCCCGGCATCACCGACAGCTGATGGGCCGCGCTCGGGATCGCGTACCGCGCGACCGACTCCCGGATCGGGCCCAGCACCAACTCCCCCGCCTCGGCGAGCTGGCCGCCCAGCACCATCCGGCTCGGGTTGATCAGATTGCAGAGGTTGGCCACCCCGCTGCCGATGTGCCGGCCGACGTCCCCGATCACCCGCCGGCAGCCCGGATCGCCCTCGCGGGCGAGCTGCACCATGCGCTCCACGGTGAGGTCCGCCCCATGGCTGGAACGCAGCAGCGGCAGCACATAGCGGGCCGCGGTGAAGGTCTCCAGACAGCCGCGGTTGCCGCAGCGGCACACCGGGCCGGACTCGTCCAGGGTGATGTGGCCGATCTCGCCCGCCGTACCGCCGGGACCGCGGTAGATCTTCCCGCTGATCACCAGCCCCGCGCCGACACCGTCGGCGACCTTGATGTACGCGAGGTCGGCGACCCCGCGGCCGGAGCCCCAGACCAGCTCGCCGAGCGCGCCGAGGTTGGCGTCGTTGTCCACGTGCACCGGCACCCCGAGCCGCTGGGCCAGCTCATCGCGCGGATTGGTGCCCGCCCAGCCCGGCAGGATCGCGGTCGAGCCCAGCGTGCCGGTCTCCACGTCGATCGGCGCGGGCACGCCGAGGCCTACGCCGACCACCTTGTCCTGGCTCAGCCCGCTGGCCGTGATCAGCCTGCTGACCAGCTGCTCGGCCCGGTCCAGGCCCTGGGAGGAGGAGGCGTCCACATCCAGCGGCTCGGCCTCCTCGGCCAGCACCTGATGGGCGAGGTTGCCGATGGCGACGCGCAGATGCGTATGGCCGAAATCCACCCCTACGACAATGCCCGCGTCACCGCTGAGCGAGACGCTGCGCGCCCGGCGGCCGCCCGCCGAGGTGGGCGTGACCTCGACCGTTCCGCCGTCCTTGAGCTCGCGCACGATGTTGGAGACGGTGGCGGCGGACAGCCCGGTGGACCGGGCGATCTCCGCCTGGGTCAGCGAGCCCGCCATCCGCACCGCACGGACCACCCGCTCGAGATTGGCCCGGTGCAGCGACGACTGCGATCCCGGAGTCTCCACGCCCATCCACTCCCGCCTTCGCGGGCGGCACGACGGCCGCTCCGCCGACCGGACCGCAGCAATGAGGCCCGGCTGTGTCTCCAACATGTGAACTCTAAGCTGAGCCGCCACGGTTGTCCCACGTCAAGTCCCCGACCGCCGTGGAACGGCTCGCGGTACCCTGCGCCGCCCACAGCGGCACGGCCCCGTCCTTTCCGCGGAACGGAAAGGACGGGGCCGTGAAAAGCCCTCGGTGAGGTACCTCTGTGGGGTCCCCCTATTTGAGCGCGCCCGCGGTCAGACCCGCCTGGACCTGCCGCTGGAAGAGGATATAGACGCCGAGCACGGGAAGCATCGCCAGCACCAGACCGGCGAAAAGCGCCGACCAGTCGCCCTTGTACTGCTGGCTGGCCGCGAGCTGCACCAGACCCTGGGTGAGCACCCGCTTGTCCTCATCGGTGTTGAGCACCGTCGGCAGCATGTACTGATTCCACTGCCCGAGGAAGTTGAAGATCCCCACACTGATCAGCCCGGGCTTCGCCATCGGCAGCATGACCTGGAAGAACGTCCGGGTATGGGACGCCCCGTCGATCAGAGCCGCCTCCGCGACCGAGGACGGCAGCGTCTTGAAGAACGAGGTCAGGAAGAAGACCGTGAACGGCAGCGAATAGGCGATATAGACCAGAATGAGCCCATGAAAGGTGTTGAGCAGGCTCATGTTCTTCATCACGAAGAACAGCGGCACCAGCGCCAGGATGATCGGAAAACTCATCCCGCCGACGAACATGAAATAGATGAACCGCTTTCCCGGGAATTCGAAGCGGGCCAGGATGTACGCCGCCATCGAGCCCAGCAGCATCGTCCCGATCAGGGAGCAGCCCACCACCAGGATCGTATTGAGGAAGAAGTCGCCGATGTTCGACTTGCTCCAGGCCCTGGTCCAGTTGTCGAAGTGCAGGGCCGAGGGCAGTCCCCAGGGCGAGGTGAAGATCTGCTTGTCGGTCTTGAGGGAGCTCATCACCGCCCACAGCAGCGGCAGCGTGACCAGGAGTCCCCAGACCACCAGGATGCCGTGCGAGAAGACGTTGAGGACCTTGCCCTCGCTGCCGATCCGGCCCTCGGGGGTGGAGCCCGGCGGCTGCTTGCGGACGGGCCCGGTGGCCGGTGCCTCGTCCTCCTTGGTGACGCCCGGGAGCTCCGAGGGCTCTGCGTGCGAGGTCACTGTGGTACCCCCAGGTCGGCGGTCGGGCGGCGGTGGCCGGGTGCGGTCGGTGTGATCGGCATCAGTACTCCAGCCGTTCGCGCCGGCCGAGCCTGGTCACGATGACCGCGAAGATCAGGGTGACGATGAGCATCGCGACGCCGATCGTGGTGGCCCGTCCGGCCTGCCCGTCGTGGAAGGTCTTGGTGTAGACGTAGTAGCCCATGACCTGGGTGGAGTCGGCGGGGCCGCCCGGCCCCACGGTCATGATCTGCACCACGGCGAACGCGTCGAGCGCGATGATGCCCATATAGATCCAGCCGGTCTGGACCGTGTCCCACAGCAGCGGCAGGGTGATCTTGAAGAAGGTCTTGACCCGGTTGGCCCCGTCGAGCAGCGCCGCCTCGTAGAAGTCCCTCGGGATGGAGCTCATCCCGGCGGAGAAGAGGACGACGTAGAAGCCGACGTTGCTCCAGACCATCACCGCCATCAGGCACCACAGCGCGAGCTTCGGATCGGCCAGCCACTGCTGCTCGAGCGAGTCCAGGCCGACTCCGTCGAGGAAGGAGTTGATCGCGCCGTTGCGCGGGTTGTAGGTGAACTGGAACAGCAGGGCGACGATCGCGATCGACAGCACCTGCGGGAAGAAGTAGATCACCTTGTACAGGCCCGACCCGCGCACCCCGGAGACCGCCGCGTTCTTACGGCCCCGGCCGCCCACATTGAGCATGAAGGCGAAGAAGAGCCCGAGGCCGAGCGTCACCAGCGGCACCACCAGCAGCAGCAGGACATTGTGCCCGACCGCTTTCCAGAAGAGGTCGTCGTGCAGCAGCCAGTCGTAGTTCTTGAACCCGACCATCTTGAAGTCGGAGCTCAGACCCGTCCAGTCCGTGAAGGAGTAGTAGATGGCCTGGACGAACGGCGAGATCACGAAGACCGCGTAAAGGATCACCGGCAGGGCCAGGAACCCCGCGATGAACCGGTACTTCCCATGCTGCATTTCTACCGACCTCGGTCTTCCCCTGCGGATAATGCCGCCGGCGACGCGTGGAGCCTCATCAGACGTGCTTGTACTTCTTGACGGCGTCGTCCTTCGCCGTGTCATCGGCGAACTTCTGGCACTTCTTGATCGTCTCGGCGGGGGTCATCCGGCCGGCCATCATCTCGCCGAGCGCGCCGACGCCGATCTGCTGCTTCTGCAGCGTCACGTACCAGTCCTGGAGCCGCGGGTTGACCACGTTCTTGCCCGCCTTGGTCAGCGCCTCCTGCGCCGACGCCAGGCCCGGCGGCAGGCTGAGCCCTTCGGTGCCGCCGTTGAGGGAGGAGAGCGAGGAGACCTGCTTGATGAAGTTCTTGGTGGACTTCTCACCGAGCATGATCCGCAGCAGCTCCATGCCGCCCTGGGGGTTCTTCGCCGACTTCGGGACGATGAAGGGCTCACCGCCGGAGGCCCACAGGGTGCCGAACGGCAGCTTGTCGCTCTTGTCCAGGCTGGAGGGCGCGGCCACCGCCATCTGGAAGTCCTTCGGGGTGGTCTTCTTCGCCTCGTTCTCCACCCAGGAGCCGTTCGGGATGAACAGCGCCTTGCCCTGGTTCCACGCGGTCTGGGACTCGATGTGGGTCAGGCCCGGGGTGCCCTTGAGGATGTAGCCCTTCTTGTAGAGCTCGTAGTACGCCTCGAAGGCGGCCTTGACGGCCGGGTGCTTCCAGGCGTTCGGCTCCAGGTTGTCGATCGAGTCCAGGACCTCCCGGCCGCCGATCTTGGCGATGAAGGGGTAGAGGCTGAACGGCAGGTAGTAGGGGAACTTGCCGGGGTAGGTCCAGCCCGCGATGCCCTTCTTCTTGGCCTTCTCGCAGACCTTGAGCATGTCGTCCCAGGTCTCGGGGTACTCCACGTCGAGCTTGGCGAGATTGCTCTTGGAGTACCAGACGCCGTAGACGGTGTAGGCGTAGTAGAGGATCCACACCGGCTTGCCGTCGAACTGGCCCATCTCCACGACACCGGGGCGCAGCGTCTCGCGCACCGTCTTGTTCGGGTCGTCGAGGGAGGGCGCGTCCAGCAGCGGGGTGAGGTCGGTCAGCTGGTTCTTGCCGACCAGGGTGCCCATGTCCATCTGCTCGGCGCCGGAGTTGTCGACGAGGTCCGGCGGGGTGCCGCCGTTGAAGCGCGGCTGGAGGACGGTCTGGATCTTCTGGGTGGCGGAGTGCTTGACCTTGCCCTTGGTCTTCGGGAAGGCCGCGGCGTACTCCGCCTCGGCGTCCTTGGCGTACTGCTGGCCGAAGCCGCCGTCGAAGATGACGACGTCGAGCGCGGCGCTCTCATTGACCGCGAGCGGGTTCTTGGCGCTCTTCTTGCCCTTGTCGACCTTCTTGGAGTCGTCGTCACCGCCACTGGCACAGGCGGACAGCGCGCTCATCGCCGGCACGGTGATCAATCCGAGCGCCGCCGAGCGCTTGATCAGATCGCGACGGCCGACATCTGAGGTGGATCCCATGCTCAAGTCCTCGCCTTCGTCAGGACTCAGGCGGTGTAACGGTCTCCCGTACATACTCGCCTCCGGCGAGGGGCCCGACACCGCGGGTCAGTTGAAGCGTCAAGCGGAGTATTGCTGGGTGTACGCCGGGGAGAGCGGATGACCCGCCGAGGCCCTCCGATATGGGCCGCGGTGCGGCCTTCCCCCTGGGGCGACAGGTATAGTCCACTGGGCCTCATATGGGCAAGATCGAGAGGTCATCGGGTAACAGTCTTTCCCGAGTTGAGACCTGCCCGACATACCGTAAGGGGAGACATGCCGCGCGGCACGCCGCCGCGCGCGCTCCCCGAAAGGCGGTTCCCGTGTCCCGGAAGCAGCTCACCCTCGCCACCAGCATTGTCGTGACCGCGACACTCGCGGCCACCGCTGGGTGCGGCTCCGGCAGAGGGGGCTCGTCGGCCGGGGACAGCAAGGGCGGCGCGGCGATCGGCAAGGGCATGGCCCAACTGCCGGTGGAGCCCACCCAGGCGCCGACCGAGGAGCCCACCGAAGACCCCACCGACAATCCGTATGACGATCCGTCGGACTCCCCCACCGGCGGCTCCGGCCTGGTCACCCCGGACGCCAAGATGGGCACCTGCGGATGGGGTTCGGGCGGCAAGCCCTACGCCAATGTGAAGATCAGCAACTCCGGCTCCGGCACGGCCTACTATTCACTGCTGGTCGGCTTCGTGGACAGCTCCGATGAGGTCGTGACCACCGGGATGGAGTCCGACGCGTCCGTGGCGGGCGGCTCCGAGAAGACCATCAAGGTCACCGGGCTCAAGGCGGACAGCTCCCACACCGCGAAGAAGTGCCGGCTGTCGCTGGCCACCAAGTCCGACAACGCGCGCTGACGACACGCCAGGAGCAACCCCAAGGGGCGCACGGAATCGCCCCCCTGGACGCGGGCCGTGCCACCGGCAGGGGTACGGCCCGCGCCGTACCACCCGCCGCACGGGCGCCCATTGAGCGCTGTCCGCATCCTTGACACCACCCTCCCCCTGCCTCCCTACTTATCTCTGCCCGACCCAGTGGACAACGTTGTCAGACTCGTTGAGAGGCTGAGTATGCGACAGAGACGACCCCAGAGACGATGGCGTGGGATCGGACGGTCGGCCGCCCTGGTGGCGGCCGTCCTGCTGGCGGTGACGGCCCAGGGCGGTGCGGTCGCCGCCCCCGCCGGCCCGGACTCCACGCACCACGCCGACCGCACCTTCGCCTCGTCCTTCGAATCGGGCGATCCCCAGCCCGACTGGCGGAACACGGTCGAGACCGGCCCCGACGGCAAGAAGAAGGCGTCGGGAGTCGACGGAGGCTACTCCTCCGGGATCCCCGGCAATGTCACCGACAAGGTCACCGAGGTCCGCGCGAGCGGGGAGAACACCGACGGCGGGGAGGTCAAGGAGAACCTCGTCGACGGCGAGGTCACCAGCAAGTGGCTGGCCTTCGACACCACCGCCTGGCTCGAGTTCGACCTGAGCGAGCCGGTGGAGGCCGTCCGCTACGCCCTCACCTCCGCCAATGACGCCCCCGGCCGGGACCCGAAGGACTGGACCCTCAAGGGCTCGGCCAACGGCTCCGACTGGACGACGCTGGACACCCGTAAGGACGAGGCGTTCTCCTCGCGCCAGCAGACGCGGGAGTTCTCCTTCGACAGTTCCACGGCCTACAAGCACTTCCGGCTGGAGATCACCCGCAACGCCGGGGACGACATCGTCCAGCTCGCGGAGGTGCAGTTCGCGAACGGTGACACCACCCCGCCCGCGGCCTCCGACATGCAGACCCAGATCGACCGCGGCCCGACCGGATCCCCCACCGCCAAGGCCAACGCGGGCTTCACCGGCACCCGTGCCCTGCGCTACGCGGGCACCCACAAGCCGGACGGCCGGGCGTACTCGTACAACAAGGTCTTCGACGTCGACACGGCCGTCACCCGGGACACCCAGCTGTCCTACCGGATCTTCCCGTCGATGACCGAGACGGACCTCGACTACCCGGCCACCCATGTCTCCGTCGACCTCGCCTTCACCGACGGCAGCTACCTCAGCGAGCTGCCCGGCGCGGTCGACCAGCACGGCGCCCGGATGAGCCCGCAGGGCCAGGCCGCCTCCAAGACGCTCTACGTCAACCAGTGGAACCACAAGGAGTCGCGGATCGGCGCGGTCGCCGCGGGTAAGACGGTCGACCGGATCCTCGTGGCCTACGACTCCCCCAAGGGCCCCGCGCAGTTCCGCGGCTGGGTGGACGACATCTCCATCGCCCCCAAGGCGCCCGAGAAGCCGCTGACGCACCTGTCGGACTACGCCCTGACCACCCGCGGCACCAACTCCAGCGGCAGCTTCTCGCGCGGCAACAACTTCCCGGCCACCGCCGTCCCCAATGGCTTCAACTTCTGGACGCCGGTGACCAACGCGGGCTCCACCGACTGGCTCTACCAGTACGCCCGCGCCAACAACGCCGACAACCTCCCCACCATCCAGGCGTTCAGCGCCAGCCATGAGCCCAGCCCCTGGATGGGCGACCGGCAGACCTTCCAGGTGATGCCGTCCACCGCGGCCGACGTACCCAACGCCTCCCGGACCGCCCGCGCGCTCCCCTTCCGCCATGAGAAGGAGACCGCCCGGCCCTACTCCTACGGAGTGACCTTCGAGAACGGCCTCAAGACCGAGATCGCGCCCACCGATCACGCCGCGGTCATGCGGTTCACCTATCCGGGCGAGAACGCGAGCGTCGTCTTCGACAACGTCAACAACAACGGCGGGCTGACCCTCGACGCCGGGAACGGGGTGGTCTCCGGCTACTCCGACGTCAAGAGCGGGGGATCCGCCGGCGCCACCCGGATGTTCGTCTACGGCGTCTTCGACACCCCGGTGAGCGCGAGCGGCAAGCTGGACGGAGGCGGCGGCAAGGACGTCACGGGCTACTTCCGCTTCAAGCCGGGGAAGGACCGGACGGTCACCCTCCGGCTCGCCACCTCGCTGATCGGCGTCGACCAGGCGAAGGCCAACCTCGACCGGGAGCTGCCCGCGTCGCGGTCGTTCGGGCAGGTCGAGCGGGCCGCACAGGCGGAGTGGGACGACATCCTGGGCCGGATCGAGGTCGAGGGCGCGGACCGCGGCCAGCTCACCTCGCTCTACTCCAGCCTCTACCGGCTGTACCTCTATCCCAATTCCTCCTTCGAGAACACGGGCACGGCGGCCAAGCCCCGCTACCAGTACGCGAGCGCCTTCTCGCCGGCCACCGGGGAGAACACCCCGACCCACACCGGCGCGAAGATCGTCGACGGCAAGGTGTACGTCAACAACGGCTTCTGGGACACCTACCGCACCACCTGGCCCGCCTACTCCCTGCTCACCCCGAAGCGGGCGGGCACGATGGTCGACGGCTTCGTGCAGCAGTACAAGGACGGCGGCTGGATATCCCGCTGGTCCTCACCGGGCTACGCCGATCTGATGACCGGCACCAGCTCGGACGTGGCCTTCGCCGACGCGTATCTGAAGGGCGTGCGGTTCGACGCCGAGGCCGCGTACGAGGCCGCGCTGAAGAACGCCACCGCCGTGCCGCCCACGTCGGGCGTCGGCCGGAAGGGCATGTCCTCCTCGCCCTTCCTCGGCTACACCAGCACCGAGACCCATGAGGGCCTGTCCTGGGCGCTGGAGGGCTATCTCAACGACTACGGCCTCGCGAACATGGGCAAGGCGCTCTACGCGAAGACGAAGAAGGCCCGCTACAAGGACGAGTCCGAGTACTTCCTGCACCGTGCGCAGGGCTATGTCTCGCTCTTCGACGACAAGGCGGGCTTCTTCCAGGGCAAGGACGCCAATGGAAAGTGGCGCGTGCCCTCCGACAAGTACGACCCCCGGATCTGGGGCTACGACTACACCGAGACCAACGGCTGGGGCTACGCCTTCACCGCGCCCCAGGACAGCCGGGGCCTGGCCAACCTCTACGGCGGCCGCGCGGGCCTGGCGAAGAAGCTGGACACCTACTTCTCCACCCCGGAGACCGCCTCGCCGGAGTTCGCCGGTTCCTACGGCGGCGTCATCCACGAGATGACCGAGGCACGGGACGTCCGCATGGGCAATTACGGCCACAGCAACCAGGTCGCCCACCATGTGACGTACATGTACGACGCGGCGGGCCAGCCGTGGAAGACCCAGGAGAAGGTGCGCGAGGTGCTCTCCCGCCTCTACACCGGCAGCGAGATCGGCCAGGGCTACCACGGCGACGAGGACAACGGCGAGCAGTCCGCCTGGTACCTCTTCAGCTCGCTGGGCTTCTACCCGCTGGTGATGGGCGGCTCGGAGTACGCGGTCGGATCGCCGCAGTTCACCAAGGCCACGGTGCATCTGGAGAACGGCCGCGACCTGGTCATCAAGGCCCCGCGCAACAGCGCGCGGAACGTGTACGTCCAGGGTCTGAAGGTCAACGGCAAGGCATGGAACTCCACCGCGCTGCCGCACTCGGTGCTCGCCAAGGGCGGCACGCTGGAGTTCGCGATGGGCGCCAAGCCGTCGGCCTGGGGCACGGGGAAGAACGCCGCGCCGTCCTCCATCACCAAGGACGACAAGGTGCCCACCCCGCGCCACGACCTGACGGTGCCGAGCGGCGGTACGGCCCTCCTGGACAACACCTCGACCACCGAGGCCACCTTCGAGTCGGTGGACCTGCCGGTCACGGAGCCGGGCCGCGCGGTGCAGTACACCCTGACGTCGTCGGACCGCGGCAAGGCCCCGACGGGATGGGTGCTCCAGGGCTCTCCGGACGGCGAGCGCTGGAAGGACCTGGACCGCAGGTCAGGCGAGTCCTTCAGCTGGGACAAGCAGACCCGCGTCTTCTCGGTGCGCACGCCCGGTACGTACGAGCACTACCGCCTGGTGCCGGACGACAAGTCGACACTGGCGGAGGTGGAACTGCTGAGCTGAAGTGAGCTGAGCTGAAGTGAGCTGAGCTGCGCGATGCGATGAGACATGCGGGCCGTGGCCACGCCTTCGGGCGGCCACGGCCCGCGTGCGTGACACGGTGCGCATCGGCCCGGTGGCCCGCGCCGATGGGCGCGGCCGGTTGGGGTTGGGCGGCTCGGTTGAGTGCGGGTTTCGTCTCGCGCCTTCGGCGCATTTGAGCATGGGCGGCGGGGGTGGGGGGCGCGGGCCTCGCCGCCGGGCGCCGGGCCGGTTGGAGTGGGCACCGGTGGCGGCAACGGTGCTCTGAGGCTGGGCCCGGTGCCGGAGTGGGGGCATGATCCCGTGCGGTGCGACGCCGGACGGTGGGTGGGGGCCTTAGGGCGGTCTGGCGTCGCGCTCGGCCCCACCCCTCCGGGTACCCCCTCCGAAAACACTTGATGCTACGCAACTAATGCATCAAGGGATTTCCAGAAGGCATCCCCAACCCCCGCAGTCCGGCACCGGGCCCGCCACCGGGCACAAATGCCGCCACGGCCCCCGCGCCCCACCGGCCCCGCGCCCCACCGGCCCCTCGGCCGGCGACGCGCCCTGGCCCGGCACCCCCGCCGCCCATGCTCAAATGCGCCGAAGGCGCGAGACGATACCCGCGCCCGACAACCGGTCTCAGGCCGCCTAGGCCCGCTCGAAGGCGGGCGCCGTGGGCGCGGCGAACCACACGATCCGCGTGGTGATCCCCTTCTCCCGCCCGAACCACCACATCGCTCGTTCGGGTGAAGCGAGAGTGAGCCGGTGCCGCCCGTTGGCGGTGACGACGTGGGCACTTCCGTCGTCGTACGCGAGGCCCCATGCGGCAATTTCGCCGTCCTGCATGCCCGGCTCCACCTCGTACTGCACGGCGACGGCGAAGACGCGGGGCGCCTGGTCGAGTGCGAGATCGCAGAGTTCTTGGTCGAAGTCGAAGGCAGCCATGGAAGTCTCCCGTCAGGAGGGGGAATTGGGCCATGCACGTACGGTGACGCGATTCACACCGTAGCGTGAAACATGGGCTACATCCCAGGTTTTCAGCGCATGGAGCCCAATGCCGCCCGATAGGGTGACACCACCACGCCCAAACCTTGCAGGGAGAGATGGCTCATGGCCCCGACCAAGTACCCGCCGACCGTGCGACAGCGGCGCTTGGGCGCGGAGTTGCGACGGCTCCGCGAACGAACCGACCTCTCCGCTACCGACGCGGGTCGCCTCTTCGGGGCCAGCCAGTCACGCGTCAGCAGCATCGAGGCAGGGCGCTACGCGGTGAGTGCCGACCGGGTGCGCCACCTGGCGAGCCTCTACAACTGCGCGGATCAGGCGCTGATCGACGCCCTCGTGGAAATGACCGGGAGACAGACCCGGGGCTGGTGGGAGCAGCAGCGAGAGGTCCTGCCCGCCGGACTACTCGACCTGGCCGAGCTGGAGCACCACGCCACCCTCGTGCGCGTCGCCACGATGATCCACATGCCGGGCCTTCTGCAGACCAGGGACCACGCCCGAGCGCTCTTCGACTCGACGGTCCCACCTCTTCCACCGCACGCGGTGGAACATCGACTCTCGCACCGGATCAAGCGGCAGGGAATCCTGCACGAGGGCAAGCCAACCCCGCTGACCGCGATCATCCACGAAGCCGCCCTACGGATGGGCCTCGGCGGCCCGGCCGTGGCCCGCGCCCAGCTTCAACACCTCATCGAGATGAGCGAACGCGAGAATGTCACGATCGTGGTGGTCCCGTTCGGCGCGGGGCCGCTCCATGGCTCCGGTCACCCCATCGACTACTTCGGCGGCTCAGTTCCCCAACTCGACACCGTGGAGCTCGACACGGATCACGCCACGGTGCTACTCGACTCGGAAGCCCATCTCATGAAATATCGGAGCGTGCTGGATCGTCTTGAGAGCTACGCGCTCAAGCCAGCAGCGTCCCGGGAACTCATCTACCGCATCGAGCAGCACACCTGAGGAGAAAACAACGTGGCCACCCACGACTGGCAAAAGTCCTCATACAGCCAGGAGGGATCAGCCTGCCTCTACATCGCCGCCCCGGCAGCCCACACCATCGCGCTCCGGGAGAGCGACGAACCGGATGTCATCCTCACCACCACGCCCGCCACGCTCGGCACCTTCATACGCGCGGCGAAGGGGGGCGCGTTCGACGGCCTCATCGGGGACCGGTAGGGGCCGTCTCCTCACCGTCGTAGTCCAGCCGGGCTCGCTGGACCTTGGGCAGGTTCTCGGCCGACCAGGTCGCGAGCGTGGCGAAGAGCGGGCCGAGGCTGCCGCCCAGCTCGCTGATCTCGTACTCCACCCGGGGCGGGACCTCCGGGTGGTAGGTGCGCCGCACCAGCCCGTCGCGCTCCAGTTGGCGCAGCCGCTGGGTCAGCACCTTCGGGGTGATGGTGCCGATATGGCGCTGCAGCTCCACGAAGCGCTGACGGCCGTATTCATGGAGCGTCCAGAGGATGGGTGTGGTCCAGCGGCTGAAGACGATGTCGACCACCGGGGCGATCGGGCAGGCCTGTTCTGGTTCCTCGGACATAGTCACTTTCCTCTAGGTACCTACTATCCCCACGATGCTAGCTTCACCGTGCCGCGCGGCGAGGACAAGGTCCGTCACTGTGAGATGGGGAGCTGCACATGATCGTGGTAACTGGAGCGACCGGGAACGTGGGTCGGCCGCTGGTGGAGACACTCGTCGCATCCGGCGAGCGGGTGACGGCGGTTTCGCGACGGCCCACCGGCACGGAGTTGCCGGAGGGGGTACGGCACCATCGGGCCGAGCTGGCCGACCCAGGGAGTCTGCGGCCCGCGCTGGAGGGGGCCGACGCGCTGTTCCTGCTCTTCGCGGGCGAGTTGCTGGCCGGAACCGCACGGACCGGCGAACTCCTGGACGTCGCGCGGTCCGCCGGCGTACGGCGCGTGGTCCTGCTCTCCTCCCAGGCCGCCGGGACCCGCCCGGAGGCGGTCTCCCACGCCCCCATGCGGGCGTTCGAGGACGCCGTCCGGAAGTCGGGTCTCGACTGGACGATCCTGCGGCCCGGGGGCTTCGCCTCGAACGCCTTCGCCTGGGCCGAATCCGTCCGTAAGGAGCGCGTGATCGCGGCGCCCTTCGCCGACGTCGGACTGCCGGTCGTGGACCCCGCGGACATCGCGGAGGTCGCGGCCGCCACGCTGCGGGAGCCGGGCCACGCGGGCCGTATGTACGAGCTCACCGGCCCCGCCCCGGTCACCCCGCGCGGACAGGCGCATGCGATCGCCGACGCGCTGGGCGAACCCGTACGGTTCACCGAGCTGAGCCGGGAGCAGGCACGGGCGGAGATGCTGCGGTTCATGCCGGAGCCCGTCGCGGACGGCACCCTCGACATCCTGGGCGAGCCGACGGCCGCCGAACAGCGGGTGAGCCCCGATGTCGAGCGCGTCCTCGGCCGTCCGCCGCGCGCCTTCGCCGATTGGGCAATGCGCAACATCGCGGCCTTCCGCTGATCCCGGAATGCCAGGATGGCGCGCATGGCTACCGTCCTGGCATTCCACGCCCACCCCGACGACGAGGCGCTGCTGACCGGGGGCACACTCGCCCGGCTCGCCGATGAGGGCCACCGGGTGGTGCTCGTGGTCGCCACGGACGGCCACATGGACGCGGCCCCGGAGAACGGCGAACCGCCCCGCATGCGCGAACTGCGGGCGAGCGCGGCCATCCTCGGCGTCGACCGCGTCGTCCACCTCGGCTACGCGGACAGCGGCCACGGCGGCCGCATGAGCGCCGTCATGCGGAGGATGCTCCGGCTGCCCGCCCCGCTCTTCGGCCTGCTGCTGGGCCGGGAGTGGTACATCGACGCCTCCCCCTCCCGGCCCGCGCGACGCTAGCTGTCGGCGAACAGATCCTCGGCGCGGGAGGCGGTCACAGCACGGTCCAGCCAGGCGTCGAGGAGGTCCAGATCCGTGCACGACTGAATACGGTCACGGGTCTCGGCCGTAACCTCAAGCCCCCGAAGGCTGAGCACGCGCAGAACATCTTTCGCACCTTTTACAGCCTGGCCCTGAGCCTGGCCCTCTGCCCGAACCTCGGCGAAGGCGCGCTGGGCGTGCTCGGAACGGAAGAAGTTCAGCAGCGCAGACATCAGATCTCTCCAGATTTCTCGTGCCGGGGTGTCTCCGAGACCGGCTTCAACGAGTTCGGCGTAGATGGTCGCCTGGTTGGGGTCGAGAGTGTTGAGCGTGGTCGCCAATGCCTTCAGTATGGCATCGACGTTTTCGGTCTTACTATGCGTAATCGCCGAGAACATGGCCATCGGAACATCCCGGACCACGTCCTTCGCGTCAGTGACGACGGGAGTGTTACCGGGACCCAGAACAAGTGGGCGAACTGTCAGGGACGGGTAGTCGGGGATGCCGAGCGTGATCGGGCGGGCGGCCCAACGGGCGGTGGCCTCGTCCGGGCAGAGCACGATCAGCACTGGCTGGTGGCCGAACTTCGCGTGCATGTACGAGAGGTAGTAGGCCCAGGCCGCAGGCTTCTTCGGATCTCTTCTGCTCTGGGATTCGATGGCGAACAGATACGTGCCGTCAGCCTCAGTCTCGACCTGAAGCAGTGTGTCCACACGTCTCTCGACGGGTGCGATCTCGGTGAGGTCGGGGCTGACGACAAACGCGCTGCTCGTCTCCGGGAAGGGGACGCCGAGCAGTTGTCTGAGCGCTCGGACGATGGCCCCGGTGTCCTCCTGGAAAATCCGGTGGAGGGCCTCATGTGAAGAACTGACCATGCGTCGAAACCTAGAGAGACGAAGGCAAGTGCCGGTGGCACTTGCCCTCGCTTCACTCGATCGTAGGTCGCGACTCTTCGCGTTGACTCACTCAGCCGCGGGCGATCGCGAAGACGTGGAGATCGGCGTTGTCGGGCAGGGTGACGCTCTTGACCGTCTTGCCCTCCGGCGCCCGGAACGCCTTCGTGGCGAAGATGTAGGCGTCCACCACGTCCTTGTCGCCGCCGCTGATGTTGCGGTAGCCGGTCTTGGCGAGGGTCACGTTTCCGTACTGGACCGTTCCGGCGCCGCCGCCCACCGTCCAGTCGGTGAAGGACAGGTCCGCCTCGTCCGAGCTGCCGTCGGTGTAGGTGACCTTGGCGGTGGCCTTCTGGTTGCCGTTGACGGCGCTGCCGATGAAGGAGAGGCCCGTGGACGGGGGCAGGGCGATGGTCTGGGCGGTGGCGGAGGCGTTGTCGGGGCGGCCGGACGGGGAGGCGGGCCAGGTGTAGTCCAGGCCCTGGGTGGTCCCCTTGGCGCCCGGTTCGAGGCCGGCGGCGGCGAGGGCCTGGCGGGAGTAGCTCCAGCCGCCGCCGTCGTAGTCGCCCTCGTCGTGCTCGCCGGCGTCCTCGGTCGCGCCGACGTTGTTGTACGCGGCGAGCAGCGAGCCGGGGGCGGCCACGGTGAGGGTGATCGGCTGGACGACCTCGGTGCCCTCGCTGGTCACCGTCACCTTCGCGTCGTAGAACCCCTCGGCCGTGTCCTTCCCCGCGCGCAGGGAGATCTCCGCCGTGCCGTCGGGGCCCACCGTCCCGGAGGCGGGTGAGGCGGTGATCCCGTCGGGGGCGTCGGTGGTGAAGCGCACCTCGGGGCGGTCGCCCTCGCTGACCGGGACGGCGGCCACCTTCACGGTCAGACTGTCTCCCGGGGCGAGCGTGCCCGTGGTCGGGCCGACTCCGATCTGGTACGGCTGCTCGCCCTCGCGGAAGGAGGGCGGGGCGTCGGACGGGGCCGAGCCCCAGGCGCGGTCGGGGGCGTCGGACAGGGTGTAGTCCAGCGTTCCGCCCTGCCGTACGAAGGACTCCGGCAGCCAGGGGCGGTCGCTCGTCCGCCCGTTCACCTTCAGCGCCTGGACGTAGGGCGCGCCGGGCGCGGCCTGCGGGGCGCGGATGGAGATGTCCCGGGCGCCGCGGTCGATCTCGATCCTCGGGAAGAGGGGCGAGGCCAGGACGAGTTCGGCGCGGGAGGGCACCTGCGGGTACATGCCGAGGGCGGAGAAGACGTACCACGACGACATCTCGCCGAGGTCGTCGTTGCCGGGGATGCCGTCGGACTTCGTGGTCCACAGTTGGCTCATCGCGGCGCGCACGGTCTCCTGGGTCTTGTACGGCTGCCCGGCGTACGCGTAGAGGTAGGGGACGTTGATCGACGGCTCGTTGTCCAGCTCGGACTTCTCGCCGCCCGCCCCGGTGAGCGCCCAGCCCCCGTCGGCGTCGTGGAAGAAGGCGTCCAGGCGCTTGATCGCGGCGTCCTTACCGCCCATCGCGGCGAAGAGACCGGCGGGGTTGTGCGGGACCATCCAGGTGTACTGGGCGCTGGTGCCCTCGACGAAGCCGTTGCCGGTGGCCGGGGTGAAGCCGGTGACCCAGCTGCCGTCGGCCTTACGGTTGGCGGCATAGCCGCCGGTCTCCGGGTCGGCGGCGGCGTTGAAGTTGTTCTGCCACCACTGGGCGCGGCGCGCGAAGGTGTCGGCGGTGTCCTTACGGCCGGCGGCCCGCGCCAGCTGGGAGAGGGCGAAGTCCGCGCCGGACATCTCCAGGGTCTCGGCCGCGCCGCCCCAGGCGTTGGAGACGGACGGCATGTAGTGCAGCTTCAGGTACTTGTCGAGGGAGGGCCGCTGGCCGACCGACATGATGGGCTTGCCCGCCGGGCTGAGGTCCTTCGCGGTCGGCTCGGTGGCCGCCTTGACGAGCGAGTCGAGGGCGGCGTCGAGGTCGTAGTCGTCGCCGCCGAAGGCCCGGATCCCGGCGAGGGCGGCGGCCGACGGGTCGCCGTTCATCACATGCGTCCCCGAGGCGCCCTGGAGCCAGCGGTCCCAGACGCCGCCGTTCTGCTGGGCGAGGTTCAGCAGGGACTGCGCGATGTCGGAGCCCTTGTCCGGCTCCAGCAGGGTGAGCAGCTGGAGTTGGGAACGGTAGACGTCCCAGCCGGAGAAGGTGCCGTACTGGGCCCGGTGGCCCCGGCTCACCCGGTGCACCTCACCGTCGCTGCCCCGGTAGCGGCCGTCGGTGTCGCTGATGACGTTGGGGTGCAGCAGCGAGTGGTAGAGCGCGGTGTAGAAGGTGGTGCGGTCCGCGCCCGCGCCGCCGCCGATCCGGATGGCGGACAGCTGCCGCCGCCAGGCGTCGTACGCGGCGGTGCGCACCTGGTCGAAGCCGCGCCGCGGCGGGTTCTCGGCGGCGAGGTTGGCCCGCGCGCCCTGGTCGCTGACGTAGCTGATGCCGACCTTGACGCCCACCCGGCGGGTGCCCGGGGCGAATTGGAGATAGCCGCCGGAGCCCTTCCCGGCCACCGGGCGGCCGTCGGTGCCATAGCCGGAGCCGCCCTCGGCGCTGGTGGTGCCGGGCCGCAGGGTGCCGTCCCGCCAGGTGCCCTGGGCGGTGAACGGGGTGTCGAACGTGGCGGTGAAGTGCAGCGTGTAGTAGCTGCGGCGCCCCTCGGGGTCGAGATAGCCGCAGAAGTTGCCGCTGGTGACCGAGCCGGAGACGGTGCGGTGCGCCGGGTCGATGGTGAGGTCGGCGTCCGAGCTGCCGACCTCGGAGGAGGAGGTGCGGATCAGCAGGGAGGCGGTCTTGTCCGCGGGGTAGGTGAAGCGGGCCGAGCCGGTGCGGGCGGTGGCGGTCAGGTCCGCACCGGCGCCGGAGGCGAGGGAGACCTTATAGCGGCCGGGTTCGGCGGTCTCGTCGGAGTGGCTGAAGTCGGAGGCGTAGACCTGGTCCTTGGTGTCGGCGGCGGGTGCGGAGGTGACCTCGCCGACGTGGGGGAAGAAGGGGATGTCGCCCGCGCCGCCCGCGCAGCCGGTGCCGGACATATGGGTGAGGCTGAAGCCGCGGACGCGGGTGGCGTCGTAGTGGTAGCCGCCGGGCGCGGCGGTCCGGGTGGCGTCGCCGCGGGTGTTCTCCGGGCTCCACGACAGCATGCCGGAGGGCGCGACGGCACCGGGGAAGGTGTTGCCGCCGGCCGAGCTGCCGATGAGCGGATCGACGTACGCCGCCGGGTCCTCGACCAGCGTCGGCGGCGGGGCGGCCGACGCGGGCGCGGTGGCCGCGGTGGCCAGGAGCCCCGCGGTCAGGGCCGCGGCCGCCAGGGCGGCCAGGGGTCTTGAGGGCATTGCGGTCCCACCTTGTCGGAAGGGCCGCGATCGCCGGGTCGAGCAAGCCGTGGGGACCGTATCGCACGGGGGCCGTCGGCCGTAAGGGTGCGGTGACGGTCTTGACAGGGACGCCTGGTTGGCGGCGTACTGATCGTTGCAGTCAGACTGACAACGTTGTCGCTTTCGCCGGTCGAGCAAGCCGCTTCCGCGTACCGGCAATCGCCCATCGGACGCGCCATCATGGGCGCATGATCCTCCGCCAGCTACGTGACACCGACGAGGACGCCGAGGCGGCATGGGAGGTGGTGGCCGCCGCCTTCGGGGACTCCGCCGCCCTCGCGGGCAAGGACGGATGGCCGCCGGGGTACGTGGCCGAGGTCCATGAGCGGAACCGCCATCTCGCCCGCACCGACCCGGGCGGCTGCTGGCTCGCCCTGGACGAGGCCGGGATGCCGCTCGGCGTGACGCTGTCGGCCCGGCGCGAGGGCACCTGGGGGCTGTCGATGTTCGCGGTGCTGCCACGGGCCCAGCGGCAGGGCGTGGGCCGGGAGTTGCTGGCCGCGGCGCTGCTGTACGGACGGGGGTGTCTGCGCGGCATCATCTGCGGATCGGAGGATCCGCGCGCGGCGAGCACCTACCGGCGCGCGGGGTTCGCGCTGCATCCGGCGATGCGGCTGCGCGGCACGGTCGGACCGGAGACCAAGGAGCGGCTGTCCCCGCCGGACGGCGCGGTGCACGAGGGCGTGGCCCGCCACCGGGACCTGCTGGACTCGGTGGACCGCCGCACCCGGGGCGGCGCGCACGGCGCCGACCACGAACTGCTGCTCACCCAGCGGCGGTTGCTGGTGGTGGACGACCTCGCGGGCAGCGGCTACTGCTACGTCGCCGAGGACGGCAAGGTCGAGATGCTGGCCGCGACCTCGCGGCGGCTGGCGAAGCGGCTGCTGACCGCCGCGCTGCTGTGCCTCCCGGAGGGCGCCGACGCGCGGGTGCCGGGGCTGACGGCCGAGCAGCAGTGGGCGGTGGACGTGGGGATCGAGGCCGGGCTCGAGCTGTCCACGAGCGGCTATGTGTGCCTGCGGGGGATGCCGCCCCCGATGCCGTACGTCCCTTCGGGGACGTTTCTCTGACCGCGGGGCATCGGGTACGCGAACGGGCCGCGGGGGCCCTGATACGTGGACGGGCCGCACCCCCGCCGAGGGGTGCGGCCCGTCGTCGCCGACGTGGCAATCCCCGACGTCCAGCACACGCGGCCGTCCTGATCTGGGCGGATCAGCCCCTCGTGAGGGCCGCGGCCTTCTTCTCGGCCCCGGCCGGCCACCGCTCCAGCCCGGCTACGACCAGCAGCACCGCCGGTTCGGTCTCGACGCCCAGCACGTCGCCGTCGAGCAGGCCCGCCTCCACACACCGCGGCGCGCGACACCCGTATGCGGCCGCACTCGCGTCGCGGCCTTGAAGTACTGCTTGCGTCGCGGCAGTACCGGCAGTGCGGCGGCCGGCAGCAGTTGCACCCGCTGCGGACGCCGTCCCGTGGTCGTCTCGTAGAAGCCGACCGGGTGACCGCTCTTCTCCATGACCACCAACACGTCGCTCCCGGCAGCCCTTGGCGCACCGGATCTGGTCAACCGGCTTGCGCCGAGCGGCAATCAGGGGATTCCGGGGGAGCGTCGCCGACGGGTTCTGCCGGCGTATCAACCGGGCAGCGCGGCGCAGGTGCTGGCGCCTTCCTTCTCCTCGGCGAGGAAGACGGTCTGGGCCATCATGCGGTAACTGCTCATGCTCTCGCGGAACGTCTCGATGGATTCCTCGGGATGTACCGAGTCGATTACGGCGTTCGGCCCGATCGCGTTGAACTGGTGGGAGACGCCTCGGGGGACCTGCATGTCGAGCCACGAGTTCTCGGGCACGATCAGGTTGTACCGGGTCCGTTGCACTCCGGGCGGGGTTCCGGGCAGGTCGTCCTCGAAGGCGTGCGGGACGAAGGGAGTCACTCCCGGTACGTCGCAGACGATGAACGGCGACAGGCTGGACACCCTGATCCGCGTGGCCGGCCCGGTCATCATGCGGACGAAGCGAAGTCCCGTGTGCAGATGCATCCGGGAACAGATGTCGCGCTCCTCGACGTCGTAGAAGTCCATGAGGTAGCGGTCGGCGAAGTATCCCTCGAAGGGCCTTTCCGTCATGTAGACATTGCCCTCTTCGAAACTCTGGGCACGCACGATGCCGTCCTCGTCAGGGCGCGTCGCGGTCTCGGTTCCGTGCGCCTGTCGCACGATGTTGGCCAGTTTCTCGACTATCGCGAGAGCGACCCCTTCCGGAAATTGCGCGAGAGGCGTGACACGATTGAGGTCCGGGTCCTCGAAAGTGACCAGGTCGTGCACCTCGTTCTCGTCGTCCGGCTGGTGCTTCATTGTGTCCATGGAAGACAATGCCCCACCTTTCACGTGCTGACTCTTTCTGCTCGGACGGCTGCCCACGGTCCTGAATTTACTCGCGGCGGAATAAGATATGAAGTGGCGCATTCCATTGACGGCTCACCGGCGAGCAATAGCCGGCGGCTCAACGCCATCCGCGGCCCGAGACGCCCCGCAGATCCCATACCTCCGGGGAGGTGAGCGTGGAGAGCGGGGCGGAGTCGCCGTCGACCGCGCCGGTGGAGCGCATCACGAGCTTCGGCAGGTGGATGTCCTGGCTCAGCCGGCCGCTGGGTCGTGTCAGGGAAAGCCCCAGCGACCCGAGGGACTGTTCACGGGCAGGGGCGAGGTCACGCACCCACATGGTCACCACCTTGCCCGGAACGGTTGCGACAGCCGTCTCGATCAGGTCGCGCCATACGTCGTCGTCGAGTGCCTCGCACTCCACGATCGTGGTCGGAGTGGGGCCGTCGTCCGTGTCGACCGCCGTCCGGTGGGCTATCAGGTAGCCGACCGTCCCCTGCGATTCCGCCACCAGGTGGAAGTACCGGGCCAGCGGATTCGCGTTCCGCCAGCGGAAGTACTCCTCATCACGGACCACGCGGACACTGCCACGCGTGTCGAGCTTGGCGGCCATCGCCGGCATCTCGGGGACGCTGTTCGCGAGGGGCGTGATCGTCGCTCCGGAGCGGGGGCCCCGAACGGCTTCCTGCGCGTCCCACGCCCCCTGCTCCCTCCCGGAGACCTCGCGCTCGGCGCTGGCGACGGGCCAGGGGCCGACCGCCGTCCAGCCGCTCATCAGCATGGCGGGCCCGGCCGGCTGGTCGCCGAAGTCGAGCAGCCATGGCACCTCGTCGGCTCGCAGCCGGTCCACGAGCCACCCCAGCATGCGCCCGAACAGTGGTCCGCCCCGGTGCGCCGGAGCCACCACGGTGTCAGCGAGGCACGGCAGCATCACCCTGCCGTGGCCGTCGACCTCCCAGTACGATCCGAAGACGCCGAGCATCCCGACGAGCTCGGATCCCTGCCATGCCAACGTGACGTAACGGTCGTCCAGGTAGGGGTTGTCCCCGAACTTCCAGTCGAAGTAAGCGGAGTTGCCCCTGGCGCCGCCCTGCCAGAGCATCTGCTGGAACTCGACCACCGCGTTCCGATGCCGCGGCGCGTACGCCGTGATCCGATAGTCACTCATGCCCGCACCACATCCACTGGCATTTCGCTGCCGCCGCCCTCTTCCAGTTTTTCGATCACGAACCGGCTGATGCTGCCGACGTTCTGGAACCGCTCCAGCGACAGATCCCGGGCGGTGACCTCTATGCCGAACTCCTCCTCCAGTACGACGAACATCCTGATAAACCCGACCGAGTCGATCAGGCCGGACTCGATCAGGTGGGTGTCGACCGTCACTCCATCGAGGAACAGTTTGTTCCGCAGACAGTCCAAAACCGTCTGCGCGACGTCTTGCCTATCGGGAGACACGTTCATTCTTCATTTCCTCCTGTCGTCGACGAATATTTGCCTGAGAGCCAGCAGGTCGGTCTTTCCGTTGACGTTCGTCGGCAGTGAGTCACACTCACGCCAGTGCGCAGGCAGCATGTACTGCGGCAGTTTCGCGGCCAGCGCGGTGCGCAGCCGGGTCACGTCCGGCCGCGCACCGGCCGCTGGTACGTATGCCGCACAGATCCGGTTCCCCTCGGCCTCAGGGGCCGGGATGCTGACCACGGCAGCGTCCCCCACATCAGACAGGGCGGTCAGTGCGGCCGCCACCTCGTCCAGTTCGACACGGTGACCACTCGACTTGATCTGTCGGTCCCCCCGACCGTGGAAGTGGAACTCGCCCCGGCCGTCCTGCCGAGCCAGGTCTCCGGTCCGGTACCAGCGCCTGCCGGAGCCCGCCGGCCACTCGGTGAACGAGCTGTCCGTCAGGGCGGGAGCGCGCCAGTAGGCTGGTGTGAGTCCGGCGCCGGAGATGTACAGATCACCGACGCTCCCCCGGTCGACGGGACGCATGTCGGCGTCCAGCACCTGGAAACGCTTCCCGGGTACCGGCGTGCCGATCGGAACCGGTCCCGCGTCCTCCCCCGGGATCTGCCGAAGCGTGTGGCAGCTCGCCACGATCGTCGTTTCCGTCGGGCCGTACATGTTCGTGAACCGCACGTGGGGCAGGCGTGTCATCCAGTACCGCAGGACGGGGAGCGGGACGACGTCACCTCCCCAGAAGATCCTCCGCAGTTCGGGGAAGTCCTCCTGAGAGACCACGTCCAGGCCGGCCATCGAGGTGAGGACCGACGGCACGGTGAGCCACTGGTTCAGACGTGCCCTTCTGATGAAGTCGGCGACCGTGCTCGGAAGCAGGTTGTCGCGCCCGGACATCAGGTGCAGTTCCGTCCCGGCGGACAGAGACCCGAAGACGTCCCAGAGGGATCCGTCGAAGCACAGTGGCAGCTGACACGAGATCCGGTCACCGGGACGCAGACCGAACTGCGAGTTCGCCCATGTGACGAAGTGCGCCACGTTGCCGTGGGTGAGAACCACGCCCTTCGGCAGCCCTGTGGAACCGGACGTGAACAGGATGTAGGCAGCCTGGTCACCGGCCGGGACCGGTGCGGGGGCGGAATCCTCGGCGGTCTCCTCTTCCCCGAGACGGAACACGCCCGTGAGGGCGGACGGGTCGAGCATGCCCGCCACGCGCCGCGCCACGGCCGAGCACTCATGGGCCACGAGCAGCCGACACGGCGTGCACTGTCGCACGACCGCCGCCAGACGCAAGTCCGGGCCGGTCTCGTCCAGAGGTACACACACTCCTCCGGCCTTCAGGATCCCGAGGATCGCGGCGATGGCCGGGGCCGACTTCGGAACCAGCAGACAGACCCGGTCGCCGGGGAGCAGACCGTCCGCGAGGAGGGCGTTGGCCACGCGGTTGGCGCGCCGCTCCAGCTCTCCGAACGTCAGGTGCCCGGTGGCGTCCACCACGGCGACGTCGTCCGGGCTGCGTTCGGCCCGGTCGGAGACCAGGCGTTCGAGGCGTTGCCCGGTGCCCGTCATCGCGGCCCGCTCGCGGTGTGCACCGTGCTCACCGACGCTCTCGCCCGCGCTCCGTTTCCGACGGAGCCCGTGAAGGCATCTCGGCCGACGGCCTTGAAGTACACCGTGTCGGCCACGGTCTCTCGCGCGATGAACGCCTCGTACGGCCTGACGGCGGCGGCCACGTCGTCCGGTACTTCGAAGTTCAGCTCGATCCGGTCGAGCAGCCGCAGCCCCGCGGCACGCCGGGCTTGCTGGGCGACTCTCACCAGGTCACGGGCCATGCCCTCGGCGGCCAATTCCTCTGTGACCCGGGTGTCGAGTACGACGAGACCGGCGCCGTTCGGCAGTACGGCCGATCCGGGGGTGTCGGCGACCAGGCGCTCGTCGATCTCCTCGGGCCGCATGGGTATCCCCGCCACACGGATGCCGCCGTCCGGCTCCCTGACCCAGGCCCCGGCCGCGACCGCGTCGATGACCTCCTGGGTACGGCTGCCCAGTCGGCGGCCGCAGGCCCGGGCGTTGACCGAGAGTTGGATCGTCCCGTAGGTGGTGGGGTCGGCGGCGAGAACGACCTCTTTGACGTTGGCCTGTTCACGGATCAGACCGGTCAAGGGTTCGAGGACGCCGTGGTCGTCACACGCGACGGTGAGTCTGGCCAGGGGCAGCCTGATCCGCAGGCCGTCCGCCCGGCGCAGGGCCAGTGTGGTCGAGACGATCTGCCGAGTCCGTTCCACGGCGGCTACGAGTGGATCGTCCGCCGGCAGTTCCGATTCGGCCGGCCAGTCGGTGAGGTGGACCGAGCGTTCGCCGGTCAGGCCCCGCCAGACGTGCTCGCTGATCATCGGCAGCAGCGGTGCCATCAGTCGGCACAGGATTTCCAGCACCGTGTGCAGCGTGTCGATCGCGTCGGTGTCACCGCCGGCGAACCGGGCCCGTGAACAGCGGATGTACCAGTTGGTGAGCGCGTCCAGGAAGTCGCGCATAAGCGCGCACGCGGCCGCCAGGTCGTGGCTTTCCATGGCCCGTGTGGTCTCGCCCACGAGCAGGCGGGTTCTGGCGAGAAGGTACCGGTCCAGCAGCTGTGTGCTCCCGCTGTGGCGGCGTCCCTCTCTTCCGGCGGTTCCGGCGTGCAGGGCGTGGAACGCCCAGGCGTTCCACAGCGGCATGACCGCCTGGCGCAGCGCCTCCTGGCTGTTTCGCTCGGTGACCACGAGGTCGCTGCCGCGCACGAGCGGTGAACTGAGCAACGACCAGCGCATCGCATCGGATCCGTCGCGGTCGAACACCGCGGGGATGTCCAGGTAGTTGTTGCGTGACTTGGACATCGCATGACCGTCGGTGCCCGTCACGACTCCGAGAACGGAGCAGCTGTCGAAGGCCGGGCGGTCGAAGAGCGCGGTGGCCAGGACGTGCATGTAGTAGAACCAGCCGCGCGTCTGGGCGTGGTATTCGACCACGAGGTCGCACGGGTTGTGGCGTTCGAACCATCCCGTGTTCTCGAACGGGTAGTGGACGTGGGCGAAGGGCATCGACCCCGTCTCGAACCAGCAGTCGAGGACTTCCGGGATCCTGCGCATTGTCGACCGTCCGGTCGGGTCGTCGGGATTGGGCCTGGTCAGCTCGTCGATGGCGGGGCGGTGCAGGTCGGACAGCTGCACTCCGAAATCCCGTCGCAGCTCCTCCAGCGAGCCGTACACGTCGGTCCTCGGAAAGGCGGGGTCGTCCGAGATCCAGACCGGCATCGGAGCACCCCAGTACCGGTTCCGGGAGATGTTCCAGTCGTGCGCGTTCTCCAGCCACTTGCCGAACAGGCCGTCGCGGACACGCTCCGGCGTCCAGGAGATCTGCTGGTTGAGTTCGAGCATTCTGCGGCGAATCCCGTCCACGGCCAGGAACCAGGACGGCACGGCGCGCTCGAGCAGCCGCGTCCCACATCGCCAGCAGTGCGGGCACCTGTGACGGTGCGTCGCGTGGCGCAGCACGGCACCGGACGCCTCCAGATCCCGCACGATGGCGGGGCTCGCATCGAGGACCGGCCGGCCGGCGTACGGTGCGACCTCGTCGGTGAACCGGCATCCCGCGTCGACGGGAAGCACCAGGGCGATACCGGCGGCCTCGGCGACGGCCTGGTCGGTCTCGCCGTAGGCGGGGGCGACGGGTACGAGTCCGGTTCCCTCATCGGTACTGACATCGCTCGCCGTGACCAGGCGGTGCGCGTTGTCGTGGTCGGCGAAGAAGTCGAAGGGCGGGGTGTAGCGCCGGTCCGCGAGATCGGCGCCGAGGGTCGTGGCCACGACGCGGTCGGCGACGTCCTCGCCCAGTTCGCGGGCGTAGTCCGACAGCCGGCTCGCGGCCAGCAGGTAGCGTTCGCCGCCGTGCTCGACCGTGACGTACTCGGCCTCGGGGTGCACCGCCACTGCGAGGGTGGACGGCAGCACCCACGGCGCGCGGGTCCACAGGAGAGCCAGCTCGCCGCTTTCCAGCCGCAGTCGCACGGTCAGTTCCGGGTCCCGTTGCTCGCGTCCGGTGTCCCTGTGGTCCATCGTGCCCTCGCTCTCGGAATCGGAGAGCGGTGTCTCACAGGATCCGCAGTACCAGGAGATCGAGTGTCCCTGGTAGATCAATCCCTTGTCCCACACCGTTTTGAAGGCCCACATGACACTTTCCATGTAGGTCAGGTCCATCGTCTTGCAGTCGTTGTCGAAATCCACCCAGCGCGCCTGGCGACTGACGTAGTCCCGCCACTCCTGCGTATGGCGCATGACGAAAGAACGGCAGGCCCGATTGAATGCGTCGACGCCCAACGACTCGATGTCCCGCTTGGAGGAGATACCGAGTTGCTTTTCCACTTCCATCTCGGAAGGCAGCCCGTGGCACGTCCAGCCGAAGCGGCGTTCGACGCGGTCACCCCGCATCGTCCGGTAACGCGAGACGGCGTCCTTGGCGTAACCGGCCAGCAGATGACCGTAGTGCGGGAGACCGTCAGCGAAGGGGGGTCCGTCGAGGAGCACAAACTCGCTTCCGCCGTCGGCATCGGTCCCGCGTGCCTCCACGCTCGCCCGGAAAGTCTGATCGCTCTCCCAGTATTCGAGGACTGCTCGTTCGACGCCGGGAAGGAACGGACGTGCGGGCACGCCTTCGCTCGGCTTCGTTTTCGAGTACCCCACCAGACACTCCTCGCGGTTTTCCCCGCATCGCGGACCCATTGCGGCCACATCGGCCGGATGGCCCTCACTCTAGGATTCGCGAGTAATTCTGCGGTCATTCCCACTTGCCTAAATCGATGACTCCCGAATTACCCGCCCCTGCCTAGGATCTGGCGTCGTGGACAGTCGATTCTTTCCCGCGCACGGGCCCGCCCGGAGTCTCACCTCCGCAACGTTGTTCATGACGATGGG
The DNA here is from genome assembly GCF_016741935.1 of Streptomyces endocoffeicus. Lineage (GTDB taxonomy): Bacteria > Actinomycetota > Actinomycetes > Streptomycetales > Streptomycetaceae > Streptomyces > Streptomyces endocoffeicus. The sequence continues at coordinate 291,966 of NZ_JAERRG010000008.1, read as the reverse complement.
CAACGGCGCCTTCATGACCTGCTCGGCCCTCTACTTCACCCAGGTCGTCGGATTGTCTCCGGCTCGGCTGGGGACCGGCCTGAGCATCGCGGGCCTGGTGGGACTACTGGCCGGGGTGCCGCTCGGCCACCTGGCGGACCGCAGGGGCCCGCGTGGGACGGCGGCTGCGCTGGTGGCCCTCAACGGTGTCGCGGCCAGCGGTTACCTCTTCGTCCGCTCCTTCGCCCAGTTCCTCCTCGTGGCCTGCGCGTTCGTCGTCCTCGAACGGGGCGGCCGGGCGGCCCTCCAGGCCACGCTCGCCGCCGTCCTGCGAGGGCCCGAACTGGTTCGCACCCGCGCCTACCTGCGTTCGGTCAACAACGCGGGCATCTCGCTCGGCGCGCTGTTCGCGGGGTTCGCGATACACATAGGCAGCGACAGCGCCTTCCGCGTCGTCCTGATCCTCGACGCGCTGAGCTTCCTCGTCTCCGCGCTCCTGCTCATGACCCTGCCCGCGACGGCTGCCGCACCCGCACCCGCTGCGGGAGAGCCACGACTGGCCGTGCTACGCGACCGCCCCTTCGCACTGATCACACTCATCAGCGTGGTGCTGTCCCTGTACGCGGTACTGCTCGAGATCGTGCTCCCCTTGTGGATCGTCCGGCACACGACCGCTCCCCCGTGGATCGTGACCCTGTTGTTCCTGATCAACACCGTGTGCGTGGTGTCGTTCCAAGTGCGCATCACGAAGGGGGTCGACAACCTGACCTCGGCCGTTGTGGCGTTCCGCCGCTCCGGAACGGTGCTCCTGCTGTGCTGCCTGCTGTTCGCGGTGTCGTCGACGGGCTCGTCACTCGTGTCCGGCCTGCTGCTGGTCGGCGGCGGCGTCGTCCACGTCTACGGCGAGATGGTGCTGTCCGCCGCGGCCTGGGTGGTGAGCTACGAACTCGCCCCACCGGACAAGCAAGGTCAGTATCAGGGCTTCTTCTTCACCGGCTACGCCGCTTCCATGATGATCGCGCCGGTGCTTCTCACGTCTCTGCTCATCGAGTACGGAACGCCCGGCTGGCTGATCCTCGGCGCAGCCTTCTTCCTGGCCTCACTGGTCATGGGCCCCGCTGTCCGCTGGGCAGCGCGGACCCGCGCGCAGTACTTCGGTTCCTCCCCCCTGCCGTCGACCCCCCTGAAGGGTGTCTCGTGAACACAGACGCCGACCTTCCGAACTACCCGATCACCCGCGTCGGTTGCCCATTCGACCCGCCGGATGCCTATGTCGCGTGGAGCAGGGCCGGCGGCCTGCGCAAGATCCGCCTGTGGAACGGACGCGAGGCATGGGTGGCGACTCGCTACGAGGACGTCCGTGCCGTCCTGAGCGACCCACGCATCAGCAGCGACGGAGCCCGGGACGACATGCCCACGGTCTCGCCGGCCTCGCAGGTCGCGACACCGCTGCGAGCCTCCTTCAACCGGATGGACGATCCCGGTCACACGCGGCTGCGGAGCATGGTCGCCCGTGACTTCTCGGCCAGGCGGACGGCGGCGCTGCGTCCCCGCATCCAGCAGCTGGCCGACGACCTCATCGACACGATGACACGCAACGGCTCGCCCGCCGATCTGATGGCCGAGTTCGCCCTCCCCTTCCCCTCTCTGGTCATATCGCTGATGCTCGGGATCCCCTACGAGGAGCATGACTTCTTCCAGTCGCGCAGCATCGCGCTGCTGGACACCCACTCCTCGGCCGAACAGGTCGCACGGACGGGTGAGGAGATGCGCGGCTTCCTGCGCGAGTTGACGAAGGTCAAGGAGCGCCGGCCCGAGGACGACATCATCAGCCGGCTGGTCGGCGAGCAGCTGGCTGCCGGTCACATCAGCCGGGACGAGCTGGCCGATCTCGCCCTGCTGTTGCTGATCTCGGGGCACGAGGCGACGACGAACATGATCGGACTCAGTGTCCTGGCGCTGCTCGACGATCCCGTCCAGTCGGGCATGCTGCGGGACACGGACGACCCTGCGGTCGAGGCCGCCGCCGTCGAGGAGTTGCTGCGGTTCCTTTCGGCGGCCGACGCCGGATTCGCGCGCGTGGTGACCGAGGACGTCGAGATCGGCGGCCAGTTGCTGCGCGCGGGCGACGGGGTGTTCGTCGCTCTCTCCGCGGCCAACCGTGACGGCACGGTGTTCGACGCCGCGGAGACGCTGGACCTCGGCCGCACCGCTCGCCACCACCTGGCGTTCGGCTACGGCAGCCACCAGTGTCTGGGGCAGAGCCTGGTTCGCGCGGAACTCCAGACGGCGTTGACCACTGTGCTGCGCCGGCTGCCGAAGCTCCGGCTCGCCGTGCCTGCCGACGAGATCGACTTCGCTCACATGGGCACGTTCGGGCCGGTCGAACTCCCCGTCCTGTGGTGAGCGTAAATGATCCGGGGTTGATCGGTCATGAGTGCGGGCCCGACCTTCCTTTCGAAGGTCGGGCCCGCACCCCTTTTGCCGGAGGGCCGCTGCTCAGCCCTCTGCGTCAGCCTGTCACGACAGGTAGGCGGCCATCCGGTCGAGCGCCGCTCGGGTCGTTTCCGCGCCGCGGACGAAGGTCGTCCGTATCCAGCGGTCACCGTCCTCCGGCCGCCCGAAGAAGGGTGTTCCCGGCGCGACGAGCACGCCTGCCGAGACGGCCAGCGCGCGTGAGAGCTCCCGCGCGGACCAGCCGAGGGCCTCGGTGCCGGCGAAGACGAACCAGCCCCCTTCCGGCGGGCTCACGGTGAATCCGAGCGAGGAGAGGCCGGCCACGAGTTCGTCCCTCTGCTGCTGGAACAGCAGGCGACCGTCCAGGACGTCGGATGCCGTCAGCGCCTGGGCGCCGGCCTGCAAGGGGTGGTTGGTGCCAACCGTGGTGTGTTCGTGAATCGTGCGCAGTACCGTCGTGGTCTCCGGATCGGCGATGCAGTATCCGATGCGCCACCCCGTCATCTGAAGCTTCTTGGACAGGCTTCCGACCACGATGCTGTCCGGGCGGGCCCTCGGCATGGCCAGCGGGGACAGGTGGCGGCGCCCGTCGAAGACCGTGCAGTCGTAGACCTCGTCGGTGATGCAGACGATGCCCTGTTCAGCGCAGATGTCCATGAGAAGACGGAGTTCATGGGAGTCGAAGACCCGGCCGGTCGGGTTGTGCGGTGTGTTCAGCACGACGGCACGGGTGCGCGGCGACAGTACGCGCACCACCGCGGCCTCGGTCAACCGCCAGTCCGGGGCCTCCAGCCGGACGGCGCGCGGCACCGCTCCGGCCAGCTCGACGACGCCCGGGTAGAGCTCGAAGTAGGGCTCGAGCAGGAGGACCTCGTCACCGGGGTCGGTGACGGCGAGGAGCGCCGTCAGCAGACCTTCCGTGGCGCCTACCGTCACCGTCACCTCGGTGTCCGGGTCCACGACCACACCGTGTGTCCGGAAGGCGTCTGCCGCGATGAGAGCGCGCAGTTCGGGCAGCCCTGCCGGGTCGGCGTACTGGTGCAAGCCGCGGCGCAGTGCCGACACGGCCGCTTCCACGACGGCGGCAGGCGGGTCTCCCGGGGGGATGCCGAGCGCGATGTCCAGCGCTCCCGTTCCGGACAGGCGCTGAAGGCCGGCCAGCTCCATGGGAGAGACCGCCTGCGCTCGCAGGGACGGCTTCACCGCGGTGCCGCTGCGGAGGTGATCTCGTAGTACGCGAAGCGGAACATGGTGTTGGGCACCGACTGGACCCGCCGGCACGTCAGCCCCGCCGCTTCGATCACCTTCAGCCAGGGTTCCCGGCGCTGTGGGAAACCCTGTTCGGTGAGGGCGTGCACCAGGAAGAAGTCCGCGTCCTCGGCGTCCCGGAACAGTTCGGGCTCGGCGAGCACCAGTACGCTTCCCGGCTTGCTGCTGAGCAGCTCCGAGTACGCGCGCAGCAGTTCGACCACGGCCGCCTCGCCGTCCCGGAAGTGCTCGTGCACCGCGCCGACGGCGATGAAGAGGTCGCATTCCCGGGCCGCCGCGGGCCACTCCTGGGGCACGAAGGCGTCACCGACGACGAAGGACACCCGGTCCTGGAGCCCTTCCTCCGCTGCCCGCTTCGAGGCGAGCGCGACGGCGTCCTCGGCGATGTCCAGACCCACCGCCCGCAGTCGCGGATCCTCGCGGCACAGGTCGAGCACCATCCCGCCGGTCCCGCAGCCGAGGTCCAGGACCCGCTCGGCGCGGTACCTTCCGATCAGCTCGCGGACCACGTTCATACCGACGCTGCGGAACAGCACCTCGCAGCGGCGGCCGAGCGCCTCGGTGTCACGTGCCACGTCGGATCCGTAGTGCAGTCGGCCGGTGGCAAGTCCCTCGATGTTGCTCAGCACCGGGCCGTAGGCTTCCGCGTAGTAGCCGATCACCGCCTCGGGGACCTCGCCGAGCAGCGAGCCGCCGTGCGCCGTCAGCCGCCAGGAGTCCTCCTGCGACTCGGCCAGGCCACGGACCTCCGCGAAGTGCAGGAGGTTGCGCACGAGCTCGGTGTACCCGCCCGGCGGTACCAGCTCCTTGAGAGGCGTCCATTCGGCCGACAGCCGCTCGGCCACCCCCGACCGCGCCAGTCCCAGCACGGTGTTGCACAGCACGTACGACGAGGCCAGTTCCCTGGCGCCGGTCGCGGCCACCGACTTCCACTCCTCCTGCACCGACGCGTCGACCACCTCGACCGACTCGACCGACTCGACCTTGTTGGACATGTCACTCCTGTCGTTGAGCGTGCTGATGAATGTGTGTCACGGGCGGCGCCCGTGGTCTCACAGCCGCGCGCGCACGGCCTGTCCCGCCTTGCGGGTGTCGAGCGGTCCGCCGAGGTCGGGCGTGGTCTCCCCCTCCGTGACGGCCCGGGCGACCGCATGCCGCAGAGCAGCGGCCTCGGCGGTGTGTCCGAGGTCGGCGAGGAGGAGCCCGGCGCTGAGGATGGCGCCGATCGGGTTGGCGACCTGCTTGCCCGCGATGTCGGGCGCACTGCCGTGGACCGGTTCGTAGAGGCCGAAGCCGCGTTCCGGGTTGAGGTTGGCCGAGGCCGCCGTGCCGATTCCGCCGGCGACAGCTGACGCGACGTCACTGAGAATGTCGCCGTAGGAGTTGTTGGTCACGATCACGTCGAAGGTGGTGGGATCGGTGACCATCCGCATCGCGGCGGCGTCGACGTACATGTGCCGGGTCGCCATATCCGGATGGCGCGCCGCGGCCGTTCTCCAGCAGCGCTGCCACAGGCCGCCGCCGTGCTCCACCGCGTTCGCCTTGTCGACCATGCAGACCTCTCGGCGGGCGACGGAGAACGCGTGGTCGACGACCCGAGCCGTGCCCCGGTGGGTGCTGAGATCGATGTCGAGCGCGATCTCGTGTCCCCCTCCGGGACGGAGCGAGCCCCCCAGGCCCGTGTAGAGACCTTCGGTGTTCTCCCTGATGACGACGCAGTCCACTGCCCGGGCGCGATCACGCCGAAGGGGACTGAGGCGGTCACTGAGGAGCTTCGCCGGGCGGTAGTTCACGTAGAGGTCCAGGTCGAAGCGGAGACGGAGCAGGACGCCTCTGCCATACGCCGGCGACCCGACCCGGGGGTCGCCGATCGCCCCCAGCAACGCCGAGCGGCTGGAGGCCACCCGTGCGACGTCCTCGTCGGAGAGCGCCACGTCCGTGCGGAGATAGGTGTCGGCGTTGACGTGGTCGAGGAAGTCGAAGTCCAGGCCCAGCCGGAACTCGTCCAGCGTCAGTACGGCCTGCTCCACCACCTCGGGGCCGATCCCGTCCCCGGGAATGACGGCGATCCTTGTCATGTCCGGCTCCTCAGGACTGTTCCGTGGGGAACAGCGCCGACCCGGGCGTGAGCGCGGGCAGCCAGTGCGGGCGGGTCCTCTCGTGACGGGCGATGGCGTCCTGCCTCGTGAGGGTGGCCGTGATGTCGTCGTGTCCGGCGAGCAGCAACCGTCGTGCCCGGGCGTCGATGTCGAAGGCCCAGCTCTGTTCGCCGGCCGACACCCGGCACTCCACCAGATCCAGCGTGGTCTCGAACGCGGCGTCACGCTCGGCGCGTTCGAGCAGCGACGCGACGGCCCGATCCGGCAGTGCGACGGCGAGCAGGCCGTTCTTGAGAGCGTTGCGGCAGAAGATGTCGCCGAAGCTCGGGGCGATGACGGCCGCGACGCCCCAGTCCCGCAGCGCCCATACGGCGTGTTCGCGCGAACTGCCGGTGGCGAAGTGGGCGCCCGCCAACAGCACGGTCGCACCGGCCCGTTCGGGCTGTTCGAGTACGAAGTCGGGGTCCGTTCGCCATCTGGCGAACAGCGCGTCCGCATAGCCGGTCCGGCGCACGCTCCGGCAGTACTCGCTGGGGATGATCTGGTCGGTGTCCACGTTGCTGCGGCGCAGCGGAAGACACCTTCCGGTGTGGCTTCTCAGCGGTTCCACGGTTCTCCTCAAGGAAGGTCTGCGGGCAGTGCCAGCCGGCCGGTGACCGCTGTGGCGGCGGCGATGGCAGGAGACACCAGATGGGTCCTCGCCCGCGGTCCCTGCCTGCCCTCGTAATTGCGGTTGCTGGTCGAGGCGCAGCGCTGCCTGCCGGGGAGCCGGTCGGTGTTCATACCGAGGCACATGGAACAGCCCGGCAGGCGCCACTCGGCCCCCGCGTCGGCGAAGACCTCGTGCAGCCCCTCTCGTTCGGCACGGACGCGGACGTCCATGGAGCCGGGCACCACCAGTACGCGTACGCCGTCGAGGACCCGGCGGCCGCGCAGTACCTCCGCCGCCGCCCTCAGGTCGTCGAGCCGGCCGTTGGTGCAGGAACCGATGAAGACCGTGTCGATACCGATCTCCCGCATCGGTGTGCCGGGGGCGAGGTCCATGTAGTCGAGGGCGCGTCGTGCCGCTGCCCGCTCATCGGGGTCGGTGAAGGCCGCGGGATCGGGCACTGTGCCCGCGAGGGGCACGGCCTGGCCGGGGTTGGTGCCCCAGGTCACCCACGGGGTCAGGCCCGAGACGTCGACGGTCACCGTGCGGTCGAAGACGGCACCGGGGTCGCTGGTCAGGGCGCGCCAGTGGGCGACCGCTTCCTCCCTGGCCGGCCCCGCGGGACTGCCGGGCCGATCCGATAGGTAGGCGAAGGTCGTCTCGTCAGGGGCGATCAGCCCGGCCCTGGCCCCTGCCTCCACGCTGAGGTTGCACATCGTCATGCGGCTCTCCATGGAGAGCGAGCGCACCGCGTCGCCCCGGTACTCCACGATGTGGCCGTGCGCACCGTTGGCGCCGATCTGCGTGATGAGGGCCAGCATCAGGTCCTTGGCGGTGACGCCGTCGGTCGGGGACCCGCTGAACTCCACCAGCATCGTCCGAGGCTTCTGCACGGCCACGGTCTGGGTGGCGAGGACGTGTTCGACGTCGCTCGTCCCCACACCGAAGGCGAGAGCACCGAACGCGCCGTGCGTGGACGTGTGGCTGTCTCCGCACACCACGGTCATCCCGGGCTGGACCAGGCCGAGTTCCGGGCCGACGACGTGTACGACACCCTGCCGGCGGTGGCCGTGCGGGAACAGGGCGATGCCGTGGTCGGCGCAGTTGCGGCGCAGGGCCTCCAGCTGCTCCCGGCTGAGGGCGTCGGAGACGGTCAGCGAGTCGGTCGGTACGTTGTGGTCCTCGACCGCCAGCGTCAGGTCCGGCCGGCGGACCGTACGGCCGCTCAGCCGCAGACCTTCGAACGCCTGCGGCGAGGTCGCCTCGTGGACGAGGTGCAGGTCGACGTAGAGCAGATCGGGCCCGTCCGGCTCCGTGCACACGACGGCGTCGCGCCAGAGCTTGTCGATGATCGTCGCCGGAGCCCCGCTCATACCCCGACTCCGGTACCGCGCGTCACGCCGAGCCGGCTCGCCAGCCGGTCGCGCAGTACGTCCAGCTCGTCGCACTCCCCGTTCGGCCGGTCGGCGATGTACTCCTGGTACAGCTCGGCCACCAGGTCGTCGTCGGCCGGCACCGCCAACTGCGACAGGAGATGCCGCAGGATCGACCGCCCGGAGTGCCTGCCGACGAGCAGGGACCTTCGGCGCCCGAAGCTCTCGGGCCTGATGAACTCGTATGTGACGGGGTTCTGCAACATGGCGGCCTGGTGGATGCCCGCTTGTGTGGCGAACGAGTTCGTTCCGAAGATGGCCTTGTTGCGTGGGCGGTCCAGCGAGATCGCGTCGGCGAGGAGCTCGAATGCCTCGTCGAGGAGTTCGGTGCGGACACCGGTGTCCATGCCGAGTTCGGTGCCCTTGTACGACAGCACCGCCGCCAGCTCCTCCAGCGCGGTGTTGCCGGAACGCTCACCGATGCCCGCGAGCGTGGCCTGGACCTCGTCGGCCCCGGCCGCGAGGCCGGCCAGCGCGTTGGCCAGCGAGAGCCCGAGATCGTCGTGGCAGTGCGTCGCGAGCACGATGTCGTCGGGGACGCAGGCACGCACCGCCGCCATCAGTTCACCGAACTCCTGCGGAACCGCGAAGCCGGTGGTGTCGGCGAGGGTCACGGCGGTCGCCCCGGCCTCGACCGCGGTGCCGACCAGTGCGCGGATCCACTCGTGCTCTCCGCGGCTCGCGTCCTCGACGGCGAGGTTGATGTCGACGGCACCCAGTGACCGGGCGAACCGGACGGAGTCATCGATCTCACGGAGGCCCTCGGCCCGGGTGATGCCACGCTTGTGGCGCAGGTGGATGTCGCTGCCGGTGCAGCAGACCTGCACCTGGTGACGCGGGTTGTCCCCGGCAGCCTCCATCGACAGTTGGATGTCCTCGCGCGAGCAGCGGTTGAATGTCGCGAAACCGGCTTTGGTGAGGGACTTCGAGATCAGCTGGGTGGCTTTGAAGTCGGACGGTGACGAACCGGGGTAGCCGGTCTCGACCGTGTCGACTCCGATCTCCTCCAGCTTCAGCGCGAGAGAAAGCTTCTGCTCGGGGGACATCGCGTTACCCGGGGCCTGTTCCCCGTCACGGAGTGTCGCATCGAAAACGCGTATTCGGCGCATTGTCCTACCGCCGTTCGGGTCGGTTACCTGTTCGAGTACGGAGGTACGTCGGTCGTGTGCTGACCTGCCTGGGCCCGTTGCTCCTGGACGAGGCCGGCAAGCCGGTCCAGGCCGGTCCGGATCTGCTCGTGCCGCAGGGTGCTGAACGACAGGCGGATCTGGTGGGAGTAGGGACGGCCGGCGTAGAAGTGGTGCATGGGGGTCCAGATCACCCGGTGCCGCCGTGCCGAATGCTCCAGCAGGGCGTCGTCGGTGCGGAACGGCACGGTCAGGACCAGGAAGAAGCCGCCGTCGGGTGTGTTCCAGGAAACCCCGGAGCCCGGCGGGAACCGTTGTTCCAGACCCTGAAGCAGCACCTTGCGGTTACCGCGGTACAGCTCCGCCTCGCGCGCGGTGGCCCGGACCAGCGTGTGCTCGTTCTCCAGCAGTCTGCCTGCGACAACCGCCTGTGCCACGGGTGAGGTGTTCACCGTCAGCATGCTCTTGATCTTCGCGAGCTGGTCGGCGAACAGCCCGACTCGCCGTCCGCCGCCGTCGGTGACTTCCTGGTCGGCCACAACGAACCCGACCCGGGCGCCGGGCATGACCGTCTTCGCGAACGAGCCGAGGTAGACCACGCGTCGGTCGGTGTCGAGGGACTTGAGGGTAGGCGGGCGGGACGTGCCTGCGGGGAAGAGACCGTAGGGGTTGTCCTCCAGCAGCAGCAGATCGTGCTCCTTGGCGAGGTCGAGGAGCCGGCGTCTGGTGTCCGTGCGGAGACTGACCCCCAGGGGATTGGAGAAGTCGGGGATCACGTAGCAGGCCCGGGGACGCAGCCCGTCGTCCCTCGCCCGCAGCACGGTGCGGACGAGGTCGTCGAGGTCCACTCCGTCGTCCCCGGAACGCACCGGCAGCACCGGCATGTCGGCCAGTCGCGCGGCTCCGTTGAAACCAAGGTAGGTGGGTGAGACGGCGAGGACCGCGTCCCGGGAACTCGTCCGCAGTGCGCGCAGCACCAGGAACATGGCTTCCTGGCAGCCCACGGTGATCACGACGGCTTCCGGGTCCGGCTCGAAGCCTTCGTCGACCGCCAGGTTCCTGGTGACCACGTCGTGGATGACGCCTTTGGTACGGCCGTACTGGAAGAGCAGCCGCCGTACCTCCTCGTCCGACCAGCCGCGTACGGCGCTCAAGTGCTCACAGAAGACCCGCAGGTGGCGATGGACCTGCTCGGCTTCGAAGAAGTTCTCGTACGGGCGGCCGGCGGCGAAGGAGAGCGCCTCGGGGTACCGCTGCGCCACCTCGTTGAGCAGGTTCATCGAGTCCGACATAGGGTCGGTGAGCGAGCCGTGGAGGTCCTCCAGGCAGAGGCCCGCCGGTCCGCCGGTGCCGATGTACGGTCCGGACTCCGCCGTGGTGGTCATCGCGCGGTTCCCTCGTCCGTCACGCGCGCGCCGGCCGTCGTCCTGACGGGAAGCTGCCGGGCCGCCGTGAGGTCGCCGCATCCGGCGAGTGCCATCGCCTCCTCCAGCTCGGTGTGCAGCAGGCGCAGCGCGGCCGAGGCGCCGTCCTGCCCGCCCGCGGCCAATCCCCACAGGGCGGGCCGGCCCACCAGCACGCCCGTGGCGCCCAGAGCGAGCGCCTTGAGCACATCCGCACCGCTGCGGATCCCGCCGTCCATCAGCACGGGGCAGCGGTCGTCCACGGCCCGGACGACGCCGGGCAGGGCGCTGATGCTGGGCAGGGCGCCGTCGAGCTGGCGCCCGCCGTGATTCGAGACCACGATCGCGTCGGCCCCGGCGTCGACCGCCCTGGTCCCGTCGCCGGGGTCCATGATCCCCTTGATGATCAGCGGGAGACCGGTCCGGGCGCGGATCCATGCCAGGTCTGCCCAGCTCAGTGTCGGATCCAGGGTTTCGGCGGTGTGCGCCGTCACGGCCGAGGCGCCGGGCCGGGCGGCGTGAGCGGTAGAACCTCGGCCGTCGGCAGCGGATGTCTCCAAGTTCGCGGCGGTCACGGTGCCGGGCAGCGCGAAGGCGTTGCGCATGTCGCGCAGCCGGCGGCCCATGCGCGGAACGTCCACCGTGAGGACGAGGGCACGACAACCCGCTGCCTCGGCGCGCTCGATCAGTTCCCCGGTGCGGGCCCGGTCGCGCAACCAGTAGAGCTGGAACCAGGTTTCGGCACCGACGCCGGCGATCTCCTCCACCGTGTGGCTGCTGAGCATGCTCGCGACGTAGACCACCCCGGCGGAACGGGCCGCGCGGGCCAGGGCGAGTTCGCCGTCCGGGTGGACGAGTCGCTGGTAGGCCATGGGAGCGACCGCGAGCGGCGCGCTCACCGGGCTACCGAGCATCTCGCCCGCGCAGTCGCCGCGGGTGACGCCGGTCAGGGCGCGGGGCACCAGGCATATCCCGCTCAGGGCGGTGCGGTTGGCCGCCAGCGTCGACTCGCCGCCGCTGCCGCCGTCGATGAAGTCCCACACGTGGCCGGGAAGCGCCCGGGAAGCGGCGTGCGCGACGTCATCGATGTCGAACAGCCTCTCGGTGTCATACGCCGGTGCGCTCACGAGAGCGCCCCCGACTTGGCCCGCTCGGCTTCGACCGCCTCGTACAGGGCCTTGATGTTGCTGCTGCCGAAGGTGTTCGCTCCCAGCCGTTCGATGATCTCCAGGAAGAACGTGCGGCGTGGGTGGGCGGACTGCGTGAAGATCTGGAACAGCTGCCCTCCGTGATCCTCGTCCGCCAGCACGTTCAGACGCCGCAGTTCCTCGATCGAGTGCCCGGCCGGAGTCAGCCGGTCGCCGAGCAGGTCGTAGTAGGAGCCCGGGGTGGTCAGGAACTCCACGCCCCGGTCGGCCAGCGTCGCGACCGTGTCCACGATGTCCTCGGTCCGGAACGCGATGTGCTGTACGCCCGCACCGAGGTGACTGTCCAGGAACGCGTCGATCTGTCCACGGTCGGCGGTGGGATCGGGTTCCAACAGCGTCAGCGTGACCGTGCACGAGGAGTTCTGCACCACCTGGGAGCGCATCGACTGGGTGCCTACGCTGATCTTCTCCTCGAAGACCAGGCCGAGCCCGAGGGCCGCCTCGTAGAACGCCCTCGCGGCGTCCAGGTTGCCGGCCTCCAGGCAGACCGCGAAGTGGTCGATGTCGAGCAGTGCCGCACCGACGTGCTCGGAGGGTACTGCGGTGTCCGGGAACCCGGGGAGGAAGAAGGTGTCGTCGTCGGGAGCCTGCACGAAGGTGTGCCGGACGTCGCCGATCCCGTGTATCACGGCCGTCAGACCGCCGCGGGAGCCTTCCAGCCGGCGCGGCTGGGCCAGCGGCCTGGCTCCGGCCTCCACCGCCCTGTCGAACGCGGCCCGTACGTCGGCGGTGCGCACGGCGATGTCGGCGACACCGTCGCCGTGCGCCGTGACATAGGCGTGGGCGGGGTGCAGCTTTGACCGCGGCTCGGTGACGACGAGGGCGATGTCGCCCTGGCGAAGTGCGATGGAGAAGTGGTCACTCGGCCCGTCCGGCGCACCCGAGGTCGCGACGGCGGTGAATCCGTACGTGTCAGCGAGCCGGTCGGCCTGCTCCTGAGCGTCGGCGACGTAGAACTCCACGTGGCTGAGGTTGAGTTCGGGCAGCCTGGAGGTACGGGAATTTCGAGCCATGGGGAACTCCTTAGAATCAGCTGCTCCACGTCACCGGGCAGTACGCCGGGTCACCGTAGTCAGGTGCTCCCTGCGGGGTCCGGCGGACCAGGAAGTCGTGGTTGTACGAGGCCGCTTCGCCGTTGGGCAGGATGTAACGCCGGTAGGCGTTCTCGCCGTCCTGGAAATGCAGGGAAATGGCACGCCTCGGCATCGTCGACCGATTGGGGCCACTCCCGTGATACGTGTGGTTGTGGTGGAAGCTGACATGACCCTTCGGAATGGTCATGGGCACCTTTCGTACCGCAGCTCCGTTGAACTTCGCGTTCCTCTCCAGGATCGCTTCGAGGTCGTTCCGGCCGCGGTCGGCGAAGTGCAGCGACGTGACGTTCGCTTCGCTCTCCTCCTGCCACCGGTTGCTGCCGTCGATCATGGTGATGGTGCCCATGCGCTCATCGCAGTCGTGGAAGGGGATGAAGGCGGTGAGCATCCGCTCGGACGTCGACGTCGCCCAGTAGTCCCGGTCGAAGTGCCATGGGACGACATTGCTGTCCTCGTCCGGCCGCGGCGGCTTGTAGATGAGCGTGGACTGGAAGATCCGGATCTCACCCGCTCCGCTGAGCCGTGCTGCCACCGCGCCTATCAGGGGCTTGCGCAGGATCGCGCCGATGGCGGCGCTTTCGTAGTGGATGTAGTCGTTGTGCCGCTGGATCGGCCCGTCGTGTCGCTGCCAGTAGGCGAGGCGCGGGGGCCGGTGGGGCAGCGGGTTGTCGACATGGCCGGCGTAGAAGCGTTCGCTCACCGTCTCCAGCCGTTCCACCTCTTCATCGCTGAAGAGCTTCTTCGACAGGTACCACCCGTGCTCCGCGTAGAACTCGACGTCCTGCTCGGAAGGGAGAAGTTCGGCCTCGGCCTCGGTCAGTTCGAATTTCCTGATGCTTGTCGTCATGCTGGGCCCGTCCACGCTGTTGTGCCGGTCAAATCGGCCAGTTCTGCTTCGGCAATGCGGTTGAGCTCGTGCCAGACCCGCTCGACGTCGTCCCTGACCGTTCGGATGTTGCCGATGGACAGCCTCAGCACGTAGCCGTCACGGATGACGGCATGCGACAGGAACGCCGTGCCGGAGGCGTTGACCTTCCTGAGGATTCGCGCGTTCAGCGCATCGATGATCTCGCGTTTCCGGGCTTCGGAAAGGCGGGGATCCGCGTGTACGACCTCTGGTTCGTAACGCAGGCACACCAAGGGGTACGCCGACGGTGCCGGGCACGTCCAGTCGAAGTGACGGGAGGCGCATTGCCTGAGCCAGTCCGCCATTTCGACGGAACGGTCGAGCCGGGAGGCGAGGCCCGCGCGCCCGAATGTCCTGATGACCCACCACACCTTCAGCGCTCTGAATCCGCGACCGAGTTGCGGTGACAGATCCATGAAGTCCGACGTTTCACCGTCGTGACCGGAGTTGAGGTATTCGGGCACCAGCCGGAAGGTGCGCGCCAGTGCCCCCCGGCGACGGCAGTAGAGCGCGGTCGAGTCCAGCGGCACGAACAGGGTCTTTTGCGGATTGACCACCATCGAGTCGCCGACCGCCAAGTCCTCCAGGGCGCCGGCCAGCGAAGGCGCGATGCGGAAGAGGCCCCCGTACGCGGCGTCGACATGGAGCCAGACACCGTGCCTGCCGCACACCTCCGCGATGCGTTCGAGGGGGTCCGCGGCGCCCACGGCCGTGGTTCCCACCGTGGCCACCACGGCGAGCGGTCGGAACCCTGCGGCGAGGTCATGCCGGATCGCCTCGTCGAGGAGGTCCGGCCGCATGCGGTACTCCTCGTCGGACGGCACCTTCACCACGTTGGCGAGTCCCGTCCCGAGGGTGATCGCCGCCTTGTCGACGGAGCTGTGCGCCTGGTCCGAGGCGTAGATCCGCAGCGTGGGTGCGCCGGGACCGCCCGTTCCCCGTTCCCTGACATCGAAGTCGAGGGCGTGGTCCCGTGCGGCCGCCAGGGCGTAGAGGTTGGCCAGTGAAGCGCCGGTGACCAGCAGGCCGTCGGCGTCCTCCGGGTAGCCGGTCATGGTCGCGAGCCAGCGCAGCACCACCAGTTCGAGCGCGGAGGCGGCCGGACTCGTCTGCCACAGCATGGAATTGACGTTGAGCGCCGCAGTCAGTGTCTCGGCCAGAACACCGGGCAGGCTGGCGGACGTGGGGAAATAGGCGTGGAAGGAGGGATGGTTCCACTGCACGAGCCCGGGGACGACCTTTTCCCGCGTATCGGCAAGGACACGCTCAAAGCTTTCACCGGCTTCGGGCAGTTCCGCCTCCAACGCGGATTTTTGTTCCCGCGGATCCCGGGGTACGGCCACCGGAACATCCCGGATCTTCTCGAAATGGCCGCGGATCAAGGAGATGACTTCACGGCCGTGCTTCTCGAAGAGATCGAGTTCCCAGTCTCCGACCTGCTCGGGAATCTCCCCGTCCCGGTTGTCAGGAAGTGGTGCCGACAGCATCGACGTCCACCGGGAGCTCGTCGAAGTAGGTGATTTCACGCCGCCCGGCACAGTACCGGTCGTAGAAGTCGGTGAGAAGCAATTCCTCGTTCTTGATGAACACTTCGTGCTCGGCCCGGCTGCGCCAGGTGTACATCATCCATATCTCGCCGGGCCTGCTCCGACGTTGGAAGAACCGGCCGTGCTCGCACCAGCCCGGGTCCACGTGGGCGGCCGGCCCGACGATATCGTCCATCTTCTGCATGAGTTCCAGCGACTGTCCGGCGAACTGTTCCTTGAGTCGCCACGTCTCGATCACTGTCACCATTTTTCCAGCACCTCCCTGCGTCATTTCCTGCAAGCAGACCATACGCTTCAGCCGCCGGCCTGTGAATGGCCAGATTCCACGGCAAACTCACCGCGCGGTAATCACGGCCGGCATTACTTGACGAGCTACCAGTTCGACGGTGGGCCAGTCGATCGGCGGACGGACCCCGAGTATGAAGTCGGTAACCCCCAGCGCACGAAAGCGAAGGAGGTCGGTCACGCATTGTTCGGGCGTACCGAAAGTCACATACTCGTCGAGCAGCGGAGAGTTCGCGGGAAGACGTCGCAGCAGTTCTTCCTTTCGAGTTGCTGCTTCTCGTTCGTTCTCCGCGAGTACGGCTCGGAACGTGACCGACCTACGGATCTCGTCCGGGGACCGTCCGATCTCGGCACAGTGACCGGACAGTGCGTCGCGCTTCCGGCGGTATGACTCGGGGGTGCCGGCGAGTGTGTTCCAGATGTCGGCGTGCTCGGCCACGATCCTCAGCATGCGCTTTTCGCCATCCCCGCCGATCACCAGTGGAATCCTGGACTGCAACGGCTTGGGCGCCAGGTGCGCGGCATTCAGCTTCACGTGTTGCCCCGAGAAGTCCGAAACCTCTTGCGTCCACAGCGCCCGTGCCACCCTGCATGCCTCTTCCAGCAGGTCCATACGTGTCCCGGCCGCGGGAAAGGGGATGCCGTACTGTGCGTAGCCGAGGTCGTCGCCGCCCGCGCCCAGGCCGAACTCCAGGCGTCCGCCGGAGATGTGGTCGATGGTCGCGGCCATGACGGCGGCTACCGCCGGGTGGCGCCACGTGGGAGCAGAGACCATGAGGGCGCAGCGGATCCGACTGGTGCGCGCCGCCAGCGCGGCCAGCAGCGTCATCCCGTCGAAGCAGGGGCCGTCGGGGCCGCCCAGCGGGGGCCTGAAGTGGTCGAAGACGGACGCCCATTGGTATCCGAGCGCTTCGGCGCGCTGCCAGAGCAGAAGGGACTCGTCGAACGTACGGTTCTGCTGGCCCGAGTGGACGCCGAACCTGATGGTGTCACCGTGGACGGGCATGGGGATCCTCGATACCTGGTGTCGTCTGAAGTGCCGCTGTGAGCGTGCGAACGCTGCGGAAGGTGGCGTGGTGCATGACGTCTGCCGGCAAGCGCACCGAGAAGGCGTCTTCGAGGGCGACCAGCAGGCTCACCAGCTCCAGCGATCCGAGTCCGAGGTCGCGGAGTTCGTGGTCGGGCCCGGACATCGCCCGTACCCGGTCCTCGGGCAGGACACGCCGGACGACGTCGGTCACGGACATGAGGGTCGGGTCCATGTCGGCCTCCTCAGCGGGTCAGGAACTGGTGTGTCGTCCGATGGCGGTAGACCTGGCCCGGATCGAGGCGGACGGAGGCGGACACCTCCTGGCCGGGCGGGTCCGGGACGGCTCCCGCCTCAAGGCACAGTCCTCCGCGCGGGTGATCGGTGAAACCGTCCGCGGAGTACACACCCAGACCCCTCTGGTCCGTGGTCACTCTCATCGCGCGGCCGCCGACCGGGTCGTACAACTCCGCTGCCCAGGAAGGGTCGTCCAGCACGAAGCAGTTGTCGATGCGGGCGTCGGCGATGGGCCGCGGCCTCCGGTAGTCGAGCGGTGTGCCCACGACGCTTTCCGGAGGGCTGAGGAGCGGTACCAGCTCACTGTCGAACACCACGGCACGGTTCGCGTTGACGGCCAGGTGCTGACGGTCCACGGTGCCCGTGCCGGCCAGATTCCAGAACGCGTGGTTGGTGAGGGCACAGACCGTGGGTGCCGTCGACGTGGCCCGGTACTCGAACGTGAGCCGCCGGTGGCGGTCCACCCGGTAGACCACCTCGGCCGACAGCGCCCCTGGATAGCCCTGGTCACCGTCCGGAGTGACCAGGCTGAGGTAGAGGACGAGTTCGTCGTCGAGGCACTCGGCGTCGGCCTCCCACACGTATCGGTCGAAGCCTATGGCGCCACCGTGGACGTGGTGTTTGCCATCGTTCCGGTCGAGCTGATGCTCGACGCCGTCGAGCAGGATCCGCCCATCCCCGACGACCCGGCAGTAGCGGCCGAGCGTCGCTCCGACGTAAGGGTTGCGCCGCCGGTCCTCGTAGTCGTTCAGATCGGGCAGCCGCAGCACGGTGTTGTCCATGCGGCCGGCACGGTCCGGTGTCAGCACCTCCACCGTCGAGGCGCCGTAGGTCCAGATCACGGCGGTGAGACCGGCTCCGGTATCGAGCGTGTAGGAGTCGACCCGGGTCGGGCACTGGCCACGATGCCCGCGTGTGCGGCCCACGGTCTCCTTGCGAATGTTCATCGCCGTTCCTTCGACGCGGTGATCGGGCAGGGGGTGAGGTTCTTGTGGAGGCGCACGGTGCGCCGGCCCTCGGCGTCCGTCAGCACCCTCGCGTGCCGGCGCAGACCGAGCAGTTCCAGCAGCTTCACCGTGTCGGTCAGGTCCGGATTCGCCTCGGCGCGCAGAGCGTCCGCGCCGTTGTCCGCGGCCAGTTCCAGGGCGCGTCGCACGCAGCTCGCGCCCACAGGTGCCCCGTCGGCGAGCCGGGCCGGGGCGACGGCGAGGCGTCCGAGGTAGGCCGGCCTGAGGGCGGGCGGGAAGGCGTCCGGGTCCAGGGCGAAGGGCGGTTCCCAGGACAGGGTGAACATGCCGGCGGGCTCGCCCTCGTGGCGCAGCAGGTGGACCTCACCGGCCCGGACCCGGCGGGCGGTCGTCCCGGCGTTGCGTACGGGCGTCGGTGACCCGTAGTTCCGGGCCTGGTGGGCGTCGCAGGCACAGAGCAGGGCGTGCACCTCGTCCGGGTCCCGCGCGGTCTCCCAGGTCCAGCCACTGGCCGTAGCCGGCCTCACCGCTGCTGCCCCAGGCGACGGACCGTGACGGTCTTGGGGCGCTGGTACTCGGACAGTGCGAGCACGCTCAGGTCGGTGCCGTGCCCGGAGCCCCTGCGCCCGCCGTGTGGAAGTTCGGGGGTCTGCTCCAGATGGCAGTTGATCCACGTCTCTCCGGCGTCGAGCGAGCCCGCCACGCTCAGTGCGACGTCCACGGACGTGCTCCAGACGCTGGCGCCGAGGGCCTGGGGAACGCTGTTGGCCATGGCGACCGCCGCGTCGAGTCCGGCTGCGGCCTGGACCGTCAGCACCGGTGCGAAGACCTCCTCCTTTACGGCCGGATCCCAGGACGGGAGGTCCGCCAGCACCTGGCCCGGGCGCCAGTACCCTCCTGTCTCGCCGGGCTCCGTGACGATGTTGCCGACGTGCCGAACGCCGGCGCGGCTGCTCTCCAGGACACGGTCGTAGCGGGCCGCCTGGGCCGGGTTGTTGAGCGGGCCGAATTCCGTTCCGGCGCACCGGGCGGCCATCTCCTTGGCCAGGCGCTCCACGACCTCCAGGTAGTTCTCGCGCAGGGTGATGACCCTGGCCGGGGAAGCACAGCTCTGGCCTGCGTTGTACGTGCAGGCGCGGACCAGTGTTCCGTAGGTTTCCTCGCCCGCGTCGGGCAGTACCACGGCGGGCGCGTTTCCGCCCAGCTCCAGGGAGACCCGGCGCAGGCCCGCCCTGCGCACCACGTCGAGCCCTCCTGCGGTGCTGCCGGTGAAGGCCACCGCGTCCACCGAAGAGCCGACGAGCAGACGCCCGGTCTCCCGGTCTCCCGGTACGACGGTCAGAATGCCCGGGCCGAGGATTTCGTCGCAGTACCGGCCGAGCGTCAGTGCGGAGTCGGGGGTGGTCTCGGCCGGCTTGACGACCACGGTGTTCCCGGCCGCGAGAGCCGGCGCGGCACGCCACACGGTCATCAGCAGGGGATAGTTCCACGGAGTGATCGCGGCGACCACGCCGAGCGGTTCCCACCGGACCCAGCTCTCGTGCCCGGGGAGCAGGTGCCCGGCAGCCGGACTGTTGCCGGTCCGCAGGGCTCCCGCGAAGAAGCGGAGCACGTCGGCACTCTGCTCTACCTCGTTACGGGCCTCGGCCTCGGGTTTGCCGGTACCGGCCCGTTCCGCGTCCACGTACTCGTCGGCCCGGTCCTCGATCGAGTCCGCCAGCCTGAGCAGCAGCCTCGATCTGCGTGCCGGGGTCAGCGCGGCCCATGCGGGCTGTGCTCGCCTGGCGCCGGCGACGGCGCCGACCACGGCACGTGCGCCGCTGACGGGTATCTCACGCCGCACGAGCCCGGTGCGCGGGTCGGTCAGGCTGGTGGTGTCGTGCTGCACGGCCATGGGGCCTCCTGTCCGGGATCGACAGCCCTCACGCTGGTGCGCCAGGTACGGAGGTGGACAGCTGTCGGATGAGTTCGGGCCGCAGGATCTTGCCGGTCGGGGTGCGCGGGATCGCGTCGAGTCGCACGATCCGGCTGGGGTGGACGGCGGGAGAGAACGCCGCGGACAGCGCCGGCCGGCAGTCGGCCCGAGTGACTCCCGGGGCCAGGACGAGGGCGGCAACCACCTCCTCGCCGAGGAAACGGTGCGGCAGCGCGGCCACCGCCGCGTCCACCACCTGCGGCACCGCCCGCAGGACTCGCTCCATCTCGTCGAGGGAGACCGATTCTCCGCGCACCTTGGCGACGTGCTTGCACCTGCCGGTGATGACGAAGAAGGTGCGGCCGCTCCGCGCGTCCACCTGGTGATAGCCGAGGTCTCCGGAGTGGAACCATCCGTCGGCGAAGGCCCGCGAGGTGGCCTGCGGATTGCCGACGTAGCGTGTCATCACGTTGTGGCCACGCATGCAGATCTCACCCCTCTCGCCGGGCCGGGCACGTTCTCCGCGGTCGTTCAGTACGGCCACGTCGTTGCCGGGGAAGGCGGTGCCGACGGACGGGGTGTCGGTGTCCAGCATCAGGCGGCGGTAGGCGTCCTCGTGCAGGTCCGTCGGCATGGTGGTGGAGAAGTTGGTGGTCTCGGTGAGGCCGTATCCCTGTATGACGCGTGTTCCGGCCCGGGACGCCATCGCCCGCGCCGTCGCCGTCGCCAAGGGAGCGGCCGCCGTGACGAAGTAGTCGAACCGGGACGACAGGTCCGGCATTCGCACGGCCAGCATGGTTTCGAGGATGCTGGGGACCACGCTCGCCACACGGGGTCGGAACCTCTCGAAGAGGTCCGGGTAACTGAAGGGGTCAAACTTCCTGGCGAGCACGAGGTGCGCGCCGGCCGTCACCGTTCCGAACACGGTGAAGTGCAATCCGTTGACGTGGTGGACCGGCAGGCAGCCCAGGATGCGGTCGCCGGGCAGCAAGGCGTGGTGTCGCACCAGGGCATCGGCGTTCGCTGTCGCGTTGCGATGCGACTGGGCCACCAGTTTGGCCGCGGCGGTCGAGCCCGAGGTGCCGAAGTACAGCGCATCGGCCCACGGATCCGCCGCGGGGGCGGCGTCGGACTCCGCAGCCGGATCGATGCCTGACAAGAGTTCCGGCAGTTCGACTGCCTCCGGGAGCACCGTGTCCGGAACGGAGGGAGAGCGGACGACAGCTGACACCTGGAGGCGGCCCATCTGCTCACGCAGCCGGGCGGGCGGGTCCGCGGGGTTCAGCAGCAACACCGCGCAGCCGACGCGTTGCAGGGCGAAGAGTGCCGCCAGCGACACGGCGTCGTTGACGGGCAGCAGTGCGGCCACTCCACCGGCGGCGACCCCTGTGTGACGCGCGAGCCAACTGCCCGTCCGACGGCTCAGGGTCTCGAACTCACGGTAGGAGAGGGTCTGTTCCTCGCCCTGCTCGGAGAACGTGGTGAGGAAGGGCCGGCTGCCGTGGGTGCGGGCACGCGCCGAGAGCCGGGCGGGCATGGTTCCCGCGTCCGATGCGGCGTTGCCGAAGGGGATGCCGCCGTACGTGTGGACGCGCTCGAAGTCCTTTTGCGGAACACCGTGGGGTGCCATGACCATCTTCATCGCTCCGCCGTTTCTCACGTCAGCCCTTTCCAGCAAACCGGGACTTCTGAGGTCCGCCATGCTAGGGCGGCCCTCCAGTGCCAGGGCAAGCCCTGCCCGAATTGCTTCTTCCACTGGCCGGTCTTCGGCCGCCCACGGCTCCACCCCTTCCGTTACCCACCGATTACCGTTCAGTGAGAAAGGGGATTGTCCGAGCGACCGCACCGAATATCTTGATTGTGTCGACGGCGTTTACGAGCCTCAACAGGCCGGTCTCGCGAGCCGTCAAAAGGAGCTGAAAACCCGTTCGCCGGTCAAGGAATTCGGAGCGCAGCAGATGATGCAGGGAATTTTCGTGAGCCGGGCCACGGACGCGCACATCGAATCGAGAGCGAACCTTCTGGAGCGGGAAGTCGAACTGGCGTCGCCACCGGTGCCGGTCCCCAGGGCCCGTGCGGAGGATGTGCCGGGCCCTGCTCTGGACGATTTCCTCGGCCGGCTGGGAGAGACCGGACTCGCCGCGTGTCTGCTCGACCGGCCGCTCGCGGACGAGCACTTCCGTGCGCTCGGTCACGTGCTGGGCACTCCGCTCCCCGAGAGTGACCCGGCCGTACTTCCGAGGGTCTCGCTCGACGTGGTGCTCAACCTCGTCGGCGAAGGGTCACGGACCGACGACGTCTCTCTGCAACCGTTCGCCGCCAACTCGCTTTCCCTGCACACCGAGGGCAGCGGCCGCCCGCTGACGGAACAGCCCCGCTACATCGTCCTGATGTGCTGCGAGCCGGGGGACGCCACGGGAGCGGCCCAGACCGTGCTGGCCCCCATGGATGTGGTCGCGAGCCGTCTGACGTCCTCGGAGTCGGCCATCCTGTCCCGAACGCGGTACCGCCGCAGTGCCGAGGGACCACCGATCCTCAGGGGCGTCGACGGGCGGCGTGTCTTCTCCTTCCGGGACTTCGTGTCGGAGCCGCTGGAATGGACGCACACCGGCACGGACGCCTCGCACGACAGTGTCGACCGCGCCCTGCGAGCGCTGCTCACGAGCATGTACACCCCTGGTGTCCACACCGGCGTGCGTTGGGAGCGCGGTCTGCTCCTGGCCATCGACAACACCTTCTACTTCCACGGCCGCAGAGCCGGCACGTTCGCCCCCCGTGCCCGTCGTCGGCACCTCAAGCGCCTCCGAATCAGGTAGGGCGCGTGTCCATAGGAGAAGCCATGCAGCTCTTCGCCGCTGTCCCGCGATCCCGGCTGAGCGTCGTTCCCGAGGAGGCACGCCAGGCCGCCGCCCTCTCCCCCACGGCGGCCGGCGCCCCCTCAACGTTCCATCCCGGTGTGGACGAGCGGACGCTGGAGGTGTTCTCGCGGGCCCGCGACCCCCATGATCCCTACGAGTTGCGGGACCTGTGGCTGGGCCGGATCGAGCACGAGCTGGGGCACCGCTCCCACCGGCCCTGGCTGGCGGAGGGATGGCGGGCCGCACGGCACCGGCGGGTGGTGGACCCGGCCGAGGTGCTCTCGTCCCGTGCCACCGTGCGCTTCGTCAAGGAGATGTTCAACTGGTACTTCCGCGATGACCTCTACGGTGACCTCCACTCGGACGACCATCTCATCCTGTCCAGTGGGTCCGTCGACGAGGAACGCTGGGGCCTGCCCGCCGCGTTGAAGCACACCATCGAGTTCGCCCTGAACCGGGACTGGTACGGCTACTCGGACTCTCGGGGACGCGTTCCGGCACGCGAGGCCATAGCGGCCTACGAGACCGCCCGCATCACGGGAGCCCGTTATACCTCCGACAACGTGGCGCTGACCATGGGCGGAACGTTCGCCATCAACTCGCTGGCGGACTTCATTCTGCACAACGCTCCCGAGGGCGGAGAGCCCGTGCTCTGCGCCACGCCCAACTACCCGCCTCTCGTCGAGTCGATCGCGCGGCGTCGCGGCGTGCGGCTCGTACCGCTGCCCTGCCGGGACGGCCGGATGTCGCTGGGGCCGCTCATCGCGGCCCTCACCCCGAACACTCCGATGGTCATGCTCCAGACGGCGGCCAATCCCACCGGCGCCGTCATCCCGGAGCAGGAACTGGCGCAGCTGCTGGAAGCCGCGGCACCCACGACCATGATCATTCTCGATGAGTGTCACGAGTGGCTGGGCCGGCCCGGTACCCGGTCGCCGACGCGGGCCAATCCGAACGTGATTCGCGTTTCGAGTCTCTCCAAGACCTGGTCCGCTCCGGGCCTGAAGATCGGCTGGTTCCTGGCGGATCAGAGCTTCGTCTCCGAGTACTACGAATACGCCTCGACGACGTTCGGCGGCCCGCCGTCATTCTTCTACACACTCGTCGAGACCGTGGCCCGGATGGAACGCTGGCTCATCGAGGGGGTGGAGGAACCGGGAGCAGAGCAGGCCGACGAGTTCGAGAAGGACTACCAGGTGGCCCCGGACGGGCTGCGCGCCGCCTATCGGTCCTACCGCGCCGACCGCTTGTTCAGGCAGGAGTCCCTCACCACGTTGCGCGAGGCGACCACCACACGCCTCGTCCAAGCCTCGGGGCGAGTGGTCGTGCCGCACTGCTCCATCAACACCACGGTGGAGTTTGCCGACTGGACGGATTCCTACCTGTGCTTCCGCGACATCCTGCGCGAGACGGGTGTCTCGGTGTTCCCCGGCATTCTGACGTTCGGCCTGTCCGGTGGCGCCGTCCGGGTCACCACCGCTCGCCCCTGGGAGCAGCTGTCCGAAGCGATCACGCGCATCGGATCCTATCTCGCGGTACCCGTGGGATGACCGAGGAAGGAAGCAGACATGACGCAGTTGTTCCAGGTAGGCGGACGCAAGACCATCCTGGGCATGATCCATCTTGAGCCGTTGCCCGGCACTCCGTTCGCCGCCGACGGCAGTCTGAGCAGGATCCTCGACCGTGCCGTCCGTTCGGCGACCGCACTGAGGGACGGCGGCGCGGACGGCTGCCTGGTCCAGACGGTGGACCGGGTGTACAGCGTCGAGGACGATGCCGACCCGGCCCGCGTGGCCGCCATGACCCGTATCGTGCGGGCCGTCGTCGAGGGCACCGGCGGTGACGGCTTCCAGGTCGGTGTCCAGCTGATGCGCAACGCGGTGCGGGCTTCCCTGGCGGTGGCCAAGGTCACCGAAGCCGGCTTCGTCCGTGCCAGCACCCTGGTGGGAGCCACGCTGACCGCGCAGGGTCTGGTACAGGCGAACCCGCTCGACGTCATGGAGTACCGCCAGAAGATCAGCGCCCGGGATGTGTGCATCGTCTCCGACGCGGACTCGATGCACTTCAACTGGCTGGGCGGGGACCGGCCCACCGGCCACGTGGCCAAGGACGCACAGCAGGCCGGTGCCGACGCGATCTGTGTCTCCCATCCGGAGGAGCGACACGTGCTCGACATGGTCGCCTCGGCGCGCGAGTGGGCTCCGCGCATACCCGTCCTCCTCGCCGGCAACACGACGCACGACAACGCGGCGCGCTTGCTGGCCGCCGCGGACGGTGCCTTCGTCGGCACCTGTCTGGAACGGGGCGGCTGGGGCGGGCCCGTCGACGTCGACCGGGTGAAGTCGTACGTGGAGATCGTGCGTGGCCTGGAGCGGTGACGGCTCCGTGGCCGCCGACGTGAGACGACGTGAGAGAGGAGAGACAGATGGGGGCA
Source organism: Streptomyces endocoffeicus (assembly GCF_016741935.1). Lineage (GTDB taxonomy): Bacteria > Actinomycetota > Actinomycetes > Streptomycetales > Streptomycetaceae > Streptomyces > Streptomyces endocoffeicus. The sequence continues at coordinate 267,010 of NZ_JAERRG010000008.1, read as the reverse complement.
CTTGACCCCGAGGTGATGATCCGGCAGGTGAGCTGCCTCGCCGGTGACCTCAAGGACATGACTGGGCCGGTGGGCCGGGTGGTGGAGGCCCTGTTCGCCTCGGCGGACTGGGGATCGGTCGGATCCGTCCACCTGGTCGGTGACGGCGATTCGTACTACGCCGCCCTCTCGGCCGAGCTCGCGTTCCGCTCGCTCGCGGGGGTCGACTGCGTCGCCGCGCCGGCCCTGGGGTTCCTGGAGTACCAGGCACCCTGGCTGCGTCCCCGGAACACCGGAAGGCACCTTGTCGTCGGCATATCCGCGTCGGGTTTCACCCCACGCGTCGTGCAGGCGCTGGCCCGAGCGGGTCGGCACGGGGCTCTGACCCTCGCCCTCACCGGCGTGCCCGACAGCCCTCTGGCGCGGACGGCCGACCACACGCTCCCCGTGCAGCTGTCGGGGAGTGAGCCCTCCCCCGGGATCCGCACCTACCAGGCCAGCCTGCTGGGACTGCTGCTGCTGGCCGTACGGCTCGGAGAGGCACGGAGGCATCACACCAGCGGCGGCAGGGAGGCTCTGGAACGGGAAATCGCCACGATGCACGAAGGCGTGGCGAGCACGGTCGCCGAACTGGGCGAAGCGTGTTCGCGGGCAGCCCGCCTGGTCGGTGACGGCCCCGTCGTGGTCATGGTGGGCAGTGGGCCCGGACTCGGCGCCGCCCTGTACGGCGCGGCCAAGCTCATCGAGGGCGCGGGAGTCTCCGCCCGTGGCCAGGACCTGGAGGAGTGGCACCATGTGGACCGCTTCGCCGGGCCCTACGACATGCCCGTGTTCGTCCTCGCGCCCCCGGGCCGCTCCCACCGCCGGGCGGTGGAGGTCGCCGCCAGGGCGGCGGAACTCGGGAGGCGAGTGATCGCCGTGGCGCACCGGGAGGACACAGCCGTCGTCAGTCATTCCACCGCCGTTCTGCCCGTCGCGGCCCGTCCCAGGGAGGAGTTCTCGCCTTTGCTCTACCACCTCTTCTCCGGGGTGCTCGCCTGCCGTACCGCGCAGCGTCTGGGCCGCGTACCGTTCTGCACCGGCCCTGCCGCCCCGGCAACCGCCTCGTTGGCCGTGGCGCAACGGTCGAGTCCTGTCTCAACCGGCCTCGTCTAGCTCTCGGCCCGCACGTGCGCCGTCGTCGGCCAGCCTTGGTACGAGTACCCTCCAGCCGTTGTCGGGTTCGTGCGCCACGGCGTAGTCGGAGGCCGTGGCCTGGTGCGTCGCCCGGCAGACCCGGATCTCACCGGCCGATGCGAAGCGCAGCAGTTGCCGACAGCGGTCCATCACTGCCCCGCTCACCGTCATCCGGAGTTCCTTCTCGTTGGCTGCCCGGTAGTCCAGCACGGCCTCGCCGGTCGTCACGACGATGCAGGACCGGACGGTGTAGCGCCGTCCGGTGTCGTCGACCAGGGAAGCGGGGCTGAAGTGCTCGTGGATCGATGTCGCCACGTCCATGGCACGCTGGACATGGCTTCCCGAACGGTCGCTGTTCCGGAAGAAGCTGAAGGACACCTCTCCCACACTGAGGCAGATCTCGCCGTTGCCCTTCTCGAACTCTCGGTGAATGGTCGCCGACGCCGCCTGCGCCACGTCGGCGGACTCCTCGGGTGTCGGCTCGCCGTCCAGGCAGCGCACCTCGGTTCTGACCATGACGACGCTGACCGGCTCGGGCTTGCGGGCCGCTGTGAGCACCCGCTGGGGAGCTGAGGGGCGACGTCCCTCTGCGCCGATGGCCGTCCCGTTTGTGGACGGGGGGAGGAGCAGGTCGCGCGGTGAGGTCTGTTGAGCGGCCTGGGACATGACGGGCAGCAGCGACAGCTTGGGATCCTGCGTGATGATGGCGGTCTGGAGTGACTTGAGTTCCTCGCCCGGCTCCAGGCCGAAGTCGTCGTTGAGCAGGGCACGGATGCGTTGGTACAGCGTCAGGGCGTCGAGTTGCCGGCCGCACCGGTAGAGACCGACCATCAGCTGTGCCGACAGCCTTTCCCTGGACGGGTGGCCCAGATGCAGGTTCTCCATCTCCTCCAGGACCGCCCGGTGGCGCCCCAGGGCCAGTTCGGCTTCGAAGCAGTCTTCCCGAACGTTCAGCACAAAGTTCTCGAGAGCTTCGATCTCCGGCCAGTTGACGCCCTCCTCGACCAGTTCCGACAGGATGGGGCCCTTCGCCAGGCGAAGGGCGGCGCGTAGTGCCTTCTGCGCCGGTTCGTGTGCCCCTTTGGCGAGGGCGGTCCGGCCGGCCGCGGCGAGTTGCTGGAAGCAGGAGAGGTCGACGTCCTTGGCCGGGACACGCAGAAGGTAGCCCGGCGGATGGGTCAACACGATCGGCTCGTCCGCCCCGGTCCGACCATTGTTCATCAGCCGGCGAACATCGGATACGGCGTTCTGGAGCATCTTGCGCGCCGTGGCGGGGGTGCCCGACGGCCACAGGGCATCCAGCAGGTGGCTGGTCGAGACCACGCGGTTGGAGTACAGCAGGAGCAGACTCATCAACCCGCGCTTGATGAATCCGCCCAGGGGCACCTGTTCGCCGTCTTGCGTCACATTCAGTTCTCCCAGGACCTGGAATTTCAAAGCAGTCCCGCCTTCTGTGTTTATGAGCGTCGCCCTTGCCCGGATCGTGAACCGGGACCGCTGCCACCGCGGGCGCCGTTCACGCCGAGGTCGTTGACCGCGACGGCGCGGCCGCCCCACGCGGTGATGTCGACGATGATCAGGAGCCGGTGCTGTTCCAGTCGTCCGTGTGCACGGTGTCGTCGTGTCGCCCGTCGGCGAGGAGCGCGATTCCCGTCTGGCCGGTCCTGGCGTCGCCGGTTCCCACGGGGCCCGCGGGCAGCGCCATCAGGAGCGCGCTCGCCGCGAGCGGGGCGGCGAGGCGCACGACGTTGACGAGAGCCGAACGGCTCGGAAGTGACTGGGCCGCTTCGTTGTTGGACATCGACTGGCCTTCCTCTGGGGGGTGACGGCATAAGCGTCCCAGCCCGTGCTCCACGCGAAATATATTCCTCACGGGAGCCGATATACGTGGGCTCAACGCGAGATCTACACCGGGTCTTCTCCGGGCAGACTGTGGCATCCGATGCCGCCGAACCGTCGTGCGGCCGCGCGCTTTGGCATAGCATCTCGACGAGCGAATGATTCGCAGACTAGAGAATGGACGCATAACGACATGAGGCGCGTAATCATTGTGTCAGATTGTACCGATGTCGCGTTCTTGGAACTCTGTCTTGCCATCGAGAAAAGTGCGTCCGCCATTTCCCCCGGCGTCGACATCAGGATCGGTCCGCTTGTACCGGCGCAGAAGTTCTCGGAGATCAACGCGGCCTTCCTCATGAGACTGGTCGCGGAACTCGCCCCTCCTGGCACCCTCATCATGTGCGTGGCCAACAGCCTCCAGGAGAGGACCGAACGTCTGGTGGGCCGCACGGTACGTGGGGACTTGGTGTTCGTCGGTGCGAACACGGGTACCATGGGCTGGCTGACCCAGGATTTCGGAGTGGAGGAATGCTTCCAGATCGAGGATCCGGGGTTCGTGCCGTTCGGGGGGAAGGCCGTGCACGCTCCCGTCGTGGGCGCCGTCGCCGCCGGCAAGCCGTTGGCCTCCGCAGGCAGCCCCTTCCCACCCGATTCCGTACGCCGAACGCCCGTGGCCGAGGGTGACATCGTGCATATCGACAACTTCGGTAACGCCAAGTTCCCCTTCCGGGCCCACGACCTGTGCCACGGTGACCGGTTGAGGGTGGATGTGGGTGGCCGGAGACTGGAGGCTGTCTACGGGACACGCATGATGGACGAGGAGGACGGCACCTGGGTGGTGTACCCCGGGAGTTCGCTCGGCCTTCATGAGCTCGGCCAGGTCCGTGCCCGGGGGTTGCTCGACTTGTCCTGCGGGGTCGGTCACAGGCTGCGCATCCGCCGTGCGGTGCCCGAGTCGGTCTGCGCGGGCGATCAGAGCAAGCGGGAGAGAAGAGGAGGGTGACCCATCGTGCCGAAGGAGCCCGACGACGCGTCGGTCGACGTACGCAGATTCTTCGAGCGCAAAGCCGTCGGTTACGACGAGAACTGGCGTGGTGCCTACGGCAGGCTGGTCGACGCCTTGCTGTGGGAGGCGTTCGAGTTCTCGGTGTTCTCCCGGCTGCCTGAGGGCTTCACCTTCCTCGACCTCGGGGGCGGGGCCGGCCGGTGGACTCATCGGATCGCCACGAGCTTTCTGGGGAGCACCGGCATGCTCTACGACCTGACGCCCGGGCTGGTGGACCAGGCCGCGCAACGGGCACGACGCAGCGCGTACGCGGACCGAGTCCGGTTTCGACTGGGTGACGTGCGGGACGCGGCGGAACTCCTGTCCGGAGCATCCTTCGACCTCATCCTGAACAGTCATCACCTGCTCGGATTCGTCGACGACCCCAAGGCGGTCCTCTCCTCCCTCACCCGGCTGCTGTCGGTGGACGGGCTGATGGTCTCCTTCCTGCCCAGCCGCTGGCACGCCGCGTTCGAGGGCCTGGGGCTGGAGGACGCCGAGCAGACGGAACGCAGCCTCGCGGGCATGCAGTGGGCTGCCAACCCCGCCCCCTACCGGCATCTGTTCACTCCGGGAGAGATCCGGGTGATGCATACCGCCGCGCATCTCAGTGTCGACCTGCTGAGCGGATTTCCCAGTCTCATGCATCCGGGTGTCCACGAGACGGCGCGGGACAGAGCCGAGCAGGTGCTACAGGACGAGGGCGTCTTCCAGCGTGTTCTGGCGATGGAGAAGGAGTTGTTTATCGACCCCGACTCCCGGGGCCGGGGGGCGAACCTCTTCGTGGTGGCTTCCCGCGCGACACCCCGTATTCCGTGACGCGCGTCCTGCGCCAACACCACGATCGAACGGGTGCGTTCAAGGTCCGGTCAGAGCGGTACGGCTGCGGGACGCGAGCTGCGCCGGGGGGACTTGCTCGCGGGGGACGGCCATGGAATCCATCACCTCTCCCGCTCGCGCGAGGTACTCCTGCGCGGCCGCGTCCTCTCCGAGCTCCCGCAGCGCGTTGCCCACGACGGTGAGCGCCTGCGCGAGGTTCTTGAGATCGGTCGTCTCCTCGCACAGTTTCACCGACAGACCACCCTCTCGCACGGCGCGGTCGAGAAGACCCATCTCCCTGGAGAGCTCCGCGATCCGGAGCCGCGCGTGAGATTCACGTGCGCGCAGGCCGTTCGCCGTACACAGCGCCAGGCACATCTCGAACCAGTGGAGGGCCGTGTCGTGTTGAGCCTGCCGGTGATGTGCCAGCCCCAGCACGTAGTAGGCGTAGGCGACCCCCTCGACGTCGTCCGGTGAGGCGACCTCGTCAAGGACCTTCCGGCAGATCCGCTCGGCTTCGAGCGGCTCGTTCACGTGCACTTTGGACAAGGCCATGTTCACGGTGGTGGCCGTCTCGCCCGACGTGTGGCCGAGCCGACGTGCGAGGTCGATGGCCTTGTCGTAACACTCGATGGCTTCCTGGAACTTTCCCTGCATCTGACAGGCGAGGCCCAGGTCGTTCAGCGCCTGGCGGAGAATCACGAGGTCGTGCGAGGTGGTGCAGAGCCGGACCGCAGCGGACGCCTGCCATTCCGCACGGGCGAACTGGTTCACCGACAGTTCCATGTGGCCGCGGAGGAACCGCACCCGTCCCAGCACTTTCACATCCCGCGATGTCGCGACGGCGCTCTCCAAGCGGTCCACCGCCCTCTGGTAGTCGCCGTGATGGAGGCTCCCCCGGAAGGCACTGAGCGCGATGAGCAGATCGACGCATCGTTGCAGCCGCGTGTGGGCGCCGTCCTGCCCGTGCTCCGGGGTCGCGCCGGCCACGTCCCGGGCCAGCTGCTGCACGAGCTTGAGTGCGCACTCGCCGTCCCGCTCCGCCCACTGGCGGGCCTCCTCGGGGCTCGTCACCCGCGCCCCAGGCGCCCGCGTCGAGCTGAGCGCGTCCTCGACGGGGTCCCCGGGCACCACCTGGCGGAAGGCGCTCTTCGCCGAGGCGAGCAGATGGTTCAGCACCCCTTCCAGCGCGGCCATCTGCTCGTGCGGACGTGCCTTCCGCCGGGCGAAGTCGCGCAGCAGACTGTGAAAGCGGTACAGACCGGGTGAGGGGGACTCCAGCATCGCCTGGTCCACCAACGCGTCGAGCAGTGTCTCCGCCTGCTCATCCGTCATGGCCAGCTGTGCTGCCGCGCAGGACAGGGAGAGCGAGCGGCTGTCGACGACCGCCGCTTTGCGCAGGGCACTCGCCTGATCCTCGGGCAGGTGACGGTAGGTGAGGTCGAACACGGCCGAGATCGTGACGTCCCCCGACCTGAGCTCCTGGATGCGCTGGAACTCGTCAGCCAGACGTGTGCTGATCGACTGAAGCGACCAGCTAGGGCGTGCGGCGAGCCGCGCCGCGATGATCCGGAGTGCGAGCGGCAGCATGGCGCACGACTCGACGATCTGCTGTGCGGCGGCAAGTTCGGTGTCGACCCGCTCGGAGCCGATGGCACGCCGCAGGAAGTCGAGAGCCTCGGACGGGGCGAACGCGGGCACCTCCGCCTGTAACGCGGGCAGCCCTGCCAGTCGGGTGCGGGTGGTGACGAGAACCCCGCATCCCGCTGAGCCGGGGAGCAGGGGGCGGACCTGTTCGGCGGTGACCGCGTCGTCGAGGACGAGCAGGACACGGCGCCGGGCCAGCAGGGTCCGTAGGAGCGCGGTCCGCGCCTCGAGGGTTTCCGGGAGATCGTCGAGGCGGAGACCGAGGGAAACGAGGAAACCGGCCAGCACTTCGTCCGGTGGCACCGGCCCTCCGTCGCCGGCCCGGAGTTTGGCGTACATCTGCCCCTCCGGGTATGAGTCCCGGATGGTGTGCGCCACATGGAGAGCGAGCGCGGACTTCCCGACGCCGGCCATCCCCACCAGCACTCCGACGGGCAGAGCCGATCGGTCAGGGGTGTTCATCAGAGAGCTGATCGCCAGAGTGAGATGGTTACGGCCGGTGAAATCGGCCAAGTCCGGGGGAAGCTGAGCCGGAGCGAGGTAGGGCATGTCTTCTCGGTCGATGTCCGTCTCGCGCGCTCGAGGCGGGGGCGCCGTCTCCTCGACGACTACGGGGACCGCTGCGCTCGTGACGACCGCTTCCTCCGGTCTCCCGGTCGGCCGTGCATGGAGTTCGCTCTCCGTCCCCGCCAGAACGCGGTCGTGCAGTGCCTTCAGTTCCTGCCCCGGCTCGACACCCAGCTCGTCGATCAGCGTACGGCGCGCTCGGCGGTACGTGGCCAGGGCGTCACCCCTGCGCCCAGCCTGGGACTGGGCCTGTATCAAGAGCACATACAGCCGCTCCCGCAACGAGTACCGGTCGATCAGCCCGATCAGCTCGGCGATGTACCGCGGGCCGTAGCCGAGGGCGAGGCCCGCCGCGATGTGCTCCTCCTGGATGTACAGATGGACCTCGTTCAGCCGGTCCCTCTCACGGGCCGCGAAGGGGCCGGGTATCGCGGTGAGGGGCTCGCCGTGCCACAGGCCGAGAGCCGCCTCCAGAAAACCGTAGGCGCCTTCGAGGTCATCCGACTGCTGTGCCTGGCGTGCCAGACTCACCGCGTCGTCCAGATCGACGTAACAGGTGTCCCAAGCGAGTCGGTAACCGTCGCCCACCGACACCAGCGTGCTGGGGAACTTGCTGTCGTCCTCCAGCACTTTCCGAAGTCGCCAGGCGTAGGTCCGCAACGTTCTCATCGCCGATGCCGGTGCGTCGGTACCCCACAGCGCGTCGATGAGGACTTCCGCGCCCGCCGTTCTGCCTTGCCTCAGGAGCAGCGCGACAAAGAGAGCCTGCTGTTGCGGACTCCCCAAACTCACTTTCGCCCCGTCGCGGCGTAGCTCCAGCTGGCCCAGGAGAGAAACATGGAATTGTGGCACGTTATGTCCTTACCTACGGCCCAGTGGCACTGCTACTCCCAGTCGCCACCCCACGGGCCGGAGACCGCCTGTACCCCCCCGTTTGACGCCGAAAAACCGTTTCCCCGTTCACCCATCGACGGCGAGGCACACGAGCGTGCACACACCGCGCCCCAGACCCGGTCTTCGGCGCGCCACCGACTCCGCGGGACAGGGCTGCACCAGTAAACGAATCACAGACCCACACGTCAATGGGTATGACAACGTAATCATCAGCTCCCAACCGCGCTCGAGAACCATGTTTACCCCATCGCTGCGAATCATTGCCACGAAGGCACGCCTCACGCACTCCCGGCAGAGCTCAACACGCAAGGTAGTTGATCGAGGCGATGTGGACCATGGCCTCGGAGCTGGCGGTGAGGGTCTCGTAGTCGCGGGCGAGGCGGCGGTGCATCATGATCCAGCCGATACTCCGTAGCGACGACGGCATTCTTGAAGCCGGTGTCGACCTAGCTCTTGGAGATGGTCGGGTACGTCTCCTTCGCCTGGTCGAGGAGGCGGATTCCCAGGGCGTTCTCCGACGGGCCGGCGGCGGTGGTCACCGTCCGTTCGCGATGATGGCCGTTGCGGACCACCAGACGGCGGCCGACCTCGTCCCACTCACCAGCCAACTCGACTACGTACTGGTTGACTTCGGCCTCCAGGGCTGCGGCGAGCATCCGCCGGGCGCGCGAGAAGTCGATCCGCCGTTCCATGGAGTCAGTCAACTTCTAGCCCCTCGTGTGACGGTGAGCCCTGCCCCAGGCAGCTCAAGCGCCCCGCCAGGCCGAAGCCTGACGGGGCGCTTGTGCGAGACTCTAGTGTGACCGCCGGTAGCAGCGAGTCAGCGACCAGATCCTCTGGTATCCGAGCCGATCAGCTCAAGAACCGACAAGTTGGCGAAGCACGTACTGCATAATGCCGCCGTTGCGGTAGTAGTCCGCCTCGCCGGGGGTGTCGATGCGCACCTTGGCGTCGAACTCGACCCCGCCCGCCTTGACCTTCATGGTCTCCGGGATGCCGCCGTCGTTGAGCGCGGTGACGCCGGTGATCTCGAAGGTCTCCTCGCCGGTCAGGCCCAGCGACTCCGCCGTGGCGCCCTCGGGGAACTGGAGCGGCAGGACGCCCATGCCGATGAGGTTCGAGCGGTGGATGCGCTCGTACGACTCGGCGATGACGGCCTTGACGCCGAGCAGCGCGGTGCCCTTGGCGGCCCAGTCGCGGGACGAGCCGGAGCCGTACTCCTTGCCCGCCAGGATGACCAGCGGGACGCCGGCCGCCTGGTAGTTCTGCGAGGCGTCGTAGATGAAGGAGACCGGCGCACCGTCCTGGGTGAAGTCGCGGGTGAAACCGCCCTCGGTGCCCGGCGCGATCTGGTTGCGCAGCCGGATGTTGGCGAAGGTGCCGCGGATCATGACCTCGTGGTTGCCCCGGCGGGAGCCGTAGGAGTTGAAGTCACGACGCTCGACACCGTGCTCGGTGAGGTACGTGCCGGCCGGGGTGTCGGCCTTGATCGCACCGGCCGGGGAGATGTGGTCGGTGGTGACCGAGTCGCCCAGCTTGGCCAGCACCCGGGCACCGGCGATGTCCTCGACCGGGGCCGGGTCCATCGTCAGGCCCTCGAAGTACGGGGGCTTGCGGACGTAGGTGGACTCGGCGTCCCACTCGAAGGTGTTGCCGGTCGGCACGGGCAGCGCCTGCCACTGGGCGTCACCGGCGAAGACGTCCTGGTAGGACTTGTTGAACATGTCCTCGCCGATGGCGTTGGCCACGACGTCGTTGACCTCGGCCTCGGTCGGCCAGATGTCCGCGAGGAAGACCGGCTTGCCCTCCTGGTCGGTGCCCAGCGCGTCCGTGGTGATGTTCACCTTCATCGAACCGGCGATGGCGTAGGCGACGACCAGCGGCGGGGACGCCAGGTAGTTCATCTTGACGTCGGGGTTGATCCGGCCCTCGAAGTTCCGGTTGCCGGAGAGGACGGAGGTGACGGCGAGGTCGGCCTCGTTGACGGCCTTGGAGACCTCGTCCGGCAGCGGGCCGGAGTTGCCGATGCAGGTGGTGCAGCCGTAGCCGACGAGGTTGAAGCCGACCTTGTCGAGGTAGGGGGTCAGGCCCGCCTTGTCGAAGTAGTCGGTGACGACCTTCGAGCCCGGGGCCAGGGTGGTCTTGACCCACGGCTTGCGGGTCAGGCCCTTATCGACCGCCTTCTTGGCCACCAGGGCGGCGGCGACCATGACGTACGGGTTCGAGGTGTTGGTGCAGGAGGTGATCGCGGCGACGGTGACGGCGCCGTGGTCGATCTCATACGTCGAACCGTCGGGGGCGGTCACCAGGGTCGGCTTGGTGGGCACGCCGTTGGAGACGGCCGGGGCGTCGGAGGCCGGGAAGGACTCCTTGCCCGCCTCGTCCTCCTCCGCGTCGGCGACGTAGTTGCGGACGTCCTGCGCGAACTGCTGCGCCGCCTCGGCGAGCACGATGCGGTCCTGCGGACGCTTGGGGCCGGCGATCGACGGGACGACCGTCGACAGGTCCAGCTCCAGCTTCTCGGAGAAGTCGGGCTCGGCGGCCGGGTCGAGCCAGAGGCCCTGCTCCTTGGCGTACGCCTCGACCAGTGCGAGCTGCTGCTCGCTGCGGCCGGTGAGCTTCAGGTACTTGATCGTCTCGTCGTCGATCGGGAAGATCGCGGCGGTGGAGCCGAACTCCGGCGACATGTTGCCGATGGTGGCGCGGTTGGCGAGGCTCGTGGCCGCCACGCCCTCGCCGTAGAACTCGACGAACTTGCCGACGACACCGTGCTTGCGCAGCATCTCGGTGATGGTCAGCACGAGGTCGGTGGCGGTGGTGCCGGGCTTCAGCTCACCCGTCAGCTTGAAGCCGACGACGCGCGGGATCAGCATGGAGACCGGCTGGCCCAGCATCGCGGCCTCGGCCTCGATGCCGCCGACGCCCCAGCCGAGCACACCGAGGCCGTTGACCATGGTGGTGTGGGAGTCGGTGCCGACCAGGGTGTCCGGGTACGCCTGGCCGCCCCGGACCATGACGGTGCGGGCCAGGTGCTCGATGTTGACCTGGTGGACGATGCCGGTGCCGGGCGGGACGACCTTGAACTCGTCGAAGGCGGTCTGGCCCCAGCGCAGGAACTGGTAGCGCTCCTTGTTGCGGCCGTACTCCAGCTCCACGTTCTGGGCGAAGGCGTCGTTGGTGCCGAACTTGTCGGCGATCACGGAGTGGTCGATGACCAGCTCGGCCGGGGCCAGCGGGTTGATCTTCGCCGGGTCGCCGCCGAGCTCCTTGACGGCCTCACGCATGGTGGCGAGGTCGACCACGCAGGGCACACCCGTGAAGTCCTGCATGATCACGCGGGCCGGCGTGAACTGGATCTCCTGGCTGGGCTGGGCCTGCGAGTCCCACCCGCCCAGCGCGCGGATGTGGTCGGCGGTGATGTTCGCGCCGTCCTCGGTGCGGAGCAGGTTCTCCAGCAGCACCTTGAGGCTGTAAGGGAGCCGGGCCGACCCCTCGACCTTGTCCAGCCTGAAGATCTCGTACGATTCGTCGCCCACCTGCAGGGTGCTGCGGGCGTCGAAGCTGTTCGCCGACACGACAGTCTCCTTCATGCATGATTTCGCGCGTACCACCGCAATGCTGCCGTCACATGCCCGCGCCGATCCGCTAAGGTAGGGCTAAGTTAGGTAAGCCTTACCGGCACGGGGCGGCAGTGCGCCTTCCAGCAGATATCTCGATGTCGAGATAACCCTAATACATCGCCCCCGCGCGGTCATGCCCTGCCCGGGTGCGAGCGCGGTCTCGAAGGTGGGTGACCGCTGGGTTCGTCCCGTCGAAGGTCGAGTGCGTCGTGACCGGCCAGGGTCGTGACCAGCCAGGGTCATGACCGGCCAGGGTCATGACCGGCCAGGACCGGGAGCGGCAGACTGGCCCGGGTGAAACGACTATGGGTGGATGTGGAGAGCGTCACTACGCGGCTGGTTCGCCGATTCGGTCCACAGGTCGCCGAATGGTGCGCTGACACGCCGGATCTCATCGCGCGGCTGACGTCCCAGTGGGGACTTTCGCTCGGTGAGCCCCTCCCGGACGGTGCTTCGTCGGTCACGTTGCGGTGCCGTTGGCCCGACGGCACGCCCGCGGTGCTGAAGCTCAGTCCGGATCGGGCCCTTTTGGCCGAGCAGGCCGGAATGCTGGGGTGGTTCGCCGCCTCGGGCCGGGTGCCCGCCGTGCTGGCCGCCGACGAGGACGCGGGTGCGATGGTGCTGGAAGAGGTCGTGCCCGGAACGCCGGCGGAGGACATGCCCGCCGCTTCGCTTCCCGGGCAGTGGTCGGATCTGCTCGCCGCGCTGCACGGGGTCGCTCCGCCTCCGCGGCCGCCGCGGGTGCTGCGCGGCCGGTGCGAGGAGGCCTTCGCTCGTGTCGGCAGGCGGCTGTCCGAGCCCGCGATCGGCGCGCGTATCGATGGCACCGCGTGGGACAGGGCCATCCAGCGGTGTGAGCGGCTGCTGGACACGGCGGCGACAACCGTGTTGCTCCACGGTGATCTGCACCTGGGCAATGTGCTCGACGGTGGCGCGGAGCGCGGTCTGATGGCCATCGATCCGAAGGCGTGTGTGGGCGATCCGTGCTTCGACGCCGTGGACTACGTCGTGGCCGGCGCCGGGCTGGAGGGCGTCGAGACCCGCTGCGCGCGGGTGGCGGCGGCGTGCGGGCTCGATGGCGACCGGCTCCACGCCTGGAGCCAGGTGATCGCCCCGTTCGCGGCCATCGCCCACCTCGGTAACGGTGGTGAGGAGCCGGTGATCGATGAACTGCTCGGGTTGGCCCGGTGAGAACGCCGGACATCTCCCATCGCCTCGTGCCCCGCGCTCCGCGCTTCGATGAGACCGCTCAACCTCCGATGAGACAGGACACGGGTGCGGGCGCGGTGCGGGCGGGCATCGGTGTTCACCCGCATTCACTCGTGTTCACCGGTAAGGGTGATCGCCGACTGAGCCGCCGCCGCCACCGCGATACTGCTGCCATGGACCCGCATCTGCTCCGCACGTTCATCTCCGTGGCCCGCTGCGGATCCTTCTCCGACGCCGCCCATGAGCTGGGCTTCACCCCGGCGGCGGTCTCCGAGCACATCGCGTCCCTCGAAGCGGATCTGCGGACGTCGCTGCTGACCCGTCGGCCGGTCATGCTCACCAGCGCGGGCGCCCGGCTGCTGGAACACGCCGGTCCGCTGCTGCTCCGTCTGGACGCGGCGCGGGCCGACGTCGAGCGGCTGTCGGGGTCCGGCGCCGCCCGGCTGGTCGTGGGGGCCTCGCCGCTGGCGATGACCCCGAGAATCGCCGCCGCCCTGGACCGGGTGCGCCAGGCGCATCCGGCCGCCAAAGCCTCGCTGCGGATCCTCGGCCGCCGGGAGATCCCGGCCGCGGTGGCGTCCGGCACCCTCGACCTGGGGCTGATCGACGGCCCGGCCACCCCCGCCGACGCCCTGCCGCTGCCCGAGGTGGGCCCGCTCACCGCGGTCACGGTCGCGGAGGCCCCGCTGGTGGTGACCCTGCCCACCGGCCACCCGCTGGCCCGCCGCCTCGGCCTGCGGCTGGCCGACCTCGCCGACGCCCAGTGGCTGGACGCCCCGGACGCCGCCATGCCGCTCGAGCAGCTGCGCGCGGTCAGCCGGACCGACGGCTTCCGCGCCTCGCTGACGTACGAGGGCACCGATGTCCGCGGCCTCCTCGCCCTCACCGCCGCCGGCCACGGCCTGGCCCTCCTCCCCCACCCCGCCGCCAAGGGCACCCCCGGCATCGTCACCGCCCCCTTGATCGCCCCCCGCCTCCTCCACCGCACCGAACTCCTCCACGGCCCCGCGGTCGACGGCCCGGCGCGGACGCTGGCGGCGGTGGTGACGGGGGATCGTCACCGGTATGGGTGATCCCGGGGCCGGATCCGCGCACGCCGCGTATCGGCCGCGATAGACCTCGCGTCCCGACACCCGGTGGAGGATTTGATGAGCACACGACCACCCGCGTACCAGGCCGACGATCCCGAGACCGCCCTCAAGTACGCGGTCCAGCGCATCCGGGGCTTCGACCGCGTACAGGTCATCGAGGGGTTCATCGAACCGCTGTCGCCGGCCTGGGACCACGAGAGCACGATCGCGGAGGTCCGGGAGCGCATCGCGCCCAAGGTGAACGCCCTGGGCTGCATGGCGGGATCAGGCGATCTGGACCTTCCCGGCACCCCCAACTGGTTTGTGCCGGACCTCGCCGTCGTCCCCCGGGAACTCGCCGAGGACGCCGGGGCCCTGCTCCCCGACCAGACCCTCCTGATCGTCGAGGTGACCTCCGACTCGAACGGGGACACCGACCGGATCGTCAAGCGGCGCCGCTATGCCGAGTACGGCGCCCCGCTGTACCTCCTGATCGACCGGCAGCAGCGCACCTGCACGCTCTATTCGGTACCCGGGAACCTCGGCTACACCAAGGTGGACGGCCCCCACCCCTTCGGCACCCCGCTTCCGCTCCCCGAGCCGTTCGGCCTGGAACTGGACACCTCCAAATTCTGAATTCCGATGGGCGTCAGCCGCCCGCGAGGCGGGTTCTGACCAGGGTCAGGACCTCCTCGTCGGAGAGGCCCAGGGCGCGGGCCTGGTCCACCAGGCCCTGGACGCCCTCCAGGAGCCGGGCGCGGGCCGTGGGCTGGTCGCCGGTGACGACCGCGCCGCGGCCGCGGCGGAGTTCGATCAGGCCCTCCTCGCGGAGCCGTTGGTAGCCGCGCAGGACCGTGTGGACGTTGACGCCGAGGGATTCGCCGAGCGCGCGGGCCGCGGGGAGGCGTTCGCCGGGGCGTACGGTGCCGTCGGCGATCGCGCCGCGTACGGAGGCGGCGATCTGGTCGGCCAGCGGGACCGCGGAGCCGGGGTCGACGCGGAAGAGCATCTCAGCCGCGCTCCCCCGCCGCGGGGCGGTCCCGCTCGATCAGGGTGTTGAGCAGGGCGGCGGCGGTGGCGGCGTCGTCCACCGTCACCGCGAACTCCCGGCCCGTGGCGAGCGTCAGGAACAGCGCGTCGCCGGAGCGGAACACCAGGGCGCTGCCGCCGCCGCGGATCCGGTAGCCCCAGCCGCCGAGGCTCAGCGCGGCGGCCTCGCGGCTGGTGGCCCGTTCGATCCGGTCCAGCGGTATCCGCATCCGGGGCCGTGGGGCGAACCATGAGGCCACGGCGAGGCCACGGCGGTCGACGGTCACCCGGCAGCGGGCCAGTGGCGTGCAGATCAGCCCGATGACGATCAGCCACGCCCCCGTCCCCGGGCCCACGGCGACCAGCACGGCGCCCAGCAGCGTGGTCCCCGCCCCCACGGCGAGCAGCACGGGCGATCCGACAGAGCGCGTCCAGGTGGCCGCCTCGCCCTTGGCCAGCGGGAGCCGGGGCACGGCGGCCCCCTTCCCGGGGTCGGTCCCGGACGCCGCGTCCCGGCTCGCGAGCAGCCAGCCCAGCGCGCCCATGGCGGCCGCGACGGCGAGGGCGATGCCCAGTTGCCACAGGGGCTGGGAGACCCGGGAGGCGCGGGTGGCGTCGGCGTTGGCGAAGAGCAGGGCGGCGAAGGCGTAACCCAGCAGGCCGGACATGCCGTAGCCGAGGGCGACCGCGAACCGCTGGACGCCGAGGCCCTTGGTCAGGCGGAGGGTGGGTACGAGGGTGAGGAGGCCGGAGCCGAGGAGGACGGCGGTGACCACCGAGAGGAACGCACCCGTTCCGGTGAATCCGTCGGCCTTCCCGTCCGCGCCGAAATGCGTGGCGAGCGGATCCGGCAGCCGGTCGCGCAGCCCGGCGAAAGTCGCCACGACCACGGCCCATGCCAGCACAAAGGGCAGAGCGACGACCAGCGCGCGCCGTCGGACAGGACGCATATCGACCCCCTCGCTTCACCATATGTTTCCCCACTTGTTTGCATACTAAGAGAACAATGCCGAGTGGAGAACCGTCACTCCTTCCACCTCCCCCGTCGCGTGCGCATCTCATATGTGAGATAGCCTCTCCTCCATGACCGACGACTACCTCTCACGTATCGGCAAGCTCATCCGTGACGCCCGTCAACACCGGGGCTGGACCCAGTCCCAGCTCGCGGAGGCACTCGGCACAAGCCAGAGTGCGGTCAATCGCATTGAGCGGGGAAACCAGAACATCAGTCTTGAGATGATCGCCAGGATCGGCGAGGCCCTGGACAGCGAGATCGTCTCCCTCGGCTACGCGGGCCCGATGCACCTCCGGGTGGTCGGCGGCCGCCGGCTGTCCGGGGCCATCGACGTCAAGACGAGCAAGAACGCGTGTGTGGCGCTGCTGTGCGCCACGCTCCTCAACGCGGGCCGTACGACACTGCGGAGGGTCGCCAGGATCGAGGAGGTCTACCGCATCCTCGAGGTTCTGGGCAGCATCGGCGTCCGCACCCGCTGGATCAACGACGGCGCCGATCTGGAGATCGTGCCGCCCGCCGAGCTGGACCTCGAGGCCATGGACACCGAGGCCGCGCGCCGGACGCGCAGCGTCATCATGTTCCTCGGCCCGCTGCTGCACCGGATGGATCGCTTCCGGATCCCCTACGCGGGCGGTTGCGACCTGGGCACCCGCACCGTGCAGCCGCATATGACCGCCCTGCGCCACTTCGGCCTCGAAGTGACCGCCACCGACGGGATGTACCACTCCCACGTCGACCGCTCGGTCGCCCCCACCCGCGCCATCGTGCTGACCGAACGCGGCGACACCGTCACCGAGAACGCGCTGCTGGCGGCCGCCCGGCACGACGGTGTCACGGTGATCCGCAACGCCTCGTCCAACTACATGGTCCAGGATCTCTGCTTCTTCCTGGAGGAGTTGGGCGTCAAGGTCGAGGGCGTGGGCACCACGACGCTGACCGTCCACGGCGTGGCGCGCATCGACCGCGATGTCGACTACTCGCCCTCCGAGGACCCGGTCGAGGCGATGAGCCTGCTGGCCGCCGCCGTCATCACCGAGTCGGAGCTGACGATCCGCCGGGTGCCGGTGGAGTTCCTGGAGATCGAGCTGGCCGTCCTGGAGGAGATGGGGCTGGACCACGAGCGCGGCGGGGAGTACGCGGCGGACAACGGCCGCACCCGGCTGGTCGATCTGACCGTGCGCCCGTCCAAGCTGCAGGCCCCCATCGACAAGATCCACCCGATGCCGTTCCCCGGCGTCAACATCGACAACGTGCCCTTCTTCGCGGCGATCGCGGCCGTCGCCCAGGGCTCGACCCTGATCCACGACTGGGTCTACGACAACCGCGCGATCTACCTCACCGAGCTCAACCGCCTCGGCGCCCACGTCAAACTCCTCGACCCGCACCGCGTCCTGGTCGAGGGCCCCACCCGCTGGCGCTCCGCCGAGATGATGTGCCCGCCCGCCCTGCGCCCCGCCGTGGTCGTCCTGCTGGCGATGATGGCCGCACCGGGCACCTCCGTGCTGCGCAACGTGTACGTCATCAACCGCGGCTACGAGGACCTCGCGGAGCGGCTGAACTCGATCGGCGCCCAGATCGAGACCTTCCGCGACATCTGAGAGGAGTTGACGGCATGACGGGCAGCCAGGTGCTGCGGGCACACGACCGGTCGGTGTCGCGCTGGAAGAACGGTGGTGGTCTGACCCGAGAGGTCGCCGCCGACGCCTCCGGCGCGGGTATGGAGGACTTCGTCTGGCGGGTGAGTCTCGCCGACATCGCCCGGAGCGGTCCGTTCTCCTCCTTCGCGGGCGTGGACAGGATCATCACCGTCGTGGACGGGGCGGGGATGGAGCTGATCGTCGACGGTGTCCCGCACACCATGGCCGACGCGTACGAGCCCTTTTCCTTCCGGGGCGACGCGGTCACCGACTGCCGGCTGCTCTCGGGTCCCACTGTCGACCTCAACGTGATGACACGGCGCACCCGCGCGACGGCACACGTCCGAATGGCGCGTGCGGGGTTCTCCGTCGTCCCGCGGACCGGGGTCCTGGTCCTCGTGATCGCCTTGACGGGCACGGTGGGCGTCGAGGAGTCCGACGTCACCCTCGGCGGGCTCGACGCCGTCCTGTTCTCGGACCGCGACGCCGCCACCCTTCGCGTCGACGGGGTGGCGGCGGTCGTCACCGTCACCACCGCCCCCGGCTCGCCCGGGACGTGACCGGGCCGTCAGGTCTTGCGCAGGTCGGGGGCGGGAACCCCGATGAGCAGGCCGCGCACGGCATTCCAGGCCGCACGCAGAGCGCGGGTGACCGCCGGCGGGTCGCTGCCCATGATCCGCGCCCATGCTCCGCAGTCGTCGGGCAGCACGCTCACGCCGAAGGCCTGGCCGGTGGTCAGCAGGGCCTCGTGCAACGTGTCGGCGACCCGCGCCGCGGGGGCGAGCGGGGTGACCGCGTAGAGCGTGGCCATCAGGTCGTACCCGCCGAACACCGCCGGGCCGGTCACCGAGCCCGGCTCGCGCGGATCCAGCCGGACGGTGTCGACCACCAGCAACTCGCCGTCGGGGCGCGCGATCTCCAGGTCGCTGAACAGCAGGCGGTAGGCGTGCCGTTCGCCCCGGGCCAGTCGGCCGGCCGCGATCGTCTCGCCCAGCACCACGGTGGCCGTGGGGTCGGCGGTCACGCGGGTCTGCTGGTAGAAGCGCGAGTCCCGGTACGGGATCAGCGGGTCGGGCAGGTACTCGACGTAAGCGTGCGCGGCGGCGGTGAGATGGACGACCTGGGTGGCGTGGTCGAACTCCATCCGGTGCAGCTTGGTGGCGGCCTGCGTCGTCAGATGTACGGCCGTGTCGGGGCCGCATTCGATGTCGACGCGGTTGCGGTCGGCCTGGACGATGCCGCCGCCGGTGGACATCAGATACGTCACCGGCATGTCCGGCCGCTGCGGGTCCACGTACAACGGCCGCATGATCTGCAACGGGGACTTCTGGTAGCGGTCGACGAGTTCGCTGCGGTCGCCGACCCGCGCGTAGCGCAGTTCGAGCAGGCCGACCTTGCCGGGGCGCCCGGCGGCCAGGGTGTCCGGAGTGCCGGTCAGGTCGAGCATCCGGGCCGGTACCCGCCGGGGTTCGTAGTGTGCGGGGTGCAGCCGCGCGGGCGCCTCGGTCATGCGGAAGCCGCCTCCTGGCCGACCCGCTGGGCGGCTTCCTGGGACAGGAGGAAGTCGGCGATGATGTCCAGGCCCTCTCCGGTCAGGGAGTTGGTGAGCACCACTGGCCGGCCCTGCCGGACGTGATGGGCGTCCGACTCCATCCGGGCCAGGTCGCACCGTACGTACTGGGCAATGTCGATCTTGTTGATGACGAGCAGCTCGCACTCGGTGATGCCCGGCCCCCGCTTGCGGGGCATCTTGTCGCCCTCCGCGGTGTCCAGCACGAACAGGAAGAGGTCCACGAGTGCCGGGCTGAAGGTGAGCGTCAAGTTGTCGCCGCCGCTCTCGAAGAGCAGCGTGTCCACCTCGGGGAAGCGCTCCAGGATCTCATCGGCCGCGGCCTGGTTCATCGTCGGGTCGTCCCGGACCGCGGTGTGCGGACAGGCTCCGGTCTCGACACCGACGATGCGGTCCGCGTCGAGGATCCCGTCCAGGGTGCGCCGGACGTGGGCGGCGTCCTCGGAGGTGTAGATGTCGTTGGTGATCACGGCAGGAGTCCGGCCGCGCCCGATCAGCACCGGGACGAGCGCCTCGATCAGCGCGGTCTTGCCGGAGCCGACCGGCCCGGCGACGCCGACGCGCAGCACGCCGTCCTTCGGGCGCCGCACGAACTCGTCGTGGTCGTGGTCGTGGTGGTGGTCGTGGTGGTGGGAGCCTCGGACCTGAGTGGGGTCGTGCATGGTGATCCTTGTCCAGAGTGGTGGATGTCTTCGCGGTGGCGGGCGGGGCAGGTCGGGGCACCGGTGCCCCGCCGGAGAACGTCCGCCTGCCAGGGCATCAGCTCGCGAACAGCCGTGCCTCGGCGCGTTCGTGACGGCCGGCCATGACGTCGGCCACGGGGACGCATCCGCCGAGGTCGGCCAGGTCCCGGTCCAGCGCCGCGGCCATGGTCTCCTCGATCACGGGGGCGGCGCCGTGCAGCACGACCTGGGCCCGGCGGTGGTCGGTGAGCCGCAGTCGCAGGGCGGCCCCCACGAAGCTGGCCGCGAAGGCGAACAGCTCACAGGTGACCGCCTGGCGCGTGGTGAGGCCGTTCGCCGCGTGGACGACGCCGGCGACGACCGGCTGGCAGCCACGTACCGCACCGTCCCGGTGCAGCGTGCGGTACCGCTCGAGCTGCGGCGTCCCGTAGACCTCACCGGCCAGGTCGAGCAGTTGCCGTCCGGTGCGGACGGCGGCCTGCCGGGCCTCCCGGCCCAGCTTGGTCGCGTACAGCCGCCGTTCCACGGCCACCACCTCGGCCCAGTCGTCCGCCGTCACCGCGCGGTGAGTGAGGGCGAGGGCGGTCGCGTCGGCCGGCCCCGCGCTGTGCCGGAGCAGGTCGTGGAGGAGGAGGGGCAGGCTGCGCGGGGTGACCGCACGGGCCTGCTGGAAACCCTCCAGCCCGTGGGAGAGGGTGTAGTAGCCGCTGGGGAAGGCCGAGTCGGTGAGCTGGAGCCCGGTCAGCAGCGCCGGGATCGGCATCGGTTCGTTCACGCCGGGTTTCCGTTCCTGCCGGGTGGCCGTCCGTCGAGGTCGGGCCGCGGGGTCCGCGGGGCACGCGGTGGCCCCCGCGGACCTTCCTCGGGGTGCGTCGGACGGCGTACGTGTCAGACGATGTATGTGTCAGACGATGTAGAAGAGCTGGTTGAGCGGGAGGCGCTCGGCCGGCTCGATGGTGGCGGGCTCGCCGTCGACGGTGACCTTGTAGGTCTCCGGATCCACCTCGATGCGCGGCAGCGCGTCATTGCGGACCATGTGTTGCTTGCCGATGCTCCGGCAGCGCCGCACCGGCTCGATCCGCCGCCCCAGTCCCAACTCGCCGGGGACGCCGGCGGCGATGGCCGCCTGGGACATGAAGGTGACCGAGGTGCGCTGCTTGGCGCGGCCGTAAGAGCCGAACATCGGCCGGTAGTAGACCGGTTGGGGCGTCGGCAGGGAGGCGTTGGGGTCACCCATCAGGGCCCAGTTCACCATGCCGCCCTTGATGATCAGCTTGGGCTTGGCGGCGAAGGAGTTGATCGGCCAGAGCACGATGTCGGCGAGCTTGCCGGGCTCCAGCGAGCCGATCACGTCGGCGGCGCCCACCGCGATCGCCGGGTTGATGGTGAGCTTCGCCAGGTAGCGCAGCACGCGCGCGTTGTCGTTGCGGGAGCTGTCCTCGGCCAGCGCACCGCGCATCGCCTTGCAGTGGTGCGCCGTCTGGAAGGCACGGGCGAAGGACTCGCCGACCCGGCCCATGGCCTGGGAGTCGGAGGAGAAGATGCTGATCACGCCGAGGTCGTGCAGCACTGTCTCGGCCGCGATGGTCTCGGCGCGCACCCGGCTGTCGGCGAACGACACGTCCTCGGGGATGTCGCGGGACAGATGGTGACAGACCATCACCATGTCGAGCAGCTCGTCCACCGAGTTGATGGTGTACGGCAGGGTGGGGTTGGTGGAGGACGGCAGCACGTTGGGCTCGCCGGAGACCCGCATGATGTCGGGGGCGTGACCGCCGCCCGCACCCTCGGTGTGGAAGGTGTGGATGGTCCGGCCGTCGATCGCGGACAGGGTGTCCTCGAAGAAGCCGCCCTCGTTGAGGGTGTCGGTGTGGATGGCGAGCTGCACGTCGTGCTCGTCGGCGACCCGCAGCGCGTTGTCGATGACGGCGGGGGTGGCGCCCCAGTCCTCGTGCACCTTCAGACCGGCCACGCCCGCCTCGACCTGCTCGCGCAAGCCCTCGGGCAGGCTGCCGTTGCCCTTGCCGAGCAGACCCACGTTGACCGGCAGGTCCTCGACCGCCTCCAGCATCCGGTGGATGTTCCAGGGGCCGGGGGTGCAGGTGGTGCCGTTGCTGCCGTCGGTGGGACCGGTGCCGCCGCCGAAGAAGGTGGTGATGCCGTTGGACAGGCCCTCCTGGGCCTGCTGCGGTGAGATGAAGTGGATGTGGCTGTCGATGCCACCGGGGGTGGCGATCAGATGCTCGCCGGAGATCACCTCGGTGCCCGGACCGATGACCAGCTTGGGGTCCACGCCGTTCTGCGCGTGGGGGTTGCCGGCCTTGCCGACGCCGACGATGAGGCCGTCGCGGACACCGATGTCGCCCTTGACGACGCCCAGGACCGGATCGAGGACCACCACGTTGGTGATCACCAGGTCCAGAGCGCCCTCGCGACGCAGCGCCGCGGGGTCCTGGGCCATGCCGTCGCGGATGGCCTTGCCGCCGCCGTAGACGGCCTCTTCCCCGTAGGAACCGGCGTTGTGGTCGTACTCGACCTCGACCACCAGGTTGGTGTCGGCGAGGTGGAACCGGTCACCCACGGTGGGGCCGAACAGGTCGGTGTACTGCTTGCGCGGGATGATCGCCATCAGTGATCGGCCCCCTCGTTCTCGGTGTCGGCGAATCCCAGCTGTTCGGCGCGGCGCAGCGCGGCACGCCTGGTGTCGTCGGCGTTGAGTCCGCCGTCGACGAGTCCGGAGAAGCCGACGAGCCGCCGGGTTCCGCCGAAGGCGACCAGCTCGACCTCGCGGGTGTCGCCGGGTTCGAAGCGCACGGCGGTACCCGACGGGATGTCCAGGCGCATGCCGTACGCGGCCTCGCGATCGAACCGCAGCGCGCGGTTGACCTCGAAGAAGTGGTAGTGGGAGCCGATCTGGACGGCGCGGTCACCGGTGTTGGCGACGGTGAGTCCGACCTTGGCCCTGCCCGAGTTGATCTCCACGGGGTCGTCCCCGTAGAGGTAGTGAGCTCCACCCGACATCGTTCTCTCCTCCTTTCAGACGGTGTGTCAGACGGTGTTTCCGGCGGTGTTTCCGGCGGTGTTTCCGGCGCCGATGGGGTCGTGGCAGGTGACCAGCTTCGTCCCGTCCACGAACGCCGTCTCGACCTGGAGGACGGTGAGCATCTCGCGCACCCCGGGCATGACGTCGTCGGCCGTGACGACCTTGCGGCCCAACTCCATGCACTCGGCCACGGTGTGGCCGTCGCGGGCGGCTTCCAGGACGGCCTCGGTGATCAGGGCGGCTGCCTCGGTGTAGTTGAGTTTGGTGCCCCGGGCCCTGCGGCGCCGGGCCAGGTCGGCCACCACATAGACATGGAGCTTGTCGATTTCGCGCGGTGCGAGGTTCATGGCGTCACTTCGCTTTCTCGAACGAGATGCCCGGCCGGTCCAGGGCTGGAACGGCGGCCAGGAAGAGCCAGGTCGTCACGACGAACGGCCAGGTGAAGGGAGATCCGCCGGAAGGCTGGGCGAATGCCTGCCAGGCGGCCGTGAAGGGGACCGAGGCCACGGCGGCGAGCGCGGCGTACCCCGCGGTCCACGGAGTGCGGGTCAGGAAGGTGGCGGCCAGTGCGATGGCGACGAGCACCGCGTTGTAGCCGTAGAGCCCCTCGCTGATCCGTGTCGCGGGCAGGCCCATGGCGCAAGCGGTCAGGATCGCGGCGACGCTGCCGCAGGCGGCGGCGACGGCGGCCCCCCAGGACGCGACGAGCAGTCCGACGAGCAGGATGAGGCCCGCGTACCACTTGTCGAGGAGGAAGACCTGACCGACGTTGTCGCAGAACGCGTGGCCGAGTTGCGAGGCCGAGAGGGTCGTAACCCCATCGCCGGGGAGCGGTGGTGCGGCGGCGGCCGGCGCGGTCGGCAGGGCGAGCGCCAGCACCCCGGCGACCAGACAGAACGGGGCCGTCAGCGCGGGCAGACCGACGCGGCCCAACAGGCGGCCGACCGCCGCGCCCAGCACCGCGCAGACCGCCGCGGCGAGGACGGCGAGCAGTGCGGTCCGCCAGGAGGCGCCGAGCCGGACGGCTATGGCGATGCCGGTCAGGCAACCGCTGTAGCCCTCAAGGCCGTTGGCCAGGCCGTCCCGGTCGGCGCCCAGCACGAACGCGGCCACGGTGGACGCCGCCGCGCCGATCAGGCCGTACACGCCGATCCGCCAGCCGCCCGCGAACAGCGCGGCGGTGAACAATAAGCCGGTCCACGGGCTCGCGCTGAGTGCCACCTGTGCGACGCCCCGCAGCTGTATCCGTCCCACATCGGCCGGAGCCCAGCTTCTGGGCTGCGGCACCTGCCCTGTTGTAGGCATGCCTTCCCCCTGACGGGAATACCCGGAATTCACCAACACCCCTTGAACCAAAAGGGGGGTGGCGCTTGATCAACAACTTTTTGGAGCCTACGCCCGGAATTGCGAGGAAGGTCGACGACAGTTGGTGGCCGACTGGATACGCAGTGGAATAGTCCCTGATGGTGGGGGGATGCGTGCGAGCCAGGATATCCAAGTCTTGACTTTCGTTGGGGAGTCCTTGGAACTACCGGGGCGAAAATTCGACCAAGTGGAATCGGCAAAGTCCCCCCGCACTCACCGCTGTTCCGAGCGGGCGTGAATTCCGTAGTCCGCCGGTGCGGTTCTCGGGGCAGTGCCGGACCGGGCCACCGGGGCGCCGCCACCGGGGCGCCGCCCTCGGGGCCGCCCGGACGGCCGGCGTACCGGCGTACCGGCGTACCGGCGTACCGGCGTACCGGCGTGCCGCCGTGGCACACCGGCACCCGCGGCCCGCTCACCCCGGGGCGGCGAAGGGCTGTTTAAATAAATTAGGAATAATTCTTGACAGGGTTTCGGCCGCGGGCCACAGTCTTCGCCGTGACGCCGACGACGCCCTGTCCGAGGGCGGCCGCGTCATGTCTCCTTCCTGCTTCCCAACCCTCGGGAGAGGCACGTGACTTCACCCCCGCCCGCACGGAGACCCCGCCACCGCACCCTCGCCCGCGGCGCCGTCGCGACCGCGATCGCCGTGGTCCTGGCGACGGCCGCGAACCCCACGGCCACGGCCGCACCCGCTGTGGACCGGGGCGCCACCGCCGTGGACCAGCGGGCACCCGCCGTCGACCAGGGCGCGCCCGACTACTACGACAGCGGGCTCGCCCCGACGCCCTACATGGGCTGGAACACCTACTACGGATTGGGGGCGCCCACCGAGAAGGAGGTGCGGTCGGTCGCCGACCGGCTCGTCAGCAGCGGGTTGCGCGACAGTGGGTACGACATCGTGTGGCTGGACGGCGGCTGGCAGGCCGACAACCCGCGTGACGCGCGGGGGCGGCTGGCGGCCCACCCGGACCGCTTCCCCTCCGGTATCCCGGCCCTCGTCTCCTATCTGCACCAGCGCGGTCTGCGGGCCGGTATCTACACCGACGCCGGCACCTACGACGGCGGCAAGAGCTGCGGCCTCGGCAGCCGTGGCCACTACACCGAGGACGCGCGGCAGTTCGCGGACTGGAAGATCGACGCGATCAAGGTCGACTTCCTGTGCGGCATCGGCGAGAAGCTCGATCCGGGCCCGGCCTTCCAGGAGTTCGGCGACGCGGTCGCGAAGTCCGGGCGCCGGATGCTGCTGAACCTGTGCAATCCGCTCACCGACGACTGGGGTCTGCCGCACACGCCCGAGCAGGACGCGCACAACGCGTACGCCTACGCCCCGACCATCGCGGACTCCTGGCGCACCGGCACCGATATCGCCTGGGGCACCCCGAGCCCCGGTCAGTGGCCCAATGTGCTGCGCAACATGGACGCCAACGCCTGGCACCCCGAGGCGCAGGGGCCCGGTCACTACAACGACCCCGACTACCTCATCCCCATGCGCCGCATGGCCGACGGCTCGCTTGAGCTGACGGAGGAGGAGTCCACCACGCAGCTGGTGATGTGGGCCGAGATGGGCTCCCCGCTCGTCATCGGCTCCGACCCCCGCGCCCTGTCCGATCCGATGCTCCGGACGCTACGCAACCCGGAGATCATCGCCGTCGACCAGGACCCACTGGCCGTCCAGGGCGTGCGGGTGGCCACCGACTCCGTCGGCGACGTCTACAGCAAGGTCCTCTCGGGCCACGGGCGGCGCGCCGTCGTCCTGCTCAACCGCTCGGACCGACCGGCCGAACGGACGGTGACCTTCTCGGATGTGGCGCTGGGCGGCCCGGTCGCGGTGCGCGATCTGCGCGCGCGTACCGGCCGCGGGACGCACACCGGGTCGTACACCGTCGAGGTGCCGGCGCACGGCACCGCGTTCCTCACGCTCACCGGCGCGGACGCCCTCCCCGGCGCGGATCTGGGCCGGAAGGCCTCGGCGAGCCCGGCCGTCGTACGCGACGGCGAGGCGCTGACCACCTTCTTCCGCGGACCGGGCGGCGCCCTCGTCCAGCACACGGACGACGGCGGCGACGGCGGGCCGCGAACGAAGGACCTCGGCGGTCCGGTACGCGGGAGGATCCTCGGGCAGCCCGCCGCCCACGCCTCGGCGGGCGGGCGGATCGACGTCTTCGTGCGGGGCGCCGACTCCCGGGCGTACCGGCGGGTCTTCGCGCACGGGCGCTGGGGCGGCTGGGAGGACCTCGGCGGGAGGCTGACCGACGCGCCCTCGGTGGCGTTCACCGACGCGGCGCATTGGACGCTGACCGCGCGCGGCGCGGACGGGCGGATCACCCAGCGGGGGCCGTCGTCCGGCTGGTCGTCGCTCGGCGCGCCGGGCGACCGGCCGACGTACGGCAGGCCGTCGGCCGTCGTCGACGCGCGAGGGCGGGTCCACGTGACCGTCCGGACCTCGGCGGACGAGGTGTGGACGCGGTCGCGTGACGCCTCCGGGCAGTGGTCGGAGTGGAGTTCGCTCGGCGGGACGGTGAGCGGCAGCCCGACGCTGGTCGCGGTGGGCGACGCGGTGGTGCTGTACGCGCGGGCCGGCGACTGCACGCTCTGGCAGCGGCGGTACGAGGACGGCGGCTGGCAGGGGTGGACCGAGCGGCAGGAGTTCCCCGGCGCCGCGTTCGACGGTGCGCTCGGGGCGGTCGCGGGTCCGGACGGCGCGGTCGACGCCGTGTACCGCGGGGTCGATGGCTCCGTACACCGAACCCAGTTCAAATAAATTAGGAATTAATATTGACGTGGTGCGAGCGCCACGCGAATCTGGATCCGCCACGAGCGCGCCCCGGCCCCGTCAGCGGGTCCGGGCCCCGCCGAGTGGATCCACAAGGAGCACCTGATGACGAACGCACACCCCAGCCGACGGCTGTTCCTCGGCGGCCTCGGCGCCGCCGGGACCACGGCGCTGCTCAGCGGCTGTGTCACCGCCGCCTCCTCCGGCAAGAGCTCCTCCGGGGGCGGCGCGGTGACCTTCCAGTCCAACCTGTCCGCGCCGCAGGCGAAGGCGGCGATGGAGGACCTCGTCGCCGCCTACGCCAAGGAGGGCTCCGGGCGCGCGACCCTCAACACCGTCGCCGCCGAGACCTTCCGCACCCAGCTGCCCACCTATCTCACCTCCGCCAACCCGCCCGATGTGTACACCTGGTACCCGGGCTCGGTGGCGGACGCCTACGCGGGCAAGAACCTGCTGCTCGACCTCGGCGAGGTGTGGACCTCCTCGCCCGACCTCAAGCGCTACTCCAAGGCGCTGACCACCCAGTGCACCTCGACCGCCGGAAAGAAGGTCTTCGTCCCCAGCACCTACTACTGGTGGGGCATGTTCTACCGGAAGTCCCACTTCGCCAAGTGGGGCGTCAAGGAGCCCAAGAGCTGGGACGACTTCCTCGACCTGTGCGACAAGCTGAAGTCCAGGGGCGTGACGCCGATCGGCCTCGGCGCCGGCAGCAACACCCCCTGGGTGGCCTCCGCCTGGTTCGACTACCTCAACATCCGTATCAACGGCGCCGACTACCACCGCCGGCTCCTCGCCGGAAAGCGGCGCTTCGACGACCCCGAGGTGCACAAGGTCTTCGACCGCTGGCGGGAGGCGCTCCCCTACTTCGACCCCGACGGCACCGCCCTCGCCTTCCAGGACGCCACGACCGCCCTGCTCGCCGGCCGGACCGGCATGATGCTCATCGGCACCTTCTTCGCCGACGCCGCGCCCAAGGGCGCCCTCGACGACATCGACTTCTTCCGCTTCCCGGTCATCGACCCCAAGGTCCCGCTCGCCGAGGAAGCGCCCACGGACGGCTACTTCGCCAGCGCCCGCACCGGACGCCGTGACAAGGTCTTCGAGCTGCTGCGCTACCTCGCCACGGCCGAGGCACAGGAGATCTACATCAAGGGCTCGTCGGGCACCGTCCTGCCCTGCCACCCGGACGCCGAGGACGCCGGGACCGCGCTCGTGAAGAAGGGCCGCAAGCATGTCGAGGAGGCCGCCGAGATAACCCAGTTCTTCAACCGCGACTCGAGCGACGCCCTCCAGCCCACCGCGGACACCGCGCTGACCAAGTTCCTCGCCAAGCCGAAGAGCATCGGTTCGATCCTCACCGACTGGCAGCGCGACGCCGAGAAGATCTGGAAGGCGTGACGTGGCCGTCCTCACCGCGCCGAAGCGCACGTCCCCGGCCCCGTCCCCGCCCCGCGGCAGGCGGGCCCGGGGTATCCGGCGCACGCCCCCGCTGGTGCTCGCCTTCCTCCTCGTCCCGCTGCTCGCCGAGTCGCTGTGGGTGTTCTGGCCCGCGCTCCAGGGCTTCTACCTCTCCCTGACCAAGTGGGACGGGGTGTCGGCGCCCGAGTTCGTCGGCCTGGGCAACTTCGCCGAGATGGCCCACGACGAGGTCTTCCGCACCGCGGCCGTCGACACCGTGCTGTGGCTGGTGCTGTTCGGCGGCCTGTCGGCGCTCCTCGGTCTCGGCGCCGCGCTGCTCCTGCAGCAGGAGCGCCGGGGCGTGGGCTTCTACCGGGCCGCCCTGTTCCTGCCCGTCGTGTTCTCCCTGGTGGCCACCGCCCTCGTCTGGCAGGCCATCTATCAGCCCGACGGCGTCCTCAACCGGCTCCTGGAGTCGGTCGGCCTGGACAGCCTGCGCCACGCCTGGCTCGCCGACCAGGACACCGCCCTCTACGCGGTGATCGTGCCCGCGCTGTGGCGCCAGGTCGGCTATGTGATGGTGCTGTACCTCGCGGGACTCAAGGGCATCGACCCGGCCCTGTACGAGGCGGCCAAGGTGGACGGCGCCGGGCGGTGGCAGCGCTTCCGGCATGTGACGCTGCCCCAGCTGCGCGGCGTCAACGCCGTCGTCCTGTCGGTGATCATCATCGACTCGCTGCGCTCCTTCGACGTCGTATGGTCCCTGACCCGGGGCGGCCCCTACCACTCGTCCGAACTGCTGAGCACCTATATGTACTCCACCGCCTTCCAGTCCCTGCGCCTGGGATACGGCTCCGCCCTGGCCGTCGTGATCTTCGTGCTGGCCTTCGGCGTCATCGCCTCCTACCTCGTCCGCGCCTTCCGGGAGGCCGACTGATGACGGCACCGCACAGCTCCGCGGCCCTGCGCCGGCGCCGCGCGGCCACCGCCGGCTTCCACCTCGGGGCCGGGGCGCTCGCCACGCTGTGGCTGCTGCCCATCGCCCTGGTCGTGGTGACGAGCCTGCGCTCCTTCGACGACATCTCCGCCCACGGCCTGGGCAGCTGGCCCCGCTCCTTCACCCTCGGCAACTTCCAGCAGGCGTGGAGCGACGGCGGCCAGCAGCGCGCCCTGATCAACAGCCTGGTCGTGACCGTGCCGTGCGTACTGGTGACCCTGGCCCTGGCCGCCATGGCCGCCTTCGCCCTCAGCCGCTACGAGGTGCCCTTCCGCCGCTCCCTGCTGCTGCTGATGCTCGGCGGCAACCTGCTTCCGCCGCAGATCCTGCTCATCCCGGTGTCCAAGCTGAGCGAGCTGATGGGCGTATACGACACCCTGCCCGCCCTCATCGGCGTGCAGATCGGCTTCGGCGTCGGCTTCTACGTCTTCGTCCTGTACGGCTTCATGCGGTCCATCCCGGTCGAGATCCAGCAGGCCGCCGTCGTCGACGGCGCCGGTCCCTGGCAGATCTTCTGGCGGATCATCCTGCCGCTCAGCCGCCCGGCGCTCGCCGCGCTCAGCGCCCTGTCCTTCACCTGGATCTTCAACGATCTGCTGTGGGCCATCACCGTGCTGCGCAGCGACACCAAGATGCCCATCACCGCCGCCCTCATCGGGCTGCAGGGCCAGTTCGTGTCGATGTGGAACGTGATCGCCGCCGGGTCCGTCATCGCCGCGGCTCCCACCGTGGCCGTCTTCCTCCGGTTCCAGCGCCACTTCGTGGCCGGTCTCAACCTCGGAGCGGTGAAGTGACGCCGGACCAGCGCTGGACGCTGCGCACCGACCACACCGGCTACACGGTGCGGCTGTCCCCGGACGGCCCCTGGGCCGAGCTCGACTCCTGGGGCCCGCTCGGCGTCGAGACCGGCCCGTCCGCGCTGGACTGGTCGCACCGCACCCACTTCATCACCCCCGCCGACGCGGCGCCCGCCGAGTACCTGCCGTACGGGCTGCGGCCGTTCACCGGCGCCGAGCTGGTGGCGGCACGCCCCGGCGCGGAGCGCGGCGCGTGGTGGGCCTTCGAGGGGGCCGCGGAGGAGGCGGGGAGCCTGCGGCTCACCTTCACCGACGATGTGCTCGGCCTGCGTACGGTCCTGTGCTACGCCACGGTGCCGGGCACCGATGTCATCCACCGCTGGACCGAGCTCACCTGCACGGGCGACGAGGAGCTGTGGCTGGAGCGTTTCGACTCGGCCGCCGTGAACGTCCCCGTCACCGCCGGAGCCCGGCTGACCTACCTGGCCGGCCAGTGGTCGCAGGAGTTCCAGCGCACCCAACTCACCCTGTCCAGGGGCACGTTCACCATGGGCAGCCGCCAGGGCGTACCCGGACACGCGTACGCGCCCTGGCTCGCGGTCCAGGACGCCGCGGACCCGGGCGACGCCCCCGCCTATGGCCTGGCCCTGGAGTGGCCCGGCAACTGGCACCTCACCGCCGAGGCCGAACCCGGCGGCACCGTACGCATCCGCGCGGGCCGCGTACCGCACGAGGGCCGGGTGCGCCTGGCGCCCGGCGACACCCTCACCACGCCACGGCTCGCCTGCGCCTTCAGCGCCGGGGGTCTGGACGGGCTGTCCCGCGTCTGGCACCGCTACGAACGCCGGCTGACCGGCGAGCGGCTGCACCGCCCCCGCAAGGTCCTCTACAACTCCTGGGAGGCCACCGCCTTCGACGTCGACGCGGCGGACCAGCTGGAGCTGGCGAAGGCGGCGGCGGACATCGGGGCCGAGCTGTTCGTCGTCGACGACGGATGGTTCACCGGCCGCGCCGACGACACCGGCGGGCTGGGCGACTGGTACCCCGACCCGGTGGCGTTCCCGGACGGCTTCGGCCGGTTCGTGGCGGACGTCCGTGCCCTGGGTCTGGACTTCGGCCTGTGGATCGAGCCGGAGGCCGTCAGCCCCGGCAGCGAGCTGTACGCCGAACACCCGGACTGGGCGTACCGGATCGACGGCCGGCCGGCCCGGCTGGTGCGCCACCAGCTCCTGCTCGACCTGGGCCGGACCGATGTCCAGGACTTCGTCATCGCCACCCTGAACCGGCTGCTGACCGGCCATGACATCAGCTACCTCAAATGGGACATGAACCGGCCGCCGACCGAGCGCGGCCGCCCCGGCGCCGGTCCCGCCGACCACCTCGACCTGGACGCCCAGCACGTGGCGGGCTATCTGCGCGTCCTGGACCAGCTGCGCACCGCCCACCCCCGGGTCACCGTCGAGGGGTGCGCGGGCGGCGGCGCGCGCGTCGACCACGCGACGATCGCCCGCACCGACGTCGTCTGGCCCAGCGACAACACCGCGCCGCTGGACCGGCTGGCCGTCCAGTACGGCTTCCTGCACGCCCACGCCCCGCATGTGATGAGCTCCTGGGTCACCGACGCCCCCGGCGTCTTCGACCCCCGTCCGCGCAGCCTCGCCTTCCGCTTCGTCACCGCCATGTGCGGAGTCCTCGGCATCGGCGCCGACCTGCGCCACTGGGACGCCGGGCAGCGCGCCGAGGCCGCCCGCTGGATCGCCCGCTACAAGGAGGTGCGCGATGTCATCCACCTCGGCGAGGCCCGGCTCCTGGGCAGCCCGCTGGACGCCACCTGCGGGGTGCAGTACGACGGACCCGACGGACGCACCGTCGTCGCCGCGCTCGGCACCGGCCGCCTGGACGGCGCCCCGCTCGTCCCGGGACGCCCGGCCCGGCTCCGGCTGCGCGGCCTCGACGCGGCCGCCCGCTACCGGGACGCCGCGTCGGCGACCACCTACAGCGGCGCCCATCTGCTGCACTACGGGCTGCCGTTCGCCTGGAGCGCCGGGCACGACGCGGAACTGGTGGTCCTGACCCGGCAGTAGAGCCCCCGCCCCCGCCCTCGCCCCCGCCCCGCCCGAAGTCCAGCGAAGGAGCCCGACCCCCGATGGAACAGCCCCGCCGCCACGGTGACCGCTTCACCGACCGCACGGCCGTGGTCACCGGAGCCGCCTCCGGCATCGGCGCCGCCACCGCCGAACGCCTCGCCCAGGAGGGCGCCGCCGTCGTGCTCGCCGACATCGCCGAGGAGCGCGGCACGGCGGTCGCCGAGCGGATCGCCGAGGACGGCGGCCGCGCCCGCTTCGTGACCGCCGACGTCTCCACGGAGGAGGGCTGGCGGCGGATCGCGGCGGCCGCCCGCGACTTCGGCCCCGTCGACGTGCTCGTCAGCAACGCCTACACCGTCGACGTCACCCCCGCCCACGAAACGTCCCTGGATTCCTGGCAGCGGCAGCTCGCCGTCAACCTCACCGGCGCCTTCCTCGGCTTCCGGGCCGTCCTGGACGATCTGCGCGCCCGCCGCGGAGCCGTCGTCCTGACCTCGTCCGTCCACGCCCACAAGGGCATCCCCGGCCACCCCGCCTACGCGGCCTCCAAGGGGGCGCTGCTGTCCCTGTGCGGGCAGCTCGCCGTCGAGTACGGCCCCGAGGTGCGGGTCAACGCGGTCCTGCCCGGCCCGATCCTGACGGCGGCCTGGGACCGGGTCTCCCCCGAGGACCGCGCGCGCAGCGTCGCCGAGACCGCGGCCGGGCGGTTCGGCACCCCCGAGGAGGTGGCCGCGGCCATCGCCTTCCTCGGCTCCCACGAGTCCTCGTACATCACCGGTGCGAGTCTTCTCGTGGACGGCGGCTGGAGCGTCGTCAAGTCCTCCGCATGACCACCGCGATCAGCTCGCACCAGAAAGGCAGTACGACATGACGCCCTACGCCCGCCGCGGCGTGCACGGCCAGACCGTGGAGGCCCTCGCCCGCCGCGTCCTGAGCGGCGACCTCCCCGAGGGATCCACCCTGGACCTGGTCGCCCTGCAGAGCGAACTGGATGTCAGCCTCACCGCCCTGCGCGAGTCGCTGAAGGTGCTGGCCGCCAAGGGGATGGTCGACGCCCGGCAGAAGCGCGGCACCTTCGTGCGGAGCCGTTCGGACTGGAACCTGCTCGACGCCGACGTCCTGCGCTGGCAGTTCGAGAGCGACCGCACCACGGACGCCGACAGCGCGCTGCTGCGCAACCTCGCCGAGGTGCGCGGCATCATCGAGCCCGCGGCCGTACGGCTGGCCGCCGAGCGGCGCACCGACGACGACCTCGCCGCCCTGGACGCCGCCGTGGACGCGATGGGGCGGGACGGCTCCGACGCCGCCCACGCCGTCGAGGCCGACCTCGCCTTCCACCGCGCCCTGCTCGCCGCCACCCACAACGAGCTTCTGGAACGCATGGAGATGGTGATCGAGTCGGGCCTCGCCTACCGCGATCGCATCGTGCACAGCTCCCCGCACAGCGAGGATCCGGTCCCCGCCCACCGCGCCGTCCTGGACGCCGTACGCGCCCGGGACCCGCGGGCCGCCGAGGCCGCCATGCGGGCCCTGCTCGACCAGGCCGGCCGCGACCTGGACCGGATCGGCGGCACCCCCGAGATCGGCGACTCCCACGACATCGGCGGTTCCCCCGACATCGGTGGTTCCCACGACATCGGCGGCTCCCACGACGACACGGAAAGGCCCACCGGCCAATGAAGATCACCCGTATCGAGACCTTCCTCGTGCCACCACGCTGGCTGTTCTGCCGCGTCGAGACCGACGACGGCGTGGTCGGCTGGGGCGAGCCCGTGGTCGAGGGGCGCGCCGAAGTGGTCCGCGCGGCCGTCGACGTCCTCGCCGGCTATCTGATCGGCCAGGATCCGCTGCGCATCCAGGACCACTGGCAGGTGCTCACCAAGGGCGGCTTCTACCGCGGCGGACCCGTCCTGTCCAGCGCCGTCGCCGGTCTCGACCAGGCCTTGTGGGACATCGCGGGCAAGACCTACGGCGCCCCCGTGCACGCCCTGCTGGGCGGCCCCGTGCGCGACCGCGTCCGGGTGTACGCCTGGGTCGGCGGCGACGAGCCCGCGGAGCTGTCCGAGCAGATAGCCGCGCAGGTCGAGGCGGGCTTCACGGCGGTGAAGATGAACGGCGCCGGGGCGACCTCCCCGATGCCCACCGCGGCCGAGACCGCCGCGGTCGTGGACCGCGTGGCCGCCGCCCGGGAGGCGCTCGGCCCGGACCGCGACGTGGCCGTCGACTTCCACGGCCGCTTCACCGCCGCCGCGGCCCGCCGCGTCCTGCCCGAACTGGCCGCCCTCCACCCGCTGTTCGTGGAGGAGCCCGTCGTCCCCGAGCACGGCCATCTGCTCCCCGGCCTGGTCGCCGCGAGCCCGGTGCCCCTCGCCACCGGTGAACGGCTGTACGGGCGTACGGAGTTCCTGCCGGTCCTCGCCGCCGGTATCGCCGTCGCGCAGCCCGACCTGTCCCACGCGGGCGGCATCTCCGAGGTCCACCGCATCGCCTCGCTCGCCGAGACCTACGGCGCCCAGCTCGCCCCGCACTGCCCGCTCGGCCCCATCGCTCTGGCGGCCAGCCTCCAGGTGGCGTTCGCGACGCCGAACTTCCTGATCCAGGAGCAGAGCCGCGGCATCCACTACAACAAGGACGCCGATCTGCTGTCCTACCTCGTCGACCCCGAGCCGTTCCGCTTCGTGGCCGGTCATGCGCCGCGCGGCGACGCCCCGGGCCTCGGCATCACCATCGACGAGGCGGCCGTGCGCGCGGCCGACCGCACCGGCCACGCCTGGCGCAACCCGGTCTGGCGGCACCCCGACGGCTCCTTCGCGGAGTGGTGACGGCGTGCTGGAGATCGTCACCGACCCCGCGCACGGCGGCCGCTGGACCTCGCTCCGCGCCGAGGGACACGAATGGCTGTGGCACCGTCCGGCTCCGGAGCGGGCGCGGGTGTCGCCCGGGGACGCCTTCGTGGACGCGGGCGGCCTGGAGGAGTGCGTCCCCACCGTCCGCGGCGCCCCCGACCACGGCGACGCCTGGTCGCGTCCGTGGCGGCGCGAGGGGGACGCGGACACCGTGCGCTGCGACCGGTTCGCGCTGACGCGCACGATCCGCGGTACGGCCGACGGCGCCGAGGCCGACTACGTCCTCCGCGCCGACCCGGGCTTCCGCTTCATCTGGGCCGCCCACGCCCTGCTCGACCTGACCCCGCGGGCGGCCCTGCGGCTGCGCGAGGGGGCGCGCACCCGGGTCTTCCCGGAGGCCGCGCCGCTGCTGGACCGCCCCTGGCCGGCCGGGGCGCCGTGGGTGGAGGGCGACTGGCCCGCGCCCCTGGGCCTCGCCCTCGACCGGTTCGGGCCGGACGACGGCACCGCGGTCGGCGCGGTCGTGGACACCCCGCGCGCCTGCGTCCACGACGGCGCGCGCTGCCTGGCCCTCGCGCTCGAGGCCGACGGGCAGCCGCTGTCCGTCGGCGTGTGGCGCAACCTCGGCAGTTTCCCCGCCGGGAACCCGTACCGCAGCACAGGGGTCGAGCCGATGCTCGGCCGCGCCTTCGACCTCGCCGACGCGGGTCCCGCCGACGCCGCGCTGGTCCCCGCCTCGGGCGAGGTCCGCTGGCGGCTCACGCTCACCGCGACCTGCCGCTGCCCCTGAACCCGCCCCACCGCTCACGAGGAGTTCCGCCCGTGGACCTGCGAGCCGCCCTGGCCGCCCATCGGCTGGTCGCCATCGTGCGCGGCAGCGACCCCGAGGCCGCGCTGCGCACCGTACTGACCCTGGCCGACGAAGGCATCGAACTGATCGAGGTGTCGCTGACCGGCGAGGACGCCCTGACCGTCATCGAGCGGGCCCGCGAGGCCCTCGGCCCCGGCCGTCCGCTCGGCGCGGGCACCGTGCTCACCGCCGACGACGCCCGCGCCGTCCACCGGGCGGGCGCCGACTTCGCCGTCACCCCCGGCCTGGGCGCGGGGATGACCACCGCGCGCGACCTGGGCCTCCCGGCGCTGGCCGGGGTCATGACCCCGACCGAGATCATCGGCGCACGCGCGCTCGGCGCCGAGGCGCTGAAGATCTTCCCGGCCGCCCAGGCGGGCGGGCCCGGCTATCTCAAGGCGCTGCGGGGGCCGTTCCCGCAGGAGGTGTTCGTACCGGTCGGCGGCGTCGACGAGGCCGCGGCCCGCGCCTATCTTGCCGCCGGGGCGACCGCGGTCGGCATCGGCTCGCCCCTCGTCGGCGACGCCGCCGACGGCGGCAGCCAGGACGCCCTGCGCGCCCGCGCCCGCGCCTTCCGCACCGCGGTCCGGGAGGCCACCCGGTGACCGGGGAACCGCGCCCCACCCGCCCCGACCGCCTCGGCCTGGGCGAGGGCATCCGCTGGACCGGCGACGCCCTCGTGCTCGTCGACATCCTCGAGGGCCGTCTGCTGACGGCCCCCCAGGAGCCCACCGCGCCCCTGGAGACGCTGGCCGAGCTGCCCGTCCCGCTCGGCGCGGTGGCACCCGTGGCGGGCCGGCCCGGCACCTGGATCGCCGCCGCGGGCACCGGGATCTGCCTGCTCGGCCCCGGCTCCGCCACCACCTGGCTGGCGCGGCCCGAGGCGGATGCCCGCCCCGCCCGGCGCATGAACGACGGCACCGCCGACCCGTCCGGCAGGTTCTGGGCGGGCAGCATGGCCTACGACGCCGACGAGGACGCGGGTTCGCTCTACCGGGTGGACCACGACGGCACGGTGGTGCGGGTGCTGACGGACATCACCATTCCGAACGGGCCCGCGTTCACCGGCGACGGACGCACCATGTATCTGGCCGACAGCGCCCGCGGTGTCGTCCGCCGCTACCCGGTCGACCCGGCGACGGGCACGCTCGGCCCGCCGACGACGTATCTCACGGTCGACGACGGCAGCCCGGACGGGATGGCCGTGGACGACGAGGGCGCGGTGTGGACGGCGGTCTGGGGGACGGGGACGGTACGCCGTCATCTGCCGGACGGCACGTTGGAACGCACCGTGCGGCTGCCCGCGAGCCGGCCCGCCGGGGTGTGTCTCCAGGGTGACGTCCTGCACATCACGACGGCCACGGTGGGCCTCACGGCACCGGGCCCGTACGACGGCGCCCTGTTCTCGGTCCGGGTGGGAGTGTCGGGACCACCGGCGGCGGAGTACCGCCCGGCGGCCGGGACGATCGGGGGCCCGGTGTGAGCGCGTCGCGTGCCGCGGGCGATACGGGAACGCGTGCGGCCGCGCCGGACGCGGTGGCCGGTGGCGGTGAGGCGGGCGGTGGCGGCGGGGCGGCGCGGGCGGACGTGTCACGGGCGGAGGGCTGCCGTGAACCGGTCGTCGGCGGCGAGGCATCGCGGGCCGCCGCGTCCTGGCCGCCCGCCGACGGCACCGTGGTGTGCGTCGGCGAGACGATGGCCGCGCTCGCCCCCGAACCGCCCGCGTCCCTGGACACCGGTGAGAGCCTGCGGCTCTCCGTGGCGGGCGCGGAGTCCAATGTGGCGATGTACCTCGCGGACCTGGGCGTTTCCGCCGTATGGCTCTCGGCCCTCGGTGACGACCCGTTCGGCCGGCGGGTGCGTGCCGCCGTCGCGGCGGCGAACGTCGACGTCTCGGGCGTACGGTCCGACCCGCACCGGCCGACGGGCCTGCTGGTGAAGGACCCGGGACCCACCGGCACCCGCGTC
This sequence comes from Streptomyces endocoffeicus, assembly GCF_016741935.1. GTDB lineage: Bacteria > Actinomycetota > Actinomycetes > Streptomycetales > Streptomycetaceae > Streptomyces > Streptomyces endocoffeicus. Next base: position 229,087 of record NZ_JAERRG010000008.1, on the reverse strand, counting down.
CACTACTACCGGCGCGGTTCCGCGGCCTCGGCGCTGGGCCCCGAGCTCCTGGACGATCCGCGGCTCGGGTCGGCGGCGCTCGTGCACCTCACGGGCGTGACCCCCGCGCTCTCCGCGTCCTGCGGCGCCCTGGTGGAACGGGCGCTCGCGACCCCTCCGGCCGACCGCGCCCACGCCATCAGCTTCGACGTCAACCACCGCCCCGCGCTGTGGCCGGACGGCACGGCCGCCACGGTCCTGCGCGACCTGGCCGACCGCGCCGACATCGTCTTCGTCGGCCTCGACGAGGCGCGGCACCTGTGGGGCGCGGGCCTCGACGCGGGCGGCGTACGCGAACTGCTGCCGCGTCCGCGCCTGCTCGTCGTCAAGGACGGCGGGCGGGAGGCGACCGCCTTCGGCGACGGGCCGGAGGTCACCGTGCCGGTTCCGCGTACGGAGGTGGTGGAGCCGGTCGGCGCGGGTGACGCCTTCGCCGCCGGTTTCCTGGCGGGGCTGCTCCGCGGCGGGGCCCTGACCTCGGCGCTGCGGCTCGGCCACATCACGGCCGCGTCCGCGCTCGGGGTGACCGGGGATCACGGCCCGCTGCCGGACGCCGCCACGGTCGAGCGGCTGCTCGGGCTCACCGAACGGGGCTGGGCGGCGCGCGCCTGAAGCCCGCGCTGAAGCCCGCACCGGAGTCGTCGCCGAAGTGGTCACCGAAGGCCGCCGCTGAAGCCACCGGTGAAGCCGTCGCTGAAGCCACCGGTGAAGCCGTCACGCGCCGCGCGTGGAGCCTCCCGCCGGGCAACCGATGCCACCCATTTGCCTCGTATGGCGTGAATGCGCCTTTCGGTCCCTAGGTCCCGCCAAGAGTGGCCCACAGCCCCTTCCGGAACTATCGTCCGCTTCATACCGTCAAGGGCTGCGGTACTCCGCTTCACGCCGACCGACTGGACGCCTTCCGTGCCCGATCCCTCCCACGCCGCCACCTGGCGCTTCGCCCTGCCGCACACCACGGCCGCCGTACCGCTGGCGCGTGCGCTGATCCGGAACACCCTGGCCGACATCGGGGCGCCCGTGGACGGCGACACGGCGGAGCTGCTGACGGCCGAGCTGGTGGCCAACGCGGTGCGGCACACGACCGGCGACGAGCCGATAGAGCTGGTGGTGGAGCTGGTGCCGACCGGGGGCTGGCAGGTCGAGGTGCACGACCAGGACCCGAATCCGCCCGGCGGGCTGGACTCCCTGGGGCGACCCGAGGAGCCCCGGAGACCCGACGGCCTCGCCGAGGGCGGACGCGGTCTGCTGCTGATCCGGACCCTCAGCGCCGACGCGGGCTACCGGCCGACCCCCTACGGCAAGGCCGTCTGGTTCGTCCTCCCGCCCACGGACACGGAGGGCTGAGGGCCGCCCGGTAACCCTCGACGACCGAGGGCCGCCCGTCGAGCGCTACCGGGCGCCGAGCGTCGCGACCAGCACCGCCTTGATCGTGTGCATCCGGTTCTCCGCCTCGTCGAAGACGACGGAGTGCTCGGACTCGAAGACCTCGTCGGTGACCTCGAGCTCGGTCAGCCCGTGCCGCTCGTGGATCTCCCGGCCGACGTCGGTGCCCAGGTCGTGGAAGGCCGGCAGGCAGTGCAGGAACTTCACCGCGTCGTTGCCCGTGGCGCGCAGCACATCCATCGTCACCGCGTACGGCCCCAGCAGCGCTATGCGCTCGTCCCAGACCTCCTTGGGCTCGCCCATGGACACCCACACATCGGTGGCGACGAAGTCCGCGCCGCGCACGCCCTCCTCGACGCTCTCGGTGAGCGAGATCCGGGCGCCGGTGGACGTGGCGAGCTGGCGCGCCAGCTCCACGATGGTGTTGTCGGGCCACAGCAGGCTGGGCGCCACGATACGGACGTCCATGCCCAGCAGGGCGCCGGTGACGAGGTAGGAGTTGCCCATGTTGTACCGGGCGTCGCCGAGGTAGGCGTAGGCGACCTGATCCAGCGGCTTGTCGCTGTGCTCGGTCATGGTCAGCACATCGGCGAGCATCTGGGTGGGGTGCCACTCGTCGGTGAGGCCGTTGTAGACGGGCACCCCGGCGTGGGCGGCGAGCTCCTCGACGACGCCCTGGCCATGACCCCGGTACTCGATCGCGTCGTACATCCGGCCGAGCACCCGCGCGGTGTCCCGCACCGACTCCTTGTGACCGATCTGGGAGCCGACCGGATCGAGATAGGTCGTCGAGGCGCCCTGGTCGGCGGCCGCGACCTCGAAGGCACAGCGGGTGCGGGTGGAGGTCTTCTCGAAGATCAGGGCGATGTTCCGGCCCCGCAGCCGTCGCTCCTCGGTCCCCGCCCGCTTGGCCGCCTTCAGCTCGGCGGCCAGATCGATCAGGCGGCGGAACTCGTCGGCGGTGAAGTCCAGCTCCTTGAGGAAGTGGCGGCCGGTGAGGTCAATCGCCATAAGGGTGGCTCCTAGGTCACGGCGAACACGTGGCGGATCAGCGGCTACGGCGGGGTGCCGCGGCCCGGAACCATGGAAGCATATACGAGGTTCTGCATATATACGGAGACGGGTGGGTGAATCCTGGCCCTACGGCTCGAAGGTGAACTCCGGCCCTCCGCTCCAGGGCGGAACTTCGGCCCTCCGCTCCGGGGCGGCACTTCGGCCCTACGGCTCCACCGGGTCCCGCTCGACCGGACAGCTCATGCACCGAGGCCCGCCCCGGCCCCGGCCCAGCTCGCTGCCCGGGATGTCGATGACCTCGATCCCGCACTTGCGCAGGAAGGTGTTGGTCGTCGCGTTCCGCTCGTAGGCGACCACCACGCCCGGCTCGACCGCGAGCACATTGCAGCCGTCGTCCCACTGCTCGCGCTCGGCCGCGTGGACGTCCTGGGTGGCGGTGAGCACGCGGATGGAGTCCAGGCCGAGGGCCGCGGCTATCGCGCGGTGCATATGCTCCGGCGGATGGTCGGTGACCTTGAGTTCCTGGCTGCCCGCGCCCGGCTCGATGGTGTACGAGCGGAGCATCCCCAGCCCCGCGTACTGGGTGAAGGTGTCCCCGTCCACCATGGTCATCACGGTGTCCAGATGCATGAACGCCCGCCCCTTGGGCATGTCGAGCGCCACGATCGTCCGGGCCGAACCGGCCTCGAAGAGCCGGTGCGCGATCATCTCCACCGCCTGCGGAGTGGTCCGCTCACTCATCCCGATCAGCACCGCGCCCTTGCCGAGCACCAGCACATCGCCGCCCTCGATGGTGGAGGGGTACGCGGCCTGGCCCTCCGACCAGACGTGGAAGTCCTCCTTCGCGAAGAGCGGGTGATGGCGGTAGACGGCCTCGTAGTGCACCGTCTCGTGCCAGCGGGCGGGCCAGCGCATCGCGTTGATCGACACCCCGTCGTACACCCACGCGGAGGCGTCCCGGGTGAAGAGGTGGTTCGGCAGCGGATTGACCAGGAAGTCATCGGGTTCCATGGCGTGGAAACGGACGGAGATCGGCTCCGGGTACCGCCCCAGATACTCCCGCTTGGTCATCCCGCCGATCAGCGCCTCGGTCAGCTCCGGAGCGGTCAGCTCGTCGAAGGCGGCACGCAGATGATCGGTGGCCAGCGGCCCGTACTCCTTCTCGTCGAAGACCCGGCCCAGCACCAGCGCCCGCGCGTCCGGCAGGGTCAGGCTCTCGGCGAGCAGATCCCCGAAGAGATGCACCTCGACCCCGCGGTCCCGCAGCACATCGGCGAAGCCGTCGTGCTCCTGGCGGGCACGGCGCACCCACAGGACGTCGTCGAAGAGCAGGGCGTCCTTGTTGGTGGGCGTGAGCCGCTTGAGCTCCAGGTCGGGGCGGTGCAGTATGACGCGGCGCAGCCGCCCGGCCTCGGAGTCGACATGGAATCCCATGACCCCATCTTCGCCGCTCGCGGCCCGTTGTGAACGCTCCACGACACGGATCTCTCGATCTCTCACGCGGACCGCCCACCGCCTTCGGCGGAGTGGCGGGGGAAAAGCGCGCGCCGCGGGCGGTGAGCGGGCGCCGGTCGGTCCCCGCTGGTCCCGCCGTGGGGCGGGAGAGCCGCCAAGGCCCGGTGAGCCGGGCAGCAGGGATATGCGCGCCGCGCGAGAGGCGCCACGCGGTCCGCCACGGGCGGTGAGCGGGGGCCGGTCGGTCCCCGCTAGTCCCGCGAAAGCTGCCCATCGGCCGACCCCGGCGAGGGCGGGGCCCGGGTCGGCCTCGCCGGGGGTGGGATCCGTGTCGGTCCCGGCGGGGGCGGAGCCCGGGGCCGGGGCCGCGCCGGGCGGCTGAGCGGCCTCGCTGATGTCCGGTGCGGTTCGGTTGCGGCCCGGAGGGGCGCGGGGCTGTGTCGATATGCGGCTCCGCCGCGTGGCCGGCCACGACGCGGCCGCGGATGGACGACCGCACCTCGCGCCACTTCCCGCGGAGCGCTCAGCCCGCCGCGAGCACCACGATCAGCACCAGCGCCACCGCGATGAACCCCAGCAGGGCGGAGACCCACAGCTGGCCGGGCTTCAGATCGATACGGCTGGCGTCCTCGGCGCTGCCGCGCCGCCAACGCCGCCGTGCCGCGCGCCGGGCGGCGCGGACCGCCGCCTCCTGATGTTCCCGGGACTCCTCGGCCACGCCGCCGAACAGCGCCTTCCAGCCCTTCTCGCCGAACCCCGTGCTCTGCCGGGTGCCGACGATCCGGCGCACCACTTCGCGGCCCGCGCCGTCCCCGGCCGTCCACAGGCCGGGCAGGACGCAGGCCATCAGCTCCGGCACCGCGCCGCGCCGCGCGTACGGGCGGACCAGCCCCTCGTACAGCATCAGCGCGTTGCGCACCCGCAGCCTGCGGTCGGGGTCCGGGGCCGGTCCGCCCGCGCCGCCCGCCCCGCCCGCGCCGCCCGGGGCGCGGTGCGGCGGGTCGAGGTAGAGCTGGGCGAGCAGCACCTTCTCGCAGACCGCGTCCGCCAGCTCCGGGCCGCGCTCGGGCGCGCGGCGCACCAGCTCGACCACGACGCGGGTGGCCCGCTCGGCGGGCAGCCCCTCGTCGAGCGCGCTCAGCAGCAGGCCGTCGTCGGCCTCCCGCAGCGCCGCGGACAGGGCGTCCCCGCCGTGGCGCAGCGCCTCGCGCAGCATCCGCGCCCCGGTGACCGAGATCCGGCGCGCCCCCGCGCTCGCCGGCCTCTCGTGGGCGTGGTCGTGGGTGGTCTCGTAGGTGGTCTCCTGAGTGGACTTCTGGGTGGACTCCTGGGTCGTCTCCTGGGTCGTCTCCGTACCTGTCGGGTCCGCTGTCTCTTTCTCTTTCACCATCGACGTTCTCCTCACAGTGCCTCCAGCACCTCCCGTATCCGCGTGGCCGCCCCGGCGTCGAGCGGCTCGTCGCCGTCCTGCGCCAGCCGGGGCAGGAAGTCGCACAACACGGCCAGCTGCCGCTCGTCCCCCGCCGCCCGCCGGATCCAGCCGACCAGCGCGTCCTCGGCCGCCCCCGCCGATCTGGCCCAGGTCAGCGCGGCCCGCAGCAGTTCGGCCAGCCGTGGCCCGCACTCCGGATGGGCCGCGAGCAGCGCCGTGGCCAGCGGCCAGGCCGCGTACGGCTCCAGCTCGGGCACCTCGCCCAGCCCCCACAGATGCGAGGTGCGGGTGGTGACCGCGCGCAGCGTCGCGAGCAGCGCCAGGTCCCGGCGGGCCCGCCGGGTGTCGCGCAGCCAGTGGGTGAGCGCGGCCAGTACGGTCTCCGGCTCGGCCCCGGCCAGCAGCCGCACCACGCTGTGGGAGGTGGTGCGGCCGTCGTCGGCGCGGGCGAGCCGGCCGAGTTCCTCGAGGGACACCGCGACCGAGCCCGCTGCCAGGCCGTAGCCGTGGGCGAGCGCGGCGGTCTCGCGTTCCCGTTCGTCGTCGTCGCGCGCCCATGCGTGCAGCAGCCCGTTCACGGCCGGACGCACCTCCGGGGCGCGGGACGCCTCGGCGAGCGCGGTGGCCGCCGCCATCCGCTGCACCGGGCTGTCGGTGCGGGCCAGCGGCAGCGCCAGCTCGACCAGGCCGTAGAGGTAGTCGCGGGCGCACAGCACGCCCGCGGCGACCGCCGCGCGCACCCACACCTGGGGGCGCGGGTCGTCGCACAGCGCGCGCAGCCAACGGGCCATCGGGCCGCGGAGGTTGTGGTGGGCGTCCCAGGCCTCGTGGAGCACGGCGGGCGCCAGCCGCCGCCCCTCGAACCACACCGCGCGCACGGGCACCGAGGCGTCCCCGAGGTCCTCCACCCCCTCGCCGTGAACCGCGCGCGCCGTGGCGAGCCAGGCCCCGGGTCGGGCGGAGAACAGCGGGCGGCCGGGCGCGTACTGCGGATCGAGCGTGACGGCCAGTTCCCAGGCCAGCAGCTCGGCGGCCTCCGCCATGACGCTGTGGGCCGAGCCGTCGAAGACGGCGAGCGCGATCCGCAGCGCGGCGGCGCGCAGCGCGGGCAGCCCGGCGGGCAGGGTGCCGGGGTGCCCGGCCTCCAGGAACCAGTCCCGGGCCTGGTGCGGGGCGAACGACCGGCAGTGCTCCAGCAGCCGCTCGCCGGACAGCCGGCCCTCGGCGTGCGCGGCCAAGTGCCCGGCCAGCCGGGCGGCCTCGCCGGGCCGTGGCTCGTCCAGACCGAGCGCCTCGGCCACCTCGGCGCGCCGGGCGGTGGCCCGCGCCGTCTCCAGCAGTCCGGTGGGGCGGTCGGCGAGCAGCTCGGTGAGGTGGCGGTCGAGGACGTCGGCGGCGGCCGGGGGCCGGTACGCCACGGCGTGGCGGCGGCCGCGCAGCAGCCGGTCGGCGGCCGGGCCGCCCGCGACCAGCACCACGCAGAACGCCTCGTGCTCGGCGAAGTGGGCGCGCAGCCGGTCCAGCAGGGGTTCGGCCGTCACGTCGGCCTGGTCGGCGGGGAGTTCGAGGAGATAGCCGTGGCCGCGCTCGGTCTTCTCCACGCCGGACGCCCCGTCCGGGCCGGCGTATCCGAGCCGGGAGACCCCGCCGCCGGTCAGCTCGGTCAGTTCGGCGAGGAGGGCGAGCCCGGTCCAGGCGCGGCCGGTGCCGGGTTCGCCGCACAGCGCCACCAGGTGGGTGCGGCGCAGATGGTCGCGCATCGCGGCATGGCCGGGGACGGCCCGGTGGAGCCGGCGCAGCCGGGCCAGTTCCTCGCGCGGCACCGGGCCTTCGGGCAGCGGGTACGGCGCCGGATCGGCGCACAGCCGGGCCGGGCCGTAGGCGATGTGCAGATGGGCGCGGGCCTCGCGCGCCGTACGGGCGCCGCCCGGCTGGCCCGCCCCCTCCAGCGGGCCGCCCTGGGGGATCTCCAGCCGTCGTCCCCGCGACTGTGCCGGGGCGTTCACCTCTTCCGGTGCGCTGACGTCTTCCGGTGCGCTCATCGCCCGCCGTCCTTCATGCCGTGGCCCCCGTCCCGCGATGTGGTGGTGACGGGGTGCCGGTGATCGCCGGAAGCGGGCGGCGGGGCTCGTCCCCCTGCCCACCCCGCCGCCCTTCTCCGGTGCGGGGCGCTCGGGCCCTGTCCGGCAGACCGTCACCGGACAGCGGCCGGGCCGTGCGCACCCCCGTCGCTCACGGTCCCGCGCCCTGTGCCAACTCCAGGGTCGCCGGGGAACGGCGGGACGGCTGTAGCCGTTTACACAGTCGCGTCAAAACGCCGGGGAGTGCGCGCCCGCGCTCAGTCGCGGGGGCGCGCCGGGATCTGCTCCCCCGTCGCGCGGCCCTCGGCCAGCAGCCGAAGCAGCCCGATGTCCATCACCTCGAAGCGGCGCGAGGCGGTCCGGACCACGCCCTGGCCGCGCAGCAGCCGCAGCGCCTTGGCGACCGCCTCCCGGGTGGAGCCCACGGCGGCCGCGATGTCGTGCTGGGGCATCTGGAGATCGATGGTGATGGTGCCGTCGGCGCCGGAGTGGCCGGTGCGCTCGGCGAGTTCCACGAGCCGGGCCGCCAGCCGCTGCAGCACCTTCTCCGAGGCGAGTGACCGCCGCTCCCCGTCGGAGCTGCGCAGCCGGGAGCTGAACTGACGCATGATCAGTACGGTCGCGACGGGACGCGCGGCCAGATACGCCCGGAACCGGTCGCCGGAGACCACCACCGCCTCCATCCGGCCGAGCGCGGTGACGGTGGCGCTGCGCGAGCCGTGGTCCACCGCGGCCTGGTCGCCGACGACCTCACCCGCCCCGCGCAGCGCCAGGATCAGCCGCACCCCGCGCTCGGTCTCCACCGAGACGGTGGCCCAGCCGGAGGTGATCGCCACGACGAAGGTCGTACGGTCGTGCTCGCGCAGCACGACCTCGCCGGGGGCGTAGGCGCGGGGGGTGCCGAGGGTGAGCAGCGCGCGGCGGTCCTCGGCGGGGAGCGCGTGCAGGAAGGGCCGTCCGTCCTCGAAGAGGCTCATCCGCCCTCCCCGCTCAGCTCGTCGTCGTCATTGCCTGCGGAGAACCCAGGGGCCGCTCAGCACGCTAGGCAGGTGGCACGGGCACGTCAATGGTGCCGTATCGGGTCCGTGCCGGATCCACGGCTCTCACCGGGGCCGGCGGGCATCTCCCCGGGATCGGTGCGAACGCGTGTGCGCAAGGCGGCGCCCGCGACGGCCGCGAGTGCGGCCGTCACCGCCGTGAAGACCCATCCGGCGCGCAGCGCGTCAAGACCCGGCCGCGCGGCGCCGCCGGTGATCACGACCAGGGCCGCGACGCCCAGGGCCGAGCCGCCCTGCCGGGACATCATCAGCACCCCCGAGCCGAGGGAGAGCTGACGGGCCGGAAGCAGTCCGGCGGCCGCGAACATCACCGGCTGGTAGAGCCCCGCCCCGAGCCCGGTGAGCACCAGGCCGGGCATGAACTCCACGGCGTAGTGCGCACCGTCGCCGCCCGCGAGGAGCAGCCACCACATCGGCCCCGCGGCGAAGCACAGCCCGCCGACGATCGCCGTGGTCCGCTCACCCAGCGCCCGTACGATCCGCCCCGACAGCATCGACACCACCAGGACGGTGAGCGGCCAGGGCGTGACGGCGAGGCCCGAACGGGCCGAGGACCAGCCCCACACCCCGGTGAACAGCAGGGTCGCGGCGAGGAGCGAGGCGGCGTAGGCGAGGAAGTAGCTGAGCAGACCGAGCGCGGCGGCGGTGAAGGCACGGGTCCGGAACAGCGCCGGCTCCACTACCGGATCCGGGTGGCGGCGTACGTGCGCCACGGCCAGCGCGCCCAGGACCAGGCCCGCGGCGAGGAAGCCGAGGGTGGCCGGGGCGCCGTAGCCCCAGTCGGCGGCCTCGACGCAGGCGGTGGTGAGGGATCCGGTGCCGAGGAGGACGAGCAGCGTGCCCAGCGGATCGAGGCGGCGGCGCGCACCGCGGACGGGCCCGGTGCGCGGCAGCAGCCGCAGTCCGGCCACCCAGGCCACCAGCACCACGGGCGGGTTGATGAGGAAGATCCAGCGCCAGTCGGAGGCGGCCAGCAGACCGCCCGCCACCGGCCCCGAACTCGCCGCGACCGCGCTCACCGCCGTCCAGACGCCGACGGCCGTGGCCCGTTCGCGCGGCGGGAAGGCGGGCAGGGCGAGCGAGAGCGAGGTGGGCACCAGAACGGCCGCCGCCACGCCCTGGACCACGCGCGCCGCGATCAGCGTGCCGAGCCCGGGGGCGGCCCCGCAGGCGAGGGAGGCGAGCCCGAACAGCGCGATGCCGGTCAGGAACGAGCGCCGCCCGCCGATCGCGTCGGCCAGCCGCCCGGCCGGGACCAGCAGCGCCGCCAGCACGATGGTGTAGGCGTTGAGCACCCAGGACAGCTCGGCGGTGGACGCCGAACGGAAGTCCGCGCCGATCGCGGGGAAGGCGATATTGACCGCGATCATGTCGAGCACGGCGAGGAACTGGGCCGCCGACGCGACGGCGAGGATCAGCCAGCGGCGGCGGCCGGGGGCGGTGCCGGGGGTGTCGGCCGTATCGGGGGCGGTGGCGGGGGCTGTATCGGGGGCGTGGGCGGGGGCGGGGGCGGGCACACCGCTCCCCTGGGCCTTCGAGGAAGGGGTCGTCATGCCCGTCCAGCATCGGCCCCGGGGCACAGCGGAACGAGTGGCAGGAGTGACAGCATGCGCTACATTCCTGCCATGCGGTCCATAGCCCTCGCCGTCACCCCGGGCATGCCGATCTTCGATCTGGCGGTGCCCTGCCATGTCTTCGGCTCCGATCGCCCCGGACTCCCCGACCCCTGGTACGAGCTGCGGGTCTGTGCGATCGGGCCGGGCGGTGAGGGGGCCGGTGCACCGGTCGCCGCCCGCTCGTGGTTCGCCGCCCACACCCCGTACGGCACCGAGGAGCTGATCGCGGCGGACACCGTGATCGTCCCGGCCTCGGCCGATGTACGCGGCGATCCGCCCCGGGAGCTGATCCACGCGCTGCGCGAGGCCCATGGGCGCGGCGCCCGCATCGTGTCGCTGTGCTCGGGCGCGTTCACCCTCGCCGCGACCGGACTGCTCGACGGCCGTACGGCGGCCACCCACTGGATGTACGCGGCGCTGTTCGCCGAGCGCTATCCGGCCGTACGGCTCGATCCGTCCGTGCTCTACGTCGACCACGGGGATGTGCTGACGGGGGCGGGGTCCACGGCGTGCATCGACGTGTGTCTGCATCTGGTGCGCGAGGACTACGGCACCGAGGCGGCGAACACCCTGGCCCGGCAGCTCGTCGCGCCCGCCCACCGGCCCGGCGGCCAGGCCCAGTACATCGAGGCGCCGCTGCCGGAGCGCACCGACGACTCGCTCGCCCCGCTGCTGCACTGGGCCGCCGAGCGGCTGCACGAGCCGCTGACCGTGGCCGACCTCGCCCGCCGCGCCCACACCAGCCCGCGCACCCTGGCCCGCCGCTTCCACGCGGCCACGGGCACGACGCCGCTGCGCTGGCTCCAGGGCCAGCGGATCGCGCGCGCCCGGGAGCTGCTGGAGGGCGGCGACCTGCCGGTGGACCGGATCGCGGAGCTGTGCGGGCTGGGCACGGCGGCCAACCTGCGCCGCCACTTCACCCGGGCGGTCGGGGTGCCCCCACACGACTACCGCCGCGCCTTCCGCACCCGGGAGGCGCGGACGCCCTCAGCCGTCTGACGCGGGGCGCGCCGGGCCCACGGGGTGTCCGGCGGATCTTTCCCCTCCCCGCCCCTTCCCGATACTGGGGCTTCGCCCCAGCCCCCCGGGGTCCAGGGGCGAAGCCCCCCACGCGGCGGAGCCGCATAACGTCAGGTGCCGGGAAGGGGCGGGGAGGGGAACAGCCCGCCGCAGGCGCCAAGACCAGCCGGGCACCCCCAGACCGTCGCCCCTACAACCGTGGGTCCACCGGCTCCGACTCCAGCGCGAGCACCGCGAAGACCGCCTCGTGGACGCGCCACAGGGGCTCGCCCTCCGCCAGTCGGTCCAGCGCCTCCAGGCCGAGCGCGTACTCGCGCAGGGCGAGTGACCGCTTGTGGCCCAGGTGGCGCTCCCGCAGCCGGGCCAGGTTCTCCGGGCGGGTGTACTCCGGGCCGTAGATGATGCGCAGATACTCGCGGCCCCGGCACTTCACGCCCGGCTGGACCAGCCGGCCGTCGCCCTTGCGGACGAAGCCCTGGAGCGGCTTGACCACCATGCCCTCGCCGCCCGCGGCCGTCAGGTCCAGCCACCACCGCACCCCTTCGGCGACCGACGTCTCGTCCTCGGTGTCGACGATCAGCCGGCGGGTGGGGGCCAGCAGCCGGGCGCCGTCGGCAGCCGGTTTCTCCGCCTCGATCATCCGGTCGATCAGGGCGAGCTGCTGGTCGTGCGGAAGCGCGGTGGCGAGGTTGCGGCCCTGGACGGCCAGGATCTGGAACGGCGCCATCCGGATGCCGTCCAGCCCGTCGACCGGCCAGCAGTAGCGCCGGTAGGCAGCGGTGAAGGCGGCCGCGTCCGACGCCCGGTCACGCTCCTTGCCGAGCAGCGCGGACACCTCGACACCGCGCGCCTCCGCGCCCTCCAGCGCCGCGAGGACGCCGGGGAAGACGGCGCGCGAGGCGGCGCCCACCGCCGAGTACTGGTGGCGCAGCAGCCCCTCGGCCTTGAGCGACCACGGCATCAACTCGGCGTCCAGCAGCAGCCAGTCGGTGTCCAGCTCCTGCCACAGCCCGGCGCGGTCGAGGCAGCCGCTCAGCCCGCGCAGCACGGTCTCCGTGAGCTGGGCGTCGTCGAAGAACGGCCGTCCGGTACGGGTGTGGATCGAGCCGGAGACGCCGTCCGGCGTGCCGAAGCGCTCCCGCGCGATGTCCGCGTCACGGCACACCAGCGCCACCGCACGCGAGCCCATGTGCTTCTCCTCGCAGATCACCTGGCGCACCCCGTCCGCGCGGTAGGCGGCGAACGCCTCCGCCGGATGCTCCAGGAAGCCGCCGTCGGCGGCTCCGTCGCCGGTCCCCTCCTTGGAGGTGGCGGTCGGCGCCATGGTGGGCGGGAGATAGCCGAGCAGCCGGGGGTCGACCGCGAAACGGCTCATGACCTCCAGCGCCGCCGCCGCGTTCTCCTCCTTGACCGCGACCCGGCCCATGTGGCGGGTCTCGACGATCCGGCGGCCCCGTACGTCGCCCAGGTCGAGCGGGCGCCCGTCGGCGCCTCCGGGGGCCTCGGTGGTGAGCGGCTTGACCGGTTCGTACCAGACCCGCTCGGCCGGAACGTCCACCAGCTCGCGCTCCGGCCAGCGCAGCGCGGTCATCCGGCCGCCGAAGACACAGCCGGTGTCCAGGCAGATGGTGTTGTTGAGCCAGGAGGCGCGGGGGGTGGGGGTGTGGCCGTAGACGACGGCGGCGCGGCCGCGGTAGTCCTCGGCCCACGGATAGCGCACCGGCAGGCCGAACTCATCGGTCTCCCCGGTCGTCTCCCCGTACAGCGCGTGCGAACGGACCCGGCCGGAGGTGCGGCCGTGGTACTTCTCGGGCAGCCCGGCGTGACACACCACCAGCGCCCCGCCGTCCAGTACGTAGTGGCTGATCAGCGACTCGATGAAGTCCCGCACCCGGTCGGCGAACGCCGGGTCCGCACGGTGCTCCCGGTCCAGCTGCTCCACGGTCTCGGCGAGGCCATGGGTGACCCGGACCTTGCGGCCCTTCAGGTAGCGCCCGAGCTTGTTCTCGTGGTTGCCGGGCACGCACAGGGCCGCGCCGGAGGCGACCATGCCCATCACCAGGCGCAGCACCCCGGGGCTGTCGGGGCCGCGGTCGACGAGGTCGCCGACGAAGACCGCCGTACGGCCCTCGGGGTGGGCGGCGTCGACCGGGCGGCCGAGCTCGTCGCGGCGCAGGGCGTAGCCCAGCTTGGCCAGCAGGGTCTCCAGTTCGGAGCGGCAGCCGTGGATGTCGCCGATGATGTCGAACGGGCCGGTGAGATGGCGCAGATCGTTGTAGCGGCGCTCGGTCGCGACCTCCGCGGCCTCGGCCTCCTCGGCGCCGCGCAGGACGTGCACCTTGCGGAACCCCTCGCGCTCCAGGGCCTTCAGCGAGCGGCGCAGCTCACGGCGCTGGCGGGGGATCACATGCTCGGGCATTCCGGCGCGGTCGGGGCGCTGGGCGTTGCGCCGGGCGCACTCGCCCTCGGGGACGTCGAGGACGATCGCCACGGGCAGGACGTCGTGCTCGCGCGCGAGCCCGATCAGGCTGCGGCGGGACTCGCCGCGGACGTTGGTGGCGTCGACGACGGTCAGCCGTCCGGCGGCCAGCCGCTTGCCCACGATGTAGTGGAGCAGGTCGAAGGCGTCGGGGGTGGCGCTCTGGTCGTTCTCGTCATCGGCGACCAGCCCGCGGCAGACGTCGGAGGAGACGATCTGGGTGGGCAGGAAGTGGCGCCGGGCGAAGGTGGACTTGCCGGAGCCGGTGGTGCCGACGAGCACCACGAGGGACAGGTCGGGCACCCCGATGGTGCGCTTCTCCTCGGTCATGCTGCCGCCTCCTTCGTCGTGGTCGTGGCGGTGGTCGTGGCCGTGGTCATGGTGGCGGTCGCACCGGTCGCGGCGGCGGTGGGGGCCATGCCGGTCGCGGTGGCCGTGGCGGTCGTGGCGGTGCGGTCGCCGTTCCGGCTGTCCGTGCCGTCGTCGCCGCCCCCGGCGGCCACGCGGAAGAGCGCCAGCTGGGTGGGCGGGCCGACCTCGGGGTCCTCGGGGCCGACGGGGCGGAACTCCACCACGTAGCCGTGCCGTTCGGCGACCTGTCCCGCCCAGGCCCGGAACTCCTCGCGCGTCCACTCGAAGCGGTGGTCGCCGTGGCGCATCCGCCCGGCGGGCAGGGTTTCCCAGCGCACGTTGTACTCCACGTTGGGCGTGGTCACCACGACGGCCTTGGGCCGGGCGGCACCGAACACCACATGCTCGAGGGCGGGCAGCCGGGGCGGATCCACATGCTCGATCACCTCGCTGAGCACCGCCGCGTCATATCCGGCGAGCCGGGAGTCGGTGTAGGTGAGCGCGCCCTGGGTCAGCTTCAGCCGGGCCGACTGCCGCTCGGCCGCGGCCGTGTCGAAGCCGGGGCGGTCCAGCCGCAGCCTCCGCGCCGCCTCGTTGAGCGCGCGCATCGACACATCGACGCCCACGATCTCGGTGAACCGCGCCTCCTTCAGCAGCGCGCCCAGCAAGTGGCCCTGGCCGCAGCCCAGATCGAGCACCCGGGCCGCCCCGACCCCGCGCAGGGCGTCGAGTATCGCCTCCCGCCGCCGGACCGCCAGTGGCACCGGCCGCTCCTCGGCGCCCTCCTCGCCCTCATCCTCCGCCATCGGCTCGGCCGCCGCCGGTTCGCCGACGGCGTTGTCGATCTCCTCCGCCACGGTGTCGTCGGCCTCGGCGAGCCGCGCCAGCTCCAGCCGCTCCAGCGCGCTGCGCGTCAGCGACCAGCGCCGGGCCAGATAGCGGTTGGTGATCAGCCGCTGCTCGGGGTGGCTCTCCAGCCAGCCCTCGCCGGAGCGCAACAGCTTGTCGACCTCGTCCGGGGCGACCCAGTAGTGCTTGGCGTCATCGAGCACGGGCAGCAGCACATACAACTGGCGCAGGGCATCGGCCAGCCGCGGCTCGCCCTCCAGCACCAGCCGTACGTACCGCGAGTCGCCCCATGCCGGGAACTCCTCGTCCAGCGCCACCGGCTCCGCCGTCACCGCCCAGCCCAGCGGCGCGAAGAGCCGCTCGACCAGGGCGGCGCCGCCGCGCGCGGGCAGCGCGGGCACCTCGATCCGCAGCGGCAGCGCCCGCTCCGGCAGCTCGGGCCGGGCCTTGCACTGGCCCCGCAGAGCGCTGGAGAAGACCGCGCTCAGCGCGACAGCCAGCAGGGAGGAGGCGGCGTACGGGCGGTCGTTGACGTACTGCGCGAGCGCGGAGTCGGGGGCGCCGCCCCGGCCCTTGCCGCGGCCCCGCCGCACCAGCGCCACGGAGTCCACTTCCAACAGCAGCGCCGCGGTGCAGCGTTCGGCGGTCGCCTCGGGGTAGAGGACATGCGCGGTGCCGTAGGAGGTCGAGAACCGCTGCGCCTTGTCGGGATGCTTGTGCAGCAGAAACCCGAGGTCGGTCGCGGGGCGCTCGGCGGTGCCGGTGGTGGTTATCGTCAAGAACACCCGTCCGAGTATCGCCCGGCGGTCCTCCCGCACCTAATGGTTTCTCACCACCGCCGCCAGCTCCGCGATCCGCTCCGGGCCCACCCGGCAGCAGCCGCCGATGAGCCGTGCCCCCGCGTCCCGCCATGCCTTCACCCGCCCCGGGTCGAAGGTCGCCCGGCCGCGCCAGCTCCGTGCCGTGGCATCCCACTCCTCTCCGCTGTTCGGATAGACCACCACCGGCTTGCCTGTGGTGTCGGCCGCGATCTCCACGGCCCGGTCCGCGTCGCCCGGCTCACAGCAGTTGACGCCGACGGCGATCACCTGGTCGACCCCCGCGGCCAGGGCGAACGCGTCCCTCAGCGGCTGCCCGGCCCGGGTGGTCTCCCCCGCGATGCTGTAGGAGAGCCATACCGGCACCCCGCATCCCTCGACGGCGCTCAGCAGCGCCGCGGCCTCATCGGCGTCCGGCACCGTCTCCAGCGCCAGCGCGTCGGGACCGGCCGCGGCGAGGGCCTCGATCCTCGGCCGGTGGAACCGCGCCAGCTCGGCCACGCTCAGCCCGTACCGCCCGCGGTACTCGCTGCCGTCCGCCAGCATCGCCCCGTAAGGGCCGACGGAGGCGGCGACCCACACCGGCCCCGCGCCCCGCTCGCCCGCGGCCGTCCGTTCGGCGGCCGCCCGCTCGGCCCCCGCGCGCGCCAGCTCGACACTGCGCCGCAGCAGTGCCGTGGCCGCTTCGTGGCCCACGCCCCGGTGGGCGAAGCCCTCGTAGGTGGCCTGATAGCTGCCGGTGATGAGCACCCGCGCGCCCGCCCGTGCGTAGGCGGTGTGGGCCGCCTCGAGCTGCCCCGGGGCGTCGGCCAGCAGCCGGGCCGACCACAGCTCGTCGGAGAGATCGCAGCCCTGTGCCTCCAGCTGGTTGGAGAGACCGCCGTCGAGGACGAGCGGTCCGCGCTCCAGCGCGGCGGCCAGGGAGGCGGGGCTTGAGGCGGGGGTCACGGACATCACGGGTGCTCCTGGTGGTGCGCTCAGCCCAGTTGGGCCTGGACCTGCGAGGAGATCAGCTCCAGGTGGTCGAGGTCGTTCAGGTCCAGCATCTGCAGGTAGAGCCGGGAGGCGCCGGCCTCCGCATAGCGGCCGATCTTCTCGACGACCTCGGCCGGGGTACCCGCCAGGCCGTTCTCCTTCAGCTCCTCGACCTCCCGGCCGATCGCCGCGGCCCGCCGGGCGACCTCGGCGTCGTCCTTGCCCACGCACGCCACGAGCGCGTTGGAGTACACCAGGTCGTCACCCTTGCGGCCGGCGGCCTCGGCCGCCTCCCGCACCCGGCCGAACTGGCGCTCACTGTCCTCGGGCGAGGCAAACGGCATATTGAACTCGTCCGCGTACCGCGCGGCCAGCCGCGGGGTGCGGGTGGCCCCCTGGCCGCCGATCAGCACCGGCACCTTGCTCTGCGCGGGCTTGGGCAGCCCCGGGGAGTCCACCAGCTGGTAGTGGGCACCGTCGTGGCCGAAGGTCTCGCCGACCGGGGTCCGCCACAGCCCGGTGACGATGGCCAGCTGCTCCTCCAGCCGGGCGAACTTCTCCTTGGGGAAGGGGATCCCATAGGCCCGGTGCTCCTCCTCGAACCAGCCCGCGCCCAGGCCCAGCTCGACTCGTCCACCCGACATCTGGTCGACCTGCGCGACCTGGATCGCCAGCACACCGGGCAGCCGGAAGGTGGCGGCGGTCATCAGGGTGCCCAGCCGGATCCGCCGGGTCTCGCGGGCCAGCCCGGCCAGGGTGATCCAGGCGTCGGTGGGGCCGGGGAGGCCGTCCACGTCTCCCATGTGGAGGTAGTGGTCGGACCGGAAGAAGGCGTCGAATCCGAGGTCCTCGGTGGCCTTGGCGACGGTGAGCAGCGTGTCGTAGGTCGCCCCCTGCTGGGGCTCGGTGAAGATGCGAAGATCCATGGCACCCATCCTGCCTCGTCACGCGGCACCGCCCCACTCCCCACCCCACTCGCGGAAGGTGAGGTGCCTGAGCATGCCGTGCACCCGGTCCCGGGCCTCGTCCGCCGCGTCGATCGCCTCCACGCACTGCCAGTACAGCGCCTCCTCCTCGGTATTGGAGGCGACTCCGACCAGCGCGAAGCCCGCCTCCGCGAGCAGCTCCCCCAGTGCCAGCAGCACCTCCCTCGGATCACGCACCTCCGAGAGCTGGGCGGCCCGTAAACCGCCGCCGCGCAACGTGGGGTGGTGCAGCGCCGGGTGGAACAGGGCGCCGCGCGCCCGCCCGCCCGCCTCGCACAGACCGCGCGCCTCCGCTCGCGCGGCCGCCGGGCCGCTCACCACGAAATATCCGCCGACCGCTTCGGCCAGCGCTTGCACCTGCCAGGCTTCGGCCACGATGTCGTGCACGCTCCCGGCCTTCGCCAGGGCGTGCCGGGTGACACCGATCAGCCGCATCGCGTCCATTCCCCGCACCCCTCTCAACGGACTTCCGAGCCCGTCACTCCTCCACTACCCAGAGTGATAAGTAACAGGCCGAAAAGCTAGGGGAATTCAGGAATCTGTTGACAACAGTTGCGATGTGGATAACTTTCTCACTACGGAGAGTGACGGATCAAGGGGTCGGAGCCCCGCGCGCCACCGGAGATCACGGTTCACCGCCACGGCCCCCGTTCACCGCCATAGCCACCCGTTCACCGCGAGATCACCCATTCACCGCCAAAGCCCCCGTTCGCGGCCGGCCCCCGTCGGCGCCGCGCACAGCCTCCGTACGCGCTCAGCGCCGGCATGCGCTCAGCTCCCACTCCGTACGCGCTCAGCCCCCGTACGCCGTCAGCGCGCCCCGTTCACCGGAAACCGCACCTCGTTCCGGTCGATCTTCGCCGAGAGCGCCGCGAGCGCGTCGATCCCCAGCACCTCACAGAACTGGAGCAGATACGCCAGCACATCGGCGACCTCGTCCTCGACCCGGCCCGCCTCCCCCTCCTCCTCCATCACCCGCGCCGACTGCTCGGGCGTCAGCCACTGGAAGATCTCCACCAGTTCCGACGCCTCGACGCTCAGTGCCGCCGCGAGGTTCTTCGGGGTGTGGTACTGCTGCCAGTCGCGCGCCGCCGCGAAGGCGGCCAGCCTGCGCTGCAGCGCCGCCACGTCCAGGCCGTCGGTTCGTCGCTCGCTCTCATGGGACTCGCTCACGCCCCAGGTTTACCACCGTGACGGGGGCGTCCCCGACCGCCCCCGTCACGTCCCCCACCGTCCCCACGAGCCGGATGTGCCCCCGTGCGCACATCCGGGCCGCCACCCCCAGGAGCTCCCGCGCCTGCCGCCGGTCCAGACACCGGTCGAAACCGTCGGCCAGCACGGTCAGCACCTGCCGCGCGGGGAGCACATCGGCCGCCGGGTCCACGGCCAGCACACCGGGCCCGGTCAGCAGCACCAGTGCGAGCGCGAGATACCTCAGCTCGCCGTCGCCGAGGCGCTCCACGGGCATCGCGCCGAGCTCCCCCTGCTCGACCAGGGCCCGCACCACCCCGTCCGCCCGCCCCTCCGTGACCAGCCCCTCGACCGGCCCGGCGCACCCCGCCCGGACCGCCGCGACCAGCGCCGCGTGCCGCGAACCGCACTCCCGGCTGGTCCGCCGCAGCACCGTCGCCAGGTTCTCGCAGCCGCCGCGCAGCCGACCGTCCCTCGGCGGCGCCGGCGCCCGCATCCGGTCCGGCCGCGGGTCGCAGGGGAAGACCGAGCGCAGCGCGATGACCACCTGCTCGGCGGCGGCGAGCGCGAGCCGCTGCCCCTCCGTCGTGCCCGCGACCCGCAGCGGCAGCAGCGAGGTCGCCAGCCGGTCGTCCGGCAGCGGGGCGCGGGTCACCGCGACCGCGCCCGCCGTGTGCCAGGCGGCCTGGACGCAGCGCCGCCCCGGGTCGCGCAGCGCCGTCTCCAGCAGGGTCTCCCCCGCCCCTGTCATCCGCTCGCCCACGATGCGCAGTTCGGGCTCGGCCTGTACGGCGACATCGACCCGTACGGGCCCGACCGGGCCGTCCACGGTGCAGCCGATCCGGAAGCCGCGCCGCCCCTGCCGGTCCGGCCGCGCCCGGCGCGGGATGTACGCGCCCGGATCGCGGAACACCTCCGCGAGCCGGGCGCCGCCCGCGAGCCGGGCGAGCGCCGCGTACGCCTCCAGCACCCCGGACTTACCGCTGCCGCTCGGACCGGAGATCAGGGTCAGCGGCCCCAGCCGAAACGCGGCACGGCGGTGGCTCTTGAAGGCCGACAGCCTCAACTCGGAGACGATGGGACGCAGTTCGGTCCTGGCGGGCAGCAGCCCGGATGCGCTCATGCTCTGGAACATATCTGTGGCACATACCGCCGAACCGTTACTCCTTCCGTATCTTCCTACCATCGGGGGATAGCCGCCGTGGCCGATGATGACCGAGGGACAGCGGATGTTCGGCGCTCGAGGAATTGAGGACGGTACGGGGGCCCATGGCTGACAGCACGTTCTGGATCGCGGCCCTCACCGGTGGTACCGCCGTCCTGGCCAGCTGGGTCACCAGCCGCGGCAACACCCGGGCCGCCCGGATCCAGGCGGAGACCGCGGCACTCGCCCAGCGTGCGGAGCGGCTGCGCGACAGCAGGCGCACGGCGTATCTCGATCTGATCGAACAGACCCACGCCATCGGCGAGTTGTACTGGGAGGTCGACGCCGCGGAACGCACCGGCCCGGCGGACCGCCGCGCCGCGCTCCTGGACGAGCTGGCCGAGCGCGAACGCGACGCGTACGGCAGGATGCGCCGCTGTGTGCGGGTGGTCGAGCTGGAGGGCCCGGCCGCCGCGGCCACGGCCGCGAACGCGCTGCAGAAGGCCACCGGCCCGTTCCACCGCTCGCTGCGTGCGATGCGCTCCGGCGAACCGGCGGCGGGGCAGCGATTTCACGCCGCGTTCAGCCCGTTCTGGCAGGCCCTCACGGACTTCGTGGACGCCGCGAAGGCGGCCCTCCAGGAGGTCTAGCGGGGAGTCCTGACGAGGCGCGGCGGAGCGTCCCGACGAGGCGTGGCGAGGCGTCCTGACGAGGCGTGGCGAGGCGTCCTGACGAGGCGTGGCGAGGCGTGCCGACGAGGCGAATGGGGTGTGTTGTCAGGAAGCGGACGAGCCGGGCGGGAACGCGCCCGCGAGAGGCCGCCGGATGGCCAATTCTGTCAACTACATGTCAGACCGGCCCACTTCACGGCCCGCCCGCACCCCGGCCCCCGAAACTCGGACGGTGGCCGTCGGCCCGGGGCCCGAGGGGCGCCATCAGCACGGATGCTGAGGCGCGGATCGCTTCCCTAAACCCTTTGGCGGAGTCGCCCTCACCCCCCAGGCCGATTTCCACGAGGACACGTGGTGCCGCCCGAACGGCTGTCCTAGCGTGCCCTCTTACTGGAACCTTAACTCCCTAAGGAGCGTCATGTTCGGGCGAATAGGACGGTTCTCCGTCAACCGTCCATGGCTGGTCGTCGCGATGTGGGTCATCGCGGCGGTCGGCCTGGCCATCCTTGCCCCACCGCTGAAGTCCAGCACCGACCAAGCCGACTTCCTGCCCTCGCACTACGAATCGGTGCGGGTGACCAAGCTCCAGGAGCACGCGTTCCCGCAGCAGGAGAGCGCGGCCGCCATTCTGGTCTACCAGCGGCCGGACGGCGGAAAGCTCTCCGAGGCCGACAAGGCCGCCGTCATCAAGGCGACCAAGGGGTTCCAGGACAAGAAGTACGAGACCTTCAAGTCCGTGGTGACCACGCCCGAGGCCGTCTCCAAGGACGGCAAGATGGCGCTGGCCAACATCTACTCGACCAAGAAGGACCTCTACGACGAGGACACCCAGCAGTCGATCAAGGATCTGCGCGCGGACCGCGACAAGCTGCTGAAGGGCACCTCGCTGAAGGTCGATGTGGCCGGTCCGGCGGCCTCGGGGCTCGATTCCGCGGAGTCCGAGGGTGACACCGACGCCATGATCATGATGGCCACCCTGGTCCTGATCATCGTGCTGCTCGGCGCCATCTTCCGCAGTCCGCTCATCGCGCTGATGCCCGTGCTGATGATCATGGTCATGTTCATCATGGCCCAGGGTCTGATCGGCACCGCCAGTGACTGGTTCGGGCTCGAGGCCGACAGCGGAGTGTCCGCGATCCTGATCGTGGTGCTGTTCGGCGTCGGCACGGACTACATGCTGTTCCTGCTGTTCCGCTACCGCGAAAACCTCCGCCAGGGCGAGGAGCCCAAGGAGGCTCTGATCAACGCGGCCTCCCGGGTCGGTGAGACCATCGCGTCGGCGGCCGGCGCGGTCATCGTGGCGTTCCTCGCCCTGACGCTGTCGACGATGGGCAGCATGCGCGCCATGGGGCCCTCGCTGGCGATCTCCGTCGCGGTCACCCTGGTGGCGGCCCTCACCCTGGTGCCCGCGGTGTTCTCGCTGCTGGGGACGAAGGCGTTCTGGCCGTCCAAGGCGTGGAAGCAGGCGCCTCGCAACCGGCTCGCCAACGGCACCGGCTCCCTGATCTCGCGCCGTCCCGGCCTGATCGCCACGGTGTCCGCCTGTGTGCTGGCGGCCCTCGCGGTGGGCGCGTTCGGCTTCAAGGCCGAGTTCGACACCGACAGCTCGCTGCCGAAGGACCTGGAGTCCGTCAAGGCCATGGCGGAGCTGCAGAAGAGCTTCTCGGCCGGTGAGTCCGACCCGAGCCTGGTGTACGTCCAGTCCAAGGGCGGCGCCAAGCTGGACGCCGCGGCGCTCACCGGGTTCCGGAAGAAGCTGGAGGGGGTCGAGGGCGTCGGCGAGGTCTCCCCCGCCGTGCCCAACCCCAAGGGTGACGTGGCCCAGTTCAGCGTCGTGCTGAAGTACCGGCCCGCCTCCGAGAAGGCCATCGAGCTGGTGGCCGGGGACCTGCGGGACACCGCGCACGAATCCGCGCCCCCGGGCAGCGAGGCCCTGGTCGGCGGGACGACCGCGGTGCTGGGCGACATCGAGGACGCGGTCAACCACGACTACCGGCTGGTGTTCCCGGTCGCGGGCGTGGCCATCATGCTGATCCTCGGCCTGCTGCTGCGCAGCCTGGTGGCACCGCTGTACCTGATGCTCGCCGTGGGCCTCGGCTTCGCCGCGACCCTGGGCTCGACGGTCTGGCTGTTCCAGGACATCAAGGGCGAGCACGGTCTGCTCTTCATGCTGCCGATCGTGGTCTATCTGTTCGTGGTGGCGATCGGCACGGACTACAACATCCTGATGGTGGCCCGATTGCGGGAGGAGGTCGGGAAGGGCAAGTCCCCGGCCGAGGCGGCCCGGCTCGCGGTGGCCCACTCGGCGCCGACGATCGGTTCGGCCGCCATCATCCTGGCGGGCACCTTCGGTGTGCTGATGCTGGCCAGCAACACCATGCTGCAGCAGATGGGCTTCGCCGTCGCCTTCGGCATCCTGCTCACCGCGTTCATCATGGCGCTGCTGCTGGTGCCCACGGTGACCGCGATGCTCGGCTCCAAGGCGTGGTGGCCCAACCACCGCTTCGACTCCCCCCACGCGTCCGGTGGATCCGGCCCGGGGCGGGCCGAGGAGTCCGACACCGCGGAGACCGTACGGGTGTGATCCGCGGCTCACGAGCCGCCGAAACGCCGCGGTGGCCCTTCGCGACATCGTCGCGGAGGGCCACCGGTGGGGGGACGGGGGCTCGGGCGGATCAGGGGCCGACCGGCCGGAACAGCTCGGCCGGGGCCCCGCCGCCATGGCCCGTCGCATGGGCGTCGAACAGGTCCCGGAAGTCCGCCTCCGGCGGCCAGAGCATGGAGTGCTGCGAGCGGTAGCACTCGATCGCCTCGTACTTGGCGGACCAGGAGGCTTCCCCGGCGGTCTCGGCCACCGGGTCCAGCAGGGCATGGCCCTCGGGAAGCGGCGGGATGTCACTGCCCCGCAGCCCGTAGGGGAGATCCTCCCAGCACCGCACCGGGACCTTCCCGGCCAGCGCGGTCACTACCGCGTCACGGGTGCGCCGGTGGTCGATGTGGTTGCCGACCGCCGCGCTGGTCAGGACCTCCTCGGGCTGGATCCGCTCGGCCAGTTCGGCCACCGCGGCCGCCAGCAGGTCGCAGAGCTGCGGTTCGGCGGCCTCGCTGCCCTGCACCATCGGCCCGTCGACGTCGATGAGCCAGGTGCCGTCGGGCCGCCGCCGGTAGACCGCGTCGAGGAACTCGCCGTGGAGCGGGGTGGCGCCCAGCCGGGCCAGGGCCTTGCGGTCCTCCTCCCGCCGGTGCTCCATCGGCTCGGTCTCCAGGCCCCAGGTGTAGTGGAAGTACTCGGCGATGGGCGAGTACGGCAGCGGCGGGATGCCCGCGAACAGGGTGAGGACCGTGACCTCGGCGCCTTCGGAGGCCAGGTGGTGGATCCGGCTGCCGGCGGACAGCACGGCGTCGTCCAGGTGCGGGGAGACGACGAGGATGTGGGAGGGCATCAGGACGGGGACCGTTCGTCATCGGTGGTGGACGGTTCGTATCCGGCGGTGGACGGTTCGTATCCGGCGGTGGGCTCCGGCGCCCCGGTGGTACGGGGGACCCGCTGACGGGCGCCGTCGGCGGTCTCCGGCTCCCCGGTCTCGCCCTGGGCCATGGCGGCGGCGACGGCCGACGCGGAGCCGGGGCGGTTCTTCTGCACCCAGCCGGGGATGTTGCGTTGTTTGAGGGACCCCTCGGAGATGACGAGCGCGCCCGGCGGGACGTCCTCGGCGATCAGCGCGCGGGCGCCCGAGTAGACCCCGTCGCCGATGGTGACCGGTGCGATGAGCCCGTTCTGGCCGCCGATGCGGACGTTGCGGCCCACGACGGAGCGGTACTTCTTGCGGCCGTCGTAGTTGGCGAAGCCGGACAGGCCGCCGATGTTGCTGCCCTCGCCGATGTCCGCGTCACCGATGTACGACAGATGCGGGACCTTGGCCCCGGCGCCGAGCGTGGAGTTCTTGATCTCCACGAACGTGCCCACCTTGGCGCCCTTGTCGAGCCGGGTGTCGGGCCGCACATACGCGTACGGACCGACCTGCGCCGACGGGCCCAGGGCCGCCTGGTCCAGCACCGAGCTGGTGACCTCGGCACCGGCGCCGATCTCGGACGTGGACACGGTCGAGTAGGCCCGCACCCGGGCGCCCGCGCCGAGGTCCGAGGCGCTCACGGTGGACCGCTCCACCAGCGCCCCCTCGCCCACGGCGGAGTCCCGCACCTCGGTGTCCGGGCCGATCACCGCGCCGGACGCCACCGAACTGGAGCCGAGGACACGGGTGTTGGGCAGCACGATCGCCCCGGCGGCCAGCCTGGCGCCGACGTCGATCCAGGCCGTCCCCGGGTCGGCGATGTCGACCCCGGCCGCCAGCCACCAGCGGTTGATCCGGTCGCGCAGAACGGCCCGCACCCGGGCCAGCTGGATCTGGTCGTTGGCGCCCAGGATGTCGTCCGGGTCCTCCGCGACCGTGATGCCGACGCGCAGGTCGTGCGCGGCGAAGTGGTCCAGCACGGTGGCCAGGTACTCGCCGGTGGTGTGCCCGCCCGCCAGCAGATCGTCGAAGGCGGCGCGCAGGGCGGTGGCGTCGAACGCGTAGACCCCGGCGCCCACCTCGCGCAGCCGGCCGCCGGCCGGGCCGTCTCCGGGCCCCCGGCGGTCGCCCCGGTCCGGCGGCAGCAGGGCCTCGTACTCGCCCACCTCGGACCGCAGCACCAGGCTGTAGCCGACCGAGTCCGGCAGATGGCCGGACAGCAGGGTCATGGCGTTGCCCGCCTTCTCGTGCTCGGCCACCAGCCGGGCGAGGGTGTCCCCGGTGAGCAGCGGCGCGTCCCCGCAGCTGACCAGGATGGTCCCGGTGAAGTCCGGGAGCCGGTGCACGGCGGCGAGCAGGGCGTGGCCGTAGCCGCCCTGGTGCTCCTGGACGGCGGTCTCCGGCGCGGGACCGGCGTCGGCGAAGTGGGCGGCGAGGTAGGCCTCGACGTCCGCGCGCTGGTGTCCGGTGACCACGACCGTGTGCCGCGGCGCGAGTTCGGCGACGGCGTCGAGGACATGGCCGAGCATGGCCCGGCCGCCGACCTCGCGCAGCACCTTCTGGGGGCCGGGTCCCATGCGCTCCCCGTTCCCCGCGGCGAGCACCACGGCGGCCAGCTCCCGGTCGCGCTCCTCCCGGGCCCGCCCTTCCGGGTCGCCCCCCGGCCCGGAACGCCATTCGCTCTTACTATCGAGTATCTTTTGGGAAATCATCTCAATCAGCCCCTCCTGAGGTGGATCAGGCCGCCCGGACTGCATTTCGGACAGCGTGACGCAGGTCTCAGACAAGGGCGAAGCAGACAGGGCCGCAAGGGATGTCCAGGACCCTTGGCAGGAAGCTGACTGCGCGCTCGACCGCTCCGCCCGGCCTTCCTAGCATCGAATTCACCACATGACGTCAACCGGCCATCTGAGGCGTCCGGATGGCGGAAGAGGAGTTATCCGTGAGCGTCTCTCGTCCGGGCCTTCCGGAGGAAATTCCGGAGAATGCGCGACCGCTGCACATCGCGATGTTCAACATCCCGGCGGACGGTCATGTGAATCCGAATCTCGCACTCTGCGCGGAATTGGTGAAGCGGGGCCACCGGGTCAGCTTCTCCATCGACGAGGGGCACGCCGAGGCGGTGCGGGCCACCGGGGCCGAGCCGGTCCTGTACAAGACGACCTTCCCGGACGCGGGCCGCGGTGAGCGGTTCCCCATCACCGATGTGATCGCGATGTCCTCGCTCTTCCTGCGGGAGGCGGTCGCGGTGCTGCCGCAGCAGCTCGCCGCGTTCGAGGACGACCGCCCCGACCTGGTCCTCTACGACTACGCCGCGCTGTCGGCCCAGATCCTGGCCAAGCGCTGGGGCGTCCCGGCGGTGCGGCTCTCGCCGACCCGGGTGTCCAGCAACACCTACGAGCGGGATCTGGCGCCGTTCTACGCCTCGGTGGCGGACGACCCGGCGTGGCTGGCCTACCGGGAGGAGTTCCAGCACTTCCTGGACGAGGGCGGGATGGACCTGACCATCGAGGAGTTCCTCTACGTCGGCCGGGCCGACCACTATGTGGTCACCATCCCGCGGGCGTTCCAGGCCGACGCGGACGAACTCGGCGACGCCTACACGTTCGTGGGCCCCGTGGTGCGCGGGCAGGAGGTCCACCGGGCCCCCTGGCAGCCGCCCGCCGACGGCCGTCCGGTGCTGCTGATCGCCTTCGGCTCCATCGCACCCGAGGTGCCCGAGGTGCAGCGGGTCTTCTTCGAGTGCGCGGAGGCGTTCGCGGAGGGGCCGTGGCATGTGGTGATGTCGATCGGCAGGCATCTGGACCCGGCGGACTTCGGGCCGCTGCCCCCGCACCTGGAGCTCATCCCCGAGGCGCCGCAGCTCCAGGTGCTGGCCGAGGCGGCGGTGTTCATCACCCACGCGGGTATGGGTTCCACCTTGGAGGCGATCCAGTACGGGGTTCCCATGGTGGCCGTGCCCATGGGGTTCGACCAGATGGAGAACGCCCGGGTGATCGACGGGCTGGGCATCGGCGTACGGACGCCCTTCGAAGGCATCACCGGCGAGGAGCTGCGGGAGGCGGTGGAGCGGGTGTCCGCCGACCCCGAGGTGGCCCGGCGGCTGGCGGAGCTGCGCGCCGAGATCCTCGCGGAGGGCGGCGCCCGCGCGGCGGCCGACGCGATCGAGGGCGTGCCGCGGCACGCACGGGCCTGACGCGTGTCCGCGTCGGGGACGGCTGCCGGGGCGGGGCCGGCGCGGGAGTCGCGCCGGGCCGCCCTGGCCGCCTTCGTCTGGGCGGTGGTCTTCACCGCGATGCATGTGTACTGGTTCGCCGGGGGCCGGTTCGGGCTCGGCGACGCGCCCGAGGTGGTGCCGGAGGCCACCACCACCAGTGACCGGATCCAGGGCGCGGTCATCACCGGCATGTTCGCGGTGGGCATCGTGCTGCCGCTGGCGCTGACCCGGCCGTGGGGACGGCGGATCCCCCGGTGGGCGGCGCTGTTCTGCCTGTGGACCGGCGCCGCGCTGGTGGCGGTGCGCGGGGGCGCCGGGCTGCTGGACACGGCGCTGCGCGGCACCGGTCTGGCGCGGAACGGCCTGACCGGTCTGACGTACGAGCAGATCACCGGCGACGCCCACCCGTCGGCGTACACCATCTGGTCCGGCGTCTGCGTCGACGCCTACTTCGTGCTCGGCGGGATCCTGTACGGCCTGACCGCCCGGTGGCTGGGCCGGAGGGCCCGGCCCGGACGGCCCGTCACGGCAGAGTGACCACCAGCGCGGCGTGCGCCAGCCCCGCGCCGAACCCCGCCAGCAGGGCCAGTCCCCCCGAGGGCAGCGCCCCGCGGTCCCTGAGGGCCTCCATGGCGAGCGGGACGGACGCGGCGGAGGTGTTGCCCGCGGAGGTGATGTCGTCGGCGACCACGACATGCGGCGGCAGGTCCAGGGCCTTGGCCACCGCCTCGGTGATGCGCAGATTCGCCTGGTGCGGGACGAAGGCGGACAGCTGGTCCACCGTGACACCGGCCCGTTCCAGGGCGGTGGCCGCCGTGCGCGGCACCTCCCTGATCGCCCAGCGGAACACCTCGGACCCGGCCATCCGCATGTACGGCCCGGGGTGGTCCGCGTCGCGGGCGGCGGTCCAGGGCTCCTGATGGGCGATGAGGCCGTGCTGCTCACCGTCGGACCCCCAGGCCACGGAGTGGATACCGGGTTCGGCGGCGGGGCCGACCAGCACCGCGCCCGCGCCGTCCGCGAAGAGGAACGCGGCCCCCCGGTCGTCCGGGTCCACGATGTCGGTCATCCGCTCGGAGCCGATCACCAGCACCCGGCGGGAGGTGCCCGCGCGGATGAGCCCGTCCGCCACGGCCAGGGCGTAGCAGAAGCCCGCGCAGGCGACCTGCACATCGAAGGCGGCGGCGGACCGCGCGCCGAGGGCCGCTGCCACCTGGGGCGCCGCCGCCGGGGACTGGTACAGGTAGGACATCGAGGCGAGCAGCACGGTGTCGACGTCGGCGGGGGCCACGCCCGCGTCGGCCAGGGCCTTGCCCCCGGCGTGCGCGGCCATGGTGATCACCGTCTCGTCCGGCCCGGCGTAGCGCCGGCTGACGATGCCCGACCGGCGCCGTATCCAGGTGTCTGAGGAGTCCAGACGCGCGCACAGCTCCTCGTTGGGCACGGTACGGGCGGGACGGTAGCCGCCGAGGCCCAGGATGCGCGCGCCCGCCCCGCCCTGACGTCCGGTCATGCCGGGCCTCCGCCGACCCGTACCAGGGTGCCGTCCACGTACTGCTGGCGGCAGGTGCCCCGGCGCACCTTGCCGCTCGTCGTCTTGGGCAGGGTGCCGCGGCGGATGACGACGACGTCCTCGGCCTCCAGCCGGTGGTCGCTGCGGACCCGTTCGCGCACGGCGCTGACCAGCACGTCGTGGCCGGCCGCACGCAGCGCCCGGCCGTCCGCCTCGATCACCACGACCAGGGCCTCCCGGTCGCCCCGGTCCACCGCGAAGGCGGCGGCGGAGGCGGGGCGCAGCGCGGGGTGGCTGCGCTCGGCGGAGTACTCCAGGTCCTGCGGGTAGTGGTTGCGGCCCTTGACCACGAGGAGGTCCTTGAGCCGTCCGGTGACATAGAGCTCGCCGTCGCGGACGAAGCCGATGTCGCCGGTGCGCAGGAACGCCCCGGTGTCGGCGTCGTCGGCGATCCGGGCCCGGAAGGTCTCCTCGCTCTCCCGCTCGCGGCCCGCGTAACCGGCCGCCACACAGGGGCCGGTGGCCCAGATCTCGCCCACCCGGCCGGGTCCGGCCGCGCGCCGGGTGGCGGGGTCCACGATGCGCACGCGGGTGTCGCCGATGGTGCGGCCGCAGCTGACCACGGGGATCGCGTCGGCGTCCGTGGTCTCCGTGACCCGCCCCCGGCCGAGGTCGGTGGGCGACAGGGTGAGGGCGCGCGGCGGTTCGCCGGGACCACTGCCGCTGATCTTGAGGGTGTGTTCGGCGAGTCCGTAGCCCGGCGAGACCGCCTGGGGGTCCAGGCCGTACGAGGTGAACGCCTCGGTGAACGCCCGGACGGTGTGGAGCCGGACCGGCTCGGCGCCGTTGACGGCCGCCCGCCAGGCGGACAGGTCGGTGCCCGGCGCCGGGCGTGCCTCCCGTACGCACAGGTCGTAGGCGAAGTTGGGGGCGGCGGCGTGGGTGCCGCCGAACCGGGAGAGGGCCTCCAGCCAGCGGGCCGGGCGGCGTACGAACGCCTCGGGGCCCATGAGGTAGGAGGGGATCCCGGCCCACAGCGGCAGGACGACGCCGAACAGCAGCCCCATGTCGTGGAAGAGCGGGAGCCAGGAGACCACGGTGCCGCCCTTGGTGGGCCACAGGGCGTCGGTCTCGGCGGCGTTGTGCCAGAAGTTGCGGTGGGTGACCATCACGCCCTTGGGCGTGCCGGTGGAGCCGGAGGTGTACTGGAGCAGCGCCACGTCGTCGAGTCCGGCGTCGGGCAGGGGCTCCCCGGCCGGCGCCGTATCGGGCCATTCGTCGGTGGCCGCCAGTTCCAGACCGCGCAGCTCGGGGGCGCCGGGGAAGTCGGCCAGCAGCCGGTCGCGGGTCTCGGCGGTGGTGAGGACCAGGGTGGTGCCCGAGTCGTCGGCCACGGAGCGCAGCCGGCGCAGCGCCTGGCCGTTCCTGGGCACCTGCACGGGCGCTCCCATGACCCCGGCGGCGGCGCATCCGAGCCAGGCTCGGACGAATTCGAGGCCGGTGGGGTAGAGCAGTACGGCGCCGCGGCCGCGGACGTCCCGGCGGCGGAGTTCGGCCGCGCGGCCCAGGGCCTGGCGCAGGAGTTCCGCGTAGGTGACCCGGTCGTCCGGGTCCTCGCCATTGCGGAGATAGCAGTAGGCGAGGTCGTCCGGATTCTCGGCGGCGCGCCGGGCGAGCAGGGCCGGCAGGGACATCAGCTTTTCGGGGTCATGGCCGACAGAAGTCATGTCCATCCTTTTCAGCGGTGGATGGCTCCTGTATAGCCAGGGGCACCGGGCCCCTCAAGGCCGGTATCACCATGCTGCCAATATCACGGAATACCGTCCGGTAACAATTCCGGACGGTCATTCCATGACCATTCCCTGGCCCTTCAATGCCGCATCAGTTCCGTCCGCCGCCACGCGAAATGAGGAAAAGCACCTTCAGGCCGATCACTCCGGAGATCACCAGCAGGTGATAGCCGAGCAATTGGAAGAGTCCTATTCCGGGAACGACCACCGGACCGCCGTCGATACTGAGCAGGATCACCGACATGACCCCGCTCGTGGCGGCGATGAAGGTCAGCAGGATCTCGTGCACCAGCGATCTGATGTACGTACGGTCGCGGGCGTTGGCGAAGAGCCGTACCCCGACGCCGAGGCGGCCCTGTTCGAGCGCGCTGGTGACCCGGTCCAGCCGCCGCGGCAGTCTGCGCAGCAGCTCCCAGGCCGCCATCACATCGGTCGGGCTGATCAGCTGGCCCAGCGGTTCGCCGCCGACGTGGGCGAAGCCCCCGTCGGCGAAGGTCCGGGCCTCCTCCACCATGACGAAGCCCGGGGCGATGAGCATCAGGGTGCCCTCGAGGGTGCCCAGGGCCCGGAAGACGGCCGCGACCTCGGGCGGGATGGTCAGCCCGTGCCGCTGGACCAGCCGGAAGAGGTCGGTGAAGATCTGCACGCTGGGCGTGGAGCCGGGGGCGAAGTAGCGGGACAGGAAGCGGCCGAGCTCCCGCTGGAGCCGCTGCTCGTCGATCTCCTCGGGCCGGGTGACCACTTCCAGCAGCGCGTCACAGAGGGCGGCCGGATCCTGGCTGTTGAGCGCGAAGAGCAGGGACCGCAGACCGGAGCGGACCTGGGCGTCGACCCGGCCGACCGAGCCGAAGTCGATCACGCCGATGGCGCCGTCGTCCAGCAGCAGGATGTTTCCCGGGTGGGGGTCGGCGTGGAAGGTGCCGTCGGTCATCACCTGGTGGAACATGTTGACCATCACCTTCCTGGCCAGTGCCAGGCGTTCCTCCGCGGTGCCCTTCAGGACCGCGGCGGCCGAGCCGATGGGGGTGCCGGAGAGCCGCTCCATGACCAGCACCTGCTCGCCCGACCACTCCTCGTACACCCTCGGCAGCCGGATGCCGGTGCCCTCGGAGCGCCGGCTCCAGGCCGCGCTCACGGTGGCGATATTGGCCGCCTCGATGCGGAAGTCCAGCTCCTCGCGGACCGAGGTGGCGAATCCGTCGGCCAGGTCCACCACTCCCAGCGCGCGGGCCCAGCCGGCCCGCCGCTCCAGCGTCCTGGCGAACCGCAGGATGATCTGGAGGTCGCATTCGGCGACCTCCCGGACCCCCGGGCGGCGCACCTTGACCACGACCTCCTCGCCCGAGTGCAGCCGGGCCGCGTGGACCTGCGCGATGGACGCCGCCGCCAGCGGCTCGTGGTCGAAGTGGGCGAAGGCCTCCTCCAGTGGCACGCCCAGCTCCCGCTCCAGGGCTTCCCCCACCACCTGCCAGGGCTCCGGGGAGACCTGGTGGTGCAGCCGCCCCAGCTCGGCGATGAACGCGGGCGGGAGCAGGTCCCGGCGGGTGGACAGCACCTGGCCCAGCTTCACGAAGGTGGCGCCGCCCTCCTCCAGCGCCAGCCGCAGCGGCCTGGCCATCCGGCCGGACCCCGGCCCCCGGCCCCCGGAGGGGACCGCGCCGTACCGGCCGGGGCGCAGCCCGTGCCGCATCGCGATGGACACGATGTGCCAGTAGCGGCGGGTGCGGGCCACCCGGGACCGCACCGAGCGCACCCAGCCGCGCGGCCCGCCCAGCGTGCCGCTGGGCGCGACCACTTCGAGGACGGCCAGGAAGCCGGTGGTCACCACCAGCGTGGAGCCGAACTGCACCCCGGTGAGGATGCCGCGCTGCTCGGGGCGCTGCATCAGCAGGCTGAAGACGGCCAGGCCGACCACGCTGACCAGCCCGGCCAGCAGGGACCGTACGATCCCGATGCGCAGGCCCAGCAGCCTCCGGGCGCTGAACACGAACGCCATGATGAACGCGCTCATCACCAGGAGGGCCAGGAGGAACTGGGCCAGCTTCATCACAGCGCGGGGTCCTTAGGGGTCCTTCGGAGTCCTTCGGAGTCCTTCGGGTTCAGCGTGCGGCGGCCCGGTGGTAGGCGCGGGCGGCCATCGGGGCCACCACGATCAGCAGGCAGCACAGGATCAGACAGCCCGCGGCCAGCGGATGCTGGGCCGGCAGGGCGTCGCTCACCACCGTGGAGGGGTTGCCCCACAGGTCCCGGCAGGCGCTCACCACGGAGCTGATGGGGTTCCACTCACCGATGATCTGCATCCAGCGCGGCAGCCCGTCCAGCGGTACGAAGGAGTTGGACAGCAGCGCGAACGGCAGGACCATCAGCGAGGAGATGGTGTTCACCGCCTCCGGGCTGCGCACCACCAGGCCGATCAGCGCGCCGATCCAGCACATGGTGAAGCCGAGGAGGAGCAGCAGGCCGAAGCCCGCGGCGGTCTTCACCACGCCGTGGTGCGCCTTCCAGCCGATGAGCAGGCCGACCAGCGCCATCACCAGGCAGCTGAGCGCCGTCATCGCCATGTCCGAGACGGTCCGGCCGAGCAGCACCGCGTAGCGGGACATCGGCAGCGACCGGAAGCGGTCCACCAGACCGTTCTTGAGGTCGTCCGCGACACCGGCGGCGCTGGTGCCCACCGCGGAGAACATCACCTGGGTGAAGATGCCCGCCATGATGTACTCGCGGTAGTTGCCGCCGGGCACCGACATCGCGCTGCCGAAGAGATAGCCGAAGATCAGCACCATCACGACGGGCGCGATGGTCACCCCGATCAGCTTCTCGGGCACGCGGGCGATGTGCTTCATATGACGCCCGGCCAGGATCCAGGTGTCGGTTGCCAGTTCTCTCATGCTGCCGTCTCCCCCTCGTCCCCGTCGGACTCCCCGGCGCTGCTGCGCCCGGTCAGCGCGAGGAACACGTCGTCCATGGACGGCCTGCGCATGGCGAAGTCCGTCACCTCGATTCCCTTGCCGCGCAGCGCGGTCGCCGCGTCGGCGATGGAGTCGATACCGGAGCCCACCGGCACCGACACACTGCGGCCCTGGTCCCCGACCACGGGCTCGCCGACCGCGACGCGCTCCAGCAGCGCGGTGGCCTCCGGGACCGTGGCCGGGTCGGCGAGGCTGACCTCGAGGCGCTCCCCGCCGACCTTGCGCTTGAGCTCGTCCGGGGTACCGTCGGCGATGAGCATCCCCTTGTCGATGACCGCGACGCGGTCGGCGAGCTGGTCCGCCTCCTCCAGGTACTGGGTGGTCAGCAGGACGGTGACGCCCGCGTCGACCTGCTCACGGACCATGGACCACAGGGTCATCCGGCTGGTGAGGTCCAGGCCGGTGGTCGGCTCGTCCAGGAACAGCACGTTCGGGTCGGCCAGCAGGCTCGCGGCCAGGTCCAGCCGGCGCCGCATACCGCCCGAGTAGGTCTTGGTCTCCCGGTCGGCGGCGCCGGTGAGGTCGAAGCGCTCCAGCAGTTCCTCCGCCCGCCGCTTGGCGCTGGCGCGGCCCATGCGGTAGAGCCTGCCGATGAGGACGAGGTTCTCCCGGCCGGTCAGCCGCTCGTCCACGGCCGCGTACTGTCCGGCCAGGCCGATGCGGCGGCGGACGTCCAGGGGCGCCTTGACGATGTCGTGGCCGGCCACCATCGCCCGGCCGCCGTCGGGCGGCAGGAGGGTGGCCAGGATCCGTACGGTGGTGGTCTTCCCGGCTCCGTTGGGTCCGAGGAGGCCGAGCACGGACCCGGCGGGCACCGTGAGGTCGACGCCCTTCAGCACCTCGTTGTCGCCGTACCGTTTGCTCAGGCCCTCGGCCTCGATCGCCACGTCCATGTTCTCTCCTGGAAAGGTCGCCGGTGGGTGCGTGATCGGGGCGGCGCCGTCATCGGTCGATGCCCGCGAGACCGCGGGCATTTCGGCGGCCGGTGCCCCGGGAGACGGCGAGCGGATCCCAGCGCTCGTCGCGGTCGGGCAGCAGGTCCGTATCGCCCAGCACGGCACCGTCGTGCACCTCGTGGATCAGCCGGCGGCCGACGATGGCCGAGGCGCAGGCGATGCCGCCGACGGCGACACCGGTGATGCCGCTGCCGTAGCGGGTGTTGGCGCCCACCACGTGCAACCCCTCGACCTGGGTGCGGGTGTCGGGGCGTGCGCCGACGCCGCCCCAGTCCGCGAGGCCGAAGGGGGTGCCCCCGGTGGACAGGGTGTAGCGCTCATGGGTCAGCGGGGTGGCCGCCTCGAGGTGGGTGATGTGGTCCCGGAAGGGGCCGATCGCCCGCTCGGCGGCGGTCAGCATGGCCTCGGTGAACTCTTCCTTGCTCTTCCGGTAGGCGCCGTTACGGCGGTAGCGGGTGCCGTCGGCGGGCCCGGTGGTCACGCCCCAGCGGTCGTACTCGGGCGGGCAGAGCGTCATCACCTGGAAGTTGCTGTGGCCCGGCGGGCACACGGCGCGCCCCTCGGGGTCCTTCTGGGAGGCGAAGGACAGGAAGAGGAAGGAGACCGGGTCGATGTCGCCCTCGGCGAGCCGCCGGTAGTAGGTGTCGATGTCGTCGTCCGCGTACCACCACAGATTGGCGTTGCGGCGCTCGGGCAGCGGCCGGTCCAGGGCGACGTACAGCGTGGCGAACGGCAGCCCCATGGCCGCCTCGCGGGTCTTGGTCACCAGCTTGGCCGGGAAGTGCTCGGCGCCCACCAGGTCCAGCACGGTACGGCGGTAGTCGGCGTTGGAGACCACCAGCGGGGCGGAGAACTGCCGCCCGTCGGCCAGCCCCACCCCGGTGACCTTGCCGTCGTCGACGAGGACGCGGGTCACATGGGCCCGGGTGAGCAGGGTCCCGCCGTGCGCCTCCAGGGACTCCACCAGGCCCGCGGCCAGCATCTGGCCGCCGCCCTCGGGGTAGTAGGCGCCGCGCACATAGTGGTCGGTGACGGTCGCGTGCATCGAGACGGTCGCCTGGTCGGGCCCCATGCCGTAGTTGGGCGACTGGGCGGCCAGCACGGTCCTGGCCCGCGCGGAGAGACCGCAGTGGTCGAAGAGCCTGGACAGCGGGTGGCGGCCCCATTTGAGGGTCACGGGCGTGCGCGCGACGAGGTCGGCGACGGTCAGCTCCTCCCCGGACAGCAGGGCCGAGCGCATCTCGGCGCCCAGGGCCTCGCAGATGTCGAGGAAGGTGTCCAGGCCCTCGGCGTCCGCCGGCAGCGTCTCCTTCAGGCGCCGCCGGTAGCGGTCCCAGCCGGCGGGCATGAACATCGAGGTGCTCGGCAGCACGATCTCGTCGAAGCCGTCCTGGTCCATCTCGCGGTAGGTGATCCGCTTGTCCAGGCCGAGGCCGCCGAGGATCGCGGGCAGTACCCCGCCGGGTCCGCAGTCGCCGAGGTAGTGGACGCCGACGTCGAACTCGTAGGCCCGGCGGCGGCGGAACACATGGCTGTTGCCGCCCGCGACGTCATGCTGCTCGAGCACCAGGACCCGCCGTCCGGTCACCGCCAGATAGGCGGCGCAGACCAGGCCGCCGATGCCGGAGCCGACGACTATCGCATCCCAATCATCCCGGTTCGTCATGCTGGGGATCCCATCTCTGTCTCAATCGCCGTAACCGTCGCAGCAATCGGGGCCGCGGTCCCGGGCGGTGACCGGAAGCTGCCACCCACACCTTTCGCCCGTACGGCGCCGTGGAGCCGCTTCCCCTCACTCACCTGCGCCGTCACCTTCGCCGTCACCTTCATCGCAGCCGCAGCAGCGCGCAGCCGACGGCCCCGTCGCGGTCCACCGAGGTGATGACCGCGACCTTGCCGGAGGCGTCCGGGGCGTCCTCGGCGGTGGCGAGGACCGCGACCACCTGGAAGGCCGCCGCGGCGGCCGAGGTGTCCCCGATCGGCTCGGGGTGCGGCACCCAGCGTGGCTCCACCGCGCCGAACAGCGCCTCCAGCACGCCCCGTTCGGCCACTCCGGCGGTCCCGGCGGGGGCGGAGGGCGAGACGGCCCACACCTCGGCCGGGGTCACCCCGGAACGCCGCAGGGCCCGCTCCACGCACCGGGTCAGCGCGGGCGCCGGCCCGTCCGGGCCGGCCACCCCCGACTCCACCAGCACCACTTCGGCCAGTCCCGCCGCCGCGTCCGGCGCGTCGGCGGGGACCAGCCGCAGCACGGCGCAGCCCTCGCCGAGCACCACGGCGTCGGCCCGCTCGTCCTCGCCCCGGGTGTGGTGCTCCAGCCAGGCGCGGGCGGCCGAGTGCTCCTCCACCGCGCCGACCAGCACACTGCCCGCCCGGCCCGAGGTCAGCAGCCGCCGTCCGTAGTGCAGCGCCTGGAGCCCGGAGGCGCGGCCCGCGGCCACGGTGGCGTTGGGCCCGCGCAGCCCGTACCGGATGGCGCACTGCCCCGAGGCGCAGTTCATCACCGTGTTGGGGAACTGCGAGGGGTCGACGTAGAAGGGCTTCTCCTGCAGGAAGGTGTCGCGGGTGTGGTCCATGATGGACCGCGCGCTGCCGGTGTTGGTGCCGAGCACCAGCGCCACGTCGTCCCCGCCCGAGGCGGGGCCGGGGTCGCCGTCCGTGACCTCCCGGAGCAGCCGGTCCACGGCCGTGACGGCCAGTCCGGTCACCCGGTCCATGGACCGGGTTCCCTTGCGTCCCAGCACCTCGCGGAGGACGAAGCCCGGCACCAGACAGGCTCGTTCACCGGGGCCCGACCACTCGGCCGGGTCGAGTTCCACCGCCGTGCTCCGCCCGGACCGCAGGCCCTCGACGAAGGCGTGGCGCCCGATCCCGTACGGCGACACCGCCGACCAGCCCGAGATCACGGGACCGCGCACCGCGGCAACCATGGCCGTCACAACCGATCCACTCCTTGGGGAATCCACGCGGGTCCCGGCGGCCGCGCCCCGGGAGCCCGCTCACAGATAGAAGACCGCGCGGTAGCCGGGCCAGCGGGCCGCCATGGCCCCGGCCGGTACCGTGCGTACGCCGGGCAGCAGACCGGACGTGGCGTCCGGGCCGTACGCCCGCAGGTCCTGCTCCTCGATCCACACGCCGACCCCGGCCGCGAGCAGCACGTCCAGGCCCTCGCCCGGGGTGTTGACCTGGGTCAGCTCCCGCTTCCCCAGGCGCGGTACGGGCGTCCGGGCGGCCCGGACGGCGTAGCCGACCGCCGGGCCGCGCAGCAGGACGTCCAGGCCGCCCAGGTGGCGGTGGAACAGATAGGCGCAGTAGAGGCCGTCGGAGAACTGGGTCTCCACCGCGCCCCGATAGGCGCGCTCCACGATGGCCAGCGCGCGCCGCTCCTCCTCCGCCACGGTCACATCACCCCCAGGTAGAGCGTCTTGTCCGCGGCGGCCACATGCTCGGCGAACCGCGCCGGGGCCCGCACCGGGACCTCCGGGATGTGGTCCACCGCGCCGCGGTCGTCGCTGCAGAACCGGCAGGCGTACCAGCGCAGCCGGCCGGGGAAGGCGGTGAGCAGCTCCCGCACCAGCAGGCTGGTGGACGGGTAGTCCACGGACCATGCGGCGAGGTTGCGGGGTTTGCTGTCGCCCAGCCCCCGCTGGGTGAGCATGGTGGCGTAGCCGCACGCCCAGATCTGCACCGTGGCCCCGTCCTCCAGCATGGCCTGCGCCAGCCGCAGCACGCTGGTGAGCAGGTCGTTCTCGTACGGCGCGCCCATGACCGTCAGCAGCACGTCCGAGCGGGGAACCGTCGTGGTCCTGGCCATCTCAGTGCCACACCACCCGGACGCCGGGGGCGAGCACGCGGGCGGAGACCTCCGGCATGCCCACCACCCGTGCCCCGGGGATGAGCCGGTCCGCGGGCAGACCGCGCTGGGCGAGGGAGAAGTCGTCCACCCACACCTCGCCGCCCGCCTCGGCCAGGGCCCGCACCTCCGCCGAGTCCTCCGCCGGCTCGCGCACGGCGGCGGTGACGGCGTCCTGCACCAGCACCAGCTGCACCGGGTGGCCGGAGAGGGCCAGGGTGCGGGCGTCCCGGACGAACGCGCCACAGGCGGCGCCCGCCCAGGGGCCACGGCTCTCGATGAGCAGATGAGGGGAGTTGAGTACCGGTGGGTCTTCTCGCGTCATGATGTCCATGCCTTCAGCCGACCGTCGTGCCGTTCACGGCGTGGCCAGCATCGCCAGGGCCGGGGCGGTGTTCCAGGCGGGCGACATGATCCTGCCAGTGCTCCCGCCGGCCGTGGAGCACGAATTCGATCAGATCGGCCGAGGTCACCGCGCCGTTGAGCTGCCGCATCCGCTTCCGCGTGGCGGCGGTCCTGGCCGCGATCCCGGGGTCGGAGGCGACGAAGGACACGGCGTCCCGCAGCCGTGCGGCCGTCACCTTGTCCAGCGGGACGTGCCGCCCGAGCCCCAGGTCCACGACCCGCTCGGCGTTGAGGTGCTGGTCGTTGACCTGCGGGACGGTGACCATGGGGACCCCGTGGTGCATGGCCTCGAGCACCGAGCCCATACCGCCGTGGGTGATGAAGGCCGAGGCCCGCTCCAGCACCGCCAGCTGGGGTACCGAGCGGCGCTGTTCGACATTGGGCGGCAGCGGGCCGAGCAGCGCGGGGTCGAGGGTGCCGGTGGCCAGCACCACATGCCAGGGCGTGCCGGTGAAGGCCGCCACCACCTCCCGGTAGAAGGCCGGCTGACCGCCGCCCGCGGACCCCAGGGCCACCAGCAGCACCGGCCGGTCGTCCGCGGGGGCCCGCCACTCGCCCTGGTGCCCCCGGTCCCCGATGCAGGGGCCGACGAAGGCGTAGCGCCGGTCCACGGCGTCCCCGTCGAGCTGGAACTCCCGGGGCATCGGCACCAGACAGCGTTCGGGCAGCCCGGTGTAGTCGTCGATGGACAGGGCGATACCGGCCTCGTCCAGGAACGTGCGGAACTCCCGGCGGTACTCCGACCAGCGCGGATCGTCGGCGAAGAACTCGTCGAACATCTCCTGGCGGGCCCGGCGCTCCTCGGCGTCCGCCGCGGACACATGGGTGGAGGCCAGGCAGATGACCGGGACTTGCCAGCGGTGGGCCAGCAGCCGGCCGGTGAGCGCGCCGAAGTCGTGCAGCACCAGGTCGGGCCGGTCCGCCTCGAACGCCCGCAGCTGCCCGGGGAGGATGGCGATCGCCTCGTCGAGGGCGAGGCGGGACATGGCGACCGGGTCGTCCGAGGGCCAGTCCTCGACCCGGTCGGAGGCGGGCAGTGTCGTCTCGTACGGCACCAGGGTGGCGCCGGTGGCCCGCACCTGCGGGCCGAACTCGGCGGGCACGGCATAGCTCACCCGGTGCCCGCGGCGCACCAGCTCGGCCACCGTGCCGAGCGTGGGGTTCACATGGCCGTGGGCCGGGATGTTGAAGAACGCGATATGGGCGACAGATCTGTCACTCGGATCCATGGCACGCTCCGGGTCAGTCTCTGGTGACGACGACGGGGAGCCGCGAGGCGCCGATCATGTCCGAGGTGTCGAGGAACTCGATGTCCGCGTCCGGCACCACCTGGACGGAGCGGTAGCGGTCCAGCAGCAGATTGAAGGCGATCCTGCTCTCCAGGCGGGCGAGCGGGGCGCCGATGCAGTAGTGGATGCCCTGGCCGAAGCCGACGTGGCGGTTGTTCTCCCGGTGGATGTCGAACCGGTCGGGGTCCTGGAAGGCGCTCGTGTCGCGGTTGGCGGAGGAGATCCACACATGGACCAGCTCCCCGGCCGGGATGATCTCCCCGCCGATCTCCACGTCCTCGGCCGTCATCCGCACGAAGTTGCTGAACGAGGGCCGGATGCGGACGACCTCCTCGATCGCCTGGGGCACCAGGGAGCGGTCGGCGCGCACCTCGCCGTACAGCTCGGGGAAGCGGTCGAAGGTCAGGACGATATTGCTGATCAGGGCCGCGGTGGTGGTGATCCCGCCCATCAGCAGGACGCCCGCGAAGCCCACGATCTCCTCGTCGTCGAGCGTCCGGCCGTCCATCTCGGCCCGCACGAGCGTGGTGATCAGGTCGTCCCGCGGCTCGGCGCGGCGCCTGCGGATCTGCTCGAACATATAGGTGTTGAGGGACTTCAGCCGCATCGCGGTCGCCCGGTGCCCCTCGACGCCCTGATTGCTGGCGTGCAGCAGATTGGCCCATTCCGCGAAGAGGTGGGCGTCCTCGCGGGGGGCGCCGAGGATATCGGCGATGACGGCCACGGGGAACGGGAAGGCGAAGTCCGCCGCGATGTCGAAGTGCTTCTTGTCGCCCACCGCGTCCAGCAGCCCGGTGGCGATCTGGAGCAGCTTCGGCTCCAGGCCGGCTATGTAGCGGGCGCTGAACGCCTTGCTGACCAGCATCCGGAATTTCCGGTGCCGGGGCTCGTCCATCGCGGCGATGTTCCCCTTGAAGAAGACGTCGTAGTCCTCCTGGGGCGGCGTGATGTCGGACATGTCGTTAACGAAGACATCGGTGTTGGACATGATGTGGGTGACATCCTCATGCCGGAACACCGACCACTGGAAGGTCTGCTCGTTGTAGCTGACCGGCTCTTCTCGCCGCATCTTCGCCAGCCATTCGAAGAAGTGCGCGTTCGCTTCGGCGGCCTGTGGGGGACGCACGGCATCACTGGTCGTCATCGCGTGTCTGCTCCTTATGAAGTTACGGGTCTACTGGGCCGCCGCACCGTGAGCGTCCGGTCCGGGGCCGTCCATTTCCTCGAGTTT
Source organism: Streptomyces endocoffeicus (assembly GCF_016741935.1). Taxonomy (GTDB): domain Bacteria; phylum Actinomycetota; class Actinomycetes; order Streptomycetales; family Streptomycetaceae; genus Streptomyces; species Streptomyces endocoffeicus. Next base: position 187,790 of record NZ_JAERRG010000008.1, on the reverse strand, counting down.
CGCGGCCAGAATGCGGCCGATTTCCGCCAGCGGACCGGGCTTCATCAGGTCCGTGTGCTGCCGGTCGACCTCCCTCGTCTCGATCCGCCCGCCGACATAGGGGCCCCAGGTGGCCGGCGTCGGGGAGATGTCGATCTTGTCGAGCGTGGCCACGACCAGCAGGATGTCTCCGCTGAACTTGTCCGCCTGATGGGTGTTGAACAGCTCGCTGTTGTTGGCGTAGATCCTGGTGATGGCCTCGATGTGGCGGCCCTCGAGGGTGGCCATGGCGCTGCCGAGGCGCTGCAGCACCTCGGTCACCCGCTCATGGGTGAGCGGTCCGCCTCCGAGGTAGCGGCGGTCGTAGCCGACCCACCGCAACAGGTCGGCCAGCACGTCCTGTTCGTCGATGGGCGGCATCTTCTGGTTCGGGTAGGTGTCCAGCACGCCCAGCAGATCGGTCTCCTCGCCCAGCGCCTCCAGGCGGGCGGCCATGGCGTGGGCGATGACCCCGCCGGCCGAGTAGCCGACCAGCCGGTAGGGGCCGGTGGGCTGGACGGTGCGGATCTGCCGCACATAGTCGTCGGCCATCTCGGCGATGGTCGAGGGCAGTCGCTCGCCGTCGTCGTCGAGGCCGCGCGCCTGGAGGCCGTAGACGGGGTACTCCTGGCCCAGGTGCTTGATCAGCCCGGAGTAGCACCAGCTGAGGCCGCCCGCCGGGTGGACGCAGAAGACCGGGGGACGGGTGCCGTGCGGCCGCAGCGGCAGCAGCACGTCCAGCGGCTGTCCCCGGTCGTCGTCGTCCAGGTGGACGGCGAGTTCGGCGGGGGTCGGGGCCTCGAAGAGGCTGCGGATGGTGAGTTCGACGCCGAACGTGGCGTGGATGCGCTTGAGCAGCCGGGTGGCCAGCAGCGACTGTCCGCCGAGGTCGAAGAAGTTGTCCTCCACGCCGACGCGGGGAGCGTCCAGGATCTCCGCGAACAGACCGCACAGGATCTCCTCGCGCGGCGTACGCGGCGCCCGGCCACCCGCACTCACCGGAGACTCCGGAGCGGGCAGCGCCTTACGGTCCAGCTTGCCGTTCACCGTCAGCGGCAACCGCTCCAGCACCACGAACGCGGAGGGGACCATGTGGTCGGGGAGCATGCCTGACGCATGCGCCCGCAGGTCCCTCGCCGCCACCTCGGTGCCCGCGTCCGGGACCACATAGGCCACCAGGCGCTTGTCGCCGGGACGGTCCTCACGGACCACCACGACCGCCTGACCGACCCCCGGGCACTCCCCCAGAACGGACTCGATCTCGCCCAGCTCGATCCGGAAACCGCGCACCTTGACCTGGTCATCGGCCCGTCCGACGAACTCCAGCACGCCCTGGTCGGTCCACCGCGCCACATCCCCGGTCCGGTACATCCGGCTGCCCGCAGGGCCGAACGGGTCGGCCACGAACCTACCCGCCGTCAGCCCGGGACGGTCCCAATAGCCGCGTGCCACGCCCGCGCCCCCGACATACATCTCCCCCGCCACCCCGGCGGGCACCGGACGCAGACCGCCGTCGAGGACATAGACCCGGAGGTCGGGAATTCCGACGCCGATGACACTTCCCGCGCCGGATGTCGCGATACGGGAATCCAGCGCCGCATAACTGACATGCACCGTGGTCTCGGTGATTCCATACATGTTCACCGGCACCGGCCCGGAATCCCCATGCCGGTCGAACCACTCCTCCAACCGCCAGACATCCAACGCCTCACCGCCGAACACCACCCACCGCAGCCCCAACCGGGCACCCATATCCGGGGCCTCACGATCGGCCTGCATCAGCTGATAAAAGGCCGACGGCGTCTGATTCAGCACCGTCACACCCTCATCCACCAGCAACCGCAGAAACTCCCCCGGCGAACGGCTCACCTCGAACGGCACCACCACCAGCCGCCCACCCCGCAGCAGCGCACCCCACAACTCCCACACCGAGAAGTCAAAGGCGAAGGAATGGAACAGGGTCCACACATCGTCCGGGCCAAAGCCGAACCAGCGATCCGTGGCCTCGAACAGCCGCACCACATTTCCGTGCGGCACCACGACGCCCTTGGGCCGTCCCGTGGATCCGGAGGTGTAAATGATGTACGCGGCCGCGTCCGGCGACGTCCGCACCCCCACATCCGACCCGTCCAGTCCCGCCAACTCGGCCGTGACCCCGGCGTCGTCGAGCACCACCAGCGGAACCCCCGCCGGCACCCCGACCCCCGCACCCGCCACCGTCACCACCAGCGACGGACCCGCGTCCTCCCACACATACGCCACCCGGTCCGCCGGATAACCCGGATCCACCGGCACATACACCGCCCCCGCCTTCAACACCGCGAGAACACCCACCACCAGATCCACCGACCGCGGCAGCACCAGCCCCACCCGGTCCTCGACGCCCACGCCCCGCGCCACCAGCAAACGCGCCAGCCGATTCGCCCGCGCGTTCAACTCCCCATACGTCAGGGACTCCTGGCCGCACACCACCGCCACGCTCCCGGCGGACTCCCGCGCCCGCGCCTCGAACAGCTCGGTGAGGGTGGTGTCCGGGCGCGCGGCCGGGGCGGCGTCCCCCGGCGGCAGCAGCCGGGCCCGCTCCTCGGGCAGGAGGATGTCCACGGTGCCGAGGGCGCGGTCCGGGCCCGCGTCCGCGAGGGACTCCATCAGCCGGACGAACCGGCGCTGGTGGAGGGCGAGGTCGTCCTCGCCGTACAGCTCGGGGTTGCCCTCGAAGTCGATGCGCAGCCCCTGGCCCTCCCCCAGGTCGTGGACCACGACCGACAGGTCGTCCACCGGGCCGAGGTTGAGGGTGTGCGGGGTCGCGGGCAGCTCGCCGAAGGTCAGCCCGTGGCCGAACATCATGATGTTGATCTGCGGTCCGACCAGGCGCTGGTCGCCGCCGAGCAGGCCGAGGTCGCGGCGCAGGTCCTCGTAGCGGTAGCGCTGGTGCCGCAGCACCCGCCGCATCGCCCCGGCGACCTGGGTGAGCAGGGCGTCGAAGGTGGACTCGGGCCGTACGGACAGCCGCAGCGGCAGGACGTTGGAGACCATGCCCGGGGTGGCGCGGGCGATCTTGCCGAGCCTGCCGGTGACGGGCAGTCCGACGACGATGTCCTCGCCTCCGCCGAGGCTCTGAAGGTAGGCGGCGAGGACGGCCGTCACCACCGGCGGCCAGGGCACCCCGGCCCGGTCCCCGGCCGCCCGCAGCGCGCGGGTGGACTCCGGGGACAGCCAGGTGGTGCCGCGCCGCAGGCGGGTGGGCAGGGTGGGGTCCGCGGCCGTCAGGCTGGGCGGCCTGGGGCGGTCGGCGAGCAGGGCGTTCCAGTGCGCCTTGTCCTTGGCGAAGTCCTCCGAGGCGCGGTAGCGCTCGTCGGCGGCCACCAGCTCCGCGAGCGGGGCGAACTCAGCTGCGGGCACCGGGGTTCCGGCCGCCAGGGCGGTGTAGACCTCGGCGACCCGCCGGGTGACCAGGGCGCCGCTGAAGCCGTCCAGCACGATGTGATGGCAGCGCAGGTACCACAGGAAGCGGTCGGGGGCGGTCTCGAGGACGGCGAAGAGGACCAGCTCGTCGTCGAGGAGGTTCAGCGGGCGCCGGAAGTCGGCGCGCATCCACGCCTCGGCCGCGGCCTGGGGATCGTCCTCATGGCTGACGTCGAGGTACCGCACCGTGCCCGTGCCGTCCGGGTCGACCACCTGCCATACGCCCTCGGCGTCCTCGACGAAGCGGGTGCGCAGCGCGTCGGTCTCCCGGACGACCCGGCGCAGCGCCTCCTCCAGGAGGTCGGGGTCGAGCAGTCCCTGGATCTCCAGGTACTGGGCACCGTTGTAGATCGGGTTGTCGGGGTCCAGCCGCTGGGCGTACCACATTCCCGACTGGGCGGCGGTCAGGGGGAGCCGGGTGGTCCGGGCGTCAGGCATGTCTCGTTCATCCTCGGTCGCGGTGAGGCTCGCGTATCGGGTGGCGCGCTCTCGCGCGGCGGCGGTGCCAGGAGGCGGGCCCCGGCCCGGGACGGCCGCACGGGTCAATGTGCGGCCGTCCCCGGGCCCGGCGTGGTAGGGCGGTGGGGCGGTGGGGTCAGGCGGCGCTCATCGCCTCGACCAGGCTCTTGGGCCGCATGTCGGTCCAGTTCTGGTTGATGTGCTCGAGGCACGCGTCGCGGGTGTCCTCGCCGTGGACGACCGTCCAGCCGGCCGGGACCTCGGCGAACGCCGGCCAGAGGGAGTACTGCCGCTCCTCGTTGACCAGGACGAAGAAGCGGCCCTCGGCGTTCTCGAACGGGTTGCTCATGTCGTGTCTCTCCTTGTTTCGGTTCCCGAAGGGTTTCGGTGCTCCGGGCGGCTCCCGGAGCGGAAGGGCCGGGTTCAGTCGCCGGTGCGGAGCCGCTCCCGGAGGATCGGCCCGATGACCCGCATGGCCACCGGCTGGGTCATCTCGCCGTGGACGCACTCGATGTCATGGACCTCGACCCGGCCGTCCACGTACCGGTCCCAGGTGTGCGGGTGCAGCCCGAGCTCCTCGCTGGAGCGGGTGGCGCGGAAGAAGACCATGTCGCCGGTGAACCGGTCGGGGGTGAACGCCTCGCTCACCACGGCGAAGTTCCGGTAGATCCGGAACATGTTCTCCGACTGGGCCGCGCTGAGCGTGGCGAAGGGCGAGCCCTCCTCGCGGATGGCCGCCATCACCTCGTCGCGGTCGAGGGGGCCGTCGTGGCCGAGGTCGATGCCCGCGACCTCCAGCAGGTCCAGGAGGAACTGCTGCTGGCTCCACGGCTCGGCGTTGACCGGCGCCGCGTCCATCGGATAGCCGTCCAGGCTCATCAGCAGGGCGACCTCCTCGCCGGACGCCTGGAGCCGGGTGGCGATGCCCTGGGCGATGGGCGCGCCGAGGGACCAGCCGAGCAGGTGGTAGGGGCCGTGCGGCTGGATCTCCCGGATCGTCCCGAGGTAGTCCTCGATGGCCTCCTCGATGGACCCGGGCAGTTCGGCGAGGTCGCGGAGCCCCCTGGCCTGGAAGGCGTAGATGGGCCGGTCGCGGTCCACCTCGGGGATGAGCCGGGTGTAGGGCCAGCCGACGCCCGTACCGGGGTGGACGCAGAACAGCGGGGGCAGGGAGCCCTGCGGCCGGATGGGCAGCAGGACGTCCAGGTCGTCGCCGTGGTCCAGTTCGTACAGCCGCTCGGCGAGGCCCGCGACGGTCGGGGTGTTGAGGACGGTCCGGATCGTGAGGTCCACGCCGAAGGCGAGCCGCACCTGGTTGGCCAGCCGCACCATGAGCAGCGAATGGCCGCCCAGCTCGAAGAAGTTGTCGTCGATCCCGACCCGGGGCAGCCCCAGGACGTCGGCGAACACTCCGCACAGGATCTGCTCGCGCACATTGCGCGGGGCGCGGCCCTCGGCGTCGGCGGGTGCCTCCGGGGCGGGCAGCGCCTTGCGGTCCAGCTTGCCGTTGGGGGTCAGCGGCAGCTCGGGCAGCGTCACGAAGGCGGACGGCACCATGTACTCGGGCACCTCGGCCGCCAGGTGGTCGCGCAGGGCCGCCGGGTCCGGCGCGGAAGGAGTCGTCGCGCCACCGGCCGCCGGGGCGCCACCGGCCGTCGGCGCGCCACCGGCCGCCGGGGTGACGACGTACGCCACCAGGCGCCGGTCGCCGGGCTGGTCCTCGCGGACGACGACCGCGGTGTGCGCCACCTCGGCGTGGCGGGCCAGTACCGCCTCGATCTCGCCCAGTTCGATCCGGAAGCCGCGCAGCTTCACCTGGTCGTCGGCGCGGCCGAGGAAGTCCAGCGCGCCGTCGTGCCGCCAGCGGGCGACGTCCCCGGTGCGGTACATCCGGCCGCCGCCCGTCGAGAAGGGGTCGGCGACGAACCGTTCGGCCGACAGGCCGGGGCGGCCCAGATAGCCCCGGGCGAGCTGGACGCCCGCCAGGTACAGATCGCCGGGCACCCCGGGCGGCACCGGGCGCAGCGCGTCATCGAGCACGTACAGCCGGGTGTTCCACACCGGACGGCCGATGGGCACCGGGCCCGGCGCGGCCGCGCGCTCGCACTCCCAGGAGGTGACGTCCACCGATGCCTCGGTCGGGCCGTACAGGTTGTGCAGTTCGGCGTCCAGGGTGCGCAGGAACTCGTCCTGGACCTCCCGGGGCAGCGCCTCGCCGCTGCACAGGACGCGCCGCAGTCCGGTGCACCGGGCGGCGTCCGGCTCCTGGAGGAACACCTGGAGCATCGAGGGCACGAAGTGGACGGTGGTGACGCCCTCCGCCCGGATCAATTCGGCCAAGTAGGCGGGGTCCTTGTGGCCCTCGGGCCGGGCGACGACGAGCGCCGCCCCTTCGAGCAGCGGCCAGAAGAACTCCCAGACGGAGACGTCGAAGCCCGCCGGTGTCTTCTGCAGCACCCGGTCCTCGTCGGTGAGGCCGTATCGCGCCTGCATCCAGGCGAGCCGGTTGACGATGCCCTCGTGCGGCACCATCACGCCCTTGGGGCGGCCGGTGGAGCCGGAGGTGTAGATGACGTACGCGGGCGAGGCGGGGTGCAGCGGCGCGCGCCGCTCGCCGTCGGACACATCGCCCGCCGGGAGCCCGGCGAGGGTGTCCAGGGTGCCGGGCGCGTCCAGCGCGAGAACCGGCACTGATTCGCCGACGGGCAGTCCGGCGGCCGTCTCCGTGGTCGTCAGCAGCAGCGCCGGGGCCGCGTCCGCCAGCATGAAGCGGATGCGGTCGGCCGGGTAGCCGGGGTCCACCGGCACATAGGCCGCACCGGTCTTGACCACCGCGAGCAGCGCCACGACCAGCTCCATCGAGCGCGGTACGGCGATGCCCACGTACTTCTCGGGGCCCACTCCGCGCTCGATGAGCAGCCGGGCGAGGCGGTTGGCCCGCGCGTTGAGCTCCGCGTAGCCGAGGGTGGTGCCCTCGAAGACCAGCGCCGGCCGGTCGGGGGTGCGGGCCGCCCGCTCCTCGAACAGCGCGGGCAGGGTGGTGGCGGGCACCTGGTGGGCGGTGTCGTTCCAGCCCCGCAGGATCCGCTCGCGCTCCTCGGCGGTCAGCACGTCGACGTCGGCGATGGAGGTGTCGGGGGTGGCGGCCATCGTCCGCAACACCCGGACCAGCCGCTCGGCGAGCGCCTCGGCGGTGCCGTGGTCGAAGAGGTCCGTGCTGTAGCGCAGCACGCCGTCGATGCCGTCGGCGCCGCCGTCCGCGAGCAGTTCCTCGCTGAGCTCCAGGCTCAGGTCGAACTTGCTGATGTCCACCGCCACCGGCTGCGGCGTGGCGTTCAGACCGGGCAGCACCACGTCGGTGTCCGCGGTGTTCTGCAGGGTGAGCAGCACCTGGAACAGCGGGTGGCGGGCCTGGGACCGCTCCGGGTTGAGGACCTCCACCAGCCGCTCGAACGGGACGTCCTGGTGCGCGAACGCGCTCAGGTCCCGCTCCCGGACCCGCTGGATCAGCTCCTTGAAGGTCGGCGCCCCCGAGGTGTCGGTGCGCAGGACGAGGGTGTTGACGAAGAAGCCGATCAGGTCGTCCAGCGCCTCGTCGGTGCGGCCCGCGACCGGGGTGCCGATCGGGATGTCGGTGCCGCCGCCGAGCCGGTCGAGCAGGGTCGCGAGACCGGTCTGGAGAACCATGAACAGCGTGGCCCGGCCCGCCCGCGCCAGCTGGGCGAGCGAGGCGTGCAGTCCGGGGTCGATCCGGAAGACCACCGCGCCGCCGCGGCCCGAGGCGACGGCGGGCCGGGGCCGGTCCGCGGGCAGGGCCAGCTCCTCGGGCAGCCGGTCCAGGCTCTCCTTCCAGTAGGCGAGCTGGCGGGCGATCGGGCTGTCCGGATCGGCCTCCTCGCCCAGCACCTCGCGCTGCCAGAGGGTGAAGTCGGCGTAGTGCACCGGGAGTTCGCGCCAGTCGGGGGCGTCGCCGCGCAGCCGTGCCACATAGGCCGTGGACAGGTCGCGGGCGAGCGGGCCCATGGACCAGCCGTCCGACGCGATGTGGTGGATGGTCACCAGCAGTACGTGGTCGGTCTCGCCCAGGGTGAACAGGCGCGCCCGTACGGGGATCGCCGCGGCCAGCTCGAAGTGGGCCGTGACCTCGGCGTTGAGGGCGTCGGGCAGTTCCTCCTCGCGCACCTCGGAGTGGCCGAGGGAGATCCCGGACGAGTCCAGGACGACCTGCCGGGGCACCCCGTCGGTCTCCCGGAACACCGTCCGCAGGCTCTCGTGCCGGGCGACGACATCGCGCAGCGCGGCCTCGAGGGCGTCCCGGTCCACCTGGCCGGCGAGCCGCATCGCGGTGGGGATGTGGTAGGCGCCGCGGTCGTCGCCGAGGCGGTCGAGGAACCACAGCCGCCGCTGGGCGAAGGACAGCGGGAGCTCCGCGGGCCGCGGCTGCGCGGTGAGCGGGGTGCGGGCCGTTCCGGCCCCGGCCAGCAGGCCCGCGAGCCGGGCCGGGGTGGCGGCCTCGAACAGGGAGCGGATGGCGAGCTCCACGCCCAGCGCCGAGCGCACCCGGGACACCAGCCGGGTGGCGAGCAGCGAATGCCCGCCCAGGTCGAAGAAGTTGTCGTCCACGCCGACCCGCTCCACGCCGAGGACCTCGGCGAAAAGACCGCACAGGATCTCCTCCTGCGGGGAGCGCGGCGGGCGGGCCGACGCCCCGGCCACCTCCGGCGCGGGCAGCGCCTTGCGGTCCAGCTTCCCGTTGGCGGTCATGGGCAGTTCGGGCAGGGTGACGAACGCCGACGGCACCATGTACTCGGGCAGGGTGGCCGCGAGCCGGGTGCGCAGGGCGGCCACGTCGGGGCGGCTCCCGGGGTCGGCGACCACATAGCCGACCAGGCGCCGGTCGCCCTCCTGGTCCTCCCGGACGACCGCGGCCGCGTGGCCCACGCCGGGGTGTGCGGCCATGACCGACTCGATCTCGCCGAGCTCGATACGGAAGCCGCGCAGCTTGACCTGGTCGTCGGTGCGGCCGAGGCACTCCAGGAGGCCGTCGGGGGTCCACCGGGCGCGGTCCCCGGTGCGGTACATCCGGCTGCCCGCGGGCCCGTACGGGTCGGCGACGAAGCGCTCCGCCGTGAGGCCCGGCCGGTTCAGATAGCCCCGGGCCACGCCCTCCCCGGCGAGGTACAGCTCGCCGTCGGTGCCGGGAGCGACCGGCCGCAGCCAGCGGTCCAGGACCAGCGCCCGGTAGTTGTGCAGGGGGCGGCCGATGGGCGGCGCCGACTCCACGGGGGTGTCGGTGTCCCACGCGGTGGCGTAGACGGTGGCCTCGGTGGGGCCGTACACATTGGCCAGCCGGCCGGCGGACAGGGTCTTCTGGATGTCCACGGCGGCCTGGGTGCCCAGCCGCTCGCCGCACAGCAGCACCGTGTCGGCGGTGAGCCGGACGTCCCCCTGGCCGACCAGCTGGGCCAGCGCCGAGGGCACGGCGCTGACCGCGGTGCCGGGCTGCTGCGCGGTGGGCCGTTCGGCCAGCGCCAGGAGGTCGTCCAGGACCTCCAGGGTGCCGCCCGACATCAGCGTCCCGAACATCTCGAAGACGGAGACGTCGAAGCTGAGCGAGGTGGTGAACAGCAGCCGGGTCAGCCGCTCGGGGCCCAGGGCGGTACGCGCCCAGGCCGCGAGGTTGACCACCGCGCGGTGCGGCACGGCGACGCCCTTGGGGCGGCCGGTGGAGCCCGACGTGTAGATGACGTACGCGGGCGAGGCGGGGTGCAGCGGTGTGCGCCGCTCGCCGTCGGCCGGGTCGGTCGCCGGGGCGCTCTCCAGGGCCCGCTCGGTCTCGGGGTCGTCGAGGACGACCACCCGGTGGCCGGTGGCGGGCAGGGCCGCGTCGACGCCGGACTCGGTGAGCACCAGCGCCGGGGCGGCGTCCCGCACGATGTAGGCGATGCGGTCGGCCGGGTACTTGGGGTCGATGGGCAGATACCCGGCGCCCGACTTGAGCACCGCGAGGACGGCCACCAGGGTGCGGTCGTTGCGCGGCAGCGACAGCGCCACCAGCTGCTCCGGGCCCGCGCCCAGCGAGATCAGGTGGTGGGCGAGCCGGTTGGCCCGCTCGTTGAGCGCGGCGTAGCTGAGGGCGGTGTCGCCGTGCACCACCGCGAGCTGGTCCGGGGTGCGCGCCACCTGCTCCTGGAACATCCCGGGCAGGGTCGTGGCGGGCACCTCGCGCGCGGTGTCGTTCCAGTCCACCAGCACCTGGCGGCGGACGGCGGGGTCGAGCGCGTCCACCCGCCCGACGAGCTGCCCGGGGTCGGCCACCACCGCCTCGAAGAACCGGGTGAGCCGGTCGACCAGGGAGGCGACCGTCGCGCGGTCGAACACATCGGGGCGGTAGCCCACCTTGAGCAGCATCGTGGGCCCGGGGGCCATGGCGAGGCTCAGCGGGTAGTGGGTGGCGTCGCGGCCGGAGCCGCCGGTGACCCGGGCGCCGGCGAGGGAGGACTCGACCGCGCCGGAGTCCACCCGGTAGTTCTCGAAGAGGACGAGGGTGTCGAAGAGGGTGCCGACACCGGCCAGGCCCTGGATCCGGGTGAGCCCGAGGTGCTGGTGGTCCATCAGCTCGGTGTGCTGGTCCTGGAGCCGCCCGAGCAGCCGCGCCAGCGACTCGGCCGGGTCCAGCCGCACCCGCACCGGCAGGGTGTTGATGAACAGCCCCACCATCGTCTCCACCCCCGGGACCTCCGGAGGGCGGCCGGACACCGTGGTGCCGAACACCACGTCGTCACGGCCGGTCAGCGACGCCAGCAGCAGACCCCACGCGCCCTGCACCACCGTATTGAGCGTCCAGCCCCGCGACCGCGCCAGCGCCGTCAGGCCCTCGGTCAGCCCGGCGGACAGCGACGCGCTCAGCTCCTCGGGGACCACCTCGGCGTGGCCGGTGGCGCGCGGCGCGAGCAGGGTCGGCTCGGCCAGACCCGCCAGCGCGGTCCGCCAGGCCGCCTCGGCGGCCGCGGTGTCCTGGCCGGCCAGCCAGGCGAGGTAATCGCGGTACGGGGTGACCGGCGGCAGGCCCGAGGCGTCCCCGCCCCGGGCGTACAGCTCGAAGAACTCGCCCGCCACGATCGGCGAGGACCAGCCGTCCATGAGGATGTGGTGCTTGGTCAGCAGCAGCCGGTGGTCCCGCGGGCCCATCCTGACCAGGGTGAACCGCATGAGCGGCGGCCTGGCCATGTCGAACCGGCGGATGCGGTCCTCGTCCACGACGCGGCGCACCGCGTCCTCGCGCCGCTCCTCGTCCGCGATGGTGCTCAGGTCGTGCTCCTGCCAGGGCAGGGGCACCTCGCGCCGGATGACCTGCACCGGGCTCTCGCCGCCCTTGTGCCGGAACCCGGCGCGCAGCACGGCGTGCCGCTTCAGCAGGGCCCGCCCGGCGGCCCTGAGGGCCTCGGTGTCGATGTCGCCCTCGAGGTGGAACACGCTCTGCACGGTGTAGGGGTCGATCCCCTCGGTGTCGTACAGGGCGTGGAACAGCAGTCCCTCCTGCAACGGCCCCAGGGGCAGTACGTCCTCGATCCGGGATTGCTTCACCGGGTGATCCCCCACTCCTCGTCGAGCTCGTCGTCGTCCAACTCGTCCTCGAGTTCGTCGATCTCCTGCTGGCTCAGCGACACCAGCGGCAGGTCCGAGGGCGTGTGGCCGCCGGAGGCGCCGCCCTCGACATGGGTGACCAGGGCCTGCAGCGCCTGGGCCCAGACCTCGCTGAGCTCCTTCACCTCGGGCTCGCGGAACAGCGCTCCGGGGAACGCCCAGGCGACCCGCAGGCGGGGGCCGTCGGCGTGGTCCTCGGTGACCGCGTTGAGGGACAGGGCGTACAGCATCGGGGCGTCCTGGTCGGAGAACCCGGGGGCCTTCTCCGGCGCCGCGGCCCAGTCGGCGTACTCCGCGCGGCCCGCCATGTCGAACCGGCCCAGGTAGTTGAAGCCGATCTGGCGGGGCAGGAAGCCGGCCAGGACGGGCTTGGTGTCCAGGTTGAGATGGCGCAGCAGCCCGAAGCCGAGGCCGTTGTCGGGGATGGAGCGCAGCTGCTCCTTCACCCGCTTGAGCGCGTCCCCGAGGGCCGGTCCGCCCGCCAGGACCTCCCGCCAGTCGAGCGGGCCGGGGTCCAGGCGCACCGGGTGGATGCTGGAGAACCAGCCCACCGTCCGGGACAGGTCCACACCCTCGGTGAACTCCTCACGGCCGTGGCCCTCCAGGTCCACGAGGACGGCCGGGTGGTCCGCACCGCCGCGCGAGCGCCGCCAGTGGGCGACCGCCAGGGCGAGCGCGGTGAGCAGCACGTCGTTGACGCCCGCGTTGAACGCCGCCGGGACCTTGGTGAGGACCGGCCCGGTCAGCTCCGGCGGCAGGATCTGCCACAGCCCGCCCATGGTGTGGTTCATGTCCTGCGACGGGTCCAGCGGCCGGTCGCTGAGCAGCGGGTCCGGCACATCCAGGGTGCTGGACCACAGCTCCGCCTCCTTGACCCGCCCGGAGGCGTACGCGGAGGCCACCAGGTGCTCGGCCCAGCGCCGGTACGAGGTGCCGACCGGCTGGAGTTCGGCCGGACGCCCCTCCTTGGCCGCCTGCCAGGCCGCCTCCAGATCGGTCTCCAGGATGCGCCAGGAGACGCCGTCCACCACCAGATGGTGGATGATCACCAGGAGCCGGCCGGAGCTCTTCGGACCCGCGTCGAACCAGACCGCCTGGAGCATCCGCCCCTGCTCGGGGGAGAGCCGCGCCCACGCGGTCTCCGCCTCCCGCTCGATGACGGCCTGGAGGGCGTCCGCGCCCAGCCCGGCGACGTCGACCCGGGTGAGGGACTCGGCCGCGCGCACCGTGCCGCGCGACGGCACCTCCAGCGACCACTCGCCGCCGCCCTCGGGGCGGGTCAGCCGCATCCGCAGGGCGTCGTGGTGGTCGAGCACGGTCTGCACCGTGGTCTCCAGCGGCTCCTCGCCGAGTCCGGCCGGGACCTGCAGCAGCACCGACTGGGCGTACTTGCCGATCGGGCCGCCGCGGTCGCGCAGCCGGTGGATGATCGGGGTGAGCGGCACCGAGCCGACCCCGGTGTCGGTCCCCTTGCCGACGCGCTTGCCGACGGTGCCCGCGTGGGCCGCCAGGGCCTCGACCGTCTTGTGCTGGAAGACGGCCCGCGGGGTGAGCGAGAGCCCGGCCTTGCGGGCCCGGCTGACCAGCTGGATGGAGATGATGCTGTCGCCGCCGAGGTCGAAGAAGCTGTCGTGCACACCGACCTCGGACAGGTCGAGCAGATCCGCGAAGATCTCGCAGAGGATCTCCTCCTGCGGGGTGCGCGGCCCCTGCTTGGTGACCGTGGCGGCGAAGTCCGGCGCGGGCAGCGCCGCCCGGTCCAGCTTGCCGTGCGCGGTCAGCGGCAGCGCGTCCAGCAGGACGACCGCGGCGGGCACCATGTAGTCCGGCACCGCGTCCGCGACCCGGGTCCGCAGCGCCGCCGGGTCGGGGCGGGCGCCCGCGGCGGGCACCGCGTAGCCGACCAGGCGCCGCTCGCCCGGCTGGTCCTCGCGGACGACGACCACGGCGCGCTCCACGTCCGGGTGGCCCGCGAGCACGGTCTCGATCTCGCCGAGCTCGATGCGGAAGCCGCGCACCTTGACCTGGTCGTCGGCGCGGCCGACGTACTCCAGGTCGCCGTCGGCGCGGCGGCGTGCGAGGTCGCCGGTGCGGTACATCCGGGCGCCGGGCGCGCCGTACGGGTCGGCGACGAAGCGCTCGGCCGTCAGCGCGGCACGGTCGAGGTAGCCGCGGGCCAGGGCGGTGCCCGCGATGTACAGCTCGCCGGTCACCCCGGGCGGGGCGAGCCGCAGCCCCTCGTCGAGGACGTAGAGACGCGCGTTGCCCTGCGGGCGGCCGATCGGCACGGGTCCTGACGGGACCTCGTCACCGGGCTCGATACGGAACTCCGCGACGTTGACGGTCCCTTCGGTGGGCCCGTACACGTTCAGCACGGTGGCCCCGGGGTGGCGGGCCCGCCAGTCCTGGAGCGCCTCGCCGAAGAGGGCCTCGCCGCCGAGCAGCAGCTCATTGCCGGGCGAGAACGCGTCGGGGAGGGCCGCGAGCAGCGGCAGATGGCTGGGGGTGGCCTTCAGGAAGGTCACCGGGCGCCCGGCCAGGGCCCGCTCGGCGGCGGGGTCCTCCTCCAGCGCCGCGAGATGCACCGCGCCGCCGACGACGAGCGGGGTGTAGAGCGCGGTCACCGTCAGGTCGAAGGAGACCGGCGAGTGCAGCAGCGCCGCGCCGGCCGCGCTCGGGTAGGAGCGGCTCGTCCAGTCCAGGTAGTCGGCCAGGGAGCGGTGGGTGACGACGACGCCCTTGGGGCGGCCGGTGGAGCCGGAGGTGTAGATGACATACGCCGGGTGGTCCACCGACAGCGGCGCCAACCGCTCACCGTCGACCAAGTCCGTCCCGGCCAGGGCATCGACCCGCACCCGGGTCTCCTCCGCGTCCACCACCACCCGCGTCAGACCATCGGTCTCGGGCAGCCCGGGGGCGGTGGCACTGTCCGTCAACAGCAGCGCCGGATCGGCGTCGGCGAGCATGTAGGAGATCCGCTCTGCCGGATAGTCCGGATCCACCGGCAGATACGCACCACCGGCCTTCACCACCGCCAGCAACGCCACCACCTGCGACGCCGAACGCGGCAACGCCAGCGCCACGATCCGCTCCGGACCCACACCCATCCCCACCAGCAACCGCGCCAGCCGGTTCGCCCGCGCGTTCAGCTCCCGGTAGGACAGGGACTCCGCGCCCTCGATCAGCGCCACCGCCTCCGGCGTACGCCCGACCTGGGCCTCGACCAGCGCCGGGAGCGACCGCACCGGAACGTCCAGCACCGGCCCGTTCCACTCCGTCAGCAGCCGCGAACGCTCCTGGTCGGACAGGATCTCCACCCGGCCCAGCCGCACCTCCGGATCCGCGACCACCGCCTCCAGCAACCGCACAAAGCGCGCCACCAACCCCTCGACCGTCTCCCGGTCGAACAGATCCACGCTGTAGCGGATCTCGCCGTGGACGCCGTCGGCGGCACCGTCGGCGCCGTGGCGCTCGGTCAGGTCGACGCTGAGGTCGAACTTGCTGACGGCGACGTCGACAGGCTGCGGCTCGACCGTGACCCCGTCGAGTGCCAGCCGCGGCTCGGGGTTGTTCTGGAGGTTGAGCATCACCTGGAACAGCGGGTGGCGGGCGGCCGACCGCTGCGGGTTGATGGCCTCGACCAGCCGCTCGAACGGCACGTCCTGATGCGCGAAGGCGGACAGGTCCGACTCCCGCACCCGGTCGACCAGTTCACGGAACGAGGGGTCGCCCGAGACATCCGTGCGCAGCACCAGGCTGTTCACGAAGAAGCCGACCAGGTCGTCCAGGGCCTCATCCGTACGGCCCGCGACCGCCGTGCCGAGGGCGATATCCGATCCGGCGCCCAGCCGCGACAACAGCCCGGCCAGCGCCGCCTGCACCACCATGAACACACTCGCCCGCGACTCCCGCGCCAACCGCACCAAACCCCGATGCACCTGCGGCGAAAGCCCGAACTCCACCACATCACCACGACCGCTCAGCACCGCGGGACGCGCCCGGTCCACCGGCAACGCCAACTCCTCCGGCAAACCCGCCAGCCGCTCCCGCCAGAACCCCACCTGACGGCCGAACACACTCCCCTCGACACCCTCCACACCCAGCACCTCACGCTGCCACAGCGCGAAGTCCACGTACTGCACCGGCAGTTCGGACCACACGGGCGCACGGCCCTCGCGACGGGCGGTGTACGCGGCGGACAGATCGCGGGCGAGGGGGCTGAGCGACCAGCCGTCCGAGGCGATGTGGTGCATGGTCAGCAGCAGCACATGCTCGGCCTGCTCAGTGACAGAGAACAGGTCCGCGCGCAGCAGGACATCCTCCGCCAGGTCGAACGGCCGCGCCACCGCCGCACTCAGCGCCTCACCCAACCCCTCCCGCGACACCTCGGCCTCGACGAACGGCACCTCGACCGAGGACCGCACCACCTGCCGCGGCACCCCGTCCACCTCCACGAACACCGTCCGCAGACTCTCGTGCCGCGCCACCACATCACCCAACGCCGCACGCAACGCCACCCGGTCCAACACACCGGACAGGCGCGTGGCGTACGGGACGTGGTACGCCGAGGAGCCCTCCTCGATGCGGTTGATCACCCACTGGCCGTGCTGGGCGTGCGACAGCGGCAGCACCTCGGGGCGCACATACGGGCGCACCCCCGGCCGCGCGTCGCCCGCGTGGGCGAGCTCGGTCTCCAGCCGGGCCGCCGTGGGCGCCTCGAAGAGCGCGCCCACGGCCAGTTCCACGCCCAGCGCGGAGCGGATCCGCGACACCAGGCGCGTGGCCAGCAGCGAGTGCCCGCCCAGGGCGAAGAAGTCGTCGTCGGGGCCCACCCGGTCCACGCCCAGCACCTCGGCGAACAGACCGCACAGGATCTCCTCGCGCGGTGTGCGCGGCGCGCGACCGCTTCCGCCGGTGACGGCGTCGGGGGCGGGCAGGGCCTTGCGGTCCAGCTTGCCGTTGGCGGACACCGGCAGCCGGTCCAGGGACACGAACGCCGACGGCACCATGTACTCGGGCACCGCCGCGGCCAGGTGGGCACGCAGATCCGCGGTGTCGGGGGCGTCCGCCGGGTCCGCGGCGACCACGTAGGCCACCAGGCGCTGGTCCCCGGGCCGGTCCTCGCGGACCACGACGGCCGCCGCGGCGATCCGCGGATGGCCGGTCAGGGCGGCCTCGATCTCGCCGAGCTCGATGCGGAAGCCACGCAGCTTCACCTGGTCGTCGGCGCGGCCGAGGAACTCCAGGACCCCCTCGTCCGTCCAGCGGGCCACATCGCCGGTGCGGTACATCCGGCTGCCCGCCGGGCCGTACGGGTCGGCGACGAAGCGGTCGGCGGTCAGGTCGGGCCGGTCGAGGTAGCCCCGGGCCAGTTGGGCGCCCGCGAGATAGAGGTCGCCCGCGACACCGGGGGCGACGGGGCGCAGCATGGCGTCCAGGACCAGGGTCCGGGTGTTCCAGACCGGACGGCCGATGGGCACCGGGCCGGGTGTGTGTCCGGCCTCGCACCGCCAGTAGGTGACGTCGACGGACGCCTCGGTGGGCCCGTACAGGTTGTGCAGCTCCGCCGGGAGGGTGGCGAAGAACCGCTCGCGGAGCGGGTCGGGAAGCGCCTCACCGCTGCAGATGACGCGGCGCAGCCCGGTGCACCGCGCGGCGGCCGGCTCCTGGAGGAACTCCTGGAGCATCGACGGGACGAAGTGGAGCGTGCTGACGCCCTGCTCGCGCACCAGGTCGGCGAGGTACGCCGGGTCCTTGTGGCCCCCGGGGCGGGCGACGACGAGCGTGGCGCCCTCGGTGAGGGTCCAGAAGAACTCCCACACCGACACGTCGAAGCCGGCGGGGGTCTTCTGGAGCACCCGGTCGTCCGCGGCCAGCCCGTACTGCCCCTGCATCCAGGCGAGTCGGTTGACGATGCCCCGGTGCGGCACGACGACGCCCTTGGGGCGGCCGGTGGAGCCCGAGGTGTAGATGACGTAGGCGGGGTGGTCAGGGGTCAGCGGCGTGGTGCGCTCCGCGTCGGTGACGTCGGTGACGTCGGTGTCCGCGTGGCCCGCCAGGGCCTCGGCCCGCTCCGGCGCGTCCAGGACCAGGACGGGCGCGGCCGTGCTGGGCAGACTCCCGGCGGTGGCCGCGGTGGTGAGCACCAGGGCGGGCCGGGCCTGGGAGAGGACGTAGGAGGTACGGTCCTGGGGGTGGTCGGGGTCCACCGGGAGGTAGGCGGCGCCGGTCTTGGTGACGGCCAGCAGGGCGACGATCAGCTCCACCGAGCGCGGCACGGCCAGGGCCACGGTCCGCTCGGGGCCGACGCCCTGGGCGATGAGGTGGCGGGCGAGCCGGTTGGCCCGCGCGTTGAGGTCGGCGTAGGAGACCTCGGTGCCGTCGAAGACCACGGCGGGGTGGTCCCGGACGGCCGCCGCGCGGGCCTCGAAGAGCCGCGGGAGGGTGTCGGGCCGCACCTCGTGCGCGGTGTCGTTCCACCGGACCAGCACGTTCTCGCGCTCGTCGGCCGCGAGGGCGTCGACGGCGGCCACCCGCTGGTCGGGGTCGGCGGCGACGGCCGCGAGAACCCGGGTGAGCCGCTCCGCGGCGGTCTCGGCCGCGGCGCGGTCGACCAGCTCGGGGCGGTGGCCGACGCGCAGCCGGATCCGCTCGCCCGGGTAGGCGATGAGGCTCAGCGGGTAGTGGGTGGCCTCGGCGCCGGAGAAGCCGGAGACCCGCACACCGTCCACGGTCCGGTCCAGGCCGGACGGGTCGAAGGGGTAGTTCTCGAAGACGGCGAGGGTGTCGAAGAGCGCGCCGGTGCCCATCTCCCGCTGGATCTGGGTGAGTCCGAGGTGCTGGTGGTCCATCAGCTCGGTGTGCTGGTCCTGGAGCCGTCCGAGGAGCTGTGCCAGCGTCTCGGTGGCGTCCAGCCGCACCCGCACCGGCAGGGTGTTGATGAACAGCCCGACCATGGCCTCGACGCCCGGGAGCTCCGGGGGGCGGCCGGAGACGGTGGTGCCGAACACCACGTCGTCACGGCCGGTCAGCGACGCCAGCAGCAGACCCCACGCGCCCTGCACCACCGTGTTGAGCGTCCAGCCCCGCGACCGCGCCAGCGCCGTCAGCCGCTCCGTCAGCTCGGCGGGGAGCTCCACGCTGAACTCCTCGGGCATCCGGTCCACCCGCTGGCCGGCGCCCGGCACCAGCAGGGTCGGCTCGGTGACGCCGTCGAGGGCGGTGCGCCACGCCTTGGCCGCGGCGTCCCGGTCCTGGCGGGACAGCCAGGCGAGGTAGTCGCGGTACGGGGTGACCTTGGGCCGGCCGCTCTCGTCGCCGCGCCGCGCGTACAGCTCGAAGAGGTCGTCGACCAGCAGCGGGAAGGACCAGCCGTCCAGCAGGATGTGGTGCAGGGTGACCACCAGCCGGTACCGGTCGTCGGCGAGCCGGGCGAGGGTGCAGCGGATCAGCGGCGGGGCCGCGAGGTCGAAGCGGCGCGTGCGGTCCCGCTCGACCAGCTCGTCCAGCGCCGTCTGCCGCGCCTCGTCCGAACCGTCCCGCAGATCGGCCTCCTGCCAGGGCAGTTCCACCTCGTGCGGGATGACCTGCACGGGGCGGCTGAGCTTCTCGTGCCGGAACCCGGCCCGCAGATTGGGGTGGCGGCGCAGCAGGGCGGCACCGGCGGCGCGCAGCCCCGCCGGGTCGACCTCGCCCTCGAGGTCGAAGCCCAACTGCACGGTGTAGGCGTCCACCGACCGCTCGTCGTAGAGGGCGAGGAAGAGCATGCCCTCTTGCAGGGGCGACAGGGGCAGAACGTCGGCAAGTCCCGGCTTGGTCACGAATTCCTCCACTCGGATTCCAAAAGGTCGATCTCCGCCTGCGACAACGACACCAACGGAAGGTCCGAGGGGGTCCAGCCACCGCTGTCGGACCGGTCGGACCGGTCCGACAGCGCGTCCAGTGCCGTGAACCAGTCCTCGGCGAGGTCCCGCACCTCGGGCTCGGACAGCACGCCGTCCGGCCACGACCAGGTGGCGGCCAGCCGGGGCCCGTCCACGCCGTCTTGTGTCAGCACATTGATTTCCAGGCAGTGTGCGAGCGGCAGGGCGGGGTCGGCCCCGGCGCCCAGCACGTCCGTCAGGGGGTCGGCGGTCCACTCCGGGTCCGCTCCTCCGGTGTCGGAGGGGGCCGCGAAGCGTCCCAGGTAGTTGAACGAGATCTGCGGTACGGGGCGCGTCGCCAGGGCCCGCGCGGTGTGCGGGTTGAGGTGGCGCAGCAGTCCGTAGCCCAGTCCGTTGTCCGGCAGCGCGCGCAGCTGCTCCTTGACGCGCTTCAGGGCGGCCGTTCCGGGGGCCGGTCCGGGGGCCGGTCCGGCGGCCGTTCCGGGGGCCGGGCGGCCGGGGTCCAGCCGCACGGGGTAGAGGCTGGTGAACCAGCCGACCGTGCGGGAGAGGTCGATGTCCGGGGCGAACTCCTCGCGGCCGTGGCCCTCCAGGTCGATGAGGACGGCGGTGTTGTCGCCGCCTTCGCGCCGACGGCGCCAGCCGGTGACCGCGAGGGCCAGCGCGGTCAGCATGACCTCGTTGACCGACGCGCTCAGGGCGGCGGTCACCTCGGTCAGCACCGCGGTGGTGCGCTCGGGGTCCATCGTCAGGGTGAGGGACCGGGCGGTGCCCACGGTGTCCCGGGCGGGGTCGAGGGGGCGCCGGCCGAGGGTGCGCCCGGGCGCGGCGGTCATCCGCTCCCACAGCTCGAGTTCGGCGGTGCGCCGGGGGCTGTGGGCCTCGTCGGCGAGGCGTTCGGCCCAGGTACGGAACGAGGTGCCCACGGGTTCGAGCCGGGCCGCCCGGCCCGCCCCCGCGGCCTGCCAGGCGGCGGTCAGGTCGGGCACCAGGATGCGCCACGAGACGCCGTCCACCACCAGGTGGTGGAGGACGAGCAGCAGCCGCCCCGGCCGGTCCGGTCCGGCGTCGAACCAGACCGCCTCGACCATGCCGCCGGTCGCGGGGGCCAGCCGGTCCAGGGCGCGCCCCGACTCGGCGGTGACGCGCTCGGACAGGGCGTCGCCGTCCAGCCCCGCCACCTCCACCCGGGTGACGCGGGGCGCGGCCGGGACGGCACCGGGCTCGGGCACCTCCATGGCCCAACTGGCGTCGGACGTCCGCCGGGTCAGCCGCATCCGGAGCACGTCATGGTGGTCCAGCACGGTCTGGAGGGCGTCCTGGAGGCGGGTGAGCCCCAGGTCCGCCGGGACCCGCAGCAGCATGGTCTGGCTGAAGCGGTCGATGGGGCCGCCCCGTTCGCGCTGCCAGGTGATGATCGGCGTCTCCCGGATCGGGCCGACCCCGCTGTCCCGGGCGGCGGGGCGGCTCGTCTCCTCGGTCTCGCGGGCGACGGCCGCGAGCGCCTCGACCGTGCGGTGCCGGAACACATCGCGCGGGGTGATGACGAGCCCCGCCTTGCGGGCCCCGCTGACGAGCTGGATGGAGACGATGCTGTCGCCACCGAGGTCGAAGAAGCTCTCGTCGACGCCCACCTCGGCCACCCCGAGCACCTCGGCGAACAGCCGGCACAGGGTCTCCTCGCGCTCCGTGGCCGGGGCGCGCCCCGGGGCGGCGGCGGTGCGGTCGGGCTCGGGCAGGGCCTTCTGGTCCAGCTTGCCGTTGGGGGTCAGCGGCAGATGGTCCAGTGCCACGACCGCGCTCGGCACCATGTACTCGGGGAGCGCGGCGGCCACATGCTTGCGCAGGATCTGCTGGTCGGGCCGCGCGGCACCGGGCTCGGGCACGATGTAGCCGACGAGCCGGCGATGGCCGGGGCGGTCCTCGCGGACGACGACCACGGCGCGCTCCACGTCCGGGTGGCCCGCGAGCACGGTCTCGATCTCGCCGAGCTCGATGCGGAAGCCGCGCAGCTTCACCTGGTCGTCGGCGCGGCCGACGTACTCCAACTGGCCGTCGGCGCCCCAGCGGACGAGGTCGCCGGTGCGGTACATCCTGGCCCCCGGCGGCCCGTACGGGTGGGCCACGAACCGCTCGGCGCTGAGCCCGGGGCGGCCGAGATAGCCGCGGGCGAGCCCGTCACCGGCGATGTACAGCTCGCCGACCACGCCCACGGGGGCGAGTCGCAGCCGCTCGTCGAGGACGAGGGCGCTGGTGTTCCACACCGGGCTGCCGATCGGCGGGGCCCCGGCGCCGGGGGCGAGGGGGCCGCTGGTGGTGGCGGCGACGGTGGACTCCGTCGGCCCGTACGCGTTGACCATGCGGCGCCCGGACGACCAGCGCTCCACCAGTTCGGCGGGGCATGCCTCGCCACCGACGATGAGGGTGCGGAAGTCGGTCAGGCCCGTGGGGGTCACCCCGGCGAGGGCGGCGGGCGGGATGAGCGCGTGGGTGATCCGCTGCCCGGCCAGGACGTCGGTGAGGGTCTCGCCGACGAGCGGTCCGGGCGGCGGGACGACCAGGGCCGCACCGTGCGGGAGGGCCATGCACACCTCGAGCACCGCCGCGTCGAAGCTCGGCGAGGCGAACTGCAGCACCCGGCTGTCGGGGGTGACGAAGAACCGCTCCGCCTCCGCCCCGGAGAAGGCGGCCAGGCCGTGGTGGGTCACGACGACGCCCTTGGGGCGGCCGGTGGAGCCGGAGGTGTAGATGACATACGCCGGGTGGTCCACCGACAGCGGCGCCAACCGCTCACCGTCGACCAAGTCCGTCCCGGCCAGGGCATCGACCCGCGCCCGGGTCTCCTCCGCGTCCACAACCACCCGCGTCAGACCATCGGTCTCGGGCAGCCCGGCCGCGGTGGCACTGTCGGTCAGCAGCAGGGCCGGGGCGGCGTCGCCGAGCATGTAGGAGATCCGCTCGCCCGGATAGTCCGGATCCACCGGCAGATACGCACCACCGGCCTTCACCACCGCCAGCAACGCCACCACCTGCGCCGCCGAACGCGGCAGTGCCAGGGCCACAATCCGCTCCGGACCCACACCCATCCCCACCAGCAACCGCGCCAGCCGGTTCGCCCGCGCATTCAGCTCCCGGTAGGACAGGGACTCCTCGCCCTCGATCAGCGCCACCGCCTCCGGCGTACGCCCGACCTGCGCCTCCACCAGCGCCGGGAGCGATCGCACCGGCACGTCCAGCACCGGCCCGTTCCACTCCGTCAGCAGCCGCGAACGCTCCCGCTCCGACAGGATCTCCACCCGGCCAAGCCGCACCTCCGGATCCGCGACCACCGCCTCCAGCAACCGCACAAACCGCGCCACCATCCCCTCGACCGTCTCCCGGTCGAACAGATCCACGCTGTACTCGACGACCCCCTCGATCCCGGCGGGTGTGTCCTGCGCCTCGTGGCGCTCGACGAGGTCCAGGGTCAGGTCGAACTTGGCGGTGGAGGTGCGCAGTTGGCGGATCCGCGCGTCGATGCCCGGCAGGTCCAGCTCGGGGTCCGGGTTGTTCTGGAGGGCGAGCATCACCTGGAACAGCGGATGGCGGGCGGCCGACCGCTGCGGATTCACCACCTCGACCAGCCGCTCGAACGGCACGTCCTGATGCGCGAACGCCGACAGATCCGACTCCCGCACCCGGTCCAGCAGCTCACGGAACGACGGGTCGCCCGACACATCGGTGCGCAGCACCAGCGTGTTCACGAAGAAGCCGACCATGTCGTCCAGCGCCACGTCATTGCGGCCCGCGACCGCCGTGCCGAGGGCGATATCCGATCCGGCGCCCAGCCGCGACAGCAGCCCGGCCAGCGCCGCCTGCACCACCATGAACACACTCGCCCGCGACTCCCGCGCCAACCGCACCAAACCCCGATGCACCTGCGACGAAAGCCCGAACTCCACCACATCACCACGACCGCTCAGCACCGCGGGACGCGCCCGGTCCACCGGCAGCGCCAACTCCTCCGGCAAACCCGCCAGCCGCTCCCGCCAGAACCCCACCTGACGGCCGAACACACTCCCCTCGGCACCCTCCACACCCAGCACCTCACGCTGCCACAGCGCGAAGTCCGCGTACTGCACCGGCAGTTCGGACCACTGCGGGGCGCCGCCGGCGAGGCGGGCACGGTAAGCCGTGGTGAGGTCGGTCGAGAGCGGAATCAGCGACCAGCCGTCGGCGACGATGTGGTGCATGGTGAGCAGCAGCACATGCTCGGCCTCGGCCTGCTCGGTCAGGGAGAACAGGTCCGCGCGCAGCAGGACATCGTCCGCCAGGTCGAACGGCCGCGCCACCGCCGCACTCAGCGCCTCACCCAGCCCCTCCCGCGACACCTCGGCCTCGGCGAACGGCACCTCGACCGAGGACCGCACCACCTGCCGCGGCACCCCGTCCACCTCCACGAACACCGTCCGCAGACTCTCGTGCCGCGCCACCACATCACCCAAAGCCGCCCGCAACGCACCCCGGTCCAACACACCGGACAGGGTGATCTCGAAGGCCAGGTTGTAGGTGGCGCCTCCGTCCTCGAGGCGGTCGAGGAACCACAGGCGCTGCTGGGCGTGGGACAGCGGCAGCACCGTGGGGCGTTCATAGCGGCGCACACCGTCGCGGGCCACGGCCGCCGAGGTGAGGGCTTCGGCGACCCCCGCGGGGGTGGCGGCCTCGAAGAGCTCGCCGACGGTCAGCTCGGCGCCCAGCTCCGAGCGGATCCGGGACACCAGGCGTGTGGCCAGGAGGGAGTGTCCGCCGAGGTCGAAGAAGTTGTCCTCCACGCCGACGCGGGGAGCGTCCAGGATCTCCGCGAACAAGCCGCACAGGATCTCCTCGCGCGGCGTACGCGGCGCCCGGCCACCCGCACTCACCGGAGACTCCGGCGCGGGCAGCGCCTTACGGTCCAGCTTGCCGTTCACCGTCAACGGCAACCGCTCCAGCACCACGAACGCCGACGGCACCATGTGCTCGGGCAGCATCCCCGCCGCATGCGCCCGCGGATCCTTCGCCTTCACCTCGGCGCCCGCGTCCGGAACCACATAAGCCACCAGGCGCTTGTCCCCGGGACGATCCTCACGGACCACCACCACCGCCTGACCGACCCCCGGGCACTCCCCCAGAACGGACTCGATCTCACCCAGCTCGATCCGGAAACCGCGCACCTTCACCTGGTCATCCGCCCGCCCCACGAACTCCAGGACACCCTCATCGGTCCACCGCGCCACATCCCCCGACCGATACATCCGGGCACCCGCCGGACCGAACGGATCGGCCACAAACCGCCCCGCCGTCAAATCCGGACGGGCCCAATAGCCGCGCGCCACCCCCGCGCCCCCGACATACATCTCGCCGGAGACACCGGTCGGCACCGGCCGCAAGTCTTCATCGAGCACATACACCCGGAGGTCGGGAATGCCGACGCCGATGACACTTCCCGCTCCGGATGTCGCGATACGGGAATCCAGCGCCGCATAACTGACATGCACCGTGGTCTCGGTGATCCCATACATGTTCACCAGCACCGGCCCGGAATCCCCATGCCGGTCGAACCACTCCTCCAACCGCCAGACATCCAGCGCCTCACCGCCGAACACCACCCACCGCAACCCCAAC
The DNA here is from genome assembly GCF_016741935.1 of Streptomyces endocoffeicus. Taxonomy (GTDB): domain Bacteria; phylum Actinomycetota; class Actinomycetes; order Streptomycetales; family Streptomycetaceae; genus Streptomyces; species Streptomyces endocoffeicus. The sequence goes on along the minus strand of NZ_JAERRG010000008.1, from coordinate 162,675 downwards.
CGGGCACCCATATCCGGCGCCTCACGATCAGCCTGCATCAGCTGATAAAAGGCCGACGGCGTCTGATTCAGCACCGTCACACCCTCATCCACCAACAACCGCAGAAACTCACCCGGCGAACGGCTCACCTCGAACGGCACCACCACCAGCCGCCCACCCCACAGCAGCGCACCCCACAACTCCCACACCGAGAAATCAAAGGCGAAGGAATGGAACAGGGTCCACACATCATCCGCGCCAAAGCCGAACCACTGATCTGTCTCGTCAAACAGCCGCACCACATTCCCGTGCGACACCACGACGCCCTTGGGCCGTCCCGTGGATCCAGAGGTGTAAATGATGTACGCGGCCGCGTCCAGTGACGTCCGGATGCCGACATCCGACCCGTCCAGCCCCGCCAACTCGGCCGTGACCCCGGCGTCGTCGAGCACCACCAGCGGAACCCCCGCCGGCACCCCGACCCCCGCACCCGCCACCGACACCACCAGCGACGGACCCGCGTCCTCCCACACATACGCCACCCGGTCCGCCGGATAACCCGGATCCACCGGCACATACACCGCCCCCGCCTTCAACACCGCGAGAACACCCACCACCAAATCCACCGACCGCGGCAGCACCAGCCCCACCCGGTCCTCAATGCCCACACCCCGCGCCACCAGCAAACGCGCCAGCCGATTCGCCCGCGCGTTCAACTCCCCGTACGACAACGACTCCTCGCCACAGACCACGGCGACACTCTCCGCCGAAACCCGCACCCGGGCCTCGAACAGCTCGGGAAGCGTGGCGGTCTGAACGCGATCGGACATCAGCTGAACCCCTCGAAAAGAGCGTGACCAGTGGAGGATTCGACGAATTGCGTACGGAATTCACGGCGCGACAAGGCCGGGGTGGAGAGTCCCTCCCCTACGGCTTGGACAATCCGCGGGAGACCCGTCCGCCCCGGCCTCGAATTCTTCTCGGCGGGTGTGGTGACCGAGCGGTCTAGCCGCAGCCTCCTGCGTGTCCAGTATCTCCACCGGGGGCGGAGAACCGGGGCAGCTCGTCATGATGCTGCCAGCCTTTCTCGACCTCTTCGAGAGGTTGGCCGCGGAAGGCCGCGACAAAGGGCGCCAGCCGGTCCGCGCCCCAGAACTTCTCGCGTCCGTGGATGAAGAACGGAACGCCGAACAGGCCGTCCTGATACGACTGGATCAGGCAATCCAGGCCCCGCTTGCGCAGCCCGGGGTCGTCCGACGCGTCCGCCAGCTGCTCGGCCGGGAGCCCCAGCTCCGCGGCGATCTCACCCATCGTCTCGCGCCGGGTGATGTCCCGGCCCTCCTGCCAGCGGGCCCGGTAGGTGAGCTCGATGAAGCGGCGGCCGTGGCCCTCCTCCTGGGCGGCGAGGTAGGCCAGGTGGGAGATCTCCCAGTTGGGGTCCTTGTCGATCGGCACGGTCATCTTCAGACCGCGCGCCTTGGAGATCCGCGAGAGGTCCTGGAGGATGTAGAAGTTCTTCGCGCGGGACATGGCGACGATGGGCAGCTCCACATCGGCCTGGTCCAGCATGTTCTGGGTGATGGCGTCCGGCTCCCAGAAGGGGATCCAGTCCATTCCGTCGGCCACGTCGGGGTAGCGCTCGAGCAGGTCCAGGTAGGCGAACCAGGAGTACGGGCTGCGCAGCGAGAAGTACCACCTCGGTGGCTTCTTGGGCTTGGGCACGGTGATGCTCCGCCTTCCGCTAGGAGTCGGTCAGATGGTGATGCCGCCGTCGATCTGGAAGACGGCGCCGGTGATGTAGGCGGCCCGGTCGGACACCAGGTAGGAGACGAGGTCGGCGACCTCTTCCGGCCGGCCCAGCCGCTTCAGCGGGATCTGCTGCAGGGCCTTCTTGCGCACCTGGTCGCTCAGTTCCGCCGTCATATCGGTCTCGATGAAGCCGGGGGCGACCACATTGGTGCGGATGCCGTACCGGCCGACCTCCTTCGCGAGCGACCGGGAGAAGCCGATGATGCCCGCCTTGGAGGCCGAGTAGTTGGTCTGGGTGGGGTTGCCGTAGACCCCCGCCACGGACGAGAGGTTCACGATGGCGCCGGACTTCCGCTTCATCATCTCGAAGATGACGGCGCGGCATACGTGGTAGACCCCGTCGAGGTTGGTGCCGATGACCTGCTGCCACTCCTCGTCGGCCATCATCAGCAGGGGGTTGTCCCGGGTGATGCCGGCGGAGGTGACCGCGGCGTCGACCGGGCCGAGGGTCTCCTCGGCGCGGGTAACGAAGGACCGCACCGACTCCATGTCGGAGACATCGGCGCGGACGGCCAGCGCCCTGACGCCGAGCTCCCGGACCTCCTTCTCCAGGACGTTCGCCGCGGCCTCGTCGGACCGGTAGCAGTACGCGACGTCGAAGCCGTCCCGGGCCAGGCGCAGGACCACCTCCCGCCCGATGCCGCGGGATCCGCCGCTGACGAGGGCGACCCTGGACTCACTGTTGTGCACGACTGTTTCCCTCTCCTGATGGGCCGCTGGCCCTCGTGACCGGCAGCGAGCCGGCGGCGGGCTATGGAACGGCGGGGGCCGCCGCGACCTGATCGGCGGAGGCCGACGGGCGCAGCTGGTCCCCGGGGCGGAACGCCATCACCATGCGGGAGAAGGTCAGCGCGACCTCGCCGCCGACCAGCGTCTCGCCCTCGAAGATCACGGTGTCGGTGAGCGCCCGGAAGAGCCGCACCCGGTGCTCCAGTACGTCTCCGGGCTGGACCGGGCGGTGGAACTCCACCCCGGACATCGAACCGGCCAGCATGACCTGGCCGGTCGGGCCGCCGGTCGCCTCGGCGCCGCACACCGCGAGCAGCCCCGCGGCCTGGCCCCAGGACTCGACCAGCAGGGTCCCCGGATAGGCGAACTCCTCCGGGGCCGCGTCCTCACCGAGATGGCGGTACCACGGCTCATTGCAGGTGATGGCCTTGAGCGCCACCAGCCGTTCGCCGGGGACGAGCTCCACCACCCGGTCGATCAGCAGCATCGGATGGCGATGCGGCAGCAGGCGCTTGATCCCGGCCGCGTCGATCATGGTGTGACCTCCGTACGAAAGCCCAGCCGCACCTTGGCGGACGTGCCGCGCTCGGTGGCGGCCGTCGCCGTGTACGTCCAGCCGCCGTCGACCGCCTTCCAGTCGGCGCGGACGGTCAGGACGTCGCCGGGGAAGACCGGGCCGATGAACCGGGCCGACTCCAGGGCCCGCAGCGAGATGGCCGCGGGCCCGGGGGCGGTGGCGAGGGCCGCGCGGTGGGCGCACTCGACCACGCACACCCCGGGGAAGATCGGGAAGTCCGGGTAGTGACCGGCGAACACCGGTTCCTCCGGTGCGATACGGAACCGGACCTCGCTGCTCAGCCCCGGCTGCCCGGCGTCCGCCGAGGCCCGCCGCACCACCTCGGGCGCGGCCCGCACCGGGCTGTTGGTGGTGTTCGCGGTCACCGGGCGCGCAGCTTCTGGGTCAGCAGCTCGTGCGCCTGGCGCAGCGACACCACCTGGCGCAGCTCGGACTCCGCGAACTTGACGCCGTACTTCTTCTCCAGGACCACGATGACCTCGAGCGCCATCAGGGAGTCGACCTCGAGGTCCTCCATGAAGTCGGCGTCGTCGGCGACGTCGGTGGCGTCGACCTCCAGGATGTCGGCGACGATGCCGCGCAGTTCGTCCATGTCGAGCGGGGCCGCGCCGGCCGCGTCGGAGTAGGTGACGGACATGGGGTTCCTTTCACACAGCGGTTCACACAGCGGTTCACACAGCGGGAAGGGGCGTCACAGCAGGCGCAGGAGTGCGCAGGCGAGCGCGCCGTCACGGTCCACGGACGTCACCACCGCCAGCCGGCCCGCGGCCCGGTCGTCGTCCTGGGCCGCCGTCAGCACGGAGACGATCTGGAAGGCGGCGGTCGCGGCGGCGGTGTCGCCGATCGTGTCCGGCTGCGGGATCCAGCGCACGTCGTGACCGGCGAACCCGGCTCGCAGCGCGGTCCGTTCCTGCTCGCCGAGGAGACCGGCCGGGCCCGAGGGGGACACCGCCCAGACGTCCTCGCGCGACGCCCCGGCCCGGCGCAGCGCGCGCTCCACGGCGGACCGCAGCGAGGGGCCCGCCCCGTCGGGGCCCGCCACCCCGGACTCGACCGCGAGCACCTCGGCGAGCCCCTCGCCGTCGGCCACGGTCTCGGCGGGCCGCAGCCGCAGCACCGCGCAGCCCTCGCCGAGCACGACACCGGTCTCGTCCTCGCCCCGGGTGTGCCAGTCCAGCCAGGCGCGGGCCGGGGAGTACTCCTCGACGGCGCCGCACAGAACGGTCATGGCGCGCCCGGAGGCGAGCAGCCGCCGGGCGTAGTTGAGGGCGATCAGCCCGGAGGAGCGTCCGGCGGCGACCGTGGTGTTCGGCCCCTTGAGCCCGTACCAGATGGCGCACTGCCCGGCGGGGCAGTTCATGATGGCGTTGGGGATGTGCGAGGGGTCGATGTAGAAGGGCTTCTCGTGGATGAGGGTGTCGCGGGTGATGTCCATCATGCTCTGGGCGCTTCCGGTGGTCGTGCCCAGGACGAGGCCCACGTCGGCGCCGCTGTCCGCCGCGCCGTCGGCCGCCGTGACCAGTTCCCGTACCGTCGCCACGGCCAGGCCGGTGACCCGGTCCATGGACCGGGTGCCCTTGCGGCCCAGGACCTCCTTGATGACCAGGTCCCGGGCCAGGCACACCCGCTCGTCGGGGACCGGCTCACCGCCGGGCTCCGCCGCGGTGGCCGTGGACCGGCCCGACCGGGCGCCCTCGACGAAGGCGTCCCGGCCGATGCCGTACGGCGACACCGCCGACCATCCCGCGATGACGGGACCGCGGGGCGCGGTGCCCTGCGCGCTCACGGCTGGTTCCGGCCGTCGCCGAAGGCGAAGGCGTTCAAAACTCGCTCGTCGAAGGTGACCAGGCGGCCCTCCTTGCCGTTCTCCACCACTCCGTAGGCGTGGGTGATGGTGCCGGTGGAGGTCTGCACCAGGCGGCCGTCACGGACCACATAGGTGTCCAGGCGCGAGGTGTAGAGCAGGTTCTTGAAGACGTTGTCGACGGTGTAGACGACGTAGAGGTCCTCTTCGAGGAGCGCCTCGTCCAGCAGCGTCACCCGGGAGTGGGTGACGGCGGGGATCCAGTTCTTCTCCTCCAGCAGCGCCCGGATGGAGATGCCGCGCGCGTCCACGAAGCGGTGCTTGGCCTCCTCCATCAGCCGCAGATAGCCCGACATCTGGAGCCGCTCGAAGAAGTGCACGAACGGGTACGGGATGCGGAACTTCCAGCCGTAGGCGTTCTGTCCGGCCAGCAGTCGCTCCAGCACCGCGTCGGTCTCGGCGCAGCCGCCGGAGATCAGCTTCTCGGTGACCGCGGGCGCGGCCGCCCCCGGCTCGACGCCGCCGATGCGCGCCGTGACGAACCGCTCCAGGCCCTCGGGCACGGGCAGCCTGCGCGGCATCCGCACATCGTTCTCGTCGTGCCGCAGCACGGCCTTGACCTTGGCGGCGACGGCCTTCTTGGGGGCGCCGTCGCGCTCGACGGTGATGGCGACCTTGAACGACAGCTCGGTGGCGTCGTCCTTGGTCACCGGGGTCACCTCGATCGACGCCTCGTCATCGACGACGAGGGCGGTCTGGAGGCGGGAGTCGATGTCGACGATGTCGAATCCGAGGCCGTGCTCCTCGTAGAGCCTGCCGACCGGGAGCCCGCTGCGCCGGAAGTGCGCGATGACGGCCTTCTCGACCAGGTAGTTGACGTGCTTGAAACCGATGATGGTGCCGATGTTGGCACCCTCGTATCCCGGGCTGAGGACGACCGTGGTCGACTCGTTCAGCAGCGACTTGACGGCTTGCGACATCACTTCTCCGTGAGGTGTGGGGCGGCCCGGTCCGAGAGCCGCCGGAGGAACGCGCCGACCAGGGCGGAGAACGACTCCGCGTGCTCGGACATCGGGTAGTGACCGCACCCGGGGACCGCGTGCAGCTCGGCCCCGGGGAGGTCGGCCGCGAGCAGGGCGCTCTCGGCGGCGGCGAAGTCGTCCTGGCCGGTCACGACCAGGCCGGGCACGGTGATCAGTTCGGGGCGGAGCCAGGGGGTGCGCAGATAGTGCTCGAAGAACCGCACCCAGCCGTAGGGGCCGACCCGTTCGCACACCCGCTCCGCCATGTGCCGCCGGACCTCCGGGGTGGTCCGGCGGGAGGAGTGGGTGCGCAGCCCCTCCTCCATGATGTGGAGGAAGTCCCGCTGCATGCCCGAGACGGAGTCCCAGGCGAAGTCGTCCGGTGAGCGCCGGTAGAAGGGCGAGACGAGGACCACGCCCCGGATCCCGTACCGCTCGCGCACGTCGTTGCCCGCCTCGGCCTCCCGGCTGAGCAGGTCCAGCAGCTGGTTCGCCGAGAACGAGTGGGCGACGACGACGTCGGGCGGGTCCGGCAGCCGTTCCAGGGCCGTGACGATCCAGTCGGTCCGCTCCGGCCGGCGGCTCCACGGCTGGACGTGGTCGGCGCGCCAGGGCAGCTCGGCGGTCCAGGTCTCCAGGTCCGGCGGCAGCAGCGGGGCGAGCCCGTCCCAGACCGCCCCGCTGCTGGCCAGGCCGTGCAGGAACAGGGCGCGCAGCCGGGTCGCGTCCCGCGCGGGGCGGTGGCGCAGCAGCAGGGGCTGGCGCGCCAGGTCGCGGATCCCGGTCGCGCCGGTCTCACCGTGGGCCATCACCGCGCCCGGCTCACCGTGGGCCATCAGGACCGGCCCGGGGCCAGCAGGGCGAGTCCGGCGGTGGCGTCGTCGCCGTCGCGGCCGGCGAGGGCGTAGACGGGCCCGGCGCCACCGTCGGCGTACCAGCCGATGGTTCCGGCGCACTGGAGGACGCCGAGGACCGCCGACGCCTCGCCGAAGGTGTCGGCCAGCGCGTGGTGGACGGTGCCGGACGGCAGCAGCGAGGAGCCGGCCCCCTGCTCGCCGCCGGGGCCGAACCAGGCGGCGGGCGGGGTGCGGTCGTCCCCGGCCAGCCGCTCCAGGCACGCCTCGACGCTTCCGGCACGGACCGCGGAGCCGACCCGGGCCCGGGCCTCGGCGCCGCGGACGGCGGCGGCCGCCCGGCGCTCCACGACGACGGCGGCGGCGCCGTCCACGATCCGGTCGGCCCCGGTGAGGCGGCGGACCATCTCGTTGTCCGGTTCGACGGCCAGGACCAGCGCCCGGTCGGCGCGGCGGGCGCCGACGAGGGCGGCGGCCCAGCGGACCGCGTCCAGGCCGGAGGTGGCGCCGTTGCAGACCATCAGATTGGGGCCGCGCAGCCCGTACTTGATGGCGAGCGTCGAGGCGATCACATTGCTGGACGCGTTGGGCGTGTCCATGGGGCTGACGCCGCCCGCGGTCCCCTCGGCCGCGATGGTGTCCACGACCGAGCAGACGGTGTCCACGTTCCCGTAGTTGGAGGCCACGAGGACGGCGACGGTCTCGCCGGGGACCGTGAGCCCCTCGGGGCCGAGCAGCCCCGCGTCCGCCAGCGCCGCATCGGCGCAGGCCAGCGCGAGCTGGGTGGCGCGGTCCTTGAAACGCAGCCCCTTCTTGCCGATACGGGCGGCGGGGTCCACCGGCTCCGCGCCGCCGGGCACGGGGGCCAGCAGGTCGCGCGGGGTGGTGACGCCGGGCAGGGCGAGCCCGACTCCGGTCAGTACGGCGCTCATCGGGCCGCCTCCACTACCGCCACGGCGTTGATGCCGCCGAAGCCGAAGGCGTCGATCTGGGCGAGGGAGACATCCGCCCGCTGGGCGGTGCCGCGCACCAGCCGGAATCCCTCGGTCTCCGCGGCCGGATGGTCGAGACCGGTGATCGGGGGCACCCGGTGCTCCCGCATGGCGCGCAGCGCCACGATGAGGCTGAGCACGCCGGAGGCGCCGGAGGTGTGCCCGGTCATCGACTTGACCCCGGTCATCACGGGGCGGCCCAGGTGGTCGCCGTACACCTCCCGCAGCGCGGTGGCCTCGGCGGCGTCGTTGAGCGGGGTGCCCGTGCCGTGCACCATCACCAGTTCCACGTCCTCCGGTTTGACGCCCGCCCGGGTGTGGGCGTCCTTGATGGCCAGGGCGATGCCCCCGGGGTCGGGCGCGGTGGCGTGGTAGGCGTCGCAGTTGACGCCCACGCCGCGCACCCAGCCGTGTCCGCCGCCGGCGGCGGCGCGGCGCAGCACGATCGCGGCGGCGCCCTCGCCCATCACGGTGCCCTTGCGGTCCCGGTCGAACGGGCGCAGCGCGTCCGGCGGGTCGAGCTGGAGCCGGTCGGAGAGGCCGAACATGGACTCGGTGATGACGTCCACGCCCGCCACCACGACGGTGTCGGCATCCCCGAACTCCAGCAGGTCCACGCCCAGGGCCAGCGAGTACAGCGACGCGGAGCAGGCGTTGGAGATGGTGGTGGTGTCATCGGCGCCGAACCGCTCCCGCAGCGCGGTGCCGAAGTGCATGCCCCCGGCGTCGAAGTCCTGTCCGTCGCGCCACCACAGCTCCAGCGAGCGCAGCTCGCGCAGCCCGGTGCCGATGAGCACGGGCACCCCGCGCAGGTCCCGGGGCAGACCGGCGTCGTCCAGCGCCTGCCCGACGGCCGTGGTCAGCAGGGCGGTGGCCCGGCCCACGACATCGGTGCCGGGCGCCGGCCGGTCGTCCACCTCGTACAGCAGGTCGGCGTTGTACCAGTCGCGGTTGAAGCCGCGCAGGCTGTGCAGCCCGCCGCGGCCCTGGCACAGGCTGTCGAAAATCTCCGCGGGGTCGGCGCCGACGCTCGCGACGGCGCCGACTCCGGTAATGGGCCAGCGGCTCATCGGTGCTCCTCGTACTTGCCCAGGATGACGACCGCGTTGTTGCCGCCGAAGGCGAGACCGTTGTTCTGCACGATCCGCAGATCCGCCTCGACCGCCTGGTTGGGCACGCAGTCGACCTCGCATTCGGGGTCGGTGACCGTGTGGTTGATGGTCGGCGGGATGAAGCGGTGCACGATCGCCAGCGAGCAGGCGATCGCGGCGAGGGCGCTGGCGGCGCCCATGGTGTGGCCGAGCATCGACTTGATGGAGATGGTCCGCGGCGGGGCCGCGCCGTAGACCTCGCGGATGGCGCGGGCCTCGGTGATGTCGTTGGCCTTGGTGCCGGTGCCGTGCGCGGACACCAGGTCCACCTCACCGGGCTTGACCCCGGCGTTCTCCAGGGCGAGCGCCATGCAGCGGGCGACGCTGCTCTGGTTCGGGGCCACCTGGTGGTAGGCGTCGCAGTTGAGGCCGTAGCCGAGGACCTCCGCGTAGATGCGGGCGCCCCGGGCCAGGGCCGACTCCAGGCTCTCCAGGACGAGCACGCCCGCGCCCTCGCCGGTGAGGATGCCCTTGCGGTCGACGTCGAACGGCTGGCACAGCTCGGGTGCGATGGTGCCCAGCCGGTAGAACCCGGCGAACGTCTTGCGGCACATGGCGTCGGCGCCGCCGCAGAGGGCGAAGTCCACCTCGCCGGTGCGTACGGCGTCGAAGCCGTAGCCGATCGCGTAGTTGCCCGCGGCGCAGGCCGTCGGAATCGTCACCGCCTCGACGTCCGTCAGCCCGAGCTCATGGGCGACGGCCGCGGAGAGGCGGCCGGCCCGCACCCGGCGGGCGATGGTGGAGTCCATCTTCTCCGGCCCGTGGGCGATCTGGCTCTCCACCAGCTGGTCCAGATCGAAGGACTCCCCGTCGGTGGTGCCGATGGAGATGAGGCCGCGCTGCTCGCGCAGTACGTCGACGTCGAGATTCGCGTCCTCGACGGCCATACGGGCCGCGGCTGCCGAGAACTGACTGGCCCGGCCGAGTTCCGCCACGTCCAGATTGCGTATCCACTTCTCCGGTTCGAAGTCGACAATTTCGCAGCCGTTGGCGTGGGCGAACCCCTCGGTGTCGAAGGCGGTGATCGGCTTCGCTCCGCTGCGGCCGGAACGCAGCCCTTCGGCGAACTCGGCGGCGCCCACTCCAATGCTGGAGAAAACGCCAAACCCGGTAAGAACCACTCGGTGAGTCGCGACGGCGGAACCGTCGCGCGCGGGAGCAGTCATCGAAACCTCCAACCAGTCTCGGCTTGAACAGCGGACGGGATTACCAGCCGGCTGACTCGGCGACGACCTCGTGGACGCCCTTGAGGTTGACCATGCGGGCGAGTTCGGACTGGTCGATGACGACCTTGAACTCCTTCTCCAGCGAGGCCAGGATCTCGATGGCGCGCAGCGAGTCGGCGTCGTGGTCCTCGCGGAAGAGGCTGGTCTCGGTGACCTCGTCCTCCTCGAGCTCGAGAATCTCGCAGACGATTTCCTTGATCTTCGCAGTGCGCTCTTCGGTAAGGGTGGGCATGATGAATTCAACCTCTCGGTCATTGCCGCCGGGCGGGAATCCCCCCGTTCGGCGCTCCTTTTGCGTTCCCGCACTCGAAACGATCGCAGTACGGTTATGCGATGTGCACGCCCTGCGTCAGGAAGGTGCCAACACTGCTTCGTCCAGGCGCCTTTTGATGTCGCTCGTCAGGGAATCCCGCTCGGCATTCAGGTAGAAATGGCCACCGGGCAGGACGCGCATGTCGAAGGAATGTCCGGCGACCTCGGACCAGTGCCTCATCTCGTTCTCCCCGGCGCCCGGATCCCGGTCCCCGGCATACGCCACGACCGGACAGCCGACGGGTTGCGGGACTTCGGCCCGGTAGGTGCCCGCGATCCGGAAGTCGGCCCGTACGGACGGCAGCACGATGTCCCGGATCCCCGGGTCGGCCAGCAGCGCGGCGTCCGCGCCACCGAGCCGCACCACCTCGGCGATCAGCTCGTCGTCGGTGCCGAGGTGGATCTCCTTGGGGGTCACCAGATGCGGGGCCTCACGGGACGAGACGAAGAGCCCGGCCAGCCGGTCCGCGTGGGCCGGCTGGAGGCGCAGGGCCAGTTCATAGGCGAGGGACGCCCCCATGCTGTGGCCGAAGAAGGCCACCGGGACGTCGAGGAAGGGGAGCAGCTCCGCGGCCAGCGGATCGGCGAGCTCCGCCATACCGGTCGCGCACGGCTCGGCGATCCGCTCCTGACGGCCGGGGTACCGGGTGGCCAGCACCTCGACGTCGGGGCCCAGCGCCCCGGCCCAGGGGTGGAAGAACGTCGCGGTCCCGCCCGCGTGGGGCAGGCAGACCAGCCGCGCCCGCGGCCGTCCGGCCGCCGGGTACCGCCGGAACCACCGGGTTCGGGCACTGCCGGACGATGTCATCGTCGCTCTCCTCGTGACTGTCTGGCGCGTCTGGCGCGTCTGCCGCGTCTCCCTCGGCCGGGGCGGCGACCGGCCGCCGCCTCCCGGGGCCGGACGCGCTCCCGGGGCCGGACGCGCTCCCGGGGCCGGACGCGCTCCGGGGGGCTCGCCGCCCGCTTCCCGCGAGGTGTCGGCGGCGGGTCGCGGGGAAGGGCCCCACCGCCAGGTCACACTCCGCTGCCCGCTCGGCGGCGGGCGGGAGGACCCGGGACACCTTTCTAACCAGGCCCGCCCCGCGCCTCAATGTCCCTTTCAGGAAGGTGCCAGGGCGGGCGCCGGAAGCGGATCCGGGGCGGCCGGAGGGGAGTTGAGGGAGCGGGGTAACAGCTTGCTGCCAGTGCGCGGCGCAGGTCGCGTCACGATGGATCACCGGCGCCCGGGCGGGGCAGGATGCGCAGGAGATCCTCTGTACCCGTTCCCGTAACCCAGCAGTCAGCGAGCCGCCCGATGACCGACGACCCGACCTCCCCGGCCGCGACCGAGCCTCCATGGGCGTTCCTGGCCCGGCTGGAGGAGCAGATCGCCCTGGACCAGGAGGCGTGTCTGCGCGACTGCGGGGCGCCCTGGGGCGAGTTGCTGGAGCGCTTCGTGGACGCCCTGACGGGACGGCCGTGCCCGGACAGGGAGGCGGACGCGGACGCGGGCGACGCGGCGAACGGTGCCGCGACGAACGCGCCGAGCGGACCGGGCGTACCAAGTGCACCGGGCTCGCCAGGTGGCCCGAACAGGCCAGGCTCGCCAAGTGAAACGTACGGCCCAGGCGAGCCAAGCAAGCCCGGTGAGCCAAGCGAGCCAAGCGAACCAGACGCGCCGGACGGACCACGTGCACCGGGCCCGCCAGGTAGCTCGTACGGTCCGCACGGCCCGAGCGCGCCGAGCCCCGGGGAATGGCGGCCCCCGCCGGCGACGCCGTGAGCGGCCGCGTCCGGGTACGGACGGCCCGTCACCAAACGGCCCGTCAGTGGCCGGCCCGGCCACCGAGCGAACCGCCAGCAGGTGGCCCGCCACCAAACGGCCCGCCACCCGGTAGCCAGCCACCAAGCGTGGCCCGGCCACCGGTGGTGGCGGCCTCAGCGGGGTGGCACGCTCCGCAGCCGGGGGCGGGCCGACCGCCGCGGCAGCGTCTCGGTCAGCCCGGCCGCGGCGTCGATGACCGCGTTCCGCAGCCCGCGCTCGGGCAGCTTCGCCATCCTCGCCCGCGGACCGGACAGCACGAGCGCGGCGGAGACCCGCCCCTCGCCGTCCCGGACCGGTACGGCCAGCACATACTCGTCCAGCACCATCACATCGGGCCCGTGCGCCCAGCCGCGCTGCCGGATCAGGGCCAGCTGCGCCGCGTTGAAGCGCGCGCCGCGCAGCCCCGCGTACAGCTCGTCCGGGTCCTCCCAGGCCAGGAGCACCTGGGCGACCGGGCCGGACTTGGCGGGCCGGGCCGTGCCGAGCGGGACCGCGTCCTGCCCGGTGACCGGGTCGGCCGAGCTGGCCACGCAGATGTGCACGGCGTCGCGGCGGCGGTGCACCCTGGCGTTGAGCCCGGTGCGCGCGTGCAGATCGGCCAGTACGCCCTCCGCGAGGTGCTCCAGCCGGTCGCGCGGCTGCCCGGCCGCGGCGTGGCCGATCCGGGCGCCGGGCAGGAACCGGCCGTGGGCGTCGCGGCTCAGCAGTTCGAGCCGTTCCAGGGCGGTGGCGATGCGGTAGACGGTGGGGCGTGGCAGCCCGCTGATCGCCACCACCTGGGCGAGGCTGGCGGGGCGTTGCTCGACCACGCTGAGGATCACGGACGCCTTGTCGAGCACTCCGACGCCGCTCATCGGCAGCGGCCGTGACGCGACGCTCAGCGTGCCCGCCCCGTCGGCGTCGGCGCGCCGGTAGACCGGACCGATCGGCATGTGACTCATGGAGGATTCGCCTTCCGCACGGCGGACACCGGATGGCGCGAGGCCCCGGGGCCGCGCGGCACCGGAATCCCGCACATCGACGGCTCGCAGGTGTGGCAACCGACCGCCGGGACGGGGCGGGAGCTGCGGCTCGCCGGTCCCCCGCTCTGATGTGCCCATCCAAATCGAAGGGCCCCGGCACGGGCAACGCCGGAGACAGGAAACTGCCAGGCCGACCCCGCCGGACGGCGGCTACGAGGAGGCCGGCGGACCACTCGGCGGAGCCGCATGGCAGGGGCTTCACCCCTGGAGCCCGGGGCCTGGGGCGGAGCCCCACCACGCGGCGGAGCCGCATATCGATGCTGTGGGGGAAGGGGCGGGGAGGGGAACAGCCCGCCGCAGGCGACGAGACCCGCCGAACACCCCCTAGCCGCGGCCATTCGGCTCCGCCCCCGGCGTGGGCGGGAGAAGCCCCAGCTCGGCGGCGCGGACCCCGGCCTGGAACCGGGAGTTGGCGCCGAGCTGGGACATGATGTCGGCCACATAGCGCCGGTAGGTGCGCACCGAGACGGTGAGTTCGCGGGCCGCGACCTCGTCGGTGACCCCGGCCTGGAGGTACCTCAGGATGCGGCGGGCGAACGCCGCCCGCGTACGGTCCCCGAAGACGAACCGCTCCCCGGCCCGGAAGGCGTCCTTCCAGATGGACTCGAAGAGCATCCGCAGCGAGTGCAGCAGCTCCGCCACCCGGATCACCGACGCCCGCCGCCCCGCCGCCGACTCGGCCACCACCAGCGCCACGCTGTCGTCCACGATGAGCGCCTGGAGCGGCGGCATATGGGCCACCCGGATGGCCACGGCCCGCTCCCGGCCCAGCTGTTCGCGGACGAAGTCGTCGTCCAGCAGCGTGGGCGTGGTCAGCAGCCGGATCGCCACGCCCTCGTGGGCGCCGTAGAGCAGGTCCCGCTCCACCTGGTCGCTGCGCCGCCGCAGCCGGTCCGCCCGGGACGGCCGTCGTGCGTGGATGATGTCGATGCTGGTCCGCGCCTCCTTGACCAGGCCCGCGGCCGTCTCCAGCACCGCGTCGTAGGTGTTGTCGACCCCGGTGATGAGCTGCTCCTGGGAGCTGCGGTCCCGGTGCAGCGCGACCATCGACTCAATGCGCGCCTTCGCTTCCAGCAGGGCCTTTTCGAGTTCGTCCTCGCGCGAGCCGGACATGCCAACCATCCCCCTGAAGATATGGATCAGCGGGCCGCCGCGATCCCCCGTGACGGCCCGGTCCCGACAGCGTTGTGTCGTCGCCCTCAGTCGCCCTCAGTCGGCGAGCAGGCCGAGCTCGACCGCGCGCGCCCCGGCCTGGAAGCGCGAGCTGGCGTCCAGCTCCCGCATGATCTCCGCGACATGTCGGCGGTAGGTGCGCAGCGACACATTGATCGCCCGCGCCGCGGTCTCATCGGTGTGCCCGGCGCGCAGGGCCTCCAGAACGGTGCGGGCGAACTCCGTGCGCAGCCTCGGCGCGAGCCCGAGGTGGTCCGCCAGCTTGCGGCCCCGGGACCAGGCACCGGCGAAGAGGAGCTCCAGGGCCCGTACGGCGCCGAGGTCGTTGACGACGGCCACCTGCCCCTCCGGCCCCTGCCCCTCCGGCTCCTGCCCCACCGGCTCCTGGACCTGCGTCTGCACCAGCGCCGAGGCGCCGTCGACCACCACGATGCCGCGCAACTCGCTCTGCGAGACGCGCACTTCGGGACGGACCCGGGTCAGCGGGCGCAGCCGCTCGGCCACGCCCTCCGCGGCCGGCACATTGCACAGCACCCGGACCACCGCCCGGCTCGGGGTGCGGTCCAGCTCCTCGATCACGGCGTTCTCGAAGGCGCCCGCGCCGGTGAGCGTCACGGCCACCGAGTACCGCGCGCCGCCGATGAGCGGGGCGAGGGAGTCGCCGAGCCGGGCGCCGTCGGTGCGCACCACCGGAGAGGGCGTGGTCAGTCTGCGCGAGTGCAGCAGAACCGTGGACTCGATCAGCTTGCGCGCCTGTAACAGCGCCTGTTCCAGATGAGACGCGTGGTCGCCGGACCGCTCCGTCGTCTCGTCGGCACCCCGTGGATCAACACCACGTGGATCAATTGCCACACCCATCCCGAATCCCCCGTCGATTGGCGTGCACCGGTTCTTCGCCATCCACCGAGCCCTGAGAATTCACCCGAGCGGAATGGCACCGTGCGTAGCAGTGTATTGGACACTAGATTGAGCGAACAGATTGGGTCAACCGCAAGCGAGTCAAGGCGCTCACCGGCCAAAGAACAAGTAAACGACCGTTTTCAGTGAGGCGTGCACCCATGCGCCGCTACTGTCAGGTTGCTGCGCACCGACCCCCTAAACGGAATCGCTCCCCCTCCTTTTCGCGCCGATGCGCATGCGCACGATCACGCTTCGCCACACCGGTGACCTCTTGAGGCCAACGCCGCTCCCCCTCAGGCACCTTGCTGCCTACGGTGATCACGTGATGGCACGGCCTCGCGGGCCGCTTCAGCACCTTACGCCACAGTAGTCGGCAATGACCACATCCACATCAGGCATTTTGGCCTGCGCTATCGACTGAAAAGCGCCATGAATTGCCTCCGTCTTTGTTGAGCGATAAAGAATTCAACCGTGCCAGGGGAATGAATTCGGCCATGCTTTGCGCTCCCCCGCCCGTCCTGCCGGGGAACGAATCCCACTCCCCCGCACGGCGGAGCCGGATGGTCCCGGAGAGGGACGCGGCCCCCGGCACCGAGCGCGAAGATGATCGCAACGCACAGAAGGAGAGCTCATGGACCGGTGGGACCGGATGGGGCGGCTGGCCGCGTACGGGGGCGCCGCCGCCATGGCCCCCTATGCCGTGATCAAAGTGTCGTGGGTGGTCGGCTCACTGCTCGGACTGGCGCCCGTCGGGGCCGGGTTCGGGCTCGCCGAATGGGTGGTGCTCAACACCGTGACGGTCGGCATGGCGGTCATCGGGATCGCTCTGGGACTGGCACTGGCCCGGCCGTGGGGGATGCGGCTGCCCGGGGTGCCGCTGGTCTTCTGCGCCTGGGTCGGCGCGGGGTTCCTGGTCTCGATGCTGCCGTACGCGGTGGCCGACTCGCTGGTGTCGGAGCCGGACACCTCCGGGTCCGGGAGCGACAGCGACCCGCAGATGCCCGGCTGGGAGGCCGCCCTGATCCAGTTCGGCTTCATCGGCATGGGCCTGGGCCTCACCCTCGCACTCCCCGCCTATCTGCGCAGGCGCTGGCCGGAAGCGTTCACCGGCCGGACCGACGGGCCCGCACCGCTCGGCCGGGCGGCCGTGGCGCTCGGCGCCGCCGTCGGCCTGATGTGGCTGTACTGGGCGGCGGGCGGCACCGCGGGCCTCGCCCACCCCGACGAGGGCCGCACCACCTGGCGCCTGCTGTGCGGGATCTGCGGCACCTGGGCGCTGGTCGCCGCGTTCGCCGTGGCCCGCCCGGGGCGCGAGGGCCCCGGCCGGCTCCCCCGCTGGCTGCCGTCGGTCCTCGGCTGGCTCGGCTCGGGCTCGCTCTTCGCCTGGAGCGGCTGGAAGCTGCCCTTCACCCTGTACGTCGCGATCGCCTCACCCTCCGACGTCGTCCTCCCGGAGCGGCTGGGCCTCGCGATCACCCTCCACCTGTGCGCCGTTGCGGCGGGCGCCGCGATGATGTGGACCCTCACCCGCGCCCCGTCCCGGACCACCCCGGACGTGGCCACGGCCCCGCCCGCCTGACGCCGCCTGACGCCAACGGCCGCGCGGGGCCGGAGACTTCCGCCTCAGCCCTTCCGTCGCTGCCCTGAGCGATTCTCGGAAAAGGCCAGGTCGCGTTCTCGCGCGGGGTTTCGGGCTGCGGAGTTGACCGCGTAGACGCAAACAAGACGGAGGTCAACGCGACGGCATACCAGCTGCGTGATGACGCGCTAAGGTTGTGCAGCTTACGTGACATCCGTCCATAGATGTGCTGGTTCTGAAGTCACCGTGATGAGACGTCAGCAGGCTTGTCCGAACGCGGCAATCCGGCTGGACGCTGAAGTATCTGGGGGGAACTCGCCATGACCGAAGCTCCGATTGACGCTTCCGACACCGGCACCGGCACCGGCACCGACGATGCCGACCGCAAGGTTGTCGAGCAGGAGCAGGCCGAGATACGAGAGTTCGTCAAGGGGCTGAGCGCGGACGACATCAAGTCGGGCAACTGGTTCACCAAGCTCAGCGCTCATGCCCTGAACTCCTACACCAGCAAGGTCGACTGGCAGTACTTCCAGGAACGGTATGCGGGCGTACCCGCGGACGCCATCGTCGATCAGCGGATCAAGATGGCGGCTCGGTACGCGGCGCTCGAAGGCGGCCTCTCCGCCGGGGCCTACACGGCGGCCGTCGCCGCCACCCTCGGAAGCCTTGGAGGTGCCTCGCCGGCGACTGTCCCGGCCGCCGTCGCGACGCTGATGGTCGATGTCGCATTCATCTCCCGGCTCCAGCTCCGCCTGGCGTACGACATCGCAGTCCTCTATCGGGTCCCGCTCGACCTGTCCGACCCCGATGACATGTGGAAGCTCATTCGAGTGGCCTTCACCATCAAGAGTGGGGAAGTGGTCCGGGGCGGTGTGGTCAAGGCGGTCCCGGCCATCGTACGGCCGGTGATCAAGCGCTTCTACTCCAAAGCAGTACTGACCGCCGCGAAGGGGCTCCCCTTCGTCGGCAAGTTTCTTCTGCAGCGTAACGTCATCAAGATCGGTATCCCCGTGGTCGGCGTTCCCCTTGCGGTGGTGTTGAACCGCTACACGACGCTGCTCGCGGGGCGGCACGCGCAAGTTGTCTTCCGGAACGAGGCGCGGGTGATCGAACTCGCCGAGAATCTGAGCAAGCAGAGTCAGCACCCTCAATTGATGCTGTGGGTCGCGTGGCTCGTTATCAGGGCGAACCACAAGATTACCGACGATGAGACGCTGTTGATGCGTCACCTGGTGTGGCTGGTCCGGGAGCGGCATCAGGTCGTCGACGAACAGCTCGCTCACCTTGTCGATATCGACCCCGCCGAGGTGTGGCGGCGCATAGACGCCGAACCAGGGGATCTGAGTGACATTCTCGACGTGGCCGACAGGGTGGCCACTGTGGACGGTGCCGCCAACGCACGCGAGAAGGCCGTCATCTCCGAGCTTGAAGACCGTTGCCGCCACCGAGTCTGACGCCGTGACGCGCCTCCGTACGGCGACTCCCCCTACGTGGCGGGTCGACGAGCCGGAGTCGCGCACGCTGCCGTTTGTTCAGGGCGGACCACCGACGCATAAGCATCGGCCCACACCTCAGTCCCGCACACCGCGCACAGTGCGCGCACATAAAACCGCGGGTCAGGCGCCCTTGGCAGCAGGTTCAAGAATGGCGACGCACTCCACATGATGCGTCACCGGGAAGAGGTCGAAGGCGCGGGTCCGGCGCGGGGCGTAGCCCGCCTCGCGGAAGTACTTGAGGTCGCGGGCGAGGGCCGCCGGGTCGCAGGCGACGTAGGCGATGCGGCGGGCGCCCAGGGCCGCGAGGCGGGTGACCGTCTCCTTACCCGCGCCCGCTCGGGGCGGGTCCAGGACGATCAGGTCGGCCTCGGTGATCCCGGTGCGGGGCAGCACCTGCTCGACCTTGCCGTGCTCGACGCGGACGCGCTCCAGGTCCTGGAGGTTGTGCCGGGCGTCCTCGACCGCGCGCTTGTTCGACTCGATGCCCAGCACCGCGCCGCGCTCCCCCACCCGCTCGGCGATCGCGCCCGCGAAGAGGCCGACGCCGCAGTACAGGTCGAGGGCCATCTCGCCCTTACGGGGCATCAGGCCCTGCATCACGGCCTCGACGAGGACGTCCGCCGCCTTCGCGTGCACCTGCCAGAAGCCGCCCTCGCCGACCCGCCAGGTGCGGCCCGCCGCGCGCTCGCGGACGAAGGGGCGGCCGTGGACGCGGTGCACCAGACGGGTCCGCTCCCGGCCGCGGGACTCGCTGACCCGCAGCACGGAGACCGGCCGGTCCAGTTCCACGATCGGCAGCCGGGCGCCGGGGCGCGGGGTGAGGACCACCTGCCGGTCGGAGGAGCCGGTGGCGGCGATGGCCTCCACGGTGGCGATCTGGGGCCATTCGCGCTTCTCGACGCCGAGTTCGGTGACGCCGGGGGCGGCGATCAGACAGTGGTCGATCGGCTCGACCTCGTGCGAGCGGTGGCGGCGCAGCCCGGGGCGGCCCTGCTCGTCCACCGCGTACTGCACCCGGGTGCGCCAGGCCGGGACCTCGCCGCGGGCCACCTTGTCGCCGGGCGCGGGCTCGACCGTGCCGTCCCAGCCCGCCTCTTCGGGGGTGAGCCCGGCCAGCCGGGCCAGCTGCTCGGTGATCACGTCGGCCTTGAGCCTGCGCTGGGCGCCGGGGGCGGCGTGCTGCCAGTCGCAGCCGCCGCACTTGCCGGGCCCGGCGAACGGGCACGGCGCCTCGACCCGGTCCTTGGAGGCGTCCAGCACCCGCACCGCGTCGGCGCGCAGGAAGCGCGCGCCCTCCTCGCCCTCGGTCACCCGGGCGACGACCCGCTCGCCGGGCAGCGCGTGCCGGACGAACAGCACCTGGCCCTCGGCGGTCCGGGCGATGCAGTGGCCGCCGTGCGCCACCGGGCCGACCTCGACCTCGTACTCCTCGCCGACCAGCGATGCCTTGGGTTCACTTTGCATGGCGGGCTCAGGCTCCAGAAGGGGTGAGGGGGCGCGGTGGAACAACAGCCCACCAGTCTACGTCGCACCGGACCTCACCCCGTCAACGCCCGGACGTCCCGTAGGCCTGCGGGCCTAGCGACCCGTGGTGACGCCCGGCTTCTCGCCCTTCGGCTTCTCGCCCTTCTCCCGCTTGGGCGGGATCACCGGGCCGCGCCGCACCGCGCCCGGCGCGCTCCACTCGGCCCGCTTGCGGGCCCGCTTGCGGGCCAGCTCGGAGGAGTCCAGCTGCCACGGCACGGAGGTCACCATGACGCCCGGGGTGAAGAGCAGCCGCCCCTTGAGCCGCAGCGCGCTCTGGTTGTGCAGCAGATGCTCGTACCAGTGGCCGACCACGTACTCGGGGATGAAGACGGAGACCACATCGCGCGGGCTCTCCCGGCGCAGGCTCTTGACGTAGTCGATCACCGGCCGGGTGATCTCGCGGTAGGGCGAGTCGAGGATCTTGAGCGGCACGTCTATGCCGCGCTCGTGCCATACCTCCTGCAGCGCCTTGGTCTCGGCGGGGTCCACATTGATGCTCAGCGCCTCCAGCCGGTGGGAGCGCATCAGCTTGGCGTAGGCCAGTGCGCGCAGCGTCGGCTTGTGGATCTTGGAGACCAGGACGATGGAGTGCACCCGGGAGGGGCGCACCTCCTCCTCGTCGAGCTGTTCGGTGGCCGCCGCCAGTTCCTCGGAGACACCGTCGTAGTGGCGCCTGATGGCCGTCATGGTGACGTAGAAGATGACCATGCCGAGCAGGGCGACCCAGGCGCCGTGGGTGAACTTCGTCAGCAGCACCACGACCAGCACCAGGCCGGTGAAGAAGGCCCCGAAGGTGTTGATCGCGCGGGCGCGGATCATACGGCGGCGGGTGTTGGGGTTCCGCTCGGTGGCCAGATGGCGGTTCCAGTGCCGCACCATGCCGGTCTGGCTGAGGGTGAACGAGACGAAGACACCGACGATGTAGAGCTGGATCAGCCGGGTGGAGTCGGCCCCGTAGAGGTAGACCAGGACCGCGGCGGCCGAGGCCAGCAGCACGATGCCGTTGGAGAAGGCGAGCCGGTCGCCGCGGGTGTGCAGCTGGCGGGGCAGATAGCGGTCCTGGGCCAGGATCGAGCCGAGCAGCGGGAAGCCGTTGTACGCGGTGTTGGCGGCCAGGAACAGCACCAGCGCGGTGGCCGCGGCCAGCACCACGAAGAAGAACGAGCCGTCGCCGAAGACCGCGGCCGCGACCTGCGAGATCACCGGGTTCTGGGTGTAGTCGGCGCCGAGCGGTACCCCGTTCCTCAGCAGGTCTTGCGCGGGGTTCTCGGCCATCTTGACGTTGGTGACCAGGGCGAGGGTGATGATGCCGACGAACATGGCCACGGCGAGGCCGCCCATCAACGCCAGCGTCGTGGCCGCGTTACGGCTCTTGGGCTTGCGGAAGGCGGGCACGCCGTTGCTGATCGCCTCGACGCCGGTCAGGGCGGCACAGCCGTCGGAGAACGCGCGCAGCAGCAGGAAGATCAGCGCGAAGCCGGCCAGCCCGGTCTGCTCGGCGTGGACCTCGAAGCCCGCGGTGGGGGCCTTCATGTCGTCGCCCAGGACCAGCCCGCGGTAGGCACCCCAGAGGATCATCGCGAAGACGCCGCCGACGAAGACATAGGTGGGGATCGCGAAGAGCTTGCCCGACTCCCGTACGCCGCGCAGGTTCATGAGCGTCAGCAGCAGGATGATCCCGACCGCGCAGAACGTCTTGTTCTCGACGAAGAAGGGGACGGCCGAGCCGAGGTTCTCCACCCCTGAGGAGATCGACACCGCCACCGTGAGGACGTAGTCGACCAGCAGGGCGCTGGCGACGGTCAACCCGGCCTTGGGGCCGAGGTTGGTGGTGGCGACCTCGTAGTCACCGCCTCCGCTGGGGTACGCGTGGACGTTCTGGCGGTACGAGGCGACCACCGTGAACATCAGCACGATGATGGCGATCGTGATCCACGGGCTGTAGTGGTAGGCCGACGCACCCGCCACGGACAGAACGATCATCACCTGCCCCGGCGCGTACGCGACGGAGGACAGGGGGTCGGAGGCGAAGACGGGGAGCGCGATGCGCTTCGGGAGGAGGGTCTCCCCCAGCTTGTCGCTGCGCAGCGCCCGCCCGATCAGGATCCGTTTCGGGAGGTCGGTCAGTTTGGACACGCAGAGGATCGTAAGGGGTAGCCCGGGCCCCCGCCCACCCGCCCACCCCCGGGAAAAGGGGCGGGCGGGAGCACTGACCCCCGGGCGGTCAGGCCAGTCGCGCGGGCAGGGTGCGGTGGCCGTTGGAAATGAAGGACTCCACCG
Source organism: Streptomyces endocoffeicus (assembly GCF_016741935.1). Classification (GTDB taxonomy): domain Bacteria; phylum Actinomycetota; class Actinomycetes; order Streptomycetales; family Streptomycetaceae; genus Streptomyces; species Streptomyces endocoffeicus. Next base: position 140,439 of record NZ_JAERRG010000008.1, on the reverse strand, counting down.
GCTCCAGCGGGTCCTGTCCGGACGCGAGCGTGAGCCCGGGGAAGCGGTCGAAGAGCGCCGGGAGCGCGGTCGCGGCCTCCAGCCGCCCCAGCGGGGCGCCGACGCACAGATGGACGCCGTGGCCGAACGCCAGATGGCTCTTGAGCCGCCGGGTGACGTCGAAGGCGGCCGCGTCCCCGCCGTGCACCTCCGGGTCGCGTCCGGCGGCCGCGTAGGCGGCCAGGATCGCGTCGCCCTTGCGCAACACCACGCCGCCGTCCAGCTCGATGTCCTCCACGGCGTAGCGCAGCGGCAGGTTGGCGACCGGGGCGGAGTGCCGCAGTGTCTCCTCGATCACATCGTCCCAGCTGGCCCGGCCCGCCCGGACGTGCTCGAGCTGCTCGGGCCGGGTGAGCAGCGCGTGGATGGCGTTGTCCAGGAGGTTGACCGTGGTCTCGTGACCGGCCGAGAGGAACAGGGCGAGGGTGTCGGTGAGCTCCTTCTCGCTGAGCCTGGAGCCGCTCTCCTCCTCCCGCACCGCGATCAGACCGCTGGTCAGGTCGTCGCCGGGCTGCTCACGCTTGGTGGCCACCAGCTCGCCGAGGACGGCGTACATCTCGCCGTAGGTGGCGGTGACCTCGTCCGCGGAGGCGGAGGTGTGGAAGATGCTGTCCACGACCCGGCGCATCCGCTCGCGCAGGTTCTCGTCCTCGAGCCCGAACAGCTCGGAGATCACCTGGATGGGCAGCGGGTACGCGTACGCCTCGCGCAGGTCGACCACCTCGCCCGGCCCGGCGGCGGCCAGGTCGTCCAGGAGCCTGGCGCAGATCTCCTCGATGCGCGGCCGCAGGGCGGAGGTGCGCCGCGCGGTGAACGCCTTGGAGACCAGGGTGCGCAGCCGCCGGTGCTCACCGCCGTAGGCCGTGAACATGTTCTCCACGGCGACCCAGGTGATCAGCGGCCACTCGGGCGAGATCTCACCGTTGTTCCACGCGCGCCAGTGCTGCCGGGGGTCCTTGGAGACCCGGGGGTCGGTCAGCAGCTGTTTGAGCGTGCGCTGGCGGGTTATTGCCCACGCCACCACGCCGTCAGGAAGCTCAACAGGCGTCGCCTCGCCGCCCGCTGCGACTCGGGCTGCCTCTCCGACGATGTCGCGGCCGGCGGGGTCGAGGACGATGGGACGGGGTTCCACTGGCTGCCTCCAGGGCTCTCGTCGAATGGGGCCAACGTGGACGACGTGGACACGGGCGCCGCGAACGGCTCGGCCTGAGCCGCCGCCTGGGCGGGGAAGCGCACCGGCAGGGCGGCCAGGGCGCGGTGGAAGGGTCCGGTCCGCCAGGTCAGCCGCTCGACGGGGACCGCGAGTTCCATGTCCGGGAGGCGGTCCAGGAGCCGCTCGATGGCCACGGAGGCGATCACCCGGGCGGGCCGCTCGGCGGGGCAGCGGTGGGCGCCCGCGCTCCAGGCCAGATGGGCCCGGTTGCCGGAGCGGCGGTCGGAGGCCAGGGCGGCCTCGTGGTTGGCCGCCGCGTAGCTGATCAGCACCGGGTCGCCCTTGCGCAGCCGTACGCCCCCCACCTCGCAGTCGTACCGGGGGAAGCGGGTGCCGTAGTTGGCCATCGGCGGATCGTTCCAGAGCACCTCGTCCAGGGCGTCCTGGACGGGCATGCTGCCGCCGGACAGCTCACCGGCGAAGCGGTCGTCCGACAGCAGCAGCCGCAGCGCGTTGGTGATCAGGTTCTGCGCGGGGTCGGTACCGGCCGCCATCATCAGGATGATCTGCTGCATCAGCTCGTCGTCGGAGAGCTGCGAGGGATGCGCGATCAGCCAGGAGGTGACGTCGGCGGCGAGGTGCTCGCGCTTCTCCGCCACCAGGCCGGAGATCCACCGGAGCAGTTCGTCGTTGGCGGCCGCCGCGTCCTCGCCGCTGTCGAAGAGCTTCATCATCGTCTCGACCAGCTTCGGCCCGTCCGCCGGGCGGGCGCCGAAGAGCTGGTTGAAGACCAGCAGCGGGAGCACCGACGCGTACTCGGTGATCAGATCGGCCTGGCCCCGGGAGGCGAAGGCGTCGATCAGCGTCTCCGCGCTGCGCTCGACGTACTCGCTGAGGGCGTGCGGATCCACCCGGTCCAGGCTGTCGGTGACCGCCCCGCGCAGCCGGGCGTGCGCCTCCCCGTCGCTGAACAGCGCGTTCGGCCGGTACATCATCATCGGCGCGACCGGGTTGTCCGGCCCCACGGTGCCGTCCTGCACCGCCCGCCAGCTACGCGGGTCCTTGGCGAACCGCTCGGTGTCGCGCAGGATCTCCAGGCCGAGCTGATAGCTGGTGACCAGCGAGGCGTGCACCCCCGGCGACAGCTCGACCGGGGCGATCGGCCCGAAGGTGGCGCGCATCCGCGCATAGGCGCCGTGCGGGTCGTCGGCGAACTCGGGACCGTACATCGGTACGGCCGCGCGGGACCCGGTGGCGCCCCCGGCCTCGGCGGGAGCGGCGTGCGCGGGGCAGCCGGGTGGCGGAACGGGTCCGGCGGCTGGACTGGTGGTCACACAATCTCCTGAGAACTACGGGTCTGGCGGGCCTGTAGGTACTGGACGAGGGCGATCAGCGCGTGGGTGGAGGAGGTCCGGTCCCGGGCGTCGCAGGTCACCAGGGGCGTCTCCGGAAGCAGATCGAGGGCCTCCCGGACCTCCGGCTCGGCGAAGCGGGGAGCGCCCTCGAAGTGGTTGACGGCGACGGCGTACGGCAGTCCGTGCTCCTCCAGGACGGCCATCACCGGGAAGGACTGCTCCAGCCGCCGGGTGTCGGCCAGCACCAGCGCGCCCAGCGCCCCGAGCGTCATGTCCCGCCACAGCCGGGTGAAGCGCTGCTGCCCCGGCGTGCCGAACAGATAGAGCACCAGGGACTCGCTGAGGGTGAGCCGGCCGAAGTCCATGGCGACCGTGGTGGTCGTCTTGTCCTCGGTGCCCCGCAGATCGTCGGTGAGCGCACCGGCCTCGGTCATCGTCTCCTCGGTGCGCAGCGGCCGGATCTCGGACAGCGAGCTCACATAGGTCGTCTTGCCGACGGCGAAGTGCCCGACGACCAGGATCTTCGCCGCCACCCGCACCGTGGCCGGGAGGTAGGCCGCCTGGTCAGAGGCGAGCGCGGAGTCCATCGAGCACCTCCTGGAGCAGCTGGACCTCGGGGAGTTCGGCGGGCGGGATGGGGGCCCGCGCGCTGATGTGGCCGCTGTCCACGAGGTCGCCGAGCAGGACCTTGGTGACGCTGACGGGCAGCTCCAGATACCCGCAGACCTCGGCCACCGAGAGCGCCCCGCCCAGACACAGCTCCATGACCCGCCGCTTCTCCGGGCTGAGCCCGGTGAGCGGCCGGTCGGGATGGGCCATGACCAGGGTCACCAGGTCGAAGGTGTTACGAGTCGGGTAGGCACGGCCGTCGGTCACGACATACGGCCGTACCAATCCTCGTTCGCGCCTCCCAGGGCTCATGCGTGACTGCCGATCCCCTGCCGCGGGAGGCCCTGCCTCGGCGGGCTGGTGAGCTCCTTGCCGAGCCGGTCGACGAGTTTCTGCATCCGGTAGCTGACCGCCTCCATGTCCACGGCCTCGGTGGCCGAGACCGCCAGATACGCACCGGGCCCGGCGGCGATCAGGAAGACGTACCCGCCGACGAACTCGACGAGCGTCTGCTGCCACGGCGTCTCGTGCGGATCACAGAACTCGGAGGTGGAGCGGCTGATCGACTGCAGCCCGGAGAGTGCGGCGGCCTGGCGTTCGGCCTCGTCGCGCGCGATGCCCTGGGAGTGCGCCCGGAGCATCCCGTCCGCGGAGAGCAGGATCGCGTGCCGCGCCTCCGGCATCTTGACGACCTCGTCGAGCATCCAGCCGAGCTCGTTGTTGAGATGGTCGTTCATGCCTGGCGATTCCCTTCGTCATGGTGAGCGGCGGAGTCCTGGGTGGCGGAACGGCCGGAGCGGGTGCCGCGGGCGAACGCGCCCATCCGCGAAGCGGTTTCCTTCGCCGACCGCGCACGGAACGCGCCCGTGTCGGGGTCGGCGGCGCCGGTCTGCCCGGCGCCGGTGGTCCAGTCGCCGGACGGCGGGGTGGCGGCGGCCTCCCGGCGGCGGCGCTTGGGCAGACCGCCCGCCGTGGTGCCGTACACGCGGGTGCCCTCGCCGTCGGGGGACAGCTGGGGCGCCGGGGCGGGTGCCGGTTCCGGGGCGGGTGCCGCCGGGGCCGGTGCCGGAGGCTGGGCCTGGTGCGGTGCCTGGGCCTGGTGCGCGGCCGGGGACTGGGCCTGGTGCGCGGCCGGGGCCTGGGCCTGGTGCGGGATCGGGGACTGGGCCGGGGCCCGGCGCGGGATCGGGGACGGCTCCTGCGCCTGGGCCGGGACGGTCGGCGCGTGCGGCGCTCTCCTGGGGGGACGGGTCCGGCGGGAGGGCAGGGTGTGCAGCGGCTCGGCGCCCTCGGGGTCCTGCCCGGCGGTGCCCGGCCGCGCGTCGGGGTCGACATGGGTGAGCAGCTCGGTCGGCAGGAACAGCACGGCGCGCACACCGCCGTACGGGGACCGGGTGTCCACCGAGACGCTGAAGCCGTACCGCCCGGCCAGCAGGCCCACCACGGCGAAGCCGAACTGCGGCGGGTCGCCGAGCCGGACGACGTCCACCGCGCGCTGACCGGAGAGCAGGCCGGCGGCCCGCTGGACCTCCAGGCCGTCCATGCCCACACCGGCGTCGTCGATCACGATGCAGGCCCCGTTGTGCACCGGCTGGAGGCTGACCTCCACCGAGGTGTTGGGCTGCGAGTGGCGCGCGGCGTTGTCCAGCAGCTCGGCGACCGCGAGCACGGCGGGCTCCACGACCCGGCTCACCACGGCGACGTCGATCAGGGCGTGCACCTGAACCCGCTGGTAGTCGCGGATGCGCGACTTGGCGCCGCGGACCACGTCGGTCAGCGAGGAGGCCAGCCGCTGCCGGCCGGGCCAGGAGCCGCAGAGCACCGCGATGGCCTGGGCGCGCCGGCCGAACTGGGCGTTGGCGTGGTCGATCTCCAGCAGGTCCCGCAGCACATCGGGGTTGTCGTGCCGCTCCTGCATCTCGGAGATGGAGACCTGCTGTTCGTTGGCGAGCCCCTGGACGGCTCGCATGGACGCCTTGAGCGCCGCCTTGGCGGAGGCGTCGGCGCGGCTCTGCGCCTTGTCCACCGCCCGGGTGAACTGCTCCATGACGGCGTGCAGGCTCTGCGCGAAGGCCGTACCGGCCAGCTTCTCGTCGCGCAGGCCCGGCAGCGGGCCGGGCTGGCTCAGCGCGTCGGCGATCGAGGGGAGGCGTACGTCGACGAGATGGCGCACCTCCTCGTCACGGGCGCGCAGGCTCTCCTCGAGCGTGGCGTTGCGCCTGCGGACTCCGGCGGTGATCTGCCGCTGGCGGATCAGAAGCACCAGGACGACGAGAAGCGCGGCGGCCAGACACCAGCTCACCGCCTCCGATATGTGATCAGTCATCAGGAACCTCGTGCAGGGGAAACGCGGGCGCGGAAGGAACGTTCAGAGCCCTGATGTCCCGTCCGGAAACGGAATACGACGATCATCTTAGCCATGTCGTGACCTAGCGTCCGACACCCGTGACAAAGTTCGAACCAGCGGGAATCACCGGGCATTTGTCATGTGGTTTCGGTGAAGATCCTGGATTTCAGACGAAGATGAAGGGTCGCGACCACCCGAGGAGCGCCGTAACCCGGGCCCACCGTAGTGGTCACAGCTGATCACCGACAGTCTTTTCACTCTCCATCCGCAACCGGAAATGATCGTTACCTCGTTCCTCCCGGCGTGTCCGCGATCACCTTCGGCCACCTCCCCTCATCACTGATCACCGTGGGAACTTTCCCGCTATGTCGTACGTCACCACCTTCGTTTCCGGACCCTCGCGCGCGGGCGGGGGACCGGGCCGCCGGTACGGATACGGTGGGGACAGGTGCCGCGGCGGCCGATTCCCGTCGTCCCCGGGCACCGGCATCGGGGTCCCGCCCCGCTGTCGCCCCGTACGTCCTGGAAGGAAGATGTGAGCAGGGTGTTTGCGCAGGTCGGCACGGTCATCAGGAGTGCGGGGTAGGACGCATGCATATCGTGATCATGGGCTGTGGCCGGGTGGGCGCGGCCCTCGCCCAGACCCTGGAACAACAGGGGCACACGGTCGCGGTCGTCGACCAGGACCCCACCGCCTTCCGCCGCCTCGGCGCGGGCTTCGGCGGGCGCCGGGTGACCGGCGTCGGCTTCGACCAGGACACCCTGCGCGAGGCGGGCATCGAGGAGGCCGGGGCCTTCGCCGCGGTCAGCAGCGGCGACAACTCCAACATCATCGCGGCCCGGGTGGCCCGCGAGATGTTCGGCGTGGAGAACGTGGCGGCCCGGATCTACGACCCGCGCCGCGCCGAGGTCTACCAGCGCCTGGGCATCCCGACCGTGGCCACGGTGCGCTGGACCGCCGACCAGATGCTGCGGCGGCTGCTGCCGTCCGGCGCGGAGCCGCTGTGGCGGGACCCCAGTGGCGGGGTCCAGCTGGCCGAGGTGCACATCTCCCCCTCGTGGGTGGGCCACAAGGTCAGCACGCTTCAGGAGGAGACCGGGGTGCGGGTCGCGTTCCTCACCCGGCTCGGCGAGGCGATGCTGCCGACCTCCGGGACGGTGCTCCAGGAGGGCGACCTGGTGCATGTGATGATGCGCACCGACGAGGTCGAGAAGGTCGAGGCGGCGTTCGAAAAGGGTCCCGAGGAGGCCGGCCGATGAGGGTTGCCATTGCCGGTGCGGGCGCCGTGGGGCGTTCCATCGCGAGCGAGCTGCTGGAGAACGGGCACGAGGTGCTCCTCATCGACAAGGCGCCGACCGCCATCTCGGTGGAGCGGGTGCCGCAGGCCGAGTGGCTGCTGGCCGACGCGTGCGAGATCACCTCGCTGGACGAGGCCGCGCTGCAGCGCTGCAACGTGGTCATCGCGGCCACCGGTGACGACAAGGTCAACCTCGTGGTCTCACTGCTCGCCAAGACCGAGTACGGGGTGCCCCGGGTGGTCGCCCGGGTCAACAACCCCAAGAACGAGTGGCTGTTCAACGAGGCGTGGGGCGTCGATGTGGCCGTCTCCACCCCGCGTCTGATGTCGGCGCTGGTCGAGGAGGCGGTGAGCGTCGGCGATCTGGTGCGGCTGCTCCGCTTCAGCCACGGCGACGCCAACCTGGTGGAGCTGACGCTGCCGCCGGAGGCGGCGCTGGTGGGCACCCGGGTCGGCGATGTGGAGTGGCCCGAGGACACCACGCTGGTCACCATCATCCGCGGCACCCGGGTGCTGACCCCGAACAAGGACGATGTGCTGGAGGCCGGGGACGAGCTGCTGTTCGTCGCGGCGCAGGCGCGCGAGGAGCAACTCGAGGCGTTGCTGTCCGTCCAGCGCCAGGACGCCGCGGGCTGACGAGGCCGGGCCCTGCTCAGGACGGTGCCCGCCGCCCGGTCTCCCCGGGCGGCGGGCACAGCGCCTCAGTAAAACGCCTCAGTGCCGGGGCGGCTGCTGGTCGGCGGATTCGGCACGGGCCTCGGACACGATCTGGCCGGTCCACTCCGAGAGCAGCGGATCGGCGATCTTGTCGGCCTCGGCCTTCGCCCGCTCCCGGTCCCGCTCGGCCTTCTCCTCCGCCTCCATCTCCGCGATGACGTCGATCGGCGGCGGGGCCTTGGCCAGGAAGATCCAGGTCAGATAGACGCAGAGCAGGAACGGCGGAATGCCGAGCGCGACCTTGACCCAGCCGAGCTGGGTGGCGTCCCCCCACCAGTAGAGCGGGAACAGCACGGCCGACTTGGCCAGCAGGATCAGCCCCCACGCCCAGGTGGACCGGGTGTAGGCGCGGAACCGGCCCGGGTTCCGGGTGCGCCAGGAGAGGTTCTCCTTCAGCATCGGCCCGAGCAGGACGCCGATCAGCGGGAAGCGGAAGATCGCCGAGAGGATGTAGGCGATCGCCAGGCCCAGGGTGTAGAGCATGCCCGGCAGATAGAAGTTCTTCGCGTCGCCGGACATCATCGCGAAGATCGCGCCGAACGCGACCCCGAGGACCCCGCTGAAGGCGTGCTTCAGCGTCTCCTTGCGCACCAGCCGGGCGAGCCCGAGCAGCACGCTGAGGCCGATCGCGGCGATCGCGGCGAGGTGGATGTCCCGCTTGATCGTGTACATCAGGACGAAGACCAGACCGGGGACGGTGGTGTCCACCATGCCCCGCACCCCGCCGAACGCCTCCAGGAGCGCGGTGTCCGCCGCCGCTCTGCTGGCGGCGGCGGTGTGTCGGTGCCCGGTCGGGGGCGTCTTGTCGTCTGGCGTCACCGGCTACTCCTGTCCGAGCGGTCGGAGTTCGTACTTCGGATTGAACAGCACCCGGCGCCCATGGCTCATGGAGATCCGGCCCGAGGCGATCAGCCTGCGCCCCGGTTCTATCCCGATGATGGAGCGACGGCCCAGCCACACCACGTCCAGCGCGGCGGTACCGTCGAAGAGCTCCGCCTCCAGCGCGGGAACTCCGGCCCGCGGTCTGAGCGTCACCGTGCGCAGCGTGCCCGTCACCTTGACGATCTGACGGTCACCGCAGTCGCCGATCTTAGTACAGCCCGCGGCCTCCGCGTCCTGCTGCAACTCGGCGGAGTGCAGCTCCTCCTGGGAGCTCGACAGCCGGTCCAGCATCCGCCGGAACCGGCCGGCCGGTTTGTCGGACCTGTCTCCCCTGTCGGCCCCGTCGGAGGGCTGGCGTACGGAACTCATACGGCCAGCGTACCGGTGAGCCATCGGCGAAACGCCGTCCCCGCGCTCATCGCTCGAACCGGTAGCCCATGCCAGGCTCGGTGACGAAGTGCCGCGGATGGGAGGGGTCGGCCTCCAGCTTGCGGCGCAGCTGCGCCATGTACACCCGCAGGTAGTTGCTCTCGGTGCCGTACGAGGGGCCCCAGACCTCCTGGAGCAGCTGCTTCTGGCTGACCAGCCGCCCGGCGTTGCGCACCAGGACCTCCAGCAGATGCCATTCGGTGGGGGTCAGCCGCACATCGCGGCCGTCGCGATGGGCCTTCTTGGCGGCCAGGTCGACGGTGAACACGTCGGTCTCCACCACCACCGAGTCCTCCGGCCGCCCGACGGGCTCGGCGCGGCGGACGGCCGCGCGCAGCCGGGCGAGCAGCTCGTCCATGCCGAACGGCTTGGTGACGTAGTCGTCCGCCCCGGCGTCGAGCGCCTCGACCTTCTCGTCCGAGGTCTGACGGGCGGAGAGCACCAGGATCGGCACCCGGGTCCAGCCCCGGAGCCCCCTGATCACCTCCACCCCGTCCATATCGGGCAGGCCGAGGTCGAGCACGATCACATCGGGATGGCGGGCGGCGGCGAGCCGGAGCGCGGTGGCGCCGTCCGAGGCCGCGTCCACCTCGTACTTGCGCGCCTTCAGGTTGATCACAAGGGCGCGCACGATCTGCGGCTCGTCGTCCACCACGAGCACCCGGTTCATCTGGCGGGCCTGCCTTTCCCTGTCGTTGTGCCTGACGTGGAGCCGACCTCGACCGGGAGGCCGGGGGTGGCCGGCGGGCGGTCGCGGGCGACCCGCAGCGTGAGCACCATGGTCATCCCGCCGCCGGGGGTGTCCTCGGCGGTCAGCCGCCCGGCCATGGCCTCCGCGAAGCCGCGGGCGACGGCGAGCCCGAGGCCGACCCCGGCGCCGCGCGGGGCGTCCCCGTACCGCTGGAAGGGCTCGAAGATACGGTCCTTCTCGCTGTCCGGCACGCCCGGCCCGGCGTCGGCCACGCGCAGCTCCACCCGGTCGCCGAGGGCGCTCGCGGAGACCAGCACGGGGCGGTCCGGCGGGCTGTACTTCACCGCGTTCTCCACGATGTTGGCCACGGCGCGCTCCAGCAGCCCGGGGTCGACCGCGACCATCGGCAGCTCCTCGGGGATGTCGAGGGCGACATCGGCCTCGGGGACGCCGACGAGCGCCATCGGCACCACCTCGTCCAGGTCGATCTCCCGGATGAGCGGGGTGACGGTGCCGGTCTGCAGCCGGGAGATGTCCAGGAGGTTGCCCACCAGGTGGTCCAGCCGGTCGGCGCCGCTCTCGATGCCCTCCAGCAGCTCGGCCTCGTCCTCCGCCGACCAGGCCACGTCATCGGAGCGCAGGGAGCTCACGGCCGCCTTGATGGCCGCGAGCGGGGTGCGCAGATCGTGGCTGACGGCGGCGAGCAGCGCGGTGCGGATGCGGTTCCCCTCGGCCAGCTCACGGGCCTGCCCGGCCTCCTGGGCCAGCCGCTGCCGGTCGAGGACGACGGCGGCCTGGGCGGCGAAGGCGGCGAGCACCCGGCGGTCCTCGGCGGGCAGGACCCGGCCGGAGAGCGCGAGCGCCATATGGTCGCCGACCGGCATGTCCACCTCCGCGTCCTCGGGCCGCTCGGGCGGCGGAGTGCCGCCGTGGCCGCCGGCGCTGCCCGCGCAGGTCCAGGGGGCGACGTCGCTCTCCCGCTCCAGCAGCACGACGGAGTCCATGGCGAACGTCTCGCGGACCCGCTCCAGCAGCGCCTCCAGGCTGGTCTCGCCGCGCAGCACGCTGCCCGCGAGGAAGGACAGTATCTCGGACTCGGCGCGCAGCCGGGCGGCCTGATGGGTGCGGCGGGCGGCGAGATCCACCACGGAGGCCACACAGACCGCCACCGCCACGAAGATCGCTATGGCGACGATGTTCTCGGGGTCGGCGATGGTCAGGGTGTGGGTGGGCGGGGTGAAGTAGTAGTTGAGCAGCAGCGATCCGACGGCCGCCGAGGCGAGGGCGGGCACCATGCCGCCCAGCAGCGCGGCCAGCACATTGAGGAACAGGAAGAGCAGCACCTCGTTGGCGAAGCCGGGCCCGGCCTCCGAGGCGAGGGTGGCGCCGGTGGTGGTGAGCAGCAGCGTGAGCAGGGCCGGTCCGGCCACCCCGACCACCCAGCCCGCGATCAGCCGGGAGCGGCCCAGCCGGGCGCCGCGCGCCACCGGCAGCCCGCGGCCCTTGGCGACCTCGTCGTGGGTGACGATGTGGACGTCCAGGTCGGGCCCGGACTCCCGGGCGACGGTGGCGCCCACCCCGGGTCCGAACATGTACTGCCAGGTCTTGCGGCGGCTGGAGCCGAGCACGATCTGGGTCGCGTTGACCCCGCGGGCGAACTCCAGCAGCGCCCTGGGGATGTCCTCCCCTATGACGTGGTGGAAGGTGCCCCCGAGGTCTTCGACGAGGGTGCGCTGGACCGCCAGCTCCTTGGGGGATGCCGAGGTCAGGCCGTCGCTGCGGGCGATGTAGACGGCGAGGATCTCGCTGCCGGAGCCCTTGGCCGCCATCCGGGCCGCCCGGCGGATCAGCGTCCGCCCCTCCGGGCCGCCGGTCAGCCCGACGACGATCCGCTCACGCGCCTGCCAGGTGGAGCGGATGGAGTGCTCGTCGCGGTACTGCTGGAGGTATTCGTCCACCCGGTCGGCGGTCCACAGCAGGGCCAGCTCGCGCAGCGCGGTCAGGTTCCCGGGCCGGAAGTAGTTCGACAGCGCGGCGTCGACCTTGTCGGGCGCGTAGATGTTGCCGTGCGCCATGCGGCGGCGCAGCGCCTGGGGCGACATGTCGACCAGCTCGATCTGGTCGGCCCGGCGCACCACCTCGTCCGGGACGGTCTCCCGCTGGCGCACCCCCGTGATCGACTCCACCACGTCCCCCAGCGACTCCAGATGCTGGATGTTGACGGTGGAGACGACGTCGATGCCCGCCCGCAGCAGCTCCTCGACGTCCTGCCAGCGCTTCTCGTTCCGGCAGCCGGGGACGTTGGTGTGGGCGAGCTCGTCGACCAGCGCGACGGCGGGGCGGCGCGCCAGCACCGCGTCCACGTCCATCTCGCTGAAGGCGGACTCCCGGTACTCCACCTCCCGGCGGGGCACCTCCTCGAGCCCGTGCATCATCACCTGGGTGCGCCGGCGACCGTGGTGCTCCACGAAGCCGACCACCAGGTCCGTGCCCCGCTCGACCCGGCGGTGCCCCTCGGACAGCATCGCGTAGGTCTTGCCGACGCCCGGTGCCGCACCGAGGTAGATCCGCAACTTTCCGCGTCCCATGCCCCTATTTTCCCTGTTGGACGGCGCCTGAGCGCTCGGCGAGCCTCCGGCGGGCGATACCCGTCGAGCAAACCCCGCCCCCGGCCGGACCGGCCGTCCCTTGACGCCTCCCTTACGGCCGTCGGCGCCCTCTTGACGCGTCTCTGACGCGCGGCGTCCGCACTCCTCGGGGCAACGCCAGAACTTCCCGGGGCAAACCCCATGAAAAAGCCGGTGGGCCGTACTCCGCAGAGAAGAGTACGGCCCACCGGTAGACGCTCACATCGGGCCGGGCCTTACGCCGTCGGCTCAGCCGGACGCGAGCGAGCAGCCCGCCAAGGCGTCAAGACCGGAGGGGGCGGTCGAGCCCTGGCGGGAGATCGAGAGTTCGATGCGGTCGATCGTCGAGGCGCGCTTGTCCTTCAGCGGGCCGAGGATCGCGTTCTGCACGAAGTTGGGGCCGCCCTCGCCCGCGGAGGAGGCCAGCCGCTTGTTGGCCTCGTCGAGCTGGGTCTGGAGCAGCGCGATATTGCGGTCCACCTCGGCCTGGGCGGCGGCCGGTACGTCGCCGATCCCGGAGGCGACATCGGGGCAGTTGATCGTCTGGCCGGAGCCCGCGCCAGCCCCGCCGCCCTGATCGGCTCCTCCGCCCTGGTCGGCTCCGCCGCCCTGTTCCTCCGCGGGCTGGGACGCGGCGGCGGTCGGGCTCGCGGCACCGCCCGCCTCGCCGCCCGCGCCGGTGTCGGAGCCCGCTCCCGCCCCGCCGTCCGACAACGTGCACTCGGCGAGCGCGTCCAGCCCCGCCGGCTTCTCGGCGCGCCGCCCTATGGAGATCGCGATGCGGTCCAGGGTGGACTTCCGCTTGTCCGCCAGCGGCCCGAGGATGGCGTTCTGCACGAAGTTGGGGCCGCCCTCGCCCTGGCTGGTGCTGAGCCGCTTGTTGGCCTCCGCCAGCTGGGTGTCCAGCAGGGCGAGGTTGCGGTCCACCTCGGCCTGGGCCTCCGCCGGGATCTCCGGGAGGGAACCGGCTACGGCGGGGCAGCTGATGGCCGAGGCCGCCTTGGTCGACGCACTGGCGTCGCCGCTGCCGTCCTGACCGGCCATGGCGGCTCCCACCACGACGGCCGCACAGGTGATACCGCCGATCGCCCCGGAGAGGAGGATTCTCCGGCGGTGGAGTAACGGAAGGCCACGCGACATCTGATCACTCACCTCGTTGAGGTCGGACAGGGGGTGTCTCTCGCGACGCGCCTTCTCCCCCTCGGAGCGTCACAAGGTCTCGCGCCCATGAGTACGGCCGGTGCGGCGGGTGTGTTCAACGGGTTCCGGGAAATCCCGGAAAACCCGAAGGAAGGGCTCCGGAACATGCCGAAGGGGCCCGGGGCCCTGCCCCGGGCCCCTTCCGGGCCTTGGCGCTCTGTCGTACGCGAGCTGCCGTACGCGAGCTGCCGTACGCGAGTTGCCGTACACGAGCTCTCGTACGCGAGCTGCCGTGTGCGAGCTCTCGTCCGCGAGGGCGGCTCAGCGCACCTCGGAGATCTCCGGGCCGCGCTGGAGCCGGTCGGCGCCGCCCGCGAACCGCGAGCCCTGCGCCTCGTCCTGCTGCACCCCGTCGGGCACCATCTGCGCGTCGTCCGGCAGCTTGAGGACGATCGGGTCGCGCGGGGCCATCGGGCCCTCGCCGCGCACCACGACCGTGTCCCGGAAGATCGCTTCCAGGAGGCTGCCGGTCTCGGGCTGCACGGCGCCCTGCCCGGAGATCACACCGCGCAGGAACCAGCGGGGCCCGTCCACGCCGACGAAGCGGACCACCTGCACACCGTTCTTGCCGTCCGGGAGCTGCACCGGCACCTGGGCGCGCAGCTCCCAGCCGAGCGGGCCCTCGACCTCGTCGACGATCCCGCCCTGCTGGGTGATGCCGGTGGCGATCTCGTCGCGCACCTCGCCCCAGATGCCTTCCTTCTTGGGCGCGGCGAACCCCTGGAGCTGCACGGCGCTGTCCCGCAGCACCACGGTCGCGGCGACGATCGCGTCCCCCGCGACCTCCACCCGCAGCTCCATGCCCTCCACGCCGGGCACGAACAGACCTCCGAGGTCCACCCGGCCCTCGCCGGGCTCGCGCACCTCGGACACGTCCCAGGGGCCCTCGGGGCGCGGGGCCGGCGGCAGGCTCACCCGCCCGGCCTCCACGGGTGCGGCGGTGTCCTCAGCGCCGTCCGCGTCCTCCGCGTCCTCGGCCAACTCGTCGGAGGTCACGTCGAGCGACTCGACGTCCTCCTTGCTGCGCTTGCGGCGACGTCCGAACACGTCATCGTCCTTCCCGGTCGGAACCGACCGAAGCGTATCCATTCCCACCCGTTGTGCCGTCCACGGCGGCATGACCGCCGGTGGACCCGAAGCCCCCTTCGGCCCGCGCCGACCCGGGAAGCTCCGCCACCTCCTGGAAGCGCACCTTCTCGACCTGCTGGACGACCAATTGGGCGATCCGGTCGAAGCGCTCGAACCGCACGCTCTCGCGCGGGTCCAGATTGACCACGATCACCTTGATCTCTCCACGGTACCCGGCATCGATGGTCCCCGGGGCATTCACCATGGCGACGCCGCAGCGCGCGGCGAGTCCGGACCGTGGATGCACGAAGGCGGCATACCCCTCCGGGAGCGCGATAGACACTCCGGTGGGCAGAACCGCGCGCTCCCCGGGGGCCAGCTCGGCGGGCTCGGTGGTGACCAGGTCGGCCCCGGCGTCGCCGGGGTGGGCGTAGCCGGGGATCGGCACCTCGGGGTCCACCCTGCGGATCAGCACGTCGACGGGGAGCGGGCTCATGGGTTCACCTCGAAAGCGCGCGCGACCTTCACCTGATCCGGATCGGCGAGCGCCGCGTCGATCTCCTCCGGCCGGCCGTTCTCGATGAAGTGGTCGACCCGGACCTCTATGAAGAGGGCCTGCGCCCGCACCGCGACGGGGCCGTCGGGGGCGTCGATCCGGCCCGTGGCCGAGCAGTAGATCTTGCGTCCGTGCACGGCGGCCACCCGTGCCTCCAGGTGGAGCTCGGCGCCGACCGGTACGGGCCGTACGAAGTCCGTCTCCAGCCGCCCGGTCACCGCGATCACCCGCTGGAGCCAGTTGAGCGATCCGAGCGTCTCGTCCAGCGCCGCGGCCAGCACCCCGCCGTGGGCCAGGCCCGGCGCGCCCTGATGGCCGCCGCGCACGGTGAACTCGGCGGTGACGCTCACGCCCTCGCCCGCCCGTGTGGTCAGCTCCAGGCCCCGCGCCTGGTCGCCGCAGCCGAAGCACTGGTCGTAGTGCGCGCCGAGAATCTCCCCGGGCGCGGGCGCGTCGGGGTGGCGCACGGGGGGTTTGGAGCCCTCCGGCGGCGTCAGCCCTGTCGTTCGTCCACTCACAACGGCTGACCTTACCCGCGAGAACAGTCCGGGTCGGCGGCCATGCCAAGCTGATACGCATGCAGCCTTACGACGAACGCCTCAGCGCGCCCCGTTCCTGGTGGTTCATCGCCGTCCTGATGGGGGTCTCAGTGGGGTTGATCATGCTGCCGTTCGGCACTCTGCCGATGCTCGGCGGGCTGATCGGCGGGGCGGCGCTGGCCTGTGTGGCGGTGAGTTCGTACGGCTCGGCGCGGGTGCGCGTGGTGGCGGACTCGCTGGTGGCAGGCGAGGCGAAGATCCCGGTGTCGGCGCTGGGGACCCCGCGGGTGCTGGACGCCGACGAGGCGGCCGCCTGGCGGACCTACAAAGCCGATCCGCGGGCGTTCATGCTGCTGCGCAGCTACATCCCGACGGCGCTGCGGGTGGAGGTCACCGATCCGGAAGACCCGACACCGTATGTGTATGTCTCCACACGGAATCCGGAGGCGCTCGCCGCCGCGCTCACGGCCGTTCGCTCGGTGTGACAGGGGCGCGCGAGGAGCTCATCTCTCCAGGGCCACGGGGAGGTCCCAGGGGACCTGCTTGGCCCGCAGATCCTTGCGGACCTTGCGCGCGAGCTTCTTGGTGTCGCGCCGGTTCATCGTGGCTCCCACGGCCGCGCCGACCATGAAGGGCGCCAGGGACGGCATGTTGCGGAAGCCGCGTCTGAGGACCTGCTGCCGCAGCTCGCGCTTCATCTGGACGCCGAGAGCCGCGTTGACGGTCGCCGGCTGGGCGACGTCGATACCGCGCTCCTCGGCCCAGGCGCCGAGGTAGGCGACGGCGCGCTGACGCGTGGAGCCGGGCGCGCGCACCCCGTAGACCTCGTGCAGCTCGGCGATCAGCTTGAACTCTATGGAGGCCACGCCGACGATCTCGGCGGCCAGCTCGGTGGGCATGGCGGGCGGGGCCGGCAGCATCGCCGCGGCACCGATGCCCGCGCCCACTGTGGCGGTGCCGCCCGCGGCACCGGCCACCAGCTTGTCCGCGAGCTCTTCGGGGCCCAGCCCCGGGAACTGCTTGCGCAGCGTCGCGAGATCGCGGACAGCAATGCGTGGAGCGTTCGCGATGATCCGGTCGGCGACCGCGTAGACCCCCGCTCTCGCGCGCTCACCGCCTCGTCGCACACCACGGCCGACAGCGGTCGCGAGCGAGGCCATCCGGCCTCGCTCGGTCTCGTTCATGTCGTCGTGTTCCACCTCCACGCCGACCCCGCGGCTCAGGCCGCGCAGTCGCGGCAGATCGGCTGGCCGTTCTTGGTCTCGGCGGCCAGCTGGCTGCGGTGGTGCACAAGGAAGCAGCTCATGCAGGTGAACTCGTCGGCCTGGCGGGGCAGGACCCGGACGGACAACTCCTCGTTGGAGAGGTCCGCTCCTGGTAGCTCCAGGCCCTCTGCCTGCTCGAACTCATCCACGTCGACGGTCGACGCGGACTTGTCGTTCCGCCGGGCCTTGAGTTCCTCGATGCTGTCCTCGTTGACGTCATCGTCGGTCTTACGTGGGGTGTCGTAGTCCGTTGCCATGTCTGTCTCCCCCTCTGGGTGTCTGTGGTGTCTCCAGCGCACGTAACGCGTGAGAGGCCGGACTTGTGCCCGACCCGAGGCGGAGATTTTGCCTCACATCAAGGTCTGTTACTCAATCGACACCCAACCGCACCCCTGAAGAGGTGATCGGGTTGGATGGCCATCGGGACCGTACACGGTCCGAATGTCGCACTCACATGCGCCATGACGTGTACTTCCCGTGATCACGGCCCCTGAAAACCCGGATTTTCCCGGCTTTCCGTCAACCGCGGCGATCACACAGAGTATATGGCCGGAAAATCGCCCATGTGATCGATCCCACACCCTACCTCGGGTGGGCGGATCACGAAAATTCCGCCCAAAGCGAACACATCCCGTCGGATCCCCGGCCGCCCTCTCTCCGACGTCATACCGGCAGCACCACCCGCATCACCAGGCCGCCTCCCTCGCGCGGCTCCGCCGCGATGCGGCCGCCGTGGGCGCGCGCCACGGAGCGCGCGATCGACAGCCCGAGGCCGACGCCCTTGTCGCTGCCGGTGCGCTCCGTACGGAGCCTGCGGAACGGCTCGAAGATGTTGTCCATCTCGTAGGCGGGGACCACCGGGCCGGTGTTCGCGACCACCAGCACGGCCTGGCCCTGCCTGCTCTCGGTGGTGACCTCCACCCAGCCGTCCCGCGCCACGTTGTACCGCACCGCGTTCTGCACCAGGTTCAGCGCGATCCGCTCCAGCAGCACCCCGTTGCCCTGGACCACCGCGGGGGCACGCTGCCCGCGCAGCTCCACGCCCTTGTCCTCGGCCTCCGCCCGCACCTGCTCCAGCGCCTGGGAGGCCACCTCGGCGAGGTCCACCGGCTTGCGGTCGACGATCTCGTTGTCGCTGCGGGCCAGCAGCAGCAGACCCTCCACCAGCTGCTCGCTGCGCTCGTTGGTGGCCAGCAGGGTCTTGCCCAGCTGGGTCAGCTCCGGGGACGCCTGCGGGTCCGAGAGCTGCACCTCCAGCAGGGTGCGGTTGATCGCCAGCGGAGTGCGCAGCTCGTGCGAGGCGTTGGCGACGAACCGCTGCTGGGCGGTGAACGCCCGGTCCAGGCGCTCCAGCATCTCGTCGAAGGTGTCGGCGAGCTCCTTGAGCTCGTCGTCCGGGCCGTCCAGCTCGATCCGGCGGGACAGGTCCGAGCCCGCCACCTGGCGCGCGGTCCGGGTGATCCGGCCGAGCGGCGAGAGCACCCGCCCGGCCATCGCGTAGCCGAAGGCGAAGGCGATCACGGACAGGCCCAGGAGGGCTATCAGGGAGCGGCGCAGCAGCCCGTCGAGGGCCAGCTGGCGCTGCTCCTTCATGCAGGTGTTCAGGACCGCGTTGAACTGGTCGGGGCTGCTCTGGCCGATGATCTCGGGGCAGGTGTTGTTGGTCGGCTGGACACTGCCGCCGACGAGCTTGAACGGCAGCTCGTTGCCGACGTGCAGGGCCTGCGCGGCCAGCAGGTAGATGATCGTCAGCAGCACCACCCCGGCGATCAGGAACATCCCGCCGTACAGCAGGGTGAGCCGTATCCGGATCGTGGGGCGCAGCCAGGGGTTGGGACGCGAGCCGGCCTGCGGGTCCCAGCTGGGCTTGGGCGGCGCCGTCGGCGGCAGCGGAGTCGGAGTCGTCGCCATGCCTGATCAGATCCGGTAACCCGAGCCGGGGACGGTGACGATCACCGCGGGCTCACCCAGCTTGCGGCGCAGGGTCATCACGGTCACCCGCACCACGTTGGTGAACGGGTCGGTGTTCTCGTCCCAGGCCTTCTCCAGCAACTGCTCCGCGGAGACCACGGCGCCCTCGCTGCGCATGAGCACCTCCAGCACCGCGAACTCCTTCGGCGCCAGCTGGATCTCCTTGCCGTCCCGGAACACTTCGCGGCGGTTGGGGTCCAGCTTGATCCCGGAGCGCTCCAGGACGGGCGGCAGGGCCACGGTCGTCCGGCGGCCGAGCGCCCGGACGCGCGCGATCAGTTCGCTGAAGGCGAAGGGCTTGGGCAGATAGTCGTCCGCGCCGATCTCCAGGCCCTCCACGCGATCGCTGACGTCGCCGGAGGCGGTGAGCATCAGCACACGGGTGGGGATGCCGAGTTCGACGATCTTTCGGCAGACGTCGTCGCCGTGCACGAGGGGCAGGTCCCGGTCGAGGACGACGACGTCATAGTCGTTGACGGCGATCCGCTCCAGGGCGGCGGCTCCGTCATACACGACGTCGACGGCCATGGCCTCCCGGCGCAGTCCGGTGGCCACCGCATCGGCGAGCAGCTGCTCGTCCTCGACGACGAGTACGCGCACGTCGTTGGTCCTTCCTCGATTGCCTCAGTGGGCGGGGTGATCTCGCCAAACTCGATGGGTGTTCGGCGCCTCCATCCTGCCTCGAAGTCTCATAAACCGGCGGTAAGAGGGTCGCCGCGGGATCCCGAGTGCGGATCATGGCCGCGGCGGAGGGGTCCGCGGCGGCCGGAACACCGAATTCAGATTCTTTCGGGTCCGGAGGTTTCCCCCGAAGACGGGGTGGGGAGGACGACTGCACACCCGCGATCACGCCCTGTCCCCGGCATATCTGGCCGGCATTGCCGTTGGCAGGGGCCACTCACGTGATCAACCCGCCGTCGGCACACCCCCGTGCCACCGACCCACGACGAGGGGGCGCAACATGGACGCGTTCACCGCAGGCATTCTGCAGCGCATAGAGAACACCAAGACCGATCTCATTCGCGCCCGTGAGACGGGCGACGACTTTCTTGTGGACGTGGAGCAGTCGGAGCTGGAAGACCTCCGTCGCCTCGCCGCCGAGCACGGCGTCGAAGTAAGCGCCTCGTTTGCTTGATCCCTTGTGGATTCCGGACCCGATCCAGATCCGGATTCCATGTGACCGTGTGACCGATTCCCATTCACCGCCGGATGGTGATCCAGAAAACATCCGGTAACCACGCCGAAGCGCCCCGGTGTCCTCATGACTCCGGGGCGCTTCCGTGTGTGTGCTTCTGTGTGTGTTTCCAGGTGTGCTTCCGGGCGTGTGGATGGTGCCGGGGGCGGGATTCAGTCGTGCCAGGCGCCCAGGTCGTCCAGAAGCCCGCGCAGCGGCTCGAAAAGGCCCGGTGCGGCGGCGATGGTCAGCTCGGTGGAGGCCGGGACGCCCGGCCGCCCTCCGGTGAGCGCGCCCGCCTCGCGCGCTATGAGCGCACCGGCCGCGAAGTCCCAGGGGTTGAGCCCGCGCTCGTAGTAGCCGTTGAGCCGGCCGCAGGCCACATCGCACAGATCGATGGCGGCCGATCCGCCGCGCCGGATGTCCCGCACTCGCGGCAGCACCCCGCCCAGGACCCTGGCCTGCCCGATGCGGCGCTCGCGCACATACCCGAAGCCGGTCCCGATCAGCGACTCCTCGAGCGGGGCCGCGGGGCGGCAGTGCACCCGCTCGCCGTTCCGCCAGGCGCCCTGGCCCAGGACGGCGTGGAAGGTCTCGCCGCGCACCGGGGCGATCACCACCCCGGCGACCGGCTCGCCGTCCTTCTCGGCGGCGATGCTGACCGCCCACGACGGCAGGCCGTAGAGGTAGTTCACGGTGCCGTCGAGCGGGTCGATCACCCAGCGCACCCCGCTGCTGCCCTCGCTGTTGGAGCCCTCCTCCCCCAGCACTCCGTCCCTCGGGCGGCGGCGCGCGAGGAGGTCGGTGATCAGCTTCTCGGCGGCGATGTCCATCTCGGTGACGACGTCGATCGGGCTGGTCTTGGTGGCCGCCACCCCGAGGTCGGCCGGGCGGCCGTCGCGCAGCAGGTCCCCCGCGCCGCGGGCGGCCTCCAGCGCCGTCTCGAGGAGTTCGGTCATGAGCGGGTCGGTCATCGTGCTCCTTAGCGGATTGCCCGGAGGGGCGAGCGGCGGTGGCGGGCCGGGACGGCGGGCGCGGCCGGTCGGAGCCCGGGGTGTGAGGGCGAGGCGTGACGGCGGGCGCGGTCAGTCGGAGCCCGCGGCGGCGGGGCGCGGCGACCGGGCCGGACAGCAGCCCACCGGGCACACGTCATGGCTCGGGCCGAGGGCGCCCAGGGCGCAGCGCACCGGGGCGGTCGCCGCCCGGCCCTCGGCGAAGCGCTCGGTGGCCGCGCGCTCCAGCACCAGGTCGCGCACGCACGCCGCGAACCGCGGATCGGCGCCGACGGTCGAGGCGCGGGAGACCGGCAGACCCAGCTCGGCGGCCTTGGCCGTGGCCTCGGTGTCGAGGTCGTACTTGACCTCCATATGGTCCGAGACGAAGCCGATCGGGACCATGACGACGGCGGGCGCGCCCTCGCCGTGCAGCTCCTCGAGGTGATCGCAGATGTCCGGCTCCAGCCAGGGGATGTGCGGGGCGCCGCTGCGCGACTGGTAGACCAGCCGCCAGGGGTGCTCGACGCCGGTCTCCTCGCGCACCGCGTCCACGATCAGCCGGGCGACATCGAGGTGCTGGGCGACGTACGCGCCGCCCTCCCCGTCCTCGGTGTGCGCCGCCACCGGGCCCGAGGTGTCGGCGGCGGCGGTCGGGATGGAGTGGGTGGTGAACGCGAGGTGGGCCCCGGCGCGCCGGCCCTCGGGCAGCTCCGCGAGGGCGGCGAGCGTGGTGTCCACCATGGGCCGCACGAAGCCGGGGTGGTTGAAGTAGTGCCGCAGCTTGTCCACGCGCGGCAGCGGCAGGCCCTCGCCCTCCAGGGCGGCCAGGGCGTCCGCGAGGTTCTCGCGGTACTGCCGGCAGCCCGAGTACGAGGCGTAGGCGCTGGTGGCCAGCGTCAGGATCCGGCGGTGCCCGTCGGCGGCCAGCTCGCGAAGGGTGTCGGTCAGATACGGCGCCCAGTTGCGATTGCCCCAGTAGACCGGCAGGTCCAGGCCGTGCTCGGCGAAGTCCTTGCGCAGCGCGTGCAGCAGCTCGCGGTTCTGCGCGTTGATCGGGCTGACCCCGCCGAAGAGGAAGTAGTGCCGGCCGACCTCCTTCAGCCGCTCGCGGGGGATGCCCCGCCCGCGCGTGACGTTCTCCAGGAACGGCACGACGTCGTCGGGGCCCTCGGGACCGCCGAAGGAGAGCAACAGCAGTGCGTCATAGGGGTCTGCGGCAGGCTGTACTGACTGATCCGGCATGCTTCCGATCCTGCCACCCGCCGCTGACGGGCGGGAAACGGCCCTGCGCGACCGGGCACGGGCCCGTAATCTGTATCAGCGCTCGACGATCCTTACCCTGCTCACGGCGGAGTCTGCCTTGCCCAGTGCCAGCCCCTACCGCGCGATCTTCGCCGCCCCCGGCGCCAAGGAGTTCTCCGCGGCCGGCTTCCTCGGGCGGATGCCGCTGTCCATGGCGGGCATCGGCGTGGTCACCATGGTCTCCGAACTCACCGGCCGGTACGGGCTCGCGGGCGCCCTGTCGGCCACCCTGGCGCTCTCCGCCGCCGCCATCGGCCCGCAGATATCCCGGCTGGTCGACCGGCACGGCCAGCGCCGGGTGCTGCGCCCGGCGACCCTCATGGCGCTCGCCGCCATCTGCGGGCTG
Organism: Streptomyces endocoffeicus; assembly: GCF_016741935.1. Lineage (GTDB taxonomy): Bacteria > Actinomycetota > Actinomycetes > Streptomycetales > Streptomycetaceae > Streptomyces > Streptomyces endocoffeicus. The sequence continues at coordinate 117,876 of NZ_JAERRG010000008.1, read as the reverse complement.
CTGCTGAGCGCGCACCGGAGCTGGCCGGACTGGACGCTGTTCGTCTTCGCCGCCGCGTCCGGCTGTGTGCCCAGTGTGGGCTCCATGGTGCGGGCCCGCTGGGCGGCGATCTACGGGGACTCCCCGCGCGAGCTGCACGCCGCGTACGCGTGGGAGTCCATCGTCGACGAGATCTGCTTCATCGTCGGGCCGGTCATCTCGATCGGGCTGTCCACCTCTTGGTTCCCGGAGGCGGGCCCGCTGCTGGCCGCCTGCTTCCTGGCGGCCGGGGTCTTCTCGCTGACCGCGCAGCGGGCCACCGAGCCCGTACCGCATCCGCGCGGGCAGCACACCGGCGGTTCGGCGCTGCGCTCGCGCGGGCTCCAGGTGCTGGTGGCCACCTTCATGGCGACCGGCGCGATCTTCGGGGCGATCGACGTGGTCACGGTGGCCTTCGCCGAGGACGAGGGCCACAAGGGCGCGGCCAGTCTGGTCCTGGCGGTCTACGCGGCGGGTTCCTGCCTCGCGGGCGCGGTCTTCGGGGTGCTGCGGCTGAGCGGTCCGGTGTCCCGTCGTTGGTTGTGGGGTATTTGTGCGATCGCCGTGAGTATGATCCCGCTCCAACTGGTCGGGAACCTGCCGTTCCTGGCCGTGGCGCTCTTCGTCGCGGGCCTGGCCATCGCACCCACGATGGTCACCACCATGGCCCTTGTCGAACAGCACGTACCACGCGCGCATCTGACCGAGGGGATGACCTGGGTGAGCACCGGGCTCGCGGTCGGGGTGGCGCTCGGCTCGTCGGCCGCCGGATGGGTGGTGGACGCGGCCGGCGCCCGGGCGGGGTACGCGGTGCCGGCCGTGGCCGGGGCGCTCGCGGCCGCGGTGGCGTTCCTCGGGTACCGCCGGCTACGGCCGGCGACACAGCGGGAGGGGTCGGGTGCGGATGGCCGTCAGGACCGTGAAGACCGTACGGAGCAGCGTGTGGCGTAACTGGGCGGGGAACGTGATGGCCCGCCCGACGCGGATCGTCGCCCCGTCGTCCACACAGGAGCTGGCCGAGATGGTGCGCCGGGCGACGGCGGAGGGGCTGAAGGTGAAGGCGGTGGGCACCGGGCACTCCTTCACCACCGCGGCCGCCACCGACGGGCTGCTGATACGCCCCGACCGGATGGCGGGCGTGCGCGGGCTGGACCGCGAGGCGGGGACCGTGACCGTCGCGGCCGGCACCTCGCTCCGGCAGCTCAACGAAACGCTGTCGGCCCATGGTCTTTCGCTGGTCAATATGGGCGACATCATGGAGCAGACCGTGGCCGGGGCGACCTCCACGGGCACCCATGGCACCGGCCGGGACAGCGCCTCGATCGCCGCCCAGATCAGGGGTCTGGAGCTGGTGACGGCGGACGGTTCGGTGCTGCGCTGCTCGGCGGAGGAGAACCCGGAGATCTTCGCGGCGGCCCGGATCGGGCTCGGCGCGCTCGGCGTGGTCAGCGAGATCACCTTCGGGGTGGAACCGGAGTTCCTGCTCTCGGCGCGCGAGGAGCCCATGCCCTTCGACCGCGTGATGGCCGAATTCGAACAGCTCGTGGCCGAGAACGAGCACTTCGAGTTCTACTGGTTTCCGCACACCGGCAACTGCAACACCAAACGCAATAACCGCAGCACCGGCCCCGCCGCTCCGGTGGGCCGGGTCAGCGGCTGGGTGGACGACGAATTGCTGTCCAACGGCATCTTCCAGGTGGCCTGTTCGGTGGGCCGGGCGGTCCCCGCCACCATCCCCGGAATCGCCAGAATCTCCAGCCGCGCCCTGTCCGCCCGGACCTACACGGACATCCCTTACAAAGTCTTCACCTCTCCGCGCCGAGTGCGGTTCCTGGAGATGGAATACGCCGTGCCGCGCGAGGCCGCCGTCACCGTGCTGCGCGAGCTCAAGGCGACCGTCGAGCGGTCCGGACTGCGGGTCAGCTTCCCGGTGGAGGTGCGCACCGCGCCCGCCGACGACATCCCGCTGTCCACCGCCTCCGGGCGCGACACCGCGTACATCGCCGTCCATCTGTACCGGGGCACCCCGCACCGGGCGTACTTCACGGCGGCCGAGCAGATCATGATCGCGCACGGCGGCCGTCCGCACTGGGGCAAGCTGCACAGCCGCGACGCCGCCTATCTGGCCGGGGTCTATCCCCGGTTCGGCGAGTTCGCGGCGGTGCGCGACCAGCTGGATCCGGACCGGCTGTTCACCAACGACTATCTGCGGCGGGTGCTCGGCGACTGACGCGTCCCGGCCCGTCGGCCGACTGACGCGTCAGGGCGCGCCGGGCGACTGACGCGTCAGGGCACGCCGGGCGACTGACATCACGGCGTCCCGGGCGGCTGACGTCACGGCGCGCCGGGCGACTGACGCGTCACGGCGCGCCGGTGGCGCCGGGCGTGGGCACGGCCTCGCCGGAGGCGTCCGTTCCGCCCTCCGTGGCACCGCCGGACGGGGTCCGGGAGGGGCCCGGGGTGGCGGGCGCGGAGGGGCCGGGCGCGGTCGCGCCGCCGGTGCCGCCGTTCTGGCCGGAGCCGTCGCCGGAGCCCTTGCCGGAGCCGGACGAACCGGACGCGTCGGGCGTCGGCGCGATCGAGGCGCCGGCCGCGCCGCCCCCGCGGGAGGTGCCCGGGGACGGCGGCTCGTCGCCGCCCCGGGAGGAGCCGGGGCCGTGCGACGGGCCGGCCGGGTCCCGGCGCGCGGGGCCGGGGGTGGACTTCGGCCCCGAGGAGCCGCTCACGCTGTCGCTGACGGTGGTTCCGGTCCGGTTCTCCCCCCAAACGTTGGACACCGGGCCGCCGGAGAACATCTCGATCCCCGTGATCACGCTCATGGCGGCGACGAAGACGGCGGCCGCCCCCACGGCGTGGCGCCGCCGGACGCGCGGCCGGGCGCCGTGCGTGGTCGGCTCGCCGTAGTCGCCGGGGGCCGGGGGCGGCGGGGGCGGGACCGGCTCGGCGGAACCGGCGGGACCGCCGTACCGCCGGCGCCCGGTCGGCCGCGTCTGGACCCGCACCTCCTTGATCTGCTCACCGGTGCGCCGGAACAGATGCTGGAAGACGGTGCCGCCCGCGGTCGCCACCACGCTCACCACACCGGCGCCCAGGATCGTCCCGTAGACGCCCAGTTTGGACGCGAGCACCGCGGCGGCGACGGCCGCCAGCGCGCTGCCGGCCACCTGGGCCACGCTCAGCTCGATCCGCCCGCTTTTGTGTTGTCCGTCGCTGTCGGCCTTGCCGTGCATCTCCCGCCTCGCTTGGACATTCGTTCCAGCCTGCTGGGAGAAGTGACCGATAAACGAAGCAGATCGTTCCGATTCTGTCGTTTCTGTGAAACTTGCCACCCAAATTGGGCCTCACTTCGAAGGATTCAGGCTGCCACCCCCCTCCCGGCCATGAACTCGGCTGGCGTGCCGCTCTACCTGAGCGGCCCGAATGGAGTACTGTGGCGAGCCCTGGCCCCGCTTTCCCGTCCGGCCGCCCGGACCCAACGGGAGGGGTCAGAAAGGCGGCAACCAACCGGCCCGGGCAACTCGGCAAAGTTGTGGCAGGCTGCACCCCGGGCAGGCCACACTCGTCTAGCGGGAGAGCAGCGACGCAACCGTGACGTCGGCAGGCACCACCCGGGAGGTCCCCATGCCCGAACTGCGTGTCGTGGCCGTCAGCAACGACGGCACACGGCTGGTGCTCAAGGCTGCGGACAGCACGGAGTACACGCTTCCCATCGACGAGCGACTGCGCGCCGCGGTGCGCAATGACCGCGCTCGGCTCGGCCAGATCGAGATCGAGGTCGAGAGTCATCTCCGGCCCCGTGACATCCAGGCCCGTATACGTGCCGGCGCCACCGCCGAAGAGGTCGCGCAGATGGCGGGCATCCCCGTCGACCGCGTGCGGCGCTTCGAGGGCCCGGTGCTCGCGGAGCGCGCCTTCATGGCCGAGCGCGCCCGTAAGACTCCCGTGCGCCGCCCCGGCGAGAACACCGGACCGCAGCTCGGCGAGGCCGTCGCGGAGCGGCTGTTGCTGCGCGGCGCCGAGAAGGACACCACACAGTGGGACTCCTGGCGGCGCGACGACGGCACCTGGGAGGTGCTGCTGGTCTACCGGGTCGCCGGTGAGCCGCACTCGGCGAGCTGGACCTACGACCCGCCCCGGCGGCTGGTCCAGGCGGTGGACGACGAGGCGCGGGCGCTGATCGGCGAGGCCGACGACACGCCCGAGCCCAGCTTCCCGTTCGTGCCGCGGATCGCCCGGCTGCCGCGCGACCGGGACCGCGATCGCGACAGGGACCGGGACCGGACGTCGCCCGAGCGCCTCGGCGACGAGGACGCCCCGGCACCCGCGTCCGCCTCGCTGGACGACGGTCTCGGGGAACGGGACTCGCTCACCAGCCTGCTGGAGGCCGTGCCCAACTTCCGGGGCGACATGGTCGTGCCCGAGGCGCCGGTCGCGTCGGCGGCACCGCCGCCGGAGGAGCCCGTCGAGGAGCCGGAGGCCGTCGAGCCGCCCGCCTCCGCGGCGAGCGCGGGTTCGGCGTACGCGGATGTGCTGATGCCGCGCTCGGTGGCGGGCCACCGAGACCGGTTGACCGGTACGACGGACCGCCAGGCGGAGGCGGACGGCGTCCGTCCGGGCCGCCGGGCCGCGGTGCCGAGCTGGGACGAGATCGTCTTCGGCACCCGCCGCAAGAAGCAGGAGTAGCGGCTTCCGCCGCGCCGACGGGCCCTGCCACCGCACGCCGGTGGCAGGGCCCGTCGTGTGGTCAGCCCCGCTCGGGGCCGGTGGCCACCGGACGGGCGCCGTCCGAGGACCATTCGCTCCAGGAGCCGACGTACAGGGCCGCCGGAACGCCCGCGACCGCCAGCGCCAGCACCTGGTGGGCGGCCGAAACCCCGGAACCGCAGTACACCCCGACCTCGGCGTCCCCGGTGGCGCCCAGGGCCGCGAACCGCTCGGCCAGCCGCTCGGCGGGCAGGAAGTGACCGTCGTCCGTGACGTTCTCCGCCGTGGGGGCGGAGACCGCTCCCGGGATATGGCCGCCGACGGGGTCGATGGGCTCGACCTCCCCCCGGTAGCGCTCGCCCGCACGCGCGTCCAGCAGCACCCCGCGCCGGGCGAGCGCCGCCGCGTCGTCCGCCTCCAGCAGCGGTACGGCCCCGGGGCGCGGGACGAAGTCGCCCTCGGGCGCGTCCGGCACCCCGGTGGTCAGCGAGCCACCGACCGCCGCCCAGGCGGGCAGCCCCCCGTCGAGCACCCGGACGGACGGATGTCCCGCCCAGCGCAGCAGCCACCACGCGCGCGCCGCGGCCCACCCCTGTCCGCCGTCGTACGCCACCACGCGCCGGTCCTGGCTCACCCCGGCTCGGCGCATCGCGGCCGCGAACGCGGAAAGATCGGGCAGGGGGTGGCGGCCGGACTTTCCGGGCGGGCCCGCGAGCTCGGTGTCGAGGTCGACGTAGACGGCACCGGGCAGATGCCCCGCCTCGTATGCGGGGCGGCCGGGAGGCCCGCCGAGCTGCCAACGCACATCGAGCAGAAGCGGAGGATGATCCTCCGTCAGCTCACTCATGAGATCGGATGCGGTGATGATGGCATGCATAGGGATCATCCTTGCGTAGGTATCTCTGCGTCGATTGGACCACCCGGTCACCCGGTGTACGTCCGGGCGACACCAGAGCGCAATGAAGCCGAAACGGATGTGCGGTAGCAATTCGGGCATTCTGCTGCGAGGCACGGCGAATTGCGGTTCCGCCAGGGCGCTATGTGCCACAGGTGGTGCAAACATCTGTCGGGCCCCCCGCATCAGCACCTCCGCACGACCGTCCCGCGCCGCCGACCGGCCCGGGGCCGTACGTCCACCACGATGGTCCGAGGAGAGAATGACGTATGACCGAGGCAGCGACTCGGCGCACACCCGGCACGCCCTGCTGGACGAGCCTGATGGTGCACAGCCTTGCCGCGACACAGGACTTCTACCACTCCCTGTTCGGCTGGGAGTTCACCCCGGGCCCCCAGCAGCTCGGCGCGTATGTCCGCGCGGTGCGGGGCGGCCGGCCGGTCGCCGGGTTGAGCGAGCTGCCTCCGGAACGCCATCTGCCCGTGGCCTGGATGACCTATCTGGCCTCCGACGACGCCGATGAGACCGCCGAGATGATCCGCGCGTGCGGCGGCACCGTGGCGGTGGGCCCGCTGGACGCCGACGAGGCCGGCCGGATGCTGATCGCCGCCGACCCCGAGGGCGCGGTGTTCGGGGTGTGGCAGGAGTGCACGTACGCGGCGGCGGAGCCCGGGGCGCCGGGCACCCCGGTCTGGCACGAGCTGCTGACCCGTGACGGCACCGGGGTGCTGAAGTTCTACAAGATGGTCTTCGGCTACCAGGCGGAGGCGGCGGCCCCGGAGGAGCCGGGCTGCCGCACGCTGTACCTGGACGGCCGGCCGGTCGGCGCGATCCAGAGCGTGGGCGACGCCCTGCCGCGCGGCCGGGGCCCGTACTGGATGACCCACTTCGCGGTGGACGACGTGGACGAGACGGTGCGCCGGGTGACCGCGCTGGGCGGTCAGGTGGTGCGGCCTCCGTCGCGGGGAGCGAGCGGCCATCGGGCCACGGTGCGGGACCCGGAGGGGGCGGCCTTCACCGTCGTACGGCGCACGAAGGGATGAGGCGGAGCGCCGGCCGGGGGCCGGGGAGGCCATGAGCCGGGCGTCGGCCGGAGGGCCGGGGGCCGAAGGGCCGGCGGCCGGTCCAGGGGAGGACGCCGTCAGTCGACGGGCAGCACATCCGGCGACAGGGCGGCCGCGCGCGCCCGCGCGGCCGTCATCCGGCGCCGGTGGTGGCGTCGGCACAGCACCTCGTAACCGACCTCGGTCCCCGGCCGGTTGACGTCGCCCACGACCACCTGGGCGCCCTCGACGACCATCTGGCCGCCGACGGTACGGGCGTTGTGCGTCGCCCGTGCGCCGCACCAGCACAACGCCTCCACCTGCAGCACCTCCACCCGGTCGGCGAGCTCCACCAGGCGCTGGGAGCCGGGGAAGAGCTTGCTGCGGAAGTCGGTGGTGATGCCGAAGGCGAAGACGTCCACCTCCAGGTCGTCCACCACCCGGGCGAGTTGGTCGATCTGCGGCGGGGTCAGGAACTGCGCCTCGTCGGCTATGACGTAGTCGACCCGGCCCCCGGCGCTCAGCGCCTGGACCACATGGGTGTAGAAGTCGAGGTCGTCGGCGACCTCGATGGCCTCGGTGGCCAGCCCGAGCCGCGAGGAGAGCTTGCCCTCGCCCTCCCGGTCGTCCCGGGTGTAGATCATCCCCTGGAGCCCGCGCGCCGAGCGGTTGTGCTGGATCTGCAGAGCGAGGGTGCTCTTTCCGCAGTCCATCGTTCCGGAAAAGAACACCAGCTCGGGCATGAGGAGGCGGGGCCTTTCGTAGGGCGGGGGTGACCCGGGCGGGCGTGAACGGGACGGGCATGAACGGGGCGGGCGTGAACGGGGCGGGGGTGAACGGGGGCGCTCAGGAGCGTACTTCGAGGAGCGGCACCAGCTGCTCCAGGGGGGTCATCGAACCGTGCAGCCCGACCATGGCGGACTCCTTCGGCTCGGTGTGCGAGGCGACGATCGCGACGTCGTCGCACGCGGCGGCGACGATATCGCCGATCCGCCGGTACACCCGGTCGTCGACGCCCTTACCGCCGCCATCGGCACCGCCGGGCCCGCCGAACCAGCCCGCCTCGATGGCCTCGTCACGGCCGGCCACCCACATCCGCTCCCCCAGCACCTCGCGCCAGACGGCCAGCACATCGCCCGCGGCACCGGGGACGGCGTACACATGGCGGGCGCGGCCCTCGCCGCCGAGCAGCGAGACGCCCGCGCGCAGCTCCCAGTCCTCGTCGAAGTCGATGCGCGACTCCGGGTCGAACGGGATGTCGATCATGCCGTGGTCGGCGGTGACATAGAGCGCCGAGCGGGGCGGGAGGCTCTCGGCGAGCCGCTGGGCGAGCCCGTCGACATAGCGGAGCTGATCGCGCCACTCGGGCGAGTCCACGCCGAAGCGGTGCCCCTTGCCGTCCACCTCGCTGTAGTACGTGTAGACGAGCGAGCGGCCCGCGGCGCCGAGCTGCTCGGCCGCGAGGTCCATCCGCTCCTCACCGGTGAGCCGCCCGTGGAAGGTGCCGCCGCTGAGCGCGACCTTGGTGAGCGGGGTCTCGGCGAAGGTGGGCGCGGAGACCTGGCAGGTGTGCACGCCCGCGGCGTCCGCGAGCTGGAAGACGGTCGGATACGGCTGCCAGGCGTGCGGCTCCGTCCAGGGCTGCCAGCGGAGCTGGTTCATCAGCTGGCCGGTGTCCGGGTCCCGCACCGTGTAGCCGGGCAGGCCGTGGGCGCCGGGCGGCAGCCCAGTGCCCACCGAGGCGAGCGAGGTCGCGGTGGTGGACGGGAAGCCCGCGGTGAGCGGCTCCCCCGAACCGTTCAGCGAACTGGGCAGCAGCGAGGTCAGAAAGGGCGCCTCGCCGGGGTGGGCGCGCAGCAGCTCCCAGCCGAGGCCGTCCACCAGGAAGACGCAGACGCGGTCGGCGGGGGCGAGCACCAGATCGGAGGAGAGCCCCGGGATCTCCTGGCCCGCGGCCACGGCGGGCAGCAGATCGGCGAGCGAGCCGGTGCCGTACCGCGGCAGGGGCGCGGAGCGGGGGTCGAGCGGGGTGGGCTCGGGCCAGAAGGAGGCGGTGGAGGGCAGCGGGCCGGTGGTGGAGCCGGACATCAGCGGCTGGTGTCCGGGGTGGCCGCGGTGGCCTCGGAGAGCGCCTGGGCGAAGGCGAGGGTCTGACGGACGGTGTCGGGGCCGTCCCCGGCCTCGCTGACGCGCAGGCTGAGGTCGTCGGCGGTGGAGGATCCGGTGTAGCCGTGGTCGGCCTCGCAGTTGGGGTCGCCGCAGGCGGCGGGCTCCAGGTCCAGGCGGCTGACGGCGCCCCAGCCGATGGTCAGCACGACCTCGCGGGGCAGCGTGCCCGGGGTGTACGACTCGGGGTTGGCGACGACGCGGCTGAGCACGACCGAGGAGATCCGCTGGAGCTTCACGGACTCGGTGGAGGTGGTGGCGTACGGCGACGGGGAGGTGCCGTCCGCGGCCTGCTCGTCGGTGTGGCTGACGATGAAGCGATTGTCCGTGAGGACGAGGACCGTCACATGGCGGCGGACCTCGTTGGCGTCGAAGGTGGTCTCCTGGTGGACCAGGAACGACGCAATGGGCTCGCCGCCCACGGCGGCCTCCACCGCCTCGGCCACGAGTGCCGGGTAATAGCCGCTGCGCTCGATCGCCGCGCGCAGCCCCTGGGTCGTCGTACCGGTCTTCGCCATGTGCACCATCCTACGGGGCGACGCCGACGCGGGCGCCCGTGCCCGTCGAGGCTCGGACGACTCCCGCCAAGGTTCGGACGACCGCACGCCGAGGTTCGGACGCCCCGGCAGACGGCCCGGCGGGCGGCTCAGTAGGCGGCTCAGTAGGCGGGCATGTGGCGGGGGCCGAGGTCGGTGCGAGGGGGCGGCGGGGCGAGCCGCGCCGAGGCGCCGAGCACGGACAGGCCGTGCTGGGCGACGACGACGGGTTCGAGATCGACGGCGACCATCTCGGGGTGGTCGTCCACCAGGCGGGACACCCTCAGCAGCAGTTCCTCGAGGGCCGCGGTGTCCACCGGCTTGGAGCCGCGCCAGCCGAACAGCAGCGGCGCGGTCCGGATGGACCGGATCAGCTCGGCGGCGTCCTGGCCGGTGACGGGGACGAGGCCGTGGGCGGTGTCGCCGAGCAGTTCGGACGGGGCGCCCGCGAGCCCGAAGGAGAGCACGGCCCCGGCGGCGGGGTCGATGGCGGCGCGTACGACGGTGTCCACGCCGCGCGGTGCCATCCGCTGGACGACCAGCCCCAGCTCCTCGGGACGGCCCAGATAGTCGGTCAACTCGGCGTAGGCCCGGCGCAGTTCCGTCTCGCCGCCCAGCTCCAGCCGCACCCCGCCCAGGTCGGCGCGGTGGCGCAGATGGGAGGCGGTGGGCTTGAGCGCGACCGGGAAGCCGAGCCGCTCGGCGGCCCTTACGGCGGCGTCGGGGTCGGGCGCGGGGAGGGCGGGCAGCACGCTGACGCCGTAGCGGGCCAGGAGGCGCTGGGTGTCGGCGGCGGACAGTTCGACGCCGGGGCCCGTGCCGTCGAAGGCCCCGCCGCTCGTGGCTTCGCCGATCCCGACGGCCACGTCATGGCCGAGCCCGACGGCCACGTCATGGCCGGTACCGACGCCCGCGTCATGGCCGGTACCGACGCCCGCGTCATGACCGGTACCGACGCCCGCGTCATGGCCGGTTCCGGCACCCGGGCCGGCGCCGGCTCGGGCACCCGGGCCGGCGCCGGTATCGGCTCCGGTGCCGTCGCCGCCCGGACCGTCGGCCGGGGCGAGCAGCACCTGGATGTCGGCCGCCGCGCCCGCCTCGTCGATGTCGTCGTACTGCGGCACCCGCCCGGGCTCGGCGGCCTCCTCCCGCCAGCGCGCGTACCGTACGGCCTCGGCGAGCGCGCGCACGGCCCGCTCGGCGGCGGGGTAGGCGGGGATCCGGCGGGTGCCCGGGGCGGGCTCGCCGCCGGTGCCGGCCAGGGCCTGCGCGAGCTCCTGGATCTCCAGGTGGACCACCGCCACCGGCTTGGCCGGACCCGGCCCGGGAGCCTGCGCCGCCTCCCTTACGGCCGCGGCGAGGGCCTGAGCACTGCCGTCGCCGACCCAGGGGATGGCGGTGACGACCACGGCGTCGCAGGTGTCGTCGGCGAGGGCCTCGGTCAGGGCGCGCCGGAAGTCGTCCGGGGTGGCGTCCGTGGTCAGGTCGCGGGGCGGCAGCGGGCGGAGTTCCTCGGTGAGGCAGGCGTCGTAGGTGATCAGGCCGAGCGACTCGGAGTTGCCGAGGATCGCGACGCGCGAACCGGCGGGCAGCGGCTGGGAGGCGAGCAGCACCCCGGTGTCGGCGAGTTCGGTCACGGTGTCGACCCGGATGACGCCCGCCTGCCGCAGCAGATCGGAGACGGTGGCGTCCGGGATCCGGGTGGTGGGCACGGCATGGCCGGTGGGGGCGCTGCCGGTGTGGCGGGCGCCCTTGACGACGACCACCGGTTTGACGGCGGCGGTGCGCCTGGCGAGCCGGGTGAACTTGCGGGGGTTGCCGATCGACTCCAGGTACATCAGGACGACGTCGGTCAGCGGATCGTCGTACCAGTACTGGAGCAGGTCGTTGCCCGAGACGTCGGCGCGGTTCCCGGCGGACACGAAGGTCGATATCCCCGCGATCCCGGCGAGGCTCGCCAGCCCGGCGCCGCGCCGGTTCAGCCCGGACAGCAGGGCGATGCCGATCGCCCCGGACTGGGTGAACAGGCCCAGCCGGCCGGGGTTGGGCAGCTGTGGGGACAGGGAGGCGTTCAGCCGGACGCCGTCGGCGGTGTTGATGACGCCGAAGGCGTTGGGGCCGATGACGCGCATGCCGTAGGACCGGGCCTGGCGGACCAGGTCCCGCTGCCGGTCGCGGCCCTCGCCCCCGCTCTCGGCGTATCCGGCGGAGAGCACGACGAGCCCCTGGACGCCGTGGTCGCCGCATTCGGCCACGACGGCGGGCACCCGCTCGGCGGGGACGGCGACGACGGCCAGGTCCACGGGCTCCTCTATGGCGCGCAGCGAGCGGTGGGCCGGGACGCCCTCGGGCTCCAGGCGCGCCATGTCGTCGGGGAAGGCGTGGTTGACGGCGTGGACGCGCCCGGTGAAGCCGCCGTCCAGGAGGTTGCGCAGCACGGTGCGGCCGACGCCGCCGGGCGTGCGGCTGGTGCCGATGACGGCCACGGAGCCGGGCGCGAGCAGCCGCTGGACGGACCGGGCCTCGGCCCGCTGCTCGCGGGCGCGCATGACGGCCAGGGAGCGGTCGGTGGGTTCGAGGTCGAACTCGAGGCGGACGACCCCGTCCTCGAAGCTGCGCTTCTGGGTGTAGCCCGCGTCCGTGAACACCTTGATCATCTTGTTGTTGGCGGGCAGCACCTCGGCGGCGAACCGCCGGATGCCCCGTTCGCGCGCCACGGCGGCGATGTGTTCGAGGAGCGCGGAGGCCACCCCGCGGCCCTGGTGGGCGTCCTGGACGAGGAAGGCGACCTCGGCCTCGTCGGCGGGGGCCGCGGCGGGCATCCCTCGGCTGTCGATGCGGTCGTACCGAACGGTGGCGATGAACTCATCCCCCACGATGGCCGCCAGGCCCACCCGGTCGACGTAGTCGTGGTGGGTGAAGCGGTGGACATCGCGATCGGAGAGACGGGGGTAGGGCGCGAAGAAGCGGTAGTACTTCGACTCGTCCGAGACCCGCTCGTAGAAGCTGACCAGCCGCTGGGCGTCATCCGTGGTGATGGGACGGATCTGTGCCGTACCGCCGTCCCGGAGCACCACATCGGCTTCCCAGTGGGTCGGGTAGGCGTGATGGTCCGACGGGCTCCGCATGGGAGCCAGGGTACGGGCCCGCCCGGTCCGGATGGTGGACACCCTTGCGTCGGGGCCGAGTGTCGGGGAAGGTCCGTATCGGGCCAGTCCGGGCATGGCCGGGCTCACTCGGACATCGTTCGGGTGAATCCGGACACCGTATGATTTTGGTCTAGACAACAGCACCCGTCACACCTGAAGGGCAACACCATGGCTGAGCGCCGCGTCACCATCGGCTGGGCCGAGGGCCTGCACGCCCGCCCCGCGTCGATCTTCGTCCGGGCGGCCACCGCCTCCGGCGTCCCCATCACGATCGCCAAGGGCGACGGCACCCCGGTCAACGCCGCGTCCATGCTGGCCGTGCTCGGCCTGGGCGCCCAGGGCGGCGAGGAGGTCGTCCTCGCTTCCGACGCGGACGACGCCGAGGTCGCGCTCGACCGTCTGGCGAAGCTGGTGGCGGAGGGCCTCGAGGAGCTTCCCGAGACCGTCTGACCCCGGGCGAGTCCCGTCCGGAATTCCCGGGTGATTCCCGGGCGATTTCAGGGATTCGGCACGGCGGGGCCGCGGTGGCCGTAATGGTCACCGCGGCCCCGCCGTTTTTCTGTTGCCGCACACAGAATTCCCAGGAGTTGTATACGGGAGTTCTGTTAATTCCGGCCGCTCGCCGTGTTGACGGAATGTTTCGAAGTCCTCACCGGAATCGGGCGGCGCAGTCGGTATTCCGACAGCGCGCGCTCGGTGTGCGTCGTGGCGAGCGCCCGCGCACGGTCGGCGTCGCCGCGCGCCACCGCGTCCACCAGCGCGCCGTGCTCCGCCCAGGACTCCACGGCCCGCGCTGCCGGGTCGGGGCGCGCGGCGCCCTCGGGCGGCGCGGGCCGCGGCCCGGGAGCGGCCGCGTACACCCACGCGGTCTTACGGCGCAGCTGGACGAGCAGCGCGGCCAGGCTCGGGCTGCCGGACGCCTGGGCGAGCGTCTCGTGGAACCAGTCGCCCAGCGGCCGCAGTTCACCGAGCTGACCGCCATGGGCCCGCTCCCGGCCGAGCCGGACCAGTCCGCGCAGCACCTTCAGATGGGCCTCGGTGCGGCGCTGTGCGGCCCGCGCGGCGCCCAGCGGCTCCAGCAGCGCGCGGATGTCCAGCAGATCGGCCGCCTCGCGCTCGGAGGGCTGGGCGACGCAGGCCCCCGCGTGCCGCCGGGTCGTCACGAAGCCCTCCGACTCCAGGGTGCGCAGGGCCTCGCGGACCGGCACCCGGGAGACGCCGTAGCGCCGGGCGAGCAGTTCCTCGGTGAGGCGGCTGCCGGGCTGATACGCGCCGGAGACGATGTCGTCGCGAATCGCCGCGCAGACCGCGTGTGCCGAAATCCGGCGACCGCCCTGGACCGCGCTCGTATCCCCGCTCACTTACGGTCCCGCATTGTCGAACCTCCGCCTTAACGCCCGCGAAACGCGGCCATGGAATGCGCGTTGAACGACTCTATTCCACACGGACGCCATTTCCGATGGCGGGAAGCATTTCATGGTTATTTTTTGGTCAGCGGGCGGGGCACGCCGAAGGCCCCGTCCGGCGGACGGGGCCTTCTCGGAAGTCTCCCGGGATCCCGGGATCGTGAGACCGCGCGGCGTTCGCGTCGGACGCGCGACGGGTCAGACGTTGACGCCGTGGGTGCGCAGGTACGACAGGGGGTCCATGTCCGAGCCGTAGTCCGCGCTGGTGCGGGCCTCGAAGTGCAGATGCGGTCCGGTGACGTTGCCGGTGGCGCCCGACAGGCCGATCTGCTGGCCGGGGGTGACTTTCTGGCCGACCGAGACGCTGATCGACGACAGGTGGCCGTACTGGGTGTACGTGCCGTCGTTCATCTTGATGACGACATTGTTGCCGTAGGAGCCGCCCCAGCCCGCCTCGACGATCTCGCCCATGCCCACGGAGTGCACCGTGGTGCCGGTGGAGGCGTGGAAGTCGATGCCGGTGTGGCTGCCGGAGGACCACAGCCCGCTGGCCGCCTCGTAGCCGGTGGAGACGTAGGAGCCGCTGACCGGCGACACGAAGGTGTTCAGGCGCTTGCGCTCGGCCTCGCGCGCCGCGCGCTCCTTGGCCTCGCGCTCGGCCTTGGCCTTCTTCGCCGCGGCCTCCGCCTTTCTGGCGGCCTCCTGGCGGGCGATCGCCTCTGCCTTGGCCTTGGCGGCGGCCTGTTCGGCGGCGGTCTCCTGGGACTGCGCCTGGGCCTCGATGTGGTCCGCGATCCCATCGCCGATCACGATCGCCTGGGTCAGACCGGTCTGCTGGGGACTGGAGCCCCCGTCGGCCGCGAACGCCTGTCCGGTGATCCCGGCGACCACACCCGAGGCGACGGTCGTGATGCCCACGACGTTCGCGCCCGTGCGGATGTTGACCTTGCTGGTGCGGCGGTGTTTCCCGGTGGCAGTGCGGGTGGACGCCATACTGAGGCGCACTCCTTTCCTTCCTTCTCGCCTACCGGGTTAGCTGACGGGTTCGGAGCAGGAAGGTCTCCTACAGACCCCTCCCCCGGCCGGGGAAGGCGCCCGATTCACCCCTGGGGACGTGTTGGGTCCCCGGCTCCCCTGGCTTGCGCCGTACGGGGACTCGGCGATGACTGTCCGGTGCCGCGGGTGCGGCGGGTCGCTGGCGAACAGCCGGACTGACGCTAAACGGGTGCGCTTTCGATCACCAAACGGTTCCGGTTTTTTGTTGCTCTCCCCACAAACCAAACAAGCAGGCAATCCCATAAATCGGTCATGTCGGAAGGACCCCGGCCCCCTTACGAGAGGACCCCGGCACCCTTTCGGGGCCGGGGTCCTTCCGCTGTCGGCTCATGGACCGGACGTCCGCCGGGCCGCCTGCCTGACTGTCAGTGAGCCGGCCGGACCGTCGGTTCCTCGAACGGATCCGGCCAACTCTCATCGGCTCAGTTGGCGATGACGCGCACCTCGCCGATGCCCAGCGCGCGGACCGGCTCCTCGATCGCCGAGGCGTCCCCGACCAGCACCGTGACCAGCCGGTCCGCCGGGAAGGCGCTCACCACCGCGGCGGTGGCCTCCACCGTGCCGGTCTCCGCCAGACGGGCGTACAACTGCGCCTGGAAGTCGTCCGGAAGATGCTGCTCGACCTGATCGGCGAGGGTGTTCGCGACGGACGCCGCCGTCTCGTACTTCAACGGGGCGACGCCCACCAGGTTCTGCACCGCGACATCGCGCTCGTCGTCGGTCAGCCCCTCCTCCTTCAGCGTGCGCAGCACCTTCCAGAGGTCGTCCAGCGCGGGGCCGGTGACCTCGGTGGCCACCGAGCCGCTGATCGCCAGCATCGAGGCGCCCGAGGAGCCGCCCGCGGGCGACGGGGGCCCGGAGCGCAGCACCTGGCCGAAGGCGCGCACCCCGTAGGTGTAACCCTTCTCCTCGCGCAGCACCCGGTCGAGACGGGAGGTGAGGGTGCCGCCCATGCAGTACGTGCCGAGCACCTGCGCGGGCCAGACCCGGTCGTGGCGGTCGGCGCCCACCCGCCCGATGAGCAGCTGGGTCTGCACCGCGCCCGGCCGGTCGACGATCACCACACGGCCGGTGTCGTCCGCGACGATCGGAGGAGCCGTGCGCGGCGCGCCCGCCCCGCCCGTCCAGGCGCCGAGGGTGTCCGCGAGCGCCCGGTCCAGGTCGACGCCGCCGAGGTCGCCCACGATGACGGCGGTGGCGGTGGAGGGGCGCAGATGCGCCTCGTAGAAGGCCCGCACGGCCGCGGCGTCGATGCCCTCGATGGTCTCCTGGGTGCCCTGGCGCGGCCGGGACATCCGCGACTCGGCCGGGAAGAGCTCCGCGGCGAGGGCCATGGAGGCGCGGCGGGCCGGGTTGGCCAGCTCATGGGGGATCTCGTCCAGCCGGTTGCGCACCAGCCGCTCGACCTCGCCGTCCGGGAAGGCGGGGGCGCGCAGCGCGTCGGCCAGCAGACCGAGCGCCTTGGGCAGCCGGGAGGCCGGGACCTCCAGGGAGACGCGGACGCCGGCGTGGTCGGCGTGGGCGTCCAGCGTGGCGCCGCAGCGCTCGAGCTCGGCGGCGAACTCCTCGGCGTCGTGCTTGTCGGTGCCCTCCGACAGGGCGCGCGCCATGATCGTGGCGACGCCTTCGAGCCCGGCCGGCTCGGCGTCCAGCGGCGCCTCCAGGTTGATCTCGACGGCGACGACCTGCTGGCCGGGGCGGTGGCAGCGCAGCACGGTGAGGCCGTTGGGCAGCTCACCGCGCTCGGGGGCCGGGAACGCCCACGGCCTGGGGGTGCCGCCCTTGGGCTGCGGGTGGAAGGTCATGGTCGCGGTGACGGCGTCGCTCACTGGGCCGCCTCCCCTTCTGCGTCGGTCTCGGCGGCTTCGGCGGTGTCGGCTGCGTCCTCGGCGCCCTGGACGGGCTCGTAGACCAGCACGGCGCGGTTGTCGGGACGCAGCCGCGCCGCGGCCACGGCCCGCACCTCCTCGGGGCTGATGTCGAGCACCCGCTCCACGGCGGTCAGCGCCAGCTGCGGGTCGCCGAAGAGCACCGCGTAACGGCAGAGCTCGTCGGCCCGGCCGCCGACCGTGGCCAGCCGGTCCAGCCACTCGCGCTCGATCTGCGCCTGCGCGCGCTCCATCTCCTGCGGGGTCGGCCCCTCCTCGGCGAAGCGGGCCAGCTCCTCGTCGACGGCGGTCTCGATGGCGGGCACCTCGACCCCGCCGGAGGCCTTCACGTCCAGCCAGCCCAGCGAGGGGGCGCCCGACAGCCGCAGCAGGCCGAACCCGGCGGCCACGGCGGTGCGGTCACGGCGCACCAGCCGGTTGTGGAGCCGGGAGGACTCGCCGCCGCCGAGGACGGTCAGCGCCAGGTCGACGGCGTCGGACTCACGGGTGCCGTCGTGCGGCAGCCGGTAGGCGGCCATCAGGGCGCGGGCCGGGACCTCCTCCTCCACGACCTCGCGCAGCTGACCGCCGATCACCTCCGGGAGCGTGCCGTCACGGGGCGGCCGCTTGCCCTCGTGGGACGGGATGGAGCCGAAGTACTTCTCGATCCAGGCGAGCGTCTGCTCGGGGTCGATGTCGCCGACGATCGACAGCACGGCGTTGTTGGGGGCGTAGTAGGTGCGGAAGAACTCCCGCGCGTCCTCCAGGGAGGCCGCGTCCAGGTCGGCCATGGAGCCGATCGGGGTGTGGTGGTACGGGTGGCCCTCGGGGTACGCCATGGCGACGAGCTTCTCGAAGGCGGTGCCGTACGGGACGTTGTCGTACCGCTGGCGGCGCTCGTTCTTGACGACGTCGCGCTGGTTCTCCAGGCTCTCCTCGTCCAGCGCGGTCAGGAGGGACCCCATCCGGTCCGCCTCCAGCCACAGGGCGAGCTCGACCTGGTGGGCGGGCATGGTCTCGAAATAGTTGGTGCGCTCGAAGCTGGTCGTGCCGTTGAGCGAGCCGCCGGCGCCCTGCACCAGCTCGAAGTGGCCGTTGCCGGTGACCTGCGCCGAGCCCTGGAACATCAGGTGCTCGAAGAGGTGCGCCAGGCCGGTGCGCCCCTTGACCTCATGGCGCGAGCCGACGTCGTACCACAGACAGACCGCGGCGACCGGGGTCAGATGGTCCTCGGAGAGCACCACGCGCAGGCCATTGGCCAGGCGGTGCTCAGTCGCTTTCAAGCCGCCGGAGCCGGCCTGCTGCGTGGCCGTGTGACCCATGGGCATGTACGTCCCTTCGATCGCGTGATGGAGCGCGTGCCAGCCGCATGCGCAGCGCTTCTGTCACTGTATGCAAGGGGACGGACATCTGGCGAAGTTCCGGTCCACTCCCGTCCCGCCGAGCTGTCCCGAACCGTTTCGGCGAGCCCTCCGGCGCCGGATCCGGACCCCTTCGAGGGGGCTTCGGGCGGTACCGCCGGACGCGGTTCCGGGGCCCGCCCCGGTCGCGAGCGCCCCGGGCCGTTCCACACTTGTCGGTGCGCCGGGCCACAATGGTCCGCGTCAGATCCCGCATCGGCAGTTGAAGGAGCCCCAAGCGCGATGGCCCGCCGCCGCACGAAGACCCCGCCGCCGGACGACTTCGAGGAGCGCATCCTCGACATCGACGTCGTCGACGAGATGCAGGGCTCCTACCTCGAGTACGCCTATTCGGTCATCTACTCGCGCGCGCTGCCCGACGCCCGAGACGGGCTCAAGCCCGTGCACCGCCGCATCCTCTACCAGATGAACGACATGGGCCTGCGCCCCGAGCGCTCCTATGTGAAGTGCGCCCGCGTCGTCGGCGAGGTGATGGGAAAGCTCCACCCGCACGGCGACGCGTCGATCTACGACGCGCTGGTGCGCATGGCGCAGCCGTTCTCCATGCGCCTGCCGATGGTCGACGGCCACGGGAACTTCGGCTCGCTGGGCAACGACGACCCGCCGGCCGCGATGCGGTACACCGAGTGCCGGATGGCGTCGGCGACCTCGCTGATGACCGAGTCGATCGACGAGGACACGGTCGACTTCTCCCCGAACTACGACGGCAGTGAGCAGGAGCCGGTCACCCTCCCCGCCGCCTATCCGAACCTGCTGGTCAACGGCACGTCCGGGATCGCGGTCGGCATGGCCACCAATATGCCGCCGCACAACCTGGGCGAGGTCATCGCCGCCGCCCGCCATCTGATCAGGCACCCGGGCGCGGACCTCGACACGCTGATGCGGCATGTGCCGGGACCCGACCTGCCCACCGGCGGCCGGATCGTGGGCATGAGCGGCATCCGGGACGCGTACGAGACGGGCCGCGGCACCTTCAAGATCCGCGCCACGGTGGCCGTGGAGGACGTGACGGCCCGCCGTAAGGGCCTCATCGTCACCGAGCTGCCCTTCGCGGTGGGGCCCGAGAAGGTCATCTCCAAGATCAAGGACCTGGTCGGCGCGAAGAGGCTCCAGGGCATCGCGGACGTCAAGGACCTCACCGACCGTGAGCACGGGCTGCGGCTGGTCATCGAGATCAAGAACGGCTTCAACCCCGAGGCCGTGCTGGAGCAGCTCTACAAGCTCACGCCGATGGAGGAGTCCTTCGGCATCAACAACGTGGCGCTGGTGGACGGCCAGCCGCTCACGCTGGGCCTGAAGGAGCTGCTGGAGGTCTACCTCGACCACCGCTTCGACGTGGTCCGGCGGCGCAGCGAGTTCCGGCGCACCAAGCGGCGGAACCGGCTGCACCTGGTCGAGGGTCTGCTGGTGGCCCTGCTCGACATCGACGAGGTCATCCGCCTCATCCGGCAGAGCGAGAACGCGGCGGAGGCCAAGGCGTCCCTCATCGAGCGCTTCGGCCTCTCCGACATCCAGACGCAGTACATCCTGGACACCCCGCTGCGCCGGCTGACCAAGTTCGACCGGCTGGAGCTGGAGTCGGAGCGCGACCGGCTCAACGCCGAGATCGAGGAGCTCACCCGGATCCTCGACTCCGACGCCGAGCTGCGCAAGCTGGTCTCCTCCGAACTGGCCGCGGTGGCCAAGAAGTTCACCACCCCGCGCCGCACGGTGCTGCTCGAGTCGTCGAACGCGCCGGTGACCGCGGTGCCGCTGGAGGTCGCGGACGACCCCTGCCGGGTGCTGCTGTCCTCCACCGGGCTGCTGGCCCGTACCGCCAACGGCGAGCCGTTCCCGGTCGAGGGGAAGGCCAAGCGCGCCAAGCACGATGTGATCATCTCCGCGGTCCCGGCCACGGCCCGCGGCTCCGTGGGGGCGGTGACCTCCACCGGGCGGCTGCTGCGGCTCTCGGTGGTCGACCTCCCGATCCTCCCGGAGTCGGCCGCACCCCCGAATCTGTCGGGCGGGGCACCCATCGCCGAGTTCCTCTCGCTGGAGGACGACGAGGAGCTGATCTGCCTCACCACCCTGGACGAGTCCTCACCGGGGCTCGCGATCGGCACGGAGCAGGGCGTCGTCAAGCGCGTGGTCCCCGACTACCCCGCCAACAAGGACGAGTTGGAGGTCATCGGCCTCAAGGAGGGCGACCGGATCGTGGGCGCCGTGGAACTGTCCACCGGCGAGGAGGACCTGGTCTTCATCACCGACGACGCCCAGCTGCTGCGCTACGCGGCCAGTCAGGTGCGGCCGCAGGGGCGCGCCGCGGGCGGTATGGCGGGCGTCAAGCTCGGCTCAGGCGCCAAGGTGATCGCGTTCACGGCCGTCGACCCGGCGAGCGACGCGGTGGTCTTCACGGTCGCGGGCGCCAGCGGCACGCTCGACGACTCGGTGCAGCAGTCGGCCAAGCTCACCCCCTTCGACCAGTACCCGCGCAAGGGCCGGGCCACGGGCGGGGTGCGCTGCCAGCGGTTCCTGAAGGGCGAGGACTGCCTGGTCATGGCCTGGGCGGGCACGGTCCCAGCCCGCGCGGCGGGGGCGAACGGCGCCCCGGTGGCCCTGCCGGAGATCGACCCGCGCCGCGACGGCTCGGGCGAACCGCTCGCCAAGCCGGTGACGGTGGTGGCGGGCCCGGTGTAGCCGGGACGGCCGGTGTAGCCGGTGTAGCCAGGACGGGCTGGTCTGGCCGGACGGGCAGGTCGGGCAGGAGTCTGGCCCGGACAGCCGGACGACCCGGCTCTGGCCCGGACACCCGGACGACCCGGCTCTGGCCCGCACGGCCGGACGGCCCGGGTCTGGCCCGGGCAGCAGGATGAGCGCGCAGGGGCGCGGCACCGCGAGGGTGCCGCGCCCCTCGCCGTTCCCGGGCACCGTGCCGTTCCCGAGCACCTTGCCGTTCCCGGGCACCGTGCCGTTCCCGCGCCCCTCGCCGTCCCTGGCAAGGTGCCGTTCACGGGCGGCACAGGCACCGCTCACGCCTCTCGGGCCCGTCCGCGCACACGCGCCGCCCCCGCTCCCCGCCCCGCGCGGCACGGCTCGCCAGGGCCCGGCATACCCGACGTGACGACCGCCCCGCTTCCGGCGCCCGGCACGGCCCCTCGCCGCCGCACCGCAGGCCGCAGGAGCCCGAGTACGCCCGCCCTGCCCAGGACAGGGCCGATCCTCCGCCGTGCGCGCGACCGCACCAGGCTCCCCCGGCTGGGCCCGCTGTGCGCGGCCGGGCGCCCCGTGAAGGCAGCCCCCGCACGGCGGAAGGCCCGGCGAACGATTCAGTGGCCGCTGCCATTGCGCCGGGCGCGCATCTGGCGGAGGGCGAGGCGCGCCCCGTCGTGGCCGCGGTCCGCCGCCCGCTGAAAGTGCCGCTCCGCCTCGCCCAGCTCACCGCGGTCCAGGTGGACGGTGCCGAGCACCACCATGGCCGAGAGATCCCCCGTCTCGGCGGCCTTACCGAGCCAGTGGACCGCCTCGGCGTACGCGCCCCGCTGCCCCAGCCCGATGCCGTAGACGGTCATTCCCCGCGGATCACCGGCCTCGGCCGCCTTACGGGCGAGCGGTTCGGGAATCGGCCGCCCCTCGTCGTAGGCCGCCCTCACCATGGCCCTCAGCCCGGGATCCAGCGAGCGCGCCCCGCGTCTCCCCCGGCGGCCGCGCCACCGCGCCCAAAACCCACCCATATCCACCCCCTCCGCCCCCTGGGCGCCATTTTCCCGCCTGCTCCCACCCCATGGAACGGCGAGTACCCGGCGGAATACGGACTGCCGCGCTCCGCCGCCCGGGGCCGATGAGGCGCCGTCCGGCTCCGGTCGTTCGTCCCTCCACCACGGCTCCGGCGCGTACGCACGCCCCGGCGAGCGCTCTCGATCAAGAGAGGTTAGGCTTACCTTCGTGAGCACGTGCGCGACCGCCTCCCGCGACCTGTCCGAGCCGCTCGCCGGGACGGCGGCCACCGCCTCCACCTGGCTGCTGGTGGAACAGCCCGGGCCCTGGGGCACCGAGGCCCTCACCGCCAGCCGCCTCGACCCGGCCGTAGGGCGCGCCCTGGAGCGCGCCGCCGAGGGCACCGGCGTACGGGTCGCGCTCATCCGCCGCCCCGGCCGCCACGCCGATCTGCACACCGGCGCCCGGCACCGGGTGTTCGTGGCCCACACCCGGCCGGGCCGCTCCTGGATCCGCACCACCGCCCTGGACGACCCCGGCCGCCTGCTCGGCCTGGACTTCGCCGCGCTGGGCGCGGGCGACCCCGACGGGCTCACCCTGCGGCCGCACACGCCCCACGAACCCCATGACCCCGCCGCTGACCCCGGCACCTGGGAGAAGTACACCGGCGATCCGCTGGTGCTGGTGTGCACCAACGGCAAGCGCGACCGCTGCTGTGCCCTCCTCGGCCGACCGCTGGCCGGTGAGCTGGCCGCCTCCGGGGTGCACAGCACCTGGGAGATCACCCATATCGGCGGCCACCGCTTCTCCCCCACCCTCGTCGTGCTGCCGCACGGCTACGCCTACGGCAGGGCCACCGCGCAGGGCGTCAAGGACGTCATCGAGGCGCTGCGCGACGGCCGGGTGGTCACCGACGGCTGCCGCGGCCGATCCGCCTGGGAGCGCCCCGGCCAGGCGGCGGAGCTGGCCGTCCGCGAGCTGACCGGCGAGGACGGAGCCGACGCGCTGACCGTCGTACGGACCGAGGGCGAGGCCCCGGTCCGGTCCGTGACCGTCGCGCACCGCGACGGCCGGGCCTGGCGGGTGAGCGTCGCGCAGCTCGCCGCGGCGCCGCCGCGGCCGGAGAGCTGCGGCTTCCCCCTGGGCTCCCCGGCCCGGATGGAGGTCCTCGGGATCCGGACCGCCCATCGGCCCGCACACGGCGTACGGGCGATGGCCGCCGGACGCCTCTGACGCCCAGGGCCCGCTCCCGTAAGCCCGCTCCCGCTCCCGTAACCCCGCTCCCGCTCCCGTAACCCCGCGCCCGCCCCCGTAGCACCCGGGAGACCGCCGCTCCCGGCCCCCTCCCCGGGTCCTGCCCCGGTCCCTCCCACCCGTCCTTGGTTACCCTTCGTTGCCATGAGCGCCGCGATACCGCCGGGGCCGGCAGCCACGGCCACAAGGTGGCGCATCGGCTGGCCCCGACGCGTCTTCTCCCAGGTCCTGCTGATGCAGCTGGCCATCGCCACGGGTGTCACCGTGCTCGCGACCGGCCTCTTCCTCGCGCCGCTCAGCGACCACCTCGACGACCAGGCCATGCGCCGCGCCCTCGCCATCGCCCAGACCACGGCCGCCGAGCCCCGGATGGCCGAGGCGCTCCAGCACACCCGGCCCGCCCCCGGCGGGCCGGTGCAGACCGAGGCGGAGCGCATCCGCCGGGCGACCGGCGCCGAATATGTCGTGATCATGGACCGGCGCGGGGTGCGCTGGTCCCACACCTCCCCGGACGAGATAGGGAAGCATGTCTCCACCGACCCCACCGACGCCCTCGAGGGCCGGGAGGTCATGGAGATCGACGACGGCACCCTCGGCCGGTCGGCCCGCGGCAAGGTCCCCCTGCGCGCCGGGGACGGCCATATCGTGGGCGCCGTCTCCGTGGGCATCTCCTACGAGAGCGTGCGTGCCCGGCTCGTCGCCGCGGTCCCGGAGATGCTCGCCTACGCGGGCGGAGCGCTCGCGGTCGGCGCCCTGGCCGCGTATGTGGTCTCCCGCCGGCTCCAGCGGCGCACCCATGACCTGGCGTTCTCCGATATCTCGGCACTGCTCGCCGAGCGCGAGGCGATGCTGCACGGCATCCGGGAAGGCGTCGTCGCCCTCGACGCCCACGGCCGCATCCGGCTGATCAACGACGAGGCGCAGCGGCTGCTGGATCTGCGCCCCGAGGACACCGGGCAGTCCCTGGAGGCAGTGCTGTCCCCGGGCCGTACGACGGATGTGCTGTCCGGGCGGGTCACCGGCGCCGATCTGCTGACCGTCAGCGGCGGCCGGGTGCTGGTCGCCAACCGGATGCCCACGGACGACGGCGGTGCGGTGGTCACCCTGCGTGACCGCACCGAGCTGGAGCGGCTGGGCCGCGAGCTGGACGGCACCCGGGGCCTGATCGACGCCCTGCGGGCCCAGGACCATGAGCACGCCAACCATATGCACACCCTCCTCGGCCTGATCGAACTCGAACTGCACGACGAGGCGATGGAGTTCATCACCGAGGCGATCGGGGTGCACCGGGCCACCGCCGAGCAGGTCACCGAGCGGGTGCACGATCCGCTGCTGGCCTCCCTGCTGGTCGGCAAGGCCACGGTCGCCACCGAACGCGGCGTCTCGCTGTCCGTCGCCGAGGACAGCCTGCTGCCCAACCGGCTGGTGGACCCACCGGGGGTGGTGACGATCGTCGGCAATCTCATCGACAACGCCCTGGACGCGGCGGTCGGTTCGCCGGAGCCGCGGGTCGAGGTGGCGCTGTGCGCCGACGACCGTACGGTGCTGCTGCGGGTCTCCGACACCGGACCCGGGATCCCCGCCGACCGGCGCGACGTGGTCTTCACCGAGGGCTGGTCGACCAAGGAGCCGCCCGCGCACGGCAAGCGCGGCATAGGGCTCGCGCTGGTCCGCCGTCTCGCCGAACGCCAGGGCGGCAGCGTCCGCGTGTCCGACCGTGAGGGCGGGGGCGCGGAGTTCACCGTCGTCCTCCCCGAGGCGCTGGCCGAACAGCCGGCCGGGGCCCCGCTGACCGCGACAGGAGAGCCACGATGACCCTTGGAACCGGACCGGGCGGGCCCCTGGAGGTGCTGGTCGTGGACGACGACGTCCGGGTGGCCCGGGTCAACGCCGCGTACGTCGGCAAGGTGGCCGGATTCCGCGTCGCCGGGCAGGCGCACACCGCCGCCGAGGCGCTGGCCTTCCTGGAGGACCCCCAGGGCGCCCACGTCGACCTGGTGCTGCTCGACCACTATCTGCCGGACGAGACGGGGCTGTCGCTGGTGCGGCGGCTGCGGCAGCTCGGCCACCACACCGACATCATCATGGTGACCGCGGCCCGCGACATCACGACCGTCCAGGCGGCGATGCGCCATGGCGCGCTGCAGTACCTGGTCAAGCCGTTCACCTTCGCAGGGCTGCGCGCCAAGCTGGAGGGGTACGCGGCGCTGCGCCGCGCCCTGGAGGGCGACGGCGAGGCCGGGCAGGACCAGGTGGACCGGATCTTCGGCGCCCTGGGCGGCGCCTCGGCCGGCCCCGCGGAGCTGCCCAAGGGCCATTCGGCGCTCACCGCCGATCTCGTACGGGAGGTGTTGCGGGGCGCGGAGGGCCCGCTGTCGGCGCAGGAGGTGGCCGAGCGCTCCTCGCTCAGCAGACAGACCGCACAGCGCTATCTGAAGCTGCTGGAGCGCACGGGCCGGGTGCGGCTCAGCCTCAAATACGGCGAGACCGGCCGCCCCGAGCACCGCTACGACTGGGTCTGAGCCCTCCCCCGCCTCAGGCCGCTCCCGCCCCGGTGAGGGCCCGCACCTCCGTCTCGGCGTGCTGGGCGGCATGGCCGGGCACGTCCGCCGGGGCCGGTGAGGTGACCGTCCCGAACCAGCCCGCGAGGAACCCGAGGGGCACCGAGACCAGCCCCGGGTTCTGGAGCGGGAAGAGGTGGAAGTCCACCCCGGAGAAGATCGCGTCCGGGCCGCCGGAGACCACCGGGGACAGCACCACCAGCACCACCGCCGGAAGCAGCCCCCCGTAGACCGACCAGACCGCGCCGCGCGCGGTGAACCGCCGCCAGAACAGCGAGTACAGCAGCACCGGAAGGTTCGCCGACGCGGCGGCGGCGAACGCGAGCCCCACCAGGAACGCCACATTGAGGTCCTCGGCGAGCAGCCCCAGACCGATCGCGGCCGCCCCGATCCCCACCGCGGCGATCCGCGCGACCACCACCTCGCCACGCGGGGTGCGGCCTACCCGCCTGCTCAGCGAGGAGTAGAGGTCATGGGCGACGGAGGCCGAGGAGGCGAGGGTGAGCCCGGCGACGACGGCCAGGATGGTGGCGAAGGCGATCGCGGCGACGACCGCGAACAGCACCGTGCCCCCGGTCGATCCGGCGCCGCCGCCGAGGTCGAGCGCGAGCAGCGGAACGGCCGTGTTCCCGGCCGCGTTGGAGGTCCGTACGGCATCGGTGCCCAGCACGGCGGCCGCGCCGAAGCCGAGCACGATCGTCATCAGGTAGAAGCCGCCGATCAGCCAGATGGACCAGATCACCGAGCGGCGGGCGGCCCGGGCGGTGGGCACGGTGTAGAAGCGCGACAGGATGTGCGGCAGCCCGGCGGTGCCCAGCACCAGGGCGAGGCCGAGGCTCACGAAGTCCAGCCGGGCGGTCCAGTCGCCGCCGTACTTGAGCCCGGGGGCGAGGAAGTCCACGCCGTGGCCGCTGTTGCGCGCCGCGGTGCTGAGCAGGGTGTCGAGATCGCCGCGGAAGCGGACGAGGACCAGGGCGGTCAGCGCGATCGCCCCGCCCAACAGCAGCCCGGCCTTCACGATCTGGATCCAGGTCGTGGCGCGCATCCCGCCGAGCGCCACGAAGACCACCATCAGGGTGCCCACGCCGATCACCGTCCAGGCGCGGGCGCGGCCGCCCGTCTCCCCGAGCAGCAGGGCGACCAGACTGCCCGCGCCGACCATCTGGGCCACGAGATAGAGCACGCAGACCGTGACCGAGGAGATGCCCGCGGCGATCCGGACCCGGCGCTCCCGCATCCGGGCGGCCAGCACATCGGCCAGGGTGAACCGGCCGCAGTTGCGGACCAGTTCGGCCACCAGCAGCAGGACCACCAGCCAGGCCACGAAGAAGCCCACGCAGTACAGCACCCCGTCGTAGCCGAAGAGCGCGATCAGGCCGGAGATCCCGAGGAAGGACGCGGCGGACATGTAGTCACCGGCGATGGCGAAGCCGTTCTCCATCGGGGAGAACAGCCGCCCGCCCGCGTAGAACTCCTCCGGCGAGCCGTGCCGCCGGCGCCCCGCCCAGGTGGTGATGGCCAAGGTGGCCGCCACGAAGACGCCGAAGAGCAGCAGCGCCAGGCTCTGCTGATCGCCGGTCACCGCCCGTGCCCCCGCATCATCTCCTGCGTCACCCAGCGGAGTTCGAGCGCGACCCGGTCCCGGCGCAGCCGTGCGTGCCGGGCGTACGCCCAGGTCAGCAGGAAGGTGGTGGCGAACTGCGCGAGCCCCGCGACCATCGCCACATTGAGCGTGCCCACGACCGGGCGGGCCATCAGCCGGGGTGCGGTGGTGGCCGCGACGACATACGCGAGGTACCAGATGAGGAACGCGGCGGCCGCGGGGAACACGAACCGGCAGTAGCGCCGGCGCACCTCCTGGAAGGCGGCGCTGCCGTGCACCTCCGTGTAGACCGCCTGGGCGGCGGGCGGACGCGCGCGTCTGGGTTCGCCCTCCGTGTCGTCCGCCTCACCCCAGCCGGAAGCGAGCGCGTCGTACCACGGGTCCTCCAGCCGCGCCGCTCCCGTGTCGCGCGCGTTGTGCATGTCCACCCCGAACACTCCTTGTTCACTGCGGCATTCGCCGCGTGGCCAAGGATGTGCAGATCAGAAAGATCCAGAGCCCTTCAATACCGGACCTTCACCCCATCAGGTGACTCAGGTGATGAACGCCCCGGAAACGGCACGACAAAAGCGGGCAGCACGGGGAAACGCCGGCGGGGTCCCCCGGATGGGAGACCCCGCCGGACCGGCCCTGCCGAGGGGCCGGGCGTCAGACGTCGATGCGCGACCGGTCCAGGGTCGCCGCCGAGTTGGTGATGAACTCCTTACGGGGCGCGACCTCATTGCCCATGAGCAGGTCGAAGGCGCGCTCGGCGGCCTCCAGGTCGCTGATGTTGATGCGCCGCAGTGTGCGGTGGCGCGGGTCCATCGTGGTCTCCGCGAGCTGGTCGGCGTCCATCTCACCGAGACCCTTGTAACGCTGGATGCCGTCCTTGTAGCGGACCTCCCGGCGCTGGAGGTCCAGCAGCGTCGCCTGGAGCTCCTGGTCGGAGTAGGTGTAGAGGTACTTGCTCTGCCCCCGCTTGGGGTTCACCAGCTCCACCCGGTGCAGCGGCGGCACCGCCGAGAAGACCCGCCCTTGCTCGACCATCGGCCGCATATAGCGCTGGAAGAGGGTCAGCAGCAGACAGCGGATGTGGGCGCCGTCGACATCGGCGTCGGCGAGGAAGATCACCTTGCCGTAGCGCGCCTGGTCGATGTCGAAGGTCCGGCCCGAACCCGCCCCTATGACCTGGATGATCGCGCCGCACTCGGCGTTCTTGAGCATGTCCGAGACGGACGACTTCTGGGTGTTGAGGATCTTGCCGCGGATCGGCAGCAGCGCCTGGAACTCGGAGTTCCGGGCGAGCTTGGCCGTACCGAGCGCAGAGTCGCCCTCGACGATGAACAGCTCGCTGCGGTCCACGTCGTCGCTGCGGCAGTCGGCCAGCTTCGCGGGCAGCGAGGAGGACTCCAGCGCGGTCTTACGGCGCTGCGCCTCCTTGTGCTGACGGGCCGCGATGCGCGTACGGGCCGCGGCCACGACCTTCTCCAGGATGGCGCGGGCCTGCTGCTTGTCGTCCCGCTTGGAGGAGGTCAGGAACGCCTTGAGTTCCTTGGCGACCACATTGGCCACGATGCGGGAGGCCGCCGAGGTGCCCAGCACCTCCTTGGTCTGGCCCTCGAACTGCGGCTCCGCCAGCCTTACGGTCACCACCGCCGTCAGGCCCTCCATGGCGTCGTCCTTGACGACGTCGTCCTCGGCGACCCGCAGCAGCTTGGTGGCGCGCAGCGCCTCGTTCACCGTCTTGGCGATCGAGCGCTCGAAGCCGGAGACATGAGTGCCGCCCTTGGGGGTGGCGATGATGTTGACGAAGGACTTGACCGTCGTGTCGTAGCCGGTCCCCCAGCGCAGCGCGATGTCGACGCCCAGCTCGCGGGAGACCTCGGACGGGGTCATGTGGCCGCGCTCGTCGAGGACCGGCACGGTCTCCTTGAAGGTGCCCTCCCCGGACAGCCGCAGCACATCGCAGACGGCCTTGTCCTGGGCGAGGTACTCGCAGAACTCGCTGATCCCCCCGTCGTACCGGAAGGTCTCCTCGACCGGCCCCTCCTGCCCCTCCAGACCCCGCTCGTCCCGGACCACCAGGGTGAGCCCCGGCACCAGGAACGCGGTCTGCCGGGCGCGCGCGTACAGCGTCTCCACGGAGAGCTTGGCGTCCTTGAGGAAAATCTGGCGGTCCGCCCAGTAACGGGTGCGGGTGCCGGTGCGGGTCTTGGGAACCCTCTTGCCCTTGAGGAGGCCGCTGGACGGGTCGAACGGGGCGTCCGGCCCGGATTCGGTGAAGATCCCGGGGACGCCGCGGCGGAAGCTGATCGCGTGGGTCTTGCCGCCGAGGTCCACCTCCACGTCGAGGCGGGCGGACAGCGCGTTCACCACGGAGGCGCCGACGCCGTGCAGGCCGCCGGAGGCCGCGTACGCGCCGCCGCCGAACTTTCCGCCGGCGTGCAGCTTGGTCATCACGAGCTCGACGCCGGACAGCCCCGTCTTGGGCTCGATGTCCACCGGGATCCCCCGGCCGTTGTCCCGCACCTCCACGGATCCGTCGTCGTGGAGGATCACGTCGATGTGATCGCAGAAGCCGCCCAGGGCTTCGTCCACCGAGTTGTCGATGATCTCCCAGAGGCAGTGCATGAGACCACGGCTGTCGGTGGAGCCGATATACATGCCGGGGCGCTTGCGCACCGCCTCGAGCCCCTCGAGGACGAGAAGGTGCCGCGCGGTGTAGTTACCGCCGCCCCGGTCTGCTCCGGTCAGCAGCGCAGTGGACGGCACGGACGTGTCGGCGGTCACGCGGTTCGCTCCTCGCTGAATTTCTTGTTGGCCCGGCTATGGGCACGATGGTGGCACGGTCGCCCGACAGAGCGTACCGAGGCTTGATAGAGCCTTTGTGCCGCCACCCGTTGAAACGTCCATGCTAGTCGCACCGGCCACCGTTTCGCTCGTACGTTCGATAGCTCACGGCGGTGCCGCACAGATCACGTTCCCTTTCAGGCATGAACCATTTAGGCTCCGGGCACGTCCTCATTCACAACCGGCAACCCGGCCGGGAGGGCAAACCAGACAATCGACGCGAAGCATCAAAGCTAGGCAATACGGCTCATTCGCCGCCAAACGTCACCATCCGGCCTACTCAGAAGCAACTTTTGGGAAAAAGCCACGAGCGGGAACGATTTCAGGCTGGTTGGATGTTGACCCTGGTACGACAGCTCGTCGAGCTAGAGAAGAGGCGACGTGACTACTGTTCTGACCCCCGCGAGCCCGTTGACGGCCGCTGACCGCTGCGATCGCTGCGGCGCCCAGGCGTACCTGCGCGTCGTGCTGATCAGCGGTGGTGAACTGCTCTTCTGTGCCCACCACGGGCGCAAGTTCGAGCCGGAACTCAAGAAGATCGCCGCGGAAATACAGGACGAGACCGAGCGACTCACGGCCGTTCCGGCGTCCGCGTCCGAAGACGAACGCTGACGCCTCATACCCACGACGACGAGCGACGCCGGCCCAGGGCCGGATTCCGGGCGGTCTGCCCCCTGAGCGGGGCGGCCGCCCACGCTCGTACCGTGGGTCTTTCCGCACTTCCGGCATGCCCCGGGGGCAGTCCTTCGGCATGACCCAACGGCCCCGCGGAGCTCGCTCCAGGACCCCTTCCAGGCCCTTCCACAGGCGCCCTCGGCCTCCGCGTCAGTCATGGGCGGCCACCAGGCCGGCCACCGAGGAGATCCTCGTGTAGACGCCGGGCCGCCCCGCCACGGCGCATCCACTCCCCCAGGACACCAGGCCCACCAGCTGCCCCCGGACCACCAGAGGCCCTCCGCTGTCCCCCTGACAGGCGTCCCGGCCCCCGTCCGGCAGCCCGGCGCAGACCATGGAGCGCGGGTCGTAGTCCCCCTCCGCGTTGCCCGGATAGGCGCTCTTGCAGACGCTGTCGGCCAGCACCCGGACCGTCGCGGTGCGCAGCGACGAGGCATAGGTGCCATCGCCCTCCGTATCGCCCCAGCCGTACACCGCGGCCCGCTCACCCGGCCGGTACGCCTGGTCGCCGGTGCCCGCCATGCGGATGGAGTAGGCCGCGGGCACCGCGACCCCCAGGGTGAGCACCGCGATGTCCCCGGCCCGGTTGTCGCCCTCGTAGGCCGGATTGACCCACACCCGCGCCGGCGGGTACTCCACCCCGTCCTTCTTCCGCAGGTCGTTGCGGCCGATGATCACCTTCAGGTCCCGTACCTCGCGCCAGTCCTTGCCGAGCACCCCACGGCTCAGACAGTGGGCCGCCGTGACGACCGTTGTGGGGCCCACCACCGCCCCGCCGCAGAACTGGCCCGACCGCTTCTCGCCGAAGAGCTCACGGCTGGCCACGGCCACCGCCCAGGGCGCCTCGACCGTACGGGCCGGATGCCCGCCGATCACCACCCGGTCGGCCGTCGCCGGGGCGGGCGCGGTGAGCACTATCGCGAGCGCGGCGGCCAGCGGCACCGCCGGGGCGATGAGGAGCGAGCGGGGCGACCTGGGCATGCGGCCTCCTGACCATACGGAGCAAGACGCATACTCAGCGTTACCCCCTCCGTCGCGAAGCGCATCCCGAGTGGGCCAAGCGGGGAACAGGACACCAGGGAGACCTGGCACCGCGCAGCGCGAAGGCCGGACCCCCCTCGGAGGGAGTCCGGCCTTCGCGCGGTAGCGCTTCCGCTATGAGGCGGCTATGAAGCGGCGGTCCACATCAGTCCAGGTAGTCGCGGAGAACCTGGGAGCGGGACGGGTGGCGCAGCTTCGACATCGTCTTGGACTCGATCTGACGGATGCGCTCACGCGTCACGCCGTAGACCTTGCCGATCTCGTCGAGGGTCTTCGGCTGACCGTCGGTGAGGCCGAAGCGCATCGAAACCACGCCCGCCTCGCGCTCGCTGAGCGTGTCGAGCACGGAGTGCAGCTGCTCCTGCAGCAGGGTGAAGCTGACCGCGTCGGCCGGCACGACCGCCTCGGAGTCCTCGATGAGGTCACCGAACTCGCTGTCGCCGTCCTCGCCCAGCGGGGTGTGCAGCGAGATCGGCTCACGGCCGTACTTCTGGACCTCGATGACCTTCTCGGGGGTCATGTCGAGCTCCTTGGCCAGCTCCTCCGGGGTGGGCTCACGGCCCAGGTCCTGGAGCATCTGGCGCTGGACGCGCGCCAGCTTGTTGATGACCTCGACCATGTGCACCGGGATACGGATGGTGCGGGCCTGGTCGGCCATGGCGCGGGTGATCGCCTGACGGATCCACCAGGTGGCGTACGTGGAGAACTTGTAGCCCTTGGTGTAGTCGAACTTCTCGACCGCGCGGATCAGACCGAGGTTGCCCTCCTGGATGAGGTCCAGGAAGAGCATGCCGCGGCCGGTGTAGCGCTTGGCCAGCGAGACCACCAGACGGAGGTTGGCCTCCAGGAGGTGGTTCTTGGCGCGGCGGCCGTCCTCGGCGATGATCTCCAGCTCGCGCTTGAGCTTGGGGGCCAGCTTGTCGGAGTTGGCGAGCTTGTCCTCGGCGAACAGACCGGCCTCGATGCGCTTGGCGAGCTCGACCTCCTGCTCGGCGTTGAGCAGCGGGACCTTGCCGATCTGCTTGAGGTAGTCCTTGACCGGGTCGGCCGTGGCACCGGCCGCGGCGACCTGCTGCGCGGGGGCGTCGTCCTCGTCGTCGTCGGAGAGCACGAAGCCCGCGTTCTCCGGCTCGGCCTCGGCGCCCTCGGGACCGGGCTTGCCCGGTGCCTCCTCGATGACCTCCTCGCCCTCGAGGAGCTCGTCGGTGACGTCCTTCTTGGCGGTGGTCTTCTTCGCGACCGTCTTCTTGGCGGCGGTGGTGGCGGTCTTCTTGGCGACCGCCTTCTTGGCCGCGGTCTTCTTGGCGGCGACCTTCTTCGCGGGTGCGGCCATGGCCTCACCGGCCGGGGCAGCGCCCGGGTCCGCGGTGGGGGCGGCCGGGGCGGCGGGGGCCTTCTTGGCGGTGACCGTCTTGGCCGCGACAGTCTTGGTGGCGGTGCGCTTTGCCGGGCTCTTCGCTGCGACGCTCTTACGGGTGCGCTTGGGCGCCTCTGCGGCACTGACCATCAGCGTCACACCCTCCTCGTCGAGGATCTGGTTGAGGCTGCGCAGTACGTTCTTCCACTGGGTTGGCGGAATCTGGTCAGCCTCGAAGGCCCGGCGCACATCGTCGCCGGCGATCTGCCCCTCAGCCTTTCCCCGCTCGATGAGCGCCATGACAGACTCCGACTCGGCGATCTCCGGCGGGAGCGTACGGGATGTGCTGGCCGACACGAACAACCTCTCGGAACGTTGGAAACGGCTTCCGGCTCAGTCCGCTGAGGAACGGAGCCGACGACCGCCGGCAGGGATGAACCGACGGCGCGGGCGGAGTGCGGAGGAGTACAGCGTTTTGAGCGACATCCGTATTCCCTCCGCGGCTGCCACCTCTTTAATCATCGCGCTGCCCCAAAGAGCGTTACGCCCAATACTCGTGGCCCGAGTCACACCCCATAACGGTCTTAATGCCCATCCAACGGGACAGAAAACTCCCAGTCGCGCACCGATGGGAGCCACACGGCGCCGATCGATCAGTTCGCGCCGCGCCGCCGAACCCGCGACGCGGGATCCGGCGACGCCCTCTCGTACGCCGTACGGCATTCATCGGGCCGGAACTCGCCGCCTACTGACACCGCCTTGCCGTACGTCGTACGCCGCACGCTCCGGACGCCCGGCGATCCGGGCGACCGGACGCGCCGCGGCTCAGTGCTCGCGCGGCGCGGGCACCCCGACCTCGGCATGATCGAGATCCGGGTGGACGGTCAGCAGCTGGCGCATCGCCGCCTCGGCCGCCGCGGCGTCACCCTCGCCGACCGCCTCGACGATCCTGCGGTGGTGGGCGACCCCCGCCTCGGTGAGGCGGTCGCAGCCGGAGACCGGGGCCCCGGAGACATGGAGCGCGGCAGCGACGATGCCCGCCAGGTGCTCCAGCATCCGATTGCCCCCGACCTGGAGCAGCAGCGCGTGGAACTCGGCGTCGGCGCGGGCGAAGGTGAGGGCGTCACCCTGGGCCAGCGCATGGCTCATGATCTCGACCATGTCGCCGAGCCGCTGCTGCACCTCCTCGCGGCCGTGCCCGGCGGCGAGACGGGCGGCCAGCGGCTCGATGGTCCAGCGCAGCTCGCACAGCTCACGGCGCTGGTCGTCGCGCTGTGGACCGAAGGCGCGCCACTCGATGATGTCCGGATCGAGCAGGTTCCAGTCGCTGACCGGGCGGACCCGGGTGCCCACATTGGGGCGGGCGCTGACCAGGCCCTTGGCCTCGAGGACGCGCAGCGATTCCCGTACGACGGTGCGGGAGACCTCGAAGCGCTGACCGATCTCCTCGGGGACGAGCGGACGGTCCGCGCCCAGGTCACCGGAGACGATCATCTGGCCCAGCTGCTGAACGAGTTGGCCGTGCAGCCCGCGGCCCCGGTTGCCGGCCGCGCGTCGGCCCACCCGGCCGATCTCCGCCTCGGCACCGTCCCAGGAGGAGGGGGCGCTGCCGCGGTCGGCGCCGGGGGCTTCGGCGTAGGAGTAGCGGTCCAGCTCGCCCGAACCGGCCAGGCCGGAGTCGGCGGGGCGAGCCGCGGTCATCGTGGTGTGCGCAAGGGTACTCACGCATCCTTTGTCGGCGACGCCTCGGAAGCCCTTGAGGTCTTTGGTGAAAAGCACACGAAAGGGTGATCGCCCATTACCTCATAATTGACGCTCAATCGGACAGAAAGAAGCATCCTTCGGGGAGTTGCGAGCAGTTCGCGTGACGGCTGCGCGAATCCGCTTCGGGCCTGCTCCACTGGCTGGGTACGGGGCCGGGCGGGCTACGGACCGAGCGGGCCGCGAAGTGGGGGGGCTACGGGGTGGAGGGCTACGGGGTGGGGGGTGCGTCTGAGCGGGCGGGCTGGTGGTCGACCGCGCGGGCGTGGGCACCCGGCGCGGGGCGGTTGCTACTGGCGGGTGCTCTTGCCGCGCAGACCGGTGAGGGCGTAGGCGCACAGCAGGACGGCCACCGACAACATCAGCGCCTGTCCGACCGGTTGGGACGCGAGCCGCAGCGCGACCGCCAGCCCTCGGTCGATCATGGAGGGCGACCGGTCCAGCGTCGCCGCGCGCAGCCGGTGCGGCAGCATGACCAGCGAACGCAGCGACGGGTCCTGCGCCGCGCGCTGGACGACGGGCACCGCGAGGATCGGCACGGCGAGCAGGGTGGCCAGCCCGAGCGCGGTGGAACGGAAGACTCCGGCGGCGAGCAGCCCGGCCCACGACGAGCCGATGGTCAGGCCGAAGACGCCGACCACCAGCGCGGGCCAGTCGCCCGGCAGCGGCACCGCGTTGCCGCCCACGAGCAGCAGGAGCGCCGCGCTGTCGAGCACGATGACGCCGAGCGACAGCAGGACGGCACCGGCCGCGCAGACCGCGAATTTGGCGGCCAGCAGCCCGAGTCGGCGGGGTACGGCGTCCCGGGTCGCGGCCAGTGCCGGAAAGCGGAACTCGTCGCCGAAGGCCAGGGCGCCCAGGAGACCGGCCGCGATGGCGACGGGAGGCAGCGGGAGGTCGGCCGGCCAGCCGGTGAGCCGGTGCAGCTCCCCGGTGCCACCGGCGCGGGCGAGCAGCACGGAGGCGAGGAGCGAGGCCACGATGGAGGCGACGCCGATCAGCCAGCCGGTCCTTACGCCGGTGGCGCGGCGCACCTCGTAGCGCATCGGCCAGGCGGGGCCGGGGAAGCGGAGCTTGGGGAGCAGCCGCAGCGGGGGCGCCTCGGGGTCGCGGGCGCGGGCGGCGGCGGGAGTCCCCGGGCCCAGATCGGCGGTCTCCTCGACCAGCCGGTGGACCACGATGCCGTGGCGGTAGGCGGTCTCCCCGACGGAGGCGGAGGACAGGCCGTAGACGGAGATGTGGGTGTCGTCGTCCCGCACCACGGAGAACGGGTCGGCGGGCGCGGCGACCGGCTCCTCCTCGGGCTCGGCCCCGCCGGCTCCGATGCCGGCGCCGACGCCGATACCGATGCCGACGCCGATGCCGACTGCGGTCCGCGCGTGGGCCGCTTCGGCGCCGACCGGGTCGGTGTCGGCAGCGGGGGCGGGGATGGAGGCGGGGGCGGGGATGGAGGCGGGGGCAGCAGCGGGGACAGCCTTGTCCGCCGGGTTCGCCGTGCTTGCAGTGTTCGCCGCGTCTGCCTTGTTCGCCTTGTCGCCGGCCGTCTTGTCTTTGGGCGTCTTGTCGTTGGCCGTGGCTTCCGCGGTGGCCTTCTTCGCTTCGGCCCCGGCAGAGCCCCGGGTGGCGAACTGGGGCCTCCTGACCTTACGCCAGATCGCCCTCTTCCTGACCTTGGGCCCGGCGCTCTCGGCCTTGACGACGTCGCCCCCGTCGGCCACGTCGGGCTGGGCCGTGTCAGCCTGGGCGACCTCGGCCTTGGCCGCGAGCTCGGCCACCGCGCGGGCCTCCTCCGCCGCCTGGGCCTCGGCCAACTGCCGGGCGGCCTCGACCTCCTCCTCCAGGACGGCGGCGAGGCGGCCGACGAGCGGCGAGTGGACGACGACACGGGGGCGCAGCCGGGTACGGGCGAACTCGTCCACCGGCTGGTCGGCCACCAGCCGCCCCGCCTCCAGGGTGAGCACCTGGTCCGCGAGGCGGATCACGCCCTCGGCGTCCTCGGTGGCGACCAGGACGGCGCCGCCCTGGGCGGCGAATTGGCGCAGCAGCCCGTACAGCCAGGCGGTCTCCCGGGCCGACAGGCCCCGTGCGGGCTCATCGAGGACCAGGGTGTGCGGGTCCCCGAGCAGCGCGGTGGCGATCTCGAGACGGCGCTCCGCCCCGGTGGACAGATCACCGAGACGCTCGTCCGCCAGATCGGTGAGGCCGACCACATCGAGCACGACATCGGCGCGTGCGGCGGCCACCCCGGCCGCGGCACCGAGCATCCTCAGATGCCCCCGCACGGTGCGGCCCGGGTGACCGGGGACGTCCTCGAGGAGAACGCCGATCTCATGAGCCGGGCGCCGGATGCGGTGCAGGGGGCGGCCCCGGAAGAAGGCGGAGCCATGGCCCCGGTCGAGCTGCAGCAGTAGCCGCAGCGCGGTGGTCTTGCCCGCGTCGGGGCCGCCGAGCAGCGCGGTGACCCGGCCCGCCGGGGCCTCGAAGGTGAGGTCGTCGACAACGGGCGGTTGGTTGCGGCGGGGGGTGCTGGTCAGTCCGGTGGCCTGGATCATGGCTTCTCCCGCGGGGCATGGAACCGCTCGATGGCACGTGGGGACTGGTGGCGTACCGGAGAACGTTAACCCGCTATGTCCTATTTCGTCAGGACATAGCACTCCCGGGGAGTCGTCGTGTCATGGCCCGTCACACCTCGGGACGAAGCATGGGCGGATTGAGCACCGTCGCCCCTCCGGCCCGGAACAGCTGGGCGGGACGGCCGCCCTGACGGGTCGTCGTACCGCCTGTTGGCACCAGGAAGCCCGGGGTGCCGGTGACCTTGCGGTGGAAGTTGCGCGGGTCCAGGGCCACGCCCCACACCGCCTCGTACACCCGGCGCAGCTCGCCGACCGTGAACTCCTGCGGGCAGAAGGCGGTGGCCAGCGAGGAGTACTCGATCTTGGAGCGGGCGCGCTCGACCCCGTCCGCGAGGATGCGGGCATGGTCGAAGGCGAGTGGGGCGGCCAGATCGCTGTCGCGCCCGAAGGCCCCTTCCTGGTCGAGCAGCGACTCGACCGGCGCCCAGCGCACACTGTGCGCGTCGCCCCCGGCCCGGGGCGCGGGCAGATCGGGCGCCAGCGCGAGATGCGCCACGCTGACCACGCGCATCCGGGGGTCCCGCTTCGGGTCGCCGTACGTGGCGAGCTGCTCGAGGTGGGCGGCGTTCGGAGGGACCGGAAGCGTGGGGTCATGGGCGAGCAGCCCGGTCTCCTCGGCCAACTCCCTGGCAGCGGCGACGGCGAGATCCTCATCGGGCCGTACGAAACCGCCGGGCAGCGCCCACCGACCCTTGAAAGGCGGCTCCCCGCGGCGAACGGCCAGCGCACACAGCGAATGCCGCCGCACGGTGAGCACGACCAGATCAACGGTGACGGCGAATGCCGGGAAAGCCGACGGGTCGTAGGGCATGACGCGATCATAGTCGTCTGCCTGACGATAATCAGGCCCTTGAGCATGATCACCGATGTTCGTGAAATCGCTCTCTCAAGCGCTCGCCTGCACGATTCCCACACCCCCTTCCGAATCCCCCGAGCCGCCCTACGCGGGCAGAGCGCCACACCCCCGACCCACGGCCCCCCGGGCCGCCACGCCTCGGCAGACCTCCCTCGCTCGCCGTTCGCTGTCCGCTGTCCGCCGTCCGCCGTCCGCCGTCCGCTGTCCGCCCCTAGCAGCCGGGCTTCAGCACACCCGCCGACCGTCGCCGCCGGTGGCTCAGCCGCCGAACTCGTCCAGCGGATCGGAACCTCCGAGGGCAATCCGCCTGCCGCCCCTGGCCCCCACCCCAGGGCTCCCCCGGCCTGGCCGGGTCAGCGGCGGCTGCGCGTTCCCCGGCTGCCGGTACGGCGCCGGGTGCGCGGCCGCCCTTCCGGACGGCGCCTGCCACCCGGGGCGCTCGTCCCCGCCGGTGCGCTCCTGCCGCCCCGGCCCGCCGCTCCGTTCGGTCGCTCCCGCGCCGGCTGCCGCTCCGTCTCGTCTTCCGTTTCCTGCGCTTCCTCCAGCTCCTCCGCTTCCGCGCGGGCGGCCGTCTCGGCGGACTCAGCCGACTCGACCGGTCCGGCCGTTTCCATGGCCGTTTCCAAGGCCGTTTCGGCCGAGGATCCAGCCACTTCCCGCGGCTCGGCTGCAGCCAAGTCGCCGAGCCTCTCCAACTCCGCGTGCACCGCGGCGTGCACGGCACGATCGGCGCGGTCAGCCTGGTCGGAGCGCTCAGACTCCTCCCGGCGCAGGCATTGACGCAGCAGCTTCGGATGGACCCCCTCATTGCACGCCTGGTGCAACAACCTCGCGAAGAGGTAGTCGGGATCAACACGCAGGGCACGCCCGAGCGCCACCCGTGCCATGAGCTCATCACCCGCCGACCAGGCGACCCACCCCGCCAGGGTGAGCGGCGCCGCCGCATACTCCCCGTAGGAGCCGACACAGCGTCGGGCCAGCGCGCGCCACAGCCGCAGCGCCGCGTCGGCGTCCGCTTCCTCCATCCAGCCGGCCACCCGGTCCCGGGTCCGTCGATCCTGCAGCCCGATGATCATCGCGGCCGCCTCCTGATCGTCGAGCAGACCGTCATCGCGGAGATCAGCCGCACAGGCGTCAGCGACCGGCGGCGCGGCCTGGAACGTGTCCAGCATCCGGCCCATCAGAGCGAGGGTCTGCGCACGCACCGTCGCGGAGCCGGCGCCGTCCAGAATCCTCGGCACAAGATCGGCCCCGGCCGCGTCCAGCGCCCGCTCCTGCCCATCGGCCCGAGGCACCCCGAGCGGGGCGAGCCTGGCCTCCATCTCACGCAGCGAGCCGCGCACCTGGACCCCCGCGAACGTCGCCGCCGCGGCCATGACCGACGTGCCGGGCAGGGCGAGCGGAACGCCTTCCGGCGGACAGCAGCGCCGGTCGGGACAGACATACGACCAGAACCGGCCGCCGGAGATGCACAGCGCCTCGAACACCGGCACCTCCAACCCGCCGCACGCGATGCGCAGCCGCTGAGAGAGGGGCCGCAGCCGCTCCATCGCCTCCTGCGCGGACTCACCCTCGGCCGGCTCCTGGCACAGGAACAGAACGACCCCGTCCGGCCGCACACCACGCCGCTCGCTGCCGCTGATCAGGCATTCGGCGAGCTGATCGCAGACCTCGGGCCACTCCTCCGGGACCCGGGGAATGCCGAGCCTGAGCCTGCCGCCGAACCGGCCGCGGGCGCCGTGCAGCGCGATCATCACGATGCTGTCGTCCGGCTGGAAGCCCAAGACATAGGGCAGGGCATCGGCGAGCTCGGCCGGGCTGCGGAGGGTGACCTGCTCTTCGCCGGGCAGACCGGCCGCTTCGTTGTGTCGAGTCATGGCCCGACGGTCCCTCAGCCCAGCCGACCCCGCCACCCCTGTGGATAACGTTATCCACAGGCTGCCGAGGGCGTTGGCGCGATGTCGGCGGGATCGGGTTGCATGGGGGCATGAGCGACGAAGACCTGCGCATCTCGGCCGACCGCGTCCTGGCCCGCCTCATCGGGGACACCACCGGCTCCGCCCGGCTCCGGGAGGATCAATGGCGAGCTATCGAGGCGCTGGTCGCCGAGCGCCGCCGGGCGCTGGTCGTGCAGCGCACCGGCTGGGGCAAGTCGGCGGTGTATTTCGTCGCCACCGCGCTGCTGCGCGAGCGCGGCAGCGGTCCGACCGTGATCGTCTCCCCGCTGCTCGCGCTGATGCGCAACCAGGTCGACGCCGCCGCCCGCGCCGGTATCCAGGCCCGAACGATCAATTCCGCGAACACCGAGGAGTGGGACACCATCCAGGCGGAGGTGGCCGCGGGTGAGGTGGATGTGCTGCTGGTGAGCCCGGAGCGGCTCAACAACCCCGACTTCCGCGACCAGGTGCTGCCCCAGCTCGCCGCCGCCACCGGCCTGCTGGTCGTCGACGAGGCACACTGCATCTCCGACTGGGGCCATGACTTCCGGCCCGACTACCGCAGGCTGCGCACCATGCTCGCCGATCTGCCCCAGGGCGTGCCCGTGCTCGCCACCACCGCGACCGCGAACGCGCGGGTCACCGCCGATGTGGCCGAGCAGCTGGGCACGGGCGAAGGAACCGGGCGGGCGCTGGTGCTGCGCGGCCCACTGGACCGGGAGAGCCTGCGGCTGGGCGTGCTGCCGCTGCCGGACGCCGCGCACCGGCTCGCCTGGCTCGCCGACCACCTCGATGAGCTGCCGGGCTCCGGGATCATCTACACCCTCACCGTGGCCGCGGCCGAGGAGGTGACCGCGTTCCTGCGGCAGCGCGGCCACACCGTCGCCTCCTACACCGGCAAGACGGAGAACGCGGATCGCCAGCAGGCCGAGGAGGACCTCCTGGCCAACCGGGTCAAGGCGCTGGTCGCCACCTCCGCGCTGGGCATGGGCTTCGACAAGCCGGACCTCGGCTTCGTGGTGCATCTCGGTTCGCCGTCCTCCCCCATCGCCTACTACCAGCAGGTCGGGCGCGCCGGGCGCGGTGTGGAGCACGCCGAGGTGCTGCTGCTGCCCGGCCGCGAGGACGAGGCGATCTGGCGGTATTTCGCCTCGCTCGCCTTCCCGCCCGAGGAGCAGGTGCGCCGCACGCTCGACGTGCTCGCGGCGTCGGACCGACCGGTGTCGCTGCCCGCGCTCGAGCCCCAGGTCGAGCTGCGGCGGTCGCGTCTGGAGATCATGCTCAAGGTGCTCGACGTGGACGGCGCGGTGCGGCGGGTGCGCGGCGGCTGGACCGCCACCGGGCAGCGCTGGGCGTACGACGCGGAGCGGTATGCGTGGGTGGCGCGCCAGCGGGAGACCGAGCAGCAGGCCATGCGGGAGTACGCCACGACAGCCGACTGCCGGATGGAGTTCCTGCGGCGGCAGCTGGACGACGAGAAGGCGGCGCCCTGCGGCCGCTGTGACAATTGCGCGGGGGCGCGGTTCACCAGCGAGGTGTCCGCCGCCTCGCTGGATGCGGCGCGCGGCGAGCTGGGGCGGCCCGGTGTCGAGGTGGAGCCGCGCCGCATGTGGCCGACCGGGCTGCCCGCGGTGGGCGTCGACCTCAAGGGCCGCATTCCGGCGGGTGAGCAGGCCGCTCCGGGCCGGGCCCTGGGTCGTCTGTCCGATATCGGCTGGGGAAACCGGCTGCGGCCGCTGCTGGCCCCGCAGAGCCCGGACAGCCCGGTGCCCGACGATGTTGCCGGAGCGGTGGTGACGGTGCTCGCCGACTGGGCCAAGGGCCCCGGCGGCTGGGCCTCTGGCGCGCCGGACGCCCCGGATCGCCCGGTGGGCGTGGTCACGATCGCCTCCCGCACCCGCCCCCAGCTGATCCGGTCACTCGGCGAACGGATCGCCACCGTCGGCCGGTTGCCGCTGCTCGGGAGCGTCGCGTACCACGACGGCGAGCTCGACACCCGGGTGCCGCGCACCAACAGCGCCCAGCGGCTGCGGGCGCTGCACGGCGCGCTGACCGTGCCGCCGCCGCTGGCGGCTGCCCTTGCCGAGGCGGGTGGACCGGTGCTGCTGGTGGACGATCTGGCGGACACCGGCTGGACCTTGGCCGTCGCCTCCCGGCTGCTCCGCCGGGCCGGGGCGGCCGGGGTGTTTCCGCTGGTCCTGGCCGTGCAGGGGTAGGGACGGCCGGGGGGCCACGGCGGGGCGCCAACCGGCCAGGAATATAGAACGCGCATCCAGGTAAAACGGTCAGTGGTGCCGACTGCGCATTGCCGCACGCGGGCGCTACCGCGAGAATTGTCAGTAGCTCCCCCGCCCCCGGTCCGGCCGTGGTACCGACGGGGCTGTGTCGTGGCCCGCGCCCGTGCCCGACCCTTCGCACGGACCGTGGGCGCAGACGAAGGGAGGACCGTGACCTTCGGCTTCGTTCCGCCACCGTCCGCCGATTCCGCTTCCCGAGCCGGCCGGATGCTCCAGCCCGCCGAGTGGGCGGCAGCGGGAATCCCGTTGCTGCGCAATCCGCGCGAGGTGGTCACCGGACTGCACATCCGCCATCTGCCGACGCCCTCGACCGCCGTCGTCGCGGTCCTCGATCCGGAGGAACGGCTCACGGCGAGCGCCTCGTTCGTCCGCCGCGGCGCTGCCGCCGTCGACGGCTGGGACTTCCGGAACGCGCTGCTGGCGCAGTTGCGCCGGGTGATCCCGCACGATCTGCGGCGCCGCACACCGATCCGCACCGCCGTGCTGCTCTACTGCCGCGAGGGCGAGAGCCGGTGGACGGAGGAGGACGGCGCCTGGATGTGGGGGCTGCGCGACGCCTGCACCCTGCACGGCCTGCGCTGCGGTGCGTACATCACGCTGACCCACG
Source organism: Streptomyces endocoffeicus (assembly GCF_016741935.1). Classification (GTDB taxonomy): domain Bacteria; phylum Actinomycetota; class Actinomycetes; order Streptomycetales; family Streptomycetaceae; genus Streptomyces; species Streptomyces endocoffeicus. The sequence continues at coordinate 74,507 of NZ_JAERRG010000008.1, read as the reverse complement.
ACGGATGGCGGGTCCTCGGCGAGGGGCGGGGCGGCCGTCGGCCGCACTCCGCTTCGCCGCCGACCGAGCTGGCCGTGGCCGTCGAGGGCGACGGCGACGCCAAGGCGCTGCCGCGGCCCCACCTCGGAGGGCGGCGCAAGGCACTGAGCCACTCCGCCGCCGTCTGACCGGTCGTGGGCCGCACGGCCACCGGCCGTCCGGACGCCGGACAGCTCCGCCACGAGGGACAGAGACTGCCGGACACCGGGCGTTCGGGGACGTGCGGCCTCAGGCGCCCAGACCGATGAGGGTGTTGATGCGCTCCGGATCGCCGCAGACGATCAGCAGCGTCCCGGCACGGCCCATCGCCTCGGGCAGCGCGCGGGCCACGGCGTCGTTCGCACCACCGTTGACGGCGACGACCACGGCCGGACGGCCCTTGAGACGGTCGGCATCCGCGCCGGCGTAGAAGACATCGTCTCCGGCGTCGTGCTGCGCCCAGTAGGACGCCTCGCCGAAGGACAACTCATGTGCCGCCCACGGATGCTGCTCCCCGGTGGTCAGCACCAGGATCTCACCAGGGGCCCGGCCGGAATCCAGCAGCAGGTCGACCGCCTCGTCCGCCGCGTCCAGAGCGCCGTCCACGGTGGCGGGGATCAGCTGGATCTGGGGCGTGGCCTTCGTGGCGGTGGGTGCGGCCTGGGCAGCCGAAGCCGCCGGGGCGGTCGGCGCGGGCTTTGTCGCATCGCTCGTGGTGCGCTGCGACTGAGCCGACGAGGTTCCGGCGGAGCCACGGTTGGGACCGGGGCTTCCGGGCCGCCGCGGTGCGGGCCGGGGGCCGGGACCAGGGACAGGACGAGGGGTCGGCGCGGTACGGCCTGCGGCCGGTGTCGCGCGGGGACCCGGGACACTCTCGTGAATCTGAGGCTCCTCGGGGATGAGAGGCATGGGCTGATGTCTATCAAACGTCGGTGCGAGTCGCATCGGCGGGTGGCGGTTTTGACCGCTTGGTCTGCTCAGAAGTCGAAGCCGAGTTGGCCTTCGCCCTCCAGCCCGACCGGTTCGGATGTGCTGCGGAACCGCTTCAGGTGCCGCCAGCGAGGCAGCCCGTCCATATAGGCCCAGGACAGCCGGTGGTGGGGCGTGGGCCCCAGTTCCCGCAGGGCGGCACGGTGCGTGGGGGACGGATATCCGGCGTTGTCCCCGAAGCAGAAGTCCGTGTGCTCGGCTCCCAGTTCGGCCATCATCGCATCCCGGCGGACCTTGGCGATCACTGAGGCGGCGGCGACGGACACACAGGACTGATCGCCCTTGATGACCGTACGAACCGTCCAGGGACCGCCGAGGTAGTCGTACTTCCCGTCCAGGATGACCGCGTCCGGCCGCACCGGCAGCGCGTCCAGCGCACGCGTGGCGGCGAGCCGGAGGGCGGCCGTCATCCCCAGGTCGTCGATCTCCTCGGGAGAGGAGTGCCCCAGGGCGTGTGCGGTGACCCACGAGTCCAACTCCAGGGCCAGGGCCGTGCGCTTCTTGGGACTCAGCAGCTTGGAGTCGGTGAGCCCGGTCGGCGGACGGCGCAGCCCGGTGACCGCCGCGCAGACCGTCACCGGACCGGCCCATGCCCCGCGCCCGACTTCGTCGATACCGACGACGATCTTGGCTCCCGTCGTGGCTCGGAGCGAGCGCTCGACACTGTGGGTGGGCGGTTCATAGGCCATGGCGAGGACAACCTTACGCCGCTCTTACCTGCGTTCGGAACCCGGATCCCCGACAGTGATCAACGGCCGCTCCCGGCGGCCGCCGCCCTGGTGGGTCCGGCGACCGCTTCCGCCCAACACGACGCGGCGCAAGGCGGGTTCGACGGGTGGGGCAAACCGGACGGTGCACCGCATCACACCCACGGGAGGGTCAGTCGACGCCCGCCGGAACCCACTCCGGCAGCGCCTCGGTGTGGTCCAGCCAGTCGGCGGGCGGCACACCGGCGGCCTCGGACGCGACCACTCCCCCGACGATGGCGCAGGTGGTGTCCACATCTCCGCCGGCCGAGGCCGTCCTCCAGAACGCCTCCTCGAAGGAACCCAGGTGGCGAGCGGCGACCCACAGGGCGAACGGCACGGTGTCATGGGCGCTGGTGCGGCGGCCACAGCCGAGCACCGCGGCGACGGTCCCGGCGTCCGCGTAGTCGAGCATGTCGCGGGCGCGGCGCAGCCCCGCCTGGACGGCGCTGCGCGGCACCACCTCGACCACTCGGTCCAGCAGTTCCCCGGGCCCGCCGTGGCCCGCCGGATCGGCCACCACCGCCGCGGCCGCGGCCACCGCCATGGCTCCCGCCACCGCCTCGCGATGCTGATGTGTGGTGTACGCCGAGATCTCGGCCTGATGCGTGGCCTGCTCCACATCGCCCGCGTACCAGGCGCCCAGCGGGGCGATCCGCATGGCGGCGCCGTTGCCCCACGAACCCTGCCCCTGGAACAGCCCGGCGGCCAGGTCACGCCAGTCGCCGCCCTCCCTGATCAGGCGGAGCATCCGGTTCACGGCGGGGCCGTAGCCCCGGTCGAAGTCATGGTGGTCGGCGAAGGACCGGGCGAGATCGTCCTGGTCGATCCGGCCGTGGGTCACCAGGACGGCCAGGATCGAACAGGCCATCTCGGTGTCGTCGGTCCACTGCCAGGGGGTGGGCGGCAGCTCGCGGCGCTTGAGGTAGGGATAGTTGGCGGGGACGAAGAACTGGGAGCCGAGGGCGTCGCCCACGGCCAGCCCGCGCAGGCTCCGCAGAGCCCGGTGGAAACGGTCAGCGGTCATCGTTGCGCACTCTAACCGGTGTGGCCGTAGGGCTTGGGGGTGCACCAGCGTTCAAAGGGCCGGTCGAGGTGGTAGCGCCCGTCGGAGCCGAGCAGCAGGGTCCGCATCTCGCCGTTGCCGGGGTTCGACAGCGACTCGAATTCGGCGACGTTCCAGTGCAGCCACCGCATGCAGAACAGCCGCATGGTCAGCCCATGGGTCACCAGCAGGACGTTCGGCGGATGGGCCGGGTCCTCGAAGCTGCGCCACAGGCTTTCCAGGAAGGCGTCCACCCGGTCATAGACGTCGGCGCCCGACTCACCCTGCGCGAACCGGTAGAAGAAATGCCCGTAGGCGTCGCGGTACGCCATCTGCTTCCGCACGTCCTCGCGGTCCTGCCAGTTCCCCCAGTCCTGCTCCCGCAGCCGCGGCTCCTCCCTGACCCGGGTGCGGGAGGGGTCGAGATCGAGCAGCTTCAGGGTCTGGTGGGTGCGGCGGTACGGCGATACATAGATCGACACGCGCTCGTCGCCGAAGGTGGCGCGCAGCCGCTCGCCCGCCTCCTCCGCCTGCCGGCGCCCGGTCTCGGTCAGCCTCAGAGCATGGTCGGGCACCCTTTCGTAGACCGAGTCATCGATGTTCCCCTCCGATTCTCCGTGCCGTAGGAGGACGATGCGCCGGGGTCGTGCCATGGCGCCACCCTAGATCGAGGCCGTGACCGGCGCCTCGCTCCCCTCCTCGGCCAGGGGCCGGCCTCCTCGTATCTCACGGCGCCGCCCGGTGAAGCGGCTGCGCAGCAGCCGGTCGTGCGAGACCACCACCAGCGCCCCGGTCCACTGGGCCAGCGCCTCCTCCAGCTCCTCCACCAGGCCGAGGGCGAGATGGTTGGTCGGCTCGTCGAGCAGCAGCAGATCGGCGGGGCGGGCCAGCAGCCGGGCGAGCGCCAGCCGGCGGCGCTGGCCCGCGGAGAGCGACCCCACCGGGACGTGGAGGTCGTCCGGGCGGAACAGCCCGTACGACAGCAGCAGGTCGGCCTGCTCCTCCGGCGTCCCCGGCAGCCCCCGGCCGAAGGCCGACAGCAGCCGCTCCCGGGGCCGGGCAACCGGTATCTCCTGGGCGAGGTAGCCGATCCTGCCCCGGCGGACCACCCGGCCCGCCTCCGGTTTCTCCACCCCGGCCATGACCCGCAGCAGCGTGGATTTACCCGCGCCGTTGGCACCGTGGACGAGCAGTCGCTCTCCGGCCGCCACCGTGAGCCGGTCGACCGCCAGCCGCTCCCCCACGCGGACATCGTGAAGGTCGATGAGCAGACCGTCCGCCGTGCCCGCGGCGGGGAGCGCCGAGAACCGCAGCGGCTCCGGCGGGCGCGGCACCGGGTCCTCCTGGAGTCTGCGCAGCCTCTCCCGCGCGTTCCGCACCCTGCTGGACACCGAGGACTGCACACGCCCCCGGTCCCGGTCGTAGGCCATCTTGTTGCCGTCCTTCATGCCGCGGCCCGGGGCAACCCGCCGGGCGACGGTGGTGGCGGCCTCCGCGAGCGCGGCCGTCTCGGCGCACCACTCCTCGTACGCCTGCTCCCAGCGGCGGCGCGCGGCGGTCTGCTCGGCGACGAATCCGCCGTACCCCCCGCCGTACCGCACCAGGGTGCGCCGGTCGGCGTCCACCTCGACGATCGCGGTCGTCACCCGCTCCAGGAAGACCCGGTCGTGGGAGACCGCGAGGACGGTGCCCGGATGCGCCCGGAGCGCCTCCTCCAGCCAGCCGAGCGCCGCGCCGTCGAGGTGGTTCGTCGGCTCGTCCAGCAGCATCACCTCAGGGGCGGCCGCGATCAGGCAGGCGAGCCCGAGCCGGGCCTGCTCACCGCCCGACAGGCTGCCCAGCCGCCGCCCGTACTCGATGCCGCCGAGCCCCAGGCCGTGCAGGGCCTTCTCCACCCGGGCATCCGCCTCATAGCCGCCGCGGGCCTCGAACGCGGTGAGCAGATCGCCGTACGCGGCGAGCACGTCGGGGGCGCCGCCGCCGAGATCCGCCTCCAGCTCGCGCAGCCCGCGCTCCATCGCGCGCACCTCGGCGAGGGCGGTGTCCACCGCGTCGCGCACCGTGCGGTCCGGCGGCAGCTCGGGCGTCTGGCCGAGGTGGCCGACGCCGCCGTCGGCCACCGTGACCACGGCGCCGTCGTCCGGTGACCCGCGCCCGGCCAGCAGCCGCAGCAGGGTGGATTTACCGGCCCCGTTCTCCCCCACGACGCCGATCCGTTCCCCGGGCCGCACCGCGAAGGACACGTCGTCGAGCAGCAGCCGGTCGCCCCGGGACAGCGTGACGTCTCGCAGCGAGATCTGAGTGGGCAAGGGCGCACCTCCGAGCACGCGAGCGGCCATCCGGACCACTCACTCCAAACACAACCGAAGTTGCATTACCCTCAGCATGACATAGTGAACCCACTAACACAACTGGAGTTGCACTTGTCCACAGAGAGCACCGCCCCGACACCGGGCACCGTCCGCCCCGGCGGGCGCACCGCGCGCACCCGCTCGGCGGTGCGCGACGCCGTCCTCACCGGCCTCGCCGAGCACGGCTACCCCGGTCTGACCGTGGAGTACGTCGCCGAGCGCTCCGGCATCCACAAGACGACCGTCTACCGGCGCTGGGGCAGCGTCGAGGGACTCGTGGCGGACGCGCTGGACCTGGCGGGGGAGGACGCCTGGACGCCGCCCGACACCGGGAATCTGGAGGACGATCTGCGCGCCCTCGCCCGCGAGGTGACCGAGACCTTCGGCAGCGTGCCGGCCGCCGCCGCGCCGACCGCTTTCATCGCGGCCGCGTTCCAGTCCGAGCGCGCGGCGCAGGCGCTGCGCGACTTCTACACCGAGCGCTTCGCGCGCTGCGAATCCGTGGTACGGCGGGCCGTCGACCGAGGTGAGGCCCCCTCCGGCACCGACGCCGCGGCGGTGGTACGCGCCGTCTCCGCGCCCTTGTTCTTCCGGGCGCTGATCACCCGCGAGCCCATCGACACCCCGCTCGCCGACCAGACGGCGGCCGCCGTCGCCGCCGCGGTCCGGGCCGGGGCCTACCTCCCCGCCCGCCGCTGATCAGGACTCCTTGACCGGCAGCGGGCTCCGCCTCACACCGTCCAGGCGGACTCGACCCGTACGACATCGCCGGCGATCGCCGCCACATCCGCTTCCGTCTGCGCGCGCAGGCCGAGCCGCTCGATCCGCTCCACGCGGTACTTCCCGTGCTCGGCCGCCGAGTCCCACATGGACAACACCAGGAACTCGTTCCCCGGCGCCTCCCCGAACACCCCGCGCAGCATCCCGGGCGACCCGGCCATGGCCGGATTCCACACCTTCTCCTGCACCAGCGTGAAGTGATCCACCCGGTCGGGGCGCACCCGGCAGTGCGCGACGCGCACCACGTCCGCGTCGGAGAACCGCGGCTCGAAGCCGACCTTCACATCGAATCGGTGCTCGAACAGCCGGACTTGCATATCCCGGTACGTGCCCGACTGCGAGGCCGCCAGCCGGTCGTGCGAGCGCGCCATGAAGGAGTCGTAGAACGCCCGGCTCTCCCAGAACGAGAAGACATGCGCCACATTCGGCCGCCCCCGGCTCCAGCCACCGCCCTGCCCCCGGAATCCCGGTTCGCCGGGCAACCCCGCCCACTTCCGCTGCCCCCGCTCGAAACCCGGGCGGTCCACCACGGTGCAGCGAATCCACTTGACCAGCACCGCGCCATCCTACGGCCGTACGGTGGCCCTCATCACATACCGGAGAGTCCGCCCCCGGTTCGCCATCGCGTCGTACGGCGCCGGGGACAACGGCGGCGGGGCGCGGACCCGAAGGTCCGCGCCCCGCCTCGGATGTCATCCCTCGGATGTCATCCGTAAGAGCTCGCGATCAGCTGCAGCCGCTCGTCGAACCGCAGCCCTCGCACAGGTAGCAGCTGCCCGCACGGCGCATCTTGGTGCCACAGGAGAAGCAGAGCGGCGCGTCCGCGTTCAACCCCAGCTGGATCTCGACCAGTTCGGTCGAGCTGTGGGCCTCCTTCGCCGACTCGGACCCGCTCCGCGACCGCGACGACGACCCGCCGCTCTTCGGGGCAGCCACATGGCGCGGCGCCGACTGGGCCAGGCCCTCGACGTCCACCTCGTCGTCGGCGGCCTCGTAGGACCCCGTCTCCAGGTGGCGCTGGCGCTCCTCGGCGGAGTGGATGCCGAGCGCCGAGCGGGTCTCGAAGGGCAGGAAGTCCAGCGCCAGCCGGCGGAAGATGTAGTCGACGATCGACTGCGCCATCCGCACGTCCGGGTCGTCCGTCATACCGGCCGGCTCGAAGCGCATGTTGGTGAACTTCGAGACGTAGGTCTCCAGCGGCACGCCGTACTGCAGGCCGACCGACACGGCGATCGAGAAGGCGTCCATCATGCCCGCCAGGGTCGAGCCCTGCTTGGACATCTTCAGGAAAACCTCACCGAGACCGTCGTCCGGGTAGGAGTTCGCGGTCATGTAGCCCTCGGCGCCGCCCACCGTGAAGGAGGTGGTGATGCCGGGACGGCCCTTGGGAAGGCGCCTGCGGACCGGGCGGTACTCGACGACCTTCTCGATCTCGGGCTCGGCCTGCTCCTTCTCCTCCTTCTTCTTGGCGGAGAGCGGCTGGCCGACCTTGCAGTTGTCGCGGTAGATCGCCAGCGCCTTGATACCGAGCTTCCAGCCCTCGAAGTAGATCTCCTCGATCTCCTCGACGGTGGCCGACTCCGGCATGTTGACCGTCTTGGAGATCGCGCCGGACAGGAACGGCTGGGCGGCCGCCATCATCCGCACATGGCCCATCGGCGAGATGGAGCGCTCGCCCATCGCGCAGTCGAAGACCTCGTAGTGCTGGGGCTTCAGCCCCGGCGCGTCGATCACATTGCCGTGCTCGGCGATGTGGGCGACGATCGCCTCGACCTGCTCCTCCTGGTAGCCGAGCCGCTTGAGCGCCTTGGGGACCGTGTTGTTCACGATCTGCATGGAGCCGCCGCCGACCAGCTTCTTGAACTTGACCAGGGCCAGGTCCGGCTCGACGCCCGTGGTGTCGCAGTCCATCATCAGGCCGATGGTGCCGGTCGGCGCGAGCACCGACGCCTGGGCGTTGCGGTAGCCGCTCTTCTCGCCGAGGCGCAGCACGTCCTGCCAGGCCTCGGTGGCCGCGGCCCAGACCGGGGTGTCCAGGTCGTCCATGCGCTTGGCGACGGCGTTGGCGTCCGAGTGCTGCTTCATGACGCGCTTGTGGGCGTCCGCGTTCCGGGCGTAGCCGTCGTACGTACCGACCACGGCGGCGAGCTCCGCGGAGCGCTTGTACGAGGTGCCGGTCATCAGGGAGGTGATGGCTCCGGCCAGGGCCCGGCCGCCGTCGCTGTCATAGGCGTGGCCGGTGGCCATGAGCAGGGCGCCCAGGTTGGCGTAGCCGATGCCCAGCTGGCGGAAGGCGCGGGTGGTCTCGCCGATCTTCTCGGTCGGGAAGTCCGCGAAGCAGATGGAGATGTCCATCGCGGTGATGACCAGCTCGACGACCTTGGCGAAGCGCTCGGCGTCGAAGCGCTGGTTGCCCGCGTCGTCGGCCTGGAGGAACTTCATCAGGTTGAGCGAGGCGAGGTTGCACGAGGAGTTGTCCAGGTGCATGTACTCGCTGCACGGGTTGGAGGCGGTGATCCGGCCCGACTCCGGCGACGTGTGCCAGTGGTTGATGGTGTCGTCGTACTGAATGCCCGGGTCGGCGCAGGCCCAGGCGGCCTCGGCCATCTTGCGGAAGAGGGCCTTGGCGTCGATCTCCTCGATGGGCTCACCGGTCATCCGGCTGCGCAGCCCGAACGAGGAGCCGGACTCCACCGCCTTCATGAACGTGTCGTTCACGCGGACGGAGTTGTTGGCGTTCTGGTACTGGACGGACGTGATGTCGTCGCCGCCCAGGTCCATGTCGAAGCCCGCGTCGCGCAGGGCGCGGATCTTCTCCTCCTCCTTGACCTTGGTCTCGATGAACGCCTCGACGTCCGGGTGATCGACGTCGAGCACGACCATCTTGGCGGCCCGGCGGGTGGCGCCGCCCGACTTGATCGTTCCGGCGGAGGCGTCGGCGCCGCGCATGAAGGAGACGGGGCCGGAGGCGTTGCCGCCCGAGGAGAGGAGTTCCTTGGAGGAACGGATGCGGGAGAGGTTCAGGCCGGCGCCGGAGCCGCCCTTGAAGATCATCCCCTCTTCCTTGTACCAGTCCAGGATCGACTCCATGGAGTCGTCCACGGAGAGGATGAAGCAGGCGCTGACCTGCTGCGGCTGCTTGGTGCCGACGTTGAACCAGACAGGCGAGTTGAAGCTGAAGACCTGGTGCAGCAGCGCGTAGGTGAGCTCGTGGTCGAAGATCTCGGCATCCGCGGGCGAGGCGAAGTAGCCATTGTCCTCACCGGCCTTGCGGTAGGTGCGCACCACGCGGTCGATGAGCTGCTTCAGGCTCGCCTCGCGGTCCGGGGAGCCCACCGCACCACGGAAGTACTTGCTTGTGACGATGTTGACCGCGTTCACCGACCAGAAGTCGGGGAACTCCACGCCGCGCTGCTCGAAGTTGACCGAACCGTCGCGCCAGTTGGTCATGACGACGTCACGGCGCTCCCAGACCACCTCGTCGTACGGATGCACGCCGGGGGTGGTGTGGATGCGCTCGATGCGCAGACCCTTGTTCGCCTTGCTGCCCTTGGAGCGGGAGCCTCGTGCCGGGCCGCTCGTCGTCTCTGTCATTCCGCCTCCCTGTACGGGCGAAAACGCCCTGATGTGCCCATTTCTTCCCCGGGCACGGTGTGTCTGTCTTTCACCCGGACGCGGCAAGCGCGCCGGGCGGGTATGTGGGCCGCCGGTCAGTCGGCGGCGATGGCCGGCGCGGGGGCCTCCGCGGCCCCTTCGGCGCCGGGCCCGCGGTCGCGCGCGGGAGGCCGTTGCTGGTCACGCAGCTCCGCCACGGCGTCCTCGAAGTCCTCGAGGGAGTCGAAGGCGCGGTAGACGGAGGCGAAGCGGAGGTAGGCGACGAGGTCGAGCTTCTGGAGCGGGCCGAGTATGGCGAGCCCGACGTCATGGGTGGACAGCTCGGCGCTGCCGGTGGCCCGGACCGCCTCCTCCACCTGCTGACCGAGCTTGGCGAGGGCGTCCTCGGTCACCGGACGGCCCTGGCACGCCTTGCGAACCCCCGAGATGACCTTGTCGCGACTGAAGGGCTCGGTGACCCCGCTCCGCTTGATCACCATGAGTGACGCGGTCTCCACAGTCGTGAAGCGACGCGAGCAGTCGGGGCACTGGCGGCGCCTGCGGATCGAGCAGCCGTCATCCGTAGTACGGCTGTCGACGACGCGGCTGTCGGGGTGCCTGCAGAAGGGGCAGTGCATGACTCCGAGCCCTCCCTCACCCTCAAAAACGGCGCATGACTGAACATGCCTGAACATGCCTGATGAGCCCCGTCCGGGCCGTAAGACCCTCCGGGGCGGCCACAAGCATAGGCCAAAACTCTGTCGGCGGATCCACCAGGGACCACAACCTGTGGGTGGCTTGCATCCATCAAACCACTAGATCTGGTGTCCGGCACTCAACCGAGCCGGATGGCGTGTCACGGGTCGGGAGCAGGCACGAGACTACGCGAACCCCGTGCGTCCCGGATTCACAGGGGTCGGGATGCAAGACTGGGGCCGCCGCACGGCGACCGGATCAAACGGCCCATACACCTAACCCTGTGATCACGTCAGTCCATCTGCGAAATTTCACTCGAACGTGTGTTTGGCGCAACCTTTCGAAAGCAACTACCGTTGTCCAACTAGGGAGAACATCTCGAGAGGGGCCGTCGTGACCACCACCGCAGAGAGCGCCACCGTTACCGCCCAGGAGCGCTCCCAGAGCCGACTCGAACAGACACACGCGATGAACCAGACCCACCCGATGAACGATGACGCCACGACCCCGGAGGGGCAGAAGCCCGCGCGCTCGCTACCAGGCCGACCTCCAGGCATCCGGGCGGACAGCTCGGGGCTGACCGACCGGCAGCGGCGCGTCATCGAGGTCATTCGCGACTCTGTGCAGCGGCGTGGCTACCCGCCGTCCATGCGGGAGATCGGTCAGGCGGTGGGCCTTTCCAGCACGTCGTCGGTCGCCCATCAGCTGATGGCCCTGGAGCGGAAGGGCTTTCTGCGGCGCGACCCCCATCGGCCCCGGGCCTACGAGGTCCGCGGCTCCGACCAGCCCAGCACCCAGCCCCAAGACACCACCGGCAAGCCCGCAGCCTCCTACGTGCCGCTGGTCGGCCGGATCGCGGCCGGTGGCCCGATCCTCGCCGAGGAGTCGGTCGAGGATGTCTTCCCGCTCCCCCGGCAGCTGGTCGGCGACGGTGAGCTCTTCGTGCTGAAGGTGGTCGGCGACTCCATGATCGAGGCCGCCATCTGCGACGGCGACTGGGTGACGGTGCGCCGCCAGCCCGTCGCGGAGAACGGCGACATCGTCGCCGCCATGCTCGACGGTGAGGCCACGGTGAAGCGTTTCAAGCGTGAGGACGGCCATGTGTGGCTCCTCCCGCACAACGCCGCCTACCAGCCGATCCCCGGCGACGAGGCCACCATTCTGGGCAAGGTGGTCGCGGTACTGCGGCGCGTCTGAGCGCGCCAGATCGAGGTGCGCCCTTAGCGTGCCCCACGACCGGGCCCCGGGACCACTGCGCCGGTTCCGGGGCCCTGCTGTGTCTCGCGACCGTCGAGGCCCTGTCGTATGAGACGACCGCGCCCCCGCTAGGCCTCCTGTGCCTTGGCCGCCGCGTCGATGGCGGCCAGCGAGCGGCGCACCTGGTTACGGTCAGTCGTGTACCAGAATTCCGGCATGGACTTACGGAGGAACGAGCCGTAGCGGGCCCGCTCGACCCGCGGATCCAGGACGGCGACGATGCCGCGGTCGCCCGAAGCCCGCACCAGCCGACCCGCGCCCTGGGCCATCAACAGCGCGGCATGGGTCGCGGCGACGGCCATGAAGCCATTGCCACCGGCCTCCTCCACCGCCTTCTGGCGGGCACTCATCAGAGGGTCGTCGGGGCGGGGGAAAGGCACCCGGTCCATCACCACCAACTGACAGCTGGGCCCCGGCACATCGACGCCCTGCCAGAGGGACAGCGTGCCGAACAGGCAGGTCCTGGCGTCGGCGGAGAAGGAGCGGATCAGCTCGCCAAGCGTCTCCTCGCCCTGGAGGAGGATGGGCATGTCCACCCGCCCACGCAGGTCCTCCGCGGCCGCCTGGGCGGCACGCATGGACGAAAACAGCCCGAGCGTGCGACCACCCGCTGCCTCCACCAGCTCGGCGAGCTCATCGAGCATATCGGCGCGGCTGCCCTCGCGGCCGGGCTGGGCGAGATGCTTGGCGACGTAGAGAATCCCCTGCTTGGCGTAGTCGAAGGGCGAGCCGACGTCGAGACCCTGCCAGCGCGGTGCGGCTTCCTCGCCGCCCTCCGGATCCTGCGGGCTCTCGGGGGCCAGACCGAGTGAGGCCGCCACCCCGTTGAAGTCCCCGCCCAGCTTGAGCGTGGCGGAGGTGAGGACGACGGACCGGTCCTCGAACAGCTTCTCGCGCAGCAGCCCCGAGACCGAGAGCGGGGCGACACGCAACGAGGCGCCGAAGCGGTCGTGCCGCTCGTACCAGACCACGTCGTACTCGGAGGCTTCGACGATCCGCTCGGCCACCTGGTGGATGTTCTCCACGGCGCCCAGCGCCTGCTTGCGGACCGCGTCCTCGTCCTTGACCGAGGCGTCCCGTGTGGCGCCGAGCGCCGAGATCACCGTGCGGGCCGCGTCACGCAGCGCCATCAGCACATAGCCGAGGTCCTCGGGGATCTTCTCGAGGCGGCCGGGCAGGGCGAGCTCCATCAGCCGCTCGAAGCCCTCGGAGGCGGTCTGCAGAGCGTCCGCCGCCTGTTCGTTGACCAGCTTCGCGGCACGCCGCACGGCGCGGTTGACCTGGCCCGGGGTGAGCTCTCCGCTGGCGACGCCGGTGACCCGGGAGACCAGCTCATGGGCCTCGTCGACGATCAGCACCTCATGGCTGGGCAGCACGGGAGCGCCCTCGATCGCGTCGATGGCGAGCAGCGCGTGATTGGTGACGACGACGTCGGCGAGCTTGGCCCGCTCACGGGCGGCCTCGGCGAAGCACTCCGCGCCATAGGCGCATTTGGACGCGCCGAGGCACTCCCGGGAGGTGACCGACACCTGGGACCAGGCGCGGTCCGAGACACCGGGGGTCAGATCGTCCCGGTCGCCCGTCTCGGTATCGTCCGACCAGTCGCGCAACCGCAGCAGGTCCTTGCCGAGCTTGCTGGTGGGCGCGGCGGCCTCGAACGGGTCGAAGAGCCCGGCCTCATCGGCGTCTTCCTGCGGGACGCCCTCGTGGAGCCGGTGCAGGCACAGATAGTTGGAGCGGCCCTTGAGCATGGCGAACTCGGGGCGGCGGCGCAGCTGCGGGTGCAGCGCCTCCACGGTGCGGGGCAGGTCGCGCTCGACGAGCTGCCGCTGCAGGGCGAGGGTCGCCGTGGCGACGACGACGCGTTCGCCGTGGGCGAGGGCGGGCACCAGGTAGCCCAGGGACTTCCCGGTGCCGGTACCGGCCTGGACCAGCAGGTGGGAGCTGTCGTCGATCGCCTTCGCCACCGCTTGGGCCATGGCGGTCTGGCCAGGGCGCTCGGTGCCGCCGACGGCGGTTACGGCGGCGTGCAGCAGATCTTCGAGTGGAGGCGAGGACGATTCAGTCATAGGGCTGCCAGCCTAAGGGGCGGCACCGACATCACTCCTGTCGGTGTGGTCGGTGACGGACGGTTTCGGCCGGGGCGGGGTTCGGGCGGATCTTCGCTTCGTGGCACGGGCGGAGCCGCGGTGCGTGGCACGGGCGCAGCCGCGGTGCGTGGGAACCGGGACCGGGCGAGCGGTGTATCAACAGTGGAATCTCGCATCGAGGCGGATGGATCACCGGGGGGCACGGATGGTTGCGGAGGCTCACAGGACGTGTCGCAGGGCACGGTCGCGCAGCATCAGCGCGGCGCGTTTGCCGGGGAGTTCGACTTCCGCGGAGAAGCGGAAACCGGCGCCGAGGAAGGCGGCCACGGAGGGGGTGTTGCGGAGATCCGGTTCGGCCACGACCCGGGTGCAGGACCGACGGTGCTCGAGGACGAGGTCGGCGGCCGCGCGGAGCAGGGTCGTCCCCAGGCCACGGCCGCGATCGCTGACCCGGCCGATGAGCAGGTGGATACCCGTGTCGTGCGGCCGCGCCGGGTAGTACCGCGCGAGCGGGTCCAGATCGGCGCGGTACACCTCCCAATAGCTCATCGGCGCGCCGTCCAGGACGCCCAGACAGGGCACGCTGCGCCCATCGCCGTCGAGTTGGTCACCGAGATGGCTCGCGGTGGCCTCCTCGGGGCCGTCGAGCTCCCAGAAGGCGGCCACGGACGGGTCGTTCATCCATTGGGCGATGAGCCGCAGATCGCGCCCGATACGGACGGGGACGAGCTGGAAGGTGCCCAACGGGGTGTTGGTGGGCCCCCATTCGACGATGTGGTCGAGCAGATCCGGCCGGCCATCGGCCTCCGGTCGGACGGAGTCCAGGTCGCTGAGTCGTGCGATGTCCTCTTCCTGGCGCAGCCGCATGTCGATGGTGTCGTCGGTGCTGGAGTTCGTACTGGAGTCGGTGTGCGGCACGGCGATGCTCTCCTCTCAGGGGTCTGGGCACGTCGAGAGGGACGTGGGGGTGAGGGGCGTGATCGCGGGTCGCGGAGTCAAGCCATGGGGATGACAGCGGTGGAGCCGGAAGGCGAGACAGACATGGAAAGAGGGTTGGGGATGGTCACATAGACGGACTGGGTGTCCACCGGTCCCACGAGTTCGTCCAGGCCGCGCAGCCGCGTGAGCAGATTGGCCTTGCAGCGCAGGGTGGGTGTCTCCAGGAGCCGGGCGGGGAGCGGTGAGCGGGTTCTGGCGGGGCCGGACGCGGCCTCGGCGAGGAAGCGGCGGAACGCGGCCAGCAGGACGCGCTCGTCGACGAGTCGCTGGGATCCGAAGGCGCCGATCAGTCCGAGGACGTTGTTGACACCCAGGTAGTAGGCGAACCGCTCGTCGGTGACGTCGTCGGAGACGAAGGTGTCGCTGCGGCCGCCGATACCGGGCAGCCGACGCTGGAGTTCGGCGTGCCGGGACGCGCGGAAGTAGTAGCCCTGGTTGTCCCGGTAGCGGCCACCGACCGGCCAGCCATCGGGGTCCAGCAGCACCAGGGTGTTCTGCTGGTGCGCCTCGAGCGCGATGCCGGCCTCTCCGTCCAACCAGAGCAGGGGGCGTACAACCGTGTGCAGATAGCGCAGGAACCACTCCGTGCCGGCGGCCGCGGTGGAACGGCCGGTTCGAGCGGCGAGCCGGGCGACGAGGTGGGCGAGCCGGGAGCGCATCACGGGCTGTCCGGGCCAGGGGCGCGGCGCGAGGAGTCCGGCGACGCAGACGGCGTCGTCGCCGGGGCCGAACGGGTTGTGCCGGATGACGACGTCGAGGCCGGTCAGGGGCTCGCCATCCGGTCCGTCGACGGCGAGCCAGGCCGGATCCCGGACGATGTCGAAGCCCGGGAAGCCGGGGAAGGCCGCCCGCCACTGCTCGGCCAGTCCGCTGCGGAGCAGCCGGTGCACCTCGACACCGCGGCGGAGTTCCTTACGGAGGTTCTCACGACGGGAGTTGGTGATCCGCAGACCGAGGGAGAGTTTCAGCATGGCGGGAGCGCCGGGCCGGTAGACGGTACGGACCGAGGAAGTGGGGTGCCAGGGCCCACCGGACGGCCCGAGGTCGTGCAGCAGGCCGGCGTCGAAGAGCGCGGCGACCTCCGGACGGTGCCGGATCTCGCGAGCCTGCCAGGGATGCAGGGGCAAGGGCACGGTTCCGGTGGGCAGTTGGAGGCCGCTGCCCGCCAGGGAGAGGGCGAGCCGTTCCGCGGGCACGGTCCGGCCGCGCTCCGTCCAGGCCGACTCGCAAGCCAGCGCGGACCGGCCGACCGCGATCCAGTGAAGGGGGAAGGAGCCACGCGTTTCCGGTGAGCAGACGGTGGATTCGGAGTCGGAGAGGCCCTCGCGGCTCTTCGGCGTGGGATGCAGGGGGTGACCGAAGAGGAGGGACTGTTCCGCGCTGAGGAATGGGGTGCTCGTGCTCGGATCGGCGGGTGTGGCCCGGCGGAGGGTGAGGAAGAGGGCGGTGCGCCGTACGGAGTCCGCGACACGGCCGACGAGTTCGGTGGCGTCCGCGTCAGGGTCGTCCCGCCGCGCGCTGTACGTCGCCTCGCGGCTGAGCAGGGCCGCGAGGGTGACGGCGCCGACAGCGGGCGCGTCATGGGGGCCGTGTTCCAGCAGCGGCGGACCGAAGCGGTGCCAGCCGGTGGGCGACCAATAGCGCACCGGGACGATGAGGACGGTTCCGCTGGCGTTGAGGGGAATGCGCAGGGTGTCCCCGTCGGGGCGCACGAGGCCGCTCTCGCGCACCCAGCAGCGCAGCAGGTTGTCGACGGCTGCGGCGTCGGCCACGATCTGCGGGTCGGGGTCGTCGAGCGGATCCGCGCCGACCTCGCGGGCGCCGGCCTCGCGGGTGCGGTTGTCTGGCGACGCCTCATGGCTGTCGCGGTGCTGCCGGGGCACGGCCGCCACGGCGAGGGGCGGCCCCTGAGCGGACAGCCGCGGCGCGGGCGACTCCTCCGCCGACGGCTCCGGAGCGGGCGGCGGCTCCGGAGCGGGCGGCGGCTCCGGAGCGGGCGGCTGGGGTACTCCCGTTCCGGTTCCCGTTCCCGCTCCCGCCACGCTGCTGAGCGGCGCCATGGCGGGCGACGCCGCCGGGGCCGGTGGTACGGGTGCTGGGGACGGTGGCGCCGCCGTTGGGGGCGATGGCGGTGCTGGGGGCGCCGTCTGGTCGCCGGCGGCCGCCATGGCGGTGGACGGCGCCCTGACCGTCGAGACCGCCGAGGGTGGAGCGGGCGGTCTTGCCGCCTCGGCCGGGGGAGGTGCTGTGTGGGGCGGCTGTGGGAGGTGCGGTGGGGGGCCGGGGCGGGCGGAATCGTCGGGGTCGGTCAGGGCGCCGGGCACGGGCTGCGGTTCGGGAGACAAGGGCGCTCCCCCAGAGGTGTGCGGCATGGTGGGTGCGGCGCGGGCATCACGGCGTTCATGTCCTGGGCCCGGCGCCTGCCTCCTTCGGTGGTGCGATGGCGGTGCGGTCGTACGGTGCGGGGCGCGTCACCGGTGGTCTCCGGCGAGCGGCGGGACGAATGGGGCAGCGGTGGGAGGGAGTTCGCGGGAGCGGGTTCCGGTGGTGCGGACCGCCGCGTCCAGGGCGTCGGTGAGCCGGTCGAGGACGGCCTCTGTCTGCTCATCGGTGATGGTGAGCGGAGGAAGAAGGCGGATCACCGCGCTGTGGCGCCCACCGAGTTCGACGATGAGCCCGCGCCGCAGGCACTCCTGCTGAACGGCCGCCGCGAGCGCGGGATCGGCGGGTGGAGCCCCCGTACGCGTGGCACCGGCGTACCAGGCTCCCCCGCCCAACTCCGCGCCCAAACCGTCGCCTTGAGCGCCCGCACTCTCGCCGTGAGGGCCTACCCGGCGGGCTCCCTCACCCGGGTTCACCCCGCTGGCACCAGACCCCGCATCCGGGGCCACCAGCTCCAAGCCGATCATGAGTCCGCGGCCGCGTACGTCTCCGATCCACGCGCGCCCGGTGGCGAATTGGCGCAGCCGGTCCAGCATCCGGGCGCCGACGGTTGCCGCGCGTTCGGCGAGGTTGTTCTCGCGGACGTAGGCGAGGGTCGCGGCGCCCGCGGCCATCGCCAGCTGGTTGCCGCGGAAGGTGCCCGCGTGGGCTCCGGGGGGCCAGACGTCGAGGTCCTCGCGGTAGACCACGGCGGCCAGCGGCAGGCCACCGCCGATTGCCTTCGACAGCACCATCACATCGGGCACCACCCCGCTGTGGTCGACCGCCCAGAGGGCCCCGGTGCGCCCGACGCCGGTCTGGACCTCGTCCGCGATGAGTGGGATGGAGCGGGCCGCGGTGATGTCGCGCATCCGGCGCAGCCAGCCGTCCGGGGCCGGGATCACCCCGCCCTCGCCCTGTACGGGTTCGAGGATCATCCCGGCCGGATCGGTCACCCCGCCCTTCGGGTCGTCGAGGAGCTTCTCCGTCCAGCGCGCGGAGAGTTCGGCGCCGTGCTCCC
This sequence comes from Streptomyces endocoffeicus, assembly GCF_016741935.1. GTDB lineage: Bacteria > Actinomycetota > Actinomycetes > Streptomycetales > Streptomycetaceae > Streptomyces > Streptomyces endocoffeicus. Next base: position 56,499 of record NZ_JAERRG010000008.1, on the reverse strand, counting down.
CGCCGACCCCGAATGGGCAGCGGTAGTCATATGGATAGGGCAGCCGGGTCACTCCGGACGACGGGGCGCCGCCGGAGGCGGCAAGGGCTCCGGCGGTCATGCCGTGGTAGGCCCCGGAGAAGGCGAGCAGGCCGTCGCGCCCGGTGGCGGTCCGTACCAGCTTGAGCGCGGCCTCGACCGCGTCCGTGCCCGCCGGCCCGCAGAACCGCACCCGCGCGCGGGCGGCGAGTCCGGACGGCAGAGTGGCGAACAGCTCGTCCGTGAAGGCGTCCTTGACCGGTGTGGCCAGGTCCAGGACCTGCAGCGGCGCCTCCGCGTCCAGGACGGCCCGGATCGCGTCCAGCACCACCGGGTGGTTGTGCCCCAGGGCCAGCGCCCCGGCCCCGGAGAGGCAGTCGAGATAGCGGCGGCCGTCGGCCCCTTCGACCGTCATCCCCCGGGCGCGCACCGGAACGATGGGCAGCGCCCGGGCGTAGGTGCGGGCGGCGGACTCACGCAGCGCCTGGCGTCGCAGAATGCCCTGGGCGGCGCCGTCGTCGTCGGAGACGGCGGCCAGGGCCATCGGCGGGAGCTGGGTCACGGCCACGCGTCTCGGTCCTCCTGCTGCTGAACACCCTCCGGCTGTCCCCCGTACGTACCAACGACGCGTGACGCTCTGGATCACGGGCTGGGCGAAGATCCTTGCGGCCGGGAACCAAGGACCCGCTCGCAGCCGTCGTAGGCGGCACCGGCATAGTGGGATACCACCCCATTGCCGGGGCGGTGCATGACAATTCCACACAGGCCGTAGAGCAGCTCAGAACCTCAGGGGGAGTCCCGCCCATGCCATCCAAACGCCGACCCGCACTGGCCGTGGCCGCCATAGCCTCGGTTCTGGCGCTCACCGCCACCGCGTGCGGCTCCTCGGACGACAACACCGACGCCAAGCCGACCGCGTCGTCGGAGCAGCAGGGCGTGGACGACATCAAGCTGCCCGACAACCTCAACGACAAGTTGAAGAACCTCGGCATCGATCTGGACCAGTGGAAGAACGGCGCCTGGAACAAGTGGGACAAGGACGACTGGCTGCGTGAGGCCGGTGACTTCATCAACCCGATCATCAAGGGCCTGTGGAAGCCGGACCGGATGCGCGACGCGCAGGAGCCCGACAAGCCGGTGGACGACAGCGACATCGCGGACGACCAGGGTGTGACCGACCCCGATCCGCAGCCCGTCCCGGCCAAGGAGGTCACCAGCCCGTACAGCTCCAACGTCCCCTACGCGGGCAAGGTCTTCTTCGACGGCCCCGAGGGCTCGATGGTCTGCTCCGCGACGGTGGTCGAGGACCCGGCGCATCCCGGCAAGTCCAACCTGGTGTGGACGGCGGGCCACTGCGTCCACGCGGGCAAGGGTGGCGGCTGGTACAAGAACCTGATGTTCGTGCCCTCCTACAACGACGCGGGCAAGTCGCAGGCCGAGCTGGAGAACGCCACCAAGGAGGAGCTGGCTCCCAAGGGTGTCTGGTGGGCCGACTGGGCGCAGACCTCCTCGCAGTGGATCGACAACGGCGCGGCCGTGGGCGGTAAGGGCGCTCCGTACGACTTCGCGGTGATGCATGTGAAGCCGGAGGTCAGCGGCGGCAAGTCGCTCGAGGAGACGGTGGGCGGCGCGCTGCCGGTCGACTTCAACGCCCCGGCGGTGAAGTCCATCGACGAGATCACGGCCACCGGCTACCCGGCCGCCCCGCCGTTCGACGGCCAGAAGATGAACCAGTGCGCGGACAAGCCGGGCCGGCTCTCCCTGGACGCCAAGCAGCCGACGATGTACCGCATCGGCTGCACCATGACCGCGGGCTCCTCCGGCGGTGGCTGGGTCGCCAACGGCGCGGACGGCAAGCCGGCGCTGGTGTCCAACACCTCGATCGGCCCGTCCAACGCGGCCTGGCTGGCGGGCCCGCATCTGGGCCCCGAGGCGAAGGGCGTCTACAACTCGGTCAGCAAGAAGTTCGCGAACCAGTGACCTGCTGAGCCGGTAGCCGTCAGGCAGCGATCCATCCCATGGCGAGGGCCCGCCCCGGAAATCCGGGGCGGGCCCTCGTCGTGCAGATGTCGTAGCCGACGCGGTGCGGCCGGTGTGACGAGCTGACTAGCGCTGTCCGGCGGCCGTGGCCGGGATGAAGCGCCGCAGCTCCGCCGCGAGCTCCTCGTGCACGCGCGCCTTGAGCAGCGTGCCCTCGGGGGTGTGCTCCTCGGAGAGCACCTCGCCCTCGGCGTGGGTGCGCGCGACGAGCTTGCCGTGGGTGTACGGCAGCAGCACCTCGATCTCGACCTGGGGCCGGGGCAGCTCCTCGTCGATCACCGCGATCAGCTCGTCGATGCCCAGCCCGCTGCGGGCCGACACCGCCATGGCGCGCCGCTCCATGCGCAGCAGCCGCTGCACAACGAGCGGATCGGCCATGTCCGCCTTGTTGATCACGACGATCTCGGGCACGTCGACCGCGCCCACATCGCGGATCACCTCGCGCACGGCGGCCAGCTGCTCCTCCGGCGTCGGATGCGAGCCGTCCACCACATGGAGGATCAGATCGGCGTCGCCGACCTCCTCCATCGTGGAGCGGAACGCCTCCACCAGGTGGTGCGGCAGATGCCGGACGAATCCGACGGTGTCCGCCAGCGTGTAGAGCCGCCCGCTGGGGGTCTCGGCCCGCCGCACGGTCGGGTCCAGGGTGGCGAACAGCGCGTTCTCCACCAGGACACCGGCGCCGGTGAGCCGGTTGAGCAGCGAGGACTTGCCCGCGTTGGTGTATCCGGCGATGGCGACCGAGGGGACCTTGTGGCGCCGGCGCTCCTGCCGCTTGATGTCGCGGCCGGTCTTCATCTCGGCGATCTCGCGGCGCATCTTCGCCATCTTCTCGCGGATGCGGCGCCGGTCAGTCTCGATCTTGGTCTCACCGGGACCACGGGTGGCCATACCGCCGCCCGAGGATCCGGAGCCACCGCCACCCATCTGGCGGGACAGCGACTGACCCCAGCCTCGCAGCCGCGGCAGCATGTACTGCATCTGGGCGAGCGAGACCTGCGCCTTGCCCTCTCGGGACTTGGCGTGCTGAGCGAAGATGTCGAGGATCAGTGCGGTCCGGTCGACCACCTTGACCTTGACGACGTCCTCGAGGTGGATCAGCTGTCCGGGGCTCAGCTCACCGTCGCAGACCACGGTGTCGGCACCGGACTCGACCACTACGTCACGCAGTTCCTCGGCCTTGCCGGAGCCGATGTAGGTGGCGGGATCCGGCTTGTTGCGCCGCTGGATCACGCCGTCGAGCACCAGGGCGCCGGCGGTCTCGGCGAGCGCGGCGAGCTCCGCCAGGGAGTTCTCCGCGTCCCGCACCGTGCCGGAGGTCCATACGCCGACCAGCACCACGCGCTCCAGGCGCAGCTGCCGGTACTCGACCTCGGTGACGTCCTCGAGCTCGGTGGACAGCCCCACCACACGCCGCAGAGCGGCACGCTCGGAGCGGTCGTACTGGTCGCCGTCACGCTCCTCGTCGATCTCGTGACTCCAGGCGACGTCCTCTTCCATCAGGGCGTCGGCCCGAAGGCTCTCGGCGAGGCGCTGCCGGTCCTGCGGAAGGGAAGAGGAGTGGGTCAAAGGAATCCTTACGTCGTGGAATACCGTCACTGTCGACAACGCGTGGCGGGCCCGCGGGATTCCCCCGCCGGTGCCGGCCACGGACGCCGACCTCTTGATGGTCGCACGCGGCGGGCGGACCGTCACCCGGGTTTCACGGCCCATGGCACCGCGTAACGTACCGCGTGCCGCCCCGCCCGCGCGCCGGGCAGCGCGGCGCCCTTCGTGGTCTCCTTCGCCGTCTGCTTCCAGTCGGGGTGTCCCGGCATCGGCGGCGTCTTCCTGCCGTACAGCCACGGATGGAGGAATCCGCTCAGATCGCGTCCCGCCACCGTGGAGGCCAGCCGGACGAAGTCGGCGGTCGAGGCCACGCCGTCGCGGTGGCGGAGCACCCATTGCCGCTCCAGCCGCTCGAAGGCGGCCCGGCCGATCCGCTGCCGCAGCGCGTACAGCACCAGCGCGCTGCCGTCGTAGACCACCGGGCGGAAGATGCCGATCGGCTGGCCCGGGTCGGCGGCCTCGGGGGCCGCGGGCGGCCCTCCCTCGGCCCGCCAGGCGTCGGACTGACCGTACGCCTTGCGCATCCGCCGCTCCAGGCTCGCCTTACCGCGCTCATCGGCGTAGAGCGCCTCGTACCAGGTGGCGTGGCCCTCGTTGAGCCACAGATCGGACCAGCGGCGCGGGCTGACGCTGTCGCCGAACCACTGGTGCGCCAGCTCATGCACCATGATCGACTCGATGTACCACCGGGGCAGCTGATCGCTGGTGAACAGATCGCGCTCGAAGAGGGAGAGCGTCTGGGTCTCCAGCTCGAAGCCGGTGGTGGCGTGGGCGATCAGGACGCCATAGGTCTCGAAGGGGTAGCGCCCGGCCCTCCTCTCCAGCCAGGCCAGCTGCCCGGGGGTGCGCGCGAGCCACTTCTCCAGCCGTGCGCGGTCCGCCGCGGGGACGACGTCGCGCACCGGCAGCCCATGGGGCCCGGTGCGGCGCGGCACGGCGGAGCGGCCGATGGAGATCTGCGCCAGTTCGGTGGCCATGGGGTGGGCGAGGCGGTACGTCCAGGTGGTGCGCGATCCCTTGCGGACGCGCTGTCCGGGCAGACCGCCCGCGACGACCGTAAGGCTCTTCGGAGCGGTGATCCGGAAGGTGAAGCGGGCCTTGTCGGCGGGGTGGTCGTTGCACGGGAAGACCCGGTGGGCGGCGTTGGCCTGGTTGGCCATGGCCAGCCCGTCGCTGGTGCGGACCCAGCCGCCGTTCGTGCCGCTCCGCGGATCGCTGGTGTGGCGGACGGTGACCCGGAAGGCGGCGCCCTTACGGAGGGGAGCGGACGGGGTGATCACCAGGTCCTCACCGGCCGTGGCGAACCGGGCCCGCGCTCCGTCGACCCGCACCGAGTCCACGTCGCCCTGGGTGAAGTCGAGGTTGACGGAGCGCAGCGGGGCGGTCGCGCGGGCGTCGATGGTGGTGACGGCGTCGAGCGGCCGGTCCTGGCGGTGGTAGGCGAACGCGATGTCGTACGCCGTGACGTCGTACCCGGGGTTCCCGAGCTGCGGGAAGAGCGGATCGCCGATGCCCAGGGGACTCGGGTGCACAGGGGACACCGGCCCCGCGGCGGAGGAGGGGCCGACCGCGAGGAAGACGGCGGCCATGGCGGCGGCCACCGACGCGGTCCTGCGGCGCCCGGTGCGCGGCGGCCAGGGGCGGCGCCCCGAAGAAAGCGTCATGCCCTACGGCTACCAGCGCCCCGGCGCCGGCGCAGTCGCTCCCGGCCTTGATCCACCCGAAGGAGTTCAGACGCCCGAAGAGTTCGGGCGGCCCGACGGTGGTCAGGGGCGCGCCGCTCAGGAGCGCGCCCGCCCGTCAGCGCACCGCGGCCATGCTGCGGCCCTCGCGCGTCACGTCGTAGACCCCGGGGACGTTCCGCATGGCCCGCATCAGCGTCGGCAGCCTGCCCGCGTCGGGCAGCTGGAGCGTGTAGGTGTGCCGGACCCGCTGCTCACGCGGTGGTTCGACGGCGGCCGCCACCACCTCCGCGCCCTCGGCCGCGATGGCCTCGGTGAGATCCGCGAGCAGATGCGGTCTGCTGAACGCCTCCGCGAAGAGGGTCACGCGATAGTCGCCGCCCCCGTCCCCGTCGTCCTCGTCCGCCCAGCGCACCCCGACGGCCTGGCGCCCGGCCGAGGTCATCCGCCCCACTCCGGGGCACCGCTCACGGTGCACGGTGACGGCGCCGCCGCGAACCGCGAAGCCGGTGATCGCGTCGGGCGGCACGGGGGTGCAACAGCGGGCGAGCCGTACGGTCACGCCGGGCAGATCGACGACGATGCCCGCCTCGGGGCGGCCCGCACCGGGCGACGCGGGGGCGACGGTCTGACCGCCCTGCGAAGTCTGCGAGCCCCGCGTGGCCTGCGCTTCCTGGCCGTCCTGTCCGTCCTGCGGGCCCTGGCCGTCCTGGCCGTCCGGTCCGCCCTGTCCGTCCTGGCCGGTGGGCTCGGAGGCGGACTCCGGCTCCTCGGCGGCCTCCCGGGGCTCGTGCTGCGACACCGGATGGGCGGCCAGCCAGCGGTTGATGGCGATGCGGGCGGCCGGGGTGCGGGCGTGGTCGAGCCACTCCGGCGAGGGGCCGTGGGAGGCGGTGTCCCGGGTGTCGCTCGCCATCAGCAGCTGCAGGGTGTCGCCGTCGCGCAGCACCGTGCTCAGGGTCGCGATCCGGCCGTTGACCCGGGCGCCGATACAGGAGTGCGCGTCGTCGCCGTACAGGGCGTACGCGGCGTCCACACAGCTCGCGCCGGCGGGCAGGCCGAGCGTCCCGCCGTCGGAACGGAAGACGGTGATCTCCCGGTCCTGGGCCAGCTCGTCACGGAGCGAGGTCCAGAAGATGTCGGGGTCGGGCGTGGCGCTCTGCCAGTCGAGCAGCCGGGACAGCCAGCCGGGGCGGGTGGGGTCGGCCCGCTCGCCCTCGGGGGCGTCGGCGCCCTCCGTCGGGGCGTACGGATTACCGAGGGCGATCACTCCGGCCTCGGCGACCCGGTGCATCTGGTGGGTGCGGATGAGGACTTCGGTGACCTCGCCGTCGCGCCCGGCCACGGCCGTGTGCAGCGACTGGTAGAGGTTGAACTTGGGGACCGCGATGAAGTCCTTGAACTCCGAGATCACCGGGGTGAAGCAGGTGTGCAGTTCGCCGAGGACCGCGTAACAGTCCGCGTCCTCGGAGACGAGGACGAGAAGGCGGCCGAGGTCGGCGCCGGTCAGCTCGCCGCGCTTGAGCCCGACCCGGTGGACGGAGACGAAGTGCCGCGGCCGGACCAGGACTTCGGCGGTGATGCCCGCCTCGTGCAGCACGCCCCGTACGTCCTCGGCGGCCTGGGCCAGCGGGTCGGGGCGGGCGGCGTGGGCCTGGAGGAGTTCGCGGGTCCGCGCGTACTCCTCGGGGTGGAGGATGGCGAAGACCAGGTCCTCCAGCTCGGTCTTGAGCGCCTGCACCCCGAGCCGCTCGGCGAGCGGGATCAGCACATCGCGGGTGACCTTGGCGATGCGCGCCTGTTTCTCGGGGCGCATCACGCCGAGGGTGCGCATGTTGTGCAGCCGGTCGGCGAGTTTGATCGACATCACCCGGACGTCGTTGCCGGTGGCGACGAGCATCTTACGGAAGGTCTCGGGCTCGGCCGCCGCGCCGTAGTCGACCTTCTCCAACTTGGTGACGCCGTCGACGAGAAAGCGGACCTCCTCGCCGAACTGCTCCCCCACCTGATCGAGGGTCACATCGGTGTCCTCGACCGTGTCGTGGAGCAGCGAGGCCGTCAACGTCGTGGTCTCGGCGCCCAGTTCGGCGAGGATCAGCGTGACGGCCAGCGGATGGGTGATGTACGGCTCACCGCTCTTGCGCATCTGGCCGCGGTGGGAAGACTCGGCCAGGACATACGCCTTGCGGAGCACATCCAGATCGGCTCCGGGGTGGTACGCGCGATGGACCTTGGCCACATGCTCGATCGCGTCAGGCAGCCGGCCGCGGGAGGCGGACCCCAGCAGGGCGGCCCGACTGAACCTGCGGAGATTGCGCAGGTCGATGCGGGGGAGGCCGCGCCTGCGACCGAACGGGGCCTGGTCGGTGGCCTCTGCGCTCATGGGCACCTCCGGCGGCGTCGAGCGTCAACCGGCGTGGGTACTCCCCCGGGGCCGGTGCTTGATGCTATCGAGCCCATCACGCACGGCCGACCGGCTCTCGCCCAGAGTGAAACGGATCACCCATTCGAGGGAAGTGTCAGCCGAGGTCCGTGCCCAGCCAAGAGGGATCGATCTCCCCCTCGGCCACGATCACGGCAGGGCCGGTCATCTCCACCGTACCGTCCGGCCGTTCGCTGATGACAAGCCGCCCTCCGGGAACGTCCACGGTGTACGTGACGGGGTGTCCTGTGACGGCCGGATCGGTCCCGTCACGGCGTGCGGCGGCGACCATCACGGCGCAGGCGCCGGTGCCGCAGGAGCGGGTCTCTCCGGAGCCGCGCTCATGCACGCGCATCGCGACATGACGCGGGCCGCGGTCGACGACGAACTCGACATTGGTGCCATTCGGGTACGCGGCGGCGGGGCGCACGGCGGGGGCCGTGAACAGATCACCGGCCTGGGCGAGGTCGTCGACGAAGGCGACCGCGTGCGGATTGCCCATGTTCACGTTGCGCGCGGGCCAGCTGTGGTCACCGACCGTGATCGTGATCTCCCCTTCGGGGCCGGGCCCGGGCAGTGCGGCCTCGCCCATCACCACGGTGATCGGGCCGTCGGGCCCGGCCGCGGCCTCGCCCGGCCGGGCGGCGTCACCGGCGTCCTTGGCGATGTGGGCCCGGCGCACCCCGGCCCGGGTGGCGATCGCGAGATCGCCCGCCTCGGCCAGCCCGGCGCGCTGAAGGTACCGGGCGAAGACGCGGACTCCGTTGCCGCACATCTCGGCGATGCTGCCGTCGCCGTTGCGGTAGTCCATGAACCATTCGGCCTGGTCGGCCATGGCCCGCGCCTCGGGGTGTGCCGAGGACCGCACGACGCGGATCAGACCGTCACCGCCGATACCGGCGCGGCGGTCGCAGATCCGGGCGACGGTGGCCGCGGACAGCTCCAGACGGCCGTCCAGGTCGGGGACGATGACGAAGTCGTTCTCGGTGCCGTGCCCCTTCAGGAAGGCCAGCCGTGGTGCGGTGCTCATTCCTCGATCCTACGGGGCGCCGCGCGCACCGTCCCCCGGCGCCCGGTCCGCCCGGGGGACCCGCTGGACGGAGGGCCTGGCGCAGGCGGGTGGGCGGAGGACCTAGCGGAGGCGGGCCACCCGCCAGAAGGTGAGGCCGACCAGCAGGGCCACGATCGCCACGTAGAGCACGACGAAGCGCCAGTCCGGGCGGCGTCCGGAGCCTCTGGGGGGCAGGCCCGGCCAGGTGTAGCCCACCCGGCGGGCGGCCATCAGGCCCCAGCCCGCCGCGCAGCTGCTCAGCAACAGGCCGAGCATGGCCACGACCGCCCCTCCGTCGCCGAACTCGAAGGCGAGCGGGAAGGCGAACATCAGCGAGCCGAGGATGGCCAGGCCGACGATCGGCGCGATCTGCCAGATCCGCAGTCGGCGCGGCGGGCGCAGCTCCCGGAAGGACTCCCCGGAGACCGAGCCCGCGCCGGCCTCGCCCTCGGAGCCGTCCTCGAGGACCGGCGCGCCGGGTTCGTGGAGCCCTCCGGCCTCATCGGGGCCGTCCGGGGTCAGCGGCCGCGCGTCTCCGTGCGGCGATTGCTGCGATGCGTCGCGAGGGCCGGCCTCCATCGCCACACGCCCTCCCAACTCCAGACACCACGGCACGATCGGAGCTTGATGATGGCATGCCCGCCGGGGCCCGAATGACGAGCTGAGCTTCCCGATGCCATGACGTGATCAGGCTGTGACCGCCCGTTCAACCAACGCGAGCGCGCTCGCCAGGAGTTCCCCTCTGTGGTCGGCCGCTCCGCTGAGCCAGTGGACCCTGGGATCGCGGCGGAACCAGGAGTCCTGACGGCGTGCGAACCGCTTGGTGGCGCGCACGGTTTCGGCCCTCGCCTCCTCCTCGGCGCACTCTCCCGCGAGCGCGGAGAGGACTTGCTGATAGCCCAGCGCGCGGGAGGCGGTACGGCCGGAGCGCAGCCCGGCGTCCTCCAGCCGGCGGACCTCCTCGACCAGTCCGGCGTCCCACATCCGGTCCACCCGCAGGGCGATCCGCTCATCCAGCTCGGGCCGCTCGACGTCGACGCCGATCTGGAGCGTGTCGTAGACCGCCTCGTGCCCGGGCAGATTGGCGGTGAACGGACGGCCGGTGATCTCGATGACCTCCAGCGCCCGGACCACCCTGCGGCCGTTGCTGGGCAGGATCGCGCGCGCCGCCTCGGGGTCGGCGTCGGCGAGCCGGGCGTGCAGCACCCCGGAGCCCCGCGCCTCCAGCTCGGCCTCGAGCCGGGCCCGGACGGCGGGGTCGGTGCCCGGGAACTCGAGGGCGTCGATGGCCCCGCGGATGTACAGGCCGGAACCGCCGACCAGGACGGGGGTACGCCCCTCGGCGAGCAGACGGTCCATCTCGGCGCGAGCCAGCCGCTGGTACTCGGCGACGCTCGCGGTCTGGGTGACATCCCAGATGTCCAGCAGCCGGTGCGGCACCCCCTGCCGCTCGTCCTCCGTCAGCTTGGCGGTGCCGATGTCCATGCCCCGGTACAGCTGCATGGAGTCGGCGTTGACGACCTCGCCGTCGAGGTGTCTGGCGAGTGCGACGCCCAGATCGGACTTTCCGGCCGCTGTGGGGCCGACGACGGCGATGACTCGCGGCGGATGTCCTGCAGTATTCACCGGGCCAGTCTCGCAAATGCCCCGGGGGCTCCTCGAACGAGCGACGTGACGGGGCACCGCCGGGTTCGTTGCCTGTTGCGAGGTTCCGAGGGCCGGTTCGGGGAATCGGCCGCCGCGCGCCGCACAGTCGCCGCGCACCGCACAAGGGGGCACTCCGGGCGGCACGGGATTTCGCCCACGCGAGTTTCGCCCACACGAGTAAGGTATGGAGTAGATATGGGCGTGTTTTCCAGGTTTCGTCGTGTGCCGAAGGAGGCGAGCCGTTCGTCCGAGGAGGCACCGTCCGTGCGGGACGCCCGGGCCACGGCCGACGCCATGACGGCGGAGACCGAGTCCGGGACCGCCGATGGGGCTGAGACCGCTCGGAGCGGGAAGGAGAATCCGGCGGGTGAAGGCGCCGGGATCCCCAAACAGCAGTCCGCGGCCGAGGCGGCCGACAGCGAGACCGGTGAGAGCGCCCGCGCATAGGCAACCGACGAGGGTAGGTGGCACATGGGCCTGATGGACAATCTCAAGGCCAAGGCCGGTCAGATGAAGGGCAAGGCCGGCAGCTTCGCGCAGCAGCACGAGGCCAGGATCGGGCGGGGCCTGGAGAAGGCGGCCAAGTCGGTCGATACCAGGACCAAGGGCAAGTACAGCGCCAAGATCGAGACTGGCACGGGCAAGGCGAAGGGCGCTCTCAACCGCCTCTCGCAGATGGACGAGCGCAAGCCCAAGCCCAAGGGCGACGCATAAGACCGGCCAAGCGGACAAGGCACAGAAGACGGGGGCGGGTGATGCCGGGCCCGGACCGGCCGGCCCCGCCGGTACGCGGCCGTGGAGCGCAGGCTCCACGGCCGCGAGCGGGCTAGGACGACCAGCTCGCCACGAAGTACCCCACGCCGTACGGCGCTTCGTCATACCGCAACTCCCCCTTCAGGCGCGCCCCCTCGCCCGCCCCCGCGAGCACCTGCAGCGGCGCGCGACCTGCCGCTTTGAGCTCGTACGCCAACTCCTCGTCGAGCGCGGCCAGCGCCCCGGTGTCGGCGGCCGCCAGCGCCCGCGCCACCTCGGCGTCGAACGCGGCCGCCCGCTCGTCGAGATAGCCCGGCGCCTTCAGCGTGCGGCATGCGGTGCCGTCGCCCATCACCAGCAGCGCGACCCGCTCCGCCCGCCCGGCGAGCTCCCTTCCGACTTGAATACACCGCTCGGCCGCGAGAGGTTCCCCCACACCCAGCCCCTCGACGGGCACCGCCGGGTCCCACCCCGCGTGCTCCAGCAGCCAGGCGCCGACCGCCAGCGACGTCGGCAGCGAGCGCGAGGACCCGCCGTCCGCGGCGCCCTCGCGGCCGGACTCCCCCGCCACCGGCGCGGCGAGCCGCACCTCCACCTCCACGCCGAAGCCGCGGAACGTCCCGGCCGTGCCCTGCGCATGCGGCCCGCGCCCGGCGCGATCGGCGGGCCCCACCACGATCAGGCGCTCCGGACGCGCCGCCGCGAGGGCGTGGATGACCTCGCTGCACTCCGCGCGCAACCCGTCCAGCTCGGAGGCGGCTCCGGCGGCGACCTCGGGCACCAGCAACGGCGGACACGGGCAGACGGCGGCGGCGATCAGCATGATCGTGAGCCTAGCCGTGCGCTCAGTCGCAGCCGCAGCCCGCGGTGGGCGCGGCCGGCTGCGGCGGCGGGGCGCCCACCGTCGGCAGGCCCAGCATCACACCCGCGGGCTTCTTCTCCCCGGGCGCGTTCCGCCGCTCCCAGGCGTCTCCGGCGCGGGTGCGCCGCACGCCCCGGGCCGGGCCCTCGGCCAGCAGATGGTGGGGGGCGGCGTAGGTGATGTCGACGGTGACGACGTCGCCGGGGCGCACCGGCTCCCCGGGCCGCGCGAAGTGCACCAGACGGTTGTCGGGGGCACGGCCGGACAGCCGCCGCGTGGCGTCGTCCTTACGGCCCTCGCCCTCGGCGACCAGCACCTCCAGCGTGCGGCCGACCTGCTTCTTGTTCTCCTCCCAGGAGATCTCCTCCTGGAGGGCGACCAGCCGCTCGTAGCGCTCCTGGACGACCGCCTTGGGCACCTGGCCGTCCATCTCGGCGGCGGGCGTCCCGGGCCGCTTGGAGTACTGGAAGGTGAACGCCTGGGCGAACCGCGCCTCCCGCACCACGTGCAGCGTCTGCTCGAAGTCCTCCTCGGTCTCACCGGGGAAGCCGACGATGATGTCGGTCGAGATGGCGGCGTCCGGCATCGCGGCGCGCACCTTCTCGATGATGCCCAGGTAGCGCTCCTGCCGGTACGAGCGGCGCATCGCCTTGAGCACGGTGTCCGAGCCGGACTGCAGCGGCATGTGCAGCTGCGGCATCACGTTCTCCGTCGCCGCCATGGCGGCGATGACGTCGTCGGTGAAGTCGCGCGGATGCGGCGAGGTGAACCGGACCCGCTCCAGGCCCTCGACCTTCCCGCAGGCGCGCAGCAGCTTGCTGAACGCCTCGCGGTCGCCGATGTCGGAGCCGTACGCGTTCACGTTCTGGCCGAGCAGGGTGATCTCGGTGACGCCCTCGGCGACCAGGGTCTCCACCTCGGCGAGGATGTCGCCGGGGCGGCGGTCCTTCTCCTTGCCGCGCAGCGCCGGGACGATACAGAAGGTGCAGGTGTTGTTGCAGCCCACGGAGATGGAGACCCACGCGGCGTACGCGGACTCGCGCCGCGTCGGCAGGGTGGAGGGGAAGGCTTCCAGGGACTCGGCGATCTCGACCTGGGCCTCCTCCTGGACGCGGGCGCGCTCCAGCAGCACCGGCAGGCTGCCGATGTTGTGGGTGCCGAAGACCACGTCGACCCAGGGGGCCTTGTTGACGATGGTGTCGCGGTCCTTCTGGGCCAGACAGCCGCCGACGGCGATCTGCATGCCCGGCCGCCGGGCCTTGATCGGCGCGAGCCGGCCGAGGTTGCCGTACAGCCGGTTGTCGGCGTTCTCCCGCACCGCGCAGGTGTTGAAGACGACGATGTCGGCCTCGCCCTCGCCGGTGCCCTCGGGCGCGCGGACATAGCCCGCCTCTTCCAGGAGGCCCGAGAGCCGCTCGGAGTCATGGACATTCATCTGGCACCCGTAGGTGCGGATCTCGTAGCTCTTGGGTGCTTGAACGTCCACTGCCGGGCTCCGGTCGCTGCTGATGGTCACCCAACAAGGGTAGGCGGTCACAGAAGCCCCGCTGCCGGGCGGTGGACCGGGCCGCCGGCCCGCCCCCCGAGGGTGGACCGAGGGCCGAGCACCGGCACACTGTGTTCCATGACACGGAACAGCGCACAGGGCAACATGCTCGACAAGGCCATGACCGTCCTCGACTGCTTCCGGCCCGATGGCGGCGCGTTCCGTCTCACAGAACTGTCCGCGCGTACCGGGCTGGCCAAGACCACCGTGTTCCGGCTCTGCGCCGATCTGGTCCGTCTCGGCCTGCTCGAACGCGACGCCGAGACCTACCGGCTCGGAGGCGCCCTCTTCGAACTGGGCTCACTCGTCCCGCGCCGGCGCGATCTGCGGGAGGCCGCGCTGCCGTTCCTACAGGACCTCTTCGAGGCCACGCACGAAACCGTGCACCTCGGGGTGCGCGAGGGCCACGAGGTGGTCTACGTCGAGCGCATCCACGGCCACGACGCCCTTCGGCTGCCGTCCCGCATCGGCGGCCGACTGCCCCTGACCTGCACCGGCGTCGGCAAGGCGCTTCTGGCGTTCTCGGGCTCCGAACTGGTCGAGGAGATCCTGGCCGCGCCTCTGCCCGCCCTCACCCCTCACTCGATCACCGATCCGGACCGGCTGCGCACGGCCGTCGAGCAGGCCCAGGTCGCGGGTCTGGCCTACGAGGAGGAAGAGGCGGCTGCGGGGGTCAGCTGCATCGCGGCTCCCGTCTTCGACGGACCGACCTCGGTGGCGGCGCTGTCGGTGGCCGTACCCCGCGGCCGCTTCCGGCCGGCGCAGCTGGCACCGGCGGTCCGGACGGCGGCCCTGGGCCTGTCGAGGGCCCTGCGCTCCGGCAGATGAGCGGGGGCCGCCCGCACAACGGGATGCCCGCACAACGGGATGCCCGCCGCACAGCGGGATGCCCGCACAACGGGATCCTCAGGCGGCCGCCCCTCCCCTCCCGTCGGCGGGCCTGGCAGGATCCTCGCCATGGCCCTCACCCTTCCGCGCCCGGACCGGCGCCGTGCCCTGCAGTCCGCCGCCGCGGGCCTCGTCGCCCTCGGGCTGCTGCTGTGGTGGCTGCTGGCGTCGGGCGGGGGCCCCTCGCCCAGCGGCCGGGTGACGTTCGCGACGGGGGTCTCCACCGGGGTCTACGACACCTACGGCCGGATGCTCGAGCAGGACCTCGCCCGGGACCTCCCCGATGTCGATGTGCGGCTGGAGCAGTCCAGGGGGTCCCCGGAAAACGTCGAGCGGCTGGCCCGGGGCAGGGCCACCTTCGCCATCGCCGCCACCGACGCCGTGGCCGCCTACCAGGGCGAGGGAGCGGGGCGGCTGCGGGCCTGCGCCCGGCTGTACGACGACTACATGCAGCTGGTCGTCCCGAGGGGCTCGTCCGTACGGTCGGCGCGCAATCTGAAGCACCTGCGGGTGGGGGTGGGCGGCGACGGCTCGGGCGTGCAGCTGATCACCCGGGCGCTGATCAAGGCCGCCGGGCTCGACTTCGACCGGGACATCCGGGCGGAGCGGGTCGGCATCGACGCCATGCCGAGGCTGCTGCGGCAGGGCAAGCTCGACGCGTTCTTCTGGTCGGGCGGGCTGCCGACCACCGCGGTGCGCACCCTGGCGCACGCCTACCCGATACGGCTCGTCCAGCTCGGCGACCTCACCGGCCCGCTGCACCGGCAGGGCGGGGTGACGCGCTACTACCGGGCGGCCACCGTGCCCGCCGACGCGTACGAGGAGATACGCAGGCCGGAGCCGGTCAAGACGATCGCCGTACCGAACCTCCTGGTCACCACGGACCGGGTGGCCCCCGATCTGGCGGAGGGCGTCACCCGCACGGTGATAGACAACCGGGACCGCATCGGGGCGAAGGTGCACGCCGCCCAGAAAGTGGACCTGCGGACCGCCGTCTTCACCGATCCCCTCGCCCTCCACAAGGGCGCGGCGCGCTATTACCGCTCGGTCAAGCCGTAGCCCGCCACCGCTGCCGCCTCGATAGCTATCCCTTCGAGCCCGCCTCGTTCGACGTCATCGCGTCGGTGGCCACCCTGCACCACATGGACGCCGCCACCGGACTGGCCCGCATGCGCGACCTGCTGCGGCCCGGCGGGGTCCTGGCCGTCGTCGGCCTCGCCCGGAACACCATGCCCAGGGATCTGCCGCGCGTCCTCGCCGCCATCGCTGTCGGCACCGTCCACCGCGCCAGGGAAGGGCACTGGGACCACCCGTCCCCCGTCGTATGGCCGCCGCCGGTGACCTACCCGGAGATGCGGGCGCTGGCCGCCGAGCTCCTGCCCGGCTCGCGGTACCGCCGTCACGTCCTGTGGCGCTACAGCATCGTCTGGCGCAAGCCGCGGGACTGAGCGGCGAACGGCCTCAGGGCCCGCCTCACGTCCTTACGGCTCGCGTCACGGTCCTCACACCCCGCCTCACGTCCTTACGGCTCGCGTCACGGCCCTCACAGCCCGCCTCACGTCCTTACGGCTCGCGTCACGGCCCTCACAGCCCGCGTCACGTCCTTACGGTCGTCACGGTCTCACCGGGCCCCGTCCGCGGCACCGTAATGGTCACGCGCAGACCACAGGGCTCGTTGGGCGCGTAGTCGATCGTGCCCCTGCCGGCCGCGAGCAGCGCGCGGGTGATGGACAGGCCCAGGCCCGAGCCCGAGACGTTCTGGTGGCGGCTGCTGCGCCAGAAGCGGTCGCCGATGCGGGCGAGTTCGTCCTCGGTGAGGCCAGGGCCGCCGTCGGCGACGACGATCGCCACGGTGTCGCCCTCCGTGCGCGCCGAGACCTCCACATGCGCCCCCTCGGGCGTGAACTTCAGGGCGTTGTCGACGACGGCGTCCAGTGCGCTGGACAGGGCCACCGGGTCGGCCCAGCCAGTGATGGCCGCGGGGCCGGTGTAGGCGAACCCGACCTCCTCCCGCTCGGCCACCGGAAGCCAGGCGTCCACCCGGTCCCTCGCCAGCTCCGCGATATCGGTGAGCCGCAGATCCGCGGCGGAGTGCTCGGCCAGGGCGAGGTCGAGCAGATCGTCCAGGACGCTGGCCAGGCGCTTGCCCTCCGCCCGCACCGAGGCGATCTCCTCATGGCCGTCCGGCAGCTCCAGCGCCAGCAGCTCGATGCGCAGCAACAGCGCGGAGAGCGGATTGCGCAGCTGGTGGGAGGCGTCGGCGACGAACGCCCGCTGCTGCTCCAGGACTTGCTCGACATTGTCGGCCATCTCGTTGAACGAGCGGGCCAGCCGCCGCAGCTCCGGGGGCCCGGAGGCGGCCGCGACGCGTGACTGCATCCGCCCGGTCGCGATGTCATGGGTCGCGGTGTCCAGGACGCGCACGGGCCGCAGCACCCATCCGGTGAGCCGGAAGGCGGCGCCGACGGCCAGCAGCATCGCGGCGCATTCGCCCCCGCCGATCACCAGCCAGCCGTGCAGGATCCGCGACCGCATCTGGCCGGTGGGCGAGTCGGTGACGACGACGGCCACCACGTCCCCGTCGCGGACGACAGGGGACGCCACAGTGAGCCTGCCGCGCTGCCAGGGCCACACCTGGGGCGGATCGTGGCTGCGGCGCCCGGCGAGGGCCTCGTCGAACGCCTGGGCGCTCTCGCCCGTGTCCGGCAGCCGCCAGCCGCCGGGCGCCTCGGCCATGGGCGGTGCGTCCCGGTCCCGGTAGAAGACCCCGGCCCGGATGCCGTACAGGTCGTGGTAGCGCTTGAGCTCGGCACGCAGGGTGCCCAGCCGCTCGTTCCCCTCGGCGCCGACCGCCCCGGTGGGCCCGGCGGTGACGAACTGGGCGAGCGCGGCGAAGCGCGCGGTGTCGTCGATCCGGTCGACGACGACACGCTGCTGCTCCCGGGCGGCCAGGCTCCCCGCGAGCGGGAAGCCGAGCGCGAGGAGCACGCCCGCCATGAGGACGATGAGGAGCGGGAGGAGCCGAGTGCGCACCGAGGGAGTCCCGGCCGCTCAGCCGACCGGCGCGACGAGGCGATAGCCCACCCCGCGCACCGTCTCGATCAGGGCGGGCATCCGCAGCTTGGAGCGCAGGGAGGCGATGTGGACCTCCAGGGTGCGTCCCGTCCCTTCCCAACTGGTGCGCCAGACCTCGCTGATGATCTGCTCCCGGCGGAAGACGACACCGGGGCGCTGGGCGAGCAGGGCGAGCAGATCGAACTCCTTACGGGTGAGCGAAACGGTCGTCCCGTTGACGGAGACCTGGCGGGTGGGCAGCTCGATGGTCACCGGGCCGAGCCGCAGCGGCGGATGGGAGCCGTCCGGGCTCTCCTCGGTGCCATGGCCCGAGTCGTGGGCGGCGGTGCGGCGGCTGACGGCGTGGATCCGGGCGAGCAACTCCATGGTGTCGTACGGCTTGACCACGTAGTCGTCGGCGCCGAGGTTGAGCCCGTGTATGCGGGAGCGCACATCGGCGCGCGCCGTCACCATGATCACGGGGGTGGCGGTGCGCTTGCGGATCTTGCCGCACACCTCGAAACCGTCCTGGTCGGGCAGGCCGAGGTCGAGGAGGACGACGCCGAAGGGGGCGCCCGAGTCCGGCAGCAGCGCCTGCAGCGCCTCCTCGCCGCTGCGGGCGTGGGTGACCTCGAAACCGTGCTTGGAGAGCATGGCGGACAGGGCCGCGGCGACATGGTTGTCGTCCTCGACGAGCAGCAGCCTCACCGGCCCCTCCGCCACCTTTCCGTATCTGGGGAGACGGGCTCCGTACGCGTCCCCGTCACCATGTCTTCGAATGCGGCCACGAACATGACCACAGGGCATCCACCCCGATCGACGGGCAGCCGTCAAGAGAATTCGGTCACACACTGGCTTCCGTTACGCAGCCGGTACGCCGCGCATCGCTCCGGTCACGCAGAGTGTCGCGTCGCAGCCATATCGTTATCCTCAATTTCAGCTCAGATGTAATGACGCTGGTCGCGGGCGCTCATTAGTGTCCTCCCAACCGAGGAGGACGGAGCGAGACGCCGATGAGCGAAGTATCGGTGACCAAGGACGCCGCACCGGTGGCGAACGCGTTGGTTGCGTTGTCAGGAGTCAACAAGCACTTCGGCGCGCTGCATGTGCTCCAGGACATCGACCTGACCATCAGCCGCGGCGAAGTGGTCGTCGTCATCGGGCCGTCCGGGTCCGGGAAGTCGACGCTGTGCCGCACGGTCAACCGGCTGGAGACGATCGACTCCGGCTCCATCACGATCGACGGCAAGCCGCTGCCCCAGGAGGGCAAGGAGCTCGCCCGGCTGCGTGCCGACGTCGGCATGGTCTTCCAGTCCTTCAACCTCTTCGCGCACAAGACGGTGCTCGAGAACGTGATGCTGGGCCAGACCAAGGTCCGTAAGACGGACAAGAAGGCCGCCGAGGAGAAGGCCCGTACGCTGCTCGACCGGGTCGGCGTCGGCGCCCAGGCGGACAAGTACCCCGCCCAGTTGTCCGGTGGCCAGCAGCAGCGCGTGGCGATCGCGCGCGCCCTGGCCATGGACCCGAAGGTGATGCTCTTCGACGAGCCGACCTCGGCGCTGGACCCGGAGATGATCAACGAGGTGCTGGAGGTCATGCAGCAGCTCGCGCGGGACGGCATGACGATGGTCGTCGTCACCCATGAGATGGGCTTCGCCCGCTCCGCGGCGAACCGGGTGGTCTTCATGGCCGACGGCCGGATCGTCGAAGAGGCCGAGCCGGAGCAGTTCTTCAACAACCCCCGCAGCGACCGGGCCAAGGACTTCCTGTCGAAGATCCTTCACCACTGACCCACTGACCCGCTGACCCACTGAGCCCGCCGGGCCCGCGCTTGGTCCGGCAGACCGCTCCACGTTCGCCACTGCGTATGTGAACCACGTACTGAACACAGAGGGATGGGCACCATGAGAATTCGTAAGACGGCCGCGGCGGCCACGGTGGTTCTCGCGCTGGCCGCGACGGCGACCGCCTGTGGCGGCGAGAAGGGCACCGCGGGGGACAAGCCGAAGGGCGGCGAGGTCTTCAGCGGCGACTACACGGTCGCGAAGGATGTCAAGATCGACTCGCCGACCCTGAAGGCGGCGCAGAAGCGCGGCAAGATCGTCATCGGCGCCAAGGCCGACCAGCCCTTCCTCGGGTTCCAGGACACCGAGGGCAAGCGCTCCGGCTTCGACATCGAGATCGCCAAGATGGTCGCCGCGGACCTCGGCTTCTCCGCGGACAAGATCAGCTTCAAGACGGTGGACTCCAACGTCCGCGAGACCTCGATCTCCAAGGGCCAGGTCGACTACTACGTCGGCACCTACACCATCAACGACGAGCGCAAGAAGCAGGTCGGCTTCGCGGGCCCGTACCTCACAGCCGGCGCCGACCTGCTGGTCCGCAAGGAGGACAAGGGCAAGATCACCGGCCCGGACAGCATCAAGGGCAAGAAGGTCTGCTCGATCGTCGGCTCCACTCCGCTCCAGGAGATCAAGAAGCCGAAGTACGGCGCCAAGACCACCGAGCTGAGCAAGTACTCGCTCTGCGTCAAGCAGCTGCTCGACGGCCAGGTCGACGCGGTCACCACCGACGACGCCATCCTCAAGGGCTACGCCGCCCAGCGCCCGAGCAAGCTGTACGTGGTCGGCAAGCCGTTCACCGAGGAGCCCTACGGCGTCGGCATGAACAAGAACGACAAGGCGCTCCGCGACGCGATCACCGACTCGCTCGAGAAGCACATCAAGAACGGCGACTACAAGAAGGCGTACGAGGGCACGCTCGGCAAGTCCGGCTCCTCCTACGTCGCGCCGAAGACGCCCCTGCCGCGCTACTGAGCAGGGCCCTTCGTCCGCTCGTTCGAGCAGGGCTCTCAGTCCGCCCGTTCGCCCGTTCACCTCGAAGCCGGTGCGCTCCGCACGCCGCTGACCTGACCGCTACCGCGGAGAATCGATGAACGTACTTCTCGATCATTTGCCCCAGTTCCGGGAGGGGTTCCTGGGAACCCTCTCCATCACGGCGGCCAGTGCGGCGCTGGCCCTCGTGCTGGGCGTCGTCATAGCCGGCTTCAGGGTGTCGCCCATACCGCCGCTGCGGGTGTTCGGGACGGCCTGGGTCACCCTGCTGCGCAACACCCCGCTGACCCTGCTGTTCCTGATCTCGTTCTTCGTGATCCCGCAGATCTTCTTCCCGGG
Organism: Streptomyces endocoffeicus; assembly: GCF_016741935.1. GTDB lineage: Bacteria > Actinomycetota > Actinomycetes > Streptomycetales > Streptomycetaceae > Streptomyces > Streptomyces endocoffeicus. The sequence goes on along the minus strand of NZ_JAERRG010000008.1, from coordinate 35,755 downwards.
GACGAGCCCCTTCGTCCTCGCCATGATGGCGCTGGGCTGCTACACGTCGTCCTTCGTCTGCGAGGCCGTGCGGTCCGGTATCAACACCGTGCCGCTCGGCCAGGCGGAGGCCGCCCGCAGCCTGGGGATGACCTTCTTCCAGACCCTCCGGCTGATCGTCCTCCCCCAGGCCACCCGGTCCGTGATTCCCCCGATGAGCAGCATCTTCATCGCGCTCACCAAGAACTCGGCCATCGCCGGGGCATTCAGCAACACCGAACTGTTCAATGTCTCGAAGCTGCTGAGTGACAAGGGCTTCGCGATCGGCTGGATCTTCCTGTGGATCGCGCTGTGCTACCTGGTCATCACGTTCGCCATCAGCGGTCTCTTCCGGCTGCTGGAGAACCGCCTGGAGGTGGCCCGATGAGCTCGAGCGTCCTGTACGACGCCCCCGGCCCCAAGGCTCGCGTCCGGAACCGCGTCTTCTCCGTCGTCGGCGGCCTGGCCGTCCTCGGGCTGATCGCCTTCGCGGTGGTGCGGCTGAACGCCAAGGGTCAGTTCGCGCCCGAGATGTGGGACATCTTCAACTACGCGGGGGTGCGGAACAGCATCCGCGACGGTGTGATCACCACCCTCAAGGTGTTCGCGGTCGCGGCGGTCCTCTCCCTCGCCCTCGGTGTGCTGCTGGCCACCGGCCGGCTCTCGGACCACAAGCCCGTCCGCTGGTTCGCGACCGGCTTCATCGAACTGTTCCGGGCCGTCCCGCTGCTGATCACCATCTACGTGCTGTGGGTGCTCTTCCTGACCTACCGCGCGGACCTGGGCCTCAGCGGTGACAACACCGGCTTCTGGGCCCTGGTCATCGGCCTGACCGTCTACAACGGCTCGGTCCAGGCCGAGGTCTTGCGGGCGGGCATCAACTCGGTGCCCAGGGGCCAGCGTGAGGCCGCGTACGCCCTGGGCATGCGCAAGACCCAGGTCATGATGACGGTCCTGGTGCCGCAGGCCGTAAGGGCGATGCTGCCGACCATCATCAGCCAGCTGGTGGTGACGCTGAAGGACACCTCCCTCGGCTACGTCATCACCTACCAGGAGCTGCTGTTCCAGCTCCAGCAGCTGGCCGGCAACACCGTCGTGAACGACGAGAACCCCTACGTCCCGGTGATCATCGTCGGTGGTGTCATCTACATCGCGATGTGTCTGGCCCTCTCCGCCCTCGCCACCTGGATCGAGCGGCGCGGCCGGCGCGCCAAGACCGGCATCCGGATCGCGGACGCCGGGGAGCCGCTCGCGGCCGCCGACGCGCTCGACGTCGTCGACCAGTCCACGGCCTCCGCTCCGGACGCGTCCGCGGGCAAGACGAACTGAGCGGGCAAGACGAACTGAGGGGACGTCCGGGCGACCGGGCGGACGCCGTCCGGGAGGGCCGGGCGGATGAGCGAGACCCTTACCAGGGCGGTGGCGCACGCGCCACCGCCCTTCGTCGCTTGACGCGGGCAGCGGCAGTGGGTTGCATGCTTTCTGTGATCGCTCACCGGGTTTCAACTGCCAATTTCCGTACGTCACGTACGACCCGCAGGGCCACAGGAACCGCACCGTGGACCCGGTGATCGTCGCCGGGGCGGGCCCGGTCGGCCTGACCCTGGCCCTCGCCCTCGCGCGCCTCGAGGTGCCCGTCATCCTGCTGGACGAGTCCACGGAAGCCGAGGAGAGCCGTCTGGCCCGCACCGTCGTGCTGCGCCCGGACGCCGCCGCCCTGCTGGAGCGGCTAGGCTGCCGGGTCACCGCCCGCGCCCGGCCGTGGACCGGATGGCGCACGATGCGGCGGCGGCAGCTGGTGCGGCAGGTGCCCCTCACGCCCGGTGGCCTCTTCGGCGGTTCGCCGTCGCCCGAGCGCGGCACCGGCGGCTGGGACGGCGGCCTTACGGAGGCCATGGACGCTCCCGAGGGTGATGCGCCCTCCTCCGAGGACGAGTCGGCACCGGTGTCGGCGCCCTCACCGCTGCATCTGCCCCAGCACGAGCTCACCCGGGCGCTGCGGGGCTCGCTGGCCGCCATGGGCGACGAGGACCTCGTCCGGATCGTCTCCGGAACCCGGATCGACGACCTGGAGCAGGACGACCACGGGGTCGGGGTGCGCACCCGGGGCGCCCAGGCCACCTGGTGGCGGGGCAGCTATCTGGTGGGCTGCGACGGGCCGCGGTCCACCGTCCGCAAGCTCCTGGGCGTGCGCTTCCCGGGCCGTACGGCGGTGGAGCGGCACGCCGTCGCGGCGCTGCGCGCCGAACTCCCCTGGCCCGGCGAGGCCCTGCTGCACCGCTCCCCGCCCTGGCGCAGCATCGACGCCGAGGTCACCGCCCGGCCGCTGCCGCACGGCCTGTGGCGGATCGACTGGCTGCTGCCGCCCGGCCGCGATCTGGTCACCCCCGACGCCCTGATGGTGCGGGTGCGCGACACCCTCGCGGGGTGGTGCGGCGAATCCGAGCCCCCCTATGAACTCCTGGACACCGGCGTGCACACCGTGCACCACCGGCTCGCGCTGCGCTGGCGTGTCGGGCGCGCCTTCCTGGCCGGGGACGCCGCCCATCTGCTGGGCGCGCTCGGCACCCAGGGGCTGGAGGAAGGGCTGCGGGACGTCGACAACCTCGCCTGGAAGCTCTCCCTCGCCTGGCACCACGGGGCCTCGGACGCCCTGCTCGACAGTTATCAGGCGGAGCGGCGCGGAGCCGTCGGGGCCCGGCTGCGCGCGGCGGACCAGTCGCTGCCGCTGGTACGCGCGGCCGGCGGCTGGCACGCGGTACGGCGCACCGTGCGGCCCGGCGGGGCGCGCGGGCACGACGCGCTGCTCACCGACGGTCACCTCGGGCGGGGTCCGCTGGGCGCGCCGCCGGTCTACGACCGTTCGCCGCTGGCCCCGGCCGCGCCGCTGGACGGCTCGATCACGGTGGGCACGGTGCTCGGGGCGCCGGTCGCCGATGTGCCGGTGACCGCTCCGGACGGCTCGGTCGTACGGCTGCGGGAGCGGCTCGGGCGGGAGCTGCTGGTGGTGCTGGTCGCCCCCGGCACCGGGGTGTGGGACCGCCGCCACTGGATGCGGGCCGGGCTGATGCCGCGGCTGGCGGCGGCCGTCGCGGCGCTGCCCCTGCGCACCGAGCTGCTGGTCACCGAGGCGTACCCGGGAGCCCCGGCGCACACCGTGCTGCTGGTGCGGCCGGACGGACATCTCGCCGCGGCACTGTCCGGGGTGCGGCCGGGCGCGCTGTACGCGTGCGCGGACGCGGCCCGGGGCGGAAACGCGGCCAGGGGCGCACCGGCGGAGGCGAGCGCACGGCGGTAGTGCGGGCACGGCGGGGCGCGCCCGCGCTCGCGCTGTGCGCCTGGTCCATCTCCGGGGCGCGCGGTGCGTGTCCGGGCGCGGGTAGTCGTCCGCGGGCGTGCGGGGCCAGGGTGCGCATCCAGGCGTGGTCAAGGCGCGCGTCCAACTCCGGGCCGATGCGGTTGACCTTCCTTTCCAGCACATGATTCACTTCGCAGCGTGACTGACACCTGCTTGCCTCGCTTCTGGCGGAGGGTCCATCTGGACCTGGTCCGCTACGCGGGCTGTGTCTGTCGTCCGTCCTGTTGATCCGCCCTCTTTCCCGCGCGGCTCGGCCGCGCCCCTTTCGCGATCATTCAGGACGGTCCTCTGTGCCCGACGTACGCACTTCCCCCTCCAGCCCCGTGCGCCCCTCCGCGGACCTCAGCACGGACCCCGCATCCGGTCCCGTCGCCCCGCCCAGCGCCGCGGAACTGCTCGACTTCGCCCACCGGACCGCCGCCGACGCCGAGCTCGTCGCCTCGCTTCCGCTCGATCCGGAGGGGCGCACCTGGCTGCGCCTCGACGGGCCGGGCGGCAGCGAAGCCTGGCTGATCGGCTGGCCTCCGGGCACCGGCACCGGCTGGCACGACCACGGCGGCTCCCATGGCGCCTTCGTCTCGGCGGCGGGTGAGCTCAACGAGCAGTCACTCGCCGCGCGGCTGCCCACCGAGGGCTGGAAGACCCTGGAGCTGGCCGACGGTGTGGACCGCGAGCGGCGGCTGCCCGCCGGGCGGGGCCGGGCCTTCGGACCGCATCATGTGCATGAGGTGATCAACCCGTCCGACACCGAGCATGCGGTGTCGGTGCACGCCTACTATCCGCCGCTGCCCCTCATGCGGCGCTACAGCCGCACCGGTCAGACGCTGCGGCTGGAGCAGGTCGAGCGGCCCGAGGAGTGGGGATAAACGCGATGGGCACGACCAACACGAGCAAGCGGAGCGTGGACGAGCTGCTGGCCGAGGCCCGCGAAGAACTCGACCGGCTGGAGCCCCTCGACGCCGCCGCGGCGCAGGTCGAGGGCGCGCTGCTGGTGGACATCCGGTACGCGGCGCTGCGCGAGCGCGACGGCACCATCCCGGGGGCGCTGATCGTCGAGCGGAACGAGCTGGAGTGGCGGCTCGACCCGCAGTGCGACCACCGGCTGCCCGAGGCCACCCACCACGATCTGCGGGTCGTGGTGGTGTGCAACGAGGGCTACGCGTCCAGCTTCGCCGCGGTCTCGCTGCGTCAACTGGGACTGGACCGGGCGACCGATCTGATCGGCGGCTTCCAGGCATGGCGCGCGGCGGGCCTCCCGGTCGACTAGCGCCCCGCATCTCGGGTGCCGGGACGGGCCCGGGAGCACTCGGAGGTCGGGCGCCAAAGCTCAGAGATCCGGAAGCTCAGAGATCCGGAAGGTGATGCTCCAACAGCTCCGTGTCCTCCCCCTCCTCCTCCAGCGCACGCCGCACCACCCGCAGCGCCAGCCCCTCGGCGTAGCCCTTGCGGGCCAGCATCCCGGCGAGACGGCGTATCCGCTTCTCCCGCTCCAGGCCACGGGTGGCCCTCAGCTTGCGCTCGACCAGCTCTTGCGCGGTCCGCTCCTCCTGATCGGCGTCGAGCTGTCCCACGGCGTCGTCGATCAGGGTGGAGTCGACGCCCTTGGTTCGCAGCTCCCGGGCGAGCGCCCGCCGGGCGAGCCCTCGGCTGTGGTGCCGGGACTCCACCCATGCCTCCGCGAACGCCGCGTCGTCGATCAGACCGACGTCCTCGAACCGGGACAGCACCTCCTGCGCCGCGTCATCGGGGATGCCCCGGGTGCGCAGCGCGTCCGCGAGCTGCTTACGCGTGCGCGGGGTCCCGGTGAGCAGGCGCAGGCAGATTGCCCGCGCCTGCTCCTCCGGGCCCGGCGGCGCCCCCTGCTCGGCCCTCGACGAGGAGGGGGCGCCGCTGTCCGGACGGTCCGGGCGCTCCGGACGGCCTGGGCCGTCCGGCCATTCGGTCCGCCGTGTCATGGATCAGCTCTTGGCCGCGGCGGTCTTGGCCGCCTTCGCCCCGGACTTGGCCGCCGGGGCGGCCACGGCCTTCGCCGGTGCGGCGGCGGCCACGCCCGCGGCACCCGCCGCGTCCGCGGTGGGCTCCGCGGCGGCCGGGTCCTGGGGCTTCACCCCGATGCCGAGCTTTTCCTTGATCTTCCTCTCGATCTCATTGGCGAGATCGGGGTTGTCCTTCAGGAAGTTGCGGGCGTTCTCCTTGCCCTGGCCGAGCTGGTCGCCCTCGTAGGTGTACCAGGCACCGGACTTGCGGACGAAGCCGTGCTCAACGCCCATGTCGATCAGACCGCCCTCGCGGCTGATGCCCTGGCCGTAGAGGATGTCGAACTCGGCCTGCTTGAAGGGCGGCGCGACCTTGTTCTTGACGACCTTGCAGCGGGTACGGTTACCGACCGCGTCGGTGCCGTCCTTGAGGGTCTCGATGCGACGGATGTCGATGCGGACCGAGGCGTAGAACTTCAGCGCCCGGCCACCGGTCGTCGTCTCCGGGGAGCCGAACATGACGCCGATCTTCTCGCGCAGCTGGTTGATGAAGATCGCGGTGGTCTTGGACTGGTTCAGCGCGCTGGTGATCTTGCGGAGCGCCTGGCTCATCAGCCGGGCCTGGAGACCGACGTGGGAGTCGCCCATCTCGCCCTCGATCTCCGCGCGCGGCACCAGGGCGGCGACGGAGTCGATGACGATGAGGTCGAGAGCGCCGGAGCGGACCAGCATGTCCACGATCTCGAGCGCCTGCTCGCCGTTGTCCGGCTGGGACAGGATCAGCGAGTCGGTGTCCACGCCGAGCTTCTGCGCGTAGTCCGGGTCGAGGGCGTGCTCCGCGTCCACGAAGGCGACCGTGCCACCCGCCCGCTGGGCGTTGGCCACCGCGTGCAGGGTCAGGGTCGTCTTACCCGAGGACTCCGGGCCGTAGACCTCCACCACGCGGCCGCGTGGCAGGCCGCCCACGCCGAGGGCGACGTCGAGAGCGGTCGACCCGGTGGGGATCACCTCAATGGGGTCGTTCGGCCGGTCGCCCATGCGCATCACGGCGCCCTTGCCGAATTGCCGTTCAATCTGTGCGAGCGCGGCGTCGAGGGCCTTCTCGCGGTCGGTTCCTGCCATGGGTCCCACCCGGTTTGCTTGAGTCGATCGCTTCACGTCCAAGACGCTAGCGCCTGCCACTGACAAGCGGCCCTGTCGTCCTCGGCCTGTGGATAACTGCCGGGGGCCTCCATAAGAATGGATGTTCGATTTTTGTGTCAACCACGCCGCGCCAGCGCGGCGCGGATCCGCGCGAGGGCCGAGAGTCCGCGCCGCCGCGTGCGCCCGTGCACCCGCAGATCGTCGGTCACGTCATAGCGCTTGATGTACGCGCCGAGGAACGCCTGGAGCGTCGCGGTCGCCGGAATCGCGATCAGCGCGCCCACCGCGCCCAGCAGCGCGGTGCCCGCTATCACCGATCCGAAGGAGACGGCCGGGTGGATGTCCACCGTCCTGGCGGTGATCCTCGGCTGGAGCAGATAGTTCTCGAACTGCTGGTAGATCACGACGAAGATCAGGACCCACAGCGCGTACCAGGGCTCGATGGTGAACGCGATCAGCATCGGCAGGGCCCCGGCCAGGTAGGTGCCGATGGTCGGGATGAACTGCGAGATCAGCCCCACCCAGACGGCGAGCGCCGGGGCGTAGGGCACGCCCAGGGCCTCCAGCAGGATGTAGTGGGCGACACCGGAGATCAGGGCCATCAGCCCGCGGGAGTAGATGTAGCCGCCGGTCTTGGCGACCGCGATCTCCCAGGCGCGCAACACCTCGACCTGCCGGGTCGGCGGCAGCACCGAGCACAGGGCACGGCGCAGCCGGGGGCCGTCGGCGGCGAAGTAGAAGGCGAACAGGGTCACCGTCAGCGTCTTGAACAACCCGCCGAGCACCTGTGTGGAGACGTCCAGCACATTGTCGGCACTGTTCTTGACGTAGCTCTGCAGCCAGTCGGAGTGCAGCAGGCTGTCCTGGATCTCCAGACGCGACAGATGCGTGTGGAACGTGTCGTTGATCCAGCGGACCACGTCGTCGAGGTACTTCGGGAAGTCCTGGACCATGGTCATGATCTGGTCGGCGAGCATCGAACCGAGCAGGGTGAAGAAGCCCGCGGTGCCGATGAGGATGGCGAGAAAGACCAGTCCGGTGGCCAGCCCCCGGCGCATTCCGCGGGCGGCCATCCGGTCCACGGCCGGTTCGATCGCGAGCGCCAGGAAGAACGCGATCAGGATGTTCAGCAACAGCCCGGTCAGCTGGTCGAAGGCCCAGGTCGCAAGGCGGAAACAGGCCACCAGCGCGAGTGCGAGCACCATGGCGCGCGGCAGCCAGCGCGGCATGCGCGCGGCGGGTTGCGGGGATTCCGAGGAGGCCCGAGCGGCGCTCGGGTTGTCGTCGGCGTCGGAGGAGAGGGTCTCTTCGGTCGGGGCCACGGAGCAAGTGTGGCGTACACCGGTCGAAGAAATCCGGCCACCCCGGGAAGCTGATGCGCCCGGAGCGCCCGGGGACCGCTCAGCGCCTGCTGTCGGGGATCTCCATCGCGGCGCAGACCCCGCGCCAGACGTCCTTGGCCTCCCAGCCTTCCCTCAGCGCCTCGTGCACCGTCCGGCCGCCGAGTTGCGACATCACATGATCGCGCGCGAAGGAGTCGGCGTACGCCTCGCCGAAGTGGTTCGCCATTCGCTGCCAGAAGTCCGTCAACCGCATGTGACCAGTATCGCGCTCCCGGGGTGCACCGGTGCGTGAGCCCCCTACCGACGGTGTCTTCCGGCCTACGGTCTGTCCATGGATCGATCCGCAAGCCTCCCCCCTTCGCCGTCGTCGCCCTCCTTGCCCACGCCCGGGACCGCCGAGCCGGCCCGGCCGGACGGGTCCTCCGCGCTCTCCCGCGCCGAGCGGTTCGTCTGGCTGTCCGCCCGCGTGCTGGAACAGCGCAGATTCGCGTATCACTTCCTGGGCGGCGGCGCCGAGGCGGTCGAGACCGCGCTGACCGCGTACCTGGGGACCGACGGGGGCTTCGGCCATGCGCTGGATCCGGATCTGCGCGGCCCGGTGAGCCAGCCGCCGCATGCCGTGCACGCCTTACGGGTGCTCGACGGGATCGGGCGGTGCGGCGGGCAGCGGGTGGAGCGCCTGTGCCGCTATCTGACGTCCGTGTCCACCCCGGACGGCGCGCTGCCCGTCTGCCACCCCTCGCCGCACGGCTATCCGGCGGCCCCCTGGGTCCCGTCGGCGGACGATCCGCGCGGTGATCTGCTGACCACCGGGCCGGTGGTGGGGCTGCTGCACCGCAACGAGGTGTGGCATGCGTGGCTCTTCCGGGCCACGGACTTCTGCTGGGCGGCGGTCGCCGCCCTGGCGGAGGGCGGTGCGGCGGCGCGTCCGTACGAGGTCGCCGCGGCCGTCGCCTTCCTCGACGGGGCACCGGACCGGGCCCGGGCCGAGGCGGCGGCCGAGCGGCTCGGCCGCCGGGTGCGGGAGGAGCGGCTGATCGTGCCGCCCCCGGCCGCCGGGCCCGCCGAGGACCGCCCCTCGGCGCCGGGGCCCTGTGAGCCCCTCCAGGTGCACGACATGCCCCTCCAGGTGCACGACATCGCCCGTACGCCCGGCTCGCCGGCGCGCCGGTGGTTCACCGACGCCGAGGTGGAGCGGTCCCTGGACGCTCTCGTGGCCGCGCAGCAGGAGGACGGCGGCTGGCCGCCGCCCCGGCGTGCCTGGACGCCGGGGGCCACGCTGGAGTGGCGGTCGGTGGCGACCATCGAGGCGCTGCTGACGCTGCGGGCTTACGGGCGGCGGATCTGAGCGCGGGCGTCCGGGGCGGTCACAGGGCCCGGACGCCGGCCGTGACGGCTACGGCCACGGCGACCACCACCAGGAAGGGGGCGCGGAGCACCAGCGCGAGCGCCGCCGCACCCAGCCCGGCCGCCCTCGCGTCCAGGAGGAGCTGCCGGCCGTCGCTGAAGGTCTGCTGGGCGGTGAGCGCGGCCAGCAGCGCCACGGGCAGCAGCGCGGCCAGACGCCTGACGAGCGGGCGCTCCAGGACTCCGGCGGGTACCGAGAGGCCCAGCAGCTTGACCAGGTAGCAGCCCGCCGCGGTGACGCCGATGGCGATCCAGGTCGTCATCGGCGCTCACCCTCCGTGCCGCGCGCCATGCGCCCGTGCACCGTAAGGACGACGGGCGCGGCGAGCGCCGCCACCAGGACCGGGACCCCGGCGGGCAGCACCGGCTGGCAAAGGAGCACCAGCAGGACGCCGACACCGGCCACGGCCCGTTCGACGGTGCCGCTGAGCATGGGTGCCAGCAGGGCGAGGAAGACGGCGGGCCCGGCGGCGTCCAGGCCCCAGGCGTCGGTGTCGCCGAGGGCGGACGCCCCCAGGGCGCCGATCAGCGTGGTGAGGTTCCACAGGACGTACAGCGTCAGCCCGGTGACGGTGAAGCCCAGGCGCGCGGTGCGCCGGTCGGGCTGGGCGAGGGCGACGGCCGAGGTCTCGTCGATGACCCATTGGGCCGCCAGGGGGCGCACCGCGCGCGGCAGCCCGAGGAGTCCGGACAGCCGCAGCCCGTAGAAGGCGTTGCGCACCCCGAGGAAGAACGCCCCGGCGGCGGCGGTGAACGGATTGCCGCCCGCCGCCAGCGCGCCCACGAGGGCGAACTGCGACGCCCCGGTGAAGACCAGCAGGCTGAGCGCGCAGGTCTGCAGCAGGCCGAGCCCGGCGCCCGCCGACGTCACCCCGAAGGCGAAGCCGGAGAGCCCCACCGCGACACCGACGCCCAGGGCGTCGCGGACGACGGCCGAGTCCGCCGGGGGCGCGGCGGGATCGGTTTGTATCTCTATCTGTTCTGACACAGCGCGCACGTTAGGAGAGCGCTTCGGCTCCGGTCTTGTACGTTCTTGCGCGCTCGCGCCGGTAGGCGCCCGGTGGCACCCCCACGATCCGGGTGAAGTGACGGTTCAGGTGGGACTGGTCGGTGAAGCCGATGGCGACGGCCACCTCGGCGGGCGCGCTCCCGGCGTCCAGCAGCCGCCGCGCCCGGCGGACCCGCGCGTCGGTGAGCCAGGTGTGCGGCGGCATCCCGTAGACCGCGCGGAAGGCGCGCAGGAGGGCGAAGGGACCGGTGCCCAGCTCGGCCGCCAGCCGCTCCAGGGACGGCGGGTCCGCCATCCGCTCCTGGAGGATCGCGCGGGCGCGCGCCGCCGTCCGCGCACCCGCGCCGCGCGCCGTGCGCTCGGGGAGCGGGCCGCCGTGGTCGCGCAGCAGCCGGGCGAGCGCGATACGCAGCAGGCTGTCGGCGGCGAGCGCGTTGCCCTCCTCCGCGGCCCGGTGCACCGCGGTGACCAGCCGCGCTCCCTGGGGATCGTCGACGGTGGGGATCCGGAACCCGGCCGTGCCCCGGAGCGTGGTCGTCTCGGCGGCGATATCGGCGACCAGGTCCACGGCCGGGTACAGCACGCTGTACGCCCACCCCTCGGGCGCCCCCGCCCGTCCGGTGTGCGGCACCTCCGGGTTGATGAGCGCGAGCCCGCCGGGCCCGGTGCGCTCGATGGCGCCGCGGTGGTGGAACTCCTCGACGCCCTCGGTGATCGCGGCGATCACGAAGGTCTCGTGGGTGTGCCAGACGAAGGTCTTGTGGATGTAGCGGGCGCGCAGCAGATCGACGCCCGGAAGCTGGGGGTACCGCCAGTGCCGCGCGCTCTCCCGGTTGGCCATGGCACCATTGTGCGCCCCCGCCCGGGCCCCCTCTGACCTGCGACTCCGTCCATTGTCAGTGGTGCGGTGCACGATGGAGGGCATGGCAGGCTCGGCGCTCGACGGATTCTCCCCGGCCACCCGCGGATGGTTCACGGGTGCCTTCACCGCGCCCACGCCCGCGCAGGAAGGCGCGTGGCGGGCGATCGGCGCGGGCTCGGACGTCCTGGTCGTCGCCCCCACCGGTTCGGGCAAGACCCTGGCCGCCTTCCTGGCGGCCCTGGACAAGCTGGCCGGTGAGCCGGTGCCCGCCGAGGCGAAGAAGCGCTGCCGGGTGCTCTATGTCTCCCCGCTGAAGGCCCTGGCGGTGGACGTCGAGCGCAATCTGCGCAGCCCGCTGACCGGTATCCGCCACGAGGCGGTGCGGCTGGGCATGCCCGAGCCGGAGATCCGGGTGGGCGCCCGCTCGGGCGACACCCCGGCCGCCGAGCGCCGCGCTCTGGCCACCCGCCCGCCGGACATCCTCATCACCACCCCCGAGTCGCTGTTCCTGATGCTCACCTCCGCCACCCGGGAGGCGCTGCGCGGGGTGGAGACCGTGATCCTGGACGAGGTCCACGCCGTCGCGGGCACGAAGCGGGGCGCCCATCTCGCGCTGTCGCTGGAGCGCCTCGACGAGCTGCTCGAGCGCCCCGCCCGGCGCATCGGCCTGTCCGCGACGGTGCGGCCGGTGGACGAGGTGGCGCGGTTCCTGTCGCCGCGGCGCAGGGTGGAGATCGTCCAGCCGCCCTCGGGCAAGGAGTTCGACCTGTCGGTGGTCGTGCCCGTGGAGGACCTGGGCGAGCTGGGCGGTGCCCCCGCCCAGGAGGGCGAGGCGGGCGAGCGGCCGTCGATCTGGCCCCATGTGGAGGAGCGGATCGCCGATCTGGTCCAGGCCCATCGCTCCACCATCGTCTTCGCCAACTCCCGCCGGCTGGCCGAGCGGCTGTGCAACCGGCTGAACGAGATCGCCTACGAGCGGGCCACCGGTGAGGCCCTGCCCGAGGACCACTCCCCCGCCGAGGTGATGGCCGAGGCCGGTGCGGCCCGGGGCGCGCCCGCGCTGCTGGCCCGCGCGCACCACGGCTCGGTGTCCAAGGAGCAGCGGGCGCTGGTCGAGGAGGACCTCAAGGCGGGCCGGCTGCCCGCCGTCGTCGCCACCTCCAGCCTCGAGCTCGGCATCGACATGGGCGCGGTCGACCTGGTCGTCCAGGTCGAGTCGCCGCCCTCGGTGGCCTCCGGGCTGCAGCGGGTGGGCCGGGCCGGCCACCAGGTGGGCGCGGTCTCCACCGGCGTCGTCTTCCCCAAGTACCGCGGCGATCTGGTGCAGGCCGCGGTGGTCACCGAGCGGATGCGCGAGGGGGCCATCGAGTCGCTGCGGGTGCCCGCCAACCCGCTGGACGTGCTCGCCCAGCAGCTGATCGCCATGACCGCCATGGACACCTGGGACGTGGACGAGCTGCTGGCCCTGGTCCGCCGCGCCGCGCCGTTCGCCTCGCTCCCGGAGTCGGCGTACACCTCGGTCCTCGACATGCTCGCGGGCCGCTACCCCTCCGACGCCTTCGCGGAGCTGCGGCCGCGCCTGGTGTGGGACCGCGTCGCCCATACGGTCACCGGCCGCCCGGGGGCGCAGCGGCTCGCGGTGACCTCCGGCGGCACCATCCCCGACCGCGGGCTCTTCGGTGTCTTCCTGGCGGGCGCCGAGCCCGAGAAGGACGGCGGCCAATCGGAAGCAGCGCGAAGCGCTTCCCCTCGGGGCGGTGGCGGGCGACGGGTGGGCGAGCTCGACGAGGAGATGGTCTACGAGTCGCGGGTGGGCGATGTGTTCACCCTGGGCACCACCTCATGGCGGATCGAGGACATCACCCGCGACCGGGTCCTGGTCTCCCCCGCCCCCGGCGTCCCCGGCCGGCTGCCCTTCTGGAAGGGCGACCAGCTCGGCCGCCCCCTGGAGCTGGGCCGCGCGCTGGGCGCGTTCCTGCGCGAGGTGGGCGCGCTGCGGCCGGAGGACGCCCGCCTGCGACTGCTGGCCGCCGGTCTGGACGCCTGGGCCGCCGAGAACGTCATCGGGTATCTGGACGAGCAGCGCCGCGCCTGCGGGCATGTCCCGGACGACCGCACGATCGTCGTGGAGCGGTTCCGCGACGAGCTGGGCGACTGGCGCGTGGTGGTCCACTCCCCCTTCGGCGCGCAGGTCCACGCCCCCTGGGCGCTCGCCCTGGGCTCCCGCCTCTCCGAGCGCTACGGCATCGACGCCCAGGTCATGCACGCCGACGACGGCATCGTGCTGCGGCTGCCCGACGCCGATCTCATGGGCCTCGACCTCCTCGACGCGGACCCGATGCGCCAGGGCGTGGAGTACGACACCGAGCAGTCCCCGGTGGGCGCGGCCGATGTCGCGTTCGACAAGGGCGAGATCAACCAGATCGTCACCGACCAGGTCGGGGGCTCGGCCCTGTTCGCCTCCCGGTTCCGCGAATGCGCCGCCCGCGCGTTGCTGCTGCCCCGCCGCGACCCCGGTAAGCGCACCCCGCTGTGGCAGCAGCGCCAGCGCGCCGCGCACCTCCTCCAGGTGGCGAGCGAGTTCGGTTCCTTCCCGATCGTCCTCGAAGCGGTCCGCGAATGCCTCCAGGACGTCTTCGACGTCCCCGGCCTCACCGAGCTGATGGGCGACATCGAGGCCCGCCGGGTCCGGCTGGTGGAGGTGACCACCCCCGAGCCGTCCCCGTTCGCCCGCTCGCTCCTCTTCGGCTATGTGGCGCAGTTCCTCTACGAGGGCGATTCCCCGCTCGCCGAGCGCCGCGCCGCCGCGCTCTCCCTGGACTCGCGGCTGCTGGCCGAGCTCCTGGGCCAGGCCGAGCTGCGCGAGCTGCTCGACGCCGATGTCCTGGCCGAGCTGGAGCAGGAGCTCCAGTGGCTCACCGAGGACCGCCGGATCAAGGACGCCGAGGGCGTGGCCGACGCCCTGCGGGTGCTCGGCCCGCTCACCACCGCCGAGCTGGCCGAGCGCGGTGCCGAGCCCGGATGGGCCGAGGACCTGGCCGGGGCCCGGCGCGCCATCGGGGTCCGGATCGCGGGCGAGGACCACTGGGCAGCGGTGGAGGACGCGGGGCGGCTGCGGGACGCGCTCGGCACGGCTCTGCCGGTGGGCGTCCCCGAGGCGTTCACCGAGCCGGTCAAGGACCCCCTCGGTGATCTCCTGGCCCGCTACGCCCGCACCCACGGCCCGTTCACCTCCGCCCAGGCCGCCGCCCGCTTCGGCCTCGGCGCGGCCGTCACCGAGGGCGCCCTGCACCGGCTCGCCGCGAGCGGCCGCGTCGTCCAGGGCGAATTCCGCCCACCCGTCACCCACCACCACCCTTCCGACGATGCGCTTCGCGCGACCTCTTCCTTGGGCACCGGCCAGGAGTGGTGCGACGCGGCGGTGCTGCGCCGGCTGCGGCGCCGTTCCCTGGCCGCGCTGCGCCATGAGCTGGAGCCCGTACCGCCCTCCGCCCTCGCCGCCTTCCTCCCGCAGTGGCAGCATCTGGGCACCCACAGCCTGCGCGGTATCGACGGGCTGGTGCGCGCGGTCGAGCAGCTCCAGGGCGCGCCGGTCCCCGCCTCCGCCCTGGAAAAGCTGGTCCTGCCGTCCCGGGTGAGCGACTACAACCCCACGATGCTCGACGAGCTCAGCGCCTCCGGGGAGGTCGTCTGGGCCGGTGCGGGCGCGCTGCCGGGCAAGGACGGCTGGGTCACCCTGCATCTGGCCGACACCGCCCCGCTGCTGCTGCACACCCCGCACCCCCTCGAGGCGGGCCCGCTCCACCAGGCCGTCCTCGCCTCCCTGGCCGGCGGGTACGGACTGTTCTTCCGCCAGATCGCCGAGCAGGCCCGCGCCGCCGGGCACGAGTTCCTGGATCCCGAGCTCGCCGAGGCCCTGTGGGACCTGGTCTGGGCGGGCCGGGTCACCGGTGACACCCTCGCCCCGCTGCGCTCCCTGCTGGGCTCGGGCCGTACGGCGGGCTCCACCGCCCACCGCGCCAAGCGCGCGGTCCCCCGGGGGCGCTATGGCGGCCTTACGGGTCGCACCGGCCGACCGACGGCGTCGCGCAACGGCCCGCCCACCGTCGCCGGGCGCTGGTCCCTGCTGCCGGAGCGCGAGCCCGAGCCCACCCACCGCGCCCACGCCCTGGCGCGCACCCTGCTCGACCGGCACGGCGTGGTCACCCGCGGGGCGGTCGCCGCCGAGGGGGTCGAGGGCGGCTTCTCCGCCGCCTACCGGGTGCTGTCCGTGTTCGAGGAGTCCGGCCAGGCCCGCCGCGGCTATGTGATCGAGGGACTCGGCGCCGCCCAGTTCGCGATGGACGGCGCGGTGGACCGGCTGCGCGCGGTCAGCACGGCCCGCGACCGCGCGGCCGCCCCCGCCTTCGACGGACAGCGGGGGCAGTCCCGGCGCGCCTTCGTGCTCGCCTCGGCCGACCCCGCCAACGCCTATGGCGCCGCTCTCCCCTGGCCCGATCCCCCCGCGGACGCGGGCCACCGGCCGGGCCGTAAGGCGGGAGCGATGGTGGTGCTCGTCGACGGGGAGCTGACGCTGTACATGGAGCGGGGTGGCAAATCCCTGCTCGCCTGGCCCTCGGGTGAGGCCGAGGCCGCCTCCCCGGAGGACGACACCCGGCTGTGGACGGCGGTCGAGGCGCTGGCCGAGTCCGCCCGCGCGGGGGCGCTCGGCTCGGTCACCGTCGAGCGCGTCAACGGCGCCCAGGCGCTCTCGTCCCCGATCGGCAAGCTCCTGGAATCGGCGGGCTTCCACCCGACCCCACGGGGCCTCCGCCTGCGCCCTTGATCAACAACCGCCGTCCGCGCGCCTGAGCGGCACCCTCCGCCCGCGCCTCTGTTCACCGGGCGCTCCCGCCTGCCCGCGCCCACCGGCATCATGGATGGCATGCCCGAAGGAGACACCGTCTGGCAGACCGCGCAGCGTCTGCACCAGGCCCTCGCGGGTTCCCCGCTCACCCGCAGCGATCTGCGCGTCCCCCGTCTGGCGACCGCCGACCTCACCGGCCGCCACGTGCTCGAGGTGGTCCCGCGCGGCAAGCATCTGCTGACCCGTGTCGAGGGCGGACTGACCCTCCACTCGCATCTGCGGATGGACGGCTCCTGGCAGGTGTACGGGCCGGACGAGCGCTGGCGCGGCGGCCCGCTCCACCAGATCCGGGCCATCCTCGCCAACACCGCCCACACCGCCGTCGGCTACCGCCTGCCCGTCCTGGAACTGCTCCGCACCGGCGACGAGGACCGGGTCGTCGGCCATCTCGGCCCCGATCTCCTCGGCCCCGACTGGGATCCGGACGAGGCGCTGCGCCGACTGCTCGCCGACCCCTCCCGGCCCCTGGGCGAGGCGCTGCTCGACCAGCGGAATCTGGCCGGGATCGGCAATGTCTACAAGTCCGAGCTGTGCTTCCTGCTGCGCGTGTCTCCCTGGCTGCCGATCGGTGAGGTGCCCTCCCCCGAGCGTCTGGTGGCCCACGCCAAGAAGCTCCTGGAGGCCAACAGGAACCAGCGTGCCCGGGCCACCACGGCCGAGTCGCGCCGCGACCGCAGGCTATGGGTGTACGGGCGCCCGGGGCGGCCCTGTCTGCGCTGCGGTACGCCGGTGCGCGCCGCCGACCAGGGGCGCGCGGGTCAGGAGCGCTCGACCTTCTGGTGCCCGAGCTGCCAGGCGGGGCCGCAGGGGCCCGTCCCGTCCTGACGCGGAGGGCCTCCCCGGCGGCGGGTGCCGCCCCTTCTGGGCGAGGGACCGCAGTGCACCGGCAGCAGGCTCAGCCCCCAGCCGCCGACCGCTAACGCCCCCTCCACCGGCCCGGCGTCCCCCGGCTGCACCGCCAGCCGCAGCACGGACCACCACCAGACGCCGCCCAGAGCGAGCGCGAGCACCCATCGGACCGGCCTGAGGCCCTGGGGGTCGGCCCCTCCGACGGCTGCCATGACTGCCTCCTTCGGCGACGCTGAGCGCTCCGCGGGAAGTGGCGCGAGGTGCGGTCGTTCATCCGCGGCTGCGTCGTGGCTGGTCGCGCCGACGCGGCGGAGCCGCACATCGACACAGCCCCGCGCCCCTTCGGGGCGCCGAACCGCACCGGACTTCAGTGAGGCCGCTTGGACGCCTGTTCGCACACGGCGGGAGGGCGCACAGGAGGCACGTCGGCGCGTGTCGGACACTCGTACTCCCCCCAGTTTGCCCAGCCGGTCGATACGGCGCACCCAGAGCGGGCCAAGGGGCCGGAGCGAGGCAGCCTCAGCCCATCCGGCCTGGCCCGACGTCCGCCTCTCGGCCGCACCGGCCGCGTTCTAGCCCCGCTGGCCGCCGTTCTCGGCCTGGAACATCCAGTGGTGCTTCTCCAGGTCACGAGTGAGCTCGATGAGAATGTCCTGGGTCACCGGGTCCGGCTCGTCGGTCGCCCTGATGCGCTCCCGCATCCGCCCGATCACCGCTCCGAGGGCGTCCACGAGCGTCCGGACGGCCCGCGCGTCATCGGTCCAGCCGTCCTTGACCGTGTCGACACCGCTGGTCGCGGCGACCGTCTGGGCCCGTCCGTCCGGCGGCACCCCGAGCGCAGAGGCCCGCTCCGCCACCGTGTCGGCATACTCCCTGGTCGACGCCACGACCTCGTCGAGCTGCAGATGAACCGTGCGGAACCGCGGGCCCACGACGGTCCAGTGGATCTGCTTGCCCACCAGGTGGAGGTCGACGAGGTCGACGAGGGCGCCTTGCAGCGCGTCGGCGACGATCTTGAGGTGCTCCTCCGGCAGCGGGCTCTTCACCACAGACATCCACTTCCTCCTGTTCGACCGTTTGGCCCCTCTTGATTGCCTCTCTTCCTCTGGGGTCACCCGAATCCGGCCGGACAAACATCGAGGCCCCGACCGGTATGGCTACCGGTCGGGGCCTCGGAGAGCTGGCTTCTCAGGGCGTTCTCAGGCCGCCACCACGTCCACGGCTTCCTTGGGCGTCTTGATGGTCACCCGCTCCTCCGGAACGCCCGTCACGGACGTCACAGAGACGGGGTTGAGCACGGGCCGCATGGGCGCCGGCACCTTCTCGGTGGTGGACGCGGCCGACTCGGCCAGTTCGGCGAGCGACAGCTCGTCGCTGACCTCGCGCATGACCTGCGACATCCGTACCTCCAGGGCGTCGCAGATGGCCGACAGCAGCTCGGATGAGGCTTCCTTCTGGCCGCGCTCGACCTCTGACAGATAGCCGAGCGACACCCGGGCGGAGGAGGAAACCTCGCGCAGAGTACGGCCCTGGCGCTGGCGCTGCCGGCGCAGCACGTCACCCAGCAGGCGACGGAGCAGAATCATCGCTGGCTCCCTCCTCGGACCTCGGATCCGGATCCTTCACGCCCCACCGTACCGCCTCGGGCTGCGCCCGTGCGGGGAGCGATGTCGTGTTCACTCAGGGCTGCAAACATCAAATCTCGTCGGGTTGTTCCGTATCCTTTGCCCCCGCCGTCGCGATCAATTCGCTGAACAGCAGCTTGACGGCGGCATGGACGGTCTGGCCGCGGATTCCGGCGCGGTCTCCTTCGAGCCGCAGCGCCGTCGCGGCCACCGCGTCCGAGGGCCCCGCGACAGCCACGTGAACGGTGCCCACGGGTTGGCCGTCCTGTGGTGTGGGACCCGCCACACCGGTGGTGGCCACGCCCCAGTCCGCGCCCAGCGCACGCCGTACACCCCGGGCCATCTGCCGGGCCACCTCGGCGTCGACCGCGCCGCGCTCGGCCAGCAGGTCCCCGTCCACGCCCAGCACCTCGTGCTTGAGGTCGGTGGCGTACGCCGTCACCGATCCCCGGAAGGAGCGCGAGGCGCCGTCCACCGAGGTCAGCTCGGCGGCCACCAGACCGCCGGTGAGCGATTCGGCGGCGGCCAGGGTCTGCCCGCGCCGCTCCAGCAGCGCCAGCACATCGGCCGCCGTCCCGCCGTCGCTCACCGCGTGGCCTCCTCCGTCGTCCGTCCCGCCCGGCGCAGCACGACCGCCTGCCGGACGTAGTCGAGGCCGGTGACCACGGTCAGGACGACGGCCACGGCCATCACCCAGAACCGCAGCGAGGCCAGCGGTCCGGTCAGCGCCAGGATGTACATCCCGACGGCGGTGCCCTGCGCGAGCGTCTTCATCTTTCCGCCCCGGCTGGCCGGGATGACCCCGATCCGGATCACCCAGAACCGCATCAGTGTGATTCCGATCTCACGGAAGAGGATCACTCCCGTGACCCACCAGGGGAGGTCGGACAGGGCCGACAGACAGATCAGCGCCGCGCCCATGATCGCCTTGTCCGCGATCGGGTCGGCGATCTTCCCGAAGTCGGTGACCAGGTTGTACCGGCGGGCCAGATGACCGTCGAAGAGATCGGTGATCATGGCGATGGCGAACGCCGCCCACGCGAAGGAGCGCCACGCCGGGTCGTACCCGCCATTGTGCAGCATCAACAACACAAACCCGGGCACGAGGAGCAGCCGCACCATGGTGAGGATGTTGGCGATGTTCCACAAACCGGCGGGGCTGACCGTGGCGGCGGCCGGTCGGCGGTGGCCTCCCGCGGCGGAGGCCGGGACACCCGTCATCTGTCCGCCTCTCCGGTGGACGCGCCGCCGCCCTGCCGCTCCAGCGGTTCAAGCGGCTCCGCGACGAGGTCCACTCCCTCCGTCGCGATCACCTTCGCTTCGACCATACGGCCCACCTCCGGCTCCCCGTCGGTGCGCAGCAGCGTCTGGCCATCGGTCTCCGGCGCCTGGTGGGCGCCACGGCCCAGGACCGCCCCGGTGTCGTCGATCTCCTCCACCAGGACCTCCACGACCTCGCCGAGCCG
This sequence comes from Streptomyces endocoffeicus, assembly GCF_016741935.1. Classification (GTDB taxonomy): domain Bacteria; phylum Actinomycetota; class Actinomycetes; order Streptomycetales; family Streptomycetaceae; genus Streptomyces; species Streptomyces endocoffeicus. The sequence continues at coordinate 15,793 of NZ_JAERRG010000008.1, read as the reverse complement.
CTCCTCCGCCCGCTGGGCGGTCAGCTCCTCCGCGAGCCGCGAGACCCGCTCCAGGCGCTCCGCGACCACCTCCGGGTCGACCTTGTTCTCGTAACCGGCGGCCTCGGTGCCGTCCTCGTCCGAGTACCCGAAGACGCCGATCGCGTCCAGCCGCGCCGCGCTGAGGAAACGCTCGAGCTCGGCCAGGTCCTCCTCGGTCTCGCCGGGGAAGCCGACGATGAAGTTGGACCGGGCGCCGGCCTGCGGCGCCTTGCCTCTGATCGTCTCCAGCAGCTCCAGGAACCGGTCGGTGTCGCCGAACCGGCGCATGGCGCGCAGCACCCCGGGCGCCGAGTGCTGGAAGGACAGATCGAAGTACGGCGCGACCTTCTCGGTCGAGGTGAGCACGTCGATCAGCCCGGGACGCATCTCGGCGGGCTGCAGATAGCTGACCCGGATCCGCTCGATGCCGTCCACCGCGGCCAGCTCCGGCAGCAGCGTCTCCAGCAGCCGGATGTCCCCGAGGTCCTTGCCGTACGAGGTGTTGTTCTCCGAGACCAGCATGATCTCCTTCACCCCCTGCTCGGCCAGCCAGCGGGTCTCGCCCAGCACATCGGAGGGGCGGCGGGAGATGAAGGAGCCGCGGAAGGACGGGATGGCGCAGAACGAGCACCGTCGGTCGCAGCCGGAGGCCAGCTTCACCGAGGCGACCGGACTGCTGTCCAGTCTGCGCCGCAGCGGGGCCCGCGGCCCGGAGGCCGGGGCCACCCCCTCGGGCAGATCCTCGGGCGCGGTGTCCTGGGCGTGGCCGGGGAGCGCCACCGAGGTGGCGTCCTGCCGCTCGGCGGGGCTGATGGGCAGCAGCTTGCGGCGGTCGCGCGGGGTGTGGGAGGCGTGGATGCCGCCGGAGAGGATGGTCTGGAGGCGGTCGGAGATATCGCCGTAGTCGTCGAAGCCGAGCACCCCGTCGGCCTCGGGCAGCGCCTCGGCGAGCTCCTTGCCGTACCGCTCGGCCATGCAGCCGACGGCCACCACGGCCTGGGTGCGGCCGTGGTCCTTCAGATCGTTCGCCTCCAGCAGGGCGTCGACCGAGTCCTTCTTGGCGGCTTCGACGAAGCCACAGGTGTTGACGACGGCGACGTCCGCGTCGGCGGCTTCCTCGACGAGCTCCCAGCCGTCCGCCGCCAAGCGGCCTGCGAGCTCCTCCGAGTCCACCTCGTTACGGGCGCAGCCAAGAGTGACAAGGGCGACGGTGCGGCGTTCGGGCATGCGCTCAGACTACTTTGTCCCCACGACAGCCCCCGCTGCCAGGGCTGCCGATCTTCTCGCGGGTCAGCCCGCCTCGGGGTCTCCCTTGGTGTAGCTCAGCCGCTGGACGGCCCCGCTGGTGCCCACGTTCTTGACTTCCTTGCCGTTCACGAACAGCTTGATCGCCCCGGCGTTGCCCAGCACCAGGTCGATGCGCCTGCTGTCGCTGAAGGTCTTGGAGTCGCCCTCGCGCAGCACGCCCTCCTGGATCAGCCGGCCGTTGTGGTCCTGGGCGGAGATCCAGCTCTGGCCGCCCTCGGCGGTCAGCTTGACGGTGACCTTGTCCGCCGGGACGCCCGCGATGGCGCTGTCGGACGGGTCGGGCTTGTGCGGGGTGGCGGGCTTGGAGGGGGCGGCGGTGTTGGTGGGCGCGGAGGCGCTGGGCTTGGGCGAGGCGGGGTCCTCGGCGACGCTCGAACCGTCGCCGTCGCCGCCCCGGAACAGGGTGAAGCCCACGAATCCGACGACGGCGACGATCGCCGCGACCATCGCGGCCGTCCAGTTGGGGCGCCGGGGCTCGGGGCGGATCCGCTCGGCCTCGAACAGCGGCGCCGGCGCGGTCGGCGCGGGCCGGCCGCCGTGCTCGGCGTCGAACTGCGCGATCAGGGACTCCGGATCGAGGCCCACGGCGCGCGCGAGCACCCGGATGTGCCCCCGGGCGTAGACATCGCCGCCGCAGCGCGAGAAATCGTCCTGCTCGATGCCCCGCACGATGGGGGTGCGCACCCTGGTCGAGGAACTGACCTCGTCGACGGTCAGCCCCGCGGAGATACGGGCCTGCTGGAGGGCGCGACCGATGGAAGGCCGGTCGTCTTCGGGGGAGTTGCCGTCTTCGGGAAGGTTGCCGATGGACACGGGGGCGCCTTTCGAGCGTGAGCCACCTGCTGGGGGTTCAGTCTAGGGGTGGGGCGAAAGGGTCGGGCAAGCGGGAGGACGGAGTTTGTCCGCCATCGGGATTGCCGTTCGATCACGATTCTGGGGTCTCACTCCGCCACCTCCCTCAACTTGACGTTTCGGTAGGGGAAACGGTTGCCCGCCAAACCCTTATGAGTGAGCCTTACCGCGGATCACGTCGAGCACGCCATCCAATTCATCCGGCTTGACGAGCACATCGCGCGCCTTGGACCCCTCGCTCGGGCCGACGATGTTCCGGGACTCCATGAGATCCATCAGCCGCCCCGCCTTGGCGAAACCCACCCGCAGCTTGCGCTGAAGCATCGACGTCGAGCCGAACTGAGTGGAAACCACCAGCTCAGCGGCCTGACAGAGCAGATCGAGATCATCGCCGATCTCCTCGTCGACCTCCTTCTTCTTCGACGTCCCGACCGTCACGTCGTCGCGGAAGACCGGTGCCATCTGCTCCTTGCAGTGGGCGACGACCGCCTCGACCTCGGACTCGGTGACATAGGCGCCCTGCATCCGGGTGGGCTTGTTCGCGCCCATCGGCAGGAAGAGGCCGTCGCCCTTGCCGATCAGCTTCTCGGCGCCGGGCTGGTCCAGGATGACGCGGCTGTCGGCCAGCGAGGAGGTGGCGAAGGCGAGTCGTGAGGGCACATTGGCCTTGATCAGACCGGTGACGACGTCCACGGAGGGCCGCTGGGTGGCCAGCACCAGGTGGATTCCGGCCGCGCGCGCCAGCTGGGTGATCCGCACGATCGAGTCCTCGACGTCCCGCGGTGCGACCATCATCAAATCGGCCAGCTCGTCGACGATCACCAGCAGATACGGATAGGGCTTGAGCTCCCGCTCGCTCCCCTCCGGCTCTTTCACCTTCCCCTTGCGGACGGCCGCGTTGAAGTCGTCGATATGGCGGAAGCCGAAGGCCGCGAGGTCGTCATAGCGAAGATCCATCTCCCGCACCACCCACTGGAGCGCCTCGGCGGCGCGCTTGGGGTTGGTGATGATCGGTGTGACCAGATGCGGAATGCCCTCGTAGGCGGTCAGCTCCACCCGCTTGGGGTCGACCAGCACCATCCGCACATCGTCCGGCGTGGCCCGGACCATGATCGATGTGATCAGGCAGTTGATACAGGACGACTTGCCGGAACCGGTCGCGCCCGCCACCAGCACATGCGGCATGGTGGCCAGGTTGGCCGCCACATAGCCGCCCTCGACGTCCTTGCCCAGCCCCACGAGCATCGGATGGTCGTCGCCGACGGAGTCCGCCGCGCGCAGCACATCGCCCAGGTTGACCATCTCGCGGTCGCTGTTGGGGATTTCGATGCCGACGGCCGACTTGCCGGGGATCGGGCTGATGATACGAACATCGGGGCTGGCGACCGCGTAGGCGATGTTCTTGGTCAGCGCGGTGATCCGCTCGACCTTGACGGCCGGGCCCAGTTCCACCTCGTAGCGGGTGACGGTCGGGCCGCGGGTGAAGCCGGTGACGGCGGCGTCCACCTTGAACTCCGTGAACACCTTCGTCAGCGAGTCCACGACCGCGTCGTTGGCCGCGCTGCGGGTCTTGCCTGGGCCGCCGCGCTCCAGCAGGTCGAGCGCGGGCAGCGAATAGGTGATGTCGCCGGAGAGCTGCAGCTGCTCGGCGCGCGGCGGCAGCGGCTCGCCGGACTCGACCGCGGACCGGGTGAGATCGGGGACCCGCTGCGGATCCGCCTCGTCGGCTCCGTCCGGACGGCCCTTCCCGGCCGCCGCCCTGTCCTTGGCGCCGCCCTTCCCGGCGGCCTTTCCGGACTCCTTGTCGGCATCGCGCGCGCCCGGCACCCCGCCGCTCGCGGCCCCGTCCTCGCGCTCGCCCGAAAGCCCGTTGCTGAGCCCGGCGACGAGCGGCGAGGGCTGCACACCGTGCAGCACGGCCCCGTCCAGCGAGGCGGCGGCAGCGGCCGCCACGTCCACCGCGTCCAGGGGCCGGTCGAGCGGCGGTTGGGTGGACGACGAGCGGCGCGAGCGCCGGCGCTTGCGCAGCGCCTCCTCCTCGGCCCGCTCCGGGCCTCCGGCACCGTCCGGGTCCTCTTTGGCGAGCGAGGTTCCGCGAGACCGTCTGGCGGGCGCCTCGCGCCATTCGTCGGCGTACTCCGCCGCGTCGTACGCGTCGTACCCGGCCTCCGACGCGTACGCGTCCTCGTGGTCCCGCACCAGGCCCAGCCGGACGCCCAGCTGCCGCAGCCGCTGCGGAATCGCGGCGACCGGCGTCGCGGTGACCACCAGCAGCCCGAAGACGGTGAGCAGCACCAGCAGCGGTACCGCCAGCACGTCGCCCATCAGGTAGATCAGCGGCCGGGAGACGGCCCAGCCGATCAGACCGCCCGCGTCCTGCATCGCCGCGGTGCCCTCGCCGCGCCCCGGGGCGCCACAGGCGATGTGCACCTGCCCCAGGACGCCGATGACGAGCGCCGAGAGCCCGATGACGATCCGCCCGTTGGCCTCCGGCCGCTCCGGGTGGAGGATCAGCCGGACGGCGATGGTGCCCAGCAGTATCGGCACCACCAGGTCGAGCCGGCCGAAGGCACCGGTGATCAGCATCTCGACCAGCCTGCCGACCGGCCCGTCCAGATTGGACCAGGTGCCCGCCGCGACGATCAGGGCGAGGGCGAACAGCAGCAGGGCGCTGCCGTCCTTGCGGTGGGCCGGGTCGAGTCCCTTGGCGCCGCGTCCTATGCCGCGGAACATCGCCGCGAGGCCGCGCGCCATGCCCATCCACACGGCGCGCGCGATGCGGAACACGCCGCTGGTCGGATTCGGGGCGGGTGCGGGCGCCGCCTTGGCCGCCGCCTTCTTCGACGCCGCTTTCTTCGCGGGCGCGGCGGACTTCTTGGCGGGTGCCTTCTTCGCGGGCGCCTTCTTGGCGGCCGCCTTCTTCGCCGCGCCTCCGGGCTGTCCGGCGCGCTTCTTCGAGGTGCCCGCCGTGCTCTGGGAACCCTTGCCGGACGTACGAGAGGCCATGGAGGCGAGGTTACCCGCGTCCGCCGTACGGAGCACGCATGGCGGGGGCATCAGGCACCACTGACATCACACCGGTGCCGCTGCGCCGACGAGGCGGTGAGACGGCCGTGACGGCACGTCAAAGTGCGGGTGACCGGTCGGCGATGACCGACCGACGGTGACGGTGGGGCGGGCGGATCAGTTCTGCGAGGGGACCTGGCCGGCGCCGCTGCCCGCACCCGGCTCCAGCGCGTCCAGCGCCCGCCGCAGACCGGTCAGCTTGCGCTCCAGATGCGCCGCGGTGGCCACGGCGGCGGCGTCGGCCGACTCGTCCAGCTGCTTGGACAGCGCCTCGGCCTGCTCCTCGACGGCGGCGAGCCGCGCGGACAGCTCGGCGAGCAGCCCCGCCGACTCCTTGGCCTCCCCGGCGGCGGGCTGGCCGCCCTCCAACTGGAGCCGCAGCAGCGACGCCTGCTCCCGCAGCTGGCAGTTCTTCATGTACAGATCCACGAAGACCGAGACCTTGGCTCTGAGCACCCACGGGTCGAAGGGTTTGGAGATGTAGTCCACCGCGCCGGCCGCATAGCCCCGGAAGGTGTGGTGCGGGCCGTGGTTGATGGCCGTGAGGAAAATGATCGGGATGTCGCGGGTCCGCTCCCGGCGCTTGATGTGCGCCGCGGTCTCGAATCCGTCCATGCCCGGCATCTGGACGTCCAGCAGAATCACCGCGAAGTCGTCCGTCAGCAGCGCCTTGAGCGCTTCCTCCCCTGACGATGCCCGCACCAGGGTCTGATCGAGCGCGGAGAGAATGGCCTCCAGCGCCAGCAGATTCTCCGGCCGGTCATCGACCAGGAGGATCTTGGCCTTCTGCACCATGCCCCGTCCTCCTCGTCCCGGCTTGGGGTCTCCCCAGCTCGCAGAGCTGGGGGAAGCACCGGGCGCCGCCCCAGGGGACGGCTCCCTTACGCCGCCCGTCCTTGTGCCGGTCATGGTAGCCGCACCCCGCTGTTCGCCACACCCTGTCACCGCGATGTCACTGTGCACGTAGCAGAAACGCGGTGGGAGACCAGAAGGTTCCCCGAATACCGCGTTCCCACACGTGTTCGGCGACACTCAGTCAACACCACGGTTGTCCCGCGCGTTCCCCGGGTCACTCCACCGACATCCACTGCTCCATCACGGTAAGGAGATGATCGGTGTCGACCGGCTTGGTGACGTAGTCCGACGCGCCCGCTTCGATGCTCTTCTCCCGGTCGCCCTTCATCGCCTTCGCGGTGAGGGCGATGATCGGCAGCCCGGCGAACTGCGGCATCCTGCGGATCGCGGCCGTCGTGGCGTAGCCGTCCATCTCCGGCATCATGATGTCCATCAGGACCAGTACGACGTCGTCGTGCTGCTCCAGGACCTCGATGCCCTCCCGGCCGTTCTCCGCGTACAGCACCTGCAGCCCGTGCTGTTCCAGCACGCTGGTCAGCGCGAAGACATTACGGATGTCGTCGTCGACGATCAACACCTTTTCGCCGTGGAAGCCGCCCACCGGCTCCGGGGCCACCAGGTCCTGGCCGCCCAGCAGCCACGGCTCGGGGGCCTGCGCCTGCCGTCCCGGTCGGCGGCCCGCCGACCGGGCGCCCAACTCCGTCTCCGGCTGCGGCGGGGCCTGCTCCGCGTCGGCGCGCAACGCCTCCTGCTCGGCCCGCTGACGCCGCCGGAACAGCCCGGAGCCGCCACGGCCGCGCGCCGCCGGAGAGCCGTCGGAGGCGTCCTGTGCGGCCTCCTCCCGCTCCGCCGCTGCACCGTTCTCCGTGGTCTCCTCCACGGCGCTGGGGAACGCCTCGAGCGCCAGCGGGGCCGAACTGCTCGGGGCGAGCTGCGGGTAGCCCTGGGGCGGCAGCTCGCTGGGGTGCAGCGGCAGGTAGAGCGTGAACGTCGAGCCACGGCCCGGCTCGCTGGCCGCGTGGATCTCGCCGCCCAGCAGCCGGGCGATCTCCCGGCTGATGGACAGGCCCAGCCCGGTGCCGCCGTACTTACGGCTGGTGGTGCCGTCGGCCTGCTTGAACGCCTCGAAGATCACTCGCATCTTGCTCGCCGCGATGCCGATACCGGTGTCGGTCACCGAGAAGGCGATCATCTCGGCGTCCGCGTCGCGCAGCGCGCCGTGCTCCAGCAACTGCTCCCGGATGGCGTGCGGCACATCCGCGCCCGCCGGCCGGATGACCAGCTCCACGGCGCCGCTGTCGGTGAACTTCACCGCGTTGGACAGCAGATTGCGCAGCACCTGCAGCAGCCGCTGCTCGTCGGTGTGCAGCGTCGCCGGGAGCTCCGGCGACACCCTTACGGAGAAGTCCAGGCCCTTCTCCGCGGTCAGCGGCCGGAAGGTGGCCTCCACATAGTCGACGAGCTGGACCAGGGCGATACGGGTCGGGCTGACGTCCATCTTGCCCGCCTCGACCTTCGACAGGTCCAGGATGTCGTTGATCAGCTGCAGCAGGTCCGAGCCCGCGCCGTGGATGGTCTCGGCGAACTCCACCTGCTTCGGCGAGAGGTTGCCGTCGGCGTTGTCGGCGAGCAGCTTGGCCAGGATCAGCAGCGAGTTGAGCGGTGTGCGCAGCTCGTGCGACATGTTCGCCAGGAACTCGCTCTTGTAGCGCATCGAGACGGCGAGCTGCTCGGCGCGCTCCTCCAGCACCTGCCGGGCTTCCTCGATCTCGGTGTTCTTGACCTCGATGTCGCGGTTCTGGCGGGCCAGCCGCTCGGACTTCTCCTCCAGCTCCGCGTTGGACGACTGGAGGGCCTTCTGCCGGTTCTCCAGCTCGGCCGACCGCTCCCGAAGCTGCTCGGTCAGCTCCTGCGACTGCTTCAGCAGCACCTCGGTCTTGGTGTTGACGCTGATGGTGTTGACGCTGGTGCCGATCATCTCGGCGATCTGGTTGAGGAAGTCCTTCTGGATCTGGGCGAACGGCTGGAACGACGCCAGCTCGATCACGCCCAGCAGCTGCCCCTCGAAGAGCACCGGCAACACGATCACATGGGCCGGAGCCGCCTCGCCGAGCCCCGAGGCGATCTTGAGATAGCCCGGTGGCACGTTCTCCACCAGGATCGGGCGCTTCTCCTCGGCGACCGTGCCGATCAGCGTCTCACCGGGCTTGAAGCGGTTGGGCATCGAACCCTGGGTGTAGCCGTAGGAACCGACCAGCAGCAGCTCGTAGCCGTCGCCGGAGGTGCTGTCCGCGACCACCTCGGTGCCCTCGCCGGGCGGTACGGCCAGGAAGAACGCACCGTGCTGGGCGGAGACCACCGGGGTCAGCTCGCTCATGATCAGCCGGGCGACGTCCTCCAGGTCGCGACGGCCCTGCATCAGACCGGAGATCCGGGCCAGGTTGCCCTTGAGCCAGTCCTGCTCCTTGTTGGCGAGCGTGGTCTCGCGCAGGTTGGCGATCATGGTGTTGATGTGGTCCTGGAGGACCTGGATCTCGCCGGAGGCGTCCACGTCGATCTTGAGGTTGAGATCACCGCGGGTCACCGCGGTGGCCACCTCGGCGATGGCGCGCACCTGACGGGTCAGGTTCCCGGCCATCTCGTTCACCGACTCGGTCAGGTCCTTCCAGGTGCCGGCCACGTCCCGCACCCGCGCCTGGCCGCCCAACTGGCCCTCGGTGCCCACCTCGCGGGCCACCCGGGTCACCTGGTCGGCGAACGACGACAGCTGGTCCACCATCGTGTTGATGGTCGTCTTCAGCTCGAGGATCTCGCCGCGTGCCTCGATGTCGATCTTCTTGGTCAGATCACCCTGGGCGATGGCCGTGGTGACCATCGCGATGTTGCGGACCTGGCCGGTCAGGTTGGACGCCATGCCGTTCACCGAGTCGGTGAGGTCCTTCCACGTCCCCGAGACGCCGGGCACCCGGGCCTGTCCGCCCAGGATGCCGTCCGTGCCCACCTCGCGGGCCACTCGGGTGACCTCGTCGGCGAACGAGGACAGCGTCGTCACCATCGTGTTGACGGTGTCGGCCAGCGCCGCGACCTCGCCGCGCGCCTCGACCGTCACCTTCTTCGTCAGATCGCCGTTGGCGACCGCGGCCGAGACCTGCGAGATGTTCCGCACCTGGATGGTCAGGTTATTGGCCATCAGGTTGACGTTGTTGCTCAGGTCCTTCCAGATACCGGTCACGCCCGGAACCCGCGCCTGACCGCCCAACTGCCCCTCGGTACCCACCTCACGGGCCACCCGGGTGACCTGCTCGGCGAACGACGACAGCTGATCCACCATCGTGTTCACCGTGGTGACCAGCTCGAGGATCTCGCCCTTGGCATCGACGGTGATCTTCTTCGACAGATCGCCCTTGGCGACCGCCGTCGTCACCTCCGCGATCGAACGCACCTGGGACGTCAGGTTGTTGGCCATGCTGTTGACGGACTGGGTGAGGTCCTTCCACGTCCCGGAGACGCCCTGCACCTCGGCCTGGCCGCCCAACTGCCCCTCGGTGCCCACCTCGCGGGCGACCCTGGTGACCTCCTCCGCGAAGGACGACAGCTGGTCGACCATCGTGTTCAGAGTGTTCTTCAGCTCCAGGATCTCGCCGCGCGCATCGACGTCGATCTTCTGGGAGAGGTCACCGCGCGCGACCGCCGTGGCCACCTGCGCGATATTGCGCACCTGGGCGGTCAGGTTGCCCGCCATGCCGTTCACCGAGTCGGTCAGATCGCGCCAGACGCCCGCCACACCGGGCACCTGCGCCTGACCGCCCAGCCTGCCGTCCGTACCCACCTCGCGGGCGACCCGGGTCACCTGCTCGGCGAAGTCGGAGAGCTGGTCGACCATCGTGTTGATGGTGTTCTTCAGCTCCAGGATCTCGCCGCGCGCGTCCACCTCGATCTTCTGCGACAGATCGCCACGCGCGACCGCCGTCGTCACCTGGGCGATACCGCGCACCTGCGCCGTCAGGTTCCCGGCCATGGAGTTCACGGAGTCGGTCAGGTCCGCCCAGACGCCGCTGACCCCGTCCACCCGGGCCTGGCCGCCCAGCCGGCCCTCGGTGCCCACGTCCCGCGCCATCCTGGTGACCTGGTCGGCGAACGAGGACAGCTGGTCCACCATGGTGTTCACGGTGTTCTTCAGCTTGAGCATCTCCCCGGAGACGTCGACGGTGACCTTCTGCGACAGGTCGCCGTTCGCCACCGCCGTGGTCACCTGGGCGATGTTGCGCACCTGTCCGGTGAGGTTCCGGAAGGCGGTGTTCACCGAGTCGGTGAGGTCCTTCCACGTCCCCGCCGCGCCCGGCACCTGCGCCTGGCCACCCAGCTCACCCTCGACGCCGATCTCCCGGGCGACCCGCGTCACCTCGGCGCCGAACGACTGCAGCTGGTCCACCATCGTGTTGACGGTGTTCTTCAGCTCCAGCATCTCCCCGGCCACATCGACCGTGACCTTCTGGGACAGATCGCCGTTCGCCACCGCCGTCGTCACCTGGGCGATGTCCCGCACCTGCGCGGTGAGGTTCCGGAACGCGGTGTTCACCGAATCGGTGAGATCCTTCCACGTCCCCGCCGCACCCGGCACCTGCGCCTGACCGCCCAGCAGCCCCTCGGCGCCGACCTCACTGGCCACCCGCGTGACCTCGTCCGCGAAGGTGCGCAGCGTCTCGGTCATGGTGTTGATCGTGTCGGCCAGCTGCGCGACCTCGCCGCGCGCGCTCACCGTGACCTTCTGCGACAGATCACCGTTGGCGACCGCCGTGGTGACCTGGGCGATCCCGCGCACCTGCGCGGTCAGGTTCCCGGCCATGAGGTTGACGGAGTCGGTGAGGTCCTTCCAGACGCCCGCGACGCCCGGCACCTTCGCCTGGCCGCCGAGCTCGCCCTCGGTGCCCACCTCACGGGCGACCCTGGTCACCTCGGAGGCGAAGGAGGAGAGCTGGTCCACCATCGTGTTGACGGTTTCCTTCAGCTCGAGCATCTCCCCGGACACATGAACCGTGACCTTCCGGGACAGATCACCCTTGGCCACCGCCGTGGTGACGAGAGCGATGTCACGCACCTGAGCGGTGAGCCGGGAGGCCATCGTGTTGACGGACTCCGTGAGGTCCTTCCACGAACCCGACATTCCGCGCACCCGGGCCTGACCGCCCAGCTTGCCCTCGGTGCCGACCTCACTCGCGACCCGCGTCACCTCGTCGGTGAACGCCGAGAGCTGATCCACCAGGCCGTTGACCGTGCGGCCCACCTTCAGGAACTCACCCCGCAAGGGATGCGCCGACCCGTCGGAGCCCTGGGCCCGCAGGTCCATGCGCTGCTCCAGGTCGCCCTCGGCGACCGCCGACAGCACCCGGCCCACCTCGGACACCGGCCGTACGAGATCGTCCACCAGGGCGTTGGACGCGTCAATGGCCGCGGCCCACTGCCCCTCACAGGCGCCGGTCTCCAGCCGCTCGGTGAGCTTGCCCTCGCGGCCGACCACCCGCCGCACCCGGGTCAGCTCGCCCGTGAGCTGCAGATTGCGGTCCGCGACCTCGTTGAAGACCGCGGCGATCTCGGACATCACGCCCTCGCCCGAGACCGTGAGCCGCTTGCGGAAGTTCCCGTCCCGCATGGCCGTCATCGCGGTCAGCAGCCGGTTCAGGGCCGCCGTATCCACTTCGGTCGTCCCATTGCTCCGGGACCGTCCGCCTTTCGCGCGCGTATTCGTGGCCCGCGCCGCTGCGCCAGACTCCACCGTGTCCCTCCCGCAGGGTTGACCGTCCTCGTCGGGTTCTTCTTCCAGCTTCCCCAGTGTTTCACCATGCCCCAACCAGGCCATAACAGTTCGGCAGCATCCCACACCGCCGAGGGCACCTCTGGGTGGAGAAGGCACCTCTGGGTGGAATCGGAGCCGACCGGCATTCGCGAAGGCATCGGTGGTAAGTAACCTGGCAACCGGCCAGGGCATCGGAGGGGCGCTGCGACATGGGTGAGCAGATCGCCGAGACACTTATGAGGAGACCTGTGATCACCGCGCGGGCAGCCGCCACCTTCGAGCCGGTGGGACGCTCGGTCGCCGCCGCCCGCACCTTTGTCCGGGACACCCTCCAGGGGTGGGGCCTCACCGACATCGTGGACGACGCCGTCGTTCTGACCAGCGAACTTGTCACCAACGCGGTGGTGCACGCCGGTACCACCGCCGATGTGGTCTGCATCCGCGCCGACACCGGCGTGCGCGTCGAGGTCGCCGACCGCTACCCCGAGCGCGAGGTCCCGCTGCAGAGCAACGGCGGCCACCACTTCGGGCACCCCGACCGCGAGGGTGGCCGCGGTCTGCTGCTGTGCGCCGCGCTCGCCGGCCGCTGGGGCGTCGAGTACACCGCGACCCACAAGCAGGTATGGTTCCAGCTCGACTTCCCCGACCGCCCGGCCGGCACCCGGGCCGCCGGACCCGCCCTGCCCTCCAGCGCCCTTCCCATCGCCGACGCCCGGGTCCGGGTCGGCGTCGTCCAGGTCGACAGCGGCGGACTGATCAGCGCCTGGAACGACGACGCTCAGGAACTGTTCGGTTACCAACCGGAGCAGATCATCGGCAAGCCGCTGACCGACCTCGCGGCCTGGCCGCACACCCCAGGCACCAGCACCGGCGTCGCCGAGGCGCTCCTGCTCTCCCGCTGGGAGGGCTCCTACGGCATCCGCGGCGCCGACGGCCGGGTCTCCCCCGTCTACGCCTCCCATCTGCGCGTCCGCGACGCCGAGGGCGAGCCGTCCACCGTCTGTCTGCTGGTGCGCGACCGCGAGCGCGCCGTGCTCCAGAGCCCGATGCGCGGTGCGAACGTGGACACCGCCGAAACCGCCGAGCGGGGCCCGGCCACCGACGCCTTCGAAGTCTTCATCGGCTCCCCGGCCCCCGACGACCTCGACGGACTGCTCCAGCGCACCGTCGAGCGGGCCCGCGACATGCTCGACGGCGACGCCGCCTATCTGCTGCTCGCCACCGACGACGAGACCGAGCTGGAGGTCCGCGCCTCCACCGGGCTGCCCTCCGCCCGCCAGCGCTTCGCCCGCGTCCCCGTCGAAGCGGGCACCGGGCGCTACGGCTCGGCCCGGATGCCCGCCGTCCACGAGGACCTGTCCGCGGTGCCCGGCGCCGTACCCCTGCTGGTGAACACGGGGATGCGTTCCGTGGTCACCGTCCCGCTGAAGGTCGAGGGCCGGCTCACCGGCTCGCTCGGTGTCGCCGCCGAGTCCCCCGCCCGCTACAGCAACGAAGAGGCCCTGCGGCTGCAGTTCGCCGCCGACCGCATCGCCCTCGCCGTCGAGCGCGCCCGCCTCACCGAGCTGGAGCGGCTGCGCCGCGGCTCCCTGTCCTTCCTCGTCGAGGCGTCCGACCTCCTCGCGGGCACCCTGGACCGCGATCAGACGCTGGCGCTCATGGCCCAGATGACGGTGCCCACGCTGGCCAGTTGGTGCGCCGTCTATACGGTCGCCGACCAGGCGTCCGAGCCCGAGCTGTCGTACGTTCTGCATGAGGACGAGGACCGCATCGACGGGCTCAAGGCCCTGCTGATGAAGATCGACCCACCGGAGCAGGTCCCAACCGGCGGCGCCCGCGGCTGGTCCGGCCCCTATGACGCCGCCCACGCCGCCGCCCTGCGCACCTCGCTGCGCAGCCTCAGCCTCGGCGACTCCGCCCGCCCCTCCTCCGGCCCCGGCGCCTCGCTCGCGACCGCCTCGGCGGTCGGCGGAGAGACGGTCGTGCTGCCCCTGGTGGCCCGTAACCGCGTCATCGGCATGCTCATCCTCGGCAAGCCCACCGACGAACACTTCCGCCAGGAGAACCTGGAGCTGGCCGAGGACCTCTCCCGCCGGGCCGCGCTCGCGCTGGACAACGCGCGGCTCTACTCGGAGCGCACCGCCATCAGCCAGTCCCTGCAGCGCAGTCTGCTGCCGCCCGAGCAGCCCGAGGTCCCCGGAGTCGAGGTCGAGGTCATCTACCGCGCGGCGGGCGAGGGCAACGAGGTCGGCGGCGACTTCTACGACCTCTTCCCGATCCGCGACGGGGCGTACGGCTTCGCCATCGGCGACGTCTGCGGCACCGGACCGGAGGCGGCCGCGGTCACCGGACTCGCCCGGCACGCCCTGCGGCTGCTCGCCCGCGAGGGCTTCGGCGGTCCGGCGGTCCTGGAACGGCTCAACGCGGCGATCCTCGACGAGGGCGCCCGCAGCCGCTTCCTGACCCTCCTCTACGGCGAGTTGTGGCCGCAGCACGACGGCAGCGCGGTGCTCAAGGTCGTCTGCGCCGGACACCCGCTGCCGCTCCGGCTGCGCCAGGACGGCAGCATCGAGGCGGCTGCCGAGCCCCAGCCGCTGCTCGGCGTCATGGAGGACCTCGAGCTGTACGAGCAGACGATCACGCTCGACCCGGGCGATGTGCTGCTGTGCGTCACCGACGGGGTGACGGAGCGGCGCGAGGGCACCAGGATGCTCGGCGACGACGGCCTTATCGACGTCCTCACGACCTGCACCGGCCTTACGGCGGGCGCGGTGGCCTCCCGGGTGCTGCGGGCGGTCGAGCGGTTCGCGGCGGAGCCGCCGTCCGACGACATGGCGATCCTGGCGATGCGCGTCCCGGAGCCCGAGCCCGCCGACGCCTGAGGCGCCCGGGCATCGCCGGGCTCCGGCGATGCCCGAACATGACGAAGGCCCCCGCCACCTGGCGGGGGCCTTCGCAGGAGAGCCCCAATACGGAATCGAACCGTAGACCTTCTCCTTACCATGGAGACGCTCTGCCGACTGAGCTATTGGGGCGCGTCGACGAGATCGATCATACCCGAACCCGGGTGCGCTCCCGACCACGCGCCCCGTGGCTCAGGCGGCTGACTGCAGTAGCCCGCCCAGCGCGTTGCAGGCCGAGACCACGCGCTGCAACTCCCGCCGCGACATGGTCGGATCGACGGGCAGCGCAAGGCACTCATCGGCCGCGCGCTCGGTCTCCGCGAGCCATAGATCGCGCCGGAAGCGCGCGGTGCGGTGCGCGGGCGTCTGTACGGGTACATGGCATACGACACCGCGAGAACGCAGCGTACGGGCGAAGGCGTCCCGGTCCGGCCGGCCGTTGCCGGGAACCCGGACGACGTATTGCTGGTAGGTGTGTTGCACACCGGGCGCGACAGGCGGCGTGAGGACGCCGCGCAGCTTTCCGTCCAGATAAGCCGCGTTGGCCTGCCGCCGCAGTATCTCCCCGGCGGGCTCGCCGGCAGCCCCGTGTCCGATCACCAGCACGCCGTGCCGCTGGCCGAGCTCGGTGAGGGCCGCCATGTCGGCGGGATGTCCGAAGGTGTGAATGGCCACGATGGCCGCGGTCCTGGGCGTCAGCGCCTGGGCCACCGCGGCCGGGTCTATGCAGTAGGTATGGGCGTCGATGTCCACGAACACCGGCCTGGCGCCGGCCAGCAGCACCGCTTCCGCGGCTTCGGGAGTGCCGTAGGACGGCACGATGACCTCGTCGCCCGGTCGCACACGCGCCCGGGTCAACTCATGCAGCAGCTCATCCGTAGGAGTCCCCATGAGCGGCATCGTGCCCAGACAACATGAACACCGAGTGGCTCGCAACACAACAAGAGAAGAGCCCTGCCGGTAACCGAAGTCCCGGCAGGGCTCTCTGCAAAAT
>NZ_JAERRG010000079.1 GCF_016741935.1 Streptomyces endocoffeicus | reverse complement strand
ACTGCCCTTGCCGGAAATCTCATCCGCCCTGATGAGGGCCGGTGCATTGGGTTTCCCGAAATCTGGCCGCAGTCGCTCGAGTCGGCGCTCTCGCGCTGCTGCCGTCAGCGCGTCATGATGATCGATCGTGCTGCTGCGGCTGGCTTACCTCGGTGTGACAAACGTGTTCGCAACGCTTCGCCTGCTGCCGCTGACCGACCGGGACAAGGACGCGGAGATCCTCGCCCTGCGCCACCAGATCACCGTGCTGGAACGCCAACTCGGCAAGGACAAGATCCGGTTCACGCCCAGCGATCGAGCATTCCTGGCGGCGCTGCTGCACCGGCTGCCACCGCACGTCCTGCGAAGAGTACGGCTACTCGTCCGCCCCGACACGGTACTGCGCTGGCACCGCAACCTCGTCAAACGCCGTCATGCCGCCTCCTGCCGGCCCAAACGCCTGAGACGACCGCACACCGTACGCTCCATCCGCATCCTGGTGCTGCGCCTGGCGAAAAAGAACCCCAGCTGAGGGTACCGACGCCTGCACGGCGAGCTGCTCGTGCTCGGGGTGAAGGTAAGCGCGTCCACCGTCTGGGAAATCCTCAAGGAGGCAGGCATCGACCCTGCGCCTGAGCGGAACTCCAGTACCTGGGCCGACTTCCATCGCTCCCGGGCTGATGTCCTGCTGGCCGCGACTTCATGGAAACAGTCACCCTGTCGGGGATACGGATGTACGTGCTCATGGTGATCGAACACGGCAATCGCCCGATCCACATCCTGGGCGCCACCACACATCCCACCGCATCCTGGGTAGCACAAGCGGCGAAGAACCTCGTCATGGACCTCGAAGACCTCGGCTTCCGGGCACAATTCGTGATCCGGGACAGAGACGGGAAGTTCCCCGACCTCTTCGATGCCGTCCTCAAGGACGCAGGCCTCCTCCACACCCTGCGCGAGTTCGAGCAGTTCTACAACACACACCGCCCGCACCAGGGCATCGCAAACGTCAGACCGCTCCGCCTCGTGCCCCCGCCGATCGACGATCCCGACGCGTTAGCGCGCCTCGGCATACGCCGACACGATCGCCTCGGCGACATCCTCCACGAATACCAACGTGCAGCGTGACCTGCACGGACGAGGTTTCCGGCAAGGGCAGCCGCGCTGGCTGAATATATATAAACGCGAAAGATGGCTCTTGCCTTGCCAGATCGGCAAGAGGGATTGCTTCCTCTGCCGGAGCGCCGCACCGTGTGCCGCATGAACGACAAACTGGATTCTGGCGTTTTCGATGTAGTCGTGATTGGCGGCGGTGTGGCCGGTCTGTCAGGGGCGCTGACCCTGTCGCGGGCCCGACGTTCGGTGCTGGTGCTGGATGCGGGGGAGCCCCGCAACGCCCTCGCCGCTGCGGCTCACGGCCTGCTTTCACGTGACGGGGTGGCGCCGCTGGACCTGCTGCGTGCTGGGCGGGCCGAGGTGAGCCGGTATGGCGGGCAGGTGCTCTCCGACCGTGCCACGCACGCCACGCGCGTGGAAGGGCTCTTCGTCGTCGGCACGCAGAGCGGTGCAAGCTTCCGGGCCCGGCGGCTGCTGGTGACCACGGGCCTGGTGGACGAGTTGCCGCAAGTGCCGGGGCTACGCGAGCGGTGGGGAAGAGACGTGCTGCACTGTCCCTACTGCCATGGGTGGGAAGTGCGGGACACGCCGATCGGCGTGCTCAGCTCAAGTGCAGCCTCAGTGCATCAGGCGCTGTTGTTTCGCCAGTGGTCCAGCCTGGTGACGCTCTTCCTGCACGCGGGGCCGGAGCCTGAAGAGGAGCATTGGGAGCGTTTGGCGGCCCGTGGCATCGAGGTTGTGCAGGGAGAGGTGACCGGCCTGGAGGTCGTGGACGACACGCTCCGAGGCGTCCGGCTCTCCTCGAAGCTGGTGGTCCCCGTGCATTCTCTGGCGGTGGCCCCGCAGTTTCTCGTGCAGGGCGAAGTCCTGGCCGGCCTCGGCGTAGGCCCGGCGCCGCACCCAATGGGCGTCGGCACCTATGTGCCATCCGATGCCGTCGGCGCAACGGATGTCCCCGGCGTCTGGGTGGCCGGCAATGTTGCCGATGTGATGGCCGGGCTCGTCCAGGCGCAGGCCGGCGGTGCGACGGCCGCGGCGGCCATCAACGCCGACCTCGTCAACGCCGACACTGACGAGGCCCTTGTACGCCGGCGCGCTGCCCCGCGTGAGGACTTCAGTGCCGCAATCGAGGCGCAGGTCACCGAGCATGTGCTGGGCGAACGGCGGCATGGCCTCGACTCCCTGCTGCCCGGTACGGGGTGACCGCGATGCGGTCAGGTTGGGCGGGCCCTGAGGTGGGCCCGCTCGCCCTGCTTGCCGAAGATGACCAACAGCTCCACCGGCTGATCGTCGTCGGCGCCTAGCCAGTGCGGCACATGGGTGTCGAATTCCGCCACTTCACCTGGCGTGAGGAGCAGGGAGCGCTCGCCGAGGAGCAGGCGCAGCCGGCCGTCCAGCACGTAGATCCACTCGTAGCCCTCGTGGATGTTCAGCTCAGGCTCGCCACTGCTGGGGCTGATGACGAGTTTGTGGGCGTGCAGCCCGCCGGGGCGGCGGCTCAGTGGCACATAGGTCATGCCGTCGCGGGTGACGGGCCGCAGATGCACGCGCGGATCGCCTGTCTCGGGCGCCCCGACCAACTCGTCCAGGGGGACCTGGTAGACGTGGGCCAGGGGGAGCAGGAGCTCCAGGTTCGCTTTGCGGCCGCCGCTCTCCAACCGGGAGAGCGTGCTTTCGGAGATCCCTGTGGTCTGAGAGAGGGCGGCCAGCGTGATACCGCGCTGCAAGCGCAGCGCCCGCAGTCTCGGTCCGATCGCCGTCAGGACCCGATTGATATTCGCCATGACATCCATCTTGCCAAAAGAGCATGAGAGTTTGCACCTTCGGCACGACTTGTTTCAGCCTCCTGGCCATGCAACGGCGCACGCCGTCTCGTCGCCCCATGTTCGGTTCCGGCTCAGGAGAGATTTCAATGACCAGCCCCGCCCGCCGCGCCCATAGGCCGCCCGACCCCACCGCGCCCGACCCCCATCGGTGGATGACGCTCATCGTGGCATCCGTGGCGACCCTGATGGTCGTCCTCGACGTGTCCATCGTGAACATCGCTCTGCCCCAGGCCCAGAGCGATCTCGGCATGAGTGACGCCGGCCGCCAGTGGATGATCACCGCCTACGCACTGGCCTCCGGCGGCCTGCTCCTGCTCGGCGGCCGCATCGCCGACTTCGCCGGCCGCAAGAAGATCCTCCTCATCGGCCTGCTCGGCTTCGCCGCCGCCTCCATGCTCGGCGGCCTCGCTCTCAACCCGAGCATGCTGTTCGCAGCCCGCGCCCTGCAGGGAACCTTCGCCGCCCTCCTGGCCCCGGCCGCTCTCTCCCTGATCACCGTGGCCTTCACCGACCCCAAGGAACGCGCGAAGGCTTTCGGTGTCTTCGGCGCGTTCCAGGGCGGGGGCGGTGCCGTCGGGCTGCTGCTCGGCGGTGTGCTGACGCAATACGCGGGCTGGCGCTGGTGCATGTACATCAACGTCCCCATCGCCCTGGCTGCGGCCCTCGCCACCCTCCCCTACATCCGTGAAAGCCGCGCCGCGGGTGACCGTCACTACGACGTCCCCGGAGCCGTGCTGGTGACCGGCGGACTCGTCGCCCTCGTCTACGGCTTCGCCCGGGCCGCCGACGGCGTTGGCTGGACCGCCCCGGCAACACTGCTGCTCCTGGCCGCCGCTGTGGTTCTTCTGACTGCGTTCGTCGTGGTCGAGCACCGCAGCGCCCACCCGCTCCTCCCGCTGCGTGTGATCCTCGACCGCTCCCGTGCCGGCGTGTTCCTGGCCAACCTCCTCATCGGTGCCGGCATGTTCGGCATGAACCTCTTCATGACCTACTTCCTGCAGGTCAACCTCCACTACACACCCCTGCAGGCCGGATGCGCCTTCCTGCCCTTCAGCGTCGGCATCATCGCCACCACCACCCTCAGTGCCCCGCTGGTCACCCGCCTCGGCCCCAAGACCCTGATGGCGGCAGGAAGCACGCTGGCCACGGTGGGACTGTTCTGGCTCACCCGACTCGACACCGCGTCCGGCTACGCGGGCGAAGTCCTCCCGACCCAGATCCTCGTCAGTGTCGGCGTCGGCCTGTTCTTCCTGGCCGGCCCCAACGTGGCCCTGTCCGGCGTTGATCCACACGACGCCGGTGTCGCCAGCGCCGCCCTGAGCACCAGCCAGCAGATCGGCGCCGCCCTGGGCCCCGCCCTGCTCAACACCCTCTACGTCTCCGCCGTCACCGGCTACCTCAACTCCCGCGGCGAAAGCCCCGGGCAGGCCCCCCAGGCCGTGCAGTTGGAGGCCTACCTCCACGGCTACCGCATCGCGTTCATCGTGGCGGGCGCTCTCCTGGCCGCCGCCGTTGTCGCACTACTCGCCCTGGTGAAGACGCCCAAGAGCACGGCCGGCGACGCGGCCGCACCCGACCCGGGCCACTGAGCTCACCCGAGCCCCGGCCCCAATCCGCCCCGAAGTTATCCGAAGGAGAGACACACGCGATGGACGAGTGCATCCCCGAAATCCATGCCGCCAACGATGCTGCCAGCTTCTGGGAGCAGCTCTACCGCGGCAAGGGCAGCGTCTGGAAGGACACCGCGAATCCTCTGCTCGCCGAGACGGCCCGGCACCTCACACCCGGCCACGCCCTCGACCTGGGCTGCGGCGAAGGCGGAGACACCCTCTGGCTCGCCACCCACGAATGGCACGTCACCGCCGTCGATATCGCCCCCACCGCCCTTCAGCGCACCAGCCGGCTCGCCGCCCGAAACGGCCTCGAGAGCAGTGTGCGCACCGAACAGCACGACCTGGCGGAGACCTTCCCCTCCGGCACTTTCGACCTCATCTCGGCCCAGTATCTGCAGACCCCCTACGCCTTCCCGCGTGCCAGCGTCCTGCGCCGCGCCGCACACGCGCTCACTCCCGGCGGGATCCTCCTGATCGTCGACCACGGCTCGGTACGCCCCTGGGCCTGGAACACCGATCCCGACACCCGCTTCCCCAGCCCGGAAGACATCTACGGCGAACTCGCCCTCGACACGGCGCGGTGGACACCCCAGCGCCTGGCCACCCCGCAGCGGGTGGCCACCGGCCCCGGTGGTCAGACCGCGACCGTCACCGACACGGTCGTTGCCGTACGCCGCCTCGCCTGACCTTCCGCACCCCACGCACACTGCACAACCCCGCTTCAGGAGTTACCTTCATGACTGACCTCTTCGCGCCCGTCACGGTAGGCAAGTGGACGCTGAACAACCGCATCGTCATGGCCCCCATGACCCGCAACCGGGCCACCCCCGACGGTGTCCCCACCAGCCTCATGGCGACCTACTACACTCAGCGGGCCACCGCCGGGCTGATCGTCACCGAGGGGGTGCAGCCCAGCGAAGTCGGACAGGGCTATATGAACTCGCCCGGCCTGCACACCAGCGAACAGATCGAAGCCTGGCGCACCCTCGCCGCCGGCGTGCACCAGGCAGGTGGCCGAATCGTGGCCCAGCTCATGCACGCCGGACGCATCTCCCACCCCGACAACAAGCACCAGGCCGAAACCATCGCCCCCAGCGCCATCGCCGCACCGGGCGAGATGTTCACCCCGGCCGGCCCCCAGCCCCACCCCACCCCGCGCGCCCTGGCCACCGAGGACATTCCTGCCGTCATCGACGAATTCACCCGCGCCGCCACTGCCGCCATTGCCGCCGGCCTGGACGGCATCGAACTGCACAGCGCCAATGGCTACCTCCTGCACCAATTCCTCGCTCCCTCCACCAACCAGCGCACCGACCACTACGGCGGTTCCCCCCAAGCCCGTGCCCGCTTCGTCATCGAAGTGGCACAGGTCGTCAGCGACGCCATCGGCAGCGAACGCGTCGGCATCCGCATCTCCCCCGCCATCAACCTCCACGGCGCGCTGGAGACCGACCCCCACCTCACCGCGGCCACGTACCGCACCCTCGTCGACGCGCTGTCCGGGATGGGCCTGGCCTACCTGCACGCCATCGGCGACCCCGCCTCCCCGCTGCTCACCGACCTCGCAGAGCGCTTCGGCGGCTCCCACATCGTCAGCAACGGCTGGGACCCCGTCACCGACGTCACCGCCGCACAGGAACTGGTCACCACCGGACAGGCCGACCTTGTCGCGGTCGGGCGTGCCTTCATCGCCAACCCCGACCTGGTACAGCGGTGGCAGACCGGCGCCCCGCTCAACCAGCCCGACAGCACCACCTTCTACGGCGGTGACCACCGTGGCTATACCGACTACCCGCATTTGGCGTAGGGTGCCGACCTCTGATCCGCCTGGGACGCGCGCAACTGCTCACGCATCCTGCTTCGACCGCTTCCCGAGTCTCATCCTCGGGATGAACGAACGCGACATCCCGCATGAGTCCGACGTGGCCTTCATCCGACCGGCCAGCCTGCCGGTGGCATGGGACGGCAAGCCCAGCACCACTGTCGGCTGACACCCCTGCGCTCGCCGGGCCGTCCAGGGATCCGCAGCCCTGGACGGCCCGGAGGAACCAAGGGCATGCCGCGGTCCACCGTGGATGGAGATATCGTTGGAGTGGAACTCGTTGAGCAGGCCGCCGAGTAGCTGTCACCGTCTGACTACGGCAGCGGGCAGGGGGATGACGCTCGGGTGGTCGTCCGGGGCGCGTAGGTCGAGGCTGCGGTGGGCCCGTCCGGTGTTGTAGTGCTCGGCGTACGTGGTGAGGACGGCACGGAGGTGTCGTTCGCCGGTGATGAGGATTCGGTCGGTGCATTCGGCGCGGGCTGTGCGTATCCATCGTTCGGCGAACGCGTTTGACCAGGGGGCTCTGCGGCGTCGGAATGACGGCTATGCCGTTGCCGGCGAAGACGGCGTCGAATGCGGCGGTGAACTCGCTGTCCCGGTCACGGATGAGGAACCGACGACACCCAGGCCGCCCGGACTATGCTGACCCGGCTGCGGCGCACACACCCGGAGATCACGATCGTGTGGGCCGACCGTGCCTACGCCGGCACCCTGGTCACCTGGGCGGGCACCACGTTGAACCTGACGGTGCCAAGGACCGCAAGGGTTCGTCCTGCTGTCAAAACGGTGGATCGTGGAGAGATCACTCGCGTGGTTGCAGCACGCCAGACGCCTGGTCAGAGACTACGAACGCAGACCCGCCCACGCCGAGGCGATGGTGAATCTCGCGGTCATCACGCTCATGACACGCCGCCTCGCCCGCGGCCCCTTCCACCCCACCGCAGCACCGCCCCGGCCCGCCGAACTCGTCACGGCGGCGTGACCGGTCCGGGGGAACGTTGGAACAGTGATTGGCGTTCAGCGACGCATAATGCTGACGGCCGGTGGCACCAGGCAGGCCGGTTTATCCTGTTAGTACGCGAGCTGCCCGATGCCCCCGTCAACGCGCAGCACGGTCCCCGCGGTATAGGCGGACTCGTCCGAGGCGAGATAGACCGCCGCCTTCGCCAGCTCGGTAGCGGTTCCCAGGCGATGGAGAGGCACGGTCTGCCGGAGTTCCTCGTAGAGGGCTGCTTGGCGCTCGGGGCCGAGGGGCGCGAACGCGTTGGTGATCGTCGGGCCCGGGCTCAGTCCGTTGACGCGGATGCCCCGGTCCTTCAGCTCATAGGTCAGCCCGCGCGTGTAGGAGAGCAGGCCCGCCTTGGCCGCGCCGTAGACCGTCGCGTTCTCGTGTCCGATGTACGCGGAGACCGAGCCGACGAGGATGACCGAGGACTGCTGCGAGAAGAGCGGCAGCAGGTCCTTGATCAGGAAGAACGGCGACTTGAGATTGGTCGCGAGGAGCCTGTCGAACGCCTCCTCGGTCCATGCCTCGACGGGGAGGTGGGTGATGTCGGCAGCGTTGCTCATCAGGATGTCGAGCTTCGGCCACTCCTGCCGCAGCCGCGCAGCGAGCGCCGCCTGGCCGGGCACGTCGCCGGCGTCGCTGGCGATGGTCAGCAACGGGCCCTCCAACTGCCGGGCTGCCTCGTCGAGCTTCTCCTGTGACCGGCCGGTGATGGCGACGGTCGCTCCCTCGGCGAGGAACTCGCGGGCCGCCTCCAGACCGATGCCGCTCGTTCCCCCAGTGATCAGTGCGTGCTTTCCCACAAGACGATCCATTGTTCCGCCTCTCCTCAGATTGCGGTGCGGCCACCGTCGGTGGCGACGATCGCCCCGGTCATGTAACTGGCCCGGCCACTGGCGAGAAAGGCGATCACGTGGGCCACCTCGGCCGGGTCGGAGGTGCGCTTGAGCGCGGTGGTCAGGCCCATGCCGCCCATGTCCGGGCCCATCGCCGCGACCACCTTCGATGTGCGCATCGGGCCCGGGGAGACGGCGTTGACCCGCACGTTCGACTCGGCGAACTCCGCCGCCCAAGTGCGGGTCAGCGATTCGAGCGCCGCCTTGGTGGCGCCGTAGACGGCCATGCCCGGCATGCCGAGGCCGGCCGCGGTGGAGCTGACGTTGACGATGCTGCCGCCGCCGCCCGCGGCCATCTTCTCCGCGAGCAGGGCGGTGAGCAGGAACGGGGCACGCACGTTGACCGCAAAGGCGGCGTCGTAGCCCGCGAGGCCCTGCCCGGTGGTCGGGGAGAACGTCATCACGCTCGCGTTGTTGATCAGGATGTCGACGGCTCCGGCCTCCTCGGCCAGTTGCCGCACGCTCGCCGGGTCGGACACGTCGGCCGCAACGAAGCGCACCGCCCCGGTGGGCTCGCCATCGGCCGCGCGGAGGTCTTCCACGACCTGGGTGCCGCGCCGCGGATCGGTGCCGGTCAGGATCAGGTCGGCTCCGCCCGCGGCCAGCACCCTGGTCGTCGCGTGCCCGAGTCCGCCGATCGCGCCGGACCCGGCGACGAGCGCCGTCTTGCCCGCAAATTCCATTGTTTCGCCCTTCGGGCCGGTCAGTGAGTGACCGACTTCTGTGCGTTCGTTCAAGAAGTGTCGCAACGGAAGCTACGACTTTTTGAACGTCGAGTCAAGAAGTCGTAGTCTTGGACGCATGGCACGAACCGGACGCCCCCGCGAGTTCAACAAGGAACAGACGCTGGAGCGCGCACTCGAACTGTTCTGGTCCCGGGGATACGGGGCGACGTCGATCCAGGACCTGGTCGAAGCGCTGGCCGTCGAGCGTGGCAGCCTCTACGGCGCCTTCGGCGACAAGCGCCGCTTCTACCTGGACGCCGTCAGGCTCTACTGGGAGGTGTACGAGCGGCACCTGACCGCCGCGCTCGACACCGCCCCGGTGCTGCCCGCCCTGCGCGAGATCCTGACCCATCCGGCGCGACTGGACGAGCTGATCTCCGACAGGGGCGTGCCGCAGGGCTGCCTGGTCGGCAACACGACCGCCGAACTCGTCCCCCAGGACAGCGAAGCCACGGAGATCGTCACCCGCTCGTACCACCGCTTCACCGACATCGTCGCCGGCGCACTCCGCCGCGCACAGGCCGCCGGAGAGGTCACGACCAACTCCTCCCCCGAGGCCCAGGCGCAGCTCCTGCTCTACATCGTCCAGGGCCTGTCACTCGTATCGAGGGCGGGGCTCGACCAGAGCTCGGCGCTGACGGCGATCGACACGGCGGTGGACGGATTGCGGGCGTGACCTGAACCTTCCGCGCGCGACCGGTTTGCTCCAGACATGCGGAAGTTCCCTGGCCTGGAGGGTGTCAATATTCCGATCAGGCTGCTGAACTGGGCCTTCCCTGTAGATGGTGAGGCAGTCGGAGTGGCGTGGTGTGGTACTCGTTGAGCAGTCCACCAAGTACCTGTCGGCGTCTGACTGCGCCAGCAGGTAGGGGGATGAGTTCGGCTCGTCGACTGGGGCACGTAGGCCCAGGCTGTGGTGGGCTCGGCCGGCGTTGTAGTGCTCGGCGTATACGGTGAGGACCGTACGCAGGTGTCGTTCGCCAGTGATGAGGAGCCGGTCGGTGCATTCGCCGCGGGCTGTGCGTATCCATCGTTCGGCGAACGCGTTGGACCGGGGGCTTTGCGGTGGCGTCGGGATTACGGCTGTGTCATTACCGGCGAAGACGGCGTCGAACGCGGCAATGAACTTGCTGTCCCGGTCCCGGATGAGGAACCGGAAGCACCCAGCTCTCTCCCCGAGGTCCATGACCAGGTTGCGGGCGAGTTGGGTGACCCATGCGCCGCTCGGGTGGGCGGTGACACCCAGGACATGGACGCGCCGGGTGGCGACCTCCATGACGGAGAAGACATAAACACGCTTGAGGAAGACGGTCTCCACATGCATGAAGTCACAGGCGAGCAGCGTGTGGGCCTGTGAACGGACGAAGGAGCGCCAGGTCTGCTGACTTGCGCGCTGCGGCGCGGGCGGTAGACCGGAACGGCGCAGGACACGCCGTATCGTAGCGGCGGCAACCCTATGGCCAAGCCGTCGGAGCTCTACGAGTGCCGATAGATCATCCACGCAGGTCGAGGGCCTGATCACGGCTCTTCGGCGCTCCTTGATGTTCACCCCGGGGTCTTCATCTACGCAGGGCCCCGGCGGCATCATGATCTGTCGTGCTGCTGCGTCTGGCCTACCTCGCCGCAACCAACGCCCTGGCGTTCCTACGGCTCCTGCCCGATGAGCGACAGGGAGAAGGACGTCGAGGTCCTCGTACTCCGGCACCAACTGCCGGTCCTCCAACGCCGGGTCGGTAAGCCGACCTTCACCGACACCGACCGTGCCATCCTCGCCGGCCTGCTCTACCACCTCCCCAAAGACAGACCGCGGCACCTTTTGCTGTTGGTCCGCCCCGACACGGTCCTGCGCCGGCATCGCGACCTGCTCAGGCGGCGCCATGCCGCGACCTGCGTACCCAGCAACCTGGGACACCGACGACGTCCGCGACGACCTGCAGTCATACGTCGCCAAGCACCTCGGCGATGACGGCGGGGTGCTCGTCATCGATGACACCGCGGCTTCATCAAGAAGGGCACCACCTCGGCCGGAGTGCAGCGCCAATACTCCGGCACCGCCGGCCGCACCGAGAACTGCCAGATAGGTGTCTTCGCCGCCTACGCCACCAGCACCGGCCGCGCGTTGGTGGACCGGGAGCTGTACTTGCCCAGGTCGTGGACGGAGGACCGCGAGCGCTGCCGGGCGGCGAAGGTCCCCGACGAACGCGGCTTCGCCACCAAGGGAGAGCTGGCCAAGCGCCTCGTACTCCGTGTCTTGGCCTCCGATCTCCCCCTCGCCTGGGTGGCCGCGGACGCCGCCTACGGGCAGGAGGGACGCTTCCGCCGTCTGCTGGAGCAGTCCGGTCTCGGCTACGTGCTCGCGGTGCCCAAATCGCAGCAGGTTTTCGGCCCGCGCGTCGACCACCTCTTCGCCCAGGCCCCGGACGAGGCATGGGAGCCGATCTCGTGCGGCGACGGGGCCAAGGGGCCGCGGCTCTACCATTGGGCGGCACTGGAACTGCCCACGGTGGCCGAGTTCGACTATCAGGGCGAGGTCCCCGTCCGTCGGCGGTGGGCACTGGCCCGCCGCAGCCTCAGAAAGCCCGAGGAACTCGCCTACTTCCTCGCCTACGCCCCACGGGAGACCGTGGTGGCCGACCTGGTGCGGATCGCCGGCATGCGCTGGCAGATCGAGGAGTGCTTCCAGGCCGCGAAGAACGAGTGCGGCCTGGACCAGTACGAGGTCCGCCGTTACATCGGCTGGTACCGGCACATCACCCTGGCCATGCTCGCCCATGCCTACCTCGCGGTCATGGCGGCCGACGCGGCCGCAAAGGGGGATGCAGAAACGCTTCCGGCACCCTGGCTCCGCCCACCGTGGCAGAAGTCCGGCGGCTCCTGGCGCCTCGCCTCGCCGACAAACACCGAGCCGGCCGGTCGCTTCGCGCGCACATGCTGAACTGGTCACGCTGGCGCCGCAGACGCCAAGTCGTCGCCCGTCACTGCCACTACCGCCGACGACTCCACTCGTTGCAGGGGCGGTCCGGCAAGACGGCCCCAGACCCGCCACCAGCCGACGACACTCCGGACGACGCCTCTGACCAGGCCAGATAGCGAAACGCTGCTGGAGTAC
>NZ_JAERRG010000078.1 GCF_016741935.1 Streptomyces endocoffeicus | reverse complement strand
TGTCATCTCAATGGCCAAACGACGGGGTTCACCGGGTGGATGTCCTGTCGCGGTAGAGACAGAATCGCCGGTAGAGGGGGGTTCTGGGTTCCGAGGGTGGTGTAGATCCGTGCGAATCGTCGGCTCAGCTCGGCGGTCGTCGCCAGATAGAGCTCCTTGGGATCGAGGGCGGCTGTGGGCGGGTCGAGGATCAGGTGCGTCAGCACCACGATGTCGGGGAACGCCGCGAGGTGACTGGGGTCCTCAGCCGAGACCTTCTTGCTGGCAGCGAGAGCTTCGACTCGGTCGAGGCGATCGGTCCATTCTTTCCCGAGGTCGATCGGCATTCCGGAGGCGGACCAGTCTTCGATGATTTTCCGCGCCAGGTCGAGGGCTTGTCCGATCTGACGGTGACGGCGGGCGAGCTGGTCGAGTCGACGCTGGGCCTCGATGACTTCCGGTAGAGGGACGAGCGGGATGTCGTGAGTGGAGCGGGTCCAGAGTTGATGCCGCGGGCAGAGGTGGACGTGGGCGGGCGAGAGGGTGATGACCACGGAAGCGGTCGGGCTGCGGCGGGCTGTGCAACAGCGGCAGGGGCGGCTGACCAGGTGTTCCGTTCGCTGCCCGGGACTATGCGGGCTGAGGAGGTCGGCGAGCGCGGGCAGGGCCCGGGCAAGCTGGGACGTTGGGCGCCCGGAGAGTGTGGCCAGGCGTTCAGGCGAGTGGGGAGTCCAGCCGGCCGTGGTGTTACTGAGCGGGGAGAACTCCGGCGGCAGTGGTCCCAGGAGGCGGGCGAGGAAGCCCGCGGGACGGTTGTTGGCGACGGCCAGGCGGTGGAGATAGGAACCGAGGGTCTCGTTATGGACGGGGCCGAGAGCGATGGGCAGCTGGTGGGATCGGTCAGGCTGCGTCGGCATCTGGCCTCCGGCGGCGGGGGCGACGGTTGCGGCGGTGTTCCTGGCGGGCGTCCTCGGCGGTCTGGTCGACCTCGATGGTCTCCAGGGTCTTGCGGGTGATGGCCTCGCTGCCGTTGATGATGGCCTCAGGGCGGCGCCGCGGACGAGCTGGGAGAGGCTGCCGATCGCGCCGTCGGTGCGTTCGTGGAGGTAGCCGTCGAGTTTGACCAGACTGCCGGGCTTGTGCCGGTGGAGTCGTAGGGCGTCTTCGAGTGAGGCGATCAGGTTCCGCCAGTTCTGCCGCTGTGCAGTGGTGCCGTAGGCGAATGGTTCGGTGTCGGTGACGGTGTATCGGCCGGCGATCTGCTGGCCTCGGACTCCACTGAACAGGCCGCTAGCGGCGACATCGATGCCGGCGAGTACGAAGGTGGGGGGGATCCGCTCGGACAGGTATTTGAGCTGGTCGGAGGCTTCGGCCCCGGCGCTGTCGGTGACCTTGATGCCGGTGTCGTAGGTGCCCGGGTCGAGTTCGGCGTGGACTTTCAGCCCAGTGTGGGTGGTGGTCGCCGCGATACTGTTCACGATGACGTCGTGGCTGGTCAGCGGGCGGCCGCGCCAGTTCATCGAGATGTGGGAGAACAGCCGGTGCTCGATCTTGTTCCATTTCGAGGTGCCCGGAGGCATGTGGCAGACCGTGATGTCCAAGCCCGTCTCGGCAGCCAGGGCTGCGAGTTCGGTCTTCCAGGCGCGGGTGCGGTAGCCGTTGGACCCGCCTGCGTCCGCAGTGATCAGTAGACGGGTGGCATCCGGATAGTCGTGCCGGCCGCGAGCCTGCCACCAACGGCGGATGGAGGCGACGGCGAATGCGGCGGTGTCGTGGTCAGTGCCGACGCTGACCCAGCCGGTGTTCGCGGCGATGTCATAGATCCCGTACGGGATCGCCTTGCCCGGTCCCTGCCGGTCCAGGAAATCGTGCGTCTTGACCAGTACCGGCTCACCGGCTGGCCGCCACTGGAGGCCCGCGTTCTTGTAGTCGCCGACGAGTTCCTTTTTCTTCGTGTCCACGCTGATCACCGGCTGGCCTGCATCCATGTGTTGTCTGGCCTGCCCGTTGATGTAGCGGAACTGGGCGTCACGGTCGGGGTGCTGCTTGCCCTCGATGGTCTTGGCGCCGGCCTGCAGGCTGAATCCTTCCTCGCGCAGCAGGTCCCCGATCGTGTCCGCGCTCACCCGGTGCCCCTGACGGGTGAGCGCGCCGGCGAGGCTTCTGGTCGACTTCACCGTCCAGCGCAGCGGCGACATCGGATCGCCCCGCTCGTCAGGTTCCACCAGTGCCAGGAGCGCGGGCCGCAGACCCGGATCAAGGTCCACGGCCCTCTTTCGGCCACCACCGGGCCGGCGTGTCCGGCCCAGAGGTTCCTCGCCGGCCTCCAGCTCGTCCACGCCCTTGCGGACCGTGGTCTCGCTGACCTGGGCTGCCCGCGCGATCGCCCGGATGCCGCCGTGACCCAGGATCTGGGCCTCGGCCCCCATCATCAGCCGTCGCTGCCGCTCGTCGAGATGCGGGAACAACACCTTAAATTTCACAGCGAGTTGGTGATGAATCGACTCGGAGATGCGCATACCACATCAACGAGCCGGATCAGAGGAAGCAACAGGTTGATTCTCTGCGAGCCCTTAGGTTCCGCAGGGCGCATGCTCCGCCAAGCTGGTCGCCGAGGGTGCGGAACATGTCGAGCGCTTGCTGAACCAGCTCGGCCGCCTCCGTAAAGTCACCTGCCACCTGCCGTACCCGACCTAGGTTCCGCAGGGCGTTGGCTTCGCCGTGGCGGTCGCCGAGAGTGCGGTAGATGTCGAGTGCTTGTTTGGTTGTGCGCATCCAGGCCAGCGCCTGTTCGCGGGTGGCGAGGTTGGGTGCCAAGCCTCTTGAGCCATAAGCGGCAGCAGCATGAAAGCGAGTAATTGTCAAGACCTGTGGATGAGAGCCGCACCGACCCAGTGGTGATAGGCGTCTACGTCGACGTTGCTGCCGCACACGATGGTGACCACATGTCGGCCGGCGAAGCGGTCGCGGTCTTCGAGGATCGCCGCGATGCCGAGCGCGGCCGACGGTTCGACAACGAGGCCGGAGTGGTCGAGGAGCATCCGCATACCGGCGATGATCGACGCCTCCTGGACCAGGACGGCGTCGTCAGCGACCAGGCGGAGGTCCTCCAGGACGGCCGGGATGGGACGCCGGCCGGCGACGCCGTCAGCGATCGTGTTGGTCGAGTCGGTGGTGACGACGCGCCGCCCGCGCCACGAGTGTGTCATCGCCGGTGCGCCCAGGGGCTGGACGCAGATCACCTCAACCTCGGGCGCCAGGGCCTTCACCACATGACCCACACCGGTGGCCAGTGCACCGCCGCCGAGAGCAATCAGGACGGCGTCGAACGACGGCACGGTGTCGGCCAGTTCCAGGCCGATGGTTGCCGCGCCCTCGCAGGTCTCGATGTCCAGGCTGTCTTCGAGCAGCCGGATGCCGTCGCAGCGCGCGATGGCCGCCGCCCGCTCGCGAGCCATCTCGTGGTCGCCGTCCACCAGCTCCAACCTGGCGCCCAGCGCGCGGATGCGGTCAAGCTTGGCCACAGTCGCAAAGCGGGACGCCACGACAGTCACCTCAAGCCCCCGGCCGCGACCGGACCACGCGAGGGCCTGGCCAAGATTGCCCGCGCTGGCGCACACTACGTCTCGCGAGCCATTCTCGGCGAGCAGGCTCGCGACTACCTCGGTGCCGCGGGCCTTGAAGCTGCGGACCGGGTTCGCTGTTTCGAGCTTGATGCTCACCGTGCACCCGAGGCCGGGCTCCAGCGCCTCGCAGCGGTACAGCGGAGTGTCGAGGAATACCGGGTCAATCACCTGGCGGGCCGCCCGGATCCGAGCAGTGTCGAGGCGCGTCTTCTGCACGACGCATCAGCGTAGCGCGAGCAACAGTTCAAATCCTATGGATCAAGGGGGTAGTTCAGGCTGCCTGAGCTTCGGGGCGCTCGACGAGGTGTCCGCGTTCGAATCGGGCTCCGGCGCGGACGAGAGCGACGAGGTGGGGTGCGTTCACGGCCCGCCACCGCTGTTGGGCGGACTCCACGAGCTTGAAGACCATGGCGAGCGCAGCGGCCGCACTGCCGGCACTCCGGGTGACCTTCGTGCGGAGCCGGACCGTGGCGAAGGTGGACTCGATGGGATTCGTGGTGCGCAGGTGGATCCAGTGCTCAGCGGGAAAGTCGTAGAACGCGAGCAGCTCGTCCGTGTCATCGGTGATCTTCTTGACGACCTTGGGGAACTTCGCCCCGTACGTCTTGGTGAACTCGGCAACGGCCTGGAGGGCGTGGTCGCGGTCTTCGGCGTTGTAGATCTCCTGCAGGGCCTTCTTCGCGCTGGGCTGGGCAGACTTCGGCAGAGCGTTCGCGACGTTGGCGGTCTTGTGAACCCAGCACCTCTGATGCCGTGCCTCAGGGAACACCCCGGCCAGGGCCTTCCAGAAGCCGAGCGCCCCATCGCCGACGGTGAGGACGGGAGCACGCATCCCACGCCGAGCACAGTCGCGCAGCAGATCCGCCCAGGAGTCGGCTGATTCACGGTAGCCGTCACTCATAGCGATCAGCTCCTTGGTGCCATCCGCACGCACGCCCATCAGCACGAGCACGCACGAATTCGCCTCGCGCAGGCGTATACGCAGGTGGATGCCGTCGGCCCAGACATAGACATAGTCGCTGCCGGACAGGTCGCGCTCGCTGAACGCGGCGTGGTCAGCCTGCCACTGCGTGGTGAGCCGGGTGACGGTGGCCGGGGACAGGCTGGCCGCCGAGCCGAGGAACTGCTCGAGTGCGGGGCACGAAGTCGCCGGAGGACAGGCCGTGCAGATGGAGCAGGGGTAGCACCTCGCTGATCTTCGGGGACTTGCGGCACCACGGTGGCAGGATCGCCGAGGAGAACCGCTTGCGCTCGCCGGTCGCCTCGTCGATGCGCTTGTCGTTCACCCGCGGGGCCTTCACCTCGACCACCCCGGCCGCGGTCGTGACTTCCCTCGGCTGGTGGTAGCCGTTGCGGACCACCAAGCGGCGTCCGCACTCGTCCCGTTCGTCGGCCAACTCGGCTATATAGGCGTTGACTTCAGCCTCCAGGGCTGCGGCCAGCATCCGCCTTGCACCCTCGCGGACGATGTCGTCGATCAGGGAGCCGGTCTCGGTCGTTCCATCGGCATTCACTACGCTCAGCACGGGCGTGCCTTCCCGACCGACGGTGCAACGTCGGCCTACTCGATGACCAGAAGTCGATCACTCGGGAAGGCACGCTCTTCGCGTCCGCCCGAGGCCGATCCACAGGTCATGAGCATTGCTCATGAAAGCCACACCCAGCTCCCCTGGGTGCCACAACCCTACGAATGGCTGAGGCAGACCCAAGAAGAAGGTAGAGCAGCATGAGTACACAGCCGATTCACCCGCATGCGGAGCCGGACCGGGTGCCGCGGAACGCCGAGGGCATCGCGGCCGCGCTCGAGGGCTGGCGGCGGATGGAGTTCTACCGCGAGCTTCTGGCGGCCGCGCTGGAGGACGCCGAGGGGGTCCTGCGCCGCTGGTGGTGCGAGGCGATGCTGGACACGGACCCGTCCGGCGGCCGGTTCACCGAGGCCGCGCTGAACGGCACCCTGCCCACGAAGAGCGTCGCAGAGGCCATCGCGCGCCGCCAAGCAGCCGGGCTGCCCGTTGAATGAGTCGCACGGCCAGGAGCCGGAGGGCTGGCCGTGTGAACTGTCCGGAGACGTCGACGCGCTGCTGGCCGACTGCCCCTGCTGGTCATGGTCACCGCGGCCGACCTGCGCGATTCCGCTGCAGCGAAGGAAGTCCTCTTCCGACTCCGGCTGATGCACCCCGAGATCACTGTCGTCTGGGCCGACCGCGCCTATGCGGGCAAGCTCGTGACCTGGGCCAAACGGCACCTCAACCTCACGATCAAGACCGTCAGCCGCCCCAAGGACACCTCCGGATTCGTCGTCCTGCCCCGCAGGTGGGTCGTGGAGAGGTCGCTGGCCTGGATCATGCATGCCCGCCGTCATGCCCGGGACTACGAACGACTCGTCCAGCACTCCGAGAGCCTGATCACCTGGGCCGCAATCACGCTTATGACCAGGCGCATCACCCGGAAGCCGTCCCGTCGCACCAGCCATCCGGGGTCCCGCGAGAATGTCTGATCTCCATGATCACTGCAGCAGGCCGGCCTCGGCCGCCTGGCGGAAGACGTCTCCGCACGTGGGGGACGGCATCGGCGAGCGTTCGGCGAGGACGAGCAGCGCATGGTGCAGTTCCCTGCTCAGCTGGAAGAGCCAGCGGCTGGTGTGCCCGCCTTGATAGGTGTACAGACGGAAGAGATCGACAGCCTGTCCGTCACGGCCGTCGGCGAAGGTGTCCGGGAGCCCGGCGAGCAGCTCGATGTCGCGCTTGCCGGTCGCCGCTTCGGCCACAGGGCTGAGGGGTAGAGCGTCGAATTCTGCGGCAGACACGGCGGCTTCGGCCACGACGGCGTGGGCAGCCAGAGCCGCGAAGACCTCGATCAGGCGCTCGCCTTCGACCGTGTCGATGCCCCAAGTCCGCAGGTTCTCGTGGCGACGAGCCTGTCGCCATGGCTCCTGGTCCATCAGTGGCAGCAGGACACGGCCCAGGTGCGCGCAGCGGTGCCAGAGCGTGTCGTGGTCCGAGGTCACGGTCGATCCTCTCTACGGCGAGTGGAAGGCCTGAGGCCGAGGATTAACCCGACTGGCACAGGCCCTCCAACTTCCCACTACGCGCAGGGCACGTACAGGACGGGGCTGTTTGCCGTGCCATGGCCCGTAGACCCGCTCGAGCTCACGATGGCCGCGACCGTAGTGGTACGCCAGCCAACCTTCGGGGCACCGGGGTCGTTCACACAGGTTGCCGCTGCAGTCGACGACCCCAGCGGCGGCGCGCACTTGGACTGACGTGAGGTCGCTGCCGTCATCCACATGTTCGAGAAGTTGTTGTAGAACTCGAGGTCCGCCTCGCTGGTACAGGCCAAAGGACCGCCTGAGCACGACCTGATGCCTCCGGTACCCGTCATCCGAGAGCCGCTGTGGTTGGGCTGCGACGCGTAGGCAATGCAACTCGCCGCTGTCCCGGACGCGTCCTGGCCGGTCACCGTGACCTCAGGCGGTTCCGCATTCGGCGACGGTTCGGCCAGCGCCGTCTGAGTACTGGTGGCGACCAACGCCACACCGACGGCGAACGCGCTCACAATGCTTCGTAATCGCATGAAACACCCTCCCTTTCGCTGCACAACCCAACTGCCCATAGGCCGGACGGCCTCGAGCGACACCAGACCGTAGATGTGGAACACGAGGTACAGCCGTGGCGTACCAGCCAATACCTCCGCTCCTGCCTCACGGGCCTGAGAAAAGTCATCCTCCGACAGAGGACCTCATCAGGTTCAGGAACAAGCACTCACCTTGTCGTTTAACCGCCGACCGCTTTGGTGAGGGATTCCGGCGTTGCTCGCAGGGCGTGCAACCATCGCTGGCAGACGGCAAGGGTGACGGGTTCGAACAGCTCGGGGGTCGAGACTTCGACGAGGAACTGGGTCAGCAGGTCCTGGTGTCTTTCGTCGATGTCCACTCGGTCCTCGAAGTGCACCGCTTGGGCCCAGTCGATGAGCTCGCTGGGACTGGCGAGTCCAGTGGTGACCTTCTCCACGGCGGCTGCGGCGTGATCACGACGGAGGGTAATGGTCGCTGTCGGGTCGTCGTGCCGGACGGCTTCGATGAGCTCGGAGAGCTCACTTTTCCAGTGCACGAGGTCTTCAAGGGGTTGGTGTCCATTCGCATCCACGGTGCCATCCTGCTTGACAGCTCCGGCATCGGGGAGAGGCGGACTTCCGTCAGCTCGGAGTCCGGGTGACACGTCGAGGTTTGGTGCCGGCCTTGTGGTGAGCGGGGCGGCTGTATGTCTCGCCGGCCGCAAGGATCCGGCCCACGTCATGACGGAGGGCCGGGCGGCGGTTCTTCGAGCCCGGCGGTCGGCCGGGCCTGGGCTGGGTCGGTTTCGGTGCACGGGCTGGAGAGCCGGTCTTCGTGCGGAGGTTTCTGAACCCCCGCCGGACTCGGGCAGGCGTCAGCCTGTTCGGTGGGGCCGGCTTCTCCCAGGGCCGCCTCAGATCGGTGGTCAGCGGGCGGGCCAGCCGGAGCTGGGCATAGGCCGCGACCACCAGCCACGTCCACCGATCGGCTGCCTCCGAGCTGCGGAGCCGGGGCTTGGTCCAGCCGAGTGTCTGCTTGAACAGGCGAAAGGTGTGCTCCAGGTCGAAGCGCCGGAGGAAGGACTGCCAGCAGCGGTCTACGTCCGCTTCGGTGGCGCCGGTGCCCGACCACCACAACCAGACCGGCTTGTTCACCCCGCCGCTGGGCAATTTCTCCACGACCAGTCGGAGGACGGTGCCCTCGATGATGGGCAGCGGTCCATCGTGGTCGATCCACGCCGCCCGGCGGGTCAGCCGCAGGTGCAGCCGGTCCCACGCCTGCGCGGTCGCCTTCCCATAGAGACGGGTGTCCGTCATCGTCACGGCCTGCTCGACGTCCCAGGTGGCCGGGTCACCGAAGACGAACTCGCCGCCATGCTTCGGCGGACGGCCGCCCTTGGGGTCGTAGACCCGCGGCGGTGTGGGCCGGCGCATCACGCGGTCTGAGCGGAGCCGACCGAGGATCTCGACAGGAAGCCCGGCCAGCAGGTGCGCGATGCGCGGCGCGTCGTATCCGGCGTCCAGCACGACCAGGACCCCCGGGTCGCCTTCCTTCCACTGGCCAGCGGCAACGAGCCGCTCGACGACCCCACGGATCTGTACCGCGGTCGCCGCGGCGACATCGGCGCCGGGCTCCAGGCGGACCGCGTCCAGCACCGCCGTCCAGGACGTGCGGCCGCTCTCCAGTGCGGCCACTACCGAGTACGGCCAGCCGGGAACCATCTGGTGCTTGCCTTCACCGCGGCCGAACGTGTGGCAAAAGGCCCGGTCAGCACAGGTGTTGGCGTCAGGACGCAGCCACGGCGAAACATCCACTGCCAGCACGAGCCGACTATCCGCTGCCCTCGGCAGCGGCAATCCGGTCAGGGCCCGACGCAGCCGGACGACATCGATCCGCCCCTGATTGAGCCCGCCGTAGAGGGCTCCGTGGCCACGGCGATGTTCGGGCGCGAGCGCGAGATCGACCAGCGTTCGCACCGGCCCGTCCGTACACAACAAGGCGTCGCTCAAATCGAACAAGGCGTCGCCCCGCGCAGTCAGACAGGCGTACAACTCCGATCGGAAGTGTGACACTTCCGCGAACGCATCCCGCAGGACGCCATGATGCACCAAACTCACGACCACGGCCTTCGCGCTATTCCCATGCCTCTGTGACGGAGCACAGGGTCAGACGAAGGCCGCCCTCACGTCCGCTGAACTGCGAAATGCCGATCAAGTTCGAGCCGTGTTCGACGCCGGACCATAAATGACAAGCTCACCTTGACTCTGCCGGGGATCTTGAGGATCCCTGGCGGGGCAGCATGATCAACGGGCATGCTCGGCTCTGTTCAAGGACCGATGCAGTTGTCGAGGTGCCCGTTGTCGCTCCGCGTCCGTTCTGGTGAGCAAGTCCCTTCTCTGACCGTGCGGATGGCTCGGGCGAGCAACCCGGGCGGTACGACGGCGATGTGGGTGAGAGACCACCTGGATGGGCTGTGGCGGGACGAGGACTTCGCCGACTGGTATCCGCGTGATGGCCGTCCGGGTCTCTCGCCCGCTCAGCTGGCCACCGTCTGTGTGCTCCAGTTCCTCCTCGGTCTGTCGGACCGGCAGGCGGCCGAAGCGGTTCGCTGCCGCATCGATTTCAAGTACGCGCTGGCCATGGAACTGGACGATCCCGGCTTCCACCACAGCGTGCTGGCCGACTTCCGTGAGCGTCTCGCCGAGGACGGCCGAGCCGACCGTCTCCTCGACCTTGCGCTCGCGCGCCTGAAGGAGGCTGGTCTCGTGCGCGAGCGCACCACCCAGCGCACGGACTCCACCCACGTCCTGGCCGCGGTGCGCGACCTGACCCGGCTGGAGCTGGTCACCGAGGCCGTCCGCGCCGCGCTGGAAGAATTGGCCGACGCAGCTCCGCACCTGCTGGCCGACTTGGTGGACGAGGAGTGGGGGCGCCGCTACGGCCGCCCGGTCCGTCTGGGCAAGAACCCTACCCGCCCCAAGACCAGGATCTTCGCCACCGGAGGCGACTCCGTCCGGCTGATCGAGCACCTCGGGCAGCACGGGCCGGAACGCCTGTCCGGGCCCCGCGTCCAGGCTCCGCGGCAGATCATGGTGCAGAACTACTACCGCGACGGGGCCGGCCGCCTGCGCTGGCGCACCGCCGAGGACGGCGGCCTGCCGCCCTCGGCCGTCGCAGTCGTCTCGCCCTACGATCCGACGGCCCGCTACGCGCGCCGCGGACACGTCACCCGCTGGAAAGGGTTCGTCGCGCATCTCACCGAGACCTGTGATCCCGACGGCGTCAACGTGATCACGGATGTGGCCACCACCGACGCCACCGGCTACGACGCGAAGGCTCTACCCGGCATCCACACCCGGCTCAAGCGCCGCGGGCTGCTGCCCGCCGAGCACCTGGTCGACGGCGGCTACACCTCCCTGGTCCATCTGGAACAGGCAGCCCGCGAACACCAGGTCACGGTCACCGGACCACTGCCGGTCAACACCACCCGCCAGAACGGCAGGAACAACGGTTTCGGCCGCGACGACTTCCACATCGACTTCGACCGCCGGCAGGTCATCTGCCCGCAGGGCGAGACCAGCGCGGGATGGCACGGCCCCTACCCGACCTCCTCACCCACCGCGGCACCTCTGATCGTGGCACGGTTCACCAAGGGCCAGTGCCGTCCCTGCCCGGTCCGCACCCGCTGCACGACCACCGCCGACAGCGCCCGGAGCGTGGGCTTCCCCCGCGAGAACTCCGTGACCTGCAACTCCGCGTCCGTGCCGAGCAGCAGACACCCGAATGGCAGGCCCGCTACGCGGTCCGCTCCGGAGTGGAAGGCACCATCAACGAGCTCGCCCACGGACACGGCATGCGCCGCTGCCGCTACCGGGGACAGCACAAAGCCCACTTACAGCACGTGTTCACGGCCATCGCCGCGAACATTGAGCGCCTCAGCCGACGGCCGTCGACCAGAGAAGCACCTCCGTCCCGGCCGCCGACCGCCTTCCAGAACTACCTGGACCAGCGCGGAATCACCCGGCCGAGGTCTTGGCGGTCCGCCAGAGACTGATCAGACCGCCAAGATCCCTGACAGAGTCAAGCAAAGAAGCGTGCATCAAACGCCCTTCAGAACACGATCAAGTGCCGCGCGGCCCGCAGGTCCCCAGTTCGGCTTGCCGCCGGGAAGGCCCCGATCTCCGTTCTGCCCCATGAGCATCAGGAAGAGGCTCTTCATAGCGGCCAGCCCGCGGGCGCGCCGGATCGCCGCCTCGTCCGCGTGCGTGTACGTGTCGAAGAACCGTGAGGCCGTGCCCGCGGGTAGCAGCACCCATGCGGCGGCGAGGTCCCACGCCGGGTCGCCGGCGAACATGTCACCGAAATCGACGATGCCCGAGAGCGTTCCGTCCGAGACGACGACGTTCGCGGGATGGAGGTCGCCGTGCACCCACACCGGCGGGCCGGCCCACGCGTGGGCCGCAACGGCGTCGTCCCAGACGGCCCGGACGTCGGCAGTGACGTCGTCGGTGGCAACGGCCTGGAGAAAGTTCTCGAAGCCGTCCGTGCAGTTCCTGGGATGGGCGCCGCGGTCCGTAGCGGTCGGTGCCTCGGCGGGCGCCTCCACATGGAGCGCCCGGAGGAAGCCCGCCAGCGTGTCGGCCGCGTGTGCGCTGCGGCTGATCGAGCCGTGGTCCAGCGGCTCGCCGGGAACCCACGTCATCACGGTCCAGTGCTTGGGGAAGCGCTCGGACGGTTCGCCGAACCGTACCGGGGTCGGCACCGGGAGCGGCAGGCGCGGGGCCAGCACGGGGAGCCACCGCCGCTCCTTGAGCTGGAGGTCCGGGGTGGGGTCCATGCGCTGCATGCGCACGGCCAGCTCATCCCCGAGGCGCCACATTTGGTTGCCCCAGCCGCCCGCCACCTCGCGGATGGCCAGTCCGGCAAGGTCCGGATGCTGCTCCTGCAGCAGGTCGCGGACCAGGTCTGCGGTGATCTCGATGTCGGTGTCGGTCATGCGAAGTCACCGTACCGAGGCGGCAGGGGAGCAGCTCTCGCTCTCCGGAACATCTCGCAGTGATTTTGCTGGCATCACCGATTCGGTTTCAGAGAGCTGCAGATCAGAGGCGGAGTACCTGTTTCTGGTCGTCCGTAGTGATCGAGAGTCCTCGCTCGGCGTTTCGGCGCGGATCATGGCTGCGGGGCGATCGCCTGATCTGCGGAGGATGTCGTGCGCACCAGCAGGCTGTAGCCGGTGGCCATGATGAGGACGAGGGCGAGCAGGGCCGGTCCGAAGGCGGTCACGCCGGCGTGCTGGGTGAGTAGTCCCATCCCGGCGGGGAGAACAGCGGCACCGATCTTGGACGCGGCGACCTGGAAGCCGATGGTCCTGTCTGCGTGGTCATGCCCGACGCGTTCGGCGGTGGTGAGGGTGAGGAGGGGGAAGACGGGGGCTGCTGCGAGTCCGAGGATCAGCATGCCGAGAAGGGGGAAGATCGCCGGGCTGGGCAGAGCCATCATGGCCGCGCCGGCGGCGATTCCCGCGACGGCGCATGAGAGGACGCGTGACGCTCCGACGCGTTCGGCGACGGGACCGAGGATGACGCGGCCTATGAACATGGTGGCCCAGAACCCTGACACCGCCAGCCCGGCTGTGCCGGGCGGGAGCCCACGGCCTGTGGTGAGGAAGACGTACCCCCACAGCCCGGTCCCGGATTCGATGCCGATATGGAGGGCGAAGACCGTGCTGCTCAGCACGACGACATTCCGAGCGCTGCTCACCACCCCCAGGAATCGAACAGGTTTATGATTTCTTCATGGCCAGAGCCTACGATTTCCCTGAGGACCTGCTCACCGCGCAGGAAGAGCTTCACCAGGTCGCCCATACCCTTACGGCGGTGTGTGCCCGTCTCCCGTGGTCTGTTGAGCCTCACCCGGGTTTCAGCGATCCGGAGTGCTGGCGTCCGCGACAGCGCCCTGCGACCGACGGTTGGTCCGAGGAAGATCAGGCGGAGGTGTGACGGCTGCGAGATCGTCAGTGGGAGCTGACCAGCGCCGTCGTCACGCACTCCTTCTGGCAGACGCTGGAGGGCCCGGACCGCGTCACCGCGCGGATGATGCTCAAGCACGCGCACGACGCCCCCGCCGATACCCCGGCCGCGTAGCTGTGACGGATGCCTTCTGTCCTGAGGGTCCGGATCCGAATGCGCCGGGACCGCCGGCATGGCACGAGCTGGCTGACGGCCAGAGTGTCACGGCCCAGGTCATGCGCCGCATCTACCGGCCCGGCGCCGGGGTCGGCTGGTGTCCG
The DNA here is from genome assembly GCF_016741935.1 of Streptomyces endocoffeicus. Taxonomy (GTDB): domain Bacteria; phylum Actinomycetota; class Actinomycetes; order Streptomycetales; family Streptomycetaceae; genus Streptomyces; species Streptomyces endocoffeicus. The sequence goes on along the minus strand of NZ_JAERRG010000078.1, from coordinate 1,020 downwards.
AGGCCGCCAGCGGGCGCGGGCAGGTGCTGCACGCTCCACCGGCCGGCCGGGGCGCCGGGTCATCCAACACCAGTCGTGCTGGATACCGACCGGTGAGGCGGGTCTCACGCTCGACCAGGCGCTGCGCGAGCTCGCTCGGCCGGGCAGCGAGGGATGTACCGCCTGCGAAGCCCGCCGTCTCCCGCGATGAGATACAGCCGGGGCCGGAGACGATGCGGCGGCGGCGAGGTCTAGTTGGTGGAGGGGCGGGCGGGGGAGGCTCGGTGGATGTCTGCCCCGGAGCTGACCTGCCGGTGGGTTTCCTGGGGGCCGTGCCAGTCCAGGAACATCACGGTGGCGTCGTCTTCCAGCTGGCCGTTGGTGGCGTCCAGGACCGCGGTGGTCAGTGTCAGCACGGTCTCCCGCGGGTGCAGGTGCCGGGTGCTCTTGAGCAGGGCGGGCAGATCCACCTTCTGCGCGTCGCGTTCGAGCATGCCGTCGGTGAGCATGATCAGGCGGTCGCCGGGGCGCAGGTCGATGTCCTGAGGGCGGTAGAGGTGGGCTGCGGTCAGGGGCAGTCCGAAGGGGTGGTTCGCCTCGCAGGTGATTTCCTCCACGGTCTCCTCGCGGATGCGCAGGGGCCAGGGGTGGTCGGCATTGACGAGTTCTGCCTGCCCGGTGCGCAGGCAGATGCGCAGCAGTTGCCCGGTGGCATGGCCGCAGTCGTGGTCGGTCAGGGCCTGGTCGGCGTGCCGGGCCTGGTCGGCCAGGTCGGCGCCCTGCGCGGCGGGCGCCGCGCAGGGCGCCCATGAGGATGGTGGCGGTCAGTGCGGCCTTGGTGTCGTGGCCCATGGGGTCGGTGACCGACAGGTGCAGGGTGTCGCGGTCCAGGGCGTAGTCGAAGGTGTCGCCGCTGATCCTTTCCGAGGGTTCCAGATCCCCGCACAGGGCGAACTGGGCGGCCTCGCACGACAGCGAGGAGGGCAGCAGCTGGTATTGGATCTCCGCGGCCAGGGTGGGGGGCCTGGAGCGTTTGCCCCA
>NZ_JAERRG010000077.1 GCF_016741935.1 Streptomyces endocoffeicus | reverse complement strand
CACGGTCTTGGCCGAGATCGGCAACGGCACCACACCGGCCGTGGCAGCCGGCACCGGAGTGTCCCTGGCCGGCGCTGAGGGCTGGTCGGGTGCGCTCTCCAGGATGACATGCGCATTGGTGCCACTGAGCCCGAACGAGGACACCGCTGCCCGGCGGGCCCGGCCCAGCTCGGGCCAGGGCTGGTTCTCCGTCACCAGCTGCACCGCGCCGGCCGCCCAGTCGACGTGTCGTGACGGTTCTTCGACGTGCAGGGTGCGGGGCACCACGCCGTTCTGGAGGGCCATGACCATCTTGATGACACCGGAGACACCCGCGGCGGCCTGGGTATGGCCGACGTTCGACTTGAGCGAGCCGAGGAGCACGGGCTGGTCGCGGTCCTGGCCGTAGGTGGCGAGGACGGCTTGGGCCTCGATCGGGTCGCCGAGTGTGGTGCCGGTGCCGTGGGCCTCGACCACATCCACGTCGGCCGTGGTCAGACCGGCGTTGGCCAGGGCCTGCTGGATCACCCGTTGCTGGGAGGGGCCGTTGGGGGCGGTCAGACCGTTGGACGCACCGTCCTGGTTGACCGCCGATCCGCGGATCAGAGCCAAGATCTTGTGGCCCTTGGCCTGGGCGTCGGACAGCCGCTCGACCAGCAGCACACCGACACCCTCGGACCAACCGGTGCCATCAGCGTTGTCGGAGAATGCCTTGCACCGGCCGTCGGCGGCCAGGCCGCGCTGGCGGGAGAACTCCACGAACGTCTGCGGCGTGGGCATCACCGTGACACCGCCGACCAGGGCCAGGGAGCATTCACCGTGCCGCAGCGCGTATCCCGCTTGATGCAACGCCACCAGCGACGACGAGCACACCGTGTCCACGGTCATGGCGGGGCCTTCGAGGCCGAAGAAGTACGACACCCGGCCGGACAGCACACTCGCCGCGCCACCGGTCATCCCGAACCCGCCGAGGTCGGCGCCGATGCCGTAGCCGCCGGGGAAGGCGCCCATGAAGACACCGGTGTCACTGCCCCGCACCGAGCCCGGTTCGATACCGGCGCGTTCGAAGGCTTCCCAGGACGTCTCCAGCACCAGCCGCTGCTGCGGATCCATGGCCAGAGCCTCGCGTGGGCTGATCCCGAAGAATGGCGCGTCGAACCCGGTCACCGCGTCGAGGAAGCCGCCCTCAACGGTGTACGACTTCCCGGGCACGTCCGGATCCGGGTCGTAGAGGTTGTCCACGTCCCAGCCCCGATCGACCGGGAAACCGGAGATCGCATCCGTACCGGACTCGACCAGGCGCCACAGGTCCTCCGGCGACGACACGCCACCCGGCAGACGGCACGCCATGCCCACGATCGCCAGCGGCTGGGTGCCGGCCTCGGTGGCCGCTTGCAGCTTCGCGCGGGTCGTGTGCAGCTCGGCGGTCGCCCAACGGAGATACTCGACCAGCTTGTCGTGATCGGGCATTGGCGCTAACTCCTTACAGAGACGTTCGCAGCGTGTGCCTCGGATACGCGCGCAAGGGGAGTGGCGGAGACGACGTGCAGGGTCGACTCCAGCGCGGCGAGCAGCTTCTCGATCGTGGCCGGGGCAAGCAGGGATTCGTCGAAGACGACCGTGCCGTGCAGCGTGCCGGCATCGTCGAAGAACCACATCGCGAGCTCACCGTTCGTGATGCCCAGGTCGGTCTCGACCATCCAGAACCGCCGGCTGGTGACGCCGGGCAGGACGAGGTCGGAGGCGAGCGAGCTGATCAGCTGGAACTGGACCAACGGCTCGGGCAGGCCGGGCGTGGCGGCCCGCATCGACGCGTAGGGGAGGTTCTGATGGGTGTGCGCGCCCAGTACGGTCGTGTGCACGCGCCGCAGGACCTCGCGGAACGTCGGATCGTCGGACAGGTCGACGCGGAGGGCGGCGACCTTCGCGAAGAAGCCGATCAGGTGGTCGGTCTCGGGCCGGCCGCGGTTGGCGAACGGGGTGGTCACCACGATGTCGTCCAGGCCCGACAGGCCGGCCGCCGCGAGCGCGAAGGCGGCCAGCAGGGTCTCGTACAGCGTCGTGCCCTCCGCCTCCGCGAGCCGCCGGGCCGCCGAGGTCGCCTCGGGCGAGACGGTCCAGGCTTGGGAGCGGCCGGCCGGGGCCCCGTGCCCGCGTGGCCGCTCGGTCGGCAGTCGCAGGGCCGCGGCGCCCGCGAGGTTCGTACGCCAATAGTCCTGGTGCTCCGCCAGCGCGAGCCCGGACATCACGTCGTGTTCCCACTGGGCGAAGTCCGAGTACGTCGTGGTGATCTCCGGCAGCGCGGCGACGGGACCGCCGGCCAGCTCGGTGTACAGGGCCGACAGCTCGCGGACCAGCAGATCGAACGACCAGCCGTCGCCCGCGATGTGGTGCAGTATCAGCAGCAGGAGGTGCTCGTCCTCGGCGATCCGCACCAGGACGGCGCGCAGCAGGGTGCCGCCGGTCAGGTCGAAGGGACGTGCGAGCTCGGCCCGGATGGCATCGGCCGCCGCGTCCTCGGTCGTGACATGCACGACGTCGGCGCTGACCGGTGCGGGATCGCGGACCATGAGCACGAAGCCGTCGCCGTCGTCGCGGAACCCGGTGCGCAGCGGCTCGTGGCGGGCGACGATCCGAGTCAGGGCGCGGTCGAGGACGTCGCGGTCGACCCTGCCGCTCAGCCGGAATCCGTACGGGCTGACGGGGAAGACCGTCTCGTCGAGCAGCGAGTCACGGGTCACGAGCAGCTGCTGCTGGGCGAGCGTGATCGGTGCGGGCGTGACCCCCGAGCGTGGTGTGATGGCCGGTATGCCGGTCGCCGAGGCCGAGTCGATGGCCTCGGCGAGGCGGGCAGGCGTCCGACTGTCGAACAGCGTCCGCAGCGGCAGGTCGCAGTTCAGTTCGGCGCGGATGCGGGACACCACGCGGGAGGCGAGGAGGGAGTGCCCGCCCAGTGCGAAGAAGTCGTCGTTCACGCCGACGGCCGGCGTCTCCAGGACATCGGCGTAGATGCCGCACACGGCGGACTCCGTCGGATTGCGCGGGGCGACCCGTGAGGACGAGGCCGTCGACCAGGTCTCCGGGTCGGGCAGCGCACGGCGGTCGGTCTTCCTGCTCGTCGTCAGCGGCATCGCGTCCAGGACGACGAACGCGGACGGCGTCAACGCCGAGGGGAGCAGCCGCTCGACGTGGTCACGCAGTTCGGCGCCGATCGTCGCGGCGTCCGCGTCGGTCACCACGTACGCGACCAAACGATCGTCACCGCGGTCGTCCTTGCGCAGGGCCACCGCGGCCTGCCTGACGGCCTCGTGCTCGGACAGGACTGTCTCGATCTCGCCGAGCTCGATCCGGATCCCGCGGATCTTGACCTGGCTGTCGATCCGGCCCAGGAACTCGAGGTTGCCGTCCGGGAGCCTGCGGGCCAGGTCACCGGAGATATACATCCGGGGCTCCGAGCCGGTTCCGCCGGCGATGAACCGCTCCCGGACCAGATCGGGGCGGGCCAGGTAGCCGCGGGCCAGGCCGATGCCCGCGATGCAGAGCTGTCCGGGAACGCCGTCGGGCACGGGACGCAGGGCGTCGTCGAGGAGGTGGATGCGGGTGTTGTCGATCGGTGGCCCGATGGGCGCCGTGGCCGGCCAGGCGGAGACATCCGCGGGCAGCGTGTAGCCGGTGACCAGCTGGCTCTCCGCCGGACCGTAGTGGTTGTGCACCCGCAGGTGGGGACGGCGCCGGCACAGCTCGCGCAGCCTGGTGTCCAGCACGAGCGGCTCGCCGCCCTGGCAGAGGTGCCGCAGGGCGGACAGGCCGTTCCCGTACGGGTCGACGTGCTCGACGATCGCGCGCAGCACCGTGGTCGGCGCGTAGACGCGGGTGATTCGGTTGTCGTCCATCCACCGCACCAGCCGGGCGGGATCCAGCCGCACCTCGTCGGAGGGGATGACGAGCGTGCCGCCGAGCAGCGCGGAGAAGATCTCCTGCACCGAATAGTCGAAGGTCGACGTGATGAATTGGACGGTCCGGCTGTCCGGCTCGCGGCCCATCGTGCGCTCCTGCCACAGCAGCAGGTTGACGACGCTGATGCCGGGCATGAGCACGGCCTTGGGGCGGCCGGTGGAGCCGGAGGTGTAGATCGCGTAGGCCAGGCTGTCGCGGTCCAGCCGCACGTCGGGCGCGCTGTCCGGCTGCTCGCGCAGGCCCGGGTCGTCCGGCAGTATGACGTCGCGGACGTCCTCGAACCGGGACCGGTGCTCCGGCTGCGTCACCACCGTGGCAATGTCGGAGTCGGCGAGCACGAAGCGGGTGCGTTCGAGAGGATGCTCCGGGTCGATCGGCACATAGGCCGCGCCGGCCTTGAGGATGCCGAGCATTCCGACGATCATCGGGGCGCCCCGGTCGAGGCAGAGCCCGACCAGGGTGCCGGGGCGGACACCCCGGTGGATGAGCAGGTGCGCCAGCCTGTTGGCCCGGCGGCCGAGTTCGGCGTACGTCAGGGTGACCTGCTCGTCGATGACGGCGACGGCGTCCGGGGTCCGGGCCGCGGCGTACGCCAGCAGTCGCGGGAGCGAGTCGACCGGCAGGGTCCGCTCGGTGTCGTTGGACGGAAGCGCGGGCAGGCGGGTGTCGCCGTCCGGCGTGAGCGGGACCGTCGAGATCGGATCGTCCGGGCGGTTCAGCACGCTGCGCAGGACGAGCGTCAGATGATCCAGCAGCTGCTCGATCCGGGCCTGGTCGAACAGTGCCCGGCTATACCACATATGTCCCAGCAGCCGGTCGTCGGCGGCGTCCTCGTAGACATGGAACTCCAGGTCCATGCGGGTGAAGAACTGGTCCATGGCGAACGGCTCGGCCGTGACCCCGGGCAGGGTGACGGGGTTCGGCAGCATCGGCAGGAGTTGGAAGAGCACCTGCACGACCGGGTTGATCGCGAGGTCGCGGGGCGGTGCCAGCCGCTCCACGAGCAGGTCGAACGGCAGGTCGGCGTTGGCGAACGCGCCGGTGGCGGTCGTCCGGGTCCGCCGCAGCAGCTCACGGAAGGTGGGATCGCCGGAGAGGTCCCCGCGCAGCGCCAGCGTGTTGACGAACATGCCGACCAGCCCCTCCACCTCCGCGCGGTTGCGGTTGGCGGTCGGGGTGGCGACCAGGACGTCATCGGTACGCGCGTAGCGCGACAGCGTCACCTGGAAGGCGGCCAACAGGGTCATGAACAGCGTGGTGCCCGACGAGCGGCCCACCTCCCTGGCCGCGGCCACCAGCTCCGCCGGCGGGGACCACGACACGCTGCCCGCATCGGAGTCGCCGATCGCCGGCCGGGGCCGGTCGGCCGGCAGGTCCAGCACCGGGGGAGCGCCCCGCAGGTGGTCCTGCCAGTAGGCCAGCCGCTTCTCGAGCCGGGGGCCGGACAGCATGCGGCGTTCCCACTGGGCGAAGTCCGCGTACTGCACCGGCAACTTGGGCAGGTCGGCCTGCGTACCGCGGAGCAGGGCCGCGTATTGCGCCGACAGTTCCATCTGGAGGATGGCCAGCGACCAGCCGTCACCGGCCACGTGATGAACCGTGAGTGCCAGTACGTGGTCGTCGTCCGCGAGCCGTACCAGCAACGCCCTCAGGACGGGGCCGGTGCTCAGGTCGAACGGCTCGGCCGTCTCCCGCCGGATCAACGTCCGGGCGTGCTCCTCGTCCCGGGCGTCCACCTGCCGCAAGCCGGTGGCGTCTCCCGGCAGGATCCGCTGGCGCGGGTCGCCGTCGTCGGTGTCGAACACGGTCCGCAGGGCCTCGTGACGGTCCACGACGAGACGCAGCGCCCGCTCCAGCACCGTCGGGTCGAGCGGGCCCCGCAGCCGTTGCACGATCGGCAGGTTGTAGGAGTTGCTCGCCGGTGCGATCTGGTGCATCAGCCAGAGGCGCTGTTGCGCGAAGGACGCCGGAAGAGGCCGGTTACGGTCCACCGGACCGATGCCATTGCCGTCCGGTTTACGGCGCAGCCGGGGACTTTTGGAAGCCATTCACCTCTCCCGGAAAGGTATTGCTCGCGCATCCAGAAAACGCCCGAGGTGGTGCTGTGCAAGCGAACACCCGCCGATGCTTTCCACGCAACCCCCTAGGTTTCCGGCCAGGCGAAACGGGCGTAGGGGGTGGGGCGAAAACAAGGGTGGCACGGCATGGCGGACGTCTGTATCGGGCTGCTACGGTCCGGATTGCATTACCGGGTGAACTGCACTTCGCCGGAAGGGTATGAATGTCTCGCGAGGAATTTATTCAACCGATTCATGATTTGCTTCGCGCGAATGCCGAACGCCTCGGGGACAAAATTGCCTACGTGGATTCGCGGCGCGAGCTCACCCACGCCGAACTGCGGACCCGGACCGGGCGGATCGCCGGGCACCTGGTGGACCTCGCTGTGGAGCGCGGAGACCGGGTCGCCATTCTGCTGGGCAACCGTGTCGAGACCATCGAGAGCTACCTGGCGATCGCCCGGACCGGTGCGATCGCCGTACCCCTCAATCCGGATGCGACCGGGGCCGAGGTCGCGCATTTCCTGGCGGACAGCGGCGCCGTGCTGGTCATCACCGACTCCGCCCACCTGGACGACGTGCGGCGTGCCGCTCCCGCGGTGACCGTCGTCCTGGTGGACGAGGGACCGCTCCCGGCGGGGGTGTGGTCGTTCGCGGAACTGGCCACCGCCGAGCCGCCTACGCCGGCCCGCGACGATCTGGGCCTCGACGAGGCGGCGTGGATGCTCTACACCTCGGGGACCACGGGCACCCCGAAGGGCGTCGTGTCGACCCAGGGCAGCGGCCTGTGGTCGGCGGCCAATTGCGACGTGCCCGCCTGGGAACTGACCGAGAACGACGTCCTGCTCTGGCCGGCACCGCTGTTCCACAGCCTCGCGCACCACCTCTGCCTGCTGGCCACCACCGCCGTCGGCGCGACCGCGCGGATCATGAGCAGTTTCGTGGCGAGTGAGGTGCTGCACGAGCTCGAGGAGCATGCGTGCACCGTGCTCGTGGGTGTGCCGACGATGTACCACTACCTGCTCGGCGCTGTCGGCGAGGCCGGACCGCGGCTGCCCTCGCTGAAGATGGGCCTGGTCGCCGGCGCCGCCTCGCCGCCCGCACTGATCGAGGGTTTCGAGCGGGTCTTCGGGGTGCCGCTGCTGGACACCTACGGCTGCACCGAGACCACCGGATCCCTGACGGTGAACTGGCTCAGCGGTCCGCGAATGCCCGGCTCCTGCGGCCAGGCCGTGCCGGGGATCTCCCTGCGGTTCGTCGATCCGCACACCGGCGCGGAGGTCGCGGAGGGCGAGGAGGGCGAGCTGTGGGCGAGCGGACCGAGCCTGATGATCGGCTATCACGGGCGTCCCGACGCCACCCGTGAGGTGCTCTCCGACGGGTGGTACCGCACCGGTGACCTGGCCCGCCGAAGCGAGACGGGTCACGTCACCATCACCGGCCGGGTCAAGGAACTCATCATCCGCGGCGGCGAGAACATCCACCCGCACGAGATCGAGGCCGTCGCCCTCGAACTGCCCGGGGTGCGGGACGCCGCCGCGGTCGGGAAGCGGCATCCCGTCCTGGGGGAGATCCCCGCCCTGTACCTCGTGCCGGAGGCGGAGGGCGTGGACGCTGAGGCGGTGCTCGCGGCGTGCCGGGAGAAGCTGTCGTACTTCAAGGTGCCCGAGGAGATCTATCGGGTCGACACCATTCCGAGGACCCTGTCCGGCAAGGTGAAGCGGGCCGCCCTCACCGAAGCGCCGGCGGAGCTGCTCTCCGCCGCGAGCGGAAACGGGTCCCTGTACCGGCTGGAATGGGTGCCCGCCGAGACGTCCCCGGCCGACACGAGCGACCCTGTGGCCGTACACGTGACTCGCCGTGCGGTGGGCACCGGGCCCGCCGACCTCCCCGACCAGGAACAGGCAGCGACCTGGGACGCGCTCCGCGGGGAGCAGACCGGGCCAGGTGGCTCCGTCCTCATCGACCTCGACGGCGCGGACGTCGACGACGCGCGACTGTCCGCTCTCGCCGCGCTCGGAGAACCGCAGATCGTAGTACGCGACGACACACCGCTCGTCGCGCGACTGGCCCGTGAGAAGTCCCCGGCCCTCACCATTCCCGGCGAGCGCGCGTGGGTGCTCGAGCCCGACCACAGCGGCGTCCTGCAGGAGCTGGCATTGGTCGCCGCCGACACCGATGTGCGTCCTCTGCAGCCCGGCGAGGTACGGATCGAGGTGCGTGCCGCGGGCCTGAACTTCCGCGACGTGCTGGTCGCACTGGGCACCGATCTCGGCGACGGCGTGTTCGGCGCCGAGGGCGCGGGTGTCGTCCTTGAGACCGGCTCCGACGTGCGGGATTTGCGGCCGGGCGACCGGGTGTTCGGCCTCCTCGAAGGCGGGCACGGGTCGATCGCGATCGCCGATCGGCGCATGCTGGCCGTGATCCCCGAGGGCTGGTCGTTCGCCACGGCGGCCTCGGTGCCGGAAGTGTTCGTCATCGCCTACTACGGGCTGGTGGACTTGGCCGGGCTGCGAGCGGGCGAGTCGGTGCTGATCCACGCGGCCACCGGCGGCGTGGGTATGGCCGCCACCCAGATCGCCCGGCACCTCGGCGCACAGGTCTACGCGACCGCCGGCGTCGGCAAGCAGCACGTCCTGCGGGACGCCGGTCTGGGCGACGACCGGATCGCCGACTCGCGCACCACGGGCTTTCGGGAGGCGTTCCGCGACAGCACTCAGGGCCGCGGCGTCGACGTGGTTCTCAATTCCCTCAAGGGCGACTTCGTCGACGCCTCGCTCGACTTGCTGGCGGACGGCGGCCGGTTCCTCGAGCTGGGCCAGACCGACATCCGCGACGCCGGCGAGATCGCGGCCGAGCGACCCGGCACCACCTATCACTCCTTCACCCGGATGAACGCCGGACCGGACCGCCTGCGGGAGATCATCGCCGAGCTGCTCGCCCTGTTCGAGCAGGGGGTCTTGCGGCCGTCGCCGGTGCACACCTGGGACATCCGCCACGCCCGTGAGGCGTTCAGCTGGATGAGGAGCGGGCGCCACACCGGCAAGCTGGTGCTCACCGTGCCCCAGCGGATCGACCCCGGCGGCACGGTGCTGATCGCCGGCGACTCCGAGGCACTGGCCCGGATCGCCGCCCGGCACCTGGGAGTACGGCATCTGCTGCTGGACCGAGGCGTCGCGGACGCGGCGCCGGACGCCGTGGTGTGCGATGTGTCGGATCATGACGCGCTGGAGCGCGTGCTGGCCGACCTGTCACCTGAGCACCCGCTGACGGCGGTGATCCACACCGGTGGGGCCGCGGTCATCGACGAGATCCGCCGGCTGCACGACCTCACCGAGAGCCTCGACCTCACCGATTTCGTCGTCTTCAGCCAGGACGCGCCCGCCGCCGTCGAGGCGTTCGCCCGGAGCCGCCGGGCCCACGGCCTGCCGGCCCGGACCATCGCCTGGGGCATCCCGGAAGCCGACCCGGTCGTGGCCGACGAACACCTGCTGGGCCGCGCGCTGGCCTCCGCCGAGCAGGCTCAGATCGTCGCGCGCGTGAACACCGCCGGTCTGCGGGCCCTGACCGCGGCCAACGCGCTCCCGCCCCTCCTCCGGAACCTGATCCGTGCCGAGCCCGACGAAACCGGGCAGCCGGCATGGTCGCGCCGGTTCGAGGCCGCGGGGGCCGCCCGGGAAGAGGCGCTGCTCGATCTGATCCGGGCAAACGTCGTGGGCATCCTGAGCCTGCCCACGGCCGACCGCTACGCCCCCGACCGGCCCTTCCGTGAGATGGGCATCGACTCCCTCACCGCGGTCGAGCTGCGCAACAGCCTGGCGAAGGCCACTGGGCTGCCGTTGCCGACCACGATGGTGTTCGACTACCCGACCCCGGCCGTGCTGACCAGCCGGATGCAGGAGCTGCTCGCGGGGGAGAACCCGGCCCCGGCGCGTACGGCGGCGCGGGCGGTGGCCCAGGACGAGCCGCTGGCCATCGTGGGCATGGCCTGCCGCCTGCCGGGTGGCGTGTCGTCGCCGGATGATCTGTGGCGCCTGGTCGCGTCGGGCACGGACGCGATCTCCGAGTTCCCCGCCGACCGCGGCTGGGACGTGGACAACCTGTACGACCCGGATCCGGACGCGCCGGGCAAGACGTACACCGTGCTGGGTGGCTTCCTGGACGGGGTCGCCGGGTTCGACGCGTCGTTCTTCGGCATCAGCCCGCGGGAAGCCCTGGCGATGGATCCCCAGCAGCGCCTCATGCTCGAGGTGTCCTGGGAGGCGTTCGAACATGCCGGCATTCCGCCTCGCTCCGTCCGCGGTAGTGACGCGGGCGTCTTCATGGGGGCCTTCCCGAGCGGGTACAACGCCGGCCTCGAGGAGTTCGGCATGACCGGCGACGCGGTGAGCGTGTTGTCGGGCCGGGTGTCGTACTTCTTCGGCCTCGAAGGCCCCGCTATCACGGTGGACACGGCGTGTTCGTCGTCGCTGGTGGCGTTGCATCAGGCGGGTTCCGCGCTGCGGCAGGGTGAGTGTTCGCTGGCCCTGGTCGGTGGCGTGACCGTGCTGGCCACCCCGCAGACGTTCGTGGAGTTCTCCCGCCAGCGTGGCCTGGCCCTCGACGGACGAAGCAAGGCCTTCGCCGACGCGGCGGACGGCGCGGGCTGGGCCGAGGGCGTCGGTGTGCTGGTGGTCGAGCGGTTGTCCGACGCCCAGGCCAAGGGCCACCAGATCCGGGGCGTCATCCGTGGCTCGGCGGTCAATCAGGACGGGGCCTCCAACGGTCTGTCCGCGCCGAACGGGCCGTCCCAGCAGCGCGTGATCCGGCAGGCGCTCGCCAACGCCGGTCTGGCGCCGCACGAGGTCGATGTGGTCGAGGCGCACGGCACGGGTACGAAGCTGGGCGACCCGATCGAGGCCCAGGCCGTGATCGCGACCTACGGCCAGGACCGTGAGCAGCCGCTGCTGCTCGGTTCGCTCAAGTCCAACGTCGGTCACACGCAGGCCGCCGCGGGTGTCTCCGGTGTCATCAAGATGGTCATGGCGCTGCAACACGACACCGTACCGGCCACCTTGCACGTGGATGCGCCGTCGGGGCACGTGGACTGGACCGCCGGTGCGGTGGAACTGGTGACCGAGAACCGGCCGTGGCCGGAGACCGGCCGGGTGCGCCGGGCCGGCGTGTCCTCGTTCGGGATCAGCGGCACCAACGCACACGTCATCCTCGAGAGCGCACCCGAGCAGCCCGTCTCGCCGCCGGAGGCCGTGGCGCCGGTCGTGGCGTCCGACCGGGTGCCGCTGGTGATCTCGGCGAAGACCCCGGCGGCGCTGGCCGAGATGGAGAACCGGCTGCGTGCCTACCTGGCCGCCGCCCCCGAGGCCGACCCGCGGGCAGTGGCGTCGACGCTGGCGACCGCCCGGTCGGTGTTCGAGCACCGCGCCGTGCTGCTGGGCGAGAACACGATCACGGGCACCGTGGCGGGCGCCGACCCGCGAGTGGTGTTCGTGTTTCCCGGCCAGGGCTGGCAGCAACTCGGTATGGGCAGGGCGCTGCGCGAGTCGTCGCCGGTGTTCGCCGCGCGGATGGCCGAGTGCGCGGCGGCACTGAGCGAGTTCGTCGACTGGGACCTGTTCACCATGCTCGACGACCCCGCTGTGATCGACCGCATCGACGTGCTCCAACCGGCCTGCTGGGCGGTCATGATGTCGCTGGCCGCGGTGTGGCAGGCCGCCGGGGTCCGCCCGGACGCGGTGATCGGCCATTCGCAGGGCGAGATCGCGGCGGCGTGTGTGGCCGGGGCGTTGTCGCTGCGCGATGCCGCCCGGGTCGTGGCGTTGCGCAGTCAACTGCTCGCTCGCGAGATGGTCGGTCACGGGGTGATGGCTGCCGTCGCCCTGCCCGCCGACGACATCCCCCTGGTCGACGGGGTGTGGATCGGTGCCCGCAACGGCCCGTCCTCCACGGTCATCTCCGGCACGCCGGAGGCCGTCGAGGTTGTTCTCGCCGCCTGCGAGGAGCGAGGGGCTCGGGTACGGAGGATCACCGCGGCCGTCGCCTCGCATTCACCGCTCGGCGAGAAGATCCGTACCGAACTGCTCGGCATCAGCGCGGGCATCCCGTCCCGCACGCCGGTGGTGCCGTGGTTGTCCACCGCCGACGGCATGTGGATCGAAGCACCCCTGGACCCCGCCTACTGGTGGCGGAACCTCCGCGAACCCGTCGGCTTCGGCCCGGCCGTCGACCTGCTCCAGGCCCGCGGCGAGAACGTGTTCCTGGAGATGAGCGCCAGCCCGGTGCTGCTGCCGGCCATGAGCGACGCGGTCACCGTCGCCACCCTGCGCCGCGACGACGGCACCCCGGACCGGATGCTCACCGCTCTGGCCGAGGCCCACGCCCATGGCGTCATCGTCGACTGGCCCCGAGTCTTCGGTAGCACCACCCGGGTGCTGGACCTTCCGACCTATGCCTTCGAGCATCAGCGGTACTGGGCCGTCAGCGCCGACCGGCCGTCCGACGCCGGGCACCCGATGGTGGAGACGGTCGTGCCGTTGCCGGCGTCCGACGGCGTGGCGCTGACCGGCCGGGTCTCATTGGCCACGCACGCCTGGCTGGCCGACCACGCGGTCCGGGGCACCGCGCTGCTACCCGGCACCGCGTTCGTGGAGCTCGTGACCCGCGCGGCCACCGAGGTGGACTGTCCGGTCATCGACGAGCTGGTGATCGAAGCTCCGCTGCTGCTGCCGCAGACCGGCGCTGTCCAGCTGTCGGCGACAGTCGGGGAGGCCGACGAGTCCGGCCGCCGACCGGTGACCGTGTTCTCCCAGGCGGACGGCACCGACGCGTGGACCCGGCACGTCACCGCCACCATCGGCCGCACCGCGTCGCTGCCGGATCCTGTCGCCTGGCCGCCTGCGCAGGCCGAGCCGGTCGACGTCACCGGCTTCTACGACGAGTTGGCCGCGGCTGGTTACGAGTACGGGCCGGCGTTCCAGGGCCTGCGGGCCGCGTGGCGTGACGGCGACACCGTCTACGCCGAGGTCGTCCTGGCCGAGGAGCAGGCACACGAGGTGGACCGGTACGCGGTCCACCCCGCCCTGCTGGACGCGGCTCTGCAAGCCAGCATGGTCAACACCGCGGGGACCGGGCAGGGAGTACGACTGCCGTTCTCCTGGAATGGGATCCAGGTCCACTCGACAGGCGCGACGACGCTGAGGGTCGCGGTGACGCCGCTGGCCGACGGCTGGAGCGTGCACGCCGCCGCCGACAACGGCCGCCCCGTGGCCACCATCGGGTCGCTGGTGACCCGGCCGGTGACCACCGACATGCTCGGCTCCACCACCGACGACCTGTTCGCCGTGACCTGGACCGAGATCACCGCCCCCGAACCTGGCGATCCCTCCGACGTCGGAGTGTTCACCGCACTGCCCGAGGCCGACGGCGATCCGCTGACGCAGACCCGTGCCTTGACCACCCAGGTGTTGCAGACCGTCCAGCAATGGCTGGCCGGCGAGGACCGCCCCCTGGTCGTGCGCACCGGCACCGACCTGGCCTCGGCCGCGGTATCCGGTCTGGTGCGCTCGGCCCAGTCGGAGCATCCCGGCCGGTTGATCCTGGTGGAAAGCGACGACGCGCTCACCCAGGAACAGCTGGCCGGAACCGCCGGGCTGGACGAACCCCGGATCCGGATCGACGGTGGCCACTACGAGGTGCCACGACTAGCCCGCGAGGAGGCGTCGCTCACGGTTCCCGAGGACCGCGCGTGGCTGCTCGAACTGCCCGGCAGCGGTACGTTGCGGGATCTCCGCGTGATCCCCACCGACACCGCCGAACGGCCGCTGCGGCGGGGTGAGGTTCGGGTCGGCGTACGCGCCGGCGGTCTGAACTTCCGCGACGTGGTCGTGGCCCTCGGTATGGTCGCCGACCCCCGCCCGGCCGGAGGCGAAGCAGCGGGCGTCGTCCTCGAGACCGGCCCCGGCGTGGAGGATCTGAGCCCGGGCGACCGCGTGTTCGGCATCCTCGACGGCGGATTCGGCTCGGTCGCGATCGCCGATCGCCGCCTCCTGGCCGTGATCCCCGACGGCTGGTCGTTCACCACGGCGGCATCTATTCCGGTCGTGTTCGCCACCGCCTACTACGGTCTGGTCGACCTGGCCGGGCTGCGAGCGGGCGAGTCGGTGCTGATCCACGCCGCGACCGGCGGCGTGGGCATGGCCGCCACCCAGATCGCCCAGCACCTCGGCGCCGAGATCTACGGAACCGCGGGCATCGCCAAGCAGCACGTCCTGCGGGACGCCGGCCTGAGCGACGACCGGATCGCCGACTCCCGCACCACCGGCTTCCGCGAGACCTTCCGCGACAGCACTCAGGGCCGCGGCGTCGACGTGGTCCTGAACTCCCTCAGTGGCGACTTCGTCGACGCGTCCCTCGACGTGCTGGCCGAAGGCGGCCGGTTCATCGAGATGGGCAAGACCGACATCCGCGATGCGGAACAGATCACGCACGCCACCTACCGGGCCTTCGACCTCATGGACGCCGGCCCCGACCGGGTACGGGAGATCATCGCCGAACTACTCGGCCTGTTCGAGCAGGGCGTCCTGCGCCCCCTGCCGGTTCAGGCCTGGGACATCCGCCAAGCGCGGGACGCGTTCACCTGGATGAGCCGCGCCCGCCACATCGGTAAGATCGTGCTCACCATCCCCCAGCAGCTCGATCCGGACGGCACGGTCCTGATCTCCGGCGGCTCCGGTGTCCTCGCCGGCATTCTCGCCCGCCACCTCGTCGCCGAGCGCGGTGTGCGTAACTTGCTCCTGGTCTCCCGCAGCGCCCCGTCCGAGGCTTTGATCAGTGAGTTGACCGCGTTGGGGGCTCAGGTCGAGACCGCGGCCTGCGACGTGTCCGATCGGGTCGCGCTGGAGCAGGCGCTGGACGGGGTGCCGCTGACGGCCGTCTTCCACACCGCCGCGGCGCTCGACGACGGCGTAGTGGAATCGCTGACCCCGCAG
Source organism: Streptomyces endocoffeicus (assembly GCF_016741935.1). Classification (GTDB taxonomy): domain Bacteria; phylum Actinomycetota; class Actinomycetes; order Streptomycetales; family Streptomycetaceae; genus Streptomyces; species Streptomyces endocoffeicus. The sequence goes on along the minus strand of NZ_JAERRG010000077.1, from coordinate 991 downwards.
CGCGTCGACACGGTCCTGCGGCCCAAGGCCGACGCTGCCTGGTATCTGCACGAGCTCACCCGCGACGCCGACCTGGCCGCGTTCGTGATGTATTCCTCGGTCGCCGGCATCATGGGCGCGGCCGGGCAGGGCAACTACGCGGCAGCCAACGCCTTCCTGGACGCCCTGGCCGCACACCGTCGTCGTGAGGGCTTGCCGGCTCTCTCCTTGGCGTGGGGCCTGTGGGAGGACACCAGCGGCCTGAGCGCCGGCCTCACCGACACCGACCACGACCGGATCCGCCGCGGCGGGCTGGAGGCCATCGCCGCCGAGCACGGGATGCGGCTGTTCGACACCGCGACGCGGCAGGGCGAGCCGGTCCTGCTCGCCTCACCCTTGAACCTGACGCGGCAGGGCGAAGTCCCCGCGCTGCTGCGTACGTTGCACCGCCCCGTAGCCCGCCGAGCCGCAACAGTCAACGGCCGCCTGGCCGACTTGACGCCCGAGGCGCTCCTGAAACTGGTCTGTGGCCGTGCGGCAGCTGTGCTGGGTCATGTGGATGCCGATGCCATTCCTGTGGCGGCCGCGTTCAAGGATCTGGGTGTGGATTCGCTGACCGCGGTTGAGTTGCGGAACAGTCTGGCCAAGGCTACGGGTCTGCGGTTGCCTGCCACGTTGGTGTTCGACTATCCGACACCGACGGTGCTGGCCGGGCGGCTCGGCGAACTGCTCGCGGGCGGGACGGCGCCTGTGCGGGCCGCCGTGGTGCGCACGGCTGCGGCTTCGGATGAGCCGCTGGCGATCGTGGGTATGGCGTGCCGTCTGCCGGGTGGGGTGTTGTCGCCGGAGGATTTGTGGCGTCTGGTCGAGTCCGGTGGGGATGCGATTTCCGGTTTCCCGGTCGATCGGGGCTGGGACGTGGACAACCTGTTCGACCCGGATCCGGACGCGCCGGGTAAGACCTACACGGTGCGGGGTGGTTTCCTGGACGGGGCGGCGGGGTTTGACGCGT
>NZ_JAERRG010000076.1 GCF_016741935.1 Streptomyces endocoffeicus | reverse complement strand
ATATGGCAAGGGGCCGCTGCGCTGCCCCTTGCCCGGCACATACCGCATGGGCCAGCTTCACGGCGTCGTCGCGGGCCTCTGTGGCCGTGGCCACCTGTAGCTACTCAGCCAAACGGCCCTTGGGGCCCCGGGGCGCGGGGCACAGCCCCGGTGGGGGCCCGGGGTCTGCCCCGGGTTCGGGGAGGGGTGGGGTGGGGTGGGGGACCGGAACGCCGTGGGGTTACGAGGCTGTGAGCGAAGTTCCCGGCTCACGCGGGTCGTCGCCGACGTGGGTAGGGCCTGGAGTCTCAGGTGATGTCGCCACCCAGAGGGCAGCTTCATGCAACGGGAACCGGCACGGGCAGCTGATCGTCATGCAGAGCATGCCTTCTGCGCTCATTCTTGGTTTCGACCCGCACGCAGTGCCTGGTATGGACGGGGACGCCATGCGCGCGGTCCTGGACAAGGAACTGGCCCGTTTTGGCGAACATGCCGTCGATGCTTCCGTGACGCTGATTGCGCCGGACGAATCAGCCGAGTCCACGGTGGTCGCAGCGCTCTCCGAACGAGACTGGGACGTCGTCGTCATCGGGGGTGGGATACGCAAGCCTGAACCTCTGCTGACGTTCTTCGAGCAGGTCGTGAACCTGGTCCGGCAGCATGCACCGGGGGCCGCTATCGCGTTCAACACCAGCATCGGCGACAGCGTCGAGGCAGCCATGCGGTGGCTATGAGACCCAGCCCGGCAAAGATCAACGGGGATGGGGTGGAAGTCGGGCGTGACGTGGAGGCGGCCGCACGGGTTCCTCGTGTGTGACGACGAGGGAATGGGCCCGTGCGGCCTTGTCCCATCCAGCCTTCACGGGTATCTCCCATGCGCATCTCGGCGGTTTGCTCGAGGAGTTGGCCGCTCCATGGACTGCACGCTGTCAGTCCGCGCTGCAGGAGCGGCGAGGCGGAAAGCGCAGGCAGCAGCCGGGCGCCGGGCCGAAGCACGACCTGGTGTTCACCGACCGGGTGCTGGTCACCCTGGTTGGGGGATCGCCGAGGTAAGCCCAAAAGGGGCCACGAGATGATCTTGAAGCTCTAGTGAGTCACCGTACGGTCTGCGGTTGGGCCCGGGGGCTGGGGAGTTCGCAGGTCTGGAGGGCGGCGAAGTCGGCGTGGGCCGCCTCGACGGCTTCGGGGTACGCCTCGCGCTTGGCGTGCTCGGCGAGCGCCCGGTAGATGCTGGCGACGGAGGGGTTCTGGCCCTTGCGCTTGCCGGTGGGGATGATCAGGTCGGGCTGGATCTGCTCGATGGACTCGCCGTTCGCCCTACGGCGGAGCACGGTGTGCAGCATGTCGTCGGTGATGACCGGCGGCCGGCCGCCGTGTTTGCCCTTGCGGGCCGCGGTGTCGAGCCCCTCCAGCGTCGACTCGCGGATGTTCTCCCGTTCGGTCTCCGCCATCGCGGCGAAGAACGCGAACAGCAGCGGCGCCGCGCCGGTGGGGTCGTAGATGCCGGGCAGAGGCCCGGAGAGCATCTCCAGGACCAGGCCGTGGGCGGTGAGGTGGTCGGCGAGCGCGGTGAGTTCGGCGGCGTCGCGGCCGAGGCGCTTCATCTCGTACACGGTGAAGATGACCCGGCAGTGCGGGGCGTGCGCCTTGATCTCCCGCGCCGTACGGAGCGCCGCCTCGAACTGCGGGCGGACCCGTACTCGGGTGCTGATCTTCTCGCTGAAGATCTTGTCTCTCGGGATGCCGTGCTTGCTGAGGGCATCGAGCTGGGAGTCGAGTTCCTGGCTGAGGTGCGAGCAGCGGGCATAGCCGACGCGGATGTCCGCGCTCGGCAGGTCCGGGTCGACGGCCGTGGGGACCGAGTGGCCGGGCCGCCAGGGCTTGCCGGGGTTGCGGTCGGCGGGAGTCGGCACCCGGAGCGCCTTCTTCAGGCGGGGCACCTGGGTGAAGCGGCGGGTGTGGTACGCGGAGGCGACCGCGCCGCCGCGCGATCGGCACGGCGAGCCGGGCTGTGCGTCGCACTTCGGACAGGCGTGCTGCTCGATGTCGTCCGCGTCCGACCGGTCGGGCGGGGAAGGCTGCTGAGAGACCGTCATGGGCCCGGATCTTCGCATAATGCAAGTCTCAGAAGGGGGTCCGTCCCGCTTTCGAGTGAGAACGGGTTCTGAGAACCGAACCGAGATCAACGAGGGTCCGGCGGGCCGTTATCGATCTTGCTCCGGCAAAGGACCGTTTATGAGAAACACCGCCCGAGACGGTCATCATGCACAGCGAAGGCGGAAGTCCCCGATCGCGCAGATCGGGGACTTCGCCAAGGGCCGCCGGAGGGATCCTGTTGCGGCCCCGGGGTGCCGGCGCCGTTTACGCGGCGGAGGTGAGTTCGGCGCGGCCGAACAACAGCGCGTGGCCGGTGGGGAGCTGGTGGAGGATGCGGGTGATGAGGTCGGGGCCGGCGTGGGCGGCGACGGCCGCGAAGACGGAGCCGGTGTCCCAGCGGGTGGTGGCCAGGGAGGCGCCGGAGCGGGCGGCGAGGTCCTTGACGAAGGCCCATCCGGTCAGCGGCTGGGTGTCGGGGACCTGTGCGGTCAGGACACGTGCGGCTTCCAGGGGCAGGCAGGCGGCCAGGTGGACGCGTTCGTCGCCGGTCAGCTGGCGTCCCAGCCCCGCAAGAACCAGGCGGACGGCTTCCTCGGCTCTCTCGCGGGTGGGGTAGGCGCCTTCGTAGCGGACCTTCTCCAGCATCTGCTCATACGCCGTCGAGTACGGCTGCTGGTGCTCAGCCGGTACGCGCACGTCGGTGATCACTGCGGTGCATGCCTTTCGTGGAGCGGTGCGGGTGTGTGGCACCGAGGTAGGGGTCAGGTGGGCTGGGGGCGGCCGAAGAGGAGGTCGTAGTCGGCGGGGAGCTGGAGCAGGATCTGCCCCAGCAGGTCCTCGCCGGCCGTGTCGGCGACCGTGGACAGCACGGCGCTGACGTCCCAGGTCGCGGTCTGCTCGGTGGCGCCCTCGATCCAGGCTGCGGTCGCCCTCACGAACCGCTCCGGGGGCAGCGGTTCGGCGCTCTGCAGCGGGTTGAGCAGGATCAGGGCGAATTCCTCCGGGAGACGTGCCGCGAGCTGGGCGCGAACCTCGCCGACCAGATGCGCGCCGAGCAGGGCGAGCACCACACGGGCCGCGCGCTCGGCTTCCTCCACAGTGCCGTACTCGCCGCGCTCCTTCACGTGGTCGAGGAACGCTTCGCGTCGCAGAGTCATCTCGCCGCCGCCCCTTCTTGTTCTTCGGCCTGCCCACGGGGTGCGGAGGACGGGGTGAGGGGGAGATCAGATGCCCGTCCTCCGCACCTGTCCGGCCGGTGTCAGCCGGAGATCTCCTTGTGGCCGGTCCCGACGCCGATGGAGATCTTGCGGGGCTTGGCACGCTCGGCGATCGGGATACGCAGGGTCAGCACGCCCGCGTCGTAGTCGGCCTTGATGTGCTCGGTGTCCAGGGTGTCGGCGAGCACGATCTGGCGGGAGAAGACGCCCAGCGGCCGCTCGGACAGCTCCATCTGCACGTCGTCGGCCTTCGCCACCGGCCGGCGCTCCGCCTTGACCGTCAGCATGTTCCGCTCGACGTCGATGTCGATCGCGTCCGCGCTGACGCCGGGAAGGTCGAAGGCCACCACGTACTCGTCACCCTCGCGGTAGGCATCCATCGGCATCGCCGACGGCCTCGACCAAGTGCCCGGGCCCATCAGCTGCTGCGCCAGCCGGTCCAGCTCACGGAAGGGGTCAGTGCGCATCAACATCGTGAAAACACCTCCAGCAGGTTCAGGCAGTTACTGCCAATGCGCCTCACTGACACCGTTGTAACATGTCATCCAATGGATGACAAACACGATGTCGTCTACATGATGACAACCCGAGGGAGGTGCCCGTGACCGCACCCGACCAGCCGGTCTCCACCGACACCGACGCCCACAGTCCGGCGTCGTTCCTCGCCGCCGCGGCGGCCCTGAAAGCCATAGACGACGCCCTGCGCGACGCCCAGCACGAGACCCCCGACACCCTCGGCGCCGGGCCGGCCCCGGAGCAGGCCCTCGCCTCGCTGATGCTGCTGCGGCAGGTACGTGAGCGGCTCGCCGGATGGGAGACCGGCCTGATCGAAACGGCCCGGAACGCGGGCGCCAGCTGGGCCGACCTCGCCTCTCCCCTGGGTGTCGCCAGCCGCCAGGCCGCCGAGCGCCGCTACCTGCGCGGCCGCCCCGGCCCGGCCGGGACCACCGGCGAACAGCGCGTGACGGCCACCCGTCAGGCCCGGGCCGCCGACCGCAACACCGCCACCTGGGCCCGCCGCAATGCGGCCGACCTGCGCCGCCTCGCCGGCCAGATCACCGCCCTCACCGACCTTCCCCCCGCCGCCCGCCGCCCGCTCAATGAGCTGCACGCGGCCCTTGCCCACAACGACCCCGCCGACCTCATCGCCCCCCTGGCCGCCGCCCGCCCCCTCCTGGCCGCCGCCCACCCCGACCTCGCCGCCCGGCTCGACACCCTCACTCCCCCCTGACCCCGCCCGGTGCCCCGCAACAGCCCAGTCAGCCTCCGCCCCGGGTGAACCCCCGATTGCCCTCGAAGTCCGGCGGCAGATCGTCCTCCGGGTTACGCCACCGGTTCGCCCCCGGCACCCAGATCTCCCGCCGACGCAGCGCATCAGCGGTTCAAATCATCCCATGGCCCCTTTTGGGCTCACCTCGGCGATACCCCTGGTTCACCTGCGTCACCAGTTCCCGCACGCCGCTCTTGCGGAGCTGTACGGCCTGGAGCGGTCCACCATCACCCGGGCGATCGGGGAGATCCGCCCGCTGCTGGCCGAGCGGGGCTTCGCCGTCCCCGACCGGCCCGGGGTGCGGCTGCGCACGCTGGCAGACGTGTTCGCCTACGCCGCTGCCGAGAACGTCACCTTGCGGATCGACGGCACCGAGACCCAGGTCCGCCGTCCCAAGGCCCACCGGCCTGGCCGGTGCGCGTTCGTCTCTGGCAAGAAGAAGCAGAACACCATGAAGACAACCACCATCAGCGACTCGCAGGGCCGCACCCTGTGGTCCGGGGCCGACCGGCCCGGCCGCATGCATGACCAGACCGCGATGCGCACCGAGGGCATCGCCGAGCAGCTCCGCCTGCACTCGCAGGTGAAGGCGGAGGTCGACGAGGGCCGAGGGCTGGCCAACGAGTTCCCCGACCAGGTCAGCGCCCCGCCGAAGAAACCGAAGGAGGATGCCCCACTCGGCGAGCAGTACGCCTGGCGCGAGATGCGACGCCGTCAGTCATCAGCGCGGATCTGCGTCGAACACGCCAACGCCGAGCACAAGCAATGGCGCCCACTGCAACGCTTCCTCGGACGGCGCGAGCACTACCCAGCGACCCACCGTGCCATCGTCGGCCTGGTCTCCGACCGCGCCGCCCAGCGCGCCACCCGACGCAAGCCGAGCACCGAACTCGTGCCCGTCAGCATGACGGCCTGCTGAACCGCCCACCAGCCGAACGCTCCGGCCAGGACGCCCCGAACGCATTCGCTCACAACCTCGTTAGCGGCGGCCTCGGAAGCGGCGGCGTTCCGGGGGGTGGGCGGGAGACGTGTCGGCCAGGCGGATCACCGCGTCCTCCGCGCCGCCGTCCCGGCCCGCCACGACCGGCTTCAGTGAGCGGGCCGCCTTCGCCCGGTACTGGGCCGCGTCCGCCAGGCGGAAGAGGCGGCGGGCCGACGGCACGGGGCCGATCGGGTCGCCGGTGGACGCGATCCCGCAGGCCACTCCCTCGCCAAGTTCCAGCTCCGCCGCCCGCCGGCACAGCTCATCGGCCACCCGGACCACCTCGTCCGCCGGGGGCCCGACCCCCAGCAGGCAGAACTCGTCGCCGCCCAGCCGGGCCACCAGCGCCCCGGGCAGCATCGCGCCGCATATGGACAGCAATGAGCCGAATCGTTCCAGCAAGCGATCGCCGACCGCATGGCCGAGGGTGTCGTTCACCCGCTTGAGACCGTTGAGGTCGCAGACCACCAGGCTCACCACCGTGCCGTCCGCGTGGAACGCCTCCAGCGCCTCGTCCAGCCGTATGTCCACCGCCCGCCGGTTGCCGAGACCCGTCAGCGGATCGGTGAAGGCGAGGCGGCGGGCTTCCTCCAGGCGCTCGGTCTGGGCCAGCCCGGCGGCGGTCACCGAGGCCAGCACGGTCGCGAAGTCGGCGTCGTCGCGGTCGAAGACGGGCCGCCCGGCCGCCCGGGCCACGTACAGCTCGCCCCACGCCCGCCCGTGCAGCACGATCGGGGCCACCACACAGCTGCCGCGCCCTCGCCGCCGCAGCGCGGCCACCCTGCCCCAGCCGCCGCTGGGCGGGGCCGAGCCGACGCCGGTGCCCACGCCCTCGGCCGTCTCGACCCAGGCATGCGGCTCCCCGCCCGCGGCCCAGTGCTCATGCACGAATTCGGCGATCTCCGGGAAGTCGTGCACCGGATACGACTCGTCCTCCGGCAGCCGCTCCTCGCCCGCCATCAGCTCGCCCACGTTCACCAGGACCCGCAGCCGTCCCCGCTCGCGCTCCCACATCGAGATCGCCGCGAAGCTGCCGTCGAGGGCGCGGCGGGCCGCCTCGGCCGCCGCGCCCATCGACTCCTGCGGGGTGTGCGCCGCCGCCATCTCCTGAGCGAGCCGTACGACGGCCCGCAATCGTCCGTCGACCCCATCGGGCCGCCCGCCGATCTCCCCGTTGTCCGTCACGACGGCCTCGCATTCCTCACGGCCATGCATCGTTCGCATCGTTCGCTCTGCTCTCCAGCGTAAGAACGTCGAGAACAATCCGCTGCGGGCCGTTCACCCCGGGTATCCGAGCGAACGGTCACCCCCGGTGGCCGCTTCGCTCCCCCCGGGCCGGGGCCACTCCCCGGATCCGGTCAACTTCCCCGGTCCGGGGTCGCTACTCCTCCGGCCGGGGTCCAGCACTCCGCCCAGTCCCGGGACCGCTACTCCTCCGGCCGGGATCCAGCACTCCGCCCAGTCCCAGGGCCGCCACTCCTCCGCCCGGGGTCCGGCACTCCGCCCAGTCCCAGGGTCGCTACTCCTCCGCCCGGTCCCGGTCCGCTACTCCCCCGGCCAGTTCGCCGGACGCTTCTCGTTGAACGCGGCCACACCCTCCGCGCGGTCCCCGGAGAAGGCCACCGTCCGCCACGCCGCGTCCTCGACCTCCAGACCGGCCCGCAGATCCAGCCCCTGCCCCAGCCGCAGCGCCTTCTTGGCGGCCCGCACGCCGACCGGGGAGTTGGCGGCGATGCCGCGGGCCAGTTCCAGGGCTTCCGCCCGGTCCTCGCCCTCCGCCGTCAGCCGGTCCACCAGGCCCAGCGCATGGGCCTCCGCGGCGGCCACCCGGCGCGCGGAGAAGATCAGTTCGGCGGCGCGCGCGGCGCCCACCCGGCGCGGCAGCAGCTGGGTGCCGCCCCCGCCCGGGATCACCCCGACCGACACCTCGGGCAGCCCCACCACGGCGGTGGGGTCGGCCACGATCACGTCGCACGACAGGGCCAGCTCGAAGCCGCCGCCCAGCGCGTAGCCGTGCACCGCGGCGATGGCGGGCATCGGCAGCTCCAGCACCCCGGTGTAGGCGGCGCGGGAGACCGGCCGGTGCCGCATCATCTCGGCGTCGGTGAGCGAGTTGCGCTCCTTGAGGTCGGCGCCCACGCAGAAGGCCCGCTCATGGGTCGAGGTCAGCACCACGGCCCGGACGTCGCGGTCCTCGGACAGCGCCGCGCAGGCCGCCGCGATGGAGCGCGCCATCTCCGACGAGACGGCGTTCATGGCCTTGGGCCGGTCCAGCACCAGCTCGGCCACGAAGCCGTCCCTGCGGACCGCGACCCACTCCCCGTACCGCTGCTCACTCATCACGCACTCTCCCGGTTAACGACCGTGAACACACTGCCCGCGATCATTCCAGCTCCCCGGGGCGTGCGGAACCTGTGAGCGCCCGGACAGGCCCTAGCGGCCCCGCCGCCACCGGTTCAGGAAGCCCAGCAGCATCGACTGCTGCTTCTGCCCGTCCTCCCCCTGCCGCTCCGACTCCGGACCCGGCCCCGACCCCGTCGGGGCCTCAGCCGCGGACGCCGCGCCGGTGGCGAACGGCAGCGAGATCGGCGGGATGGGCGGCGGCGGAGGGGTCCCCGGCGGCATCTCCTGCGGCCGGCCTGGCCGCCCCTGCGGGCCCGGCTCCCCCGGGCGGGCGGCGGGCGGCGCACCACGCCGGCTCCCCGGCCTGGGAACGGGAGCGAACCGCACCGGCAGCGTGATCACCCCCCGTACGAAGATCCCGGACAGCCACTTCAGCTCCTCGATCTCCCCGGCGAGCGCCAGATCGGGGACCCGGTCCAGCAGCTTCTCCAGCGCGACGGAGGCGATCAGCCGGGCCGAGGACCGGCCGGGGCAGGCGTGGGCGCCCGCGCCGAACGCCAGATGGGCCCGGTTGCCCTGCTTGTGGGGGGACCTCAGCAGGGCGTCCCGGTTGGTCGCCGCGAAGCTGATCATCACGGCGTCGCCCGCGCGCAGCCGCTTCCCGGCGAGGTTGGTGTCGTGCACCGGGAAGTAGAGCCCCATGTTGGCCAGCGGCGGGTCCGTCCACAGCACCTCGTCGAGGGCGTCCTCGACGAGCATGCTGCCGCCCATCAGCTCGCCCGAGAACCGCTCGTCGGTGAGCAGCACCCGCAGGGCGTTGCCGATCAGACCGGGCACCACCCCGGTCACCATCCCGATCAGCAGCAGCAGCTGCTCGACCAGCTCCTCGTCGCTCAGCCGCGCCGGATGGGCGATCAGCCAGGAGGTGATGTCGGCGCCCGGCTCGCGCCGCTTGAGGTCGATCAGCTCGCGCAGCGCCGCGCCCGAGGTCCGGTCCCCGCCCGAGGGGTCCGAGCCGTCGATGAACGACGCCACGCCCCGCAGCAGCCGGTCCATGATCTCCTGCGGGCAGCCGAAGAGCTGGCTCGTCACCATGATCGGGACCAGTGCGCAGTACGTCCCGATCAGCTCGGCCTCGCCCGCCTCGCAGAACTGGTCGATCAGCGAGTCGGCGATGCGCTCGACATAGTTCCGCAGCGCGCTGGAGTCGATCCGGCCGGTGGTGTCCTCGATGGCGCCGCGCAGCCGCCGGTGCTCCTCGCCGTCCACGAAGTCGACCTGCGGCCGGGGCCTGATGACCTGCGGGGCGTAGCTGGACTCCGGCAGCAGGCCCTCGTTCCTGTCCCGCCAGTGGCGGGGGTCCTTGGAGAAGGTCTCGGGGCGCCGCATGACCTCCAGCGCCGTGTCGTACCCCAGGCACAACATGGCCGGTACGCCTCTGTCCAGCTCCACCGGCGCGAGCTGGCCGTGGGCCTCGCGCAGCCGCCGGTAGACCGCGAAGGGGTCCGCGCCGAACTCGGGCGCGTGGAGCGGTTCGGCACCGGAATCCCCGTGGGCGGGACAGCCCGGCGGAGGTAAGGCGCCCGGACGCTGAGCACTCGAATCGTAAAGCTGGGTCACACGTGCTCCTGGACACCGCCGGGCCCACCCCGCGGGCGGACGCGGACGGTGCTACTTCGACGACAGGACCTGGGATCCACCGAGTGGATCTTGCGGACGTAGGCTAGCCCAACAGGCCCCGCGCCGGGCCCAGTTCAGTGATCCGGTCAGCGCCACCGGAATGATCCGGCCGGGGCCGCGGGAACGTTCCGGACGGAGCTACCGGAACGATCCGGACGCGGCCGCCCGGAACGGTCCGGACTCACCCGCACCACCCGCACCACCCGCACCGCCCGCCCCGCACGGGCTCACGCGCGACGGCTCAGCAGCCACGGCTCCACGACCCCGAGGCCACGCACCGGCCGCTGCCACATCGGCTGCAGCGCGAAGCGGTACGAGGGCGGCTCCTCGCCCTCCTTCTCCGCCGCGGCGGCCGCCTCCGCGGCCTCCGCCTCGGACACCGGGGCCTCCCCCGTGCGGCTCAGCTCCTCGGCGAACGCGCCGTCCACCAGGACCGCGTTCTTGGGAGCTATGGACGTCAGCCGACTGGCCAGATTCACCGTCGTGCCGAAGACATCGCCCATCCGCGTCGTGACCGTGCCGAACGCGATCCCGACCCGCAGCTCGGGCATCGTCTCGTCATGCGTCAGCGTCTCGATCAGGCGCAGCGCGATCTCGGCGGCGATGCCCGCGTCGTCGGCCGCGTAGAGCACCTCGTCGCCCAGCGTCTTGATCAGCCGTCCGCCGTGCGCCGCCACCAGGTCGGCGGCCGTGGTCTCGAACGCCTCGACCAGCTCGCCGAGCTCCTCCTCCTCCAGCCGCCGGGTCAGCCGGGTGAAGCTCACCAGGTCCGCGAAGCCGACCGCCAGCCGCCGGTCCACCATCTCGACGTCGTCCGCCGCCTGCACCACCCGGCCGGTCGCGGCCGCGAGCTGCCGCCGGTAGACGTAGACGAGGAACTCCTCCAGCTCCGGCAGCAACAGCTCGACCAGCGGATACGCGATCTCGGTCCGGGTCATCCCGGTCTCCTGGGGGTCGGTGAGCCCCTCCAGGAAGGAGTCGATCTGCCAGTCGGCGAGCCGGGCGGTGGTCTGGCCGGTGGACCGGGCCACCTGGATGGCCATCGGCTCGCTCAGCAGCCCGGCCTCGACCAGACCGGACAGCCGGCGCAGCGCCAGGACGTCGGCCTCGGTCAGCGCCTTGGCCTGGCCGATGTCGGCGAAGCCCATGGCCCGCCAGAAGCGGGTGGCCAGCTCGACCGAGACGCCCGCGCTGCGGGCGGCCTGGAAGGGGGTGTAGCGCCGCTCGGCGCCGAGGATCAGCTGCTCCAGCCGGAGCGCGATGGGGTCCGGCTGGTCCTCGTCGTCGGGGGCCTCCGCAGCGGCGCTCTCCCGCGCCCCGGTGTCCCGTACGGCCGCGTCGGCCGCGTCGGGCGCGGCGGCGTCCAGCACCTCGCGCTCCTCGGCCGTGCCGGAACCCGCGTCGTCGGCGGTCACTGCCCGCCCCCTGTCCGATCCCTGCGCACTGCCCTTCCGTTCCCTCTTCCCGGCCGGTCCCGAGCTCGCTCACAGCCGCCCCGAGCTGGACCGACCGCGACCACGATACGTCAGGTGTGCCGTAGCTCACTCTGGTGCGGGAGGGTCATTCCTCCCTCGGTACGGAGCGTAGATGCACGATGTCCCCGGCGGAGACCGGCTCCTGAACCCCGCCTTCTGTGGCCAGAACCAGACGCCCGTCGCCGTCGATCGCGACCGCCTCGCCGACGCGCTCCCGGCCGCCCGGAAGCTCGGCGCGCACCTGGCGCCCGAGGGTCGCACAGCCCGCCGCGTACGCCTCCTGGAGGCCGCTCGCCCCGGGGTCGCCCTCGAACCGGCGCCACTCCCCGTACCACTCGGCGATCGAGCGCAGCACGGCCCGCAGCAGCGGATCGCGGTCGGTGGAGACGGCGTCCGCCAGGGCCAGCGACCCCGCGGTGGGAACGGGAAGTTCACCGGCGCGCAGCGAGACGTTCAGCCCCATGCCGATCACCACCGCGTCCCCGGCCCGCTCGGCGAGGATCCCGCCGAACTTCCGCTCCTCGCCCGCGACCGTCACCAGCAGGTCGTTCGGCCACTTCAGCGCGGTGTCCACGCCCGCCGCACGGCTGAGCGCCCCGGCGGCCGCGACCCCGGCCAGCAGCGGCAGCCAACCCCAGCGCTCGGTGGGCACGCCCGCGCCGCCGGGCCGTAGCAGGATGGAGAAGAAGAGCCCGGACCGGGCCGGGGCCGTCCAGGCGCGGTCGAGCCGGCCGCGCCCCGCGGTCTGCTCCTCGGCGATGAGCACCGCGCCCTCGGGGGCTCCGGCCCGCGCCCGGGTGACCAGATCCGTATTGGTCGAGCCGGTCGCCCGCACCACCTCGAGCTCGGTCCACAGCCCGCCGGGGCGCACCAGCCCGCGGCGCAGCGCAGTCGCGTTCAGCGGTGGCCGCTCCAGGTCGGACCAGCGTCCGCGCGCGTCACCTGGGCTCCCTGAGGTGTCAGAAGGCGTCATGGGGGCCAGCCTAGGGTCAGGAGGTGTGGCCAACGACGCAGTGCCACCAGGCGGTGCCGCCGATACGCTACGTGCCGGTAGCCCAGCCAGCGCAAAGCCGCCGAACGGTCCGGAACCCCCGAAACCCGACAGGACCCGTCTGATCACGATCACCACCCGTACCGCCCCGTTCCCCGCCTTCCCCCGATCCTGAAGACCCGCCGTATCCACCCCCAGGACGAGCAGGAGCCGCATCCCGATGTCCACCGAGCCGGAGACCGCCCCCGAGATTCCAGACCGCCACACCACCGCGGGGAAGCTCGCGGACCTGCAGCGCCGCATCGAAGAAGCGACCCACGCCGGGTCCGCGCGCGCGGTGGAGAAGCAGCACGCCAAGGGCAAGCTGACCGCCCGCGAACGCATCGGCCTCCTCCTGGACGAGGGGTCCTTCACCGAGCTCGACGAGTTCGCCCGGCATCGCTCGACCAACTTCGGCATCGACCAGAACCGGCCCTACGGGGACGGGGTCGTGACCGGTTACGGCACGGTCGACGGGCGCCCGGTGGCCGTGTTCTCCCAGGACTTCACGGTCTTCGGCGGGGCGCTCGGGGAAGTGTTCGGCGAGAAGATCGTCAAGGTCATGGACTTCGCGCTGAAGACCGGCTGCCCGGTCGTCGGCATCAACGACTCCGGTGGCGCCCGCATCCAGGAGGGCGTGGTCTCGCTCGGCATGTACGGCGAGATCTTCCGCCGCAACACCCACGCCTCCGGGGTGATTCCGCAGATCAGCCTGGTCGTGGGCCCGTGCGCGGGCGGGGCGGTCTACTCCCCGGCGATCACCGACTTCACGGTGATGGTCGACCAGACCTCGCACATGTTCATCACGGGGCCCGATGTGATCAAGACGGTCACGGGCGAGGACGTCGGCTTCGAGGCGCTGGGCGGCGCCCGGACCCACAACACCACCTCCGGTGTCGCGCACCACATGGCCGGGGACGAGAAGGACGGCATCGAGTACGTCAAGGCGCTGCTGTCGTACCTGCCGTCCAACAACCTCTCCGAGCCGCCCGCCTTCCCCGACGAGGACGCCGATCTCGAGGTCTCGGACGAGGACCGGGAGATGGACACCCTCATCCCGGACTCGGCGAACCAGCCGTACGACATGCACCGGGCGATCGAGCACGTCCTGGACGACGGCGAGTTCCTGGAGACCCAGTCGCTCTTCGCGCCCAACATCATCACCGGCTTCGGGCGGGTCGAGGGCCGCCCGGTGGGCATCGTCGCCAACCAGCCGCTGCAGTTGGCCGGCTGTCTGGACATCGACGCCTCGGAGAAGGCCGCGCGCTTCGTGCGCACCTGCGACGCGTTCAACGTGCCCGTGCTGACCTTCGTGGACGTGCCCGGCTTCCTGCCCGGCACCGACCAGGAGTACGACGGCATCATCCGGCGCGGCGCCAAGCTGATCTTCGCCTACGCGGAGGCCACCGTCCCGCTGATCACGGTCATCACCCGCAAGGCGTTCGGCGGCGCGTACGACGTGATGGGCTCCAAGCACCTGGGCGCGGACCTCAACATGGCCTGGCCGACCGCGCAGATCGCGGTCATGGGCGCCCAGGGCGCGGTCAACATCCTCCACCGGCGCACCATCGCCGCCTCCGACGATCCGGAGGCCACCCGCACCGAGCTGATCGCGGACTACGAGGACACCCTCCTCAATCCGTATATCGCGGCCGAGCGAGGGTATGTGGATGCTGTGATCATGCCCTCCGAGACCCGTCGCCACATCGTCCGCGGTCTGCGGACGTTGCGGAACAAGCGCGAAGCGCTGCCCCCGAAGAAGCACGGCAACATCCCCCTCTAGCCCCCGAGCGAAGGGCTGTTTCCATGATCCGCATTGTCCGGGGCAACCCGACCCCCGAGGAGTTGGCCGCCGCTCTGGCGGTGGTGCAAGCACGCGCGGCGGCAGTCATGGCCGCTGCGCGGACCGAGGACGATCCGGAGGAGTGGTCCGACCCGGCCCGCACCGTCCCCAGCCACCGGGTGCCGCACCCGGGTCCCAAGGCGTGGCGCACCACCTACTGGCCCGCCTGAGCCGCCCGCGGGGGGCCGAATGGCAGCTTCGCGCCGGGGCGCCTGAGTACGCGTACTCAGGCGCCCCGGCGTCTCCGGCCTCAGGATCGGATTCATGCTGTGGTCCGAGCCGCCCGATGAGCCGCCCGAGGAACTGCGGCGCGCCGAGGCCATGCTCCGCCGCGCCCGCACCGTTCTGACCGTCGCCGTGCTGCTGGCGATGTGCATCCTCGGCATGTGGCCCTAGCGGGTGTCCGCCGGTACGCGTACGCCTGCGGCGGACTGCTCCCCGCCCCGCCCCTTCCCACAACTGGGGCTCCGCCCCAGACCCCGGGGTCCAGGGGCGAAGCCCCTGCCACGCGGCGGACACCCGGTAGCAGGTGCCCCTGGCCCCCGGCCCCTCGCCGGGAGCGGCTTACCCTGGTGCGCATGACTGCGCAGCGCACTCTCGTTCTCGCGTCCGCCTCGCCCGCCCGGCTCGGGCTGCTGCGGCAGGCCGGATTGGCGCCGAAGGTGACCGTCAGCGGGGTGGACGAGGACGCGATCGACGCCGAGACCCCCGCCGAGCTGGCCCGGGTGCTGGCCGAGGCGAAGGCCACCGCCGTGGCCGGGCTTCCGGAGACGGCCGGCTCCCTCGTCGTCGGCTGCGACTCGGTGCTGGAGCTCGACGGTCAGGCGCTCGGCAAGCCGGCCGACGCCGAGGAGGCCACCGCCCGCTGGAAGTCGATGCGCGGCCGGGCCGGGGTGCTGCGCACCGGGCACTGCGTGATCGACACGGCGAGCGGCCGCCGCACCTCGGCCACCGCGTCCACCACCGTCCACTTCGGCGAGCCGACGGACGAGGAGATCGCGGCGTACGTCGCCAGCGGCGAACCGCTGCACGTGGCGGGCGCGTTCACGCTCGACGGGCGTTCGGCGCCGTTCATCGACGGCATCGAGGGCGACTCCGGAAACGTGATCGGGCTGTCCCTGCCGCTGTTCCGCCGGCTGCTCGCCGAACTGGACGTGCGGATCACGGACCTCTGGAACGACTGAGCGCTCCGCGGGAAGTGCCGCGATGCGTCGTCGGCCGACTGCGGCACAGCCCCGCGCCCCTTCGGGGCGCTGCCCGAACCGTACGGGACTTCCTCCGACCTGCTCAGGCGACGACTAGGGAATTCCGGCTAGGCGTTTCCCTGGACTTCCCTTAGGGCTTTCCCTGGATCTTTCCCGGCTCAGGCCGGGCTGCTCAGGCCGGGCTGGGGGCGTCGTGGCCGCCGCCCGCGGCCTCGGCGGAGGGCTCGGCGGGCGACTCCGCCTCGTACCCCAGCAGGCTCAGCACGATCAGCCCCAGCACCACCATCATGAACGCGAACGCCGCCCAGCCCACCAGGCCGACCGAGAACGCGCCCAACAGCCCGTGCACCACCGCACAGGTGATGAGCAGGATGCGGGCCAGGCGGCCGGGGGCGCGGTCGCGCACCGCGGTGCGCAGCAGCACCACCCCGCACACCAGCAGATAGAGGCCGAAGAGGCCGCCCGCGACCCAGGTCCCGATCGACATCGCGTCGGTGTCCATGCCGCCCAAGGACATCTGCTGACGGTCCACGACCAGGCCTAGGATCCAGTTCAGCAGCGCTATGCCGACCGCCTCGACCATCAGCGTCACTGCCGCCACCGCGGCCACTGGTCTGCGCGCCACCGCGATCCCCTCCACTCTGTCAGTGCCGAAGCACGCTACTAATGGGTAAGCGCCGCCACAAGAGGTTCGGACGAGCTGAACGCCGTGGCAAAGTTTCCGCCCGGCATTCGTAGGGTCTCCACAAAGAAACGCGAAGCGCCGCAGCACGGCGTGCCGGAGACCTTGCCCACATCGCGGACCGCGCCACGGCCCCGAAAACCGGGCGTACCGTGGAGCGACGGGGGAGCCGGACGTTCGTCCAGCGCGAGGTTCACGCTCCGTGTGGTCAAGCTCACGCCCGGGGTCTGCTCGGCGCGAGGTGTCGCCTGTACCTAAACTCGGCTTGTTTCAAGGAGGGAGCCATCGTGCGC
>NZ_JAERRG010000075.1 GCF_016741935.1 Streptomyces endocoffeicus | reverse complement strand
ACCACCGCGGCCAGACCAGCCTCGAACGCGAACACCGCCACCTGCGTAAACCCGGTCTGATGCACCTCGGCGCCGGAAAACATCACCTCCCGCAGCGAACAGCCCAACAACGGATCCGCCACCGCACACACTTCGTCCAACACCGCCGCGAACACCGGCGAACACTCCGCCAGCTCACGCCCCATACCGGCCCACTGCGCCCCCTGCCCCGGGAACACCCACGCCACCGGGCCGCTGGTCGCCGGTCCAGCCGCCGCTACGACCGCCAGACCCCGCTCCAGCTCTTCGCGATCCGTCCCGAGGGCCACCGTACGGAACTCCAGCCCCGCCCTCGACGCTGCCAGTGCCCCCGCCACATCGGCGATGTCGGCCCCGGCCGGGACCTCCGACACCAGCCGGGCCGCCAGCGCCCGCAGCCCCGCATCCGATTGCGCCGACAAGGTCCATGGCACCACACCACCGGTCACCACCGGCTCCGCCGACGGAGCCACAACCGGCTCAGCGGGAGCTTCTTCGAGGATGACATGAGCGTTCGTGCCGCTGATCCCGAACGCGGATACTCCTGCGCGTCGGGTGTGGTCCGCCGGCTCCCACTCCTGCGCCTCCGTCAGCAGCCGCACATCGCCGACCGACCAGTCCACGTGCGGGGATGCCTCACCGGCGTGCAGCGTCGCCGGGAGCACCCCGCGCCGCAGCGCCTCGACCATCTTGATCACACCGGCGACACCGGCCGCCGCCTGAGTGTGGCCGATGTTGGACTTCACCGACCCCAGCCACAACGGCCGCTCCTGCGACCGGTCCTGCCCGTAGGTCGCCAGCAGTGCCTGCGCCTCGATCGGGTCCCCGAGCGTGGTCCCGGTCCCGTGCCCCTCGACCGCGTCCACATCAGCCGGGGTCAGCCGGGCATCGGCCAGCGCCCGGCGAATGACGCGCTCCTGCGACGGACCGTTCGGCGCCGACAGGCCATTGGAGGCCCCGTCCTGGTTCACCGCACTGCCCCGCAGTACCGCCAGCACCGGATGCCCGAGCCGCCGCGCCTCCGACAGACGCTCCAGCACCACCACGCCGACACCCTCGCCCCAGCCGGTGCCGTCCGCTCCGGCCGAAAACGCCTTGCACCGGCCATCGGCCGCCAGCCCGCCCTGCAAAGCGAACTCCGCGAACATCACCGGCGTCGCCATCACCGTCACGCCCCCGGCCAACGCCAGCGAGCACTCGCCGTTCCGCAATGCCTGCGCGGCCAGGTGCATCGCCACCAGCGACGACGAACACGCCGTATCCACTGTCACCGCGGGACCTTCCAGGCCCAGCGCATACGACACCCGGCCCGACGCCACGCTCGGCGTGTGACCCGTCAGCCAGTAACCCTCAGCCGCTCGTTGGGCAGCGAGCGCGGAACCGTAGTCCTGGGCGGATAGTCCGGCGAAGACCCCGGTGTCGGAGCCGCGCAACTCCGAGGGGTCCAGGCCCGCGCGTTCCAGCGCTTCCCAGGACACTTCGAGCAGCAGCCGCTGCTGCGGGTCCATGGCGAGGGCCTCACGCGGCGAAATCCCGAAGAACCCGGCATCGAAATCGGCCGCACCGGACAGGAAACCGCCCACCCGCGCGTATCCGGCCGGCTCGGTCTCCCAGCCGCGGTCGGCCGGGAAGTCTCCGACCGCGTCAACGCCGTCGGAGACCAGCCGCCACAGATCCTCCGGCGAGGCCACCCCACCGGGGTAGCGGCACGCCATCGAAACCACGGCGATCGGTTCTCCCGTCGGCGCCCTCTCCGTGACGACTGTCGTCGGCGTGGCCGCGGCCGCGCCGGTCACCTGAGCCAGCAGATACTCGGCGAGCACCTGCGGGGTGGGGTAGTCGAAGACCAGCGTGGCCGGCAACGCGAACCCGGCCGCGGCGGCCAACCGGTTACGCAACTCCACCGCCGTCAGCGAATCGAAGCCCAGATCCCGGAACGCCCGCCCCGACTCCACACCGCCCACATCACCGTGGCCGAGAACGGCGGCGGCGTGTTCGCGTACCAGATCCAGCAGGATATGCGACCGCTCGGCCTCGCCCAGGCCGGCCAGCCGGCGGGCGAGGGTACCCCCGCGCTGTGCGGCCCCGGCGGCCCGGCGGGGCACACGGACCAGATCGCCCAGCACCGACGGCAGTGCGTGGCCGGCGGTGACCGCATCGCGGACCGCGCCCACGTCAAGACCGGCCGCCACCACCGGCTCGCCACCGGCCACCGCCGCGTCCAGCAACCGCAGCGCCTGCCCGGTCGGCAGCGCCACACCGCCGCCCCGCGCCAGCCGGGCCCGGTCCGCCTCGGTCAGCGTGCCGGTCATGCCACTCGCCTGCTCCCACAGGCCCCAGGCGATCGACACCGCCGGCAGTCCGAGGGCCGTCCGGTGCGCGGCGAGGGCATCCAGATAGGTGTTGGCCGCCGCGTAGTTGCCCTGTCCCGCGCCGCCCAGCAGTCCGGACAGGGACGAGAACAGCACGAACATCCGCAGGTCCAGATCCCGCGTCGCCTCGTGCAGATGCCAGGCGGCGTCCGCCTTGGCGGCCACCACCCGGCTCAGCGACGCGCCGGTCAGCGACGTCACCGGCATGTCCTGGAGTACCCCGGCCGCGTGCACCACCCCGGCCAGATTCGGGATACTCGCCACCAGCGCATCCACCGCGGCACGGTCGGACAGGTCCGCCGCCACGACCCGCACCCGCGCCCCGAGCGCCTCCAACCCGGCGGCGAGCTCGTCGACGCCGGAGGCGGCCGGTCCCGACCGGCTGGCCAGCACCAGATCCCGGACACCGTACCGGTCCACCAAGTGCCGGGCGACCAGACCGCCCAACGTCCCGGTCCCACCGGTGATCAGCACCGCACCCTCACCCACACCGGGCAGGCGCAACACGATCTTGCCCACATGCCGCGCCTGACTCATGAACCGCAACGCCGCACCCGCCTGGGCGGTCGGCCACACGGTGACCGGCAGCGGAACGGCTGTCTCCAGAACGCGCTGCCACATCACGGCAACCCGGTCGGGGTCCAAATCCCCCAGGTCGAACGGCACCTGCCGCGGATCACGGATATCGATCTTGCCCAGCTCCACGAACCGGCCGCCGTCAGCCAGCATCCCCAGCGAGGCGTCCAGCAACTCACCGGTCAGCGAGTTCAACACGACATCGACCTGGCCGAACTCACCCGCGAAGTCCGCCGTACGCGAGGAAGCGATGTGCGTCACGCCCAGCTCTGCCACCGCGGCCTGCTTCGGCGGGCTCGCCGTCGCGAACACTTCGGCCCCCGCCGCCAACGCCAGCCGGACCGCCGCCATGCCGACCCCGCCCGACGCCGCGTGGATCAGCACCCGATCCCCCGCCCGCACCCGGCCCAGATCGAACAGCGCGTGATAGGCGGTCAGATACGCGATCGGTGCTGCCGCCGCCTCGACATCGCTCCATCCGTCCGGCACCGGCACCATCAGCCGCGCGTCGGCCACCGCGAGCGATCCGAACCACGGGAACAACCCCATCACCCGCATGCCGGGCACCAGACCGGTCACCTCGGAGCCGACCTCGACCACGACCCCGGCACCCTCGCCGCCCGGTTGCCGGGAATCGGCGGGGAGCATGTCCAGGCCCTTCAGCACATCGCGGAAGTTCACCCCCGTCGCGCGGACCGCGACCCGCACCTCGTACGCCCCCAGCGGCCGCTCGGCGTCCGGAGCCGCAACCGCTCGTACCCCGTCCAAATCCCCGCCGGCAGCCCACTCCAGCCGCCACGCACCCGGCCCCTGCGGGAGGTCTAACCCGCCCGGAACCGGGCGCAGGCGAGGCACCAACACGGCACCCGCCCGCAAGGCCAGTTCCCTTTCCCCCGTAGCCAGGGCGGCGACGACGGCCTCAGCGGACTCGGGGCGGCCATCGTCGTCGAACAGCACCAGGCCCGCGTCCGGATGTTCGGCCATCGCCGACCGCACCAGACCCCAGACCCCAGATCCCGTCAAACCGGCCACGGTGTCGCCGTCCGCCGCCGATACCGCGTCACGGGTACGGACCGCCAGACGCGAGCCCACCGGGTACACAGCCCCCAACCACACCTGCACCAGCGCCAGCGCCCCGGGCAGATCCGCCGGCTCAGCCCAGGCGAGCAACGGCTCGTCCGTGGCCTCGGGCAGATCCAGCTCCGAGCCGACCTGGACCCAAACCCGCTCCGGTGCCGGTCCAACGCTCACCGGCGCCCACTTGGGCGACAGCAGCCCCGCGCCCGCGCTGGGGCCGGTGAGCCGACCCGTGTCCGCCGGGCGGGACACCATCGCACCGGCCGATACCACCGGCTGGCCCTCACCGTCGGCAGCCAGCAGAGAAAACGCATCCGACCCGGCGGGGCTCAACCGCACCCGCAACGCCGACGCACCGGTCGCGTGCAACCGCACATCCCGCCAGGCGAACGGCAACCCGATTTCGTCACCGTCCTCGGCGGCGGCGATCAGGACGTGCAACGCGGCGTCCAGCAACGCCGGATGGATCGCGAACCCGTCCTGAGTATCACCGGCGGGCAGCTCGACCTCGGCATACAGGTCCTCGCCGAGCCGCCAAGCCGCCTGCAGACCACGGAACATCGGCCCGTACTCGTATCCGCGAGCCGCCATGACCTCGTAAGCGTCATCAAGGGGCAGCGGCTGCACACCTTCCGGGGGCCACTGCCCGTCCAGGGTCGCGACCGTCCCGTTCGGATCGGCCAGGGCCGCGGTGGCGTGCCGGGTCCACTGCTCCCCGGTACGGGAGAACACGGCCGCCTGACCGCCCTCGACCGACACCTGCAGATCGACCGGGCTGCCATTGAGCACCAGAGGCTGTTCGAAGGTGATCTCCCCGATGGCGGGCAACCCGGCCCGATCCCCGGCATGCAGCACCAACTCCGCCAACGCCGCGCCCGGCACCAGCACCGTCCCCGACACCGCGTGATCCGCCAGCCACGGACTCGTCGCGGCCGACACCCGACCTGACAACACCCAGCCCGCATCCTCAGCCAGCCGCACCGCACTGTCCAGCAGCGGATGCCCGGCACTGCCCCGACCCGTCGCGCCGCCCGACGCCCAATACCGCCGGTGCTGGAACGGATACGTCGGCAAGGTGACCAGGCTTCCCTGGGGAACCAGACGCGTCCAATCCACCCCCGCCCCATGAGTCCATGCCTCAGCCAGACCCGCCAGCAGACGACGCGCCCCCGCGTCATCGCGCTCGGCCAGGCTCGCCGCCCACACCTGCGCCCCACCGTCATGGACCACAGACGACAGGACCCTATCCGGGCCAACCTCCAGGAACCCGGCCGTCCCGCGAGCGTGCAGGAAACGGACGACATCGTGGAACCGGACCGTGCCAATCGCCTGCTCCACCCAATAACCCGGGTCACCCAGCACGTCCGCACCGGCGACGGCACCAGTCACCGCCGAAACCAACGGAATCCGCGGCTCGGAGAACCGAACCCCCGCCACCACCCGCGCCAGCTCATCGGCAATCGGACGCATCAACGGAGAATGGAACGCATGGCTGACCTCCAGCCAACGCACCTTCCGACCCGCCAGCCGCCCCACCGCCTCCTCCACCGCATCCCGGTCACCAGAAAGAACCACCGCCGACGAACCATTCACCGCCGCCACCGCAACCCGGTCCTCCAGACCGGACAGATCCACCTCCGCCTCGCCGGCCTGCACCGCGGCCATCGCCCCACCCGACGGCAACCCCTGCATCAACGCACCCCGCGCCACCAACAACCGCACCGCATCCTCAAGCGTGACCGCCCCAGCCACATAGGCAGCCGTCACCTCACCCACCGAATGACCGGCGACAAAGTCCGGCTCCACACCCGCCGCCCGCGCCACCGCAGCCAAAGCAGCCTCGAACGCGAACAACGCCACCTGCGTGAATCCGGTCTGATGCACCTCGGCGCCGGAAAACATCACCTCCCGCAGCGAACAGCCCAACAACGGATCCGCCACCGCACACACCTCATCCAGCACACCCGCGAACACCGGCGAACACTCCGCCAACTCACGACCCATACCGGCCCACTGCGACCCCTGACCCGGGAACACCCACGCCACCGGACCCCGCATCACCGCCCCGACCGGCTCCACCGCCGCCAGACCCTGCCCAAGCTCCTCACGGTCAGCCCCCAGCACCACCGCCCGGAACTCCAGCCCCGCCCGGCCCCGCGCCAGCGACCCCGCCACATCCACGATCCCCGCCCCGGCCGGGACAACCGACACCAGACGGTCAGCCAACACCCGCAGCGCCACATCCGACCGCGCCGACAACACCCACGGCACCACACCACCAGTCACCACCGGCGGCACCGACCGGGCCGCGACCGGCTCAACGGGAGCCTGCTCCAGGATCACGTGTGCATTGGTGCCGCTGATACCGAACGAGGACACCCCGGCCCGGCGAGGCCGCCCGTCGGAATCCCACGGCTGACCCTCGGTCAGCAGCCGCACATCCCCCGCCGACCAGTCCACATGCGGCGACGCCTCACTCGCGTGCAGTGTCGGCGGCAGCATCTCGTGCCGCATCGCCTCCACCATCTTGATCACACCGGCCACGCCGGCCGCCGCCGAAGTGTGGCCGATGTTCGACTTCACCGACCCCAGCCACAGCGGCCGCTCCTGCGACCGGTCCTGCCCGTAGGTAGCCAGCAACGCCTGCGCTTCGATCGGGTCCCCGAGTGCCGTCCCGGTCCCGTGCCCTTCGACCACATCCACATCCGAAGCGGAAAGCCGGGCATCGGCCAGGGCCCGCCGGATCACCCGTTCCTGCGACGGACCATTCGGCGCTGACAGGCCGTTGGACGCGCCGTCCTGATTCACCGCGCTGGCCCGCAGTACGGCCAGCACCGGATGCCCGAGCCGCCGGGCCTCCGAGAGCCGCTCCAGCACCAGCATCCCGACGCCTTCACCCCAGCCGGTGCCGTCCGCTCCGGCCGAGAACGCCTTGCACCGACCGTCCGACGCCAGCCCGCCCTGCAGGGCGAATTCCGCGAACACCTCTGGCGTCGCCATCACCGTCACGCCCCCGGCCAGCGCCAGCGAGCACTCACCGTTCCGCAGCGCCTGAGCCGCCAGGTGCATCGCCACCAGCGACGACGAACACGCCGTATCCACCGTCACCGCCGGGCCCTCCAGGCCGAACGCGTACGCCACGCGCCCCGACGCCACGGACGACATCTTGCCCGTCAGCCGGTAGCCCTCACCGCCCGGCGCGGAACCGTAGTCCTGGCCGATCAGGCCCGCGAAGACGCCGGTGTCCGTGCCCTTCATCGCGGCCGGGTTCAGGCCGGCGCGCTCCAGGGCTTCCCAGGACACCTCGAGCAGGAGTCGTTGCTGCGGATCCATCGCCGTCGCCTCACGCGGCGAGATCCCGAAGAACTCCGCATCGAAGTCGGCCGCCCCGCTGAGGAAACCGCCCAGCCGCGCGTATCGGGCCGACTCCGTCTCCCAGCCCCGGTCGGCCGGGAAGTCACCGACCGCGTCCACGCCATCGGCGACCAGTTGCCACAAGTCTTCGGGCGAGGCCACCCCACCGGGGTAGCGGCAGGCCATCGACACGATCGCGATCGGCTCATCGACCGGCCGGGACACCGGAACGACCTCGGCAACGGCCGGGGCCGCGCCGGTCACCTGGGCCAGCAGATACTCGGCCAGCACCTGCGGCGTCGGGTAGTCGAAGACCAGCGTGGCCGGCAACGCGAACCCGGCCGCAGTGGCCAACCGGTTTCGTAGTTCCACCCCCGTCAGCGAGTCGAAGCCCAGATCCCGGAACGCCCGCCCCGGCTCCACACCGCTCGCATCACCGTGGCCGAGAACGGCGGCGGCGTGTTCGCGTACCAGATCCAGCAGGACGAGCAACCGCTCAGCTTCGCCGAGGCCCAGCAGTCGACGGGCGAAGGTGCTCGCACCTTGCCCGTTCGCGGCCGACCGGCGGGGCGCACGGACCACGTCACGCAGCACCGACGGCGGCGGTGTCCCGGCCGCGGTCGCGTCGCGGGCCGCGCCCACATCCAGTCCCGCCGCGACCACCGGCCGGCCCGCGCTCAGCGCCCGGTCCAGCAAGCCCAGTGCCTGCTCGGTCGGCAGGGCCACGCCGCCGACACGGGCCAGCCGGGCCCGGTCGGTGGCGGTCAGCGCGCCGGTCATGGCGCTGTCCTGCTCCCACAGGCCCCAGGCGATCGAGACGGCGGGCAGCCCCTGGGCCGTCCGGCGGGCGGCGAGGGCGTCCAGGTAGGTGTTGGCGGCCGCGTAGTTGGCCTGCCCCGCACCGCCCAGCAGCCCCGACAGGGACGAGAACAGCACGAACATCCGCAGATCCCGGCCTGCGGTGGCCTCGTGCAGGTGCCGGGCCGTCTCGGCTTTGGCGGCCAGCACCCGGCCCAGCGACGCCGGGTTCAGCGAGGTCACCGCCATGTCCTCGACGACTCCCGCCGCGTGCACCACCCCGGCCAGATCAGGGGTATCGGCCACCAGCGCGTCCATCGCGGCACGGTCAGCCAGGTCGGCGGCCGCGATCCGCACCCGGGCCCCGGCCGCCTCCAGCTCGGCGGCGAGGTCGGTGGCGCCGGGCGCGTCCGGTCCGGAACGACTGACCAGTACCAGGTCCCGCACGCCGTGCCGGTCCACCAGGTGCCGGGCGACCAGGCCGCCGAGCGTTCCGGTCCCACCAGTGATCAGCACTGTGCCGTCGAGGTCGGGCCCGGCGGCCGGCTGAGTGACCGGTATCGGTCGCAGCCGCGGCGCCAGAGCCGCCCCGCCGCGCACGGCGATTTCCCTTTCCCCGGTGGCCGTGGCCGCGTCGGCGATCGCCTCGGACTCGGGACGGCCGTCGACATCGAGCAGCGTCAGGCCCGCATCCGGGTGCTCGGCCATCGCCGACCGGACCAGGCCCCAGATCCCCGCCGACTCCAGCCCGGCCACGGTGTCCCCGTCGGCCGCCGACACCGCGTCACGGGTGCGGACCGCCAGGCGTGAACCGGCCGGGTAGCCGGCCGCCAGCCAGCCCTGCACCAGGGCCAGAGCCGCGGGTACGTCCGCCGGTTCAGCCCAGGCGATCAGCGGCTCATCCGCCACCTCGGGCAGGTCCAGTTCGGATCCCACCCGCACCGGCGTCCGCTCCGGCTCGGGTCCGGGATTGACCGGTGTCCATTCCAGAGCCAGCAAGCCGGAGCCCGCGGCCTGGCCGGTGGCGGCCAGCCGGCTGATATCGGCGGACCGGGAAATCATCGCGGCGGCCGATACCACCGGCTGGCCTTCACCATCGACGGCCAGCAGAGAGACAGCGTCCGGCCCGGCCGGGCTCAGCCGCACCCGCAGCGCCGACGCGCCGGTCGCGTGCAGCCGCACATCACGCCACGCGAACGGCAACAGCGCCCCGCTGCCGTTCCCGGCGGCGATGACGGCGTGCAGGACCGCGTCCAGTAGCGCCGGGTGGATCGCGAACCCGGCCTGTCCCTCCCCCACGGCGGCGGGGAGTTCCACCTCGGCGTACAGGTCCTCACCGAGCCGCCAGGCGGCCCGCAGGCCACGGAACGCGGGGCCATAGTCAAACCCCCGCGCCGAGATGACCTCGTAGGTATCCACGTCCGGCAGCGGCTCTGCCCCGGCCGGAGGCCACTGCCCGTCCAGACCGGCCACCGTCCCGACCGGGTCGGCCAGGGTGGCAGTGGCGTGCCGGATCCACTGCTCTCCCGTACGGGAGAAGACGCTCGCCCTGTCCCCGTCGACCCGCACCTGGAAATCGACCGGGCCGTGGCCGTTGAGCACCAGAGGCTGCTCGAACGTGATCTCCCCGATCGCCGGTAGCCCGGCCCGGTCGCCGGCATGCAGCACCAACTCCGCCAACGCCGCACCCGGCACCAGCACCGTCCCCGACACCGCATGGTCGGCCAGCCACGGACTGGTCCCGGCCGACACCCGCCCCGACAACACCCAACCCGCATCCTCAGCCAGCCGCACCGCCGACTCCAGCAACGGATGCCCGGCACTACCCCGGCCCGTCCCAACACCCGACGCCCAATAACGGCGGCGCTGGAACGGATACGTCGGCAACACCACCCGACGACCGACCGGAACCAGACGGGTCCAATCCACCGCCGCGCCATGAGTCCACGCGTCAGCCAGACCCGCCAGCAGACGAGGTGCCCCGGCGTTGTCGCGCTCGGCCAGACTGGCCGCCCACACCTCGCTGTCGCCGCCGTCGTAGACCACAGCCGACAACACCGTGTCCGGACCAAGCTCCAGGAACCCGGCCGTCCCGCGAGCGTGCAGGAAACGGACCACGTCGTGGAACCGGACCGTGCCAATCGCCTGCTCCACCCAATAACCCGGGTCACCCAGCACGTCCGCACCGGCGACGGCACCAGTCACCGCCGAAACCAACGGGATCCGCGGCTCGGAGAACCGAACCCCCGCCACCACCTGCGCCAGCTCATCGGCAATCGGGCGCATCAACGGAGAATGGAACGCATGGCTGACCTCCAGCCAACGCACCTTCCGACCCACGAGCCGACCCACTGCCTCCTCGACGGCGTCACGATCACCGGAGAGCACCACGGCCGACGAACTGTTCACCGCCGCCACAGCAACCCGGTCCTCCAGACCGGACAGATCCACCGCCTCGCCGGCCTGCACCGCCGCCATCGCCCCACCCGACGGCAACCCCTGCATCAACGCACCACGCGCCACCAACAACCGCACCGCATCCTCAAGCGTGACCGCCCCAGCCACATAGGCAGCCGTCACCTCACCCACCGAATGACCGGCCACGAAATCCGGCTTCAAACCCGCGGCCTGCGCCACCGCAGCCAGACCAGCCTCGAACGCGAACACCGCCACCTGCGTAAACCCGGTCTGATGCACCTCGGCGCCGGAAAACATCACCTCCCGCAGCGAACAGCCCAGCAACGGATCCGCCACCGCACACACCTCATCCAGCACACCCGCGAACACCGGCGAACACTCCGCCAACTCACGCCCCATACCAACCCACTGCGACCCCTGACCCGGGAACACCCACGCCACCGGACCCCGCATCACCGCCCCGACCGACTCCACCGCCGCCAGACCCTGCCCAAGCTCCTCACGGTCAACCCCCAGCACCACCGAACGGAACTCCAGCCCCGCCCGGCCCCGCGCCAGCGACCCCGCCACATCCGCGATGTCGGCCCCAGCGGGGACATCCGAGGCCAGCCGGCCGGCCAGCGCCTGCAGCGCCGGGGCCGACCGCGCCGACAGCACCCACGGCACGACGCCACCGGTCACCACCGGCTCCGGCGACGGGGCCGCGACCGGCTCGACGGGGGCTTCTTCGAGGATCACGTGTGCGTTCGTGCCGCTGATCCCGAACGACGACACCCCGGCCCGGCGCGGCCGTCCATTGGCCTTCCAGGACCGCGGTTCGTTCAGCAGCAGCACATCCCCGGCTGACCAGTCCACATGCGACGATGCCTCATCGGCGTGCAGAGTCGGGGGCAGCATCTCGTGCCGCATCGCCTCGACCATCTTGATCACACCGGCCACGCCGGCGGCGGCCTGAGTGTGGCCGATGTTCGACTTCACCGACCCCAGCCACAGCGGCCGCTCCTGCGACCGGTCCTGCCCGTAGGTAGCCAGCAACGCCTGAGCCTCGATCGGGTCCCCGAGTGCCGTCCCGGTCCCGTGCCCCTCGACCACATCGATACCGCCCGGGGTCAGCCGGGCATCGGCCAGGGCCCGGCGGATGACGCGCTCCTGGGACGGACCGTTGGGAGCCGACAGCCCATTGCTGGCCCCGTCCTGGTTCACCGCACTGCCCCGCAACACCGCCAGCACCGGATGCCCGAGCCGCCGCGCCTCCGACAGCCGCTCCAGCACCAGCACCCCGACGCCCTCACCCCAGCCGGTGCCGTCCGCTCCGGCCGAAAACGCCTTGCACCGGCCGTCCGATGCCAGCCCGCCCTGCACCGCGAACTCCGCGAACGTCCCCGGGGTGGCCATCACCGTCACGCCGCCGGCCAGCGCCAGCGAGCACTCACCGTTACGTAGCGCCTGCGCGGCCAGGTGCATCGCCACCAGCGACGACGAACACGCCGTATCGATCGTGACCGCCGGACCCTCCAAGCCGAACGCGTACGCCACCCGGCCGGACGCCACACTCGTCGTGTTTCCGGTCAGCCGGAAACCGCTGCCGTCGCTGTCGGACAGCTGTGATTCATAGCCCTGGAAGGCCAGACCGGCGAAGACCCCGGTGTCGGAGCCGCGCAGCCCGGTCGGGTCGAAGCCGGCCCGTTCCAGCGCCTCCCAGGACACCTCCAGCAGCAGCCGCTGCTGCGGGTCCATGGCGAGGGCCTCACGCGGCGAGATCCCGAAGAACTCCGCGTCGAAGTCGGCCGCGCCGGACAGGAAACCGCCCACCCGCGCGTAATCAGCCGACTCAGAATCCCAGCCGCGGTCCGCCGGGAAGTCACCGACCGCGTCCACGCCATCGGACACCAGCCGCCACAAGTCCTCCGGCGACACCACCCCACCCGGATAGCGGCACGCCATCGACACGATCGCGACCGGCTCATCCACCGACCGTGACGCGGGTACGACCTCCACCGCGGCCGGGGCCGCGCCGGTCACCCGCCCCAGCAGGTAATCCGCCAGCAACTG
Organism: Streptomyces endocoffeicus; assembly: GCF_016741935.1. GTDB lineage: Bacteria > Actinomycetota > Actinomycetes > Streptomycetales > Streptomycetaceae > Streptomyces > Streptomyces endocoffeicus. The sequence continues at coordinate 3,555 of NZ_JAERRG010000075.1, read as the reverse complement.
CGGTGTGGGGTAGTCGAAGACCAGCGTGGCGGGCAGCGCCAGCCCGGCCGCCGCGGCCAGCCGGTTCCGCAACTCCACCGCTGTCAGCGAGTCGAAGCCGATATCCCGGAACGCCCGCCCGGACTCCACGCCGCTCGCGTCGCCATGGCCCAGCACCACCGCCGCGTGCTCACGCACCAGATCCAGCAGGACCAGCAGCCGCTCAGCTTCGCCCAGGCCCAGCAGGCGACGGCCCAGTACGCTGGTAGAGCCCGCGGCGGCCGCGATGGCACGACGTGGCCGACGCCCCAGACCGAGCAGCACCGACGGTACCGGCGTCCCGGCCGCGATGGCGCCCCGGACCGCACCCACATCCAAGCCCGCCGCCACCACCGGCCGGCCAATACTCAACGCCCGGTCCAGCAGGCCCAATGCCTGTTCCGTACCCAGCACCACACCACCGCCACGCGCCAGCCGGGCCCGGTCAACCTCGGCCAGCGCACCGGTCATGGCACTGCGCCGCTCCCACAGACCCCAAGCGATGGACACCGCCGGCAGCCCAAGGGACGTCCGGTGCGCGGCGAGGGCATCCAGATAGGAATTGGCCGCGGCGTAGTTGCCCTGTCCGGGATTGCCGAGCAGTCCCGCCAGCGACGAGAACAGCACGAACATCCGCAGATCCCGGCCTGCGGTGGCCTCGTGTACGTGCCAGGCCGTCTCGGCCTTGGCGGCCAGCACCCGGGCCAGCGACTCACTGGTCACCGAGGTCACCGGCACGTCCTCGAGCACCCCGGCCGCGTGCACCACCCCGGACAGATCCGCGATACCCGCCACCAGCGCGTCGACCGCGGCACGATCCGACAGGTCCGCGGCGACGATCCGCACCCGCGACCCAGCCAGCTCCAGCTCAGCAGCCAATTCAGCCGCACCGGGCGCATCCGGCCCTGACCGGCTGACCAACACCAGATCCCGCACCCCGTGCCGGTCCACCAGATGCCGGGCGACCAGACCGCCCAACGTCCCGGTCCCACCGGTGATCAGCACCGCGCCGTCACCCACGCCGGGCAGACGCAGCACAATCTTGCCCACATGCCGGGCCTGGCTCATGAACCGCAACGCCGCACCCGCCTGAGCGGCCGGGAACACCGCGACCGGCAGCGGCTCAACCTGCTCCAGGACTCGCTGCCACATCACCGCCAGTCGGTCCGGGTCCAGATCCGCCACGTCGAACGGGACCTGGCGCGGGTCACGGATGTCAGTCTTGCCCAGCTCGACGAAGCGGCCGCCGTCAGCCAGCATCCCCAGCGACGCGTCCAACATTTCGCCGGTCAGCGAGTTCAGCACCACGTCGACCTGGCCGAACTCAGCGGCGAAGTCCGCCGTACGCGAAGAAGCGATGCGCGTCACGCCCAGCTCCGCCACCGCGGCCTGCTTGGCCGGACTCGCCGTCGCGAACACCTCGGCCCCGGCCGCCAACGCCAACCGGACCGCCGCCATCCCCACACCGCCGGACGCCGCGTGGATCAGCACCCGGTCCCCCGCCCGCACCTGGCCCAGGTCGAACAGCGCGTGATAGGCCGTCAGATAGACGATCGGGATCGCCGCCGCCTCGACATCGCTCCACCCGTCCGGCACCGGCACCATCAGCCGCGCGTCGGCCACCGCCAGCGGGCCGAATCCCTGGAACATCCCCATCACGCGCATGCCGGGCACCAGGCCGTGCACCTCGGGGCCGACCTCGACCACCAGCCCGGCGCCTTCGCTGCCCGGCGGCCGGGTGTCGTTGGGCAGCATGCCCAGCGCCGACAACAGGTCACGGAAGTTCACTCCGGCCGCGCGGACCGCGATACGGACCTCATAGGGGCCCAGCGGCCGCTCGGCGTCCGGCGCCGGAACCACTCGCACCCCGTCCAGATCCCCGCCCGCAGCCCATTCCAGCCGCCACGCCCCCGCACCGGTCGGCAGCTCGGGTGCGGCCGATGCCGGGCGCAGGCGGGGCACCAGCACCGCCCCCGCCCGCAACGCGAGCTCTTTCTCCCCGGTCGCCAGCGCAGCGGCGGTGATCTCGGCCGACTCGGGGCGCCCGTCGTCGTCGAGCAACACCAGCCCCGCGTCCGGGTGCTCGGACCGCGCCGACCGGACCAGCCCCCAGATCCCCGACGACCGCAGCCCAGCAACCGTGTCGCCCTCGGCCGCCGCGACCGCCTCACGGGTACGGACCACCAGCCGCGACCCCGCCGGATACCCGGCCCCCAGCCACGCCTGCACCAGCGCCAGGGCCGCGGACACGTCGGCCGGCTCGGCCGACACAAGCACCGGCTCGTCCATGGCCTCGGGCAGATCCAGCTCCGGGCCAACGTGAACCCAGGCCTGCACCGGTGCCGGCCCAAGGCTCAGCGGCGCCCACTCGAGCGACAGAAGCCCCGTGCTCGTGCCGGAGCTGGTGAGTTGACCAGTGTCGGCCGGGCGGGAAACCAGCGCCGCCGCCGACACCACCGGCTGACCCTCACCGTCAACGGCCAGCAGAGAAAACGCGTCCGGACCCGCCGGGCTCAACCGCACCCGCAACGCCGACGCTCCCGTCGCGTGCAACCGCACATCATGCCACGCGAACGGCAAACGCACCCCGTGACCGTCCTCCGCGGCCACGATCATCACGTGCAGAGCCGAGTCCAGCAGAGCCGGATGGATCGCGAACCCGTCCTGGCCATCCCCAGCGGGCAGTTCCACTTCGGCGTACACGTCCTCGCCGAGCCGCCAGGCCGCCTGCAGACCACGGAACGCCAGCCCGTACTCATACCCGCGAGCGGCCAAGACGTCGTAAGCGTCACTGACAGGAAGTGCCTGCACACCAGCCGGCGGCCACTGCTCAGCCAGGCCGTCCACCATCCCGACCGGATCGACCAAGGTCGCGGTCGCGTGCCGAATCCACTGCTCACCCGCCCGGGAGAACACGCTCGCCCGGCCGTCTTCCACCCGCACCTGGATATCGGCCGCGCCGTCCAACACCAACGGCTGCTCAAAGGTGATCTCCCCGATCGCCGGCAACCCCGCCCGGTCACCGGCGTGCAACACCAGCTCAGCCAGCGCCGCACCGGGAACCAGCACCGTCCCCGACACGGCGTGATCAGCCAGCCACGGGCTCGTCCCCGCCGACACCCGACCCGACAACACCCAACCCGCATCCTCAGCCAGCCGCACCGCCGACTCCAGCAACGGGTGCCCCGCGTTACCCCGGCCCGTCCCGCCACCCGACGCCCAATACCGGCGGTGCTGGAACGGATACGTCGGCAACGTCACCGGCTTCCCACCGGTAATCAGACGGGTCCAATCCACCACCGCGCCATGAGCCCACGCCTCACCCAACGAGGCCAGCAAACGCCGCTGACCGCCATCGTCACGGCGCAGCGAACCAACCGCCCAACGACCCTCAATACCCGGCACCAGCACCGGATGCGGGGACACCTCCACGAACCCGGCCACCGGCATCGCCGCTATGGTCTGCGCGAACCGCACCTGCTCCCGCAGATTCCGCCACCAATACGCGGCATCCAGGTCGGCGGTATCCACCAACGC
>NZ_JAERRG010000074.1 GCF_016741935.1 Streptomyces endocoffeicus | reverse complement strand
CCCGCGGCGGCCCCGCTCCGCCGGGTGCCGCCGCGGGCATCGGAAGGACTACATGATGGTTGCGGCAGGCTTTCCTCGTTCGACACCATGCTCGACAAGGCCAACCATGTCCTGAAGGAGATCGAGCACGTGGCGTCGTCGAGTCAGTCGCAGCAGCTTTATGTCCGCCAAGATATCCAAGGGTAGGCGGGCAAGTCGAGCATAAATCTGCAGGCGACTGATGAGGTTCAGCTCACATCGTGAGGTAGGCCCGAGCTGGAATGCGAATAGTTGAGCGTATCGATCACAGTCAGCCGCATCGGCCCGCCAGCTCCCTGCGTGCGGGACGACAGCGGCGCCGCGTCGACCCCTGGACAGCAAGCCGTACCGGGCCGCCAACCTCCTCCGCACCGAGGCGACTCCCCGGCACCTGTGCCGTGCCGGAGTAGTGGTAGTTGCGGTGCCAGAGCCGAAGTACCTGGGCAGCGCTTCATGAGACCAGCCCCCTGAGAGCGGTCTCGGCATGGTCGATGACTGGGTAACGACGTTTTCTCGCCCGTTGCCGTTGCTACCGGTGCGCCCTGATACCAAGGTCGTGAGCAATCTGCTGGATCGGCAGGCCGGCTGCGATGAGATCGAGGACCTTGCGCCGGAAATCGTCCAGGCAACTATGAGTTGCAGAAGCCTACTTGAGTGTCTGGAGCGTCATCCGTCGGGCACGATGGCGCCACCAGATCCGGGGCACATCAACTCCACGAACCGCTGGTCAGCTCAGCACCTCTACTTGACCTGACCAACCGCTATTGGCTAGCTTCGGAGCCATGAATAAGCAGATGGTACTCACGCGTCGACGCCACGTTGACCTGGTGCGTGTGTCCAGCAGCTTCTGTCGCTGTCGTGGCGTGGCCTGAACGCCGCCCGGCCAATGCCGAGCCTGAGCGTTGGCGCTCTTGGGTGTACTCGCTATGTCCTGGACTGATCATCTGACCGATCGGGTCTGAGTCCTGTCTGCATCGAGGCTGACCACGCGCGTCCTTTGTCTCTGCGGTGCAGTGTTCTCCTCCTCTCTGCATGTCATCTCGGCGTTCTGCCTCTGCCACACGTGCGACAGCCGCGCGTCCATGCAGCACAGGCGTCACCCTGTCTCCTTCCATCCGTTTCCCCCTGTCTATTGCGTGGAGTCCACCGCTCCCTAAATACCGCCAATTGCCGTTTCTCGTGCTGCTGGGTTCCCAACCTCAGCGACGGCCTGGTCGCAAGCAAGATCGAGCAGCGCATCGACTGGCACTACGACAACGACCGGCGGCTGGCTGTGTTCCTGTACGACACGGCCAAGGACTTAAGGCCTGGTCGTCCCGGTGCTCGGTGCTCGCGCGGCTGAGCGCGCACCACGTACGACGAGACAGAAGACCCGTGCGATCGCATCTTCGGCGCCGGCGACCGGCTTCCGGACCAGCACAAGGGCACCCGTTATTGAGGTGGTACCGCCTACCCGCCGCCGAAGTAGAGCATCGCGCTGAGCGTCTGACTCACGACCTGCAACACCAATCCGAGAAGGCAGAGCATGACCAGATTGCCCCCCGACCACGCCCCGCCGCCCGTTCTGGTGGCGGTGGCCAGATCGACCCTGGGGGAACTGCTGTCCCCGGATGGTGCGGCCGAATTGCCTTGGCTCGCAGAGCGGTTGGACGCGGTTGCGGACGCGCTGCTCCTCGGCGTGGACATGGTCCATGAACCAAGCCTGTCCCCGGACGCGGACGCGGACGCTGGCGGGGTCGGTATTGACCCGACGATCGCGGCGATCATGCTTGCCCACCACACCCGTCGCGTAGGGCTGGTTGTTGCCGCCGTTGTGCAGCGTGATCACCCGTACAACGTCGCGCGGCGGCTGGCGAGCATCGATCACGCTTCTGGTGGTCGGGCCGGTCTGCTCATCGGTGTCGAAGATCATCGGGCCGCGGCCGGGTCGCCGTGGACGCGGGCCAACCCCGTAGTAGCGGCGGCAGATGCGGTGACCGTGATCCGTGCGCTGTGGCGCAGCTTCCCGGTCGACGCGATCGTCGCGGATCGGGAGTCCGGTGTGTTCGCCGAGTCCCACCGGATCGTCGCTGTCGACCATCGGGGTGCCTTCGATATCGCCGGACCCTTGCAGGTGCCGTGGAGCCCGCAGATCTGGCCACCGGTCCTCGCGTGGTCGGCAGGGACAGCGGAGCCGGCACTCGCACAGATCGCCGATGTCGTGGTCGGCCCGGAGACCACTCAAGCGGTGCTCCATCAGGTGGGCAGCCTCGCCGAGCTGCGTCGGCTCCTGCGCACCGCGGCGGAACCCGAGCGCTCGCCGGGCAACCCGATCCCGCTGCGGACGCGGTTCGGCCTCGCACCGGCAGACCCGCCGACCGAGGGCAGGCAGGCGTTCCCGGACCCCGCACACAGCACCGATGAGGAAGACAAGGTGGTACTCCATGCCCGCTGAGCTGAGGCGGCATGTCATCCTCAACGTCAATGTCCTCGATGTCGGCTTCACTCCTGATGCCTGGCGCCACAACGATCTGGACCGGCTGGCGTTCGCTGACGCCGGGTACTACCAGCGGATCGGACGGATCGCCGAGCGCGGCACGCTCGATGCTCTTTTCCTGGCCGACAGCCCCGGGCTGGCGGACCCGCGAGTCAAGCCGTCCCTCGGCCTGGAACCTACGCTCATCCTCGGGGCGGTCGCCGCGGTCACCGAGAATCTTGGTCTGATCGGCACCGCGTCATCGACGTTCAACGACCCGTGGGAGCTCGCGTACCGTTTTCTGTCCTTGGACTACGTATCAGGCGGGCGGGCCGCATGGAACGTCGTCACGTCCTGGAGCCCCGCTGCCGCTGCCAACTTCGGGCTTTCCGAACTTCCGGACCGGGACGCGCGTTACCGCCGGGCACGTGAGTTCGTCGAAGTCGTGACCTCACTGTGGCGGTCCGCAAACGGGGGGCCGGCGGTCGAGTACCGCGGTGAGTTCTTCGACATCAGCGGGCGGCTGCCAGCGCCCGTCTCGGCGCAGGGTTTTCCGCTGCTGGTGCAGGCCGGCGGCTCTCCGGCCGGTCGGGAACTGGCGGGGCGTGAGGCGAACGCCGTCTTCTCCGCCGAGTTGAGCCTGCATGCGGGGATCGAGCATTACAACCACGTCAAGGCTGTGGCGGCTGCGGCCGGCCGCGACCCGGCACAGGTGAAGATCCTTCCTGGTCTTATCACGACGATCGGCAGCACCGAGGGGGAAGCTCGTCGGCGCCACGAGGAGACACAGGCATTGTCCCGGGGTGGCTTTCCGCTGAGCGAACTGGCCGGCGCGCTCGGCGTCCGGCCGGACGAACTGGACCTGGACGCGCTGCTGCCGAGGAAGGTCCTCAACGGCCCGCCGGACCCGGCACATTTCACAGGGTCGCTCGGATTCCGGGAGTCGGTGGTGCGCTTGGCCACAGAGGAGGGGCTGGTCGTTCGTGACCTGCTGACCCGCTTGGCGGGTGGACACGGTCACCGACAGGTTGTGGGTACCCCGGAGCAGGTGGCCGACACGATCGAACAATGGTTCCGTGCCGGTGCTGCGGATGGGTTCAACCTGATGCCCGACCGCTTCCCCGATGGCTTGGAGGTGTTCGCCGACCATGTCGTCCCGCTGCTGCGCAGGCGTGGCCTGTTCCGTCACGAGTACGAGGACCGCACGCTGCGCGGGCGGCTGAACATCCCGATCTCCCAGCCGGCTGCCGCGATACCGGTGGGGTCATGACAAGAGCAGAGGCGAGGACGGCCGTGAATTTCTGCTCGCGCAGCCAGGGAGTGATCAGGGCGAGCGCAGTGCAGCAGACCGACCAGTCCGCCGCTGTCGGCAGGGGCGTGTGGCAGGACGCCCCCTCGAGGACCTGGCGCAGAACAACGACAGCTTCCGTATCGGGCTCATCAGTGCTTGAGAGCAGATCGTGGCCTACAAGCATCTCGGCGTCGACCTCTTCGTCGCCGGTTTCCTGGACCGCCTAAAAGGGGTCGTGTACTTCGGGCGGAAGTTCCTCCCTCTCGTACGCGACCTGGAAGCCGCCGGATCTTTGGCCGAGCTGGCTGCCGAACCCGTCACCGTCTGACCCTGAAGGAACCCGACCGCCATGGCCACCGTTCTCTCCCTCTCCGGCAGCCCCTCCCCTCAATCGCGCACTGCCCGACTGCTGCGCCACCTCGACCGCCGGCTGGAGTGTCAGGGGCACACCGTACTCCCGCTCGATATCCGCGATCTGCCCCCCGAGGCCCTGTTCGGGGCCGACTTCGCCCACCCGGCACTGCGAGACGTCACCGATCTGGTGGCCCGCGCCGACGGGCTGGTCGTCGCCACCCCCGTCTACAAGGCCGCCTACTCCGGCGCGCTGAAGGCCCTGCTGGACCTGCTCCCGCAGCACGCGCTCACCGGCAAGACCGTGCTGCCGCTGGCCACCGGAGGCAGCACGGCCCACGTCCTCGTCGTCGACTACGCGCTGCGGCCCGTCCTCACCTCCATGGGAGCGCACCACGTCCTGCCAGGCTGGTTCGTCCTCGACCGAGCGATAGACGTCGCCAGCGACGGCAGCGTGGTGCTGGACGAGGACACTGCAGCAGCGCTTCACCCCGTCGTCGACCGCTTCTCGGCCGCCCTGGTCTCGCTCGACGTGCCGGCCGACGGTGGCGAGCCGACCCACCCGCCCACGTTCTCCGCCCTGAGTGTCTGACCCACAACCTGCAACAACACTTCCCGAGAAAGCAGAGCAATGACCAGACGGCCCCTCCGACCGCGCTTCGTCGCGTTCGGCAGCAGCACCCTGCTCCTGAGCGGACTGATCTCGGGATGCAGCAGTTCCAGCGGTGCCGCCGAGAGCGGCGGCAGTACACCCGTCCAGGGCGGCACCATCACCTACGCCCACGTACAGGAGCCCTCGTGCATCTTCGGCGGCTGGATACAGCAGGCCTATATCTCCCGGCAAATCCTCGACGGCCTGGTGACCGAGGATGACAACGGCGCCATCAAGCCGTGGCTGGCCACCGCCTGGACCGTGTCACCGGACGGGCTGAGCTACACCTTCACCCTCAAGTCCGGGGTCAAGTTCACCGACGGTACACCGGTGGATGCCGCGGCGATCGCATGGAACTTCGACCTGTGGGAGAACCACAGCGGCAATGCCAGCGCAAAAGTCTCGATGGACCCGTACTACAAGTCGGCCAAGGCCCTCGATCCAACGCACGTCAAGATCACTCTGAACAAGCCGTTCCCGCAGTTCCTCAGGCTGATCACTCAGGGCTACTACGGCATCCAGTCGCCGACCGCGTTCAAGAGCCGGACGCGGCAGGAGAACTGCGAGAAACCGATCGGCTCCGGCGCGTTCAAGGTGAAGCAGTGGAAGCGAGGCGAGGAAGTGGTGCTCGTCAAGAACCCGAACTACACCTCCTGGCCTGCCACTGCCAAGCACCATGGCCCCGCGATCGTCAACGAGGTCGACTGGAAGTTCGTGGCGGACGGTGTCTCGCGCTACGCCTCCCTCACCACCGGTCAGGCGAATGTCGTGTACCAGGTGCCGACCTCGAACTGGACCGATGCCCAGCAGAAGTACCAGCCCATCCGCTTCATCACCCCCGGCAAGCCGGTCTCGTTCAACCTCAACACCAAGCAAGGGGTCTTCACCGACAAGCTCGTCCGCCAGGCATTCGCGTACGGGGCCGACCGCAAGGCCGCGGTGAAAGCCGGTTTCCACGGTGTGATCCCCTACGAGGGCAACCCGGCGCTCGACCAGGCGACGCCCGACTACAACGCACAAGCCGCCCAGGCGTATCCATTTGACCAGGCCAAGGCCAACGCGCTGCTGGACCGGGCCGGCTGGAGGAAGGGGGCCGCCGGCATCCGGACAAAGAACGGCAAGAGGTTGACCGTCCGGCTGGTCTACGGATCGGGCTATGTCCTCACGAAGGAGGGCGAGACTGTCCTGCAGATACTGCAGGAGCAGTGGAAGCAGACGGGCTTCGAGGTCAAGCTCATCCCGGCGACGCAGGCTGAAGGCTTCAGCGGCAAGTACTCCTCCCCGAGCACGTACGACGCCACGCCGGAGTACTGGTGCAACTCCAGCCCGGCGGTCCTTTGGATTGTCTGGCGCCCGACCACCAAGGCCGCTCCGAACTACAACAACGAGTCGTTCTACAACAACGACCAGCTCGCGAAGACCATCCAGCAGGCCAACACCGAACAGGACACGGCGAAGGCGGGACAGCTGTACCAGAAGGCCCAGCAGGTGGTCCAGGACAACGCGGTCAGCATCGGCCTGTACCCGCAGACCTCGCTCTACGCGGTCGCGAAGAACCTCAAGAACGTCTGGTTGGAGAAGAGCCAGGGCGAGCCCGTCTTCTCGGACGCATACTTCACCAAGTAAGTGATGTCAACGTGACAACGATAGAGACTGCGGTTCCCTCGGTCACTCGACGGCTGGCGGTACGTTCCGGCGTGCGGCTGGCCCTCCGGCTCGTCATCAGGATCGCGAGCGCCGCAGCGATGGTCATCGCCGCGGCATCGCTCACCTTCTTGGCGCAGTTGCTGATGCCCGGTGACCGGGCCACTGCTCTGATGAACGTGCAGACCGGCCAGCAGAAGCGGTGGACCGCCGCTGAACTGGCCCCCGTGAACAAAGAATTCGGGTTCGACCGCCCGCTGCCAGTGCAGTATCTGCACTACCTCGGCGGTCTGTTCCGCGGCGACCTGGGCACCTCCTACACCCAGCACCGCCCGGTGACGCAGGTGATCGGCGGCCAGCTCGCCCCGACCCTCATCCTCACCCTGGGCGCACTCGTCACCGCCTGGGTCCTGGCCGTCGCGATCACCGTGCTGACGGTCAAGCGCACGCGGGCCGTCAGCGCGCTCGGCTCGACCTGGGAGGCGCTGACGGCCAGCCTCCCGAACTACTGGGTCGGCGTCGTCCTGCTCGTCGTGTTCGCGGTGAAACTGCCCCTCTTCCCCGTCATCGGCGGCAGCAACGCATGGGGCACCGTGCTGCCATTGGCCACCCTGGCCATCCCACTGGCCGGCTTCCTCGGTCAGGTCACGAGAGACGAACTGGAGAAAGTGCTCGACCAGCCCTTCGTCACCACGGCACGCACCCGAGGCATGAGCGACACCGCCGTACGGCTGCGACACGCGCTGCGGCACGCGGTACTCCCGGCGATCACCCTGTCCGGCTGGGCGCTCGGCGCGCTGGTGTCGGGTGCCATCATCACGGAGAACATCTTCGCCCGCCCCGGCATCGGGCAAGTGCTCGTCACGGCAGTCAACACCCGGGACGTGCCGACCGTGTCGGGCATCGTCCTGGTGGTCGCTGTGGCCTATGTGGTGGCGAACCTGCTCGTCGACGTCGCCTATGCGCTCGTCGACCCACGACTGCGAGGCCGCTCATGACCGTCTCTCCGCTGCCCACCGCCGGGGCCCGCCTCGTCAGACTCGACCGACTCCGAATCCGCCCGAGCACCGCGGTCTCGCTGATCGTGGTCCTGTGGGTGCTCCTCGCCACCATTGCCCCCGACCTCTTGACCAACCGCAGCCCAACAGCGATCGACCTCGGCGGCACCATGCAGGCACCGTCCTGGAACCACCCCTTCGGTACGGACCAGGCCGGCCGCGACCTGTTCACACGAGTCATCTACGGTGCCCGCCAGTCCATGGGAATCGGGCTGGGCGCCACCGCGCTGGCCATGGTGATCGCTGTGCTGCTCGGCTTCACCGCGGGCCTGGCCGGCGGCTTCCTCGACGCCGTGATCACCCGCGTCGTGGAGGTCACCTTCGCCTTCCCGGCCCTGCTGCTCGCCCTCCTGGTGATCTCTGTCCGCGGACCGTCGCAGGCCACCGAGCTGATCGCGGTCGGGATCGGCTCGGCCCCCGGCTATGCCCGGATGGTACGCGGCCAGGTCCTGAACGTGCGGCAGGCCGCCTATATCGAGGCGGCCGCTGCGCTCGGCCACAACCGCTGGACGGTCATCCGCCAACACCTGTTCCCGAACGCGATGCGCCCCCTCGTCGCGGTCATGACGCTCGGCATCGGACAATCGGTGGTATGGGCGTCGAGCCTGTCGTTTCTCGGCCTTGGTGTGCCACCGCCGAGCTCGGAGTGGGGAGCCCTGCTCGACGCCGGACGGGAATACATCACCACCTCGTGGTGGCTGGAGATCCTGCCCGGCCTGGTGATCATCGTGGTGGCGCTGGCGGCCACCAGCCTGGGCCGGACGCTGCAACACAAGCTGGAAGGAGCGGCCTCTTGACCGCGCCCACCACCCTTGACGACACCGGCGACGATGCGGCTGCCCCCGCACCCGACGCCGCTCCCGACCTCCTCACCGTCGAAAACCTGCGGGTCTGGTTCGGGACGACCGAGGTAGTCAAGGGCATTTCCTTCACCGCGCGCCCCGGACGCTGCCTGGCCATCGTCGGGGAGTCCGGCTCGGGCAAGAGCGTCACGGCTCGTACCCTGGTCGGGCTCACCGGCGCGAACTCCCGGATGAGCGCCGAGCGCATCGACCTGGCAGGTGTGGACCTCACCCGGCAGTCCGACCGGTCCTGGCGCTCCATTCGCGGCCGGGACATCGGCTTCGTACTGCAGGACGCGCTGGTCTCGCTCGACCAGCTGCGCCGCGTCGGCGACGAGGTGGCCGAACCGCTGCGGCTGCACGGCTGGGGGAACAAGCGGCGCCGGGCCGAGCGCGCGGTGGAACTGCTCGACGCGGTCGGCGTGCCGGAACCCGAACTCCGGGCACGGCAGCGACCGTACGAACTCTCCGGCGGCCTGAGACAGCGGGCTCTGATCGCCTCGGCGATCGCATTGGATCCGAAGCTGGTCATCGCCGACGAGCCGACCACCGCCCTCGACGTGACGGTGCAGGCGCAGGTACTGGACCTGCTGGCCGCGTCCAAGACCCGCGGCACCTCGATCATCCTGATCAGCCATGACCTATCGGTCGTGGCGCGTCTGGCGGACGAGGTCGCCGTGATGCGCCGCGGCGAGATCGTCGAGTTCGGCACCGCGCACCAGGTGCTGCATGCCCCGACGCACGACTACACCCAGCACCTGCTCGACGCGATCCCGTCAGAGCACACGCGCGGCACTCGGCTCCTCCGCCCGCCCGAGGGCACCACCGAAGGCCCCCGCACCCGCCGGCCTGTCGACCGGGATCGTCCGGTGGTACAGGCCCGCAACGTCAGCAAAGTCTTCCGCGGACCGGACAAGATCAACCGGACGGTCGTCGACGACGTGTCGTTCGACCTGTACGCGGGGGAAACGCTCGGCATCGTCGGCGAGTCCGGCTCCGGCAAGACGACGACCGCTCGCATCACCCTCGCGCTACTCGAGGCGACGTCCGGTGACGTTCTGCTGCACGGCCAGCCCTGGTCGGATATCCCGACCGCAGCCAGCCGCCCGCTGCGCAAGCAAATCGGTATCATCTACCAAGACCCCCTCAGCTCCTTCGACCCCCGCTGGCCGGTCGGTCGTATCCTCTCCGACGCCCTGGCGACGGGCAGCCGTCCGCCGTCATCCAAGGCGGAGGCCCAAGAACGAGCAATCCGGCTACTCGAACAGGTGGGCCTGTCCGACAAGCACCTCACCACGGCACCACTGCGGCTGTCGGGCGGGCAACGGCAGCGGGTCGCCATCGCTCGCGCCCTCGCCCCCGAGCCAGGGATCATCGTCTGCGACGAGCCGGTCTCCGCGCTGGACGTATCTGTGCAAGCCCAGGTACTCGACCTGCTGACGGAACTTCAGGACGACCTGGGCGTCAGCTACCTGTTCATCTCACACGACCTCGGCGTCATTCACCATGTCTCGGACCGGATCCTGGTGATGAAGAGCGGCAAGATCATCGAGCAAGGCGACGCCGACGACGTCTTCCAACAGCCACAACACCCGTACACACAGCGGCTGCTCACCGCCCTACCACAACTGGCCCAGGCATGACCGCTGCCGTGAAAAGTCGGACGCCCGACGCAGAGCTGAGCAAGCGGCTCACCCCTGCGTTCCCACGGACCGCCGAGGCCAAGATCTCCCGCCAGACCCATCGACGCCTGCAGCACGAGCAGGTCGAGTGGCCGCGTAAGAGCGACTTCGGCCGGATACGCGTCTCAAAGGACCACAGCGGCCTCGGCACCAGCCGTCTGCAATCGGGCGATAACCGGACCATCCTGGCACAGAACTGCAAAGCAGGATCCCGCCGCGCACCAGGCGGCAAGCGCGTCTGGGTCGACCAGCCACTGACCCTCGGCCCCGTGAGACACACCGGCCACAAACGTCGCCCCGGCGCAGGCCCGCTGCCAGGTGCGCCGCAGCCATTGATGAATCCCGATGGCGGTACAGCACCGGACGCACCAGCCGGACGGTTAACAGACTCGTCGCACCGCCCCGACAGCACAAACGCAGCATTAGTCGGGCGAAAACCGTCCGGCCGTATCCGGACCGAGCACCCGAGGCATTCGCACCCCCGTACGAACACTCAAGAGATCTTCGACGCAATCGCCGTCCCCTCGTCCGAAGGACATCATGACCAGCCCCGCTCATTCCCGCCATACTGAAACTCCCGGCACCTTCTCCCTCGGTGGTGACCTACCCGTCCACCGGCTCGGTTACGGAGCCATGCAGCTAACCGGCCCCGGTGTATGGGGCGAACCTGAGGACCCCGACGAAGCCGTGCGTGTACTGCGGCGCGCCGTGGAATTGGGAGTAAACTTCATCGACACCGCCGACTCCTACGGTCCCTTCGTCAGCGAGCAGTTGATCCACAAAGCGCTCCATCCCTACCCGGACGACCTCGTCATCGCCACCAAGGCCGGCCAGACGCGCTCAGGACCGAACCAATGGAGTCCTTTGGGCAGGCCCGAATATCTGCGACAGCAAGTCGAGCTGAGCTTGCGTCACCTTGGTGTGGAACGCATCGACCTCTTCCAGCTGCACCGCATCGACCCCAAGCTGCCACTGGCCGAACAGCTCGGCGAACTACTGCTCCTGCAACAGGAGGGAAAGATCAGGCACATCGGCCTGTCCGAGGTCACCGTCGAACAAATCAACCAGGCCCGCGAGATTGCGGACATCGTCTCGGTGCAGAACCTGTACAACCTCGCCAACCGCAGCGCCGAGAACGTCCTGCACTACGCCGAGCGCGAGAACCTGGCCTTCATCCCGTGGTTCCCCATGGCCACCGGCGTACTCGCCCGGCCCGGCGGCCCGTTGGACAGCGCAGCCAAGCGACGCGACGCGAGCCCGTCACAGCTCGCGCTCGCCTGGCTGCTGCGTCGCTCCCCGGTAATGCTGCCCATCCCCGGCACCTCGCGAGTCACCCACCTCGAGCAGAACGTCACGGCCGCCGAGATCACACTCACCGACGAGGAATTCGCCGAGCTGGCTGACAGCCTCAGCGCCTGACCCGCCCGCCACCCACAAATCGAGCACTGATTTCCCTATGCGCGGTCGGCACAGCGAACGCGGCAGCAGGCGTCCCGCTGTCCGCCTTCACGGTGGACGGCGTGCCGACGGAGGGGCTGACCTGCTGGCTGGACCGGGCGCTGCTGGCACACGGCGGCAGGCCGACCTGGGGCGGGTCCTAGCAGCCGCCGAAAATAGGGTGCCTGCCGGAAGCTGGGTACGCTCTCTCCTCTCGTGTGACGTGCCGGGGCGCGGGTCAGCTCTGCCAGGTGGGGCGGGTCATGCCATGCAGGTTGCGGTAGGCAGCGCGCTGTGGCTGCTGCCAGTCCTTCAGCAGTTCGGGGTCGACCTTGTAGACCTCGACGCCGATGGGGTGGCAGACCTCGATCGGGTCGTGTGCGTCCGGGCCCCACATGGGGACGGACAGGTCGCCGCCGGGGCAGGTGGACAGCGCGCACAGCAGGTCGAGCTCGGCGAAGAATTCGAAGTGGTCGCCGGGGCGGGCCGGGCAGTCCTTCATGAAGTACTGGTCGTGCTCGTTGAGGCCGGTGCACTGGAAGACGTTGAGGACGTCGTGTACGTCGGACTCGGCGAGGCCGTACGGCAGGACGGCCCGGACCAGGTTGGAGTGGCAGTGGAAGTCGAAGTCCTCGCCGGTCAGCATCCGGTTGACGTAGGGGTCGCAGCGGGTGCCGAGCAGGTCGTGCACCCGGCCGCCGTCGGCGTCCGGTCCGTAGTCGGCCAGCGTGTCGCTGGTGATGGTCAGCAGCGGGCGCAGGAAGGGCAGGTTCGACCACAGGCGGTCGTAGGTGCTGACGTGGGCACGCTGGAGCTGCCGGGTGCGGGACGCCCACAGACGTTCCCGGGGGTCGTTGAGGTTCCAGATGTTGAGGTCGCCGACCTGCGGGCCGTCGATGGTGACCAGTCGGCACAGGTGGCCGGCGGGGACCTCCCACGCCTTGCCCGAGCGGATCGGTATCTCGAACTTGTCGACCAGCTCACGGCCTTCGGGAGTGCCGGACACTCGGTCGTAGAAAGCCTTGTCGACATCGAGCGGGCCGCCCTTGGTGGCCTGGTAGGCGGCAGCGGTGAGGGCCACGAAATCCTCCTGAAGCTTCGATGGGGGATACGGGAGCACGGGCAGGAAGTCAGCCCTGACGAGCGGCTGCGGCGGCGCGGACCATGTCGACGACCTGGCGCTCGGAGTCGTCGAGGTAGGAGCGCAGCATGGTCGCGGCCTCGTCGCGGCGGCCCGACTGGAGCAGGTCGCAGATTTCGCGGTCGCGCTTCACCCACTGCTCCTGGAATGCGGGTTCGTGCGGGAACTCGGCGAACGCCAGGCGCAGCTGCGCGACGATGGTGTTGAAGAAGTGGCGAGTGCGCCTGACCCCGACACCCAGCCGGCCCCGGCCGAGCGACACCCGGCATGGTCTGCCACGGCTGTCCTCGCCGATTCCAGCGCATCGCCTTGAACGCGCTGCCCGTCTGGGCAGCGGTTCTTATCGGCGGATACCGGATGCCGCCGCGAAACGCCGCCCGCAAGGAGCACGTCTCGGTCCGGGCCCAGCGCGCTGTGAGCCCTGAGCTCATCCACTGGCGCTGACGCCTTGCCGAGCAGCCACCCGAAGGAACAGTCGTGATTCCCGCCGTATACCCCCAACTGCGTCTCGACGCCGCAGCCCTCGATCACAACATCCGCGTCATGGCCGACTGGTGCAAGACCCATGACGTGGCGCTCTCTCCCCACGTCAAGACGACGATGTCCGCTCCCATCATCGAACGGCAGGTCGCGGCCGGCGCCGTCGGCGTCACCGTTGCCACCGTCGACCAGGTCGCGACCGTGCTCGGCTGGGGACACAACACCGTCCTCATCGCCAACCAGATCGTCGATCCCTTCGGACTGGCGCGGCTTCGGGCCTGGCTCATCGCCGAGCCGGAACGGAATATCCGGTGCTTCGTCGACTCCGCGGACGGCGTCATCGCGGCGAATCAGGTGTTCGGCGCGCACGGCCCCGCTCTTGAGGTGCTTCTGGACATCGGCACCCCCGGTGGCCGCACCGGAATCCGTGACCCGGAGCAGGCCCGCCGCACAGCGGAGCTTGTCCGAGCGACTCCCGGACTCCGGCTCGTGGGAGTCGCCGGGTACGAAGGCGTCGCCCCGAACAAGAGGATCGACGAAGTGATTGCAGCTGTGGACGAACACTGCCGCCGGGTCCGCGACGTCTACCTCGACGTCGCCGGACTCTTCGAGACCGACCGCCCCGTGTACTCGATGGGCGGATCGGCCTTTCCCGACCGAGTCGTCGACCTCCTCCCGACGGACGACGACGTTCCGGGTACGGTCCGGTTGCTCAGGTCCGGTTGCTACGTCACGCACGATCACGGCGTCTACGCCCGTGTGAGCCCGATTCCCGGCCTCGTCCCAGCCCTGTCCGTGCGCGCGGTCGTCGTGTCAGCCGCCGAGGACGGCACCGGCGTGGTCGGAGCCGGGAAGCGCGATCTTCCCTACGACGCCGAGACGCCGATCCTCCTGTCCGCCAGCACGGCGGCCGGACAGGACAAGCCCGATGCACGCGGACGTGTACGCGCGTTGTACGACCACCACACCGTGCTCTCCGACGCGTGGAACCTTGAGGTGACGGATGTCGTCGAGTTCGGGATCTCGCACCCGTGCTCGGCATTTGACCGGTGGCCCGAGTACCTCGTCACCAACGGCCACGGCGATGTGATCGACGTCTGGCGCACCGACTTCCGCCGGTCGTCGATCGAAGCTCACCATCGGCAACAACGGCAAGGCGTAGTTCCGGTCGACGGGTTAGAGCCTGTCGGGTGGCTGATCGTAAGCGGTACGTGATCGTGCTTGCGAGTGCTGGGCATGGCGAAGGCCCCGCAATGATCACGTGGTGTGTGCCAGTGTGACAACTCCGGGGCCGTCAGCGGCTCATGCTATCCGTCCAGCCTCACCGATGCGACGCGGAGTGCGGCCTCGAACGTGCCGTTCATATCGAGTGCGACCAGAGTGCAGGGGAGACGGCTATCAGACATGGAATCCTCACAGAGTGTGCTCGGCCGTCACGTCGGCCATGGCATCGAGAAACTCACGGGAACGCTTGGGGCGGCTGAGGGCGATGCCGACGAACAACGTGTCCAGCACGGCCAGGCGCGCGAGCCGGGTCGTCATTGCTTCCAGGCGGAACCCGAGGTCCGGGCCGCCTGCGACCAGGAGGTGATGTGCGTGCTTGGTCAGGGGCGAGCGGAGGTGGCTGGTCACTGCCACCACCCGGGCTCCGCGACTGTGTGCCGCCTCGACCGCGGTCAGGGTCTCTTTGGTGGCGCCGGTGTGACTGATCGCGAGCACCGCGTCCCGGTCTTCCAGCGCTCGGGCGATGAGATGCTGGGCGAACGTGTCGGGCGGCGCCTGCACCATAAGCCCCAGTGTTGTCAGCCGATAGGCGAAGTCCTGCGCGGGCGCAGATGATGTGCCGTTGCCGACCACCAGGATCCGCCGGGCCTCGGTCAGTGCCTCGAGTGCTCCCTCGTACGCGTCCAGATCCAGTGTGCGGGCAATATCCTCCATGATCACAGCACTGTTGTGCAGCACCCGCCGGGGAATGTCCCGCCGTGGGGTTCGCGGGCCGATGTCCTCGGCGCGCTCGAGGTCGTCACGGTCCCGTTCCTGGGTGGCGAGGTCGCTGGCCAAGGCCAGCTTCAGGTCGTGGAATCCCTTGAACCCCAGCCTCTGGCAGGCTCGGATCACCGTGGACTCCGCGGTCCCGGCCCGGTCGGCCACCTCGGACACCGAGGAGGTCAGCGCCCGCGACGGGTCCTGCACGATCAAATCGACGACCTTCAACGCACTGGGCACCAGCCCTGTCCGCCCTGCCTGGATAGCAGCGGCGACTTTGCCCGTGCGGAGGCTGGGAGGGCTGTTGGTCTTCGCGCGTTTCTTTGCTGTCACATGAGGGACCATACCTCCCCTCGACCGGCCTAGGGAGGAGGATTCCTCAGCATGCACTTATCAGAGGGAGCATTTTTCCTTCGTTAACCGGGCGGACGCTGCCGGGTCATCCGGGCTCCTTAGCGTCCCCAGTATGAAAAGACCGAAGCGGGCGCGGCGTGAGCACGCTCTGGGCTGGGTACTGACCGGCCCGGCGATGTTCCTGTTGGGCGTGTTCGTAGTGGCGCCGGTGCTGCTGGTGCTCGTGCTGACCGTGTTCGACTACGACCCGTTCACTCATGCATTCCAGTTCGTCGGCCTGCGAAATTTCCAGCGGGTGCTGCCCAGCCATGAGTTGTGGCAGGCGACCATGAACACGATCGAATACACCGCGATCACGGTGCCCGTGACACTGGGGGGCGGCCTCGTGATTGCCCTGCTCATCCATGGCCTGTCCCGCGGCGCCGGGTTCTGGCGCAGTGTGTACTTCCTGCCCGTCGCTGCGACGCTCACCGCGATGTCGGTGGTGTGGCGGTTCCTGTTCTACCCCGGCAGCGGGCTTGTGGACTCCACGCTCGGTGGTTGGTTCGGGCTGCGGGACTGGCTGGACTCGACGAGTCTCGCGCTGCCGGCGGTGGCCGTAGTCGGCAGTTGGGCGGGCCTGGGCAGCGCGGTGGTCCTCTTCCTCGCCGGTCTGTCGGCGGTTCCCGCGCACCTGCACGAGGTGGCGGCTCTCGACGGCGCGAGCGCGTGGCACCGGTTCTGGACGGTGACCTGGCCCGCTCTCGGCCCCGCCACCGTGTTCACCCTGGTGCTGACCGTCCGCGACGCGCTGCGCGTGTTCGACCAGGTACGGGTGGTGACCGGCGGCGGCCCCCTCAACAGTTCGCAGACCCTGTCGGTCCTGCTGTGGCAACGAGGCATCAAGTTCCTCGACATCGGCGGCAGCTCCGTAGTCAACCTGGTCCTTCTCACGATTCTGCTCGGCACCACTCTGCTGCAGCTGCGCACCTTCGGGCGTCGCTGGGAAGCGGCGGGAACACGATGACCCTGCGCACCCGCCGGCTGATCGGCCAGCTCACCCGCCACTTCCTGCTCGCCGTCGGCGGCATCGTGATGCTGCTGCCGTTCGCGATCATGCTGCAGACGGCGTTCACCGCCACCGGCGCCTCGTTCCACAACGGACTGTCCAGCTTCACGGTGGCGAACTTCACCACGGTGTGGGCGCAGCAGCCATGGCTGCGCCTGTACACCAACACGGCCGTGATGACGGCCCTGATCTTCCTGGCCCAGGTGGCGATCGGGCTGCCCGCCGGGTTCGCCCTCGCCCGCCGCGAGTTCGCGGGGAAACGGGTGGCGACGCTACTGGTGATGGCCTGCCTGGTCGTGCCGGCCCAGGTCATCGCCCTGCCCAACTTCGTGCTGCTCGCCCGGCTGGGCTGGACGGACCATCTGGCCGCCCTGGTCGTACCGTTCGCCGGTTCGGCGCTCGCCATCTTCCTCTTCCGTCAATTCGCCCTCACCCTCCCGCAGAGCCTGTTCGACGCAGCCCGCCTGGACGGGGTCGGCCCGGTTGCGCTGGTGTGGCGGGTGGCTCTGCCGAACATGCGACCCGCCCTGGTCACACTCGGCGTGTTCAGCGTCGTTTCCCACTGGAACGACCTGTTCTGGCCTTCGGTCATGCTGCAGACCGACCAGGCGGCGACTGTCCCCTACGCCATCGCCACCTACGCGACCACTGAGGGCTTTACCGACTACGGGATGCAGATGGCGGCGGCGAGCCTGGCCGTGCTGCCCCTGCTCCTAGGATTCCTGGCCACGCAACGGCAGTTCGTACGCGGCATCGCCTTCTCCGTCAACAACGA
>NZ_JAERRG010000073.1 GCF_016741935.1 Streptomyces endocoffeicus | reverse complement strand
AAGCGCTCTGCCGGGGCCGTATCAGGTGCTGATCGCGAAAGTCAGCGTGGAGGACCTCGATGCGGTCGCACAGGCTGTCGGGAAGGGAATACTGCGACTGCCGATCGCCCGCACCGTGCCGCTCGGCAGGGCGATCGAGGCCCTCACGGAGCTCGAACGCGACCGCACGCCCAAGGGTGGCAAGCTCGTCATCACGACCGAGTGACCATCGCGTAGGGCGGTCGTTCAGCCGGTGGGTCGACGCTCAGGTGAGGCGGTGTTCCCAGCGTAGCGCGGGCCGGTCGCCGATCCAGTACGTGTGCGAGCGGGGGGTGACGCGGAGGCGCACGGTGCTGATGCCGGGACGTTCGGCGTCCTGCCACGCGATGAGCGTCCGCTCGATGTCGTCCCACAGTGCCACCGGACCGCCTTGCCGGACGGTCCAGCCGGAGCCGTGCTCGGTGAACGCGGCGAAGGATTCGCGGTCGGCATCGAACACGTAGCGCTGTAAGGCGCCATCGCCGCTGGTCGCGCATACGAGCTGGGCGCCGGGCGCGGCGAGCTGGGCGAGGAAGGCGGGCATCCACTCCTCCAGCAGGGTCGGCGGCGCCTTCGCCTCGCGCTCGCTGTCGGCGTAGGCGGTGCGGGCCGACAGGTCCCCAGCGAGCGGTACGACGGCCTGGGAACGGGCCTGCATGAACGACGACTCCCCGATGATCCGCCCCTCGGCCGTGCCGTCCTCGCTCGCGGTGACCTTGGCGAGGCCGGTGCCGTACGCCCAGCAACCGGGGGCGAGGGTGGTGAGGATGGTGCCGCCCGGCCTGGTCTGACGTACCCAGGTGTGGGGGACGCGGCGTACCGCGCAGGTGGCGATGACGCGGTCGTAGGGGGCGCGGCGGGGGTGGTCGAGGAGCCCGTCGCCGGTCACGGTCCAGGTGGAGTATCCGGCGCCCTCCAGGGCGGCATCCGCACGGGCAGCCACTGCCGGGTCCACCTCGATCGTGGTGACGTTGTCCTCTCCGAGCCGGTGGCACATCAGGGCGGTGGAGTAGCCGGTACCGGTGCCGATCTCCAGCGCGGTGTGACCGTCCTCGATGTCCAGGGCCTCGATCATGCCGACGACGGTGACGGGCGTGGTGGACGACGACGTGGGCACGCCGGGAACGGGTTCGGTGGCCTGGTCGGCGGTGAGGTGCCCGTCCAGTTGCGTCACCAGGGACTCGTCGCGGTAGGCGATCCCGGACCATTCCTTCGGGTCGGTGCCGAGCGCGGTGACGGGCTGCCAGCGCCCATCGTCGGCGGGCAGGAACACGCCGGGCCGGAGGAACAGCTCACGGGGTACGGCCTCGACCGCCGCGCGCCACCGCGCGTGGGTGAGGACTCCGGCCCTCTGAAGCCGGTCGGCGAGGGCGCGGCGCTCCGGTGCGGTGTCGGGTGTCCTCGGGAGGTGTCTCCCTGCGCGACCTGGTTAGCGGTCACCCCGTTGGTCTGGTGTGCGTCGGGGATGGCCCCGGTACGCAGCGCCTGAGCGGTCAGAGGCTCGGACCGCAGCGATAAGTCAGCCGGTCCGATCGGCCAGGAGGAGGGCGAGCGGCCCGGCGGGGAGCAGGAAACGGCCTTCGACGGCTGCCTCGATGGCGTCGGCCATAGGCCACCAGGACAGCTTGAAATCCTGTTCGGTGGGGGTGAGCCGCTGTGGGCCGGCGGAAAGAACCCGGGCTTCGTAGAGGTGGACCCTGGCGGTCGTGTCCAGGGTGATGGCGTACGTGCCCAGCGGACGCCATCGTGCGGCGGTGATCCCCGCTTCCTCCTCCAGCTCTCGGCGGGCACATTCGACCAGGGTCTCGCCATTCTCTTGCCGCCCGCCGGGCAGGAACAGATACTCGCCGCCGTGACGAGGGAACGCGGCGCTCAGCAGCGCCACGAGTCCGCTTTCGTCACGGGCCACCACGACGGAGGCATCGCGGGCCGCGCCGTCGCCGGGAATCTCGCTCATGGCGGGCGAGCATATCGGTGGCCGCTGATCGTCAGCGGACCATCGCCGCGTACGGCACGTTCATCACGACAGGGTGGGCGATTCCGCGCCCGTGGAAGCCGTCGTCTCCGTAGGCGTCGCCATGGTCGGCACACATGATGATCATCCAGTTCTGCTTCGCGGTCAGGGTGGTGATCAGGCGACCCAGGTGTTCGTCTGCGTAGGCGAGGGCGGCCTGCTGGGACGCAGCGGTATCGGTGGTGTCACCGAGGTAGTGACCGTGGGGCACGTGGGTGGCCGACACGTTGATGAACAGGAACAACGGTTGCCCCGGATGCCCGGCGGCCAGCTCCAGGGCTTGGTCGACTTGATGTCGTGTCGAATCGGACGCCGGGGAGCAGAACTCCGGGCGCCAGTGATCTTCGTCGAACATCGCAGGCAGGACGGAGCCAAGAGGGGTCTCCCGGGAGAAGTAGGTGACACCGCCCACGCAGATGGTGCGGTAGCCGTGTTGAGCCAGACCGATGAGGAGGTTGGGGGTATCGAAGAGGAACGTCTCGGGCGGCACCGTCTTGAAGGCCGGCGGGCGGCATTCCCACAGGCGGGGCGGCTGCTCGGGTTGGGGAAGCTTGGGCAGGAACCCGGAGAAGAACGCCATATGCGCGGGCAACGTGAAACTGCCGGGAGTCTGGCGTCTCTCCCAACCGTCCTCCGGGAGCAGCCGGGCGAGGTGCGGGGTCTGACCATCGGCATACGCGGAGCGGGCTACGTCGTACCGCAGGGAATCGAGGGTGATGAACAGGATCCCGCCCCCGTCGCGAATGATCTCGGCGGCATTGATCATGTCGGTGTCTCCCTCACGGGATGGTGCTCTACGCGCCCCTTGGCCTGGTCGTTGACGGGGATGGGAACCTGATCGTCGGCGACGAGGCGTCGGATGATGGACATGCCTGTGTCTTCGGTCAGCGGCTTCCCATCGGTGTCGTACAAGGCGATGCGGACGGTCTTGCCATCCTCGGCGGTAGTGGTGGTGATGAGAGCGCCGGGCATGTGGCCGAGGTGGGCCATGACGGCGAGCAGCCCGGTTTCGTCGGCCGTCCCCAGAGCGGTGACGTGGCAGGCATAGTGCTGTGCGTTGATCGCTCCTTGGCACAGCCGCTCGTGGAAGAGGGCGCTGGTGGGGTGTCCGTCGTGGGCGATGGCCATGCGGTTTGTCCTGGTAGCGACGACAAAGCACGCGCCGATCCACCATGCGACGCCTTCGTGGATCTGGCCGGGGAATCGTCCGCTCGCGGCGCCGTCCCGGATCACGGTGTCGGTGTCAATGGGTTTGAGCACGTGTGGTCTCCAGGTGGTTGATCACCCAGTCAGCGAGCTCGTCGGGGGTCTTGTCATCGGTGTCGAGTACAACGGCGGTGGGGTCGTCGTGGGCCGCTGCCTCGAAGTTGGCGAGGAGCCGCGGAAGGCGTCCGGGCACGGTGAGGAGTTCGGAGTCGTCCGTCGTCAGGGCGTTGCCCCGTTCCTTGGAGGCCAGGCGCCGCCGGAGCACCGGCTCTGAACAGCGGAGGTAGAAGGTGGAGTCCGGGGTTTCCAGGTAAGGACGGAAAGGGGCCAGAAGGTGGGCGGCGTCGTCCATGTCGACGCCATGCACGGCGCTGTGGCAGGCAACGACGGATGAGGCGTAGCGGTCGGCTATAACGGGGCCGGCCGCGCGATAGTGGGCCACGGTGTCGGCAGCGTGCAAGAGCCCGGAGAGGTAGAAGGCAAACTGCGGCAGTGGGCGTAGACGGCTGTTGACCGTCGTGGACCAGCCGGAGTGAGGGGATGGCAGGGTGTGCAGGTGGGCGGCCCCCAGACGGTCTGCGAGCGTCTTCGTGAGGGTGGATTTTCCGATGCCGGAGACGCCTTCGAGGACGAGGAACAGGCCGTGGCGGTCGCCATGCGCGACCGGCTGGTAGGCAGACGGCAGGATCATAAGGTTCCTTCGGTGAACGCGGTGACGTGTCCGGCGACGTACTTGGCGAGTTGGGCCGGGTCGTCCAGGAGGGGTTTCAGATCCAGGCGGAGGTCTTCGCGCAGCAGACAGGGCTGAAGGCCGCCGTCGTGGTCGACGCGCAGCGCCCAGAACCCTTCGACGCACTTGGGGCGCAGAGGGCAGATCCCGCACTGGCCGACCTGGTGGCGGCCCAGGTTGCGGTGGATCACGTCGACCTCGATGCCATCGATGCGGAAGACTCGGCGACCCTGGCCGACTCCGGCGATCTCGGTGCGTTCGTCGTCGGTGAGGGAGCGCAGGTACGTCACGGTGTCGTCGGCGGACATGGCGGACGAGGCGTGGGCCTCGTTGAAGCCGGTGCCGACCAGCTCGATGAACTGCACCGGCAGTCGCCTCTCAAGCGCGAAGTCCAGGATGGCCCGGATCTCATGGGCGTTGTCCTTGAGCAGCAGACAGTTCAGCTCGACTCGCTCGAAGATCTCCCGCGCTGCCTCAATGCCGTCCAGCACTGTTGCGATGCTGATGCGGGTGTTGGCGACGGCGCGGAGGGATTCGTCGGAGAAGTAGTGCAGTGAGATCTTCACCTTGTCCAGCGGTGTTCTGGACAGCCAGTTCCGGTGCGTACGGACGCGGGTGCCGTTGGTGATCAGTGTGTAGGAGGAGTCCGGGCCAGAGGCGGGAAGCTGCTCAAGGACAGGTTGGGCCAGCGGGGAGGTCAGGGGCTCGCCGCCGGTGAAGTAGACGCGCTTGAGCCCGGCGTTCATCAGGGCCGTGATGATCGTGACGTAGTGCTCCGGGCACAGGGAGCGTGCACGCGGCTGCTGCGATCGGTCGTGGCGGGTCAGGGGCGGTGGGACATCGCCTTCGTTGTGGCAGAACCAGCAGGCGATGTTGCAGCGGGGGCCGAAGGAAATGCGCAGCTGCCCGCGAAGGGCGGCGTAGTTGTGCAGTGCGGTCCAGTCGACGTCGCCTCGGGGCCTCGGTTTCGTCTGAGCTTCGACGGTCTCCGTCATGGCAACGACCGTACGATCGGCGAAATTTGGGTCTCAAGAAAGTTCTATGAAGTTGCGCGGTTTCACCCGAGCGTGTCGACCGCCGCCGTGATTGCAGCACGAGCTTTCGGCCCGTACACGGCCATGTGGCGCAGCCGGTCAAACGCCCGCACATACAGCTCGATCTCGGTTGAGGAGGTAATGTTGATCTCCGCGGAGAGCGTCTCAACCTGTACCCGGTCAACGTCGAAGAGCATGAACGTTTCGATGGGCCACATCTTGCGCTGTGCGGTGAAGGGGATCACACCCAGTGCGACGGTGGGCAGTGACATCACTTCCAGCAGATAGCCGAGCTGTCCCGCCATGACTGCCGGTGGCCCGATGCGGTAGCGCAGCACTGTCTCCTCGACCAGGAGCACGAACCGGTGCCGCCCGTCACGGATCACCTCGGAGCGCCGTAGCCGCGCTTCGGCTGCCTCCGTGGCGTCGTTCGGGCTGCCGTCGAACTGGTTGATGGTGCACAGCAGAGCTTCGGCGTAGCCGTGGGTCTGGAGCAGGCCGGGGACGACGTTGGAGCAGTAAACGCGGAACAGACCGGTGCGCTCGTACAGCGGTACCGTCTGTTCCTGGATGCCCTTGATCCCAGCCCGCTGGAGGTGCTTCCACTCCACGTACAACAGGTCGGCGTTGCGGGTGGCCGCGATCAGCTCTGGTACCCGGTCAAGCGCGTCGCAGGCCAGGCACCACTTGCGGATGTCCTCGTCCGTCGGCGGGGTGCGGGCATGCTCCAAGCGGGACACCTTGGACTTGTGCCAGCCGCACCGCGCCGCCACCTCAAGCGCCCGTAGACCTGCGGTCTTGCGGATGTCCACCAGGCGCGCAGCAATGGCCTTACGGGCTTCGTGAGCGGACGACGACGGGGACGTCATGAGGGGCGGCGCTCCGGGCGGTCGTTCTAGTGGATCTCGTACTCCTCGTGCGGGATACCCCGCTCCCACACCGCCTCGAACGCCGACGCGCACAGCTTCGCGACCTGCGGGTCGTCCGTCTGCTCTGGCTCCGTCACCGCCCCGTCACCGGAGAAGTGGTTGAACCGCACCAGCTTCTCGTCGATCAGCCAGAAGTCCGTGCCCGGCAGAGCGAGATCGGCGGTACGCCGGCGTGGCAGCCACCGCACCCGCTCGCCTGCTACGACGTTGGTGAAGGTGTGGTGGTGTTCGTACCGGATGTAGTCGGTGACCGGTTCCGACACGATCCGTGCCCGCCGTACGACGACGCCCCGAGCAGTGATCTCCTGGATAAGGTCGAGCCACGGACGCCACCAGGAGGTCCGGTCGTCGGGGTCGAGGCGATGTCCCTGCTTGAACTCGGAGAATTCGTCCGCTTCCTCGTCGACACCGTAGGAGTCGCGCATTTCCAAATGCACGGCTGAGTGCTCGGCGGACCTCAGCAGCGCCTCAAAGCTGAGCACGTTCTGCGGCATCGCACGCCTCCCTGATCAAGGGCACCATCCGCGCCGGGATACGGATGATCGCTTCGCTGTGGGGCTTCGGGCTTTCCTTCGCGCACTGGGCCTCGGTGGCACTGTCCGCGACCCAGCCCTGGAGGACGAGTTCGGGCTCCGGCTTGGTGTCGGTGTCGACCCACACGGCAGGGCAGTTCCCGTCCTTCGTGTCCGGGTCGATCCCGATGAACTGTAGATCCATGACCGCCTCCAGAGTCCGGTGAGTTGCGCTAGGTTGCACACCCATCACACGTGGACTTACCCACTCAACCACGTTCCGTGACAGACAGGTTCGAGCCAAGGCGGCAGTGCGGATGCTTTCAGCCACCCCGCCGTAGCTCAGCGGGGCCCTGTGGCCGAGCCAGTACGTGCCACATGACGGCGGCCCCTGTGATCACAGGGGCCGCCGTCCGTGGACGTTACGTGTGCGGGTCAGGCGGCGGGCAGCTCTCCATCGGTGACGGCAGTGATGAAGGACGCCCAACCGTCCGGCGGCACCAGGAGCGCCGGGCCGCCCGGGTCCTTGGAGTCGCGGATCGCGATCCGGCCGTAGGCGGACGTCGACAGGTTGGCGACCTCCACGCAGTTGGTGCCGTTGCTGCTGTAGGAGGACTTGAACCAGTCGGCGTTGACGAGGTCTCGGGCTATCAAAGGGGTGCGGGCGTCGGTAGTCATGTGGTGATCTCTCGGGATAGTCGGTGCAGGAACTTTGGCGTGTCCTCGGGAGGCAGAGCGGACCTCGTCAGCGCCTCGAACTGCCGTGAGAACCGCCCGACTTCCCGGCGCTTGTCAGAGATGGACGAGGTACCGAACGGGGTGTCCACCTGGATGGTCGTCGGCATGATGTCGCCGAGGAGCAGGATGCTGAAGTTGTGGTCGAACAGGTACCCGCGCGTCGTCTGGGGGAGCACCTGCACGGTCACGTTGTCCAGCGTGGCCAGTTTGGCGATCTCGTCATACTGCTCGCGCATCAGCTCGGCGTCGCCGACGATGTGCCGCAGGGCCGGTTCGTAGAGGATGGCCCAGAATCTCAGCGGGTCTTCGTCGCGGGTCAGGGCCTCTTTTCGCCTCATCCTCACCTCGACGCTCTGCTCCACGAATTCAGTCGTGGTCTCGTCGATGGACTTGGCACTCTCGTGTCGCGTGCGGGCGTATGCCTCGGTTTGCAACAGTCCCAGGACGATGGTCGGGTTGTAGGCCCGAATCTCCTGTGCTGCCGCCTCGATGCCGAGGAACCGCGGCATGCCTGGTGTCAGCTCCGTGGCGAGAGGCGTCCACCACTCCCGGCTGGACGCTTCTCGCTGGACCGCCACCAGCCTCTCCACTTCCTCCTCGTCGGTAACGCCGTAGAGGGTGAGCAGCTTGCGCAAGTCACTCGCGCTGCGAAGGTCCTGAAGCCCGGTCTCGACCCGTTGCAGCTTCGTATCGCTGAACGGGAATCCTTGCACTGCGTCCTGGATGCTGAGCCTTGCCCGCTTGCGTAACTCGCGGAGTTCATGGCCGAGTGCGATGCGTCGTGCTGTTGGCCTGTGCGGTGCCGCCATTGTTCTGCCTTTCTGGGACAACTGCCCCTGTTTCGCGGCGATATGGGCAGCATGGCACAGCAACCCTTCGCTGTACCAGTTGATGGGTTAGCTCTGGCATGTGCCGTTTTTCGCTGAGTGGGTGATTCATTGCGGAATCTGTTGTCTGCTCGTTGGGCGGGACACCACAGTGGTCGTGCCGGGAAAAACCGGGTCAGCAGCACAACTACCGGCCACATGCAGGGCCCCCGCGACGCGACTTGGAGGGAGCGTCCGGGGGTGTGGCCATCAACCCCCAGGAGGTTGACGACATGGCACACGCTATCGCGTGGATCTTCGAAGAACTGTTACGGCTGAACGGCCATGGGGCCGACATGGTGCGGCCCTACCTCGTGACCAACGAACAGCGGAGCCAGGGCTGCCCGTGGGCGGAGTTGGTGTGTGCGCCGCATGGGATGGTGATGGCCCGGTGACCGCCGATGACTGGACCACGTTCGTCCCGTCCCGGGCGTGCGCGCTGTGCGCCGCCCCCGGCGACTTCGGGCCCCATGACCACGCCGTTCCGCGCTCGGGCCTGTGCCCCGCATGTATCGCGGCCGCAAAGCCCACCCGCGAAGGACTCGAGCACGCGGTCGTGATCGTCGCAGGACAGACTCTCGCGGGTGCCGAAGCCCTCGATCTGGCCGACGCCGCGCCAGAAGAGCTGGCTTACCACCTGGGCGCGGTGAAGCGGAGCCTGTACAGCCTGCTCCAGCTCATCGCGCCGGTCGGGGGAGGGGACGGCCGCTGATGATCGGCAATCAGTCGGCTCGGGACGAACAGCCGAAGATGACGATGCGCGTCTACACCATGGCGCACGACGGGATCGTCACCGCGCGGAGAGCGATCGTGGCTGTCCTCGCCGGGGAGAAGAGTGACGCCTACTCGATGGGACAGGCGTGGCCGCCGTGCCAGTGCCCTCGCCACCGCGACCACAACAACCCCCACCGCTTCAAGCGGTCCTGAGGCCGCCGTCCGCCTCATGCCCTGATGCTCATGGGCGGGCCGGGGCTGGACCGACCTGGGTCCCAGTCGCTTGCTTCCTCCTTGGCAGACGACCGGGCCGTCACTGACACGCTTCAGCCGATGTCCAGGACCGCCTTGCCGTGGAGGCGGCGGTCCAGGAGGGCGGTGACGGCCTCCTCGGCTCGGTCCCAGCCGCCGCGCCAGGTGATCTGCGGGTCGAGGTCGCCCGTCGCGACGCGCTCCGCGAGCCAGCCGAGGTCCGCGCCGATGTCGGGGCGGTCGAGCAGGTAGAAGGTGACGATGGAGCGGTTGTGGCGGCCCTCGTTGCCGTAGAGGGCGCCGAACGGGAAGTTCTCGGGCTGGCCCGTGACATGGCCGACGGACACCAGGGTGCCGTGCGCGGCGAGCTTGTCGTACGCGGCCACCAGCTGCGGTCCGCCGACGTTGTCGACCACTCCGTGCACCGGCTCGTCGATCTCGGCCGGGTCCGTGACCACCTGGTGGGCGCCCAGTGTCCGCAGGCCGTCGCCGTGGGCCGCCGGATCGCCGGTGGAGGCGATGACATGCGCGCCGCCGAGCCGGGCGAGCTGGACGGCGTACCGGCCGACCCCGCCGGTGGCGCCCGTGACCAGGATGCGCCGGCCGAGGGTGTCGCCGATCCGGCGCAGCGCGCGCAGGGCGCTGCCGCCCGCGACCGGGATGGTGCTGAGCGCGCCGGGGTCGGCACCGGCGGGCGGGACGCCGAGCATTCCGGTGTCCACCGCGCGCAGCTCCGCCCAGCCGCCGTCCGTGCCCAGGGTGACGACGGGGGTTCCGGCGGCCGGTCCGGAGCCGTCGGCGGCCGCGCGCTCGACCACTCCGGCGGCGTCCCAGCCCAGCACGGTGCCGTCGGGGGCCTCGGTCCGGTGGGAGACCTCGCCGTAGTTGAGGGAGGTGGCGGTCACCCGGACCAGCGCCTGGTGAGGGGCGGGTTCGGGGTCGGCCGCCTCGCCGAGGCGCAGGCCGGAGGGGGTGGAGTGGTCAACGAGCAGGGCGCGCATGGCGGTTCGCCTTTCCGGTGAATGATGGCGACACCAGTTATGCCACTGAGTGGCAAACGCGCGCAAGTGGCGTCATCGATGACGGCTACACTTTCCGCCGTGACTGCCGCTCCCAACTCCTCACTGCGCGAACGCAAGAAGCGGCGCACCCGTCAGACGCTGATAGACACCGCGCTGGAGCTGTTCACCCGGCGCGGCTTCGGCGGGGTGACGCTGGATGAGCTGTGCGAGGAGGTGGAGGTCTCCAAGCGCACCTTCTTCCGCACCTTCACCAGCAAGGAAGACGTCGCGATGGCCCCCGACCAGGACCTGTGGCGGGCCTTCCTGGAGGAGCTGGAGACCGCGGAGCCGGGCGGGCTGCCGGTGGTGGAGCTGGGGCGGGACGCGCTGCTGGCCGCGCTGGCGCGGATGGACGACGAGGGCTGGGCCCGCCGGATGCTGCTCAGCAGGCGGCTGGCCGAGCGGACGCCTTCGATGGGCGCGCACGGCCTGCAGTTCTGCGAGGCCACCACGCAGGAGGCGCTGGCGATCCTGCACCGCCGGTTCGGCCTCGGCGCGCCGGGCGACCTTCGGCCGCGGCTGGCGGTGGACATGCTGGTCGCCGCGTTCCACGGGGCACTGGCGAGCTGGGTGGTACAGGCCGAAGAGGCCGACGAGGCGCGTGCGGCGGGCCGCACCGAGCCGCCCACCGCCGAGGAACTGGCCGACCGCCTCCGCGAGGCGGTGGCCGCCCTCCCCGAAAGCCTCGTGCTCACCACTACGCCCGTCTGACGGCCGGCCGCCGGGCCGCGCCGTTGGACGACGGTCAGATGAAGGCGATCACCAGGCCGAAGCCGAAGAAGATCGAGCCGATCAGGGTCATGCCCGCCGCCGGGCCCACCAGCTGGCGCCGCATCCATACCCGGGCCTTGTGCGACTCGCCCGGGAGGTACCTCACGTCCACCCTCCGGCCGGTCGCCAGCCCCAGGCCGACGCCCTGGATCGCGGTCGTGAACTCCACCATGTAGCCCTGGTGGTCGTGGAACCGGACGACCGGCGTCTGGGTCCCGCCGTCGTCCCGGCGGCTCACGATGTTGGCGACCACCACGCCCTCCGCACGGAACCCCTCGCGGCGCAGCCGTCGCACCAGCCGGACGTCGCGGACGGCGCAGGCGTAGACCAACAATCCGACCGCGATGCACAGCAGATCGGCTCCGGGCATGGCCATCGGTGGGCCGCCTCTCGTCGGGTTCGACTTCCCTCGTCCGACACAGGGGACGCGGTGATCCGGAACTTCGGTTGCCATATTCGGGCGCTCTGTCGCGAAGGGGCGGGGTACGGGATCCTCCCGTGACATGAGCAGACCCTTGAACCGTCGTGCGCGTGCCTGGAGCT
This sequence comes from Streptomyces endocoffeicus, assembly GCF_016741935.1. Taxonomy (GTDB): domain Bacteria; phylum Actinomycetota; class Actinomycetes; order Streptomycetales; family Streptomycetaceae; genus Streptomyces; species Streptomyces endocoffeicus. The sequence goes on along the minus strand of NZ_JAERRG010000073.1, from coordinate 7,216 downwards.
GGCCCCTCGTCATCGGGCCGCTTTACGGCCGGTGCGGACAGCCTCGCCGGGGTCGGCGGGGCCGTTGGCGCCATCCTTGCCGACACAGCCCAACCGATATAGTGATCGCGTGAGTACGGAACGTGTGCGACAGAAGCGGCAGTTCGGGCATCGCGCCCGGTTGGCGCTGACCTCTGCGCAGGTCCCGCTCATCGATGCCCAGGCCCACGCCGCGCGGGCGACGTGGAATCTCCTGCACGACTTGTGGACGATGACGCCGAAGTGCCGCCGCTCGCTCAAAGCGATGGACGAGGCGATCCGGCAGGCCCGAAAGGAGATCGACTGGCTTGCCGTCCTTCCCGCCCAGGCAGCCCAGGCGATACTGAAGACCTACCTTCAGGCATGGAAGAACTGCTGGGAGGGCCGGGCGGATGAGCCGAACTTCAAGATGCGCCTGCGCACGGTGATGTCGGTGGACATTCCCCAGGGGCGGGACCTTCAGGTCAAGCGTGTGCACCGCCACTGGGGCGTGGTCAACATCCCCAAGGTCGGCCGGGTCCGGTTCCGCTGGACCCGCGACCTGCCCGTGGGCAAGAACGCGAGCGCCGACAACCGGATCACCGGGGCCCGGCTGGTCAAGGATGCCCTCGGCTGGCACATCGCCTTCCGCGTCCAGACCCTTGAGGCCGCACCGCAGCTGCACACCGGTCCGGAGGTCGGCATCGACGCCGGAGTCAACGTCCCGCTCGCCCTGTCCGACGGCAACCACCACGACCACGGCCGCCTACCCCGGCTCCCCGACGGCACAGCTGATCGGGACAAGTGGCTCAACTCTGATGAGAAAGCCAAGCTGCTCCGCCTCGAGCGGCGCGCCGCACACCGCAAGAGCTTCCGCAAACGCGGCGAGAAAACCTCCCGCCGACTCCAGCACACCTACGACCAGATCAAGCGGCTCCGCGCAACAGCCACGCGCCGTGCCACTGACTGGCAGCACCAGACCACCACGCAACTCGCCCGTACCTACGGCGTGATTGTGGTGGAAAACCTGGACATCCCGAATATGGTCAAGTCCGCCAGGGGCACCATCGACCAGCCGGGGAAGAACGTTGCGCAGAAGTCCGGTCTGAACCGCTCCATCAGCCAAGAGGCATGGGGCCGCACCGTGACGATGTTGACGTACAAGGCCGCCCGCCATGGCGGCACCCTGCACAAGGTCTCCGCCCCCGGCACCTCCCTGCGCTGCTCCGCGTGCGGCTTCACCACGCCGGGCAGCCGGGAGGACCAGGCCACGTTCGTCTGCAAGAACCCGGACTGCGGCTGGTCCTGCAACGCAGACCACAACGCAGCCCGGAACGTCTTGCACCTGTACCGGATGGGCCACGCGCTCATCCCGGCTGCCGGAAGGGCAGTCGTTAGGCGCACTCGTGGCGTCAAGCCCGCTGCCGCAAGGTAGGCGGGAATCTCCCGGCTTCAGCCGGGAGAACACTTCAAAGCGTCGTCCTCAACAACTACCTCGCCCCGTCGGTGAAGAACCTGGAGGACGCGATCGTGGTGACGCTCGCGAAGTCCGGCGAGGGCCATGCGGAGGCGGTGCGGCCCCGTGCCGTACGGGGTGCCACGGCCGCCACGGCCGCCCCGGCCGACGCCGGACGCGAGTGCTCCTGGGTCAAACCCCGCCGCTGCTAGCCGGCAGCGGCGGGGGCGGCGGCAGCGGCACCGTCAGCACACTTGTCCCCGCCGACGCCTCCGCGGACGCGCCGCCGGCCACCTCCAGCCGCCACGGCGCCGAGGTGCCGGCGGCCTCGGCGCGCAGCACCGCCCCGTCCCGGACGACGGTGAAGGCGGCGGCCGTCGTGCCGTCCGGGCGCGGCACCCGCACCGTGACCGGGCCCGCCGCCGGTTCGTACACCCGCAGCGTGATCCCGTCCGCCCAGTCGGCGTCGGGGCGGTCGTCGGCCGCCCCGAACGGGATCACCGCGCCGGGGCGGGCCAGCAGCGGGACGCTGAGGAAGCCGTGGGTCTCGCGCACCCAGCGCGGGCCGCGTACGGTCCGCCCGCTGGGCACATGCGTCCAGACGCCCTCCGGTACGTAGTACGTCACCTCGCCCTCGTCGTCGAAGACCGGGGCGACCAGCAGATCCCCGCCGAGCATGTACTGCCGCTCGAGACCCGCGCACCCGGGGTCGTCCGGGAACTCCAGGACCATGGCGCGCATCACCGGGACGCCCTCGGTGTGCGCCTGCCGCGCCGCCTCGTACAGATACGGCATCAGCCGCAGCTTCAGCCGGGTGAAGTGGCGCAGCACCTCGACCGACTCCTCGTCGAAGAGCCACGGCACCCGGTAGGAGGACGAGCCGTGCAGTCTGCTGTGCGAGGACAGCAGCCCGAAGGCGATCCACCGCTTGAACAGGGCCGGGTCCGGGGTGCCCTCGAAGCCGCCGATGTCATGGCTCCAGAAGCCGAAGCCGGAAAGCCCCAGCGAGAGCCCGCCGCGCAGCGATTCGGCCATCGCCTCGTAGGTGGACTCGCAGTCGCCGCCCCAGTGCACCGGGAACTGCTGGCCGCCCGCCGTGGCCGAGCGCGCGAAGACCACCGCCTCGCCCTCCCCGCGCCGCTCGCTCAGCGCCTCGTGGACGGTGCGGTTGTAGAGGTGGGTGTAGTAGTTGTGCATCCGCGCGGGGTCGGAGCCGTCCGCGTAGACCACGTCCAACGGCACCCGCTCGCCGAAGTCGGTCTTGAAGCAGTCCACGCCCATGTCCAGCAGCGCGGTCAGCTTGGCCGCGTACCAGGCGCGGGCCTCGGGGCTGGTGAAGTCCACCAGCGCCATGCCCGGCTGCCACAGGTCCCACTGCCACACCGACCCGTCCGGCCGCTTCAGCAGATGCCCGGCCGCCTTGCCCTCGGCGAAGAGCGGGGAGCGCTGGCCGATGTACGGATTGATCCAGACGGAGATCTTCAGGCCCCGCTCGCGCAGCCGCCGCAGCATGCCCGCCGGGTCGGGGAAGACCCGCGGATCCCAGGTGAAGTCGCACCACTGGTACTCGCGCATCCAGAAGCAGTCGAAGTGGAAGACGGACAGCGGCAGGGCGCGCTCCGCCATGCCGTCGACGAAGCCGGTGACCGTCTCCTCGTCGTAGGAGGTGGTGAAGGAGGTGGACAGCCACAGCCCGAAGGACCACGCGGGCGGCAGCGCGGGGCGGCCGGTGAGCGCGGTGTAGCGGCGCAGGATCTCCTTGGGGGTGGGCCCGTGGATGACGTAGTACGTGAGCTCCTGGTCCTCGGCGCTGAACTGGAGCCGGGAGACCGCCTCCGAGCCGACCTCGAAGGAGACCCGGCCGGGGTGGTCCACGAAGATCCCGTAGCCCGCGTCGGTGAGGAGGAACGGGACGTTCTTGTACGCCTGCTCGGTGGCGGTGCCGCCGTCGGCGTTCCAGATGTCGACGGCCTGGCCGTTCCGCACCAGCGGGCCGAAGCGCTCGCCGAGGCCGTAGACCGAGGTGCCGACCCGCAGCGCGAGCCGTTCGCGCAGGTGGTGGCCGCCGTCGGCGGTCTCCATGATGCCCATGTCCTTGACGCCGCTGCTGGTGAGCGTGCGCCCGGCGGCCTCGAAGTCCATCCGCCAGGGTCCGGTGCGGGCGAGGCGCACCGAGAGCGCGCCCGAGGTGAGCCGGGCCTCCCCGTCGTCGCAGCTCACCTCGGCGTCGTACGTCTCGCGGGCGATCTCGAACGAGGGGCCGCGCTCGACCCCGCCCGCGAAGTGGGTGATCCGGACGGCGATCACATCGGGCATGGGGGCGGTGCAGGTCAGGGTGAGGGCGGGACCCTTGAGCAGATCGCCGCGGTGGCGTACGGGATGGGTGGGGGCGTGGACGGTGAGGGTGCCGGGGCCGGTCTCCACGTCGAGCACCCCCTGGGGGTACGCGGCGTGGACGCCCTCGCGCAGTCTCCAGTAGCCATCGCTGAACTTCATGCGAATGCGGCCCTCCTCGTCATTTGACCGCGCCCATGGCGATGCCACGGGTCAGGGTCCGCTGGAAGATCAGGAAGAAGCAGAACGCGGGGAGCACGCCCAGCAGGGCGGCCGCGTTGGTCATGGTGGCGTCCATCAGCCGCTGGCCCTGGAGGACGCCGAGCGCCACCGAGACCGTCTGGTTGTCGTTGGAGATCAGCATCACCAGGGGCAGCAGGAACTCGTTCCAGGTCCAGATGAAGAAGAAGACCAGCAGCACTCCGATGGTGGGGCGGCTGACCGGCACCACGACCCGCCACAGCACCTGCCACTTGGTGGCACCGTCGATCCGGGCCGCCTCGATGACCTCCTTGGGGAAGGCGCCGAGCACGGAGGAGAGCAGATAGGTGCCGAAGGCCGACTGGATCACGGTGAAGACGATGATCACGCTCAGCCGGGTGTCGTACAGGCCCACCTGCTTGGACAGGTAGTAGACGGGGTAGACCAGGGCCTCCTGCGGCAGCATGTTGGCCAGCACGAAGAAGGCCAGCACCCAGGGGCGGCCCCTGACCCGCCCGATGCCGATCGCATACGCGTTGAGCACCGAAAGCAGCGCGGCGAGCACCGCCACCGAGCCGGAGATCAGCGCGGAGTTGAACAGCTTCCGGCCGAAGTCGACCCGCTGCCAGAAGTCCCTCAGGCCGTCGAGGTGGATCCCCTCGGGCAGGCTCAGCGGGCCGTTCGCGGAGTAGTCGGCGGGCGATTTCACCGCGTTGAGGGCCACCACGAGGAAAGGCAGCACCATGAGGGCGGCCGCCACGGTCAGCGCGGCCAGTACGGGGAAGCGGGCCGGGGCGCGTTGTCCCTTGACGGCGTTCACTGGTCCTCCGGGGGCGTTCACTGGTCCTCCGCCCGGGTTTGCAGGCGCAATGCCACCAGGGCCAGCGCCAGGATGATCACGGTGAGGGTGGTGGAGACCGCGGAGCCGTACCCGACCTGCGTCTTCTCGAAGAAGGACTGGAAGGAGAAGTACGACGGGACATTGGTGGCCCCACCCGGTCCACCCTTGGTGAGCACATACACCGCGCCGAATACCTTGAGCGCCGCGATGGTGCACCACAGCAGCACGACATAGATCTCCGGGCGGATCTGCGGCAGTGTCACATGCCAGAACCGCCGCCACCACGACGCCCCGTCCAGCTCGGCCGCCTCGTGCAGGGACGGATCGGCGCGCTGGAGCCCCGCCATGAAGACCACCAGCGGAAAGCCGAGCTGGACCCACACCATCACGGCCATCACGCTGTAGAGCGCGAAGTCCGGGTCGCCCAGCCAGTCATGGGCCAGCGAGCCGAGGCCGACGGCGCCCAGCGCCTCGTTGAGCGCGCCGTTCTCCGGGGCGAGGATCCAGCTCCAGACGATTCCGGCCACCGCGATCGGCAGCACCTGCGGCAGATAGAAGCAGGCGCGCAGCACGCTCGCGGTGCGGGTGCCGATGTGTTTGGCGATGTAGTCGAAGAGCGCGGCGGCCAGCACCAGGCCGAGGGCGGTGGGGAGCACCGCCATCGCCACCACCATCGCCAGGCTGTGCCGGAAGGACTCCCAGAAGGCGGAGTCGTCCAGCAGCTCGCGGTAGTTGGCGAGCCCGGCCCACTTCGGGCTGCCCACGCCCTGCCAGTGGGTGAGGCTGATCCCGGTGTTCATCAGGAACGGGACGACGATGACGGCGAGGAACGCCAGCGCGCCGGGGAGCAGGAACAGGGCGTACGGATATTCGCGGCGCCGTAGCAGCGGTGCCTTGCCGTGGGGGCTCATCCCTTCGGCGCGCCCGCGTCGTACGCCTTCTTCAGCGCGTCCAGATAGGCATCGGGCCCGGCGCTGCCGGTGATCAGCTTCTGGGTCTCGGAGACGAGGACGTCATAGAAGCCGGGGACCGGCCAGTCGGGGTAGAAGGCCAGGCCGTCGCCGTCGGCGTAGCCGGTGAAGTCCTTGATCAGGGCCTTGGACTTGGGGTCGGTGATCGCCGAGGGATCGGCGGCCACGGGCACTCCGCCGTTGTTGCCGAGGGTGTTCTGGATGCCCTTCTTCATCGTGATGTCGATGAAGTCGTAGGCGAGCTCCTTGTTCTTGGCGCCCTTGGGGACGACCCAGAGATTGCCGCCGGAGCCGAGGGTGAGCTTGGAGCCGGGGAAGGGGAAGGTGCCCCACTCGTCCTTCATCTCGGATTTGAAGCGTCCGAACCACCAGCTGCCGGAGAAGAACATGGGGTACTTCCCCGCGATGAAGGCCGCGCCCGCGTCCTCGGCCTTGGCGCCGCTCGAACTCTTGGCGATATAGCCCTTCTTCACCCAGTCGGCGAAGGTGGTGGCGCCATAGGTCCAGGCGGCGTCGTGGAAGTCTGGCTTGCCCTGGTACCGCTCGTAGGCGTCCACCCAGGAGCGGTCGGCCTTGGAGAGGGCGAGCTGGTACACGTACTGGTGGGCGGGGTATTCGGCGCCCGCGCTTGCCAGCGGGGTGACGCCCTTGTCCTTGAACGCCTTCAGGGCGGCGGTGAACTCGTCGAAGGTGGCCGGGACCTTGATGTGGTGCTTGGCGAAGAGGGTCTTGTCGTAGAAGACCATCGTGTACTCGGCGTAGTTGGGGATCCCGTACCAGTTGCCGGAGCCCATCACGCCCTGGGCGTCATAGCGGCTGGTGGTGCGCACGCCGGGGCTGAGCGGCTTGTCCCAGCCGCGCTTGGTGACCTCGGGGGTGAGGTCGGTGAGCAGGCCCTGTTTGGAGAGCAGCCCGGTGGTGGCGTTGCCCTTGTTGTACTCCATCAGATCGGGTGCGTCACCGGAGTTGAGGACCATCGAGGCGGTCTTCTGGATCTGTTCGAAGCCCTTCTCCTCGACCTTCACCGTGACGCCCGGATGGCTCTTCTTGAACTCCTCGATGGCCTGCTTCCAGGCGATGCCCATGGCGCTGTTGGGCGCCTCGTAGTGCCAGAGTTTAAGCGACTTGCCGTCCCCGGCCTCGTCCCCGCTGTCCCCACAACCCGCTATGAGCAGGGATGTCGCAAGCGTGGCCGCGATGACGGCCACCGTTCGTTTCGTCCGTTTCCGTGCCGTCAACATCCGCTGCCTCCGGGAGGGTGGGAAGGAAGGGCGTACGTGCGACGTTCGTCGAAGCGCTTCGATGGGGAGAGGTATACGAGGGGTGATAGAGATATGTCAATGCCGTTGACAAAACGGACGGGAACGGGCGCACGCGGAAGCGCCGGGGCCTCAGGGGCGATGGACCTGGCGCACC
>NZ_JAERRG010000072.1 GCF_016741935.1 Streptomyces endocoffeicus | reverse complement strand
CACACCCAGCTCCGCCATCCCCACCTCCGGGTGGCCTTCGGCGAAGTCCAGCAGCCGCCGTGCCTGGGCCCGCAACCCCGCATCACCACGCCCCGACACCACCAACGGCACCACACCACTACCCCGAGCCTCCGGCACCACCTCGGTGGCCGCCTCCGGAGCCTGCTCCAGAATCACGTGGGCGTTCGTCCCACTCACCCCGAAACCCGACACCCCCGCCCGCCGCGGACGCCCCACCTCCGGCCACGCCAGCCGCTCGGTCAACAGCTCCACCGCACCCGCCGACCAATCCACCTGCGGCGAAGGCTCATCCACATGCAACGTCCTCGGCAACACCCCATGCCGCAACGCCATCACCATCTTGATGACCCCGGACACACCCGCCGCGCCCTGGGTATGGCCGATGTTGGACTTGAGCGACCCCAGCCACAGCGGGCGGTCTTCCGGTCGCCCCTGGCCGTACGTGGCCAGCAGCGCCTGCGCCTCGATAGGGTCCCCCAGCGCCGTGCCCGTCCCATGGGCCTCCACCGCGTCCACTTCGGACGTACTGAGGCGTGCATGGGCCAGCGCCTGCCGGATGACACGCTGCTGAGACGGACCGTTCGGGGCGGTCAGTCCATTCGACGCACCGTCCTGGTTCACCGCACTGCCCCGCACCACCGCCAACACCCGATGGCCGAGCCGCTCCGCGTCCGACAGCCGCTCCAGCAACAGCACTCCCGCCCCCTCGGAGAAGCCGGTGCCGTCCGCCGCCGCGGCGAATGCCTTGCAGCGGGCGTCGGCGGCGAGTCCGCGCTGGCGTGAGAAGCCGATGAACGCCCGGGGTGTGCCCAGGACGGTGACCCCACCGGCCAGCGCCATCGAGCAGTCCCCGGCCCGGAGGGCGCGCGCCGCCAGATGGAGGGCCACCAGGGAGGCGGAACACGCGGTGTCGACCGTGACGGCGGGGCCCTCGAACCCGAAGGTGTAGGAGATCCGGCCGGAGAGCACACTTCCGGCGTCGGAGGTCATCAGATAGCTCTCCAGGGCCTCGGGCAGCTCCGGCAGCCCGGCCCCGTAGTCGCTGCCGGCGAACCCGGAGAAGACCCCGACGTCCTTGCCGCGCCACGCGGTGGGGTCGATCCCCGCCCGTTCGAACGCCTCCCAGGAGAGCTCGAGCATGATGCGCTGCTGCGGATCCATCGTGACCGCCTCGCGCGGGGAGATCCCGAAGAAGCCCGCGTCGAACTCCCCGGCGTCGTGCAGAAATCCGCCCTCGCGGACATAGCTGGTGCCCCGGTGGTCGGGGTCCGGATGAAACAGGTTTCCCAGCTCCCAGCCACGGTTCACGGGGAAGCCGGTGATCCCGTCCCGCCCGTGCAGCACCATCTCCCACAGTTGCTCCGGGGAGGACACCCCGCCCGGAAGCCGGCAGGCCATCGCGACGATCGCGATCGGCTCCGTCCTCTCGGCCTCCAGCTCGCGGACCCGTTTCTGGGAGCGGCGGGCGTCCGCCAGCACGCGCTTGAGGTAGTCGCGCAGCTTCCCGTCATCTGCCATGAGTGTTCACTCCCGAAGGAAACGGTGGCGTCTGCTGGAGGGTCGGCGGCGTGTGGTGTGTCGTCGCGCGGGGCCGGGCGGTCACGAGGTGCCGAACTCCCGGTCGATGAGCTCGAACATGGCCTCGTCGGTGGCGGTGTCCACGTCGAACTCCTCGTCCTGGTCGGTGGTTGTGGCGCCTGCCGTGGTCTCCCACTGCTCGACCAGCAGGTGGAGGCGGGCCAGCACCGTGGCATGGGTCGTGGCATCGGGGGTCACCTCGGCCAGAGTCGTGGCCATGGTGTCGAGCTCGGCCATCAGCACCTCCGAGGTGTCGACCTCCTGGCCCAGCTCGGCCAGGAGGTAGCGGGCGAGTGGCGCGGGGGCGGGATGGTCGAAGATGAGCGTGGCGGGCAGTCGTACGCCGGCCCGTCGGGAGAGCCGGTTGCGCAGTTCCACGGCGGTGAGCGAGTCGAAGCCGATTTCCTTGAAGGGCTGGTTGGGCTCGATCAGGTCGGCCGAGGCGTGGCCGAGGACGGCGGCGGCCTCCTGCTGGACCAGGTCGAGCAGGATCTTCTCCTGCTGGCCGGCGGTTGCCCTGACCAGCCTGCTCACCAGGTCTTCCGGGTCCGCCACCGCGTTGTCGACGGCCCGGCGCGGGGTACGGACGAGGGTGCGCAGCAGTGCGGGCAGCGAGCCGGAGGCGGCCAGGGTGCGCAGGGCGGCGAAGTCCATGTGTGCGGGGACCAGTACGGTGTCGGGGCCGCGCAACGCGGTGTCGAACAGCTCCATGCCCTCGGGTACGGAGAGGCCGAGCATGCCGCCCTGTGCCATCCGCCGCTGGTCGGAGTCGTCCAGGTGCGCGCTCATGTCGGTGACCTGGCCCCACAGGCCCCAGGCGAGGGAGGTGGCGGGCAGTCCCCTGGCGTGGCGGTAGCGGGCGAGCGCGTCGAGGAAGGCGTTGGCGGCGGAGTAGTTGCCCTGGCCCGGGGAGTCGAAGGTGCCCGCGCCGGAGGAGAAGAGGATGAACGCGGCGAGGTCGAGGTCGCGGGTCAGCTCGTGCAGGTTCAGCACCGCGTCCACCTTGGGGCGGAACACCGTGTCCAGGCGTTCCGGGGTCAGGGTGGTGATCACTCCGTCGTCCAGCAGCCCGGCGGTGTGCACCACGGCGGTCAGCGGGGTGTCCTCGGGGATCGCGCCGAGCAGTGCGGCCACCGCCTCGCGGTCGGCGAGGTCGCAGGCCACCGTGCGCACGGTGGCGCCCAGCGCGCCGAGCTCGTCCTCCAGCTCGGGGACCCCCGCGGCGTCCCTGCCACGCCGGCCGGCCAGGACGACGTTGCGCATTCCGTGTTCGGTGACCATGCGCCGGGCCACCAGGCGGCCCAGCGAGCCGGTGCCGCCGGTGACCAGGAGGGTGCCGGTGGCGTCGGGGGTGCGGGGCAGGGTGAACACGTTCTTGCCGATGTGCCGTCCCTGGCTCATGTGGCGGAAGGCGGCCGGGGCGTGGCGTACGTCCCAGGTGTTCAGCGGCAGGGGGTGCAGCGCTCCCCGGTCGAACAGCCCGGCCAGTTCACGGAGCATCTCCCCGATGCGGTCGTTGCCCGCCTCGTAGAGGGAGAACGCCTGGTAGGAGACGCCGGGGTGGGTGGTTGCGACCTCCTCGGGGCTCCGCAGGTCGGCCTTGCCCATCTCCAGGAACCGGCCTCCTCGGGGCAGCAGCCGCAGCGAGGCGTCCACGAACTCCCCGGCGAGGCTGTCCAGCACCACATCGACACCCCGGCCCTGGGTGGCGTCCAGGAAGTGCGGTGCGAAGTCCACGGTGCGCGAGTTGCCGAGCCGCCGCTCGCTGATTCCGGTGGCGCGTACGGCGTCCCATTTGGCGGGGGCGGCGGTGGCGAACACCTCGGCACCCCAGTGCCGGGCGAGTTGCACGGCGGCCATGCCGACGCCGCCGGCGGCGGCATGGATGAGCACGGACTCACCGGATCGCAGACCGGCGAGGTCGCGCAGCCCGTAGTAGGCGGTGAGGAACGCCATCGGCACGGTGGCGGCCTGCTGGAAGGACCAGCCGTGCGGGATCCTGACCACGGTGCGGTGGTCGGCCACGGCCAGCGGGCCGACGGCGTCGGGGAACAGCCCCATCACCCGGTCGCCGACCGTGAGCCCGGCCACTCCGGGGCCGATCTCGGTGACCACTCCGGAGCCCTCGTTGCCGATGGTGGCGTCGACTCGGTTCATGTCCAGCGCCACCAGGACGTCCAGGAAGTTCAGTCCCGCTGCCCGGACCTCGATCCGGACCTGACCGGCGGCCAGCGGTTCCAGCGCGGCGGGGGCGGGGCGTAGCGCCAGGCCTTCGAGCGTGCCGTCGGTGCCGGGCTCCAGCCGCCAGGCCGCCGCGCCCGTGGGTAGGGCCAGCGCGCCGGTGGTGTCCGCGCGGGTGAGGCGGCGGGCGTAGCGGATGCCGTCGCGCAGGGCGAGTTGCGGCTCTCCGCCGGTGAACACGCCAGGCAGCAGGGCCAGGGACGCCGGTGCCCGGTCGGTGTCCACCAGTGTGACGCGTCCGGGGTTCTCGGCCTGGGCGGACCGGAGCAGACCGCATACGGCGGCGGCGGTGGGGTCGGTGAGCTCGCGGTCGTGGTGCACGGCCACCGCGCCGTGGGTGAGCACGAGCAGCCGGGTGTCCTCGAGTTCGGGCGCGGCCAGCCAGGTCCGCAGCAGTTCCAGCACCCGGCCGGTCACCTCCCGTACGCCGCTCGCGCTGGGCTCCTGGCCGTCGCCGGCCAGGTCCAGGAGCAGCGCGTCGGGCACGCCCAGGTCGGCCGTCTCGGCAAGTTCGCGGATGTCCTCGGCGGTCGCCACCGGTACGGGGTGCGGGGTATCCAGTGCGGTGTCGGCCGCCGGTGCCGGGAGCTCGTCCCAGCCGACGCGGAACATCCGCTCCCGGGCGGGGCTGGTGCCGGTGTCCAGCAGTTCGGTGGCCACAGGCCGGGGCACCACCGATCCGACAGTGGCGACGGCCGCGCCGCCGGTGTCCGCCAGTTGAAGCGCCACCTCCTCGGGGCCGTTCGGTGCGATGTGGACGCGCAGCGCGGACGCTCCGGCGGCGTGCAGGGCGACATCGCGGTAGGCGAACGGCAGCGCCAGTGTGGCCTGGGCGGCGCCGAGGTCCCGGAAGGCGATCGCGTGCATGGCGGAGTCGAGCAGCACCGGGTGCAGGCCGAAGCCGTCCGCGGAGAGCCCCTGGTCGTCGCCCAGCGCGACCTCGGCGAACACCTCCTCGCCCCGGGTCCACACCGCGCGCAGCCCCTGGAAGGCCGGTCCGTAGCCGTAACCGGCGGCGGCCATGTCCTCGTACGCCTCCGACACCCGCTCGGTGTCCACCGCGACCGCCCCGGCCGGTGGCCACTGGCTGAGGCCGGTGTCGGGCGGGGTGGCGGCGGCCGGGGCCAGGACACCGGTGGCGTGCCGTGTCCAGGCCGCGCCCGGTCCGCTTTCCTCCGCGCGGGAGCGCACGGAGAGCGGGCGCCGCCCGGAGTCGCCCGCCTCGCCCACGAACACCTGCAGCCGCGCGCCGTCGCCCTCGGCCAGTGTGAGCGGTGCCTCGATGACGAGCTCTTCGACGACACCGCAGCCCACCTCGTCACCGGCGCGCACCGCCAGCTCCACGAACGCGGCTCCGGGCAGCAGCACCGTGCCCGCCGCCGCGTGGTCGGCCAGCCACGGATGCGTACGCAGCGACAGCCGGGAGGTGAACAACACCCCGCCGGACTCGGGGACTTCGGCGACCGCGCCCAGCAGGGGGTGCTGAGCCGGTTCGAGGCCGAGCCCGGACGCGTCGCCGAAGGTGTCGGTCGACTCCAGCCAGTAATGGTGCCGTTGGAAGGCGTACGTGGGCAGATCGATCCGGCGCGGGTCCGAACCGGCGAACACCGTGGCCCAGTCCACCGGCAGCCCACCCACATGGCCCTCGGCGAGGGAGGCCAGGAACCGCCGCGCACCGCCCTCGTCGCGCCGCAGGGAGCCCACGGCCACCGCGTCGGCGGCGGCGTCCTCGAACATCTGCTGCATGGCCGTCACCAGCACGGGATGGGCGCTGGACTCGACGAAGAAGCCGAATCCGTCGGTGAGGAGTTCATGGACGGCGCCCTCGAAGTTGACCGGGTGGCGCGCGTTGCGGAACCAGTACTCGGCGTCCAGTTCGCCGGTGTCGAGCACACCGCCGGTGACCGTCGAGTAGAACGGAATGTGGCCGCGGCGCGGGGTGATGTCGGCGAACATCGCCAGGATGCGGTCCCGCAGTGGATCGACCTGGGCGCAGTGCGAGGCCACCGTCGAGCCCACGACCTGCGCCCGGATCCCGTCGGCCTTGCACCCGGCCACGAACTCCTCCAGCGCGGCCACCTCGCCCGCGACGGTCACCGCCGAGGGGCCGTTGCGTCCGGCGATCACCAGTCGCTCGCCCCAGTCCGCCAGCCGCTTCTCCACGGTGTCGGGCGACACCGCCACGGAGGCCACCGCGCCCTTGCCCACCAGTTCCTCGGCGAACAGAGCGCTGCGCAGGACCACGATCCTGGCCGCGTCCGCCAGCGACAGCGCCCCGGCCACATACGCCGCCGCGATCTCCCCTTGGCTGTGGCCGACCACCGCCGCGGGTTCGACCCCGGCCGCCGCCCACACCGCCGCCAAGGACACATGCACCGCGAACAGCGCGGGTTGCAGGATCTCGATGCGGTCCAGGGAAGGCGCGCCCTCGGCCTCCCGGATCACATCGGTGACGGACCAGTCCAGGAGGCGGCCCAGCGCGTCGTCGCATTCGGCGAACCGGTCGGCGAACACCGTTGAGGAGGCGAGCAGTTCGGCCGCCATGCCCTGCCACTGCGAGCCCTGGCCGGGAAAGACGAAGGCGATGCTCCCGGTGGCCGGGCCGGTGCCGCGGATCACATCGGGGGCGGGGGTGTTCTGGGCCAGTGCGGTCAGGCCGCGCAGCGCGGCGTCCCGGTCGGTGGCCAGCACCACGCCGCGTTGCTCCAGCGCGGCGCGCCCGGAGGCCAGCGACCAGCCGAGGTCCGGCAGGGCTACGTCGGGGCGTTCGTCCAGGAACGACAGCAGGCGCTGGGCCTGAGCGCGCAGCCCCGACTCGCCCCGACCGGACACCAGAAGTGGCACCGGGGCATCGTCCAGGACCGGTGGTGACGACGGCGCCGGTTCGGTGGCGGCGGTGCTGGTTTCCGCGGTGGCACCGGTCGCGGGGCCGGGTTCGGCGGGCTGGGGGTCCGGGGCCTCTTCGAGGATCACATGGGCGTTGGTGCCGCTGATGCCGAAGCCCGATACGGCGGCCCGGCGCGGCCGTCCCGTCTCCGGCCACGGCTGTTCGCCGGTCAGGAGTTCCACGGCACCGGCCGACCAGTCCACCTGGGGCGTGGGCGCGTCCACATGCAGCGTCTTCGGCAGTACGCCGTGCCGCATCGCCAGCACCATCTTGATCACACCGGCCGCACCGGCGGCGGCCTGGGTGTGGCCGATGTTGGACTTCACCGACCCCAGCCACAGCGGGCGGTCGCGGTCCCGGCCGTACGTGGCCAGCAGGGCCTGCGCCTCGATCGGGTCGCCCAGCGCCGTACCCGTGCCATGTGCCTCCACCACGTCCACATCGGCGCCCGTCAGCCGTGCGCTGTTCAGCGCCCGGCGGATGACGCGCCGCTGTGAGGGGCCGTTCGGCGCGGTGAGGCCGTTGGAGGCGCCGTCCTGGTTCACCGCCGAGCCGCGCACCACCGCCAGTACCGGGTGTCCCGCGTCGACGGCGTCGGACAGTCGCTCGAGCAGAAGCACACCGGCGCCCTCGGAGAACCCGGTGCCGTCCGCCGAGGCCGCGAATGCCTTGCACCGGCCGTCGGGGGCCAGTCCGCGCTGCCGGGAGAAGCCCACGAAGGCGTCGGAGGCCGCCATCACGGTGACGCCCCCGGCCAGCGCCATCGAGCACTCCCCCGCCCGCAGCGCCTGCGTCGCCAGATGCAGCGCCACCAGCGACGAGGAGCACGCCGTGTCGATCGTCACGGCGGGGCCTTCGAGGCCGAGTGCGTAGGAGACCCGTCCGGACAGCACACTTCCCGCGCCGCCGGTGAGGATGAAGCCCTCGAGCCCTTCGGGGACCTCGGCGAGACCGGTGCCGTAGTCGTGGAAGGCGATACCGGAGTAGACGCCGACGTCCTTGCCCCGCTTGCTGGTCGGGTCGATCCCGGCGCGCTCGAACGCCTCCCAGGACAGCTCCAGCATGATCCGCTGCTGGGGGTCCATCGCCACGGCCTCCCGGGGCGAGATGGAGAAGAAGCCCGCGTCGAACTCACCGGCGTCGTGCAGGAAGCCCCCTTCCGTGGCATAGCTGGTGCCGGGGTGGTCCGGATCGGGGTGGAAGAGGTTGTCCAGGTCCCAGCCGCGGTTCACGGGAAAGCCGGAGATGCCGTCACCGCCGGTGGACACCAGCTCCCACAGGTCTTCCGGTGTGTTCACCCCGCCCGGCAGCCGGCAGGCCATCCCGACGATGGCGATGGGGGCGGAGGTGGCCGCGACCGCCTTGTCGTACTCGTGCTTCAGCCGGGCGTTGTCCTTCAGCGAGGCGCGCAGGGCGTCGACGATCTGTTCGCTCTGGCTGCTGCTCATGGCTGCCTCCCACCGCGTCGAGTGCGTTCACAACTGGGTTCCGTCGAACGCCCGTTGGACCAGTCCGGCGATATCCATTCCATCGATCAGGTCGAGCTCTTCATCAGCGGACGGCCGGCTGCCGTCCCGTGCGGCCGCTTCGGTCCTGGCCAGTGACCGCAGCGCATCGAGCACTCCGGCCTCGCGGAACCGGCTGAACGGCACGGCCGCCAGTACGCGGCGGATCTCCTCCTCATCGGCCTCGGTGGCCTCGTCGTCGCCCTGGTCACCCAGGAGTTCGGTACGCAGGTACTCCACCAGCGCGGCGGGCGTGGGGTAGTCGAAGACGAGAGTGGCCGGCAGCCGGGTGCCCAGTGCGGCGCCGAGGGTGTTGCGCAGGTTCACGGCCGCGAGGGAGTCGAAGCCCATCTCCTGGAAGGCTCGTTGTGGTTTGACGGCCTCGACACCGTTGTGGCCCAGCGCGATGGCCGTGTTCTCGCGCACCACCTTCATCAGGGCGCGTTCCCGCTCGGCGTCGGAGCCGTTGGCCAGTTCGCGCAGGAGTTCCGAGGCGGACTCGTCGGTGGCGTCGTCCGTACGAAGGCTGTCGACGATCTCCTGAACGCCCGGCAGATCACCGATCAGCGGGCTGGGCCGCAGCGAGGTGAACGCCGGGACGAACGCCGACCAATCGATGTCCACCACGGCCACGAGCGTGTCGTCATGGCGGACAGCGCGCGTCAGGGCCGCCATGGCGGCCTCGGGAGCCATAGGGAGCACACCACGGCGGCGCAGCTGCTCCTGGGCCGTGGCATCGGCGGCCACACCGAAGCCGTCGATCACACCCCAGGCCACCGAAGTGGCCACCAGGCCCCTGGCGCGGCGCCGCTCGATCAAGGCGTCGAGCTGGGCGTTGGCCGCGCCGATCAGCCCCTGGCCACCACCGCCCCAGACGCTCGCGACCGACGAGAAGACCACGAACAGGTCCAGTTCCCGATCGGCGAGGAGCGTGTCGAGATGCAGCAGACCGTCGACCTTTGCCGCCAGCGTCTCCGCCAGTTCATCGGCGCCGGTGGCGTCGGTCTGGGCGATCCGTGCCAGGTCGGCGGTGTGGACGACACCGGAGAGCTCGGGATACGCGGCGGGGCCGATGAGCAGCCGCTCGACCGCGTCGCGGTCGGTGAGGTCCGTCGGGCACACCGTCACCTTCGCGCCCAGGCCGCTCAGCTCATCCCGTAGTGCCACCACGTGCGGTGCTTCATGCGGCGCCGCCGGATCCGAGCCGACGGTCAGCACCAGGTGCTCGGCACCGGCACCGGCCAGCCAGCGCGCGGCATGCCTGCCGAGACCCTCCGTACCGCCGGTGACCAGGACGGTGCCACGCGGGCGCCACTCCGGCTTCGTCGCACCGGTGGACAGGGGATGGCTTCGCAGCCGGCGTACGAACGCGCCCGTGGCGCGGATCGCGAACTGGTCCTCGTCGCCCGGATCCGCCAACGCGGCGAGCAGGGTCCGGGCGGCCCGGTCGTCGAACACGTCCGGGAGGTCCACCAGCGCCCCCCATCGGTCCGGCTGCTCCAGCGCCACGGCCAGACCGAGCCCCCACACCGCCGCCTGTTCCGGAGCGCTGAGCCGGTCCGCCGCGCTGAGCCGGTCCGCAGCGCCGACGGTCACCGCGCCTCGGGTGGCGCAGTAGAGGCGATGCCCCGAGCCCGCTGATCCTGCCGAGCCCAGGTCGCCGAGGGCCTGCACCAGCGCCAACGTGGCCGCGGCCCCCTCGGTGAGCGTCGCGGAGCCGGGACATACGCGCTGGTCGAGAGCGAGCAGGGACAGCACACCGCCGATGTCGTCGTGATCCGCCAGCGCACCGCGCAGCATCTCGGCGAAAGTGGCGCGATCGGGTGATTCCGGTCCGTCGAGCCGCAGGGTCGTGGTGCGCAGACCCTGGCGGTTCAGCACCGGGGCCACCTGGGCCGCGTACTCCTCGTCCCGGCAGCCGTACGGCAGGACGACCAGCCAGGTGCCGGTGGGTACGCCGGAGGTGGTGCCGGGCAGTGGCTTCCAGGTGACCTGATAGCGCAGTTGGTCCGCCGCGGACTTCTCACCGCGCTTGCGCCGCCAGTCCGACAACACGCCCAGCGCACCGCCCATGGCGTCCAGAGCGGCACGGTTCTCATCGCCGTCGGCCAAGTCCAACGCTTCGGCCACCGAGCCGAGGTCGCCGCGTTCGACCGCGGCCCAGAACCGGGCGTCGATGGCGTCGGTGTCGCTGGAGGCACCGGCGGCACCGGCGGGGCTCTGGTGAGAGGCGGGCCGGGTGTCATGGAGCCAGTAGTGGGCCCGCTGGAAGGCGTACGTGGGCAGATCGGGGAGATGCGCGGGCGGAACGGCGCCGCCGAACAGAGCGCTGAAGTCGATGTGTACGCCCGCCACGTGCAGGTTGGCGACAGCGGACATCAGCGCGCGGGGTTCGTCGCCCTCCCGCCGCAACGACGGCACCACCACGGGCTGTTCGGCCGACACCTCCGGCAGACAGTCCCCGACCATCGCGGACAGCACGGCATCCGGCGCCAGTTCGAGATAGGTGCCCACGCCGTGGCCGGCAAGCGCCCGCACTCCGTCCGCGAAACGCACGGCGGCACGCACGTGCGCCACCCAGTACTCGGGGGTACACACCGCCTCTGCGTCCGCCAGCCGACCGGTCACGTTGGAGACCAGGGGGATCAGCGGTGCACTGAAGGACAGATCGGCGATCGCTTCCCGGAACTCCTGCAGCATCGGTTCCATACGGGCGGAGTGGAACGCGTGCGAGACCGCCAGACGCCTCGTCCGGCACCCCTGCTCCGACAACTCCTGCGCCACCCGCAGCACCGCCTCCTCATCACCCGAGAGCACCACCGCCGCAGGACCATTCACCGCCGCGACATCCACTCCTGGCACCAGCAACGGACGCACCCGGTCCTCACCCGCGCCCACCGCCACCATCGCGCCGCCTTCCGGCAGCGCTTCCATCAGCCGACCCCGTGCCGCCACCAGTGCGGCCGCGTCTTCCAGCGTCAACACGCCCGCCACATGCGCCGCCGTCACCTCACCCACCGAATGCCCACCGACGACATCCGGCGCCACACCCCAGGACTCCACCAAGCGGAACAACGCCGACTCCAACGCGAACAGCCCGGCCTGAGCGAACACCGTCCGCTCCAGCAGCTCCCCCTCCCCGAACACCACCTCCCGCACCGAACCCGACACACCACCCGCACCCAACTCCCGGTCCAACGCCTCACACACCGCATCGAAGGCATCCCGAAAGACGGGGAACGCCTCATACAACCCACGCCCCATCCCCACCCGCTGACACCCCTGACCAGCGAACAACACCCCCAACCGACCACGCACCACCGAACCCGACACCACCCCCGCACCCGACTCACCCCGCACCACCGCCCCCAACCCCGCCAACGCCTCCCCCCGATCCCCCGCCACCACCACCGCACGATCCGACAACCCCGCCCGCCCACAACCCAACGCAAGCGCGAACTCGCCCAGATCCTGGTCCGGTCGCTGGTCCAGGAAGGACAACAACCGCTGCGCCTGGGCCCGCAGGGCGCCCTCGCCTCGCGCGGACACCGGAAGAAGGGCCAGGCCGCCCGGCAGCTGCGGTACGGGCAGGGCCAGGTCAGGGACGTCCGAGGGCTGTTCCAGGATGACGTGGGCGTTGGTGCCGCTGACGCCGAACGCGGACACACCAGCCCTGCGCGGACGCCCCACCACCTCCGGCCACACGCGCTGCTCCGTCAGCAGCTCCACCGCGCCCGCCGACCAATCCACCTGCCGCGTCGGCTCGTCCACATGCAACGTCCTCGGCAACACCCCATACCGCAACGCCAACACCATCTTGATCACACCAGCCACACCAGCAGCCGCCTGCGCATGACCGATATTCGACTTCAACGACCCCATCAACAGCGGCCGATCACGATCCTGGCCATACGTGGCCAACACCGCCTGCGCCTCGATCGGATCGCCCAATGGCGTGCCCGTGCCATGGGCCTCGACGGCGTCCACGTCCTCCGACACAAGCCCCGCGGAGGCCAACGCCCTCCGGATTACCCGCTCTTGAGACGGACCGTTCGGCGCCGTCAGACCGTTCGACGCACCGTCCTGATTCACCGCACTGCCCCGCACCACCGCCAACACCCGGTGGCCGAGCCGCTCCGCATCCGACAACCGCTCCACCAGCAGCACGCCCGCCCCCTCGGCCCATCCCGTGCCATCCGCCGACGCCGCGAACGACTTGGATCGGCCGTCGGGGGCGAGCCCGCGCTGACGGGAGAACTCCACAAAGGCATCCGGCCCGGCCATCACCGTCACCCCACCGGCCAGCGCCATCGAGCACTCCCCCGCCCGCAACGCCTGACCCGCCAGATGCAACGCCACCAACGACGACGAACACGCCGTGTCCACCGTCACCGCAGGACCCTCGAACCCCAGCACATACGACACCCGACCCGACAGCACACTGCCCGCGCCGCCGGTCATGAGGTACCCCTCGGAACCGTCGGGAGCCGTGTCGAGGCGGCTGGTGTAGTCGTAGTTGACCATTCCGGCGAAGACACCGATGTCCTGGCCACGGAGCGAGACGGGGTCGATCCCCGCGCGCTCCAACGCCTCCCATGACGTCTCCAGCAGCAACCGCTGCTGCGGATCCATGGCTAGGGCCTCACGCGGCGAGATCCCGAAGAAGTCCGCGTCGAACTCGGCCGCGTCGTAGAGAAAACCACCTTGCCGCGCGTAGCTGGTCCCCGCATGGTTCGGGTCCGGGTCGAACAGATTGTCCAGATCCCAGCCACGGTCCACCGGGAACTCCCCGATGCCCTCGTCTCCCGCCAGGACCAGTTCCCACAAGTCCTCCGGCGAGGCCACGCCACCCGGCAACCGGCAGGCCATCCCCACGATCGCGATCGGCTCGGTGGGATCGCCCGCCGTCCACGCCGATCCGGTCCGTCCGGTGTCCTGTCCGAGAAGCCGGGCGTGCAGGAACGACGCGAGCGCGGCCGGTGTCGGGTGGTCGAAGGCGAGCGTGGTGGGCAGTTCGGCGCCGGTCAGGTCTCGCAGGCGGTTGCGGAGCCGGACCACGTTCAGCGAGTCGAAGCCGAGGTCCTGGAACGCCCGTTCGCCGTCGATGGCCGAGGCGTCGTCGTGCCCCAGTACGGCTGCCGCGCTGCTCAGCACCAGGTCGAGAACCATCCGGTGTTGCTCGGCCTCGGTGCCGGACATCAGCCGCTCCGCGAAGGCCGTGGCGTTGGCGTCCTGGGGCGCCGTGGGCTCCGGCAGCGGCCGAGGACCCGGCTCACTCACTGTGGAGGCGTCCGATACGGGAGCGTCCGGCCAGTACCGCCGGTGCTGGAAGGCGTACGTCGGCAAGTCGACCGTGCGCCGCGGGGTACCGGTGACCAGGGCGTTCCAGTCGACCGGGACACCACGGACGTGCAGTCGGGCGAGCGCGGCCACGGCGGCGACCGGATCGGACTGTTCGGCGCCGTGCAACGTGGGGACGAACATGGCCGGGTCGGCGCCGTCGCCCAGCGCTTCCTGCGCCATGGCGGTGAGGACACCGTCGGGGCCCAGCTCGAGAAAGGTCGTGGAGCCCTGGGCGTGGAGTGTGGTGACGCCGTCGAGGAAACGGACGGTCCTGCGCGCGTGCTCGACCCAGTACTCCGGGGCGCACAGCTGGTCGGGGGTGGCCAACTCGCCCGTGACGTTGGAGACGATCGGCACCGCCGGAGGCGCGTACGACAGCCCGGCGGCGATTGCCCGGAACTCGTCGAGCATGCCGTCCATGTGCGCTGAGTGGAAGGCATGGCTGACCCGTAGCCGCTTGGTCCGGTATCCCTTGGCCACGCATATCCGCTCAACGGCCGCCACGGCGTCCTGGTCGCCGGAGACGACGACGGAGGCGGGCCCATTGACCGCGGCGATGTCCACGGCATCCGGTGCTTCGGCCGACAGAGAGCGAGCCACGGTCTCGGGGACGTTGAGCGCCACCATCGCGCCACCGGGCAGGGCCTGCATCAGCCGCCCTCGTGCGGCCAGCAGCGCGGCCGCGTCCTCGATGGACAGCACGCCCGCCACATGGGCCGCGGTCAGCTCGCCCACGGAGTGGCCGGCGAGGAAGTGGGGGCGCACTCCCCAGGACTCGTACAGCCTGAACAGCGCGGTCTCCAGCGCGAACAGCCCCGCCTGGGCGAAGACGGTACGGTCGAGCAACTCCGCCTCGGGGGTCCCGGGATGGGCGAGCGCGACGTCCCGGACGGGGTGTTCGACATGCCCGGCGTCGACCAGATGGCGGTCCAGTCGCGCGCAGACCGCGTCGAAGGCATCGCGGAACACGGGATACCGTGCGCGCAGTTCCCGGCCCATCCCCGGGTGCTGGCCGCCCTGCCCGGTGAACAGCACCGCGAGCCTGCCGGGACTCGCCACACCTCGCGCCACGGGACCATCGCCCGGCCCGGCGATGGCATCCAGCCCGCTCAGCAACTCCGCACGCCCCGGGCCCACGACCACGGCCCGGTGGTCGAAGGTGGCCCGTGTGCCGATGAGGGTGTGGGCGATGTCGTCCGGGCCGAGCTCCGGGTGGCTGCGGGCGAACTCGGCGAGCCGGGCCGCCTGGCCGTACAGCGCGTCGGCGCTCCTCGCCGAGACCACCCACGGTACGGCGGGGATCGCGTCCGTGCCCTCCGCGGCAGGCTCGGCGGCGATGGCCGGTGCCTGCTCCACGATCACATGGGCGTTGGTGCCGCTGACACCGAAAGCGGACACCCCGGCCCGGCGCGGACGCCCCACCTCCGGCCACGCACGCCCCTCGGTCAGCAACTCCACCGAGCCCGCCGACCAGTCCACCTCCGGGGTGGGGGCGTCGACGTGCAACGTCCGCGGCAGAACACCGTGCCGCATCGCCATGACCATCTTGATCACACCGGCCACGCCCGCGGCGGCCTGGGCATGACCGATGTTGGACTTCACCGAGCCCAGCCACAGCGGCCGGTCGCGGTCCTGTCCGTAGGTGGCGAGGATGGCCTGCGCCTCGATGGGATCGCCCAGTGCCGTACCCGTGCCATGTGCCTCGACCACGTCCACCTCGGCGGCCGACACACCCGCCCCGGCCAGCGCCTGACGGATGACACGCTGCTGTGACGGGCCATTCGGCGCCGTCAGACCGTTGGACGCACCATCCTGGTTCACCGCGCTGCCCCGCACCACCGCCAGCACCTGGTGGCCGTTCCGCTCCGCGTCCGACAGCCGCTCCAGCAGCAGCACCCCGACGCCTTCGGCCCACCCCGTGCCATCGGCCGAGGCGGCGAAGGGCTTGCACCGGCCGTCGACCGACAGTCCGCGCTGACGGGAGAAGTCCACGAAGGCGTCGGGCCCGGCCATCACCGTCACCCCACCGGCCAGCGCCATCGAGCACTCCCCGGCCCGCAGCGCCTGCGCGGCCAGATGCAGTGCCACCAACGACGACGAACACGCCGTGTCCACCGTGACCGCGGGTCCCTCCAGACCCAGGGTGTAGGCCACGCGCCCGGACAGGACGGCGGCGGAGACCCCGGTGATCCGGTGCCCCTCGACCTCGTCCGGAACGTGGCGCAGGCGGATCGCGTAGTCCTGGGTGTTCATTCCGGTGAACACCCCGATGCCGCTGCCGACCAACGTGGTCGGGTCGATCCCGGCCCGCTCGAACACCTCCCATGAGGTCTCCAGCAGCAGCCGCTGCTGCGGATCCATTGCCAGCGCCTCACGTGGCGAGATGCCGAAGAACTCGGCGTCGAAGCCGGCGGCGTCGGACAGGAAGGCGCCGTGCCGGACATAGGAGGTGCCGGGGTGGTCCGGGTCGCGGTCGTAGAGCGCGGACAGATCCCAGCCACGGTCGTCCGGGAAGTCGCCGACGGCGTCACCGCCTTCACTGATCAGCCGCCAGAAATCCTCGGGGCTGTTGACCCCGCCCGGAAAGCGGCAGCTCATCGCCACAATGGCGATGCCCTCGTTCGAAGCCCCGCCCGTGGTCACCGGGGCGGCGGGGGCGCTCGGTGACCCCAACAGCTCGGCGTGCAGATGCCGGGTGAGGGTCCGTGGGCTGGGGTGATCGTACAGCAGGGTGGAGGGAAGCCGGAGGCCGGTGGCCGTGTTGAGCCGGTTGCGCAGCTCCACGGACGTCAGCGAGTCGAACCCCAGCTCACGGAAGGCCCGTTCGGCGGCGATGCTGTCCGTCGATGAGTGTCCGAGCACCTGGGCGGCATGGTGTGCGACCAGGTCCAGCAGCGTCTGCTCCCGTTCGGCGGGGTCCACCGACTCCAGCCGCCGTACGAGATCGGTCCGTGGCGCTGCCGTACCGCTCACGACCCGGCGGCCCGGTGGCACCAGCTTGTGCAGCAGAGGGACGACCGGGGCGGCGGCCGCGCCGGCGCGCAGGCCCGCGAGGTCCAGGCGGGCCGCCACCAGCGCGGGCGTGGCGCTGCGCAGACCGGCGTCGAACAGCGTCAGACCGGTCTCCTCCGACAGGGCGGTCATGCCGAAGCGCCGGGTGTGCTGCCGCAGGTCGGCCGCGGTGAGATGTGCGGTCATCTCGCTGCTGAGCGCCCAGTGGCCCCAGGCGAGCGAGGTGGCCGGGAGCCCTTCCGCCCCGCGCTGCCGAGCGAGGGCGTCCAGGAAGGCGTTGGCCGCGGCGTAGTTGGCCTGTCCGGGGTTGCCGAAGACGCCGGCGGCCGAGGAGAACACCACGAAGGCGGCGAGGTCCATGTCGCGCGTCAGCTCATGCAGGATGAGGGCCGCGTCCGCCTTGGGGCGAAGAACGGTGTCCAGCCGTCCGGGGGTCATGGCGGTGACCACGCCGTCGTCCAGGACACCGGCGGTGTGGACGACCGCCGTGAGGGGGGCTTCGGCGGGGAGCGAGGCCAGCAGGTCCGCCACCGCGACCCGGTCCGCGATGTCGCAGGCCACGGTGCGTACGGACGCGCCCAGGGCGCCGAGATCGGACTCCAGCTCCGCCACGCCTTCGGCCGCGCCGCCACGGCGGCTGACCAGCAGGAGGTTACGTACGCCGTGCTCGGCCACGAGGTGCCGTGCGAACAGCCGGCCCAGTGCACCGGTGCCACCGGTGATGAGCACCGTGCCGGTCGGGTCCAGCGCTCGCGGTGGCTCTTCCTCGCTCGGCGTGGCCCGCACCAGCCTCGGTACGGATGCCACCCCGGCGGTGATGGCGATCTGCGGTTCCCCGGTGGCCAGGGCGGCGGGCAGCAGTGCGCCGGAGGCGTCGTCCTCGTCCATCGCCACCAGCACCAGCCGGTCCGGGGCCTCGGACTGTGCCGAACGCACCAGTCCCCAGACGGCCGCGCAGATCGGGTCGGTGACCTCGCGGGTGACGATGACCAGCCGCGAGTCGTTCTCCGGCGCGGCCAGCCACGCCTGGACCCACTCCAGCGCCTGCGAGGTGAGCGACCGTAAGCCGTGCGTGATGTCCGTCAGGTCCACGCGTACGAAGGGCGGTACGTCGCCGTGGTCGGCCAACGTTGTCAACTCGGCCGGGCTCGTCACCGTCACCATCGCCGGATCCGAGGCGGCCGGGGCGGATGCGGACGACGCGACCGGGAGCGGGACCGGGAGCGGGACCGGGAGCGGGAACCACTCCACCTCGAAGAGCGCGTCCTGCGGTTCCGTCCCCGTTGCCGACAGCCAAACATCGGCCGGGAGTGGCCGCGACGTCACCGAGCCCACGGACCCGACCGCCCTCCCGGTGGAGTCCGCCAGTTGCAGCGTCACGCCGCCCTGACCGTCGGGGCTGATGCGCGCGCGCAGTGCGGTCGCGCCGGTCGCGGACAGGGACACCGCGCGGTAGGCGACGGGCAGTGCCGTTGCCTCGGCGTGCGCGTGCGTGTCGGCGTGGCATACGGCTTCCAGCAGGGCGGGATGCAGCGTGCAACGCGCGGCTTCGGCCTGCTGGACGTCGGCCAGTTCCACCTCGGCGAACACATCGGCGCCACGGGTCCACACCGAGCGCAGCACCCCGAACGCCGGGCCGATGCCACGTCCGGCACGTGCCAGATCGTCGTACACCTGGTCCACATCGATGGGAGTGGCCCCGGGTGGCGGCCATGTCGCAAGGTCGATATCGGGCACGGTGGTGGCCTGGACCAGCGTGCCCGTGGCGTGCCGGTTCCAGTTCGCACTGCCCGAACCGTTGCCTTGCTGGCGGGAGTGGACAGTGAGGCGCCGTCGGCCGGAGTCATCCGCCCCACCGACGACCACCTGGAGCTGCACACTCATGCCCTCCGTCAGCACGAGCGGGGCCTCGATCAGCAACTCGTCGACGGCACCACAGCCGACCTCGTCACCGGCGCGCACCGCCAGCTCCACAAAGGCCGATCCGGGGAGGACGGTCGTACCGGCCACCGTATGGTCGGCCAGCCACGGGTGGGTGCTCAACGACAGTCGGGAGGTGAACAACACCCCGTCCGTATCGGGCAGTTCCACCCAAGCGCCCAGCAGAGGATGCCGAGCACCGGCGAGGCCGACGGCGATCACCTCACCGCTTCGGGGGCCGCTCTTGAGCCAGTAGTGCTGTTGTTGGAAGGCGTAGGTCGGGAGGTCACACGCGGTGTGCGCGGGGACGTCGCCGAGCAGGGCGGGCCAGTCGACGGGGACACCGCGTACGTAGGCCTCGGCCAGGGAGGTGAGCACACGGCGCATACCGCCCTCGTCGCGGCGAAGTGTGCCAGTCACCACGACTGGTCCGGCGTCCGTTTGCTCTGCCGCCGCCTCGATGCTCATCGTCAGCACCGGATGCGCGCTCACCTCAACAAACGCCCGGAAGTCCTCCTCCAGCAGGCGCTCGATGGACGGGGCAAACCGGACGGTGCTCCGCAGATTCCGATACCAGTACCCGGCGTCCAGCTCGGCCGTGTCCACCCATTCCGCGTCCACCGTGGAGAAGAACGGGATACGTGAGGACACCGGCCGGACCTGCGACAACGACCGCGCCAACTCCTCCTCGATCACCTCCACCTGCGCCGTATGCGAGGCGTAATCCACATCGACCCACCGCGCCCGCCCCCCAGCGCCCTCACACTCCGCCACCAGCTCCCCCAACGCCTCCGGCTCACCAGCCACCACCACCGACAACGGCCCGTTAACCGCCGCAACCTCAACCCGACCACCCCAACGGGACACCAACAACTCCGCCTCGCCCACGCCGACGCCCAGCGACACCATCCCACCCCGACCCGACAACCCCGCAGCGATCGCCCGACTACGCAACACCACCACCCGCGCCGCATCCTCCAACGACAACCCACCCGCCACACACGCCGCAGCG
>NZ_JAERRG010000071.1 GCF_016741935.1 Streptomyces endocoffeicus | reverse complement strand
ATGTGCCGAACAACTGGCCCCGGCGGCACTGCCCTTGCCGGGAACCTTATCCGTGCAGGTCGCGCCGCATGTTGGTATGCGTGGAGGATGCCGCCGAGGCGATCGTGTCGGCGTATGTCGAGGCGGGCTAACGCGTCGGGATCGTCGATCGGCGGGGGGCAAGGGGTGCGGCGGGCGGGCGTTCGCGATGCCCTGGTGTGGTCGGTGTCCGTTGTAGAACTGCTCGAACTCGCGCAGGGTGTGGAGGAGATGTCGCTGGTTCCAGATCAGTGTCCGGTCCAGGAGCTCGCGGCGACAGGTCTGTATCCAGCGCTCCATGAAGGCCATTCGTGGCACCTGGATGCCGCTGAGCACGACGTCGATCCCCGCGTCCTTGAGGACGGCATCGAAGAGGTCGGGGAACTGTCCGTCCCGGTTCCGGATCATGAACCGTGTGCGGCAGGGGAGGTCTTCGAGGTCCATGACGAGGTTCTTCGCAGCTTGCGCTACCCAGGATGCGCTCGGATGCGCGGTGGCGCCTAGGACGCGGATCTGGCGGCTGCCGTGTTCGATCACCACGAGCACGTATATCCGTATCCCCGACAGGGTGACTGTTTCCATGAAGTCGCAGGCCGGCAGGGCATCAGCCTGTGGGTGCCGGAATCTGTGTCACCCTATGCGACCTGCGAGTATTCGTGGATAAGGCCGCCGAGTCGATCGTGTCGACTGGTGCGAGTGTGGTTCCTGGCGATGGGCGGCTCGGGGTCGGTGAGTCGGTCTGGTGCCCGTTGTCCGAGGGATCGATGCGGCCGGTGTCTGTTGTAGTGCTCCGCGTACTCGCTGACGACGAGGCGCGGGTGGCGTTCTCCGGTGATCAGGACGCGGTCGGTTGCCTCGCGTCGGCATGATCCGATTCAGCGTTCCGCGATGGCGTTCATCCGGGGCACTTGGGGCAGTGTCGGAATGACGTGTGCGCCGATCGTCTGGAAGACGGCGTCGAAGCTGTCGGTGAAGTAGGCGCCGCGGTGCCGGATGAGGAAGCTGATCGACTCTGTGCGGTCACCGAGGTCCACGAGGTAGTTCCGTGCTTGCTGGGTGATCCAGGGGCCGGTCGGGTGCCGGGTGATGCCGGCGATGCGCACGTGTCGGGTGCTGTGGTCGATGAAGAACAGCACGAATCAGCGCCGCGGGAAGGACGTGTCGATGTGGAAGAGGTCGTGGCCTCGATGGCGGAGGCCTGGGCTTTGAGGAAGGCGGGCCAGGACTGGTTGGTGCGCTGGGGTGCGGGGTCGATCCCGGCCTTCTGCAAGATCTTCCAGACGGTCGAGGTGCCGAGTTTGCGTCCCAGGCCGAGCAGTTCGCCGTGGATCCGTCGATATCCCCACCCCGGGTTCTCCCGCGCGAGGCGCAGGACCAGCTGCCGCAGTGCTTCCAGCTTCGGCGGTCGGCCCGGACGGCTGTGTGGACAGGTCCACTTCCGGGCCACGAGGCGTGCGTGCCAGCGCAGGACCGACCGTGGAGTGACCAGCAGAGCAACGTCATCCGTACCAGGTGATGTTGCAGATATAGATGCAGTGATGGCGTGGTACTGAGAGGAAGCTGATGAAGCCGCGTCCGCCGAGAATGTCGAATTCTCGGAGTCCGCCTTCTCGGTCGAGGGGCCGACCCACCTTTGCCGCGTCGACTCCAAGCGCGGCGAGTTCGGTTGCCAGTCGCTCGACCTCTGCTACGACGCCTGGCGCAAGTCCGTCGGCGACGTACTCCTCACTCGGGTTGTACTCCCAGGTCCAGTCGGTCACAGCCCCGCCTCGGCCTCCGCGGCCTTACGGATCTGCTGAATTTCGTGGATGGCCGCCGTCGGGTCCTGTTCGGCCATATCGACGATCTGCTCGAGTTCACGGAGGCGGGCGGCGCGTTCCGGGTGCCGCTCGATGGCGACGAACACGGCCCATGAGTGGACGAAAGCCCGCAGGGGCGCGAGGCTCTGTGTCTGCTGTGCGTTTGTAGTCGCCTCGAACAGGTGCTGAGTGAGCGCAGGGACTCTGCTGGGAGCGATCCGGGCGACAGCCGTGCGCAGTGCGTCAGGGGCGAGGTCGGGCATGGGGATCAGGGGTCCATACGGGCCGTCTGGCTGCGCACTCACGATGACCTCCTGTGCAGGGTTGCTCGTCGTACCCTACCGTGCGGGCGCGGTAGCTGTGGGAGACCCTTGTCCGCTCCGCAAGCCGTCGCATGGCGTGGCTGTTGCTATGGGGGAGTGGCTGATTGCGGCGTTCTCCGTAGGCGCGCAAGGGCGCGGTACGGTTCTGAACCGAGCGCTACGGTGCGGTACGGACTGTCGCGGAGAGTTGCCGCGCCGATGGGGGTCAAGGGGGCGCAGGTTCAAATCCTGTCGTCCCGACCAGCGTTTTCGCAGGTCGGAGGCCGTTTCCGCGGGTAGCGGGGGCGGCCTTAACCGTTTCCGGGCTGGGAGCAATGGGGAGCTCTCTGGGAGCCCTCGTGCTCCCAACTCGCAGACGTGTCAACGCCGCCCGGTTTGTCCGTCACCCGATCCGGTAGACGTGCGGTGCCGTACCGCGCCCGTGTGTGCCGTCGTCAACCGTAGGCCCCTGGGGTCACCCGGTCGATTCGGATGCTCTCTGCATCGAGAGGCATAAGGACCCTTGTCGGCTCTCGACCTCCTTTCAGGGTGGGAGCACGGAGTCGCGCTCCCCATGCGACAGGGATGGGGGGACTTGAAGGGTGTCTTTATTGCCGCGCGGTGGTTTACCTGGAGCTTTTCGTTCGCCCAAGTATGGGCACGATCACTGATCGTGGGTCTACGACTGCTCTACCTGATCTTCTGCCGACTACTGGGCTGCCTCCTCTTGCTGGGCCGATCGACCGCCGCGAGCAACGCCGAGATCCTCGCGCTTCGCCATGAGGTCGCAGTCCTGCGCCGGCAGATCGAGCGTCCGCGGCTCTCATGGCCTGATCGTGCCGTGCTCTCCGCTCTCGCGCGGCACCTTCCACCCGTCTTACGCCGCCACCGGCTGGTCACCCCGAGCACACTGCTGACCTGGCACCGCCGTCTCGTGCGCTGGAAATGGCGCCAGATCCCAACCGGACCCGGCCGACCACCGCTGGCGGAAGAGACGGTCGCGCTCATCCAGCGCCTGGCGCGAGAGAACCCGACCTGGGGATACGTCAGAATCCAAGGCGAACTCCGACGGCTCGGTCATCGGGTTGCCGCCGCTACGGTCCGGCGTGTTCTGTGCCGCTCCGGTCTGCCGCCCGCACCGCAGCGCGCATCCCAGCAGACCTGGTGTACTTTCCTCTGCTCCCAGGCCCACACGCTGCTCGCTTGCGACTTCATGCACGTGGAGACCGTCTTCCTCAAACGTCTCTATGTCTTCTTCATCATGGAGATCAAGACCCGGCGCGCTCATGTCCTGGGTGTCACCGCCCGCCCTACGGGCGCATGGGTCACCCAGCTCGCCCGCAACCTGCTCATGGACCTCGGCGACAGGGCTGGGTGCTTCCGGTTCCTCATCCGTGACCGGGACAGCAAGTTCACCGCCGCGTTCGACGCCGTCTTCGCCGGCAACGGCATAGCCGTCATTCCGACTCCGCCGCAAAGTCCCCGGTCAAACGCGTTCGCCGAACGATGGATACGCACAGCCCGCGCCGAGTGCACCGACCGCCTCCTCATCACCGGCGAGCGGCACCTGCGCACGGTCCTCAACCAGTATGCCGAGCACTACAACGCGGGACGGGCCCACCGCAGCCTCGACCTACGAGCACCCGAAGACCACCCAAGCGTCATCCCCCTGCCCGCTGCCGTAGTCCGACGGCGACAGCTACTCGGCGGCCTGCTCAACGAGTACCACACCACGCCACCCCAACGACTTCTCCATCCACAAGAAACACCCAGCTCAGCAGCCTGATCGGCATATTGACACCCTTCAGGCCGACCAGCCCTGCACCGCAGCGGCTACGCCGCGACCGACTTCCGCATCGACTGGCAGGCCCGGCAGGCAACCTGCCCGGCAGGGCCGGATCAGCACCCGCTGGTCCGACACCACCATCGGCGGCGAACCACGCATCCACATCGACTTCTCCGGCGCCGGATGCACCAGCTGCCCGGCCAAGGAAACCTGCACCACAGCCGCCTACCGCGTCCTGACACTGCTGCCACGCGAAGAGCACGAACTCCTCCGACAACGCCGGGCACAACAGCAGACCGATCAGTGGAAGGAGCGATACCACACCAGGGCCGGAGTGGAGGGCAGCATCTCCCAGGCGGTGCGGCGCACCAGCACCCGGCGCACTCGCTACCGCAGCCTCGCCAAGACCTCATTGGCCCAAGTCCTGACCGCGGCCGCCCTCAACCTGTACCGACTCGACGCCTGGTGGACCGGAACCCCCCTGGGCACGACACGAGTCTCCCACTACGAACAGCTCGTCCTCAGCCACGCGGCCTGACCGACAAAACCCAGATCACATCGACCAACAGAGTCCTTCAGGCGCCGCTTGCAGGGAGGTGTAGTGGCAAAAGCGCCGCCTGCCCGCTTCGCTGAGCGCCTTCTCACCCGGCTCGGCGACGATCTGCTTACCGCCGTCGTAGCCAACGTCCTGGATGCCCGTGCCTTCTGCGCCGAGAACCCGGCGCTGGAGCGTTTGCGCCGCTTGCCGGTGCTGGGACTGATAGCCGGGGCACCCCGTTGGTCATACGCGTTACGGGCTTGAGCCTCTCGTTTGGCAGACCAGGTACTGGCCATCTCTCACCGGTGTCCGTCGCCGGTTCGCTGTCAGCCGCGCCCGAAGACCTCTTCGCGGTGCGCACGCCAGCGTTCCATCATCTTGACGATCTCGTCGTCGATGAACTCGACGAGAGCCAGAGCCTCGGCGAGCCGACGGCCGGCGGGGGTCCCCGCGCCGACGCTGTCGATACCCTCGCGCATGGCGATCTCCCAGGGCCTTAACAATCCGTCCCGGTTGGTCAGTACCTCGTACCACTGGTTGCTGTGCACGCGGTATCGATCGCGCCGCGAACCGGGTTCCCGCTCGCGTGAGAGCATGTGCTGCTGCACGAGATAGCGCACCGCCCCGGAGACCGCGGCCGGGCTGACCCGGAGCTGTGCACCGATTTGGGCGGAGGTAAGGGCACCGGAGTCCGAGGAGAGCAGCGCCGCGAAGACTCGGGCCGGCATCCGCGGTACCCCGGCGTCGACGAGCTGTGCCGCGAAGCTCTCGATGAACTTCGAGACCGACTCGGCGTCCCGCACCACCTCACTCGGTTCAGTCATCTAAGCGTCTCTTTCCCTGCTCTGGCAATCCATCTTGATTTCACAAACTTATGAAACTGGCGTAAGTAATACAACCGGACCGAAGCCCGGGTGACCGGGCTACCGCTCGGCGACCTGAGTGCGATGACCGGCCGCCAAGTCCCGGTACTCGCCCTCTTCGTGCCACTCGCTCTCTTGGTCGTCCTCGACGGCCGACGCGGGGTGCGCGAGGCGTGTGGGGTTCCGAAACAGGGCCGCCGCACTGAGCCGCCGCGCTCGGCCCACTGCTTCCCGGGGTGGGGCTGGAGGTTGAGCGGGCCGAACTCGTCCATGCGGAAGGTGACTTCGGGCTCGCCTTCCTCGGGCAGGACCTCCCCGTCGGCGATCGCGAAGAGGTGCTCGACGCGGGCCTTCTTGGCCGCGTAGTCCGGGTCGCGGGAGGTTTTCCAGATACTTCAGGCGTTGAAAGGAGACGCCTTCCTTGCGGAGCAGGATGCGCAGGCCCTCGTGGCTGATGTCGTCGATCACCCCCTCTGCGACCAGGAAGTCCGCCAGCTTGGACAGACTCCAGGTGGAAAAGGGCAGGTCGTGCTCAGTCGGCTTGGACTTCGCGATCTTCTTGATCTCGCGGCGCTCGGGCAGCGTGAACGTCCTGGGCCGCCCGCCCTTGTAATAATCCGCGGCAGCCGCCGGCCCTCGTCATCGTCGATCTCCCGGACCTGCACTCGTTCAGTCACATGATCATTCTGGCCGTCCGGTTGCCGCGCCGGGCGACACCGGCTTGTTGACCGGACTACGGGAGGACATGCTGGGCGGTAGCGCATCCCCGCTCGGGCGTCGACGGCTTCTACGACTGGGCGGTGGCGTCGGACCGCCGCTTTGCCAGGATGCGCCGGTTCCCGCCCGGAGCCGGCCGGGTGGTCAGTCCAGTGCGGGGCGTGCGCGGCGTGCGGTGTGTGCGGGCCGCCCGACTGCGGCGTACCAGACCAGGGCCGCACATATGAAGGCCGTCGCCGCGGAGACCAGTGACCTTGTGAGGGTGTCGTTCCGTGCGCCGGAAACGAGGGCGACGGCCAGTGCCAGCGTCAGGGTGATGACGGGCAGCGCACGGGGGCTCCGCGTGGCGCCTGGCGCGGCGGCTGGCGGCAGCAGCCAGGTTGCGAGGCCGTAACAGGCACAGGCCAACAGTGTGGCTCCCAGCACTTCGCTGGGCCGGTGGCCGCCCATGGTCGCGCTGGCGGCGGCGATGCAGGCGAGCCACAGCACACCGGCCATGGCAACGTAGGGGCGGATGCGGGGGGACACCACGAGGACGGCGGCGAGGGTCAGCGCGGCGGGGATGGCCGAGTGCCCGCTGGGGAAACCCTGATCAAGGAGATTCTCGGGCGCGCCCACCAGATCGGGGCGGGGCAGGATGGTCGATTTGAGCACATCGTTGCCTCCGGCCGTGAGAATGACGACCCCGAGCGCCGCGCACCCCTGCCGCCAGCACCGCCGCACCAGGGTGAGGACCACGATGACGGCCAGGCCCGCCATCAGCGTGGGCTTGGCACTCAATTCCATCGGCGGCAGGGGCGTCGAGCCGTAGGCCGCTCCTGACAGGGGGTAGATCCATGCTTCTTCGCCGCCCTGTTTACCGAGATAAAACCAGGGGTTCTCAGCTCGTTGCCCCCACGGGGTGCAGATGGCGAGCAGGTAGACCGTCAGGAACCCCAGGGTGTACAGCAGAGCCGGCATCCACGGCCGTGTCGTACGCGACGGGCTGGGGTCTTCGGGGGCCTGCCTTGAGGCCCCCGGACGGTGCGCGGGTAGGGACGGGGAATCGTGCTGAGTCATCGTTCTGTTTCTTCCGTCGGGGGGAGTTCGGTCACGCACGTCTTGCGGCACGACGTGGGCCGCCGGGCCCGGTCGGCCCACCGGGGGGCCGCTCCTATTCGGCGAGCGCCCGGTTCTCCCGGCGCTGGGCGGTGATCGCCAGGACCGGGAGGGGTGCGATCAGGAGAAGGAGGACGACCAGGTCCGGAAAGGACTGCATGAACGCGTCCGGCTGGTTGACGATCGCCTGCGTGCGGATGAACGCGACCGCCGCGACGGGGATCAGCCACCGGTAGTCGCCGGTGGCGGCCGTCGCCACCCACGCGGCGATCAGCGCGGCGACTTCGAGGACGAACAGGCCGCGTTGGAAGGCCGGACTGATGGAGATGATGTGCAGGCCCCCGGCCACGAACATGGCGAGTACGACGGGGGCCAGCCAGCGGTACGAGCGGCGTCGCAGACGGCTGGGACGGCAGAGCGCCAGCACGGCGCAGGCGGTGCACAGTGCCCCCGAGAGCACCAGGTCACGGGCCGTTATCGGGGCGCCAAGACCGTAGTAGCCCAGTCCCGCCTTGCCCTCGTCGCCGAAGACGGTGCGGCCGTGGGACGTGGCGCCGGCCCAGATCATGGCTGCCGCGGCCGGCAGCGCGATCCACGGTCTGCCACGCAGCAGAGCGATCAGGCAGCCCAGCGGGAGCAGCCCGTAGGGCAGCAGCCGTATCCGCGTGGGCCCTTCGGCCCACGGGTACCAGCCGGAGAAGCGGAAGGCGATGGCGTGCTGTCCGGGGTCGATGTGCAGTGCCCAGTGCCACACGTCCTGCAAGTACGGAACCAGCGCCAGCGCGGCGAGGGTCAGGGCGGACAGATGGATGCCGTCCAGCCACCACGGCCGGGCCGTGTCGTCGACGACGGCGCGGGCGCGGGCCTGCACCCCGGCGCGAACCAAGGCGGCAACTTCCCGCGGCGGGGGCCAGGAGCGGCCGGGATACGCCTCGGACAGGCAGGTCAGCAACTCCTCTCCCTGCCGGGAACGGTAGGGCTCGGGATAGGCCGCGAGCAGCAGACGATTCATGCCGGGGCCGCTCCGGTATCCCGCGAGTGTCCGATGACGACGGCCGCGGCCTGCTGCATCCGCAGCGCCTCCCGGCCGAGCGCCTCGGTGCCGTCCTCGGTGAGCCGGTAGTAGCGCCGCGCCCGCCCGTCCACGATCTCCTCATGGCCGGCGGCCACCAGCCCGGCCCGCTCCATCCGCTCCAGCGCGCCGTAGAGAGTGCCGACAGCGATCCGGAGCCGCCCGCCGGTGGCCTGCTCGGCAGCCTTGATGATGCCGTAACCGTGCAACGGACCATCCATGAGCGCGGCAAGGATGAAGTACTGCGGTTCCGTCAAGGGCGGATTCTGTCTGGTCACGCATCGAGTATATATCGAGCCACGAAATATATCTGCCAGCCCTGGTGATCACCGGCAGCGCCTCCACGCCCGCGGCGAGCGTCACCCTCTCCCGGCCGGCGGGCGCGACGGAGGTCTCCTCGACGCACCCGCGCGGCGTCGGCGGATGCTCACCGCGACCTGGTCCGGGCCGAGCGGAATGTCACCACTACGCGATCGCCGACGGTGAGGTCATACCGAGGAAGGCGAGCCCGAAGTCGCGGTGAAGTCGCCGCCCACTTCGGCGAGCCGGTTCAGCTGTCCCGACCATGGGCCGGCCGCGTTGACGACCACCCCGGCGGACAGTTCGGTTCCGTCCTTGAGGCGCACCCCGCGCACGCGTCCCCCGCGCCGCATCACCGCGGTGACAGGGGTCTTCCACCGGAAGGCGGCTCCGTGCCGCTGGGCCGCCGTAGCAAGGTTGTGCGCGGCGAGTTGCGGGTCGTCGATAAAGCCTCCGTCGGGTGTGTGGAGAGCACCGAGCCGAGCGGACGCGTCGGCGAAGAACTCGTCGTCATCCACGGGGCGGGGCGGGAAGTGCCGGCCGGTGTCCAAGGCGGGCAACCGCTTGGACAGCTCTCGCGCACCCCATTTTTCGTACGGGACGCCGACGTTGTCGAAGTGTCGCGTGAACAGGGTGCGAAGTCCACGTCCAGCATGGTGACGCCGCAGCGGTTGAACGCTGCGAGGGGTTCACTGGCGGGTGCTTGGAGATGGTCGCGCCATGCTTCCCAGCAGTGACGGGACTCCCAAGCAGCATTGACGCCCGCGATCGTGGGATAGGTGAAGCGGACCACGGCGCTCGAGGCGCTGGTGGAGCCGTTGCCCGCGCCGCCGAGCTTGTCGACCACGACGACCCGCAGACCGCTCCGCACCAGTTCGAGAGCGATAGAGGATCCGATTACCCCGGCCCCTACGACGACAGCGTCTGTGCTCTCCGCCATGTTCCAACCCACCTTCTCGTTGCCGGACCAGACGGTTCCTCTGGCGGCGCGGAGGGTCGCCGCTCCGCCCGTTGTCCGCACATTACGCAGGTCAGAGCCAAAGTTCCGGCGGCTGTTGTCGCCCCTTTCTGTCGTCGTACCCAACAGTCGATGCTGCTTGTCAGCGCGTCCGCAGGCAGGGTCCGAGGGATCAGGTGAGGCGGCGGTAAGGGCCGGGGGCCTGCTCAACGCTCCGGACGTGATCGTGGAACGGATCGGCCCTCTCGCATGCGCAGGATCAAGGTGACCGCGTCCTCCGAGCGGGTTCCGGGAGTCAGGACTTCCTGCAAGAGGAGGCCGCGAAGCGCGGCAACGGTGACGGTGGCCACATCCCGCGCTTCCTTCGTGTCGAGCCCTTCGCGTTCCGCGAGTGAGGACAGCATCACGGTCAGGTCACCGATCGACTCTACGAACTCACGGAAGTCCTCGGGGCCGTACGCCGCCAGTCCGGCGACGTAGAAGAAGCCGCGGGCACGCGACAGCTGCTCCGGCCGGGTGTAAGTGCGCCAGATCGCCACCACGAAATCGTCGAAGGTGCTCTGCTGGGCGGCCTCCCAAAGTGCCTCGTTGTCACGGGATCGCTGCGCCTCGAGCATGGTGGCCAAGACGCCCGAGAGCGACCCGAAGTGGTACCGCAACAGGGCGTGGCTGGTCTCGATCCGGGCGGCGATCTCACGGAGCGACATCTCCGGCGGCGGAAGGGCCTCGCCGAAGGCGTCGAGAAGCCGTGCCAGGAGTCGCTCGCGCGCGCTGCCCTTGCGTTCCGAGGTTGACAGGATCACTCCCACAGTTTATCCATTGGAAAAGAAAATTTGGCGGTTCCGTGTTGCTTCGCACATGGTCGCAGTCAGCTCGCAACGACGGAGGATCGACTATGGGACCTGCTCATGTAGTCGGCGCGACGGTCATCGACGGATCGGGGCGCGATCCCAGCAACCTCGACATCACTATCGAGAACGGCCGCATCGCCCAACTCGGTGCCTCCAGCGCGCACGGCGAGCGTCTCGATGCCGAGGGATTGACGATGACGCCCGGCCTGATCGACGCTCACGTCCACCTGGGCCTGTCGAGCCCGATCCAGCCGCACTTCTCGTTTCAGATAAGCGCCGCCGAGATCGCGGCGGACATCTTCGCCACGGCCGGCGCAACGCTCGACGCCGGCTTCACCACCGTTCGCGACACCGGCGGGATCGACGGCGGTGTCGTCACCGCGATCGCGAAGGGCAAGGTCAGAGGGCCGCGCGTCCTGTCGTGCGGACCTGTTCAGTGCCAGATCGGCGGCCACGGCTACTACGGAGCCGAATGGGAACCCACCGAGCTGTGGAGCAGCCACCACATCCCGGGCCTGTGCGCCCTCTCCATGATGGCGGGCAACGCGGACGAACTGCGGCACAACGTCCGCGAAGCCTTCCGTCGCGGAGCCTCCTTCCTGAAGCTCTGCGTGACCGGCGGAGTGGTGGGCGCACATGATCGACTGACCGACACCCAGTTCACCGTCGAAGAGATCGCTGTCGCGGTTCAAGAAGCCGCGGCACGGAACACCTATGTGACAGTCCACGCCCACAACACCGAGGGCATACGAAATGCGGTCGAGGCCGGGGTGCGCTGTGTCGAGCACGGCACCAGCCTCGACGAATCCACAGCGACCCTGATGGCCGCTCGCGAGGTTGCCCTCGTGCCCACGTTCGCTGTCGTCGAGCAACTGCTGCACGACACCGCCGGAGCCGGTCTCGCCGAGTCGACCCGCGACCGAGCCAAGGGCGTACGCGAGCAGATGACGAAGGCGCTCGCTGTCGCCAAGCACGCAGGAGTACGGATCGGGCTGGGTTCCGATCTCATCGGTCCGGCCCAGGACCGTCGCGGCAGAGAACTCAGCCTGCGCGCAGCCCTCGAAACGCCGATGGAAGCGCTCGTGGCCGCGACCCGGACCAACGCCGAGATCCTCGGCCTGTCCGGCCAGGTGGGTGTCATCACTCCCGGTGCGCAGGCAGACCTCGTTCTTTGGAACGGCAACCCGCTCGAAGACCCAGCACTGTTCTCCGACCCGACCAACGCCGTCCTCGTAATCCAGGCTGGCCAGATCGTAAAGGACCTCAGATGAGCACCATGTGGCAGGGCTGCCTCGCCCACACCGACTACTTCGAGATGCGCTCCAGCGGTGGGCACGACTACGGCGTCTGGGTCACCACGCCACCGCGCTACGACCCTGCCGCGGCGCAAGCGCCTGCCGTGTACGTGCTCGACGGCAACTGGGCCGTGGGCATGACCGCCCCCCTCATCGTCACGCAACTCGACCCCATGCAGCCGATTCAGCCCTACGTCCAGGTCAGCGTGGGTTACGCAGGCGAGGAAGCGGAGCAGTGGGAGCGGTTGCGCAACCGCGACCTCGTGCCCCCCGGCGAACCCATCGCGAAGGAGTACATCGACGCGGTGGAGATGGGGGTCGAAACGGGCACGATGACTCGCGAGCAAGCCGACGCCTACCTCGCTGAATTGAGCGACAGCCGCGGGGACATGTTCCTGAACTTCCTTACCGACGACCTACACCCGCGGATCGAACGCGACTACGGCACAGCCCCGAGCGGTCACGGCCTCTTCGGCTATTCCTACGGCGGACTCTTCAGTCTCTACGCCTGGCTCACCAACAGCACCTTCTTCGAGAGCATCGGCGCGGGCAGCCCCGGCATTATCAATGAAGACAGTCAGGTCTTCGCTCGTCTTCAAGCAATGGGTGACACCCTGCCCGCTACCAAACTTCACGTGACCTTCAACGACCGAGAGATCCTCGGAGACTTGGCGGTCTACCAGAATCTCACGAAGAACACGGCCACGTTCCTTCACCGCCTCACCTCACGCAGCGGATCCGTCACCAGCGCACTCATGCACGACACACACGTGACTGGGCTTCAGGCATCGTTCCTCAGCTACCTCAGGACCTGCCGTGCCCAGTAAGCCTGGACGCCGCGGCTCTGCCTGACCGCCGCGCTGGGCGGCGGTGTGGCGCCATCTATGGTGCATTCATATGTGAGTCAACTTCTCTGGAGGTGTGCGGGTGGCCGAGCGGGACTTCGTCAGCACGACGCCCCCTGCCATGGGTATCGCCGAAGTACTCGGGCGACGGCTGCCCGCTGGCCGGGTGGTGACTGATCCGGACATCGTCGCCGGTCTCTCCCACGACCAGGCGGTGTGGGCGCCTGTTGGCCGAGCGGTGGCCGTCGTGCGCGCCAAGAGCACCGACGAGGTCCGGACCGTGGTTCGTGCGTGCCTGGAGCAAGGAGTCCCGTTGGTTGCACGCGGCGCCGGTACTGGATTGTCGGGGGGCGCCAACGCCGTCGAAGGCGGCGTGATCCTCGCGCTGGACGGCATGGATCGGGTGCTGGAGGTCGACGAGCTGGAGCGCCTCGCCGTCGTGCAGCCCGGTGTGGTCAACGACGACCTGCGCGCCCATGTAGCGGTGCTCGGCCTGTGGTACCCGCCTGACCCCGCTAGTTCGCCCTGGTCGACCATTGGAGGAAATGTCGCGACGAACGCCGGCGGAGTGTGCTGCGTCAAGTACGGCGTCACTCGCGACTATGTCCTCGGTTTGGAGGTCGTGACCGGCACGGGCGAGGTGGTCCGGCTCGGGCGCCGTACGTCGAAGGGGGTCGCCGGCTACGACCTTGTGGGCCTCATGGTGGGTGCCGAGGGCACTCTTGGTGTGGTCACCGAGATCACGGTCCGGCTGCGGCGCCTGCCTCCGGTCGGCGTGACCGCCGTCGGCTACTTCGACAGCGTCGGGCAGGCCGGTGACGCGGTGCGTGCGACGGCTGCCGCCGGGCTGCGGCCGGCCGCGCTGGAACTCGTCGACCGGCACTGTCTGCGCGCGGTCGATGCCTGGAAGAACATGGGGCTCTCCGCCGAGGCGGACGTGGTCCTCCTGGCCCGTTTCGACGACGATGGCCGCGCCGCCGAGGAGGGCGCCCGCCGGATGGTCGACTGCTTCCGCGGGGCTGGCTCTACTTGGGCGGACCGGTCCGAGACAGAGGAAGAGGCCGAGATGCTCTTCGCGGCCCGCCGGCTGGCCTTCCCCGCGCTCGAGCGGCTGGGGCCGGTACTCACGGAGGACGTCTGTGTGCCTATCGGGGCGGTGGCGGAGATGCTGGCCCGCATCGACCGGACCGCGGAGAGGCACCGGATCACCATCGCTAACATCGCGCACCTCGGCGACGGCAACTTGCATCCGCTGCTTGTGACGGAACACGGTGACGCGGCGGCTCAGGTCCGGGCCCGCGCGGCGTTCGACGACATCATCGCGGACGCCCTTGAATTGGGTGGGACGGTGACTGGTGAGCACGGTGTGGGACTGCTCAAGCGGCCCGGCCTCACCCGTGAACTCGGCCCGGCCGTCCTGGAGATGCATCGCGCGGTGAAGCGTGCTCTCGACCCGGCCGGGATTCTCAACCCTGGCAAAGTTTTCGGGCCGGCATGACCCCTTGGCCAAGTACAAGACCGGGCCGCGGACGACAGAGCTCCCAGAGCCGGAGTTCCACGCACGGTACTCCGGCGTCAGCGACGTTGCCCTTGCCGAGAATGTCATCTGTGGAGGTCATGCGGCATGGTGGTACTCGTGGCGGATCCCGCCGAGTCGATTGCGTCGTCGTATGTCGAGACGGCTGATCTGCTCAGGATCGTCGATCGGCGTCGGTAAGGCGTGCAGCGGTCTGGCGTTCCCGATGCCCTGGTGCGGCCGGTGTGCGTTGTAGAACTGCTCGTTTTCTCTCGATCGCCCATTGGTAGCATTCGCAGCATGGCGAACGCATTCGTCACGCCCAGGTAGGCCAGTCGCAGCAGCACGGTCGATCATCTTGCCGCGGTGAGCGCCAGCCTCGCGAGAGCGCCTGTTTTGGCGACTTCGCTGGTCGACCTCCGGCGCACAGCGCACACCCCCTACCACCAGGGCGGACGAGATTTTCGGCAAGCGCACTGCTGCCGTAGTCCGACGGCGACAGCTACTCGGTGGTCTGCTCAACGAGTACCACACCACGCCACCCCAACGACTTCTCCAGCCACAAGAAACACCCCGATCAGCGGCCTGATCGGGGTATTGACACACCCTTCACTTCAGGCATGCCGAAGGCCACTCGGCAGCACCGCCTGGCCCGAGACGATCGCCGACTTCATTCTGCGAGCTCCACCCCCGCGTGGCTCAAT
The DNA here is from genome assembly GCF_016741935.1 of Streptomyces endocoffeicus. Lineage (GTDB taxonomy): Bacteria > Actinomycetota > Actinomycetes > Streptomycetales > Streptomycetaceae > Streptomyces > Streptomyces endocoffeicus. The sequence continues at coordinate 5,286 of NZ_JAERRG010000071.1, read as the reverse complement.
GTGTCTGGTTCGCCGGTGTGGCCCTCGTGAACGCGGGAGACTCCTCGCGGGGGATCGATCTCGGTGGCGCGCATGAAATCCAAAAAGCGAGCCGCGACGGGCGAGAGGTCCTGAGAGCAGTGGTACATCACGCCGGTGACCCTGGTTGCTCCCGGAGAATCCACGGGTACCGCGACCAGATCATCCAGACCGAAACCCTGCAACTCCAAGGCCGGCAGAGCTGCCACGCCCACGCCGGCCCGTAGCAGCCCGCGGATCGTCGCCGCGCTACAGGCATTGAAGTGGTGGCTCACCGAGATCGAGTGCTTGCTGAACGCAGCGTCGGTGATCGCTCGGATGCTGGTTCCGGGCCGCGCTGCGACCACGGTCTCACCATTGAAGTCCGCCCACGAGATGGAATTCTGCGCCGACCAAGGATGGCTGTGGTGCGCGACGCCGTAGAACTGTTCCCGCAGCAGTGGTGTGAAGCAGAAGCCGTCTGGCAGGTCACCGTGGGCGGTCAAGCCGAGTTCGACAGTCCCACCTTCGAGGCGTTCGACAACGTCATCCGCGGCCCCGTCGATGATCTCGAACTCCACCTCGGGGTGATCCAGCATGAAGCCGCGCATCACGCCCGGCAGCACAGCCGCCGCGAGCGACGGAAGCGCGGCTACGGCGATGGTTCCGGACTGGGCCGCCACGTACGACATGAAGCGGCTCAGTCGCATGTCCATGTCGTCGAGGACGGCGCCCGTCATGAGGAGAAAGGCATGCCCCGCGGCTGTGAGGTCGAGCTGCCGAGTGGTGCGGTCGAACAACCGCACCCGCAGGAGACGCTCGACTTCCTTGATCCTCCTGCTGAGGACTGACTGAGAGATGTGCTCTGCTGCGGCTGCTTTCGTGAAACTGCCGGATGCGGCGAGTGTCCGGACTGTGCGAAGCTGCTGCAACGTCAGGTCAGGGACCGGCATGGCTCCACCTCTTGCCGCATACTCGGGTGGACGTGGCAAGCATGGCTGAACCCGCGGTCCGGCGGCGTAGTAGCCGTTGTCGGCTTGCCCGGCCAGCTCCGAGCGCTTGACCGTTTCCCGCGGCATGCCGCAGGGCACAGGGGTGGCGGACAACAACGGCTGACGGCCACGGCAGGCACGGGATACGACCACCTGATCGTTGATCGATATGTAGAGTGCCATCAGACGAGTGTTCAGTTCTTCGCTCACACATCAAGCTGAACGCCCTCCTCCCACACCTGCGGACCGATCTCACTTCACGCGATCTTCACGTGATCAACCACCTAGTTCGGCCTCGAGCGCACATGGTTTGCGATCGCCGCGTCGTCGTTCGCGCCGTACATGTCGTCGATCAACGTTGCGAACGAGTTCACGACGGCATTGCGCTTGATCTTGCCGTTCGCGGTCCGCTCGCCGCGCTCGACTTGCAGGGACCGAGGCAGAACGCGAAAGTCCTTCAACTGCTCTACGCGCGCGAGGTCCGCGTTGACCCGAGCGACCTCCGCTCGCAGGCGTTCGGCCAGGACCTCTGCCGACCGGGCGTCGGCGGTTGTGCTCGGCTCGAGCAGGACGGTGAGGTATTTGCGAGCATCGCCGACGACGATCGCTTCGTTGATCAGCGAGCTCTCCTTCAACCGGGTTTCGATGGGCTGAGGATTGATCGTTTTGCCGCCTCGGGTGATGATCACGTCCTTCTTCCGGCCGATGAGCCGGATGTCGCCGTGGGGTGTGCGCTCCATCAGGTCACCGGTGCGGAACCAGCCATCCTGGAAAACAGCCTCGGTCTCCGCCGGGTTGCGCCAGTATCCGTCGAAGAGCAGGGGCGCGCGGAGCAGCATTTCGCCATCGTCCGCGACTTTCACCTGGAACCGTGGGTCCGGGAATTCCCTGCCGATGAAGCCCGGACGGGGGAACGGCTGGTTGAAATGAGCGATGGGACACCCGGCGGTCTCGGTAAGACCGTAGTTTTCGCGGAGATCGAGCCCCCAGATCTGCCATATCGCGATGACGCTTTCGGGCATCGCGGCAGATGCGGTGTAGGCAACGCGGATGCGATCCATTCCGACGGTTGCCCGCAGTGGCAAGAACACTCCGCGAAGTGCGGCAGCGTACGCGATCCGCAGCAGTACCGAGGGTCGGCGATGGGACCAGCGGCGTTCGGCTACCCTGCGGCCGACCCACATGGCGGCGTCATAGGCGTAGCGACGAAGTCGCGGCCAGACCTCCGTCTGTGCGATCAGCTCGCCGGCGATCTTCTCGTAGAACCGCGGCGGCCAGAGCACTGCCGTCGGCCGCACCGAGCGCAACACATCTTCGTAGTCACCAATGCGGCAGTATGTGACCACCAGCCGTGAGAGCAGCGGCGCGAACACCGACACCACCGCCGGCGCCACGTGGGCCAACGGCAGGAAGCCCACAACATCGTGCTCGTGGCGGAGGATCTGCGGGTAGAGGCCGACGAAGGTCTGAACCGAGTGCTGAAGCGTGCGGTGTGAGTGTGTGACGCCTTTCGGAGCTCCCGTGGATCCCGACGTGTAAAACAGCACGGCGGCATCGTCGAGGGATCCACCGGCGACCAACTCGGACAGGGGATCGGCGCTGTCGTCGGCGTACTGTGTTCCTTCTTCGCACAGCGCTTCCCACGTTGTCCTTCTGATCACCTCGGGTAGCTCCGGCGGAGTGGCGTCGATTCCGACCACGAGCCGCAGCTTCGGTGTGTGTGCGGCGACCTCCGCCACCTTGATGAGCTCCGTCGTCGTCTCGCCGATGAAGGCGACGGCCTCGCTGTGTACGAGGAGTTGCTCGATCTCGGCAGGTGAGTTGGTCGGATAGACGCCGATCACGACGCCGCCGACACTCTGCACGGCCAGCGCGGCGAACACCCACTCCGGGCGTGCGCTGCTCATCACCGCGACGCGATCGCCGTGCCGCACACCTTGCGCGATAAGGCCGAGCGCGAGATCTTGCACGCGATCCCGGTACGTCCGCCACGTGATCGCCTGCATAACCCCATCACGCCAGTAACGCAGCGCGACGGCGTCGGGTTCCCTGTTCGCGCGATCGAGCAGTAGCCCCGGTAGCGTCCGGGTTGGCTCGAAATTAGTCAGATCCATGACACGCCCTCTCTTCCAGAGCCGACAAGCCCGGGCCCGATGAGATTCATGCGGCACTCTCCCCGAGGTGCAGGAAGCCACCTCGGTACCACGTCACCGGCTTGCCACTACCTGTCCGCGCGTCGTCTACACGGCCGATGAGGATCACATGATCCCCGCCGGGTACGACGTGCTCCAGTTCGCAACGGATGACTGCCGCCGCGTCGGGCAGTAGCGGGTGACCACTCTCATCGAATTCGAAGGCCCCGTACGCGAACTTGTTTTCACCTTTTGTCGCGAACTTGATCGCCAACTCGGCGTGCGCGGGAGTCACGATGTTGACGATGAACCGCTCGGCCGCCATGAAGACGGGGGAGCAGTCCGCTCCTCGGTCCAGGCACACCAGGACGAGCGGCGGATCGAGCGACAGCGCCGCGAAGGAACTCGCGGTGAACCCGTGCGGCATGCCTGACGCGCTTCGCGTCGTCACGATCGTCACGCCTGAAGGGAAGCGGGCCAACGCCGAGCGGAAAGCGGCCGGGTCCAGCCCTTGAAATTGATCAACCATGATATCCCTCGCGGGCGGCTCGGGCGGCAGGGTCGTCGAAGACCGTGCGCGCGTCGGCAACCGTGACGCGGAGCTGCTCTTCGACCGGCCAACTGGAAGTCCCTGAGTGAAGGGCCCGTTTCAGCGCCGCGAACACGGCAGGTGGTTTCGCCGCTGCCGCCCGCGCGTCCGCCATCGCGATCGCGAGCAGGTCGTCCTGCTCGACCACCTGGTCGACGATGCCCATCCGCTCCGCGTCGAACGCGTCGGCGGGCTCTCCGCCCAGCAGGAGGCGCCGGGCCGCGCGGTCACCCAGGACCCCTCGCACTCGAGTGATCCCCTTCACGGCCGGCAGCATCCCGTGGTTGATCTCGGGGAAGACGAAACGCGCATCAGTCGACGCGTACACCTTGTCGGCGAACAGTGCCATTTCGATGCCACCACCGACGCACCAGCCGTTGACCGCACACACCAGCGGCCGGGGAAAGTCCTCCAGAGCGCAGAGCAGCGCGTGAAACGACGCCATCCGCTCGACCATCGAATCGGCGCCGAAGCCGATGGCTTCCTTGATGTCGCCACCCGCGCAGAAGAAGCGCTCACCAGCTCCCGTCAGGACCACTGCGGGGGTGCCGGGGCCGCTGGCAAGGGTTTCCAGCGTCTTTGACAGCTCGCTGACGAGCGAATTGCTGAGCGCGTTCGCCGGCGGGTGGTTCAGGGTGAGTACAACCACGCCGTCCACTTCGTCGGACGCGTGCACAGCGCTGGGCGCTGTGTTGTGCGAGGCAATGCTCATGCTCGCCTTCCCTCAGTTCGCCGGTCCGCCGGCGGTGCGAGCGGAGGGGAAGTCCACGGGGCGCTTCTCCCGGAAAGCCTGGCGTGCTTCGGCGTAGTCGGCACCGGCGAAGTCGAGGATCTCGAGTGCCGAGGACAGCTCGTGCTGGGGCATCGCGTTGGTGAGCCAGGAGTTGAGCGCACGCTTGGTGAAACGGAGCGCCTGCTGGGAACCGCGGGCCAGTTGGGACGCGACCTCGAGCGCGCGGGGCAGCACCTGCTCGCGGGGAACGGACAGGCTCACGAGCCCGATCCGCTCGGCCTCGGCGCCCGTCAGCTTCTCGGAGGTGAGCACGTAGTACTTGGTCTTGGCCATGCCGACAAGCAACGGCCAGATGAGCGCGGCGTGGTCGCCGGCGGTCACACCGACCTTGGTATGGCCTTCGATCAGCACCGCGTCGTCCGCGGCGATGCTGATGTCGGCGAGAAGCGCGGTCGACAGCCCGTAGCCGACCGCGGGGCCGTTGATCGCGGAGATGATCGGCTTCTCGATGCGCAACATCGTCGCGACCCGCTTGCGTTCGGTCTCCAGCATCGCGAGCGCATCCTGGGGCGTGGGATCGGGCTGAGCGACGTCCATCCCGGTACAGAAGGCTTTGCCGGCCCCGGTGATGACGACGACCCGGGTCTGGTCGTCGCGCTCGACGTCGGCCCAGATCTGGTTCATCTCCTCGAACATCGGCAGGGTGAGAGAGTTGTACCGGTCGGGTCGATTGATCGTGATCTGGAGGACGCCGTTGTCGTGGCGTTCGGTGAGGATGTCGCCGGTGCCGTGGTGGTAGAGGTCGGTCATCGGCTGGTCTCCTTGTGGTGGCTGGGGTTGTGT
>NZ_JAERRG010000070.1 GCF_016741935.1 Streptomyces endocoffeicus | reverse complement strand
GCACAACCCCAGCCACCACAAGGAGACCAGCCGATGACCGACCTCTACCACCACGGCACCGGCGACATCCTCACCGAACGCCACGACAACGGCGTCCTCCAGATCACAACCGGCGTCCCGGCGCACGGAGCGGTGCGATGACCCGCGACCCGGGCTCCTTGTCCTTCGAGCCGTTGACCCCGACGTCGTATCTGGATCGTGCGGCGGCGGCGCATGGGGGTCGGGTCGCGGTGGTGGATGGGCGGTCCCGGTGGACCTATGCGGAGCTGCGTGATCGGTGTCAGCGGTTGGCGGGCGGGCTGGCACCGTTGGCCGGGGGGCGTCCGGTGGCGGTGCTGGCGCCGAACACGCATGTGTCGCTGGAGGCGCACTACGGGGTGGTGTGGGCGGGGGTGCCGCTGGTCGCGGTGAACACCCGGCTGTCGGTGGGCGAGGTCGCCTACATCCTGGAGCACTCCAAGGTGTCCGTGCTGATCCACGACCCGTCGTTCGACGCGTTGGTGGACGAGGCCCTCGCCCGGCTGGACGCCCCACCGCACCGGATCAGGGCGGGGCGGGAATACGAGGATCTGCTGGCCGCGGCGGAGCCGCTGCACCTGACTCCGACCGACGAACGGGCGCTGCTGTCGATCAACTACACCTCGGGGACCACGGGCCGCCCGAAGGGCGTGATGTACCACCACCGGGGCGCGTTCCTCCAGGCCGTGGCGATGGTGGGGCACACCGGACTGACGCCGTCGAGCGTGCACCTGTGGACGCTGCCGATGTTCCACTGCAACGGATGGACGTTCCCGTGGGCGGTGACCGCGGCGGCTGGGACGCACGTCTGTCTGCCGAAGGTGAATCCGGAGGAGGTCTGGCGACTGCTCCGGGAGGAGGGCGTCACGCACCTCAACGGGGCGCCGACGGTGCTGTCGATGATCGCCTACGCCCAAGAGGCAGCACCCCTGGACCGCACGGTGCGGATCGCCACCGGTGGGGCGCCGCCGTCGCCGGCCATCCTGCGGCGGATGGCGGCGCTGGGGTTCGAGGTCACGCACCTGTACGGGCTGACCGAGACGTACGGCCCAGCGATGCTGTGCGACTGGCGCCCGGAGTGGAACGACCGCGACGCCGCGGCACAAGCGCGGCTCAAGGCGCGCCAGGGCGTCGGGAACATGATCTCGTGTGTGCCGCGGGTGATCGCGGACGACGGCACGGACGTCCCCGCGGACGGTGTCACCACGGGGCAGATCGCGTTGCGGGGCAACAACCTCATGCTCGGCTACCTCGACGACCCGGAGGCCACCCTGGCAGCGGTGCCGGATGGATGGTTCCGGACCGGGGACATCGGCATCCTGCACCCCGACGGGTACGTGGAGCTGCGTGACCGCTCGAAGGACGTGATCATCTCGGGTGGGGAGAACATCGCCTCGGTCGAGGTGGAGCAGGCGATCATGGATCATCCGGCGGTACTGGAGGCGGCGGTGATCGCGGTGCCGGACGAGCGCTGGGGTGAGGTCCCTGCCGCCTATGTGAGCCTGCGGGAAGGCGCTACGGCCACCGAGGCGGAGATCATCGAGCATGTGAAGGGCAGGCTGGCCCGGTTCAAAGCGCCGAAGTCGGTCACGTTCACCGAGTTGCCGAAGACCTCCACCGGGAAGATTCAGAAGTTCGTGTTGCGGGACAAGGCATGGGCCGGGAGCGAGAGCCGCATCCGGTGAACGACGGGAGCGGACCGGTGGCACGCGAGGTCGTCGTCGGGGAGTGTCAAACCGCGTGCTTCCACGCGGCAGAGCGTCCGGTGGGCGATCAGAAACGCCAGGGCCTGCGGCAGGTGGTCGCCGTCGTCCTCATGTGGCGAGGGCGCGTCGGGTTGTTCAAGCGCAGTGGATCTGTCCAGCATGACGCAGGCTTGTGGCACTGCATCACCGGATATCTGGACGCTGACAGCGACCCGGTACGGCAAGCCATCCAGGAGATCTGGGAGGAGACTCTGCTCCCCGCCCGCGCTCTGGAGCAGCTGACTGCGGGCCCCACGCTGCGTCTCGCCGACCCACGTGGCGGGCCGGACTGGACCGTGCACACTTTTTTGGCCTGCACCAGTCAACGTCGGCTCACTCTCAACTGGGAGCACACGGCCTACCGGTGGGTATGGCCTTGGAAGCTGTCGCAGTTCGATGGGCAGGTCGCATGGCTGACAGACGTCCTGCGAGCAGTCGGCTCTCTGCCGTCAGCCAAGGCGCGTGATGGGGTCGCGTCCTAAGGCCGGTGCGAACCGGTCCAGCGCCCTGGGTCAGCCGATCAGGTGACCCGAATTCAAGCAGAATGCTCGATCTAAAAGGCACATCCTGTGCAGTCGCGGAGTTATCCGTTTCCTGACGGAGCATAACGCGAAATCCCTAAGGCGTGGTGCCGAATACGGAGGTGGTCTGTGATGGTGGCGGAACTGAAGTCGGCCGGCGGCAACGGCGGTCCTGCCCAGGCGGAGGAGCTTGTTGCGCTGGAGTCGGTCGAACAGCGGGTGCGGTGGCTGTCCACCGCGATCATCGATCACGCCAACCGGGTGCGGCCGAACCTTTCGGGGCTGAAGGTGGGCGGTCACCAGGCGTCCAGCGCCTCGATGACCTCGATCATGACGGCGCTGTGGTTTCATGCACTGACTGCCGAGGACCGGGTGTCGGTCAAGCCTCATGCCTCACCGGTGTTGCACGCCATCAACTACCTGCTGGGCGAGCTGGACGAGTCCTACCTGACCACACTGCGCGCCTTCGGCGGCCTCCAGAGCTACCCCAGTCGTTCCAAGGACCCCGACCCGGTCGACTACTCCACCGGTTCGGTCGGTATCGGCGCCACCGCTCCCCTGTGGGGCGCTCTCGCCCGGCGCTACGTGGATGGGCGCTTCGGCGGTGCCGGGAAGGGGCGCCAGTACTCCCTGCTCGGCGATGCCGAGCTGGACGAAGGCGCGATCTGGGAGGCCATCCAGGATCCGATGGTGCCGGGCCTGGGCGAAGTGGTGTGGGTCGTCGACCTCAACCGGCAGTCCCTCGACCGAGTCATCCCCGGCATCGCCGCGGACAAGTTGCAGGGTATGTTCGCCGCGGCCGGGTGGCAGGTGATCTCCCTCAAGTACGGGCATCTCCTGCAGGAGTTGTTCACCCGGCCCGGCGGCGAGGCCCTGCGCGCTCGTATCGATGCCATGGGCAACCCCGAATACCAGCGCCTGCTGCGCTGCTCCGCCGACGAACTGCGCGAGCGCTTGCCCGGCACCGGCTCCACCGCCGGACCGATCGCCGACCTCATCGCCCCCCTGGACGACGCCTCGCTCCTGGCGGCGCTGCGCAACCTGGGCGGCCACGACATCGGCGCGCTGTCGGATGCGTTCGCCGGTGTCGACGACACCCGCCCGACCGTGATCTTCGCCTACACGGTCAAGGGCTACGGGCTCCCCACCGAGGGCCACCCGCAGAACCACTCCTCGCTCCTGACGGCCGACCAGATGAGTGCGCTGGCCGACCGCCTGGGTACCGATCTCGACGACCCGTGGACGCGTTTCGGTGAGGGTTCGGCGGAAGCGGCCCTGTGCGCGGCGGCCGCCCAGCGGCTGCGCCGCCCCGAACAGGCGCCCCAAGAGCCCCCTGCCGTCCTCGCCGACCTGGCGCGCCCGGCCCCCACCGGCATCGGGAACACTCAGCAGGCGCTCGGCCGCGTCCTGCTGGATCTCACCCGGCGGGCGCCGGAGGCGGCCGCCCGGATCGTCACCGTCAGCCCGGACGTCAGCTCCACCACCAACCTGGGCGGCTGGCTCAACAAGGTGGGCGTGTGGTCGCCCACCGAGCGCACCGACTGGTTCGCCGACGACGCCGAGACCATCCTGCACTGGCGCGAGCAGCCGGCCGGTCAGCACGTGGAGCTGGGCATCGCGGAGACCAACCTGGTCGGTCTCCTCGGCGAGCTGGGTGCCACCTGGAGCCGGTGGGGCCAGCCGTTGCTGCCGATCGGCGTCGTCTACGACCCCTTCGTCAACCGGGCACTGGAGCCTTGGTCGTTCGGCATCTACGCCGGTGGCCAGTCGATCCTGGTCGGCACCCCCTCCGGGGTCACCCTCGCCCCGGAGGGCGGTGCGCATCAGTCGATCACCACCCCCTCGCTGGGCATTGAACAGCCCGGCTGCGTCACCTATGAGCCGGCGTTCGCCATCGACACCGAATGGTGCCTGCTCACCGCACTCGGCAACTTGGCCAGTCCAGGGGGCAGATCGGCCTATCTGCGACTGTCGACCCGACCCATCGACCAGTCGACAGCCGCGGTGCCCAGCGACCCGGCCGCTCGCGAACGCCGTCGCCGGCAGGTGACCGCCGGGGCCTACCGGCTGCGGCAGCACGAGAAGCCCGTGGTGACACTCGCCGCGATGGGCGCTTTGGTCCCGGAGGCCCTGGCCGCCGCCGACCGGCTCGCCGCCATCGGCCACGGCGCCGACGTGGTATGCGTGACCAGCCCGGACCTACTCTTCCGCGCGCTCCAGGCCCGTCGCGGCCTGTCGGACGACCCGGCCTGGATCCTCGACCAGGTCTTCCCCCTCGACCGGGCCACCCCGCTGGTCACCGTCCTGGACGGGCATCCCCACACCTTGGCTTTCCTGAGCACGATCCAGAACGTTCCCGTCAGTACCCTCGGCGTGACCCGGTTCGGCCAGTCCGGGGCGATCGAGGACGTCTACCGCTACCACCGCATCGACACAGACAGCATCGTCACCACCGCCCTCGACCTCATCGATTGAGCGAGAGCCCGGCAGCCTCTGCGTGCAGGGGATTCGCCTCTCATACCCCGTCCGGCGGCACGCCCCTGTCCTGCCGAAAAGACGTACCGCCGGACGGTCCCGGCGCAGCCGACCCGTACCACCACCCCATGGCAACAGCTCCCCACCCACTCCGTCCGGCGGCACGGTGCGGCACCCGCCCTGACAAGCCGCGCCGTGCCGCTGGACGGTCGCAACCAACCTGTCCACCCTTCCCACGGCGAGCCGAGCAGACGCTCCACCCAGACGATTGGACATGTGATGAAGGCTCTGAGCGGAATCGAACGAAAGTGGTCCGGGGCTCCGGCCGTTCCCCGACCAGCCGCACCGTCAGCCAGTCGTCCGTATCTGGCCGTGGGTGGCAGGATCGGCGAGGTCGTCTCCAAGCCGTCGGCAAGCGCCTCCGTCGCCGATGAGCTCCAGCAGCGCAATGACGAAGGGTTCCTCCGCTGATGCGCATCGTCCTCGTCGGGCCGCCGGGTGCTGGAAAGGGCACTCAGGCCACACGCCTGGCCGGGAAGCTGTCGATCCCGCACATCTCTACGGGCGATCTGTTCCGGGCCAACATCAGTCGGCAGACCGAGCTCGGGAAACTCGCGAAGGTCTCCATGGACGCCGGCAATCTCGTCCCCGACGAGCTCACCATCGAGATGGCGAAGGACCGCATGCAACAGCCGGATGCCGAGGACGGCTTCCTGCTCGACGGTTTCCCGCGCAATGTCTCGCAGGCCGAGGCGCTCGACGAGCTGCTGACGACCGAGGCCATCAAGCTGGACGCGGTTCTTGACCTCGAAGTCCCCGGGGGAGAGGTCATCAAGCGCATCGCCGGCCGGCGCATCTGCCGCAGCCGGTCGGCACACGTGTTCCACGTGTCGTACAGCCCGCCGAAGAAGCAGGGCGTGTGCGACGTCTGCGGCGGTGAGCTCTACCAGCGCGACGACGACTCCGAGGAGACCGTCCGCAAGCGGCTCGAGGTCTACCACACGCAGACCGAGCCGATCATCGAGTACTACAAGACGCAGGGCCTGGCGGTCACGATCTCCTCCCTGGGCCCGGTGGACGAGGTCACGCGGCGGGCGCTGGAAGCCCTCGAGCGCGAGGACGACGGCGAGTAGCCGCCAGCACGTCTTCCACCACCACAAATGGCGGCGGCGGGCGTATGCCCAGAGCGGAGTGCCCTTTGGCGTCCGGGGAGACCTGACCGGCAAGAACGTCGCAAAGCATCCATCGAGGGATGGCTGGGCGCACCAGGCTCCGGCAACGGCATCTGGGCCTTCCGGCAAGTCTCACCAGGGATGGGACCGGTTCACCCAGATTGCGGACCGGCACGAGATGGAAAAAGTGCAGGCCCACCACTTGGCCGGGAGTCCACAGCCTACGACGCCTACTGCGCGCACCGGAGACGCCCGCGTTGGTGATCCAGCGCTTGACGCCGTTGAGCACCCAGTGGTCGCCGTCGCGGACCGCCTTGGTCTTCATGCCGGCCGCGTCGGGGCCGGAGAGGATGACGGGCAGAGAGCCCAGCTTGTTCACGGTCGGGATCAGGAGCGCGGAGACACAGACCGCGCCACCTTCTCGATCACGATCACGGTGGCGAGGGCGTCCGCGCCCGCCCCGCCGTACTCCTCGGGCACGTGCACCGCGGGCAGGTCATTCGCGACGAGGGCATCGAGGGCCTCCTGCGGGAAGCGGGCCTCCTCGTCCACCGCGGCGGCGTGGGGCGCGATCTTCGCCTCGGCGAGCGAGCGGATGGCGTCACGGAGCATGTCGTGCTCCTCGGACGGGCGGTACAGGTCGAAGTTCGGCAAGACCACGAACGGGCTCTGGCGTAGATGGTCGACTACTTGGAGCAGGGCGCCCAGGACCCCGATCCCGCGGGCCGTTTGGCTGCGCTCCGGCGCCCGGGGGCGACGTGGCCATCGGGGTGGACCAGGCTCTGAGACTCGTCCACCGCACTTGGGGTGATACGGGGGAATCGCTCATCCTGGTCGCCAGAAGCAGCACGCCGATGTGGCAGACCGTCCAACGCCTCGAAGACGCCTGGGTGGAAGCACCTACCGATGGTCTCCAAGAGGGAACTGAGTTCCCTGGTATCTGATAATCAGTACCCTCCCAGGACGTGCTTCCCTCGAGTGCCTTGCCATCATGGACTGTCCGCAGGGGCGATGATGGCTCGTTAGTCGCTTCGGTGGCTGACGGGGGAGGAGGGTGCCTGCTGAGCTGTAGCTTTCCCCCAGCGGCTCAGGGAGGTTGACTCCGCGTTCTCTGCATCCGGTCCGATGCGTTCTGGACGGCGTTAGTCTGTCTCGTGGTCAGGCTGGACGCGAACGTGGCGGTCGCGTCCAGCGCCATAACCGGCGGCGGCCATGACCAGGCTCAATGCGGTGAGGAGCAGGAGAGCACCAGTCCAGCTGCCGGTGGTGTCGTGGAGGACGCCCAGAAGGAGGGGTCCGGCCGCGGCGACGAGATAGCCGATGGACTGAGCCATCCCGGCCAGGGCTGTGGTCTCGCTGGGACCAGTGGCACGTTGGCTTTGGAAGCTCAGGGCGAGCACGAGACAGACACCGGCGCCCAACCCGAGAAGAGTGCACGCCGCGAGTGCGAGCGCTGGAAAGAGGAGCAGAAGCGCGAAGCCTGCGGCGACGATCGCTGAGCCCGCGGCCGCAGCGAAGCGCTGGTCGTGGCGGCCCCGAGTGATCAAAGGCAGCAACATGCTCGTGACCAGTGCGACGAGCTGGTAGTAGAACAGCATCCAGCCGGCAGCTGTGGTGCTCATGCCCTGCTGACTGAGGATGCTGGGCAGCCAAGCGACGGCGGTGTAGAAGGCAAGGGATTGCAGGCCCATGAAGAAGGACACCTGCCACGCCAGCCAGGATCGCCATGGGGTTCGAGCGTGTGTCCCACGAGACCGCACGCCGCCGTCCGGCCGGGACCCGCGTAGCCGAGGCAGCCACACGGCGAGAGCGGCGACGGCGACGACTACTCCCCAGGCCAGGGCGGAATGCCAGGTTCCAGGTAGGACCTCGGCAAGCGGGACGGAGATGCCGGACGACAGAGCAGCGACCATTCCCATAGCGGTGACGTAGAGAGCGCTGACGGTATGAACCCGCGAGCCGGGCACGTGGGTGCGGATCACCGTAGGCAGCAGGACGTTGCCAACCGCGATCGCCACCGAGAGGATCACGGTTCCGACGAACAAACAGGCAAGCGAAGGCAAGGACCGGATCACGGTGCCCGCTGCCAGCACTGCGAGGGCGGCCACGAGGAGGCGGGTGGTGCCGACCCGGTGCGAGGTGCGTCCGACAAAGGGCGAAGTCACAGCAAACACAAACAGCGGCAGGGTGCTCAGTACGCCACCCTCTGACGCAGTCAACCCGGTGTCGTGCTCGATGGCCGGCAACAGTGTGCCCACACCCGTCAAGGTCGCGCGCAGGTTGGCCGCCACCAAAAGGATCGCGATCAGGAGGCCGACGGAAAGGGCGGGTGTAGTAACCGGTGTCTTCGGGGTCGCGATCCGGTCGGCCTTCGTAGCCGTGGTGAGGCCGGCGTGGGAGTTCCTCGGAGTGGTCACTGCTGTCGTTCCGTTCCGGTCTCGGTGAGCTTCACGATCTCGGTGGCGCAGTAGCGTGCGCCGACCTCGTCCTGGGCGGCGATCGCCTCGACGAGACGCCTGTGCAGAAGGCTGTGCTCCGCGGCCGTGGCGCTGGGCCAGACCGTGCCGCCGATCTGTTCGGTGACCGCGATGCTGAGGACGTCGTACACCTCGGTAAGCAGGGCGTTCCCGCTGGCACTCACCACGGCCTGGTGGAAGCGGGTATCGACCTCCGCGCTGGCGGCCGTCTCCGGTGCGTCCGCTGCTGCCTCGGCTTCGTCGAGGAGGTGCCGCAGGCGATTCAGGTCGTCTTCGGTACGCCGCGACGCGGCCAAGCCCGAGGCGTACTCCTCCAGCACTGCGCGCAGTTCCAGCACGTCGCTCCGCCTTGAGCTGCTGGCACGTCTCATCAGTACCGAGTGCATTTCGCTCGATGTCCGGACGTATGTCCCGTCACCCTTCCGAGCCTCCAGCAGGCCGAGATGCACCAGCGCGCCGAGCGCCTCGCGCACCGTCGTACGCCCGACTCCGAGTTGCTCGACCAGGTCATGTTCGGGCGGAATCCGCGTCCCTACAGGCCATGCGCCGGATGTGATCTGCCCACGAAGGGTGTCCACCAGTTGCGCCGACAGGCTCGCGACACGGCGCGGCGCACGAAGATCTTTCATAAGGCGACCCTAACACCGAATGTCTGACATCTGTACGTGATGTAGGTCGCCACCCGCCTTGGTCCGCCTGGCGTGCATGGGTTTCGACGCGGCGAATGCGTTGATCGCGGTGGCGCGGGTGGGCGGCTTGGCGACTCGGCCTAGGTGAGCAGCCGGTAACTTTTTTCCTTTTCGTCCGTGTCTTGACTTCGCCGATACCAGGACATACGTTGAATGTGAATCACCCATAACGTTAGTCGTTGATAACGTGAAGAGTTGGTACGGACGTCATCGTCATGACTGAGGGGCTACCCCCCCGGATCCCCGGTGGCCTGGCGCCGCCACACCGCGCCCGAGACGTTCCTCTCCGGCCTCGCCGTCCCCCGCCCCACCGGGAACACCCCCAGGACAGCACCATGAATCACGACCTGCCCGTGAAGCTCAGCAACAGCCTTGAGACAGTCTCATCCGCTCGGACAGATGTGGTCTTCCCTCTGCCTCACATCCCAGAAGGTCTTGCCGCCGTCCGCCGACGCGCCACCCGCGCCATGCAACAGTGGCGCATCCCCTCGGACCTTGCGGACGATGCGCTCCTGGTCATCTCCGAACTGATCACCAATGCGGTCGTTCACGCGCTTCCCCCTGCGTCGCTGTGCTTGTCCCGGCAGGGTGGCCGGGCTGCGTGTGCTGTCCGCATCGAGGTCACTGACGCGGGCCCGGCGCTGCTGCGCCACCACGGCGGCAGTCCTCGGCAGCCCGAGGAGAGCGGCCGCGGGAGCGCCATCGTCGCCGCACTGTCCGCCCGCTCCGGAACCACGACCTACCAAAGCGGGACCACTCGATGGGCGGAAATCCAATAGCCCACGCCCTGACCAGGCCCCCGGCGTCCACCCCGCGCGGCAGCGTGCGGTCGCGCGGCAGACGTGTCACCTGCGGCTGGTGGAGGCGGTCAAGGGCGAGCTTCGCGAGCTCTGACGGCACGTACTCGGAAGTCACAGATGCCTGACCGGCGACGCGTCGTGGTCCCGCCGGGCGGTCGGCTAATCCTGCCGAGGGCAGCGGAAGCGCCAGTCAATCCTGGGGCTTACCTCCGAGTGGAGCCACAGCGATCATTCCTGTCAGTCCTTGATTTCGCAGATGACCGCGCCCGAGGTGAGGGACGCGCCGACCTCGGCGGCCAGGCCCTTGACGGTGCCCGCGCGGTGGGCGTTGAGGGGCTGCTCCATCTTCATGGCCTCCAGGACCACGACGAGGTCGCCCTCGGCCACGGTGTCGCCCTCGGCCACGGCGACCTTGACGATGGTGCCCTGCATCGGGGAGGCCAGGGCGTCGCCGGAGGCGGCGGAGCCGGACTTCTTGACCGCCTTGCGCTTCGGCTTCTTCGAGCCGCCCGCGGGGGCGGTGGCCACGCCCAGGGAGGCGGGCAGCGAGACCTCCAGGCGTTTGCCGCCCACCTCGACGACGACGGTCTCGCGGGCGGTGGGCTCTTCGGCCTCGTCCGCGCCGGTCGGGGTGAAGGGGGTGATGGTGTTGTTGAACTCGGTTTCGATCCAGCGGGTGTGGATGGTGAAGGGCTCGCTGGTGAAGGCCGGGGCCGTCACGACCGCCTGGTGGAAGGGGATCGCGGTGGCCATGCCCTCGACCTGGAACTCGGCCAGGGCGCGGGCGGCGCGCTGGAGGGCCTGGGTGCGGGTGGCGCCGGTGATGATCAGCTTGGCCAGCAGCGAGTCCCACGCGTGTCCTCAACGCCGCCGCGGGGCAGGGCTCCAATCCCTCGGACGCGACTGCCGCGGTGTTCGAGGCGTCCGCCACGATCACTCCGCCTCCCGGCTACACGCCGGGCGGTGAACTGAGCGGAACGCTGTTCTTCCTCCCGCCCCGGTGGGACAAGGCCAAGTATCTCTCCAAGCCGGCCCAGGGAGGAGCGGCGTTCACCTACCTTGTTCCGCTCGTCTACAGCACCAAGGCGGGCGCACCCGAAAGGGCTGTCGCCCAGCACATCAAGAACGCCTTCACCAAGCCGGGCACCACCAAGCCCGTCAACGCCAATAAGAAAGTGCCGGGATCGACCGTGCAGACGCCCCTGCGCCAGCTCTACCACGACAACGCACGGCGCAAGAAGAATCGCTCAACGGCGGTGAGTACTTTTAAGAAGGTCTTCGGCGACGACTATGCCCAGGGCGGCAAGGAATGCGATGAGTATCCTTTCGCCACCACCTATGAGGGCTGCACGCAGACCACATACGAGCCCTCCGCGCCGAAGAACAACTTCTCTGTCCTTCCGCTGGCGAAGAAGGACAACGGCAACGCCGGAAATCTGCTCGGCCAGTTCATGACGCTCAACCGGATCCTCGACGGCGACGACGACGGCTTTTACGTCACCATCACGTAGGTCTTCGACACATCCCGGGGCCCCGGGCGCGTGTCGCGCGCTCGGGACCCGTCCTTATGCCTGGCAAGGCCAGAACTGGATGAGGTACTGCTCGGCCCCTTCGGCGATCCCCTCGTCTTCGACGATGCGGGCCACGTCTTCACGGCCCGTGCAGTAGACCCGCACATGCCAGTCCGCGCCGGGGCCGCCCAGTTCGATCTCGTCGGGAATCGGGCCGTATGCCACCGCCCAAACCTGCAAAACCCCCGTCCCCGAGTGGATGACGGTGTCGGCCCGCAGATCCCACACGCGGCCCGTGTCGGCGGGGGCTCGCCGTCCCAGACCTGGGCCGTCATCGCGGCCGTGTGGGTGTGACCGGCACTCTCGATATCAACCCGCCCCGGATGAGCAGTGACGAACACCCCCTCGTCCATGACACGACCCCCTGGATACGCGAGCTGGGCCGACTCGGCGTCCTGCAGACACATGCCGTAGAAATCCACTTCGGGCTCCAACTCTTGCTCCCTCAGCATTTCTGGCTCGCCCACAGAGGCACTCCTCACTCCTCAACGGCCAAAAGGACCCATCCCCCCAGCCCAGCGTCACGGCACGCAGCAAGCACAGCATGCCTCACCTCGCTTCCTCCAACGGCAGTGCGGATCGCAATACGCGTCGAAGTCGAAGGGCCCGCCCTGGAAGGGTTGGCCAGGTATCCCTTGACTTCGAACACGGTGTCCAACGCACGGTCATTGTTCAACAGCTCATGCGACGGGTCCAGGTGGTCGATGTGCTGTCCGTCACCGCCCCTGGGACCAGCATCAACAAGGCGGCGAAACACGGCTACGAGCCGCCGAGGGCCCTGGCCATGGGTGTGGCCGTCGCCAAGGTCCACGGCCTGGCGGTCGCCGAGACGGCCCGCTGGCAAGGACTGGCCGCTGTCCTGCTCAAGAGAGCATGGTGTCCTGCTCAAGAGAGCATGGCAGGTGCACGACCAGCTGGGCTACCTCCTGACGTACGGCTCGTACGAGACCGAACGCGACCCGGCCACCTTCTACACCGGATGCGGCTACACCGTGCTGGACGCCGGGCAGGGCGTCTCCCTCCAACGCATCGACATCCCCTTCGGCGTCCACACAGGTCCCCACGAGTGCGTGTTCACTAGCTGGAGATCACCGCCCCCGCCGTGTCGACGCGGCTGGCGCAGCCGCGGAGACGGCTGCACTCGCGCCGCGCGGCGTCGACCTCGCCTGCCAGGTCCTGGTCGCCGCCCGCGAGCAGGCGAAGAAGAACGGATCCACTCGCAAGAGGACGCCGAAGCGGCGTACCGGCCAGGTCGTACGGCGGGACGGCCGCGAGCCGCTCGGACTCGGCACCGCGATCACCTGGATGATGACCGAGCGCGGCATGGTCGCCCCGGCCGCCGCTGGCGGCGGCGTCCTCGCGCAGTGGGACGGCATCCTCGCCGCGGCCGCGCGTGAACTCACCGGCCACGCCCGCGCGGTGAAGTTCGATGCGGACACCGGCCGCCTGGAGGTCGTCCCCGATGCCCCGGCCTACGGCACCAAGCTGCGCTGGAGCGCGCCGAAGCTGATCGCGGTGGCCAACGCGGAGGTGCCTGACGTGAACGTGCACACCCTCCATGTCCTGCCGCCCGCACCCGGCGACGCGGGCCCCGCCTCGGCGCCCGCCGAGGCGGACCCACGGCCAGTTTTCCCTGGTCGCAGTCGTGTTAGCCGGATGTTAGCGGGGCGGCGGTGGTGCGGTAGTGGCCCGGGTCAGAGTTGTTGTCGTACCGAGCAGACCATGACACCGACCGCTCCGGGGGACCCGAAATGCGCTCCGACACCACTGCCCGCATCGCCCGCCGTCGTACCCTCCGCGTCGCCGCCGCGGTCCTGACCGCGGCTGCCGCCCTGACCCTGACGGCCTGCAACGGCTCGGACAGTGGTGGTGACACGAAGTCCGCGGGCCAGGCCGACACGGCCCCGGCCGGGTCCGGCGGCTCCTCGGGTTCCTCCGGCGGTGCGCAGGGTTCCTACGCCAAGGCCGAAGGCGGTGGCAGGGCGCACGCGGGCGTCGAGCGCTGCCGCACCGAAAACCTGGAAGCCGCTTTCGCCACGGGTGAGGACGCGCTCCCGGTGCCGGAGGACGGCGGGACGACCGCCACCATCGTCCTGATGAACAAGGGCAACTACTCCTGCAAGCTCGGCGGCTTCCCCGGTGTGGACCTGACCTCGATCAACGGCGGCGAGCGCTGGTCCCTGGCCCGCTCCTCGCAGAAGTGGAGCTCCCTGGAGGTGGAGGCCGGCCAGAGCACCGAGTTCACCCTCAACCTCGCCTTCACCGAGGAGGAAGAGGGCTTCTACCAGCCGGCCTGGGTCGAGATCACCCCGCCCGACGAGACCAAGGCCCTCAAGATCGAGTGGCCCTGGGAGTCCGACAGCCTCGTCGACCAGCGCAGCGCCACCCACCCCGGCACCTTCGTCAACCCCATCGGCTGACCAGCTCACAGCTGTGCCATGAAGGTCCACTGCCCCGCTGCCCTGGTGTGTGACGGCACCAGGGTAGCGGACTTTCCGTTCCACGGACCGCGCCCCTTCGGCGACCGCTCCCGACGTACTTCTCCCGCCCCCGCCCCAGCTCCACATGATCGCGACTGCGTTCCCATCACCACCTCCGCCAGGGCGGTTGATCACGCGGCTTGCTACGAGCCGGCCCTGGCCGTTCGGAGAGAGTAGGTCACCCGCGTAGTCACCGTCCGCGAACAATCCGGCAGGGCATCAACCGGCCTCCCACCTGGGTTCCCGACCATCGTCGGCTGGACGGCTGCTGCGGCCTTGGTGGCCGGGCTCGGATTCGCTGTCACGAGGCGCGATCGCGGCCGTCCGGAGCACGAGCCTCGTCGTGGGTTCCTTCACCCTCATGGAGTGAAAGAACCCCTTCGTCGTATCGGTCTTGGGCTAGTTTGTACAGCCCAGCGAAGAGCCCACCAGGGTCCGCGAGTGTCTGCCAGTCGCCATCTCGCGACTCCGGTCTCGTCGCCGTCCACGGCGACCTCATGGTTGAACGAAGGTAGGCCGGCCTTCGGCACGACGTCGAGTGCGCCTTGGCCAACTGCTCCTGGCGCAAGGTGAGGTCACCAACGTGTCAGGTCCACCACAGCGGTGCAGTGCGGGTCGATGTCGTCCTGACCTCGGCGTTCCTCTTCGGTGAGTAGGGAGGGTAGAGCCGCGAGCAGTGCGGTGACGGCTCCCGACGGTCGTACGTCGGCGGCGATTACGTCGATGTCGTCCTCGCGATCCATGTACAGACGCAGCCGATCAGGGCCTTGGAAGAGGAAGCCGCGCAGGCGTGGGTCGGGTGCATGTTCGGTGTAGGGGGCGACGAGGGTGCTCAGGATGAGGAAGGCGTCGTCGTCCGGTTGGGGCGGTGCCTGCTTGAGCGTGGTCACGTCGACCTGGACCAAGGGCATGTCCATCAGGCTGCGGATGCGGCTGCTGGAATGGATGTGGGTGCCGGTGTGCAGGGCCCGCAGGATGCCGAGAACGTCGTGAGGCCCGTACAACTCCTCGGAGTTCGCGACGCGCAGGGGGAGCTCCCAGGCAGTCCGCTCGCCGGTGGTGTCGAGGCGGCCGGTGACGATACGGATGGCCTCGAGGGTGGGCGGTACGGGCAGCACGCCGCGGACGAACTGGTCGCCACCCAGGGGCTGGTGGAAATACTGGAGCAGCAGGCGGGTGATGTCCGCCTGCTGCTCCGCGATGTCTTCATGCAGGGATGTCACGGGTCAACGATGTCACTCGTTGAGCCAGTTCGGGCACTTGTCCAGGCCCTTGAAGTAGGCGGTGATGACGCCGATCTTCTGGCCGCGGCCGGCGTCGTAGCGTCCGTCGGCGCTCTTGCGGGCGTACTGGACGATGACGATGACCTTCACGCGGCGGCTGCCGGATCACCCCGAAGATCTCACCGGGCAGGGGAGCGCCTGCTCACTCGGGCCCGGATGCGGGCCTCTCCGCAGTGTGGCGGTTGCCGCCGTCCCATCACCGCCGACGATTGGTGGAACCCATACCCCCGGTCCAGTATCTCCCTTGGTGTCAGCAGATCTTCGTAGCAGAGGATGTTCATGAACCACCGTTACGCATCCGCCCTCGTCGTCCTCGCCTCCGCCGCCGCGCTCCTCGTCGCCGAGTGCGGGTCTTCCAGCGCCAGCCCGAGGTTGACAGCAAGCAACCCAACCGTGTCCACCAAGGCCGGTTCGGCCAGGACCACGAGTACGGCCTGGAAGCCGTGCCACTTGCCCGCGGGGTACAAGCACTTCTTCAAGCTGGACTCCGCCAAGAAGGTCCACGGCAAGACCGTCGTGCGCGTTACCCCGCAGACGTGCAAGGTCAACACGGAGAACGACGAGGACGTCGTCTACACCCCGAGCGGAGCGGCCCGGTCGCTCGGCTTCGCCTCAGGCGCCTCCGTCAAGGTCCTCCGCGACACCACAACCGTGAAGGTCGCCCCGAAGTGGCTGGTGGACCACGAGCTCACCAACACCCCGTACTTCCACTACCGCGTCAACGGCCAGAACCAGATCACCGCTATGCAGGAGATCTACCACCCGTAGAGGAGCCAGCGAGCATCACGGCGTACAGCGTTCCCCTCCGGGGCTGCCTTTCCGGCGGACACGTACGAGTTGGTCGCCCCAGTCCAGGTCCGGCCTCGGGGACCATCGGTACAGCCGTTGGCGCTAAGCCCGGATCCACCGGCTTGATGCCTGTGGATAGTTTCTCCGGAATCGAGGAAGTGCCTTGTGACCTGCGATGATGGGAGTTCTTCACGCTTCCAGCACGCACGATCAGCAAGGCACTTCCGAGATGCAATCTTCCCATGCCGTAGCGAGGGTCTCCGCACGGTTTGATGATCCGAATCTGGTCGGGTACGGCGGTCTGGCCCCGGTGGTGCGACTGGCCGAGCGGTGCGGACTGCCCGCGCTCGTCGACGAACACGTCCGGCTGCCAGCCTCGAAGGACGGCACCGGGGCCTTCCCTGCGGCGAAGGTGATGTCGCTGGTCGGCGGCATGGTCTCCGGGGCGGACAGCATCGATGACATGGACCGGCTGCGGCACGGTGGGCTGCCGCAGCTGTTCAGCGGGGTCCGGGCGCCGTCCACCCTGGGCTCGTACCTGCGCTCCTTCAGCCACGGACACGTGAAGCAACTGCACGCGATGGCCCGCCGGTTTTTGCCCGAACTGGCCGCGCATACCCCGCTGTTGCCCGGCGCCGAACAGGTGGCTTGCGTGGACATCGACGACACGATCCGCCGCACCTACGGCTACGCCAAGCAGGGAGCCGGTTACGGATACAGCAAGGTCAAGGGCTTGAACGCGCTGATCGGGATCGTCTCCACCCCACTGGCCGCTCCGTTGATCGCTGCCACCCGCCTGCACAAGGGACCGTCCAACTCCGCGCGAGGTGCGGCTGTGTTCGTCGCCGAATCGATCCGCACCGCGAGAGCGTGCGGCGCGAGCGGGCTGCTCATCGTGCGGGCCGACTTCGCGTTCTACGGCGCCGATGTCGTGAACGCCTGCCGGGCCCTGGGCGTCCGGTTCTCGGTCACGGTGCGGATGAACTCCTCGGTCAAGGCTGCGATCGCGGGCATCGACGAAGCCGCGTGGCCGGCCCCGGCTTCTCCGCCGAGGGCCTGGTGCTCCGGGCCGACCTCGCCGGGCCGTCTGGGAACTCGTCCAGGACCTGGACGTGCACGGTGAGCTGATGCGCGCGCTGCCCGAACACGAGCCGCGACGGTGGCAGTTGCTCGGAACCATCGAGCGCGCCCTCAGCGCCGTGGACCTGAAAGACAGTCCGGACAGTGCCACCGCGGGCCGCGCCGTGCTGGCGCCCGCGTTCGCCTCCCCGGCGCGCCCAGCGCCCGCCAGCTCTCCGCCGGGCGGATCCAGGAGCAGGTGGCGGGCGGACAGTTCCTGCCGGTGGGCAACCTGCGACCGTGTTTGGGCGTGACGCGACGGCACCGTCGCGTCGGGTCAGCCGTTCTGGACGGTGATCTGGGCGATCGCCTGGGAGGAGAACTGCTCACCCTTGTAGCTGGCCTGGACGGGCAGGGAGTAGCTGCCGATCGCGGCGTCCGTCGGCGGGGTGACCTTCCAGGTGACGGTGACGGTCTGGCCGGGCTTGACGGTGGGGAACTTGCGGTGCGGCGCCACGGCCTTCCAGCCCTTGGGCGCCGCCGCGTTGAGCCGGAGACCCTTGAGCGTGTCGGTGCCGCGGTTGGTGTAGCTGGCCGTCACCTTACTGGCGGCGCCGGGGGCGGCGGTGTCGGGCGCGTCGATCGTGACCGGGGCGGAGACCTTCTTGGGAGCGTCGACGGTGATGAACCGGAGCTGGGCCTTCGAGTCGTTGTCCCCGGTCGCTTGGTAGCTGACGCTCTGGGCGCCGGCGGCGAAGGTCGCCGAGCCCTTCGGGGTGACCGTGTCGAGCACGTGCTGGGTCTGGTCGTACACCTTCGCGGTGCCGGTGCCGTCGGCGACCAGGCTGCCGTCCTTGGGCACGGTGGTGGGGTAGGTCACGGTCTTCCCGCCCACGGTGACCGAGGGGTTGGTGATGCTTCCGTCCTTGGCCTGCAGCTTGATCTGCAGGGGCTGTGCCTTGTGGGTGTTGGTGTACGTCCAGGTGCTGGTCGTGCCGTCGTTCGGCGCGCTCAGCGCGGTCTTCGGGTAGGCGACGTTGTAGAGGTTCCACTCCTTGCCCGGCACGGTGGTCTCCAGGTGCCAGTAGGAGTCCTGTTCCTTCATCGCCGTCATCTGCGCGTCGGTGAAGGCGTGGGCGTTGCGGGCCGCCTCCCACTGCTTCCATGCCTCCAGCACACCGTCCTTGTTGCCGCTGCTGCTGAGGGCCTTCACGCTGCTCAGCAGTCCGCCGCCCGCGTTCCAGGCCTGAAGGGTGTCTTTATTGCCGTATGGTGGTTGACCTGGGGCTTTGCGATTGCCTGCCTGTGGGCATGATCAATGATTGTGGGTCTGCGACTGCTCTATCTGATCTTCTGTCGGCTACTGGGATGCCTTCTCCTGCTGGGCCGTTCATCCGTAGCGAGCAACGCCGAGATTCTCGCGCTGCGTCATGAGGTCGCCGTGCTGCGCCGACAGATCGCGCGGCGGCGGCTCTCGTGGGCCGCTCGTGCCGTGCTCTCCGCTCTCGCACGGCACCTGCCACCTGCCTTACGCCGCCATCGGCTGGTCACTCCAGGCACGCTGTTGGTCTGGCACCGCCGTCTGGTGCGATGGAAGTGGCGCCAGGCACCGGTCAGACCCGGCCGGCCACCGTTGCCTGACGAGATGGTCGCTCTCATCCGGCGCCTGGCGAGGGAGAACCCTGTGGGTGCCGGAATCTGTGTCACCCTATGCGACCTGCGAGTATTCGTGGATAAGGCCGTCGAGTCGATCGCGTCGGCTGATGTGAGTGTGGTTCCTGGCGATGGGCGGCTCGGGGTCGGTGAGTCGGTCTGGTGCCCGTTGTCCGAGGGATCGATGGGGCCGGTGTCTGTTGTAGTGCTCCGCGTACTCGCTGACGACGAGGCGCAGGTGGCGCTCTCTGGTGATCAGGACGCGGTCGGTTGCCTCGCGTCGGCATGATCCGATCCAGCGTTCCGCGATGGCGTTCATCCGGGGCACCTGGGGCAGTGTCGGAATGACGTGCGCGCCGATCGCTTGGAAGAGGGCGTCGAAGCTGTCGGTGAAGTAGGTGCCGTGGTCCCGGGTGAGGAAGCTGATCGACTCTGCGCGGTCACTGAGGTCCACGAGGTAGTTCCGTGCTTGCTGGGTGATCCAGGGGCCGGTCGGGTGCCGGGTGATGCCGGCGATGTGCACGTGTCGGGTGCCGTGGTCGATGAAGAACAGCACGAACCAGCGTCGCGGGAAGACCGTGTCGATGTGGAAGAGGTCGGTGGCCACGATGGCGGAGGCCTGGGCTTTGAGGAAGGCGGGCCAGGACTGGTTGGTGTGCTGGGGTGTGGGGTCGATCCCGGCCTTCTGCAAGATCTCCCAGACGGTCGAGGCGCCGGACCAGCTGCCGCAGTGCTTCCGGCGTCGGTGGTCGGCCCGGACGGCGGTGTGGATAGGTCCACTTCCGGGCCACGAGGCGTGCGTGCCAGCGCAGGACTGACCGTGGAGTGACGAGCAATACCAGCCGTGCACGCTGCTGCTTGTTCACCATCCGGAGCAGCGCTGCCATGACAGCCCGATCGCTCCAGGAGAATCGAGGTCGTGGCTGGGTGCGTTGCGCGACACCGAGCTGGTGTCGGAGCATCAAGATCTCGACGTCTTTCGCCGCACTCGACCGGGTCAGCAGCGCAAGCCATCGGAAGAGCTGACACGCGAGCTGATAGATCAGACGTATCGCCACGACCCAGCATGATGCCGCTGCACCCGTCAGCTCCTGCGCTCTGGCAGATCCGAAGCCGCAGGTCACCTCGGGTGACATATTTTCCGGCACCCACACGGTTGCCTACGCCAGAACCGAGGGAACATGCCGTTCCTTCCCATGGGCAAGTACCTACTTTTTTGTAAGTGCCGCCAACGTGGGTGTTTTCGTAAAACAGGAGCCACGATGAGAACCGATCGCCAGTACTACTGTGGGCTCGACGCAGGTTGGCGGCCAGTGGAAGTACCTGGTCGTGTGGCAGCTCGCCTCGGAAAGGCCTCGCCGGTTCGGGCAATTGCGACGCCTCGTCAACGGCGTGACCGAGAAGGTCCTTATCGGTGCGCTCAAGGAGCTCGAAGCCGATGGCATCATCGTGCGCAAGGACTTTCGGGAGGTGCCCCCGCACGTGGAGTACTCCTTGACACCCTTCGGGGTCAGCCTCGCCGAGGCGTTGCGCCCCCTCTGCGAGTGGGCTCCCCGTAGATCGACCCGGCGTCGGTACGATTCGGAGTGTCGCGAGATTTACCTGGTCGCGCACACTGAAACGCCCTGGTTCTGCCGGAGGCTCGGGCTATTGGATTCCGATCAGGGTTGGTCGGTCCGTTGTGCATCGTAGAACTGTCC
>NZ_JAERRG010000007.1 GCF_016741935.1 Streptomyces endocoffeicus | reverse complement strand
AGAATTCTCCGGCCGGGCCCCTTCGGTCGTGTTCTGTGGTTTATCCGTGCCGTCTTCGGGTTACCAGCGGTACCACCGCCCTCGTCGCCCGCCGACCGTCGGCCGGGCGACGAACCCGATCAGCCAGACGGCGAGCACGATGACCGCGATCCACCACAGAGCCTTCAGTGCGAATCCGGCGCCGAAGAGCAGCAGAGCGAGAAGAAGAACGACAAGCAGGGGGACCATGATTACCAACCTCCTCGCCGCGCCGGGTACCCCTTCGGGAATCCGGCACACCTGATCAATTCATGCTGTTTCGAACACTCGGTTACTCCTGGTGGCCGGGTGGCGTGGCGTCCCACGGTGAGCGGAGGCAGGCTGGAAGGGCAGAGGTCAGAGGGTGATACGTCATGATCCAGCCAGCCGATATCCGTGAGTGGCGCGACCAGGATGTCGTCGATGAGCAGGGCCGCAAGATCGGGGTGCTCGAGGCGATCTACGTGGCCACGTCCACCGACGAACCCGCCATGGCCACCGTCCGCACCGGACTGCCCACCCGGCACCGTCTGGTGTTCGTCCCCGTGGACGACGCGGTGGTCGGGCCCGGCTATGTGAGGGTCTGCTACGCGCGGTCGCTGGTGAAGAAGGCACCCTCGCTCGGCGTGGACGATGTGCTGCCCGCGGAGCAGGAGGGGGCGATCTTCCAGTACTACGGGAAGGCGTACCAGTCGGGTCCGGGCGGCGGGCGGCAGCTCGCGCGCCGCTGACGGCCGAGGACGCTTGACGATCGAGGAGAGGTGTCGGCGGTGGCGCTCTTCCTGTTCCTGGTGATCGTGGCCATCGTGCTCGGCCTCATCGGCTGGGTGGTGCACGGGCTGGGCTATCTGCTGATCATCGGTGTGGTGGTGCTGGTGGTCGACATCGTCCTCGGGCTGGTGCGGCTGGCGCGGAGGTCCCGGCGGCGCCGGATCCGATGACGGGACGCGCCGAGGCCCGCGTCCCCTTCGGGGCGCATGCCATCCCGTACGCCCCCGGCACGCTCCGGCCCTCCGGCGACCCGGCGGTGGCCGACCGGCGGGTCCTGGGCCACTACGAGCTGTGGAAGGCGTACTTCCTGCGGTCGGGCGACGCGGTGGGCGGCCGGGGCCGGTGTGCGGTGTTCACCCCCGACGCGGCGCACCCGTTCGTGGCCGAGGCCCAGGGCTACGGACTGGTGATCACCGCGCTGATGGCGGGCGCCGACCCCGACGCCCACGCCCTCTTCGACGGCATCCTCCGGCACGTCCTGGCCCACCCCTCCGTGAACCACCCCGATCTGCACGCCGCCCAGCAGGACGCCGAGGGCCGGGACGTCGGCGGACGGGACTCGGCGACCGACGGCGACCTCGACATCGCGTACGGGCTGCTGCTCGCGGCCCGGCAGTGGGGCGGCGGTCACGGCGGCCACGGCGGTCACGGCGGTCGCGGGCGCCACGGCGGTCACGGCGACTACGGCGGTCACGGCGACTACGACTACGAGGCGCTCGCGGTACGGCGGATCGACGCCGTCATGGAGTGCGAGGTGCACCCCACCACCCGGCTGACGAAGCTCGGCGACTGGTCCTCGGGCCGCTATGACGAGGTCTCCCGTACGTCGGACTGGATGCCGGACCACTTCCGGGCGTTCCGGGCGGCCACGGGCGATCCGCGGTGGGACGAGGTGCTGGACGCGCATCTGTCGCTGGCCGGGGCGCTGCGCGCCCGCCATGCCCCGGCCACCGGGCTGCTCCCCGACTTCGTCGTGGACACCACGTCCGGCGAGCCGGGGCCCGCGCCGGGGCAGGTCCTGGAGAGCCCGCACGACGGCGACTACCACTGGAACGCCTGCCGCGCCCCCTGGCGGCTCGGCGCCGACGCGGTGACCAGCGGTGACGTACGCACCCGGGAGGCCGCGCGGGGGCTCAGCCGCTGGGCGAGGGCGGCGACGGGCGGTGATCCCGGGCGGATCCGGAACGGATACCGGCTCGACGGCACGGCCTATGGGGACCCGGGCTCGCCCGCCTTCTTCGCGCCCTTCGCGGTCGCCGCGCTGACGGAGGGCGAGGACGACGGCGACGGCGACGGCGACGGTGAGGACGGCGGCGAGGACGACTCACGGGCCGAAGGGGCGCGGGCGCAGGGCTGGCTGGACGCGCTGTGGGCGCGGATGTGCGCCTCCCCGCCCGATCCGGCCCGCGCCTACGCGGCGGGGGTGGGGCTCCAGTCGATGCTGGTGGTCAGCCACAACTACTGGGTGCCGTAGGCGCGGCCACCGTCTCGCACAGCGACTCCAGGGCGTCCCGCGCCGGGCAGTCGGGCAGTGCCGACAGGGCCGCGCGGGCGGCGTCGGCCTGACGGGCGGTCTCCTCGCGGGCCCGCTCCATGACCGGATGGGTGCGCAGCCGCGCCACCGCCTCCGCGTGCCCCGCACGCTCGGCGGGCCCGGTGAGCAGCCCGTACAGCTCCCGGTCCGAGTGGTCCGAGTGGTCCGAGTGGTCCGCGGGGTCTGCGGGGTCGGAGTGGTCCGCGGGGTCCGCGACCCGTGCCAGCAGCAGGACGGGCAGGGTGGGGCGGCGGGCGGTGGGGGTCGCCACCTCGTCGGCGAGATGGCTCGCCACGCCCAGCCGTTCGCCGTACCGGGCGAGGGCGTCCGCGATGTCCGGGTCCGCCCCCGAGGCCAGTGCGCCCAGCCGTCCGGAGACGGCGGTCAGCGAGCCGGTCCGGCTCGCCAGCACGTCCAGATGGTGCTCGACGGGGTCGCGGCCGTCGCGCGGTCCGGTCGTCTCCAGGATCTGGCCGGTGACCTGCCGCCGGAACGCCTGGGCCTGGATCCGTACGGCCTCCGGCCCCAGGTCGGCCAGGATGTGTGAGGCGCGGGCGAAGAGGAAGTCGCCGGTGAGCACCGCCACCGTGTTGTCCCAGTTGGCGTCCGGGCGCGGGGCGTCGCGCCGTACGGCCGCCTCGTCCCGGACGTCGTCGTGGTAGTGGATGGCCAGATGGGTCAGTTCGACGACCACGGCGGCGGGCACCACGCCCGGGGCGCCGGGGTCGCCGAACCGCGCCGCCAGCAGCACCAGCAGCGGCCGGAGCCGTCGCCCGGCCGTGCGCGTCAGCTCCCGCGCGGTCTCGGTGATGAACGGCACATCGCTCTTGGTGGCCCGCAACAGGCCCTCTTCCACCGCCGCTTGGCCGGCCCGGAGGCCGTCCGCCAGCGCGTGGTCCCGCACGGTCGGCTGCATGGACAGAAATGTCTCATATGTCGTCAGCGGTGGGCTTGAGGGCGTGTCATCGGCGGCTGGTTTCAGGACGTCGTCAGCGAGTGGTCCCAGGGCGACGGATCAGGAGTCCGGCGCGGCCGGGATCCTGGCCCGGATGCGGCTTCCCTGGCCGGGGCGGCTGTCCACGTTGAGCGTGCCGCCCACCTCGCGGGCCCGCTCCCGCATGGAGAGCAGCCCGAGATGGCCGGGGAAGGAGCCCTTGCAGTCGAAGCCCACGCCGTCGTCGGCGACCGTCAGGGTCACCGCGCCCGGTTCGTTGAGCAGATGGAGCCGTACGTTCCGGGCCTGTGAATGCTTGGCGACGTTGTGCAGCGACTCCTGGGCGATCCGGTACAGGGCGTGCTTGGCCTCCGGTGTGGTCTCCGGTTCGGCGTCCAGCTTCGCCTCGGTGGTGATCCCGTACCGGGCCCGGAGCGCCTCGACATGCTGGGTGAGCGCGGCCACCAGGCCCTCGGTCTCCAGCGATTCGGGCCGCAGCCGGCACAGCAGGGTCCGGGTCTCGGCGATCGCGGCGTCCGCGAGCCGCCGTATGTACTCGATGGGCTCGGCGAGTTCGGCCAGCTCGGCGAGGTCCACGACCTCCCCGGCGGCCTTGTGCCCCGCCGCCGGATCGGTCCGACCCGGCGCTTCCGCATGACTCGCCGTCCCGGCCCGGCCTTCCACCGGCTCCGCGCTGTCGATGTCGCGTTCGAGCATCTCGCGGGCGGTGCGGGCGCCCAGCGCGATGCCGTAGAGCGCCTGTGAGACCGAGTCGTGGAGCTCGCGCGAGATGCGATGCCGCTCCTCATGGACGGCCTTGTCCTGGGTGGCCGCCCGCTGCCGGTCGTTCTCCACCGCGCAGGAGGCGTGCCCCGCGATCACCTCCAGGAGGGTGATGTCCGCCTCTCCGGGGTCGCGGCCGGGCGGGAAGTGACAGCACATCGCGCCGATCGCGGTGGATTCGCGCAGCAGCGGCCACGCGGCCACCGCGCCCCGGGCGGGGCCCTCGCCGTCCGTGCCGGTACGGCCGCCGCCGTGGATGACGGGCGCGGCCCCGCCGATCGCCTCCAGCGCCGGTTTCCGCGACGGCGGGGTGTGGCCGTGACCGCCGCCGACCAGGCGCAGATTCGCCGACGGGCCGGGCTCCAGCAGATAGACCGTGCAGCTCGCGGCGCCGGTACGGGCCACCGCGCCCGCGGCCAGGGAGTCCAGGGTCCGGCGTACGCAGGGCCCGGAGGAACGGGGGAACACCGAGGGGACGGACGAGCCCCCGGAGCCGTTGGTGCCCGGTCCGGCCGCCGCCGACGCCAGCCGCCGCAGATGCTCCCGGTGCCGGATCTGGGCGACCGCGTGGCCCGCGGCACCCGCGAAGAGCCCCACGGTGCTCACATCGGCGTGGGTGAGCCGGCGCCCGCCGCCGCGGTTCGCCACCTCGATCACCCCCACCGGGTGGCCACGCACCAGCAGCGGCACGTCCAGCACCGAGGCCGGGACCGCGTGCCGGGGGTCCCGGCCGCGCCGGCGCCGCTGCCGCTGCCGCTCGTCGCCGGAGACCGTGGGCCGTCCGGCGCGGATCGCCTGGCGGGCGGGGGAGGAGCCGCCGGGCGTCAGGGGGCCGCTCGGCGCGGTCCACGGGGCGCCGTCGGTGGCCCGTATCGTCAGGACGTCGCCCGGTTCCAGCACCATCACCCGGGCCATATCCGCGCCCAGGAGCTCCCGCACCCGGCGGGCGATCAGCCGGAGCGCGGCGTCGGCGGTCTCGCCCGCCAGGATGTGTTGGGTGACCTCGGCGAGCGCGGTGGCGCTCCGCCTCCGTCGGGTCGGGGTCCACCGGGTACTGATCACGCCGACCACCACTGCTCCCTCGTCGTCGACTCCACTGCTTCCGGAGGGGTGAGCTCACCCGCGGGCACCAGGCCGGACTGCACCGCGTAGACCGCCGCCTGGGTCCGGCTGTGCACCCCCAGCTTGGTCAGGATGTGGCTCACATACGTCTTCACCGTCTGCTGGCCGATCCGCAGATCGTGGGCGATCTCCTTGTTGGCCTTGCCGCGCGCGAGCATGGTCAGCACCTCGGTCTCCCGCTCGGTGAGCTGCTCCGGGCCACTGGGCTCCCTGACCTGGCCCATCAGCCGGGAGATCGCGGCGGGGGAGACATGGATCTGGCCCGCGGCCGCGGCCTTCACCGCGTTGCGGAGGTCGTCGGCCTCGGCGTTCTTCAGCAGGAAGCCGATGGCCCCCGCCCGGACCGCGCCCATGACCATGGCGTCGTCGAGGGAGCTGGTCAGCGCCACCACCTCGACCTCGGGGAGGTCCTGGCGGATCTCCGCCGTGGCGGATACGCCGTCCATCACCGGCATCAGCAGATCCATCAGGACGACGTCGGGGCACAGCTCCCGGGCCAGCCGCACGGCTTCCCGGCCGTTGGTCGTCTCGCCGACCACCTTGATGTCGTTGTCGAGGCCAAGGATCATGCGCAGGCCCTGCCGGACCACCGCATGGTCGTCTGCTATCAGCACGCGAAGCGCCACTTGGTTCACCTGCCCATGGAGTACCCCGCCGCACGAGCGGAGACATACGCGGAAACGGTCGCGATCAGCGGTTCGAAGAGGGGGAGGGCCAGCAGGACGAGGACGCCCGCCGCCCATCCGCCCAGGACGTCACTCACCCAGTGGGTGCCCAGATAGACGGTGGTCAGACCGATGCCGACGGCCATCACACAGGCGACCAGCGCGCTTGTCCGCCGGTGGTGACCGGCGAGATAGGCGAGGGTGCCCCAGACGACGACGGCGTTGGCGACGTGACCGGAGGGGAAGACCATGCCGCCGTGGAAGAGCTCGGCGGATCCGGGGGTCCGGGCCTCGTACGGGCCCAGCCGCCCGGTGAGGATCTTCACGGCGCCGACGCTCGCGTTGAGCAGCAGCAGCGCCACGCCCAGGACCAGCGGCGGCCGCGGGCTCCGGGTCCGGACGCCGCGCCAGACGGCCCAGGCCAGGGCGGCCAGGGCGGTGGGGCCGCGTTGGCCCGTGATGACGAAGGCGTCCAGCACCGGCCGGACCCGCGGCCACTGTTCGTACGGCTTGAACAGGGCCACCTGCCAGTCGAACCGGACCAGCTGCGAGCCGGTGAGGACGGCCGTGAGGACCGCCGCGTAACAGGCGGCGGCCACCAGGAAGGCGATCGTGTGCCCGCGGCTCAGCGGGCATCGGATCCGTCCAGGGACTCGCATGAGGAGGGAACCCGTCTCGGTAGCTCCGCGATTCCATCCGAAGGGGGACTTTTTGCCCCATTCGGCCCCCGGTCTCCCCGCCCCAGGTGGTCCCCGCCCCAGTCCCGGGTGGTCCCGCCCAGGTGGTCCCCGCCCCCATCCGTACGGGCCCGTCCAGGTGAACCCGTACGGCGAAACGCAAACGGCCTCCCGCACCAGAGGGGGCCACCGCCGCACCGAAGGCGGACCCGGGTCAGATCAGCCCGTCACGCACCCACGCACCCACGCACCCACGCACTCACTCTTCCGGCCCCTCCGGCTGCGCGGGCTTGAAGCCGAATTCGGCGGCCTTCGCGACCGCCTCCAGCTGTGAGCGCGCCTCCAGCTTCTCCAGGATCCTGCGCACATGGGTGCGCACGGTGGCGTAGCTGATGCTCAGCCGTTCCGCGACGGCCCGGTTGTCCAGGCCGTGGCTCATCAGCGTGAGGATCTCCTGCTCGCGCGGGGTCAGGCTCTCCAGGCGCTCGGTCTGCTCGGCGGTGGACCGCGCGTCCTCGCGGTGCCGCGCCAGCACCTCCACCAGCGTGCTGGCCGGGATGAGGGTCTCGCCCTCGGCGGCCGAGCGGATGGCGGACGCGATCTCGTCGCCGCTCGCCGACTTCAGCAGATAGCCGCAGGCGCCCGCCTCCACGGCGGCCAGCAGCGCCGAGTCGCTGGCGTCGGCGCTGAGGATCACGATGGCGACGGACGGGTCATGGGCCCGGATGCCGCCGGCCGCGTCGGCCCCGGTGCCGTCGGGCAGCCGGAAGTCGACCAGCGCCACATCGGGCTTCATCTCCTTGGCCATGGGCACGGTCTCGGCGACCGAGTCGGCCCAGCCGACCACCGTCAGATCCGAGTACTCGGCCAGCAGGGCCCACAGCCCCTCGGCCACCACCCGGTGGTCCTCGACGATCAGCACCTTCGTCAATTCGGGAGGTGCGGTCACGGCTGCGGGTCCCCTTCGGGGGAGTCGGGGGAGTCGGGGGAGCCGGGGGCGGCGAGCGGCGCGCCCGGGGCAGTGCCGAGCGGCACCCAGAACTCCACGGTGGTGCCGGAGCCGGGTTCGCTCTCGATCCGGCACCAGCCGCCCGCGATCTGGGCCCGCTCCTGGATCAGGGCGAGCCCGAGGTGGCCGGGGCGGGACTCGACCTCGAGCGGGTTGTAGCCCTCGCCGTCGTCGACGATCCGCACCAGGCAGCCGTCGTCGAGCCCGAGCAGCTGCACATGGACCGTCTTGGCGTGGGCGTGCTTGCGCACGTTGACCAGCGCTTCCTGGGCGGTCCGGTAGATCAGCGCCATCGTCTCGGCCGGGGGGTGGGCGGTGAGCCGGTCCTCCAGCCGGTAGGTGACGCCGGTCTCGGCGCGCATCTGCTCCAGCAGGCCGCGCAGCGCCCCGGCCAGGCAGCCGTGCTCCAGGCTGGACGGCCGCAGGTCGAAGATCAGCTGGCGCAGTCGGCTGAGCGAGAGCTTCAGGGTCTCGTCCAGCTTGTCCATCACCCGCTGCTCGTCCGGGTCCCGCAGCCGCCGGCGCAGCTGCTGGAGGCGGAGGCTGGCGGCGGTGATCACCTGGATGGTGTCGTCGTGGATGTCGGCGGCGATCCGGCCGCGCTCGGCCTCCTGGGCGTGGACCAGATGGCTGAGCAGCGCCTGGCGGTCGCGGTCGGTGACCTCCAGCAGCTCCAGGCTGCGCTCCAGGACGAACTGGGCGCGCTGCACCTCGGTGATGTCGCGGACGGTCAGGACGGTGAGCAGGCCCTCCTCCGTACGCAGCGGGCTGATGCTGACGTCGGCGGGGAACTGCTTGGCGTCGCTGCGCCGCCCGACCAGCTCCATGCTGTGGCCGACCGGCTCCTCGAGGCTGTCGTCCCATTCGCGCAGCGAGACGGTGAGCGGCTGGTCGGGCAGCAGCGCCTCCACGGCCCGGCCGATCAGATGGTCGCGGTCGTAGCCGAAGAGCGCCTCGGTGCGGTGGTTCGCCGCCTGGATCCGGCCGCCGGTGTCCACGATCAGCATCGCGTCCGGGGAGGACTCGATCAGCTGGCGGAACCGGCTCTCGGCCGCCCGCAGCTGGCTGAGGTCGGCGACGAAGACCACCCCGCGGGGCTGCCGGCCCTGCAGATGGCCGCCGCTGAACTGGGCGGGGAACTCGCTGCCGTCGCGGCGGCGGCCGCTCATCGCGGACGGTGTGGTGAAGACCCGGCCGATCAGCTGCTCGGAGGCGGTGCGGTAGCGCTCGGGTACGAGGTCCCGCAGCCGCTTGTCGCGCAGCTCGGCCGAGCTGTAGCCGAACATGTGCCGGATGTGGGCGTTGGCGTACTCGATCCGGCCGCGCGGGCCGACCACGAGCACTCCGCAGGGCGCGTGGCCGAGCAGCTCCAGATACGAGTCCTCCAGGCGGTTGCCGACCAGGTCCTCGAACCGCCAGGAGGCGCGTTCGGCGCGGCGCAGCGGCTCGGCGCAGTCGGCGAGCAGCTCGGCGGACATGCTGAACTGATCGCGGGCGGCCCGGATGATCGCTTCGAGGATCTCCTCGGCGGGGGTGCCCTTGACCAGATAGCCGCTGGCCCCGACGGCGAGCATGTTCAGCACCGTCTCGCGGTCGCCGTGGGCGGACAGCGCCACCACCCGGGCCCCGGGGACCTGGTCGCGGATGGCCCGGACGCTGCTGGGGGCGTCGCCCCGGGGCATGTGCACATCCATGATCACGACCTGCGGGTGGTGATCCACCGCCGCCCGCACGGCCTGCTCATGGTTGATGGCCAGGCCCACCAGCTCCAGGTCCGGGTGGGAGTCGATGAGGTCGGCGAGCGCCTCACGGACGGCCGGGTCGTCATCGGCCACCACAACGGCGATCCGGTTGTCGCCCATCGCTACCCACCTCCCTTGAGGACGGCACCCTGCAGTTCGCGGGGCTCGAGTTCATCGCGCCGGCAGTGCGCCAGCGATGGCATGACCGCGGCCAGCGGCGCGACCAGCACGTTGTAGTGGCTTCCGATGCGGTCGCAGACGGCGACCGCGGTCGCGGCGTCCCAGACCGCGGCCCAGAAGGCCCAGTCGTGTTTCTTGTGGTTCTGCGCGGCGTCCAGGGCGGCCCGGCGCGCCACCGAGGCGGCGACCAGGATCCGGTACCGCTCCTCGGGCGTGGTGGTCCGGTGGACCACCGCCCAGCCCTCGGCGCGGGTCTGGCTGGACGTCTGCTTCCACAGATCGGCCACCCGGTCGATCTCCTCCGGGGAGAGGTCCTCGATATGGGTCAGGAATTGTAGGACTCTTCGTGAGTTAGGGCCGAAAATTACGCTCATAGGACACTCCAGGACGCATGGTACATCTACGGAACTGGTGAGCCGCCCGGGTGAGCCGCCCCACGGCCGTCGGCGGCCGGTCGCTCCCTGGAACGTGGGCCTGTTTCCCGGCCGTGTCCGCCGCTTTCCGCCGTTTCTCGCCGTTTTCCGCCGTTTCTCGGCGCTTCCCGGCGCTTCCCGCCGCTTTCCGGCGGGCGGCACGGCCCGGCCCACGTTCTCCCTCGGCGCCACTCGCGGTCCCTAATCCCCGCGGCCCTGGGACATATTGATGCTCGCCCTGGCGACGCCACCGCTCTTCTCGCCGATGAGCTGGAAGGACACACCGCTCTCATCCGCCGGAGTGATCTTGTACGAGCCCACAGCCGCCGCCTTGCCCCGGCTGTCCACCTGGAAGGTCCCGATCTTGCGCTGGGCCTTCGAGCCCGAACCGGCGTAGGCGGTCACCGTCTCGCCCGGGGCGAACCCCGCGACATAGAAGCTGAGCGTGGTGCCCGCCCTGCCGCCGAAGGCGCTGGGCTCGGCGGACGGGGTGTACGGCAGCACGGTGAAGCCCGAGCGGACCACGGCCCGGCTCTGGTCACCGATCGCCATCAGCGTCTGCCGCCCCTTGAGGCCGAACGGCACGTTGAACGCCACGTCGCGGATCTGGCCCATGCCGTTCGCCTGGGCGGTGAAGGCCGGCAGACCGCCGGTGGAGTTGATGTAGACCAGCACCCGCTCGCCGGGCGCGAACTTGTTGGCGGACAGCGTGATCCGCTGACCGGCCTTGAGCGCGTACGGCTTGGACTTCATCGACGGGTACATGGCCAGCATCTGGAAGGGCGCGGTGGCCGTGGTCTTGCTGCGCTTGCCCACCAGGACCAGGGTGCTGGAGCCGGTCGGGGCCACGCCCACCTTGATCGCCGCCTGGCCGACGCCGCCGCTGCTGTCGGTGTGCAGCGTGGTGACGGGGATACCGGTGGTCCGGCCCCAGAAGACGTCGATCGTCTCACCCGGGCGGAAGCCGCGGGCGGTGACCGTCACCACGTCGCCGGGGCGACCGACCAGCTTGTTGATCTTCGCGGTGCCGACCGCGCCGCCGGTGATCACCTTGGCCTCCGCCGCCTTGGTGCTGCCGCGCTGCTGGGCGACCAGGGTCGCGGGCCGGTTGCCCGCGCTCTCGGGCATGGTGAACCGGGCGTAGATCGACCCGAACTTGTCCGAGCGCACGCTGCCGATGGCGCGGCCCTTGGTGTCCGACTTCCGGGCCTTGAGCAGGATGTCCACCGTGGCCTTCTTGTCGAAGCCACCGCCCTCGACCGCGGCGCTGCCGCCGGGGTTCACCAGACCCGGGTTGATCACGATGATCGGCCCGGATGCCTGGGGGACCCGCTGGTTGCCCAGCTTGATGGTCTTGGGCTGCTTGGGCGGGCGTATCTCCTGCTCCTGCCGGGAGTGGTGCTCCTTCTTGGGGGCGCTGCCGCCTCCGCTGCCGGTGGTGTTCAGAGCGCCTCCGAAGCCGCCGCGCGCGACCACCTGGACGAGCGATCCGACGATCGCGAAGACCACGAGTGCGAGCAGGACGGTCTTCCAGGTGAGCTTTTTCTTCTTGTCACCGGCGGGGGTGTCCTCCTCGTCGGGGGTGTTCTCCTCGTCGAGGGTGCTTTCCTCGTCGAGGATGTCCTCCTCGTCGAGGATGTCCTCCTCCTCGGGGATATCCTCGTCCTCGGGGATTTCCTCCTCGTCGGGGACGTCCTCGTCCTCGGAGATTTCCTCGTCCTCGGGGATTTCATCCTCGTTCTCGGGATCATCCCTGTCCTCCGGAACATCCCAGTCGTCGTCGTACTCAGGCATGGCCTTCACCTCCTCTTCCCATGGCTACTGCACACGGTAGATTTCCAGCTTGATATTGCCCCGGGTCTCCGACCAGACGCGGGTGGAATTTCGCAGCGCCTGGAGAATCCAGTTCTCTCGGCCGTCGCCATTGTTGAGCATCATGGATCTGCGCATCTTGTTCGACATGATGATGTAGTCCACGTACTGCCATTTCTTCTTGAACAGTTTGTCGCGGACATCCGGGTCGGACGAGGCGTTCCAGTGGGAATGCGCGTACGGGTAGAACGGGCGCACATCGTGCAGTTCACCCCATAGGTCGTCGTCCATGATGATGCGTGAATTCGGCGGTACGTGCTTGCGCACCCAGGCGATCTGGGCATGCTGCATTCCGGTGAGATTGATCTTCGACTGGTACTGGTCGGCGATCTGCGTATGGCCCTCGGTATTGGTGTGGACGAGATACCCGGAGGCCGGTGACGCCAGTAGCAGAATGGCCACGAACGACGGTACGGCGACCCGGGTCACAGAATGCGCGCCGCGCATGAACCGATTGGCGAACGTGCCCTTGAGCAGCCGGTCCGTCACCATGCCGAGGTTGAGCGCGAGCATCGGGATCAGCGGGGTGACATAGAAGTCCAGCACCACACTGCCGCGCACCAGATAGAAGGCGTATCCGAGGGCCAGCATTCCGGCGATCAGAAAGCCCAGATTGCGCCTGCGGTCCCGCATGCCGATCCACAGGCACATCACCATCGCGCACACCCCGGCGATCAGCAGGTACTTGTCCCGGACCAGCCAGCTGGTCTGCAGCAGCCCGGTGTGGCTGAAGAGGGTGCCCTGGTTGCGGTTGAGCTGCCACCACAGGGTGTAGAGCAGCGAGACGTGGTCCGCGGGCGGGTTGTTCAGATCGAAGTCGAAACCGCTCGGCAGCAACTCGTTCTTGAGCAGTGCGTAGGTCACATAGGCGCCGATCGGGGCGGCCGCGGCGAACGGCCAGAGGGTGCTGGTGAACCGGCTGCTGGCCGAGCCCTTGACCCTCCGGTAGAGCAGATACATGAAGCTGGGCACGAAGAAGATCGCGTTCTCCTTGGTGATCAGGGCGATCCCCAGCGCCATCCCGCCGCCGAACACCGATCTGATCGTGACTTCTCGCCTGAGCAGCATGAACAGGCTCAGCAGCAGCCACAGCATCATCAGGTTGTCCAGCAGGACCTGCCGCTGGAAGTAGACCGCGATCGGCGAGACGTTGAAGAGGAACGAGGTGACGGTGGCGGCCAGCACACTGCCGGACAGCCGCCGGGCGATCTCGAACAGCAGATAGACGGCGGCGACATGCACCAGCAGCATCAGGAACCGTCCGGTGTTGATCGCGTTCCCGAAGGTCTCGAACTGCTTCGGCAGCGGGAAGACCCACCCGGCCAGGGTGATCCACCCCAGCGGGGCGTGGTCGTAGTCGTAGGTGTACGGGGACAGGCTGGTCTCCCGCACCAGCGACCACGCCCGCTGCATGTAGATGCCCTCGTCGGTGAGGTAGAGGGGGTAGCGGAACAGGTGGTAGCCGTGGGTGAGCAGCCCGGTCAGCAGGGAGACGACCAGGGCGACCCTGCCCTTGGCCCCCAGCGGGGGGAACCAGCCGCGCTCGACGGAGAACCGCGGGCGGCGGCGCGGACGCCGCGCGGGGGCCTCGGTGCCCTTGGTCGGCGCGGTGCTCTTGGCCGTAGCGGTGTTTTTGCTCGCTGTGGTCTTCTTGCTCGTCGCGGCGTTCTTGTTCGCTGTGGTCTTCCTGACCGGCGCGGTGCTCTTGTTCGCCGTGGTCTTCTTGCCCGGCGCGGTCTTTTTGCCAGGCGTGGTGCTCTTGCTCGTCGCGGTGCTCTTGGCCGCCTCGGTGTTCCTGGCCGCCTCGGTGCTCTTGGGCGTCGTGGTGCTCTTGCCCGGCGCGGCGTTCTTGCCCGGCGCGGCGTTCTTGTTCGCCGTGGTCTTCTTGCCCGGCGCGGCGCTTTTGCTTGCCGCGGCCTTCCGGCCTTCCGCGCCGACGGCCGCCGGCCGCGGGGGCGTGGGGTTATCCGACACGCGACTCCGCCTCCTCGGTGGTGGCCCGGTGGGCGCCTACGTGCTGTGTCTTCTCCCAGTCGTGGCGGCCGAGCATCTCGCGCCGCATGGCCCGCAGCGCGGCGTACGCCAGCACCATCTGGAAGGGAAACCAGGCGATGGCCATGCGCGCGATCGCCTTCGGCGAGGCTTCGAGACCATGGGCGCCGGTGAACTCGTACAGACCGACCGCCTGGACCAGAAAGTGCGCGGCCAGCAGCAGTACGGGCAGATACGAGCAGAGCGCGATCAGCACCGGCACCTTGAGGATGAGGATCATGCCGAGCGAGATCGGCAGATAGATGCCGAGCAGCGCCTGTCCGCGCGGGAACACCAGGACGTAGAAGGCGAGCCAGCGCTGTTTGCGCGTCGGCATCTTCTTCCAGGTGCCCTTCTTCAGGGTCTGCATAAAGCCCTGGCTCCAGCGGGTGCGCTGCCGGATGAAATGGCCGAGGGTCGGCGGGGTCTCCTCCTTGGTCACATACCGGTCGTCGTAGACGACGCGCACCCGCTCGCCCATGGCGGATATCCGCAGACCCATGTCGGCGTCCTCGGTGAGGTTGCGGTCGTCCCAGCCGCCGAGCCGCAGCAGCAGCTCACGGGCGAAGAAGACGGTGTTGCCGCCGAGCGGGATCGAGCCGAAGTGGGCGTGGTAGTGCAGCCGGCTCTTGAACCAGAAGAAGTACTCCAGGACGTTGAGCGTCGAGTACCAGTTGGACTCGTAGTTCATCAGCTGTACACCGGCCTGGACCACCCTGACCTTCTCCTGCACCATCACGGTGTTCACCAGGTTGAAGATCTCCGGGTGGATGTCGTCCTCCGCGTCGAAAATCGTCACCACCTGGTTCGCGGTGTGCGGGAGAGCGGTGTTGAGGCCGTGCGGTTTGTTGATCGGCTTGTCGTCGAACACCACGACCCGCACATTGCGCAGCCCCTTCCGCTTCAGGTCGTCGATCTTCTCCTCGGCCTTTTTGATCGTGCCGTCGTCGTCCTGTGAGCAGATCACGAAGACCTCCAGCAGTTCGGCCGGATAGTTGGCCCGCACCACGCGCTCGATGGTGCTCTGGATGACGTCTTCCTCATGCCGGGCGGGCAGCAGGACACTGAAGGAGATCTGCGGCGGCAGGAATTCTTCCGGCGCCCGGGCCCTCCGTTCGGCATCCGCCCGGTCCCAGGTGTAGAGCATGAGATAGAGGACATGGGCCGACTGCACGGTGAGCAGAACCGAGACCACGATCAGCACCAGGTAGATGATGGAGACAATCATCGGCTCCGCCTCCCCCAGACCCAGCCGGTACTCGACGCGAAGTTGACCGCGAAAGCCGCCGCGATGCCGACACAATTCGCCAGCAGTAGATGCGTTCCGGTGTGCACCAGCGTCCAGACGATGAGCACATTGACCCCGAGTCCGCCCAGGACCGAGACATTGAACTTGATAAATCGCCGGAGGGACGGAGTGGCCACCGCGAAGGTCCACCGGTCGTTCAGCAGATAGTTGTGGACCACGGCGAGTTCCACCGCTATCGACGACGCGGCCAGCAGCGGCAGTCCGGCCCAGTGATAGAGGACGAAGAGGACCACCGTGTTCACGACCACACCGCCCCCGCCGACCACCGCGAAGCGCAGGGCCAGACCGGGCATGCCCGCCATCGGGTTCCGGACCTGGCGGACTCGGAACAGCATTCCGGCCCGCCTGCGGTCATTACGGTCGGTGCTGTCCGCCTCTTCGCCCGGCTCTCCGGTGCGCTCGCTGAACGTTCGGAAACGCTGCATCGCGACTCCCTCGACAGGAGGCTCTTATCGCCGTTGACCCAAGAGTGCGTCACCCGAAAAGGAGGTAGTACCCGCGCCCGGGGGAGCGGGTGGTACACCTTCGGCGGACCCCTCCTATCCCCCGTATTGGGGAGAGCCGGGTTCGGGGCATCCGGACCGGTCCCCCAAAGAAGGGACGGGATGCTCACTCTCTCGCGGGTGCCAGTACCTGCGGGGGATGCCCAAAGATGAAATGGGCCGGACGGCCTTGCGTCCCGTGCGAAGAGAGTAGGTGACGTAATGTCAGGTCACGTGATGTCACGCCATCCATTCGCCGGCCGGGCCGGAGCGGTCATCGCGATGATGACACTCGCACTGGCCACGCCGGCTGCGGCAAGTGATTCCCAATCCGGTGGACTGCACGATTCCGAATGGGCGCTGACCGCGCTCAAGGCGGAGCGCGCCTGGAAATTCAGCAAAGGCGCCGGAGTGACCGTGGCGGTCATCGGCACCGGCGTCGACGCCTCCCATCCGGATCTGCGCGGGCGCGTGGTCCGCGGAAAGGATTTCGCGGGCGGCACCGGCGGCTATGGCACCCGGGACGGCGGCAAGGCCGCCGAACAGGCCACCCATGCCGCCGGAATCATCGCCGGCACCGGCCGCAATTACCGCGGCGACGGGGTGTACGGGCTCGCGCCCAAGGCCAAGGTGATGCCGCTCGGCGTCTACCGCGACGGAAAGCCCCTCGCCGATCCCACCGCGAAGGCCATCCGGCACGCGGTGGACCATGGCGTGCGCGTCATCGACCTGGCCGTCGACTTCAAGCGGCCGACCCCCGCACTGCGGTCCGCGGTGAAGTACGCCGTCGGCAAGGACGCCGTGATCGTGGCCGGCGCGGGCGACAACGGCAAGATCGGCAACCGGCCCACCTACCCGGCCGCCCTCCCCGGAGTGGTCGCCGTGGTGGCCACCGACAAGAAGGGCGCCGTCTGGACCTCCTCCCACCACGGCGGGAAGACCCTCCTGGCCGCCCCCGGCGTCGCCATCCTCACCACCTCCGGAAACAACGACTACTGGACCGGCGACGGCACCGCCTTCGCGGCGCCCTGGGTCGCGGCGGGCGCCGCGCTGCTGCGCTCGGCACACCCCCGCTGGAACGCCAACCAGGTGGTCCAGAAGCTGATCGACACCGCCGACCGCAAGGGCTCCTCGGGCCATGACCCGCGCTATGGATACGGGGTGATCGCCCCGGCCAAGGCGCTGGCGGACCGGGCCGCGCCCCCCGCCTCCGCCGAGCTCTCCGCGCCCCGCCGCCATCCGTCCGCCACCCCGGACGCCGCCGCCCCCAAAACCCAGGGGGATGAATCCGCCCTGGTCACGATAGGTGTGGTGGCCGGGGTCCTGGTGGTGCTCGCGATCCTGGCGGTGGTGCTCATCAGCCGCCGCAGGCCGCCCGACAACTCCCACCACGGCTGAGGCCGGGCAGGACTCGCCATGAGCATGAGACTCTGCGGCCGCGACCGCCGCCCCCGCCCGCCGGTGCGTACCCGCACCTCCCGGTGGGCGGGGCGGGGCATCGCCCAGCTGATCGTGATGGTGCTGGTGGTCGAGGTGGTGATGGCGGCGACCACCGTGCAGGCCCTGTTCGTGGGCCCGGCGCGGCCGCCCGCCACCAAGCCGTCGCTCCCCGTGGCCAAGCCGTTCTTCCCGGCCACGACGCGCTTCTACGTCGACCCCCACAACCCGGCCGCGACCTGGGTGCGGGACCATCCGCACGACCGGCGGGCGGCGGCCATCGCCCGGCGGATCGCCGCCGAGCCCCAGGCCGCCTGGCTCACCGAGACCAATGAGTCCCTGATCGAGGAGCGGGCCCGCGACCTCGTCCGCACCGCCGCCGCCCAGCGACGGCTGC
This sequence comes from Streptomyces endocoffeicus, assembly GCF_016741935.1. Classification (GTDB taxonomy): domain Bacteria; phylum Actinomycetota; class Actinomycetes; order Streptomycetales; family Streptomycetaceae; genus Streptomyces; species Streptomyces endocoffeicus. The sequence continues at coordinate 429,838 of NZ_JAERRG010000007.1, read as the reverse complement.
CGGTGCTGGTCCCCTACACCATCCCCCAGCGCGACTGCCAGCAGCTGAGCTCCGGCGGCGTCGGGGACACGGCCGCCTACCGGCGCTGGAGCGACGCCCTCACCCGGGGCATAGGGGACGGGCGCGCCATCGTCATCCTCGAACCGGACGCGCTCGCGCATATGAGCTGTCTCAAGCGGCGACAGCGGGCGGACCGGTTCGCGGCGCTGGCGTACGCGGCGCGGGCGCTCCAGCGGGGCGCGCCCCGCGCCCGGGTGTACTACGACGCCGGGAACTCCGGATGGGAGCCCGCACGGACCATGGCCGAGCGGCTGCGGCGCGCCGGTATAGAGCGGTACGGGGACGGGATAGCGGTCAACGTCTCCAACTTCAACGCCACCGCCGACGAGGTGCGCTACGGGCTGTCCGTGATCCGGGAGCTGCGCCGGCCCCGGCTGGGGGTCGTGGTGGACACCAGCCGTAACGGGGCGGGGCCCACGCGTAAGCACAGCTTCTGCGATCCGCCGGGCCGCAAGCTGGGCAGGCCTCCCACCGCCGCCACGGGCATCCCCGGGGTCGATGCCTTCCTGTGGGTCAAGCAGCCGGGCCAGGCGGACGGCTGTGCCGCCGGTGCGGGGATGTTCGTCCCCGGCTACGCGTACCGGCTGACACGCTGACGCTCCGCCCTTCTCCGGGCCGCTCGGGTGTGTTGTCCGGCGTCGATATGCGGCTCCGCCGCGTGGTCCGCCGGACACCCCGTAGGCGCCGGTCACCCCGTGACCGGCGCCTTTCGCATGTTCTGAGGACCCCTGGGCGGCCCCCAAGCACGCCCTGAGCACGCCCTGAGCACTCCGAACCGCCCCCCAAAACGGACATAACCCATATAAAACGGCCGAATTCCTCTACCTCAACTGAGGTAGGCGGAATTCGGCCGTTTGGTGTGCCCGGAATTCCCGCAATTGAGGTACGCAGATTTCAGCCAGGCGTACGGCGATTCCGACCGCGGTCACTCCCTAATGTCGTGAAGCGAAAGGACAAGCCCCGAAGGAGCTCCCATCGATGCACAGAGTTCTCGTCGTGGAGCACCACCCATTGGTGTTGAGTGCTCTCGCCGATCTCGTTGTCGAGGAGCCCGGACTGGAGCTATCCGGAATTGCAGGGTCGGCCCGAGAAGCAATTTCTCTGGCCCATCACATGCAGCCGGATGTGGTGCTGATCGACGTGGATGAGCCCAGCTGGAAAGCGCGGTTGGTCCGCCTGATCGGCGAACTCCTACCGTCCGCGCGGATTGTCCGGCTGACCGCAGTCTCCGACCCGCAGATGGAATGTCTGGAATCTCCGACGAACAACCCCAGCGTCCTGAAAACCGCAGTACCCGATTTGCTCAGGAGCATCTCCGAATGAATTCCCCCATGGATCAGAACAACGCCCCGACCACCGAGACCAAGCGTGCGCCGCGCTCGCAGCGTCTCCGCTTCGGTATCGCCGCGGCCGTCGTCGCTGCTGCTGCCGTGGGTGGCACTGTCACCGCCTTCGCGGTGAACAACTCCGATGGCCAGTCGGCCGCCACCACCACCTCCGCCGCCGGCGCCAAGGCCACCGGCGCGGGTGCCGAGGGCCCCCTGTCCACCAAGAAGGGCGACATCGTCGACTCCGACGGTAAGAAGGTCGTCCTGACCGGTGTGAACTGGTTCGGTTTCGAGACCGGCACCTACGCGCCGCACGGCCTGTGGACCCGTAACTGGGAGTCGATGCTGGACCAGATGGCCAAGCAGGGCTTCAACACCATGCGTCTGCCGTACGCGAACGACATGTTCAAGTCGTCCGCCAAGCCCAACGGCATCGACTGGCACAAGAACCCCGATCTGAAGGGCCTCACCCCCCAGCAGATCATGGACAAGATCGTCAAGGGTGCCACCGACCGTGGTATCCGGGTGATCCTGGACCAGCACCGTCCGGACCAGTACGGCCAGAGTGAGCTGTGGCACTCCCAGAGCCTCTCCGAGAAGCAGTGGATGGACGACTGGGTCCAGCTGGCCAAGCGCTACAAGAACAACGACCGGGTGATCGGCGCCGACCTGCACAATGAGCCGCGTGGCCAGGCCACGTGGGGCGACGGCAACCCGAAGACCGACTGGCAGCTGGCGGCCACCAAGGCCGGTAACGCCATCCACAAGGTCAACAAGAACTGGCTGATCTTCGTCGAGGGTACGGACCGCCACAAGAACGAGCAGTTCTGGTGGGGCGGTGACCTCCAGGGTGTGAAGAAGCACCCGGTGAAGCTCGACGAGCCGAACAAGGTCGTCTACTCGGCCCACGACTACGGTCCGGGCGTCTACAACCAGAACTGGTTCATGGCGAAGGACTTCCCGAAGAACATGCCGGCCATCTGGGAGAAGCACTGGGCGTACATCAAGAAGCAGAACATCGCCCCGCTGCTGCTCGGTGAGTTCGGTGGTAAGAAGACCGCCGGTAAGAGCTCCGAGGCCGTCTGGCAGAACGCCCTGATGGACTACCTCAAGAAGCACCAGATCAGCTACACCTACTGGACCTGGAACCCGGACTCGGGTGACACCGGCGGTGTGCTGAAGAACGACTGGAAGACGATCGACCAGAACAAGATGAAGATGCTGGCCAAGTACCAGACGCCGCTCCTGGAGGCGAAGAAGGGGAAGTAAGTCGGAGTAACCCCTTCGGTACACCGCCGATGACCACATAGCTGATCACGGCGTTGGCAAGCAGCGAGGGCCCGCAGGCAGTGCCGCCTGCGGGCCCTCGTCTTGGGATTTTCCCCGGAAGGGAACGTGTGTTTTTCCCCGGAAGGGAAGCGGGGCGGCTGCCCGGCGGGTTTCCTTCCCGGGCCGCGGACCGCGCCCGCGGACCGGCCCCCCACCCCCAGGGAGGCCGATGATGAAGCCCCACCCGGCGACCGGCCGGCTGCTCTTTCCCCTGGTCGCGCTCGCCGTGATCGTGGCCGATCAGCTGAGCAAGGCGATGGCGCTGGCCGCCTGGAGCGGCACCGCGGGGCCGCAGGCCCGGTTCGGGCCGTTCTGCGCGCTGCTGGTGCGCAACACCGGCGTAGCCTTCGGCCTGGGCCAGAGCCGGCCCGCGCTGATCGTGGTGATCACGCTCGCGGGCGCGGTGGCCACGCTGGGCGCGGCCGGGGCCGGGCTGCGGGTCCGTGGCCGGGGCGCGGCGCTGGGCCTGGGGCTGATCGCCGGGGGAGCGATGGGCAACGGAGCCGACCGGATGATCCGGTCGCCGGGCCCGCTGCGCGGCGCCGTCGTCGACTGGATCACGCTGGACGCCCGCGGGCCGGTCTTCAACCTCGCCGATGTGGCCCTGATCACCGGGACCCTGCTCACCGCGGCCCTGCTGCTGCGCAGACCCTCGCGGGCACGCGACCGGGCCACCGCGCTGTCCGGCCCCGGCACGGGCGCCCCGGGCGCGGGGCTTGATCCGGTGGCCGTCAGCCTCCCGCCTTGTGCACCGCGCCCTGATCGGCGTCCCGATCCGCCCCCGGCGCCGTCCCGGGGACCGTCTCCGTCGGCATCGCCTCGGCCGGGACCGTCTCGGCCGGGATCGGCTCGGCCTGGATCGCCTCGTTCGGCATCGCCTCCGGCGGCACCGTCTCCGTCCCCGGGATCGGCTCCTGCGGCGCCCCCTCCGACCCCGGCTCCCGGCTCTCCCGCTCCGCGAGGGACTCCGCGAAGTCCCTGAGCCGGTCCAGCACCGCCTCGTCGATCGTCGCGCGGGCGGCCAGCGCCTCGCTGATCCGCTGGTAGACGGCGAGCTCCCGGGCGCAGCGGTGGCACTCGGCCACATGGGTGCGCACCCGGGCCGCCGCCGGGGCGTCCAGCTCCCCGTCCAGATACGACTGGAGCATCGGCGCGCCCAGGGGACATCGTGGGGTCCGGAGCCGTCCGGTGGTCTGCGTGGTCCCCGTGGTGCGTGTGGTCCGCCACCATGTCCATCTGCTCATGCGCCACCTCGCTCCGATTCCACTCCCGCGGCCAGCAGCTGGTTCCGGATCCGCTTGCGCGCCCGGTGCAGCCTGCTCATCACCGTCCCCTTGGGGACGTCCAGCACCTGTGCGGCCTCCGCGTACGACAGCCCGTCCACATGCACCAGCCGCACCACCTGCTGGTCCCGCAGCGGAAGCGCCGTGAACGCGGCGTCCACGGCCTCGTCGAACGTCGTGTCCACCACCAGCTCCTCCGGTGTCGCGTCCCGGGCCGGGACCAGCCGCTCCAGCTCCGTGTCCGGGTCGTCGAGCAGCCGGGGCCGGCGCTGGCGGCGCCGGCTGACCTCCGCATGCCGCATGATCGTCAGCAGCCAGGCCCGTGGATGTCTCCCGTCAAAACGGCCGACTGCCCGGTACGCCCGTAGTAACGTGTCCTGCACGAGATCCTCGGCGTCGGCTCGCTGGGTGGTCAGTGACATGGCCACGCGCAGCAGCACCTCGACCTCGGGCAGCACATACTGAGCGAACATGCGCTGCTGATGGGCGTCCGGGTCAGCCACGTGGTGCCTCCTCGGATCCGGACCCCCCGGGGACGCGAAGCACGACATATCACACTCTGTGTAACATCTCGCTCACCGCGCCGCATGGGTTGATCGGCGATCCGAGTGGCAGGTCAGACGTCTCGGTGGCAGGTCAGACGTTCAGGGAGACCAGGCGCTTGCCGTCGGTCGTACGGACCTCGAAGCGTTCGATGTCGGAGCGCTTCATGCCCGCGCCGCCGTGCGCCCACAGCGGACCTCTCGCCTCCGCCTTGGGGCTGTCCTCGATCCCGTAGCCCCACTCGGGCACGGACCAGGTCATCATCGTCTGCTCATGGCCGTCCTTGGAGACCGCGATCAGACTGCAGTCCAGCGGGCCCTTGAGGTTCTTCAGCCGGAGGACGGCGTCGGTGCCCCACATCTTGTCCTCCAGCGCGACCGCCGCGTTCACCTTGGTGTCCGGGTCGGTGTCCTGCACCTTGTCGGGCATTCCGGCGAAGAGGGCGCTCTCGCTGGGGGTGGCCGAGACGGAGCTGTCCGAGCCGCCGGAGGTGACCGCGATCGTGCCGACCGGGCCGCCGACGATCAGCACGGCCGCCGCCGCGACCAGGTAGAGACCGCGCCGCCGCCGCTTGGCGCGGGACGCCGCGGCCTCGCCGACCATCCGGTTGAACAGGGCCGGACCGGGGCGCGCGGTGAGGGTCTCGATGGCGTTGGGAGTGGCGCTGAAGGCATGCGGAGTGTGGCCCGTGAGCTGGGTCCGCCCGGGGCTGCCGTGGATCCCGGGGATGTCGGCGGCCAGATCGGCCAGCAGCGGTTCCAGTCCGGTCAGCTCGTCCAGCTGCCGTCCGCACTGGTCGCAGCCGGCCAGATGCTCCTCGAAATAGGTGGCGTCCGCCTCGTCGAGCACGCCGAGCACATACGCGCCAACGGCGTCATGTCCCGGGTGGTGCGTCTGCGCTGTCATGCCGTTACTCCTCTCTCCTCGAGCGCGAGCTTCATCGAGCGCAGCGCGTAGAAGACCCGGGACCGTACCGTCCCGCTGGGTATGCCGAGGGTCTGGGCCGCCTCGTTGACGGTCCGCCCCTTGAAGTAGGTCTCGACCAGCACCTCGCGATGGGCGTCGCTGAGATCCTGCATCGCGTCGGTCAGGGTCATGAGCCGCAGTGCACGGTCGATCTCGTCCTCCGCGGGCATGAGTTCCAACGGGGAGGGGTCGACCTCCTGCGGCCGGGCCTGCCGGCTGCGGTGTCCGTCGATCACGATCCGCCGGGCGACGGTGACCAACCAGGGCCGGATGGAGCCGGTGGCCCGGGACAGCTGGTCGGCGTTCCGCCAGGCGCGCACCAGGGTCTCCTGGACGACGTCCTCCGCACGGTGCCGGTCACCCGCGACCAGACGCAGTACGAACGCGAGCAACGGCCCGGCGTGCTCCTGGTAGAGCGCGCGCATGAGTCGCTCGTCCGGCGTACCACGCCCGGATCTTGACGGACGCTCATCGGCCACGGCGGCGTCGTCGTGCACCTGAACCTCCAGGACCTGACCTGAGTTGGACAACATCAACGGACGACTCCCGGTCTGAGCCCCGGGGGGGATCGGCGGCCATGTCGGCCTCTTCCCCCTTCACTACGCATGGGGGGAGGCAGCCGCTCAACGCGTCACGAAGAATTTCCGATCAGGGGTCAGGGGGCAGGGGCCAGGGACCAGGGGTCAGGGGACAGGGGTGAGGTACGGGCGCGGAAGGGGTCAGGAGACCATCGCGTCCAGCAGCAGGGGCTGCACCTTGCCGTCGAGCATCGCGCCGAGCCCCTCGACCGCGCAGACGTCGGGGTGGTCGGCGATGTTCAGCGGCATCCCGGTGGCCTCGCGCAGCATCGTGTCGAACCCGGGCAGCACCGCGCTGCCGCCCGCCAGCATGATGCCGCGGTCGGCGAGGTCGGCCACCAGATCGGGCGGGCAGCGGCGCAGCACCGTGCCGATGGCGTCCAGCACCCCGGTGAGCGGGGTGCGGATGGCGGTCCGTACGCCCTCGATATCGATCCGTACGGTCCGGGCGAGCCCCGTGGCCACGTCCCGGCCGTGCACCTCGGCGCTCTGTACGGTCTGGGCGCCGTCCGCGCCGCCCACGCTGTCCTTGACGATCAGATGCAGCGGGTGGACGGCCTGGCTGGGCAGCATCAGCGCGTGCTCGTTGCGCAGATGCTGGACGACGGCGTGGTCCACGGTCTCGCCGCCCACCGGCACCCGCTCGGCGGCCACGATCGAGCCCAGGGACAGGACCGCGACCTGGGTGGTGGCCGCGCCGCACACCACGATCATCGTCGCCTCGGGCCGTTCCACCGGCAGACCGCAGCCCACGGCGGCGGCGATCAGGGTGTCCACCAGCTCGACCCGCTTGGCGCCGATCCCGATGAGCGTCTCCATGGCGGCGCGCTGGGCGAGCGGGTCGGCGTCATGCTGGACGCAGACGGCGGCGCTCACCAGCGGACGGCGCCGCCAGGCGCGGCGCAGCTTGTTGCCCAGCAGCAGCCGCAGCATCCGCTGGGCCATCTCGATGTCCACGACGGTGCCGTTGGAGACCGGCCGGACCACCCGGATGTGCGCGGGCGTCCGCCCGGTCATCCGCTGCGCCGGCGTGCCGACCGCGATCAGCCCGCCGGTGTGGGTGTTCACGGCGGCCACGGTCGGCTCGTCGACGATGAGCCCGGTGCGCCTGAGGTAGACGCGCGTCCTGGCCGCGCCGAGGTCGACGGCGATGGAGCAGCGGCGCAGTGCCTCGAGGCTGATGGTCATGGCAGGTCTCCCCTGTGGGCGGCGTGGCGGGCCGCCGCCCGGCGGCCCTCCGCTCTCATCGTGTGGGGACGATCAGGCCCGCTGCCCGTGGGGCTGAGCCGGTCGGGGGAGCGACTGTCCGCTGGGCCCCGTGCGGTGGATCTTCTTGGCTCCGTGCGGTGAATCTTCTTGGCTCCGTGCGGTGGATCCGCGCGGGCCCGCGACGCCTGGCACGGCGCCCGCCACCGGCCCCCCGGTTACGGCTGGACCGCTGGGGCCGCGCCCCGCGTCGGATGCCGGAAGCCCCGGGCGTCAGCCGCTGATGCCGCGGGCGCGAAGATCCTCCGGGGACAGGACCTGGGCCGTGGGCCGCTCACTTCGCGTCCGCGTAGCACTCCACCGCCGCCATGGTGAAGGGGAACCGCACCGGGGTCGGTCCGAAGGCGATCCGGCCGGCCGTCTCGCCCGCCTCGGCGATCGCCTCCCGGACCGCGTCGGCCTCCGCCTCGGGGCAGTGCACGATCACCTCGTCGTGCTGGAAGAAGACGATCTCCGCGCGCAGCCCCGCCCCGGTCAGCGACCGCCGCAGCGCGGCGAGCATCAGCAGGGCCCAGTCGGCGGCGCTGCCCTGCACCACGAAGTTCCGGGTGAACCGGCCCCGGGCGCGGGCGCCCGCCGTGCTGCCGTACGACGGCTCCTCCTGGTCCCGCGGCAGCCCCGCCTCGTCGGCCGTCTCCTCGGCGGCGCCGCCCGCGGGCGGGCAGGTGCGGCCCAGCCAGGTGCGCACCAGCCGGCCCTCCTCACCCGCGCGGGCCGCCTCGTCCACATATGCCACCGCCGCCGGGAAGCGCCGCCGCAGGGCCGCGAGGTGCTTCAGGCCGTCGCCGGAGGTCTGGCCGTAGACCGCGCCCAGCAGCGCCAGCTTGGCCAGGTCGCGCCGGCCGGAGAAGGCGCGGTCGGACAGCGTCGCGTACAGATCCCGGCCGCTGCCCGCGACCTCCATCAGCCCGGGGTCGCGGGAGATCGCGGCGAGCACCCGGGGCTCCATCTGGTCGGCGTCGGCCACCACCAGCCGCCACCCCGGATCGGCCACCACCGCGCGCCGCACCACCTTGGGGATCTGCAGCGCCCCGCCGCCGTTGGTGGTCCAGCGGCCGGAGACGGTGCCGCCGGGCAGATACTCCGGGCGGAAGCGGCCCTCGCGCACCCAGGACTGGAGCCAGGCCCAGCCGTGGGCGGTGTGCAGCCGGTAGAGCTTCTTGTAGCGCAGCAGCGGCTCGACGGCGGGGTGGTCGATCCGCTCCAGCTCCCAGGCGCGGGTCGAGCCCAGGGTGATGCCCGCGCGGGCGAACGCCTTGACGACCTCGGCGGGCAGATCGGGCCGCACCCGGGTGCCGAAGGCGCGCGAGACCTCGTCGGCCAGCTCGGCCAGGCGCCGCGGCTCCAGACCGCCCGGATAGCGCTCGCCGAGCAGCTCGTCCAACAGCTCCCGGTGGCGGTCGGCGCGCCAGGGCACCCCGCTGCGCCGCATCTCGGCGGCGATCAGCATCCCGGCCGACTCGGCGGTGGTCAGCAGCCGCATCCGGTCGGGGTGCTCGGCCGCGTCCGTACGGATCAGCTGGCCCGCGTACACCTCGAGCAGCGCGTCCAGCGGATCGGTGCCCGGCGGCAGCGGCGGCGGACCGGGCTCGAACAGCGACGGCTGGCCCCCGGCCGCCCGGGGCGGCGGGTCCTCGGGGACGGGCAGCCCGCGCAGCCGAGCCCAGGCGGCGGCGAGCGAACGCGGTGCGCCCGAGCGCCCCTCATGGCCGAGGAGCAGCGCCTCGGCCGCCTCGATGTCATAGGCCCGCTCGACCCGGGCCCCGGCGGCCAGCAGCCGTGGATAGACCTCGGCGGTGGACCGCCACACCCACCGGTCGGCCTCGGGGCGGGAACGCACGGCCTCGGCGATCCCGCCCTGCTCCGCCGTGACCTCGATGACCGGTCCGGCGGCCTTTCCCCGGGGGTCGAGCGGGCAGAGACGAACACCCCCGTGGTCCGTCTCCGCCGCCGCCCATCTCATGCCCGGGATTCTGGCAGGGGGGTCTGACATCGACGCCGATGCTCAGGCTCCGGTGACGCCGATGCTCAGGCTCCGGTGACGCCGATGCTCGGGCTCCGGTGACGCCGATACTCAGGCTTCGGTGACGAGGACGAGGCCCGCTCAACCCGGAGGGGGACCCGGACGTCATTCATGACGACTGCTCTTCTTCACTCCGGGCAAAAGATCCCGGGTGTCGGGTGATCATGCAGATACGCATGGTGCACGTGCATCTGCTTGTGCATCTACCTGCGCATACGCAGATGCATTTGCCCATGCATTCGCAAAAGAACGCAGCTATGATCCCGGACAGTTGACAGCTGCACGCATGCACGAACAGTGGAGAAGCCCTGTGCGCGACCACCCCTACAACGGCATGGCGGCCGCGGACCTCCGGGGAGTCGTCTGGCAGAAGAGCAGACACAGCAACTCCCAGGGGTCGTGTGTCGAGTTCGCCAAGCTGCCCGGTGGGAACGTGGCCGTCCGCAACTCCCGGTTCCCCGACGGACCGGCGCTGATCTACACCCCGGCCGAGGTCGAGGCGATGCTGCTCGGGGCCAAGGACGGCGAGTTCGACCATCTGGCACACGATCCGGCAGGTCTGGGCTGATCGCCGCGGACGCGCGACACTGGTAGTGGCGATCGGGGGGACCCGACCCATGTGAGACGGCGATGAACGGCTCGGTCCGCGTCGGACGTGTACTCGGGGTACCACTGCGGATGCACTGGAGCGTCCCGGTGCTGATCGTGCTGCTCGCTTACGGGCTCGGCCACGAGACGCTGCCCGCGTGGACCCCCGGCCGGACCAGTGCGGTCTACGCCGTCGCCAGCGTCGTCGGCGCCGTGCTGCTGATGGGCAGCCTGCTGCTGCACGAGGCCGCGCACGCGGTCGCCGCCCGCAGAAGGGGCGTCTCGGTGGAGGACGTGACGCTCTGGGCGCTTGGCGGCATGACCAAGATGGGACGGCCCCGCACCGCCGGGGTCGCGTTCTGGGTGGCCGTCATCGGGCCGCTCACCAGCCTGGTCATCGGCGGTGTCGCGGTCGGCGCGGGGATCGGGGTGCACGCGCTCACCGGATGGGGAGTGCCCACGGCCGTGCTGATCTGGCTGGGCTGGGCCAATCTGCTGCTGGGCGTCTTCAATCTGCTGCCCGCCGCACCGCTGGACGGCGGACGGGTGGTGCAGGCCGTGATCTGGTGGCGCACCGGGGACCGGGAGCGCGCCGAGCGGGCGGCGGGGCGCAGCGGCCAGATCCTCGGTGTGGTGCTCATCGCCGCCGGCTGGATCTCCTTCCTGCGCGGGAACAACGGCGGGCTGTGGCTCTCGCTCATCGGCCTCTTCATGGTGATCATCGCCAACGCGGAGCGGCAGCGGGCCGGGGTCAACACGGCGCTGCGCGGGGTGCGGGTGGCGGACGCGATGTCGGCGCCGGTCGCCGCCGGGGCCGACTGGCTGACCGTGGGGCGGTTCATCGACGAGGTGGCGGCCCACGCCCGGCATTCGGTGATGCCGCTGCTGGACTTCGAGGGACGGCCGAGCGGGGTCGTCCAGCTGCGCGCGCTCGCGTCGGTGCCGGGCGAGGCCCGGGAGGAGCGGCGGGTGCGCGATGTGGCGATACCGCTGGCCCGGTGCACGGTGGCCGAGCCGGATGAGCTGCTGAGCGAGGTGCTGGAGCGGGCGCGTCCGGGTGGCGGCGCGCTGCCGGTGCTGGTGGTGGACCACGGGCAGCTCGAGGGGATCGTCACGATGCACGATGTGAACCGGCTCTTCCAGCTGCACGGCCTGGGCATCACCACGGCCCCGCCGGAGTCCACCACCCACCCGTGATGGGCGGTGGTGTTCGGGACGGACGGGCGGTTGGCGTTCGGGACGGGCGGTGGCGTATCCCTACGCGTCGGGGAGTTCGCTACGAGTCGGGGAACTCCCTAGGCGTCGGGGAGCCGGAAGACGGCCCAGACGATCTTGCCGCGCGGGGTGCCCGCCAGCGGCTGCCAGCCCCAGCCGTCCGTGAAGGACTCCACCAGATGGAGCCCGCGCCCGGACTCCTCGCCGCAGCCCGCCTCGCCGGCCACCGGCCCCACCTCGCTGGGGTCGCGTACGGCGCACACCAGTCGTGAGGGGCCGCGCATCAGATGGAGCCGCACCGGTCGCTCCGGCTCACCGGCCGCCGCGGCGCCGGACAGGGCGTGCCGGAGGGCGTTGGTGACCAGCTCGGAGACGACGAGTGCCACTTCGTCGAGGAGTTCGGACATGTTCCACTGCCGCAGGGTGGAGCCGGTGAACTGCCGGGCCCCCTTGACCGCTTCATAGCGGGCGGGTAGGGCGCAGGAGACGGATCCGGAGACGGCGGCGGGATCGATGGCGGCAAGCCCTTGCCACAAGGGTTCCAGCAGGGTCGAACCTTCGCTCCCCATGCGAGCACTCCTGCATCCGTGGCCGTGACGAACTCTGGCCAGATTTCGTACCAGCTAGCACGTGCGCACACCCTATGGTTCCGAATGCGCACGTCAGATGCAAGGGCAAATGCACGTGCACGCGAGATGGTTGGTCCGATCCGCACGGTTTTACTGGGATTTCTGACTCCGTACACTGGCGTGCATCATCGGGTTGAGTAACGACGCGCCTACGGCGTGAAGCCCGATCAGTGGCAGACTTCCCCCTCAGGGACTGCGGGGGCGCCGTTCGCAAGGATGCTTTCCGTACAGGGAGGACCGCGGAAATGGCCGGCAGCGAGTCGAGTGGATCGGTGGTACGCCGTATCCTCCTGGGCTCTCAACTCAGGCGGTTGCGCGAGGACCGCGGCATCACCCGCGAGGCGGCGGGCTATTCGATCCGGGCTTCCGAATCCAAGATCAGCCGGATGGAGTTGGGCCGGGTGAGCTTCAAGGCGCGGGACATCGAGGATCTGCTGACGCTGTACGGAGTCACCGACGACGCGGAGCGCGCGGCGCTGCTCGGGCTCGCCCGCGAGGCCAATGTCGCCGGGTGGTGGCACAGCTACGGCGATGTGCTCCCCGGCTGGTTCCAGACCTATGTCGGCCTGGAGGGCGCCGCCTCCGATATCGCCTGCTACGAGGTCCAGTTCATCCACGGTCTGCTCCAGACCGAGGGCTACGCCCACGCCGTGGTCACCCGCGGCCAGCCGCAGGCGTGCTCCGACGAGGTGGACCGGCGGGTGGCGCTGCGGCTGGAGCGGCAGAAGCTGCTGGTCTCCGAGCGCGCCCCGGCGTGCCATGTGGTCCTGGACGAGGCCGCGCTGCACCGCCCGTACGGCGGGCGCGGTGTGATGTCCGGCCAGCTGCGCCATCTGATCACGATCTCCGAGCATCGACATGTGACGCTCCAGGTGATGCCGTTCGCCTTCGGCGGGCACGCGGGGGAGAGCGGGGCGTTCACCCGGCTGCGCTTCCCGGAGTCCGACCTCCCGGACATCGTCTATCTGGAGCAGCTCACCAGCGCGCTCTACCTGGACAAGCGCGACGAAGTCACGCAGTACGAGCGGGTGTTGGACCGGCTCAGCGCGGACAGCCTCTCTCCCGAGGAGAGCCGGGATTTGCTCCGTGGGCTCCTTCGCGACGCCTGACCCGTCAGTAGGATGACGTTCTGTCAGGAATACCCCCCACACGTGCGCGGCTGTCGGGGACCGGCACCGCGTCCTGCAGATAGGGATGGCATGTCCTACTTCTCCGAATTGGCCCTGCAGTTCATCGACGGCGAGTGGCGCGGCGGAAGCGGTTCCTGGGACATCGTCGACTTCAACCCCTACAACGGGGAGAAGCTGGCCTCCATCACCGTGGCGACCGTCGAGGAGGTGGACCTGGCCTACCGGGCGGCCGAGCGGGCGCAGCCGGAGTGGGGCGCCACCAACCCCTACGCCCGGCGGGCGGTCTTCGAGCGGGCGCTGCGGATCATCGAGGACCGGGACAAGGAGCTCACCGAGACGATCATCGCGGAGTGCGGCGGCACCCATGTGAAGGCGGGCTTCGAACTGCACCTCGCCAAGGAGTTCCTGCGCGAGGCGATCCACCTGGCGCTGCGGCCCGAGGGCCGCATCCTGCCGTCGCCGGTGGACGGCAAGGAGAACCGCCTCTACCGGCTGCCGGTGGGTGTGGTCGGCGTCATCAGCCCGTTCAACTTCCCCTTCCTGCTGTCGCTGAAATCGGTGGCCCCCGCGCTCGCCCTCGGCAACGCCGTCGTCCTCAAGCCGCACCAGAACACCCCGGTCTGCGGCGGCGGTCTGGTCGCCAGGATCCTCGAGGAGGCCGGGCTGCCCGCCGGGCTGCTCAATGTCGTGGTCACCGACATCGCGGAGATCGGCGACGCCCTGATCGAGCACCCCATACCGAAGGTGATCTCCTTCACCGGCTCGGACAAGGTCGGCCGGCACGTCGCCACCGTGGCCGCCTCCCACTTCAAGCGCACGGTCCTGGAGCTGGGCGGCAACAGCGCGCTGGTCGTGCTGGACGACGCCGACCTGGACTACGCGGTGGACGCGGCCGTCTTCAGCCGCTTCGTCCACCAGGGGCAGGTCTGCATGGCGGCCAACCGGGTGCTGGTGGACCGGGCGGTCGAGCGGGAGTTCACCGAGAAGTTCGTGGCCAAGGTGGAGACGCTGAAGGTGGGCGATCCGGTCGACCCCACCACCCATATCGGCCCGCTGATCAACGAGGGCCAGGCCGAGGCGATCACCCAGCTCGTGGACCAGACGATCGCCGAGGGCGCCACCGCGCTGGTGCGAGGGCAGACCGAGGGCACCCTGATGGGGCCGACCGTGCTCAGCGGGGTCCCGGAGGGCTCGGCGATCCTCGGCCAGGAGATCTTCGGCCCGGTGGTGACGCTGATTCCGTTCGACGGCGACGACGAGGCCGTACAGATCGCCAACGACACCGACTACGGGCTCAGCGGGGCCGTGCACACCGCCGACATCGAGCGCGGGGTGCGGTTCGCCCAGCGGATCCACACCGGCATGATCCATGTGAACGACAGCACGGTCCACGACGAGCCGATCGTGCCGTTCGGCGGGGAGAAGCACTCGGGTCTCGGGCGGCTCAACGGGGAGTCGATGATCGAGGACTTCACCACCACCAAGTGGATCTCCATCCAGCACGGCCGGAGCCAGTTCCCGTTCTGAGGCAGCGGGAGCCGGAGTCCTGAGGCAGCGGGAGTCGGAGTCGGTTCGCGGGTTCGCAGACAGAGTCGGTTCGCGGGTTCGCGGGTTTGCGGGTTCGCGGGTTCGCGGGTTCGCGGACAGAAGCTGACCGCAAGCCTTCCTAGCGTGGGGTTCATCGAAGGGCACCGGACCCGGGCGCCCTCCAGATGAGAGGCGGCAGCCATGCCCGTGATCGTGAACCCCGAGGCCTGTGAGAGCGAGTGCGGCGGGCTGCTGGCGTACCTGGACGCACAGCGCGGCGGCATCCGGCGGTCGGTGTACGGCCTGACCGAGGAGCAGGCCCGCAGCGTCCCCAGCGCGAGCGCGCTCTCGCTGGCCGGGCTGCTCAAGCACGTGGTCACCGGCGAGCGCGGCTGGCTGCGCGTCCTCCAGGGCAAGGCGCCGGGGAACGCCAAGGACCAGATGGCCGAGTGGGAGCACACCTTCGAGCCCACCGAGGACGAGACGGTGGAGGCGCTGCTCGCCCTGTACGACGAGGTGGCGCGCGAGACCGAGGAGGCCCTACGGGCCCTGCCGTCGCTGGACGAGACGTTCGAGGCGATCCGGCTCCCCTGGGACGAGGGCGGCACCCGCACCTGGCGCTGGGCGGTCCTCCACCTGATCGAGGAGGTGGCCCGGCACGCGGGGCACGCCGACATCATCCGCGAGACGATCGACGGCAAGGGCGCCTTCGACCTCGTCTTCGAGACGGGGGCGATGCCGGAGCCCGACTGGTCGATCCTGGAGCGGTGATCCGCCCGGCTCGCCGACCCCCTAGCCTGGTCATCGCGGGGGTCGGGACCAGGATGGAGACGAGCGGGCGATGTCAGCGATCCGGCTGCTGGTGCTGGGGGCCGTGCGCCAGCACGGGCGGGCGCACGGCTATCAGGTCCGTAACGACCTGGAGTTCTGGGGCGCGCACGAGTGGTCCAACGCCAAACCCGGGTCCATCTACCACGCGCTCAAGCAGATGGCGAAGCAGGGGCTGATGCGCGCGCACGACGTCGCGCCGAGCACGGTCGGCGGGCCGCCGCGGACCGAGTACGAGCTGACCGAGGCGGGCGAGGAGGAGTACTTCCGGCTGCTGCGGGAGGCGCTGCTGCGCCATGACCAGAAGATCGACGAGCTGACGGCCGGGGTGGGTTTCATCGTGGACCTGCCCCGGGACGAGGCGATCGCCCTGCTCAAGCGGCGGGTGGCGGCGCTGGAGGAGTGGCGGGCCGAGGTGACCCGGCACTGGACGCCACCGGACGGAACCCCCGATGAGTGGGGCCATATCGGCGAGATCATGAAGTTCTGGGTGCACTCCGCGGACAGTGGCGCCGAGTGGACCCGTGGGCTGGTCGAGCGGCTCGAGGGCGGGGCGTATGTGATGGCGGGCGAGGGGGAGCGCTCGGTGGAGGTGCTGCCGGAGGGCGTCACCAACCCGTACGCCGCGCCCGGCGCGGACTGAGGCACCACCATGCGGCTCGAGGGCGGCTGACGGTCGCCCTCTGTGTTAATCAAGTTTGACTAGCCGGGGCTCGGGCAGTACCTTCCGGCATGCGTAGTCAAACTTGACTACGTGGTGCGGAGAAGAGCATGAGGGAGAGGGGAAGACCTTGGCCGACAGCGATCCCGCGATCGTCGTCGAGGGGCTGCGGAAGACCTACCGGGACAAAGAGGCCCTCGCCGGACTCGACCTGACCGTCCCGCGGGGCACCGTGCACGCCGTGCTCGGCCCCAATGGCGCGGGCAAGACCACCTGCGTACGGATCCTGGCCACCCTGCTGCGGCCCGACGGCGGCCGGGCCGAGGTCGCCGGGTACGACGTGCTGCGCGACCCCGACGAGGTCCGCTACCGCATCGGACTCGTCGGCCAGCACGCCGCGGTGGACGAGGAGCTGAGCGGACGGCAGAACCTGGAGATGTTCGGCCGCCTCTACCACCTGGGCGGACGCCGGGCGGCGGACCGCGCGGACGAGCTGCTGGAGCGGTTCGGCCTTGCCGGAACCGGCACCAAGGCGGTCGGCCGGTACAGCGGCGGGATGCGGCGCAGGCTGGACCTCGCGGCGAGCCTCATCATGCGGCCGCGGATCCTCTTCCTGGACGAGCCGACCACCGGGCTCGACCCCCGGGGCCGTACGGAGGTGTGGAACGCGGTCCGCTCGCTGGTGGACGGCGGTACGACCGTGCTGCTGACCACCCAGTACCTGGAGGAGGCGGACCAACTCGCCGACCGCGTCTGCGTGATCGACGGCGGACGGGCCATCGCCGACGGGACCGCCGACGAGCTCAAGGCCCGGCTCGGCGGGGACCGCATCGAGGTGGTGCTGCGCGACGCGGGCCAACTGACCGCCGCCGCCTCGGTCGTCGGCACGGCGACCGGCGCCGCCGAGGTCGAGACCGACCCCGACCGGCGGCGGCTCGGCGCGCGGGTCACCGACCGGGTGGCCGCGCTGACGGAGACCGTAAGGGCGCTGGCGGCGGCCGGGATCGAGGCGGAGGACATCGTGCTGCGCCGCCCCACGCTCGACGAGGTCTTTCTGCACCTCACCGGGAAGCCGGGCACGGCGGACACGGGCACGGCGGCCACGGCCACGGGCACGGTGGCCACGGCCATGGCGGACACCGCCGAGGAGGAGACCCTCGTATGACGACCGCGACCCTCATCGACTCCTGGACCATGACCCGCCGCGGACTCGCCCACTGGGCCCGGCAGCCCGTCCAGGTGGCCGTCCAGCTGGTCTTCCCGGTGATGATGCTGCTGATGTTCGCCTACTTCCTCGGCGGCGGGATGACCGTCCCGGGCGGCGGCGACTACAAGGACTACCTGGTGCCGGGCACGTTCGCGCTCACCATGGTGTTCGGCCTCGAAGGGACGATGCTCGCCATCACCCAGGACCTCAACAAGGGCGTCATCGACCGCTTCCGCTCGATGCCGATGGCCCGCTCGGCGGTCCTGGTCGGGCGCAGCGTGCTGGACATGCTCCAGTCGGCGCTCGGGCTGCTCGTCCTCCTCGGGGTCGGGCTCGCGATGGGCTGGCGCTGGCACGGCGGGTTCGGCGACGCGCTGCTCGCTGTCGGGCTGCTGCTGTGGCTGCGCTTCGCGATGCTGTGGCTCGGCATCTTCCTGGGCATGGCCGCCGGGCGCCCGGAGATGGTGCAGGCCGTACAGATCCTGGTCTGGCCGGTGGGCTTCCTCTCCAACGTCTTCGCCTCGCCCGAGACCATGCCCGACTGGCTCGGCGCCGCCGCGGTCTGGAACCCGATGTCGGCGACGGCCACCGCGATCCGCGAACTGTTCGGCAGCCCCGGCGGTGGTGGTGACTCCTGGGCGGCGGACCACGCCCAACTCCTCGCCGTCTGCTGGCCGCTGGCGCTGATCGCGGTCTTCCTCCCGGTCGCGGTGCGGCGTTACGGGAGGCTCAGCCGCTGACCGCGGCCCCCCGGATCCGGATTCCGCGCCGGTCACACCTCCACCGGTCGTCACCGGTTGCGGATACGGTGCAGGTATGGGGAACGACAGGTCGGGCACGGGGGCGGAGACGGCGAGCGGGCCCGGATACGCCCTGCTGCTCGCCGCCGGTCCGGCCGGCAAACAGCGACTGATGGACGCGGCCGCCGCGCTGCCCCAGCTCGCCGCCGTGCCACCGGCGGCGCTGCTGGGCACGCCGGGTGGCGCCAGCGTCGTCCAACTCGTGGACCCGGCCGACCCGCAAACCGTACTGACGCATCTGCGGACCGCCGCCGCGCACCCGGGCCCGGTGCTGGTCCATCTCGCGGGCCAGCTCACCCTCGACGCCAAACAGCGGCTGCCGCACCTGGCGTTGGCCCGTACGACGCCGAGGACCGCCCGCTACACGGCGCTGCCCTGGCACTGGCTGGCCGCCGAACTCGGCCGGCGGCCGGCGGGCAGCACCGTCGTGGTCGCCGACCTGGTGGCCGACGAGACGGCCTGGCCGCCGCTGAGAACCGCCGGCCCGTCCGCCCTCGCGGCCGGACTGACCCTCTACGGCACGGTGGCACCCGCCCCGCCCAAGCGGCAGCTGGCGACGCCGGACTACAGCCGGGCGTTCGCCGGCCTGCTGCGGGCCGCCGCCGAACGCCCGCCTCTCCCGCTCCTGCACCAGCGCGCGGCCCTGGAGGCCGGGCTGGGCCCCGGCCCCGAACTGCTCCTGGACGGCACCGGGTCGGGCGAGCCGTACGCGCCCCCGGACGCCGCCCCATGGGCCGGGCAGACGGGGCAGAGCGCACCGCCCGGGGCGACCGGGACAACTGGACCGGTCGGGGCGACCGGGACAACTGGACCGGTCGGGGCGACCGGGGCAACTGGACCGGTCGGGGCGGCTGACCAGGCCGGGCCGACCGAGCAGGCCATATCGACTGGACAAACCGGAGAAATCCGGCCGACCGGGCAGACCGGAGCAGTCGACCGGGCCGGAGCAACCGGACTGGGCGGACCGGGCGGACGGGGCGGACGGGGCGGGGCAACCGGATCGAGCGGACCGGGCGGACTGGGCGGATCGAGCGGATCGAGCGGGGCAACCGGATCGAGCGGACCGGGCGGACCGGGCGGATCGAGCGGATCGAGCGGGGTAACCGGATCGAGCGGATCGAGCGGATCGAGCAGGGCAACCGGACCGAGCGGAGCAACCGGATCGAGCGGATCGAGCAGGCCGAGCGGACCGATCAGGCAGGCCGGACCGACCGGGGCAGCCGGGCCGGTGGCGGCCACGCCGCCGCCCATGCCGCCGGGCCCTCCCGAATCGTTCCTCCCCGCCGACCCCCGACCGGCGCCACCATCACTGCGCCCGCCCCGGCCGACGCACGCCCCCCTGCCCCCGCCGCCCGGGTGGGCGCCCGTGGCCGATCCGCTCGCCTCGACGCACGCGGCGATATTCGAGGCGGCCAACGCGGGGCGGCACAGCGAGGCGGCCTCGATGGCGGCCGCCTGGGAGCAGGAGGCGCTCCGGACGGCCGGTCCCCGGTCCGACGACGCGATCCACTGGCTGGAGGTCCGCGCCGATCTCTCCCGTATCGCCGGGGACCCGGCCCGCGCCTGCGAGCTGTGGCTCGCGGTGGCCGACGCGCGGCTGGGCAATGGGGAACCGGCCGAGCACCCCGAGGTCGAGGGGGCCGTGGACCGGGCGCACCACCAGTGGCAGTTCGTGGCGGACCGGGTCAGGGCCGGTGCCCTCGCCCCGCTGCTGATCGAGCTGCGGGGCCGGGTGCCCGGCCGCAGACCCGGTGCGCTGGAGGCGGTCCGGCGCCGGGCCGAGCTGCTCCGGGCCCCGGCCCGTACGCGCTGACCGCCGTCGTTCCCGGCCCGTACGCGCTGACCGCCGTCGCGCCGGGTCCGTACGCGCTGACCGCCGTCGTTCCCAGGACCGGAGACACCGGGCTCAGTGGTGGAACGCCTTGACGGCCTTCCCCATGGGCGCGGGCTGTGACCGCAGCTCCGGCAGCAGCGACTCCAGGTCGCCCAGGAAGAGATCGGCGAGGTCCTCCGAGAAGCCGTTGCGGCACACCACCCGCAGTACGGACAGGTCCTCCCGGTTGGGCGGGAAGGTGTACGCGGGCACCAGCCAGCCGCGTTCGCGCAGCCGCCGGGAGACGTCGTAGACGTCGAAGTCGCGGATCCCCTCCGCCGTGGTGAACGCGAACACCGGCAGCTGATCGCCGCGGCTGAGCATGGTGAAGTCCCCGAACGCCTCGATCCGCTCGGCGAGCGAGCGCGCCACATCGCGGGTCTGCTGCTGGACGGCGCGGTAGCCCTCCCGGCCCAGCCGTACGAAGGTGTAGTACTGGGCGGCCACCTGGGAGCCGGGGCGGGAGAAGTTGAGCGAGAACGTGGGCATGTCGCCGCCGAGGTAGTCGACGCGGAAGACCAGCTCCTCGGGCAGCGCGTCCGCCGTACGCCACAGCGCCCACCCCACTCCGGGGTAGACCAGGCCGTACTTGTGGCCCGAGGTGTTGATGGAGGCGACCCGCGGCAGCTGGAAGTCCCACACCAGGTCCGGGTCGAGGAACGGCGCGACCATCGCGCCCGAGGCGCCGTCCACATGCACCGGGATGTCCAGGCCCGTGCGCTCCTGGAGGTCGTCCAGCGCGCGGCACACCTCGGCGACGGGTTCATAGGAGCCGTCGAAGGTGGAGCCGAGGATCGCGACGACCCCGATGGTGTTCTCGTCGCACAGCTCGGCGGCGGCCTGGGGATCGAGGTGGAACCGGTCGCCCTCCATGGGCACCTGCCGCGCCTCCACCTCCCAGAAGGCGCAGAACTTCTCCCAGCACACCTGGACATTGGTGCCCATGATCAGATTGGGGCGGGCGGTGGCCGGATAGCGCACCGGGTTCCGCTTGGCCCAGCGCCGTTTGAAGGCCATTCCGGCCAGCATGCACGCCTCGCTCGACCCCGTGGTGGAGCAGCCCACGACCGCGTCCGGGTCGGGGGCGTGCCACAGATGGCCGAGCATCGTCACGCACCGCCGCTCCAGTTCGGCGGTGCGCGGATACTCATCCTTGTCGATCATGTTCTTGGCGAGGCAGTCGGACATCAGCCTGCCCGCCTGCGGCTCCATCCACGTGGTGACGAACGTGGCCAGATTCTGGCGGGCGTTGCCGTCCAGCATCAGCTCGTCATGGACGAACTGATACGCCGTCGTGGGCGCCATCGGCTCGTCCGGGAGGCAGCGGCGCGGGGGCCGGCCGGTCATTCCGCTGACCGGATTGGCCTCGCCGTAGAGCGGGTTGATGGAGAAATCGGGGCTTTCGTCGAGGTCGCGTCGGCCGGGAGCGCCTTTGTGAAGTGCCATCTTCGTTAAATTAGGGGCATATCGGAGATAAACCCCGACCCCGCGCCGTCCCCTCGTGCCCCGCCCCGCCCCGCGCTACCGCGTCACGGCTACCCCGCGCTGCTGAGCGACAGCTTCGCCGCGAAGCCGAGGAACGCCGTGCCCGCGGCCGCCGAGAGCCCCGCCGTCAGCCGCCGGCGCCGCCGGAAGGTGGCCGCCAGATACGTACCGCTGAAGATCAGCACCGACAGATAGGTGATGCTGAACAGCTGCGCCCAGGCGCCCAGCGCCACGAAGGACAGCGCGGGATGGGCGTAGTCCGGATCCACGAACTGCACGAAGAAGGAGATGAAGAAGAGGATCGCCTTCGGGTTCAGCAGGCTGATGACCAGCGCCCGGCGGTACGGGCGCTCGCCCTCCGCGGACCCCATGGCCGTATCCACGGCCCCGTCCGCGCGCCGCGTCCCGTCCGCGCGCCGCGTCCCGTCCGCGCCCCGCGTCCCGTCCGCGCTCCGCGCCTCCGCCGCGCCCCGCGTCCCGTCCGCGCTCCGGGCCGCCTCCGCGGTCCCCGGGCGGCGGCGCCACAGCGCCCGCGCCCCGCGCAGCATGCCCACCGCCAGCCAGGTCAGATAGCCCGCGCCCGCGAACTTGACCACCGCGAAGAGCACCGGGCTCGCATGCAGCAGCGAGGCCACCCCGCCCGCCGACAGCGCCATCAGCACGGCGTCGCCGCAGAGCACCCCGGCCGCCGCCCGATAGCCGGTACGCGGGCCGCGGCGGGCCGCGACCGACACCACATACAGCGAATTGGGGCCCGGCAGCAGGATGATCAGCGCCAGACCGGCCAGATACGTCGAAAGATCGGTTATCCCCAGCACGATCGGCAGGATGACAGTGGTCCGCCGCGCCGCCCAGTCGGTTTCGCCATCCGGACTTGCACCTCACGCGACGTGAGGGAGCACCGTGGAACCCGTACCGAACAGAAGGAGAGCGGATTCGGCCATGAGCTATTCCGTGGGACAGGTGGCGAGCTTCGCCGGCGTCACGGTGCGCACGCTGCACCACTACGACGAGATCGGGCTGCTGCGCCCCGGCGCCCGAAGCGCGGCCGGGCACCGGCGTTACGACGACGCCGACCTCGACCGGCTGCAACGGATCCTGTTCTACCGGGAGCTCGGCTTTCCGCTCGAGGAGGTGGCGGTGCTGCTCGACGACCCGGACATCGATCCGCAGGCCCACCTGCGGCGTCAGCACCAGCTGCTGTCCGACCGGATCGAGCGGCTGCGGAAGATGGCCGCCGCCGTCGAACGAGCCATGGAGGCGCGGAAGATGGGCATCAACCTGACCCCCGGGGAGAAGTTCGAGGTCTTCGGGGACTTCGACCCGGACGAGCACCAGGAGGAGGTCGAGCAGCGCTGGGGGAACACCGAGGCGTACCGGGAGTCCCAGCGCAGGGCGGCCTCGTACACCAAGGAGGACTGGAAGCGGATCCAGGAGGAGGCGGACGAACTCAGCAACCGCTTCCTCGCGCTGATGGGCGCGGGCACCCCGCCGACGTCCGAGGCGGCGATGGACCTCGCCGAGGAGCACCGGCAGGGGATCGGCCGGAACCACTACGAGTGCGGCCATGAGATGCACGCCTGTCTGGGCCGGATGTATGTCTCGGACCACCGCTTCACGGAGAACATCGACAAGGCCGGGCCGGGGCTGGCCGGCTACCTCCGGGACGCGATCCTCGCCAACGCGGAGCGGCACGGCTACCGGGCGTCCGAAGAATCGTGACACCTGCGGCGGGCTGCTCCCCGCCCCGCCCCTTCCCACAACGGGGGACTCCGCCCCCAGACCCCGGGGTCCAGGGGCGAAGCCCTTGGGCGGGGCCACCGAGGGCGGGCCGCCTTCGTGGTGGGAACCAAGGGCACGCACACGGCGTTGATAGCTTTGGGCGGCACACTGCGAAGAACACTCAGTCCGCCCCGAACCTGCGGCCGGGCCTCGCACGAGCCTGCATTCCTCGACCCAGGAGCCTCACCCGTGACCACCCTCGCGCTCGGCCCTCAGTGGCTGGACCCGGACTATCTGATCGAGACCTTCGGTCTGCTCGGCGTTCTGGCCATCGTTTTCGCGGAGTCCGGCCTGCTCATCGGCTTCTTCCTGCCGGGCGACTCGCTGCTGTTCACCACCGGCCTGCTGGTGACCACCAATGTGATCAAGCAGGATCTGTGGCTGGTGTGCGTGGCCGTGGCGGTCGCCGCGATCGTCGGTGACCAGGCCGGATATCTCTTCGGCCGGAAGGTGGGGCCGTCGCTCTTCCGGCGCCCCGACTCCAAGCTCTTCAAACAGGAGAACGTGGAGAAGGCACATGAGTTCTTCGAGAAGCACGGGCCGAAGTCGCTGATCCTCGCCCGCTTCGTGCCCATCGTGCGGACGTTCACGCCGATCATCGCGGGCGTGAGCCGGATGAACTACCGCTCGTTCATCATCTTCAATGTCATCGGCGGTGTGCTGTGGGGCACCGGCGTCACCCTGCTCGGCTCGGCGCTCGGGAAGGTCGACTTCGTGCATCAGCACATCGAGCTGATGCTGATCGCGATCGTGCTGCTGTCGATCGTCCCGATCGTGATCGAGTTCCTCCGGGCGCGCGGCAAGGCGAAGAAGGAGGCCGCCGCGCAGCCGGAGCCGCAGGGGCCGGCCGCGGGTTCCCCCTCTCAGGGGCCTTCCCCCTCCCAGGGGCCGCGCGGGCGCCACGCCAAGCGCTGAGCGGTCGCCAGCGCTGAGCGGTCGCCAGGCGCTGAGCGGTCCTTTCACCAGGCTTCACATCTCTCACACACCGCCCCCACTTCACACTCGGCGGTCACCGCCCCGCACAATGGGCTCCGGTGGCCGCCGATGTTGCATCCTTGGCTGCTGGGAAAGATACGGGGAGGGCTGGTGAGGAGCGAGAAGACGTGAGGTCGGACCGTCAGCAGACGCCGCGTGCCGTGAGCGCGGCGGAGACGGACACGGGGGAGCAGCAGAAGCCGCTGTCCGACGAGGCGCACAGCGCCTTCACCCCACCCCTGGGCATACCCCTGCCGCCGCCGCCCGAGGACGAGCATCCGACATCGGAGTTCGCCGTCCCCGACGGACTGACGGCGGAAGCCCACGCCGAGCCCGAGGGCTCGGCGTTCGTGCCGCCCGCCGGGGTGAAGACGCCCTCGAACAACCAGACCACCGGCGGCTTCCCCGTCATCACCCCGCCGAACGGCATCCCCGTCGTCCGGCTGACCAAGGACGCCCCCTGGCAGGACCGGATGCGCACGATGCTGCGCATGCCGATCAGCGATCGCCCGACGCCCGAGCGGATCGAGCGGCAGGACGATACCGGCCCGGCGGTGCCGCGTGTGCTCGACCTCACTCTCCGCATCGCCGAGCTGCTGCTCGCGGGCGGTGAGGGGGCCGAGGACGTCGAGGCGGCCATGCTCGGCGTGGCGCACGCGTACGGGCTCGACCGCTGCGAGCCGACCGTCACCTTCACCCTGCTGTCGGTCAGCTACCAGCCCTCGCTGGTCGACGACCCGGTCACCGCCAGCCGGACCGTGCGCCGCCGGGGCACCGACTACACCCGGCTGTCCGCGGTCTTCCGGCTCGTGGACGACATCACCTCGCGGGACGACTTCACGCTGGAGGAGGCGTACCGGCGGCTCGCCGAGATACGCCGTAACCGCCACCCCTACCCCGGCTGGGCGCTCACCATGGCCGGCGGCGGGCTGGCCGGCGCGGCGAGCATGCTGGTCGGCGGTGACTGGCCGGTCTTCTTCGCGGCGGCCCTCGGCGCGATGCTCGGCGACCGGCTGGCGTGGCTGGCCTCCGGGCGCGGGCTTCCGGAGTTCTACCAGTTCGTGGCCGCGGCGATGCCGCCCGCCGCGATCGGGGTGGCGCTCAGCCTCGCCGACTCCGGGCTCCAGGCGTCCGCCGTGATCACCGGTGGGCTGTTCGCCCTGATCCCGGGGCGGGCGCTGGTCGCGGGCGTCCAGGACGGGCTGACCGGCTACTACATCACCGCGGCGGCGCGCCTGCTGGAGGTCGGCTATCTGATCGTGGGCATCGTCTGCGGGGTGCTCACGGTGCTCTACGGGGGCGTCCAGCTCGACGCCAAGCTCAATCCGGAGGCGGCGCTGCGCCATGTGGAGCGGCCGTACATCCAGATCCTGGCGGCGATGCTGCTCGCGCTGACCTTCTGCATCCTGCTCCAGCAGGAACGTCACACCGTGCTGTTCGCCACGCTCAACGGCGGGGTCGCCTGGGTGGTCTACGGCGCGCTGGCCGACACCGCCAACGTCCCGCCGGTGGCCGCCACGACCGTGGCCGCCGGGCTGGTCGGCCTCTTCGGCCAGCTGCTCTCGCGATATCGATACGCCTCGGCGCTGCCGTACGTCACGGCGGCGATAGGGCCGCTGCTGCCCGGTAGCGCGACCTACTTCGGGCTGCTCGCGCTGGCCCAGGGCAATCTGGACCGCGGCATTCCGCACCTCACCCAGGCGGCGGCACTGGCCCTGGCGATCGCCATAGGGGTGAACCTGGGAAGCGAGGCCGCGCGCCTGTTCCTGAAGATGCCCGGCACGGACAACGACCCCTCCGGCCGCCGCGCCGCCAAGCGCACACGGGGCTTCTGACCGGGAGCCGGGAGCCGGGGGTCAGGGTCGAAAACGCCGGGAGGGCGGGGCCGGAAACGCCGGGAGGGCGGGGCACCCGCGTGGTGCCCCGCCCTCCCGGCGTAGATCCGTATCGCTCAGGACTCAGTGGCCGCCGGCGG
This sequence comes from Streptomyces endocoffeicus, assembly GCF_016741935.1. Classification (GTDB taxonomy): domain Bacteria; phylum Actinomycetota; class Actinomycetes; order Streptomycetales; family Streptomycetaceae; genus Streptomyces; species Streptomyces endocoffeicus. The sequence goes on along the minus strand of NZ_JAERRG010000007.1, from coordinate 403,787 downwards.
CCTCGAGACGCTTGATGGACGCCTCCACCTCGGCCTCGGCGTCGGCGCGGCCCACCCAGTTGGCCCCCTCGACCGACTTCCCCGGCTCCAGGTCCTTGTAGACCTCGAAGAAGTGCTGGATTTCCAGGCGGTCGAACTCTGAAACGTGGTGAATATCACGCAGGTGCTCCACCCGGGGGTCGGAGGCCGGTACGCAAAGCAGCTTGTCATCGCCGCCCGCCTCGTCGGTCATCCTGAACATGCCGATGGCGCGGCACTTGATCAGGCAGCCGGGGAACGTCGGCTCGTCGAGAATGACCAGTGCGTCCAGCGGATCACCGTCCTCGCCGAGGGTGTTCTCGACGAAGCCGTAGTCCGCGGGGTAGCTGGTCGACGTGAAGAGTCGCCGGTCAAGGCGGATGCGACCCGTCTCGTGGTCCACCTCGTACTTGTTCCGCGAACCCTTCGGGATCTCGATGGTGACGTCGAACTCCACGGGTGGCTCCTCCATGATCAACACATACGTCTGGTGATTAAGTGTCCCCCACGCAGGTGTGTGGTGGCGAAAGGGGCTGGTCGGTCGTGCCTGAAGCCCGATCGTGGCAGGTCAGGGAGTGGCTGAGCCACCGGCTGAGCCGTGGGCGACGCGAGTTGGACCGGATGCGCGGGCGTGGGCAGCGCGAGTGGAGCCACGTGCGCGGGCGTGGGCTGCGCGAGTGGAACCGCGTGCGCGCCCGTATCCGGCGCGAATGGCGCAATACGCCCCGCGAGCAGCAGCGGACCTGGCAGCTGGTGGCGGTCTCCGCCGCGACCGGCCTGGTCGTCGCCGTGGTGTCGGTGCTGGTGGCCGGGCCCTGGGACGGCGGTCAGCGGACGGCCGAACGCGCCCGCGCCACCGATGACGGTGCCCCGGGCGAGCGGCACGGCGGCCCGGGGCGGCCCGCGCCCAGCGCGGCGCCCGTCCTGGCGGCGCTCGGCACGCGCCCCGCGCCCCGGTCGCCGGACAGCGGCGGCGACGCCGTGCCGCCGCCCACCGGCGCGGGGCTCGCCGATACGCTCGAACCGCTGCTGAAGGATCCCGCGCTGGGCGATGAGCGCTCGGTGGCGGTGATGGACGTGACCACCGGTCAGCAGGTGTTCGGCGCCAAGGCGGGCACGGCCGCCGTCCCCGCCTCCACGATCAAGCTCGCGACCGGTGCCGCGGCCCTCTCCGCCCTCGGCCCGGACCACCGCATCAGGACCAGCGTCGTGGCGGGCGCGGGCAAGGACGACATCGTGCTGGTCGGCGGCGGCGACCCGACGCTCACCGCGCGGGCCGTCAAGGGGGACGACCACCCCGCCGCGCTCCGCCAGTTGGCCGATGACACCGCCCGCGCCCTGAAGAAGCGTGGCGCGGGCCCCTACCGGCTCGGCTACGACACCTCGCTCTACGCCGGGCCGAAGCTCCACACCATCGGCCCCAACGAGAACCTCTCGCCCGTCGTCCCCCTGATGGCCGATGAGGGCCGTAAGGACGACAGCGACCACGGCCCGGCCCCGCGCGCCGAGGACCCGGCCGCCGACGCGGCCGGGTCCTTCGCCGCGATGCTGCGCGACCGCGGCGTCGAGGTGAAGGACGAACCCCGGGCGGGCAAGGCCGCCAAGGGCGCCCGTACGGTGGCCTCCGTCCGCTCCCAGCCGCTGTCCTCGCTCGTCGAGCGGATGCTGACCACCAGCGACAACGACATCGCCGAGGCACTGGCCCGGCAGACCGCCCTCGCCGCGGGCGAGCCCGCCAGCTTCGAGGGCGGCGCGAAGGCCGTGACCCAGCGGCTGCGCAAGCTGGAGCTGCCCCTGGGCGGTGCCCGGATCGCGGACGGCAGCGGGCTCGACCGCGCCGACCACGTCTCCGCCGGGCTGCTCGCCCAGGTGCTGGTGCGCGCCGCCGACCACGACCACCCCGAACTGCGGTCACTGCTCACCGGGCTGCCGGTGGCCGGTTTCACCGGCACCCTGCGCACCCGCTACGCCCAGGACGCGGTCGGCCGGGGCGTGGTCCGCGCCAAGACCGGCACCCTCACCGGGGTCAACAGCCTCGCGGGCTCGGTCGTGGACGCGGACGGCCGACTGCTGGTCTTCGCGTATCTGACCAACGGCACCACCGACGCCAATGGCGCCCAGCGCGCCCTGGACCGGATGGCCTCGGCCCTCGCCAACTGCGGCTGCCGCTGAGCGAAGGAGTGACCCGGACGCGGGGCGGCCGCCATGGTGGCCGTAGAGATCCCTGAGGCAACGAGGGTGACCCGGACGCGGGGTGGCCGCCTGTGCGGACCCCGGTGTCCTCCCGGATGGGGCGCGGGCCACGTACCGTGAAGCCATGACGAGCATCGGTGGTGTGGAGATGGTCGACTGGAATCTCGCGGTCGCGACCGCGACCCGGCTGGTGCGCCCGGGTCCCGAGGTGAGCCGCGACGAGGCGCGCGCGGTCGTCGCGGAGCTGCGCCGGCACGCCAAGTCCTCCGAGGAGCACGTCCGCGCCTTCACCCGGATGGCCGTCTCCGGCGGCCCGGCCTCCGACACCCCCGTCCTCGTCGTGGACCGCGCGGGCTGGATCAGGGCGAACGTGGCGGGCTTCCGGCAGATTCTCAAACCGCTGCTCGGCAAGGTGCAGGACCGGCGCGGCGGACTGCCCGGCGGGGCGGTGCTGGGCGCGGTCGGCGGCAAGGTGACCGGGGTCGAGCTGGGGATGCTGCTGTCCTTCCTGGCCTCCCGGGTGCTCGGCCAGTACGAGACCTTCGCGCCCTCGACCCGCGAGCTGCCCGGCTCCCCGGGCGGCGGCCGGCTGCTGCTGGTGGCGCCCAACATCGTCCATGTCGAGCGCGAACTCGACGTGGCCCCGCACGACTTCCGGCTGTGGGTCGCGCTGCACGAGGAGACCCACCGCACCCAGTTCACCGCCGTGCCCTGGCTGCGCGACCACATCGAGTCGGAGATCCAGGCGTTCCTCGGCGAGACCGACGTGGACCCGGCCACCCTGCTGGAGCGGGTCCGCGAGGCCGTCCAGTCGCTGAGCGGCGGCCGTCCCGCCGACGAGGGGGACGAGGCGGACGGGCGCGGCGCGCCCAGCATCATCGAGCTCGTGCAGACCCCGGCCCAGCGGGAGATCCTGGCCCGGCTGACCGCGGTGATGTCGCTGCTGGAGGGGCACGCCGACTACGTCATGGACGGGGTGGGGCCGGAGGTCGTGCCGTCCGTCGCGGAGATCCGGGAGAAGTTCCAGAAGCGCCGGGCGAGCGGCGCGGGCCGGCTCGACCAGGCGCTGCGCAAACTGCTGGGGCTCGACGCCAAGCTGCGGCAGTACCGTGACGGGGAGCGGTTCGTACGGGCCGTGGTGAACCAGGTCGGCATGGACGGCTTCAACCGGGTCTGGACCTCGCCCAACACCCTTCCGACCAAGACGGAGATCAGCAAACCCGCCGAGTGGGTCGCGCGGGTGCACCGCAAGGCGGAGTCCTAGAACCGGCACACAACCGGCACACGCGGAAACGGACGAACGCCCCCTTTAATCACTCGTCCGAGGGACCGTTGGCGACGGGTAGGCGTGCGATGCTCGGGGAACAGCTCACTTCTGTCACCATCGACATACGCAGCGTGACGAAAGGCTCGTACCGCTCGTACTCCTCGTACCCCCCGAGGCACCCCCTCGAATGACAGATGGGAAACGGACATGGGTCCCCATCCAGCGGTCGCCGCGATACGCCTCGCGGTCCGCCGCGTCCTCCACGACATCCTCGTCGCCCACTCGGCCGCGTCCTCGGCCGCCTCGTCGCCTTCCGCTCCCCCCTCGCTCTCCCCGGCGGCCTCGGCCCCCGGCCCCCGCGGCTCCGCCCCGCGGGACGACGCACCGCTCGTGCTCGCCGCCTGCTCGGGCGGCGCCGACTCCATGGCACTCGCCTCCGCCCTCGCCTTCGAGGCCCCGCGGGCCGGGCTGCGGGCCGGCGGGGTCACCGTCGACCACGGTCTCCAGCAGGGGTCCGACGCCCGCGCCGCCGAGGTCACCGACCGGATGCGGGACCTGGGCCTGGCGCCGGTCGAGGCGGTCGCCGTGGCCGTCGGCCGGAGCGGCGGCCCCGAGGCCGCCGCCCGGGACGCCCGCTACACCGCGCTGGACGCCGCCGCCGAGCGCCACGGAGCCGCCGCCGTGCTGCTCGGCCACACCCGTGACGACCAGGCCGAGACGGTTCTGCTGGGCCTCGCCCGCGGCTCCGGCACCCGCTCGCTGTCCGGTATGGCCTGGGTCTCCGGCACCGGCGGCCGCTACCGCCGCCCCTTCCTCCAGCTGGACCGGCACACCGTCCGCGAGGCGTGCCTGGCCCAGTCGCTGCCCGTCTGGGACGACCCGCACAACGTGGACCCCTCCTACACCCGCTCCCGGGTCCGTCACGAGGCGCTGCCCATCCTGGAGAAGGCGCTGGGCAAGGGCGTCGTCGAGGCGCTCGCCCGCACCGCCCAGCTCTCCCGTGACGACGCCGACGCCCTCGACGCCTGGGCCGCCCGCGCCGAGGCCGATGTGATGACCACCGCACCGGCGGCGGCCGGTGGCGCGCGGGCCGTGCACCTCGACACCGTCGGACTGCACGGTTTGCCCACCGCCGTCCGCCGCCGGGTGCTGCGCCGGGCCGCCATCGCCGCGGGCGCGCCCGCCGGTTCGCTCTTCGCCCGTCACATCGAAGAGGTGGACCGGCTGATCACCGGCTGGCGGGGGCAGCGGGCCATCAACCTCCCCGGCCGCGTCGAGGTCCGCCGGGAGGGTGGCAGACTGGTCATCCGGCAGGGCTGATCCGCCCGTGCCAGTTGAGCCGGTAGTCGAACGAGAGTGGCGCGGGTGGACGACAAGGACATGGGCACCGACCTCAAGTCGGTCCTCATCACCGAGGCAGAGATCGACGCGAAGCTGGCCGAGCTGGCCGCCGCCATCGACGAGGAGTACGCGGACAAGGATCTGCTGATCATCGGCGTACTCAAGGGCGCGGTGATGGTGATGGCGGATCTGGCGCGTGCCCTCTCCACGCCCGTCACCATGGACTGGATGGCCGTGTCGTCCTACGGCGCGGGCACCCAGTCCTCCGGGGTGGTGCGTATCCTGAAGGACTTGGACACCGACATCAAGGGCAAACACGTCCTGATCGTCGAGGACATCATCGACTCCGGACTGACGCTGTCGTGGCTGCTGTCGAACCTGGGCTCGCGCGAGCCGGCCTCGCTGAACGTCTGCACTCTGCTGCGCAAGCCGGAGGCGGCCAAGGTCGCCATCGAGGTGAAGTGGGTCGGCTTCGACATCCCCAATGAGTTCGTCGTCGGCTACGGGCTGGACTACGCCGAGAAGTACCGGAACCTTCGGTTCGTCGGCACCCTGGCCCCGCACGTCTACGGCGGCTGACGGGCGCCGCCGCTCCCTGGGAACCTGGCGGGGTTTTCCGCCGTTGGAGCTGGGGAAGGCGGTTTTGTTAACAGTCCACGGCGGCGTCGGGTGACAATGCTGGGGTACCGTCCGAAGGTCAGTCTTTTTCGAGACTGAGGATTACACAGCTCATACACCGCAAATACACCGCAATACACCGCACGCACAGGCGCCTCTCCAGGGCTGCCGTGCCTCACTGTGGCAGGAGGGACGGGGCGGCTTCGCCCCGTATGGATGGACGTGAAGCGCTACTTCCGTGGGCCGGTCATGTGGATCGTGCTGGCCGTCCTCGCCGTGGTCGTGTTGATGCAGGTCGTCGGCTCGTCCGGCGGCTACAAGTCGGTGGACACCAGTCAGGTCGTCAAGGCGATCAACCAGAACCAGGTCCAGTCCGCCGAACTGACGACCGGCGACGAGCACAAGGTAAAGATCCAGCTCAAGGACAACGTCGCCAAGATCTCGGGCAGCGACAAGCTCCAGGCCACCTACATCGGTGACCAGGGCGTCGACCTCGCCAAGACTCTGCAGGCCAACGCCCAGAAGCAGGGCGGGATCCCCGACGGGTACAACGTCTCGACGTCGAAGCAGAACCCCTTTGTCGGGATTCTGCTCTCGCTGCTCCCGTTCGTGCTGATCGTCGTGGTCTTCCTGTTCCTGATGAATCAGATGCAGGGCGGCGGCTCCCGGGTGATGAACTTCGGGAAGTCGAAGGCCAAGCTCATCACCAAGGACACGCCGAAGACGACCTTCACCGATGTGGCGGGGGCCGACGAGGCGGTCGAGGAGCTCCAGGAGATCAAGGAGTTCCTACAGGAGCCGGCGAAGTTCCAGGCCGTGGGCGCCAAGATCCCCAAGGGTGTGCTGCTCTACGGCCCGCCCGGTACGGGTAAGACGCTGCTCGCGCGTGCCGTCGCGGGCGAGGCGGGTGTCCCCTTCTACTCGATCTCCGGCTCCGACTTCGTCGAGATGTTCGTGGGTGTGGGTGCCTCCCGCGTCCGCGACCTGTTCGAGCAGGCCAAGGCCAACGCCCCGGCCATCGTCTTCGTCGACGAGATCGACGCCGTCGGCCGGCACCGCGGTGCGGGCATGGGCGGCGGCCATGACGAGCGCGAGCAGACGCTGAACCAGCTGCTCGTCGAGATGGACGGCTTCGATGTGAAGGGCGGCGTCATCCTGATCGCCGCCACCAACCGGCCCGACATCCTCGACCCGGCGCTGCTGCGCCCGGGCCGCTTCGACCGGCAGATCGCCGTCGACCGCCCGGACATGCAGGGCCGGCTGGAGATCCTCAAGGTCCACCAGAAGGGCAAGCCGGTCGCCCCGGACGTCGACCTGTCGGCCGTCGCCCGTCGCACCCCCGGCTTCACCGGTGCCGATCTGTCGAACGTGCTGAACGAGGCCGCCCTGCTGACGGCCCGCAGCGACGGGAAGCTGATCGACAACCACTTCCTGGACGAGGCGATCGACCGAGTCGTGGCCGGTCCGCAGAAGCGGACCCGGATCATGAGCGACAAGGAGAAGAAGATCACCGCGTACCACGAGGGCGGTCACGCCCTGGTCGCGGCGGCGTCTCCGAACAGCGATCCGGTGCACAAGGTCACGATCCTCTCCAGAGGCCGGGCCCTGGGCTACACCATGGTCCTGCCGGACGAGGACAAGTACTCGACCACGCGCAACGAGATGCTGGACCAGCTCGCCTACATGATGGGCGGCCGGGCGGCGGAGGAGCTCGTCTTCCACGACCCGACCACGGGCGCCTCCAACGACATCGAGAAGGCCACCACCACGGCCCGCGCGATGGTCACGCAGTACGGCATGACCGAGCGGCTCGGCGCGATCAAGTTCGGCTCCGACAACTCCGAGCCCTTCCTCGGCCGTGAGATGGCTCACCAGCGCGACTACTCCGAAGAGGTCGCCGCGCTGGTGGACGAGGAGGTCAAGAAGCTCATCGAGGCCGCGCACAACGAGGCGTGGGAGATCCTCGTCGAGAACCGGGACGTCCTGGACAACCTGGTGCTGGCGCTGCTGGAGAAGGAGACGCTGAACAAGGAGGAGATCGCCGAGATCTTCGCCCCGATCGTCAAGCGCCCGGCCCGCCCGGCGTGGACCGGCTCCTCGCGGCGTACGCCCTCCACCCGTCCGCCGGTGCTCTCCCCCCGGGAGCTCGCCCCGGCCAACGGCGCCCAGCCCACCTCGGCGGCCTCGCTGACCAAGAGCACCGCCCCGGAGGACGCCGCCGAGCGTCCCGAGGGCTCGGACTCCGGTTCGGAGAGCTGATCCCCACCACCGGGGGCGGCCTTCCGCTCCTGGTGGCCCCGGAATGAATGTCGCGTCCACCAGGTTCTAGCCTGGTGGACGCGGCATTTTCGCGTTCGTGTGCGTGTATGTGAGGAACGAGGCAGTCCATGACCGACCCGGTGACGCTGGACGGCGAGAGCCCCATTGGCGTGTTCGACGAGAAGCGCGCCGAGAACGCGATCCGCGAGCTGCTGATCGCCGTCGGCGAGGACCCCGACCGGGAGGGGCTGCGCGAGACGCCGGGCCGGGTGGCCCGTGCGTACAAGGAGATCTTCGCGGGGCTGCGCCAGGAGCCCGAGGACGTCCTGACCACCACGTTCGACCTGGGCCACGATGAGATGGTGCTGGTCAAGGACATCGAGGTGATGTCCTCCTGCGAACACCACCTGGTGCCCTTCGTGGGCGTGGCCCATGTGGGCTATATCCCGTCCCACGACGGCAAGATCACCGGGCTGTCCAAGCTGGCCCGGCTGGTCGATGTCTTCGCCCGCCGCCCCCAGGTCCAGGAGCGGCTCACCACCCAGATCGCCGAGTCCCTGATGCGGATACTGGAACCGCGCGGGGTGATCGTGGTGGTCGAGTGCGAGCACATGTGCATGACCATGCGCGGGGTGCGCAAGCCCGGCGCCAAGACCCTCACCTCGGCCGTCCGCGGCCAGCTGCGCGACCCGGCCACCCGGGCCGAGGCGATGAGCCTCATCATGGCCCGCTGAGCGGCTCCGCGCGGTTCAGCCGCGTATATGAGCTCAGCCGCGTATGACGACGCGGCTCAGCCGCGTACGACGGTGTGCTCCAGGCTCTCAGGCGCGGGCCGTCGCGCTCGGGCCGTTGCCGTCGTTGTCGTCGTCCTCCGGAAGCTTGAGCACCCGCTCCAGGAAGAACGCGGCCGCCACCACGCCCGCGCCCGCCAGAACCGAGCCCCCGGCGTAGAGCGCCTGATCGCGGCGGGCGGGCACATCGAGCTGCTCCATGGCCAGGAAGACGCCCACTCCGCCGTACATCCCCGCGATCAGCGCCGCCACCAGCGCGCTGGCCTGTCCGAAGACCACCGCGCGGGCGGCCACCATCGGGTCCACGCCCTTGGCGTCGGGCTGCCGCTCCCGCTGGGCGCGCAGCCGGGCCCGCAGCGACAGCGCGGTGGCGGCCAGCACCACCGCGATCAGGGCCAGCACGATCGGCGCGGCCACCGGGACGCTCGGCAGCGACCCGAAGGTGTCCCACAGCCGGGCGCCCGCCCACGACACCACACCGGCCACGGCGAACAGCCCGACCAGCACCCCGATCCGAAGTTGCTTCACCGAGCGGTCGCCCCTCAATCCAGTACGTACCAGCGTCTCCCGGAACCTATCCGGATCAACGTCTACTCGGGCAGTCGCAGTTCCAGATCGGTGCGGACCCGGACCCCGTCCAGGCCCATCGCCGCCAGCAGCCCCGCGACCGGGCCGCGTCCGGGCACCTCGGCCTGCGGATCCACGTCGTTCCACGGCACCAGGACGAACGCGCGCTCATGGGCGCGCGGATGCGGCAGGGTCAGCTGCGGGTCGTCGGAGACCACGTCCTGGTACGCCACGATGTCCACGTCGATGGTGCGCGGGCCCCAGCGCTCGTCCCGCACCCGCTCGAACGCCTCCTCGATGGCGTGGCCGCGCTCCAGCAGCGAGGACGGCGGCAGCGTCGTCTTGATCAGCACCACCGCGTTGAAGTACGTGGCCTGGGTGCCGGGCTCCACGCCCCACGGATCCGTCTCGTACACCGGCGACACGGCCTTGACCCGCAGGCCCGGGGTGTCCTCCAGCGCGTCGATCGCGCCCTGGAGGGTCTCCAGACGGTTGCCCAGGTTGCTGCCGAGCGAGATCACCGCCCGTTTGGGGTTGCTCAACGTCACATCGGCGGCGTCCACCTGCTCCACCACGGAGGCGGGAACGGGCTGCACGGTCGGGTCGCTGCTGCTCATACTCGGCTCCGGGTGATGGTGATGGTCACGTCGTCGAAGGGCACGGTGATCGGGGCCTGCGGCTTGTGCACCACGACCTCGACCTCCCGCACCACGTCGTGCTTGAGGCACCGGTCCGCGATCCGTTCGGCCAGCGTCTCGATCAGATCGACCGGCTCGCCCCGCACCACGTCCACGACCTCCTCCGCCACCACGCCGTAGTGGACGGTCTTGCCGAGGTCGTCGTCGGCCGCGGCGGGCCGAGTGTCCAGGCCGAGCACGAGGTCCACGACGAAGTCCTGGCCCTCCTCGCGCTCATGGGGCAGCACACCGTGGTGCCCGCGAGCCCTCAGGCCGCGCAGCGCGACACGATCCACCTGAACCACTCCTGCTGGTCGTCGGTACGCGGGCACGTCCCATCCGGAACGCACCACCCGTCCCCTGCCGTATGCGGGGGTACCTGCCTCGAATCTACCTGCGAGCTCCGGCGGCACTCGCCCATGGGGTGGGCGGCGCCGGCTGCCGACGCTCCGCGCCACAGCCTCCTACCCCCACCTCGCGGGGCGCGAACTCCGGTGGACTCAGCCCGGCAGCAGTCCGTCGTCGGCGGGGCCTTCGGGGCCGCCCGGCTCCTCGTCGTCGCTCTCCGCGAGCACCGGGGAGCCGTGGTGCGCCCAGACCTTCCAGCCGTCCTCCGTTCGGCGGAACACGTTCGTGGCCACGACCAGCTGGCCCACCAGCGGGCCGAGCTGGCCCTCCTCCTCCGCGGGGGCGCCGCTGAGGATGTTCTCGGTGCAGGTCACCATGGCGGTGTCGGCCATCACCGACACCTCGACATCCGTCAGGAAGAACTGGATGTAGTCCGTGTTGGCCATGATCAGGGCGTAGGAGCGGAGCACCTCGCCCCGGCCGCGCAGCACCGGCCAGCCCGGGTGGACACAGGACACCTCGGTGTCGGGGGAGTCCAGCCAGAGCCGCTGCAGCGTGGCGTGGTCGCCCTGCTCCATGGCGTCGTACAGCGCGGTGTTCACCAGCGCCACACGCTCGTTGTCCGTAAGGGAAGTCACAGCGCTCCCGCCGTGGTCTCGGCCGCTTCGATGGCCCGCGCCACGCGCACCGCGTCCGCGCTGGCCCGTACCTCGTGCACCCGGACGGCCCAGGCGCCCTCGCGCGCCGCGAGCGCGGAGACCGCCGCCGTGGCGGCGTCCCGCTCCCGGGCGGGCGGCGGGCTGCCCCCGTCACCGGCCAGGACCCGCCCCAGGAACCGCTTGCGGGAGGCCGCCACCAGCAGCGGCCGGCCCAGCTCCCGCAGCGCGGACAGATGGGCCACCAGCGCCAGATCGTGGTCGGCGTCCTTGGCGAAGCCCAGGCCCGGGTCGACCACGATCCGCTCCGGGTCGATACCGCCCGCGACGGCCCGCTCCAGACCGGCGCGCAGCTCGGCGACGACCTCGCCGACCACGTCCGCGTACACCGCCCGGTTGTTCATGTCGATCGACTGGCCGCGCCAGTGCATCACCACGAACGGCACCCCCGCCGCGGCCACCATGGGCACCATCGCGGGGTCGGCGCCGCCGCCGCTGACGTCGTTGACCAGCCGGGCCCCGGCCGCCACGGCCCGCTCGGCCACCGCGGCCCGCATGGTGTCCACGCTGATCACGGCCCCGGCCGCGGCCAGCTCCCGGACCACGGGGATCACCCGGCGCAGCTCCTCGGCCTCGTCGACGCGCGCCGCGCCGGGCCGGGTCGACTCACCGCCGACGTCCACCAGGTCGGCCCCGGCGGCGACCAGATCGAGACCGTGTTTGACGGCCAGATCGGTGTCGAACCACTTCCCGCCGTCGGAGAAGGAGTCGGGTGTGACGTTCACCACGCCCATCACCGCGCACCGGCTCCACTCCGGCAGTCCCGCCACCCGTCCCCGCCCATGCAACGTGCTCATGTGCCCAGCCTAGGCGTAGGCCCCGTCCGGCGGATCTACGCGGGGCCCGCGGCGTCAGCCGCTGATGTCGCGGGCGCGAAGATCCACCGGACGGGGCCTGGGGTGCGTTCTGGATCAGGCCGCCTGCTGGAGCTCCCGGCCCTCGGCCCGGTGCCGATGGGCGCAGGGCCGGGGCTCGGGGCGGCGGCCGCGGCGCAGCAGCCGGGGCAGGGCGAGCGAGACGAACCCCTCGGCCTGCATCGCGGCCAGGCCGATCCGCGGCAGGTCGCGGGTGTTGCGGAAGACCACGAAGCGCGGCTCCCAGCGCGGCTGGAACTTCGCGTTGAACTTGTACAGCGACTCGATCTGGAACCAGCGGGAGAGGAACACCAGCAGCGCCCGCCAGCCGCGCAGCACCGGGCCAGCGCCCAGCTTCTCGCCGCGCGCCAGCGCCGAGCGGAACATCGCGAAGTTCAGCGACACCCGCTCCACGCCCAGCTCGGGGGCGGCCCGCAGAGCGGCCACGATCAGCAGCTCGTTCATGCCCGGGTCGGCGCTCCGGTCGCGCCGCATCAGCTCCAGCGACATCCCGTCCCGGCCCCACGGCACGAAGTGCAGCACGGCCTTGAGGTCCCCGTACGGGCCCTCCTCGGCGCCCTCGTCGGCGGCCTTGTGGGCGGTGGCGATGACCGCGTCCCCGTCCGCCGGGTCACCGATCCGACCCAGCGCCATCGAGAAGCCGCGCTCGGTGTCGGTGCCCCGCCAGTCGGCGGCGGCGCGCCGGATGGTCTCCAGCTCCTCGGGGCTCAGCTCGGAGGCGCGCCGCACCCGGGTCTGGTAGCCGGCCCGCTCGATCCGCTTGACCATCTGGCGCACATTGCGCATCGCGCGCCCGGAGAGGGTGAAGTCCGCCACATCGACGATGGCCTCGTCGCCGAGCTCCAGCGCGTCCAGGCCGGTCTCGCGGGTCCACACCTCGCCGCCGGTCTCGCTGCAGCCCATCACCGCCGGGGTCCAGGAGTGGGCCCGCGCCTCCTCCATGAAGCGGGCGATCGCACCGGGCCAGGCCTCCACGTCGCCGACCGGGTCGCCGCTGGCGAGCATCACCCCGGAGACCACGCGGTAGCAGACCGCGGCCTTGCCGGTGGGGGAGAAGACCACGGCCTTGTCGCGGCGGAGCGCGAAGTGGCCGAGCGAGTCGCGGCGCCCGTGGGCGGCGAGCAGACCCCGCAGCCGCTCCTCGTCCTCGCCGGTGAGACGGGCGGCGGGGTGCTCGGGGCGGAAGGCGAGATAGGCGGTGGTGGCGACGGTCAGCAGGCCCAGCGCGCCGAGGGAGTAGCCGACGGTGTAGTCCGCGCCATGGCGGTAGTCGACCGGCCCCTCGAAGCCGAACAGGCCCCACAGGACGTGCTCCAGCTGCTCGCCCAGCGACGGGCTTCCCTCGATGGCGTCCGGATGGGACCGGACGATGAGCAGTCCCACGGTGACGCTGACCGCGCCCATGACCACGAGGTTGGCCAGCGCCATCCAGCGGCTGCGGGGGTCCGGCAGGGCCGCGAACTCGGCGCGGTACCGGATCAGCACCCCCATCAGCACGAGGGAGAGGACCATGCCGATGACCGAGTGCCGGTAGAGCAGCTGTGCGGCGGCGCCGACCGGCAGCAGCCCCACGGCCGCGACCCAGGCCCGCCGCTTACGCCGCTTGAGGCCGTGGGCCAGCATCAGCAGCAGCAGACCGACCACGATCGAGGCGGCGGCCGCCAGGGAGCTCACGGCCCCCGGCAGCAGCTCGGCCAGCGCGTGCACCCTGCTGTGCCGCAGCCGGGGGAAGACGATGTCCATCAGCCCGATCAGCGTGCACGCGGTGCCGACGCCGGTGGGCACCGCCTCCGGCCTGGGGCCGCGTGGCAGGCGCCGTATCCGGGTGGGAACCTTCCCGGATGTTTCGGCATCTTGACTGTCAGACATCTGTATTCCCGTCGCTTCGGTCAAGAGGATCTTCGGTTCTGTTGCGCGGCATCCGCACGATTTGCGTCCAGTAAGACGGCGTTTGAAGGAGTGGGGTTCACTCCCCGGCCACGGCTGGGGGGTTCCCCGGCGGCACGGGGGGCCGGCCGCCCGGCAGAAAGATAGTGATGGGTCTCACGAGCAACAACATCGTGATCGCGGCAGCCGTCGCGGCGTTGCTGCTGTTCGCGGCCACGATATGGCTGTGGCCCCGGCTGGCCGGGCGCGGCGTGGCTCCCGTGCTCGGCCGGGTCGGCATGCTACTGGGCACGCAGCTGACCGTGTTCATGGCGTTCGGACTGTTCGCCAATCAGTCCTTCGGATTCTACGGATCCTGGTCCGACCTCTTCGGTACGCAGGACGAGCCGGGTGTCGTGGTGGATCATGACACCCCGGGCACCCGGGTGCGAGTCACCGAGACCCGCCACCTGGCCATGGACGGCGGCTCCTCGCCCAGGATCGCCGGCCGCATCGAGAAGGTGAAGGTCCAGGGGCCGGTCTCCGGGATCGCGAGCCCGGCGTACATCTATCTGCCGCCGGAGTACTTCCGGCCCGAGTACGCCCGGCGGACCTTCCCCGCCGCGCTGGTGCTGACCGGGTACCCCGGCACCACCGAGTCGCTCATCAATGGCCTGAAGTATCCACAGCAGTCGCACCGGCTGGTCAAAGCGGGGAGGATGCAGCCCCTCGTCCTGGTGATGATGCGGCCGACGGTCGCGTCGCCGCGCGACACCGAGTGCGTGGACGTGCCCGGCGGGCCGCGGGCCGAGACGTTCTTCACCAAGGACCTGCCGAAGGCGGTGGCCGACCACTACCGCGTGGGCAAGCGGGCCCGTAACTGGGGCGTCATCGGAAATTCCACCGGCGGCTACTGCGCCCTGAAGATGGCGATGCGCCACCCCGACGCGTTCTCGGCGGCGGCCGGGCTCTCCCCTTCGTACAAGGCCCCGATCGACGCGACCACGGGCGATCTCTTCGGCGGCAGCGAGCGGCTGGAGCGGGAGAACGACCTGATGTGGCGGCTGGACCACAAACCGGCGCCGCCGGTCTCGCTGCTGGTGTCCAGCAGCGAGCACGGTGAGGAGAACTACAAGGACACCGTGCGCTTCGTGAACAAGGTGAAGCGGCTCAACCGGCGCGGGGAGCCGACCCGGGTCTCGTCGATCATCCTGAACACCGGCGGCCACAACTTCAACACCTGGAAGCGGGAGGTCCCCGCCGCGCTGGAGTGGCTCGGCGGCCGGCTCGCCGACCGCTGAACCCCCGGGGCTCGGGGGCCCGGGATGGGCCTACACGTCGGCCCTACACGTCGGCGACGGTCTGGAGCTGGACGTCGCCCCGGGCGATGCCGCCCGCGTCGGCGTCGATCGAGCGGCGGAGGGCCTCGTGGAGCCGGGCCGGGGTGAGGACGCCGAGGAAGCGGTCGTCGTCCAGCACCGCGATCCAGCCCGCGTCGTGCTGCAGCATCGTGCTGAACGCCTGCTTGAGCGGCGCCCCCACCGGTAGCCACGCCTCCATCCGGCGCGCGTGGTCCCGTACGGTCCCCCGCGCGCCGTCGGCCGCCTCCGCCGGGATCCAGCCGTGCAGCCGCTCCGCGTCGTCCAGGACGACGGCCCAGCGCGCCCCGTCGGCGGTCAGCTTGGCGGCCGCCTTGGTGAGTGGGTCGTCCAGGTGGACCACGGGCGGCTGGGTCAGGTCGCCGGGCTCGATGGGGGTGACCGAAAGCCGCTTCAGCCCCCGGTCCGCGCCGACGAAGTCGGCCACATACGGGGTGGCGGGCGCGCCCAGCACCGTGGCCGGGGTGTCGAACTGCTCGATCCGCCCCGAGCCGTAGACCGCGATGCGGTCCCCGAGCCGGACCGCCTCCTCGATGTCATGGGTGACGAAGAGCACGGTCTTACGCACCTGTGACTGAAGTCGCAGGAATTCGGTCTGCAGATGTTCGCGGACGACCGGGTCGACCGCGCCGAACGGCTCGTCCATCAGCAGCACCGGCGGATCCGCGGCCAGCGCGCGGGCCACGCCGACGCGCTGCCGCTGACCGCCGGAGAGCTGGTCGGGGTAGCGGTCGCCGTAGACGGACGGGTCGAGGCCGACCAGGTCCAGCAGCTCGGCGGCGCGCTCCCGCCCCTTCTTCCGCTGCCAGCCCAGCAGATGCGGCACGGTCGAGGTGTTCTCCAGCACGGTCTTGTGCGGGAAGAGCCCGACCTGCTGGATGACATAGCCGATACGGCGGCGCAGGGCGACCGGATCCGCCTCGGCGATGTCCTCGCCGTCCACCAGGATCCGCCCCGATGTCGGCTCGATGAGCCGGTTCACCATCTTCATCGTCGTCGTCTTGCCGCAGCCCGAGGGGCCGACGAGGGTGACCAGCTCGCCCTCCTCCACCTCGAAGGAGAGGTCGTCCACGGCCGTCGTGCCATCGGCGTAGCGCTTGGTGACATGCTCGAAACGGATCATGGCTCCCCATTGTTGCCGCATTCGTGGCAGACATTGTTGCTGTTGTGTGGCGATCGGACGAGATTGTCATCTCCCGGGGTTAGGGTCACCCAGGAATTGTGATGAGCAACCGGCCCGCGACCCGACGGGGGAGGTGAGCGTATGGCCGACGGAAACTGTCTGATCAGTAACGAGTGGATATGCGGTGAGTATGTACGCACACGCGGTCAAGAGCTGACGGACGCGACGCTCGAGCACGTAGGGATCACGCTCGCCTCGGTGGCGATCGGCCTTCTGGTCGCCTTTCCGCTGGCGCTGCTGGCCCGCCGCTGGCGGCCGGTGGCGGGGCCGGTGCTGGGGCTGACCACGATCCTCTACACGGTGCCGTCGCTGGCGATGTTCTCGCTGCTGCTGCCCGTGTTCGGGGTATCGGCCGCGGTGGTGGTCACCGGTCTGGTGCTCTATTCGCTCACGATCCTGGTGCGCAACATCATGGCCGGTCTCGCCTCGGTGCCCGAGGAGGCGCGGGAGGCGGCCCGGGGCATGGGGTACGGCCCGCTGCGGCTGCTCTTCGGCGTGGAGCTGCCCCTGGCGCTGCCCGCGCTGATGGCCGGGCTGCGGATCACCACCGTCTCCACGGTCTCGCTCACCACGGTGGGCGCGATCATCGGATACGGCGGCCTCGGCAACCTCATCTACGAGGGCATGCGCAGCTTCTTCAAGGCCGAGGTGCTCACCGCCTCGGTGCTGTGCGTGGCGCTGGCGGTGGTGGCGGACCTGCTGCTGCTCGGCCTCCAGCGGCTGCTGACGCCGTGGGCACGCAAGAGTCGGAAGGGCACCACCTGATGGACGTCGTCGCCAAGGCGTGGACCTGGCTGGCCACCGGGTCGCACTGGGCGGGCCCCGACGGGGTGTGGCACCGGCTGGGCCAGCATCTGTTCCTGACCTTCGTCTGCCTGGCGATCTCCTGCGCGGTGGCGCTGCCGATCGCCGTGGCCCTCGGCCACATCGGCAAGGGCGGCGCGCTCGCGGTGAACATCTCCAACGCGGGGCGCGCCGTGCCCACCTTCGCCGTACTGGTGCTGTTGCTGCTCAGCCCGCTGGGCACGCACGGCCAGTGGCCCACGATCATCGCGCTGGTGCTGTTCGCCATCCCGCCGCTGCTCACCAACGCCTATGTCGGGGTGAGCGAGGCGGACCGGGAGGTCGTGGAGGCGGCCCGCGGCATGGGGATGACCGGCGGCCAGCTGATCCGCCGGGTCGAGCTGCCGCTGGCGTTCCCGCTCATCATGACGGGCGTACGGACGGCCGCGGTGCAGGTCGTGGCCACCGCGACGCTGGCCGCGCTGCCCGGCGGCGGCGGTCTCGGGCGGATCATCACGGCGGGCTTCCGGCTCACCGACACCCCGCAGGTGGTGGCCGGTGCGGTGCTGGTCGCGTCCCTCGCGCTGGTGGTCGAGGGCGTCTTCGTGGTGCTGGGCCTGGTGCTCGACCCGATGCGGCGCAGGGCGGGGCGGCGGTTGACCGCGGCCCGGCGTCCGCCCGCCGACCAGGCGCCGGCCTCACCGGCGCTCACGACGTAGAACCCGCGGGCCGAGCCCTCCCGCGACCGGGCGCGAAGGCGTGCGGACACCCAGGGCGGACAGCGCGGAGCGCGGATGACGCATACATAGGCGGATGACGCATAGATCGCGGACGACGCATAGATCGCGGACGACGCGGAAAGCGCGGATGACGCGGAACGCGCCGACAACGCGGAACGTGCCGACAACGCGGCCACACAACCGCGGCCACAACTACGGATGGGGAACCATGGATAAGATCAATCGGGCGGCGGTTGCCGTGGCGGGGGTCGCGGCGCTGGCGGCCGGGCTGACCGCCTGCGGCGGGGACAGCCTGGAGAAGTCGAGCGGCGGCGACAGTTCCGGTAAACCGGGCAAGGGCTCGCTGGTGATCGGCTCCGCCTCCTTCTCCGAGTCGAAGATCCTCGCGGAGCTGTACGCGGGGGTTCTGAAGGACACCGGCTATTCCACCTCGATCAAGACGGTGGACGCCCGTGAGCTGTATGAACCGGCCCTGGAGAAGGGCCAGATGGATGTCGTGCCGGAGTACGCGGCGACGCTGGCCGAATTCCTCAACCAGAAGAAGAACGGGTCGAATGCCGCCCCGGTGGCCTCCTCGGACGTGACCAAGACGGTCGCGGCGCTGAAGAAGCTCGCCGAACCGCGCGGGCTGAAGGTGCTGGAGCCCGGCAAGGCCGTGGACCAGAACGCCTTCGCGGTCAGCGGTGACTTCGCGAAGAAACACGGTCTCAAGACGCTCTCCGACCTCGGGAAGTCCAAGCAGAAGGTCACCCTGGCGGCGGGCGACGAATGCCCCAAGCGGCCCTTCTGCCAGCCGGGTCTGGAGAAGAAGTACGGCATCGACATCGCCGGGATCGACCCGCTGGACATCGGCAGCGTCCAGGCCAAGCAGGCCGTCAAGGACGGCAAGGACCAGATGGTCCTGACCACGACCACGGACAGCACGCTGGATCAGTTCGGGCTCGTGCTGCTCGGCGACGACAAAAATCTGCAGAATGCCGACAACGTACTTCCCGTGGTAAATGCGAAGTCCGCCGGTTCGCAGAAGATCGCGGACTCGCTGAACAAGCTCACCAAGGTGCTGACGACCGCCGATCTGCGGGAACTCAACAAGAAAGTTGACGCCGAGCGGCTCAAGCCGGCGGATGTCGCCGCCGACTACCTGCGGGACAAGGGGCTGGTGAAGTAGGATCAAATCCCCGCTCGGGAGGGCTTGGCAAGGGCTCGGCAAGGGATCTCGGCCGCGCAACCGCCGCATTTGCCAACGGATTGACAACAGATCTGGCCCGGCGGGCACCCAAGCGACCCCATAGCACGGTAAGTTTCGGGCCATGCCACGTGGACGCCACCGCCAATCCCCACCCCTGCACAGGCTCCTCCCCGCCGCTTCGGTCGCAGTCGCGTCAATAACCTGCGCCGCCGGTACCTGGCTGGTCGGCGATACGGTCGTGATCCGTGGGCTGGCCGCGACCGCGGCCGGCGCCGCGGTCGTCGGCGCCGTCCTGATGCGCCGTTGGGACCGCTCGGCCGGTCGCCGGGTCGCGGAGGCCGTGAGCGAGACCGCGCGCCAGGAGATGAAGTACGAGGAGCGGATCGCGGAGCTCGAGGCGGACGCCGAGAAGGCGAGCGAGCTCCGCGGCGCGCTCAACACCCGGCTGCGCGCCAAGCGCGCCGAACTCGCCCGGCTGCGCAACGAGCACGCCGAACTGCTGCGCCGCTACGCCACGGCCGAGACCGAGCGGGCCAGCGCCCTGGAGGGCCGCCGTCGGCTCGCGCTGGAGGCCGCGTCCCCGGCGAAGGCGCTGGAGGCCGCCGGGTCTTCCGGGTCTTCCGGGTCTGTCGACTCCGCTGGGTCCGCCGGGTCTGTCGACTCCGCCGACGAGCGGGACGAGGTCCCCGCCGGGCTGCCGTCGGCCGCCGCGTACGCCAAGGCCGACGAGGCCCTGAGCCGGCTCAGGGAGAGCGCCCGGCGGCAGAAGGAGCGGCGCGAGCAGGCCGAAGCCTCGGCCCGGACGGCCGCGGCTTCGGACCAGGCCCCGGAGCGGAACGCGGAACAGAACGCGGAGCAGAACGCGGAGCAGAACGCGGAGCACGACGACCGTAAGGGCCCGCGCGAGAGCCGGGGCAAGGACGGTGCCGCCACGCTGGGGAAGCCCCCGGCGGCCGGCGGGCAGGACGAAGACGGCCCGCAGGAGCCGCGCGCCCACGCCCGTACGGCCGCCTCGGCGGTGGTGCCGTATGCCGCGGCGCGCCGGGCCGCCTCCCGTTCGGAGAGCGGCTTCGACTACTTCGGCACCCAGAAGAAGCAATCGAAGAAGCAGAAGCGGGAGCCCGAACCGGCCGCCGAGGAGGACCTCGCGGATGTGATCGGCGACGAGACCCTGGCGGAGACCAAGAAGGGCGCGGTGGGCGAGGTCATCGACCTGACCGAGCACGACGAGACGGAGCAGATCGACCTCGGGGAGCTGCGCAGCGCGATCTCGTGAGGGATCGCCCGCGCGGCTCGCCCGCGTGTTGACCGGCCACTTGTCGATGCCGCCTTGTCGGTTACTTGTCGATATCGCCGACGACGAAGAAGAGCGACCCCAGGATCGCCACCATGTCGGCGACGAGAGTGCCCGGCAGCAGCTCGGTGAGCGCCTGGATGTTGTTGTACGACGCCGAGCGGAGCTTCAGCCGGTACGGCGTCTTCTCGCCCTTGGAGACGAGGTAGTAGCCGTTGAGGCCGAGCGGGTTCTCGGTCCAGGCGTAGGTGTGGCCCTCGGGCGCCTTGAGCACCTTCGGCAGCCGCTGGTTGATCGGCCCCGGCGGAAGCTCGTCCAGCCGGTCCAGACACGCGTCGGCCAGCGCCAGTGAGGCGTGCGTCTGCTCCAGCAGGCATTCGAACCGGGCGAGGCAGTCGCCCTCCTCGCGGATGGCGACCTTGAGGACGTCCTGGAGCTCGGCGTAGGCCAGATACGGCTCGTCGCGCCGCAGATCGAAGTCGACGCCCGAGGCCCGGGCGATGGGGCCGCTGACCCCGTACGCGTGCACCGTCTCGCGGGCCAGGACGCCGACACCGCGGGTGCGGCCCCGGAAGATCTCGTTGCCGAGCACCAGGTCGTCGTACACGCCCATCCGCGAGCGCACCTCGGCCACGGCCTGCCGGGCCCGGCCCAGCCAGCCCGCCGGGAGGTCGTCCTTGAGGCCGCCGACCCGGTTGAACATGTAGTGCATCCGGCCGCCGGAGATCTCCTCCATGACGTGCTGGAGGTCCTCGCGCTCCCGGAACGCGTGGAAGATCGGCGTGATGCCGCCCAGCTCCAGCGGGTAGGAGCCGAGGAACATCAGGTGGTTCAGGACCCGGTTGAGCTCGGCGAGGAGCGTACGGGTCCACACCGCGCGCTCGGGGACCTCCATGCCCAGCATCCGCTCGACGGCGAGCACGACGCCGAGTTCGTTGGAGAAGGCGGAGAGCCAGTCGTGACGGTTGGCGAGCATGATGATCTGGCGGTAGTCGCGCGCCTCGAAGAGCTTCTCCGCGCCCCGGTGCATATAGCCGATCACCGGCTCGGCGCTCTGGATCCGCTCCCCGTCGAGGACCAGCCGCAGCCGTAGCACTCCATGGGTGGAGGGGTGCTGTGGGCCGATGTTGAGCACCATGTCCGTGCTCTCGGCGGCGCCGCCGATGCCGACTGTCGTCTCCGTCATGCGTACCAGTCTGTCAGCCGTCCCGTGGGCCTTTCCCCTCCCCGCCCCTTCCCGATACCAGGGGCTCCGCCCCTGAACCCCGCCAGGGGCTCCGCCCCTGAACCCCGGGGCCCTCGGGCGGTGGAGCCCTCCCTGGGTGGCGGAGCCCCGTCGGGCGGTGGGGCCCTCCCTGGGCGGCGGAGGTCCCCTGGGCGGTGGAGGCCCGTCGGGCGGTGGAGCCCCGTCGGGTGGTGGAGCCCCGTCGGGTGGTTGGGCCCTCCTGGGTGGTTGGGCTCTCCCTGGGCGGTGGAGGCGCCTCGGGCGGTGGAGCCCCGTCGGGTGGTTGGGCCCTCCCTGGGTGGCGGAGGCCCGTCGGGCGGTGGGGCCCTCTCTGGGCGGTGGAGCCCCCCCCGGGGCGTGGAACCCCCACGCGGCGGGAGCCGCACATCGCTCCGCTGCGTGGCAGGGCTCGGGGTCTGGGGCGGAGCCCCAGTTGCGGGAAGGGGCGGGTAGGGGAAAGCAGCCCGCCGCAGGCGCCAAGACCCGCCGTACACCCCCTACGGCCGGAGCACGTCCCGGGGCAGGTTCACCGGGTGCAGGAGCCACGTGAAGGCGCCCAGGCCCGCGGGGTCGGTCAGCTCCGCGGCCTCGCCCGCCGCGCTGAGGGCGCGGACGTAGGCGGTGGGGTCGGTGGAGGCCAGGGCGAGCGGGGGGCGGCGGGCGTCGAGGCCCAGGGCGCGCAGCGCCTCGCGCTGGGTCATCAGCCCGGCGCCGGGCCCGCGTCCGAGCCCGGCGCCGGGCCCGGACGCGGCGGCGGACGCGTCCACCGTGGGGGCGGGCGCGTCCATCGCCGCGGCGGTCGCGTCCACCGTGGCAGCGGTCGCGTCCATCGCCGCGGCGCACGCGTCCATCGCGACATGCGCCGTCAGATCGCAGGACCCGTCGGGTACGGGCCGGACCTCGCGCCCCTCACGGAAGCCGGTCAGTGTGCCGAAGGGGGGCCGGGTGGCGCGTTCATGGGCGTAGTCGACGGCGACCGCGAGGCCCGCCCGCAGGGAGCCGACGGCCCGCGCCCAGGCCGCCTCGCGCGGATGGCCGATCTCGGCGCGCAGCCCCGGTTCGGCGCCCGCCAGGGGCCACCAGCTGGCCAGCCACGCGGCGTCCTCGCCGTCCACCGGGTCGCCCAGCCGCTCGGTGCCGTCCAGGGAGGTGAGATCCACCTCGACCCGGCGGGGCACGCCGTCCGCGTCGGTCTCGGCCACGTCCACGGGCACGTTGTCGAGCCACTCATTGGCGAACAGCAGCCCCGCGCACCCCTCCGGCGGGGTGTCGAGCCAGGCGATCCGCCCGTCCAGGCCGGCCGGCCGCCGCGCCCGCTCCACCGCGTACGGACGCAGCCGCCGGGCCAGCCCGTGCGGCAGACCGGGGGCCAGGGCGAGCACCCGGGTGAGCAGTTCGCCGCGGCCGGCGCCCAGGTCCACCAGCGCCACCTCGGCGGGGCGCCCCAGCGCCTCGTCCACCTGGCACAGCAGCTCCGCGACCGCTCGGGCGAACAGCGGTGAGGCATGCACCGACGTGCGGAAATGCCCTGCCGGGCCCTCCGGACGGCGGAAGAAGCCGCCCGCTCCGTACAGCGCGCGTTCGGTCGCCGTACGCCATCCGCTCCACTCATGCTTCTCACTCGCCACACCGCCACGCTATGCGGAGTGGTCTCCACCTTGGGGAGTAGGGCCGGGGGCTGCGGATCGCCCCTCGGGCTGACCCGGGAGGGGTCCGGCGATGCCTACGCTGGGTGACGTGCAGCGCCTCTACGAATTTCTCCGCAGGCATCCGACAGGGGTGGACACCTTCTGGGCCGTCCTCCTTGTCGCTTCTGGGTTCCTGTGGCTCGTGGAGGCGTCGCTGGGCCGGGGCTCCCGCGTCGCGGGCGTGCCGATCGTGCTGGCGCTGGGGGCGACGATCGCGCTGCGTCGCCGCGCCCCCGAGAAGATGCTGCTGCTGGCCATCCTGTGCGGTCTCGCCCAGATGGCCGCGAACGTCCAGCCCAATGTGGCCGACTTCGCCATGCTGGTGATCGTCTACACGGTGGCGGTCGCCTCGTCGCGCCCGGCCTCCCGCTTCGCGCTGGGCGTGGCGATCAGCGCGGCCCCCCTCGCCACCCTCCGCTGGCCGCACTCCCAGCAGGGCTGGTGGGAGGACGTGGTCTCGGCGGTCTTCGTCTCCATCCCCTTCGTGCTGGCCTGGGTGCTCGGCGACTCGATCCGCACCCGCCGCGCCTACTACGCGCAGCTCGAGGAGCGGGCCGCCCGGCTGGAGAAGGAGCGCGAGGCGCAGTCGAAGGTCGCGGTGGCCGCCGAGCGCGCCCGGATCGCGCGGGAGCTGCACGATGTCGTGGCGCACAACGTGTCGGTGATGGTGGTGCAGGCGGACGGCGCCGCGTACGTCCTGGACTCCTCGCCCGAACAGACCCGGCAGGCGCTGGAGACGATCTCCGGCACCGGCCGCCAGGCGCTCGCCGAGATGCGGCGGCTGCTGGGCGTGCTGCGCACCGGGGAGCCGGGCGAGGAGAACGACTACGTACCGCAGCCGGACGTCGAGCAGATCGACGAGCTCGTGGAGCAGGTGCGCGGCGCCGGGCTCCCGGTGGACTTCAAGGTCGTGGGGAGCCCGCGCCAGCTCCCCAGCGGGGTCGAGCTGACCGCGTACCGCATCGTGCAGGAAGCGCTCACCAACACCCGTAAGCACGGCGGCCCGGACGTGGGCGCGAGCGTCCGCCTCACCTACTTCGACGACGGGCTCGGGCTGCTGGTCGAGGACGACGGCCGGGGCGCGCAGCGCGAGATGTACGAGGACGGCGGCGTCGACGGCAGCGGCCATGGTCTGATCGGGATGCGGGAGCGCGTCGGCATGGTGGGCGGCACGCTCGACGCGGGCCCGCGACCGGGCGGCGGCTTCCGGATCAGTGCGCTGCTGCCGCTGAAGCCGGTTCGTTGAGCCATTCGATACGTGCTGTAGGCCGGCTGTCAGGCCAGAGGCAGGCCAGAGGGAAGGGACCGTCCGGGATGTCGATCCGCGTCATGCTCGTCGATGACCAAGTGCTGCTGCGCACCGGCTTCCGGATGGTGCTCGCGGCCCAGCCCGATATGGAGGTCGTCGCCGAGGCCGGCGACGGGGTGGAGGCGCTCCAGGTGCTGCGCTCCACCGAGGTGGACGTCGTCCTGATGGACGTCCGGATGCCCAAGCTGGACGGGGTGGAGGCGACCCGGCGGATATGCGAGCGGGACGGGGCGCCCAAGGTCATCATCCTGACCACGTTCGACCTGGACGAGTACGCCTTCTCCGCGCTCAAGGCCGGGGCGGGCGGCTTCATGCTCAAGGATGTGCCGCCGGGCGAGCTGCTCGCGGCGATCCGCGCGGTGCACAGCGGCGACGCGGTGGTCGCGCCCAGCACGACGCGCCGGCTGCTGGACCGGTTCGCGCCGATACTGCCGGGCGCCGGAGCCGGTGGGGGCCGGGCCCGTCCGGAGCTGGACCGGCTCACCGACCGGGAGCGCGAGGTGGTGCTGCTGGTCGCGCAGGGGCTGTCGAACGGCGAGATCGCGGCACGGCTGGTGCTGTCCGAGGCGACCGTGAAGACCCATGTCGGCCGCATCCTCACCAAGTTGGAGCTGCGGGACCGGGTGCAGGTGGTGGTGATGGCCTACGAGACCGGACTGGTCCGGGCCGGCGGGCCGACCGGCCCGGCCCGCTGAGACGCCGTCCTTACGGTCGAGGCGACGTCCTTACGGTCGGCACCGCAGTCTTACGGCCGTCCTTACGGTTGGCACCGCGGTCTTACGGTCGGCACGGCCGCTTACGGCCGCTTACGGCCGCTCGCGGAGCACCAGGTCGAGCAGTCCGGGGAAGCGCTGGTCGAACTCGGGGCGGCGCAGCCGGTTGACCCGCCTGGGGCCCAGGTCGCGCTGCTCGATCAGACCGGCCGCGCGCAGCACCGAGAAGTGGTGGCTGAGGGCCGCCTTGCCCACGGGCACGTCGAAGGTGCCGCAGGTGTGCTCCCAGTCGGCCGCCGTGGCGAGTTCGCGGACCAGCTGGAGCCGTACGGGGTCGGCGAGCGCCGCGAGCGCGGTCTGCACGTGGACGTCGTCGGGGTGGGTGTGGAGCGGCGCGGACCGGTGGCTTCGATTGCTCATAGCCGCTCCTCCGCCGCTCGCCGTTCCGACCGCGTCCACTGTGCGGTGAACACTTTAGGCGGGGTCGGCGCCCTACCGCAGAACACTCTCCAGGAAGTCGCTGCCCAGCCGGGCCACCGACGGCAGATCGAGCTGGTGCAGCACATAGCGGCCACGGCGGCGGGTGGTGAGGAGACCGGCCTTCTTCAGCACGGCGATATGGCGGGAGACCTCCGGGGGCGTGATGCCGTACGACTCGGAGAGCTCACCGGTGGTGTGCGGGCCGCGGGCCAGGGAGCGGCACAGCCGCATCCGCATCGGATGGGCCAGGGCCTCGAGACGGCGCTGGACGAGCTCCAGGGCGGCGGGCGGAGGCAGCTCGGGGGTGGCGACCGGGTACTGGATCACCGGGCGCCAGCCGGGGGCGTGCAGGACGATGAGGTGCGGCCAGCCGAAGGCGGTCGGGATGAAGGTGACGCCGTCGCCGTACGCCGTCGTACGGCCGCCCGCCAGCTTGTCGACCAGGATGCTGTCCCCGTCGTCCGACAGCGACAGCGCGGCGGAGGCCGACGCCAGCGCCTCCGCGAGCCCCTTGCGCTGCAGCAGCTCGGCCTTGTGGCGGGCGTCGGCGGCCAGCTGGATCCGCGTCCGCCGCCAGGTGTCGGCGAAGAACGCCTGGTCGCAGTCCTCCAGCAGCCGCCGCAGCCAGACCCGCAGCCCGTCCGGGTCCTCCAGCATGCGCTCGGTGAAGGCCGCCTGCCGCGGCCCCCGGGCGGCCGCCAGCTCGAGGACCCGGGCCCGTTCGCCCGCGTCGACCAGCGGCGAGGGGGTGTGCCGGGTGTACGAGGGCGAGCAGGCGATCTCGAAGGCGGCCGCCACGAACGTCTCGTCGTCGATCCGGTCCAGCGCGTCCAGCTCCTCGGCGAGCGTCGCCCCGGGGGCGGCCGGGAGCAGCAGATCGGAGCGGGCGGTGCGCCAGAGGAAGTCCGCCTCGCAGAGCCGGTCCGCGAGGTCCGGCTTGAGCGCCGAGGTGGTGGCGGTGGCCCAGCCGTGCAGCCCGGGGTGGTGGCCGGGCTCGGACAGCACATGGAGCGCGGCGCCCAGCTCGGCGAGCGGGGACGGGCTGAAGACGATGCGCTCGGGCGGCAGCCCGGCGATGTCGATGACGTTGGCCATGAACCCATGGTGCGGGAGCCCGGCCCCGGCGCCGCCCTCGTTTGACGCCCATCGTCAAACGGCGTGACCGGTGTCCGGGGCCGGGCGGACCGTTGAGCCATGTCCCTCACCGAGATTTACGCACTCGACCTGTACCGGGCCGCCCAGCGCGGCGAGCCCGCCCCGCCCGCACCGGGCCGGCACGACTGGCGCACCCTCCGGGAGCTGCGGGAGTACCGCGACTTCCGGGCCGTGACGGCCGGGCGCCCGGCCCGCCGCCGGGGCCGCCGTGGCCGCCTTACGGATGCGCTGCGCTCCGTAAGGGCGGTCAGGGAGGTGTTCGCGCGGCGCCGGTCAGCCCTCCGGGAGCTCCCGGACCTCCGGGAGCTCCCGGACCTCCGTGAGCTCCCGGACCTCCATGAGCTCACGGACCTCCATGAGCTCACGGACCAGGGCGAGGAACGCGTCGGCCGCGGCCGTGACGTCGTCGGCCGTCCACTCGAGTGCGGATGAGGCGACCGTCAGCTCCGTCATGGCCAGGCCGGGCGGCCCCGGCTCCCGCCAGCGACGGAACAGCACCGTCCGGGTCTCCTCCGCCAGCCGCACCCCCGCCTCGTCCAGCACCGCCGCCGGATACGGCAGCCACACCTGGAACTGGTGGGTGTGCGGCACCTCCGGGTGCACCCGGGACCACCCCACCCCCGCGGCCGTGAACGCCGTCCGCAGCGCCTCCGCCACGACCCGCGCGTGCGCCACGTACGACGGCAGCCTCGGCAGCTCGTGGTCCAGGCCGTCCAGCGCGGCGAGCGCCGCCGGCCACTGCTGGAAGAGCTGGCCGCCGTACCGGTGGCGCCACGCCCTGGCCTCCGTCACCAGGGTCTCGGGCCCGGCCAGTGCCGCTCCCGAGAGGCCGCCGAGCGACTTGTAGAAGGACACGTAGACGGAGTCCGCCAGGGCGGCGATCTCCGTCAGCTCCCGGCCGAAGTGCGCCGTGCACTCCCACAGCCGCGCCCCGTCGAAGTGCACCACCGCGTCCCGCTCCCGGGCCGCCTCCACGGTCGCGACCAGCTCGTCCCACCCGGGCAGCACGAATCCGGCGTCGCGCAGCGGGAGTTCGAGGGCGAGGGTGCCGAACGGCTCGTCCAGGCCCAGGATCTCCTCGGCCGTGGGCGGCCGCGGCTCACTGGTCGGACGCACCGCGCGCAGCCCGCTCACCGTCAGATACGCGTCCCGCTCGTGCACGTCCAGATGGGCCAGCGGATGCAGCGCCACCACCGGACTGCCGGTGCGCCCCGCCCAGCAGCGCAGCGCGACCTGCTGCGCCATGGTGCCGGTGGGGAAGAACGCCGCGGCCTCCGTGCCGAGCAGCTCGGCGACCCGCCGCTCCAGCTCCTCGACGATGCCGTCGCCGTAGATGTCCACCCAGCCGTCCCCGTCGTACGACGCGGTGTCGGCCGTAAGGGCGGTGGTGAGGGTGGCCAGACGCTCGGCGATCCGCACCTCGGCGGGCCCGCGCGCGAGCGTCCGCTCGGCGCCGTGCCAGGCCGCGAGGCGTCGCGCCCGCACGGACCGCTCCGTCTCGCCGCCCGTGCCGACCATCTCGTCCGCCTCGTCTGCCGCTGCCTCGTCCGTCCCGTCCGTCATGGGCTGATCATGTCGCACGCCTGTCCATCGGACCACAGAGTTGTCCACAGGCCCGGGCGTGCGGCCAAACCCCCCGGAAACACTCGCGTAGCATGGCGGGGAATCGTCCGGTACCCCTGAGGACTGGAACGGAAGGCCTGTTGTCGCGTGAACGCTCAACCACTGCCTGAGCCGCAGGACCGGCCTGCCCGGCTCACCGTCGGGGTCGTCGGCGCGGGCCGCGTCGGCCCGGCCCTCGCCGCCTCGCTGAGACTCGCCGGGCACCGCCCGGTCGCCGCGTCCGGTGTCTCCGACGCCTCCGTGCGCCGGGCCGCCGCCCTGCTTCCCGAAGTACCCATCGTGCCGCCCGCCGAGGTGCTGGCGCGGGCCGAGCTGGTGCTGCTCACCGTCCCCGACGACGCGCTGCCCGAGCTGATCGGCGGCCTCGCCGAAACCGGCGCGGTGCGCCCCGGCCAGCTGCTGGTGCACACCTCGGGCCGCTACGGCGTCGGCGTGCTGGAGCCCGCGCTGCGGGCCGGTGCGCTGCCGCTCGCGCTGCACCCCGTCATGACCTTCACCGGCACCTCGGTGGACGTCCAGCGGCTGGCCGGCTGCTCCTTCGGCGTCACCGCTCCCGAGGAGCTGCGGCTGGCGGCCGAGGCCCTGGTCATCGAGATGGGCGGGGAGCCCGAGTGGATCGCGGAGAAGTCCCGTCCGCTCTACCACGCGGCCCTCGCCATCGGCGCCAACCACCTCACCACACTGGTCGCCCAGTCCCTGGAGCTGCTGCGCGCGTCCGGGGTCGAGGCCCCCGACCGGATGCTCGGCCCGCTCCTCGGCGCCGCGCTGGACAACGCGCTGCGCAGCGGCGACGCCGCGCTCACCGGGCCGGTCGCGCGCGGCGACGCCGGCACGGTCGCCGCCCATGTCGCCGAGCTGCGGCGGCACGCCCCGCACGCCGTCGCCGGCTATCTGGCCATGGCCCGTACGACCGCGGACCGGGCGCTCGCGCACGGTCTGCTCAAGCCGGAGCTCGCCGAGGACCTGCTGGGCGTGCTCTCGGACGTGACCGACGCGCGGGGCCGGGGAGGTAGTGAGGCATGAGCCCGAGGCTGTGGACCAAGGCGCTTCCAGGGGAGCCGGATGTGGAGCTGTTCCGTCATCGCCCGGATCTGGACGCGGCGCTCGCCCACTTCGCCGTGCCGGGGCGCACGGCCGTCGTGATGACCATGGGCGCGCTGCACGACGGGCACGCCTCGCTCATCCGCGCCGCCCGCGCCCGGGTGGGCGCCAAGGGCATGGTGACCGTCACCGTCTTCGTCAATCCGCTGCAGTTCGGCGCGGGCGAGGACCTCGGCCGCTATCCGCGCACCCTCGACGCCGACCTCAGGGTGGCGGCCGAGGCGGGCGCGGACATCGTCTTCGCCCCCACCGCCGAGGAGGTCTATCCGGACGGCGAGCCGGGCGTCCGGATCACCGCCGGGACCCTGGGCGAGCGCTATGAGGGCGCCTCGCGCCCCGGCCACTTCGACGGGATGCTCACCGTCGTCGGCAAGCTGCTCCATCTCACCCGCCCCGACATCGCCTTCTTCGGCGAGAAGGACGCCCAGCAGCTGTCGCTGGTCCGCCGGATGGTCCACGACCTGAACTTCCCCGTGGAGATCGTCGGCGTCCCCACCGTCCGGGAGGGCGACGGGCTCGCCCTCTCCAGCCGTAACCGCTATCTGACGGCCCAGGAGCGGGACACCGCGCTGGCCCTGTCCCGGGCGCTGTTCGCGGGGCGCGACGCGGGGCTGCTGGCGGCCGGGGAGGGCCCGGCCGGGTCCGAGGAGCACGAGCTCATACGGGTCGCGTCGCCCGCCGCGGTGCGGTCCGCGGCGCGGGCGGTGCTCGACGAGGCGGCGGGGCTCGAACCGCCGCTCGTCCTGGACTATCTGGCCCTGGTCGACCCCGCCGACTTCACCGACGTCTCCGACGGACACACTGGCGAGGCCGTGCTGGCCGTCGCCGCCAAGGTCGGCGCCACCCGCCTGATAGACAACATCCGCCTGTGGATCGGAGCCGCCCGATGACCCGTCCGACCGGGCGCCCGGCGGCCGGGGCCACCGCCCCCGCCGCCGCCCTGCGCGCCCCCGCCCCCGGCTGGGCCACCGAGGCCGATGTCGTGGTCGTCGGCTCCGGGGTCGCCGGGCTGACCGTGGCGCTGCGCTGCGCCGCGGCCGGGGCCAAGGTCACCGTGGTCACCAAGGCCCGCCTGGACGACGGCTCCACGCGCTGGGCCCAGGGCGGCATAGCCGCCGCCCTCGGCGAGGGCGACACCCCCGAGCAGCATCTGGACGACACGCTGGTGGCCGGTGCCGGGCTCTGCGACGAGCAGGCCGTACGGGCGCTGGTCACCGAGGGGCCCGACGCGGTGCGCCGGCTCATCGCCACCGGCGCCCGCTTCGACGCCGACGACGCCACGGGCGAGATCCTGCTGACCCGCGAGGGCGGCCACCACCGCCGCCGGATCGCCCACGCGGGCGGCGACGCGACCGGCGCGGAGATCTCCCGGGCCCTGGTCGACGCGGTCCGCGCGGCCGGTATCGAGACCGTGGAGAACGCCCTGGTGCTCGATCTGCTCAGGGACGGCTCCGGCCGGGCGGCCGGGGTCACCCTGCACGTCATGGGCGAGGGCCAGCGGGACGGTGTGGGCGCGGTCTCGGCGGACGCGGTCGTGCTCGCCACGGGCGGCATGGGCCAGATCTTCTCCGCCACCACCAACCCCGCCGTCTCCACCGGCGATGGCGTCGCGCTCGCGCTGCGCGCGGGGGCCGAGATCAGCGATCTGGAGTTTGTGCAGTTCCACCCCACGGTGCTGTGGCTGGGCCCCGAGGCGGAGGGCCAGCAGCCGCTGGTCTCGGAGGCGGTGCGCGGCGAGGGCGCCCATCTCGTCGACGCCGACGGGGTGCGGTTCATGCTCGGGCAGCACGAGCTGGCCGAGCTGGCGCCCCGTGACATCGTCGCCAAGGGCATCATGCGGCGGATGGGGGAGCGCGGCGCCGAGCATATGTACCTGGACGCGCGCCACTTCGGGGCCGAGATGTGGGAGCGGCGCTTCCCGACCATCCTCGCCGCCTGCCGCGCCCATGGCATCGACCCGGTGACCGAGCCCATCCCGGTCGCCCCGGCCGCGCACTACGCGAGCGGCGGGGTCCGCACCGATCTGCGCGGCCGCACCACCGTGCCCGGTCTCTACGCCTGTGGGGAGGTCGCCTGCACCGGCGTCCACGGCGCCAACCGCCTGGCCTCCAACTCCCTTCTCGAGGGCCTGGTCTTCGCGGAGCGCATCGCGGAGGACATCACCGCTGAGTCGGAGCCTGCCGGGCCGGGGTCCGCTGGGACGGAGTCCGCCGGGCCGGAGTCCTCTGGGGCGGTGTCCGCCGGGGCCGGGGGACGCGAGCGGCCCGCGGGGCGGACCGGGCCATCGGCTCCCGCCGCTTCTCCCGCTTCTCCCGCTGCTTCCGGCGACGCGCCCCTGCTCGCCTCGGAGGCCCGCTACGAGATCCAGCACATCATGACCCACGGCGCCGGGGTGCTCCGCTCCGCCGAGAGCCTGGCCCGCGCCGCCGACCGGCTGGAGCGCGTCCAGGACGACGCCGCGGCGCAGCTGCGGCGGGACGGCAAGACGGCCGAGCCCGGGGTCGAGACGTGGGAGGCCACCAACCTCCATCTCGTCGCCCGGGTCCTGGTGGCCGCCGCGCTCCGCCGCGAGGAGACCCGCGGCTGCCACTGGCGCGAGGACCGCCCCGAGCGGGACGACGCCGCCTGGCGCCGCCATCTGCTGGTCACTCTCCGCCCGGACGGCGCCCTCGACGTCCGTTCCACGGACTCCGAAGCGTTTCCCCCATCGACCACCCCCCGAGCCGAGACGGAGTCCCACCCGTGAGCAGCAGCACTTCCGAAGACCGCCAGCCACTCGTGTCCCTGCCGCTGCTCCAGATCGGCGGCCCCGGCGACGGGGGCGGTTGCGGCGATGCCTGCGGCTGCGGCGGTGACGACGGTGAACTCGACCCGATGGAGTGCGGTCTGGACCCCGACCTGGCCGAGCTGCTGATCCGCGCGGGACTCGACCCCATCCAGGTCGAGGACATCGCCCATATGGCCATCGAGGAGGACCTCGACCAGGGCGTGGACGTCACCACGGTGGCCACCGTCCCCGAGGACGCCTTCGCCACCGGCGACTTCACGGCCCGTGAGGCGGGCACCGTCGCGGGGCTGCGGATCGCCGAGGCGATCCTGTCCGTGGTCTGCACGGACGAGTTCGAGGTCGAGCGGCATGTGGCGGACGGCGACCGGGTGGAGCCCGGCCAGAAGCTGCTCAGCGTCCGCACCCGCGCCCGCGATCTGCTCACCGGCGAGCGCAGCGCGCTCAACCTGCTGTGCCGGCTCTCCGGCATCGCGACCGCGACCCGTGCGTGGGCCGACGCCCTGGAGGGGACGAAGACCAAGGTCCGTGACACCCGTAAGACCACCCCGGGGCTGCGCGCCCTGGAGAAGTACGCGGTGCGCTGCGGTGGCGGGGTCAACCACCGGATGTCGCTCTCGGACGCCGCGCTGGTCAAGGACAACCACGTGATCGCGGCGGGCGGTGTCGCGGAGGCGTTCGGCGCCGTACGGGCCGAGTTCCCGGATGTGCCGATCGAGGTGGAGGTCGACACCCTGGAGCAGATCCCGCCGGTCCTGGCGGCGGGCGCGGATCTCATCCTGCTGGACAACTTCACCCCGGAGCGGACCCGCGAGGCCGTCGAGCTGGTCGCCGGGCGCGCCGCGCTGGAGTCCTCGGGACGGCTGACGCTGGCCAATGCCCGTACGTACGCCGAGACGGGCGTCGACTATCTGGCGGTCGGCGCGCTCACCCACTCCTCCCCGATCCTGGACATCGGCCTGGACCTGCGCGAGGCCGAGGAGAAGTAAGCGATGCTCCTGACCATCGACGTCGGCAATGCCCGCCCGCCCGTCGTCCCACCCACCACCCCAGGGCTCGCCCTCGGCCGTGAGCCCGACCGGAAGCGGTGCCGCCCATGCTGTTGACCATCGACGTCGGGAACACCCATACGGTGCTGGGCCTCTTCGACGGCGACGAGATCATCGAGCACTGGCGGATCTCCACCGACGCCCGCCGCACCGCCGATGAGCTCGCGGTCCTGCTGCAGGGCCTGATGGGCATGCACCCGCTGCTCGGCGAGGAGCTGGGCGACGGCATCGCGGGCATCTCCATCTGCTCCACCGTCCCCTCCGTCCTCCACGAGCTGCGCGAGGTGACCCGCCGCTACTACGGCGATGTGCCGTCCGTCCTGGTCGAGCCGGGCGTGAAGACCGGTGTGCCGATCCTGGTGGACAACCCCAAGGAGGTCGGCGCCGACCGGATCATCAACGCGCTGGCCGCCGTGGAGCTGTACGAGGGCCCGTGCGTGGTGGTCGACTTCGGCACCGCGACGACCTTCGACGCGGTCAGCGCGCGCGGGGAGTACGTGGGCGGGGTGATCGCGCCGGGCATCGAGATCTCGGTCGAGGCGCTGGGCGTACGCGGGGCGCAATTGCGCAAGATCGAGCTGGCCCGCCCACGCAGCGTGATCGGGAAGAACACGGTGGAGGCCATGCAGTCCGGCATCCTCTACGGCTTCGCGGGCCAGGTGGACGGAATCGTCCGGCGTATGGCGCGCGAGCTCGCCCAGGACCCGGAGGATGTCACCGTGATCGCCACCGGTGGGCTGGCGCCCATGGTGCTAGGAGAATCCTCAGTGATCGATGAGCATGAGCCCTGGTTGACCCTGATCGGCCTCAGACTGGTCTACGAGCGGAACGTCTCGCGCGGCTGAGCACCGGCGATCAGCTCTTCACCTGCTCTTCACCCGGGTGCTCGACCGCATTGACGGCATTCCGAAACGAATTCCCGCACTCGGGATTCGTCCTGCGCAACTGATCGCTCTTCGCCAATGGGGCAAGGGGCGGTCAAGGGAAAGACGGCACAGCGAATTCCGTATTGACAAGCGGAACGGCCGTCGACCATGTACACCGGCACCCGGATGCGACGGTCCGCCCCCGGGTGTCGGGTCCGGACGGGACCGCCTCGGCGCGGTCCCGTCCGGCGCTTCCCCCGTATGGCCGCTCGGCGTCCGCAACGCGCCGCACCGTCCGGCGCTGAGCGAAATTTGTCCGCTTAGCACTTAAAGTCGCCCCATGCCCACGCCATATGGATCCCGCGGCGGAATGGCGTTCAGTGCGGATGAGCTGCGTGTGCTCCGACGCGCCCTCGCCATCGCCCTCCAACCCGACCCCGTCACCCCCTCCGCCGGCCGCCTCGGCCCGGACCGGGCGGAGGAGGTCCAGGACTGTCTCCGGCTCGCCGAGGCCGTGGACGAAGCGGTCCGCGAGGGCGGGCGGCTGCGAGCGTTCCTGCTCGACGAGCTCGCCCGCTATCGCGCCGCCCTGCCCGGCGCCGCCGTTGGCTATCTCGAGCAGCTCCAGGGCGCCCTCGAGGCCGGTTACGAGCCGCTGGCCGAGGATCTGGCCGCGCTCCGCGCGCTGTGCGGGTCGGCCGCCGGGGGCGGTGAGACGACGCGCCGGCGCGCGCTGCTGAGCCACTGCGAGCGCCTTGCCGAGCGGGGCGTGCGCGCCCGGCTCGCGGAGCGCTCCGGAGTCGTCGGCGCCGTCGTGGAGCCGCGCACGCGCCCCGTGGCGCCCCGGCTGCGCGCCCTGCCCGGCGGGGTCTCGGCGGCGCCCGGGACGGCCGCGCAGGGGGCCGCCCGGAAGGGGTCCGAGGAGGCCGCCCGGAAGGGGCCTGAGCACGCTGCCCGGAAGGGGCCTGAGCACGCCGCCCGGAAGGGGCCAGAGGGCGCGCGGGAGGCCGTGCTCCAGTCCGGCGAGCCGAAGCGTGAGCCCCGTAAGAAGCCCACGCCGCCGGAGCACGGCGACCGCGAGGAGCCGAAGCGGAGGGAGCCGGGCCGCCGGGCGCCGCGCCCGGGGCGTCCGGTGCCCACGCCGGCGGAGGTCTTCCCGCCCAAGCGCCGCCGTCCCTCGCCGCCCCCGGAGCACGAGTCGAGGCTCGCGCCCGGCGCCGGGGTCCGCTCCGCCTGACCTGGCGTCCCCGGGGCGCCCCGCCCGGGACCGGTGCCCGGCTCCGGGAGGCCGCGGCGCGCCGCGTAATCTGGTGGTCTCGAGCAAAAGGAGGCCGAGAGCAATGGATTACGTCTCCGCGCTGGTCCCGCCCGTGGTGATGGCCGTGGCCTTCACCGCGCTCATCGTGACGATGGTGAAGAGCCAGGGCGGCGCCAACAAGTCCAAGGAGGACGCCGCGGTGGACGCCGCGCTGGCGGCCCGCGCCGAGGCCGAGCGCCCGGCGCCGGAGCGCGAGACCTCCTGACCGGATCGATCACGCCGGATCACGCCCCGTGGACGCGTCGCGTCCCGGGGCGTGCGGCATTTCCCGTCCAACCCTCCGGACATTCGGGACATCTCCCACTATTATTCTCGGTGTGCCTCGGCCATTGGGAGATCTCGAAGACGCGGTCATGACGCGGGTGTGGAAGTGGAACCGCCCGGTCACGGTCCGGGAAGTCCTGGAAGACCTTCAGCGGGAACGCTCGATCGCCTACACGACGGTCATGACCGTAATGGACAACCTGCATCACAAGGGCTGGCTGCGCCGTGAGGTGGAAGGCCGCGCCTATCGATATGCCGCGGTCTCCACGCGCGCCGCCTACTCGGCCGCACTGATGAACGAAGCGTGGTCGACCAGTGACAACCCCGCGGCCGCACTCGTCGCGTTCTTCGGGATGATGTCCGAAGAGCAGCGCGACGCACTACGGGATGCCATGCGTGTCGCACAACTGGGGGAGCCGGGGGAGAGCCCCGGTGAGTCGGGGCGATGACCCGGGGCGATAGCGTCCGCTCATGTCCTCCCCACTATCAAAAGTAGTCACCGTCCGCCGTGCCCGGACCAGCGATGTTCGGGCGGTGCGTCGCCTCATCGACTCGTACGTGGACGATCGCATCCTGCTCGACAAAGCGACCGTGACGCTTTACGAGGACATCCAGGAGTTCTGGGTCGCCGAGCGCGACGAGGACGCTGAGCTCATTGGCTGCGGAGCGCTGCACGTCATGTGGGAAGACCTCGCGGAGGTCCGCACTCTCGCCGTCGATCGGACTCTCAAGGGCACCGGTGTAGGGCATCTGGTGCTTGACAAGCTGCTGCAGACCGCACGCTGGCTGGGCGTGCGGCGCATTTTCTGCCTCACCTTCGAAGTCGACTTCTTCGTCAAGCACGGCTTCGTGGAGATCGGCGAGACGCCGGTCGACGGCGATGTCTACAGCGAGCTCCTGCGTTCCTATGACGAGGGTGTCGCCGAGTTCCTAGGTCTCGAACGGGTGAAGCCGAACACCCTTGGCAACAGCCGGATGCTTCTGCAACTGTGATCGCGGGCCCTATGTCCGAATCGCTCCCCTATCACATAGCTCCGGAACATGACCTTCCATGAGGCTTCCCGCTTGGCGGATCGGTCGAACCTTCGCGGGGGGTTTGTGTTTTTCCAGGAAAAGCGGTTTCCTATTCTCTCGTAGTGTAATTACCTGGGGGGTGAGTCATCAGCGGCTAACGCCGCGCCCCCGAGCCCCCCGTTTTCCCTGAAAGGAACCCCATGGCACAGAAGGTTCAGGTCCTTCTTGTCGACGACCTCGACGGCGGCGAGGCGGACGAGACCGTGACGTTCGCTCTGGACGGCAAGAGCTACGAGATCGACCTCACCACCACCAACGCGGACAAGCTCCGTGACGCCCTGGAGCCGTTCACCAAGGGCGGCCGGCGCACCGGTGGCCGGGCCTCCGGCGGCCGGGGCAAGGCGCGGGCGGCGGCGGGTGGCGCCGGTCAGGACACCGCGAAGATCCGCGCCTGGGCGAAGGAGAACGGCTACGAGGTCAACGACCGCGGCCGTGTTCCGGCGACCGTCCGTGAGGCGTACGAGAAGGCCAACGGCTGAGCGCGTCACCCTTCCCCGGCTCGCCGCTGCCTGGGCAGTGGCAGGGCGCGCACCAACCGGGCTCGGTGGCACTCCGTGGCCGCCGTGCTCACGAGCCGTACGAGATCGGGGGCGCCCCCATCGCCCCCGAAGCCTGCCCTCGGCAGCGTCGGCTCCACCTCGCCCCTCGTATCGGGAGGTCGCAGCCATACGGCGACCTCCTGCGGGCATCGCTCACCGGGCGCCCCGGCGGCCAGGGACGATGGCCGGGAACGGGCGGGGCACGGCGCGGTGATCCGGCCTCCGGCGCCGATCGCGCCCAGGTCCAGGGCCACACCGCCCCACTCCAGCCAGTCGAGCAGCCCTGGCAGCTCGTCCGCGCTGCCCGCGGCCACCAGGAGCCGCATCCAGGCGCCCTCCACCGCGACCGGACCGGTCCGCGGTACGCGCCGCAGCATCGCGAAACCGGCCACGGCCGGCAGTTCGATGACGTCGAATGCCACCCCCGTGAGCAATTCGACGGGATCGCTGCCGGCCGTCGGCCAGCCCAGCTCCCGCTCGTACCAGCGTGACCGGGCGGCCGGTGCGGACGGCTCCGCGCCGTGGGCCCTGAGGATCATGCCCAGCAGAACTCCCCGCCCGCCCGCTCGGTTACGCGGGCGGTCACGTTCGTACGTGATGATCTCCGTACGCGATGACGTTCCGTACCGGCCCGTGCGCGCCCCGTGCCCGTAAGGGGTGCTGCAGGGCCGGTGAACGGGCGCAAGGTTGTTCGCCCATAGCGGATGGAACCGGCCCCCACGGCATGGAGTATCTGTGCTTGCGGGTAAGACATCCCTAGTGGGGAGGGGCGGTCCGCGTGTCGGGAGAAAGCGGCGTTCGCCATCGGCGTACTGACGGTGGGCGTAGATGCCTGGCCTGCGGGAACATCGTCTCGCACCATCGGGTTGAAGCAGTTGTCGGCTGTTCGGGCAGGAGGCAGTGGCTGTTTGCCCCGTGCGAGCGGGGGTGATCCGGACGGTTGTCGGCAGTTGGAATGAGCTGTCCCGGGTTGCGGGACTAGCATGCGGAAGGACAGGGAGGGGATCGTCCCCGATCTTTCTGACCGCTCTGAGGAGCGATTAACGATGTTCGAGAGGTTCACCGACCGCGCGCGGCGGGTTGTCGTCCTGGCTCAGGAAGAAGCCCGGATGCTCAACCACAACTACATCGGCACCGAACACATCCTCCTGGGCCTGATCCATGAGGGTGAGGGTGTCGCCGCTAAGGCCCTGGAGAGCCTCGGGATTTCGCTCGAGGCGGTCCGCCAGCAGGTGGAGGAGATCATCGGGCAGGGCCAGCAGGCCCCGTCCGGGCACATCCCCTTCACCCCCCGTGCCAAGAAGGTCCTGGAGCTGTCGCTCCGCGAGGCCCTTCAGCTCGGCCACAACTACATCGGTACGGAGCACATCCTGCTCGGCCTGATCCGCGAGGGCGAGGGCGTCGCCGCCCAGGTCCTCGTGAAGCTGGGCGCCGATCTGAACCGGGTGCGGCAGCAGGTCATCCAGCTGCTCTCCGGCTACCAGGGCAAGGAGGCCGCCACCGCCGGCGGCCCGGCGGAGGGCACTCCCTCCACCTCGCTCGTCCTGGACCAGTTCGGCCGCAATCTCACCCAGGCCGCCCGCGAATCCAAGCTCGACCCGGTCATCGGGCGCGAGAAGGAGATCGAGCGGGTCATGCAGGTGCTCTCGCGCCGCACCAAGAACAACCCGGTCCTCATCGGCGAGCCCGGCGTCGGCAAGACGGCGGTCGTCGAGGGACTGGCCCAGGCCATCGTCAAG
Source organism: Streptomyces endocoffeicus (assembly GCF_016741935.1). Taxonomy (GTDB): domain Bacteria; phylum Actinomycetota; class Actinomycetes; order Streptomycetales; family Streptomycetaceae; genus Streptomyces; species Streptomyces endocoffeicus. The sequence continues at coordinate 364,755 of NZ_JAERRG010000007.1, read as the reverse complement.
GGCGAGGTGCCCGAGACCCTCAAGGACAAGCACCTCTACACCCTGGACCTGGGCGCCCTGGTCGCCGGCTCCCGCTACCGCGGTGACTTCGAGGAGCGCCTGAAGAAGGTGCTCAAGGAGATCCGCACCCGCGGCGACATCATCCTGTTCATCGACGAGCTCCACACCCTGGTGGGTGCGGGCGCCGCCGAGGGCGCGATCGATGCCGCGAGCATCCTGAAGCCGATGCTGGCGCGGGGCGAGCTCCAGACCATCGGCGCGACCACGCTCGACGAGTACCGCAAGTACCTGGAGAAGGACGCGGCCCTGGAGCGCCGCTTCCAGCCCATCCAGGTCGCCGAGCCGTCGCTGCCGCACACCATCGAGATCCTCAAGGGCCTGCGGGACCGCTACGAGGCGCACCACCGCGTCTCGATCACGGACTCGGCCCTGGTCGCGGCCGCCACCCTGGCCGACCGCTACATCTCGGACCGCTTCCTGCCGGACAAGGCGATCGACCTGATCGACGAGGCCGGTTCCCGGATGCGGATCCGCCGGATGACCGCACCGCCGGACCTGCGCGAATTCGACGAGAAGATCGCCGATGTGCGCCGGGAGAAGGAGTCCGCGATCGACTCGCAGGACTTCGAGATGGCCGCGGGCCTGCGCGACAAGGAGAAGCAGCTCCTGGCCGCCAAGGCGAAGCGGGAGAAGGAGTGGAAGGCCGGCGACATGGACGTCGTCGCCGAGGTGGACGAGGAGCTGATCGCCGAGGTCCTGGCCACGGCCACCGGCATCCCGGTCTTCAAGCTCACCGAGGAGGAGTCCTCCCGGCTGCTGCGCATGGAGGACGAGCTGCACAAGCGCGTCATCGGCCAGAAGGACGCCATCAAGGCGCTCTCCCAGGCCATCCGGCGCACGCGTGCGGGCCTCAAGGACCCCAAGCGCCCCGGTGGCTCGTTCATCTTCGCGGGCCCGTCCGGTGTCGGTAAGACCGAGCTCAGCAAGACCCTCGCCGAGTTCCTCTTCGGCGACGAGGACGCGATGATCTCGCTCGACATGTCGGAGTTCAGCGAGAAGCACACCGTCTCGCGGCTCTTCGGCTCCCCGCCCGGATACGTGGGCTACGAGGAGGGCGGCCAGCTCACCGAGAAGGTGCGCCGCAAGCCGTTCTCCGTGGTCCTCTTCGACGAGGTCGAGAAGGCCCACCCGGACATCTTCAACTCGCTGCTGCAGATCTTGGAGGACGGTCGGCTGACCGACTCCCAGGGCCGGGTCGTGGACTTCAAGAACACGGTGATCATCATGACCACCAACCTCGGCACCCGGGACATCTCCAAGGGCTTCAACCTGGGCTTCGCCGCCCAGGGCGATGTGAAGACCGGCTACGAGCGGATGAAGAACAAGGTCAACGAGGAGCTGAAGCAGCACTTCCGCCCCGAGTTCCTGAACCGTGTCGATGACACCGTCGTCTTCCACCAGCTCACCGAGGAAGACATCATCCAGATCGTCGACCTCATGATCACCAAGGTGGACGAGCGGCTCAAGGACCGCGACATGGGCATCGAGCTCAGTGGCGTCGCCAAGAAGCTGCTGGCCAAGCGGGGCTACGACCCCGTGCTGGGCGCCCGGCCGCTGCGCCGGACGATCCAGCGCGAGATCGAGGACGTGCTCTCGGAGAAGATCCTCTTCGGGGAGCTGCGTCCGGGCCACATCGTGGTCGTGGACACCGAGGGTGAGGGTGAGGAGAAGAAGTTCACCTTCCGCGGCGAGGAGAAGTCGGCACTGCCGGACACCCCGCCGATCGAGTCCGCCGCCGGTGGCGCGGGCCCGAACCTCAGCAAGGAGGCGTGACGCGTAGCCGTCCGTCGCCTCGGGGCCGCCCCGGACCGTTTCCCGGTCCGGGGCGGCCCCCTTTTGTGCTGGTGCCGCGCAGGCGCGGCCTGAGGGGCCCTGTGACGTCCTGGGAGGCCGGACGCGTCGAACCCTCCGGGGCTCCCCTCACGCGCCCGCCACGATGACCTGGACGCCCTCCGGGACCCCGGTCACCTCCGCGTTGCGGTGGCTCAGCCGCAGGATCTCCAGCCGCGGGAAGACGGCCAGCCAGCTCAGGTCCAGGTCCGGGCCCAGGTCGTAGGCGAGCCACAGCTCGGTCAGCCGCTCGGCCACCAGGCCCTCGGCCAGCTGCTCCGGGGTGAACGCCCCGGCTATCTGGACGCAGGGGCGGCCGCCGAGCCGGCGCAGCGCCCGCAGCTCCTCCAGGTCCGACACCGGAAAGTCGAGTTCCCGCTCATCGAGATGGGCGATGATTTCCTCGGCGTAACGGTCGGTGTCATATCGCCGCCAGGCGCCCGCGAGCCGCGCCCGTACCGCCCAGGAGGCGCGGTCCCGCAGCCGGACCAGATAGTCGATCGCGCGGTCGTCGGCTATCGAGGTGGCGGTGACGGCCAGCCGATGGGCTTCCTCATCGGATACCGCGCCGGGATCGGGCAGCATTTCCAGCACGATAGGCCCGATCCAGCCCAGCGCACGGGCTCCTTCGAGCGAGGTCGGGCGTACCAGATCACGGGTATAGCGATGAACCCGGGAACGTACCTCGGGGTCCAGCTCCGTAGCGTGTTCCAGACATGCGGCCGCCAGGAGTTTGCGATGGCGGGCATGGACCGGCCGGGCGTCCTTACGGGCCGCCAGCAGCCCCTCCAGGAGGTAGGCGCATTCATCGGGACGGGCGAGAGAGACGGACATTCTGATCACTTCTTCCCAGTCGTCCAGGTGCGCGTGGTCGATCAGGAAGTCGAAATCGTGCCGTTCGACGACCGCTCTCGCGCTGAGATAGTCCTGGAACGTTCGGTGCACGAAATCGACCGAACCGGGTGTGGGCTCGCGCAATAGACCGGTCCGGTTGAGCAGATGGCGGTAGATCTCCTCCGGCCCGCCCTGCCGCTCCGCGTGCGGAATGGCCGGGATGTACCGGCCGAGCGTCTCGAGGGCGGTGGCCCGGTCCATTTCGGACCGGCCGTTGACGAGCATCCAGTGCGCCAGCTTCTGCAGCAGCTGGATCTTCGGTTCCTGAGGGAGGTCGATTCCATCCGGCGACAGCATGGCGCGCTCGCGGTCGCGCCGTTCCAGGAGCATGGAAAGGGCCGCGTCATAGAGGGCCTTCCGGCCGCGCGGCAGATAGCCGCGGCGGTCCCGGTGCAGTGCGCACAGCAGACCGCACATCAGTGGATTGGTGGCCAGCCGCCCGAGGTCCCGGGTAATCCTTACGGCGTCCAGCAGCGTTTCCTCGTAACCGCTGAGCCGGTCCAGATCGGCCCCGTCGGTGATGTCCTGGCGGGCCGCCGCATGCCAGCGCCGGATGAACGCGGTGACGCCCTCGCGGCTGAGCGGGGAGAGTTTCAGCTCGGTGAAGCGCTCCGAGGCGAGCCAGTTCTCCCGTACGGCCGAGGGGCGCGAGGTGACCAGCCAGACATTTCCCGGATAGCGCGCGGGAAGCTCGCGCAGCGCCTCCCGCAGCCGCTCCCGCTCGTCCTCCGGCGCCTCGTCCACGCCGTCCACGAGCAGCAGCCCGCGCCCGCGCGACAGCACCCGTTCGGCCCAGCCCGGCGGCTGCGCGGCGGCGTGCGGATAGCGGACGGCGGAGAGGAGGCCCTCCGGCTCCGGGAAGCCGTCGCGGCGGAACCGGCGCACGGGGAGCACGAACGGCACCCGCCCGCGCAACCCCTCCAGCGGGGCCGGGAGGTCGCCGCGCGCCACGGACACCGCGAGCCGCTGCACCAGCGTGGTCTTGCCCGACCCCGCCACACCCCACAGCAGCACCCGGGTGCGCCCGGCGAGGGCCTGCTCGGCGGGGGCGCTGGGGCCGCCCCCGTCGATCTCGGTCTCCAGGCTGAGATAGGCGGCGTCCAGCGGCCAGCTGTCGGGGGAGTGGGTCAGATCGATGCCGTAGATCGTCAGATGGTCGTGGGCGGCCACGATGTCCCGGGCGTAGCGCTCCTCGAACCCGGCGTCCTCGGCGGCCGCGACGAAGGGGGAGCGGATGGTGAGGAAGCGCAGCAGGTGCGCGCAGACGGCCTCCCGCAGCGCGGCGTGCGTCCGGGCGTCGGCCGCGTCCAGCCCCTCGTCGGCGTCGGGCGCGCCGACGGCCAGGTGCCGGGCGAAGGCTTCGGGGCCGAGCCGGACTGCCCGCAGGTCGTCCAGGTCGACGGTGCCGAGGGTGTGGAGGGTGCGGGCGAGCGCGTCGGTCAGCTCGGGCCGCGCCTGATCCGTGATCTCTTCGTCGATCTCCTTGGCGACGTCCTCGACGAGGGCGGAGGCGATCCGGGGCAGGTCCCGTTCGGTGAGCGTGCGGTGGTCGCCCTGGAAGGCGACGAGGGAGGCGATGCGGACGGGCCGGTCCACCGGCCCGTCGGCGACGAAGAGTTCCTGGACCAGTGTGGCTATGGCTGCGGGATCCATGAGGCCCCGTCCCCCCGGTGACTGTTGTTCGCCGTTCAGAAGCCACCAGGGTAGGCACGGTCGGTGCCGGATGGGTGGGGGTTCGGCGTGGGTTCCGGGGGCGGCCGGTGGCACGGGGCGGGTGCGCCGGGCGGTGGTTGCGGTGCGTTGCCGGGTGCGGGTGCGGGTGCGGGTGCGGGTGACGGGTGCGGGTGCGGGGGGCGCGGGGCGCGGGGTCCGCTGGGTGCGGGTGCGTGGGTGGTGCGCCTGGGGTGCGTGGGTGGTGCCGGGGGCGGGGCCTCCGGGGCGGCGCCCTGGACCGTATATTTACGGCGCCATTGGCCGGGGGCTTGCGTGGGCCGGAGATTGGCGCCACAAATACGCCCCTGGCCTTCGGCATGGGGAACCCCGAGCGTCCAGGACACCACCCCTCCGACCCCGCCCCCTCCCGCCGCGTCGGCGACCGCGGCCCGGTGGCGCAGGAGCCTGCCCGGCCCGAGTTCAGCCCGGGGGCGCTGGGAGGGGGTGGGAGCGACCACACCCCCTCCCGCCGTACGGCGGCTACTGGCCCGGCTCCTCCTCCGCGAAGAGCTCGTCGGCGGTAGCGACGGTGATGGCGCGGTCGAACCAGCGGTCCAGGGTGTCGAGGTCGGTGCAGTTGGTGATGCGGTCGCGTGTCTCGTCCGAGGTGGGGATCCCCCTAGCTTTCAGGATGCGCAGCACGATCTTCGCACGCACCTCGGCTCTCCCTGCGGCCTTGCCCTTGAGGAAGGTCTCCTCGATCAGGGTCCCCCGACCGGGGAAATAGCTACCTACTACGGCCATTGTTGTCAGTCATCCACATCGAAGAGTTCGTTCGCCTGGGAGACGGTGAAGGCGCGGTCGAACCAGCGGTCGAGGGTGTCGAGGTCGGTGCAGTCGGTGATGCGGTCGCGGGTTTCGGAGGGGATGGTGATGCCTCGCTTCTCCAGGACGCGCAAGACCCCATGGGCTTCACCCTCTGCCTTCCCCTTCAGGAAGGTCTCCTCGATGAGGGTGCCACGGCCGGGGAAGTAGGTACCCACGCTCATCTCGTTCCTCCAAGTTTCTTTGGCCGGGAAGCCCTCCAGGCCGATCTCCAGCAATTCCGAGTAGTAGCTGACGGACTCCGGGTCGGCCGTTCCCATGGCGCGAGCCAATGCCTTCAGTATGGCCGGGGCGTCCCGGTGGCTGCCATGTGTCAGGGCCGAGAAGGTCGCCAGGGTCAGGTCCTGGGCGGCCTCGTCCGGGTCGAGGATCACCGGGACGTTCCCAGGGCCCAGGACCAGTGGATGTACGGACAGCGCCGTCCAGTCGTCCAGGCCGAGTTGGAAGGGCCCCGCCGCCCAGTCGGCGGTTGACTTGTCCTGGCAGACCACCAGGAGAAGCGCCGGGCGCTTGTGCTTCGCCTTGAGAAACGCCAGGTAGTAGGCCCAGCTGACGGCCTTGTCCGGGTCGGGACGACCCTGTGCCTCGATCGCCAGGAGGAAGCCGCCACCATCAGGCGGATCGACGCGCAGCACGCTGTCCACGCGCCGCTCCAGCGGGCGGATCTCCGTGGCGTCGGGGGTGAGCACCTCGACGGCTGCTTCCTTTGGCAGCGGGACGTCCAATATCCGGAATACCGGCGCGAGTAACTCCGGTCGTTCTTGAAAGATGCGATGTGCGGCCTCGTGCCGCGAACTGACCATGTGGGTGAACGTAGGGTCATCGGGGCATGTGCTCGGGGCAAATGACCGGTGATCACCCGATTGGGGGAAAGGCCCGTGTGGGGTCAGGCGGCGATCTCGTACGCGTGCTGCTGAGGGGTGAGCTCGAACCAGAGCAGCTTGCCGCTGATGCCGAAGAGGTCGTCGGCGAGGGGGTAACCGCCCCAGTTGTCGGCGCACAGCCGGACGATGAGCAGGCCCCGGCCGGAGGTCGCGTCCAGGTTGGCGGCGGCCTCGGTGAGGGCGGTGAAACGGTCGAGGGGGCTGGGCGGGGCGTCGAACGGGGCGGGGATGGTGGGGTTGGTGTCCCAGATGCTCACGCGGAGGCGGCTTTCGCAGAGGTGTCGGATGCGGAGTTGGGCCGGGCCGTCGGAGTGGCGGACGGCGTTGGTGACCAGCTCGCAGGTGAGGAGTTCCGCCGTGTCGGTCAGTTCCGTCATGCCGTGGGAGGAGAGGACCGCCCGGAGGGTGGCGCGTGAGATGCGTGCGGCCCGTGGATCGTTGGGGAGGCGGAGGGAGTACGTCCAGGGGTCGGAGGACGGCGGCGGTACGTTGGCCATGGAGTCTCCCTCGGTCGGGTGGAGTTGGGGCACTTGCGCCACACAGTAGGGCCAGTCGTGTTAGTTCTAACGTCGATACGGAGATATGGCTCACGATTGCCCTCGTGTGGGTGACAAGGGAGACCGATGGCGACCACCAGTAGTCCTACGCTCAAGCAGCGACGACTCGGAGCCGAGTTGCGGAAGCTTCGTGAGCGCGCGGGTCTGACCTCCACTGCGGCCGCCGCCGAGCTGGGTGTCCAGCAGGCCCGCGTAAGCATGATCGAGGCGGGCCGGTACGCCGTGGGTGGCGATCGTGTGCGCGTGATGGCTCGCACCTACTCGTGTGCGGATGAGGACCTTGTGGACGCGCTGGCGGACATGACGGGTGGCCGCGCGCGGGGCTGGTGGGACGAGTACCGGGAACACCTCCCGGCCAGCTTCGCGGATATGGCCGAGTTGGAGCACCGGGCCCGAGGGCTGCGCGTCGCGCTGGTCATCCACATCCCGGGCCTGCTCCAGACCGTGGACCATGCCCGCGCGGTGATCCGGGAAGTAGCTCCACCGTTGCGGGCATACGAAGTGGAGCATCGGCTGTCGCACCGGATGAAGCGGCAGGCGATCCTCTACGGCGACAGGCCGGTGCCGTACACCGCGATCATCCATGAGGCCGCTCTGCGGATGGAGTTCGGCGGGATGGACACGGTCCGCGTCCAGCTTGAGCACCTCCTCGCCATGAGCGAGATGAACAACGTCACCATCCGGGTGATTCCGTTCGGCGGCGGGACCTTCCCCGGGACCGGGCAATCGTTCGACTATGTCGTGGGACCTGTACCGCAACTCGACACAGTGCAGCTCGACTCTGCCCAAGGGACCCAGTTCATGGACGCGGAGGCCGAGTTGGCCAAGTATCGGGCTGTCTTGGAACGGATGGAGATGACCGCCCTCAAGCCGCGAGAGTCGCGGGACTTCATCCATGGCATCTTGCGCACCATGTGAAGGGGAGAAGAGTGTCCACGTACCAGTGGCGGAAGTCTTCGTACAGCGGAGACTCGTCCAACTGCGTCAACGTTGCGATCGCGTGGCGGAAGTCCTCCTACAGCGGGGACGCGGGCAACTGCGTGAACGTCGCCGCCGACGGCAACGGCATAGCGCTGCGCGAGAGCGACGACCCCGACGTCGTCCTGACCACCACCCCCGCCGCCCTGCGCGCCTTCATACGGGGGGCCAAGGCGGGTGCGTTCGATCGCATCCAGGAGGACTGGGCGTAGTAAGGCGCGACGGCCCGTCAGAGGGGGGGGAGAACAGACGGCCCGTCGCGTTCCGTGACTCTAGGGTCCGGCGCTGAGCGGGTGCTTACGCGGGGCTGAGTCGGGCCGCGGGGCGGGAGGAAAAGGGGCGGCGGCGGGATGACCGGCCGGGGTACCGTTCCGCGCATGGACTCGTTTCTTCAGATCTACGGCTGACACGCCGCTCTCTCCGGCGCACCGGTGACCACGCCCGTGCGCCGGCTCGTCGTGTCCATATCGCCGTAGACCTGAAACGAGTGATCTCTCATGTCACGCCCGTCCCGTCGCCGTGCCCATATCGCCATGGTCGGCATCCCCGCGATCAGCCACACCCTGCCCAGCCTCGAGGTCATCCGCGAGCTCGTGGCGCGCGGTCACCGGGTGACCTACGCCAACGATCCCTTCGTCGCGGACGTCATCGAGCCCACCGGTGCCGCGTTGGTGCCGTACCGGTCCACGCTGCCCGTCGCGGACAACAGCTGGCCCGAGGACCCCATCGCCGCCGGCACCGTCTTCCTGGACGACGCGATCCAGGCGCTGCCGCAGCTGCGCGCCGCGTATGACGACGATCCGGCCGACCTCTACCTCTACGACATCGGCGGCTACGCCGGGCGTGCCCTGGCCGAGGCGCAGGGTCGGCCGACGCTGCAGCTCTCGCCGTCCTTCGTGGGTTGGGAGGGCTACATGGAGGAGGTCGGGGCGGCGCTCAAGGCGCTGCCGGGGGCCGACGCGTATCAGGAGAAGTTCGCGTCGTGGCTGGCGGGTTGCGGGGCGACCACGCTGGACCCCGACGTCTTCAGCGGGCGGCCCGAACGGGCCGTCGCGGTGATCCCCCGGGCCATGCAGCCGAACGCGGACCGGGTGGACGAGGAGGTGGTGACGTTCGTCGGGCCGTGCCTCGGGGACCGGGCCGGGCAGGGCCGGTGGGAACGGCCCGCCGGGGCGGAGAAGGTGCTGCTGGTCTCGCTGGGCTCGGCCTTCACCCGGCAGCCCGGCTTCTACCGGGAGTGCGTGGCGGCCTTCGGGGAGCTGCCCGGATGGCATGTGGTGTTGCAGATCGGGAAGTACGTCGACCCGGCCGAGCTGGGGGAGATCCCGGGCAACGTCGAGGTGCGCCGCTGGGTGCCGCAGTTGGCGATCCTGAACGAGGCTGACGCCTTCGTCACCCATGCCGGGATGGGCAGCAGCGGCGAAGGGCTGTACACCGGGGTGCCGATGATCGCCGTACCGCAGAGTGCCGAGCAGCCGATGAACGCCGACCGGCTGGTCGAACTGGGCGTGGCCCGTCGCCTCGAGACGGCGGAGGCCACGGCCGAGGTGCTGCGTGCCGCGCTGCTCGAGCTCACCACGGACCCGGAGGTCGCGCGCACCTCGGCGCGGCTGCGGGACGAGGTGCGGGCCGAGGGCGGCACCGGGCGGGCGGCCGATCTGATCGAAGAAGCGCTGCGCTGACACGACGATGGCCCGGCCGCTTGTGGCGGCCGGGCCATCGGCAGGTGCCGGGCGGTTACTTCACGATCGTGATGCGGTCCGCCTTCGGCGGGTCCAGGGGCGAGGACTGCGACGAGTGCGCGCCCAGGTACGCCGTGAAGGCGTCCAGGTCGGAGGCGCCGACGAGCTTGTTCTTGCCGTCCTTGAAGACGGGGAAGCCGTCGCCGCCGCCCGCGATGAACTCGTTCATCGCGACGCGGTAGGTCTTGGCGGGGTCGATCGCCGCACCGTTCAGCTTCACCGAGTCCGTGACGATCCGGTCCTTGCCGGACTTGGTCAGATCCAGGGTGTAGGTGAGGCCCTTGGAGACCTGGAGGATCTTCGGGGAGGCCTCGTTCGAGCCGCTGACCTGCTGCTGGAGCGCGGTGATGAGCTGGGAGCCGGTCAGGTCGATCACGTTCATCATGTTGGTGAACGGCTGGACCGTGAACGCCTCGCCGTAGGTCACCACCCCGTCCCCCTCGCTGCCCGACGCCTTGTAGGCGAGGTCGGAGCGGATGCCGCCGGGGTTCATGAAGGCGAGCTGGGCGCCGCCCTTGTCGGCCGGGGCGAGCGCTTCGAGCTGGCCGTCGGCGATGGTGTCGCCCAGGGGCGTCTCATAGGCGGTGGAGCCGCGGCCGTTGACGTCGGCGGAGATGTAGCCGACCGGCTTGTTGGCCACCGGGGCGGCCAGCTTGTTCCAGCGCCCGATGAGCGAGGTCATGTCGGGGGCCTTGGGCTGCTCGCGGTCCACGACGTGGTTGGCCGCGTTCGCGCCCTTGACGTTCGTCCGCACGATGTCGCCGGTGCGGCGGTCGTAGGTGAGCGTGGTGTCGGTGTAGAGACGGCCGAAGGAGGCCGCGGAGGTCACCGTGCGCGGGGTGCCGGACGGGTCCGGGACGGTGCAGCTGTACGCCTGGTGGGTGTGGCCGGTGACCAGGGCGTCGACCTTGGGCGTGATGTTCTTGGCGATGTCGACGATGGGGCCGGAGACGCCCTTGCCCGCACCGCCGTTGTCGCAGTCGTAGTTGTACGAGGGGGAGGCGGGCAGCCCGCCCTCGTGGATGAGCGCGACGATCGACTTCACGCCCTTGCCCTGGAGCTCCTTGGCGTACTTGTTGATCGTCTCGACCTCGTCGTGGAACTTCAGGCCCTTGACGCCCTCGGCGGTGACGATGTCCGGGGTGCCCTCGAGGGTGACCCCGATGAAGCCGATCTTCACGCCCTTGTGCTCCCACACGGTGTAGGGCTTGAGGATGGGCTTGCCGGTCTTCTCGTCGGTGACGTTCGCGGCGAGGTAGGGGAAGTCGGCGCCCGGGAAGGTCTTGCCCTTCTCGTAGCAGCCCTCCTTGGGGTGGCAGCCGCCGTTCTGCATCCGGCTCAGCTCGGCGCGGCCCTCGTCGAACTCGTGGTTGCCGACCGTGGTGACGTCGAGGTCCAGCTTGTTGAGCGCCTCGACGGTCGGCTCGTCGTGGAAGAGCCCGGACAGCAGCGGGCTGGCCCCGATCATGTCGCCACCGGCGGCGGTGACCGAGTACTCGTGACCCTTACGGGCGTTACGGAGAGAGGTGGCGAGGTATTCGGCGCCACCCGCCGGAATGGCCTTGGTGGTGCCGTCCGCCTGGGTCTCGGTGACGGTGCCCGAGGAGCCCTGCGGGGGCTCCAGGTTTCCGTGCAGATCGTTGAAGGACAGCAGCTGCACGTCTACGGTGCGCCCGGGCCGGTGCTTGTCCGAGGCGGCGGCGCCGGTGTCCGCACCCGCCGGGCTCACAGCGGTCAGCACCCCGGCCGCGGCGGCCAGCACCGCGACTCCCGTGGCCAACCGGCGTCCCGCCCCGCGCCGTTGAGGTCTCGCTGGCATGTCGTCCCCTTGTGTGCACCGTGGTGGATGGTGGAGCGCAGCTTACGGTCAACGCGCGTAGCGGGGCAGGGGCATGAGGTTAAGAGCTGGTGGCCGATGGTCAACGGTGTGGATGGAGCTGGATCCCGAGGGTCGCCCCAGGGCAGTTGGGCAACAGCTTGTTGCCCAATTTGTTCGGGCCATGTTCGGGCCATCTGCTGCATGTACTTGAGATTCCGCGCACCGAAACTCCGCTGGTTCGGGAAGGCTGTGCGCCGATGACATCCTCGACGGGGATGGGGCAGCCGGGTGACTCGCCGGTAATAAATTGTGCAGCAGCTTGCTGCACAATTGGGCCGCCGTAGGCTCGGCCCCATGAATGACGTGGTGAATGAGACATCCGGTGCCCGGCGGCTCGATGTGCTGGAGGAGTTGACGTCGGCCGAGGTGGAGGGTGTGCTGCGGCTGATCGCGGAGTCCGCGCGGGCCGATGGGCAGCAGGCGGTGTCCGAGCAGGGGCGGCTGCAGCTGCGGGGGCGGCGGGAGGGGGTGCGTCATCTGGCGGTGCGGGAGCCCAGCGGGGAGCTCGTGGGGTACGCGCAGCTGGAGGACACCGACCCGGTGGAGGCTCCGGCCGCGGAGCTGGTCGTGCATCCGGGGCACCGCGGGCAGGGGCACGGCCGGGCGCTGGGGGTGACGCTGCTGAGGGAGTCGGGGAAGCGGCTGCGGATCTGGGCGCACGGGGGGCATGCCTCGGCGCGCCATCTCGCGCAGGTGCTGGGGCTGACGCTGTTCCGGGAGCTGCGGCAGATGCGGCGGCCGCTGGGGTCGCTCGCGGAGCTGGGTTTTCCGGAGCCCACCTTCCCGGAGGGGGTGACCGTACGGACCTTCCGGCCGGGTGTGGACGACGCCGGGTGGCTGGCGGCGAACGCGGCGGCCTTCGCCCATCACCCCGAGCAGGGTTCGCTCACCCAGCGTGACCTGGACGACCGCAAGGGTGAGCCGTGGTTCGACCCGGAGGGGTTCTTCCTGGCCGAGCGGGGTGGGGAGATCGTCGGGTTCCACTGGACGAAGGTGCATGCCGAGGAGCGGCTGGGGGAGGTCTACGTCGTGGGGGTGCGGCCGGACGCGCAGGGCGGCGGCCTCGGCAAGGCGCTGACCTCGATCGGGCTGCGGCATCTGGCGGCCCGGGGGCTGCCGACCGCGATGCTCTATGTGGACGCCGACAACTTCGCCGCGGTCGCGGTCTACGAGCGGCTCGGCTTCGTCACCCATGAGACGGATCTGATGTATCGGACGGAGACCTGATCGAGACCTGAGCGGGACCTGGGCGGGACCTGGGCGGGATCTGAGCGGGACCTGAGCCCGGGGGCGTGAAGGGGGCCCCGGGGGCGTGAAGAGGGCGGGACCCCTGGGGGATGGGTCCCGATTTCCTACGCGCCATGTGTCCGTTACCGGCGATTCAACCTTGGTTGCGAGCATCACTGAATGCAGCCCGCTGTGCCGAATTCGTCGAACCGGAGGCTCCGTGCCGTTTCCGCACCCGCTTCCGCCACGCCGTATTCACCTCCGGCGCGGAACAATGAGTTCATGAGCCACACAAGCGGTCAGGCATCGGTTTCCCCGCAGCCCCAGCCCCACTCGCAGCCTTCGGTCGGGTCCATCGCGGCCCACCGGCCGCATGCTGTCGCCGCACCGGTGCGGTCGCTCGACCCCGATCTCGACGCCGACCTGGACTCGTACGAGGAGGGCACCGGGCCCGGCACGGAGGGCGGGGAGCTGCCGCAGGGGCGGTTCCTGGACCGGGAGCGCAGCTGGCTCGCGTTCAACGAGCGGGTGCTGGAGCTGGCCGAGGACCCGTCCACGCCGCTGCTGGAGCGGGCCAACTTCCTGGCGATCTTCGCCAGCAATCTGGACGAGTTCTTCATGGTGCGGGTCGCCGGCCTCAAGCGGCGCATCGCCACCGGGGTCGCCACCCGCTCGGCCTCCGGGCTGCAGCCGCGCGAGGTGCTGGAGCTGATCTGGAACCGGTCCCGTGAGCTCATGGCCCGGCATGCCGCCTGCTACCAGCAGGACGTCGCCCCGGCGCTCGCGGAGGAGAGCATCCATCTGGTCCGCTGGCCGGATCTCACCGAGAAGGAGCAGTCCCGCCTCTTCACCCTCTTCCGGCAGCAGATCTTCCCGGTGCTGACCCCGCTCGCCGTGGACCCGGCACACCCCTTCCCGTATATCTCGGGGCTGTCGCTGAATCTCGCGGTCGTGGTACGCAACCCCGTCAGCGGGCATGATCACTTCGCACGTGTGAAGGTTCCGCCGTCGCTCTCCCGGTTCCTGGAGGCGTCGCCGCAGCGGTACGTGCCGCTCGAGGACGTGATCGCGGCGCATCTGGAGGCGCTGTTCCCGGGGATGGAGGTGCTCGCGCACCATATGTTCCGGGTCACCCGCAACGAGGACCTCGAGGTCGAGGAGGACGACGCCGAGAACCTCCTCCAGGCCCTGGAGAAGGAGCTGCTGCGGCGCCGCTTCGGGCCCCCGGTGCGGCTGGAGGTCGAGGAGTCCATCGACCCGTATGTGCTGGACCTGCTGGTGCGCGAGCTGAAGGTCTCGGACGCGGAGGTCTATCCGCTGCCCGGGCCGCTCGACCTCACCGGCCTGTTCGGCATAGCCGCGCTGGACCGGCCGGAGCTGAAGTACCCCAAGTTCGTGGCGGGCACCCACCGGGACCTCGCCGAGGTGGAGTCCGCCTCCCCGCCGGACATCTTCGCGGCGCTGCGCGAGCGGGACGTCCTCCTCCACCACCCGTACGACTCCTTCTCCACCTCCGTGCAGGCGTTCCTGGAGCAGGCGGCCGCCGATCCGGACGTCCTGGCGATCAAGCAGACGCTGTACCGCACCTCCGGCAAGTCGCCGATCGTCGACGCGCTCATAGACGCCGCCGAATCCGGCAAGCAGGTGCTGGTGCTGGTCGAGATCAAGGCCCGCTTCGACGAGCACGCCAACATCAAGTGGGCGCGCAAGCTGGAGGAGGCCGGCTGCCACGTCGTCTACGGTCTGCTGGGCCTGAAGACCCACTGCAAGCTGTCGCTGGTGGTCCGCCAGGAGGGCGACACCCTCACCCGCTACTCGCACGTGGGCACCGGCAACTACCACCCCAAGACCGCCCGGCTGTACGAGGACCTGGGGCTGCTGACGGCGAACTCCCAGGTCGGCGCGGACCTCTCCGACCTCTTCAACCGGCTGAGCGGCTACTCCCGGCGGGAGAACTACCGGCGGCTGCTGGTCGCCCCCAAGTCGCTGCGCGACGGGCTGATCACCCGGATCAACAAGGAGATCACCCACCATCGGGCGGGGCGCCCGGCCTACGTCAAGATCAAGGTCAACTCGATGGTCGACGAGGCCGTCGTCGACGCCCTCTACCGGGCCTCGCAAGCCGGGGTGCCGGTCGATGTGTGGGTGCGCGGCATCTGCGCGCTGCGGCCGGGCGTCCCCGGGCTCTCGGAGAGCATCCGGGTCCGCTCGGTCCTCGGACGCTTCCTGGAGCATTCGCGCGTGTTCGCGTTCGGGAACGGCGGCGAGCCGGAGGTGTGGATCGGCAGCGCCGACATGATGCACCGCAATCTCGACCGCCGCATCGAGGCGCTGGTGCGGGTCACCGACACCGGCCACCGCGCCGCCCTCAACCGCCTGCTGGAGACCGGGATGGCCGACTCCACCTCCTCCTGGCACCTGGGCCCGGACGGCGAGTGGACCCGGCACGCCACGGACGCGGACGGCCAGCCGCTGCGGAACGTTCAGGAGATGCTCATCGACGCCCGGAGGCGACGGCGTGGTTCAACGACATGACCTGCCGCCGGCCGGGATGACGGGCGCCGCGGACCCGGCCGCCGGCCCGTCCGGCCCGTCCGGCCCAGGGGCCGACGGCGTGACGGACCGGGCGGCGGAGGCCACGACGGCGCCTTCCGCGGCTTCGGCGGGTTCGGCATCCGCCGCGGGTTCGGGGGCCTCGGGCGCGCCTGCGTGGGAGGCGGCGACGGCCGGGGAGGTGCTGTCGGTGTATCTGCACGGCCAGGCCGGGGACTTCCTGCGCAGCCTGCGGCTGCACCGCGAGAGCGGCTCCGACGTCCAGGAGGCGGCCGAGGCCGCCCGGCTGCTGCGCCGCGCCGCGCGGCGGATCAGCGGCGCGCTCTACGTCTACCGCCCGATCACCGACACGGCCTGGTCCGATGAGCTGCGCACCGAGCTGGCCTGGCTGTCCGGCACGCTGGCGCGGGAGCACGCCTACGCGGAGCGGCTGGACCGGCTGCGCGGCGCCCTGCACCGGCTCTCGGGCGCGGGCGGCCCCTCGGACCGCTCAGCGCAGGGCGAGGGACAGGGCGGGGGGCAGGGCGAGGGAACGGCCGCCGAGAGCGCGCGCCCGGGTGAGCGATCCTCCGACACACAGCCTGTGAACGCGGCGCATGCCACGAGCGCCGCGCGCACCGCGCGCGGCGGGGTCACGCTCGCGGTCGACGGCGCGGGCGGCCCCTCCGGCACCGCGGGCCCGATTCCCCGCTCCACCCGTGCCTCCCGCCGCAGCGTCTCCCTGGCCGCCGGTGCGCCGGGAGGCGGGGCCGCGGACCCTGTCGGGGGGCAGGGTGCGCGGCCCGGTCCGGCCGAAGCGGGCGGTGGTGCCGAGGGCGCGACCGGAACGACCAGGGACCGGGACCGGGACAGGGATCGAGACCGGGACGAGGGCCGGGCGGCCGGACGGCGCCGCGGCGAGCGCGGCGACAAGAGCGGCCGGGGCGCCAAGGGCGAGAAGGGCGAGCGGTCCGGCCAGCCGGGCGCGGCCCACCAGCGGGCCGGTGCCGAGGAGGAGGCCCGCGGCGGGGCGCTGACCGTGGGCGCGGCCCGCGCCGGAGCGCTGCTGGAGCGCCAGCTCACGCTGGCCCGGACCCGGGCCCACACCGCCGGCCTGGAGGCGCTCGGCTCCTCCCGCTTCCACGCGGTCGCCGACACCGTCGCCCTGCTCGCCTCCGATGTCCCGCTCGACGAGGCCAACGCCGCCCGCCCCGCCGGGCAGGTGCTGCCGCCGCTCGCCGAACTGGCGAACCGGCGGCTGGCCGAGTCGGTGGAGGCGCTGCCACTGGTCCGCGCCGGGCATCCGTACAACGCGGAGGCGCTGGTCCACGGCCTGGCGGCGACTCCCGCGGCGGACGCCCCGCCCGCCAGCGAGCGCCAGGACGCCCCCTGGCACCAGGTGCGCCATCTGCTGCGGCTGCGGCGGTACGCGCTGGAGGTGCTCGACCAGGCGTGGCAGCAGCCGGACGGGGCGAGCGGGCCCAATGGATCCGGGCCCAGTGGCTCCGTTCCGGGCGGCTCCGGGCCGGGCGGCTCCGGTCCCGTGGACGCCGAGCCGCCGCTGTCGGTGCGGCTGCTGGCCGCCGGGCAGGCGCTGGAGCGCCATCGCGACGCGGCCGAGGCGGCCGCCGCCGCGGCGGCGGCCGCCCGTACGCCCCGGATCGCCCCGGCGACGGCGTACGCCCTCGGGGTGCTCCACGCCGATCAGCGGCATGAGGTCGAGGCGGCCCGCTTCGCGTTCGGCCGGATCTGGCGGCGCGTGTCCGCCGCCAGACCCTCCTGACGGCCTACGGCCCGTACAAACGGCGGACGACACCACGACACAACAGAACCGGGGAGGGAGAGACGGCGGATGAACCGGCGGAATTCCCGCGATGACGGGCTGGTCGGGACGGATACCGGAACGGATACCGGAATGGACACCGGAACGGTTCTGGCGGCGGGCTGTGTGCTGTGGCGCCGGTCCCCGCGCGGTGGCGGGCTCGAGGTCGCCCTCGTCCACCGCCCCCGCTACGACGACTGGTCCCATCCCAAGGGCAAGCTGAAGCACGGCGAGGAAGCGCTGCACGGCGCGGTGCGCGAGGTCGCCGAGGAGACCGGTATGGGCTGCGCCCCGGGGGAGGCGCTGCCCACCCTCCACTACATGGCCAAGGGCCGCCCCAAACAGGTCCGCTACTGGGCGGCGGAGGCGGTCGACCACGACGAGGTCTTCGTGCCCAACCGCGAGGTCGACCGCCTCGTCTGGCTGCCCCCGGACGCGGCCCGCCGCCGCCTCACCTACGACCACGACCGCACCCTCATCGACGCGCTGCTGCACGCCCTGCGGCCGTCCTGAACGACAGCCCTACAGGAAGCGCGAGAGGAAGGCCCGGGTGCGGGGGTTGGCCGGGCTGTCCAGCACCTCCTGCGGGGTGCCGGTCTCCAGCACCTGGCCGTCGTCCATGAATACGACCCGGTCCGCCACCTCCTTCGCGAACCCGATCTCATGCGTCACCACGAGCATGGTGAGGCCGTCCCGGGCCAGGTCGCGCATGGTCGCCAGGACCTCGCCGACGAGTTCCGGGTCCAGGGCGCTGGTCGGCTCGTCGAAGAGCATCAGCTTCGGCCGCATGGCCAGGGCGCGGGCGATGGCCACGCGCTGCTGCTGACCGCCGGACAGCTGGCGCGGATACGACGCCGCCTTTTCGGCCAGCCCCACCCGGGTCAGCAGCTCCATCGCCGTCTTCCGCGCCTCGGCCTTGGAGAGGCCGAGCACGCCGACCGGGGCCTCGATGACGTTCTCCAGGACCGTCTGGTGCGGGAAGAGGTTGAAGTGCTGGAACACCATGCCGATGTCGCGTCGCTGCCGGGTCACCTCGCGCGGGCGCAGATGGTGGACGCGTTCGCCCGACCGCCGGAAGCCGATCAGCCTGCCCTCCACATGGATGGAGCCCGCGTCGATCTGCTCCAGGTGGTTGATGCAGCGCAGAAAGGTCGACTTACCGGAACCGGACGGCCCCAGGAGCACCACGACCTCGCCCCGGCCCACCTCGAGGTCGATACCGCGCAACACCTCCAGCTGCCCGAACCGCTTGCGGACCCGCTGGGCCACGACCATCGGCACCTCCGCGGCGGCCGCCTCGGGGGCGGTGGCCGCCTGGGTGTCCTGGACCGTCATGTCTCCTCCTTGGCGAGGGGGCTGTCCGCCGCCGGGGACGGGGCGTCCGGGCGTCGGCGGAAGAGCGCGAAGTTCCAGAACCCCTGAGGGGCGTGGCGGGTCGCCCCGCGCGCGTAGTACCGCTCGATGAACGACTGGCCGACGTACAGCACGGACGTCATGACCAGGTACCACAGGCACGCCACGATCAGCAGCGGGATGGTCTCGAAGGTGCGGTTGTAGATCGACTGGACGGTGTAGAGCAGGTCGGCCAGAGCGAGCACGCTCACCAGCGAGGTCGCCTTCAGCATGTTGATGACCTGGCTGCCGGTCGGCGGGATGATGAAGCGCATGGCCTGCGGGAGGATGACCCGCCGCAGGATCCTCGCGCGGCCCATGCCGAGCGCGGCGGCGGCCTCCGTCTGGCCCTGGTCGACACCCAGCAGACCGCCGCGCACGATCTCGGCCATGTACGCGGCCTCATTGAGCCCGAGGCCGAGGATGGCGGCGAGCCAGGGGGTGATGAGCGTGTTGGTGTGCCCGCTGATGAATTCGGGGCCGAACGGTACCCCGAAGGAGATCCTCGGCAGCAGCGCCGAGAGGTTGTACCAGAAGACCAGCTGCACCAGGACCGGGATGCCGCGGAAGAACCAGACGTAGGCGCCGCAGACCGTGCTCAGCACCCGGTTCTCCGACATCCGCCCCACCGCGACGAGCACCCCGCCGGCGATGCCGATGAGCATGGCGATCGCGGTCAGTTCGACCGTGGTGACGATGCCCTGCCCGATGACCTGGGCCCCGAAGTAGGCGCCGACGGTCCCCCATTCGAAGTGCGGATTGGTGACCAGGAAGTGGACGAGCTGGGCGCCGAGGACCGCGAGGAGCAGGACCGCGAGCCAGCGCAGCGGATGGCGGACGGGGGACGCCCCGGCCACGTCGACGACGGGGACGGCACCGGGCGGGAGCTCGGCCTTCCCGGGGTCGTCCCGGGTGGCCGGCGGTTGTGTGGTGGCCATGGGTGGGCTCACCTCCTCACAGGATCAGGACTCGCCGCCGAGGTTGACGCCCGGCTTGTCGAGGGTGTTGGCGGACAGGCCCCACTTCTTCATGATCTTTCCGTAGGTGCCGTCGTCGATGAGCTTGCCGAGCGCCTTGAGGAGCACATCGCGCAGCGGGGATCCCTTGGCGACGACCGCGCCCTGGTAGAGGTCGTCGAAGCCGTTGCCCTTGCCGGTGCCGGTCAGTTCGAGCTGGTCCTTGGCCTGCGCCACGAAGTACGTCAGCGGCGCCTGGGAGGAGAAGAAGGCGTCCGCGCGGCCGGAGCGCACCGCCAGGATGGAGCCGGGCTGGTCCTTGTACGACTGGACCTTCACGGCCTCCTTGCCGTCCTTCTCGCAGGTGAGCGCCTGTTTCTTGATGACGCCCTCGGCGGACCCGCCCGCCATCACCGCGATCCGCTGCCCGCAGGTGTCGGCCAGGGAGCTGATGTGGTGCGGATTGCCCTTGGGCACGGCGAAGACGACGAATTCCCGCACCCAGTCGACGAAGTCGTTCGCGCCCTGCCGGTCCTTGAAGTCGCCGACGGGGCCGAGGGCGAAGTCGTAGCGGCCCGCCTTGATGCCGGTGAGCTGGCTGGGCAGCCCGTCCGTGGTCACATGCCGGATCTTCACGCCGAGGACCTGCCCGAGTGCATCGGCGAGGTCGGCGGAGGCCCCGGTGAGGCTGTGGCCGTCCGAACCGGCGATCTCGTAGGGCGGGAAGGAACCGTTGTTGACCGACACCAGCGTGCCGGAGGTGCGGTTCTTCGCGGGCAGCCGCGCGTGCAGCGCCTTGTCCTCGGGGAGCTTGGCGGATACCGCCTTGGAGCCGCCGGAGTCGGTGGCGCCCTCCGCCTGGGGCGGGTTGGCCCCGCAGGCGGCCAGGGCGAGACAGCAGGACAGGGCGGTGGCCGCGGTGGCCAGGGGACGTCTCATGGGGATGCTCACTGGGGCGCTCCGAGGGGGATGACGGTGGGGTCGACGGCGAACCGGCGGTTGGCCAGGACGGGAAGGGTGCGACGGGCCGCGGCGGTGGCGTCGGGAGCGGCGTCCGCCCAGGCCAGCCCGGGGGCGGCGGCGAGGCGGGAGCGGACGGTGCCGAGCGGGTCGACGACGAGGCTGTTGCCGATGTTGCGCGGACCGCATTCGCCGCTCGCCGCCACCCAGCAGGTGTTCTCCAGGGCCCGTGCGGTGACCATGACCTCCCAGTGCCGTTCCTTGGCCGGGCCGCGCACCCACGCCGCGGGCAGGGCCAGCACCTCGGCACCGGCGTCCACCAACAGCCTGGCCAGCTCGGGGAAGCGGACGTCGTAGCAGGTCATCAGGCCCACCTTGGTGCCCGCCACATCGATGACGACGGGCGGCTCGTCCGCCGGGCGGACGTTGGCCGACTCCAGATCGCCGAAGGCGTCATAGAGATGGATCTTGCGATAGCGGGCGATCAGCTCACCGTCGCGCAGCGCCACCAGGGTGTTGAACACCCGGCCGTCCTCGGACGGCTCATGGATGCCGACCACCACGGTGACGGCGGACCCGGCGGTGGCGGCGAGCATCTCGGTGACGAAGGGGCCGTCGAGGGGCTGGGCCACCTCGCGGATGCGGTGGCGGTCCTCGGTGAAGCGGGCCAGCACGCCCTCGGGGAGGACGAGCAGATCCGCGCCGCCCCGCACCGCCTCGGCGGTGAGCTCCTGGCAGGCGGCCAGGTTGTCCTTCCAGTCGGGGGAGGCGGCGAACTGTCCTACGGCGATGCGCATATGGGGTGCTCCGGAGCGGTTCAGAGTGCGGGAAGGGCGGTGGGGGACGGGGTGCGGAGTGGGGGAACGGCGGCGGGGGGCGGGGGTCAGAGCGCGGGAACGGCGGCGAGGGTGGGGTCGGGGAAGACCACATCGGGGTCTATGGGCTCGGGCCAGACGCCCTGGGCGTACAGCTCCTCGCAGAAGGCCCGGGTCATCTCCGCGTTGCTCTTCGTCCCGTACGGCATCCAGTCGTCGCCGAACAGCCGCGCCGACTCGGTCAGCTCGTGCAGCAGCCACGGTGTGGTGTCGGCGAGCAGCCGGCGCCTGCCGAGCCACCGGCGCTTGGACTCCTCCAGGCCCGTGAGCAGGGCGGCGGGCAGCGCCGGATGGGCCTCGACGACCTCCCGCTTGAGCGTCACCAGGTGGATGCCGGGGACGAACCCGGTGGCCTCCCAGTAGGCGCGCTCCTCGGCGCGGTGGTCGTCGAGCAGATGGCGGAAGCGGCTGGTCCTGGTGAACAGCTCCCGCGGCATGAAGGGGGAGAGCAGCGCGTCCAGCCGGCCCGCGGCCAGCTCGTCCACCAGGGATTCGCCCTCGGCCATGACCGAGACATTGGCGGGCAGCGGCCGATTGCCCACCCGGTCCTTGCCGGTCTCGTCGGCGGTCAGCGGTCCGATCAGCCACTGGATGCCCGCGAGGTCCACTCCGGCGCCGCGCAGCAGGGCCCGGGTCCAGGTGTTGCCGGAGTCGGGCCAGCCGGTGAGCCCGACGCGGGCCCCGGCGAGCTGTCCGATGGAGCGCAGCGGGCTGTCCTCGCGGACCAGTACGCAGCGGTGGCGAAAGCCGCGCATCACGAACGCGGGGAGCCCGACGAGACGGTCGTCGCCCGCCGCGCGGGCCTGGACATAGCGGCTGAACGAGGTCTCACCGCCGTCGAGACCGGGTTCGGTGAGGACGTCGGGGGTGACGTCCCGCGCATCGATCCGGACCGTGAAGCCGGGGATCTCGACGAGCCCGGAGGCGAGGGGAACCAGATGGTCCCAGTCGCGAAGTCCCAGGCGTATCACGGGAGATGACACAGTACGCACTCCTTGCACATGGCATTTTCGGCGCAAAGCTCGCATTCGGCTGCGCGATGCCAGGCAGGCTATTGTTCAGGGAATCGACCAGACAAGATCTGTTTTGTTACCGAACATAGTTTTTCCGTGTCGTAACCTGCTGACCGGCCGCCGGCCGACAGACCGACGAGGGGTGCGCCGATGCAGGAGAACACCGCGGATCCGGCCGCCACCCGGCCGGGGAATCCGGCCTCCGTGGCCGGGCTGGCCGCCCGTATCCCGGACACCAGCGCACGCGGTATCGCGGCCGCCATGACCGATCTCATCCGGGCCGGGGAGCTGGCGCCGGGCAGTGCGCTGCCCACCGTGCGCGCGCTCGCCGCCGGGCTGGGGGTGAGCCCCGGCACCGTGGCGGAGGCATGGGCGGTGCTGCGCAAGCACCGGATGATCGCCACACTCGGCCGCCGCGGCAGCGTCGTCAGCGGTCCGCCGACCGTTCCGCATCCCACCCGCTACGAACGCGTCGGGGACTTCGGCGACCATCTCGCACTGGACCTCGCCGTCGCCGCCCCCGACCCCGCCCTGCTGCCCCCGCTGGAGAACGCCCTGCTCGCGGGGGCCCGGACCCCGCGGCTCAACGACTACGCGCGCACGGCCATCACCGACGGCCTGCTGGCGGCGGTACGGGACACCTGGCCCTACCGGCCGGACGCCTGGATGGCGGTGGGCGGTGGCTACGAGGGGGTGCAACTGCTCTGCCAGGCCCTGCTGGTGCCGGGGGACCGGGTGGCGGTGGAAGATCCGACGGCGGCGCGGCTGCTGGACATCCTCGAGGCGCTGGATGCCCAGACCGTGCCCGTGGCCTGCGACGACCAGGGGCCGCTTGCCGACTCACTGGCCCAGGCGCTGCGGGCCCGCCCGGCGCTTTACCTGCACCAGTCCAGGGCCCAGGTGCCCTGCGGCTGGTCGCTCGGCCCCGAACGGGCCGCCGAGCTGGCCGGGGTGCTGGAGGGGGCGCCGAACGTCGTCATCGTCGAGGACGACGGCCTCGGCCCCCTGACCACCGGCCCGGCCGCCGTCCTCGGCGCCCGTCTGCCGCACCGGACGGCCCTGGTCCGCTCGTACTCCAAGGCATACGGCCCGGATCTGCGGATCGCCGTGGTCGGAGGCCCGCGGGAGATGATCGAACGGGCGCGGGTGCTGCGCACCTTCGGCACGGGATGGACCAGCCGCATCCTTCAGGACGCCCTGGCGCATCTGCTCGCCGACGAGGAGGCGGGCCGGTGCGTGCGCGAGGCCGCCCGGCGCTATGACGCCCGGCGGTCCGCGCTGGCCGTACGACTGGCCGAGCGTGGGGTGCACACCGCCAACCGGGACGGTCTGATGCTGTGGGTGCCGGTGGTGGACGAGACCTCCGCGCTGGTCACCCTGGCCGCCCGGGGAATCACCGTTTCGCCGGGCAGCCGGTTCTGCGTCTCCTACGCGCGTCCCCATGTGAGGGTCGCCACCAGCAGGCTGACCCGGGACGGGACGCCGCTCGACGAGATCGCCGAGCTGATCGCACTCGCCGCGTCCTCCTCCGCCGGCCGGATGGAGTGACCCCCCGGCCGGTCAGCGGTGTCTGCTCAAAGGCAGACGCTCAGCGTCGGCGCAGGCTCTTGTCCGCGAGCGACGGCGGCACGTAGTAGTTGTCCGCCCGGTTGAGGTCGGTACCCGGCGGGACGATCTCGTCGATCCGGTCCAGGACGTCCTCGCTCAGCTCCACCTCGGACCCGGCGAGCAGATCCTCCAGGTGCTCCATCGTGCGCGGGCCGATGATCACCGAGGTGATGGCCGGATGCGCCCGTACGAAGGCGATGGCCATGTGCGGCAGCGAGAGCCCGGCGTCGGAGGCCAGCTCGGCCAGCGCGCCGACCGCCTCCAGCTTGCGCGCGTTGTCGGGCAGCGACGGGTCGAACTTGTGCCTCTCCACGGCCGCCCGGCCGCCGGACAGATCGATGTCGGACGCCTTGGTGTAGCGGCCCGTGAGCCAGCCCGCCGAGAGCGGACCCCAGCTCAGCACGCCCATCCCGTACTTCCGCGCGGTCGGCAGCACCGCCGCTTCCACACCGCGCGCCAGGATCGAGTACGGCGGCTGCTCGCTGCGGAACCGCACGTGCCCGCGCCGCTCGGAGACCCACTGGGCCTCCACGATCTGCTCCGCCGGGAAGGTGGAGGAGCCGACGGCGCGCACCTTGCCCGCCCTGACCAGGTCGGACAGGACCGACAGCGTCTCGTCGACGTCCGTCGTCGGGTCCGGCCGGTGGATCTGGTAGAGGTCGATGTAGTCCGTGCCCAGACGGCGCAGGCTGTTCTCCACCTCATGGGTGATCCAGCGCCGTGAGTTGCCGCCGTGGTTGGGGTCGTCGCCCATCGGGAAATGGGCCTTGGTCGCGAGGACGATGTCGTCACGGCGGCCCTTGAGGGCCTTGCCGACGATCTCCTCGGATTCGCCCTCGGAGTAGACGTCGGCGGTGTCGACGAAGTTGACGCCCGCGTCGAGGGCGCGGTGGATGATCCGTACCGAGTCCTCATGATCGGCGTTGCCCAGGGCGCCGAACATCATCGCGCCCAGGGCGTACTCGCTCACCGAGATGCCGGTTCCGCCCAGGATCCTGCGCTTCATGGCAGCTGCCTTCCTTTGCCTTCCGCGGCCTTTGCCTTCTGCGGCCTTTGTCTTCCGTGGCCTTTGCCTTCTGTGGCGTCCTGCGCCTTCAGCCTCGGCGCCGGGCGGGGACCTCACCAGGCCCGGCTCAACCTGGGTCTGCCAGAACCACCTGTCCGGCCCAGAATCCGGCGTTCCCGGGATAATGGAGCGATGGGCCATTCCGAACCGGAGATCAAGGGGTTTCTCAAGACGCGCCGCGCCGCGCTCGACCCGGCCGAGCTGGGGCTGCCGGACGGGGTCGTCCGGCGCCGGGTGCGCGGTCTGCGCCGTGAGGAGGTCGCTCAGCGGGCCGGGATCAGCGTCGACTACTACACCCGTATCGAGCAGGGCCGGGCCCCGGCCATATCGGACTCGGTGGTCGACGGACTGGCGCGGGCGCTGCGGCTGACCCCGTCCGAGCACACCTATCTGCGCAACATCACCCTGCCCCGGCGGCGCGCCGGGGAGCCCGACCCCGACCCGCGGCCGCGGGTGCGGCCGGAGATCCAGCAGTTGCTGAACGCGATGGACGGCACCGTCCCGGCCTATGTCTACGGACCGGCGATGGACATCCTGGCCTGGAACACCCTCGGCACCCGGCTCGGCATCGACTACGCCGCGATCCCCGAGGAGCGGCGCAACGGCCCGCTGCTGGTCTTCCTCGACCCCCGGCTGCGGGAGCTCCATCCGAACTGGGCCGAGGTCGCCGATGACACGGTGGCCGGGCTGCGCGCGGAGACCGGCCGCCACCCGGGCAGTTCGCGGGTGTGCCGGGTGACCCATGAGCTGCTGGAGCGGAGCGAGGAGTTCCGGCGGCGGTGGGAGGCGCAGGGGGTGCAGGAGCGGACGCGGGGCGTCAAGCGGTTCCGCCATCCGGGGGCGGGGGAGCTGGTGCTGCGGTTCGAGGCGTTCGTGCTGCCCGCGGATCCGGGGCAGATGCTGTGTACCTATACGGCCGACGAGGGGTCGGCGACGGCGGAGGCGCTGAAGGTGCTGGCGGGCGCGGCGGCGGTGGCCTGAGGGCCACTGGCGGCCGCTGACGGCCCGGGACGCGATCCCTTTTTGCCGCGTCCCACCTCCTTGACGCGACTGGAAACTTTCCTTACTTTCATTTCCTCCCACGGTGGCGCCAGTGGCGCGAGAGGGCAATGGAGGTCCGGATGTCCGGCACCGAGGGCGGATTCGTCCGCCGTATCGGCCTGTTCCAGTCGACCGCCATCAACATGAGCCAGATGTGCGGCATCGGGCCGTTCGTCACGATCCCCCTCATGGTCGCCGCCTTCGGCGGACCACAGGCCGTCATCGGCTTCGTCGCGGGCGCGGTGCTCGCGCTCGCCGACGGGCTGATCTGGGCCGAGCTGGGCGCCTCGCTGCCCGGGGCCGGGGGCAGCTATGCGTATCTGCGCCAGGCGTTCCAGTACCGCAGCGGCAAGCTGATGCCGTTCCTGTTCGTCTGGACGGCGATGCTGTTCATCCCGCTGATCATGTCCACGGGTGTGGTCGGTCTGGTGCAGTATCTGGGCTATCTGTGGCCGGATATGACGCAGACCCAGGGCGATCTGGTCGGGCTCGGCGTCATCGTTCTGGTCATCGGGCTGCTGTGGCGGGGCGTCGAGCACATCGCCCGGATCACGGCCGTCATGTGGTGCGTGATGATCGCCTCCGTGGTCCTGGTGATCGTGGCGGCCTTCAGCCACTTCGACGCGGGGCAGGCGTTCACCTATCCGGACCACGCCTTCGAGCTGACCAGCGGTCACTTCTGGACCGGGTTCGCCGCGGGCCTGACCATCGGCATCTACGACTACCTCGGCTACAACACCGCCGCGTACATGGGCGCCGAGATCAAGGACCCCGGCCGCACCCTGCCGCGGGCGATCGTCACCTCGATCGCCGGGATCATGGGGATCTATCTGCTGCTGCAGATCGGCACCCTCGGCGTCGTCGACTGGCACGAGATGACCGACCCCGACTCGGTGGCCGCCCAGTCCGTCGCCTCGGCGGTGCTGGAGGAGACCTGGGGGAAGGGCGCGGCCGACGTCGTCACCGTGCTCATCCTCATCACGGCCTTCGCGTCCGTCTTCGCCGGGCTGCTGGGTGGCTCCCGGGTGCCGTACGACGCCGCCCGCGACCGGGTCTTCTTCCGGCCGTTCGGCACGCTCCACCCGCGCCATCGCTTCCCCGTGCTGGGCCTGGCCACGATGGGTGTCGTGACGGCGATCGGCTTCCTCATCGGCCGCCACACCGATCTGGCCACCCTCATCCAGCTGCTGACCACGGTCATGGTGATCGTGCAGGCCCTGGCGCAGGTCGTCGCCGTCACGGTGCTGCGCCGCCGCCAGCCCGGCCTGCGGCGGCCGTACCGGATGTGGCTCTATCCGCTGCCGAGCGTGGTGGCGCTGGTGGGCTGGCTGGTGATCTACGGCTACGCGGACAAGAACTCCCCCGGGCGGCACCCCATCGAATGGTCGCTCGCCTGGGTCGCGGCGGGGTGTGTGGCGTTCGTGCTGTGGGCGCGGATGGAGAAGGTGTGGCCGTTCGGCCCGAAGGAGATCAGCGAGGAGTACGCGGCCGGGGCCGACCCCGACACGGAAGGGGGCACCCGGGGCACGGGGAACGGCCCGGATGGCCCGAACGGCTCGGATGGCCCGAACGGCTCGGACGGCCCGAATGGCTCGGACGGCCCGAATGGCCCCAACGGCGCCGTCAGCCCCGGGGCGCCAACGCCTCCCACCGCACCGTGACCTCGCCCTGACGCCAGCGCCGCGGGCCGTCGGTGAGCGGCCAGCCCTCGGCGCGCAGCGACTGGGCGCTGCGTATCCAGCGCTGACGGGCGCTGAGCGGCGCGTACGGGGCGGCGGCCGCCCAGGCGCGGTCGAAATCGCGCAGGAAGGTGTGCACCGGCTCGCCCGGCACATTGCGGTGGATCAGCGCCTTGGGGAGCCGTTCGGCCAGGTCGGAGGGGCGTTCCAGGGAGCCGAGGCGGGCCGCGAAGGTCACGGTGCGCGGGCCCGCCGCGTCCAGCGCGACCCATACGTGCCGCCGCCCGATCTCGTCGCAGGTGCCCTCCACCAGCAGCCCGCCGGGCGCCAGCCGGGCGCACAGCCGCCGCCACACGGCGGCGACCTCGCCCTCCTCGTACTGCCGCAGCACATTGGCCGCCCGGATGAGCACCGGGCGGGCCCCGCCGGGCAGCGGCACCTCGAAACCGCCGTGCGCGAAGGTGAGCCCCTCGCGCTCGTACGGCCGCGCGGCGAGCACGCGCCCGGGGTCGATCTCGACCCCGACGACGCGGGCCCCGGCCCGTACGATCCGCAGCCGGTCCAGCAGCTCGACGGCGGTCCAGGGGGCCGCCCCGTAGCCCAGATCCACCGCCACCGGCGCGTCCGCGGCCCGGCGCAGCGCGGGCCCGTGCGCCGCCGCGATCCACCGGTCCATCCGGCGCAGCCGGTTGGGGTTGGTGGTCCCGCGGGTCGCCGAACCGATCGGGCGGGACGGCGGGGGAACGCGGGCGGGCATGGCGCTGAGCCTATGCCGGGGCGGGCGCTGAGCCTGTGGCGGGGCGGAGGGGGAGCCGGTGCCGGGGCGGACGCTGAGCCTGTGGCGAGGCAGGCGGGGAACCCATGCCGGGGCAGGCGGAGAGCCCATGCCGGGGCGGTCGGGGAGCCCATGCCGGGGCGGCCGGGGGGTGGCCCTCGGACATCAGAACGTCACGCTTTGGCAAAGCGGAAATGGGAACCATACGTTCCGGTGTTGACGCCGTGGAGGGAGCCCGCCCCGGCAAGGAGGTAACGCGCGGTGAGCCAGCACGCGTCCCGGCTCGGCGGCCTGCGAGGCCGGTCCCATATACCGTTCGGCGCCCCGTCCCACCAGCGGCTACGTCGTATTCCACGGCGGCCGCGGCGGATCGCGATGCTCAGCGTCCACACCTCGCCGCTGCATCAGCCCGGCACCGGCGACGCCGGTGGCATGAACGTCTACATCGTGGAGCTGGCCAGGCGCCTGGCCGCCATCGACATCGAGGTGGAGATCTTCACCCGGGCCACCACCGCCGTGCTGCCCCCGGCCGTCGAACTGGCCCCCGGGGTGCTCGTCCGGCATGTGGACGCCGGGCCCTACGAGGGGCTGGCCAAGGAGGACCTCCCGGCACAGCTGTGCGCGTTCACCCACGGCGTCATGCAGGCGTGGGCCGGGCACCGGCCGGGCCACTACGATCTCGTCCACTCCCACTACTGGCTCTCCGGGCACGTCGGCTGGCTGGCCGCCGAGCGCTGGGGAGTGCCGCTGGTGCACGCCATGCACACCATGGCCAAGGTCAAGAACGCCGCGCTGGCGGCGGGCGACACCCCCGAGCCCGCGGCCCGCGTCATCGGCGAGCAGCAGATCGTCCGCGCCGCCGACCGGCTGATCGCCAACACCACCGAGGAGGCGGAGGAACTGGTGCGCCACTACGAGGCGGCGCGCGAGCTGGTGGCGGTCGTCCACCCCGGGGTGAACCTCGACCGCTTCCGGCCCGCCGACGGCCGGGCCGCCGCCCGCGCCCGGCTGGGGCTCCCGGCCGACGCGCTCATACCCCTGTTCGCCGGGCGCATACAGCCGCTGAAGGCCCCCGACATCCTGCTGCACGCCGTCGCCCACCTCCTGGAGGAGGACCCCTCGCTGCGCGAGCGCATGGTCGTGCCCGTGGTCGGCGGCCCCAGCGGCAGCGGCATGGCCAAGCCCGAGGGGCTGCACAAGCTGGCGGCGCGGCTCGGGATCTGCGATGTGGTCCGGTTCCGGCCGCCCTGTGCGCAGGACGAGCTCGCGGACTGGTACCGGGCGGCGTCCGTGCTGGTCATGCCGTCGTACAGCGAGTCGTTCGGGCTGGTGGCCATCGAGGCGCAGGCATGCGGCACCCCGGTCGTGGCGGCCTCGGTGGGCGGCCTTCCGGTGGCCGTACGGGACGGGGTCAGCGGCACGCTGATCGACGGCCACGACCCCGCCGACTACGCCCGCGCCCTGCGCCCCTTCGTACAGGACCCGGGGCGGGTGGACCGGATGGGCGCGGCGGCGGCGCGGCACGCCGAGTCCTTCGGGTGGGACACGGCCGCCGCGGCGACGGCGGAGGTGTACACGGAGGCGATGCGCGAGCGGCGTCGCCTACGATCGGCCCATGGCTGACCCCAAGGCTGACCCCAAGGCCGAGCCCGAGGCTGACCGTAAGGCTGACACCACGGCCGAGGCCGACCGTAAGGCCGATACCACGGTCGACACCGCCCCGGAGGGTGACCGTAAGGCCGACACCGCCCCCGAGGGCGACCCCCGGGCCGTCATCGAACGGACGCTGAACGACGCCGAACTGGAGTGGGAGAGTCCGGAGGACGGCACCTA
The DNA here is from genome assembly GCF_016741935.1 of Streptomyces endocoffeicus. Classification (GTDB taxonomy): domain Bacteria; phylum Actinomycetota; class Actinomycetes; order Streptomycetales; family Streptomycetaceae; genus Streptomyces; species Streptomyces endocoffeicus. The sequence goes on along the minus strand of NZ_JAERRG010000007.1, from coordinate 334,614 downwards.
CGTCATCACGCTCCCGGGCACCCGCAAGCTGTCGACCACCTGCTCACTGCGGGTCGGCCGGCACTCCCTCTCGGTCAACGCCTTCGTCGTCCGTCACCCGGATGAGAACCACGAGGCGGTCCACCGCTGGCTGCTGGAGCGCAACACCCGGCTGTACGGGGTGAGTTACGCGATCGACCAGCTCGGCGACATCTATCTGGTGGGCAAGCTGCCGCTCGTGGCCGTCACCCCGGAGGAAGTGGACCGGCTGCTCGGCACGGTGCTGGAGAACGCGGACGGCAGCTTCAACACACTGCTGGAGATGGGCTTCGCCACGGCCATTCGCAAGGAGTACGCGTGGCGTACCGCGCGGGGCGAATCGACCCGGAATCTTGAGGCGTTCAGCAATCTGACCCGGGGCGCGGCGAAGTGAACGACCGGGCCCCGGCCCGATCTTCGCCCGACCCCGACCTTTCTGCTTGACCTACGCCCATGTGACCTAAGCCCATCCTGACGCGACCCCTTCCGCGCGCCCCTGCCCCATGGCATTCTCACGCCGTCTCTCACCTGAACTGCGTTCACATCCATGGAAGGCGGGGCTGGCTCATGGGCACGGAGATCGGCAGAAGGCAGTTGCTCGGCGGTGCGATGGGACTGGCGGCGGGCGCCACGCTCCTGGGGGCGGGGGCCCCGCTCCTGACCGCCACGGACGCGGCGGCGGTCGCACCGCCTACACCGGGCGGGGCCCGTACGTCCGGCGGGACGGGCACGTCCGGCGAGGCCCGTACGTCCGCCCTCTGGCGTGAGTTCCGCGCCCGCCCGTACACCCACCCCCAGATCCCCTACGTCGGCCGCGCCGGATACCTCGGCGGCCGCACGAGCTTCCCCCGCCTGCCCGTCGTCGCGGACGTCCGCGCCTTCGGCGCCCGGCCCGACGGCTCCGCGGACGCCGCCCCCGCGATCAACCGCGCCATCGTGGCGGCCGGCCGCCGCGGCGGCGGCACGGTGCTGGTGCCGCCCGGGACGTACCGCGTGGACGACGTCATCCGCCTCGGCTACGACAACGTCGTACTGCGCGGCGCGGGCAGTGGCCGCACCACTCTCCACGCGACCCGTAACCTCACCGAGCTGATCGGCCCGTACGGCAGCCGCTACGGCGGCAACAAGTCGTCCTGGTCCTGGGCCGGCGGGCTCATCTGGATCTGCCCGGACGCCCGCTGGCGCTCCCTCACCGACGCGATCCGGGCCCAGGCGTGGCCGTTCGAGGGCTGGACCGGCAACCGGCGCGACGAATGGCACACCCTTACCGACTTCGCCGCCCCCGCCCGCCGCGGCGACTGGACGGTGACCGTCGAGGACCCGTCCGCCCTGCGCCGCGGCGACCGCGTGCTGCTCCAACTCACCGACGACGACGCGCACTCGCTGCTGGCCCATATGGCCGGTGATGTCGAGGGCGCCGCCGACTACGTCTGGGCCGACAAGACCAAGCTCACCTCGTACGTCCCTTACGAGTGGCCGTGCCGCGTCGTCGCCGTCGACCGGCGCCGCCGCCGGGTGACCCTCGACCGCCCGCTGCCGCTCGACGCCCGGTCCGCCTGGAAGCCCCGGTTCACCACGCTGGTGCGGCCGGTCACCGGCTCCGGGGTCGAGGGCATCACCCTCGACGTCGTCGAGACCCCGCAGTCGCAGCACCTGCTGGACAAGGGGTACAACGGCGTCGCGCTGCAGTGTGCGTGGGACTGCTGGGTGGACGACGTAACCGTCAACAACGTCGACAACGGCTTTCTGCTCGTCGCCGCCAAGGCGTGCACCCTGCGCCGCACCCGGGTGACGGGCCGCGGCAGCCACCATCCTTACTGCTGCCGTGAGGGCTCGCACGACAACCTCGTGGAGGACTTCGTCCTGGCCCAGCGCACCGTCCCGGCCCCGGCCGGGACCCAGCTGCACGGGATCAACGTGGAGGGGCTGTCCAGCTACAACGTCTGGTCGCGCGGCCGGATGGAGATGGGCACCTTCGACACTCACCGCGGGATGCCCTTCGCCAACGTCCGTACGGAGATCACCGTGGACAACACGGGGTCGCACGGCGGCGACGCGAGCGCCGGTCCGCTCTACGGTGCGCGGTTCGCCCACTGGAACGTCACGGTCACCAATCAGCGGGCCGGGTGCGTCAGGATCGACGACATCGCGCCGTACAGCGCGACGGTCGGGATCAGCGAGGTCCGGCAGTTCGGCCAGATCGACGTCCCGGACTTCACCGGTCCGCTCCACTCCCGTATCGAGTCCTACGGCCACCCGGAGGCGGTCCACCCCCGCAACCTCTACGAGGCGCAGCGCGCCCTCCACTGAGCCACTGAGACCCCACTGACATCACCGCCGACACCACCCCCCACTGACACCTCCCGCCGACACCTCCCGGAAAACACGGTGAGAAACGCGGTGAAGAAATACGGTCCATGAGGGCTCTTCATGGTGAACCGGCTCCGGCGGCCGGGAACCATGAAGAGGAGACACAACGGTGCTCATGGACAATCCGTGGCTCACGGTGGCAACGGTCGTGACGGTGGGGGTGCTACGGCTGATGGGGGACGTCATCCGCTGGCTGGCGGCGCGTTCGGGCGAACGGCTCCGAGCGCGCACGCTGGCCGAGTTGGTGAACAGAACGGAGCCGGGCACGGTCCTCACCGACCGCCGCCCCGACGGCGCGGCGCTGACGATACGGCGGCGGCCGGAGGAGCGAGGCGAGCGGGACGGGCGGGGCGAGCGCGGCGAGCGGGACGGGGGTCGATCGGAATGAGCGACACCGTCGAGGAGACTACGCGCGGCGGGCGGCCCGAGGAGGAGTTCGACGCCTTCTACGCCCGCACCTACCCCTGGCTGGCCGCCCGCGCGGTGATGCTCAGCGACAACCGGCAGAACGCCGAGGACGCGGTGCAGGAGGCGTACATCGAGGCGATGCGCCGCTGGCCCGAGGTCAGGGCGTGCGCCTCGCCCGAGGCATGGGTGACCACCACCATGCGGCGCAAGCTCTCGCGGGACGGGCGGCGCTGGTGGTTCCGCTGGAAGCCGGCCGAGATGACCGTCCCGGCCGCCACGACCGCGAGCGTGGAGGAGACCGCCGAGGCGCTGGCCGCCCTGCGCGCCCTCGGCACGCTGCCGCCGCGCCAGCGCCAGGTGGTCGTCATGCACTCGCTCGAGGGCATGAGCTACCAGGCGATCTCGGCTGAGCTGGGGATCTCCGTAGGCAGCGTCGGCAGCAACCTCCACAAGGCCCGCGCCCGGCTCAGCCTGCTGCTCGACGTCTCCCCGGAACTCGGCCGCGCGACCGACCGCCTCCTGACCCGCACCCCGAAGGACCCACTGAGCGTGGCCCTGTACGGGGCCGCGGAGTGGCTGTCGGCCGGGTTCAGCGGCGAGGACCGGGCGTTGCGAGGCGGGGGCGAAGGCGGGGGCGAAGGCGGAGGCCGCGACGGGGCCCGCGACGACGTCCGGAACATTGCCCCGAACCGCGCCCGCGACGGCATCCGGGGGCGTCGATGATCGCCACCGCCCGCGCGCTCCTCGCCCTCGCCCTGCTCGCCGTCTTCTACGCGCTGGTCGCGGCCATGGCGCTGCTCTGGGCGGCTTTTCTCGTGGCCGCCTTATGGACCGCGGGAACGCCGGAGGCCACGACGCCGCCCACCACCGTCGTCACCGCCTGCGCGGCGTTCGCCCCGATCGTCTTCGGCATGGTGTGGGCGGTGATCCGCACCGCCCGCCCCGCCGCCCCGCGCGCGGACGCGGTGACGGTGACCCGGCGCGGGGCGCCGGAGTTATGGCGCACGGTCGAGGAGCTGGCCCTCGAGGTCGGCACCCGGCCGCCCGGCCACATCAAGCTGACCGCCGAGGTCAACGCCTCCGTCACCGAGGACGCACCGCTCCTCGGCCTGGCCCCCGGCCGACGTGTCCTCTACCTGGGACTGCCCCTGCTGGCCGGTCTGTCGCCCGCCGAACTGCGCGCCGTCCTCGCGCACGAGCTGGGCCACTACTCCGGCCGCCACAGCCGCTTCGGCGCGGTCGCCCACCGGGGCGCGGCGGGCCTGGTCGCCGCCCGGCAGGCGATCCAGGACGCGTCGGCCGCGAACGACCTGGTGCGGCTGTACGCGGGCGTACCGCTGCTGCTGCTCGGCCTCTACACCCACGTCTTCCGCTGGCTCACCCGCCCGGTCCGGCGGCGGCAGGAGCTGGAGGCCGATCGCGAGGCGGCGCGGGTGGCCGGTCCGGGCGCCGTAGCCGACGCGCTGTGCTCCACGGCGGCGCTGGAGGCGGCGTGGCAGGAGTTCCTTGCGGACTTCCTCGCCCCGATGCGCCGGGCGACGGGCCGGATCCCCGACGATCCGTTCCGCGCCTTCGCCCATATGGTCGAGGCGCCCGAACTGCGGGAGCCGATGGCCGCGTTGCGCGCCCGAGCCGTCGAGCGGCCCGCGGACCCGGATGACGCGCATCCGGCCCTGGCCGTCCGGCTGGAACGGCTGTCACGCCTGCCCGCGCGGGGGCCTGGAACGGACCCCTTCCCCTCCCCGGAGCCTCTCTCCGTACAGCCGCGGTACGCGGTCGCGCTGGGCCGCGTCCTGCTGTCCGGCCCGGACGCGGGCACGAGGATGCCCTGGCGGGACTGGCTCACCGAGCTGGCGGAGCACCGCGCGGCACGAATCCTGACCCCGCTGGCGGAGGCGGTGCGCGGGGTGGAGGAGACGGAGGCGATGGTATGGAAGAAGGCGGAGCCGGACGGGGAGCCGGAGAGGCTGACAATCCACCGGGTGCTGCGACTGCTGGACGGCGGCCGCCGCATGCCGCTGGCGCGCGCGCTCAACGCCCGGCTGCCCGAGGGCGAGCGAATGCCCCGTGGCGATCAGACCGAACAGGACCCGCTCGCCCCCCTGGCCGGGGCCCTGGCCGTACTGATCGGGGCGCAACTGGTAGCGCGGGGGACCGCCTACTGGGCCATGAACTGGACCGGCCCCAGCATCCTCGTACCGCCCGACGGCATCGCCCCCGAGACCATCCGCACCTGGGCCGACACCGCCGTACGGCTCCCCGGCCAGACCCAGCGGCTCGGGCTGCACCTGGCCGCCCTGGGCGTGGACGAACGCGCACCGCTGCCCACCGCCGGCAGTGCAGGGGGCACGGCGGACGGGCCGGTGCCGGGGGAGAAGGCACGACGGATCAGCATCTCACCCGGTGTCACCGGCCCCGCACGCCAACGCATCACCGCCGTACGCGCGCTGGCGCTCACCGTGTTGCTGGGGCTGACGGGGCTGACGTTCGTCCTATGGGCGAACCGGGACGAGCCGAGCTACCCCGGCACCCCGGTGACCCGCTGGAACGACCGCTACCAGCCGGGCGGCGGCACGGGAACGGAACCCACTCCGTTCCCGACGTACCAGCGGCCCACCTTCCCGGCGTGGCCGACGCCCCCGGCGTACCACCTGCCCTCAGGCTCAGTGCCGAGCATCCACATCGCGCCGGTCATCCCGAGATCCACCCCCTGATCCTCACCGGAGACAGCACAGCCCCGCTATGAGGAGCCCGCCCCAACCGCAGGCACTCCACCACCGGAAGCAGCACCCACCCCACCCCCAGAGACGGCACCAACCTCACCAACCTCACCAGCCGAAGCCGAGGCCGCAACCGAAGCAGCAACCGAAGCCGAACCCGAAGCCGCAACCGAAGCCGAGGCTGAAGCCGCAACCGAAGCCGCAACCGCACCCACTCCACCCCCGCACTCCCCGGCCGCAGGCCGGCTCCGCAGGGCGCGCCCCAGCGCCGCGTACCCCCCGGCCGCCACCACCCCCACCACCGCGCTGGCCGCCCACAGCGCGTCCGCCCCGAAGCGGTCCATCACCGCCCCGCCCGCGAGCGGGGCGACGAGCGAGGCGAGGGACCACGACAGGGTGTACATCCCCTGATAGCGGCCGCGCCCATGGGTCGGGGAGAGCCGGGCGACCAGCCCCATCTGGGTGGGGGAGCTGATGATCTCGCCGATCGTCCAGACCAGCACGGCCAGCGCGTACATCCCGACCGACCCGGCGAAGGCGGTCAGCCCGAAGCCGGCGCCGGTCAGCAGCGCGGACACCATCAGCAGCGGCGCCGGATCGCGATGCTCGAGGAACCGCGTCACCGGGATCTGTACGGCCACGATCAGTACGCCGTTCGTCGCGATCGCGACGCCGAAGTCCGTACTGGACAGCCCGTCCGCCCCCATCGCCACGGGCAGCGCCACGAACGCCTGCTGGATGAGGGTCGCGACCAGAAACGACAGCGCGACCACGGCCATGAACCGCCGGTCCCGCAGCACCGTGCCCAAGCCGACCTCGCGCTCCGGCTCCACCGCCGCCCCCTCGGCGGCAGGCTCGCGCTCGGGCCGGGACTCCGGAACCTTGCCGAAGACGATGACCGCACACAGCAGCGTCATCCCGGCATCCGCCAGGAAGAGCGTGAGATAGCCATGGCGCGCGATCAGCCCGGCCGCCGCCGCGGAGACGGCGAAGCCGAGGTTGATGGCCCAGTAGTTGAGCGCGAAGGCCCGCACCCGGTCCCCGGGCGGGACGATGTCGGCGATCATCGCCTGCACCGCGGGCCGTGACGCGTTGCTGGTCATGCCCACCAGGCAGGCCACGACGGCGATGGCGACGGGGTTCTGGACGAACCCCAGCACGGCGACCGTGACCGCGGTCGACAGCTGCGAGACGAGCAGCGTGGGCCGCCGCCCCAGCCGGTCGGTCAGCACCCCGGCGACGACGGCCGACACGGCCCCGCCCAGCCCGTGCAGCGCGCCGACCAGCCCGGCGAACATCGCCGAATAGCCGCGATCCACGGTCAGGTACATGGCAAGAAAGGTGGCCACGAACCCGCCCAGCCGATTGACCAGCGTGGAGGTCCACAGCCACCAGAACTCCCGGGGCAGCCCCGAGACACTCTCCTTCGCGGCCTGCCTCAGTCGGACGACGGACACGGACGACTCCCCCTGTGAATGCCACACCCGGTGAGCGGCGCATCCCATAAGCGGCGCACCCCATGAGCGGCGCAGCCTGTAAGTGGTGCAACCAGCATGCGCAACTTACCGATACGGCCCCCACCCCGCCAGTCAATTGACGGGGTCCGTCAACCGACCCCCTCAGACCGGTCCAGTAGGCTCGACGGCATGGCCGACGCACCGTACAAGCTGATCCTCCTCCGCCACGGCGAGAGCGAGTGGAACGCGAAGAACCTGTTCACCGGCTGGGTGGACGTCAATCTGAACGAGAAGGGCGAGAAGGAGGCAGTCCGCGGCGGTGAGCTGCTGAAGGACGCCGGCCTGCTCCCCGACGTGGTCCACACCTCGCTCCAGAAGCGCGCGATCCGCACGGCCCAGCTGGCGCTGGAGTCCGCCGACCGCCACTGGATCCCCGTCCACCGCTCCTGGCGCCTCAACGAGCGCCACTACGGTGCCCTCCAGGGCAAGGACAAGGCCCAGACCCTCGCCGAGTTCGGCGAGGAGCAGTTCATGCTGTGGCGCCGCTCCTACGACACCCCGCCGCCCCCGCTGGACCGCGACGCCGAGTACTCCCAGTTCGCGGACCCGCGCTACGCGACCCTCCCGCCGGAGCTGCGCCCGCAGACGGAGTGCCTCAAGGACGTCGTCGTCCGCATGCTCCCGTACTGGTTCGACGGCATCGTCCCGGACCTCCTCACAGGCAAGACGGTCCTGGTCGCGGCCCACGGCAACTCGCTCCGCGCCCTGGTCAAGCACCTGGACGGCATCTCCGACGCCGACATCGCGGGCCTGAACATCCCGACGGGCATCCCGCTCTCCTACGAACTGGACGCCGACTTCAAACCGGTCAACCCGGGCGGCACCTACCTCGACCCGGACGCCGCGAAGGCCGCCATCGAGGCGGTCAAGAACCAGGGCAAGAAGAAGTAGCCTTTGTGATCATGCCTCCCACCCGCACTTACGGTGCGAGTGGGAGGCATTTTCGTGCCCGCTGACGCCGGTTCCGTATTCCACCGATGAGTTCCGCGGACTTGGCCGGTCTACCCCGTCGTACACCATCGGACCTCGGACTGGAGACTCACCATGACCACTCCCGCACACGCCGGTCGCATGCTGTTCGTGAACATGCCCGTGGCGGACATCGAGCGCAGCAAGGCGTTCTTCGCGCGGCTCGGGTTCGGCTACAACCCGATGTTCACCGATGAGACCGCCGCCTGCATGCTGGTCGGCGAGCAAGCCTCCGTCATGCTGCTCAGCCACGAGAAGTTCGCGCAGTTCGCGAAGTTGCCGATGGCCGATCCCACCACGCACACGCTGGCGCTCTACTGCTTCAGCGTGTCAGCCCGCGATGAGGTCGACACGGTCGCCGAGGCCGCGCTTGCCGCGGGCGGCTCCGAGGCGGATGGCCCCGAGGACCACGGCTTCATGTACTCACGCAGCTTCTACGACCTCGACGGCCACGGCTGGCAGGTCATGTGGATGGATCCGTCGAGCACCTCGGACAGCTCGACTTCCTCCACGCCCGCGAGAGCGTGATCCTGCTCGGCCCACCGGGCACCGGCAAGACCCACCTCGCCGTCACCTCGTTTCCAAGCCGAAACGTGCCGGAGAACGCGACGGCTGCCGCGCAAACCTCACGGACCTGCATCGCCCCCTTCCTCGTCGCTTACTGAACGTCGACGTAGTCGGCGGTGCCGGTGGCGGTGCCGGTGGTGGAGGTGCCGGCGAATGACCAGCGCCAGTAACCATCGGTGGCGGCCTTGACCGTGGTCTTCAGAGCGCCGCCGGTACCCGTGGTCACCGTCTTGACGGTGGTGTAGGTGCTGGTGCCCTTCTTGCGGAACTGCAGTTTCACCGGCTGGCCGGTGTAGCCGGCGTACCTGTAGGTCTCCCAGCTGGCGCGGGTCAGCTTGCCGGTGACACTGAGGGTCTTGCCCCTCTTCACCGGCTCCGGCGAGGCGTTGACCGTCAGCTTGGCGTAGCGCCTGACCTTCACCGTGGCGGCGACGTCCTTGCTGACATAGTCCCAGTCGTTGCCACTGGCGCTGGCGCACACCTTCCAGGTTCCGGCCGTGGTGTTGTCCTGAGGGTCGATCCGCGGGTTCATGGTCAAGGCGTAGGTGCAGGTGGTCGTGGTGGTGCTGTGAGCCACGCAGTCACCGGACACGTCGTCGGGGATAACCAGCCCGTAGGGGGCGTCGGGCATTTTCTGGCCGGGCCCGTGCCACAGTACGGGGAAGGTGTAGTCCTCCTTGATACCCGAGTCGTCGGTGGCGGTCACCGCGATGGTGAAGGTCTTCGGGTTCGTGGTGCCCAGGACGATGTTGGACCCGCCGTTGACGACCACCTTGGTGATTTCGGTGTCGCCCACGGCCTCATCCGCCTGGGCGGCGCCTGGAACAACGAACGCGGACAGGGCCAGGGCGCTGGCAACGGCGGCCACGGTGGCGCGCTTACGCATAAGTGTGTTCCCCCACACTCTGATGGCCCCGGGAGGTCCGGGACCAAAACCGGCGAGGCGCATCCGACGCAGGGGAGGCCGACTCCTCCGGGTAAAGGCGGCCTCATCCGCTCGGTGCCCGGACGGCACGGAAGACGACTGCCGAACCCCCGGAATGGTTGCACCGGCAGGACGAGGCTGGGACGTGGGGCTGGAGGCGGCGCCGCGTTCAATCGTCCCGTGATGCGCAAAGGCAGGGCCCGTCCATGTGGCCGTTCAGATGGAAGAGGAGCCACTCAAGCCGGTTGGCTGTGACTCCGAGGAACGAGGCCCACTCGTGCATGGTGCTGACGTAGGTGGCGTAACGGGTTGGCCAATGACGCGTGCCGGCCGCCTCCCAGCTGAACCACTTATGGGCATTCAGTGAGTGAAAGACTCGAGCATCCAGGATCAGGGCCCGGTCACATCCGGCGTCGCGGTCGTCGACGGCCGCGAACCACTTGGTGAAGAAGGAGCGCCCCACCCCGTTGAGGACGAACTGCCTGTAGGCCCCGCTCAGGTCACCGCTTCGGACCGACTGGCGCGTGGTCCGGAGGACAGCAGGCAGGCGGGCATCGGACAGGGCAGCCTCGGTGTATCGCGGGCCGCGTCCGTTCGTAGTACCCGAGCCCCAGATCATGACAGCCACGAACAGGTCGCGTAGACCGTCAGGATCGTCGCCGACGTGGTCACGGAGGTCGACCAGGTCGCCCCGGCTGATGAGACGGTCTCCGCTCCGCCCGCTCACAGATTCAACGCCGATATCGAGTACGTGCGCCGCTCCGTACGGCTCCAGCCGTGGGCGCCACGTGCTTGGGCGGAAGCGCACTGGCTCCTGCCTGCAATCGCGATAGCGGTCAACGAGCTTCTGAAGCTGCTCCATCATGATCCCCCCGGGGCCACGGCGACGGCGTGGCGTGACGTGCGCCATAGCGTATGGGAGGAAAGGCCAGGAGTGGTTTGTCGGCGCCGAGCAATAGCCTGGGACTGTCAGCCGTGGCGCGCCTGGAGGTTTCGTGGAAGCTACCGCTCTCACCAGCCCCGACCGGTTGTGGTCGGCGCAGGAGGTCCTGACGCGCCCAAGCTCTGTCCCGGCGGTCGCGGGAGTCTACGGGTGGTACTTCGAGCAGCCGCCCCACCCGGACTTGGACGCCCGATGCCTGCTCTACGTCGGCATAGCGCCGCGGTACATGGCGAACCGCACCAGCACCCAGAACCTGCGCAAGCGGGTGCGGTATCACTACCGAGGCAATGCGGCCGGCTCGACGCTGCGGCTCACGCTCGGTTGCCTGCTCGGACTTGAGCTGCGCCGCGTGGGCAGCGGTAAGCGGATGACCTTCGGCAAGGTCGGCGAGGCCACCCTGAGCCAGTGGATGGCGGACAACGCCCGAGTGTGCTGGCTTGAGCAGGAGGAGCCATGGGCTTTGGAGACACAGCTCATCTCCCGACTCGACCTACCGCTGAACCTCGACCAGAACGGCCACAACGCATTCCACAGCCGCCTGAAGGAACTGCGGGCTCAAGCACGCCAGCGGGCACGGGAGTTGCCCATCAGCGCGTAGGTCTATCGGCCGGGCACCCTCAGGAGACGGTCAGGAAGGAGTGAACTCGTACTGCAGCTCGTAGAGATGCCCGGCCTTGGTCATCACCGTCGCTTCGATGGGGCGCTCGCCATCGCTGTAGACGACGCGCAGCGTTCGCAGGACGGGAAGGTTCCCCGGCAGGCCGAGCACCGTGTACTGCTCCTGCGTCGGTACGCGCGCGGAGACCTTGTCGACGCTGAGGCGGGGTGGGTAGCCCAGCTCCGCGAGGAGAGCCGGGGTGCCGCCCTTGATCTTGCGGCGGTCCATCATCGCCGTCCCGCGAGCCAGCTCCAGCGGGTAGTACGACTTCACCAGTTCCACCGGCTCGTCGTCCAGGAGCAGCACCTGCGCCCGCAGCAGCGCCATGCCGTCCTCCGGGAGCCGCAGCGCTTCGGCCACGTCGGCGGGTGGGCGGATCTCGGTGACGTCGAGGAGCTGGCTGCTGCCGCGAGCCTGGTGGCCCGCCGCAGCCTCACTGATCCATCGGTACGGCTCTCCGGGCGCGGCCGGGGCCATGTACGAGGCGGGGCGCATGGTGCGCTGCCGGTGTTCGCGTACGGTGACGGCTGCTCCGGCGCGGCCGACCGCCAGCCCTTCGTCCTTCAGGAGCTGCAAGGCTTTCTGTACGGTCGCGTTCGAGGCGGTGAACCGCTCCTTGAGCTGGGCGGTCGAGGGAAGCTTGGCGCCGGGAGGAAGGTCGCCGGACATGATCTCGTCGCGTAGGTCGGCGGCGATCCGTTCGTGCAGCGACCGCTGGTCGACTGCGTTCTGTTCTGCCTTCGGCACGGTCATCCCATCCTGAGTTCGTAGCGCAGGCGCTGGCGTTGGGCGGGCATGGTGATCAGGTCGGCCTGAATGGGCCGTTCGTCCTCGTCGAGCACGACCCGCTCCAGGCACAGCACCGGTTCCTCCGTGCCGGTCCGCAGCAGTTCCCGCACCTGCGCGTCCGGCATGCGCGCCGTCACGTCCTCGCGCACCCGGCGACCCACATGCCCCAGCTCGGCGAGCAGCGCCACCGCTCCTCCTCGGATCTTCGCGGTGCCCGCGAGGCCAGTGCCTGCGGCGATATGCGCCGGGTAGTAGGAGTCGGTCAGCTCGCACGGCTCCTCGTCGAGGTACATGATCCGGCGCCGTACGACGACCGTATCCCCGTCCCCGAGCCCCAGAAGGCGGGCCACGACAGCCGGAGTGGGAACCTCCCCGGCATGCAGGATGCGCTGCGTCCCACGCCTGCCGCGCGCTGCCGCTTCCTCACCCCATGCGTCGCCCCGATCGCCCTCAACAGGCCGCAGATAGGGCATCGAGGAACTGATCCACGCATCGCTGGCCACTGAGCCCCTCCTCAAGCGTGATCGACACTCGCCGACCTTGCCGCTTTACACAGTAAGCGACCCCTTGGCCATCACCCCCAGAGAGTACCTCGCTACCTTTCGCGAATAGCGGTAAGGTGATGTCGCTCTCACACCCAGCTCTGAGGCGGTGACTCGCCATGCCCCTGATGCGGCAGCAGTTCTTCACGCGACGTAAGCCATCCATTCGCGCAACGCGACAGTTCGTCACCGGCACGCTCTCCGAATGGGGTTACGTAGATCGCTTGGAGGAGATCCAGTTATGCGTGTCGGAGATCGCCACCAACGCCCTCCTGCACGGTGTCCCGCCCGGCCGGCTGTTCCGGGTACGGATCGAAGCAGCCGAGGAAGAGGTACGCATCGAAGTGCGCGACTCCGGCCCCGGCCGACCGGCGGCCCAATCCCCGCGCACGGACAGCGAGAACGGCCGCGGCCTGCTACTCGTAGGCGAACTCGCGGACGCCTGGGGCGACATCGAGCACACGGTCGGCAAGACGGTCTGGTTCACCGTCAAGGCAACGCAAGCCCAGGGGCGGGCCCAATGACGGTCCACTCCGAGACCAACAGCAGCTCGGATCTCGACCGGCTCCACCGCGATGAGATCACCGTGGCGATGAACTGGGTCATCCGCACCTGCCAGGACATCATCCGCGACCACAGCCACAAGGCCTTCTGGGTCCCCACCGGAACAGCGACCGGCGCCACCCCGACCACGGAGGATTTGATCGAGTCGGCCCGCACCGACGTCCTCAGCAAGCTCAGGCGCCAAATCGATGGCACCGAGGCCATCATCGGCGACGCGGAACATGAACGCACCAGGCGCCGGGGGTGAGTTGCGCCCGCCCCACGCGTTCAAGGCGCCGCGCCATCGGCGCGGCGGTACAACTGCCACACATCAACGGCGGCGGGCGCCCAACAAGAAGGCGACGTCTATCGAGGCGATCGCGCCCCAGATCCAGCAGATCACCGTGACGTCCGCCGGGGCCAAGGCTGTGGTCAGTGCGCCCAGCCCGATCGTGCCCAGCACCACCTTGGCGTTGCGCTTCGTTGCGAGGGCTGTGCGTAGCGGTCCCGGTTCGGCAAGCCGGTCCGCCAGATAGGCGTCGAACGCTTCCGCGACTTGGTCGTCGATCTCGTCGCGTATCCGAGTATCCAGTGAGTTAGACATGGACAACCCCCTGTGTAAGGGCAAGCGGCATCACAGCCTGTGCGTCCGGCCCGCCTGTCCGCACCTTTGTCCTTACGCTAGCTATTGCAGAGGATTTCTGCAAACAATCTCTGCAACTCTGCAGAGACTCTCTGCAGTAGGGTTGCCGCATGGCTGAGCGTCCTGAGACACGGGTTCTCACCGGCCCGGACCTCAAGGCCTTCTACAAGGCGTTGTCCAACCCGGTGCGCCGAGACATCCTGAGCTATCTCGGCGAGCACGGCGAGGCGAACTCGACCAGCGTCGCCAAGGCGCTCGGCGAGAGCACCGGCACCACCAGCTACCACCTGCGCAAGCTCGCGGAACTCAACCTGATCGCCGAGATCGAGGAGAAGTCCAGCGGCCGTGAACGCTGGTGGAAGTCGCTGATGACGGACATCTTCACGCCTCCAGGGCTCGTTATGACGGCCGACGAACGGGAAGCGGCGGTGAAGATCGGCGCGCTCAAGATGACGCAAGATCTGAGTCTCGTCGTGAGTGCGTACACCGGCTATGACAACTCGGCAGGCTGGAACCAGATCCAGCGCTCCGGCCTGTGGATGACCAAGGATCAGGTGGCAGCGTTTGTCGAGGAGTACCAGACGCTGCTGCGCAAGTACGCGACCGAACCGGGGGATCGTCCTTCGGGCTCCCGCAACATGGCCGTCCGCCTTGTTGTGCTGCCCGACCAGGAGCGTCCCCAGCTCACATTGCCCCCTGAAGCGGACGACGACTAGCGCCGTCCGCCAATCAGCTGCGCGGGGTGGGGCGCAGGGTGTCAGCTCAGGGCGGCTTCCCCCGTGTGGACCGCTCGTAGGGCGCGCTCGACGGTCTCCTCGTTTTCGCCGACCGGGGCCACGTAGTCGAGGACGGCGCGGGCGGCGTCGTCCCCGAGGGTGCGGGTGATGACCCAGGTGCCGAGGTACTGGGAGGCCAGACAGCCGCCCGCCGTGGCGATGTTGCCCTCGGCGTGGAAGGGGACGTCCAGGACGGTGACGCCGCCGGCTTCGACGAAGGGGCGGGTCTTGATGTCCGTGCAGGCGGGCATGTCGTCGAGCAGCCCTAGCTTGGCGAGGATCAGTGCGCCGGAGCACTGGGCGCCGATCAGCTGGTGTGACGGGTCGAGGGGGAGCCTGGAGATCAGGTGGTCGTCGGCGACGACGTCGCGTGTCTTCACGCCGCTGCCGATCAGTACGACGTCGGCTTCCGGCACGAACTCCATCGGGCGCTGGCCGGTGACCTCGACGCCGTTCATGGAGGTGATGACCGGCGTCGGCGTCGTGATGAACGCCTCCAGGCCGTCCTTTCGGCACCGGTTGATCAGCGCCGAGGCGATGAAGCTGTCGAGCTCGTTGAATCCGTCAAAGGTGACCACGGCTACCTGCTGCATGACATCTCCCTCGACCTTGACGACGGCAGGGTGGCTCAGCCTCTCAGGTGTGCTGTGGTCGGGGCACGGGCCAATGGGTGGGTGGTGGCCCTTTTGGTGGCGGTCCTGTAGGGGTCCAGTACCAGTCCTTAAGACGTCTTTAGGACTTACGCTGAGAGTGTCCGCAGCGGCCGTACGACCGAGGACGGTGAGCACTCATGGCCAAGTACGAGCAGATCGCGGATGCCCTTCGTCAGAGCATCCGCGCAGGTCAGCTCGGTCCCGGGGAGCGGCTTCCGGCCGAGGACAAGCTTGCGGCGCGGTATCGGACGAGTGTGCCGACGCTTCAGCGGGCGCTGTCGGAGCTGGTGGCCGAGGGGCTGATCGACAGGCGGCACGGGGTGGGGACGTTCGTACGGACCCCGCGCCGGCGGGTCGAGCGGAGCAATGAGCGGCACCAGTGGGAGAAGGACCGGGCCCGCCGGTCCAGGGCGGAGCGGCTGCGGACCGGGTCGACCGAGCACGACACCGGGCTGGAGGTCGGTGACCTCGCCTTTCACGCCGAGTACCGCGACGCGAAGGCCGATGAGGACCTGGCGTCGGTGTTCGGGATCCCGTTGGGCACGCGGCTGCTGGAGCGGATCTACCGCACCAACTGCCGCGAGGAGGACGCGCCGTTCGCGCTCGTGCACTCCTACCTGGTCCACGATGTCGTGGCCGTCAACCCCGACCTGCTCGACGCCGCCCATGAGCCCTGGCCCGGCGGCACGCAGAATCAGCTCTACACGATCGGCATCGAGCTGGACCGCATAGCGGAACGGATCACGGCCCGGCCGCCGACGGTGGAGGAGGCGGAGGCGCTCGGCCTCAAGAAGGGAGTGTCGGTGATCGTTCTCCGGAAGATCTGCACGGACATCGGCGATCGGGTCGTCGAGGTCTCCGACGTGACGCTGTGCGGAGACCGTACGGAACTCGTCTTCACCACGCCCCTGAGGAGGTGGTGACCATGCCGAACACGATCACCGTCATCACCGCGGTGCACGCCCCGGGTGCCGCGCATCTGCCGGACGCCCACAAGTCGTTGCGCGAGCAGGAACTGCCGGAC
The DNA here is from genome assembly GCF_016741935.1 of Streptomyces endocoffeicus. Classification (GTDB taxonomy): domain Bacteria; phylum Actinomycetota; class Actinomycetes; order Streptomycetales; family Streptomycetaceae; genus Streptomyces; species Streptomyces endocoffeicus. The sequence goes on along the minus strand of NZ_JAERRG010000007.1, from coordinate 318,549 downwards.
GGCTGGGACTGGCAGTGGGTGATCCAGGAGGACGGCGAGACCGACGCCGTACGCCCTTACGTACCCGATGACGCCCGGGTCAGCTTCGGTCAGGGGCGGGCCGGCCGGGCCGCGATGGCGCGCATGATGGGGCTCTCCCGGGCCGAGGGGGATTACGTCAAGGTGCTGGACGCCGACGACATGCTCACCCCCGGCGCCCTCGCCCGCGACCTCCGCGCGCTCACCGACCACCCCGATCTCGGCTGGGCCACCTCCCGCGCCCTGGATCTGCTGCCCGACGGCTCCACCGTCGGCTTCGAGGGGGACCCGCCGCAGGGGCCCGTCGCACGCGGCGCGGTCCTCGAATTCTGGCGGGCGAACGACCACCGCGCCCAGGTCCACCCCGCCACCCTCTTCGTACGCCGGGACCTGCTCCTCGCCCTCGGCGGCTGGATGGCCCTCCCCGCCTCCGAGGACACCGGCCTCCTCATGGCCCTCAACGCGGTCAGCCGCGGCTGGTTCACCGCCGAGACGGGTCTGCTCTACCGCAAGTGGCCCGGCCAGGTCACCAGCCAGTCCGCCCATACCGACGCGGCCGAGCGCGCGGCACGCTTCGCGGTGGTCGAGGCGCGGGCCCGGGTCCTGGCCGCCATGGACGGCTGGCGCTACGACACCCGCTGAAAACCCGCTCGCCCCCACCGATGAGTTTGTGCGGCCTCCCCGGTCTGAGAGGAGGAAGAGCTCACCGACCGCATCCCACGGATCCCACGGAGGGGCATCATGAGGAAGATCATCGCCAGCCTGTTCATCTCGCTCGACGGGGTCGTGGAGGCGCCCGACCAGTGGCACTTCCCCTACTTCAACGACGAGATGGGCGCCGCCGTCGACGCGGTCCTCGGCGCGTCCGACACCCTCCTCATCGGCCGCAAGACCTACGACAGCTTCGCCGGAGCCTGGCCGGACCGCGAGGCGGCGGGCGGTGAGGACGCCCACTTCGCCAAGAAGCTCGGCGACGCCCGCAAGATCGTCCTGTCCCGCCAGGACCTCAGCTTCACCTGGCGGAACTCCGAGCTGTTCAAGGGCGACTTCGCGGACGCCGTCACCGCGCTGAAGAACGAACCGGGCGGGGACATCGCCCTCAGCGGCTCGGTCTCCGTCGTCCGGCAGCTCATGGCGCACGGCCTGCTGGACGAGCTGCACCTGCTGGTCCACCCGATCGCCGTCCGCAAGGGCATGCGGCTGTTCGACGAGGCCGAGACCACGATTCCGCTGAAACTGCTCTCTTCCGCCACGTTCAGCACCGGTGTGCTGCACCTCGTCTACGCCCCGGCCGAGTCCACCGCCGACGCCACCTACGAGGACGCCAAGACCCACCTGCCCCAGGGCGACCAGTAGCCGCCCGAGCCCTCAGGGCAGGGTCTCCGCGTCGACCCGCGAGAAGACCAGGTCGCTTTCCTCCGTGACCGGCCCCCGCCAGCGGACCGGAACCTCCGGTGCGCGCCGCAGGGCGTCGGGGTAGCTGCCTGCCGCGTAGTCGTTGGGCAGGCGGTAGACGTGGAAGCCGTGGCCCTTGAGGGTGGTCAGCAGGTCTTCTACGGAGTCGCCCAGGTCGGACATGCGCTGGGGGGTGACCTCGACGGTCAGTTCGGCGTCGGGGCGCAGTTTGTCGAGGAGGGGGACGAGGCCGCGGATCACACTGCCCTCCGCGCCCTCCACGTCGATCTTGATGACCCGGGCGTTGGTGATCTCGTCGTCGGTGAGGAGGTCGGGCAGGGGCTGGGCCGCGATCTCGAAGGTGGACTCGGCGGGGCCGTCGTAGGGGACGACGCTGTTGGCGCCCATGTTGCGGGAGCTGGCGAGGATGAAGGTCAGCTGCTCGTCGCGGTCGGAGACGGCCGCGTTGAGGGCGCGGATGTTGGTGCGGTCGTTGCGCCGGGCGTGGCGCTGGAGGAGCTGGTGGAACGTCGGTGAGGCCTCGATCGCCACCACCGTCCCGGCGCGCCCGATGAGGGGGGAGGCGAGGAGGCTGTAGTAGCCGATGTTGGCCCCGACGTCCACGAAGACGTCCCCGGGCTTCAGCCGGCGCTGGAGCCACCGCGTCATATGGGGCTCCCAGACGCCGAAGAGGTAGAGGTACCGCTGGATGAGGTCCTGGGTGTCGACGGCGAAGGTGGCGCCGAAGCGCGTACGGGCCAGGCGGTGCAGGGGGCGGTCCCGCAGCGCGGCGTTGAGGTGGCGCTCGACCAGGGCCCGCTTTCCGGCGCTCCAGGGCGCGTGGCGTACGTACTCACGGCCGAGGTCGAGAGCGGCCTGGTCGAGCCTGCGGATCACGGGGTCTCCAGGTGGGGAGGTGTCTTCTTGGGTGCGGGGTGCGGGGTGCGGGGTGCGGGTGCGGGGTGCGGTCTCGTGCGCTGTCGCGCCGCCGCACCGGTGCCCAGTGTCCCCCCGACATGGCCCCGGGCACGCCCTGGACATGGCCCGAGCATGCCCCGGACATGGAAGCGCCCGACCGCTGGCGACGGGGGATGCACCAGCGGTCGGGCTGTACCTAAGCGTAACGCGGCCACCGGGGTGGGGAAGCCGACTCCTCCCTCGCGGGAGCAGTTGTGACCGCGATCACGCAACGTTCGCGCAACGTCGTTACCGACCGCACGGAGGCGCATACGACAGCCGGGGGAGGTATTCGTCCCATTTCTCCGGGGTCAGCACACCTCGCGTCATCGAGCAGATGCGACGCACCGCCTCGTCCACGTCCAGGCTCCACAGCCGGACCGTGTCCGCGCCGCTGGACACCCCGAGCATCTGGCTGTGCGGGCTGAACGACAGGAAGTTGCCGGTCTTGGCGTTGGGGCTCAGCGACTGGCCGATGGACGTGGCCTTGGACGGGACGGTGACGTCCCACAGCCGGACCGCGTTGTCGTTGCCGCCGCTCGCGAGCGTGTTTCCGTCCTGGCTGAAGGTCAGCGACACGATCGCGTCGGTGTGGCCGGTGAGCGGGGACCGCAGCCGGGTCACCCTGCCGGGGTCGGTGACGTCCCAGAGCCGGACCGTGTTGTCGTCGCTGCCGCTGGCCAGCGTATGGCCGTCCGGGGTGAAGACGAGCGCGTTGACGGGTCCGAGGTGGCCCGTGACCGGCCCGCCCCGCGGGGTGGCGTGGCGCGGGTCGGTCACCTTCCACAGCCGGATGGTGTTGTCCGCGCTGCCGCTGGCCAGCGTGCGGCCGTCCGGGCTGAAGACGAGGGAGTTGACGTAGCCCCGGTGGCCGGTGAGCGGTTTGCCGAGCCGGCGGACGTGCGACGGGTCGCTGACGTTCCACAGCTGGATGGTGTTGTCGTTGTACGCGGTCGCCATCATGCGCCCGTCCGGCGTGAAGCCCAGCGCGCCCGCGAACCTGGTCCGCAGGGGGAGGGGCGGCTGGTACGGAACGGGCCGGGTCGGATCGGTGACGTTCCACAGCCGCACCTGGCGGTCTCCGGTCATCATCGCGAGGGTGTGGCCGTCCGGGGTGAACGTCAGCTCCCGCACCGTGCCCTCCCCGGGGTCGAACGGCTCGCCCAGCGGCACCGGCCGGTTGGGATCCTTCACGTTCCACAGCCGGACCTTCTCGTCGCGCCCGGCCGTGGCGAGCACCCGCCCGTCCGGGCGGAACACCCCGATCCGGCCGACCATGTCCGACGTCGGGATCGACCACAGCCGGACCGTGTTGTCGCCGCTCCCGGTGGCGAGGGTCCGCCCGTCGGGGCTGAAGCCCAGGGCGTACATCTCACCGCTGCTCCCCGCGAGCGGCTCGCCGACCTGCGACGGGTACGCCGGATCGCTGACGTTCCACAGACTCGCCGTACTGTCCTGGCTGGCGGCGGCGAGCATGGATCCGTCCGGGCTGAAGGACACCGACCAGATGGGGCCGATGTGCCCGGTGAGCGGCGAGCCCAGCGGCTCCGCGTGGCGCGGATCGCCGACGTCCCACAGCCGGATGGTGTTGTCCGCGCTGCCGCTGGCGAGGGTCCGGCCGTCCGGGCTGAACGCCACGGAGTGGATCAGGTCCTTGTGGCCGGTCAGCACCTTGCCGATCCGCTTCGGACGGCGCGGATCGGCCATGTTCCACAACCTGATCGAGGCATCGTCGCCGGCGGCCGCCAGCGTGCGCCCGTCGGGGCTGAACGCCACGGAGCGCACGGCGGCGTTGGCGCCGGTCAGCGCGCCGATCGCCGTCGGCCGGTCCGGGCGCCTCATGTCCCAGAGGCGAACGACGCGACCTTCCGTGGCGGTGGCCAGCGTGCGCCCGTCCGGGCTGAAGGCGAGCAGATAGATCGTGCCGTCGTGGTGGGAGAGGGGCGCGCCGAGCGGGCGCGGATGGCGGGGGTCCCGTACGTCCCACAACCGGATCGTGCCGTCGTCGCCCGCGCTGGCGAGGGTGCGGCCGTCCGGGCTGAAGACCGCACTGCTCACCCAGCTCTTATGGCCGGTGAGGGGCTTGCCCAGCGGTTTGGGGCGGGCCCGGTCCCGCACGTCCCACAGCCGGACGGTCCGGTCGTAGCTGGCGGTGGCCAGCAGCCGCCCGTTCGGGCTGAACGAGGTGAGGTAGACGGCGCCGGTGTGCCCGTGCAGCGGCGTGGCCAGCGGCGCGTTCACCACCGACAGCAGCCGGTTCCTGGTGGCCTCGTCGTGCGGCCGCAAATCGTGTGCCACCAGGGCGAGCTGGGCGGACAGCGACGGATCCGTGTTCTGGTAGCGATCGGCCTCGGTGACCACCTGCTCGAACACCGCGTCGTCCCGCTGCTGCCACGCGACCACCGCCGTACCGGCGGCCAGCACCGCCAGTACGACCAGAGCCGACACCGCGCCACGGCGGAGCCACACCGTGCGCTTGCGCAGCCGGACCGAGGCGGCGAGGAACTCCACCGCGCTACGGGTCAGATAGGTGCCACCCGCGGCCTTCGCCCAGGTGTGGGCCTGCTCCAGCCGGGAGCCCCGGTAGAGCAGGGACGAGTCGCGGTTCGAGCCCTCCCAGGACCGGCCGTCCTCCTCCAGCCGCTGGCGCACCAGATGGTCGTTGCGGTCCTCGTCGATCCAGTCGCGCAGCCGTGGCCAGGCGTGGAGCAGCGCCTCATGGGTGATCTCCACGGTCTCGGCGTCGAGGGTCACCAGGCGGGCGCGGACCAGCGTTTCGAGCGATTCCTCCGTCTTGCCCGGATCCGTCGACTCCCTCGCCAGCTGGTGCCGTGTCCCCCGTCTGCGGGTGGCCTGGGTGTCCTCGCCCAGCCGGACCAGCCGGAGGAGCAGCAGCCTCGCGGCCGTGCGCGCCTCGGAGTCGAGGCTGGACCAGGCCCGCTCGGCGGTCGCCGCCACCGCCCCCTGGATGCCGCCCGCCGCGCGGTAACCGGCCAGCGTCAGCCGTCCGCCCTTCCGCCGCTGCCAGGTGGCGAGCAGGGCGTGGGAGAGGAGCGGCAGTACGCCCGCGTCATGCGTCCCACGGGGGCCGTCGGCGCTCACCTCCCGGACGATCAGCTCCGCGAGCCCCGGTTCGAGCTCCAGACCCACCGCCTTGGCCGGGCCGGTCACCGCCTCGCGCAACTCGGCGGTGGTCAGCGGCCCGAGCACCATGTGCCGGTGCTGGAGCGCGTCGGCCAGTTCGGGGTAGCCCAGGCACAGCTCGTAGAAGTCCGCGCGGATGCCGAGGACGACGAGCACGGGGGGCGGCTCGCCGGGGCCGGCGGGGGTGCAGGCGGCGTGGAGGAGCTGGATGAACGTACGCCGGTCGGCCTCGTCGGAGCCGAGGGTGAACGCCTCCTCGAACTGATCCACGATCACGACGGGGCGGGCGTCGGAGGACGACGTCTCGCGGTCCGCCCACGCGGTGACGGCCTCGCGGACCGCGTGGGTGAATTGCGGGGTGCCGGGCTCGGCGGCTGGTTCGTGTGTGGCTGGATTGTTTGCTGCCGGTTTGTCTGTTGCCGATTTTTCTGTTGGTGGCGCGTCTGCTGGTGGCGCGTCTGTTGTCGGTGCGTCTGCTGGTGGTCCGTCAGCCGCCCGCTCGTCCGCGTCCGGTTCCGGTTCGTCCGGTTCCGGCTGGTCTGGTTCCGGTTGGTCCGGTTCCGGTTCCTCCGCCGTGGGGACCATGCGCGCGAGTTCGGGGATGTGGCGGGCCAGCTCCGCGAGCGGGTCGCCGCCCGGGACGAGTTGCAGTACGCCCCTCGCCCGGCCGTCCCCGTCGCCCGGTGCCCCGGTGCGCAGCGCGGGCACCAGACCGGCGTTCAGCAGCGAGGACTTCCCCGCCCCCGAAGCGCCCACGAGCACGACCAGGCCGCCTGTCTGCTCCGCCGCGTGCAGCTGGGTGACGAGGGCGTCCGTGCTCCGCTCCCGGCCGAAGAACCACCGGGCGTCCTGCCGGCGGTACGAGGCCAGGCCCCGGTACGGGCATACGCCGCCGGGGACCGCCGGGCCCTCGGCCGGGGGCCCTTCCTCCTCTTCCGCGGCCGGCGCGGGGCGTTCGCCGACCGGGTCGGCCAGCGCACGCTCCCACAGCCGTTGCCAGCGGGACATGTCGTACAGGCCCGGGGACACCGGTACGGGCCGCGAGCGCCGTGCGTCGGGTATCAGGACATGCAGGACGGCCGCGAGGGCGGCGAACTGGGCGGGTACGTTCTTTGCTCGTCGCCAGTCGCTGATCCGCTGGGCGGAGACCCGTACGGGCCGCCCCCGCTCATCGGTCCGCTGGAGTCGGACGACTGCCTCGGCCACGCTCTTGAGGGGAGGATTACCGGCCTCCCTGTACAGCAGTGCGAGGCGTTCCGCGAAGGCTATGCGTGCCCCCGAGTCGGAACTCAAGGTCTCCACTCCTTACTTCCCCCGCGCTGGACATCCGGACCGGAAAACTCACTTTATATGGCTGACCAGCGGAGAAACCGGCGGCGTGATACCGGAACCTCCTCGGTGGGAGGCACAGCTGGCAGGATCATGGCGCGATAGCGCATCCACCACGAGCCGTCCAGCCAGGCCATCAGCTCAGCGCACGGAGAGACAACCCATGGCACCGCATGTTCTCGGTCAGCTTTCGTCTCGGTCACGAGACGGTGGGCGCGGGCGCGTCGCGTGAGCCCCGGAGATCCGTGAAGCAGGTCCCCTCGGGGGCGGCGGTCGCATCGACCACGGATCCGGCCCCCTGATCCGCAGCCGTACGGCGCGGATCGGCACCGCTCCAGCGTTCGGCACCGGTCCCCACGAGGGGAGGGACCGGCGCCGGACGTTGTGGCGGTTCTGTCGTCTCTGCTACGTCACCTGAGCGCGCGCGTCAGCCGAGCGTGCGTCAGCCGGGCGTGTACGTGAGCAGGGCGCGTGCGTGAGCCGGGCGGCGTGTGTCATCGGGGCGCGGCGGGCCAGTCGTCGGGGCCGCCACCGTGCCATTCGATCAGCTCGGGGTTGTCGAGGGGCGCGTCCTCTTCCATCACACCCGCGCGGTGCAGGAGCCGCCGGAACTCGTCCGGGCTCACCACCACTCCGACGTCGGCGCCGTCGATCAGCACACGGCGGCGGCCGTCCAGCGGTTCGTCCACCACGACGCGAGCCGGGGCCGGGGTCTTGTCCTCCATACGACCAGGCTCGCCGCTCACGGCGTCGACCGCACCTCGGGCGGGACGCGCCGACGAAATCGTGGCCGACGCGCGAGGGCCTGGGACCGGTCATCGGTCCCAGGCCCTCTGTCATACGGGTCGTACATACGGGTCGTATCGGTCGAGCGGGTCGAGCCGGTCGTCGCCGGTCAGCCGCAGTTGCCGCCGCACTGGCACGGGCCGCCGGACTGACAGCCGCAGCCGCAGCCCGAGCCGCAGCCGCATGCGCCGACGGGGTGGGTCGGAGCGGGTTCGGGCTTGGAGAGGTCCGCCATGCGTCTCCTCCTCGGGAGGGGTCACGTCATCTGCTGCTCATGGTGCCGACGACCCGGCGGCCGAGCGCAGGGGCGCGTCGACGGCGCTTTGGTGCACACCGTCGCAGACGCTCACGCCCCGTAGCCGTTCGCGCCCTTCGACGGTCACGGCCCCTTCGACCGGCACGGCCCCTTCGGCGGTCACGCCCCTTCGACGTCCCCCTGCGGGGACATCTCGTCGGCGTGCTCACCGGTGACCAGGTAGACCACGCGCTTGGCGACCGAGACCGCGTGGTCCGCGAACCGCTCGTAGTAGCGGCCGAGCAGCGTGACATCCACGGCCGTCTCGATGCCGTGCTTCCAGCGGTCGTCCATCAGGTGCTGGAAGAGGGCGCGGTGCAGGGTGTCCATCGCGTCGTCGTCCTGCTCCAGCTGGAGCGCGAGGTCGACGTCCTTGGTGATGATGACCTCGGCGGCCTTCGCCATCAGCCGCTGGGCGAGCTGGCCCATCTCCAGGATCGTGGCGTGCAGGTCGTGCGGCACGGCCGAGTCCGGGAAGCGGAGCCGGGCCAGCTTGGCGACGTGCTGCGCGAGGTCGCCGGAGCGCTCCAGGTCGGCGCTCATCCGCAGGCTGGTCACCACGATCCGCAGATCGGTGGCGACCGGCTGCTGCCGGGCGAGCAGGGCTATCGCCCGTCCCTCCAGATCCCGCTGCAGAACATCGACCTTCTCATCGGCGGCGATGACGCTCTCGGCGAGCTTGAGGTCCGCGTCGAGAATGGCAGTGGTGGCACGGCCGATGGCCGAACCGACGAGCCGGGCCATGTCGACCAGGCCGTCCCCGATCGAATCAAGCTCCTCGTGGTACGCGTCCCGCATCACTGACCTCTTTCACTGACTCTCGGTGACGATCTTTGACAGGCTCTGACAGGTTCCTGGCAGTCTCCGTGGCTCATGCCCCGGGGCCCCACACTTCCACGCTCCGGCCGAAACGCGTCCGCTTCCGGCATCGGGCGTTAATCACACCTGATGCACAGGTGAACTCTCGGCAACGCGGCCCCGGCCGCCCCGTGTGACGCCCGCTCGACGAAACGTCCGGAGTGAACCGATACCGACTCCTCGGTGAACTCTCGGCAACGTCTGACCGAGGGGATCGTCACGGGGCTGTGGAGGGGTCTCGCCGCCCGCATAACCTGGACGCATGAACGTGAACGCGGCGATCGCCGCAGTGGCGGCGCTCGCCGGGTTGTGCACCGGCGTCATCGCCATGCTGGCGTTCCGCTGGAGCGAGCGTGAACAGGCGAAGCCTACGCGCTCCTCGCTGCATACCGACGCCGTGCTGCCGCCCGGCGTGGACACCGTGCTTTCGGTCCTGCGCTCCTCGGCCGTCGTCCTCGACGAAGCGGACGCCGTCGTCAAGGCGAGCTCGGCCGCGTACGCGCTGGGCCTGGTGCGCGGCGGCAAGCTGGCCGTCGAGCCGATGCTGGCGATGGCCCGCGACACCCGGCGGGACGGCGAGATCCGGCAGATCGAGCTCGATCTGCCGCGCCGCGGCACCGGCCGGGGCGGCGACGCGCTCGCGGTCTCCGCCAGAGTGGCCCCGCTGGGCTCCCGGCTGGTCCTGCTGCTCGTCGAGGACCTCACCGAGGCCCGCCGGATCGAGGCCGTACGACGCGACTTCGTCGCCAACGTCAGCCATGAGCTCAAGACCCCGGTCGGCGCGCTGTCCCTGCTGTCCGAGGCCGTGATGGACGCGTCCGACGAACCGGAGGCAGTCACCCGCTTCGCCGGGCGGATGCAGGTCGAGGCCACCCGCCTGACCAGCCTGGTCCAGGAGCTCATCGACCTCTCCCGGGTGCAGAACGACGACCCGCTGGAGGACGCCGAGCCGGTCCGGGTGGACGAGCTCGTCGCCGAGGCCATCGACCGGTGCCGTCACCAGGCGGGCACCAAACACATCACGATGGCCACGGGCGGCACCGCCGAACTGCACGTCTGGGGCAACCGCGGCCAGTTGGCCGCCGCGCTCGGCAATCTCGTCGAGAACGCGGTCAACTACAGCCCGGCCCGCACCCGCGTCGGCATCGCCGCCCGCCGCATCCCCGCGACCGGCGGCGACCTGATCGAGATCGCCGTGACCGACCAGGGCATAGGCATCTCGGAGAAGGACCGCGAGCGGATCTTCGAGCGCTTCTACCGAGTCGACCCCGCCCGCTCGCGGCAGACCGGCGGAACCGGGCTCGGGCTCGCCATCGTCAAGCATGTGGCCGCCTCGCACGGCGGGGAGGTGACCGTGTGGAGCGCCGAGGGACAGGGCTCCACCTTCACCCTGAGACTCCCGGAAGCCGGTGCGGCGCGGGACCGGGACCGCTCGCGGAGCCAGCCGCGCGAGTCGAGCGAGTCGTACGACACCGGAGACCTCGATGGCGAGGACCAAGGCCGGCCGTACGAGACCTTCACCAATGAACCACTCTCAGCCCCGGAGGTCCTTCCGTGACCCGAGTTCTGGTCGTCGAGGACGAGGAATCGTTCAGCGACGCACTGTCGTACATGCTTCGCAAGGAGGGATTCGAGGTCGCGATCGCGACTACGGGCCCCGAGGGGCTCGATGAGTTCGAGCGGAACGGCGCCGACCTGGTGCTGCTCGACCTGATGCTGCCGGGCCTGCCCGGTACGGAGGTCTGCCGCCAGCTGCGCGGCCGGTCCAATGTCCCGGTGATCATGGTGACCGCCAAGGACAGCGAGATCGACAAGGTGGTCGGGCTGGAAATAGGCGCCGACGACTATGTGACCAAGCCCTTCTCCTCGCGCGAACTGGTCGCCCGGATCAGAGCCGTGCTGCGCCGCCGCGGCGAGCCGGAGGAGGTCACCCCGGCCGCCCTGGAGGCCGGACCGGTCCGGATGGACGTCGACCGGCACGTGGTCACGGTCGGCGGCGGCAAGGTGGACCTCCCGCTGAAGGAGTTCGACCTGCTGGAGATGTTGCTCCGCAACGCGGGCCGGGTGCTGACCCGTATGCAGCTGATCGACCGCGTCTGGGGCGCGGACTACGTGGGCGACACCAAGACCCTCGACGTCCACGTCAAGCGCCTCCGGGCGAAGATCGAACCCGACCCGGGCGCGCCTCGGTACCTGGTGACGGTGCGGGGCCTGGGCTACAAGTTCGAGCCGTAAACCGGCTCGGCCGAGCCGTAAGGCCGGCTCATACGAGCCGTAAAACCGGCCATACGAGCCGTAAGGCCGGCTCATACGAGCCGTGGCTCATACGGCCGTGAAGACCGGCTCATGCGCGAGGGCGGCCCTGGAAACCTCCAGGGCCGCCCTCGCGCATGCCTGGGCGGGTCGCTGAGACCCGCGGAGACCCGCCGACGGGTCTCAGTGACCGCCGCCGTTCGGGTTGGGCTCGCCGGACGCGATGCCGTTCGGGGTGCCGCTGCTCTCCTCGCCGCCGGGCTGGCCGCTCGCCGTGTCGGACGGGGTGCCATTGGGCGTACCACTGGCGGTGCCATTGGGCGTACCACTCGGCTTGCCGCTGGGCGTCGCCGAGCCCGACGGCTTGGCGGTCGGCAGCTCGGACGGGCCCCAGCCCTTGAAGTAGCTCTTGGCCGGGACCACGAACGCGGTGATCGGGATGTCGCCGGTCGAGCTCAGGTCGAAGACGACCCGCTGCGCGTTGCCGTCCTGGGTGGCCTCGCGCCCGTCGCTGACGACGGCGGACGCGTTGCCCTCGCCGCCGAAGGCCACCGAGCCGCCGTGCGGGACCACGACCGGGCCCTTGCCCTTGGCCGGCGAGAGCTTCACCTGAGCGCTGGTGCCGGGGAGGGTGATGGCCTTGACGGTCTGGTCGTTCTTGCCGTTGTTGAAGATCCGGCCGGTGACGACGGCCGGGCCCTTGGCCGCGCGGTCCGGCTGGGTCACCACGGTGGCGTTCTGGATCTTGATGTCCCCGACGGACGTCGCGGCGTTGTCGGGCTTGACCTCCAGCGTCTGCGCGTCGTTCCCCGCCGCGCAGGCGGAGAGCGGGGCGATCGAGACCACGATGGCGGCTGCGGCGAGGGCGCCGCGTCGAAGGCTGCTGCTCACGGCGGCGGCATCTCCTAGGACGAGGTAAAGGTTGGATCAGCGCGCTTAGATTACCGATCCGCCCTCTTCGGCCCGCACCCGACCCGCCCCAAGGCGATCGCCCCCCGGGGCGGCACGCCCGTACGCTGCCGGTTCCGCTGTGGTTCCGGCCTGGTTCCGGTGTGGTTCCGGTGTGGTTCGGACATGGTTCCGGCGCGCTTCCCGCGTGCGTTACGCGGTCCGTACGGCGCCGCCCCGAAGTCCCGAATATCGGCTCGGCCGGCCGCGCGGGAGATTATCGGTAAGGAATCCATGCATGCCCGAGAATTGATCACAGACTTGATCCGCTCTGCGTGATCATCGTTGTGATCAATTCGCGAATCGGGGCCGGATCCCTCGCTCCTGATCCGAACGGAGTAGCGGAAGTCCATCGACTGGACTCCGGCAAAACGGGACGTAGGGCCACTCGTCCGGGCTTCTTCCGACGCGTAACGGGTGGGTTTCGGGGTGCCCGGACAGCGGCCCCCACCTGCGAATACCCGGTTCCGCAGGCCCCGTGCAGCACGTCCCTGCCGCACTTGTCAAGCCCCGAGATATGCCCTGACCTGCGAAAACGCCATTCAGAAGAAGGCGTTCCCGTGTTACCCTGGATAGCCACGGAAGGGGTACCTGTCACATGACGTTCAAGGTTGGCGACACCGTGGTCTATCCCCATCACGGGGCCGCGCTGATCGAGGCCATCGAAACTCGCCAGATCAAAGGCGTGGACAAGACCTACTTGGTGCTGAAGGTCGCTCAGGGTGACCTGACGGTTCGTGTGCCGGCGGACAATGCGGAGTTCGTCGGTGTGCGTGATGTGGTCGGCCAGGACGGGCTGGATCGGGTCTTCGAGGTGCTGCGTGCACCGTATGCGGAAGAACCGACGAACTGGTCCCGTCGCTACAAGGCAAATCTCGAGAAGCTCGCCTCCGGCGATGTGATCAAGGTTGCCGAGGTCGTGCGTGACCTGTGGCGCCGAGAGCGTGAGCGCGGACTCTCCGCCGGTGAGAAGCGCATGCTCGCCAAGGCCCGCCAGATCCTGGTGAGCGAGCTCGCCCTCGCCGAGAGCACCAACGAGGACAAGGCCGAGGCCCTGCTCGATGAGGTTCTCGCGTCCTGACAAATCAATGCCGTGGTGCCCGAGTGACTCAGACGTGAATTCCCGCTAAATCGTCTGTCGCCGGGCGCTGCGGCATGCGTACGTGCCGGACGTCATTGATCCCCGATGTCATTGACCTACCTGGACGATGTCATTGACCTGGACGTCATTGACCCCCTGGGCGATCTCCTTTGATCCCCCGAGCGATCTCCGAGCCCCCGGTCCATCGCACCGCACCTGGTGGTCCATCGCACCTGGTGCCGATGTGCCACCGCGCGCACGGTGCGCGGTATAGGTGTGCCGGGCCCGGGCAGCTGGCTCGACCAGTCGTCACGGAAGGGGCCGGTCGGGGCATCGCGCCCGGCACGCTGTGGCCATACCCATCTCGGCTGAGGAAGCAAACCTGAACGCCAACTCAATGTCCGCAACTCCGGATCACGGCGGCTACGGCGCGTCCGGGCGAACCGCCCGCACCGCCCGCACCGCCGCCGTGATCCCCGCCGCGGGCCGCGGAGTGCGGCTGGGCCCGGGCGCCCCCAAGGCGCTGCGCCCGCTGAGCGGCACGCCCATGCTCGTCCACGCCGTACGGGCGATGGCCGGATCCCGCTCCGTCTCCCTCGTCGTCGTGGTCGCCCCGCCGGACGGCGCCGACGAGGTGCGGCGGCTGCTGGACGCGTATCCGCTGAGCGGCAGCCTCGGCGACACCACCGAGCTGGTCGTCGTGCCCGGCGGCGAGACCCGCCAGGAGTCGGTGCGCAGGGGGCTGGCCGCCGTCCCCGAGAACGTCACCACCGTGCTGGTGCACGACGCGGCGCGGCCGCTGGTGCCCGTGGACACGGTGGACGCGGTCGTCGCCGCCGTACGGGACGGGGCGCCCGCCGTCGTCCCGGCGCTGCCGCTGGCCGACACCGTGAAGCAGGTCGAGCCGCGCACCGGGGAGCGGGCCGGTGAGCCCGAGCCGGTGGTCGGCACTCCCGAGCGCGCGCTGCTGCGCGCCGTCCAGACCCCCCAGGGGTTCGACCGCGCCACGCTCGTGGCCGCCCACGAGAAGATCGTCCTGGAGGGCGAGGGCGCCACGGACGACGCGGGCATGGTGGAGCGGCTCGGCGTCGAAGTCGTGGTCGTCCCTGGCCACGAGGAGGCGTTCAAGGTGACCCGCCCGCTGGACCTGGTGCTGGCCGAGGCGGTCCTGGCCCGCAGGAGGGCGAACGATGGCTTCTGACGCGGCGATGCTCCCCCTGGTGGGCATCGGCACGGATGTGCACGCCTTCGAGAAGGGCCGTGAGCTGTGGTGCGCCGGGCTGCTGTGGGAGGGCGAGGAGTACGGACTCGCCGGGCACTCCGACGGCGATGTGGCCGCGCACGCCGCCTGCGACGCGCTGTTCTCCGCCGCCGGTCTCGGTGATCTCGGCGCCCACTTCGGCACCGACCGCCCCGAGTGGTCCGGCGCGGCCGGCACCACGCTGCTCGCCGAGGCCGCCCGGATCGTCCGGGACGCGGGCTTCGGGATCGGCAATGTGGCGATCCAGGTGATCGGCGTACGCCCGAAGATCGGCAAACGGCGCGACGAGGCGACGAAGGCGCTGACGGCGGCCGTGGGCGCCCCCGTCTCGGTGTCCGGTACCACCACGGACGGGCTGGGGCTGACCGGCCGTGCCGAGGGGCTCGCGGCGATCGCGACGGCGCTGGTGTTCCGGCGGTAGAGACGACCGGTGGTCCGCAGGGGGCGCGGGGGGCGCGGGTGCTCCGGCGGTGGCGTCGGTGCTCCGGTGCTCCGGTGCTCCGGCGTTCTGGACGGCGCGCGGGTGCGTCCGGAGTGTCACCCGCGTCCCGAGTGTCACGCTTCTGTGTCCCCGTAGGGGAAGGGGCGCGGGGCACCGTTCTCTTCCCACTACCCTTGATGCGTGACTATTCGCCTGTACGACACCAGCGCCCGGCAGATCCGTGACTTCATCCCGCTCAAGCCGGGCTGCGTCTCGATCTACCTGTGCGGCGCGACCGTGCAGGCTGCCCCGCATATCGGGCACATCAGGTCGGGGCTGAATTTCGACATCATGCGCCGTTGGTTCGTCCACCGCGGCTATGACGTGACGTTCATCCGCAATGTCACGGACATCGACGACAAGATCATCGCGAAGTCGGCGGAGCAGAAGCGCCCCTGGTGGGCGATCGGCTACGAGAACGAGCGCGCCTTCAACCAGGCGTACGACATCCTCGGCTGCCTGCCCGTGACCTATGAGCCGCGGGCGACCGGTCACGTCCCCGAGATGATCGAGATGATGCGGGAGCTGATCGACCGGGGTCATGCATATGCCGCCGAGGGCAATGTCTACTTCGATGTGCGCTCGTTCCCCGAGTATCTGAAGCTCTCCAACCAGGATCTGGACGGACTGCGCCAGCCCTCCGGCGAGGGCGAGACCGGCAAGCGCGACCCGCGCGATTTCGCCATGTGGAAGGCGGCGAAGCCGGGGGAGCCCAGCTGGGAGACCCCGTGGGGGCGCGGCCGTCCCGGCTGGCACCTGGAGTGCTCGGCGATGGCGCACAAGTACCTGGGGCGAGCCTTCGACATCCACGGCGGCGGCGTCGACCTGATCTTCCCGCACCATGAGAACGAGATCGCGCAGGCCAAGGCGTTCGGCGACGACTTCGCCGCCTATTGGGCGCACAACGCCTGGGTGACCATGAGCGGCGAGAAGATGAGCAAGTCGCTCGGGAATTCGGTGCTGGTCTCCGAGATGGTCAAGCGCTGGCGTCCGATCGTGCTCCGCTACTACCTGGGCACCCCGCACTACCGGTCGATGATCGAGTACAGCGAGGAGGCCCTGCGCGAGGCCGAATCCGCGTTCGCGCGGATCGAGGGCTTCATCCAGCGCGTGGTGGAGAAGGCCGGGAACGTCGAGCCCGCCGCCGAGGTGCCGCCCGCCTTCGCCGAGGCGATGGACGACGACCTCGGGGTGCCGCAGGCGCTCGCGGTCGTCCACACCACCGTCCGCCAGGGGAACTCCGCCCTGACCGCCGACGACAAGGAGGCGGCGGTCGCCCGGCTCGCCGAGGTGCGGGCCATGCTGGGCGTGCTGGGCCTCGATCCGCTCGATGAGCACTGGTCGGGCGGATCGGACCGGGGTGAGGATCTGCACGGCGTGGTCGATTCCCTCGTCCGGCTGGTCCTGGAGCAGCGGCAGGCCGCGCGGGCCCGTAAGGACTACGCGACGGCGGACGCGATCCGCGATCAGCTCCAGCAGTCGGGTCTGGTGATCGAGGACACCCCGTCCGGGCCGCGCTGGGAGCTGGGCAACCGCTGACCTCGCTGTTTGTGCCGCCCGCCGCGTCGGGCGGCACACTTGTGACCGTACATACGACCGTACGACCGTAGACGCGTGTGGCGTTCGACGTTTTTCCGTTGCCGTTTGCCGAGCAGCGCTGAGCAGTGAAGAGACAGGTGACATTCATGGCCGGCAACAGCCAGCGCAGGAACCGCCGTACCAGCAACAAGAAGGGCGCGACGGTCGGCAGCGGCGGTAAGCGGCGCCGCGGCCTCGAGGGCAAGGGGCCCACCCCGCCCGCCGAGGCGCGCAAGGGCCACGCCAAGCAGCGCATGGCCAACGCCCGCACCCGCCAGGCCGCCAAGCGCCCCGTCCCGCGGCGCGGCGGCAAGGGCTCGAACGAGCTGGTGGTGGGCCGTAACCCGGTGGTCGAGGCGCTGCGCGAGGGCGTTCCGGCGAACACGCTGTATGTGCAGCAGTTCATCGACAGCGACGACCGGGTGCGCGAGGCGCTGAAGTTCGCGGCCGACCGCGGCGGCATCCACCTCATGGAGGCGCCCAAGGCCGAGCTGGACCGGATGACGAACGGCCTGAACCACCAGGGCCTGGTGCTCCAGGTCCCGCCGTACGAGTACGCCCACCCCGAGGACCTGAGCGCGGCCGCCTTCGACGAGGGCGAGGACCCACTGATCGTCGCCCTCGACGGCGTCACGGATCCGCGCAACCTGGGCGCGGTGGTCCGCTCGGTGTCCGCTTTCGGTGGCCATGGCGTGGTCGTACCGGAGCGGCGCGCGGCCGGGATGACCGCGGGCGCCTGGAAGACCTCCGCGGGCACCGCCGCCCGCACCCCGGTCGCCCGCGCGACCAACCTCACCCGGACCCTGGAGGCCTACCAGAAGGCGGGCCTGACGGTGGTCGGGCTGGCGGCGGACGGCGATGTCGAGCTGCAGGACCTCGAGGTGCTGGACGGTCCGGTCGTGATCGTCGTCGGCAGCGAGGGCAAGGGGCTGTCGCGGCTGGTGGGCGAGACCTGCGATCTGCGGGTGCGGATTCCGATGCCGGGCGGCGCGGAGTCGCTGAACGCGGGCGTGGCGGCGGGCGTCGTCCTGTACGAGGCGGCACGCCGCCGGGGCTGAATTCTCTGGCGTGAGCGGTGTGCCGTCGGGCGTGAGGCGTGCGCCGACGGGCGCGGGCGGTGCGCCGCCGGGCGTGGGCAGGTCTGGCACGGGCATGGGCGGTGCGCCGTTGGGCGTGGGCGGGTCGGGTGCGGGCGTGGGCGGTGTGCTGCCGGGCGTGGGTAGGCCTGGCGCGGGCGTGGGCCGGGGCGTGGGTGTTGCGCCGGTCCGTCATGTGCCATCCGGCCGATGATCTTGACGGGCCTCGGACAGATCGGGACGTCCTCGGCAGTGTCTTTCCCGTCCGTCACTCGGTTAGTTGGACGTGGAGACCAGAAAAGCCCGCATGCCTTCGCCCCTGGCGGGACGCGCGGGGGGATTCGACGACGAACCACAGCTGACCATGGCCAAGGTGCCATGCGATCCGGCGCAGGTCGCCGTCAATGCCCCGAGCTTCCGGGTGCAGCTCAGCGTCCCGGTCGTCAGCAACACGCTGACGGACACGGCCCGGCTCACCCGCGTCCCGGCCCCCGGCCGGCGTCGGCCGCCCGTGGTGTGGAGCGGCCGCACCCGCCCCGGCGGGGACACCGCGGCGACCCGGCTGTTGCAGGCCGTGCGGTACTCCTCCGAGGGTCTGACCGACAGTCTGTCCGATGGCCTGAACGATGGTTTGGGCCGTTCCCGGCCGGGCGAGGGCGCCGAGGACGTGGGCGCCACGCAGGTGCTGCCGCGGATCGCCTTCGACGACGACACGGCGCCCACGGTCATCGGCCCGCGCAGCCCGCGTACGGAGAGCGTGCCCCGGCCGTCCGGCGGGCGGCGGCGTCCGGGCGCGAACGGCCCGGCCGAGCCGGGCGGACCGCGCGGAGCGGGCACGGCGGGCACGGCGAGCGCGGCGAGCGCGGTGGCCAGGGCGGCCGGGGCGGAGCGGCGCGGCGCGTCCTCCGGACGGCCGGGCGCCCACGACGGCGAGCGGGACGAGCCGCGGCGCGCCGCGGTTCCGCGCCCGCGCCGCCACTCCGAGTCCGTACGCCACGCCTACTACCCCGGGCGCCGGATGAACCTCGGCGTCGTCCTGCTCCCGCTGCGCATCTTCCTCGGCTTCATCTCCGTCTACGGCGGGATGGGCAAGCTCTCCGACCCCGTCTACTTCGACGGCGGCGAGCGCGGCTCGATGGTCACCTGGCTGCGCAGGCTGCACCCCTGGCCGATCGCCGAGCCGCTGCGCGACCTGGCGCTGGAGCATCCGGTGGGCGCCGGGCTGACCGTGGCGTTCCTGCAGATCGTGGTCGGGGTGCTCACCGTGCTCGGGCTGTGGCAGCGGCTGGCCGCCTCGTTCGGCGCGCTGCTGTCCGCCGCGCTGATCGTCACCGTGAGCTGGCGTACGGTGCCGGTCTACGACGCGCCCGACATCATCTACCTCGCCGCCTGGAGCCCGCTGATCATCGCGGGCGCGCCGGTCTACTCGGTGGACGGCCGCCTCGCCGGCGAGGCGTGGCGGCGGCTCGGCCCCCGGGCCGAACTGTGGGAGCTGCGGCGCCGGGTGCTGCGCCGCGGCGGCGTGATGGCGATGGTGGTCGCCGGGCTGACGCTGCTGGTGGGCTCGATGCTGGGCGCCGCCGTACGGTCCTCGGAGGTGGTGAAGGCGCCGGAGCCGAGCGATATGCCGACGAACAACCTGCCAGGCTCGCCGCTGCCCAGCAAGCCCGCGGAGAGCCCGCGCGGCGGGCAGCGCGGGACGGTGGGCACGGGCGGTGGTACGGCGGGCGCGCTGTCGCCGCGCGAGCGGGTGTCGCACCGCCCCGAGCCGTCCGCCTCGGACTCCTCGGCGTCGACATCCTCGTCCGGGGTGCCGAGCGCGACGGATTCGGCGTCCGGCAGGTCCGGTCGCCCCAGCGGCGCATCCCGGCCCCGTCCGGGCCTGGGGACGACCCCCCGTTCCCCGCGCCACCCCCTCGCCCCGACGGCGCCGGGCCCGTCCTCGCTGGGCGGCGCCGGCGGCGGCCTGTCGGGGGGCGGCCCGGAGGGCGGGCCCCCGGAGGACAACACGTACAACTACAGCGACCCGGCCGCCGAGGAAGCCGCCCTGGGCGGCCTCCTCGGCTGAGCACGACCCCGCTCCCGCGCCTGGGGCCCCACCGACGCCCGCGACGGCCGCGATGCCTGCGATGCCCGCCTGCCACGGCGCCCGAGCCTAGGCGCGGGCGGCGGGCCACGCGGCGGAACCGCACAGCGGTGTTTTCCCCTCCCCGCCCCTTCCCGCGCGGCAGGGCCCGGGGTCTGGGGCGGAGCCCCAGTTGTGGGAAGGGGCGGGGAGGGGAACAGCCCGCCGCAGGCGTCACGGTCCGCCGGGTGAGCGGACGGCGAACCGCCGGGTGGACGCTGAGCAGCGCCCAACCCTGCCGGCGCCGCACCGCCGCACCGCCGCGTATCCAGGGCTCAGCCGTGTGGCACAGGGGTCGTGTCGAAGGGGCCGTGGCCGTGGGGCGGAGGGCCCGCGGCCAGTTCCTTGGCGGCCTCGGTCAGGTCCTTGGCCGTGTCGATGGCCCGCCAATACGCGCCCTGGGGCAGTGGGAAGCCCGCCAGCCGACGTTCCCGCGCCAGGCGCGGGAACGTGGTGCGTTCGTGGTCGCCCCGGTCGGGCAGCAGCGCGGTGAAGGAGGCGGAGAAGACGTAGACGCCCGCGTTGATGAGGTACGGGGAGGGCGGCGACTCGATGAAGTCCAGGACGTGGCCGAACTCGTTGGTCTCCACCGCCCCCCACGGAATGCGCGGCCGGGCGAGGGCGAGCGTGGCGGTGGCGCCGCGCTCGTCATGGAAGTCCGCCATGTCGCGGAGCGAGAAGCGGGTCCAGATGTCGCCGTTGGTGGCGTACCAGGGCTGGTCGGGCTCCGGAAGCCTGGCGGCGGCGAACTTCAGGCCGCCGCCGCGCCCCAGTGGCTCCTTCTCGACGACGGTCCTCACCCGCAGCGGCAGTTCCGCCGCCTCGAGCCAGTCCTGGAGGACGGCGGCGAGGTGGCCGCAGGAGACCACGGCGTCGGTGACGCCCTCGGCGGCCAGCCAGGCCAGCTGGTGGCCGATGATCGGAGTCCCGGTGCCCGGGATCTCGACCATCGGCTTGGGTCGGTCGTCGGTGTACGGACGCAGCCGTGAGCCCTGGCCTCCGGCCAGGACGACGGCCTGTGTGGGGCGCGCGGTCTGGTGGTGATGCCCGGGCCTGCGCTCGTCGTCATCGCTCATGAACCGCACCATATGCGGTGCGGGGACCGCCACAGGCGGAGCCGGAGCGAGAACAAGGATGAGTAGGACAGGAAGAAGGACAGGAAGGATGAGATGGGCGGGAAGGGCCGGAAGAGCCCCGGCGGTACGGCGTGGGGCGCGGTCAGCGGTACGCCTGGGTGGTCCCGGACGCGAACGAGGTGTCGCAGACGGGCCGTGCGTACGCCTGGGCGCGGTTCACCCCGCCGTACTTGGCGACCGCGGCGCGGCCGAGCGCACGGGCGATGGAGGCGCAGTGCTTGGCGAGTGAGGGCCGTTCGGCCGTCGCCACCTGGAGGTGGGTGAGCGCCACGGAGGGGTTCTTCTCCTGGAGCTCGGCGAGCAGCCGGTCGCGCAGCAGCTCATGCGGGGCCCGGTGGGTGGCATGGGTGGACGCCCGGTCGGAGGAGGCGGTGAGGATCTGCGACTCGGCGCTCGGCGAGGCCCAGGGGACGCGGGTGACCGCGAGGGTGCCGGAGAGGACGAGCACGACGGGGAGGACGAGGGCGAGCGTTCTGCCGATGCGGCGGGCTGCGTGGTTCACGGGGTGGTTCCTCGCGGGTGGGTGGTACGGAGTGGGTGGTACGGAGTGGGTGGTGCGGAGTGGGTGGTGCGGAACTGCGGTACGCGGTGATCGTAGCGAGGAGCGACGATTTGGCGACATTCAGTCACCAGGCCGGGTGATGGAAACCCACTCTTGGCGTTCGGAGTGTTGACGCTCGGGGGCGAAATACGCGGAATGTCGGGGAATTTATCGACAACGCAACACCGCGACGCGCTCCCTGCCCACCCAACGCGACCCCACCCAACGGCACCCCACCCAACGCGACGGCGCCGCCCGTCCGCGGGAAGCGGACGAACGGCGCCGTCGGTACGAACTGACGGGCAAGCGGCCTCAGTCGCTGAGCCGCTCCCCGGACGAGGTCGAGAAGACGTGCGTCTCGCCCGGCCGCGGCACGACGTGCAGCTGCGCGCCCTTCTCCGGCACCTGGCGCCCGTTCACGCGGACGACCAGGTCCTTGACCTCGCCGCCGACCTCGGCGGTGCCGTAGACGTAGCCGTCGGCGCCGAGCTCCTCGACGACGTTGACGGTGACGGCGAGACCGGCCGGGGCGTCCTCGGACGCCTTGGTGAGGCCCTGGGCGGCGCCGCCGTTCTGCTCGACCACGTCGAAGTGCTCGGGCCGGACGCCCACGGTGACCGTACGGTCGCCGTTGTCGGACGCGACGCTCAGCGCCTCACGCGAGACCGGGACGACGCTGTTGCCGAACTTCACCCCGCCGTCGGTGATGGGCACCTCGACCAGGTTCATCGCGGGCGAGCCGATGAAGCCCGCGACGAAGAGGTTGTTCGGACGGTCGTACATGTTGCGCGGCGAGTCGACCTGCTGGAGCAGACCGTCCTTCAGCACCGCCACCCGGTCGCCCATGGTCATGGCCTCGACCTGGTCGTGGGTGACGTACACGGTCGTGATGCCCAGCCGCCGCTGCAGGCTGGCGATCTGGGTACGCGTCTGCACACGCAGCTTGGCGTCCAGGTTGGACAGCGGCTCGTCCATGAGGAACACCTGCGGCTCCCGGACGATCGCCCGGCCCATCGCGACACGCTGCCGCTGACCACCGGACAGCGCCTTCGGCTTGCGCTCGAGGTACTCGGTGAGGTCCAGGATCTTCGCCGCGTCCTCGACCTTCTGCCGGATCTCGGTCTTGTTCACGCCGGCGATCTTGAGCGCGAAGCCCATGTTCTGGGCGACGGACATGTGCGGGTACAGCGCGTAGTTCTGGAACACCATGGCGATGTCCCGGTCCTTCGGCGGCAGATGGGTGACATCGCGGTCCCCGATCCGGATGGCCCCGCCGTTGACGTCCTCCAGCCCCGCGAGCATCCGCAGGGAGGTCGACTTCCCGCAGCCGGAGGGGCCGACGAGTACGAGGAACTCGCCGTCCTCGATGGAGATGTCGAGCTGGTCGACAGCGGGCTTCTCGGTGCCCGGGTATACCCGGGTTGCCTTGTCGTACGTGACCGTGGCCATGGTGATCTGTCCCTTCACCGGCAGGAACGTGCCGGACGATCCGAGTAAAGGAGGGGTCTAGTCCACCGGAGGTGGATTGGCGTGACGCTATACCGGCGAGGGCGGCCATGTCTCTAGCCAGGACCCGGGAATTTTCGAACGGATCACGCCTCGGGGCCGGGTACACTGCAGGGGACGCCGACTTAGCTCAGCTGGTAGAGCACCGCTCTTGTAAAGCGAAGGTCGTCGGTTCGAACCCGACAGTCGGCTCTCGAAACCGCAGATCACCCATGTGACTCTGCGGTTTTTTCATTGCCACGGCGCCCCAGGGGGAGGTCCCCGGTGTCGCGGGCCGGTGTCGCGGCCAGGGGTGTGCCGGTCGGGGGTGTGCCGGTCGGGCGGCGAGGGCGGGTGGCGAGGGCGGGGGCGGGGCCCGTCCGGGCGCATGGATTGATCATGTTGGCCCTTGCAGCTTCCTGCATCCGCTGTTGCCGATCGGGATTCGATCCGTTGATATGGCCTGCACGCGGATATCAGGGGGAAGAAATGCATGAGCGTGAGTTCCGTGCCTTCGTATCCATCGCCGAGATCGGCCGCATGGACGAGGCAGCGAAGGCACTCGACTATTCACAGCCGGCCATCAGTTACCAGATCAAGTGTCTTGAACAAGCCTTGGGCGTGCGGCTTTTCAGGCGGGACTCCACCGGTACTCAGCTGACCAAGGCGGGGCGTGCGATTCTGCCGTCAGCGCGGGCCGTACTGGCGCTCATTGATGACATGAAGGACGCGTGTGCGGCGGCCTGAGGTGGCTTGTCACCGGAAGCGCGGCGGTGTACCCGGTGGGCCGGTCTCGGCCGGTACGGGGTGGATCGCACCCTTGCGCCGCGTCCGCGCCCGTGTATGGACGGCGCTGTCATCGGTGTAAAGCGCGTCACAGCCGGGGCGGTGCGGTCCGCTGCGAAATGCGTCGCGGGGTACGGTGAAACCCTAAGTGACCTGGGGTTTCGTAGTGTTGACCGGCAGTGGGCGAAGATAGCGGGCCGTGTCGGGGCGGCGTGGGCGCATAGCTGACAGCAAGCGGTCATCGGGCATCGCCGTGATTGCGCACCGTGCCCCTACCGCTGCGTTGCGCACCCGGAGCGCGATCGTCCGAGCTGTGTTTCCGGACAGATGTGCAACTTGATGTCAATCCCGTGGCCCGGATGCGGAGCGGGGTCGGTTTCCGCTCCTGACGTGGCCGATTTATCCGAACGTTATCAACTATGATGCGTTGACTGAGGTGCGGCCAGCGAACTAATCTCGCCGCCGCACGGCCTGGGGGGCGGCCTTCTGGAGAGAACGCACGCTGGTTAACGCGCACTTGAACGTACGTGAATGTACGGCGATGCAGGGGGGAGCGGGCAGTTCCGATGCCCGTGTCATTCGTGGATTAAAACGCTGGGGAAATCGTCGGGCGTCATGCGGCCGCAGCTCGGCCGTGCGGCCGCTCGGTGTTCATCGACGGGTACGCGGCAGGTCTGTCGTGTGCCAGTGGGGGAGTCATGTCAGAACTGTCGAATTCGAGTGGAAGATCCGACGGCGTAGAAGAGACGCTCAAGCAGGTATGTGAGCTCATCGAATCGGCGGTGACCCTGCATCGCAGCATTCCGCCACAGCCCTCGCCCATGGTGCTCGTCACCGATGGCGTGGCGGTCGCGCAGGCCGTCGGGCGTCTGCTGGCCGGTGCCAAGTACAGCGTCAGCGTGATCGTGCCGGGCGACCTGGAGCGGGCCAGGCCGATGCTCGCGATGATGGGGCGGTTCGCCGCGGTGGCCAAGTCCGGAGTCACCGTACGGCTGCTGTGCACCCCGCAGGTGCTCGCGGTCCCCCACGGCGTCCTCGCCGCGGTGCGCACCGGCCAGCTGGGCTTCGACGTCCGGGTCACCGACGCCGAACTGCACGGGACCGTCATCGTCGACGGCAAGGCGGCGTTCGGGCGTTCCGGACCCGAGCGCGACGGCCGTTACGCCACCGTCAACACCGACCTCGCCTCCGTGCGCGCGCTGTATCTGATGTTCGCCGGGGCCTGGGGCAGCGCGATGCCGGTGCACGAACATCTGCGGCTGGCCGAGCGGCTCCGCTCGGACTCCATGCGGGTGATCCTCGAGCGGCTCAGCGAGGGGCACACCGACGACGTCGCGGCCAAGAAGATCCAGATTTCGCTGCGCACCTACCGCCGCCATGTGGCGACGATCATGCGGGACGTGGGCGCGAGCTCCCGCTTCCAGGCGGGCGTGCGCGCGGTCGAGCTCGGGCTGCTCTCCGCGGCCGACCGCGAGCTGGTGGATTGAGCGAATTCACGGGGGTGAGGGCAATGAGGGTTCCCACGCCGGCGGGGGCCGGGGTCCAGCGACAGCACGATGACGACGACGGGGACGACGGGCCCCGGCACCCGGGGGACGACGGGCCCTCCGGTGGCTCCGAGGACGACGGGCGCCCCGCGGACGACATCACCGAGGAACTCCTCGCGGTCCGCGCGCTCATCGAGTCCACGGTGGTCAAACACCGCGACCGGCAGCTGCGGAACTCATGGGTCGCGGCCGTCGAGGCGGACGACAAGGAAGTGCACGCCGCCGCGCAGGACCTGCTGCGCACGGCCACGGAACGGGTGGACGTGGTGCTGGCGGCGGAGGCCGCGCATGTGCACGTGCTGCACGGCGCGCTCGACGGCTGGCTGCGGTCGGGCGGCGACACCGTGCGCACTCGGATGCTGTGCGCCCAGAACACCGTGGACTGGGGCTTCGTACAGCGGCATGTGGGGGACGAGAACGCCCTGGAGGTCCGGGTGGCGCGCATTCCGCTGCTCGCCGCCCTCATCGTGGACGGCCGGGCCGCGCTGGTGTGCGCGGACTCGGCCGCGGGCCGGCGCGCCTCCACCCTCCGCGACTCGGGCGTCATCGAGACGCTCCAGACGCTGTTCGACGGGATCTGGCGGACCGCGCTGTCGGTCAGCGAGCGCATCGAGCTGGGCGAGCGATCGCGCGGCGAACTGGTGCGGCCGATCCTGGAGCGGCTGCGGCTGGGGGCCACCGATGAGGTCGCGGCCCGCGAGTTGGCGGTCTCCGTTCGTACATACCGTCGCTATGTGGCCGAAATCATGGCGTTGCTGGGGGCCAACTCACGGTTTCAGGCGGGGGTACGGGCGGCGGAATTGGGCCTGCTGCCCATGACACCGTCCCAGGACCCGCCGAAGCCATGGTCATGATGAGGACCCGCCGAAGCCATGGTCATGATGGCCGGAAACGGCGAGCCGAGCGGGGCCTCCGGTGGCCGGAAACGCCGGTGATCGGCGAGGTCCCGCTCGGGTCTGGCAGCTTCCTGTAGCGCCCTTTGCGGAGGGTTCTCGGCGGTCGATACATATGGCGACGAGGGAATTCAGCCCCCGTGCCGCGGCGCGGGGGAGTTTCCCCGCCGGCGGCATTCAACCCCCGAGAACGCTGCCGGAGCGGAGGTTCGGCGACGGTTTCCAGCCCCACCGGACCTCCGCGAACTCTCGCGGGACACACGGCATCTCGCGGGACCTCGCGGGACTTCGCGGCACCCGCCGGGACTTCGCGGCACCCGCCAGGACCTCGCGGGTATCGCCGGTCCTCATACGCGCGGGAAGCGCGACTGCAGATCCCACACCACGGGGTTGTCACCGAGCCCCTCGTGCAGATCCGTGAGGTCGGCGATCAGATCGTGCAGGAAGTCGCGGGCCTCGCGGCGCAGCGCCGCGTGGTTGAAGGTCAGCGGCGCCTCCTCGGCCGGCGCCCAGTCGGCGGTGATGTCCACCCAGCCGAAGCGGCGCTCGAAGAGCAGCCGGTCGGTCGATTCGGTGAAGTCCAGCTCGGCGTGGACCGGGGTGGCCGAGCGGCTGCCGCGCGGGTCCCGGTCGAGCCGTTCCACGATGTCGCACAGCGCCCAGGAGAAGTCGAGCACCGGCACCCATCCCCAGGCTGTGGACAGCTCGCGGTCCGTCTCCGTATCGGCGAGGTAGACATCGCCGCAGAACAGGTCGTGCCGCAGGGTGTGCGGATCCGCGCGCCGGTAGTCGGTCTGTGGCGGGTCGGGGAAGCGGCGGGAGAGGGAGTAGCCCAGGTCGATCACGCGGTCGATGGTGTCATGGGGCGCGGGGCCGCCCGCCGGGCGGGCGGCCCCGCGCTCGCCGTTCGAGCGCGGCTCAGTGCCCGCGCGCGATCCACTCCTCGAGGTGCGGGGCCTCGTCCCCGACGGTCGTGGAGTCGCCGTGGCCGGTGCGGACCACCGTCTCCGGGGGCAGCGTCAGCAGCCGCTCCCGGATCGACTCGATGATCGTCGGGAAGGACGAGTACGAGCGCCCGGTGGCCCCCGGGCCGCCCTGGAACAGGGTGTCCCCGGAGAAGACCGTGGTCAGCGCCGGTGCGTACAGACAGACGGCGCCGGGGGAGTGGCCGGGGGTGTGCAGCACCCGCAGCCGCGTCCCGGCCACGGTAAGGACGTCACCGTCGGCCAGCGGCTTGTCCGGGGCGCGGTCCGGGTGGCGCATCCGCCACAGCACCTCGTCCTCCGGGTGCAGCAGGATCGGCGCGCCGGTGCGCTCGGCGAGCGCGGGGGCCGCGTCGATGTGGTCGTCGTGGCCGTGGGTGGAGATGATGCCGAGCAGCCGGCGGCCGCCGACGGCGTCCGCGATGGCGTCGGCGTCATGCGCGGCGTCGATCACGTACACCTCGTGGTCGTCGCCGATCAGCCACACGTTGTTGTCCACCTCCCAGGTGCCGCCGTCCAGCGAGAAGGTGCCGGAGGTGACGAGGTGGTCGACGCGTACGGGCGGAGGGGTCATCAGAACATCACCACCGAGCGGAGCACCTCGCCGCGGTGCATCTTGGCGAACGCCTCCTCGATGTCCTCGAGCCCGATCGTCTCGCTGACGAACGCGTCCAGGTCGAGGCGGCCCTGCTGGTAGAGGTCGATCAGCATGGGGAAGTCGCGGTCCGGCAGACAGTCCCCGTACCAGGAGGACTTGAGTGCCCCGCCGCGCCCGAAGACGTCCAGGAGCGGCAGCTCCAGCTTCATCTCGGGGGTGGGGACGCCGACCAGGACGACGGTGCCGGCCAGATCGCGGGCGTAGAACGCCTGCTTGTAGGTCTCGGGGCGGCCGACCGCCTCGATGACGACGTCGGCGCCGTTGCCGTCGGTCAGCTCGCGGACGGCCTCGACGACGTCGGCGCTCTTGCCGTTGAGGGTGTGGGTGGCGCCCAGCGAGCGGGCCCACTCCAGCTTCCGGTCGTCCACGTCCACCGCGATGATCTTCGCGGCCCCGGCCAGCCGCGCCCCGGCGACCGAGGCGGCGCCGACCCCGCCGCAGCCGATCACGGCGACGGAGTCACCGCGCTGGACGTTGCCGGTGTTGAGCGCGGCGCCGATGCCGGCCATCACCCCGCAGCCGAGCAGCCCGGCCGCGGCGGGCGAGGCCGAGGGGTCGACCTTGGTGCACTGCCCGGCGGCCACCAGCGTCTTCTCGGCGAACGCGCCGATGCCGAGCGCCGGGGTGAGCGCGGTGCCGTCGGTCAGGGTCATGGGCTGCTTCGCGTTGTGGGTGTTGAAGCAGTACCAGGGGCGGCCGCGGCGGCAGGCCCGGCACTCGTGGCAGACCGCGCGCCAGTTGAGGATCACGTAGTCCCCGGGGGCCACCTCCGTGACGCCCTCGCCGACGGACTCCACGATGCCCGCCGCCTCATGGCCGAGGAGGAAGGGGAACTCATCGTTGATCCCGCCCTCCCGATAGTGCAGATCGGTGTGGCAGACGCCGCACGCCTGGACCTTTACCACCGCTTCGCCGGGGCCGGCGTCCGGCACCACGATCGTCTCGATCCTGACCTGCTCGCCCTTGCCGGGGGCCACCACGCCGCGTACCTGTTGAGTCATGACAGCAGCGTAAGTGGCGACCAGCGGCTACGACAGGGATGACGAGGCCCGTCCGGAACGGGCCGCACCGGTCCCCCGGTGCGGCCCGTCATCGCTTCAGCGGACCGGTTACTTCACGTTGATCGCGGTCCAGGCGGCGGCGACCGCCTTGTACTCGGTGGAGTTGGCCCCGTAGAGGTCGGAGGCGGCGCTGAGGGTGCCGGTGCGGGCGCCCGCGTACTTGGTCGTCGAGGTCCAGTACGTGGTCAGGGCCCGGTACCAGATCTTGATGGCCTTGTCCCGGCCGATCCCGGTGACGGTCGAGCCGTCGTAGGTCGGGCTGTTGTAGCTCACGCCGTTGATCACCTTCGCGCCGCTGCCCTCGGACAGCAGGTAGAAGAAGTGGTTGGCGGGGCCGGAGGAGTAGTGGACGTCGATGTTGCCGAGCGTCGAGGACCAGTAGTCCTTGGACGCCCCGTCCTTGCTGGGCTTGTCCTGGTAGCGCAGCGGGGTGCCGTCGCCATTGATGTTGATCTTCTCGCCGATGAGGTAGTCACCGACGTCCGCGGAGTTGCCCGAGTAGAACTCCACCGCGGTGGCCATGATGTCGGAGGTGGCCTCGTTGAGACCGCCGGGCTCACCGGCGTAGTTGAGGTTCGCGGTGGCCGCGGTCACACCGTGGCTCATCTCGTGGCCGGCCACGTCCATCGCGGTCAGCGCGTTGGCGTTGCCCGAGCCGTCGCCGTACGTCATGCAGAAGCAGGAGTCCTGCCAGAAGGCGTTGACGTAGTTGTTGCCGTAGTGGACGCGGGAGTACGAGCCCACGCCGTTGTTCTTGATGCCGTTGCGGCCGAGGAACTCCTTGTAGAAGTCCCAGGTCTCGGCCGCGCCGTAGTGCGCGTCGACACCGGCGGTCTGGCGTCCGCCGCCCCATGTGTCGTCCGCGTCGGTGAACAGGGTGCCGGTTCCCGAGCTGCCCTGGTTCAGGTCGTACGTCTTGTGGTTGCCCCGGGTGGAGTCGGTGAGGCTGTAGGTGGAGCCGCTCTTGGTGGTGCCCAGGGGCACCGTGCCGCTGTACTTGCTGGTGCCGGTGCCGGTCTCGACGCCCTCCCACTGGGACAGCTTCTTGCCCGTGGTGGCGTCGGTGACGACGTGCAGCTCGCTCGGGGTGCCGTCGGCCTGCGTGCCGGTGACGACGGTCTCCCAGGCCAGGACGGGCGTGCCGGTGGCCGCCCAGACCACCTTCCGCGGCGACTTGGCCTTCTCGCCGGTGGTCGCCTTCGGCGCGGCCTTCAGCGCGGTGCCGGAGGCGGCCGAGGAGGCCACGGCGGCGTCGGTGCTCTTGACCGCTATCCGCGCGTCGGTGGCCTTGTTGACGGAGCGCGCGCCGCTGGTCTTCTCGTGGACGACCAGGTCGCCGCCGAGGACGGGCAGCCCCGCGTAGGTGCGCTCGTAGCGGGTGTGAACGGTTCCGTCCGCGTCCTTGATGACGTCGCGGACGAGGAGCTTCTCCTTGGCCCCGAGCCCGAGGGACTCGGCCTGCGCGGAGGCGTCGGCCTGGGCCGCCTTGATCGCGGTGGCGCGCTCGCCCGCGGTCAGCGGAAGCGCCGTGGCGCCCGCCTCGCGGGAGTGCTCCGGCTGGGCGCTGGCCTGGCCGGTCTGCACGCCGATGACGACCATGGCGGCGGAGGCGACGAGCGCCGCCACGCGGACGGTCTTCTTACGGGGGGAGGAAGCGATGGGTCTCACTCGGTCTCCTTGCCTTGGGGCCGCCGGGTCGCGGCCCTGTGTAGGGGGTACGGACGGCCATGGGTGGGCCGTCCGGTCGAGCAGGAGTGGTGCGAGTGGTGCACAGAGAGGTGCATGAGGGCCTTACCGCGGGGTCAGAAGACGTGCGGCGGGCCGACCAGAGATTGTCATTGAACGATCGGTTGGGATAGACGCGTAACAAGAATTTGACTCGACGTTATTCAAGTAGGGGCGAATTCGGTCAGCGAGGCATGAGGCAACAACGGCTGGTTGATGCCGACTTATGCCACTACGTCATGCCCCTGCCGCATCGGTGCCGCCGGCCGGGGCGGGGGCAGGGCCCGGCCGATCGCCCAGGTGACGAGCGCGGCGGGGCGATCGGCGGGCGCGGCGGGCGGGGTTGCCGTGCGTTGCTGTGTACGCGACGAGAAGGCGATCTGTGCGCGGGGCGCGGGCGCGGCCGCGTTTACCGGGGGCACGGCCCGGCGTCAGAACTCCAGCACCGCCGGTCCGGCGTCAGAACTCCAGCACCGCCCGGTAGCGCGCGCGTCCGTGGCGGACGT
Source organism: Streptomyces endocoffeicus (assembly GCF_016741935.1). Lineage (GTDB taxonomy): Bacteria > Actinomycetota > Actinomycetes > Streptomycetales > Streptomycetaceae > Streptomyces > Streptomyces endocoffeicus. The sequence goes on along the minus strand of NZ_JAERRG010000007.1, from coordinate 287,643 downwards.
GGTCGAGCGCCTCGTCGATGCGCGCGACCGGGAACGTCTCGACGGCCGGGCGGATGCCGTGCCGCGCCGCGAAGTCCAGCATCCGCCGGTTCTCCTCCGCTGATCCCACGACGCCGCCGACGATCCGCTTCTCGCCCGGCAGCAGGCTCAACGGGTGGAAGCTGAACGGCCCGTGGGGAACGCCGACCACGGACAGCGTCCCCTCCGGGCGCAGCGCCGCGAGGTACGCGTCCCACGGCAGATCGGCCGAGACGGTCGAGAGGATGAAGTCGAACGAGCCCGTGGCCCGCTCCAGCCCCTCATCCGCGACGATGAACTCATGGGCGCCGAACCGCCGGGCGTCGTCCGCCTTCGCCGCCGTCGAGGAGATGGCGGTCACATGGCAGCCCCACTTGGCGAGGAACTGGATCGCGAGGTGGCCCAGGCCGCCCACGCCCACCACGGCGACCCGGTCCGTGGGCCGCACCCCGTTCCGGGCGATCGACGAGAAGACCGTGATCCCGGCGCACAGCAGCGGCGCCGCGTGCTCGGAGGCGAGCGTGTCGGGCAGCGGCTGGACATACCGCCAGTCACTCGCCCGCACCCGGGTGGCGAACGCGCCGCGGTCGCCGCGCAGCGCCGTGTCGTCCTTGTGCGGGCACAGATACTGTCGGCCGGTGAGGCACCACTCGCAGGTGAAGCACGCCCCGGCCACCGCGCCGATACCCACGCGCTGACCCACGGCCAGCCGCGTGCCGTCGACGGCGCCGCCCATGGCCTCGACCACACCGACCGCCTCATGCCCCGCGACCACCGGGTACCGGGACAAGCCGTACACGTCGTCCACCAGGCTGACATCGGTCTGGCAGACGCCGCAGTGCGTCACGGCGACGTCGACCTCCAGGGGGCCCAGGGGCTCCGGCTCGTACTCGAGCCGCTGTATGGGCCCACCGGCCCGCTCCACCGCGTACGCGCGCACGGACATGCGTCCCCACCTCATTTTCTAACTAACTAGTTGGTTGGTTTTTTGTACGCTACGCGCCCACGCCCAGCGCTGGCAACTAACCAGTTGGTAATCTGACCCCCGTGTCTCCCCGGAAAAGCGATGCCACCCGCCGCCGCCTGCTCGACGCGGCCACCGCCGACTTCGCCGCCCATGGCATCGCGGGCGCACGGGTCGACCGCATCGCGGCCGCCGCGGGTGTCAACAAGGCGCAGCTGTACGCCTACTTCGGGGACAAGCTCGGCCTCTTCGGCGCCGTCTTCCGCCTCCACGCCGACGCCGTCGTCGACGCCGTCCCGTTCACGGCCGACGACCTCCCCCAGTACGCCGTGCGGCTCTACGAGACCGCCGTCGAACGGCCGGAACTGATCCGCCTGGCCACCTGGGCCAAGCTCGAAGGAGTGGTCACCGACAACCTGGTCACCGGCAGCCTGGCGACCGGCAGCCTGGCGACTGACGACCTGGCGACCGAGTCATCCGCCGTCACCGTCAAACTCCAGGCGATCGCCGAGGCCCAGCGCGCCGGCCGTGTCACCGCCTCGATCGACCCCCAGGACGTCCTCGCGCTGGTCCTCGCCATGGCCCTGACCTGGTCCGCAGCCGGCCTCTCCGCCACCGCCGCCCCCGACGACCCGCCCAAGGCCCACACCCGCCGCAAGCGGGCCCTCTCCCAGGCGGTCTCGGGCGCCTTCGGTGCCGGACGGGAGCAGGGGTGACTTTCGCCGCGGACACGGCGAGGGCCGCCCCGGATGCGGGGCGGCCCTCGGTGGTGGTGCGCTGGTGGAACCTCAGACGCTGACGCCGAAGTCCTTGGCGATGCCCACCAGGCCGGAGGCGTAGCCCTGGCCCACGGCACGGAACTTCCACTCCGCGCCGTTGCGGTACAGCTCGCCGAAGACCATGGCGGTCTCGGTGGCCGCGTCCTCGCTCAGGTCGTAGCGGGCGATCTCGGTGCCGCCGGCCTGGTTGACGATGCGGATGAACGCGTTCCGCACCTGGCCGAAGTTCTGGCTACGGGACTCGGCTTCGTAGATCGAGACCGGGAAGACGATCTTCTCCACGTCGGCCGGCAGACCGGCCAGGTTGATGTTGATCTGCTCGTCGTCGCCCTCGCCCTGGCCGGTGACGTTGTCACCGGTGTGGACGATGGTCTGGTCCGGCGTGGACTTGTTGTTGAAGAACACGAAGTGCTGGTCGGAGTAGACCTTGCCGTTCGTGTTCACGGCGATGGCACTCGCGTCGAGGTCGAAGTCGGTGCCCGTGGTGGTGCGGACGTCCCAGCCGAGGCCGACCGTGACGGCGGTCAGGCCCGGTGCCTCCTTGGTGAGCGAGACGTTGCCGCCCTTGGACAGGCTTACAGCCATGGGGAGTCCCTTTCGTGGTCTCTATGGTCCGAGGCGACGGGCGAAGCCGTCGTCACCCTCCACAACGCCATGAACGCCCCGACAGGTTCCAGCTCTCTTTACTTTCTTTGCCAAACCCTGATGTCGGGGTACGACGAGATAACGAGATGACGCCGCCGGGGTCGGCAGGCGACCATGGGGGACATGCCCGCGCCCTATGTCATCCGAGGTTCGGTCTTCTTGCCGGAGGCCGAGTTGATGTGGCGTTTCTCGCGGTCCTCCGGGCCCGGCGGACAGCACGTCAACACCAGTGACAGCCAGGTCGAGCTGCGCTTCGACCTCGCCCGCACCGAAGCGCTGCCGTCCGTATGGAAGGAGCGCGCCCTGGAGCGGCTGGCGGGCCGGCTGGTGGACGGGGTGGTGACCGTACGGGCCTCCGAGCACCGTTCGCAGTGGCGCAACCGCGAGACGGCCGCCGTAAGGCTCGCGTCACTGCTCGCGGAGGCGACCGCGCCACCGCCCAAGCCGCGCCGCCCCACCCGGATCCCCCGGGGCATCAACGAGCGGCGGCTGCGTGAGAAGAAGCAGCGGAGCGAGACCAAGCGTGGGCGTACGGGGCGGGGCTGGACGTAGCCCCGGGCGGGGCTGGATGTGTTCCCGGGCGGCGCTGGACGTAGCCCCGGGTCGGGCCGGACGTAGCCCCGGGCCGAGCCGCCCGGTCCGCCCGGTCACCGTTCCCCGGCCGCCACCTCTTCGGCGCTCCTCACCCCGGCGCCCTCACCCCAGCGTCCGGTAGCGCCCCCTGAAGTACGTCAGCGGCCCGCCCTCCGCGGCCGGTGCCGCCGCGGCGAGCACCCGGGCCACCACCAGCGTGTGGTCCCCGGCCGTCACCCGCTGCTCGGTGCGGCACTCCAGCGTCGCCAGCGCGCCCACCGCGAGCGGCGCGTCCGTATGTTCGCCCCGCACCACGGACATGTCCTCGAACAGCAATCTGTCGCTGATGCGACCCTTCATGGCGAATCGTCCCGCGATGTGCCGCTGACCCTGCGACAGGACCGATACCGCCCAGTGGGGCTGTCGCTCCAGGAGCTCGTCCATCCGGGACCCGTTGCGAACGCTCACCATCACCAGCGGCGGGTCAAGTGACACTGACATGAACGCGGTGGCCGTCATGCCGACGTCCTCGCCGCGCGGCCCCTCCTCCGGGTCGTGCGCGGTCACCAGCACCACGCCCGCGGTGAACCGCGACAGCGCGATGCGGAACTCGTCCTCGCTCACCCCACCAGCATGGGGGACGGCGGGCTCGGCTGGGCTGGAAGGAGTCGTTGGGAGCACCCTTCGACGCTAACCGCCCCCGGCCGGTCCCCGCATCGGGCCCGGGGACCACTCAGGGTGTAGGTCGCGGGCCGTAGGCCCGGCGCCGAGCCGGAGGGTGTCCGGGCTTCCCGGGCGGCCGCCTTGCATGGCCAGGCGCCCTCGTTCCGGGATTTGCGATCACAAAAACTAGGAGCGCTCCCACCCGCGCTGTTGAAGAAGTGAACACGGTCTGTGACATGAGTCACAGCAGGCAGTAATTGTTGACCCTGTGTACCGAGTGGACAGCTCGCTGTGATTCAGTGGCCGTGGCAATGGGACGACAAGACGCCAGGAGTTTGCTGTCGAGGTCTCGGGGGAGTGCGATCGATGGAGACCGAGTCGGAGCCGTACATCCGCCTTACGACACTGCGGCAGCTGCACCAGGTGGTCGCCGATCTGAACACCGCACGCAGCCTCGCCGACACGCTTCAGGCCGTCGCCGACGGTGTCATCGCCGGGCTCGGCTTCGAGTTGTCGGCCGTCAACCTCGTCCGCCCCGACGGGGACCTCGTCGTCGCCGCGGTCGGTGGCAGCGCCGGGGCCGAGGCGCTGATGGCCGGGCGGGTCGGCTCCCGCTGCTCCTGGGAGCGACGGCTGTCCATGGGTGAGCGCTGGGGCGATCTGCGCTTCATCCCGTACAGCGAGGGCTGGGTCCTCGACGACGACGACGTCCCGCAGTGGCACACCACAGGACCCGCGCCCCGCTTCCCCGACGAATGGCATCCGATGGACCGCCTGTTCGCGCCGCTCCACGCGGCGGGCGCCTCCGGCGGTGAGCTCATAGGCGTCCTGTCCGTCGACAAACCGCGCAACGGCCGCCACCCCGGTGCCTGGGGCCGCGAGGCCCTCCAGATGTACGCCTTCCATGCCGCCGTCGCGATCGGCAACGCCCGGCTGCGCGGCAATATGCAGCGCGCCCTGCTGCGCCTGGAGCGCGAACAGCAGGCGCTGCGCGCCAGCGAGGAGTCCTTCCGGCAGGCGTTCGAGTACGCGCCCAGCGGCATGGCCATCGCCGAGATGGGCGGCGATCAGCACGGCCGGCTGCTGCGGGCCAACGACGCCCTGTGCCGACTGCTGGGCCGCCCGGCCTCCACGATGCGCCGCTTCTCCTTCTCCGACCTGGTCCACCCCGAGGACATCGGCACCCTGCTGCGCACCTCCGCCGAGGGCGGCCGCGCCGAGCTGCGGCTGGCCCGCCGCGACGGTTCATACGTCTGGGTCTCGCTGCGCAACTCGGTGGTGGCCGACGCCGCCGACGGCCCGCGCTTCCTGCTCACCCATGTCGAGGACATCGAGGAGCGCAAGCGCCATGAGCTGCAGCTCGCCCACCGCGCCAGCCATGACTCCCTGACCGGCCTGCCCAACAGCGCCGAGCTGCGCGCCCGGCTGGCCGCCCGGCTGTGCGCCACCCCGCCCCGGCCGGGCGGGGGGTACGAGGGCGGGGGCGCGTCGGACGGCGGTGTCGCGGGCTCCGGCGGGGTCTATGTGGACGCGGCGGGGCATTTGCACGGTTTCGACGATTTCGAGTTCTTCGGCACCCCGCCCCCGGTCGAGACCGCCCCGTTCGACGGCCATGTGCATACCGTCCCGCCCAACGAGGACTCCGACATCGACGACGGCCACAAGGGCCTCGCGGTGCTCTTCTGCGACCTCGACGGCTTCAAGTCCATCAACGACCGGTTCGGGCACCACGCGGGCGACGCCGTACTCATCGAGGTCGCCCGCCGGCTGACCAACGGAGTGCGGGAAGGGGACACGGTCGCCCGCCTCGGCGGTGACGAGTTCGTCGTCCTCGCCGACGGCCTCGGCCGGGCCGACGCGGCTGACCTGGCGGTACGGCTGCGCAACGCGATCATTCCGCCCATCCGGGTGGACGGCCGGGCCGTCCGGGTCGGCGCCAGCTTCGGCATTGGCTGGGCGGGCTGCGGAATGTCGGCCGAAGAAGTGCTGCACTCCGCTGACCAGCGGATGTACATCGAGAAGCGGTCCCGCTCCAAGGAGCGCCGCCGGGCTGGATGAGGTAGGGGGGCGGTCGGTCGCGGTAGGCTGCGCCGATGCGGCCCTGCCGCCGACAGTGAACCGATCGTGAATATTGGCCATCCGGACAGCACACGCCCTGTTGAGGCCCTCTCGACCCTGATATGAGCTGTCGTGGCGCGTTCTGATCCTGCGCCGATGGCCATATGCATAGGGGAGTGACGAGGGATGACGGCCGGCAACAACGGCTCGGACACACCGGAGAACGACGACCCGTTCGCCTACCTGTATCGCTCGGAGGGCGATCAAGGGAACGAGGGCGGTCAGTCGGGCCAGCCGGGTGCCGCCCCCCGCACCGGTGGCTATGGCTACCCGGGCCCGGCCCAGCCAGGGGTTCCCCGCACCTCGTACAACCATGTCCGCGCGGTGGGTGAGCGCAACTACGGCCAGCAGATCCCGAACCAGCAGCCGCAGGGGTACGGCCAGCAGGGCGGCTACGGCCGGCAGAACGCCCACTACGCCGCCCCCGAGACCCTGCCCGGCGGCGCGCCCGGCCAGCCCGGTGCGGCCGCCCCGCGCGGCGGCCATGGCGGAGGCGGCCGCGGCCCCAACAACAAGGGACTGCTCATCGGCGCCATCGCCGTGGTAGCGGTGGTCCTCGTGGGCATCGGCGTCGCCATGATCACAAACGGTGACGACAACAAGGACGACCAGGCCGACCCGACCGGTCAGCCCACGGCGGGCTCCTCCGTCCGGCCCAGCGAGCCCTCCGGGCCCGCCAAGGGACCGGGTGACGGGAAGCTGCCCACCGAGGACGCCGCGAAGATGAAGCTGACCGGCGGCGCGGCCGCCGCGAGCGACATCAAGGGCGCCAAGGCCGCGGGCGGCACCTACGTCGGCGGGCTCAACACCCCGGGCTCGTCCGCGACCTGGAGCCTGGACGTGGCCAAGGCGAAGTCCTACCGGCTGTACGTCACCTACGGCGTGCCGGGCGAGGACCAGAGCATGTCGCTGACGATCAACGGCAAGAAGGAGGCGCGGCCGCTCAACATGAAGAACTTCTCGGGCGCGCCGAAGGGTGACTACGAGAAGGGCTGGACCGAGACCTGGTCGATCGTCCAGCTCTCCAAGGGCACCAACACGATCACCGTGTCGTGTGACCCCGGCGACAAGTGCGACGCCAACATCGATCAGATGTGGCTGGAGAAGGGCAAGGGCTAGGAGCGGGGCGGCGCTCGGCGGCTGCTCAGGCCGCCGCCGGGTGCTCCGTCACCTCGACCCGCGCCAGCGCCTCGTCGTAGACCGCGGGGTCGAACTCGCCCGCCACCGGGGCCCTTACGGCCGCCGCCGACAGGGCGACGGCGCGGGCCAGCCGGTCCGGCCAGGGTGCCTCCTCGACCAGCCCGGACAGCAGCCCCGCGACCGCCGCGTCCCCGGCGCCCGTCGGATTGCCCGTCAGCCGGCGCGGCGGGGTGGCGCGCCAGGCGCCGTGGGCGGTGACCACGACCATGCCGTCGGGGCCCAGCGAGGCGGCCACCGCGCGTGCGCCGCGCCGCCGGGCGTCGCGCGCGGCGCGCAGCGGGTCGGTGGAGCCGGTGAGCCCGGCGAGCTCGTCGGCGTTGGGCTTGACGAGATGGGGGCGGGCGGCGATGCCCCGGCGCAGCGGCTCGCCGCTGGTGTCCAGCAGGGTGGGCACGCCCGCCGCATGCGCCTCCCGGATGAGCTGGGCGTACGTCCCGACGGGGACCCCGGGCGGCAGGCTGCCGCACAGCGCGACCGCCGACGCCTCGCGCAGCAGCCGGCCGTAACCGTCCATGAAGGTGGACCACTCGGGGGTGGTGACGATCGGGCCCGGCTCGTTGAACTGGGTGGTGTCGCCCGTGGCGGCGTCCACGACGCCGATGGTGCGCCGGGTGGTGCCGGCGATCGGGACCAGCGCGTCGGTGATCGTGCCGCGAGGGGCCTTGGGACCACTGCCGGGCGTGGCGATCTCGGCGAGCAGCTGCCGCAGCACCGCGCCGGTGACCCCGCCGACGAAGCCGGTGACGACGGTGTCATGGCCCAGCGCGGCCAGCACCCGGGCCACGTTGAGGCCCTTGCCGCCGGGCCGTTCGGTGACCTCGGTGACGCGGTGGGTGGCGTGCGGGCGCAGTTCCGGCACCCGGTAGGTGACGTCGAGGGCGGTGTTGAGCGTGACCGTGAGGATCACCCTGGCATCCCCTCTCCCGTCCCCCCGCCGGACGGAGACTCCTGTGCTGAATGCGACTGTGTGCCGAGCCGTACGCGAGCCGTACCCGAGCTGTACCCATGCGCGAGCCGTACCCGTACCCGAGCTGTACCCGTACTCGTGCCGTACCCGAGCCGTACTCGTACCCGAGCCGTACCCGTGCCGAGCAGTGCGTACCCGAGTCGTGCGTGCCCGTTCCCGTGCCCGAGCGATCATGCCAAAACGAGTGGCTTCGGCCCAGACCTCCGCGTCGTTCCGGACAGTCTCGGACAGTGTCAGCACACCGTCACCCCGGCCTGAAATCAGGGCACTTCAGTCCAGTTCGGGATGGACCACCCAAGTGCCCCGGCGCATTACGCCCCGCAGCCGGAAGTCGTCGTCGAGCACGACGAGATCGGCGTCCTTGCCGGGCTCGAGCGAACCCACCCGGTCGGCGATGCCCAGCACCCGGGCGGGAGTCGCGGACAGCGCCCTTACGGTTGCCTCGACGCCGAGCCCGTCGATCGTGGCGGCCCGCCGGAAGGCTTGGTCCAGGGTGAGGGTGGAGCCCGCGATGGAACCGGCCGTCGGCCCGTCGCTGATCCGCGCGACACCGTCCTTGACCTCGACTTCCATGGGGCCGAGCGGATAGCGGCCGTCGCTCATGCCCGCCGCGCCCATCGCGTCGGTGATGAAGGCGACCCGGTCCGCGCCCGCCCGGTGGAAGGCCAGCCCCAGGACGGCGGGGTGCAGATGGGTGCCGTCGTTGATCAGTTCTACGGTGATCCGCTCGTCCTCCAGCAGCGCGGCCACCGGGCCGGGGGCGCGGTGCAGCAGCGACGGCATCGCGTTGAGCAGATGGGTCGCCACGGTCGCGCCCGCGTCGATGGCCTCCAGCGTCGCCTCGTACGTCGAGTCGGTGTGGCCGACGGCCGCGAGGACCCCGCTGTCGGCCAGCAGCCGTACGGACTCCAGCCCGCCCGGCAGTTCGGGGGCGAGGGTCATCATCCGCGCGGTGCCGCGCGCCGCGTCCACCAGCTTGCGCACATCCGCCGGGTCGGGCGCGCGCAGCAGCGAGGGCTGGTGGGCGCCGCAGCGGTCGGGGGAGATGAACGGTCCCTCGAAGTGGATGCCCGCCAACTCGCCCTGCTCCACCAGCTCCGAGAGGGCGGCGGCCTGTCGGGCGAGGTCGTCCAGATCGCCGGTGACGGTGGAGGCGAGCATCGTGGTGGTGCCGTGCCGCCGGTGCGTACGGATGGCGGTCAGGGCCTCCTCGGGGGTGCCCGCCGAGAACGAGGCACCGCCGCCGCCGTGCACATGCAGGTCCACGAAGCCGGGGACGATCCAGCCGCCCGCCAGGTCGAGCGCCCGCTCGCCGCCGGACGCGGAGCCCGTCGAGGACCCGGCCACGGAGCCCGTCGAGGACCCGGCCGCTGATCCCGCAGCGTGCGCGGCCACCGGTCCCGCCGCCGTGATGCGCGTGCCCTCGACCGTCACCCGCCCGTTGTCGACCACGCCGTCCGGCAGGACCACCCGGGCGCCGGTGAGATGCGTTCGCTGGACCATCAGGCGGTTACCTCCGTGGAGAGTCGGTCCCAGGCGAGCAGACCCGCGCCCAGGCAGCCGGCGGTGTCCCCGAGGGCCGCCGGGACGATACGGGGGAGCTGCTGGAAGGTGAGCCGCTCCTCGACCGCGGTGCGCAGCGGCGCGAACAGCGTCTCCCCGGCCTCGGCCAGCCCACCGCCGACGATCAGCACACCGGGGTCCAGCAGGGTGAGGGCGGTGACCAGGCCGTCGGCGAGCGCGCCCACCATCTCCCCCCACACGGCCACGGCCCTGGGATCGCCGGACCGGACGGCCTTGGCACAGTCGGCGGCGTCCGCGGCCGGATCGCCGCTCGCGTCGGCCCAGGCGCGGCCCACCGCGGCCGCCGAGGCGAGCGTCTCCAGACAGCCGGACTGACCGCAGCCGCAGGCGGCGCCGCCCGGCCGGACGACGATATGGCCGATCTCGCCGGAGGAGCCGTGGGCTCCGGGGTCGATGCGCCCGTCGACACCGATGGCGCCCGCGATGCCGGTGCCGACGGAGACGAACAGGAAGCGCCTGGCGCCCTCGCCCGCTCCTATGCGCCCCTCGGCCAGTCCGCCCAGCCGGACGTCATGGCCGAGCGCGACCGGGATCCCGCCCAGCCGATCGGTGAGCATCGCCCGCAGCGGGACGTCGCTCCAGCCGAGGTTGGCGGCGAAGACGGCCACCCCGCGGTCCTCGTCCAGGACCCCGGGCACGCCAACCCCCGCGGCCAGCGGGGGCCCGCCGAACCGCCGCTCGCCGATCGCGCGCAGCTCGGCGGCGAAGTCGAGGATCGCGGTCACGACCGCCTCGGGTCCGCGCTCCCGCTCGGTGGGCCTCCTGGCCTCGTGGAGGAGTGTGGTGTCCGCCCCGATCAGGGCGGCCTTCATACCGGTGCCGCCCACATCCAGGGCGATGACGTGTTTCACATGGAACAGTCTCGCGCGATCCACCATGAGAGGTCTAGTCCACTCGCCGCTTCTCGTCGGGAGATCACGCCGTCGCCCGTAGCGGAGTTGGTGTGAACCAACCCCTCCGTTTGTGACTGGGTGATACATCCCACTTACGCGTGTAGCACCCCGCTCACCTGGGCAATTGGGCTCCGATACCGAAGCGATATGCCCATGGTGTAGACCTTGTGGAGGTTTGCAAGACAGACTCGCTCGACCTCGGGGGAGGACTCTTGAGGATGAAACAATCCATAGGGTGGGAAAACAGCGGTGCAGCGGCGACGGTTCTTGGGTCTGACAACGGCGGGTGTCGCGGCGGTGGCGGCGGCACCAGGACTCACGGCCTGCGGCAGTGACAGCTCCGGTTCCGACGGTGATGTCACCCTGAAGGTGGTCGCGGCCGACTACGGCGACAGCACCGCCAACGGCTCCCAGAGGTACTGGAACAAGGTGGCCCGCGCCTTCGAGGCCAAGAACGGCGGCCTTAAGGTCGACGTCACGGTCTACAGCTGGACCGAGGTGGACCGGCGGGTGGCCGAGATGGTCAAGAACGGTCAGGCCCCGGACATCGCACAGATCGGCGCGTACGCCGACTACGCCGCGCAGGGCGAGCTCTACCGCGCCGACGAGATGCTCTCCATCCCCACCCAGGCCGGTTTCATCACCTCGATCGCCCATGCGGGTGAGGTGCGGCGGGTGCAGTACGGGGTGCCGTTCGTGGCCAGCGCCCGGCTGCTCTTCTACAACAAGAAGCTCTTCGACCGGGCCGGGATATCCTCCGCCCCCACCAGCTGGGACGAGCTCAAGGAGGCGGCCACCCGGCTCAAGGCCAATGGGGTGAAGATCCCGTACGGGCTGCCGCTCGGCCCCGAGGAGTGCCAGGCCGAGACCATGATGTGGATGCTCAGCGGCGGTGGCGGCTACACCGACGGCAACGGCAGCTACACCATCGACTCCACCCAGAACATCGAAGCCTTCGAATGGCTGCGGGACGAACTCGTCGGCGCGGACCTCACCGGCCCCGGCTCCCCGGCCCGCACCAACCGGCAGGACATCTTCGACGCCTTCGCCCGCGGCGAGGTCGGCATGCTCAACGGCCACCCCACTCTGATGCAGCAGGCGTCCGGCCGCGGCATCACGTACGGCACCGCGCCGCTGCCCGGCCGCAGGGGCAAGTCCCCGTCGACGATGGGCGTCGCCGACTGGCTGATGGCCTTCAAGCAGAACGGCCACCGTAAGGAGATCGGGAAGTTCCTCGACTTCGTCTACACCGAGGACAACGTGCTGGACTTCGTCACCGAGTACGACCTGCTGCCGGTGACCACCGCCGTCGAGCAGACGATGCTCGGCGACCGTGAGTACAAGCGGCTGTGGCGGTTCCTGGACGAGCTGGAGAGCGCGGAGTTCTACCCGGCCGACAAGACCTCATGGGCGGAGGTCAGCAAGCTGATCAAGCAGAAGATCGGCTCGACCGTGGCCAAGGGCGGCGACCCGGCGAGCGTGCTGGGCCAGATCCAGCGGGAGGCCGACGCCATGGAGAATGCGGGGGCATGACAGTGGACACGCCCGGCCCCGGCCCTTCCGACGACCCCGCCGACCAGGCCGGGGACCAGGATCAGGCCGAGGACCGGGGGCGGGAGCGGGATCAGGGGCGGGAGCAGGAACAGGAACAGGATCCGGGCCCGGATGCCGGGCTGTCGGAGCGCGACCTGGCCGTGCTCGCCGTCGAGCGGCGCGGCTGGCCGGGCCCCGGCGCCAAGGAGCGGGCGATACGGGAGCGGTTGGGCCTCTCCCCGACCCGCTACTACCAGCTGCTGAACGCGCTGCTGGACGACCCCAGGGCCCTGGAGCACGACCCGGTGACCGTCAACCGGCTGCGCCGGATCAGGGACGAGCGCCGCGAACGGCGCTGACACGCATCGTCGGCGAGACGGCCGGGCCGTCGACCCGTGGGACGGCCGTGTGGCGTTCACCGATGCGGCGGCCGGGCGGTCGTGCGGCCGTGCACGGCGGGACGCCCGCGGCGCGTTCACCGGCCGTGCACGGCGGGACACCCGCGGCGCGTTCACCGGCCGCACGACCGTGGTGCGTTCACCGGCCGGGCCCGCGCGAGCCGTTCACCGGCCGGGCGCCCGGGGGCGTTCACGCGGGGGACGCTCGGGCGAAGCCCGCCGTGTCGCCGGGCCCGGTAGGGTCACCGCCATGGGCAGCGCTATGGGAAGTCACCCCGTCCCCGTACCCACCACCTCCGCCGGCCGTGAGGGCCTCGCCGCCCTCCTCGAACGGCCCGGACGCGCCGTCGTCGGACTCGACTTCGACGGCACCCTCGCCGAGATCGTCCCCGACCCCGACCAGGCCCGCGCCCACCCAGGCGCCGTCCCCGCGCTCTCCCGGCTGGCCCCGGGGATCCGTTCCGTCGCGGTGATCACCGGACGCCCGGCCGAGATCGCCGTACGGTACGGCGGGTTCGCCGGGGCCGAGGGGCTGGACGGGCTCGTCGTCCTCGGCCTCTATGGCGCGGAACGCTGGGACGCGGGCAGCGGCGAGGTCCAGGCGCCCGAACCGCACCCCGGCGTCGCCGCCGTCCAGGCCGAACTCCCCGCCGTCCTCGAGGAGCACGGCGCCTCGCGCGGCACCTGGATCGAGGACAAGGGACGCGCCGTCGCCGTCCACACCCGCCGCGCCGAGGACCCCCAGGCCACGTTCGAGCGGCTGCGCGCGCCGCTGCACGCCCTCGCCGAACGCCATGGGCTGATCGTCGAGCCCGGCCGCTTCGTGCTGGAGCTGCGCCCGCCGGGCATGGACAAGGGCGTCGCGCTCACCGACTACGTACGGCGGACGGGCGCGGAAGCCGTGCTCTACGCGGGCGACGACCTGGGTGACCTGGCCGCGTTCGCGGCGGTGGAGCGGCTGCGCGAGGAGGGCGTGCCGGGGGTGCTGGTGTGCAGCGGCAGCACGGAGGTGACCGAGCTCGCGAAGCGGGCCGACCTGGTGGTGGATGGTCCGGCGGGCGTGGTGGACCTGCTGTCGGCTCTGGCCACCGCGGTCAGCGGCGAAGCCGCGTAGGGCTCGGCGGGACGGCGGCCGCTACCCGGACAGCGCCGGTCTGCAGCGCTGTACCTGGCCGGCGCCGGTCTGCAGCGTTGTACCCGGCTGGTCTGCAGCGCTGTACCCGGACGGCGCCGGTTTACAGCGCCCCTAGCTGCGCCAGGAACCATGCCTGTGGCGGTAGCGCGGTCGCCGCGGCGGCGAGCCGCTTCGTGCGATCCGCGCGCTCGTCGTCGCTCATGCGCAGGGCCTCGTGCAGCGCGCGGGCCGTGCCCTCCACGTCGTACGGGTTCACCACCAGCGCGTCCTCGCCCAGCTCGGCGTACGCGCCCGCCTCCCGCGACAGCACCAGCGCGCAGCCCCGCTCGGAGACCACCGGGACCTCCTTGGCCACCAGGTTCATCCCGTCCCGGATGGGGTTGACCAGGGCCACGTCCGCCAGCCGGTAGGCCGCGAGGGACCGCGCGAAGTCGTCCTTCACATGCAGGGCGACCGGGGTCCAGCCCTCCGTGCCGTACTCCTCGTTGATCTCGTCCGCGATCCGCCGCACCCGCTCGGTGTAGTCGCGGTAGACCGCGAGGTCCTGGCGCGAGGGGTAGGCGAAGGCGACGTGCACCACGCGCTCGCGCCACTCGGGGTGGGTCTCCAGCAGCCGCCGGTAGGCCAGCAGCCCGCGCACGATGTTCTTGGACAGCTCGGTGCGGTCCACCCGGACGATCGACTTCCGGCCCGGCCCGATCTGCGCCCGCAGAGTGCTCAGCCGTTCATCCACATCGGCCCGGCGCGACCGCTCCCGCAGAAAGTCCGCGTCGGCGCCCAGGCCGTGGACGCCCAGCCGGGTCTCCCGGCCCTCGAAGCGCACGGCCGTCGCCATGCCGTCACCGTGCCCGTCCCTGTTGCGGTCCCCGCTGCTGTCTCCGTCCCGGACGATCTCCGCACCCAGCACCGCCGCGCAGCAGTCGGCGAAGGCGTTGGCCCAGCGCTCGGTGAGGAACGCGGCGCGGTCGCCGCCGAGGATGCCGCGCAGCACACCCGCCGCGACGTCGTCCGGCAGCAGCCGGTAGTAGTCCGGCGGGGCCCAGGGGGTGTGGGAGAAGTGACCGATCCGCAGATCGGGGCGGCGCTCGCGGAGCATCGCGGGCACCAGCGCCAGGTGATAGTCCTGCACCAGGACGACGGCCTCGTCCACCGCCTCCTGGGCGAGCGCGTCCGCGAAGGCCGCGTTATAGCTCTCGTAGGCCGCCCACTGCTCGGCGAACTCCGCGTCGAAGACCGGCTCGACCGGGGTCTGGTAGAGCAGATGGTGGACGAACCACAGCACCGAATTGGCGACGCCGTTGTACGCGGCGGCGAAGACGTCCGGCGCGATGTCGAGCATCCGCACCTGCCGGCCGCCGGTGTCACCGGGGTTCAGATGGCTGTCCCCGGCCCGCCGGGCCGCCTCGCGGTCGCCCTCCCCGAGCGCCGCGCACACCCACACCGCGTTCGCGTCCGGGCCGATCGCGCTGAGCCCGGAGACCAGCCCGCCACCGCCGCGCCGGGCGGTGAGCGAGCCGTCCTCGCCCAGGGTGTACGAGACCGGGCCGCGGTTGGACGCGACCAGGATCGGGGCGGTGCGCGGAACTGCCATGTCGCGAGCCTAGCCAGGCGCGGCCCCGCGCAAACGTACGTACGGTTTCTTGCCCCGTAGGTGCTATTCCGGTTCCGGCCACGTAAGCGCCAAGACGTATTCCGTCCGTGGAGCGCCGAGCCGCCGGCCCGCCGAGCCGCCCGCCCGCCGGCCCGGCGTCACGCCGCGCGCCGCGCCGTGTATTCCGGGATCTCGATCATCGGCGGCCGCTCCTCGGTGTCCACGGCCGTGGTGCGCGGCTCGAAGCCGTTCTCGCCCCGGTCGAACTGGGTCAGCCGCGGCCGCACCAAGTGGCCCCGGGCCAGCCGCAGCTGTGCGGTGCGGTAGATCGCGGCCGCCATCCGGCCGAGCGCCTGCCCGTCCTGGTGGCGGTGTTTGCGCACCCCGATGTCCACCTGGCCGAGTGCGTCGAGCCCCACCGTGTGCAGCGCGTCCACCAGCAGTCCCAGCTCGACGCCGTAGCCGACCGGGAAGGGCAGCCGCTCCAGCAGCGAACGGCGCGCCGCGTACTCCCCGCCCAGCGGCTGGACGAATCCGGCCAGCTGGGGCCAGTGCAGATTCAGCAGCGGGCGGGCGACCAGCTCGGTGACCCGGCCGCCCTGGCCCGCCACCTCGCCGAGCGGGCGGTCGTACATGCCCTTGACCAGCTCCAGCGTGGGGTCCGTCAGCAGCGGACCGACGATCCCCGAGACAAAGCGCGGTTCGAATTCCCGCAGGTCGGCGTCGATGAAGCAGACGATGTCGCCGCTCGTGGCGAGCAGGGACCGCCACAGCACCTCGCCCTTGCCGGGCAGCGCGGGCAGCCGGGGCAGCAGCGAGTCGCGGGGGACGACGGTGGCGCCCGCCGCCGCGGCGACCTCGGCGGTGCGGTCCGTGGAACCGGAGTCCAGCACCACCAGCTCGTCCACCAGCGGCACCGCCTCGCCCATCAGCTCACGCCGGATCATGTCGGCGATCTCGCCGACCGTGGCCTCCTCGTTCAGGGCGGGCAGGACCACGCTCACCGTCGTCGCCGCGGCCCGTTTCGCGGCCAGCAGGCGATCCAGCGGACGGTCGTCGGCAGACCAGGAGCGGCGCTTCAGCCAGCGCTCCACCTCATCCAGCACCTGTGTGTCTCCCCTGTTGTGATCGGGCCTGTTGTGATCGCTGTGATCCATCTCGCGCATCGGACGGCTAGCTCAACCATCCGGGCCTTCGGTTACAGTCTTGAACAACGCATATGGCCGTCGTATGTCGGGGTCGACCTCGATGTTTACCGACGTACCGACGAAGCCCGTGCCGACAAACGCCCCGGGTCCGCCCGGCGCCATACCGCTCATCCAGAGGGGCAGAGGGAACGGCCCGTTGAAGCCCCGGCAACCCTCCAGCTGATCTCGCATTCCGCAGCGAGGCTCCCAGCTCGGGAAGGTGCCAATTCCGTCTCGTGGCGAAATGCGTCGCGAGGAAGATGAGGAGAAAGGGCCTCGCCATCCATGGCTGTGCAGTCAGTAGAAAGCTCAACCACTCCCTCCGCCTCCGGTGCCTTCGGCCCCGCCGTCGCATTGTCCTGCCGGGAGTGCGGTGAGCGGTTCGAGCTGGGTCCGATCTTCGCGTGCGAGGCCTGTTTCGGGCCCCTCGAGGTCGCGTACGAGCTCCCGGCCGGCGACCCGGAGGGGCTCCGTCGGCGGATCGAGGCCGGTCCGAACAGCATCTGGCGCTACGCCCCGCTGCTGCCCGTCCCGGCGGACGTGGCGGATCTGCCGAGCCTGCACCCCGGCTTCACCCAGCTGGTCAAGGCCGACAACCTCGCCCGTGAGCTCGGCGTCACCGGTGAGCTGCACATCAAGGACGACTCCGGGAACCCGACCCACTCCTTCAAGGACCGGGTCGTCGCCATCGCCGTCCAGGCCGCCCGCACCTTCGGCTTCACCACCCTCTCCTGCTCCTCCACCGGCAACCTCGCCGGCGCGGTGGGCGCCGCGGCCGCCCGCGCGGGCTTCCGCTCCTGCGTCTTCATCCCGCACGACCTGGAGGCGGGCAAGGTCGTCATGGCCGCCGTCTACGGCGGTGAGCTGGTCGGCATCGAGGGCACCTACGACGACGTCAACCGCTTCTGCAGCGAGCTGATCGGCGACCCGGCGGGCGAGGGCTGGGGCTTCGTCAACGTCAATCTGCGGCCGTACTACGGCGAGGGCTCCAAGACCCTGGCGTACGAGATCTGCGAGCAGCTCGGCTGGCGGCTGCCGGACCAGATCGTCGTCCCGATCGCCTCCGGCTCCCAGCTCACCAAGATCGACAAGGGGCTGAAGGAACTGATCGCGATCGGTCTGGTCGAGGACCGGCCCTACAAGATCTTCGGCGCCCAGGCCGAGGGCTGCTCCCCGGTCTCCGCCGCCTTCAAGGCCGGCCATGACGTCGTCCGGCCGCAGAAGCCGCGGACCATCGCCAAGTCGCTGGCCATCGGCAACCCCGCGGACGGCCCGTACGTCCTGGACATCGCGCGCCGTACGGGCGGCGCGGTGGAGGACGTGAACGACGAGCAGATCGTCGACGCCATCAAGCTGCTGGCCCGCACCGAGGGGATCTTCGCGGAGACCGCGGGCGGCGTGACCGTCGGCGTGACCAAGAAGCTGATCGAGGACGGTCTGCTCGACCCGTCCCTGACGACCGTCGTGCTCAACACCGGCGACGGCCTCAAGACCCTCGACGCGGTTGCCCCCACCACGGGTCCCTCTGCCATCATCCGCCCCACCCTTGACTCGTTCCGAGAGGCTGGCCTCGCATGAGCGTCAACGTCCGAATCCCGACCATCCTCCGCACCTACACCGGCGGTCAGGCCGAGGTCCCGGCCGAGGGCGCGACCCTCGCCGAGGTCCTGGCGGACCTGGAGAAGAACCACGCGGGCATCTCGGCCCGCGTCCTGGACGACACCGGCAAGCTCCGCCGCTTCGTCAACGTCTACGTCAACGACGACGACGTCCGCTTCGCCGACGGCCTGGCCACGGCGACCCCGGACGGCGCCGGGATCTCGATCATCCCGGCGGTCGCGGGCGGCTGCTGACCCCGCGTCCCCCTTCTCACCTTTGACATCGCCCCGTCCGGGGATAACCGGACGGGGCGATTCCGTGTGTGGAATCGCGATACAGTTGCCCGGATTCCCCGACGGTTCCGGGGTCGGAGCCACATATGAGAACTCGTCAAGTTGTGCGTAAAGTGTGAGCGCGAATTGTCGGGTTGGTTCCCTATGTCCGGCCCGGCTTGCCCGAACTTCACATAATTTCTCACTTTTAACCGTTCGGCCGTGCCCAGAATTCTCGTCCGATTGACCTGTTGCAGAGGGCGTTGGGACGGATACATTCAGCGGCGGTCGACGCGTTCCGGCGCACACCCCCCACATACGGGGGGTGAGGTCTGACCCGGGTCCGCGGAGTGCGGTCCTGTGCAAGGGCCAGCAATAGGGGAGTTAGGAATGGCTCAGGGCACCGTCAAGTGGTTCAACGCGGAGAAGGGGTACGGCTTCATCGCGGTCGACGGTGGTGCGGACGTGTTCGTCCACTACAGCGCGATCCAGATGGACGGGTACCGCACCCTCGAGGAAGGCCAGCGGGTCGAGTTCGAGATCTCGCAGGGTCAGAAGGGCCCGCAGGCCGACATGGTCCGCGTGGCCGTAGGCTGACGCGCCGACGCGACGCAGCTGAAACGAAGAAGTTCGAAGGGTCCGTGTCCCGAACAGGATACGGGCCCTTCGGCATGCCCGGACCCTCCCCCCCCGGTCCTCCGGACCACCTGCGGGCGCTTGCTCCCATCCGTCGCCCGGCCACCACCCCTTGAGGACGCCACTTCAGGCGCTTGCGCCCACCCGTCGACCGGCCACCGCCCCTCAAGGACGCCCTTCGGGCGCTTGCACTCGAATGGCCCGAGTGCTAATCATTGGCGTTAGCACTCTGACGTTGAGAGTGACAGAAGGACCGGGTCGGTGAGGCCCGCCACGGCCACGCGGGGCAAGGAACCGTGAGGCAGGCAGGCCGTCCGTCGCGGGCGCCAGCGCGGTCCGGAGCAATCCACCCCGTCTCTGGGAGGACCACTTCACATGGCCAAGATCATCGCGTTCGACGAGGAGGCGCGGCGCGGCCTCGAGCGCGGGATGAACCAGCTCGCCGACGCCGTCAAGGTCACCCTCGGCCCCAAGGGCCGTAACGTCGTCCTCGAGAAGAAGTGGGGCGCCCCCACGATCACCAACGATGGTGTGTCCATCGCCAAGGAGATCGAGCTCGAGGACGCGTACGAGAAGATCGGCGCCGAGCTGGTCAAGGAGGTCGCGAAGAAGACGGACGACGTCGCCGGTGACGGCACGACGACCGCGACCGTCCTCGCCCAGGCGCTGGTCAAGGAGGGCCTCCGCAACGTCGCCGCGGGCGCCAACCCGATGGCGCTCAAGCGCGGGATCGAGAAGGCCGTCGAGGCCGTCTCCGCCCAGCTGCTCGAGCAGGCCAAGGACGTGGAGACCAAGGAGCAGATCGCCTCCACCGCCTCCATCTCCGCCGCCGACACCCAGATCGGTGAGCTCATCGCCGAGGCGATGGACAAGGTCGGCAAGGAAGGTGTCATCACCGTCGAGGAGTCGCAGACCTTCGGGCTCGAGCTCGAGCTCACCGAGGGCATGCGCTTCGACAAGGGTTACATCTCCCCGTACTTCGCGACGGACATGGAGCGTATGGAGGCGTCGCTCGACGACCCGTACATCCTGATCGTCAACTCCAAGATCAGCAGCGTGAAGGACCTCCTCCCGCTGCTCGAGAAGGTCATGCAGTCGGGCAAGCCGCTGCTGATCATCGCCGAGGACGTCGAGGGCGAGGCCCTGGCGACCCTGGTCGTCAACAAGATCCGTGGCACCTTCAAGTCCGTCGCCGTCAAGGCCCCGGGCTTCGGTGACCGCCGTAAGGCCATGCTCGGTGACATCGCCATCCTTACCGGTGGCACCGTCATCTCCGAGGAGGTCGGCCTCAAGCTGGAGAACGCCGGTCTCGACCTGCTCGGCCGTGCCCGCAAGATCACGGTCACCAAGGACGAGACCACGATCGTGGACGGCGCCGGCGACACCGAGCAGGTGCAGGGCCGCGTCAACCAGATCCGCGCCGAGATCGAGTCCTCGGACTCGGACTACGACCGCGAGAAGCTCCAGGAGCGCCTGGCGAAGCTGGCCGGCGGCGTGGCCGTCATCAAGGCCGGTGCCGCCACCGAGGTCGAGCTCAAGGAGCGCAAGCACCGCATCGAGGACGCGGTGCGCAACGCCAAGGCCGCCGTCGAGGAGGGCATCGTCGCCGGTGGTGGCGTGGCCCTGCTCCAGACCGTCTCGGTCTTCGAGAAGCTGGAGCTCGAGGGTGACGAGGCCACCGGTGCCCAGGCCGTGCGCCTGGCCCTGGAGGCCCCGCTGAAGCAGATCGCGGTCAACGCCGGTCTCGAGGGCGGCGTCGTGGTCGAGAAGGTGCGCAACCTGACCCCGGGTCACGGCCTCAACGCCGCGACCGGTGAGTACGTGGACCTGATCGCCGAGGGCATCATCGACCCGGCCAAGGTCACGCGCTCCGCGCTGCAGAACGCCGCGTCGATCGCCGCGCTGTTCCTCACCACCGAGGCCGTCATCGCCGACAAGCCGGAGAAGGCCGCCCCGGCGGGCGCTCCGGGCGGCATGCCGGGCGGTGACATGGACTTCTGATCGATCCGGCGCGTTCGTTCGCCGGTCGGTCGTACCGTCCAACGTCGGGGCGGCACCCTCTCCCAGGGGTGCCGCCCCGACGGCGTATCCGGGCCCGTGCGGATGCGGGGCCTGTGCGGATGCGGGGCCGTGTGGAAGTGGGGCCGTGCGGATGCGGGGTCGTGCGTATCCCGGCCCGTGCGGATCCGGGCCCAGCCCCGGGGTCACCCGTGGCCGCCTCCAGGGCGTCACCCCGTGGCCGCCTCCAGGGCGGCGCGCAGATGGCCGTGCGCCTCGGCGAGGAGCTTCTCGGCGGTTGGGGCGTCCACCCCGCCCAGGATGGTGAGGATCGCGTTCTTCACCTCGCCGTCCGTGGCCGCCAGCGCGCTCTCGATCCGCTCGTCGGAGGCGCCGGTCGCCAGGAAGACGATCCTCCGCGAACGGGCGCGCAGCTTGTCGTTGGAGGCGCGCACATCGACCATCAGATTCCCGAAGGTCTTGCCCAGCCGGATCATGGTGATGGTCGAGATCATGTTGAGCACCAGCTTCTGGGCCGTGCCCGCCTTCAGCCGGGTCGAGCCGGTGAGCAGCTCCGGCCCCACGATGATCTCGATGCCGTGGTCGGCCGCGGCGGCGAGCACCGACCCGGCGTTGCAGGACAGCCCGACGGTGAGCGCGCCGCGCCGCCGGCCGTGCTCGACCGCGCCCACGGCGTACGGGGTGCGGCCGGAGGCCGAGACGCCGACCACGCTGTCGTCGGGCCCGATGCCGAGCCGGTCGAGGTCCCGGGCGGCCAGCTCCGCGCTGTCCTCCGCGCCCTCGACCGAGGTCACCACGGCGTCCGGGCCGCCCGCGATCACTCCGACGACCTGCTCGGGCCGGGTGTTGAAGGTGGGCGGGCACTCGCTCGCGTCGAGCACCCCGAGCCGTCCGGCGGTGCCCGCGCCCGTATAGAGGAGGCGGCCGCCACGGGACATCCGTACGGCGATGGCGTCGATGGCGGCGGCGATACGGGGGAGCTGACCGGCGACGGCGGTGGGGACGGCGGCGTCCTCCGCGTTCATGATCCGGGCGATCTCGAGGGTTTCGAGCCGGTCGATCTCGGCGAGTTCGGGGCGGAACGCCTCGGTGGTCAAGGTGTCGAGCTGGGCGCGGAGCCGTGCGGAGTCGGCGGTAGTCATGGCGAAGCGGCTCTTTCCGGTACGTCAGCGTGAGGGTGGGGGTGACGGTGACTTGGATGGGCAGTCACCGGGCGGAACAGTGACCGGTATCGGGGGTGGGAGCGCGAGGGCGGGGCCAGCGGGACCAGCGGGGCCAGGGAGACCGTCGGGCGGGACCGGCCGGGCTCAGCGGTGCCCGGGACGCGGATCGTGGCGGTGCGCGAGCGCCTCGTACGACGCGGAGAGCGCGGGCGCAGCCGATTCGTACGTCCGCTGGGCGACCCCTATGAACAGGCAGTCCACCACCAGCAGCTGGCTGGTCCGGCTGGACATGGCCGCCGGGCGCAGCTCGCTCTCGCGGGCGGTGGAGGTGGTGAGCACCAGGTCCGCGTACTGCGCGACCTCGCCGTTCGGCCGTCCGGTGATCGCGACGGTGGTCGCCCCGCGCTCGAAGGCCACCCGCAGCGGCTCGATGACGTCCGTCGTGCGCCCGGAGTGGGTGATCGCGATGGCGACGTCACCGGAGTGCAGCTGGACCGCGTTGGTGACCGCGAGATGCGGATCGGCGTGGGCGTGGGCTATCAGCCCGATGCGCAGCAGCTTCTGGACCAGGTCCTGGCCGACCAGGCTGGACGCCCCGACCCCGTACACATCGATCCGGCGGGCGGCGGCCAGCGCCGAGACGGCCGCCTCGACCTGGCTGGTGTCCAGCCCGGCGGCGGTGTCGGCGAGACACTGCTGCTCCTCCCGCGCCAGCTTGGTGACCACGTCGGCGATCGGATCGTCGACCGCGATGTCCGCGGTGACGGCCGGGGCCCGGCCGGCGGCCTGCTGGGCGGCGAGCGCGGCGAGCGCGAGGCGCAGATCCCGGTATCCGGGGTAGCCGAGCAGCCGGGAGGTGCGGACGACGGTGGCCTCACTGGTGCCGGTCCGCTCGGCGAGCCCGGTGACGGTGAGCGCCGCGCAACCGGCCGGATCGCCCGCCACGGCTTCGGCGACGCGGTGCATGGAGCGGGTCATGGAGGGAGCTAACGTGCGGACCTTGGCGGCGAGGGCGGCCGGGGCGGGTGGGGCGGGCGGTGTGGGGTCGGGCTGTGGAGGAGGCATGAAAGTTTCCTTCAGATCGCTACTCACCAGCGAAAACTATTTCCGGCCACGGTGCCCGTCAACCCTCCGGACGACGACGCGGCGAGTCGGCGAGCGGGCGCGCGGCGGCCGGGGCGGATGGGGCGGACGGGGCGGACGGGGCGAGCCGGGGTGGACCGTGACCGCGGACGAAACGAACACGGACGAAGCAAACAGCGGACGAAGCGAACAGGCGCCGGGAGGAAGCAAAGGTGACAATGGGACCCATGAAGCTCGAACAGGCACTGCACGCGGCCCGCGCCCTAGTCCTGGCCGACCTCGCGGCGGGGGAGGTCGCCCGCGCCGACATCGTCTCGCTGGTCGAAGACGCGATCGCGCACCGGCGGTGGTGGGTCGAGCAGTGGCCGGAAGGCGTCGCGTACGTGGCCGGTCTGGTCGCCCAGGACGTCCAGGACGCCCTGCTGGAACGATACGGCCGCTGGCCGCTGTGCCCCGTCTGTACCCAGGGCGGCGACCTCCACGCCCTCGACGTGGAGCCCGAGTTGGGCCCCGACCCGCACTGGGTCTGCGGCAAGACGGCGGTCGCAGTGGCGCCCGTGGGATCGCTGGGCACCACCCTCTGATGGCCGTCCTGATCGACCCGCCCTCGTGGCCGGGCCACGGCCGCATGTGGTCCCACCTCGTCAGCGATGTCTCCTACACCGAACTCCACGCCTTCGCCGCCCGCATCGGCGCCCCGCGCCGAGGCTTCGACCGCGACCACTACGACGTGCCGAGCGAGCTGTACGCGAAGGCGGTACGGGCGGGCGCGGAGGAGGTCGGCAGCAAGGAACTCCTCCGCCGCCTCAAGGCCGCGGGCCTCCGCCGCCCCAAGCGGGCCGCGAACGCGGACTGACCGGAGCGGGTTCTCTCAGCGCGTGGTGCGCGTGGTGTGCGAAGGGTCGGGGGCCGCGCCGTACGCCGCTTCCGTACCCGCCGGGGAGGCCGACGTGGCGATGACGCGCGAGGCGGCCGTCGTGCGGTGTACGCGCATCGCGGCGACCGTCGTCACCGCGCCCGTACCGGCGAGGGCCGCGCCCGTCCAGGCCACGGCCGGGTAGCCCCAGCCCGCGTCGATGACGAGGCCGCCGAGCCACGGGCCCACCGTGTTGCCGATGTTGAAGGCCGAGGTGTTCGTCGCGCCCGCGAGCGTGGGCGCGGCGTTGGCGAGGTTGAACATCCGGGCGTTGAGCGCGGGCGCGGTGAAGAAGGCGGTGAAGCCGAGCATCAGCGCCAGGCTCACGGCCGCGACGGCGCTGTGCGCGGTGAGCGCCAGCGCGCTCAGCACGACCGTCGAGGCGACGATGCCCCAGAACATGGTGCCGAACAGATGCGCGTCCGCGATCCGCCCGCCGATCACCGTACCCAGCAGCGCGCCGACCCCGAACAGCGCGAGCACGGTGGGCACCCAGCCCTCGTCCAGCCCCGCCACATCCGTCAGCAGCGGCCCGAGGTAGGAGAACAGGCAGAAGACCGCGCCACCGCTCAGCGCGGTGGCGGCCAGCGCCAGCCACACCTGCCGGTCGCGGTAGATGCGCAACTCGGTCCGCAGCCGCGGCTGGTCGTCCCCGGTCGGCACCTCTGTACGCGGAACGAGCGCGACGACCCCGACCAGCCCGAGCACCGACAGCCCGGCCACCGCCCAGAAGGCGGCCCGCCATCCCGCGTGCTGCCCGAGGAACGCCCCGGCCGGGACCCCGGCGATGTTCGCGATGCTCAGCCCGCCGACCATCACCGCCATCGCCTTGGCCCGCGCGTTCACCGGCACCAGCGACACGGCCACCGCGGCGCCCACGGCCCAGAACCCGGCACACGCGAGCGCGCTCACCACCCGGGACGCGAAGAGCACCCCGTACGACGGCGCCACCGCCCCCGCGATCTGCCCGAGACCGAACACCGCCAGCAGCGCCAGCAGCGTGGTCCGCCGCGGCAACCGCAACGTGGCCGCCGCCAGCACCGGCGCCCCGACCACCATCCCGATCGCGAACGCCGATATCAGCAGCCCGGCCGTGGGGATCGACACCCCCATGTCCCGCGCGACGGGTTGCAGCAGCCCGGACAGCATGAACTCGGAGGTACCGAGGGCGAACACGGACAGCCCGAGGACGTAGACCGCCAGGGGCATGCGGGAGCGAGCGGAATCCGCTGGGGAGGAGGAGGGCATGCCAGGCTCAACATCGTGGAACGACGTCGGCATTCCTGCGCGGAACATCGGGATGTGCGTTTCTCGAACGTTCACTCGATCGTGTGGACTGGAGGTTGTGGCCTGGTGTCGTCACGCTGAGTGAGGAAGGATGGAGATGTGAACCCGCTGGGGGAGGCGGGTTGAGGAGATCATGGGGGGTGATCGACGTGACGGAGGAGACGACCAGCGACCTGAACGGCCCGGGCACGCCGGACGAATGGGCCGCCTATCTGGCAACAGCGGTCCCGGGGCCGGAGTTTTGGAGCCGCGAATTCAGAGCCGCGAACGGCATATGTTACGCACCGAGCAGCTCCAGCTCAGTGGCCATGTTGTGGCGTGCGGCGGTCTCCCAGCGGTCATGGCCGATCGGTGTGCGGAACAGACGGGACAGCCCCAGCAGATGGCGGAGGACGTTCGCGCGGCCCTCGCGGAAGGCGTCGTCGGGGACGAATCCGTACTCCTCGCGGACCGCGGCCGCGTAGGCGCCGTAGTCCTCGGGGGAGCCCGCCAGGACGGCGAGGTCGGCGTCGCAGAGGACTTCGCCGTTGGTGTCGCCGTCGGCGGGGTCGTGGTCGCGGGTGACGAGGACGAGGCGGACGGTTTCGGTCACGCGGGGGTCCGGGACGCCGGCTTCCGGGAGGGCGCGTTCGGCGAGGCGGGCGCTGCGTTCCTCGTTGGTGGAGCGGTCGGGGAGGTAGACGGCGTCGTGGAACCAGGCGGCGAGGCGGATCGCGGCGGGGTCGGGGGCCTGGACGTGGGGGAGCAGCTCGTCCACCCGGTCCAGGACCGCGAGCAGGTGATCGGTGGTGTGGTAGCGGCGCTGGGGTTCGGCCCAGCGGGTCAGGAGGTCTTCGCCGTAGGGAACGGGAGACGGGTTCGTGGCGTCGCGGGCGCTGGTGAGGAGGTCCGTCCAGCGGGCGAGCAGCGCGTCATGGGCCGGATGGCGGGTGGGTGCGGGTGCGGGCATGAGCCAATTGTGGGGTAGCGGTTTGCCCTCTTGTGCGGTGTGGCAAGCTGTCCTGCATGTCTAGACCATTGCTCGAGGTGATCGCCCTGACCCCTGCGGACGCGATCGCCGCACAGGCCGGAGGGGCGGACCGCCTCGAACTGGTCACCGACATGGCCGCCGACGGGCTCACCCCATCCCGTGAGACCTTCGCCGCCGTTCGTTCGGCCGTCGATCTGCCGGTGCGGGTGATGCTCCGCGCGTCGGACGGCTTCGCGACCGGGAACGCGTTCGACGCGCTGTGCGAGGCCGCCGCCGCGCTGCACTCGGAGGGGGCGGACGAGTTCGTCCTGGGCTTCCTGACCGACGACGGCGGGGTCGACCTGGCCGCCGTGACCGCGCTGACCGAGGTCGTGGGCGCGGGTGGCGGCGTGGACGAGAGCCGCTGGACCTTCCATCGGGCCATCGACCGCGCCGCCGATCGCGACGGCCTGCGCAAGCGGCTCGCCGACATCCCCGGCCTCGACACGTATCTCACCGCCGGGTCGGCGCGCGGCGTGGACGACGGTCTGCCCACCCTGCACGCCGAGGCCGAGCGGGCCGGTACCCCGGGCTACGAAGCGCGCATCATGGCGGGCGGCGGGCTGCGCCTCGACCACCTGCCCGCCCTGCGCGCCGCCGGGATCAACGCCTTCCACATCGGCGGCGCGGCCCGCCCGGCGGGATGGGCCGGCCCGGTGGCCGCCACCGCGGTCGGCCAGTGGCGTACGGCCCTGGACGCGCCCGTTCCGGTCGCCTGAGGGCGTGCCGCGCGGCGCTGAGACGGGCTGCGCGGCGCTGAGGCGGGCTGCGTGGCGCCGGGCTGCGTGGCGCTGAGGCGGGCTGCGTGGCGGCTGTGCCGACAAGCTCCTGCTGGGCTGGGTGCTGGGCCCGCACACCGAGCCCAGAAACCGGGGTTCGATACCGGGCGGCTTCTGCCCGGTATCGACCGTACGGTCATCCGCACGGCACACAACACCTCACGGGAGCTTGCCATGCACTTTGCCTCGATCCGCATCATCACCGAGGACGTCGCCCGGATCGTCGACTTCTACGAGCGGGCCACGGGCCTGACCGCGAAGCGGTATACGGACGACTTCGCCGAGCTCATGACATCGAGCGGAACCCTCGCCCTTGCGAGCACCCGCACGGTGCGGGTGCTCGGTGAGCAGGCGCCCCGGCCCGCGGCGAACCAGAGCGTGATCGTGGAGTTCCGCGTCGCCGATGTCGACGGTGAGTACGAGAGGCTCAAGGAGTTCGACGTCGAGATCGTGAACGAGCCCACCACGCAGCCCTGGGGCAACCGTTCGCTGCTGTTCAGGGACCCCGACGGCAATCTGGTCAACTTCTTCGCGCCCGTCACCCCGGACGCCCTCAAGCGATACGAGCAGCAGACCGCTGAAGCCGAGGCATAACGGTCAGGCCAGGTCAGCTCAGCCAGGTTAGGTCAGGCCAGGTCAGCTCAGCCGCTCCGGCAGGGGTGCGCCGTGGACCACCGTCAGCCCGGACACCGCACGCGTCAGGGCCACGTACAGGCGGCGCAGCCCGGTGCGTTCGTCGGGTTCGCCGTCGACCACCGCGGCCGGTTCGTCCAGGACCACGTAGTCGTACTCCAGGCCCTTGGCCAGCGTCGCCGGGACGAGGGTGAGGCGGGACTCGGCGCTGGTCTCCTCGCCGGGGGTGAGGTGGGTCAGGCCCGCCGCGTCGAGGGCCTGGGCCAGGGCCGGGATGCGGGCGTCGGCCGCGATCAGCCCGATCGAGCCCTCGTGCCTCAGGGCCTCGTGGCAGGCGGCGATCACGGCCGCGTCCAGCTCCGCGGAACTCACGGCCCGTACGGAGAAGTCGCCCGCCGCTTCGCGGATCGAGGTGGCCTCCGACAGGCCGGGGGCGATCGCGGGCAGCAGCCGGGAGGCGTACGCGATCACCTCGCGCGGCACCCGGAAGCCCTGGGTCAGCTCCTCGATCCCCGCCCCCTCCTTGCCGAGGTGGATCAGGGCCTCCTCCCAGCTGGCCGTCGCCCACGGGGTGGTGCCCTGGGCGATGTCGCCGAGCACGGTCGCCGAGCCGGTGCTGCAGCGGCGGCCGACCGCGCGGTACTGCATGGGGGAGAGGTCCTGCGCCTCGTCCAGGACCACATGGCCGAGGGACGGGGTGCGCTCGATGAGATCGGCGGCCTCGTCGATCAGCACCAGGTCCGCCGGGGACCACTTCGCGGACTTCACCCCGCGCGACGGCTTCGCCCACAGGATGGTCTTCTGCTCGTCGGCGTCGAGGACGCCCTCCGCGTGCTCGGCCAGGAAGTCGGCGTCGGAGAGCAGCCGCAGCACCAGCTTGGCCGGGTCGACCGGTGGCCAGACCGCCTTGACGGCCGCCTTCACGGCGGGGTTACGGGCCACCGTGTCCTGGACCCGGTCGTCGGGTGCCTCGCCCGCCTGTTCCATCCGGACCAGCACGGCGTGCGCGATGCGCCGCGGAAGCGCCTCGCGGGCCGCGCCGTAGCGGATGTCGCGGGTGAGCAACTCCTCGACGATCTCCTCCAGTTCGTACGCGGGCACCCGCCAGCGGCGTGAGCCGCGCACCACGACGCACGGCTCGGTGGGCCGGGTGACGTACGAGCGCAGGGCGCGGCGCAGCACCTCGGCCAGCCGGGCGTCGCCCTTGATACGGGCCGCGTCGGCGGAGTCGGTGCCCCGCGTCACCGCGCCCAGGGACGGCCGGGTCACCAGGTCCTCGACGGTCGCCTGGGCCACCTGCAGCTCGCCCAGGGCGGGCAGGACCTGCTCGATGTAATGGAGGAAGGAGCGGTTCGGGCCGATGACCAGGGTGCCGGAGCGGGCCAGCCGCTCGCGGTGCGCGTACAGCAGATACGCCACCCGGTGCAGCCCCACGGCCGTCTTACCGGTGCCCGGCGCCCCCTGGACGCAGATGGTGCCGCCGATCCCCTGGCGGACGATCTCGTCCTGCTCCGGCTGGATCGTCGCGACGATGTCCCGCATGGGGCCGACACGCGGGCGCTCGATCTCGGACTGGAGCAGCTTGCTGGTCTGCGACCCCCCGGCGGAGCCGGAAAATGTCTCAGTGGTGGGGTCGGAGAGCCGTTCGTCCTCGTACGCCGTCAACTCGCCGCCCGTATAGCCGAAGCGGCGGCGCAGCCCGATTTCCATCGGCGCCTTCTTGGACGCCTGGTAGAAGGGCTGGGAGACGGGGGCGCGCCAGTCGATGACCATGGGGTCGCCGTCCGCGTCGTGCACATGGCGGCGGCCGATATAGAAGCGTTCTCCCTCGGCGCCCTCCGCCACCTCCGCGCCCGGCGCGTGCAGATAGTCGAGGCGGCCGAAGAAGAGCGGGGTGTCGGCGAGGTCGGCGAGGGCCTTGATGCGCTCGCTGACCTGGTGGTGCAGCGCTTCGGCGTTGACCCAGTTCGCGGCGACGTCCCGGAGGTCGAGGGCCTCCACGTCGGCGCGCATGGCGCGCAGCGCGGCGCGGGACGCGGTCAGATGGGCGCGCTCCCGCGCGAGGGGGTCTGGGTGGTCAGGGGCGTGCGAGGGCACGGCGTAGCCTCCGGCGAGCGAGTACACAAAAGCGAGTGCACAAAACGGATGCGCGGTACGTAGCGGTACGTACATGACGCGCGATACGAGATGCCGACCGGTTTCCGTCCGGGCGGCGGCTCTCCCGTTCGGAACGCGGGAGGCGGCAAGACCGGCGATTGTAGCCAGGGCATGTCGGGGAGGCGAATGAATTATGACGGCCCGGTCGCCCTCGGCCCGGTCGCCCTCGGCCCGGTCGCCCTCGGCCCGGTCGCCCTCGGGGCGGTCGCCCTCGGGCCGGTCGCCCTCGGGCCGGTCGCCCTCGGCCAGTCAGGCGAGCCGCGGCGCGCGGAAGGTCACGGCGGCGACGGCCCGGACGTCAGACGTCCTCGTCCGCGAGCAGCTCGCTCGCGTCCACGATCCGGTACGCGTACCCCTGCTCGGCCAGGAACCGCTGGCGGTGCGCCGCGAAGTCCTGGTCGATCGTGTCGCGCGCGACCACCGAGTAGAAGACCGCCGGGTGGCCGTCGGCCTTCGGGCGCAGCACCCGGCCGAGCCGCTGGGCCTCCTCCTGGCGCGATCCGAACGTGCCGGAGACCTGGATGGCGACCGTGGCCTCGGGGAGGTCGATGGAGAAGTTGGCGACCTTCGAGACGACGAGCACCGACAGCTCGCCCTGCCGGAAGGCGTCGAAGAGCTTCTCCCGCTGGGCGTTGGTGGTCTCGCCCTTGATGACGGGCGCGTCCAGGTGCTCGCCCAGCTCGTCGAGCTGGTCGATGTACTGCCCGATGACCAGCGTCTGCTGCCCCTTGTGCCGGGCGACCAGCGCCTCGGTGATCCGCCGCTTGGAGTCGGTCGTGGCGCAGTAGCGGTACTTCTCGTCGGTCTCGGCGGTCGCGTACGTCAGGCGCTCGGCCTCGGTCAGATTGACCCGGACCTCGACACAGTCGGCGGGCGCGATGTAGCCCTGCGCCTCGATCTCCTTCCAGGGGGCGTCGAAGCGCTTCGGTCCGATGAGCGAGAAGACATCGGACTCCCGGCCGTCCTCCCGGACGAGCGTCGCCGTGAGCCCGAGCCGCCGCCGCGCCTGCAGATCGGCGGTGAACTTGAAGACGGGCGCCGGCAGCAGATGCACCTCGTCGTAGACGATCAGGCCCCAGTCGCGGGAGTCGAACAGCTCGAGGTGCGGGTAGATGCCCTTCCGCTTGGTGGTGAGCACCTGGTACGTGGCGATCGTGATCGGGCGGATCTCCTTCCGCGTACCGCTGTACTCACCGATCTCCTCCTCGGTGAGCGAGGTGCGGCGCACCAGCTCGTGCTTCCACTGGCGGGCGGAGACGGTGTTGGTGACCAGGATCAGCGTGGTCGACTTGGCGGTGGCCATCGCACCCGCCCCGACCAGCGTCTTTCCGGCGCCGCAGGGCAGCACGACGACGCCCGAGCCGCCGTGCCAGAAGCCCTCCACGGCCTGCGTCTGATACGGCCGCAGCGCCCAGCCGTCCTCGCGCAGCTCGATGGGGTGCGCCTCGCCGTCCACATAGCCGGCCAGGTCCTCGGCGGGCCAGCCCAGCTTCAGCAGAGTCTGCTTGATCTGGCCGCGCTCGGAGGGGTGGACGACGACCGTCTCCGGGTCGATCCGGGCGCCGACCAGCGGCTGGATCTTCTTCGACCGCAGGATCTCCTCGAGGATCGGGCGGTCGCTGGTCTCCAGGACCAGCCCGTGGGTGGGGTGCTTGAGCAGCCGCAGCCGCCCGTAGCGGGCCATGGTCTCCGCGACGTCCACGAGGAGGGCGTGCGGGACGGGGTAGCGGGAGTACGCCACGAGGGCGTCCACGACCTGCTCGGCGTCGTGCCCGGCGGCGCGGGCGTTCCACAGCCCGAGCGGGGTCACCCGGTAGGTGTGGATGTGCTCGGGCGCTCGCTCCAGCTCGGCGAAGGGCGCGATGGCGCGGCGGCAGGCGCCCGCCTGCTCGTGATCCACCTCGAGCAGGAGCGTCTTGTCGCTTTGGACGATGAGGGGTCCATTCACGCGCCTGGGTCCTTTCGTACAGCCGGCCAAAGAACCAGTGTCCCCCATCGAGAAGGCGTGGCGGAGAGCCACAGGGATACTCCGGGCGGCTACGGGCAAGCGGCGAAGACGGATATGGATCGACGGGGCCACGACAACAGCCCGAACTACATGGGCGGGAGGGAGTCCCTGTGATCAGCATCGCTGGATGGGAGATCCGGCGGACGGCGGACAAGCGGACGACGGTGAAGCGGACGGCGGGAAAGCCGACGGCGGAGAAGAGGTCGGGGGAGAGGCAGTCCGCGGAGAAGAAGCCGCAGGCGGGTTCCCGGACGGCGGAGGGCCAGAAGAAGGCGAGCGGACAGGGCCAGAAGAAGGCGCCGGGCGGTCAGAAGAAGGCGCCCGCGACCGGGAAGATGCAGAGCGCGAAGTCGCCGACGGCGAAGGCCCGGGTTGCGAAGTCGCCGGCCGTGAAGGGCCAGCCCGCGAAGGCGCAGTCCGCGAAGGCCCAGCCCACGAAGACGCAGCCCGCGAAGGGCCAGTCCACCACGGGCCGGACCACCGAGACCCCCGAGCCCCAGGGCGCCCCGGAGAAGGCGCTGCTGCAGCGCACCTCGTTCGGCGCGCGCTTCGCGCGGGTGATGGTGCTGCTCCTGGCGTTCGTCTGCATGGTCGGCTTCGCGGCGGCGCTCGCCAAGGCCACGCTCGTGCCCTCGCCCGCCTCCGTCGACCTCGTCCACACCAATCTGCATCCGGGACGCTCGCTGCGCGCCTACGTCGACCAGCCCGCCTTCCAGGACACGGTGAAGCAGATCGGCGGCAATGTGCTGCTCGGCGCGCCCTTCGGGGTGCTGCTGCCGATGCTGGTGCCCAAGGCGCGGGGCGCGGTGCGGGTGGTCGTGGTGACGGCTTTGGTGATGGTGGCCGTCGAAACCGTTCAGGGGCTCATCGTCGAGGGCCGGGCCTTCGACATCGACGACGTCATCCTCAACACGTCGGGCGCGCTGCTCGGCTATGTCGTGGTCGGCCGTTGGCTCGGCCACGCCCTGCACCCGCGCCGCCGCCACTGGTGGCACCGATGGACCCGGCGAGAGACCGAGACACCGCCCGCGGCGTGAGCTGTCCCTGCGTGTCGCAGCCCCACCCCGCCCCTGGACCGGAGCGCCCTCCGGGCGGACGGCCCTCCCGGCGTGTTACGTGGCGTCCTCGGCCAGTTCGGCGGCGCCCGTGATGCGGTGGAGGGGGTACGTACGGACCTCGTCGGCCGTGTGGTCGTACGCCGTGACGAAGCCGCCCTCGACCCGGACCGGGGCGATCACACGCTGGGTGGCCGCGCCGTTCGCGTTGACGTAG
This sequence comes from Streptomyces endocoffeicus, assembly GCF_016741935.1. Classification (GTDB taxonomy): domain Bacteria; phylum Actinomycetota; class Actinomycetes; order Streptomycetales; family Streptomycetaceae; genus Streptomyces; species Streptomyces endocoffeicus. The sequence goes on along the minus strand of NZ_JAERRG010000007.1, from coordinate 254,562 downwards.
CCGATCCAGACGTTGGAGCCGGTCAGGGCGGCGGCCTGCATGGTGGCGAGGGTGTCGGCGGAGGTGGTGCGGGGCAGCCGGTCGCCACCGGCGGCGGACCCGGAACCGACCCCGGCCCCGGACCTGGATCCGGAACCGGACCTGGATCCGGCCCCGGCCCCTGCCCGTGAGCCGGTGGCGGTCTCCGACCTTGCCTCGGCCGCGACCACCGGTTTGTGGGGCGCGGTCGCGGCGAGGTCCCCGGCACGGATGGCGCGCACCGCCGCGCCCAGCAGGGTGGCGTCGGGTACCGGCGGGCCCTCAGGGACCGGGACGGGCGGCCTACGGGGCGGGGTGCGCTGGGCTTCGGCGCGGCTGACCAGCACATCGCCCTCGGCGGACTCGGCCGCCGGGGCGTATCCCATGGCCCGCAGCCCCTCCAGCAGGGTGTCCGGCGGCGCCTGGGCGGCCAGCACGGTGGGGGCGAGGCGGCGCAGCCGCAGCCCCGCCGAACGGCGGTCGGCGAGGATCTCGGCGAGCAGCGCGTCGTCGTCGCAGCGCAGATACGCGGAGGCGGCGCCGATGCGCAGTCGGCCGTGCTTACGGGCCACGTCGTCCACGAGGTAGGCGAGCGGCTGGGGCACCGGGGTGCGGGAGTGCGCGGCGAGGAAGGTGTGCACATCGTCGGCGGTCCGCCCGGCGTCGAGTGCGCGCCGTACGGACTCGGGCGTGAAGCGGTAGACGGTCGCGCCGCCCTTGGACTCGACATCGGCGAGGATGCCCAGCGTCTCGGCGAGCGGCCGTTCCAGCGGGCCGGGCGCGACGGCGGTCAGGTCGGCCTGGAGCAGGACGTGGTCGAGGGGCTCGGGAAGCAGCGGCGCGAGCAGCCGCGCGGCCTGCGCGGACGCGAGGTCGCTTTCGGCGGCCGTCGGCTCGTCCGGGTGGCGTTCCAGCAGGGCGCGGCCGTGGGCGGAGAGCGCGCCCCGGCCGGTGACCCCGATCATTTCGGCCTCGGCGACGGCCCAGCGGGCCAGCCGCGAGCGCAGGTCCTCACCGGTGGGGAAGCCGCCGGTGGGCGGGGCGCCGGTGGGCGAGGCGGCGGTGGAGGCGGTTCCGGGGACGGCCGCGGAAGACCAGGTGGCGGCGAACGATGTGGCTCCGGCGGCGGACGATGCGGCCCCGGGGGTGGACGATGCGGCCCCGGGGGCGGACCCGGAAGGCGTGGCCGCACCGGGGGCGGCCGCGGTGGGGGCCGGGGCCCCGCGGTGGCCGGTCGGCCGCTCCCACCGCAGCCGGGCCAGCAGGACATCGGGGGCGGCCGCGGCACCGTGCGGGAGGGTGGCCAGGAGTTCCAGGACCCGGCGGCGGACCTCGGGGGCCGGGGAACGGTCCAGTTCCGGGCCGAGCGCGGCGAGGGTGCGACCCCTGCTGTCCCGGCCACCGACCAGGCCCGACGTACGGGTCGCGGGCAGCCAGGCGGCGGCGAGCCGGGCCCAGCGCTCCTCGGCGGGCAGCCGCAGCCAGTCGTCGTAGGCGGGGGTGGGGGCGTAGCGCTCGTCGGTCTCGCCGTCGGAGGCCACCAGCCCGGCCGCGTACGCCAGCTCGATCCAGAAGGCGGCCACCGGTTCTGACACGTCGAGTGCCACGGCGGTCCGCTTGAGGTCGCGGACGCTCAGCCCGCCCGCGCGCAGGACGGGCGGCCCGGCGGTCTCCCACTGCCCCAGGAGCTCTTCGACGGTGGCCAGGGCGGTGAAGGTCTGGCCCGCCGCGGTGTTGTCCACAACCTGTGGATCGTGCTCGGTGGTGGGCGAGAGCGACGGAGCGAACGGCTCGGGGGTGCGGTGCGCGCGGCCGTGGCGCAGATGCAGGGCGACCTCGCGGGGCAGTACGACATTGCGCGGGCCGGACGGCAGCAGCAGCCCGTGGTCCAGCAGCCAGCCGATGGGCGGGGTGGGCGAGGCGACGGACGCCTCCCCGTACGGCGGCCCCCAGGTCAGCTTGGCCAGCACGCCCGCCGCTCCCGCCGGCGCCCCGTCGAGCAGCGCCGCCATCCGGGCGCGGTCCCGGAACAGCTCGGCCAGGGCCGCCGCCGCCGTGACGGGATCGTGGGTCGGCGACTGCCCGGCCGCCGCCAGCAGCTCCTGAAGCCGCCCCGGCGACATCCCGGACGTGGCCTCCTGCACGGTCGGGCCGAGCCCGGTCGGGGAGGGCGAGGTGGGCGAGGGCGCGAGTAGCTCCCGAGCGGTCCGGACGAGCCGAAACCGATCGTCCCCACCCCAGATCAGGGCCTGCTCGCGCAGCGTGGCGACGGCCCGCGGCAACTCGGCGACGATCGCGGCGCGTTCCTCGGCGGGCAAGGGCGCGCCGATGCTCGCGGGGGTCCCGGCGCCTCCGGGGCCACCGGGTTCCTCCGGGCTTCGGGAGTCCCCGCTGCCTCCGCTGACCCCGGCCTCCTCCGGCTCCGGGCCCTCGTCGCCGGTCAGCAGGTCCCGCAGGGTCTCGTACGAGCACGGGTCGGGCGCGACGGCCAGGGCCTCGGCGGTCTGTTGCGCGAATCGGTCGAGACGCTCCACGGCTCGTACCACCGAGGCGCGGGTGCCCGCGCGGGTGGCGAGCTGGGTGAGGTCGTTCGGGACCGGGGAGAGCAGATCGGGGCGGGCGCGCAGCAGGGCGGCGAGGGCGTCGTCGGGCCGGGTGCGCAGCTCATCGGCGAGGGTGCGCGGCACCCCGCGGCCACGGTCGCCGTGGCCGCCGTCTCGTGGGCCGCCGCCCGGGGGGACGCGATCCTGCGGACCGCTGCCCCCGTGGCCGGTGTCTGCGGGCAACTCATGCCTCCCGGTTGCGCGAGCTGGTCTCTTCGGGCATGTCAGCCCTCTCGATTCCATGAACTGCTCATTCGATCCACAGTACCCGCGGGGTGCGGGACGGAGGGGGTGCGGCGGGATTCCGGTTCCGCGCGGTACCGTCGGAGCCGACTGATACGCCGACGGTGCGCATTCTCAGGGGTCTTGGTGGGGATCGAGAGCGAAAAGCTCGTCTACGACTATCTGAGCCGTGTCGGTGACCTGGCTCAGCAGCAAGGTCTGTCGTCCGGTGAACGTATGCGGCTGGTCTCCGGGCTTCGTGCCGATATCGACCATCGACGGGCCACTGCCACCGGAGGGGCGGACAGCCCGGCCGGGGTGAAGCGGATCCTGTCCAAGCTGGGCTCACCGGCCGATGTGGTGGCCGCCGCGGGCGGCCGGGTCCCCGACCCGGGGTCGGGGGGAATGGGCGGTGACCCCAGTACGGAGGGCAGCGGTGCGGGTGGCGGTGTGGCGCCGCGAGGGGCCGCCGGGGCGGCGCGGGCGGCCCGGGAGAAGCTGGCCGGGCTCGCCAAGAGCAGCGGTCTCACCGGTAAGGTGCCCGCTCCGCGCGAGGAGGACGCCCCGGGGGTGCCCGGCACCGGCCGGAACGGGGACGGCCGGAACAGGGACGGCCGCGCCAACCGCACCCCGGGCGACGGCACCCCCTCCCTGATCAAGCCGAGGCCCGCCACCCCCGCCACGCCCCCGTCCAACGCCGCCTCGCCGCCGCATCTCGCGGGCGAGGACGAACTGGGCCCCGGCGAGTCCGACATGGACTGGTGGCACGTCGAGCCGGGCCCGTTCGCCCAGCCCGAGCAGCGCGACGCGCAGTACGGCGCGGTCGAGGGGTTCACCGGCGGGATCGAGATCCCCGAACTGCTCGGTAAGGGCAAGTCGGCCGAGCAGGAGCGCCAGGAGCGGCGGGAGGCCGAGGAGAAGGCGGCGGCGGAGAAGGAGGCCGCCGAGGCCGAGGCCGCCGCGGAGGCGGAGGCGAAGGCCGAGGCCAAGAAGGCGGAGGCCGGAGGCAAGCCGCGTAGCGGGCTGCGCCGCGTACTGCTCGGGCCCGGTCAGGCGGGTAAGGCGGGTAAGGCGGCCGGTCAGCCCGCGGGCGGGGGCGGCGTCCCCAAATGGGTGTCCGGGCTCGGCCCGGTGCTGCTGGTGGCGGTCGGACTCCTCGTGGCGGGCGCCGCCCTGGGCAACATCATCCCGATCGCGTTCGGCTGGGTGATCGCGTACTACAGCACCTACCGCCGCTCCCCGGCCGAGGCGAGGTGGGCCGCCCTGGGCATGCCCGGCCTGGTCGCGGCCGGGGCCGCGATCTGGCTGTACGGCCGAGCCGACCACAAGTGGGGCAAGGCGATCCCCGAACACGGCTGGAAGGACGCCCTGACCGAGACCTGGCCCTTCGTCGTCCGGGGCGCGGCCATCGCCTCGGTGCTGTTCCTCCTCTGGCGCGCGAGCCGCAAGCGCTGACGCCGGGCGCCGGCCCTGGTCCCGCTCAGCCGTGGTCGGCCGCTCGCGCTCAGTCTTGCTCGGCCCTCGCGCTCAGCCTTGCTCGGCCCGCGCGGTCAGTCTTGCTCGGCGGCCTGCCAAGGCGTGCCCGGGACGACCAGGGGGCTGCCGGTCACCGGGTCCGGGACGACCACCGAGTCGAGGCCGAAGACCTCGTGCACCAGCTCCGCCGTGACGATGCCCTCCGGGCGGCCGCGTGCCACGATGCTGCCGCCCTTCATCGCGATCAGATGGTCGGCGTAGCGGGCGGCCTGGTTGAGGTCGTGCAGGACCGCGACGACCGTACGGCCGCGTTCGTGGTTGAGCTGGCGCACCAGGTCCAGCACCTCCACCTGGTGGGAGATGTCCAGGTACGTCGTCGGCTCGTCCAGCAGCAGCAGATCGGTCTCCTGCGCGAGCGCCATCGCGATCCATACGCGTTGCCGCTGCCCTCCCGACAGCTCGTCCACCGGGCGGTCGGCGAGCGCCGTCACGTCCGTGCGCTCCATGGCGTCCGTGACGGCCCGTTCGTCCTCCTCCGACCACTGCTGCCACCACCGCTGATGCGGCTGGCGGCCACGGGAGACGAGATCGGCGACGGTGATCGCCTCGGGCGCGACCGGGGTCTGCGGAAGCAGCCCCACGGACTGGGCGATCTTCTTCGTCGGGATGCGCGCGAGATCCGTGCCGTCGAGGAGCACGGCGCCGCCGCGTGGCCGCAACAGCCGCCCGAGGGCGCGCAGCAGGGTGGACTTGCCGCAGGCGTTGGGGCCGACGATGACCGTGACCTCGCCATCGGGTATCTCCAGGTCCAGCCCGTCCACGACGGTGCGGTCCTCGTAGGCGAGGGTCAGCGCGCGTGCGCTGAGCCGGTTCGGCTGGTTCGGCCGATTCGGCTGGTTCGGCCGGTTCACGGAAGCGGCTTCCGCCGGACCGGTTTCCGCCGGACTCGCCGGATCGGCTTCCGGGCTCGTTCCCGTTGTGGACGCCGAAGCGGTCATGCGGCGGTGCCTCCCTTACGGCCGCGTCCCCCGGAAGACAGCAGCAGATGGATCAGATACGGGGCGCCGACGGCGGCCGTCAGCACACCCACCGGCAGTTCGGTCGGCGCGAACAGCTTGCGGGCCAGCAGATCGGCGGTGACGACGATGAACGCTCCGGTCAGGGCCGAGCACAGCAGCGGGATCTGGGCGGTCCGGGTCATCCGGCGGGCGATCTGCGGGGCGAGCAGCGCCACGAAGTCCACCGGGCCTGCCGCGCCCGTCGCCATCGACGCGAGGACGACGCCGAGGGCCACCAGGCCCAGCCGCACCCGTCCGAGCCGTACGCCCAGCGCGGTCGCCGTGTCGTCGTCCATGGACACCGTGCGCTGCGCCCGCGCCGCCCACAGCACACCGGGCAGCAGCACCAGCAGCGCCCAGCCGAGCGGAGCGGCCTCGCCCCAGCCGCGTCCGTTGAGCGAACCGGTCATCCACACCTTCGCCTGCTGGGCCACGAGATAGTCGCCCTTGGTCAGGAAGAGATGGGTGATCGAGCGCAGCGCGACCGCGAAGCCGATGCCGATGAGCACGAAGCGGGCCGCCTGGAGCCCGCCGCGCCAGGCGAAGACGTACACCAGCGCGGCGGCGGCGAGACCGCCCGCGACGGAGAGGTACGGCAGGACGGTGTAGGAGCTGACCCCGTAGGTCATCGCGCCCACGGTCACCGCGCTCGCGCCCTGGCTGACGCCGATGATGTCGGGGCTGGCGAGGGGGTTGCGGGCCACCGTCTGGATCAGCGCGCCCGCGATGCCGAAGGCGGCGCCGACCATCAGGCCGAGCGTCATCCGGGGCAGCCGCAGCGTGCCGACGACGAGGTCGTTCGGGGTGGCCCGGCCGAGGCCCCACTGGGTGTGGAGGACGGCCTTCACGGCGTCGCCGGGGGCGATGAAGCTCTCGCCGACGCACAGATACGTCACGCAGACGGCGGCGGTGGCCAGAGCGAGCCCGATCGCGACGAGGGCCGAGCGGCGGTGCAGCAGGAACGATCCGCCACGTCCGCCGCCTCCGCCATGTCCGCCGCCTCCGCCACGTCCGCCGTGCCCCTTGCTCTTGACGCGGATCAGCCCGTACCCGGCCGGGCGGACCCCCGTGCGGACCGTACGGCTGTCAGTACGGCTCTCCGTCGCGCTCACGCGGCCACCGCCTTCCGGCGCACCAGCGTCACCAGGAAGGGCACCCCGATCAGCGCGGTCATCACGCCCGCCGGGACCTCACTGGGCGGGAAGACGACCCGGCCGACCACATCCGAGACCAGCAGCATCACCGGGCCGATCAGGGCGGCCATCGGCAGCACCCAGCGGTGGTCGGTGCCGACGATCGCGCGGGCGATATGGGGGACCGCGAGGCCGATGAAGGCGAGCGGGCCGGCGGCGGCGACCCCGACGCCGGTGAGGATCGTGGCGCCGAGGGCGGCGACGATCCGTACGACCGCCACGTTCTGGCCGAGCCCCTTCGCGACGTCCTCGCCGAGCGCCAGTGCGTCGAGACCGCGTGCCACCGCGATCACCAGCACCGTGCCGACCAGCAGGAACGGCCAGATCTGGCCGACGATCCCGGTGTCCCGCCCGGCGAGCGAGCCGATCTGCCAGAAGCGGAACTCATCCAGGGCCGCCGCCTTCGTCGTCAGCACGCCCGTCGTCACGGACACCAGCAGGGCGTTGATCGCGGCGCCGGAGAGCGCGAGCTTGACCGGGGTCGCGCCGCCCCGCCCGCTGGTGGCGATGGCGTAGACGGCGACCGACGCCAGCCCCGCGCCCGCGAAGGCGAACCAGACAAAGCCGCTGAGCGTATGCACTCCGGCGAAGGCGATCGCGAGCACCACGCCCACCGAGGCGCCTTGGCTGATGCCGAGGATGCCGGGGTCGGCGATCGGGTTACGGGTGACGCCCTGCATCACGGTGCCCGCCATCGCGAGCGCCGCGCCGACCATCAGCCCGATGAGGGTCCGCGGCAGCCGCAGGGACCGCACGATGTCGGCGGCGTCGCTGGAACCGCCGTGCAGCAGCGCGTCCAGGACCGCGCTCGGCGCGATCTGGCGGCTGCCCACGGCGAGGCTCAGCAGAACGGCGAGCAGCAGGGCGACGACGGCCACGGCCGTCCAGCCGAGGCGGCGCCGGACCAGGGAGGCGCGGACCGGGGAGGCGGGGACCGGGGAGTTGGGGGCCGGAGAGGCGCGGACCGGGGAGGCGCGGACCAGGGGGGCTCTGGGAGGGCGGTTGCTGGTCCGGTCGGCGGTCATCGCGTCCGTTCGCTCGTCGGCTACGAAGTTAGGCGAGGCTAAGTGTATGGGGTGGGCCGAGGCACAATGGCGGGCATGGCTTCGCACTCCGCTCTCACCGTCGGCTTCGACCTCGACATGACCCTCATCGACTCCCGGCCGGGCATCAAGGCGGCGTACGAGGCGCTCTCGGCCCGGACCGGCACCTACATCGACTCCGACCTCGCCATCACCCGGCTCGGCCCGCCGCTGGAGCAGGAGCTGGTGCAGTGGTTCCCCGATGAGCGCGTCGAGGAGATGGGCGAGCTCTACCGCGAGATCTACCCGGAGTACGCGATCGCGCCCACCCCGGCCATGAAGGGGGCGCGGGAGGCGATCGAGACCGTGCGGCGGGCGGGCGGCCGGGCCATCGTCGTCACCGCGAAGCACGAGCCCAACGCCAAGCTGCACCTGAGCCACCTGGGCATCGAGGCGGACGCGGTCATCGGCTGGCTGTGGGCCGAGGCCAAGGCGGAGGCGCTGCGGGAGTACGGGGCGACGGTGTACGTCGGGGACCACACGGGTGACGTACGGGGCGCCCGTACGGCCGGTGCGCTCTCCGTGGCGGTCGCCACCGGGCCCTGCGCGGCGGACGAGCTGCTCACGGCCGGCGCGGATGTCGTGCTGGACGATCTGACGGCGTTCCCGGTCTGGCTGTCGGGCTACATAGGCGATCGCACGGCGGGCTGACCTGCCCAGTTCACGAGCTCACCGGCTCATGAACTCACCGGCTCGGCCCATCAGCTCACAAACTCACAAACTCACCAGCCCATGAGCCCACCAGCCCATGAGCCCAGCCGGTTCACCTGATGCACCTGGTTCGCCTGATGCGGCCGGTTCACCCGGACGGCGGTACGGGGGGCGGTGACACCCGGGCGGCGGCCGCGGCCTCCCGCCGCTGTGCCGCGATGGAGCGCAGCAGCCCGACGGCGGCGAGCGCGAAGCCGACGCCCATCAGCATGCAGACGAAGTACGCCACCGAGGGCAGTGGATCCGCGCCCAGGAAGAGCGGCGCGACGGTGACGAGCGTGGCCACCGCTCCGATGGCGAAGACGATGACGCCGGACCGGATGAGCCGGTCGCCGGGAAGGGGCGCCTCTCGAGGGTGGCTGGGGGAGCCGCCGCGGTGCGGGGTTTCATTACTCACCGGACCAGGGTAGATCCGTGCCAGAGCGCGCATAGGAACCACCCGGGTACGTCTTGTCACCAGGCTCGGGACCATTAGCCTTGGTGGTGGCGGGTCTTACGACCCGCTGTAGTGCTATCGAGAGCTGTTTTTCCGTGTTTTCCGACGAGCGACGAGGACGAGACAGACGTGCCTACCGGCAAGGTCAAGTGGTTCAACAGTGAGAAGGGCTTTGGCTTTCTCTCCCGCGATGACGGTGGCGACGTCTTCGTTCACTCGTCGGTGCTTCCGGAAGGCGTCGACTCACTGAAGCCGGGGCAGCGCGTGGAATTCGGCGTAGTGGCCGGAAATCGCGGGGATCAGGCATTGTCCGTCACCGTTCTCGATCCGACTCCCTCCGTGGCGGCCGCCCAGCGCCGCAAGCCGGACGAGTTGGCGTCCATCGTCCAGGACCTGACCACCCTGCTGGAGAATGTGACGCAGCAGCTGGAGCGCGGCCGCTATCCGGACAAGGCACACGGCCACAAAATCGCGGGCATGCTGCGGGCGGTGGCCGACCAGCTCGACGTCTGACCTGAGTCCGGGCTGAGTCCGGGCCGTGTCTGGTCCGAGTTCGGCCTGAGCGGCCCGGCGCGCATCGGCACATACGACATTCCGTCATACGACATTCCGCCAGCGGAGCCGGATGGGTATCCATCCGGCTCCGCTTGGTGTGTGACCGTTTGCCGAAGCGTCGGACCACTTGCCGAAGGGCCAGACCGTTTGCCGAAGTGTCAGACCGCGTCCAGCGCCCCGGGGCCGAGGGGCGGTACCAGCCCCTCGGCCGCCGCGCGGGTCAGCAGCCCGCGGACCGCGGCGTAGCCGCTCTCGCCGAGGTCGGCGGTGAACTCGTTGACGTACAACCCGATGTGCTGATCGGCGACGGCCGGGTCCATCTCCTGGGCGTGGTCCAGGACATACGTCCGCGACGCCTCCGGGTCGTCCCAGGCCATCCGTACCGACGTCCGGGCGGCGTCGGCGAGCTCCCGCAGCCGATCGGCGCCCAGTGAGCGCTTGGCGATGATCGCGCCGAGCGGGATCGGGAGTCCGGTGGTCTGCTCCCAGTGCTCGCCCATGTCAGCCAGGCAGTGCAGTCCGTAATTCTGATAGGTGAACCGGGCCTCGTGGATGACGAGCCCGGCGTCGACCTCGCCGTCCCGCACCGCGGGCATGATCGCGTGGAACGGCAGCACCTTGATCTCGCCGACCCCACCCGGCACCTCGGCGGCGGCCCACAGCCGGAAGAGCAGATACGCGGTCGAACGCTCGCTCGGCACCGCGACCGTCTTCCCCGCCAGGTCCTTCCCGGTGAGCTGCTGCCCCTCGCCGGGCCGCCGGGTGAGCACCAGCGGACCGCAGCCGCGGCCGAGCGCGCCGCCGCAGGGCAGCAGCGCGTAGTCGTCCAGCACCCACGGCAGTACGGCGTACGACACCTTCAGTACGTCGAACTCACCGCGCTCGGCCATCCCGTTGGTGATGTCGATGTCCGCGAAGGTGACATCGAGCGCGGGCGCGTCGGGGACGCGGCCGTGGGCCCAGGCGTGGAAGACGAACGTGTCGTTGGGGCAGGGGGAGTAGGCGATCTTCAAAGGCTCAGTCAGGGGATCGCTCAGGGGATCGCTCAGGGGCTCAGTCACTGCCGGGTTCCTTCCGGGTCAAAGGTCCAGGTGCCGAGGAGGGGGGCGATGGTCGCGAAGGCGCCGGTGAGCGCCTCGAGCGCCTCCCCGATCCGCCAGGCCGCGCGGTCGCGGGGTCCGACGGCGTTGGAGACTGTCCGTACTTCCAGAGCGGGCACGGACTGCGCCGCGGCGGCCTCAGCGACGCCGAAGCCCTCCATGGCCTCGGCGACGGCGCGCGGATGGCGGCGCAGCAGCTCGGCGGCCCGTTCGGCGCTCCCGGTCACGGTCGACACGGTGAGCACAGTGCCGCGCACGGCGTCCGTCGCCTCGGCGACGGCGGCGACGAGCGGGGCGGGCGGGAGGTGCTCGACGGTTCCGAAGCCCAGGTCGGTGACGGCGGCGAAGCCGTCGGGGGTCTCGGCGCCCAGGTCGGCGGCGACGATGGCGTCGGCGACGACGACGGAGCCGAGGCGCGCGGCGGCGGGCGGCGCGGCGGCGGGTCCCGCGGTGGAGGGCGCTGTGGTGGCGGGCCCTGCGGCGACGGACCCCGCGGCTACGGGGCGCGCGGTGGCGGGCCCCGCGATGGTGAAGCCGCCGCCGATACCGGCCGAGACGGCGAGGTCGTAGGGGGTGCGGGCGACCGCGGCCGCGGTCAGGGCGGCGGCGGTTCCGGCCGCCGCGGCCGCCGGGCCGACTCCGGCGGCCAGGACGTCCACGGTGAGCGGCGGCCCGGTGGGCGGCGCCGGGCTCAGCCGGTGGAGCACCCCGCCGGGGACGGGGAGCTCGGCCGGCTCGGGGGCCGTGGCGCCGACGCCCCGTACGACGGCGTCCCGCTCGGCGGGTACGGCCGTGACGATCAGTACGCGCATGGGTGACTCCCCCTTGTCACACACAACCCTGTCACGGCGGCGCGGCGGTGACCCGGTAGGACCAGGCCCCGTCAAGCGTCCCGTCAGGAGTCCCGTTCCAGCGTGAAGCGCCAGATGCCCTTGACGCCCTGGCTGCTCTTGCCGAGCTCGGCAACCGTGATCGTGACCTTCTTCTCGAGCGTGGTCTGGCCGGTCTGCGGGTTCTGCCGGGCGAAGAGCGTTTCGCTGTCGAAGCTGCGGTACGTCTCCTTGCTCGCCTCGGCCATGACCGGGTTGTTGGCGATCAGGCCCCAGCTGGACTTGGCGATCTCGGGGTCCACCCCGATCCGCACCTTGTCCCCAGGGGTCACCCTGATCGTCTTCTCGGGCTTGGCGGACAGGCAGTCCTTGAACTTCTTCGAGCTCAGGTCCTTGCCGTCGCCGTAGCAGCCGTTGCTCGCCTCGGCCGTCACGGTGTTCGAACCGACCGTCACCGTTGCCAGCGGGGTCGGCTTGTCGCAGGCGGAGAGGGCGACGAGCCCGAGGGACACAGCACAGGCGGCGGTGACGGCGCGGCGGCCCTTGCCCCTGGAAAACAGCGCAGCGGTCATGCGGGCAGGCTATCTGGCCCCACCGATCGCCTCACGCGCGGGTAGGACTCCGCAGGCCTCAATTATTTCCTGCCCAAAACTACCGGACCGCCGTGCGCGCAGGTACGACTCGCCGATGGCGGTCCCCGCCGGGCTCGGGCGCGGCTCGGGACTCACGCAACCCGCGGATACGGCGCCCCCTGCCGGGAGGCGCTCAGCAGTCCGCGGACGCTCAGCGCCGTGCCCAGCGCGATCACCGCCGCGGCGACCGCCATCCCCAGCACCCCGTGGAGGGGCAGCACGATGCCGATGGCGCCGCCGACGACCCACGCCATCTGGAGCGTCGTCTCGGAGCGCGAGAACGCCGAGGTGCGGACGTCCTCCGGGACGTCACGCTGGATCAGCGCGTCCAGCGACAGCTTGCCCAGCGCCTGGGAGATCCCGGCGGTGGCGGCCACGGCGGCCACAGTCACCGCGCCGTAGAGGGCCGCCGACACGATGAGCACGCCCAGGGCGGAGCTCAGCACCACCGCGATGATGAGCTCCGGGCCGCGCGCCCGCAGCCAGGCGCCGATCGCGGTGCCCAGCGCGTTGCCGCCGCCCGCGCAGACCGCGGCCAGGCCGAGCGAGATCTCGGGGCCGAGCCCGGCCAGCGGCTGGTCGCGGAGGAGGAAGGCGAGGAAGAGGGTGAGGAACCCGGACAGGGTCTTCAGCGCGGCGCACGCCTGGAGGGCGTGCAGCACGGAGGGGCCGACCGTACTGAGGCCGGGCCGCCGGGACCGGCGCCGCCAGAAGGCGATCCGTGAGAAGGCGGTCCGGGAGAACGCGGTCCGGGAGAAGGCGGTCCTGTCCCCGCCGACCGCCGGGGCGGTCCTGGCCCCGCCGACCCTGGCCTTGGGTTTGCGCACCGTGACCGGCAGATGCAGATGGCGCTGTCCCGAGGTCAGCTGCGCCCTGGCCTCGCCCTTCGAGGAGTCCACCTTGTGCGGCAGGGTGAACGACAGGAATCCGCCCAGCAGGAAGATCGCGGACGCCCCGTACAGCGGCCAGCTCGGCCCGATCTGATGCAGCCCGGCCCCCAGCGGGGCCGCCGCGCCGGTGGCGAGCAGCCCGGCAAGGGTGACCCGTGAATTGGCCTTGACCAGGGAGAAGTGGGGTGGGAGCAGCCGTGGCACGACGGCGGAACGGACGACTCCGTACGCCTTGGACGCCACCAGCACGCCCAGCGCCGCCGGATACAGCTCGAGCCCGCCGCCCGCCACCGCGCCCGCCATCGTCAGCGCGAGCACCACGCGGGTCAGCATCGCGCCCGCCATCGCCGCGCGGCGGCCGTGCGGAATGCGGTCCAGGAACGGGCCGATGACGGGGGCGAGCAGCGCGAACGGCGCCATGGTGATGACCAGGTAGAGCGCGACCCGGCCGCGGGCTTCGTCGGTCGGGACCGAGAAGAAGATCGTGGAGGCGAGGGCGACGGTGATCAGCATGTCGCCCGCGGAGTTCACCGCGTGCAGTTCGATCAGCTTGCCGAGCCCCGACTCGCCGGCGCCGTGGGCGTGAGTGGCCCGGCGGATGCCCCGCCCGGCCGCGGTGAAAGGGAGGCGGAGCGCGAAGGGGAGACGGAGGGCGTGGACGACCCAGCGGCCCGACCTCCCGGTCGAGCCGCCGCTGTACCACCGCGTTCCTGCCACCTGACCATGGTGCAGCCAACGCGGCCGAAGCGTCAGACCTTCGACGGCTTTCCGGATGGCGGCGCCGTCGGCAGAGATCGGCAACACCCCGCTGTCCAGCGGAAATGCGCTTTCGCGGGGGCGGGAGGGGAGGGGGCGTACGGCGCCGCGGCCGGAGGTGGGGATGAGACGGGGGTAGGGCCGGTGCGGCCGGACAAGGTAGCGTGCGTAACCGCGCCACCGAGGGTCGTTCCTGGCCGTGTGCCGAGTAGCCATCCCGCAGAATGGGACGTACAAGGTGCGCCCGAAGGCCGGATGGGCGCGGACGTCGACGCGGCCCCATGGTCCGCTCCGTCCGTGGTCCCGCGACGGCCGTACGGCTGGCGCACCAGGTCAGACGGCTGCGACGGCGTGGAAGAGAGAATCGATCCTGTGAGTGCGATGCGAAGCCGTACCCCCGACCGCCTGTGCGCCGAGGCGGTCGAACTCGCCCGCGAGGCGGCCACGGAAGCCGCCCATCCGGGGCAGGTGGGCGAGTATCTGGGCGCTGTCGCCGAGGGCGACCGCGTGGTCACGCATCTCTTCGAGAGCCCCGAGCCGGGCTATCGCGGCTGGCGCTGGGCGGTCACGGTGACCCGCGCCTCCCGCGCGAAGGCCGTCACCCTGGACGAGACGGTACTGCTCCCCGGCCCCGACGCGCTGCTCGCGCCGGAGTGGGTGCCCTGGAGCGAGCGGCTGCGCCCCGGCGACATGGGGCCGGGCGATCTGCTCCCCACCGAGGCCGAGGACCTGCGCCTGGAACCCGGCTACTCCGGCGAGGACGCCCCGCCGCCCAACTCCGCGGTCTCGGAGGAGATGCAGCAGCTCGCGGCGGTGGAGGAGGCCGATGTGACGGCCGGCGCCCCCGCGGCGCAGACCGCCGCGCCCGCGACCGGCTCCATCGCGGCCATCGCCGAGGAACTGGGCATGCGGCGCGCCCGGGTGCTGTCCCGCTACGGTCTCCACGACGCGGCCGACCGCTGGGACGAGGCGTACGGCCCCAAGACCCCCATGGCCCAGGCGGCCCCCGGCACCTGCGCGAGCTGCGGCTTCCTGGTGGCCCTCGGCGGCTCGCTGGGACAGGCGTTCGGGGTCTGCGCGAACGAGTTCAGCCCGGCGGACGGCCGCGTCGTCTCCCTCTCCTACGGCTGCGGCGCCCACTCCGAGGCCGCCGTCATGCCCAAGCCCCCCCGCCCGGCCCCACCCGTAGTCGACGAAACCGTCGTCGAACCCCTCCCCCTCCACCCGGACCGCACGAGCGGCTCCGTCGAGCCGGACACGCCCCCGGAGGAACTGGGCCACAGCTGAGAGAAGGCGCGGGGCCCGCCCCGCACCGGCCCTGGCCAGGTCACTGGGGAGCGGCGGTCCCGGGCCGCCCGTCCGGTCCACCGTCGCCGCGACGGCGGCCGTGGACTCCCGTCCCGGCGGGAGCGCGCACATCCCGGCTCATCGCGGCGTCAGCGCCCCCGATCGCCCGCGGTTGCCGCCCCCGCCGGGTGGGCCGCTGCCCACCGCCGTCGTCCCGGTTACGCCGCCTCTCAGGCTCGTCTGGGCGACGTGTGGGCAGGGTGGCCGGGCCGGTGGCCGGGCCCCGCGTGCCTTGGCGGGGTCTCGCGTCGCCCTGGCGGCGGCTTCGAGCGATGCGGACCAGCCGAGCCCTGCCCGGACGCGCCCTGCCCGGACGCGCTCTGTCCGGACGCGCGCGGCGCCGCGCCGTATCACTTCGGCCCGTCCGCTGCGTTGTCGTCAGGTCTCAACGGTGAGTTCGGCTGCCCCGGTTCGGCCCTGCCGGGCGGCGGCCAGGGGCATGCCAGGGGCTCCGCCCCGCACCCCGGGGTCTGGGGCGGAGCCCCAGTTGCGGGAAGGGGCGGGGAGGGGAAAGCAGCCCGCCGCAGGCATCACGAGCCGTCGGACATCCACCGGGGCAAGCGGTCACGCCCGGGGTAAGCGGTCACGCCCGGGGTAAGCGGTCACGACGGCACCGGGGCGCCCGCCGCAGCGGGGCCCCGGCGGTGGTGGAGGGTGCGCCTCCGCTTGGGCGCACGAGGCAGGGACCCGGCGGGAGGGGCCCGAGGGCCCCAAGGTCTCGAGGGGCCAAGGTCCCGAGGGGGCCAAGGTGAGGGGGAGAATCCGGTTGTGTGGGGCCCGGGGCGTCGTTTGAGGGCGGATAGCGGTACGTTCGCGGCTAGCAAGGGCGGCACGCTTGGGAACGGCGAGCGCGGTAAGGCGATCCGCACCGCGGGGGACTCGGCGGTGTGGCGCCGTGGCGCAGGACGGACCCCGACCAGGAACTTCCGGAGGCGAGACGTGAGCAGCACGGCGATGGTGCGAGGCGCGACCGAGGACGCGGACCCGTTCGGGACCGCGCGGCTGCGGCGCGGCGTGCTGGACGCCTGGGCCGCGTCGCCCGCCCGGTTCCGGGAGGACGCCAACGCCGAGGAGGACCTGGCGCTGGGCGGCCACCGGGACCGGCTGGTCGTCGAGATGGCTCAGAACGCGGCGGACGCCGCCGCCCGCGCCGGGGTGTCGGGGCGGCTGCGGCTGACCCTGCGGCCGGCCACCGACGGCGAGCCCGCCGTGCTGGCCGTCGCCAACACCGGGGCGCCGCTGGACGCGGCCGGGGTCGAGTCGCTGTCCACTCTGCGGGCGTCGGCCAAGCGGGACGAGCCGGAGAGCGCGGTCGGGCGGTTCGGCGTCGGCTTCGCGGCGGTGCTCGCGGTGAGTGACGAGCCCGCGGTCGTGGGCCGCACCGGCGGGGTGCGCTGGTCGCTGGCCGAGGCGCGGGAGCTGACCCAGCGGGCCACCGCCGCCGGCCCCGGCCTCGCCGAGGAGCTGCGCCGCCGCGACGGCCACGTACCGCTGCTGCGGCTGCCGCTGCCCGCCGAGGGGAGTGCCCCGGAGGGCTACGACACCGTCGTGGTGCTGCCGCTGCGCGACGGCGCCGCGCTGGACGTGGTGGAGCGGCTGCTGGCCGGGATCGACGACGCGCTGCTGCTGACCCTCCCCGGTCTGGCCGAGGTCGTGGTCGAGACCGTCGAGGGCACCCGGACGCTGCGCCGCCGCCAGGACGGCCCGTACACCGTCGTCGAGGACAGCGGCGCGCGCGGTACGACGCGCTGGCGCACCGAGAGCGCCGGCGGGCGGCTGGAGCCGGAGCTGCTCGCCGACCGCCCGGTGGAGGAGCGACTGCGCCCGGTGTGGTCGGTGACCTGGGCGGTTCCGGTGGACGCGGAGGGCGCGCCGACGCGGCGCGCGACCGCCCCGGTGGTCCACGCCCCGACGCCGACCGACGAGCCGTTGGGCATGCCCGCGCTGCTGATCGCGTCCTTCCCGCTGGAGCCCACCCGGCGCCACACCGCCCCCGGGCCGCTCACGGACTTCCTGCTGGACCGCGCGGCCGAGGCGTACGCGACGCTGCTGCGCGACTGGCATCCGGTCTCGGTCGGCTCGATCGACTTGGTCCCGGGCCAGCTGGGCCGGGGCGAGCTGGATGGGGAGCTGCGCCAGCGGGTGCTGGAGAGGCTGCCGAGGGTGCCGTTCCTGCCCAGCGCCGCCGCACCGGCGGTGGGCGTGGGCACGGAGGATGCGGCCGTGGCCGTGGCCGAGGCCGCGGCGGGCTGGCTCGGCTCGCCGGAGGCGCTCGGCCCGGACGCCGCCCAGGGCGGCCCCGTCGCGGGGGAGCCGGCTGCCGCCCCGCCCGCGCCCGCCCCGGCCGACTGGGACGACGATGTGCTGGCGCGCGGCGGCGCCGAGGGTGAGCCGTACGCGCTGCGGCCCCGGGACGCCGAGATCGTCGAGGGCGCGGGCGCGGAGACGGTGGAGGTGCTGGCCGAGCTGTTCCCGACGCTGCTGCCCGCGGGTCTCGAGCGCCGCTCGGAGCTGCGGGTGCTGGGCGTGGCCCGGGTGCCGCTGGGCGAGCTCATCGACCGGCTCGCGGGGGTGGAGCGCGCCCCGGCGTGGTGGCGGCGGCTGTACGACTCGCTGGGCGGCATCGACCCGGACCGGCTCAGCGGGCTGCCGGTGCCGCTGGCGGACGGCCGGACGACGATCGGGCCCCGGCAGGTGCTGCTGCCGCTGCCGGGCGAGGCCGACGGCGACCTGGACGGCCTGCACAGCGTGGACGGCCTGCACAGCCTGGACAGCATCGGAACCGCCGAGTCCGCCGGAATCACCGGTTCCGTCTTCACTACCGGGCCTACCGAGTCCGCCGGACCGGCCGAGTCCGCCGGGATCGCCGCCCCCGCCGGAACCGTCGGGTCCGCCGTGCCCGCGCGGACCCCCGACCGCGGCGCCGCGGTCAGCGATACGCATCGCACCCTCGCCCGCCTCGGCCTGAAAGTTGCACATCCGGACGCCGCCCATCCGCTGCTGGAAAAGCTCGGCGCGACCCCCGCCACGCCCCGCGCCGTGCTGACGACCCCGCAGGTTCGGACCGCCGTCGCGCATTCGCTGGAGGCGGAGGACGAGTACGACCCGTTCGCGGAGGAGGGCGAGGGCGGCCTGGGCGCGGCGCTGGACGCCGACACGCTGGCCGACACCGTCCTCGGCCTGGTCCAGCAGGCCCGGCTGGCGCCCGGCGACGAGCCGTGGCTGGCCGCGCTCGCGCTGCCGGACGAGGACGGGGAGCTGGCCCCGGCCGGTGAGCTGGTCCTGCCCGGCAGCGCCTTCGAACAGGTGATGCGGGAGGGCGAACTGGCCGCCTGCGACACCGAGCTGGCCGAACGCTGGGGTGAGCAGCCGCTCGCCGCGGTCGGTGTGCTGGCGGGCTTCACGCTGGCCAGGGCCACCGATGTGGTGCTGGACCCGGATGAACTGGAGCCGCGCGAGGGCGACTTCACCGAACCGGACGACGTCGGCGTGCTGGACGCCGTCGACGTGTGGTGCGAGGACGTGCTGGACCGGCTGCCGGAGACGCCGGTGCCGCCGGTGGCCACCGAGATCGTGGCCGTACGCGACCTGGACCTGGTCGACGACGACGCCTGGCCGCGGGCGCTCGCCATGCTCGCCGAGCCGCCGCTGCGCGACGCGCTGACCGCGCCGGTGCGGGTGCTGCTGCCGGACGGCACGACGGAGATCGTGCGCTCGTACACCGCGTGGTGGCTGCGCGGCCATCCGGTGCTGGACGGCCGCCGCCCCGCCGGGCTGCGCGCGGCCGGGGGCGATCCGCTGCTGGCCGGGCTGTACGAGGCGGTGGACGCCGCCGGGTTCGAGGACGAGCAGGTGCTGCGGGCGCTGGGCGTACGGACCTCCGTCGCCGCGCTGCTGGACGAGCCGGGCGGCGCCGCCGAGCTGCTGGCGCGCCTCGCCGACCCGGACCGCGAGGTGACCCCCGCCCAGCTGCACGCCATCTACGGGCAGCTGGCCGACCTGGAGCCCGAGCAGGTGACCCTGCCGGACGAGCTGCGCGCCATCGTGGACGGTGAGCCGACCGTGGTCGAGGCGGGCGAGGCGCTGGTCGCGGACGCCCCCGACCTGATGCCGCTGGCCGAGGCGGACGGCCGGGCGCTGCTGCCCGTACGGCCGACGCGGGCGGCGGAGCTGGCCGAGCTGTTCCAGGTGCGGCGGCTGAGCGAGGCGTACCCGGCGCGGGTGATCTCACAGGGCGATCCGCACGAGGTGCCCGAGGCGGTCCGCGAACTCCTCCCGGGCGCCCCGCTGTCGTACATCGAGCACGAGGAACTGCTGATCGAGGGCGAGGGCGAGGGCTCGGAGGACGAGGGGTCGGGCTCGGGCGCCGGTGAGATCGAGCTGGACTGGCGGTATGTGGACGGCACGCTGCACGCCTCGACGGTCGAGGGCGTCGCGGCCGGTCTGTCCTGGGCCGCCGGGCACTGGGCGCGCCGGTTCGAGGTGGCGGCCCTGCTGGAGGATCTGACCCGTACGGAGGAGCTGGCGCGGGCCCGCTGGTTCGACTGACGGGTGCGTGCGTACGGGGTGTGCGTGGGCCTTGCCCCGGGGCAAGGCCCGTTCGCTTGCCCTTGGGCAGGGCCCGTTCCCGGGTCAGGGCTTGCGTGCCACGCCCGCGAAGATCCACAACTCCTTGGCCTCCGCCTCGGCCCTGGCCTGCTCGCTCTCGGGCTTCCAGCGGTGCGGCATCACCACGCCCGGATCGACCAGCTCCAGCCCGTCGAAGAACGGAAGGATCTCTTCCTGAGTGCGGCCCTGCACATGGATGCCGCTGCTGCGGTAGAGGTTGGTGACCGCGTCCGAGACCCCGGGGCGGGGGTCGAGCGCGCCGTGCGAGAGCACGAGATAGCTGCCCGGGGCCAAGGGCTCGACCAGTTGGCGCACGATCTCGTACGGCTTCTGCTCATCCGCGATGAAGTGCATGATCGCATTTAGCGACAGGGCGACCGGCTGGGACAGATCGAGGGTGTCGTTCAGATCCTCGGCGGCCAGGATCCCCTCCGGATCGCTGACGTCCGCGTGGATGTAGGCGGTGCGGCCCTCGGGCGTGGAGAGCAACAGGGCCTGCGCGTAGGCCAGCACTATCGGGTCGTTGTCCGCGTAGACGACCCGGGAGTCCGGGGCGGCCTTCTGGGCGACCTGGTGGAGGTTGGGCTCGGTGGGGATGCCGGTGCCGATGTCCAGGAACTGACGTATGCCCGCCACGTCCGCGAGCCAGCGGGTCGCGCGGTGCATGAATGACCGGTTGGCACGCGTCCACGGCTTGACTTCGGGCCAGACGGCCTCGACCTGTTCGGCGGCGTGGGTGTCGACCGCGTAGTGGGTCTTGCCGCCCAGGAAGTAGTCGTACATGCGAGCCGAGTGCGGCTTGCTGGTGTCGATCTCATCGGCACGAAAGCGGTTACCGGTCATATCCCTCACATTACTGGTGAGTTGACGACCGCAAGACGGTAGTTCCCGAACAAAGTGCCCGTCGTGAGGCTTCCGCAACATTGTGAACAGCCGGTGAAGATCGTACAGTTGGCCTATCCGGCCCCGCCCGCGCGTCCCCGCGGCGGGGCCGCCATCTTTCTGCGCGCATCGCGGACGGGTGAGCGGGTGCGCCATGAGGAGGGGAGCGCGCCCGCGCGCCAGGCCAGGGCGCCGGGCCGCCGCCGGGAACGGCGGACGGCCCGGCGCCGCGCCGTCGCGGAGTGCGCCAGGCGTTCCGCGCGTCAGCAGTGCAGCGCGTCAGCCGTTCTGTGCGTCGGCTGTGCTGTGCGTCAGCCGTTCTGTGCGTCGGCCGTCTGCGCGTCGCCGTTCCGCGAGTCGCGGTGGATCGCCGCCTCCCGGGCCCGTACGTACCAGATGCCGAGCAGTCCGAGGCCGCCGCCGGCCAGGCAGGTCCACAGCCACCACAGATGTCCGTGCTCGTGGAACCAGCCGTAGAAGGGCAGCTGGGCGAGGAAGAGGACGAACCACACGATCGTGCCGCCGGTGATGGTGGCCACGACATTGCCCTCAAGGGGCTCCGGCGCCTCGTGCTTGGGGGTCCACTTCGTCATGGCCACAGCTTAAGGGGGCCAGTCATGGGCCCGACCGGGGCCGTGCCGACCTCGCCGGGATCTCGCCGAGACCGGTTTGGTGATCGGGCCTTGATAGTTTCATACTGAATACTTCTGGGTCTGAGCGGAATGTCTTGTTCGATCGTCCAAAGGGCCCGCTGTTGATGTTCACGCACACTGAGGTCCTTCATGTCCCCCTCGGCCCCCGCGCCGGTCGACGCCGCCAGTAAGCAGGCTCCGACTCCCCCCGCCAACGGCATCGACAAGTTCTTCAAGATCAGCGAGCGTGGTTCCTCGATCTCCCGGGAGATCCGGGGCGGACTGGCCACGTTCTTTGCGATGGCCTACATCGTCGTACTGAACCCGATCATCCTCGGGGCCGGTACGGACAAGTTCGGGCATCAGCTCAACAACGGCCAGCTGGTCACCGCCACCGCCCTGATCGCGGGCCTGACCACGTTGCTCATGGGGATCATCGGCAACGTCCCCATCGCGCTGGCCGCGGGTCTCGGCATCAACGCCGTGGTCTCGCTCCAGCTCGCACCCAAGATGAGCTGGCCGGACGCGATGGGCATGGTGGTGCTCGCGGGTCTGGTGCTGATGATCCTCGTCGCCTCGGGGCTGCGGCAGCGGGTGATGGACGCGATCCCGTCCGGGCTGCGGCGGGCGATCGCGATCGGCATCGGTCTCTTCATCGCCCTGATCGGTCTGGTCGACTCCGGCTTCGTCAGCCGTAACCCCGACTCCGCGCACACCACCGTCCCCCTGGGCCTGGGCGTGGCCGGGCGGCTGGATGGCTGGCCGGTGCTGGTCTTCGTGGCCGGTCTCGCGCTCACCTTCATCCTGATCGTCCGCAAGACGCGCGGCGCGATCCTGATCGGCATCGTGACCATGACCGTGGTCGCGATCGTGATCAACTCTCTGGCCCAGATCCCGGACGCCCAGTGGGGGCTGACCATCCCCTCGGTGCCGGAGAAGGTGGTCGACACCCCGGACTTCGGCCTCGTCGGCGATGTCAGCCTCTTCGGCGGCTTCCATGAGGTCGGCCTGCTCACCGGCTGCCTCTTCGTCTTCACCGTGCTGCTCTCCGGCTTCTTCGACGCGATGGGCACGATCATCGGCGTCGGCGAGGAGGCCGGGCTGACCGATGAGCGCGGTCAGCTGCCGGGCATGGGCCGGATCCTGATGATGGACGGCGTCGCGGTGGCGGGCGGCGGCTTCGGCTCGGCCTCGGCCAACACCTGCTTCGTGGAGTCCACGGCGGGCGTCGGGGAGGGGGCGCGCACTGGACTCGCGAACGTGGTGACCGGCGGGCTCTTCCTGCTCGCGCTGGTCTTCACCCCGCTGGCCAAGGTGGTGCCCTCGCAGGCCGCGACCCCCGCGCTGGTGGTCGTCGGCTTCCTGATCATGGCGGCGAACGTCAAGGAGATCGACTGGAGCGATTTCACGATCGCGATCCCGGCCTTCCTGACCATGATCTCGATGCCGTTCACCTACAGCATCACCAACGGGATCGGGCTGGGTGTCCTCTCGTTCCTGCTGCTGCGCATCGCCACCCGGCGGACCCGGGAGATCCCGTGGCTGCTGGGCGTGGTGGGGCTGTGCTTCCTGGTGTACTTCCTGCTCAACCCGATCGAACAGGCACTCGGCGTCTCCTGAGCCGAGTCTCCTGAGTCGGGCTCGGCCCCGCCTAGGCCGAGTCGTCGTCCCGCCCTGGTGTACGCCGTCCCGCCGGTACGCCGTCCCTCCTGGCGCATGAGCGTTCCGCCCTGAGCGCCCCGGACCCCCGTGGTCCTGGGCGCTCATGCGTGCCGCCGTACGTCACTGCCCGGAGTTGACTCACTCGTTCGGGTGAAATGGAAATAGGGATGTCACTAGGGTTTTCATTAGACGAGGTAATGAGTTATGCTAAAGACCATGCCGGATCTGTCCCGTCTCCAGCACCAGGCGGAGGCGCCCCCCGATGACGCGGCCGCCGTGAGTGCCCTGCGGTCCGGAGTGATGCGTCTGTCGCGGCGGCTCAAGCACCAGCGCGTGGACGAATCGCTCAGCCCGACCGAGATGGCGGTCCTGGGCACGCTGGCCCAGTGCGGCTCCGCCACCCCCGGCGAGCTGGCCCGCAAGGAGCACGTCCAGCCGCCGTCGATGACCCGCATCGTGGCGCTGCTGGAGGCCAAGGGACTGGTCAGACTCGAGCCGCATCCGGAGGACCGGCGGCAGAAAGTCGTCTCGCCGACCGAGCGGGCAGAGGCCATGCTCGAAGAGAGCCGACGCAAGCGCAACGCCTGGCTGGCCGAGCTGGTCGGGGAGCTGACCGAGGACGAGTGGGACGTGCTGCGCGCCGCCGCGCCCGTGCTGGAGAAGCTCGCGCATATGTAAGAACGACCCGAGACAGCCAGGAGGCGAACGCACTTGAGTACGGGACCCGGAGCAGACTCCGCACCCGCACCGAAGAACCCCGCAAACCCCGGAAACCCGGGACCCCCCGGAACCTCCGGACCCCCCGGAATCCCGGGAACCTCCGGAACTCCCGGACTCACCGGAACCTCCGGACTCACCGGAACCTCCGGAAACCCGGGAATCTCCGTATCCGACCCCGCGCCCGCCGTCACCGCGGGTCGCACCCGGGGCGGGACCTTCCGTTCGCTGAGGATCCGCAACTACCGCCTGTTCGCGACCGGTGCCATGATCTCCAACACCGGCACCTGGATGTCGCGGATCGCCCAGGACTGGCTGGTCCTGAGCATCACCGGCTCCTCCACCGCGGTCGGCATCACCACCGCGCTGCAGTTCCTGCCCATGTTGCTCTTCGGCCTCTACGGCGGGGTCCTCGCGGACCGATGTCCCCGGCGCCGGCTGCTGCTCTTCACCCAGACCGCGCTGGGGCTGTGCGGGCTCGCGCTCGCCGCCCTCACCCTCAGCGGACACGTCCAGGTCTGGCACGTCTATCTCATCGCGTTCCTGCTCGGCATGGTCACCGTCGTCGACAACCCGACCCGCCAGGTCTTCGTCAACGAGATGGTCGGCCCCAAGGACCTGCGGAACGCGGTCAGCCTCAACTCCGCGAACTTCCAGTCCGCCCGGCTGATCGGCCCGGCGGTCGCCGGTGTGCTGATCACCGCCGTGGGCAGCGGCTGGGCCTTCCTGATCAACGGAGTCTCCTTCGTCGCCCCGATCATCGGGCTGCTGCTGATGCGCACCAGCGAGCTGCACAAGGTCGAGCGGGCGCCGCGCGGCAAGGGGCAGCTGCGGGAGGGGCTGCGCTATGTGGCCGGGAACCCCGATCTGATCTGGCCGATCGTGCTCGTCGGTTTCATCGGCACCTTCGGCTTCAACTTCCCGATCTGGCTGAGCGCCTTCGCCGACGATGTCTTCCACGCCGGGCCGGGCACGTACGGCCTGCTCAACACCCTGATCGCGATCGGTTCGGTGACGGGCGCGCTGCTCGCCGCCCGGCGGGTGGTGGCCCGGCGGCGACTGCTGGTCGGGGCCGCGCTGATGTTCGGCGTGCTGGAGATGGTCGCGGCGGCCACCCCGTACTTCTGGCTCTTCGCGGCGCTCATGGTGCCGATCGGGATCTTCAGCCTGACGTTCAACGTGACCGCGAACTCCAGCGTCCAGCTCGCGACGGATCCCGCGATGCGGGGCCGGGTGATGAGCCTGTTCATGATGGTCTTCGTCGGCGGTACCCCGATCGGCGGCCCGCTGGTGGGCTGGGTGACCGACACCTACGGCGCGCGCATCGGCTTCGCCGCGGGCGGCCTGATCTCGGCGGCCGCCGCGGCCGCGGTGGGGCTGATCCTGGTCCGGGCCGGCGGCCTGCGGCTGAAGCTGGATCTGCGCCGCGGCCACCCGCATGTGATCTTCGTGCCGCGTACGCCTGAGGCGGAGGAGAAGCCGCTGGCCGCCACGGCCTGAACCGCCCCTTCGGCCTTGCCGGGGCTCCGCCTCTTTGGCCTCGCCGGACCTCCGCCCCGTACCCCGCTCCTCAAACTCCCCCAGCTACCGCTGGGAGGTGCCCTTTGGAGGGGCCGAGTTGCCAACCCCGGTGCGGGAGACTGGGCGGATGAGACTCTTCGCCGCCGTGTTGCCGCCGGAGGCGGCCGTCGCCGAGCTGGCCGCGCGGGTCAAGGCGCTCCGGGCGCTGCCGGGGGCGGACGGGCTGCGCTGGACCGAGCGGGAGGGCTGGCACTTCACGCTCGCCTTCTTCGGCGAGGTGGCCGAGGACGTACTGCCCGAGCTGCACACCCGGCTGGCCCGCGCCGCCCATCGGCACCACCCCCATGAGCTGCGGCTCGCGGGCGGCGGCCGGTTCGACGACCGGGTGGTGTGGGTGGGCGCCGACGGCGACAGCGAGGCCCTGCGACGGCTGGCCGACTCCGCCGAGGCGGGCGGCCGACGGGCCGGGGTCCCGATGGACCGGCACCGCCCGTACCACCCGCATCTGACCATCGCCCGCGCCCGCTCCTCGCGGCATGGCTTCCCGCGCCACACCTCCGCCACCAGCCTCGCGCCGTACGTCGACGGGCTCACGGACTTCGCGGGCCGGGAGTGGACCGTGGGCGAGCTCAACCTGGTGCGCAGCCATCCACCGGCCCCGGGCGTCCCCGGGCAGCAGCCGCGCTACGAGGTGGTGGCGGCCTGGCCGCTGGGGCACTGAGCGGTCCGGCTAATCTCGAGGTGTGGACCCCAAGACCAGAAACATGATCATGAGCGGCGCGCTGGTGCTGATTCTCGTCGTCGTCGCCGCGGCTGCCGCCCTCGGAGGCTGAAGAAGGAGGGGGTGTGGACCGCGGCGCGGCCCACACCCCCTCAATAGCTCTCGCCCTCGGCTACCAGGCGAACGCCTCCGGCGACGGCCCCGGACCCGGGAAGATCTCGTCCAGCTCCGCCAGCACCTCCTCGCCCAGCTTCAGCTCCGACGCCCGCACCGCCGACGCCAGCTGCTCGGCCGTGCGCGGACCCACGATCGGACCGGTGACCCCGGGCCGGGTGAGCAGCCAGGCCAGGGCGGCCTCGCCGGGCTCGATGCCGTGCTTGGCCAGCAGGTCCTCGTACCGCTGGATCTGATCGCGCACCGTCGAGTTCTTCAGCGCGTCGGCGCTGCGCCCGGACGTGCTGCGCGAACCGCCGCCCTCGCGCTCCTTGCGGAGCGCGCCGCCGAGCAGCCCGCCGTGCAGCGGCGACCAGGGGATGACGCCCACGCCATAGCCCTGCGCGGCCGGGATGACCTCCATCTCGGCGCGGCGCTCGGCCAGGTTGTACAGGCACTGCTCGCTGACCAGCCCGTACGAACCACGGCGGGCCGCGGCCTCATTGGCCTGGGCGATGTGCCAGCCCGCGTGGTTGGAGGAGCCCGCGTAGACGATCTTGCCCTGCTGTACGAGGACGTCGATGGCCTGCCAGATCTCGTCCCACGGGGTGGAGCGGTCCACGTGGTGGAACTGGTAGAGGTCGATGTAGTCCGTGTTGAGCCGCTTGAGGCTGGCGTCCACGGCCCGGCGGATGTTCACGGCCGAGAGCTTGTCGCTGTTGGGCCAGGGCTCACCCTCGGCGTCCATGTTTCCGTACACCTTGGTCGCGAGGACCGTCTTCTCGCGCCGCCCGCCGCCCTTGGCGAACCAGCTCCCGATGATTTCCTCGGTGCGGCCCTTGTTCTCGCCCCAGCCGTACACATTGGCGGTGTCGAAGAAGTTGATGCCCGCGTCGAGCGCGGCATCCATGATCGAGTGGCTGTCGGCCTCCTCCGTCTGCGGACCGAAGTTCATGGTGCCGAGGACGATACGGCTGACCTTGAGACCGGTGCGTCCGAGCTGCGTGTACTCCATGGGGATCAGCCAAGCCGTTGGAGTGCGCTCTAATCAAGGGGGGTGGGCCGGGTGCCCGGTCATCGGCGGCGGCAGGTTCCCGGCCGGGAATTCCCTGTGGAAAACCCGAAAGCCCGCTTTTTGGCCCCCCGTGCGGTCAAAAAGCGGGCGTCTTTGGGGTTTCGCGGCTCCGGTCGGAATTCAATCGAGCATGATCGCCGGAGAGGGCCGCTGAGTATGGTCGCCGAATGCGACCGGTCTTTTCGGATTACCGGGCGGCGCGGGACTTCATAAAGCCGAGAACGCCGAGCGCGAGGGCCATCAGTGCGCCGACCAGGACCATGTAGAGCCCCGGTCCCGCGGTCATGTCGTACAGCTTCGCGGCCTGCTCCGCAGCCTTCTCCGCGACCTGCTGCGACACCCCCTCCTCGTCCTTCAGCTTCTGGACGACCAGCCGCTCGGTGTCCGCCATGTTGATGACCGCGACAATGGCCATGGCCAGCCCCAGAACGCCGCCGACCAGGTAGAGCGCCGCCTTCTTGGTGGCCATGGCGGCGATGAACAGGATCGCCGCGACCAGGGCGATGATCAGCGTGATGATGCCGTCGCCGTCGATGCCCTTGATGCCCCCGGTGGCGCCCTCGGCGTCGGAGATCACCCAGTTCACCATGGAGCCGACCAGCGCGATGACCGAGCCGACGATCGCGAAGATCGCGATCTTCTTGGACGGCGCGGCCGGTGCCGCGCCATGGTTCGGGGCACCGGCGGAATGCGTAGGCGGCGCGGTTTGCGCATAAGAGGACTGGCTGTATTCGCTCATGAGCTCAGACCGTAAGCGGGGCCTTTCTGCATTGCAATGCCGCCGCCCGCTATGCCGTCAATGACCGATAAATTTCTCGCCGAAATAATCCTCGGATGAGGTCAAATAATCTCGGGGTTATTTCGGGGTGGTCGCCCGCACAAATAATTGACAGACGTTATCTGCCCGTGATCGCGGAAGTCATGCGCGATCACGGAAGTCCGGCTTGATCATGGAGTCAGGCGCGGGCGGAAGGCCAGGCATGCCCGGACCGGAAGCCGTGCGTGGCCGGAGGGGGCCCTCGGCGTGGTTCCGGCGCCGGACGCCCCCGGCGGGATGGCAGGCTTGGGCCCATGCGTCCGCTTCCGTTCGTACTTGGTGCCGCCGCGCTGCTGGCCGTGTCCGCAGCCGCCCCGGCCGCCGCCGACGACTCGTCGTCGCCGTCTCCCTTCACGATCCAGGATCCACGGATCACCGAGTCCAGCGGCCTCGCCGCGAGCCGTCTCCACCCCGGCGTCTACTGGACGCACAACGACAGCTCGGACGGCCCGTACATCTATGCCGTGGACGGCAGGACCGGGAAGACGGTCGCGCGGGTCACCCTGCGCGGCATAGGGGATCCCCGCGATGTGGAAGCGATCTCGATAGGGCCGGACGGCAATGTCTACGTCGGCGATATCGGCGACAACCTGGGCGGTCAGTGGTCCCATGTGTGGATCTACCGCTTCCCGGAGCCGAAGCAGCTGAAGGACACCACCGTCACCGCGACCCAGTTCACCGTCAAGTACCAGGGCGGGCCGCGCAACGCCGAGGCGCTGATGGTCCATCCCAAGACGGGCCGTGTCTACATTGCCAGCAAGAGCGACGAGGACGGCGGGCTGTACGCCGGACCGACCACGCTGAGCCCCTCGGGGGTGAATGTCTTCCAGCGGGTCTCCGACATCGACATGGAGGTCACGGACGGGGCGTTCTCCCCGGACGGCACCCGGCTGGTGCTCCGCGGCTACTTCTCGGCCGCCGAGTACCGCTGGCGGAACGGAAAGCCGACGCGGCTGGAGGAGGAGCCGGGGCTGCCGCTCCAGCGGCAGGGCGAGTCGGTGACCTTCACCCCGGACGGCGGCACGCTCATGTACGGCACCGAGGGCGCGGGCTCCAAGGTGACGCCGGTGGACCTGGGCGGGGAGCTGCTGCCGGACGCCACCGCGAAGGAGCAGAAGAAGAACGGTGAGTACTCCGACCGCGTCGACGGCAAGCTGACCGACGGCGAGAAGAACGGCAACCTGGTCAAGGCCGGGCTCACGTTCGTCGGCGCGCTGGTGGTGTTCCTCGGCCTGCGCAAGCTCTTCCGCCGGAGCTGAGCCCGGGGCTGCGGAGCTGAGCCCGGGGCTGCGGAGCTGAGCCCGGGGCTGGTCGTCAGCGCACGCGAAGGGGCCCGCGGCCGGTCACCGGCCGCGGGCCCCTTCGCGTGCGGAGCGAGTCCTCAGAGGTGGTCGATGACGTAGTCCACGCACGCCGTCAGGGCCTCGACGTCCGCCGGGTCGACGGCCGGGAACATCGCCACCCGCAGCTGGTTGCGGCCCAGCTTGCGGTACGGCTCGGTGTCCACGATGCCGTTGGCCCGCAGTGCCTTGGCGACCGCTGCGGCGTCGATCTCCTCGTTGAAGTCGATCGTGCCGACGACCTGCGACCGCTTGGCCGGGTCGGCCACGAACGGGGTGGCGAACTTGGACTCCTCGGCCCAGCCGTACAGCGTGCGCGAGGAGGTCGCGGTGCGGCGCACCGCCCAGTCCAGACCGCCCTGGCCGTTGATCCACTTCAGCTGGTCGTCCAGCAGGAAGAGCGTCGCCAGCGCCGGGGTGTTGTACGTCTGGTTCTTCAGCGAGTTGTCGATCGCGGTCGGCAGCGAGAAGAACTCGGGGACGTGCCGGCCGGAGGCGTGGATCCGGGCGGCGCGCTCCAGCGCGGCGGGCGAGAAGACGCCGATCCACAGGCCGCCGTCGGCCGCGAAGGACTTCTGCGGCGCGAAGTAGTAGACGTCCGTCTCGGCGATGTCGACCGGCAGACCGCCCGCCCCGGAGGTGGCGTCCACCAGCACCAGCGCGCCCTCGTCGGCGCCGGCCACCCGCTGGATGGGCATGGCGACACCGGTGGAGGTCTCGTTGTGGGTGTAGGCGTAGACGTCCGTGCCGCTCTCGGCGCGCGGCTCCGGGTGGGTGCCGGGGTCGGAGGTGATCACCGTGGGCTCCTCGAGCCACGGCGCCAGCTTCGCCGCCTTGGCGAACTTCGAGGAGAACTCGCCGAAGGACAGGTGCTGGGACTTGGTGTCGATCAGCCCGTGGGTCGCGATGTCCCAGAAGGCGGTGGAGCCGCCGTTGCCCAGGATGACCTCGTACCCCTCCGGGAGTTGGAAGAGCTCGCGCACCCCTTCGCGTACGGCGCCGACGAGGTTCTTGACCGGGGCCTGGCGGTGGGAGGTGCCCAGCAGGGAGCTTCCGGTCGCGGCCAGGGCGCTCAGCGCCTCGGTGCGCACCTTGGAGGGGCCCGAGCCGAAGCGTCCGTCGGCGGGCTTGATGTCATCGGGAATCCGGATCTCAGCCACGAGCCGAAGCCTAATCCGTCGGCCGCCGCGGTCCGACCGTCCGTCCAGCGGGTGAGACGGTATGTCCACATCCTGTTGACGCGCGAGGATGTGCCGATATGGAGGATGTGCCGATATGGAGGATGTGCCGATATGGAGGATGTGCCGGTATGGAGGGTGTGCCGGTAAAGGGGCCGATCACGGAACATGGCGGCCTTAAGGCGGCCATGCGGGCCATGCGGGGGCGGCCTTAAGGCGGCCATGCGGGCCACGCAGGCCACGCAGGCCACGCAGGCCATGCGGGCCATGCATGGCGACCATGAAGCGGCCATGCGCCGAGGCTGTGAAGCGTCCGTGTACGGGCCATGCACAGGTCATGCATGCTGACCATGAAGCGGGCATGAATCGGAATTGGACATTCTCAATGGCCGCCTCGCCGTGGACCATGGAGGGCATGGCTGATCACCAGGCAGACGAGCTGGAGCAGGCGCTGCGACGAGCCGTTCGCGGGGACGTCTCCTTCGATACGGCGAGCCGGGCCCTGATGACCATGGACGCGTCGAACTACCGGCGGGTCCCCGCCGGGGTGGTCGCGCCCCGCGACGGCGACGATGTGGCGGCGGTGCTGGCCGTCTGCCGGGAGCGCGGGGTGCCGGTGGTCGCGCGCGGCGGCGGGACCTCGATCGCGGGCCAGGCCACCGGGCTCGGTATCGTCCTCGACTTCACCCGCCATATGCGCGGCATCCTCTCGCTCGACCCCGAGCGGCGCACCGCCGTCGTCCAGCCGGGCGTGATCTGCGACGACCTCCGTACGGCGGCCGGCGCCCATGGGCTGACGTTCGGCCCCGACCCGTCCACCCACAGCCGCTGCACCCTCGGCGGCATGATCGGCAACAACTCCTGCGGCTCCCACTCCGTGGCCTGGGGCACCACCGCCGACAACGTCCACGAGCTGGACGTCCTCACCTACGGCGGGGAGCGGGTGCGGGCCGCCCAGGGTCTCCACGACCTGCCCGCCCGGCTCCGTGACGGCATACGGTCCCTGGCCGGCCAGCATCTGGCCCTGCTGCGCACCGGCTTCCCCGAGCTGCCCCGCCGGATCTCCGGCTACGCCCTGGACGAGCTGCTGCCCGAGAAGAACGCCGACCTCGCGCGCGCCCTCACCGGCAGCGAGGGCACCCTCGGCGTGGTGACCGAGGCGACCGTAAGGCTGGTGGAGGCGCCCGGCGCCCGCGCCCTCGCCGTGCTCGGCTACCCCGATGAGAGCGCGGCGGCCGAGGCCGCGCACACCCTGCTGCCGTACGGTCCGCTGACCGTCGAGGGCATGGCCGCCGACCTGGTCGCCGGGACGACCGGGCTGCCCAAGGGCGGCGCCTGGCTGTTCGTCGAGGTCGGCGGCGCCACCCGCGAGGAGGCGCTCTCCCGCGCCCAGGAGGTGGCCCGCGCCGCCGCCGAGGCCACCACGGACCACACCGTGGTCGCCGACCCGGCCGGACAGCGCGCCCTGTGGCGGGTGCGCGAGGACGCCTCCGGCACCGCCACCCGGACGCCCGACGGCAGCGAGGCCTGGCCCGGCTGGGAGGACTGCGCGGTGCCGCCGCCCCGGCTCGGCGCGTATCTGCGCGACTTCCGCGCCCTGATGACCCAGCACGGGCTGCGCGGCACGCCGTACGGGCACTTCGGGGACGGCTGCATCCACGTCCGTATCGACTTCGACCTGCTGACCGAGCCCGGCATCCGGGTCTTCCGCGCCTTCTCCGCCGACCTCGCCGATCTCGTCGTCGCCCACGGCGGCTCGCTCTCCGGCGAACACGGCGACGGCCTGGCCCGCGCCGAGCTGCTGCCGCGCATGTACGGGACGGAGATGGTCGGCCTCTTCTCCCGCTTCAAGGACCTGTGGGACCCGGAGGGCGGCCTCAACCCCGGCGTCCTGGCCCGCCCCCAGCGCCTGGACCAGAACCTGCGCTTCGATCCGCTGCCGAGGCGGCCGGTGGATGTCGAGTTCGGCTATCCGCACGACAAGGGCGACTTCTCGGCGGCCGTCCGGCGCTGTGTGGGCGTCGCCAAGTGCCGTAACGAGTCGGTGTCCGGCGACGGCGTGATGTGCCCGTCGTACCGCGCCACCGGCGAGGAGAAGCACTCCACCCGCGGCCGCGCCCGGCTGCTGCACGAGATGCTCGCGGGCGAGGTCGTCCAGGACGGCTGGCGCTCGGAGGAGGTACGGGACGCGCTCGACCTGTGCCTGTCCTGCAAGGGCTGCCGCAGCGACTGCCCGGTGGAGGTCGATATGGCCACCTACAAGGCGGAGTTCCTGCACCACCACTACGAGGGCAGGCTGCGCCCCGCCGCCCACTACTCGATGGGCTGGCTCCCGCTGTGGCTGCGCGCGGCGTCCCTCCTGCGGGCGGCCCCGGCGGCCAACGCGCTGGCCGGGGTGAGCCCACTCGCCACCCTGGCCAAACGCCTGGGCGGCATCGCCCCCGAACGCGACATCCCGGAACTGGCCCACGAGCCCTTCACGAGGTGGTGGCGCGACCGGGTCCGCGAGGCGGCACGCGAGGCGGGGGCCGGGCGGGTGGCGGCACGCGATACCGGAGCCGGGCGGGTAGCGGCACGCGAGACAGGAGCCCCACCGGTATCCGAACCGGGACGGCCCGAGCACGGACGGACCGTCGTCCTCTGGCCCGACACCTTCACCAACCACCTCTCCCCGTCCGTCGGCCGGTCGGCGGTCGCCGTGCTGGAGGCGGCCGGACTGCGGGTGGTCGTCCCGCCGAAGCCCGTCTGTTGCGGGCTGACCTGGGTCTCCACCGGTCAGCTCGACCGCGCCCGCACGGTCATGCGGCGCACCCTGGACGTCATGGCCCCGGCCCTGGACGCCGGGCTCCCGGTGGTCGGCCTCGAACCCAGCTGCACTGCCGCCCTCCGCACCGACCTCCCCGAACTCCTCACCACCGACCCGCGCGCCGCGCGCCTCGCCGAGTCCGTCTCGACGTTCGCCCAGACACTGGAGCGGTACGCCCCCGACTGGCAGCCCCCTAGGATCGACCGCCCCGTCGTCGGCCAGACCCACTGCCACCAGCACGCCGTCCTGGGCGACACCGCCGAACGCCGCCTCCGCGAACGCGCCGGCCTTACCGGCACCTTGAGCGGCGGCTGCTGCGGCCTGGCGGGCAACTTCGGCTTCGAGGACGGCCACTACGAGGTCTCGGCGGCCTGCGCCGAGGAGCAACTGCTGCCATCCGTAAGGGCCGCGGACCCCGGCACCGAAGTCCTGGCGGACGGCTACTCCTGCCGCACCCAACTCACCCAGCTGGCGGGCCGGAAGGGCCGCCACCTGGCCGAGGTCCTGGCGGAGCGGCTGCCGTAAGGCGAGCCGGTCGCGGTTGCCGGGGGCTGGTCGGCCGAGCCACACACCTCATCGAGCCGACCGGCCCAGCTGTCGGCGCGCCCTGATGTCAGCGCGCCCTGACGGGCCGTCTCAACCGGCTGAATCATGCAAGCGTGCTTGATTGTTTCTCGTCGCGCTGCCACCCTCGCTCGACGAGAGCACTCGAAGCACTCGGCGAGGGCAAGAGAAGGCCGACACACGACAGACCCGACGACGGGAGCGACGCGTGTCCGAGACGGAGGCTCTGCTCGGCGATCTGCGGGCGGAGGGGGACGAGTTGGACGGCCTGGTGGCCGGGCTCGGGGGCGCGGAGTGGCGGATGGCGACGCCCGCGCCCGGGTGGACCATCGCCCACCAGATCGCCCATCTCGCGTGGACCGACGAGCGGGCCGTACAAGCCGCCGAGGACGTCCAGGGGTTCGCGGACGAGGTGCGCCGGGCGTGGGCCGCGCCGGACGCGTTCGTGGACGAGGGCGCCGAGCGCGGCGCGGCCGAGCCGCCCGAGGTGCTGCTGGGCCAGTGGCGCGAGGGGCGGGAGCGGTTGCTCCGGACGCTGGCCGCGCAGCCGCCGCGCGCCCGGCTGCCGTGGTACGGGCCGCCGATGAGCGTGATGTCGATGGCGACCGCCCGGCTGATGGAGACCTGGGCACACGGCCAGGACGTCGCCGACGCCCTGGGCGTGCACCGGGCCCCCACCGCCCGGCTGCGCCATGTGGCCCGGATCGGCGTCCGGGCGCGGGGCTACGCGTACGCGGCGCGGGGGATGGAGCCGCCGGCCGAGGAGTTCCGGGTCGAACTCACCGCCCCGGACGGTGAGGTGTGGGCGTACGGGCCGGAGGGCGCCGGTCAGCGGGTCACCGGGCCCGCGCTGGACTTCTGTCTGCTGGTGACCCAGCGGGCTCACCGCGACGATCTGGCCGTACGCGCCGAAGGGCCGGACACGGACCGCTGGCTGGACATCGCCCAGGCGTTCGCGGGCCCGCCCGGCAAGGGCCGCGCCCCGGGGCAGCGGACGGACCACAACGGCGGTGATGCCCGCGCTATAAGCCCCGCCCCGCAGAGCGACGTTCCCGGACACCGCCCCGGAGGCGCCCCGTGACCCCTCCGCCCCGCCCCCTCCGTATCGGCAACGCCTCCGGCTTCTACGGCGACCGCTTCGACGCGTTGCGCGAGATGCTCACCGGCGGGCCCCTGGACGTGCTGACCGGTGACTACCTCGCCGAGTTGACCATGCTCATCCTGGGCCGGGACCGCGCCAAGGACCCCGCGCGGGGCTATGCCACGACCTTTCTGCGCCAACTCGAGGACACCCTGGGGCTCGCCATGGAGCGCGGCGTACGGCTCGTCACCAACGCGGGCGGGCTCAACCCGGCCGGGCTGGCGGACGCGATCCGCGAGCTCGCCGAGCGGCTCGGGATCGGCTGCCGGGTGGCCCATGTCGAGGGTGACGACCTCCTCGGCGCCCGCGACTGGGGGGCCGGCGTGGTCACCGCCAACGCGTATCTCGGCGGGGCCGGGATCACGGCCTGTCTGCGCGGTGGCGCGGACGTGGTGGTCACCGGGCGGGTGACGGACGCCGCGCTGGTGACGGGCCCGGCCGCCGCGCACTTCGGATGGGCCGCCGACGACTGGGACGCGCTCGCCGGAGCCGTGGTCGCCGGGCACGTCCTGGAGTGCGGTACCCAGGCGACCGGCGGCAACTACTCCTTCTTCGCCGAGCACGACGTCCGCCGCCCCGGCTTCCCCCTCGCCGAGATCCACCCCGACGGCTCCAGCGTGATCACCAAGCATCCGCACACCGGCGGCGCCGTCACGGTCGGGACCGTCACCGCCCAGCTCCTCTACGAGACGGCGGGCGCCCGCTACCCGGGCCCGGATGTCACCGCCCGGCTGGACTCGGTGCGGCTGGCCCAGGACGGCCCGGACCGGGTGCGCGTCCACGGCGTACGGGGCGAGGCGCCGCCCCGCACCCTCAAGACCGGGCTGACCCGGCTCGGCGGCCACCGCAACGAGGTGGTGTTCGTGCTCACCGGCCTGGACATCGAGGCCAAGGCGGCGCTCGTACGGGACCAGATGGAGGGGGCGATGACCAAGCGCCGCCCCGCCGAGGTCCGCTGGACCCTCTCCCGCACCGACCATCCCGACGCGGCCGTGCAGGAGGAGGCGAGCGCACTGCTGCGGCTGGTGGTACGCGACCGGGACCCGGCAGCGGTGGGCAGGGTGATCAGCGGCGCGGCCGTGGAGCTGGCCCTCGCCAGCTACCCCGGCTTCCATGTCACCGCACCGCCCGGAAAGGGCTCGCCTTACGGCGTCTTCGAGGCCGTGGAGACCCCGGCCGACACCGTGCCGCACTCCGCCGTGCTGCCGGACGGCTCCCGGCTGTCCGTTCCCCCGGCCCCCACCCCAGCCGCCATGGGCCGGGTGCCGGAGCCCCCACTGCCGTTGCCGCCCCCGCTGCCGCCGGGCCCGACCCGCCGCGCCCCGCTCGGCGCGGTCGCCGGGGCCCGCAGCGGCGACAAGGGCGGCAGCGCCAACATCGGCGTCTGGGCGCGCGGCGAGGCCGCCTGGCGCTGGCTGGCCCACACCCTCACCACCGACCGGCTGCGGGAACTGCTCCCGGAGGCGGCCGAGCTGAACATCACCCGCCATCCGCTGCCCCGGCTGCGGGCCCTGAACTTCGTCGTGGACGGCCTGCTCGGCGAGGGCGTCGCCGCGCAGGCCCGCTTCGACCCCCAGGCCAAGGCCGTCGGGGAATGGCTGCGCTCCCGCCATCTGGACATACCGGAGGTACTGCTTTGAACCCCCGTTCCGGCCTCCGGGCCACAGCCGTTGGCGATGGGCCGCCCTGTCGCCGCCTGGACATACCGGAGGTATCGCTGTGACCGTGCTCGCGTCCGCGCTCGACCCCGCAGGCGCCGACCACACGGCCCATCGGGAGGCGATGCTCGCCAAGCTCGCCGAGTTGGAGGGCGAGCACGCCAAGGCGCTCGCCGGGGGCGGTGAGAAATACGTCCAGCGCCATCGCAAGCGCGGCAAGCTGCTGGTCCGCGAGCGGATCGAGATGCTGCTGGACCCGGACACCCCGTTCCTGGAGCTGTCGCCGCTGGCCGGCTGGGGCAGCGACTATCCGGTGGGCGCCTCGATCGTCACCGGCATCGGGGTGATCTCCGGTGTGGAGTGCCTGATCAGCGCCAACGACCCGACCGTACGGGGCGGGGCCAGCAACCCCTGGACGCTCAAGAAGGCGCTGCGCGCCCATGAGATCGCCCGCGCCAACCGGCTTCCGCTGGTCAGCCTCGTCGAGTCCGGCGGCGCCGATCTCCCCTCCCAGAAGGAGATCTTCATCCCCGGTGGGGCGATGTTCCGGGATCTCACCCGGCTGTCCGCCTCGGGAATCCCCACGATCGCCGTGGTCTTCGGCAACTCCACCGCCGGGGGCGCGTACATCCCTGGGATGTCCGACCACGTGATCATGGTCAAGGAGCGCTCCAAGGTCTTCCTGGGCGGTCCGCCGCTGGTGAAGATGGCCACCGGTGAGGAGAGCGACGACGAGTCGCTGGGCGGCGCCGAGATGCACGCCCGCACCTCCGGGCTCGCCGACTACTTCGCCACCGACGAGCCCGACGCGCTGCGCCAGGCCCGCCGGGTCGTGGCCCGCCTCAACTGGCGCAAGGCGCAGTCCGATCCGGGGCCCGCCGAGCCGCCGAAGTACGACACCGAGGAACTGCTCGGCATCGTTCCGAGCGATCTGAAGGTCCCCTTCGATCCGCGCGAGGTGATCGCCCGGATCGTCGACGGCTCGGACTTCGACGAGTTCAAGCCGCTGTACGGGCACAGCCTGGCCACCGGCTGGGCCGCGCTGCACGGCTACCCGGTCGGGGTCCTGGCCAACGCCCAGGGGGTGCTGTTCAGCGAGGAGTCGCAGAAGGCCGCGCAGTTCATCCAGCTCGCCAACCAGCGCGACATCCCGCTGCTCTTCCTGCACAACACCACGGGCTACATGGTCGGCCGCGACTACGAGCAGGGCGGGATCATCAAGCACGGCGCCATGATGATCAACGCCGTCTCCAACTCCCGCGTCCCGCATCTGTCGGTGCTCATCGGCGCCTCGTACGGCGCCGGTCACTACGGGATGTGCGGCCGGGCGTACGACCCCCGCTTCCTCTTCGCCTGGCCCAGCGCCAAGTCCGCCGTGATGGGCCCGCAGCAGCTCGCCGGGGTGATGTCGATCGTCGCCCGGCAGTCCGCCGCCGCCAAGGGGCAGCCGTACGACGAGGAGGCCGACGCCGCGCTGCGCGCCATGGTGGAGCAGCAGATCGAGTCCGAGTCGCTGCCGCTCTTCCTCTCCGGGCGGCTCTACGACGACGGCGTCATCGACCCGCGCGACACCCGCACCGTGCTCGGCCTGTGTCTGTCCGCCCTGCACACCGCGCCGGTCGAGGGCGCGCGCGGTGGCTTCGGCGTCTTCCGGATGTGAGTGAGGAACCCGTGATTCGTTCCCTCCTGGTCGCCAACCGCGCCGAGATAGCGCGGCGTATCGTCCGCACCTGCCGTGACCTCGGCATCGCCACCGTCGCGGTGCACTCCGACGCGGACGCCGACGCGCCCCACGCACGCGAGGCCGACTCCGCCGTAAGGCTGCCGGGCGACGCCCCGGCCGACACCTACCTGCGTGGCGATCTCCTGGTGAAGGCCGCCCTGGCCGCCGGGGCCGACGCCGTCCACCCCGGCTACGGCTTCCTCTCCGAGCACGCCGACTTCGCGCGCGCCGTAAGGGCCGCGGGGCTGGTGTGGGTGGGGCCGCCGCCCGAGGCGATGGAGGCCATGGCCTCCAAGACCCGCGCCAAGGAGATCATGCGCAAGGCGGGCGTACCCCTGCTCGATCCGCTCGACCCGGCCGAGGTCACCGCCGGTGATCTGCCCGTGCTGGTCAAGGCGGCGGCGGGCGGCGGCGGCCGGGGCATGCGGGTGGTGCGCGAGCTGGCCGCGCTCCCCGCCGAACTCGACTCCGCCCGCGCCGAGGCGGCCTCCGCCTTCGGCGACGGTGAGATCTTCGTGGAGCCCTATATGGAGGGCGCCCGCCATGTCGAGGTCCAGGTGCTCGCCGACACCCACGGCACCGTATGGACCCTCGGCACCCGCGACTGCTCCCTCCAGCGCCGCCACCAGAAGGTCATCGAGGAGGCCCCGGCCCCCGGTCTGGCGGAGGAATCGCTGCACACCCTGGCCGAGTCGGCGGCGAACGCGGCGCGCGCGATCGGCTACGAGGGCGCGGGCACCGTGGAGTTCCTGGTCTCGCCCTCGGGGCGGGCGTACTTCCTCGAAATGAACACCCGCCTCCAGGTCGAGCACCCGGTCACCGAGGAGATCCACGGCCTCGACCTGGTGGCGCTGCAACTGCGGATCGCGGAGGGGGAGCGGCTCGACGCCGAGCCTCCGGAGCCCCGGGGGCACGCCGTCGAGGCGCGGCTGTACGCCGAGGACCCGGCGCGCGACTGGCGGCCGCAGACGGGGATCCTGCACCGGCTGGAGATCCCCGGGCTGCGGGTGGACTCCGGGCCGGACGGCGGCGACGCGATCGGCGTGCACTACGACCCGATGCTGGCCAAGGTCATCGCCGTGGCCCCCACCCGGGCCGAGGCGGTGCGGCGGCTGGCCCACGGGCTGGAGCGGGCCCGGATCCACGGTCCGGTGACCAACCGGGAGCTGCTCGTACGGGCGCTGCGCCACCCGGAGTTCGCGGCGGGACGTATGGACACCGGGTTCCTCGAACGCCATTTGCCCGAGCTGACCGCTCCCTCCGACGCTCCCTCCGACGGCGACTCCGATGACGACTCCGATGGCGACGAGGCGGCTGCGCTCGCCGCCCTCGCCGCCGCCCTGGCCGACGCGGCGCGGCGGCCGGCGACCGTGGCCGGGCGGCTGGGCGGCTGGCGCAATGTGCCCTCCCAGCCGCAGCTGAGGAGCTACCGCGCCGAACCGGACGGTACCGAGCACGAGGTGCGCTACCGCCTCACCCGTGACGGGCTGCTCGCGGAGGGCCTCTCCGACGTCCGGCTGCTGGGCGCCGAGCCGGGGCGGGAGGCCGAGCCGGGGCGAGACGCCGATCCGGCGCGGGTCGTCCTTGTCGTGGCCGGGGTCCGGCGGACGTTCGAGGTGACGGCCTACGGGGACCGCCGCTATGTCGACACGCCCCAGGGCGGCCATGTGTTCACCGCGCTGCCCCGCTTCCCCGACCCCACCGCCCGCACCGAGCCCGGCTCGCTGCTGGCGCCCATGCCGGGCACGGTGGTGCGGGTCGCCGAGGTGGCGGCCGGGGACCGGGTCGAGGCCGGACAGCCCCTGCTGTGGCTGGAGGCCATGAAGATGGAGCACCGCGTCACCGCGCCCGCCGCCGGGGTGCTCACCGCCCTGCACGCCGCCCCCGGCCGCCAGGTCGAGGTCGGAGCCCTGCTCGCCGTCGTGGCGGCGGGGGAGTGACCCGGCCCCGCACACCGTACGGGCCACACAGTCCGTACGGGCCGCATAGCTCGCGCAGTCCGTACGGGTCGCACCCCCCGCGCAGTCCGTACGGGTCGCGCGGCACCGCAGCGGCCCGCGACGCAACGCGTCACAGCAGCTGGACCGCACAACGCACCGCAAGGGGCCCGCACAGCACAGCGCACATGGCCCGCACAACGCACGCACGTGGGAGGAGCCGTCCATGACCAGCCCGCACACGCCCGTGGACACCCCGGAGCGCGTGGCGCTCCGCGCCGCGGTGTCGTCCTTCGCCAAGGGACACGCCCCGGGCGGCCCCCAGGAGGGCGAGGGGGCCGCCGAACTGTGGGCCGAGGCCGGAAAGCTGGGCTACCTCGGCGTCAACCTCCCCGAGGAGTACGGCGGCGGGGGCGGCGGCATCACCGAGCTGTCCATCGTCCTGGAGGAGCTGGGCGCGGCGGGCTGCCCGCTGCTCATGCTCGTCGTCTCGCCCGCCATCTGCGGCACCGTCATCGCCCGGTTCGGCACCGCCGAGCAGAAGGAGCGCTGGCTGCCCGGTCTGGCCGACGGCAGCATCACCATGGCCTTCGGCATCACCGAGCCCGACGCCGGATCCAACTCGCACCGCATCACCACCACCGCCCGCCGGGACGAGGGCGGCGGCTGGGTACTCAACGGCCGTAAGGTCTTCATCACCGGTGTGGACAACGCCGACGCGATCCTCATCGTCGGCCGCACGGAGGATGCCAGGACCGGGAAGCTCAAGCCCTGTCTGTTCATCGTCCCGCGCGAGACCCACGGCTTCACCCACCACCACATCCCCATGGAACTGGCCGCCGCGGAGAAGCAGTTCGAGCTGGTGCTGGACGACGTACGGCTGCCCGCCGACGCGCTGGTGGGCGACGAGGACGCCGGGCTGCTCCAGCTGTTCGCGGGGCTCAACCCGGAGCGCATCATGACGGCGGCGTTCGCGCTGGGCATGGGCCGCTACGCGCTCGACAAGGCCGTGGTCTACGCCCGTACCCGCCAGGTGTGGAAGGAGCCCATAGGCGCCCACCAGGCGATCGCCCACCCCCTCGCCCAGGCCCATATCGAGCTGGAGCTGGCCCGGCTGATGATGGCGAAGGCGGCGTACCTGTACGACGAGGGCGATGACGCGGGCGCGGGCGAGGCCGCCAACATGGCCAAGTACGCGGCCGGGGAGGCCGCGGTGAGGGCGGTGGACCAGGCCGTGCACACCCTTGGCGGCAACGGCCTGACCGCCGAGTACGGGCTGGCGCGGCTGATCACGGCCGCCCGGGTGGCCCGGATCGCCCCCGTCAGCCGGGAGATGATCCTCAACTACGTCTCCCACCAGACCCTGGGCCTGCCCAAGTCGTACTGAACGTTCCCGAGTCGTACTGAGCCTGCGCCGGGCCCGCCGCAGTCGTACGGACCGCGTGGATAGGGCAGAACGGACAGGTAGGTCCATCGAGCTGAGGGGAGCGGCCATGGTGCTGCGCAGCGAGTATCCCGATGTACCGCCCGTCGATCTGCCCATCCACGACGCCGTGCTGGCCCGCGCGGCCGAGGAGTTCGGCGACCTGACCGCGCTGGTGGACGGCGTGACCGGGGCGGCCCTGAGCTATGCCGCGCTGGACCGCGCGGCGCGCCGGATCGGGGCCGCGCTGGCCGAGGCGGGGGTGCGCAAGGGCGATGTGGTGGCCCTGCACAGCCCCAACTCGATCATGTACCCACCGGCGTTCTACGGCGCCACCCGCACCGGGGCCGCGGTCACCACGGTGCATCCGCTGGCCACACCCGAGGAGTTCGCCAAGCAGCTCCGGGACGCGGCCGCGTCCTGGATCATCACCGTCTCGGCGCTGCTGGGCGTGGCCCGGCAGGCCGCCGAACGTGCCGGGGGGATACGGGAGGTCTTCGTGTGCGACGAGGCGAGCGGCCATCGCTCGCTGCGCTCCATGCTGAGCGGCACCGCGCCCGAACCGGTGGTGGAGATCGACCCGGCCGAGGACATCGCCGTCCTGCCATACTCCTCCGGCACCACCGGCACCCCCAAGGGCGTGATGCTCACCCACCGCAACGTGGCCACCAACCTCGCGCAGGTGGAGACGCTGGTGCCCAGCCGGCCGGGGGAGCGGGTGCTGGCCGTTCTGCCGTTCTTCCACAGCTACGGCCTTACGGCGCTCATGAACGCACCGCTCCGCAACGGCGGCACGGTGATCGTGCTGCCCCGCTTCGAACTCGACACCTTCCTCGCGGCGATCGAGAAGCACCGCGCCCAGGCGCTCTACGTGGCCCCGCCGATCGTGCTCGCGCTCGCCAAGCATCCGGCGGTGGACGGCCATGACCTGTCGTCGGTGCGGTACGTGCTGAGCGCGGCGGCCCCGCTGGACGCCCGGCTCGCGGAGGCGTGCGCCCAGCGGCTCGGCGTACCGCCGCTGCTGCAGGCGTTCGGGATGACGGAGCTGTCCCCGGGCTCCCATCTGGTGCCGCGCGACGCGAAGAACGCCCCGCCCGGGACCGTCGGGAAGCTGCTGCCGAGCACCGAGATGCGCATCGTGGACCCGGACAGCGGTGCGGACCTGGCAGTGGGCGAGGACGGCGAGATCGTCATCCGCGGACCGCAGGTGATGAAGGGCTACCTGGGCCGCCCCGAGGACACCGACGCGATGATCGACGGCGAGGGCTGGCTGCACACCGGCGACGTCGGACATGTGGACGCGGACGGCTGGCTGTATGTGGTGGACCGGGTGAAGGAGCTGATCAAGTACAAGGGCTATCAGGTTGCCCCGGCCGACCTGGAGGCCGTGCTGCTCGCCCATGAGGCCGTCGTCGACGCCGCCGTGATCGGGGTGACGGACGGGGCGGGCAACGAGATCCCCAAGGCGTATGTGGTGCCCAGGCCCGGGACCCGGATCTCGGAGGACGACCTGATCGCGTACGTTGCCGGACAGGTGGCCCCGTACAAGAAGGTGCGCCGTGTGGAGTTCACGGACGCCGTGCCGCGCTCGGCCACCGGCAAGATCCTCAGGCGTGAACTGCGCGCCAGGGAAAGGAGTTCGACCGCCCCATGACCGACGGCCCCACGACCGGCCCCACGGCCGCCCCCACGACCGGCCGCCCGCTGACCGACGGCCTTACGGCTGACGGCTCCTCGGCTGACGGCCTTACGGCTGACGGCTCCACGGCTGACGGCCTTACGGCCGACGCGCGAAAGCCGCTCGTACTGGCCGCCTTCGCACGCGGGATCACCACCCTCACCCTGGACTCGCCGCACAACCGCAACGCCCTCTCCTCGCGCCTGGTCGCCGAGTTGCGCGAGGCGCTGGCGGCGGCCGGGCGGGACGACCGCGTGCGGGCGGTGCTGCTCACCCACACCGGCACCACCTTCTGCGCGGGCGCGGATCTGAGCGAACCGCCCTCGGCGTCCGGGGCGTCCGGTCTGGTGGATCTGCTGCGGTCGATCGTGGAACTGCCCAAGCCGGTGGTCGCCCGCGTCACCGGGCACGTACGGGCCGGTGGGCTCGGGCTGCTCGGGGCCTGCGACATCTCGGCGGCCGGGCGCGGCGCCAGTTTCGCCTTCACCGAGGCGCGGCTCGGCCTCGCCCCGGCCGTCATCTCGATGCCGTTGCTGCCGCGGCTGGACCGGCGCGCGGCGGCCCGCTACTACCTCACGGGGGAGCGGTTCGACGCCGCCGAGGCGGCCCGGATCGGGCTGGTGACGCTCGCGGACCCGGAGGGTGACGCGGACGAGGCGCTGGCGCCCGTCCTCGACGGGCTGCGCCGCGGCTCCCCGCAGGGCCTGGCCGAGTCCAAGCGGCTGGTGACCGCTGATGTGCTGCGCGCCTTCGACCGGGACGGCGAGGCGCTGGCCGCGCTGTCGGCCCGCCTCTTCGCCTCCGAGGAGGCGCGTGAGGGCATGACGTCGTTCCTGGAGCGGCGCGACCCGGCGTGGGTGCGGCAGACGGCTTCCGAGGCGGGGGCGGCGGCTGACGCGGGGGCAGCTTCCGACGCGGGGACGGCGGCCGAGGCGCGGGTGATACCGGACGCGGCACCGGACGCGGGACGGGCACCGGACGCGGCGGCCGCAGGGGACACGGGGGCCACGGGGGCCGCAGGGGACACGGGGACCACGGGCCCCGCCGGGGCGCCCCGATGACCCCCCGTACGGCATTGCGCGACCCCAAGCAGGACCGCAGCCGTGCCACCCGCAGGCGGCTGCTGGAGGCCGCCGTGGCCTGCCTCGCCGAGCGCGGCTGGGCCGGTTCCACGGTCGCGGTGGTCGCCGAGCGGGCGGGGGTGTCGCGGGGC
The DNA here is from genome assembly GCF_016741935.1 of Streptomyces endocoffeicus. GTDB lineage: Bacteria > Actinomycetota > Actinomycetes > Streptomycetales > Streptomycetaceae > Streptomyces > Streptomyces endocoffeicus. Next base: position 210,204 of record NZ_JAERRG010000007.1, on the reverse strand, counting down.
GCGGCCCAGCACCACTTCCCGACCCGTGAGGACCTCTTCACGGCCGCCGTCGAGCATGTCGCCGAGGAGCGCTCGGCCGAGGTGCGCGCCCTCCCAGCCCCGCGCGGGGAGGGCCGCGTCCCCGCGGTTGTCGAGGCGCTGGTCACCCTCTACACCGGCCCGCTCTTCCGGGCCGCCCTCCAGCTGTGGGTGGCGGCCTCGTGCGAGGAGCAGTTGGGCGCCCGGGTGACCGCCCTGGAGGCGAAGATCGGCCGGGAGACGCATCGGATGGCGGTGGAACTGCTGGGTGCCGACGAGTCGGTGCCGGGCGTCCGGGAGGCCGTCCAGGGCCTGCTCGACATGGGACGGGGCCTGGGACTGGCCAATCTGCTGACGGACGACGGCCACCGTCGGGAGCGGGTCGTGGCCCAGTGGTCGCGGATCCTGGAGGGGATCCTGACCCCGAGGGACCCGGACGACCACTCTGCCCACCACCACTCTGCCCACGACCGCCCGGCCCACGACCACTCTGCCCCGGCCGCCTCCTGACCTACCGCGAGGCGGTGTTCCCGTAGCCGTCGACCTCGTGCGGGCTGCGCGCGCCGGGGCCGATGTACCGGGCCGACGGCCGCACCAGACGGCCGGTCCGCTTCTGCTCCAGGATGTGCGCGCTCCAGCCCGCCGTACGGGCGCAGGTGAACATCGAGGTGAACATGGGCGCCGGGACCTCGGCGAAGTCCAGCACGATGGCCGCCCAGAACTCCACGTTCGTCGCCAGCACCCGGTCCGGCCTGCGGTTGTGGAGCTCGTCCAGGGCGGCCCGCTCCAGCGCCTCGGCGACCTGGAAGCGCGGTGCGCCCAGCTCCTTGGCGGTGCGCCGCAGCACCCGCGCCCGCGGGTCCTCGGCGCGGTAGACCCGGTGGCCGAAGCCCATCAGCCGCTCGCCCCGGTCCAGCGCCTGCTTGACGTAGCGGGTGGCGTCCCCGGTGCGCTCGATCTCCTCGATCATGCCGAGCACCCGGGAGGGCGCGCCGCCGTGCAGCGGCCCCGACATGGCGCCCACCGCGCCGGAGAGCGCGGCGGCCACATCGGCGCCGGTGGAGGCGATGACGCGGGCGGTGAAGGTGGAGGCGTTCATGCCGTGCTCGGCCGCCGAGGTCCAGTACGCGTCGACGGCGGCCACATGCTTGGGGTCCGGCTCACCGCGCCAGCGCCGCATGAAGCGCTCCACGATGGTTCCGGCCTTGTCGATCTCCCGCTGCGGCACCATCGGCTTCCCCTGGCCACGGGCCGACTGGGCCACGTAGGACAGGGCCATCACCGCCGCGCGCGCCAGGTCCTCACGGGCCTGCCGCTCGTCGATGTCCAGCAGCGGTTTGAGGCCCCAGACGGGCGCGAGCATGGCCAGCGCGGACTGCACATCGACCCGGACGTCCCCGGAGTGGACCGGGATGGGGAACGGCTCGGCGGCCGGCAGCCCCGGGTTGAAGGCGCCGTCGACCAGCAGACCCCAGACGTTCCCGAAGGAGACATGGCCCACCAGGTCCTCGATGTCCACGCCTCGGTAGCGGAGCGCGCCGCCTTCCTTGTCGGGTTCGGCGATCTCCGTCTCGAACGCGACGACTCCTTCGAGTCCGGGTACGAAGTCGGACATCAGGCGGCTCCTCATGATGCGGACGACGGTCGGCGGCGGACGGTGCCGGAACGGTTACGCGGCCGCCTGACACGGCTCGCGGTCCGTACCGGTCACTCCGTGATGTGCCCCGTGCGGGTGGTGGTCACCCAACCGCGGCGGGGAGTGACCTCCGGGACACGGGGGGTGGCGCCTTGCCCAGGCGCCGAACGGGCGGCGCGTGGTCCGCTCAGTCTGGTGCGTGCACTGCCCATGGGGAAGCGTGAGAAGTGGCACATCCCCTCCGGAACGCGGGAGGGTTACGGGGTGCCGGGGCGGGGGAGGGAGAGCGCTCTTCCGGGGTCGCCCGTGCGACGGACCGATGATGTTGCAAGATATGCCCGTGCCTCACGTTGACTCGGAGCCCTCGGCTTCCTCCGCGCGTACGTACGACCCGGCCGCCATGCGCGAGCACTACCGCGCGGCCGGCTTCGACGAGGCGGACCTGGCGGGTGATCCGTTCCGCCAGTTCACCCGGTGGTTCGAGGACGCCGTGGGCAGCGGGCTGTTCGAGCCGAACGCCATGGTCGTCTCGACGGCCGACGCGCAGGGCCGCCCCAGCTCCCGCACGGTCCTGATGAAGAGCTTCGACGAGCGCGGCTTCGTCTTCTACACCAACTACGGCTCCCGCAAGGGCCGTGAGCTGGGCGAGAACCCGCATATCGCCCTGCTCTTCCCCTGGCACCCCATCGCCCGGCAGGTGATCGTGACGGGCACCGCGCGGCGCACCGGCCGGGACGAGACGGCGGCGTACTTCCGCACCCGGCCGCACGGCTCGCAGCTGGGGGCATGGGCGAGCTCGCAGTCCACGGTGGTGGGCTCGCGGGAGGAGCTGGACCGCTCGTACGAGGAGCTGGCGGACCGCTATCCGCCGGGCGAGCAGGTGCCGGTGCCGCCGGAGTGGGGCGGGTTCCGGGTGGTGCCGGAGGCGGTGGAGTTCTGGCAGGGCCGGGAGAACCGGCTGCACGACCGGCTGCGGTACGTCCGGCTGCCCGAGGAGGAGGGCGGCTGGCGGGTGGAGCGGCTGTACCCGTAGCTCGGCCCCGGCAACACGCCCCAGGAACACGCCCCGGCAACACGCCCCGGCAACACGCCCCGGCAACACGCCCCGGGAACACACTGAGAACGCCCTGAGAACGCAGACAACCCGCGGGTCTCTCCCCTGACGCCCTGAGGCGGAAGGGGGCCGGTCGGACGTACCGGCGACCCGCGGGTCGGGTGACTGCTTGGGATTGGCCGGCCGCGCACCTCTGGTGCGCCTGTCCGGCGAATGCGCTGAGCGCGACGACGGACTGCTAGCCCGCAGTCACCTCACGCGTCCGGATTTCATACATCGGCCGAACCACCTCCCTTCTCGTGTACCGCCACACTAAGAACCCCCTCCTGCCACACACAAGCGAATTTCCGTGAGGCAACGATTTCGACGAATGCGGTGTGGCGCGTGTCACGTTCGAGTTCAATGTCCGACGTGCCCCACCACAGACAGCCACGTCCAGCAAGGGGTGTCAGGTGAGCGCTTCACAACGTTCCGAACCCGCACGTCCAGCGCGTTCCGCCCGGTCCTCGCGGGGGGTCCCGGGACAGCCGGGCGCGGCCCCGTCGGCGTCCGGCCACCCCGACTGTCCGGACGGCCCCGAGCGGCCCGACTCCGAACTGCTCGCCGCGCTGCTCGACGGGATGGACGCCGCCCTGTGCGCGTTCGACGCCGACGGCACGGTGACCCACTGGAACCACGAGGCCGAGCGCATCCTCGGGTGGACGGCGGCGGAGGCGGTCGGCCGCAAGGGGCTGGGCGGCTGGGCGGCCCGCCCGGGGGACGCCCGGGACGTCGAGGCGCGCCTTACGGAGGCCATGGGCGCCACAGGGCGCCGCGTGCACGAGTTCGCGCTGCTGACCAAGGACGGCGGCCGGGTCCTGGTCCGTACCCAGTCCTCGGGGGTGCCGGGCGCGGACGGCCGCCCGGCCGGGGTGTACTGCGCCTTCAGCGAGGTGCACGCCCAGGTCGACCTGGAGCGGTCGATCGCGCTGAGCGAGGCGCTGCTGGACGACGCGTCCTGGAACGTGGTCCTGGTCGACGCGGATCTGCGGGTGGCCGTCGTCAACGCCAACGCGGCGGGCGCGCTGCGCACCGCCCGTAAGGCCGCGCCCGGACGGCCGCTGGGCGACTTCCTGGACCAGGGCGTGGAGGAGGCGGAGGCCGCGCTCCAGCACGTCCTGGCGGAGGGCGCGCCCCCGGCGCCCACCGAGCTGTGGGTGACGCTGCGGGACGCCGACGCCGACGCGGCGGACGGCCTCGAGGGCGCGGAGGGCGTGCGCTACGAACTGCTCGACGACGACGAGGCGGTGCGCGGCGAGGGCGGCGACCGGGGCGAGACCGGGGCGGCGGCGCGGCGCCGCTGCTGGCGCAGCGGCTTCCTCCGGCTGGCCTCACCGCTCACCGAGGAACCGACGCCGCTCGGAGTGGCCTGGATCTTCCAGGATGTGACGGAGGTGAAGGGCCAGGAGCAGGAGAGTGCCCGGATGCGCTTCCGGGGCAACCAGCTGCACCGGGCGGCGCGGGCGGCGGCCGAATGCGAGGACCCGATGGAGGCCGCCTCGGTCCACCTGGACTTCGCACTGGCGGGCTTCGCCGACCACGCCCTGATCGACCTGGTCCTGGACCCGCCGCCGGGCGCCCCGGCCGACCGGATCCGGCTGGTCCGGGCGGCGGCCACGCCCAACGGCGCCCCCGGTCCCTGCCCGCCCGTCGTCCCCGGCGGCATCCCGCTGGCCTATCCGGAGGGCCATCCGGCGCTCCAGGCGGCCGAGCGCTGCGGTTCGGTACGGGCGAGCGCGAGACGCTCGGACGAGTCGGGGGCGGCCCAGTGGGCGGCGGCCCGCAAATGGCCGGAGGGCGCGGTGCACGGTTTGTGCGCGGTGCTGCGCAGCCGCGGCCGCACCCTCGGCGTGGTCACCTTCCTGCGCACCTCCAGCCGCCGGGCCTTCGACCGGACGGACGCGACGTACGCGGAGGACGTCGCGGCCCGGGTCGCGGCCTCGGTGGACCTGGCCGTACGCAGGCGCTGAGACCGTGCTGGGCGGCGCTGACGCGGCACCCGCAACCGCCGCGCGCCCGGCGCCCACGGGGGGCGCCGGCCGGCGGACCACCGGCGGCGTGACGTCACCGGCGGACCACCGGCGGCGGACCGTCACCGGCGGGCCGTCATCGGCGGTAGAAGATCCGGTCCCCGTACTCGGTCATCACCTTACGGTTCCACTCGTGCCCGCCGTCCACGTTCCCCGACCTCAGCATGGGCGGCTCGATCCCGCGCTCGGCCAGTTCCCCGATCCCGGCCGCCACCATGGACTGCATGATCGCGCTCGTCACGACGGTGGACGCGGGCGCGAAGGGCGCGCCGACGCCGTCCGCCGTGAGTTCCGCGTCCCCGACCGCGATCTTGTTGTCGACGACCAGGTCGCAGTGGTCCTTGAGGAAGCCACCGGACGGGTTGCGCGAGGTCGTGCCGGTCGCGTAGCCGACCGAGGTCAACCCGATCACCTTGATGCCGCGCTCCCGCGCGCTGATGGCCATCTCCACGGGCAGGGCGTTGCGCCCGGACAGCGAGATCACGATCAGCAGGTCCCCGGCCTGGAGCGGGCTGCTGTCGAGGACGGTCGTGGCGAGCCCGTCGACGCGTTCGAGCGCGCTGCCCAGGGTGGCGGGGACGACGTCCACGCCCACCGCACCCGGCACCGGCAGCAGGTTCATCAGCGCGAGCCCGCCCGCGCGGTAGACGACGTCCTGTGCGGGCAGGGAGGAGTGCCCGGCGCCGAATGTGAAGAGGCGGCCGCCCGCGGCGACGGTATCGGCGATCAGAGTGCCCGCCGCGGCGATATGCTCGCCCTCCTCGTCCCGCACCTGCCGCAGCAGGCCGATGGCCGCGTCGAAGAATCGCCCGGCCGGTTTGGACTCGCTCATCAAAGCGTCGCCTTCCCTGTGGGGGGTTTCGATCATGACGCTGTGAATAGCAGCCCGGTCCCTTGCGGCGGAAGGGGCCGACTCGGCCCCGTTGTCGGTGGGATGCGTCAGAATTGGTTGAGGGCCACCGCACGACACTTCGAGGGGCACGCATGTCCGGACTGATCGACACCACGGAGATGTATCTCCGCACCATCCTCGAGCTCGAGGAGGAGGGCGTGGTCCCCATGCGCGCCCGGATCGCGGAGCGGCTCGAGCAGAGCGGTCCGACGGTCAGCCAGACAGTGGCGCGGATGGAGCGCGATGGGCTGGTCACGGTCGCGGGCGACCGCCATCTGGAGCTGACCGAGGAGGGCCGCCGGCTGGCCACGCGCGTGATGCGCAAGCACCGGCTCGCGGAGTGCCTGCTCGTCGATGTGATCGGGCTGGAGTGGGAGCAGGTCCACGCCGAGGCGTGCCGCTGGGAGCATGTGATGAGCGAGGCGGTGGAGCGGCGGGTGCTGGAGCTGCTCCGCCATCCGACCGAGTCGCCGTACGGAAACCCGATTCCGGGCCTGGAGGAGCTGGGCGAGAAGGCCGAGGCCGATCCGTTCCTGGACGAGTCCATGGTGAGCCTGCGGGAGCTGGAGCCGGGCTCGGAGGGCAAGACGGTGGTGGTGCGCCGCATCGGCGAGCCCATCCAGGCCGACGCCCAGGTGATGTACACGCTGCGGCGGGCCGGGGTGCAGCCGGGCTCCGTGGTGAGCGTCACCGAGTCGCCGGGCGGGGTGCTGGTCGGCAGCAGCGGTGAGGCGGCGGAGCTGGAGGCGGAGATCGCCTCGCATGTCTTCGTGGCCAAGCGCTGACGCTCCCTGACCTCGCTTCCCCTGCACCGCGCCGGCCTCGCTTCCTGACACCGCCCTGGCCTCGCCTCCCAACATCGCGCCGGCCTCGCTTCCTGACACCGCCCTGGCCGCGCTCCCCAACACCGCGCGAACACACCCCCGCGCACACCCCCGCGCACCCTCCCGCGCCTCGACACGCTGACCGATACACCCGGTTCAAGCCATTCGGCCGTCACGACCTGCGACGACGGATTTTCCCGATACCGGAGTCGACAGAAACCGAGCGGGCCGGGCCGCCGCGTGCGACGCTGTCGCTGACGCTCGGATCGTCAGGGGAGGGGGTCCGGTGGGCCCAGTGGGCTGTGCCGCCGAGGGGGTGTTCTCGAGCGAGGGCCCCGGTGCCGTCAGGTGCCGGGGCCCCGCTTCCCCATGTCCCCCCGCTGGGCCCCGGTGCGCACGGACCGCGCGAACGCGGCCGGTGCGACCCGGGGCCCTGGTGACCCGGAGCCCCGAGCTCCCAGGGTCGTCCCCCGCGGACTCCCTTCCCCGAGCAGTCCGCCTCCCGCTAGCTGTCTCCCCAGGGCGCAGACGATCAATCCCCGAGCACGGTCACTCGAACGAGGGGTGTTGGACGGCAATGCCCCCGTGTTCGAATATGAGTTCGATACTGTGAGGGTGTTCGAGAGGATGGGAGGTGCCAGACCACATGGTGCGACGTATCGAAGTGAGCGGGGCCGGCGGCGTGCGGCTCGCCGCCTGGGAGTTCACCGATCCGCCCAAGGCAGGCGCTGGCCGCGAGGGGGCGCGGGGCCCCGGAGTGCTGTTGCTCCATGGGCTGCTGGGCCGGGCCGCCCACTGGGCGGAGACGGCCCGCTGGCTCTCCACCCGCTATCGGGCCGTCGCCCTCGACCAGCGCGGCCATGGCCGCAGCCAGAAGCCGGCCGAGGGGCCGTTCGGCCGCTCCAGCTATGTGGACGACGCCGAGGCGGCCGTGGAGCAGCTCGGCCTCGCCCCTGTCACCCTGATCGGCCATGCCATGGGCGCCCTCACCGCCTGGCAGCTGGCCGCCCGCCGCCCCGATCTGGTCCGGGCGCTGGTCATCTGCGATATGCGGGCCTCGGCCCTCGGCGCCGCCTCGCAGCGCGAGTGGGCCGAGTGGTTCCGCTCCTGGCCGGTGCCGTTCGCGACGCTCGCCGATGTGCGCAAGTGGTTCGGTGAGGACGATCCGACGCTGGAGCGCCCGAATCCGCCCCGGGGTGACTTCTTCGCCGAGGTCATGGCCGAGCGCTCGGACGGCTGGCGCCCGGCGTTCTCCTGCCGCCAGATGCTGAAGGTCCGTGACACCTGGGTCAATGACGCCCATTGGGAGGAGCTCGCGCTGGTCGAGTGCCCCACTCTGGTCGTGCGCGGGCTGGACGGTGAGCTGGGCCGCGCGGAGGCGCAGGAGATGGTCCGGGTGCTGCCCCGCGGGCAGTATGCGGAGGTCGTGGACGCGGGCCATCTCGTCCACTACGACCAGCCGGACGGCTGGCGCCGCGCCGTGGAACCCTTCCTGGCCTCGGTCCTGCCCGTCTAACGGCACCGCGGGGGCCCAACCCCGATGATGCGGCGCCCGGTTCAGAACGTCCCGTTCAGGACGTCCCGTTCAGAACGTCCAGACGAAGGGCTCGCCGCCGATCTCCGTCCACATGACCTCGACCGACCTCGCCCGCGCGGGAATCAGGAAGGTGTTGCAGAGCAGATAGCTCTGCCCGCTCCTCCAGTTCTTGATCTCATCCGAGTCCGCGCATCCCTCGGGCCGTCCGGCGGTGCCGGTGACCTTCGCTCCGCGCCGCCCGTCCGCGTACACCTCCGCGTAGTCCCCGACCCGCGGATACTCCTTCACGGTGGCCCCGCGCACATGGGTGTACTTCACATAGGCCACCGCGGGCACCTTGCCCTCGGCGTCCGCCGGGTTCGACACCAGCGCCTTCGCCTCGGCCGCCGTGCCGATGTCGACCTTCTGTGCCGTGATCCGGTAGGTGGGCTCGACCCCGGTGTCCTCCTTGAACGCACGCGTACCGGTCTGGCCCGGCTGGAGCGGCGGCTCACCTTCCGACCGCATACCGACCTTCTGCGTACCGCTCTGGCGACCATCGGTGACACCCGAGGGGGAAGTGTGCCGTGCGTTCTCGGATGTATCGCCCTTTTCGCCGAATGGTCCGCACGCGGTCAGGGCGAGAGCCAGTACGGCAACGGGCGCGCCGGTACGCAGCCACGTTGTCTTGGTCAACGGCAAGTGGAACTCCAATGCGGGAACGTGGCCTCATCGCGTTCGGGTGTGATCCCTTGAACGCGATCGACGGTTCGTCGATCCTACGAGTCCTCTACTCCCTTACAGCAATGGGAAATTGACCAGTGATGGACAGGTGAAGGGAAGCACATGATCGGTGGCGACATCACGGAACCGGAACCCGGCAAGGACTGGGCGGCATTTCAGTACGAGATCTATCTGAACGGGATGACCGGCGCCGTTCCCCGGCTTCCCGCCGATCTCACCCGGCTCGAGGAGCTGGCCGAGGCGCGGCTGGGGCCGGGGCCGGTGGGCTATGTGGCGGGCAGTGCGGGCAGCGGCAGCACCGAGCGGGCCAACCGGGCGGCGCTGGACCGGCATCGGATCGTGCCCCGGATGCTCCGTGACGTACGGCGGCGGAATCTGTCGGTCGAGCTGTTCGGCACCCGGCTGCCCGCGCCGCTCGCGCTCGCGCCGATCGGCGTGCTGTCGATCATGCACCCGGACGCCGAGTGCGCGGCGGCGCGGGCCGCCGCGGCGCAGGGCGTGCCGTTCATCCTCTCGTCCGCGTCCAGTACGCCCATGGAGCGGGTGGCGGAGGCGATGGGGGACGGCGAGCGGTGGTTCCAGCTCTACTGGGGCAAGGACCGCGAGGTCACCAGGAGCTTTCTGAGCCGGGCCAAGTCCGGTGGATTCACGGCCCTGGTGGTCACCCTCGACACTCCGCTGCTGGCCTGGCGGCCGCGCGATCTCGACCAGGCGTATCTGCCGTTCCTGCACGGTGTCGGCACCGCCAACTACTTCACCGATCCGGCGTTCCAGGCCGGACTCGCCAAGCCGGTCCACGAGGACCTTGACGCCGCGGTGCTGCACTTCGTGCAGCTGTTCGGCGATCCCGGGAAGACCTGGGAGGACCTGGCGTTCCTGCGCGAACACTGGGACGGCCCGATCGTGCTGAAGGGCGTGCTGCACCCCGACGACGCCCGGCGCGCGGCGGACGCGGGGATGGACGGCGTCGTCGTGTCCAACCACGGCGGCCGCCAGGTGGGCGGCTCGATCGGGGCGGCCGACGCGCTGCCGGGGGTGGTGGAGGCGGTCGGCGACCGGCTGGCGGTGCTGTTCGACAGCGGAGTGCGCACCGGTGACGATGTGTTCAAGGCGCTCGCCCTCGGCGCCCGCGCGGTGCTGCTGGGGCGGCCGTACGCCTATGGGCTCGGGCTGGACGGGCAGTCGGGGGTGGAGCATGTGATCCGCGCGCTGCTGGCCGAGTTCGAGCTGACGCTGGCGCTGTCGGGCCATACCGATGGAGCGGGGCTCACCCCGGAGGCGCTCGGCTGACAATTCCCTACGGCTTTCAACTTGTCAGCCACACCGCTCCATCGGCGACTCGCCGAGGGGGCGTCGGGGTTTTACCGGGTCCTCAGCTTCCGGATTGACGGGTGCTACGCTCCTTGGCGCGCAATGAATTAACTGATCATGGGGGGTGGTCGCGTGAAGATCAAACGTAAAGCCTCGATGGTCGTGCTCTCGACGGCGCTGATGCTGGGCGGTTCCATCGCCCTGGCGCCAACGGCGTCGGCGGTGGGGTCATCGGCGTGTCAGTTCAATTCTCCGGATGTCAATTTCAAGGTCTCGACCAGTGGTGCGAGATTCCGCACCGGACCGGGAAAGCGGTACCGCGCTATAGGGACGCTTTACCGAGGGGATTCCTTCCGGTACTTCTGCCGCACCCGGGGCTTTGAGAACAGCTGGTCGTACGGAAAGATTCTCAAGCGGACAACGACCGGAATTCATCCCGGGACCAGAGGCTGGGTCTACAGCAAGTATCTCGACTAGCCGGAACGTTACGGCAGTTGGGTGCGCGGCGGCTTCGTACGACGGCGCGCGGCGGGGCCGGGGGTTCGCCCCCGGCCCCGCCGCCCGTGCCAGTCCCGTACCCGCGTCGTCACCCCTTGCTGACCGCGGCCAGGATCTCCGGCAGCCGTGCCGCGACCCGCGGCGCCGCCACCCGCAGGCCGGTCTCCGCGATCGCCGCGCCGTACACCGCGCCCAGCGGGAACACCACCCACAGCAAGCCGTGCGTCCCGGAGACATGCAGCCAGATCGTCAGGCCCAGCACCGGCGCGCACAGCACGGAACCCAGGATCATTCCGCCGAGGATGCTGATCCAGGCGATCCCCGCCTGCGCCGGGACGACGTTCTTGAAGCCGCTGTCCTGCGGAATGGAGTACGGGGCCAGCACCGAGGTCAGGGCGCCGGTCGCCAGCATCGAGCCGAGCAGCGCCAGGGCGATCCCGAGCGCCTCGGGGGCGGCCGACCAGTTCTCGAGGAAGGCGGCGCAGCCGAGCACCGCCACCGCCACGTAGGGCACCGCGACCAGGAGCAGCGCCAGCGCACGGCCCCGCAGCTCCAGATAGGCGTCACGGGTCGAGGAGATCGTCTGCGCGACCATCCAGAAGGCGGAGGTGTCCTGGCCGAACTGGTTGTACATCAGCATGCCGAGCATCCCCGACGCCCAGCAGGCCCAGTAGATCGAGCCGTTGCCCTGGGCCGCGGTGATGAAGGGCAGCAGCAGGCCGACGCCCAGCGAGGTGACCCATGCCGACTTGGTCTTCGGGTCCCGTACGGCATAGCGCAGCGTGCGCAGCAGCACCGTGCCGGTGCGGCCGGAGGGCAGCAGCCGGGCGAACGGGCCCGAGGCGTCCGGGGCGCCGGCCGCGCCGGAGGACCGCCGCTCGCGCGGTGCCGCCGCCTGGATCGTGGAGGAGTCCGGGGTGGTCATCAGATGGGTGAGGGTGGAGCGCCACCACCACATCAGCAGCGCCAACGCCGCGACGGTGATAGCGAACTGGGCCGCGGCGACCCCGTAGGCGCCGTCGCTCACGCCCTGGACGGCGTCCACCGCCGCCGCGGGCGGCACCCAGCGCAGCACCGCGGACGCCGGTTCCAGCGCGGACAGGCCGTTCTTGCCGCCGAGCTGCTGGGCCCCGAGGTTCACGAACTGCGCGCCGATCGCCACGAACAGACCGCTGAGCACCGCCATATCGCGACCCTTACGGCTGGTGAGGAGGCGGGTGTTGGCCGTGGCGACGGTGCGGGCCAGCGCCACGCACACCAGCACCGTCAGCACCACGGCCAGGACCCCCGCCGCCGCGGCGGCCGCTCCGTGGGCGACGGCGATCGCCGAACCGGCCACCAGGGTCAGGGTGAACAGCGGGCCGATGCCGATCAGCGAGGACACCAGCAGGGCGGTGATCAGCGAGCGCGGCCGCAGCGGCAGCATCACCAGCCGGGTCGGGTCGAGGGTCTCGTCGCCGCCGGGGAAGAACAGCGGCATCACCGCCCAGCCGAGCGCGAGCACCGCCGTCAGCAGCGTGACCAGCGCGTCGACGTGGTTCGTACCGCGCAGCAGCACGAGGCCGAGCAGCTGCAACACGGCGAACAGCATGGCCATCACCAGCGAGGTGAGGTACGCGGCCCGCCGGCCGCCGGACTGGCGCAGCCCGTTGCGCAGCAGCGCCACCTTCAGCGAGACGAAGACGGGGGTGGGGGAGCCGGTGGGGACCGCGGGCGGTACGGGAGCCGCGGTGCCGAGCGGGCCCTTGGCGTCGAGCGGGTCGGTGAGCGTCATCGGGCGCCGCCGCCCAGCCAGTCGAGGCTCTGGCCCGCCTCGCGCCGGTTGGCGCCGACCAGTTCCAGGAAGGCGTCCTGCAAGGACGGCGCGTCGCCCCGCACCTCGGCCAGCGGGCCATGGGCCCGGATCCGTCCGCTCGCGATCACCGCCACCCAGTCGCACAGCGACTCCACCAGCTCCATGACATGGCTGGAGAAGACGACGGTCGCGCCGGAGCCGGTGTAGCGCTCCAGGACGCCGCGGATGGTCTGGGCGGAGACCGGGTCGACGCCCTCGAAGGGCTCGTCGAGGAAGAGGACTTCGGGGTTGTGGAGCAGCGCGGCGGCCAGTCCGATCTTCTTCCGCATACCGGTGGAGTAGTCGATGACCAGCTTGCTCTGGGAGACCGCGAGATCGAGGACGTCCAGCAGCTGGGTGGCGCGCCGGTCGACCTCCGCGCCGGGCAGCCCGCGCAGCCGCCCGGTGTAGGTGAGCAGCTCCCGGCCGGAGAGCCGCTCGAACATCCGCAGCCCCTCGGGCAGCACCCCGATCCGCGCCTTGACCTCGACCGGGTCCCGCCAGACGTCATGACCGCCGATCTCCACGGTCCCCTTGTCGGGGCGCAGCAGGCCGGTGATCATCGAAAGCGTGGTGGTCTTACCGGCGCCGTTGGGTCCGACGAGTCCGATGAACTGCCCGGCGGGCAGCTCGAGATCGATCCCGGCGACCGCGACCTGCTCCCCGTAGCGCTTCCACAGGCCGCTCACCCGCACGGCGGCGGCCCGGGACGACTGTGGCTGCGTGCTGTCTGCTGCTTGCTCCTGCGGCACCGGCTTACCCCGTTTTCCTGTGGGACGTGTCCCACTGACGTATCACGCGGGGGCCGGTCGCGACGCCCCCGCCGTCGCTCCACGATAGGGGCCGTCCCGGGGAGCGCTCCGGGGCGTCAGCGGCGCTCGCGGCCGCAGGCGTAGGCGAGGGCGCTCACCAGCTCTTCCGCGTCCGGCAGCCAGCGGTTGGCGGCGGTGGGCCGCCGGGCCCACTGGATCGGGCCGCGCACACCCACCCGGGTCGGCGGCGCGACCACGTAGTCGCCCTCGCCGCGGGCGGTCAGGTCGATCGAGTTCGGCGGCCAGCCCAGATTCCGTACCAGGTCGGGGACCTTGGCGGCGGCGCCGGGGAGGACGAAGAAGAGCATCCGGCGCCCGGGGGTGCAGGTGACCGGGCCCAGTTCGACCTGGCGGCGCTCCATGCGGGCGAGCGCCAGACAGCCCGCGGACTCCGGGACGTCGAGCGCGTCGAAGGTGCGGCCGGTGGGCAGCAGGATGGCGGCGCGCGGCGTCCTGGCCCACATGCGGCGGATCACGACCGCGCTGCCGGTGGCCTGGTTCACCCAGTCCCGGCCGGTCGGATGGGCGCCGGGGGCCGGGCAGTCGGCGGTTCCGCAGGAGCAGCGCTCCACTCCGTCCACGGCCTCGAGCCAGGCGCCGGAGAGCACGTCCCAATGCCGCTCCTCGGCGTAGCGCACCGCCGTGTCGCGCAGCCGCTCCCCGCGCTGCTGAGGGATCTGCGAGGTTCCCGCGGGGAACCGCGTTGGTCCTGTCACGTCCATGGTCTCTTCCACGCACAGGACAACTTCCGCCGTCAACGAGGGTTACGGCCGGGCCCCCGCACGGGCGGTGCGGCCGGGGGTCCGGGGTGCGCGGTGACGGCATGGCGGGGCGCATGGGTGCACGGGCGGGGGCGCGTATGGGGTTGCGCCTGCGTGAGCGGGTAGCCACCATGCGTGACGGGCGTGCGAGTGTCCGGCGGCCATGCCGTAGCGCCAGGGGGAGGGCGGTCCCGGACTCGGATCGGCGCCGTACGCGAACGATGCGGTCTATGCGGTCAATACGGGCAAGTTCCGCATTCGCCGTATACCTGCGATATCTGCGGGGCATCACTCAGCAACAGGGACGGATACGCCGAGAACGCAAGCAGTCACTGGGGGTAATGCCATGGCCGCTAGGCCGCTTGTGGCGCGGCAGCCGAACGAACGGCTGCAGGCGCTCATCCAGGAAGCCGGCTGCTCCAACGCCGGGTTGGCGCGCAGGGTCAACATGTGCGGCGCCGAGCACGGTCTCGATCTGCGGTACGACAAGACGTCGGTGGCCCGTTGGCTGCGTGGCCAGCAGCCACGGGGCCGGGCGCCGGGCATCATCGCCGAGGCGCTCGGCCGCAAACTGGGCCGTACGGTCACGATCGACGAGATCGGCATGGCCAACGGCAAGAACCTCGCCTCAGGGGTCGGTCTGCAGTTCTCGCCCACCGTCCTCGGCGCGATAGAGCAGGTCTGCGAGTTGTGGCGCAGCGATGTGGGGCGCCGTGACTTCCTCAGCGGCTCGACCGTCGCCGCCTCCGCACTGGTCGAGCCCAGCCGCGACTGGCTGATCACCGGTGCGGACGCCCAGGTGGCGCGCACCGCGGGCGCCCGGGTGGGGCGGTCCGACGTCGCGGCGGTGCGGGCCACCACGGACGCGCTCGTCGACCTGGACCACCGCTACGGCAGCGGCCATGTGCGCCCCGTCGTCGTCCACTATCTGAACAGCGTGGTCTCCGGGCTGCTGGCCGGCTCGTACACCGAGGCGGTCGGCCGCGAACTGTTCGCGGCCGTCGCGCGGTTGACGGAGCTGGCCGGCTATATGGCGGTCGACACCGGTCAGTCCGGTCTCGCCCAGCGCTACTACATCCAGGCGCTGCGGCTCGCCCAGGCCGCCGGGGACCGGGGCTACGGCGGCTATGTGCTCGCCGCCAGCATGAGCCATCTCGCCGCCCAGCTGGGCAATCCCCGGGAGATCGCCCAACTGGCGAAGGCCGCGCAGGAGGGCGCGCGGGGCCAGGTGCCGCCGCGTGCCGAATCGATGTTCCTGGCGGCCGAGGCGCGCGGCCACGCCCTGATGGGGGACGCGCGGGCCTGCCAGTCCTCGGCCGGGCGGGCGCTGGACGCCATGGAGCGGGCGGTGGGCAGCGGTTCGGGCTCCGTCACGGGCGACGAACCCAACTGGATCCGCCACTTCGACCATGCCTATCTCGCCGATGAGCTGGCCCACTGTCACCGCGACCTGGGCCAGGCCGAGCAGGCCAGGCGGCGCGCCGAGGAGGCCCTGGAGGGGCTTCCGGAGGGGCGGGTGCGGCGGCGGGCGATCGGACTGCTGCTGCTGGCCACCTCGCATGTGCAGCAGCGCGAGGTGGAGCAGGCGTGCCATGTGGGCACCCAGGCGGTGGATCTGCTGGGCACGCTGCGGTCCAACCGGGGGGCGGAGTATCTGGACGACTTCCAGCAGCGGCTGGAGCCGTACCGGGACGAGCCGGTGGTGCGGGAGTTCGGGGCGCGGCTCCAGGTGCAGGTGGCCTGAGGTCCGGCCTGAGGTCCGGCCTGAGGTCCGGCCTGAGGTCCGGCGAGTGCGTTGTGTTGTGGTGGCTGATGCGCGTGTGGTGAGGCATGGGTGTTGTGGAGTGTGTTGCGTTGTGTTTACCGCGGGTACGGGTGGGGTTCATATCGCCCCCGATCGTGGCGATGTGCCCCATGTCGCGGTGACCAGTCTCTCTCCGTCCCGATGGGCTCATCGGCACCGCGCCCTCTGGGGAACCGGTAGCGTGACCCGACGATTCCGTCGTTCCGTATAACCAAGGAGTCCCGGTGACGCAGAGCGGTCAGGGGAATGAGCCGCGGCTTCCCGCGATCCCGCCCGCGCAGCCTGTGCGCGAGGGGGTTGTGCTGCCTGCCCAGGGGGACTACAGGCACTCGGACGCCCAACAGGGGGCCCCGGCCGGGGGACAGGCGTGGGGGCAGCCTTGGGGGCCGCAGAGCGCTCCGGAACCGCCGCAGCAGGGCGATCTGCCGCCGCCGGGTGAGTTCGGCGCCCCGCCGCCGCAGGGGGAGCTGCCCCCGCCGGCCGAGTTCGGCGCCCCGCCGCCCGAGGTGCAGCCGTACGGGCAGCAGCAGGGCTGGACGGCTCCGGAGAGACCGGCCCAGCCACCGCACAACGCCCAGCCACCGCACAACGTCCCGTCGCCGTACAACGCCCAGCCGCCACACAACGTCCCGTCGCCGTACCAGCCCCAGCAGCTGCCGTACCAGGCCGCCGACGAGACCCAGGTGATGCCGCCGCTGCCCGCGGGGGACGCGGACGCGACCCAGGTCATACCCCCGGTCCCGGGTGAGGCCCCGCCGCCGCTGGACACCCCGACCACCACGCTCGCCCCGGTCAAGAGCGCGCCGCTGCCGCCCGAGAACCGGCCCGAGTCACCGGCCGAGTCCACCACCCAGCTGCGCGCCGTCCGCCCCGGCCGCCGGGGCGCCCACCGCCAGCAGCCCCCCGCGGCCCCGGCCGCGGCCGCGGAGGAGACCGCGGTGCTCCCGCCCACGCCCGCCGCGCCCGCCCCGATTCCGGAGCGGCCCGGCAGCGCCCCGTACGCGATCCGTCCCGGCCTCCCCGGGGACCGGCCGCCGCCCTCGGAGTTCGACGGTCTGTTCCGCGACTCCGGCGGTGCCGGTGGCGGGGGCGCCGATGAGACGCAACAGCTTCCGCAGTTCGGCCCGGACGTTCCGCAACCGCCGTACGGCGGCCGTGGTGACGGCGGTCATGGCGGTCACGGCGGCGGTGGGCGGCGCCGGATGTCGCGGGGCATGATCATCGGCGTTGTGGTGGTGGCGAGCTGCGCCGTCGCCGGACTCGCCGCGGGAGCCGTGCTCAGTATGGGCGGCGACGACGACGGTAAGGACAACTCGACGCTGAGCAGCTCCTCGCCGAGCGCCGCGGAGCCGTCCAAGGCCGCCGACCCCGTCGAGACGCAGGCGAAGGCGCTGGACGCGCTGCTCGCCGACAGCAACAACAGCCGGTCGTCGGTGATCAAGGCCGTGGACAACATCAAGTCCTGCAAGGACCTGACCACCGCGGCATCGGATCTGCGGACCGCCGCGGGCCAGCGCAATGACCTGGTGACCCGGCTGGGCAAGCTGTCGGTGGACAAGCTGCCCGATCACGCGCGGCTGACCGCGTCGCTCACCAGGGCGTGGAAGTCCTCGGCCAGGGCCGACAACGAGTACGCGGCCTGGGCCGACCAGGTCGGCGGCAAGAAGGGCTGCCCCAAGGGCAAGGCCCGCCGTTCGCCCCGGGTCGGGGCGGCCGAGCGGGCGAGCGGCGAGGCGACCCAGGCCAAGAAGACGGCCTCGGGGCTGTGGAACCCGATCGCCTCCCAGTACGGCCTCACCTCGCACCAGGCCACCGATCTGTGACCGGGCGGCCGGGGGCGGCGCCGCCGCCGTCCCCGGCCCGGCCCGTGGCTCAGTCCGTGGCTCAGTCCGCCGGGCGGTAGCGCTCCAGGATCTTGGACACGTTGACGAAGCCCTTGCGCACCGCCACCAGCCGGCCGTCGCGCACCATCTGGTAGGTGACGTCCGCGTTGACGATCCGCGAGTAGTTGGGCACGTTCAGCGTGTCGTCGTAGCCCCAGCGCAGCGTCGGCGTCAGCCCGCCGGTGTTGACCGCGTGGCCGTCGTCCAGCGCGTTGCGCACGGTGCGGGCGCTGATGTCGTCGGCGTGCAGGGACATCAGCACCGAGCGCAGCACCGTGTAGCCGATCCAGGTGGTCTGGGTACCGGGGTCGTCCGGGTCGATGCGGTTGTCGTCGAAGGCGTACTTGTTGATGACCTTCTTCATGGGGTTCCAGCGCGGATCGTCCCCGGCCGGGTACCAGCCGGTGGCGTAGGTGCCCTCCAGGGGGCTGGAGGTGCCGCCGGTGGAGTCGATCAGGGACTGCCGGACGCCGCCGAGGATGGAGGCTATCCGCACCTTCGGATGGTTCTCCTGGACCCGGCGGAAGGAGTCGAAGAAGGCGCCGGTGCGGTTGCCGAGCGCCGCGGTGACGCAGGAGCTCTCCAGGATCGCGCCCTGGTCGGCGCCGCCGAGGGAGCTGTCGGCGCCGACGCCCTCCAGGGCGGTGGTGGCCTGCCTGCTGTAGTCGCCCGCGTCCTCGGGGGCGCGGACGTCATGGGCGGCGGCGCGATTGCCCGCGCTGAGGCCGGTGTTGAGGAGCTGGGGGAGCTCGTCGCCCGCGATGGTGTCGGGGCGGACGAGCGCGGTGCGCTCGCAGCGGGAGGCCAGCTGGCGGCCGTTGCCCACCAGCAGGGCGGCCTGGCCGCCGTTGACCGGATAGGAGTACGGGCTGTCGAACTCCTCCTGCGTCAGCCCGTAGCCGCCTATGTAGGGGATGCCGGCCACCTCCAGCGGGGAGATGAAGGACCGGCCGTACTGGCTGTACGAGCCGACGACCGCGACGGCCTTGTCCTTCTTGGCCTCCTGGGCGCAGCCGGCGGCCTGGACGGCGTCGTTGCGCTCGTTGCAGGTGATGACCTGGAGCTTGCGGCCGTGGATGCCGCCGGAGTCGTTGACCCAGCGGGCAAATGCCTTCGCCATCGCGGGCATTCCCGGCATATTGGTCGCTTTGGTGCCCTCGGGGGCCCAGGTCATGACGGTGATGGGGTCGCTGTCGCTCTTGTCCGACAGCACCGCGCCGCAGCCGGACAGCAGCGACGCGCCGACCGCCGTACACAGTGCCGCGACGGCGGCTCGGAAGGGGCGGGAGGAGGGGCGTCGCCGTCCGGTCATGGCAACCGAGCTTGGTGCTTCGCGAGGAACGCAGCCGCTATGACAAGACAAGGGATGGTGACGTAGGGGTGAACAGCGGGGGCCGATCCGTCTCTATGTGTGAAGAACGTACGATCAGTGACTGTGCAAGGTTCGGAGAAGTCTTCCCGTCGCGCCCGTCGCTCGACCACCATGGGGGGCATGCCTGTCAACGACATGCCCTGGTGGCGCTGGCGCACCAATGTGCGCTCGGCGCTGCATATGCTCTCGGATCCCGTCTTCCAGCAGGAGTGCTGGCTGGGCGGCCAGCCCGGGTACGGGGATGTGACGGACGCCGTCTACCGGCTGGTCGAGGACACCTGGCTGGACAACTGGTCCGCCGAGAAGTACGTCGGCACGATCTTCCGTGACTCGCAGGAGGCGGCGCTGGTCGATGTCGCCGTGCTGCGGGTGCTGAGGATCATGCACCAGGCGGGCGCGGACGCCCCCGTCTCGGCGTACCTCGAGCACCATGCCTGGCCGGAGGCCGTACGGGCGGCCCGCGAGGCCCATGTGCGGCTGGCCACCAACGACGGCGAGGATCCGGACATCCCACCGCGCACCCTCGAAGTACTGGCGATCATGACGCAGGCGGTCTGAACGACGCCGCGGGTGCGGGGCGCGGTCGCGGGTGTCGGGCGTGGTCGCGGATGTGGGACGCTATGGAGTCATGAGCGAGTCGCATCCCGTCCCCGACCAGTACATCCTGACGCTGTCCTGCCCGGACAAGCAGGGCATCGTGCACGCCGTGTCGAGCTATCTGTTCATGACCGGCTGCAACATCGAGGACAGCCAGCAGTTCGGGGACCGTGACACCGGGCTCTTCTTCATGCGGGTGGCCTTCCGCGCCGTCTCGCCGGTGAAGGTGAAGGATCTGCGGGCCAGCTTCGCGGCGGTCGGCGACTCCTTCCAGATGGACTGGGAGATCCACCGCGCCGACGAGAAGATGCGCATCCTGCTCATGGTCAGCAAGTTCGGGCACTGCCTGAACGACCTTCTCTTCCGGTCGCGGATCGGCGCGCTGCCGGTCGAGATCGCCGCGGTGGTCTCCAACCACACGGACTTCCAGGAGCTGGTCGGCACCTACGGGATTCCGTTCCACCACATCCCCGTGACGAAGGACACCAAGCGGGAGGCCGAGGCCCGGCTGCTGGACCTGGTGCGCACGGAGCGGGTGGAACTGGTGGTGCTGGCCCGCTATATGCAGGTGCTCTCCGACGACCTGTGCAAGGAGCTGTCGGGCCGGATCATCAACATCCACCACAGCTTCCTGCCGAGCTTCAAGGGCGCCAAGCCGTACCACCAGGCGCATGCGCGCGGGGTCAAGCTGATCGGGGCCACCGCCCACTATGTGACCGCCGATCTGGACGAGGGCCCGATCATCGAGCAGGAGGTCGAGCGCGTCGGCCATGAGCTCACCCCGGACCAGCTGGTGGCGGTCGGCCGCGATGTGGAGTGCCAGGCGCTGGCCCGCGCGGTGAAGTGGCACAGCGAGCGCCGGGTGCTGCTCAACGGGCACCGTACGGTCGTCTTCGACTGACTCGGGGAGTCGGGGGAGTCTCGGGGGACCCGCTCAGAGGCGGGACAGGGACGCTGTGGCGAAGAGCACGTCCCGGATCGCCTCGGTGTCCCCGGACAGTCCTGCCGCCGCCTCCTGCGGCGGCACATGCCCGGACGCCAGCAGATAGAACGCCTCCTGGTCCAGTGCGATCGTCGCCACCGCCTCCTCCGGCGCGGCCGTCGCCGCCGGGGAGTCCAACGGGATATACCAGTCGCCGCCGCCCGTGCCCTCCACCTGGAGATGGAGCGTACGGCCCGGGGTGCCCGCCTCGACCAGCCGGCGGGGCGGGGACGCGAGCCCGGCCCGGCGCCGCTCGGCCAGCGTCCCCGGAAGCAGCCGGGCACACAGGTCGATCATGGCCTTGAGATGGGCGGAGGCCGGTGGTTCATAGGGGTAGTCGATGGCCTCGGCGATGTCCCCGGCGTGCACCCAGCACTCCAGGGCGCGGTCGAGGAACGCGTCGCGGATCGGCAGCGCGAAGTCCCCGTACGCCACATCGAGCTCGGCGACCCCGCGCCCGGCGAACGACACCGTACGGACCAGGGCATGACCCTGCTCGCGCCACAACTCCCGTACCGCCCCGGGCGGACCGGCCCCGTACGCGGCGCCGGGCTCGTGGTGCCAGCACGCCTCCGTACGGGCCAGGGGCGAGCCGGGGGCGCCGACGCCCATCGGGTCGGGGAGGCCGAGGGAGGCGGCGACGATGCCGTCCACGACCATCAGATGGGCGATCACCCCGGCGACGGTGGTGTCCCGGCCGGTGAGCCGCCGCCCGTCGAACCACTTGAGCCGCACCGGCGCACGCCACTCGGCCTCGCCCATGTCGCGCAACAGCGCGTCCAGCCGGGCGGCCTCGGCGTCGTAGGCGCCGGCCCAGCCGGGCATGGGTATCCGGGCCGGGCGGCGGCCCAGACAGCCCGCGAGCACCCGGGAGCGCAGCATCGGGTCGAGGTCCAGGCTGTGCTCGGTGTGCAGCAGCCCGACGGCGTCACGCAGCCGCAGCGCCTCCTCGGCGCAGGAGGGGCAGTGGTTGAGGTGCGCCTCGACGGCGGAGGTCTCCTCCTGTGAGCACGCGGTCAGCGCCCAGGCGCCGAGCAGCGAGCGGAGCAGATCGTGCGAGAGCGGATGGGCCGCGGAGGGCGTGGGCGCCGCCAGGGGCGGGGCCGGTGGGGCGGGCGTGATTGGTGGAGCGGGCGCGGCCGGTGGGGCGGGCGTGACCGCGGGCGTGGGCAGCGCCGCGGAGGCGGGCGGTTCCGGGGCCTGACGCGGCTCCGGTTCTGGTTCCGCTTTCGGTTCCGGATTCGCTTCCGGACCGGGGCCCGGGGTCGGTTCCGGTTCGGGGCCCAGGGTTGGTTCTGGCCCATGGCCTGGGCGCGGATCCGGTGTCGGTGTCGCTTCCGGTTCGGAGCCTGCGGCAGGTTCCGGGGCGGGGGCCGTGTCGGGCTCCGCTTCGGACTCCGAGTCGGGTGTCGTATTGGGCTCCGGTCCGGGCTCCGGTGCCCGTTCCGCCGGTACTTCGTCCGCCGGTGCCTCGTCCGCCCGTGTCTTGTCCGCCCATGCTTCGTCCGCGGTGGGCGGGCGCGGGGCGGGGATGCCGCCGTCCAGGGCGCCCGGCCAGTGGCCGCTGTCCTCGGCGGCCGACCGCGGCGGCGGTATGCGTGGTGGCCCGGCGGGGTGGGACGGCAGATCCGCGTCGCTGCCCCGTCCGGGCCCGTCTCTTCCGTCGCCGGAGCCGCCGGAGTTCTCGCCGTAGGCGTCGTCGTACGGGTCCGGCCCGCCGCGCCCGGTCACAGCGCCCGCCCGTAGCCGGGAGGCGAGACCGCGCGGGGCGGCTGGACATGGGCCGTGGACAGCAGTTGGAGGCCCAGCCGGAGGCGGCGCCTGGCCTCGTCCTCGGTCACCCCGAGGGCGGCCGCGGCCTGGCGGTAGTCGCGGCGGTCGAAGTAGGCGAGTTCCAGGGCGGCGCGCAGCGGGGCGGGCATCGAGGTGACGATGTAGTCGGCGCGGGCGGCCACGGACGCCTCGTGGATCCGCTCCTCGAGGGCCTCGCTCGTGAGGGTGTCCCCGTGGGCCGAGGCGGTCTGCGACACGCGTAGCCGGTGCACGGCCTGGCGCTGGGTGAGCATGGCGATCCAGGCGCGCAGCGAGCCCTGCTGGGGGTCGTACGCGTCCGGGTTCTCCCAGACGTAGCCGAAGACTTCCCGGGTGACGCGGTCGGCACCGGTGTCGTCCTCGAGGACCCGATACGCCAAAGTATGGACAAGCGAGGCAAATCGGTCATAGAGCTCGGCAAGTGCGGCCGCTTCGCCGCGTGCCAGGCGCTGTTGCATCCTGCGGTCCCAGCGGGGCGGTGCGTCATTCGCCATGCGGCCCCCAATCCCGAGTTGTCCGGCCGGCCCTCCAGGCACTATGCCCACGTTCATATCGAATGTAATGCCGGTGGCTCTCACAACACGCGTCCATCAGGCAAAGTGCGTGAGAACGAGGCTGCGCATGGTATTGGGACGGTCGCTTTGCGCAGGATCGGGGAGACGAAACGCTTCGGCGCGGCATAGGGTCGTTCCTCAAGGCGTATGCCTGGGGGAGTTTCATGCGCCGACGGGCGGGCAGCCGCCCGGGAACAGCAAATTCCGGTTAGCGGCGAGCGAAGGGCTTCGGGCGCGTGACGTTGAAGGTGATGGAGGACCGGCGGGGGGAGTGGGTCGTTCTCCAGGTCTCGGGAGAGATGGACCTGGTGACCTCGCCCGCAGTCCGGCAACACGTCCACGACGCGGTCGCCGAGGGCCGCCATTGGCTGGTTCTGGACCTCTCGGAGGTCCGGTTCTGCGACTCCAGCGGGGTTGGCGTACTGATCGCGGCGCGTCGGCTGATGCGGTCGTGCTCGGGTCGGCTGCGGCTGCTCCTGCCGCCGCAGGACGCCGCGCACGGTTCGCATGTGCACCGGGTGCTGGCGGCCCTGGGGGTGCGTCGGCTGTTCGACGTCTACCCCGACCTGGGGGCGGCCACGGAGCTGGACGAGGACGACGAGGACGCGGCCGACCCCCTGTCGGCCTAGGGCGCCCAGAGCCGTCCATCCGCCCAGAGCCGTCCATCCGCCCAAGGGCGCCCGTACGGCTACGGGTGCGCCCAGGAGGGCGGTACGCGGCCCGCTCATGCCGGGCCCGTGACGCGCGGGGTCTTGGGGAAGTCGGCCCGTACGACGAAGCCGCCCTCCTCCGTGGGCCCGGCCTCCAGCGTGCCGCCCAGCAGTTGTGCGCGCTCCCGCAGCCCGACCAGACCGTGACCGCCGCCCGGCAGCCCCGGGGCCACGGCGGAGGCGTCGGGCGGGCCGTTGTGCACCTCGACCCGCAGGCCCCGTGTCTCCTCCGCCGCTTGAGCCGTCCGGGGCGCCGTGCGGGGCGCCGTCCCGGGGGTCCTCCCGGGCGCCGCTTCCTGAGCCGCTTCCTGAGCCGTTTTCCGAACCGCCCCGCGATCCCCTCCCGGCCCGTCCGCCGCCTCCGGCCCCTCCGGCTGCGCGTCGTTGACCCGTACGGTCACCCGCGCCCCCGGCGCATGCTTGCGGACGTTGGTGAGCGCCTCCTGGACGATGCGGAAGGCGGCCCGTTCCACCGCCTCCGAGTGGCCCGGCCGCTGGGTCGCGCTGTCCGTCTCGAAGCTGACGTCCAGCGCGCTGAGTTCGATCAGCCGGGGCAGATCGGCCAGCCGGGGCTGCGGGGTCAGCTCCTCGTGGTCGCCGCCCGCCGCGCGCAGGATGCCGACCATATGGCGGAGTTCGTCCAGGGTCCGCACGGACAGCTCGCGGATGGTCCGCGCGCCCTCCCGCGCCTTCGCGTCCTCCGCGCTGATCTGCACCGCACCGGCCTGGAGGCTGATGAGGCTGACCTGATGGGCGACCACGTCGTGCATCTCGCGGGCGAGCCGGGCGCGTTCGGTGGACAGCACCTGCTCGGCGATCAGCTCGTCCGCGTGGCGGCGGCTGCGGGTCAGGTCCTCGATCCGGGCGGCGAGTTCCCCGCGCGTACGCACCAGGAGGCCCAGTGCGATGGGTCCCACCGAGGTCACACACGCGTCGATCAGGGTGAGGGTGTTCTCCCGGTA
Organism: Streptomyces endocoffeicus; assembly: GCF_016741935.1. Taxonomy (GTDB): domain Bacteria; phylum Actinomycetota; class Actinomycetes; order Streptomycetales; family Streptomycetaceae; genus Streptomyces; species Streptomyces endocoffeicus. The sequence goes on along the minus strand of NZ_JAERRG010000007.1, from coordinate 185,559 downwards.
CGCGGTCGGCTCGAAGTCGGAGACCGGCCACGGGATGAAGTGCGCGGCGGCCAGCAGCAGTGCGGAGATGCCCAGCAGCCGCCGGTCGGGGCGGAGCCGGGCCACCGTGTAGAGGGCGATCATCGGCGCGAACCAGACGTAGCCGATGAGGATTCCCGGCAGCGTGACCAGGAAGACCAGCGCGGGCAGTTTCCGGCGCACCAGCAGCGCGGCCGCCGCCGCCAGCGAGACGTTGAGCTCCAGGCCGAAGGTGACGCCGTTGACGAGCAGCGCGTCGGCGATCGCGAGGAGGACGGGGACGATCAGCGAGCCCCAGCGCATGACCCGCTGCGGCGGCCGCCGCCGTGGTGCCGGGGCGGGCGGTGGCGAGGAGGCGGAGGGGGCGGAGGAGGCGGGCGCTGGTGAGCGCGCCGGGTCCGGCGCGGGCGACGCGGCCGGAGACGCGCCCGGCGTACCGGGGGACGAACTCCGGGGCGGGGGCAGCGGGGAGACGGTCATCGGGGGCCACCTATCGGCGGACGGCTGGTGACGAGCCCGGCGCGGTCGGCGACGATCGCCGCCTGGACGCGGTTGAGCCCGCCCAACTTGCCGAGCACCGCCCGTACATGGTCCTTGACCGTGCTGGGCGCCAGCCCCATCCGCTCGGCGATCTGCGGATTGGCGAGACCCTCGCCCAGCCGCGTCAGCACCTCGCGCTCGCGCGGGGTGAGCGCCTCGACGGCCTCGGCCGCCGTCGCCTCCGCCTCGGCGGCGAGATAGCCGCCGATCACGGCGCGGGTGACGGCCGGGTCGAGCACGCTGCCGCCGTCGGCGAGCGTGCGCACGGCCCGTACAAGCTGCTCCGGATCGGTGTCCTTGAGGAGGAAGCCCGCGGCCCCGGCGCGCAGCGCGGCCGCCAGATACTCCTGGACGTCGAAGGTCGTCAGCATCGCCACGGCGGGGGAGGCGGGCGCGGCCCGCAACTGTCTGAGGACGCTGAGCCCGTCGGCGTCCGGCATCCGGATGTCGAGCAGCACCACATCGGCCTTGCTGCTCAGCACCGTGTCCACCGCGAAGGCTCCGGAACATTCGGCGACCACTTCGATGTCCGGGGCGGTGCCCAGAATCAGTCGCAGACCGGATCGTACGAGCGCCTCGTCGTCCACTACAGCCACACGGATCACCGGCCGCTCCCTCGCCTCAGCTGTCATGCCCATTGTCCGGACAGCCTGCCTCATCGGAGAGCGAATATGGAGTGGTTGGCTCCGTCAGTGGGCGGGAACACCCCCGCCGGTCGGAGGGGGTGACGGCAGACCAATGGTGGATTTCCCCGGCGGCTCCCGGCAGGCAGAGTGGATGTCAAGCCGCATCACCCCGTGGGGTCGTCCCGAACCCCAGCCCCGTGACCGCGCCGGAGTGCCTCCCGATGCGCGATCGGCGGACACGGCAGCGGGGCGTTGCCGCGGTCAGGCCGCCGCGACCCCCACACGCGGCGGCCTGCTCATCTCTCCGACCGCCTGCCGTGCGGTGCGCCCCGACCAGGCGCTCGGCCCGGCGACCCAGGCGCCGGCCGGCCCCCGAGAAGCTACGGGGAGGGGCCGGGCGGGCGGTCGGTGGGGGCGGGGAGGGGCCGATGGACGCCTCACATGGGGGGCTCGGCGGGAGCCGGGCCCAGGGTGGTGGTGCCGGGCGCGGCGCGGTGGCCGAGCCCGGTGCGATAGGCGTCCATCGCGGCCTCCTGGCGGCCCTCCCGGCGCAGCAGATCGCCCAGCAGCCGGCAGAGGTCGGCCAGGTCACCGGCGGCGCCGGTGCGTTCGAGCAGGGACAGCGCCGCGCAGTAGTGCTCCTCCGCGGCCTCGGCGTCGCCGCGTTCGTCCGCGATCAGGCCCAGCAGCCGGTGGGCGCCGCCCGCGTGGACCGCGCCGCGGTCGGCGGTCAGCCCGGCTTCGCCCGGCCCGGCCTCGCCCGACGCCGCCTCCGGCTCCCCGGCGGTGTCCGCGGCCCCCGCGGCGGGGGAGCTCGCCAGCAGTGGCAGCAGCAGGGCCTCCGCCTCCGCCGTACGGCCGCGACGGCGCAGCACATCCGCCAGCTCGACCTCGACCTGTCCGGTGAACAGCGCGGCCCGTTTGGAGGCCAGCATGTCGCGGGCGGTGCGCAGTTCGCGCTCGGCGCGCTCCAGATTGCCGTCCTGGGCGTGCACATAGCCGCGCATCCAGTGGCAGTGCGCCAGGTCGGTGTGGATGCGCAGCTGCTCGTACAGCTCCTGCGCCTTGGCCAGGGAGGCGTCGGCCTCGGCCGTCCGCCCCTCGGCGATCAGGGTGCGGGCCACTCCGCGGTGCATCCGGGCGATGAGCCCCGGGTCGTCCACGCTCGGCGCCAGCGCGAGCGCCAACTCGGCGGCGCGTACGGCACGGGCGTGCGCCCCCATGTCCATATAGGGCGCGATGGCCGCCGTATAGAGCAGCAGCAGCGCGTACGGGTCGTGCAGCCCCGAGGCGTTGAGCTCGTCGATGGAGCTCTCCAGCAGATAGCAGGAGTAGCGCAGTTCGCCCGCGAGGAGATGGGCCACGGCCCGGCCGCGGATCGCCGGGATCCGGCGGGGCAGCGGTTCCCCGGCGAGCAGCCGCTCCACGGCCTCGAAGTGGTCGCGGGCGACGGTGAGGTCACCGGTCTCCAGCGCGCAGTCGCCGAGCCCCAGCAGGGCCGCCGAGCGCTCCTCGGCGAACCCGAGCCGCTCCGCCTCGTCGCGCACCCCCGCGAAGAGCACGGCGGCGTCCTCGGCGGCGCCGGTCGCCAGCGCCCGCCGGGCGTCGGTGACGGCGGCCCGCAGCCGGGTGGCGTCGCGGGGTGAGCGGCCGGTGGTCAGTTCCTCGTAGCTGATGCCGAGCCGGTCCGCGAGATGGCGCAGCGCGGCCTCGGAGGGCCGCACCTTCCCGGCCTCGAGGGTGGAGACATAGGCGGCGGTGTACGCGGGCTCGGCCAGCTGCCGCTGGGTGAAGCCGCGTTCGGTACGCAGTCTGAGCACCCGGCGCCCTATATCGGCGGTCGACTCCGCCCCGGCCGCCCCCGTCGCCGTTCCCGCCGTCCGCCCGTCACCGGCGCTTCTGTCGGCCACCGTGCCCTCTTCTCCCCGGCGGTAACTTAATCGCCGGGCTAAGTCCATTTAACGTGAGGATTGAAGGATGCAGCAGGCAAGCACAGCGGTACCGGCCGGGCCGGGCGCCGTGACGACCGTCCGTCAGCCGGAACTGCTCCTCGCCGACTATCACTTCGACGTACCGCTCGACCATAAGGCTCCCGAGGGCGAGCTGATCCGGCTTTACGCACGAGAGGTCGTCGCCGCGGGCAAATCCGCCGCCGAGCGCGAGCGGCTCCCCTGGCTGCTCTACCTCCAGGGCGGGCCCGGCTGTGGCGCGGACCGCCCCGTGGGCCGCTCCGGCTGGCTGGACCGCGCGCTGGACGAATACCGCGTGCTCCTGCTCGACCAGCGCGGCACCGGCCGTTCCACCCCGGCCAACCGCCAGACGCTGCCGCTGCGCGGCGGACCCGGGGAACAGGCCGCGTACCTCTCCCACTTCCGCGCCGACGCGATCGTCCGCGACTGCGAGCTGATCCGGCACCGGCTCATGGGGGACCGCCCGTGGACCGTGCTCGGCCAGAGCTTCGGCGGCTTCTGCGCGGTGAGCTACCTGACCCACGCGCCCGAGGGACTGGACGCGGTACTGCTGGCCGGCGGACTGCCCGCGATCGACCCCGGCACCGACGCGGACGCCGTCTACCGGACCGCCTATCCGCGGATGGAGCGCAAGACCCTCGCCCACTACGCCCGCTATCCGCGGGACGCGGACACCGTCCGGGCCCTGGTCCGGCATCTGACCGACCACGAGGAGGTCCTGACGGACGGGACCCGGCTCACCGTCCCCGCCCTCCAGCAGCTCGGCTTCCTGCTCGGCAGCGGCGACGGCTCGCACCGGCTGCACTACCTGCTGGAGGACGCGTTCGTGCCCACCGCCGACGGGCCGCGGCTGAGCGACGCCTTCCGCGAGCAGGCGGCGGCCGTGCTCTCCCGCGCCGCCACCCCGCTCTACAGCCTGCTGCTGGAGTCCACCTACGCCCAGGACGGCCGGGCCACCGACTGGGCCGCGGAGCGGGTCCGCGCCGAATTCCCCGCGTTCGACGCCGGTAAGGCGGTCGCGGAGGACCGTCCCGCGCTCCTTACGGGCGAGACGGTGCACCCCTGGATGCTGGACACCCACGCGGCGCTGCGCCCGCTCGCCCGCACCGCCGAGCTGCTCGCCGCGCGCACCGGCTGGGGCCCGCTGTACGACACCGAGCGGCTGGCCCGTAACACCGTGCCGGTGGCCGCCGTGATCTACCACGACGACCTGTACGTGGAGACGGAGCACTCCCTGGCCACCGCGCGGGCGATCCGGGGCCTGCGCACCTGGGTGACGGACGAGTTCGAGCACGACGGGATCCGGGCCGGGGGCCGCCGGGTGCTGGACCGGCTGCTGCGGCTGGCGCGTGACGGGAGGGGATGAGCGGGGAGGGAGTGCGCGGGGAGGGGCTGAGCGGCAGGTCGGGAGGGGTTGAGCGGGAGGAGGGGAGGGGGCTGAGCGAGGAGCCCGCCGCATGGTTGTGCGGTGCCCGATTTCCTAGCCACTTCCCTAATTCCCATTGCCCCCGACACCCGGACCCCTTAGGTTGAGCGGCGAATTAATCCTGCTTAACTGGCCGCTTATCGCGAGGACTTCGGGAGTCACCGTGCGCAGACGCATACGGAGCCGCATACGCAGCCGCATCTCCCTGCGCACCGCGGCCGTCGCCGGAGGCATCGCCCTGGCGGCGGCCGCGGCCATGTCCGCGCCGGCCACGGCGTCGCCGGGAGCGTCCGGCTCGGCCGCCGCCGCTGACGCCGCCTCGTCGCGGCGCGCCCTGGACGTGGAGTACTTCACCGGCCCTGGCGGCCACCCCCGCCACACCGAGGTCCCGGCCGCCACTCCGGAACGGCTGACCCGCGCCGCCCGCTCCCTGTCCGCCAAGGAGGCCGCCGCCGACGGCCAGGTCGGCTCGGTCGTCGACAACGGCACCACGGCCGACAAGCTGGACGTCGTCTTCATCGGCGACGGCTACACCTCGGGCCAGCAGGAGGACTTCCACGCCGACGCGCGCTCCAAGTGGGAGCAGATGTCCGCCGTGCAGCCCTACGCCTCGTACAAGGACCTCTTCAACGTCTGGACCGTGGACGCCGTCTCCAACCAGTCCGGCGTCTCCGGCGACCCGTCCAAGGGCGTCGTCAAGGACACCGCCCTCGGCTCGTACTTCTGGTGCGACGACATCGAGCGGCTGCTCTGCGTCGACACCGCCAAGGTCGAGTCGTACGCGGCCAAGGCGCCGCAGGCCGATCTGGTGGTCGTGCTGTCCAACTCCACCAAGTACGGCGGCGCGGGCTACACCCTCACCTCGCAGGTCGGCTATGACGGCATCGCCACCGCCGCCTCCGACCACCCCGACTCCGACCAGATCGCCGTCCACGAGACCGGCCACTCGCTCGGCAAGCTGGCCGACGAGTACTTCTACCCGGAGTACGGCACCTACACGGGCGCCGAGCCCGGCGAGTCCAACGCCACCAAGCTGAGCGCGGCGCAGCTGACCGCCCAGCAGAAGAAGTGGTACCGCTGGATCGGCCAGACCTCGCCCGACGGCGGCACGGTCGGCGCCTACGAGGGCGGCCGCTACTACCCCAAGGGCATCAACCGCCCCACTGACAACTCGATCATGCGCACTCTGGGGCGGGAGTACAGCCTCCCCGGCCGCGAGGCGATGATCGCGGGCTTCTACAGCCACGCCAGCGCGCTCAGCAGCCGTACGGCCACCGCCACGGCCGTCAAGCGGTCGGCGGGCATCGAGGTGGACGTGCCCAAGGGCGCGTCGCTGAAGTGGTACGTGGACGGGGCGGAAGTCACCGCCGCGAACGGTAAGACGAGCGTCACGCCGGCGGGGCTGGGCGTCCCGAGCGACGGTGCGAGCCACAAGGTCACCGCGAAGGCGACGGACGGCACGAGTGCGGTGAAGGACCCGGCCCTGCGCAAGCTGCTGAGCGGCTCCCGGACGTGGAAGGTCACCAACTGACCTTCCCGTTCTCCCTGACTGGCCGCCCCGTGGACCCCCGCTGCGGGGCGGCCCACTTTTGTGCCCGATGGGGGCGGCCGCGGTCCGCCCCTTTAACATCGGCGGGTCCTAGGCTTCCGTATGGCGCGCCCGGGCTCAATCGCCCGTGAGGGCGGCTCGGTGGTCCGGTGTTCGAGGGCCTCGGTGGGGTGAGGCAAGATGAGCCCATGGGTACCGGGGGAGAAGGCCGCCTGATCGCCAACCGCTACCGGTTGGCCACACGGCTCGGACGCGGCGGAATGGGCACGGTCTGGCGGGCCGTCGACGAGTTGCTGGTCCGCGATGTCGCGGTCAAGGAACTCCATGTGGACGAGGGGCTCACGGCCTTCGACTCGCAGTTGCGCGGTGAGCGCACCCTGCGCGAGGCCCGGACCGTCGCACAGATCAAGCATCCGAATGTGATCGTCCTCCACGATGTGATCGAGGAGGACGACTGCGCCTGGATCGTCATGGAGCTGGTCGACGGGTTCTCGCTCGCGGACCGGCTGGGCGCGGACGGCCCCGTCGGGGCGCGTGAGGCGGGGCGGATCGCGACCGCGCTGCTGGGCGCGTTGCGGGCCGCGCACGCACGCGGTGTGCTGCACCGGGACATCAAGCCGGCGAATGTGCTGGTGGAGTCGGGCACCGGCCGGGTCGTGCTGACGGACTTCGGGATCGCGCAGGTCACCGGGTCCACCACGATCACCGAGACGGGCTCGTTCGTGGGCTCGCCCGAATACACCGCGCCGGAGCGGATGTCGGGGCGGCGCACCGGGCCGGAGTCGGACCTGTGGTCGCTCGGGGTGCTGCTCTGCACGCTGGTGGGCGGTGAATCCCCGTTCCACCGCGAGTCGCTGGCCGGGGTGTTGCACGCCGTCGTCTTCGACGAGATCCCGATGCCGGAGGCGGCAGGGCCCCTGACGCCGGTCATCGAGGGGCTGTTGCGGCGGGCTCCGGAGGAGCGGCTGAGCGCCGACGAGGTCGAGCGGATGCTGCTGATGGCCCAGGAGGTGGGCGACACTCCGGAGATCCCGCTGGAGTACACCCCGACCCAGCCCAGCGTGCCGTTCGGGCCGGACGGCCGCGGTTCGTCGGCGTCCGTACGCGTGCCGCCCCCGGTGTCTCCGGTGTCCCCGCCCGCGCCGTTCCCCGCTTCCGGGCCCCCGGCCGCCTTCGCCCCCGTAGCCGCTCCGGCCGCCCCCGCCGCCCGGTCCCGTTCCGGTCGTGGCGGGCGCCGCCGTGTCGTCCTTATGGCCGCCGCCGCGGTGGTGGCGCTCGCCGGCGTGGCCGCGGGTGTCGTGGCGCTGCGGGACAACGGGGGCGGTGACGGCGACGCGGCCTTGGGCGGGCGTACGAGCCAGAGCGCCGACAAGGAGAGTTCGCGGAGCCCGAGCGCCCCCGAGAAGGCGCCGCAGCGGCCCGTGAAGGACTCCGAGCCCACGGCGAGCCCGTCGGACCGGATCCCCGACGGCTATGAGTTGATCAAGGACCCGGTCGGCTTCTCGCTCGCCGTGCCCGAGGGGTTCGCCCGCGAGTACAAGGCGCCCCGGGTCTACTACAACTCGCCCGGTATGGAGTTCCGGATCGGGATCCACGTCCAGGAGCAGAGCCCCGAGGGCCCGCTCGGGCTCAGCCGTAAGGCGGACGCCAAGGGCACGCAGGACTATCCGGGCTACCGCAGCGGCCAGGTCATCGAGACCGAGCACAACGGCCGCCCCGCCGCCCTGTGGGCGTTCATCTGGAACGGCTCGGCCGACGACGGCGGCTCACGGCAGACATACGACCTGAGCTGGAATGAAAACGGCAAAATGTACGACCTGTGGCTATCCGCCCCCGTGGGTGAGAAATCCCTGGGCAAGCGGCATTTCGACACCGCCGCCGCCACGTTCACGCGCCCCGGCGCGGAGAACTGAGCGACGTCGCAACGGCTTTGTCACGAGCGCCCACGGCGTCTCCACAGCGGTGCCGCCGACTGGGTAATGATGGGCGCATGACGAACGACGGGGGACGGGTGAACGAGCCCACCAGCTACAGCCTGCGGCCACCGCACGCTCCGGCCGCCCCGGTGCCGGCGCCGCAGCCGCCACCCGAGGTGCGTGAGGCGCGTGAGGCGCCCCAGGGATCCCAGGGATCCCAGGGGGCCCGGCAGCCGGGCCAGGAGGCCGGGGCGGCGGGGCCGTCGCGGGGCGCGTACGAGCCGACGCAGTTCGCCGATCCGCGCGGTGGCGCCCAGCCGCCCGCCGGACAGCGGCCCGGCGAAGAGGCGTCAGCCGAAGCCCGGCCCGCCGCGCCGGACCCGAGCAGCGGGCGGCTCATCGGCGGCCGCTATCAGCTCGTCTCCCGCCTCGGCCACGGCGGTATGGGCACCGTCTGGCGGGCGCACGACCAGATCGTGGACCGCGATGTCGCGGTCAAGGAGCCGCGCGTCCCCGACCAACTCCCCGAGCGCGAGCGGCAGACCGTCTATCAGCGGATGGAGCGCGAGGCGCGCGCCGCGGCGCGGATCGACCACCCTGCCGTCGTCACCGTGCACGACGTGGTGGTCGAGAACCGGCGCCCCTGGATCGTGATGGAGCTGGTGCGCGGCCAGTCGCTGGGCGACCGGCTGACGGAGGGCACGCTGGATCCGCGCGAGGCGGCCCGGATCGGCCTCGCCGTACTCGGCGCGCTGGCGGCGGCCCATGAGGCGGGCGTGCTGCACCGCGATGTGAAGCCGGACAATGTGCTGCTCGGCCGGGGCGACCGGGTGGTGCTCACCGACTTCGGCATCGCGCAGATCGAGGGCGAGCAGCGGCTCACCGAGACGGGCGGCTTCGTCGGCTCGCCCGAGTTCATCGCGCCCGAGCGGGTGCTGGGCCAGCGGCCGGGGCCGGAGTCCGACCTGTGGTCGCTCGGCGTCGTGCTGTACGCGGCGGTCGAGGGCATGTCGCCGTTCCGCCGCTCCCACGCCCCCGCGACCCTCCAGGCCGTGCTCGGTTCCGAACCGCAGGTCCCCGCGCGGGCCACCGGCCCGCTCGCCACGCTGATCATGCAACTGCTGCGCAAGGACCCGGCGATGCGCCCGGCGGCGCCCGAGGTGCGGCAGGCCTTGGAGGCGGCGGCGCGGGAGCCGCAGTCGGTGCCCACCATGCTTGCCACGGCCGGATACCCGCCGGGCGGCGGGCAGTCCACGGGCGGCCGCTTCGTGCCGCCGATCCTGCACCGGAACCGTAAGGCGCAGCTCGGGCTGGGCGGTCTGGTGCTGGTGGTGGCGGCCGCCCTGGTGCTCACGATCATGAAGCCGTTCTCCAGTGAGGGGCTGCCGCCGGGCTGGACGGTCCGGGAGGAGCGCGATGTCGTGGGCGCGTCCGTGGCCGTGCCGGGCGAGTACCGGCGGGTCCAGGACGACAGCGACTCGGACAACCCGGTGGTCACGTACTACGACCCCAGCGGTGTCTTCAGCGTCTCCCTGCGGCGGTCCACCCCCGACGGCGAGAACGACCCCGCGGACCTCGACGCGGCGGCGGACCAGATCGTGGCCTTCTACAAGGACGGCGGCGGGGCGACGGTCGAGGAGGCCAGGAGCGAGAAGGCCGGGTCGAAGCAGCAGGGGAAGGAGGCGCGGGACGTCACCACCTCCTATCTGCCGTACGGCACCAGCAGCAACAAGAACCCCATCCGGTACGTGAAGCGCGATCACCTCTACGTCAACAAGGCCAAGGTCGCCTGGGATCTGACGGTCTCCATGCCCGCCAACGGCGACGCACAGAGGGACGGCGAGGAGCTCTACGAGCGGATCGTGCGGAATCTGAAGATCGACAAGCTCTGAGGGAGTATCGACAAGCCCTGAGGGAGTTGGGCGGGTCCCGCCCGGGGCCACGGGGCGAAAGTTGTTACCGCCGGGTACCCAAAGCCGCCGGGCGGGCCTACTCTCGCCCCCATGACGGACTCGCACATCACGCAGGGCGGCGCCGGCAACCCGGTCGCCCCCGAAGGCACCCGCACCGCCGCCGACGTCGTCACTCCCGAGCTGATCACCCGGCTCACCCGGGGCGTCGGCGGCAGCGGCACCACCGTCAGCCACACCCCGTTCACCGGGGAAGTCCTCGCCGCCGCCCTGCCCGAGTCCACCCCCGAGGACGTCGCCACCGCCTTCGAGAACGCCCGCGCCGCCCAGCGGGCCTGGGCCGCGACGCCCGTCCGCCGGCGCGCCGCCGTCCTCCTCCGCTTCCACGATCTGCTGCTGCGCCGCCAGCCGGAGATCCTGGACCTGATCCAGCTGGAGACCGGCAAGACCCGGCTGCACGCCCAGGAGGAGGTCCAGGGCGTCGCCATCGTGGCCCGCCATTACGGCCGTAAGGCGCCCGCGTATCTGCGCCCCAAGGGGCATCTGGGCGCGGTGCCCACCCTCACCAAGGTCACCGAACTGCGCCAGCCGCGCGGGGTCGTGGGCCTCATAGCGCCCTGGAACTACCCCCTCCAGCTCTCCGTGGGCGATGCGATCCCCGCCTTCGTGGCGGGCAACGCCGTGGTGATGAAGCCCGACACCGAGACCGCGCTGTCCGCCCTGTGGGCGCGCGAACTCATGGTGGAGGCCGGACTTCCGGCCGGGGTGTGGCAGGTCGTGATCGGGGACGGCCCGGTGGTCGGCCCGGCCGTGGTCGAGCGCGCCGACTACGTCGCGTTCACCGGCTCCACCCGCACCGGCCGTGAGGTGGCCCAGGTCGCCGCCGCCCGCCTGGTGGGCTGCTCCCTCGAACTCGGCGGTAAGAACGCCATGCTGGTGCTGCGCGACGCCGACCTCGCCCGCGCGGTCGACGGCGCGGTGCGCGGCAGCTTCGCCTCCGCCGGGCAGCTGTGCATCTCCATGGAACGGCTGTACGTCCACGAGTCGATCGCGGACGACTTCCTGGAGCGCTTCGCGGCCCGTACGAAGGCCATGCGGCTCGGCACCGCCCTGGCGTACGGGGCGGAGATGGGCTCGCTCGTGTCGGAGCGCCAGCTGGAGACCGTCACCAGCCATGTGGACGAGGCCGTCTCCAAGGGCGCCACGGTGCTCGCCGGCGGCCGCGCCCGCCCCGATATCGGCCCGTACTTCTACGAGCCGACGATCCTGGACGGCGTGGAGTCCCCGATGGCCGTCTGCACCGAGGAGACCTTCGGCCCGGTCGTCTCCGTCTACCGCTTCCGCGACGAGGACGAGGCCATCGAGCGCGCCAACGCGACGTCCTACGGTCTGAACGCCAGCGTCTGGACCAAGGACGCCCGGCGCGGCCGCGCGATCGCCACCCGGCTGCGCGCGGGCACGGTCAACCTCAACGAGAGCTACGCCGCCGCCTTCGGCAGCGTCGCGTCGCCCATGGGCGGCATGGGCGACTCCGGACTCGGCCGCCGCCATGGCTCCGAGGGCATCCTCAGGTTCACCGAACCGCAGACGGTCGCCCAGCAGCGGCTGATGCCGCTCGGCCCGGCCTTCGGGATGACGGACGAGAAATACGCGGACTTCATGACCCGCAGCCTGCGCGCGCTCAAGGCACTGCGCCTGCGCTGATCAGCACATTTCAATGGAGGTACCAGTGTCAGGGGAGAGGTCTGCCCAAAAGCGGGTGCGAGAGCCCGGCCACGACGAGGACTTCGCCAACGGTCTCAACGCCCATGCCGACACCCATGCCGACACCCATGCCGACGCCCATGCCGACACCCACGCCGACGACGGTGACTTCGACTACGACGTGATCGTGATCGGTTCGGGATTCGGCGGATCGGTATCGGCCCTGCGCCTGACCGAGAAGGGCTATCGGGTCGGCGTCCTCGAGGCCGGCCGCCGGTTCACCCCCGAAACCTTGCCCAAGAGCTCCTGGGACCTCCGCAACTACCTCTGGGCCCCGGCCCTCGGCTGCTTCGGCATCCAGCGCATCCATGTCCTGGGCAAGGTCATGGTGCTGGCGGGCGCCGGGGTCGGGGGCGGCTCGCTCAACTACGCCAACACCCTCTACGTACCGCCCGAGCCGTTCTTCCGGGACCGCCAGTGGGGGCACATCACCGACTGGCAGGAGGAGCTGAGCCCGTACTACGACCAGGCGCGGCGGATGCTCGGGGCGCGCCTCAACCACACCCTCACCCCGTCCGATGTCCACCTCAAGGCGGCCGCCGAGAAGATGGGCGTGGGCGACACCTTCCATATGGCGCCCGTGGGGGTCTTCTTCGGGGACGGCCACGACGCCGACGGCACGACGAAGGCCGCGCCGGGCGGGCCCGTTCCCGATCCCTACTTCGGCGGCGCGGGCCCGTCCCGTAAGGCGTGCACGGAGTGCGGTGAGTGCATGACCGGCTGCCGCCACGGCGCCAAGAACACCCTCAACGAGAACTATCTCCACCTCGCCGAGCGGGCCGGAGCCGTGGTCCACCCGATGACGACCGTCGTCGCCCTGTGCGATGACCCGCACGGCGGCTATACGGTCACCACCGTCCCGACCGACAACCGCCGTAAGAGCAAGCCGAAGGCGCTGCGCTCCCGGTACGTCGTCCTCGCCGCCGGTACGTACGGCACCCAGACGCTGCTGCACACGATGCGGGACAAGGGGCTGCTGCCGCGCGTCTCGGAGCGGCTCGGCATCCTCACCCGCACCAACTCCGAGGCCCTGGTGGGCGCGCAGACCACCGACCGCCGCTACCGCCGCGCGCGGGGCGGGGAGGGGCGGGCGGACTTCACCCGGGGTGTCGCGATCACCTCGTCCATCCACCCGGACGAGAACACCCATATCGAGCCCGTCCGCTACGGCAAGGGCTCCAACGCGATGGGGATGCTCTCCATCCTGCAGATCCCGCACGGCGGGCGTGTTCCGCGCTGGCTGCGCTTCCTGGGCGCCAACCTCCGGCATCCCACCCTGGCCGTGCGCTCGCTGTCCAACCGCCGCTGGTCGGAGCGGACCATCATCGGCCTGGTCATGCAGACGCACGACAACTCGCTGACCACCTACCGCAAGCCGAAGGGGCCGGGGAAGGGGCTGCTCACCGCCCGCCAGGGGCACGGCGAGCCCAATCCCGACCACATCCCCGAAGGCGCGGAAGCGGCCCGCCACATCGCCGACTCGATCAACGGCTTCGCGGGCAGCAACGTCGGCGAGCTCATGGGCACCCCGCTGACCGCCCACTTCCTCGGCGGCTGCCCGATCGGGGCGTCCCCGGAGGAGGGCGTCATCGACCCGTACCACCGGCTCTACGGCCATCCGGGCATCCATGTGGTCGACGGCGCCGCCGTCTCGGCCAATCTGGGCGTCAACCCGTCCCTGACCATCACGGCCCAGGCCGAGCGGGCGATGTCCCTGTGGCCCAACAAGGGCGAGTCCGACCCGCGCCCGGCCCCGGAGGCGCCGTACGAGCGCCTGCGGCCCGTCCCGCCGCGCGGCCCCGCCGTACCGGCGGACGCGTTCGGGGCGTTGCGGCTCCCGCTGCTGCCGGTGCCGAAGGTCCCGCCGCGCGCCTGAGCGCCGGGGCGCCGTACGGGCCTCCGCCGGGCGCCTGAGCGCCTGGCAGTTGAGCGCCGGGCAGTTGAGCGCGGCGGCGCCGTACGGGCCGGAGACCAGCCCGTATGGCGCCCCTCAGAACCGTCGCGAGGACCGTCAGACCGTGGCGCGACGGCGACGGACCACGAAGACCGCGCCTCCGCCCGCGGCCATCGCCACACCACCGATCACGGCGATCATCGGCAGCGCGGAGGAGGAACCCGTTTCGGCCAGGCTGCCCTTCGGGCTGATCTCCGTGTTGCCCTCCGGCTTGTGCGGCAGCGGCTTCTTGCCACCCTGCGGCTTCGGGTCGGCCGGCGGCACATGGCCCGGCTCCGAACCCGCCTTCAGCACGTCGAACTCGTAGTACTCACCGGTCGAGTAGACGCAGTTGCCCTCGTCGTCCGCGTACACGCCGACGCTGATGGCGTAGCCGAAGCCCTCGGGCGCGCTCTTGGCGACGCTCAGCCGGAGGTCGACCGTAAGGGTCTCGTGGGGGCGCACATCGGTGTAGCCGATGTAGCCGGAGCCCGGGTCGCTCTCGTCGGTGGAGATCGCCTTCCAGGCGCCGGACTCGGGGTCCTTGTACTGCAGCGTCAGGTACTTGCCCGTCCCGTCCGGGGCGGACTCGTGCACCGTGCCCGCGAAGACCCCGAAGTCGACCCGCTGGTAGCTGCGGTCCGACTCGTTCTTCACCTGGAACTTGAAGCCGTGGAAGCCGCTGCCCGCCACGACCTTCGACGGCAGGCCGACCAGGGTCGTGCTGAGCTCCGGGTCCTCGTTGTAGTCCCCGTCGTCCGCGCACTCGCCGTCGCCCGGCTCCTCGGTCGACGTCGGGGTCGGGGTCGGGCTGGCGGTCTCGGTCGGGGTGGACGAGGGAGTGCCGGAGGGGTCGCCGGGGGTCGGCGCCTGGGTGGCGCTCGTGGACGGCGCCGGGGTGGTCGGCGTGGGTTCCTCGGTCGGAGTGGTCTCCGTCGGCGACGGCGACGGGTCATCCGGAGACGGCGTCACGGTCTCGGAGGCGGACGGCGACGGGCTCTCGCTCGGCGGCGTCTCCGCGAAGGCAGCGGGGGCCGCGAGAAGCGCGGCGGGGGCTATGGCGGCCGTAGCTGCGGCGGCCGCCAGGGCGCGGCGAAGCTTCATGAAGACCTCTCTGGGTCCGTACGTATCCCCTGGGGGCGATACGCGTGTGGAAGGCCGTCGCGGTGGGGCGCGGGATGGCCGTGCGTTTGCACGTACATGACCAAGCGAATGGCTGAAAGGTTGCCTTCACAGTTGCTCACAGAATGGTCACAGAATCCGCGACGGGCACTCTGCCTCGCATGTCATCACCCGTACGGCGCGTGACCGGCCCGCGCGCGGGCTCGTTGTGCCCGGTGCCGCGCCAGCCAGGAGCGGCCCGGAAAAATCCACGCGTGGCTCAGATCCGCCGCAGCGATGAGACGCGGCCCCTGTGGTGATTCAGGCGGCCCGTCGTGGGACCTCGCTTCGGCGAGGTGACCGGTCGGCAGGGGACAGCAGCCCGGTCACCACCAAAGGACGGTCGGCCCTGGGGACGCCTGGGGCCGACCGTATCCGGTCGAAATGGTTGCGCCCGGCGCTCCACATCCACCACGATGCAGTGAGGGACAACGCCCCCGGTCACACCCCGACATTGGTCCGACCACGCGGGCGTACGCCGTTCAGACACCCCTGACATACGGGCCCATAAGCCAGCGGCGCAACCCCCCGGCGCCGCCTCTCAGCACCGGCGCTGCCCTGACGCCGGTGCTGACCGCCTAGGGCCCCGGGGGCGCCCGCCCCGTTCGGGCGCTCCCGGGGCCCTTCGCCTCTCCGTCGCCGCTGTCCGAGTCCGCTATCCGTGTCCGCTGTCCGTGGCCGCGAGGGCGGAGGGATCAGACCCGGCCCCGGCACAGCTCCAGCAGCGTCATGGCGAGCGTCGTACCGGGCTTGCCCAGCCGCTGCCGGTAGCGGTCGAGGATCTCCATCTCGCGGGAGAGGTGCACCCGCCGCCCGCCCGCCGCGATCCGTGCCTCCTGGACGGTGGCCGAGACGGCCATCCGCTCCCGGACGAGATCGAGGATCTGCCCGTCGAGGGCGTCGATCCGCTCCCGCGCGGTGCCGATCACCTTGGCGGCCTCTGTGGCCGAAACGCTGCTGCTCATGTCCGTATCTCCTGGTCCGTGTCGCGGAGCCCTGGAGTCCGGCCAAGACCCGGAGATCAAGACAGAGCGCCCCGGGCCTTTGCCGGCCCGGGGCGCCTGGGAAGTCGCTGGCAGTGTTTACGCAGCACGACCATGGCAGCCGGACGGGCCGGTGCCATAGGTAAAGACGAAGGTCATGCGCGTGGACATGGCGTCGATTATGGGCCCGTTAGAATCGAAAGTCCAAACCTGCGGTCCCGCCCCGAAGCCGTGGCCCCGCCGCAGTCCTGTTCCATCGCACGCCACCACCGCCGGAAGGCCGCCGAAGTGCCATCAGCGTCCCCTGCTGCCGCCCCCGACACCGTCCTGGTCGTCGACTTCGGCGCGCAGTACGCCCAGCTCATCGCCCGCAGGGTCCGTGAGGCCCGGGTCTACAGCGAGATCGTTCCGTCCACCATGCCGGTGGCCGAGATGCTCGCCAAGAACCCCAAGGCGATCATCCTCTCCGGCGGCCCCTCGTCGGTCTACGCCGAGGGCGCGCCCACGCTCGACCGCGCGCTCTTCGAAGCGGGCGTCCCGGTCTTCGGCATGTGCTACGGCTTCCAGCTGATGGCCAAGGCGCTCGGCGGCACCGTGGACAACACCGGGGCGCGGGAGTACGGCCGTACGGCGCTCACCGTCACCAAGCAGGGCTCGACGCTCTTCGCGGGCACCCCCGAGGAGCAGCAGGTGTGGATGTCGCACGGCGACGCCTGCTCCGAGGCCCCCGAGGGCTTCACCGTCACCGCGTCCACCGACGTGGTGCCGGTCGCGGCCTTCGAATGCGACGAGCGCAGGCTGTACGGCGTGCAGCACCACCCCGAGGTGATGCACTCCACCCACGGCCAGCAGGTGCTGGAGCACTTCCTCTACCGGGGCGCCGGCCTGGAGCCCACCTGGACCACCACCAATGTGGTCGAGGAGTCCGTGGCCGCGATCCGCGAGCAGGTCGGCACCAAGCGCGCGATCTGCGGGCTGTCCGGCGGTGTGGACTCCGCCGTGGCCGCCGCTCTCGTCCAGAAGGCCATCGGCGACCAGCTGACCTGCGTCTACGTGGACCACGGCCTGATGCGCAAGGGCGAGTCCGAGCAGGTCGAGAAGGACTTCGTGGCGGCCACCGGTGTGCAGCTGAAGGTCGTCGAGGCCGAGGAGCGCTTCCTTACCGCGCTCGCCGGGGTCTCCGACCCCGAGGAGAAGCGGAAGATCATCGGCCGGGAGTTCATCCGGGTCTTCGAGCAGGCGCAGGCCGAACTGGTGGCCGAGGCGGGCGCGGCCGGTGAGGACGTGGAGTTCCTGGTCCAGGGCACCCTCTACCCCGACGTCGTGGAGTCCGGCGGCGGCACCGGCACCGCCAACATCAAGTCCCACCACAATGTGGGCGGGCTGCCCGACGACATCGAGTTCCAGCTGGTCGAGCCGTTGCGCCGGCTGTTCAAGGACGAGGTGCGGATGGTCGGCCAGGAGCTCGGCCTGCCGGACGAGATCGTCCACCGCCAGCCCTTCCCCGGGCCGGGCCTGGGCATCCGCATCGTCGGCGAGGTCACCAAGGAGCGCCTGGACCTGCTGCGCGAGGCCGACGCCATCGCCCGCGAGGAGCTGACCGCCGCCGGTCTGGACCGCGACATCTGGCAGTGCCCGGTGGTCCTGCTCGCCGACGTCCGCTCGGTCGGCGTCCAGGGCGACGGCCGCACCTACGGCCACCCGATCGTGCTGCGCCCGGTCTCCTCGGAGGACGCGATGACGGCGGACTGGTCGCGGCTGCCGTACGACGTGCTGTCGCGGATCTCGACCCGCATCACGAACGAGGTCGACCAGATCAACCGGGTGGTGCTGGACATCACCAGCAAGCCGCCCGGCACCATCGAGTGGGAGTGACCGCCCGCTCCTGATCATCATCTGATCGTCAAACGCCGGTGCCGTCGCTCATTCGTTTGGGCGGCGGCATCGGCGTTCGTGCTCGGTACGCTGACCCTACGGCCAAGAATCCCGTCCATGGGAGGAACCATGACCGCTGAGCCGCTGCACACCACGCCCGCTGCGTCGTGGCCGGTGCCGCCGCAGGACGGCTACACCGTGGACGACTTGTTCCGTCTGCCTGATCTCCCGCCGCACACCGAGCTGATCGACGGGAGTCTGGTTTTCGTGAGTCCGCAGCGGAGTTTTCACTGCATGGTGATGTACTTGCTGGAATCGGGCCTGCACAGCACGGTGCCGAGCGACCTACGGGTCCGGCGGGAAATGAACGTGGTCATCGACAAGCGCCAGGCGCCCGAGCCGGACCTCCTCGTGATCCGGGCCGAGGCGGCGACCAGTACGAAGGAGTCGTGTTACGACGCGAAGGACGTCGAGCTGGTGGTGGAGGTGGTCTCCCCGGACTCGGAGGTGCGGGACCGCAAGCGTAAACCGCAGCTCTATGCCGAGGCAGGCATCCGGCACTTCTGGCGGGTGGAGTGTGGTGAGGACGAACGGCCGGTCGTCTACGTATACGAGCTTGACGAGGCCACCAAGGCCTACGGGCTCACCGGCATCCACCACGACCACCTCAAGCTCACCGTCCCCTTCACCATCGACATCGACCTCACCGAGATCGACCATCTGTAGCGGGCCCTGACTCTGGCCTCCTGCGATACCCAGAGGTAGCTTCCGCCTCAGCACACCAGAGGAGCGGAGCTGCCGATGACGAACCAGCCGCAGACCCCCACCCCGAT
The DNA here is from genome assembly GCF_016741935.1 of Streptomyces endocoffeicus. GTDB lineage: Bacteria > Actinomycetota > Actinomycetes > Streptomycetales > Streptomycetaceae > Streptomyces > Streptomyces endocoffeicus. The sequence goes on along the minus strand of NZ_JAERRG010000007.1, from coordinate 167,055 downwards.
ACCGGCCGATCAGCTGCGGTTCACCATGCCCCCGCAACACACCTCGCCCCAGGACGAGCGCCGCTACCGCAAGGAGCGGCTGGCCGCGGCGCTGCGCCTGTTCGGGCGGTTCGGGTACGAGGAGGGGGTCGCGGGCCACATCACCGTGCGGGACCCGGAGTTCACCGACTGCTACTGGGTGAATCCGTTCGGCATGCCCTTCGGCCACATCACCGTGAGCGATCTGCTCCTCGTCAATCAGGCGGGCCAGGTGGTCGAGGGACGGGCCCACGTCAACCAGGCGGCCTTCGTCGTTCACTCTTCCGTGCATCAGGCGCGGCCGGACGTCGTGGCCGTCGCGCACAGCCGCTCGGTGCACGGTCGCACCCTGGCCGTGCTCGGCGAGCCGCTGGAGCCGATCACCCAGGAGGTCTGCGCGTTCTTCGAGGACCACGCGGTCTACGGGGGCACCACGGGGGTCGTCGTGGACGAGGGCGAGGGGCGCGCGATCGCCGCCGCGCTCGGCGGCCACAAGGCCCTCATCCTGCGCAATCGCGGTCTGCTGACGGTCGGGGACTCGGTCGACGCGGCCGCGTGGTGGTTCATTACGATGGAGCGCGCCGCCCAGGTGCAGCTGGCCGCGAAGGCGTCCGGCAGGCCGGTGCCCATCGACCACGCCGACGCGATGCGGACGCGTGAGCAGCTGGGAAACGATCTTGTGGCGTGGATCAACTATCAACCTCTGTATCTGCAGATCACCCGGGATGAGCCGGACCTGCTGAGCTGACACCCTCCGCGGTGCGGCACAATCCCCTCTCAACACATGTCAGTTGGGCGGTGCCGCGCGAACCCGCGGTCCCGTATGGAACGAGCGAACGACGGAGCGACCCGCGTGGCGGTGGAGCAGGCGGAGAACGCCACGACGGCAGAACGACAGCACCCTCATGGGCACCCGCACGGCCACAAGGGCTGTGAATGCCCTCAGGGGGCCCGTGAGGGCCACCGGAGGGCCGTGGCCACGTTCGTGGCCCTACGGGAGCGTTTCGCGGCCGGAGAGGGCCTTCCCAAGGCTCTCGCCCACTCGGCCGGGGCCTCCCGGCAGTGGGTCTCGGACGAGCTGGCCCACGCGGCCCGCTCGGTGGCCGACAGCGGCCGCGCCGAGACCTCGGCCTGGCGCCACCGGGTGTGGCTGCGCACGGTGTGCGTGGTGTGGGGCGCGGCCGGGGCGCTGCTGATCGGCCAGTTGGCCACGGCGATCGGCGCGGGCTGGTCGGTCGCGCGGACGGCCGGGCTCAGCGCCGCCGTGCTCACCGCCGCGCTGCTGACCCTCACCGCCCGGCTGCACCGCGCGGACGGCGGTCCGCTCGCCCCGCTCGTCGGCGAGGACAACCGCCTCTCCACCTCCCGTACCGTCGCCGCCGCCTGGCTGCTGATCGCGGTCTTCGCGGTGCTGGTGCTCGGCGTCGAGCTGGCCGTGGCCCCCGGCGACCGGCAGCGGCTGACCGACGGGCTCGCCCTCGGCCACACCGCCGGGCTCCTTACGGTCGCCGCGCTGACGTGCGCGGCCGCGGTGCTGGCACGGCTCGTCGTGGCGGCCCGGGTGCGGGCGCAGCGGCTCCAGAAGGTGCGGGCCGCGCGCCCGCGCGCCGCCGATCTGCTGACCGACGACGCGGGCCGTGGCAGCTTCGCCGATGTGCAGTACATCGTCGTCCACACCGTGGCCCTGGTCTTCACGGCCGTCCGCCTCGCCCGCGAGCCGTGGCGGCTGCCCGATGTGCCGTGGGGCCTGGCGCTGCTGGCGGCCGTGTCGGTGGTGATGTACCTGACCGGGAAGTACGCGGAGGGCGGCCGCCCGGCCGTGCTGTCCGTCGTACGGGCCCTCCCCGAGGAGGGCGCCATCGACCGGGACGCCCCGATCCGCACCGGCGACGACATCGAGATCCGCGGCAGCGGCTTCGTCCCGCCGGGCGCCCAGGACCCGGACCGGCTGGCCAAGCTGGTCGTCCGCATCGGCGCGGTGCACGTCCATGTCCCGCTGGTCCCGGTGGCCGGGGGGTTCAGCAGCCCCACGGACACCGCGCTCACCGTGCCGGTCCCGGTGGACGTGGAGCCGGGCCGGGTGGATGTGCAGGTCGTGACGGCCTCGGGGGCGGAGACCAACCGCTATCCCATCGATGTTATGGACTGAGTCGTTCCGGCCGGCCGCTCCGTATGGTTTCGTCGAACACGCAACTAAACGGCGGCGTGACGGGAGAGGCGGGCGGCATGAGACACGCGGATCGTATGGCCGGTTCGGGCACGGCGGGCAGTGGCGGGAGCGTGCACGGTATGGGCGGGATGGGTGGAGTGAGCGGCATAGGCGGGCAGCAGCAGCCCGTGGGGATCAGGGCCACTGCCGGCCGTTTCGCCCTGCTGCCGCTGCGGATCTTCCTCGGCGTCACCTTCGTCTACGCCGGAATCGACAAGCTCACCGACTCGGCCTTCCTGTCCGACTCGGGCACGGGCTCGATCGGCGAGCTGATGCGCCAGGTGCGGGACAGCTCGGCCGTGCCGTGGCTGGTCGACCAGGCCCTCAAGGACCCCACCGCCTTCGGCTACGCGATGGCCTACGGCGAACTGGCCGTCGGCCTCGGCATCCTGGTGGGCCTCCTCTCCCGCCTGGCCGCCTTCGGCGGCGCGCTGATCTCGCTGAGCCTGTGGCTCACCGTCAGCTGGCAGTCGGACCCGTACTACTACGGCAACGATCTGGCCTATCTGATGGCGTGGCTGCCGCTGGTGCTGGCCGGGGCGCCGTATCTCTCCCTGGACGTCGTCATCTCCCGGCGCCGGCGCCGACAGGGCTCGCAGCTCTTCACATAGCTCGCCGCTTCTCACGGGAGGCGCGTCTCTACGCGGGACGGGAGGCGCGTCTCCGTCTCTTCGCGGGGCGCGCCTGTTCGAACAGGCCGTGGCCCCGGACCGGACCCGGTCCCGTCAGCTGATGATGCGGAAGCCGTCCCGTACCTCGTCGAAGATCGGCCGGTAGGTGCTCCAGTCCGCGTCCGGGGCGCTCAGGTAGATCGCGTACTCCTTGTCGCCCTCATTGCCGAAGCCGAGGTCGATCGCGCGGAACATCCGGACCTCGCCGCGGAACTTGAACTCCCAGATCGCGGCGGGCATGCCCTGGTACTTCGTCTCCTGCAGCCGCAACCGCTCGTAGATCGGGTATTCCTTCTTGTCCTTGAACGCGACCTCGAGGTCCTCGAAGTGCTGGACCTGGTTGCCGGAGGCGAAGTCCAGGACGTTGATCCTGAAACCGGCCAGCCCGTTGGGGTCGAGGTAACGGACCTCCTGGGTGCGGTCGACCGTGTTGCCGTCGGGGTCGTTCTGTTCCTGGCGGGTCCAGCCGTTGGGGATGGGGAGGGAGAAGCCGAACTTCTTCTCGGTGACGATGTGATAGCCGGACGGCGCGGTGTACGGCTTGGCCGGGGAGGCCGACGGGTTGCCCGTGGCGGAGGACCCCCCGCCCTTCCCCCCGCCGTTGTCGTGGTCGAGGCCGTACACATAGATGCCGCCCGCCACCGCCACGACCGCCAGGGACGTCGCCGCGGCGGCCCACACCGCCTTACGGCTCTTGCGCGCCGGAGCGGGGGCGGGCGGGGGCACCGGCGTCTGGGTGGTCATGGACGGCGTGGTCATGGACGGCGTCGACGCGGTGAACGGCGTGGCCGTGGGCGGCGTGTGCGGCGAGCCGGGCGTGTTCCCGGTGCCCGGGGCGTACGCGGGAAGCCGTGGGTCCGACGCGTGCGGTGTGCTCGGAGTGTGCGAGGTGTTCGGCGGGTTGTGCGGAGCGCTCGTCGTGTGGTGCGGAGTGCTCGGTGTGTGGGTCGTGTGTTGATACGGGTTCGATGTCGTGGGTGCGTGCGGCGCGGCGTGCCCGTCCGTGCCCGCGGCCCGGTCCGTGCCCGTGCCCGCGTCCCGCCGCGTCGACAGGTTCATGGTCGCGTCGAGCGGCGGATTCTTGGTGGTCGTATCGAGCGGCGGGGTCTGCAGCGAGGACGTCTCGGGCTCCGAGGCCGGGAGCCGTAGCGCCCGTTCGGTCTCCTCGGCCGAGGGCCGCAGCTCCGGCTCCTTGGCCAGCAGGCTCTCGACCAACGGGGTCAGCGCGCCCGCCCGTTTGGGCGGGTCCAGCGGATCGACGGCGATCGCGTAACCCGTCTCGATCGCCGTGGCCTTGCGGAACGGCGGACGCCCCTCGACCGCCTGATAGAGCGTCGCCCCCAGCGCCCAGAGGTCCGACGCGGGGCCGGGCTTGCGGCCCCTGACCCGCTCGGGCGCGATGTAGTCGATGGAGCCCACGACCTCGCCGGTCTTCGTCAGCGTCGAGGTGCCGGTGGCCATGGCGATGCCGAAGTCCGTGAGCACGACCCGGCCTTCGGGGCCGAGCAGCACATTGCCGGGCTTGACGTCCCGGTGCAGCACCCCGGCCGCGTGCGCGGCGCGCAGTGCGGCGATCATGCCGCGGCCGATGCGGGCGGCCTCGTCGGGCGAGACGCGCCCCCCGTCCTTCAGCAGGTCGGCGAGGGTCGTGGAGGGCACGTACTCCATGACGATGCACGGCAGTCCGTGGTGGTCCACCACGTCATGGACCACGACCACGTTGGGGTGGGTGATGCGGGCCGCGCTGCGCGCCTCGCGGCGGGTGCGTTCGTGCAGGGTCGTCAGCTCGTCCTCGGCGAGGTGCGGAGAGACATAGAGCTGCTTGACCGCGACCTGGCGGCCCAGGAGTTCGTCCTCCGCGCGCCACACCGTGCCCATGCCACCACGGCCGATCTTCTCGACCAGGCGGTAACGTCCGGCTATCAGGTGGCCTACGTCCGACACCGCTGTCCCCTCCCCGCACACGTTCGATGCGACACGATAGCCGCCGTAACCCCCGGGGAGATCTCAGGGAAGACCTAGGGGCGTGCCGGATGTCGCGAGTGCGGCCCTGTTGTCACCATGGACGCATGACCGAAGCACCCACCGTGGCGGACGAGGCCGAGGCCGCGTCCGGTTCCCGCCTGTCACAGACGCCTCTTCGGCGCAGTCGTGACCATAAGGTGATCTCGGGGGTCTGCGGAGGGCTCGGCCGCTACTGCGATCTGGACCCGGTGATCTTCCGGGTGGTGCTGTCGGTGCTTTCCGTCGCGGGCGGTCTCGGTCTGATCGTGTACGGGTTCTGCTGGCTGCTGATCCCGTTCCACGGCGAGGACGAGAACGAGGGGCGCAGACTGCTCTCGGGCCGGGTCGAGGGCCCTGGGCTGACGGCGGTGCTGGTGGCGCTGGTGGGCTGTGGGCTCTTCCTGTCGATGGTCAACAACGGCGGCGTCATGTACTTCTCGTTCATGCTCGCCCTCGCGGCGGCCGGTGCGGGCTATTGGTCGCACCACCGGCGGCAGGCGGAGAGCGTGGGCGCGGTGGACGCGGCCACGGCCCAGGCCGTCGCCGACGCGCCGCCCGAGACCAAGGCGCCGCCCACGCGCGGCGGCCCAGGCCCCTCCTGGTGGCGCGACCCGATCGTCAAGGACGGTACGACCGGGCCGCTCGGCACCGGGGCCGGGTCGCGGACCGGCTATCTGTGGGGGCCGGACGACGGCCCGTACGACAAGCGGGAGGCGAAGGCGGAGCGGGCCCGCCGGGTGCCGGACCGGGCCTCGATCGGCGGCTGGGCCTTCCTGGTGGCGGTCGCCGCCGCCGTGGTGGGGGCGCGGGCGGGGTGGTCCTCGCAGCCGCTGGGCACCAGCCTCGAGATCGGGTTCGCCTGCGCGCTGGGCGTCTTCGGGCTCGCCCTCGTCATCAGCTCCCGCTGGGGGCGGGCCGGTGGCGGCACGGTGTTCCTCGCGCTGCTGACGAGCGCGCTGCTGGCGGGCGCGGCCGCCCTCCCCGATGCCGTCACCCCCGACTGGGCCCGCCGCACCTGGGCCCCGACCTCCGTGGCGTCGCTGCGCGACGGCTATGAGTTGGGCGGCGGCGTCGCCGAGTTGAAGCTGGACCGGCTGCCCCTGAAGGCGGGCAGCTCCATATCCAGCCGGGTGGAGATGGGCGCGGGCAAGCTGGCCGTGACGGTCCCGCGCGACGCCCGGGTCAGGCTGGACATCGAGGTCGGGATCGGCGACATCTGGCTGCCGGGCGAGAAGCGGGACAAACACAACGTCGACATCGGCCCGGGCCGGGAGCGCAAGCTCACCCTGGAGCCGGTGGGCGGCGGCAAGGCCGAGGGCACGGTTTCGCTGAAGCTGGAGATGGGGCTGGGTGCGGTGGAGGTGAAGCGCTCATGAGGCGCCGTTCGTTCGGTCATCGGTTCGGCCATGGGGTCGGTCATCGATTCGGTGATCGGTTCGGCCATGGAGACCATGGAGACCATGGGTCCGACCCCGACTATGGAGACCATGGGTCCGACCCCGACTATGACGACCATGGGGTCGGTCATCGGTTCGGGCATCGGGCTGGTCACCGGTTCGGCGATCGGTTCGGCGGTCGGTTCGGGCATCGGGCCGGTCATCGGTTCGGCGGTCGGGTCGGTCATCGGTCCGACCACTGGCGCGGTCACTCGCTGGGGCACGCGGCCCCCGACCGGTCCCGCCATCCGTTCGAGCCGGGCAAGCTGGTGGCCGGGCTGGTAATCCTGGGCGTGGCCGCCGCGTACGGGATGGACGCGGCCGGGGAGTGGGACGTCCGCCCGGAGATCGCCCTCCCGGCCCTCCTGTGCGGCCTTTGCGTCGCGGCCCTGACCTCGGCCCTCACGTACGCGTTCCGCCGCCGGTCGGGCAGGGCGACGCCGGAGGACTGACGGCGGCCCCAGGCCCCAGGGCGCGGCGACCCCCGGGCCCCGGCTCCGGGCCTCTGGGCCTCCCGGGCCTCCGGGTCTCCGGGCCTCCCGGGCCTCCGGGTCTCCCGGCCTCCGGGCCTCCCGGGCCTCCGGGTCTCCGGGCCTCCCGGGCCTCCGGGTCTCCCGGCCTCCGGGCCTCCCGGGCCTCCGGGTCTCCGGGCCTCCCGGGCCTCCCGGGCCTCCGGGTCTCCCGGCCTCCCGGGTCTCCGGGTCTCCCGGCCTCCGGGCCCCGGGCCCCCGGCCTCCGGGCCTCCCGGGCCTCCGGGTCTCCCGGCCTCCCGGGCCTCCGGGTCTCCCGGCCTCCGGGCCCCGGGCCTCCGGGTCTCCGGGCCTCCCGGGCCTCCGGGTCTCCCGGCCTCCCGGGTCTCCGGGTCTCCCGGCCTCCGGGCCCCGGGCCTCCGGGTCTCCGGGCCTCCCGGGCCTCCGGGTCTCCCGGCCTCCCGGGTCTCCGGGTCTCCCGGCCTCCGGGCCTCCCGGGCCTCCGGGTCTCCGGGCCTCCCGGGCCTCCGGGTCTCCCGGCCTCCCGGGCCTCCGGGCCTCCGGGCCTCCGGGCCTCCGGGCCTCCCGGCCCCCGGGCCCCGGCCTCCGGGCCTCCCGGGTCTCCGGGCCCCCCGGCCCCCGGTCCCGGCCTCCGGCCCCCGGCCCCGGCCTCCGGCCCCCGGGCCTCCGGGCCCCCGGCCCTCCAGGCCCCAGGTCGGGGAACGATCAGGGGCGACCCTGATGCCCGTTGTCGGCCGGGCGTGTGACGATCGAGCCATGACCGCCGCAGTGCCCCCAACGGCCCCCGAGCCACCTCCGCGCAAGCTCTACCGCAGTGCCGAAGGCCGCCTCCTCGGCGGTGTGGCGCGCGGGCTCGCGGGCCATCTCGGGCTGCCGGTCGCCTGGGTGCGGATCGTCTTCATCGCGCTGTTCATGGCGGAGGGGTTCGGCGCGCTCGTCTACGCGCTCTTCTGGTTCATCGTCCCGCTCGGCGTCGGCGGTGTGGAGACGACCACCACCCGCCCGCTCACCACCGTGGGCCCCGACGGCCGCCGCCGGATCCTGGCCCGCAGGCCGGAGCGCGGCCAGATCATCGCGCTCGTCGCCCTCGTCGTCGGCATGGGGATCTTCGTCCAGGGCTTCCAGCTCGGCCGCGCCAACACCTACATCTGGCCGCTCCTCCTCATCGGCGCGGGAGTCGCCCTCTTCTGGCGCCAGGCGGACAACGCCCGCCGCGCCCAGTGGGTCGAGCTCAGCCGCAGCAAGCGGGTCCTGCCGCTGGCCCGTGGCGCCGCGGGGGTGGTGCTGGTGGCCGCCGGGGTGTCCGGGATCGTGGTCCTCCAGGGTTCGGCCAAGCATCTGGGGGCCGTGCTGCAGGCGGCCCTGGCCGTCCTTGTCGGCATCGCGCTGCTGGTGGGCCCGTATGTGGTGCGGATGACGCAGGACCTCTCCGAGGAACGGCTGATGCGCATCCGCGCGCAGGAGCGGGCGGAGGTGGCGGCCCACGTCCATGACTCCGTGCTGCACACCCTCACCCTGATCCAGCGCAACGCGGAGGAGCCCCGCGAGGTGGCCCGGCTCGCCCGCGCCCAGGAGCGGGAGCTGCGCGCGTGGCTCTACCGGCCGGAGGGCACCGGCAAGGACGAGGCCGAGGAGCCGGACACCCTGGCGGAGGCGGTGAAGAAGACGGCCGCGGAGGTCGAGGACCACCACGGCGTCCCGATCGAGGTGGTGGTGGTCGGCGACTGCCCCCTGGACGAGAAACTGGGCGCACAGATACAGGCGGCGCGCGAGGCGATGGTCAACGCGGCCAAGTACGGTGGCGACGGCGGGGCCGTCCAGGTCTTCGCCGAGGTCGAGGGGGCCACGGTGTTCATCTCCGTGCGCGACCGCGGCCCCGGCTTCGACGTGGACGCGGTGCCGGAGGACCGGATGGGCGTACGTGAGTCGATCATCGGCCGGATGCAGCGGAACGGCGGCACGGCGCGGCTGAGATCCGCGCCGGACGGGGGCACGGAAGTGGAGCTGGAGATGGAGAGGGCGGCGACGACATGACCGACGCGACGGGCGGTACGAACGCGACGAGCGGCCCCGGGGCGCAGAGTGCGCCGGGCGCCGTGCCCGGTCCGGCGGGGGCCGGGGGCGCCGGAGCCGGCGATGCGGCCGCGGCGCGGCGGGTACGCGTGGTGCTCGTGGACGACCACCGCATGTTCCGCACCGGGGTGCAGGCCGAGATCGGGGAGACGGCCCGGACCGGTGTCGAGGTGGTCGGCGAGGCGGCCGACGTCGACCAGGCCGTGACCGTGATCACCGCGACCCGCCCCGAGGTCGTGCTGCTCGACGTCCACCTCCCGGGCGGGGGCGGGGTCGAGGTGCTGCGCCGGAGCGCCTCGCTGATGGCCGACCAGGACCGCCCGGTGCGCTTCCTCGCGCTGTCCGTCTCGGACGCCGCCGAGGACGTCATCGGCGTCATCCGCGGCGGCGCCCGTGGCTATGTGACCAAGACCATCACCGGTACCGACCTCGTGGACGCGATCTTCCGGGTCTCCGAGGGCGACGCGGTCTTCTCCCCGCGCCTGGCCGGTTTCGTCCTCGACGCCTTCGCCTCCACCGACGCCCCGCCCGTGGATGAGGACCTGGACCGGCTCACCCAGCGCGAGCGCGAGGTGCTGCGCCTGATCGCGCGCGGTTACGCCTACAAGGAGATCGCCAAGCAGCTGTTCATCTCGGTGAAGACGGTCGAGAGCCATGTCTCGGCGGTGCTCCGCAAGCTCCAGCTCTCCAACCGCCATGAGCTGACCCGCTGGGCGACGGCCCGCCGCCTGGTCTGAGCCTCAGCTCTGAAGAGGTCCGAGCCTCAGAAGAGGTCCGAGCCTCATCAGGCCCGAGGAGAACGAGAGCAGAGGACGGAACGGAGGGCGCCGCGGCTCAGCCCGGCACCCCCATCCGCTGCGTGCCGACGACCGACAGCAGCCGCAGTGCCTCCTCGGACGGGGAGCCGGGCTCGGCGGTGTAGATGACGACCCGCTGGTCCCGGTCGGCGATGTCCAGCACATCGCAGGCGACGGTGACGGGCCCGACGAGCGGATGGCGGAACGTCTTGCACAGCGGGCGCTGGGCGGCCACCTCATGGGAGTCCCACAGCCGGGCGAACTCCTCGCTGCCCGAACGGAGCTCGGCCACCAGCCCGGTCACCTCGGGATCGTCGGGGTAGCGGGCGGCCGCGGCGCGCAGGACCTCGGTCGAGGTCTGGGCGAACTCGTCCGGGTCCGTCACCCCGTACAGCCGCTGCCCCTCCGGATGGGGCCCGAGGAAGGCGCGGCGGACGATGTTGCGGTCGCGGCGCGAGAGGGCGGAGAAGTCCTCCATGAGGGCGGCGGCCAGGTCGTTCCAGGCGATGACCTCGTATGTCGCGGACAGCACGAACGCCGCCGCGTACGGCAGCCGCCGCAGCAGGTGCACGATGCTCGGCCGCACCTCACGGGAGGGCCCGGGTGGCGGGCCGGGCGGGACGCCCGCGAGATGGTGGAGATGGATCCGCTCGGCGTCCGTCAGCCGCAGGGCGCGGGCCAGCCCGGCCAGCACCTCGCGGGACGGGTGCGGGGCGCGGGCCTGCTCCAGCCGCGTGTAGTACTCGGTCGAGATGAACGCCAACTGCGCCACCTCCTCGCGCCGCAGCCCCGGTGTGCGGCGCCGCGTCCCGGCGGGCAGCCCCACATCGGCGGGCGTGATCCGCTCACGTCGGCTGCGCAGGAAGGCCGCCAGCTCTCGTCTGTCCACGCCTTCAGTGTGCGCGGACGGCCGGGGGCTCAGCCAGGTACCACCGGTGCCTGGTTGGGCCCCGGCGCTCACAGCAGCCTCGGAACCATGAACCACACACCGAACACCACCCTGGAAGACTCGCCCCGTACCCCGGCCGCCGGTCTCCTGGCCGGCAAGGTCGCCTTCATCACCGGCGCCGGGCGCGGCATCGGCGCCGCCGCGGCCCGCCTCTTCGCCCGGGAGGGCGCCCGGGTGCTGCTGGCGGCCCGTACGGAGGCCCAGCTCAAGACGGTCACCGAGGAGATCCGGGCGGCCGGCGGCACCGCGGATCACGTGGTGTGCGACCTGGCCGACGCGACGAGCGTCCGCGCCGCCGTCGACCGGGCCGTGGAGCTGTACGGCAGGCTCGACGTGGCCTTCAACAACGGTGCGACGATCCAGCAGCCGGGCCCGATGGACCAGCTGCCGCAGGCCGACTTCGACCACGTCTACGCCGTCAACCTCCGGGGCCCCTGGCTGGCCATGAACGCCGAGGTCGCCGCCATCCGCGCCACCGCCGGAACGGGCGCCATCGTCAACAACTCCAGCGTCGGCAGCCTCATGGGCAACCCCGAACTCCCCGCCTACGGCGCCATGAAGCGCGCGGTCAACAGCCTCACCGAGTCCGCCGCCGTCACGTACGGCCCGGAGGGCATCCGCGTCAACGCCATCGCACCCGGCGCCACCCTCACCGAGATGATCCGCGCATGGGAGGAGGAATCCCCCGGCATCGTCGACCGCATCACCACCCACGCGCCACTCCGCCGCGCCGCCGCCCCCGACGAGATCGCCGAGGCCGCGGCCTGGCTCCTCAGCGACCGCGCCTCCTATGTGACGGGTGTGGTCCTCCGGGTGGACGGCGGCAGCCAGACCTGAGACCGCGGGTCGGAGACGACCCGCTTCAGCGAACAAACCACCCGATCCGGTGACTTCCTGTGATCACATCATCGCGATTGGTTCCTGCGCTCTAGCGTTCGTCACGTGCGGGCTGCGGCTGCTACCGCAGTCCGCGTACCGAAAGGAAGAGCGAATGATCGTGCAGGACGCACCGCCCGATGTCGGGGCAGTATGGGGGCGAGGAGGCGAAGCCATGACCCCCAGTACCGCTGACCGGCCGCAGATGGGCATCGAGGAATTCGAGGAACTCGCCCGCACGGCGCCGGAAACTGTGACGCTCGAATTCATCGACGGAAATCTAGAGGTCAAGCCCGTGCCGGACGGGGATCACGACGAGATCATCATGTGGGTCCAGGAGCAGTGCATGCAGCACCGTCCGGATTTGCGGCTGTACCGGGAGCGGGGCCTGAAGACAGAGGGGTACCGGCAGGGGCGCGCTCGTCCGGATGGCACTCTCGCACCTCGCAGGCATTTCGCGGGGCATGGAGAGTGGTCCGACCCGAAGGGCGTCGTGATGACCGTGGAGGTCACCTCGCGGGACGGGGACACGAACCGGCGGGATCGCCTGGACAAGCGGGACGGTTACGCAAGTGCCGGCGTCCCGGTCTACCTCCTCATCGACCGGGACGACTGCACGGTCAACGTCTTCAGCGGGCTGGAGGACGGCAAGTACCGGAGCCTGACCTCGCGGCCCTATGGGACCGTCATCGAGCTCCCGGATCCCGTCGGGATCACCCTCGACACCGGGGAACTCAAGGACTACGCGTCCTGATCGCCCAGCCTCACGCCGGGCCGAACCGCGGTTCGAGTCCCGTAAGGTCGCGGCTTGCCGACCACAGGTGGGCCGCGACTTCCGCGTCCGCCAGGTGACCTCGGACGGGGCGGCGGCGGGGGGTGCCGCGGAGGGCGAAGTGGCGAGGGGCCCATAGTTCACCGCCGGTGATGGACGGGTCGAGGACCGCTCGTACGGCGGGCCAGGCGGCCGCGTCCTTGCCCTGGACGAGGATTCCGGCGGGCAGCCCCCGCAGCCGTTCGCCGGGCGTGCGGACGTGCAGGGGCGGGCGGGACGGGGTGAGGGAGTCGAGCGCGCCGCCGGGGTGGGTGACCACGCTCCGCACCGTGCTGCCGACCGCCCTCAGCCGTCGGTCGAGTTCGAAACCGAAGAGCATCTGGGCCAGTTTCGAGCGCCCGTAGGTGCGCTCGGGCTGGTAGTCCCGGGTGCTCTCGAGGTCGTCCAGGTCCAGCCGTTCGGACGTGGCCGCGAAGCTGCCCGTGGTGATGACGCGGCCCTCGGGGGCGGCCGTGAGCAGCGGTGCCAGCCAGTGGGTCAGCGCGAAGTGCCCGAGGTGGTTGATGCCGAACATCGCCTCATGGCCGTCCCCGGTCTCGCGGCGCGGCGGCTGGTCGAACTTCACCCCGGCGTTGTGGACGACCGCGTCCAGACGGTCCAACCCCAGCGCTTCCGCGGAGGCTTCGAGCGAGGAGAGATCGGCGAGGTCCAGCCGGATATGGCGCACCCGGGCGTCGGGGACCCGGGAGCGGATCGAGGCCACGGCGGCGTCCGCCCTGCCCGGGTCGCGGCTGCCGAGGACGACGGTGGCTCCCGTACCGGCGAGCTGTTCGGCGACGAAGTACCCGATCCCCGCATTGCCTCCGGTCACCAGAAAGGTCTTTCCGTCGGCCCGTGGAAGGCTGTGGACGTCCCACCGCTCGGTCGAGGTCGAGGATTCGGTCGGGGCTGCGGAAGGCATGCGGTGGCTCCTTGCGTTCGTGAGGTCGGGGCGGGGCCCCACGGGGCTCACGCTGAACGCGTATCAGCCTTACGGTCGTCACCGACGCCCCACCGACGCCCCACCGACGCCCCGCCGACAGAGCGCCGTCACTCCCCCGCACTCCGCCGACAGAGCGCCGTCACCTCCCGGCCCCCGCCGACAGAGCGCCGCTCAGGCGAACCCGTGACCCACCGGCCCCGCCACATCCAGGGTGTCCTTGACCATGGCGAGCGCCGCGCCCAGGGGGCTGGAGCGGCCGCCGCTCACCGTGATGTCGCCCGCGTCGGGGCAGCCGTAGACGGCGGCCTTCTCGGGGCCTCTGAGGGCGTACAGGGGGTCGCCCGGTTCCGTCTCCTCCAACGCGACGCGGACGACGAGCGGCTCTTCGGCGGTCGCGGTCGCGACCGATCGCAGACGGCGGCCCCGTGCGGCGGCCGTACGAGCCGCCTCCGCCGTCCCGGCGTCGATCCCCGGGCCCGCCTCCGTCCTTACGGCCGTCGCGTCCCACCCCCACAGCAGCGCCGCCAACAGCCGCACCTTCACGGCCGCGTCGGCGCCGGAGAGGTCGGCCGTCGGGTCGGCCTCGGCGATGCCGCGCCGCTGGGCCTCCGCGACCGCGTCGGGCAGCGCGTCGCCGTCCGCGAGCCGGTCCAGGACGAACGTGGCGGTGCCGTTGGGGCAGGCGCGCAGCGTACGGCAGCCGAGGCCGCGTACGCCGATCCGCGCGAGGTCGGCGGTGGGGAGGGCGGCTCCGGTGGCGCCCGAGATCCGGATGCGGCTGCCGCCCTCGGCCGCCGCCCGGCCCAGCTCGCCCCAGTGGCTGAGCAGATGGCTCTTGGTGGCGGTCACCACATGGACCCCTCGCCGCAGGGCCGACAGCGCGTCCGTAGCGGCCTGTTCGCGCACCGCCGGGGACGAGGGCACGGCCTGGGCCAGCACCGCCGCCCCCGTGCGCTCCAGGGTCTCGGCGAGCGGCGGCAGCGGGCCCCAGCCGGGGCGCGGCTCCGGCGGCAGCCCCTCGGCCGCGCTGGTGCGCACGGCGGCGAGCCGCAGCGGCAGCGCGCCGCCGATCAGCCGCTCGGCGTAGGCCCGGCCCACCGGGCCGTACCCCGACAGCACGACGGAGGGTTGGGCGCGGACATCAGCGTCGTGTGGCATGTGGCCAGTCTGCCCCGTGTCACCAGGTCGAGGTCACCGGGCCGAGGTCACCAGGTCGGGACCGGGGGCCGCTACGCCGGGGGCCGCCGTCCGGGACTGCTACATCAGGCGTGCCGCCGTCCGGGGCCGCTACGCCGGGCGGGCCGCCCCCGCGAAGGGCATGTCCGCCACGGAGGCCAACCGGACCGGGGCCCCGGGGTGCGGGGCGTGGATCATGCGGCCGTCGCCGATGTAGAGGCCGACATGGCTGATGCCGGAGTAGAAGAAGACCAGGTCGCCGGGGGCCAGTTGGTCACGGGTGACGCGCTGTCCGGCGTTGATCTGGGTGTAGGTGGTGCGGGGCAGGGCGACCCCGGCGGCGCGCCAGGCGGCCTGGGTGAGCCCCGAGCAGTCATAGCCGTGGGGGCCGGTGGCGCCCCACACATACGGCTTGCCGAGGGCCGCGTACGCGAAGGAGACGGCGCGGGCGGCGCGGCCCGCGGCGGGGGCGAGGGAGCCGGCGGCCTTGGCGCCGTCCCGCGCCGCCAGCAGGCGCCGTCGCTGCTCGAGGGTCAGCCGGTCGAGGAGGCGATCGGCGGCGGCGAGCTTCTCCTGGACGGTCCGCTTGTGGTGGGCGGCGGCCGTCTGGGAGGCGCGCAGAGCGGCGAGGCGGTCGGCCGCCTCGCCGCGGACCTGGCGTAATTTCCGCTCCTGACGGCCGATCGTGGCGATCAGGGCGGTCTGGCGGCTCCCCGCGCGCTCGGCGAGCGAGGCGCGCTGCAGGTACTGGTCGGGGGAGGAGGACAGGGCGAGCTGGAGGGCCGGGGCGATCGTCCCCGAGCGGTACTGGGCGGTGGCGAAGGCCCCGAGGGCGTTGCGCGCGGTGTTGAGCCGGGTGGTGCGGCGGGCGGCCTGGTCGCGCAGCGCCTCCAGCGTCCGGCGGGCCTTGTCGGCCTTCTCCCGCGCGCCGTTGTACTGCTCGGTGGCCTCCTCGGCCTCCCGCTGGTACTCGTCGACCTTCGCCTTCACCTGAGCGGGGGTGAGGCGGTTCTCGGCGTGCCCGGTGCCGTTGAGGAGGGTGGCGGACGCGGCGCCGGTGAGGGCGAGGAGCGCTGCCGCGCGGGCGGTGCCGCTGGTGAGCGAGCGCTGCTTGGGCTTCCTGTGCGACGCCACTGCGGCGGTTCACCTGGTCTCTCTTGGGCAAGCCAGTTTGGGCGATCCAGGACATTCCGCAGATCCTGGACCCTTGTGGGGAGCGGACGGGCAGGCGGCAGTCCGCCATGAGGCGGGGACCCTCGGTTGACGGGAAGCGGACTGCCACCTGGAGGAGGAAACTAGGCCGGAAAGTGGGGGTCGTGCGGGGGATTGAACGGGAGTGCACGGATTTCGTCGGTCCCGTGACGGCTGCTGATCGCCCGGCGAGTGGGGTGGTCGGGAGTGTGGGCGGCCGTGATCGAAGCGGCGATAGGGCCCCACCCGGGTGCCGGGCGATGATATGAGCGCGGCTAGTCTCCGGAGCCATGGACGTACTCATTCACGTGTTCGTCGGCCTCCACATCGTCGGCATCGGCGCGCTGCTCGGTGGCTTCTTCTCGCAGCTCAAAGCCATGCGCGCGGGCGAGGCCCGGATGATCCCGGCGATGCTGCACGGCGCGCTGACCATGCTGGTGACCGGCGTGGCGCTGGTCGGGCTCAATCAGGCGGACGACAACAGCGTCAACACCGTCAAAATCGGTGTAAAGCTGGCGCTATTGGTCGTAATCCTCGGCCTGGTCTATGTGAAGCGCGACGAGGAGAAGGTAGAGTCTGCCGCCTTCGGCGCGGTGGGTGCCTTGACAACGGCAAACATCTTCATCGCCGTGCTGTGGACCTGACGAACGAGTGTTCTGGGGCTAATCCCAAGGCAATTGCGACACGATCCAGAGGCAACCGTTTGCACTCGCGAGCTGTCTTAGTAAAGAGCGAGGCAGTCGAGAGGAGTGGCCAATGGGGGTAGTGAGGGCAGTCAGAAGTCATGGGCGGCGCGTGGGTGTCGCGCTGGGACTGGCGGGGATGGCGGTGCCGCTCGCGGTGGCCGTCGCCGGTCCGGCGCAGGCTCAGGCACGGCCGCTGGGCCGGTCGGCCGGCACGGTGACACCGGTGAGCATGGCCGCGTCGTCGTGCACGACCACCGCGGGGCCGTACCAGGAGCAGGCCGAGCGGTTCCTGGGCCGTCCCGTGGACGGGTGGCAGTCGCGGGCGGACTGTCTCGCGATCCAGAAGTTCCAGATCGACCACGGCATCAGCCCGACGATCGGCTACGCGGGCCCGATCACCTCGGGCGTGATGAGCCTCATCAGCGCCCAGAAGGCCGCCGGGCACAATCCGAACGCGGCGAGGAAGTGTCCCACCGACAAGGGCCGTATCGCCTGCGTGGACCTCACCCGCCAGCTGAGCTGGGTCCAGGACGGCTCCCGGCTGGTCTACGGACCGGTGCCGGTGCGGTCCGGGCGGGACGGCTTCGAGACCCGCACCGGGCTGAAGAAGGTCTACTGGCGGAACATCAACCACTGGTCGACGCTCTACAAGGTCGCCATGCCCTACAGCCAGTTCTTCGACGGCGGCCAGGCGTTTCACTCGATCGCCGGCAGCGTATGGTCCCCGCCCGGCTCCCATGGCTGCGTCAACATGCGTAAGGGCGACGCCAAGAAGTACTGGAGCCTGCTGAAGAACGGCGACGACGTGTACGTCTACGGGCGCAAGCCCGGCACCTGAGCCACTGACGGTGCCGCTGCGCTCTGACGGTGCCGCTGCGCCACTGACGGTGCCGCTGAGCCGATGACGATGCCGCTGCCCGGGGTCCCGGCCCCGGACAGCGGCATCGTCGGGCTCAGGGCCCTACGAGGGCCGCACGCTCCCGTAGATCGGCATCTCCGTGATCGGCGCCTTCTTCACCACATCGCCCGGCTTCGGCGCGTGGATCATCATCCCGTCGCCGATGTAGAGGCCGACATGGCTGATGTCGTCGTAGAAGAAGACGAGGTCGCCCGGCTGGAGTTGGGACGTCGAGACCCGTGTACCGGCCTTCACCTGGTCCCAGGTGGTGCGCGGCAGCGAGATCCCGGCGGACTTCCAGGCCGCCTGCGTCAGCCCCGAGCAGTCGAAGGAGCTGGGCCCGGTGGCGCCCCAGACGTACGGCTTGCCGAGCTGCGCCTTGGCGAAGGCGATGGCCTGGGCCGCCTTGGAGCTGTTGGCCGGGGCCGAGGGTGTGGAGGGCGCCGACGAACCGGAGCCACCCGCGTTCTGCTGCTCCTGCTCCTGCTGCTTCTTGCGCGCGGCCGCCTCCTGCCGCTGCTTCTCGGCCAGCTCGGCGGCCTTACGGCGGGCCTCTTCCGCCTTCTTCTTCTCGATCGCCGCCAGCCGCGCCTTCTCCTTGGCGGTCAGATTCGCCAGCAGCCGCCGGGCCTCGGTCAGCTTGTCCTGGACGGTCTTCTTCTGGACCTTCAGCTGCTTCTGGGACGCGGTCAGCGAGGTGAGGCTCTCGCCGGCCTTACCGCGCTCCTTGGCGGCCCGCACCCGCTGCTTCTGGAAGTCGTCGACGGCCTGCTTCTGCCGGCCGGTCATCCGGTCCATCAGATGTGACTGGTCGAAGACGTCCTGCGGATCGTTGGAGAACAGCAGGGTCGCGGCGGAGCGGGCCATTCCGCCGTCGCGGTACTGGGCGGTGGCGTAGGTGCCGAGCATGCGCCGCGCCTCGTTGAGCTTCTCGGTGCGCTGGGCGACGGAGTCCAGCAGCTTGTCGACCTTGGCCCGCTGCTGGTCGGTGCGCTCCTTGGCGGCGTTGTAGCGCTGGGTGGCGGTCTCCGCCTGGTGATAGAGCGTGTCGACCTTCTCCTTCACCTTCTCGATCGACTGGGCGGCCGGCTTGGGATCGGTCGGCGCGGCGTTGGCCGATTGGGAGAGGAGGGTGACGGACGCGAGGGCGGCCGTGGTGAACCCGACGGCCGTACGGCGGCCGTGACCGGTGAGCGGGGCGGGTATTCGGCTCCGCGGCTTGCGGTGCGACGCCAAGGGAGGCGACTCCTTCCGTGGACCGCCTACCGGGTTAGCTGTCGGGTTCGGGCGGTTCGGAAGGCTGCCCTACGGCCGTGTCCGGGCGGCACTGTCCGTGCCGCACCGTTTCGGGCCGATTCACCCCGGTCTTGCGTTGTTGGGTCCCCGGCTCCGGGCGCCTCACGGCGTACCGGACTCGGCGGAGGCAGCCCGTGCCGACGTGGTTCGCCGACGGATCTTCCGGGCACCTGAGGCAGGACGGTAGCCAACACGTGGGGCTCCTGTGAAGACTGGTGACCGTTATGCCCGAAACCGTTTCGTGATGTTCGGACCTCGGCTGTCAGTGGGGCGGCCTAGACTCGGGGAGCGATGAGCAGCCTCTTTGACGACAGCTTCCTGGCGGACCTCGGGCCTTCTTCGGACGAGGAGCGGCCACCGCCGCCCGAGGATTCGGCACACCCTGGCCACGGTGGCGCCGAGGACGTGCCGCATCACCTCTTCAGCGGCGATTTCGACGCGCCCGTGCCCCGGGAGGCCCACTACCGGGACGGCGCGGCCCGGCCCGCCGTGGACCCGTCCGCCCTGCTCGAGGGGTTGAACGAGCAGCAGCGGGCCGCCGTGGAGCACACCGGCTCGCCGCTGCTGATCGTCGCGGGCGCCGGCTCCGGCAAGACCCGGGTGCTCACCCACCGCATCGCGTATCTGCTCGGCGCCCGCTCCACCCACCCCGGCCAGATCCTCGCCATCACCTTCACCAACAAGGCGGCGGGCGAGATGAAGGAGCGCGTGGAGGAGCTCGTTGGCCCGCGGGCCAACGCCATGTGGGTGTCCACCTTCCACAGCGCCTGCGTCCGCATCCTGCGCCGGGAGTCGAAGAAGCTGGGCTTCACCTCGTCGTTCTCGATCTACGACGCGGCCGACTCCAAGCGGCTGATGTCGCTGGTCTGCCGGGATCTGGACCTCGACCCCAAGCGGTTCCCGCCGAAGTCCTTCAGCGCCAAGATCTCCAACCTCAAGAACGAGCTGATCGACGAGGAGACCTTCGCCGGGCAGGCCGCGGACGGCTTCGAGAAGACGCTCGCCGAGGCGTACGTGATGTACCAGGCCCGGCTGCGCGAGGCCAACGCGCTGGACTTCGACGACATCATCATGACCACGGTCAATCTGCTCCAGGCGTTCCCGGACGTCGCCGAGCACTACCGCCGCCGCTTCCGGCACGTCCTGGTGGACGAGTACCAGGACACCAACCACGCGCAGTACACACTCGTGCGCGAGCTGGTGGGCACCGACACCGAGGAGACCACGGCCGCCGAGCTGTGCGTGGTGGGCGACGCCGACCAGTCGATCTACGCCTTCCGGGGCGCCACGATCCGTAACATCCTCCAGTTCGAGGAGGACTACCCCACCGCGCGGACGATCCTCCTCGAGCAGAACTACCGCTCGACCCAGACCATCCTGAGCGCGGCCAACGCGGTCATCGAGCGCAATGAGAACCGCCGCCCGAAGAACCTGTGGACGGACGCCGGCGCCGGGGCCGAGATCATCGGCTATGTGGCCGACACCGAGCACGACGAGGCCCAGTTCGTCGCCGACGAGATCGACCGGCTGACGGACGCGGGCGACGCCAAGGCCGGGGACGTGGCGGTCTTCTACCGCACCAACGCCCAGTCCCGTGTCTTCGAAGAGGTCTTCATCCGCGTCGGACTGCCGTACAAGGTCGTCGGCGGTGTGCGCTTCTACGAGCGCAAGGAGGTCCGGGACGTCCTCGCCTATCTGCGGGTGCTGGCCAACCCCGAGGACTCCGTCCCGCTCCGCCGGATCCTGAACGTGCCCAAGCGCGGCATCGGCGAGCGCGCGGAGGCCATGATCGACGCGCTGTCGCTGCGCGAGAAGATCACCTTCCCGCAGGCGCTGCGCCGGGTCGACGAGGCGTACGGCATGGCGGCCCGCTCGGCCAACGCCGTCAAGCGGTTCAACACGCTCATGGAGGAGCTGCACACCATCGTGGAGTCCGCGGCGGGCCCGGCCACCGTCCTGGAGGCGGTGCTGGAGCGCACCGGCTATCTGGCCGAGCTCCAGGCGTCCACCGACCCGCAGGACGAGACCCGGATCGAGAACCTCCAGGAGCTCGCCGCCGTGGCCCTGGAGTTCGAGCAGGACCGCGGCGAGGAGAACCCCGGCACCCTCGCGGACTTCCTGGAGCAGGTCGCGCTCGTCGCCGACTCCGACCAGATCCCCGACGAGGACACCGAGGGCTCCGGCGTGATCACGCTGATGACCCTGCACACGGCGAAGGGTCTGGAGTTCCCGGTCGTCTTCCTCAGCGGCATGGAGGACGGCGTCTTCCCGCATATGCGGGCGCTCGGCCAGACCAAGGAGCTGGAGGAGGAGCGGCGGCTGGCCTATGTCGGGATCACCCGGGCCCGCGAGCGGCTCTATCTGACCCGCTCGACGATGCGCAGCGCCTGGGGACAGCCCGCGTACAACCCGCCGTCCCGCTTCCTGGAGGAGATCCCGGACCAGTATGTGCGCTGGCGGCGCACCGGGCCCGCCACCCCGTCCGCGTCCATGGGCGGCATCGCCTCGACCCCGCCGTCGGGGCTGTCGTCCGGTCTGTCGACGTCGCGTTCGCGCACCGGGGGCAGCGGGTTCGCCACCCGGCGGGCCAAGGAGCGCCCGGTGGTCGCCCTGGCCATCGGCGACCGGGTCACCCATGACACGTTCGGGCTCGGCACGGTGGTGGCGGTCAAGGGCAGCGGGGACAACGCGGAGGCGACGATCGACTTCGGCGAGGAGAAGCCGAAGCGGCTGCTGCTGCGGTACGCACCGGTGGAGAAGCTGTAGCGGGAGGCCGTCGAGAGGCCGGCGGGGGGCTGGTAGGGGCTGGACGCCGAGGCTGTAGCGCGCTGGGGGGCGCGCTACGGCGGCGCTGTCCGTCGACTCTGCCGGAGGGTGGTCCTGCCGGGGCGCTGCCGGATCAGGTCGGGTCGAGGCCGTGGCCGCGCAGCCAGGGCAGCGGGTCGATGGCCGCGCCACCGCCGGGGTGGACCTCGAAGTGCAGATGCGGGCCGGTGGAGTTACCGGAGTTACCGGAGTACGCGATGGTCTCCCCGGCCTTGACGGTCCCGGAGCGGATCTTGGCGCTGCTGAGGTGGCAGTACCAGGTCTCCGTGCCGTCCGGGCTGGTCAGAACGACCATATTGCCGTAGGCGTCGTTCCACTGGGTCGCCACGGTGCCGTCGGTGGCGGCCATCACGGGCGTCCCGTAGCTCACCGGGAAGTCGATGCCGGTGTGCACCGACATCCAGTTGATACCGGCCTGGCCGAACTGGGCGCTCAGGCCGTGCTGGGCGACGGGCAGCGCGAACTTCGGGCGCAGCGCTTCCTTACGTGCCGCCTCGGCCACCTTGCGCTTCTTCTCGGCGGCCTGGCGCGCCTGGAGGTCGATCCGCTCCTGGGTGCGGCTGGCGCGGTCGCGGAAGTCGTCGGCGCCCTCGCGGACCCCGGCGAGCTGGGAGTCCAGCTTGCTGTTGGCGACAGAGGGCTTCACGGGGGCCGCCGCGGTGTCGGGGGCGGCCTGAGTGGTGGACTCGTCCTTCTTGTCGCTCCCCACGCCGCTGACCGAGGCGGCGGCCACGGCGGTGACGCCCAGGGCGCAGACGGAGGGGACGGCGACGGTGAGCAGCGCGGAGCGCTTGGGGCGGGGCGAGGGGGTACGGCGGCGGCCGCGTCCCACCTCCCGGCGAGGGGAGGGGGCGGATTCCCGCATGACCGCCGCCTCGGGTTCAGGTTCCGCTTCGGGGCCGGGATCGTACGGCTGGTCGGTCTCGTTGACCGGCTCGAAGACGGCGGTGTGCTCGAACGCGCCGGGCTGCTCGGGGCTGACGACCTGCTCGGGGCTGACGACCTGCTCGAACGCGGCGGTCTCGTCGTAGGCGGCGGTCTGCTCGAACGCGGCGGTCTGGTCGAAGGCGTTGGTCTGGTCGTAGGCGTTGGGCTCGAAGCCGGCCGTCTGGTCGTAGGCGTTGGGCTCGTGCTCGGGCTGGTCGAAGCCGGAGTGGTGGTCGAGCCCCTGCTGGTCGAACCCCGGATGGTTCAGACCGGAGTGGTCGTACTGCCCCTCGTCCACGGTCCCGTAGACGGAGGTGTCCCAGACCTGGGTCTGGCCGGTGTCCACGCCCGAGGCGTACGTCTCGGCCTCGTACCCCACCCCGTGGTCCCACTGATCTGGCATCTCGGTGTGGCCGGTGGCGCCCGTGCCCCAGGCGCCGGCGTCCCACTGGGCGCCGGTCTCGGCGTCCTGCTGGGCGGGGATGCCGGTCGGCAGGTGATAGCCGGAGGCGCCCCACATCGCGGTGGTGTCGTAGGCGCCGGAGTCGTAGTGGGCCGTGTCGTGGTGGCCGGTGTCGTGGCCCAGGTCGTAGTGGCCGGTGGGGTACGACCCGGTCTGGTGGTGCTGGTCGACCGTGGCCCACTGCGAGGCGTCGTACTGACCGCTGTGGGCGCCCTGCCCGCCGTCGTAGGCGCCCGGAAGCGCGCCGAAGAGCGGATCGCTGTCGCCGTAGAGCGGGTCACCGTCCCCGTAGGCGGTCGCCGGGTGGGCGAAGTTGCCGGTGGAGTACCCGTCGTACCCGACGTAGCCGTGCGCTGTGTCCTGCTGCTGACCGTAAGCCCCGTCGTACGGATACGAGGCGTCGGGAGCGGGGACGGTCGGAGAGGCCCCCGACGGGTGACGGTCGTTCACCACCAACTTCTCTTTCGCCTCGGCTGCAGGAGAATTAGCGGCGACTGTACCCGGCAGTACGCGGCAGCGACAATCTTCCGTGAGTTTTGAGCATCTCGGCAAAGGGCATTTGGCCGTCTTTCGGCTGACTGTACGTGGATCCTTGGCCGGATGTTCGATTGACGTTCGGCAATTCCGAGGCTTCTGAACCATCCGGAACCGCGCTGGAGGCGTCCGCCGGCGCCTCGTCGGCGACGTCCAGGGCCCCGTGGATGCGGGCGGCCACGGAGAAATGCACCGCCAGGGCGAGATGTCCGATTCCGTTGACGCGGATGTTCTGGGAGATCACATCCGGATGGTCTATCCGGGCCGTCTCCTTCGGGATCATCAACTGATCCGCATCGCTCCAGAAAGCGATGAATCGCGTACGGCAATCGGGGGCAGGCTGTCGCAACTCCGTTATCACCGAGGAGTCCGGGCACATCTGACGCACGAGTGGATGTACGGACAACAGGGGCGCGATACGCGTGCCGCCATGCGGGGCGCCGAGCGTCACCAGGGTGTGGACGCGGGCGTCCCCGCCGAGACGCTGGGCGTAGTAACGGGCGATCAGACCGCCCAGGCTGTGCCCGATGACATCCACCTGGCCGTGGCCGGTACGGGCACAGATCTCCTCGACATGGCGGCCGAGCAGCGCGGCGGCGGTGCGGAGGTCGCACAGCAGCGGCGAGTAGTTGAGCGCCTCGATGTGCTGACGGCCGTGGCGGCCGAGCGAGCGGCGCAGCGGGAGGAAGACGGACCGGTTGTCGATGAAGCCGTGGAGAAGCAGAACGGGTCGGTGGGCCGGGCCGTCCATGGGGAGACAGGGCGCCGTACCGGGTGGGCGCTCCTGCCGCAGCCCGGTCGGGTAGAGCAGCAGATGCCCTGCGAGCAGCGCCAGGTCGAGGGCGATGGCCCGGATGTGCCGGGTGTTCCGGATGTTCTGTGTGCTCTGGATGCTCTGGCTGCTCTGCTGGTTGTTCTGGTTGTTCTGGTTGTGTATGAGGCCCATGGCGGCCGACCTCCCGCGACGCGGCGCACGAGAGGCGGCTGGAGGCTCCCCCCGAATGCCCTCATGGGCAGCCGTTCGCTTCGGTCGTGCCGGTCGTGGTCATGGGCTCCGGCCAGGGCGACGACTTCGGCCGCGCGGTGGCCCGATGCCCGGCACCGCACGGTGAATGGCGCTGTGACCGCATGACGCAGGACCGCCCGTCGCACCGCGGCGCCATGCGGCTCGCGGCGGCGCTGCGCGGTGCGACGGTCCCCGCTGCGGCTCCCCTGATGTGGCCGGCCCGAGCGTATGCGGCGTCCGTGCGGCGGATGCGCGATGCGTGGGTGCGATGCGCGTGTGCGATGCGCGCGGATGCGGATGCGGGTACGGGTGCGGCCTTCAGTGAACGTGTCCCACGTGTGATTTCCCCCTCGCCGCGCGCCGCGAAACTGCCGGGTAGGGGATGCTGGGGATAACGTTCGTTCACGTCGATGTGGGCGGGGGTGTGACGGTTTGGAGGCTGCGATGGGTGTGACCGGACCGATCCGTGTGGTGGTGGCCAAGCCGGGGCTGGACGGCCATGACCGTGGTGCGAAGGTGATCGCGCGGGCACTGCGCGACGCGGGCATGGAGGTCATCTACACCGGGCTCCACCAGACCCCCGAGCAGATCGTCGACACCGCGATCCAGGAGGACGCCGACGCGATCGGGCTGTCCATTCTGTCCGGTGCCCATATGACCCTGTTCGCCAAGGTGCTGGAGCTGCTGCGGGAGCGCGAAGCAGAGGACATCAAGGTCTTCGGCGGCGGGATCATCCCCGAGGCGGACATTCCCCCGCTCAAGGAGCAGGGCGTCGCCGAGATCTTCACCCCGGGCGCGACCACGACAGCCATCGTCGACTGGGTCCGCGAAAACGTCCGCCCGGTGGCCGCCTGACCCGCCGCGTGGCTCTCGCCCGGGGCCTGTCGCACTGCTCTCGCCCCGGGCCTGAGTCCCGGATCCTGAACCAAGCACACGCCCCGAGCCCAGGGCGTCCCACGAGCCGGAGGCCGGGCCGGGTCAGTTCGGGTCGAGCTCCGCTCGCATCGCCTCTCTCAGCCGGAGCGTGCCCACCAGGCGTTGGAATGCCTCCGCCCAATAGCCACCGGCACCGGGCGCCGCTCCCTCTCTCTCGTCCGGTATCGCCGTCAGTACTTCGAGGCGGTCCGCCTGGGTCGGGTCCAGGCAGCGCTCGGCCAGGCCCATGACGCCGCTGAAGCTCCAGGGGTAGCTGCCCGCGTCGCGCGCGATGTCCAGGGCGTCGACGACGGCCCGGCCCAGGGGCTCGGCCCAGGGCACCGCGCACACCCCGAGCAGCCGAAAGGCGTCGGACAGGCCATGGGACGCGATGAACTCGGCGACCCACTCCGCCCGCTCCCCGGCGGGCAGCGCGGAGAGCAGCTTCGCCGGGTCGCGCCAGGCGGCGGGGGCCGCCTCCCCGGCGGTGACCGGCGCGACCGCCGGGGCGCCGAGCAGCGCACGGCACCACTCGGCGCTGCGCTGCCGCACGGCGGCCCGGCACCAGGCCGCGTGCAGATCCGCCTGCCAGCCGTCCGCGACGGGCAGCGCCACGATTTCGGCGGGACCCCGTCCGCCGAACCACTCGGTCCAGCGGTCCAGCGGGGTCGCCTCCACCAACTGGCCCAGCCACCAGGACCGTTTCCCCCGGCCGGAGGGCGGCTTGGGCACGATGCCGTCGCGCTGCATTCCGCTGTCGCACTCGTCCGGCGGGCGGACGGTTATCCGGGGCGTCCGTTCGGCGGCCGTCAGCTCGTCGGAGGTTTGTTCGGCGGCGGTCCGTTCGGCAGCCGTCCGTTCGTCGGAGGTCCGCTCGTCGCCCGTCCGCCCGTCGGCGGTCCGCCCGTCGTAGCTTCGCCCGTCGGCGGTCCGCCCGTCGCCGGTTGACCCCTCGGCGGTCAGCCCATCAGCGGTCAGCCCATCAGCGGTCGGCTCATCCGTGGTCAGCGACACACAGCCCCGCGACCGCTCGGCCATGCGTGCGGCGAGCGCCGAGTCGGGGAGTGCGGAGAGCAGCTCGGCGGCGGTCGCCCGGACGTTCCGGCTGCGGTCGGACAGCGCCTGTTCGAGGAACGGCTCGTCGGACGGGGAGAGATCGTCACGCAGCGAGTCCAGGAACATCAGCCGGTCCTCGGCGCGCTCGGTCGACCAGGTGCCGCTGAGCAGCGCCAGCCCCGCCGCCGGGTCGCGGTGGCGGGCCGCCGCCAGCAGCGACACCCGCTCGGCGAACAGCCCCTCCTCCCACAGCCGCTGTTCCTCGTCCGGTGCGGAGACCGCCCCGGACGGCTCCGGGATCGATCCGGACGTCCGGCCCGCCGCGCCCCGCAGCGCGAACTTCCAGTCCGGGTTGAGCCGGGCCAGCCACAGCGCACGCGGCCCGCCCAGCGTCAGTGCCTCGGCGCGCAGATCGGTGCGGGCACGGGCCGCGTCGAGCAGCGCCGGAAGCAGCGCGTCCGGCACGCGATAGCCGTGGTGATTGGCCAGCGCGAGCCACTGCGGCAGCAGCTCGGCGAGGTCGGGCGCGGAGCGCGAACCGCCGCGCCCCGGCGCCGAACGGTCGGCGAGCAGCAGCGCCAGCCTGCTGCGGGCAGCCGCGGGCAGCGCCGGCCGCGGATCCTCGGGCGCCCGGCCCGGCCCCGGCCGGGCGGGCGCGGGACGCAGCCCGGCCCGCCGCCGCACCGTGCTGAGCGCGGCCGCGTCCAGCAGGGCGGATGGCACGTTCTGCCCGGGGCGCGGCGCGACGGGCGGGGTGCGCCGCTCGGTGCCGAGCAGCGCGGCCGCGACGAGATCGTCCCAGGACGCGGTGGACGCGGTGGATGCGACGGGCGTGCTGGACGCGACGGGCGCGCTGGACGCGACGGGCGTCGTACTGGTCAACGGGTGCCTCCCTGCGCTGCCGTGCCGATGAGCGAGACGGGGGTCGGATCCCAGGTGGTGATGGGGGAGAAGCCGCGATGGCCGCACTCACCGAAGACGGTGACCGGGCCACCACCGGATATCGCCATCAGCTGCCACAGATCGGCGCGCCCCGCGCAGCGCGGATCGACGGGCAGCGCCGAGCCGCTCCGCTCGTCCGCCAGCTGCCATCCGTCGTCCCCCGGCACCGGCACCACCTCGGCGAGCACCACCGGCCAGCCGTCCAGCCACGGATCCTCCCCGAGCGCCGCCCCATAGGCCGCCAGCGCGGTCTCGACAGCGCACCCCTCGGGGGCTGGAGGCGCCGTAGCGGGCGGGGCCTCCGCCACCTCCTCGTGCCGGGTGCCGATCGCCGCCCGCAGCGGCCGGGCCGCCGGGTAATAGACGAGGTCCGCGTCGAGCACCAGGCCGGTGGGCAGCGCGAGCTCGGGGGACTGGCCGGGGGTGCTGAACGAGAGCAGCAGCGCCATACGGTGCGTACGCTCGCCCCGCAGCCAGATCCGGCGCGTGGTCAGCCTGCCGTCCGTGCCGTCCTGGCGGCCCAGGACCAGCCAGCGGTCCCGGATCGCCTCCTCCGTCGCCAGCAGCTCGGCCACCGGTGTCGTGAGGCCCACGCGGGTGCGCGTAGTGGCGGCCAGCTTCTCCGGGAGGCCGTCCAGGTGGAGAAAGCCCTGGTTGAGCAGGTGGGCCAGTGCGCACTCCGCCAGCAGTCGGCCGGGCCACCCCGGACCGGACGACGGAATCGCGGCCAGCTCCCGCACCCGCGCCTCAAGACCCGGTGCCTGGGCGTCGATCATCCGCGCGGCCGTCTCGTCCCACGCCCCGTACCCGGCGCGGTCGGCGGAGGCCAGACCGTCGCGGAGCAGATCGGCGAGCCGCCGCTCCAACTCCGTGGCGCCCGCGGCGATGCGCTGGACCCGCCGCTCGGCGCGGCGGCGCGCCGCCTCCGGATCGGCCGCGCCTCCGCTCCCCCCTTTTCCCGCACCGTCCCCCGTCCCGCCGCCGGGGCCCGGGCCCCCATCCCGGGCCCCGGCGACGAGCTTTTCGGCCCGCTCCCGCCGGTCGCCGAGCCACTGCCCGGCCCACTCCGGCGGCTCCCCGCCCGCGGGCACGCCCCCCTCGCCGGACGCCCACAACAGCAGCAGACCCAGCGCGTGCTTGCACGGGAACTTCCGGCTCGGACAACTGCACCGATATCCGGGCCCGTTCAGATCGACCACCGTCTGGTACGGCTTGCTGCCGCTGCCCGCGCACAGCCCCCACACCGCCTGCCCGTGCGCGCCCGCGCCCGACCACTTGCCGGCCGCGGCGAGCCTGCCGCCCGCCGTGCGCGACGCGGCGTCAGGAGCCAGGGCCAGCACCTGTTCCGCCGTCCAGCGTTCCCCCTGCGGATTCATGTCTGCGACGGTACGGGCACCCACTGACAATCGCTTTGACCTGCGCATTCCCTGACGGAGGGCCGGTTGTCAGTGGGGTGGTGCAGTGTGGTTCACGCGTCCGGAAACGGAACGAGGAAACGAGTCGTGGGGGAGCTGTGACCGTCACTGTGCCCGGAACCGAATCCACCGATACGAGCGGGGCGGCAGGGGCCGCCGGAGCCGCGGAAGCGCTGCGTCCACACGCGGAGGACGCCTTCGCCGCCGAGCTGAGCGCGCTGGCCGCCGCCGACGACCGCCCGCGGCCCGCACGATGGCGGCTGTCGCCGTGGGCGGTCGCCACCTATCTGCTCGGCGGCACGCTGCCCGACGGCACCGTGATCACACCCAAGTACGTGGGCCCGCGCCGCATCGTCGAGGTCGCCGTCACCACCCTCGCGACCGACCGCGCCCTGCTGTTGCTGGGCGTGCCCGGCACCGCCAAGACATGGGTCTCGGAGCATCTGGCGGCGGCGGTCAGCGGTGACTCGACCCTCCTGGTCCAGGGCACCGCCGGGACACCCGAGGAGGCCATCCGGTACGGGTGGAACTACGCCCGGCTCCTCGCCCACGGCCCGAGCCGGGACGCGCTCGTGCCGAGCCCGGTGATGCGCGCGATGGCGGACGGCATGACCGCGCGCGTGGAGGAGCTGACCCGCGTCCCGGCCGATGTGCAGGACACGCTGATCACCATCCTGTCCGAGAAGACGCTGCCGATCCCGGAGCTGGGGGCGGAGGTCCAGGCGGTCCGCGGCTTCAATCTGATCGCCACCGCCAACGACCGCGACCGCGGGGTCAACGAACTCTCCAGCGCCCTGCGCCGCCGCTTCAACACGGTCATACTGCCGCTGCCCGCGACCCCGGAGGACGAGGTCGACATCGTCTCCCGCCGCGTCGCCCAGATCGGCCGCTCGCTGGAGCTCCCGGAGCTCCCGGAGGGCGTCGAGGAGATCCGCCGGGTGGTCACGGTCTTCCGCGAGCTGCGCGACGGAGTGACCGGCGACGGCCGTACGAAGCTGAAGTCGCCCTCGGGCACGCTGTCCACGGCCGAGGCCATCTCCGTGGTCACCGGCGGCCTCGCCCTCGCCGCCCACTTCGGCGACGGCGTGCTCAGGTCGGGCGATGTGGCCGCGGGCATCCTGGGCGCGGTCGTCCGCGACCCTGCGGCCGACCGCGTCATCTGGCAGGAGTACCTGGAGACGGTGGTCCGTGAGCGCGAGGGCTGGAAGGACTTCTACCGCGCGTGCCGAGAGGTGACCGCATGACGGGCGCCCCACGGGCGCGGGCCACCGGCCCGCTGCTGCTGGGCGTGCGGCACCACGGGCCCGGGTCGGCGCGAGCGGTACGGGCCGCGCTGGAGGCGTGCCCACCGCGCGTGGTGCTGATCGAGGGGCCGCCGGAGGCGGACGCGATCGTGGGGCTCGCCGCCGAGAAGGACATGCGTCCGCCGGTCGCGCTGCTCGCCCATGCCGCGGACGATCCGGGGCGCGCCGGATTCTGGCCGCTGGCCGGGTTCTCCCCGGAGTGGGCGGCCATCCAGTGGGCGCTGGCCCATGAGGTTCCGGTGCGATTCATCGATCTCCCGGCGGCCAACTCGCTGGCCATGGCGGCGAAGAAGCCCCCGGCGCCCGCGCCCGCCCCGGCGGTTGAGCCCGCCCCGGCTGGTCCATCCGATCCGGCTGGTCCTTCCGATCCGGCCGGTCCCTCGGCCCCGGCGGCTGAGCCGGGCCCGCTCGATCCGGTGGACCCCGGTAACCAGGCCGCCCCAGGCGACCAGGTGGCTCCAGGCGACCAGACCGCCCCGGCCGCCGCCTCCGCCGAGCGGATGCGTGTCGATCCACTGGCCGTCCTCTCCGAGGCTGCCGGATACGACGACCCGGAGCGCTGGTGGGAGGACGTCATCGAGCACCGCGGCACCGGCGGCGCGGAGGCGTTCACGGCCGTGGCGGAGGCCATGGAGGCGCTGCGCGCCGAGTACGGGCACGGCGGGCACGAGGACGACGCCGTGCGCGAGGCCCATATGCGGCTGCGGCTGCGCGAGGCGCGGCGGGAGTTCGGGGACGAGGTCGCGGTCGTCTGCGGGGCCTGGCACGTACCGGCGCTGGGAGAGCGGACCACCGCGACCGCCGACCGGAAGCTCCTCAAGGGGCTGCCCAAGGTCAAGACCGAGATCAGCTGGGTGCCGTGGACGCACCGGCGGCTGGCCCGGCACAGCGGATACGGGGCGGGCATCACCTCGCCCGGCTGGTACGACCATCTCTTCCACGCCCCGGACCGGCCCGTCGAGCGCTGGCTCACCAAGGTCGCCGGGCTGCTGCGGGACGAGGACTTCGCGGTGTCCTCGGCCCATGTCATCGAGGCCGTAAGGCTCGCCGAAACCCTGGCCGCCATGCGCGGACGCCCGCTCGCCGGGCTCGCCGAGACCCTCGACGCCGTGAGAGCGGTGATGTGCGACGGCTCCGATGTGCCGATCGCGCTCGTACGGGATCGGCTCGTGGTCGGCGACATCCTGGGCGAAGTGCCCGAGTCGGCTCCGGCGGTGCCGCTCCAGCGCGATCTGACGCGCACCCAGCGCTCGCTGCGGCTCAAGCCCGAGGCGCTGGAGCGCGAGCTGGAGCTGGACCTGCGCAAGGAGACCGACGCGGGACGCAGCCGTCTGCTGCACCGGCTGCGGCTCCTCGGGGTCGACTGGGGCGCCCCGGCCGTCTCGCGCGGCAGCACCGGCACCTTCAGGGAGACCTGGCGGCTGCGGTGGGAGCCGGAGCTGGCCGTGCGGGTCGCCGAGGCGGGGGTGTGGGGCACCACGGTGCTGTCGGCGGCCACCGCCAAGGCGGAGACCGAGGCCCGGAGCGCCAAGGGGCTCGCCGAGGTGACCGAGCTGGCCGAGCGCTGTCTGCTCGCCGGGCTCTCCGGGGCCCTCCCCATCGTGATGCGCTCGCTCGCCGACCGGGCCGCGCTCGACGCGGACGTCGGCCATCTCGCCCAGGCCCTGCCCGCCCTGGTGCGTTCGGTGCGCTACGGGGACGTACGGGGCACCGACACCGCCGCGCTCGGCGAGGTCGCGGTCGGGCTGGCCGAGCGGATCCTGGTCGGGCTGCCGCCCGCCTGTGTCGGCCTCGACGCCGACGGCGCCGCCGAGATGCGCCGCCATATGGAGGCCGTGCACCGGGCGATCGCCCTGCTGTCGGAAACAGAGATGGCCGGGACGGAGACGGGGACCGGGACAGAAACCGGGACGCAGCCACACACGCAGCCACACACGCAGACCGACATGTCGACAACGGGCATGTCGACAACGGAGACGCGGTCAGCCGAGCCTCGCGCCGCCGACGGTCTGCGGGCCCGCTGGGCGGCCATGTTGCGCAACCTCGCCGGGCGGGACGGCACCCCCGCCACCCCCGGCCTGATCCGGGGCCGCGCCGCGCGGCTGCTGCTGGACGACGGCCGGCTGGCCGAGGACGAGGCGGCCCGGCTGATGGGGCTCGCGCTCTCGCCCGGCACCCAGCCGCCCGAAGCGGCCTCCTGGATCGAGGGGTTCATCGGTGGTGGCGCGGGCGGCGGCATGTTGCTGGTCCACGACGAGCGGCTGCTCGGCCTGGTCGACCGCTGGCTGATCTCCGTTCCCGCCGAGGCGTTCACCGACGTCCTGCCGCTGCTGCGGCGCACCTTCTCCGCGTACGACACCGGCGTGCGCCGCACCCTGGGCGAGCTGGTCCGCCGGGGCCCCGCGGCCGACGGGCCCACCGGCGTTGGCGGCCAAGGCGCCCCCGCCGCACCCGGCTTCGGACCCGGGCTGGACCCGGACCGCGCGGCGGCCGTCGTACCGACGGTGCGGCTGCTGCTGGGTCTCGATCCCGTCCCGCACGCCAACGACTCCATGGAGGCAGCCCGATGACGCACGGCGCCCCTCACGGCGATGCCGCTCCCCACGTCGATGCCGACCCCCACGGGGACCCTGTTCTCAACCACGCCCACCCCCAGACCGACCAGGAACGGCTGCGGCGCTGGCGGCTGGTGCTCGGCGGCCAGGGCGCCGACGGCACCGGCTGTTCGCTCAGCGGGGCCGATGCCGCCATGGACCGCACGCTCGAGGCCCTCTACGGCTCCGGAGGCGGTGACGGCGCAGGCGGCAGCGGCACGGCGGCCGGGCGCAGCGGCGGTTCCCAGGGCGCCGGGAGCGGTGCGCGCTCCGGCGGGCTCGGCGGCTCCGCACCCCAAGTGGCCCGCTGGCTCGGCGACATCCGTACGTACTTCCCCACCTCCGTCGTCCAGGTCATGCAGCGCGATGCCATCGACCGGCTGGGGCTGTCCGCCCTGCTGCTGGAGCCGGAGATGCTGGAGGCCGTGGAGGCGGACGTCCATCTCGTGGGCACGCTGCTGTCGCTCAACAAGGCGATGCCGGAGACGACCAAGAACACCGCGCGGGCCGTTGTCCGTAAGGTCGTCGAGGATCTGGAGAAGCGGCTGGCCACCCGCACTCGCGCCACCCTTACCGGAGCGCTCGACCGCTCGGCCCGGATCAGCCGCCCGCGCCACCGGGACATCGACTGGGACCGCACCATCCGGGCCAACCTCAAGAACTACCTGCCCGATCACCGGACGGTCGTCCCCGAGCGGCTCATCGGATACGGCCGGGCCGCGCGCGGGGTGAAGAAGGACGTGGTGCTGTGCGTCGACCAGTCGGGGTCGATGGCCGCGTCCGTGGTCTACGCCTCGGTCTTCGGCGCCGTGCTCGCCTCGATGCGCTCCCTCGCCACCCGGCTGGTCGTCTTCGACACCTCCGTGGTCGACCTGACCGAGGAGCTCGACGATCCGGTGGACGTCCTCTTCGGCACCCAACTCGGCGGCGGCACCGACATCAACCGCGCGCTGGCCTACTGCCAGTCGCAGATCACCCGGCCCGCCGACACCGTCGTCGTCCTCATCAGCGACCTCTACGAGGGCGGCATACGCGAGGAGATGCTGGGCCGGGTCGCCGCGATGAAGGCGTCCGGGGTGCAGTTCGTGACGCTGCTCGCGCTGTCCGACGAGGGGGCGCCGAGCTACGACCGCGAGCACGCGGCGGCGCTCGCCGCGCTGGGCGCGCCCGCCTTCGCCTGCACCCCCGATCTCTTCCCCGACGTGATGGCCGCGGCCATCGAACGACGCCAACTGCCTATACCGGACATGGCGATGCATCAGTGATCCGGGGCTTGCGCCGACCCCTGTGGGTCGTGCAAGGATCAACCCCGTCGCCCAGGACATGAATCCAGCCATCCGGTTGGCGATGTCGTCCTGTTCCGGCGGCCCACAAGCCATATCGCCACGCTTACGTGCCCGTTGTACGCCTCGTACTCAGGGAAGGCCCCGCTCGTGTCTGTCGCGTCCGCCATGCCTGTCGCCGTGCGCCTGCCGCGCACGGTGGCCGCGCGGCGGGCGCTGCTGGCGGCGCTCTTCCTCGGTGGCTTCCTCGCGCTGGCGTTCCTCTTCGGCGGCAGCGCTCACGCCGCCGAGCGGAGCGGCCAGGGCGAGGCCACCGGCGCGTCGCTCGACCGCTCCCACGCGTCCCGGCTGCTCGACCCCTCGGGTGTCGAGCGGGCGCGGCAGCAGGTGGAGCGGCACGCACCGCCCGTGGTGGCGCGTACCACTGACACCGCGGAGGACGTCGTACGGGAGACCGTGCGGCCCATCCAGGAGCCGGTCGAGCAGCAGGCACAGAAGATCACCAAGCCGATAGGCGACCTGGTCGACGGCGCCACCAGCGGTGAGCTGCCGGTGCGCCTTCCCGAGGTCGGCATCGGTGACGCGATCGGCGTGGGCCCCCAGGACTCCGCGGCGCACCACGGCCCGGCCGCCGGGCACCACGCGGCCAAGGCCGAGCCGGTGACCGTGCACAAGGCGGCGCCCGCGGCGCCGGAGCCGATGGGGCCCGGGGCGCACGCCCAGCCCGTCATCGCGCAGCACGACGCGGCCGTCTCCCACGACGGGCACGGGCCCGTCGTCCGGGCGGCCGTCTCCGGCACCGGTCCGGACGGTGGCGCCCCGGCGCCGCTGCCCCTTCCGCGGTCCCCGCTCGGGGCCACCTCCCAGTGCACCGGCGACAGCGGCGCTTCCCGCGGTGGTAACACCCAGGCCGCTCTTCCGCCGTCCGGCGTGTCGTCCTTCGGGCTGAAGCCCGGTACGGTCCGCGCGGAGAGCTCGGCGCCGACGCGCGAGCGGTTCAACGAAGTCCTCGAATTCCCCGGCTAGGGCAGACCTCAACCCCCGTCTGTTGAGACCTGCCGCGCGGGGGCGGGTCAGGTCTGCCCGTCCGAAACCCCTCTTGACTTTCGAAGGACTTCCTCCACCATGCGCAACAACCTTCGCCGCTCCATCCTCGTAGCCGCTGCCGCCACCGGTATCTGGGCGCTCGGCTCGGCCGCGGCCTCTGCCGCCGAGAACCCGGCCGTTCCCTCCACCGACGGTGTGACCAGCACCGTGGACGGCGTGACCAAGACGGTGAACAAGACCGTGTCGACCGACCAGGTGACCAAGACGGTCGACGGTGTGACCGGCGGCCTGGCCGACACCTCCAAGGTGACCGACACCGCGAAGAGGACCGTGGACGGCGCCGCCTCCACCGTCGACGGCGTCACCGCCCCGGTGCGGGACCGCGTGCCCGGCGCCGAGAACCTGCCGCGGGTCTCGGATGTCACCAAGACCGTCGAGCACACCACCGACGGCCTGACCGGCGACGTCGCCGGCAAGCCGGACAAGGTCGTCAAGAAGGCCCACAAGGCCGTCAAGGGCGTCGAGAAGACCGTCAAGAAGACCACCGACCTCGACCTGCCCACCGGCGAGGTCCCCGGCGTCGTGCCCGGCCTGCCCGGCCTCGGCGGCCTGCCGACCCTGCCCGACACCTCCACGCTGCCCACCGGCGCGCTGCCGAACGTCGACGGCGTCGCGGGCCGGCTGCCCACCGAGCTCCCCGCCACCCCGAAGCTGCCCACCGCCCCGGGTTCGGCCAATGACCTGCTCGCCTCCCTCTCCGGCGCCGGCATCCGCCCGGAGGAGCTGACCGGCAAGGTCCAGGGTGTCGTCGGCACCACCAAGCCGGTCGTCGACGGTGTGGCCTCGGACGTGCTGCCCCCCGCCGTGTACCGCCTCGTGGTCAAGGTCGTCCCGGTCGCCGAGCGGACCGTGGGTGACACCGGTGCGCTGGCCGACGACGCCGTGGCCCGCACCACCCCGTACGTGGACGTCGTGACCGGCAGCGCCGAGGGCTTCGCGCTGGGCACCGCGTCCAACGTGGTTCCGGCCGCGCAGGACACCGTCGAGCGCCTGGTGCCGGTCGTGGTGAGCGTGCCGTCCACCGCCGTTCCGTTCGCGCAGGACGTGGCGGGCACCACCGTGCCGTTCGCCCACGGGCTGGCCACCGGCGTGGTCGCGAACGCCCAGACCACCGTGGGGAACGCCAAGGACGGTGTGCTGAGCCTGCTCCCGGCCGTGCCCACCGACCTGACCGACGTCGCCAACATCCCGGCCCTCCCGGTGCTGCCTGCCGACCTCCCGCAGCTCCCGGCGGACCTGCCGACCGTTCCGGCCGACCTGCCGCAGCTGCCCGCCGACCTCCCGCAGCTCCCGGCGGACCTGCCCTCCGTGCCGGTCCAGCTGCCGACCGTTCCGGGCACGCTCCCGACCGTCTGATCGCTCCGGCGGGCGTCAGGCAGTCAGGCCGTGAAGGCCATGCGGGCCGCGAAACCGTAAAACCGTAAGGCAAGCGTCATCGACCGGGCAGTCCTCGTTGGGGAGGGGACTGCCCGGTTGTCGTACGGAGATAGATGGAAACGGTCGCGATCTGTGACCGTAATCACCGCTCCAGTGTGATCTGCGATTTAGGGCCGCACGGCCCACGGAGATAACCTGCGAGACGGACATGCCGCGTACCCGGCGAACGTGTGCCGCCCTCGTTATAGATCGCGTCCTCACGCTGCCCCCGCGGCACGCCCGCGCAGATAACGACCGCGATATCCATGGAAAAGGGACGGACGCGCGTGGACCTGTTCGAATACCAGGCGAGGGACCTCTTCGCCAAGCACGGTGTACCGGTGCTGGCCGGTGAAGTCATCGACACGCCTGAGGCGGCGCGCGAGGTGGCCGAGCGCCTGGGCGGCCGCGCGGTCGTCAAGGCGCAGGTCAAGGTCGGCGGCCGCGGTAAGGCGGGCGGCGTCAAGCTGGCCTCCGACCCGGGTGACGCCGTCGAGAAGGCCGGCCAGATCCTGGGCATGGACATCAAGGGCCACACGGTCCACAAGGTGATGCTCGCCCAGACCGCGGACATCAAGGAGGAGTACTACGTCTCCTTCCTGCTGGACCGCACCAACCGGACCTTCCTCGCCATGGCCTCCGTCGAGGGCGGCGTGGAGATCGAGGTCGTCGCGGAGCAGAACCCCGAGGCGCTCGCCAAGATCCCGGTGGACGCCATCGAGGGCGTGACCCAGGAGAAGGCCGCCGAGATCGTCGCCGCCGCGAAGTTCCCGGCGGAGATCGCGGACCAGGTCGTCGCGGTCCTGCAGAAGCTGTGGACCGTCTTCATCAACGAAGACGCCCTGCTCGTCGAGGTCAACCCGCTGGTCAAGACCGAAGACGGCAAGGTCATCGCGCTGGACGGCAAGGTCTCCCTGGACGAGAACGCCGCCTTCCGGCAGCCGGAGCACGAGGCGCTCGAGGACAAGGCCGCGGCCAACCCGCTCGAGGCGGCGGCCAAGGCGAAGGGCCTCAACTACGTCAAGCTCGACGGCGAGGTCGGCATCATCGGCAACGGCGCGGGTCTGGTCATGTCCACCCTCGACGTCGTCGCCTACGCGGGCGAGACCCACGGCAACGTCAAGCCCGCCAACTTCCTCGACATCGGTGGTGGCGCCTCCGCCGAGGTGATGGCCAACGGTCTCGAGATCATCCTCGGCGACCCGGACGTCAAGTCGGTCTTCGTCAATGTCTTCGGTGGCATCACCGCCTGTGACGCGGTCGCCAACGGCATCGTCCAGGCCCTGGAGCTGCTGAAGTCCAAGGGCGAGGACGTCAGCAAGCCGCTGGTCGTGCGCCTCGACGGCAACAACGCGGAGCTGGGTCGCAAGATCCTCACCGACGCCAACCACCCGCTCGTTCAGCAGGTGGACACCATGGACGGCGCGGCCGAGCGTGCCGCCGAGCTGGCTGCGAAGTAAGGGACGAGGTCACCAGAAACCATGGCTATCTTCCTCACCAAGGAAAGCAAGGTCATCGTCCAGGGGATGACCGGGTCCGAGGGGCAGAAGCACACCCGTCGGATGCTTGCCTCGGGCACCAACATCGTCGGCGGCGTGAACCCGCGCAAGGCCGGCACCACCGTGGACTTCGACGGTGCCGAGATCCCGGTCTTCGGCTCCGTCAAGGAGGCCGTCGACGCCACCGGCGCCGATGTCACGGTCATCTTCGTCCCGGAGAAGTTCACCAAGAGCGCGGTCATCGAGGCGATCGACGCCGAGATTCCGCTCGCCGTCGTGATCACCGAGGGCATCGCGGTCCACGACTCCGCCAACTTCTGGGCCTACGCGGGCAAGAAGGGCAACAAGACGCGCATCATCGGCCCGAACTGCCCGGGTCTGATCACGCCGGGTCAGTCGAACGCGGGCATCATCCCGGCCGACATCACCAAGCCCGGCCGGATCGGTCTGGTGTCGAAGTCCGGCACGCTGACCTACCAGATGATGTACGAGCTGCGGGACATCGGCTTCTCGTCCTGCGTGGGCATCGGCGGTGACCCGATCATCGGCACCACCCACATCGACGCCCTCGCCGCCTTCGAGGCCGACCCCGACACCGACCTGATCGTGATGATCGGCGAGATCGGCGGCGACGCCGAGGAGCGGGCCGCGGACTTCATCAAGGCCAACGTCACCAAGCCGGTCGTCGGCTATGTGGCGGGCTTCACCGCCCCCGAGGGCAAGACGATGGGCCACGCGGGCGCCATCGTCTCCGGTTCCTCCGGCACCGCCCAGGCGAAGAAGGAGGCCCTCGAGGCCGCGGGCGTGAAGGTCGGCAAGACCCCGTCCGAGACCGCGCGCCTGGCGCGCGCCGCGCTGGCCGGCTGACGCCGCCACGGCTCGATGCCGCGGGCCCGTACCACCCCTCGGTGGTGCGGGCCCGCGGCGTTCCCGGGCGACGGATACCCGGGCGGAACGCGGCAAGCCACCCATCCGTACCACTGAGCCATAAAAGACGCATAAGCGGACTAGCCGCGACACGGCGACCAAACCCTTGATGTAGGGATGAAACGGCTGTTATTGGCAGCATGGTCACGTGACGCAAACGACCGATCGCAGCCCGTCGGTGTCCGCACGCGACCGCTCAGCGCCCCGGCGTTCCTCCGCCATCAGGGAGGCGTTCCTCGGCGGTGTGGTCGCCGCGGGGCTCGGCCTCGGCACGCTCGCCGTGGTCGTACTGCTGCTGTGGATCACTTCCTCGTCCCCCGAGAGCAGCCCCGACGGAGCCCTGCATGTCGCCGCCGACCTGTGGCTGCTCGGCCATGGCGCCGACCTCGTGCGCACCGAGACGCTCTCCGGCCACATCGCGCCCGTCGGGCTGACCCCGCTGCTGCTCAGCGTGGTGCCGTGCTGGCTGCTGTACCGGGCGGCCCAGCACGCCGTCTACCAGGCGGAGCCCGACGAGGGCGACGGGCAGTGGGTGCCCGAGGAGTCCGTCGTCGATCCGCGCACCGCCTTCGCCTGGGTGACCGGCGGCTATCTCGTGGTGGGCACCGCCGCCGTGGTGTACGCCTCGGCCGGGCCGCTGCGTGTCGATCCGCTCAGCGCGCTGCTGCATCTGCCGGTCGTCGCCGGGGCCATCGCGGCCGTCGGCGTGTGGACGGCCGACGGACGGTTCCCGCTCCGCCTGCCGGGACGGGTGAGCGAGAGACTGCGGCGGCTCCCCGGTGCCGAATGGACCGTAAGGACGGCCGTGTCCCTGGCCGCGCGCAGCTGGTGCCGGCGCCGCCGGCTGACCGCCGCGCTACGGGCCGGGACCAGCGGTCTCGTCGTCCTGCTCGGCAGCGGTGCGCTCCTTACGGCGACGTCGATGCTGAGCCACGCGGGCGCCGTGCAGGTGACGTTCCTCAACCTCAGCGATGTGTGGTCGGGGCGGTTCGCCGTGCTCCTGGTGAGCCTGGCGCTGCTGCCGAACGCGATCGTCTGGGGCGCCGCGTACGGGGTCGGGGCGGGGTTCACGGTCGGTGGCGGCAGTGTGGTCGCGCCGCTGGGCATCACCTCCTACCCCCAGCTGCCGCACTTCCCCCTGGTCGCCGCGCTGCCCACGAACGGCTCCGGCGGACCGCTGGTCTGGTTCACGGGGATCGCGGCCGGGGCGTCGGTGGCCTGGTTCATCGGGATCGCGGCGGTACGGCGGCCCGGCAAGGGCGAGCCCAGACCGTCCTGGGGCTGGGCCGAGACGCTCGTGCTCGCCACGCTGGCGGCGGTCGGCTGCGCGGCCGCGATGGCGCTGCTGGCCGGGGTCTCGGGCGGACCGCTGGGCATCGGCATCCTCGCCGACCTCGGCCCGAGCTGGTGGCGCACGGGCATGATCACGGTGGCCTGGACGGGAGTGATCGGGGTGCCGGGTGCGATGGTGCTGCGCTGGTACCGGCTGTGCGTCCCCACCAGGGCCTCCTGGCCGGAATGGAAGGCGGCGCGGGCGGAGCGCCGGACGGCGCGCGGACAGGCCCGTACGGCGGCCAGGGAGGCCCGTACGGAGGCCAAGGCCGCCCGCGCGGCGCGGGCCGCGGCCGAGGCGGAAGCGCGGGCGGCGGTGCTGCCCACGGTCTCGCCCATGGAGTCCGCCGAGGTGCGCGAGGCGATGGCCGAGCCGTGGTGGCAGTGGCTGCGCCCCGGGGCGTCGGGCGCCGACCGCAAGCGGAACCGTAAGGCGGCCTCCGGCGCCGGTGCGGAGACGGGACGGGAGACCGGACGCGAAACCGGCGTGGGCACGATGGCCGGACTCGCGACCCCCGCGGGCACCCCGGGC
This sequence comes from Streptomyces endocoffeicus, assembly GCF_016741935.1. Classification (GTDB taxonomy): domain Bacteria; phylum Actinomycetota; class Actinomycetes; order Streptomycetales; family Streptomycetaceae; genus Streptomyces; species Streptomyces endocoffeicus. The sequence goes on along the minus strand of NZ_JAERRG010000007.1, from coordinate 126,452 downwards.
GCCACCGGGGCGGCCCGGCCGCGCCGCTGGGCGCTGAGCCGGAAGCGCGCTCCCGAGCCGCAGCCGCCCGTCGAGTCCCAGCCCGCCCCGAACCCCCTACGTGCGGAGCCGCCGTCCCCGCCGGACGACGCCCGCCGTGAACCGTAAGGCGGACGGCAGGCGGGCGCGAGCCGTAAGGCGGACGGCAGGCGGGCGCGAGCCGTAAGACGGACGGCAGGCGGGCGCGAGCCGTCCGCAGTGCGGGCTCCATGCCGTCAGTCCTGCGGGCTCGGCGCCATCAGTCCTGCGTGCTCAGCAGGGGGCGGAGCTGCTCGGGGAGCAGGGTTTCGCAGTCGTGGCGCGAGGTCTGCGTAAGGGCGTCGTCCACGCAGGTGTAGTAGTCGCTGTAGACGACCTGGAAGCTGAACGTCGCCGCGACGATCGCGAGCGCGAGCCCGCCCGTCACCAGACCGCTGATCGCCGCCGTCGACTGCGCCTTCACCGGGCCGCTGCCGGGCGCGGGCAGCGCCGCCGGGGTGGCGCCCGGAGGCGGGGGCGGGGCGTTCAGGGGCGCGGCCGCGGCCGGGGACGGCGCCGTACGGCGCGGCTTGGCCCGCAGCGAGCTGATGCCCCAGTACAGGGCCAGCACCCCGAGCAGCAGCGCGATCTGCGGCAGGCTGAAGAGCGCGAAGAAGAACGCCCACATGCCCGACAGCAGCGCGTACCGGGCGCGCCGCTGGGCCGGGTCGTTGGGGTCCCAGCGCGGGCCGCCGGGCCCGCCGGGGCCGGAGGGGCGGTTGGAACCAGGGCCGGCGCCGAAGCCGCCGCTCTGGCGGCCGGGCTGGCGGCTGCTCCACTGGCTGCCCCAGGCCGGGGGCTGCTGCGGCTGCTGACCGCTCTGGTCGCCGTCCGGCCCGTCCTGGCCGCCCCGGGCCCCCGGGCGGCCCTCGTCGCTCTCGCCGCCGGAGCCGTCCGGCCGGTGGCGGGGCCGCCAGGGCTGGTCCGGCCTGCCCTCGGGCGGCGGGGCGAACGGATTGTCCTCGTGCTGGTCCCCGTTGTGCTGGTCCCCGTTCGACCCGCCGGGGGCGGACGGGGACGAGGAGGATGAGGAGGACGACGACTGCTGCTCCCGGAGCAGCGGCGTCGTGCGCGACATGCGGGCGCGCCTCATCGCCGCCCCCGGGCCTGGGCGGGGGGCGGAGTGAGGCGATGAGCCGCGCGGCGGCGTCGGTCCGGCATGTGGAGTGTGTCTTCCCCTTGTGTCGTCGTCCTGCACGCCGCGGCGGGTACGGCCTGGTGCCGCACGGCGCGGGTACGGCCGGTGCCGTACGCCTCGGGGCGCGGGCGCGGCGGTCGTTCCCACGGCGTCAGTGGCGTCAGTTGCATTCGCAGTCCAGACGCTACCTCCCGTGTCCGCCCCCGTCCCCTGGGGGCCGCTTCGTGTGCCGGTATCGTTGCTGACGGTCGGCGGCTTCGTAGAGTTCCCCGGAATTGATGAGTCCGCGACCTTGTACGACCACACAAACGGCAGCACTGCCCGCGAGAAAGAGCCCCGCCGTGGCCTCCCCGCCTTCCCCCGCCAGTCCTGCGCGCCCCGGGCGCCCGGTCCGTCTCGTCGTCCTCGTCTCCGGCTCCGGTACGAATCTCCAGGCGCTGCTCGACGTCATCGCCGCCGAGGGCGTGGCCCGCTACGGCGCCGAGGTGGTGGCCGTGGGCGCCGACCGCGACGGCATCGAGGGCCTGGCGCGCGCCGAGGACGCCGGGATCCCCACGTTCGTGTGCCGGGTCAAGGACCACGCCGGCCGCGCCGAGTGGGACGCGGCCCTGGCGGAGGCCACCGCCGCCCACGAGCCGGACCTGGTCGTCTCGGCCGGGTTCATGAAGATCCTGGGCCGGGAGTTCCTCGCCCGGTTCGGCGGCCGCTGCGTCAACACCCATCCCGCGCTGCTCCCCAGCTTTCCCGGCGCCCATGGCGTGCGCGACGCGCTCGCGCACGGTGTGAAGGTGACCGGATGCACCGTCCACTTCGTCGACGACGGCGTCGACACCGGCCCGATCATCGCCCAGGGCGTGGTCGAGGTCCGGGACGAGGACGACGAGTCCGCTCTCCATGAGCGGATCAAGGAAGTCGAGCGTTCGCTGCTCGTCGAGGTCGTGGGGCGTCTGGCCCGTCACGGCTACCGCATAGAGGGACGAAAGGTAAGGATCCCGTGACCGCCGAAGGTACCAAGCGGCCCATCCGCCGCGCGCTGGTCAGCGTCTACGACAAGACGGGCCTCGAGGAGCTGGCCCGAGGGCTGCACGCGGCGGGTGTCCAGCTCGTCTCGACCGGCTCGACGGCCGCCAAGATCGCCGCCGCCGGGGTCCCGGTCACCAAGGTCGAGGAGCTGACCGGCTTCCCCGAGTGTCTCGACGGCCGCGTCAAGACGCTGCACCCGCGCGTCCACGCGGGCATCCTGGCCGACCAGCGGCTCGACTCCCACCGCGAGCAGCTGCGGGAGCTCGGCGTGGAGCCCTTCGAGCTGGTCGTGGTCAACCTCTATCCGTTCCGCGAGACGGTCGCCTCGGGCGCCGCGCCGGACGAGTGCGTCGAGCAGATCGACATCGGTGGTCCCTCCATGGTCCGGGCCGCCGCCAAGAATCACCCGTCCGTGGCCGTGGTCGTCAACCCCGAGCGGTACGGCGACGTCCTCGAGGCCGCCGCGGAGGGCGGGTTCGACCTGGAGCGGCGCAAGCGGCTGGCGGCCGAGGCGTTCCAGCACACCGCCGCCTACGACGTGGCGGTGGCCAACTGGTTCGCGGCCGCCCGCGGCGGAGCCGCTGATGGACACAGCGCGGCGGCGGACGACTCCTCCTTCCCGGACTTCCTGGGCGCCACCATCACCCGTAAGAACGTGCTGCGCTACGGCGAGAACCCGCATCAGCCCGCCGCCCTCTACACCGATGGCAGCGGTAAAGGGCTCGCGGAGGCCGAGCAGCTGCACGGCAAGGAGATGTCGTTCAACAACTACACGGACACCGAGGCCGCCCGCCGGGCCGCGTACGACCACACCGAGCCCTGTGTCGCGATCATCAAGCACGCCAACCCGTGCGGGATCGCGGTCGGGGCGGATGTCGCCGATGCGCACCGTAAGGCGCACGCCTGCGACCCGCTGTCGGCCTTCGGCGGGGTGATCGCCGTCAACCGTCCGGTGTCCGTCACCATGGCCGAGCAGGTCGCCGAGATCTTCACCGAGGTGATCGTCGCCCCGGCGTACGAGGACGGCGCGGTCGAGGTGCTCGCCCGTAAGAAGAACATCCGCGTGCTGCGCTGCGCGGAGCCGCCGGCGGACGCTACCGAGCAGCGTCCCATCGAAGGCGGCCTGCTGCTGCAGATCAAGGACCGCCTCCAGGCCGAGGGCGACGACCCGGCCAACTGGACCCTCGCCACGGGTGCGGCACTGGACGCCGACGGCCTCGCCGAGCTGGCCTTCGCCTGGCGCTCCTGCCGCGCGGTGAAGTCCAACGCGATCCTGCTCGCCAAGGGCGGCGCCACGGTCGGCGTCGGCATGGGCCAGGTCAACCGCGTGGACTCGGCGAAGCTGGCCGTCGAGCGGGCCGGTGCCGAGCGGGCCGCCGGTTCGTACGCCGCCTCCGACGCCTTCTTCCCGTTCCCGGACGGCTTCGAGGTGCTGGCCGAGGCGGGCGTGAAGGCCGTGGTGCAGCCGGGCGGCTCGGTCCGTGACGAGGCGGTGGTGGAGGCCGCCCAGAAGGCGGGTGTGACCATGTACTTCACGGGCACGCGTCACTTCTTCCACTGAGCGAGTACCGAGTGCCGGCGAGCGAGCACCGGGCGATCGCCGAGCGAGCACAGGAGGCCGCACCCCGACCGGATCACGGGGTGCGGCCTTCGCCGGTCCGGCCCCGAACGGCCCCTGATTGGATCCGACGTCCCCGCATCCGGGAGGATGAAGCCATGACCGCCCAGATTCTCGATGGCAAGGCAACCGCAGCCGCGATCAAGTCCGATCTCGTCAGCCGAGTGGAGGCGCTGAAGGCCAAGGGCATCCATCCCGGCCTCGGGACCGTGCTGGTGGGCGAGGACCCCGGCAGCAAGTGGTACGTGGCGGGCAAGCACCGCGACTGCGCCGAGATCGGCATCGCCTCCATCCGGCGCGACCTGCCCGAGACCGCCACCCAGGAGGAGATCGAGGCGGCCGTCCGGGAGCTCAACGAGGACCCGTCCTGCACCGGCTACATCGTCCAGCTGCCGCTCCCCAAGGGCATCGACACCAACCGGGTGCTGGAGCTGATCGACCCGTCCAAGGACGCCGACGGGCTGCACCCTATGAACCTCGGCCGCCTCGTGCTCAACGAGAGCGGCCCGCTGCCGTGCACGCCCCAGGGCGTCATCCAGCTGCTGCGCCACCACGGTGTGGAGATCAACGGCGCGCATGTGGTGGTCGTCGGCCGCGGCATCACCGTCGGCCGGTCGATCGGGCTGCTGCTGACCCGCCGTTCGGAGAACGCGACGGTCACCCTCTGCCACACCGGCACCCGCGACCTGCCCGGCATCCTGCGCCAGGCCGACATCATCGTGGCGGCCGCCGGGGTGCGGCACCTGGTCAAGCCGGAGGACGTCAAGCCGGGCGCGGCGGTGCTCGACGTGGGCGTCAGCCGGGACGAGCACGGCAAGATCGCCGGCGATGTGCACCCCGGTGTGACCGAGGTCGCGGGCTGGCTCTCGCCGAACCCGGGCGGGGTCGGCCCCATGACCCGCGCCCAGCTGCTGGTCAACGTGGTGGAGGCCGCGGAGCGGGACGCGAAGGCGGCCGCCGACACCGGTGCCGGCCATGACGGCTGAGGCGAGCGAGCCGGCGGCCGGGGAGCAGCGGCAGGAGCCGTCCGCGTCGCCCGTGGGGCAGCCGCCCGCCGGACCCGGCCGGTTCATCCGCAGATCGCGCCGCTTTCCGTTGATCACCCGGGACACCGCGCGTCCGGAGGGCGGCGGCCGGGCCGCGCCCGGTGCCGCTCCGGCGCCCGCCCGGCAGTGGCCGCTGCTCACGGTGATGGGCGGGGTGGGCCTGGGGCTGCTGATCGTCGCCCTGGACGCGTTCCGCGCGGGCACGGTGCTGATCGGGCTGTCCCTGCTGGCGGGCGCCTTCTTCCGGTGGGCGCTGCCCGAGGTGGGGATGCTCGCGGTACGGTCGCGCTTCACCGACATGCTGACCTACGGGCTGCTGGGCGCGGCGATCGTGCTGCTGTCCCTGATGGCCCAGCCGGATCCGTGGGTGTCGATCCCGTTCCTTGACGACGTGGTGCATTTCACGGTGCGCTAGCCGATGGCGTTGCAACGGCGGTCCGCCCTCTCCCCCGAAGAAGGACGGACCGCCTGGTAATCAGGGTTGTGTGTGAGCTGTGCCGGATCAATGAGCGTGGGGACCCTGTGGCGCGGAAGTGACCGTTCCAGCACGAGGTCTCGGCCGTGCAACGACGAGCCGGGTGTGGGGGAGTGCGTACCGGTGCACGAAATGCTCCGATGCGCCCCCACCCGAAGAGCTGACATCCTGGGGCAAGGCATCCCTTTGGGTAGTCAGTTCGGGGCTCGGGGACGCCAACAGCGGCCGCGGCACGGGAGATTGACAGGTACGGGCGGGGGGACAGGGGAAGGCAATGCCTCGTTGGAGGGACTTACCGGAGGAACTCGATCCGCAGGTCCGGGAGTTCACCGGCCGGCTGCGCACACTCGTCGAGCGCAGCGGGTTGAGCGCCGTCGCCGTCGCCGATCGCACCGGCTACAGCAAGAGTTCCTGGGAGCGCTACCTCAACGGACGGCTGCTGCCCCCGCGGGGCGCGGTGGAGGCCCTGGCCGAGACCACCGGCGCCGATGTCCACCACCTCAGCACGCTGTGGGAGCTGGCGGAGCGGGCCTGGAGCCGCTCCGAGATGCGGCACGACGTCACGATGGAGGCCATCGGCGTCGCGCGGGCGCGGGCCGCCGTCGAGCAGTTCGACCCGGCGGCGCAGGGGGCGGACGCCCGTAAGAACGGCCGCTCACCGGGGAAGGACCGGCCGAGGGTCGAACCGCCCGATCCGGAGCAGCCGCTGGTCGCGACGGCTCCGGTGTTCCCGGCTCGCGCGGCCTCGGCCGGACAGCCACCGGAATCCGCCGGGCCGCCGTCGCCCGCGTCGTCCTCTCCGTCGCCGTCCTCTCGGTCGTCGCCCTCTCCGTCGTCCCCACCGCCGTCGTCGCCGTCCCCGAGGGGGCGGAGGCGTGTCGCGCTGTTCGCCGGGGGCCTCGTCGGCGCGCTCCTGCTCGTCGCCGGTGCCGTCCTTCTGGTCGACGCGGGCGGCGACGGCGAGAAGCGCGGGGAGCGGCCGCCCACCGCACCGGCCACCAGCGCGCGTCAGCAGTTGCCGGAGGGCGTGAAGTGCGCCGGGCAGGACTGCACCGGGCAGGATCCGCAGGCCATGGGGTGCGGCACCGCCGCGACGACGACGGCGGACGTCACCGTCGGCACGGCGTATGTCGAGGTCCGCTACAGCAAGACCTGCAAAGCCGCCTGGGCCCGGATCGCCCGGGCCGCCCCGGGCGACGTCATCCAGGTCAAGGCGCCGGGCATGAACGGCGGCGCGGCCCGCTCGCAGCGCGGCAGGGTCGGTGCCGACGGCGATGCCTACACCAAGATGATCTCGGTGGACTCGGCCGCGCGGGCCACCGCCTGCGCCTCCCTCGGCGGCGGTACGCGCGCCTGCACGGCCCCCGGCCGGGGGTGAGCGCGGGGGAGCGAGGCCTGTCCGGGAGCGAGGCCTTTCCGGGAGGCGGCTCGGAGAGAGCCCGTCCGGAGCCGGTTCGGGAGCTCGTCCGGAGCCTGCCCGGAGCCGGTTCGGGAGCCTGCCCGGAGCCGGTTCGGGAGGCCGCCCGGAGTCCGTCCGGAGGAATTCGTAAAACCGGGGGGAATGAGCCGGGGGAATCGGGGCAGGCGCTGCCCGAGCCCCCCACGGGTGCGGCACTGGGCGGCCGCCTGCACTCCCCCTCCTGGCAGGCGGCCGCCCAAGTGCGCGGTGGTCCCACCTGCGCGGTGGTCCGGAACGCACGGTGAGCGGTTACACAATGGCCCGAGAGAACGTGGGTCAGGTGCCGTCGGATAGCCTGACGCAAGTATCTCGACACCAAGAGATCTTGGACTGACAACACAGCGCAGGAGACCGCCATGACCCGCACTCCCGTCACCGTCACCGTCACCGGCGCGGCCGGCCAGATCGGCTACGCGCTGCTCTTCCGCATCGCCTCCGGTCAGCTCCTCGGCGCGGACGTGCCGGTCAAACTGCGTCTCCTGGAGATCCCGCAGGGGCTGAAGGCCGCCGAGGGCACCGCGATGGAGCTCGACGACTGCGCCTTCCCGCTGCTCCAGGGCATCGACATCTCCGATGACCCGAACGTGGGCTTCGACGGTGCGAACGTCGCGCTGCTGGTCGGCGCCCGCCCGCGCACCAAGGGCATGGAGCGCGGCGATCTGCTGGAGGCCAACGGCGGCATCTTCAAGCCGCAGGGCAAGGCCATCAACGACCACGCCGCGGACGACATCAAGATCCTGGTCGTGGGCAACCCGGCCAACACCAACGCCCTCATCGCCCAGGCCGCCGCGCCGGACGTACCGGCCGAGCGCTTCACCGCGATGACCCGGCTGGACCACAACCGCGCGCTGTCGCAGCTGGCGAAGAAGACCGGCGCCCCGGTCAGCGAGATCAAGAAGCTGACGATCTGGGGCAACCACTCCGCCACCCAGTACCCGGACGTCTTCCACGCCGAGGTCGCGGGCAAGAACGCCGCCGAGGTCGTCAGCGACGAGCAGTGGCTGGCCGACACCTTCATCCCGACCGTCGCCAAGCGCGGTGCCGCGATCATCGAGGCGCGCGGCGCCTCCTCGGCCGCCTCCGCCGCCAACGCCGCCATCGACCACGTCCACACCTGGGTCAACGGCACCGACGCCGACGACTGGACCTCCGCCGGTGTGGTCTCCGACGGTTCGTACGGGGTGGCGGAGGGTCTGATCTCCTCGTTCCCGGTCACCGCGAAGAACGGGAAGTTCGAGATCGTCCAGGGCCTGGACATCAACGAGTTCTCGCGGGCCCGCATCGACGCGTCGGTGAAGGAGCTCGAGGACGAGCGCGAGGCCGTGCGGAACCTCGGCCTGATCTGACGCGCCCCGGCCCGCCCCGGCGCGGCCGTTTCCGAAGGGTCACATTCCGGTATTCACTCCGGAGTGTGACCCTTCGGCCATTTACTGTAATCGAGGGACATCTTCCCCTACCGTGGAGGCAGTTGCTACGGCCTCGGGGGGAATTATGGCCAATACGCGCGGTGATCATTTTTCAGGCGGTGCCGATCCTTCGGCAGGGGATCACTCCGCTCGTCCGCCGCGGTCGCGGGCGGAGCCGTCACCGGCCGTCCCTTCTCCTCGTACTGCCGCTGACGCTTCTCCGTACGCCACCAGCGAGGCCACCCGGCTGTTATGCGCGGGCGCCTATCTGGACGACGACTTCCGGGACGCGGTCGTGGACGAGCTGTATGTCCACGAGGAGCGCGCCGTGGCGCCCTCGCTGGGCATCGACGCGGTCCGGGTGCTGGCGCATGCGCTGCGCGCGCGCCGTCTGGAGGCGTGCTGGACCGCGCTGCTGGTGTCCTTATGGGTGCTGGACTTCCTGCTGGCCCAGGGCTTCTTCTATCTCTTCCTGCTCTCCTGCGCGCTGCTTCTGCTGGCGGCCTGGGCGAGGGGCGGCGCCATGGGTGCCTTCCGCGCCGACTATCCCGGGGCCGACGGGGTCACCGTCACCCGGCGGCGGGCGGCCGCGGTGCTGCGGGTGCTCGGCTGTCTGACCCTGCTGTCCTATGTGTTCTCCGCCCTGACGCAGGCGCTCACGGACGGGCAGTCCGATCCGAGCGGGCTTCAGGCCTTCGCACCGGTCCTGGTCACCGGGTCGGACACCACCGCCGCCTGGTTCGCGCTGGTGATCCCGGCCGCGATGGCCGCCGCGGTCGCCCTCCACCGTGAGCATGTGGCCCGGGTGCTGGCCACCGATCTGGAGCCGGAGACCTTCGCCGACCCCGCCGCGGACCCCGCGGAGCGGTTCGAGGGCGGGCGCTTCCAGCGGGTGCGGGCCCTGATCCGCCGTGAGCAGTACTCACCGGTGATCCTCTACCACGATCGGCATCCCTTCCTCGGCGCGGGCACCGCGCATGACACCTGGACCCTCGCCGTGGAGCTGCGGCCGCGCGAGGGCGGCGATCCGGTGCCGCTGGACAACCGCGTGATCCTGGAGCGGATCCGGCCGCTGGTCGAGAAGTTGCGTACCCCTTCCGCCCAGGGCATCGCCTCCGTCCAGGGCACCACCCCCGCGCAGGGCACCGTTCCCGTCCAGGGCACCACTCCCGCGCAGGGCGCCGCTCGCGCCGCCGCCGAGAGTCGCGACCGGTTGCGCGGCCTGGAGCTCGACGAATGCGTCTTCCTCAAGGTCACCGGATTACGGAGCCGCTCCTTCGTGCCGTACGGCGAGGCGGACTTCGCGCGGGAGCGGGCGGAGGCCGTCGAGGAGGGCGGCGAGATCCGCCGGCACTTTCTGCGCATCCGCGTCGGCGCATGGCGGGAAGAGGTCGTCATCACGGTCTTCGTGCGGGTGCATACGCAGGGCGGCATGCTGATGCTGGAGTTCGCCCCGCATGTGTTGCGCCCGATCCGCCCGGACTTCCGGGCGGTCGACCGGCTCTCCGACTCCCACCGCCGCGGCGGACTGCCGGGCAAGGTGATCTGGGCGCTGGGGCGGACGCCCACGGCGGCGGGCCGGGCGGTTATCCACGCCTTCCGCTCCGCCGCCTTCCTCTGGCGGATGTACGCGGGGGGTTATGAGGCGGCCATCCCCGACGGGCCCTGGGTCTCGGTGCGGGAGTTGGGCAGCGACGCCGACGCATCGCTCTTCCAGGAGATGGATGTCAGCCGCTATCTGAAGAGCGTCGAGGACCGGGTGGCCAACGGCGTGCGAAGGGCGCTCGACGAAGCCGGCTGGGAGACCGGTGAGTTCGAGCAGAAGGTCATCAATGTGAGCGGCGGCGGGGTCTTCATCGAGTCCGCGGAGCACAGCGCCTTCGGCTTCGGTGACCACAACACCATCAGCAACACCACCGGAAGCAATGGAGGGGGAGGCGGCCATGGCGATGGCTGACGCGGAGGACGGTAGTGACATGGGCGGCGGCGCGGACCACGCGGCGGGCGCGGGCGGTGGCGGCGCGACCCCGGCGGCGGGCGGCGGGACCCCGGCGGCGGGCGGCGGGAGCAAGTTCGGGAACATCCGGTTCGGCAAGGTGCAGGGCAGCGCCATCGGCTTCGGCGACCACAACCACATCGTGAACGGACGTCAGGCGGAGGCCCCCTGTGACCCCGCCTATCAGGAGCTGCTGGAAGCCGTTCGGCAGCTTGCCGAGGATCTGCGGCGGGTCGTCCCGAGCCCGGAGGTCGGCGCGCTCTCCGACGAGCTGGACCGGACCGAGGACGAGATCCAGCGCACCGGCCGGGCGGGGGCCGGCCGACTGGCCCGGATCCGGGTGATGTTGCAGGACGCGAGCGCCAGTGTCGGCATGCTCGCCTCGGGCGTCGCCGTCGGACAGGCGGTCGGCGCGCTGTTGGGCGGGTGAGATGAGTACCCCGGGCGGCGAGGGGGGCCGTCGATGGGACGAGGAGGCCCAGCGCTGGGTGGGAGCGGGCGCGGAGCCGCCGGCCCCGGGCCGAAGACCACCCAATCCGCATCTGGGCACGGTGCTGCTGGCGGTGCTCGCCGTGGTGCTGGTCGGCGGGATCGGTTTCGGCGCCTGGAAGCTGGTGTCGGACGGCGGGGATGACAAGCCCCGGGCGGACGGCGGTTCGCCCTCGGCCTCGTCCTGGTCGCCGTCGGCCGAGCAGCCTTCGGCATCGTCGTCGGGGCCGTACACGGAGCCGACCTCGGCGCCGCCGTCGGTGTCCGAGGACAGCACCCAGGGACCGCCGGCGGACTATGTGCGCACCACCGACCCGGAGGGGTTCCGGCTGGATGTGCCCACGGGCTGGCAGCGGGCCAAGCGCGACACCGGAGTGTTCTACGAATCGTCCGACGGGGGCAGTCTGATCCAGGTCTTCGCACTGACCGAGCCCGACATCACGCCGTACGAGGCGCTGCGCCGGGCGGAGACGGGGCTCAAGAAGAACCCCGACTACAAGCGGTATGAGCTCAAGCGGCTCGGGCCCGGCGATGACGCGGACGCGGAGCTGGAGTACGGCTACCGCAGCGCCAAGTACGGCCCGCGCCGGATACTCGACCGGGCCTTCACCGGCCCGGACCGGGTGCAGTACGCGGTGCTGGTCGCGGGGCCGGCCGACGACTGGCCGAAGCAGCGGGAGCGGCAGGGCATCGTCCTGGCGTCCTTCTGCCCCACGGCCTACTGCCCGGCCACCTGACCGGCGGCCGGGCGACGGATCCGTATCGGTGCGGTGACAGGGGGTGGGGCGGCCCTCGAACCGGGTACACCGATGTGAGCCGATACGGCTTGTCCGCATATGGGAGCAGAGATCCATCATCGGGGGGCATAGATGAGCATGCACAACGGGGGAGCGCCGGGGCAGGATTCCAGGCGGGTGCTACGGGCGCTGGCGGTGACGATCTTCCTGGTCGCGGGGGTCGCGTTCTCCGGATGGGTGGCCTTCGGGGGCGATGGCACCTCCCGGAATCAGGCGGGGCCGCTGCCCTGGGACCGCGAGAGCCCCACGGCCACGCCGAGCGGGGACGCCTCTCAGCCGAGCGATCTCTATCCCTCGCCCGGACCCGAGACCAGTGGGCCGACCGATCTCCCGACCGATCTCCCCACGGACCTTCCGACCGGGGCACCCTCCGGGTCCCCGTCCGCGACGCCGTTCGGCACCCCGTCCTCGCCCTCCCTGACGGGTGGCGCCCCGCCCGCGGGCTACAGCACCCAGGCCGACCCCGCCGGATACCACCTCGCGGTCCCGGACGGATGGCGGCGGACGACGCAGGGCCCCAGCGTCTACTACACCTCGCCCGACGACAGCACTGTGATCCAGATCTTTGAGCTGCACGGCCCCGAGTCGACGCCGTACGAGTCCGCCCAGGAGGCCGAGCGGATCGCCTCCACCCACCGCGACTACGAGCAGATCGCCCTCACCCGGCTGGGCTCGGCCGCCATGGACCCGGTCCAGTTGGAGTACACGTACGAGTCCAAGAGCGACGGCCACCGCCGGATACTCGACCGCCGCTTCGCCGCTCCCGACGGCACCATGTACGCGGTGCTGGTGATCGGCCCCTCCGGGGCCGGGGACCGGGTGGAGGAGCGGGAGATCCACCAGGCGGCGGTGGACACCTTCTGCCCGGCCGACTACTGCACCGCGTCCTGACCGCACCGCGTCGTGACCGCACCGCGCCGCGCCGTGACCGCACCGTGTCGTGACCGCGCCCTGTCGTAGCCGCGCCGCTCCTGGCCGCGCCGCCCCGTGATCACACCTCCGCCTCTCGACCGCACCCCCTTGTGACCCGAACCACTTCTTGACCGCACGGCCTCTTGACACACAGGCCGATCATGAGCTGAGGGGCCGGTTCCGCCTTCAGATCACGTGAGTCGGCCCACTTTCTCTTGCGAATCGCGCATAGGTTCCCGCCTTCCGGTTAGGGGTCCATGTTGCTGGCTTGGACCAGTGGCACAGCACGCGGAACCGGAAGGCAGAAATCACGTGGCGGCAGTCGAGACCATTCATGTGGACGGGGTGTGGCAGGCAGCCGCATCCGGGGCGCAGCGGGAGGTCCTCGACCCCGCGGACGCCAAGACCCTCGCCGTCGTCGCGGAGGGCGGTGTCGAGGACACCGACGCGGCGATCGCGGCCGCGCGTCGCGCCTTCGACCAGGGACCCTGGCCCGGGACGCCGGTGGCCGAGCGGGCGGCGCTGCTGCGCCGCGTCGCTGACCTGCTTCAGCGTGACCGCGAGACGATCGCGCTCATCGAGAGCCGTGACACCGGCAAGACCCTGGAGGAGGGCCGGGTCGACGTCGACGACGTGACCAACGCCTTCCGCTACTTCGCCGATCTGGTCACGGGCGAGTCGGCCGGGCGCGTGGTCGACGCGGGCACCCCCGATGTGCACAGCGTCGTGGCCCATGAGCCGGTCGGCGTCTGCGCGATGATCACCCCCTGGAACTATCCGCTGCTCCAGGCCAGTTGGAAGGTCGCCCCGGCGCTGGCCGCCGGGAACACCTTTGTGATCAAGCCCAGCGAAGTGACCCCGCTGTCCACCGTCCATCTGGTGAAGCTGCTGGCCGAGGCCGGGCTGCCGACCGGGGTGGCCAATGTGGTCACCGGCGCGGGCGACCCCGTGGGCGCCCGGCTGTCCGAGCACCCGGATGTGGACCTGGTCTCCTTCACCGGTGGTCTGATCAGCGGCACCAAGGTCGCGCAGGCCGCCGCGCCGACCGTCAAGAAGGTCGCGCTGGAGCTCGGCGGCAAGAACCCCAATGTGGTCTTCGCCGACGCCTGCGCCACCGCCGAGGGCTTTGACACCGCCGTCGACCAGGCCCTGAACGCCGCCTTCATCCACAGCGGCCAGGTCTGCTCGGCCGGTGCCCGGCTGATCATCGAGGAGTCGGTGCGCGAGCGGTTCGTGGCCGAGCTCGCCCGCCGGGCGGAGAAGATCAAGCTGGGCCGCGGCACCGAGGACGGTGTCGAATGCGGTCCGCTGGTCTCGGCCCAGCAGCTGGACAAGACCGAGGCGTATGTGGCGTCCGCCCTGGCGGAGGGCGCGCTGCTGCGTTGCGGCGGCAAGCAGCCGGAGCCCAACGAGGTCCGCCCGGCCACCGGCTACTTCTACCTCCCGACCGTGCTCGACCAGTGCCACCGCGAGATGCGGGTGGTGCGGGAGGAGACGTTTGGGCCGATTCTGACGGTCGAGTCCTTCCAAACCGAGGACGAGGCAGTCACACTCGCCAATGACACGGAGTACGGACTGGCCGGCGCCGTCTGGTCCACCGACACCGCCCGGGCGCGGCGCGTCGCCGCCCGGCTGCGGCACGGCACCGTGTGGATCAACGACTACCACCCCTACCTTCCGCAGGCCGAATGGGGCGGTTTCGGCAAGTCCGGGGTCGGGCGTGAGCTCGGTCCCGCGGGCCTTGACGAATACCGCGAGACCAAGCACGTCTACGAGAACCTGCGGCCGAGCCCGGTGCGCTGGTTCGCCGGCTGACCGCCCGCCGCCGGCCCCGCCCGGGGCACGGCCGGGCCCGGACTCGTCCCCCGGGGCCCGGACCCGGCCGCGTCCGATCGCGGCGGCCGGCGGCGAGGAGTCCGTAGGCACGTAAGGCACCCGGCAACACCCCCACCCCCAGGGGCGGCAGCAGCCCCCGGCCCGCACCGGCGCGAGCCGTTTGGGTAAGACCGCGAGGAGTAACCCCACATGTCCGTACCTGTCGCATACGACTACGTCGTGATCGGTGGCGGCACCGCAGGATCGGTGATCGCTTCCCGGCTCACCGAGGACCCGGACATCCGTGTCGCCGTCATCGAGGGCGGACCGTCGGATGTCGACCGGCCCGATGTGCTCACCCTGCGCCGCTGGCTCGGCCTGCTCGGCGGCGACTTGGACTACGACTACCCCACCACCGAGCAGCCACGCGGAAATTCGCATATCCGGCACAGCCGGGCGCGGGTGCTCGGAGGGTGCTCCTCGCACAACACCCTGATCTCCTTCAAGCCGCTGCCCGGTGACTGGGACGAGTGGGCCGAGGCCGGCGCCGAGGGCTGGGACGCGGAGTCCATGGACCCGTACTTCCAGCGGCTGCGCAACAACATCGTCCCGGTGGACGAGAAGGACCGGAACGCGATCGCACGGGACTTCGTCGACGCCGCCCAGGCCGCCGCCGGGGTGGATCGGGTCGAGGGGTTCAACAAGAAGCCGTTCCACGAGGGCGTCGGCTTCTTCGACCTCGCGTACCACCCGGAGAACAACAAGCGTTCCTCGGCGTCCGTCGCCTATCTGCATCCGTTCCTGGACCGGCCCAACCTCCATCTGATGCTGGAGACCTGGGCGTACAAGCTGGAGCTGGACGACACCGGCCGGGTCACCGGCGTGCATGTGCGCACCAAGGACGGCGAGGAGATCCTGGTCCGGGCCGAGACCGAGGTCCTGGTCTGCGCGGGCGCCGTGGACACCCCGCGGCTGCTGATGCACTCCGGTATCGGGCCCAAGGACGATCTGGAGACGCTGGGCATTCCCGCCGTCCACGATCTGCCGGGTGTCGGCGAGAATCTGCTCGACCACCCCGAGTCGGTCATCGTGTGGGAGACGGACGGCCCGATTCCGGACAACTCCGCGATGGACTCCGACGCGGGGCTGTTCATCCGGCGGGACCCCGAATCCCGGGGCCCGGACCTGATGTTCCACTTCTATCAGATCCCGTTCACCGACAATCCGGAGCGGCTGGGCTACGAAAAGCCCGAGCACGGCGTGTCGATGACCCCCAACATCCCCAAGCCGCGCAGCCGCGGCCGGCTCTACCTCACCAGCGCCGACCCGTCCGTCAAGCCCGCCCTCGACTTCCGGTACTTCACGGACGAGGAGGACTACGACGGCCGCACGCTGGTCGACGGCATTCGTGTCGCGCGTGAGATCGCCAAGACCGAACCGCTGGCGAGCTGGCTCAAGCGCGAGGTGTGCCCGGGCCCGGAGATCACCTCGGACGAGGAGATCAGCGAGTACGCCCGCAAGGTCGCGCACACCGTGTACCACCCGGCGGGCACCTGTCGTATGGGTGCCACGTCGGACGAACTCGCCGTGGTCGGCCCCGATCTGCGGATCCGGGGCCTGAGCGGCGTCCGTATCGCCGACGCGTCCGTCTTCCCGACGATGCCGGCCGTGAACCCGATGATCGGAGTCCTGATGGTGGGCGAGAAGTGCGCTGAGCTGCTGTTCGAGGAGCGCGATCGGGACCGGCACAGGCCCGATGACCGAGCCGCCACGCTTGCGCCGGGAGGTGAGGCGTGATGGCTACGACCGTGGTCCCCGAGACGCCCGACACCCCCAGCATCCCCGAGAGCGGCGAGCGCACCCCGGTGTTCTCGGTCCGCGACCTGTGGAAGGTCTTCGGTCCCAAGGCCGACCGGATCCCCGGCTCCGCCGAGGCCGAGCTGTCCGCCGGTGAGCTGCGTGCCCGCACCGGCTGCACCGCCGCCGTCCGCGAGGTCTCCTTCGACGTCCAGCCGGGCGAGGTGTTCGTGGTCATGGGGCTGTCCGGCTCCGGCAAGTCCACCCTCGTCCGCTGCCTGACCCGGCTGATAGAGCCCACCTCCGGCACTCTGAAGATCGACGGCGAGGACGTCCTGGCCATGGACAAGGCCCGGCTGCGCGATCTGCGCCGGCACCGCGCCGCCATGGTCTTCCAGCACTTCGGGCTGCTGCCGCACCGCTCCGTCCTCGACAACGTGGCCTACGGGCTGGAGATCCAGGGCATGGGCAAGGCCGAGCGCCGGGCCAAGGCCGCCGAGGTGGTGGAGAAGGTCGGCCTCACCGGTCTCGAGCGCCGCCGCCCCGGCCAGCTCTCCGGCGGTCAGCAGCAGCGCGTGGGCCTGGCCCGGGCGCTCGCCGTCGACCCCGAGGTGCTGCTCTTCGACGAGCCGTTCAGCGCGCTCGACCCGCTGATCCGCCGCGATATGCAGGAGGAGGTCATCCGGCTGCACCACGAGGAGGGCCGGACGATGGTCTTCATCACCCATGACCTCAGCGAGGCGCTGCGCCTCGGTGACCGCATCATGCTGATGCGCGACGGCGGGATCGTGCAGCTGGGCACCCCGGAGGAGATCGTCGGCTCCCCGGCGGACGACTACGTACGGGACTTCGTCCGCGATGTGCCGCGCGAGCAGGTGCTGACCGTGCGCCGCGCCATGCGCCCCGCGAACTCCGACGAGCAGGACGGCGGGCCCGCGCTGGCCCCGAGCACCACGGTCGCCGACGCGATCGAGGCCGTGGCCCGTACCGGCGGCCCCGCGCGCGTCGTGGACGGCGGCCGCTGCCTGGGCGTCGTCGACCACGCCTGTCTGCTGAGCGTCGTCGCGGGCCTGGACGGCAAGGAGGTGGCCGCGGCATGAGCCCCACCTCGACCCTCTCTCCGCCGGGCCGTACCGGGGGGCGCGTGTGAGTGCCACCGCCACCCGTCCCTCCACCGACCCCGGCACCGAACCGGCCACCACCGGGACGGCGGTGGCCGCGCCGCGCCCGTCCCTGCTGAGCGCCGTCGTGCACAGCCGCGCCGCGCGCAAGCTGGCGGTGCTCGTGGTGATCGCCGCCGTGCTCGTGCCCCTCGCGCACGCCAAGTGGGCGAGCGGCAGCTGGCCGCACGCGCTGACCGTCGATGTGTCCGGACCGCTCGGCGATGCCAGCGACTGGATCCTCGACAACCGTGACAGCCACTGGATCTTCCTCTACTTCTTCGGCCACATCAGCAACGTCATCATCATTGGCGTCCGCGCCGTCTACGTCGCCCTGCTCGCCCTCGGCTGGGCCGGTGTCACCGCCGGGCTGACCTTGCTCGCCTGGCGGGTCGCCGGGGTGCGGATCGCGGTGACGACCCTGGTGTCCTTCGCCGTCTGCGGACTGCTGGGCATGTGGGTGCCGACGATGCAGACGCTCGCGCTGATGGTCATCGCCGTCACCGCCTCCGTCGTCATCGGCGGACTGCTGGGGCTGGCCGGTGGCCTCTCGGAATGGGCGTTCCGGGTGCAAAGGCCGGTGCTCGACACCATGCAGGTGCTGCCCGCGTTCGCGTATCTGCTGCCCGTTGTGATGATCTTCGGCAACGGCGTGCCCGGCGCGGTGCTGGCCACCGTGATCTACGCGGCTCCGCCCATGGCCCGGCTCACCGCCCTTGGCCTGCGCGGCGCGGACGCCGGGGTGCTGGAGGCCGTGACCTCGCTGGGTGCCACCTGGCGGCAGCGGCTGCTGTCCGCCCGGCTGCCGCTGGCCCGCAAGGAGCTGCTGCTGGGCGTCAACCAGACGATCATGATGGCGCTGTCCATGGCCGTGATCGCGTCCGTGATCGGCGGCGGTGGTCTCGGTGACCGCGTCTACCAGGCGTTGTCCAGCGTGGACGTCGGCAAGGCGCTCGCCGCGGGACTCCCGATCGTGCTCCTCGCCATCGTGATGGACCGCACCATCGGGGCGGCGGGCGAGCAGCTCGGCCAGCCCCCGGCCGAGGGCGGGCCCCGGCTGCTGCGCGGCTGGCCCGCGTGGGCGGGGGTCGCGGCGATCACCGCGGTGATCACCGTCGTCGGACGGCTGATCGGTTCCCAGACCTGGCCGACCGGCTGGACCGTCGCCATCGAGGAGCCCGTCAACCAGTTCAAGGAGTGGATGGTCGACCACCTCTACACCGGAGTGCCCGTCGTCGGCGGCACCGCCGAATGGGCCGCGGACTACGTCAAGTGGATCCTCGACCCGCTGCGTGACGGGCTGCAGGGCCTCCCGTGGTACGCGGTGCTGCTGATCGTCGCGGCGCTGGCCTGGCTGATCGGCACCTGGGCCACCGCGCTGACCGCCACCGCCGCCATGGCCGCGATCGGTGTGCTCGGGGTGTGGGAGCCCTCCATGGACACCCTCTCCCAGGTGCTGGCGGCCGTCTTCGTCACGCTGGTCCTCGGCTTCGCGATCGGTATCTGGGCCGCCCGCAGCACCCGGCTGGAGCGGATGATGCGACCGGTGCTGGACATGTTCCAGACCATGCCGCAGTTCGTGTACCTGATCCCCGTGGTCGCGCTGTTCGGTGTCGGCCGCGCCCCGGCGGCGGCCGCGGCCATCGTCTACGCGCTGCCCGCCGTCATCCGCATCACCACCCAGGGGCTGCGGAACGTCGACCCGGCGGCGCTGGAGTCGGCGCGCTCCCTCGGTGCCACCCAGGGGCAGCAGTTGCTCCAGGTCCAGTTGCCGCTGGCCCGCCCGGCGCTGCTGCTGGCCGTCAACCAGGGCGTGGTGCTGGTGCTGGCCGTGGTCGTCATCGGCGGTCTGGTCGGTTCGGGCGCGCTCGGCTACGACGTGCTGTTCGGCCTGGCGCAGGGCGATCTGGCGACCGGTCTGGTCGCCGGCGCGGCGATCGTCTGCCTGGGGCTGATGCTCGACCGGGTGACCCAGCCGACCTCGCGCCGCGAGAAGAAGGGGGCCTGAGATGGCTACGGCCCGTACGTATCGACGCCGGCGGCTGCTGATGGCCGCCACCGGGGTCACGGCCCTGCTCACCGCGACCGGCTGCGGCGCGGCGGACATGACCAAGCAGTCCTCGCCGTACGCCAATGTGGGCGGGGCGAAGAGCGTCACGCTCTCCGTCCAGTCGTGGGTCGGCGCCCAGTCCAATGTCGCGGTCGCCCAGTATCTGCTGGAGCACGAACTGGGCTATCGCGTCGACACCGTCCAGGTGGACGAGATTCCGGCGTGGGACGCGCTCAGCCAGGGCCGGGTGGACGCGATCCTGGAGGACTGGGGCCACCCCGAGCAGGAGCAGCGCTACGTCAAGGACAAGAAGCTGATCGTGCCGGGCGGCGGGCTCGGCGTCACCGGCCATATCGGCTGGTGGGTGCCGAAGTACTTCGCCGAGAAACATCCGGACGTCCTGAACTGGAAGAACCTCAACAAGTACGCGAAGACCTTCAAGACCGCGGAGAGCGGCGGCAAGGGTCAGCTGCTGGACGGCTCACCGTCGTATGTCACCAATGACAAGGCGCTGGTGAAGAACCTGAAGTTGAACTACCAGATCGTCTTCTCGGGTTCGGAGGCGGCGCAGATCACCCAGATCAAGCAGTTCGCCAAGGCGGAGAAGCCGTTTCTGTCGTACTGGTACGAGCCGCAGTGGCTGTTCAACCAGGTGCCGATGGTCGAGGTCAAACTGCCCAAGTACACGGACAAGTGCGCTGCTGAGGGCACCAAGGACCCCGAGTCCATCGACTGCGCCTACCCGACCACACCGCTGCAGAAGTATCTGAACGCGGACTTCTCGAAGGAGGGCGGCAAGGCGGCGGCATTCCTGAAGAAGTTCCACTGGACCAAGGAGAACCAGAACGAGGTGTCCGAGTTGATCGCCTCGAAGGGGATGTCGGCGCAGGACGCCGCGAAGAAGTGGGTCGAGGCGCATCCGGACGTCTGGAAGAAGTGGCTGCCCTGAGCCACTGGAGGAGTGGCGGGGCAGCCCAGGGCGCCGTAGCTACTTCTTCGGGAAGAGGGCTGTATCCAGGCTGAGGTCGAGCGGTTCGGGGAGCGTCAGTTTCTCCCCGAACATTGCTCGGTGCTCATCGCGGTAGAGGCCCTTCCCGTCGGGATGCGAGTACACGGTCGTGCTCCCGTCGCCGTCGTGCGGATCTACGAGCAAATAGACCGGCACGTTGGAGTGCGCGTAGCCCTTGACCTTGGCTGTGAGATCGCGGTCCCGGGTAGAAGGCGAGGTGATCTCGGCGACGAGCAGGACGTGATCAGCGTTGAGCTGCCAGTCGTCGGGACTGCTTGTGGCGCCGGATTTGTAAACGACCAGGTCAGGGATGTATCGCTCTTCGGTGGCGGGCAAGAATACCGTCGTGGTGTTGGTGACGAACCAGTCCTCCGGAACTCCCTGGTTGAGCCATCGCTGCAACCGCGCGTAAATCTCGTTGTGGAAAATCGTGGGCGTCGGTGAGATGACGATCTCCCCCCCGATGAGTTCCGCTCGCTTCCCCTCCGGCAACTCAAGCCGGGCATGGATCTCGAGCAGAGTTTCGAACTCTTGGTCGGGCAGTGGCGCCGTCATCACGAGACCTCCCATTGGCGGGTCCCCCTTCTGGCTGTGTTGCCTTCGTGCCGTACTGCCATGCGGGGGCCTGTCACCATCATGCGTTACGCGATGACTCCGATGTCGGATAACGGTCCCCCGTCGTCGATAACGACGAACGGGGGTGGATGGTCACATGTTCGGCTTGTAGGCGCCGGGGGCCATGCGGGTGGTCACGCCGATGCGGTTCCAGGCGTTGATGGTGAAGATCAGGGCGATGAGCTGAGCCAGCTCCCGCTCCTCGAAGTGTTTGGCGGCGTGCTCGTAGACCTCGTCCGGGACGAAGCCGTCGGTCAGGACGGTGACGGCCTCGGTCAGGGCGAGGGCGGCCTGCTCCTTCTCGGTGTAGAGGTTGCCGGCCTCCTCCCAGGCGTTGAGCAGGTAGATGCGCTCCTCGGACTCGCCCGCCGCGCGGGCGTCCTTGGTGTGCATGTCGAGGCAGAAGGCGCAGTGGTTGAGCTGTGAGGCACGGACCTTGACCAGCTCGGCCAGGGTCGGGTCGACGCCCTTTCTGGCGGCCGCGTCCAGGGTGACCATGGCCTTGTAGACCTCGGGGGCGGCCTTGGCGAACTGCATCCGGGGGCCGTGTGCGTGGGAAGTTCCGGTCGTCATGTCCTCCACGCTAGAGGCCGGGCGGCCCAGGGGTATGGTCCATTTCCATGGCGGATTCATGGGCCACTCCGAGGGGTGAACCCGGACAGCGGACAGGCGGCCCCGGACAGCGGGCGGACGGCCCCGGACAGCAGGCCGGTTCCGGGGAGTGGGCTGCCGCGTACGGACGGCGGTCGGGCGGTCCGGCCGGGCCGGGGGCGGATCTCCATCTGGATCTGCCGCGGGGCGGCGGGACCGGGGTGAAGGACGCGCTCATCCGCGCTCTGCGCGACGCCGTCCGCGGCGGGCGGCTCGCCCCGGGCACCCGGCTGCCCTCCTCCCGCTCCCTCGCCGCCGACCTCGGCGTCGCCCGGAACACCGTGGCCGACGCCTATGGGGAGCTGGTGGCAGAGGGCTGGCTTACGGCCCGGCAGGGCTCGGGCACCCGGGTCGCCCGGCGCGTCGTGCCGCCCGAACCCGCGCCGCCGCGCACACCCCCGCCCGCCGCCGTGGCCGCCACCCGGCCGGCCTACGATCTGCGGGCCGGTCAGCCCGATGTCTCGGCCTTCCCCCGGTCCGCCTGGCTCTCCGCGGCCCGGCGCGCCCTGACCGCCGCGCCGAACGACGCCTTCGGCTACGGCGACCCCGCCGGACGGCTCGAGCTGCGGCGGGTCCTGGCCGACTATCTGGCGCGCGCCCGCGGGGTGCGGGCCGCGCCCGAACGGATCGTGGTCTGCGCGGGGTTCGTCCAGGGGCTGGCCCTGCTCAGCAGGGTGCGGGCGAAGGCCGGTCACCGTGAGGTGGGCGTGGAGTCCTACGGGCTCGACGTCCACTGGAACGTGATGCGCGGGGCCGGGCTGCGCACCGTGCCGCTGCCGGTCGATCAGCGGGGCGCGCGGACGGCGGAGCTGGACCGGTCGGCCGGGCTGCGGACCGTTCTGCTCACCCCGGCGCATCAGTTCCCCACCGGGGTTTCGCTGGACCCCGACCGGCGCGCCGCCGTGGTCGACTGGGCGTCGCGGGTGGGCGGGCTGGTCCTGGAAGACGACTACGACGGGGAGTTCCGCTATGACCGTCACCCGGTCGGGGCGCTCCAGGGGCTCGACCCCGAGCATGTGGTCTATCTGGGCACCGCCAGCAAGAGCCTGGCGCCCGCGCTGCGGCTGGCCTGGATGGTGGTGCCGGACCATCTGCTGGACGACGTCCTGGCGTTCAAGGCAACCGGGGAGTGGCAGTCGGGCGCCCTGGACCAGCTGACGCTCGCGGAGTTCATCGACTCCGGGGCGTACGACCGCCATGTGCGTGGCATGCGGATGCGCTATCGGCGGCGCCGTGACCAGTTGGTGGCGGCGCTCGCCGAACGCGCCCCGCGGGTGCGGGTCACGGGCATCGCGGCGGGGCTGCACGCGGTGCTCCAACTGCCGCCCGGTACCGAGCGGTCCGTGGTGCAGGGCGCGGCCTGGCAGAGCCTCGCCCTGGAGGGGCTGTCCCGCTACCGCTACCGCGAGCAGCGGGAGCCGAACGAGCCCGGACCGGGTCCGAACGAGCCCGGACCGGGTCCGGACGGGCCGCCGGACGCGCTGGTCTTCGCCTATGGCGCCCCGCCCGACCACGCCTTCACGGGCGCGCTGGAGGCGCTGTGCCGGGTGCTGCCCTGACGCCCCACGTTCCGGCTGCCCGAAGTCACACGCCGAGCGCTCAGGTCACCGCACCCGCCGAGCGCCCAGCGAACTCCCCGCACCGACTGGCTCCCCGCACCAACTGGTCACACGAGCCGACGACGAGCGGCCGGCCATCGCCGCCCTCCGGCGAGTGGCGCGCTTCGCGAAAGCGCGAGGCTAAGGTGGGCGGTTATGGCCTCGGGGGAGCCGAGGGCCTCGGGCGGGACGGCGGCCCGGGGGAGAGGAACGGGGCGACGGGGCGACGGGGAGACGGGGATGGAACGGAAGACGACGCGGCGGCTGCGGTCGAGCACGGTGATCCTGGGCGGTATGGGCGCGCTGGCGGCGGCGCTCACCTCCTGTGGTTCGGAACCGGACAAGCGCTGTGTGGACCGGGACAGCTATGACGCGGTGAACGGCTATCGGGTCGTCGACTCCAGCGCCTGCAAGGGCTCTTCGTCCACCACGGGCGGCAAGGGCAAGAAGAGCCGCGGCACATCGGGCGTCGACGGCGAGTGGTACTACGACTCCGACGTCAGCGGCCGCTGGGCGGACTACGGCACCTTCGACAAGAGCAAGGCGGCCGACCGGGGCGGCTTCGGCTGCTCGGGCTCCGGCGGCGGCTGAGCGGGCCGCCCGACGATGAAGCGCCACACCATCGACCCCCGCCCCGACTGGCAGTCCACGGTGGAGGAGCAGGGGGTCATCTATCCGCTGACCCGCTACCCGGACGGCTCGCTGCGTCCCTACTGGGACGAGAGCGCCTACTACGCCTTCTCGCTGCCCGAGGTCGAGGCGCTGGAGGAGGTCGTCGAGGAGCTGCACCGGATGTCGCTGGCGGCGGCCGCCCATATCGTCGAGACCGGCCGCTTCGCCGACCTCGGCATCGACGATCCGCGGCTGGCCGGGCTGATCGCCGAGTCCTGGCACCGCCGGGCCGAACAGCCCAGCGTCTACGGCCGGTTCGATCTGCGCTACGACGGTGAGTCGGGCCCGGCGAAGCTGCTGGAGTACAACGCCGACACACCCACCTCGCTGGTGGAGGCGGCCGGCGCCCAGTGGTTCTGGATGGAGGACCGCTTCCCGGGCGCCGACCAGTGGAACTCCCTCCATGAACGGCTGGTCGACGCCTGGCGCACCCAGGCGGCGCTGCTGCCGCCGGGGACACCCCTGTACTTCGCCCATTCGGCCGGGGACGAGCTGGGCGAGGACCTGATGACGGTGGCCTACCTCCGGGAGACGGCCGAGCAGGCCGGGCTGAGGACCGAGGCGATCTCCATGGAGGACATCGGCTGGGAACGGCTGTCGGGCCGCTTCGTGGACAAGCGGTTCCGCTTCATCCGGAGCTGCTTCAAGCTCTATCCCTGGGAGTGGCTGGCCACCGACCGGTTCGGTCCGCATGTGCTGGACACGCTGGACAACGGGGGTGGCACCGGATCCACCCTGTGGATCGAACCGGCCTGGAAGATGCTGCTGTCCAACAAGGCGCTGCTGGCCGTGTTGTGGGAGCTCTTCCCGGACCACCCCCATCTGCTGCCCGCCTACCTCGACGGGCCCCGGGAACTGGCCCGCACCACCGGCTATGTGGCCAAACCGCTGCTGGGCCGCGAGGGCGCGGGGGTCACCGTGCATCCGCCGGGCGAGGAGCCCGTCGTACGCGACGAGCCGTGCTGCTACCAGGAACTGGCGCCGCTGCCCGACTTCGACGGCAACCGTGTGGTGCTCGGCACCTGGGTGGTCGAGGGCGAGTCGGCGGGGCTCGGCATCCGCGAGTCGGCGGGGCTGGTGACGGATGAGTACGCGCGCTTCATCCCGCACGTCATTCTCTGAGCGAGACCGGTCACTCTCTGGGAGAGACCGGTCATTCTCTGGGCGATACCGGATCACTCGGCCAGCACCGTCCTCAGCTGGTCCAGCCCCCACGCCAGATCCTCCTCGCTGATCACCAGGGGCGGGGCGATCCGGATCGTGGCGCCATGGGTGTCCTTGACCAGCACGCCGCGGTCCATCAGCCGCTCGGAGATCTGCCGCCCGGTGCCCCGCGACGGATCGATGTCCACCCCCGCCCACAGCCCCCGGCCGCGCACCTCCTGGACGCCCTTTCCCCGCAGCAGCCCCAGCTCCCGGTGGAGCCGCTCGCCCAGCGTGGCCGAGTGCCGCTGGAACTCCCCGGTCCGCACCATCGCGATGACCTCCAGGGCGACCGCGCAGGCGAGCGGGTTGCCGCCGAAGGTGGAGCCGTGCTCCCCGGGGCGGTGCACCCCCAGCACCTCGCGGGAGGACACCACCGCCGACACCGGCACCACCCCGCCGCCCAGCGCCTTGCCCAGCACATAGACATCGGGGACCACGCCCTCGTGCTCACAGGCGAAGGTGGTGCCGGTGCGGCCGAGGCCCGACTGGATCTCATCGGCGATGAACAGCACATTCCGCTCCCGGGTCAGCTCCCGGACCCCGGTCAGATAGCCGGGCGGCGGCACCACCACCCCCGCCTCGCCCTGGATCGGCTCCAGCAGCACCGCGACCGTCTCCTCGGGTGCGGCGTCGAGCGTCGCCGCCATCGCCGCCAGATCCCCGTACGGCACGATCGAGAACCCCGGGGTGAAGGGGCCGTGATCGGCACGGGCCTCGGAATCGGTGGAGAAGCTGATGAGGGTGGTCGTCCGGCCGTGGAAGTTGTTCGCGGCGGCGATGATCCTGGCCCGGCCGTCCGGGACGCCCTTGATCCGATAGCCCCATTTGCGGGCGGTCTTGACGGCCGTCTCCATCGCCTCTGCCCCCGTGTTCATGGGCAGCACCATCTCCATGCCGCACAGCTCGGCCAGCTCGGAGCAGAAGGCGCCGAAGCGGTCGTGATGGAAGGCGCGGGAGGTGAGGGTGACCCGGTCCAGCTGGGCCTTGGCGGCCTCGATCAGCCGGCGGTTGCGATGCCCGAAGTTGAGCGCCGAGTATCCGGCGAGCAGATCGAGATAGCGGCGGCCCGCGACATCGGTCATCCAGGCGCCTTCGGCGGACGCGACGACGACCGGCAGCGGATGGTAGTTGTGCGCGCCATGGGCCTCGGCGGCGGCGATGGCCCGCTCCGCGGAGCGTCCCGGTCCCATCTTGTCCTCCTTGTCTCACTAGCTAGAGTGGGGGTGCGCATCGTGACTGGCGAGCCGAGCGTGGAACCGACCACGAGGAAGCGATGCGCGGCCACAGCGCCACGAGGTGCCGCCCGCCTGGGCACCCCGGGACACGACCGGACCGTCACCGATCGCCCCGGAGGATTCGATGAGCCTGCCCCTGTCCCATCCCGCCCTTCTCGCCGCCGACCCCGAACTCGCCTCCCTCATCGGCTCCGAGGAGCTGCTGCAGTCCGAGACCCTGCGCCTGATCCCGAGCGAGAACTATGTCTCCGCCGCCGTCCTGGAGGCCTCCGGGACGGTGCTGCAGAACAAGTACAGCGAGGGCTACGCGGGCCGCCGCTACTACGAGGGGCAGCAGGTCATCGACCAGGTGGAGACCCTGGCGATCAACCGGGCCAAGGCCGTCTTCGGCGCCGAGCACGCCAATGTCCAGCCCTACTCCGGCTCGCCCGCCAACCTCGCGGTCTATCTGGCCTTCGCCCGGCCCGGTGACACCGTGATGGGCATGTCACTGCCCATGGGCGGCCATCTCACCCATGGCTGGGGCGTCTCCGCCACCGGCGCCTGGTTCCGCGGTGTCCAGTACGGGGTGCGGCAGGACACCGGCGTGATCGACTTCGACCAGGTGCGTGAGCTGGCCCGCAAGGAGCGGCCCAAGCTGATCTTCTGCGGGGGCACGGCGGTGCCTCGCACGATCGACTTCGCCGCCTTCGCGGAGATCGCCCGCGAGGTGGACGCGGTGCTCGTGGCCGATATCGCGCATATCGCCGGTCTGATCGCGGGCGGCGCCCATCCCTCGCCCGTTCCGTACGCCGATGTCATCTCCACCACCACCCATAAGACGCTCCGGGGTCCGCGCGGCGCGATGCTGATGTCGCGCGAGACCCATGCCAAGGCCATCGACAAGGCCGTCTTCCCCGGGCTCCAGGGCGGTCCGCACAACCAGACCACCGCCGCCATCGCGGTGGCCCTGCACGAGGCCGCCCAGCCCGCCTTCCATGACTACGCCCGGTCCGTGGTCGCCAACGCCAAGGCGCTCGCCGAGGCACTGCTCGCCCGCGGCTTCGACCTGGTCTCCGGCGGCACCGACAACCATCTGATCCTGATGGACCTGACGCCCAAGGAGGTGCCGGGCAAGGTCGCGGCCAAGGCCCTGGACCAGGCCGGGATCGTGGTGAACTACAACACCGTCCCGTACGACCCGCGCAAGCCCTTCGACCCCTCCGGCATCCGGATCGGCACCCCCTCCCTCACCTCGCGCGGTCTGACCACCGAGCACATGCCCGCCGTGGCCGACTGGATCGACCGCGGGGTGACCGCCGCGAAGAGCGGTGACGAGGGCGCCCTCGCCAAGATCAGGGCCGAGGTGTCCGAGCTGATGGCGGCCTACCCGGCGCCCGGTCTGCCGACCGGCTGACCCCCGGCGCGGGGCCCTGTCCGGCCTCCAGGCCGGGCAGCGGCCGCCACCACTGCTCCTCCAGGATCCGGTCGTCGTCGGCCACCGGAACCGGCAGGCCCACGATCCGGGCGAGCACCCGCTCGACCAGCGTCTCCCCGCCCCCCGGCGGGGCGCCGCCCTCCGCTGCCCCCGGGGGCGCGCCGTCCTCCGGCTCCACGCCGTCCGCTCGCGACACGCCGTGCCGCGACGGTGCGCCGGACGGCGATATCCCCGGCCCCCGCCCGAGCGCCCGCAGCTCTCCGGGCAGCCCTTCCTCGGCCATCTCCCGCGCCTCCCCACTCCATCTCATCGGCCGTCTCCCTCTCGGTCTTCGAGGTCTCGGAGGTCTTCGAGGTCTCCCAGGTCTCCGAGGTCTCCGGCGGCCCCAGCAGCCGCTCCAGCCGTCTCAGGGCGCGGCTCAGCCGCGATTTCACCGTGCCGCGCGGCCAGCCCAGCGCCTCCGCGGTCTCCCCCTCGTCCAGATCCAGCAGATAGCGGTAGATCACCACCCGCCGCTGCGGCTCGCTCAGCTCCTCCAGCGCGGCCAGCAGCCGCGCCCGCCGCTCGCCCGCCAGCGCCACGGCCGCCGGATCGGCCGACTCCGGTATCACCGGCTCGGCTCCGGCCAGCAGCGCCCCCTCCCGGTCCGCCGCCGTGCGCCTCCGGCGCGCCGAGCGCACCGCGTTACTCGTCTCATGGGCGACGATCCGCAGCAGCCAGGGCCGGAACGCCGCCTCGCTCTGGAACCGCCCGAGCGCGAGATACGCCTTCACAAAGGCGTCCTGCACCACATCCTCGGCATCCGCGCCCGCCCCGAGCAGTCGGGCGGTGCGGTGCGCGATCGGCGCATGGGCCCGCACCAGCTCGGCATACGCCTCGGCGTCGCCGGCCCGCACCCGCGCGATGATCTGTGCTTCACCAGTCCTCACACATCTCATACACCGGCGGACGGAGTCTGGTTCCACACCTGAGAGAATGGGTGCCATGGCCCTCGATCGTCCCCGTGCGCTCTCCGGTATCCAGCCCACCGCAGGTTCCTTCCACCTCGGCAACTACCTCGGCGCGATCCGGCAGTACGTCGCGCTGCAGGAGACCCACGACGCGTTCTACACCGTGGTCGACCTGCACGCGATCACCGTGCCGCAGGATCCGGCGGAGCTGCGCGCCAACAGCCGGCTCGCCGCGGCCCAACTGCTCGCCTCCGGTCTGGACCCGGACCGCTGCACGCTCTTCATCCAGAGCCATGTGCCCGAGCACGCCCAGCTCGGCTGGGTGATGAACTGTCTCACCGGCTTCGGCGAGGCGTCCCGGATGACGCAGTTCAAGGACAAGTCGGCCAAGCACGGCGCCGACCGGGCCACCGTCGGCCTCTTCACGTACCCGATCCTCCAGGTCGCGGACATCCTGCTCTACCAGGCCAACCACGTCCCCGTCGGCGAGGACCAGCGCCAGCACATCGAGCTCACCCGCGATCTGGCCGACCGCTTCAACGGCCGCTTCGGCGAGATCTTCACCGTCCCCGAGCCGTACATCGTCAAGGAGACGGGGAAGATCTACGACCTCCAGGACCCGACGATCAAGATGAGCAAGTCGGCGTCCACACCGAAGGGCATCGTCAGCCTCCTCGACGAGCCCAAGGCCTCGGCGAAGAAGATCAAGAGCGCGGTGACCGACCTCGAGACGGAGATCCGCTTCGACGAGGAGAAGAAGCCGGGCGTCAGCAATCTGCTGACCATCTACTCCACCCTGACCGGCACCGCCATCGCGGAGTTGGAGCGCCGTTACGAGGGCAAGGGCTACGGCGCGCTCAAGACCGACCTCTCCGAGGTGCTGGTCGAGTGGGTCACCCCGTTCCGCGAGCGGACCCAGGAATACCTGGGCGACCCCGCGATGTTGGACGGAATCCTGGCCAAGGGCGCGGACAAGGCCCGAGCCGTCGCCGCCGAGACGCTGGCCGCCACCTACGACAAGGTGGGCTTCCTGCCCGCGGCGCGCTGAGCGGCGCGCCGAGCGCCGTGCGCACCGCCCGGTGAGCATGGCGCGCCCCGCGCACGTACCCATACGGACGCGCGGACAGCGGAACACACCGGTCCGGCCCCCTGACCAGGGGGCCTTTGGACGGGTGTGCCAAAGGACCGAGGAATCTAGCCGCGAGGGCGGCGCAGCCGCCACACTGACACGGGTGCAGCGGCCAGAACCCAGCAGCCCGGGAGGGCCAGGAGGGAGAACGCAGTGGGGACCGTAACGCTCGGCGTTTCGATCGCGGTCCCGGAGCCGTACGGCAGCTTCCTCCAGGAGCGGCGCGCGGGCTTCGGGGACCCGGCCGCCCATGGCATCCCCACGCATGTCACCCTTCTGCCGCCGACCGAGGTCGACGTCTCGGCGCTGCCCGCCGTGGAGGACCATCTGGCGCGGGTCGCGGCCGAGGGGCGGCCGTTCCCGATGCGGCTGGAGGGCACCGGCACCTTCCGGCCGCTCTCGCCGGTGGTCTTCGTCAGGATCGTCGAGGGCGCGGAGGAGTGCGCGGCGCTCCAGGAGCGGATCCGGGCGGAGTCCGGGCCGTGCGCGCGTGAGCTGCAGTTCCCGTACCACCCGCATGTCACGGTCGCGCACGGCATCGACGAGGAGGCGATGGACCGGGCGTTCGCGGAGCTCGAGGAGTACGAGGCCGCCTGGACGATCACTGGCTTCGCGCTGTACGAGCAGGGGGCGGACGGGGTCTGGCAGCTGGACCGCGAATACCCCTTCGGGGCGGATGAACAGCCGGGCGGTGCGCCGCCCGTGGTGCCCCGTCAGGTGGATCTCTCGCGCCCGGCGGCACCCTCTCACTGAGCGTTCCGCCGGAACGCTCCGTGGGGGTTCTGGTGCGTCAGTCATCCGCGGGCCCGTCGTGGCCGGCCGCGCCCACGCGGCGGAGCCGCACATCGACACCGCTGCGCGCCCCTACGCGGGCCCGCTCGGGCGGGAGACGGCGCGGGGCAGCAGGCGGCGTGCCGCCGTCATCAGCCGCAGCGCGCCCGGCGCCCAGACGACCGGTGCGCGCCGCCGCAGCCCCTCCTCGATGGCCTCGGCGACCGCCTGGGGCGAGGTGGCCAGCGGCGCGGGCCGCAGCCCGGCCGTGAGCTTCGTACGGACGAAGCCGGGGCGTACGACCATCACATGGACGCCCGTGCCGCGCAGCGCGTCCCCCAGCCCCTGGGCGAACGCGTCGAGCCCGGCCTTGGCGGAGGCGTGGATGAAGTCGCTGCGGCTGACCCGTCCGGCGGCGGCCGAGGTGAGCACCACCAGTGAGCCATGGCCCTGGCGGCGCATGGCGTTGGCGCAGATCAGGGCCGCGGAGACGGCGCCGGTGTAGTTGGTCTGGGCGACCCGGACCGCCGCCGGGGGATCGGTCTCGTCCCGAGCCTGGACGCCCATGACCCCGAAGGCCAGCAGCACCAGGTCGATGTCGTCCTCGGCGAAGACCTTGCCCAGGGTCACCTCGTGGGCCTCGGGGGCGAGCGCGTCGAAGGGCACCGTAAGGGTGTCGGCACCGAGGTCCCGCAGCTGCCGCGCGGTCGACTCCAGGGCGGGCGAGGGACGGCCGGCCAGCCAGACCGTACGGGCGCGCCGGGTGATCAGGCGGCGGACGGTCGCCAGGGCGATCTCGGACGTACCGCCCAGGACGAGCAGCGATTGCGGGGAACCGACGACGTCCTTCATGGAGGGAACTTATCCCCACGATCCATGGCATATGGAGTGATCGTGCGTCCGTATGCGCGCCCTCACCGAAAAGAGTGATGAGCGGAGCGCCGGTCCGGGGAACCCGGATATCCGTACCGCGCGCCCGGCGCGCCGAGGAATGACAACGCGCAGAAGGGTAGTTGCTGATCATGGAATCGTTGACCCGGCTGCCTGTCGTCGGCCCCGCCCTGGCCTGGCTGATGCGTACCCATGCCTGGCGTACGTACGAACGGCTCGACCGCGTCCACTGGACCCGGCTCGCCGCCGCGATCACGTTCACCAGCTTCATCGCCTTCTTCCCGCTCATCGCCGTCGGGGCGGCGATCGGCGCGGCGACGCTCAGCCAGTCGCAGATGGCGCAGCTCCAGAAGAAGCTCGCCCAGCAGATCCCCGGTATCTCCGGCCAGCTCGACCTGAACGCGCTCGTCCAGAACGCCGCCACCATCGGGGTCGTCGCGGGCGCCCTGCTGCTGTTCACCGGCATCAGCTGGGTGGGCTCGCTGCGCGAGTGCCTGCGCGCCGTATGGGAGCTGGCGGAGGACCCCGGCAATCCGCTGGTGCGCAAGGTCAAGGACGCGTTCGTGCTGATCGGGCTGGGCGGCGTGGCGCTCGTCTCGTTCGCCGTGTCCGCCCTGGCCGCCACCGCCGTGGGCCGGGTCGCCCGGCTGATCGGCATCCCCGAGAACGGGGTCGGCGGCTGGCTGCTGCGGATCGCCGCGTTCCTCATCGCCGTCGGCGCCGACTTCCTGCTGCTGTGCTACGTGCTGACCTGGCTCCCCGGCGTGGAGCCGCCCCGCCGTACGGTCGCGGTCGCCGCGCTCATCGGGGCGATCGGCTTCGAACTGCTCAAGCTGCTGCTCAGCAGCTATCTGAAGGACGTGGCGGCCAAGAGCATGTACGGGGCGTTCGGGGTGCCCATCGCGCTGCTGCTGTGGATCAACTTCACCGCGAAACTCACGCTGTACTGCGCCGCCTGGACCGCCACCCCGCCCGCCGCCCAGGCCGAGCACGAGGCGGAATGGGCGGCCGAGGCGGACAAGGCCCAGCCGTCCGAGCCGGAGGAGCCGTCGGAGTCGGAGGAGCCGTCCGAGTTGTCCGAGCCGGCCGGGCTGTCCGAGCCGTCCGGGTCGCCTGAGCCGGAGATCGAAAAGCACCGCGCTGGCGGGCCGGAGGGCCCGCCGGCGGCGGCGTGACAACGGGCGGCGACCGTAAGGTGGCCACGGCGGGCGACCGTAAGGCGGTCACGGCGACCGTAAGGGCTTCGTTCAGTCGCGTGAGCGGCGGCGCACCAGCTCCGGGAGCGGCCAGCGGCGGTGCACCCCGAAGGCCACCGCGCCCAGCAGCGCCAGGGAGCCGCCCGTGATGCCCACCGCGGTCCACATACCGCCCGAGCTTCCGTCGTCCGCCGAGACGGACGCCTGGGCGTGCTTATGGCCGTCCTCGTCACCGGCCGAGGGGTGGTTCGCGCCCGCCGCGCCCGGCCGGACGAGGGTGCCGACCGGGTTCACCGAGCCCGACGCCTTGAACCCCCAGTCGAAGAGCTTCGCGGTCTCCTTGTAGACCTCGTTCATCTCCTTCTGCTGCGGATTCATGACGGTGACCAGCAGCACCCGGTTGCCGCGCTGGGCGACCCCGGTGAAGGTGGCGCCCGCGTTCGTGGTGTTGCCGTTCTTGACCCCGGCGATGCCCTTGTAGGGGTCAACGCCGAGGCCGGTCAGCAGCCGGTTGGTGTTCTGGATGCCGAAGCTGGAGCGGGTCTTCTTGCCCTTCTTGTCCTTCTCGAACGTCCCGGGGAACTGCGCGGTCGCCGTCGAGCAGTACTCCCGGAAATCCGCCTTCTGCAGCCCCGAGCGGGCGAAGAGGGTCAGGTCGTACGCGCTGCTGACCTGGCCCTTCTCGTCGTAGCCGTCCGGGGTGACCACATGGGTGTCCCGGGCGTTCAGGTACTTCGCGTGTGCCTGCATCTCCCTTACGGTCGCCGGGACCCCGCCGTTCATGGCCGCCAGCACATGCACCGCGTCGTTGCCCGAGCGCAGGAAGACGCCGAGCCACAGGTCGTGGACCGAGTAGGTGTAGTTCTCCTTGACCCCGACCAGGCTGCTGCCCTCACCCATCCCCTCCAGGTCGGACAGCTGCACCTTGTGGGTCTTCGTCTTCGGCATCTTCGGCAGCAGCGTGTCCGCGAACAGCATCTTCAGCGTGGACGCGGGCGGCAGCTGCCAGTGGGCGTTGTGCGAGGCGAGCACATCGCCCGACTCGGCGTCGGCCACCAGCCACGACTTCCCGCTGAGCCCCTTGGGCAGCGCGGGCGCGCCAGGCTTCGGGTCCACCTGGGTGTCGGGGCGGCCGAGCCGCTTCCCGCCCACCGTGGACATGTGCGCGGGCGGCTTGACCGCGTCGGTGGAGCCGCCCGGCTGGTCGGCGGCGTGCGCCGGGGTGGCGGCGAGCGGCCCGCACAGCAGGAGGGCGGCGGCGGCCAGCGGGGCCACGGCGCGGCGGGCGGGGGTGCGGCCCTTGCCGGAGATCTTGTCGGTGCTCTTGCTGGTGCTCTTGCCGGTGCTCTTACGGGTGCTGTGTCGGACGTGAGTGCTGGTGAAGGAAGGTGTGGGCACGGAGGTGAACGTACCTGTCGTCGCTGAGGAGAGCGACAGCAGCGCCGATGTATTGACGGCAGACCCCCGCGTGGGGGTATGGGAGGCCTTGCCCATACTGGAGACCATGAAGCTCAGCCGCCCCGTGTCCTGGTTCCTGCTCGCCTTCGGGGTCTGGAGCTGGGTCATCTGGTTCACCTTTGTCAAAAATTTGTGGAAGGACGCCAGCGGACTCGCCTTCGACGACTCCGGCGACCCCACCGCGTACTTTTGGGTGCATCTGCTGCTCGCGATCACCTCGTTTCTCTTGGGGACGGCGATCGGGGTGATCGGGTTGCGTGGTGTGCGCGCTCTGCGCCGGAACGACGCCTCCGAGTAGCCGTTCCAGGCAGTTGTGGCAGGCGGCCGTGGCAGGTAGTCGCGTAGTCGCCAGGGGAGGGGACCGGGGATGGTCGTGCTCTACGTCCTGATCGCACTGGTCGTCGTCGGTCTGCTGACCGGCGTCCACTGGTACGTGTGGCGGCGGCTCGTCCGCGATACGACGGCGCGCGGGGGATGGGCGCGCCGTACGGGCACGGCGGCGGCCTTCGCGCTGCCGCTGATCAGCGTCGGCGCGCTGATCGCGGGCCGCGCGGGCGCGCCCTTCCTCCTCCAGCGCGCCCTCGCCTGGCCGGGCTACCTCTGGCTCGCCCTCCTCCTGTACCTGACCCTGGCCCTCCTGGCGGGCGAGGCGGTACGCCCCCTGCTTGTGCGGTCGACCGAGGGCCCGGGGGCGTCAGGCAGCCCGTCAGGCGGGCTGCCGACTGCCTTCGCCGACGACAGCGGCGCCGCCGCTCCCGCTCCCGCTCCCGCTCCGGCGGCCGTCGGCACGGGCGGCCGCGAGGGCTCGGCGGCCGAAGGCGGCGCGGGCGCGGCGGCCGGAGATGGCCTGGGCGCGGCTGTGGTGAGTGAAGCCGAGGCCGTCGCCGACGGGGCCATCGAGGCCCCGGCTGGGGTGGCGGGGCCCGGCGTGGCCGGGGCGGTCAAGGTCGCCGAGGGCGACGCCGCCAAGCCCACCGCACAGGCGGCCGCCAAGGGCGGCGCGGCGGACCCCGTGGACGCCGTGGATCCCGTGGACCCCGCCCCCGCGCCCTCTCGTCGCCTCTTCGTCGCGCGGGCCGTCGCCGTCGGGGCCACTGCCGTGGCGGCCGGGACGGTGGGGTACGGGACGTACACCGTGTTGCGTGGGCCGCGGATCAAGCGGGTCACCGTGCCGCTCGCCAAGCTGCCGCGCCGGGCGCACGGCTTCCGGATCGCCGTCGTCAGCGATATCCACCTCGGGCCGATCCTGGGCCGCGATCACACCCGGCGGGTGGTCGAGGCGGTCAACCGCACCAACCCCGACCTCGTCGCCGTCGTCGGCGACCTCGTGGACGGCAGCGTGGCCGACCTCGGCCCGGCCGCCGAGCCGCTGCGCGGGCTGAGCGCCCGCCACGGCAGCTACTTCGTCACCGGTAACCACGAGTACTACTCGGGCGCCGCCGAGTGGGTGGACCACGTCCGCGAGCTGGGCCTGCGGCCCCTGGAGAACGAGCGCACCGAGCTGCCCGGCTTCGATCTCGCCGGGGTGAACGACGTCGCGGGCGAGAGCGAGGGCCACGGTCCCGACTTCGGTAAGGCGCTCGGCGACCGCGACCGCTCACGCGCCTCCGTGCTGCTCGCCCATCAGCCGGTGGTGATCCACGATGCGGTGAAGGCGGGCGTGGATCTTCAGCTCTCCGGCCACACCCACGGTGGTCAGCTGTGGCCCGGCACCTATGTGGCCGAGCTCGCCAACCCGACCGCCGCCGGGCTCGAGCGGTACGGCGACACCCAGCTCTATGTGACCCGTGGCGCGGGCGCCTGGGGCCCGCCGGTACGGGTCGGGGCGCCCCCGGACGTCACCGTCGTGGAGCTCGCCTCGACCCGCGCCTGAACGCCCGCGCCCGGCTCGCCGCCGGCCCGTCCTCAGCCTGCCCGGCGCGGGCCCCGGCCTGTCCGGCGCGGATGGGTCAGATGTCAAAGCCGGAGGCGCGGACCAGTGGTGGTCACGGTGACCACCGGGCGGCCGGGTGCGGCCGCCGGTGCGTCCTCGGCCGCCCGCGCCACCTCGACCGGAGCGGGCCGGTCAGCGTCCGGAGCAGCGGGCCGGTCGGCGGGCGAAGCACCAAGCCGGTCAGCGGGCGGAGCGGGCCGGTCGGCGGGCGAAGCACCAAGTCGGTCAACAGGCCGGTCAGCAGGTCGCTCAGCGGCCCGTACAGCCGCCCGCACCGCCCGCCTGTGTGGCAGCGTCGCGTTGCGGATGCCCGAGATGCGGTCGTGCGGGGCCAGCCGGTCCGGGTGGCGCAGCGTCTTCCGTACGCACGCCGCCGTCAGCGTGAACCCGACCAGCACCGCCAGCAGTTGAGCGGGGCCCAGCGCCAGGAGAATCGCCGCCGCGCCCTGCGTGCCCGAGTCGCGGACGGTGGCGAACAGGCCCGACGGATACGGCTCGTTCAGCAGCGTCAGCACGGCCAGGAACAGCCCCGCCAGGAACGGCATCACCAACGCCCCGATCAGCAGCGCGCGCAGGGTCAGCCGCCAGGCCACCAGCGGGCCGCCGTCGTCCGCCACCAGCTTCAGCAGCAACAGCCGCTTTCCGGGGGTCGCCCCGGTCGCCAGGGGCAGCAGCACGAACCAGGCCACGAAGATTCCCACCGGCATCCAGGTCGGGGCCGATCCGCCCTGGTAGGTCAGCACGGCGGCGGTGAACACCGAGGCGACGACATATCCGGCCACATCCACGACCAGTGCCGTCAGCCGCCGCCCGACTGGAACCGGCCGCGCCGCCAGCGCCCGCCCGTCCAGCGTCTCCAGCGTCGGCAGCATCCGCGCGAGCGGCCCGGCCAGCAGCCAACCGGTCATCGCCCCGGCCGTGTTGACGATCAGGTCGTCCACGTCGAAGAGCCGGTACGGGCAGTTGTAGAGGCCCCAGACCCCGCTCCACTGCGTCAGCTCGAAGGACAGCGAGACCGCGAAGCCGATCGCGGCGGCGGCGGGCAGCGAGCGCCGGAAGTGATAGCGCAGGAAGATGCCGAGCGGCAGGAGCAGCAGCAGGTTGAAGACGGTTCCGGCGACGGCGGGGTTCTGGAGGACCAGCGCGTTGAGCCCGACCTTGTGGTCCGCTTCCTTCCAGATGTCTCTGAAGGTGTTCCCGGGCATCCACTGCGGATGGGCCACCATCGCGAACCGCCGGCACATGTCGGCGGTCTGCTGCGGCAGCGGCACGATCGTCATGCAGAAGGCCGTGAGCGAGTAGTAGAGGAAGCCGTACAGCGACAGCGCCCGCCCTCGGGACATCACGCCGTGACGGCGGTACAGGGTGACGGCTGTCGGCAGTAACAGTAAGAGCGCCAGCAGCGGGAAGAGCGCGGCAGCGGTCTTGATCGGGAGAACGTAGGCGGTGGCCATGCACACGACTATACGCCATGTGTATACCTAGGGTGTATAGCTCTCGGTGGCTCGCAACGACGAAGGCCCCGCCCCCGGAAACCCGGGAAGCGGGGCCCTCGCCCGCAAGCTCCTAGGGAGCCACAGCCCTCGTGACTCAGAAGCGCACTCAGAAGCGCATTCGGAAGCCCACTCAGAGGCGCACTCGAAAGCGCATTCGCAAGCCCACTCAGAAGCGCCGCGTGATCAGCGCGCGCTTCACCTCCTGGATGGCCTTCGTGACCTCGATCCCCCGCGGGCACGCCTCCGTGCAGTTGAAGGTCGTACGGCAGCGCCAGACGCCGTCCTTGTCGTTCAGGATCTCCAGCCGCTGCTCACCACCCTCGTCACGCGAGTCGAAGATGAAGCGGTGCGCGTTGACGATCGCCGCCGGGCCGAAGTACTGGCCGTCGTTCCAGAACACCGGGCACGACGAGGTGCACGCGGCGCACAGGATGCACTTGGTGGTGTCGTCGAACCGCTCGCGGTCCGCCGCGGACTGCAGCCGCTCACGCGTCGGCTCGTTGCCCGTCGTGATCAGGAAGGGCATCACATCGCGGTAGGCCTGGAAGAACGGCTCCATGTCCACGATCAGGTCCTTGAGGACCGTGAGCCCCTTGATGGGCTCGACCGTGATGGGCTTCTCCGGGCTGATGTCCTTGATCAGCGTCTTGCAGGCCAGCCGGTTGCGGCCGTTGATCCGCATCGCGTCGGACCCGCAGATGCCGTGGGCGCAGGAGCGGCGGAAGGTCAGGGTGCCGTCCTGCTCCCACTTGATCTTGTGGAGGCCGTCGAGGACGCGCTCCTTCGGATCCATGTCGATCTGGAAGTCCTCCCAGACCGCCTGGTCCGAGACCTCCGGGTTGAAGCGCCGGATCCGGAAGGTGACGGTGATCAGGTGCGAGGCGGTGGCGTCGGCCGCCTCGGGGGCCTGGTCGGACTTCTCAAGCGTGGGGGTGCTCATCAGTACTTACGCTCCATCGGCTGGTAGCGGGTCTGCACGACCGGCTTGTAGTCGAGGCGGATGGACTCGGAGCCGTCCGCGCCCACCTCTCGGTACGCCATGGTGTGCCGCATGAAGTTGACGTCGTCGCGGTTCGGGTAGTCCTCGCGGTAGTGACCGCCGCGCGACTCCTTGCGGGCCAGGGCGGAGATGGCCATGACCTCGGCCAGGTCGAGCAGGTTGCCCAGCTCGATGGCCTCCAGCAGATCGGTGTTGAACCGCTTGCCCTTGTCCTGGACGCTGACGTTCTTGAAGCGCTCGCGCAGGTGGCCGATCTCCTCGACGGCCTCCTTGAGCGTCTGCTCGGTGCGGAAGACCATGACGTTCTTGTCCATGGTCTCCTGGAGCGCCTTGCGGACCTCGGTGACCCGCTCGGTGCCGGTCGCGTCCCGCAGGTTCTCGACCTGCGCCTGGACGAACGCGGACGGGTCCTCCGGAAGCTCGACGAAGTCGGCCGTGGCCGAGTACTCCGCGGCGGCGATGCCCGCCCGGCGGCCGAAGACGTTGATGTCGAGCAGCGAGTTGGTGCCCAGGCGGTTGGCGCCGTGCACCGAGACGCAGGCGACCTCGCCGGCCGCGTACAGGCCGGGCACGACGGTGTCGTTGTCCGCCAGCACCTCGCCCTGGACGTTGGTCGGGATGCCGCCCATCGTGTAGTGCGCGGTGGGCTGGATCGGGATCGGGTCCGTGTACGGCTCGATGCCGAGGTAGGTCCGCGCGAACTCGGTGATGTCGGGCAGCTTGGCGTCGAGCTGCTCCGGCGGCAGGTGGGTGAGGTCCAGGTAGACGTGGTCGCCCTCGGGGCCGCAGCCGCGGCCCTCGCGGATCTCGGTGTAGATCGACCGCGAGACCACGTCGCGCGAGGCGAGGTCCTTCATGACCGGCGCGTACTTCTCCATGAAGCGCTCGCCGTCCTTGTTGCGGAGGATGCCGCCCTCACCGCGGGCGCCCTCCGTCAGCAGGATGCCCATCCGCCAGATGCCGGTCGGGTGGAACTGGAAGAACTCCATGTCCTCCAGCGGCAGCCCGCGCCGGTAGGCGACCGCCTGGCCGTCACCGGTGAGGGTGTGGGCGTTGGAGGTCACCTTGAAGAACTTGCCGCAGCCGCCCGAGGCGAAGACGACGGCCTTCGCCTGGAAGACGTGCAGCTCGCCGGTGGCCAGCTCGTACGCCACCACACCGGCGGTGCGCTTGACCCCGTCGACCTCGGTCATCAGGAGGTCCAGGACGTAGAACTCGTTGTAGAACTCCACGCCCTCCTTGACGCAGTTCTGGTACAGCGTCTGGAGGATCATGTGACCGGTGCGGTCCGAGGCGTAGCAGGACCGGCGGACCGGGGCCTCGCCGTGGTTCCGGCTGTGGCCGCCGAAGCGGCGCTGGTCGATGGTGCCGTTCGGGGTCCGGTTGAACGGCAGGCCCATCTTCTCGAGGTCCAGGACCGAGTCGATGGCCTCCTTCGCCAGGATCTCGGCGGCGTCCTGGTCGACCAGGTAGTCACCGCCCTTGATCGTGTCGAAGGTGTGCCACTCCCAGTTGTCCTCCTCGACGTTGGCGAGGGCGGCGGCCATGCCGCCCTGCGCGGCGCCGGTGTGGGACCGGGTCGGGTAGAGCTTGGTGAGCACCGCGGTGCGGCTGCGCTTGGTCGACTCGATGGCCGCGCGCATTCCGGCCCCGCCGGCGCCGACGATGACGGTGTCGTACTTGTGGATCTTCATGAGTGGATACCTCAGCCCCGGGGCCTAGCGGATGTTCGGGTCGAAGGTGAAGATCACCAGAGTGCCGAGCACGATGGTGAATCCCGCCGCCGTGTAGAGCAGCGCCTTCAGCCACAGGCGGGTGTTGTCCCGCTCCGCGTAGTCGTTGATGATCGTGCGCAGGCCGTTCGCGCCGTGCAGCGTGGCGAGCCAGAGCATGATCAGATCCCATGCCTGCCAGAACGGCGAGGCCCAGCGGCCGGCCACGAAGGCGAAGCCGATCTTGGTGACACCGCCGTCCAGCACCAGCTGGATCAGCAGATGGCCCAGGACCAGGACGACCAGCAGGACGCCGGACAGGCGCATGAAGAGCCAGCCGTACATCTCGAAGTTCGTCCGGGTCGCCCTGGGCGTCTTACGGGTGCGGGCCCGCGGCGGCTCGATGACCGGAGCCGGATGATCCACGTCGTACGCGCTGACCGCGTCGCTCGCGGGGGTGGTGGTCTCGGCGGACATGTGCGTCAGCTCCCGAACAGTTCGCGCAGCGTGTGCTGGAGGATCGGGTAGAAGGCACCGGCCATCAGCACGACCCAGATACCGACGACGCCCCAGAGCATCTGACGCTGGTACCTCGCGCCCTTGGACCAGAAGTCGACGGCGATGACGCGAAGGCCGTTGAGAGCGTGAAACAGGATGGCGGCCACCAGGCCGTACTCCATCAGGTTCACGACGGGATTCTTGTACGTGGCGACCACGTTGTCGTACGCCTCGGGCGAGACGCGGACCAGCGAGGTGTCCAGCACATGTACGAACAGGAAGAAGAAGATGAGGACGCCGGTGACTCGATGAGCCACCCAGGACCACATACCTTCCCGGCCGCGATACAGCGTTCCAGCCGGCACGGAAAAACCCTCCGGAAGCGGGATTGGGGCCTGCCGGCTTCACGGTCGGTCGGGCCCGGCCGGGTACGGTCCACCGGCCCTGGCCATCGTACCGACGTGTTGTCGGAGGAACCCTCCGGGGGGCTCAAGTGTGATCGATCAAGCACGGACGGGCGATCATGCGATCCGGAAACCGGGCACTTCCGGCGAACGGGACCGATTCCCGGTCAGCCGGGCCAGTCTGCCCCGGGCGATGCGCCGCAGCTCCTCGGCGGTGTTGTCGCGCTCCCGCTCCCACTCGTTGCCCAGCCGGTCCCGGATCCCGGTCAGCAGCCGGTCCAGCCGCTCCTCGGGCCGCAGACCATCCAGACAGATGACGAAAACGTGACCGAACCGACGCTCGTACGCGTCGTGGGCGGCCCGGAGCGCGGTGTGCGCGGCCGGCGACCCCAGGCCGTCGGCGGGCGGCAGCTCATGGCCGACGACCGACTCGTCCGCGAGCGCCTCGTCCAGATCGGCGGGGGTGAGGTCATAGCTGGCCTCGTCCCCGGCGGCCAGCAGCGCCTCCAGATCCGGGTACGGGCGGTGGGCCGCGATCAGCCGGGCCCAGCGGCGGCTGCCGCAACAGGAGAGGAGCGCGGCCTCGGCCGCGTCGGCGGGGGCGGTGTTGAGCCGGTCGAGGCGGGGGGCGGCGGCGCGGGACCTGGACCTGGACAGCGTGGACTCCTCGGACACGCATGAGGCGCGCACACGCATGAGGCGCGCATGGGAACGGACGCCCGGGGGAGACGGACCCGGGGGAGGCGTGGGACACATGGGCTGGGCGCGTGAGCAGTACACGCTAACGACGCGGGGAGGCGGGTGCGTCGGAGGGAACGCGATATCACCCGAACGGGGAGGTTTTACCGCATGCGGTGGACGGCATTCGGGGCGCAGGGCTTTTTTCGGCCACAAGCGGCCGAACGCGTGAAGCGGGGAGGGTCCGAGGAGGAGGTACACCGCCATGGGATTGCCGCTCAGAGCCACCAAGGCGTCCTGCGTCCGTGCCACCAAGGCGTCCTGTGTCCGTGGTGTCGTCGCGGGGGCCGTCGGCGCGCTCGTCCTGACAACCCTCGGCTGTCAGCAGACGGAAGGCGGGCAGCACCCGTCGGGCACCCGCTCCTCGCCCGCGCGGTCCTCCCCACACGCCACGACCGCCACCTCGGCACGGTCCCCCTCGGCCGTCCCGCCGCACGCCACGGCGACCTCCGCGCCGCCCCGCACCATCCCCTCCGTCCGCGACTTCACCCCGGCCTCGGGCCCCGGCTGGCGGCCCGGCGACACCAGCCGGGTGGTGGCCGACCTCAAGGGCCCGCTCGCCGACGAGGCCCGCATGATCGCCGCGGAGCTGGGGCTGCGCACCACCTCCGGCCCCGCCCGCCGCGGTGACCTCTCCCTCGCCCTCGCCCCGGAACAGAGCGGCGGCGCCGAGGCGTACACCCTGAAGGTCGCGGGCGGCCGCGCCCGGATCACCGGCCCCGCCGACGCGGGCGTCTTCTACGGCACCCGCACCGTGAAACAGGCCCTGCGCTCCGGCGGCCGGCTCCCCGAGGGCGTGATCCACGACCGGCCCGGCCGTGCCCAGCGCGGCCTCAACCTGGACATCGCGCGCAAGTTCTACCCGGTCGGATGGATCGAGGCCCGGATGCGCGAGATGGCCGATCTCAAGCTCAATCAGCTGGCCCTGCACTTCTCGGACGATCAGGGCTTCCGCATCCAGAGCACCAGCCACCCCGAGATCGTCTCGTCCCCGCACCTCACCAAGGACCAGGTCCGGCAGATCGTCGCGCTCGGGCAGCGGCTGCACATCACCGTCATCCCCGAGATCGACTCGCCGGGCCACCTCGGCGCCGTCATCCGGGCCCATCCGCAGCTCCAGCTGCGCAACGCGGGCGGCACCACCTTCCAGGGCTCGGTGGACATCTCCAATCCGGCCGCGGCCCGCATCGTCGATGACCTGATGCGCGAGTACGCCCCGCTCTTCCCCGGCCGCTGGTGGCACCTGGGCGCCGATGAGTACCTCGCGCTGACCGTCAAGGACCCCCAGGCGTCGTTCCCCAAGCTGGCGGCCGCCGCCAAGCGGAAGTACGGGCCCAGCGCCCGGGTGCAGGATCTGGTCACCGGCTGGCTGAACGACCGGGCCCGGCTCGCGCGGCAGCTCGGCAAGCAGCCCAAGGCGTGGAACGACGGCTTCTTCGCGGGCGGCGTGGTCCAGCCCGCGAAGTACATCGAGGTCGAGTACTGGACGGGACGGCTGAAGGAGACGGCACGGCAGCCGCAGGAGTATCTGAAGGAGGGCCGCAAGGTGGTCAACCTCAACGACTCCTTCCTCTACTACGTACTCGGCCAGCCCGGCGGCTTCACCTATCCGACCGGGGAAGGCATCTACGAGGACTGGTCCCCGGCGGTACTGCGCGGCTCCACGCCCGTCGCCGACAAGAGCCTGACCGGACCCGACCGGATCCTCGGCGCCCGCTTCGCGATCTGGGGCGACCGCCCCGAGGCCCAGACCCCCGCCCAGGTGGCCCAGGGCATCCGGCTGCCGCTCGCGGCGCTGGCGCAGCGGGTGTGGGACCCCGGGAAGCCGCCGCTGAGCTGGTCCGGCTTCACCCGGCTCGCGGAGCGGCTGGGGGTCTGAGCGCGGCGGCCACCGGGCCTGAGCACGCGTTCCCGGGAGCGTTCCGAGAGGGAGAAAAGAAGGACGGTCGGGGCCGCCACCCCCCACAGGAGAGGCCCCGACCGTCGATCAGGAGAGCCTGGATCAGGCTCGTACCCCTTACAGCGTCGCACGCCTCGATTACGTCACACCTCCCCTTGCACGAAACCGGGGACTTCACCCCGTTGTCCGGGGCTCGTTCCGCTCTGGACGGGACCGGTCGGATGCCCGTAACGTGCAGGTCCGCGCTCTGGGCGCGGTCAGAGGCTTATTTTCTCGCGTGGCCCGGAGCGGTCACGTTCCCAGGGGGACTCAAAAGACCATGTATCCGTGTGGGAACTGCCGCGCTGTCGCCGTCGGCCCCGACGGGCGCTGTGCCGCATGCGGGACCTACCAGCAGCAGCTCCAGCAGCAGCCGTCCGGCCCCCCGCAGCAGCCGTACGTCCCGCCGCAGCAGCCGTCCGTCCCGCCGCAGGCGCCGCCGATGCCCGGCGGCTACGGCTACCCGGCCGCCCCGCCGATGGGCATGCCGACCGG
Source organism: Streptomyces endocoffeicus (assembly GCF_016741935.1). Classification (GTDB taxonomy): domain Bacteria; phylum Actinomycetota; class Actinomycetes; order Streptomycetales; family Streptomycetaceae; genus Streptomyces; species Streptomyces endocoffeicus. Next base: position 82,201 of record NZ_JAERRG010000007.1, on the reverse strand, counting down.
CGGGGTCGATCTGCGGCGCGGGCTTTCCACCACGCTCCTCGTGCTGTTCGGGCTGGCGCTGCCCGCGCTCATCTTCCTCCTGGTGGCGCGATCCGGCCAGTACAGCGTGATCGGGGACATGCTGGACGCGGTCGAGGGCAAGTCGGTCTCCATCACCGAGGACGACCTGAACGACGCCGACGACATGTTCACCACGGCCCAGGTCATCTACTCGCTGCTCACCGTCGCGATCGCCGTGGTCTGGGCGATCTGGTTCCGGCGGCTGCGGCTGAACGCCGAGGTCTTCGCCCCCGGCCAGCACCGCTTCAGCAGCGGCTGGGCGGCCGGTTCGTGGTTCACCCCGGTGGTCAACCTCTGGTTCCCCAAGCAGATCGCCAACGACATCTGGCGCGCCAGCTCCCCGCAGGGGCCGCACGCCGTCAGCCGCGGGCTGCTGGGCGGCTGGTGGGTCACCTGGATCGTGGCGCTGGTCACCAACGCCGTCGGCGGGGTCCGGTACAACCTGCTGCGGGGCAAGGTGGAGGCCGACGACTACTCCCCTACTCCCTCGGAGGCGAAGAGCGACATCGAGAGCCTGCACTCCATCCTGGCCTTCGACATGTTCGCCATCGTGATCTTCATGGCCGCGGCGGTCCTGGCGCTGCTGCTGGTCCGGCAGATCACCGCGATGCAGGAGCAGCGGGCCTCGCTGCCCCCGCAGATGGCCGGTCCGGCACCGTACGGAATGCCGTCGCCGAACCCGTACGGCTCCCCGGCCCCCGGCTCCGCGCCGTATGGTGCCCCCCAGATGCCGCCGACCCCGCCGCCCGGCCAGCCCGGTCAGCAGTACCCGCCCTACGGGCAGGGCTAGCCCGCGGGTTACGCCGGAATCGACTGGACCACGGATTCTCCGAGTGGGGCAGGAAGAGAGCGTGCAGGGCGACGACGCGGAACTGACCGCCGCGGTGCTCGCGGCGCAGGAAGGGGACGAGACCGCCTTCCGGACCGTCTACCGGTCCGTGCACCCTCGCCTCCTCGGCTACGTGCGCACGCTGGTCGGTGATGGCGACGCGGAGGACATCACCTCGGAAGCGTGGCTGCAGATCGCCCGTGACCTGCAGCGGTTTAGCGGTGACGCGGATCGTTTCCGGGGCTGGGCGGCCCGGATAGCCCGCAATCGCGCGCTGGACCACATACGGATGCGCGGCCGCCGCCCGGCCATCGGCGGCGATGAGTCGGAGCTGGAGTTCCGGCCGTCCGACGCGGACACGGCCGGTGAGGCGATGGAGGCCATCGGCACCGGCAAGGCGCTCGGGCTGATCTCCCAGCTGCCGCAGGACCAGGCCGAGGCGGTGGTGCTCCGGGTGGTCCTCGGCCTCGACGCCAAGAGCGCGGCCGCGGTGCTGGGCAAGCGGCCCGGGGCGGTGCGCACCGCCGCCCACCGGGGGCTGCGGCGGCTCGCCGATCTGATCGGCCCCGCGGCCGGGGGCGATTCGGTGCTCGACGCGGTCCCAGGGCAACGCGAGTCACACGGCGGCGGTGCAACCAAGCCGGGTGTGGCGAAGTCTGCTGGTGTGACGGATTCACGCGCGCCAACGCAGAAGGACATGTGATGGCCGAAGACCACCGCTACAGCTGGCTGGATGACAGTGCCGCGGAGCGGTTGCTTCGCGGCGAACCGGTCGAGGAGCAGCCTGCAGCTCCCGACGGCCGGGGCGACCAGTCATATGCCGATGCGGAACGGTTGGCGGCCGTGCTCAGCGCCGCCGCCGGGGCGGGCCGTACGGCGGCCCCCTCCGACGCGTCCGCGTTTCCCGGTGAGGAGGCGGCCGTGGCCGCCTTCCGGGCGGCCCGGGTCGAGGTCGCCGCCGACGCCGAGGCGGGGTCCGTGGCCGGGGTGGCCGAAATGGACATGACCCGGCGGCCGCACCGGATCCGGCGGTTCAGAGAGAGACAGCCGCGGCTGCGGCGCCCGCTGCGCGCGGGCATGGTCGCGGTCGTGGCCGGATGTGCGCTCAGCGGATTCGCGGTGGCGGCAGCCGCGGGGGTACTGCCGACACCGTTCGGGCAGAGCGACCACACGCCGGGCCCCTCGGTGAGCATGTCGAACGGCGGTTCCGGCGGGGACTCCGCCCATCCGGAGATCTCCCAGGACGGCGGTACGACGTCGCCTGATCCCAGCGGTTCGGGCGACAACGATGCCAGCGATGTGGGGTCGAACGGCGCTCAGGGCGGAACGGTTCCCTCCGACCCGGAGGGCGACGGCAAGGGCAAGAACGGCAAGTCGAACGGTTCCTCCCAGGGGCAGCCCGGCGTGCCGCACTGGGCCCTGAGCGTCTGCCCCCGGTATCTGGACTCGGAAACGGGTGTGGGCGCGGAACTCGACAAGAAGTCGCTGAAGAAGCTGACGAAGGCGGCGGGCGGCGCGTCCGCGATCCACGGCTACTGCACGCAGGTCCTCGCCGACGACGGTACGGGCAACACCCCGCGCAGCGATGAGAGCACCGGCAGCGGCGGTGACAGCGGCGGCACGGACAGCGGCAACGGCGGCGGCAGCGGCTCCAACGGCAACGGCGGCTCCGGGTCCGGTTCCGGTTCCGGCTCCGGTGACAGTGCCGGTTCGGACAGCGGTGGCGACTCCGGCGGCGATCCGGGAAAAGGTGGCGGGGACGGCGACACAGCCCCGCCGCCCCCTCCGCCGGACACCACCACGCCGACCGACGCCACCAACCCCACGACCGCGGCTGATCCCCTGAAGTCCACGGAGTCGCCCGCCTCGGACGACCCCACGACCACCGCGGAAACGGGTGCCGGCTGAGACTCCGGCACCCAGGTGTGACGTTTTTTTCAGCGGTGACGCTGAAAGAAACGGGCCGACTGGTCATCGGCCGCGCGGGAGCCGAGGTTCCCCCCGTACCGACGGCTCCGCGCATTCGGCGCGGGCAGAGCACGTTCCCCCGGCTCTGCCCGCGCCGCCCTCTTTTTGCGCCTGAACCGGCGCCGCTCTCGCGGACCGGGTCCTCGCCGTCGGGGTTCCTCAATTGATGGTCGCGGTCCTACTTGTAGACAACGACCTTGTCGCCGGCCTTCACCTTCCCGAAGAGCGCGGCGATCTTCTTCTTGTCCCGGACGTTGACACAGCCGTGTGAGGCGCCGCTGTAGCCGCGGGCGGCGAAGTCCGAGGAGTAGTGCACCGCCTGGCCGCCGCTGAAGAACATCGCGTAGGGCATCGGCGTGTGATAGATCGTCGAGACGTGGTCCCGGCTCTTGAAGTTGACCTGGAACAGCCCCTCCCGGGTCGGGGTGTACTCCGAGCCGAAGCGCACATCCATCGCCGACACCACCCGGCCGCCCACCATCCAGGCCAGGGTGCGGCTGGTCTTGCTGATGCACAGCACCCGGCCGGTCAGGCACCGGGGGTCCGGCTTGGCCAGCGGAAGGGTGGTCGGCGGGTAGAGCTCGTCGCGGGTGGGCGGCTTCGTCGCCGAGCGCAGTGAGGTCCAGGTGCGCCGGCTCACCGAGCCGGTGGCCGTGAGGCCGTGGCCCCGCTGGTACGCGCTGACCGACGCCTGCGTGATCGTGCCGAAGTACCCGGTCGGGTTCCGGTGGAAGAGGCCGAGCGCGCGCAGCCGGGCCTGGAGCTCGCGCACCCGGTCCCCGCTGCTGCCGAAGGGGATCACCGGCGGGGCCACCCTCGGCGCGGTGCGCCGCGGCACGGCGGGGGCCGTGGTGCGCGGCGGGGGCGCCGCCACCCGCTTGGGCTTGGCCTTGTGGGTGTACGTGCGCCGCGGCCGGGGCGGCGTCTCGCGCGCGGGCGCGCTCGTACTCGTCCGGGCCTGGGGCCGTTCCTGCCCCTGGCCGTTCACGGTCGCCTCTCCCGGCCGGCACCCGGCGACCAGTGCCGCCGCCGTGGCCGTGGCCAGCGCGGTGCCGACCACCGCTGTCCGGTGCATCCGAAACCCCTCCCCTGATCTTTTTGCTCTGAATGCTTCCCGGGGCTGCCGTGGGGCGAACATCGACGCATGCTGTGAACAGGGCCCCGTACCGGGCGAACACCCGGTATCAGCCATCAGGAGGCGTGACCCATGGCGCGCGAGTCGGAGTCGGGATTCCCCGTCGAGCCGGTGTACGGGCCCGGCGCGCTCAGCGGCTGGGACCCGGCCGGGCGGCTGGGCGAGCCGGGGGAGTACCCCTTCACGCGCGGGGTCCATCCGACGATGTACACCGGCCGTCCCTGGACGATGCGGCAGTACGCGGGGTTCGGCACCGCCGCCGAGTCCAACGCCCGCTACCGGCAGTTGATCGAGCATGGCACCACCGGGCTGTCGGTGGCCTTCGACCTGCCGACCCAGATGGGCTACGACTCCGACGCGCCCCTCGCGCACGGCGAGGTCGGCAGGGTGGGCGTGGCCATCGACTCGGTCGAGGACATGCGGGTGCTGCTGGGCGGCATTCCGCTGGACCGGGTCTCGACCTCCATGACCATCAACGCGCCCGCGGCCCTGCTGCTCCTCCTCTACCAACTCGTGGCCGAGGAGCAGGGCGTGTCCGGGGCCCGGCTGACCGGCACCGTCCAGAACGACATCCTCAAGGAGTACATCGCCCGCGGCACCTATATCTTTCCGCCCGCCCCCTCCCTGCGGCTGGTCGCGGACATCTTCAAGTACTGCAAGGCCGAGCTGCCCAAGTGGAACACCATCTCGATCTCCGGCTACCACATGGCGGAGGCCGGGGCCTCGCCCGCGCAGGAGATCGCCTTCACCCTCGCCGACGGCATCGAGTACGTCCGTACGGCCGTCGCCGCGGGGATGGACATCGACGACTTCGCCCCCCGCCTCTCCTTCTTCTTCGTCTCCCGCACCACGCTGCTGGAGGAGGTCGCCAAGTTCCGGGCCGCACGGCGGATCTGGGCGCGGGTGATGCGGGAGGAGTTCGGCGCCTGCGATCCGAAGTCCCAGATGCTGCGCTTCCACACGCAGACCGCGGGCGTCCAACTCACCGCCCAGCAGCCCGAGGTGAACCTGGTGCGGGTGGCCGTCCAGGGCCTGGCCGCCGTCTTCGGCGGCACCCAGTCGCTGCACACCAACGCCTTCGACGAGGCCATCGCCCTCCCGACCGACACCTCGGCCCGGCTGGCGCTGCGCACCCAGCAGGTGCTGGCGCACGAGACCGATGTGACGGCCACCGTGGACCCCTTCGCGGGCTCCTACGCCGTCGAGTCGCTGACCGACGCCGTCGAGGAGGCCGCCGTCGACCTGATGCGGCGGGTCGAGGACCTGGGCGGTGCGGTGGCCGCCATCGAGCGGAACTTCCAGAAGGAGGAGATCGAGCGGAACGCCTACCGGATCGCCCAGGAGACGGACGCGGGGACACGGGTGGTGGTCGGAGTCAACCGCTTCCAGCTGGCGGAGGAGGCGCCGTACGAGCCGCTGCGGGTGGACCCGGAGATCGAGACCCGGCAGCGCGACCGGCTCGCCCGGCTGCGAGCGGAACGCGACCGGTCGGCGGTCGGGGCGGCGCTGTCGTCCCTGCGGAAGGCCGCCGAGAGCGAGCCGGGCACGGCCAATGTGCTCTACCCGATGAAGGACGCGCTCGCGGCGCGGGCCACGGTTGGCGAGGTCTGTGACGCGCTGCGGGAGGTGTGGGGGGCGTACAAGCCGGTGGACGCGTTCTGAGCGAGCGGCCGGGTGGCCGGATTACCGGGCTGCCGAGTTGCCGGGTTGCTGGGGTGCCGGTTCGCCACGGCTGGGCCGGTGGGCGGCTCGGCGGCGGGCGCCGGGGCGTCGGGGCGTCGGTACGAGCGGTTGCGCGGGACCGTTGTCGGCGGGCTGGGTGACACTGGACCCATGTCGTCGTCACCCCGCCGCACCTGCCCGGTCTGCACCCGAGAGATCGCGGTCGTCGGCGGGCGCTTCGCCCGCCATGACCCGCCGGGGCGGCGCTCCGCGTACGAGCTGATCTCCTGCCCCGGCTCGCGGCGGATCGCGCCGCTGCTCACGACTCCGCCAAAGCTGTTCGGGGAGGAGGAACCCCCGACATCGGGCCAGCAGGCGCTGTTCTAGCCCGCTGACGCCTGCGGCGGGCTGCTCCCCCACCCCGCCCCTCCCCGACACCTGACGATATGCGGCTGCGCCGCGTGGGGGCTCCGCCCCGGACCCAGGCCGGACGACCCGGATGCGCGCGAACGTCCGCTGCGTCGGCGTGCCGCCCGCGTTCGCGGCGGCGACGGTCGGCTGGTCGGCCCCGGGGTCCGGGGGTGGAGCGAAACCGGGGCTCCGCCCCAGGCTCCGTTCATCGGCCGCACTAGCGTGCCGACTGCGCTCGGCCAGTTGGTGCAGGTGTTCGCGGTGGCGATGGTCGGCTTGCCGACCCGGGGTCCAGGGGCGGAGCCCCTGGTTACGGGAAGGGGCGGGGAGGGGAAAGATCCGCCGGGCACCCCGCAGTCGCGCCGCCCCAGCAGCCCAGGCCGCGCCGCCCCAGCGGGCCAGGATGGCGCCCCGCGCGCTACGCCCAGCGCTACGCCCCACCCACCAGCCGCGAAGCGATCCGCACCCCCGGACTCGCCTCGCTCAGCGCCTCCATCAGCTGGTCGCCGGCCGCCTTCAGCGCGATGTCGTCCATCGGTCCCAGCGCGTCCAGGACGAACATCGCCCGGGTGGTGTCATGGGTGAGGCGGGTGCGGGTGCACTGGCGCCAGTTCCAGCGGCGGCAGGTGGCGCCCGCGTCGTCCCGCCACACCACCTCGCCGGGCGCCGGGTGCTCGACCACGGGTTCGCCCCCGGCCGTCGTCTCGAAGGTCTCGTCGCCCTCGGCGCGCACCAGCCGGGCCGCGCCCACGTAGTGGTCGAGGTCCTCGCCGCCCAGCGGGATCACATGTCCGACCGAGATCGCGTTGTAGATGTCGGTCAGCCGGTCCACCCGGGGCAGCCCGGTGGACAGCCGCCGCAGCAGGGCCTCCGCGCTGGGCCGGGTGCGCTGTGGCTTCGCGCCGAAGGCGCGGAACGCCTCGCGCCAGGCGGCCAGATGCGGATGCTCCTCCACCGGCCCGTCCCCGAACCGCTCCCGCGCCGCCGATTCGGCGTCGGCCAGGAGCCGCTCGCTGAGCTCGTCGCTGGGCCCGGGGCGCAGCCCCTCGGCGGTGATGAGCAGCGCCCGGTAGTCGGGGCGCAGGGCGAGTACGGCGGGGTCGATGGTGGCGGATTCCAGCCAGGCTGGGGCGTCGAACGTCATGCGGTCCACTATGGCATACGGTGCGGTGCAGTGCGCTGGACCGGATGAGCGTGACTCAGAACAGGCCCAGCTGCGTGGTGAGCAAGGCGAGGACGACGACGAGCGACCAGCCGAGCAGCTGCTCCAACAGGTGGTCCTCGCCGTCGGAGGGGCCTCCGGTGCGGGCGTGGAGGCCGGTGCGGCGCGCCGCGATGTCGGTCATGCGGGTGTCCTCTGTGCTCAGCGATGATCGTGATGAATGTGATCGTGATGAATGTGATGAAGAGGGTCATCACCGTTGCCCAGGGTGCGCAGAGCGGCCACCTGGGGTAAAGGGGGAGTGGCCGAACTCACCCGAGGAGGTCCACGGTGACCAGCGTCATTCCCAAGGGTCTGGGCGAGCAGATCCGCGCCCTGGCCGGGGGCGAGGTGACCTCCCGTGCGCTGGTCGAGCAGTCGCTCCAGCGCATCGCCGAGACCCAGCCCACGCTCAACGCGTTCCGCCGCATCCGCGCCGAGGCCGCCCTGCGCGAGGCCGCCGAGGCGGACCGGCGGCTGGCGGCGGGGGAGCGGCTGCCGCTGCTCGGTGTCCCGCTCGCGGTCAAGGACGACACGGACGTGGCGGGCGAGCCCACCGCCTTCGGCTGTTGCGGCGACTTCCCCGCCAAGGCCGAGGACGGCGAGGCGGTACGGCGGCTGAAGGCGGCCGGGGCCGTGATCGTCGGCAAGACCAACACCCCCGAGCTGGGCCAGTGGCCGTTCACCGAGGGCCCCGCCTTCGGCGACACCCGCAACCCCTGGAGCCCGGAGCACACCCCCGGCGGCTCCTCCGGCGGCGGCGCGGCCGCCGTCGCCGCCGGGCTGGTCCCCGCCGCGCTCGGCTCGGACGGCGCGGGCTCGGTCCGCATCCCCGCCGCCTGGACGCATCTCATCGGCATCAAGCCGCAGCGCGGCCGGATCTCCACCTGGCCGGACGCCGAGGCCTTCAACGGCATCACCTGCAACGGCCCGCTGGCCCGTACGGTCGCCGACGCGGCGCTCCTGCTGCATGCCGCGACCGGCAACCGCGAGGGGGATCTGCACTGCCCCGAGCCGGTGGACGTGCTGTCCGCCGTGGGCCGCGACCCGGGGCGGCTGCGGATCGCCCTGTCGTTCAAGACGGCCTTCACCGGCACGCCGAAGAGGCTGGACCCGGTGGTGCGGGCCGCCGTCGTCCGGCTCGCCGAGCGGCTGGCGGCCCTCGGCCACGAGGTGGTGGAGGCCGAGCCGCGCTACGGGCTCGTGGGCTTCTCCTTCCTGCCGCGCGCCACGGCCGGGCTCACCGAATGGTCCGGCCGGGTCCCCGATCCGCTGCTGCTGGACATCCGCACCCGCGGCGCCGTCCGCAACGGCCGCCTGCTGGGCGGCGCCGCGCTGCGGTGGGCGCGGTCGTACGAGGAGCCGCTGCGGCGCCAGGTCGGGGCGATCTTCGAGCGCTTCGACGTGGTCCTCTCCCCGACGACGGCCACGCCGCCGCTGCGGATCGGGGCCATGGCCGGTCTGTCCGGGTGGCGTACGGATCGGGCCATGATCGCGTCGTGTCCGTACGCCTGGCCGTGGAACGTGCTGGGCTGGCCCGCGATGAACGTGCCCGCCGGGTTCGCCGACCCCGAGCACCGCACACTGCCGCTCGGCGCCCAGTTCCTCGGCCCGGCCGACAGCGAGCCCGTACTCATCTCGCTGGCCGCCCAGCTGGAGGCCGACCAGCGGTGGTACGAGCGCTGGCCCCAGGTGTCCGGCACCGGCCCACAGCCGGGGGTGAGCGGGTGAGGTCCGGGACATCCCGGTAAGTGATCGACTCTCGCTGGACGGGCGGTCAGGCGGGAGCGGGCCGGACGGGGTGGGGGCGGAGGCGGCCGGTCCGGGCGAGTGCGGTGACCGCGGTCGCGCACGCGGCTCCGGTCACCGCGAGGGCGGCCCACACCAGCCAGGGGGCGTCGGCGTGGGCGGCGTCCCAGAGTGCGCCCAGGGCGAGGTTGCCCAGGGTGATGCCGAAGCCGGAGACGGTGTTGTAGAGGCCGTAGTGGGTGGCGACCAGTTCGTTCCCGGACAGTGCGACGACGGTGTCCATCTCGAAGGGGTAGACCACTGCCCCGGCCGCGGCGAGTACGGCCACGGATACGGCGAGAGCCGTCAGGGACCCGATCGCGGACCCGGCGGGGGTGAGGGCCAGGGGCACGAACGCCGCGCCCATCGCGGCGAGCCCGGCGGCCAGTGCCTGGTGGGGAGTGAAGCGCCGCTTGGCCCAGCCGGTCAGTCGCAGCTGCCCCGCCACCGCCACCGCGGCCGAGATGACGAACAGCCCGCTCGTCGCTCTCGTGCCGTCCGCGCCGAGGGCGGCATCGGCGGCCAGCGGCAGCACCAGGTAGACCTGGAAGGTCAGCACGTAGGAGCCGGTCATCGCCGCGGAGAACAGCAGGAACGGCTGGTTGGAGACGACCCGCCGCCACTGCTTCCACACGGTTGGCGGGCCCGCGTTCCCGGCCGCTGTCCGGTGAGCTCCTGCCGTCCGGTGGGCGTCCGCTGTCCGGTGGGCGTCCGCTGTCCGGTGAGCGTCCGCTGTCCGGGGGTGGGCGTCGGTGTCGTGGTGGGCGGGGAGGGTGCGGGCCTGGAGCACGCTCAGGGCCGCGAAGATGACGGCGGCTGTGGTGCACACGGCGCGGAAGTCGGCGGCCAGCAGTGCGAGTCCGACCAGTGGGCCGAGCAGCATGCCGGCCTGGTAGTAGACGTTGAACAGGGCGAACGCGTCCACCCGGCGTTCGCCCGCTTCGGCGGCGAGATAGGCGCGTACGGCCGGGTTGAACAGGGCGCCGGCGAATCCGGTCGCCGCTGAGGCCGCGATCAGGGCGGGGAGGCTGTCGACCCAGCCGAGCAGGGCGAACCCTCCGGTGCGCAGGACGCAGCCGGTCAGGATCGGGGTCTTGTAGCCGAGGCGGTCGGCGAGGGTGCCGCCGATGAGGAACATGCCCTGCTGGGACAGGTTGCGCACACCGAGGACCAGGCCGACCGCCCATGCCGCCAGCCCCAGACCTCCCGAGAGATGGGCGGCGAGGTAGGGCATGAGCATGTAGAAGGCCAGATTGATGGCGAACTGGTTCGCCATCAGCAGCCGCGCGGCCGGGCTGAATGAGCGGGTCTGCGACAGGATCCTCCTCACCGGGCCGCTCCCGCCAGGCTCAGGTCTCCCTTGCCGGGGTGGGGGCGGGGGCGGGTGACGGTGCGGCAGCGGGTCCAGCGGGTGACCACCGCCTGGGCGGGGTCGGCGATCTCGTCCGGGTCGTCGGGCGGTTCGTGGCCGAGGAGTTGGTGGGCGCGGCAGTAGTCGTCGTCGAAGACGGTCGAGACGTAACGGTGCGGGCCGTCGGGGAAGACGGCCGCGATGCGCTGCTCGGCGGGGGACGTGCGGGCGATCCAGCGGGCGACCAGGGCGACCGCGCCGACGCTCCACCCGCCGGTGGCGTACCGGGTGCGGGCCAGGGTGCGGGCGGCCCATACGGCCTCGGGGGCGGCGACCCAGTGGACCTCGTCGAACATGTCGTAGGCGACGTTGCGCGGGTAGATGGACGAGCCCAGGCCACGCATCAGCCGGGTGCCGGCGGGCTGGCCGAAGATGGTCGAGGCGCAGGTGTCCACGCCGACCACCCGCAGCGTGGGGAAGAAGGCGCGCAGTACGCGGCCGGTGCCCGCGGAGTGGCCGCCGGTGCCGACCGAGACGACGAGGGTGTCGATCCGGCCGAGCTGGGCGACCAGTTCGTGTGCGAGCGGCCGGTAGGCGGCCACGTTGTCCGGGTTGTGGTACTGGTCGGGGCACCACGCGTCCGGGTGGCGGGCGAGCAGTTCGGCGACCCTTTCGCGGCGGGCCTGTTGCCAGCCCCCCTCCGGATGCGGCGTGGTCACCGTGTGGACGTCGACCCCGTAGGCCCGTAGGAGCCCGGCGACCTGGGCCTCCATCCCGGGGTCGGTGACCAGCGAGACGGGGTGGCCGTAGGTGATGCCGGCCAGGGCCAGGCCGAGGCCGAGGGTGCCGGAGGTGGACTCGACGATCCGGGCACCGGGCGGCAGCGCCTCGCGTTCCCGGGCGGCGGCCACCATGTACGGGGCAGTGCGGTCCTTGATACCGCCCGGGTTGTGGCCTTCCAGCTTGGCCCAGAATCCGCGTCCGGCGGGAGTGAACGGCTCACCCACCCACAACACGGGCGTGTCGCCCACCAGGGCGGACGGATGGGCGGCCGACCGCGCCGAGGCGGCGAGCAACTGGGCGGGGGAAGCGGACGCGGAGTCGAGGGCACAGGACAGCGGGTGAGGTTTCATCGGTGACGGCTCTCCCACCGCCGTCGACGCACGTCGAAACGGCGGTGTACAGGGTGAGGGGGCAGGGCACAGCTCGTCGCCGCACCGGCACTCGAGGCGGACGCCTCGCGCGGCGGCGCGGCGGGGCTCCGTCAGTTCCGCCAGACCTGCAACGCCGCCCGCTGCCCGCCACCGGGCCGCGGGACCTCGACCTCCCGGACCGGCGGAGCCCGCCCCGGTGCCACTCCCCCGACCGCTTCGGTGTGCGGGGGCCCCTGCTGCGGCATCAGCTCCTTGCCCCGGCCCGCCTGCGCCCACGTCGGCTCGTCGAAACCGGCGCACTGCTGGGGGCCGTGATGCTGTCCGCCGCAGGAGTCCGCTTTCTCTGCTTTCTCCGCTTCCTTCGCGGCGTGCTCGGACGCGCCGTGTGACACGACATGCGGAGCCAGGCCCGTCACGGTGATGATGTCCGTCCGCCCGGAACCCCCGGCCAGCGGGCCATGGGCGCAGGCCACCACATGGATCAGCGCGACCAGCACCAGAGCGAGCCACGGCCAGCGGGCCGCGGCCCGACATGTCCCGGGCTCCGCTCCGATCATCACTTACGCAATGTATCCGACTCGCTACGTAAAGTGCGCATCCGCTCGCACGAGGGGAGCCTTCGTCCGCCAAGGCGCGGGCCAAGCGGCTCTTTGCGCGGTTGCGGAACGATCAGCCGATGGGCTCCGCCCAAGCCCCCGGATCGGTCGCCGCGCACGGAGCGGATCGTGGTGGTGGGCGCCTCGCTGGCCGGGTTGCGCGCGGCCGAGGCCCTGCGCGACGAGGGGTTCACCGGGGAGCTCACCGTGATCGGGGACGAGCCCCATGAGCCGTACGACCGGCCGCCGCTGTCGAAGGCGGTGCTCGCCGGGCGGTTGAGCCCCGACCACATCGGGCTGCCCCGGGTCCGCGACATCGACGCCCGCTGGCTGCTGGGCACCCCCGCCACCGGGCTGGATGTGCCCGGCCACCGGGTGGAGCTGGCCGATGGCCGGTGGGTGGCGTACGACCGGCTGCTGATCGCCACCGGCACCCGGGCGCGCCCCTGGCCCGGGCGGGCCGGGGGCGGTCTGGAGGGTGTGCACACGCTGCGCACCCGCGAGGACGCCGAGCGGCTGCGCGGCGCGCTGGCGGCCGGTCCCTCCCGGGTGCTGGTCATCGGGGCGGGCTTCACCGGTGGCGAAGTCGCCTCCACCTGCCGGGAGTTGGGAATAGCGGTGACCGTGACCCAGCGCGGCGCGGTGCCGCTGGCCAGTGCGCTGGGCGGGGTGATCGGCCGGGCCGTCGCCGACTGGTACCGCGAGGCGGGGGTGGACCTGCGGCCGAACGCCACGGTCCACGCCCTGGAGGGCGATCCGTCCGGCCGGTTGCGCCGGGCCGTGCTGGCCGACGGCACGGCGGTGGACGCCGAGGTGGCCGTGGTCGCCACCGGCGCCCTGGCCAACACCGAGTGGCTGACCGGCTCCGGGCTCTCCGCCGACCATCGCGGCGTGGTGAGCGACGACGGCTGCCGGGCCGTGGCCACCGACGGGCGGCCGGTCGGGGAGGTGTTCGTCGCCGGTGACGTCGCCCGCCGGCCGCACCCCCTCTTCCCCGGGGAGCTGCTGCGCCTGGACCACTGGGACAACGCGGTCGCCCAGGCGCGCACCGCCGCGCACAACATCACCCACGGACCGGGCGGGCGGCGCGTCCACCAGCCGCTGCCCGCGTTCTGGTCCCACCAGTTCGGCCGCTACCTCAAGTCCATCGGGCTGCCGGGCGTCGCCGACCAGGTCGTCGTCGCCCAAGGCGCCCTCGACCAGCGCCGGTTCGTCGCCGCCTACGGCCTCAAGGGCAGGCTGGTGGCCGCCGTCGCGGTCGACTCCCCCCGCGTACTGGACGGCTATGCGGCCCTCATCGAGGCCCGCGCACCGTTCCCGCCCCTGCTGGGTGCCACCGACGGCCCGGCCCACCTCGAGCCCGTCGACGCGGCGTTCCCCGGCCGTGATGCCGGCGGCGCCCCGGACCACGACATCCGCACACCGGTGAACGGAGAGCTCTCATGACGACATCCGCCACGCGTTCGGCATCCACCGCGCCTTCGGCATCCACCGCGCTTTCGGCCACCGACCTGTTCGCCCAGGTCCTGCGGTACGACAACCGCCCCAACCCCTACCCGTACTACGCCCAGCTGCGCCGCCATCCGGTCGCCCGTACGGACGACGGCTCCTGGCTGGTCAGCGGCCACCGGGAGATCGGGCAGCTGCTGCACGACCCGCGCTGCAGCGCCGACCGGCTCGACCCGCTGAACAAGACCCCCAAGGAGGCCAGGAGCCTGCTTCTGCAGGACCCGCCCCGCCACGACCAGCTCCGGCGCGTGGTCACCCAGGAGTTCATCCCCCGGATCATGGGCATGCGCGACCACCTCGGCGAGCTGGTCAGCCGGCTCCTCGACGCCCGCGCCGGCGACCAGCCGGGCCAACTCGACGTCGTCGCCGACCTGGCGTACCCGCTGCCGGTCACGGTGATCTGCGAACTGCTCGGCGTGCCCCGCGAGGACGAGCCCCTCTTCGGCAGCCTCGCCCGCCGGCTCACCCGGGGCCTGGACCCCATCGACACCCAGACCGAAGAGGAGCTCCGCGAACTGGACCAGGCCCGCGACGAGTTGGTCCACTACCTCGAAGGGCTCATCACCCGGCGCCGCGCCGACCCTGGCGATGACTTGCTGTCCGGTCTGATGCGCCACGAGGATCCCGACGAGGTGATGGACCCGGTGCAACTGCGCGTCACCCTGGGCCTGCTGCTGATCGCCGGTCACGAAACCACCGTCAACCTGATCGCCAACGGCACCCTCGCCCTGCTGCGTCACCCCGACGCCCTCGCCCGGCTGCGCACCGATCCCGACCTGGCCACCACGCTGGTGGAGGAGGTGCTGCGCTACGACCCGCCCGTGCAGATGTCCGGCCGCAGCGCCCTGGCCGACATCGACATCGCCGGTACCACCATCCCCAAGGGCTCCCGTATCCGCCTCATGCTCGCCGCGGGCAACCGCGACCCCCGCCGCTTCGAGGACCCCGACCGCTTCGTCCCCGACCGCCGTGACAACGCCCACCTCGGCTTCGGCGGCGGCATCCACTACTGCGTCGGCGCCACCCTGGCGCGGGCGGAGGCGCAGATAGCCCTCACCGCCCTGGTCCACAGCCTCCACGGACCGCGCCTGGTCGCCGACCCGCCGCCGTACCGGGAAAACGCCATCCTGCGCGGGCCGGACCACCTCCCGGTCGCCTTCGAACGCCTCACCCCGCGCATCGCTTGAGACGCGGAGTGGCGGAGTTCGGGGCGAAGCCCCGCCATGCGGCGGAGCCGCGTATCGGTGCCGCGGGGAGGGGCCGGAACGGGAGCGACCAGCCCGCCGCGGGCGCCCGCGGGCGTCACGAGCCGTCGGACGCCCCCTGCGCGGGCGGCCAGTTGCGCAGCGCCACGTCGGCCACCTGCTGCAGCTCCTCCTGGGTGGCGCCGCTGGCCGCTTGGACGGCCATGCCGTTCGCCACGGTCATGAGGTAGCGGGCGAGCACTCCGGGATCGGTGTCCGGTGGCAGGTCGCCTTCGTCGACGGCCCGCCGGAACCGGTCGCGGAGGCGGGCCGTGCCCTCGTTGCGCCAGGCGATGAGGGCGTCGCGGGCGCTGCGTCCGGGGTCGCCCGCGGCGAGGGAACCCTGGACGCCGAGGCATCCGGCGGGGCAGCCGGGGCGGGTGTTGGCCCGGACGGAGCCGTGGAGGAACGAGGTGGCCACCTGCCGGGCGGTGGGTTCCCGCATGGCCCGGTCCGCGTACGCGGCGGGGCCCTCCGAGTAGCGCTCCAGGGCCTTGCGGAACAGGTCCTCCTTGTTGCCGAAGGCCGCGTACATGCTGGTGCGGGTGATGCCCATGGCGCTGGTCAGGTCGGTGAGGCTGGCGCCTTCGTAGCCCTGCTCCCAGAAGACCCGCATGGCGCGCTCGAGGGCCTCGTCGGTGTCGAAACCCCTCGGTCGGCCGATCGGTGCCTGCTGCCGCGTGCTCATGCCGTTGAGCATACCTCTTCAGTACCGATCGGTTCAGAAGTGCGCTACGCTCCATTTCAGTACCGAACGGTACCGAAATTTGGGGAGGTCATTGACATGGGACAGCTTGAGGGCAAGACCGCCGTCATCACCGGCGGCGGCACCGGGATCGGCTTGGCCACCGCCGTACGGCTGGCGGCCGAGGGCGCGCATGTGTTCATCACCGGCCGGCGGAAGGCCGAGCTGGACGCGGCCGTCGAGGCCATCGGCCCGGCGGGGGCCACCGCGGTGGCGGGTGACGTCACCAACCTGGCCGACCTGGACCGGCTCTACGACGCGGTCCGCGCCCGGGGTCGGGGTCTGGACGTGGTCTTCGCGAACGCCGCGACCGCCGACTTCGCCACGCTGGAGGAGGTCACCGAGGAACACCTCGACCGGACCTTCGCCGTCAATGTGCGGGGCAAGCTCTTCACCGTGCAGAAGGCGCTGCCGCTGCTCAACGAGGGCGCCTCGGTGATCCTCAACGCCTCCACCGCCGCCGACAACGGCACGGAGGCGTTCGGCGTCTACGCGGCGTCCAAGGCCGCGATCCGGTCCTTCGCGCGGACCTGGGCCAACGAGCTCAAGGGGCGCGGCATCCGGGTCAACGCGATCTCGCCGGGCCCGATCGACACTCCGGCGATCACGGCCCTCGCAGGCGAGGACAACGCGGCCGACTTCAAGGCACACCTCGCCGCGAACGTCGCGATCGGCCGGATGGGGCGCCCGGAGGAGGTCGCCGGGCTGGTGGCGTTCCTCGCCTCCGAGCAGAGCAGCTTCATCCTCGGCGCCAACTTCTACGTCGACGGGGGTGAGAACCAGATCTGACCCGGGCGGGCTCAGGTCGACGCCGTACCGGAGGAGGTCCGGGTACCCCCCTCCCGAAAACGCTTGATGTATTAGTTGCGCCATATCAAGCATTTTTCGGAAGGGGTACCCGGACCCCCGCCGTTCGCAGTCCGGAGCGCCCCGGGCCACCGAGTGCGGAAGCCGCCACCGGCGCCCACCCCACAGCCCCGGCGCCCGGCGACGCGGCCCGCGCCCCCACCCCCTGCCCCGCTGCTCAAAGGCGCCGAAGGCGCGAAGCGAAACCCGCACTCAACAGACGGCGGCCGGTGCGGAGCGCAGGCTCAGGGCGCCAGGATGTCCAGCTCCCGCAGCGCGCCCACGGTGATCTCCTTCGTATAGCGCTCCGCCGCCTCCGCGTCGCCCGCGCGAACCGCTTCGGCCACCCGGACGTGGAGGGTGACCGCCTCCGGGTCGGGGTCGCTGAACATGACGCGGTGCTGGGTGCGGCCGGTGAGGACCTCCGCGACGACGTCGCCGAGGCGGGCGAACATCTCATTGCCCGAGGCGCGCAGGATCACGCGGTGGAAGGCCACGTCGTGGACCAGATACGCGGGGAGCTGCTGGCCGCGCGAGGTGGCCACCATGTTGAGCGCGTGCTCGGTGAGTTCGGCGCACTGCTCCGGCGTGGCGTGCTCGGCGGCCAGCCCGGCGGCCGCGGGCTCGATGGCCGAGCGCAGGGCGGTGAGGGAGCGGAGCTGGCGGGGGCGGTCGGGTCCGGCCAGGCGCCAGCGGATGATCTGGGGGTCGAAGACGTCCCACTCCTCGGTGGGGCGTACGGTCACGCCGACCCGGCGGCGGGACTCCACCAGGTGCATGGACTCCAGGACCCGCACCGCCTCTCGGACGACCGTGCGGGAGACGTCGTAGCGCCGCTCCAGTTCGTCCGTGCGCAGCACCGTGCCGGGCGGGTAGTCGCCCGCGGTGATCGCGGGGCCCAGGGATTCCAGGACGCGGTCGTGCAGCCCCTGTCCCCTGGGTCCCTGGCCCCTGGACCCCTGGTCCCTGGGCCTCTGGCCACGGCCCTCGGGCCCCTGTTCGTCCATGCGCTCAGCCTACGCGGCCACCCGTCCCACAAATAAGTATGACTTTTAAGTCACGGACTCTTGAATACGTCGTATCTGTGGGGTTGAGTGTCCGGCGGCGCCGAGGTCGAAGAAGACAGCGAGGTTTCACACACATGCACGCCCCCCAGGTTGTCGTGGTCATGGGAGTGTCCGGAACGGGCAAGACCACGATCGGCCCTCTGCTGGCGGAGGAGCTCGGCGTCCCGTACGCCGAGGCCGACGACTTCCACCCGCCGGCCAACATCGCCAAGATGTCGGCCGGGACCCCGCTGGACGACGACGACCGACGCCCCTGGCTGGACGCCATCGGCGCCTGGGCCCACGACCACGCCGAGGGCGGGGGAGTGGTGAGCTGCTCCGCGCTCAAGCGGATGTACCGCGACCGGCTGCGGTCCGCCGCCCCCGGCATCGTCTTCCTCCATCTGACCGGCGACCGCGAGCGGATCGCCGAGCGGATGAAGGAGCGCAAGGGCCACTTCTTCTCCGGGGACCTGCTCGACTCGCAGCTCGCCACGCTCGAACCGCTCCAGCCGGACGAGTACGGCGTCGCCGTGGACATCTCCCCCGAACCCGAGGTCATCACCGAGTGGGCCGCCGCCGAACTGCGGCGGCTCGAACACCAGTAACGCACGTTAGGAAACCCGCCGTGACCAGACTCAGCGCCGAGATGCTGGCAGCGGACACCGTCGACCCGATCACGTCGGCCGGTCACGCACAGCTCGGCATAGCCGTCCTCGTCGGCATAGCCGTTCTCGTCCTGCTCATCACCCAGACCAAGCTGCACGCGTTTCTGTCGCTGACGATCGGCTCCCTGGCGCTCGGCGCCGTCGCGGGAGCCCCGCTCGACAAGGTCATCACCAGCTTCTCGGCCGGTCTCGGATCGACCGTCGCGGGCGTCGGCGTGCTGATCGCCCTCGGCGCGATCCTGGGCAAGCTGCTCGCCGACTCCGGCGGCGCCGACCAGATCGTCGACACGATCCTCGCCAGGGCGAACAACAAGACGATGCCCTGGGCCATGGTGCTGATCGCGGGGATCATCGGGCTGCCGCTCTTCTTCGAGGTCGGCATGGTGCTGATGATCCCGGTGGTGCTGCTGGTCGCCAAGCGCGGCAACTTCTCCCTGATGCGGATCGGCATCCCGGCGCTCGCCGGTCTGTCCGTGATGCACGGTCTGGTGCCGCCGCACCCCGGCCCGCTCGCCGCGATCGACGCGGTCCACGCCGACCTGGGGATCACCCTGGCGCTCGGCGTCCTCATCGCCGTCCCCACCGCGATCATCGCGGGCCCGGTCTTCTCGCGCGTCGCCGCCCGCTGGGTCGACGTCACCCCGCCGGACCGGCTGATGCCCACGCGCCCGTCGGAGGAGCTGGAGCGGCGCCCCGGGTTCGGCGTCACCGTGTTCACCGTGCTGCTGCCGGTCGTGCTGATGCTGATCAAGGCGCTGGTCGACATCGTCGTGGACGACCCGGAGGACGGCGTCCAGCGGGTCGCCGACGTCATCGGCACCCCCCTGATCGCGCTGCTGGCGGCG
Organism: Streptomyces endocoffeicus; assembly: GCF_016741935.1. Taxonomy (GTDB): domain Bacteria; phylum Actinomycetota; class Actinomycetes; order Streptomycetales; family Streptomycetaceae; genus Streptomyces; species Streptomyces endocoffeicus. The sequence goes on along the minus strand of NZ_JAERRG010000007.1, from coordinate 63,143 downwards.
GTGCTCGTGGGCATGTTCACGCTGGGCCGCCCCGCGGGCTTCACCCGGGACCGGATCTCCTCCACCGTTGAGCACTCGCTGGCCCCGATCGCCGGGATGCTGCTGATCGTCGCCGCGGGCGGCGGCTTCAAGCAGACCCTCATCGACATCGGCGTCGGCAAGATGATCATGGATATCTCGGAGGACTGGAACGTCTCCGCGCTGCTCCTCGCCTGGCTGATCGCGGTCGCCATCCGGCTCGCCACCGGCTCGGCGACGGTGGCCACGATCTCGGCCGCCGGGCTCATGACACCGCTCGCCGCCGATATGTCCAGCACGCATGTGGCGCTGCTGGTGCTGTCCATCGGCGCCGGGTCGCTCTTCTTCAGCCATGTCAACGACGCGGGATTCTGGCTGGTCAAGGAGTACTTCGGGATGAGCGTCGGGCAGACCGTGCGGACCTGGTCGGTGATGGAGACGATCATCTCCGTCGTCGGGCTCGTCTTCGTCCTGCTGCTGTCACTGGTGATCTAGGAACTGGTGACTTGAGAACCGGAGTGACTTGAGAACGGGAGTGACTTGAGAACCGGAGAGGTACCCACGCCATGACGACACATCCGCTCTTCGACATCGCGGGCCGCACCGCGCTGATCACCGGCTCCAGCCGGGGCATCGGCCACGCCCTCGCGAGGGGGCTCGTGGAGGCCGGCTGCACGGTGGTGCTCAACGGGCGCGATCCGCAGGCCCTGGAGAAGGCCGCCGCCGAACTCGCCGCCGCCGAACTCGGTGGCGTTGGGCCCGGCGGCGTCGGGCCCGAGGTCGTGGGGGGCGCGGGGGCTGCAGGGGCTGCAGGGGCTGAGAGGAGTGCGGGGCGCGCGGAGGTGCACACCGCCGCGTTCGACGTCACCGACGGCCCGGCCGTCGCCGCCGGCATCGCCGATGTCGAGGAGCGGGTGGGCCCGATCGACATCCTGGTCAACAACGCCGGAATGCAGAACCGGGCGCCGCTGCTGGAGTTCACCGACGAAGCCTGGCGGCAGATCCTGGACACCAACCTCACCAGCGCCTTCCTGGTGGGCCGGGAGGCCGCCCGGCGGATGACCGCACGCGGCCACGGCAAGATCGTCAACATCTGCTCCCTCCAGAGCGAGGTGGTCCGCCCCGGCATCGCGCCCTACTCGGCGACCAAGGGCGCGCTGAAGATGCTCACCAAGGGCATGTGCGCGGACTGGGGACGGTACGGAATCCAGGTCAACGGGCTCGGCCCCGGCTACATCGAGACCGAGCTGACCCGGCCGCTGGTCGAGGACGAGGAATTCAGCGCCTGGGTACGCGGGCGGACCCCGGCCGGGCGCTGGGGCCGCACCGAGGACCTGATCGGGGCGCTGCTGTATCTCGCGTCCCCGGCGGCGGACTTCGTGAGCGGACAGGTGCTGTACGTAGACGGCGGCATGACGAGCGTGTTGTGAACGACGGGACACCAGGTGAGCTTGAGGAGGCTGGGCGGATGGTACTGGGCTGTGTGATCCACGGGCAGGGTGATTTGCGGGTCGAGGAACTCCCGGAGCCGGAACCGGCGCCGCGGCAGGCGCTCGTGGCGATCCGCTACGGGGGGATCTGCGGATCGGATCTCCACTACCACCGGCACGGTGGGGTGGGCGACTTCCGGCTCCAGGAGCCGATGGTGCTGGGGCACGAGGTCGTGGGCACGGTGGTGGCGTACGGCGAGGGCGCGACCGGGCCCGCGGTCGGCACCCCGGTCGCCGTGCACCCGGCCACGCCGTGCGAGGTGTGCCCCGAGTGCGCCGACGGCCGCGCCAACGTCTGCCGCGACACCCGCTACCTCGGCAGCGCCGCGCGCTTCCCCCACGTCCAGGGCGGCTTCGCCTCCCGCGTCACCGTCCCGGCGGCGCAACTGCGCGCCCTGCCCGACGGACTGGACCCGCGCCGGGCCGCGCTCGCCGAACCGCTGTCCGTCGCGCTGCACGCGGTGCGGCGGGCGGGCGCCGTAAAGGGCCGTCATGTGCTGGTCACCGGCGCCGGTCCGATCGGCTGCCTCACCATCGCGGCAGCCCGCGCGGCGGGCGCGGCGACCATCACGGCGACCGATCTGCTCCCGCGCGCCCTGGAGTTCGCGGCGGCGGCCGGAGCGACCGCGTGCGTACGGGCCGACGACCCGGACGACCCCAACTGGCCCTCGGACGAGATGGACGTCGCCATCGAGGCATCCGGCGTGGCCGCCGGACTCGACACCTGCCTGCGGAGGGTGCGGCGCGGCGGGGTCGTCGTCCAACTCGGCATGCTGCCCCCCGGGCAGAGCCCGTTCGCCGGGAACGTACTGGTCGCCCGGGAGATCGAGCTGCGGGGCGCGTTGCGCTTCCACGCCGAGTTCGACGACGCGCTGCGGCTGCTGGCGGCTGAGCCGTCGTTCGACGCGCTGATCAGTGGGGTCCGGCCGGTGGAGGAGGCGGCGGAGGCGTTCGCCTTGGCCGCCGACCGCAGCCAGTCCTGCAAGGTCCTGCTGGACTTCGCGTAGGCCGGGCGGTGCCCGTCGTGCCGTGCCGCCTACGGCGACCTGTTCCCCTACCCGCCCCTTCCCTCAACTGGGGCTCCGCCCCAGACCCCGGCCGCGTCGCAGGTGACGCGGTCAGCGCCCCGGCCGGTGAGCTGATCGCGAGCGACGGTCGGCTCGTCGGCCCAGGGGTCCAGGGGCGGAGCCCCTGGTTATGGGAAGGGGCGGGGAGGGGAAAGATCCGCCAGCGGGACCAACCCTGGGCTCGCTCAGCGCGTGAGCAGGGGGCGTACCCGGGCGCCGTCCGCTGCCCAGCAGACGTAGCCGTCCGGACGGATGAGGAAGAGGGCCGGGGCGGGGCCGTAGGCGGTGGTGAGGTGGTCGTCCGGGTCCAGGAGGTCGGGGGCCGGGCCGCCCGCCCTGATCGTGCGCACGCATCCGGCCGCCCCCAGCGTCGGAGCCAGGCCCCCGAAGTCGGCGTCCGGCGCGGGCGGTGCCGCGTCGCCGAGGATCAGCAGGGTGAAGTGCGGGCCGCGCAGGACGTCGAAGAGCCGGACGGGCGTTCCGTCGGGCAGGGCGCACGGCGCGTCCGGGGCGCGGTCACCGGCACCCAACTGGTTTCGGTGGTGCTCGTCCCGTTCGTCCACCGCCAGCGGGCCCTCCCGGTAGGACAGGCCCAGCTGGTGGACCTCGCTCGTGCGGCGCCGTCCCTCCGTGTCGCCCGAGCGGTGCGCTCGGTGGATGCGGGTGCTGATGCCGAGGACCCCCGCCGCGATCGGCAGGCGTTCGGCCTCGTAGCTGTCGAGCAGGGCCGGGTCCGCGCCGTGCCGCAGCACCTGCCCGAGCTTCCAGCCCAGGTTGTACGCGTCCTGGACGCTCGTGTTGAGGCCCTGGCCGCCCGCCGGGGAGTGGATGTGGGCGGCGTCGCCGATCAGGAAGACCCGGTCCGCGCGGAAGCGGTCGGCCATCGCCGCGCGTGGGGTGAACGTCGAGGCCCACCGCACCTCGCGCACATCGGAGGCGGCGAGGTGGGTGCGGTCGGCGATCAGTTGGCGGACGGCCTCGGGGGAGGTGTCGGGGACCGCGTCCGGGGCGTCGTACTGCGCGGCGACCTGGAACAGGTCGGTCCCGGGGAGCGGGCACAGCGCGATGGCACCGCCCTTCGCGTGCTGCCATACGTGCCAGTGGTCGCGGCCCAGGCCGCGCTCCGCGCCGTCGATCACCGCGTCGCCGTCGATCACCGCGTCCGCGATCAGCGTTGGGGCCGGGTCGACCGTCTCGCCCGTCATGCCGATGCCGAGCCGCTTCCGGACGGTGCTGCGGCCGCCGTCGGCCGCCACGAGGTACGCGGCGCGTGCGGTCCCCGCCGAGCCGTCGGCGTACGAGAGGTGTGCGGTGACGCCTTCCGCGTCCTGCTCCAAGCCGGTGAGCTCGGTGCCGAACTCGACGCCGCCGCCCAGCTCCCGGAGGCGCGCGTAAAGGATCTCCACCGTCCGCCACTGCGGCAGCATCCAGATCTCGTGGTACGGCCGGTCCGGCGCCGGATCGGTGCGCTCGATCATCTGGAACGTCCCGAGCGGCTGCCCGTCCCGCCATCCCAGCATCGGCGGGTACGGGCCGCCGGCCTTCCGTACGGCGTCGCTGACCCCGAGGTCGTCGAAGACCTCCTGGGTGCGGGGCTGGAGCCCCTTGCCGCGTGAGCCCGGGAACAGCGCCTCGCCGCGCTCGACGACCCGGGCCCGCACCCCGCGCCGGGCCAGGTCGATGGCAAGGGTGAGGCCGGACGGACCGGCTCCGACGATCAGTACGTCCTTCAGTACGTCCTTCAGTACGTCCTTCAGTACGTCCTTCAGTACGTCCTTAACGTTGTTAAGTTCCATGCTCGAGAGCGTGCCCTTAACGGTGTTAAGTTGTCAAGGAACCCCTCATGAGCGGGGAGAATGACCGGATGGCGACGACGCGACTCGACCAGACCCTCGTGGTGGACACCGCCCTGCGGTTGCTGAACGACGTGGGTCTCGACGGGCTGACCCTGCGCCGCATCGCCAAGGAGCTGAACGTCCAGGCCCCCGCCCTGTACTGGCACTTCAAGAACAAGCAGGCGCTGCTCGACGCGATGAGCACCGCCATGTACCGGCGCATGTTCGAGGCGTACGGCGACCTCGGCGATGTCACCTGGCAGGAGCGGCTCGTCCACGTCCACCGCGCCCTGCGCCGGGCGCTGCTCGGCTACCGCGACGGCGCGAAGGTCTTCAGCGGCAGCCGGTTCACCGGCACCGACCACGCCGGGCCGCAGGAGGACCACCTGCGCACCTTCGTCACGGCGGGCTTCACCCCGAGCGCCGCCGCCCGCGCCTCGTTCATCGCGTACAGCTTCACGCTCGGCTTCGTGATCGAGGAGCAGTCGGTCGAGCCCCGGCCGGGGGAGCGAGCCCCGGGTTACGACGTCGAGGAGCGCGAGGAGCGCATGGCCGCCGAGGGGTATCCGCTGGCGGCGGCGGTGAGTTCGGACCTGTTCCAGGACTACGAGGCGCGCTTCGAGGAGGGGTTGCGCGCCATCGTGGCGGGCATCGAGGCGACCCTGGCCCCGGCGGCCCCGCGTTAGGACGCGTCCGAAGCTGGGGCTTCGGCCCCCGGTTGCGGGAAGGGGCGGGGAGGGGAAAGGCCCGCCGGGCACCCCGTAAGGCGCGTCGCACATGCGCTAGGGGGATCCCTAATTGTGACGTCCGGCCTCATGGCAGGTCTGGACCAGTCGTGGCACCCTACCGGCGACAAAGCGTCAGACAACGTTGTCCGGCGCTCTCGGGCACCTCCAACGGACTTGGAGCCGACCGCATGAGACGTGTCGCCACCTTATTCAGCGCCCTCACCCTCGCCACCCTCAGCTGGACCGCCGGAACCGCCGCCCACGCCGCCACCCCCGCCCCGTCCCACCCTGCCCAGGGAACCTCCGTCTCCACCGAGGAGCAGCGCGCCGCCGTCCGCTTCTGGACGGCGGAACGGCTGCGCACCGCCCAGGACGTCACCGCCCTGCCCGCCGCCCGCAGCGCAACGCTCGCGGACCCGGCGCCCACCACGGGGGAGCGGGTGACCGTGCCCCCGCTCCCGGGCCCCACCGCCCCCGTCTCCGCGCCCGCGCCCCGGGCCACGTCCCCCACCGCCTGGACCGGCGGCGGCCTGATCAGCACCACGGCGGGCAAGGTCTTCTTCCAGAACGCCTCCGGCGGCACCTTCGCCTGCTCCGCTACCGTCGCCAACAGCGACAACAAGTCCGTCGTGCTCACCGCCGGCCACTGCACCGTGGACGCGGCCACCGGCACCGGCTACCGCAACTGGGTCTTCATCCCCGGCTACAACAATGGCAACCGCCCCTACGGTACCTTCGCCGCCCGCCGCCTCTTCTGGGACGGCCAGTACGTCTCCACCCGGGGGAACGCCAACTGGGACTACGCCTACGCCGTGATGAACACGCTGAACGGCCGCACCCTGGCCGACACCGTGGGCGCCCAGGGCATCGCCTTCAACTCGCAGACCGGCCGCCACGTCCACTCCTTCGGCTACGGAGGCTCCGCCGCCGAGGGCAACGGCGAGCGGCTGAACCACTGCGAGGGCAATGAGTTCGCCGACGCGGGCCGCCCGGGCTCCACGATGTGGGGCATCGACTGCGTCCAGACCGGAGGGTCGAGCGGCGGCGGCTTCCTCGCCGACTTCTCCGGCGGCGCGGGCTATCTGATCGGCAACATCAGCGTCAGCGCGGGCACGAACGAATACCACCCGACGCTGGGCAACGAGGCCCTCGGCCTCTACCGGCAGGCGGGCGCCGCATAGGGCAAGCCCTGCATAGCGCGGGCCCCGCATAGGGCGAGCCCCGCATAGGGCGGGCGCCGAACCGGCTCGCCACCCACCTCGCACGGCCCGCCCTCTCCGTCCCCGACCAGGAGGAGGGGGCGGGGCACTCGGCGGGCCCTCGGTGGGCACTCGGCGGGCCTCGCCGCAGAGCGCTCAGGCGCCCCGGCGCACAATGAGCGCATGACGAGGAGCGACACACCACCACGGGACACGCGGGACGCGGCCACCGCCCACGCCTGGGCCGCCCTCGGCGGCGACCCCGCGCTGCTGGAGCAGGTGACGTACCGCCCGGTGAACGGCGGACTGCCCGCCCGGCTGCCCGTGGCCGAGCTGGCCCGCGCCACCGTCGGCGTGTGCTCGCTGGCCGCCGCCGAACTGGGCGCGCGGCGCTCCGGCGGGGCCGTTCCGGCGGTACGGGTCGACGAGGGTGCCGTCGCCACCGCGTTCGTCAGCGAACGGCACCTGCGGATCGACGGCCGGAAGCCCACCAACTTCGCCCCGCTGTCCGGCTTCTGGCGCGCCGCCGACGGGTGGGTCCGTACGCACGCCAACTACCCGCACCACCGCGCCCGGCTGCTCACCGCCCTCGGCCTGCCCGGCGACACCGGGCCGGACGAGCTGGGGGAGGCGCTCGCGGCCCGCCCCGCCCGCGCGATCCAGGAGACCGTCTACGCGGCGGGCGGTTTGGCCGTGGCCGTGGCGGAGCCCGGCGAGAGCGAGATCCCGTTGGGCGCACTGCCGTTGATCGAGTCCCGGCAGGTCGGGGAGGCCGCCCCGCGCCGCCTCCGGGAAGCGCCCCAGCGTGTGAACGGCGGGTTGTCCGCGAGCGGGGCGTTGCCCGTGAGTGCGGGGCCCGCGGGCGAAGGGTTGTCCGCGGGCGGGGCGTTGCCCGTGAGTGCTGGGCTCGCGAGCGAAGGGTTGTCCGCGAGCGAAAGGCTGTCCGCGAGCGGCGGGGTGTCCGCGTACGGCGGGGTGCACGCGAGTGGCGTGCTGCCCGCGAGCGGCGTGCGCGTGCTCGATCTGACCCGGGTCATCGCCGGGCCGGTGGCCACCCGCACCCTGGCCCTGGTCGGCGCCGACGTGCTGCGTATCGACTCCCCCCGGCTGCCCGAGGACCCGGACGCCCACGCCGACACTGGCTTCGGCAAGCGCTCCGCCGCACTCGACCTCGCCGCGCCCGAGGGCCGCCGGACCTTCGAGGCGCTGCTCGCCGACGCCGATGTGCTGGTCACCGGCTACCGCCCCGGTGCGCTCGACCGCTTCGGGCTCGCCCCGGACGCCCTGCTGGAGCGCCACCCCGGGCTGGTCGTGGCCCAGTTGTGCGCATGGGGCTGGTCCGGGCCCTGGGCCGAGCGGCGCGGTTTCGACAGCCTGGTCCAGGCGGCCACCGGCATCGCCGCGATCGAGGCGGACACCGACGATCGCCCCGGTGCGTTGCCCGCCCAGGCGCTCGACCACGGCACCGGCTATCTGCTGGCGGCAGCCGTACTACGGGCGCTGACCGAGCGCCAGGAGACCGGCGGCGGACGCCATCTGCGGCTCTCCCTCGCGGGCACCGCGTCCTGGCTGACCCACGGCATCGCTCCGGCCGCCCCGGTGGACGGCCCCGCGCATGATCCGGCGCCCTGGCTGGCCGAAACCGCCTCCGAACTGGGAACGCTGCACCACGCTCGCTCGCCGATCGCCACCCCGGACGGCCCGCTGGACTGGGCCCGTCCCCCCGGTCGCCTGGGCGCCGACGCCCCCTGCTGGCTCTGAGCCGGGACGGGGCGAGGGGGTGTCCGGCGGATTCTTTCCCCTCCCCGCCCCTTCCCGAAACCGGGGCTCCGCCCCCGCCCCCGCTCCTCAAACGCCGGAGGGGCTGGATGGCTCCCCGACCCCGGGGGTTGACGAGTCGGCTGTCGCTCCGGGGTTCGCCCCGCTACCGAGCGTCCGGGGGGTTGACGAGTCGACCGTCGCGCCGTGAGTACCTGCACCGGCGGGCTGGTCGCGGTTGGTACGCGGGCGTGGCGGATGGTCGCGCACATCCTGGTTGCCCGGCCGGGGGCTGGGGCGGAGCCCCGGGGCGCTCCAGGGTCGCTCCGCCCCCGGCCTCGGGGTCGACGAGCCGGCCGTCGGCCGCGATCAGCCCACCGGTCAGGACGCCGGGGTCTGGGGCGGAGCCCCGGTTTCGGGAAGGGGCGGGGTTGGGGAACAGCCCGCCGCAGGCGTCACGATCTGCCGGACGCCCCGGACGCCCCGGACGCCCCGGACGCCCCGGACGCCCCGGACGCCCCGGACACCTCCTAACGCCCGCCGGGCGCAAATTCGGTTGCCGCCAAGCCCTCCCCTGACGCGTAGTGGTGTCCGACACGACTCACGCAGGAGGGCACCGATGAGCGCGAGCACGATGCATGCCGACGAACGGCCCATCGACGCGGCCCTCGTACGGCGGCTGCTCGCCGCGCAGTTCCCCCGATGGGCGGAGCTGCCCATCGAACGGTTCGCCTCATCGGGCACCGTCAACGCCCTGTTCCGGCTCGGCGACGACCTCGCCGTTCGGCTGCCGAGGATCGCGGGCGGCGCCGGGGACGTGGAGCGGGAGCACCACTGGCTGCCCCGGCTTGCCCCCGCGCTGCCGGTCGCCATCCCCGCGGTGCTCGGCAAGGGCGCGCCGGGCGACGGCTTTCCCTGGCCATGGACGGTGCACCGCTGGCTGGACGGGGAGAACCCGCGGGAGGGGCGGGTCGCCTGGCCCGGGGCACTCGCCGCCGACCTCGTGGAGTTCATCGTCGCGCTGCGCGCGATCGAGCCCGCGGACGGCCCGCCCGCGTACCGGGGCGGACCGCTGTGGGAGGTGGACGAGGAGACCCGTACCGCGATCGGCCTGTTGCGCGGACCAGCGGGCACTGCGGGCACTGCGGGCACTGCGGGCACGGTCGACACCGTCGCGGCCACCGCGGCGTGGGAGGAGGCGCTGGCGGCGCCCGGGTGGGACGGGCCGCCGGTGTGGGTGCACTCGGATCTGATGCCGGGCAATCTGCTGGTCGCGGACGGGCGGCTGAGCGCGGTCATCGACTTCGGGACCGCCGGGGTGGGCGATCCCGCCTGCGATCTGATCCCGGCCTGGAATCTGCTCCCGGCGTCGGTGCGGGGGGACTTCCGCGCCGCGCTCGGCGTGGACGACGCCACCTGGGCGCGGGGCCGGGGCTGGGCCCTGAGCATGGCGCTCATCCAGCTGCCGTACTACCGCGAGACGAATCCGGCGATGGCGGCCAACGCCCGCCATGTGATCCATGAGGTGCTGTCCCAGCGGAACGCGTAGGGCTCCCCTCGCCGCGAAAGACGCGAAAAGGCGAGGGGAGCCCCTGACAGCGCAGCGCGTCGATCCCCTACAACCGGGCCGTGCTCAGCGAGCGCTTGATCATCGGGGTGAACCGCTGCTCGATGAACCGGTAGAGCAACCAGGCGAGGCCCAGCATCACCAGCACGGTCAGGGCGAACGTCCCGTAGGAGGGGACGCCCAGCTTCTGGTGGAGCACCCAGACGACCACCCAGCCCAGATGCTCATGGACCAGGTAGAACGGGTAGGTCAGGGCGCCCGCCACGGTCAGCCAGCGCCAGTTGGCCCAGTTCAGCTTGCCCAGCGCGATCAGCGTGACCGCCACATAGCCGAAGGCGACCACGGCGATGATGCCGGTGGCCGACCGGTAGGAGAAGGCGTCGATGTTGGCCGGGTGCCACAGCTCGCGGATCGCGTAGTGCTGGCCGATCAGGAAGCTGATCCCGATGATGCCCCAGGCCAGGGCGTCATGGCCGAAGCGGTGGAGCAGATAGATGCCCATGCCGCCGATGAAGTACGAGGAGTACTCCGGCATCAGGACCACCTTCAGCAGCGGCAGGTCCGACGCCTCGGCGAACGCCGAGCCCAGCGTCCAGACGGCGCAGAAGAGCACCACGCGGTGCCGGGTCGCGCCCGGGAGCACCACGAACAGCGCGAAGAGGGCGTAGAAGCGCAGCTCCGCCCACAGCGTCCAGCACACGCCGAGCACCCGGTCCACCCCGAGCGGCTGCTGCAGCATGGTGAGGTTGACCAGCGCGTCGCTGGGCGACACCGCCTTGTAGGCGACCCAGGGCAGTGCGAAGACGCCGGTCACCAGGATGATCGCGACCCAGTAGGCGGGGTACAGGCGGGAGACGCGCGAGGCGAAGAACGAGCGCAGCGGCCGTCCCCATCCGCTCATGCAGATGACGAAGCCGCTGATGACGAAGAAGATCTGAACGCCCAGACAGCCGTAGGCGAAGTAGCTGGAGAGGGTGGGGAACTGGGCGCGGGGCGAGGAGCCCCACGCCTGGGTTATCTCGCCGTCGCGGCCGCCGTAGTGGTACGCGGCCACCATGAGCGCGGCGAGCAGGCGCAGTCCGTCCAGCGCCCGCAGCCGCACCGGACCGCCGCGTCGAGGACGTCCTCCGCCGCGCGCCGCCGCCTTGGCGGTGCGCTCGGCGGATCGCTCCAGGGCGATGTCGGGGGCGCGCGTCGGCGTCGGCGTGGGAGCCGTCGCCGCCGCGGGGGATATCGGCCCGGTGTCCGCGGGGGATATCGGCCCGGTGTCCGCGCCGGATATCGGCCCGGTGTCCCCGTCGGATATCGGCCCGGCGTCCGAGTCGGATATCGGCCCGGCGTCGGGGGTCGGCGGCGCGCTCATCCGGTGACCGTCCGCTTGAGGGCGGCCCGCTTCAGGGCCCGGGCCCGGCGCGCCACCTTGCGCACCGTCTCATTGCGCGGGATGAACGCCAGCTGCGAGGGCACCGCCCCGGGCAGGGCGAGCGCGGTCAGCCGGCGCTTCTTGAAGTAGCGCCATGTGTTGTTGTCCAGGTGGGCGGCCAGATAGCGCTCGGCCGCGGGCCGCAGATCCGGGTAGATCTTGGCCTGCATGCAGAAGCCGACCGCGGCGACGAGCCCGGTGAGCCGCTTGCCCGCCCGTTCGTCCACCGGCTGGGCGGCGGCCACCGCCTTGTGGTTCTCGAGGTCGGGCAGCAGCGCGTCCACGATCGTCACCGGCACGCGGTTGCTGTTCTGGTACGGGGTGAGCCGCTCCAGCAGCGTGTCGGTGCCGATCCGGGCCACCGGCAGCCCGTAGAAGACGTCGGCGGTGAGCAGCGCGGTGGAGAAGCAGCCGATGACCAGGGCCGGGCTCATCCGCTGGTAGAGCACCTCGGCGAGGACCGGGGTGTCCATGACGGTCAGCTCCGCGCCCAGTTCGGCGGCCTTCTTCTCCAGCATCCGCGACCAGCGGGCCGGGGCGGTGGGGTGCGGCTTGAAGACGACGGTGCGGTGGCCCAGCGCCACGGCGCCGCGCAGCATCCGCAGATGCAGCTCTTCCTCTTCCTGCGGGGAGAGGATGTCCAGCGCGGACAGGTACTGGCCGAGCAGCAGCGCCGGGCCGTTGCCGACCGCGATCCGCTCGCTGGCGGAGGCGACGCCGCGCGGGGCGGCCTCGGCCACCTCGCTGAGCACCTTGGTGAACACCTCGGTCGGCAGGATCTCCGGCTCGACGCCGAACTCGGTCAGCAGCAGCGGCCGCAGTCCGGGTACCAGGTCGAGGTGGAGCAGCCGGCGGATGCGGGTGCCGATCAGCGGGTCCAGCTTGTTGCGGGTCGGGCCGTAGCTCATCAGCCCGTCCGCGTAGACGTCGATAGGCGCGCCCTGGAACACGTTGGCGACCGCCATCGCCGGGTTGACCTGGATGGACTCCAGGATCAGCTCGACCTTGTCGTCGCCGAGGTTCCACAGCAGCCGCAGATGGCGCTCCCACAGCGGGGCGTCGTCGACGCGCGGGGCCCAGCCGCCGGGGTGGAACGGCGAGATCGTCTCGTTCCAGGACAGCACCCGGTCGAAGCGGCCGCGCAGCCGCTCGAAACCGGGCATCTCGTCCACCGGCGGGGTGGTCTCCGGCGTCGCGGCGTTGTTGCTGATCAGCAGCAGCCGGCGGTCGGCCGGGCCGACGCTGCCCGCGTCGATCGCCGCCGCGAGGGTCGCCGCCCCGTAGAGGGTCGAGACGAGGAAGATCTGGGTGCGCTTGCGCTCCGCCAGGGGCTTGTAGGCGGACATCAGGCCGCCACCTCCGCCCCCGCGGACCGGCGCTTGACTCGCCGCAGTCGTGCGGCGCGCTCGTAGTCCATGGAATCCAGTGCGTCCTTCAATACGTCCTGGGGCATGCGTTTCATCGCCGCCGCCGACATGGAACGGAGTTTGCGTGCCACTTGTGGTTCGAATCTCTCGATGTTGCCGAGGTGGTGGGAAATGATCGCGCAATAGGTGCGGACGGCCTTCGGCAGCAGGGCGTCGGCGTCGCGGTCCCGTGCGGTTTCCTCGATCACCTGGTCGAATGCGCGAATGAAGTCCAGCTGCCGCACATCGCCGATCTGGGTGAGCGAGGAGGAGACCCCGCGCCGGTAGAACACCCCGGCCAGCCCGAGGACGGCGAAGCTGCGGGCCTCGCGGTGCAGCCGCCAGATCCAGGGCCGGTCCTCGGCGGTGCGCAGCCCGTGGGTGAAGTGCAGCAGCCCCTCGTCGACCAGGCGGCGGTGGTACATGCCCGCCCAGGCGTAGGGGTAGTCCACGGAGGTGGAGCGGTCGGCCGGGAGGATCACGTCCCGCGGGTTCATCACCTCATCGCGGCGACCGTGCGGCACCCGGGTGATGGAGCGCGCGCGGGCGGTGCACTGGACATGGTCGGTGCGGACGAAGTCGCACCCCAAGTCCTCGATCGCCGCGAGCAGTTCGGCGTAGTAGCCGGGGGCCAGCCAGTCGTCGCCGTCGAGGAAGGCGAGGTACTCCCCCCTGGCGTTGTCCAGGCCGGTGTTCCGCGCGGTGGCCAGCCCACCGTTCTTCTCATGCCGTACGTAGACGGCCCCCGGAAGGTCGCGTTCTGCACGCTCCAGGATCTCCGGGGTCCCGTCGGTGGCACAGTCGTCGACGAGAATGAATTCGAAGTCCTCGCGCGCGTTCGCGCGCAGACTTCTGAGCGTGTCGGGGGCATAGGTCTGCACGTTGTAGAACGGCACGATGACGGAGAGCTTAACCACGCGGGTGAGGCTAGGTGTCCGGTCGGCATTCGTCTTGACCTAGGGTGTACGTAAAGGTGAACGAAGGACGTCGGAACGGTTAACCCGCCGCTCCAGCCAGCCGATTCTCCAATCGTCGACGTTCTGTTAACCCTTTGTTGCTCTTGCGTTGGGCCGTGAATCGACAACGCTTCCTAGCGTCTGCGACGTGTCCTCACGTACCAAATCCCCTGTGCGAGTCGCCGTGCTCGCCGACTCCGACACCCGGTGGAAATGGGGCGCGCTCACCGCGCATCGCCTCGTACCGGATGGGTCGGGTTCTGCCTCGGAACGTCGCCTCGACGGCTTCCTGCTGCGCGGCCGCGCCACGCCGACCGCCCGGCAGCTGACCGAGGTCGGGGTGCGCGCCGACGCGATGCGCGAGGTCACGGGCGTGGAATTCGTACGGGCGGTGGACCGTGAGCGCTACGACGTGATCGTCCTCTCGCTGGTCGGCGGCGCCGTCCAGGCCATGCTGCACGGACTGCGCCACGCCTGGGAGGGCGCCGACCGCCGCCCCGTGGTCGTCACCGGCTATGTCGGTGTCGTCTACGAGAAGCTCGCCGACGGGCTGCTGCTGCGCCACGGCGCCGATGTGGTGCTGGCCAACTCCCGGCATGACGCCGAGCGCTTCCGCGACGTCTACCAGGGCGTCGGCGCCGACGCGGAGAGCGTCGTGGAGTGCGCGCTGCCCTTCCTCGGCGGCGACCGCTACGACGAGAAGGCGCGGCTGGGCCGGAAGTACCCCGGCGGCACGGTCGTCTTCGCCGTCCAGCCGTCCGTCCCGGACAACCGCGCCGACCGCACCTATCTGCTGCGCCGCGCGGTGGAGCACGCGCGCCGCCACCCGGACCGCGAGGTCGTGGTCAAGCTGCGCTCCAAGCCGGGCGAGCACACCACGCATATCGAGGAGCTTCCGTACCAGAAGCTGATCGCGAAGTTCGGCGACGATCTGCCCGCCAACTTCCGGCTCGCCTACGGAAACATGGGCGAGGTCCTGGACACCGCCGACCTGCTGGTCACGGTCAGCTCCACGGCCGCCCTGGAGTCGCTGCACCGCTCGATACCGACCGCCGTGCTCACCGACCTCGGGGTGCGCGAGACGCTCGGCAACCACCACTTCCTCGGCTCCGGCTGTCTGGCCTCCTGGGACCAGCTGGACGCCGGGCACCTGCCCGAGCCGGACGCCGAGTGGCTCAGCCGCCAGGGTGTGGCCGCCGACGGGCCGTACGAGACCTGGTTCGACGTCGCGCGGGAGCGGGTGGCCGAGCTGGCCGCCGCACCGGCCCTGCCGCCGCTCGCCCCCTTCTACACCCCCGTCACCGCACCCGGCTATCTGCCCGGCCGGCTCGCCCGGTACGGCTTCGAGCCGGACGGCTCACCCCGCCCCGGGGCCTCCGCCGAGGACGAGGCGCAGGTCTCCGCGTTGCGGCGGGTGGTGCGCAACACGATGCGGGAAGCGGCCCGCGGCGCCTATCGCCATGGCGTCCAGCGCGTGGCTCCCGTCATCCGGCGGATGGGGGAGCTGTGAGCGGCGACGTGGGCGCGAACCAAGACGTGGGCGCGAACCAAGAGGAGGCCGGGACGGCCTCGATCACCTCCGCAACCCCTGAAGGAGCCGCCATGACCGCCTCGAGCCCGTGTGTGCTCGCCGTGATCCCCGCCCGTGGCGGGTCGAAGGGCGTCCCCGCGAAGAACCTCGCCGCCGTCGGCGGCGTGCCGCTGGTCGCCCGCGCGGTCATGGAGTGCCGGGCGAGCCGCCTGGTGACGGACGTGGTCGTCTCCACCGACGACACCGGCATAGCGGCCGCGGCGCGCGGTGCCGGCGCGGTGGTCATCCAGCGGCCCACCGACATCGCGGGGGACACCGCCACCAGCGAGGCGGCGGTGATCCACGCGATGGACGCCTACGAGGCGTCGCACGGCACCACCGTGGACGTGGTGCTCCTGGTGCAGTGCACCAGCCCCTTCATCATCAGTGAGGACATCGACGGGGTGGCCGCGGCGGTCGCCGAGAAGGGCGCCGACACCGCCCTGACCGTCGCCCCCTTCCACGGCTTCGTCTGGCGCGAGGGCGAGAACCCGGAAGAGGACGGCGGCGACGGGGTCAACCACGACAAGTCGTACCGCCCGCGCCGCCAGGACCGCCCCCAGGACTTCCTGGAGACCGGCGCCGCCTACGCGATGGACGCGCGCGGCTTCCGCAAGGCCGGGCACCGCTTCTTCGGCCGCACCGACCTGGTGCGCACCGACCCCGCCCGGGTGCTGGAGATCGACGATCCGCACGATCTGGCCCGCGCCCGCGCGCTCGCCCCGCTGTTCGACGCCGAGCGGCCGGGCGCGCTCCCCACCCGCGACGACATCGACGCGGTGGTACTCGACTTCGACGGCACCCAGACCGACGACAGGGTGCTCGTCGACTCCGATGGACGCGAACTCGTGGCCGTGCACCGCGGCGACGGGCTCGGGATCGCCGCCCTGCGCCGTGCTGAGCTGGCGCTGCTGATCCTGTCCACGGAAAAGAACCCGGTCGTCGCCGCACGGGCCCGCAAGCTCCAGGTCCCCGTGCTCCACGGCATCGACCGAAAAGATCTCGCACTGAAGCAGTGGTGCGAGGAGCAGGGCATCGCGCCGGAGCGCGTGCTCTACGTCGGCAACGACGTCAACGACCTCCCGTGCTTCGGCCTCGTCGGCTGGCCCGTGGCGGTCGCAGGTGCGCACGACGTCGTGCGCGGCGCTGCACGTGCGGTCACCTCCACCCCCGGAGGTGACGGCGCGATCCGCGAGATCGCCTCGTGGATTCTCGGAAAGGAACTGTCTTAAGTGAGCTCCAACTCTCGCCTCCGCACCCTCGGCGCCAAGACCGCCGGACCCGGCCACCCGGTCTATGTCACCGGTGAGATCGGCATCAACCACAACGGCGACCTGGAGAACGCGTTCAAGCTGATCGACGCCGCCGCCGAGGCCGGCTGTGACGCGGTCAAGTTCCAGAAGCGAACCCCGGAGATCTGCACCCCCCGCGACCAGTGGGACATCGAGCGTGACACCCCCTGGGGCCGGATGACCTACATCGACTACCGCCACCGCGTGGAGTTCGGCGAGGACGAGTACCGCGCCATCTCCGAGCACTGTGCCAAGCGCGGCATCGACTGGTTCGCCTCCCCGTGGGACACCGAGGCCGTCGCCTTCCTGGAGAAGTTCGACGTCCCGGCGCACAAGGTGGCCTCCGCCTCGCTGACCGACGACGAGCTGCTGCGTGCCCTGCGGGCGACCGGCCGCACGATCATCCTGTCGACGGGCATGTCCACCCCCAAGCAGATCCGCCACGCGGTGGAGGTGCTGGGCAGCGACAACATCCTGCTGTGCCACGCCACCTCCACGTACCCGGCCAAGGCCGAGGAGCTCAACCTGCGCGTGATCAACACGCTGCAGGCCGAGTACCCCAACGTGCCGATCGGCTACTCCGGCCACGAGACCGGTCTGCAGACCACCCTGGCCGCCGTGGCGCTCGGTGCCGCGTTCGTCGAGCGTCACATCACCCTCGACCGCGCCATGTGGGGCTCGGACCAGGCCGCCTCGGTCGAGCCGCAGGGCCTGACCCGGCTGGTGCGGGACATCCGCATCATCCAGGAGTCCCTCGGTGACGGCGTCAAGAAGGTCTACGAGAGCGAGCTCGGCCCGATGAAGAAGCTCCGCCGTGTCGCGGGCGTCGTCGCCGAGTCCGAGTCCGCCGACCGCGAGCCCGCCGCGGTCTGAGGCACTCTGCCGTGAATCCACCGGCCGGTGAGCCCGGCCCTTGCCCGGAAGCGGCGGGCACCCCTGACTCATCGGGGGCTGCCCGCCGCTTCCGGGCCCTGCCTTTGGACGGTGCGATGGTCTCCGCTGCCCCCTCTGCCTCTCCGGCCGCTGCCTCTCCGGCCACGCTTGCTTTTGTCGAGAGCCCGGTTCAGCTGCTGAACGTGCTGGAGTGGGCGTACGCCGACGCCCGGCGCGCCGACGCCCAGCGCGCCGACGTCCAGCGCGCCGACGTCCAGCGCGCCGACGCCCAGCGGGCCGACGCCCAGCGCGCCGGGGGCCCCGAGGCCACGGCGCCCCAGGACCTCACCGTGGTGGTGCTCTCCCCGCACGATCCGATGACCCGCGGCCAGCTGCGCCGGATGGCCGAGCTGGCGCGGGACGAGGGCTTCGCCGTGCGCTGGGAGGACGCGCGCGGCGGGGCCGGCGCGCCGATCAAGACCATCGGCGGGCTGCGCGGACCGCTGCGCCGGGCCGGGCGGATCGTGATAGGCGATCCGTTCTCCCGCTATGTCCAGCTGCTGCTGACCCTCACCCGGGCCAAGGACCTGGTCGTGGTGGACGACGGCACGGCCACCATGGAGTTCATCTCCCAGCTGGCCAAGGGGGAGCCCCTGGTGCGCTGGCACCGGCGCGGCAGCAAGGGGCCGCGCGACATGGTGTTCGCGCCGGTCTCCGCCACCGCGCGCCGCCGGCTCACCCCGGGCGCCAAGCGCCGGGTCGAGGTCTTCAGCTCGATGCCGGTGGAGCCGCCCGCCGGGGTCACCATCACCGCCAACGACTTCGCCTGGACCCGCGCCAGGTTCGGCCCGCCCCGGCTCACCGGGGGCACCGACCTGGTGGGTACGTCCCTGGTCGAGACGGGCGTGGTGGACCTGGAGCGCTATCTGGAAGCGGTCGGCTCGCTGGCCCGCGCCCATGGCGCCACCCGCTATTTCGCCCACCGCCGGGAGAGCGCCGAGAAGCTGCACCGGGTCTCGGCCGAGGTGGGTCTGGAGATCGTACGGCCCGATCTGCCGCTCGAGCTGATAGCCCGCCGCGGCCCCATCGGCCACACGATCGTGAGCTTCCCGTCGACCGTGGTGCACACCCTGCCGCTCGCGCTCGTGGGCACCGGCGTCCAGGTCGCGGTCTGCGATGTGGACCCCGCCTGGCTGACCAGGGACGCCTCCCCGCGCGCCCAGGGCTTCCTGTCCGGGGTCACCGGGACGGCGCGCGATGTGCGCCGACTGGGCTCGGGGCCGCAGGCGGGGTCGCCCCCGCCGAGGGACGCGGCCCCGCCCAGGGACTCGGTCCCGCAGCGTGACGCGGCTCCGAAGCGGGATGCCGCCCCGCAACGGGAGGCGGCCCCGCCGGCGAACCCGGGACCGCCCGCGGCACCGGTCGCGGCGTCCTGAGACCGGCCGCCCGGCGTTCCGAGCCGGTCGCGGCGTCCTGTAGGCGTCTCACGTTCTGAGCTCGTCGCCCGTACGGCCGTGTGGCACATCTCACCCGCGGCCGACCGGGAAATTCGCTGTTATACCCCCTGACTAGGAAGATCATGCAGTGGGGCGGGTACTTTTGCGTACCCGAACAGATTGAAAATTTGTTGATCGACATTCGGTGGACCCACCTGGCGTTCTACGCTTCTTCAGGTGAAGCAATTGATGTCCCTCGATGCGACCGATGTCACACCCGCCGACGCGTCCGCGCTGCCCGGCACGCTCCCCGACGAGCTGCGTGCCGAACTCATCGCCTTCCGGCGCGACTTGCACATGCACCCCGAGCTCGGCAACTGCGAGTTCCGCACCACCGCCGCGATCAAGGCGCGGCTGGAGCAGGCGGGACTCGAGCCGCGGGTGCTGCCCTCCGGCACCGGTCTCATCTGTGACATCGGCCCGCGCGATGGCGTAGCGCCCCTGCTGGCGCTGCGCGCGGACATCGACGGACTGCCCATCCCGGACACCAAGACGGTCGACTACCGCTCGACCGTCGCCGACCGTGCCCACGCCTGCGGCCACGATGTGCACACCACCGTGGTGCTCGGCGCCGGTCTGGTCCTCGCCGGGCTGGCCCGCGAGGGACGGCTGGCGCGCCCGGTGCGGCTGCTGTTCCAGCCCGCCGAGGAGGTGCTGCCCGGCGGCGCGGCCGACGCGATCGAGGCGGGCGTGCTGGACGGCGTCGGCCGGATCCTGGCGCTGCACTGCGACCCGAAGGTCGAGGTCGGCCGGATCGGGCTGCGGGTCGGCCCGATCACCTCGGCCTGCGACCGGCTGGAGGTCTCGCTGGACGGGCCGGGCGGCCACACCGCGCGCCCCCATCTGACCACCGACCTGGTGACCGCCGTCGCCAAGGTGATCACCGAGGTGCCCGCGCTGCTGGCCCGCCGGGTGGATGCCCGCTCGGGCCTGGCCGTCACCTGGGGCCGGGTGGAGTCGGGCCACGCCTGCAACGTGATCCCGCAGCACGCCGAGCTGTCCGCCACGGTCCGCTGCCTGGACCTGCCCGCCTGGCGGGAGGCGCCCGACCTGGTCCATGCCGCGGTGGACGAGATCGCCACCCTGCACCGCGCCAAGTCGGAGATCAACTACATCCGCGGGGTCCCGCCGGTGGTCAACGAGGCGAGCTCCGCCGAGCTGCTGCGCGACGCCATGATCGCCCGCCGGGGCGCGGACGCGGTCGAGGGCACCGAGCAGTCCCTGGGCGGCGAGGACTTCTCCTGGTACCTGGAGCGGGTGCCCGGCGCGATGGCCCGCCTCGGCGTCCGCAAGGTCGGCGACACCACCCGCCGCGACCTCCACGCGGGCGACTTCGATGTGGACGAGGGCGCGATCGCGGTGGGCGTGGAGCTGTTCACGGCCGCCGTGCTGCTGGACCGGAACGCGTAAGCCCGGCGGGGGCGTCCGTCACCCGGCTGTCGGCACCGCCGGCCTCGCCGGGAACGCCGAGCCTCCGCCTGCCGCCGAACCGGCTTTGCGGCCCATCGGGCAGGGGATCGTGGGGCGGATGCGGTTCGTGCTGCATGCGACGACCTGGATCGAGGCGAACCCGGTGCCTCGGAGATACCAGCCGCCGACGACATCCCCGCCCCAGCTGAGCCGGTCGTCCACCATCGCGAACCACTCGGCCTGCCGGGAGGGGGCCTTGTCGTGGTCGGTGAGGAAGGACGGGCTCAACTCGCTGATCTGGTGTCTGTACCAGGCAGCGGCCTTGTCCGGCGCCTCGAATGTGGCCTTGATCATTCTGGCCGGGCGGAGCAGCCAGTGCGGTACCTCCAGCGGGGGCACGTCGCTTGCCATGAAGGCGGGGCTGGCCGCCGCGATCCGCTGCCACTCCTGGGGCGGGATGTCCTCTACGACGAGGTGCGGTGGCCGCCGGGCGGACTCGTCGTCGTACGTGCGGCGCTCTCCGGTCCAGCGGTAGCAGTGCCAGTGGCTCGGCATGGGCGGGAGTGGTGCGGTCATCCGGGGGACCTCCTGCGTGGTGGGAGCGGCCCGCCTTCCGGGTGGGCCGCTGTTTGCCTGTGCCGTCGGACGCGGGCTACCTCGCGTACTGGCGTCCGTCGTCGGAGTCGCCGGGCGTCTGGCCGCCTGGGGTCGGGGCGTCCGTGTCCGGCATGGTGTCGCCGTCCTCCGGGTCGTGGCGGATGACGGCGCGCTGTAATCGCATGGGGCCTCCTGAGTTCACTCGCGCAGGGGCGTCCCCGCGCGTTTGCGCGGTGCTCGACCCGGCCACTGGCCTGCAAGCGGGAGGCGGGGCGAGCCTTGCTGGACGGGACTCCGGGCCCGGCGGTGCAGGCCGGTACCGGAGTCCCTTCGTCCCTGCCTTGTCGGTTGTCGGGTCGGCGCGTGCCGACCGGCAGGGGTCTTGGGGGCGGGCCGCCGGTGGGATGCGTGCCGGTACGGGGCCCGGAAACACCAGCGACCCACCCGGTCTATGGGGTCTGGGTGCTCGCGAAGCAGAGGTAGACCGCGAGCACCAGCAGCGCGGGGACCACACAGACCAGCAGGCCCATCCGGGCGACGCGGAAGGCGAGCAGCCCGGCCCGCACCGCGAGGGACGATCGGCGGTGCCTCATCCGGCACCCCCTGACCGGGCCTGTCGCATGGCCCGCTCGTAGGCGCGCAACAGCCGCCCGCCCTCCGAGCAGAGGGCACCGGGCGTCCGGCAGGCCAGGCAGCCCGCTGCGTGTTCGAGGGCCGCGCGCCACTCCTCGCGGAGCCTCTGCCCGTAGGCGTAGCTGCTGCCCTCGTCGCGCCACTGCCACCCGATGCGGGATGGCACGGTCAGCTCCCGCCGAGGTTCTCGTAGTGGTCACACAGGGCGTTGATGGAGCGGGCGAGCCGCTGGGCGTGCGCGATCCGGGCGGACAGCGTGGCGCCGGGTTCAAGGCGCATCCGCATGCGGGCCTCGCCGATGCAGGCGCGTGCGCAGGCGCGTGCGCAGGCGCGCCGGGTGTCGTCCTCGGAGAGGCTGTGGGTCATCTGCTCGACTGCGGGGACGGCGGCGATGATGTGCCCGCGCAGCCGGAAGGTGAGCGTCTCCATCTCCTCCATGGAGGGAAGTTCGGCGTCCTCGGCGAGCACACGGCGCGTGCTGGCGCGCATCGTCTGGATGTCGAGGGGGCGTTGGTGCCGCTCTTCGCTGGTCGGCGGACGGGTGGTGGAAGTGGCCATGCTGGCGCTCCTCGTGGCGTTGGCCGCGCCCCGGGAGGCTCCGCCGCCTCGCCCGGGTTTCGTCGTACATGCCGACGCTAGAAGTGTGGACACCGTCGATACCAGCAGTGTGCAGATCTGTGCAGCACACCCCTCTGTAGAGGCACGTTGGCGGGTTCGCACTCTTGACCCCGCGCTTCGTGGAAGTGACGCTATTGCAGAAATCTGCACGCCACGTCGAGGGAGGCAGCCATGGCGCTACTGTTCATCGGGATCGACCCGAACACCGGCGACGACGAGAGCCCAACGGTTTGGGTTGACCAGGAGAAGCACGAACTCGTCTTACAGGGATGGAAGCCGAGCCCAGAACTCCAAGCCGAATGTGCGGGGTTCGATGTCCCCGGTCACGCGAAGGGGATCCCGGCGCGCGAGGCTGTGATCCGGATCCCGGCCAGGATGGTGCACATGATCAGGGAGGCTTGCGATGCCGTCGAGCGCCCCGAAGTTCACTGAACTGATGGCAGGCTGCACGCGCTCTGCCGTGCACCTGGAGATGCGCGACGTCTACTCGGTCGACAGTGAACGGCAGCAGTTCGAGGCATGGCGCCAGGGTTTCCGCCATGACCTGGCAGACCGGGCATCTTGGTGGCGGCCGTGGCTGGACCTGATCCAGGACACCGTTGCCCGCGGCGTCGTCGTTCGCCGCGCGCGGATCGTGTCTGAGCCGGTCAGCGAATACATCCGCTTCGAGCACTCCGGCACCTTCACCAACATCGCGGCAGGCGAACAGGTGCGCTGGCTCCCACGCCGCCGGGCGTCCGACATCGCCCTGCCCGGCAATGACTTCTGGCTCTTCGACAGCCGCATCATTCGGTGGAATCACTTCACTGGCGACGGCGGGTCGGCGGGTCAGGATCTCTCAGACGATCCCGCCGCCGCCAAACTGTGCGCCGCCGCGTTCGACGAGGTATGGGCCAGGGCCGTCCCGCACGAGCAGTACGAGATACACCAGTAGTAGTAGAAAGCACCGGTAAGCCAGCTCATGCCCGTCTCCCCATCCTCCTCTGCCCAGGCCGCTCGCGAGGCCGTCGCCGGACGGCTGCGCGACCTCCGCAAAGAGGCAGGACTGACGATCACCGAGTTGGCAAGCCGGTGCGGCTGGCACCACTCCAAGACGTCCCGTATCGAGAATGCGATCACCGGCCCCACGGCCAACGACATTCGCCAGTGGTGCGCTGCCATCGGAGCACAGTCTCAGGCGCAGGACATCATCGTGCAATCGGTGAACGCCGAGTCGATGTACAGGGAGTGGCGCCACCAGATCCGCAGGGGCCTGACAAAGCTCCAGGAGAACACCGGCAAGCTCTTCCGCACCACGAACCATTTCCGCGTGTACTCGTCCACGCTCGTCCCCGGCCTCCTGCAGACCGAGGGCTACGCGACCAGCGTTCTCAGTGCGACAGCCCGTTTCCGCGAACTCCCTGCTGACGACAGCACCGAAGCCGCGCGTGCACGGGTCGACCGCTCGCGAGTCATCCACGACCCCGGCCGCCGCTTTGCCCTACTCATCGAAGAGTCCGTCCTGCGCTGCCAGATCGCCGACATCGACGCGATGGCAGCGCAGCTCGGCTACCTTCTCACTGCCGGTGCGATCCCCACGGTGTCCCTGGGCATCATCCCGGCAGCCGCACGCCTGCGTTCCCAGTGGCCACGCGAGACCTTCCACGTGTATGACGACAAACTCGTGTCCGTTGAGATGGTGTCCGCCAGGGTGCGGATCAACCAACCCTCCGAGGTCGCCCTGTACGTGAAGGCTTTCGAGCAACTGCGCGGCATGGCCGTATATGGGGCCGAGGCGCGGGCATTGATCCTGAAGGCCATCGAGGCACTGCACTGACCTCAGGTACGACAAGAGCCCCCTCGCCCACTCGAAAGCTGGCCCCGCCGGGCGAGGTTGGTGCACATCGGCGTACGACGACACAGGGAGAGGACATGCCCCAACCGTCCACCGAGTACCGTGAGTGGCGGTGCCGCGTGCGCACCGGTCTGGCCAAGCTCCAGGACAGCTACACCCAGCTGTACCGGTCCACGGAACTGCTGCGCGTCTATTCGCCAGTCCTGGTCCCCGGCCTGTTGCAGACGGACGGCTACGCGAGAGCGCTGCTGTCGATGAACGCCCGGTTCCTCGAGGTCCCCGACGACGGGGCGGAGGCTGCGGCCGCCCGCTTGGAGCGGTCGCAGGTCATCCACGAGCCGGGGCACCGGTACGTATTCCTCATCGAAGAGGCCGTGCTGCACTACCAGCTCGGCAACGCGGACGCCATGGTTGCCCAGTTGGGCTACCTGCTGACGGCCGGGGCCCTGCCGCAGGTGTCGTTCGGCGTCATTCCGGCCGCGACGTGCCAGCGGGTTCTATGGCCGCAGGAGACATTCGACGTGCACGACGACACGCTGGTGTCCGTCGAGTTGCTCTCCGCCGAGGTGAACGTCACCCAGCCGTCGGAGATCGCTATGTACGTGAAGGCGTTCGAGCAATTGCGCGGCATGGCCGTGTACGGGGCCGAGGCGCGGGCGTTGATCCTGAAGGCCATCGAGGCCCTGCACTGACTCCGGGCGAGGGGGCATTCGTCGCGTCAAGGAAGCGCGACGGCCCCCACCGAAATGGGGGCCGATCGGCCGTACCACTGGAGCCGACCAGGGGTACATTGCGAGTGTCAGCACGCAATTGGGAGTCAGTATGCCCGAGACCAGCGACAAGCACATCGGCGCCCGCATCCGCGAATTCCGCCTCATCCGAGACTTCTCCCTCGCTGAGCTGGGCCGACGCGCCCACGTCTCCACCAGCCAGCTCTCCCGAGTTGAGACCGGAGAGCAGCCCGCCAGCCCGTCTGTCCTGGCGGCGGTCGCCCGCACACTCGGGGTCACCCTGTCCGTACTGCACGGGCAGCCGTACATCCACATGCTCCAGAAGGACCAGCTCGATCGGCTGCTCGCACCGATCAGCAGTGCCCTGGACGCGTGGGACATTCCCCCCGAGGACGATCTCCCGCTACGGCCGTTGGACGACATCGCGGAAGACACGAAGGTCGTTGCGAAGAAGCGCGCACAGGGGAAGTTCGGGCCGGTGGCGGAGGCGCTGCCAGAACTCATCACCGATACGGCTCTCGCCGTACAGACGTACACCGTGCCAGGCAGGGACCGGGAGCGAGCGCACAACCTCCAGGCTGAGATCGCGCGGACTACGGCGATCGTCGCGTACCGGCTCGGCTACATGGACTTGGCCCGGCTCGCTTTGGCCCGCATGGCTGTAGCGGCGCCCCAGTCCGGTGACCCGCGCCAGGTCGCTGTTGAGCGGTATGAGCGGGCCGTCATCACCCACGCCGAGACGTCACGGCCTGACCGCGGTGTGGCCCTGATGAAGCGTGCGCTGCGCGATCTGGACGATGACGGCGACCCGGCAACCATGGCCGTGCGGGGCACCTTGCTCCTGCGCGCCTCGGCGCTCAGCGCGGTGCAGAAGGACCACGCTGCCGCCGGGGATTGGCTTGGTCAGGCCGAGGCGCTGGCCGAAGCCGGAGCAGCGGCGGACGCAGCGGAGGAGCCGCCCGGGTCTCGGTACGCCCTGGCGTTCGGGGAGCTGAACGTCAATCTGGGGCGGCTGGACGTCGCGATGTTCCAGGACGATTACGAGACCGCCGTCCGCGTCGCTGGAGATGTGCGGCTGCCCGACTCGTACCAGCCCACCAGGGTGGCCGGGTTCCTGATCCGGCGGGCCAGTGCGGAAGCGTGGACAGCGCGCCATGACGATGCGCTCGCCTCGCTGGAGCAGGCCCGCGAGAAAGCGCCGCAGTTGACCCGGTACCACCCCGACGTGCACCAGACCGTGGGGACCCTGCTGCGGGCGCGGCAGAGAGCGGCGGAGCCGCTGCGCGAGTTCGCCCAGTGGAGCGGTGTGTAGCTAGTTCGGCACGCTAAGTCAAGGCCCCGGTGTCCCTACCTTAGGGAAATCGGGGCCTTGCCTCGTCGGCACGATGTGACGGTCAGCACACAGACCATGCATGGAGCCGAGCATGACGACCAGAATCCTGCCGTGGACACCGCCGAACACCGAGGATGTTGAGGCGTTACCGGTGGGCAAATGGTGGGACGCCGTCTCCGCACCCACCCCGGTCGCCGACCGCGTCCTCGAGCTGCTCGGTGACCAATCCGGCGCCGTCATCCAGGACGACACCTACGGCAAGACCTACTGGCTCATCGGCATCGACACCGCCACCGCCCGCAGCTGGCGCATGCGCCAGGTCCGCGTCCTCACCGAACTCGCCGACGAGGGCACCCTCCTCGGCGTACCGCCCGCGTCCTGGGGGGCCGAGCACCGGACGTACTGGCGGATCCCGCTCGGCCCGGACCGGTATCTGACCGACATCAATCACCTGGTCCGCGCCCTGCGCCAGGCCCTCGACGACATCCTCGGCCCGACGCCGGACGGTCGACAGCTGTGCTACCGATGTCAGCTACCCACCGACGAACCGGTCCCGGTGGCCATCGAGCACAGCGGCAGTGTGGTCGGCACGACCGCCTACGCCTGCCCCACCCACGCTCGGGACTACCCGCGCGACGCCGTCGCCCAGGCCGCCGCCAGGCGCCGCGCCCTTGAGCGGGGAAGGACCCGATGACGGCCGCCGAGCAGACCGAGGACCCGTTCGCCGACGAGGCGTGGCGCGCGGCCATCGAGCACGCCGCGGGTTGCCTGGCCTGCCGGACGCCCGGCGCCGAGTGCGAGACCGGGGAGCGGCTGCTCCGTGCCTACGAGGAAGCTGCGCGGCAGGCGCGGGCGGAGGAGCTCGCATGACGCACCGTCGGCACTCGACCGCCGCCCGGTCCCGACTGCTCGCCTTTCGCGCCGCCCGCATGCGCCAGCCGGGTGGGCCTTCGCGCAGGCGCCCAGGCGCCCGTACTCAGGAGGTAGAACGGTGACTGTCGAGAGTAAGCACAAGGGCGATCCCGCCCCGATCAAGCCGTGGACGCCCCCGCCGCCGCCTCCGCCGGACGGCACCCCGCCACCGAGGCAGAAGTGAGGGAACGTGACCGAGAATTGGCGACAACGCCATACGGCACTCCTGGGCGCCCTGGCCGCGTCCGGCGAACTCCCGCACGCCTGGCGCTCGGCCTTCGCCGCTGTCCCGCGCCACCGCTTCATCCCCGGTGACATCTGGGAGCAGCGGTCCACATGCGTTCCCGTGACGACGGGCGCGGCTTGGTGGGACCTTGTCTACCGGGATGTGCCGATCGTGACGCAGCTGGACGACGGGCAGAGTGCCGGCCCAGGTATCGCGACCTCGTCCAACTCCATGCCCACGATGGTGGCGCGCATGCTCACCGCGCTGGAGGTCGCCGACGGGCAGCGCGTGCTGGAGATCGGCACCGGCAGCGGCTGGAACGCCGCGCTGCTCGCCGCGCGCCTGGGGAGCCAGAACGTCACCACCGTCGAGGTCGATCCGGTGCTGGCGGAGAAGGCCGCGAAGGTCATCAAGGACGCCGGATACAGCCCCGACGTCGTGTGGGGCGACGGCGCACGGGGGTGGGAGTCCGGGGCGCCGTACGACCGGATCATCGCGACCTGTTCGGTGCGCCGCGTTCCCTGCGCATGGGTACGGCAGACCAAGCCGGGCGGGCGCATCCTCGCCCCGCTGGCAGGAGACTTCTGGTCCGGGACGCTGGTACGGCTCGACGTCGGCGGCGACGGGGTGGCCTCCGGCCGGTTCGTCGGCGGTGCCCGGTTCATGCCGATGCGCTCGGAGCGCCCGCGCTCGGACGCCCCGGTGGACAGCGGAACCGGGCGGCGCGGCAGCACCGGCGGGCTTCCCGCCGAGACCATGGCCCACCTCGGCTTCGCCCTCTACGCGGGCGCGAAACTGCCCGGCGTGGTCATGGCCGACGGAACGCCCGACGGCAGCTATCAGATGTGGCTCCACGATCGGAACGGGTCGGCGGCCACTGTCACCCAGGGGGAGGTGTGGCAGTACGGCCCACGTCAGTTGTGGGACGAGGCCACCGCCGTGCACAAGGCGTACGTGAACGACGGCAGCCCGGACTCCGGCGACTTCGGGCTGACCGTGTCCCCCGGCGGACAGCGGCTCTGGCTCCGCTCGCCTGACGCACCCCTCGACTGACAGCCGAAGCCCACCCCGGCTCCGCCCGTGCGCCACGGCCGTGGCGCACGGGCGGAGCCCGCACGTCCGGTGGATCTCATACTGGGACGTACCGGGCGCAATCGCAGCCGTTTCGCCCGCCCGAAACGTTGCGTAGACCTCGCGGACACGAGAGGTTCGCGACGATCCGATAACGGCTTCCTAAGGGGCCTTTATCTGGCATCTACGCGCGTTACGATGCGCCGGAGCCAGCGCCGCAAGGGGCGCTTCGAGATCATCAGAGGGGACCCTCGTGCGCCGGGTATCCACGATAGCGGTCGCGGGCATTGCCACCGCGGCTCTCGCATTCTCCGTCACCGCGTGTGGCAGCAGTTCCGAAGAGGGAAGCAAGGACGCCGGTATCGGTCTGGCCTACGACGTGGGCGGCCGCGGCGACCACTCCTTCAACGACTCCGCCGCCAAGGGCTATGACAAGGCCCTGAAGGACTTCGACGTCAAGGGCAAGGAGCTGACGGCGAAGGACGGCGACACGGACGCCGACCGCTACGACAAGCTGGCGAGCCTCGCCGAGGCGGGCTACAACCCCGTCGTGGGCGTCGGCTACGCGTGGACCCCCTCGCTCACCAAGGCCGCCAAGAAGTACAAGGACACCGACTTCGCCATCGTCGACTCGGTCGTCGACTCCAAGAACGTGGCCAGCCTGGTCTCCGCCGAGCACGAGGGCTCCTACCTCGCCGGCGTCGCGGCGGGGCTGAAGACCAAGTCCAACAAGGTCGGTTTCATCGGCGGCACCGACAGCGCGCTGATCAAGAAGTTCGCGGGCGGCTTCCAGCAGGGCCTGAAGGACACCAACCCCAAGGCGTCCCTGGACGTCCAGTGGGTGCAGGTCGGTTCGCCCAAGGGCTTCGGCATGCCGGACCGCGGCAAGGACATCGCCGAGGGCATGCTCTCCAACAAGGTCGACGTGATCTTCTCCGCGGCCGGCGGCTCCGGCGCGGGCGCCATCGAGGCGACCGCGGGCAAGAAGGGCACCTGGTCGATCGGCGTCGACGGCGACCAGTACTACGACAAGGGCCTGGCCCAGTACAAGAACGCGATCCTGACCTCCATGGTCAAGACCGTGGACGGTTCGGTCTACGACTTCATCAAGAGCGTCGTGAAGGACAAGAAGCCCGAGAGCGGCGTCCAGACCTACGACCTCAAGCGCGGCGGCGTCTCCCTCTCCTACTCCGGCGGCTTCATCAACGACATCAAGCCGAAGATCGAGGCGGCCAAGAAGAAGATCATCGACGGTCAGATCAAGGTCCAGGACACCTACAAGGACTGACCCCTCGCGCCACGGACCCGCACGGCCCCTCCGGGCATCCGCCCCGGGTCCGCCCGGGTCCGTGGCGTACTCCGGCCGGTCCGGCCCCCGGCCAGCCCCACCCCCTCCGCCCCTCAGGAGTGCGCCATCAAAGCCGCCAGCCCACCCAAGGGCGCTCCCGCCGGTGCCGTCACCGACGTCGCCGTAGAACTCCACGGAATCACCAAGCGGTTCCCCGGAGTCGTCGCCAACCACGACATCGACATCACCGTGCGCCGCGGCACCGTGCACGCCCTCGTGGGCGAGAACGGCGCGGGCAAGTCGACCCTGATGAAGATCCTCTACGGGATGCAGCGCCCGGACGAGGGCACCATCGCGATCGACGGCGAGACGGTGGAACTGCACTCCCCGGCGGACGCCATATCCCGCGGTGTGGGCATGGTGCACCAGCACTTCATGCTCGCCGACAACTTCACCGTGCTGGAGAACGTGGTCCTCGGCGCCGAGAAGCTGCACGGCATCGCCGGTAAGGCGCGCGCCCGGATCAAGGAGATCTCCGACGCCTACGGTCTTGGCGTCCGCCCCGATGTCCTCGTCGAGGACCTGGGCGTGGCGGACCGTCAGCGCGTGGAGATCCTCAAGGTCCTCTACCGGGGGGCCCGGACGCTGATCCTCGACGAGCCGACCGCCGTGCTCGTCCCGCAGGAGGTCGACGCGCTCTTCGACAACCTCCGCGAGCTCAAGTCCGAGGGCCTGACGGTGCTGTTCATCTCGCACAAGCTGGGCGAGGTGCTGTCCGTGGCCGATGACATCACCGTCATCCGGCGCGGCACCACGGTCGCCTCCGTCGTGCCGTCCGAGACCAGCCCCCGGCAGCTGGCCGAGCTGATGGTCGGCAGCGAGCTGCCCTCGCCCGAGACCCGCGAATCCACCGTCACCGACACCGACATGCTCGTCGTGGACGCGCTGCGGCTGACCGCCACCGATGTGGACGGGGTCGAGCGGGCCGTGCTGGACGACATCGACTTCACCATCCGCAAGGGCGAAGTCCTCGGCATCGCCGGGGTGGAGGGCAACGGCCAGGCCGAACTGGTCGAGGCCATCATGGGCATGCGCGACCCCGACGCCGGCACCATCACCCTCGACGGCGCCGACATCTCCCACGCGCCCACCCGCAAGCGGCGCGAGGACGGCATCGGCTACATCCCCGAGGACCGCCACCGGCACGGACTGCTGCTGGAAGCGCCGCTGTGGGAGAACCGCATCCTCGGCCATGTCACCGAGGAGCCCAACAGCAAGGCCGGACTGCTGAACCCGGCCGCCGCCCGGCGCGACACCGAGCGGATCGTCGCCGAGTACGACGTGCGTACGCCGGGGATCGAGGTCACCGCGGCCTCGCTGTCCGGCGGCAACCAGCAGAAGCTGATCGTCGGCCGGGAGATGAGCCACCACCCCAAGCTGCTGATCGCCGCGCACCCCACCCGGGGTGTGGACGTGGGCGCCCAGGCGCAGATCTGGGACCAGATCCGCGCCGCGCGCCGGGACGGCCTGGCCGTGCTGCTGATCTCGGCCGACCTGGACGAGCTGATCGGCCTGTCCGACACCCTGCGGGTGATGTACCGCGGCCGGCTGGTCGCCGACGCCGACCCCGCCACGATCACCCCGGAGGAGCTGGGCTCGGCCATGACCGGCGCCGCCTCCGGCCATCTGGAGGGCCCGGCGGACGACGGGACCGAGGCCGCCCCCGAGGCCGGGGCCGCAACCGCGACCGGGGGAGAGGACCGATGAAGAAGCTGGACAAGGAGCGGGTGCTGCTCGCGGTCGCGGCCCCGGTGCTGGCGCTCGCCGCCGCGTTCGTGGTGACCGCGCTGGTGCTGCTGGCGACCGGCAAGGAGCCGTTCAACGCCTTCGGCATCATGTTCGACTACGGCGTGAAGGCCGACAGCCAGGTCTACATCCTCAACAAGGCGACCACGTACTACCTGGCCGGGCTCGCGGTGGCCATCGGCTTCCGGATGAACCTCTTCAACATCGGCGTCGACGGCCAGTACCGGCTCGCCGCCTTCTTCGCCGCCGTCGTCGGCGGGGCGCTGAAGCTCCCCGGGCTGGTGCAGATCCCGCTGATCCTGCTGGTCGGCATGGGCGTCGGCGCGATGTGGGCGTCCATCGCCGGTCTGCTGAAGGTCTACCGGGGCGTCAGCGAGGTGATCAGCACCATCATGCTGAACTCCCTCTCGTCCATCGTCATCAGCTATCTGCTGGTGGACGGGCGGCTGGCCGACCTCGACAAGCAGACCAACATCGTGGCCACCGACCCGCTGCCGTCCTCCAGCCACTTCTTCACCTTCCCGGCGGGCGGCGACCTCGACCCCATCTGGGGCTTCATCGTCGTCGCGGCGCTCGCGGGCGTCGGCTTCTGGTTCCTGCTCGGCCGCACCCGGTTCGGCTTCGATCTGCGCGCGGTGGGCCGCTCCGAGTCCGCCGCCCAGGCCAGCGGCGTCAACGTCAAGCGCATGGTGCTCACCAGCATGCTGCTCTCGGGCGCGATGGCCGGTCTGATCGGCATGCCGACCCTGCTCAACGACACCCACCAGTTCACCTCCGACTTCCCCACCGGCATCGGCTTCACCGGTATCGCCATCGCGCTGCTCGGCCGCAACAACCCGGTCGGCATCGGCCTGGCCGCCGTGCTGTGGGGCTTCCTCGAGCGCGGCGCCAACCGCCTGGAGTTCGAGGGCTACGACAAGGAGATCGTCGGTGTGATGCAGGGCGTGATCGTCCTGTGCGTCGTCATCGCGTACGAACTGGTGCGCCGCTACGGGCTCAAGCGCCAGCAGCAGAGGGTGGGCGCGGAGCTCGCCGCCCAGGCCAGGGCCGACAAGGGTACGGACAAGCAGGAGGTACCGGCATGAGTGCCACGGTGACCACCACCAAGAGCACGAGCACGCCGGGCAAGGGGAACGGGCCCGCCTCCCGGATGTCCCTCGGCAAGGTGCTGCTGATCGTCGCCGGGGCGCTGGTCGCGCTGTCGGTGCTGCGGGCGCTCGTCGACGCCGCCCAGCAGGCGGACTTCGACCGCGTCACCTCCGCCGGGCAGATCGGCGCCGCGCTCTCCATGGCCGTGCCGATCGGCCTCGCGGGCCTCGGCGGGCTGTGGTCCGAGCGGGCCGGTGTGGTCAACATCGGCCTCGAGGGCATGATGATCCTCGGCACCTTCTTCGGCGCCTGGGCCGGCTACCAGTCCAACCCCTGGGTGGGGGTGCTCGCGGGCGTCCTCGGCGGTGCGCTCGGCGGGCTGGTCCACGCGGTGGCCACCGTCACCTTCGGGGTGGACCACATCATCTCCGGTGTGGCCATGAACATCCTCGCCCTCGGCGCCACCACCTATCTGGCCAAGCGCTGGTTCGAGCCGCTGGCCGACATCGGAGGCTCCCCGAAGAACTCCCCGCAGGTCGACCCCATCCAGTCGTTCACCGTCCCCGGACTGTCCGACTGGCTCGCCGACCTGGAGAACCACCACTGGTTCCTGGTCTCGGACGTCGCGGGCATCCTCGGCGGCCTGGTCACCGACATCTCGGCGCTGACCGTCGTCTCCGTCCTGCTGGTCGTGGGCAGCTTCTTCGCCCTGTGGCGTACCTCGTTCGGACTGCGGCTGCGGTCCTGCGGTGAGAACCCGACGGCGGCCGAGTCCCTCGGCGTCAACGTCTACCTCTACAAGTACGCGGCGGTGGTGATCTCCGGCGGCCTCGCCGGGCTCGGCGGCGTCTTCCTCGCCCTCGTCCGCTCGCACATCTACAACGAGGGCCAGACCGGCGGCCGCGGCTACATCGGCCTCGCCGCCATGCTCTTCGGCAACTGGCGGCCGGGCGGGCTCGCGATGGGCGCCGGTCTCTTCGGCTACTCCGACGCCCTCCAGCTGCGCAACGGCGGGGCGACTGTGCACGCCCTGCTGCTCCTGGTCGCGCTCGGCCTCGCCGCGCTGGCGGCCTGGCGGATTGTCCGCAAGAGTTATGTCGCGGGCGCGGTGTCCGGCGCCGCGGCCGTCGCGCTGCTGCTGTGGTACGCCCTGACCGACACGGTCCCCAACGACCTGGTCAGCGCCACGCCGTACATCGTGACCCTGCTGGTCATGGGGCTCGCCTCACAGCGGCTGCGGATGCCCAAGGCGAACAACAGGCCCTACCGGAAGGGACAGGGCACATGACCACTTCCGCCGCCGCGGCCCCCGACTGGGAGTCGCTGCGGGTACAGGCCCGGGACGCCATGTCCCGGGCCTACGCCCCCTACTCCGGCTTCCCGGTGGGCGCCGCCGCGCTCGTCGACGACGGCCGCACGGTCAGCGGCTGCAATGTGGAGAACGCCGCGTACGGCGTCGCGCTGTGCGCCGAATGCGGTCTGATCTCCTCCCTCGTCGCCTCGGGCGGCGGCCGTCTCACCGCCTTCACCTGCTGCGACCTCGAGGGCACCGTGCTGATGCCCTGCGGCCGCTGCCGTCAGCTGCTGTGGGAGCACGGCGGCCCGGAGCTCCAGATGGACACCGCCACGGGCATCCGCCCGCTCGCCGAACTCCTGCCGGACGCCTTCGGCCCCGCCGATCTGCGCCGCGCCGCGGCCCGCGGCTGACGCCCCGCGCCGCCTCGCCCCGCGCCGTCCCGGCCCGCGCCGCCTCGGCCCGCCCGGTCGGCCCCCTGAACACGAAAGGCCCCGTACAGCCCCCATGGACGCCATCTCCGTCATCCGCGCCAAGCGCGACGGCACCCGCCTCACCGACGCCCAGATCGACTGGATCATCGACGCCTACACGCGCGGCGAGGTGGCGGACGAGCAGATGTCCGCGCTCGCGATGGCGATCTTCCTCAACGGCATGGACCGGGCCGAGATCGCCCGCTGGACCGCCGCGATGATCGCGTCCGGTGAGCGGATGGACTTCTCCTCCCTGCCGCGCCCGACCTCCGACAAGCACTCCACCGGCGGCGTCGGCGACAAGATCACCCTGCCGCTCGCCCCCCTCGTGGCCGCCTGCGGAGCCGCCGTACCGCAGCTCTCCGGCCGGGGCCTGGGCCACACCGGCGGCACCCTGGACAAGCTGGAGTCCATCCCCGGCTGGCGCGCCCAGCTGACCAACGGCGACATGCTGGCCGTCCTCCGCGACGTCGGCTCGGTGATCTGCGCGGCGGGCGAGGGGCTGGCCCGCGCCGACAAGAAGCTGTACGCGCTGCGCGATGTCACCGGCACGGTCGAGTCGATCCCGCTCATCGCCTCCTCGATCATGTCCAAGAAGATCGCCGAGGGCACCGGCTCCCTGGTCCTGGACGTCAAGGTGGGCTCCGGCGCCTTCATGAAGGACATCGGCTCCGCGCGCGAGCTGGCCGCCACGATGGTCGGCCTCGGCAACGACCACGGCGTCCGTACGACCGCCCTGCTCACCGACATGTCCACCCCGCTCGGCCTGACGGCGGGCAACGCCCTCGAGGTCCGCGAGTCCGTGGAGGTCCTGGCGGGCGGCGGCCCGGCCGACGTCGTC
The DNA here is from genome assembly GCF_016741935.1 of Streptomyces endocoffeicus. Classification (GTDB taxonomy): domain Bacteria; phylum Actinomycetota; class Actinomycetes; order Streptomycetales; family Streptomycetaceae; genus Streptomyces; species Streptomyces endocoffeicus. The sequence continues at coordinate 28,309 of NZ_JAERRG010000007.1, read as the reverse complement.
GAGCTCACCCTGGCCCTGGCCCGCGAGATGCTGGACGCGGCGGGCCTGAAGGACGCCGACCCCACCAAGGCCCTGGCCGACGGCACCGCGATGGACCACTGGCGCCGCATGATCGCCGCCCAGGGCGGCGACCCGGACGCCCCGCTCCCGGTGGCCCGCGAACACCACGTCCTCCGCGCCGAGTCGACCGGCGTCCTCACCCGCCTCGACGCCTACGCGGTGGGCCTCGCCGCCTGGCGCCTGGGCGCGGGCCGCGCCCGCAAGGAGGACCCGGTACAGGCGGGCGCGGGCATAGAACTCCACGCCAAACCGGGCGACCACATCACCGCCGGCCAGCCCCTCCTCACCCTCCACACCGACACTCCGTCGGCCTTCCCCTACGCCCTGGAAGCCCTGGCCGACGCGATCGCCTACGCCCCCGCGAACACGGAGTACGCCGCCACCCCGATCGTTCTGGACCGCATCGCCTGACCGGCGACTCGCTTATGTCAGCAGCTGGCCCCGGCGGCTCAGGAGGAACCTCTTGAAGGCCGCCACCGGGGGCGTGTCGGGGTGGCCGTCCAGCCAGGCCACGCCGATCTCGCGGACGGCGCGCGGGGCGGTGACGGTCAGTTCGGCCACGCCGGGGCGGGGGACCGCCGGGGGTGGGAGGAGGGCCACGCCGAGGCCGGCGGCGACCAGGCCGCGGAGGGTCTCCGCCTCCTCGCCCTCGAAGGCGATCCTCGGGGTGAAGCCCGCCTCGGTGCACAGCGCGTCCGTGATGCGCCGCAGTCCGTAGCCCGGTTCCAGGGTGACGAACAGCTCCGAGGCGGCCTCGGCGAGCCGCACCCGGCGGCGCCCGGCCAGCCGGTGGTCGTCGGGGACCACCAGCCGCAGCCGCTGTTCGTCCAGGCGGCGGGCGACCAGGTCGGGGGCGTCCGGCACCGGGGAGGTCAGACAGAGGTCGAGGCCGCCCGCGCGCATCCGCTCGATCATCGCCTCGCCGTAGTTCTGGACCAGCTGGAAGCGCACCCGCGGATGATCCACCCGGAAGGTCCGGATCAGACCGGGCACGGTCTCGGTCCCCAGCGTGTGCAGGAAGCCGAACGAGACCAGGCCCGCCGCGGGGTCGGCGTCGGCCCGTACGGACTCGGCGGCGCGGTCGACCTCGGCGAGGGCCCGTTCGACCGAGCGCAGGAAGGTCCGTCCGGCCGGGGTGAGCGCCACCGTACGGCCCCGGCGGGCGAAGAGCGACACGCCCAGATCCTCCTCCAGCCGGACCATCGCCCGGCTGAGCGTGGACTGCGGCACCCCCAGCTCCTGTGCGGCGCGGGTCACATGCTCATGGCGGGCGACGGCGGCGAACTGGGCGAGGCGCGGGGTGAGCGCGGCGGCCCAGGACTCCGCCTCGACATCTGCTGTCACCGGAATGTCGTTTTCGTAACTGATGCGTGACACGGGCGGCCCTGACCTTTACTCATGCGGCAGTGGATTGATTATCGCCATTCCGTGCATTGGACGCATCAACCGTGGTTACGTACGGTCGAACCATGCCTCCTGCTGATACGAGGGCGTCCACCGGGAACCACCGCGTGGACGCCTCCGCTTCGCCGTCCTCGAACCAGAACCCGAATTCCCCCGAGTCCGAGCGGATGAGCCCGGGCCACCCCGGCTACCTCCGGATGCGGCTCGCCCTCTTCACCGCGGGACTCGCCACCTTCGCCCTGCTCTACTCGACCCAGGCGCTGCTGCCCGCGATCTCCGACGATCTGCGGGTCCAGGCGGACCAGGCCAGCTGGAGCGTCTCCGCGGCCACCTTCGGCCTGGCGCTCGCGGTGGTGCCGCTGAGCGCGCTGTCCGAGCGGTTCGGCCGGCGCGCCATGATGACCGTCTCGCTCACGGTCGCGGTCGTCCTCGCCCTGCTGGTGCCCTTCGCACCGGACCTGGGCTGGCTGATCGGGCTGCGCGCGGTCCAGGGCGCGGCGCTGGCCGGGATCCCGGCCTCCGCGATGGCGTACCTCTCGGAGGAAGTCCACCCGAAGGCGCTGATCGGCACGATCGGGCTGTTCGTGGCCGGTAACAGCGTCGGCGGGATGAGCGGCCGGATCGTCACCGGCTGGGTGGCGGACGCCTGGGGCTGGCGGGCCGCGCTCGCCGCGGTCGGCGTGATGGCGCTGCTGTGCGCGGCGTCCTTCCGGATGCTGCTGCCCAAGGCCCGGCACTTCACCCCGGCCTCGGTGAGCCCGCGGGCGCTGGCCCGCACCCTCGCCGGGCATCTCTCCGATCCGCTGCTGTGCCGGCTGTACGCGATCGGCGCGCTGTTCATGACGGTCTTCGGCGGGGTCTACACGGTCATCGGCTACCGCCTGGTGGCCGAGCCCTTCGGGCTCTCGCAGAGCCTGATCGGCTCGATCTTCCTGATCTACCTGGTCGGCACGGTCTCCTCGGCCGCCACCGGCAAGCTGGTCGGCCGGCTCGGGCGGCGCGGCGCGCTGTACGTGGCGGTGTCCACGACGGCCGCCGGGCTGCTGCTGTCCCTGCTGAACTCGATCCCGGCGGTGCTGGCCGGTCTGGTGCTGATCACCGCGGGCTTCTTCGCGGGCCACGCGGCGGCGTCCTCGGCGGTGAGCCGTACGGCCAAGACCGGACGCGCCCAGGCCGCGGCGCTCTACCAGGCGTCGTACTACATCGGCAGCAGCCTGGGCGGTGCGCTGGGCGCGCTCGCCTTCCACGCGGCCGGGTGGGGCGGCACGGTCGCCATGGGCCTGGTGGCGGTCGGCGGCGCGGCGGCGATCACGGTGTACGCGACGCGGAAGGCGGTGGCCGAGCGCCGCGCGGAGGCAGCGCGGCGCGACCTGTGCGGTGTCCCGGCCTAGCCCCGGCCCGACTCCCTGAAACCCGAAGGGGCCGCCCCGCCACTGTCCGGCGGGACGGCCCCTTCGCCCATGGCGCCCCCCACACCCTGCCCCGCTGCTCAAAGGCGCCGAAGGCGCGAGACGGCGCCGCACCCGGCAGCGAACGAAAACCCCGACGCGCACAACCAAGCGCTCAGCGCCCCAGATTCGCCCCGAAGCCCGCCGCCAGCGGCATCCGCAGCCCGAGCGGCGGCGGAGCCGCCAGCGCGTCGGCGACCGGGCGGGAGAAGCCGGAGTGGAAGAGGGTGCCCAGGAGGAAGTCCGCGGCCAGCGCCTGCACCTCGGAGCGGTGCTGATGCAGCCCGTGCCCGTCGGTGTGCACCTCGAAGCGGCACACATCGCGGTTGGCCTTCTTCGCCCGCTCCGCCAGCCGGTAGGACAGCTCGGGGTCGGAGCGCTCGTCGTTCGTGCCGTGGGCGATCAGCACCTGCCGTCCCACCAACTGCTTCACCGGCTCGGGTTCGAGCACCTCGTCCGGCGCCGGAAGCCAGGGCGCCAGCGCCACCACCGAGGTGACGGCTTCGTGCCCGGCGGCGCGGAGGGCGGCGCGCCCGCCCATGCCGTGGCCCACGAGGCAGACCGGTACGTCGCCGTAGCGCCGCACCACCTCCTCCACGGCCCAGGTGGCATCGGACGCGGCATCGGCGGCCGCCCCGTTCCAGCCCCGGCACCGGTAGTGGACGACATGGGCGGCCAGCCCCTCCTCCCGGCCCGCCCGGACCAGCCGCCGGGCCAGCGGCAGCGTGGCGGCCACCGAGAGTCTGGACGGCCGTCTGGTCCCGCTGGGCTCCCCCTCGGGGAGCAGCAGCACCACACCATGTACGGTCCTTCGCGCGGCGGCCGCGCCCATCGGCCGCCCCAGCCGTGCGCCCCGCTCGGGCAACGCTTGCTGAGCCATGGCAGAAACGATCGCAGAAGGATTGGTGTACTCCACTACCCGTGCGGGTCACTGTTGCGTATCTATCCCTCACGTTCTACGCGCGTAGGGGCTACGCTGCCCAGATGACGAGCGAGCACACCCATGAGCCCACCCCCGAACAGATCCGCCGTGCCCCCAAGGTGCTGCTGCACGACCACCTCGACGGTGGGCTGCGCCCGGGCACCATCGTCGACCTCGCGCGGGAGGCCGGGTACGACGCGCTCCCGGAGACCGAGCCCGACAAGCTGGGCATCTGGTTCCGCGAGGCGGCGGACTCCGGGTCGCTGGAGCGCTATCTGGAGACCTTCTCCCACACCGTCGGTGTGATGCAGACCCGCGACGCGCTCGTCAGGGTCGCCGCCGAATGCGCCGAGGACCTCGCCGAGGACGGTGTCGTCTACGCCGAGATCCGCTACGCCCCCGAGCAGCACCTGGAGGGCGGGCTGGCCCTGGAGCAGGTCGTCGAGGCGGTCAACGAGGGCTTCCGCGAGGGGGAGCGACGGGCCTGGGAGAACGGCCACCGCATCCGCGTCGGCGCGCTGCTGACCGCGATGCGCCACGCGGCCCGCGCCCTGGAGATCGCCGAACTCGCCAACCGCTACCGCGACCTGGGCGTGGTCGGCTTCGACATCGCGGGCGCCGAGGCCGGTTTCCCGCCCACCCGCCACCTGGACGCCTTCGAGTATCTGAAGCGGGAGAACAACCACTTCACGATCCACGCGGGTGAGGCGTTCGGACTGCCCTCCATCTGGCAGGCGCTCCAGTGGTGCGGCGCCGACCGGCTGGGCCACGGCGTCCGCATCATCGACGACATCGAGGTCGGGGACGACGGCTCCCTCACCCTCGGCCGCCTCGCCTCGTACGTCCGCGACAAGCGCATCCCGCTGGAGCTGTGCCCGAGCTCCAACCTCCAGACCGGTGCCGCAAGTTCCTACGCCGAGCACCCCATCGGGCTGCTCCGCCGGCTGCATTTCCGCGCCACCGTGAATACGGATAATCGTCTGATGAGCGGGACGAGCATGAGCGGGGAATTCCAGCATCTTGTATCAACGTTCCATTACACGCTCGACGACATGCAATGGTTCACGGTCAATGCAATGAAATCGGCCTTCATTCCTTTTGACGAACGTCTGGCGATGATCAGTGACGTGATCAAGCCCGGATACGCCGAGTTGAAGTCCGAATGGCTGTTCCGCGATGTGGCCTCCGCGTCGGCTGTGACCAGGGATTCCGCCCCCAAGAGCAGCTGACCGGGCGCATCCGGCACACGACCTGGGCGGAGTAACGGAGGCCGTTTTCGGTGTTTGCGGGCAGCCGAAATCCATGGCTACGTTTCCGTATCGGTCAAGCCCCCCGTCTCAAGGACAGATTTCTGATGAAGCAGGGAACCCTCAAGACTCTCGGTGTCATTGCCCTCGGTGCCGCCGCCGTCGTCGCCGGAGGCAGCGCCGCGTCCGCGGCGCCGGTCCCCGGTGGCTCCGCGGGCAGTGTCGCCGCCCCGGGGCAGCCCTCCGCCGGCCAGCCCGCGGCGAAGCCCGCCGTCCCCCAGGCCAAGCCCGCCCAGGGCATGCTGAGCCAGCTCCCGCTGGGCAGCCTCGGCCTCGTCAAGCTCGGCTGACCCCGCCTGGGCACACGGCCGGGTCGCACATCCCGAAGGGGGTGTGCGGCCCGGCCATTTCCGTATGGGTGGGTACGCGGTTACGCCGCGGCGTCGGCGCGAGAAGGTCACCACGCCTCGCGGTAGGCGTCCTCCGCCGGAAGCAGGAACCACAGCGCGAGATAGAGCAGGCACTGCGGCCCCGGCAGCAGACACGAGACCACGAAGAGCACCCGCATCGTCGTCGGGGTGGTCCCGAAGCGCCGGGCGAGACCGGCGCAGACACCGGCGATCTTCTTGTCGTGGCGGGGGCGGACCAGCGGTGCGGCCATGATGGGCACTCCTCGTCGTCGGGTGGGCTCGGGAAGAGCTGGTTCCCGATGTCCTCGACGCTATGTCCGCGAGCTGGAGGAGACGTCGCTCCACGGTGCGATCCCGACCCTGGGAATCGTCGGGGTCGGGGCCTGGGCGCCGTCGTTCCGGGGGAGGGGGGCCACCCGGCCCCGGTCGGCCCGGCGGCGGAGCCCCGCCCGTACGGCGGGGACCACCAGCACATGCGCGAGGGCGACGCCGACGGTGTTCAGCAGCACCGTGTCCACGTTCATGATCTGCCCGGTCACCTCGCTGCGCAGCAGCGCGAACCCCATGGCCACCATCGCCCCCGTGAAGGCCGTACGGATCAGCGAGGCCAGCGGATACGCCTCCACCCGGCCTCCGGCCAGCGGTAGCAGCACCCCGAGCGGCGCGAGCAGCAGCAGCCCGCCCCCGATGGAACGGGCGGCCGACCAGGGGCTGAGTGCCAGATCGGCGCGGATGGTGGCCAGTGGTTCGAGGGTCGCCGCGGACACCCAGGGGACGTTCACCGGTCGCAGGGTCAGCCAGCAGACGAACGAGAGATGGGCCACGAGGAGCGCGAAGCCCGCGACGCGGTAGCGGAAGGCGGCCCTGCGGCCGAAAGCACCCTGCACAAAAAACAGGACGCCGTACGCGGGGGTCGCGGTTCCGCCCCCGCCCCGCTGGTCAGCACCTTGTTACCGACAAGTCGCCGACCTGGGACGGGGCGGTACCGACAGGTAACGAATCAGGACACCAGTACCCCGGAGGTGACCGCGATCATCGGATTGCGGCGCATCTCCTCGGTGCACTGGTACGCCTTGAGCGGATCCCGCTGGCTGTCCGGGCCGCCGAGCACCACCTTGCCGTCGTCGCCGGCCACCGTGGTGTCCGCGAAGGTGCAGACGATCTGGGCGAGCGCCAGGGACTGGATCTCCTCCGGCGGCCGGTTCAGCCGCAGCGCGCTGTCCGGGTCGCCCTTGGCCGGACCGGAGATCTCCACCCAGTCCTCGACCGCCGTGGAGAACCCGGCCGACACCTCGGCCGCCGTCGGCGGCAGCCGCAGCTGCTCCAGCAGCGCGCGGGCGACCCGCACCGGCTCCCGGGCCGTCTTCTCGTCGCCCTGCCGGGTGGTCCGGCTCACCGACAGGATCCGCGAGGAGCACAGCAGATAGATCCGTACGGAGACCCGGCCCATCCCGTCGGCGGCCCGCTCCGACTCCGGCGCCCGGCAGGACGCCCGCGAGGGCGCGGCCCCGGCGTCCACCGGCACCGAGGTGCCCCGTATCCCGCACCCGGCCGCCAGCAGTGCGACCGCGCCGGTCAGCAGAAGGGCGGCCGACCGGGTCCAGCGCGCGCTCATGGCCTGCCCTCCTCGTCCCGGCCCTTGCCTGTGCCCTTGCCCTTGTCCTTGGCGCCGCCGTCGTCGCGCTCGGTCCCGGGGGAGCCGTCGCGCTCGTCCTCGGCCTCGTCGGAGGCGATCCGGGAGGCGTCCATCGGCAGCCGCAGTGTAAAGACGGCGCCGCCCTCCGGCGAGTTCGCGGCGCTGATGTCGCCGCCGTGGATATGCGCGTTCTCCATCGCGATCGACAGCCCGAGCCCGCTGCCCTCCGAGCGGGGGCGGGACGCGCTCGCCTTGTAGAAGCGGTCGAAGACATGCGGCAGCACATCCTCGGGGATGCCCGGACCGTGGTCCCGGACCTTGATCAGCAGCTCATCGCCGTCGGTGCGCACCGAGACCCGCACCGGCGAGCCGCCGTGCTTGAGCGCGTTCCCGATCAGATTCGCCAGGATCACATCCAGCCGCCGGGGATCCAGCGGGGCCACGATCCCGCGCGCCGCGTCCAGCTCCACCGCGTCCAGCCAGGCGCGGGCGTCGATGCACGCCGTCACCTGGTCGGCGACATCGACATCGTCGAGCACCAGCCGGGCCGTGCCCGCGTCGAAGCGGGTCACCTCCATCAGGTTCTCCACCAGGTCGTTCAGCCGCCGGGTCTCGCTCACCACCAGCTGCACCGCCGGAGCGATCATCGGGTCGAGCGAGTCGGCCTCCTCCTCCAGCACCTCCGTGACGGCCGTGATCGCGGTGAGCGGGGTCCGCAGCTCATGTGACATGTCCGCGACGAAGCGCCGGCTGGACGCCTCCCGCGCGGACAGCTCCGCCACCCGCTTCTGCAGCCGCTCCGCGGCCCGGTTGAAGGTGTGGGAGAGATTGGCCAGCTCATCGGAGCCGGAGACCTGCAGCCGGGTGTCGAGATGCCCCTCGCCCAGCCGGTGCGCCGCCTCCCCGAGCCGCTGCACCGGCCGCAGCACCGTGGCCGCGGCGGCCTGCGCCAGCAGCGCGGCGCCGATCAGCGCGAGCCCGGTGGCGATCCCCAGCGACCAGGCCAGGGAGTTCAGATCCTGACGCTCGGTGTCGAGGGACTTGAGCATGTAGCCGGTCGGCCCGCCGCCGTTCACCTTGGCCCCGCCGACCAGGTACGGGGTGCCGCCCAGCGTGATCCGCTGCCAGTAGAGGTGGTACGGGGAGGTGTTCCCCTTGCCCACCGGGCGCTTCTCGTCCACCGCGCGCCGCAGCGAGGAGGGCACCACATCGAGGGTGAACAGATCCTTGTCCGAGGCCGCCGGGCAGCTTCCGGCGTCCTTCGTCCGGGTGATCAGCAGCACCTCGTACTTCTGGGTGTTGTCCGCCATACGGCCCGCCGCCTCCCGCAATTCGGAACAGGTGGGGAGGGAGGGCAGCGGGTCGGTGTCGTCCTTCAGGGCCTTGCGGAACTCGTCCAGCGCCGAGTCCTGGGTACGGGTCAGCACCGCGTCCCGGTTCAGCCAGTACGCGATGGCGGACGCGGACACGGCGGCGGTCAGCGCCACCAGGCCGAAGACCAGCATCAGCCGCAGCCGGAGGCTGAACCACCGCAAGAGCCCCGCGGCCCAGCCCCGGGCCCGACCGGGCTCGTCGCTCACTGCGCTCAATTCCGTACTTCTCCGCCCCCGTGCGTGCGGCACACCGTATTACTCACTGCGCTGATCCGTTCGCTTCTCCGCCCGTGCGGCGAAGGTGCGGGTTTCGCGGTCGTCCGCGGCCCGGCGGCCGCACGTGCGTCGCTCACTGTGGCGCGTCCAGCCGGTATCCGACCCCGCGCACCGTACGGATCAGCGTCGGCGACGACGGCACGTCCTCCACCTTCGCGCGCAGCCGCTGTACGCATGCGTCGACCAGCCGCGAGTCGCCGAGGTAGTCGTGCTCCCACACCAGCCGCAACAGCTGCTGCCGGGACAGCGCCTGCCCCGGACGGCGGCTGAGCTCCAGCAGAAGCCGCAGCTCAGTGGGGGTGAGCTGGAGATCCTCGCCGTTCTTGGTGACCGTCATGGCCGCGCGGTCGATCAGCAGACTGCCGAAGGCCGCGGAGTCATTGGCCTCCCGCTCGCCGCGCCGCAGCACCGCGCGGATCCGGGCGTCCAGCACCCGGCCCTGGACGGGTTTGACCACGTAGTCGTCGGCACCGGACTCCAGGCCGACCACGACGTCGATGTCATCGCTGCGCGCGGTCAGCAGGATGATCGGCAACTGGTCGGTACGGCGGATCCGGCGGCAGACCTCGAAGCCGTCGATCCCGGGCAGCATCACATCGAGCACGATCAGATCCGGCCGCTGCTCACGCAGCAGTTTCAGGCCGTCCTCGCCCGTCGCCGCGGTCGCCACACGGTGGCCCTGGCGAGACAGCGAGAGTTCGAGGGCCGTGCGGATGGCGTCGTCGTCCTCGATCAGCAACAGGAAAGGCACGTTGGTCATTCTGGCCTACAAGGGGCCTGTAGTTCGACCGTCAGGGGTTTATCGGTCCGATCGCCTGTGACGAGCCTGTGACAGTCGACAGACACCCCCATGAAACTGGCCCGGCAAAGTCATCTGTGCACCGGGCGGAACACCACCGGCCGGGGCAGCCAGAAGCCAGACCGACCAGGCTCCATCGACGGGGGGCGCGAAATGAGCACACTGCACTTCTCCACCATCAGCGCAGTTCGCACGCGCCTCCACGACGCCGGACGGGGCAATGAGAAGTCCGGTGCCGTGAGCGGGCGGGGGTGCGCTCGCGGCGCCGGGCGTCAGCGGCCTCCTTACATGGTGGCCATTGACGCGATCACGGGGGACGAGGAGGCCGGTAACGGCCTCGGGGGGGAAAACGGGGGACCGGGGGGCCACGGGGGTGGCTCGTACGGGGAGGCAGAGGGGGAGCGGCGCACCACGTCGGAGGCGGAGTTCACCGCCTATGTCCAGGAGCGCCGCGCCTCCCTGTACGCAACCGCCTACCACCTGACCGGTGACCGCTTCGAGGCCGAGGACCTGCTGCAGAGCGCGCTGTTCTCGACCTACCGGGCCTGGGACCGGATCAGTGACAAGGCGGCGGTCGGCGGCTATCTGCGCCGCACCATGACCAATCTGCACATCAGCGCCTGGCGTCGGCGCAAGCTCAACGAGTACCCGACGGAGGAGCTGCCGGAGACGGTCGGCGACCACGACGCGATGCGCGGCACCGAGCTGCGCACCGTGCTGTGGCAGGCCCTGGCCCGGCTCCCCGAGCTGCAGCGCACGATGCTGGTGCTGCGCTACTACGAGGGCCGGACGGATCCGGAAATCGCGGACATCCTGAAGATCAGCGTCGGAACGGTCAAGAGCAGCATCTGGCGCTCGCTGCGCCGGCTGCGCGAGGACGAGGCCCTCAGCTTCGGCCGTGACGAGGAGGAGTCCTTCGGCGAACTGGTCGCCTGACGGCGGCGGGGACGATCGAAGGCGGGGGAAAATCGGGGGATACGGGGGAAATGGGAGGGAGAAATCGGGGGAGCACGGGGGAAACAGGTGCGAGGCCGGACAGCCGAGGGGGGATGTCCGGCCTCGCACCTTTTTGCCTGCGCGGCTGCGCCGCTGCGTGCCTGCGTGGCCGCGTTTGGCTACGTGGCTATACGGACGCCTTCTGGCCGGAGGCGGGGATCCGCTCTCCCGCCGCCGCTATCCGGCCCAGCGCCACGTCCTTGCCGCACGCGTACGCGCCCAGTGCCGTCTGCCGGGCCACGATCCCGCGCTCCGCGCGCATCAGCCGCCAGCCGCGCCGCAGCAGGTAGAGCGCGGGCTTACGGCCCTCCCGCAGATCGCGCAGCAGCCTGCGCCGGAACGTGGTGGACGGGCGGCCGCGCAGACAGATCGCGTCCGCGAGCACGCCGAGATCGGCACACCGCCCGACGATGTCGGCGGCGAAGATCCCCTCGGCGATGAACAGCGGCGACCGCCCGATGTCCAGCGCCTCCTCGCCGACGCGGGCGCTGGTGGCGATGTCGTACAGCGGCACGGTCGTACCGGACGTACGGCACAGCTCCTCGATGGCCGCGACCGCCGCGTCCGCGTCCCAGGACAGCGGCGAGTCCCAGTCGGCGCCCCCGCCGTCGGGGAGTTGGGGGAGCGTCGGGTCGCCGCCCTCCTTGTAGAAGTCGTCGAGGTTGAGCACGGGCAGCCCGGTGCGGGTCGCGAGGGAGGACTTGCCCGAACCCGAGGGGCCGGAGAGCAGGACGACACGGGCGGAAGGCGGTTGGCTGGTCACGGAACACCAGTGTGACGCATCCTTTCGCGCACGTGACCCCCGCGTGACCGCCGACTTGACCGCCCAGGTGACCCCGGTCCCGCCGTCATACGACCGCGCGTGGCCGTTCCGCCGCCGCCGTACGGGCCGGGCGGGTCCGGGGGCCGAAGACCGCCAGGACGAGGGCGCCCAGGAGCCAGGTGCCCGCGATGAAGAAGAAGACGCTCTGGTAGCCGGTGCCGTGGTAGAGGGCCGCGATGATCAGCGGCCCCGCGGCGTTCGAGAGCCGCCCGAGCCCGTAGGAGACGCCCGTTCCCAGCGAGCGGCCGCGGGTGTCGAACAGCTCGGGGGAGTAGGCGTACCCCAGGGCCGTGTAGCCGCGCTCGAAGAGGTTCACCAGGAAGCCGAAGACCACGATCAGGGCCGGGTTGAAGGTCAGCCCGTACAGCAGACCGCACAGCGCGATCACCGCGCCGAAGGCCACCAGACACCATTTGCGTTCGAACCGGTCGGTGACCAGGGAGGCCAGGAACGAGCCGAGCGGCGCGCCCACGGTGGTGAGCGCCACGTAGAAGACCGACTTCTCGACGCTGAAGCCCTCCTTGGCCAGCAGGGTGGGCGCCCAGCTCGAGTAGCCGAAGAAGCCGATGGTCTGGGTCACCCACAGGACGGTGAGCAGCGCGGTCGGCCCGAGGTACCGCTTCTTCAGGAGGAGGCGGGGCGAGGCCTTGGCGGGGCGGGTCTCGTCGATCGGCGGCGCGGGCTCGGGGAGCGGGCCCTGCTCGGCGGCGACCCGGGCCTCGATCTCGCCGAGGACCGCCTCGGCCGCGTCGTACTCGCCCCTGCTCTCGTGCCAGCGGGGGGACTCCTTGAGGTGCCGGGTGAAGAAGACGAAGAGGAGGCCGAGCGAGCCCCACAGATAGACCAGCCGCCAGGACCAGTCGCTGAGCGGTACGACGGCGCTGGCGATGAGGTTGGTGGCCGGGGTGCCGCAGATGCCGATGACGATGGCGTACGCCTGGTACTTGCCGCGTACGGCGGACGGATACATCTCGTTGACGTAGATCACCGCCACGACGGTCATCGCGGACAGCCCCGCCGAGGTCAGCACCCGGAAGACGCCCAGCGACACGACGTCCCAGGAGAAGGCCGAGGCGAGTGAGAAGACCCCGAAACACAGGGTGGTCTGGATCAGCGCCTTCTTTCGGCCCCAGCGGTCGGCGAGGGTGCTCGCGGCCACGGAGCCGATGAACATGCCGATGAACGACACCGAGGTCACGTAGGCGATCTGGTCGACCGTGATGCCCCAGAGGTCGATGAGCTGGGGAGCGGTGGTGGCGAAGGTGTTGATGTCCGCGAACTCGAAGAAGTAGGCGAACGAGACGGCCAGCAAGGTGATCTTGTGAAACCGGGAGATGGGGAGTCTGTCCAGCCGGTTCACCGCGTTGGAGTGCTGCATGGGCGGCCCTTGTCGAAGAGGCGGGGAGGGGGACGGAGCGGGGGGTTCGGCGGTATCGCGGGGAAACGAGGTCAGGCGCCTTCGCCGGGCCAGTAGAGCCGCATGGGGTTGTCGACCAGCAGCTTCCGCCGCTGCTCGGCGGTGACCGCCACCTGGGGCACGTAGTCGGCCAGCAGCCCGTCGTCGGGCATATGGGCGGTGAGGTTGGGATGCGGCCAGTCCGTGCCCCACAGCACCCGGTCGGGGAACTCCTCGATCGCGCGGCGGGCGAAGGGCACCACATCCGGGTACGGGTGTGGCTCGGCGTTCAGGGCCGGGGGCCCGGTGACGCTGAGGCGTTCGGGGCAGGTGACCTTGACCCACACGTCATTGCGTTCGGCGAACCGCAGGAAGCGGGTGAAGCCCGGCCCGTCCGCCGGTTCGGTCACGTCCGGCCGTCCCATGTGGTCCACGACGAGCGGGGTGGGCAGGGAGCTGAAGAAACGTTCCAGCTCGGGCAGGTCGGCGCTTTCGAAGTAGAGGACGACATGCCAGCCGAGCGGGGCGATCCGCCGGGCGACGGCGGCCAGCGCGTCCTGGGGCGCGGCGTCGGCGAGCCGCCTCAGGAAGGTGAACCGCACCCCGCGCACCCCCGCCGCGTCCAGCCGGCGCAGCTCGGCGTCGGTGACATCCGGGCGTACGGTCGCGATACCACGCGCCCGGCCGCCGGACGCCTGGACGGCGTCGACCATGGCGCTGTTGTCCGCGCCGTGACAGGTCGCCTGGACGATCACGTTACGGGCGACCCCGAGGTGGTCGCGGAGGGCGAAGAGGTCGTCCTTGCCGCCGTCGCAGGGCGTGTACTTCCGCTCGGGCGCGAAGGGGAACGTGGTCTGCGGGCCGAAGACATGGCAGTGGGTGTCGACGGTGCCCGGCGGCAGGGCGAAGACGGGCCGGGACGGATCGGGGTGCCAGTCCAGCCAGCCCGGGGTCTTGGGGGAGAGCGTGCTCATGAGGGCTCCTCTGGACGGGTGGGCGGCCCCGCGGTCATGGGGGAACCCGGGCGGATCGACGGACGTGCGCGTCATCTCAGCGGCTCTGCTTCGTCAGCAGGGCGTCCAGACGGGGGTAGACGGTGCGGGCATTGCGTTCGAAGATGCCGGCCAACTCGTCCACGGGGAGCCCGGCGGCCTCGGCGTAGCGGCGGGTGTCGTCGAAGTGCCGGCCCGTCCGGGGGTCGATGTCGCGGACGGCGCCGATCATCTCCGAGGCGAAGAGGATGTTCCGGGCCGGGATGACGTCGAAGAGCAGGTCGATACCGGGCTGGTGGTAGACGCAGGTGTCGAAGAAGACATTGCCCAGGACATGCTCCTCCAGGGGCGGCTTGCCCAGGGCCATCGCCAGTCCGCGGAACCGGCCCCAGTGATACGGAACGGCGCCGCCGCCATGCGGGATGATCAGCCGCAGGGTGGGGAAGTCGGCGAACAGATCGCCCTGCACGAGCTGCATGAACACCGTCGTATCGGCGTTGAGGTAGTGCGCCCCGGTGGTGTGGAAGGCGGGGTTCACGCTGGTGCTCACGTGCACCATCGCCGGAACGTCGTACTCCACCAGCTTCTCGTAGATCGGGTACCACGAGCGGTCGGTCAGCGGCGGGGCCGTCCAGTGGCCGCCCGAGGGGTCGGGGTTGAGGTTGACCGCCACGGCCCCGTACTCCTCCACACAGCGGACGAGTTCGGGCACGCAGGTGGCCGGATCGACACCCGGCGACTGCGGGAGCATCGCGGCGGGGGCGAAGCGCTCCGGGTAGAGCTCGCCGACGCGGAAGCAGAGCTCGTTGCAGAGCGCCGCCCACTCGGCGGAGGTGTGGAGATCGCCGATGTGGTGGGCCATGAAGGACGCCCGGGGCGAGAAGACCGTCAGGTCGATGCCGCGCTCGTCCATCAGCCGGAGCTGATTCGGCTCGATGCTCCGGCGCAGCTCGTCGTCGCCGATGCGGAGGTCGGTGCGGGAGGGGGCGCGGGCGGGGTCGGTGAGTCCGTTGATCTGCTGGGTGCGCCATGCCTCCAGCGCCGGGGGCGCGGTGGTGTAGTGGCCATGGCAGTCGATGATCATTGGCTGTTCCTTCGTGGCGTGCGGTTCCTCGCAACCTAACTGTCGATGAAATTGTTGACAATATGTGCGACGAAAAAGCCCCCGCGAAGTCCGGGGTGCGGACGGTGCGGGGGCGCGTCGGGCTAGACGCCCATCGGGTGCCAGACGGTCTTCGTCTCCAGGAAGGCCAACAGCCGGGCCGTGCCGGGGTCCGCGGCCCAATCCACAGGCTGTGGACGCAGGACGCGCTTGAGGTTGTCCGCCGCGGCCTTCTCCAGCTCGGTCGCGAGCTCCGCGTCCGCGCCCGCGAGGTCGATCGCGTTGACGTCCTGGTGCGCGGCGAGGGGCGCGGCGATCTCCGCCGTGCGGCCGGACAGGACGTTGACCACGCCGCCGGGGAGGTCGGAGGTGGCCAGGACCTCGGCCAGGGAGAGGGCGGGGAGTGGGGCGCCCTCGGCGGCGGCGACCACCGTCGTGTTGCCCGTGACGATCGCCGGGGCGATCACCGACACCAGGCCCAGGAACGACGAGTCCTGGGGCGCGAGGAGCGCGACGACGCCGGTCGGCTCGGGGGCGGAGAGGTTGAAGTACGGCCCGGCCACGGGGTTGGCGGACCCGGCGATCTGGGCCGTCTTGTCGGACCAGCCCGCGTACCAGACCCAGCGGTCGATCGCGGCGTCCACGACGGCGGCGGCCTTGGACTTGCCAAGCCCCTCCGCGTCGCCGACCTCCCGCGCGAACTGGTCGCGGCGGCCCTCCAGCATCTCGGCGACGCGGTAGAGGATCTGGCCCCGGTTGTAGGCGGTGGCCCCCGACCAGCCGCCGAACGCCTTGCGCGCGGCGACGACCGCGTCCCGGGCGTCCTTGCGGGAGGCCAGCGGGGCGTTGGCCAGCCACGTGCCCTTTCCCGCCGCGCCAGCGGCTGATGTCGCTGTGGTCACCTCGTACACCCGCCCGCTCTCGGACCGGGGGAACTTGCCCCCGACGAACAGCTTGTAGGTCTTGAGCACGGAGAGTCGGTCGTTGCGGTCAGACATCGAGGTATGCCTCCAGGCCGTGCAGGCCGCCCTCGCGGCCATATCCGGACTCCTTGTAGCCGCCGAACGGGGAGGCCGGGTCGAACTTGTTGAAGGTGTTGGACCACACCACGCCCGCCCGGAGCTTGTTCGCCATCCACAGGATGCGCGAGCCCTTCTCCGTCCAGATGCCCGCCGACAGCCCGTACGGCGTGTTGTTGGCCTTGGCCACGGCCTCTTCGGGGGTGCGGAAGGTGAGCACCGAGAGCACCGGGCCGAAGATCTCCTCGCGGGCGATCCGGTGGGCCTGGGTGACGCCGGTGAAGAGGGTGGGCGCGAACCAGTAGCCGGAGCTGGGCAGTTCGCACTGAGGGGCCCAGCGCTCGGCGCCCTCGGCCTCGCCCGCGTCGGCCAGGGCGCGGATCCGGGCCAGCTGCTCGGCGGAGTTGATGGCGCCGATGTCGGTGTTCTTGTCCAGCGGGTCGCCGACGCGCAGGGTGTTCATCCGGCGCTTGAGCGCGTCGAGCAGCTCGTCCTGGACGGACTCCTGGACCAGGAGGCGGGAGCCCGCGCAGCAGACATGGCCCTGGTTGAAGAAGATGCCGCCGATGATGCCCTCGATCGCCTGGTCGATGGGGGCGTCGTCGAAGACGATGTTCGCGGCCTTGCCCCCGAGTTCGAGGGTGACCTTCTTCCTCGTACCGGCGACCGTACGGGCGATGGCCTTGCCGACCTCGGTGGAGCCGGTGAAGGCGACCTTGTCGATGCCTGGGTGGGCGACCAGCTCGGCGCCGGTCGAGCCGTCGCCGGTGACGATGTTCACCACGCCCTTGGGCAGGCCCGCCTGGCGGCAGATGTCCGCGAAGAACAGGGCGCTCAGGGGCGTGGTCTCGGCGGGCTTCAACACCACCGTGTTGCCGCAGGCGAGCGCCGGGGCGATCTTCCAGGCCAGCATCAGGAGGGGGAAGTTCCAGGGGATGATCTGACCGGCGACGCCCAGGGGCCGGGGGTCCGGACCGTAGCCTGCGTGGGCCAGCTTGTCGGCCCAGCCCGCGTAGTAGAAGAAGTGGGCCGCGACCAGGGGCAGATCGGCGTCGCGCGATTCGCGGATCGGCTTGCCGTTGTCCAGCGACTCCAGGACGGCCAGTTCGCGGGAGCGCTCCTGGATGATCCGCGCGATGCGGAAGAGGTACTTGGCGCGCTCGGAGCCGGGGAGCGCGGACCAGGTCTCGAACGCCTTACGGGCGGCCTTGACGGCGCGGTCCACGTCCTCGACGCCTGCCTGGGCGACCTCGGAGAGGGCCTCCTCGGAGGAGGGGGAGAGGGTCTTGAAGACCTTGCCGTCGCCCGCCTCGGCGAACTCCCCGTCGATGAACAGGCCGTAGGACGGGGCGATGTCGACGACCGCGCGGGACTCGGGTGCGGGCGCGTACTCGAAAACTGGCATGGGGTATCAGTCCACCGTCACGTAGTCGGGACCGGAGTACCGGCCGGTGCTCAGCTTCTGGCGCTGCATGAGCAGATCGTTGAGCAGGCTGGAGGCGCCGAAGCGGAACCACTCCGGGGAGAGCCACTCGTCGCCCAGCGTCTCGTTGACCATCACCAGGTACTTGATCGCGTCCTTGGTGGTGCGGATGCCGCCCGCGGGCTTCACGCCCACCTGTACGCCCGTGGCGGCGCGGAAGTCGCGGACCGCCTCCAGCAGGACGAGGGTGACGGGCGGGGTCGCGTTGACGGCCACCTTGCCGGTGGAGGTCTTGATGAAGTCCGCGCCCGCGAGCATCGCCAGCCAGGAGGCCCGGCGGACGTTGTCGTACGTCTGGAGCTCACCGGTCTCGAAGATGACCTTGAGGTGGGCCGCCGTGCCGCTGCCGTCCTCGCGGACGCAGGCCTCCTTCACCTGCCGGATCTCCTCGAAGACGTCGAGGTAGCGGCCGGAGAGGAAGGCGCCGCGGTCGATCACCATGTCGATCTCGTCGGCCCCGGCGGCGACCGCGTCCCGGGTGTCGGCCAGCTTGACCGGCAGCGAGGCCCGGCCGGAGGGGAAGGCGGTGGCGACGGCGGCCACCTGGATGCCGCTGCCGGTCAGGGCCTCCTTGGCGGTGGCCACCATGTCGCCGTAGACGCAGATCGCCGCGACCTTCGGGGCGGTGCGGTCGGTGGGGTCGGGGTTGATCCCCTTGGCGCAGAGCGCCCGGACCTTGCCCGGGGTGTCGGCACCCTCGAGGGTCGTCAGGTCGATCATCGAGATCGCCAGGTCGATGGCGTACGCCTTCGCCGTGGTCTTGATCGAGCGGGTGCCGAGGGTCGCGGCACGGGCCTGCAGGCCGACCGCGTCGACGCCCGGCAGGCCGTGCAGGAAGCGGCGCAGTGCGCCGTCGTCGGCGGTCACGTCCGCCATCGACGCGAGTCGCTCCGCGGCCTCTTTGCCGTATGCGGGAACTGTGGTGGGCATGGTCACCAGATGAGCATATCTACGCGCGTAGTCGGATGTCACCCCCGGGCCCGGAATCGATCGGGGGCCGGGGGCGGGCGATCCCGGGCGTCCCCTGGGCGCCCCCCGCCCCGTGAGTGTGGTGCACAATCGGGCGCATGACGAGCCCGGACGACGACTCCACCCCCGCTGCCTCCAGCTCCGCATCGCCCGATTCCTCCGATGCCGAGACCGAGACCTTCTCGGACCGGATCTACCGCTCCCCGAGCGGTATCGCGGGCGGGGTGCTGCTGCTCGGGCTCAGCGGCTGGCTGGGCATCGACGCCATGATCCGGGGCGAGGGACGGACGCCGTGGCTGGCGCTGGCCGGGCTGCTGTTCGCGGTGCCGGTGGTGATCGCCTTCACGGTGCGCCCGGCCGTCTACGCGGGGCAGGACCGGCTGCTCGTCCGCAACCCGTTCCGTACGATCACGCTGCCCTGGGCCTCGGTCGACGGGCTGCGCGCCGGATACACCAGCGAGGTGCTCGCGGGCGGGGCCACGTACCAGCTGTGGGCGATCCCGGTCTCGTTGCGCCAGCGCAAGCGGGCCGCCCGGCAACAGGCCAGGGCGGCCTCCGAGGACCCCTTCGGCACGACGTCCGCCCATGTCGCGGCCGGCAAGTCCGACGAGGACCGCCGGGCCTCCTCCGACGCGGCGATCGGCGACCTGCGCGAGATGGCCGAACTCAACGCCCAGCGCGAGGGCGCCCAGGGGGCGCCGGAGGTGCGCTGGGCCTTCGAGATGATCGCGCCGACGCTGGCGGGCGCGGTGCTGTTGGGCGTCATGCTGGCGATCGGCTGACCCCGGGGCCCGCCGGGCCCGTGGGTCACTGATCGCTGTGGGCGACGGCGACGGGCTCGGCAGCCGATACGCCCGTGTCCGTGTCCGCGCCCGTGTCCGCGGTCGCGGATTCCGGGGGCTGGATTCCCGCCGCCACCGAAAGGTCCGTCTTGAGCGCGGCCAGCACGGTGTCCGCCGTGGCGCGGGCCGGAGCGAGGGCGTGGGCGGCGGGGACGTCGACGACCACCTCCAGGTAGCACTTCAGCTTCGGCTCGGTGCCGCTGGGCCGGACGACCACACGGGCGCCGCGGACGTTGCCCTTCCCGGCGAGCTGATAGCGCAGGCCGTCCGTCGGGGGCAGGGTGTCCGTGCCCCGCGTCAGGTCCTCCGCCGAGGTCACGGCGAGCCCCGCGAGCTCGGTGGGCGGCTGTCCGCGCAGCCGCTTCATCGCGGTGCCGATCACGGAGAGGTCGGTGACCCGGACGGACAGCTGGTCGGTGGCGTGCAGGCCATGGGCCACCGCGATGTCGTCCAGCAGATCGGCGAGGGTGCGGCCCTGCTCCTTGAGCTCCGACGTCAGCTCGGCCACGAGCAGCGCGGCCGTGATGCCGTCCTTGTCGCGTACGCCGTCCGGATCCACGCAGTAGCCGAGCGCCTCCTCGTACGCGTAGCGCAGCCCGTCCACCCGGGCCAGCCACTTGAAGCCGGTCAGCGTCTCGGCGTACGGCAGCCCCGCGTCGTCCGCGATCCGGGACAGGAGCGACGAGGAGACGATCGTGGTCGCGAAGGCACCACGGGCGCGCTTGTGGACGAGGTGGGTGGCGAGGAGCGCGCCGACCTCGTCCCCGCGCAGCATCCGCCAGCTCGCGGCGTCCGTGGGGGCCGTGGGATTCGTGATCGCGGGGATGGCGACGGCGCAGCGGTCGGCGTCCGGGTCGTTGGCGATGATGATGTCCGGCGCGACCCTGCGGGCCGTGGCGAAGGCCAGGTCCATCGCCCCCGGCTCCTCCGGGTTGGGGAACGCGACGGTCGGGAACGCCGGGTCGGGCTCGGCCTGCTCGGGCACGACCGCGGGCTCGGGGAACCCGGCACGGGCGAACGCGGCGGTGAGGGTCTCGCGGCCGACGCCGTGCAGCGGGGTGTAGACGACACGGGCGTTCCGGGGCGAACCCTGGGTGAGAACGGCGTCGGTCCGCGCGAGGTACGCCTCCAGGACGTCGTCGTTCAGCGTCTCCCAGCCGGCCTCGGGCCGGGGCACATCGTCCAGGCTGCGGATCGCCTCGATCTCGGCGGCGATCTCGGCGTCGGCGGGCGGCACGATCTGGGAGCCGTCGCCGAGGTAGACCTTGTAGCCGTTGTCGCGGGGCGGGTTGTGGCTCGCGGTGACCTCGACTCCGGCGATCGCGCCGAGGTGGCGGATGGCGAACGCGAGCACGGGCGTGGGGAGGGGGCGGGGCAGGACGGCGGCGCGGAAACCGGCGCCGGTCATGACGGCGGCGGTGTCGCGGGCGAACTCGGCGCTCTTGTAGCGGGCGTCGTACCCGACGACGACGAGCCCTTGACCGTGCCGATCGTCCTGGCCGCCCTGGCCGCCCTGGCCGCCCTGGTCGTCCTGGCCGTCCTGGGCCTGATGCGTGCGCAGATACGCGGCGAGCCCGGCGGCGGCGCGGATGACGACGGCGCGGTTCATCCGCATGGGCCCGGCCCCGAGCTCACCCCGGAGACCGGCGGTACCGAACTGCAACGTGCCGGAGAACCGCTCGGCGATCGCGTCGACGGCATCGTCCTGGAGCAGTTTCCCGAGCTCGTCCCGCGTCTCTGGATCGGGATCCTCGGCAAGCCATGCGCGAGCCTGTGCGATGAGATCGGGCTCCGTGGCCATGGGGGCCTCCTGGGGGGTGGTCGTATGGGTTGCGGGGCGCGGTGGTGGTCGCTGGGGTGCACGGCGGGTCCGTGGTGGGTGCCGGGGCCCCGCCCCGTACCCACAACGAAACCGGCCGCGCACCCTGGGCAACCCCGGCCCGCCCCGCGCACCCCGGTCCGCCCGGGGCCCCGCACCCCGGGACCCGCGCCCGCCCCGCGTACCTCGCGCATCGCTGTTCAGTTAGCCAAGGGGTGAGTACCCGCGCCGGGCGCCGTGACGCCGCTCCCGGGGGTCAGAGGCGGTCGAGGACCTGGGACAGCAGGCTGCCCATGCGGGAGGCGGAGTCGCGGCCCGCCTGGAGGACCTCCTCGTGGTTGAGGGGCTCGCCCGTCATACCGGCCGCGAGGTTCGTCACCAGGGAGATCCCGAGAACCTCCGCGCCCGCCTCGCGCGCCGCGATGGCCTCCAGGGTCGTGGACATGCCCACCAGGTCGGCCCCTATCGTGCGGGCCATGTTGATCTCCGCCGGAGTCTCGTAGTGCGGCCCGGGGAACTGGGCGTAGACGCCCTCCTCCAGGGTCGGGTCGACCTGCTGGCACAGGGCGCGCAGCCGCGGCGAGTACAGGTCGGTGAGGTCGACGAAGTTGGCGCCCACGATCGGTGAGGTGGCCGTGAGGTTGATGTGGTCGCTGATCAGTACCGGCTGGCCGGGGCGCATGCCCTCGCGGAGGCCGCCGCAGCCGTTGGTGAGGATGATGGTCTTGCAGCCCGCGGCGACGGCGGTGCGTACGCCGTGTGCGACGGCGGCGACACCACGCCCCTCGTAGTAGTGCGTACGGCCGAGGAAGACCAGCGCCCGCTTGTCGTTGATCCGGTACGACCGGATCCGGCCCGCGTGGCCCGCGACGGCGGGTGGCGGGAAGCCGGGCAGCTCGGTGACGGGGAACTCGTGCTCGGGCGCCCCGAGGGCGTCGGTGGCGGGGACCCAGCCGGAGCCCAGCACCAGCGCGACGTCGTGGGTATCCGCGCCGGTCAGCTCGCGCAGGCGGGTGGCGGCGGCGTCGGCGGCGGCGTGCGGGTCGCCCTGATTGTCCCAAGAAACTGATGCGTTCACGCGCACGAGGGTAGCCGGTAACTGCCTACGCGCGTAGACGGAGTCCGCCGAGGTGTTCGGATCGTTGCATTGCCGCCGGGCGCACGGCCGGACCCATGCGTTGCGTTGCGTCCGGGCCAACCGGGCCAACCGGGAAACCAGGAAACCAGGTCAACCGGACCCACCGGACTCAGCAGGGACGCTTGCGCAGCTCCATCACATAGTCGTGCGGCGCCCCCGCCGACTCCGCCGCGTCGGCGATCTCACCCAGGTAGCGAGCCGAGGGCAGTCCGCCCTCGTAGCCGTTGAGGACGTAGAGCCAGGCGGCCTCGTCGCCGTCCAGGGTGTGGACGCGGATCCGCATCCGGCGGTAGATGTCGAGGCCGACGCCCTCCCAGCGGTCCATGGAGTCCTCGTCCATGGGGGCGATGTCGTAGAGGGCGACGAAGACCTGGGAGCGCGGGGCCTCCACGATCGTGGGGAGGGCGCCTTCCCAGCCCATCTGCTCGCCGCCGAAGGTGAGGCGCCAGCCGTTCAGCCAGCCCGTTCCGCGCAGCGGGGAGTGTGGTGCGCGGCGGGACATCAGCCGCGCGTCGAGGTTGCCGGCGTACGCGGCGTAGAGCGACATGGGTCTGAGGGTACGGGAGTGGGGTGGAACGGCCCTCGGGGTGGGAGGTTTGGCGGGAGGTTCGGGGAGAGGTTTCGTACGGTGGTCGCCCCCGCGAAACCCCCCGGGCTGAAGGCATTCGAACCGGTGCGGGACAATGGAGCATGTGACTCGGATCGTGATCATTGGTGGCGGACCCGGCGGCTATGAGGCGGCGCTGGTCGCCGCGCAGCTCGGCGCGGAGGTGACCGTCGTCGATTGCGACGGTCTGGGCGGGGCGTCGGTGCTCACCGACTGTGTGCCGTCGAAGACGTTGATCGCCACCGCAGAGGTGATGACGACCTTCGACTCCTCCTACGAGGAGCTGGGGATCATCGTCGCCGACGACACCCCGCCGCTGGAGCAGGCGGCCCGGGTGGTCGGCGTGGATCTGGGCAAGGTCAACCGCCGGGTGAAGCGGCTCGCGCTCGCCCAGTCGCACGACATCACGGCCTCGGTCACCCGGGCCGGCGGCCGGGTCCTGCGCGGCCGCGCGCGGGTGGAGCCGCAGCAGTCGCTGGACGGCTCGCGGCGGGTGATCGTACGGGCCGCGGACGGCAGTGAGCAGACGCTGGTGGCGGACGCGGTGCTGCTGGCGACGGGCGCCCACCCGAGGGAGATCCCGGACGCGAAGCCGGACGGCGAGCGGATCCTGAACTGGACGCAGGTGTACGACCTGGACGAGCTCCCCCAGGAGCTGATCGTGGTCGGTTCCGGTGTCACGGGCGCGGAGTTCGCGGGTGCCTACCAGGCGCTGGGGTCGAAGGTCACGCTGGTCTCCAGCCGGGACCGGGTGCTGCCGGGCGAGGACCCGGACGCGGCGGCGGTGCTGGAGGACGTCTTCCGGCGCCGGGGGATGAACGTGATGTCCCGGTCCCGGGCGCAGGCCGCCAAGCGGGTGGGGGACCGGGTGGAGGTCACGCTCTCGGACGGGCGGGTCATCTCCGGAACCCACTGTCTGATGGCGGTCGGCTCGATCCCGAACACGGCGGACATCGGCCTGGAGGAGGCCGGGATCAAGCTGGCGGAGTCGGGGCACATCCTGACCGACAAGGTGTCCCGGACCAGCGCGCCGGGGATCTACGCGGCCGGTGACTGCACCGGTGTGCTGGCGCTGGCGTCGGTGGCGGCGATGCAGGGCCGGATCGCGATGTACCACTTCCTCGGGGACGCGGTGGCGCCGCT
Organism: Streptomyces endocoffeicus; assembly: GCF_016741935.1. GTDB lineage: Bacteria > Actinomycetota > Actinomycetes > Streptomycetales > Streptomycetaceae > Streptomyces > Streptomyces endocoffeicus. The sequence continues at coordinate 4,405 of NZ_JAERRG010000007.1, read as the reverse complement.
GAACCTGAAGACGGTCTCGGCGAACGTCTTCACCGACCCCGAGATCGCCACGGTCGGCTACTCGCAGGCGGACGTGGACGGCGGGAAGATCGACGCCCGGGTGGTGAAGCTGCCGCTGCTGCGCAATCCGCGGGCGAAGATGCAGGGCATCCGGGACGGCTTCGTGAAGATCTTCTGCCGTCCGGGCACCGGCATCGTGGTCGGCGGTGTGGTGGTCGCGCCGCGGGCGAGCGAGCTGATCCACCCCATTTCGCTGGCCGTGGACAATAATCTGACGGTGGAGCAGATCGCCAACGCCTTCACGGTCTACCCGTCGCTGTCCGGTTCGATCGCCGAGGTGGCCCGGCAGTTGCACACCCGGAAGACTCAGGAAGAGTCATAGACCCGGTCCTTATAGCACTTCGTGCCCTCACAGATGTACAACTTCTGCTAATTGGTGCAAGCTGCTGAAAACAGACGGTCGTTGGCGTTACTGTCAGTTTCGTGTTCGCTGCAGAACGTCGCCAATTGATCCTTGAAATGGTGCGTGCGAACGGAGCGGTGTCGCTCCGGGAGCTCGCCCGCGTCGTCCAGACCTCCGAAGTGACCGTCCGGCGTGATGTGCGGGCGCTGGAGGCAGAAGGACTGCTCGACCGCCGGCACGGCGGTGCGGTGCTGCCGGGCGGATTCACCAGGGAGTCCGGCTTCCCGCAGAAATCCCATCTAGCGACCGCGGAGAAGACGGCCATCGCCGATCTCGCGGCCGGTTTCGTCGAGGAGGGCGAGGCCGTCGTCGTCGGCGCCGGGACCACCACGCAGGAGCTGGCCCGCCGGCTCGCGCGGGTTCCCGGGCTGACCGTGGTCACCAATTCCCTGCTGGTCGCGCAGGCGTTGGCGCATGCCAACCGGGTCGAGGTCGTGATGACCGGCGGCACCCTGCGCGGCTCCAACTACGCCCTGGTCGGCAGCGGCGCCGAGCAGTCCCTCCAGGGGCTGCGGGTCTCGCGCGCCTTCCTGTCCGGCAGCGGGCTGACCGCCGAGCGCGGTCTGTCCACCTCCAACATGCTCTCGGCCAGCGTCGACCGGGCGCTGGTCCAGGCGGCGGCGGAGGTGGTCGTGCTCGCCGACCATACGAAGCTGGGCTCCGACACCATGTTCCAGACGGTGCCCACCGATGTGATCACCCGGCTGGTGACCGATGAGCCGCCCGCCCATGACGACCGTGCCCTGACCGAGCTCCAGGCCCTCGCGGACCAGGGGGTTCAGATCGCCGTGGCCGGGCCGGGCGCGGGGTCCGGCCCGGCCGGGGGCGGCGAGGGCGGCGGTTCGGCGGGACGGCAGTCGGGGCGGCTGGGTCCGTCGCAGGGCCGTGGCGGCGGAGAGGAGGGCCTGCCGCTGCCGGGGCCGCGCCGCAACCACCCCCACCCCCCGGGCGGGCCCGGCTCCGCCCAGCTGCGCACCGCGGTGCCGCTGGCGGAGCAGCAGCCGGGGCGGGTGGCGGACCTGGCGCCGCGCCGCCGCTAGCGACTGGCCGTCGCGGGTGTCAGCGGGCCGTGGGATCTTGCGGTCGGCTGGCCTTGCGACCCCGGTGTCAGCGGGCCGTGGGAACCGGGGGTCGGCGGACCTCGAGCCCCCGGTGTCAGCGGGCCTTGAGCGCCCGGTGTCAGCGGGCGTTGCGACCCCGGTGTCAGCGGGCCTTGAGGCCCGTGAAGGCCAGCGCCAGCAGCCGGTCGGCCAACTCCGGGTCGTCCGGCGACTGCTCCACGGCCAGTGCGATCGCGTTCGTGAGCTGCATCAGATCGGCGATGACCACATCGGACCGTACGGCACCGCTCTGCTGGGCGCGGGCGAGCAGTTCGCTGCCCGCCTCGCGCAGCGGCAGACCGCAGCCGCGGGACAGCTCCGAGGTCTCGTCGCTCGAGCACGCCATCAGGGCCTGGGAGAGCCCGCGGTAGGTGCTCGCGTGGTCCACGATGGCGCGCAGCCAGTCGATCAGCGCCTGACATGGCCGCGGCGCCTGGGCCAGCTCCCGCGACCGCTCCAGCAGGGCGCACATCTCGCCCTGGAAGACCGCGCCCATCAGCGCGGTGCGGTTCGGGAAGTGGCGATAGAGCGTGCCGATGCCGACGCCCGCGCGGCGTGCGATGTCCTCCAGCGAAGCGTCGGTACCGTGCTGGGTGAAGGCCATGCGCGCCTCGGCCAGCAGCCGCTCGTAGTTGCGGCGCGCGTCGGCGCGCATGGGGCGCGGTGGCGTCTGCGCCGTGGCTGTCTCGATCGCCATCGCGGTCCTCCCTGCCGTGCCTGCCCGTGAGTCAAGCATGCCATTTCGTGACCGGAGGCACGCCCTGGCCAGGCAACGCGGGCGACGGAGGCGGCATCAAACAGGGCGACGGCACCGTGCGTTGCGGTGCGCCGGAGTGGAAGAACAATGGGACTGACCAGTCGATCACTCGAGTATGTGATGATCGCCCTCGCCATGGCGTGCGTGGGGCTGACGCTCTGGCTGTGGCCGCGCTTCGCGGGCCGGGGCGTACGGGCGTGGGCGGGCCGGCTGGCCGCCCTCGTCGTGACCCAGTGCGCGATCGTGGCCGCCCTGGCCCTCGCGGTGAACAGCACCTTCCAGTTCTACGGGTCCTGGGGCGAACTGCTGGGCGAGGACGATGCGGCACCGGCGGCCCTGTCCCATGTGCAGGGCGGCGCCGCGGGGCCGGTCGGGGAGTCGGGCGGTCTGGTGCGGCCCGCCCCGCCGCAGGGGCTGAACACGGTGCACGGACTGCCGAGCGGGCCGCCCGCCAAGGCGGGCAAGGTCGAGTCGGTGCGGGTCCTGGGCCGCCGCAGCCAGGTGGCCACCCCGGCGTATGTCTATCTGCCGCCGCAGTACTTCCAGCGCCAGTACGCCCGGCAGCGCTTCCCCGTGATCGTGGCGATCAGCGGCTACCCCGGCGGATCCTTCCTGCTGGCCCAGCATCTGCGGCTGCCCCAGACCGCGGGCGGGCTGATCCGCACCGGGGCGCTGCAGCCGGCCGTCATCGTGATGGTGCGGCCCACCATCGCCCCGCCCCGCGACACCGAGTGCGTGGACGTCCCCGGCGGCCCCCAGGCCGAGACCTACTTCGCCCGGGACCTGCCGGAGGCGCTGCGGGCGCACTACCGGATCGGCCATGATCCGAGTGCCTGGGGTGTGCTGGGCTATTCGTCTGGTGGCACCTGCGCCCTTCAGCTGACCCTGCGTCATCCCAGCGTCTACAGCGCGGCCGCCGCCCTGTCGCCCGACTACCGCGTGGTCAACGACCCCACCACCGGCGACCTCTTCGGCCGGGGCCCGGCGGGCGAGCGCAGGAAGCGGGAGCACGATGTGCTGTGGCGGCTGCGTCATCTGCCCCAGCCGCAGGTGTCGGTGCTGGTGGCCTCCAGCCGCCGGGGCGAGTCCGACTACGGCGCCACCCGCGAGTTCCTGGCCGCGGTCCGGCCGCCGATGAGCGCGCAGTCGATCATCCTGGACCGGGGCAGCCACAACTTCCGCACCTGGCGCCGGGAACTTCCCACGGCCCTGCGGTGGATGAACGGTCAGCTGACCTTCCCGCAGGACGTGGTGCACGGCCGCTGAGCGGGCCGTACGCGACGACGGCGGGCCCCGGCCGGACATTCCGGTCGGGGCCCGCCGTCATGGGGCATGTGGTGGGGCGGTCAGCCCTCGACCTCCCCGTCAGTTCTCGATCTTCCCGTCAGTCCTCGATCTCCGCGTCAGTCCTTGATCTCGCAGATGACCGCGCCCGAGGTGAGGGACGCGCCGACCTCGGCGGCCAGGCCCTTGACCGTGCCCGCGCGGTGGGCGTTGAGGGGCTGCTCCATCTTCATGGCCTCCAGGACCACGATGAGATCGCCCTCGGCCACCGTGTCGCCCTCGTTGACGGCGACCTTGACGATGGTGCCCTGCATCGGGGAGGCCAGGGCGTCGCCGGAGGCGGCGGAGCCGGACTTCTTGACCGCCTTGCGCTTCGGCTTCTTCGAGCCGCCCACGGGGGCGGTGGCCACGCCCAGGGAGGCGGGCAGCGAGACCTCAAGCCGCTTGCCGCCGACCTCGACGACGACCGTCTCGCGGCCGGTGGGCTCTTCCGCCTCGTCCGCTCCGGCTGGGGTGAAGGGGGTGATGGTGTTGTTGAACTCGGTTTCGATCCAGCGGGTGTGGATGGTGAACGGTTCGCTGGTGAAGGCCGGGTCCGTCACGACCGCCTGGTGGAAGGGGATCGCGGTGGCCATGCCCTCGACCTGGAACTCGGCCAGGGCGCGGGCCGCGCGCTCCAGGGCCTGGGTGCGGGTGGCGCCGGTGATGATCAGCTTGGCCAGCAGCGAGTCCCAGGCGGGGCCGATGACGCTGCCGGACTCCACGCCCGCGTCCAGCCGCACCCCCGGCCCGGCGGGCGGG
>NZ_JAERRG010000069.1 GCF_016741935.1 Streptomyces endocoffeicus | reverse complement strand
CATGCGGGCAGTGGTGTTGGAACGCATTTCGGGTCCCCCGGAGCGGTCGGTGTCGTGTTCTGCTCGGTACGACAACAACTCTGACCGGGACCACTACCGCACCACCGCCGTCCCGCTAACATCCGGCTAACACGACTGTGACCAGGGAACAGACTTCGTTTGCCGCGACAGACAAATAGATGTCACCGTCCGGCGCAGGAGCTCGTTGACCTTCACGCGAACAACCTCAGCCGGACGGGAAGGGGCAGCCGTCCCTGTGGATCTGTCCTCGGTGATCAGGCTCGGGGGTGGCCCTCATCCCAGCTTGGCCGCCCGGCCCGCAACGTCCCGATGTGGTGGGAACGGTCGACCAGGTGCGCGATGTCCACGTAGGGGTCGGCATCGAGCAACAGCGCGTCGGCAATGGATCCGACGGTGATCGTCCCCGGTGTTGTCGCCTGCTGACCGATCTTCTCGGCCGCATGCCGGGTACCGGCCGCCAGGACCGCGGGCAGCGGCAGCCCTGCCTTTGCCAGCAATCGCAGTTCTCGCAGCAGGGCGACGGGCGGCGAGGGCATCAACAGGGCCACGTCGCTGCCCGCGGTGATCTTCACTCCCGCGTCGTGCATCAGCGCCAGCGTGCGCATCGCGTAGTCGAAACGGATGCGGGAGTCCTGCGCGGAATGCCGGAGGAACTGGCGCCCGTAGATCGGGCGGCTGGTGATCCGCGGGATGTCGTCGTGCGTGGCGAAACCTTCATCGACCAACTGTCGCAAATAGCCGGTCTCGCCGTTGTGCGCGATCTGCTCCCAGGTGACCAGGGTGGGGCAGTAATAGGTGTTCGTCTCCGCCAGTAGTGCGGCGACGTCGCGGGCCTCTGCGGTACTACCGGGGTCCTCCGGTCGGAAAGCGTGCTCGATTCCGTCCGCGCCGGACGCCACCGCCTCCTCCAGGTCGATGCGTTCGTGGACATGCACGAGCACCTTCTTACCCTTCTGGTGCGCGGCCGCGACGATGGCCTTGAGGGCGTCGAGGGGCAGCTTGTCCGGAGCGCCGGGCTCGCCGTCGTAGATGCACTTGATGAAGTCGACCTGATCGGCCAGCTCCAGTGCTTGACGATAGGCGACATCGGCATTGTCGGTCTGGTAGGCGATGGGGGCACGTGCCGGATCGTCCAGGACCGGCCAGCCCGCCACACCGGTGAACACCGGCCCGGCGAAGAACAACCCGGCAGCGGCGTCGGTGGCCTTGTCGCGGTAGTCACGGGCGGCGAGCTCGGTCTCCAGTGGACCGCCGAGGTTGACCACGTTGGTCACCCCGGCACTCAGGAAGTCGGTGAGTAGCTGGGAGATGTACTTCGCCCGCTCGTTCTCGGGCTTGGAGTGGGCGTGCCCACTCAGATGCGTATGACTCTCCCACAGACCCGGCACCAGGTAGCCACCCCGCCCGTCGAGCACGGGAGTGCCACCGGTCGCCGCCCGCGCGTCGGCCGCCGGCCGGATGGCGCTGAACCGTCCGTCGGTCACCACCACTTCGGCATCGGCGATCGGGGCGGCCTCCTGCCCGCCGATGACGGTCACGTTGCGAATGATCACGAATGTCTCCTTAATTGCCAACCAACTGCATAGGATCCTATGCATCGGACTGTATAGGTACCTATGTAGTTGGTCAATAGGAGCCTATATACTCGAGGCGTGACGCACTCCAGGTTCGGCTCCGCGCCCGCCGCGTTGATCAACATCGCCTCGCGTGCGTTGTCCCGGGTCAATGACCGGCGACTGCGGCCGCTGGGGTTGACTTTCGCGCAGATGCCCGTGCTGGCGGCGCTGAGCAAGGCCGACGCACTCTCCCAGAAGGAATTGGCGGGGCTGGCCCGGATCGAGCAGCCGTCCATGGCCCAGCTGCTCGCCCGGATGGACCGCGACGGCCTCATCCGGCGCACGGCCGCCCAGCATGATCGACGGGTCAGCCTGATCTCGCTGACCGAGACTGGACTGGCGAAGCTCACACAGGTGCACTCGGTGTTGTTCGAGACCAACGATCAGGCGTTGCGAGGCTTCAGCGCCGAAGAAATCGATCTCCTTGTGGACCTGCTGAGAAGGCTTGTCGCCAACCTCGAGGAGAACCCGGCCGACAGTGCGTCGGATGCCGCGGCGACTGGTCCCGCGTCCACCGAGGATCGTGCGCCCGACCACCGGTGGTGATCGGGCGGCAAGCGAAGTCGACGAGCGCGATAGGTGGATTCGGCCCGGCCGGTGATACCCCGTTGGCGATGGCACTGACCGGCGGCACTGACCGGCGGCGACCGGTTCCGGCACGGGTGTTTTCCGCTGGGAGATCCGCGACGGCGTCCAGCAAGCCATCATGTTGCGAGGCAAGAAGAAGCCCCGCCCCACGCGATCATCCCGGCGACGCGTCCGCGTGATCGAACCGATCAAGCACCTCATCGCCCCGGCCCGACGGCCGGCACCACCACGGACCGCCGACGCCTTATGCTTCCGGGCCCGGACAGTTCGCCGACGGCAAAGACACGGGTGACCCGCCGTCCCCGAACGGCCAGGGCCCGGTCAGCGTCGCCGGCCCTGGGGGAACTGCCCGAGGTGAACCGCACGATGGACGACCACCGCCAGGCCCCGGATGTCCTCGGTGAAGGCATCGACGCGGATCCGGCGTCCGCTGTGCAGCCGGATCTCGCACGTAGAGCCCATGCCACGGGCGTCGGCGAGCGGCCGGCCGTCACCGCCGGAGGTACTCACCTGCGCGACGTCCTCCCAGGGGATCACGGTGGCGGTGCCCGCCACCCGGTGGGTGAACCCCCGCTCATGAATGTCGAAGCACTGCTCCCGGGTACGGAACGCCTGCACCAGACGCCAGATCCCCAGACCCCACCCCACCAGGCCGACCCCGAGCAGCAATCCCGCCAGCCCCGGGGCCCCCTCCGTCGTGCCCACCGACGCGATCGCCACCGGCACCCCGAAGGCCGTGCCCACAGCCCCGGCCATCAGCCAGATACCGGCCTGCCGCAGGCGTCTCGCCCCATCGGTCCGGTGCTCCCGCACGAACCTCCCCAACTGCCTGGCCGCTTCCGTACGCCTCATCGGGCCCCCTCCCGGGTCGTGAACACCTCAAACTATGCCCTGCGCCGCCGAGCGACTCACTCTTACCGCGGACGTTGTGAGGACTCCTGATGGATACCGGCCCAGAGCCGATCCACGACCGATGCCCCGTACGGCCTTCGCCACCCGTTTCCGGGACTCACCGGAGTTCCCGCCGCTCGTAGAACACACATTCCAGCAACGCGCGGTAAATTCCCGGTGCCGTACAGCTGAACGCGAATGGGAATTCGGATAGATCGGTGAACAGGGCATGGGAGTGGCACAACCCCGCGCGGAATTTCCACGTCGAAACGGGTGATCGGAAATCAGATCCACCCCCACGGAGGTCTTTCGTGTCCACCCTTGGCCCGCGTTCCCGCCGCGTCCGCCCGGTCGGCGTCGCCGCCTTACTGGCCGTCGCGGCCAGCACCGGACTCTTCGCCTGGAATGCCCAGGCCGCCACCTCGCCCGCGTCATCGCCGGTGTCGTCGGCCGCGTCGCCGGCCACCGTGACCGTCACCGACGGAGTCATGGCCTACAAGGCGGCCGACGGCCAGACCAACAAGCTCACCATCAAGCGGGTCAGCGAGACCGACACCACGCTGACCTTCGGCGTCGACGACATTGTCGAGATCAACGCCGGCACCGGCTGCACCCACCCCACCGCGGCCGACCTGACGTATGCGACCTGCACCGTGCCCGTCCCCGACCCGGACCACGGCCGCGACCAGGGCAACGTCGAACTCGGCGACGGCAACGACAGCGCCAAGATCTCCGGCGGCGATGTGAACGTCGACGGCGGGACCGGCGACGACACCATCATCGGCGCCTCCGTCGCGGTGGGCGGCGACGGCGACGACACCATCAGCCACGCCACCAACGCGAACGGCAACGCCGGCAACGACACCATCACCGACTCGTTCGCGGTGTGGGCCGGGGACGGCGACGACATCGTCACCGGCGATGACGTGGCCAACGAGATCTACGGCGGCCCCGGCGACGACCACCTCGACGGCGCCGGCAACGATGACACGATCGACGGCGAAGAGGGCAACGACACCATCAAGGGCGGACCGGGCAACGACTACCTCTTCGGCGGCCCCGGCCAGGACGACATCGACGGCGGCCCCGGCGACAACGTCATCGACCAGGACGGATCGGTCCCCGAGGGATTCTGAGGGAACCTCAAAAGACCGCAAGGCATCTCAGGGACCTGAACAACAAGACGGCCCGGGTCGACGACCCGGGCCGTTCCGCCACCGAGCGGGCAACACAACTCGCCCCCTGACCAGACCATCTGACCAGACCATCCGCCGGCCGACGGCCTCGCGGTGCGCGACGCAGGCGGCGTCCGACCTCGCCACCCAGGCCGACCACACCGGACGCCCACCGAGGCCGCCCGCATACATCAACCGCGCCACCCTGAGCGAACGCCACCCGCGCTCGCATCCGCTGGTCGCCCCGCTCCTGCACGCCGGCTCGCCGAGGCTTGTGTGGTGAAGCGGCCGGTGACCGCACGGCTGAGCGGCGTGCTCCGGTCCGTTCTCCGAAACCGACTTCAACGGTTGCACCCGCACCTACGAACACGACGCCGTCGGCCGCCTCATCCGCGAAGCCCGCAAACTCCCGAGCGGTCAAACTGGCTCTTGGACCTACACTTGGAACGCCCAAGACCAGCTCACCAAAACCACCACTCCGCTCGGCGAGGAGTGGACGTACACCTACGCCCCCTGGGGCGCCGCCTCACGAAAACCAGCCCGGACGGAACACCCCTGACCTTCACCTGGGTGTGGCCAACCTGAGCTCACGCGCTCGCAGCGACAAGCGGTGGAACATGACAAGAAGCTCGGCAGGTGAAATCAGGCGGAGGAGCAGGCTGAACGGGAGCGGCGCGAGGACGCCAAGAACCAAACTTGCGGCAAGGGATGAAGCGATGACATTGCATTCCGATGTGGCCGAGTTGCTGGCGGGGGCCGACATCGTCGAGGTGGACGTCGACGATGCCGTCGCGGACGAGCACGTCCGATCGTCCGCGTACCAACGCGTCGTCTCGGTAACCGCTTCCTCGCGGAGCCGCGACCGAGACCGCGCGATTGTGGCCACGATCCTGCGCGACCCCATCGAGATGGTGTCCAAGACGGCGGTGGTCGACCTCTTGGACAGGATTGCGATGAAGGTGACCGGTCCTGCCGAGTTCCGGCAGTGGTCGGACGAGCTACTGCCAGAGATCGACCAACTCAAGGCGGAAGGGAACCGCGAGTTCATCCGCCGCCGCATCCACGACTGGCTGTTCTACCTGTCCATCGAGAATGGTCAAATGCCGACACCGGCCGAGTTGGCGGAGGTCACGGACTGGATGCAGCGCTTCCTCGCCCAGCATTCGACATCGCCGGCGGTACTCGCCCTGGTCGCCGAGTCAGGCAGCAGAAAGAAGATCCGAAACATCGCGAAGAACCGAGCCGGAAGCCGCAAACTGAGAACGCAATGAGTCGGTAGCGGCAAGACGCCGACCGGGCGTCGACACCCCCGCAGGCCGCGCGAATCCTCGGTCACAAGACGCTGACCACCACCCAGGCATACCTCGCCGTCTTCCAGGACGACCTGGTGCGGACCTGCCGCATCTTTTTGGACCGGCGCAGGGCTGACCGGCCCCAGGAGGAGTACCGCGAGCCCTCCGACAGAACCTCCGCGAACGCACCCGCGAAGCTCGCTGCAACGGCTGGCTCGGCGAAGTCGAAGGACTCCAGGTCAGTCTCGACGCCGCCACCGCCAAGCTCAACAGCCTCAGCCGGGCGACGGGCGACGGGCGACCCCAACTGGTCGACCTCGGCATGCCCGTCTTCACCGACCCACCCGCCACTCCCACACCCTCAGAAGAGTCCCCACATGCACCCGATGCACCTGATCTCGTTCGGCTGCCCGCACCTCCCCACGGGCCCGGGCGGCAGGCCGATCCCGCCAGCCGCTGACCGTGTCGAGGGTGAGACCACCGGAGCCGGTGGCGGTCGACGGGCCTGGTCCGCGGCCCGGAATCGCGGTTGTCGACCAGATCACTCCGTTACGGTCAGGCACTCGGCGAACAGGTCGACGATGTCGTGCCAGGCTCGCTGCGCGTGCCGTGGGTGGTAGCCGACGCCGGGGACCACGGGGTGGTCGACCGGCGGGTGGTGGAAGGCGTGCAAGGCGCCGCCGTAGACCACGAGGCGCCAGTCGACGCCCGCGGCCCGCATCTCGGCGGTGAACGCGTCCCGTTGCGCGGGCGGCATGATCGGGTCTTCCGACCCGACCCCGGCCCACACCGGGCAGCGGATGCGCGCCGCCTCGCCCGGTCGGCCCGTGGTCAGTGCGTTGACTGTCGCGATCGCGCTCAGGTTGACGCCGTCGCGCCCGAGTTCCAGCGCGATTGCGCCCCCGGTGCCGTAGCCGACGGCGGCGATCCGGTCGGGGTCGGCCCGCGGCTCGGCGCGGAGCACGTCGAGCGCCGCGTGGCCGATGCCTCGCATCCGGTCGGGGTCGGCGAGCAGCGGCATGCAACGGGCCAGCATCTCCTCGGGGTCGCCCAAATAGCGCCCGCCGTGGAGGTCGAAGGCCAGCGCCACGTATCCCAGCTCGGCGAGCGCATCGGCCCGGCGGCGCTCGACGTCGCTGAGCCCCACCCCCTCGGGCCCGACCAGGACCGCGGGCCGGCGGTCGACACCGGCCGGGAGCGCGAGGTGCCCGATCATCGTCAGGCCGTCGGCCGGGTATTCGACCATGCGCGTGGTAACCGTCGTCATGCGACTGGACAGTAGTGATCGTCGAGTCCGGTCGGGCCGCTGTTCTGCCGCTGGCAGAACAGCGCGGATGTTCCTCCGAAATGCGGCGATGGCTCACGCTCCCGCTACCGGACCTCCGGCGCTTCCTGGAGGCGGAGTCCGCCGGCGAGGGCGCGACGGGCCATGGCGCGGCGCAACAGATCGTCGCCGCCCACCCGCGCCGGCTCGAAGACCGGCTCGGTCGCACCCAGCGAGCGGTTCAGGCGTTGCAAGAACTCCTCGGCCCGCAGGCCCAACGGTCGGTGAGCCTTGAGGTTCTTCCACCTCAGCGCGTCCTCGCCGTCTCCCTGGACGTTCCGCCCGGAACCGAGCTGAGCTGGTACGACGTCGCGATGCGCGACCTTGACGCGGCAGCCGGCGGGCGTCCGGTGCTCCCGCCCGGCGGCCGCTACGAGCACACGATCTTCACCGAGGGCCAGGGCCGTGCCACCGTCCATCTCCCGGCCGAGCCGCCCCTGCCGCCAGGAGTGTCCGATGCCGTGCGGGAGCTCCACCTGCCTCAGCGGACAGCCGCCGTCGCCACCCACTGCGGTCCGCACGACGACCTCGACCTCACCTACGCCGCCGTTGGCGCCTTTGCCGCCCGAAACGGCCTGCGCTCCGCTGACCTCGTCGAGGAGGTCTATCTCGTCGGACCGCGCGACACCGACCAGCCCGATCGTTGGTGCACCCTCGTGGCGTGGCTGCTCGCCTCCGAAGCGCTCAATCGTCGGCGTAGAGACAAGCAAGTCAGGCGCGGGTGGTGTGCGTCCGCCGCGCAGACGCACACCACCCTCGTGATCGGCGGGCTTGGTCAGCTGTCGGCCTCGGTCGCCCCCGTGACCGCGGAGGCGAAGTCCGGCTGCACGCCCAACTGCGCGAGCAGGGCGCTGATGCCGAAGTAGCAGTTGAACTCCTTGATCTTGCCGTCTTCGACGTACCAGAAGTCGGCGGTCGGGACACTGAGCTTCGCGCCGGTCGGCTGGATGACGCCGACGGGCGTTTCGAACGGCCCGGCGAAGGTGCCCTCGATGGTCAGCTCGACGGCCACGATGTTGCCCATCACATGGAACCGGTGGAGCTCCCGGTGGATGTCCGGCACCAGCCGGCCCATGGTCACGACCTGGTCACCCAGTTGCTCACCGCGGAAGCTCTCCCCGGCGACGACGTTGTTGAACACGCCGTCCTCGGCGAACAGGTCCTTGAATCCCTGGACGTCCAGGACGCCGCCTTCCGCCGCGTGGTACGCCGCCTCAACCACGGCTGCTGCGTGAGGGGACATCGCAGCCCTCCCTTCCATGAAGTTAATCAATCGATTGATTAGAATCATGCCGACACCCAGGGGCCCTGTCAAGCAATCATTTGAATTGTTGGGTGAGACCGTCTCCGCCCTGGTCAGCGGCCGATGGCGGGGTACCCGTGGAACGCTCCGGCCACCACGGGGATCAGCTGGCGCTCAATCTGCTCGGTGGGCATGGCGGCCAGCTCGGTGCCGATGGGTGCCAGCGCGAGCCAGTTCAGCATGCCGGCGGCGCACCGCGTCCGGAAGATGAGTTCCTGCTCCTCGACTCCGGGAAGGTTCACCATCAGCACCCGGAGGGCATCCTGGCGGGCCTGGTCGAACTTGCCGGCCAGCCGGCCCCACCCCTGGGGCGGATCGATTCCGACGCGCGCCACGGTCCGCATCACGGCCAGGTCTTGTCCGCCGGCCCCCAGCGCGCGCACCATGGGACGGGCGAACGCCTCCGCCAGCTCCTGGAGTGTCGAAGTGGCACCAAGGGATTCGACGGCCAGGATCTGCGCGTCCAGGTACCGTTCCATGGCCCGCTCGATCGCCGACTCGCACAGCCCTTTCAACGATCCGAAGTGGTAACTCACCGCGGCGACATTGGCGTCGGCGCGGTCTGTGACCTCGCGGAGCGTCAGGCCTTCCCGCCCTCTTTGCGCGAGCAGTTCCAGGGCGGCCGCCAGCAGGCCGTCCCGCGTGCGCTGACCGGCCTCTCTACGCAAATCCGTCTTTTCGCCCCGTGTCACGGCATGAACTCAAGCAGTTGCTTGAGTTCATTGTCAAGCAGCGGCGTACCCAGGTGGCCTTGCTCCCCGGAATGGCCCGGCGCAGGCCCTGGCTCGGGGGGCCGCGCCCATGAACGCCGGTCCGGCCGCCCCAAGGCGACCGGATACAGTGCCCGAGAGGGCAGCCCGGTCAGGGAGGGGAAGCGTGACCGACACCAGCAACACCCGGCCCGCCGAGGGTGAGGCACGAGCGCCGCGGCAGAGCCGACTGCGCCGCCTGATGCGCTTCATGCCCCTGATCGCCCCCGTCCTGCTGTGGGCCGTGCCCTGCTGGGTGCTCCTGGGCAGCGGCCAGCACTGGCCGCTGCCCGTCACGCTGGTCGGCACCGCCCTGTTCGCCCTCGGTCTCATCGGTATGCCGCTCGCGATGGCGCGCGGCCACGGCCGGCGCCAGCAGGACCGGGCGGCGATCATCGGCGACACCCTGCTGGGCACCAGCTGGATCCTGTTCACCTGGTCCGTTCTGCTCGGCGTCCTCCTGCGGCTCGCCCTGACCGTGGCCGGCGTCGGCGAGAGCCAGGACCGGGCCCGAATCGTCACCTGGGCCATCCTCGGCATCACCGCCGTACTGCTCGGCTGGGGGTACGCCGAGGCCCGCCGCGTGCCACGCGTGCGCCGACTCGATGTGCAACTCCCCCGGCTGGGTGCCGGGTTGGACGGCGTCCGCGTCGCCCTCATCACCGACACCCACTACGGCCCGCTCGATCGCACGCGCTGGTCGGCGCGGGTGTGCGAGACGGTGAACACTCTGGAAGCCGACCTGGTCTGCCACACCGGCGACATCGCGGACGGCACGGCCGAACGCCGCCGCGCCCAGGCCGCCCCACTCGGTACCGTGCGGGCCACCCGGGCCCGGGTATACGTCACCGGCAACCACGAGTACTACAGCGAGGCCCAGGGCTGGGTCGACCTGATGGACGAGCTGGGCTGGGAGCCGCTGCGCAACCGCCATCTGCTGCTCGAACGCGGAGGCGACACCCTCGTGGTCGCCGGCGTGGATGACGTCACCGCCGAGTCCTCCGGCCTGGCGGGCCACCGCGCCCACCTCGCCGGAGCCCTGAACGGCGCCGACCCCGACCTGCCCGTCCTGCTCCTGGCACACCAGCCCAAGTTCATCGACCGGGCGGCAGCCGCCGGCATCGACCTCCAACTCTCCGGCCACACCCACGGCGGCCAGATCTGGCCCTTCCACCACCTCGTCCGCATCGACCAGCCCGCCCTCGCCGGCCTCAGCCGCCACGGCCCCCGCACCCTCCTCTACACCAGCCGCGGCACCGGGTTCTGGGGCCCGCCGTTCCGCGTCTTCGCCCCCAGCGAGATCACCCTGCTCGTGCTCCGCTCCCCGCACCTGCCCACCTCGATATAGCACTCGGCGGGCCGACACATCCGCCTGGAGGTGTCCACGAGCCGAGGATGCGGCGGCACCCCCGGTAGTCGCTCCAACTCACGAGGCATTAACCGGCACAGGTGTCAGGCCCTCGCCACCGGCCCCTCGATGTCCTTGGCGCTCACCGTCACCGTCGACGACGCAGGCTGCCGGGCCGGCTCCAGGTGGAGGCGTTCGGTGCCCTCGATCTCCGGGGCGTGGGTGATGGTGGACCGGCAGGCGCAGTCCTGCTCGGAGAAGCCGGCGAACCGGTAGGCGATCTCCATCATCCGGTTGCGGTCGGTGCGGCGGAAGTCGGCGACCAAGTGCACGCTGGCACGGGCCGCTTGGTCGCACAGCCAGTTCAGGATGGTGGCGCCGGCGCCCCAGCTGACCACTCGACAGGATGTCGCCAGCAGCTTCAGGTGCCAGACCTCGGCCAGCTTCTCGAGCAATACGATGCCGACCGCGCCGTGTGTGCCGAACCGGTCGGACATGGTGACCACCAGCACCTCGTGGGCCGGGTCGGCGAGCAGACCGCGTAACGCGGCGTCCGAGTAGTGCACACCGGTGGCGTTCATCTGGCTGGTGCGCAGGGTCAGTTCCTCGACCCGGGTCAGCTCCTCCTCACCGGCCTTGCCGATGGTCATGACGAGTCGCAGTGAGCGCAGGAAGTCCTCGTCCGGCCCGGCGTACTCGGTGCGCGCCGTGTCCCGCTCGAAGCCGGCACGGTACATCTCCCGGCGACGGCGGGAATCCACGGTGGAGGCGGGCGGGGAGAACTCCGGCAGCTCGGGAAGGGACAGCGCCTGCCCGGCGTCGTAGGTGCGCACCTCGGGGAGGTGGTAGGTGACCTCGGCTCGCTCGGCGGGCTGGTCGTCGATGAAGGCGATGGTGCTGTGCGCGAAGTTGAGCCGTTCGGCGATCTCCCGGACGGAGTCGGACTTCGGCCCCCAGCCGATCCTGGGCAGCAGGAAGTACTCGGCCACTCCCAGCGCCTCCAGCTTGGCCCAGGCGTGGTGGTGGTCGTTCTTGCTGGCGATCGACTGGAGGATGCCCCTGCGGTCCAGCTCCTCGATGACCTCGCGCACTCCGTCGAAGAGCCTGACCTCGCCGTCCTCCAGGAGCGTCCCCTTCCACAGGGTGTTGTCGAGGTCCCACACCACGCACTTGACGATGGTGACCTGCCTGTCCACCGTGTTCTCCTCTCAGCCCGATCAGCCCGAGACCGACAGCGCGTGCTGGGCCAGCATCAGCCGGCACAACTCGTTGCTGCCCTCGATGATCTCCATCAACTTGGCGTCCCGGTACGCGCGGGCCACCACATGTCCGTCCGACGCGCCCGCCGACGCGAGGACCTGGACGGCGGTGGCCGCGGCGGCCGCCGCCTGGGTGGCACCGACGTGTTTGGCCAGCACCGCCGCGGTCACCAGGTCCGGCGACCCGTCGTCCGAGCAGCGGCTGGCGTGCTCGCACACCCGGGTGGCGGTCTGCTCGGCCACCAGCAGGTCGGCCAGGTGACCGCCGATCAGCTGGTGTTGCGCGAGCGGCCGGCCGAATTGCTCGCGGGACTTGGCGTGGCGGGAGGCCGCCGTCAGGCAGGCCCGCAGGATGCCGACACAGCCCCAGGCCACCGACATCCGGCCGTACGACAGCGCGGCGGTGACCAGCATGGTCAGCGCCGCGCCGGCACCGCCCAGGACGCGACCGCGCGGCAGCCGCACCGAGTCGAGCCGGATGCCGGCATGCCCGGCGGCCCGACAGCCCATCGGGTCGGCTACCCGCTCGACGGTGACACCGGGGGCGTCGGCGGGCACCAGCACCGCCGCGGCGCCGTCGCCATAACGGCCGAAGACGACCAGCAGGTCGGCGTAGTGCGCCGCGGTGACCCAGATCTTGCGGCCGTCCACCACTACGTCGTCGCCGTCCAGGCGGATCTCGGTGCTGATCGCGGACAGGTCGCTGCCCGCCTGGGGCTCGCTGAAGCCGACGGCGGCCAGCGTGCCGGAGGTCAGGCGCGGCAGGTAGTCGGCGCGCTGCCGGGCGCTGCCCAGCCGCTGGACGGTCCAGGCGGCCATGCCCTGCGAGGTCATGACGGACCGCAGCGAGCTGCACAGGCTGCCCACATGTGCGGTGAACCGGCCGTTGTCCAGGCTGCTCAGCCCGAGTCCGCCGTACTGTCCGGGAACCTCGCCGCACAGCAGTCCGGCCTCGCCGAGCTTCCGCAGCAGCTCGGTGGGGATCAGGCCGGCCAGGTCCCAGGCGTCGGCACGGTCCCCCACCAGCTCGCTGACCAGGGCCTCGCGGTCATTCACCGGCTGCCTGCCGCAACCGGTCGACCATCGCGACCATCGCGTTGACGGTGCGGAAGTTCCTGAGCTGAAGGTCCGGGCCGGCCACCACGATGCCGAAGGCCGACTCCAGGTGGACGACCAGCTCCATGGCGAAGAGCGAGGACAGGCCGCCGTCGGCGAACAGATCGCGGTCGGGCGTCCACGGGGTCTTGGTCCGCTCCTCCAGGAAGGACAGCAGCTGCTGTTCGACGGACGCGTTCTCCGTGCTGGTACCCATCACATCGCCCTTTCGTAGGTGTAGAAGCCGCGGCCGCTCTTACGGCCGTGGTGTCCGTCGCGGACCTTGGACAGCAGCAGTTCGCACGGTCGGCAGCCCTCGTCGCCGGTGCGCCGGTACAGCACCCACAGCGAGTCGACGAGGTTGTCGATGCCGATCAGATCGGCCGTGCGCAACGGCCCGGTGGGGTGCCCCAGGCAGCCCCGCATCAGCGCGTCGACGTCCTCGACGGAGGCCGTGCCCTCCTCCACCACCCGCACCGCGTCGTTGATCATCGGATGCAGCACCCGGCTGGTGACGAACCCGGGGGCGTCGTTCACCACGATGACCTTGCGCCGCATCCGGTCCAGCAGCTCCCGGGTGGCACGCAGCGCGGCCTCGCCGGTGCGCGGGCCGCGGATCAGCTCGACGGTCGGGATCAGGTACGACGGGTTCATGAAATGGGTGCCGAGCAGGTCCTCGGGCCGGCTGACCGCGCCCGCCAGTTCGTCGATCGGGATCGAGGAGGTGTTGGAGATCAGCGGGGTGCCGGGCGCGACCGCCGGGGTCACCTCGGCCAGCACCTTGGCTTTCAGCTCGGCGTCCTCGGTGATGGCCTCGATCACCGCGGCCGGGCCGGCCGCCCAGTCCACCTCGGCCGGGGCGGTGACCTCGGTCAGCTCCCCGGTGGTGACGTCCTTCGGCAGCGCACCCATCATCTGCGCCATCCGCAGGCCCTCCCGAATCCGGCCGCGGGCCACGGGCAGCACGCCCTCCGCGGTGTCCACCAGGGTGACCGGCACCCCGTGGGCGAGGGCCAGCGTGGTGATGCCGACGCCCATCACACCGGCGCCGAGCACCACCAGCGCCCGGTCCTGCGGCTCATGAGCTGCTGACGTCACATGTCCTCCCGAACGTTCACTTCCGTGGGGCCGGCGGCCCGGCGGCGGGCCGGCCGGGCGGCGGGGCCGAGCCGCCACGGCCGCCACGGCCGCCGGGGCGGTGCGGCCGGGCGGCGGGGCGGGCCGGCAAGGGGGTTGGGGTGGTGCGGTGGATCAGACGGCGGTGCGGCGGACCAGCGTGATGCCGTCGGCGGCCGGCAGCAGCGACAGCTCGACGCGGTCGTCGGTGAACAGCCTGGCGTTCAGCTCCCGCACCGCGACGGTGTCGGGGTCCTGCGCGGTGGGGTCGATGACCCGGCCGAAGAACAGCGTGTTGTCGATGACCACGAGCCCGCCCGGCCGTACCAGCCGCAGCGCCTGCTCGTAGTAGGCCGGGTAGTTCGCCTTGTCGGCATCGACGAAGACCAGGTCGAAGGAGTCCGGCCCGAAGCCGGCGTCGGCCAGCAGCGCGTCCAGGGTCTCGGTGGCCCGGCCGACGCGTACCTCGATGCGGTCGGCGACACCCGCGCGCTTCCAGTACTCACGGCCGACGGACGGCCACTTGTCGGTGACGTCGCACGTCACGATCCGACCGTCGAGCGGCAGCGCGCGGGCCATGCACAGCGTGCTGTACCCGGTGTAGGTGCCGATCTCCAGGACGGTCCTCGCCTGTGTGAGCGAGACCAGCAGGGCGAGCAGCTGGCCCTCCTCCGCGGCCACCGGGAGCGTTGTGCCGCCCGGCAGCCCGGCGGTCTCCTCGCGGAGGCCGCGCAGGATCTCGTCGTCACGCAGCGAGACCGAGGTGATGTAGTCCAGCAGCTCCGCGGACGTGCTCACTTGGTTCGCCATGGCCCCCATGGTGGGAGAGCACGCCGCGGCGCGGCGGGGCCGGTGCCGTTTCTAGGGGGGTTTAGGGGGCCGGATTCGCGTCGGCGACCGACTCCTTCTCCGGCTTCGACTCCAGCGTGCCGGCCGCCTCGCTGTCGCGGACCCGCAGGGTCAGCAGCAGCGCTGCGATCGCGAGTCCGCTGGTGATGACGAAGCCCAGCTGGTACGTGGACAGGTCCGGCGCGCCGGCGTCGGTGGTGGTGCCCAGGCCGGCCAGGACGGTGCTGAGCAGGCTGACGCCGAGCGCCGCGCCGGTCTGGGTGGCCGTGCTGAACAGCGAGGAGGCGACCCCGACCTGCTGCGGCGTCAGGGTGGCGAACGACGTGGTCTGCGCGGCGTTGTAGGCGATGGCGCTCACCGCGCCGGTGTAGAGCATGATCAGCCACACCAGCCACCGCTGGGTGCCGCCGTCGATCAACGCCATCAGCGCCAGGCCCACGAACGAGGCGGTCAGCGACACCAGCAGGTGCCTGCGCGGACCGAGCCGGTGGTACATCTTCACCGCGACCTGTGCCCCGGCGATGGCTCCGATGGCGGCGGGGCCGATATCGATGCCGACGCGCAGGGCCGAGCGGCCGAACACCTCCTGGTACAGCAGCGGGAACACGAAGTTGTACGCGGCGTTGAACGCGGTGATCATCAAGATGATGCCGGAGCTGATCCGGAAGATGTGGTTGCCGAACACCCGCAGGTCCAACAGGGGGTGAGCGGCCCGCAATTCGGTGAAGACCAGGAGGCCCAGCAGCACCACGCCGCCGCTGACGCAGCCGAGCACCAGCGCCGAGGTCCAGCCTTCGGTCACGCTCTTGTTCAGCCCGTACATCAGCAGGGTGAGCCCGCCGGCCGAGTAGACGAAGCCAAGGACGTCGAACGGGTTGCGTGCCCGCTTCCCGTCGTCGTCCAGGAACAACACGGCGAACAGCGTCGCGGCGACGCCGATGGGCAGGTTGATGTAGAAGATCCAGCGCCAGGAGAGCGAGTCGGCGATGAACCCGCCGAGCACCGATCCGATCAGCGGGGCGGCGGCGATCGGGATGGTCATGACCCGGCTGGCCTTGATCCGCTCCTCCGGCGGGAAGGTGCGCATCAGCATCGCCATCACCACCGGCCCGAACAGGCCGCCGCTGAGGCCCTGGAGGAGCCGGAAGAGCATCAGTGCCGAAAGATTCTGGGACGCCGCGCACGCGACGGAGGCGGCCGTGAAGACGACCAGGCCCAGCACGAACACCCGCTTGGTGCCCCATCGGTCGCCGCACCAGTTCGCCGCGGGGATGCCGATGACCAGGCCCAACAGGTAACTGACCACGACGACACCGGCGCTGATCGTGTCGACGTGGTAGTCCCGGCTGATCGCCGGCAGTGCCACGGTCACGATCGTCATATCGAGCATGCGCACGAACATGGAGACGGTGAACATCACGCTGACTGATAATTTCGGATTAAGTCGTGGCGCTTTCATCTCTTCCTCCGGATCAGGGCACGGTGCACGGTGCATACATTCCCATCATCCGCTCATCGTGGTCAAGGCCAACAATATGGCGCTGACCTGCGGAAACGCCCGCCACCCGGAGGTTGTGGGACAAGAAATTACCGCCCGATGGACGGACGGTGGAAAACTCCGAATTCCCGGCCCGACCGGGCCCGCTCTACGCTCGCGACTGCCGAGCCGTCAGCCGAAGATCGTGCGGCCGAACCGGGTAGGGCGCCGCACCCGCTGAGAGCGAGAAAAAGTGGCCATTATTATTTCTCATTCCGCCCTGATCAACGATTCCACGACGGACAGCCAGGACGGAATCAGCTACGACGCACTGTGGGAGACCCTCCTCCGTAAGGCGGAGTACCCGATCGACTACGTGGCACAGATCAGTGAGTGCCGCATCGTCGAGCGGTATCCTGACGGTTTCCTGCGGGAAGCGGTCTTCTTCGGCAAGGACACCGTGCGGGAACGCGTCACGCCGCGCCGCGACCGGTGGCGCATCGACTTCGAGGTGTTGGACGACCCACGCTTCACCGCGGTCATCAACGAACTCGACCAGGACCCCGAGGGCCGTTTCCGCTACACCGTCTCGGTGGTGTTGTCGGAGCGTTCCGCGAAGCGCATCACCGAGGTCGAGGGACTGCTCGCGGAGACCGACGCGGGTGTGCTGGAGACGGCCCGTCAGACCGCGGAGACGCTGCGCAAGGTCACACTGGACACCACCGCGGCCTGAATTGCCGCTCATGCCGCGTCGCGGCCGGACCGCGACATTCCGGCGCCCCGGACGATATTCCGGGGCGCCGGTCGGCATTGCGCGGGCGCCGGGCGCGCCCGACCGTCCTACATGACCACGCCCTCGATCTCCACCAGCAGATCAGAGCGGCAGACGTCCACCGTCAGATACGCGATGTCGGCGTCCGGTGAGAATGCCTCCTGGCACATCTCGCGCACCGCGGGCACGTCCTCGGGCCTGCGGACGTACACCTTGATATTGCGCAGCGCCGTCAGCCCGTGGCCGGCGGATATGCCGTGCGCGGCCAGGTTCCCGCCGCTGATGACGAGTTCGATGTTCTCCAACGCCAGTCGGCACTGCTTGACGAGGTCGCCCTCGTGCGCCGTCTCATGGCCGAGCACACTGGCGGTGCCGGACACGAAGACCTGGCCGCCGGCCCCGTCCACAGCCCTGGACGGCAGGTAGGTGGCGCGGGCGAAGCGCGGTGCACGCGGGCCGTACCGCTTCGGGTAGTGGTAGGCCGGCACCTGCCGGGGGTTCTCGATGTGCACGTGTCCGCCGGACCGGCAGGCCAGCAGGTAGAAGGCGATGCCGCCACCCCGGGAGCCGATCCCGGTGGCCGCCGGGAACTGGTCGAACTCCAGCCGGCACTGCTCGAACGCCTCGGCCCGGCCGCGGCAGAAGTCGCGGTAGACCTCCATGCCCTCCGCGTTGTCGCGGTTGATGTCACCGATGAAGTTCCACATACGGAACACGCTGGAGTAGCCGAATTCCTCCAGCAGCTCGAACATCGTTACGTACGCTGCTCTGGTGGCTTCCGTGTACCGTCCGGTGGGCGGTACACGACCGGCGCAGAAGAAGTACTCGCCGTCGTGCGCGTAGGTGATTCCGTCACGTTCGCCGTGCTCCGCTTCGGCGTCCGTCACCCATACCTCGGCGAAGGGCTCCGCGGTCGGGGCGAGCATGTTGATGTCGAGTTCGGGATATCCGTGGTCGAGGGTCGGGTATTCGCATACGGACGTGTAGTTGACGATCCCGAGGATCTTTCTACCGGCCGGGGGTACTCCCCTGGCGTGCCCGTTTTCGAAGTACGACGTCAACCCATTCCGGACAAGCGATGACGGGTTCAATGTGGCTCCGCGTTCTCTCTTCGGGTTGCTTTCTGTTGGCCCCGGGAACGATGCGCCGGAGCCGTTCTTGCGGCCCACCAAAAAAGCTACACTGCGCCCCGACCAGGCTGCGGTGGCGACCGGTGAGTACACGAAAATAGTGACCACTAGGGGGCGGCTAGGGGGGTGTTACGGACCCTCGCTTGGTTAATGTGCCGACTGCTGGCCGCTTTTACGGACACGGCCTTTGGAATAACCCGGGAATTGACGCCCGCGGGTCGGCGGGCACCGTCAGCGGAACGCCGACCGAGCGGGACGACCGGTACGACCGAGAGGTGTGGTGGCATGCTCCGTCGCGAGCTGATCCGGCCGTTGCCCGAGCTGCTGAAGGCACACGCGGCCCGCAGGGGAACCCAGACCGCGTTCGCCGACTCGCGGCGTGGCGTCAGTTACGCCCAGCTGGAAGCCCGTACCCGCCGGCTGGCCGGACATCTCGCGCAGCTGCGGCTGCTGCCCGGCGACCGGGCCGCCATCTACCTGGGCAACTGCGTCGAGACCATCGAGAGCTACCTGGCCATCGTGCGCGCCAGCGCGATCGGCGTGCCCATCAACCCGCACTCCTCCACCGCCGAGCTCGCCTATCTGCTCGACGACAGCGCGGCCCGGGTCATCGTCACCGACCACACCCGGCTGCCTCAGGTGCGCCGGCTCCAGGCCGAACGGCCGCATCTGACCGTGGTGGTGACCGGCGACGAGGAGAGCGGTGCGGTGCCGTTCGACGCGCTCGCCGAGACCGAACCGCAGCAGCCCGCCCGCGACGACCTCGGACTGGACGACATCGCCTGGATGCTCTACACCTCCGGCACCACCGGCCGGCCCAAGGGCGTGCTGTCCACCCAGCGCAGCTGCCTGTGGTCGGTGGCCGCCTCGTCCACCGGTGTGCTGGGGCTTTCCGAGACCGACCGGGTGCTCTGGCCGGTGCCGCTGTTCCACAGTCTGGCGCACATCTACTGCGTCCTCAGCGTGACCGCGGTCGGCGCGACGGCACGGATCACCGAGGCGTTCGACGCCGAGGAACTGCTGCACACGCTGCGCGCCGAGGAGTTCACCTTCCTGGCCGGTGTGCCGACCATGTACCACTACCTGCTGGACGCCGCCCGGGATGGCGACCTGTCGCTGCCGAACCTGCGGGTGTGCCTGTCGGCCGGCGCGATCAGCACCACGACCCTGCGCGCGGAGTTCCAGGAGACCTTCGGCGTTCCCCTGCTCGACTGCTACGGCAGCACCGAGACATGCGGCCTGATCACCGCCAACTGGCCGAACGGAACCCAGGTCGAGGGCTCCTGCGGACTGCCGGTGCCCGGCCTGACCGTGCGGATCGTCGACCCGGAGACCCACGAGAGTGTCGAGACCGGCGAGGAGGGCGAGATCTGGGTCGGTGGGCCCAGCCTGATGGTCGGCTACTACAACCAGCCGGAGGCGACCGAGGCGGCGCTGCCCCGCGGCTGGTACCGCACCGGCGACCTCGGCCGCCGCGACGACCTCGGCTACCACACCATCACCGGCCGGCTCAGCGAGCTGATCATCCGCAGCGGAGAGAACATCCACCCGACCGAGGTCGAGCAGGTGCTGCTGCGAGTGCCAGGCGTGGCCGACGCGGCGGTCGTCGGCTCGGCCCACCCCGCCCTCGGCGAGGTGCCGGTCGCTTTCCTCGTGCCGGCCGCGGACGGCTTCGACCCGGACGAGGTGTTCGCCGCCTGCCGCGAGCACCTGGCGTACTTCAAGGTGCCGGAGGAGCTGTACGAGATCGGTTCCATACCGCGCACCGGGTCCGGGAAGATCAAGCGGCACGCGCTGGCGCAGAGCCCGGCCCGGCTGCGGGCGGTGAGCGCCGGGTCGTTCGAGTCGCTGTTCCGCGTGGAGTGGACGGCGCTGTCGACGGAGGCCGGGCCGGGGGATGGGACGGAGGACAGGCTGGGGGACGGGACGGGGGACAGGCCGGGGGACGGGCCGGAGGCCGGGCCAGGGGACAGGCTGGGGGACGGGACGGGGGCCGGGCCGGGGGACAGGCTCGGGGACGGCGACCAGGCGACGTCCGCGCACCGGGCCGGTGGCGGCGAGGCGACGGCGGACCTCGAAGCGCCCTGGTCGGCCGTCGTGGACCTCCCGTGCGGATCCCTCGACGATGTGCTGCGCGCGGTGCGGGCCGGGCTGGCCGACCAGTCCGGCCGGGTGGCGGTGCTGACCCACGGCGTGGGCCACGACCCGGCGCAGGCCGCGGCCTGGGGGCTGGTGGAGTCGATGCGGGCGGACGCGCCGCACGACGCGCCGGTGCTGGTGGACGCCGACGGCGGCGAGGCGACCGCCGCGCTGTCGGCCGTCCTGGCGTCCGGGCGGCCGCGGGCGCTGGTGCGCGACGGCCAGGTGCTGGTCCCCCGGCTGGCACGGGCGGGGAGCGGGCAGCGGGTGAGCCGGCCGGACCCGGACGGCACCGTACTGGTCTCCGGCGCGGACCAGGAGCAGGCCGCCGAGCTCGCCGGGCACCTGGTCGCCGCGTACGGCATACGGCATGTGCGGCTGCTCGCCCGCACGGCCGTACCGGAGTTGGTCGCGCGCCTGACCGAGCTGGGTGCGTCCGTGACTCAGACGGTCCGCGCGCCCGGCGACCGGGCATCGCTGGCGGAGGCGTTCCGGACGGCCGGGCCGCCGGTCACGGCCGTGCTGCAGGTGGCCGGTCCGGAGACGCTGCCGACCACGCTCGCCGGCGAGGTCGAACTCGGCCCGCTCCAGGACGCGCTGGCCCTGGACGAGCTCACCCGGGAAGCGCCCCCGTCACTGTTCGTGCTCTCCGCACCGATCGACAACGGCCCGGCGCACGCGGTCTTCCAGGCGGTGGCCGGCCGTCGGCACGCCGGAGGGCTGCCCGCGCTGGCCCTCGGCTGGGGACCACGCGAGGAGCTGACGTCTCGGGAGAGGCTCGCCCTGTTCGACGCGGCGACCACGGTGGACGACGCGTCGGTGCTGGCGATACGGCACGAACTGGCCGCATCGGCTGTCGACACCGGCGCCGCCGGACGGCTGGCCCGGCTCCCCGAGACGGAGCGCGACCGTGCCCTGCTCGACCTGGTGCTGTCCGAGGTCGGCGTGATCACCGGCGGCCGGCCGGTACACGGCCGGCAGTCGTTCCGCGACATCGGCATGACGTCCACCAGCGCCGTGGAGCTGCGCGGCCGACTGGCGGCGGCGACCGGTCTGGCGCTACCCGCCACACTCGCCTTCGACTACCCCAACCCCGACGCCCTGGCGGCCTACCTCGGCGGCCGCCTGTTCGGCGACACATCCGCGGCGGGCCCCGACACGGAGCCGGCGGACCCCGCCGCTCCCTCCGGTGAGCCGATCGCGATCGTCGGGATGGCCTGCCGGCTGCCGGGCGGCGTGACCTCACCCGAGGAGCTGTGGGAACTGCTGTCCTCAGGCGGCGACGGCATCTCCGGCTTCCCGACCGATCGTGGCTGGGACCTGGACCACCTCTACGACCCCGACCCGGACCACCCCGGCACCTCCTACGTCCGCGAGGGCGGCTTCCTCCACGACGCCGGCGACTTCGACGCCGCCCTGTTCGGCATCTCGCCCCGCGAGGCGCTGGCCATGGACCCGCAGCAGCGACTGCTGCTGGAGACCACCTGGGAGGTGCTGGAACGCGCCGGCATCGACCCCACCTCACTCCGCGGCAGCCGCACCGGCGTCTTCGCCGGCGTCATGTACCACGACTACATCTCGCGCCTGCGCACGGTGCCGCCGGAGCTGGAGGGCTATCTGAGCAGTGGTGGCTCGGGGAGCGTGGTGTCGGGCCGGGTGTCGTACACGTTCGGGTTCGAGGGCCCGGCCGTGTCC
>NZ_JAERRG010000068.1 GCF_016741935.1 Streptomyces endocoffeicus | reverse complement strand
TTCCATGGCCACGGTGACGGAGGGATCGTGACCACGTACCGCACCGTCCTCCGGTTCACCGCGAACGGCCCCCTGAACCTCGGGCGCAGCAGGTCTGAACACTCTGCAACGAGAACACGCGCGTCAGCCCAGAACAGTCGCCGCACATCTCACACAGACCTCACAGACCTCACAGACTGCAGGGACTCCCCCGGACTGTGAGGCTCCGACCTGGACACTTACGCGACTGTCTCAGACCGACTAGACCCTCATGGACGGTTCCGCCTACCTGTGCCATGTTGTACCGAGGGCCGAACCCAAGACCAGGACCGGAGCCTCTTCTGGCCCGTTGACCAGGTATTTCAAGGTAGTCTTGTCTTCTTCACTCACGCCCACACGCTCCCACGTCTTACAGACGCCCCTATAACGGGGGGACCCTATAACGGGGGGAGGCTCCTATAACGGGGGGAGGCTGGATACCGTCCTGACCAGGTTGAAGACCTCGCGGGCGGCATATCGCTTGAGGCATCGGATGATCTCACGTCGGGTCTTGCCCTCCTGGGTGCGGCGTTCGTAGTACGCCTGGGTGCGCGGGTCTGGCACAGCCGGGTGAACACGATGCGGTGCAGAGCGGCGTTGGCCTGCCGGTCGCCGCCCCGGTTGAGCCGGCGCGAGTTCCGACGGCCCGAGGAGTACTCGACGGGACTGACTCCGCACAGAGCGGCGAAGGACGCCTCGGAGTTCAGCCGCTCGGGATTGCCTCCCATCGTGATCAGCAAGGTGACGGCGCTGTCCGGGCCGATGCCCACCGGCACGAGCAGCTGCGGGGCGTGGCGTTCGACGAGCCGGGTCAGGCGCTGATTGAGCTCATCGATCTGCCCGGTGAGCTGCTCGATGCGCTGGGCCAGCAGGCTCAGAGTGATGTGAGTGGCCTGGGCCACGGCGTCCTCATCGCCCCCGGCGTCTTCGCCGTCGAGCTGGCCGAGACGCGCGCAGGTGCGGAACAGCTCACGGTTGCCCAGGCGAGAGAGTCGTTCCCGTAGGGCCGGGTCGGCTATGACCAGGACGGCCTTGAGCTGATTGATCGCCTGAGTACGGGCCTTGACCGCGGACCCCTTGGCGAGTTTGAACATCCGGGCGCTGTGCACCGGACCGTCGCCGGATTTTGCCCGGGCTCGGGCGCGACCGCTGAGCACGGCCCGCGCAGCAGCCTGCGCATCGAGCGGGTCCGACTTCCCGAGCAGACGGCGGGCTGTGCGGTCGGGCCGGTTCACCTCATACACCTGGACCTGCTGGGCCAGCAGGTAGCGGGACAGGCCCGCTCCGAAGGTGCTCGTGCCCTCCACACCGGCCCGGCGCACCGTCCCCAGCCTGCGGGCCCACACGAGCAGCCGACAGTAGCCGTCCGCCGTGGCCGGAAAGGACTCGGTGCCCAGAACCTTCCCCAGCGGGGAGACCACGGCGGCGACATGAACCTCGCCGTGCGTGTCCACGCCGAGGACGACCTCGCCCGGAACGGGGGGATCCGTGCTGGAGGAGGTGCTGCGCTGTCTGATCGTCATGGTGGTTCGCCTCCCACGTTGTGACGTGCTGGGTGGATGGCACCGGCCCGCTCGGGCGGTCTGAGCTGTGATGGCGCCTGATCGTCGGCAAGGCCCCTATTGGGACACCGCACGAACGGCCACAACTCTCCCTTTGTTGAACGACTGTCCCCCAAGTCATATAGCGGGCTGCGAAGGAGCCCCGCCGTAGCAGCCCGGCAAGAGCCGTCACCCAGCCAGAAGACGCGCACCTGGCGTGAAGGGTGTCAATATTCCGATCAGGCTGCTGAGCTGGGCGTTTCCTGGGGATGGTGAGACGGTCGGGGTGGCGTGGTGTGGTATTCGTTGAGCAGTCCGCCGAGTACCTGCGTGCGCCTGACCGTGGCGGCAGGTAGGGGGATGATGTTCGGGTCGTCGTCGGGCGCTCGTAGATCCTTGGCTGCGGTGTGCTCGTCCCCCGTTGTAGTGCTCCGCGTACGTGGTGAGGACGGTGCGCAGGTGTCGTTCGCCGGTGATGAGGAGTCGGTCGGTGCACTCGGTGCGGGCTGTGCGTATCCATCGTTCAGCGAACGCGTTTGACCGGGGGCTTTGCGGCGGAGTCGGGATGACTGCTGTGCCGTTGCCGGCGAAGACGGCGTCGAACGCGGCGGTGAACTTGCTGTCCCGGTCCCGGATGAGGAACCGGAAGCACTCAGCCCTCTCCCCGAGATCCATCAGCAGGTTGCGGGCGAGTTGCGTGACCCATGCGCCGGTCGGGTGGGCGGTGACGCCCAGGACGTGAACGCGCCGGGTGGCGATCTCCATGACGAAGAAGACATAGAGACGTCTGAGGAAGACGGTCTCCACGTGCATGAAATCGCAAGCGAGCAACGTGTAAGCCTGTGAACGGAGGAAGGAACGCCAGGTCTGCTGGCTTGCTCGCTGCGGTGCGGGCGGTAGACCGGAGCGGCGCAGAACGCGCCGGATCGTCGCGGCGGCGATCCGATGGCCAAGCCGTCGCAGTTCGCCTTGGATTCTGACGTATCCCCAGGTGGGGTTCTCTTCCGCCAGGCGCTGGGTGAGCGCGACTGTCTCTTGGTCGGCACCCTGATCAGCGACAACCTCACCGACAACATGGGCGTCCCGCTGGAGACGAGCACCACGGTGTTCGCGCTCGTCCTCGCGGTCGTGTTCGTGGTCCGGTACCGGCGCGAGCGCACCCTGTCCATCCACAGCATCGACACCACGAGCCGCGAGTCGTTCTACTGGCTGGCGGTGCTGTTCACCTTCGCCCTCGGTACGGCGGCCGGCGACCTGGCCTCCGAGGGCATGAACCTCGGCTACTGGCTCTCCGCGGTCCTGTTCGCCCTCGTCATCGCGGCGGTGGCGGTCGCGCACTTCGCACTGGGCCTGGACGCGGTATGGAGCTTCTGGATCGCCTACATTCTCACCCGCCCCCTCGGCGCCTCGATCGGCGACTACCTCTCCCAGCCGAACGCGGCTGGCGGTCTTGGCCTCGGCACCGTCGTCACCAGCGTGCTCTTCCTGGCGGTCATTCTCGGCCTGGTGGTGTACCTGACGGTGACCCGCAGGGACGTCGCCGAGCCGGAGGGCGTGGCACGTCAAGCGGCCTGACCAGTGCAAAAGGCGTTCAGGATGCGTTCAGGCGGCATCTGGCAGGGTCGCATGCCTCGCCCGCCGCCCGCGGTCGGCCGAGGCAGCAGGGCGCCCACCCCACTGGGGGCGAGCGCCCTGTCGTCGTACCCCCACTCGACAAGGAGTGTCCGACCTTGGAGAACCCCGAACTCCTCACCGACCTCGACGTCGCGAGCACGCACCAGTCCGCGGCGAGCAGAACCAAGACGGTGATGAAGAAGCTGCCGGAGGTCACCTTGGCCTTCTGGGTCATGAAGATCGCCGCGACAACACTGGGTGAGACGGCCGGTGACCTGTTCGCGCAGACGCTGAAGCTGGGTTACTTCCTCACCACGATCGCCCTGTTCCTGATCTTCGTGGTGACTCTGGTCGTCCAGCTTCGATCGCGGCACTACAACCCGTTCTTCTACTGGACCGTGATCTTGTCGACCAGCATGGCCGGCACCACGATGTCCGACTTCATGAACCGTGATGCCAGCGCCAAGTTCTTGTCGAACGGCGCCACCTCGCTCGGCTGGGGCCCACAGGGCCTGGGTCTGGGCTACCCGACCGGCGCGGCGATCCTGATCTCGATCCTGCTGGTCATCTTCGCGGTCTGGAAGGTATCCGGAATGACCTTCCAGATCCGCGACATCGTCACGTTCCGCGGCGAGGCCCTGTTCTGGTCGGCGATCCTGGTCTCCAACACCCTCGGCACCTCCATGGGCGACTTCCTGTCCGACAGCTCCGGCCTCGGCTACTTGGGCGGCGCTCTCCTCGTCTCCGGGGCACTCGCCGTCCTCCTCGCGCTGATGAAGGTGCCGATGGTGCCGAACGTGCTGCTGTTCTGGATCGCCTTCGTCCTCACCCGCCCGCTCGGCGCCACCGCCGGTGACTTCCTCACCAAGCCGGTCGCCAAGGGTGGCCTGAACCTCGGCACCGCCGGCTCCTCGGCCGTCCTGCTCGCCGTCCTGTTCGGCCTGATGGCCTACGCCCACGTGCAGGAGAAGAAGAACGCGGTGACGCTCTCCGAGCAGGAGCAGCCCCTCACCCGGCAGGCAGGGTGACCGTGAACCGGGCCCCTGGCGCGTGCCCGGGATCGTAGGACACCTCGCCGCCGACGGCGCGGGCCAGGCGCCGCGCGAGCGGCAGCCCCAGTCCCGCGCCGTCGTGCCCGTCCGTGGCGTCGGCGCGTCGACC
Source organism: Streptomyces endocoffeicus (assembly GCF_016741935.1). Taxonomy (GTDB): domain Bacteria; phylum Actinomycetota; class Actinomycetes; order Streptomycetales; family Streptomycetaceae; genus Streptomyces; species Streptomyces endocoffeicus. The sequence continues at coordinate 18,714 of NZ_JAERRG010000068.1, read as the reverse complement.
TGGCTGGAACAGCTCGTAGGCGAATGCCTCCGGTACACCGGCCCCGTCGTCGACGACGTCGATCAGAACAGAGCCGGGCCTGCGGTGCGCGGACACGGTCACGCGCGAGTGGGCGTATCGGACGGCGTTGGTGAGCAGCGGGTTGACGATGCGTTCGAGCAGAGCCGGCGTGACACCTGCCTCCAGCTGTGGACAGACCGCCTTCACCGTGGCCTTCACCGGATGCGGTGCGTCGAGCTGCTGGGCGAGACGCTGCAGAACGGGGACGACATCGGTCGTACCTGGGACCGCTGAAGGGCTCCGCGCATTTTCGCGGGCGTCGTTCAGCAACGTGTCGCAGATCGTGAGCATGGATTGGGTGGCCTCGGCTATCACCTGGTGACTGGCACGGGTCTCCTCGGCGGAGCGGGGGCGTCCCCGGGTGGCCTGCTCGGTCATGGCCCGCACGGGGCGCAGTGCCCGACCCACCGAGAGGCGGGTCAGCGCGTAGGTGCAGATCAGCATCACGCCGTCCAGGACGAGCGATCCCAGCAGCAGGGTGTCGGCCGAGTTCCGGTACGGAGTGAGGTCCAAGGCCGTGACCACCATGGCGGCGTGACGGCCGGATACGGGCCGGGAGCACAGGCGGACGGAGCGTGGACGGTCGCGCAGGCACGGCTGCCCTGTGCGGTGAGCCGCGCGGCGGCCCGGGTCAGCGGGCTGTCGGCCGCGGTGGGGGTCGGCTGTTCGAGCAGGTGGGTGCCGGCGTAGATCCAGACGTTGGCGTCGAGGAACTGGTCGTTGGCGGTCTCCAGCACGCGCACCCGCGAACCACTGGTGTCGACGGTCGTGGCCACCGCGTCCGCACGGGTCCGCAGCTCGTCGTCCGCCTGGTGCCGCAGGTGTCGGTCGACCATGGTGTTGAACACCACGGTCAGGACCGTCATCAGCAGTGCGGCGGTGGTCAGCGCGATGAGCGAGAGCCGGCCCCGCAGCGTGCGTGGAGCCAGGTGGCCCGGGAAAGACCTCATGACAGCCGGTGGCCGATCCCGCGTGCCGTGCCGATGGTCAGAGTGCTGCCGACTTCGCGCAGCTTGCGGCGCAGCCGGGTCAGGTACTGGTCGAGGGTGTTGTCGCTGACCTGCGCGCCCTCGGGCCAGCCGGCCCTGACCAGGTCGCGACGGCGCACGAGGTCTCCGCTTGCGGCGACGAGCGCGGCCAGCAGTCGGAACTCTGTCGGGGACAGGGCGACGGGGGTGTCGCGAACGATCACTCTGTGCCGGACCGCGTCCAGCGTCAGGTCTCCGACTGCGGCCGGGGAACGCGGAGAGGACCGCTTGAGCGCGGCTCGCAGCCTGGCGGCGAGTTCGGCGAGGTGGAACGGCTTCGGTAAGTAGTCGTCGCCCCCCGCGGAGAACCCGGGCAGCCGGTCGGTGATGTGTTGCCGAGCGGTCAGGAAGATCACTGGGGCGAGGAACCCGTTCGCGCGGAGGGCCTGGCACACATCCCGTCCATCCGCGTCGGGCAGGCCGATGTCCAGCACGGCTGCCGCCACGTTCGCCGTGGCCAGCCGCAGGGCGGTGGCGCCGTCGGCGGCGGGGACGGGGTCGAAGTCCTCGTCGTACAGGCCGCGGCGCAGGACGTCACGCAGGGCGTGATCGTCCTCGACGACCAGGATTCTGGGGCGCATGGTCCTCCTCCTCCGGCCCTACGGCCGGGTGGTTCGCGTGGTTGAGGAAGGATGCGGGCAGCCAGTGGGCCGCGGCGCACAGGCACACTCCGAGCCAGCCGACGGCGAACAGCCAGCCGCCGACGACATCGGTGAACCAGTGAACCCCGAGGTAGACGCGAGTGAGTCCGACCAGCAGGCCCCAGCAGCCGACGGCGACGCCAAGCGCCGTCCCGCCGCGCGGGGCGCGCAGGCTCAGCGCCACGATCAGCAGCCCGGCGGTCAGTGCGGCCGTGGTGGTGTGCCCCGACGGGAACGCCCAGCCGCTCGCGTGCGTGGCCCAGCCATCCCGCGGCGGCCGGGCCCGGTGGATGAGCTCCATCACGCCGAACCGAAGCGCCTGTCCCGCACCGAGGCAGGCCGTGCAGAGTGCGGCGGCGAGCAGCCTGCGCCGCGCCGTCCGCACCATCACGACGCCGGCCAGCGCGGCGAGGACGTACGGGATGACACCGGTTCCGGTGGCCGTCAGCCCGCGTGCCAGGGCCAGCGCCACATCGGGGCGGTGGCCGACTGACCACGAGAGAAGGCCGTCGTCCAGCCACAGCGGAGCGCCACCGCCGCCCACGACCACCATGGTCAGCACTCCCAGCACCGTCCAGGCGCCGAGGCCCGCACTGCCCGCCAGCCCTGCGGCGTCCCTGCGGTTCACGGGGCAGCCAGGAGCGGACGCAGCACAGTGGCGCTCAGGTGACGGGCAAGTGTCCGCGCCCACCGCCGCAACAGGATCATCGCAGCGGAGGCCACGAGCACGCCCACGAGCACGCCGACCGCGACGTCGTGCGGGTAGTGCACGCCGACCCAGGCCCGGGAGGCCGCCATGGCGAGCGCGGCAACGGCCGCGACCGCTCCCAGGCGACGTGAGACGAACACCAGCGCCACGGCGGTCGCCGCCGCGATCGCCGCGTGATTGCTGGGAAAGGACCAGTCACCCGGCGCCGGACACGCCTCCAGCGTCCTCACGCGCAGGCTCCGGCACGGCCTGTCCTCACGCACCACCAGCTTCAGGACGGCATCCACGCCGTACGCCAGGACCACGGCCACCGGCGCGGCCAACGCCGTCACCGCCGTCACCGCTCCTGTCCGCCGGGCCTGCCACCAGCCCAGGACCATCAGCAGAGCGAACACCGCAAGCCCGTACGCCGACCACGTCGTCACCGCGGTGTCCAACCAGCCGGGCGAGCGCCCCGCCAGGTCCACCACATCCGTGTACGCGGAGCCGTCGATCGACGCTCCGCCGAGCGCGGAGGTCATCCGCGGGCCTCCTTCGCCCTGGCCTGCCTGCGGTTGCGGTGCAGCTCGGCGGCGAGCGGAATCAGCGAAACCACCACGATCAGCGCCACCAGCGGCAGCAGATAGCGGTCCACGCCGGGGATCGCGGAGCCCAGCGCGTATCCCGCCAGGGACAGGCCGACGCTCCACACCAGGCCACCGACCACCTGCCAGACGGTGAACACCCGGACGGGCACGTCCAGCGCCCCTGCCAGCGGATTGAGGACGGTCCGCACCACCGGCACGAATCGCGCCAGAACGATGGCCTTCGCATGCCCGTACCGCGCCAGCAGCTCCTCCGCCCGCTTCGCCCCCTCGTGCAGCCGGGCGGAGCGGCTGCGAGCGAGCAGGGCACCGCCGGCCCGGCGCCCGATGAGATAACCGCACTGCGCACCCGCCAGCGCGCCGAACGCCGCGGCGGCCAGCAGAGGGCCCAGGGACAGCCGTACGCCGTGCTCCCCCGTGCCCGTGCACAGCAGGCCCGCCGTGAACAGCAGGGAGTCGCCCGGCAGGAAGAAGCCGATCAGCAATCCCGTCTCAGCGAACATCACCGCACCGACACCCAGCACGCCGAACGCGGCCAGCAGCGAGTTCGCGTCGAGCGGGTTCACAGCGAGCTGCGACGATAGGACCACGGGTGTGGTCATCGGCATGAGTCCCTTCCCTGCGGACAACCGGATGCATACCCCGACCGACTACAATCCTGTAGACGGTCTGCGTCACTGTAGACGATGGTGGGGTGAGAATCGTTCCCATGACCGACGCGAAGGACGAGCGCCGACCCGCGGGTGAGCTGGAGGCGGCCGTGATGGCCGCCCTGTGGGCTTCGGACACGCCGCTCACCCCGGCCCAGGTCCAGGCCGAGCTCTCCTCAGGCCTGGCGCGGACGACCGTGACGACGATCCTTTCCCGCCTGTATGAGAAGGGGACCCTGGAGCGGGAGCGGCAGGGCCGCGGCTACGCCTACCGCCCCATACAGGACCCGCACGGCCTGACCGCTCTGCGCATGCACGGCGAACTCGCCCGCGACAGCGACCGGGAGAGCGCTCTGGCCCGCTTCGTCGCCCAGCTCACCCCGGACGACGAGCAGGTCCTGCGGCGACTGCTGGAGGAGGGCCTATGACGACCACGCTTCTGCTGATCCCGCTCCTTCTGCCCTGTGCGTCGCCTTTCCTGGCCCGCCGGATCCTCGACCATCGCTCGCCGGTGGCCGCCCTGTGGACCCTCACCGTCTCCGCGCTCCTCCTCGCAGCCGGTACCGTCGCGGCACTCGGCACCTTCGCGGTGACCGGCCTGCTCAAAATCCCGGCCTTTGCCGCGCTGGGTGAGCTGGTCCACCCTCTGCGGACGCCCTCCGAACGGCTGATCCTGCCCGTGGCCGCCCTGGCCGCCGGTCTGCTCACGCTCGGCACCTTTGCGCTCGGGCGCTCGGCCGTGCGCCAGGCCGCAGGGCTGCGCACCGCCCGCTCCCAGGCCGAACGCCGGTCCACCGCAGGCGACCTGTGCGTCGTCGACTCCCCGCACCCGGACGCCTACGCCCTGCCCGGCCGCCCGCACCGCATCGTCGTCACCACCGGCATGCTGCGTGCCCTGCGGCCGGACGAGCGGGAGGCCCTCTTCGCGCACGAGCGCGCCCACAACACCGGCGGCCACCGCTACTTCCTGGCCGCGGCGGAACTCGCCGCTCACTGCCACCCCGCCTTGCGAGCGGTCCGTGAAGCGGTCCGGCTGGTCGCGGAACGCGCCGCCGACGAGGCGGCCGCCACCGCGGTCGGCGACCGGCGCCTGACCGCCCGCGCTATCGCCCGAGCCGCCCTGGCCGCGCACGCGGCGGACTCGGATCGCCCGGCGTTCACACCGGCGGCGACCACAGGTCCTGTGCCGCGGCGTGTGGCCGCCCTCCTGTCCCCAGCCGCACGAACACCGCGCATCCTGCCGTGGATCGCCGTTCTCCTGGCCGCCTGCGCGGTGATCTCCTGCGCCACCGCGGCGACCGGCGCACTCAGCGTCCACCAGGACATCGAAGTCGCCCAGGGCGAGGCAAGCCGCTGAAACGGAGAGTGCCCAACCGGTATCCGCGGACAACCAACCACAGGTTCCGTCGAACTGGAGGGCGCGGCGGGCGTCAAAAAGATCGGGGCGCACGGGCCGCGCGACGTCCCGCGCAGCATCAGGGACCAGTGACCGCTTACTACGGTGCGTGATCGACGGCGAAGACCAGGTAAGCGCCGTACAACGCGGACAGGACAGTCGTCGAGCCCAGCAGGAGGACGCGCACGCTGCCGGAGCGGACTCGGGCCAGCCCGATCGCCAACGGCAGCAATAGGGGAAAGGCGGGCAGGAGGAATCGGGCCCGAACGCCGAAGAACGCCGAGTCCCCGACAGCGATCACCAACAGGCCCACGCTGTACACCACGAGCGGCAGCGGCTGGCCGTGCGTCACTGTCACGGCTCCGAGGGCTATGGCGGCGCACAGCACGAGCGCCACGACCATCCAGGCGAACGGCACGGACGTGGGATGAAGGAAGACCCGGCCCAACTGGCGGACTGTGGTGATCCCCCAGTCGAATCGGGAACGCCACAGTCTCTGGACGACGAAGTAACCGTCCCAGTGGCCGAGCCGGGCACCCACCCATGTGATGAACCCCAGCCAGCCCAGCGGGGCGATCAGCGCACCCAGGCAAGGCCGCCATCCTGCCTTTGCCGGCTGCCGTGCCGGACGTCTGCGGATTCGTACCAAGGCGACGGCTGCCGCCCCGTCGATCGCGACCACCAGGGCCACCGCGCTGGGCCGGGTCAGCCCCGCCAACGCGCACAGGACGCCGGCCCATATCCAGCGCTGGGTCAACGCCGCATACAGGGACCAGGCGGCCAAGGCCGTGAACAGTGCTTCCGTATAGGCCATGCTCTCCACCACGGCATGCGGCAGCGCTCCCCAGAGCACCGCGGCCAGCACTCCGGTGTGCTTGCCGTTGCGCCAGGCGGCAACGGCGAAGATCCCCCAGGCCGCGGTCAGGGACGCGAGCCAGGAGATCAGAAGAGCGGCATGCGGGACGGGCAGCGACGTCAGGGCGTGCACGAGCCGGATCAGGGCCGGATACAGCGGGAAGAACGCCAGGTTGGAGCAAGCGTTCCCTGCCTGCGGACTGGTCGCGAGTACGGGCAGGCCGCAGTCGTATCCGTTCACCGCGATATTTCCGTACCGCTCGGCGTCCCATATCGTCGCCAATCTTTCCAGTGCTGGATCTCCACGCCGGTGGCCCCAGTACAGGAGCACCGCCACCCCGACGGCCCGCACCAGGGCGAAGCCCAGTACGGCGGGCGCCGCGTCACGGGCTGCCGCGCGCAAGCGGTGGTATCGAAGGGCAGGGCTGCCCTCTGTTTCGACGCTGATGGCCGTCGGCCGGGGTTTCACGAGGCGATCCTCTACGCGAGAAGCGGCTTCGACTCATGCGACATCGCCAGGTCCTGCCTGGTCATATCGTCACCATGGCATCTCGTGGCCACCCGCACGCGCCGGAGCCGTCCGCACGGATTACTCAGCGCTGACCGAGCGCGGGCCTCGGGCGCGAGACCGACCGGAAACATGAAGAATAAAAACCGATATTTCTTCCGGCTCTGCTGTGACCGGAGGCCCCGTGATCGCCTCGTCCCCAACACGCCCCCGGAGTGCCGTCCGTCTGCTCGCTTACGCCCTCGGCGTCGCCGCGGCGGTGGCCGCGCCGTGGACGGGAGCCGCAGGAACCGGGCACAGGGCCGGACATGTCCCCACGCCCGACCACGTGGTCGTCGTCGTCATGGAGAATCACGCGTACGACCAGATCATCGGCAGCCCCAGCGCTCCGTACATCAACGCATTGGGCAGGGGCGGCGCCGTCCTGACCAACTCCTACGCCACCGCCCACCCCAGCCAGCTATGACTGCCCGGTCTCCACCGGTGACACCTGGTTGCAGAAGCACCTCGGCGCCTACGCGGCCTGGGCCGAGACCCACAACAGCCTTCTCGTGGTGACCTTTGACGAGGACAACCAGCACAGCAAGAACAAGATCGCCACGGTGCTGTACGGTCAGCCGGTGGCCGCGGGCAGCAGATCGGCGACCAGGTACGACCATTACGACGTGCTGCGCACCATCGAGGACATGTACGGCACCTCGCACGCCGGGCACGCCACCACCGCGTCGGACATCACCGGTATCTGGGTGAGCTGAGCGCGCATACGTCCGCGGACCGCCGAGACGGCCGCCCTGCTGGGGGAGGCGCTCGGCTGACCTGACGACGCCAGGCGGTCAGCTGAGCGCCGGGTCCGGTGGCTCGATGTGAACGAGTTCCGGGGTGTCCGTGCTGCAGTAGACGAGGCCGTCGTGGTCCGCGTCGCACGGCGTGACCGTTCCGTCGTCGTACACGAGCCAGGCGAGCACCGGACGGCGTTCGAGGCCATCGGCGCCAGGGGCGCCATCGGGCGGTGGGTCGAGGCGGTAGCAGACCGTCCATCCCATCCCGGGGAGAGCGCCGACCACCTGCGGCCGTCGTTCGTAGGTCAGGAAACCCGGGTGGCGGTCAGCACGGACGACGCGGCCCTTGTCCCCTTGGGCCGTGCCGCCCGTGTCGCATATGTAGCCGACGAGTTCCTCGTCCTCGCGTCGCCACTCCACGATGTCGCATGTCTCGACGCATCCGTTTCCGCGATCGACGAGTGCGGCCCATCGCTGGCGTGAGGCGGGACACGAGGCTTCCACGGGAACCCCTTTCGACGGCTGGGCGGTCGGTCAGTCGGTGGTGGTCAGTCGGTCAATCGGTCAGGTCCGCGCCATGTCCCCACCCAGGCGGGACGGCGGTTGCGGTCGGCTCGCGGCCAACTGGCGGATGATCAGCGGGGTTACCAGGACGACGACCAGCAAGCGCAGACTCTGGACGGTGGAGACCAGGGCCACGTCCGCATGGGAGGAGACAGCCGTGGCGAGGACCGCGTTGATCCCTCCGGGTGTCGTGGCGAGATAGGCGTCGGTGAACGGTGTGCCGGTCAGGCCGGCGAAGACCCACGCCAGTCCGGCGCAGCCGAGGCAGACGACCGTCATGCAGACCAGGATCGGCGGCAGCAGGCGCCGCATGCTGCGGAGCGTCTGGCGGGTGAAACGTACGCCGACGTCCAGGCCGACGAGGACGAAGACGAAGTTCTGCAGCACTCCCACGGGCGCGAAGCCGGGCACGGCGCCGCTGAGAGTGGCGACGAGGGCGACCAGCATGGGGCCGATCAGCATGGGTGTGGGCAGTCGCAGCCGTCGGCCGGCCCAGGAGCCGGCGGCGCAGACGGCCGCGAGGGCGAGCAGGCCGCTGAGCTGGTCCGCCCCCGCCACGAGGTGCGTGAGGCCGGTTCCGGTGATCCCGCCCCCGCCTGGGTGGCCCGATGCGGCCGATGGCCGGCCGGAGGTCATCCAGTGGGCGGCCAGCGGGGCGGTGGTGGCGACGAGGCCGACGCGCAGGTACTGGGTGAACGCGACGAGCCGTACATCGGCGTTCAACTCGTCGGCGCAGGTGACGATCGCGGCGGAACCGCCGGGCACCATACCGAGGACGGCGCTGGGCCGACTGATGCGGCCACGGCGGGCCAGAAGCCAGGCGATCCCGACGCTCAGCGTGATGGTGGCCGCGGTGACCACGGTCATGGGCAGCGCGACGGGGGCGGCGGAGACGAGGGCGGCCGGGGTGAGGTAGCTGCCCATGAGAGCGCCGACCAGCGCCTGAGAGGCGCGGCCCGCCGGCGCCGGCAGCCGGTCGCGGACCACCCCGCACAGCGCCAGGGCGGCGCCGACCAGCAACGAGGCCAGGAGGTAGGGGGCGGGAACGCCGAAGGCGGAGGCCGTGAGACCCGTCGCGTACCCCCCGGCGATGATCAGGGCCCAGCGTCCGACGGGAGCCGGGCGGGAGACGCGGAGCTCGGAGACTTGCGGGGCGGGCTTCGGCGCGGTGCTGGGCGAGCGCTCAGGCGTTCGCCGCGGCGCGGAAGTCGGAGCCACGTTGACGCCTTTCGTCGGTTGACGGCATGTCCGTTGAACTCGACGCCTGCGTGGTAAGCAGGCACCTTCCACTGTGCCGTGCACGGCCTGTGCGGGCACTGAGAACCCTGAGTGAGCGCTGAGGAGACCCTGAGAGCCCGCTGAGAGCGCGCGGCCGACCAGCGCGTCGGCCCCTAGACTCGCAAGGGGGGATCAGCCTTCCGGGGGATCCGACCGATCGGCCACGAGGTGATGCGCGTGCGGGTGCTGGTGGTCGAGGACGAGCAGAACATCGCCGCCGCAGTGGACCGTGGGCTGCGCGCCGAGGGGTTCGACGTCGACATCGCCGAGGACGGTGAGAAGGCCCTCCGTCTGGTCAGGCACCACGACTACGCCGTGATCGTGCTCGACCTGATGCTTCCTGGGCGTAACGGCTACGACGTCTGCCGCACGCTGCGCGCCGCGGAGATCGCCACTCCCGTTCTGATCCTGACGGCCAAGGACGGGGAGTACGACGAGGCGGACGCGCTCGATCTGGGTGCCGACGACTATCTGACCAAGCCTTTCTCCTTCGTGGTGCTGCTGGCCCGGATCCGCGCGCTGCTGCGCCGCAGCGCCCCGCAGCGGCCGCCGGTTCTCCGTGCGGGTGATCTCTGGCTGGATCCGGCCGCCCACCGGTGCGGTCGTGGTGAGGAGACCCTCGAGCTGACGCCGCGCGAGTTCGGACTGCTGGAGTTCCTGTTGCGCCACCCCGACACGGTGGTGAGCAAGACCGACCTGCTCGCTCAGGTCTGGGACGCGTGGTTCGAAGGCGACCCGAACATCGTCGAGGTCTACGTCGGCTACCTCCGGCGCAAGATCGACACCCCGTACGGCCGGTCCGCCGTCGAGACCGTGCGGGGCGTCGGCTATCGGCTGGACGGGAAGGGCGGCTGAGTGTCCCGGCGCCGTCTCGCCGACCGCCTGTCCTTCGCCCGGGTGCGACGGCTGACGAGAAAGCTGAGCCTGCGTACGCGAGTCACCATGTGGGCCACGACGGTCGTCGCCATCGCGACGGTCGCGGCCGGTCTCGGGCTGCTGCTCGGCCTCAAGTATTCGATGTGGCGCGCTCTGGACACCACAGAGCGCCAGCGGCTGTCCGACGTCTCGGCTCTCATCAGGCACGACCAGTTGCGTTCCCTCATACCGTCCAATGGAGGGGACGCCGACGTGGTCGAGGTGCTCGACGCCTCGGGGAAGGTACGGGCCAGTTCCGATTACGACACGGGCCCGGGCAGTCCCAGCGGGTTTCCGAACCCCCTTCCCCCGCAGGTCGTCGCGGGCCGTGCCACGACCCTCCACGACCTCAAGATCGGCGACGAAGGGGACTTCCGCGTACTGGCCCGGCCAACCCGCGTGGGGGACCGGCCCGCCACCATCGTCGTGGCGGTGTCCCTGGCCCAGGCCGAGCACACCCTGTCCAGTCTGACCACCGGCCTGGTGATCGGTGTCCCGGCGCTGACGGCGCTGGTGGCGCCCGCCCCTTCCCTCCCTTTCATTACTGAATGTCCACATTCAGAGTAGGTGGCCGTGGCTCAAATGAAGCTGAGAGGCTGCTGAGAACCCCGGGAGGGGTTCCGTGGCCCCGTCACCTCCCCTCAGCTTCATCTCAGCCGCGGCGGCGCAGGATGCACATGTTCCGGATGGAGGGTCCATGCGGAACCGGAAGTGAAGGTGATCATGAATACGCGCAGGAAGGCGGCACTTCTCGCCGCGTCCACGGCCGCCGTCGTCGCGACCGTTCTCGGAGGGGGCGCCGCCATGGCGTCCTCGGAGCCGGCTCATGCCGCGTCCTCGGTGTCCACCACGGTGCAGAAGCCCACTCCGCCGGGCCCCGGTGCGCACCAGTCCGGTGCGTCGAAGAGTGACGGCGAACACGGGGAGCACGAGGAGAACGGAGAGCACGAGAACCAGTCGGACGGCCCCGGAGGCCACGCCGACCCCTCCGCAAAGACGAACCACGAGTTCCAGGGCAAGGAGTAGAAAGTGGGCGTCGCTTGAGGCGAGCGGTCACGCCACCGCCCGCCTCAAGCGGGTGACGGCGGTGGCTCCGCGACCGGCAGCAGCAGGGTGAAGGTGGTGGGTGCCGCCCGGGCGAGCGTGAGGCGGCCCCCCGCGGCCTCGGCCATCTCCCGTGCCAGCGTCAGGCCGATGCCGCTGCCGGACCGGGAGGTCGTCGTGCCCCGGTCGAAGACGGCCCGCCGGTCGAGCGTCAGCGAGCCCTCATCGGACACATCCACGGCGGCCGCGCCGCCCATCTCGCGCACCGTGACCTCGACCGTGCCGCGGCCATGGCGCAGGGCGTTGTCCAGCAGGACGTCCAGAATCTGCTCTGCGGTGCGGTCGGGGATCCGCAGACGCTCCCCGCCGGGCTCGACACCGAAGTCCAGACGGCGGCCCTCGGCGGCGAACGTGCCGTGCCAGCGGCGCTCCACCCCCTCGACCACCTCGGCAGCGGGCCGGGTGGTCGGGGGAACGCCGGGGCGTGGCGTCGCCCTGGCCAGCCGGAGTACCTCGTCCACGGTCCGCTGAAGATGCCGGACCTGTTCCAGGGCCTCGCCCACGGCCGCTCGCAGATCCGTGCCGGGGTCGGCGGCGGCCGCCTCCAGACCCAGTTGCAGACCGGCGAGCGGGGTGCGGAGCTGATGGGAGGCGTTGGAGGTGAAGTGGCGCTCGTGCTCAAGCCATCGGGCCAGTTGCTCGACCATGGTGTTCTGGGTACGCGCCACCTGGTCGATCTCGGCGATCGCGCTGCCTTCGGCGCGCGCGGTCAGATCCCCTTCCGCCACCGCTCCGGCCTTCGCCGAGAGCGCCTCCAACGGTGCGGAGAGCGTACGCGCCTGCCGGCGTGCCACCACGACGGCCGTGATGAGCGCCACCAGGGCGGCACCGGCCAGGCCGAGCCAGGCCAGAATGACGCGCTGCCAGACCTGAGGTGTCCCGGTCGAGGCGCGGGCCACGCCGATCACCTGCTCGCCGGTCGCTATGGGCACGGCCACCACGATCTGGTGGTCGCCGCGCCCGCGGGCCACCGTCCCGCCCTTGGCTGCCTGGGTGATCGCGTCCGCCTTCCTTGGACCGCTGCCGTCGCGCAGCCGCCCGGAGAGGTCGTACACCCCGACGTCGGTTCCCCGCTCATGGGCGGGCAGTTCCACATGGTCGCCCGCCACGAACTGCGGGGGCACATGGACCGCGGCCGCCAGGGCAACGCGCTCCAGCTCATCGCGCTCGTCCGTGAAGAAGGACGTCTGGATCCCGAACGCCAGCGGCGCGGCGAGGAGGACGAGCGCCACCAGCACCGCCATCACGGCCACCCGCATCACGCGCTGTCTCATACGCCCATCATGAGGGCGGGCGCGCCCGGTGAGGCCGAGGCAGGGACACCACCGACCGGTTTTGCCGTCGTCTAACCGTCGTCGTGGCGAGCGTTTACCACCTCCTCTCTAGCGTCGGAGACACCAGCGGTTCGCCTATGTGGAGGACACCATGAGCAAGCGAGCCATCCTCGCCGTTCCCGCCGCCGTCGCCCTGACCACCGCGGTGGTCGCGGGCTGCGCCGGTTCCGGCGGGAGCTCTCACAGCGGTTCCAAGGCCTCTTCAGGGGCGTCGTCCACCCAGCGGACCGGCCCGGCCCCCGCCGAGTCCAACCCGCCCGGTGATATTCCCGACAACCAGGTGTACGTTGCCTACCGGCCGCCCGCCGGAGGGTTCACGGTCAAGGTGCCCGAGGGCTGGGCCCGCTCCGCCACCCACGCGACCACCACGTTCAGCGACAAGCTCAACAAGGTCGAGATCGCTCAGGCTTCCGCCGGGACCGCGCCCACCGTCCAGTCGGTGAGGGCACACATGGTTCCGGCCCTCCGCAAGCAGGCGCCGCACTTCGCACTCGGCGGTGTCACCACCGTCCACCGGAAGGCCGGGTCGGCCATCCGGATCACCTACCGGACGGACTCGCCCCCCAATCAGGTGACGGGGAAGCGCGTGCGGGACTCGGTGGAGCGGTACGTGTTCTTCCACAACGGCCGGCAGGTCGTCCTGACCCTGGCCGGCCCGGTCGGCGCCGACAACGTCGACCCCTGGCGCATCGTCAGCGATTCGCTCCGGTGGCAGTGATGACCACCACCTCCACGGCAGCCGCGCGGGCCGACGGGGCGACCGCCCTCGACGCCAGGGAGCTGTACCGGTTCTTCCGCACCGGAGAGGAGGAGACCCTCGCCCTGCGCGGGGTGTCCCTCCACGTCCAGCGCGGCGAGACCGTCGCCGTCGTCGGCCCCTCCGGTTCGGGCAAGTCCACCCTGCTGGCATGCCTGGCCGGGCTGGACGAACCGGCCGGAGGCTACGTCCACGTCGGCGGGGAGCGGATCAGCCATCGCCCCGAGGCCCAGCGGGCCCGGCTGCGCGCCCGCCGCATCGGCGTCCTGCTGCAGTCCGGCAACCTCATCGCCCATCTGGACGTACGCGAGAACATCCGGATCGCCCAGGCCGCCGCCGGCCGCCGCGACGTGTCCGACATCGCCGCCCTGCTCGACGGGGTGGGCCTGAGCGGCCGGGCACACGCCCTGCCGCATGAACTGGCCGGCGGTGAACTGGCCCGTGCGGGGCTGGCCGTCGCCCTGGCCAACGACCCCGATGTGCTCCTCGCCGACGAACCCACCGGCGAGCTGGACGGACGGACCGAGCAGCGCGTGCTCGGCCTGCTGGGGAGCCGGGCCGACGCCGGCCGCGGAGTGCTGGTCGTCACCCACAACACCGAGGTCGTCAGCTTCGCCGACCGTGTGCTGGTCCTGCGCGACGGAAGGATCCAGCCGTGAAGGCCCCCGACACCGGCCTCCTCGTCGACACCCTCATCGACTGCCGCGACGCCGCCCGCACCTACGGCCGGGGCGAGAACGCCGTCGTCGCGGTGCACGGCGCGACCTTCCAGGTACGGACCGGCGACCGCATCGCCATCATGGGCCCCTCCGGATCCGGCAAGTCCACGCTGCTGCACCTGATGGCCGGACTGGAACGGCCCACCAGCGGGAAGATCGGCTGGCCCGCCCTCGGCCGCCCCGCCACGGCCCATGACATCGGCGTCGTCTTCCAGTCCCCGAGCCTGATCCCGGCGCTCGACGTGGTGGAGAACGCGGCACTGCCGCTGGTCCTGTCGGGTACGGCGGAGCCCGAGGCCCGCCGGCGCGCGCTCTCCGCCCTCGACGCGGTCGGTGTCGCGGACCTCGCGGACAAGCTGCCCGAGGAACTCTCGGGCGGCCAGGCGCAGCGGGTGGCGGTGGCCAGGGTGCTCGCGCTGCGCCCGAAAGTGGTCCTCGCCGACGAACCCACCGGACAGCTCGACCGCGCGACCGGCCGCCATGTGATGGACGTCCTGCTGGACACCGCGGCCGAACTGGGCGCCGCGCTCGTGGTGACCACCCACGATCCCACCGTCGGCGAACGCCTCACCGAGCGCTGGCCCATGCACGAGGGGCGGCTGGCCACCACGGCCCCCGCCCCAGCCGCCTCCACACCGCGCGCCGCGCCGCGGGCGCGGCCGAACGCGGCACAAGGGGAGACATCGTGATCATTACCTGGCTGTCCGGGCTCGTCCGGCGCCGCAGTGGCCGGCTCCTCGCCGCCGCGCTCGGCATCTCGCTCGCCGTGGCGCTGGTCGCCGCGCTCGGCTCCTTTCTGACCGCCTCCAAATCCACCATGACCGACCGCGCGGTGCGCTCGGTCGCGGTCGGCTGGCAGGTCCAGGTCCAGCCGGGCGCCAAACCGGCCTCGGTGCTGCACACCGTACGGTCCGCGCCCGGCACACGCACCGCGCTCCCCGTCGGATTCGCGCACAGCACCGGTTTCCACGCCAGGACCGGCGGATCCACTCAGAGCACCGGCCCGGGGGTCGTGCTCGGCCTGCCACCCGGCTACCGCTCCGCCTTCCCCGGCGAGATACGGCAGCTCACGGGCAGCGCCTCCGGGGTGCTCATCGCCCAGCAGACCGCGGCCAATCTGCATGTCGCCCCCGGCGACACCATCACCATCGGCCGCCCGGGAGGCGGTCCGGCCCATGTGAAGGTGGCCGGAGTGGTCGACCTGCCCCAGGCCGATTCCCTCTTCCAGAAGGTCGGCGCCCCTCCCCAGTCCCAGCCCACCGCGCCACCCGACAATGTCATCCTGCTGCCCGCCGCACAGTTCACCAGGGCCACGGCGCCCATCAAGGCCGCCGACCCGGCCGCGGTCACCACACAGATCCATGTCGCCCGGGACGCCCGGCTGCCCGCCGACCCCGCCGCCGCGTACACCGCGGTGACCGGTGCCGCGCACAACACCGAGGCGCGCACCGCCGGGGGCGGGCTGGTCGGCGACAACCTCGGGGCCGCGCTCGACAGCGCACGCCAGGACGCCCTCTACGCCCAGATCCTCTTCCTCTTCCTCGGCGTGCCCGGGGCGGTGCTGGCCGCCCTGCTGACCGCGACGGTGGCCGGAGCCGGAGCCGACCGGCGACGGCGCGAGCAGGCCCTGCTGCGCACCCGGGGGCTCGGTTTCCGCCAGGTCGTCGGTCTCGCGGTGACCGAATCCGCCGCCGTCGGCGTGGTCGGGGGCCTACTGGGCATCGGTATCGCCGCGGGTGTGGGCCGGGCCGCTTTCGGTACGGCGTCCTTCGGCTCCACCGGGGCATCGGCGGCCGGCTGGTTCGCGCTCGCCCTGCTGCTGGGGCTGGTCATCGCCGCGGCGGCCGTCCTGGTGCCCGCGGTGCGCGATCTGCGGCAGGGCACCGTCGCCGAGGCCCGCCGGGTGGTGGGCCGGGCGGGCACACCGCGCTGGATGAAGTTCTACCCGGACCTCATCCTGCTGGCCGTGTCCTACTTCGTCTTCCGCGCATCCAGCTCCAACAACTACTCCCTGGTCCTGGCCCCGGAAGGCGTCCCCACCATCTCCGTGTCGTACTGGGCCTTCCTGGGGCCGGCCCTGCTCTGGCTCGGCTCCGCCCTTCTGCTGTGGCGGCTGGTGACCCTCGCCCTGGCCCACGGGCGGCGTCCGCTCGCCCGGCTGGTCCGGCCACTGACCGGTGCCATGGCCGGAACCACCGCGGCGAGCCTGTCCCGGCAGCGCCGCCCGCTGGCCCGGGCCGTTGTGCTGCTCGCGCTGGCCCTGTCCTTCGCCGTGTCCACCGCGGCGTTCAACTCCACCTACCGGCAGCAGGCCGAGGTCGACGCCCGGCTCACCAACGGCGCCGATGTGACAGTGACCCAGTCACCGGGCTCCCGCACCGGACCCAGCGCGGCCAACCCTCTGGCGGCGATCCCGGGGGTGCGCCACGTGGAACCGCTTCAGCACCGGTTCGCCTACGTCGGAGCGGATTTGCAGGACCTGTACGGGGTCCGGCCGTCCACCGTCACCTCCGCCACCTCCCTCCAGAACGCCTACTTCAGTGGTGGCAGCGCCAAGAGCCTGATGTCCAAACTGGCCACCCGGCCGGACTCCCTCCTGGTCAGCGAAGAGACCGTCAAGGACTTCCAACTGGCCCCCGGCGACACGCTCAAGCTGCGGCTGCAAGACGCCCACACCAAGTCGTTCCACACTGTGCCGTTCCACTACGCGGGCGTCGTCAAGGAATTCCCCACCGCACCGCGCGACAGCTTCTTCGTCGCCAACGCCGGCTACATCGCCAAGACCACCGGTAGCGACGCGGTCGGCACCTTCCTGGTGGACACCGGAGGCGGCAACCAGAAGGCTGTCGCCGCGCGGCTGCGCCACCAGCTCGGCACCTCTGCGAAGGTCACCGACATCACCCAGACCCGGTCCCAGGTCGGGTCCAGCCTCACCTCCGTGGACCTGTCCGGGCTCACCCGGATCGAACTCGCCTTCGCGGTCCTTCTGGCAGCCGGCGCGGGCGGCATCGTCCTCGCTCTCGGCCTCGCCGAACGGCGCCGCACCTTCGCCATCGCCACCGTCCTCGGCGCCACCCGGCGGCAGCTCAGGGGACTGGTCTTCAGCGAGGCCGCCACGCTCACCGCGGCGGGCCTGGCCGGAGGCGCGCTCATCGGCTGGGCCCTGACCCAGATGCTCGTCAAGGTACTCACCGGCGTCTTCGATCCACCACCGGAAGCCGTGGCCGTGCCCTGGCCGTATCTGGCCCTGACTCTGGCGGCAGCCCTCGCGGCCATCGTCGGCGCGGCGCTGAGCGGAGTCCGCAGATCCGCCCGGCCGGCCGTGGAAGAGCTGCGTGAACTCTGACGACGGCCCGTCCGCGCGGCTCCGGGCGGCCACCGGACCTACGATTCAAAGCATGCGGACGACAGGTGCCAAGGACGCGGTATCCGTACTGGTCATCGAGGACGACGACGTCATCGGACGGCATGTGGAGGCAGGACTGCGGTCCAACGGCTACACCGTGACCTGGACCCGGACCGGGGGCTCCGGACTGGTCGAGGCTCGTCGGCTCCCCACAGACGTCGTCCTCCTCGACCTCGGCCTCCCCGACATGGACGGCATCGACGTCGCCCGGCAACTGCGCGATGACCACCCCGATGTCCTCATCCTCATCCTGACCGCCCGCAGCGAAGAGATCGACGTCATCGTGGGTCTGGACGCGGGGGCCGACGACTACCTGGTCAAACCCTTCTCCCTGACCGTGCTGCTCGCCCGCCTCCGGGCCCACCTGCGCCGCCGCTCGGCCGGCCCGCCCGGACCGAGTGAACCGGTCCGCATCGGCGACCTGACCGTGGACATCACAGCGCGCCGCTGCCGGCTCGGTGACCGCGAAGTCGAACTGCGCCCGAAAGAGTTCGAACTCCTGGCCGTCCTCGTCAAACACCCGGGGCAGGCGGTTTCCCGGGAGACGCTCATGGCGCGGGTGTGGGACGAAAACTGGTTCGGCCCAACGAAAACCCTGGACGTCACCATGTCCTCCCTGCGTCGCCGACTGCACGCGGCCGCGGTCTCCTCGGCCGTCCCCCTCGCACTTCCCGAGTTCACGACACTGCGCGGGCACGGGTACCGACTCGAACCGCCGGCGACTCAGGGAGAGGAGACTGGTGACATATCCCGGTGATCCTGGACACTCTTCTTCCGGACTGTGAGCCCAAGGTCCTGCGGCGTGTTGGCCCACGATGCGTGCACGCGTTCCGCCGGTGTCTCCCGGGGCCAGGGCGCCGGGGAGGCTGTTGCGCCGTCCCGCCCGCCGCCGCAGGCGATGTTCCCGCCTCAGGGCGGGGACGCCTGCGGATGCCGACCGGGATGCGCCTGCTGCACCCCAGGACAGGAAACGGTCCGTCGCTTTGCCGCTCGTCCCGGCCCTGCTCGACGGGGGCCGCGGCCCCGCTCGGCACGCCGACGCCTGCCGGAGCTGAGGCCGGACTCACTTGGCGGGTGTGACCAGGCAACGGCCGAAGCCAAACGATCCTGCACGGCTGATCATGTCGCCTTACCTGACATGGCGATTCCGGACCGATCGTCCTGCGCGGTGGTGTGCCGTTCGCTGTGGACGCGTCGGCTTGTGGCGTTCTGAGCGAGTGCGAAGCCGAGGACGAAGACTCTTTGGCGTTCGAGGGCGTAGGAGATCATGCGCTGGTTCCACGGGCGGCCCGGCACGTCGTACGAGCCCTGGAAAACGAACCCGCACAGGCGCACTTCCCGTGGCCCACGGCGACGCTGATCCGCACCCTGCGCACCCTGCCCACGCCGGTCTCGTCCTGGGTGCTGCGGAAACTGGCCGCCGACTA
>NZ_JAERRG010000067.1 GCF_016741935.1 Streptomyces endocoffeicus | reverse complement strand
CCGATCCAACTCCCCATACGACACCGACTCACCACCACACCGCACCGCCACCACACCCGGCGCCGCCGCAACCCACGCCTCGATACGCTCCAGGATCAAACCGCCGGGCAGCTCAGCCCCCGTGGCATTCCACTCCGCCACCACCCGAGCCCGCTCCACCTCCCCCACCACATCCAGCCGACCGACCAACGTCTCCGGATCGGCCGCCATCTGCCCCAGCACCCGGAGCACCTGGTCGACCAGCCCCTGAGCCGTCGCCTCGTCGAACAGGTCCGGCCGGTAGCTCAGCCGCATGCCCAGGCCTCCGCTCGGGCCGACCACCAGGCCGAGCGGGTAATTGATCGACTCCCGGAGTCCATGCTCGGTGAACTTCAGGCCGCCCGGTCCGCGTCGTTCGGCCTCATCACCCGATGGCCGGCCGCCCGGCGGCTTCCGGGCGTTCGTGCCCGAGGGGAAGCTCTCGAACGCCATGATGGTGTCGAACGTCGCCCCGGGCCCGGCCTGCCGCTGGATGTCGCTGAGGCTCAGGTACTGGTAGTCCACCAGCGCCGCCTGCTCGGCCTGCAGCTCCGTCAGCAGTTCGGCCACCGACTGCGCCGGGTCGAAGCGCACGCGTACGGGCACGGTGTTGATGAAGAGCCCCAGCATGCTCTCCATGCCCGGCAGGTCCAGCGGCCGTCCGGCCACGCTGGCGCCGAACACCACATCCCGTCGGCCGGTCAGCTTGCCGACGACGAGAGCCCAGGCGGCCTGAACGACGGTGTTCAGTGTGAGGCCGTGGAAGCGGCGTGTCAGGTCGCGCAGCGCCTGGTCCAGCTCCTTGCTCGCCCTGCCGGACACCATGGCGGAGTGCGCCGGCGCCCCGTTGTACTCGGCCGGGGCCACCAGCGTGGGCTCATCCGCCCCGGCCAGCGTCTTCCGCCAGGCCGCCATGGCTTCTTCCTTGTTCTGGCGGGCGAGCCAGGCGAGGTAATCGCGGTACGGGGTGACGGGCGGCAGTCCGTGTGCGCTGCCCCCGGCCTCGTAACACGTCCACAACTCCCGCATCAGCACCGGCAGCGACCAGCCGTCCAACAGGAGGTGATGCAGCGTGACCATCATCCGGTACTCATCCGGCCCGACCCTGACCAGCAACACCCTCAGCAACGGCGGCACCGCAAGGTCGAAACGCCGCTCCCGCTCCCCGATCCCCAACCGCTCCGACTCCGCACGGGCGACATCAGCATCGAGCCCGGACAGGTCCTCCTCCCGCCACGGCAGGGTCACCCGGCGCATGATGAGCTGAACCGGGGCCCCGGAGGCGCGCCGCTGGAAGCCCGCGCGCAGGCTCTCGTGGCGGTCGAGCAGCGCCTGCCAGGACGCCCGCAGCACCGCGGAGTCCAGCTTGCCCTCCAGGCCGGTGATCATCTGCTCGACGTAGACGTCGATGCCCTCCTCGTCGTACACCGCGTGGAACAGCAGGCCCTCCTGCAGCGGCGACAGCGGCCATACCCCCACCAGAGCGGAGTCGGTCATCTCAAGCTCCTTCGTCCATCTGCTGCGCTGTCGCTTCGAACTCGTCCAATTCGCTCTGGCTGATGTCCACCAACGGGAAGTCGGAGGGGGTGTGGCCACCGATACCGGTGTCGGCGTCGACGTCCGTGGTGTGCGTGGCCAGCCCGGTGAGCATCGCGGCCCAGCCGTCCAGCAGGTTCCGGGCGGCCGAGTCCGCCAGCAGCTCGGACGGCCAGGACACGATGAGGGAGAGCTGCGGGCCGTCGGGCAGATCGTGGACGACGCCCATGACCTCCAGGGCGTGCATGACCGGGATCCGGTCGTTGGTGCCGCCACCTCGGCCACCGTCACCGGCGGTCTGCCAGGCATGTTGCTCGACGGGCTGCTGATCCTGTGTGCTCTGGTTCTGCCGGCCGGGGAATCGGCCCAGGTAGTTGAAGCCGATCTGGGCGGTGGGCAGGGCGGCGAGCGCGGGCGCGGTCTCGGGGTTGAGATACCGGAGCATCCCGTAGCCGAGCCCATCGGCCGGGACCGCGCGGAGCTGTTCCTTGACACGCTTGATGGCCCGTCCCGCCGCGGCCCCGCCGGAGCGCAGCTCCATGACGTCGATGACACCGACGTCGAGCCGCACCGGGTAGCTGCTGGTGAACCAGCCGACCGTGCGCGTCAGGTCCACTCCCTCCGCCGTGGGGACCCGGCCGTGGCCTTCGAGGTCCAGCAGGACCCCAGCCGTGTCCTGGCCCTGTCGGCGCCGCCACTCGGCCAACGCCGCGGTCAGGCCGGTCAGCAGTACGTCGTCAACGCCCGCGTGGAACGCCGTCGGCACGCTGGTCAGCAGCGCCGATGTGACCTCCGTGGACACCTTCACCGACAGCTGCCGGACGGTGGCGCCAAGGTCCCGCTCCGGGTCCACGGGCCGCGAGGTGAGGAGGGGGGCGTGGCCCTCCAACAGCTGTGCCCAGGCCGGGAGTTCGGCGAGCCGTTGTTGGCCGGTGGCTTCGGCCCGCAGGGCGCGGGCCCAGTGCCGGAAGGAGGTGGGCACCGGCTCCAGCACGAGCTCACGGCCGGCGGCCAGCTCCGTGTACGCCTCGGCCAGATCGGGCACGAGGACGCGCCAGGAGACACCGTCCACCACCAGGTGGTTGAGGAGGATCAACAACCGTCCGGGGGTGTCCGGCCCGAGGTCGAACCAGACCACCTGCAGCATCACACCCGCTCCCGGATCGAGCCGCTCCGCGGCCGCCCGCGACTGCTCGGCGATCAGGCGCTCGAGGTCACCCCCGGCCGCACTGGCATCGATCCGGTGCACCCACGTGGCCACGGACACGGTTAGGGGTACGAGGAGGCGGGGCTCGGGCTCGGTGTCCAGTCGGGCCCGCAGAATGTCGTGGTGTTCGACCACCGCCTGAACGGCAGCGGTCAGCGTCTCCAGCCGCATCCCCGCCGGAGCCACCACCACCGTGGACTGGGACACCGCGCCTATACGCCCTGCTTCGGCCCGCTCCAGCAGCTCATGCATGACCGGCGTCAACGGCACCTCACCCGTGCCCGGATCGCCGCTCCCCGCCAGGCCGCCGGGGGCAGAAGCATCATGGGCCACCAGCGCCAGCTCCGCCGGAGTTCGCCGCTCGAACACCTGCCGGGCGCTGACCACCAGACCGGCCTTACGCGCCCTCGACACCAGCAGCATCGACATGATCGAGTCACCGCCGAGCTCGAAGAACGACGCGTCGGCACTGACATCGTCGAGGCCAAGCACCTCGGCGAAGAGCCCGCAGAGGATCTCTTCGGTCGCGGTGGCCGGACCCCGGCCCGCCACGGTGACTGTGGCATCGGGGGCCGGGAGCGCGGCGCGGTCCAGCTTGCCGTTGACGGTGAGCGGCAGCGCGTCCAGCACGACGACCGCCGGGACCATGTACTCCGGCAGCCGCCCAGCGGCGAACGCACGTACCGCCGCCACGTCCAGCTCCCCGTTGGGGACCACGTACGCGACCAGCTGCTTGTCCCCCGGCCCGTCGTCACGAACCACCACCGCGACCTGCCCCACGCCCTCACAGGCCCCTACCACCGCCTCGATCTCACCGGGCTCAACACGGAAACCACGGACCTTGACCTGCTCATCGACCCGACCCGCGAAGACCAGATCACCGTCAGCGGTCCACTTCGCCAGGTCACCACTGCGATACATCCGCCCACCCGGAGCAGCGAACGGACACGCGACGAACCGCTCCGCGGAGAGCCCCGGCCGACCGATATAACCCCGGGCCAGACCAGCACCGGCGATATAGACCTCACCCGTGACGCCTACGGGCACCGGCTTGAGGAACTGGTCGAGCACATAGACGCGGGCGTTGGGGAGGGGACGGCCTATCGGCGGGTCCTCCTCCAGCGTGGCGTCCAGCGGAGTGGCGGTCGCGGTGGTGATGACGGTGGCCTCGGTCGGCCCGTATGTGTTCCACACCCGCGCACCCGCCGACCACCGCCCGGCCAACTCCGCGCTCAGCCGTTCGGCGCCCAGCACCCAATTGCTGACACCGGGCACGACGTCCGGTTCCAGCACCCTGAGCAGCGACGGCACCACACTGGCCACCCGCACGCCACACCGGTCGATCATCTCGGCCAGCGCCCGCGGATCCTTGCGCTCCTCCGCACTCGCCACCGCGAGAGTGCCACCAGCAGCCAACGTCACGACGACATCGAGAACAGCGGCGTCAAAGCTGAAGGAGGCGAACTGCAACGCCACCACACCCGCGTCCATCCCCAGCACCGGACGCATCGCCTCGGCCAGATTCGCCACACCACCATGCGCGACAGCCACACCCTTCGGCCGCCCCGTCGAACCCGACGTATAGATCACATACGCCAACTGGCCCGGCACAATGACCGTCCCCAACGGCTCCGCCGAGAAGGCATCAGCCCCCTCGAGAAGCACCGCGCGCGCATCACCGAGCGGGACACCATCAAGGCAATCAGCCGTACCCAGGACCACCTCGGCACCACTGTCCGCGATCACAAAACCCAACCGATCCGCCGGATACTCCGGATCCAACGGAACGAACGCACCACCCGCCTTCCACACCGCCAACTCCGCCACCACCACATCCACCGACCTCGGCAGACACAGCGCCACCCGCGACTCCCGACCCACACCAGCGCCATTCAGCAACCGCGCCAACCGATTCGCCCGCCGATCCAACTCCCCATACGACACCGACTCACCACCACACCGCACCGCCACCACACCCGGCGCCACCGCAACCCACGCCTCGATACGCTCCACAATCAAACCGCCAGGCAGCTCAGCCCCCGTGGCATTCCACTCCGCCACCACCCGAGCCCGCTCCACCTCCCCCAACACATCGACCTCACTGACCCGCACCCCCGGATCAACCGCCACCGCCTCCAACACCCGCACCAACCGCCCCACCAACCCCCGCGCCGTACCCTCGTCAAACAAATCCACCGCATACAGCAACGCCCCGCCCAACCCCGCCGGCGCCCCCACACCATCACGGTGCTCGATCAGTGTCAGCGACAGATCGAAGCGGGCCACGGGGTCCGCGGTCGACGGCAGCGTGTCGACCTCCAAGCCGGGCAGCTCCCACTTCTCCGGCGCGGCGCTCTGGAGCGCCAGCATGACCTGGAACAGCGGGTTGCGCGCCAGCGACCGCTCTGGGCTCAGCACATCCACCAGCCGCTCGAACGGCACGTCCTGATGCGCGTACGCGGCCAGATCGGTCTCCCGCACACGCGCCAGCACCTCGCTGAACGTCGGGTCGGCGCTGACGTCCGTCCGCAAGACCAGCGTGTTGACGAAGAACCCGGCCAGGGCGTCCATGGCCTCGTCGCCACGCCCTGCGATCGCGGTGCCGATGGGGATGTCCGTACCCGCGCCCAGCCGGGCCAGCAGCACAGCCAGTGCGGCCTGGGCGACCATGAACATGGTGGCGTTGCCCTGCTGTGCGGCCGCCACCAGCCGGGCATGGGTCTCGGCGTCCACCCGCAGGGGCACCGAGCCGCCCCGGAAGGAGGACGTGGGCGGGCGCGGCCGGTCGGTCGGCAGCGTCAGCTCCTGGGGGGCGTCGGCCAAGGCCGTGCTCCAGTAGTCCAACTGGCCGGTGATCACGCTGTCCGGGTCCTCGAGGTCGCCCAGCACCTCGCGCTGCCAGAGCGCGTAGTCCGCGTACTGCACCGGCAGCGGCTCCCACCCCGGCGCGCCACCCGCCCGACGGGCGGCGTACGCCACGCCGATGTCCCGCGCCAACACGCCCATCGACCAGCCGTCCACCGCGATGTGATGCGCCACGATCAGCAGCACGTACTCCATGGGCCCGGTCACCAACAGCCGGATGCGCCACGGCAGATCGGCGCTCAGCTCGAAGCCACGCCCGGAGTGCGCCGCGAGTGTCGCACCGAGTTCGTCCGGTGTGGTCTCCACGACGATCAGCGGCGGCCGGCCCGCGTCGCCCTCCAGCACCTGCTGCCGGGGCTCGCCGTCCGTCTCGGGGAAGATCGTGCGCAGGCTCTCGTGCCGGTCGGCGACATCGCCCAGCGCGGCCTCCAGGGCGGCGATGTCCAGGTCTCCCGAAATCCGCAGCGCCAGCGGCAGGTTGTAGCCCGCGCCTTCGCCGACGCCTTCGAGCCGGTTGAGGAACCACATCCGCTGCTGGGCGTACGAGAGCGGCAACACCTCCGGCCGGGCCCGCGCCGTCAGCGCGGCCCGGGTGGTGCCGTCCTCGCGGGCGTCGAGCAGCCGGGCGACCCCGGCCACCGTCGGCGCCGTGAACAGCTTGCCGATCCCGATGTCGGTGTCCAGCACCGACCGGATCCGGGCGAGCAACCGCATGGCAAGCAGAGAATCGCCGCCCAGCTCGAAGAACGAGTCCTCCGCGCCGACCCGCTCCAGGCCCAGCACCTCGGCGAAGAGCCCGCAGAGGATCTCCTCGGTCGGCGTCGCCGGGCCCCGGCCGGAGGTGGTACCGGCGAAGTCGGGGGCGGGGAGTGCGGCGCGGTCCAGCTTGCCGTTGGCGGTGACGGGGAGGGTGTCCAGGGGGACCAGGGTGGCCGGGACCATGTACTCGGGAAGCCGCTCGGCCGCGTACTCCCGCAGCCCGGTCAGATCACTCTCGCTGTCGCCGTTGGGTACGACGTAGGCCACGAGGCGCTTGTCGCCCTGCCGGTCCTCGCGGACGATGACCGCGACCTGGCCCACGTTCTCATGCGCGGCGAGCACTGCTCCGATCTCACCCGGTTCCACCCGGAAACCACGGATCTTCACCTGCTCATCCGCCCGGCCCGCGAATACCAGCTCACCATCGGCCGTCCACCGCACCAGGTCGCCGGTGCGATACATCCGCCCACCCGTGAACGGGCACGCTACGAAGCGCTCCGCCGACAGCCCCGGCCGACTGAGATAGCCGTTTGCGAGCCCGGCACCCGCGAGATAGAGCTCGCCCTTGACGCCCGGGGGCACGGGGTTGAGGTATTCGTCGAGGACGAACGCCTTGGTGTTGTCACGCGGCCGACCGATCGGCAACACCGCCGGAGCCACCGCCTCAGGAGCCACCGCGTACGTCGTGGCACACAAAGTGGCCTCGGTCGGACCGTACAAGTGCCGGATCTCGATCCCCGGGCAAGCGGCCTTGACCTGGGCAACCGCACCAGCAGGCACCACATCGCCACCCGTCAGCACCTCCACCAGCCCCGACAGACACTCCGGCGACTCCTCCGCCAGCACACCAAACAACCCAGCCGTCACATGCACAGCCGTCAACCCATACGCCTTCACCAAACCCGCCAACACCGCCGCATCCACCCGACCCGGCGGCGCCACCACCACCCGACCACCACTCACCAACGGCACCCACACCTCAAAAACCGCCACATCAAACGCATGCGGCGCATGCATCAACACCCGACCACGCGCCGCCGCACTCCAACACCCATCCACCACCAACGCGGCCACCGCACCATGACTGACCGCCACACCCTTCGGCACACCCGTGGAGCCGGAGGTGAACATCACATACGCCACATCCTCCGCCGAAACCACCACCTCCGGCGCACCACCCGTCCCCTCGAACAGCTCATCCACCGCCGCCGCACCCGGCACGCCCAGACCCCGATCCGCCACCACCAACCCCACCTGCCCCAACACCAACCCCCGCCGCGCCACCGGCCACCCCACATCCACCGGCACAAACCCAGCACCCACCCTCGCCACACCCAGCCACACCGCCACCAACTCCACCGACCGCTCCATCACCACACCCACCAGATCCCCACGCCCCACACCCCGCACAGCCAAAGCACCCGCCACCCGCTCCGCACGCTCCGCGAGCTCCGCGTACGACCACTCCTCGCCGCCGGCACCCACCACCGCCACCGCATCCGGCGCCTCCACCACCCGCGCCGCGAACAACTCCACCAACGACACCCCGGACACCGCACGCTCAGTGGCATTCCACTCCCCCACCACCCGCGAACGCTCACCCTCCCCCAACACATCAATCCCACTGACCCGCACCCCAGGATCAGCCGCCACCTGCTCCAACACCCGCACCAACCGCCCCGCCAACAACCGCACCGTGCCCTCGTCAAACAGATCGGTCGCATACAACAGCCCACCCACGAGCCCGGCCGGATCGCCTTCGCTGTCGCGTCGTTCGGCCAGGGTCAGCGACAGGTCGAACTTCGCGGTGGACTCCTGCGAGGTGGCCTCCAGCGGGCCGACCCGCAGCCCGGGCAGATTCCACCGGCCCTGGGACACGGGCAGGTTCTGGAGGACGAGCGTGATCTGGAAGAGCGGGTTTCGGGAGAGCGACCGGGTCGGGTTGAGGTCCTCGACCAGCCGCTCGAACGGCACATCCTGATACGCGTACGCCGCCAGATCGGCCTCTCGCACCCGGGCCAGCAGCTCATCGAAGCCCGGGTCGCCGCTCAGGTCGGTGCGCAGCACCAGGGTGTTGATGAAGAACCCGGCCAGCCCGTCCAGCGCCGCGTCACCGCGACCCGCCGTCGCCGTACCGATGGGGATGTCCGTACCCGCACCCATCCGCGACAGCACAACCGCCAGCGCCGCGTGCACGACCATGAACATCGTCGCCCGGCCGCGCCGCGCCAGCTCCACCAGCCGGGCGTGGGTCTCCGCGTCCGCCTCCACCGGCAGGGTGCGCCCGCGGAACGTCGGCGTGGCCGGTCGGGGCCGGTCGGTCGGCAGGTCCAGCTCCTCCGGTGCGCCGGCGAGCGCCCGCCGCCAGTGGTCCAGCTGTCCACTGATCACACTCTGCGGATCGCCGAGGTCGCCCAGCACCTCGCGCTGCCAGAGCGCGTAGTCCGCGTACTGCACGGGCAGCGGCTCCCAGCCCGGGAGTCGGCCCTGGTGGCGGGCGGTGTAGGCGGTCTCCAGATCCTGCGCGAGGACGCCCATCGACCAGCCGTCCACCGCGATGTGGTGCGCCACGATCAGCAGGATGTAGTCCGTGGGGCCGGTCCTGAGCAGCCGGATCCGCCAGGGCAGATCGACGCTGACATCGAAGCCACGGCCCACATGAGCCGTAAGGGTGTCGGCGATCTCGTCCTCGGTGGTGTCCACCACGACCAGCGGCGGCCTGCCCGCGGTGCCTTCGAGCACCTGCTGACGCGGGACGCCTTCGCTCGCCGGGTAGATGGTGCGCAGGCTCTCGTGCCGGTCGGCGACGTCGCCCAGCGCGGCCTCCAGCGCCGCGAGGTCCAGTTCGCCGGACATCCGCAGGGCCAGGGGCAGGTTGTACGCCGCGCCCTCGCCCGCGCCTTCGAGCTGATTGAGGAACCACATCCGCTGCTGCTCGAACGACAGCGGCAACACCTCCGGCCGGGGCCGCGACGTCAGCGCGGCGTGCGTCTGGCCGGTTGCCGCGTCCACCAGCCGGGCCACGCCGGCGGCCGAGGAGGCCGCGAAGAGCTCCCCGATGGTGAGCTCCGCCCCCAGGACGGCGCGGATGCGGGCGATGAGCCGCATGGCGAGCAGGGAGTCGCCGCCCAGCTCGAAGAAGGATGCCTCCGCGTCCACCCAGTCCAGCCCGAGCACCTCGCCGAAGACCCCTGCGACGATCTCCTCGACCGGGGTGGCGGGGCCGCGCCCGGTGGCGCCGCCGAACTCGGGGACGGGGAGGGCGGCACGGTCCAGCTTGCCGTTGGCGGTGACGGGGAGAGTGTCAATGGCCATCACGGCCGCCGGGACCATGTACTCGGGGAGCCGCTCGGCCACGTACTCCCGCAGCCCGGTCAGACCGCTCTCGCCATCCCCGTTACGTACGACGTAGGCCACCAGGCGCTTGTCGCCCTGCCGGTCCTCACGCACGACGACCGCGACCTGACCCACGCTCTCGTGCGCGGCAAGCACGGCCTCGATCTCACCCGGCTCCACCCGGAAACCACGGATCTTCACCTGCTCATCCGCCCGACCCGCGAACAGCAACTCACCGTCAGCCGTCCATCGCGCAAGGTCGCCAGTGCGATACATACGTGCACCCGGCTCGGCGAAGGGTGCGGCGACGAAGCGCTCGGCCGTGAGGCGAGGGTGTCCCGTGTACCCACGGGCGAGTCCGGCTCCGGCGAGATAGAGCTCGCCCCTCACCCCGACCGGGACGGGCTTCAGGTATTCGTCGAGGACGAATGCCTTGGTGTTGTCGCGCGGCCGACCGATCGGCAACACCGCCGGAGCCTCGGCCTCAGGAGCCACCGCGTACGTCGTGGCACACAAGGTGGCCTCGGTCGGACCGTACAAATGCCGGATCTCGATCCCCGGGCAAGCGGCCTTGACCTGAGCCACCGCACCCGCAGGCACCACATCGCCACCCGTCAGCACCTCCACCAGCCCCGACAGACACTCCGGCGACTCCTCCGCCAGCACACCAAACAAACCAGCCGTCACATGCACAGCCGTCAACCCATACGCCTTCACCAAACCCGCCAACACCGTTGCATCCACCCGACCCGACGGCGCCACCACCACCCGACCACCACTCACCAACGGCACCCACACCTCAAAAACCGCCACATCAAACGCATGCGGCGCATGCATCAACACCCGACCACGCGCCGCCGCACTCCAACACCCATCCACCACCAACGCGACCACCGCACCATGGCTGACCGCCACACCCTTCGGCACACCCGTCGAACCAGACGTGAACATCACATACGCCACATCCTCCGCCGAAACCACCACCTCCGGCGCACCACCCGTCCCCTCGAACAGCTCATCCACCGCCACGGCACCCGGCACCCCAAGACCCCGATCCGCCACCACCAACCCCACCTGCCCCAACACCAACCCCCGCCGCGCCACCGGCCACCCCACATCCACCGGCACAAACCCAGCACCCACCCTCACCACACCCAGCCACACCGCCACCAACTCCACCGACCGCTCCATCACCACACCCACCAGATCACCACGCCCCACACCCCGCACAGCCAAAGCACCCGCCACCCGATCCGACCACTCGGCCAACTCCCCGTACGACCACTCCCGACCGTCCGCCCCCACCACCGCCACCGCATCCGGCGCCTCCACCACCCGCGCCGCGAACAACTCCACCAACGACACCCCGGACACCGAACGCTCAGTGGCATTCCACTCCCCCACCACCCGCGAATGCTCACCCTCCCCCAACACATCAATCTCGCTCAGCCGCACCCCAGGATCAGCCGCCACCTGCTCCAACACCCGCACCAACCGCCCCGCCAACAACCGCACCGTGCCCTCGTCAAACAGATCGGTCGCGTAGAGCAGCGAGCCCATCAGCCCCGTCGGCGCACCCTCCTGGTCGCGGCGCTCGGCCACCGTCGCCGACAGATCGAACCGGGCCGCCGGAGAGGCGGCCGGGAGGCCGCTCACCTCCAGCCCGGTCAGCTCCCACGGCCGACGGCCCTGCGGCAGGTTCTGCATGGTGAGCGATACCTGAAAGAGCGGGTGCCGGCCCAGCGACCGGGTGGGGTTGAGGTCCTCGACCAGCCGCTCGAACGGCACGTCCTGATGCGCGTACGCGGCCAGATCGGCCTCCCGCACGCGGGCGAGCAGTTCGGTGGCCGACGGGTCGCCGCTCAGGTCGGTGCGCAGCACCAGGGTGTTGATGAAGAACCCGGCCAGCCCGTCCAGCGCCGCGTCACCACGGCCCGCCGTCGCCGTACCGATGGGGATGTCCGTACCCGCACCCATCCGCGACAGCACAACCGCCAGCGCCGTGTGCATCACCATGAACATCGTCGCCCGGCCGCGCTGGGCGAGCTCCACCAGCCGGGCGTGAGTCTCCGCGTTCACCTCGAACGGCATTTCGCCGCCGGTGAAAGAGGACACCGCGGGTCGGTGCCGGTCGGTCGGCAGGTCCAGCTCCTGCGGGACACCGGAGAGCGCCCGCCGCCAGTAGTCCAGCTGTCCACTGATCACACTCTGCGGATCGCCGAGGTCGCCCAGCACCTCGCGCTGCCACAGGGCGTAGTCCCCGTACTGCACGGGCAGGGGGTCCCACCCGGGCAGTCGGCCCGCGCGCCGGGCCGCGTAGGCGGTACCGATGTCGCCCGCGAGGATGCCCATCGACCAGCCGTCGGCGGCGATGTGGTGGACGGCGCCCATGAGGACGTATTCGGCCGGGCCGATCGCCAAGAGGCCTACGCGCCAGGGCAGTTCGGTACGGACGTCGAACGGCTGGTTCGCGTACGCCCCGAGCTGCGCGGGCACCTCGTCCGCGGCGGTGTGCACCACCGTCAGCGAGGGTCGGCCCGCCGCGCCGTGCAGAATCTGCTGGCGGGGGACGCCCGAGGTCTCCGGGAAGATCGTACGCAGGCTCTCGTGCCGGTCGGCGACATCGCCGAGGGCGGCCTCCAGCGCGGGGATGTCGAGGTCGCCGCGGAGCCGCAGAGCCAGGGGGAGGTTGTACGCGGCCCCCTCGCCGGTGGTTTCGAGCCGGTTCAGGAACCACATCCGCTGCTGCTCGAACGACAGCGGCAACACCTCGGGCCGCGACCGCGCCATCAGCGGCGCCCGGGACTCGCCGCCGAGTTCGCCCACCAGTTGGGCGACGCCGGCGACGGTCGGGGTGGCGAACAGATCGCCGATGCTGACCTCGGCGTCGAGGACGGCGCGGATGCGGGCGATGAGCCGCATCGCGAGCAGGGAGTCGCCGCCCAGCTCGAAGAAGGAGGCGTCGGCGCCGACCCACTCCAGGCCGAGAACCTCACCGTAGAGACTGCTGAGGATCTCTTCATTGGGAGTGGCCGGGCCGCGCCCCTCGGCGGCGTCCGTGAAGTCGGGGGCCGGGAGGGCGGCGCGATCCAGCTTGCCGTTGACGGTGACCGGGAGGGCGCCCAGGGCGACGACGGCCGCGGGGACCATGTGGTCCGGCAGCCGCTCGGCCACGTACTCCCGCAGCCCGCCGGTGTCCACATCCCCGTCAGGGACGACATAGGCGACCAGCCGCCGGTCGCCGGGGCGGTCCTCCCGTACGACGACGGCGACGTGGCCGACACTCCGGTGTCCGGCGAGAACGGCCTCGATCTCTCCCGGCTCGACGCGGAAGCCACGCACCTTCACCTGGTCGTCCGTCCGGCCGCCGAAGACGAGCCGGCCGTCCCCGGTCCACTTGGCGAGGTCGCCGGTGCGATACATCCGCCCGTGCGTGAACGGGCAGGCCACGAAGCGCTCCGCGGTCAGCCCGGGGCGGCCGAGGTAGCCACGAGCCAGCCCCGGCCCCGCGACATACAGCTCACCCAGCACACCCACGGGAACTGGCCGCAGTTGCTCGTCCAGTACGTAGACAGCGGTGTTGGCGATCGGACGGCCGATCGGCACCGACCCGGACGGCTCCAAAGGCCCACTCATCGTCGCGCATACGGTCACCTCGGTCGGCCCGTACGCATTGACCATCCGCCGCCCAGACCCCCACCGCGCCACCAACCCCGGCGGACACACCTCACCCGCAACCACCAACGTCCGCAGACTCCCCGGCAGCTCCTCCACCGTCGCCAACACCGACGGCGGCACCGTCACATGCGTCACACCGAACTCCGCCACCACCTCACCCAACGACCCCCGCGGCGACAACCTGTCCACACCCGCCATCACCAACGCGCCACCCGAAAGCAACGCCATACACATCTCGGACACCGCGGCATCAAAACTCAACGACGCCAACTGCAACACCCGCGCATCCGCGTCCACCGCGAACCGCTCGATCTGCGCCGCCGCCAGGTTGCCGATGCCACGATGCGTCACCGCCACACCCTTCGGCCGCCCCGTCGACCCCGACGTATAGATCACATACGCCACATCATCGACATCCACCGAAACCGCAGCCGCCGATTCCCCCTCCGCAGACGAACCCCACACCAGACACTCCACCCCGGACGGAACCAATCCACGGGTCCCCTCCGAACACACGACGAGCGCAGGTGCCGAATCCTCGACCATCCACCCGATCCGCTCCACCGGATACGCCGGATCCACCGGCACAAACCCCGCCCCCGCCTTCACCACCCCCAACAACACCGCCACCACATCCACCGACCGCTCCAACACCACAGCAACCAAATCACCCCGCCCCACACCCCACGCACCCAACACACCCGCCACCCGATCCGCCCGATCCCCCAACTCCCCGTACGACCACTCCTCACCACCCGCACCCACCACCGCCACCGCATCCGGCGACACGGCCACCTGGGCGTCGAACAGCTCACCCAACGACCCCACCGGCACCTCAGCAGCGGTCTCGTTCCACCCCTCCACCACCCGCTCCCGCTCACCGCACCCCAGCACCTCGACCTCACTCACCCGAGCCGCCGGATCCGAGGCGGCCTGCTCCAGCACCCGGACCAGCCGCTCCGCCATCGTGTGCGCGGTGGCCTCGTCGAAGAGGTCCGTGGCATACAGCAGATCGCCGTCGATCCCCGCGGGGTTGCCCTCGCCGTCCCGGTGTTCGGCCAGGGTCAGCGACAGGTCGACCCGGGCCGCCGCGGCCCCGGGCGTCATCGGCCGCACCTCGACGCCCGGCAGTTTCCAGTCCTGGGGCGGCATCGTCTGTACGGAGAGCATCACCTGGAACAGCGGGTGCCGGGCCAGTGAGCGGGTGGGGTTGAGTTCCTCGACGAGGTGCTCGAAGGGCAGGTCCTGGTGTGCGTAGGCGGCCAGGTCGGTCTCCCGGACCCGGGCCAGCAGCTCCGCGAAGGTCGGGTCACCGCTCATATCGGTCCGCAGGACGAGCGTGTTGACGAAGAAACCGGCCAGCCCGTCCAGCGCCGCGTCGCCACGCCCCGCGACCGCCGTGCCGATCGGAAGGTCCTTCCCCGCACCCATCCGCGACAGCAACAGCGCCAGCGCGGCGTGCACGACCATGAACATCGTGGCGTCGCCGCGTCGGGCGAGCTCCACGAGCCGGGCATGGGTGGGCACATCGATCCGTACCCCGGCCGCCCCGCCACGGTGCGAGGACACGGCGGGCCGGGAGCGGTCGGCCGGAAGTGCCAGCTCCTGGGGTGCGTCGGCCAGGGCCCGTCGCCAGTGGTCCAGCTGGGCGCTGATCAGGCTGTCGGGGGTGTCCAGGTCGCCGAGGAGACGGCGTTGCCAGAGCGCGTAGTCGGCGTACTGCACCGGCAGTGGCTCCCACACCGGCGCCCGCCCCTCCCGACGGGCGGCGTACGCCACTTCCAGGTCCTTGAGCAGCAGGTCCATCGTCCAGCCGTCCACCGCGATGTGATGCGCGACGATCAGCAGGACGTGCTCAGCGGGAGCGGTCCTCAGCAGCCGGATCCGCCACGGGAGGTCGGCGCTGAGGTCGAAGCGCTCCTCGGTCTGCTCGGCGAGCACCTGCTCGACCCGGTCGGCGGGGGTGTCGAGGACGGCCATGCGCGGGCGTCCGGCCGAGGGGTCGAGGACGTGCTGGCGCGGCACGCCGTCCGTTTCGGGGTAGACCGTGCGCAGGCTCTCGTGCCGGTCGGCGAGGTCGCCCAGGGCGGTTTCGAGCGCGGGCAGGTCGAGGTCGCCGGAGACGCGGTAGCGCAGCGGCAGGTTGTACGCGGCCTCGCCGCCCTCTTGGGCCTCCTCCATCTGGTTGACGAACCACATCCGCCGCTGCCCGAACGACAGTGGTACGACCTCCGGCCGGGGCTGCGGGGTGAGCGGGAGCCGCACACCGCTCCCACGAGTGAGCTGCCGGGCGACGCCGGCGGCGGTCGGCTCGGCGAACAGCTGCCGGATGCTCAGCTCGGTGTCCAGGACGGCGCGGATCCGGGCGATCAGCCGCATGGCCTGCAGCGAGTCGCCGCCCAGCGCGAAGAACGACGCGTCGACGCCGACCTGGTCGAGGCCGAGGATGTCGGCGAACAGCCCGCACAGCGCCTCTTCGATGGGGGTGGCGGGGGCGCGGCGGCCGGTCAGGCCCGCGTAGTCGGGGGCGGGCAGGGCGTCGCGGTCGAGCTTGCCGTTCACCGTGACGGGGAGGGAGTCGAGTGTCATCACGGCGGCCGGAACCAGGTGGTCGGGCAGCCGTTCCGCCACGTACTGCCGTAGTCCGGCCGGGTCCGCGTCCTCGTCGGGGACGACGTAGGCGACGAGCCGACGGTCCCCGGGGCGGTCCTCGCGGACCACGACGGCGGACCGGCGGACGGTCGGGTGGGTGGCGAGGACGGCCTCGATCTCGCCAGGTTCCACCCGGAAGCCACGGATCTTGATCTGGGTGTCGGCCCGTCCGACGACGACGAGTTGGCCGTCGGGGGTCCAGTGGGCCAGGTCACCGGTGCGGTACATCCGCCCGCCGGGGGCGCCGGGTTCGTCGGCGGCGGCGAACGGGCAGGCCACGAAGCGCTCGGCGGTCAGCGCCGAGCGGCCGAGATAGCCGCGGGCCAGGCCGGGGCCGGCCAGGTAGAGCTCTCCCATGACACCGGCGGGGACGGGCTGCAGAAACTCGTCCAGGACATACGTCTGCCCGTTCTCGAGCGGGCGTCCGATCGGCACGGGGGCGTCGGCGTCGGCCGGGGTGAGCGGGTCGCTCAGGGTGACGCAGACGGTGGCCTCGGTGGGGCCGTACGCGTTCAGCATCCGCCGCCCCGGCGCCAGCCGTGCCACCAGCGCGGGCGGGCACACCTCGCCCGCGGCCGCGACGGTGGTCACGGTGGCGGGCAGTTCGCCGGCGGCGGCGAGCACGGACGGCGGCGCGGTCAGATGGGTCACGCCGAACTCGGCGGCGACGTCTGCCAGCGACCCGTACGGCGGCAGCATGTCCCGGTCCGCCATGACGAGGGTGGCCCCGGCGGGCAGGGCGGTGCAGAACTCGGCGAACGCGGCGTCGAAGCTGGGCGAGGCGAACTGCAGGACGCGTGCGCCGGGCCCGGACCCGAACCGGGTGATGTGGCTCGCCGCCAGGCTGCCCACTCCGCCGTGGGTCACCACGACGCCCTTCGGGGTGCCGGTGGAGCCGGAGGTGTAGATGACGTACGCGGGGTGCGCCAGCCGCCGCGGCCGGACGCGGTCGGCGTCGCCGGGGGCGGTGGCCGGGCGTGTCGCCAGCGCGGCGGTCACCTCCGGGGCGTCGAGGACCAGGCAGGGCGGCGTGTCGGCACCCAGCGCGGCCTCGGTCCCGTCGGTGCACAGCACCAGCCTCGGCCGGGCGTCGGCCAGCATGAAGGCGATCCGCCGCGCCGGATACCGGGGGTCTATGGGCAGATAGCCCGCGCCCGCCTTGACCACCGCCAGCAGCACGGCCATCAGCTCGACGGACCGCTCCATGGCCACGCCGACCAGGTCCTCGGGGCCGATGCCACGGGCGATCAGCTCGTGTGCCAGCCGGTTGCCGCGCTCCTCCAGTTCCGCGTACGTCAGGCCGTGCTCCGCGCCGACGACGGCCAGGGCATCGGGTGTTCGCCGCACCTGTGCCTCGAACAGCTCGGCCAGCGTGCCCTCCGGCACGCTGCGGGCCGTGTGGTTCCAGTCCTGGACGACGGTCGCCCGCTCGGCCGGGTCGAGGATCCGCAGCCGGCTGAGGGGCATGGTGGGATCGGCGGCGATCTGCTCCAGCACCGCCGCCAGCCGCCGGGCCAGGGCCTGGACGGTGGCCTCGTCGAACAGCTCGGTGGCGTAGAAGATGTCACCGCCGATACCGGCCGGGCCGCCGTCCTCGTCGCGGTGTTCGGACAGGTCGACGGACAGGTCGAAGCGGGCGGCGAGGGAGCCGGGCGGGGTGGGCCGGACCTGGAGGCCGGGCAGGTCCCACTGCGCGGGCGGAACGTTCCGGAGCGACAGCATGACCTGGAACAGCGGGTTGCGGGACAGCGAGCGCGAGGGCGCGAGGTCCTCGACGAGATGCTCGAAGGGCACGTCCTGGTGGGCGTACGCGGCCAGGTCGGTCTCCCGCACCCGGGCCAGGAGTTCGGTGAAGGCGGGGTTGCCGCTCAGGTCGGTGCGCAGCACGAGCGTGTTGACGAAGAAGCCGGTCAGTCCGTCCAGCGCGGCGTCGCCACGGCCCGCGGTGGCCGTGCCGATGGGGATGTCCGTGCCCGCGCCCATGCGGGCGAGGAGCGCCGCCAGCGCGGCGTGCACGACCATGAACACCGTGGCCCCACCGCGCTGCGCGAGCCCGACGAGGCGGGCGTGGGTGGGGGCGTCGATCCGTACGGGGACCAGGCCGCCCGCGTACGACGACACCGCCGGGCGCGGCCGGTCGGCCGGAAGCGCCAGCTCCTGCGGCGCGTCGGCGAGGGCGTCGTGCCAGTAGGCGAGCTGGTCGCTCAGCAGGCTGTCCGCGTCGCCCCGCTCCCCCAGCAGCCGCCGCTGCCAGAGGGCGAAGTCGGCGTACTGCACCGGCAGCGGCTCCCACACCGGCGCCCGGCCCTGCCGACGGGCGGCGTAGGCCGTGCTGAGGTCCCGCGCGAGAACGCCCATCGACCAGCCGTCGGCGGCGATGTGGTGCGCCACGATGAGCAGCACGTACTCGGTGGGTCCGGTGACCAACAGCCGTGCCCGCCAAGGCAGTTCGGTGCTGAGCTCGAAGCCGCGCCCGGCGTACGCGCTCAGCTCCGCCTCGACTTGGTCCGCGGGGAGGTCGGCGACCACGAGTGGCGGATGCGCCACGGGGCCGTCCAGCACCCGCTGCCGCGGAACGCCGTCGGTCTCCGGGAACACCGTGCGCAGGCTCTCGTGGCGGTCGGCGACATCGGCGAGGGCGGCTTCCAGCGCGCCGGTGTCGAGGTGGCCGGAGAGGCGTAGCGCGAGGGGCATGTTGTAGACACCCGCGATGCCCCCGGCGGCCCCGGCGGCCCCGGCGGCCTCTGCCTCCTCGGCACCCTTGGCGGCCCCTGCGCCCTGGCCGGTGGTCGCGAGCCGGTTGAGGAACCACATCCGCTGCTGCCCGTACGACAGCGGCAGGTGCTCGGGGTGCTGGGGGCGCGGCTGCGGCTCCAGCGGTGGCCGTGCGTCGCCGTGCTCGGCGTCGATCCGGCGGGCGGTGTCGGCGACGGTCGGGGTGGCGAACAGATCGGCGATGCGCAGTTCGCTGTCGAGGACGGGGCGGATGCGGGCGATGAGCCGCATGGCGAGGAGGGAGTCGCCGCCGAGCTCGAAGAAGGAGGTGTCGGCGCCCACCTGGTTCAGCCCGAGGACTTCGGCGAAGAGCCCGCAGAGGATCTCCTCGGTGGGGGTGGCGGGCGCGCGGCCCTCGGGGGTGCCCGCGGTGTCGGGGGCGGGAAGGGCGGCGCGGTCCAGCTTGCCGTTGACGGTGAGCGGCAGCGCGTCGAGGGCCACGATGACCGGGATCATGTACTCGGGCAGCCGGTCGGCGGCGAGACGGCGCAGGGCCGCCGGGTCGAGCTCACCGGCGGGCACCACATAGGCGACGAGGCGCCGGTCCCCGGGGCGGTCCTCGCGGATGACCACGGCGGCCTGGGCCACGGCCGGGTGGCCGCTGAGGACGGCCTCGATCTCACCGGGCTCGACGCGGAAACCACGGACCTTGACCTGCTCATCGACCCGACCCGCGAAGACCAGGTCACCCGCTTCGGTCCACTTGGCCAGGTCGCCACTGCGATACATCCGGCCGCCCGGGGCGGCGAACGGACACGCGACGAACCGCTCGGCGGACAGGTCCGGCCGACCGATGTAGCCCCGGGCCAGACCAGCACCGGCGATGTACACCTCGCCCATGACGCCTACGGGAACCGGCTTGAGGAACGCGTCGAGCACATAGACGCGGGCGTTGGGGAGGGGACGGCCTATCGGCGGGGCCTCCTCCAGCGTGGCGTCCAGCGGAGTGGCGGTCGCGGTGGTGATGACGGTGGCCTCGGTCGGCCCGTACGTGTTCCACACCCGCGCACCCGCCGACCACCGACCAGCCAGCTCCGCACTCAACCGCTCCGCACCCAGCACCCAATTGCCCACACCCGGCACAGCCTCCGGATCCAGCACCCCGAGCAGCGACGGCACCACACTCGCCACCCGCACGCCACACCGGCCGACCATCTCCGCCAGCGCCCGCAGGTCGTTGCGCTCGGCGGTGGTGGCGACGGCGAGGGTGCCACCAGCGGCAAGGGTGACGGCGACGTCGAGGACGGCGGCGTCGAAGCTGAACGACGCGAACTGCAACGCCACCACACCCGCGTCCATCCCCAACACCGGACGCATCGCCTCGGCCAGATTCGCCACACCACCATGCGCGACAGCCACACCCTTCGGCCGCCCCGTCGAACCCGACGTATAGATCACATACGCCAACTGACCCGGCACAATGACCGTCCCCAACGGCTCCGCCGAGAAGGCGTCAGCCCCCTCCAGGAGGATGGCGCGGGCGTTACCGAGGGGGACGTCGGTGAGGCAGTCGGGCGTACCGAGGACCACTTCGGCGCCACTGTCCGCGATCACGAAACCCAACCGGTCCGCCGGATACTCCGGGTCCAGCGGAACGAACGCACCACCCGCCTTCCACACCGCCAGCTCCGCCACCACCATGTCCACCGACCTCGGCAGACACAGCGCCACCCGCGACTCCCGACCCACACCAGCACCGCTCAGCAACCGCGCCAACCGATTCGCCCGCCGGTCCACCTCCCCGTACGACAGGGCCACTTCACCGCATCGCACCGCCATCACATCCGGCGTCGCCGCAACCCGCGCCTCGATGCGCTCCACGATCGAACCGCCGGGCAGTGTCGTCTCCGTGGCATTCCACTCCGCCACCACCCGCGACCACTCCGCCTCCCCCAGCACATCAAGCCGACCGACCAACCTCTCCGGATCGGCCGCCATCTGCCCCAGCACGCGCACCAAACGGTCAAGGAGCCCCTGAGCCGCCTCGGGGTCGAACAGGTCCGGGCGGTAGTCCAGCCGCAGCCGCAGCTCTTCCGTCGGGTGGACGCCCAGCGAGAGCGGGAAGTTGGTGGACTCGCGCATCGCCGTGCCGGTGATCCGCAGCCCAGCGGCCGCCGCCGTGGAGTCCTGCGCCCCGATGGGGTGGTTCTCGAAC
This sequence comes from Streptomyces endocoffeicus, assembly GCF_016741935.1. Classification (GTDB taxonomy): domain Bacteria; phylum Actinomycetota; class Actinomycetes; order Streptomycetales; family Streptomycetaceae; genus Streptomyces; species Streptomyces endocoffeicus. The sequence continues at coordinate 3,743 of NZ_JAERRG010000067.1, read as the reverse complement.
GCCATGATGGTGTCGAACGTCGCGCCGGGCCCGGTCCGCCGCTGGATCTCGGTGAGGCTCAGATGCTGGTGGTCCAGCAACGCCGACTGCCGTTCCTGCAGCTCCGCGAGCAGTTCGGCGACCGTACGCGCCGGGTCCAAGCGCACGCGTACGGGCAGCGTGTTGATGAAGAGCCCCAGCATGCTCTCCATGCCCGGCAGGTCGGCGGGACGCCCCGCCACCGTCGCGCCGAACACCACATCGCGGCGGCCGGTGAGTCGACCGAGCACAACGGCCCAGGCGGCCTGGATCACGGTGTTCAGGGTCAGGCCGTTGCGGCGGGCGAGGTCCCGCAGCCGGCCGGCGAGTTCCGCACCGGCGTCGGTGGCCGCCTTGCCGGAGGCGACCGGGGCAGTGGACTGTCCGCCCGGTGCCACCAGCGTCGGCTCGTCCGCGCCCGTCAGCTCCTGCCGCCATGCGTCCCGCGCGGCTTCCTTGTTCTGGCGGGCGAGCCAGGCGAGGTAGTCGCGGTACGGGGTGACGGGCGGAAGGCCACGGGCGCTGCCCCCGGCCTCGTAACACGTCCACAACTCCCGCATCAGCACCGGCAGCGACCAGCCATCCAGCAGGATGTGATGCAGCGTGACCATCATCCGGTACTCATCCGGCCCGACCCTGACCAGCAACACCCTCAGCAACGGCGGCACCGCAAGGTCGAAACGCCGCTCCCGCTCCCCGATCCCCAACCGCTCCGACTCCGCACGGGCGACATCAGCATCGAGCCCGGACAGGTCCTCCTCCCGCCACGGCAGCTCCACGTCCCGGGCGATGACCTGCACCGGCTGTGCCACCCCGGCCAGCTGCCGAAAGCCCGCGCGCAGGCTCTCGTGCCGGTCGAGCAGCGCCTGCCACGCGTCGCGCAGCACCGCGGGGTCCAGCTTGCCCTCCAGGTCCAGCACGAGCTGCTCGACATAGACGTCGATGCCCCGCTCGTCGTACACCGCGTGGAAGAGCAGGCCCTCCTGCAGCGGCGACAGCGGCCAGACGTCCTGGACTCGCATCTGAGTCATCGTGCTCCCCCCTTGTCCGCGAGTTCCGCTTCGAGCGCGTCGATCTGGCTCTGGTCGAGCGTGATGAGTGAGAAGTCCGACGGTGTGTGGCCGCCGCCGGAGCCGGTGGTGTGGGTGGCGAGGCCGGTGAGCATCGCCAGCCAGCCGTCGGCGAGTCGTCGCATGTCGTCTGTGTGGTGGAGGTGCTGGGGCCAGGCGAGTGTCAAGGTGAGCAGCGGGCCGTCCGGCAGGTCGCGGACCAGGCCGACCGCCTCCAGGGCGTGGGCCAGCGGGACCTCGTCGCCCACTCCGCCGCCGAGACCGCCTTCGGGGGCGGCGGACCAGGCGGCGGCCGTCTGCTCCGGTGTCCCGTCGGCGAAGCGGCCCAGGTAGGTGAAGCCGATCTGGGCGGTGGGCAGGGCGGCGAGGGTGGGCGCGGTCTCCGGATTGAGATGGCGGAGCAGGCCGTGGCCGAGGCCGTCACCCGGGACGGCACGGAGTTGTTCCTTGATGTGCTTGACGGCCCGTCCCGCCACGGACCCGCCACCGCGCAGCCCGGCGAAGTCCTGTGTCGCGGGGTCGAGTCGTACGGGGTACGTGCTGGTGAACCAGCCCACCGTACGGGCCAGATCGAGACCGCCGGACGTCCGGCCGTGGCCTTCCACGTCCACGAGGACCCCGTTCCGCGCATGCTGCCCGCGGTGCCGCCGCCACTCCGCGACGGCGGAGGCCAGAGCGGTGAGCAGCACATCGTCGATCCCGGCGTGGAAGGCGGCCGGGACCGCCGTCAGCAGAGTGGCGGTGAGCTCCGCCGACGCCGTCACGGAGACCCGCCGCAGCGTGGCACCCACGTCGCGGGCCGGGTCCAGGGGGCGCCCGCCGAGTGGCGCGTCGGAGCCGCGCAGCAGTCGGGTCCAGGCGGGGAGCTCGGCGAGCCGTGGCTGGCCGGTGGCTTCGGCCCGCAGGGCGCGGGCCCAGTGCCGGAAGGAGGTGGGCACCGGCTCCAGGACGACCGCACGGCCGGCGGCCAAGTCCGCGTATGCCTGGGCGAGGTCCGGGACGAGGATGCGGAGGGAGAGCGTGTCCACGGCGAGGTGGTGGACGACGAGCAGGAGCCGTCCGGGAGTGCTCGGGCCGAGGTCGAACCAGACCACCTGCGCCATCACCCCGGCCCGCGGTTCGAGCCGGTCCGCGGCGGCCCGCGACTGCTCGGCGATCAGGCGCTCGAGGTCGGCCCCGGCCGCACTCGCGTCGACTCGGTGCACCCACGGGGCCACGGACACGGTCGGGGGGACGAGGAGGCGGGGCTCGGGCTCGGTGTCCAGTCGGGCCCGCAGAATGTCGTGGTGTTCGGCCACCGCCTGTACGGCACTGGTCAGCGTCTCCAGCCGCGTCCCCGCCGGAACCATCACCACGGTCGACTGGAACACCCCACGTATGCGCTCCGCTCCGGCCCGGAGCAGCAGCTCATGCATCACGGGGGTCAACGGCACCTCGCCGGTGCTCGTGTCGCCACTCCCCTCCAGACCATCGGCAGTGGCCACATCACGGGCCGCCACGGCCAGGTCGGCCGGAGTCCGTCGCTCGAACACCTGCCGGGCGCTGACCACCAGGCCCGCTTTACGCGCCCTCGACACCAGCAGCATCGACATGATCGAGTCACCGCCGAGCTCGAAGAACGACGCGTCGGCACTGACATCGTCGAGGCCGAGCACCTCGGCGAAGAGCCCACAGAGGATCTCTTCAGTCGGCGTCTCGGCGGCCCGGCCCGACGTCATCTCGGCGGTGCCGGGAGCGGGGAGCGCGGCGCGGTCCAGCTTGCCGTTGACCGTCAACGGCAGCGCGTCCAGCGCCATGACCGTCGGGACCATGTACTCCGGCAACCGGTCCGCCGCGAACTCCCGCACGGCCGCCACGTCCAGCTCCCCGCCGGGAACCACATACGCGACCAGCCGCTTGTCCCCCGGCACGTCCTCCCGGACCACCACCGCAACCTGCCCCACACCCTCACAGGCCCCTACCACCGCCTCGATCTCACCGGGCTCAACACGGAAACCACGGACCTTGACCTGCTCATCGACCCGACCCGCGAAGACCAGATCACCGTCAGCGGTCCACTTCGCCAGGTCGCCACTGCGATACATCCTGCTGCCCGGAACAGCGAACGGACACGCGACGAACCGCTCCGCCGATAGCCCCGGCCGACCGATATAACCCCGGGCCAGACCAGCACCGGCGATATAGACCTCACCCGTGACGCCTACGGGAACCGGCTTGAGGAAGGTGTCCAGCACGAACACCTTGTTGTTGGGCAGAGGGCGGCCTATCGGCGGGGCCGTACCCAGCTCGGGATCGAGGGGCATGGCGGTGGCGGTGGTGATGACGGTGGCCTCGGTCGGCCCGTACGTGTTCCACACCCGCGCACCCGCCGACCACCGACCAGCCAGCTCCGCACTCAACCGCTCCGCACCCAGCACCCAATTGCCCACGCCCGCCACGGCATCCGGATCCAGCACCCCGAGCAGCGACGGCACCACACTCGCCACCCGCACGCCACACCGGCCCACCATCTCCGCCAGCGCCTGCGGATCCTTGCGCTCCTCCGCGCTCGCCACGGCCAAAGTGCCACCAGCCGCAAGCGTGACGGCGACGTCGAGGACGGCGGCGTCAAAGCTGAACGACGCGAACTGCAACGCCACCACACCCGCGTCCACA
>NZ_JAERRG010000066.1 GCF_016741935.1 Streptomyces endocoffeicus | reverse complement strand
ACGCCCGCCGGATCACCCGCTGCTGCGACGGACCATTCGGCGCCGTCAACCCATTCGACGCACCATCCTGATTCACCGCACTGCCCCGCACCACCGCCAACACCCGATGCCCAAGCCGCTCCGCATCCGACAACCGCTCCACCACCAGCACACCCACACCCTCAGCCCACCCCGTGCCATCCGCCGACGCCGCAAACGACTTGCACCGCCCATCGGCAGCGAGCCCGCGCTGACGGGAGAACTCCACAAAGGCATCCGGCCCGGCCATCACCGTCACCCCACCGGCCAGCGCCATCGAGCACTCCCCCGCCCGCAACGCCTGACCCGCCAGATGCAACGCCACCAACGACGACGAACACGCCGTGTCCACCGTCACCGCAGGACCCTCGAACCCCAGCACATACGACACCCGACCCGACACCACGCTCGCCGAGGTGCCGGTCATCAGGTGGCCTTCCAGACCGGTGGGGGCATCCGCTCCTTCGGTGGAGCCGACTCCGTAGTCCTGATGCATCATCCCGGCGAAGACGCCCACGTCCTGGCCGCGTAGCGAGACCGGATCGATCCCGGCCCGCTCCAACGCCTCCCATGACGTCTCCAGCAGCAACCGCTGCTGCGGATCCATCGCCAGCGCCTCACGCGGCGAGATCCCGAAGAAGTCCGCGTCGAACTCCCCCGCGTCATACAGAAACCCGCCCCGACGCGCATAGCTCGTCCCGGCGTGATCCGGATCCGGATCGAAGAGGTGCTCCAGATCCCACCCCCGATCCGCCGGGAACTCCCCGATGCCCTCACCACCTGCCAGAACCAGCTCCCACAACTCCTCCGGCGATCCGACCCCACCCGGCAACCGGCAGGCCATCCCCACGATCGCGATCGGGTCATCGACCGGACCCGCCCCCGCGACCACGGCCGAAACCGGGGCCGACACCGGGGCCGACACCGGGGCCGAGTCCGAGGCCGAAACCGGGACGGTCGGCACTCCCGTGCCGCCGAGCAGTTCCCGCCGCAGCAGGCTCCCCAACGCCACCGGTGTGGGGTGGTCGAAGGCGGAGGTGGCGGGCAGGCGGAGCCCGGTGGCCTCGCTCAGCCGGTTGCGCAGTTCCACCACCGTGACCGAGGTCAGGCCCAGGTCGGTGAAGGCCCGCTCGGGCTCGACGGACCGCTTGTCCGCCAGGCCCAGCAGGTCGGCCAGGTGTTCGCGGACGAGATCGGTGAGCAGCCGGTCCCGGTCGGTCTCGTGCGCGTCCATCAGCCGCTCCCGGAGGGCGACCGTGACGGCCTCGTCCACGGTGGCGGTACGGGCCGGGACGTCGATCAGGTCCTGGAGCAGCGGGGAGGTCGTCCCGGTCGGCACGGTGGTCGGGTCGAGCTTCATGGCGACGAGTTGGGCCTGGTCCACGCCCAGGGCGGCGTCCAGCGCCGCGAGCGCCTCCCGAGAGCTCAGAGCACCGGCCGTCGCGTCGGTCTCCCCCTCCCACGGCCCCCAGGCGATGGACCGAGCCGGTACCCCTCGCACACGCAGGTGCTGTGCATAGGCGTCGAGGAAGGCGGCGGAGGCGGCCTCCGTGGTTTCCCCTGCCGCCCCCAGCAACCCCTTGGTCGAGGAGGACAGCACGAACGCGGTGGGATCGGCGTTCCGGGTGAGCTCGTACAGCGTCCTGGCCTCGGCGGCCACACGCCCGTCCGACGGCTCGTCCACGGCCTCCCAGGCGTGGACGACCACGCTCAAGGGGCTGGTGGCCTTGGCCAGCGCGCGCCTCAGTTTGGTGCGGTTGTCCAGCTCGCATTCGACGAGTCGGACATCGGCTCCGGCATCGGTGAGCTGGGTACACAGCTCGTTGGCCAGGCCGCCCTGCCCCGGTGGAGCGATCAGCAGCAGTCGGCGGACGCCGTAACCGGTCACCAGATGCCGGGCGATCGCGGCGCCGCGCCGGGTGTCCACTCCGGTGACGACCCCGGTGCCATGGGGGTCGAAGGCCACGGACACATCCCGCTCGGCGTCCGGCCCCATGCCCAGACCCACATCCAGGGCCACGCGTTCAAGCCGGGGCAGCAGCACGACGCCCGAGCGCACCGCGCTCTGGGGCTCGCCCGACGCCACCGCCGCCAACAGCCCACCCACACACGCCTCGTCATCGGGCGCGTCGAGATCGACGATGGCGATACGGCCGGGATGAGCGGCCTGCACGGTGCGCACCAGCCCCCACAGCGCGGCCTGGTCCGGGTTCGGCACGTCCTCGCCCGTCGTGGTGGCCACCGCGCTCCGGGTGGCCACCACCAGCAGCGCATCGGACAGCTCGGCGGAGGCCAGCCATGTCTCGACGTCCCTCAGGACACCCTCGGTGGTGTCCGCGGGGGCCGACAGCAGGGCCACAGCGGGCGGGGGACTTCCGGCGGCCACCGCCGCTCTCAGGTCGGCCGTGTCGATGTAGTCGATGTACTCGCCCAAGTACTCGCCCAACTCGGCACCGTCCGAGGCCCGCAGCGGACCGTCGAGCCCGGGGGTCTGCCGTCCGAGCAGCGCCCAACGGCCGTGCCGAGGCCGTGCGGCGGACAGCTGAGGGGCCGACGGCTGTGGGATCCACCTCGTACGGAAGAGCGCGTCATGGTAGGCGTTGCCCACCGCGCGCAGCCGTGCCGGGCCGTCCAGGAGCCGGTGCCGGGTGACCTTGCCGGTCGCGGTGCGCGGGATCCGCTCGATCTCGTACAGCTCCTCGGGAACCTTGAAGTACGAGAGCCGCTCCCGGCACAGGGCGAGCGCCTGGGCCGGGTCGAAGCCGCCGGGCGCGGGGACGACGAAGGCCACCGGGACTTCACCGAAGACGTCGTGCGGTTTGCCGACCACGGCGGCGTCGGCCACGCCGGGCGCCGTCCGCAGGACGTCCTCCACCTCGACCGGGTGGATGTTCTCCCCGGCGCGGATGATGAGTTCCTTGAGCCGCCCGGTGACCGTCAGATAGCCGTCCCGGTCGCGGCGGGCGAGGTCGCCGGTGTGGAACCAGCCGTCCCGGAGCGCCTCGGCGGTGGCTTCGGGCTGGTTGTGGTAGCCCGCCATGATGTTCGGGCCGCGAACCCACACCTCGCCCTCGGTCCCGTCGGGCACGTCCAGGCCGGTGCGGTGGTCGACCACCCGCAGGGCCAGGCCGGGGACGGGGAGTCCGCAGGAACCCTCGACCCTGGCCCCGGTCGGCCAGTTGATGGCGATCGAGCCGGAGGTCTCGGTGCTGCCGTACGCGTCGATGAGCGGGGCCCCGAAGGCGTCCTCGACCGAGCGCCGCAGCGCCGCCGTGGTCACGGCGCCGCCGACCAGGCCCACCCGCAGGTCCGGGGCGGTGAACCCGGGCGCCTTGGAGGCGCGGACGAGGTAGTGGTACAGCGTGGGAACCCCGGCGATGACCGTGGAGCGCTCCTGGCCCCACAGCTCCAGCACGTCCTCGGCGGAGTGTCCGTCGGTGATCCGGGCGGTCGCTCCGACGGCGGTCACGGCCAGCACGCACACGATGTGGGAGAGGCTGTGGAACAGGGGCAGCGGCCAGAGCACACGGTCCTCGGCGGTGAGGCCGAGCGCGGGTACGTACGACGCGGCGACCGACCAGAGGCAGTTGCGCTGGGTGGCGAGCACGCCCTTGGGCTTGCTGGTGGTGCCGGAGGTGAAGAGCATCCAGGCGATGTCGTCGAGCCCGTGGTCGTCGCGGGCCGGTGTGTCCGGTTCGGTGGTGGCGAACCGCTCGTAGGACAGGCAGCCCGCGGGGACCGGGTCCTCCCCCACCACCAGCACGGTCAGCGGACTCGCTGCACTGTCGAGTCGGCGCAGCAGCGGCAGGTGGGCGGAGTCGGTGATGACGACCTGACTGCCGCTGGCGGTGAGCAGATGGTCGAGTTCGGCCTGGGAGACGTGCGGATTGACCGGGACACCGATTCCCCCGGCGCGGACGACGGCGAAGTAGCTCTCCACCGTCTCGACGCGATTGCCGAGGTACATGGCCACGCGGTCGCCCGGCAGCAGGCGCAGTCCGGCCAGCTGGCCGGCGAGCCGGCGGGTGCGCGCCTCCAGCTCGGCGTAGCTGATGGCGCGCCGGGCGTCGGCGTAAGCGGTCTTCGCGCCGAAGCGGCGGCTCTGTTCGGTGAGGAGGTCCTGGATCGGGCGGATCAGTTCGGTGCGCAGCATGCCACCTCTACCCTCCCTGCGGTCAGGGTTCCAGGTGACGCGTGAACGGCTTCACCCGTTACAGCTTCACACCGGAAAACTAGGAGAATCCCCTGATTCACCCCCCTCATCCCCCCTTACTTCGTGATCGTCAAGCCCCCTTTGTCCCAGTCCGTTCGGCCTCCGCTGATAGCTTCGCGGCACCGGAGGAGGGAGGAGCGGATGTGCTCTGCGAGCTCTGGGCGGGGGCCGGACACGCCGGATGCGGATGTGCTCATCGTCGGCTACGGACCCATCGGGCAGGTGCTGTCCATCCTGCTGGCCGGCCGGGGGTGGCGGGTGCTGGCCGTGGAGCGGTGGGAAGACCCGTACACACTGCCGCGGGCGACCAGCTTCGACGGCGAGACGGCCAGGACCCTGGCGTCGCTGGGGGTGGCCGATTCGTATCCGGAGCTCGGTCTGCCGGCCGACGCCTACGACTGGCGCAACGCCGAGGGCAGGTCTCTGCTACGGGTCGAGCTCGCCGAACGCGGTGTGCACGGCTGGCCGGAGACGACCACGATGCACCAGCCCGCGCTGGAGGCGGTGCTGTGTGCCCGCGCCGAGCGGCTGCCCAACCTGCGGGTACTGCGCGGTTACGAGGCGACGGACCTGGTCGACGACGGCACCGGGGTGGAGCTCACGGCGACGCACCCGGCGGGCAGCGGCCTGCGGTGCCGCGCCTCCTGGGTCATCGGGTGCGACGGGGCGAACAGCTTCGTCCGCGACCACATCGGGGTGCGCCGGACGGATCTCGGCTTCTCCTTCGACTGGCTGCTGTGCGATGTGGTGCTCCACGAGCCGCGCGTGTTCTCGCCGCTCAATGTGCAGCACTGCGATCCGGCCCGGCCGACGACGGCGGTGGGCAGCGGACCGGGGCGCAGGCGCTGGGAGTTCATGCGGCTGCCCGGGGAGAGCGTGGCCGAGCTGAACCGGGCGGAGACGGCCTGGCGGCTGCTGGAGCGCTTCGATGTCACCCCGGAGAACGCCACCCTGCACCGGCACACCGTCTACAGCTTCCAGGCCGCGTGGGCGGATGAGTGGCGGCGGGGGCGGGTGCTGCTGGCCGGGGACGCCGCCCATCTGATGCCGCCGTTCACCGGTCAGGGCATGTGCGCGGGCATCCGGGACGTGCTCAATCTGTCCTGGAAGCTGGACCTGGTGCTGCGGGGCGCCGCCGGTGAGGGACTGCTGGACACCTATCCGCGTGAGCGCGTCGACCATGTGCGGGAGGCCATCGACACCGCGGTACGGCTGGGCAAAGTGCTGTGTGTGACCGACGCCGCCACCGCCACGAGCCGGGACGCCTCGCTGCTGGCGGGCGGCGCCGACACCGGCCGGGGCGGACGGCACGGCGTCGCGGGTCCGCCGCTGCGGACCGGCCTGCTGTACACCGGCATCGGCACGGCGCCGGTGCCACCGGCCGGGGAGGTGATGCCCCAGGGCCGGGTGCGGCACGAGGGTTCGACCGGTCTGTTCGACGAGGTGGTGGGCACCGGTCCGGTGCTGCTGGGATCGGCGGATCCGGCCGTGGCGCTGGAGGAGTCCGAACTCACCTTCCTCACCGGGCTCGGTACGCGTGCGGTGCGCATGGTGGCGGAGGGCGCCGAGGCGGCACCGGGCGCCGTCATCGACGTCGACGAGGTGTATCTGCCGTTTCTGCGGGCGGCACGGGCACGGTTCCTGCTGGTGCGCCCGGACCACCACATCTATGGCGCGGCCCGAACCTCCCGCGAACTCGCCGCACTGGTCGGCCAGTTCAGGTCCGGACTGCTGGAGTGAGAAGAACGCCTGGTCAGAAGAAGACTAGAGGAAGTGCGGCAGATCCTGCCGCCGCTTGACGTTGACTTTACGGAACACCCGCGTGAGGTGCTGCTCGACCGTGCTCGCGGTGATGTAGAGCTTGGCGGCGATCTCGCGGTTGGTGTAGCCCTTCGCCGCCAGTAGCGCGATCCTCCGCTCCTGTGTGGTGAGCGCGGACAGCCCGTCCTGCCGCTGATGCGCGGACATCGCGGCCTCGGGGTCGATGGGGTCGAGCGCGGCCTCCCGGCACAGGTGCTCGGCCCCGGTCTGCTTCGCCAGGTGCCAGGCGCGATGGGCCACCCGGCGGGCGTTGCGCTGGTCCCCGGTGTCCTTGAAGGCGGTGCTGAGGTCGATCAGCGCACGGGCCAGCTCGTAGTCGTCGCCGCTGTCCTTGAGCATGTCGACGGCCTCGGTGAGCAGTTGCGGGCGGCGGGTGACCCGGCTGACCGCCGCCAGGGTGCGCAGGGACAACCCGCGGGCCCGGGAGGGGCCCGGCAGCAGCCGGGCCATCTGCTCCCGTACCAGACGCTTGGCCTGGTCCTGGTCGTCCTGTGCCAGCCATGCCTCGGCCGCGCTGGTGCGCCACGGGATCACGTCGGCGCCGGGCGGCTGCAAGGTCTCGGCGAATCTGCCGCAGGCCAGAAAGTCCGCGAGCGCGGCCTGGGGGTGGTGGGTGGCCAGCCGGTAGTGGCCCCGAGCGTGCAGATAGTGCGCGCCGTGGCGGCTGTGCAGGGCCTGCTCGGGGATCGGCTGCGCCACGTACTTCTCCGCCTGCTCCAGCCTGCCGGACCGGGTGGCGGCCAGGATGGCGCAACCCAGCACCCCGGCCAGGCCGACTCCCCAGCCCTGGGGCGGTACGAGGGCCATGGCGCGGGCCGCCAGGTCGTGGGCGGAGATCAGGTGCCCCTGCCGCAGGTGGGCCTCGGCGCGGATGGCGAGGAACTTCCCCTGCCAGGCGACGGCCTGGTGGGCGGCGGCCTCGGTCTCGAGCTTTTCGCACCAGGCCATGACCTCGTCCAGCCGGCCCGCGTGGAGCAGCGCGCACAGGGCGAGCACTCCGGACTCGGCGTTCCACAGCGAGCCGTGGTCGAGGTGGAAGGTGCGCAGCAGCAGTTCGGCGCGGTGCGTCAGCTGGTCGTTGCGTCCGCGGACCAGATCGTCGGCCAGAGTGACCGCCGAGGGCAGCCAGGGGTCGTGACAGGGGGCGGCCTCCGGGGTGGCGGCGGCCACCGAGTGGGCCAGTTTCCGCAGCCCGGTGTGGAGGGGGTACGCCATCGCCGCCCAGTTCGTCAGGGGACGGAGGTCCTCGGTTCCGGAGCCGGTGCCCCGGTGGGCGCGGGTGCGCAGGGCCTCCAGCAGGGCGGTCAGCTCATCGAGGGCACCGGCCTGGGCCAGGCCCAGCACCAGTTCGGAGACCTCCCGCCGGTCCAGGTGGCCCGCGGTGAAGTCGCGCAGCTGGGGGCGGAGATGGCGGACGGCGACCTGCGGCTTCAGCTGCCACTCCAGCCTGCTGAGCCGGGCGCGGATGCGTGCCGCGGTGGGGTCGTCGGCCCGGGTGTGCTGGGCGAGGTCCAAGCAGCTGAGCGCGGTGCCCACATCGCCGGTCGCCAGCGCCTCGTCGGAGGCCGTGACCAGCACCTCGGTGGCGCAGTCGGCACCGGGGTCTCCGGCGCTCAGCAACTGCCCGGCCACCGTCAGCGCGGGTGCCCCGGCCTCGTGCAGCAGCTCGGCCGCCGCACGGTGCAGTGCGGCCCGGCTGTCGGCGGGCATGTCGTCCAGCACGGCGGTGGCGGCCACCGGGTGGCGGAACGCCTGGCCCTTGGTGAGCAGTCCGGCGCTGGCCAGGGCGTGCAGGGCCCAGCCGGTCACCGTGGCATCCACCCCGGCCAGCCGGGCCACGTCCGCGACCGGCGCCGCACCGCCGAGCACGGCGAGGGCGCGCACCACGGACAGCATCGACGGCCGGGAGTGCGCCACGAGCTCGAGCAGCGCCCGTCCGTAGCCTTCTGGATAGCAGGTGCCGCCCGCCTGCTGATCGATGATCAGGGCCTGGGCAGCGAGCGGGTTGCCGCCGCTGATGCGGTGGAACTCGGCGGTGAGCCGGGGGGACGCGGTATGCGGGCCGAGCAACCGGACGGCCAGGACGTCGACTCCGCTGCGACTCAGGGGCCGTATGGCGATCCGGTGGGCGTTGGGGCTCTGCGAGAGCAGCCCGGCCAGCAGGGGCGAACGCGGCCATCGCAGGGTGTGGTCATCGGTGAGGAGCACCAGGATGCGGGCGGAATGCAGCCACGGGACGAGGCCGGCGAGGAAGTGCAGCGAGGGCGGGTCCAGGTAGTGGGCGTTGTCGACGCAGATCACCAAGGGGGTGGTCTCGGCCAGCTGGGCCAGCTCCATGGTGAGCTTCTGGAAGACGTCGACGACCTGCGTCTCCCAGCCACCCCCGGCTAACCGACCGTCGGTGACGGTGTGTTCGACCGCCGAGGCGAGCAGCGCGCGCACCCGGTCCCGGCTGGGCGGCGGAATCGCCATGCCGTGGAAGAGCTGGGTCACCACGCCGAACGGCAGAAGGTGCTCGCGGAGCGAGGCGGTGGCCCTCAGCACGCGGGCACCGCCCGGTTCGAGGGATTCGAGGAACTCGTGCACCAGCCTGCTCTTGCCACTTCCCAGTGGCCCGTCCACGACGGCCAGCTGCCCCTTGCCTCTCGTGGTATCGGCGAGCAGCCGGCCCAGGCCGGCCAGGATGTCGTCGCGCTCGACCAGATCGGGGAGCGCCCCGCCGGGCGCGCGGTCCCCCTCGTCTCCCCGGTCCTCCTGGTCCCTCCGGAAGCCGATCGCCGACCGACCGGCGCCGACCGTGGAATCGTGGCATTCCAACAAGCTCACAGGCACCCCGCTTTCTGACATTCCTCCATCCGCGCGGCCGCTCATGGGGCCGAGCCCGCGCGAAAGCGCATGACGAGCAGGCAGAACTCCTCAGCGGCACAGGTGCGTTGTCCACCCTTGATGCCCGTGGCCTACCGCCAGGGGGGAAGAGAAATGGATGAGGGAAAGACGCGAGCCGGGCCGGAGTCTTGTGTTTCAACAGCATGCAAACAGCGCGTGGTGGCCGCTACATGCATCGGGTAGGGGGCGACATGCACCGGATAGGGGGCACTCTCGGGTCCTATGCGTAGGTCCCGGCGCACCGCACTGTCAAGCGAATGAGTTGTATATCACGAAACGATCACGCCGTGCTTTTCGGCCGATGCTACGTGGCCCTCGTCGCCGTGGGAAGGCACCGTACGGGCGGTGTGGACGAGGGGGTGGGGGTCGGCGATTGGGCCGAAAGTCGACGGTGCTCGGTGGGTCCCGCGTACGGGGCTCAACGTGCCGCCGCCGGGCGAGACGGACAGGCGTGAGGGGCTCGCCGCCCGGCGCGAGGGCCCGGCCAGGGCCCGGCAAAGGCCCCGGCGAGGCCCGGCGCGACGGGGATCAGGTCACCGCGGCTGAAGTGGCCTGATCCCATGGAGGTGGACGCCTCGCATCACTCCGCCGAGAGCCGAGATCAGACCAGCTGTACCGCCTGCTCGTACGAGGGGCGGGGAAGCCGGTCCCGGAAGGCTTCGGAGCTCGGGTAGCCGATGTTGACCAGCAGGAGCGACCGCCACCGGCCATCCGGGAAGAACTCCTTGTCCACCGCCTCGGCGTTGAATCCCTTCATCGGCCCGGCCGCCAGCCCCGCCGCGCGGACGGCCAGCACGAAGTAGCCCGCCTGGAGTACCGCATTGAAGTCCATGTGGGTCTCGCGCAGTTCCTGGTTGGCCTCCAGCATCTGCTGTAACTGCGGGTTGGACGGAGCGAGGAACGGCACATACTCCGGGTAACGGGTGTCCGCGGCCAGCACCGCGGTGACCGGGGCCGAGGCGGTCTGCTCCTGATTGGGCTGCGCCACGCCGGGCAGCAGCCGCTGCTTTCCTTCCTCGGTGCGTACGTACAGAATGCGCAACGGATTGATATTCGCCGACGTCGGGGCCCATTTGAACAGTTCGTAGATGGCCCGCAGACGGTCGTCGCCCACCGGCTTGTCGCTGAAGTCATAGGCCGTCTTGGCCTCGGTGAAGAGAAGTTTCCGCCCCTCGGGTGAGAGTGCGTACAGGGCCTGATCGATATCGAGGGCCAGGGTGCTGTCCGACATGGCCGTTCCAACTCCTTACTCGGATAGGGCGATTGCGCCCACAGCGTACGCGTACGAGGTGTGCGGTGGCCGGGGACTCGGTCAGGTGGGCCGGTGGCGGGCTGGTGGCGCGGGGCGGATGGCGTGGTCTACCGCCGAGCGGATCATGTGTGGCACGCTCTTGGCATGATGCCGACGGCGCGTCCCATCGGAAAGCGGGCGGTCCCTTGAGGGCCGCCGTGCTGACGGAGCCCGGCGCCCTGTCCGTGGTGTCCGTGCCCGAGCCGTCCTGTGGGCCGGGGGATGTGCTGATCCGTATGCGGGGCACGGGGCTGTGTGGCTCCGATCTCGCGGTGCACGCGGGGCGTCGGCGGCCACCGGGCCTGCCCTGGGTCCTGGGCCACGAGGGGGCGGGGCGAATCGTCGAACTGGGCCGCGAGGTCAGCGGTCTCCGCATCGGCCAGGACGTGGTCATCGAACCGGACTACTGCTGTCTGATGTGCGAACCCTGCCGCGCCGGACGGACGTCGGCCTGTGCGGGCCGGGCCGCCGTGGGACTGACCGTCCCCGGTCTGCTGAGTGACTACGTGGTCGCCCCGGCCGCGTTCGTGTGGCCGGTCGCCTCACATCTGCCGCTCGAAGACCTGGTCTGTGTGGAACCCGCGACGGTGGCACGGGCGGCGATGCGGCGCTCGGAGATCGCACCCGGACAGAGCTGCCTGGTGACCGGGGCCGGTTCCCAAGGGCTGCTGTTGTGCCAGGCGCTGGTCGGCCACGGGGTAACGGTGTTCGTCCAGGAGCCCAACAAGGCCCGGCTCGACCGCGCGTGTTCCCTGGGCGCGACGCCCCTGCCGGCGGACGTGGACGGGCTCCCCTGTCTCTTCGAGACCTCCGGAGCCCCCGGCGTGGTCGAGCAGGGGCTGCGACGGCTCGCCAAACACGGCACCGCCGTGCTGATCGGGATGAACACCGCCCCGCTCGGGGTCTCGCCCCGGGATCTGGTGGCGGGCCAGATCACTCTCATCGGCAGCATGATCTACGACCATCCGGTGGACTTCGCACAGACCGTCAGCGCCCTGGAGTCCCAGACCCCACCCCGGCTCGGTGCGGTGGTCAGCGACGGTTACCCCCTTGACGACGTCCAGGAGGCGTTCACCGCGGCGTACACCGCGCCGGGAAAGGTGTGGATCGACCTGTCCTGAGGCGCCGGAGCGGCGGGCGCCCGGCGGCGGGCGCGGCCGACGCTCTCACGCGAAGGAGGGAAAATCATCCGGAATGGGATCCTGGAGCCGTGGCGGCTCACTCGGCACGCGCGTCCAGACGCAGCACACTCCCCTCCCCGTTGGCCGATACGAGAAGGGCCCCGTCCGGTGCGACGGCGAGCCCCGCGAACTGGCGCGGGCGGCCGGGGACTCCGGGAATCGGCTCGGGTTCGGTGCGGGTGATCCCGGGCGGCAGGCCGACCGCCAGATCCTCGGCGTCAATCCTGCTCTCGCCCGTGGCGAGCGAGATCGCCCGCAGCCGCCGGTGCGCGACCTCCACCGTGAACAACTCGTCGCCGCGCACGGCCAGCCCCTGCGGTTCGCCGAGCCCGTCCGCGACGACCACCGCCTCGCCGTCCTCCAGCCTGAGCACCGCGCCGCGCCGGTCGTCGCTCACGTAGCAGCGCCCATGGCCGTCGAAGGCGACGTCCAGGGGGTGGCCGAGTCCCTCGGCGAGCACGCCGACCGCGTCGGTGTCATCGACGCGCAGGATGCGGCCGGCACCGGTCTCGGCGACCACGAGGGCGCCGTCCGGTGCGACGGCGATTCCGGTGGGCTGGTCCAGCCCGGTCGCGCGCACCCGCGTGGTCCGGTTCACGGGGTCGTGGGTGCGTACATCGCCGAGTTGTGAGGTGAGGTGCAGCAGGCCGTCGTCGGCGGTGACGTCGTGCACGGCGTACATCAGCTCATGGGTGACGACACCGGGCTCCTGCCCGTCATGGCCGGTGGCATCGGGACTCGCCAGACTGAAGTGGTCGGCCGCGTACACCGTGCCACCGAGGTCGACCGTGATGCCGAAGGGCCCGTCGAACCCCTGCGGAACCACCACCCGGGTCCGGCCGTCGGTGTGCACCTCCGCGATCCCGCCACTGGCGAAGCTGGACACGAACATGCGGTTCTCGTGGTCGAACGCGGCGTTGTCCAGGCCCACGATGCCGCTGGCGACGACCGACCGGGCCCCGGTGTTCAGATCGATGCGGGTCACCAGCCCGGCCCTGCCACGGGACAGGACGACGAGGACGCCACCCCGGTCGAACCGCACCGCGACGGGGTCGTCCACCTCCTCGGCCACCAGCTCTGGGATCCCTCCGTCGGGCGGAATCCGCCAGACCTGGTTGCGCATCATCTGCGGGTAGTACAGACAGCCGTCCGGGCCGAGTTGCATCGCGTTGCCCAGGGCCAGGCCGTCGGTCAGCACCGCCGGGTCGCCGCCGTCCGGGAACAGTTCCATCAGACGGCCGTTCATCTTCATCTCGTTGACGAAGAGGCGGTCGCCGACGCAGGTGATGCCGTTGGGCACCGACACCTGGTCGGAGACGAGCGTGTACTCGCCCTCGGAGCCGCGCCGCCACACCCGGCCGGGGGTCAGATCGGCGATGTACATCGAGCCGTCCGCCCCGAAGGCCAGATCGTCCGGGGCCTCCACCGGACCGTCGAGCGGCACCACCACCTCGATGTCACCCGAGACCGGGTCCACGGCGCTGATCTGCCCGGCGAGGAACTGTGCCACGTACAGCCGCCCGTCGGGGCCGAAGGTGACGCCGTTGGAACCCCACAGCCGGTTCGCCCGGGTGAGCCGTCGCACCTCCAGACGGTCGCTCGTGGCCTTCAGACGGCCGGTGTCGTCGAACCGGCTGGGCTGCATCGCTTCTCCTTCCGCACAAGTGGTACACATCGGTGTCAGACGACCAGGACGTCGTCCATGCCGCCCTCCGCGCGCCAGTGCCTGAGCAGTTCGTGGAAGGCGATCGGCCCGTCGCCGAAGGACTCGCTGCGCTCCCTCGGCTTGCCCTCGTTGTTGTAGTAGCCGGGGGTGCACTCGGCATGGAAGGCGTACAGGTCCGCCGCCTTCTCACGGATCGTGGCGCGCCACGACGTCTCGGCCTCGGCGGTCGGCTCGACATAGCGGGCCCCGCGCTTGCGCGCCTCCGCGAGCACCTCGGCGACATGAATGGCCTGCTCATCGAGGATGTGCACATAGTTGACGGAGCTGGCGTTCTGCAGCGGGCCGAGCTGGAAGAGGTTGGGGAAGCCGTGGCTGTAGAAGCCGTGCAGTGTCTTCGGGCCGCCGCTCCAGGCTTCGGTCAGGGCGACACCGCCCCTGCCGTGCACCGGGAGGAGTCCGGAGGTGACCCCGGAGACGCCGACCTCGAAGCCGGTGGCGAAGATGACGCAGTCGACCTCGTACTCGGTCCCGCCGACCACGACGGCCTGCTCGGTGATGCGCTCGACTCCCCCGTGGTCGGCCGTGTCCACCAGCGTGACATTGGGCCGGTTGAAGGTGTCCAGATAGGTGTCGCTGAACGTGGGGCGCTTGCACATATAGCGGTACCACGGCTTGAGCGCCTCGGCCGTCGCCGTGTTCTCGACGATGGAGTCCACTCGGTCGCGGATTCCATTCATCTTCTGGAAGTCGGCGAGCTCGTAGAGGCGTTCGCGCTCCTGGGGCGGGAGGTCCGCGTAGCTGTCGGTCGGGATGAGCTTCTGCTGCAGCCGCGCGGTGCTCGTCCAGCCGTCGTCCACCAGGTCCTCGCCCGCCTGGCCACCGGTGACGACGGCGAGGAAGTTGTCCCTGCGGCGCCGCTGCCAGCCGGGCGTGAGCGACGCGGCCCAGCCCTCGTCGGTGGGGCGGTTGCCGCGCACATCGACCGAGGACGGCGTGCGCTGGAACACATACAGCTGCTCGGCGTCCCGCCCCAGATGCGGCACGGCCTGGATGGCGGTCGCGCCGGTGCCGATGAGGGCCACGCGCTTGTCGGCCAGTTTGCGCAGACCGCCGCTCGCGTCGCCGCCGGTGTAGTCGTAGTCCCAGCGGCTCGTGTGGAACGTATGCCCCTGGAAGGTCTCGATCCCGGGGATGCCGGGGAGTTTGGCCCGGCTGAGTGTTCCGCTGGAGATGACCACATAGCGCGCCCGGATGCGGTCGTCCCGGTCGGTGTGCACGGTCCACTCCGACTCGGTGTCATCCCAGTGGAGTTCGGTCACCTGGGTCTGGAATCGGACATCGCGGTAGAGGCCGAAGTGGCGTCCGATCGCCCGCGCGTGCTGTCTGATCTCCTCACCGGGTGCGTAGCGCCACCGTGGTACGTAGCCGACCTCCTCGAGCAGGGGCATATAGACGTAGGACTCGATGTCGCACTGGACACCCGGATAGCGGTTCCAGTACCAGGTCCCGCCGAAGTCCCCGCCCTGCTCGATCACGCGGATGTCCCGCACACCCGCCTGCCGCAGGCGCGCACCGGCGAGCAGACCGCCGAATCCGCCCCCGATGATCAGCACCTCGACCCGGTCGTGCAGCGGCTCCCGGGTGAACCCCGGCTCCGCATAAGGGTCCTGGGCGTACGAGCCGAACTCCCCGGCCATGCGCCGGTATTGCTTGTTGCCGTCGGGGCGGATCCGGCGGTCGCGCTCGGTCCGGTACTTCGTCCGCAGGGCGTCCGGGTCGAATCCCAGCTCCTCGGTGTCCATGGAGGTGGTGGCGGTGGGCGGGCGGTGGGGGGTGGGCATAGGGGGTCCTCGGGCCTCTGGCGTCGGAAGGTGTGCGGGGCTCGGATGCCGACCGGAGCTCGGATCCCATCCGTGGTGGCGTTGACCGGTGGCTGATCGGTCGGCGACTGACCGGCCGCGGCTGACCGGCCGGCGGCTGATCGGCGGCGCGGGCTCAGCCTCACAGAAAACCTTCCTACTGCGCAAGATTGCCCAGCGGGAAAGAATCGGCCTTCTCCCGTATGCTCATCGGCGATGACTACCGGCCTGCGTGAGCGCAAGAAGGCGGCGACCCGCCAGTCACTGCACGACGCCGCCGTGCTCCTCGCCGCCGAGCACGGCGTCGAGAGCCTCACGGTGGAGGCCATCGCCGATGCCGCCACCGTCTCCCGGCGCACCTTCTCCAACTACTTCGCCAGCAAGGAGCAGGCGCTGCTGCACCACGACAGGGCGCGCACGGTCCGGCTGGTCGAGCTCATCCGCGCCCGCCCGGCGCGGGAATCCCTGGTGGCGGCGGTCATCGGCGCCGCCGAGCAGCACTGCTCCGAGTTCGCGGACGACCCGGAGCAGGAGGAGCGCTACCGGACCCTGCGCCTGCATCCGGCGCTGCTGCCCGAACTGGTCACCACCTACGCCGCCGCCGAACGCGATCTCGCCGTGGCCGTCGAGGAGCGCCTCCCCGTCGGGCCGGACACGCCCCTGCGGGCCCAGATCCTCGCCGCGACCCTCCTCGCCGCCTTCCGCGTCGTCGGGCAGACGGCTCTCGAGCGCCGCGAGCGCGACGTCGTGGACCTTCTCCGCCGGGCGCTCGCCATCACCCGCGAGGGCTTCCGCTGACCGGTTTCCCCTGCCCGCATGACCGGATTTCCCTGCGCGTGTGACCGAATTTCCCTGTCCGCGTGACCGGTTTTCCCTCCCCGCGCGGACGCCAACGTCAAGCGTGGCCGGATCTGAGCGGCCTTCGATAGGCATCACCTATCGAGATGATCAGAATCATATCTTGGTGCTTTTGACCCGCCGGGTTCTACCGTCGTGTTCATGGCATTGACAACGCGGCCGGAGCAGCGTCCGACGCGGGCGGAGCGGCGGCCGTCCATGGCGCTCAATTTCTGGCAATCGACCCTCGGCAAGAAGATCGTCATGGGCGTGACCGGTCTGATCATGATCGGCTACCTCTGCGCCCACCTGCTCGGGAACATGAAGATCTTCTTCGGCCCCGGGGAGTTCAACGCCTACGGACACTGGCTGCGTGTCATGGGAGCCCCCGTTCTGCACCATGAGTGGGGTCTGTGGATCGCCCGGATCGTCCTCCTGGCCGCGGTGATCCTGCATGCGGTGTCCGCCTACCAGCTGAGCCGGCGCGATATCAAGGCCCGCCCGCAGAAGTACGTCCACACCAAGCCACGCATGAGCTATGCCACCCGGACCATGCGCTGGGGCGGGGTGATCCTGGGCCTGTTCATCGTCTGGCACATCCTGGACCTCACCACCGGCACCACCCACTCCGGCGGATTCCAGGAGGGCCATCCGTACCAGAACGTGGTGGACACCTTCTCCACCTGGTACGGGAACGTGATCTACATCGTGGCGATGCTGGCCATGGGCATGCACGTCCGGCACGGCTTCTGGAGCGCCGCGCAGACCCTCGGCGCGGGCAACCACACCCGTGACCGCGCCCTCAAGGCCATCGCCAACGCCCTGGCCATCGTTCTCACCGCCGGGTTCATCTCCATACCCGTCGGTGTCATGACCGGAGTGGTGAGCTGACCATGACCGCGTACAGCGAGCACAACGAGTACAGCGAATACACCGAGTACACCGTCGGCGAGCCGGTCCAGGACGAGCGGGCCCCCTCCGGGCCGGTCAAGGAGCGCTGGGACACCCGCCGCTTCGAGGCCAAGCTGGTCAACCCCGCCAACCGCCGCAAGCACACCATCATCGTGGTGGGCACCGGGCTGGCCGGTGGCGCCGCCGGCGCCACCCTGGCCGAGCAGGGCTACCACGTGGTCCAGTTCTGCTACCAGGACTCACCGCGCCGGGCCCACTCCATCGCCGCCCAGGGCGGGATCAACGCGGCGAAGAACTACCGCAACGACGGCGACTCGATCCACCGGCTGTTCTACGACACCGTCAAGGGCGGCGACTTCCGCGCCCGCGAGTCCAATGTCCACCGCCTGGCGCAGATCTCGGTGGAGATCATCGACCAGTGCGTGGCCCAGGGCGTGCCCTTCGCCCGGGAGTACGGCGGCCTGCTGGACACCCGCTCCTTCGGCGGTGTGCAGGTCTCCCGCACCTTCTACGCCCGCGGCCAGACGGGCCAGCAGCTGCTGCTCGGCGCCTACCAGGCGCTGTCCCGCCAGATCGCGGCGGGCAATGTGGAGATGCACGCCCGCACCGAGATGCTGGATCTGATCGTGGTCGACGGGCGGGCGCGTGGCATCGTCGCCCGCGATCTGGTGACCGGCCGGATCTCCACGTACTTCGCCGACGCGGTGGTGCTGGCCAGCGGCGGCTACGGCAACGTCTTCTATCTGTCGACGAACGCCATGAACTCCAACGCGACCGCCATCTGGCGGGCGCACCGGCGCGGCGCGTACTTCGCCAACCCCTGCTTCACCCAGATCCACCCGACCTGCATCCCGCGCTCCGGGGACCACCAGTCCAAGCTGACCCTGATGAGCGAGTCGCTGCGCAACGACGGCCGGATCTGGGTGCCCAAGGCGAAGGGCGACACCCGTCCGCCCGCCGAGATCCCCGAGGACGAGCGCGACTACTACCTGGAGCGGATCTATCCGTCGTTCGGCAATCTGGTGCCGCGTGACATCGCCTCCCGCGCCGCGAAGAACGTCTGCGACGAGGGCCGTGGGGTCGGCCCCGGTGGCCAGGGCGTGTATCTGGACTTCGCCGACGCCATCGCCCGGATGGGGCGCAAGGCGGTCGAGGAGAAGTACGGCAACCTCTTCGACATGTACGAGCGGATCACGGCGGAGAACCCGTACGAGGTCCCGATGCGCATCTACCCCGCGATCCATTACACGATGGGTGGGCTGTGGGTCGACTACGACCTGCAGACCACCGTGCCGGGGCTGTTCGCGATCGGCGAGGCCAACTTCTCCGACCACGGTGCCAACCGGCTCGGTGCCTCCGCGCTGATGCAGGGCCTGGCCGACGGCTACTTCGTCCTGCCGTCGACCATCAACGACTATCTGGCCCGCAACCCGCACAAGGACGAGGTCGGCGCCTCGCACCCGGCGGCCGTCGAGGCGGTGCGGGAGACCGAGGACCGGCTGGCCAGGCTGCTGGCCGTGGACGGCGACCGCACCCCCGACTCCTTCCACCGCGAGATCGGCGAGCTGGTCTGGGAGTTCTGCGGCATGGCCCGCACCGACGAGGGGCTGCGCAAGGCGCTGGACCGCATCCCGCAGATCCGCGAGGAGTTCTGGCGGCGGCTGAAGGTGCCGGGCACCGGCGAGGAGTTCAACCAGTCGCTGGAGAAGGCCAACCGGATCGTGGACTATCTGGAGCTGGCCGAGCTGATGTGCCTGGACGCCCTGCACCGGGCCGAGTCCTGCGGTGGCCACTTCCGCGAGGAGTCCCAGACCCCCGACGGTGAGGCCGCCCGCGTGGACGAGGAGTTCTCCTACGCCGCGGCCTGGGAGTTCACCGACACCGGCGCCGCCCCCGTGCTCCACAAGGAGCAGCTGACCTTCGACTACGTCCACCCCACTCAGCGGAGCTACGCATGAAGCTCACCCTGCGCGTCTGGCGCCAGCAGAACCCCGACACCCCCGGTGCCATGGCCACCTACGAGCTCGACGGCGTCTCCCAGGACATGTCCTTCCTGGAGATGCTCGACGTCCTCAACGAGGAGCTCATCGTCAAGGGCGAGGAGCCGGTGGCCTTCGACCACGACTGCCGTGAGGGCATCTGCGGTGCGTGCAGCCTGGTGATCAACGGTGACGCCCACGGTCCGGAGCGCACCACCACCTGCCAGCTCCATATGCGGTCCTTCCAGGACGGCGACACCATCGACATCGAACCGTGGCGCGCCTCCGCCTTCCCGGTCATCAAGGACCTGGTGGTGGACCGCTCCGCGTTCGACCGGGTGATCCAGGCCGGTGGCTACATCACCGCACCGACCGGGGCCGCGCCGGAGGCGCACGCCGCTCCGGTGCCCAAGGCGGACGCGGACTACGCGTTCGAGCACGCCGAGTGCATCGGCTGCGGCGCCTGCGTGGCGGCCTGCCCCAACGGCGCGGCGATGCTGTTCACCTCGGCCAAGGTCAACCATCTCAATGTGCTGCCCCAGGGCTCTCCGGAGCGGGAGACCCGGGTGCTGGACATGGTGGCCCAGATGGACGCCGAGGGCTTCGGCGGCTGCACCCTCACCGGTGAGTGCGCCACGGCCTGCCCCAAGGGCATCCCGCTGTTCTCCATCACCGCGATGAACAAGGAGTGGCTGCGGGCGACCCGCAAGGTCAAGCGCTGACCCGCAAGGTCAAACGCTGACCCACGAGGTCAAACGCTGACCCCACTCCCCCAGAACGGCACCCCTCGACAACGCTCCGTGGATGGGGTGTCCTGGCGGCGGAGGTCTTTCCGGACGCTAGACCTCCGCCGCCGCCCGCACATCCGGGGCGGTGGCTCCGGTGCCATCGGATCACATACCCGCCACCGGGCCGCTAGGTTGAGCGCATGTACACCATGCGACTCTCCCGGCGGGTGAACGCTCCGCGCCCCGCCGTCTACCGGGCGCTTCTCGACGCGAGCGCCGTAGCGGCCTGGCGGGTGCCCGAGGGCATGACCAGCCGGGTGCATGAGTTCGACCCCCGCGAAGGGGGCACCTTCCGTATCTCCCTCGTCTACGACGACCCGGCGAGCACCGGCAAGTCGGGCGGCCACACGGACACCTACCACGGCCGCTTCGCCCGGCTGGTGCCGGATGAGCAGGTGGTCGAGGTGCTCGAGTTCGAGACCGCGGACTCCGCCCTGCGCTCCACGATGACGATGACGACCACGCTCACCGACGCGGAGGGCGGCGGCACGGACGTCCACCTCCTGCACGAGGGGATCCCCGACGCCGTACCGGCCGCCGACAACGAGCTGGGGCAGCGCATGGCCCTGGACAAGCTGGCCGGGCTCGTCGAGGCGGGCGGGGCACCTCGCTGAGCGAGCGGGCGAGCGGGCGAACGGGCGACCACCACCGCTCCCCGCCCCGTACGGTCGATCGGTGTCCGCTCATACGGCCCGATCGTCGCCGAAGGAGTCCAGATGGGCGGTGAGGTCGTCGACGAAGCGCACGAGCAGGCGGCCGAAGACCTCGCGGTCATGGGGGCTCCAGCCGGCGAGGGCGTCGCTGAACCATCCGAGGACGGTCCGCATATAGCGGTCGGTCGCGGCGGCTCCCTCGGCGGTCGGCTCGATGAGCCGGGCGCGCTGATCGTCCGGATCGGTGACCCGGCGGACCAGCCCCCGCCGCGCCAACTCGTTGATCTGCCGGGTGACATGGGGCCCGACGACCTGCATCCGCGCGGCGATCTCCCCCACGCGCAGTGGGGTGCCCGCCATATGCAGGACGACCAGCACCGACATCGCGGGGCGGTCCACGGACATACCGGCGGCCTCCATGGCGCGCTCGGTCACCCGGCCCCGGTTCACGGCGCCGCTGAGCTGCGTCAGACGGGGCAGCATGGCCAGCAGGTCGTGTTCACCGTCGCCGTACTGCCCGGCCTCCGGTCCCTCGGCGGTCATGCTCGGCCTCCACATCTACCTAAGTTAGGTATATAGTCTTCTCATCGACCCCGCGCCTCCGGGGTTTTTCACGCCATGAAAAAGGATACCTGAGTTAGGTATACGACTGGGCCCTCCCCTCAGGAGGGCCGGAGAGGAGCGCCCATGGGCGCCATGAACATCACGCCGCGGCGTACGGTCCTGGTCTCCGGCGCCAGCATCGCCGGTCCCGCGCTGGCCTACTGGCTCCGCCGGTACGGCTTCGCGGTCACCCTCGTCGAGAAGGCCGCCGCACTGCGCGGTGGCGGCTACCCCATCGACATCCGCGGCACCGCGGTCGAGGTCGTCCGGCGGATGGGGGTGCTCCCCCGGCTCCGGGACGCCCACGTCGGCATCCGCCGGATCTCCTTCCTCGACGAGCGGGGCGATCCGATAGCCGCCATCCGGCCCGAGGCCATCTCCGGCGGCCAGGAAGGCCATGACCTCGAAATCCCGCGCGGAGAGCTGGCCGAGATCCTCTACGGCGCGATCCGCGACGACGTCGAGATCCTCTTCAACGACTCCATCGCCACCCTCCACGACCACGACGGCGGGGTGGACGTGACCTTCCGCGGCGGCGCCCGGCGCACCTTCGACCTGGTCATCGGCGCCGATGGCATCCACTCGCACACCAGGAGCCTGGCCTTCGGCCCCGAGGAGGGCTACCACCGCTACCTCGACCACTGCTTCGCCGGATTCACCATGCCCAATCACCTGGGGCTCGCGCACGAGGGGCGCACCTGGAACGTCCCGGGCCGGACCGCCGTCCTCTACGCACCCCGCGACGACGACCGGGTGCACGCCTTCCTCAGCTTCCTGCGCCCCGAACCGCCCTTCGACGCCTTCCGCGACCCCGCCGCCCAGCGCGACCTCGTGGCCGGGGTGTTCTCCGGATACGGATGGGAGGTCCCGCGCATGGTCGCCGCCATGCGCGACAGCGACGACCTCTTCTTCGACGTGGTCAGCCAGATCCATATGCCACGGTGGTCCACGGGCCGGGTCGCGCTGGTCGGCGACGCCGCCTACGCGCCGTCGTTCTTCTCCGGCCAGGGCTCGAGTCTGGCGCTGGTCGGCGCGTATGTCCTCGCGGGTGAACTGGCCGCACACGCCCACCACGACGACGCCTTCGCCGGGTACGAGCGCACCCTGCGATCGTTCGTGGAGATGAACCAGGCCCTCGCCGGCGAAGGAAGCGCCAGTGTCTCCCCTCGCACCGCCGAGGACCTGGCCCGGCGCAACAAGGCGCTGCGCGAGCCGTCCGCCGTGCTCAACAGCGCCGGCCGGGACGCGCATTCGGCACTGGCCCTCCCCGGCTACGACGGCTCCGACACCCCGTGAGGACGGCGCCGCGTCAGCCGGTGGCGCCGATGGCCGTGGTGGGGCCCGAGCCGGAGCTCACGATGGACGGCACCCGGTCGGCGGGGTCGAGGGAGTAGGAGTAGTACGCCTTCGGGTCGAACGCGGTGCCGCCGCTCTCGTTGCGGCCGGAGGTGTTGACGAAGACGTTGCCGCGCTGGACCAGGGTGGCGGTGCCGTCCTTGATGACGGGGTTCTTGAAGCCCTGGAAGTAGCTGTTCTCCAGCACCATCCTGGTGTTCCCCCGGGCGTAGTTGCCGTAGGAGGAGTTGATGTCCGTGCCGGGGTCGTCCTGTAGGTAGTTGTTGTACAGATGTGCGTGGGCGATGTTGTCGGCGGACGGGTTGCGCTGCTCGCTCTCGCGGAACCAGTTGTGGTGGATCGTGATGTCGGCCGTGGTGTTCTCCGTCCAGCCGATCCCGAAGCTCTTGTTGTTCTGCTGCAGCCGGTTCCAGGACACCGTGAGATAGGTGGTGTCCTTACGGCTGTCGATCAGCCCGTCGGCCATATGCCGCAGATCGTTGTGATCGATCCACACATGGTGGGCGCCGTCCAACTGGATGGCGTCCCAGTCGTGCTCCTTGTCGTTCCACGTGCCCTCGTAGGAGTCACGGATCGTCAGATTCCTGAGGATGACGTTGTGCACGCCCTGGCCCAGGAAGAAGCCACCGCCCACGATCTGGCCCGACGTGCCCGAGCCCACGATCGTCTTGTCCGAGGCGACCTTGATCTCCTTGCCCTTGGGGTCCATGGTGATCGCCGCGGCCACGACGATGACGTACGGCTCGGGCGCGGTCGCGTACTTCTCGAGATCGGCCAGCGTGCGCACGGTGACCGTACGGCCGTCCCGGCCCCCGTACGTACCGTTCTGCCCCAGCGCGTTGACCGACGCGAAACCGTCGGCGACATCGGCCTTCCAGGACGCGGCGGCCGGTCCCCGCCCGCCCTCGGCGAACGCTCCCTGCCCCGGCAGGGCGACCGCACCGGCCAAGGCCAGAGCTCCGACGGCCACCCCGAGCACACGGCGCCTGCCGCGCCCCACCCCTCGACGTTCGGCTTCCATGGCCCCTCACTCCCACTGCTCGACGACTCCTGCCGTGCGACTGTCGCCACCGCGCACCAGGAGGTTGCCGGGGCGGGCGAATCGTCCTGTGGCGGATTCCGACCC
This sequence comes from Streptomyces endocoffeicus, assembly GCF_016741935.1. Taxonomy (GTDB): domain Bacteria; phylum Actinomycetota; class Actinomycetes; order Streptomycetales; family Streptomycetaceae; genus Streptomyces; species Streptomyces endocoffeicus. The sequence goes on along the minus strand of NZ_JAERRG010000066.1, from coordinate 4,228 downwards.
CGTCTTGCCCGCACCACGACGCGCTGACAGACTCCGGCGGCAAGCGCTTACCGACGGACGCACCACACCCATGAGTCGCCCCGGAGGGAACAGTGAGCGAACACGGTCGCAGGCAGGTGTTACGGACCGGCCTCGGCGCCGTCGCCGGATCGACGGTGCTCGGCGCCATCGGCGGCGCCACCCCGGCTTCGGCAACACCACGGCCCGACGGGCCACTTGGGGCAGATGGCACGGTGACCCGCGGCGAGCCGGAGTCGGCCCGGGCGGACCTGCCGTGGGTGGCCGATCTGGGCGACGGGCGCTATCAGAACCCGGTGCTCAACGCCGACTGGTCCGACCCCGACGCGATCCGGGTGGGCCCGTACTTCTATCTGGTGGCCTCCACCTTCAACCGCGTTCCCGGACTGCCCGTGCTGCGGTCGGTCGACCTGGTCAACTGGACCGTCATCGGACATGCCCTGACCGAGTTGCTGCCCGAGGACCACTTCAGCGAGCCCAGGCACGGCGAGGGGGTGTGGGCCCCGGCCCTGCGCCACCACGACGGCAAGTTCTGGATCTTCTACCCCGATCCCGACTTCGGGATCTTCATGGTGACCGCCACCGACCCACGAGGGCCCTGGAGCACACCGCACCCGGTCAAACCGGGCAAGGGGCTGATCGATCCGTGTCCGCTGTGGGACGACGACGGGCAGGCGTATCTGGTCCACGCGTGGGCGAAGAGCCGCAGCGGCATCAACAACCGGCTCACCCTGCACCGCATGAGCCCGGACGGAACCGCTCTGCTCGACGAGGGCCGGATCGTGATCAACGGCGATGACCTCCCCGGCTACACCACACTCGAGGGCCCGAAGCTCTACAAGCGGGACGGCTGGTACTGGATCTTCGCTCCGGCCGGAGGCGTCACCAACGGCTGGCAGTCGGCGTTCCGCTCCCGCTCCATCTGGGGCCCGTACGAGGACCGCATCGTCCTCGCCCAGGGCGACACCCCCGTCAATGGGCCGCACCAGGGCGCATGGGTGGCCACCGAGAGCGGCGAGGACTGGTTCCTGCACTTCCAGGACCGCGGGCCCTACGGACGGGTGGTGCACCTCCAGCCGATGCGGTGGCGTACGGATGGCTGGCCGGTGATGGGCACCGACGGCGGCGGCGGCCGGGGCGCGCCGGTGCTGGTGCACACCAAACCGCGGGTCAACGGGCGGACGGAGGTGACCGCGCCGGCCACCGGCGACGACTTCACCGGGGCGACGCTGGGGAAACAGTGGATGTGGCAGGCGAACGCCGATCCGGCGTGGTGGTCGCTGCGCCGCTTCCCGAGCCGGCTCGCGCTGGTCTGCCGGCCGAGTCCGGTCGCCCATGACCTCCGGCTGCTGCCCAATGTGCTGGGCCAGCGGCTGCCCGCCGAGTCGTTCACCGCGACGACTTCGATGAAACTGTCCACCGCGACGGCGGGGTCCCGGGCCGGGCTGGTGGTCCTGGGTGAGACCTACGCCTGGGTGGGCCTGCGCCACGACGGTGACCGGATCGTCCTCGTATGCCGCACCGCGGCCCAGGACGCCGCCGAGGTGGACGCCGTCACGCCGGTGCCGTTGGGGAGGGGGCGTTCGGGCGTACGGCTGCGCGTGAGTGTGCGGCCGGGGGCGGTGTGCCAGTTCGCGGCCGATGTGGACGGGCGGGGATTCACCCCGCTCGGGGCGCCGTTCCCGGCGACGGCGGGGAAGTGGATCGGGGCGACGCTGGGGCTCTTCGCCACCGGTCCGGCGACCGACGGCACGGGTGGCGTGGCGACCGGCAGCACGGGCGGCGTGGCGACCGGCGGCACGGGCGGTGCGGCGGAGTTCGACTGGTTCCGGGTGGGTCCGATTTCCTCGTAGATGGCCGTTGACGGGCGCTTCGGGACCAGTCCCCGCGGATTGTGGTGCCCTGTCTGCCGGAAGGGGCGCCCGGAAGGGCGCCCCACGGAAGCCGGGAGGAACACCATGCACCACCGCATCGCCGCCACGGCAGCCATGTCCGCGGCTCTCGTCGCCGTACTCGCCAGTGCGCCCACCGCGTCGGCCGAGCCCAGTCCGCCCAACTGCCCCTCAGGGAACGTCTGCGTGTTCGACAGCAACACGACCACCGACGGTCCGGCCGTGATCAAGACCGCCGGCGACTGGCGGGGCTCCCACCAGACCAGCATCGTCGGCAGCACCATCTTCAACAACGGCACCCGTCAGCCGGGCCACGATCACATCCAGGCCACCTGGGTCTCCAACGGTCGGTTGTACGACAGGTGCCTCCACTTCAACCCCGGCCCCGGCGACTACAAGTTGATCATCGGTGACCACGCCACCATCACCAGTCTCACCTGGCGCGGCGAATGCGATTTCTGAGCGGGCCGACCTCCCCTGCCCGCCAGGGCAGGGGAAGCGCTCAGAGGCCGTAGCGGTTCTTCAGGTGGCGCCAGAAGTCACGGAGCATCCACTTGTCGAACTCCGTGATCTGCGTGGCGCTTCCCGCATTCATCAGGAAGCAGCACTGGCCGGTCGGGGTCCAGTCGTAGAAGTCGTCGAGGCCGAAGGTGTGGCCGACTTCATGCAGGTAGATGTGGATGTTCTCCTGGTTCAGCGCACCGGTGAAGTACTCCTGTCCCACGCGCTGGCCCCAGTCCCCGCCGGCCCCGCCCTGGAAGCCCTTGGTCAGCCACAGCGACTGGTCGTAGTGGCGGGCCGCACCGCCGGGGCAGCGCGAGTAGTTGCCGTCCTGGTGGAAGAAGCGGCCGCAGTCGGGGGAACACTGCGGGGCGCCACCGCCGTCGAGGTTCCCGGCGTAGATGTCGACCGAGTTGTCGGTCCACTGGAGTGTCGAGCGGTTCTTCACCGCCCAGCCGACGATGTTGACCGGGACGTTGGTGTACGGCCAGGCGTTGTGCCCCTTGCCGTTCTCCACCATGGCCGCCATCCACTTGGCGAACTGCTTCTTCAGCGCGGCGTGGATCTGGTCGCGCAGCGCGGCGCTGACCGGGGCGTCGGACTCCCAGCGGACGCAGTAGTTGACGCTTCCCCTGTTGGCCATGACCTGGTCCCAGCCGTAGTTGCGGAAGCCGTAGAGGTCCGGATAGGTCGACTCGACGTGGTTCCACACCTCGCCCAGCGGCTGTACGAGGTTCGCGGGCGGGTTCCAGTCGTCGGCGACCCGCGACGGGGCGGCCGTCGCGACACCGGGCGCGGCGACCAGCGCGGCCAAGGCGGCCAGCACGGTGGCCAGGCGCGCGAGGAATGAGCGCACTGTGAACTCCCTTGAGTAGCTGACAGGTTGTCAGCCTCAGGTCGCCGCCACGGCCGCTTCGGTTGCCGTCGTGTGTGGCCCTCGGGGAGTACCGGAACGGGCCTGAGCGGTGAGCGCGGCGGCCATGAACGACGCGACCGGCGGCCGGCGGTCCTGCTCGGCCTGATCGTCGCGCCGGGCAACGGCTCCCGCACGGCCTGAACGTCATGCCGGGCAACGGCTCCGTGGCGTGCGGCCCGCTCACACCGGCCGGGTGGCCACCACCAGCCGGCAGCGCGGGCTGCCGTCCGCCCGGCGGCCGAGGTCCTCCAGCGGACGCAGCTCGACCTCGAACCCGGCCCCGATCAGCTCCTGCCGCACATCCCCGAGCCGGAAGGTCCGGTAGTACATCACAAACCGCGGCCGCCACACCGCGTTCCGCACCCGCATCGCGGTGTCGAACGCCAGGAGCGACCAGTAGGGCCGGGACCCCGGGCGGGCCGGTGCCACGATCGGGAAGGCGAACCGGCCGCCCGGGCGGAGCACGGAGTGGACCTGGGCGAAGAGCCCGGGCCGCTCGCGCGGCAGGAAGTGGCCGAACGCCCCGAAACTCACCGCCAGGTCGAAGACCGGCCCGAACGGGAGGGCGCGCGCGTCGGCGCGTACCCAGTCCGTGCGCGGGGCGTCCGGCACCGTCCGCGTACAATCCCGGCCCACGGCCAGCATGCCCGCGCTGAAGTCGACGCCGGTGATCCGCTCCCGGCACACCTGGCGCAGCACGCCCATGCCCGCGCCAGTCCCGCAGCACACGTCGAGGCCGCTGTCGAACGGCCCGAGCGGGCGCAGGGCGCCGGTCACGGAGTCCAGCACCGAGGCCGACGTCCGGTACGCGGTGTGGTCGAACTTCGGGGACAGCAGATCGTAGCCGCGCTCGACGGAGGACAGCGCCTGGACGACGAGTTCACGGAAGGTGGGGCCCTGG
>NZ_JAERRG010000065.1 GCF_016741935.1 Streptomyces endocoffeicus | reverse complement strand
CGACGTCCCCGCCAACATCCGCGTCGAAGCATCCAACCCCACCGCCGACGCCAACCCCAACACACCATTCACCACACCCCGATGCGTCACCACCACACCCTTCGGCACACCGGTCGACCCCGACGTGAACATCACATACGCCGCCTGATCCGGAAGAACCCGAACAGCACCCCAAGAAGCCGATTCCACCCCCGCCTTCTCCACCTCACCCAGCCATTCCAGAGAGACCTCGCTCTCCGGCAAAACCCCAGCCGTTTCTTCATCCGTCAGCACCAGCACCGGACACGCCGCACGGAGAATATGACCCAACCGCCCACCCGGATACCGCGGATCAACCGGCAAATACGCCGCACCCGCCTTCCAAATCCCCAACAACCCCACCACCAATTCCACCGACCGCGGCAACGCAAGACCCACCACCGACTCCGGCCCCACACCCCGCACAGCCAAACCCACCGCCACCCGCTCCGCCCACGCATCCAACTCCCCATACGTCAACGACCGCTCACCACACACCACCGCCACCGCATCCGGCACCAACCCCGCCCAACGCTCGAACAACCCCACAGCAGACACCTCAGGCCGCTCCACAACCCCACCGTTCAGCGCCATGAGCATCCGCTCGCGCTCGCCCGGCTCCAGCACGTCGGCGAGCGCGACGGGCTGTCCGGGGTCGGCGACCAGGGCGCCCAGGAGCCGGGTGTAGCGGTTCCCGATGGCCACGGCGGTGGCGTGGTCGAACAGGTCGGTGGCGTACTCCAGGTAGCAGAGCATGCCGGGCCGGGCCGGGTCCTTGAAGTAGTTGAACTCCAGGTCGAACTTGGCCGTGGGGGTGGAGAGGGCTTGCAGGCGGGCGCTGACTCCGGGCAGTTCGAGGTCGATCCACGCCTCGTTCTCCCAGGTGAACATCGTCTGGAAGAGCGGGTGGTAGGCGGTGGAGCGCTCCGGGTTGAGGATCTCCACCAGGCGCTCGAACGGCGCGTCCTGGTTGTCGTAGGCGGCCAGGGCCTTGCGCTGCACCTGGTCGAGCACCTGCGCGAAGGTCGGGGTGCCGGTCAGGTCGGTGCGCAGGACCCAGGTGTTGACGAAGAAGCCGACCAGGTCGGCCAGTTCGTCGTCGGTGCGCCCGGCGATGGTGGAGCCGAGCGCGATGTCGTCACCGCCGCCCAGATGGTGCAGCAGCACGACGAGCGCCGCCTGCATCACCATCGGCATCGTCACCTCGCGGTCGCGGGCCAGATCCTCGACGGCCGCCAGGAGACCGGGTTCGATGGGGAAGCCGACGACGGAGCCGCGGTGGCCGGCCGCGGGCGGGCGGGGCCGGTCGGTGGGCAGCCGCAGCGGCTGCGGCACCCCCGCCAGCTCCTCGCGCCAGTAGCGCACCTGCTCCGCCAGCACGCTGTCCGGGTCGTCCTCGTCGCCCAGCAGCTCGCGCTGCCACAGCGTGTAGTCCGTGTACTGGACCGGCAGCTCCGGCCACGCGGGCTCACCGCCCGAGTGGCGGGCGGTGTAGGCGGCGGCCAGGTCCCGGGCAAGCGGGGCCATGGACTCGCCGTCCGCGGCGATGTGGTGGATGAGCAGCAGCAGCGCGTGCTCGCGCGGAGCCTGCCGGAACAGGGTCGCGCGCACCGGGATCTCGGTGGCCAGGTCGAAGGCGTAAGAGCCGGCGTCCCGCAGTTCCTCCTCCAGCGCGTCGGGGGCGACCTCGACCAGTGGCATCTCCGGCCGCGCCGCACCAGCGGGAACGACGTGCTGGGCGGGGACGCCGTCGGCGTTCTCGACGATCAGCGTGCGCAGGCTCTCGTGCCGGGCCACCACGTCGCGTACGGCGGCGGCGAGCGCGGCCGGGTCCAGGTCACCGCTCAGCCGCAGGACGAAGGGGACGTTGTAGGTCGCCGAGGCGCCCTCGAACTTGTCGATGAACCACAGCCGTCGCTGCGCGTAGGACAAGGGGATCATTACTCGCCACTCCTGTTCATCTTGCGCAAACGGGGCCGCTTGGAGGTTTCCGCGCTGCGGAGCGTCCGGGAGAGCCCGGCGATGTCGCGGTGCTGGAAGATGGTGCCGATGCCGACGTGCACGCCGAGCACCTTGCGGATACGGCTGGCCAGCCGGGTGGCCAGCAGAGAGCTGCCGCCGAGCGCGAAGAAGTCGTCGTCGATACCGACGCGCTCGACCTCGAGGACCTCCGCGAACAGCGCGCAGAGCTCCTCCTCCCGGGGGGTGCGGGGCGCCCGGTAGGTGCCCTCTCCCCACTCGGGTTTGGGCAGTGCCGCCCGGTCGGGCCTGCCCTGGGGGGTGAGCGGCAGCGCCTCGAGGGGTACGACGGCCGCCGGGACCAGCGGCGCGGGCAGCCGTTCGGCGGCGTACGCGCGCAGCTCCGTGCCGGTGGTGGCATCGTCGGGGCGCAGCACGGTGTAGCCGACCAGGCGCGTGCCGCCCTCGCCCCGCGCCTGCCCGGGGTCGTGGGCGACGACCAGCGCCTGCCGCACGGCAGGGTGCGCCGCCAGCACCGCCTCGACCTCGGCCGGTGCGACCCGCAGGCCCTGCACGATGACCTGGCCGTCCCGACGGCCGGTGTACTCCAGACCGCCTTCCGGGTTGAAGCGGGCCAGGTCACCGGTGCGCAGCATGCGGCCGCCGGGTGGTCCGCAGGGGTCGGCCACGAAACACTCCGCCGTAAGCCCCGGCCGGCCCTGGTACCCGCGGGCCAGGGTGGGGCCCGCCAGGTACAGTTCGCCGACCGCGCCCGGGGGTGCGGGGCGCAGACCAGGTCCGAGCAGGTACGCCCGTACGCCGGCCGGGGTGGTCTCGTGCGGCAGGCCGGCCGTCGTGCCGGTCGGCCCGGGGACGCCACCGGGGGCCGCGGTGACCAGCTCCAGACAGCCGCCGGTGGTCAGCGCGGTGCTCAGCCGGGTGGCGAACACCTCGGGGCCGAGTGCGGGGCCGACGGGCAGCCGGACGGTGCCGGGTGCGGACCGCGCCGTGCGAGCCGCGGCGGCCCCGGCGAGCAGGCCGCGGTGGGTGAGCGCCACCGGCCGTACGCCGTCGGGATGCCCGAAGGTATAGGCCAGGCACGCCAGCCGGTCGGGGTCCTGGGGCGGCCGTACGGTGCCATGGCCGTCCGCCGCGACATCGTCGAGCAGCAGCCGGGGTGGGCCGCCGTCCGGCAGGAGCGGCGCCGTGGCCGCGTCGGTGAGCAGCAGGGCGGGTTCCGCGTCGGCCAGGACGTGGCGCAGGTGGCGGGCGGGGTGGCCGGGGTCCAGGGGGAGGCAGCAGCCGCCCGCTGCCAGGACGCCCAGGGTGGCGACCACCAGGTCCAGCGGCTGCCGCAGCGCCACGGCGACCACCGTCTCGGGGCCGACTCCGTGCCGGGCGAGGCCGTCGGCGAGCCGGTCGGCCGCCTGCGCCACCTGCCGGTAGGTGAGGGTGACGTCCCCGGCGACCACCGCCGACGCGTCGGGAGCGGTGGCCGCCCGGTCCGCGAACGCGGCGGGCAGTGTCGTCCCGTCGTGGGTGGCCCCGGGCCCGGTGAGCCGCGCGCGCAGGCGGTCCTGTTCGCCGGGCAGGAGCACGTCCACGGTGCTCACCCGCTGCCGCGGGTCGGCGGCGATCTGCCGCAGGATCGTCCCGAAGCGGGCCGCGATCGCCTCGGCGGCGGGCCGGTCGAGGGAGTGCAGCTGGTACTGCACGGCCGGCCGCAGGCGGGTGTCGGAGTCGGTGAAGACCATGACGGTGAGCGGGTAGTGGGTGGCCGTGAACAGCCGGATCCCGGTGATCCGGATGCCCGCGGCCGCACTGGCCTCGGTGAGCCCGGAATGGTTCATCGGGAAGGACTCGAAGCCGACGATGGAGTCGAACAGGGCGTTCAGGCCGGCCGCCTCGTAGATCCGCGGCAGCGGGTAGTGGTGGTGGTCCAGCAGCGCGGTCTGCCGCTCCTGTATGTGGGTCAGCAGGTCGGCGAAGGTGTCGGTGGCGGACCACTGGGCGCGTACGGGCAGGGTGTTGAGGAATGTGCCGACGACCGAGTCCACACCGGGGACGGACGGCGGGCGGCCGGAGACCGTGGAGGCGAACATGACGTCCTGTTCACCGCTCAGCTGCCCCAGCAGCACCGCCCAGGCGCCCTGGACGACGGTGTTCACGGTGACGCCCAGCTCCGCGGCGCGCCGGGAGAGCGCCCGGGACTCCTCGCCGGGCAGTGGCACGTCGACCTGGCCGATGCCGACGGGTCCCGCGCCGGGGCCGGACGGCGGTTCGGGCACCACGGTGGTGGGCCGCTCCACACCGGCGAGTTCACGCTGCCAGGCGCGGGCGGAGACAGCGGGGTCCTGCCGGGCCAGCCAGACCAGGAAGTCACGGTAGCTCCGCACGCGAGGCCACACCGACGCGTCGCCCTCGGAGGCGTACAGCCGCAGCAGGTCCTGCATGATCAGCGGTACCGACCAGCCGTCGAACAGCACATGGTGGGCGGTCACCACCAGCTCGGACCGCTCCGGGCCGCGGGTCACCAGGGTGAGCCGGAACAGGGGCGGTTCGGCGGGGTCGAAGTGGGCCGCGAGGTCGTCCCGGAGGATCTGTTCGAAGGCGGCCTCGCGCTCCGCGTCCACCGGCCCGCTCAGGTCGAGGTGACGCCAGGGCAGGGTGACGCGGCCGAGCACCAGCTGGACCAGGTCGCCGATGAAGTCGGGCACGAACGCGGCGCGCAGACTGGGGTGGCGCTCCAGCAGCGCCTGGCCCGCGGCGCGCATGCGCTCCGGGTCGACGGCACCGCTCAGGTGGAGCGTGTACTGCACCTGGTAGGGGTCGAAGTCGGAGTGGTCCAGCATGGAGTGGAACAGCAGCCCGGACTGGAGTGAGGTGGTGGGCCACACGTCCTCGAGCGTGGGATAGCGCGCCTCCCACGCCTCCAGGTCATCCTGGCTGACCGAGACCAGGGGCACGTCCGAGGGGGTCAGCCCGCCCGCCGTCGGCGCGGCGGCGTGCCGGACGATGCCCTCCAGCGCCTCGGACCACAGCCCGGTCAGCTCCCGCACCTCCTCGGGGGTGAGTACGCCGACGGGAGCGGTGAACAGCGCGCCGAGCCGTGGGCCCTCGGGGGTATCGGTGACGGAGGCGTTGATGTCGAGCTCCGCCGGTGCGGCCATCCGCGGGTCCTGGGCCGCGTCGAGCTCCGCCAGCTCCTCGATGGCCGCGGCCTCGGGCGCCTGGGTCCAGCCGAGTCCGCGCAGCTCCTCGGGCATATCGGCGGCGGCGGAGAACCGCCCGAGGTAGTTGAAGCCGACCTGTCCGATGGGGTGCCGGGACAGCACGGCGGCCGTCTCGGGGTTCAGGTACCGGAGCAGGCCGTAGCCGAGTCCCTTGTCGGGCACGGAGCGCAGGGATTCCTTGACGAGTTTGAGCGCCTGCCCGGCGGCGGGCCCGCCCGCGAACGCCTCGTCCAGGTCGACTCCCGCCAGGTCCAGGCGGACGGGGAAGACGCTGGTGAACCAGCCCACCGTCCGGGACAGGTCGGCGCCGGGCACGACACTCTCCTCCCGGCCGTGGCCCTCCAGCCGGATCAGCGCCGAGGGCTCGTCCACTCCGCGGTCGCGGCGCCACCGGGCCAGGGCGAGGGCCAGCCCCGTCAGCAGGCCGTCGTTGACCCCACCGTGGAAGGCCGCGGGCACGGTCGTCAGCAGCGGCTCGGTGACATGCGCGGGCAGCCGCACCCAGGTCTTCCGCACGGTGGCCCGCACATCGACGGCGGGGTCGCGGCGCCGGGTGCCCAGCACCGGGTCGGGCCGCTCGACGATCGACTGCCACAGGCCCAGCTCGGCGACGCGTGCCGGGTCGGCCGCTTCCTCGGCCAGCGCGTGCGCCCAGCGGCGTACGGAGGTGGGCACCTCGGGCAGGGCGGGCGTGGCACCGGCGCTCGCCTGCTGCCAGGCACGTGCCAGGTCGGGCATCAGGATGCGCCAGGACACACCGTCGACCACCAGGTGGTGCAGTGCCAGCAGCAGCCGACCGGGAGTTACGGGGTCCGGCGGGGTGAACCAGACGCACTGCGCCATCACCCCGGCCGCCGGGTCCAGCCGCCGCGCCGCCGCGTCAAGTTCGGCCAGCAGCAGTGTGCGCCAGCCGTCCGTGTCCCAGCGTCCGTCGCACTCCGTGTGCCGCACCAGGGTGTCGGCGTCGACCGCGCCGGGCGGCGCGACGACGAGTCCGCCCGGCGCGTCGCAGGCGTCCTCCATGAGCCGGGAGCGAAGCAGGTCATGCCGGTCCAGCACCGCCCGCAGGGTCGCGGTCAGTCCCGCCCGGTCGATGCCCGGGGGCAGCTCAAGCACCAAGGCCTGGAGGAACCGGTCGAACCCGGCACCCCAGTCCTGCTTGATCCACTGGGCCACCGGGAGCAGCGGCATCTCACCGGTGCCGCCACCCTCCGGCTCCGCCGGCGCCGATACGGCTCCGGCCTGCCGGTTGGCAGCCGCGACCGCGGCCAACTCGGCGACGGTCCGGTGCTCGAACACGTCGCGCGAGCTGATCTCCAGCCCATGGGTACGCGCCCGCGAGACCACCTGGATCGACTGGATGCTGTCGCCGCCGGCCGCGAAGAAGTCGTCGTCGATGCCGACCGGGTCCAGCCCGAGGACCTCCGCGTACAGGCCGGTCAGGACCTCTTCCGCCCCCGTACGCGGTGCCCGGTAGATGCCGCCCCGCGCCTCGGGCTCGGGCAGCGCGGCCACATCCAGCTTGCCGTTGGGCGTCAGGGGCAGTTCGTCCAACACCTCGAACAGGGCGGGAACCATGAACTCGGGCAGGCGCTGTGCGGTGAAGCCGCGCAGCTCCCCGACGACGAAGCTGGAATCGAGGGCAATGGCACCGAAGTTGCTGTTCTCGGGCCGCGTGCCCGGGTCGCCGCTCCCCGTGGGGACGATGTAGGCGACAAGCTGCTTGCCGCGGCCGGTACCCCGTCCCTTGTGCGGCACGACCACGGCGTGGGCGACGCCCGGGTGGGATTCCAGCACGGCTTCGATCTCGCCGGGTTCGATACGGAAGCCGCGGATCTTGACCTGGGTGTCGGCACGTCCCTGGAAGACCAGCCCCGTACCCGCGTCCCAGGTGACCACATCGCCGGTGCGGTACATCCGCTCACCCGGCTCCCCGAAGGGACAGGCCACGAACCGCTCCGCGCTCAGCGCCGGACGCCGCCCGTACCCACGCGCCAGCCCGCCACCACCGATATACAACTCACCCGCCACACCAGGCCGAACCGGACGCAGAGCCCCGTCGAGCACATACACGCGCATGCCCTCCATCGGCCGGCCGATCGGGACGGGCTCAGCCACCGGCCCATCAGCCGGCACGAGGTGACAGGTGGCGAACGTGGTGGTCTCGGTCGGCCCATAGCCATCCACCACCCGCAACCCCGGACACGCCCCCATCACCCGCTCGACGGCCGCCGGCGAGACCACATCACCGCCGGTCCACACCTCACGCACGCCCGCGAAACACTCCGGCCGCTCATCAGCCACCACCTTGAACAGACCTGCCGTCACCCACAACGCGGTCACCCGCCGCTCACGCGAAACCTCCGCCAAAGCGGCGGCGTCCAGCTTCCCCGGCGGCGCCACAACAACACACCCACCACCCAGCAGCGGCACCCACAACTCATACGTCGACGCATCAAACGCCTGCGCGGAATGCAACAGCACACGCGTATGCGCACCACCCCGAAAACGGGCGTCACCAGCCAGGCCGACCACGGCCCGGTGGGTAACCTCCACGCTCTTGGGAACCCCGGTGGAACCGGAGGTGTACATCACATACGCCAGCCGGTCCGCCGGAACCGACGACACCTCGGGCACCCGAGCCGCCGCGACCTCCGCGACCTCCGCGACCTCCGCGACCACGTCCGGATCGTCCAGCGCGAGGAAGGGACACGAGCCGGCAGGCAACTCGGCCGCCAGCTCCCCAGAAGTCACCACCAGCACCGGCAGGGCATCCGCGAGCATGAACTCCAGCCGCTCCGCCGGATACTCCGGATCCACCGGCAAATACGCGCCTCCGGCCTTCAACACACCCAGCACCGCCGCGACCAACTCCACCGACCGCGGCAACGCGACCCCCACCACCGATTCCGCCCCCACCCCACGACCGGCGAACACACTCGCCAACCGGCCCGACCACTCGTCCAACTCCCGATATGTCAACGAACGCCCGCCGCACACCACCGCCACCGCATCCGGCACCTCGGAAACACACCGGGCAAACACCTCCGGCACCGAGCCACAAGCGCCCGGCCCGGTCTCGTTCAACTCACCGAAAAGGGGCGACGGAACGCCCATGTCGATGGAGCACAAAGAGCCCACCTCCGGTTCTACGGGAAGCCGTCAGCCCAGCAGGGTTCGACCGATGAATGTAAACAGTTCCGCGCCGATCCGGGCGTCGGAGAAATAGAAATGACCACCCGGGTAAATCCGGGTGTCGAAGCTCGCATTTGTGTATGCATGCCACCCTTCGACACTTTCTACGGATACCCGACTGTCCCGGTCACCGACCAGCGCGGTGATGGGGCTGTCCAGCCGCGGGGCGGGGCTGATGCGGTGCTGTTCCCACAGACGGAAGTCGGCCAGGACAGTGGGCAGCAGAGCGTCCATGGCCTCGTCGTCGCCGACGATCTCCGCTTCGAATCCGCCGAGCCGCAACACCTCGGCGCGGAAGGCTTCCGACGACAACTTGTGCATCTGCGGCCCCCGCTGGATCTCTCCGGGTTCCGCCTGGGCCGACAAGAACAAGTGAGCCGGCTGGGGGAGGCCGCGGGACTTCAGGGCCTGCGCCACCGCGTGGGCCAGCAGGGCGCCGCAGGAGTGGCCGAAGAAGGAAAACGAGCAGCCCAGAAGCGGTCGGAGAGCCTGGGTTATCGAGCGGACCAGGGGGCCGACTTGAGTGGGTGGTTCCTCGTCCATGCGGTTCTGGCGGCCAGGTAACTGAACAGCCGTCACCTCGATTCCGGCGGGCAGGCCGTCCGCCCAGTCGGCGTAGGCACTGGCACCGCCACCCGCGTGCGGGAAGCAGATCAGCCGGTGCCTCATGTCGATGCGCCGGGCCCGCCACAAGGAGGGACTCTCCACGGCCAGACTCGTGCCGCTCACACACGTACCGGTTTGCATTCTTCCTCCGCGGGTCCTCGGTGGCATACGACAGAGCCAGGAATGACACCAAAATGCTGAAGAAAAGCTCGGTCACAGAACTGTGAATGCTGGAGGTGCAGTCAATGTATTTCCGTGTCGGCGGCACGCTCGGGATACGAGGAGAAGCCGTCCCATGCGGTTGTGCACCCTGAAGCAAATGTCACCGTAACGCGAGGCGTCCAGTGAGAGGAAGGCGTCCCTGGAGGCGTCAGGAAAAAGCGATGGCACCGTTGCCCATGTCTGTCCCGTCGCCAGGACAGTGCCGCCTGAGGGAAGGCGTGTGCAACGGCCATGAGACCGGACGGAGCAACCTGGCAGAAGGCGGGGAATGAGCGCCGGTGGAAGGCCGGGAGGAGGGCAGATGCCGCCCGAGGGATGCCGCGAGAACAGCCAATGGGTACTCGGCGCCTATACGCGGACACCACCGCTGCCGTGCCGGAACAGGGCTCCGGGGAACAGCCGGCTTACTGGCCCCAACAGAAGTCGTTGGCCATGTGGCTGTCGGCCGGTCTGCCCGTTGGGGCGGTTGTGGGGAAACGTCAGTCGCGGCCGTGGATCGTGCCGGGCGAGCTGTGGTCGCTGCCGGCCAAGGTCCCGGCCGTGACCGGTGTCATCGATCGGCCCAGGCGTCGGCCCGACATGGCTGCCGCAGCCTGACGCCTTGGCCTCATGAAGTGTTTTCCTCGGCCTCGCCATGGCGCGGGGCTTCAGGCCCGGCGGATGACGATGTCCCCCATGGAGGTGCGGGCCCGTACCTCGACGGTCTCCTCGGTGGGCATGGGTCCGTCGATGGAGGTGAGGTAGTTGCGTACGGTGCCGCGCCGGGTGCGCAGATCGAGCCGAGCGGCGGTGCCCTCCCGGATGCCCACCTCCAACTCGCCGACCCCGGTCTCGATGCCGATGGAGCCGCGCTGGACCTCGCCGAGCCCGATGCTACCGTTGGCGACCTTCACCTCGACGGAACCGTGTGCGCGGTCGAGGGATACCGAACCGTTGGCGGCGGTCAGCCGCGCGTCGTCATGCGCCACGCCGACCCACACGTCCCCGTTGGTGTTCTTGATCACCGAGGGACCGTCGATTTCGGCCAGCCGCACGGCGCCGCTCCCCAGGATGACCTCGGCGCGGCCGTGCACCCGGCGCACGGTGATGTCGCTACTGGTCGCCTCCAGGTACAGGCTGTCCGTCTCGTCCAACTCGATGTCGCCCATCCCGGACTTGAAGTGGCACAGAGCGAGCCGGCCGTCGCAGCGCAGCGCGGCAGAACCGACCGTGCCCCGCAGCTGTGACCCGGCCGGCATCTCAATGCACACGTCGCTCGACCCGCTGTGACCGAACGGAAGGTACTGCTTGGGGGCCTTGACAAGCAGTCGGCCGCCCGAGTAGTCGACAGAGACCCGCTCGGCGGCCTTGGCATCGGAATCCCTTTTGGCGTCCGTCGGTACCACCGTGACCACGGTGTCCGCGCGGTCGCCCGCGACGATCCGGATGTCCCCCACGGGCAACTCGATGGTGACGGAGATCGGTTCGGGGGTCTCGTAAGCGGGCATGTCTCTACTCTCTCGATGAGGCCGCAGCACGTCCCCGCTCGGGACGGCGAGGATCCGGCACAGGTCAGCGAACCCAGCCGGAGTGGCGCTGCCCGCCCCGGGGGGCGCGCCGCTCACCGCGGTGACTCTCGGACGCCAGTACGGCGTTGCAGGCCCGGACGAGCCAGGCGTTCACGGAGAGACCCTGCTTGCTGGCGGCCTCGTCGATCAGGACCTTGAGGTGCTCCGGGGGACGAAAGTTGATCCGCGCGGTACCACCGGCGACGTCTCCGACCGCGCTCGCGGCGGGCCGGGGGGCCGAAGTCCCGCCCGCCGCGAACTCGTAGTCCCCCTCCCCCTCGCCGTCGTACGGCTCGTCGGCAGGAGGCAGCGTGACGACGAAGTTGGGGTCGAGCCCGCGCAGCCGGACATCCACGGAGCCGGGCGCCAAGTCGCGGGTGATCTCGTCAGCGGCCGCGGACAGTGCCTTCAAGAGGGTGAGCCGGGTGGCCTTCTCGAGCGGCCCGACGAGCCGCTCGGCGAGCGCACGAGTATCGTCGCCGCCTCCGGCGGCGGCATCCATGAACTCGTGACAGAGCTCGTCTACGTACGGCCGCATTTCCATGGCTTCATTATGGCACAACCGTGTCCCCATCAGGGGGGTCAGTCTGCCCGCAAGATGGCGTCATCACGATCAGGCCCTCTGGCGAGCCGTTCCCGGAGGCTAATATTCCGCGGTGAGCGTCCGAGCACAGCAGCGGAGACCATAACCGGCGCCGCCTTCCCGCCGACCGGCGTCAGAGACATGAAGGACACCACAATGGTACCGCCGTGGCGCAATATGGGTTACGTTGCCTTCGCGGTGTGGGTTAGATTCTGCTAGCGAGGACTGGTCCCGAGTTCCCATGATCGATCCTCAGACACGGGGTTGATCTTCAAGCTCGGCATGACAAACCCGGCGGATTTCTTTCCGCCCGCCGCAGCACCCGCGCACCGCTCCGACACGCGCAGGTCCCATGGTCGGACCAGCACCCCTGGAGGCCTGCGGCACCGATAACTTCACCGACCGAACAGCGGAATCCATTCCTGGCCCAGAAACCGTCCGTTCACAACAACATGGGGGATGCAATGGACGCGACAACGGAAACTCAGGCCACGAAACACGCGCCGTCCAGAAAGTCACTGCCGCTGCGGTCGGAGCAGCGCCGGGCCGACGGAGCCCGTGACCTGGGCCGCAGCCAGGTCCTCACCACGGGCGTCGGACTTCAGATGCCTACCGAACTGACCTTCGAGGATTGGCAGCGCGCCGGACTGCAGATCTCCCGGCTCATCAATTCGTCGGTCTGGTGGCTTGGTGACTGGCTGGTCTACGGAAAGGACCATTTCGCCGACCGCTATCAGCGAGGTGTCCGCGCGGCCGGGTTACAGTACCAAACGCTGCGTAATTACGCCTGGGTGTCCAGGCGTTTCGAACTGAGCCGGCGCCGGTCCCGATTGAGTTTCCAGCACCACGCCGAAGTCGCCTCCCTTCCGGTGGTCGAGCAGGAACGGTGGCTCGACCTGGCTGAGCGGGAGAACTGGAGCACCAAGCAACTGCGGAATTCCATTCGCGACGCCCAGGGCGAAGAAAGGCAGAACTGCAAGGAGGAGTCGAACATCCAGCGGCTCCCCGTTCCAGGCGACCGGCTCACCCAATGGCGCAGGGCCGCCGAGCAATGTGGCTTCGACTTCGACAAGTGGGTGCTGGTCACACTGGACAGCGCGGCCCGGCAGGCCCTCGCCGAGACAGAGCCCGGCCGTGCGGGCACCGAGCACGAGGAGGAGAGGCGAGCCCGGCTCTCCGTAGGTTGACGCCTCCCTGGCGACGCGATGACGCCACTCCCGGCTGATGTCCCGTCGAGCTCTGCGGATCTTCCTGTCGGCTCTCGCTGCCGCCCCTCGGCACACACGACCGCCCGGAACCCCGCCCACCTTCACCGCATCGTCGCTTCGCCCCTTCCTATCGGTCGGAGACCTGATGAACCGCGACCTGCTCATGTCCGACGCTGCGCACTTCCGGATCAGCTATGAGATAAACCCCTACATGGACCGCAGTTGCCAGCCCGATAGCGATGCGGCCCTCGCCGAGCACGAGGCGATCGCCGCAGCGCACCGGTCGGCCGGCCGTACGGTGCGCACGATGAAGTCGGTCCCCGAATGCCCGGACATGGTCTACACGGCCAACGGTGCCTTCATCTGCGATCGTCGCGCCGTGCTGGGCAACCCCCCGGCCGCCCGGCTGGAGGAGATCCCGTACTTCCACTCCTGGCTCAAGGAGAACGAGTTCGACGTCTTCGACGCGCCGTACGCCTTCAGCGGCCAGGGCGACACCCTGGCCTGCGGCCGCTTCCTGCTGGCCGGGTACGGGCGGCGAACGGACCGGCGGATGCACGACTTCCTGGCCGAGTTGTTCGGCCACGAGGTGGTAGCGCTGCGGACCGTCAGCGAGAAGTGGTACGACCTCGATCTGGCCGTCTCCGTCATCGACGAGCACACCCTGGCCTACTACCCCCCGGCGCTGGAGACGGAAAGCCGGGGCCGACTGAAGGACCTGGGCCTGGAGCTCATCGAGGTCGGTGCCGAGGATGCCCAGGCCTTCGCGCTCAACCTGATCAGCGACGGCACCACGGTGACGATGACGCAGGGCGCGCCGCGCCTCAGCGCCGCCCTGCGGGAACGGGGCCTTACGGTGGTGGACCTGGACACCACCGAACTGCGCAAGGGCGGGGGCGGGGTGCGCTGCACGGCGCTCACCCTCGACAATCCCGCTCCGCCCAGACGCCAATAGCCGACGACGTGTCCGGGACGCTCGCCCCGGCCCCCTCGGCCCGCCGCTGGGGCCGGTATGGCGCCACGCGAACACCAAGTCGGCCGAGACCCTGCTGCCCGGTCCACCCGCGACTCCGCTGATGGCTTACGGCAGGCCAGGTCCGACCTCGGCCCAGCCGATCAGCGGAGTCGCCAGGAGCGCCACCCGCGGCGGCCCGCCCAAGGGCAGAGCCAGAGTCTGGCTGACACGTTCCCGAACCCGAGCAAGAACAGATCGTGCGGACCGCGCCCTTGGACCCGGCGATTCCGGCGCGGTGACTCACCCGTCACGGTGTGCGGTGCAGGCAGCTTGACGCATCGCCTCCCGGCGCAGCAGCACGGACCGGCGCCGATTTCCGATGAGGCCGTTGCCTTCGGCAGGATGAGTGCCATGACCGAGATCCGTACACCCCGCCTCCTCCTCCGTCACTGGCATGACGCTGACCTCGCGCCGATGGCGGACATCAACGCGGACCCGCGGGTCATGCGCTGGATTGACGACGGCTCGGTGCGCGACCTCGACCACACGGCAGAGGCCATCGAGCGGTGGGAGGAGGAGTGGGACGAGGAAGGCTTCGGACCCTTCGCCGTCGAACTGCTGGCCTCGGGCGAACTGGCAGGCTTCACTGGCCTGTCCGTGCCCGAGTACCTGCCGGAGGTACTGCCCGCCGTGGCCATCAGCTGGCGGCTCGGCTCACAGTTCTGGGGCCAGGGATACGCATCCGAAGCCGCCCATGCCACCCTGGAGTTCGCGCTCCAGGACCGCGGCCTCGACCGCATCATCAGCATCAACCAGGTGGGTGACGAGGCCTCCGAGAACATCATCCGCAAGCTCGGCATGGTGCCCGAGCGAGAGACGGCGCACCCGGTGTACGGCTATCCGCTGCGCGTTCACACCATCGATCTCACCGAGTTCCAGGCGTGAACCGGCCGCGCCATCGATCATCACCAGACAGCCCACGGAACTGCGGCCAGAGCCCTGAAAAAAGGGCCGTGGCCGCTCCTCACCTCATTTGGTTGGTCTGCGGGTAGGTTCTGGCCATGACCGGTGACTGGCGGATGGATCGGATCGGGGCTGCTCTGCAAGGGGAGAACCCAACCGTGCTGCGGCGGCTTGAGGCGGGATTCGCGGTGATCGGCGACGTTCAGTTCTTGCCGGGTTACTCGGTCCTCCTCGTGGACGAACCCCGTGTTCAACGGCTGTCTGACCTGCCGAAGGCAAAGCGGCTGGCGTTTCTGTCCGACATGGACCAGCTCGGGGAAGCAGTTGAGCGGGCCTGTCGGCGGCTGGATCCCGATTTTCGCAGGGTCAACCTGGAGATCCTCGGTAACACGGACCCGTTCCTGCATGCCCACGTCTGGCCGCGGTTCGAGTGGGAGCCGACCGAGCTGGTGGGCAAGCCTGTGTGGCTTTATCCGCATGAGCGGTGGAGTGATGAGCGGTTCAGGCTCACTCCGCAGCATGACCCGCTGCGGGATGCGATCAGCAGCGAATTGGACCGGCTGCGTTCGACGGTATGACGGTGTGGGCCCGCCGACCATCAGGTCGGCGGGCCCGGTGAGCGGTGACCATGTGGAGGCGGTGCGCAGGTGTCCTGTCGCACTGAGGCTGTCGGATTCTCACCGCTTCTCGTTCGCGTTGATCTTCATCGCGCCCTACCGCACCGCTCCGTTTATGGCAGCGAGCGCGTGAGCCACACCAGTCCGCCACGGTCATCTGTCGAGAGGTGGTCACGCTCGAACCCAAGCTTTTCGAGCACGCGGAACGACGGCGTGTTCCAGGGACGCACTGTCGCCCACAACCGCTTCCGACCGGTCGCGATCGCGGCATCGAGCACGGCGGAGGCCGCCTCGGTCGCATAGCCCTGTCCGTGTACTCGCCGAAACAGTTCATAGGCGATCTCGGGCTCGTCGACGGATGTCCGACCGACGGTGAGCCCGCAATACCCGATGAAGTCGCCCACATCGCGCCGGTTGACGACCAGCAGGGCAAGTCCCGTCCGCGCCGGCGCAGCGAGCTGTGCTTGAATCACTCGCCGATTGTCCTCAACGGACGGCATTCCATTGCCCCGTTCGGCAGCGAGCGCGCGATGGTCGTCGGCGTCGGACTCGGCCCACGGACTCAGCGTCAGCCGAGCGGTCTCGAGGTGGAGCGGCATCGGCGGATACGGCACGGCGACACTCTATCGATGCCGTCTCGGGCGCACCGGAGCGACTGAGATCGAATCCGTTGGTACTGCTGTCGGTGAGGGGTGGCAGGCTGCGTCCATGAGCTATGACCTTGCTGTGTGGGTCGGCGAGCGGCCGGCGGACGACACCGCCGCAACCCGGTGTTTCACCGATCTGTACGACAGATACGTCGACACGGATGGGCCCACGGTCCCTCCCGCAGAGCGAATAGCGGCTGCTGCAACAGCTCAACCCGATGCTGCGGGGATGGTGCGCCTACTTCCGGCCCGGCGTGTCGAGCGCCACCTTCCAATACCTGCACCACATCGTGTGGCACCAGGTCTGGAAGTGGATCAGACGCAGACACCGCCGGACTCACTGGAAGGATCTCAGCCGTCGCTACCACGGCAGGAAGGGATGGCCGACCACCGAGGAGATCACGCTGTTCGACCCGGACAAGGTACGCACCACGCGTTACCGCTACCGGGGCGCTGTGATCCCCTCGCCGTGGCCGACCACGGGATGAGGAACCCGAGCTAATTCACCGGGACTTGTGGAGAGCCCGGTGCTCGGTAACGGGCACGCCGGGTTCGGGAGGCGGTCCGGGGAAACCCACCAGCAGCAATGCTGGCAGGGCGCCCCGGGCCGACCTCACCGCGCCGAGGGCAAGAACCACAAGCAGGCCGTGCTCTCCCTCGCCCGCCGCCGAGCCAACGTCCTCTGGGCCATGATCCGGGACGGATCGCTCTACCAGCCGTCACAACCAGTCAGGGCCTCCGCTTGACAACGACATTGGGAAGTTTCTGAACCCCGTATCGGCAGGTCAAAAGGCTGAGCGGTGGAGACAGGGCGGCATCGTGAATGGCTTCGGGGCTCGAGGTCGTTCCATATTGGTGCAACGTGGAAGTAAACGCTCAATCAGTTGCGGGCTGACAGAGGAGGCCTGTACCGCACCAGTTCTGCTGGTTGAGATGGTCGAGCATGGCCGTCTCTGCCGGACCCGGATTGCGCCGCACGCCGACGAGGACGGGCTCGGTCAGGGAGGGCAGTAGCGGGCAGGCCAGTTCTTCGAAGCCTTCGGGGATGGCCGAGGCCGGGACCACAGTGACGCCCAAGCCCTGCGCCACGAGCCGCACCGCAGTGGAGATCTGTGACGCTCGGGCCACCGTGTGCGGGCTGAGGCCCGCGTTGGCGAGCAGGTGGGCGAGGTAGTCGTCGAGCAGGCTGGCGCGCCGGAACCGGATCCACCCCTCTGACGCCAGGTCTTCCAGACGCGGGGCGGCGCTGTCCGAGAGAAGCGGGTGCCCCTTCGGCAAGACGGCGACGTAGGCTTCCTCGCCCAGAGGGTGAATGTCGAAGGTGCACCCGACGGGGATGCGGTGCACGAGGACCATGTCGAGGGTTCCCTGGCGGACCAGTCGTTCCATGTCCGCGGGATCGGGCTCCTCGTGGAGAGTCACCTGCAGCTTCGGGTGGCGATTGCGCAGCTGCCCCAATACCTGGGGCAGCTGGCGTGCTCCCAGGCCCATGTGGACAGCCATGATGAGTTCGCCTGCCAGTTCCCCGTTGGCGGCGCGGGCGGCCGTGATGGCACGCCGGGATGCGGTCGTCGCGATCTTCGCCTCTGCGAGGAAAGCCCGCCCTGCCACCGTCACCGTCACCCCGCTCGGGGTGCGGGTGAACAGCTGCACCCCGAGGTGCTTCTCCAAGGTGCCGATCTGCTGCGACAGAGAGGGCTGAGTGACCCGCAGACGTTCTGCTGCCGCTGTCATGGAGCCCTCGTCGGCGACGGCCAGGGCGTATTCGTATTGGCGCAGGTTCATTCGAATCCAACCTTCGACATGACATAGGAGATGCCAATGCAGCCTATACGTTGCCACTATTTGCCTCTATGTCAGGCCGGTCCTACCGTGGTGCACGCCCGGCGCAGCCACCAGGGCCGGAAAGCCGCGGGACGGCAGCCGCGTCCTGCAAGGCACGCAAGTCCTGCGACGCCGGCTGTCAAAAGCAGGATGAGGCAAAGCAATGTGTTCGGTGCTCACAGTCTCGACTCAAGGAGAAAGCATGCGTCTCGCGAATAAGGTAGCCCTCGTCACCGGCGGGAGCGCGGGCCTTGGTCTGGCGATTGCCCAGAGATTCGGAAGTGAAGGCGCCCACGTCTACATCACGGGGCGACGGAAAGAGGCGCTCGAAGCCGCGAAGGCTTCCATTGAGGGACATGTCACGGCGGTCACCGCGGACGCTACGATGTCGGGTGATCTCGACAATTTGGTCGAGGCCATCCGTCAGGAGAGCGGGCACCTCGATGTGATCGTCGCGAACGCTGGAAGCATTGAGCGGATGAACTTCGGGGACGTGACCGAGGAACACTTCGGCCGCACATTCGACCTCAATGCCCGCGGCACACTGTTCACCGTCCAGAAGGCGCTGCCGCTTCTAAGAATGGGCGGCTCGATCGTTTTGCTGGGCTCGATCACGGCATTCAAGGGTGATCCCGGGGCAGGGGCTTACAGCGCGGCGAAGGCCGCCGTGCGCTCCTACGCGCGCACGTGGGCGGCAGAGTTCGGCGACCGGGGTCTTCGGGTCAACGTGCTGAGTCCGGGGCCGATCGACACACTCATCATCGATGGACAAGCCGAGTACTTCGGTCAAGATCCAGTAGCTCTCCGAGCCCACATGAGCACCCTTGTCCCGATGGGCCGCCTCGGGCTTCCCGAGGAGATCGCCAATGGTGCGCTGTTTCTCGCCTCGGACGAGAGCAGTTTCATGACAGGTGCAGAACTCTGCATCGACGGCGGTATGGCTCAGGTATAGCCCGCTCCGGCCGGAGCAGAACTGGGCATGAGGTTGTCCTACGGTTTTGGTGCGGGATTACGCCTGTGGGGATCGAATAATCGTCGCTCCAGGTCAAGAGGCATATCTGTACTCGTTGATCACGCCGCCGAGGATGCGAGTGCGCAGGACTCTGCGGCTGGTCGGCTCCAGGACCGGAGGTGGCACCTGCCGCCGCGAGCTCCTGGACCGGACGTTAATCCGGAACCATCGCAAACGCCAGACCGCTCCGCCCCGTGCCCCCCGCCGATCGACGATCCCAACGCGTTGGCCCGCCTCGACATACGCCGACACGATCGCCTCGGCGGCATCCTCCACGAATACCAACATGCAGCGTTACCTGCACGGACGAGGTTTCCGGCAAGGGCAACCCCCGAAAGTCCTTGCGCGCGATGATGCCATCGGCTTCGAGCTCCTTGAGCGCACCGATAAGGACCACAGCAGTACTGGCGATCGGTTCTCCTCGTGGCTCCTGTTTTACGAAAACACCCACGCTGGAGGCACTTACAAAAAAGTAGGTACTTGCCCATGGGAAGGAACGGCATGTTCCCTCGGTTCTGGCGTAAGCAACCGGCCTAGCCATCAAGCCTCGTCCCGGATTCGGGCGCACGAGCCTCGGCGTCGGGGAGGCAGACCAAAACACCCGAATGCACGAAAGACACATCACTCATGTCCGACACATCCAGTACCACCGACGTCGCCGCCTCCTCCGAGAGCCGGCCGTCCGCGGAACGTCGTCCTACTTCGAGGAGTATTCACGTGCCTGCCAGCAGCGCTGCCACCGACCGCGCGGCTCAGACCCTGTCCCGCCCGTTCACCCTGCGCGGGCTCACCGTCCCGAACCGGCTCGTCATGGCGCCGATGACGCGCGACTTCTCGCCGGGCGGCGTCCCCGGCGCCGATGTGGCGCGGTACTACGCGCGCCGGGCGGCCGGCGGGGTCGGGCTGATCGTCACCGAGGGAACGTACATCCGTCACGACGCGGCGGGGGACAGCGTCACTGCGCCGCTGTTCCATGGCGAGGACGCCCTGGCGGGCTGGAAGAACGTGGTGGCGGAGGTGCACCGCGCGGGCGGCCGGATCTTGGCGCAGATCTGCCACGTCGGGGTGCAGCGTCCCGAGGGCGCGGGCCCGTTCCCCGACGCCCCGACGGTCAGCCCGTCGGGTATCGGGCTGGACGGCGCCCCGGCCGGTAAGGCCATGACCCAGGACGACGTGGACGCGGTGATCGCCGCCTTCGCCGAAGCCGCCGCCGCGGCCGAGCGCACCGGCTTCGACGGCGTCGAAGTGCACGGCGCCCATGGCCTTCTGATCGACCAGTTCCTGTGGGAGGGCACCAACCGCCGCACCGACGGCTACGGCGGTGACCCGGTCGCCCGTACCCGGTTCGCCGCCGAGATCGTGGCCGCCTGCCGGAAGGCCGTCTCCGCCGACTTCCCGATCGTCTTCCGCACCTCGCAGTGGAAGGTGGAGAACTACGACGCGCGGCTGGTCACCACCCCACAGGAGCTGGAGGCGGTCCTCACCCCGCTCGTGGAGGCCGGGGTGGACGCCTTCCACTCCTCCACCCGCCGGTACTGGGTGCCGGAGTTCGAGGACTCGGACCTGAATCTCGCGGGCTGGACCAAGAAGCTCACCGGCAAGCCCACCATCAGCGTCGGCTCCGTCGGCCTGGACAAGGCGTTCAAGCCGGGGTTCGAGAGCGGGAGCCGGACCGGGGTGGCGGGCATCGAGAACCTGCTGGACCGGCTGGAGCGGGACGAGTTCGACCTGATCGCGGTCGGCCGGGCCCTGATCGCCGACCCGGAGTGGGCTCGCAAGGTCCTCACCGGGGATACGGAGGCGCTGATCCCGTTCACCGTCGACCAGGTCGCCACCCTGCACTGACGTCGGGTCCCGGCATCCGCCCTCCCCGATTCAGCTCAGGCACGATGGCCCGCTTCCCACCGTACTGAGACGGTTGCCCCGATTAGCGCCGCGTTGGCGCCGCCTCGGATGAGGCAGGTCGGATGCGGCAGGGAGAGCGGGGCATGTCGAAGCGGCCGCACGTGGGCAATCTGAGCTTCCAGACCACGAAGGAGGACCTGGAGAAGGCGTTCGGACAGTTCGCATGGCCCATCTGGATGGCCATTAGATGAACGGAATTTCGCGCGGTGGGCGGTGAACGAGCGGTACGGCGGCGGCCGCGCGAGCGTGCGTACGGATGAGTCCTCGACCGCGGTCCGGTGGCTCACTCTGATGATCGGCCAACAACAAGTCCCCTCCCGCCAGCAAGTACCTACTTTGGGGTAAGTGCCTCCAGGTGGTGGCGGACGGAAGGGTATGTCCAGATGACTGAGCGTGGGTTCTACTGCGGATTGGACGCCGCACTGTCCGTCGTCGGGGGCAGGTGGAAGTTTCTGGTGCTGTGGCAGCTCGCCGTGCACGGTCCCCAGCGGTTCGGCCGGCTGCGCCGCCTTGTCGACGGCGTTACCGAAAAAGTGCTGATCGGTGCGCTCAAAGACCTTGAGGCAGACTGCATTGTCATCCGCAAGGACTTCCAGGAGCTTCCCCCTCACGTCGAATACTCCCTGACACCGTTCGGCTTGAGTCTGGCTGAAGCGCTGCGCCCGCTATGCGAATGGGGATACGCCCACATGGATCGGATCGGGGCGTTGGCGAGCCAACCCTGCGCTTGCGACGCATCCGGTTCCACGACCTCCGCCACTCAGCGGCCACCCTCCTCCTGGAGCAGAGAGTGGAACTCGTCGTAATCAAGGAACTCCTCGGCCCGGCCGATGATGCCCCCGAGGACCCACCCGCCTCAGCCGTCGTCCACTGACGTTGCCGTCAGCGTTGCCGTCAAGGACCTCAAGAGCCCCATCGGATCACGTCCGATGGGGCTCCTGCACTGTGTCAGTCACTGCATTATAGCTATTTCTGACCATTCTGGCGGGTCACAGATGCCTGACTTTCCCGCGAGCGCCACCTGCGCCTCGTCGTCGGCGAGTACACGGAGCACTACAACAGACACCGGCCGCATCGATCCCTCGGACAACGGGCACCAGACCGACTCACCGACCTCGAGCCGCCCATCGCCAGGGACCACACTCGCATCTCAGTCGACGCGATCGACTCGGCGGCCTTATCCACGAATACTCGCAGGTCGCATAGGGTGGCACAGATTCCGGCACCCACAGGCTTGGGGTCGGCGGTCGCCAGGCTCGCCCATGACCTCCTCCGTCGCGGCCGCGCGGGTCGTGCGCAGCCGCCGCTGGGCTGTGTCGGTCTCGAACTCACAGGCTCGTGGGCCGTTCGAGGGCTTGCAGCGTCCCCGCGGGTAGCCGGTCGTTGCCCCAGCTGCGCTCGATGTAGCCGATGATCCGTGCGACATCTTCGGCGGGCACCCGCTCCGGTTCGCCGCGCTCGAGCGGGTCGGCGTGGAAGATGTAGAGCCGCGAGGCGAACTGGTCGAACGGCAGTGAGGCCTCGCCGAACCGCTCGCCGTTGCCCGCGGTGGAGACGACGACGCCGTCGCCCCAGTCCTGGCCGCTGTCGTTGTTCGGGTTGAAGAAATACACCCGCATGACGTCCTGTGGGTCCGGCGCGGCCCGCAGGATCGTGATCGCGTGCCAGCCGACGTAGCGGGCCGCGCTGTCGGTGACGGCGACGCCGGCCGGCTGCGGATGGATCAGCGGCTGCTCGCCGTTGTAGGACGGGTGGTAGGTGGCGTGGAATTGCCGCAGGAACTCGTCGAGGTCGACCAGGTTTCCGGTCGCGACGTCGACGTTGATGTGGAACCCACGCCCCGCCCACCAGCCGTGGAACTCGGGGTTGACCCACCGGTGCGGGTCCCCCGGCCGCTCGGCGCAGCGCCGCCCCATCTCGGCGTAGATCCGGTCCAAGTGGGGCACCAGGAGCACCGACACGGGGTCCAGGTCCATCGGCAGCGTGCTCGCGACTCCGGACACGCTGTCCTTCGACGAGATCGGCTGGCCCTCGAAGTGCATCAGGATCTCGTCGTCGCGGGCCGCCCAGACCACCATTTGCAGCAGGTAGTCCGGGTCGTTGTAGGACCACATCGACAGCGCGCGGGCCGACTGGCAGGTGGGGTTGTCGCCCTGACCGACGCCGAGCGGCTGGCCCAGCATCGAGAGCACCCCCGCGACCAGCCGCGCCCGCGGCCCCGGCACCTCGCCGAATACCGTCGTCAACCGCTCCCGCGCGGCCGGGGAGAGCTCGAGCGCCAGCTGGCGCCACAGCGCGGGCACCACCGGCGGCTCGTAAAGGATGCCGCGGTCGAGCAGCAGCGCCAGCCCGTAGACGCATTGCGCGGTCTGCGGGTGCACGGCCACCTCGATCAGCCGGCGCACCAGTTGGCTGTAGCGCAGCAGGCAGTTCCGGCCGGTGTCGGACAGCCCGAGCGCCTCACCGACGAGGTAGTCGCTCTCGTGCAGGAGGAACCGGAGCAGTTCCGCGTGGTACGGCGACACCAGGCCGGTGTCGTGCATCGCCCGCGCGAACCCCGTCGCCTCGTACTGCAGATCGCCGGTGTCCATCGCCTCGAGCCGGGAGCGGAAGACGTCGACGCCCGGGTCCTCCCGGCACGCCTCGGTGGTCCCGAACAGGCTCGTGATGAGCCGGTCGATGCCCGGCCCTGACGACACACCGAGGGGGACGTCCGGGTCGGCGCGGTAGATCGCGACCCGGGTGATCAGGGAGTGCACCGCCTCGACCTGGATCGGACGCTGGCGCAGGATCCGCCAGATCTCGTCGACCAGGTTGTCCAGGACGCCGTCGTAACCGATCCCGTCGGCGAGGTGGCGGAACAGTTCCCGGATGAGCTGTGCGGTCCGGCCCTGCTGGATTCGCTCCGCCTCGCTGGGTGGAGTGAACAGCAGCTCCAGGTTCATCGCCAGCACCTGGGACAGGAACTGGCGGGCGTCCTCGGCGGGCAACGTCGGGTGCGCGAAGTCGCCGCGGGCGACGGCGAGCATCCGCAGCTCGCTGGTCGTCTCCATGACAACGGTGTCCGCGTCTCCGCTCTGCAGGCCCGGGCTGACCAGCGACGGAATGAGGATCTCCGGTGACGCCCAGTCCGTCCCCTGGAAAAGCCCGGCTTCCTCGAGAGCCTGCGCCCTGGTCTGGACCGCCGCGGCGCCGCCCGGCTGCATGAGCACCCGCCGCAATGCTTCCAGGACCCGCCGAAGCTTCGTGTGCTTGCCGAAGTCGCGGGTCTCGGCCATGGCCTGGATGGCGTCGTCGAGTGAGGTCACGCGCTTGTCCAGCGTCGTGGCCTCACCGCTGACGTCGACGGTCGGTTTCAAAGGGTTTCCTCGGGTAGGTCTCCCGCGTCCACGGGGTCGTCAGACGTAGAAGTCGAGCTCTTCCTGCTTCTTCAACAGATCGCGCATCCGGTAGGGGTCCTCACCGAAGAAGTACACCAGACCCCAGTGGGTGCCGAACGCGGTCCTCTTGGTGACGGTCTCCTCGAGCGGCGTCGAGAGGTCGTGCGACTCGTAGTAGTCGTCGTCCTCGGTCTCCTCCGGGATCTCCAGGTCACTGACGACGCGGCGGCGCGGGTAGACACCGAAGCAGCCGGCGACCCCGGACGCGTCGACCACCTCGCGCGGGAAGAAGGAGTCGATCTCCTCCTCGGTCGTCTTCGGGTCGAAGGCCAGTACCAGCCCATGGTAGGCATTGAACCCGTATGCCCGCTCCAGCAGTTCGAACACCTTGAAGCCAGGCGGCCGGTAGGCGACCTCGCCGAAGTACATCTCGCCGTCACTGGTGACGAAATACTCCGGGTGCACGAAGCCGAACTCGATGTCGAACGTCTTGATGAGCTTCTCGATCTGCGCCGTGATCTGCGGTCGGTACCGCTCCAGTTCCGGGGTTGCCGGCACGAACACCGAATACCCCAGCGTGACGTATTCGGAGATGTTGAGGAACTTGATCTTCCCGTCGTGTACCCACGCCTCGACCGCGAACTCCCAGCCATCGAGGTGGGATTCCATGAGAACCGGGAACTCCTCTTCCGGAATCATGTCGATCTCGTCCGGGGTGCGGATGACGCGGTGCCCGAGGCATCCCGCCTTGTCGAACGCCTTGAGATGGATCGGGTCGTTCGGGTCACCGTCCAGCTTGAGCAGGGTCTGATTGACGCGCTTGAGGAAGCGGATCACGTCGTCCCGGTCGTGGGCTTCCTCGAATATGCCGACCCGGATGCCGCCGAGTTGTGCGCGGCGTTTCATCAGCGCCTTGTCCCGCAGCAGCATGGCCTGACCGTACAGACGCGGGTTGCCCAGCAGGACGGAGTTGATCGCCCCCGCCCATTCGACCGTTTCCTCGAAGAGCGGGATCGCGACGTCCACGCCCTCGTTCTGAAGAGTCTCGGCGATCTCCAGGGAGCGGTCGTTGAGCCGTTCGAAATTCCATGGTACGTAGGGGATGTCGTGGTCGACGCAGTACTCCTCGGCCCACTCCGGCGCCACGACGACGTATCGCCGGTCGAACCGGTCAAGGGCTTCCACCGCGTTGAGACTCCAGCCAAGAAGCGCTACGTAGCCTTTGTTCGGGTTCCTGGTGGTCGGTTCGCCCTGTGGCATAGACAGCTTCTCCTTCGGCGCGTGCGCGCATCGACGGCGTGGCCTTGCGCCTACCCGGCGATCTGCCACGCAAGCAACCCCACTCCCACGTGCGTTCGGATCTGCGCTTGCCGAAAATGTCATCCGCTGCATCGGCTGCCACTGCACGTCCTGCGAAGATTGCGGCTGCTTGTACGCCCTGACACGGTGCTCCGTTGGCACCGCACCCTCATCGCGCGCCGCGAAGGAGAACCCGAGCTGGTGGTACAGGCGTCTGCACGGCGAGCTGCTTGTGCTGGGGGTGAAGGTGGGCGCGTCCACCGTCTGGGAGATCTTGAAGGAGGCTGGCATCGACCCAGCACCCGAGCGGAACTCCCGTACCTGGGCCACCTTTCTTCGCTCTCAGGCTGATGCCCTGCCGGCCTGCGACTTCCTGGAAACCATCACTCTGTCGGGGGTACGGATGTACGTGCTCGTGGTGATCGAACACAACAGTCGCCGGATCCGGTTCCTGGGCGCCACCGCGCATCCGAGCGCATCGGTAGCGCAAACAGACCTGTCGCCGCGAGCTCCTGGACCGGACGTTGATCTGGAACGTCCGGACCGTTGTCCTCGTGCTCGTCTCAGCTCCGAGGCGGCGGTACGGCGCCGGGCCCCGGGGCGGAGCGAGAAGCGGTACGACGTGTTCACTCGGCGAGTGGGGCCACCTTCCCGCATCCACCGCCCCCGGCGTCACGGCGTCACGGCGTCGGGGGCGGGGATCCGGCTCAGTCCGCGTCGAGCTCGCCGAGCAGGGCGATGGTGAGCTCGTCGACCGGGCGGGCCCCGGACCCGGTCTCCTGGCTGAAGGTGTTCACCATCATCACCACCGCCGTCCCGCTCTCCCGGCTGAACGCCGCGCAGGTGCTGAATCCGCCGGTGCCGCCGTTGTGCCAGGTCATGGTCCGGCCGCTGGGCAGCGGGCTGAGATGCCAGCCGAGGCCGAGCCGCAGGTCGCGGTCGACGGTGAAGTGAGGCCGCTGGGTCAGCTCGATGGCGGCCCGCAAGGGCGATCGCTCCGGGCGGAGTTGGGCGCCCAGGAAGCGCAGCATGTCATCGGCGGTGCTGTAGATCGAGGTGCCCGCCGCGCTGAGCACCCGGTCGTGCCAGTCGGGAACGGCCTCCCCGTCGAGATGCCCGACGGCCTTGCGGGAGGCCATGTCCGGCCGCAGGGTCGTCGTGGTATCCGACAGACGGAGCGGCGCGGCCACCCGGCGCCACAGCATCGCGTCCACGGCGTCGAAGGCCAGCGCCTGGCCCAGCAGTCCGAAGCCGAGGTTCGCGTAGGCGTATGTGCTGCCCGGCTCGCTCTCCAGGGTTGTCTCGCCGAGCCCGGCGGCCAGGGCGTCCAGCGTGTAGCGGGCGTACGGATCGTAGGGATCCGCTCCGGCGAGGAGGTTGGGCGGCAGCGAGGGCAGACCGGAGGTGTGGGTCGCCAGATCGGCCAGGGTGATCCGCCGGGGGCCCTTGCGCGGGACGGGGAAGCGGGCGGGCAGGACGAGCGGTGCGTCGAGGCGGGTCTCGCCCGCGCAGACGGCGTGGGCCAGGGCGGTGGCGGTGAGCGTCTTGCCGATCGAGCCGAGCTGAAACACGGTCCGGCCGTCCGGTGCCGGTGCCTCCCCGTCCTTGGCCGCGCCCGCCACGTAGGGACGTCCGCCGTGGATGACCCCGCAGACCGCGCTCGGACTGCCGGCGGCGAGCGCCCGGTCCAGTTGACGCCGTACCCGCGCGGGCAGGGTCCGGTCGACCGCGGCGGCGGTCCCGGGCAACAGCGATACGCCCGTCGCCGCCGTCGCCACGGTAAGAAATTTCCGTCGGTCCATGGGTCACTCCCCCGTCGTTCGGTTTCCTGTCGGCACCACGGCGGACAGCAGCACGAGCAGCGGCACCACCCTGCCCGGAGGCACCTGGTAGTGGCCGCGTCCCTCGGCCTGGAGCCAGCCGGCCGCCGTGAGCTGCTTGAGGTGGTGGTAGAGCTGGCCGGTGGTGTTCAGCCCGGCGGTCTCCTGCAGCTCGGCCGCGGAGCGGGTGCCGCGCAGCACCCCCCGCAGCAGGGTGAGCCGCACCGGGTGGCCCAGCGCGGCGTACGGCGCGGCGTGTTCGGACCAGTCCGCGTCGAGCAGCCCGTGCGCCGCCGCGCCCTGCTGCCATTCGTAGTGCTCGCCGTTGGGCAGGTCGACCGCGCCGGTGAACAGCACCTGCCCCTGCCCCGTGAGCCGTCGGCGCAGACCCTCGAGCGCCCAGAACACCTCGTCCCGGTCTGCCTCCGGCGGCGCGGACTCCAGTCGCGTCACCCGCTCTTCGAGCGCGGCGACCCGCTCATCGAGGGACTCATCAGCCATGGGCCGAGGTTACGTTATTACGGAATAACAGAGCAAGGGGATCCCCACCGACGGTACGCCGCCCGCCGCGGCAGGCGATCCGTGGTACGCCACCGAGGAACTCGCCCGGTTTCTGAAGCTCGACCCCTCCACCCTGCGCCGCTGGCGCACCGCGCGCCCTTCACAAGACCCGCCGTTTGTCCGGCTCTCCGGGCGCGCGGTCCTCTACAGCGCCGCTGATGTGCGGCAGTGGCTGGCCGAGCGGCGCACCGTTTCCGGGCAGGCTGCCTGATGCCGCATGTCGAGCGGCTGCCGATTGCCGTCTCGCTCTCCCCCGATATCGAGCACCGTCCCGGACGCCCGCTGCCGTATCGGGCCCGGGTGCGGTGGACCGATCCGGTCACCAAGCAGCGCCCGTCGCTGTCCTCCACACCCTGCGCGAAAGGGCAGTGCCGCCGGGGCCAGTTGTTCGGCACAC
>NZ_JAERRG010000064.1 GCF_016741935.1 Streptomyces endocoffeicus | reverse complement strand
TTCCGAGGCCCGGATCCGTGAGCTCCGCCAGGAGGCCGGCACGGTCTTCCTCGTCAGCCACAACAACAAGTCCATCCGGGACACCTGCGACCGGGTGCTGTGGCTGGAGAAGGGCGAGTTGCTGATGGACGGCCCGACCGACGAGGTCATCAAGGCGTACGAGAAGGAGACCGGCAAGTAGCCGCTCGGCGAACGCGATCCCCTAGTCCATCAGGCCCCGCCGGGCAACCCGGCGGGGCCTTGTTGTCCACAAGCGGACCAGGTATCCCGGATGGGAATGGGCGTGGAACCGTGGCACGTTGGGCAGAGCGACGGGGGAATCTGCACGGGGGGCTGACGGGGTGGCCAGTAGTGGTGCCGTGGGCGGAAGCGGTCATGCCGAGAGGGTGTTCCGCGTGCAGCGGGCCTTCACTCAGCTCGGCGGGCGGGCCCATGGGCCCGGGGCGCTGGCCAGAGCGGCGGATCTGGACGACTCGACCGTCTACCGGATCCTCCAGTCCGGGGTGCACCAGGGCATCTTCGTCCGCGAGGGCCGGGGTCTTTACCGGCTGGGCTCGGCGGCCCCGCAGCTCGGTCTCAAGGCCTTGGCCCACTCGCCCGCGCCGGAGGCCGCCCACGCCCTTCTGGAGGCGCTGCGCCGGGCCACCGGGGGGCTGGCCTTCCTCTATCTGCTGGCGCCGTTCGGCGGCGCGCACCGGCAGTGTGTCGACATGGCCGTCGGCGACTCCGATCTGACGGAGCTGGGGATGACGCCGCGCGCGGTGCAGACCGTCGAGCACTCGCTGCGGGTGGGGGCCGCGGGGCGGGCCATCCTGGCGTATCTGCCGGAGACCATCCAGTCGGAGGTGCTGGACCGGCCGGTGCCCGCCGAGGCCGGTCCCGGCGCCTACCAGGACGATGTGCGGCTCCTGGCCTCGCTGGACCGGATCAGGGCGCGGGGGTACGCCCTGGGCCATGAGGAGTGCGCGGCGGGGTGGAACGAGTGCGCGGCGCCGGTCACCTGGGACGGGCTGGTGATGGGCTCGGTGCTGGTGATGAAGCCCAAACAGATCATGACGCGGTGTCCGGTGACCGTCATCGAGGCGGTGGAGCGGACGGCGGCGGACCTGGCCGACCTCGGGCGGGGCGGTCCCGCCGGTCCGGATGGCAACGATTCGAGAATGAAGTAAATTTACGGTAACAGGAGTAAACGTGAAGCGCATTCTCCGCGCTTCACCAGCCCTTTCTCGCGAGGCGAGAAAGGGCCGGAAATCCTTGACTCGTACGGGCGTGCGGCCGCAATAATCAAGAGGGCAATCAAGTCTGATTCTTGCATGATCGGCGGCTCGAAGAGCCGCCTAACTAGGGGGAAATGCCACCGTGTCCGACAGGGGCGGTCTCGCCGTCGTGCCCGATATTCCCGTGCCCAACTGGGCACGGGAGCTGGAACGTGTGCCGCTGTTATCAGCCAGGGAGGGCCAGACGTTTGCGCTGCTCGGCGCGGGCTGGTCCAACCGCCGTATCGCGCTGCGGCTCCAAGTGACCGAGCGCACGGTGAAGGCGCATGTGGCGTCAATACTCGCGAAACTGCAGGTGGAATCGCGGCTGCAGGCCGGTCTGGTCGCGCTCAGCTACCGCCACCTGTACCAAAGTACAGTTCCGGGGAGGGTCGTGGCCGGTTAGCGTTGCCCCGTCTGCCCGTTTATCCGTCGGCCGGATAACGACGTGAACCAATCTGTCGCACAGCAATCGCGCCGTCATAGGAAAGGTATTCATGACTGACCGTTCCGGCCCGAGCGGAATGAACCCCGTGTGGACGCTGGTGGTGTCCGGACTCACCGTCTTCATGGCCGCCTTGGACAACCTCGTCGTCATCACCGCGCTGCCCGCCATTCAGAAGGACCTGGGCACCAGCCTCCAGGACCTGGAGTGGACGGTGAACGGCTACACCCTCACCTTCTCGGTCTTCCTGATGGCCGGTGCGGCCGCCGGTGACCGGTTCGGCCGCCGCCGGGTGTTCCTGGCCGGCCTCGTCATCTTCACCGGCGCCTCCGCCGCCGCGGCGCTGTCCGACAGCGCGGACGCCCTGATCGCCGCCCGCGCCGTACAGGGCCTCGGGGCGGCCGTGGTGATGCCGCTGACGCTCACCCTGCTGACCGTGGCCGTCCCCGAGCGCCGGCGCGGTGTCGCGCTGGGCGTCTGGGGCGCCCTCAGCGGGCTCGCGGTCGCGCTCGGCCCGCTGATCGGCGGGGCCGTGGTGGAGAAGATCTCCTGGGAGTGGATCTTCTGGGTCAATGTGCCGATCGGCGTGGTGGTGCTGGTGCTCGGCCTGTGGAAGCTGGCCGAGTCCACCCGCCCGGACACCTCGCTGGACCCGGTGGGCACCGTGCTGGTCAGCCTCGGGGTGTTCGGCGTGGTCTACGCGCTGGTGTCCACCACCGAACACGGCTGGTCCAGCGGCCGGGTGCTCGGCTTCCTGATCGGCGGCCTGGTGGTGCTCGCGCTCTTC
Organism: Streptomyces endocoffeicus; assembly: GCF_016741935.1. Lineage (GTDB taxonomy): Bacteria > Actinomycetota > Actinomycetes > Streptomycetales > Streptomycetaceae > Streptomyces > Streptomyces endocoffeicus. The sequence goes on along the minus strand of NZ_JAERRG010000064.1, from coordinate 25,730 downwards.
ATCGGCTGGGAGCTGCGCACGGCCGAACCGATGCTGCCGATGCGGCTGTTTCGCAACCGCGCGTTCAGCGCGGTCAACGCGGCCAGCCTGCTGATGTTCGCGGCCATGTTCGGACTGGTCTTCCTGCTCACCCAGTTCATGCAGAACATCCAGGGCTTCTCGCCGCTGGAGGCGGGCGTGAAGATGCTGCCGTGGACGGCGATGCCGGTCGTCGTCGCGCCGCTGGCGGCGCTGCTGACCGCCCGGCTCGGCAACCGTCTGGTGGTCGCCGCGGGCCTGCTGTTCGAGGCCGCGGGTCTCGGCTGGCTGGCGTCCGTGGTGAGCGCGGACACCGCCTACGCCGACCAGGTGCCCGGCCTGGTGCTCGGCGGAATCGGCCTGGGGCTGTTCTTCTCGCCCGTCGCGGAAATGGCGATGAACGTCGTCGCGCCCCGCGACCAGGGAATCGCCTCGGGCGCCAACAACACCTTCCGGGAGCTCGGCGGCGCACTCGGCGTCGCGGTGCTCACCTCCGTATTCACCACGCTGGGCGGATACGGCTCGCCCCAGGAATTCGTGGACGGGCTGCGGCCCGCCGCCTGGATCGGCGCCGGAATCGCCGCCGTCGGCTGTCTGGCCATTCTCATGGCACCGCGCGGCCGCACCGCACCGGCCGAAACGAAGGTGATTTCTTCGGGGGCCGTCGAGGATTCATATGAGGGAAACCTCCCGAGCCGGTCGCGCAACTAATTTCGACAGAGCGAAGTCAGAGCGAACAAGATGATCCACCGGTCCCCGGGTCCCGGGTGACCGTTGGGTATGGGGGACGCTATGTACGACGTCATTGTGGTAGGAGCGCGCATCAGCGGGTCATCGACCGCGATGCTCCTGGCGAGAGCGGGGTACCGGGTCCTTCTCCTCGACCGGGCGAAATTCCCCGGCGGTAAGGGGGCCGCCACCAATCTGGTCCACCCTCCCGGAATTCTCCGGCTGAAGCGCTGGGGGCTGCTGGACGAGGTGGCGGCCACCGGCTGCCCGCCCATTCACTCCTACGGCCTCCAGAGCGGCCCCGTTCAGCTGATGGCCAAGCTGCCCGCCGTCGAGGGCGTGGCCGAGGCCTACTCCCCGGAGCGCCGCAAGCTGGACGAGATCCTGCTGGAGGCCGCCGTCAAGGCCGGGGCGGAGCTGCGGGAACAGGTCGCGCTGCGGGAACTGCTGACGGACGCCCAGGGCACCGTCATCGGCGTCCGGGCCGAGACCGAGGACCGCACCCCCATCGTCGAGCACGCCCGGCTGGTCGTGGGCGCCGACGGCTCGAACTCCACCGTCGCCCGGCTGGTGGGGGCCGAGAAGTACGACTCCCACCCGGTGCTCAACAAGAGCCACTGGTCGTACTGGGCCGATCTGCCGCACGACGGCAAGGTGCGCACCTACCGCCACCGCCATCAGCACGCCTTCACCTGGCCCACCCACGACGGCCTGACCATCGTCGGACTGGCCCTGCCGGTCAAGGACTTCAAGGCGTCCGCCGACGGGGAGCGCGACGCCACGGTCGTCTCCGCCTTCGAGGAGGTCGACCCGGAGTTCGCGGCGCGGCTGCGGGAGACCCGGCGCGTCGACAAGTGGATGACCGGCGCGGTCCCCAACTTCCTGCGCCACTGTCACGGCCCCGGCTGGGCCCTGACCGGCGACGCGGGCTACACCCGCGACCCCATCACCGCCGCCGGTATCACCGACTCGCTGCGCGGTGCCGAACTGCTGGTGGAGGCCGTGGAGCCGGCCCTGGCCGGGGACCGCGACCTCGCCCCCGCCCTCGCCGACTACGCCCGGCGCCGTGACGCCCTGGTGAGCGGCCACTTCCAGTACACCCGCGACCACGCCGAGATCGCCGACTACAACCGCGAGGAGCTGGAGTTCATCCGGGCGATGGCCCGCAGCCCGCACCACGGCAGCGGCATGGTCGGGATGTTCGCCACCATCGTCCCGCCCGCCGAGTTCTACTCCCCGGCCAATATCCACGCCCTCTTCGACCACATCCCGCCGGGTTCCGAGCCGGGCTGGAAGATCCGGATGGTGCGCTGGCTCGTCCGCGGCGCGCCCCGGCATCTGCCCCCGGCGACCCGGCTCGCCGACCGGCTGATCGCCGCCAACCTCGGGAGCATGGGCACCTTCCTGCTCGACTCCCCGGTCGCCCGCGTGGCTTAGGGGGTGTCCGACGGTACGCGTACGCCTGCGGCGGGCTGATCCCCTCCCCGCCCCTCCCCACAACTGGGGCTCCGCCCCAGACCCCGCTCCTCAAACTCCCCCAGCTACCGCTGGGAGGTGCCCCCTGGAGGGGCTGATTTCAGCCCGTCCGGCGATTGAGGACACGCCCGAAGGGCGTCCGGGGCCCAGGGGCGAAGCCCCTGTAACGGGAAGGGGCGGGGAGGGGAAAGAACCGCCGGACAACCCCGTAGCCGGGCTCACCCACGGGCGCGCCCACCCGGCACGGCCGCGACCTCACAACGGCCTTTCGGCCGCCCACAGCGCCGCGCCACCCGCGCGGGTGGCGCACCTCACCCACCGTCACCATCACAGCCATGGAGGCATCGGCATGTCCAGCAATCCGTCCCCCGGCGTCACGACGGCGTTCCTCTTCCCCGGACAGGGCGGCTTCGACGGCGAGGCGCTCCGCCGCGCCAAGGAGCGCCATCCCCAGATCGGCCGGGTCTTCGAGCGGCTCGACACCGTGACCGAGGAGCTCTACGGCAGCCGCATCTCCGAGGTGCTCTTCGGCGAGCGCAAGGCCGATCTGCGCGATCTGCTCGACAACGACCCGTGGGCCTCCCAGGTCGCCATCTACGGCGCCGGTCTGGCCGCCTACGAGATCCTCGCCGCCCAGGGCGTCGCCCCCGACGTGCTGGCCGGGCACAGCCTCGGCGAGATCACCGCCCTGGTGGCGGCCGGGGCCTTCTCGGTCGAGGACGGGGTCCGGATCGTCGCCCGGCGCGTTGCCGTGATCGAGCGGCAGGGCGGGGTCGACGGCCGCATGGTGGCCCTGGCCGCGAGCGCCGAGCGCACCCGCAAGCTGCTGGAGCTGGTGGACGAGCCGCTGCTGGCCGTCGCCACCGAGAACCACGACGAGCAGACCGTGGTCAGCGGCCCCGCCGGGATCCTGGACCGGGTCGTGGCGATCGCCGGGCAGCTGGACGTGGGCGCCATCGAGATCGACACCCCCTTCCCCTTCCACACCCCGGCGCTCGCCCCCGCCGCCCCCGAGTTCGCCGCGTACGTACGGAAGCTGGACCAGCGTCCGCTGAACCGCCCGGTCTACTCGCCGATCCTGCAGCGCTACTACGAACCGGGCGACGCCCTCGCCGATCTGCTGGCCGAGCACTTCACCCGGCCGGTGCGGTTCGCCGCCGCCGTACGGCACCTGCGGGAGACCGGCGCCGAGGTGTTCGTGGAGGCGGGCGGGCGCGCCGCGCTCTCCAAGCTGGTCGCCAAGGTGACCGACGGCTCCGCGGTGCGATCGCTGCCCACGCTGGCCGTGACCGGCGGCCGGCTCGCGCTCGACGGAACCCTCGACGCGCTGCGCGAGGCCGGTCTTGCGGCGCCGGAGCGGGGCGGGCTCGCCGAGCTGCTGGCCCCCTCGGTGCCCGCGGACGTCTTCGCGGCGTACTGGAGCGAGCGCGGCCACATGGTGCTGGAGCTGGTCCGCACCGAACTGGACGCCTTCCGCAAGTCCACCGAGGGCGGCGCCGAGCCCGGGCCGGAGCCCGCGGCCGCCGCCGGACCGGAGCCCGCCGCCGAGGCCGCTCCCGCGTCCGCACCGGAGGCCCCGGAAGCCCCGGCGGCTCCCGCGTCCGGTTCGCGGGCCGACGGGTACGGCCGCGACCAGCTCTTCGGGGAGCTGCGGACCCTCTACGCCGAGGCGCTCGAATACCCCGAGGACGTCTTCGAGGACGAGGTGCAGCTGGAGGCCGAGCTGGGCGTCGACTCCGTCAAGCAGGTCGAACTCCTGTCCAGGGTCTCGAGCCGCTACGGGCTGCCGCCGCGCGAGTCCGGCTTTCGGCTGGCCACCTACAACACCATGGGCAAGATCACCGACTTTGTGCTGCAGCAGCTCAACGACCAAGGGGCCTACGCACCGGCCTCCGCCAGGGGCTGAAGCGCCCCCTCGTCGCAGAAGGAGTCAGTCGTTCCCATGAAAGACCTCACGGGGAAGGTGGCCCTGGTCACCGGGGGTTCCAAGGGCGTGGGCAAGGCGATCGCGCGGACCCTCGCGGCCCGCGGCGCCGATGTCGTCCTCAACTACTTCCACTCGCACGACCAGGCCAAGCGCACCAGGGACGAACTGGTGGCAAACGGCGCCCGGGTCGAGCTCGCCCGGGCCTCGGTGGCCCGGCAGGAGCAGGTCGACCGGATGTTCGCCGAGATCGAGGAGCGCCACGGGCGGCTGGACATCCTGGTCAACAGCGCCGCCAACGGGGCTCTGCTGCCGCTGGCCGAGGTGACCGACGAGGACATCGCCAAGGCCATCGACACCAACTACAAGGGCGGACTGCGCTGCGCCCGCGCCGCGGCCGGGCTGATGGCGCGGGGCGGCGGCGGGTCGATCGTCACCGTCTCGGCGCTCGGCGGCTCGCAGATGGTGATGGCCAACTACTCGGCCTGCGCCCCCGCCAAGGCGGCAGCCGAGGCGGCCACCCGCTATCTCGCCGTGGAGTACGCCCCGCTGGGCATCCGGGTGAACACCGCCTCGGCCGCCATGCTGGAGAGCGAGGTCGCGGACAAGTTCCCCCGGGCCCGGGAGATGCAGGAGGTGATCGCCAGGGCGACCCCCTTCGGACGGCTGGGTACCCCGGAGGAGTTCGCCGACGTCGTCGCCTTCCTGGCCTCCGACGCCTCGCGGTGGATCACCGGGCAGGTGGTGCTCGCCGACGGGGGACTGACGCTGGGCGCCGCCCTCATGTCGCCGCCCGCCACGGCCCCCGTACGGGAGGAGGCCACACCGGAGCCGGAGCCGGAGCCCGAGCCGGTCGTGGCCCAGCCCGTCGTGTCGCCGGAGCCCGTCCTGGCACCAGAGCCCGAGCCCGTACGGCCTCAGGCCGCCGCCACGACGGCCGCTGCCACGACGGCCGCTGCCACGACGGCCGCCGTCACCGCGGCCGTGGACACACCCGGCTCCGACCTGTCCCCCGACGTCCCCGACGACGCGATCGCCGTCGTCGGCATGGGTCTGGCGGTCGCCGGGGCGAACAGCCCCGAGGAGTTCTGGAAGCTCCGTACGACCGGTGACGAGCTGTTCGTCAAGATCCCCCGGGACCGCTGGCGGCACGAGAACTTCCACGCCGTCGACACCGCCGCCGAGGACAAGGCGTACGCCGACCGCTGCGTCTTCATCACCGACTTCCAGGCCGCCCCCGGCTCCGTCGACAGCATGGCCGAGGGCGCGGACGACCACGAGCTGACCACCATGTGGCTGCGCCACAGCCTGGTCCAGGCCCTGGACGGGGTGCGCCACCAGGACTCCGACCGCTGCTCCTTCGTCGTCGGCTACACCCCCGACGGCAGCCAGCACCTGGAAGAGGCCGGGGTGCTGGACAGCGTCACCCGGATGACCCAGGACATCCTCGGGGACCTGCCGCTGGACGACGGCGAGCGCACCACCCTCGGCGGCGACATCGAGGCGGCCCTGAACCGCCGCTACTGGCGCGCCGGCCAGGACCGCTCGCGCTTCCTGCCGCACCGCGTCGGGGAGCTGGCGATGCGCGGTCTGCTGCCGCCCTCCACCGAGCTGCACATGGTGGACACCGCCTGCTCCTCGTCGCTGTACGCGATCGACATCGCGGCCAAGGGCCTGCTGATGGGCAAGCAGGACATCGCCGTCTGCGGCGGCGCCTTCGCGCTCGCGCCGCGCGGCACCGTGCTCTTCTCCAAGCTCCAGGGGCTCTCCAAGCGCGGTGAGGTGCACGCGCTGGACGAGGACGCCGACGGTGTGATCTTCGCCGACGGCGCCGCGCTGGTCGTCCTCAAGCGGCTGAGCCGGGCGCGGGCCGACGGCGACGAGGTGCTCGGGGTGCTCCGCGCCTTCGGCTCCTCCTCCGACGGCAAGGGCAAGGCCATCTACGCGCCCAACGCCGCCGGTCAGAGCCTCGCGGTGCGGCGCGCCCTGGAGGCGGGCGAGGTCGAGGGCCCCGCGGTGAGCTGGGTCAACGCCCACGCCACCGGGACCCCGGCCGGTGACCTCGCCGAGTTCACCACGCTGCGGGAGTACTACGGCACCGCCGGACCCGCCGCGGTCACCTCCAACAAGTCCCTGATCGGCCACACCGGCTGGGCGGCGGGCGTGGTCTCGCTCATCGAGAACCTGCTGGGCCTGGCCGAGCACACCATCCCCGGTCAGTTCCGCTTCTCCAGGCCCCGCGAGGACTTCCGGCTCGCCGAGACCGGACTGGAGATCACCCCCGAGCACAAGGGCTGGCCGGAGCAGTCGGGCGGTCCGCGGCTGGCCGCGGTGTCGGGCTTCGGCTTCGGCGGCACCAACGCCCATCTGATCGTCTCCGAGCACCGGGCGCGCCCCGCCGCCGCGGACGCCACCGCCACCGACCGGGCGCCCGCGACCGTCACCAAGGTCCCGGACACCGGCAGCCGGGTGGCGATCGTCGGCTGGTCGGCCCATCTGCCGGGGCTGGCGGGCCGCGAGGAGGTCACCCGCTGGCTGGGCGGCGGTCCGCGCCCCCGCGACAGCTTCGGCGACGAGTACCCGGCGCCGCCGTTCAGCAAGGTCCGGCTGCCTCCGAAGACCATCCGCGCCCTGGACCGCTGCCAGCTGATGATCGTGGAGTGCGCCCATCAACTGCGCGACCAGATGCCGGAGTTCTGGCAGGAGCGGGCGCTCAAGACCGGGGTGTTCGTCGGCCATATGGGCCCGACCCGCGCCGCGATGCTCTACGCCAACCGCTGCTACCTCGACGACATCGCCGAGGCGCTGGGCGAGCTGCCCAACGACGCCCTGCCCGGTGTGCTGGAGCGGCTCGGGGACCGCGTACGCGGCATGATCCCGGCCTCCAACGAGGACTCCTTCCCCGGCCAGATGCCCAACATCATCTCGGCCCGGGTGGCGAACTACTTCGACCTCAACGGCCCCAACATGACGATGGACTCCGGCTTCGCCTCCGCCGTCTCCTCCATCACCTCCGCGGGCCGCTATCTGCGCACCGGTGAGCTGGACTTCGCGCTCGCGGGCGGGATCAACGGCAACAGCCTCCCGGAGTACCGGACGCTGATCGGCGAGCTGCTGCCACCGGAGGCCCGGGAACTCGCCGAGGGCGCCTTCCTGTTCGCCCTCACCACCGAGGAGCGGGCCCGCGCCGCCGGGCTCGAGGTGCTCGCGTACGTGGACGAGCCGCTCGGCGCCGTCGAGGCGGGGCGCGGGGAAGTGGCCGCGGACGAGATCCTGCTGTGCGGTGCGCCCGCGCCCGAACACGCCCGCTATCTGGGCGCGGCCGGCGGCCTCGCCGTCCTCAGGGCGCTGCACCGGCCCTCGGGGACCGTGGAGATCGCCACCGACGAGAGCGAGGGCGCCGCCGGGGCCCGGCTCCGGCTGACCATCCCCGGTGACGGCCCCGAGGCCGCCGGTCCGGAGTCCGCGGTCCCGGAGGCGGTCCCGGCCGCACTCCCCGCCGCGTTCGCCACCGGCGGACGGCTCGCGGACGGCACCCCGGTGCGGGTCCGCCGCCAGGTGCCCGTCCTGACCGAGCTGCCCGCGCGCACCGTGCGCGAGCGCACCCGGTTCCTCCCCGCCGGGGCGGTGGTGCTCACCGACGCCCCCGGGCCGCTCGCCGCCGCCGCGCCGCCGGACGCGGACCTCACCGTCCTGTCCACGGCGCCGCTCGCGGCCCCGCGCCCCGGCTGGCACCACCTGTCCGAGGTCACCGAGGAGTCGGTCCGCCGGGCCCTGGCGGGCGCGGGCCCCGGGGTCACCCACCTCAGGGTGGTGGGTGACCTCGGCCGGGCGGCCGCGGACGGTCCCGCGCCCGCCCTCACCGCCCTGCACGACGCCGCCTATCTGACCCTCCAGCACCTCTACGACGACCTGGGCGACCCCGGCTCCTCGGCCGTGGCGCTGCTGCTGGGCGCCGCGCCGGGCGGCACTCCGCATCCGTACACCGGGCTCTTCACCGGGCTGTGGAAGACCGCGGCCCTGGAGCGCGACGCCTGCCTCGCCTTCACGCTGTGCACCTCGGCCACCGACCTCACCGAGGCGATGGCCCGCGCCGAGGAGGAGAGCGCGGCCGAGCGGGTCTTCCCCGCGGTGTTCGACCTCGATGGCGTACGGAAGGCGTATCTGCTCTCCGACGAGCCCAACGACCTGGGAGCGGGGGCGCCGACCGTCCTCGGCCCGGACTCCGTCGTGGTGGTCGCCGGGGGCGCCCGGGGCATCACCGCCGAGGTGGTCAAGGCGGTGGCCGAGCACTTCCGGCCCCGGATCTACGTCCTGGGCAGCAACTCCCTCGACGACTACCCGCCGGAGACGTACCAGGGCACCGACGAGGAGTTCGCCGCCCGCCGCGCCGGTTACATCAAGACGGAGATCGCCCGGCGCGACGGCCGCACCGTGGCCGACATCAACCGCGCCTTCGACCGCATGGTCAACGCCCGCTGGGCGAAGCGGAACCTGGACGAGATGGCCGCCCACAGCGGCGCCGGCCGGGTCACCTACCTCGCCTGCGACATGCGCGACGGCGCGGCGGTGGACCGGGCGGTCGGCCGGGTGCTGGACGAGCGGGGGCGGATCGACCTGCTGGTCAACGCCGCCGGGCTGCAGCGCTCCGGGCTGATCAAGGACAAGAGCTTCGCCGAGTTCACCGCCATCCGCGATCTGAAGCTGGACTCCTACCTCCACCTCAAGCGCGCCCTGCGCACCGCGCCGCCCCGGCTGTGGTGCAACTTCGGCTCACTGCTGGGCTACTTCGGGCAGCTGGGGGAGGCCGACTACGCCGCGGCCAACGACTTCCTGGCCGCCGCCGCGACCCACACCCGCGCCACCGGTTCGCCGACGGACGAGTTCACCATCGGCTGGACGCTGTGGGAAGGCGTCGGCATGGGCGCCAACGAGCTGACCAAGGCGTACTACGAGCGCGCGGGCTCGTACAGCAACATGGCCATCGCCGAGGGCATCCACCACTTCGTCCAGGAGCTCCACGCCCCCGTGCGGCGCCCCTCCGTCGTCCACCTCGGCGACGCCGAACGCGTCACGGTGGAGCGCTTCTACCCCGGCTATCTGGACCACCGCGGCTCTCCGGGCACCACCGGCGCGGCGGAGCGGCCCGGGTTCTTCCTGCGGCGGCTGGTGGAGTCAGACGAGCGGTCCGTGGTCTACGAGTGCCCCTTCGACCTGGACACCGACGGCTACCTCGAACACCACACGGTGCGCGGCGAGGCCACCCTGCCCGGCACCTTCGTCACCGAACTGGCCGCCGAGGCCGCGCGGGCCCTGGTCCCCGGCAAGCGGGTGATCGCCTTCGAGGATCTGCGCTTCGAGCACTTCCTGCGGGTTTACCGCGACATCCCGGCCGGTCCCAGGCGCGTCCGCGCCGAGCTGGTGGACAGCCCCGGGGAGGTCACCGTCGTCCAGGTGCGGATCACCGAGGACGTGGTCGCGCCCAGCGGGGTGGTCCTGGTCAAGGACCGGGTGCACTTCCTGGCCCGGGTGCTGCTCGACACCGAGGCGCCCACCGCGCCGCGCTGGGAGGAGTGGCCGGCGGGGGAGGAGACCCCGGTCCCCGACCCGTACCACCAGCCCGGCTCCCCGGTGCGGCTGACCGGCCCCTTCGTCTCCACCACCGACACCCGGATCCACCCCCGGGGCAAGCGCGCCCGCTACGCGCCCGACGTCCCGGCCGGCGATCCGGTGTGGTCCCGCTTCACGGTGCCGAGCATCCTGCTCGACGGGCTGGCCCGGGTGGGGGTGCTGGATCTGGTCGACGGGCATCTGGTGCCGGTGGCCGCGCCGCTGTCGATCCGCCGGATCGATCTGTACGAGGAGATCAGCGACCACGACCTGGCCGCGTCCGGGGAGGGCATCGACCTCTTCGTGACCCCGCCCGGCTTCGATCTGACGGCCGACACCATCAGCAACCGCTTCGTGGCGGTGCGGCCCGACGGCCGGATGCTGCTCCAGATGAAGGACATGCGGGCCACCCTCATCGGCTACGTGGACGCCGAGACCGGCGAGGCCGTCCCCCTGGAGCGGGCACCGGCGGGGGAGGACCGGACATGACCGCGACTCAGCCGGACATGACCGCGACTCAGCCGGACATGACCGCGGCTCAGGGGGACGCGCCGGTCCAGCCGGTGGCCCGGATGGTGTGGCGGCTCACCGAGCTGCCCCGCCCCGCCGGGCCGCACCCCCGCCCCGCCGGGCCGCGGGTGCTGCTGATCGGCGGCGAGGAGGACATCGCCGCTGGTGTGGAGCGCGCACTGAAGGAGCGCGGCGCGCTGGTGCGCCGGGAGCCGGAAGGCCCCGGCCCGGTGGACGCCATCGTCGACCTCACCGTGGGCCGGGCGTACGACCGGGACCGTCCCGCCTCCGCCGGGGCCTGGCGGCGGGCGCTGACCGAGACCGTGACCGCGCTGCGCGGGGTCTACGACGACTGGGCGGCCGAGACCGCCGCGGACCGGCTGTGCTATCTCGCCGTCAGCTACCTCGGCGGCGGGATGGGCCAGCATCCGCGGGACGGTCTCGAGCAGCCGCTCGGCGGCATCTGGGCGGGGCTCGCCAAGACGCTGCACCGGGAGTTCCCCAACGTGGCCGCCCGCGTCGTCGACATCGACCTGGCCGCCTCCGCCGAACTGCCCGGCATCGTCGCCGCCGAGCTCGGCCGCCGCACCGGTGAGATCGAGGTCGGCTACCGCGACGGCCGCCGGTACACCCTCACCCCCGAGGACCGGCCCGTGGCCGCGCCCGCCCTCACCCTCGGCCCCGAGGACACCGTGCTGATCTCCGGCGGCGGCCGGGGCATCGGCTGGGAGCTGGCCCGGTCGCTGGCCGCCCGGCACGGCGCACGGGTCGTGGTGACCGGCCGGGAGGCCTTCCCCAGCGGGGACGAGCCCTGGTTCGGCGTGGACGAGGCCGGGTGGAAGGCGTACGAGAAGCAGGTCTGGGCGGGCCGTGCCAAGGGCGAGTCGCCCGCCGTGGTCCGCGGCCGGCTGGCCCGCACCCGCCGGCTGTGGGAGCTCGCCACCCATGTGACCTCCGCCCGGCGCGAGGGGCTGCGCGTCGAGTACGCGCGCTGCGACTTCACCGACCGCGCCCAGGTGCGCGAGCTCATCCGGCGCGAGGACGCGCTGGAGGGCGGCCGGCTCGCCGGGGTGGTGCACAACGCCGGGGTGGACACCTCCGCCCGGCTGCCGAAGAAGACCGACGAGGAGATCCTGCGCACCGTCGAGGTCAAGATCGAGGGCTTCCTCAACGTCTTCGAGGAGGTGCGCGGGCGCGACCTGAAGTTCTTCTGCAGCGTCGGCTCCCTCACCGGACGGCTCGGCGGCATGGTCGGCCAGCTGGAATACGCGGCGGCCAACGACGGTCTCGCGCGGCTCGGCCAGTGGGCCGCCCGCCGGGCCGTGTTCCCCGTGATGACCCTCGCCTGGCCCACCTGGGACCGCATCGGGCTGATCGCCAACTTCGCCGCCACACTGCGCTACATGGCCGCGATCGACGTGGCGGACGGTCTTGAGCGCTGGCGGGCCGAACTGCTGGCGGGATCCGAGGGCGAGGTCACCTTCGTCGGGCCGCTGGGCAAGGCCATCGACCCGGGGCAGGCCATCGGCTATCCGGTGGTGCCCGCGCTGCCCGGCTTCGCCACCGCCTTTCCGAAGATCTTCCACCTCGGCGAGGTGACCTCCTATCAGCCGCACGCCCAGCTGACGGCGCGCGTCGTCCTCGACCCCGAACACACCCCCGCGCTCGGTGACTTCCGCATCGACGGCGCCCCCGCGCTGCCGCCCTCGCTGCTGCTGGAGAACGCGCTGCGGGCCGCCGAATGGATCGTCCCGGAGGACTTCCCGGCGCTGCCGGCCGGTGCGCTGGAGGAGATCGTGGTGCCGCTGGCGCTGCTGCGCCTCGACGGCCCCGCGATCCGGCTGGTCCGCGAGATCCGCGGCTTCCACGAGGGGCACGACTGGATCGTGGAGGTCCGCTACCGCCACGAGGGCGGTGGGGACGGCCCGGAGGCGAGCCTGCGCATCGTCCACGAGACCGGTGCGCCACGACGGCCGCCCGCCCCGCAGCGCCCCGACGTGCCGCAGACCACCACCCTCCGCTCCGGGCCGCCCTTCCTGCACTGGCGCGGCGCCGTGGTGCCGCTCTCCGCATGGACGGCGGGGCCGGAGGGCCGCCTGGTGGCCGAGGTCCCGCGCTGTCTGCCGGTCGACCTGTGGGCGACGCCGTACGTGCCCGGGACGGCCCTTCCGATCGCCGCGCTGGAGAACGTGGTGCGGCGCTGCACCACCCAGGGCGACGGCCTCTCGGTCACCGCCGACCCCCTGATCCTCGGCCGGATCGCACCGCACTCCGCCGAGCGCGGACCCACCCGTGTCGAGGGCGATCCCTCGCTCGGCGTCTGGCGGATCACCGACGCAGACTCCGGGGACCCCGTGGCGACCGTCTCGGGACTCTCCGGCCCGCTGGGAAACACGACCGAATAGAAAGGCAGTTCATGTCCACTCCCGAGCAGAACAAGGCCGTCCTCGCGCGCTACTACGAGGAGTGCCTCAACAAGGGCAATCTCGACGTCATCTACGAGGGCGCCACCGAGGACCACATCAGCCACGGCACCGCCGCCAACGACAAGGAGGGCGTGGAGCACCTGAAGGAGTGGGTGCGGCTCCAGCGCGCCTCCTTCCCCGACCTCCACGTCACCGTGGAGGACTGGATCCTGGACGGGAACAAGGTCGTCAGCCGCTTCACCGCCCGCGGCACCCACACCGGTGACGACTACGCGGGCCTCATCCCGGCGCGGGGCCGCAAGCTGGAGATCCCCGGCATCGTCATCGACGAGTTCAACGACGAGGGCAAGATCGTGGAGAGCTGGTTCTCCATGGACTCCTACGACCTCGCCACCCAGCTCGGGGCGTTCGACGCGCCCCCCGCGTGACCGGCCCTGAGCCGGCCCCGGGCTCCGGGGCCGGCATCCCGGTCCTCCTCACCGGCTGCTCCTCCGGAATCGGCCGCGCGTGCGCGCTGCGGCTGCACCGGGCCGGGCACGTCGTGTACGCCACCGCGCGGCGGCCCGAGACGCTGGCGGAGCTCGCGGGCTCGGGCATCCGCACCATGGCGCTCGACGTCACCGACGAGGAGTCCATGGCCACCGCGGTCGCCAAGGTCGAGGCGGAACACGGCGCGGTCGGGGCGCTGGTCAACAGCGCGGGCTACGCCATGTCGGGCTGTATCGAGGAGGCCTCCCTGGCCGAGGTGCGCGAGCAGTTCGAGACCAATGTGTACGGCCTGGTCCGGCTCAGCCAGCTGGTGCTGCCCGCGATGCGCGCCCACGGCGGCGGCACCATCGTCAACATCTCCTCCATCTTCGGCCGTTACGCCGTCCCCGGCTCGGGCTTCTACAACGCCACCAAGCACGCGGTGGAGGCGCTCAGCGACTCCCTGCGGAACGAGGTGGCCGACTTCGGGGTGCGGGTCGTCCTCGTCGAGCCGGGCCCGGTGCGCACCACCCGCTTCGGCGCCACCTACGTGGCCAATCTGCGGCCGGTGAGCCGGACGTACGAGGCCTTCCGCCGGGAGAGCGCCGAATACTTCGAAGCGATCTACACCGGCAGCCGCCGGACCCTGGCGGGCACCTTCGCGATCCAGTCGGACGATGTGGCCCGCCGGGTGGCGAAGGTGGTGGCCAAGGGCGCCCGCGGCTCCCGGCCGCGCGCCCGCTACCCCGTCGGACTCCTCGCCCACAGCACCATCGCCCTGCGGCGCCTCACCTCCGACGTCCTTTTCGACCATCTCTTCGTGCGCCGCCTGTTTCCGGTGCCCCGCGGGCCGCGGCCGCGAAAGCAAGGAGACCACCGATGACCACAGCGACCTCCGCACCGCGCATCGCACCCGGCCCCAAGGGCGTCCCGCTGATGGGCAGTCTGGGCCCCTGGAAGCGGAACACCGCCGAATTCCTGCTCGGTCTGCAGCGCGACCACGGCGAGATCGTCCGGATGCGGCTCGGCCCGTTCCTGGTGCACCAGGTGACCGAGCCCGAGGCGGTGCGCCGGGTGCTGGTGGAGAACAACGGCAACTACGTCCGCGGCCCGCTCTACGAGCAGTTCGGCGTCGTCATGGGCAAGGGACTGCTCACCACCGACGGCGAGTTCTGGCGCGCCCACCGGCGGGCGGTGCAGCCGGTCTTCCTCAAGAACGCCATCACCGACATCATCCCCAACATCATCCGGGCGACCGAGGAGATGCTGGAGACCTGGGAGCGCAAGGCCGCCGCCGGTGAGCCGGTCGACCTGATGACCGACATGCTGCGGCTGACCCTGGTCACCCTCTCCCGCTCGCTGTTCGCCTACGACATCAAGCCGGATTCGGCCCTGCTGAAGACGATCGTGGACGATGTGGTGGAGGTGATGTTCCGCCGCGGCACCGCCACCGAGATGCTGCCCTCCTGGGTGCCGACGGACCGTCAGCGCAAGATCCTCAGGATCCACCGGGTCTTCGACCGCATCGTGGCCGATGTGCGCCGGAGTTACGCGGAGACGGGGGAGGGGCCGCTGATCGCGCTGATGGAGCGGGCCACCGACCCGGCCACCGGTGAGCCCTGGACCGATCAGCAGATCAAGGACGAGCTGCTCACGGTCTACCTGGCCGGCCATGAGACCACCGCCGTCTCGCTGTGCTGGACGCTGCTGTCGGTCGCCGCCCACCCCGGCGTCCAGGAGGAGCTGGACGCCGAGATCGCCACGGTGCTCGGCGGCGGGCTGCCGGACGCGGACAGCGCCGAGGAGCTGACGTACACCAAGATGGTCGTCGACGAGAGTCTGCGGATGCACCCGCCCATCTGGATCTTCCCCCGGGCGGCGGTGGAGGCGGACACCCTCGGCGGCTACGGCATCGAGCCGGGCTCCTCGATCCTGCTGTCCCCGCTGGTCTCCCACCACAACCCGCGCCACTGGGACAACCCGCTGGCCTTCGACCCGTACCGGTTCACCCCGCGGGCCATCAAGGAGCGGCCGCGGATGGCGTATCTCCCGTTCGGCTCGGGGCCCCGGCAGTGCGTCGGCAACTTCATGGCGCTGCTGGAGCTGCGCATCATCGTGGCCATGGTGAACCAGCGCTTCCGGATCAGCCGGATCCCGGGGACCGAACTGCGGTACGGCTCACCGGTGATCTCGCTGCGGCCGCTCAAGGACGTGATGGTGACGGTGACTCCGCGCGAGCGATCCACCGCCGCGCCCCGTCCGTCCCGCGGGACCGCTTCCGCCACCCCCGCCGCCTGCCCCCATCACCCGTAGTCCGCGAGGGGGCGGAAGCGGAATCGGAGTTCCGGGCCGGGCCGGCGCCGTCGCCTTTTCCGATTTCGCCCGTGCGCCCCGGCCCGGGAAACCCGGCACACCGTCAGAAGCAGGGGTCCGTGGGGTTGGATCATTATCCGCGGGACGCGGGCGCTTTTCGGGGAAAACGCGTCCCGTGGCGATGCGGACCAGAATGCGGAAGATGTGCGGCGGGACGCGAAGGACGAGGCCCGGGCCGACCGCGCGGCAGCGCTCGGGCGCCGGGGCGACGCCCTCCGACGGGCCGCGGAAACCGTCCCCGGACCGGGCCGGAAATCCACCGCGCCGACCGGTCGGTTTTCTTGACGCTCCTGGTGGAAGGGGTGGGACGGACCCTTTCCCCAGGTGCGCCGGGACGGGCAAGAACTTCATTTCACGATCGCTACGGCCGTTTACTCCCAGGTGGCGCCCAGTGCGGCCGTCCACCGCCCCCCGTCCGCTCCCCGGAGCACTCGCGCACAATGCCTCCGAATAAATGTCCGACGTATGTACGGACGCTCCCCCGCGCCCCGGGGTGACCCGGATGGTGGTCACTGAGCCATCCGGCGGGGCAACCCCGCGGATCTGTGGCAGGGTCAGGGGACTAGCAGTTGAACCAGAGGCACTGTCACCGCCGCTGTTCACTAAACGGAGGCGCTGTATCGTGTGCGTGTACGCCGGGTTGTCGAGCGGCGCAGCATCAGGGAGGGGGACGCGTGTCGCCAGGGGAAGCGCACGTCGCACCGTACTCACGGCGCGAGCGGCTGCGCATCGCGACCATCCGTGAAATCAAGGACGTCGCCCGGACGCTCCTGGTTCAGGAGGGCCCGGAGAATGTGACCATCCGGGCCATCGCGCGTGAGATGGGCATGACCGCGCCGGCCGTCTACCGCTACTTCAGTAGCCGGGATGCGCTGATCCTTCAGCTGCGTGTGGACATTTTCGAGGAGATGGCCCGCTTCATGCAGGGGGTCCTCGGGCAGCACCCCGAGGAGGAGCCGGGCCGCCGGTGGATCAGCGGCGCGCGGGCGCTGCGCGTCTGGGCGATCAAGCACCCCCATGAGTTCGGGCTCATCCTCGGCCCCTGGGCCCCGGGGCTCGGCCGCGAGGAGACCAAGCCCGAGCGCCATATGAGCTGGGTCTTCGGCTCCGTCTACTCCGATCTCGTCGCCGACCTGTGGCGGGTGCGGGGCTTCCCCGCCCCCGAGGTGGAGGAGCTCGACCCCGGCCTCGCGCAGACCCTCACCGCGCTCAGCGAGGACCAGGACGTCGACATGCCCCCCGGAGCCATCGCCGTGATGCTCCGCTGCTGGGTGCGGCTGTACGGGGTGATCTCCATGGAGGCGCTCGGCCATATGTCCTTCGCGCTCTCCGAGGGCCAGCACTTCTTCGAGTTCGAGCTCCGCGACCTGTGCCGGGTGCTCGATATCTCAGAGTTCTACGAAGAGGTCGTCTGAGGTCGTCCGAAGGCCCCCGGACACCGGCCCGGGGGCGTTCGCCGGTCACCCGCCCGGCGCCCCGTCGAAGGTCACATCGGGGTATCGCTCCGTACATGTGTACACCGAGAGGCGTAAGCTGTGGCAATGCCCGTCCGGATCATGCCGGAGCCGGGCCCTTGTCGCCTGTTCGGGGGCTAGGGGCCGGGGCCCGTTGACAAGACGGAGCGGCGTGTCCGGATCGTGCGGACGCTGGTAACCGGTGTAGAACGGGGGATGTGACGGCATTGGCTGAACGGCCCATCTCCAGCGCTCCCGGGGGGCCCGGTCACCGGGACCCGCGTGGCGTCCTGGGTCTCGCCCGTACGCCTGGCTGTCCACGGTGACCGTCGAGGACGAGCGCAGCGGGTCCCATACCACGTCGAGCAGCCGGAGCGGCGGGCAGGAAGCCGCTCGCGCCGTGCTCGACAAGGCCGCCCACGAGAACTTCCCCGTGGCCCCCTTCTTCCTCCCCCGAGCCTGGCGCACCGATCTGATGGCCGTCTACGGCTACGCCCGGCTGGTCGACGACATCGGCGACGGCGATCTGGCCCCCGGCGGCGCCGACGCCGAACTGCTCGGACTGGACCGCGACCGGGCGGACGACGCGCTCGCGATGCTGGACGCGTTCGAGGCCGACCTCCGCCGGGTCTTCCGGCCCGAAGCGGAGCCGCGCCATCCGCTGCTGCGGGCCCTGCGCCCCACCGTCCACCGCCATGGGCTTGACCAAGAGCCCTTCCTGGGGCTGATCGAGGCCAACCGCCAGGACCAGCGGATCCGGCGGTACGCCACCTACCAGGACCTCCTCGACTACTGCGAGCTGTCCGCCAACCCGGTCGGACGGCTCGTCCTCGGCATCACCGGCACCGCGAGCCCCGAGCGGATCCGCCACTCGGACGCCATCTGCACCGCCCTGCAGATCATCGAGCACCTCCAGGACGTGGCCGAGGACCTTCGCAGGGACCGCGTCTATCTGCCCGCCGAGGACATGAAACGCTTCGGTGTGACCGAGGCCGACCTCGCCGCCCCCAGGGGCGGCGTACGGTTGCGCGCCCTGGTCGCGAAGGAGGCGGAACGCGCCGCTGCCCTGCTGAATGAAGGCACCCCCCTGGTGGGTAGCGTCCACGGCAGGCTCAAGGTGCTGCTCGCCGGATTCGTGGCCGGGGGGCGGGCCGCCTTGCGGGCGGTCGCGGCCGCGGGACATGACGTACTCCCTGGACCGCCCAGGCCCACCAAGCTCAGCCTGCTGCGCGAGGTGGGGGCGACACTGCGAAGAGAGGGGTGAGCCGGACCGTGAAGGGATCTCCGCACGCGTCCGCGCCAGTGCTCGCGGCGTACCGCTACTGCGAGGCCGTGACCGGCCACCAGGCCCGCAACTTCGCCTACGGCATCAGGCTGCTGCCGACGGAGAAGCGCCATGCGATGTCGGCCCTGTACGCCTTCTCCCGCCGGGTCGACGACATCGGCGACGGCCCCCTCGACCCGGAGGCCAAGCGCGCCCGGCTGGCGGACACCCGCGCCCTGCTGGACCGGATGCGGGGCGGCGGCATCGAGGAGGACGACACCGACCCCGTCGCCGTCGCCCTCGCCCATGCCGCACACCGCTTCCCGATCCCGCTGGACGCGCTGGACGAGCTGATCGACGGCGTGCTGATGGACGTGGCCGGGCAGACCTACGAGACCTGGGACGACCTCAAGGGCTACTGCCGCTGTGTGGCGGGCGCCATCGGACGGCTCTCGCTCGGCGTCTTCGGGACCGCCCCCGGCACCGGCCACAGCGAGGACGAGCTCGAGCGCGCCCCGTACTACGCCGACACCCTCGGGCTCGCCCTCCAGCTGACCAACATCCTGCGCGACGTCCGCGAGGACGCCGCCACCGGGCGCACCTATCTGCCCGCCGACGACCTGGCCAAATTCGGCTGCACCGCCGCGTTCCGCGGCTCCACCGCACCGCCGGACGCCGACTTCACCGGCCTGGTCCACTTCGAGGTGCGCCGGGCCCGGGCCCTGTTCGCCGAGGGCTTCCGGCTGCTGCCGCTGCTGGACCGGCGCAGCGGCGCGTGCGTGTCCGCCATGGCGGGCATCTACCGCAGGCTGCTGGACCGGATCGCCAAGGACCCCGCGGCCGTCCTGCGCGGCCGCGTCTCGCTGCCCGGCCATGAGAAGGCGTATGTGGCGGTGCGCGGGCTGGCCGGGTTGGACGCCCGCGCCGTCGAGCGCCGCGGCACCGGGAGGCCGGTGTGACCCAATCGGCCCTGGACCCCGCCCCGCCCGCCGGGCGACGCCCCGCCGGGCGGAGCGCCCTGGTGATCGGCGGCGGGCTCGCCGGTACGACGGCCGCGCTCGCGCTGGCCGACGCCGGGCTGCGGGTCACCCTGGCCGAGGGCCGCCCCCGCCTGGGCGGCCTCGCCTTCTCCTTCCACCGCTCCTCCCCGGCGGGTGTGCTCAGCGTCGACAACGGCCAGCATGTGTATCTGCGCTGCTGCACCGCCTATCAGTGGTTCCTGGAGCGGGTCGGCGCGGCCCGACTCGCCCCGGTCCAGGGCCGGTTGGACGTCCCCGTCCTCGACGCCCGGGGGCGCCGCGGGCGGCGGCTCGGCCGGCTGCGCCGCACCGCCCTGCCGGTGCCGCTCCATCTGTCCGCGAGCCTGGCCACGTACCCCCATCTCTCCCTCGCCGAGCGCGCCCAGGTGGGCCGCGCCGCGCTGGCCCTGGGGCGGCTGGACCCCGAGGACCCGGCGCTGGACGGGGTGGACTTCGCCGGCTGGCTGCGCCGCCACGGCCAGTCGCCGCGCGCCGTCGAGGCGCTGTGGGACCTGGTCGGCGTGGCCACGCTCAACGCCACCGCGCCCAATGTCTCGCTGGGCCTGGCCGCGATGGTCTTCAAGACCGGGCTGCTCTCCCGGCCCGGCGCCGCCGACATCGGCTGGGCCCGCGCCCCGCTCGGCGAGCTGCACCACAGCCGCGCCCACCGCGCCCTGGACGCCGCGGGCGTGCGGACCGACCTGCGCACCCGGGTGACCGCCGTCACCCGCACCCCCGAGGGCCGCTGGAGCGCGGCCACCGCCGGGCGGCCGGGGGAGGAGCCGCGGGCCGAGGCGGACGTGCTCGTCCTGGCCGTACCCCAGCGCGAGGCGCACGCCCTGCTGCCCGACGGCGCCCTGACGGACCCCGGCCGACTGCTGCGCATCGGCACCGCGCCCATCCTCAATCTGCATGTGATCTACGACCGCACGGTGCTGCGCCGCCCCTTCTTCGCCGCGATCGGCTCCCCCGTCCAGTGGGTCTTCGACCGTACGGACGCCTCGGGGCTGAGGGACGCGCCCGGCGCCGGGGACAGCCAGTACCTGGCGGTGTCGCAGTCCGCCGCGTACGACGACATCGACCGCCCGGTTGCCGAGCTGCGCGCCCGCTATCTGCCCGAGCTGGAGCGGCTGCTGCCGGTCGCCCGGGGTGCGCGGGTGCGCGACTTCTTCGTCACCCGGGAGCGCACCGCCACCTTCGCCCCCGTCCCCGGCGTCGGCCTCCTCAGGCCCTCCGCCCCGACCGATGCGCCCGGCCTCTACCTGGCCGGTGCGTGGACCGCCACCGGCTGGCCCGCGACCATGGAGGGCGCCGTGCGCAGCGGTCTTTCCGCCGCCCGCGCGGCCCTCACCGACCTCGGCCGCCCGCATGTGAACCCTCTCCCCGCCCTGGGCGGGGGGACGCCCAAGGAGGCGGCATGAGCACCACCACCAAGAACAGAGGAGAGACCGTGACCCCGGCGACCCCAGGTGTCGACACCGCAGGCGTCATGGCGCTGCTGGACCGCGGCCGTACGCTCGCCACGCCGGTGCTGCGCGCCGCCGTGGACCGGCTGGCCCCGCCCATGAACACCGTCGCCGCGTACCACTTCGGCTGGATCGACGCCGAGGGCAACCCGGCCGAGGGCGACGGCGGCAAGGCCGTCCGCCCCGCGCTCGCCCTGCTGTCCGCCGAGGCGGCGGGCGCCGCCCCCGAGGCCGGAGTGCCCGGCGCGGTCGCGGTCGAGCTGGTGCACAACTTCTCGCTGCTCCACGACGACCTCATGGACGGGGACGAGCAGCGCCGCCACCGCGACACCGTCTGGAAGGTGCACGGCCCGGCCCAGGCCATCCTGGTCGGTGACGCCCTGTTCGCGCTGGCCAACGAGATACTGCTGGAGATCGGCACCGCCGAGGCCGGACGGGCCACCCGCCGGCTCACCGCCGCCACCCGGAAGCTGATCGACGGCCAGGCCCAGGACATCTCCTATGAGCACCGCGAGCGGGTCACCGTCGAGGAGTGCCTGGAGATGGAGGGCAACAAGACCGGCGCCCTGCTCGCCTGCGCCGCCTCCATCGGCGCCGTACTCGGCGGCGCCGACGACCGCACCGCCGACACCCTGGAGCGCTACGGCTACCACCTGGGCCTCGCCTTCCAGGCCGTCGACGACCTGCTCGGCATCTGGGGCGACCCGGAGGCGACCGGCAAGCGGACCTGGAGCGATCTGCGCCAGCGCAAGAAGTCCCTCCCCGTGGTCGCCGCGCTCGACGCCGGGGGCCCCGACTCCGAGCGGCTCGCCCAGATCCTCGCGGCCGACGCGCACAAGCCGGAGGAGGAGTTCGCCGACTTCTCGGAGGAGGAATTCGCCGTGCGCGCCGCGTTGATCGAGCAAGCGGGTGGCCGGGACTGGACCTCTCAGGAGGCCCGCAGACAGCATGCGACCGCCATGGAAGCGCTGGGCTCGGTGGACATGCCCGCCGAGATCCGGGCGCGGTTCGTGGCGCTCGCCGACTTCGTCGTCGTACGAGAGAGATGATCGCCATGGACCGCTAGTTCGCAGTCGCCGGCCGGCACCCAGCCGGGGTGTCGGCCGACGGAAGCCCCAAAGACGGCAGATGAGCACACTGCAGAGGGGAAGCCATGACAGCGACACCGATCGTCCAACCCTCCGAGTCATCCGAGTCCAAGACATTAAGTGTCGCCCGTGAGGCGGCCGCCCGCGCGGTGGACCACCTGCTGTCCCGCCAGGATGAGCGGGGCTGGTGGAAGGGCGACCTGGAGACCAACGTCACCATGGACGCCGAGGATCTGATGCTCCGCCAGTTCCTCGGCATCCAGGACCCCGACACCCTCGACGCCGCGGCCCGCTATCTGCGCTCCCAGCAGGCCACCGACGGCACCTGGGCCACCTTCCACGGCGGTCCCCCCGAGCTCTCCGCCACCATCGAGGCGTATGTCGCCCTGCGGCTGGCCGGCGACGAGCCCGACGCACCCCATATGGCCGCCGCCTCCGCCTGGGTGCGCTCCCGGGGCGGGATCGCGAGCAGTCGGGTGTTCACCCGGATCTGGCTGGCCCTCTTCGGCTGGTGGCGCTGGGAGGACCTGCCCGAGCTGCCACCGGAGATCATCTACTTCCCGAAGTGGCTTCCGCTCAATATCTACGACTTCGGCTGCTGGGCCCGGCAGACCATCGTGCCCCTCACCATCGTCTCGGCCAGACGCCCCGTGCGCCCGGCCCCCTTCCCCCTGGACGAGCTCCACACCGACCCCCGCAGGCCCAATCCACCGCGCCCGCTCGCCCCCGTCGCCTCCTGGGACGGCGCCTTCCAGCGGCTGGACCGGGCGCTGCACGCCTACCACAAGGTCGCCTTCCGCCCGCTGCGCCGGGCCGCGCTGCGCTCCTGCGCCCGCTGGATCGTGGAGCGGCAGGAGAACGACGGCTGCTGGGGCGGCATCCAGCCACCCGCCGTCTACTCCGTCATCGCCCTCCATCTGCTCGGCTACGACCTCGACCACCCCGTGATGCGCGCCGGTCTGGAGTCGCTGGACCGGTTCGCGGTGTGGCGCGAGGACGGCAGCCGGATGATCGAGGCCTGTCAGTCCCCGGTCTGGGACACCTGTCTGGCCGCCATCGCGCTCGCCGACGCCGGTCTCGCCCCGGACCACCCGGCGCTGGTCAAGGCCGCCGACTGGATGCTGACCGAGCAGATCGACCGGCCCGGCGACTGGTCGGTCCGGCGGCCCGGACTGCCCTCCGGCGGCTGGGCGTTCGAATTCCACAACGACAACTACCCCGACATCGACGACACCGCCGAGGTCATCCTGGCGCTGCGCCGGGTCGACCACCCCGAGCCCGAGCGGATCGAGGCGGCGGTGCGGCGCGCCATGCGCTGGACCCTGGGCATGCAGTCGAAGAACGGGGCGTGGGGCGCGTTCGACGTCGACAACACCAGCCCGCTCCCCAACAAGCTGCCGTTCTGCGACTTCGGCGAGGTCATCGACCCGCCGTCGGCCGATGTCACCGCGCATGTCGTGGAGATGCTGGCACACGAGGGGAGGACGTACGACGCCCGCACCCGGCGCGGTATCTCCTGGCTGCTGTCCGAGCAGGAGCCGAGCGGCGCCTGGTTCGGCCGCTGGGGCACCAACTACGTCTACGGCACCGGATCCGTCGTCCCCGCGCTGATCGCGGCGGGCGTCCCCGCCTCCCATCCGGCGGTCCGCCGGGCCGTCCGCTGGCTGGAGAGCGTCCAGAACGAGGACGGCGGCTGGGGCGAGGACCAGCGCTCCTACCTCGACGCCGAGTGGATGGGCCGGGGCGCCTCCACCGCCTCGCAGACGGCGTGGGCGCTGCTCGCTCTGCTGGCGGCGGGGGAGCGGGACGGCGAGGCCGTCGAGCGCGGGGTCACCTGGCTCGCCGGCACCCAGCGGCCGGACGGCTCCTGGGACGAGCCGTACTTCACCGGCACCGGATTCCCGTGGGACTTCTCCATCAACTACCACCTGTACCGGCAGGTCTTCCCGGTGACGGCACTGGGCCGGTATGTCCACGGCGAGCCCACCGGGGCGCGACCGCGGAGCGGTTGATGTCCGCCGATCCGGCCGTGGCGGCCGACGGCGCGTCGCTGCTGATCGCCTGTGCGCTCGGCATCGAGCGGTTCGCCCTGCGCGGCGCCGGCCTCGGCGCCGCCGCCGGGGCCGTGACCGTGCTGCGCACGGGCATGGGGCCGCGGTCGGCCGAGCGTGCCGTGACCCGGGCGCTCGCCGGGCGGTCCTCCGGTGGGTCCGGGGAGCCTGGTGGGTCCGGTGGGTCCGGTGAGCCCGGTGAGCGGCCCACCGCCGTCATCGCCACCGGCTTCTGCGCCGGGCTGGCCCCCGGGATGCATCCGGGGGACATCGTTGTCGCCGACGAGACCCGCGATCCGGCGGGCCACACCGTGTGCACCGGCACCCGGATCCTCGCCGACGCCCTGTCACATCCCCTCCCCGGCGGTCCCCGCCGGGCCGTCCATATCGGTCCGGTCGTGGGCTCGGACCATGTGGTGCGCGGCGCCGAGCGGGCCGCGCTGCACAGCACCGGCGCCATCGCGGTGGACATGGAGTCCGCCGCGACCCTGCGCACCGCCCTCGGCCACGGCGTCCGTCCGGTTGCGGCCGTCCGGGTGGTCGTGGACGCTCCTGAACATGAACTCGTCCGAATCGGCACGCTACGCGGTGGAATATCGGCTTTCCGGGTTCTTCGGACCGTTCTTCCCGCTTTCTTTCACTGGCACCGTTCCTTCGCTGCTCCCAGGAGGTGAGCTAGATGGCCATGCCACTCCGCCAGACCATCCGGGTCGCGACGTATCTCTTTGAACAGAAGATGATCAAGCGACGGGACAAGTTCCCGTTGATCGTCGAGCTCGAGCCGCTGTTCGCGTGCAATCTCAAGTGCGAGGGCTGCGGGAAGATCCAGCATCCGGCCGGGGTGCTCAAGCAGCGCATGCCGGTCGCCCAGGCGGTGGGCGCGGTGCTGGAGTCGGGTGCGCCGATGGTGTCCATCGCGGGCGGCGAGCCCCTGATGCACCCGCAGATCGACGAGATCGCACGGCAGCTGGTGGCGCGGAAGAAGTACGTCTTCCTCTGCACCAACGCGATGCTGCTGCGGAAGAAGATGCATCTGTTCAAGCCGTCCCCGTACTTCGCCTTCGCGGTGCACATCGACGGGCTGCGGGAACGGCATGACGAATCGGTGGCGAAGGAGGGGGTGTTCGACGAGGCGGTGGAGGCCATCAAGGAGGCCAAGCGGCGCGGCTTCCGGGTCACCACCAATTCCACCTTCTTCAATACCGACACCCCGCAGACCGTCATCGACGTGCTCGACTTCCTCAATGACGAGCTCGAGGTGGACGAGATGATGATCTCGCCCGCCTACGCGTACGAGAAGGCGCCCGACCAGGAGCACTTCCTGGGCGTCGAGCAGACCCGCGAGCTGTTCCGCAAGGCGTTCGCCGGGGGCAACCGGCGCCGCTGGCGGCTCAACCACAGCCCGCTCTTCCTCGACTTCCTCGAGGGCAAGACGGACTTCCCGTGCACCGCCTGGGGCATCCCCAACTACTCCCTCTTCGGCTGGCAGCGCCCCTGCTATCTGATGAGCGACGGCTATGTCCCGACCTACCGCCAGCTGGTGGAGGAGACCGACTGGGACAGCTACGGCCGCGGCAAGGATCCCCGCTGCGACAACTGCATGGCCCACTGCGGCTATGAGCCCACCGCGGTCCTGGCGACCAT
The DNA here is from genome assembly GCF_016741935.1 of Streptomyces endocoffeicus. Taxonomy (GTDB): domain Bacteria; phylum Actinomycetota; class Actinomycetes; order Streptomycetales; family Streptomycetaceae; genus Streptomyces; species Streptomyces endocoffeicus. Next base: position 210 of record NZ_JAERRG010000064.1, on the reverse strand, counting down.
GGGCTCCCTCAAGGAGTCGCTGCGCGCCGCCCGGGAGACCGCCACCGGAAGCCATGGGTGACGGGATGAGCGCGGCCGAATCGGATGGGGCGGGTGCGGCGGAACCGGTCGCACTCGGCCTGCCCGCCGTACCGGGCAGGCCCCTCGCACCGCGCCGGGTCTCCCGCCGCCTCCAGGTCGGATCGGTGGCCGTGGGCGGCGACGCGCCGG
>NZ_JAERRG010000063.1 GCF_016741935.1 Streptomyces endocoffeicus | reverse complement strand
CAGACGATTTCCACGCCGAAGAAGGGCTCGCCGGGCTTGGCCCAGCGGCGGACGACGTCGAGATCGGGCTCGACACCGATGCCTGGCCGCTCGGTCATCTCTATCGCGCCATCGACGATCAGCGGGGTGGTGACCAGCTCGCCGAAGAACGGGACGTCCTGGGCGTGGTACTCCAGCGCCAGGAAGTTGGGCCACGTCGAGGACACCTGCGCGGCGAACGCCGTCCCGATCGGCCCGGCGATGTTGTGGGGGGCGATGGTGAGCCCGCGGGCGTCGGCGGCCTCGGCGATCCGGCGCGCCTCCGCGACCCCGCCGACCTTCCCCAGATCCGGAGTCACCACCGACAGCGACCCCGCGCTGATCAACGGCTCGAATGCCCGGTATCCCACAAGGTTCTCCCCTCCTCCGAGCGGAGCGGACGCGACCTGGGCGAGGGAGATCAGGCCCTGCAGGTTCTCCGGGGGCAGCGGGTCCTCGAGCCAGAGAATCGGCAGGTGCGACACTGCCTGCGCGAGCCGGACCGCCGAGCCGAAGTCATAACGCCAGTGCAAGTCGAACGCCAGCTCGATGCCCGGTCCAGCGCCGTCACGGATGGCGTCGGCCATGTCGTGGGCCAGAGACTCCGCGCCAGTCGGCATGGTGCGCGATCCTGGACGTAGCGGCACCAGGCCGGGCACGTCGAGATCGAACTTCAGCGCGTCAAACCCCTTCTCGACCGCCTCCGCGGCTCGCCGGGCCAACAACTCGAGATCCACCGGCTCGGTCTCCGCGCCCGGGTCGAACAGGCTACGTCCTACCTCGCCGGCGGCAACGTCATTCTCGGCGACCCACCGGGGGCGGCGGATGTCGAGCATCGGGCCCAGGCCCATCAGACCAGCGCCTCCGTGGCAGTCAGCGTAGACGCGTACGGAGTCCTGGAACCTACCGCCGAGCATGCGCCACAGCGGAACCCCCAGCGCGCGTGCGTTGGCATCCCAGAGCGCGGCGTCGATACCGGAGAGCGCATTGTGCACGATGCCGCCCACGGAGCCAGCGCCCGACGTGGCCGCCCGGAGCCGCGAGATCACGGCGCTGACCTGCCGTGCGTCGTCACCGACGATGAGCTCGGCCATCTGCTCGACAATGCGGGTCAAGCCGGGCGCGAAGAACGACTCGCCCCAGCCGACCTGGCCGTCGTCGGTCTCCAGGCGCAGGATCGTCCAGTCGAAGTTGGCCTCGACGACCGCAGTGGTCAAGGAGCGGACCTTCATCAGTGTTCCTCGCTGTCGATTGGGGAAGACGCACGGTCCCCAGGTGTGGCGGTTCCGGGCGTGGTCGTGCAGTGATCGGGTGCAATGATGATGCGGGCGGTCACAGGACGCCGAACTCGGCGAACGCCTCGGTGGAGCTCATCCCGCTCTCGATGGCCTTCCGGACCAGGTTCTCCATGCCCGCCTTTTCCAGCGCGCGCCCGAGGACCTCATCCTCGACGTCGGCAGGTACGACCAGTACCCCGTCCCGGTCACCGACGACCAGATCACCCGGAGTGACCCGGACCGTGCCGATCTCGATCGGCACGCGGAAGTCCAGTACCGCTTTGCGTACCCCGGCGTCCTGTGCGTAGGCGCCTCGGCTGAACACGGGCCAGCCCTGTTCAAGAATGCCGGATGTGTCTCGGTGGTAGCCGTCGACGACGGCACCCGCGGCACCACGAACCCTGGCCGTCACGGTCAGGATCTCCCCCCAGGCGGCACACGGCACCGCGTCGCCGTTGCGCACCAGGTACACCTCACCGAGCTGGAGCTGATCGAGCGCCTCGGTCAGCCGGCCGAACGGCTGCGCCTGCGGCTCGAACACGTCCGCGATCAGCACCGGCATGGCTCGCCCGACAACGACCGCGTCGGTGGTGATTCCGCGGATCTCCGGCGGCAGGAACTGGTGCACGAGTCCCATCTGGTCGAGGACGTCCCCGACGACCGGGGTGTACAGCTGCTCGCGGATCATTGCGAAGCGGGACGAGTCACGGTCGCCATCTTCGTTCGTGGCCGGCGGGACGCTGGCCGTCGGAGCGTGGCCGCAGCTGGGCACAGGCGGTCTCCCTCTCAGTGTCGGGCCGGGTATCCCTACACCGGCGACTCCTCTGCATCGAAACTTATAAGAGAAGTTGACAAGTAGCAAGGTGTGGCAAGCTGGGAGCACGCGAACGCGCAGTGTGAAGAGAAGGGATCGGGGCATGGCGACTGCCATTCGACGGAGTTCGCTCACCGACCAAGCCACTCAAGCGCTGATGACCTACATCACCGAGAACGGACTCGGCGACGGCGACCCCCTCCCGGGCACTGGTGAGCTGGCTGCCACGTTCGAGGTCAGCGTGCCGGTCATCCGTGAAGCGATCGCCGGCCTGGCGGCGATCGGAGTACTGAAGCGGCAACAAGGTAGGGAGTCCGTGGTCTCGACCCCCAACGCCTCTCACCTCAGCCGCCTGCTCTCCTTCCGCGTCGCGCATGCAGCCGTGGACGACGAGTCGATTCAGCAGTTCCGCGAGGTGGTCGAGGTCGGCAGCGCTCGACTCGCCGCCGCCAATCGTGATGAGCATGCACTCGCCGAGCTGGACCGTGCGCTGCAAGACTTGCGGGGCGCCGAAGGAGACGAGGCGCTACACGTTGCTGATATCGCCTTCCACGCCGCCTTGGCCCGCGCCTCCAGCAACGACATGTTCAGCCTTACCCTCGATGCGCTGCAACCGCTTCTGCACCGGCTACGCCGTCGGGTATGGAGCGGATGGGTTGACTCAGGAGGGGATCTCGTCAGCATCGTCGAGGCGCACGCGACCATCCTGGAGCAGGTCCGCGCCGGAGACATCGAAGGCGCAGGGAAAGCGATGGCTGATCACCTCGCCCAGGCGCGGCACGGCCTGGAGAACCCGCCCCGGCCTGCCGCAGACTGACGACCCGCCCCGCGCTGCTTCAAGGGGTCGCGCCGGGCGGCAACCTCAGGCGGCGCACTCCCTGGACACCCTGGCGTTCTCGGCCCCGCGCGCCTCGTCCGGCGCGACGGGCAAGCCCCGGCGGTCGGCATCTGTGCTGGTGGTACGCGCCGCAGGCTCCGCACTGCGCTTGCGGTAGGCCAAGTCCCTGCGGACGCGCGACGACAGCGTCGGGGCGAGACGGCACGGTGGACGGCGCCGCAAGGGACACGCGGACGAGCGCGGGCCGCGGGGCCGGACAGGTACCGCGCGGGGTGCGTCCGGCCGCCCGGGAGTCAGGGCAGACGTGGCGGGCGGCCGGACGCCGACCGGTCCGGCCCGTGCGCGGCGCCCGCCACGGGGGACGGCGATGGAGACAGCCGAACGGGCGCTCGGTGCGGTGACACACGGGATATCTCCAGGTCGGTCGGCAACCAGCGTCCGGCATCGGGCGGTCCCGGCGCGGCGGCCAATGGGCCCATCGATAGGGGCCAAGGGTCCCTCGCCCAAGTCTGTTGGAGGCTGAGCAGGCTGAGGGCGGTCGGCGCCCGGACCGGGCGGCCCGTCTTCGTGGGGCGACCCGAAGCGCGAGGGGTTCTACCGGGACCGCTGGGCGCACGACAAGGTCGTGCGCTTCAGGCACGGCGTCAACTGCACCAGCTCGTGTTCGTGGATGGTGTACGTCAAGAACGGCATCATCACCTGGGAGCACCAGGCCACCGACTACCCGTCGATCGGTACGGACCGCCCCGGGTACGAACCGCGGGACTGCCCACGCGGCGCGTCGTTCTCCTGGTACGCCTACTCGCCCCAGCCGGGTCCGCTACCCGTACGCGCGGGGGGCGCTGCTGAAGCCGTGGCGCGAGGCGCGCCGCCGCCTCGGCGGCCCCGTGGCGACCTGGGCGGAGATCACCGGCGAGCCGGCCAAGACCCGCGCCCTGGAAACCGGCCCGCCCAGGACAGGCGAGCCGACGCGTCGGCTGGCTGCCGGCCCTGGCCGGAGCCGTCGGCCGGCTCCCCTCCTTCCAGCTCACGGTGGATGACTGGCAGCTGCCGAAGGACCTGGCCCATCAGCCGCCGTGCAACATCGGCCCGATCGTCAGCTGTGACAGCGTCATGTCCAGTCCGGGGGATTCCGAGGGCTTGGAGGCGGCGCGGGCGTGACCACCACCAGGCGGCTGTTGGCATCGATGGCCACCTGCAGGTTCGTCGAGTACCGGTAGTTCTTGCTCGAGGCCGCGACAGTGCGTCCCGGGTGGGCACCAGCGTGCCGTCGACGATGTACACGGTGCCCTCGCGTCTGCGGCGGGCCGGGGAGATCGCCAGCAGCGGCGCGAGATGGTTCAGGATCCGGTCCGCGGCCGACTTCGAGATCCCGAACAGCAGCGCCACCTGCCGCAACGTCAAATTCGTGCGCCAGTACGTGGCCACCAGCAACACCCGGTCCTCCAGCGGCAATCGCCACGGCCGGCCTCGCTGGATGTCACCACCCCGCCACCGCACCAAAGCGACGAGACGGTCGAACTGCACCGGGCTCAAACCGACGAACGACTCGATCCACTTCGGATCACCTGCTGACATCACCCCACCCATGACCGGACAACGCCGACGGGCGGCGGTTGGACACCGAGTGGTTCGGTCAGATTCGAGCGGCACTCGACGCGCGGGCAGAGGGCGGCGCCGCTCAGACCATGCGTCGTAGCGCGGTCTCCACGGCATCGACCAGCGGATCGCCTTCGGTCCGCGGGTGCCTGGCCAGGCCGAGTTCGATATCCGGCAGGCTGGGCAGGGCGTCCGCGTCGTGGCACGCCATGGCCGGTTCGAGATTCCCGGGCAGCACCGCCGTAACGCCGAGCCCGGCCCGCACCGCGGCGAGCACACCGACGAGACTGTTGCTCTCGAACGCCACCCGCCAGCGGCGGTCGGCACCTTCCAGCCCTTCCAGCACCGACGCACGCCATGTGCACGGGCCCGAGAACAGCACCACGGGTAGCGGATCCGCAGCCAAGTCCACACCCTGGCCGACCGCCCAGACCAGCGGTCGGCGCACCGTCCAGCGCGGCCGGCCGGGAACGTCCGCCGCCTCGTCGAGCACGAGCTGGACGCGTCCCGCGTCGTACGCCTCGCGCCTCGCGTCGCCGGAGAGGCTGAGCACCTCAAGCGTCGCGCCTGGATGCAGCCGGGCGAGGTCGGCGAGGGCCTGCGGAAGCTGGGACGCGGCGAGGTCTTCGAGCAACCCGACGCCGCAGTGGCCGGTCAGTGCGCGGCCGGCTTCCGTGAGTGCCTGCGCGGCGAGCGAGAGGATGCGCTCCGCGTATGGCAGGAGTTCGTCACCCGCGCGGGTCGGCGAGACGCCGGTCGTGGACCGGAGGAGCAGGGGGCTACCGACGGTGTTCTCAAGCTTGCGCAACTGCTGGCTGAGCGCGGGCTGGCTCTGCCCCAGCGCGCTTGCGGCGCGGCTGATGCTGCCCGCCCGCACAGCGGTGACGAACGACCGCAGCAGTACGATCTCCAGATCCCTGGCCATAAAAATCCATTATATCGGCTCCAACTATATGGTCACTTCCTATTGCCAGATGATTAGAGCTAGCGTCACGCGGGTGACTCGATACCGACAGGTGCTCGCCGTGCCCGGGATGGCATCGCTGCTGGGCGTCTCGCTGCTCGCCCGCACCGCGATCACGGCCTCCGGGATGGCGCTGACGATGTACGTCGTTCTGGGCCTGGACATGAGCTACGCGGCAGCGGGAGGAGCCGCGGCGGCCATGACCACCGGTCTGGCGCTGGGCGGACCGCTGCTGGGCCGCATGATCGACCGGCGGGGCGCGCGTATCGTGCTGCTGATCACCGCCGTGGTTCAGGTCGCGTGTTGGCTGAGCGTCGCGGTACTGCCGTACACGACCCTGCTGGCCGCCGCGTTCGTAGCAGGTCTGCTGATGGTGCCGGCCCCGACGGTGACCAGGCAGGCGATCGCCGCGATGACGAAGGCGGGACAGCGCCGGGCCGCCTTCGCGCTGGAAGCGGTACAGGGCGAGCTGTCCTACATAGTGGGCCCGCCGATCGTGATCCTCTGCACGGCACAACTGCCCTCCGGCGTGGTGGCCTGGGGCGTCGGCGCTGCGATCGTGGCGGGCGGAGCGGGGGTCGCCCTGCTCAACCCCCCGCTGCGGGCCGAGGACGAGGCGCCGGCCGACCCAGCCGACCGCCCCCGTCGCCGGGAGTGGCTGGGCCGGAGAATGATCGCGGTGCTGGTGATGGCGTTCGGCGCCACGATCGTGCTCAACGGTACCGACCTGGCCATCGTGGCCACTCTCAAGGAAGCCGGCCAGGTCTCCTGGGCCGCCGTCGTAGTGGCCGTGTACGGCGCGGCCTCCATCGCCGGCGGGCTTCTGTACGGCGCGCTCCCGCGACCGCTGCCCACCTGGCTGCTGCTCGGCCTGCTCGGGCTGGTAACCATTCCCGCCGGACTGGCCCACGACTGGCGCTGGTTGTGTGTGGCAGGCTGCGGCGCGGGGCTGCTTGCCGCACCGACTCTCTCCGCGTTGTCCGACGCCGTGAGCCGGCTCGCACCTGCGAGCGTGCGCGGTGAGGCGACAGGCTTGCAGTCCTCGGCGCTGGGCGCGGGCTTCGCCCTCGGCGTCCCGATCGTCGGCGGGGCGATCGACACGTCCGGACCGGCAGGCGGCTTCGCGGCGGCCAGCCTGGCCGGCCTCGCCGCCGCGCTGATGGGATGGCTGCTGTCCCGGCGCTCACCCAGCCGGACGCGGTCGGCGCGCAGCGATCCCAGCCTCATCGGGGCCTCGGACGCGCGATGATCTGCCTGCCATCCAGTGGCTGAGCCTTCTCGGGCCATGCTTGGCATTGCACGCCTCCACAACATGGCCCTCACGGAATGCCCCCAACCCCATACGGGACAACCTCTGGCTAAGGGCTCCTGACAAAAGTGATGGACTTGACCTGGTCAACCGTTGGCGTCGCGCACGAGGCGGCCGGGTAGCGGGACGCGGTCAGCCGCGCCATCGCACGCGATAAACCCGGCGACATAAACCCGGCGACGTCGGCGATCATCCCCGGGATACTGGTCGCCCATGAATGAGGTCAAAGTCGTCGTCGCCCATTCCGAGCGCGCGACCCTGCGCGTCGGCGACGTGTTCTTGAAGGTGGACGCCGATCAGGCGCGCATCGACGTCGAGGTCGAGGCGATGGCCCTGGCGCCGGTCCCGACCCCGAAGGTCCTGTGGCGCAAGCCGCCCGTGCTCGCGATCGCGGCAGTCCCGGGGACGGCGCTCGGCCGCCTCGGCGAGCCGTCGACCGCGTCCCCGGCGGCGTGGGCCGCGGCGGGTGCCGCCATCGGGAAGTTGCACGACGCGCCGTTGCCGCCCTGGCCCGGCCGGGCGGGCCAGGGCCTCGACGAGTTGGCCGCGGATCTCGACGGCGAGTGCGAGTGGCTCGTGGCGAACGGGGTCCTGCCCGCCGACCTGGTCACCCGCAACCGCCAGGTCGCCGAGGCCGCGCTCCGGCCGTGGACTCCGGTGTTCACGCACGGCGACCTGCAGATCACTCACGTGTTCGTCGACGGCGACGAGATCACGGGCATCATCGACTGGTCCGAGGCGGGCCAGGGTGATGCCCTGTACGACCTCGCCACCTTCACGCTCGGACACGAGGAGCATCTCGGCGACGTCGTTGCCGGCTATGGCACCGACATCGACCTCGACGTGATCCGCGCGTGGTGGTCATTGCGAAGCCTGCTGGGGGTTCGCTGGCTGGTCGAGCATGGCTTTGACCCGTTCGCGCCGGGCTGTGAAGTCGACGTGCTGAGATCCCGGATGTGAGGCTGCGCGGGCCCGACTGCCGCGAACGCGTTCTGACGCGTCAGCAGGCCATCTCGTAGGCGCATTGCCTGCGCTTACGCCCGACAGAGTGCGGTGTGCAGTCGTCGCCGGCAGATGCCCCGGAGTGTCGGGGTGCGTGGCGGGTGGAACGGCAGTGCGCGAGGGCGACCAGGAGCCGGCGATGGCCGAGGACTTGCGTGCGAAGCGCCCTGTTACCCTTTGTGGTGACCGTTGCGGACGGTGAGCCGCATGACCCATCGCCATTTGGCGATCTTGCGTTGGCGGGTGAAGCCGAAGCCCGCTTACAGCCCTTCCGGCCCCGAGTGGAAGCAGGCACCGCGCTGCGCGGGCCGCCCTCGGACCGCTCCGGGTAGGCCTCGACCGTTCCCCCGCCCGCTCGGCGTGAAGCCACTGACCGCCCGGTGGCCGCCGGGACTGCGGAACGCCTGGAGCAGATCCTGTTCCTCGTGGTAGCGCAGCGCCCGGACGCTCACTCCCGCCTTGTCGGCGACCGCACCGATGCGCACCGGTCCTCCTCTGTTCGGGCGGCCCGCCCGACTTGCACCTGACGCCAACGTCAGCTTTTAGCGTGGTGGGTGTCGGCGCTCGCCGAACACTCACCCACTGATCTCACGAACGGCCGGTTCAGGCCGCGTGGAAAGGTAAAACGTCATGCGCGCAGTCCGATTTCACGAGTACGGCGGTGTGGAGACCCTCGTGGTCGAGCAGGTGCCGGACCCACATCCCGGGCCCGGCGAGATCCGCATCCGCGTCGCGGCGGCCGGCGTCAATCCCGTCGACTGGAAGGTGCGTTCCGGTGCGGTGCACGAGGTGCTCCCCGTGGATCTGCCCGCGATTCCTGGGCGTGATGCCGTCGGCGTGGTCGACGAGACCGGTGCGGGTGTGCAGGGGGTGAGCATCGGCGACCGTGTCTTCGGGCTGGGCGGCGTCACCGGCGCGACAGCGGAGCTGGCCGTGCTCTCGGCCTGGGCCCACGCACCCACCAGGTGGACCGACGAGGAGGCCGCCGGTGCCGGTCTGGCATCGGTGACCGCGATGGGCGGGCTGAAGGCGCTCGGTCCCCTGCGGGGGCGCACCCTGCTCGTCGAGGGCGCCGCCGGAGGCGTGGGCAGTGCCGCGGTCGAGATCGCGTCGGCTCAGGGCGCCACCGTGATCGGGACAGCCAGCGAGCGCAACCACGAGTTCCTCACCTCTCTCGGAGCCGTTCCCACCACCTACGGCACCGGCCTCGCTGAGCGCCTCGCCACCCTGGCTCCGGACGGTGTCGACATCGTGCTCGACACCGCGGCCTCCGGGTCCCTGGCCGATCTCATCGCGATCGTGGGCGACCCCGCTCGCGTGTCGACGATCGCCGACCACACCAACGCGCAGCGCCTGGGCGTGCGTCTGGCCAACGCGGAGAACGACTCCACGCTCCTCGCCGAAGCGGGCGAACTCGGCCGGCGAGGCCGCTACACACCGCGCATCGAGCGGACCTACCCCATCGAACGGATCGCCGAAGCACACGCATACGCCGAGCGCGGACACACACGGGGCAAGATCGTGGTCTGCATCTGAGCTCGTCCCACCATTCGGGGCCCCTGCGGCTTCGAATGGTGGGAAGCCCGCCCGCACCTCCGGATCACCGGTCCTGAAGTGATCCAACCACCTCGGAGATCATTCCGTCAGGAGTTCCAAGTCCGCCCCAGCCTCCACAGATCTCATCGACCAGGCGGAACTCGTCAGTGCCACGGCCGCACCTGATCTATACGCTGAGAACCAAACCGTCGTCGAGCTGACGACCAAAGCGACAAACAGCAGGGCCACTTGGTGACGAAGGAGCTCAGCTCCAGCGCTGAGGTCCACGGGGATGCCCTACCAGACGTTGCGAAGGTCCGGCTCACCGACATTCCACCCCTGCCCGGGGGGACATCATTCGCCGGCGGCGTCCTCGGCCTCCCAGCGCAGCAGGTCGCCCGGCTGACACTTGAGCACCTCGCAGAGCGCGGCGAGCGTCGCGAAACGCACCGCCTTGGCACGGCCGTTCTTGAGTACCGCCAGGTTGGCGGGCGTGATTCCCACACGGTCCGCGAGGTCGCCCACCGACATCTTCCGCCTGGCCAGCATCACGTCGATGTCGACGACGATCGGCATCAGATCACCTCGTCCAACTCGGCCTGCATCTGCGCCGCTTCGACATCGCGCGCGACGGCCTGGGCGAGCAGCATCCGCAGCACGAGCACGATGAGTCCGACCCCCAGGATGGCCACGCCAATCCCGCTCATGATGACGGTGACGCCCGGGTCGGCCCGCTGGCCCGGCGCATTGAGGGCGGTGACCGCGAACCACAGGAGGGCAGCCGCCACGATCGCGCCGATCACAGCGTCCACGTACCGGAAGGCGGCATGGGAGAACACCGTTCCGCGTCGCACCATTGTCACCAGTCGCCATACGCCGGCCAGGGCGACCTGGGCCGAGCCCATGCCCAGAATCGTGATCACGCGCAGCGAGGTCAGCGGGAGCGACCCGTCCTCCGGATCGCTCCCGCTGACCAACACCCACACCATCAATGCCTGCACGAACACGGTGCCGGCGAGCACCACCACGAGCACGGCACGAAGCGCACGCACTGCCAGCTGTCCCATACCCCATCCCTCCATCGAGTTGCGATGGAAATCTATCGAATATCGATAGATGAATCAAGCAGGAAAGGGGATCAGCGAGGTCAGTTTCCCCGTCACGGGTGACCGCCCCGCCGACGGGGTGCGTCGGCGGGGCGGACAGAGTGATCGTGCCGGATGCCTTGGCGACAACGCGACCGTGCGGTATGCCGCAGTCTCTCCCGGGCCACCGGCCCTAACGGGGACCGTCGAGTTTGATCATGCCGTCGGGGAACAGCCGCGGATCCCTGGGATCAATCCAGGTCAGCCCCTGACTGCCGGTCAGTACCGGCCAGTCGTGCTTGTCGTCCATTCCATCCGGCCGGCGCAGACACCGGCCCGCCTCCAGCGCCGCAGCGATCTCGTCCAGCCAGTCCACCAGCGGCCAGCCCCCTGCCCCCTGCCCCAGCGGGTACAGATCATCTCCACCGTCGACCGACCAGTGCCCCAGGCCGCCATAGGAGGGCTCGCCCCTCCGCGCGTCCACATACCAGCCGGACCAGGTATCCCCGGCCATCCGCGCGAACGGCAGAACGCCGGCCTCCCGCTCCCAGTCCCGCGTACGCATCCGGTACTCATCCACCAGGTCAGCGAGCGGCAACATCGTCATGCCGGACGGCAAAATCCCAGCACCATGGCCCTCGTCGAAACCGTCATGGACCCGATACCAGGCCGCGAGCGCCGCCGTGAACTCCACTCCCATGGCCACCTCCGCCGCCGCGATGTCGGCTTCACCAGCCGGAGGGCGCAGCAAACCGGCCGAAGCAGCAGCGTGCCCACTCAGCCACGTCTCGATCCGCCCCCAGGCCGCGGCCACCCGTTGCGTATCGTCACTCATGCCGAACACGCTATCGGCCACACTCGGCACGACCATGACCATCGCCCGCTACTGCCGAAACTTCACGAGGTCAATCGGCGGGCGCCACCGTTACGGTCACAGCGCCGGGAATCAACGCGATCAGCTGTTGAGACCAGCGGTCCGACTGCTGGGTGGCAACCTCGGCTCCACACGCAGAACAGACAAGGTGGGGGCCATCCAGACCATCAAGGCCACAGCATCCGTTGAGGCGTCCACGGTCAGGATGCCTGACCGCTCCTGAGACCCCACGGCGGTGAGCAGATAGACGTCGGGGGTGTACTTGCCAGCCGTGCGCACTCCCTTTCGATGTCGCGGTGGCTGCCGGCCGGCGCGGAGGTCTTCTTCGCTTCGCCCAGCCACATCCCGTCGGCGTCGGCCAGGGCAAAGTCGATCTCCGCGAACGGCTCGCCCTCCCGGAGAATCTCTCACTCCGCCAGCGTCGGCCGTTTCGGTACGTGGACTGCTGTCAGCGGCGCAACGACAGTGCGAAGGTGTCGGTACTGGCTCCCCCTCCGCAGCTGGGAGAGCCGCCGACGAAATAGGCTCGGCCGTCCAGGTGTGCGGCGCCGAAACCGTGCCTGCTGCCCGGCAGCGCGGTGAGGTTCCTCCAGCGATCGACCTGCGGGTCGTAGAGGGTGACGTCGTCGAAGGTCTCGGTGCTGCTGCCGGGCCGGCATTCCCCGCCCGCGTAAACGACGCACCCGCCCATGACGACGGCAGCGCCGGCGGATCGGGCCACCGGCAGAGGCGCGGCGCGCAGCCAGCGCCGGGTGCGGGCGTCGAAGACGTCATGCCGGGTGAGGTTGTCGCCGACGTCCTCGACGCGCCCGCCCACGACGTGGATACGGCTGCCGAGCACCGCCGTGCCGGCGTGGTCGCGGGCCTCGCCCGGCAGCGGCGGAGCCTGACGGTAGGAACCCGCACCCGGTTCGAAGACATGATGGGCCGACACGGTCCCGAATCCCAGTGACACGGGCGATCCCTCAGGGGTGACGACACGGTGGGAATCGCGCCCGCCCATCAGATGCAGTCGGCCCCGCACGGCGGCGACCGCGATGGATCCGAGGGCAGTGGGCATGTCCGGCAACCGACGCCAGCGGTCTTCACGCGGGTCGTAGACGTAGGCGTCCGGCTGCGGATTCAGGTGCACGGCGTCGGTGAATCCCCCGAACGCGTACAGGCGTCCGCCCGACGCGGCCACACCCACATGCGTGAGGGGCTTGGGCAGGGGAGCGTGGACCGACCACCGATCGCGTCGGGGATCGTAGCTGTGGACCGCCGTCGATGCCCAGACGGGGCTGGCTCCCTCCTCCTGCACGGTACCGCCCACGACGAACAGCCGCCCGGCGAGAGCAGCCGTGCCCACCTCCGCCCGCTTGACCGGCAGCGGCGCCCGCGGCTGCCAGCGCCCAGTCGCGGGCCAAGAGGGCGAGCCTGGCCGGGCGGCAGCCGAACCAGCGGTGCCGGACAACACCGTGGCCCCGCCCGCGCCGGCCAGCACAGCCGCGACGAAACGACGTCGCCGCATGCCGGGATCCTTCATCATCCAACTCCATTTCCGAAGAGGGAGGAGCGCCTCAGCCGGGCGCCACCTGCGCGAAGAAATTGCACCAGCCGGACGCGAAGGCTGTCCAAGACCTCTTCGGGCGCCGCGATACCCGCCGGGTATCGCCCAGGAATGAACCTGCGCCTGCTGTACGCATGGATCGGCAGCCGCGACCGAGCGCGTCCGACCCGGCTGCGGGAGCAGGCCTTCAGCGAGCGTGTACGGCTGCCGGCGCCCACCCCGGTTCGGGGAGCGGCGGTGAGGGTGACGGCCCGTCGGCCAGGCGGGTGAGCGTGCCGCGCTCGGCGCCGTCCACGCTCACCCGTCAGCGGTGTTTCACAGCGGTCCGATGAGCCCTCTCCTCCTCCGAGAGAGGCCACGCCGGAGGCATGAGTGCTGTGAGGTCAGATGATGTCGATGGTCGTGGACGGCGAGATCCGGCCGCCGACGGAGAACTCCACCCTGGTGGGGCCCGGAGGGGAGTCGTCGGCGGCACTCACGCAGACCCACATGACCGACTGTGATCCGGCGTCGGGGATTGCCAGGTCGACGTCGGAGAAGGTCAGGGACTGTCCGTCGTCGGAGACGCTCCCCAGGTAGACGGTGGTGTTGCCGCCCGCGTCCCAGACGGTCAGCTGGTGGTCGGGGCTGTCCTGGGTGCCGAACCGCAAGCCGGCGTCGGCGGGAAGCTTCGCGGTGACGGTTTGCAGCGGGGTGGTCTGGGATCCGTTGTTGCGCACCTCCACGCCCGGGTACACGGGCCCTCCTCCCCGCTCCGCGGTCACCGGGGCGCCGCCCGGGGACACGGTGTAGCCGGGGGTGACGACGACCGTGGTGGAGGGGGAGGTCTTTCCTCCCACCGTGAAGGCCAGGGCGGCTGATCCGAGCGGGGCGTCGTGGCCGGCGCTCACGGCGACCCACATCACCGTCGTGCCGGGCAGCTCCAGGTCCACACCCGAGAAGACCAGCGAGGTTCCGTCCTCTGACAGGGTTCCCGTGTAGGGGGTCGTCTGCCCGTCGGCGTTCTGGACGGTCAGCTGGTAGTCGGCGAGGGTCTGGGTGCCGAAGAGCAGACCGCGGCCGGGGGGCAGGGCCACCGTCACCGACACCGGGTCGATCGCCACACCAGCCTCGACCCGCACTCCCGGGTACCCGACCGGCCCGCCTTGCCTCAGCTCCACGTCTGGCGGTCCACCGGGCGTGAGCGTGAATTCCGTCCATTGCAGCACCACCTGGCCGCGGTTGTTCGCATCACCGACGGGAGACCGGTGCAGGGGATCGTCCTTGCCGCCCGCACTGGTGCCGTTACCGGCCACGGTACGTCCGCCGGTGACGCCTGGACCGTTCACGAAACTGCTGCCACCACCACCGCCACTGAAGTAGGCGCTCGCCGCATTGCCGAGGGCGATGCCTCCACCGCCACCCGCGTAGCCGGCGCCACCCCCTGTAGTGCCGCCGTAGCCCGCGCCCCCGCCTCCCCCCATACCCGGGATCGGCACCTGGCCCCCGGGGGTTCCGTTCACGTTGGTGCCGCCGTTCTGTCCGGTGTTGCCGCCACGCCCTCCGTAAGCTTCGAACCTGGTCGCACCGGCACCACCCGTCGACCCCGATGCTCCACGCGCCGGCGTCCCTGGCGACCCACCCACCGAGTAGCCCTGTGCGCCGGAGCCGCTGGTGCCGCCGCCGGCCCCACCGCGCGCAGCGTCGGTACCGGGGTTAGACGGCAGGAAGCAGGCTCCACCTCCTCCAGCGATCAGTAGCGTCTGTCCCAGCCGCTGGCTGAACAAGCCGCTCATACCGCCCCCGCCGGATGGGCCGCCTCCCAGGTCGACAACGACCCGCAGGGTCTCCCCCGGCACGACGGTGATGTCCCCGGTGGCGAAACCGCCCCCGCCCCCGGTGCCTGCTCCCGCACCCCCGCCGCCCCAGCAGCGGGCGTTGATGGTGGTGACGCCTGGGGGAACGGTGAAGTCCTGGACACCGCCGGAATAGTCGAAGCGCCGGATGTGGGTGTAGGGAGCCAGGGGTGCGCTGGTGGCCTGTGCGATGGCCGCACGGGGCTCGATGACGATGACGGGTTCGGGAGTGGGCAGAAGAGTTGTCTCGGTCATGGCGTGCCGTCCTTTCGTTACAGATCGGCAGGATGAGTCATGGTTCGGCCGTGTTCCGCGGCGCTGTGGCGGACGTGCGGTTCGGCCTTCCGGGGCGCAGCGTCGCTTCCAGTGCTGCGCCCCATCTCGCCGGCGTCGACCAGGGTGCCGAGTGCGCGCGGCCGGTAGCCGTTCGGCGTACGCGTCCTCGCCAGCGCTTCGACCGCGTCGCACCACAGGTTGAGGTCGGGGGCCGCGCTGAGTTCGATGGAGCGGGCCTTGGCCCGGTGGGAGGCCCGGGCCCAGGTGTCGGGGTCTTGCAGGGAGGTCAGGGCGTGGATCCAGGCGTTGAGGTCGTCGCGGTAGGCGAAGATGCCGGCTTCGCCCAGGGACTCGACGAGTCCGGGGGTGGGGTGGGCGATCACCGGGATGCCGGAGGCGAACGCCTCCACCGCCACCCGCCCCCAGGATTCGTACAGGCTCGGCATGAGCATCACGCGGGAGCGGCTGTAGACGTGCTCGCGCATCCGCTGCCCGGGCACCGAGTCGAGAACTTCACAGTTGGGCAGCCGCGGCGGCGGCATGATCTGCTGCCCGTAGGCGCCGCGGACGCCGAGGAACTTCCAGTCCGGGGTCCAGGCGGCGATCTGCCAGAACAGTTCGCCGCCCTTGTCTGAGTTGAGATTGACCAGGGTCGCGCAGTCGCCAGGCTGTGTGCGGTACTCCTCCGCGAGCACCGGCGGCCGGACGACGATGCTGTTCCTGGGCAGGAACTCCCGGGGGTAGCGGGCGTAGAAGATCTCGCCGTCCCGCCTGATCCACTCGCTGTTGTACACGACCAGATCGGCGCCCGCCGCGTTGTGGAAACTCGTGGCGAAGTTGTCGTGGCAGATCACGGCCAGGGGGATGAGACGGTCCCGCGCGAGCCCCGCCACCACCGGCACGTTCTCGAAGTGGGACAACAGCACATCCGCCTTCTGGGCATGGGCGGCGAAGTCCATGCCTTCCTGGAAGGGGACGACCCGCACCCCGTCGATCTCGTAAGCGTTCTCGGTCTTTCCGGGGTGCGACAGCCAGACCGCCACCTGGTGACCACGCCCGGCCAGAGGGCGGAGCATCGAGTGCAACATCCACTCGGAACCGGCGTTGTGATCCGGCGGATATCCGTACACCCGGGCCACGATGGACAAACGCCGCCCCGTAGGTCCCGCAGTCGGCCTGTACGGGCGTAACGCCACCGTCTCCACCTGTAAGAACTCCCTCCCCAAAGGGGCGATACGCAGGGCCTGCCAAACCTCCCGTACCGCTGTGACTGAGCAGTTCTCGCACCCTCCGCTTGAACCCCGCCGGTACGAACACTCGAATCGACTCCACGTCGCACCACCATTCGGCCCCCTCGGCAGGTGCTCACCCAGAGCCTTGGAACCCCCGTGCGGCACGCCTGACCGGCCGCTTCTCGTCCGGGCGGACAGTTCGCTCACAACAGCGAAGGGCGCGGTGGTACGGCTTGGGACCGCACCACCGCACCACCGCGCCCTCGGGTGGGTCCGGACTCGCCTTCAGCAACGTCGAGCTGGCCGTGTCGGGTCATGGCTCGGCCTCCGCGGCATGGGTGGCGGTGCAGGCCACCGCCATCGCCTTTGCGGGAGACACGAACCTGACCTTCCAGGTCGGCGGCCGGACATCCTCCTCCACCCCCATCCACGTCGTGGATCACCAGGCCGGGGGACCATGGGACAGCCTCACGCTGACGTTCTGCCTGGCGACCGTGCCCTCCGCCTTCGCCTCCGGTCGCACACCGGGGTAGCCGACTCCCAAGGCGCGGGTCAGGGTCACATCCGGCGGACCTCCCGGTAACACCGAGAAGGCGCTGGTGCGGGGTGCCGTGCAGACCGCCTGGCACCACACGTACTGGCAGCTCGCCGGACACCCCTACTGGCGCGGGCGTGGAACGGAAAGCCCGCTGCCCTGGTGAGGTCACACACCAGGGCAGCGGGGATCTGAAACCTGCGGTATTCCCTAGTCGCAGGCTCCGGTCGAGGTGCGGCTGAGGTGAGCTGTCAGAGGACAACGGTTTGGGAGGCGCTGGTGCCGTGAGGGAATCGAACTGTGCCGGTGATGCGCCGTCCGGTGCTACAGCCCGAAGGCGCTGCCCTCGATGAGGATGAGCAGGCCGATAGCGATCAGGACCAGGGGCAGCAGGATGTGGCCCCAGCGGGCGAGGGCCTTGGCGATGACGGGTCGGGTGGCGAAGAATTTGCCCGTGAAACACCACACGGCCACGAGCACGAGGAACACCGCGGCGTACACGCTCATCCCGCCGTTGCCGGCGGTGGCGAAGACGGGTACGTAGACGCCGATGTTGTCGCCGCCGTTGGCGAAGGTGACTGCGGCGACCTCCAGCGGGCTCGGTCCGCCCTCCCGGGTCTGTTCGTCCTCCTCGTCCCCACTGCCGTCGCGGTGGTCCTTCCATGCCTGCCAGGCGGCCTTGAGGCCCAGGGCGAGTGGCAGCAGACCGAGGTAGGGGATGGCGGACTCGGGCAGGAAGGTGGCACCGAACGCGGCGGCCACCGCCACGGCGAGGATCGCGGCGAAGCCCAGGTACTGGCCCAGTACGATCCGGCGGGTGGATCCGGGCCGGCCGGCGCCCTGGGCGAAGAACAGCGCCAGGATCAGGATGTCGTCGATGTTGGTGACGGCGAACAGCCCGGCCGCCTGCCCGATGATGCTCAGGTCCACCAGTAACTGCTCCCCTTCGATGCACGTGTCCCGGTGACGCTACCGGGAGCCCGTACATCAGCGATCGCGGGGCCAAGGTAGGCGCTGTCCGTTCCCGTCAGGTCGAGCACGCCGCCGCCGAGTTGCCTCCCAGGTGCTGGACATGCGCTGTCGAGACTCGGACAACACCTCGTGGTCGCCGGAGCGGCAAGGGTCAGTTCACTTCTGCGGTCCGGTCGGTGCGCAGGATGGGGTACATGGCGAATCGGGTGTCCCACGTCGAGTGCCGTTGCTGGAAGAACTCGCGTCGTGCTTCCGGATCGGCCGCGAAAGCCGGATCCGTCTCCAGTGTGCGCTGGAACTCGTCGGCCAATGTCGGGTTCTCGTCCAGCATCTGCTGGGCGAAGATCTCCGTGACGTAGGGTTCGACGTACTCCTTCTGCTCGAAGTGGGCGTTGAAGAATCCCCAGGCGGCGAGCGAGTCGGGGGCCTGCGGCTCCAGCAGCGCCATCAGGAGTCTCGCTCCGGGTTGTGCGATCGGCACGAACAGGCTGCCCGCCGGCAGGGACAGTGACTCCGGTCGCCAGGCCCCCTCGACCGCGAGCTGCGTTCGGCCCTCGAACGGGACGGCCGAGAACCGCGCGGCGGTGCTGCGGAAGACGTCGGCGTCCGGCTGGTCGGTGCTGTGTTCCAGTGTCCGGTAGCCCAGTCCGTGCAGGGTCAGTCTGTCGGCGACCAGCGGGGCGTACGCCCTGGGCACGAGGTAGCCGCCGCGCGGGGCGCGCACGGTGAGCGACGGGAGGACGTTGCCGCGGTAGGGCACGTGCCAGATCTGCGGGGTGGTGGGGTCGTAGACGGTGACCGGCTCACCGGAGATCGGGGACAGGTCACGGGTATAGGCGTATCCGCGGAACTCGATGGTGGCCGCCGCCTCCTGCGCTGTGGGCGAGCCGGCGTCCTGCCGGTCGACCTCGATGTCCAGGACGACGTCCTCGCCGGCCAGGCGGCTCGCTCGCTGGTCGGCTTCGTGTGCGGCTGCGCTCCATTCGGTGCCGTGCGAGGCGACGAGTTCGGCCAGGCCCATGATCGCGTTGCGGCTGACCCGGACGCGGGTGGCGTAGTCCTTCCAGGAGTGTGTCTCGACCAGCACCGTGTAGCGGTTGCGGGCGGGGAAGTAGCCGGTCGAGTAGCGCGGCGAGTACGCGGTGACCTGGAAGCCGGAGGAGGGGTCGTCCTCCACGACCGGCTCCGGGTAGAAGGGGAGCGCCAGCGAGCCCTGGGCGGTCAGTTTGTCGAGCAAGGCGTCGCGCAGGGCGGTGCCGGTGGGGTGCAGCTGCGGGTCGCCGAGGTGGATCGGTTCGACCTGGATCGACACGTCGGGTTCGAAGTCCGCTCCGTCGGTCACGTGCATGTCCGCGCTCACCAGCGGGTCCCAGTCGCGCAGCAGCGCCAGCATGGCCCGCATCTCGGGCGAGTCGGCCTTGGTGTAGTCGCGGTTGAGGTTGAGGTTGTGCGCGGTCGCCCGCCAGCCGGTCTCCTCCGGTCCGGCCTGGTTGGGCCGGTTCCATCGGCCCACCCGCTCGTGGCCGTCGGTGTTGAAGGCGGGCACGAACAGGATGGCGATCCGGGCCAGGGCATCCCCCTCGGACGCGTGCACCTCGATGTGCGAGCCGCTCGACGTGTCCGCGAGCGGCTCCGCGCCCAGTAGCTCGCGCAGTGCTGCGAACCCGGCGTCCTTGCCGTCGCTCTCGCCAGGGTGGATGCCGGCCTGGACCATCAGCAAGGGGATACCGCGTTCACGCAGCGCCTGGGGCGTGAACGCGCCGCCGCGCGAGACCAGCAGGGCCCGCATCGGGCGTCCCTCGGCCGATTCCCCGTACACGAAGCTGCGCACCGCGTCGGGCCAGCGTTCGGCGAAGGCCGCGCACAGTGCTTCCACTTCGTCCAGTCGGCCGGTCAGGCGGAACTGTGACTGCTCGGCAAGGGTCTGCAACGTCATGGATCACTCTCTACAGCATTCGACGGTCGGACATGAACAAACGGAATACGACGCCTTCCGAGGCGTCGACAGCAGGCGACAGCGGCCGCGGGCCCGGCGACGTTCGGAACCGCCGCCTGGGCCCGCGGCCGCTATCGCCTTCGTGAGGTAAGGACGGCGCCGGAGGCGGCCGCGACGACCAGGGCGATGGCGCCGAGGTCGAGGGGCGACAGGATCTGCCCCAGGACGGCGTAGCCGGACACCGCCGCGATCACCGGGGCCAGGGTGCTGACGACGCCGAACACGGAGGCGGTCACCCTGCGCAGGGCGAGCAGTTCCAGGGTGTAGGGAAGCGCGGAGGACAGGATCGCCACGACCACGCCCAAGCCCAGCGTCACCGGATCCAGCAGCGCCGTCCCGGCAACGGCGATACCCGCCGGCAGGCTCAGGACCGCCGCCACCGCCATCGCCAGCGCGAGACCGTCGGTGCGGGGAAACCTCGTGCCGGCCCGCGCCGACAGCAGGATGTACGCGGCCCACAGCGCCGCGGCCCCCAGGGCGAAGGCGACGCCGCTCCCGTCGAGCCGGTCGAATCCACCCCGGCTGAGCAACGCCACACCCGCCAGCGCCAGGCCGGCCCACAGCCAGCTCGCCGCGCGCCGGGCCAGGACCACCGACAGCACCAGCGGGCCCAGCACCTCGAAGGTGACCGCCGCCCCCAGCGGGATACGGGCGATCGACTGGTAGAACAGGAAGTTCATGCCCGCCAGGGCGGCGCCGAAGCCGACGACGACCGCCCAGTCCGCGCGCCGGTAGTCACGAACCCTCGGCCGGCACACGGCCAGCAGCAGCCCCGCCGACAGCAGCAGCCGCAAGGCAACGATCCCGGCTGCCCCGGCCCGCGGGAACAGGGACGTGGCCACGGCCGCGCCGAACTCCTGCGACACGAGGCCGCCCAGCACCAGCCCGATCCCCGCACCCCGGCCATCGCCGGAGGTCCGCCGCTTCCCGCGCCCAAGCGACCGGACGCGCGCGGTGGCGGAAGAGAAAGTAGCGGCCGAGGCCGCTCGAACAGTGCTCATGCCCGCCACGCTAGGTGCCATCACTGTGACAGCGGAAATGCCGCTCCTCCAGCGATTATGCTTGGCAGGCATGACCATGGAACTGCGGCATCTGCGCGCTTTCATCGCCATCGCGGAGGAAGGCACGATCACGCACGCCGCGGCCCGGCTGCGTATCGGCCAGCCCGCTCTCTCCCGCACCCTCAAGGCGCTGGAGAGCCACCTCGGCGTGCGGCTGTTCGACCGCTCCACCCACCACCTGCGCCTCACCGACGCCGGCGAGTCCTTCCGCATCCGCGCGGCCGCAGCCCTCAACGCCGCCGAAGCGGCCTTCGACCCCGACCGCGTGGGCCCCTGGCCCCTGCGCCTGGGCCACGCCTGGTCCGCCCTCGGCCACCACACCGCCACCGTCCTGCACCGCTGGCAGCAGCTCCACCCCCAGACGCCCCTGCAACTGCTGCGCACCGACGACAGCCTCGCCGGCCTCGCGCAGGGCCGGGCCGACGCAGTCCTGCTCCGAGGCCCCATGCCTGTCACCGGCATCCGCAGCACCGTGCTCTTCCACGAACAGCGGATGGCCGCCCTGTCCTCGCACAACGACCTCGCCAAGCGAAGCGAGCTCGCCCTCGACGACCTGGCAAGCCAGACCCTGATCATGAACACCGTCTCGGGGACCACCACGCTCCGGCTGTGGTCCCCCGAACACCAGCCGGGCCGCATCGCCGAGGTCGGCAACACCGACGACTGGCTCGCCGCCCTCGCCGCCGACCAGGGCTTCGGCGTCACCACCACAGCGACCGCAGACATCTACCCCTACCCCGGCGTCACCTACCTGCCCCTCACCGACGCACCCCCCGTACCCGTCAACCTCGCCTGGTCCGACCCGCCCAGCCACCCCGCAGTCCCCGACCTCGCCGCCTTCATCCGCGAGATCGCGCAGCCCACCACGAACGAGGCGAACGGCCCCGAATAGGCCCGGGCAACGACGGGCCTGAACACAGGAGTCTTCGGCAGCCCCGCGGAGCCTTCGGTCCTGCTTCGGTTCCCACGGGTGGGCACACCCGCACCTCCGGTGGTGACGCCGCCGACTCGTCCCGTGCGGTCAGCAGCCCCGAAGGAACGACGCTCAGGGATCCGGCCGATGGGCGAGCAGGGCGC
The DNA here is from genome assembly GCF_016741935.1 of Streptomyces endocoffeicus. Lineage (GTDB taxonomy): Bacteria > Actinomycetota > Actinomycetes > Streptomycetales > Streptomycetaceae > Streptomyces > Streptomyces endocoffeicus. Next base: position 6,669 of record NZ_JAERRG010000063.1, on the reverse strand, counting down.
GTCCGAGCTGATGCTGATGGCCAAGTCCCGGCACAAGAAGGCGGAGAACGTCCGCCACTACTTCAAGCCGTCCCTGGCGTCGATCTCGGACGTGACCAGCCTACTCGCGCCCGGCGACAGGCGGCGCTGAACGGGCGCGCCCGCGACATGTGGCGCGGGGTCAGGCGCCGGGGACCGGGGGCGCAGTCCGTCGAGGATGAGCCGCAAGATGCGGTCGGCGCGAGCCTCGGCGCCCTCGCCCGGGGGATGCGAAGCGGAAGGGCTTCCGTGACGTTCGAAGAGCAATACGGAAGCCCTTCCGTTTCCTCGTGCCACACCCCATGGAGGACAGCCCTGCCGGAAACGGTCCTGATCACCGGAGGCAGCGGCTACGTCACCGGATGGTGCGTCGTGGAGCTCCTCCGGCGCGGATACCGCGCGCGGACCACCGCGCGCAGCCACAACAAAGCGCAGGCGGTGCGCAAGTCCGCCGCCGAGGCCGACACCGGCGACCGGCTGGAGTTGGCGGTCGCCGACCTCACAGCCCCTCCTCCTACGCCGAGGAGGGCGTCACCGACGTGCCCGGCGCCGTCTTCGGACCGATCCTGGCCACCAGCACCATCGGCTCGGTCGGCATCGTCCAGCGGATGCTCACCGGCGCCATGCGGGGCCTGCCCCGCATCGGCCTGGAAATCGTCGACGCCCGCGCCGGAGCACCGGACGCTGAGCACTGTGCGGACCGCTGGCACCTCTTCCACAACCTCGTGAAAGCCGTGGAAAAGACGGTCATCCGCCATCGGGCCAGAAGATCTAACGACGGACTACCGGCGCAGGACACTGGTGATCTACCCGGTCCGGACGTGCCGGCGAAAGGGTACCGTACCGATATGTATCCACCGTTGAGGGGAACGCTCATGCGTGTGCTGGACAACGCCAAGGAGCGGGACCGCGGGAACGGGCTGGCGGAGCACCGGCCGCGGCCGCATCAGGTGCCCGAATGGGCGACCCATGTCCTCTGCCGGACACAGTCCGCACGCGGGCGGAGACGTTCTACGGCAACGACTTCTCCGCCGCCATTCCCCACGACGGGCCGGTGGCCCCAACGCGCCAAGGAGACGACGGGGGCTCAGGCGATGACTGTGGGCAGGTGCTGTGTATAGCGGTACCTGCTGTGAACGATACGAACTCGTCGCCCGCGAGGACGAACTCGGCATTCTGCAGAGGTCTCTGGAACAAGCAGGCAGCGGCCAGGGCGTCGTGGTCACCGTCACCGGCCCGATCGCCTGCGGCAAGACAGAACTGCTTGACGCGGCTGCAGCGAAGGCTGACGCCATCATTCTGCGCGCGGTCTGCGCGCCCGAAGAGCGGGCTATGCCGTACGCCATGATCGGGCAGCTCATCGACAACCCGGCGCTCGCGCATCAGGCGCCGGAGCTGGCTGATCGGATAGCCCAGGGCGGGCAGCTGTCGCTGAGGGCCGAGAGCCGACTGCGCAGGGATCTCACCCGTGCCCTGCTGGCGTTTGCCGTCGACCGGCCTGTGCTGATCGGCGTCGATGATGTGCATCACGCCGACACCGCCTCTTTGAACTGTCTGCTGCATTTAGCCCGTCGGGTCCGGCTGGCCCGGATATCCATGATCTTCACCGAGTTGCGCAGCCTCACCCCTACTCAGTCACGATTCAAGGCGGAGCTGCTCAGCCTGCCGTACCACCACGAGATCGCGCTGCGTCCACTCGGACCGGAGCAATCGGCGGAGCTGGCCCGCGCCGCCTTGGGCCCGGGCCTCGCCGAGGATGTGCTCGCGGGGTTGTACGGAATGACCAGGGGCAACCTGAGTCTCAGCCGTGGACTGATCAGCGATGTGCGGGAGGCCCGGGCCAACGGAGAGAGCGCTTTCGAGGTGGGCCGCGCATTCCGGTTGGCGTACCTCAGCTCGCTCTACCGCTGTGGCTCGATCGCGCTGCGGGTCGCCCGAGTGGCTGCCGTGCTGGGCCCAAGCGCCACCAGCACGCTGGTGCGCCGTCTGAGCGGGCTCAGCGCGGAGACGATAGACCGGGCAACCAAGATCCTCACTGAGGGCGGGCTGCTGCTCGACCACCAGTTCCCGCACCCGGCCGCCCGCTCGGTGGTGCTCGATGACATGTCCGCCCAGGAACGACGCAGCCTGCACACTCTCGCCCTGGAACTGCTGGACGAGGCGCCGGTTGAAGTGCTCGCGCACCACCAGGTCGGCGCCGGTCTCATACACGGACCTAAGGCCGCGGAGATATTCGCCAAGGCCGGCCAGGCTCTGGTTGTACGCAACGAGTTGGGCGACGCGGCCGAATACCTGCAACTGGCTCACCGAGCCTCCGACGATGTCTCCACCCGGGCCGCCTTACGGGTCGAGGCCGTGGCAATCGAGCGCCGCCGCAATCCGCTGGCCTCCAGTCGGCACATGGACGAGCTGAGCGGCGCCGGCCGCGCCGGTCTGCTTTCCCCCAAGCATGCGGCGCTGGCTGTCCTATGGCTGGCCGACGGCGGGCGATCCGGCGAGGCAGCCGAGGTGCTGGCGTCGGAACGCCCGCTCGCGACCACCGATCAGAACCGGGCGCACCTGCGATTTGCCGAGGTGACTCTCGCGCTGTTCTGTCCCGGCGCCTTCGGGTCGGGCCGGCGCCCACCTCCGCTGACGCCGGACGAGCTCGCCAGCTTGCCGAAGGCTGCCTGGCAATGCGCGGTCGCCGACAACGCGGTCACGACGGCCTTGCGTGCTCATCCAGAACTTGCCACCGCTCAGGCGGAAACGGTTCTGCGGCAGGCTGATCCGGCAGCCGGCGCAATCCCCGCCGCGCTGATCGCCCTGTTGTACGCGGAGAACACCGAGTCCGCTCAGATCTGGGCCGACAAGCTGGGCAGCACGAATGCCGGGGTATCGAACGAGGCGGAAGCGGGCTACGCCGGCCCGTGCGCCGAGATCGCCCTGCGGCGCGGCGACCTGGCCACGGCGTTCGAGGCTGGTAGCACCGTCCTGGACGACCGGTCGCTGCCGTCGCTCGGCATCACCGCCGCACTGCTGTTGAGCAGCAAGACGGCCGCCGCTGTCCGGCTGGGCGAATTCGAGCGTGCGGAGCAGCTGCTCGCTGAGCCGCTTCCGAACGGTGTCCAGGACAGCCTTTTCGGTCTACACCTGCTCTCGGCGCACGGCCAGTACAGCCTCGCGATGGGCCGATATGAATCGGCTCACCGGGCCTTTCACACCTGCGGAGAACGTATGCGCAGCTGGGGTGTTGACGTGCCTGGTCTAGCCCTGTGGCGTGTCGACGCCGCCGAGGCGCTGCTCAGCCTCGACCGGAACGAGGGCCAGCGGCTCATCGACGAACAACTCGCCCGTCCGATGGGACCTCGTTCCCGCGCATTAACGCTGCGGATCAAGGCGGCATACCTCCCGCGGACGAAGCGGATCCCCCTGCTCCATGAGGCAGCTGAGCTGCTGCTCTCCTGCCCCGACCGGTACGAGCAAGCGCGGGTGCTCGCCGATCTGGGCGACACGCTCAGCGCGCTCAGACGCTATAGCCGGGCGCGGGGAGTTCTCCGGCAGGCTCATCACCTGGCCACCCAGTGCGGTGCTGTCCCGCTGCTGCGCCGACTCGGGGGCGAGCCCGGCCGGGTCGACGACGCCGGCCTGCCGCCGCGGAGCACATCGTTGACCGATGCGGAGCGGCGGGTGGCGGCGCTGGCCGCGGCCGGACAGACCAACCGGGAGATCGCCAAACAGCTATTCGTCACGGCCAGCACAGTGGAACAGCACCTCACAAGCGTCTTCCGCAAGATGGGCGTTAAGGGCCGCAGGCAGCTGCCGACCGCGCTGGCCGACGCGGAATAGACCTGAACTCTCCGGCACCCGGCAGCGCCTCGATCTCCTCTGCGGTGGCGGAGGCGGAGGCGCCGAGGACGGTGTCGAGCAGTTCTCTCATTGGACTCCTCAGGTCACATATGGAATCAGATCGTCGGATTGCCGAACTCCCGATCGATGAAGTCGAGGATCTCGCCGGCATCCGCGTTCGCGAGCGCGACAGTGGCCTCATCGGCCGAACGGGAGATCTGCTGCCATTTGCTGAGGGCAGCCGACAGCCGGTCCTTCACCAGGGATGCCTGCTTCTCGTCGAAGGTGACTGAGTCGAACATTCCCTCGATCCGGTCGAGTTCGGCCAGCAGGGCCGTGGGCGAGACCCGCGGATTCATCAGGTCGTCAAGCCGGGCGGCCAGGCTGGCCGGGGTCGGATAGTCGAACACCATCGTGGCCGGCAGCCGCAGCCCCGTGCTCTTCGCCAGACTGTTGCGCAGCTCGACCGCGGTCAGCGAGTCCAGGCCCAGATCCTTGAACGCGGCGGTCACCGGGATCGTGCCGGCGTTGGCGTGGCCGAGGACCACCGCGGCGGTGTCCCGCACCACCTTCATGAGCGCGCCTTCGCGCTCCTCCGGCGCCAGCCCGGCCAGCCACTGGGCCGACGCGTCGGCGGTGGTTCCCTGCCGCGTGGCCCTGCGATGCAACGACCGCAGCAGGGCGGGAACCTCGCCATCCCGGACCGGGGCCATCGGAGCGGCAAGCAAGACCGGCTCGCCGTGCTGGGTGGCGGTGTCGAACATCCGCATACCGCGCTCGGCGGTGATGGTCTGCAATCCCCCGCGACGGATCCGGTCACGGTCGGAGCCGGTCAGATTCGCCGTCAGGCCGGTCGCTTGCTCCCAGAAACCCCACGCCAGCGAGAGCGCGGGCAAACCCTCCGCACGACGCTCTACCGCGAGCGCGTCCAGGAAGGCGTTGGCTGCCGCGTAGTTGCCCTGTCCGGGGCTGCCCATGAGGCCCGCGGCGGAGGAGTACATGACGAACGCCGCCAGATCCCGGTCGCGGGTGAGCTCGTGCAGATGCCAGGCACCGTCCGCCTTGGCCCGCAATACCGTGTCGAGGCGCTGCGGGGTCAGCGATTCCATCACCCCGTCGTCGAGGACTCCCGCGGTATGGATCACCGCCGTCAGGGACGACACCCCCGCCAGCACCCGCGCCAGCGCCGCACGGTCGGACACGTCGCAGACCGCGGTGCCGACCTCGGCGCCCAGCTCGGTCAGCTCGCTGATCAGGGCGTCGTCGGGGGCGCTACGCGAGACGAGCAGCAGGCGGCGTGCCTTGTTCTCGGCCACCAGATGCCGGGCGAGGATGCCGGCCAGGGCGCCGGAGCCACCGGTGATCAGCACCGTGCCGTCGGGGTTCCAAGCGGCCTCCTGCACGGGTTCCGCACTGAGGCGGATCAGCCGCGGCACCTCGTACCGGCCACCGTCGACCCGCATCCACGGCTCGTCCAGTCCGATTGCCACTGCCGAGCTGTCGCCCTCGACCAGGATGAACCGGTCGGGATGCTCCGACTGGGCCGAGCGGACCAGGCCCGACACCGCGGCGCAGGCCAGGTCGGTTCCGGTCTGCACGACCAGGGTGCTGTCGGCGAAGCGTGGCTCGCCGAGCCACTGCTGAATCGCCTCCAGAACCCGGGCTGTCAGCGCACGGGCCCGCACCAGTGGGTCTGCGTCGGCGTCGGGCAGCGCGGTGAACACCACCAGCTCGGGAACCGGGCCGTCGTCGGCGAGGTCCTCGAACCGGCCAACCGTCCGGCCGTCCTGCCCGGGAGCCGGGATCTCGTTCCAGGTCAGCGCGAACAGGTCCTCGGCGGTGGCGCCGAGCCCGGCCACCGGCCTGGCTACCACCGAGCCGACAGCGGCCACGGGTCGCCCGGCATCGTCGGTGGCCTGGATGGTCCAGCCGTCGGCCACCGGCGTCACCGCGACCCGCAGCGTCGCCGCGCCGATCGTATGGAACTGAACCTGACCCCAGGAGAACGGCAGCCGCAGGTCGCCGGACGCGTTCAGGATGTTGGCCTGCAGGGCGGCGTCCAGGAGCGCGGGATGCACCGTAAACCGGGCCGCCTCCAGCCTCTGATCCTCGGCGAGGACGACCTCGGCATAAATGGTCTCCCCGGCACGCCAGGCCGCCCGCAAGCCCTGGAACGCGGCCCCGTACTCGTAGCCCGCCACCGCCAGCTCGTCATAGAAGCCGGCCACCTCCACCGGCTCCGCCTGCGCCGGCGGCCACACCTCGAACTCCGGCAGCGAGACGATCGGACCGGACGGGCTGATCGTGGCCGTGACATGCCGGACCCATGCCTCGGTCTCGTCCGCCTGCGAGTGGACGGTCACCGGCCGATGACCGGCGTCGTCGGCCTCACCGACCGACACCGACAGCTGGACACCGCCGCTCGCGGGAAGCAGCAGCGGAGCCTCGATCACCAGCTCGTCGATGACCCCGCAGCCGATCTCGGCCGCGGCCCGGGCCACCATCTCCACGAAGCCGGTGCCCGGCAGCAGCACCGTCCCCCGCACCGCGTGATCGGCCAGCCAGGCATGTGTGGCCAGCGAGATCCTGCCGGTCAGCACCACCCCGTCCGTGCCCGGCAACGCCACGACGGTGTCCAGCAGCGGGTGTCCGTCGCCGACGGGCCGGTCGGTGCTCGCCGCCCAGTAGCGCTGGTGCTGGAAGGCATACGTGGGCAGGTCCAGCACCCGCCCGGTGGTCGTCCCCAGGATCGCCGGCCAGTCGATGGGTACGCCCTGTACGTGCAGTTCCGCCAGTGCGGTAACCACGGCGTGTTGCTCGTCG
>NZ_JAERRG010000062.1 GCF_016741935.1 Streptomyces endocoffeicus | reverse complement strand
TTCGACCCCGCGCGGCCGGGAGCTCGGCGTGCCGGTCGCCGGCCCTGCGGCGCAGGCGCCGGGCAATCACGTTCGATCTGTCACTCATCAGGGTGGCGAGAGCCCCCGAAGTGCTGTCACAGAGCCCCTATAGGTACGCGCTGGCCGCGGCCGCGCACCTGTCGGCGGCGCACCTGCCCACCATCCCGAGCTGCTCCCCGTACGCCCCGTGTACGGGGAGCAGCTCTGTTCACCATTGCCAGCGCAGAGGAGACCACATGATCACCATCCACAGGGTGGCGCTCGCCACCCCCGCCACCATGGACGCCGACGCCTACCGGGAGTTCTGCTGGGGCGCCGGCCTGGAGCGCACGGACACCGGCTACGGGCTGCTCCTGGTCTTCGACGACATCGGTGACGAGTTCACCGCGGTCGTCAACGACGTGGAGTACGCGCGGCTCCTGACCCAGATCTCCGGGATCGCCGTGCCCGCCGACAAGGTCACCCACATCCTGCGCAAGTGGCCGGATCTGCGTCCCGAAGCCGCCACTGTCTGGCCCTGACGCGGACCACGCCCGCTCAGGCGGCCGGTCCGGCCGGTTCGCCGCGCAGCAGGTCGGGGCGGGCGTCTGCGAGGGCGAAGGCCCGCTGGAGGGCGGCCACGAGGGCATCATCGACACGGTAGCGCCGTGCTCGTTCGTCCCGCTGAAGGAGCGGGCCGGCGCCGTCCGGGCCGACGCCGCGCTGTGCTGCCTTGATGCTGGTCAGCGTCCCGCCGATCCGTGAGTGCGGGATCGGGTTCGTCGGATGGTGGACGAAGTACTGCTGGACGTCGTCGTAGGAGGCGGTGCCGCCCAACTCGGTGATCCGGCGCAGTACCGCCAGGGCCCCGGGCATCAGCGCCGCGATCAGCTGGAACAGCAGCTGATCCGTCCAGCCGTCGGCGAGGTCGTCGTCGGCGAGGTCCTGCGGGCCGGGGCGCGGATCTGCGGCGGGTGCGTCCGGCCAGGCGGCCTGGACGGCGGCGATCGCCTGTCGTAAGTATCCGTCTCGGTGTCGATCGTCAGCCGCACCCGCGCTTCTCCTGTGACCGATGCCCCATGATCGCCGTCGCCTCGGGTCCTCTGTCCACAGAGGCCCCAATCGACCCCGCTCCGTATGAATGATCAGGACACCACATGGGTCTTCAAGCGCCGCTACCGGAACGAGCAGGAGATCCCCGCGAAGCTCCGGGAAGATGCGTCGACGAGGATCTGCTGATCAAGTTCAGGGGGCAGACCACGCGCAAGCAGGTCGCCGAGGTGGCCGGCGTGCGACCCGTCCGGCTGAAAGAGCTGGAGGAATGCCTGAAGCACCCCGAGGGACTCGAGACGCTCGGCAAGGTGCTGCGGGTGTACTGCGTCCGGCCCGGCGTGGCGATGTCAACTCGGCAATAGCGCTCGGCAGACGAGCGGTGATTACTCGAACAGCGTGCCGGCGCCGGCCTTCTCTGCATGACCCTCGCGCCATTCAGAGCCTTTTCGCCTCCCTTTCGACTCTCATTCAACTGGCCTTTTTGAGTAGACTCGTACTCGTTTCCGAGTCAACGACGAGAAGGAGTCGACATGGTCGCGATAGTGGTCGCAGAGAAGCCGAGCGCGGCGAGGAACATGGCCAGCGCCCTTGGCGGGACGAAGGGCAGTTACAAGGGCACGGCCTACGAAGTGGCGAGCTTGCGGGGTCATCTCTATGAGTTCGCCCAGCCGCACGCGATGGTGGACTCCTCGCTCGCGGATGCCTATCAGAAGTGGGACCTGGGCAACCTTCCGTGGAACCCGCAGGATCTTTCGTGGAAGCGCGAGCCGCAGAAGAACGTCGCAGACGTCATCAAGGCACTGCGTGCGGCGCTCGGCCGCGGTGCCGAGATCGTCATCGCCACGGACCTGGATCCGTCCGGCGAGGGCGACCTGCTCTTCTGGGAGGCGATCGACGAACTCGGCTTCCACGGCAAGAAGTTCAGCCGTATGGAGTTCACCGATGAGTCGAAGGCGTCGATCCAGAAGGCCTTCGAGCAGCGCCGGCCGGTGAAGTCCATGCAGGACGAGGGCGATTACCGCAAGGCGATGTACCGCTCGCAGTGGGACTTCCTCTCGATGCAGTTCACCCGTATCGCCACGGCGATGGGCCGTCACTCCGGTCAGGACCTCGTGCTGCGCCAGGGCCGGCTGAAGTCGGCGATGGTCTCTCTCGTCGGCGACCAGCAGAAGGCTTATGACGCATACGTGAAGAAGCCGTTCTTCCAGAACCGCTTCCGCGACGAGAACGACGTCATGTACACGAACCCGGACGAGCCGCGGTTCGACCAGAAGGGCCAGGTGCCGCAGCAGTACGGCCCCTCCCCTGTCGTCCTGGACAGCAAGGCGGGCAAAAAGACCGCGCCGCCGAAGCTGCTCGACCTCGCTTCCTTGTCCTCGATGCTCATCGGCAAGGGTGTGAAGGCGAACCTGACGCTCTCGACCTACCAGAAGATGTACGAGGACCAGGTCGTCTCCTACCCGCGCACGGAGGACAAGACGATCACGCCCGAGCAGTTCAAGGACCTTGCGCCGCTGGTCGATAAGATCGCCGCCGTGGTCGGCGTCGATGCTGGGCTTCTGACGCACCGCCAGCCGCGGTCCACACACGTGAAGCCCCAGGGAGCGCACGGTGCGAATCGTCCGGGCCTGAAGGTGCCTTCTTCGCTGGACGAGGTCGAGCACAAGTACGGCAAGGCCGGACGGCTCATCTACGAGATGCTCGCGAAGAACTACCTGGCCATGCTCGCCGAGGACTACCTCTACGAGCAGCAGAAGGGCCACGTGGAGAAGTACCCGGGCTTCGTCGGCATCGCCAATGTGCCCAAGAGCCCCGGCTGGCGGGCCGTGTTCGATCCGGACGCCGGCGACGACACGGCCGAAGGCGACGAGAACGAGTCCGGCAAGGGCCTGGGCCGGAACGCGGAGCCGTTCATCTTCGAGGGCGCGAACAAGCGCCCCGAGCATCCGACGATGAAGTGGCTGATGAAGCAGCTGGAGAAGCGCGATGTGGGCACGGGCGCGACCCGTACCTCGACGTATTCCGAGGTCACCAATGGCAAGGCGAGGTACCCGCTGCTGACGGAGAAGGGCCGGAAGCTCAGGCTGGCGCAGGCCGGCGAGATGAGCTGGCGGCTCCTGCCGGGCACGCGCATCGGCGACCTCGGGCTCACCGAGAAGGTCTACGCCGACATGCGCGACATCGCCGCCGGGACGGCGACAGCCGAGGAGCGCCTGGCCGTCGTCGCCGACTGGGTGCGCGAGGACATCGCCACGATGACGAAGAACGCCGCGTCCATGCGCGCCGAGCTGGGCCTGAAAGAGCAGGTGGCCGCTGCGCGCGCCGAGGGTGTGTGGCAGGCCGCTCCGGGTGGGCCGAAGAAGGCCGTCTTCAAGAAGATCTGGTCGGGCCACGAGTTCAGTGACGACGAGGTGGCGAAGCTACTGGCGGGCGAGACGATCTCGTTCGAGGCGAGGTCGAAGGCGGACAAGTCCTTCACGGCCACCGGGGCGCTCGGCGTCGGCGACTTCAAGGGCCGCAAGTTCGTCGGGTTCCAGCTGGAGGTGCCGGACAAGCCGACGAAGTGGTCCGGCCGGACGTTCGCGCCGGCAGAGGTCACGGCGCTCCTGGCGGGCCAGACGCTGGAGATCGACGGCTTTGTCAGCGCGCGGACCGGCAAGACCTTCGGCTGCAAGGTCAGCTGGGACGCGAAGGCGAAGAAGATCGTCCCCGACTTCGGCTCCGGCGACAAGCCGCCACGGTCCTGGTGCCAGCACGTGTTCACGGACGCGGAGCGAAAGGACCTGGCGGCAGGTAAGACCATTCAGGGCACGGGCTTCGTCTCGGCACAGGGCAAGACCTTCGATGCGAAGGTGCGGTGGGCTGAAGAGGGTGGCAAGAAGAAGATCGTCCCCTCGTTCACCTAGGGAGCTGATACCCATAGGGCGCCTGCCGCTGGCTGCCCAGCCGCACCCTGCCTCGGGCGCTATTCTGATCCGTCAAAGCCCGTGAGCCCTGTGCTTTGGCGAGAGGACGTAATGACCACGCCCAACAGGCCGCTTCCCGGTCCGCCCGGAGTTGCCTTCCGTATCTCCCGCGCGGTCGCCCGCGACGGCATATTGAATGCCGCAGAACGGACAGTGCGTGATCAGACCCTCGCTCTTCTCCAGACTCCGCTGCCGGAAGTTGAACTGTCCCTCGTACCTTCCGGCGTGTCTCCGGTCAACCGTGTGGCCGTCTATGAGCCGCTTCTGACGGAGTGCGGCTGGGATGTAGAGATCGCTGACCATCCGGTGCGCGCGCGGTTGGAGGCATTCCATCCGTCGGGTGCCGCCATCATGATCACCGCTGACCTCAGACGGCGCAATGATCATGGTGGCGGCGTCAATCTGTACCTCTTGCGTTCCCCCGGAGACGGCCGGTGGAAGAGTCTCATCCTTACGGCACTTCCGGACCTCGCACGCGATCCCTCACGCCGGGGCGGGACCAGGAAGCGAAAACCGGAGACGAAGTGCAGGTGCGGGAAAGTGAAGTACCCCACCAGGACCCGGGCTTTCGACGTGCTCGCGGAGGCGCGGGGTCGGCTCACCCGGCTTCACGGTCACGCCGCCGAGACCAGAGCCTACCGCTGTGAGGCCGACGACCGGGTGTGGCACCTCACCAGCAAGATCTTCGGCTACGAATACGAGACGCCTTTGGCGAACGCCTACGAACTGGCCGACCAGTACAGGCGGACATCCCGGCGCAAGAACAAGTGACAGTCTGGCCGCTGGAATCCTGGCCGCCTGGTGCCGCTGCTCGCGGCTGCTGTCCGCGTAACGTCCTGACACTATCCGGGGTCCTCTGGATGGGATCGCATTTGGCGCTCCTTCCCCGCTTCAATCTCGTGCGCGCCGACCACCACTCCATCGGTCGGCTGGCATGGGCCGCCGCCCCGCATGGTTCGTCATGTCACTCAGTTCCCTGCCTTCCGCTCTGGGCTGACGGCTATTGGCGGCGGGACGCCTCTCACCGAAGCAGCGTGAGCGCCAGTACTCCGGACCTCGTACGCATCCCCCGCTACGGGCACCTGACGCCGTCGCGGGGGCATGTGGATGGTGCGGCCCCCGGCCAGCTGCCCACATCACCACGGCCGGGCGCTGCCCGATACGGTGATCCGCCGCGCCGGGTCCCGCGCATCTGATGCTGGCTGGCACCTGTACCCCGTTCCGCTGCCGCGGCCGGCCGACGACTACCGCAGGTACGACGTCGAGATCACCGAACTGTGCGTACGCCGCGCCCTGAGCGACGAAGAACACGCCCAGGCCGAGCACCGGCTGCGGGCCCTCCTCCAGCCCCACGTCGCCGCCATCCGGGCCGCTAGTCAGTGAAGTTGAGCACGACGGCGCCTTCGGCCTGGACGTCCGGACAGCGCCAGGCTGTGTCGACGAACAGAACCAAGACGGTGGTAGTAGATTTCCATTGGCGGTAACTTTCTTACCACGTTGGTCAAAGTCTTGGAGGCCCCCCATGCCCTACACCGTGCGTCACGTCGTAACCACCAGGAGGCACCTGCCGACCCTCGCCGTCGGTGCCCGCTCGGAATCCCGGCTCGTGGAGATGGCCACTGACGGCGAGTGGGATCCGACGACGTGCACGCTCTCCTTCGACCTGGGCCCGGACGATCTGCGCGCGCTGGCCGCCGGGCTCGCCGGCAGCAGGTACATCACCGCCCGCTTCGACGCCACCTCTCAACGCCGGAACGTCACCCCGCGAGACGTCTGCGTATATCTCCTGGACGAGGGCGGCGACATCGTGTGCGCGGCCACCGCGGAGGACGCCCCCGATACGGTGAACAAGGAGATCCGCCGGGTCACTGAGGAGATCGAGGCCCTCACCCGGGTGCGGACGTCGCTGATCCAGCGCGGCCACGATCTCGGCACCTCGGACCGGGGCCTCGCCGCCTACGCCAAACTCAGCCACCCGCGCATCGCCACGCTCCACCGCGGCGAGCGCACCGCACACCGGCTGCAAGGAGATGCCATTCAGGCTCTGCACACTGCGGGCATCCCGACAGACGAGTCGGTCCGGGTATACAGCACCACCGACGTCGACGAGATCGACAACCCGGCAGCTCCCAGGACCTGGGTTCCTTCGGTGCGTGTCGGCGTGCACTCCAACGGCGAAGTCCGCCTGGCGACGGGCCAATACCAAACGATCGACCAAGGGCGCGACTGCGTGGCCCTGATCCAGCGCGCCGCCGAGCTGCTGAAGACCGTCCCGACGATGACACTACGGCTGGAGCACAAGTCGAGGCACTCATCCGGGAACGAACACGTGGATTTGCCCGTCTACGTCATCTCGTGGGATTCCCTCCCCGCCATTGATGACGCCCCCGACGACGACCTGCGTCCCGCGTGACCTGGTAATCCCGGTGGGCGCGGGCGAAGGCGAACACGTCGGCACCGCGGCCGCCCTACGTGAAGGACCCGCTGTCCGGCAGGCCCTTCGACACAAGAAGAGTCAGGGCCCACCAACCATGACCGGCGCCAGGCACAGCAGAACGCAGGGCCGGTCCGCACGGCGTTCGCCGGCTGATGGCATCCGGCCCGGCGCAGTACCCGTGTGAAGCGGTCGAGCGGGCGGCGGACCGGCTGCAGCGGGGCCTCAAGATCACCGCCAGGATCCACAGTGGGAGGGCCAGCTACGACGATTCGCCCCCGACCGAATGGGCCGTCACAGCCCCTGAAGGCCGGACGGGGCCGATGACAAAACCGTCAAGAGGCCGGCCCCGACCAGCGCCCGCGCCCACTGACCACCACCGTCCGCACCGGGCCCAGCTGCCCGGTCGACCCAGGAGGATCGCTGAACAAAACTTCAACTAGGTGATCAATTCCAAGGGGTCTGTCTGGTTAGCGGTCGTAGGCGGTCAGTGAGCGGACGGTGGGCTGTCCGGTGTGGCCGTTGTGCCAGATCGCGGCGGTCAGTGCGAGGATGCGCTGCATGACGCGGGCGATCACGCCGTTCGGTGTGCGGCCTCGGTGTTGTTCGAGGTTGAGCTGAGGTCTCGTTGACCGACTCGATGACCTGCCGCAACGGCTTGAACAGCGAGGCGCCGGGCCGTTCCGGCTCGCCCTCGCGGGGCGGCCGCAGCAGCCGGATGTCCTGCTCGGCCAACTGGTGCTCGAAGTGGCGGCCGAAGTAGTTCTTGTCGCCGATCAGCGTCTGTCCGGGTCGGGCGGCCATCAGTTCCGGTTCGGCGGCGAGCAGGTCCAGCAGGGTCTCGCGTTCGTCAGCCTTGACTCTACATACCCACAGTATTAATACTCAGACTATGCAGACGACGCAGGGCATCATCAACCCGCTCGGCCTCGACCTCATCGACGCCACCGCCTACTCCCCCTTTCACGAGGTGCGCGACGAAGAGCACCGCGACGCCATCGCCGCCGACATGCGCAAGCACGGCTGGCGCGGCGCCCCGCTGGTCGTACTGCCCACCTACCTGCTGTCCCTGACGGGCGTACACCGACGCTCCGCCGCCGAACTTGCCGAGCTGGAGGAGATCCCCGGGGTCTCTCTGGAAGACATCTTCGAGGCGTGCGGAATGAACCTGTGGGAGGCGATCAACAGCGATGAGGAGTACATGAACGCCTCGTCCTACTACGACTACAGCCGCGTCATCGCCGACCACCTCCCTGAAGAGGTCATCGAGACCTACGGCCTGGACATGCACTGACTGGCCCTGACCGCCTACAGCCTTGACGACATCTGCTGACGGAGGAACCGATGACCACCCCCACCACCGGCTACGAGGCCGAGCCCACCGACGTCGCCGCCGAGGTCGCCACCCACCTCGACGACATCACCGACCCCACAGAGCGCTACCACCGCGCCACCGCCGCCCAGGCTCACCACCAGGCCGTCGTCGCCGCCCTCCAGACCGAACGCGACAAGGCCCTCGCCGCCCTCAACACCCCGGACGAGGACGGGCGGCGCCTCACCTACCAGCAGATCTCCAAGCAGGTGACCGTCGACCTCACCCCGTCCGGTGTACAGAAGGCCGTCGAGCGCGGACGCAGGGCATTGGACCATACATGACCGGATCGTCTTGCGTGCGGCGCTCCTGCACGCCGTGGGCTGCGGGCTGCCCCTCACTGCCGCAGCCTCGGCCGCCGGCTGCTCGCCCAGCACCGTGGACCGCCTGCGCCGCACCGACCCGGAGTTCGACCGTCTCCTGGTGGCCGCCGCGCGCAGCCGCACCAAAGGGCGGCGCCCCGCGCGAGTGCGCGTACCTCCCCCAGTTTGGGCATCGCTCACCACCGAGGAGACCGACCGCATCAAGGCCGTGGTGCTGAATGCGGTGCGTTCAGGCCGCCCGCTGCGCGAAGTGTACTCTGAGCTGGGGATCACGTTCCCGACCCTGCGTCACCTGCGGTGGGCCGACCCGAGTTCAACCGGGCAGTGATCGACAACTACTATCCGCGGGCTCGCAAACGCTGCTCGGTATCCGGCTGCCCGGCAACCAAGATCCGGGCCAAGGGCCTGTGCTCCCGGCACTACTACCAGCGGTACCGCACGGGCCGAACCACCCCGGGGTCGCAGACCTACGGCCGGACGACCTGCACTGTGCCCGGCTGTGGCCAACCGCACCGGGCGAAGGGCTACTGCACCCGCTGCTACGAACGGCACGTCAGGCAGCATCGTCGCGCACGGAACGGCAACTGACCTTGGAATCAATCATCTAGTATGAAGGGCGGATCGCGCCTTCTCTGGTCGTCTGGAAGGGCACTGCGGAATC
This sequence comes from Streptomyces endocoffeicus, assembly GCF_016741935.1. Classification (GTDB taxonomy): domain Bacteria; phylum Actinomycetota; class Actinomycetes; order Streptomycetales; family Streptomycetaceae; genus Streptomyces; species Streptomyces endocoffeicus. The sequence goes on along the minus strand of NZ_JAERRG010000062.1, from coordinate 21,563 downwards.
CTCGTGCTGAGAACCGATGGAGGAGACCGCACTGTTCCTGTCCGGCTGTGAGCCGGACAGGAACAGACAGACCAGCGAGCCGAGCTCGCTGCCCCACGGGCATCTGATCGGGCTCGCTGTCGAACCGGGCCGCGTAGAGCACGAGGGCGACGGTGTGCAGGGCGTGAGTGCTGGAGCCCGCGCTGCACTCCTTCGGCCACGCCGGCTCCAGCTAGGGCTAGCGAACAGTAACCCTGACATGACCCCGGCTGTATGACACGTGCTCAGCAATGAGCCCGGCCGAACAACAGACGGCCGGGCTCACTAGCTGCACGCCAGGCAAGGGCCTGACCTTCGGCGGCCACCGGGGGCGGGCCCTTCGCCATGTCTGGACCACGCCGAGGCGTGCTGTCTCGTCTGAAACAGTACCCCGGCGTTGTGCACCACCGAAAGTTTGGAGGGCCAGGTTAACGGCCGGTTGCGCACCACCGAAGGCTGGGCGGCGCTCACTACGCCGAGATCTGCGCACGCGCGATTTCGATCAAGCGGCGGTCCCCGCGCGAGGTCCTCACCATCGCCGATGGCGCACAGTCCCGTGGGCGGGGGCGGTCCCGTGCAACGTGCGACGGGGCGCGGGACCGCCCATCCCGCCTCCTGTCAGGACGGGCACCGCGACCGTAAGGGCCCATACCGCGCTGTCGCACGCTCAACCCTCCGGATGGGTGATCACTGCGGGCGGGCGCGTCGAGCCGGCCGTCCCAGACGGCTCGTTGTTGCGTTCTCCAAGGTCGTCCCGCCGGGTCGCCACTTGGCCGCCGACAGTACCGGGCACTCAGCGATTTGCCCCGGCTCGTCCGGTCCCTGGGCACCCCGCCGACGAGCTGAGGCCTGTGCCTTGGTCAATTGCCGCCCGGCGGGGGGCCGGTGACTCTACGTTGTGTCCCAAGGCCAACAATGTGAACGCAACCAGGAGGTTGCCCGGTGACCGAGCACTCGTCCGCCCCCGCCACGGACCCGTTAGCGATGATCGACACGACGGTGCCGCATTCCGCCCGGATCTGGAACTACTGGCTGGGCGGGAAGGACAATTACCCCATCGACCACGTGGCGGGCGAAGCCTTCCGCGAGGTCTTCCCCGGCATCACCGATCTCGCCCGCGACTCGCGCGCCTTCCTCGGCCGGGCCGTCCGGTATCTGGCGGGCGAGGAAGGGATCCGGCAGTTCCTCGACATCGGCACCGGCCTGCCGACGGCCGACAACACCCACCAGATCGCCCAGCGGGTGGCCCCTGAGGCACGCATCGTCTACGTCGACAACGACCCCCTGGTGCTGGCCCACGCCCGCGCCCTGCTCACCAGTACCCCGGAGGGCGCCACCGACTACATCGACGCCGATCTGCACGACCCCGACACCATCCTGCGTGAAGCAGCCAAGACCCTGGACCTCAGCCGGCCGGTCGCCCTGACCCTGATGCAGGTCTCGGGGCACATATCCGACTACGACGAGGCCCGTACGATCGTGGGCACGATCCTGCGGGCGCTGCCGCCCGGCAGCTATCTGGCGTTCAACGACAGTGTGGACACCCACAAAGCCAACGTCGAGGCCACTCGCGGTTACAACGAGAGCGGTGCGGTCCCCTACTACGTGCGCAGTCCGGAGCGGCTGGCCGGTTTCTTCGAGGGTCTGGAGCTGCTGAAGCCCGGTGTCGTACCACTGGCCGAGTGGCGGCCCGAGCCGGGTGCGGGCGCCGCCTCCGGAGAGGTCATCGCCATCGGAGGCGTCGGGCGCAAGGCGTAGGCCCGCGCGTCGGCGGAGCAGGCCTTGGACGCCACCCCGGATCCCGGGTGGCGCCGAGCAGTGTCCAGGGCGGCATTCTGGGCCGCTGGGCAGGGTCCTCGGCGAGCCACTCCGGCCATGGTCGCTCATCTACGGCAGTGAGCGGTATACCGAGTATTTCGGCGATCAGGCACTGGGTGGGCCGACCCCGCTCGTGGCTGAGGTCGCATAGACGGCGAAGCCCCACCCGATCTGCGGGTGGGGCTCTCATATCCCCGCGCAGGCGGGGAGCAGTACAACGTGCCCCTAGGCTTTGGGCCACCCCCGCAGCGGCGGGGAGTATGGCTTGGACCTTGCGGCGCCTGCAGCGTCCCATGGATCACCCCCGCGTGGGCGGGGAGCAGCCGCCGATTGCCCGGCGGCCCGGCCAGTATGGCGCGCCACCATATCCGACCGGCCTCACCCAACGCCACCCCCACACCAGTGGCGTCCGCGAACTGGCCGCTGCCACCCGCCTGCACCCCGCCTTATGACCACGCCCCGCACCACGTCGGTTCTACGAGGGTGACACCCGGGCCCATGCGGCCACACAAGACCGCGACTTCTGCTCCCTTTCCGCTCTTCACTCCCGAGCACGTCTCCCCACCCGCAGATCGGGTGGGGCTTGTTCACTTCCTGAGTTCGGTTAGGGCACCTTTGCCTGGGCGTTGAGAGTGGACCGTCCGGACCTCGTCTGGGTCGAAGGGGGAGTGAGCGCGCCCGCGGTCATCCACACGGCGCTCTTTCCCGCGGACTCCCACGGCGACTACCCGAAGCCGGGCCATGCTCGAAGGCGCGTACGGAATGGCCCGGCTGTGGGGCGGGCGGACAGTACCGCTCAGTCCAGGTGCATGGGCCACATGCGGATGGTCATGTCGAGGGTGTCAGCACAATCGTCGCAGACCAAGCCGGGGCGGCGGCGCTGGTCACGGCGAAGGCGCTGCGCCCCGTATACATCGCACAGGGCGCAGGGGACGCCGTGTTCCCGGTCGTGCGGCCGATTGACCGGGAGTTCCGCCACCCGGAGGCCGGGGAAGTCCTCATACTCGCCCGCCCGGCCCGTCAGCAGCTGTTCGACCGAGGTACGCGAGCGCCGCAGGACGGTGATGACGGGCATGTGCCTTACGCCGTCGGCGACCTTGTACCCCAGGAGCGTCGGCTGGCCCGCTTCGGTGCGCTGACGGGCCGCGCCGACCACCTCGGTGAAAGTGGTCTGGGATAGGTAGACGACACGCCCGAGCTGCTTGTTCTCGCCGAACTCCGGTCGCAGTCCGCCCAGTTCCCACCCGTTCTTGGCGCACAGAAGCGCGCTGGACAGACGCCCAGCGTGCCAGGCGCTGACATCCTCCTCGGCCTTGGCCACCTGGAAGACGCTGACGAAGACGCCGAAGCTGGCCAGACGGCCCCTGGTCTCCTGTGCCTCCCGCTGCTCCTGACGGCCGAGGGCGGAGTAATCGGGCATGAGGAACCCCTTCAGAGTGGTGGGCCCGGCGCGGTCCGCCGGCCCATCCCTCACAGGGCTGATGATGGTTGCGCTACTTCGCCTGGCGGGTGGACTCCCACTGTGCCAGCCCGTTCTCGACCAGAAGTCGCAGGGCCTCCGCTTCCGGCATGTTTATTGCGATGTGCCTTCGTGGCAGTGCTCCATCTGGCCACGAGCCGACAACCAGCAAGAGCACAGTTCTCCCGCTCCGACTATCACTGACACGCGGTGCCGCTGCACCGGCTCGGGGATGCCGCGCGATGCCGTCACCTGCCCGGGCGAACCACCACGCGGTGCGTGGCCGGGGGCAACAGCACTCAAAGCGGCCCGTGAACCATCATGCCTCGCGGCGCGCCAGCCAGGCGATCCAGGCGTCATCGAGGGTCCGGCCCAGGTGGAGATCCGGGGTGTGGCTTGCCGAGCTCGTCCGGCATCATCGGTGCAGTCCTCATCGCCCCGGACGACCCCCTCGGTCAGCGCCTGCGCCGCCAGCAGGAGCGCACTGGCGGTCCCGGGGCTGCAGCAGCGGCTCGGCGACGGCCACGGCTGACACCCCGACGACTTGGCGTACGCGCGCGAGGCGCAGCGGGTGCACACCGCGCGGGTGCTCTCGGTGCTCGATCCGGCCAAGGAGACGCTGTGCGTCGCCGGGCACTACCACTTCCGTCACTCGGAGCAGGCAGAGCTTGATGGGGTACCGGTCCGTCAGGAGATCCTCGACCGGGACGGCTCAGCCGATGCGCTGGCTGTGCTCGACCTGGGCGACGACGTTCCGCGCTTCGAGGCCGTAGCAATGGGCTGAGCGCCTCTACTTCCGTGGCATGGCTGCTCTGTCAGCCGCTCAGACGACACCCGACGACTCGGACCTGTTAGTCAGAGTCATCGGGTGTCGCCATTCAAACCCCTTTCGCTCTCGATTCGAATGCCCTATCCAAGATAGGATGACATCCACACACCTCATACATCAGGGCTTTTTTACAGACCGAGCAATGACCATTGTGATCGCAGTGGGAGATGAGAGATTTATGGCGAAGCTGTCCTATAAGGTGCCGAGTTCGCTGAACAGGAGCTTCCTCGACCACGAGATCACGCTGAGCAAGGGAGGGTGGGCGGCCAAGCCCTCCCCGATCAAGCAGCTGCTCTTCTTCGGCGGCGGCATCCTCGCCCTGCTGTGGTTCAGCACGTCGACGTTCGTGGCGAGCTCGGGACCGGTGGCCATCACGTTCTTCGTTCTTTGGGGACTGGCGGCGATCGCCTACTTCGGTGGGCTGATGAAGACGAAGGAGCTGCGCATCATGCGTGTGCCGGCCTTCCTGGCTTACCTGCCGCCGAAGGCCCGTCACGTCTTTACGCGCCGCAGCTCGAACCCCACGGACTTCTACTCGATCGTCGGCATCGACGGGATCGGCGAGGACGGGCTGATCCGCTTCTCCGACGGCGGCGAAGGCCGGGTCTACCTGGTCGTCGGCTCGGCCAGCTACCTGCTCTTCGACGAGGACCGGGTCAGGATCCTCGATCGGGTCGACTCCTTCTGGCGCAAGGTCGAGACGGCCTGCGAGCACAGCTTCATCACGACGAAGGAGCCGCAGCGGATCTACCACCAGGTGGCGAACCTGGAACGGCGCAACCAGGCCCTGCAGGTCCGCGATCCCGATCTGATCGAGCTGCAGAACGAGCAATACGACATTCTCACGCACCACGTGGGCGGGAAGTTCACCTCGATCCACCAGTACCTGCTGCTCAAGGGCAAGAACGCCGACGCACTGCGCAAGGGGCATCAGGTCCTCCAGGCGGAGGTCGGCGGCTCGACTCTGATGATCAAGGAAGCCGCACTGCTCGACCGCGAGGAGGCCCTGCCGATGCTCCGGGTCTTCTACCAGGGCATCGACGACGAACTGCTCAATCCCAAGGCGTCGCTGAACTGACCAGCGCCAGGCCGGCCACCACGACGAGGAACGAACGAAGGACACCATGGCGCTGATGACGAAAGTCCGGGCACAGCTCGGCATTCCGGGAAAGAAGCCTGACGAGACGAATGAGACCGCGGAGTTTGTGGTCGATGATCCGCGCGCGGACGGCGCTGCTCAGGCTGAGGGCGTGCAGGACACTGCGCCGGCGGACGGCGCAGCCGATGAGGCCGCCGAGCCTAAGAAGAACTGGTGGCAGCGCCGCCGGGAGGTGAAGCACCTCCAGGGCACGTTCGCCGCCTACCCTCACCTGCTCGCGCTGAAGCCGAAGGAGAAGTACCTCTTCCGCTCCGACTACTTCGAGGTCGACGGCTCGGTCGCCTGCATCCTGGCGTACTTCCACGACGACGCCGCGCACGACAACTTCGCCGCCTTCTGGGGTATCGACCGGATCCCGGACGGCTTGGACGAGCGGGTCACCGCCGTCGTGCTTGAGCAGGTCAGGCGGATGGATGAGAAGTGGATCGACTTGTATACCAAGCAGTCGGAGAGGCTGGACCGGCTGGATGCGAACGAGCAGGAGGAAACGGGCACGACCTCCTCCAAGCGCAAGGCCGCGAAGATCTCCGGTGACCTCGGGATCACGATCGGTGAGATCCAGGACGGTGCGAGCTACCTCTCGGTGCACAACCGGCTCTTCCTCAAGGCCCCCGATCTGGCGACCCTGGACGACACGATCGACCGGGTCACGCGTCTGTACATCGACCGATTCGGCACGCTGAAGGCTGCGCCCTACGCCGGCGAGCAGCGCCAGGAGCTCTCGGGCCTGTGGAAGAACAGCGAGAAGAAGAAGGGCAAGGGCTTCCACTTCACCTCGACCGAGCTGGCCGGCTCGTACTCGCTGGTGACCAATGGCCTCAACGACCGAGGCGGCGAGTACGTCGGCTACATGGTCGGCGACGTCAACGACAGCGCCGTGCTCATGGACGTCAATGCCTACGACCACCACGCGATCGTCGCCGACGCCACGCTCAGCGAGTACCTCAACCGCCAGCGGGTGGCCAACATGTGGTGCTCGAAGATCTCTCAGGCGGCGCTGCTGAACAACGGCCAGGTCGTCCACCTCATCCTCGACGGAGCGAACCTCGACAGGCTCGGCCCGAAGTTCGAGCGGCTCACCTCGCGCGTGGATCTGAATCAGGGCGACGTGAACATGTTCGAGATGTTCGGCGAGGAGGAGGACGAGCTGACGGTCTTCTCCGCCCAGATGGAGAAGCTCAAGCTGATGTTCGAGCAGCTGTACGAGACCAGCGACGGAGCGATCGGCTCGATAATCCGCAGCGCCCTCGAAGGCACCGCGACCGACTTCTACATCGAGCAGGGCATGTGGCGGCACAACGCCAAGGAGCAGCGTCACCGCCTGCGCGTGGTGAACATCCCGCACACCCAGGTGCCGCGTCTTCAGATGTTCGTCTCCTACGTGGCAACCGCGCACAAGGCGCTGCTGAACTCCAGAAAGACCGACCCGGACCAGCTGCGCGCCTACAACGTGCTCAGGGGCATCGCCAACGCGATGCTGAGCACCAACGGCGACCTGTTCAACAACCACACGGCCTCGGCCGTGGACGGGGTCCGGGATTCGCGGCGCGTGGTCTACGACTTCTCGCGGCTCATGCGCCGCGGCAAGGGCGTGGCGATGGCGCAGCTGGTGAACATCGTCGGCTTCGCCGTTGGCAAGCTGGGGCTCGGCGACACGGTGATCATCCACGGCACCGAGCACATCGACGACCGGGTGAAGAAGTACATCAAGGACCAGTTCGACCATATGCACGAGCGCGGCGGCCGGGTGGTCTACAGCTACAACGACGTCGACACGATGCTGGCCGACAGCGACTTCAACAAGTTCGACGCCGCGGACTACACGCTCTTCGGCCCGATGCGCGACGGCACGGTGGCGGAATACCAGAAGCAGTTGCACCAGCGGATTCCGCCGGATCTCGCCCAGCTCATCACGACCAAGGGCGAGAACCTCACGTACCTGCGCCGGGGCGTCTCCAACGTGGTCTTCCACCTGGACCTGGCACTGGGGATCAACCCCTACCGCGAGGCCCAGCGCAGGCAGGTCCGCCTGGAGGCGGCCAGGGCCGAAGAGGCGGCGCGGATGGACGCGATCATGCGCGACAAGCCGGCACCGGGCGCGAACCTCACCAGCATCCGGAAGCACAGCGAGGGCGGCGACGGCGAGGCTGACGCGGGCCAGAGCGACGGGGGCAAGCGCCGCGACGGCAAGAAGAGCCTGCAGCAGCCAGAGGACGGCGCAAGGCGGCCAGCGAGGAAGCCCAAGCCGGAGAAGCTGGTCAAGGCATGAACGAGGTCAGCACTGATACGAAGGCGAGTAATAGAGGAGAGACGGTGAACGGGACGATCACGGGGGTGGCGCGGCTGCGTGCCTGGGCCGGCCACGGCGGTGGTGGAGCCCGCCAGGGCAGGCTCGCGCGCGGGCTCGCCCTCGTGCTCCTGGCCGCGCTGTTCGTGCCGGTCTTCATGATGGCGACCTCTTCGCCGGCGTCCGCGGACGACCAGAAGGAGCGCGACAACTACAGCCTCTACCAGCTGGCCTCGAACGCGAGCTCGTATTTCAGCGAGAAGAACTCGCCGTCGAACGACAAGGGCATGCACAAGAACTGGAAGCCGGTCACGAGCAGTCCTGCTTCGGGCGGCTCCATTCTCGGCTACGCCGACCCGGAATTCAGCCTGGGCAACATCGTGGGCTGGTTCTTCGCCGAGGTCTCGGGGTCTTCGCAGACCGTCACGTACGAGACCCTGGCAGCGAAAGACGACAAGGGCAACGCGAAGTACTCGGGCATGCTCGACTACGCGCACTTCGGGGCGGCGAACGCTGACCTCGGCCTGGACACGATGTCCTCGGGCATCGGCGGTCAGATCGTGAGCGTGATCGGAGGCTCCATCATCTGGGTCCTCTACGCCCTGGCGCTGGCGGTCGGCACGCTGTTCTACATCGTCCTCCAGTTCCTGAAGCTCATCAACCCCTTCATGTGGTTCTACCAGGCGGTCAGGTCGGTCAATCCGACCTTCGCCGACGGGATGACGAGAGGTGACACCGGAGGCGGCGCGCTCTCGGGCCTCGAGCACTGGATCAGTGGCTGGTACGGCTTGCTTGTCGATATCTCGTGGCAAGCACTGGTGCCGGTCTTCATGGGCTTCCTGCTCATCGGTCTGGTCATGTTCAAGAAGATGGACCGGGGTTCGGCGATCAAGAAGTTCATCGTGCGCGTCGTCTTCATCGGCGTCGGCCTGCCGCTCATCGGTTCGATGTACACCAGCGTGCTCGACAAGTTCGACAACTCGGTTCTCGGCCAGCATGCCGGTCCGACGCGCGTCGTGCTGAGCACCTACGTCGACTTCGAGGCGTGGATGATGAACGACCGCCTCGGGATCCCGGACCAGGCCACTGTCTCCTGGAACGGCGACCAGGCGAGCTCTGACGCGATGATGTCGGTGCGCACGAGCGCGCTGGCGATCAACAAACAGTCCCACGGAGCGACGTTCAACGGCATCAGCATCGGCACGAAGGCCGACGACGCCGAGTCGGCCTGGAAGGGAGGTACGGTCTCCGCCGGCACCGGTGCGTCGGATGACCTCAAGGCGGTGTTCTCGACCTTCGGGATCATCGGCAAGTACATCGGCAGCAACGAGATCGCAGCTTCCGACTTCGAGTCGGGGATCAAGACCTCGATCACACAGCTGGACGAGAGCGCGGATGTCAAGAAGAGCTGGTTTGTCAACAAGAGCAGCTACGGCGACGTGGAGGAGTTCGGTGAGGAGAAGGGGCCGAAGCCGGTCGATCACCCGGTGATCTCGACCGACGGCACGGGCCTGACCTCCTCTCGTCCCGGCAAGGACTCGACGGTCTTCACGACGACCGGGACGAAGAGCAACTGCGGCTTCACGGTGGGCAAGACACCCCCCTCGTGCAACCTGTCGCCCCTGGCGGCGTACAACTACCTCAACACCGGGTTCAGCTCCAGCTCGCTGAACATGTACAGCTCGAACAACGTCACGTCCGGCTTCACCCGCGAGAACCACATGGCCGTCAGCCAGGTGGGTACGGGGCCGGCGAAGTTTATGTACTGGTCCAACTCAGCCACGGTCCTGGGTTCCATCGTCCTGCTCGGCTTCTGGTACGCCATCGGCATGCTGGCCGGCGCGATCAAGAGGACCTTCGGCCTCGTGGCAGCCGTGCCGTTCGCGACGCTGGGCGCGATGGCCGCGATCGCCAAGGTAATCGTCTACTCCATGGCGCTGATCCTGGAGGTCCTCGTCACGCTGTTCATCTACCAGTTCGTCGGAGAGTTCCTGATCTCGGTCCCGGACATCATTGCCGGGCCCGTGTCGAGCATCATGAGCCCGGGCGGCCTGTGGGGCAGCGCTGCGCTCGGCGGGATCATCGTGGTGATCCTGACGCTCATCTCGTCGCTGCTGATCATGGGCATCACCTTCGCTCTGCTGCGGGTCCGCAAGACGGTGCTGCAGGCGATGGACGAGGTGGTCACCAAACTCGTGGACAAGTTCTTGGAGACCAACACCATGCCGAAGCCGGACAAGGGTGGGCTGATGCCTGCTCTGGCCGCAGGCGCAGGGGCCGGCGCGGGTATGGCCATGGGCAACAAGCTCGCAGGCGGGTTCAACAGCAAGACCAGCGGCCCGGCGTCTCCGAGCACGGGCAAGCCCGCGGGCAAGACGGCGTCGACGAACGCCGGCGGCACGAACGGCGACGCCACGGCGCTGACCGCGGGCAGGCAGACGCTGGCCCTGGAGGGCGGCGGAGAGGGGGGCCCGGGCGATCCGAACAGCCCGGCACTGGACGGTGGTCCTGGCAGCGGTGGCTCCGGTGGCGGCGGCGGTGACGACGCCAAGGCCCTGCCGGGCGGCAGCGGTCCTGCTGGTGCGCTGGGCGCATCCGGCCAGGGCGACGGTCCCGACGACAAGGGCGGTCCGCTGCAGCTGACCAGTGGCGGAGCGGGCAGCTCGCACTCGGACAAGCAGACGGCACAGAATCTGAGCAACCAGGGCGGCCTGTCGAATCTCGGGTACAACTCGGGCGGCGGCAGGGTTATCCCGGGTGAGGTCCTGGCCTCGTCCACGGAGCCGCCGAGCCCTCGTGGCGGCTCTGGAGGCCAGAGCAGCGCCGGCGGCACTGGTTCTGTCCCGACCAGCGGAGAGGCTGTCGCCGGTCAGACGGGCCAGACACAGTTCGGCACGGGTGCACCGAACCAGCAGAGCCCCTCGGGCGGGAATCATCCTGATCTTCCGGCCCCTCGAAGCGTGGAGACTCCGGAGCCGCAGCAGCGGCCGGCCGGTGGTCTTCGCCGGCGCCGGCGCGAGAAGCCGCAGGACTGATCGAGCGAGCGTGAAGGGCTGACGCACCCGGTGAGGATGATCGCAATGATCGTCCTCACCGGGTGCGTCGTCTTTTGCACGGCAGGAGGAGAAGAGGAAGAGCATGAGGCTCGATCGAGGCTTCGCGGCGAGTTCCCGCGTTATCTCGGGTGCGAAATGAGTGTCAGGCACGTTGACCGAACCAACTCACGTGTTTTCGCAGGTCAGTTAGGGTTTCTGCTAGCTTCCCGGCATGCCCGGTGAACAGCGTCCCGACAGGGATCCGAAGAATTTCGTGCTGCCTGAGTTAGGCCAGCTACTCCAGCGCAGCCGGTTGGAGGGGATCCGCGACAACCTCGTCGCCCGCATCGCCGAGGCCGAGCGCGAAGGCTGGCTCGGTGAGGTCGAAGGACTCCGGGTCAGCCTGGCTGGCGCCGAAGACCAGCTTGTTCAAATGGACCGACGAACTCCTGGCGGCACGGCGATCGACCTCGGCATGCCACGCATGGTCCCAGCTCAACCCATCCGGGAGGAGGGAACGGCTTCGCTGAGAGAATCACTGGATGACCAGCAATGAGATCCGCTTCGACTGCCGGCACCGTGGCGACGGCGGCGCGCTCGTGATCGTCCCCCGCATCGACGGAGCACCACTCACCGAGCTGATCGACGGGTTCGAGATCGCGGCCGGGATGCAGCCCGCAGGCAACGCCTACGGCGGTCTGATCCCGCAGTTCTTCCGGTTCGGCCCGATGCAGGACCATTTCCTCGGACGGTCCACCAACGCGATGGGGCCGAAGACACCCGTTCTCGGTTGTGAATGCGGCGAGTGGGGATGCTGGCCGCTCATGGCCCGCATCACCGCGACAGCCGACCTCGTGATCTGGGACTCCTTCGAGCAACCGCACCGCAAGACTCGCGACTACGTGGCATTCGGTCCGTTTCAGTTCGACCGTCACCAATACGATGACGCCTTGCGGGCCCTGAACGCCGCAATCGGCTCCGACGAGACGTGATCCGCACCCGCCAACGCTAGTTCAGAGAAGCCTGTGTGCGATGCCCGGTACTGATCGTGGGGCCAGACGAACGGCCCCGTCTGGAAGAGATCCGCGAAAACCTCCACGCCAGGATCACCGAAGCCGAACGAGAAGGATGGCTGGGCGACGTCGAGCAACTGACCGTCAGCCTCACCGCCACCCACGACAAGATCAGCCAGATTGACATCAACGAGAGGCGGAAGAGATCGCCGGTATTCGTCGGCATGCCGACGATCAACCAACTCGCAGTCCGGGACGCCCGACACATGAATAAGACGGACTAAGCACGCCGCAGTCGGACGCCAGACGGCCGATCCGCCTGTCCTGTCCTGTCCTGTCCTGTCCTGTCCTGTCCTGTGCTGTCCTGTGCTGTGCTGTGCTGTGCTGTGCTGTGCTGGCTGGCTGGTCTTCCCGACCTGCATGAGTGCCCTGGCGGGCTGATCTTTTCAGACCGGCGGCGCAGCCGCCGCGCCATGCCTAATACAGGAAAAAGCGTCCTGGTCGACGAGCAGGGCAGGTACCTGCGGCCGCAGACGCCCACGGCTACCGCCGCCAGCTCGGGCGCTTCGGAGTCACACGGCGACGAAAGCGCAGGTCGAACGCCTTCCACCCGAAGTTCCTGATGAACAGCCCCTGCTTACGCAGGTAAGCCCGCACACGACCACGCCTAAGCCGCTGCCTATGGAGAATCGAAGTCTCCAGGTCACGCAGCCACCAGACACCGTCCACGTCCTGGAATCCCACAGCGATAGGCTCGGGCGCTGGCTCGGAAGCGATGCCGAACGTCCTGAACGGCACCGGAAAGACCTCTTCCTCGCCCTGAGCGAGGACCCGTGCGAGGGGCCTCGACCCCATGAAGAGGCGGTCGCCGTCGTCCGGGAAGACCACGACGTGCAGACCGAACACCGGGCGGTCAGCCGTATTGCGCGCATGGATGAGCCCGATGCGCGTCTGGTCCACGTCGTAGTCGGTCTCGTTGGCGCTGGGCCGCTCGAACCAGACAACGACGCGGGCCGCGTCCTCGCGAGCGTCCTTGCGGCGGTCGCGCACGATGATGCCGATGGTGGTGGACAGAGCGCCGGTCGTGCCGATGGCGCTGAACCAGGTGGGCACGCTGCCCCAGTCGATGGCACTCATGTCACCGACCCTGCCAAGAGGATGCGTGCCTGCCCGGCCGTTTGAGTAGAACCTGAGCTGGCCGAGCTCACCCGGTACAGCGCCCCCAGCTCACCGTCGGCTGACCCGTGGCGAAGACGAACTGTCTTCCGGCAGGTCAGCCCCTCCAATTCGCATCGCCCACCGCGCTGTCGGCCCAGTCCGAGATGGAGTCGTCCAAGTCGCGCTGGTGGTGCTTGCCGAGCTTCGCGTACAGGGCGTCGAACACGTCGCTGTCCATGCCTTCCTGGTGCTCGGCCAGCCAGTTGCCCAGCGCGTACTGCTCACCGTCGTCCAGGTCCCCGCTCATCAGCGCCAGCTCTGGAGTCCACAGCCCCGAGCACCGCGCCACCTGTACGACGTCCATGGCCAGCTGGAGCGGCGACGGCTTCCACCCGGACGCCTCCTGGACGAAGCCGCCGACGTCCTCCCGGTCCTCGCGCCACGTCCGGTCCAGCACGGGCAGCCGCAGCCAGTTCAGGCGCTCCCCGGAAACGGCGTGCGTCGGGAACGAGTAGTGGGCCAGGAAATCGTCCTGCTCCTCGTCCACCTGGGACTGGCGCGGCAGATGACGCGGGTCGCGGGTGTAGGGCGCCCCCTCGAACACCCCGTTGTCGGGCATCGGCGAGACCACCCGCCAGGAGATGTGCACCTCGCCCGGCCGGAACGCCTCCGGCCACCGCTCGTGATAATGGTTGGCGCCCTTTGCCCAGTAGCGCCACAGGACGTCCGCCGGCTGCCCCTCCGCCGAGGGGTCCTCACAGATCGGCTCGGCGCCCCCGACGAGCCAGGACAGCGCCAGCTCCTCGGTGTGGACGTACCCGTTCTTGGACCGGAAGATCCACCGCGTGCCCGGAGGGTACGGCTGCACGCCCGCAGTAGTCGTGTTGCTCATAACCAAGAGTCTTCCAACCGCGGCCCTTCCGCACGGGAGTTCCGCCAACCTCACCCGGCGGGCACCAGTTCCTCGGGCGCGCCCTGCACGGAGGCCCACATGCGGTTCACCGCCGGGCGGCCGCCCGGGTGGCGCGCGCGGTACTCCCGCGCGAGCCGGTACGGGTCCCCGTCGATGGTGTGCAGCACCGTGCTCCCCTCGGCCATCGCTGCGTCCGCGAGGATCGAGGCCAGTCCGGCGAGGACTGCAACGTCCTCACCGGCTCCTCGGTCGGCTGCGCCTGTGCGGGCCGGCCGTCCAGCGGATACAGCAGCACGGCCCACGAGCCGTCCGGCTGCCGCTCGTGATAGGCACAGCGTCCGAGTCGCGCGGCATTGGCCTCACCGTTACATCAACTCTTAGTTCGGAGAAGGCATGTGAGGCAAGTAGTTCCCGTGGCCCGTGCCTGACAGGTATCTCCGGGTCGTTCAGGCACGTACGGCATGTTCGCGATGTACGTGCCGACCCTCAACCTTGGCTCGTCCAAACCGAAGTTGTGCGACCTTGTTTCGGTCGAAACAAGGTCGCACTCGCCCCGGCCGTCTGTCGCTGGCTCTGCTGTCAGCGGCCCCCTCTGCGACCCCGGACGGCTCCCGTCCCAATGACAGATGGCTCGAGCGGCAGCCCCGGAACTGGTTTGATCGAACCCGCTATCTCACCTCTTAAGAGGTGAGATAGCGGGGGGAAGGCTTCAGCGGACGCGCCTCGGCAATGCTGCCGGTCGGTCAGGCGGCGCGCGTGATGGTGGCGTCTTCTTTCCCCGCGGCCAGGACATCGAGGAGCTGGTGAGAGGGACCGTCCCAGGCGGCCGAGAGTCCCGCGTCACGCAGCAGTTCGACCATGGGCGCCACCCAGTTGTAGGCCGCGGGGAAGGATGTCCCGTCCGGGTCCACCCGGAGGACCACGTTGTCCCCCGCCCGAAGCAGGGCGCAGTGGGGGGAGCACGGGGCGGCGGGGGCATCTTGCGCATAGGCTTCCTGCGCATCACCGAGGATGTCGGCCACCCCCAGTACCTTGAAGACCGGCACACGAGACATGCCTCCTTCGGCGGCGCGCACCAGGTCCTCACAGTGGCCGCGCTGCGGTTCACCATTCTCGTCACGGCCCGCCCGGTCGGCCGCCACCAGGTCCTCACGCAGTTCCTCGTCCAGCTGGCGCAGCAGGCGCCGGACGGCGACGATGTCCGCCGCGACGGCCCGCACGCAGTCGGTAGTACCGCGGGCCGGCCGGTGGCCGCGCACGTGCACCAGTCCCCGGTTCAGGTGGTACGCCATGACCTCTCCGGGCGCACCGGCGACGTGGCCCGGGACGTCCCATCCGGCCAGGCGGCACAGCTCGATCAGGGTTCGGCGGCCGTTGCTCCACGCCTCCGCGTAGGTGTCCACCTCGCGGACCTGCGCCCGGGTCACGGTCACCCGCGGGGCGGGCGTCTGGCGCGGCGTCGGCGTCGAACTCGGCTGACGCGCTGCCTGTGTCCGAGCCGGAGTCCGCGCACCAGGCGCAGCCGGAGTCTGACCCGGACCAACCGAGGGACGGCTGGCCGCCGCGCCGGTTCCCATCTGCCTCAGGGCCGGGGTGCCCTGAGTGGAGCGCGTAGGACGCGTGCTCGGCGCGGCCGACTGGCCAGAAGCAGGAACGGGAACGATAATGCGCGCTGTGCGGCATCGCGACGAGCCGCGGACTCTGGCGCGCCTGTTCGGCACATTCGAGGGGTACGTGGCCAGCCTCTTGGTCAACAGCGCAGGCTTGGTCGTTCTGGTCACCATGGCGATCGAGGACGGTCTGCCTGTGGTGCTGACGGTGTTGCTGGCTGGGTGGTGGCTGCTCAACATCGCCATCAGTGCCACGGTGTTCGTCGTGGTCGCCCGGCCGAGGATCCGGCAGTCGGCAGCGTGGGCTGAGCTGGATTTCGTCGAGCAGCACGCGCTGAAGTACGGCCGGCCACCGGAGACGATTGAGGACAGCAGCTCCAGAAGTAGGTATCAGAGAAACGACAGAACCCCGTGGACGTGATATCCACGGGGTTCTGTGCTGCCTGGGCGGTGTGGCAATCAGCCGTGCTGATTGCAGTCCTTGGCCATCAATGCCTTCGCCTGGTCGCTGTCGGCGGGGATGAGCTGGGCCTGGTCGATCGCATAGGCGAAGGTGTACCCGAGTGTGATCATGCTGTTCGACATCGAGATCGAGCCGGATCCCGGGTCAGTACCTGTCTGGTCGGAGCCGTTGACGTCGTCCCAGAGCACACTGGTCCGGCTGTCGTTGATCGTGCCGGCCGAGAGAACCTGGTACTGACCCTTGTCGGTCTTACCGTCCTTGACGATCGAGCCGTGCTTGATGTCGTCGAGGGCCTTCGTGGTCAGCTGGCACTGCTGGTCGCCAGCGGTGACGTTGATGTACGTGATCTTGTGGCCGTCGATGGCGGCGATGCCGCCGCGCGCCCCGTCGGTGATGGAGATGTAGGCACCGTCGAAGCTGGAGGCCTGGCTGCCGCTGGGGCTCTGCGAGGAAGCAGCATCGCTGCTCCCGCTGCAGGCGGTGAGCATGAGAGCACCCGCAGCCAGGGCCGCGGCGGACACGGCGATCCTGGTCCGCGTCGCACGTGCGGTCCTGGTGGAGTTCATGGTGTTCTTCCTTCGTTCGTTCTGGAAAGCCGGTTTGGGTCAGCTCTGCGGGGGCTGGGCCGGTGGCATCGGCGGAATCGTAGGTGTCTGACGCGGCGACAGCGGGATGAGGACTGCAGCAGCCAGCATCACGACCGACAGCAGCGCCAGGAGCACCACGCCCGCCCCGACGGAGGCGTAGCGGGTGCCGCTGACGGAGCCCATGGTCCCGAAACCGGCGATCAGGCCGATCAGGCCTGCGACGATGCCCACGACTCCGGCGGTGACGCGGGACCAGTTCGCCTTGCGGATGACTGCCACGACAGAGGCAGCGATGGCCACGAGCATGATGAAGAGCAGGAAGCCACCCTCACCTCCGGCCTCGTCGCTGAAGTAATTGACCGAGAAACCCATGGCTGAAGCGACCGGCATGAACAGCGAGATGATCGCCAGGAACGCCGCGGCGGGAAGGATGAAGGTGGCCAGCCCCCTCAGCTTGGCCAGTCCCGGACGCGAGGTGCTCTGCTGCATCGAGCGCGCAGCGCTCTGCGCGGCGGGGGCAACGCGACTGCTGAGGAACTCCTTGGCTCCAGAGTTCTCGACAGCCCGCGCGACCTTGGTGTTGAAGAAGTCCCGGGCACCGTTGACGACCTGCTTGGCCCCGTCGGCCATCAGCTGCATCGACGGATCACGAGGCCGGCGCTCGGGAGCGATCAGTCCAGCCTGAACGGCGGCCAGGCACTCGGACATCGTCGGCTCGCGGTAATGCGTCTGTTGGAACCCGGCGGCCCACTGCTCGGCCGTGACAACGGGCGGAACCTGCGGTCGCGGCGGCACGGCCCGTGATGCTGTTGCATGGCCCTGTGTCGGCTGCACGGGTAACTGAGGCTGATCCTCAGCCATAACCGCCCCCGTCACCTCTCATTCAGCCCTGCGTGTCCAGGTGCTGCCCTCTTCCAGGGACCAGCGTCTCGGCTCCACACTTCCACATTGCATCCCCGAGACCCGGATCCCGACCACGCCCGGGAACCGAGGCTGGCCCCCTTGAGGACCACCTGACCGACGTGCGAGCTCTCTTCCCGTACATCAGCGCTTGCGAACACATTCACAAGCGCCCTATCAGGGTTGCAGATTGATGTACCGGATGTACCACCTAACAACAGAAAGCCAGTCAAAGTCGCCTATCCATAGGCAACTTTGACTGGCCAGGACTAAGCTGTCAGGCATCTTCTCGGAGATTGTCGAGTCGATGCTCAGTCAGCGCCAGTGCGACTTCGGACTGGTTGAGCGCGTGCTCGCCGTCCTGAATGCGCCACTGAAGACGCTGCACTGGCGGGGCGTCTGCTTCCTGGAATGCCAGATCACCGAGCTCGCGCAGCTCCGCGTACGCGCCCTGCAGCTGTTCTTCGTGGTGCGCCGACCGAACCCTGAGGCGGGCGGCCCGCTCTTTCCACCAGTTCACCCGCGACTCGCGGTCGAGTGTGGTCTTTCCTTCGAGCCAGGCGCGGAGCTCGGTCTGGTCGACGTCGCTCGGGAGCCCGGTGGCGAGGGGCCCCTCGGGTTCCGGCATGTCGATGGGGATGTGCGACAGCAGCACCGCGGGGGTCGTGTCGAGCGCATAGGAGATCGCGACGAGGTCGTCGACGGTCACGGGGCGAGCGCATCGCTCCATCTCCGCGAGGGTGTCGGCCGAGATCGGGTGGTCGAGTATCCGGAGCACATAGGCCAGCTCGTCGACGGTCAGCTCGCGCAGCTGGCGGTAGTGGGTGATGGCGTCGGACACAGCAAGGGACGTGGGAAGGGGCGACGGCATGCATCGATCGTAAACGAGCATGAAATGGCTCCTCGCGCAAAGTGCCGATCTGGCATCTCGACCGTGCCGTACTGCGGGTTCGGCACTGCGTCTGTTTGACTCGCAGGGTCGTGCCCTCAAGTCTCCTCCCGGTACTGGCGATCAGCTTCGCCAAGTCGAGAGTGATCATTTGGGTCTGGTCGGTGCCGCGCAGTGACGCGAGCCAGTCACGGTTCGCTGCGCACATGACGGACCAAGAGAAGTGCTGGATGGAGGTTGCGGCGATTGCCGCGCACTCACCCGGCGGTGGCGCCGCCCACAAACGAAGTAGAGGCGTGGCCCCCCCCAGTCCGGTCCTGACCCGCCGGTGACATGAGGCTGTGGTCACCGATCGGTGACCACTCCGAGGTGCACCTGCACCGCCAGACCATGTCGATTCCGTTCACACCCGGCGTCGGAACGGTATCCCAGCGCGACAACGGGCCGCCGGGCCGGTGTTCGGCCGCGCGCTCACGGGCTGCAGCCACTGCGATCCGCTACTCCGCCTCCGCCGCACCGGCCGCCTGGCGCGGGCTCGGCACCTCCAAGCAGGGACTCCTCGTTATGGCCGCTGGTCTTCACGTCAAGACTCTGCCATCGCGTCAGGAGCCAGGGGCATCCGACAAGCAACCCATAGGTTTCAACTGAGCAATCAAGTAAGCGACAACACTGGACTACATAAGAACTGATTGACTAGTCTGGAACCAGTAGACAGCCTCTCCGAGTGCACCTTGATAGGAGAATCGAAAGGAGGCTACTCATGGGAACTTGACATACGCCGAGAACCGGCCCGGCTCAACATCATCACTGCAGCACAGTGCCTGCAGTGCAGCACCAGGGCCATCCGCAAGTCGACTGGGCCGTATCGCCGGTTACTCGAGCCGACGATCCCACAGATCATAAATAC
This sequence comes from Streptomyces endocoffeicus, assembly GCF_016741935.1. Classification (GTDB taxonomy): domain Bacteria; phylum Actinomycetota; class Actinomycetes; order Streptomycetales; family Streptomycetaceae; genus Streptomyces; species Streptomyces endocoffeicus. The sequence goes on along the minus strand of NZ_JAERRG010000062.1, from coordinate 2,518 downwards.
GCCACTGCCGCGTCCGGTCAGCAGCCACGACCTGTCAGCCACACACGCCCTTAGCCAGACTCACCGAACGCCAACCCGAAAACGACCTGGAGTATTCAATTGCGCAAAGAAACAGCAAATCTGCCGGAATCGCAGTACAGCGCCGCGCGCATTCGAGCCACGTGGGACGGAACGGCAAGCGTCACGGATGCATCGAAGGCGTTGGGCTTTTCGCGGGCGAAGGGATATGCACTGGTCAGTCGGGGCGAGTTCCCGTGCCGGGTACTCAAGGTTGACAGCTCGACTCGCGTCGTCACCGCGTCCTTGCTACGCGTGCTTGATAGCGGAGAGCCGGAGTACAACACCGCTCGCGCCTAACCTACGCCTAAAGGCCATCCCGCATGCCGGACCACCGGCACCGGTTGCGGCCACAGACTCCTGTGCGCTGCTGTCGTTTCTGCAAGGAGTACACATGCGCACCAGCGCCACCGCTGCCACGGACACTGCCCTGGATCTGCCACGCGACCCCAACGCCGTGCAAGGCGGAGACCTCACCCATCTCCCGGACGGGGCGATCACCCTCAACCTGAGCCTGTGCACCAACTGGCTCGGCCCGCCGCCGTGGAAGCACTCCGGACCTTCCTCGAGCACCACCCCGATCAGCTGATGCCCCCGCCGTACGAGTCCGAACGGCCTCCGTACCGGGCCGAGCGGCGCTACCTGCAAGCCGTCGCACACCAGCTCGGCCCCGACGTGGACGTGGACGACACCCTCGCCGGCCGCGGGGTCACCGAGTTCCTCGTTTCCCTGATGCTTGAGTGAGTTCAAGCGTCAGGAGGGACAGTAGTTGAGTGCGTGGCAAGTGGTGCGTGTACCGGACGCGGGCCGGTGGGGGACGCTTCCGGCTGAGGGGGTTCTGGGGGTACGGGACCTGCCGGAGGCGGTGGCCCGGATCGGTTTGCGGCCAGGTGATCCGGTGGCGGCCGGACGGAATGGTCGATGCGGATCTTTTGGATTTCGTCCGGTCAACGCCTTTTCGGAATATGGAGCGTGAGTCGAAGCGGAATTACTCGACGGACATCCGGCTGCTGCTGAGCTTCTTGCCACTCTGCGAATACGTCGGTGCTGTCCTGGTTTCACAGGTCCGTACCGGCGTTCCCGTCCACGAAGCCCTGCTGACTGATCGTGCCGCTGAGCAGGTAGTTCTTCCCGTTGGCGGCGTTCAGGTAGGCGCCCCCGCCGATCGCGTCGCTGCACCCCACGGCCAGTCGGCGCCCCACGCTGCCTTGGTCGCGATGACTCCTTCATCCGTCTGCCGCCATCCGTCTGCCGCACGTCCCGGCCAGGGAAGAGCTTCGGTGTCTCCCCGGAAGGCTCCTCGTCCTTCGGGGTGGCCGTCTCCTCTGGGGTATCGGTGACTTCCGGCTCGTCCGGTGTCTCCACCTGCGCCGAACGGGTCGTTTCGGGCGCCGTCCGGTCGTCGCTGCTGTTGTCGTTGCCGCATGCAGTAAGGGCGAGGACGGTTAGGACGGATAGGGCTGTGAGTGTCATAGCGGTACGCATTGGCGCACCTTGGCAGCGCGGCCCACGTCTGGTGGTCGACGTGATGCATCCGTGATGGTCAGCCGCTGGACGCGCACGCCAGAGCCCCTGCCTCCTCGCGCCGGCCGGTCGGCAGTCGGCTGCGGCGCCTTTCCCACAGGACCACCGCCCCTAAAATCGACCCCATGTCTGGTCTTGTAACCGATGAGCTGATCGACCTGCAAAAATCCGCTGATGCGGAGCACCGAGCGCTGGCAGGGCTGGCCGAAGAAGAGCACCGGGCTCAGTGGGAGCGGTGGCGTGCGGCGGCCGAGCGAGTCCAGGCGGCGGTGACGGAGCACGCCGCCGCGGGCGGGCTCAACCGCTATGAGGTGGAACGTGATGTGAAGCGGTCCTCGCGCCATCCGGAGAAGCCAGCGGAGTAGGCGATGCCCCGGTACAGGTCGCTGATCATCATCCCGCCCGTACGATGATCGCCGTGACCATTGTTCGCCGGGCCCTGGAGGCCGGGCCCCTGGCGCCGCCATGGCGTCCTCGGAGCCGGCTCATGCCGCGTCCTCGGTGTCCACCACAGTGCAGAAGCCCACTCCGCCGGGCCCCGGTGCGCACCAGTCCGGTGCGTCGAAGAGTGACGGCGAACACGGGGAGCACGAGGAGAACGGAGAGCACGAGAACCAGTCGGACGGCCCCGGAGGCCACGCCGACCCCTCCGCCAAGACGAACCACGAGTTCCAGGGCAAGGAGTAGAAAGGGGGCGTCGCTTGAGGCGGGCGGTCACGCCACCGCCCGCCTCAAGCGGGTGACGGCGGTGGCTCCATGGCCGGCAGCAGCAGAGTGAAGGTGGTGGGTGCCGCCCGGGCGAGAGTGAGCCGGCCCCCCGCGGCCTCGGCCATCTCCCGTGCCAGCGTCAGGCCGATACCGCTGCCGGACCGGGAGGTCGTCGTGCCCCGGTCGAAGACGGCCCAGCAGCTGGAACTCGGTCGGGGTCAGGCTCATC
>NZ_JAERRG010000061.1 GCF_016741935.1 Streptomyces endocoffeicus | reverse complement strand
ACCCCTCGACCCCGCCTACTGGTACCGCAACCTGCGCGAACCCGTCCGCTTCGGCCCCGCCATCGACTTGCTGCAAGCCCAGGGCAACAACGTCTTCATCGAAATCAGCGCCAGCCCCGTCCTGCTCCAGACCATGGACGACGCAACCACCATCGCCACCCTGCACCGCGACGAAGACACCACCCACCGACTCCTCACCGCCTTCGCCGAAGCCCACGTCCACGGCGCCACCATCAACTGGCCCACCCTCCTCGACACCACCACGACATCGGTGCCGGACACGACACGAGTGCTGGACCTGCCGACCTACCCCTTCCAACGCCAGCGCTACTGGGCCATCAGCAACGGCCGCCCCACCGGCCAGGGCCACCCGTTGCTGGAAACCGTCGTGGCACTGCCCGGCACGGACGGGGTCGCACTGACCGGCCGAATCTCACTGGCCACCCACCCCTGGCTGGCCGACCACACAGTCCGCGGCACCGTCCTGCTCCCCGGCACCGCATTCGTGGAACTGGTAACCCGCGCCGCAACCGAGGTGAACTGCCAGGTCATCGACGAGCTGGTAATCGAGAAGCCCTTGACGCTGCCGCAGACCGACGGCATCCAGCTCTCGGTGACGGTGGGCCAGGCCGACGAGGCCGGGTGTCGCCCGGTGACCGTGTACTCCCAGACGGACGAGTCCGATGATTGGGTCCAGCACGTCACCGCCACCATCGCCCCCGGCGTATCGTTGTCTGAATCTGCGGCTTGGCCGCCCGCCCACGCCGAACCGGTCAACGTCACCGACTTTTACGCCGAATTGGCCGCAGCGGGTTATGAGTACGGGCCTGCCTTCCAGGGTTTGCAAACCGCCTGGCGCGACGGCAGCACCGTCTACGCCGAGATCACTCTCGCCGAGGAACAGGCCCAGGAAACGGCCCGTTTCACCATGCATCCCGCCCTGCTCGATGCCGCCCTGCACACCATCGCCCTGCACGCCACCGGCGACCTGCAACTCCCGTTCTCCTGGCGCCAGGTGCAGTTCCACGGCAGCGGCGCGGCGACGCTGCGGGTCGCGGTGACCCCGGCGGCAGACGGCTGGAACATCCGCGCCACCGACGACACCGGCCGGAACGTAGCCACCATCGGCTCGCTCGTGACCCGGCCCATGGCCGCCGAGACAACAGACGACCTGCTCGCCCTGACGTGGACCGAGATCCCGGCTCCCGAGCCCGGCGATCCGACGGATGTCGCGGTTTTCACCGCATTGCCCGAGCCCGGCAGCGACCCGCTGACGCAGACCCGCACGCTGACCACCCGGGTCCTGCACACCATCCAGGAATGGCTCGCCGACGATGACCGCACCCTGATCGTGCGGACCGGCACCGATCCGGCCTCCGCCGCGGTATCCGGGCTGGTGCGCTCCGCCCAGTCGGAACACCCCGGCCGGTTCATACTCGTGGAAAGCGACGACGAGACCCTCACCCAGGAGCAGCTCGCAGCGACCGCCAGGCTGGACGAACCCCGGCTGCGTATCACCGACGGCCGTTACGAGGTACCCCGCCTGACCCGCGAGGACACCGCACTCGCGGTTCCCGAAGACGGTGCCTGGATGCTCGATCAGCCGTCTCGTAGCGGCACCTTGCAGGACCTCCGCCTCGTCCCCACCGATGCCGCCGAACGGCCGCTGCGGCCCGGGGAGGTACGCATCGGCGTACGCGCGGCGGGTTTGAACTTCCGCGACATGGCCGTCGCCCTCGGCATGGTCACCGACACCCGCCTGATCGGTGGTGAGGGCGCCGGTGTCGTCATCGAGGCCGGCCCCGACGTGGAGGATCTGAGGCCGGGCGACCGCGTGTTCGGCCTTCTCGAAGGCGGATTCGGGCCGGTCGCCGTCGCCGACCGCCGTGCCCTCGCCCTGGTCCCCGACGGCTGGTCGTTCACCACAGCGGCATCCGTCCCGATCGTGTTCGCCACCGCCTACTACGGATTGCTCGACCTGGCCGGGCTGCGAGCGGGCGAATCGGTGCTGATCCACGCGGCCACCGGCGGCGTCGGCATGGCCGCCACCCAGATCGCCCGATACCTCGGCGCCCATGTCTACGCCACCGCCGGCACCGGGAAGCAGCATGTCCTGCGGGACGCCGGCCTCAGCGACGACCGGATCGCCGACTCCCGCACCACCGGCTTCCGCGAGGCCTTCCGCGACAGCACCGACGGCCGCGGTGTCGACGTGGTCCTCAACTCCCTCAAGGGCGACTTCGTCGACGCGTCCCTCGACCTGCTGGTCGACGGCGGCCGGTTCATCGAGATGGGCAAGACCGACATCCGTGACGCGGAACAGATCACGCATGCCACCTATCGGGCCTTCGACCTCATGGACGCCGGCCCGGAGCGCCTGCGGGAGATCATCACCGAGTTGCTCGCCCTGTTCGAGCAGGGCGTCCTGCGGCCGTTGCCGGTGCAGGCCTTCGACATCCGGCAGGCCCGCGACGCGTTCGGCCGGATGAGCCGGGCCCGCCACATCGGCAAGCTCGTACTCACCATCCCCCAGCCGATCGACCCCGACGGCACCGTGCTGATCACCGGCGGCTCCGGCGTCCTCGCCGGCATCGTCGCCCGGCACCTCGTGACCGCCGAGGGCCTGCGGAACTTGCTCCTCCTCTCCCGCGGTGCCCCGTCCGAGGCTTTGATCGGTGAGCTGACCGCGTTGGGGGCTCAGGTCGAGACCGCGGCCTGCGACGTCGCCGACCGCGCAGCGCTGGCCCGAGTCCTCGACGGCGTTCCGCTGACCGCGGTGATCCACACCGCCGGCGCCCTCGACGACGGTGTCGTGGAGTCGCTCGACCCGCAACGCCTGGACTCCGTCCTGACGCCCAAGGCCGACGGCGCCTGGCACTTGCACGAGCTCACCCGCGACAGGGATCTTGCCGCGTTCATCATGTACTCCTCCGCAGCCGGTGTGCTGGGCGCTGCCGGACAGGGCAATTACGCGGCTGCCAACGCGTTCGTGGACGCTCTGGCCGTACACCGCCGTCTTGCGGGATTGCCTGCTCTTTCCCTGGCCTGGGGCTTGTGGGACGACACGAGCGCCCTGACGGCCGGCCTCACGGACAGCGACCACGACCGGATCCGCCGCAGCGGTGCGCGGACCATCACCGCCGAGCACGGGATGCGGATGTTCGACGCCGCCACCCGGCAGAGCGAGGCGGTCCTGCTCGCCGCGCCGATGGGCCCGATCCGCGGCGAGGACGTCCCGGCTCTGCTGCGCGGGCTGGCGGCGGTGCGGCAACCGCGGACGAGGGCCAAGCGCGACGTGGGCCCGGAGCGGCTGCGGGATCGGCTCAACGGCCGGACGAGCGCCGAGCAGCACCGCATCATGGTCGAACTGGTGCTGGGGTACGCGACGTCGGTACTCGGCCACGAGTCGCCGGACGCGATCGCGCCGGACCGGGCGTTCAAGGATCTGGGCATGGACTCGCTGACCGCGATCGAGCTCCGCAACCATCTCGTGGCGGAGACCGGGGTGCGGCTGCCCGCCACGACGGCGTTCGACCACCCGACCGCGGACGACCTGGCCAAGCGGCTCCTCGCAGAGGTCGGGCTCGCCCCGGCGCCGCAGCGCGCCGAGGCCGACATCCGCGAAGAGGTCGTGGTCGGCGAACCGGCCGGCGACGACTCCTGGACCAGCGAGCCGATCGCCGTCGTGTCGATGTCGTGCCGCGCACCCGGTGGGGTCGATTCTCCCGAGAGCCTGTGGCGTTTGGTCGAGTCCGGCACCGACGCGATCACCGACTTCCCCGGCGACCGCGGCTGGGACGTGGCCGGCCTGTACTCGCCGGACCCCGACACCGGTTACAAGACCTACTGTGTGCAGGGCGGCTTCCTGGACGCCGCGGCCGACTTCGACGCCGCCTTCTTCGGCATCAGCCCGCGTGAGGCACTGGGTATGGACCCGCAGCAGCGGCTGCTGCTGGAGACCTCCTGGGAGGCGATCGAGCGGGCGAGGATCGATCCAAGGTCACTGCGTGGCCGCAACGTCGGTGTCTACGTGGGCGGAGCGGCCCAGGGGTACGGCGTGGGCGCCATCGATCAGCAGCGGGACAACGTGATCACCGGCAGCTCGATCAGCCTGCTGTCCGGGCGGTTGTCGTACGCGCTCGGTCTGGAGGGCCCCGGCGTCACCGTCGACACCGCCTGCTCCTCCTCCCTGGTGGCCCTGCACCTCGCGTGCCAGGCGCTGCGGCAGCGCGAGTGCTCGATGGCGCTGGTGAGCGGCGTGTCAGTGATCCCCACCCCGGACGTGTTCGTGGAGTTCTCACGTCAGCGCGGCCTCGCGGCCGACGGCCGGTGCAAGTCGTTCTCCGCGTCGGCGGACGGCACGATCTGGGCCGAGGGCGTGGGCGTCCTGGTGCTGGAGCGGCTCTCCGAGGCGACCCGGCTGGGCCACCGGGTCCTGGCCGTCGTCCGGGGCAGCGCGGTCAATTCCGACGGCGCCTCGAACGGGCTGACCGCACCGAACGGCGTCTCCCAGCAGCGGGTGATCCGCCAGGCGCTGACCGGCGCCGGCCTCACCGCGGCGGACGTGGACGTGGTCGAGGCGCACGGCACCGGCACGAAGCTCGGTGATCCCATCGAGGCGGAGGCCATCCTGGCGACCTACGGGCAGGACCGTTCGACGCCCGTGCGCCTGGGCTCGCTGAAGTCGAACATCGGCCACGCCATGGCGGCGTCGGGCGTCCTCGCCGTGATCAAGATGGTGGAGGCGATGCGGCACGGGCTGATCCCGCGGACCCTGCACGTGGAAGAGCCGTCGCCGCACGTCGACTGGGCGTCGGGCGACGTCGCTCTGCTGACCGAGAACCAGCCGTGGCCGGATGACGCCAAACTGCGCCGGGCCGGGGTGTCCTCCTTCGGGCTCAGCGGCACCAACGCGCACGTGGTGCTCGAACAGTACCGGGCGCCGACGGCGCCCGACATCACCACCACCGAGCACCAACCGCTGGCCTGGACGCTGTCGGCCCGCGACCCGAAGGCGCTGCGCGAGCAGGCGGGCCGGTTGCACGCCGCCCTGACCGAGTCCCCGCAGTGGCGTCCGCTGGACATCGGCTACTCCCTGGCGACGACCCGATCGAACTTCGCGCACCGGGCCGTCGCGGTCGGCTCCGACCGCGAAGACCTCCTGCGCGCACTGTCGAAGCTGGCGGACGGCGCCGCGTGGCCGGCCCTGGTCACCGCGACCGCCAAGGACCGGCGGGTCGCCTACCTGTTCGACGGACAGGGCAGCCAGCGGCCGGACATGGGCAGCGGCCTGTACGAGCGCTTCCCTGCCTTCGCACGCGCCTGGGACCGGATCAGCACCGAGTTCGGCAAACACCTCGACCACTCGCTGACCGACGTCTACCTCGGCCGGGGCGACGCGGCGACGGCCGACCTCGTCGACGACACCCTCTACGCGCAGGCGGGCCTCTTCGCCATGGAGATCGCGCTGTTCGAACTGCTGGCGGAGTGGGGCGTGCGCCCCGACTTCGTCAGCGGGCACTCGATCGGTGAGACGGCCGCGGCGTACGCCGCGGGAGTGCTCTCGCTCGAGGACGTCACCACGCTGATCGTCGCGCGGGGACGAGCGCTGCGGCAGGCCCCGCCCGGCGCCATGGTCGCGCTGCGGGCGGGTGAGGACGAGGCGCGGGAGTTCCTCGGCCGTACGGGTGCGGCGCTCGATCTCGCAGCGGTCAACAGCCCGACGTCGGTGGTGGTGTCGGGTGCGTCCGAGGCGATGGCCGGCTTCCAGGCCCGGTGGACGGAGTCCGGGCGGGAGGCCAGGACCTTGAACGTCCGCCACGCCTTCCACTCGCGCCATGTGGAGGCCGTGCTCGGTGAGTTCAGGGAGGTGCTGGAGTCGCTGACCCTCCGTACCCCGACGCTCCCGGTGGTGTCCACCGTGACCGGACGCCTGATCGAGCCGACAGAGCTGAGCACACCGGAGTACTGGCTGCGCCAGGTCAGGCAGACCGTACGCTTCCACGACGCCATCCGCGAACTGTCCGGTCAAGGCGTCGGCACGTTCGTGGAGATCGGCCCCTCGGGTGCGCTCGCCTCAGCCGGGCTCGAATGCCTCGGCGACGAAGCCTCGTTCCACGCGGTGCAACGCCCGGGGTCGCCGGGAGACGTCTGCCTGATGACGGCCGTCGCGGAGCTGCACGCGGGCGGGACGACCGTCGACTGGGCGACGGTCCTGGCCGGCGGCCGGGCCACGGATCTGCCGGTCTATCCGTTCCAGCACGGGTCCTACTGGCTCGCCCCGGTCACGCGTGCCGCCGACGGTGCGCCGTCCGTGGGTGTGCCGGCCCCTGGCGAGTACGCCCAGCCCTCCGCCCCGGAGGAGCCCCAGACCATGCTGGAACTCGTCCGTCTGGAAGCGGCGATCGCCCTGAGCATCACCGACCCCAACCTCATCGCAGACGACTCGTCCTTCCTCGATCTGGGCTTCGACTCGCTCAGCGCCCTGCGGCTGAGCAATCGGCTGGCGGCGGTCACCGGCCTCGACCTGCCGCCCTCCCTGCTGTTCGACTACCCCACGCCGGGCGAACTGGCCGCACGGCTGGACGAGCTGAGCGCCGCCGACGACCTCGACGGCGCCGGTGTGTACGCCCTGCTCGAGGAGATCGACGAGCTGGACGACGGGGACTTCGACATGACCGAGGAGGAACACACGGCCATCTCCGAGCTGCTGGCAAAGCTCTCCGCCAAGTGGAGCCGATGACGCGACCGACTCCGCACCGCTGATGCGTACCCGGATCGGGGCCGTCGTGCCGCTGATGAGCCCCGCGTTGCCGCACCACGAACTGCGGGTTGCCGCACCACGAACTGCCGCTCACCGCCGAGCCGCACGACACGGTCCTCGACAGCCGCCGTCAGGTCGAGGACGTGCTCCACGGCCACGACTCCCGCCTGCTGGTCGTCGTCGGCGCCTGCTCGGTGCACGACCCCGCCCGCCGCCGAGTACGCCCTCTCTTTTGAAGGACGCGGCCGACCGGCCGGCCGGCGACCTGGTCTACGGGCAGTCGGTCACCGACGCCTGCAGAGGCCGGGACACCACCGTCGGCGTGTTGGACCGGCTCGCCCGGGCCGCCGCCAAACGGCGCACGCTCCCACGGCGGTGAACCTCAGCCCTGCAACGAGTACGGATCGAGGACGTCCTCGGGAGTGGACTCGATGGCCATCTTCTGACCGAGGCCGAGTTCGTCGGCGAAGCCGAGCAGTACGTCGAACGCGATGTGGTCGGCGAACGCGCTGCCGGTCGAGTCGAGAACGCTCAGGTTTTCCCGGTGCGCGACGGCGGTTTCGGGCGCCGCGCACAGCTCGGCCAGGGACGGGCCGAGCTCCCGGTCGGGCAGCTGCTGGAACTCGCCCTCGGCCCGTGCCTGCCCGGGGTGGTCGACGCAGATGAACGCCTCGTCCAGCAGCGCCCGGGGCAGCTCGAATTTGCCCGGCTCGTCCGCACCGACCGCGTTGACGTGCAGGTGCTGTAGGCGCGGCGCCGCCGGGACCACCGGTCCCCCACCGGCCGGCACCGACGTCACCGTGCAGAGGACGTCCGCCGAGGCGGTCGCGGTCGCCGCGTCGGTGACCTCGACGGGCAGGCCGAGGAAGCCGGCCCGGCCCGCGAACGACGCCGCGTGCTCGGGCTTGATGTCGCTGACCAGGATGCGCTCAAGCGGAAGGATCCGGCTGAGCGCGTGCGCCTGGGTGACCGCCTGGGCGCCGGCGCCGACCAGGGCGAGGGTGGTGCTGCCGGGCCGGGCGAACAGCCGGGTGGCGATGGCGGCGACCGCGCCGGTCCGCATGGCGGTGATGGCTCCGGCGTCAGCCAGCGCGACCAGGCTGCCGCTGTCGTCGTCGAATCGCGTCAGTGTTCCGACGATTGTCGGCACGTGCAGACGTTCGGGATTCTGCGGGCTGTAACTGACCGTCTTCATCGTCACGCCCGCACCCGGCGCGCGATGGGGCATGAATTCGATGACGCCGGGAACGTTGCCGTCGCGGGTGAATCCGGTGCGCGGTGGCGGCCCGCCGACCTCACCGCGGCCCAGCCGCGCGAAGGCCCTGTGCAACTCGCTGATCAGCCGGTCCATCAGGACATCGCGGCCGACTACCGAGAGGATCCGCTTGATGTCGCGCTGGCACAGAATCCTGGTTTGCACGTGTTCCCTCTCCCATGGCAATAACCATTCACGAAACGCATTTATCGGGGACTCACGCCCAAATAATGGGAACGCTAGCAGCCGGTCGGCGACCATAACCCCCCGATGATCCCCCTGAATCGCCCGGCGATTATCGGCGCCCGTTCTAGGGGGTTGCGGGGAGTGGCGCGCACATATTTCGCTGTGCTGGTGCGTATCCCAGGACCGCGAAGGCGGTCGAGACGATCGGCCACGCCGCACTGCTCCTTCGAGAAGGTCGCGTCGCCCGACCTCGCCGACGACGAGACGGTGCTCGGTGTCATCGAGCACCGCACCGGGCACAGCGGGGTGGCCCTGATCGACGGCCGCCCGCACACCGCGGTGCACACGACCACCGACGAGAGCGAGTCGTTCGCCGAGGTTTGGCGGTTGGACGGTCCGAAGGAGTCGGGCAGCCACGGCGGCATCGCCTGGGCCCGAACGGCCGACTATCTCTTCGGCGTCGCCCGGGTTCCGGAGGGAGACCGGTACGCGGACGGCACCGCGGCCCTCTACACCGGGATCTTCGACCTCATCGGCGAGCTGGGACACCCCCGGCTGGCCCGGACCTGGAACTACGTCAGCGGCATCAACACGCTGAACGCCGACGGCCTGGAGGTCTACCGCGACTTCTGTGTAGGCCGCGCCGAAGCGCTGGACGCCCGCGGGGTCGAACCGGCCGGCATGCCGGCGGCAACCGGCATCGGCACCCACGGCGGCGGCATCGCCTGCTACTTCCTCGCCGCCCGCGCCGGTGAGCGGGTCAACCTGGAGAACCCCGCCGTGCTGACGGCTCACCGCTACCCACGGCAGTACGGGCCCCGCCCGCCGATCTTCGCCCGCGCCACCTGGCTCGCGCCGCCCGGATCGGACGACGGCCGGCTCTACGTCTCGGCGACCGCCGGCATCCGCGGCCACGAGACCGTGCACCACGGGGACGTCGCCCGGCAGTGCGAGGTGGCGTTGGAGAACATCGCCCAGGTGATCAGTGCCGAGAACCTGCGGCGGCACGGGCTTCGGCGGGGGTACACGCTGGCCGACGTCGACCACCTGAAGGTCTACGTACGACACCGCGAGGACGTTCGGGCCGTGCGCCGGATCTGCGCCGAGCGGTTTTCCCGCGAGGCCAGGGTGGCCGTGCTGCACACCGACATCGCACGCACCGACCTCCTGGTCGAGATCGAGGGAGTGGTGGCGTGACCGCACCTGCCCGCCCACATCTGGAGGACCGCCGATGAGCACCGAGGTTCAACAAGAGACCACCCCCGTCGGCCGCTGCCCGTTCGCGATCCAGGACGAGCAGCGCGCGCTGCTGGAGAGCGGCGTCATCGGCTCGTACGACCTCTACGGCGTCAAGCACTGGCTGGTGACCTCGGCCGAGGACGTCAAGCTGGTCACCAACGACCCCCGGTTCAGCTCGGCCGTGCCGTCCGAGGTGCTGCCCATCGACCGCCCGGGCTGGTTCTCCGGCATGGATTCGCCGGAGCACAACCGCTACCGGCAGAAGATCGCCCGCGACTTCACCCTCCGAGCGGCCCGCAAGCAGGAGGAGATCGCGATCCGGGTGGCGAATGCCTGCCTCGACGACATCGAGACGGCCGGACCCGGCACCGACCTGATCCCCGGCTATGCCAAGCGCCTGCCCTCCGAGGTCATCAACGAGGTCTACGGCCTGAGCAAGGAGGAGGGCGCCGCGCTCGAGGCCAGCATGCGGGCCGTCGTCGGCGCCACCGACATGGCCGCCATCAAGACGCTGAGCAACGAGTTCTTCACGCACGCGGTGTCGCTGGTCCGCCTCAAGCGGGACCAGCAGGGCGACCGGCTGCTGCACCGGCTGGCCGAGGCCGGCGACGACGAGGTCCTGCTCAGCGAGGAAGAGGCGACCGGTGTGTTCGCCGTGCTGCTGTTCGCCGGGCACGACTCGGTGCAGCAGATGGTCGGCTACTGCTTGTACGCGCTACTGGCCCATCCCGAGCAGCAGGCGGCCCTACGGGCGAACCCGGATCTGATCGACGGCGCGGTCGAGGAGATGCTGCGCTATCTGCCGCTCAACCCGCTGGGCGTCCCGCGGGTCTGTGTCGAGGACGTCGAGCTGCACGGGCAGACCATCAAGGCCGGTGACAATGTCATCCCGCTGTACTCCACGTCCAACCGGGATCCCGACGCGTTCGACGAGCCGGACACCTTCGACGTCACCCGCCGGCCCGAGCAGCACCTCGCGTTCGGGCACGGCATCCACAAGTGTCCCGGCCAGCACCTCGCCCGCGTGCTGATCAAGGTCGCGGCGCAGCGTCTGTTCGAGCGTTTCCCGGACATACGCCTGGCCGGCGACGTGCCGATGAACCCCACGGGCCTGTTCAGCCCGACCGAGCTACAGGTCACCTGGGGCCCGGCCGCCTGACCCCGCTTACCTGGAGGACCACTGATGAGCACCGAGGTTCAGCAAGAGAGCAAACCCACCGACCGCTGCCCGTTCGACCTCGAGCAGGGGCAGCGCGCGCTGCTGGACAGCGGCGTGATCGGCTCGTACGACCTCTTCGGCGTCAAGCACTGGCTGCTGGGCTCGGCCGAGGACGTCAAGCTGGTCACCAACGACCCCCGGTTCAGCTCGGCGGCGGCGGCCGGGATCATGCCTGACGAACGCCCCGGCTGGTTCTCCGGCATGGACTCACCCGAGCACAACCGCTACCGGCAGAAGATCGCCCGCGACTTCACCCTCCGAGCGGCCCGCAAACAGGAGGAGATCGTCGTCCGGCTGGCCGACGCCTGCCTCGACGACATCGAGGCGGCCGGACCCGGCACCGACCTGATCCCCGGCTACGCCCGACGCCTGCCGTCCCAGGTCATCAACGACCTCTACGGCCTCACCGACGAGGAGGGCGCCGCGCTCGAGGCCAAGATGGAGGCCGTCGTCGGCGCCACCGCCGACAACGCCGACCTGGAGGCCTCGGCACGGGTGCTGGGTGAGTTCTTCGCTCACGCTCTGTCTTTGGTACGCGCGAAGCGCGACCAGCCGGGCGACCGGCTGCTGCACCGGCTGGCCGAGGCAGGCGACGACGAGATCCTGCTCAGCGAGGGCGAGGCGACCGGTGTGTTCGCCGTGCTCCTGCTGGCCGGCCACGGCTCGGTGCAGCAGATGGTCGGCTACTGCTTGTACGCGCTACTGGCCCATCCCGAGCAGCAGGCGGCCCTACGGGCGAACCCGGATCTGATCGACGGCGCGGTCGAGGAGATGCTGCGGTTCCTGCCGCTCAACACCCTGGGCATCCCGCGGATCTGCGTCGAGGACGTCGAGTTGCACGGCCAGACGATCAAGGCGGGCGACAACGTCATCCCGTTGTACTCCTCGGCCAACCGCGATTCGGGCGTCTTCGACGAGCCGAACACGTTCGATATCACCCGCAAGCCGGAACAGCATCTCGCGTTCGGGCACGGCATCCACAAGTGCCCGGGCCAGCACCTCGCCCGGCTGCTGATCAAGGTCGCCGTACTACGCCTGTTCGAGCGCTTCCCGGACGTACGGCTCGCCGGTGAGGTGCCGATGAACGAGCACCACGGCCAGTTCAGCCCGGTCGAACTGCGGGTCACCTGGGGCGCGGCCACCTGACCGGCGTCCGGACCGCGTCACGCGTACGTCGGCGGCGCGGTCCGGTGCCCTGGGCTTACTCCAGGTCAGCCTGGTCGACCAGATCCGGGGCAACTGCTTGCGGCCCTTGACGTCGAGCTTACGGAAGACGTTCGTGAGGTGCCGCTCCACCGTGCTCGCCGTGACGAACAGCAGGCGGCGATCTCCCGATTGATCTGACCGGACGCGGCCGACGAGCACCCGCGCCCGCTCGTACAGGTCGCGACAGGACTGCGGCAACTCGGCGGCCTCGGGGAGCAGGGCGATCCCCTTCGCCCGCGGGGCCGCCACTGCGCTCTGGCGGATACGCACAGCCCTGTGCCCCGGATACGGAGTGCGCTACATCCACGACTGCCACTCCGTCGACAACGACACGCTCTGGAGTGTCAACCCGCCCCGCAAGGGCGCCGATCACCGCCTCGCCGCGCTCAAAAGCATCCGGGCGGCCCGCCCGGACGGTGCCCATACCTACGTCAAAGGCGAGCCACTTACGCCAGCTTCTGGGGCAGCGAGTCCCGAGGGTTCATGTCCCCGCTACGCGCACTGAGCTCCGTGCTTCACTTTCCGGAGATTTTGGCGCGGTCATCGGCCAGCAGTTGGAGGGCGTGCTTGCGGTCCTGCTTCAGCGTGCCGTCGACTCCGTCCACGGTGACTGTGATCAGCTTCCTGCCCTCGCCCGCGTAGGCTTCAACCCTGCCGCCCGCCAGGAACTCCTCGGGAGGGTCGGCCCGGTAGGTGCCGCACGCCCCCTTGGGCCCCTTGAAGGTCTCGGTGACTCCGTCGGCCGACGTGGCGTGACACTTCCCGCCGACGTACTCGGCCATCTGGGCGGGATCCTCCTCGTCCAGGATTTCCAGCGAGAGTTTCGCGAAGGTGTGGGGCGGCCCGCTCGTACCGCCGCCCGCCGCCCTGACCGAGATATTGACCAGGCACGACCCCTTGCCGCCCTGGAAATGCCCGTTGACGTCGGCGAACTCGTTGTCGCCGAGCGCCGCAGCGACCGTTTCCGGCTTCAGGTAGTGGCCGCAGCCCGTGTTCACCCCCTTGGCCAGCGCTGTCGTCACCGAGGGGCCGGTCTCGCTCCTGCCGCCTCCTCCGCACCCGGTCATCAGCAGCAACACCACAACCAACCCGGCCCCAGCAGACCCGCTGCGACGCATCTCCGCCCCCATCACCCTGGCGCATCACCGCTACCCGTTCATGGCGGCAAGACCCTAACAGGCATGCCGCCTCAGTCGTGAAGCTTTCCCTTGCTCGTGGACGCCTGGAGACTGGGACGAGGCTCCAGAGGAAGTAGTGCCAGGTACGGACCGGAATTGACAATCCCGCCGTCGATGTCCTGCTGATCACCGCTTAGCCGGAGTTCATACAGAATTGGTGTGCACTCGCTTCGATGAGCGAGCTTCGGCGCCCATCCCCGGCTATACATGCCCATGTGAGGAGCTTCCATGGCCCCCGATCCGATCACCCCTGAGCCCGAGCCCGAGTCCGAGCTCGGCGACAGACCCGAGATGACGACCGGCACCACCCGCCGTCGGTTCCTCCAGGGCGCGGGGGTGACCGCCGGGACGCTGGTGCTCGGCGGGACCGCCGGGGCGGGCAGCGTGTACGCCGCCTCGAAGCCCGGGTACGCCTTGCCAAAGGGCTTCAAGGGCAACATGTCCGACCTGAAGCATGTCGTGATCCTGATGCAGGAGAACCGGTCCCTCGACCACTACTTCGGCACGTTCCCCGGCGTACGCGGCTTCAACGACAAGCAGGCGCTGCGGTTCCAGGACGGCACCACCGTCTTCCAGCAGAAGGACCGCAACGGCAACATCGTCACCCCGAAGGCCGACGACGGCACCTGGGGCAACGACCACGGAGCCTGGGGCGACATCGACCATCGCAAGTGGGATCTGTGGGTTCAGCACAACGGCGCCAGCTGCATGAACTACCACAGCGACGCCTATATGGGCTTCTACCATTCGATCGCCGCCCAGTACACCATCGCCGACCAGAACTTCTGCTCCGAGTTCGGGCCGACCGACCCCAACCGAAAGTACCTGTGGAGCGGTACCGCCAACAGCGAGACGGGCAACACCGATGAGTCCAACTACTCCCGTGCCTGGATCACGGTGGCCGAGCAGCTCCAGCAGGTCGGCATCGACTGGCGCCTCTACTCCGACAACAGCGGCAACGGGCGACAGGGTTACATCAGCACCTGGGTCGGCGACTACGGCGACAACGAGCTGAAGTACTTCAAGGGGTTCGACCCGGAGGGGCTGAGTGCCGACGACCCGAAGCTGCGGGCCGGCACTGGGCTGATCTGGCGAGGCAACGCCACGTACTACTCCGGCATGACCTCACCGAACGACGACTCCGACGAGAACCTCGACGCGGTCCTCAAAAACCTCCATGACGCCTGCCGGCCGGGCGCGGAACACCCGCTGCCGGCAGTCTCCTGGATCGTGGCGCCGTACGGCTGGTCCGAGCACCCGGACGCGGACACCCTGCACGGCGAGCGCTACGTCAAGAAGGTGCTCGACATCCTGCAGAGCAACCCCGATATCTGGAATCACACCCTCTTCATCCTCAACTACGACGAGAACGACGGGAAGTTCGACCACGTGCTGCCGCCGTGGCCGGAGCCGGGCACAGCGGGCGAGTACGTCGGCGACTACCCGCTCGGCTTCGGTCCACGAGTGCCAATGCTGCTGGTCTCACCATGGACCCGCGGCGGGTACGTCGCCTCGGAAGTCTTCGACCACACCTCGACGATCAAGTTCCTCGAGATCTGGGCGGCCCAGCTCGGCAAGCCGTTCCGTTGCCCCAACATCAGCGACTGGCGGCGCTCGATCGCAGGTGACCTGACCAGCGCCCTGGACTTCGCCCACCCGCGACTGGGGCCGGCCACCTTCACAGACCCGCTCGCCGAGCAGTCGGTGTCGATCGCCGCCGACCACATGAAAGCGCGTCCGCTGAGCTTCCATCCGCACACGACGATCTCGGAGGACCGCGCGTCGGGGACGGTCACCGCCAGGATGACCCTGACCGGCGGCCCGGAGGACAAAGCCTTGAGCTTCCAGGTCTTCCCCGACAAGTACCAGGCGTTCTCCAGCACGCCGTTCACCATCACCGCGAGCAAGCCGCGCGACTACACCTGGGATGCCAGGACCACCGACGGCAAGTACGCGTTCTCGATCTACTCCAACGACGGCTTTGTGCGCTCCTTCGCCGGCCAGGTCGCGCCCGCCGGAAAGCGGGACGGTGGCCTCCCGCGCGTCGAGGTCGACCTGCTGAAGAGCGAGGACACCAAGCACAAGGCTCAGGTGAAGTTCACGTTGCACAACGACGGCACCAAGCCGGTGGAGTACACGCTCACCGCTCATGACTTCCTCGGCCGTACCCAGAACGTCACGGTGGCCCGCGGCGAGAGGAAGATCGTCATGTGGCCGACTCAGGACGGCTACTACGACGTGGTCGTTACCGTCAACACCGACACCACCTGGACACAGCGCTACGCCGGCCGGATCGCCACTGCCGAAAAGGACTGATCGGCCAGGACATCCGTGGCGACGGCAGCCGTCCTGGCCGCCGTCGCCACGGCTGGGAGTGCGGGCATGTCGGCGATCACTGCAAGGCCGTGGGCTCGCGGAACCGGGCCTCGATAAGCTTGCCGTGACCGCCATGCAGTCTGCACTCAGGTCAGGGTCCAAGAAGTGCGCGAGCCTGCACAGCCAGCCAAAGCTCGGCGATATCACGCGTATTGTTCACGTTATGCCCGGTAATCGCCTCGACCTTGCGAATCCGGTACAGGACGGTCTGTCGGTGCACATGGAGCGCATCGGCGGTCTTCTGCCAGGAGCGCTGGTTGTCGAGGAATGCCTCAAGGGTCCGCAACAGCTCTGTCTCGTGCACCCGCTCGTATTCCATGAGTGCGCCCAGCACGCGCGTCACCAGGACGGCGGCGTCGTCGATCCCCGCGACGCCCAGCAACGGCGTCGCGTCGCCGTACCGGACGGTGCGCGGGGTGACCGAAGTCGCCGCACGGGCGGCCCAGCTTGCCTCACGCAAGGCTTCCGGAACCCGTTCGACGGTCCGGATCGGGCCACTGATCCCTACCAGGGCTTCGCCGTCGAGGCTCGAGCGGATCAGTGCATGGACCGTGTCGCCATCGACGCAGAGCACATAGAGCACACCTGACCGGTGCACCACGAGATGGGGTATGCCGTTGCGCCATAGCGTGAGGTGGAACTCCCGCAGTTCCGCGATGGCATCGGAGGTGATCGCAACGAGGGTCGCCTTGGCGACGTTCAGGCCGAGGCCCTTCAGATGACGACGGCCGCCGCGCTCGTCGAGCCGCCCCTCCATCAGCTGCGCAAGCACCTCGGCACCCAGCCGACGACGGTGCTCGATGCTGATCAACGACTGGGACAGCTCCAGAGCGATCACGGTCACCGCGTGCTGCATGAGTATGGCATCGAGCACGTTGCGCCCATCCGAAACGAGCACGAGGATCGCGTTCGACTGCGTCGGGATGTCCATCAGCCTCATCTCGCGTCCGTCCTCGAGTGGGACCGCGAAGGCCCCCGCTCGCAGATCTGAGGAATCGGACGTGGATCGGCGCAGCGCGGCGGTGAGTGTGGGGTCGAGGCGCGGGTCTTGCGGGTACCAGGGCTGCGCCGACCCGCGGTGGCAGACGTGGACCTCGCAGCCCAGTTGCGGGGAGAGCGCGTGCGAGAGCGCCGAGGATTCCCGGTGACTTGTCAGCGTCTGCCGCATGGCGTGGTAGATCCGCTCCGTGCGGATCAGCCGATCGGACTGCTCAAGGAGGTTGGCGACCGCGACGGCGCGGGAGATCGCGACGAACGGCAGGGGAAATTGGATGGTCAGGACGCTGAACCCCAGCTGCTCACTCGCCTTGGCAAGCTCGTCGGTGAGTGGCGGGCAGTACATCCGCACCCCGATCGCCAAACCGCTTGCGCCGACGTCGACCAGCCGTTCGATGAGGGCCCGCTGCCCGGCGCCGTCGGCGGGAAACGACATGCCGTTGGTCATCAGGAGCTCACCGCCGGCGAGCCACCGCCAGGGCTCGGGCAGGTCGGATGTGTGGGTCCACGAGACCTCGCGATCGAGCCCGTCCGTGCCGGAGTGCAAGTGCAGCCGCAGATGTGGCATCTCCAGCAGATCCGCGATCGTGATCGCCATCGTGCAACCGTACCATGTACGCACAAAAGTTCTTGTGCGTCTGCACAATCGAGGGGACGACCGCACCCGCGCCGACCGTCGAACCTGGTCAGCAGGGGTGTAAGCGACTGCCATGGGAGCGGTCGGCGGAACCCGACCATGCCGAGCGCGATGCCTGCCGGGATATGACCGGTTGTGCATTTGCTCAAAGTGGAGGGTCTCGCTTGTGGCGAATGAACCTGGTGTCGGTGTGGGTGGGCCGAAGCATTCTGGGTGCGGGTCATTCGATCCCCCGGTCCGGTAAGGACCGGAGAGTCGACCGGACCGGAACGTCCATCGACGTGGGTGCGAACGTGCCCATGGCGGACCGAGCGAGCGGGAGAGTTACTGGTGAACACGCAGCATGGTCACGGGGATGCGGATGTGCTCATCGTGGGGGCCGGCGCCTCCGGTGGGGTGGCGGCCCTGGAATTGGCCGGCCGCGGGTTTCGTGTGGTCTGCCTGGAGCAGGGCGGCTGGGCTCTGCCCGATGACTTCACGGGCGGCAAGCCGGAGTGGGAGCTGACCCGTCTCAAGCAGTGGAACCCCAGCCCCAATGTGCGCGGGCGGGAGAGCGACTACCCGGTCGACACCAAGGAGAGCCCGATCGAGCCGTTGATGTTCAACGGTGTGGGTGGCAGCACCATCATGTTCTCCGGGCATTGGGTCCGGGCGCTGCCCTCCGACTTCCGGGTTCGGACGCTCGACGGCGTCGCGGACGACTGGCCGTTCGGCTACGAGGACCTGCGGCCGTTCTACGACGAGGTCACTCACCACATCGGCGCGTCCGGACTCGACGGCGACCCGGCGTACCCGGACCCGCACACGTTCCCGCTGCCGCCGATGCCGATCGGCAAGTATGGCCTCACCGTGGCGAAGGGCCTGGACAAGCTCGGCTGGCACTGGTGGCCCGCTCCGAACGCCATCGCGTCGCGTAAGTTCAAGAACCGGCCCGCGTGCCTGCGGTACGGCGCCTGCGAGTCGGGATGTCCGACCGGAGCCAAGGCGAGCACCGACTTCACGCACTGGCGCGACGCGATCGCCGCTGGTGCCGTGCTGGTGACCGGGGCCCGGGTGCGGCAGCTCACGGTCGACAACCGGGGTCTGGTGACCGGCGCCGAGTATGTCGACCGCACAGGGGTCGTACGCCACCAGGCCGCAGGTGTGACCGTGCTGGCCGCCAACGGGATCGGCACCCCGCGACTGCTGCTCAACTCGACCTCCGCGCAGTTCCCCGACGGTCTGGCGAACTCCTCGGGGCTGGTCGGCAAGCGGCTGATGATACATCCCTACGCCTCGGTGTACGGGACCTACGAGGACGAGCTCGAGACCTGGCTCGGCCCGACCGGGCAGGCACTGCAGTCGATGCAGTTCTATGAGACCGACTCCGATCGCGGGTTCGTGCGCGGGGCGAAATGGAACCTGATGCCGACCGGCGGCCCGCTCACCCACACCTTGTGGGAGCCGGGCGAGGACTGGCGCGACGCCTTCGGCCCCGCCTTCCACACGCGGTTGCGCACAACCTTCGGCCGGTACACCGAGTGGGGAATCACCACCGAGGACCTGCCCGAGGACCACAACGAGGTCGTCCTCGACCCAGGCGTCACAGATTCCGACGGCATCCCGGTGCCCAAGATTCGCTACACCATCGGCGAGAACACCGAACGCATGCTCAAGTTCCATGTCGACCGGGCGACCGAGGCCCACCTGGCCGCAGGCGCGACCTCGGTGCACCCCATCCCCGTCGTCCGGGAAAGCGGCTGGCACCTCCTGGGCACCGCGCGCATGGGCCCCGATCCCGCCACGTCCGTCGTCGACGAGTACGGCCGCGCGCACGACGTGCCAAACCTCTTCGTCATCGACGGGAGCGTGTTCGTCACCTCGACCGGCGTCAACCCGACCGCGACCATCATGGCGGTCGCGCTGCGGTCGATGCGCCATCTCGCCGACAACCGCCACAACCAGACCACCGCCGACTGAGGACACCGTGATGCTCGATCCCGACCAGCGACGCACCTTCGCCGCACTCGCCGACGTACTGATTCCCGGGTCCGATCCGATGCCCTCGGCCACCGCCGCGGGTACGCCGGACGCGCTGCTCGACCAGGTTCTCGGCTACCGGCCGGATCTGGCCGAACCGTTCGCCGAGGCGGTCGCCTGGTGCACGGGCAAGGACCCGGAAGCCGCTCTGGACGCGCTCTCTGTACAGCAGCCCGAGCAGTTCCAGGCCCTCACCCTACTGACCGCCGGAGCCTATTTCCTGAGCCCCCGGACGAAGGCCGCGCTCGCCTACGACCCCCCACCGCGCACGGCCCACGACGACGTCAACTCCTACATCGACATGTTGGCCACGGTCGTCGATCGCGGCTTCGTGATCCGTTGAGCAATTGGACCGGTCGTGTCCGAGGTGGGCGCGACCGGTCGCGAACCCGTGAACCCGCGAACCCGTGAACAGGAACGAAGGTATTCAAGATGATCGAGGCGCAAACGCAGATCCCGGTGGTTCCTCTGGGAGACGGCCTGGCGCCGATCGGTGGGGAGACCGCGGTGCTGCCCCACTTCGTCAACGGTGCCGGATGGGAGGGCACCGGGACGGAGACGCAACCGGTGTTCAACCCGGCGACGGGACAGCCGATCGCACAGGCCCTGTGCGGCACGCCGGCCGATGTCGACAGGGCGGTGGCCGCTGCCAAGGCGGCGCTGCCCGGCTGGCGGCAGCGGACGCCGAAAGACCGCGCCAATGTGCTGCTCGAGGCCGCGGCGGTGCTGGAGGCCAACGCCGAGGAGCTGGCGCACCTGGAGTCGGTCAACACCGGCAAACCGATGCCGCTGGCCCGCGACGATGTCGCCGGGACGATCGACACGCTCCGGTTCATGGCCGGCGCGGTCCGGGCGCAGCTGAGTCTGAGCGCCGGAGAGTACGTCACCGGCCGCACATCGATGATCGTGCGGGAGCCGGTCGGGGTAGTGGCCGCGATTACGCCGTGGAACTACCCGCTGCTCACGGCGGCATGGAAGATCGGGCCGATCCTGGCGGCCGGCAACACATGCGTATTGAAGCCGTCGGATCAGACACCGCTGACCGCCCTGCGCATGGCCGACCTTCTGGCCGAGGTGTTCCCCGCAGGGGTGCTCAACGTCGTCACCGGTGCCGGATCGGTGGTCGGCGAGGCGCTCGCGACTCACCCGGACGTCGCCCTGGTGTCGGTGACGGGCAGCGTGCGGAGCGGACAGGCGGTGGCCGGCGCGGCCGCGGCCACGCTCAAGCGCGTGCACCTCGAGCTCGGCGGTAAGGCACCGGTCATGGTGTTCGCGGACGCCGATCTGGACGCGGTCGCCGACGGCATCCGGGTCGCCGGCTTCGGCAACTCGGGCCAGGACTGTGGCGCGGCCTGCCGGATCCTCGTGGAGCAGTCCGTCCACGGCGAACTGCTGAAGCGTCTTGTGCCCAGGGTGGAGTCGCTGGTCGTGGGCGACCCGGCGGCCGGGGACCACATCGAGATGGGGCCGCTTGTCTCGAAGACCCATCGTGACAGCGTGCTCGGCTTCCTCGACCGTGCCTTCGCGGAAGGAGCGCGGGCGGCGACGGGCGGGAGGGCCCCGGAAGACGACGGTTATTTCGTGCTTCCGACGGTGCTGGTGGACCTTCCGGACGGTGCCGAGTCCACCCGTGAGGAGATCTTCGGGCCGGTGGTCACGGTGGAGACCTTCACGGATGAGGATGCCGCGGTCGAGGCGGCCAACAGCACTGCCTACGGGCTGTCCGCCTCGGTCTGGACCGAGGACGCTCGTCGTGCCGCGGATCTGCCCGGCCGGCTGGACTTCGGCACCGTATGGGTCAACGACCACCTCGCGTTCGCCACCGAAATGCCGTGGGGCGGGTTCAAGTCCTCCGGCTACGGGCGCGACCTGTCGGCGTATGCGCTCGATGACTACTCACGGACCAAGCATGTCATGTTCAACCGGGCTCGAAGCGCCGACGAGGCGGAGCAGGCATGAGTGAGCAACTGGCCGGGCGGCGCGATTCCACCTCCACTATCGAGTCGGCGACGATCCAGCCCATCCCCCTCGACCAGCGGCATGGCACGAACCGGGATATGTTCACCATCTGGTTCGGCACGAACATCATGGTCCTTTCCATTGTCACCGGGGGACTTGCCACCACGCTGTACGGCCAACCGGCCTGGTCGGCCGCGCTGGGGATCATCGTCGGGAACCTCTTGGGCGCGATCTTCATGGCGCTGCACTCCGCCCAGGGCCCGCGGCTCGGGGTCCCTCAGATGATCCAGACCAAGGGTCAGTTCGGCTCCTGGGGTGCACTGCTGATCGTTGTGATCGTGGTCTGTATGTACCTCGGGTTCTTCGTCTCGATCCTGGTCTTCGGAGGACAGTCGCTGGCGTCGGCGGTTCCGCACTTCAGCAGCAAGGCCGGCATCGTACTGCTGGCCGCGGCCAGCATCGCGGCCACGATCTGGGGCTACAGTCTGATCCACGCCTATGCGCGGATCATGACCTACCTCTCGGGTGCCGTCCTGCTACTGGCGTTCATCTGGGTGTTTGTCGTCCACCCGGTGCCGCACACCTTCTTCGGTACGGGTGGGGCCACCCTGCCCGGGTTTGCGAGCACCGTGTCGGCGTCCGCGGTCTGGCAGCTCGCTTACGCACCGTATGTGTCGGACTACTCCCGTTATATGCCGGCCAAGACCGGCTCCAGGCCGGCGTTCTGGATGAGCTACTGGGGCAGCAGCATCGGCTCGATCCTGCCCATGTTCCTGGGCGCGGGCATCGGGCTGCTCCTGCCGGGTATGGACACCATCCCCGCCTTGACCAAGGCAACCGCCGGGATCAGCCTGCTGGTCGTGGGCGTCTTCAGCATCGGAGTCGCCGCGACGAACGCGATGAACCTGTACTGCGCCACCCTGTGCACGATCACGATCGTGCAGACCTTCCTGCCGCACGTCACAGCTCGCAGCCGCGAGCGTACGCTCGTCGCGGCCGGACTGTGTACGATCGCGCTCGCCGTTGCTCTCAGCTCCGGAAGCGGCTTCGTCGCCACGTACAACGGCTTTCTCACCCTGCTGCTCGGCTCCCTGGTGCCGTGGACCGCGGTCAATCTGGTCGACTTCTACCTGGTGCGCCACGGTGACTACGTCGTCGAGGACTTCTACAAACGCGATGGCGGCAGCTACGGCCGGGTGAACTGGCCGGCGGTGCTCTGCTACCTGGTCGGTGTCGCCGTGCAGATCCCGTTCATGATCATCGGGACCGCTTACACCGGCCCGATCGCCAAGGCACTGGGCAACACCGACGTCTCCTTCATAGCCGGCCTGCTCGTCGTCTCGCCGTTGTACTACTTCACGGTAAGGGCCGTGGCCCGGCAGCGGGCGGCCGTGACCGTCGAGGAGATCCCCGCGCTCGTCCACGGCGAGACCAGAGCCTGAGCACATCTGTGCGCCGGGCATCTGACCCGGCTCCCCTCGCTGCTTGCCCCCATCTTGATCGGAGTCACCCCATGAGCGACCACAAGCCGATCGGTGCTCTCGAAGCCACCACGGTCCCGCGCTTCGCCGGTCCCGGCACCTTCGCCCGGATCCCTTCCATCGAGGCCGTGCCCGACTACGACATCGCGGTGCTCGGCGTCCCCTTCGACGGCGGTACGTCGTACCGGCCGGGAGCCCGGTTCGGGCCGATGGGCATCCGGCAGGCGTCCCGACACCTGCGACCGCGGTTCCACGTCGAGCTCGATACGGCCCCGCTGGAGGCGGTCCAGGTCGTGGATGCCGGTGACGTGCCGTGCACGCCGTACTCCATCGACGATGCGATGGGCCAGATCGAGGGGTTGGCCCGCGAGGTCGTCGGCCGGAGTGACCGGCGCCTGGTCACGCTCGGCGGTGACCATACCGTCGCGCTGCCGATGCTGCGCGCGGCACGGGACAAGCACGGCCCGATCGCTCTGATCCACTTCGACGCACACCTCGACACGTGGGACACCTACTTCAAGGCTCCGATCACCCACGGCACGGTGTTCCGCCGCGCGTTCGAGGAGGGCCTGCTCGTCGAGGACAAGTCGATCCACGTCGGCATCCGCGGTCCCATCTACGACCAGCTCGACCTCACCGACGACGCGTCGTTCGGCTTCAGGGTCATCCGGGCCGGGGACCTCGATGTCCTCGGCATCGACGGAGCTGTCGATATCGTGCGGCAGCGGGTCGGTGATACCCCGGTCTACCTCTCGATCGACATCGACGTGCTCGACCCCGCGTTCGCGCCGGGCACGGGGACGCCGGAGATGGGCGGGTTCACCAGCCGCGAGCTGCTGCATCTGCTTCGTCGGCTCGACGGTCTCAACCTCATCGGGGCCGACGTCGTGGAGACCGCACCGGCGTACGACCACGCCGAGATCACCTGTGTCGCGGCCGCCACGGTGGCCTTCGACCTCATCACCCTGATGAGCAAGACCGATATGCGCACATCTGACCGCGTGGCTGCCGCCATGGCCTGACCCGCACCCCGGACACCTCCCAAGATGCGCCGATCAACCCCAGTGCGGTTCCGAAATCACCCCCTACCACCAAGGCAATAGCTATGGGTCTCAGGATCGTTGTCACTGTGAAGTACGTTCCCGATGCAACCGGAGATCGACGGTTCACGGAGGACACGTCCACCGACCGGGAGTCGGTGGACGGGCTGCTGTCGGAGCTCGACGAGTACGCGGTGGAGCAGGCGCTGCGGATCGCCGAGTCGCATGCGGATGCCGAAGTGGCGGTGGTGACCGTGGGGCCGGACGACGCGATGGACGCGCTGCGGAAAGCGTTGTCGATGGGTGCGGACAAGGCCGTACACGTGAACGACGAGGACATCCACGGCACGGACGCCATCGGCACCTCCGCCATCTTGGCCAAGGCCATCGAACGTACCGGTTACGACCTGGTTGTCTCCGGCATGGCCTCGACGGACGGAACCATGGGCGTGGTGCCGGCGCTGCTGGCCGAGCGGCTGGGCGTGCCGCAGGTGACGCTGGTGTCGGAGGTGACCGTGGAGGGCACCACGGTCAAGGGCCGCCGGGAAGGGGACGCCGCCACCGAGCAGTTGGAGGCACGGCTTCCGGCTGTGGTCTCGGTCACCGACCAGTCGGGTGAGGCGCGTTACCCGTCCTTCAAGGGGATCATGGCGGCGAAGAAGAAGCCGGTCGACAGCCTGGACCTGGACGATCTGGGCATCGAAGCCATCGAGGTCGGCCTGGGAGGAGCGTGGACTCAGGTCGAGTCCATCTCCGCCCGCCCTGCGCGTACCGCGGGCACGATCGTGAGGGACGAGGGCGCGGGCGGCAAGCAACTCGCGGAGTTCCTGGCGACGCGGAAGTTCATCTGAGTCGACCAACCTACGTCTTGCAGGAGATTGTGACGATGAGTGAGATCCTGGTTCTGGTCGCCCACGTGGACGGCGCAGTCCGGAAGCCGACTCTGGAGCTGCTGACCCTGGCTCGCCGCTTGGGCGAGCCATCCGCCGTCGTGCTCGGCGCCGGCGATGCCGTCGTGGCCATCGCCGCTGAGCTGGGCGAGTACGGCGCCGTCAAGGTCTACGCCGCTGACGCGGCCGAGTTCGCCGACTACCTGGTCGTGCCGAAGGTCGATGGCCTGGAGCAGATTGCCAGGGCCGCGTCCCCGACAGCTGTGCTGCTCACCTCCTCCGGCGAGGGCAAGGAGATCGCCGCCCGCCTCGCACTGCGCATCGACTCGGGCATCATCACCGACTCGGTGGATGTCAAGCCGGGCGAGAACGGCCCGGTGGCGACACAGTCGGTGTTCGCCGCCTCGTTCACAGTGGACTCCACGGTGTCGCAGGGGATCCCGGTCATCACGGTGAAGGCGAACGCGACCAGCCCGCAGCCCGCCCAGGCCGCGGGGACAGTGGAGAACGTCATCATCGCCTTCTCCGACGCGGCCAAGGGCACCAAGGTGGTCTCGCGCACCCCCCGGGAGTCTTCGGGACGTCCGGAGCTGACCGAGGCCGCGATCGTGGTATCCGGCGGCCGCGGCGTCGGCTCCGCGGAGTCGTTCTCCGTGGTCGAAGAGCTGGCTGACGCACTCGGTGCGGCGGTCGGCGCCTCCCGGGCAGCAGTGGACGCGGGCTGGTACCCGCACTCCAACCAGGTCGGCCAGACCGGCAAAACCGTCTCCCCGCAGCTGTACATCGCCAACGGTATCTCCGGTGCCATCCAGCACCGCGCCGGCATGCAAACCTCCAAGACCATCGCCGCGGTCAACAAAGACTCCGAGGCCCCGATCTTCGAGCTCGTCGACTTCGGCGTCGTCGGCGACCTGTTCGACGTCGTCCCCCAGCTCACCGCGGAGACCAAGACCCGCAAAAGCTGACCTGACTGGCTCTTGGACGGGCGGAGCAACGGCCCACTTCAATTGAACAGCCTCGGCAGTCCAGCCTGGGCCGGGCATGGGGAAGCGGGAGTGGGAGTGAATGCTGGAAGGTGTAACCCCTGTGATTCAACTCGCCGCGATCATCGTGTCGCTGGTTCTGACCGTGGCCGGCGTAGCGCTGCTCGCACGCTCCATCGGCCAGTTCGTCCGGTATTTCACGGCCAGCCCGTTCCCGCCGACAGCCGGACCGACAACCCCTGGCAACGCAGCGTGACGCTGGTGCGGGAGTTCCTCGGTCACACGCGCATGAACCGCTTGGGCATCAGGCAGGCGTTTGGCCAGCCGTTCAAGGCTGACTGGATGCTGCCTGATCGTCGTCTCGCTCAACACCAACATGGGTGTGGCCTGGCACCGCTTCCTGGCCTTCCCCAACATCTGGTTCAAGCGCAACGCGGCCGGCGAGGTCGCGCTCGGCGCGCTCCAGCCGATGACGTCCGACGGCAAGCCGATCGACTTCGAGGACCCAGACGAGGACGCCCAGTTCGGCGTCTCGCAGATCGAGCACTTCTCCTGGCAGGGCATCCTCGACTTCTCCACCTGCACCGAATGCGGCCGCTGCCAGTCGCAGTGCCCCGCCTGGAACACCGGCAAGCCGCTCTCCCCCAAGCTGCTGATCATGTCGCTGCGCGACCACTCACACGCCAAGGCCCCCTACCTGCTCGCCGACGTGCCCGCGGCCACGCTGGCGGAGGCCGAGCGCCCGCTGCTCCCGCCTGGCTGGCGCCCGGGTCGTCACGACACGGCTTCCGCCGCCACCGTCCCAGGCTCCCCGGGCCGAGCGGAAGGTCCCGCTCGACGGGGTCACGATGGTCGCAGGACACCGCCTGCGTGTCGGCCGTCAGCACGCGGGCAAAACCGTCACCCTCGTGATCGAGGACACGGTCTTCCGCGTCCTGGACGGCGAGGGAGTTGTCCACGCACCCGCGCAGGAGCGACAAGCCAGTTCAGGGCTACCGCACGACCTACCCCTGGCAGCTGACCCGAACGAGCGTTCCGAGCGTCAAGCAGAGTTGACGAAGCGTCCAACATGCCTCGACGACAGACTGTCAAGCGCCCGCACAGCGCGGCGACTGTCCACGGCCTCATAGACATCCGCCTCTTCGCGTCCTCTCACTCGACCGGCCCTATACCGTATTCAGCGTCAGTGCCGAGCATCTCCAGGCCCTGAACAGCGCCCTGACGTCCAGTCGTTGGTCGAATTGTCGGAGACAGAGGTGACCAGACGGACGCTCAGCGGAAGCGGCTTCGGCCGCTCCCGCCAGTGAGTAACGGGCGTTGTGGCAGGTGGCACGATCACCTTCGCCGCGGCTCCGCCTCGATCGGCAGTACACGCCCGCGGGCGTGTACTGCGCCGCCAATGGGAGCAGCGAGCTCTTCATCGCCGAAGCGACGACGTTGCTCCGCGAACCTTCACGGCTGCGCGTCATCCCCTCCGGTGTCGTCGTACGATGCCCAGCCCTTGTCGAGGAGTCGGAATCCCGCGTCGATGGTCGGCGCAGGATCGGCCTCGCGGGTGGCTACGAGCTGGATCTGCAAAGCAAACCGGACGTAGAGGCGGATCTCGTCACTGGGTTCTTCCAGCCCGAGTTCCTCGGTGATCGCCGCGACCAGGGCATCCTCGTGGCGCAACCACATCTTCTCCGCGTAGTCGATCAGGGCCGGTGTGTCCTCCATGAGGGCGAGGATCTGGCGCTGGGGCTCGGATCGGAGCTCGGCGATCTCGGAGAGGTAGTGGGCCTTCAGCGCGTCGGAGATCGTGGTCCCCGGCAGGCGGCCACTGACCGCGGCAATGAGGCGTTCGTGCCGCTCGCCTTCGTCGCTGAAGACAAGCGCCTCCTTGTGGGGGAAGTGCGTGAAGACCGTCTTGGGTGACACGTCGGCCTCATCCGCGATCTCGCGCACTGTCACCGCGTCGAAGCCGCGCGCGAGGAAGAGTGCCGTCGCCGCCTCGAGGATCGCCGCCCGCGTTGCCGCCTTCTTGCGCTCGCGTCGCCCAACCGCCGCTCCATCCACCATGACTTCACTCTACCCTCGAACACTACCTACATTGACAGTAAAAGTAGTCTCGATATAGTAAGAGTGTGGGTGAAGCGAAGGCGGACTCGATCACGTCCATGCCACCTTCGTCGTCGCTCTGACGGTTACGGAACTCCTGGCGCTACGAGGCCCTGGCCCAGTCGCGCGACATCTCCGGCACCGACAGATTTCGCAATGGCCGCCGCTGTCATCGCTGACCGGGAGAACGACGCCGCTGGCACAACCGAGCCCACGCCGATCTCCGGAGATCCTCGCGCCGACCCCGGCACCACCAGCGGAAAGGGACAACGGCCATGACCGAAACCATCGACTCGCGCGCCACCCCGGAAGAGCCCATCATCAGCAACCTCGGAGTCCACGGGCCCTCGACGCTGATCGGGCAGTACATGTGCTCGCGCCTTGCCTGGGTGATGAACACCGGATTCTTCCTTTTCGGGATCACGATCCTGGCCGGGGTCGCCACGCTGCGCGATCCGTCGGGAGGACGCCGTTGGGCAACACTCGTACCCGCGACACTGCTGGCCGCCGGCGACGTCCCGCTCACGCTGTTTCCCGGATCCGGAGAGGCGCTCGAAAACGGCACCGGCCAGTTCCACAGCATGGGGGCCTTCGCCGACTTCATCGGTGGGAGCGCGCTGGCCATCGTGCTCGGACGCGGGTGGCGGCACATCGGCGGCTCTCCGCGAATGGGAAGGGCACTGATCACGGTAGGCGTGATCGGTCTGCTTTCAACGGTGCTCTACCTCGCGATGATCTTCACCGCGGGCGAGACCCCCCATCGGCATCATCGGCCTGATCGAACGCGGCGCCGTTCACACGCTCCTGATCGGCCTCATCTGCTCCGGAGCATCGATCTGGAAGCGGCAGACCATGAACGCACCACTCGCACGCCCCATCACCACGGGCAAAGCCGCTTGACCCCGCACTCCGAGAGCACCGCCTAGCCCAACACCAGCCGCGATACCGACAACCGAAGGACAACGACCATGACCGCCGGCATCACCCAGCCCTCCGGCTCCGAAGGGGCGAACACGGAAGCGTTCGAATGGGTCCGCACCTGGAGTGCCTCACCACAGGCACCGGACAACTCCGTCAGCTTCATCGAACCCTTCGAGAACGCGACGCTGCGGCAAGTCGTCCGCGTCAGCGGCGGCGGACACACCATCCGCATCCGCATCAGTAACGAGTACGGAACCACACCACTCACCATCGGCGCCGCCCGTGTCGGAATCGCGGACTCCGACGGCAGGACCGACAACGGAAGCGATCAAGCGGTGACCTTCAGCGGCAAGCTGACCACCACCGCACCGGCGGGCGCGCCGATCCTCAGCGACCCCATCGATCTGCGTACCCCCGCGCTTTCACGGCTGACGATCAGCCTCTACCTACCCGACCGAGTCGACACGTGCACCTGCCACGGGACCTTCAACGCACTCGGCTGGATCATCCCGGGCGACGCGACCGCACTCGCGTCTCTTCCCACGGACGCAGCCCCTTTGCCGGCGCAAGCCCTGATCACGGCCGTGGAAGTGCAGCCCGGCACACCGACAAAGGCCATCGCCGTCATCGGTGACTCTCGCGTTGACGGAATCGGCTCCACCCCCGGCGCGGATCGACGCTGGACCGACCTGCTCGCCGAACGCCTGGCCGCCCGCGGCGGACAGACGCTCTGCGTGGTCAACCAGGGCATCGGCGGCAACCGCATGCTCGCCGACGGCATCGGCACCGCCGCCCTCGCCCGCTTCGACCGCGACATACTCGCCACGCCGGGCCTCGGCCACGTGGTGATCGCAGTGGGCAACGACCTCGTCTTCTCCTTCGCCCCGCGCACCGAGGAGGCCGCCGGATTCCTCGCGATGTTCCCCGGCGCGCCCGTCACCGTGGACGACATCATCGCAGCCCACCTCCAGCTAGTGGCTCGAACTCGGGCGCACGGCTCGAAGGCCTACGCCGCGACCGTCGCTCCCTACGGCAGCTCGGACATGTACTCACCCGAGGGCAACAAGGCGCGCGAGCAGCTCAACACATGGATCCGCACGAGCGGCGACTTCGACGGCGTACTCGACTTCGACGCCGTCTGGCGCGACCCCGCCGACCCCACCCGCATCCGCAGCGACCTGCACATGGGCGACTGCCTTCACGGCAACGACGCAGGCTACGCGGCCCTCGCGGAATCCATCGACCTCTCCCTCTTCGATTGATCTGCCTGCCCAGGAGCCTACGCCGATCTCCGCAGGAGAAGGAACGGCGTGCGGCGCGTGCGACGATCGCACGCGCCGGACGCCGCGCCGCCGCGGGGATCCGGCAGAACGCCCTGTTTGTACACGGCATGCAACACGACCACGAGCCGCTCCCGGAAGAGGGGGCGGGGGCGGTTCAGCTAGGCGGCGCAGTTCGGCGAGAACGTCCTCCAGTGCAGGCGCGTGGTGGGCTTGGATCTGCTCGGCGATGACATGGCCAGCCGTGGCTCCGATGATGGCGGGGCTCACGGCCCAGCCAGTCAGGGATAGTGGCCACGCACACCCCAATCAGTACGTCGTAGGCGTTCGCTCAGCCGATCAGAAACCCGTTGAGCACATACAGCGTCGCGCACATCGCGAGCACGGAGGCACCCTGGCTGATCAGCCAAAAGCTGAACCGGGGCAGGGCATACCGACCGGCTCAGCGTGCCCGCAGCCGTTGCCATCGGCCTTGGAGGCCCGCCGGGCGACGGCGGGGATGCAGTGGACACAGCGCTCACGGGTTGTCACCTAACGCCGAGCCGCCGGGAAGATGATGCCGAGGATTCCGCCTACGCCGCTGCCGGGCACCAGGCCGATCGCCATGTTGCCGGAGACGGACAGCCCGAGCACGATTCCCAGCGAGAT
>NZ_JAERRG010000060.1 GCF_016741935.1 Streptomyces endocoffeicus | reverse complement strand
ATTTTATGAAAAGCCCGGTTGGGAGCTTCGGCTCTCGGCCGGGCTTTTCGCATTTCTGTTTGTAGGCTGACCGTATGCGCTATGACCTGGTCATCTTCGACAACGACGGAGTGCTCGTCGACAGCGAGCCCATCTCCAATCGGCTTCTCGCCGCCTACCTCACGGAGTTGGGGCACCCCACCAGCTACGAGGACTCCATACGCGACTACATGGGCTCCGCCATGCATCGCATCCACGACCTGGTCCTCGAGCGCTCGGGCCGGCGGCTGCCGCCGGACTTCGACACCACCTTTCACGGCAGGGTCTTCGACGCCTTCCGCCGCGAGCTGCGGCCGGTCACCGGTGTGGCCGAGGTTCTGGAGAAGCTGCGGGCCGACGGCGTTCCGTACTGCGTCGCCTCTTCCGGCAGCCATGAGCGCATCCGCGTCGCCCTCCGTACGACCGGGCTGTACGGCCTCTTCGGCGAGGGCCATATCTTCAGCTCCGAGGACGTGGGCCGGGGCAAGCCCGCCCCGGATCTGTTCCTTTATGCGGCCGAGCGCATGGGCGTGGCACCCGAGCGCTGTGCCGTCGTCGAGGACAGCCCGCTCGGGGTCCAGGCCGCGCTGGCCGCCGGGAT
Source organism: Streptomyces endocoffeicus (assembly GCF_016741935.1). GTDB lineage: Bacteria > Actinomycetota > Actinomycetes > Streptomycetales > Streptomycetaceae > Streptomyces > Streptomyces endocoffeicus. Next base: position 31,354 of record NZ_JAERRG010000060.1, on the reverse strand, counting down.
GGATGTGTACGGTTACACGGCCATGACGCCTGCCGCCAAACTCGCCGCGGCCCGGGGCCTCTTCGTGGAGATGGCCGAACTGCGAGGGCTGCTCACCTCTACCCACAAGTAGCTCGGGGCCGTACGCTCCACGTGCATGACGGATTCGCGTCCGAGCCGCCGGCTACGGCAGGGCCGGGCCTCATTGGCCATCAGCTTCTTCGTCCAGGGCGCGATCTTCGCTCTGCTGGTGACGCGCATACCCGCGCTCCAGGACCGGTACGGGATATCCGACGGGCTGCTGCCCCTCTTCCTGGCCGCCGTGCCGATCCTCGCCGGGGTGGGCAGCGTCGCCACCGAGCATCTCGTCAAGCGGCTGCGTCCGGGGCTGGTCCTCCGCGTGGTGCAGCCCATCGTCTCCCTCGCCCTGCTGTCCGCCGGGTCGGGGACGACGGTGTGGCAGCTCGCCGTGGCGCTCGCCGTGTTCGGGCTGACGGTCGGCGCGCTCGACGCGTCGATGAACATGCTCGGGGTGAGCCTCCAGCGCGCGTACGGGCGCAGCATCATGCTCGGCTTCCATGGCGCGTACAGCCTGGGCGGGATCATTGGGGCCTCGCTCGCCTGGGCGGGGGCGCACTGGGATCTGCCGCTGTCCACGCTCTACGCGCCGCTGGTGGCCATCCTGGTGCCCATCGCACTGATCGCCGGCCGCTGGTACCTCGATCACCAGGGCGCCGGGCCCACCGAAGTGGTCAGGGACGAGACCACCGTGAGCATGCGGGTTCTGCTGCCGCTCTGTCTCGTCATGGCCTTCGCCTACATCGGCGACTCCACCGTCTCCAACTGGAGCGCCAAGTACCTGGAGGACGTGCTGCACAGCTCCGAGCAGTTGGCCACGGTCCCGTACAACGTCTACATGATCACCACGCTCCTCGGCCGCTCCTTCGGCGACCTCGGGGTGCGGCGCTTCGGCGCGGTCGCCGTGGTCCGGGCCGGGGCGCTGCTCGCGGGCGGCGGCTTCGCGGTGGTGGCGGCGGCGCCCGGGGCATGGGTGGGGATGGCCGGGTTCACGCTGCTGGGGCTGGGGTTGTGCGTACTGGTGCCACAGACCTTCGCGGCCGCGGGGCGGCTCTTCCCCGGGGCGTCCGACGCCGCCGTCGCCCGCCTCAACATCTTCAACTACGTGGGCTTCCTCATCGGTTCCCCGCTCGTCGGCGCCCTCGGCGGGGCGTGGAGCTACCGTGCGGCGATGCTGGTGCCGATGGCGCTTGTGCTGGTGACGATCCGGTACGCGAGGTCGTTCAGCCCTGTACCAGCCGGATACGGTGACGGGCATGAGCGGCCGCGCACAGTTGATGTGGGATGAGGAAGTAACCGGATACGACTTCGGCGCCGGGCATCCGATGGACCCGGTGCGGTTGGCGCTGACCATGCGGTTGGTGCAGGCGTACGGTCTGGACCGGGCGGTCCGGGTGGTGGCCGCCAAGCCGGCGGGGGAGTCGACGCTGCGCCTGGTCCACGGGCAGGAGTACATCGAGGCGGTACGGCGCGCCTCGGCCGCCCCGGAGGCGGCGGACGGCTCGTACGGCCTCGGGACGATCGACGACCCGGCCTTCGCGGGGATGCACGAGGCGTCCGCGCTGATCGCCGGGCAGTCGGTGGGCGCGGCCGAGGACGTATGGCGCGGGGAGGCGCTGCACGCGGTGAACTTCGCGGGCGGGCTGCACCACGCCATGCCCCGGAGCGCGTCCGGGTTCTGCATCTACAACGACGCGGCGCTGGCGATCGCGCGGCTGCTGGAGCTGGGGGCGGAGCGGGTCGCGTACGTGGATGTGGACGTCCACCACGGGGACGGGGTGCAGGCGGCCTTCTGGGACGATCCGCGGGTGCTGACGATCTCGCTGCACGAGCACCCCCGGACGCTGTTCCCGCAGACCGGCTGGCCGGAGGAGGCGGGCGGGGAGGGCGCCGAGGGCTCGGCGGTGAATCTGGCGCTGCCGGCCGGGACCTCGGACGCGGGCTGGTTGCGGGCCTTCCACGCGGTGGTGCCGGAGCTGCTGGCGGCGTTCCGCCCCCAGGTGCTGGTGACCCAGCACGGCGCGGACACCCATGTCGAGGATCCGCTGGCCCACTTGGCGGTGACCGTCGACGCGCAGCGGGCGGTCGCCGAGAGCTGTCACCGGCTGGCGCACGACCATGCGGACGGGCGCTGGGTGGCGCTCGGGGGCGGGGGCTACGCGGTGGTGGACGTGGTGCCGCGGTCCTGGACGCATCTGGTCGCGATCGCGGCCGGGCGGCCGGTGGAGGCCACCTCGCCGGTGCCGGAGGAGTGGCGGCAGGAGGTGTACCGGCGGACCCGGATGGACGCGCCGCGGCGGATGACGGACGGGCGGGAGCCGGACTGGCAGGACTTCCACGAGGCGGGGTACGACCCCGCGGATCGGCTGGACCAGGCGATCCTGGCGACGCGCCGGGCGGTCTTTCCGCACCACGGGCTGCTGCCGTAAAGGTTGGGCTGGCGGGGCGTGGCGCCTGCGGCGGGCTGTTCCCCTCCCCGCCCCTTCCCACAACTGGGGCTCCGCCCCAGACCCCGCTCCTCAAGCGCCGGAGGGGCTGGAAGGCGCGGCTCCGTCCCAGACCCCGCTCCTCGAACTCCCCCAGCTACCGCTGGGAGGTGCGCCCCCTGGAGGGGCTGGGAGGCAGGGGCTTCGCCCCAGACTCCGGGGTCCAGGGGCGGAGCCCCTGCCACGTGGCGGACGCCGCCTAGCGGCCGTTACGCCAACCGTGGGGTCTGTGCGCGTATCCGGGCGACCGAGGGGGTGGGTCCGCCAGCATCGGTGGCGTGTTGAGTACCGCGGCGCTGCGCGCGCATCTGCTGGCGGCGCGGCTCGCCGGGCCCGTGGCCACGAGCCGGGAGGAGAGCCTGCGCCGCTATCGGCTCTTCGTGGCCCGGGACCCCCGGGTGCTGCTCGGGCTGGAGCCCGAATACGACTGGTCCTTTATGGAATTGCTCGGCCTGATGAGCGAGAAATGCGGGGTTTCGATCGACCCGGCCAATGTTTCGGGGCCGGATATGATCGATCCGGAGCTGACGATCGCCGCGTTGGACGCCTTCGCGGACCGGCTGCGCGGCGCCGCCCGGGACCGGCTCCCGGTGCTCCTCGGCACCGGCCATCCCCACCGTCTCCTCGGCTTCTACGCCGCGTTGGCGTCGGCGCTCTCGGCGGCGGGCTGCCGTGTCCTCACTCCCGCGCAGGGTAGATGTATCGACATAACGACGCGATTCGGCGTACGTACCCACCGGCTCACCTACGTACGAGGTGTCGCGATGGTGCGGGCGCCCGGCGCTCGCCCGACCGCGAGTGAGCCGGGCGCCCACAGTCATTCGCCGCTCCCGGTTCGGGTTGCCCTCGGCCGTGCCGCGGAGTCCGGCGGGCCCCTGCCGGGACTGGTCATCGGGGACCATGGATGGGTCTGCGGAGCAGGTCAGCTGGGCTTTGAGGCCATCGGGCCAGGGGACACGAACGACCCCGCGCTGTTCGTCGGGGAGGCCGAGGGGCGGGTGTCCGTCGCCGTTCCGCTTGATGACGGTGTGCGGTCTGGTTACTACCGGCCGATTACTCGCTATGTACTCAATCGAGCGTGTCTGTCACAGTAGGCGTCCGATCGCTACTCCTCTTCCCCACTTGCATCACCCGCCCCTAATCTGGGGTGGAGCGCGCATGCGACCAGGAGTCACCGGAGGGGAAGCCGGTGCCCGACATGTGCGGAAGGTTCAGGTGTTGTCATGGCTGCTGGCGAACGGCCTCTGAACGAGGTTCAGTTTCTGACCGTGGCGGAAGTCGCCTCGGTGATGCGAGTGTCCAAGATGACCGTGTACCGCTTGGTGCACAGTGGTCATCTGCCGGCGATCCGGGTGGGCAGGTCTTTCCGGGTCCCAGAGCAAGCGGTTCATGAATACCTCCGCGAATCGTATGTGGGGGTGGAGTCCGCCTAGGCCGTTTCCGGGCCCGGGGAGGACCCTCGGATTACGTGGTTCGCTCGGTGCCGGGTAGGCTGGCCCGATGTAGGTCGTGTGGGCTCGGACGCCCCGCACCGAGTGAATCGAAGTGAGCGAGGGTAGTCGTGGGCTCTGTTATCAAGAAGCGGCGCAAGCGGATGGCCAAGAAGAAGCACCGCAAGCTGCTCAAGCGCACGCGCGTCCAGCGTCGCAACAAGAAGTAAGCAAGCGACGCTGTGTTCGTCCCGCAGCCCTCCCACCACCGGTGGGAGGGCTGCGGTGCGTGGGTGGCAGCGGCCTGAAGCCACGTTCGCCCCTTTGGCCCCGGCTTAAAACGTCGCACCGCGCGGCGAGTGGTCATCACAGCGCAACACCGAGCGGTTACGGTGTTCGGCACAGCCCGGCTCGGACGAGGGTGGGAAGGAAGGCGCTGATCTTGGGAAAGGTCGTGCTCGTCACCGGAGTCGCTCGTCGGCTGGGAGGCCGTTTCGTCCGGCGCATACAGCGTGAACCCGATGTGGAGCGGGTGATCGGCGTGGACGCCGTGCCGCCCGAACACCACCTCGGCGGGGCCGACTTCGTCCGGGCGGATATCCGTCATCCCACGATCGGGAAACTGCTCGCCGAATACGGCGTCCACACCGTCGTCCACATGGATATCAACGGCACTCCGCTGGGCGCGCGCGGCAATCGCGCCTCGGTCAAGGAGACCAATGTCATCGGCACCATGCAGCTGCTCGGCGCCTGCCAGAAGGCCCCGTCGGTGCAGCGGCTGGTGGTGAAGTCCAGCACCAATGTGTACGGCTCCGCGCCCCGCGACCCCGCCGTCTTCAGCGAGACCACCCCGCCCAAATCCCTCCCCAGCGGTGGCTTCGCCAAGGACACCGTCGAGGTCGAGGGATATGTCCGCGGCTTCGCCCGGCGCCGCCCCGATGTCGCGGTGTGCGTGCTGCGCTTCGCCAACATCCTGGGGCCGTGCGCGGACTCCCCGCTTGCCGAGTACTTCGCGCTGCCGGTGCTGCCCACCGTCATCGGCTACGACCCGCGGCTCCAGTTCGTCCATGAGAAGGACGCCATCGAGGTGCTGCGGATCGCGGCCTCCGAGCCGCGCCGGTCCACGCTCAACAGCGGCACGTTCAACATCGCCGGAGACGGGGTGCTGCTGCTCTCCCAGGCCGCCCGGCGGCTCGGCCGCCCGACCCTGCCGCTGCTGCTGCCCACCCTGCGCTGGGCCCGCACCGCGCTGCGGTCCCTCGGCATCACCGACTTCTCGCCCGAGCAGGTCCGGCTGCTCACCCACGGCCGGGTCGTGGCCACCACCCAGATGCGCGAGACCCTGGGATTCGAACCCGAGCACACCACCGCCGGCGCCCTCGCGGACTATGCGCACAGCCGCGGCCCCGGGCTGCTCCCGCCCGAGACCCTCGCCCGTACCATCGACCGGCTCGCCGCGCTGCTGCCCGCCGGCGCCCAGCCTTAAGGAGCGCAACCACCATGGCGGACGCCAAGGTCATTCCGTTCGGTGAGGAACCCCGGTCGTCCCGGAGGAAGGTCCCCCGGCTGGGCCGTGGCGGCCGCTCCCAGGGCTCGCTCAAGCCCGTACCGCAGCAGCGCGACGAGGCGCTCGAGCACCGCCCCCAGACGGCGGCCGCGGCCGTGCCGCCCCTGCCGCCCGACCCGCCGAAGCCCGCCCCGGGCAGCGGCGACTGGGAGCGCAAGCTGGCCCACGGACTGAGCTTTCTGCGCCGCCGGATCACCGGGGACTACGAGGTCGACGACTTCGGCTACGACCACGATCTGACCGAGCAGGTGCTGATGTCCCTGCTCCGCCCGCTGTCCGACAAGTACTTCCGGGTCGAGGTGAAGGGGATCGAGAACATCCCCGACAGCGGCGGCGCGCTCGTCGTCGCCAACCACTCCGGGGTGCTGCCGCTGGACGGGCTGATGCTCCAGGTCGCGGTGCACGACAACCACCCGGCCAAGCGCCATCTGCGGCTGCTCGCGGCCGATCTGGTCTTCGTGCTCCCGGTCATCAACGAGCTGGCCCGCAAGGCCGGGCACACCCTCGCCTGCGCCGAGGACGCCCAGCTGCTGCTGGAGCGCGGCGAGGTGGTCGGGGTGATGCCGGAGGGCTTCAAGGGGATCGGCAAGCCGTTCTCGGAGCGGTACAAGCTGCAGCGCTTCGGGCGGGGCGGCTTCGTCTCGACGGCGCTGCGCGCGGGGGCGCCGATCGTGCCGTGCTCGATCGTGGGCGCGGAGGAGATCTACCCGATGGTGGGGAACGCGAGGACGCTGGCCCGGCTGCTCGGCATTCCGTACTTCCCGATCACGCCGACCTTCCCGCTGCTCGGGCCGCTGGGCGCGGTGCCGCTGCCGACGAAGTGGACCATCCAGTTCGGCGAGCCCATCCCCACCGACGGGCATCCGCCGGAGGCGGCGGACGACCCGATGCTGATGTTCAACCTGACCGACCAGGTACGAGAAACGATCCAGCACACGCTCTATAAATTGCTCGTCCAGCGGCGGTCGGTGTTCTTCTGACGGCTTGGTCCCTGGGGGTGGTGTGCGGCGCACACCACCCCCAGCCCATTTTCACCTCGTGTCGTCGCCGTCGATGCTCAGGCCCGGCAGCAGGTCCGGGAGCAGCGGGGGAATGGTGATGTCCGGCTGGGACGGCTTGCTGCCCGGGTCGCCCTTGCCCGTGGACGGGCTGGGGCTCGATCCGCCGCCGAGCGGCGGGTCCAGCAGATCGCCGGCCCCGCCCACGAGGCCGCCGCTCTGGCTGTGGGTGCTCGCCGAGGACGACGGGTGCGGCCGGGGGGCCGTCTTGTCGTCGGTGCGGCTGCCGCTCGGAGTGGCCGAGGCGGACGCCGGGCGGTCGTCCGGGTCCAGCCCGCCCGCGCGCTGCGGCGGGTGGCCGGTCTGCGGGCCGGACTGGGTCTGCTGCTCCTTCTTCGTGGGCAGCAACGCCCGCAGCGGACCGACCTCTTGGTCTATGGCGTCGAAGACCGAGCTCACCTCGTCGCCGACGTCCATGAGCTGGACCGGCAGCTGCTCGCGCAGCCGGCTCCAGCCGTCGCGGTGGGCCTGGGAGAAGGTGGACAGCTGCTGGATCGGGCCGAGCGAGCCGTCGCGCTGATAGACCTGGTGCAGCAGCCGGTGGCCCTCGGAGGCGTCATGGCGCATCCCGGCCAGGACCCGGCGGATCTCGCCCAGCGAGTCATGGTCCAGATCGCCGGTGCGGGTCCGCTCCATCAGGCGGCGCGCCTCGCTCATCCGCGTGGACGCCTGGTCCAGGTAGATCCGGCCCCGGTCGGCGTCGCCGTCCGCCATCTCGAGCTTGAGGTCTTCCATACCGCGCTTGAACCCGTAGAGGGTGTCGCCCGGCAGCGCGTTCGAGCTGGCCGCGGCGACGCCGCCGAACGCGCCCGCCGCCACGCCGACCGTGAGCCCCCCGGCCGCGAGCCCCTTGGACCAGCGGGAACGGGGGCGGAATCTTGCCACCGGGGGTTTGGCCCGGTGGGCGCCACTGGGACGGCGGCGCTGCTCGGGAACGCGCGGCGCCCCCTCGGCGAAGGCCGCCTCCATGGCGGCGAGCAGCTGCGCCCGCTGGGTGACGCGGACCTCCGGGTCCAATGTCGGTGCCGGCAGCTCGCCCAGCCCGCTCGCCAGGGCCAGCAGCCGTCTCCGCTCGGCGCTCTCCGCCGATGGGGAACCTGGCTGTTGCTGCGGCGTCTCGTCCCGGGCGGCCTGGTGGTTGCTCTCCAGGGCCTCCAGGGCCTCCAGGGCCTTGGCGAAGGCGTTCGCCCGCCGGTGTGCCGATACGTTCGCGATCACAGGCGGCACCTCCTCTCGTCGTGACGGTCGACTCCCCAGGACACCCGAGGGTTCCGTGCCATGTGCGCATCCACCCGATCGAGTGAGTGGATCACGGGCAAGGCACGACCACAAGGCGCCTGCATCCCCCACAACGAGCGGCGCAGCACCCGGGTTACGCCCTCCCCGAGGGCCCTCCCGACGGACCGACGGACCGTGGCCGGGAGGCTACGGGCGGTCAGCGGGCGTCGTCCGGGAGAAGCCGGGCCAGGGTGCGTACGGCCCGGTACTGAAGCGTTTTGATCGCACCCTCGTTCTTCCCCATGACCCGGGCGGTCTCGGCGACCGAGAGGCCCTGGAGGAAGCGGAGTGTCACACACTCCTGCTGCTGCGGGTTGAGTTTTCGCACCGCCTGCAGCAGGGCGGCGTTGGACAGCGATTCGAGGACGGAGTCCTCGGGGCTGCGCTCGACCTCGTTGGCGTCCAGCATCTCGCCGGTGGTGACCTCCAGCCGGAAGCGGCTGGACTTGAAGTGGTCGGCGACGAGGTTGCGGGCGATGGTCACCAGCCAGGCGCCGAAGTCGCGGCCCTGCCAGGTGAAGGTGCCGATGCGGCGCAGGGCGCGCAGGAACGTCTCACTGGTGAGGTCCTCGGCCGTGGCCCGGCCGCCCACGCGGTAGTAGATGTAGCGGTAGACCGTGTCGGCGTACTGGTCGTAGAGCCTGCCGAACGCCTCGGCCTCTCCGGACTGGGCGCGCTCGACGAGGTCCATCATGCGGCGGCTGTCGCTGTCGGCGCCGGGGCGCCGGGCGGTGGGGGCGGAGCCGCGGGAACGTCTGCCGACCGCGGCACCGCCGTCCGCCAGGGCGTAGCACGGACCGGCCTGGCCGGGGCGGTCGACCGTGCCGACGGCTGGGCTGGCGGGCTGTGGGGTGGCGAGGGCGGGGACGGCATACGCGGTGGGGACGAAGCCGCGCAGACAGTCGAGGACCGTTGCGCGCAGCGTAGCCAGGCCCGAGGCGTCAACCCCGACGTGTGGGTACACGGGACTCCCAGAGGCAGAGCTTCCATCACGTGCAGTACGGGACCGTCACCCGCCGTAGGGACGCGTGGGTACCGATTTGCGTCTAAGGAGAATAACGCTTCGTACAGGCGGCACTACACCCAGTTGCTCAAATCATCGTTTCCGTTCGCTCTGTTATGGATTGACGACGCATCAAGTATCGAACGTGTACCGCCAATTGACCGGAACCGTTCGTGGGTTGTGCGATTGTGTGGCGTGTTGTGACAAAGCGGCGGTAAGGGGACTGGCGGGGGCGCTGTGGGGTAGGAAGCGCGGAATGACCGAAACAGGGCGGGCGCGTTCGGTTGGTGACGCTGTGTATCGATGGGCACGTCGTCACGGAGTGCGATCGGCGGTCAGCTTTGACCGTCCTCGGTCACGGTCGTACGCAGGCGGTCAGCACCGCCCGAACGGGGCACTCCGGAAGGGGCTCAGCGGGAGGTCAGCGGGGGTCAGCGAGGGGATCGGGGGCCCGATGGGCCTCGGGGCCGCCGGTGGTCAGCGGCGCCGGCGGTGCAGGGCCACGGCGGCCGCCGTGCCGCCCGCCACCGCGCCCACCCCGGCCGCCGCCGGGATGCCGATCTTGGCCGCTTTACGTCCGGTGCGGTAGTCGCGCAGCCGCCAGCCGTGCTCACGGGCGTGCCTGCGCAGCCGGGTGTCCGGATTCACCGCGTACGGATGGCCGACGATCGACAGCATCGGGATGTCGTTGGCGGAGTCGCTGTAGGCCGCGCAGCGGGTCAGGTCCAGCCCCTCGGCCCCCGCCAGCGCCCGTACGGCCTCGGCCTTGGCCGGGCCGTGCAGCGGCTCGCCGACCAGCCGGCCGGTGTAGATGCCGCCCACCGACTCGGCCACCGTGCCCAGCGCCCCGGTCAGCCCCAGCCGCCGGGCGATGATCGTCGCGGTCTCGACCGGCGCGGCGGTCACCAGCCAGACCCGCTGCCCGGCGTCCAGGTGGGCCTGGGCGAGCGCGCGGGTGCCGGGCCAGATGCGGTCGGCCATGTACTCGTCGTAGATCTCCTCGCCGATCGACATCAGCTCGGAGACCCGGTGGCCCTTGACGATGGACAGGGCGCTGCTGCGCACGTCCTCCATATGCGCCGGGTCCTCGACCCCGGCCATCCGGAACCAGGTCTGCTGCCAGGCGAAGCGGGCGAGTTCGCGCTTGCGGAAGAAGTGCCGCTTGTAGAGGCCGCGGCCGAAGTGGAAGAGCGCGGCGCCCTGCATGACCGTGTTGTCCAGGTCGAAGAAGGCGGCGGCCCGCTCGTCCCCGACGACGGGGAACTCCGGTTCGGCGGGGAGCTGCGCCGCGGGGGTCTCGGCCGACGACTTGCGCGCGGCCTCGGCCGATGCCTCTCCGGCGAGGACACTCCGCTCGGTGGCGGGTCGTCGACGTCGGGTGAACCATCCCAGTGCGGCCATGAAGCGAGCATAGCCAGCGCTCCGGCGCATCCCGTTACGCCCGGGTGTCGGGCCGATTCAGGTTACGCGAAAGGGAGGCGCGCAAGGGCGGAGCGGGCCCGGTGCGGGGGCCGGAATCAGCCGCCGAGCGCGGTGCGCAGCCGCTGGGGGTTCACCCGCCAGAAGTCGTGCTGCTCGCCGTCGATGAGCACCACCGGGATCTGCTCCCAGTAGGCGCGGTACAGCTCCTCGTCCTGGGTGATGTCCTTCTTCTCCCAGGGGGTGCCCAGCTCGCCGCAGACCTCCTCGACCACGGCCTCGGCGTCCTCGCACAGATGGCAGTCGGGCTTGCCGATCAGCGTGACCGTGCGCTCGGTGGGCTTCTTCCGCGGGGTGCGGCGCAGCAACGGGCTCATGCCCACAAGTGTGCCCGCCCGCGTGGGCGGGCAGTTCCCGACGAGTACGGAAGTGGGCTCTCGGTCGATTACGATCGTGGGCGTTTTGTTGCTGTCCGGGGGTAAAAAGGTGAGGAGTGAGGGCTTGTGCTCCGGTCGGCGGCCCAGCGGGGCGAGTGTGCCCGCGGGAAACGGTGCGACGCAGGTAGTGGTTCCGTGGCTGGCTCGATAAGGCGCGTGACACCGGTCACTTTGCTCGGACAAAGCGGACACCATCTTTGTGCACGCGTTCACAAAGACATAGCCTGCTGTCGATGGGGCGGTCATGAAACACCCGGCCGCCCGCAGCCTCGCTCTACCCGCAGGAGCACCGTGGCAACTGGCCGAACTCACCGACCGGCGACCCGCAGCCGAGGGATCCCCGAGGCCACCGTCGCCCGGCTACCGCTGTATCTGCGTGCGCTGACCGCTCTCTCCGAGCGTTCGGTGCCCACGGTGTCCTCGGAGGAGCTGGCCACCGCGGCCGGCGTCAATTCGGCCAAGCTGCGCAAGGACTTCTCCTATCTCGGTTCGTACGGCACCCGCGGTGTCGGCTACGACGTGGAGTACCTCGTCTACCAGATCTCGCGGGAGCTCGGGCTCACCCAGGACTGGCCGGTTGTGATCGTCGGCATCGGTAACCTCGGCGCCGCGCTCGCCAACTACGGCGGCTTCGCCTCCCGTGGCTTCCGGGTCGCCGCGCTGATCGACGCCGACCCCGCGATGGCCGGGAAGCCGGTCGCGGGCATCCCGGTGCAGCACACCGACGAGCTCGAGAAGATCATCACGGACAACGGGGTCTCGATCGGCGTCATCGCCACCCCGGCGGGCGCGGCCCAGCAGGTCTGCGACCGGCTCGTGGCAGCCGGGATCACCTCGATCCTCAACTTCGCGCCCACCGTGCTGTCCGTTCCGGACGGGGTGGACGTGCGCAAGGTCGATCTCTCGATCGAGCTGCAGATCCTCGCCTTCCACGAGCAGCGCAAGGCGGGCGAGGAGGTCGGCGCCCCCGAGGAGGCCGCGGGGGCGGCGGGGGCGGTTCCACCGCCGCCCGTGACGCCCCATCGCGCGCCCTCCGGCGCCTCCGGCGCCCCCGGCACCGACAGCGGCCGGCAAGGACCTGACGGGGACGTGCCCGCCGTGATGCCGGCATGAGTCTCCTGGTCGTCGGACTGAGTCACCGCAGCGCGCCCGTGAGCGTGCTGGAGCGCGCCGCCCTGGTGGGGGACGAGCAGGCGAAGCTGGTGCAGGACACCCTCGCCGCCGAGCCCGCCACCGAGGCCGCGGTGCTGGCCACCTGCAACCGCATCGAGCTCTACGCCGACGTGGACAAGTTCCACGCCGGGGTCGCCGAGCTGTCCACGCTGCTCGCCCAGCACACCGGCGTCGGACTGGACGAGCTCACCCCGTACCTCTACGTCCACTACGAGGACCGGGCCGTCCACCATCTGTTCTCGGTGGCCTGCGGGCTGGACTCGATGGTCGTGGGCGAGGGCCAGATCCTCGGCCAGATCAAGGACGCGCTGGCGCTGGGGCAGGAGCTGCACACCGCCGGGCGGCTGCTGAACGATCTCTTCCAGCAGGCGCTGCGGGTCGGCAAGCGGGCCCACAGCGAGACCGGGATCGACCGGGCCGGCCAGTCGCTGGTCACCTTCGGCCTGGAGCAGCTGGCCCAGGGCGCGCCGGTGGCGGAGTGGGCGCGGGGCAAGCGGGCCCTGGTGATCGGCGCCGGTTCGATGTCCTCGCTGGCCGCGGCGACGCTCGCGCGCGCCGGTGTATCAGAACTGGTGATCGCCAACAGGACGTTGGAGCGGGCGCTGCGGCTGGCCGAGTCCCTGGCCCAGCAGCACGCCGCCACCCCGGCCGCGATCACCCCGGTCGGTGATGACACCTCCGCCGGTGCGGAAACGTTGCGCGAGGGCCTGGTGGCCCGCGCCGTGCCCCGGGACCGGGTCCCCGCCGAGCTGCCGCACGCCGACATCGTCGTGTCCTGTACGGGCGCGACCGGGCTGGTCCTGACCGCCGCCGAGCTGCGCACCGCGCTCGCCCAGCGCGCGGCCTGCCCGCCCGGGGCGCACCCCGCGGCGGCGGGCGTCTCGCTGCTGGACCTGGCGATGCCGCGCGACATAGACGCGGCGGCGCACCGGATCGAGGGGCTGCACCTGGTCGACATCGAGTCCCTCGCCGAGGCGGCCGCCGAGCCGTCCGGCGCGCCGGGCTCGTCGGCCGGGGCGATGGCCGCCGACGTGGACCGGGTGCGGGCCATCGTCTCCGAGGAGGTGGCCGCCTTCGGGGCGGCCCAGCGCGCCGCGCACATCACCCCGACGGTCGTCGCGCTGCGTACCATGGCGGCGGACGTCGTCGCCAGTGAGATCGCCCGCCTCGACGGGCGGCTTCCCGATCTGGACGACAAGCAGCGGGCCGAGATCACGCAGACCGTGCGCCGGGTCGTCGACAAGCTGCTGCACGCGCCCACCGTGCGGGTCAAGCAGCTCGCGAGCACTCCGGGCGGCGCCGGTTACGCGGACGCGCTGCGGGAGCTCTTCGACCTCGACCCGCAGGCGGTCGCCGCCGTCAGCCGCGCCGACGGCTCGGCCCGCACCGCGGAACCGAACGATCCGAAGGGAGGCCGGGCATGAACCCCACCCCCTCACCCGCCGCCTCCGGCGGCGCTCCGCCGCTGCGCCTGGGCACTCGCCGCAGCGAGCTTGCCATGGCCCAGTCCGGCCTGGTCGGGGACCTGGTCCGGGAGGTCACCGGGCGCCCCGTCGAGCTCGTCGAGATCACCACGTACGGCGACACCTCGCGGGAGCACCTCGCACAGATCGGCGGCGCCGGCGTCTTCGTCTCGGCGCTGCGCGAGGCGCTGCTCAGGGGCGAGATCGACCTGGCCGTGCACTCGCTGAAGGACCTTCCCACCGCGGAGCCGGAGGGGCTGACGCTGGCCGCGGTCCCGCGCCGCGAGGATCCGCGCGACGCGCTGATCGCCCGGGACGGGCTCACCTTCGCCCAGCTTCCGCCGGGGGCCCGGATAGGCACCGGATCCCCGCGCCGCGCGGCCCAGCTGAACGCGTGGGCCCGCTCCTTCGGCCTCGACATCGAAACCGTGCCGATACGCGGCAATGTCGGCACCCGCATCGGCTACGTCCGCTCGGGACGGCTGGACGCCGTGGTGCTCGCCGCCGCCGGTCTGATCCGTCTGGGGCGGATCGGCGAGGCGACCGAGCTGCTCGATGTCGACCATGTTTTGCCCGCCCCCGGCCAGGGGGCCCTGGCAGTGGAGTGCGCCGCGTCCAGCGTGCCGCTCGCTGCCCGGCTCGCCGAGATCGACGACCCGTCCACACGGGTCGCCGTGACCGCCGAGCGATCCCTGCTCGCCGCCCTGGAGGCCGGCTGCAGCGCACCCGTGGGGGCGCTGGCCGACCTGTTGGGCGACGGTCAGGCTGTCACCGAAATGCGCCTGCGCGGCGTCGTCGGCACGCTCGACGGCACGACGCTGGTGCAGCTGTCCACCACCGGTCCCGTACCCGCATCGCCCAGTGCGGCCGCGGACCTCGGTCGCGTACTCGCTGCCGAGATGCTCGCCAAGGGTGCGGCCGGTCTTATGGGGGAGCGAGCACTTTGAACCCCAACGCCCCTAATCACCCCGGCTGCGGACACGTCACCTTCCTCGGTGCGGGCCCCGGAGATCCGGGCCTGCTGACCTTGCGCGCCGTGGAGGCACTCGCCACCGCGGACGTGTTGATCGCCGACCCTCAAGTGCTCGACGTGGTGCGCCAGCACGTCAGGCCGGGCGTGGCCGCGGAGGCTCAGGGCACACCGCGGCAGGCGGACGCTGATGGGTCGTCAGGCACCGCCACCGTCCCGGTACTCAGGGACAGCGCCAATCTTGTCATGACGGCCGCGCGCGGCGGCAAGCGGGTCGTGCGCGCGGTCGCGGGCGATCCCGGCCTCGACGGATACGCCGCCGACGAGATGCTGGCCTGCGCCGCCGAGGGCATCGTCTTCGAGGTGGTGCCCGGTGTGGCCGCCGCGGTGGGCGTGCCCGCCTACGCGGGGGTGCCGCTGCGGGACGCCCACAGCGCGGATGTGCGCTTCGTGGACGCCCTGAGCGCCGACGAGCGCTGCTGGAGCGAGATCGGCTCGTCCGACGCGACCGCCGTGGTCTCCGCGACCCTGGAGACGGTGGCCGCCGCCGCGGGTGAGCTGGTGGCCGCGGGCCGCAAGCCGGACACCCCGCTCACCGTCACCGTCGCCGGCACCACCACCCGCCAGCGGACCTGGGCCGCGACGCTCGGGAGCATCGCCCAGGTGCTGAAGGCGGCGAAGGTGCTGCCGTCGCCGCAGGGCGCCCAGCCGGTGATAGCCGTGGTCGGCGAGCAGAGCGCGGCCGGCCGGCGCGATCAGCTGTCATGGTTCGAATCCAAGCCGCTGTTCGGCTGGAAGGTCCTGGTGCCGCGCACCAAGGAGCAGGCCGCCTCGCTCTCCGATCAGCTGCGCGGCTATGGCGCGGTGCCCAGTGAGGTGCCGACCATCGCCGTGGAGCCGCCGCGCACCCCGCAGCAGATGGAGCGCGCGGTCAAGGGCCTGGTCACCGGGCGCTATGAGTGGATCGCCTTCACCTCGGTCAACGCGGTCAAGGCGGTGCGGGAGAAGTTCGAGGAGTACGGGCTCGACGCCCGCGCGTTCGCCGGGATCAAGGTCGCGGCGGTGGGCGAGCAGACCGCGAAGTCGCTGATCGACTTCGGGGTGAAGCCGGATCTGGTGCCCAGCGGTGAGCAGTCCGCGGCCGGGCTGCTGGAGGACTGGCCGCCGTACGACCCGGTGTTCGACCCGATCGACCGGGTGTTCCTGCCGCGCGCCGACATCGCCACCGAGACCCTGGTCGCCGGGCTGATCGAGCTGGGCTGGGAGGTCGACGACGTGACCGCGTACCGCACCGTGCGCGCCTCGCCGCCGCCGGCCGAGACCCGTGAGGCCATCAAGGGAGGCGGGTTCGACGCGGTGCTCTTCACCTCGTCGTCCACCGTGCGGAACCTCGTCGGCATCGCGGGCAAGCCGCACAATGTCACGGTCATCGCCTGTATCGGCCCGGCCACCGCGAAGACCGCGGAGGAGCACGGACTGCGGGTGGATGTGCTGTCGCCCGAGCCCTCGGTGCTCAAGCTGGCCGAGGCGCTCGCGGACTTCGGGGCGGCGCGGCGGCAGGCCGCGCTCGAGGCCGGGGAGCCGGTCACCCGCCCGAGCGAGCGACGGCCCGGTTCGCGAAGGAGGGCACGCTCTTGAGCATCTCGTACGGCAGCTTCCCCGGTACGCGACCGCGCCGGCTGCGCACCACGCCCGCGATGCGGCGCATGGTCGCGGAGACCCGGCTGCACCCGGCCGGGCTGATCCTGCCCGCGTTCGTCCGCGAGGGCGTGACCGAGCCGGTGCCGCTCCAGTCGATGCCGGGCGTGCTCCAGCACACCCGCGACACGCTGCGGAAGGCGGCGGCCGAGGCGGTCGCCGCGGGGGTCGGCGGGATCATGCTCTTCGGGGTGCCGGAGGAGTCCAAGAAGGACGCGGTCGGCACCCCCGGCACGGACCCGGACGGGATCCTCCAGGTGGCGATCCGCGATGTGCGCGCCGAGGTCGGCGACGACCTCGTGATCATGTCCGACCTCTGTCTGGACGAGCACACCGACCACGGCCACTGCGGCGTCCTGGACGCCGAGGGCCGGGTGGACAACGACGCCACGCTGGAGCGGTACGCGGAGATGGCGCGCGTCCAGGCCGACGCGGGCGTCCACACCGTGGGCCCCAGCGGAATGATGGACGGGCAGGTCCGGGTGATCCGCGAGGCGCTGGACGGCGCCGGGCACCAGGACGTGTCGATCCTCGCCTACACCGTGAAGTACGCCTCCGCCTTCTTCGGCCCGTTCCGCGAGGCGGTGGGCTCCTCGCTGAAGGGCGACCGCAACACCTACCAGCAGGACCCGGCCAACGCCCGCGAGTCGCTGCGCGAGCTGGAGCTGGACCTGGCCGAGGGCGCGGACATGGTCATGGTCAAGCCGGCCCTGCCGTACCTGGACATCCTGCGGCAGATCGCCGACGCCGTGGACGTGCCGGTGGCCGCGTACCAGATCTCCGGTGAGTACGCGATGGTCGAGGCGGCCGCGGCCAACGGCTGGATCGACCGCGACCGCGCCATCATGGAGACGCTGACCTCGGTGCGGCGCGCGGGCGCGGGGATGATCCTCACGTACTGGGCGACCGAGGTGGCCCAGCGGCTGAACCGCGGGGAGTGACCCTCCACCGCGGGGGATGAATGACCACGAGGCCGGGGGCGCGGAGCCCCCGGCCTTCGCGTCACCGGTCCTCGCGCCCCGCGGGGGCCAGCCGGGCCCAGGCCGCGAAGGCCGTCGCCACGGCCAGCAGGCCGAGGCCGATCCACAGGTTGATGCGGATCCCGTCGGCCTTGGCCACCTCGGCGGGGCCGTCCGTCAGGCCCAGTACGGTCAGCACCGCGCCGTACAGGCCGAGCAGCCCGGCGATGAGCCGGCGGATGTCGAAGGTCTTTCCCGGGGGCATGGGGTTCTCTCCGTTCATACGGCTACGACCAGCCAGACGCTCAGAGCCGCTGTCAGGGTCAGGATGACGCTCCCCAGCACCACCGGGGACTTCCACCACGGCTGCCGCACCAGCGCCTCATGGGCGTCCGGCGAGTCGGGGTCGGGCAGGCCCCACACCAGCCCGGCCAGTTCGGCGACCGGCTTGGGCTTGGTGACGAGGGTGACCGCGACCGTGACGACCGCGTCCACGACGAAGGCGAAGAGCGCGCCGTAGAAGTTGGCCATCTGGGCGTTGATGGTGTCGTGCGGGCCGACCTCGCCGCCGGGGTAGAACCAGCCGATGTGGTACGCGGAGAGATGGGCCGCGGCGGCCGCGACCGTGCCGGACAGCATGCCCCAGAAGCCCGCCCACGGGGTGACCCGCTTCCAGAACATCGCCAGCAGGAAGGTCGCGAACAGCGGCGAGTTGAAGAACGAGAACAGCAGCTGGATGTAGTTCTGGATGTTGTCGTACTCGGCGGCGAGGAACGCGGCGGCCACGCTCACCGCGATGCCCGCGACCGTGGCGCAGCGCCCGGCCTTGAGGTAGTAGCGGTCGTCGCGCCCCTTGATCACGTACGGCTTCCAGATGTCGTAGGTGAACACCGTGTTGAAGCCGGAGATGTTGGCCGCCATGCCCGCCATGAAGGCCGCCAGCAGCCCGGTGAGCGCGACGCCGAGCACGCCGTTGGGCAGGAAGCGCTGCATCATCTCGGGGATCACATCGTTGTACGTGGGCCCGCCGGGCTTCCCCAGCTTGGGGATGATGACCAGCGCGATCATGCCGGGGACCACGGTGAACAGCGGGAGCGCCAGCTTGGGGAAGGCGGCGATCAGCGGGGTGCGGCGGGCCGCGTTGAGGTCCTTGGCGGCCAGGGACCGCTGCACCTCGGCGAAGTTGGTGGTCCAGTAGCCGAAGGCGAGGACGAAGCCCTCGCCCATCGCCAGGCCGATCCAGTCGCCCAGCGGATTGGTCCAGTGGCCCGGTGTGGTGCCCTGCCAGGTGTGCAGCAGGCCGGGGTCCTGAACGGCCTCTCGCAGGCCGCTGAAGCCGCCCACGTAGTGCAGTCCGATGACGACGATCGGGATCAGCCCGGCGAGGATCACGAAGAACTGGAGCACCTCGCCGTAGATCGCGCCCGCCAGCCCGCCCAGGGTGATGTACGCGAGGACGAAGACCGCCGACAGCAGGATGGACAGCCACAGCGGCCAGCCGATCAGCAGCTTGACGATCAGGGCGAGCGCGAAGAGGTTCACCCCGGCCAGCAGCATCTGCGCCACGGCGAAGACGACGCTGTTGAGGAGGTGGGTCTGGTTGTTGAAGCGGCGGCGCAGATACTCCGAGACGCTGTGGACCCGCGTCGAGTAGTAGAACGGCATCATCACGACGCCGAGGAAGACCATCGCGGGGATGGCGCCGAGCCAGTAGAAGTGCACCGCGGCGGCGCCGTACTGGGCGCCGTTGGCCGCGCCGCCGATGATCTCCAGGGCGCCGAGGTTGGCGGATATGAAGGCGATGCCGGTGATCCAGGCGGGCATCGAACGCCCGGCGAGGAAGAAGTCACCGGTGGTGCGGACGGCCCGCTTGGTGGTGATGCCGATGGCGATGATCGCGCCGAAGTAGACGACGAGCAGGAACCAGTCGACGGCCCCGAGGCTGAGTGTGCCGGTCATCACCGGCCCCCGACCACGAAGTCGGCGGCCGCCCGCCCGGGGGCCACCAGCCGGGCGTTGGCCTCGTCGGAGGTGAGGACGAAGCGCTCGGCCTCGTCGTGCGGCTTGCCGAACCGCTCATGGCGCTCGATCAGCCGGCGCACCCGCTCCTCGGTGTCCAGGTCGACCCACCAGGTCTCGTCCAGCAGTTCGCGCACCGGGAGCCAGGGCGCGTCACCGAGGAGCAGATAGTTGCCCTCGGTGATCACCAGCGGGATCTCGGGCTCCACCGGGATGGTGCCCGCGACCGGCTGCTCGAGCTCGCGGTCGAACCCCGGCGCGTAGACGACCTCCTCGGCGCGCGGTGCCCGCAGCCGCCGCAGCAGCGCGGCGTAGCCGTACGGATCGAAGGTCTCCGGTGCGCCCTTGCGGCCGATCAGGCCGAGTCGGCGCAGCTCGGCGTCGGCGAGGTGGAAGCCGTCCATGGGCACCAGGACGGCCCGGTCGGCGCCGAGGGCGTCGACCAGGTGCTCGGCGAGGGTGGTCTTGCCGGCCCCGGGTGGTCCGGCGATGCCGAGCAGGCGGCGGCCGCCTGCGTCGGCCAGGCGCTGAGCGCGATCGAGGAGGTGCTGGGGAGTCATAGCGGGCGCTTTCGGCGGGTTCGGGGATCTTACGGGACGTGGGTGACGGGGACGCGGGTGACGGGGATGCCGGTGACGGGGACGGGGACGGGGACGCGGGTGCTGGGGGCGTGGGTGCCGGGGCGGGGTGCTCAGACCGCCGCGTGGGCGGCCTTGAGCTGGTCGGCGATGTACGAGCGGGCGTGGGCGGCGAGGTCGGCGCCGTCGGCCCACAGATCGCGCCAGACGGCGAGGTCGTGGGAGAGGCCGGGGGCGACCACGGCGGAGGAGAAGGACTCGAAGGTGATCGGGCCCTGGTAGCCGATGTCCGCGAGGGCGTGGAAGAAGGCGGGGAAGTCCACGGTGCCGGAGCCGAGATAGCCGCGGTGGGACTCGCCGATGTGGACATAGCCGAGGCGGTCGCCGCAGGCCCGTACCGGGCGGGAGAAGTCCTGCTCCTCGATGTTCATGTGGTACGTGTCCAGATGGACCACCACATTGGCCGCGCCGATCTCGTCGATCAGCTCCAGGGCCTGCCGCGCGGTGTTGACCAGGTTGGACTCATAGCGGTTGACGACCTCCAGACCGAGCGTCACCCCGAGCCCGTCGGCCTCGGCGGCGAGCCTGCGCAGGGCCTGGACGGCGTGTTCGCGGCCCTTGGGGGTCGGCGGGTGACCGTACTTGCCGAGCGCGCCGTAGAGCACCCCGCCGAAGTAGTGGCCGCCCAGGTCATGGGTGAGGTGGAGGGCCTGGTGCAGCAGCGCCTCGCCGCGGGCGGCGGTCGCGGGGTCCTCGGCGGAGACATCGGAGTCGAAGGCGAGGCCGCGGGAGCAGGCGACGCCGAGGTCGTGGGCGGCGAGCACCTCGCGGGTGGCCTTCACATCGACGATCCCGGGGTCGTGGAGGGAGATCTCGACCAGGTCGTATCCGGCCTCGCGGCTGCGGGCGGCGGCGGTCCGGGCCCCCTCGGGCGTCCAGTCGCCGGTCCACACGAGTGCGTGCACTCCGAGGTCGTTCATGGCGATCCCTTCTCCTGCCTGCCCTTCGGGCGTGCTGTGCGGCGTTGCCCGCCTGATGTTACGCATCTTTTGCATGAAGGCAATACATAAGTTTTATTGGGGTCGGTCGTAAAGGGAGGTACGGTGAGGGCGGTATCGAACAGAGCGTGCACAGCGGAGGACAGGGCCCAGTGACGGAGGCGGTCTCGGCAGGTCAGCCAGCGCAGGCGCATCCCACGGGCCCCGGGGCGGTGCTGGCGCTCATCCGCGGCGGCCGGGCCACCACCCGCGCCCGGCTGATGGCGGCCACCGGGCTCTCCCGGTCCACCATGGCCACCCGGCTGGAGGCGCTGACCGAGGCGGGCTATCTGGAGGTGTCCGGCGCGGCCGACTCCACCGGCGGCCGCCCGGCGGGATCCTTCCGGCTGCGCCCCGACTCGGGCGTGCTGCTGGTCGCCGACATCGGCGGCAGCCATGTGCGCACCGCGCTCGCCGACATGGCCTGTGACGTCCTCGTCTCGCACCGCCGGGACCTCGATGTGGCCGAGGGTCCTGAGGCGGTGCTCGGCCAGGTGGCCACCGACTTCCGGCGGCTGCTGAAGGAGGCGGGGGAGCCCGCCGGGCGGGTGCGCGGGATCGGCATCGGCGTGCCGGGCCCGGTCGAGTCGGGCACCGGCCGGGTGGTCAGCCCGCCCATCATGACCGGCTGGGACGGCTATACGGTGCCGGACTTCTTCCGCGAGACCTACGACTGCCGGGTGCTGGCCGACAAGGACACCAATCTGATGGCGCTGGGCGAGCACCGGGTCAACTGGCCCGACGTCCAGCATCTGCTCTTCGTCAAGGCGGGCACCGGCATCGGCTCCGGCCTGGTGCTCGGCGGCCGGCTCCACCACGGCTCCCAGGGCGCCGCGGGCGACATCGGCCACATCCCCGCCCCCGGGCTCGACGAGACCTCCCCGGACGCGCCCCTGTGCCGCTGCGGCAACTCCGGCTGCCTGGAGGCGGTGGCCGGCGGCTGGGCCCTGGTGCGCGACCTCACCGCCGCCGGGCACGAGGTGGCCACCACCGACGATGTGGCGCGCCTGGTGCGCTCCGGCAACGGCGACGCCGTACGGCTGCTGCGCCACGCCGGGCGCCTGCTCGGGCAGGGCGTCGCCGACGCGGTCAGTCTGCTCAACCCCTCGATCCTGGTGGTCGGCGGCGGCCTGGCCCATGCCCAGGAGCATCTGATCGCCGGTATCCGGGAGGTCACCTACCGCCGGTCGCTGCCCCTGGCCACCCGGGACCTGCGGGTCGTCCTCTCCCCGCTGGCCACCCGCGCGGGCGTCACCGGCGCGGCCCATATGGTCGCGGACGCCCTCTTCGACCCGGCGGCGGTCGACGCCCAACTGCGATGACTGCCAACTGTCTTATTTGCGCGTTAGGTTGAGGCCGTTCGCTCCGTTCGCGTTCCTCGGCAGAGAGGCAATGCCCGTGCGCTCACGCACCAGATGGAGACGTATCGTCTCGTCCGCCGCCACCGGCCTCATCGCGGTGACGGGACTCCTCGGGGCCGTCGCCGCCCCGGCCCACGCGGCCCCGGAAACCGCGGTCGGGGCCGTCACCTCTTACGCGTACACCAGCGCTTCCGTCGATGACTGGATCGGATGGGGCGGTTCCGGCTCCTACACCGCGCCGGGCGACACCATCGAGATCAACGGCACGGCGCGGTACCTGACGGTCAGTGTGTCCAATGCGAACGACTTCTGGGACATCAGCCTCGCCGCCCCCGAGGGCGAGACCCTGCACCCCGGTGTCTACCACGACGCCGAGCGCGCCCTCTCCCGCACGGGCCACGCCCCGGGCCTGGACGTGTCGGGCAATGGACGCGGCTGCGACGAGGTCTACGGGCAGTTCGCCATCGACCAGATCGAGACGGACGCGTCGGGTGCGGTGACCTCGCTGGAGGCGACCTTCACGCAGAACTGCGACTGGGCGGCCGCCCCGGCCCTTCAGGGCACTGTGAGGTTCCAGGCCCGCCCGCTGTCGTACACCTACACCAGCGACCTCGGCGACTACATTGGCGGCGGCCGCTCCAACGACTACACCGGCTCCACGTCCCTCTTCGGGCTGAGCGGCAGCGGTGCCCCCATGAACACCATCAATTACAGCGTCTCCGGCAAACGGGACAACTGGTCGGTCCGGATGGCCGCGCCCAGTGGCCAGTCCTTGGAAGCCGGAAAGACCTACCGGACGACCAGGCTCGGCGATGGCGATACGGCCCGTCTGGACGCCGGCGGCAACGGACGCGGCTGCAACCGCAGCAACGGCGAGTTGACCATCACCGAGCTCTCGTACGACGCGGCGGGTGACGTCGACGCGCTCGCGGCCACGTTCACTCAGCACTGTGAGGGCGTCGAGCCCGCGCTGCACGGCACGATCCACTACCTGGCCTGACGCCTCCGGCGTCCATGCGCGCAGCCGGGGGAATTTCCAGGAAATCTCGGCAGAGGGCACATCCATCGGGCCCCCTCGGACGTCTGACCAGGAAGCGGCCCTGTGATGCGGCCGCAGGCCAGGGGCATTTGGAGATATTCACGTTGAAAACCGGCATGAAGGGTCTACGTCGCGTATCCGCGGTCGCGATCACCGCTGGAGCCGTACTGACGGCGGGGGCGTTCACCGCCTCCGCGCAGGCCGCGACGACCGCAAGTCCCACGATCGCCGCCAAGGGCGGGTTCGTGATGAACAACGCCACAGGGAAGAGCCTGTTCACCAAGGCCGCGGACACCCGTCTTTCCACCGGCTCCACCACCAAGATCATGACCGCCCGGGTGGTGCTCGCGCAGTCGAACCTCAACCTGGACGCCAAGGTCACGGTCCAGAAGGCGTACAGCGACTACATCGTCGACAACAACTGGGCCTCCTCGGCCAAGCTGATCGTCGGCGACAAGGTCACCGTCCGCCAGCTGCTGTACGGGCTGATGCTGCCGTCCGGCTGTGACGCGGCGTACGCTCTGGCGGACAAGTTCGGCACCGGGTCCACCCGGGCCGCGCGGGTGAAGTCGTTCATCGGCAAGATGAACACCACCGCGAAGTCCCTCGGGCTGACGAACACCCATTTCGACTCGTTCGACGGCATCGGGAACGGCGCCAACTACTCGACACCGCGCGATCTGACCAAGCTGGCCAGTAACGCGATGAAGTACTCCACGTTCCGCTCGGTCGTGAAGACGAAGTCGACCAAGCAGAAGGTGACCACGAAGAGTGGCGGCTACCGCTACATGTCGTGGACCAACACCAATAACCTGCTGGGCAGCTACTCGGGCACCATCGGCGTCAAGACCGGCTCGGGTCCGGAGGCCAAGTACTGCCTGGTCTTCGCCGCCACCCGGAGCGGGAAGACGATGATCGGCACCGTCCTCGCCTCCACCTCGGTGGACAACCGCACGAAGGACGCGAAGAAGCTGATGGACTACGGCTTCAGCAGGTAGCCGTCGCCCGCGGCACGGCAAGGGGCCTGCCCCGCGAACCCATCGGGTCGCGGGGCAGGCCCTTGTCGTGGCCCCGGCGCCGTGCTCAGCGCACCGCGTTCCAGGAGTGCGCCACGTCCACCACGACATGCCCGTCGGTCTGGAAGACCCGGAACGGCAGCCGTGCGCGCACCCCGAGGCCGACCTGGGTCTCACCCTCGAAGCTGGCGCCGAAGCGGGTGTCCCGGAAGGTCTGGTAGCCGGAGATGTCCACCCCCGGCAGCGGCTTGCGCGCCCGCCCCGGGTACGACTCCGCGCCGCTGCCCGGGTCGTAGCTCGGCGCGGACACATGGATGTCCAGGATCGCGCCGCCGCGGACCGGGATCTCCTCGCCGGAGCCGTCCTGGTACAGGGTGTTCACATACCCGGCGCGGTAGCCGACGCGATCGGCGGCCGTGGCCCCCTTCACATCGAACACGATGCGGTCGTAGCACGCGTGCCGGCCCGTCCTGATGTTCCCCAGCGGTGCGTGTCCCGCCGGCTGGGCCGTCTTCTCGCCGCTGCCCCAGCCGGTCTCACAGGTCGTCGCCGCCTTGGCCGCGGTCGGCGTGACGGCCCCGGCCGTCCCCGCCGTCGCCGCCAGCGCGCCGCCCGCGAGCGCCATCGCCGCGAGTGCGGTCCCCCACCGTCGCATGGTCGAGCCCCCAATGGTCTGTTGTCCGTGGTCTGTTGTCTGTTGATGACAGGTGATGCACGGGGTTGGACGGCCCTGGTCGGTGAGAGGTTGTCCTGGTCCGGGAAATGTGTCCCGAATGCTACGTGCGCGGGGGCACTCATGGCGGTCGCCCGGGGGTTTTCCCCCGAGTGGGTCGGCCGGTTGCCCGGATGGGACGGGAGGGCCGGTTCGACCAGGCTTGCGCATATGAGACCGACGACTGGCAGAACCGCCGCACTGGCCCTCGCCACCGCCGCCACCGCCTCCCTCCTCGGGGTCGCGTCCGCGAACGCGACCCCGGACCCGAAGGCCGACCCGACCGCCGCCGCGCCCGACTGGGGCGCCTGCGAGGGCACCGGGCTCGACCCCCGTCAGGAATGCGCCACGCTCAAGGTGCCGCTGGACTACCGCGACCCCGGCGGCAAGCGGATCTCCCTCGCCGTCTCCCGCATCCCCAGCGAGCGGCCGCAGGCCCGCCGGGGCACCCTGCTGCTGATCCCGGGCGGCCCCGGATCGCCGGGGCTGAACCGGCCCAGCACGCTCGGCAAGCGGCTGCCGGAGTCGGTGCGGGACGCGTACGACATCGTCAGCTTCGACCCGCGCGGCCTGGGACAGTCCACCCACACCGGATGCGATCTGAACCCCGCCGATCTCTCGCTGCTCGCCTCCCGCCCCTGGCCCGGCCCCGGCGGGGACATCACGCGGAACATCACCACCGGCCGCCGCATGGCCGACACCTGCGCCCGCAACGGCGGCGAACTGCTGCGCACCATCAGCACCGTCAACGAGGCGCGGGACATCGACAGCGTCCGCCGGGCGCTCGGCGAGCGGAAGCTGTCCGCGTGGGGCGTCTCCTACGGGACGTATGTGGGCTCCGTCTACGCGCAGATGTTCCCCGAGCACACCGACCGCTGGGTGCTGGACAGCAATGACGACCCGAACCCGGAGCGGGTGGAGCGCGGCTGGCTGGCCAACTACGCCGTGGGCGTCGAGGACACCTTCCCCGACTTCGCCCGCTGGGCCTCCGCCCCCGACAGCCCCGTGCGGCTCGCCGAGACCCCCGACGGGGTGCGGCGGCGGGTCCTGGAGCTCGCCGCCCGGCTGGACGCGAAGCCGCTGCCGTGGCCCGGCGCCAACCCGCCCGAGCTGAACGGCAACGCACTGCGCCAGTCCATGCTGAACGCCCTGTACTCCCGGGACGACTTCGAGGGCCTGGCCCGGCTGATCGCCGACGCGGACGCGGGTAAGGCGCCCGCCGATCCACCGGCCGACCCCCCGCAGGACGCCGCGGCCGTGTCCCTCGCGACCATCTGCAACGACGTGGAGTGGCCCACCTCCCTGCCCGGCTATGCGCGGGATGTCGCCGCCAGCCGTAAGAGCCACCCGCTCACCGCGGGCATGCCGGTGAACGTCACGCCGTGCACGTTCTGGCATGACGCGCCGCGGGACAAGCCGGTGCGGATCACCGACCAGGGGCCGTCGAACGTCCTGCTGGTGCAGAACAAGCGCGATGTGGCCACCCCGTACAGCGGGGCGCTGAATCTCCGGCGTTCCTTCGGGGACCGCGCCCGGATGGTCAGCGTGGACGCGATGGGGCATGGCGCGGCGTACGTGGAGAACGGCAGCGCCTGCGCGGACCGGAGGGTGACGGACTTCCTGCTGACCGGGGAGCGGCCGAAGCGTGATGTGCTCTGCCGGTGACGCATATGACGCCGGTGATGTCGGTGACGCCTGTGATGCTGGTGACGCCTGTGACAAGCCGCCGATGAACGCGGAGAGCCCCGCCCCGGGAAGCCGGGGCGGGGCTCTCCACACGCGGTGGCTCAGAGGCGCTCGGGGGTGCGGATGCCCAGCAGGGACATGCCCTGCCCCAGCGTGCGCGCCGTGATGGCGCACAGGAAGAGGCGGTTCTCCACCTGGGCCGGGCCGCCCTCCGCCTTCAGCACCGGGCACTGGTCGTAGAAGGTCGTGTAGAGCGAGGCCAGCTGGTAGAGATACCCGGCCAGCTTGTGCGGCTCGTACCCGGCGGCCACCTCGCGCAGCGTCTCCCCGAACTGGTCGAGGTGCAGGCCCAGCGCCCGCTCGGCCGGGGCCAGCGGAAGCTCGGGGTGGGCCAGCGCCCGCTGCCCCTCCCCGGCGCGGCGCAGGATCGACTGGATCCGGGCGTACGCGTACTGGAGATAGACCGAGGTGTCCCCGTTGAGCGAGACCATCTGGTCGAGGTCGAACTTGTAGTCCCGCGAGGCGGAGGTGGACAGATCCGCGTACTTCACCGCGCCGACGCCGACCTGGGCGCCGCGCTCGAGGACCTCCTCCTCGGTGAGGCCGAGCTTCTCGCTCTTCTCCCGGACCACGGCCGCGGCCCGCTCGGTGGCCTCGTCCAGCAGGTCCTCCAGCCGCACCGTCTCGCCCGCGCGGGTCTTGAACGGCTTGCCGTCCTTGCCCAGGACGGTGCCGAAGGCGAGCTGCACGGCGTGCACCTGGTCATTGAGCCAGCCGATCCGGCGGGCGGTCTCGAAGACCATCTTGAAGTGCAGCGACTGCCGGGCGTCCACCACATACAGCAGGGTGTCGGCCTTCAGGTGCTGCACCCGGTCGCGGATCGCGGAGAGGTCGGTGGCCGCGTAGCCGAAGCCGCCGTCGGACTTCTGGACGATCAGCGGCACCGGATTGCCCTCGGGGCCCTTGATGTCGTCGAAGAAGACGCACAGCGCACCCTCGGAGCGCACGGCGACCCCGGACTCCTCCAGCAGCCGGCAGGTCTCGGCCAGCATGTCGTTGTAACCCGACTCGCCGACCACATCGGGGTCGTGGATCTCGATGTCCAGCTTGTCGAAGACCGAGTAGAAGTAGATCTTCGACTCGTCCACGAACTTCCGCCACAGGGCGATGGTCTCCTCGTCGCCCGCCTGGAGCTCCACCACCCGCCGCCGGGACCGCTCCTTGAACTCCGCGTCGGAGTCGAAGAGCGCCCGCGCGGCCTTGTAGAGCCGGTTGAGGCTGGACATGGCCTCCTCGCCGGAGGAGGCGTCCTTGTGGTCCAGCTCGTGCGGGTGCTCGATCAGATACTGGATGAGCATGCCGAACTGGGTGCCCCAGTCGCCGATGTGGTGGCGGCGGACCACCTTCTCGCCCGCGAACTCCAGGATCCGCACCACCGCGTCGCCGATCACCGCCGAGCGCAGATGGCCGACGTGCATCTCCTTGGCCACATTGGGCTGGGCGTAGTCGATCACGGTGGTGCCGGGCGCCTGCGCGAACGGCACGCCGAGGCGGTCGTCGGCGGCGCGGGCGGCGAGGGTCGCGGTGATCGCGGAGTCGGCGATCGTGATGTTGAGGAAGCCGGGGCCGGAGACCTCGATGTCGGCGATCACCGGATCGGGGTCGGCCGAGGTGGCGGCGACCGGAAGGTGCGCCACGACCTTGGCGGCCAGCTCACGGGGGTTTCCCTTGAGCTGCTTGGCCAGCGCCAGCATCCCGTTGGCCTGGAAGTCGGCCCGGTCGCTTCGTCGCAGCAGCGGGTCCGCGGAGCCGGCCTCCGGCAGAGCAGCCGAGAGGGCGGTGGCGACGCGCTGATGGACCGTAGCGGCGAGGGAAAGGACCGATGCCATGGATGAGGTGCCATTCCGGTAGTGGTGGTATGGGCAATCCAGTATTTCACGGCGGGTCCAACGATTTCCCCGGCCTGTGGACAACCCGGGCTCGCCAGGCGGCGCCTGTGGGCAAATCCGGAGGGGTCTGTTCCGTCTGGGACAATGGGCGGTGCCATGACCGCTAGGAAGGAAGTGCCGACCGTGGCTCAGAGCACCGAGACCGACTGGGTCTCCCGATTCGCCGACGAGGTCATTGCCGAGGCGGAGCGCCGCGCCCCGGGCAAACCTGTCGTCGTCGCCTCGGGCCTCAGCCCGTCCGGCCCGATCCACCTCGGCAATCTGCGCGAGGTCATGACCCCGCACCTGGTCGCCGACGAGATCCGGCGCCGGGGCCGCGAATGCGTTCACATCCTGTCCTGGGACGACTACGACCGGTACCGCAAGGTCCCGGCCGGGATCGACCCCTCCTGGTCCGAGCACATCGGGAAGCCGCTCACCTCGGTCCCGGCCCCGCCCGGGTCCCCGTATCCGAACTGGGCGGAGCACTTCAAGGCCCCGATGGCCGAGGCGCTGCGCGAGATGGGCATCGAGTTCCACCCCATCAGCCAGACCGAGATGTACACCTCGGGGGCGTACCGGGAGCAGATCCTGCACGCGATGCGCCACCGCCGGGAGATCGACGCCGTCCTGGACCGGTACCGCACCAAGGACAAGCCCGGCGCCAAGAAGCCCAAGCAGCAGCAGAAGCCGGTGGACGAGGCCGAGCTGGCCGCCGCCGAGGGCTCGGGCGCGGCCGCCGAGGACGACGGCAGCGCGGGCGAGGCGGGTTACTACCCGTACAAGCCGTACTGCTCGGTCTGCGATCGCGATGTGACCACGGTGACCTCGTACGACGACGAGACCACCGAGCTCGCGTACACCTGCGCGTGCGGCCACGGCGAGACCGTCCGCCTGAGCGAGCACAACCGCGGCAAGCTGGTCTGGAAGGTCGACTGGCCGATGCGCTGGGCGTACGAGGGCGTGGTCTTCGAGCCCTCGGGCGTCGACCACTCCTCGCCGGGCTCGTCCTATGTGGTCGGCGGCCAGATCGTCCGCGAGGTCTTCGGCGGGGAGCAGCCCATCGGGCCGATGTACGCGTTCGTGGGCATCAGCGGCATGGCCAAGATGTCCTCCTCCAAGGGCGGTGTGCCCACCCCGGCCGACGCGCTGGAGATCATGGAGGCGCCGCTGCTGCGCTGGCTCTACGCCCGCCGTCGGCCCAACCAGTCCTTCAAGATCGCCTTCGACCAGGAGATCCAGCGGACCTACGACGAGTGGGACGCCCTGGAGCGGAAGATCACCGAAGGCGCGGCCCAGCCCGCGGACGTGGCCGCGTACCGCCGCGCGACCCGCACTGCCACGGGCGAGCTGCCCAGCACCCCGCGCCCGCTGCCGTACCGCACGCTGGCCTCGGTGGTGGACATCACCACCGGCCATGACGAGCAGACGCTGCGCATCCTCGGCGAGCTCGACCCCGACAACCCGGTGAAGTCCCTGGAGGAGACCCGGCCCCGGCTGGACAAGGCCGAGCGCTGGATCACCACCCAGGTCCCGGCCGATCAGCGCACCCGGGTCCGGGACGAGCCGGACACCGAGCGGCTGGCCGCGCTGGGCGACACCGAGCGCGAGTCGCTGCGGCTGCTGCTCGACGGCCTGGACGACCACTGGTCGCTGGACGGACTCACCACGCTGGTCTACGGAGTGCCGAAGATCCAGGCGGGGCTGGCGCCGGACGCCAAGCCGACACCGGAGCTGAAGGTCGCCCAGCGGTCGTTCTTCGCGCTGCTCTACACCCTGCTGGTCGGGCGGGACACCGGCCCGCGGCTGCCCACGCTGCTGCTGGCGGTGGGGGCGGACCGGGTGCGCAAGCTGCTCGCGGCCTGACCTCCGCGACTCCCGGGCGCCGGGCGGACGGCCTAACGGCCGCCGCCCGGCGTTCCTGCTTCGCGGGGTGGCGGCGGGACGGCTACGGGGTGGCTACGGGATGGCCTCGCGCTCCAGGCGGACGCGCTCCTTGAAGTCCTCGACGTACCCGGCCAGCTCGCTGTTGCTGAGGTCGGTCACGCCGTAGGTCTCCCGCAGCCGCTGCCCGAACTGGTACGCGGAGGGGTACCGGCTGTGGTCGGCGAGGAACTGGCGGAAGGTCGCGTAGTAGACCTCCTCGCGCGGCACGTCGTCCGGCAGCTGGTTCAGCTGCTGCTCCGGCAGCGGCTCCTCGTACGCGAACCGCTCGGGCTCGCGCTGCTCCGGTACGTAGACGCCCTGATGGCTCCCCACGCCCTCACCGCCGAGCGGCCGCACCCGGCCGCCGGGCCCGACCGGAACGGTCAGCTGGGGCTGCGGGGTCTGGGGCTGCTCGAATTGCTGCGGCTGCTGCTCGGGCCGCGGCGCCTGGCCCGGGACCTGCTGGTCCTGCGGCTGGAACTGCTGCGGCTGCGGTGCCTGCTGCGGGTGCTGGAACTGCTGGGGCTGCTGCTCGACCGGCATGGGGTGGGCGGCCGCCGGGTCGAAGGGCACGGCGTTCCGGCCGTCATGGCCCTGCCCGGCGGGCTGCTGGTACACCGGCAGGGGCAGCGAGAGCGGCAGCTCCTGCGTCTGGGGCTGCTGGGGGTGCTGCTGCGGGCCCAGGTCCGCCACGGCCCCCGGCGCGCCGTACGGGCCCGGCTGGGCCTCCAGGGACGCGTTCTCGGGCCCCTTCTCGTCCGCCTCGGCCGACCGGCCCGAGGGGAGCGCGGTCGCCGACACCGTGGTCGGGTCCAGACCGGCCGCCGCGAGCCCCGCCGGGGCGGTGTCCGCCAGCGGCACCCCGAACCGCGCCAGCCGCAGCGGCATCAGCGACTCCACGGGCGCCTTACGGCGCCAGGAGCGCCCGTAGCGGGCCCGCAGCCGGGCCTGGTAGACCAGCCGGTCCTGCTCGAGCCTGATGACCTCCTCGTAGCTGCGCAGCTCCCAGAGCTTCATCCGGCGCCACAGCCGGAAGGTGGGCACCGGCGCGAGC
>NZ_JAERRG010000006.1 GCF_016741935.1 Streptomyces endocoffeicus | reverse complement strand
GGTTCCACCGCTTTCCCCTTCGGCGATTCGCGCGAGTCCCGACAGCAGTTCCTCGCGGCCTGTGCCGACGACCACGCCGCGGTGCTCGAGAGCGGCGCGGGTCGTCGCCAGCGCGGCCGCGATGTCGGCGTGGTCCAGCTCCGGGCGGGCGGCGGCGAAGGCGCGCAGCCGCTCGGCCTGACCGCGCAGCGCCGCCGGCGAGGCCGCCGACAGGATCCCCGGCACGACCCCGGCGGGCCCCGCGACGGGCTCAGCGGGCTTGGCGGGCCCCGCGACGGGCTCGGCGGGCTCAGCGGGCTCAGCGGGCGGCGCCTCCTCGATGATCACGTGGGCGTTGGTGCCCGACGCGCCGAACGAGGACACTCCCGCCCGGCGCGGACGGCCATGGTCGGGCCAGTCGAGCGACTCGGTCAGCAGCCGGACGTTCCCGGCGGACCAGTCGACGTTCGGGCTCGGCTCGTCCACGTGGAGGGTCCGGGGCAGCACACGGTTGCGGATGGCCTGGACGACCTTGATGATGCCGCCGACACCGGCGGCGGCCTGGGTGTGCGCGATGTTGGACTTCAACGACCCCAGCCACAGCGGGCGGTCCTCCGGCCGGTCCCGCCCATAGGTCGCCAAAAGCGCCTGCGCCTCGATCGGGTCGCCCAGCGTCGTCCCCGTCCCGTGCGCCTCGACCATGTCGATGTCGCCGGGCCCCAGGCGCGCCGCCGCCAGCGCCTGCCGGATCGCCCGCTGCTGCGACGGCCCGTTCGGCGCGGTCAGGCCGCTGGACGCGCCGTCCTGATTGGTGGCGATCCCCCGCACGACGGCGAGCACGTCATGCCCGTTGCGCCGGGCGTCCGCGAGCCGCTCGACCAGCAGCATGCCGACGCCCTCCGACCAGCCGACCCCGTCGGCGGACGCGGCGAACGACCGGCACCGCCCGTCCGGGGACAGTCCCCGCTGGGCGCTGAACTCCACGAACATGTCCGTCGTCGCCATCACGGCGACGCCGCCCGCCATCGCCAGCGAGCACTCGCCGGAGCGCAGCGCCTGGACTGCGAGGTGCAGCGCGACCAGCGACGACGAGCACGCCGTGTCGAGGGTGATGGCGGGGCCCTCCAGCCCCAACGTGTAGGCGACCCGGCCGGAGGCCAGCGAGCCCATGCTGTGGTTCCCGGCGTAGTCGTGGTACATCTGCCCGACGAACACCCCGGTGGCGGTGCCCTTCAGGGTGCCGGGGTCGATGCCGGCGCGTTCGAGGACCTCCCATGCGGTCTCCAGGACCAGCCGCTGCTGCGGGTCCATGCCGGCGGCCTCACGCGGGGAGATCCCGAAGAAACCGGCGTCGAACGCGGCGGCGTCCCTCAGGAACCCGCCACGGCGGACGTAGCTGCGGCCCGCCCGTCCCGGCTTGGGGTCGTAGACGGCATCGACGTTCCAGCCGCGGTCGGCGGGGAAGTCCGAGGTCGCGTCGGTCCCGTCCATCACCAGCCGCCACAGGTCCTCGGGTGAGCCCACGTCGGACGCCCCCGGCCCGGCCGGGTAGCGGCACGCCATCCCGACGATGGCGATCGGCTCGTCGTCGCGGCCCGCCGCTTCGTCCAGCGCCGCGATGCGGGCACGCGCCTCGCGCAGGTCCGCGGTCGCCCGTCGCAGATAGCTGAGAAGTCGTTCATCGTCGGCCATGCGACGACCCACCCCCATCGGTGCCGGTGACAGCGCCAGGAACGCTAATCCACGGTTCTGCGGCCCCCAACCCCTGTGATCGGGGCCCCGACCCCTAGCCGCCCGTGCGGGCGGATAACGGGGAAACGCATCGGGCGATTAGGGGGCACGGCGCGCATTTAGGGGCCCGGACCAGCCCATCACCGGTCTCCGCAGCCGTTCTCATCGGAGGCGGAGGCATCAGCGCGATTCCGGCGGCACCAGGGCGTCCGGTTTCGGGCTGGAGGGGAACCGACCCCACACCGACGGGGTCGTGACTGGCTGGGGCGAGGGCTGCGGCCGCACCGTGTTCGTCTACGCCCACGACTTCCGTTCCAGGAGGGCGTGACCGCCCTCGCCGGGGCGTCGACTGCCGTGCACACACAGGGTTAGCCAAGAGGTGCGTAGCGCGACGCAACGGCAAAGCGGTCACGTTCGACACCAGTCCGCAAACGAGCAGAGAGTGCGACGATCACCCGTCCGCCCGAAAATGGTAGAAGCCCCACTGGGCCACCGGCAGGAAGGCATCCGATGCGGCCGAGGAGCGCGTTCAAGGCGTTGATCGTGGGCGGGTCTGTAGGAGGCCTCGCAGCAGCACACGAGATGCGAGCCGTGGGCGTCGACGCCGCTGTGTACGAGCGCTCCGCAGGCAGGATGGAGGCCCGTGGCGCGGGAATCGTCATGCAGCCCGAGGTAGCGGAACTACTCGTCCGCCTGGGAGTCACCGCGCGATCGATGAGCGTGGAACTGCGAGAGCGCCAGCAGCTCCACCTTCACGGCAGCACCGCCCGGTACGAGGCGCCCCAGCTGATGACCGCCTGGGACACCCTCCACCGGGCACTGCGCGAACCTCTCACCGAGGTCTGCTACCGCCTGGACAGTGCCCTGAGGCGGGTCCAGGTGGAAGGCTCCCAGGTCACGGCCGAGTTCGCTGATGGATACACTACGCGGGGCAACTTTCTCGTGGGTGCCGATGGGATCGGCTCGGCGACGCGCCAGTTGCTCGATCCGGACGTACGTCCCGCGTATGCCGGGTATGTGGCCTGGCGCGGCCTGGAGCCGGAATCGACCCTCCCCAGGCATCTGCTGGATCTGTTGGCGGACCGGTTCACATTCTGCGGTTCCGACGGCCTGCAGATGCTGTGCTACTTGGTCCCGGGCCCCGACGGTGAACTGTCGGAGGGCTCCCGGCGCGTCAACTGGGTGTGGTACATGAACGTAGCCGAGCGCGACCTGCCCAGGGTGCTCGCGAGCCGGTCCGGGAAAACGTTCACGACCTTCCTCCCACCCGGGGAGATCACGCCGGAGATCGCGGATGAGCTTGCCACCGTGGCCGGCTCATCGCTTCCGCCGCAGTTCTCAGAGCTCGTACGGCGCTCCGATGTGTTCATGCAGCCGGTCTTCGATGTCCGGCCGCACCGGATGGTCGCCGACCACGCGGCCCTGATCGGCGATGCTGCCGGAACGGTCCGGCCGCACACCGCCTCCGGGACATCGAAGGCCTTCGGCGACGCGGCCGGTCTCGCGGCAGCCCTGCGTGGCTGGACACCTGATCAAGGCCAACCGGCCGGGCGGCTCGCGGACTGGGAACGGGATCGGCTCTCTTACCTGGTCGCCCTGTCGCGCGCTGGGATCGATTTGGCCAACCGGTCAACACTCGGTACTACGCGGAGCCGCCGCTTCTTCGCCTCCCCATGAGCAACCCTCGCCGAAAACGTCATGCTCCCATTCGGCGGACATGGCCATTTACACTCCTGGGGGCAGCAGGCGTGGACCGGCGACGATCAGGACAGCGAACGAGAAGGACCGAGGACGCCCGCTTGCTCTCCGCGCCCACGACAGGGCCGCAGCGGGACCGCCGGGGCAACGCTCCCGGTCAACGCCCCCCGGGCTCCGCACCGAGCCGTCGGCGATAGCGCAGGCCGGGGCGTCCGCCGACGGTGGCGTCCGCCACGACGGTGAATCCGTTGCGGCCGAGCACGGTCATGGAGGCGACGTTGTCGAGGGCGGTGTAGGCGGTGAGGGTGGAGAGCCGGTACGCCGTGGCGGCCAGGCGGCACACCTCTTCCACCGCGGCGGTCGCCATGCCCCGGCCCGCGGCGCGCTCGCCGATCCGGTAGCCGAGTTCGGCGTCCCCGTCCTCGACGTCCACGAGATTGACGCGGCCGGCCAACTCGCCCTGGTCGTCCACGACGACATGGAAGTGACACACACCGGCGTCCTGCTCGGCGAGCCGGGCACGGTGCAGGGATGCGAACTCCTCGAAGTAGGCGTCCCCGCGGTCCGAGATCGACCGGGCGAAGTACGCCCGGTTCTCGCGCTCGAAGGCCAGCAGGGCGGGCGCGTGGTCGGCCCGGAGCCGTTCCAACCTCAACATGCCCAAAAGTATACGTAACGAGGGGCGCGCCCGTCCGCGGTCCGGGCCCGCCCAGCATTCGGTGCGGAATTCTCTCCGGTCCGCCGTATCCGCGGGAAGGAAATCCACAATCTGCTTGCGCATCATGCCTATCCCTCAAGTATCCCGCCCGAGTAGCCTGTTCTTCCGCCGATACTGTCGTGCTTGGGAGGCTGAGAGCCAGTGATCGTACTCGGTTACAACGGATTCAGCAGAGGTGCGGAGCTTTTCGGGCGTCTCTACGGGGCGACTGGTGTCGGCCGTAATCTCTTGGTGGGTCATGACGCCGCGGCGGCTCTGGTGATCGACGGCGAGGTGGTGGCGGCAGTCGAGGAGGAGCGGCTGAGCCGGGTCAAGAAGACGTCCGATTTCCCGGCCCACGCAATCACCTGGTGTCTGGACTCCGCCGGTGTTGGCCTCGACCAGGTGGACGTTTTCGCTTTCCCCTGGCGGTTTTCGCCGGCAGTGGCCGAGGAGATGATTTCAGGGATATGCGACTCCGGCATGCCGGTCGCGGCCAAGTTCGACGCCCTGCGCAGCACGGGTGAGCTCTACACCGGCATGCTCAGCCCCGACGCGGTGTACCACGACTTCGTCGAGCGCACCGGCTACGAACTGGATCCCAACAAGCTCACCCTGGTGCCCCACCATCTGGCCCATCTCATGTGCGGCGCCTACCTGGCCGGCGGGGGCGACGCCGCCTTCCTGGTGAGCGACGGCCGGGCGGAGACGCTGTCCTCCGTCATGGGCGAGCTGCGGAACGGCGTGGTCCGCCAGTTCGACGAGAGCGCGGTTCCCATGACCAGTTCGCTCGGGGTGGCGTTCGGGCGGATCACCCGCTATCTGGGGTTCGTACCCAACAACGACGAGTACAAGGTGATGGGCCTGGCCGCGTACGGCCCGCCGCCGCGGCACAATCCGCTGCTCGAGCGCGTTGTGCGGCTGCACGAGAACGGCTCGTACACCATCTCCACGCCACGGGACATATCGGCCTACTACGCACTGTTCGACGACCTGTTCGGCGGCGACAGCGAGAAGCGCGAGCAGTTCGACTTCCGCGTCAAGGTCGCCGGGCTGGCACAGCACATGGTCGAGGCCGTCACCGCTCATCAGGTGCGGGCGCTGACCGCGGCCTCCGGCCTGGACACCCTGCTCTTCGAGGGCGGGCTGGCGCTGAACTGCGTGGCCAACACCAAGATGCTGGAGAGGTCGCCGTTCACCGGCATGGAGGTCAGCTTCGGGGCCAGCGACCCCGGGGTCGCCATGGGCGCGGCCGTGTACGCCGCCGGTCTCAGGAATCGGCCGGCCGACGCGGTCACCACCCCCTATCTGGGGCCTTCGTACGACGAGCGGCAGGTCCAGGACGCGCTGGCGGACTACGCGGACCGCGTCGAGTGGCAGGAGGAGCCCGACGCCGCCTCGATCGCCGACCGGACGGCGGAGTTGCTGGCCGGGAAGAACGTCGTGGGCTGGTTCCAGGGCCGGAGCGAGTTCGGGCCGCGCGCCCTGGGCAACCGCAGCATCCTCGCCAACCCGGCCTTCCCCGACATCAAGGACATCATCAATCTCCGGGTGAAACACCGGGAGCCCTTCCGGCCGTTCGCACCCGTCATCCTCGAGTCGGAGGCCCCCCGCGTCTTCTCGATGGGCAAGAAGACCTCGTCCCCGTATATGACCTTCGTCTTCCCGGTGCGGAAGGAGTA
Source organism: Streptomyces endocoffeicus (assembly GCF_016741935.1). Taxonomy (GTDB): domain Bacteria; phylum Actinomycetota; class Actinomycetes; order Streptomycetales; family Streptomycetaceae; genus Streptomyces; species Streptomyces endocoffeicus. The sequence continues at coordinate 441,842 of NZ_JAERRG010000006.1, read as the reverse complement.
CCAGGAGCGGATCCCCGGCGCCTGTCACGTGGACGGCACGGCGCGGGCCCAGACGGTGAACGAGGGGCAGAATCCCGCCCTCGCCCGGCTGTTGCGCGCCTTCACGGCCCGGACGGATGTGCCCTGCCTGCTCAACACGTCCTTCAACGTGGCCGGTGAGCCCATCGTCTGCTCGCCACGGGACGCCTTGGAGTGCTTCCTCGCCACCGAGATCGACTATCTGGTCATCGACCGGTTCGTGATCACCAAGAAGGGGAGCTGAGCCGTCGGCCCGCGGGGCGCGTGCGCCCCGCGGGCCGGCAGTTCTCAATTCTTCGGGAGCTGAATGGGCTCGTTCGGCCCGCCCTTTGTCTCGATGGTCAGAAAAGACAGAACGTCATCGCCGATGTTCTTCAGGTCATGCAGGTGGTATCGCCCCTCGGGGCAGCGGAAATGCTGAGACTGTCCGCGGGCATAAGAGATCTCGTGTGTGGTGCCATCGCTGGAGTGCTGGCGGGCCCGGCCGTTTGTCAGGGCTATCCAGAAGTAGTCCAGTACATGCCGATGGACGGGAATTCGCCCGCCCGGCTGAAGGTGGGTCTCCCAGATGCGCAGGGAATCGGTCTCTTTCACCAGGGTCTGGCCGATACACCCATGATGGGCGTTGGTGTCGAATTCCTTGTGCAGCTGCGGACTCCAGCGAGCATAAGCCTCGGCGACGACAGTGCTGGAGAGAGAGGTATCGGAGCGAGAATCTTTACCCACGAGCGGGATCCTTTCGCTGAACGACAGGGCTCATAGATTCGCTGAACGACAGGGCTCACAGAGCGGAGGAGAGTGCTTCGAGCAGGGCGGTGTTCGCGCGCCGATCGCCGATGGTGATACGGCAGGTATCCGGGATCACCCGCCCGGTGTCGGCGACGACGATGCCCGCGCCCCGAAGCTGGTCCATCACGCGCTCGTGCTTGTGCAGCCGGACGAAGAGGAAGTTGGTCTCCGAGGGGAACACCCGAGCCACCGCGGGATGCTCGGTCAGCGTCGAGGCCATCCGGTCACGTTCGGCGCGGATGCGCTGGATGCCGGCGACCACCCGCCGCACATCGGTCAGCCGGTCCCGCACGGCGTGCTGGGAGTCGTTGGTGAACCCGAAGGGCACCTGCACCCGGCGCAGTGCCTCGATGACACCGGGCTGGGCCAGGGCGATTCCGCAGCGCGCGCCGGCGAGGCCCCATGCCTTGGAGAGTGTCCTGAGCACGATGAGGTTGTCGTGCCGGGCGATCAGCCGGGCGTACGAGGGCTTCTCGCTGAACTCGGCATAGGCTTCGTCGATCACCACCAGCCCGCGGCCGCGAGCCACCAGGTGGTGGACCTGCTCCGGGTCGAGCCTGGTCCCGACGGGGTTGTTGGGGTCGCACAGGATGGTCACCCGTGGATCGGCCGCCAGGATGCGCTCGGTGTCGAGCTGGGACAGGTCGTCGCCGCGCAGCGGCACGTCGACGACGGGCAGGCGCAGGATGTGGGCGAAGTGGCCGTAGAGCGGGAAGGTGGGTGGTGTGACGCAGACGCGCTCACCGGGTGACGCCAGCGCCGCCAGGAGCAGCATGACGCCGTCCACCGCCCCGCTGCTGAACAGCACGTGGTCCGCGCTCAGCGCGTCCACGCCCGCGTGGCCGGGGAATGTCGCGATCGTGGCCAGGTAGGTGTCGGCCAGCTCTGTGGTGTCGAGGTGGGGGTACTCCCCCGCGGCGCCCAGGAACGGGTTGGTGTTGCTGGACAGGTCGATCGTGTCGAACCGGGGCACCTGGCGGAAGCGGGCCGGGCCGGGGACGGGCACCCCCGTGACGGGGGGAGCCGCGTACTCCGACAGCGGGTGTTCCGCGCCCGCTTCCGCCGGGGAGGCGAGGCCGGGGGCGCGCAGCCAGTGGTCGAGGGGTACGAACAGATCGGCTCCGAGGCGGCGCATGCGCGGGACGTCTCCCCGGCCGAGGTGGACCCACTCCAGGCCGGAGCGCCGGGCGTGGAGGTACAGCCGGTACATGGACGCGGCGAAGAGCTCGTCCCGTGCGGCGGGGTCGTCGTGGTCGGTGGCCTGTGTGAGGGAGTAGATCCCCCGGCCGTTGTGGGATGTGGTGATGAGCCCGGCCTGGACCACGGCGTTCTGTTCGCGGCGCAGGAGTATCTCGGTGCGATCGGCCAACGGGCCGTGCGCCAGTGCGTCGAGGGCTTCGGCGTTGTACAGGTTGTGGTGGCCGCCGTGGCGCTCGGCCTGACGCTGGTGGAGCGTGACGAAGGCGTCTCGCGCCCAGGGACTTCCGTCGAGCTCGCTCAGCCGGATCCGCTCCCAGGTCAGCTCGAGGGAGGCCTCGCGGTCGCGGCGGCGGAGGTCGTTGAGTCGTTCGGCGCCGATACGGGTCCGCAGGGCCTCGTCCACCTCCCCGGCCAGCCGGACGACACACTCGCTCTCGGTGGCGATCGGAACGAGCCCTGCCGCCCGCAGCGCGCTGGTGTCATCGCCGCGGCGCACGTTGGGCACCAGGATCTGGGGCACGCCCAGTGTCTCGGCGCGGCGGACCAGTTCATCGAGCGCGTGGCGGGTGGGGGCGGGGCTGGTCGGGTGGTACGGGGACCCGCCGCCCACCAGCGTGGGGCGCTCGAGCACGGCGGTGTCCAGGGCGGCGAACGCGCCCGCGCCTCGGTCTAGTCGGCCCAAGGCGCACACCGGGTCCGGGGACCCGAGGGCGGCGGACAGCACATGCTGAAGCGCGTCGATATCTGCGGACCTGCGCATGCTCGTTCTCCACTCCTCGTGGTCACTGGGGTGTCCCGGCTCCGTGCGCGTCCAGGTACGCGTCGACGCGGTCGCGGTACTCCTCGAACAGGTCGGCCACGGTGCGGGCGATACCGGCCCGCCAGCCGATGGTGCAGTCGCCGATCAGGCCGCGGCGGACGTCGTGGTCGAAGATGGCCGTTTCCCGGCTGTAGTCGCCGCGGTCCAGCCGCACCGGCACTCCGGTGAGCGCGGACAGATACTCCAGCAGATCGGTGATGCCGACCTCCTCGTCCCCGCCCCAGTTCACCACCCGCGCGGGCGCCCGCGCCACGTCCCACAGCAGCGGCACCTGGCGTACGACGTCATCGGTGTGCAGCAGATTGCAGTAGTTCTGGCCCTCGCGGGGCACCGCGCAGGGCTGCCCTTCGCGCATCTGATGGAACAGGATCATGGGCACACCACCGTGGCCGTACGGGCCGTAGGCGATGTTGAGGCGGGCGATCACCGTCGGCAGCCCGAGTGCCTCGGCCAGACCGCGTGCCACCCCTTCGGCGGTGATCTTGGCGACGGGGTAGGTCGGCAGCCAGGGCGCCGCGCCGCCCAGCGGATCGCTCTCCCGGTAGCGATGTGTCCGATCGGCGCGGTTGTAGACCACCCCGGACGAGACGTACAGGAACGACTCGGCGGCGGAGCAGTGGGTCATCAGCCCAGCGGTGCCGACCGCGTTGACGCGCGCGGTGTCCTCGAAGTCCTTGCCGTCGCCCCGGTGCACCGCCGAGTGCAGCACATGGGTGAAGTCGCGGGGCAGGCCCTCCAGGTCATCGGTGGCCATGTCCCAGACGGCGGTGTGGGCGCCCACTTCCTCCAGTGCCTCGCGGGCGTGTGGGTCGCCGAACCGGCCCAGGCACCACACCTCGTTGTCGACGGCGAGCGATTCGGCGACGGGCCTCGCGACCTGTCCGGTCCCACCGGTGATGAGTATCTTCTTGCGTTGCATGATCGGCCGCTCCTGGTGGTGTCAGCGGTTGCCTTTGCCGGTCCTCAGCCGAGCGCGCGGGCCAGTTCGTGCCGCAGGGTCGCCTGGAAGGTGTGCACATGCCGCGGGCTCATCAGGGTGTAGTGCTCCCCGTCGACCTCGATATAGGTGTTGGGGTCGCGGGTGAACTCGTCCCAGTGGCTGAGCTGGTGATCCAGCCACTCCTCCTTGGTGCCGCGCAGCGGAGTGCAGTAGAAGACCTTCACCCGCCCGACCGAACCCGACGGTTCGTAGGTGCGGCCCAGGTGCACCATGCTCTGTGCGAGGTGTACCCAGTCGGCGAACCGTTCGAGGGTGAGGTCGAGTTCGGTCAGCCGCCGCTTCGGGGCGCGGTCGATCAGATGGGCGAGCTGATCGGCCTCGGGCAGTGGCCGGAGGGTGGCGGTCAGCCGCTCGATGTCGGTGGCGTCGATCAGTTCGAGGAACAGCGCCAGGTTGATCGCGCCGTCGGTGAAGGTGATCTCGTTCATGCGGTCGGAGATCCGCGGTGGCAGGTTGAAGACACCCACGAAGTCGACCTTGTCGCCGTCGGCTTCCAGCCGCTTGGCGATCTCGAATGCCACCGCCCCGCCGTAGGAGTAGCCCGCGACGGCGTAGGGGCCGCTGGGCTGCGCCCGCCGGATGGCCTCGACGTAGGTGGACACCATCTCGTCGAACGACTCGAAGTGGGTTTCCCCCTGTCCGAATCCACGGGCCCGCAGCGCGTAGAACGGCCGCTCGCCGGTGAAGTACTTGGCGAGGTTGACGAACACCAGCACCTCCCCCAGACCGGGGTGGACGCAGAAGAGCGGCGTCCCGTCCCCGGTGATCTGCAGCGGCACCAGCGGATCGTAGGTGGCGTCGCCACCTGCACCCTGCCCTGCGGTCAGGCGGCCGGTCAGCGCTCGTACGGTCGGGGCCTGGAGGAGCGTGGACATCGGCACGTCCTCGATGCCGAACGCGGCCTGGATCTCCAGCTTGAGCCGCAGTACGTCCAGCGAGGTACCGCCCAGGTCGAAGAAGCCGGCGGTGGCCGACACCGCCTTGGTGTCCAGGACGCGGGCGTAGATCTCGGCCAGTGCGGTCTCCACCTCGCCCTCCGGCGCCACCTGGCCACCGAGGAACCGGGTGCTGATCTCGTCCGACCGGCGGGCGGCCTCGTCCAGGCTTCCGTTCTCGACGGCCGCGCGCAGCCGCGACCGCTGGATCTTGCCGAGGTTGCCACGGGGGATCTCCTCCTCGGCGACCGGGAGGATCAGCTGCGGGCGGAAGCCCCAGTGCATCACCGTGGAGCTGCGGATCGCCACGATGGCCCGGTACACCGCGGTCTCGTCGGCGGGGTCGCCCGCCGGGACGAAAGCGATGGCGAGCTGTTCGGTGTCGGCCCCCTCGGGCCGTATCGGGAACGCGGCGACGTGGCCGCGCTTCACCCCGTCCAGCTCGTCCAGGACCGCTTCCAGGTCGTGGCTGTAGTAGTTGACACCGCTGACGATGATGGAGTCCTTGCTGCGGCCGACCAGCGTCAACCGGCCGTCGGAGTCGAGGTGGCCCAGGTCTCCGGTGCGGAACCAGCCGTCGGCGGTGAACGCCCGCGCGGTGGCCCGCTCATCGCCGAAGTAGCCGCCCGAGACCATCGGGCCGTGCAGCTGCACCTCCCCCGGCTCTGCCGTCACGGGCCGATCGGTGGAGGCCGGCACCGTGCCGTCGTCGTCGGTGACGCGAATCCGCAGGCCCCGCACCGGTCGCCCCAGCGACGGGAACTCCGTCTCCAGGTCATGGGTGGCGAAGTCGCGGTTGAACACACTGCCCGCACACGTCTCGGTCATCCCGAACGCGGGCACGATCACATCTCCGCGCAGCCCGTAGGGCGCGAGCGTGTCCAGGAACGCCCGTACGGTGGCGGTCACGGTGGCCTCGCCGCCGGAGATGATGTGCCGCACCTGTGACAGGTCCACCTCCTGCCGCGATGCGCGCCGCACGGCGAGTGCCTGGTTGATCTGCCCGAACAGGAAGTTGGGGGTGAACGTCACCCTCACCCGATGGGCCGTGAGCAGCCTGAGGAACTCCACGGGGTCCGCCAGCACCGTGGCGGGCACCGTCATGACCTGGGCGGCGCCGTTGAACATCGGCAGCAGATGCGCCTCGATCGCGGCGATGTGATCGACCGAGATCCAGTTCAACGAGGTGTCGTCGGGCCCGAGTTCCAGCGCCCCCGCCTTACCGGCCTGCGCCGCCAGCAGATTGGCGTGGGTGAGCCTGACCGCCTTGCTCGATCCGGTGGACCCGGAGGTGAGCATCAGCAGGGTGAGATCGTCCGGCGCGGGCACATGGAGCTGATCGGGCTCGGCCGCGGCATGGCTCAGCTCCTCGACCGTGACGGACCGCAGCCCGGCCTCGGGCAGGTCTCCATGAGCCGTCTTGGACACGATCACCAGCGGGTCGCCCAGGAGCGTGCGCAGCTGCTCCAGCTGGGCGCGCCACCGGGAAGGGTCGGCCGGCGGTGCGACCGGGCACGGCACGGCACCGGTGAGTACGCATCCCCAGAAGGCGCGGAAGAAGATCTCCGGATCACCGGCCGCGATGAGCACTCGGTCGCCCGGGGCGGTGCCGCGCTCCCGCAGCCCTTGCGCGATCCGGCAGGCGCACTCCCGCAACTCGGCGTAGGAGAGGAACGGGCCGCCGATGAACGCGATGCCTTGAGTCGTTTCGCGGGCCGCACGCTCGAGCAGCTGCGGGAGTGTCGAAGCATGACGTTGATCCGGCATGGGGGAAGTCCTCCGATCAGAAGGGACGGAAAACCATGGCGAGCGGGGCTGGGGGCGCGACGCCGCGCCGGGGAGGGGCACCAGGGCCGGGCTCTGAGATCGCCATCGGCGGTGGTGCGCATCGTGGGGGCGCGGCTGAACGCGGCTTGGGGCGGGCGGAGTTCGGCACCCGCGGCACGTGTGATCGAGGTGGACGCGACGGTGTCGGCGCCGGGGTGTCCCGGGCCGGTGGCTCGGTCGGACCGGCCGTCAGATCAGGTGGATCCGACCTCGTTGAATCGCACGATGTCCTCGATCGTCTTCCGCAGTTTCAGCTCATCCGGGTCGGAGACGATGGCCTGTCCCACGCGGCCGTACGGCCCGACCGGCGCATCAGGCGATGAATCGTAGACGATCTCGTCGAAAAGGAAGTTCCGTTCAAAGTCGCTCTGGGTTAAATTGCACCCGTTGGGGCGGCGCAGAAGAATGTATCCATGAAAGCGCTCCGGCGTGCACTGGTCGCCCAGGGCCCGAGCCGCGCCCTCACCCAGCGCGAGACTGATTTCGACGTCAAAGAGATCGACGCCGTATGTCAGCTGATTGACCTGAGGGGACAGCGCCCCGGGGAGGCGGATGGCGCACTCGCCGAAGGTCAACCCTGCTTCGGTCGTGAACGCTTCCATATGGAATACGCAATCGGGGGCGTTCAGGCTGGTGAGCGCTTGCCCGGCGAGCGCCTCCATCTCATCGAACAAGACGGAATGCCGCTTCCGGTCCAGAACGTACGCGGACAGGATGCCGCCCTGTACGGCCCTGAGCGGTGAGGTGTGGTAGCCGCTCATGGACGACCACCGAAGGTCTCCCTTTTCCCAGACGCCGTCGAGATAGACCTCCGGACCGTCCATGAAGGACTCGGCGACGATCTCGACATCCGACTGACCGGTGAAGGGCGTCAGGGCCTGTGCGTACTCTTCCGGGGTACCCACGATGTTCGTACGGAGAGCGCCGGCCCCGGCCGCCGGCTTGACCACGAAGACCTCTCCCAGATCGTCGGCGAGCTCCGCGAACGACGTGCCCACGGGCACATGGCGGCAGCGCGCCCGCCTGATCCGGGGCGGCAGCACGCTCTTCTGGAGGTACTTGTCCCGGAAGTGGAGAGCCGTCCTGGAATCGGCATTCCCGGGAAGGTTCAGCTGCTGCCGTAAGTAGGTTGCCCCGAATACGCCCATTTCATGGACGCTCAGCACGCCGGCCACATCGTCAATGTCCGCGGACAGCACTGCTCGGAAAATCTCCTGGGCGTTCTCCATGTCGGCGACCCATGTGAATCTCCGACTCTTCGGCGGGCTCGCCGGCGCCTGGACAATATAGTAAGGATCAATGCCGCGGCGCTGCAGTGCCTGATCGAGATCGCCTCTGTACCCGATAACAATCATCGTCGGCATTCTCGCCTCCCCGTTACGGCTAGCCAAAACTTGAAGAAGTCATTTGCCGTACTGCCGCCCGATATGGATTCGGGTGGACCGGTGGATCGGTGATGTCTCGCGATGAGCTACTTCGAGGCCAGCACCGAGGCATCGTTTCACAGAGATACGAAAATGTGATCCATTGAGGATGGGCTTGTGACGCAAGTCACAAGCCGGGCAATGAGCGCTAATGGAATTGCTCATTCCATTAGTGCTCATGGAGTGTATTCGCCATTCCGGTCATGCCTCGCATAGCGCTACATGGAGAAAATGGCCCGGCTCCCCGCTCAGATCGCGGTGAAGCCGCCGTCCGCCGCGACCACGGCGCCCGTGATGAAGCTGGAGCGCGGCGAGGCGAGGAAGCAGAGAACTTCGGCGATCTCCTCGGGCTGGGCCACCCGGCCGAGCGGCTGGGCGTCGTACCGCGCGGTGAGCGGTCGCCTCGTCCGTGATGTCGCCGACCAGGGGACGTACGCCCGGGAAGTGCTCGGCCAGTTCCCTCACCTCGTGGCGCAGGTCGACGGCCACGATCCGCGCCCCGCGGCGGTGCAGCAGCCGGACGGTCTCCTTCCCGACGCCGCGTGCCGCCCCGGTGACCAGGGCGATCCTGCCCGTGAACTCCGCGGAGTCGGCGGAATGAGTGGTTGTCGTCATGGTGCCGTCCTTCTTCGATGCCACTGCGGGAAGCGGCGGGGTCGTCTCGCGCCACCGAGTCTGGGCAGTGCGCCACGGGCGGTCCAGGACGCCTGCTGCCTGGGTGCGACACACCCGGGCAGCCGGTCGCGGCGTCTCGTAGCCTGGCGGCATGGGTGACAACGACCTGGGAGAATTCCTGCGAAGCAGCAGGTCAGGACTTCGGCCCGAAGAGGTCGGGATGGCGAGCCACGGCACCCGCCGCGTTCCCGGGCTGCGCCGTGAGGAGGTCGCGGTGCTGGCCGGTGTCAACGCCGACTACTACACCCGCCTGGAACAAGGCCGGGAGCGCCACCCCTCCGCGCAGGTGCTCGACGCGCTCAGCCGCGCGCTGCACCTCGACGGCGATGCCCGGGACCATCTGTACCGGCTCGGCGGCACGGTGCCGGACGGCCCGGCCGCCCGCGTGTCCGACCAGGTCAGCCCCGGGTTGCGGCAGCTGATGGACGGCTATCCGCACACGCCTGCCTTCGTGTTCAACCGGACCCTGGACATCCTCGCCACCAACGCGCTGGCCGACGCCCTCTACTCGCCGTTCCGCCCGGCGGACAACCTGGCCCGCATGGCGTTCGCGGACCCCGCGGGCCGCACCTTCTACCGGGACTGGGACCGGGCGGCCCAGGCCACCGTCGCGAATCTGCGCCACGCGGCGGGCTACCAGCCCGACAATCCGCGCCTGCGCGGGCTCGTGGACACCCTCACCGAGGACAGCGTGGACTTCGCGCGCCTGTGGGACAGCCACACCGTGCGCGGCAAGACCCAGGAGGCCAAGCGGTTTCTGCACCCCGACGTCGGCCCCCTCACGCTCAGCTACCAGGCGTTCGACGTGCGGGAGGCCCCGGGCCGGCAACTCGTCATCTACCACGCGGAGCCCGGCAGCGGCAGCGCGGAGGCGCTGCGTCTGCTCGGCTCCATCCACGCGACACGCACCCGGCCCTCCCCGCGCGGCGCGGACCGCACCTGAGCTCAGGCGCCCGTCCGAGAGCGGTGAGGAGCCGGTCGGTCCCGGCCCCTCACAGTCGGTCAGTCGGCGCGCTCAGTCGCGCGCGAGCAGTTCGAGCGTGTCGATGACGCGGTTCGAGAAGCCCCACTCGTTGTCGTACCAGGCCACCACCTTGATGTGCTTGCCGTCGACGCGGGTGAGCGCGGCGTCGAAGATGGACGACGCCGGCCGGCGGGTGATGTCGCTGGAGACGAGCGGCTCGTCGGAGTAGTCGAGGATGCCCTTGAGCTTGCCGTCGGCGGCGGCACGGTAGGCCGCGAGCACCTCGTCGCGGCTGACCTCCCGGGAGACCGCGGTGTTCAGCTCCACGATCGAGCCCACCGGTACCGGCACGCGGATGGAGTCGCCCGACAGCTTGCCCTCGAGGTTCGGCAGCACCAGCCCGATGGCCTTGGCGGCCCCGGTGGTGGTGGGCACGATGTTCACCCCGGCGGCGCGGGCGCGGCGCAGGTCGCGGTGGGGGCCGTCCTGGAGGTTCTGCTCCTGGGTGTACGCGTGCACCGTGGTCATGAAGCCGTGCTCGATCCCGGCCAGGTCGTCCAGTACGGCTGCCAGCGGGGCCAGCGCGTTCGTGGTGCACGAGGCGTTCGAGACGATCACGTGCTCGGCGGGGTCGTAGGCATCGGTGTTCACGCCGTAGGCGAGCGTGACATCGGCACCGGCGGAGGGGGCGCTCACCAGCACACGCCGGGCCCCGGCGCGGAGGTGCGCGCGGGCGGCGTCCGCCGCGGTGAAGCGGCCGGTGGACTCGAGCACGATGTCGACGCCGAGCTCGGCCCACGGCAGGTCGGCGGGCTCGCGCTCGGCGAGCACCTTGATGCGGCGGCCGTCGACGATGAGGTCGGTTCCGTCGACCTCGACGGAGCGGCCGAGTGGACCGAGCGCGCTGTCGTACTTGAGCAGATGGGCGAGGGACTCGGGGGCGGTGAGGTCGTTGACGGCGACCACCTCGAGCTCGCTGTCGCGCTCGAGCAGGGCGCGGAGGGTGTTGCGTCCGATGCGGCCGAATCCATTGACGGCGATGCGGGTCATGGAGATTCCTTTCGTTTCCGCCCCCATCGTCGGCATCCGGATCCCCGGCCGACAGCGGCATGAACGCCACCACACGCAAGGATCTCGCCACAGTCACGCCATAGCCATCGCACCCTTCACACGAACGGCGCTCGGAAGGAGTCTCAGGCCGAGAAGGTGTGGCGGTACTCCGTCGGGGAGGTGCCGAGAATGCGGTGGAAGTGCAGACGCAGATTCGCGCCGGTGCCGAGCCCGACCCGGTCGGCGATCTGCTCCACGCTCAGATCGGTGCGTTCGAGCAGCTCACGGGCCAGGTCCACGCGCGCCCTGAGCACCCACTGCATCGGCGTGTAGCCGGTGTCCTCCACGAACCGCCGGGAGAAGGTGCGCGCCGACACCCGCGCGTTGCGGGCGAGCGCTTCGAGCGTCAGCGGTTCGGCGAGGTGCGCCAGGGCCCACTCCCGCGTGCTCGCGAACAGATCACCGAGCGGCTCGGGCACACTACGGGGCACGTACTGCGCCTGTCCCCCGCTGCGATACGGCGCCGCCACCAGCCGTCTCGCCACGTGGTTGGAGAGCCCGACGCCGTGGTCGCGCCGCACCAGGTGCAGACAGAGGTCGATGCCGGATGCCGCGCCCGCCGAGGTGAGCACGTCGCCCTCGTCCACGAACAGCACGTTCTCGTCCACCCGTACGAGCGGATGCCGCTCGGCGAGAGCCTTTGTGTAGTGCCAGTGGGTCGTCGCCCGCTTGCCGTCGAGCAGACCCGTGGCCGCCAGGGCGAACGCCCCGGTGGAGATGGCCGCGAGCCGGGTGCCACGCTCATGGGCGGCCATGAGCGCGCTGACGACCGCCGCCGGTGGTTCCGTGGTCGCCGGCTCCCGGTAGCCGGGGATGAAGACGGTGTCGGCCTGCTCGAACGCCTCGAGGCCCTCGGCCACGTGGTACGAGAGTCCCTCGCCACCGGTCACCGGCCCGGGTGCGGCACCGCATACCCGCAGCTCATAGGGCATGCTCGGCCGGTTGGAGAACACTTGCGCGGGGATGCCGACGTCGAGTGGCTTCGCACCGTCGAGCACGAGCACGACGACGTGGTGGTTCTTCCGGCTCATCGGGCTCCTTCGGCTTCCCGCGATCGAACGGGGCCCCGCGCGCACCCGTGACCTCGATGACGACTACCGCGAGCATCCTGCCACTGGCTGCCAGGCCGTCCGGCCACCCAGCACCCAGCTGAGGTCGTGTTCGGTGTGTTCCCGCGAGCGGGCGCTGAGCTGGTCGCTGATCCACATCTTGGTGGGCCGCGGCACCCGTGGATCGGCGACAAGTGCTTCCAGATCCTGGTGCGTTGTCGCGTACGAGCGGCGGATCGCGCAGCTCACCAGCCCCAGGGCGTACCGCTCCGGAAAGACCACGCGATCGGCGTCGTCCTCCGGGCCGCGCTCCTTGAGGTGCTCCCACAGTCTCCGGTACACGGCCGGGGAACCATGGTCGAAGATGCTGTCCATCGCGCCACGGAGGGACTTGGCGAGGTGGTTCTCCGCGGCGCGGCCCTGTCGCGAGGCCACGGCCGCGCCGATGACGCGGATCAGCAGCTCGGCGGCGGATGCCGCGCCGTGCGTGGCGCTGAGCCGCCGCACCAGTTGGCCGAGCCCGCTGATCAGTCCGGCGTCGGTCGGTGGGGCGAAGGCCAGGTCGAGGGCCGTGGTGAGGGCCGTGGGGGTGAGCGGGCCGGACTCACAGGCGGCCTGGAGCAGGGCCTTGCGGGCGGCGTTCCGGGTGGCGGCCGACGCGTCGTCGAGGAGGGGAATGCCTCCCTCGGTGTCGAACACCAGCTCCGAAAGGAAGGTGTGTGCCGTCGTGTACTGGGCGGGTTCGCGCGCCGCGATGGTTCCCACCAGCCCGAGGAAGGCCGCCCGGGTCTTCTGGTCGGAGAAGGTGCCGTACCGGGGCAGGAGTTCGGCCAGACCGGGCGCGGGGAGGACGCCGGCGGACACGGAGCATTCCCAGAGCGTGAGTGCCTGGCGCTGCCGCTTTCCGCTGTTGCCCTCGGCGATCTCGTCCGCGATCAGCCCCGTGAGAGCCGGTGCCGATGCCCGTAGCGCGGCCAGCACCCGCTCATGGGCGAGGGGCGGCAGCGGACCCGTACCCTTCTTGGCCCGGCCGGTGGTGATGGCCTCCAGGAGCACGGTGTCGGCGTCCATGAGCGACAGGTTCACCAGCAGACCGATGTGGCGCTCGGTGTGGAGCCCGGCGTCCGTGACGGCCCGGTGCAGGGATTGGCGGACGAGGCTCCGGGCGGCGGCCGGGGCGGTCGTCGCCTTCTCGATCCTGCTCACCGCGGTGGGGTGACCGCCGAGCGCGGCCGGCAGGAGGAGCGTGGCCAGGCCGTCCCGGGACAGCCACAGCTCGGAGTCGGCCTCCCAGCCGGAGTGTTCCAGTACCTGCCGCACGCGCCGTGGGGGTACGTCCCGGTTGGCGAGGATCCGGCGGGCCACGAGCGCGAGCCGCTGCGAGGGCGTGACCGGCTGGTTCTCGGGGCAGGGCAGCGCCTTGAGCATGGCGGCGAGCCGGTGGACGAGACGTTCCGCGGCGGCGCAGTCGATGCTGAGCAGCAGGGGGAAGACCATCCGGTGCTGCAGTGCGTGCGGCGCTCCCTGCCCGGTCATCGCCAGACAGCGGTCCAGGGTGGCCTCGATGGCCCAGTGGCCGTGCGGAAGGGTGGTCAGAACGGCTGTGGCGGCGATGAGTCCGGCGTTGCCCGCGGTGTCGTGGTCGTCCGCCTCGAGGAGCGCCACCGCGGCGTCGAGGCGGCGCGTCCAGGGGTGGGGAGCGGTGGCCGGACCGCCGTCGGGGTCGTCGGCGTCATCGGCGGGGAGTCCGTGGTCGCCCGGGAGTCCCTGGTCGTGGGTCCACGAGGCGGCCAGCACCCTCGCCAGGGCCGTTTGGAAGAGCCCGACGTCGTACGACTTCCGCGCGAGACGCACACGCCGGAGACGCTCCTGGACGGCGGCGGCCCACTCCGCCGAGCCCAGTGTCTCCCAGTGCCGTGCCCAGAGGGTCATGACGCCGGACGCCAGCTCCGACAGCCCCCGGGTCAGGGCGAAGTCGAGCATTTCCATGAGGCCCGTCCGGGCTGACGCCACATCGACGTGTGACGTCAGCACGAGCAGCCGAGGCAGGACGTCGAGGCCCGCGCAGGCCGTACGGCGCCCGGTCAGCTCCCGTACGCAGCCCCAGTCGGCGAGGGCGGCGTGGACCGCGAGCGAGTTCTGGGCGGCCAGCCGTTCCAGCGCTTCGAGCACGGCCTCCCGCAGGCTGGGCTCCTGTCTCTCCCACAGCCCGTGGAGCCGCGGGAGAAGGGCGTCGACATCCGTGTCGCGCACGGTCGGGGCCAGCACCGCGTACCGTCGGGCGACACCGTGCGGCGCCGTCGCGAGCAGGGGCTCGACGGGCACGCCCACGGCCGGGTTCCGGGCCGCGACGGCCACGGCGACGGTGTGCAGGATCATGGCGTCCTCGTGCGCCGCCATACGGATCAGCGTGTCCCGCACCGGGCCGCGATACCGTTCGGACCCCGCGGCGAGCATGAGGAGCTGTTCGAGGATCGCCCCGACGAAGAAGTCACGGGGATGGGACCCGATCCACTCGCACAGCGACAGCAGCGCCCGCGCCCCGGTGAGGTGCAGCAGGCCGCGCGCGGCCGCGTACTCGAACATGGTCTGGTGGAAGAAGTGGATGCCGTCCGAGGCTCCCCTGCCCAGCACGCCCCGGTCGATCAGCAGATCCAGGGACGACCGGACGCGGGCGGCTTCGTACGGCCACGCGTGGCGTGGGCCGCCATGCGGCGAGGTGAGCCGCTCGGCCAGGTCCTCACGTGACAGCTCGGTACGGCCGGCCGACATCAGCACGACGGCGATCGCGCCGGTGATCGAGGAGAGGTCCTCCGGCGCCGTGGCGCTCTGGTTGCCGCGATGGCGCCGGTCGGTGACGACCCGGTGGTCCCAGTAGCGGCGGTAGAGGCCGGTGGCGTCGATCTCGGCGCTGGGGAACGCCCCGTCGTCCCGGGCGAGTTCGAACAGCAGCCGCAGCTGGAGGGGGCTTCTGCACACCTCGCGCACCGGCAGTCCGCGGGCCACGGGCTCCATCAGCCTCCGCACCCGTGCCCCGTCGTCCCGGGGGACGGCGTCGGGGCAGTAGAGCGCGGCGTGGCCACGGATGGCGTGGGGGATCTCGCCGTCGTCGTAGGGGCCGAGCGATATCCGGAGGAAGCCGGTGCGCAGCCGGTTCGCCTCCTCCGGCCGGGAGGTCAGCACCAGGCGGACACCGGCGGCGGCGAGATCCTCGCACAGGTCGAGCAGCGTCATCTCATGGTGGTCGTCGTGCAGCAGCAGATCGGCGGTGTCGAGGAGCACGACGGGTGTACGCCCCCGGGTCCGGGCGTGAGTGGCCCCGGACACGACGGTCGCGGGGGTCAGCATGGGTGTCGCGGAGGCGCCGCTCAGGGGGCGCAGCAGCCAGGCGGCGTTCACCAGGAAGACCTCGGCGTCCTCCAGAACGGTCAGGTCCCGGGCCAGGCCCCACAGCAGGCTGCTCTTGCCGTTTCCGGCGTCCCCGGTCACCAGGACCGCCTTCGGATCATCGTCGTAGAGGGCCTCCACCACCCGGTCCTGGATGGCGCGCCGCACATACAGGCCGCCGCTGAGCTGCGGCGGGGAGCCGGTGTCAGCGTCCGGCCGTGGGGAGTCCACGAGATCCAGGTCGTCGGAGAACCTCCGCGCCCAGCGGTGGAGTTGGCGGTGTGCGGCCGGTCCGGTGTCCGGTGGGGTTCCCGCATCTGCCGGTGGGGTTCCCGCATCTGGGGGCGGGGGCGGGGCCGTCGGACCGTCCGGGAACCGTTCCGGTGCCGGGCCGGTGGGAGTCTCCGGCCCGGGTGTGGCGGCTGGGCCGCCGCCGGGTGGCAGTTCGCGGAGGACGGAGAAGGCGAAGGCGGCGGCGTGGCGGGCCGCGCGGGACTGCCAGCCCTCGGCGTCCGCGTCGTACTTCTTCCCGTCGGCCCGGTCGCTGATCCCGCGGACGATCAGGGCGGGTAGCGCGGCGTTGAGATGGGCGGCCTGCGCCACGCCCGCGCCCTCCATCTCGATGGCGGCGGCGTCCTGGTAGTTCCGGCGCAGTTGCCGTCGCAGGGGCGAGTCCGCCGAATTGAGGACGACCTCACCGGCGGCCACGGGCTTGAGGTGTACGGCCGGGCGGGCGGCGCCGGGCGGATGGTCCCGCAGCAGCTCGGTCCACCCACCGGACCTGCGGGCCATGCGGGCCAGCTGGTCGAGTTCCTGACGCACCGGCCAGACCCGCGGGCGGGAGTGGAACTCGCCGTCCTCGTCCTTGCCGCCGTGGTACGCGTACACATGCGTGGCCATGACGACGTCCCCGAGCTGGACATCACCCTTGAGGGCCCCCGCCACCCCGACGAATGCCACGGCGCGCGGGCCGAACATGGTAATCGCCCGCTCGGTCAGTACGGCCGCCCCCTGGTTGCCGTCACCGAGCTCGGCGAGCGCCACCCGCCACGGCGTGCCGTCGAGCCGGCCCACCTCGAACAGGGTGCCCGCCGGGTGGAGTCGCGGCCGCGGATCCACCAGGTGCGCCCGGACCGCCTCGTACTCCACGTCCAGTGCGGTCAGCACGACGAGTGAGTCGCTGTACTGCCCGGTGCTCTCCACGTCTCCCCCCGGCCACGGTCGACCCTCGTGCGGCCCACGGGCGAAATGCTACCGTCCGCGATCTCCCGGGGCTGGGGCCGGCGGGGGTACCGAACGCGCGACGGACGTACGAGCCGCCGTGACCATCGGTATCGCCGAGCGGCGCCGGATGCTTGGATGCGCGGTATGGACCTCCCCCACACAAGCCCTTTTGTCCCGAGGCCGATGGCCGTGCCTCCGTTCGACCCCGAGCTGAGCGTCGCGCTGGAGTCCTTGGGCAACGGGCCGAGAGAGCCGGTCACTCCGGGAAATCTCGCGGCCCGGCAGAAGCGGGACGCCGCGACCCGGCCCAGGCCGACGGCCGATGACCTCCGGGCCGATGGCCGTTTCGAGGTGGCGGAGCTGTCCGTCCCGGGGCTGCGGGACGGGCCCGATGTCACGCTGGTGAGCGTGCGGCCCGCCGGGCGCGAAGGGCCGCTGCCACTGCTGTACTACATGCACGGCGGCGCGATGATCATGGGCAACGCGTGGTCGGTGCTTCCGCGGATCCTTCGCGAATGGGTCCTCCCGCTGGACATGGCCGTCATCTCGGTCGAGTACCGGCTGGCACCGCGGACGCGGTACCCCGGACCGCTGGAGGACTGCTACGCGGGGCTCCTCTGGGCCGCCGGGCACGCGGCCGAACTGGGCATCGACCCGGACCGCGTCATCGTCGGCGGGAAGAGCGCCGGCGGCGGCCTCGCCGCGGCCCTCGCCCTGCTGATCCGTGACCGCGGCGGCCCCGGCATCCTCGGGCAGCTCCTGCTGTGCCCCATGCTCGACGACCGCGGACACACCTTCTCCAGCCACCAGATGTCGGGCCTCGGCATGTGGGACCTCATCTCGAGCGAGACCGTCTGGAAGGCGCTGCTGGGCGACCGGTACGGCCGGGCGGACGTGCCGCCCTACGCGGCGCCCGCCCGCGACACGGACCTCTCCGGTCTTCCTCCGGCGTTCATAGACGTCGGATCGGCGGAGATGTTCCGCGACGAGGACGTGGCGTACGCGAACGGGATCTGGCAGGCCGGCGGCCAGGCCGAACTGCACGTATGGCCCGGCGCGTACCACGGCTTCGACGGCATGGCGCCGCAGGCGGCCATCAGCAAGGACGCACGCCACGCCCGCACCCGCTGGCTCAGGCGCCTCCTCGCTCACTCCCGGGACACCGAGCAGAGGCTCGCTGGATGAGCCGGGCTGGGCGGATTCCGGGCATGAGCCCGGACAGCTCAGCCACCGGCTTCAGGCGGCCTCCGACCGCCGCCCGGACGACACGGTCGTCGGCCGGGAGCCCGATTCCCGCGCCCCGCCGGGAATCAACCGCAGATGACGCCGCTCGCGTGGGTTCCGCGGGGCCGAGGACGACCCGGACAGCCAGTCCTCGACACGGTCCATGACCAACAGCAGCAAAACCAGGGTGGGCAGCACCAAAACCGCTATGACGATCACGACGAAGGGCCCCTTCCTCAGCAGGCGACCCTGGCCGGGCGCCCGCGGCAGCCCAGCGCGCCAACGGTGTTGTGTGGGGATGATGTGAAGGTCAAGCGCGGTGTCGGCCCCATGGGCAACGATCCCGGATCCGGGCCCACGGGGGGCAAATTCGGTGGACATCGCGTGCCCCAGCGGTGAAGGGTGACGGCATGAACCAGGAGGAGATCTGGGACGTCGACGCCGCGCAGCGCTATGACACGCCCGGTACGGGCATGTTCGCGCCCGACGTCCTGAGGCCGACCGTGGACCGCCTGGCCGAGTTCGCGGGCGGCGGAGCGGCGCTCGAATTCGCCATCGGCACCGGCCGGGTGGCCGTCCCGCTCGCCGGACGAGGGATCCCCGTCACCGGCATCGAGCTGTCGCGTCCGATGATCCAGCAACTGCGCACCAGGGCCGACGAAGCGACGATCCCGGTCATTGTGGGTGACATGGCGACGTCCGTGGCTCCCGGGGAGTTCACGCTCGTCTATCTCGTCTACAACACCATCTCCAACCTGCTCACCCAGGCCGAGCAGGTCGAGTGCTTCCGCAACGCCGCCCGCCACCTCGGGCCCGGTGGCAGGTTCGTGATCGAGCTCTGGGTACCCGAACTGCGCAAGCTCCCACCGGGCCAGACGGCCACCGTCTGGCAAGCCGAGCCCGGCTACATCGGGTTGGACACCTACGACGTACTGCGCCAGCACGTCGTCTCACACCACTTCCGGTTCGACGACACCCGGCAGGCCCGGCTGACCCGCAGCCCGCACCGTTACATCTGGCCCGGCGAACTCGATCTGATGGCCCAGCTGGCGGGATTCGAGTTGGAGAGCAGGCACGCGGACTGGTCCGGCGCCGAATTCACCGCCGAGTCGCGCTCCCACGTCTCCGTCTACCGAATCCCGCCGAGCCGGTAGCCCCGGAGCGTCGAGGCCCTCTGAGACGCCGCCGATACCGCCACGCGCGCCGCCCCCCGCGAATCCGGGCTCGAATCGGATCTGGGGTGGGCCATCCGCATGGTCTCCTCGGCCTTCCGCAGAGTGGCCACCAGTTCCGTGGAGGACCTGCCGGGTGGTCCGCGGGGCTATCTGGTCCTGGTCGCCGTGGCATCCGGCGAACCGCCGTCCCAACTCGCCCTCGCGCAGCAGGTGAGCCTCGACCGCACCGTCATGACGTACCTGCTCGACGATCTCGAGACGCGGCAGCTGATCACCCGCAGGCCCGACCCCCGCGACCGGCGGGCGCGCCAAGTCCTGATCACCGAAGAGGGCCGCGCCCAGCTGGAACGCGCCCAGGACCGCCTCTCCGTAGCCGAGGCGCGGCTGCTCGCCGACCTCGGTGAGCACGACGCCCGCCAACTGCGCCTGCTCCTGACCCGTGTCGCCCAAACCGCTCAGCGCGAGGCGCTGGCCCCCGAGGCCGACTGCTGAAGAAGCGCACGACGCGTCACCGGGTCACCGCGTACTGCACGACGCTTCACCGCGTCACCGCGTACTGCCGGCGTCGGGCGTCTACCGCCGTTCCGGATCGGTGGCCGCCGCGGAGCCGTCGGCGGCCAGGGACTCCAAGGCGGGCAGCGCGGCGGACAGGGTGTGTCGCTCCTCGGGGCTCAGCTTGTCGATTCGCGTGGCGAGCCGGGTGGCGGCCTCGTGGCGCACGGCGCGGAGGAGTTCACGGCCGGTGTCGGTGAGGGCGATCAGGCTGGCGCGGCGGTCCTCGGGGTCGGGGGTGCGCTCGATCCAGTCGGCGGCGTCAAGCAGTTCGACCATGCGGGACGTGGTCGGCAGGGCGATGCCCAGCCGGGTCGCGAGGGTGCTGATGCGCATCGAGCCATGGGTGGCGAGCGCTCCGAGGGCGGCCTGGCGGCTGGGGGTGAGATCGCCGTGTTCGCCCCGGGCGCCCCGAAGGGCGGGAAGCAGATGCTGGAGGGCGGTGCGGAGCCGCTCGGCCAGCTCCGCCGATTCCGGGGCGGCCGGACTCGGGGTGACGGATTCCGGGGTGACGGATTCCGGGGTGACGGGCCCCGGGGTGATGGGGTCGAGCGCGGTCATCTCGGCTCCTCTGAGGGTGGTCCCGGTCCTTGACCGGGTGGTCCTTGACCGGGTGACGATGATGGCGGCGACGGGGGCGGTGGCCCGGACTCCGGCGGGGACGCCTGCCGGGGCGCGGGCGCGGGGTGGTGAGACGTGTCCTCGGCGGTGTTCTCCGTGTTCGCGGTGTTCTGCGCGCCCGCGCCGCCGACCGGTACGGCCGCCACCACCGCCGGGGCACCGGCGCCCGCCTTCGGCCCGCCCCCGTGCACATACCGCCCACCCCGCAGCAGCGACGCCACCGCGGCCACCAGACACGCCGCGATGGCGAAGTCGAACGCGGCGGACAGGCCCTGGGAGAACGGCGGGGAGATCAGCGCCGGGAAGAAGCCGCGCCCGGTGAGATAGGCGGCGTGGTGGGCGGGCAGATGGTCGAGCACCTGCGGCCCGAGCAGGGTTTTCACCGGGTTGTAGCCGAGCAGCGAGGCGAACAGCACCCCGACCGGCGGCAGGGCGGCGACCCTCGCCGCATCGCCGGCCGGGACCCCTTCCGAGGTCAGGCCGTGGGTGAGGGCGCCGGGGAGCGAGCCGGCGAGCCCGGCGATCATCAGGGAGAAGAAGATGCCGATGGACAGGACGGTGGCCGAGTTCTGGAAGGTGGTGCTGATCCCGGCGCCGACTCCACGCTGATCGGGCGGCAGGCTGTTCATGATGGCCGCCCGGTTCGGCGAGCTGAACAGCCCCATGGCGACCCCGTTGACCAGCAGGATCGTGGCGAACACCGGATAGCCGAAGTCCACCGGCAGCTCCTCCAGGGCCACGAAGGTGGCGGCGGCCAGCAGCATCCCGCCGGTGGCGAACGTACGGGCGCCGAACCGGTCGGAGGCCCAGCCGGAGAAGGGGCCCGCGATCAGGAATCCGATGGTCAGCGGCAGCATGTAGATGCCCGCCCAGAGCGGGGTCTCCTCGAAGCCGTAGCCGTGGCGGGGCAGCCAGATGCCCTGCAGCCAGATGATCAGGATGAACATCAGGCCACCGCGCCCCAGCGCCGCCAGCAGACTGGCCACGTTCCCGGCCGTGAAGGCGCGGATGCGGAACAGGTCCAGGTGGAACATGGGCTGCGCGACCCGGTTCTCGATCAGGCAGAACACGCCCAGTACCGCCACTCCCCCGGAGATCGCGGCGATCACCCAGGGGTTGCTCCAGCCCATGGTGTGACCGGCGTAGGGCTGGATGCCGTAGGTGATACCGGACAGCACGGCGATCAGGCCGACGGCGAAGGTGAGATTGCCCCACCAGTCCAGCCGGGCCGGGGTGCGCACACCGGTGTCCCGCAGCTTCAGATACGCCCAGACCGTGCCGAACAGCCCGATGGGGACGGAGACCAGGAACACCAGGTGCCAGTCGAGCGGGCCGAGCAGCCCGCCCAGGATCAGCCCGATGAAGGATCCGGCGATGCCCGCCACCTGGTTCAGCCCCAGGGCGAGACCGCGCTGGCCGGCGGGGAAGGCGTCGGTGAGGATGGCGTTGGAGTTGGCCATCAGCATGGCGCCGCCCACGCCCTGCAGCACTCGCATCCCGATCAGCCATAGCGCGCCGGACGTGCCGTGCATCCAGGTCACGGAGAGCAGCACGGAGAACACGGTGAAGACCGCGAACCCCAGGTTGTACATCCGCACCCGGCCGAACATGTCCCCGAGCCGCCCGAAGCTCACCACCAGCACGGCCGTGACGACCATATAGCTCATGATCAGCCAGAGCAGCAGGCTGGTGTTCCCGGGGCGCAGCGGATCCACGCCGATGCCGCGGAAGATGTCCGGCAACGCGATCAGCATGATCGAGATGTTGATCGTCGCGATCAGGACACCCAGCGTGGTGTTGGACAGCGCGATCCACTTGTACCGCGACCCCGGACCACTGCCGTCATAGGGCCGTACGGCCCTTTCGGCTCCGGCCGCACGCCGCTCGGTCGTCCAACCCACCGAGCATCACTCCCGTCGGGAGTTGGTTGCTTGATATCAACCAACCTAATCCCGAAATGTCCCGGTGCCAAGTGGGACCACGACGACTCGGGATCGGCGCCGGCTACGAGGGCGCCGGACCGTATCCGGCGTCGAAGGTCCGGAACACGCGGGGCGAACCACCGGTCCCGTGCCATCCGCGGTACCCACTTATTTGTGGGTACTTGGCACCGGCGCACGGCCGGGCGAATCTGGTGGCGGGCGGTCGGAGGGCCGCCGGATCGGATGACACGGAGGTGGCGTTGCGTCAGGGTGCCGACTGGGTCTCGGCCAGCTTCTCCAGGCGACGGTGTCCCCAATCGGACAGGGGGGCCAACGCCTGGGAGAGGTCGCGGCCGAACGCGGTGAGGGAGTACACGGTCTTCAGTGGCAGCACATCGTGGACTTCCCGGTTCACCAGCCCGTCCGTCTCCATCTCGCGGAGCGCCTGAGTCAGAACCTTCTCGCTGAGACCGGGCAGCCGCCGGCGTAGCTCACCGGGACGATACGGGCCGGACTCCAGCGTCCAGAGCAGGGCGGTCTTCCACTTGCCGTCGATCACGGAGATCGCGGCGGTCACTCCGCAGACATTGGTGTCCTGAGCACGGCTGCGTGTCATCTTCGCTCTATTTCCTTTGCGCTATGTACGCGTATATCCATATGGGGGTTGAGTCATGTCCATGTACTCCGAACAGTCTGCCGTCACCGTGCTCGGTCTGGGGCCGATGGGCCGCGCCCTGGCCGGTGCGTTCCTGGACGCCGGGCTGCGGATCACGGTCTGGAACCGGACGCCGGGCCGGGATCGGGAGCTGATCGAGCGGGGCGCGGTGGGTGCGTCCTCGGCGGAAGAGGCGGTCGCCGCAAGCGAGTTGACGGTGGTGTGTGTGGTGAACTACGACGCGTCGGACGCGATCCTGCGGCGCGACGCGGTCACCGACGCGCTCAAGGGACGCACCGTGGTGAACCTGAGCGCGGACACTCCGGACCGGGCCCGGGACACCGCGGAGTGGGCGGCCGGGCACGGCATCCGATACCTCGACGGTGCGATCATGACGCCGACCACCACCATGGGAACACCTGCCTCGGTGTTCATCCACAGCGGCCCGGTGGAGCTCTACCAGGAGCACCGGCCCGTGCTGGAGGCGCTGGCCGGTACCCACACCCATCTCGGCGAGGAGATCGGCCGGGCGGCGGCGTACGACATCGCGCTGCTCGACATCTTCTGGACGGCGATGGCGGGCTATGCGCACGCCCTGGCGGTGGCGCGGGCGGAGGGGATCAGCGCCCGGGAGTTGGCACCCTTCGCCAAGGGCATCGGCGCGATCCTTCCGCCGCTCTTCGAAGAGACCGCGGAGGAGATGGACCGCGGCACCTACTCCGGTGAGGGCAACCCGATGACCTCGGGCGTATCGACCATGGCCCATATCGTCCACGCCTCCGAGGGGCACGGCATCGACGCGGGGGTGATGCGCGCTGCCGAGGGCATGACCCGCCGCGCCATCGGGCTGGGACACGGCACGGAGGGGTTCATCCGCGTGGCCGAGGTACTGGGCCGCCGCTGACACTCGTCAGGTTGGGGATGCTCCCCAAAGGTGCTCCCGCTGCCGGTAGTTGACGCTGAAAGGGTCTGGTGCGGCTGCCGTGGTGTGCGAGATTCTGAGGCACTCAAGAGGGTCTTCAGCGAACGGAGGCTACGAGTATGGCGATATCAAGCGCCGCGGAGCTGTCCTTACCGGCAGCGGGCACCTACGAGATCGATCCGGCGGCATCGAGCGTTCGCTTCGACACCCGCGCCTTGGGGCTGCTCCGGGTCCGGGGGACGTTCACCATCGCGCAGGGCCGGATCACCGTTGCCGAGACGTCGGAAGCGTCGTCGGTGGACGTCGAGGTGGAGGCGGCCAGCTTCGCGTCCGGCATTCCGCGGCGCGACAACCACGTCCGGTCGTCCGACTTCCTGGACGTGGAACGACACCCCACGATCCACTTCCGGAGCCGGGGCCTGGAGCGGTCCGCCCAAGGTGCCTCGCTGCACGGGGAGTTGACCGTGTGCGGAGCGACTCGGCCGGTCGTCGTCACGATCGGCAGCGTGGTCGGCGAAGGTGAGCGGATCACCGTCGGCGGCACCGCCTCGATCGACCGATACGCCTTTGGCGTCAAGAAGGCGAGAGGCATGGCGGCTCGCCGTCTCAAGATCACGTTGGAGATCGTCGCCCGCCGCTGAGTTGCGTCGATCCGGCCGGGCACCCCGGGCGCGTCATTCCGGCTTACGGGCCACGAAGCTGGCCACCGTCCGCTTCACGCCTTCGCCGGGCGCTTGCAGCAGCCGTGCGGTGACGGCGAGCCCGGCCCGGTCCAGGAGTTCGGCGAGCCGATCCGGTGGCAGCAGATGGGATGCGTACGACACGGGATGGCCGCCATACGCCCGCGTCGGACGCAACATCTCGCCGTCTCCCACAAAGCCGGCCAGCAAAAGATGTCCGCCGGGCGCCAGGGCGCGATGGAACTCGGCGAACACCACGGGCAGCACCTCCGGCGGGGTGTGGTGGGTGGAGTAGTAGGCCAGGACGCCACCGAGCTCGTCGTCCCCGATCTCGAGCGCGGTCATCGACCCCACGGCGAACCGCAGCTCCGGGTAAGCCTCCCGGGCCAGCTCGACCATCTTCGGCGACACGTCGATGCCGAATGCCGACACCCCCAGCCCGGCCAGGTGGGCCGTCACCTTGCCGGGCCCGCACCCCAGGTCCGCCACCGGGCCGCGCCGGGCCGTCCGTACGAGCTCGGCGAACGCGGCCAGCATCCCGCGCGACAGCGGATCCAACTCGGCGGGGTTCTTGACGCGCTCGACGTAGGCGGTGGCGACGGTGTCGTAGGACTCCCGGACGGCGGCGAGGTAGGAGAACTCAGTCATGTGGCGAATGTAGACGGGAGCACCGACAGAACTCCGACGAGCGTCAGGGCTCCGCCGGTGGCCGCCGGTCGAGCACCACGACGTCGCGCCCGGTGCCGATGACGATTCTTGCCCGGACCCCATGCACAGCCGACGGTAGACAGGTCCCCCACCATCGAAAACCGCCGGCTCGGCCGCGGTGCGGAGGTCGAAGACACGGACGGTCAGATCGTAACCGGCGGTGATGGCCACGGGTTGGCCGTCGAACACACCACAGACCGGCCGTGGGCAGGCCCTCCTGGGCGATGCCATGCGCACCCACGACACGGGCCGTGCCGCTCCCTACAGGTCGATCTCGATGTAGTCGATGTCGGTGAACTCCACCAGCAGGCCCTGGGCGCGGCGGCCGCGGTCCTTGAAGTAGATCTCCTGCAGGCCCTCGGCGGCGATGTCGCGGAGCCGCTGTTCGGCGGCGCCCTCTTCCTGGGCGTCGAAGAGGCGCGCGGCATACCGCGGCGGCAGCGCCTGGGTGATGTGGCGCAGCCGGGCGTCGTCGGTGGTGCCGGGGGCGGCGGTGAAGCCGAAGCGGGCGCGGGTGTCGAGGACGATGCCGCCGGTGGTGGCGGCCTGCTTCTTGGCCCTGGCGCGCACCTGCGGCTGCCACCGCTTCCGTACCTCGCGCTCCATCCGGGTGGCGAGGGGCTTACGGGGCCGCTTGAGCTGGTCCTTGACGTACCGCTCGACGGTGCGCTGGGAGATGCCGAGCAGATCGGCCACCGGCCGGGTGCCCTTGAGCTGTCTGACCAGATAGCGCATCCGCGTACCGGCCGACTTGGGGATGGGACGGGTGAAGGAGCCCTCCACCGCCTTGTCCAGGCTCTCGGCGAGCTTGCCCATCGTCGTCTCTACTCTCCGTTGTCCGGGGCGCTGACGTGGCCGTCCTTGATGTACCGCGCGAGGTTGAGGTCAGCGCCGTGCTCCTCGCGCACGCCCTCGGCCCACAGGGTCGTCTGGGTGCCCTCGTGCTTGACCATCCCCGGACTCACCCCGATCCGGAAGCCGCCCGGCAGCGGTTTGCCCTCCTTGTGGGGCAGGAAGTCCAGCGGGCTGGGTCCGTCGGACGGGTAGACGGCGCAGTCGGAGAGGACCGCCACCGGGTACTGGCCGGTGGCCACCGCCGTCTTGAGCATCTTGCGGTGCATATTGATCCGCGCCTTGGAGATGACCGCCGCGCGGATGTCGGGCCGCCACGTCGGGCGCTGGAGCGCGGGCCAGGGCCGGCCCGGGCGCCAGCCCCCGCCACGGGGGCGTTCGCGCAGCTTGCCGATGCCGCCCTTGACGGTCGCCTTGATCGCGGAGAGGACGATCGCCATCCGCGGATCGGCCTGCCGGTGGCCGTCCATCGCGGTCAGGAACTCGCCCGGCTCCATGCCGGTGGTGACCCCCAGGTCGGTCATCGTGGCGATATAGGCGTCCCGAAGCCGTGTGTACCAGGCGTCCAGGTAGCGGCCGTTGTCCGGGCGGAGGTACGCCTCGATGGGGGCGACGCCGTAACCGAGTTCGACGGCGTAGGCGACGGTCGGCGTGGCGTACCAGGCGGGTCCCGACGGCCGCTCCCCGGTCGGGGTGAAGGGGCTCGGCAGACGCGGATCCAGTTCGATGTGGGAGAGGTCCACCAGCCATGAGCCGGGGACCTTCGGGTCGAACGGCGACCGCTTGGCGTGCACGGGCGCGCCGAGGCCGAAGACGGTGCCGTTGGCGGCCGCGGCGAAGGCCATGTTGACGTCGATGCCCACCACATAGCGCTTGGCGCACTCGTCGTCGGTGAGCGGCCGCGCCCAGTCGTACGCCTCCTCCACCAGGACCTCTTCGGGGGTGCGCTGGTGGAAGCGTGGCAGGTGGGCCAGGAGCGGGTGGCCGTCCGGGGCTTCGGGCGGGGCGCACTGCACCGGCTGGGTGCCCAGTGAGCCGGGGTTGTGCTCGCTGTGCCGTCGTCCGCCGCTGTCCGGCTCACCGGCGCGGGTGGGCGGGTGCAGGGCGGTCATCAGCTCCAGGCCGGTGACGGCGGTGGAGCCGCAGGGGGTCATGACGCGGTCGGCGTACGTACCCAGCAGTTGTGCCAGGTCGGCGGGCGGCAGTTGCGCGGCCTCGCCCCAGGAGCGGGCGTCGAGGGCATCCCAGCCCAGGACGCACAGCTGGACGCAGGCGCGCAGCGCGCCCTCGGCGGGGCGGTAGATCCGCGCCCACGGGCCGAGTCCACGCCGGGTGAGCTGCCAGTCGGCCTTCTCCAGCTGCTTGAGGACCTTGTGGCCCTCGGCCAGCCGACCCGCCCGCCGCTCCTCGTCGGTCAGCCGGGCCGGTAGGCCGAGGCGCACCGCGGCGGCGTCGGTGAGCACCAGCACCGGGTCGGCGTCCCTGCCGTTGCGGTTCAGCCGTGGGGCGCCCAGGCGCGCCTCGGCCAGAGACCACTCCACGAGAGCGGGGAGGGACCTGGCCGGGATGTCCAGGATCAGACCGCCGGGGCAGTACGCCGCAAACTGGTCCTCCGCGAAGTCGACGACCGCCAGCGGGCCGTTGGCGAAGCGCGGGTCCACGGCGGGGGTGGCGGCGGTGGTCTTGGGGCCCGCTGTGGTGGGCGCCGTCGCGGGTTGCCGCGCCGCGTCCGGGCGCCGCGATGCGGACGGCCGGGGTGGGCGGACCCGCGGCTGTGCCGGGGCGGGAGCGGGGAGTCCCGGCGCCTCCATGGCCGGGGCGGGGAGTCCCGGCGCCTCCGCGGCCGGGGCATGGAGGTCCGGCGCCTCCACGGCTGGAACAGGGAAGCCCGGCGACTCCGCGGCCGGGGCGGGGAAACGGTCGGCCAGGCCCTTCAGGAGCCGGGCGTAGGCGGCGCGCTTCGGCTGCCGCGGCTCGGTCTTGCCGGATTCCCAATTGCCCACCGCTTCCCGGCGGATGTCCAGCGCCCCGGCGACCTCGGCCTGGCTCAGCCCCGCGGCCTCACGCAGCCTCTTGCGCTCGGCGGGTGTCGGCAGATCGTCCTGGGCGACCTGCTCCAGGAGCGCGTCGACAGCGCTGAACAACTCGTCCTCAGCGGGCACAGGGCTCACCTCCGGGCAGACCCTATCCCAATCGCTCTGCGCGGCGCACGCTTCATCGCACGCTCAATCACTCCTACCGCAAACGGGTCGGCCGAAAAGGACGGCCGACCCGGCGATCGGACATGACGACGAACTCGTCGACGAAGACGAACTGATTAATCGTCAACACACTTGGGGTACTTCGAGCCCCGATTGCAGTCGTGATAGTCGTACTTACTGACGCGGAACTTCTTCTCCCCGTCCCCCTTGCTCGGCTTGACGACCAAGTAGAACTTCTTTCCGTCCTTGACCTTGTCGGTCACCTGCCCGTCAGGGCCCCGGTCGAAATCCTGCGCGCAGCCGGCGAGCGAGGCAAAAGCGGTCATTACCAAAAGGGCGGCGGCAAGGCGACGCATATGGTGCTCCGATCAACTTGGGGACCGGCACAGTGTAAGAGAGACGCGTCATCGGCAGCACCGCCGGGGACGTCCACATCCAGCAACGACGGCCCATCCGGCGAAAGCGCCGAAGAAGGACCAGAGAACACCCCCATCCCCTCCACCGAAACACCACAACATTCGATATCTCTTCCACTGGCGGCTCGATGGCCGTCAGACTCTTTTCGGCTCGCGTTTCTTGCGCGAGCCCCCCGTTACACGCTGGTGACAGTGGGGACAGAGTCGTAACGGTGCACGGGGACAACTCAAGGGCCGGGTGACGGGTCGTAATGACCGGGAAATCCACCCACGGCACTTCAACCGACAGCACCCACACCACACGAACGGGGACCCACCCATGACGCACATCAAGCGCGCCCTGGCCGTCGCGGCAGTGACCGGCGCCGGCGCGGCCGCCCTCATGGTGGCCGCGCCCGCGGCCTCCGCGGCGCCCTCGCACGCGGCGTACAACGGCGCCTGCGGCTCCGGCTATACGGTCGTCAACTCCACCGAGGTCGGGGACAAGGGCACGGCGTATCTCACCTACAGCTCCACCACGGGCAAGAACTGCCTGGTCGCGATCCGGAACGTCGCCGGTGAGCCGGTCCCGATGACCATCTACCTCTCGCGGAGCGACACGGAGATCCACAACATCTACGACAGCGGCGACTACCGCTCCTACGCCGGGCCCATCTACACGAACGCACGGGGCACCTGTGTGGACTGGTGGGGCTGGATCGACGGCGTGCGCTTCGAGAAGGCCAACACCAACTGCGGCTGACCCCCGCCCCACTCGGTGCCCCGCACGCTGTGGCGTGCGGGGCACCGCTGTCGCTACGAGCCGTGACATCACCCGGCGGCATGAGCTACGCGGTCACCTTGGCGAGGAACGCGGCGACGTTCGCCACGGTCCGCTCGATCTTCTCCTCCAGGGTGAGCGACTCCTGCGGGCGCGATCCGGCGCCCGCGTCCTTCTTGCCCCGCACATACAGCGAGCAGGCGAGGTCGCTGCATATATAGGCGCCCACCGAGTTGCCCTGCTGCCTGGCCTTCCCCGCCTTCGGCGCCACCATCAGGGACACGCCGCCCGTGTGGGCCGTCAGGCACATCGAGCACATGCTGCGCCGCGCCTGCCAGGAGGCGGGACCGGGGCAGCGCAGCGCGAGGGCGGTCGGGCGGCCGTCCAGCACGGTGACCAGATAGGCACGGCTGGGGGCCTGCGGATCTCGCCAGCCGAGGTAGTCCAGGTCGCCCCAGGGCCGGTCGGCCAGGTCGCGCGGGATGGACAGGCGCTTCGCCTCGCCCTTGGTGCAGTTCACGAACGCGGCACGGATCTCTTGCTCAGTCATCGGCTTCATGAGCCGCACGCTAATTTGCCTAAAGCCTTTAGGCAAATGCATAATCGGTTCTGGTCGAGGAGAGGAAGGGTATGGATGGCACGGGTAGGACTGACCACGGAACGCCTGACCCGGGCGGGGGCGGAGCTCGCCGATGAGGTCGGCTTCGACCAGGTGACCGTCTCGGCGCTGGCCAGGCGGTTCGACGTCAAGGTCGCGAGTCTCTACTCGCACGTGAAGAACTCACAGGACCTCAAGACCAGGATCGCCCTGCTCGCCCTGGAGGAGCTCGCCGACCGGGCCGCCGACGCCCTGGCGGGACGGGCGGGGAAGGATGCCCTTACCGCCTTCGCCAACGTCTACCGCGACTACGCCCGCGAGCACCCCGGCCGCTACACCGCGGCCCGGCTCAGGCTCGACCCGGAGGCGGCGGCCGCCAGCGCCGGGGTGAGGCACTCACAGATGACCCGGGCGATCCTGCGCGGCTACGACCTGGACGAACCGGACCAGACACATGCGGTCCGGCTGCTGGGCAGCGTCTTCCACGGCTACGTCAGCCTCGAGATGGCGGGCGGGTTCAGCCACAGCGCCCCGGACAGCCAGGAGAGCTGGTCGCGGACCCTGGACGCGCTCGACGCCCTGCTGCGGAACTGGCCCGCGCCCTGACGAGGCGCGTATCGCTCATCGCGGGTCCACGCGGATCCCTATCTGCGTCCCTACGTACACCACCTGCATCCCTACCTGCGTCCCTACGTACACCACCCGCATCCCTGCATACATCCCTGATCAACAGGCTGGAACGATGCACACCACCGAACACCACTGGATCACCACGCCCATCACCGCCGACATCCTGCGGGGCGCCCTCGACCTCGAGCGCACCGCGCACGGGCTGCTGCCGCACCGGCTGCCCGCCTGGGCCCGCGCCCAGTGCGCGGACGGGCAGCTCGCCATGGTGGAGGCCCAGCCGTCCGGCGTACGGCTGGTCTTCCGCACCCGGGCCACCGCCGTCGAACTGGACACACTGCCCACCAAGCGGGTCTACGCGGGCGCCCCGCCCCGCCCGGACGGCGTCTACGACCTGCTGATCGACGGCCGTCTGACCGCCCAGTCCACGGTGACCGGCGGCAACACCCTGGCCATCGACATGGCCACCGGGACCGCCGAGAGCCACCCCGGCCCGGCCGGCACCGTCCGCTTCGCCGACCTGCCCGACGGCGTCAAGGACATCGAGATCTGGCTGCCGCACAACGAGACCACCGAGCTCGTCGCCCTGCGCACCGACGCCCCCGTCGAGCCCGTACCGGACCGGGGCCGCAGGGTGTGGCTGCACCACGGCAGTTCGATCAGCCATGGCTCCGACGCCGCGAGCCCCACCGCCATCTGGCCCGCGCTCGCCGCCTCCCTCGGCGGGGTGGAACTGATCAATCTGGGCCTGGGCGGCAGCGCCCTGCTCGACCCGTTCACCGCACGGACGATGCGGGACACCCCCGCCGACCTGATCAGCGTCAAGATCGGCATCAATCTGGTCAACGCCGATCTGATGCGGCTGCGCGCCTTCGGCCCGGCGGTGCACGGCTTCCTCGACACGATCCGCGAGGGTCATCCGACCACGCCGCTGCTGGTCGTCTCCGCCATCCTGTGTCCCATCCACGAGGACACGCCCGGCCCCGCGTCCTTCGACTTCAGCGCGCTCAGCGCCGGAAGGCTGCGGTTCCTGGCCACCGGAGACCCCGCCGAGCGCGCCGCCGGGAAGCTGACGCTGGGCGTCATCCGGGAGGAGCTGTCCCGGATCGTCGAGCAGCGGGCGGCCGACGACCCCCACCTCCACTACCTCGACGGGCGCGAGCTCTACGGCGAGGCCGACGCCGTCGAGCTGCCGCTGCCCGATGAGCTCCACCCGGACGCGGCCACCCACCGCCGTATCGGGGAACGCTTCGCCACGCTGGCCTTCGCCGCCGATGGTCCGTTCGCGGACCACAGCGCCTGACGCCGGGCTCCGTCCGGTACAACGGGAAGGAACGAGAAGGAGCACCGGCGCCCGTGCGAGGGAGGGCCGCGATGACGCCCGATGTGTGGGTGCGGGTCAGCAGCGCGACGTTCGGCGGCCGCATGGTGCGCGCCGACACCATCGAGCAGGTCAGATGGGACAGGCAGACACCCCAGCACCTGATCCTGACCCTCCACAGCGGTGAAGAGGTCCGCCAGGACGTACGGGCCGGCGCGTCGGTCGACGACATGGACGACACCGAGGGCCCCGATCTCGCCGAGCGGCTGGTGAGCGCGATCGCGCGGGCCTCGGACCGGCCCGGTGGCCACATGCTGGAGCTGAGGCCCGATGAGAGCACCGAAGGCGTGGAGTGGCTCCGGACACCGCTGGTGGACAAGTTGTGGGCGGGGTGAGCCGGGGTCTCCCCCGGGCGGCCCGCCCCCTGCGCCGCATCGGAGCCAGGCCCTACCCTGGTGGCCGTGCACATCTGCTTTGTCTGCAGCGGGAACATCTGCCGGTCGCCGTCCGCCGCGCTGGTCTTCGCCGAGCGTCTGCGCCGGGCGGGACTCGACGGCGCGGTACGGGTCAGCAGCGCCGGTATCGGCCCCTGGCACGCCGGTGACCCCATCGACGAACGGGCCGGCGAGTTGCTGGCACGGCACGGCTACCCGGTGGAGCATGTCGCGGCCCAGTTCGGTGCCGAGCACCGGGACGCCGAGCTGTTCCTGGCGATGGACCGCGGCCACGAGAAGGCGCTGCGCCGGCTGGTCGACGATCCGTCCCGGGTCAGGATGCTGCGGTCCTTCGACCCGGATGCCACCGGTGACCTGGACGTACCCGACCCGTACTACGGCGGCCCGGAGGGGTTCGACGAGGTGCTGGCCATGATCGAGGCCTCGGTGCCCGGCCTGCTGGCCTGGGTGCGTGAGCGGCTCGGTGCATGAGCGCCCGTGCCGAGGCCGGGACGGGCGAGGACCCCGGCGCCGCGGCGGCCCGCCTCACCGGCCGTCCCGCGACCCGGCGGCGGCCGCTGTCCGCCGCGCTCACCGAAGTCACCCTCGACGGCGGGCAGACGGTGATGGTCAAACGGGGTGACGATCCCGGCGCGGTGGAGGCCGAGGCGGCGGGGCTGCGCTGGCTGGCCGACGCCGGTACGGTCCGCGTCCCGGCGGTGCACGGCCACGACCGGCACTGGCTGGTCACCGACCAGGTGCCGGCCGGCCGGCCGAGCGCCCGGGCGGCGGCCCGGTTCGGCCGCGACCTGGCCGGCTTGCACACCGTCGGCGCGCCCGCGTTCGGCGCCCCGCCGCCCGACGGCCCCACGGACGCGTACATCGGCATGGCCCCGATGCGCAATGTCACGGGCACCGACTGGCCGCGCTGGTACGCCGAACACCGGGTGCTGCCCTATCTGCGGCGCGCCGTCGACGACGGCACGGTGCGCCACGGCGAGGCCGAGGTGATCGAGCGCGCGTGTGAGCGGCTGCCCGAGCTGGCCGGACCCGCCGAGCCCCCCGCCCGGCTGCACGGCGATCTGTGGAACGGGAACGTCCTGTGGGGCGCCGACGGGCAGGCGTGGCTGATCGACCCGGCCGCGCACGGGGGCCACCGGGAGACCGATCTGGCGATGCTCCACCTGTTCGGCTGCCCGCACCTCGACCGGGTGCTGGACGGCTACCAGGAGGTGGCGCCGCTCGCCGAGGGCTGGGCCGACCGCGTCGGACTGCACCAGCTCTTCCCGCTGCTGGTGCACACCGTGCTGTTCGGCCGCGGCTACGCCGGGCGGGCGGTCACGGTGGCCCGGACCGCCCTGGCGCGGTGACCTGCCGCAACTCCTCGTACAGCCCTTCCAGGGCGGTGTGGTCGTCGTCCGTGCCGGTGTGCGGGGCGGCGAACCAGCGCGCGTACTCGGCGATCTCGGAGAGGCGCCAGTCGAGGGCGAACAGCTCGACCATCGCCGGGTCCGGGCGCAGCCGGTCCCCCGCACCGGCCGCGAGCAGATCGGCGTAGTCCCGCTCGCGTGGCGCGAGGGCCAGCGACTCCCAGTCGACGAGCTTCAGCCCCCACGCGCCCACGACCTGGTTGTCGTTGTGCGGCTCGCCGTGGGTTGTCACCCACTGGTCCCGGCGGGAGTGGGCGAGGTCCGCGAGTTCGAGGTAGCGGTCCGTCCAGCGGGTGATCGCGGCATGGTGTGCGGCGATCGCGGCCCGCGCCTCCTCCGCCAGCGGGCCGGACGTCCAGGGCCGGGCGGTCCCGGCCCGCAGCCCGCCCGGGAACTCGGGGCCGACCTGGGGAGTCCAGTGCCGCAGGCCGGGTGGCGGTGTGGCGCGGTGCAGCGTGGCCAGCGCGGCCTCGACCTCGCGGACGTGCGGGGGCCGGTTCGCCTCTTCCTCGGTGGGGCTCCGTCCGTCCAGCCACGGCGTCACGCTCAGCACGCCCGTCTCGACGCCGACGGTGAACCGGCCGGACGACCGGGCGGGCAGCGGCGCGCACACCACGTCCACACCGGCCGCGGCCAGTGCCGCCGCCCCCGCGTAGGCGGCCTCCAGCGTCGCCTCGGTGTGCCGCGGCTCCAGCTGGTCCAACGTCACGAACAGGGTCGTGCCGCCACCGGCCACCCGCCAGTGGTGTGCGCCGAAACCCCAGGGCAGATACGCGACCCCGGCGACTTCCGGCAGCCAATGCGCGGCGACGGCATGCGCGATCGCTTCGTCGCTGATGAAGGAGGGACGGGAGAGCACAGGGCCCGATCTTAGGGAGTGGGTGGCCCACCGTCACCGGAATTTCCGACGGCCCGTGCCGTCACCCGCGCGGACGGAAACCGATGCGTCCGGTGGCCCGTCTTGGGGGGCGGAATCACACGGATGGAAAGCCAGGGTGGAGCAGGTGGACAGCGGTACGACGGCGCCGGTGCGGGCGGGGGTGGCCCGGCGGGCCGGGCGCCGGGTGGTGCGGTGGGCCCGGTGGGGTGACGCGACGGGGGACGCGCGGGGCGGGTCGCCCTGGACGCGGGGGCGGGTGCTCGCCGTGCTCGCGGTGCTGACGGCCGGGCTGCTGGTGTTCCACCGGTCGGTGCCCAACTCCGTGGGGCACCTGGGCAGTTTGCTGGAGGCGTTCCTGCCGTGGCTCGGCGTGGTGGTCATGGTGCTGCTCGGCCTGGCGCTGCTGCGCCGTTCGGCCCTCGCGCTGGTGGCGCTGCTGCTGCCGGTGGCTGTGTGGACGTATCTCTTCGGCGAACTGTTCCTGCCCGGGGCGGAGCCCGGCCCGCGTGACCTGGTGGTGGTGCAGCACAACGTCAGCGACGAGAACACCGATCCGGCGGGTACGGCCCGCGCCCTGGCCGACACCGAGCCCGATCTCATCGCACTGGAGGAGCTGGTGCCCCGCGCGCTGCCGGTCTACGAGCAGACCCTCGCCCCGGACTACCCGTACCACGCCGTCCGGGGCACCGTCGGGCTCTGATCGACCAGGTCATGGCCCGCTCGGCAACCGTCGGCCACATCCGCGCCCTGCCCGCCACCGGCAGCGACCACCTGCCGGTCGCCGCCAGGATCACGCTGGACTGAGGGGGACCCGCCCGGACCATGCGCATCCCCCGGTGCACCCACCTGCCCCATGCACCAGTCAGTACAAATTCGGATAAAATGGTATGGACGCACGATCAACGACGACCACCCGCCCCGCTGCTGCCGCCGAACCTCGGCTGGCGCCACTGACGCCGCGGCCAAGCCCGCCCCCAGCGCGCAGGAGGAGAATCATGAACCGTCGCGTCGTCCACACCCGTGGCGGGCCGCCCGCCGACGTCCTGACCGTCGTCGAGGGGCCGGAGCCGACAGTGCCCGAGCGCGGCCAGGTCCTCATCCGCACCACGGCCTTCCCCGTGCACCCTGGCGATCTCCAGGCCGTCGAGGCATACCCGGGGACGGCCGCACAGCCGCTGCCGGCCGGTCTGGAAGCCACCGGCGTGGTGGAGGCGATCGGCCCGGGGACCCCCGTGGCGCCGGGTGTCGAGGTCGGTGCCCGAGTGACGGTCTTCCCCCAGCCGGGGGCGTGGGCCCAGTGGGTCGTGGCGGACGCCGAGGTGACCGCCGCCGTACCGGAGGAGCTGTCGGACGAGGTCGCCGCGCAGCTGCTGGCCAATCCGCTCACCACGGTGATGCTGCGCCGTGAGGCGCAGGAGCACCTGGCCTTCGGATACGACGGTCTAGTGGTGCAGACCGCCGCGGGCTCGTCGGTCGGGCGGCTGGTGACGGGCGTGTGCCAGTTCCACCACCTGGCACTCGTCAACGTCGTCCGCAGTGAGCGCGGCGCGGCCGAGCTGCGCAAGCGGTTCCCGGACGTGCCGGTCGTGTCGACGGAGCATCCGGAGTGGGCCGACGAGGTCCGCTCGGTGGCCGGGGGCCGTGCGGTGAGCGTGGCCCTCGACCCGATCGGCGGGAAGCTGGCGGAGCGCCTGCTGGATCTGCTGGCGCCGGGCGGAAAGCTGGTGAGTTACGGGCTGATCGCCGAGGAGCCGATCTCGGTGCACGCGGCGACACTGCTGAACAAGTCGCTGACGCTGCGGGGCAAGAACGTGGTCGGCCGGTGGCTGTCCGAGGCGTCCGCCGAGCGGCGGGCATCCGACGTGGCCACCGCGCGGCAGATCGCGCTGGGGCCCACGGACCAGTTCGACGTGGCCGCCACGTACGGCCTCGGCGAGCTGGCCGGCGCCGTGGAGCACGCGGTGCGGCCCGGCAAGGTGGGCACCGTCCTCGTCCGCACCTGGTAGCCGTGGTAGCCGTGTTAGCCGCCACCACGTCGTGGGGTCTCCTCGGGAGCGGTCCCGGGATGTGCGGGTTAGAAATGCGGCGCACGCATTCCCGACCCAGGAGGTTCCACTGATGAGTACCGGTATGCGCTGGAGGACCGCGACGGCCGCGGTGACCACGACTCTGGCGGGCGCGCTGGGACTCGGCCTGATGTCGCCGGTGGCGCAGGCCGCCGCACACGGGCCCTGCTACGACGGGCGGTGCAAGGTCACCGTGTCGAGGCCCACGAGCATCAAGGTCGACAGCCATCGGTTCGGGTTCGGAAAGCTGCGGATCACCCACATCAGCTCCCGGTCCGTGAAGATGGCGGCCACCACTACGGGCGGCGCGCACCTGAGCGGCAGCACCAGCCCGGGCGGCACCGTCAGGCTCAACAACCTGAGCGTCGGGGTGCGGTCGGTCAGCGGCCACAAGGCCAAGCTGGTCCTGTCGTCCTGATGTTCTGACTCCTCGTCGACTCCGCACGGAATGGCATCCCGGCGCATGCGTCCGCGCCGGGATGCCATCCGTAGTACGGTTCCGTCGTCACGCGCCGCGAACCGGATTCCTGCTCGGACAGGACTCGCCTCGGCTGCCCATTCCGGCCCGATCATGACGAGGACCCAGAGCGATGCCACCGTCCCTCAG
Source organism: Streptomyces endocoffeicus (assembly GCF_016741935.1). Classification (GTDB taxonomy): domain Bacteria; phylum Actinomycetota; class Actinomycetes; order Streptomycetales; family Streptomycetaceae; genus Streptomyces; species Streptomyces endocoffeicus. The sequence continues at coordinate 404,769 of NZ_JAERRG010000006.1, read as the reverse complement.
CAACTTCAACATGGACCTCCTGGTCCCGCTGCATGCCCTGCTGATGGAACGGAGTGTGACCAAGGCGGCGGAGCGCGTGGAGGTCACCCAGCCCTCGATGAGCACCTCGCTCGCCAAGCTCCGCCGCCACTTCAATGAGCCGCTGCTGGTCAGGGACGGCCGCCGCATGGTGCTGACTCCCTTCGCGGAGTCGCTGGTCCAGCCGGTCACGGAGATGCTGGAGGCGATCAGGGAGGTGGTGGGCGCCAACGCGGCCTTCGACCCGACCACCGACCGCCGGGTGTTCACCGTGACCGCGAGCGACTATGTGGCCATCGTTCTGCTGCGGCCGCTGCTGCGGGAGATCGACACCGCCTACCCCCATGTGCAGATCAGGGTCGCCCCGCTGAACCACGGCATGGTCGACCAACTCCGCAGAGGCCAGTGCGATCTGGTCATCTGGCCGCCGATGATCCAGGACAGGGAGCTGGAGACGTTCTCCAGCGCCACGTTGTTCACCGATGAGTTCGTGGCCGTGGTGGACCAGGACCACCCCGAGGTCGGTGAGGTCCTGACCTCCGATCAGCTCTGCACCCTGCCGTACGTCCAGATCGGGGGGCCGCAGCCCACGATCGCCGACTCGGTTCTCGCTCAACTCGGCCTGCCCCTCCGGGCCGTGGCCGCCACCGACAACTTCACCAACGCGGCCTGCCTGCTCCCCGGCACCCGCATGGTCGCGGTGATACAGCGGCGCCTGTTCGACCAGCTCGGCCCGCGTATCGGTCTTCGGACCGTGGCGCTCGATGTGCCGCTGCCACGGCTCGTCGAGTCGATGTACTGGCATCCCAGGAACACCGTCGACCCCGCCCACCGATGGCTGCGCGAGCGGGTCCTGCGCCTGTGCGCCACCGACCTTCCGGACCGGCCGCACGACGACCTCGGTCCTTCGCGGGGCGCGCGGCCCGACGGGTGATCACTTCGTGGGCGCGGCGAGGGCGGGGGGCCGGGGGCCGTCCCGGTCCGGCGTCCGGTCCCGTTCCACCGACATCCTCAGGCCGATGCCGTTCATCTCCTCGAGGAAGCGCGGGTAGGAGCCGCGGTAGGCGTTCGGGTAGGTCAGCCGGGTCTCACCGTCGGCCGCCGTGCCCGCGACGGCCAGTGACATCAGCACGCGGTGGTCGTTGAACGACGACAGCTCGGCTCCGGTCAGCCGCTCGGCACCGTGGCAGAGCAGTCGCTGCCCGCGCTGCTCGATCCGGGCGCCCATCTTGGTGAGCTGCAGCATCGCCGCCACCCGGTCCGACTCCTTGAGCCTGACGTGGGCCACGTTCTCCAACACGGTGGTGCCGTCCGCCAGCGCCCCGAGCACGGACAGCGCGGGCAGCATGTCGGGGGCCGCCCGGCAGTCGACCCGGGCGGGGCGCAGCCTGATCCCGTCGTGACGGACCCGCACCATGCCGGTCGCCGGGTCGGCCGTCATCGGCAGGCCCATCCCGGCGACGATGTCCAGCAGTTCCGCCTCGGGGTGGTCCACCTGGTCCACGGGGAGCGCGGGCAGCCCCCGGAACAGCACATCGGCCGGGTGCAGCGCCGTCACGGCCAGGCCGAAGGCCGCGGCACCGACGTCGGGGGGCAGCACCACCGTCGCGGGGGTGGGGCATTGGCCGGGCTCGATGTCGAACCGCCGCCCGTTCTCGGAGACATCGACCCGCAGCCCGAACCGCCGCATCATCCGGACCGTCAGCTCCACGTAGGCGCGCTCGTTGAACTCGCCCTCCACGGTGATGGTGCTCGGCCCGGTCGCGAACGGCGCCACCATGAGCAATCCGGAGATCCACTGCGAAAGAATGCCCTCGATACGTGCGTGGCCCCCTTTCGGGCGGCGCGGCCGTACGGAAATCGGCGGGCCGCCGGTGGGCGAATCGAGGTCAATGCCGAGATCGGACAGGGCCTGCAGCTGCGGGCCTATCAGACGCCGGGGGAAAGACTTCTGCCCCACGATGGTCACCGGCGCGCTCGCGAGAGAGGCGAGCCCGGTGAGGAAATAGAGCGCCGTACCCGCACTGCCGACCGAGACCTGCGATCGCAGCGGACGGTACGGACCCCCGTGCACGAGGAAGTCGTCCCCGTCCACCTCGATCCGCGTACCGAGGCCGCGCAGCGCGGTGATGGTGTGCCGGATGTGCTGCGCGTTCGACAGCCCCACGATGCGGCTGGTCCCGGGGGCGAGTGACGCCAGCACCAAGGCGCGATGCGCGTGGTATTTCGAGGTCGGAACGGCGATCTGCCCTTTGACCTGACCGGATGACCGCTTCACATGCAGCCGCATCCCACTCCCCCGATCCACCCGTTCACTCGAATCCACCATTGGCGGCGTCGGGGTTCACGCTAGCCACCGCACAGTGCGCTCGGAAATCCCGAACTGCTTATGCCTGGCATCTCCCTCCGGGATATAACCCATTGACCCCCAGAAGACGCCGAACCCGGCGCATCGCCCCCACGCTCACCTTTCGGTGATACGGGCGGTCAGCCGGGTCAGCAGGGGTACGCAGTCCCGCAGTCGCCGCCGCTCGTCGGGGGTGAGCGTGTCGCGGATGGCGGTGCCCAGCCAGCCGGCGCGCTGGGCGCGCTCCCGCTGCAGGCGGGCGCGGCCTGCGTCGGTGATGTGCAGCAGGAGCTTGCGGCCGTCACTGGGGTGGGGCTCGGTGCGCACCAGGCCGTCGCCGAGCAGTTCCTTGACGGATTTGGCGGCCGACTGGTGGGTCACTCCGCGCCGGTGCGCGAGGTCGGCCGTGGTCTGCGGGCCGCCGCGGTCGAGGTGGCCGAGGATGGCGGCCCCTCCGGAGGGCATGGTGTCGGCGGCCCGTACGGCGCGGACGAGTTCGCCGACCGCCTGGTCGTGGACCCGGGTGGCCTCACCGAACCGCACGCGCTGGACGGCGCGGACGCGGTCCTGGTGACCCACAAACACTTCGACCACTTCTCCGAGGAGGCGCTCCGCAAGGCCGCGGAGAACAACCCGGCCCTGCGCATCTGGACCAACACCTCCGTCGCCGAGCAGCTGGCCGGCCTCGGCACCCGGGTCACCACCGTCGGCGAGGGCGAGTCCTTCACCGCGGCGGGATTCGGGGTGAAGGTCTACGGCACCTGACACGCGCCCATCCACCCCGACATCCCGCCGGTCGGCAACGTCGGCTTCCTCATCGACGACGCCCTCTTCCACCCCGGAGACGCGCTCACCGTCCCCGATGCCACCGTCGACACCCTGCTGCTGCCCGTGCACGGCCCCTGGTCGACCACCGGGGACCTGATCGACTACGTACGGGAGGTGGCCCCACGGGACGCCTACGCCATCCACGACGGCGCCCTCAATGACGTCGGCAACGCGATGCTCGGCGGGTTCCTCGGCGACAACGGCCCCGGCGTCGGGGCCCGCTATCACGGGCTGACCGCGGGCACCTCCGTCGACATCGGCTGAGTTCGCGGCCTTGCACGGCGCGCGCCGCGGCAGGGCACACCGCCCTACGGCAACGTGTCCTGCTCGACGGCGGCGGTGCGCAGCGCCTCGGCGACGCGCACCGCCGCCTCGTCCCGCGGCCCCGGCGTGCCCTGGCACCCGGCCGGTGTCTGACCCCCGGCGCCACCCGCCGGCGCCCGACCCCCGGCGCGGCCCTCGGCGCGACCCCGAGTGACCGTCTGACATCGAGGCCGAGCCGGACCCACCCCACCCGGCCGCGCCACGCACCACCCGATTCCTTCCTCTCCTCACTCCACTCCATGTGACGGACGTCACAGTATGCGGGAACCTTGTCCTCAGGTCATCATATGACCCGATCGCCGCAGGCAGCCGGAGCCGATCGCGCCCCGGACACCACAGCAAGCGCGGCGGCGCTCCCCCATAAGCACAAGCCAAGGACGAGGAGGGGCATGAGCGACCAGGACAGGCCGACGCGACCGCGCGTGGGCGTGGTGGGGCTCGGGGCCATGGGACTCGGCATGGCGCGCAGCCTGCGGACGGCGGGCTACGACGTCGGGGTCCACGATCTGCGGCCCGAGGTGGCCGAGGGCTTCGCCCGCGACGGCGGGACGGCGTACGCCTCCCCCGGCGATCTGGCGGCCGCGGTGGACGTCGTGGTCAGTGTCGTGGTCAACGCGGCGCAGGTGGAGTCGGTGCTGTTCGGTGCCGACGGGGCCGCCGACCGGCTTCGCCCGGGGGCCGTCTTCGTGATGTGCTCCACGGTCGACCCGGGCTGGTCGGCGGAGCTCGGGGGACGTCTGGCCGAGCGCGGTGCGCTCTACCTGGACGCCCCCATCTCCGGTGGCGCCGCGCGCGCGGCGACCGGTGAGCTGACCATGATGACGTCGGGCCCCGCCACGGCGTACGCGGTCGCCGACCCGGTGCTCGAGGCCATGAGCAGCACGGTCTACCGCCTGGGCGAGCAGCCCGGCCTCGGTTCGAAGGTCAAGATCGTGAATCAGCTGCTCGCGGGTGTGCACATCGCCGTGGCGGCCGAGGCCATGGCACTGGGCCTGAAGGCCGGTGTCCCGGCCGAGGCGCTCTACGAGGTCATCACGCACAGCGCGGGCAACTCGTGGATGTTCGAGAACCGGATGGCGCATGTGCTCGCCGGTGATTACACGCCGCTCTCCGCCGTCGACATCTTCGTCAAGGACCTGGGGCTCGTCCTCGATTCGGCACGGCCGGAGAGGTTCCCGCTCCCCCTTGCCGCCACCGCTCACCAGATGTTCCTCCAGGCGTCGGCGTCCGGTCTGGGTTCGGAGGACGACAGCGCGGTCATCAAGATCTTCCCCGGGGTCGATCTCCCCCAGCCGGTGGGTGCCTGACATGGGCATCCGACTCGGCTGCATCGCCGACGACTTCACCGGCGCCACCGACCTGGCCAACAACCTGGTGCGGGCGGGCATGCGCGTGGTCCAGCTGATCGACGTACCGCCGCCCGGCGCCGAACGGCCGGTGGACGCGGACGCCGTGGTCATCGCGCTCAAGTCACGGACCGTTCCGGCCGCCGACGCCGTCGACGCGTCGCTGCGGGCCCTCGCCTGGCTGCGGTCCGCGGGTGCCGAGCAGATCTACTTCAAGTACTGCTCCACCTTCGACTCGACGCCCGCCGGCAATATCGGGCCGGTCACCGAGGCCCTGATGGACGCGCTCGGCACCGACTTCACCATTGCCACGCCCGCGTTCCCCGACAACGGGCGCACGGTCTTCAAGGGCCATCTCTTCGTCGGCGATGTGCTGCTCAGCGAGAGCGGTATGCGCCATCACCCGCTCACCCCGATGACCGACCCCAATCTGGTCTCGGTCCTCGGCGCGCAGACCACACGAGCGGTCGGCCTGATCGACCACACCGTGGTCGGCCACGATGCCACGGCGGTCCGGGCCCGCATCGACGAACTGCGCGCGCAGGGCGCCGGAATCGCCATCGCCGACGCCGTCTCCAACGACGACCTGGTGCGCCTCGGCGCGGCGGTTCAGGGGATGCCCCTGGTGACCGCCGGTTCGGGTCTGGCCATCGGGCTGCCCGCGAACTGGGGGTTCACCCCGTCCCGCGCCGCCGCACAGCTGCCGGCGCCCGGCGGCCACCGGGCCGTCATCTCGGGATCGGTCTCCGCCGCCACCAACCAGCAGGTCCAGGAGTTCCTGCGCACCGGCCGCCCCGCGTTCAGCGTGGATCCGCTGCGGGTCGCGACCGGTGAGGACGTGTCCGGCCAGGCGCTCGCCTTCGCCGAGGCGCATCTGGCCGACGGGCCCGTCCTCCTCTACTCCACCGAGGCGCCCGAGGCGGTCCGCACCGTCCAGACCCGGCTCGGCGGCGCCGAGGCCGGCGAGCTGGTGGAACGGACCCTGGCCCGCGTGGCCGAGGGCCTGGTGCGGCGCGGTGTGCGTCAACTCGTCGTCGCGGGCGGCGAGACCTCGGGAGCGGTCGTCCGGGCGCTCGGCATCACCGGACTGCGCATCGGACCGCAGATCGACCCCGGTGTGCCCTGGTGCGCGGCGGCGCTGCCCGGCGGGGACACGCTCCACATCACGCTGAAGTCCGGCAACTTCGGTGGCCCCGCGTTCTTCACCGACTCCTTCGCCCTGCTCGACCGGGAGGTCTCATGACCGAGCTCCGCGACATCGCCGTGGACGAGGCACGCGACGAGATCGTCCGGGTGGGCACGAGCCTGTTCGACCGGGGCTATGTGCACGCCAGCGCCGGGAACATCAGTGCCCGGATCGGCGACGGCCATCTGATCACGCCCACCGACGCCGCCCTGGGCTTCCTCGAGCGCGACCGCCTCGCGCTGGTCGACGCCCAGGGTGAGCAGCGCGCGGGCGACCGCGCGAGCAAGACCCTGACGCTCCATCGGCGTATCTACGCGGCCGACCCCACGGCCCGGTTCATCATCCACACCCACTCCACCCACCTGGTCGCGCTCACCCTGGCCGGGGTGTGGAGCCAGGACGACGTACTCCCGCCCATCACGCCGTACTTCGTGATGAAGGTGGGGCACGTTCCGCTCATCCCCTACCACCGGCCCGGCGACCCGCGCGTGGCCGACCTGGTGACCGCCCGGATCGCCGACCGCCTGGCGAGCCACACGCCGATCAGGGCCGTCCTGCTCGACCGGCTCGGCCCCGTGGTCTGGGGCCCGAACGCGGCCGCCGCCCTCGCCGTCCTCGAAGAACTCGAGGAGACGGCGCGTCTCTGGCTCCTGACCGACCGTCGACCGGGGCCTCTCACCACCGACGCGATCGACGAACTGAGGACCACGTTCGGCGCCGCTTGGTGACCTGCCGCTCCCCCGTCCCCGTTCCCTCCCCGTCCCCTTCCCCGTCGCAGAATCCCTGAGCCGCAAAAGGATTCCGTCATGCCCATGCCCGCAGTGGCGGCCGAGACGCCCGCTCTTGCCCGCGAGAACGCCGTCTACCGCAAGGTCGTACGCCGCATCGTCCCCTTCCTCATCCTGTGCTACGTGGCCTCCTACCTGGACCGGGTCAACGTCGGCTTCGCGAAGCTGCAGATGTCCGATGACCTCGGGTTCAGCGAGGCGGCGTACGGCCTGGGGGCGGGCCTGTTCTTCATCGGCTACTTCCTCCTGGAGGTGCCCTCGAACCTGATGCTGCAACGCGTCGGAGCCCGCACCTGGATCGCCCGCATCATGATCAGCTGGGGCCTGGTCTCGGCGGCGTTCATGTTCGTCACCAACGAGGCGACGTTCTATGTGCTGAGGTTTCTGCTCGGTGCCGCGGAGGCGGGGTTCTACCCCGGGGTGATCCTCTACTGCACCTACTGGTTCCCCTCGCACCGCCGGGCCCGGGTGATCGCGATGTTCATGTCGGCCATCCCGGTGGCGGGCATCTTCGGCAATCCGCTCTCCGGCTGGATCATCGACGGTTTCCAGGGGGTGAACGGCTGGCAGGGCTGGCAGTGGATGTTCCTTCTGGAGGCGGTCCCCGCGCTCCTGGTCGGTGTCGTCACGCTCTTCTACCTGGACGACGGCGTGCGGGACGCGAAGTGGCTGACCGATGAGGAGAAGGCCGTCGTCGAGCGGGCGGTCGCCGACGACAGCGCGCACCGGACGGTGCACGGCCGGGTCCTGGACGCCTTCCGTGAGCCCAGGGTGTGGCTGATGTGCCTCATCTACTTCTGCTTCGTGATGGGCCAGTACGCCCTGACCTTCTGGATGCCCACGTTCGTCGAGTCCACCGGCATCGAGGGCAACGTGGCGATCGGTGTGCTCAGCGCCGTGCCGTTCGTGGCCGCGCTCGTCGCGATGAACCTGTTCGGCCGCTCGGCGGACAAGCGCCGCGAGCGACGCTGGCACCTGGTCATCCCGAGCCTGATGGGCGCCGTCGGGTTCTCGCTGGCCGCCGTGTGGAACGGGTCGACCACGCTGTCCCTGATCGCGCTGTCGGTGGCCGCGGCCGGGGTGCTGACCTGCGCTCCGCTCTTCTGGTCGCTCCCCACCGCGTTCCTGGGCGGCACCGCCGCCGCGGCGGGCCTTGCCATCATCAACTCGGTGGGCAACCTCGCCGGTTTCGTCAGCCCCTACATGATCGGCGCGCTCAAGGACGCCACCGGCTCGGCGTCGATCCCGATGTACGTCCTGGCCCTCACTCTGGTCGTGGGCGCCGTCGCGGTGCTCACCACCCAGAAGCAGGTCGTCAACCGCTGACCGGGACGTCCCGGCCCGAACGCAGGAGCCAGCATGCCGAGGTTCGCCGCGAACCTGTCCATGATGTACACCGAACACGACTTCCTCGACCGCTTCGCCGCGGCGTCGGCGGACGGCTTCGAGGCCGTCGAGTACCTCTTCCCCTACCCGTACGACGCCACCGAGCTGCGGCGCAGGCTCGATGACCACGGTCTGCGGCAGGTGCTCTTCAACGCGCCTCCCGGCGCCTGGGAGTCCGGCGAGCGCGGGATCGCGGCGCTGACCGGACGCGAGGCGGAGGCGCGCTCCGGCATCGGCCGGGCCCTGGAGTACGCGGCGGAGCTCGGCTGCCCGCGCGTGCATGTGATGGCCGGGCTGGTGGGATCGGGCGATTCGGCCGAGCACCGCGACACCTATCTGGCCAATCTCGCCTGGGCCGCGGAACGGGCCGCCGCGGCGGGCGTCGACATCCTGATCGAGCCGATCAACGGCCGCGACATGCCCGGCTACTTCCTGAACCGGCAGTCCGAAGCGCACACCGTGGTACGGGAGGTGGCGGCCCCGAACCTCAAGGTGCAACTCGACCTCTACCACTGCCAGATCGTCGAGGGCGACCTCACCACGACCCTGCGCCGCGACCTGCCGACCGGCCGGGTCGGCCATCTGCAGATCGCGGGCGTACCCGATCGCCATGAGCCCGACCGGGGCGAGCTGAACATCCGCCATCTGTTCGGCGTCATCGACGACCTGGGCTTCGACGGGTGGATCGGCTGTGAGTACATCCCCCGCGCCGGTACGAGTGAGGGGCTCGGCTGGCGACCCGACTACCGAGGAGACAACGCATGAGGATCGTCATCACGGGTGGCTTCGGCTTCCTGGGCCGGCGGGTCGCCGCCGCACTGCTCACGTCACGGACGTTCCGCGGTGTGCCGATCGACCGGCTGGTGCTCGCCGACCGCGTGGTGCCGCCCGGTTCGGCGACGGACGACCCCCTCGTGGACGTCGTCCAGGGCGAGCTGGCCGACCGGCTGGACGAGGTGTTCGCGGAGCCGGTGGATGTGCTGATCCATCTCGCCTCCGCGGTCTCGGCCGAGTGCGAGGCCGACTTCGACCTCGGTATGAGCGCCAATGTGGACACCACACGCGCGGTGCTGGAGGCCGCGCGGGCCCAGTCGGCGGCCGGCGGGCCGACGCCGCGGCTGGTGTTCTCCAGCAGTGTCGCCGTCTACGGTTCCGATCCCGCGCTACCGCTGCCGCCGGTCGTCAGCGAGTCCACCCTGCCCACCCCGAGGTCGAGCTACGGCATCCAGAAGCTCGTCTGCGAGCAGTTGATCGCGGACTACACCCGCCGCGGTTTCCTGGACGGGCGCGTCGCCCGTCTGATGACCGTGTCGGTACGGCCGGGCCAGCCGAACGCGGCCGCCTCCGGCTTCCTGTCCGGCATCATCCGCGAACCGCTCGCGGGCCTCCCGGCCACCTGCCCGGTCCACCCCGAGCTGAAGGTGGCCCTGGCCTCGCCACGGCGCACCGTCGAGGGCATCCTCCGCGTCGCGGAGGCAGAGCGCGGTGCCGGGCCGGGCCGGATCGACGGCGGGGTGCCGGTCAACCTTCCGGCGCTCACGGTCTCGGTCGCCGACATGCTGGACACGCTGCGGCAGGTGGCCGGCGACGCCGTCGCCGGCCTGGTGACGATCGCGCCCGACCCCGATGTCGAGGCCCTCGTCGGCTCGTGGCCCGCCGAGTTCGACAACGCACGGGCCGCGGCGCTCGGGCTGGCCCCCGACCCGGACTTCGCCTCGGTGGTGCGCGCCTACGCCGAAGACCACGCCGACGCGGTCGTGGACGGAGCGCACCCTTAGGGATGTCCGACGGATCTTGCGGAGCCCCTGCCACGCCGCGGACACCCCGTAGCGGCCGGGGCGACCGGGACGGTGCCGATAAACTGAAGACCATGTTCTCCAAGGTGAGCGGTCCCGTGCGGCTCGCGGATCGGGTCGCGGCGATACTCTCGGAAGAGATCGAGTCCGGACGGCTGGCCGAGGGCGACAAGCTCCCGACCGAAGTGGAGCTGGTCAAGCAGCTGGGCGTCAGCCGGACCGTCGTACGCGAGGCAGTGTCCCGGCTGCGCAACGCGGGCCTGGTCGAACCCCGTCAGGGGCTCGGCGTGTTCGTGATGCCGCGCCGCACCCGGCCACTGGACCTGGAGGCCGAGACCGCCGAGGACACCAAGTCCAAGGTGCGGCAGATCGTGGAGGTGCGCCGCCCCATCGAGGGCGAGGCGGCGTACCTCGCGGCCACCCGGGCCACCCCGGCCGACCTCGCCCGGATGCGTCAGGCCCTGGAGGCCATCGACATGGCGGTGGCGGCCGGTGGCGACGGCGTGGACGAGGATCTCGCCTTCCACCGCTCCGTCGCCGAATCGACCGGGAACGCGGTGATGCTCTCCACGCTGCGCTACCTCGGAGAGGTGCTGCGCGGCGGAATCCGCGTCACGCGTGCGAACGAGGCACGCCGCGGCGACTTCCTCGAAGCGGTCCGGCAGGAGCACCACGCCATCCTGGCCGCCATCGAGGCCCGCGACGCCGAGGCGGCCCGCGACGCGGCGCTGCTCCACCTGAGGCACGCGGCGTCCCGGCTGCACGACGCGGACGAGGGGTTCTGGACCGAGACCGAGAACCTCGAGGTGGATCTCGACGCCGCGCCCTGAGACACGATGCGCGGCACGTGGCGCTCAGCGGCCCGGGGGCGGCGTGGTGGGCCCGGCGGGTCCGCCCGCCGCCGCGTCGGTGTAGCGGCGGGCCAGGTGGGCGAAGGCGGCTTTGAGTTCGGCCGGCCCGATGACCTCGATGCCGGCGTCGAACCTGCCGATGGTGGCGGCCAGTCCGGGCCATGACCACGCGCCCAGGACGAGTCGGCAGCGGTCCGGGCCGAGTTCCTCCACGACTCCGTCGTGGGCGAAGGGGGAGACATCGGCGGCGGGGAGGTCGAGGATCACCTCGCCACGGCAGGGCCAGCCGCCGGGCCCGTCGGACCCCTGGAACCTGCTCGCGACGAAGGCGGCCACATCCCCGCCGGGCACATCGCGCGGGGTGAAGCGGGGGCCCGTCGGGGTGCGCGGGGTGATCCGGTCGACGCGGAAGGTGCGCCAGTCCTCGCGGTCGAGGTCCCAGGCGACGAGATACCAGCGCCCGCCCCGGGTGACGAGGTGGTGCGGCTCCGCCCGGCGCGGCGGAGTGGCGGCGGGGGCGTCGTCGGGGGCGCCCGGTGCGGACACGGGGGCGTAGTCGAAGCGCAGCACCTCGCGGGCGCGGACGGCCGCGCTGAGGCCCATGAGCACCCGCGGGTCGACCTGCGGATTCGGCCGGGTCCCGGCCGCTTCCACGGCGGTGACCTGGAGGGCGTCAATACGATGGCGCAGCCGCGCGGGCAGCACCTGCCGGACGGTGCTCAGCGCACGCGCGGCCGCTTCCTCGATGCCCGCCCCGGTGGCGGTGGCGGTCTGAAGCGCCACGGTGAGGGCCACGGCCTGGTCGTCGTCGAACAGCAGCGGTGGCAGTTCCGTACCGGCGCCGAGCCGGTAGCCCCCGTCGGGGCCCTTGGCGGCCACGATGGGGTAGCCGAGCTCGCGCAGGCGGTCGACATCGCGGCGCACGGTGCGCGGGCTGACCTCCAGCCGCTCGGCCAGCAGCTGCCCGGGCCAGTCCCGGCGCGCCTGGAGCAGCGAGAGCAGGGAGAGCAGTCGCGCTGAGGTCTTCGGCATGACTCCCATTCTGCTCCGGGTAGCGGCCACAACCTGTCCGCTTCCCCTGCGACTGTTCTCTCCGTCAGAACAACCAGAACGACCAGAAGGACCCGATCACCGTGACCGCCACCACCATGTCCTCCTCCGAGCTCGACAGCGAGCGGGCCGATCTGCTCGCCGAGCTCGCCACCGCGCGATCCGCCCTCACCACCACGGTGCGCGGGCTCGGCGACGAACAGGCCGGCGAGCGTCCGACGGCCAGCGCGCTGTGCCTGGGCGGGCTGATCAAGCACGTCGCGGCCATCGAGGAGGGATGGCTGCGCTTCGTACTCGAAGGCCCTTCGGCACTGCGTTTCGACCTGCCCGACGGTGTCACCTGGGCCGACCTCGCGGCCGGTACCGCACGTGAGATCCCGCAGTGGGCGATCGACAACCAGAACAACTTCCAGCTGCTGCCCGGTGAGACGCTGGCCGGGATCCTCCAGCGCTATGCGGAGGTCGCCGCCCGGAGCGAGGAGATCATCACCACCATCCCCGATCTGTCCGCGACGCATCCGCTGCCGGATGCGCCCTGGAACGAGCCGGGGGCGGTGCACAGCGTGCGCCGGGTGCTGATGCACGTCATCGCCGAGACCGCCCAGCACGCCGGGCACGCGGACATCATCCGCGAGTCGCTCGACGGACAGAAATCAAGCTGACCGCCGACCGGATCTCCTCGGAACCGTGCCGGTGACGGCCGTCACCGGCACGGTTCCGGAACCCGAGAGCCACGGAACCGAAGGGAACGGCGCGACTGTGAAGACGCGTGAGCTGGGGCGGACCGGTATCCGGGTCAGCCCCTACTGCCTGGGCACGATGATGTTCGGCCGGGCGGGCAACCCCGATCATGACGACTGTGTCCGGATCATCCACCGGGCGCTGGACTCGGGGATCAACTTCGTCGACACCGCCGATGTCTACGGACCCCACGGGGAGTCCGAGGACATTGTGGGCAAGGCGCTGAAGGGGCGGCGTGACGACATCGTGCTGGCCACCAAGGTCAACGGCACGATGGGCGACGGCCCCAACCGAGGCGGCAGCTCCCGGCGCTGGATCATCGCCGAGGTCGAGCAGTCGCTGCGGCGTCTGGGGACCGACCACATCGACCTCTATCAGGTACACCATCCCGACCCGCACACCGATATCGAGGAGACGCTCTCCGCCCTGACCGATCTGGTGCGCAGCGGCAAGGTGCGCGCCATCGGGTCCTCCAACCTCCCGGCCTCGGAGATCGTCGAGGCGCAGTGGGTCGCCGACCGGCGCGGATTGCACCGCTTCCGCACCGAGCAGCCCCCGTACTCCATCCTCAACCGCGCCATCGAGCGGGAGGTCCTGCCGGTCTGCCGGCGCTACGGCATGGGCGTGCTGGTGTGGAGTCCGCTGGCGATGGGCCTGCTCACCGGCCGCTACCGCAAGGGCGGGCCCACGGTGCGGAACGCGCGGATGAAGTGGGTGCCCCGGCATCTGACCGACGAGCGCAAACTCGACGCCGTGGAGCGGCTCATCCCGCTGGCCGAGGAGGCCGGTCTGTCGCTGACCCACCTGGCGATGGCCTTCGCCATCACCCACCCCGGCGTCACCTCGGCCATCATCGGGCCGCGCACCATGGAGCAGTTGGAGGACCTCCTGGCCGGGGCCGCGGTCGCCCTCGATGACGACGTCCTCGACCGGATCGACCGGATCGTGGCGCCCGGAACCGACATCGGCCCGCTCGATGTGTCCTATACCCCGCCATCCGTCCAACGCCCGGCGCTACGGCGGCGACCGGCCGACGAGCGCGCCGGGGTGGCACGATGACCGTTCTCGGCAACCGGGCGCTGGGCCGTGCGACGCTCGCCCGGCAGTTGCTGCTCGACCGTGCCGATGTGCCGGTCGTCGACGCCGTCGCGCACCTGTGCGGTATGCAGGCGCAAGAGCCGCAGGAGCCGTTCACCGGGCTCTGGTCACGGCTGCGCGCGTTCGACCCGGGCGCCCTCTCCGACCTGCTGACCGGGCGAAGCGTGGTGCGCACCCACCTCATGCGCCGCACGGTCCATCTCCTCACCGCCGATGACATCGTGGCCTGGCGCGCCCGCCACGACGCCATGCTGCGCCAGCGGGTGCTCGGGACCTACCGCCGCGAGCTGGAGGGGATAGATCTCGGCGAACTCGCCGCCGCGGGCCGGGCGGTGATGGCCGACGGCGAGCCCCGCTCGATGGCCGAGCTGGTGCGGACGCTCTCCGACCGCTGGCCCGCCCCGGCACCGCGGGCACTGGGCGAGATGCTGATCGCCGCCCTCGTCCCGGTGGCGCAGACGCCGCCGCGCGGGCTGTGGCGCTCCCGGGGAGGGGTGCGCAACGTCCTGCTCTCCTCCTGGCTGGGCCGACAGGTGGACGCGCCCGCCCCCGACGGCTCCGACCCGGTCGGCCAGGCGCTGGTACGGCGCTATCTGGCCGCCTTCGGCCCCGCGGCCTCGGCCGATCTGCGCGCCTGGTGCGGCCTCGCCGGGCTCCCGGCCGCGGTGGCCGCGCTACGGGAGGAACTGGTCACCTTCCGCGATGAACGCGGCCGGGAGCTGTTCGACCTCCCCGGCGCGCCACGTCCCGACCCCGACACACCGGCGCCGGTGCGGTTCCTGCCCGCGTTCGACAACGCGATCCTCGGTTTCCACGACCGCGGCCGGATCATCGACGACGCCCACCGCGGCCTTTCGGTGGCCGGGGAGCGCGTGGTGCTGGTGGACGGCCGTGTCGCCGCGACCTGGAGGGTCGACGCCGCCACCGTGGTCGTCACCCCGCTGGGCCGCCTCTCCTCGGCCGACCGCGCCGCCGTCGGCGAGGAGGGCCGGGAACTGGCGTCGTTCCTCTCCGACGGCGAGAGCCACCGCGTGCGCGTCGCCACGTCGTCAGGCTGAGCGACGCCAACGGGCCGCCTGAGTCAGGGCGCGGGGTCCTGCTGGCGCAGCGGTGTGGTCCGGTCGCCGGACGCGGGGCCGGCGGTCGGTACGGGACGGCCACGGGGGCGGGCGAAGTGGCGCATCATCGGCACCTCGACGCCGCGCCACAGCAGCAGCGACACCGCCACGCAGAACGCCGACACCACCACGGACAACAGTGCGGCGGTCACCGTGTCGAACGTCCGCCGGTCCAGCAGCACCCGGATCTCGTACAGCAGCGGGAAGTGGACCATGTACAGCGCGAAGGACGCCTCGCCCAGCAGCACCGGGCCACGGCGCCCGAGCAGGCTCTGCCGCCCTTCGATATCGCGGGTGGCGATGGCCGGGATGAGGGCGGCCATCGGCAGACAGGTCGCGGCTCCCCACAGGTACTCCTCGGGCAGTTCCGTCCGCGCCGCGAAGACTCCCGCCAGGGCGAGCAGCGGCCACCGCGGACGCAGCGTCGGCCAGCGGCCGAGCTGGACCGCCCGCGCGAGCACCAGTCCGAGGATGAACTCCAGCAGCCGCACCGGCGGGAAGAAGTAGATCAGCCACCAGCGCTCCGTCGAGAGCGGCGACCAACCCCCGGGCGCCGCCTCGTCGGTGACGGCCATCGCCACCAGCGGCATCGTCACCACCAGCCCCGCCACCAGGGCGATCACCGGCCAGAGCAGCCGCTCCGGGAGCGCGCGCACCGGCCGGATCAGCAGCGGGAAGAGGAGGTAGAAGAACGCCTCGCAGGAGATGGACCAGGTCACCGGATTGACACTGCTGAAGTCGGCCATGTCCGGCACCCAGGCGTGCACCAGCAGCAGATTCCGGACCGCCTCCCCCAGCCCCGGGTCCGGCACCGGGAGCAACGCGGCGGTGCCCGTCGCCATGAGCAGGCCCAGCATCAGTGACCAGGTCACCACATGGTTGGGGAAGATCTTCACCAGCCGGCGGCGCCAGAACCGGACCGCGGTGTCGGCCGGAGAGGCGTTCCACGCCAGTACGAAACCGCTGAGCAGGAAGAACGAGGAGACCGCCGCCGCGCTCGCCATGGACGAGGCGTCGGCGGCCTCATAGACCCCCTGGTCCTCGAAGAATCTGCCCAGCGTCAGCACATGGCCCGCCAACACCACACCGGCCAGCAGAAAGCGAAGCCCCGTCAACGACGGCAGCCGATCGCCACGCGGCAACACACCGGCCAAGGGAGACCCCTTCCCATACGGAACAGCCACAGCACCCACGAGCCTGCCCGTCGCACCGCCCCGGCCCCAATACCGCCACTACGGGAACATCCAGGCGAACACCACCACCCGCGGAGGGGCGCGTCAGCGCGCGCCCGGGAGCACGGGCGAGAGCCGGTAGGCGTTCTCGTGGGTGATCACATGACCGGCGGTGGGCGGCGGGAAGTGGGTGCCCAGCAGAAGGGTGCCCGTGTCGGCGAGGGCGCCGAACAGCTTGCGGCGGGTGGCCTCGGACTGCTCGGGGGCGATGTCGACACACGAGCCGATGGCGGGGTGGGCGAGCTGGACGGGGTGGTGGACGCAGTCGCCCGTGATCAGCGCCCGCTCGTCGCGGCTGTCGAGCTGGAGGGCGATATGGCCGGGGGTGTGCCCGGGGGTGGGGATCAGCCGCAGTCCGGGGATGACCTCGGTGCCCTCGTCCGGGACGTCGACCAGGTCGAGCCGTCCCGCGTCCTCGACCGGGATCACGGAGTCGAGGAACATCTGGGTGCGCGGCTCGTCCATGTCGTAGGTCGCCCAGAACTCCCGCTCGGTGCGGGAGGTGAGGTAGCGCGCGTGCGGAAAGGTGGGCACCCACGCACCGTCCACCTCATGGGTGTTCCAGCCGACGTGATCGGTGTGCAGATGGGTGAGGATCACCAGGTCGATGGATTCCCGGGGGAACCCGGCGGCGGCCAGGCGCTCCAGGTAGTCGGTCCGCAGACCGTGCCAGGCCGGGTTGGCCCGCGTCTTGCCGTTGCCGATGCCGGTGTCGACCAGGACCCGCGCCCCGCCCACCTCGAAGGCGAAGCTGTGGCTCGCGATGCGCAGGGTGCCGTCCTGGTCGGCGAAGTCGGGGCGCAGCCAGTCCTGTCGCGAGACCACGTCCGCGGTGGCGTCGGGCAGCAGCCACGGCCCGGTCCGCGGCGGCAGGAGCACCTCGTCGATGCGGTGGACGGCGATGTCGCCCACGGTCCAGAAGGGGATGCCGATGGCCTGGGGTGTGTGCATGGCCTGCTCTCTCCAAACGCAATCTGTTTGCCTTAAGGCACGGTAGGCCCTACAGTCGACTAACGCAAACAGTTAGCTTTTATCCCCATGGGATCTCGTCGAGGGAGACGCCTTGTCCGCCGCAGAACTCACCCCTCCGGAGGCGGCCCACTGGGCCGCACGCGCCGGGCTCCCGCTGCCGGCCGAGCGCCACGCCGCCGCGGCGGCCACCGCCAACCACATCCACGCCGTCGTCGCCGTCCTGCGCGAGCTGGACTTCGGCGACACCCCGCCCGCCCCCGCCTACCGCGCCGGAGAGGAGCGGCACGATGCGGCCGTATGAGCTGTCCCTCACCGCGGCCGCCGACGCGATCCGGACCGGGCGGCTGTCCCCCGTCGAGCTGGTGGACTCCGTCCTGGACCGCGTCGAGCGGCTGGAACCGCGGCTGAACGCCTACGCCACGGTGACGGCGGAGCAGGCGCGCCGGACGGCGCGCGAGGCCGCGGACGACGCCGCGGCCGGCCGCCTCCGCGGCCCGCTGCACGGCATCCCGATGGGCCTGAAGGACCTGATCGACGTCGCGGGTGTGGCCACCACCGCGAGCTCCCGGGTCCGCGCCGACCACCGCGCCCAGGCGGACAGCACGGTCGCCGCCCGCCTGAGCGCGTCCGGCGCGGTCCTGGTCGGCAAGACCCACACCCATGAGTTCGCCTACGGGCTGACCACTCCGCAGACCCGCAACGCCTGGGACTCCGGCCGGGTCGCGGGCGGCTCCAGCGGCGGATCCGCCGTGGCCGTCGCCGCGGGCACCGCGGCCTTCGCTCTGGGCACCGACACCGGCGGATCCATCCGCGTCCCCGCCGCGCTCAACGGGGTCGTCGGACTCAAGCCGACGTACGGCCTCGTCCCCCGCCACGGCGTCACCTCCCTGTCGTGGTCGCTGGACCACGTCGGCCCCCTCACCCGCACCGTCGAGGACCAGGCCCTGGTCCTGGCGGTCCTGGCCGGGCACGACCCCCGCGACCCCGCCTCCCTGGCCGTCCCTGCCCAGGACTATCGGCCGGGCGCGGCCGAGGATCTGACGGGACTGCGCGTCGGCGTGCCGCGCAACTACTACTTCGAGCACGTCGACGCGGAGGTGGAGGCCGTGGTCCGGCGGGCCGTCGACCGGCTGGAGGCCCTCGGCGCCCGCCTCGTCGAGGTCGAGATCCCCATGACCCGCTATATCCAGGCCACTCAGTGGGGCCTGATGGTGCCGGAGGCCACCGCCTACCACGAGCGCACCCTGCGCGCGGCACCGGAGCTGTACCAGGCGGATGTGCGCATCCTGCTGGAGGCGGGCGAGCTGATGCCCGCCGGGGACTATCTGCGCGCCCAGCGCTCCCGGACGCTGATGCGGCGCGAGTGGGCGCGCATGCTGGAGGACGTCGATGTGATCGCCGCCCCGACGGTCCCGGCGACCGCGGTGCCGTCCGGCCAGGAGACGATCACCTGGCCGGACGGCACCGTCGAAGCCGTCTCCGACGCCTATGTGCGCCTCTCGGCCCCCGCCAACCTCACCGGGGTGCCGTCGCTGTCCGTCCCGGTCGGCCACGACACGGCGGGCCTGCCGATCGGCATGCAGCTGCTCGGGCGTCCGCTCGGGGAGCGCGTGCTCCTGCGGGTCGGTCACGCCTACGAGCGGACGCGGCCCGCCCGCGAGCCGGCGCCCGCGGCCCGACGCGTCCACTGAGGAGCCCCGGGGCGCACCACCTCCCCAGAAGCAACGGATTTGCTTTAAGGTGGGATGAATGAGCAGGCAGATGGTGCGCCCCGGGGGGCGCAGCGCCCGGGTCCAGGCATCGGTGCACACCGCCGTGCGCGAGCTCGAGGCGGAGGTGGGCCGCGACGCTCTGACGGTGCCGCTGATCGCCCAGCGCGCGGGCGTCACCCCCTCCACGATCTACCGCCGCTGGGGAGACCTCACCCAACTGCTGTCGGACGTGGCGGTCGAGCGCCTGCGGCCCGAGACCACGCCCCAGGACCACGGCGGTCTGGAGTCCGATCTGACGGCCTGGGCCGAGCAGTTCCTCGACGAGATGGCCTCCCCGGCCGGACGTGCCTACATCCGCGACGCCCTGCTCGGCGACCCGGACGGCAGCAACGCCGGCCAGTGCTCGGCCTACGCCGCCGACCAGGTCGATGTCATCCTGGCCCGCGCGGCCGAACGCGGGGAGGGCACCCCCGGCGTCGAGTCGGTCGTCGACCACGTCGTGGCGCCTCTGATGTACCGCATCCTCTTCCGCCCCGCCGGGCTGGACGCCGCGCATGCCCGCGGACTCGTGGCGGGGCTCCTCGAAGGGAGCGCCGCCGAGAGGTGAGACCGGCCGATGAGCGCCGGGCGAGTCAGCCGCGCGGGGCCGGAGTGCGCAGGAAGTCCGAGAGCGCCTCCAGCAGCCGGTCCACGTCCTCGGTGCTGGTGTAGGGGGCCAGGCCGATGCGCAGTCCCCCGGTGTCGCCCAGGCCCAGCCTGCGGGATGCCTCCACCGCGTAGAACGAACCGGAGGGGGCGTCGACGCCACGGCCTGCGAGGTAGCGGTAGGCGTCGGTGGTGTCACGGCCGTCGATGGTCAGCAGCACGGTCGGGGTGCGGTCCGCGGCCCGGGAGTGGATGGTGAGCGGGTCGAGGGCGGCCAGCCCCTCGTCGACGCGCCCGCGCAGCGTGGCCTCATGCTCTTCGAGGGCCGCGAACGACGACGCCAGCCGCTCCCTGCGGCTGCCTTCGGCGCCGGGGTCGAGGGTGGCGAGGAAGTCGACGGCGGCACGGGTCCCGGCGAGGAATTCATAGGGCAGGGTGCCGAATTCGAAGCGCTCGGGGACGGCGTTCGTCGAGGGGAGCAGCTTGTCCGGGGTCAGGGTCTCCAGGAGCTCGGGGCCGCCTGCCAGCACCCCGAGGTGGGGGCCGAGGAACTTGTAGGGGGAGCAGACGAAGAAGTCCGCTCCGAGCCGCCGGATGTCGACATGGGCGTGGGCGGCGTAGTGCACGCCGTCGACGTGGAGCAGCGCCCCGGCCGCGTGCACCCGCCGGGAGATCTCCGGGATGTCCGGGCGGGTGCCGATCAGGTTCGAGGCGGCGGTGACCGCCACCAGCCGGGTGCGGTCGCCGAGCTGGGCACTGATGTCATCGGGCGTCAGCTCGCCGGTGGCGGGGTCGAAGTCGGCCCAGCGCACGGTGGCCCCGGCGGCCTCGGCGGCCTGGACCCAGGGGCGGATGTTGGAGTCGTGGTCCAGCCGGGACACCACCACCTCGTCGCCCGGTGACCAGGTCTTGGCGAGGGTGCGGGAGAAGTCGTAGATGAGGGCGGTGGCGCTGCGCCCGAAGACGATCCCGGCCGGGTCGGCGCCGAGCAGATCGGCCATGGCCTGCCGGGCCGACCGGACCAGGGCCTCGGCGTTGCGCTCCCCCGCGGTGAGGTGGCCGCGGTTGGCCAGGGGGTTGGCCAGCGCGTCGGAGACGGCCTCGATGACGGGGAGCGGGGTCTGGGTGCCTCCCGGGCCGTCGAAGTGGGCCGACCCGGCCTTCAGCGCGGGGAACTGTGCGCGGATGGCGGTGATGTCGTATGTCACGAGCGGCTCCTTGCAGAGTGCCTTGGCGAGCGGGTGACCAGGGCGATCTTAGGCGGGCGCGGGTGCGGAACGGCAGGGGGCGAGGACGGGCCGCCGCGCCGGGGAGAGGTGTCCGGCGCCCGGACGGCCACCCTGATTGAATCTGTGCGTATGAGGATGAATCACCATCCTCTTCCGCCGCGCAGGACCGGACGCAGAAGGCGGTGGCGCCGACGTGAGCAGCGACTCTCCTCCCCCGCGCGAGCGACCGGGAGGGCGGGGCGTACGCCCTCGGCGTGGCATGACCGGCGGATCGGCGGGGCGGGCCTCGCGGGCGGTGGCGCGGGCCCGCCGTTCCGGCTCCGCGGCCCTGACGGCGGCGGTGCGCCGGGCGGGGGACAAGAACGGACGGGTCCATCCCGGGCTGCGGCTGGCCGCCGCGTACGCATGGCGTCTGATGGTCATCGGGGTGGCCGTCTATCTGGCGTTCACGGTGCTGGGGCGGTTCGAGCTCGTCGCGATCGCGGTGTTCCTGGCGCTGGTGGCGACCGCCTTGCTGCGCCCGCTGGCCGATCTGCTGGCGCGGGTGTGCCCCAGGCCGCTGGCGGTGGCGCTGGCGGTGTTCGGCACGCTGTTCGCGGTGTTGGGGCTGCTGGCGCTGGTGGGGACCGCGGCGGCCGCGGAGGCGGGCCGGCTGGTGGGTGAGCTGCGCGGCGGGATCGGGCGGATCGAGCGGTGGCTGGAGGGGCCGCCGTTCCATGTGCGGCACGGTGCGCTGTCGGGGGCCCACGACAAGATCACCGCCTTTGTGTCACAGCATCGCGCGGCTCTGATCAGCAGGGCGCTCAGCAGTGCGGGGCGGGTCGTGGAGGCGGGCACGGCGCTGTTCCTGGCCCTGTTCTGTTCGATCTTCTTCGTCCATTCCGGCGACCGGATGTGGCAGTGGTTCCGGGGCCAGCTCCCCGAGCGCGCCCGGTCCCCGTGGGACCGGGCGGCGCGGGCGGCGTGGACCACCTTCGCCGGGTACACCCGGGGCATCATCGTCGTGGCCGCCTCCAACGCGACGCTGGTCGGCATCGCCCTGTTCCTGCTGCGGGTGCCGCTGGCCCTGCCGCTGACGCTGCTGGTCTTCTTCGCGACGTTCGTCCCGCTGATCGGTTCGCCGATCGCGCTGGCGGTGGCGACGGTGGTGGCCCTGGCCGGGCGGGGTCCGGCCATCGCGGCCGTGGTGCTGTTGCTGATCGTGGCGGTCGGTCAGTTCGAGGGCCATGTCCTGCATCCGCTGGTGATGAGCTGGGCGGTGCGGCTCCATCCGGTGGTGGTGGCGATTTCGGTCATCGCCGGGACCATCGTGGCGGGGGTGGTCGGGGCGGTGGTGGCCGTGCCCATGGTGTCCGTCGCCTGGTCGGTGACGCGGGCGCTGCGCGGGCGGCCGCCGGGCGAAGCCTGACCGGCGCCGTGGCCGGGACACCCGTGCGCAAGCGGCATCGCTTCAGCGGCGGGAACACCCGTACGCCTGCGGCCGGAACATGCCCCTATAAATTGCATCTAAGATTCGCATTAACGCAATCTGCCGCCATGCGGCTGACGAAGTCAACGGATCTGGCGCTCCGCACGATCATGCGGCTGGCGGTCACCGGCGCCGAGCCCTGCACCGCCCGGCAGGTCGCCGGGGAGATGCAGGTGCCCTACAGCCACCTGGCCAAGGTGGCGGCCCGGCTGCAGCACTTGGGCCTGATCGAGACGCGGCGCGGACGGGGCGGCGGGCTGACGCTCACCGCGACCGGTCGCACCGCCTCGGTCGGCCAGCTGGTCCGGGAGCTCGAGGGGGTCGGCGATGTCGTCGACTGCGAGGGGGACGTGCCGTGCCCGCTGCGGCAGGGCTGCCGGCTGCGGATGGCGCTGCGCCGGGCGCAGGAGGCGTTCCTCGCCTCGCTCGATCCCCTCACGGTCGACGACCTGGTGGCGTCCCCGACCGGTCCGGTGCTGCTGGGGCTGGTCGGGCGCGCACCCGGGCTGTCTCCATGAGGCCGCCGTCCGGGTTGCGGAGCCCGGATCCCGTCCCGCCGAGCCGTGCCGACACGGAGGTCACCATGTCCGGTTCACTCATGCCGTTGAATACGAATCTGAGATACCAGTTAGGCCCGCTCATGCTCTCCCAGAAGTCCGCCGAGACCGTCCGCGCCACGCTTCCCGCCGTCGGTGAGGCCATCGGCACCATCACCGAGCTGTTCTACCGGAAGCTCTTCGAGGCCCACCCCGAACTGCTGCGGAATCTGTTCAACCGGGCCAACCAGGCCGCGGGCACCCAACGGCAGGCCCTCGCGGGCGCGATCGCCGCGTTCGCCACCGCCCTGGTGGAGCGGCCGGGCACCCGCCCCGACGCCCTGCTGAGCCGGATCGCCCACAAGCACGCGTCGCTCGGGGTGAGCGCCGCGCAGTATCCCGTGGTGCACCGTCATCTGTCCGCCGCCATCGCGGAGGTGCTCGGCGACGCGGCCACCGAGGAGGTGACCGCCGCCTGGGACGAGGTCTACTGGCTGATGGCCAACGCCCTGATCGAGATCGAGCGGCGGCTGTACGCGGCGCAGGGCGTGCTCGCCGGCGGGACCTGGCGGCAGTGGGAGGTGGTCGAGCGGGTCCGGGAGACGGCGGATGTGGTCACCTTCCGGATCCGGCCCGCGGACGGCCGTCCCGCCCCGGCGTTCACGGCGGGCCAGTACGTCTCGGTGCGGGTGGAACTGGCCGACGGGGCACGGCAGATCCGCCAGTACAGCCTGACCAGCGGCCCCGGCACCACCGTGCGCTCCTTCTCGGTCAAGCGCGAGGACGCGGGCGAGGGCCCGGCCGGTGAGGTCGCCGGCCACCTCCACGACCATGTCCACGAGGGCGACGAGCTCGCCGTCTCCGCGCCCTACGGCGACGTCGTGCTCGACGGCACGGACACACCCCTGCTGCTCGCCTCCGCCGGGATCGGCTGCACCCCGATGGTGGCCATGCTGGAGGAGCTGACGGCAGGCGGACATCAGGCCCCGGTCATCGCCGTCCACGCCGACCGCTCCCCCGCCGACCACGCCCTGCGCGCCGACCAGGAGCGGCTGGTCACCAAGCTGGCCCGGGGCACCGCCCACACGTGGTACGAGCGGCCCGAGGGCGACTGGCCGGCCGAGCGCACCGGCCACGTCGACCTGTCCGGCATCGAGATCCCGGACGGCGTCCAGGCGTATCTGTGCGGGCCGATGCCCTTCATGCGGTCGGTGCGGACCCAGCTGCTGGAGCGGGGTGTGCGCCCGTCCGCGATCCACTACGAGGTCTTCGGCCCCGATCTGTGGCTGACGCGGGACGACGGCGAGGGCCGCTGACGCGCACCGGCGCCCGTCCGCCCGATGGTGGCCGGATGAACTCGAATGGCCCAGAGGCCGGTCGCTTTTGCCGGGGGGAACGTGGGACCGTACGGACACGGGTTCTGCCCATTCCATGCGCAACCGTACGGAATGGTCCGTCCGGTACCCCCACATCGACGAGGAACCATGGATCGCGAAAAGATCACTCTCAGCGGCGCTCAGGAGACCTTGCTCGCCACGCTCTACGGCAGGGCGGTGGACAGCCGTGCACCGGACTCCGTCCTGCACGACCACGCGGCCCGGGAGGCCGTGGAGCGCGTGGCCTACGACTTCGGCAAAACGGGGATGACGGAAACGACGGCGGTCGGCATCGCCCTGCGGGCGAAACAGCTCGACGACTGGGCCATGGAGTTCCTGGCCGAGCATCAGAAGGCGACCGTGCTCCATCTCGCATGCGGTCTGGACACCCGGGTGCAGCGCCTCGACCCGCCGTCGTCGGTGCGCTGGCTCGATGTCGACTACCCCGAGGTGATCGATCTGCGGCGGCGGCTGCTTCCCGAGCCGTCGGGGAACTACGAGATGGTCGGCGCCTCGGTGACCGATGAGGCATGGCTGCGCGCGGTGCCGGACGACCGGCCCACCGTGGTCGTCGCCGAGGGGCTGACGATGTATCTGCGCAAGGAGGAGGGCAAGCGGCTGATCCAGCGGATCACCGAGCGGTTCCCCAGCGGCCAGCTGCTCTTCGACGTCTACGGGCCGCTGGGCATCCGGCTCCAGAAGATGGTCCCCGCGGTGCGCAACGCGGGCGCCACCCTCCACTGGGGCCTGGACGACCCGCATGAGGTCGAGACCTGGCACCCGGGGCTGACCTGCCTCGACGCGGTGCGCAGTGTGGACATGCCGGGGGTGGAGAAGATGCCGGCCTCCGGCCGGATGAGCATGCGGGTGATGGCGCGTCTGCCCGGCTTCCGGGACGTGGGCCGGATTCTGCGCTACCGCTTCTAAGCAGGTCGGAGGAAGCCCGCTACGGTTCGGGCAGCGCCCCGAAGGGGTGCGGGGCTGTGTCGATGTGCGGCTCCGCCGCGCGGGCGCGACCAGCCACGACGGCGCCGCGGTCGGCCGACGACCTATCGCGGCACTTCCCGCGGAGCGCTCAGCGGCTCCGGCCCGGCGCCGGGTTGGTCCCGGCGCCGGGCCGAGCGGCCGGGTGGCTATTTGATGCCCACCAGCATGGAGTAACCGTCCGTCAGCGGTTCGATCCGGCTGCCGCTGAACCCCGTCTCCGCCAGCCAGACCCGCCCGTCGGCGGCCGTGTACTCGAAGCCGGACCGGGTCTCGATGAGCATGTTCAGACTGGCCAGCAGACCGAAGGTGTTCTCCTTGCGGTCGTCGTCGATGATGGCGTCGTAGATGAGGACCGCTCCCCCGTCCGGCAGCGCGTCGTACGCCTTCTTCAGCAGCAGCCGCTTCTCCTCCAGGCCCCAGCCGTGCAGGATCTGGCCCAGCACGATCACATCGGCGCCGGGCAGGTCATCGGTGAAGAAGTCGCCGCCGTGGAAGGTGAGCCGGTCCTCCAGGCCGAAGGACGCCACGTACTTCTCGAAGACCGGCCGCACCCGGGGCAGCTCGAAGACACCGCCGCTCATATGGGGGTGGCGCTGGGCCACCGCCACCGGGACGCAGCCCACCGCTCCCCCGACGTCCAGCACCGTCCGGTAGTCGGCCCAGGGAAACCGCTCGGCTATCACCATCGCCTTGCCCATGCTGAGCCCGGTCATTCCGTGCAGGAATCGCTCGAGGCCCTCCTGGTCGTGGTAGATGGCGTCGAACACGTCGCCGCCGTGCTTGTGCTCGTTCTGCGGTTTCCCCGTGTGCAGCGCCTCGGTGAGCGACCCCCAGAAGGGATACAGCCGGCTGTTGGCCATCTCCAGGATGCCGCCCGCATAGGTGGCCTTCCTACGGTCGAGAAAGGTGTCGGCGGACGGGCTGTTGCGGTACACGCCCTCGGACCGCTCCAGGAATCCGAGGGCCACCAGCGCGTCCAGGAAGTCGGCGGCACCGCGCGGGTGCAGTCCGAGCGTCTCGGCCAGGTCCGCGCCGGTGCGGGGACCGTCGGCGAGCCGGGAGAAGAGATCCAGTTCCACCGCGGTGAGCAGCGCCTTCGACGCCATGAAGCCGAGCCCGACCGCAAGAATGGGCTCGGGGCTGATCTCGTGCCGCATAAGGCTCCCTCAACTGTTCCCGGATCTGCGCTCTCGCCGCACCCGACCGTATTCGGACCTCCTTACGCTACCGTCCCGTTGCCCCCTACACGGGTCGCCGCCGGACGACCGCGACGGGAGCGAGGGACTCTTGACACCTCGCATGACAGCGCTTTCTATTCGACGAATGACACCTGGACGACGCTCCGTCAGACGCAGCCGACGGCCGCTCGGCCTTCTCGCGGCCGCCGCCCTCGGCGCGGCCACACTGGTCGCGCACCCCGCCGCCGCAGACACCGCACCGACCACGCGGACCGCCCCGGCGGCCAAGGGCACCACCTACTACGTCGACTCCCGCTCCGGGGACGACGGAGCCCCGGGCACCAGCGCCGCCGGGGCCTGGCGCAGCCTCGACCGCGTCGGCCGGACCACCTTCCGGGCCGGGGACCGGATCCTGCTGAAGGCCGGTGGCTCCTGGAAGGGCCAACTGTGGCCGAAGGGCTCGGGCGAGAGGAACCGTCCGATCGTCATCGGCGGCTATGGCACGGGGCCCAAGCCGCGCATCCGCGGGGAGGGCACCGTCGATGACGCGGTGCGGCTGTTCAACCAGGAGTACTGGGAGATCCGCGGTCTGGACGTCAGCAACGAGGCGCCCGCGACCGGGACCCCGGGCGGGAACCTGCGGGATCTGCGCGGTATCCATGTCTCGGGCGACAACGCGCGGCGGCTGGACCACTTCGTCATCGACGGTGTCGACGTCCATGATGTGACCGGTGAGGTCAACTGGATCGGCGGGGACGTCTCCGGCAACGCCCCGGGGGTTCGCTTCAAGACCGGATGGGACCGGTCGAAGCGCACCGGGGGCATCGTGTTCGACACGACCGTCCCCGATCTCACCGCACCGCCGTCCGCCGCGACCGTGCTCCACGACATCCAGGTGCGGAACTCCACGGTGCGCGACACCTCGTTCGCGGGCATCGTCGTCAAGCAGTACACCGGCGACGCGAAGGACGCGAACGGCGCCCCCGTGGCGGTGCCGACCGGCTGGGGCACCCGGACCTCACCCGATGACACCGTCTTCACCCCGCATACGGACATCACGATCCGGAACAACTTCATCTCCCAGGGCGGGACGCGCTACGGCTGCAACGCGATGTATCTGACCAATGTGCGCGGCGCTCGGGTCGACCACAATGTGGTGGACCAGGCGGGGACTTCCGGCATCGAGGCGTACTACGCGGACGATGTGGTGATCCAGCGCAATGAGGTGTACCGGACGGAGCAGAAGGCCGGGGGCGCCGACTCCAACGGCATCGACGCCGACAAGGGCACCACGCGGGTGCGGATCCAGTACAACTTCGTACACGACAACGGCGATGGCATTCTGCTGTGCCAGTTCTCCTTCGGCGATGTCGTGGTGCGGTACAACATCCTCAGCGGGAATTCCCGGTATCCGCTCTATCTGCACTCCGACCGTGCCGCTTCGGCCGAGGTCTACAACAACACGGTGCACAACCCGGCGAGCCGGTATGTGGTCTACGGCTACGGCTCCTCCCTGAACGCGCGCTACGACCTGCACGACAACGCCTTCTCCTCGGCGGTCGCCGGCGCGAGCCTGACCACCAGCCCGACCATCGCTTACGCCAACAACTTCTACGGCGGTGCCCCGCTGCCCGTTCCCGCCACCGACCCCACCGCGCGCACGGGCGACCCGCTGCTGGTGAACCCCGAGGTGTCCGGGCCGTACGGCACGGCCGGCAGCGGACCGCGGCTGGGCACCGCGCTGGGCTTCGCTCCCCGGCCGGGCTCACCGCTGATCGGCAACGGCACCGTCATCCCGGACAACGGCGGCCGTGACTACCGTGGCGCCCCGCTCTACCGCGGCCGCCCCGATATCGGCGCCGTCGAGGGACCGCCGGCCGGACGCGCTTGACCTTGTCGCAGCGGCAGGGTTTCTACTGGCCATATGCGCATCGGAGAAATCGCCGCGCTGGTCGGGGTCACCTCCCGGACCGTGCGGCACTACCACCACATCGGTCTGCTGCCCGAGCCCCAGCGGCGCGCCAACGGATACCGGTTCTACACCCTCCGGGACGCCGTTCTGCTGGCCCGGATCCGGCGGCTGACCGAGCTCGGGCTCGCCCTGGACGAGGTGCGGGACGTCCTCGCGGATGACGCCGGGCGTGAGCTGGCCGAGGTGCTGGGCGAGCTGGACACCGATCTCGCCCGTCAGGAGCACGAGATCCAGCAGCGCCGCAAGGTGCTGGCGGCGCTGCTGGACGGCCCGCTCACACCGGACGCGCCGCTCTCCCCGGCGCTCGTCGAGCTCCTGAAGGTGGCGCCCGCCACCTCCTCGCCGACCGCCGCCAAGGACCGCGAGCACCTGATGCTGCTCGAGGGGATCATCGGCGGGGACGCGGTGTACGCGGCGCTGCGGCCGCTGGCCGAGGACCGCGCCGTGCTCCCGCTGTACGAACGGCTGGACGAACTGGAGGGAGCCACGGCGGACGACCCCCGGATCGGGCCGCTGGCCGATGAGCTGTCCGCCGCCGTACCGGACGAGGTGCTGGCGGCCATCCCGGACGGCGGCCCGACGGCGACCGGCTTCGAGCAGGCGCTGCTGGAGGACTACTCGCCGGCCCAGGCCGAGGTGGTGCGCCGGGTGATCGAGCTGCTGACCGCCCGGTCAGCGGCGCCGCGGTGACAGGTCGAGCAGCGCGGGCGGAGTGTCGTGCTTCTCATGCGCGCCGAGCGCGAGGGAGCTGGCCTGCACACCGGTGCGGCCCAAGGTGCGGTACCGCATGACCGTGCCCCTCCACTGCGGCAATGCGCGGTTTGGCTGCCGGGCCCCCGCTCTGGCATCATGGGCAAACGGAACCTGGCTCCGGTAACGATACGGAACGTCGTTCCGCCTGGCAAGCCCGGCAGTGGAGGGAGCGGCGCGGTGAGCGAAGGCGACAAGGGCGCGGGGCCCTCGGCCCGGTCCAAGCGGGCGGACGCCCGGCGCAATCAGGAGACCCTGCTCGACGCGGCGGCCTCGGTGTTCGTCGCCTCGGGCGCCGAGGCGCCGGTGCGCGACATCGCGGCCAAGGCCGGTGTCGGGGTGGGCACGATCTACCGCCACTTCCCGACCCGGGCGGACCTGATCATCGCCGTCTACCGGCACCAGGTCGAGGCCTGCGCCGAGGCCGGTCCGGCCCTGCTGGCGAGCAGCGCGACACCGCATGCCGCACTGGGCCAGTGGATCAATCTCTTTGTCGACTTCCTGGTCACCAAGCACGGCCTCGCCGCCGTGCTGCGGTCCGACAACGCGGGCTTCGACACGCTGCACTCGTACTTCATCGACCGCCTCCTGCCCGTGTGCACCCAGCTGCTCGACGCGGCGGCCGACGCCGGGGAGATCCGGCCCGGCCTGAAGGCGTACGAGCTCATGCGCGGCGTCGGGAACCTCTGCATCGGCGCCGAGCACGACCCCGGCTATGACGCACGCCGGCTGGTCGCACTCCTCATCGCGGGGCTGCGCCAACCCCACTGACGGCGCCCGATTTCTGAGTACGTACCTGAGTATCCGGACGGATGCGGAGCCGACCGCATCCGCCCATTCTTGTCCGCATGAGTGAGACACCGGTCAAGCAGCAGAGCACGGCCGCGTTCTACGGTCAGGCGATCGCCTCCTTCGCCGTCGCCATGGCCGCCACCGCCATCGGCATCTTCCGGCTGAGCGCCGACGCCTGGGTGCGCGGCTTCCTCGCCATCTCCGTGCTCTACCTGGTGACCTCCGCCTTCACCCTGGCCAAGGTGATCCGGGACCGGCAGGAGGCCGGGCAGATCGTCAGCCGGGTCGATCAGGCGCGGGTGGACAAACTGCTCGCGAACCATGATCCCTTCGAGAAGCTGTAGACCTGCCGCGCGCCACCCGGCACTACTCGTCGATGACGAGCCCCTTGGCCTCCAGCACCGCCGCCAGCCGGCTGACCTCGATCACGCTCTTCCCCGCGCGGTAGGCGGCGATGTACGCGTCTTCCGCCTCCACGCGCGCCCGGGACCTGGCTATGACATCCTTCAGGTCCTCGCGGCGCACCACGACGACGCCATCGGCGTCCGCGCGCACCACATCTCCCGGGCGGACGATCTCGCCGCCGATCAGGACGGGTTCGGCCATCGGGCCGACGGTCTCCTTGACCGTGCCCTTCATGCTGACGCCGTACGAGAACACCGGGAAGCCCAGCTTCCGCAGCTCCTGTGTGTCGCGGACGCCGGTGTCGGTGACGAGGCCGCCGAGGCCCTTGGCCACACACGCGTTGGCCAGCACATCGCCGAAGGAGCCCGCCTCGGCGTACTGGCCCGCGGAGACCACGATGACATCGCCGGGGCGGGCGTGGGCGATGGCCACCTGGAGCATGATGTTGTCCCGTGGCGCGCAGCGCACGGTGAAGGCGGGGCCGCAGACCGACATGGCGGGATCGATCGGCTTGATGGTGGAGTCCAGGGCCCCGAGGCGGCCCTGCGCCTCGTGGACGGTGGCGGCGGAGTACCCGCTCAGCTGGTCGACCAGGGCGGAGTCGGGCCGGTCGAACCGGGTGGTGACGCGCAGCATGTGGCTCCTTCAGGTGTTCAGGAAAGGTCCGCACAAACGCGGGCGATGCCCTCGCAGGCCGCGGTGAGGATGTCGTGGGAGGTCGCGAAGGAGACCCGGAAGTACCCCGGTGAGCCGTACGCGGCGCCGTGGATCACCGCCACCCGCCGTGACTCCAGCAGATGGGCGGCGAAGTCCTCGTCGGTGCGGATCTCGTCGCCGGACGGGGTGCGCCTGCCGATGACTCCGGCGCAGTTGACGAAGGCGTAGAAGCCACCGCTGGGCGGGGTGCAGGAGAGACCGGGGGTGTCATTGATCCGTTTGACCACGTCGTCGCGGCGCCCGCGGTAGACGGACACGCGGTCGCGGACGAAGCTCTGGTCGCCGGTGAGCGCGGCGGTGGCGGCGGCCTGGCTGATGGACGAGGGGCATGAGGAGATCTGGGACTGCAGGGTGTTGATGGCGCCGACGAGTTCGGCGTTGCCCGCGCCGTATCCGATCCGCCAGCCGGTCATCGCGTAGGTCTTGGAGACGCCGTTGGTGAGGAAGACCCGGTCGGTCAGGCGCGGTTCGACGCCCGCCATGCTGGGGACGCGGCCCGGTTCGTACCAGATCTCGTCGTAGATCTCGTCGGTGAGCACCTGGACATGGGGGTGGTCGAGCAGTACCTCGGCGAGCGCGCTCAGTTCCCCGGCGGTGTAGACGGCGCCGGTCGGATTGCTCGGGGAGTTGAGGACGACCCAGCGGGTGCGGTCGGTGAGGGCTCGGGCGAGCCGCTCCGGGGTCAGCTTGAATCCATCCGCCTCCGGACAGTCCACGATGACCGGTGTGCCGTCGTTGGCAAGCACCATGTCCGGGTAGGACACCCAGTACGGGGCGGGGATGACGACCTCGTCGCCCGCGTCCAGGGTGGCCATCAGGGCGAGGAAGATGACCTGCTTCCCGCCGCCGCCGACCACGATCCGGTCTCCGGGGCAGTCCAGTCCGTGGCGCAGCCGGAGCCGGTCCGCGATGGCGGCCCGCAGTCGCGGGGTGCCGTTGACGGGGGTGTATTTGGTGGCGCCCTGCCGCATGGCCTCGATCGCGGCGTCCTTCACATGGGCGGGGGTGTCGAAGTCGGGCTCGCCCACGGTGAGGTCGAGGATGTCCAGGCCCTGGGCCTTCAGCTCGCGGACCCGCTGGGCGGCCGCCGTGCTCGGTGAGGGCTTGATGCGGTTCACGCGCTGCGCGGTGCTCATTCAGTCCGTCCTCCGCTCGAAGTTGAGGCCACCGGGCACCTGGAAGGTGGGCAGGATCTCCACATGGCCGATGTTCACGTGGCGCGGTGATCCGACCGCGTACTCGATGGCGTCGGCGATGTCCTCCGGCTTCAGCGACTCGTAGCCGTCGTAGTACCGCCGCCGCGCCTCCTCCATGTCGCCCAGCAGCCGGCCGAAGATCTCCGTTTCCACCCGCCCGGGGCAGATCTCGGTGACCCGGACGCGGCGGCCGTACGCGTCGACCCGGAGCTGGCGGGAGAGGGTGTGCACGGCCGATTTGGTGGCGTGGTAGATGGTGTTTCCGGCGAAGTTGTAGACGGCGGCGATGGAGCTGATGTTCACGATGTGTCCGAGGTCGCGTGCGACCATCCCGGGCATGACCAGCCGCACCAGGTGCAGAACGGCTTGGACGTTGACCGCTATCTGCTCGTCGATGGCGAACTCGTCGGCGGTGAGGATGTTTCCGGAGCGCGATACCCCGGCGTTGTTGACGAGCAGGTCGACGTCGATGCCGTGCAGTTCCCCGGTGAGCGCGGCGGTGTCCGTGATGTCGACGGTGTGGGGAACGCAACCGGTCCGCCGGGCGAGGTCGTCCAGCCGCTCGGTGTCGCGGGCGAGCGCGTGGACCTCGAGGCCCTGCTTCGCCAGCCGTTCGACGACCACCGCTCCGATACCGGTGGAGGCGCCGGTCACCAGTGCGGTCCTGTAGTCGGAAAAGGGCATGTGGCCTTCACTCCTTGCAGATGGGGGGTGATTCGGGTGAGGGAGCGCCCGCGGGTGGTCCGGGTCGTGGAACGGCCCGGCGTTATGCGTCGCGCAGCGGCAGATGGGCCCTGTCCGACACCCGGGAGACGGCGATGAGCGTGCCGAGGGCGGTGATGACCGCGTAGAAGGCGGGCATGGTGACGTTGCCGGTGCGGCTGATGAGGAAGGCCATCAACAGGGGCGCGGTGCCCCCGAAGAGGGCCGAGGAGATGTTGTAGCCCAGGCCGTAGGCGGAGTAGCGGACCCGGGTGGGGAAGAGTTCGACGAGCAGGATGTGGATGACACCGGTGTGGCCCGCGAAGATGGCGGCCATGACGCATGCGCCGATGAGGGCCAGCGCCACATTGCCCGTGCCGATGAGCAGGTAACAGGGCACACCGGCGATGGCCATGGCGATGGCGGCGGCCATGAGCACCTTCTTCCGCCCGATCCGGTCGGAGAGCGCGCCCATGAACGGGATGGCGAGGGAGATGGTCACCAGGCTGGCCGCGGTGACCAGCAGACTCTGCACCTTGCCGAAGTGCAGCTCACCGCTCATGAAGGTCGGCATATAGCTGAACAGCACGTAGTAGCCCGATCCGTTCATGAGCGGGATGAACAGGGCCAGCAGCATCGCGCGGCGGTGCTCGGAGGAGGAGAACGCCTCCTTGAGCGGGTTCTTGGACAGTCCGCCCTCCTCCCTCAGCCGGGTGAAGTTCGGGGTGTCGCTGATGCGCTTGCGGATGTAGAGCCCGGCGATGCCCAGCGGAATGGCCAGCAGGAACGGAATGCGCCAGCCGTAGGACTCCATGGCGTCCGCCCCGAGGCCGCTGGTCATGCCCGCCGCGATCAGCGTGCCGGTCAGCAGGGAGAGGAACGAGGCGATCTGCGCGTAGCTGGTGTACAGGCCGCGTTTGCCGTCGGGGGCGTGCTCCGCGAGGAAGGTCATCGCGCCCGACGCCTCGCCGCCGACGGAGAAGCCCTGGAGCACCCGCAGCAGGATCAGCAGCGCGGGCGCGGCCACACCGATGCTCGCGTACGTCGGCAGGAGGCCGATCGCCGCCGTGGCCACGCTGATCAGCATGATGACGAAGACGAGCATCCGCTGCCGGCCCATGCGGTCACCGAGGTGGCCGCAGATGATGCCGCCGAGGGGGCGGAAGAAGAACGAGACGGCGTATCCGAGGAAGACGAGCTGCACCTGTACCGCGTGGGTGGCGTCCGGGAAGAAGACGGCGCCCAACGTGCCCGCCATGAAACCGAAGATGCCGTTGTCGTAGAGCTCGGCGAAGATGCCGACACACCCGGCGAGCGTCACCTTCCTCGCGGTTCTGGGATCGACGGCATGGGCGGCCGGCTGAGCGGCGACGGCGGTCATGATGTCTCTTTTCTGCTGGCGGGGCAGGGCTGATGGGGACGGATCACGCACAGCTGGGAGGGGACGGGCCAGAAGAAGGTCTTAGCGGGTGGCGGGGATGCGAAGGGCGTCGAAGGCCGTGCGCACACGGGACTTGAGCGCGTGGATGGCGTGTCGCTGGGCTCGGTGGGCGCTCACGGCGTCGGCGACCGTACGGCGCCGGAAGCGGACGGACTGGCCGGGTCTGGCCTGTCCGAGCGCGGACAGTCCGGTGGCCGTCACCACCGCGAGCACCGGGTATCCGGCGGTGACGCCACGGCCGCGGTGCAGGACGAGCAGTTCGTCGCCCGCGGGCACCTCGACCGCGCCGACGGGCACTCCCCGGGAGAGCAGTTCGCCGCTCGTCACCCGCCGTGGCACATCGCCGCTCAGGCGCAGCCCGATGTGATTGCTCCGCGGGGTCACGGTGAACGCCGACCGGAACAGCCGCTCGGCGGTGTCGCCGAATTCCGCCAGGTCGGGGCCGTCGGTCACATCGATGGTCCAGGAGTCGGCGAATCGCGCCATGGGCACGTTCAGCCGGAACAGCGGTATCCGGAACACCGGGTGGTCGATCGGCGGGCAGTGGGTACGCAAGGCCAGCTCATCGTCGCCGCGCAGGGTCTGTGCGAAGCCGAGGATGGTGTCGGGGGCGCAGCTGCCGAGCAGGGACGGGGTCCGCACCGAGCCGAGAACGGCCAGGTAGACCCGCAGGCCCAGCCGGATACCGGTGATGGCGATGGTCTCCCCGGCGCGTACCGACACCGGTTCCCACTGGTTGCGCCGGACACCGCCCACGGTCACCTCGGCGGGCGCGCCGGTCACCGCGATGAGCACATCGGTGGAGGGGGTACAGCTGAAGTCCAGTGCGGTGATTTCGATCAGCGGCGCGCCCTCGTCGTTTCCGGCCAGCACATTGGCGACCCGGGCGGAGTGCTGGTCGAGTGCTCCGTTGACCGGCAGGCCGTAGCGGGAGTGGCCGAAGCGGCCGAGGTCCTGCACGGTGGCGAGCCCCGCGCGGTGAACTGTCAGGGTGTCAGCCATGCGCGGCCGCCAGGGGTGTGCCCGCGTGCTCGTCCCACTGCCCGGGGGTGATCGGCACGAACTGGAAGGTGTCACCGGGCCGGTACGGGGCCAGTGGCTCGGCGTCGAGGTCGAGGACGCGCAGCGGTGTACGGCCCAGCAGTGGCCAGCCGCCGGGCGAGGGCATGGGCGAGACGACGGCCTGCCGCCCGGCCACCGCGATCGAGCCGGGGACGACGCTGATGCGTGGCGAGGCCAGCCGTGGGACGGGCCCCGGGAAGGCGGGGCCGTCCATCATCGGGGCCGCCGCCGGGGCTCCGAGGCAGCGTACGGTGAGCGGGGCGGCGGAGTGCAACGCCACCACCTCGTGCTCGGTCAGCCCCAACTGCTGGGCGACCAGGGGCAGATCGGGGCCGTGGTCACCGCCGTACACCACCGGCACCACGAAGCACCGGGAGGGTGCGGCCGGAAGAGGCCGCTCGGCGAGCCGGTCGGCCTCGTGGCGCAGGGCACGCCGTACCGTCGTGTGATCGGTGTGGAAGCAGTCGAACTCGATCAGCAGCGAGTCGTAGGTGGGTACGATGCCGTGGACTCCGCCGGGCCGGGCCGCCTCGAAGGCGTCGGCCAGGGCGTGCACGGTGTGCCAGGCGCGGGTGGTGTCCCCGCCCACGGCCTTGACCACGACGGCCGAGTCACCGCAGTCCGCGATCACGATGTCGCCGCCCATCTCAGGCGCTCACACCGGTCTTGGCGTCCAATACGTCGGCCAGCGAGGCGATCCGCACTCCGGCGGCGAGGAGTTCGCCGCGGATCCGGTGCGCGAGTGTGATGGCCCCGGGGGTGTCGCCGTGCAGCAGCACGGTGTCGCATTCGACCGGGAGGTCACGGCCGCCGACGGTGCGCAGCACTCCTCCGGTGACCATCCGGACGGTCCGCTCGGCGATCTCACCCGGGTCGTGGATCACCGCACCCGGTTCGCTCCTGGGCACCAGCGTGCCGTCGTCGCGGTAGGCCCGGTCGGCGATCCCGACGATGCCGACCCGCAGGCCACGGGCGCGCGCGGCGTCGGCGAGGGCGCCGTCCTGGGCCAGGACGACCAGCGACGGGTCGAGCGCTCCGACCGCGTCCGCCACCGCCTCCGCGTAGTCCGGCCGGGTCGCCACCAGGTTGCCGAGGCGGCCGTGCGGCGCGATATGGCGCACCCGGGTGTGGTGCGCGGTGGCGAACGCCCGCAGGGCTCCGATCTGGTACAGCGTGTCGGTCCGGACCTCGTCCGGGGTCAGCTCCATCGCCCGGCGGCCGAAGCCGACGAGATCGGGAAAGCTGGGGTGCGCGCCCACGGCGACACCGCGCCGGACACAGTGGCGGACGGTCGCGTCCATGATCCGCGGGTCTCCCGCGTGGAATCCGCACGCGATATTGGCCGATGTCAGCACGTCCAGCAGCGCTTCGTCGTCGCCCATGGTGTAGGCGCCGAACCCCTCGCCCAGATCTGCCACGAGATCGACCATGTGCTTCATGACGTCCTCCAGACAAGGGAAGAAAAGGCGACATCGCCGCTTCTTCGTTTTCGGCTCCGTGGACCTGCTGGTCCGCGTCCACTCCCGACTCGCGTTCACGGCGTCAACTGCGTCGTCGGCATTTCCGCGGTCGACGCGGAATGACACGGTTTCCCGTGGTCGGGTGGCCCCGGAATCCGTGTTTCGGTGAACCTAATCCCGTGGTCGGGTGGCGGCAAATACGCGTTCGATCTGACGTAATCACCGCTGGATATGACCTGGGCCACACGCGCCACCGTCCGCCGGACGCCGTGGGCCTACCATGAGACTCCGCTGAGGCTGGAGGCCCCTCCATGGACACCAGGCGTCTGTACTCGTTCGTGAAGATCGTCGACGCCGGGAGCATCACGCGCGCGGCCGACATCCTGCATATCGCCCAGCCCGCGCTCAGCCAGCAACTCTCCATGTTGGAAGCCCAGTTCAAACAGCAACTGCTGATCCGCAGCAAACGCGGAGTGGCGCCCACCGAGGCGGGCCGGGCGCTGTACCGGCACGCACAGCTCATCCTGCGCCAGGTCGATCTGGCACATGCGGCGGTCGATGTCTCAG
The DNA here is from genome assembly GCF_016741935.1 of Streptomyces endocoffeicus. Taxonomy (GTDB): domain Bacteria; phylum Actinomycetota; class Actinomycetes; order Streptomycetales; family Streptomycetaceae; genus Streptomyces; species Streptomyces endocoffeicus. Next base: position 367,493 of record NZ_JAERRG010000006.1, on the reverse strand, counting down.
GACGGACCCCGGCCGGCAGTGTCTCGGTGGGCCTGGCCCCGTACAGCATGGGCGCGGCGCTCGCGCTTCCCCTGCTCAGGAGCGTGCGCGAGCGCTACCCCGACATCCTGCTGCACATCAACGAGAACTTCGGCGGGGTCATCAGCGAAGCGATCATGACCGGCCGGATGGACATGGCCTTCATCTACGGGGCCGGTCCGCTCCGGGGAGTGCAGTTCGAGCCGCTGCGCACCGAGGATCTGTTCCTGATCGCCGCCCCGGGCGCGGACATCCCGGGTGGGGACGGTGAGGTGGCGCTGAAGGAGCTGGTCGACGTCGGTCTGCTGCTGCCCAGCCGTATTCACACCATCCGCCAGGTGGTGGAGGCCGCGTTCCAGCAGGCGTCGCTCCAGCCCCGGGTGATCGGTGAGCTCGAATCGGTCCTGACCCTGGTCAGCGCCGTGGGCGCGGATCTAGGGGCGACGGTGCTGCCCTGGTCCGCGGCGCGCGCCATCCTCGATGTGCGGAACCTGGAGGTACGGCGGATCGTCGAGCCGGCCATCCAGGTCAAGCTCTCCCTCTGCACCTCCGACCATCAGCCGCTGTCGGAGCCGGCCCATGCCGTGCACGACCTGTTCCACGAGCTGATCACCGACTTCGGCTAGCCCGTCCCGCGCTCACCCACCCGGGGGCGGTCCGCTGGTGCCCCGTACCGTCAGCCTGGGGTCCAGCACCGCCTCCCTCGGCTCCGACACCGTGTTCTCCAGCCGCTCCACGGCGAACCGCACCGCGCACTCGGCCATGAGCACCGCGTCCTGCCGGACCGTGGTCAGGCCGATCGGCATCAGATGGGAGAGGTGGCTGTCGTCGTAGCCCACCACCGACAGATCGCGCGGAACCTCGACACCCGCCCGCGCCAGGGTCATCAACAACCCCATCGCGCAACGGTCGTTGCCCGCGAGGACCGCCGTCGGCAGGGGCCGGCCGTGGTCCCGCTCGTCCAGCAGCAGCCGGCCCGCGTCGATGCCCGACTGCTCGGTGTGCTCACCCGGGATCACCCGCAGCTCCGGCTCCAGGCCATGGCGGCGCATCGCGGCCCGGTAGGCGCGGCGGCGCTCGGCCGAGCCCGGTCCACGGCCACCGTCGATGTGCACGATCCCGCGGTGGCCCAGTTCCACGAGGTGCTCCATGGCCTGTCGTACGCCCTTGCCCTCGGCCGTATGCACACTGTCGACGCGGGCGTGGGGCACCCGGCGGCCGACGGAGACGGCGACCGTGCGGTGTCCCAGTGCGTCGATGTCCACGGGCTGTGCGTCGGTGCCGAGCAGGATCACCGCCTCGCAGCGGTGGCCGAGCAGCGCCTCGACGGCCTTGGCCTCGCCCCGCCCCTGAGCGGTCGCGGAGAGCAGGACGTCGTAGCCGAGCCGCTCGGCCTCGGGGTAGATGCCCTCGACGAGGTCGGCGTGGAAGGGCTGGCGCACGGTGAACATCACGCCGAGCGTGCGGCTGCGGCCACGGGCCAGCAGCCGGGCCGCGCTGTCGGGCCGGTAGCCGATCTCGTCAGCGACGCGCAGCACCCGGTCGCGGGTCCGCGGGCTCGCCCCCGGCTGATCGCGGAAGACGATCGAGACCAGGGCCCGGGACACGCCCGCCTGCTCGGCGACGTCCGCCATGGTGGGCCGCTGCCTGCCCGATGTTTCCACCTGTGACCACCCTCCGACGCGGCCCAACCTTACGGGCAGTCGTGAAATCCCCCGGCAACAAGCTATTGACATGACATTCGGACAGCGACCATCGTACTCGACTGGAGCGCGCTAGTAGAGCGCGCTAGTCAATCCCGTTCTCCCCGACCCACCGCCCCGAGGGCCCCGTCCTCCTCCCCCCTCCGCAGAAGGACACGCCATGGCAACGGCGCCATTCCCTCTCCGCACCACCGCGGGCAACCTGTGCCTGGGCTCCGGCCCCGACTCCTGGGGCGTCTGGTTCCCCGAGGACGAGCACCAGGTGGCGTACACCCGCTTCCTCGACGAGCTGGCCGCGGCCGGCTACCAGTGGCTGGAGCTCGGCCCGTACGGCTATCTGCCCACCGAGCCGCGGCGACTGAAGGCCGAGCTCGACGCGCGCGGTCTGCGGGTCTCCGGCGGCACCGCGTTCGGGGCGCTGCACCGCCCCGACGCCTGGGACGAGATGCTCGCCCACGTGCGCGAGGTGGCCGAGCTGACCGCCGCCGCGGGAGCCCACCACCTGGTCCTGATCCCGCCCATGTTCCGGGACGAGAAGACCGGCGACTACACCGAGCCGCCCGAGCTGACCGCCGAGCAGTGGGCGGGCTTCGGCCGGTCCGCCGACCGGCTGGGCAAGCTCCTGCTGGACGAGTACGGCATACGTCTGGTGATCCACCCGCACGCCGACAGCCATATCCAGACCCAGCCGGAGATCGAGCGGCTGCTGAACGAGTCCGACGGCCGCTACACCAACCTCTGCCTGGACACCGGGCACGTGGCCTACGGCGGCGGTGACAACCTCGATCTGTACCCGTGCGCGCCCGATGTGCCGCTGCCCATCGCCGTCAGCACCCGTGAGCACCTGGCCGGCTGCGGCCTCACCGGAACCCGGCGCCCGACCCTCGACCGGTAGGAGACGGCCATGGACGTCAGGGACGACGCGATCCGGGCCCCCAGCCCTGCCACCGCCGGCACCGGCCCCTCCTGACCCCGCTTTCCAAGGAATCCACCATGACCGTACAGATAGGTGTGATCGGCGCCGGAATGATCGGCCAGGACCACATCCGGCGGCTCACCGAGGTCATCACCGGTGCCGCGGTCACCGCCGTGACCGACATCGACCGGGCGCGCGCCACCGAGGTGGCCTCGGGCAAGCCGGTGTTCTGCGAGAAGCCGCTCGCCACCACCGCCGAGGACGGTCTGCGCGTCATGGAGGCCGAACGCGCCCACGGCCGCCGTCTCGTCCAGGTCGGTTTCATGCGCCGCTTCGACGCCGGCTACCGCCAGATGAAGGACGTGCTCACCTCGGGCGCCGTCGGCACTCCGCTCATGGTGCACTGCGCACACCGCAACCCGACCGTGCCGGACTCCTACGTCTCCGCGATGACGGCCCAGGACACGGCCGTCCACGAGATCGACGTACTGCGCTGGCTGCTCGACGACGAGATCAGCTCCGTCCAGGTGATCACCCCGCGCGCCACCGGCAAACGGTTCAGCCATCTCAAGGACCCTCAGATCATGCTCTTCGAGACGGCGAACGGCGTCCGCATCGACCTGGAGGTCTTCGTCAACTGCCAGTACGGCTACGACATCCAGTGCGAGACCGTGGGCGAGGACGGCCTGGTCAGGCTGCCGGACCCGGCGGCCGTCGGCATCCGCGCCGCCGGACTGCACGGCACCGCCGTGCCGCGGGACTGGAAGAGCCGGTTCGGCGATGCCTTCGACACCGAGTTCCGCGAGTGGATCGCCTCGATAGCGGCGGGCGCCGAACCCACCGGCCCGTCGTCCTGGGACGGCTACGCCGCCACCGTCATCACCGACGCCGCCGTCCAGTCCCTGGAGTCGGGCGGCCGGATCATCACCGTCGACATCAAGCCCCGACCCGCGTTCTACGGAGCCGCCTCGTGAAGATCGCACTCGACCCCTATATGCTCCGCGCGCTGCCGCTCGACGAGATGGTGCGCACGGTCGCCGAACTCGGCTACGAATACATCGAGTTGTCCCCGCGCGACGACTTCATGCCGTTCTTCCGCCACCCGCGGGCGGACGACGCGCGCGTCACGGAGCTGAAGCGGGCTCTGCGCACGCACGGTGTCCAGCTCTCCTCCGTGCTGCCGCTGTACAAGTGGTCCTCACCCGACGAGACCGAGCGGCAGACCGCCGTCCGCTACTGGAAGCGGATGATCGAGATCACCGCCGACCTCGAATGCCCGCTGATGAACTCGGAGTTCAACGGCCGCCCCGAGCGCGCCGCCGAGAGCGAGGCCGCCTTCTGGCGCTCGCTGGAGGAGCTGCTGCCGCTCTTCGAACGCGAGGGCATCGCCCTCAACCTCGAGGCCCACCCGGACGACTTCTGCGAGGAGAACACCCCCGCGGTCGACCTGGTGCGCGCCATCAACAAGCCCTGGGTGAACTACCTCTACTGCGCTCCGCACACCTTCCACCTCTCCGGCGCCGAGCCGACGGCGGACACCGCGGCGATGATGGCTTACGCGGGCGACAAGCTCCAGCATGTGCACATCGCGGACTCCTTCAACCACAAGGGTTCCTCCGGGCTGCGTTACATCCTCAACCCGCCCGGCACCCCCGCCCGCATCCATCAGCACCTGGACATCGGCCAGGGCGAGGTCGACTGGGACACCTTCTTCGGCACCCTCCGCGAGCTGAACTTCGACGGTGTCGCCACCTCCTGCGTCTTCGCCTGGGAGGAACGGGCCCGGGAGTCCTCCGCCTTCATGCTGAACCGCATCCGCAAGGAGCTCGCGGCCTGAGTCACGTCGGCCGGGCGCAAGAATCCCGTCAAAGGTGGTCAGGGCGGCGTAAGAGGAGCGTCAGGGTGCGCTCCACCCGCCCTGCGCCCGGCCTAGCGTGCCCGTATGGAACGGCTGATCGCCCGGCTCGCCCGGACGCCCCGTGGCCGCCGACGGGGTGCGGACGCGCGGTGGGCGGTGTGGCTCGCGCTGGCCTTCGCCGGGGTGACGACGGTGCTCGACTGGGCCTCGGGCGGGCTCACCGTGGCACGGGCCGATCTGTGGGCCCTGCTCGCGGTGGCGGTGTGCACGGTGCTGCGGCCACCGCGGGTGACGGCGGGAGGTGGCTGGCTGACGGTACGAGGCCTCGTACGCGTGCGCCGGGTGCGCACCGACGCCCTGGTCGGGGTGTGGCGGGACGGCCGGATCGCCACTCGTCTGCTTCTGTGGGACGTCCACGGCCACCGGGTGACGCTCGACCTCGGCGTCCTGGTCGCGGATCCGCTGCTATGGCACGAGCTGGACACCGGTGCCCGGCGCTCCCTCGAGGCGGGTACGTTGCGGCACGGCACGGAGATCCTGCGGCTGCTGGGCCGGGACCTGGATGACACGGCGACCCGGGGGATCCTCGGCGCCTCCGGCCTGGGATAGACGGGCGGGTCAGCCGCGCAGCGCCCGCAGATGAGCACTGCGGACGTCCGCGGTCTGACCCTGCACCACCAGGAACAGGCCCTCCCGGGCCAGCCGCTGGGCGGGGCTGCCGAGGCCGAAGGCCCGGCCGCCGCCCGCCACGATCGCCGCGGTGGTGGCGGCGCGCAGCACGTCGTAGGCCCGGGTCTTCACCGCGAGCCGGTCCGCCAGGCGCTCGCCCGGGGGAACCTCGTCCACCAGCGCGTACGCCTCCCGGCGCACCTCGCGCAGCCGCTCGCCCAGCACCTGCGCCGTCTCCTTCGCCTCCGCGTCCCCGGCGGCCCCCAACAGGTCCAGGGCGGCGCCCGCCACGCCGAACACGGCCGGGTTGGGATTGGTGTTCTTCGGCCGGTCCGAGACCGCCCACTCCTCGTAGGGACGGCTCCAGACCACCGCGTCCTCGGGCACCACCAGGCCGTCCAGCTCCAGGCCGACCGTACGGGTGCCGGTCAGCGCGGCGAGTTCGAGCCGCGGTGTGGGCCGCAGACCGGGCTGCTCACGGGCGTCCGTGACGGCGAACAGCGCCTCGCCGTCGTCGGTGACCCCGGCGAGGAGCATCACATCGTTCAGGCCCCAGCCGGTGTACCACGGCACCCGGCCGTCGAAGCGCCTGCCGCCCGGGACCCGGGTGACCCGCACCGGTGTGCGGGGGAAGGCCCGCAGATGGGAGAAGGCGATACCGGACAGCAGCGTGCCGTCGCACAGCGGCCGCAGCAGCCGCTCGCGCGCCGGGGAGTCGGAGGCGGCGAGCATCCGGACCGGGCTGTGGTGCTGGGCCTGGACGAAGTAGGTGGCGCAGCACGCCCCGGCCAGGATTTCGGCGATCTCGCGGGCCACCGCGTCCGGTGCCCGCGCCCCGCCGTACGCCGCCGGGCCGCTCACCCCGAGCACCCCGGACCTCTTGACCTCGGCGATCGTGGCCGGGGAGACGCCCTCGCGGTCGGCGGCCTCGGCGCCGGGCACCAGCACCTCACGGGCGAGGCGCCGGGCCGCCTCGATCAGCGTCGTGGCCGGGGCGGTCATGGCCGCTCCTGAGCGTCGGGGGACGCCAGACCGGCCAGCAGCAGGCGCAGGCCGCGGTGGAAGTGGGAGTCCCAGTCGTCCTCTTCCAGGAGCGGGAAGTGGCCGGCGAGGGTGGGGTATTCGTCGATGCGGGTGCGGATGTGGGCGTCCACGGCCGAGCGGGTCGCCGCCTCGTCGGAGCGCTGCTGCCACACGGCTTCGGAGGAGGCGGAGCCGATCACATAGTGGGTGATGGTGGCCGCGGCGGACGACAGGTGGACCCCTTCGAAGCCGCCGGTGGTGAGCGCGGTGTAGGCGAACTCCGAGCAGCGCAGGGCGTTGGGCCCCATGAGGGGGCGGGAGTTGGCCAGCGGCGCGGCCCATGGGTGGCGCAGCAGGACCGAGCGCAGGCCGGTCATGAACGCCTCGATGTCCTCCTGCCATGAGGCGCTGTGCCGCTCGGGGAGGTCGAGTTCGGCGAAGACCGCGTCGAGAGCGAGGTCCAGGACGTCGTCCTTGGTGGCCACGTGCCAGTAGAGGCTGGTCGCGTGGGCGCCGAGCCGCTCGGCGAGCCGACGCATGCTCAGCTTCCGCTCACCGTCGCGGTCCAGCAGCTCGACGGCGGTGGCGATGATTCGCTCATGTGACAGCTGAGGCCGTGGGCGGGAGGTCTTCCCGGTGCGGAACCACACCGCCCCCGGCGCGTTGTCCAGCACCTTCTTCCCCTGGTCCGGGTCCGTTCCCTGGTTCCCGTCCGGCTTCGCGCTCACGAGCCCGCAGCCTACCTCGTTGCGGTCACCGCTCCACCACTCCTACAGTGCTGGATGGAATCCAACACTGTAGGAGAAGAGAGAACAAGGGAGCGTCATGAGCGACGAGGAAGGCCATCCACGCCGGTGGGCGATCCTGGTGGCCCTGTGTGCCGCCCTGCTCGTGATCGTCATCGACAACACCGTCCTGCATGTCGCGGTGCCCGCCATCGGCGATGCCTTCGACGCCTCGACGGACCAGCTCCAGGCGGTGATCGACGCCTATGTCGTGGTCTTCGCCGGGCTCCTCATCACCGCGGGGGTGCTCTCCGACCGCTACGGCAGGCGGCGCACCCTCGTCGTGGGGCTGCTCGTCTTCGGGGCGGCGTCGGCACTGGCGGCGGCGGCCCCGTCGATGTGGTGGCTGATCGCGACGCGGGCGCTCATGGGGGTGGGCGCGGCGCTGGTGATGCCCGCGACGCTCGCGGTGCTCGTCGTGGTCTTCCCCGAGCGGGAGCGCCCGCGGGCCTTCGCGGTGTGGAGCGCGGTCGCCTCCGTCGGCATGGCGGCGGGGCCCCTGCTCGGGGGTGCCCTGGTGGACGCGTGGAGCTGGGCGGGGGTCTTCCTGATCAACGTCCCCGTGGTGGCGGTGGCCCTGTTCGGGGTCGTACGGCTGGTGCCCGAGACCCGGGCGCCCGACGCCCGTGGACCGGATCCGTACGGCACCGTCCTGGTCACCGCGGGCATGACCGGCCTGGTGTGGGCGCTGATCGAGGCCCCGGCGTACGGGTACACCGCGCCCGCGGTGGTGGCCGCGGCGGCGGTGGCGGTACTGGCGCTGGCCGGCTTCGGCGTACGGCAGTGCCGCTCCGCGACACCGATGGTCGATCTGCGGCTCTACCGCGACCGGCGGTTCTCCGGGGCGGGCTTCGCGGTGGCGGTGATGACCATCGCCACGGGCAGCACCCTCTTCGTGCTGAGCCAGTATCTGCAACTGGTGCTCGGCCACAGCGCGTTCGAGACCGGGCTCGCCGCGGTGCCGCTCGCGGCGGGGGTCGTCGCGGGCTCGGCCGCCGGCGGCCGGGCCCCGGCCAGATTCGGGGCGCGGGCCTGCATCGTCGCCGGATTCACCGTCACCGCGGCCGGATTCGCGGTGCTGGCCTCGCTCTCCGAGAGCGGCGGCTCCGCGGCGGTGTCCATCGGACTGGCGCTGGCGGGCCTCGGATCCGGTATCGCGGGGCCCTCGGCGACCAGCACCGTCCTGGGGGCGGTGCCACCCGAGCGGGCCGGTATGGGCTCCGCGCTCAACGACACCCACCAGCAACTCGGCATCGCCCTGGGCGTGGCCGGGCTGGGCAGCCTGCTCGCCACCGTCTACCGGGGCAAGTTGCCGGACGGTCTGCCCGAGGACGCGATGTCCTCGCTCGGCGCCACCCTGTCGCACGCCCGGGGCCGCGCGGACGGCGGGGCACTGGCCGAGGCGGCCCGCTCGGCCTTCACCGACGCCCAGTCCGTCACCATGAGCGTCGGCGTGGCGGCCGCCCTGACCGGCGCGGTCGTGGCACTGCTCGCCCTGCCGGGCCGCACCACCCGGGCGGTGGCACCCGACCCGGAGTCCGAGGAGGTGGGGCAGCCGGGATCTCGGCGGGACGCGGAGTGAGGACCGGCCCTTCCGCAAGGTGTCCGCGGCGAGCCCCGGTTCGTTCACGTCACCTCACAGCACGGCGATCGCGAACGCGATGCAGAAGGTCACGAACAGCGCCACAAAGAGCCAAATGACGATCGTGGGCCCCTTCGACCAGCCCTTCGTGGGGTTGTACGTCTCGCGGGGACCCGCTTCCGACAAGCCGCCCTCGGCCGGTGGGGTCTCACCCGGGGGCACGCCCACGCTCGGCCGAAGTCGGGGAGATCCGGGAGTCGCAGGACTTCCGGGAGGCCCGGGAGACCCAGGAGATCCGGCAGGCCCGGGAGATCCGGCAGGCCCGGGAGTGCGGTCAGGGTGCGGGTTCTGCTGGTCCATGTCCGATGCGCTCCTTTCCGCCTGCGGCGCGCCGGCTCCCCGGTCCGCCACCCCGTTCGAGGCGCCGTCCCCGGTGGACTCTTCCCATCATACGGCGGAAGAGTGGCCGTCCGTGAGCTGCCGGAAACGCTCGTGGTGCGACGCCCGCCCTCTTGCGGGAGCCTGGAGGCAGGGAGCGTGCCCGGCAGTCGCGCCGCACATCCGGGGTGACACCTGCACCTAGCGAGGAAGGCGGGCCGTGATGAGCGCTTCGGATACGCACGCCATGAGGCGGGGCCAGGGCGAGATGGCCCCACCCTCGGCGATCAAGCTGAACATCAACGATCAGGTGCGGCAGCTCGAGGTGGATCCGCGGACCTCGCTGCTCGACGCGCTGCGTGAGCATCTGCGCCTGAGCGGGACCAAGAAGGGGTGCGATCACGGGCAGTGCGGCGCCTGCACGGTGCTGATCAACGGCCGACGCGTCCTCTCCTGCCTGACACTCGCCGTGATGCACGAGGACGACGAGATCATGACGATCGAGGGCCTGGGCGACCCCGACCATCTGCACCCCATGCAACGGGCCTTCGTCGAATGCGACGGCTTCCAGTGTGGCTACTGCACCCCCGGCCAGATCTGTTCGGCCGTCGGCATGCTCGCCGAGGTGAGGGCGGGCTGGCCCAGCCATGTCACCACCGACGTGTCCTCGCCCCGGGTCGCGTTGACCGATGACGAGATCCGCGAGCGGATGAGCGGCAACATCTGCCGGTGCGCCGCCTATCCGAACATCGTCGCGGCCATCCGCGGCGGCGCGGAGGGAGACGCCACATGAAGTCCTTCACCTATGAGCGGGCGACGGACACACGGGCCGCCGTCGCCGCGGCGGCCCAGCCGGGCGCGAAGTTCATCAGCGGCGGCACCAATCTGCTCGACCTGATGAAGCTCGACATCGAGTACCCCAGCCATCTGGTGGACATCAGCCGGCTTCCGCTGCGGGACATCGAGGAGCTGCCGGACGGCGGGCTGCGCCTCGGCGCCCAGGCACGGAACTCCGATGTGGCGGCCGATCCCCGTGTGCGCACCCGCTGTCCGGTGCTGTCGGAGGCGCTGGTGTCGGGCGCCTCGGGCCAGCTGCGCAACAAGGCGTCCACCGGGGGAAATCTGGTGCAGCGCACACGCTGTCCCTACTTCTACGACACGGCCGCGGACTGCAACAAGCGCGACCCCGGATCGGGGTGCGCGGCGATCGGCGGGTTCAACCGGATCCACGCCATCCTCGGCGCGAGCGAATCCTGCATCGCCACCCACCCCTCGGACATGGCCGTCGCGATGACCGCGCTCGACGCGGAGATCGAGCTGCTGCGGGCCGATGGGTCGGTGCGGCGCGTCGCCATCACGGACTTCTACCGGCTGCCGGGCGATACGCCGCATATCGAGAACGTGCTGGGTGACGACGAGATGATCACGGGCGTTCTGCTGCCCCCGCCGCTGCCGGGCCGGCAGATCTACCGCAAGGTGCGGGACCGGGCGTCGTACGAGTTCGCACTGGTCTCGGTGGCGGCCATCGTCTCGGCCGACCGGGGAACGATCCGAGAGGCACGGGTGGCGTTCGGCGGTGTGGCGCACAAGCCGTGGCGGTCCGTCGAGGCGGAGGACGCGCTGACCGACCGTCCGGCCACGATGGACACCTATCGCGCCGCCGCCGAGGTGGCGCTGCGCGGCGCGGTCGGGCGGGGTGACAACGACTTCAAGATCGAGCTGGCCAAGCGCACACTGTGCCGCACGCTGGCGCAAGCGGCCGGGGCGAGCTGAGGAGGCGAGATGATCGGGCAAGCTGTGAACCGCGTCGACGGCCCGCTGAAGGCCACCGGCCGGGCCGCCTACGCCTACGAGCACTGGGAGGCCGGTCAGCCGCTCTACGGCTTCATCGTCGGCGCGACGATCGGCAAGGGCCGCATCACCCGCATCGACACCGAGGACGCGGAAGGCGCGCCCGGTGTCCAGCTGGTGATGACCCACCTCAACGCCCCGGCACAAGGCCCCCGCGACGAGTCCATTCCCTTCGAATACTGGCGCGCCCAGCCGATGCTGACCGGCCCGGACATCCACTTCCACGGCGAGCCGGTGGCACTGGTCGTCGCCGAGACGCTCGAGCAGGCCCGGGACGCGGCCGACCTGGTCGAGGTCGAATACCGCGCCGGGCGGGGCCGTTTCGACTTCGGCGAGTTCGAGGACGACACCTACATCCCGAAGACGGTCAACGCCGGTCTCCCCACCGACACCGCGGTGGGTGATTTCGACGCCGGGTTCGCCGGTGCGGAGGTCAGGGTCGACCAGCGGTACACGACGCCGTACGAGTTCTCGATGCCGATCGAACCGAACGCGTCCATGGTGGCACCGCGCGGCGAGGACCTGGTCGTCTACGTCAGCTGCCAGATCACCGACGCGGCACGGGACTCGGTCGCCGGCACGCTGATGATGGACCCGGCGCGAGTGCACATCATCACCCCCTTCGTCGGCGGCGGCTTCGGCTCCAAGCTGGGCATCCACTCCGAGACGATCCTGGCGGCGCTCGCCGCCCGCACGCTGGGCCGGCCGGTCAAGGTCACGCTGACCCGCCAGCAGGTCTTCCAGCTCGTGGGCATGCGCCCCACGTCGAGCCAGCGGGTCCGGCTGGGGGCGGGACGTGATGGACGGCTGGCCGCGATCGCCCACGACGTCACCATGCACACCAACCCCGACGTCGAGTACGCGGAGCAGACCGCCGCCACCGTCCGCAGCCTCTACGCCGCGCCCCACCGGCTGACCAGCCACCGGCTGACCGCGCTCGACCTGCCGCGCGGAACGGACGTCCGCGCGCCGGGCGAGGCGCCGGGCATGCTCTCGGTCGAGTCGGCGATGGACGAGCTGGCCGACGCGCTCGGGATGGACCCGGTCGAGTTGCGCATCCGCAACGAGCCCACCGTGGATCCCGAGCGGAACGTGCCGTACAGCGACCGGCACCTGGTGGAGTGTTTGCGCGAGGGCGCGCGCCGGTTCGGCTGGGAGAGCCGCCCGGCCACGCCCGCGAGTGTACGCGAGGGACGGTGGCTGATCGGCTACGGCATGTCGGCCGCCATCCGGGGACACTTCCAGGGGCCGACGACGGTGCGGGTGCGGTTGGAGCCGGACGGCACCGCCGTCGTCCAGACCGACATGACCGATATCGGCACGGGCACCTACACCATCCTCACCCAGGTCGGTGCCGAGGGACTCGGGCTCCCGCTGGAACGGGTGCGGATCGACCTCGGGCGTTCGGATCATCCCTCCAGCTGGGGGTCGGGCGGCTCGTGGGGCGCCACCAATTCGTCCACCGCGCTGCACCGGGCGTGCGCGGCCCTGCGCACGAAGCTGCTGGACGCGGCGTGCGGCGACACAAGCTCCCCGCTGCACGGCCGGGACCCGGCGGACGCCGTGTTCTCCGACGGCAACGTGGCCATCGGTGGCGCGTCCGAGGCGCTGCGCGAGATCGTCGCGCGCCACCACCCCGACGGTGTGGAGGCGGAGGGTCAGACCCGCTTCATGGGCGACGATCCGAACTACTCGGACTACTCGATCAACACCTACGGGGCCCATTTCGCCGAAGTGGGCGTCGACGCGGACACCGCCGAGATCCGTCTGCGGCGGATGCTCAGCGTGTTCTCGGTGGGCCGTGTGTTCAACCCGAAGACGGCCCGTTCGCAGCTGATCGGCGGCATGATCTGGGGTGTCGGCGCGGCCCTCGAGGAAGAAGCCGTCGTCGACCCGCGGTCCGGCGCCTTCGTCAACCGGGACTTCGCGGGGTATCTGGTGCCGGTCCACGGCGACATCCCCGCCGACATCGAGGCCGTCGTCCTCGAGGGGTACGACGACAAGGCCAATGACCTCGGCGCGAAGGGCATCGGTGAAGTGGGCATCTGCGGATCCGGTGCGGCGGTGGCCAACGCGGTGTTCAACGCCACCGGAGTGCGCGTACGGGACTTCCCCATCACGCTGGAGAAGCTGTTGCCCGGATTGCCGGCCATGGTCTGACCCGCTGGGCACAGCACGCCGATCGCACAGTGGCGGGGCGTAGCGTCGTCCCATGACGATCACCGACGAGTCCCTCATACGGCTGCGGAGGGCGGCGGCCGCGGGCGATGCCCGAGCCGCGCTCCGGCTGGGGCGGTTGCTGTGCCTGACGGCAGCGGACCCGGCCGAGCCCGGGGACGGCGAGCCGACCTGGCCCGAAGAGCCCTGGCTGCGTGCCGCCGTGGCGGCACACCCCGATGATGTCGAGGCTCTGACCCTGCTGGCCGGGCGCCTTGCCCAGCAGATCTCCTACTGGGAGGCGTGTCTGGACATGAACCCCGACGTCATGGAGTGGTACGGGGAGGACGAGAGCACCGTCGAACGGCGGCACGTCGAGGCGGAGAAGCTGTACGCCCGGATACGCGCGGCCGGTCCCACCCGCCACGCGGGGGCCGGGCTGGACGAGTTGGCCATGCTCCTCGGGGTCGGCGACAAGCCCGCGGCCGAGTGCGCGTACAGCTTCTACGTCATGGAGGACGAGGCATGGAGCGGTTCCGTGCGTCACAGCGCGACCATCGTCGCGTCCGACGCCGCTGAGATCCGCTGGGCCTGCGACAAGTGGTTCACCCTGTCCGAGGGCGGCATCGGTGGTGAACCCACCCTGACCGCCTGGGTGGACGGCGCGGAGGTGGACTCGACCGACCTCGGCCCGCACCTCGCGGACGGCGGCGTGGACTGGGACGCCGTCGCCGTGCCCGAACTTTCCGGTTCCCGGCTGCCCGCGGGACTGCCGGTCCCGGGCCGCGGGCTTCATTACGGCTTCGCCGGGGGAGCCGAGTAGTACGTCGGCGAGCCGGGGGACCCGATGGACCAAGAACCCGCGGCGTTCCTCGCCGGCGTGGCGGCCCTCGTCGGCCCCCTACGCGGATGCCCTGGGCGGTACGCAGAACCAGGCCAGACCCGCGGCGGTCAGATAGGCGAGGGCGCCGATGGCCATGCTGGTGCGCAGCCCCTCGCCGTAGTCGGCGGCCGTGGCGAGCAGGGTGCCACCGAGCGCCACGCCGGTGGCGCTGCCGAGTTGACGGGTGGTGTTGAACAGCGCGGAGGCGGTCCCCGAGTACGCCGGGGGCGCGGCACCCATGACGGTGGAGGCGGAGCCGGTGAGGGCGAAGGAGGTGCCGAATCCCGCTGCCATCATCGGGACCACCAGCAACGGGTAGGCGGGCTCGGCTCCCGCCGCGACCCAGCCCGCCAGCCCCAGGGCCGCCAGAAGCATCCCGGTGCACACCAGCGGACGGTCGCCGGTCGTGCGGGCCAGCCGTCCGGAGAGGATGGACGCGAACATGGTCATCGCCACCGCCGGGAAGAGCGCGAGGCCGGTGACGAGGGCGCTGTAGCCGCGCTGGTGCTGGAAGTCCAGGCTGGCGGTGAACACCATGCCGTAGAAGCCGAAATTGAACAGCAGGCCGATGACGGCCCCGCCACCCAGCGCCCGCGAGCGCAGCAGGTTCGCCGGCAGGGCGGGGAAGCGGGCCAGCCGTTCGCGCACCACGAACGCCGTGGCGGCCAGTACCGACAGGCCCACCCCGGCGAGGACGGCCGGATCGGACCATCCGCGCCGGCCCGCCTCGTTGAGCGCGGCGGTCAGCAGGGCCACCGCCGCCACGACCGCGCACTGCGCCGGCCAGTCCAGAGGCCGGGTGGCGAGCCGGTCGGAGGGGGCCACGCGACGCAGCGTCAGCACCAGACAGGCGACGCCGACGGGCAGATTGATGAGGAACACCCACCGCCAGCCCACGGTGGAGACCAGCAGCCCTCCCAGCAGCGGCCCCGCCGACGCCGCGATCCCCGCGATGGAGCCCCACACCCCGAAGGCCCGTGAGCGGGCGGCCGGAGCCGGATAGGCCTGCTGGAGAAGGGCCAGCGAGCCGGGCACGATCAGCGCCGCGCCGAGGCCCTCCAGCACCCGGGCGGCGACGAGGAAGGGGGCACTCGGCGCGAAGGCGCACGCCGCCGAGGACGCGGTGAACACCACCACGCCGGTGCAGAAGATGCGGCGGTTTCCCAGCCTGTCCCCCAGCGCGCCGCCGCTCAGCAGGAACCCGGCGAAGACCAGCGTGTACCCGTCGGTGATCCACTGGATGCCGGTGAGCGAAGCCGACAGCTCCCGGCCGATCACGGGTACGGCCACGTTGATGACGGTGACGTCCAGGATGACCATGAAGTACCCGGCGCACACGGCCAGCAGCGGTACCAGGGACCCCATGCCGGACACGAAGGCCACGTCCCGACTCCATCCCGCTCACGAAGGCTCTACAACAAAGGGAACAATAGGGGATGAATAATCCACATGACGGGAATCGGGCACCCCCTGCCCCAAGAAACGCGAGTACGCCAAGCCCGACTGGCTCGCACCGCTGTCGACGGAGCCGGCTGAGCATGGGAGCGTCGCAGGCAGCGGAGCGCATCGCCTGGACCCGCCGTCCACGCACCTCACACCGGGGATACTGGGCGCGTGGCCCACACACGCGAGGATCCGCGGTCCCTCCCCACCGAACCGCGGCCCTATCTGGAAGAACTCGTCCGGCGCACCCGCACGGTGTGCGGGCCCCATCTGGTGAGTGTCCTCGCGGTCGGTTCCCTCGCGCTCGGGGACTACCGGCAGGGGCGCAGCGACATCGATGTGACGGTCGTCGTGGAGCCGTCACTGCCCGGATCGGCCCTGCACGACCTGGCCGGGGCCCTCGCCCACCCTCATCTGCGCTGCCCGGCGGCGGGGCTGGAACTGGTGGTCTACGGAACGGATTTCGTCGGCCGCCCCTCCGGTGCCGCCGGGTACCTTCTGGACCTCAACACCGGCCCGCTGCTGCCGGACCGGGCCGACGTCGACGCGGCGCGGTCCCCGGCGTTCTGGTACGTCATCGACCGCTCCGTCGCCCATCAGACCGGGCTGACGCTGTTCGGCCGCCCGGCCCGGGAGGTGATCGCCGCACCGGACCGCCCGGAGCTGCTCGCCGCGATCCGGGCATCCGTCCGTGAACACAGCGACGGCGAAGGTCACCTGGCGGACAACCGTGTGCTCAACGGCTGCCGCTCGGTGGTGTTCTGCCGTACGGGCCGCTGGGTGGCCAAGCGCACGGCGGCGCGGGAAGTCGCCCTGGCCGAGGAGGAGTTCCGGCCGCTCATCGAGGCCGCGACGCACAGCTTCGAGCGCCCCCGTTCCTCCGCGCTCCCGCTGCCCGCCGCCGAGGTACGGGCCTTCCTGGCCCGGGTACGCGAACGGGTCGATCAGACCGTCCGGGCCGCCGGGGCCTGAGCGGGGTCCGAAGCCTTCGCCCACGGCGGAGGCACCACGGCGGAGGCGCCACGGCAGAGGCGCCACGGCAGAGGCGCCACGGCAGAGGCCGGCCGTTGGCTCGAGCCTCGCGATCAGGGCCGCAGCAGGACGCGGATCGGGTTGCCCTCCCGCTCACGCAACCGCCGGATGCCCTCGTTGACTTCCTCCAGGGGCAGGATCGCGCTGACCGACCCGGAGATGTCCAGACGGCCCCGGGCGGTGAGCTCGACCAGGTCCTCCAGATGCTCCATGCGATACCCGGTGTGTCCGATCACCGTGTGCCGGTTGCGCACGAAGTGGAGCTCCGGGCCCACGGCCAGAGGGTCGGGTGAGATGCCGACGAGCACCAGGCGGCCCCGGTGGCCGAGGGCGCGTTCCGCCTGGGTGAAGGAGGGCGTACGGCCGACGCAGTCGAAGGCGACGTCCAGGCCCTTGCCGCCCGTGATCTCCTTCAGCCTGGCCCTGGTGTCACCGTCCGTGGGGTCGAGTGCGAAGTCGGCGCCCAGGCCGAGGGCGCGCTCGCGGGCGGCGGGGAGGGGGTCGAGGGCGACGATCGGGGAGGCTCCGCAGATGCGGGTGAGCTGCACGAGGTGCGTGCCCAGACCTCCCAGCCCCCAGATGCCCACGGATTCGGCGGACCGCAGTTGGGCGGTGTCGATGGCGCCGTACGGGGTGGAGACGGCGTCGGCGAGCACGGCGGCGTGTTCCAGGGGCACGGAGTCGGGCACGGCGATGAGCGTGGTGGCGTCGGTCAGCACATACTCGGCCCAGGCCCCGTCGTAGTGGAAGGCCATCACCTGGAGGTCCTCACAGGTGTTCGTGCCACCGCCGAACCGGCAGGCGGGACACGTACCGCACGCCTTCCCCGCGCCCAGGACCACCCGGTCTCCCGTCGTCCAGTGCCCGGCGCCGTCGCCGACCGCCGCCACCACACCCGACGCCTCGTGCCCGGGGGTGACCACCGGCAGCCGGGGCGGGATATGGCCGTCGAGCTGGCTCAGGTCCGACTGACAGATGCCACACGCGGCCACCTTGACCACGACCTCGCCAACTCCCGGCCGGGGCACGGGCACATCCTCGACCTTCAGCGTGCCCGCTGCCGTGTCGAACCGCGCGGCGCGCATCGTGGCCGGGAGGTCGTCCGCCACCGCGCCTGCCGTTGAGTCCGTGCCGGTGCGTATCGGTCGTGCGTCCAAGGTCATCCGTGGTTCCTTTCACGTGCTCGGCCGGTTTGCGGCGCGCCGATCACCGCGCCGATCACCGCGCCGGTCCGGGACGGCGAGTGATCATGATGCCGCACGCAGTCTGCCGTATGGGCACACCCCGTGTGCCACTGCTCGGTCAGCGATGCGCGTCGCGCAGCAGCGTGTCGACGACGCGGTCGACGAAGGTTGGCCCGAACGGCGACTACCGAAGGAGTCGCAGCGTGATAGTGCTTTCGGACGCACGTGGCATTCACGCGGATGTACCATCCAGCACCAACGTGCAACGTGCCCAGATGAGGGAGCTCGTAGTGGACACTCCTGCCGAGAGCGCCAGCCTGAAGTCCCAGTACGCGGCCCAGGTCACGGCCGATCTGGAACGCAACTCCGCCGAGCACGAACGTCTCAGTTCCGAAATCGCGGCGCTGCGGGAGCGGTTGGCGATGCTCGAGAACAACCGGGCGCTTCTGCTCAGCATGCGGCAGACCCTTGGTGGCGATGCCGCCGGTGGCGCGACGGAGAACGGTGGCGTCAGTAGCTCCGGGGATGGTTCGTCCGCGAGGCGAGAGGTCGCGACGCTGTCCGCCACGCGCAAGGCGAGGAAGAAGGCCGACGCGGCCGGTGGCAAGCGGAAGGGGGCGGACTCGGGCGGGAGCCGTCCGCGTCGTCAGCGGGTGCGGGAAGCGGGGGTTCCCACGCTTCGGGAGCTTGTGCGTGATGACCTCGCCCAGCATGGCGAGCCCCGCTCCGCGGCCGAGGTGACCGGCGCGCTGAGCCAGGCTCTTCCGGAGCGCGAGATCAAGCCCACGGTCGTGCGCGGCACTCTCGAATCGCTTGTCGCCAAGGGGCAAGCACACCGCATCAAGCAGAAGAGGTCCGTTTTCTATTCGGCTGTCGCCACGGACGCGGCCTCCGATGCCGCCTCCGATGCGGGCGAGCCTGGCGAGGCGCGCGCTTCCTGAGCCGCCGCGGATGACGAGGGGCGGTGTTCAACGCAGGTGACGGGCGCCGCGTCGCTCCCGGAGCAGCACCCGCGCGGTGGCCGGTAGGGGCGGACGGGCGGGGGCGCGGAGGAGGCCGGGGCCCTTGGTGGCGGCTGCCGTGGTCGTGAGCAGCTCGATCTCGATCATGGCGCGGAACAGCGGGCGGCCCTCGGGCGGTGCGAGGCCGACCAGGCCTCGGCTGGTGGACAGGCACTCGCGGGCCTCGCCGAGCAGGTGCGCCAGAAGGCTCTGGATCCCGGGGGTGTCCCGGGCGTTCTCCAGGTCGGCGCGGGTGACACTGTGAGTGTCGAGCGTCTCCCGCACCAGATTCAGGCGCCCGTCGGCGAGGTCTTCGGCCAGGTCGTTGACGAAGTCGAGGCGCTGGCTGCCGTCGATGTACATACGGCACGCCTCGCGGTAGTCCGTCGCGGGGTCCTCCCCGGCGAACAGGCCCGCGATCAGCATGAACGCCGGGAGCGCATATGCGTCGACGTAGCGCTGGTAGTCCGCTTCGGTGGCGAATCCGGTGAACTCCAGCTCCATGGCGGCCGCGTCGAGGAAGTCCTCGACGCGGCCGCGCAGTCCGGGGTGCGCCGAGACGGTGTGCAGCAGCGGCCGTACGGCGGCATGGTCGCTTTCGCCACCGGCCAGGCCGTCACGTACCTCCTTCACCCACTCCGCGCAGGCCCCGGCGCGCTCCGCGACGGGGCCGCTGTCGAGGAGGGTGTCGGTGCGGTGCATGAAGGCGGTCGCCGCGATCACATGCGGCAGCAATGGCGGAGGCAGCAGCAGGCGCACGGCGAGGTAGGAGCTGCGCCGGTAGCCCGCGACGAGTTTCCGCTGCCGCGTGTAGTCCTCGCGCAGTTGGGGATCGCTGATCCCCGCGGCATCCAGCGCCCTGTCCCACCGGCCCATGCCCGACCCTCCAGTTTGTTCGGTATTCCGGCGGTCGACCGCCGGGACACTGCGCGGGCCGGTCGGCCCTGAGTCATGTCTTTACGTGATCTTGCTTGGTGCCGCGGGTGCCAAGCGTGCCACCGGCGGCAGCGGTGAGTGCTGCGGCGAGGCTTGGAACGCCTGGATCACGAGCGCGGCGAAGCGCCGGGAAGCCGCGATCCGGGCGCCCTTCGATGTGGTGTGGATGCCCCTGTGCGCCATGATCATCATGACCAGGTCGTCCAGGACGAAGTCGGGACGCAGATGGCCGGCGTCCTTGGCGCGGTGGGCGAGTTCGGCCATCGACCTCAGCGCGTATTCGCGCTCCGCGACGAAGTCGATCGCATCGGGAAAGGTCGACATGAAGGCTTCGGTGAAGCCCCGGCTGCGGGCGTGCAGCTCACAGGTCCTCTCGATCACAAGGCAGAAGCCGCGCCACGGATCCGGCTCGGCTTGCCCCTCGTCGACGATGGCGCGGCATGCGCGCATCTCGTCCGTGAAGGCCTCGGTGGCCAGCATCTGCTTGGTCGGGAAATGGCGGTACAGCGTGGCGGGGCCGACCCCGGCGTGCCGGGCGATCTCCCGCATCGGCACCTTCAGTCCTTCGGTGGCGAAGAGCGCGCGGGCCGCATCGAGGATGCGCTCCCGGTTGTCCGAGGCGTCGGAGCGCAGGGGGTGAGGCAAAGGGTCGGTCACCGCTCTCACTTTAGCGAAGTGGACGGGGGCGTCCGTTAGCGTCCCTCAGGCCGGTTCCGATCGATCCCGTCGATCTCACCGACCTCACCCATCCCGCCGCCCCATCCATCCCAGAGCAAGGAGACGACCTTGAAGGCAGTCGCGATCCAGGCGTTCGGACCTCCCGAAGGTCTCGCACTGATCGACCTCCCCGTCCCGGCTCCCGCCGCCGGACAGGTGCTGATCGCCAGTGAGGCGATCGGTGTCGGCGGCTCCGACGCCGTGATCCGGCGCGGCACTCTCGCCACCTACGGCTTTCAGGAAGGCCATATCCCGGGCAGTGAGGTGGCGGGCACCGTGACCGCGGTCGGCGACGGCGTCGACACATCATGGGTCGGTCAGCGCGTGTGGGCGTTCACCGGCGTGGGCGGCGGCTATGCCGAGCAGGCCATCGCCCCGGTCGAGGAGATCCGCCCCCTCCCCGCGGGTCTCTCCGCCGTCGACGCGGTGACGCTGGGGAACTCCGGAATCGTGGCCCACTTCGGCCTGTCCCATGCCCACTTCGCTCCCGGCGAGTCGGTGCTGGTGCGTGGCGCGGCCGGCAGCCTCGGAATCATGACGGTCCAGCTCGCGGCGCGTGGCGGTGCCGGGACGGTGGCGGTCACCACGTCGTCGGCCGAACGTGGCGATCGGCTGCGCAAGCTGGGCGCCACCCATGTGCTGGACCGCTCCGGCGAGGGAGGCGACGACGCTCCCTCCGGCTACGACGTCATCATCGACATCATCGCCGGTGCGGACATGCCGTCCTTCTTCGCCAAGCTCAACCCGAACGGTCGCATGGTGGCCGTCGGCGCGGTCGGAGGTATGCCACCGGCGGACTTCGGCATGACGATGATGGCGGCGTTCCGGAAGTCGATGTCGTTCGCCACCTTCAGCTCGGACACCGTGGCCGAGTCCGATCGACGTGCCGTGCGGACCGAGCAGTTCGACGCCGCGAGCCGTGGCGAACTGCACACGGTGGTGCACGAGCTGCTGCCGTTGGAGCAAGCC
This sequence comes from Streptomyces endocoffeicus, assembly GCF_016741935.1. Taxonomy (GTDB): domain Bacteria; phylum Actinomycetota; class Actinomycetes; order Streptomycetales; family Streptomycetaceae; genus Streptomyces; species Streptomyces endocoffeicus. The sequence continues at coordinate 346,388 of NZ_JAERRG010000006.1, read as the reverse complement.
GTACTGGCGCACCGGAAGATGGACACCGGCGAGGTGTTCGGCAGGATCGTGCTGACACCGTGACCCACGATGCGATACCGGCGACCGTGGGACACATGGCACCGTACCTACCCTGGGGGGAGCTTCCCGGCCAGGTGTAGGGAGGACGCGTGGAATCGGTGAACGGGCAGGGCGGCGGCGGCACGTGGCCCACGGGGCTGGACGAGGCGATACGCGCCACCGCGGCCGACATCGCCACCACGCTGCGCGGCGCGTCCGACACCGGGGCCCCGGTGCCCGGGTCGCGGTGGACGGTCGGGGAGGCGGCGGCGCATCTGGCGCAGGCCAATGAGCTGATGGCACACCTCGCGGACGGGAAGGAACGCGGCTACGGGGACGGCACACCGCAGGGGCTGGCGGAGGCGAACCAGCGCGCGCTCGCCGCGTTCGCCGAGCGCCGGGCCGAGCCGCTGGCCGCCATGATCGTGGAGCAGGCCGACGCCTTCCTCCGGTCGGCGGCCCGGCCCGCGTCACACGCGTCACACGGCGAACTGGTCACGCCGATGGGCCCGATGAGCCTCGAGGTACTGGGGTCGTATCTGCTGACCCATATGCTCGGCCACGGCTATGACCTCGCCCGTGCGCTGGGCAGCCCGCATATGCTCGACCGGGCCCGGGTCGAGCTGACCCTGCCCTTCCTCACCACGGCCATGCCACGGGTGCTCGACACCAGCGCCGCCGCCGGGCTCACCGCCCGCTACGCCATCCACCTGAGGGGTGGCGCCTGCTTCGGCGCCACCTTCACCGACGGCGCGGTGACCGTCACACCGCGCCCGCCGAGCCGCCCGGACTGCACCATCCTCACCGAGCCCGTGGCCTTCCTCCTCATGGCGCTGGGCCGCCTCGGACCGTGGAGCGCCGTCGCCAGGGGCCGCGTCCTCACCTGGGGGCGCAAGCCCTGGCTCGCACCTCGCTTCCCCACGCTCTTCTCCCCGCCCTGATCCGCCCCGTGGCTCAGGTGGCGCAGGACGGATGGCCCCAGCCGTCGGGGTTCTTGCTGATGCTCTCGCCCTTGGCGTAGGGCGTACCGCAGCGGCACCGGCCGGGGAACTTCGCCTTGATCGACCCCTTTGAGCCGGTGCTCCCCTTTGAGCCGGTGGCCTTCTTTGCGCCGGTGACCCTCCCCTGCCCCTGTGCCGCCGCCGTGCGCGGGCGCGCCGTGCCACCACGACCGGCCGAGCGCGTCCCCGTCTGGGCCTCGGGCGGTGGCAGGGCGGAGCCGAGCGAGGTGCCGGCGGGCTGCTGGGTACGGGCCGTGTGGCTGGCCGCCCGGTCGGCGGCCGCGTTGAACGGGTCGCCGTCGACCTGGTGCGCCGGAACGTAGACGAACTCCACCGTCCGGCCGTCCAGCAGCTCGTCGATGCGCACCACGAGCTCGCGGTTGGCCACCGGCGACCCCGAGGCGGTCTTCCACCCCTTCCTCCGCCACCCGGGCAGCCATGTGGTGACCGCCTTCATCGCGTACTGGGAGTCCATGCGCACCTCCAGCGGCACGCCCGCGTCCGTGGACTCCAGCAGCTCTCGCAACGCGGTCAGCTCGGCGACGTTGTTGGTCGCGGTGCCCAGCGGCCCGGCCTCCCAGCGCTCCACCTCACCGTCGGTGTCCGCGATGACCCATGCCCAGGCCGCGGGCCCGGGGTTTCCCTTCGATGCCCCGTCACACGCGGCGATGATCTGTTCAGCCATACGCCGATACTGCCAGCTCCGCCGATCCGGCCCGACGGCAGACCCGTCGGTCGGCGCTCTCCGCGGCCCCAGGGCGTTCACCGGATTCACGCGGAACGGGCACATCGCGTACACGCGTTCGGGCGTCACACATGCGAGTCTCCGAGAGCTTGTGCCTTGAACGTCCGTACTCGCGGCGCCAGTTGGCAGCCCGGGTACTCGTCTCGGAGAGGACACCCCCCACATCATGTCCACTCATCGCGCGCGCCGGTCACGGCGCCTTCCTCTGCTGGCCGTCGTGGCCGTGGCCGGTGTGGCCGCCCCTTCGGTCGCCGTCGCCAACACACCGGCCACCGCGGACACCACCCGGCCCACGGCCGTGCAGGCGCCCGACGACTACTACCAGGACGCGACGGGCAAGAGCGGCCCGGAGCTGAAGGCGGCGCTGCACACGATCATCAGCGAGCAGACCAAGCTGTCCTACGACGAGGTGTGGGACGCGCTGAAGTCCACGGACGAGGACCCGGACAACCCGTCGAACGTCATCCTCCTCTACTCCGGCCGCTCCCAGGCCAAGGACGAAAACGGTGGCGACCCCGACGACTGGAACCGTGAGCACGTCTGGGCGAAGTCGCACGGCGACTTCGGCACGGCCACCGGGCCCGGCACCGATCTGCACCATCTGCGCCCGGCCAATGTGACGGTGAACAGCACCCGCGGCAGCAAGGACTTCGACAACGGCGGCGAGGAGGTGCCCGACGCCCCGGGCAACCGCACCGACGACGACTCCTTCGAACCGCGTGACCAGGTCAAGGGCGATGTCGCCCGGATGATCCTCTACATGGCCGTCCGCTACGACGGAGACGACGGCTTCCCCGACCTCGAGCCCAACGACAAGGTCGACAACGGCTCCGCGCCCAACATCGGCCGTCTCTCCGTACTGAAGGAGTGGAGCGCCGAGGACCCGCCCGACGACTTCGAGAAGAACCGCAACGAGGTCATCTTCGACAGCTTCCAGCACAACCGGAACCCGTTCATCGACCACCCGGAGTGGGTCGACTCCATCTGGAAGTAATCCAGCTGCCGACCCTGGCCCCCTGCCCCGGTACGACGTCGCGCCGGGCAGGGGCGCCGGTCCTGTGGTAGGCAGTCCTCGTGCGTATCCTCCTCCCCCTGCCCGACCGGGACTTCGACGTCACCGAGGTGGCCGTGCCCTGGAAGCTGCTGACCGACCTCGGCCACGAGGTGGTGTTCGCCACCGAACACGGCGACGGTCCACCCGCCGCCGATCCGCTGCTGCTCACCGGAGTGCTCTTCGGGCAACTCGGCGCGGAGCGCGAGCCCAAGGAGTTCTACGAGCAGCTGACCGGCGAGACCGCCTTCCGCCACCCCGTGGCGTGGGCGGACCTCCGGCCCGAGGCGTACGACGGGCTGATCCTGCCCGGCGGCCACGCGCCCGGGATGCGCCAGTACCTCGGCTCCGGCCTCCTGCGTGAGAAGATCACGGAGTTCTGGCGGCTGGACCGCCCGGTGGGCGCCATATGCCACGGCGTCCTCGCCCTGGCCCGCACCCGCGACCCGGCCACCGGCCGCGGTGTCCTCGCCGACCGGCGCACCACCTGTCTGCCCGGCTACATGGAGCGGACCGCGTACTACCTCACGGCCTGGCGACGCGGCCGCTACTACCGCACCTACCCGGCCTACGTCGAGGACGAGGTCGTCGCCGCCCTGGACGACCCCGCCCAGTTCGAACGCGGGCCCATCGAGCTGCGGCGCCGTGGCACGGCCACCGACGACACCCCCGCGTTCGTCGTCCAGGACGGCAACTACCTCTCCGCCCGCTGGCCCGGCGACGCCTATCTCTTCGCACGGCGCTTCGCCGCGATGCTGACCTGACCGGCGCGCCCGTCAGGACGGGTCTTGCGCGGCCAGCCGGAGGAGCGTGGTCGCGAGGACGTCGACACCGTGGGTGCACGCTTCGGGGGTGGAGTACTCGCGGGGGTTGTGGCTGATGCCGTCGTACTCACCACGCACGAAGACCATCGCCGTGGGGCAGAGCGCGGCGATCTCCTGGGCGTCGTGTCCGGCGCCGGAGAGCAGGGAGATGTGTTCCAGGCCGTGGTCGTCGGCGGCCCGCGCGATGACCTTCTGGACGCGCTCGTCGAAGGGCACGTACGCGGTCCTGGCCATGCGCCGGGTGGTGAGGGTGAGCCCCGGCGTACCGTCCTCCAGGGTGCGCAGGAAGGCCGCGAGGTCCTCCTCGGCGCGGGCCATCCGGGCATCGTCGGGGTTGCGCAGATCGACGGTGAACTCGGCACGGGCCGGGACGATATTGGTCAGGTCCGGATGGACGGCCAGGTGGCCGACGGTGGCGCGCAACTCGCCGTAGCCGCCGGAGTCGACCATGGACCGCAGATGGACACCGATCCGGGCGGCGGCGAGGCCGGCGTCGGCGCGCAGATGGGTCGGGGTGGTACCGGCGTGGGCGGCGCGGCCGTGGATGGTGATCTCCTGCCAGGAGATGCCCTGAACGCCGGTGACGACACCGACCTGGACATCGTTCTCGGCGAGCACGGGGCCCTGTTCGATGTGGCACTCGACGCAGGCGTACGGCGGGTCGAGACGCACATCGGCGGGGCCGTGGAAGCCGGTGCGGCTCAGCTCGCCACCGAGGGTACGGCCGTCGCGATCGGTCAGGGCGTGGGCGTACTCCAGGGAGAGGCGCCCGGCGGCGACCGCGCTGCCGAGCATGTCGGTGCCGAAGCGGACACCTTCTTCCTCCGTGAAGACACCGATCTCGATGGGGCGGCGGGTGCTGATGCCCCGCTCGTCGAGGGTCCGCACGACTTCGATGCCGCCCAGGACACCGAGACAGCCGTCGAAGGCGCCGGCGGTGGCCACGCTGTCGATGTGCGACCCGGTCAGTACGGGGGCCGCCGTGGGGTCGGTGCCTTCGCGGCGGCCGTAGATGTTGCCCATCCGGTCGATCCGGACGGTCAGCCCGGCCTGCTCCAGCCACGCGATGACCTGGCGCCGCCCGGCGGCGTCGGCGTCGGTGAGGGCCAGCCGGTTCACCCCGCGCAGACCGGTGCGCTCGTCGTCGTACGCGCCGATCTCGGCGAGGTCCATCAGCGACTGCCACAGCCGGTGGCCGTTGACGGTGATCGTGTCGGGGGCGGGGCCGGTCATGTTCGTTCTCCCACGGGTGGTCGGACGCGGAGGGGTTTTTCAGCTGTCCGCGGTGGTGGCGGCGGGGTTGGCCGCGCTGCCTTCCGTGCTCAGCAGCACGACGGTGGAGGCGGGGCCGAGGCCCAGCGCGGCGCGGCGCTCGTCGGCGCCGTCGCCGGTGAGCGCGGCGCGCAGTCCGGCCAGCGAGGCGGCGCCGCAGGGGCCGTTGGAGATGCCGAGCCGGGCGAGGTCGCCGACCGCGCGGGCGCTCGCGGTGTCAGGGATGGCGATGGCCGCGTCGAGACCGTCGCGCAGCCGGGGCCAGGCGATGCTGGAAGGGGTGCCGCAGTTCAGTCCGGCCATGATGGTCTCGCCGGTGGTGACGCTGACCGGTTCGCCACGCGTGAGGCTCTCGATGACGCAGGGGGCGGCCATGGGTTCCACCGACAGCAGCGACGTGGGCGGCCCGGCCGGGCGGCTGCGGTAGTGGGTGACGACGGCATGGGCCAGCGAACCGACGCCCACCGGGATGACGATGAGGCCGGGCGTCCCCGCTCCGGCGGCCGCCAGTTGCTCGTCGACTTCGGCACAGAGGGTGGAGTAGCCCTCGACGATCCAGCCCGGTATCCGTTCATAGCCGGGCCAGGCGGTGTCCTGGACCAGGAGCGCGCCCGGTGCGGCGGCCGCCTCGGCCGCCCGGCGCACGGCCTCGTCGTACGCGCCCGTGACCTGGGAGACCTCCGCCCCCTCGGCGGCGATGGCCGCCACGGCCTCCGGATGGACACCTCGCGGCACGAAGATCCGGGCGCGGTGGCCGAGCAGACGCGCCGTCCGGGCCACGGCGCGGCCATGGTTGCCGTCGGTGGCGCTCACCAGGGTGACGGGCGCGGTGGCATCGCCGCGCGCGGCCCGTGCGGCGAGGGCGCGGTGCACGGCCCAGGACGCGCCCAGGGCCTTGAAAGCGGGCAGGCCCAGACGGCATGACTCGTCCTTGACGAAGACCCGCCCGACCCCCAACTCGGCAGCCACTGGGGGCAGTTCGGTGAGCGGGGTGGGGGCGTAGCCGGGCAGTGCGGCGTGGAAGTCCCGTACCCCGGTGGGGGCGGGCGGACAGGTCCAGGCCCGGGCGGCGGGGCGGGCGAACCACGGCGGCTGGGCGGTGGAGGAAACGTATGCGGGCACGTAGCCAGCGTGCGGCCCGCACCTCTCGTCGGTCCAGCGAATGTTTCCCATCTATATTCATCGGCGATACCGACGAATCGTGGGTCCTTCGCAAGGATGCCCGGCCGACGATCCGCAGCAAGGGAAGAGGAGCGGCACCCCGTGTTCGACCTGCACCGACTGCGTCTGCTGCGCGAACTCAAGCACCGCGGCACCCTCGCGGCCGTCGCCGCCGCGCTCTCCTACAGCCCCTCGTCCGTCTCCCAGCAGCTGTCCCAGCTGGAGGCGGAGGTCGGTGTCCGGCTGCTGGAGCCGGTGGGCCGGCGGGTGCGGCTCACCGAGCAGGCGGAGATCCTCGTCGCCCATACCGAGGCGGTGCTGGAGCGCCTGGAGCACGCCGAGGCGGACATCGCCACCTCCCTGACCGATCTGACCGGCACCCTGCGCGTCGCCTCGTTCCAGACGGCCACTCTCGCCCTGGTGCCCGGCATGCTGAGCCTGCTGCGCGACCGCCATCCCGGCCTTCGGGTGCACGTCACACAGATGCCACCGGAAACGGCGATCCCCGCGCTTCAAGCGCGCGATTTCGACCTGGCCGTCGCCGAGGAGTACCCGGGCAACCCCAACCCCCGGCCGCCCGGTCTGGAGCAGGAGGATCTGCTCGATGACCCCCTCCACCTCGCACTGCCCGCACCGGCCGGTGAGCGGAGCGACGCCGGGGCCGATCCCAGGGGCGGCCCCACGGCGGCGTTGCGCTCGCTCGCCGGCCATCCCTGGGCCATGGAGCCCGAGGACACGGCCGCCCGCCACTGGGCCATGACCCTGTGCCGGAACGCCGGTTTCGAGCCCGATGTGCGGTTCGAGACCACGGACCTCCTGATCCATCTCCGCCTCGTCGAGCGGGGCCACGCCGCTGCCCTGCTCCCCGGCCTCGTATGGAACGGAGCACCCCCGACCGTCGCGCTGCGACAGCTCCCCCGTGGCCAACGCACCCGCCGTGTCTTCACCGCGGTACGCCGGGGCCGCAGCCGGCACCCGGCGATCACGGCCTGCCGCCACGCACTGCGGCAGGCGGCCGCGGACCTGGCCACCTCGGCCGAGGGATGAAACGAAGCATCGTCGGCCCCGACCGCGGACGGTCGGGGCCGACGATGAGTACCCTCAGGCTCAATTACCCTTAGTCGTCAACGCACTTGGGGTACTTCGAGCCACGGTTGCAGTCGTGGTAGTCGTACTTGCTGACCCGGAACTTCTTCTCCTCGCCGCCCTTGGCCGGATCGACGACCAGGTAGAACTTCTTCCCGTCCTTGACCTTGTCGGTGACTGTCCCATCAGGGCCCCGGTCAAAGTCCTGCGCGCACCCGGCGAGTGTGAGGGCTGAACATGCCAGGAGGGCGAGGGCAAGGCGACGCATGTCGTGCTCCGATCAACGTGAGGATTGCGGGACAGTCTAGGGGGCTTCGGATCATGGCCCGGCCAGGGGTGGCATTCGCTCATACGCGGGGAAACGCCTGGTGGATGGCGCTGGGAACGAGGGAGAAAAACGCCCGGCAAAGGCCGTCCGGGGTGCCCTACAGTGGTGTCCGGGCCGTGACTGGCGCTGAGGTGGAGCACCACCGGGGAGCGGCCTGACGATCGGGTCGATGCCGTGCGCCTGGGCGAGTAGTCGGTAACGCCTGGGAGGCGACCTTGTCCTCGACACAGACGGCCCAGCTCATGGATGGCGCCGGTCCTGCCCGGCGCATCGTGGCGGAAGCGGCGGGCCACGCTTCGGAGATCGCTCGACGTACGGGAATCACCCCCTGTCTGGCAACGGTGCTGGTGGGCGAGGATCCGGCCTCGGCCACGTATGTCCGTATGAAGCGCGCCCGCTGCGCCAAGGCGGGGATCGCGTCACGGTTCGTCGCCTTGCCGGCCGCCACGACCACCTCTGAGCTGGTCGACACCCTCGGCTCGCTGTCCCAGGACCCCGAAGTGCACGGCATCCTGCTGCAGCATCCCGTCGGGGCTCATATCGACGAGCGGGCGGCGTTCGAGGCCATCGCTCCCGAGAAGGATGTCGACGGCGTCACCATGAGCTCCTTCGGGGCGATGAGCTTCGGGTTGCCGGGGTTCGCGTCGTGCACTCCAGGAGGGATCATGCGTCTCCTGGACGAGTACCGCGTCGAGCTCGCGGGGCGGCGTGCCGTGGTGGTGGGCCGTAGCCCGATCCTGGGCAAGCCCGTGGGAATGCTCCTGCTGGCCCGGGACGCGACGGTGACGTATTGCCACTCCAGGACCGCCGACCTGGGCGCGGTGCTCCGGGAAGCGGATGTCGTCGTGGCGGCGGTGGGCCGGCCCCGGCTCATCCGTGGCCAGGACATCAAGCCGGGCGCCGTGGTGATCGATGCCGGATACAACCCCGGCAATATCGGCGACGTCGACTTCGACTCCGCGAGTGAACGCGCCCGGCTGATCACCCCGGTGCCGGGCGGGGTGGGGCCCATGACCATCGCCGTCCTGCTGGCACAGACCGTGGACGCCGCCCGGCGGCAGACGGGTCTGACCGGCGTACGGGCGGATCGCTGAGCGGTCAGCCGCCGCGCCGGGCTCTTGTCAGTGCCCGGCGCGGCACCTCCTCGGTGAAGGCGGGCAACCGTGTGTCGCCGGGGCCGTGCATGTCCATGTTGAGGACGACGTTGTCCTGGGCATCATGCGCCCCCCTTACGCATCCCCCAGCACATGGTGGCTCAGGCGCCGCGCGGGTGTACAGCCCGGCGGGGGCGCCCTTTCGGACGCCCCCTGTGGCTGGTGCCCTTCAAGGCCAGGGCCCCGTAGCCACCCGTCGCTAGGGGCGGATGTAGGGCCGGGTGATGATCTCCATGTTGTGGCCGCCGGGATCGTCGAAGTACGCGCCACGGCCGCCGAAGAGACGGTTGATCCGGCCGGGGTCGGTGTGGCTGGGGTCGGCGTAGTAGGTGACGCCGACCGCTTCCAGACGGGCGATCATCGCGTCGAACTGCTCATCGGGCACGAGGAACGCGTAGTGCTGTGGCTGTATGGGCTCGTCGCGCTTCTCGTAGTAGTCGAGCGTCACGCCGTTGCCGAGATCGACGGGCAGAAACGGTCCGAACGGCGCTCCGACCTCCACCCCCAGAATCGCGGCGATGAACTCGGCGGACAGCCGCCGGTCATGGGCGTAGACGGCGGTGTGATTCAGCTGGACGGCGGTGGCCGGGGGCTCGGAGTCGTGCTGGGGCCGGGCGTGGTGTGGCATCTGTGGTGGTGTCTCCGCATCGTGGAATCCGCTGGAACAGGCGCCACATACGGGCGCCGGGAGGAAGGACACGGAGGAAATGGCGGGCCCCTGGCCCGCCTCGGGCTCACGCCGAGGCCGGGCGCCTCACTCGTGCGTGGCCCATGGCCGACCCGGCAGTCACATTGCCGAACTTACCATTGGCGGTCCGGCTCCGTGCGCCATCGACGGTCCGGCTCCGTGCGCTGTCGTCGAGTGCGCTGGAGCCGACCCCGGCCACGTCCGCCCGATCGTGTCCGCTAGCCTCCGGTCTCGGGTCCGTGGACCACGGGGGTGCCGGGGATGAGCGAGGAATGGCGCATGGGCGACGAGCGGCGGCGGCAGGGCGGAGAGCGGTGGGCGGCGGTGGAGGCCCGCGTCCGGCGTGAGTGGGGGCTCCAACTGCCGGACTCCTTCTGCCGGTTCCATGTCTTCCTCCAGGGGCTCGGGGCGGCCGAGCGGCGGGCGCTCACGGACATGGACGTGGCTCCGGCCGGTATCTCCGATCTGTTCGACGACCCCGGACTGTCCGCCCGGCCGGGGATCGACGCGCGGGCGCACGGACGCTACTACCGCGATCCGCCCGAGTTCCTGACCTTTCTGCACGGCGGGTCGGACGGGCTGCACTACGGGTTGTGGTCCGACGACGGATCGGCCTGTGCCGGGGTCGCCTCCTACTCCACCCACGACGGCGGCGACATCGACACCAGCGCGCACACGCCGCTGGAAGCGATACGCGTGCTGATCGAGCGCCACTGGCGCGACCTCGCCGACGACGACGGGGACGCGGACCACCTGGCCGCTCGGCGTCACGGGCTGGAACTGCTGCGCGAGGCCCTGACCGGCCTGGAGACGGGCGACCGCGACGAGACCGGCGCCGGTTATGTGCGCGCGTACGACAGCGCGGCCGGGTCGGCCGACCCCGCGCGGGTCGCCACGCTGGACGGTGCCGGTGCGCTCGTGACCGGCGAGACGGCGCCGGAGCGGCCCGTGCACCGCGCGCCCGGTGGCTTCCGGTTCGCCCAGGCCCGGTACCCCTTGCTCGACGACCCCGCGGGTTCGACCAGGCTCGTGGCGGACGCCCGGCGGCGCCTCGCACACGGCGACCCGGCCGAGGCGCTGGCGCTGGGCCGCGATCTCCACTGGGCGTCGGCCGGTGACCCCGTCAGGGAGGCGCTGGCGAATGAGCTGCTGGTCGGCGCCTACCAGGCGCTGGGCCGGTCCTCCCTCGCGGGGATCGCCCAGGCCCACCACGACCACCGCGACCTGCCCAACGTCACCGTCCTCGGCTCCCGCTAGCACCGGACCGCGCCCGCCCCTCCCCCACAGCTGCACGGTTGCCCCGGCCCGGCCCCGGGCCGGCCCCGGTCGGCGCGCCACCGCGCCGCCCCGAGCGCCATGTCCGTTTTCCGCCAGCGCGCCTCCCCTCCCAGGGCGCACAGTGGAGGTGTGATGAGCGACGACAGCAGATACGAGGCGGTGTGCAGCCGCGACGCACGGTTCGACGGCGAGTTCTTCTTCGGTGTCGCCACGACCGGGATCTACTGTCGGCCGAGCTGCCCCGCCACCACGCCCCGGCGCAAGAACGTCCGGTTCTTCCCGACCTCGGCCGCCGCGCAGGGCGCGGGGTTCCGGGCCTGCCGCCGCTGCCGGCCGGACGCCGCACCCGGCTCCGCCGACTGGAACGCGCGGGCGGACGCCGTCGGCCGCGCCATGCGGATGATCGGGGACGGGGTGGTGGACCGGGAGGGGGTGTCCGGGCTCGCCTCGCGGCTCGGGTACAGCGCCCGGCAGGTGCAGCGGCAGCTGACCGCCGAGCTCGGCGCCGGGCCGGTGGCGCTCGCCCGCGCCCAACGCGCCCACACCGCGCGGATCCTGCTGCAGACCACCGCGCTGCGGGCCTCGGAGATCGCGTTCGCGGCCGGGTTCTCCAGCGTCCGGCAGTTCAATGACACGCTGCGCGAGATCTACGCCGCCACCCCCACCGAACTGCGCGCCGCCCGGCCGGAGAAGTCCTCCCTGTCCGGGCCCGCGGGGGCGCCCGGCGGGGTGCTGGGGACCAACGGCGGTACGAACGGCGGAACGGCCGGGGTGCCGCTGCGGCTCGCCTACCGCGGTCCGTACGACACCACGCGGGTCTTCGACTATCTCGCCCGGCGCGCCCTCACCGGCCTGGAGGAGATGGTGGGCATGCCGGGCGCCCGGACCTACCGCCGCACCCTGCGGCTGCCGCACGCCTGCGCCATCGTCGAGGTCGACGAACGGCCCGGCGACGGCTGGCTCGAGTGCCGGCTGCGCCTGACCGAGCTGCGCGATCTGACCACCGCCATCCAGCGGATCCGGCGCCTGTTCGACCTGGACGCCGATCCGTACGCGGTCGCCGAGCGCCTCGGCGCCGATGCCGCGCTGGCACCCCTGGTGGCCGCGCGGCCGGGGCTGCGTTCGCCGGGCAGCGCCGACCCGCATGAGCTCGCCCTGCGCGCCGTGCTCGGCCAGCAGGTCTCGGTGGCCGCCGGGCGGGTGCTGGGCGATGGGCTGATCGCCGCGTACGGCAAGCCCCTGGAGCGGCCGGACGGCGGGCTGACCCATCTCTTCCCGCGCGCGGAGGACCTGGCCGGGGCGCCGCTTTCCGAGCTCGGCATGCCGGAGAGCCGGCGCGCCACGCTGCGTACGCTCGCCGCCGCGCTCGCGGACGGCACCGTGCGACTGGACGCGGGCGCCGACCGCGACCGGACCGAGAAGGAGCTGCTGGGGCTGCGCGGCATCGGCCCCTGGACGTCCGGTTACATCCGGATGCGGGCGCTGAGCGACCCCGATGTGCTGCTGGAGTCGGATGTCGCCGTACGGGCCGGGGCCCGCGGCGCCGGGGCCCATCTGGAGGACTCCGAGGGCTGGCGGCCCTGGCGCTCGTACGCCATGCACCACCTCTGGAACGCCCCGCGGCCCCGGCCCGCGTGATCCCGCCGGGAGACACCCGCCGGGCAGACAACCACCGAGAGACACCCGCCCAGAGGCGCCGCCCGGCCCGACGGGGATCCGCGAATCCGCCGCCGGGGAGGCGAGCGGGGTCAGCCGACGGCCGCCGGGGAGATGAACGGGGTCAGCCGACGGCCACCGGCGAGGCGAGCGGGGTCAACGGGCCGCCAGGTCGCGCACCGTGCGCAGCCCGGCGGTGACATCGGCGATGGTCGCGCAGTCGCCCACCGCCGCCCCCGCGGGCAGGACGAGGTCCGTCGGGGGGCGGCGGGTGGCGACGGCGTCGGCCAGGTCGGACAGCGCGGCCCGCAGCCGGGCCGCGAGGGCGGGATCGGGCTGTGGGGCGCCCTGGTCGAGCCGTACGCCGCAGGCCGTGACCGCGTCCACGATCTTCTCCAGGGCCAGCACCACCGGCGCCCAGGCCGCCAGGTCCCGGCCGAACGGCGGGTGTTCGGCACTGGCCACCTCCACCGCGCGGCGGGCGTCGGCGAGCGCGCGGTAGGCCTCGCGGCGCAGCCGCAGCCGGGTGGCGTACGGCGCCTCGGCGGTCAGCACCCGGTCGAGGTGGTCGCGGGTGGCGCGGACCGCGAGCGACAGCCGCACCGACACCTGGGCGCGCGGGCCGCCGAGTCCGGGCAGCGCCCCGGCGGCCAGCACCACACCACAGGCCAGGAGTGTGTCGGTGAGCCGGGTGAACCCGGGGTCGGTGTCGCCGCCGAGGTAGACCAGGGAGAGCAGCAGCGGGGTGAGCACGGCGGTCTGCAGGGCGAAGTGGCGCACGGAGACGGGGATCAGCGCGGAGCAGACCGCCGCGACGGCCACCGGCCAGCTGCCGGGGTCGCCCGCGCCGGGGGCGAGCAGCGTGGCGAGGGCGCCGAAGACGGCCACGCCCACGGCGGTGCCGAGGGCGCGGGAGAGGGCCCGCGAGACCAGCGGGCCCATGTCGGGCTTGACCAGGAAGGCGGCCGTGGCGGGGAGCCAGTACCAGTGCGCGCCGGGCAGTTGCTGGGCGAGGGCGGTGCTGACGCCCACGCACAGGGCCACCCGGGCGGCGTACTCCCGGCCCGCCGGGCCGAGCGCGCGGCGCAGCCGCTGCCGGTGGCCGGGGACCACCGCGCCGACGGGCGGCGCCGGTTCGCCGTCGAAGACCCGGGCGGCGAGCAGCACGGCGCGGTGCATGGCCACATTGCCCGCGGTGTCGGGCACCGGGGCGGGCAGCCGGCCCGGTGGCAGTCCGGTCCGTACCGAGCGGGCCAGTTGGGCGGGGGTGCGCGCGATGCGCTCGGGTACGGGTTCGTCCTCCCACAGGAGGGTCAGGATGGCCTCGCTGAGCGCCCCGGCCACCGCCAGCCGGTCGCGCGACCGCCGCTCCTCCTCGTCGACCCGGTGCAGGGGGAGCCGATGGGCGTAGAGGGCTTCGTACGCCGCGTCGTAGGCGGCGGCCAGCTTGCGCCGGGCGGCCTGGCCGTCGTCGGTGCCGACCGCCGTCATCAGGTCGGCCAGGGCGTCGTACACGGCGGCCACCGCCTCCCGTTCGCCGGAGGGCGCGGCCTGGCGTGCGGGGATGACGCGGGGCAGCAGCGCGGCCATGGCGATCACCCATGCGGCGCCGATGAGCAGCAGGCCGGCCCTGGCCGGCGGGGCCACCGGGAGGGGCATGCCCGCGCCGACCACGGCGAGCACCATCAGCTGTACCCCGGCGGAGGAGCAGACCGGGCCGATGGCGCTGATCGCGCCGGAGAGCAGTCCGACGGCGGCGAGGGCGAACGCGATCCAGATCCCGAGGCCGAGCGTGCCCAGCCAGGCCCCGGTCAGCAGCCCGAGGGCCCCGGCGAGGGCGGGCAGGCCGATGCGCACGACGCGGGTGGCGCGGGTCGCGGGGCGGTCGTTGATGTGGGCGAACATCGCCCCCAGCCCGGCGAGCATCCCGAACGGGGTGTGTCCCGACGCCACGCCGACGGCCACCACCGGTCCCACGCCGAGGGCTCCGCGGACCACCGCCGCCCAGGGCACGGGACCCCGCAGCGCCCGCACCCCGCGCAGGGGGTGCGTCAGCCAGTCGGGCGGTGTGCGGAGCGCGCGCAAGGATCCTCCGTGAGGTGGAAATCGTGGGGCTCTTCGAACCGTACGTGAGCAATGCGGAACTTTCGTAACCTGCGTATTTCCGCCATGTGAGCCACTGATGCCCCACCCCGCGAACAAGCGGTCCTCGGCCCGCGGAACCGGGTGTGACCTGGCGTTTTACACAGTCCTCCCGAGTCGCCCGGTCGGCCCGTTCGGGGCGCACATGCCAGGCTCATATGTCTCGCTGCGTGGCCAGCTTCTTGCGGAGCGTGTTGTGCTGGGTACGCGGGAGAACTAGCCTCCCTTTCGCCCGTTACCGAACATTCGTCTGGTAACCGCCTTCCGTTGATCCCCAGTGCCGGAGAACGCCATGCAGGTGACCTTGCATCAGGACAAATGCGTCGCCTCGGGGCAGTGCGTCCTCGCCGCCCAGGACGTGTTCGACCAGCGGGACGAGGACGGTGTCGCCGTACTCCTCGACGACCGCCCGTCGGCGGAGCTGCACGACGACGTCCGATACGCGGCCGCCGTCTGCCCCGCCCTGGCGATCGCCCTGGCCGACTCGTGAGCGCACCGCGGAACGTCGTGATCGTGGGTGCCTCGGTCGCGGGGCTCACCGCGGCCGTCACACTGCGCACCGAGGGGTACGACGGAAGGCTCACCCTCATCGGCGACGAGCCCCACACGCCCTACAACCGGCCGCCGTTGTCCAAGCAGATCCTGGCGGGCACCTGGGAACCGGACCGGATCAAGCTGCGCACCGACGAGGAGCTGTCCGCCCTCGACGCACGGCTGCTGTTCGGCAGATCCGCCACCGGTCTGGACACCGCCGCCCGCCGGGTGGTGCTGGACGGCGGCGCCAGCGTCTCCTACGACGCCCTGGTCATCGCCACCGGTGTCACCCCCAACAGCCTGCCCGGCGCCCACCATCTGGCCGGGGTGCATCTGCTGCGCACCCTCGACGACGCCCTCGCCCTGCGCGCCGATCTGCGCCGCAAGCCCGGTGTGCGGGTGGCGGTGGTCGGCGCGGGCTTCCTCGGCTCGGAGGCCGCGGCGGCGGCCCGCAGGATGCGGCTGGACGTCACCATGATCGACCCCCGGCCGATGCCGATGCGGCGGCAGTTCGGCGACCGGATAGCCGCCCTGGTCGGGCAGTTGCACAAGAAGAACGGGGTGTCCATGCGCTGTGGCACCGGGGTGCGGCGGTTCTTCGAGTCCGGCGGCCGGGTGACCGGTCTCGAACTCACCGACGGCACACTGCTGGACGCCGATGTCGTGGTGGTCGCCATCGGTGCCGCCCCGGCGATCGGCTGGCTGGCCGGATCCGGCCTCGAGCTGCGCAACGGCGTCGAATGCGATCCCACCTGCCGCGCGGCGCCCGGCGTCTACGCGGCCGGTGATGTCGCCTCGTGGCACAACAACCACTTCGGCTGCCGGATGCGGCTGGAGCACCGGCTGAACGCCACGGAACAGGCGCGGGCCGTCGCCCACAATGTGCTCGGCGAGAACGAGCCATTCGCCCCCGTACCGTACTTCTGGACCGATCAGTACGACGCCCATATCCAGGCGTACGGCATCTTTCCCGCCGACGCCGAACTCGCCGTGCTCCACGGCGAGCTCGAGGGCGGCCACTTCGTCGTCGCCTATGGACACCGGGGCCGGGTGGTCGGGGTACTCGGCTGGAACAGCCCGTGCGAGCTGCGCAAACTGCGTCAACTCGTGGTCGACCGGGCACCGTGGGCATCGATCCTGCCCGCTCCCCAGGTGGTGTGGCCCGGCCGACACCTCTCGGCCAGTCTCCGGTGACCGCGACGTCAATTTCCGGCCATGCGCTCTCGCGAGGCTGGGTAGGTGCTGGTCCGTCGCCTTCTCCTTCAACGTGTCGCCGTCGCTCCTGGTCACTGCCGGCTCCTCGGGCTCGCCGGGTCGGTGGCCCTGGCAGCGGGCGGAGCGACAGCCGGAGCGTTGCCAGTGGGGGATGCCCTCACCCCTGACTCCGGAAGAGAGGCGCTCGGGCTGATCAGCACCTATTTCGGGCTGGTGCTGCTGATCGCGGCGTGGTGGCTGCTGGGGCGCGAGGTGCGCGGGCCGAAACCGCCCGGCCCCCGCTCCCTGCTGATCACGCTCGCGACCTGGGCGGCTCCCCTGCTGCCCGGGCCGCCGCTGTTCAGCCGGGATGTGTACAGCTATCTCGCCCAGGGCGCCATGGTGCACGCCCGCATCGACGTCTACACCCACGGTCCCATCCGCCTCGGCGGGCCGCTGGCGGAACAGGTGGCGCCGGTGTGGCAGCACACCCCGACGCCGTACGGCCCGGTCTCGCTGGCCTTCGAATCGGCCGTCGCCCACGCCTCGCGCGCCGAGCCGTCGCTCGGGGTGATCGGGCTGCGGCTGATCGCGCTGCTCGGAGTGGCGCTGATGGTGCTCGCGCTGCCCGTTCTGGCCCGCCGCTGCGGCACCGACCCGAGCGCCGCCCTGTGGCTGGGCGGCCTCAACCCGCTCCTGCTGCTGCATCTGGTGGGCGGGGCGCACAATGATGCCGTGATGCTCGGGCTGCTCGGGGCCGGACTGGTGGCCGCGACGGGCCGATGGCCGGCCTGTGGCGCGGTGCTGGTCACGCTCGCCGCCCTGGTCAAGGCCCCGGCGGCGCTGGGGCTGCTGGCGGTCGCCACGCTGTGGGCCCGCCGGGTGGAGGGCCGCAGGCGCCGCGTCGGCGCCGTGGCGGCCACCGCCGCGCTGTCCCTGGCCACCACGGGAGTGGCGACGGCCGTGACCGGCACCGGCTACGGCTGGATCTCCGCGCTCACCACCCCGGCCTCACCGGACAACTGGGCGCTGACCAGCACGCTCGGCCGCGCCACCGGCGCCCTGCTGGAGGCCGTCGGCAGCGGTCTGGCGCCGCTGGCCGCGCCCGCGTGGCACGGTCTGGGGCTGCTGGCCACCGCCGTGGCCATCGGGGCCGCCTGGCTGCGCCCGCCCCGCCCCCGGCCGGTGTACGCCCTGGGGCTGAGCCTGATCGCGGTGGCCGTGCTGGGCCCGGCGATCCGGCCCTGGTACGTGCTGTGGGGGCTGTTCGTGATCGCGGCGGCCGGTCCCGGCGGAACGGTGCGCAAGGCGGTGGTGGCCGGGAGCGGGGTGCTCGCGCTGGCCGTGCTGCCCAGTGGGTTCGCGCCGGATTCGCGGCAGCTGACGTACGCCGTGTGCGGGGGCGCGCTGGCGGTGTGCGCGCTGTGGCTCGTACGGCACGCGCCGGGGTTCGCCACCGGCAACGCGCTGCCCGCCGTCTCCGGCGGCCACGGATCGGAGCGTTCGGTATGACGGGGCCCACCACCTCACGCGGCCGGCTGGTGCTGGCGCTCGCCCTCACGGTGGCGGTGGCGCTGTTCCTGGCCTTCGTCCCGCTGCACCGGCACTGGTTCGACCTCAACGTCTACTACGACGCCGTGGGCCACTGGACGCGGGACGGCCGTATCTACGACTTCACCATCCCCGGCGCGGACGGGGCGGACTACGGCTTCACCTATCCGCCCTTCGCCGCGCTGTGCATGCTGCCGATGGCCCTGTTCACCTGGCCGGCCGCGATCACCCTGAGCATGGTGCTCAACGTGGCCGCCTCGGCCACCCTGCTCACCTGGCTGATCGGGCCGATCGTCCAGCGGCACGGCTGGAACAAGTGGTTCGCCTTCGTGGTGGCGACCTGTCTGTTCGTCCTCCTGGAGCCCGTGCGGGACACCTTCAGCTTCGGGCAGGTCAATCTGCTGCTGCTGGTGCTGGTGTTCTTCGACGCCCGGCTGCTGTCCACGGGGCGCGGCCGGTTCGCCGGCTGCGGAATCGGGCTCGCCGCCGCCATCAAGCTCACCCCGGCGATCTTCATCGGCTATCTGCTGATCACCCGGCGGTGGCGCGCCGCCGCGACCGCCACGGCCACCGCCGCGGCCGCCACCCTGCTGGCCCTGGCGGTGGCGCCGGGGGCCTCGCGGGTCTACTGGACCGAGGCGCTGTGGGACACCGACCGGATCGGGGTGCTCTCCTACGTCTCCAACCAGTCGTGGGAAGGGGTGCTGGCCCGGCTGGTCGATCCGGTGCCGCCGAGCGGGGTGGTGTGGGCGCTCGGGGTGCTCGCCGTGCTGGCCGTCTGGGCGCACCGGGTGCGCTCCGCGGTGGCCGTCGGGGACGAGCGGGCCGGGTTCGCGCTGACCGGGGTGACCGCCTGTCTGATCAGCCCCATCACCTGGGTGCACCATCTGGTGTGGCTGATTCCGGCCCTGGCGGTGCTGGTCGACAGCGCGCTGCGGCCGGACGCGCCACCGGCCCGGCGCAGGCTGCTGCTCCAGGTCGGTGCGGTGGTGTACGTGCTGCTGTGCAGCAGCGTGGTGTGGCTGTGGCGGTTCGACTCCACCGGGGTCGACGGCTTCCTCGGCAGCAACACCTATGTGTGGATCTGCCTCGGCCTGCTGATCGCGCTCCCGCTGCGCGGTGCGCGTTCCGCGGAGATGCTGAGCCAAGAGCCGTATCCGGCACGTATCCCATGACCGACAGGAGTGTCCGGACCGATGCCTGAAGCGATGCCGCGCCCCGCGGAGCAGCCCCTGGACCGGCCCGCGGAGCGGACGGAGCGCCGGCCGCTGTACCGGCGGCTGCCGCTGCGCCAGATCCTGTGTCTGCTGCCGCTGCTCGTCGTGGCCGTCTGGGTGGTCCAGCACCGGTCGCTGATCGGCTCCGGCGCCCGTCAGATGTTCACCGCCAATCCGTACTGGCTGCTGACGGCGGTGGCGACGACCGGGCTCGGCTGGGTGGCGGTGTCGTTCGCCCGGCAGGGCACGGTGCTGGAGCGGCTGCCGGCCAGGCGGCTGTTCGCCACCCAGTTCGCCGCGGGGGCGGCCAACCATCTGCTGCCGTCGGGGATCGGCGCCAGTGCGGTCAACATCCGGTTCATGACGGGCTGCGGGCTGCCGCCCGCCCGCTCCTCGGCGGCGCTGGCCCTGTACTTCCTGGCGGAGGCCACCGCCCGGGTGGGGTTGCTGCTGGTGCTGCTGGTGGCGTTTCCCGAGGCGCTGCGGCTGGGCCCGCTGCTCCCGGACTCGGTGAGCGGGACGGTGGTGACCGGGGTGGTGGCCGCGGCCGGGGTGCTGGTGGCCGGGGTGGCGCTGATCCGTCCGGTGCGCCGGCTCGTGGTGACGTTCCTGCGCACCGCGCTGGCCGACGCCCGTTCGCTGCACATGCGGCCGTCCAGGGCGCTGGCGCTGTGGGGCGGTTCGCTGGCGTTTCCCCTGCTCCAGGCGACGGGGCTGGTGGCGGTCGCGCTGGCGCTGGAGCTCGAGGTGCGGCCGGCGCATGTGATGCTCGCCTATCTGGCCGCCACGGCGGTGGCCGCCGTCGTCCCCGCGCCCGGTGGTATCGGCTCCGTCGACGCGGCGCTGGTCATCGCGCTGGTGGCGGCGGGGGCGCCGGTCGAGTCGGCCACGTCCACGGTGCTGGCGTACCGCTTCATCACCGTGTGGCTGCCGCTGGTCCCCGGGGCGCTGGTGCTGGGCGGGCTGGTGCGCTGGAAGATCGTCTGACCCGGCGGAGTCAGGACCGGCGGCGGAGTCGGGACCGGCGGCGGGGTCAGGACCGGCGCAGGGTGAGGACGTCGTCGGGCCGGACGTCGATGTGCGAGCCGAGGAAGGCCCCGACCCGGTCGAGGGTGCCGCCCAGCCATGCGGCGTCGTCGTGGCCGGTGCGCTCCAGCCGCATCCGCCGCGACCGCAGGGGCACCATGCGCAGGCCCACCAGGCGGCCGGTGTCCGGATCCAGCTCGGGGAAGTAGAGCAGCCGCAGATCGTCGCGGTACCGCTCGTAGCCGCCGATGCCCTCGTAGTCGTCGACCATGTCGCCGCAGCCGTAGAGGACCAGCTTGCCGCGGTACACCTCGAGGGGGCGGGGGTGGTGGGAGGAGTGGCCGTGGACGAGGTCCACACCGCCGTCGATCAGGGCGTGGGCGAAGTGGATCTGGTCCGGTGAGACGCCGTACCCCCAGTTGCCGCCCCAGTGGACCGAGGCGACGGCGAGGTCGCCGGGGCGTTTGAGCTGCCGTACGCGGTCGATGATCGCGTACGCGCGGGCGTCCGACAGCTCGGGCAGGAAGTCGACCCCGGACCGGTTCTCGGCAGCGGCCCACCGGTCCGGGATGCCGCTGGAAGCCGCGCCGAACGCGAAGACCAGCACCCGGCGGTGGTCCCCGGCCGGGACGGCGGCGGGGCGCCGCGCGGCGGCCGCGTCACGGCCCGCTCCGGCCGCCCGGAGCCCGGCGGCGGCCAGCGAGTCGAGCGTCTCGTCGAGCCCGCGCCGGCCGCCGTCGAGCACATGGTTGTTGGCCAGGACGCAGACATCGGGCCGGACCGCGGTCAGACAGGGGAGGTTGTCCGGGCTCATCCGGTAGTGGACGTCCTTCCCCGGGGCGAACTCATCACTGCGGGTGACGCTCGTCTCCAGGTTGAGCACCCGCACCTGGGGCGCCTCCTCGTCCAGCACGGCCAGGGCGTCGCCCCAGGGCCAGGAGAAGTCCACCGGGCGCGGGATCGGGCCGTTCGCCTCCTCGGCCAGCTCCACATAGGCCCGGGAGTCGCGGATGTAGGGCTCCTGGAGCTCCGGATCGCCCGGATGCGGCAGGATCTGGTCGACCCCGCGGGCGAGCATCACATCGCCGCAGAGGAACAGCGTCACCGCCGGGTCGTGCATACCTCAACGATAGGCGTGCGTCGCCATGAGTGACCGTGGCCGGGGTGGGGACCCGGACAGGTGAACGGCGCGTGGGCGTCACGCGGCACGGGCGCCGACCTCCTGGCCCAGGCGGGCGCAGGTGCGGTTGATGAGCCGGGAGACATGCATCTGGGAGATGCCGAGCCGATCGGCGATCCGGCTCTGGGTCTCGTCGCAGAAGAACCGCAGGTAGAGGATCTCCCGCTCGCGCTCGGGAAGCCTGCGCAGGCACGGCTTGAGGGATTCGCGCTGGACCACCCGCTCGTAGGAGGACTCGGTGGAGCCGAGGGTGTCCACCAGCGCGTAGCCGTCGTCCGCGCCGCGCAGTGCGGCGTCCAGCGACAGCGTGCGGAAGCTGTCGAGCGCCTCCATGCCGACGAGGACGTCCTCCTCGGTCATGCCGGTGTGCCGGGCGATGTCCTTGACGCCGGGCGAGCGGTCGTCCGGTGAGCGGGTCAGCTCCTGGATGGCGGTGCGGACCCGGTTGCGCAGCTCCTGGACCCGGCGCGGAACGTGCAGGCCCCACATGTGGTCGCGGAAGTGCCGCTTGACCTCCCCGACCACGGTCGGTACGGCGTAGCTCTCGAAGGCCGAACCCCGGTCCGGCTCATAGCGCTTGACCGCCTTGACCAGTCCGACCATGGCCACCTGCCGCAGATCCTCGGCGCTCTCACCGCGGTTGCGGAACTGCGAGGCGATGCGCTCGGCCATCGGCATCCAGGCCCGTACGACATCCTGCCGCAGGGTGTCCTTCTCCTGACCGTCCGGCAGACCGGCGATCCGGCGGAAGTCGGCGGAGGTGTCGGGGGCGTCGTCGTGTGTGTGCTTGGGGTGTGTTCGGGGGTGTGCTCGTGCGGCCGTCATGGGCGGGTCTCCCTTGGGCTGTCGTCGGTGTCACCACAGGCGCTGGCAATCCGGACAACTCGGGCGACCGTGGACACGCCTTCCGCAGCCGGGCTGCTCCCATGGCGTGCCTCCGGTCCGAAGCACACTGTTCGCGTGCCCTTCCTCGGCGCGGCGAAACGGAGTTCATCTCCACGGATGCCGTTCCATCCGGTGCGTCGTGCGTCACATCGGCCCGGTGCGTGGCCCGTATGGGCATGTGGGAGGGGTCGTGACAAGGATTCGGCCCACGGCCAAGATTTACGCAGGCTTTCCCGCCGTTTCGCCCATCTGCCGTTGTCCGTACCGTCTCGGCGGAAGACACTGCACCGGTTCCCCCCGCTTCCCTTCGAACGCCACAGGAGACCGGAGCGTCATGACCTCCATAGACCGTCGAAGATTCATGCAACTTGCTGGCACCGGCACGGCCATGTCCCTCCTCTCCGCCAGCATCGCCCGCGCCGCGGAGATTCCGGCGAACCGCCGGACCGGAAGTCTGCGGGACATCGAGCACATCGTCGTGCTGATGCAGGAGAACCGCTCCTTCGACCACTACTTCGGCACCCTGCGCGGGGTACGGGGATTCGGCGATCCGCGGCCGGTGCGGCTGCCCAGCGGCAAGCCGGTGTGGCACCAGTCCGACGGCTCCAAGGAGGTTCTGCCGTTCCGCCCCGAGGTGAACGACCTCGGGCTGCAGTTCCTCCAGGACCTGCCGCACGGCTGGGGCGACGGCCATGTGGCGTTCAACGACGGCGCGTACGACAAGTGGGTGCCCTCGAAGTCGGCCACCACCATGGCGCATCTGACCCGCGAGGACATCCCGTTCCACTACGCGCTGGCCGACGCCTTCACCATCTGCGACGCCTACCACTGCTCGTTCATCGGCTCCACGGACCCCAACCGCTACTACCTGTGGTCCGGTTACACCGGGAACGACGGCAAGGGCGGCGGCCCGGTGCTGGACAACGCGGAGGCCGGCTACGGCTGGACCACCTACCCCGAGCGCCTGGAGCGGGCCGGGATCTCCTGGAAGATCTACCAGGACATCGGCGACGGGCTCGACGCCAAGGGCGGCTGGGGCTGGATCGACGACGCCTACCGCGGCAACTACGGCGACAACTCGCTGCTGTACTTCAACCAGTACCGCGACGCCAAGCCCGGCGACCCGCTGTACGACAAGGCCCGCACCGGTACCGACGCCAAGCACGGCGACGGCTTCTTCGACGTCCTGCGGGCCGATGTGAAGGCCGGGAAGCTGCCGCAGATCTCCTGGATCGCGGCCCCCGAAGCCTTCACCGAGCACCCCAACTGGCCGGCCAACTACGGCGCCTGGTACGTCGCCCAGGTGCTGGACGCGCTCACCTCCAACCCCGAGGTGTGGAGCAAGACCGCGCTGCTCATCACCTACGACGAGAACGACGGCTTCTTCGACCACGTGGTGCCGCCGTACGCGCCCGCCGCCGAGCGGGGCGCCTCGACCGTGGACACCACCGGGGAGCTGTACGCCGGCTCCTCCTCGCAGCCCGCGGGCCCGTACGGGCTGGGGCAGCGGGTGCCGATGCTGGTGGTGTCACCGTGGAGCAAGGGCGGCTGGGTCTGCTCGCAGACGCTGGACCACACCTCGGTCATCCGGCTCATGGAGCGGCGCTTCGGCGTCGAGGAGCCGAACATCTCGCCGTGGCGGCGGGCGGTGTGCGGCGACCTGACCGAGGCCTTCGACTTCTCCCGGACCGATGTGAAGGTCCCGGCCCTGCCGGACACCAGCGGCTACCGGCCCAAGGACAACGAGCGGCACCCGGACTACGTACCGAAGCTCCCGGCGAACCCCTCGCTGCCCCGGCAGGAGTCCGGGCTGCGCCCTGCCAGGCCGCTGCCGTACGATCTGTCGGCCGATGCCACGACCGGCGCCGACGGCGGTCTGCGGGTCGACTTCGTCCACCACGGCAAGGGCACCGCCGCGCACTTCCACGTGACCTCCGCGAGCCATGCGGGCGGGCCGTGGGGCTACACCGTCGAGGCGGGCAAGCGGCTGTCCGGCAGCTGGCGGCGCTCCTCGGCGGACAACGGCGCCTATGACCTCCAGGTGCACGGTCCGGCCGGTTTCCTGCGCCACTTCACCGGCCACGCCACCGGCAAGGGCCCCGAGGTGAGCGCCCGTCACGACCGGGCGACCGGGGAGGTCGAGCTGACCCTCGTCAACCAGGGCGACGCGACGGTGCGGCTCACCGTCACGGACGGCTACCACGAGGAGAAGTCGGCGAGCTACCGGCTCCGGCCGGGGGCGCGGGTGGTGCACACCGCGCGGACCGGGCGCAGCCACCAGTGGTACGACCTGTCGGTGGTCTCCGACCACGACAACGGCTATCTGCGCCGGCTGGCCGGACATGTGGAGACCGGCCGTGCGGGGACGAGCGACCCCGCGCTCTCGGCGGACTGAGCCTCGCCACCGGCCCCTCGTCGCGCGCCCGTCCGGCTACCCGCCGGGCGGGCGCGCCGGAACGGCTACCAGGTGACGGGGAGTTCGTACACTCCGTAGATCACCGCGTCGTACTTGAAGGGGATGTCCGCCAGGTCCGCCGCCATCCGCAGGGTGGGGACACGGCGGAACAGGGTGGGGTAGACCACCTGGAGTTCCATCCGGGCCAGTGGCTGGCCGAGGCAGTGGTGGGTGCCCACGCCGAACGCCTGGTGGTGGCGGGCGTCCCGGCCGATGTCCAGCCGGTCCGGGTCCGGGAAGACGGCCGGGTCCCGGTTGGCCAGTTCGCCGAGGAGGATCACTCCCTCACCGGTCCGGATGGTCCGGCCGGCGACCTCGATGTCCTCCAGCGCCGTCCGGCGGCGTCCGAGGTGGACGACGCTGAGGTAGCGCAGGAGTTCCTCCACCGCGGAGACGATCACCTTGGGGTCGTCGGCCTCGCGGACGCGGGCGAGCTGTTCGGGGTGCTGGAGCAGCAGCAGCGTCCCCATGGTGATCATGTTGGCCGTGGTCTCGTGGCCGCCGAGGAGCAGCAGTACCCCCATCGCCGCGGCCCCACGGCGGGTCAGCTCGCCCGCCGTGATCTGCTGGGCGAGCCCGGAGAGCAGATCGTCACCGGGCCGGGCGAGCTTCTCCCCCACCAACTGGTCCAGATACCCGTACAGGTTGGTGTGCGCGGCGGCCCGCTCCTCCGGCGTGGCAACGGCGGACACGAGGACCTTGCTGTTGGTCTGGAAGAACTCATGGTCCTCGTACGGGACGCCCAGCAGCTCGGAGATGACCAGCGACGGAAGCGGCAGCGCCAGCGCCTGGCCCAGGTCGGCCGGATTCGGTCCGGCCAGCATCCGGGTGATGAAGTCGTCCACCATCTCCTGCACGACCGGGCGCATCGCCTCGACCCGCTTGATGGTGAAGGCGCCGCTGACCATGCGGCGCAGCCGGGCGTGCTCCGGATCGTCCATGCCGACGAAGCTCAGGTCGGTGGATCGCCGTTCACCGCCCGTATGGGGAACGGGGCTCGGGAAGCCGGGGTGGGAGAAGTCGGCGCTGAGCCGGGGGTCCGAGAGCAGGGTCTTCTGCTCGGCGTGGCCGGTCACCACCCAGGGGGTGCTGTCGTTCCAGGACCGGACCCGGGTCAGCGGGCCCCAGCTCGCCAGCCCGCGCAGCTCCGGGGACGGGTCGAAGGGGCAGACCGCGGCGCGTGGCTGGGGGAAGGCGGGGATCTCGGCCGACGCGTCGTCGGCCACGGGCGAGGTGGTCATGGTCTTCCTCCGAGGGTCGTTGGGAGTGGGCCCCCGTTGCGCGGCGGAGGCACCGGCCACCACCACGCTCGACGGTGTGGTCACGTGGTCTCGCTCAGCTGGATCGCGGCGGCCGGGCAGACGCTCGCGGCCTCCCGGACGGCCGTGTGATGCCCGTCGGCGGGCTCGGCGTCGAGCAGCACGACGATGCCGTCCTCCTCGCGCTGGTCGAACACCTCGGGCGCGATGAGCACACACTGGCCCGCGCCGCAGCACTTCTCCTCGTCGACGGTGATCTTCATGTCCGGGCCTCCTTGGCAGGGGAACGACGGGTGACGGGGGCGAGGAGCAGACCGGTGATGGCGTCGGTGAGCGCGCCGCCCGTGTCGTCCCAGGACGGCTGGCGCGTACTGGTCCCCTCGGCGAGGGCGCGCTCCCGTTCGGCACAGGTGTGGGTGATCAACTGGCGGGCCATGTCGCCGCGTTCGGCCCGTACCTCGGCGGGCAGCGCGTCCAGGCAGCCGCCCAGGCCGTAGAGGGTCTCCCGCAGCGGCTCCCGGGTGAGGGCCTCGTCGGTGACGATCGCCCGCAGCACGGGGTCGGTCATCACCTGGACGGCGAACCGGGCGTACCAGGAGGGCACTCCCAGGGTGGCCAGGTGCTCGGTGGCTGGGCGCACCAGGCAGGCGACCCAGTCCCGGACCTCCTCGCTGCCGCGGGTCTCCTCCGCCATCCGCTGCCGGATCTCCTCGATCGCCTCGGAATGCTTGCGCATGATGGCGCGCACCAGGTCCGCCCTGGTGCCGAAGTGATAGCCGACCGCGGCGACATTGCCCTGCCCGGCCGCCTCGCTGATCTGCCGGTTCGACACCGCGACCAGGCCGTGCTCGGCGTAGAGCCGCTCCGCCGCGGCCATGATGGCCTCGCGGGTCCCGGCGGAGCGGACGGTGCGTGCGTCGGTCACCGTGGCCTCCAGCCTCCGTGGTTCCTGTGAGCTGTCGCGGCCACTCTAAAACGCGTGAATTAAATAAAGCAACTGATTGAAGGGCCCGGCTCACATGAGCCGGTCCTTGGCCTTGTAGTACGCCCCGGCGGCCTGGCCGGCGTGCGGGATGCGGTCGTAGGAGAACCCGACGCTGCCACCCCACACATAGTCGATGCCGACATGGCTCAACCGCGGGAAGATCTCCGTCATTCGCGCTGGAGCGGGTCCGGCGGGACGGCTACGCCCTCAATCGCAATCAGTACCTGCCCGATGTCTGCGCCCTCGCCGCGCCGATCGTCGCGGAGAGCGGAGCGCCGGTGGCCGCCGTCGCCATCTCCATGCCCGACTCCCGCTACGCCGCGAGCGAGGTGGACCGGTGGGGGCGGCTGGTGGCCGACACCGCGGCGGAGATCAGCGCCCGTCGTTTCGAGTGATGCCTGTGATGGCAGTGGTGGCTGTGCTGTCAGGAGATACGCGGGCCATGCTCGGCGAGCGAACGCCTCTTTGTCAATAAGTCGACTTATGGCAAGAGACATCGGACCTGTCTCGCGGAATTTCCGTAATCCTGACCATGAATTCGCCTCCATCCGTTGACCTCATCCGATGTTTCTCCTAGGTTTCGGTCGACCCTGAACACTGGAGGCGGTAGATGAGATCCACGCTCAGGCGCATATCCCTGGCCGCCGTCGCGGCGATGGCCGTCTGCGCCGCGGCATTACCGGGCACCGCGGCGGCACAGGGCGGGCAGGGGCAGCAGGGGCGTACGTACCACGTCGCCACCTGGGGCGCCGACCACGACAGCGGCAGCTCGCGCCACCCGTTCCGCACCATCGGCCGCTGCACCGAGCAGGTCGGGCCCGGGGACACCTGTCTGATCCACCGCGGGAACTACCGCGAGCGGGTCGCCCCGCCCTCGGGCCGCGCCGACGCCCCGATCACCCTGGCGGCGTACGGGGACGGGCCGGTCACCGTCGACGGGACGCGGGCGGTGAGCGGGTGGCAGGACGCCGGCGGCGGTCTGGTGGCCGCCGATGTGGACCTCCCGCTCGACCGCAGCGAGAACGCGCTGTTCCTGGACGGCGAGCGCGCCATGGAGGGCCGCTGGCCCAACTCCGGCTCCGATCCGCTCAATCCGTCCTGGGCGGTGGCCGAACGCTCCTCCACCGATCAGCACATCGACGACCCGGATCTGCCGGACGGCGACTTCACCGGCGCCACCGTCCATCTGTGGGCCGGTTCCAACCCGTGGAGCCAGCAGACCGGCACCGTGACCGCCACATCGGCCGGCGCCCTCGACTTCAAGGGCGGCAACTACCGCTGCACCCCGCTGTGCATGGGCGACCAGAACTACCGCAACTACTACCTGGTCGGCGCCAAGGCCACGCTCGACCAGCCCGGTGAGTGGTACTACGACAAGGACGCGCGCCGCCTCTATCTGGTCCCGCCCAAGGGCGGTCTCGCGGGCCACACCGTGACCGCGAAGTACGAGAGCTGGGGCGTGGACCTCTCGCGCAGCTCACATGTCACCGTGCGCGGTCTCGAGCTGTGGGGCACCTCGCTGCGCACCGGCGCCGACAGCACCGGTGTGCTGGTCGAGGGGCTCCGGGCCCGCTACATCTCGGAGTTCTCCACGCTCCCCATGCCACGCGACGACGAACTGGCCATCCCGCCCGGCGAGGGCCACATCGTCGCCTCGCGGGTGCTGAACTCCGGTGTCCAGATCCTCGGCCGGGGCAACACCCTGCGCGACAGCGACATCGGCTACTCCGCGGGCACGGGGGTGCTGCTGCGCGGCAGTGGTAACACCGTCACCGGCAACTACATCCACGACGTGGGCTGGATGGGCAGCTACACCCCCGGTATCGAGGTCAACGGCAGTGGCCAGACCGTCACCCACAACACCATCCGCCGCACCGGGCGGGCGAGCATCGACACCGCCTGGCAGCTGAACGGTGTGCCCTTCCACGACAACCGGATCGCCTACAACGACCTCTCCGAGGCGATGCGCACCTCACGCGACGGCAGCCCGTTCTATGTGTGCTGCAACCTGGACGCCAAGGGCACCAGCGTGGACCACAACACCGTGCACGACGCCGACGGCCAGGTGGGCTACTACATCGACAACTCCTCCGGCAACTTCCTGCTGCACCACAACGTGGCGTACAACACCGGCACCCGCGGCACCTTCTTCAACGGCCACAGCAGTGTCAGCCTCGGCAACCGCGACCACAACTCCTCGTACGGCACGGGCATTTCCACCGCCGCCGTCCGGCTGAGCGGAGCCACCGACGCCACCGGGACGTATGTGAGCAACGACGTGGCGCTCACCCCGATGGAGATCTCCGGCCCCGGCGACCCCGCCCCCGTCGTACGGAACAACCTGCTGCCGCCGACCGATCCGCGCTACACCGACGCGCGCAACGGCGAACTCTGGCCGCGCGCCGACTCCCCCGCCATCGACGCGGGCGAGCAGGTCGACGGGGTGACCGGCGAGGTCCGGGGCGACGGGCCGGACCAGGGCGCGTACGAGTACGGCGAGCCCATCTGGTCGTCCGGCTGCCGGCTGGCGGGCTGTGAGACCCGGGTCCGCAACGACGGCTGGAAGGCGACCGCATCGGGTGGCGCCGATGCCTCGGCCGCCGTCGACGGGGTGCAGACCACCCAGTGGAAGGGGGACGCTCCCCAGGCCGCCGGTCAGTCGCTCACCGTGGATCTCGGCACCGCGAAGACCTTCGGCCGGCTGGCGATCGACGCGGGTCTCGACGCCACCGGACACCCCGCCGGCTTCACCGTCTCGGTCAGCCGCGACGGTGAGCACTGGGGAACGCCGGTGGCCCGGGTCAGCGGCCGCTCCTTCACCCAGGACGCGGTCTTCGAGCAGCGCACCGCCCGCTACCTGCGGATCGAGCTGACGCGGCCGGGCGAGAACCCCTGGGCGGTGAACGAGGTCCGGCTCTACTCCGACGGTCCCGACGCGGCCGCCACTCTTCAGGGTGAGCGCGCCGAGGTGGTCCGGGGCGTCGAGCGTGGCGAGGCGGCCACCTCGGTCCTCGGAACGGGGGACGCGATCGGCTTCCGGGGCGTGCGGTTCGGCGCGGGCGCGGACACGCTGACGGTGCGGCTGGCGTCCGGCGGCTGCGGGGACTGCGCCCTGCGACTGCGCCTGGACTCACCCGAAGGACCGGTGGCGGCCACGCTTCCGGTGCGCGGGACCGGTGGCACGGACGAGTGGCGGGAGCGTTCGGTGCGTCTCCCCCGCACGGTGACCGGCTCCCATGATGTCTATCTCGTCGCCACGGGCGGCCACCGGGTGGCCGCCGTGGACTGGCTGACGTTGCGTTAGGTGTGCGGAGGTGGGGCCGCGCCCTGGCGTACCGCGCGCCCCACCTCCGTCCGCAGCGCGATGAACTCCGGCAGTCCCCGGGTGGCGATCTGGTCGCGTTCGGCGGGCAGCGCCACCGGCAGGTCCGCCCGCACCCGGCCCGGCTCCGGGGCCAGCACCACCACCCGGTCCGCCACATAGACGCTCTCGTCGATGTCATGGGTGACCAGCAGAATCGTCATCCCCTCGGCCCGGTGCAGCCGCAGCAGCAGATCCTCCAGGTCCTCCCGGGTCTGGGCGTCCAGCGCGCCGAACGGCTCGTCCATCAGCAGCAGCGCGGGCCGGGCGGCCAGGGCGCGGGCGAGCGCGACACGCTGCTGCATGCCGCCCGACAGCTGCCAAGGGTGGCGGCGGGCGGCGTCGGCCAGGCCCACCTGTTCCAGCATGGCCACCGCCGCCGCATGGCGTTCCGCGCGGGGCAGTCCGCGCCGCCGCAGCGGAAGGGCGACGTTCTCCCGCACCGAGAGCCAGGGGAAGAGCGAGCGGCTGTAGTCCTGGAAGACCACTCCGAGCCGGTCCGGGACGCCGTCCACCACCTCCCCGTCCAGGGTGATCCGCCCGGCGGAGGGACGGATCAGGCCCGCCACACAGCGCAGCAGGGTGGACTTGCCACAGCCGGATGGGCCGACGAGGGTCAGCAACTGCCCGTCGGGAACGGTGAGTTCGATGTCCTGGAGCACATCGGGGCCGTCGCCGTAGCGATGGCTGAGTCGGTCGATCCGCAGCATATCCGCCTCACCGGGCCCAGGGTTCGTACGCCGGGGAGTCGTCGGCGGGGACCCGGACCTGGAGCAGCAGGGGGCCGTCGTCGCGGCCGAGGGCGAGGGCCCGGTCGAGGGCCTTGGGGAGGTGGTCGGGGTGGTCCACCCGTTCGGCCGGGCAGCCGAAGGACCCGGCGAGCGCGGCGAAGTCGATGCCGCCGATGTCGGTGCCCGGTACGGGCGCGATGCCGATGCGGTGGCCCAGCGCCCTGACCGCGCTGTAGCCGCCGTTGTCGAGCAGGACATAGCTCACCGGGGCGCGGTGCCGGGCCGCGGTCCACAGGGCCTGCACCGAGTAGAGCGCAGAGCCATCGCCGACGACGCACACCACGCGTTCGCCGTCCGCGAGGGCGCGGCCGACCGCGAGCGGCAGCCCCCAGCCCAGCGCCCCGCTGCCGGTGGTGAGGAAGCGGCCCTCGCCGCTGATGGGGAGGCGGGCGTGGAGGGCGTCGCGGTGGCTGGGGGTCTCCTCCACCAGCACGGTGTCCCGGGGCAGCCGCTCGCGCAGCAGGTCCATCACCAGCTCGGGGGAGATCTCCTCCGCCGAAGTGGCCGCCAGCGGCCCGGGGGCGGGCCGCTGCGGTGGCGCGGGCCGGTCGGCGGGCCGGACGAGATCGATGAGGGTGCGCAGGGCGGGGCGGAGGGTGGTGACGATGCTGGTGCCCACCGGGAGCCAGGCGGCCTGCGCGGGGTCGCAGTCGAGGTGGTACAGCTCGGTGCCGTCGGCGAGCGGCGGGGCCTCGCTGTACACGTGGTACGTGAACAGCGGGGCGCCGAGCGCGACCACCACATCGTGGGCGGCCAGCCGCTCCGCCAGCTGGTCGGCGACGGGCGGCAGAAAGCCCTGGAAGAGCGGGTGGCGTTCGTCGAAGCCGGAGCGCCCGGAGAGCGGGCTGATCCACACCGCGGCCCGCAGCCGCTCGGCCAGTTCGGCCACTTCCCGTACGGCGCGCTCGTCGTCCACGCCCGGCCCGACGACCAGCGCGGGGCGCGCCGAGGCGTCGAGTGCTCGGGCGAGGCCGGTGAGCGCGGCGGGGTCGGCGGTGTAGCCGCCGTGCACGGTGCGCGGGGCGACCGGCTCGGCGGGGCGGTCCCAGTCGTCCTCCGGTACGGAGAGGAAGACCGGGCCCCGGGGGTGGCTCATGGCGACGCGGTGGGCCTCGGCGAGCGCGGCGGGCACATCGGCGGCCCGCTCCGGCTGCCTGCTGAACTTCACATACGGGCGCGGGAACCGGGCCGGTTCGTCGGCGCCGAGGAAGGGCCGCAGCGGGAGCAGCGCACGGGACTGCTGCCCCGCGATGATCACCACCGGGACCCGGTCCCGGTAGGCGTTGAACACCGCTCCCAGGGAGTGGCCCACTCCCCCGGCGGAGTGCAGGCTGACCAGCGCCGCCCGCCCGGTGCCCAGGGCGTGGCCCGCGGCCATGGCGACGGCGGTGGACTCCTGGAGGCCGAGTACGTAGCGGAAGTCCTCGGGCCAGTCGCGGAACATCCGCAGTTCGGTGGAGCCGGGGTTGCCGAAGACGGTCGTCATCCCGGTGGCGCGGCACAGTGCCAGCACCGCCTCGCGGACCGTGGTGGTCGGGGGGTGGGCGGTGGGCTCGGCCATGGGGCCACCTCCTCTGCTGGGTGCGGGGGGCGTGTCCTGCGTACGAGTGCTACGGGTGGTCAGGTGCGGTGCGCCGCGCGGTGTCTGCCGAGAGCCAGGCGCTCGACGGCGAGCAGCGCGCTGTTGAGCAGATGCCCGAGCGCGCCGAGCAGCACCATCACCGCCCACACCGTGAGCAGATCGGAGCGGGTCTGCGCGTCGGTGAGCGTGAAGCCTATGCCGTCGGCGGTGCCGGGCAGCAGCTCCGAGAACACCATCAGGATGAGCGAGAGCGACAGGCTCAGCCGCAGCCCGGCGAAGATGCGCGGAAGCGCGGCGGGCAGATACAGCAGCACGATCCGCTCGGCGGGCCGCATCCGCACGGTGGCGGCGACGTCCAGCCGCAGCGGGTCGATGCCCCGGACCCCCTCGGCCGTGTTGATCAGTACGGGCCAGATGGCGCCGAAGACGATGGAGGCGAGCTGCATCGGCGTGCCGAGGTCGAAGACCACGACGAAGACGGGCACCAGCGCGGGCGGGGGCACGGCGCGGGCGAACTGCAGCACCGGATCGCACAGCGCGTACGCGGTGCGCGAGCGGCCCAGAGCGAGCCCCAGCACGATGCCACCGGCCGCGGCGAGGGCGAATCCGGCGAGCACCCGGCCGAGGCTGGGCAGCAGATCGCGGACCGCCGCGTCGGTGAGGAACGCCCGTTCGGCGGGGCCGGAGAACCACAGGTGATAGCCGTGATCGACGATGCGGGCGGGCGTCGGGAAGAAGACGCTGCCGTGGGCGCGCGCGGCGAGTTGCCACAGCACCACCGCCACCACCGGGACGCCGAGCCGCAGCGCGAGGGCCCGGGGCAGCCGCCGTGCGGCCCCCAGCGGGGTGGCCGGCGCGGTCATGCGCGGCTCCCGCGGTGCTCGGGCGCCCAGGGGAACAGCCGCCGTTCGACCGCGGTGAGCGCCAGGTTGATGACGAGGCCGAGCGCTCCCGCCCACACCACTCCGGCCAGCACATCGCGGGTGCCGTCGGTGGCCATGCCCGCCTGGGCGATGAAGGTGCCAAGACCCTCGCCGAATCCGGCGAGGATCTCGCCGGCCACGGCGAGGATCAGGGCGGTGGCCGCCGCGATGCGCACCCCGGCGGCGATGAACGGGGCGGCCGAGGGCAGACCGGCCCGCAGCAGGACGGCGAGCCGGCCGAAGCCGAAGGCGCGCAGCGTGTCCTTGGCCAGCGGATCGGTCTCGCCGAGCCCGTAGACGGTGTTGAACAGCACCGGCCAGACACACGCGTAGGTGACGAGGGCGACCGTGGTCTCGCTGCCGGCGCCGAGCAGCAGCGACACCAGGGGGATGAGGGCCACCGACGGCACCGGGCGCAGGAATTCGATCAGCACCCGCGCGGCCTGCGCGGCCGTCGGCACACTGCCCAGCAGCAGCCCGAGGGGGATCGCGAGGGCGCAGGCGAGAGCGAGCCCGGTGGCCCATGCCTCGATGGTGGCGGCGACACCGTTCAGGAAGGCGGTGTCGCCGCCGAGTTCGACGGCCCGTACCAGCACTTCGGAGGCGGGCGGCAGGAAGGCGCTCCGCACCATCCCGGAGCGGCCCAGGGCCTCGCAGGCGGCGAAGGCCACGAGCACGCCGACGGCGCCGAGCAGCGCGTTCCTGGCCCGCCCGGTGCGCTTCCGCCCGGTGCGCTTCCGCCCGGTGCGCTTTCGGCCGGCCCGCCCGGCCGTCGGGGGGCTCACCCGGCGGGCTGGTAGAGGACGGCGGCGGGGTCGAGGTCCTTGGTGAGCAGCTTCTGCGCCCGCATCAGGGAGATGAGCCGCTTCAGCTGGGCGGCGCTGGAGGTGGCCGGGTAGTCGGGCAGGCCGATGGCGGCGGCCTCCGCCGGCTTGATCTTCGTATAGCCGGGCAGCGCCTTCTCCACGGCGCCACGGTCCTTGGCGGCCACGGCCTGGGCGGCGGAGATGGCGCGCCGGAAGGCGGCGGCGGTCCTGGGGTACTTGTCGATGAAGGTATCGGTGGTGACATAGCCGCTGAGCGGCAGTCCGGCGACGGGCGCCGCGTTGCCGTCGACCACCGTACGGGCCTTCAGCTCGCGCTTGAGCGCGGTGGCGAAGGGCTCGGCGGCGTGCACGGCGTCCACCTGGCCCCGCTCCAGCACCGAGCCCATCTGCGGGAACGGCACCTGCCGGTACTCGGGCCGGCCGATCCCGGCCTTGCCGAGGGTGGCGTTGAGGGTGAGCGACTGGATGTTGTTGAGGATGTTGACCGCGACCTTCTTGCCCGCGAGGTCCCGCGGCTCCTTGATCTTGGAGTCGGCGGGCACCAGCACATCCATCATGTGCGGGGCGTTGCGCGCGCCCTCGGCCAGCACCCGGGTGGCCAGGGTGCCCTTCTCACGGGCCTGGAGAAACGTCACGAAGTTGGCGCCGCCGATGACGTCCACCTGGCCGTGGGCGAGCGCGGGCAGCGCCTGGACGCTCTGCTGGACCGGCTGGACGCGGACGTTCAGCCCCTCCTTCTCGAAGAGCTCGCGGTCCATGGCGATGTGCAGGGCGGCCACATCGGCGAGCGGCAGTCCGGCCACCGTGATCGTCTTCTTCTCCGGCCCGCCCCCGGCACCGGAGTCCTCGTCGGAGCCGCCGCATCCGGCGAGAAGCACGGCGGTGACCGTGGCGGCCGCGGCCAACTTTGCCGGGGGGAAGCGCAGTTGGTCTCTCATGGCATTTCACGATAGGGGCCGTGCGCTGTTCACACCATGGTCGGGAACACCTCGTCGAACAGGTCGAGCATCGCCCGCCAGGCCCGCTCGGCGGAGGGCCGGTGATAGCCGATCCCCGGGCGGGCCACGGGATCGGGGTCGAGGCCGGGGTGGGTGAAGCTGTGCGGGGCGCCGCCGTGGAGGTGCATGCGCCAGTCCACTCCGGCGGCCCGCATCTCCGCCTCGAAGGCCAGACGCTGCTCGACCGGGATGAACGGGTCCTCGGACCCCACGCAGACCAGGACCTTGCCGGTGATGTTGGCGGCGTCCTCGGGCCGGGTGCTCGTCAGACCGGGGTGGAAGCCGACCACGGCCTTGAGGTCCGCGCCGCTCCGTGCGAGTTCGAGGGCCATGGTGCCGCCCAGGCAGTAGCCGATGGCGGCCAGCCGCGAGGGGTCGGCCCGGGGTTCCGCGGTCAGCGCCGCGAGCCCGGCTCCGGTGAGGGCGCGCATGCGGTCGGGGTCGGCGAGCAGTTCGTCGATCCGGGCGAACATCTCCTCGCGGTCCTCGATGAATCGTCCGCCGCCGTGGTAGTCGAGGGCGAAGGCCACATAGCCGAGTTCGGCGAGCCGGTCGGCGCGCTCGCGCTGGTGGTCGGTGATGCCGGGGCCCTCATGGGCGATCAGCACGGCGGGGCGCCGGTCCGTGCCCCCGGGCAGCGCCAGATGGCCCACCATGGTGGTGCCGTCCACGGGGTATTCGATACGTCTGGTCGTCACCATGGCCGCGCTTCCTTGTCCTTGGTCCTGGCGTTCCCGGGCGTCGGAGTGTGGGTTCCGGGGCGTTCCCGGGTTTCGAGCCGGATGGGGGGAAGCTAGCAGCGCCGGGGCGCCGGGCCGGTGCGGCTTCGCCGGGGGCCGATCCGCTCTGCCGACAGCGAAGGCGTACCGAGTGGCCGGGCGGTGTATGGCAACGGCGGTCGCCGCCTGGCAGAGTGCGGCCCATGGACTATTCAGCCCATTTCCACCGTGAGATCGTGGCGTTCGAGCAGGCGGCCCGTGGCGCCGCCGACGGGGCGGACGCGCCGCTGATCCCCTCCTGCCCCGACTGGACGATGTCGGATCTGGTGCTGCACCTGGGCGGGGTGCATCGCCTGGTCGCCCGCGTGATCCGGAAGCGGCTCGACCGGCAGCCGGACATCACGGACGCCACCCTCTTCGAGCTTCCCGAGGACCGCGAGGGCTGGCCGGCGCCCACGGGCGGGCCGCATCACGGCCCGGTGCCGGTGAGCCTCGTCGACTGGTTCGCCGAGGGGGCCGCGCGGCTCGAGGCGCTGTTCCGGAGCGAGGATCCGGGGCTGGCGGTGTGGACGTGGTCGGCGGAGCACACCGCGGGCTTCTGGCTGCGGATGCAGACCATCGAGGCGGCCCTGCACCGCTGGGACGCCGAGCAGGCGCTCGGCGGATGGGCCCGTCCGGTGGAGCCCGGCCTCGCGGTGGACGCCGTGGCCCAGACCTTCGAGGTGATGGCCCCGGCCCGGCGGGCGTGGCGGGAGGCCCCGCCCGGAGCGGGCGAGCGCTTCCGGTTCCGCCGGACCGACGGTCCGGACCTGTGGACGGTCCGCTTCGACGGCGCCGACGTACGGCTCACCACCGGCGCCGCGGACGAGGACACCGGCGGGGCGACCGGCGATGTCGAGCTGGCCGGGACCGCGTCGGACCTGATGCTGTTCCTGTGGCAGCGGCTCCCCGCGGACCGGCTCGACAAGGTGACCGGCGACCAGGCGGTGCTCGACCGCTACTTCACCCTCGTCCCGCCCGTGTGAACCGCGTCCGGCGAGTCGGCACCCCGTGGCCGGGGCCGCGGGGTGCGACCATGGCCGGGAGCCGACCACGAGCGAGGGAGCCGCGAATGAACAGCGCCGATCTGCTGGCCGACGCCTTCGAGCGGGTACGCGAGGAGGTGCAGTCGGCCGTGGACGGGCTCTCGGAGGACGAGTTGGCCGTACGGCTCGACAGCGGGGCCAATTCGATCGCCTGGCTGGTGTGGCATCTGACCCGGGTCCAGGACGACCACATCGCCGACGCCGCGGGCACCGAGCAGCTGTGGACGTCCGAGGGCTGGGCCGAGCGGTTCGGCCTGCCGTTCCCGCCCGAGGCCACCGGCTACGGCCACCGGAGCAAGGACGTGGCGGCGGTGCGGGCGGACGCCGAGCTGCTCACCGGGTACTACGACGCCGTCCACGAGAACACCCTGGCGTTCGTGCGCGGCCTGCGCGACTCCGATCTCGACCGGATCGTGGACGAGCGGTGGACCCCGGCGGTGACCCTCGGCGTCCGGCTGGTCAGCGTGGCCGCGGACGATCTGCAGCACGCCGGGCAGGCGGCGTTCATCCGCGGCGCGGTCCGCAGGCGATAGCGCGAAATCACCGGGAACACGGGCCGTCACATCGCACACATTGACATGCAGGTAATCACCTGCATAACGTTCGGTGTGAGCTCAGAGATGGACAAGGTCTTCAAGGCGCTGGCCGACCAGACCCGGCGGTATCTACTGGACCGGCTGCATGAGCACAACGGCCAGACGCTGGGCGAGCTGTGCCGGCGGCTGGAGATGACCCGCCAGTCGGCGACCCAGCATCTGGCCGTTCTCGAGGCCGCCAACCTGGTCAGCACGGTGCGGCGGGGCCGCGAGAAACTCCACTACCTCAACCCTGTCCCCCTCAATGAGATCCAGGAGCGCTGGATCGACAAGTTCGAGCGCCCGCGACTGCGCGCGCTGAGCCTGGTGAAGCGACAAGCGGAGGAAGCGATGGCCGACAAGCCGGCGTTCGTGTACGTCATCTATATCGAGAGCACACCGGAGAAGGTCTGGCACGCGCTGACCGATGCCGACCTCACGGCCGAGTACTGGGGCCACAGCAATGTGTCGGACTGGCAGGTCGGCTCCCCGTGGGAGCATCAGCGGACGGACGGCTCCGGCACCGCCGATGTCGTCGGCACGGTCGTGGAGAGCTCACCGCCCACCCGGCTGGTGACCACCTGGGCCGCGCCCGACGCCGATGCCACCGCCGAGCCCTCCCGGGTCACCTTCGACATCCAGCCGCACGGCGACATCGTCCGGCTGACCGTGACCCATGAGAATCTGGCCGACGAGGCCGAGCGGACCGCGGCGGCCGGTGGCTGGGCCGCGGTGCTGTCCAATCTGAAGTCGCTGATCGAGACGGGGAGCCCGCTGCCGCAGCAGCCCTGGCTGATCCCCCGGTGAACCTCGGTCACCGTGGGACGTGGGGGCTCAGCGCGCGGCCCCACCGTCCCGGACCGTGATCCCCAAGGCGTCGGCGAGCATCGGCGCGAGCTCCATCAACTGCCCGCTGCCGATGGTGGCACCGCCCAGCGCGTCATAACCGTCGGTGATCTCCAGCCGAGTGGCCGCGCGCAGATCGACCTTCGCCAGCCGCGCCTTGCCGAACCGCACGCCCTCCAGCGCCGACCCCGGAAACGCCACCTCCGTCAGCCCCGCGCCGCCGAGGTCCACATCGCGCAGCAGGCAGTCCACGAAGGTGACGTTCCGCAGCGTGGCGGTGCGGAGATTCACCGATTCCAGCTTGCACCGGTGGAAGGTCACCCGGTGCAGCCGCGCGGAGAACATCTCAAGACCGGCCAGCACACAGCCGTTGAGCTCGCCGTCCAGCCACTCGGTGTCCGCCAGATCGGTGCCCACCCATCGCACCCCGTCCAGCCACACCTCATTGAACCGGGCCCCACGGCCACGGCCCCCGGTGAAGGTCACCGAGGAGAACGCGGACTCGAGGAACCGGGCCTGGTCGCACACGGCCCCGTCGAAGGAGCCGCCGTCCAGATGAACGGTGTCGTAGTCGCCCCCTTCCGCCAAGTCCCCTTCGAACGGCCGCAGATGGTCGGCGAAGGGCAGATCGGCGAGGTCACGGGGGGACGGCACCATGCGAGGGCTCACTTTCCTGGGGGCGGAGCGCGTACGAGGCCGATACTGCCATCCGCTACCGACATCCCCCGGGGACGCCGGGAGGGATGACCTCGGACCGCCGAGAAGCCAAGATTGGCCGAGTGGCATGTCGTTCAACCGCGTGAACAGGACAATCTGCCGCCCCCTCCGCCTTCACGACCTCCCCGGGAGCGATCCCGGGACCTGGACCGGCCGCCCCCGCCGGAGGGCTTCCTCCAGGTAACGGCCGGGTCGGGAACCGGCCATGGATCTCTAGCCCACCACGCAATGCACTGTCAATCCGTCATTTCAGGGAATATCGCCGTGTTCGATGACCCGGATAGGTTTCTGCGCGGCCTGACGCCGGG
This sequence comes from Streptomyces endocoffeicus, assembly GCF_016741935.1. Lineage (GTDB taxonomy): Bacteria > Actinomycetota > Actinomycetes > Streptomycetales > Streptomycetaceae > Streptomyces > Streptomyces endocoffeicus. The sequence goes on along the minus strand of NZ_JAERRG010000006.1, from coordinate 306,945 downwards.
TCAGGCGATTGACGAACGGAAGGCGGGTCGACGCGGATGATGCGCAGCCGTAGGGACATGCTGAGGGCGGCGACAGCAGTGGCGGGCGCGGCGGCCGTGGGGGCGGTGGGCGGCGTCACGACCGCCGCCGCGGCCACGCCGGCGGCACGGCGGCCAAGAAGGGTGCTGAGCTCGGTGGGAACGCGGCTCAACACCTTCAAGGACGCTTCGGGCCTGGTGACCGTCTCGGTCTTCTCGCACCGGGGCAATCCCCCTCAGCAGCACTGGGTCGATGAGACGGTCCTCGTCGGCGACGGCGACATGATCGCCATCGGCGGCGGGGCCACCGCGGCGGAATACCCCAACGGGGCGTTGCTGACCGCGTCGTATCCCACGGACGACCTGTCGGGCTGGACCGTCGGCTCGAAGGACCATATCGACGCGCAGGCGCATGAGCTGGTCTCGTACGTCATCGGCCTGAAGATCGCCGGGATGAGCCGGGACCAGCTGCTGCGGTCGGTGTACGTATCGCGTGCGGACAGCGGGGTGGCCCCGCATCCGGAGGCCGAGGCCGGTCTTCCGTCGTCGGATGAGTACGTTCTCGTCGGCGGCGGGTTCCGGGTGGACTGGCACGGCGGCGGCAATCTCGCCACCGCCTCCTTCCCCTCGACCGAGACCTCCTGGAAGGCCCGGTCGAAGGACCATCTGGTCTCCGATCCCGCCAACATCCGGGTGTTCGCCATCGGGCTCCGGCGTTTTCTCCCGGTGGGGTTCGTGTCCAACAGCTTCACCCGGGCCGACTCCGGCCAGTCCCCGCACCCGGCCGCCGTGGCGTCCGTGGAGCCCGGTTTCGCACTGACCGGTGGCGGCGCGGAGGTGCACTACCGGGGCAGCGGCAATCTGCTCTGGAAGCTCGAACCGGCCACCACCCAGACGCCGAGCTACAGCGCGGCCGCCAAGGACCATCATGTGTCCGACCCGAGCACGATCACGGCCTACTCCGTGGGTATCCGCCTCAACTGACACCGGAGGGCGATTACGTGCGCCGGATGGCCCATTCTCCGGTGTGCTGAGCGCGTTTTCCCGGGGCCCCCTCCGTTAAATCGGACTGTCAGATCTATTAACTCTGCGACCCGACACGGAGGAATCCATGCAGATCGCGAAGAAGGCCGCCCTGGTGGCCGCGACCGCCGGCGCCATTGCACTCCTCGGCACCGGCACCGCGGCCGCCAACGGCTACGGCGGCTCCGACAGGGGCACCAGTGCTCCCACCAGCTTCGACGTCAGCAGCTTCATCTTCCAGAGCAACCACTGCAACACCTCCACCGGCACCACCCTCTCCAGCGCCGTCGCCGGTCCGACGGGCGAGATGAACATCGGCAGCACCTGCGCCAACATCATCGGCGGCTGACGCCGGAACAGCGGCCGACGGCCACCGTCACCGGCCCACCGCGCTCCTCTCGCTCCTCCGGGGCGGGAGGAGCGCACCCGTTCCGGCCCGATGGCTTCGTACGCCGAACGGGCCACTCTCCGGTGCGCTTACCCGACTTCCCCCGGACTTCCTTCGTTAAATCGGACCGTCAGATTTATTCGTTCTGCGACCCGACACGGAGGAATCCATGCAGATCGCGAAGAAGGCCGCCCTGGTGGCCGCGACCGCGGGCGCCCTTGCGCTCCTCGGCACCGGCACCGCGGCCGCCGACGGCTACGGCGGCTCCGACGTTCCCACCAGCTTCAACCTGTCCAGCCTCATCGTCCAGGACAACCACTGCAACACCTCCACCGGCACCACCTCCTCCATCGGCGGCGTCGGCCCGAGCGGTGACATGAAGATCGGCAGCAACTGCGTCAACTTCATCGGCGGCTGACGCAGGGGCAGGGGTCGACGACCACGGTCACCGGCCCACCGCGCTCCCCTCGGCCCTCCGGGCCGAGGGGAGCGCGTGCCTCACCGCCGTACCTGGATCAGCGCATGGGCGCCGCTGGTGCGCCAGTGGTCCTCGTGCGCGTCCAGCGCGGCCACGGTCCGCTCGTCGAGCCCGACGATGACATCCGACTTCAGGGTGCGCAGCGCGGCCACCGGGCCGGGGAAGTACCCGGTGCGGTCGGCGAAGGAGGTGGTCGGGGGCCACAGCCGGTCGCCCACGAGGCGGCGGTAGTTCAGATCGCCCTTCATGAGGGTGAGCGTGGCCCCGGCGAACTCGCTCCGCAGATCGGCGGGCATCTGCTCGTACGGCAGCGGGGCGCGGAAGAAGTCGTGCGCCCGCACCGTGAGCCGCCCGTCGCCCATGGCGGCCCACAGCCGTCCGCCGGTCCCGGCCGCGGCGCCCTCCGCCCGCACCAGACGGCGCAGACAGTCGACGACGTCCTCGGTGGTGGCATCGGAGACGTAGTACGGATACGGCTTCACCTGGAGCACCACCCGCTCGGCGCGCCCGTGGTGGAGCACATGGTCGATGAGGACGAGGTCGGGGAGCAGTTCCCGCCCGGCGTTGTCCGCCACCACGCACAGCGTGGCCGGGGAGCCGACGGGCAGCAGCGACCACAGCGCCTCCGAGTCGTCCGCGACCAGCGGCGGGGTGTCGGCGCCAGGCGCGTCCGCGGCCGATGAGGAGATGCGGAAGCCCAGGTCCGCGCGGTTGCCCCAGAGCGAGCCGTGTACCAGCGCGGCCGCCTGCTCCCCGGCGGGCTCGCGCAGGATGTCGTCGAGCGCGGCCAGTTCGGCCTCGGCCCCGGGGGTGTCCAGCTCGGCCTGTTTGAAGGGGCGGAACGGGTCGACGCCGCGCCAGGGGCCGTCCGCGAAGTAGCCCACGGCCTCCAGGAGCCGGCGGTAGAAGTAGCTCTCCGCCCACAGGAACGGGACGTCGAACCAGGACCGGCCGAAGTGCTCCCGGCCCCACACCGCCCACCGGTCGTGGTCGTACGCGGTGGGCGGGAGCGGGGCGATGGTGCCCTCGGCGGCGTTGTCGCGCAGCGCGTCGAGGGCGCGGTGCTGACCGGGTCCGTACGGGAAGGCGTCGCGCACCTTCTCGATCAGTGCGGGATGGCGCTCGGCCAGCACACTCCGGGCGAACGATCCGGGCTCATCGCTGCGGATCACGGGCGCGTCGACGGTGTCGGACATGGCAGCCAGGGTCGCACACCGCGCGGTGGCGCGGCGGGGTCACCAGTGCGCGGGGCGGGTGAGGGACGGGGGCAGCCGGGTGGCGGAGTCGCCCTTGGCCGCGTTCAGCTGGGCCTGGGTGAGGAAGACGGCTCCCCGCAGATCGGCCGCGCTCAGCTCGGCATCCCGGAAGTCGGCCCCGATCAGATCGGCCGCCGTCAGATCGGCCCGGGTGAGGTTCGCCGCGATGAGACGGGCGCCGCGGAGGTTGGCGCCCCGCAGATCGGCTCCCCTCAGGTCGGCGCCGATGAGATCGGCTCCCCTGCGGTTCTTCTTCTTGCCCGGGATCCGGGCCCGTACCAGCTCGCTCGTGCGCAGCAGCAGCTGATTGACCCGGTCGCGGTGGGCGGCCACATCGAGCTCCCTCAGCTCGGAGGCGCTGCCGAGGGTGAGGCGCTCGGTCTCCCGCAGCGCCTCGCGCAGTGCGCCGTGGACGGGCCGGGCGGCCGACAGGGCCAGCGCCTCGGTGAGGTACCAGAGCAGCTCGTGCAGGTGGCGCATGACGGGGAAGACGGCGAACATCTCGGCGGCCGTCCCGGGGTGCCGCCGCCAGTCACGGCCCTCGAAGGTGAGTTGGGAGACCTTCTGCCCGGCGCCGAAACAGTCGTAGACCGTGCAGCCCGGGAAGCCCTCCTCGCGCAGCCGGGAGTGGATACCGCAGCGGAAGTCGGCCCGGAGGTTGCGGCAGGGCTCCCCCGCGTCCTTGCTGATCGCGAAGTCCGTGGAGGCCGCGAAGGGCAGGGCGGCACAGCACAGCCCGAAGCAGTCGGCGCAGTCGGCCCGCAGCGCGGGGCGGTCCGCGGCGGCCGGGCCGGCGGACGGGGTTTCGGTCGTATCTGACACCGTGCGTGGTCTCCCGCGTCGACAAGAGCACCGCGGGGCGGTGCTCGGTGGCGTTCCATTGTCGCAAGCGGGCTCAGCCGGGAATGATCAGCTCGATTCCATAGGCGGCGATCGCCAGGCACGCGGCGAAACACACCACCGCCGCGGCCGCCGCCACCGTGTCGAGACGGCCGCGGCGCGCCTCGTGGCGCGGTGTGCCGCCCCCGGCGCGGGCCCAGGCGGCGACGCCGAGCGAGAACATCACGACCACCAGGACGGTGACCCCGAGGCTGACCCCGAAGACCCCGCCGATCGTGCCCCAGGTGGTGCCCATACGGATCAGCTCCTCGGCGGGGGTCGTGTCCTCGGCGGGGGTCGTGACCGGGTCAGACGGTCGTGTCCAGGGTGCGCCCGGCGTGCTCGGGGACGCGCGGCGCGTTGACGTTGTCCGGGTTCACCGGGCGACGGCGCGAGAGCACGTAGAAGCCCACCGCCGCCGCGACGGCGACGCACGCCACCAGGGCCACCCCCGCGTTGCCCTGGCCCGCCACCCAGGCCGCGACGCCTCCCACGGCCGCCGCGGCGGGCAGGGTCAGCAGCCAGGACACCGCGATCCGTCCGGCGATCCCCCAGCGCACCTGGGCCAGCCTGCGGCCGAGCCCGGCGCCCAGGATGCTGCCCGTGCACACCTGGGTGGTGGACAGCGGGAAGCCCAGGTGCGAGGAGGCCAGGATCACCGCGGTGGCGCTGGTCTCGGCGGCGAAGCCCTGCGGGGGCTGGATGTCGGTCAGCCCCTTGCCCATGGTCCGGATGATCCGCCACCCGCCGACATAGGTGCCGAGTGAGATCGACAGACCGGCGCTGAGCACCACCCACCACGGTGGTCCGGAGCCATGGCCGAGCACACCACCGGCGATGAGGGTGAGGGTGATGACCCCCATCGTCTTCTGCGCGTCGTTGGTGCCGTGGGCGAGGGCCACCAGGGACGCGGATCCCACCTGGCCCGCGCGGAAGCCCTTCCGCGCCGCGGGCGCGGCCGCCCGGTGGGTGATCACATACGCGAGATAGGTGGCCAGCATGGCCACCACACAGGCCACCACCGGTGAGGCGACCGCCGGAATCACGATCTTCTCGACGATCGCGGTGAAGCGCACCGCGGACTCCCCGGCGCCCACCCACACCGCGCCGATCAGCCCGCCGAACAGGGCGTGCGAGGAGCTCGACGGCAGCCCGGCGAGCCAGGTGATCATATTCCACAGGATCGCCCCGATCAGCCCCGCGAAAATCATGACCGGGGAGACCTTGGCGTCGTCGACGATGCCGTTGGAGATCGTCTTGGCCACTTCGGTGGAGAGGAATGCCCCGGCCAGATTGAGCACCGCGGCGACGAGGACGGCGAGCCGGGGCGACAGCGCCCCCGTGGCGATGGACGTGGCCATCGAATTGGCCGTGTCGTGGAAGCCGTTGGTGAAGTCGAAGGCCAGTGCCGTGAGGATGACGGCCACCAGAAGGAAGGAGACGGAGTCCATTCCCGACCTCCCGCACCAGGAGTGGTCCGGCACATCGATCGCGTCGGACCGTCTCGTGAAGACCGCTGTCTGATGTCCACGCTAAGCGCGGTGCCGGACGGGCGCCAACGCTGGCGCCCGGCCCAACGGCCGGGCCGGGTCGGCGCCGTGGAACACGGCCCCGCCCGGCTCCGGTGCCGTACCGCCCCACCGGTCGGCGGGCTCACCGGCAGCTCAGGGAGGGGCGGGCGTTGAGCGTGCGCACATCGCCTCCCGTGGTGTCCCGGTAGGTGTCGGTGACGCGGGCGAGTTCCCCGGGGGTGCGGGCACCGGCCCGGTTCATGGCCCGGTTCGCCCGTACGACGGTCGCCGTCGCCTCGCGGCGCTCGGTCTCGTAGCGGGCCAGCGCGGTGGGCACATCGTCCGCCCGCGCGAGTTCACGGGCCAGGACGCGGGCGTCCACGACGGCCTGGGACGCGCCATTGGCCCCCACCGGATACATCGGATGCGCGGCGTCGCCGAGCAGGGTCACCCGGCCGCGCCCCCACCACGGCAGCGGCTCCCGGTCGACCATCGGGTATTCGAGGATCTCGTCGCCGTCGGTCAGCAGACCGGGCACATCGAGCCGGCCGAGCCGCCAGTCCGCGAAGTACGGCAGCACATCGGCGAGCCGCCCCGCCCGATTCCAGGCCGCGGCGCCGGTGAGCGGCCCGGGCTCGGACATCCGCACCAGGCAGACCCAGTTGACCCGGCCGCCGCCGATCGGATACGCGACCAGCTCGGCGTCCCCCTCATGCACGATCACCATCGAACGCCCGGTCAGAAACGGCTCGGCCCGTGTGGTGCCCCGCCACATCCGGATGCCCGACCACAGCAGCGGGCCGTCCTGCGGGTGCAGCGCGGCGCGGACCGCGGAGTGCAGCCCGTCGGCGCCGATCAGTGCCCGCGCGGCCGTCTCCTCGACCGTCCCCGTCGCCCGGTCGAGGAGGTGTACGCGCGCACTGTCCCGCTGCCCCGGGTCGTCGAATCCCACCACCCGGGCCCCGGTGCGGACCGCGTCCGCGCCCAGGCGCTCGCGGACCGCCGCGAGGAGCAGCCGCTGGAGCTCCCCGCGGTGGACCGAGTACTGCGGCCAGCGGTAGCCCTGGGCGAGGCCTCGCGGCTCGGTGAAGATCCGCCTGCCGAACCGGTCGCAGTACACGTTCTCGGCGGTGGCCACGCCGATGGCGGCGAGCTCGTCGCCGAGGCCGAGTTCGATGAGCTCGCGCACGGCGTGCGGCAGCAGGTTGATCCCGACGCCGAGCGGCCGGATCTCACGGGCGCTCTCGACGACCGCCGTCTCGATCCCGGCCGCGTGGAGGCTCAGGGCGGTGGCCAGCCCGCCGATGCCGCCCCCGGCGATGAGCACACGCATCACTCGGCTCCGGCCTCGGGGCGGATCTCGGAGGGGGCCTCGGGGCGGACCTCCTGGCGGACCTCGGGGCGGTCGATGATGCGCTGCCAGGTGCCGTCCGGCTGGCGGCGGGCCACCTGCACCCGGCCGCCGGTGTTGTCGGCGGGGCGGGTCGAGGTGAGGGCCAGATCGCCGTAGCGGACGGTCGGCAGCGCCTCCTCCACCCGGAAGGGGCGCGGGGCGTGCGCCAGCATCCGCTCGCAGACGGCGCGGATCGCCTCGCGGCCGACGGTCGTGGCACCCGGCGGATAGGCGAGCACCGCGTCGGGCTCGTAGAGCTCGGCCAGCCCCTCGGCGTCTCCGGCGTTGGCACGTTCCACGAACAGCCGGGCCAGGTCCTCGGGGGTGGTGGCGCGGGCACGGGTCTCGGTCATGGTCGACTCCTTTCGTCCGCCTCCACCCTCCGGCGGGCGCGATCAGAAGTCCAAGAGATGGTTGGTCTGGTTGCTAGAATCATCGCTTATGGAACTGCGGCAGCTTGAGTACTTCGTGGCGGTGGCCGAGGAGCGGAACTTCACCCGGGCCGCGGAGAAGGTGCATGTGGCCCAGCCGGGGGTCAGCGCACAGATCCGCCGGCTGGAGCGCGAGCTGGGCGAGCAGCTGCTGGACCGCTCGGGCCGCTCGGTGCGGCTGACCGAGGCGGGCGCGGCGGTGCTCCCGTACGCGCGGGCGGCGCTCGCGGCGGTGGCGGGCGCCCGGCTCGCGGTGGACGAGCTGACCGGGCTGCTGCGCGGGCATGTGGCGGTCGGGACGGTCACCTCGCACAGCGTGGATCTGCCGGGGCTGCTGGCGGAGTTCCACGACGCCCATCCGGCGGTGGAGATCACCCTCACCGAGGCCACGTCGGACGAGCTGCTGGAGGGTCTGCGCACGGGACGGCTCGACGCGGCGATCGTCAGCGTGGGCGCCACGACCCCGGCCGGGGTCGAGCTGGAGGTGATCACGGATCAGCCGATCGTGGCCGCGGTCGGTCCCGACCATGAGCTCGCCGTGCACTCGGCCATCTCGCTGGACACCTTGCGGGGCCGTGCGCTGATCAGCCTGCCGCGCGGCACGGGGCTGCGCACCCGGATCGACGAGGCGTGCGCGGCCGCCGGTTTCACCCCGCACATCGCCTTCGAGGCCAGCGATCCGGAGGTGCTGGCGCAGCTCGCCGAGCGGGGGCTGGGCGCGGCGATCCTGCCCGGGGCGTTCGCCGAGGCGCGGTCGGACCGGCTGCGGTCGGTTCGCATCGACCGGCCGGCGCTGCGGGGGCGGCTGGCCTTCGCCTGGCGGGCGGACGGCCCGAGCGGCCCGGCCGGCCGGGCCCTGGTCGAGCGCGCCCGTACCGCCTTGGCGGCCGCCTCGGACCCCGAGCGCGCCGCCGGGTGAGCACGCGTCCTCCGTGCGTACACACCGCACTCCCCGTTGACAGCCCACCGGGGCGGATCCCACAATTGCGCTCATGATCAGGCACCGGTTCGACGTGACGGGACATCTGCGCGCCCCGGACCGGACCGGGTGTGAGCGCTCGGGCCTCTGACCGGGACTCTCCGCATCCCGCGGCCACCGCCCCCGCGCCCCCGAAGCCACGCCGGTCATTCCTCTCACGCCTCTCACGATCGCCGGTCAGCCCCTGACGATCCGGACATCGCGACGCTCAGGACGACACTCCCGTGGCCATCCCCGCGGCACGAGGGCACCTCCCCACCCCCGCCCGCCCCCTGTCCGCCGTCACGCATGAGGAGACGCCATGACCGTCGTCGACACCCCACCCACGACCCTGCGCGAAGCCACCATCCCGCCGGACGGCATGTACGAGGGCGCGCGCATTCTGCGGCGGCTGCCCGAGGGGTGGGAGGAGCGTCCGTACGAGCGGTTCGAGATCGTGCCCCTCGGACGCGTCATCGGCGCCGAGATCCGCGGCCTGGACCTGTCCCGGCCGCTGGAGCCCGCGCTGCGCGAGGAGCTGAACCGCGCCCTGCTGGAGTGGAAGGTGCTCTTCTTCCGGGCTCAGCACCTCACCTCGGAGCAGCAGCGCGGATTCGCCCGCAACTGGGGCGAGTTGGAGACCAATCCGCTGCTCGCCGCCGGGTCCAGCGAGGATGTGGTCCGCTTCGACAAGGCGTCCGGCGCCACGCCGACGTTCGAGAACATCTGGCACACCGACGTCACCTTCCGCACCCGGCCCGCGCTCGGCGCCGTGCTCCAGCTGCGCGAGGTGCCGCCGGTGGGCGGGGACACCATGTGGGCCGATATGGCGGCGGCGTACGACAACCTCCCGGCGGAGGTGAAGGAGCGCATCGACGGCGCCACCGCCGTCCACGACGTCATCCCCGGCTTCGTCCGCTTCTACGGACCGGAGCGGCTGGCCCCGTTCCAGGAGATGTTCCCGCCGGTGGAGCACCCGGTGGTGCGCACCCATCCGGAGACCGGCCGGCGGATGCTGTTCGTCAACACCTCCTTCACCACCCGGATCACCGGGATGGAGCGCGAGGAGAGCGATCGGCTGCTGAGCTTCCTGTGCCGGCAGGCGCATGTCCCGGAGTACCAGGTGCGCTTCCACTGGCAGCCGGGCGACATCGCGTTCTGGGACAACCGCGCCACACAGCACTACGCGGTCAACGACTACGCCCCGCACCGCAGGGTCGCCGAACGCGTCGCCATCGAGGGCGACCGGCCGTTCTGACCCCGGCCGCTCCGCCGCCGCCCTGATGCGGCGTTTTTCGGCCATCCGCGCGAGCCCGTACCCGGCGCGGGCTTGTTCCCGGCGGGTGAAACGATGTACGGCGGCGGCCACATCGGAGGTATAACCATTGCGGAGTGGTCAGTTGACGAGCCGATGGAAGGGGACGGGTGCGATACCGGGTCCTGGGGGCGCTTGAGCTGCGCGCCGGCGAGGGGTGGGCCTCCCTGGGGCCGGCCAAGTGGCGGACGCTGCTCGCGGTGCTGCTGTGCCACGCCAACCAGACCGTCTCCACCGAACGGCTCCTGGACGAGCTCTGGGGCGAGGACGGGGCGCCCCAGAGCGCCACCAAACTGCTGCAGACCTATGTCTCCCGGCTCCGCCAGACCCTGGGCGACGAGGCCGGGCAGACCCTGATCACCGAGAAGCAGGGCTACAAGGCACAGGGTTACCGACTGGCGGTGGAGGCCGCCGAGTTCGACGCCCACCGCTTCGAGCAGCTGATCGAGGAGGGGCGGCGGGCGCTCGACCGGGAGGCGCCCGAGACCGCGGCGGAGCGGCTGCGCGAGGCGCTGACGATGTGGCGCGGCACCCCGTTCGCCGATGTGCCCCCGACCCCGGCGGTGACGGCGGAGGCCACCCGGCTCGAGGAGTGCCGGCTGCAGGCCGTGGACGCCCGGATCGACGCAGACCTGCGGTGCGGGCGCCATACGGCCGTCCTGGGCGAGCTGGAGGCGCTGACCGCCGAGTATCCGTTCCGCGAGGAGCTGCGCGGCCGACTGATGCTGGCGCTGTACCGGTCCGGGCGGCAGGCCGACGCCCTGGCCGCCTACCGCGATCTGCACCGGCTGCTGAGCGAGGAGCTGGGGGTCGAGCCGACCCCGCCGCTGCGCGACCTCCACGAGCGGATCCTGAACGCCGACGCCTCCCTGGTGGCCGCGCCCGCCCCGGAGGCGGACCGGCCCGACTCCGCCGCCGCTGCCCGCAAGGCCCACCGAGGGCCCCGCCAACTGCCGCCCGCCAGCCCGGCGTTCACCGGGCGCCATGGCGAGGTCGCGGTGATCCAGGCGCTGATGGACGCGGCCGGGGACCCGGAGGCGGGCGAGGGCGGCCGGTCGGTGGTGCTCGCGGCCATCGACGGCACCGGCGGGGTCGGCAAGTCGACCCTGGCCATTCACACCGCACACCAGCTCGCCGACCGCTTCCCCGACGGCCAGCTCTATGTGGATCTGTACGGGGCGACCGCCGGGCAGTCGGCCCTGGACCCCGGTGAGGTGCTCGGCCGGTTTCTGCGCGCTCTCGGCGTGGACGGCTCCAACGTGCCCGGCGACACCGACGAGGCGTCCGCGCAGTTCCGTTCGCTCGCGGCGGGCCGGAGACTGCTGGTGATCCTCGACAACGCCGCCAGTGTGGACCAGGTGCGGCCGCTGATCCCCGCCGGTCCGGGCTGCGCCGCGCTGATCACCAGCCGCGAGATGCTGACCACCCTGGAGGGCGCCACCCATCTGCATCTGGATGTGCTCCCGCAGGACCAGGCGGTGGCGCTGCTGGAGCGGGTCGTGGGCGCGGAGCGGGTGCGGGCCGAGCCGGCGGAGGCGGAGGAGATCACCCGGCTGTGCGGCTGGCTGCCGCTGGCGCTGCGGATCGCCGGTGCCCGGCTGGCCGCCCGCCCCGCGTGGCCGCTGCGCACCCTCGTGACCAAGCTGACCGACGCCCGGGGCCGGCTGGACGAGCTGCGCTTCGGCGATCTGGCCGTCCGCGTCAGCTTCCAGGTGAGCTACGAGGGCTTCCGGCTCGGCCGGCGCTCCGACGATCTGGACGCGGTCCGCGCCTTCCGGCTGCTCAGCGTGTTGCACGGGCTCGATGTGAGCCTGCCGGTGGCCGCCGCGCTGCTGGACCTGCCCGCCGACCGCACCGAGAACGCGCTGGAGCGGCTGGTCGACGCCCAGCTCCTGGAGAGCCGGGACTCCGTCCGCTACCACATGCACGATCTGCTGCGGCTGTTCGCGTCGGAGCAGGCGGAGCAGGAGGAGTCCGAAATGGAGCGTTCGGCGGCGCTGGAGCGGGCGCTGTCCTGCTACGCGGCCACCGCCCAGCAGGCGGTCACCCTGCTCGACCCGCTCCGCCCCTGGCCCCGGCACCCGGTGGAGGGCCCGGCGGTGCCGCTGAGCGGCCAGGGCGAGGCGGAGAGCTGGCTGAAGGACGAGCTGCCCAATCTGCTGGCCGCCGTCGTCCACGCGGCCGAGCCCGCCCAGCCCGAGGCGATCGCGCGCCTGGGGCTGCGGCTGGCGCGGGCGCTCCAGTGGTTCCTCTTCCCCCGGGCGCACGCCCAGGATCTCCAGACGATCAACGAGCTGGCCGTCGAGACCGCCCGCCGACTGGGCGATCCGGAGAGCGAGGCGTGGGGGCTGGACGGCCTCTCCGCCGCGTACTGGCTGCAGCACAGCTATGACGAGGTACGGACCACCCTGGAGTCGGCGCTGGAGATCTGGCGCGAACTGAGCCATCGAGAGGGCGAGTTGCGCACCGCGTGCAATCTCGCGGACGCGCTGTGCGAACTGGGCCTTTACGAGGAGGCCATCACGGTGCAGGAGCGGCAGCTCGCCCTCGCCCGGGAGGCCGGGGATCTGCCGGCCGAGGTGATCGGCCTGGGCAACCTCGGCCGGGCCCACCGGGGGCTGGGCCGCCCCGAGGACGCCCTGACCTGTTTCAAGGAGAGCCTGGAGTACGCCCGCCGCACGGGCAACATCCACCATGAGGGCTTCGCCCTCTACGAGATCGGGATCACCTATATGGAGCAGGGCAGGTTCCCCGAGGGCCGGGCCCATATGGACCAGGCGCTGCCCGTATGGAAGCGCCCCGGTACGTACGAGAGCTGGCGCGGGCACACCTGGAGCGGGCTCTTCCCCGCCTGTATGACCCTGCAGATCGGCCCCGGCCCGCGCTGAGGCGGGATCCGGGGCGGACGTCGGGCGAACCGGGGCGGACGTCGGGCGAAGGGGGCGGCCGGGATAAGGGGCGGCCGGGGCTACGGCTTGCGGGCCACCCCGCCGTAGGCCCACACCCGGCTCGGGTCGGACTCGGCGCCGATGCCCGGACGCCACGAGGGCAGTTGCACCAGGCCCGGGGCGAGCAGGTCGAGCCCGGCGAAGAACTCCATGATCCCGGCATGGTCGCGGGCGACCAGGGACACCGGGTCCCCGAAGCTGATGACCTCCCAGTCCCGGTCGGTGTCGATGGTGAAGTCACCGGTGGCGTGGGAGAGGACCAGACAGCTGCCCGGCGCGGCCCAGTCCATGAGCCGGCGGACGATGCCGACGGGGTTCGCCAGGTCCTCGATGTAGTCGAGGACGAGCGTCAGCAGGATCGCGACCGGCTGTGCGGGGTCGAGCAGCCGCCGCAGCTCCTCATGGCCCAGGAGCTCCTCGGGCGAGCGGATGTCGGTCTTGACCATCGTGGTGCCGGAGACGGAGAGCCGGGCCTGGCCGTGGCTCGCCACGATGGGGTCGTTGTCGGCGTAGACCACCCGGGCCCGGGGATTCACGGCCTGGGCGATTTCATGCACATTCGGGGTCGCCGGCAATCCCGCGCCGATATCCAGGAATTGGCTGATTCCATTGGCGGCGAGATGGCGGACGGCCCGGTGCAGAAATCTCCGATTGGAGAGCGCGGTGTCGCGGACTTCCGGTGCGACACCGAGAAATCGCTGAGCCTGCTCGTAATCGGCGAGGTAATTGTCCTTGCCGCCGACGAGATAGTTGTAGACCCTGGCCGGGTTCGCCTCGCTGACCGCAAGACGTCCGTGGTCGGCCGGCCGCCACTCCCTCGTCCTGAGCCCGATGCCGGGTCCGCTGCTCTTCATCGTGATTCCCTTACCACTAGCACTGCCTCGCCTCACCACCGACGGTTCCGGATCACTGCGGGTGCGGAGCCGCGCCCGGACGCCACGTGACCGTCTTCCTCGGCCCCGGTTCGGCCCAGGCGACCGGATCCCGCGCCCACAGGTGGAAGGGCAGGTCGACATCCGCGGACACCCGGCTGAGCTGACCCCAGGAGTACGCCTTGGAGTGGGCCGCGGTGGCCTGGAGCGCCGCTTCGAGACAGGCACGGGCGGTGCGTTCGGCCCGGCAGGTGCCGCTCGGGCCGGACCCCTCCACCCCGCCGCAGAGCTGAAAGGTGCTCCAGGCGTAGAGGAGTTCGTCCTCGACATGAGGCTGATACTGCTGGTCGACGTTCACAGGCCCTCTCCAGACGCGTCCCTACCGGGCGGCTGTAGCGATGCGTCCAGCATGGATGAGGGCGGATCAGCGGCGGTATACCGGCGGTAAAGCGACGGCCGCGGCGGCTCGACCGGGTCCGCCCCGGTCGGGGTCCCGCCGCGGCCGCATCGCGTTCCGCGTTGGAAAAGGACCTGGTCACACACCATATGGCGGTATGGCGTAGGACCAGGGCCGCCCGGTCACCCGGTCACTCGGCGAGCCAGGCCAGGACCTCCCGGTTGATCCGCTCGGGCCGCTCCAGGTGGAGGAAGTGCCCGGTACCGTCGACCAGTTCCATCCGCGAGCCCGCGGGCAGGTGGTCCGGGGCGCCCTGGACGACATCGGCGCCGATGCAGCCGTCGTCGGTACCGTGCAGATAGAGGATGGGGACCTCTCCGGTCCGGGTGATGGCCTCCTGCTCGGCCGCGTACGCCTCCACATGGCGCGACGGGTCGAACAACGCCCGGTAGTAGCCGATCGCGGCGGCGAGGTGGGCCGGGTCCCGCAGGCTCTCCTTGACGTGCGCGATGTCCTCGGCGGCGTCCTTGTACCCGGGCGACCAGTCGCGCCACAGACCGTCGATCAGGGCCATGTCGTGCGCCGCCGCCCCGGCCTCGGCCAGCGGCGTCTGGAACATGAAGATGTAGAAGGACCGCTTGAACTGGCCGTAGTCATAGTTGAAGAAGTCGGCCAGCACCCCGCCCAGCGGGGGCACCGACATCGTGACCGCGCGCCGCCAGCGCTCGGGGGCGCTGCCGGTGGCGCCGTACGCGGCGATGGCGCCCCAGTCGTGGCCGATGAGCACGGCGTCGCCGTCGCCGCCGAACGCCTCGTGGAGCGCGTTGGCGTCCGCGGCGATCGCACCCGCCTGGTAGGCGCCGTCGGCGGGTATGCCGCTGGGCGCGTAGCCCCTCAGGAAGGGCGCCACGGCGTGGTAGCCCGCGTCCGCGAGCTCGGGAAGCAGATGACGCCAGGAGTGCGCGGAGTCTGGGAAGCCGTGCAAGCACAGCGCCAATGGGGCGTCGGCCGGGCCCGCTTCGAAATACCCGAAATCAAGTCCATTTGCGTTGATGTTCTTCAGCTCTGTCACGCCCGAGGATGCTAATGCACCGTCAGGATGCCGTCCATGTATGGCCGGAACGGGCTGCGCGCCGGGCCGGGGAAGTGGCAGACTGCGCTATACCGTCCGGAAATTCGATGACGCACCGCGTGTTTTCGCCGGCCGAGCCCCAGGGAGGCCCGATGACCAGCCCGAGCAGCCCCGTCGCGGACCACCGCGATGCGATGATGCACCGCGGATTCCTCTACCGCGACGAGGAGGACGTGGTCGATATCTGCGTCCCGTTCCTCCGCGAAGGCCTGGCGGCGGACGACGCCGTGGCCGTCGTCGCGGCCACCTCCAACATCGACGCGCTGCGGGACGCGCTCGGGCAGGACGCCAAGGCGGTGCAGTTCGAGGAGGCGCTCAGCTGGTACCAGCACCCGGTCAAGACCATCGCCGCCTATGACTCCTTCGTGAAGGCCGAGAAGCCGCGCCGGGTCCGGGTGATCGCCGAACCGGTGTGGCAGGGCCGCACCCCGCTCGAGGTGGTGGAGTGGGCGCGCTACGAGTCGATCGTGAACGCGGCCTTCGCCCACTCCGGCGCCCGTGCCATCTGCTGCTACGACCGCCGTCTGCTGCACCCCGAGATCCTCGCCTACGCGCGCCAGACCCACCCCGAGATCATCGACGGCCACGGGCCGGAGAAGAGCGACGCCTACACCGACCCCGGCCCGTTCAGCGCCACCTGCGACCGGCGGCCCCTGCCGTCCGCCCCGCGCACGGCCGAGTCCGTGTCGATCGTCTCGACCGACCTGGACGCCGCACGCACCTTCGTGGCCGAGCGGGCGAGCCGGCACGGCATGGCCCATGACGCGCTGCGCAACATGGTCGCGGCCGTGAGCGAGGTGTCCACCACCGCGATCCGGCACGGCGGTGCCCCGGCGCGGCTGAGCACCTGGCTCCACGACGGCGATCTGGTCTGCGAGATCTCCGGGCCCGGCCACTGGTACCCGGACGCGCTGTGGGGCTTCACCCCGCCGGTCGACTCCGAGCCCGGGTTCGGTCTGTGGGGCGTCCGCATGCTCTGCGACGTGGTGCAGATGCAGGCCGACGCGGACGGCACCCTCATCCGGCTGCGCACCCGGATCTGACGTCCCTCTGACGGCCCGGAGTGCCGACTGACGGCCGGGGTCAGGTGACGGTGATGGCCCCGGTGAGGACGGCGAAGGCGATGCAGCCGAGGGAGACGGGCACGCCCCAGCGCAGGGCGTGCTTCTGGAAGTCGCCGAGTTCCGCCAGTCCGCCTTCACCGGCTCGAACGCCGCGCCGGAGGCGATGTCGAGCTTGACCGCGGCGAGCGTGTCGGGGTCGAGCTTCCGGCGTTCGCGCTGACCGAGCCTGTAGGCCATGGCGATGACGGCCAGGGCTGACACCCGGATCGGCCGAACGCGGCACCACCCCGGCCGGATGCGGCCGGGGCGGTGCGGAGCGACACTGGCGGGGAGGGCAACAGCCGTGATGCGGAGTGTGCGTATGGATGGGCTGCCATCCGTGTGGGAGAGCACGCGATGAACACGCCCCACCGGCGCCCGGGCGCCCAGGGCACCCCGAGGGTGCGGCGGGACCTGCCCACCCGCATCGACGCCACCGGCACCCGGCGGGAGACGGACGCGCTGGGGCCCGTCGAGGTCCCGGCCGACCGGTACTGGGGCGCCCAGACCCAGCGGGCCCTGGTCCACTTCGCGATCGGTGACGACCGTATGCCCAAGGCGGTCTACCACGCGTACGGCTATGTGAAGAAGGCCGCCGCGCTGGTCAACGGCCGGGAGGGGCGGCTGGCCGGGTGGCAGGCGGATCTGATCGCGCATGTGGCCGACGAGGTGGTCTCCGGCGCGCTGGACGACCACTTCCCGCTGTATGTGTGGCAGGCCGGTTCCGGCACCCAGACCAATATGAACGTCAACGAGGTCATCAGCAATCGCGCGATCCAGCTGGTCGGCGGCGTCGTGGGCAGCAAGGAGCCGGTGCACCCCAACGACCACGTCAATCTGGGCCAGTCCTCCAACGACACCTTCCCCACGGCCATGCACATCGCCGCGGTGCACGTCCTGCACGACCCGCTGCTGCCGCGGGTCAGCCTGCTCCAGGAGGCCATCGCCGCCAAGTCTCGGAGCTGGTACGACATCGTCAAGACCGGCCGCACCCATCTGCGGGACGCGGTCCCCCTCTCCGTGGGGCAGGAGTGGTCCGGCTACGCCGCCCAGCTCTCCGACGCGCTGGAGCGGCTGCGGGCCACCCTGCCGGATCTGTACCAGCTCGCCATCGGCGGCACGGCGGTCGGCACCGGTCTGGGCGCCCCCGAGGGCTTCGGACCGGCGGTGGCGCGGGAGATCGCCGTGGCCACCGGCCATCCGTTCAAGGTGGCGTCCAACTCCTTCGCGGCGCAGAGCGGTGTGGACGCCATGGTGGCCGCCTCCGCCGGGCTCCGGGGCCTCGCCGTCCCCCTGATGAAGATCGCCGACGATATCCGCTGGCTCGCCTCCGGCCCGCACGGCGGGATCGGGGAGCTGACGCTGCCCGCGAACGAGCCCGGCAGCTCCAGCATGCCCGGCAAGGTCAACCCGACGCAGTGCGAGGCCATGATGATGGTGTGCACCCAGGTGCTCTCCGACGACGCCGCCGTGGCACACGCGGGCACCCGGGGGAACTTCCAGCTCAACGCGGCCCGGCCCCTGGTCATCAGCGACTTCCTGCACTCCGCCCGCATCCTCGCCGACGCCTGCGAGAAGCTGCGCGCGTACTGCGTCGAGGGCATCGAGCTGAACCGCGAGCGGATCGACGAGTATCTGGCCCGTTCACTGATGCTGGTCACCGCGCTGTCCCCGCGGATCGGCCACGACAAGGCCGCCGAGATCGCCCGTAAGGCCGCCGCCGAGGGAACGACCCTGCGCGAGGCGGCCATCGCCAGCGGCCACATCGGCGCCGAGGACTTCGACCGGATCGTGGACCCCCGGAAGATGGCCCGCCTGCGCGACGGCTGAGCTCAGTTCACCGGCGTATCCCGTGCTCGGCCAGCGGCCCCACCTCCAGCCCTCCGGCCCGGCACTCCGCCACCACCACGGGCAGCGCGGCCAGCGTGGCGCGCCAGCAGCCCGTGGCCGCGGCGCGGTCGGTGTCGTGCAGCAGAACGGTGGCCCCGTCGCGCAGATCGCGCCGTACGGCGGCGGCCACCGACCCCGGGGTGGCGTGCTCGGTCCAGTCGCGCCCCCAGGCCGACCAGAGGACGGGGGTGAGTCCGGACCGGGCCGCCGCCAGCCAGCGGCCACCGGTGAGAATGCCGTACGGCGGCCGGTACCACCGCGGCACCGCGCCGGTGGCCAGCCGGATCGCGCGGGCGGCCCGGGCCACCTCGTGGGCGTCCCGGGACACCGTGGGCAGCCAGGGGCGGCTGTGGGTCCAGCCGTGGACGGCGACCTCATGGCCTCGGCGGACGATCTCCAGCGTGGTGTGCGGGAAACGCATCACGCCGTCCCCCAGGACGAAGAAGGTGGCGCGGACACCCAGCTCGTCGAGCACCTGGAGGAAGCGCAGGGTGGTGCGTGGATCGGGTCCGTCGTCGAAGGTGAGGGCCACATGGCCGGGCCGCCCGCGGCCCGCCAGGGCCGGGAACAGGACGCTCCGGGGCCCGGGCAGCCAGGTGCCGGCGGGGGCGAGGTGCGCGGCCGCCGCGAGCAGCGCGGCGTTGCGCACCAGGACACCGGAGCGGTGGCGCACGCTCATGGTGTCCCCTCGCCGCCGGGGCCGCTCCGCCCGCCGGGGCCGCTCCGTCCGCCAGGGCCGCTCCGCCCGCCAGGGCCGCTCCGCCCGCCGGGGAGCGGTGTCCCGGCGTTCCGCGGCGGTTCGAGGACGGCCCGGTCCCAGCCGCCGCACATGGCGGGCGAGCGGGTCAGCCCCACGATGCCGGTCGCCATCAGCAGGATCCCGGCCACTTCGGGCACGATCCGCGGCCCCAGCGCGATGCGCTCGCCGAACAGCATCCAGCCCAGCGCGATGCTGACCAGGGCGTCGCCGAGGGTGAGCGCGGGCTGCGAGGCGGCCAGGGTGCCCGCGCCCAGGGTGCTCTGCAGCAACAGGAAGCTCAGCAGTCCCACGGCGCACACCGCGTACAGCGGCCAGTCGGTGAACACCTCCACCACCCCACCGGGGAACCGGCCGGTCAGCTCCTTGATCAGCGCCGCCGTGCAGGCGAAGCAGGCGGCGGTGGCGCTGCCCAGGGTGACGGCGCGCGCGGCCCCGCGCAGCACCCGGGCCACCGCGATCAGGGCGCCCACGACGATGGCCACCACCACGCCCACGGGCATCCAGCGGCCGTTGCGCGCCGTGGGCGAACCGCTGGAGGGGTCGGCCGCCACCAGGAAGAGCGCGAGCCCGGCGGCGAGCATCACGAACGACAGCCAGGTCCGGCCGTCCGGGCGGTGGCGGAACACCAGACTGCCGACCACCAGGGTGAACAGCAGCTCGCTGACCAGCAGCGGCTGGACCACGGAGAGCCGCCCGACCGCCAGCGCGCCCACCTGCGCCACCGCCGACACCACCATCGCCGCGAGACCGGCCAGCCAGAACGGGCGGCGCAGCAGCCGCGCCAGCCGCAGCAGGTTCCGCATCGGCCCGCCGTCGCCCCGCTCCTCCCGGACCTGGTCCATCGCGGCCCGCCGCTGCAGTACCGAGGCCGCGCCGTTGCCCAGGGCGGACAGCAGGGCCAGTACGACGGTCAGGACGCTCACCGGGGGTCACCCGAAGCGTGTGGCCAAGCGGTGGTACAGCCGGGGAGCCAGGGCCCGGACCACCGCGGGCAGCCGCATCCAGGCCGGTACGTACACCTCGTCCCGCCCGCGCTCGACCGCGTCCCAGACCGCGTCGGCGATCCGCTCGGGCGGCAGCGGGCGGGGCAGCCGCCGGGTGTACGGGGCGCCGCGCCGGGCGAAGAACGGGGTGTCCACCACGCCGGGGACCACATGGGTGACGCGCACCCCGGCCCGGCCCAGCTCGTGGCGCAGGGCGTCGGCGAAGACGCCGAGCGCCGCCTTGGCCGCGGAGTACACCGCCTCGCCACGCACCCCGACGGTCCCGGCCACCGAACCGATCAGCACGATGTGTCCGCGCCGCTCGGCCTCCATCCGGGGGACGACCATGCGGACCAGGCGCATCGCGGCGAGCAGATCCACGCGGACCAGCTGGTCGATGGCGGCGGGGGGCATGGTGGCGAAGGGGCCCGCCCAGCCCACGCCCGCCCCCGCGACCAGCAGATCCACCCGTCCGGCGGCGTGGAGGGCGTCCCTGAAGAGCGCCTCCGGACCCTCCGGCGCGGCCAGGTCGACGGGGAGGGCGAGGGCCGATGTCCTGGCGGCCACGCGGTCGAGCCGTTCCCGGTGGCGGCCGCTGACCAGCAGCCGCCATCCGCCCTCGGCCGCGATCCGGTCGGCGATGGCGGCCCCGATGCCCGAGGAGGCGCCGGTCACCAGCGCGACCCTCGTCCCGGTGGCTGCCGGATGCCCGGTGTCCCGCACCTGGCCGCGATCCAGGGGTGTGTCCGGGAGGGGGCGGATCATGGCATCTCCCTGTCTCGCCGCCGACCGGCCGCTGGTCCTGGGTCACCTGGTCCTGGGTCACCGGCCGTCGAGCGCGCGGTTTGACGGCATGCGGAGCGGATACCTCCAGTGAGCCATGAGGAGCCGCGCCTCGCACCATCGGAGGTGGTCATGCACCCCCTGTCGGCACGCTTTCTCGTTGTCAGCGCCGGGATGGGAGCCGGACATGACGCGGTCGCCGCTGAGCTGGTCCGCAGACTGGAGGACCGGGGTCAGGGGGCCGGCCGGGTGGATGTGCTGGAGCTGTTGCCGCACCGGATCGGGGCGGGGCTGCGTTCGTTCTACCGGACGGCCATCCGCCGCGCCCCGGTGGTGTACGAGGGCATCTACCGGGCGTTCTTCCGCCCCGGCAAGGGCCCCCGGCCGGGCAGCGCCCCGCTGGCGGCGCTCGCCGAGGACCGGCTGCTGGCCCTGGTGGAGCGGGAACGGCCGGATGTCGTCGTCCCGGTGTTCCATCTGGCCGCGCAGCTGACCGGCAGGCTGCGGGCGCGCGGGGCCCTGGGGGTGCCCAGCGCGGTGGTGGTGACCGATTTCGCGGTGCACCGCCAGTGGCTGCACCCGGGCAACGATCTGCATCTGTGTGTCACCGCGGACGCCGCGGACACGGTGCGCCGGGCGCTGGGCCGCCCGTCGGTGGCCACCGGACCGGTGGTGGCGGCGCGCTTCTTCGGACCGGCGCGGGGGGCGGCGGGGTGGCGGCGGCGCTTGGGCGCGCTCGCGCCCGGGAGGCCGCCGGTGCTGCTGTCCGTGGGGGCGTGGGGCGCGGGCACCCGCGTGGCGGACACCGCGCGGCTGATGTCCGGGGCGGGGTATCTGCCGGTGGTGCCGTGCGGCCGGGACGAACGGCTGCGCGCCGAGCTGTCGCGCCG
Organism: Streptomyces endocoffeicus; assembly: GCF_016741935.1. GTDB lineage: Bacteria > Actinomycetota > Actinomycetes > Streptomycetales > Streptomycetaceae > Streptomyces > Streptomyces endocoffeicus. The sequence continues at coordinate 285,537 of NZ_JAERRG010000006.1, read as the reverse complement.
CCCGGAGGTGGCGGCCCTCGGCTGGGAGCCGGATATGCCGGGTCTGCTCGCCGCCGTACGGGCCGTGGTGGACAACGCGGCCGGTCAGACCGCGCTGGAGGCGCTGGCCACCGGGGTACCCGTGATCGGCTACCGCCCCATCCCGGGCCATGGCCGCGAGGGCGTCCGCCGGATGGCCGCGCTGGGCCTCTCGGACCACGCACGGGACTCGTGGGAGCTGCTGCGGCTGCTCGATGCGCTCACCGAGCCCTCCGCGTGGCGGGAGCGCCGTATCGCGGCGGGCCGCCGGCTGTTCGCCGACGACGCCGCCGTCCGGCTGACCGACGTGGTCGCCCGGACGGCCGCGAGGTGAGAATCCGCGCACGCGATGCCGCCCGTGCCGACCGGCCGACCGGCCGACCGCGACTGGTGGCATGCTCGGCCTCGACCCATCCGACCTCGGGAACGCCGCGTGGAGCATCGCCCCCCGCGAGCGAGTTGTCCCCGTGCGGTCCCGCGGGAGTTCCCGAACGACTGACGGAGGCACCGCCCGATGGGCAGTCATCTCTTCGCCGAGCTGGCCCGGCGCACCCTGGACGACGCGCGTCACGAAGTGGAGGTCTACGGACAGGAGATCCCCGAGTACCGGTTCGTGGAGCACGACGGCCGGCGACACGCCGAGGCGCTGGACTACGCGGTCTGGCTCAGAGCCTGTGTCATATCCCCGGTCGGATCAGCGTGCGGCGTCAGGGGGCACCTCCCAGCGGTAGCTGGGGGAGCGTGCCAGGCGTCGCACGCCCGGCCGGGGATATGACACAGGCTCTCAGACGCCGCACCCTGGACTTAGCCCCCGAGGGGGTGTCGTTGCCGGAGTGGGAGGCGTTGTCGGGGCTGTCGCCGAAGAGGTAGTCGTTGCCGGTGCCGCCCGTGATGTTGTCGTTGCCGTTCTGGCCGCTCACACCGAAGTACGTCCCCACCGACACATTGGTCGGGTCGCTGGGGTTGAAGTTGTCCGAGCCGTCACCGAGGCAGACCACGGCGGAGGTGCTGATCAGGTCGGAGAAGACCCAGTCGTCCCCCGAGAAGGCGTTGACGACGCTGCCCGGGGTGCCCCAGATGGCATTGGCGTTCTTGTCCCCCTCGATCGTGGCGGTGAGCGGGAGGCCGGTCTTGGGGTCGGTGCAGGTGGTCGCCGTCGGCGCCTTCGCCGGGGCCGCCGCCTGAGCGGCCCCACCGGTGCTGAGGGCGGCACCGGTGAGGGCCGCGGTACAGGCCAGCAGCGCGATGACGCGTCTGCTTCCGTGTCGGGTCATGCGGTGTTCCTCCTCGGAAGGGATGCGGAGTGACGCCGCACAGCCTTCCGTCCGGCCACCCGGCACGTCTTCGTGAACCAGGGAGAAAACACCCGTCCGCCACGGGCACGGGACTGTCAATCCGCGCAACCGGCCCCGGGACCCATCGGCTGTCCGGCGGGCCACGCGGCGGAGCCGCATGGCCCGCCGCGTGGGCCGCCGCGTGGCAGGGGCTTCGCACCCCGGCCCGGGGTCTGGGGCGGAGCCCCAGTTGTGGGAAGGGGCGGGGAGGGGAACAGCCCGCCGCAGGCGTCAAGACCCGTCGGACCCCCTCCGAACTAGCCCGCCTTCTTGACGAACTCGGTGGTGTAGGTCTTCTTCAGATCCACCGTGGCGTTCTTCAGATTGGGGTTGAACGCCTTGAGGACGCGCTCGACGGTCGCCGGGCCGTCCGCCGGCATCACCCCGTCCTTGGTGAACATCGGCAGGGTGCTCTTGATGGCCTCCGCGTAGAGCTTGGCACCGCCCTGCGCGTAGTCGCTCGGCATCTTGGCGGCGATGTCCTCGGCCGAGTGGGTGGACATCCACTTGAGGGTCTTCACGAAGGCGTTGGCCAGCTTCTGCACCGTGTCCTTGTGGCCGTTCACCCAGTCGGTGTTCATGTAGAGCGAGGAGGAGGGGTACAGACCGCCGAGGGCCTGCTTGGAACCCTCGGGTGTGCGCATGTCGATCAGGACCTTGCCGATCTTCTGCTCCACGATCTGGGCGACCGTCGGATCGGTGGTCATCCCGCCCTGGATGGAGCCCTGCTTGAGGGCCGAGATGAAGGTCTGGCCCGCGCCGACCGCCACCGGGGTGAACTCGCTGGTCTGCACGCCGCTGTCGACCGCGAGGTACTTGGTCAGGAAGTCCGTGGAGGAGCCCAGACCGGTGACACCGAGCTTCTTGCCCTTGAAGTCCTTGGGCGACTTCAGCTCGCCCGCCGCCTTGTTGGAGACCACCTCGACCTCGCCGGGGGCCTGGGCGAGCTGGACTACGGACTCCACCTGCTTGCCCTTGACCTGCAGATCGAGGGTGTGGTCGTAGAAGCCGACGACGCCCTGGACATCGCCCGCGACCAGCGAGGTGGTGGCCTGGACCCCGGCGGGCTCGGTGAGCAGCTGGACCTTGAGGCCCTCCGCCTTGAAGTAGCCGAGCCGCTGGGTGAGCATCGCGGGCATGTAGATGACCTTGTCCAGGCCACCCACCATGATCTTGACCTTGCCACCCTCGCCGCCGGAGGCGCTGGAGTCGCCGCCGCAGGCGGTGAGGGTGGTCAGAGCGAGCGCCGCGGCGACGGCGGCCGCGGAGAACTTGGCACTGCTGCGCATGAGGTCACGTCCTTGTGAGCGGTGGTGAGCGGGGAGAAGGAGGGTGGGGCTCAGCGAGACCCGGGGAGGGGGCTCAGCCGGAGCCGAGAAGGGGGCTCAGCCGGAGCCGGGAAGCAGGAGGCGGGCTCAGCGGTCCTCGCCGGGCTGGGCGGGCTTCCAGCGGAAGAGCCGCTTCTCCAGGAAGGTCAGCAGCCCCTCGGCGAGCAGGGCCACCACGGCGAGGATCACCATGGCGGCGTACACACCGGCGGCGTTGAAGGTGCCCTGCGAGGAGGACACCAGCAGGCCGAGCCCCTTGGTGGCGCCGATGTACTCGCCGACGATGGCGCCGATGAGGGCGAAGCCGAAGCTGACATGGAGGCTGGTGAAGATCCATGAGGTGGCGGAGGGAATCACCACCTGGAGGGTGACCTGGCGGTTGCTCGCACCGAGGATCCGGGAGTTGGCCACCAGATTGCGGTCGACCTCCCGGGCGCCCTGGAAGGCGTTGAAGAAGACGGGGAAGAAGACCAGGACGACGGCCGAGGCCACCTTCGAGGCCGGGCCGAGGCCGAACCAGATGAGGAAGATGGGCGCGAGCACGATCCGCGGCAGCGCGTTGAGCACCTTGATGTAGGGGCCTAGCACATCGGCGAGGAAGGCGATCCGGCCGAACGCGATCCCCAGGACCACACCGGCCACGACCCCGATGCCCCAGCCCAGGAGCGCCTCGTAGAGCGTGTACCAGATCTGCTCCCACAGCGAGCCCTGCGCGGTGCCGTGCAGCGCCCACTGCTTGAGCTGCTCCCAGATCTTCGAGGGCATCGAGAAGTTGAAGGGGTCGATGACGGAGGCGCGGGCCAGCCATTCCCACAGCCCGATGACGCCGAGGAGCACCAGGGCCCGGGTGCTCTGCACGAGGATGGCGCGGTTGCGCGCGGCGCGCGCCCGGGCCTTGGAGCGCTCGGTACGGGGTGTCTTGCCGACGGCGGGGGTGGCCGTGGCGGAGATGGTCTCAGGCATCGACGGCACCCCTCTCACGGGTGATGCGGACCTCTTCGCCGAGCGAGGACCAGATCTCCCGGTAGATCTCCACGAACCGCGGCTCCAGCCGCACCGACTCCACCTTGCGGGGCCGGGGCAGATCGATCTCGAAGACCTCCTTGACGGTGGCCGGTCCGGCCGTCATCACCACGACCTTGTCGGCCAGGGCGATGGATTCCTCCAGGTCGTGGGTGACGAAGACGACGCATGCGCCGGTCCCCGCCCACAGCTCCAGGAGTTCGTCCGACATCAGCGCGCGGGTCTGGACGTCGAGCGCCGAGAACGGCTCGTCCATGAGCAGGATCTCGGGGTCGTTGACGAAGGTGGACGCGAGCGCCACGCGCTTGCGCTGGCCGCCCGAGAGCTGGTGCGGATAGCGGTCCTCGAAGGAGGTGAGGCCGACCCGGGCCAGCCACTCACGGGCCCGCTCCTTCGCCTCCGCCTTGGGCACACCGCGGAAGCGCGGGCCGGCCATCACGTTCGACAGCACGCTGCGCCAGGGGAACACCGCGTCCTGCTGGAAGACGAAGCCCACGTTGGAGGCGATGCCGCGGACCGGCTCACCGGCCACCAGCACATCGCCCTCGGTGGGCTCCTCCAACCCGCTGACCAGCGTCAATGTCGTGGACTTGCCGCAGCCGGTGGGCCCGACGACGGCGACGAACTCACCGTGTCCGACGGTCAGGTCCAGATCCCTGACCGCGGTGTGGAGGGCCCCGGACGGTGTCCGGAACGCCTTGCTCGTTCCCCGCAGCTCGATGGCGGGGCTGGTGTGGCTGCTCATGGCCGGGAGAGTAGGAGTGACCCGCGCCACAGCGGCAGTCTTGTGAGCACAACGCGCCCTTGCGCTCACAAACCGCGTTCTGCTCGTTTTGCTCGCGCCCGCGCAACGAAAACGCTACGGAGACTGGGCATACGCCCCGGGCGCCTTTACGGTGCCTTCACAGCACCATAAACGGACGAAGCACTACCGCTCGCGTACGGGACCAACCGGGACCTCGAGACGGGAGACAGGGGGCCCATCATGCGTATCCGATGGCCCCGGCGTGTCTCCGGTCAGGTACTGGCCGCGCAGCTGTCCATCACCGCCGGGGTGATGGTGCTGGCGACCGCGCTGTTCCTGGCCCCCCTCAGCTCCGAGATCGACAACCAGGCGATGCACCAGGCGCTCGCCATCGCCCAGACCACTGCGGCCGATCCGGACATCGCCCGGGACCTCGCCGCCACCGAGCCCACCCCGTCGGGTCCGGTGCAGCGGGCGGCGGAGCGGATCCGCCGGTCCACCGGGGCGCTGTACATCGTGGTGATGGACTCCCGGGGGGTGCGCTGGTCGCACACCACCACCGCCCGGATCGGCGAACACGTCTCCACCGATCCGCGCGAGGCGCTCTCCGGCCGGGAGGTCCTCCAGATCGACGTGGGGACGCTCGGCCGCTCGGCCCGTGCCAAGGTGCCGCTGCGGGCCCGGGACGGCCGGATCGTCGGGGCGGTGTCGGTGGGCATCGGCTACGGCAGCGTGCGCGACCAGCTGCTGGCGGCGGTGCCCCGGCTGCTGCTGTACGCCGGGGCGGCGCTCGCGGTGGGTGTCCTCGCGGCGATCGCCGTCTCGCGCCGACTGCGCCGCCGCACCCACGGTGTGGCGTTCGCGGACATCTCGGCGCTGCTCGACGAGCGGGAGGCGATGCTGCACGGCATCCGCGAGGGGGTGGTGGCCTTCGACCGGCAGGGCCGGATCCGCCTGGTCAACGACGAGGCCGGACGGCTGCTCGGGATCCACCCGGACGCCACCGGCCGCACCCTGGAGGAGTCACTGCCCCCGGGCCGTACCACCGATGTGCTGGCGGGGCGGGTGGACGGGGCGGATCTGCTGACCGTCAGCGGCGGCCGGGTGCTGGTGGCCAACCGCATGCCGACCAAGGACGGCGGGGCGGTGGCGACGCTGCGGGACCGCACCGAGCTGGAGTTGCTGGGCCGCGAGCTGGACAGCACCCGCGGACTGCTGGACGCGCTGCGCGCCCAGGACCACGAACACGCCAACCGGCTGCACACCCTGCTGGGGCTGCTGGAACTCGGACTGCACGAGCGGGCGGCGCAGTTCGTGGCCGAGCTGACCAACGCCCGGCGCGCCTCGGCCGAGCAGATCTCCGAACGGGTGCACGATCCGATGCTGTCGGCGCTGCTGGTCGGCAAGTCGGCCATCGTGGCCGAGCGCGGGGTCGCCCTGCGGATCTCCCCGGCGACGCTGCTGCCGGGGCGGGTGGTCGATCCGCGCGATCTGGTGACCGTGCTCGGCAACCTCATCGACAACGCGCTGGACGCGGTGGCCGCACACCGCTCGTCCACCCCGCTCATCGAGGTCGAGCTGAGAGCCGAGGGCACCACCGCCGTGCTGCGGGTGAGCGACACCGGTCCGGGGGTGCCGCCGGGGATGCGCGAACAGATCTTCACCGAGGGCTGGTCCACCAAACGGCCCGCCCCTCCCGACTTCCCGGACGGCCCCGATCCCCACGAGGGGTCCGCCGCGGTGTCGCCGCGCCGCCGGGGCATCGGACTGGCCCTGGTACGGCGGCTGGCCGAGCGATACGGAGGGATGGCCCGGGTCACCGCCCGGGCGGGTGGCGGGGCGGTGTTCACCGTCGTCCTGCCCGAGGCCCTCACCGGGGACGACACACCCACTCATGAGTTCACCGCGGCAGGAGAATCACGATGATCGACGTTCTTGTCGTGGACGACGACTTCCACGTCGCCGAGATCAACGCTGCGTATGTGGCCCAGGTGCCCGGCTACCGGGTCACCGCCCGCGCCCATACCGCCGCCCAGGCCCTCGCGACCCTCGAACGCACCCCGGTCGACCTCGTCCTGCTCGACCACTACCTGCCGGACGAGACCGGGCTGACCCTGGTGCGCCGGATGCGCCAGCTCGGCCACCACGCCGACGTCATCATGGTGACGGCGGCCTGTGATGTGGCCACCGTGCAGGCCGCCATGCGCCATGGCGCACTCCAGTACCTGGTCAAGCCGTTCAGCTTCGCCGGGCTGCGGGCCAAGCTGGACGGCTACGCGGCGCTGCGCCGCACCCTCGAGGGCGTCGGCGGGCGCGGCGAGACCGGCCAGGAGAGGGTGGACCGGATCTTCGGCGCCTTCGCGGCCGCCGACACCTCCGGTCCCGCCCTCCCCAAGGGCCACTCCGCGCCCACCGTCGACCTCATACGCCGGGTCCTGGACCAGGCCGATCACCCGCTCTCCGCCCATGAAGTGGCGGAGCGCACCGGCATCAGCCGCTCCACGGCCCAGCGCTATCTGAAGTACCTCGAGCATGCGGGCCGTATCAGCCTCACGCTCAAGTACGGGGACACCGGCCGTCCCGAACACCGCTACACATGGGTGGCGGTGAACTGACGGCACCCTCAGCTGGTGGCCGTGGCCTCGTACAGGCCACGGCCGGAGCGCTGGGCCCGGTCCGAGGAGCGCAGCCGCTCGAGGGTGTTGCGCACCGAGTTCACATTGGTGCGGGACTCCTCGCGGCCCAGGGCCTCGTTGACCTCGGAGGCCCGCATGGGGCGGCCGGCCTTGCGCAGCGCGGTCAGCACGCTGTCGGCGAGCCCGGTGGACCGCTCGGAGGTGGTGGCCGTCTCCTTGGTGGCCGTCTCCTTGATGGCCTTCTCCGCCGGCTTCTCCGCGGCCTTGGTGCTCTTGGCGGTCTTGGCCGTGGCCTTGGTGGCCTTCACCGTGGCCTTGGCGGACTTGGGAGCCTTGGCCGCGGCCTTCGCGGCGGTCTTCTTGGCGGCGGTCTTCTTGGCCGCCGCCTTGGTGCCCCGTCCGGTGGCCGGCGCCTTGCCCGCCTTGCCGCCACTGCGCTGACGGCCGATGGCCGCCTTGCGGGTGGCGGCGGAGGTACGGCCGGTGGTGGCCGTGTCCTCGGCGGATTCCGGCGCGGTGGCCTCGGCCGTGGCCTCGGTGGCCGGTTCCGCGGCCGGCTCGGCCACGGGCTCCGCCACCGGGGCTCCGTTGCCGCCCTGCTCGGGCACCGCCGAGGTGGAGAGCGTCTGCAGGCTGCTCAGGGCGGTGCTGACCGCCTCCAGCCGCTGGGTGACGGCCTCCAAATCACCCTTGAGTGCCTCCTGTTGCTTCTGCAGCTGAGGGAGTTCGGCCTCCAACACCTCGATGGTCGAACCGACACTGCTGTCCGCGCTCAACGCGTTCACTTCACTTCGTCCCCTTTCTGGGCGTCTGCGCCCATCGCAGCAGCGATTATGCCTGCTGTCAGTGGTGTGCGGTGCCCTGTGTGCCACTACGCAAAACAACCACACATGTCTCAGCACCCCATCAGAGGCCAACTTTCGGTGAAAAAACACGTCTGCGGAACCACGCCCGCACCGCCGATGTCATCCGGAAGGGTGGCGCCGCAAACGCGGTGACGACGTGTCAGGCCCCCGTTTCCGGGGTGCCATCACATAGGTGGTAGAAACACCGTACCTGTCCGAGGAAACCGAGGTAGTCGAGGTAGTCCCATGAAGTTGCGCTGCGCCGTGCTCGACGACTATCAGAACGTGGCGCTGTCGGCGGCCGACTGGTCGGGGGTGCTCGACGCGGTGGACGTGCTGCCGGTCCATGAGCACATCGCCGGTGAGGAGGCGGTGGCCGAGGCGATCGAGGACTGCGAGATCGTGGTCATCATGCGGGAGCGCACTCCCTTCCCCGCGTCGCTGTTCGCCCGGCTGCCACGGCTGAAACTGCTGGTCACCACGGGAATGCGCAATGCGTCGGTGGACCTGGAGGCCGCCGCCCGCCACGGCGTGGCCGTATGCGGCACGGGCGGCGACTCGCGACCGCCCGCCGAGCTCACCTGGGCGCTGATCCTGGGGCTCGCCCGCCATCTGGTGCCGGAGAGCACGGCGCTGCGGGACGGCGGGCCATGGCAGAGCACCGTCGGCACCGAGCTGCACGGCCGCCGTCTGGGGTTGCTGGGTCTCGGCAGGATCGGCGCCCAGGTGGCGCGGGTCGGCCGGGCCTTCGGCATGGAGGTGGCCGCCTGGAGCGAGAACCTGACGGCCGAGCGCGCGGAGGCGGCGGAGGTCCGGGCGGCAGCCTCGAAGGAGGAACTGCTGGAGACCAGCGACATCGTCTCGGTGCATCTGGTGCTCAGCGACCGCACCCGTGGGCTGCTGGGCGCGCCGGAACTGCGGCGGATGCGTCCCACGGCGCTCCTGGTGAACACCTCCCGCGCCGCGATCGTGGACCAGACCGCGCTCGCGCGGGCGCTGCGGGACGGCTGGATCGCGGGCGCGGGCGTCGATGTGTTCGAACGGGAGCCGCTGCCGCCGGGCGATCCGTTCCGTACGCTGCCCAATCTGCTGGCCACCCCGCATCTCGGCTATGTCACCCGGGACAACTACGAGCGGTTCTACGGCGATGTGGTGGAGGACATCAGCGCCTATCTTCAGGGCGCGCCGATCCGCCGGCTGAGCCCGCCCGAACCGGCCGGCTGACTCGACTCCGGGGAGCGCCAAGGGGACGTATTCCAGGACGTGTTGGAGCCGGTCGGCGACCTCGCCGACCTTGTTCGAACGTCCCGTACCCAACCACTGCTCGTTTGCCCGGGCTGAAAGCGACGCATGCCCTCCGCCCGGTGGACACTATTCCGTTTCGCCTTCGTCATACCGGACAGGCTGCCTGGCACGGACAACCCATCGGCCCGCACAACAGACCGGTGCCCGGTCCACCGACCCGGCACCGCGGACGGAGGGAACGTGGCTCACAGCACATCCGGAAAGCCGACCACCGACGGGGCATCGGCCGGGCAGGACGCCCTACGGCACGGCGACGGCGGCGGAGGACCGGGGGGCCCGCCACCGAGCCGGCGCGGCATGCTCTCGGTGGCCGCGGCGGCCGGGCTCGGCCTGCTCGCCGGCTGCGGCGAGGAATCGGCCGGCTCCACCTCCGGAGCGGGCCCGCAGGGGTCCACGAGGGCGGACCGCTCCCCGTCCGCCACCCCGTCCAAGCCCTCCCCCTCCCCCACCCCGAAACCGCGGCCCGAGCTGCCGCGAGGCGGCCGGGAGCTGTCCCGCTACCGGCTGGTGGGCTACTGCGGACTGCCCGGGGCCGCCGCGCTCGGCCGGCTCGGTGTCGGGGACCTCGACGACCAGGTGCGGCAGATCGAGAAGACCGCCCGCGCCTACGCCGCGGACCGTGAACCGCAGCCGGTGCTCGAACTCCTCGCGACCGTCGCCAACAGCAGCGCGGGCCCCGACGGCACCTACCGCTCCCGCACCTCCTCCGACACGATCCGCCGCTTCCACGACGCGGCCAAGCGCCACCGTGCCCTGCTGCTGCTGAACATCCAGCCGGGCCGGGCCTCGGTCCTCGGCGAGGTCAAGGCGCTGCGCGAATGGCTGGTCCACCCCGATGTCGGCATAGCCCTGGACCCGGAGTGGGAGATGGGTCCGGGCGAGGTGCCGGGGGACACCTACGGCCACACCAGCGGCAAGGAGCTCACCGATGTGGCCCGCTATCTCTCCGGGATCGTCGACGAACACGACCTGCCGCAGAAGCCGCTCGTCTTCCACCAGGTGGCCGTGTCCGTCGTCGGCGACCAGTCCGCGCTGCACCCGCAGCCGGGTGTGGTGCTCATCAAGAGCGCGGACGGCATAGGTTCGCCGGGGATGAAGCGCGACACCTGGCGGCAGCTGGTCAAGAACCAGCCCGAGGGCGTGCGCACCGGCTTCAAGCTCTTCTACGAGGAGGACACCGAGGGGAGCCGGCTGATGACCCCGGAGGAGGTGCTGGCCCTGCGGCCACGCCCGGACTACGTCATGTTCGAGTGACCACGGCGGCCCGCGCCTTGAAATCGGCGGCCCGCGTCACGCACGCGGCCGCCCCCGGCCGGAAGGCGGCCGGGGGCGGCTGGGGAAGGAGCGCTCAGGGGCGTGGCGCCGTCTGCACGGTGAGGGGTTCCTGGGTGGCGACGTCGCCGGGGCCGCGGCGGGTGAAGCGCATGGCCACACAGGCACCCGCGTACAGCAAGGCCACCACCAGCAGCAGCGCCTGATAGCCCGTGAGCAGGGCCAGATACTCCAGGGTGCCGCCGAACAGGGAGCCCAGCAGATTGGCGCCGAACGCCGACGTGGGGTCGGCGGCCGCCGCCAGCCGGTCGGAGAAGATGAGGTTGGCGCAGAAGATGGGGGCGAAGGCCAGCGCGATCGCGGCGGCCAGCCGGGGGGCGAAGGGCAGCCCCAGGACCACATGGGACGGGACCAGCCAGGCGATGGCGAGGCTGGCGAACAGCATCAGTCGCAGCACCAGCTGATTGACCCGGCGCAGCCTGCGCCGGACCTCCACCGCGCACAGCACGGCGAGCAGCACCCCCGCGAAGACCATCGCGTTGACCAGCCAGGTGGTGCCGAAGTAGAGCGCGAACCCGATCACGTTCTTGGTCTCCAGCAGCATGAACGCCGCGCCGAGCAGGAACATGTCCACGTAGCGGGCGGTGCGCCGCAGCCGGACCCCGGTCAGCCGCACCGACACCAGCGTCACCAGCAGGATCGCGCCCAGCACCCCGATGTAGAGGGTGGGGATGGTGCGGTGCAGCAGATACGGGAAGGGGTGGTCGTCACCGGCGGCCGAGGGCACCGGGCCGGAGGGGCGCCATACGGAGGCGGTGCAGGACTGGTCGCTGGAGGTGGCACCGGCCACCAGGATGGCCGCCTTCTTCCCTCCGTAGTGGGTGATGCAGGGGGCATGGCCGAAGACGGAGGTGAGCGTGGAGCCGAACCGGTCGATGAGCCAGTTCTGCCGGTAGTAGTTGTACATGGCGAACGCGCCGCCGGGGGCGAGGTGGCGGTGTGCCGCCTCGAACGCCTGCCGGGTGAACAGATAGCTCTCCAGGCGCAGGTTGCTCGCGCCGGACACCAGGGTCAGGGAGTCCGGCAGGGCGAGGACGACCAGGTCGTAGCGGGTCTTGGTGCGCTCGAGGAAGGCCCGGCCGTCGTTGATGTGCACGTGCACCCGGGGGTTGTCGTAGGGCCGGGCCGGGTGCAGTGACGCGCCGATCTCCTGCAGTCGGGGGTCGATCTCCACCGCGTCCACCCGCCGGGCGCCGTGGGCGAGCGCCATCGCCACGTCGTTGCCGTTGCCCGCCCCGATGACCAGCACTCGGCGGTGGGAGTTGCGTGGGGTCTCGCGGTAGGGCCGCTCGTACGGGGAGTCGGGGCGTCTGAGCACCTTCAGCGGGGCGATGGACTGGTGCGGTACGCCATTGGCGGAGATCTTGTAGTCCCGGCTGCCGGAGGTCGGCCTGGTGACCTCGATCTTGTAGTACGGGGACCAGGAGATACCGCTGGCCGCCGTCTCCAGCGCCAGGATGGCCACCATCAGCGCGAGCGGCACCGCATATCTGATGGTGTTGCGGCGGCCGCCGAGGGTCAGCAGCGCCGCCGCGGCGATCACCCCCCACACCACCGACGGTGCGCGCAGCCACGACAGCAGCGCGAAGGACACCGAGCCGGTGAGCGAGCCCAGCAGGTCGAAGCGGTACGCCTCCAGCGACGGCAGCCGACGGAACTGATCGGCCGTCATCTTCCCGATGGCCATCATGATCAGCGCGGTCAGCCCGAAGAGCACCGGCAGGGTCACCCACTGGGGCAGACCGGTGGTCTTCACGGCGGTGAAGTAGATGACCTCGCCGCTGGTCTGCCGCACCTGCACGGGGAACTCGCGCACCAGGACGACGAGAACGGCGAGCGGGACGGGCGTCCAGCGGGTCAGCCACTGCCCACGGCCGGCGGGCAGCAGGAATCCCAGGCCGATCCCGAGGAACGAGCCCAAGAGGATGAAGTTCGAGAAATAGCTCAGATGGACGATATTGGCGCCGGTCCACCGGATCAGCGCCAGCTCGACGAAGAGCATGGTGGCGCTGGCCAGCAGCAGCCTCGCGCGCACGTTTTGCGGTCCTGGGCTGTGCTCCATGTCGGCCACGCTGTCATCCGGGGCGGGGCAGGTCGAGCACCCACACGGCCCGTGCCGTCGGCCGGATGGCGGGCGTCCGGCACTTCGGAAAGTGGCTCCGGCCACTCGCCTCCCGGTCGTGCGATGCCCCGCCACCCCGCCACCGCCGCGACCGTCGGTGCAGGTCAGCGGCGTGGCTTGGGGTGCGGTACCACGGCCGTACGGGGTGGGGTCCGCACGCCTTGGCGCATGGCCTGGGTACGCTCCCCCGGCCACCGCCGTACGGCGTTCGGGTCATGGCCCGGCCGGTGTCCGTCACCTGCCCGGGCCAACGGCGGACGCCCGCGCGGAGGAGGCGGACCCGGATGGCGGAGCGGGGTGGCGCCGTGCGCGCCTGGCGAGGACCACCGCCGCGGCCATGGTGCCGGCGAGCACGCCCCAGGAGACGATGTCGCCCGTGCGGGAGTACGGGGTGCGCGATCCGTGGACGGGAACGTCGGCGTACCAGACGCCCGCGTCGGTGGTGGTGTCCTGCGTGGACAGCAGCCGTCCGCCGGCGTCGTAGGCGCTGGACTGGCCGTTGAAGTCCTGCCGGACCAGCGCGTAGCCGTTCTCGATCGCGCGCAGCCCGGCCATGGCGGTGTGGGTGCGCCCCATCTCGGGCCAGTCGCCGCCGGGGACGAAGACGATGTCGGCGTCGATGTGATTGCCCGCCGGGAAGTCGGCGTCGTAGCAGATGACGTTCGCCAGCCGGCCGTACGGGGTGTCGACGACGGGCACATGGCCGTCGCCGGGTGTGTAGATCTCGAGCCCGGGGATGGGCCGGGCCTTCTCGTAGTCCCACAGCTTCCTGCCGTCGGGGCCGAAGAGATGGGTCTCGTCCCTGCCGTGGGGTGCTTCCGGCAGATAGGTCAGGTCGGCCACCAGGAGATAGACGTCGTGCGCGTCCGCTGTCGCCGATGCCTGCCGCAGGTACGCGCGGTGGTCCTCGTCGGCCACCCGAGCGGCGTTCTCCGACCAGACGACGATCCGCGCACCGGCCGCGGCCGCCCGGGCGGTCTGGCGGAAGAGGTCGTCGAGGAGCGGTCGCATGGCCCGGCGCACATCGGCCCGGTCGACGCGGCGCGGGTCGGTGACGGCGAGCCGGGAGGCGCCGTGCACCGCCGTCTCGGCGTCGATGGCCGCGCGGCTCGGATTGACGCCGGCCACTTTGACGGTGTCGCCGCCCGTGTCGGTGGACATCATGCGGAGCTGTCCGCCGACGACGGTCAGCGCGACGGCCGTGGCGTAGGCGGCGGCCCAGCGCAGCGCGGGCCGCGGCCCGCGCTCCCAGACCAGATTGCCGATCGTCGCTCCCGCCCCGATGACGAAGGCGATGACGTAGGGCCCGGTCAGCGCGGTGATCTGCAGCAGTGCGGTGCTCGCGTGCTGGGACGCGGCCCGCATGCCGTAGGCGGTGCCGAACGGGCCGTACGTGCCGAGGAGGAATTCCACGGACATGGCCGCGGCCGGGAACAGCAGCACCCTGCCGAGGGTGCCGGCGCGCGGGCCGAGCAGCCGGTCGACCACATACGGCAGACCGTAGGCCACTCCGAAGGCCACATCGCCCAGGAGAGTGAGCCAGGTGATGGGCACGGCGAGTTCGGCCATCCACACCGCGGCCGACGCCACCGTGACGGCGAACACCGCGGGCAGGGCCACGAGCGGGCGGGTGTGGCGCAGGAAGCGGAGGAGGAGCAGCGGCGCCACCCATGCGGCCAGGGGCACGTCGAACCGGCCGCCGACGGACAGCAAGGACGCCGCGGCGCCGCCCCACAGGCACAGCCAGGGGCGTTGAGCGGGCAGGGCGAGTCGTTCGGTCATCGGGCGCTCCTGTGCGCGGGCCGCGCCCCCATGGACCGGCCCGCATCGATGTGTACGATGCCCACATTGAAGGATGGAGGTGTGGACACTGTCAACATCCACTGGCTCGGGATACCACCACGGGGATCTGCGAGCGGCCCTGCTGGACTCCGCTCTGGCGCTCCTCGACGCCGGGGGCCCGGGCGAGCTGTCGCTGCGCGCGGTCGCCCGGCACGCCGGGGTCTCCCCGAACGCCCCCTACCGCCACTACCGCGACAAGGAGGCGCTGCTCGCCGCGCTCGCCACCCGGGGCTTCACGGAGCTGGGTGAACGCCTCGCCGCGGTCGCCCCCGGAGAGGCCCCCGACGCGGAGGTCATCGCCATGGCGTGCGCGGCGGTCGACTACGCGCTGGACCACCCCGGGGTGTACCGCCTGATGTTCGGGCAGGCGTGCAGCAACCACCCCGACACCATCGCCGCCTCCGACGCCGCGATCGCCATGGTGGCGGAGCGCATCGCGGCGGTCGCGGAACCGGAGCGGCGCGTGCCACTGCGGATCGGGCTCTGGGCCCTCGTCCACGGGCTGAGCACACTGCTGCTCGACGAACGCCTCGGCACACCGACGCGCGCCGAGGCCGACGCCCTGGTGGAGACAGTCGTCCGCACCATGCTGGGCGCCGGCCCCGAACGGCCGGAAAGGAGATCCGCCACCGGGTGAACACCACGCCGATCAGCGGGCGTTCACCGGGTCAGCTCCCCCCGGTGGCGTAGAACGGCTTGCACACGGTGCCCACGTAGTCCGTGGCGATCTCCAGCACTCGGCTGCCGTCCGCCGAGGGCAGCAGCGCCGAACTGTAGTTGGGGCACCAGTCGACCACCTTGGAATCCACCCGCACCGGTGCGGAGATCGAACGCCAGGATCCGGTGCCGCCATCGCTGTTGGTCCAGACGGTGGCACCGCTGCCGGTGGCGGTGGTGCCGTCGGCGTTGTTCAGGACCTGGCCGACGAGGAACAGCTTGCCCCGGGGATTTCCGGGCTCAGGGGCCCAGGCGAGGTTCGGCGTGTGGGTGAAGTACTTTCCGTCGGCGGTCTCGGGACGGTAGCCGAGGTGGGCGGGATCGCCCCAGTTCCAGCCGTCCCACGACGTCCTGTAGTGGACCACGCATGAGTACTGCCCCTGGGCGGCGCAGATCTCGTAGGCCATGAAGTACTGGCCGTCGGGCAGTTTGCGCACGATGGGCATACCGGGCCGGTCGGAGGCGAGGTTGCTGGCGACGGTGGCGTGGTGGCCCTTCCAGGTGATCCCGTTCGCGCTGCGGGCGGCGACCAGCTTCTGGCTGTGCGCGGGGTCGGTCTCGTCCGAGTAGTGGGCCACCAACCGTCCGCTGGAGTCGATGGAGAACTCCGGCTCCCACAGTCCCCTGGCGTTGGGGGCGGTGGCCACGGTGGACAGATAGGACCAGGTGCGGCCCTGGTCGTTGCTGCGGAAGACCCGGATGGCCATCCGGCGATCCGGCTCGTCCTGGCCGATGGAGGCCGCCCACAGCAGGGTCCCCGCGGGCATGGCGCCGACGGCCCGCGGCAGTTCGTACAGGGTGGCGCAGCATTCGCCCTGTCCACCGGACGCCTCGGGGTCGGCCACCTCGCCCACCTGCCGGAAGGTGGCGCCGTCGTCGGCGCTCTCGTAGATGGCACCGAGCCCGTCCGAGCCACGGAAGGTGACCACCGAGGCGAGGATGCGGCCGTTGGCGGCGCCATTGTGCTGGAGGCGCAGGGCGCGGGGGTAGAGGCCGGTGCCGTCGCGCAGCAGCGTCCCGGAGGCGGCCGCGGCCGGGGGTGCCTGGACGGCCAGGAGCGAGCCCAGGACGGCCAGGAGGGTCAGCAGGGTGGGCAGGAGGCGTCTTCGGTACGGCGTGGTCATGCACGCTCCCTCGGGAGGAGTGGTGAAGGGGGGAGATGAGGGGCCCGGGCCCTGCGTGGCGCAACGCTAGAGAGAATTTCCAACGTTGTAAATCCCTTGCGCAGGCTTCCGCGCAGGCTCCCGCGCAGGCTTCCGCGAGGGCCGGGGCACGGCCGGGACGGGCCGCGCTTTCACGAGGTGCCCGGGACCGGTACCGCCCTCGGCCGGGGCACCGGGCCCGTTCACCACATCCGCCACCCGCGCGGGGCGTCGGACACCGTCCGCACCGCTCGACGGCGTCCTCGACGCACCGGCGGGCCTGCGCCGGGTCAGCCGAAGGCGCCGCTGTAGGCGTTGAGCGCGGGCTGGCCACCGAGGTGGGCGTAGAGCACGTTGGAGTCCTTGGGTATGTCGCCGTCGCGGACGAGGTCGATGAGCCCGGCCATGGACTTGCCCTCGTAGACCGGGTCGAGGATCAACCCTTCGAGGCTTCCGGTGAGCCGGATCGCCTCGAGGGTGGAGTCGACCGGGACGCCGTAGAGGTCCCCGGCCCAGCCCTCCAGCACGGTGATCTCCTCATCGCGCAGCTCCCGGCCGAGGCCGATCAGTCCGGCGGTCTCGCGTGCGATCTTCTCCACCTGGGCACGGGTCTCGGCCAGTTTGGCGGAGGCGTCGATGCCCAGGACCCGGCGGCCTCCTGCACCAGGACGGCCTTCAGCCCCAGCTTCGCCGCCACCGCGGCGACCTGGCGGGTGTGGTTGGACTGCACACCGCCGATGCTCACCAGGGTGTCCGCGCCCTTCCGGAGCGCGTCGGGGACGAGGTACTCCAGCTTGCGGGTCTTGTTGCCGCCGAAGGCCAGTCCGCTGTTGCAGTCCTCGCGCTTGGCCCAGACGCGCGCCCCGCCGAGACGCTCGCTCAGCCGGTCCAGGGGGTGGACCGGGCTGGGGCCGAACAGCAGGGGGTGGCGCTCGAAGTCATCGAGGGACATGGGTGACTCCTTGTGGGTGGTGCCGGATGTCCGCCGATCCCTACCCCGCCCCTCCTCCTCGGCACACGATCTCCTCTCCACCGCCACATCGGGACACGAGCCGAGCCCTCCCCGGCCGCCTCCGTCACTACCCGACCGGCCTATGCCAGTAGGCCGTTGGGGTCCCGCTGCTGTCCAGCCTGAGCACCCTGCCGCCGGGTCGCGGCGACTATCTGTGCCTGAGCCCTCGTACCGCCGAGACGGCGCTCGACCGCCGAGCCCACCCGTCCGCCCCACTCGCCCAGGGAGCCGAGATCATGCCCCAGTACTTCCGCGACTCACCCGAGTCTCTCGTTCCCGACGCGCTCGCGGGCTTCGCCGCCGCCCACGCCGATCTCGTCGCCTACAACCCCGACCACGGATACTTCCGCACCCGCCACACCGCACCCACCCGCCGCGTCGGGATGGTCTCGGGCGGCGGCTCCGGCCATGAACCGCTGCACTCCGGCTTCCTCGGTACGGGGATGCTGGACGCCGCCTGCCCCGGGCGGATCTTCGCCTCGCCCCACAACCGGCAGATCTTCGAGGCCAGCCGGGCCGTCGCCCGGGCCGACGGGGTGCTGCACATCGTCAAGAACTACACCGGCGACCGCATCAACTTCGGCATCGCCGCCGAGCGCCTCGCCCACGAGGGCATCCGCTGCGCCCGTCTCCTCATCGACGACGACCTCGCCACCGACTCGGACGACATCGCGGTCGGCCGCCGCGGCACCGGCGCCACCCTGATCGTCGAGAAGATCCTGGGCGCCGCCGCCGACGAGGGGCGCGGCCTTGAGGACCTGGTGGCGCTCGGCACCGATGTGACCCGGCGGGCCCGCAGCCTCGCCGTCGCCGCGGCCGCCCACACCACGCCCCAGTCCGGGACACCGGCCTTCACCCTGCCCGACAACGTCCTGGAGTTCGGGGTCGGCATCCACGGCGAGCGGGCCGAGGGGACCACCCCGCACGCACCGCTGGGCAAGCTGGTCGAGACCATGACCGACCAGCTGCTGGCCGCGCTGCCCGACAGCATCGGGACACGGGTGCTCGCCCTGGTCAACGGGCTGGGCTCGATCACCTCGCTGGAGCTGTACGGCATCCGCCACGCGGTCGCCAAGGCCCTGGACGACCGCGGTGTCGGCCTCGACCGGTCCCTGACCGGCACCTTCGTGAGCGCCCTGGATATGCGGGGCTTCTCGCTGACCCTGTTCGCCACCGACGCGGAGGCGCTGCGGCTGTGGGACGCCCCCGCCCGCACCCCCGCCTGGCCCCTGTGATCCGACTGGCCCCGTGCCCCCGCCACCGTCCCGAGGAGTTGCCCCGCTCATGCCCGACCAGCCCGGCCCCAAGGGCCTCACCCACACCGCCGTCATGAACTGGATGACACGGTTCGCCGCCACCGTACGCTCCGTGGAGCCCGAGCTCACCGCGCTCGACCAGAAGGCGGGCGACGGGGACTTCGGCGCCAATCTGGTCACCGGGATGGACGGTGTCCGCCGCGCGCTGGATGCCCTGGCGGCGGGCGCGGGGAACGGCGAGCGGGACCGGCGGGGGCCGGACGCGCCGCTGGACGCCGCCGCGCGGGTCTTCCTCGACGACGTCGGCGGCACCAGCGGCCCCCTGTTCGGGCTGCTCTTCCAGGAGCTCGCCGACGCGCTGGGGGTGGCCGCCGACCCGCCCGGGACCGCGGCGCTGGCCCTCGGCACCGCCGCGGGCGCGGCCGCGATCCAGCGGGTCGGCGAGGCCGAGGTGGGCGACAAGACGATGGTGGACGCCCTCGTCCCCGCCGCGCGGGCCCTGGCCTCCTGCGAACCCACCGCCGACCCCGCGCACGCGCTCCATGTGGCCGCGGTGGCGGCCCATCGGGGCGCCCGCTCCACGACCGATCTGCGCGCCCGCCGCGGGCGCGCCAGCTACACCGGCGACCACTCGCGCGGCGTCCCCGACCCGGGCGCCCTGGCCGTCGCCCTGCTGTTCGCCTCCGCACACGCCGAGCTCACCTCGGTCAGCCGGCTCCCCGTGTCCTGAGGAGGAGGGCCGAGGGAATGAGGGGGGGCCGGGACGTGCCGCCCGCCGGTGAACCACACGGGCGAGCCACCCGTACTGGGATCAGAATCCTTCGGCCGCATGGGACGGGCAAAGCCGGGCAGGCGACCAGGATTCGACTGTCGGATCGATCGAAAGGGCTCGGGAGAAGCTGTGCAGCAGGAGACCTCCGCACGTGTGACCACACCACCGGCCGTGCCACGGCCGCGCGATGGCGGCGCGTCCGGAGGCCGGACGCGCGACCCGTACTTCGACAATGCGAAGTACCTCACCATCGTGCTGGTGGCGTGCGGCCACGCATGGGAGCCGCTCACCTACGGCAGCCGGGCGGCCACCGCGATCTACCTGATGGTGTACGCCTTCCACATGCCCGCGTTCGCCCTCATATCGGGCTACTTCTCGCGGAGTTTCGACATGGCGCCGGGGCGGGTGAAGCGGCTGCTCACCGGCGTCGTCGTGCCGTACCTGGTCTTCGAGGTGGCGTACACGCTCTTCTACCGCTGGGCGCAGGACGATCCGGGCTATCCGATCAGCCTGCTCGACCCCTGGTATGTGATGTGGTTCCTGGCCGCGCTGTTCATCTGGCGGGTCACCACCCCGCTGTGGCTGGCGCTGCGCCATCCGGTGCCGGTCGCGCTGGCGGTGGCCGCGCTGGCCTCGATCTCACCGGAGGCCGGCGGGGATCTCGGTCTCCAGCGGGTACTGGCGTTCCTCCCGTTCTTCGTGGTCGGGCTCACTCTGCGCCCGGACCACTTCACCCGGCTGCGGACCCGGCGGGCCCGGCTGGTCGCCCTTCCGGTGGCGGCCTTCGCCCTGTGCACGGCGTACGCGGTGGCGCCCTGGATGGACGCGGAGTGGTTCTACCACCGCAAGAGCGTCGCCAAGCTGGACGGCGTACCGTCCTGGGCCGGTCTGCTCACCACGCCCGCCCTCTTCGGTCTGGCGCTGGTGCTGACGGCCTGCTTCCTGGCCTGGGTGCCGGGGCGCCGCACCTGGTTCACCGCGCTCGGCTCGGGGACGCTGTACGGCTATCTGCTGCACGGCTTCATCATCAAGTCGTCCCGTTTCTGGGACTGGTACGACCATCCGTGGCTGCACACCCCGCTCGGGGAGCTCACCGTCACGGCGGCCGCGGTGCTCATGATCACCGCACTGTGCACGGAACCGGTGCGACGGGTCCTGCGCGCTCTGGTGGAGCCACGCATGGACTGGGCGTTCCGGCGCACCGGTTCGTCAGCCGCTTCCTGAGGGCGACGAGGGGCGGCGAGGCGCTTCCTCTTCGGCGAGCGGGAATCGCCGTCAGCGGCGGCGGACCTTCACGGTGTTGTCGGTGCGGGTGCTCGGCTTTCCCTCGGGGTCGGTCGTCTTCTCCTCGTGGGCCTCGCTGACCAGGACGTCCCACTCGCCGTTCGCGAGCTCCAGCCCGGCGAGCACCTCCTCGGGGGTGGGGAAGTGGATGTCCGGATCGGGGTCCGTCACCCAGGACGGGAATCCGGCGTGCCCGGTGATCAGCAGCACTCCGCCCGGTGCGACGGCGCCCGCGGCGCTGCGCAGGATCCGCTCCCGGGGCAGCTCGAGCCAGGAGTGCAGGAAGTAGGTGGAGACCAGGTCGAAGGTGCCGGCCGGGAAGGACACGGACAGGTCGTGCGGCTGCCATTCGATACGGTCGCCGACACCTTCCGACGCCGCGTGTCCGGCACCGCGGTCCAGGGCCACCTGGGAGACGTCGACGGCGGTGACCCGCCAGCCCCGCTGGGCGAGCCAGATGGCGTCGGCGCCCTCGCCACAGCCCAGATCCAGTGCGTGGCCGGGGGTCAGCCCGGTGACCTCGCGCACCAGGGCGGCGTTGGGCCTGCCGCTCCAGACGCGGTCCTCGGCGCTGTAGAAGTTGTCCCAGAACTCCCCAGGCGTGGTGTCGGGCGAGATGTCGTGCGGCTTGGTGGTCATGTCGGATGCGCTCCCTTCGTTGGGTCAAGAGGGTGCGTCCGGCCGTGGCCACTTGACAAAATTCTTTGCCGGGGTGGCAAATGAAGGTATGGCTGACGAAGACCTCACCGAGGTGCTGACCGCCGTAGGACCCCGGCTGCGGGCGCTGCGGCGCACCCGTGGCACCACCCTCTCCCAGCTCAGCGAGACGACGGGCATCTCGCTGAGCACCCTGTCGCGGCTGGAGGCGGGGCAGCGCAAGCCGACCCTGGAGCTGCTGCTGCCGCTGGCCAAGGCGTACGGAGTGCAGCTGGACGAGCTGGTGGGGGCGCCGGCCACCGGGGATCCCCGCGTCCATCCACGACCGTTCACCCGGCAAGGCCAGACGTTCATCCCACTGACCCGCTATCTGGGCGGGCTGCACGCGTACAAGCAGATCATGCCGCCCCGGCCGCAGGGCAGGAGCGATGAACCGCTGGAGCAGCGGGTGCACGAGGGCTATGAGTGGCTCTATGTGCTCTCCGGGCGGCTACGGCTGGCGCTGGGCGAGCACGATCTGGTGCTCGCGGCCGGTGAGGCCGCCGAATTCGACACCCGCACCCCCCATGGCTTCACCAACGCCGGGGACCAGCCGGTGGAGTTCCTCTCCCTGTTCGGGGCGCAGGGCGAGCGCATCCATGTCCGCGCCCGCCCCGCCGGTACGTGACCCGCCGCCGGGTCACGTACGGCGTTCACCCCGAGGGCTCGTCCGGGACGGGCTGCTCGGGGTGCACACTCCCGCTCTGCGGCCTCCCCCGCCGTCCGGTGCCGGACTCGTCCGTCTCGGGGATGTCGTCCACCTCGTCCGGCTCATGGCCGGCGCCCGCCACATCCAGGTGGTCGGGCCCGTCCTGCGCCTGCTGGTCGGGGAGGTCCCTGGGGATCCCGCCCCGCTCCTCGCGCTCCTCCGGTCGCCGGTCGTCGCTCACGATGCCACTCCTTTCGTCGATGAAGGGGGCACAGCAGAGGCGACTACCCACGAGCGCCGGGCGGATGCACGGCCGGCCGGACCGATGCGGCCATCCGTGCGCGCGGCCGGTTATTCCCCGCCCTCCAGCACATACAGCTCCGGCAGGTTGACCACGATGGCCTCCTGGGTGCTGCGGGCGATGACCACCACCGCCTCGTCGTCGGGGTCCGGGTTCTCCTCCCGGTGCGGCACATGGGGCGGTACGAAGACGTAGTCACCCGGCCGGGTGCGCAGCCGGACCTCCTCGACGTGTCCGTCCCGCTCCTCGGCGAAGACGAACTCGGGGTGGCCCCGCACCACGAAGATGGCCGTCTCGGAGTCGCCGTGGTGGTGGTTGGCGGAGGCGGTGTCCGGCGCCACATGGGTCTGGCCCATCCAGAGCCGCTCCGACCCCACCGACTGGCCGCTGATCGCGGCGAACCGCCGCATGCCCTCGGT
The DNA here is from genome assembly GCF_016741935.1 of Streptomyces endocoffeicus. GTDB lineage: Bacteria > Actinomycetota > Actinomycetes > Streptomycetales > Streptomycetaceae > Streptomyces > Streptomyces endocoffeicus. Next base: position 262,759 of record NZ_JAERRG010000006.1, on the reverse strand, counting down.
CTGGGCGGTGCCGGGGTCGACGTCCTCGGTGCGGATGTGGTGCACCCGCGACCGCGACGGACCGCCGGGGGCGGTGGCCTTCAGATGCGGATGGAACGCGTCGTGCTGCTGCGCGGGGTCGCCGCCGGGCGTCGTCATGCCACCGACCGTAGAAAGCACCGGTAATGGATGTCAACCGGTGTCCTTTCGCTCACCAGGCACAACACCGCGAAATCCACGCTGCATAATGGCCGTATGCAGATCTCGGCGAAGGCGGACTACGCGGTCCGGGCGCTGGCGGAGCTGGCCGCGGACCCCGGCAGGCCGCTCACATGTGAGGCGATAGCGACCTCCCAGGACATCCCCTTCCGGTTCCTCAAGGCCGTCTTCCGCGATCTGCGCCAGGCCGGTCTGGTGCGCAGCCAGCGCGGCTGCGAGGGCGGCTACTGGCTCGCCCGCGACCCCGCCGAGACCACGCTCGCGGACATCGTGCTCGCGGTGGACGGGGCGTTCCTGACGCTGCGCGGCGAGCGGCTGGACGACCTCGGCTACCGCGGCCCGGCGGCCGGGCTGCCCGGGGTGTGGCGCGGGATGGAGGCGCATGTGCGCCAGGTTCTGACCTCCACCGCCCTGAGCGATCTGGTCCGCGAGCGGCTGGCCGCATGACGTCCGTACACCCTGACCGCCTCCGGCACCCCGGGGCGGACGGCGACCGGGCCGTCGAGATCGTGGAGTACACCGATCCGGCCTGCCCGTGGGCGTGGGGCTCCGAGCCCGCGTTCCGCCTGCTGCGGGCGCTCACCGCGGGGCGAGCCCGCTGGCGCCGGGTGTTCGGCATCCTCTTCGACGAGGACGACGATCCGGCACCGGATCCGGCCGCCGAGACCGCCTGGTACGGCCGCTATGTCGCCGATATCGCCCGCCATACGCGGGCGCCCTACGCCCACCGGCTGCGCTGGGTGGCGGCCACCAGCCGGCCGGCCTCGCTCGCCGCGAAGGCGGCCGAGCGGCAGGGCGCGACGGCCGCGGAGCGGGTGCTGCGGCGGCTGCGCGAGACCACGTTCGTGCTGGGCACTCCGGCCGATACGGCTGGGCGGGTGCTCGACGCCCTGGCCGGTCTCGACGGTGTCGATGTGGGGCGGCTGGGCGCGGAGGCGGGCGATCCGGAGGTGGTGGCGGCCGTCCGGCGGGACCACGCCGAGGCCCGCGACCCCATCCCGGAGGCGCATGCCTTCCACGCCCCGGGGCCGCATGGCACGGGCGTGAAGGAAACCGACGACGGGGTGCGTTACGCGCTGCCCACGCTGGTGTTCTCCGGCCCCGGCGGGCGCGTGGCCGCGCCGGGGTGGCGGAGCGTGCCCGAGTACCTCGCCGCGCTGCGCACGGTGGCTCCCCGTCAGCTCTGGGAAGCGGCCCCGATCGGCCCCGGGGAGGCCCTGGCGAAGTACCGCAGTCTGACCGGGCCCGATCTGTCCCTGCTGACGGGCGGAACCACTCCCCCGCCCGCGGCCGTACGGGTCGATACGGCGGGCGGGCCGCTGTGGCTGCACCCGGACGAGGCGACCACCCATCCGGCGCTCATCACCGCCGGAGAGTCGAAAAGCCCCAGCTCGTAGCCGTCTTGGCGAATGAGACACCGAAAGGTGTCCATTGACTTCGCCGGTCCTCGCCCCGCACCATGGGCACATGCTGACGACGCACCCCGGTGTGGTGTGCCGATACGTGGACTTCCGGCGCACCGCCAGCGCCATCTGTCGCTGATCGCCCGTTTCCCGTTCCGCGATCCGCGATCCGCGACGATCCGCCGCGTCCCGAGCGCCTCGTGCCGCTCGTCCCCCTCGTTTTCCTCGTGCCCTCGCTGACCTGTGCGGCCGTGTCCCGGCCGTAAATTCGTGCCGTCCGGGGGCAGTTGACACCACGAAAGGCGACGTCCAGCCATGACTCCCGCCGCCCCGCCACCTCCCGTCCGCCGTCCGCCCGATCCGCCACCGGGCCCCGCTCCGGCCCCCGCACCGGACCGGCGCTCCGTGCTCGGCCTGGCCCTGGGGGCCGGTGGCTCCCTGCCGCTGGCCGCCTGCGGCGGGGTGGCGACCACCGGCGCGGGCGGCGGGGGCGAGACCCTGCGCTGGGGCTGGGATCTGCCCTCCACCTGGGATCCGGTGTTCTCGTCCAAGGGCTGGGATGTCCATCTGCTGTCGCTCGTCTACTCCGGGCTGACCCAACTCGACGCCAAGGGCGGCGCCAAGCCCGCGCTCGCCTCCTCCTGGCACTACTCCCACGACGGCCGACGGCTCACCTTCACCCTCCGCCGGGGCCTGCGGTTCTCCGACGGCACACCGGTGAACGCCGGGGCCGTCAAGAAGAGCCTCGAGCGCGGCAAGAACCACCCCAAGTCCCTGATCGCCTCCCAGCTGACCACCATCGACACGGTACGGGCCACCGACCCGCACACCGTGGTCCTCGAACTCACCGAGGCCGACTACCAGTTGCCCGCGCTGCTGGCCGGGAAGACCGGCATGGTGGTCAGCCCCACCGCGTTCGGCAAGGACGAAGCGCGGCTGGCCACCAGGCCGGTCGGCCACGGCCCGTTCCGGCTGGTGTCGTACACCCAGAACTCCATGGCGAGCCTGCGCCGCGACCCCGGCTACTGGAACGCCGAGCACATCGCCGTCGAACGCTTCGAGGCGTTTCCCAAGCCCGATGAGACCACGGCGCTCGCCGCGCTCCAGTCCGGGCGGCTCAATGTGGCCCAGATCCCGTTCAGCCAGGTCGAGGCGGCGCGTGAGGCCGGATTCACGGTGCAGCTCATCCCGTCGATGGTGGTGCGCGTCCTGGATGTGAACACCGCCATGAAGCCCTTCGACGACCCCGCCGTCCTCAAGGCCCTGAAGTACGCCGTGGACCGCCAAGCCCTGCTGGACAGCGAGCAGTTCGGCCATGGCGAGGTGGACCACCAGCCCTTCCCGCCCGGCTACACGGGCTTCGACCCGTCGCTCGGCGCGGTGTACAAGCACGATCCGGAGCGGGCGCGCGCCCTGCTCCGGGAGGCCGGGTATCACGACGGCGTCCAGGTGACCATCACCACCGCCCAGCCGCAGGGCGCGCCCGAGCAGCTGCAGGCCCAGCTGAACCGGGTCGGGTTCCGGGCCCGGATCGAGGTCATCCCCGAGGCACGGACGTCGCAGGTGGTGTACGTCCAGCACTCGCGCGCCCTGTACATCGACCAGTTCGCCGGGCGGGAGTCACCGGTGCAGGCGATGCAGGTGCTCTTCGGCGCGGAGGGGCTGATGAACCCCTCCCGCCGTACCACGCCCGAACTGGACGCGGCCGTGGCCGCGGTGCGCCGCACCCCGCTGGAGTCGCCGCGCTATCCGCAGGTGCTGCGGGCGGCCACCGCGGTGGCGGTGCGCACGATGCCGAACGTGTTCCTCTACACGGTGCCGCGCGCCCTCGCCCGTACGACGTCCGTCTCCGCCATCCCCTCGCTCCCGGTGGTGCAGCGGTTCGAGGGGGTGACGGCCGGATGACCGCGCTCGCCGCACACCCCGCGCGTACCCGCCGGAAGGCCGTACGCCCGGCCCGGCTGCCGCGTTCGCTCGGCCGCGTACTCGCCACGGCGGGCACGGTGTTCCTGCTGTCCTCCGCACTGACCTTCGGTCTCGGCGCGCTCTCCGGGGCCAATCCGGCGGCGGCCGTGCTCGGCGAGACGGCGACACCCGCCGACATCGCCCGGATGAACCATCAGTTCGGCCTCGACCGGCCCCTGTGGCAGCAGTACGTGTCCTGGCTCGGACATGCCTTCACCGGGGACCTGGGCCGCTCGTGGTTCACCACGATCCCGGTGGCGACGAGCATCCGGCAGGCCATTCCGGTGGATCTGTCCATCGCCGGGCTCGCGCTGCTGATGGCCGTGGTGCTGGGCGGGGCCGCCGGTGTCGCCGCCGCGCTCAGGGCGGGCGGACGGCTGGACCGCGCCGTCACGGCGCTGTGCGCGCTGCTCGGCACCCTGCCCGGTTTCGTCGTGGCCATCGCGCTGGTCACGGTGTTCTCGCTGAGGCTGGGGTGGCTGCCGTCCGGTGGCTATGTGCCGCTGGACATGGACCCCGCGCAGTGGCTGCGGTACACCGTGATGCCCGCGTTCGCGCTGAGCCTGGAGGCCGCGGCCGCCATCGCCCGTCAGCTGCGCACCTCGCTGGTGGGGACGTTGCGGGAGAACTATGTGACGGGCGCGGTGATGCGCGGACTGCCCGCCCGGCGGGTGGTGCTGGGCCATGCCCTGCGCAACGCCGCGGGACCCGCGCTGACGGCGCTCGGGATGAGCGTGCCGATGCTGCTCGGCGGTGCGGTGGTCACCCAGCAGATCTTCGCGCTGCCCGGGCTCGCCCAGCTCACCCTGCAGTCGGCGGAGCAGCACGACATCCCGGTGATCCAGGGGACGCTGCTGGTGACCATCGCGGTGGTGCTGGTGGTCAACGTGGCCGTCAACGCGGCGCTGCTCGCGCTGAATCCGGCCGCCCGGCGCCGGGAGGTGACGCGCGGATGAGGACGTTGCGACGGGCGTGGCGGCCGACCTCCGCCAAGGTGGCGCTGCTGGTGCTGCTGGCCATCGCGCTGCTGGCGGCGTTCGGCGGCTGGCTCGCCCCTCATGACCCGCTGGCCCAGAACCCCCGGAACATGCTGCGCGGGCCCGGCCCCGGCCATCTTCTGGGCACCGACTACCTGGGCCGCGATGTGCTCAGCCGGCTGCTGGAGGGCAGTGGCCGCTCGGTGGCGGGCGCCGTGGAGGCGGTGGCCGCCGCGATGGCGGTGGGGGTGCCGACCGGGCTGGCCTCGCTGTGGATGGGGCGGGTGGGCGAGTGGCTCGCGCAGCGCGCCGTCGACGCGCTGATGACACTGCCGTTCACCGTGTTCGCCATCGCGGTGGTGGGCGCGCTGGGCAACGGCATGCACCAGGCGATGCTGGCGCTCGGGGTGCTCTACGCCCCGCTGTTCTTCCGGATGACCCGCGCCGCCGGTTTGAGCCTGCGGCACGCCCAGTACGTGGAGTCGGCCGAGCTGTTCGGCGCCTCGGTCGGGCGGGTGCTGCGCACCCACATCTGGAGCAAGGTGCTGCCGACGGTCATCGTCACGGCCGCCCACGCGCTGGCCACCTGTCTGCTGGTGGTCTCCTCGCTGACCTTCCTCGGGGTCGGTGTGCAGCCGCCCGCCGCCACCTGGGGCGGCATGCTCGCCACCGATCTGGGCTTCCTCACCCAGCAGATCTGGGCGCCGGTGTTCCCGGCCGCGCTGATCGTCATCACCGCCGGTGCGCTCAATCTGCTGGCCGACGCCGTACGGGACGCCGGGGCGGACGAACTGCTGCCCGGCGGCGCTCCGGACCCGGCCACCGGGTCCCCCGCCGCCACCGCCGAATCCCCCGACACCACCAAGGAGCGGGCCGATGCCGCACTCCCCGTCGTCTGACCCCGCCACGCCCGGCGCGCCCACTGACCCGTCGGCCGCACTGTCGGTCGAGGGGCTCGGCGTCACCGTCTCGTCCGGGCGGCTGACGGCCGTACGCGATGTGTCGTTCACCGTGGGCCGCGGTGAGGCCGTCGGCCTGGTCGGCGAGTCGGGCAGCGGCAAGACCCTCATCTGCCGGTCGGTGCTCGGACTGCTGCCCGCGGGCTGCGCGGTGTCCGAGGGCGAGATCACGCTGGCCGGTGAGGCGCTGACCGGGCTGTCCCGCCGGGAGTGGGACCGGGTACGGGGCACTCGGGTGGGCGCCGTCTTCCAGGACCCCGCCTCGTATCTCAACCCCTCGCTGACCGTGGGGCGTCAGCTGACCGAGGTGCTGCGGGTGAAGCTGGGTCTTGACCGGGCGCGGGCCGGTGCGCGGGCCGTCGAGCTGTTCGCCGCCGTCGGGCTGCACGACCCCGCCGAGGTGGCCCGGCGCCATCCGCACGAGCTGTCCGGCGGGATGCTGCAGCGTGTGCTGATCGCCGTGGCGGTGGCCTGCGCACCGGATCTGCTGGTGGCCGACGAGGCGACCACCGCGCTGGATGTGGTGGTCCAGGCCGAGGTCCTGGAGCTGCTGGCCCGGATGCGCGCCGAGCAGGATCTGGCGCTGCTGCTGGTCAGCCATGACCTGGCGGTGATCGCCGAGGTGTGCGACCGCGTCTTGGTGGCCTACGCCGGGGAGCTGGTCGAGGACGGCCCGGCCGAGCGGGTGCTGAACGACCCCCTGCATCCGTACACCGAGGCGCTGTTGCGCGTGGCCACGGTGGGCGACTGGGAGCGGCGCGAGCTGGAGGTCATCCCCGGTGCGCCGCCCGAGGTGGGCGCGCGGCTGCCGGGCTGCCGGTTCGCCGACCGCTGCGGGTTCGCCGCGCCCGAGTGCCTCAGCGGTCCGGTGCCGCTGCGGGAGACGGCCGACGGGCGGCGGGTGCGGTGTGTCCGCGGCGAGGAGCTCGCTCTGTCGCGGGCCGGTGCGCGCTCCACCCGGGAGGTGGCGGTATGAGCGGGCTGCTGGAGCTCTCCGGGCTGACCGTGGCCTTCGGCCGGCGGGGTGCGCGGCCGGTGCTCGACGGCGTGGAGCTGTCCGTGGGCGAGGGGGAGATCGTCGGGGTCATCGGGGAGACCGGCTCCGGCAAGACCACACTGGCGCGTACGGCCGTGGGGCTCGTCCCTCCGCGCTCGGGGCGGGTGGTCTTCGACGGGCGCGAGATCTCCGGGCTGCGGGGGCGGGCGCTGCGCGCGTTCCGCCGTTCGGGGCGGCTGAGTTACGCGTTCCAGGATCCGCTGCGGGCGCTGGACCCGGAGCTGACGGTCCGGCGGGCCGTGGCCGAGCCGCTCGCCGTGGCGGGGGACCTCGGCGACACGGACATCGCCGCCCGCGTGGCCGAGGCGCTGGAGACGGTGGGTCTGGACGCGGCGCGCCTCGGCGATCGGCCGCCGGGCGCGATCTCGGGTGGTCAGCGCCAGCGGGTGCTGCTCGCGCGGGCGATCGTCGCCCGGCCCCGGCTGCTGATCGCGGATGAGCCGGTGAGCGCCCTGGACGCCTCCAACCGCAACCGGGTGCTGCGGCTGCTGGACCGGCTGCGCACCGAACGCGGGATGGCCGTCGTGGTCATCTCGCACGACCTCAGCTCCCTGGCGGGCATCGCCGACCGGGTGGCGGTGCTCTACCGCGGCCGGGTGGTGGAACAGGGGCCGGTACGGGAGGTGTTCGGCCGGCCCCTGCATCCGTACACCGCGCTGCTCATCGCCTCCGCGCCGAGCGTACGGGCCGAGGGCGGGCCGGGCGCGGCGGCGCTGCGCCCGGCGGCCGACCCGCCCGCGTGGACGGCGCGGGAGGGCTGTGTCTTCGCCCACCGCTGCCCGTTCGCCATCGACGCCTGCCGCACCGCGCCCGTACCGGCCCCGGTGGGCCGGGGGCGCACGGCCGCCTGCCACCGGGCGTCCGAATGGCGCGAGTTGATCGCCGCCCCGGTCACCGCGCGGCGGCCGCCGGGGACCGGACTGCTGGAGGCGGCCCCGTAAAGATCTCCTAAATCACTCTGAACACAACTCGTGCGCCGCCCGTATCCACTGCCGGGTCGTGCTCGTCGCGGATGAGCGGATCCCGTAACCCCCCAACTGGAGGTCATGAGTTGAGCCATAAACGGGTACCCAAGCGAAAGATCGTGTTCGCGGGGGCCGGGGCCGCCGCCGTGGCGGCAGCCGCGATCATCCTGCCCAACGCCAACGCCTCACAGGACGACAAGTCCGAGGCGGCCCAGCCCAAGAAGGTGGACGCCGCGTCGGCGGCGGACATCGCCGCGGAGCTCGCGTCGCAGCTGGGCGAGGCGTTCGGCGGGGCCTACTACGACAAGGACAAGCAGCAGGTCATCGTCAATGTCGTCGGCGACAACAACAATGTGAACGTCCAGGTCAAGAGCGCCGGGGCGGTGGCCAGAAAGGTCGACAACAGCACCAAGGCGCTGCAGACCGCCGCGAAGACCCTCAAGACCAAGGCGACCATCCCGGGCACCTCCTGGTCGGTGGACCCCAAGACCAATGAGCTGCGGGTCACCGCGGACTCCACGGTCACCGGGGCGAAGTGGGACACCCTCGAGTCCACCGTGAAGTCGCTGGGCGACGGCATGGCCACCCTGAAGAAGTCCACGGGCGAGTTCAAGCCCTTCGTCGCGGGCGGCGACGCCATCTTCGGCGGCGGTGCGCGCTGCTCGCTCGGCTTCAACGTCACCACGGACAGCGGCGCCCCGGCGTTCCTCACCGCCGGTCACTGCGGCGTGGCCGCCGAGCAGTGGTCGGACTCGCAGAACGGCGCGGCGATCGGCACCGTGCAGGACGCCACCTTCCCCGGTGACGGGGACTTCGCGCTGGTCACCTACGACGACGCCAACACCGAGGCCCCCAGCACGGTGAACACCGGCGACCAGTCCGTGGACATCGTCGGGGCGGGCGAGGCCACGGTGGGCCAGCAGGTGCAGCGCATGGGCAGCACCACCGGGCTGAATGACGGCGCGGTCACCGGTCTCGACGCGACGGTCAACTACCCCGAGGGCACGGTCAGCGGGCTCATCCAGACCGATGTCTGCGCGGAGCCCGGCGACAGCGGCGGCCCGCTGTTCAGCGCGGACGGCCAGGCCATCGGCCTGACCTCCGGCGGCAGCGGTGACTGCACCGCCGGCGGTGAGACCTTCTTCCAGCCGGTGACGACCGCGCTGGAGGCGGTCGGTGCGAAGATCGGCGACGGCGGCGCGGCCGGAGGCGGCGGCGCGGCGGACGACGGTGGCGCGGCGGGCGGCGACGCCGCTGACGGCTCCGGGGCCGCCGGGGACGGCGCGGGCGCGGACGGCGCCGGTGGGGCAGCCGACAACGGCTGATCCCACGCGACCGGGTGTCCCGCGCCGTCACCGCGGGACACCCCGGGAGCCGTGACCGGGAGCCTCGACGGGCCAGGAGCCGCGACACCCCAGGAGCCGCGACACCCCGGGAGCCTCGACGGGCCGGGAGCCGCGACACCCCGGGACCCTCGACGGGCCGGGCGGCCGCTCAGCGGGCGGACGGCCCGGCGGAGAGCCCGGCGCGCGGGCCCGCGGAGAACCCCGCGCGCACCCGCTCCACCGTGATCGGCAGATCGCGGACCCGCACCCCCGTGGCGTGGTACACCGCGTTGGCGATCGCCGCCGCCGTGCCGACGATGCCCAGCTCCCCGATGCCCTTGCTGCCCATCGGGTTGAGCTCGTCGTCGTTCTCCTCGAGCCAGTGCGCCTGGATGTCGCGCACATCCGCGTTGGCCGCGATGTGATACGTGGCGAGGTCGTGGTTGGCGAAGTCGCCGAACCGCGGGTCCGGCTCCAGGTTCTCGTGCAGCGCCATCGACAGCCCCATGCACATGCCGCCGCGCAGCTGCGAGCCCGCCGTCCGGGGGTTGATGACACGTCCGGCGGCGAACATCCCCAGCAGCCGGTCGACCCGCACCTGGCCGGTGACGGCGTCCACCCGCACCGCCGCGAACTGGGCGCCGTAGGCGTGGCGCGAGAACGCCCGGCGCGCCTCGACGTCCTCGGCGGTGTCCGCCCGCTCCTCCAGTCCGCCGGGCGGGACCGCGCCGGAGACCTCGGCCAGCCGCTTGGTCAGCGCCCGGCACGCCTTGGACACCGCCCAGCCCCAGGAGCTGAGGCCCATCGAGCCGCCCGCCCACGGCGCCTGGCCGTAGGCGCTGCGGCCGATGTCGAGGGTGACCCGGTCGATCCCCACACCGAGTTCGTCCGCCGCCACCTGGGTCAGCGCGGTGCGGGCGCCGGTGCCGATGTCGGCCGCGGCGATCCGTACGGTGAAGCCTCCGCCGGGCTCGGCGCGGGCGGTCGCGGTGGAGGGCCAGGTGAGGGCGGGGTAGTTGCCCGCCGCCACTCCGGTGCCGAGCAGCCAGTGCCCCTCCCGGCGGGCGCCCGGAGCGGGGTCGCGGCCCGCCCAGCCGAAGCGCGCCGCGCCCTCCCGCAGACAGGCCACCAGATTGCGGCTGCTGAAGGGATGACCGGTCCCGGGGTCCACGGACGGCTCGTTGGCCACCCGCAGCTCGATGGGGTCCATGCCCAGCTCCACCGCCAGCTCGTCCATCGCGCTCTCCAGCGCGAACATCCCGGGCGCCTCGCCGGGGGCCCGCATCCACGAGGGCGTCGGCACGTCCAGCTGCGCCAGACGGTGGGTGGTCCGGCGGTGGCGCGCGGCGTACATGACGCGGGTGCAGGTGACCGTCTGCTCGCAGTACGGGGTGAGCGTGGAACTCTGCTGGAGGGCGTCGTGCCAGATGGCGGTGAGCCTGCCGTCCCGTTCGGCGCCGAGCCGGATGCGCTGGAGGGTGGGCGTGCGGTACGAGACCATGGTGAACATCTGCTGCCGGGTGGCCGCCACCTTGACCGGGCGGCCCACGGCGCGGGCGGCCAGCGCGGCGAGCACCGTGGGCGGTCGGGGAATCGCCTTGGAGCCGAAGCCGCCGCCGGTGTGGTCGGCCACGATCCGGACGGCGCCCTCGGGCAGGCCGAACAGCTCGGCCACCCTGGCGGCCGTCATCCAGGGGGCCTGGTCGCCGTTGTAGAGGGTGAGCGTGTCCCCGTCCCAGACGGCGATGGTGGCATGCGGTTCCATCGTGGCCGTGTGCTCGGGGGGCGTGGTGTACGTGGCGTCGAGGACGACCGGCGCCGCGTCGAGGGCGGCCTCCACATCGCCGGTCTCCGTGTGTCCCGGGTAGCCGCCGTTGACCGTCTCGGGGACGAAGATGCGCGGATCGCCGTCCATCAGCTCGGCGTCGTGGTCGTCCACGTCGTACTCGACCCGCACGGCGGCCGCCGCCTGACGGGCCGTCTCGAAGGTGTCCGCCACCACGGCCGCCACGATCTGCCCGCGGTAGGCCACCTCGGGGGACTGCAGAACGGCGAGTTCAGGGGTGTCGGTCGGGCGCAGCCGGACCACGTCGCGGCTGTCGAGCACGGCGACCACGCCCGGCAGGGACAGCGCCGCGGCGGTGTCGACGGCGCGCACCGTGCCACGCGGAATGGTGGACTGCACCGGCCACGCGTACAGGGCGTCCGGCACCGGGTACTCGTACGCGTACAGCGCGGCACCGGTGACCTTCTCGCGCCCTTCGACACGGATCACCTCCGCGCCCACGGTCCGCTGGAGCGTGGTCATCGCCGCTGTCCTCCCACGAGGTCGCGCACGGCCGCGGTGATGACATCCACGGCGAGGTCGATCTTGAACGCGTTCCCCGGTAGCGGGCGCGCCGAGGCGAACTCGGCCCGGGCCGCCTCCCGCAGGCGCTCCTCGGTCGGCTGCCGCCCGGTCAGCAGCCGCTCGGTCTCGCGGGCACGCCAGGGGCGGGTGCCCACGCCGCCGAGCCCCAGCCGGATGTCCCGCAGGGTGCCGTCGGCCTCGGTGGCCACGACGGCGGCCACCGACACCAGCGCGAAGGCGTAGGACCAGCGGTCGCGGACCTTGCGGTAGGACATGGCGGCGCCCTCGGGGGGCGGTGGCAGCTCGACACCGGTGATCAGATCGCCGGGCTGCAGCACGGTCTCGCGGTGCGGGGTGTCACCGGGCAGCAGATAGAAGTCGTTCAGCGGCAGCGTACGGGGGCTGCCGTTCACCCGCCGCAGATGGACGACCGCGTCGAGCGCGGCCATCGCCACCGCCATGTCCGAGGGGTGGTTGGCCACGCAGAAGTCGGAGGTGCCGAGCACGGCCAGGTCGCGGTGGAGGCCCTGGACGGCCGAACAGCCGGTCTCCGGGCGTCGTTTGTTGCAGGGCTTGGTCACGTCCTGGAAGTACACACAGCGGGTGCGCTGGAGCAGATTGCCACCGGTGGTGGCCACGGTCCTCAGCTGCCCGGAGGCGCCGGACAGCAGCGCTTCGGCCAGCGCCGGGAACCGCTCGCGGATGCCCGGGTCTCCGGCGAGGCGGCTGCCCGGGACCAGTGCGCCGATGAGCACACCGCCGTCCGGGCGGTGCTCGACGGTGTCGTACGGGAGCCCGGTGATGTCGACGAGCAGGGCGGGCTCGGTCACCCCGAGCTTCATCAGGTCCACCAGATTGGTGCCCCCGGCCAGGTACACCGCCTCGGTGGAGTCGGCCACGAGCGTGGCGGCGGCCTGGGGGTCGGTGGCGCGCTCGTAGCCGAAGGGCTTCATCGCGCCCCTCCCGCCGCACCGGTGCGGGCGGGCGCCCCGCCGCCGTCGGCCCCGGCGACCTCGCGGATGGCGGCCACGATGCCGGGGTACGCCCCGCAGCGGCACAGGTTGCCGCTCATCCGCTCCCGGATCTCGTCGGCGTCCAGCTCCTCCGGCGCGCCGACCCCGGCCGCCATGTCCGAAGTGACATGGCTGGGCCAGCCGCGCGCGGCCTCGGTGAGCGCGCCGATGGCGGAACAGATCTGGCCGGGTGTGCAGTAGCCGCACTGGAAGCCGTCGTGGTCCAGGAACGCCCGCTGCAGCGGGTGGAGTTCCTCGGGGGCGGCGAGCCCCGCCACACCCTCGATGGTGGTGATGTCCCGGCCCTGGGCGGCCACCGCGAACACCAGGCAGCTGTTGACGCGTTCCCCGTCGATCAGGACGGTGCAGGCCCCGCACTGCCCGTGGTCGCACCCCTTCTTGACCCCGGTCAGCGCCAGGTGTTCGCGGAGGGCGTCCAGCAGGGTCACCCGGTGGTCGAGGGTGAGGGGGCGGTCGGCACCGTTGACACGCAGCGCGAAGTCGCTGTGAAACGCGTGAGCTGTCACGCCCCTCAGCCTGGCACCGGGCGGTGCGCCCCGCATCTTCAGCGTGGGCCGTCCGGCCCCGGCTCCGGTGGGTCGTCGGGCACCGGGGGCAGCCGCAGATGTGCCAGGTCCGGCGGGATCGGGGAGCTGGGGCGGTAGAACGGCGGGGCCGGGTCGGCGGCGGGCGAGTCGGCCAGCCGGAAGCGGTCCCGCAGCCGGTGGTAGAACTGCGTCGGCACGAGCCGTACCAGCCGCAGCCGGACCGGTGCCCGGTAGGCCGCCACCCAGTCACCCGGCTCCAGCACCCCGCGCAGCTGCCCGTCGAGGCTGACCGCCACCCGCCCCGAGGTCGGCAGCACCCGTACGGCGACGGGTTCGTCCACCGCGGCCACCACGGTGCGGTCGAAGGCGATGTGCGGGGCCACCGGGGTGAAGACGACCGCGTCCATGTACGGGGAGACCACCGGCCCGCCGGCGGCGAAGCTGTAGGCGGTGGAGCCGGTCGGGGTGGCGATGATGATCGCGTCGGCCGAGTACGAGGCGAGCAGCTGCCCGGACACATACACCCCGAGCCCGGCCTGGCGGTCGCGGGCGAGCTTTTCGAAGACCACGTCGTTGACGGCGTTGACATCCAGCGGAATGCCCCAGCCGGCCTCCTCGGGGCCGCCGCGGCCGGGGCGGACCTTGGGCGGGGGCGGGACGGGGCCCCGCCCGTAGCGCAGCAGCGCCTCCATGCCCTCGGGCATCTCCAGCGGCCGGGACGCCCGCAGCGTGAGCAGCATGCGCTCCTCGATCGTGGCCCGGCCCTCTTGGACGGCGTTCAGCGCGTCCTCCACCTGGTCGACGCTGATCTCGGTGAGGAAGCCGACCCGTCCCACGTTCACCCCCAGCGCCGCGGCCCCGTTCCTGGCGGCGAGCCGGGCGCCACGCAGAAAGGTGCCGTCGCCGCCGAAGGTGACGATCAGATCGGGGTGGCCGGCCGCCTCGGACTCCTCCTGGGCGCTGCGCCGGGGCTGGTCACCGCGCCAGACGTCCAGCTCGAAGCAGGAGATGCCGTGCGCGGCGGCCCATGCGCGGGCGGTGCGGGCCGCCGCGACGGCGGTGGGGCGGGCCTGGTGGACGACCATGCCGAGCCGGTTGACAGCCATGGCCCTTCCACCGTAGATCGGCCGGCCCCGGAGCGCCCACCGGACCGACACGGGGCGGGCTCGGAGCGCCCACCGGACGGACACGGGGCGGGCTCGGGGCGGGTGCCCTGGAGCCGAACATCCGTCCTGATCTATCGTGTTCAGCGGCACAGAGACCCGCGTGGGAACCACACCGCATCCGTACGGAGCCAGGGGGATGGTGCAGCAGATGGCGAGTGAGAGACGAACCGCGCTGATCGAAGGGCTGATGGGGCGTTTCCCCCAGGTGCCCCGGGAGGCCGTGCTCAAGGAGGACCTGCTGCGCGGCGGCATGGCCTTCGACGAGTCCGCGCTCAGCGGCAACGAGGGCGGCGACGTCAAGCCGAAGTCGTACTTCATCTTCTCGTTCGACCACCGCACCCTGCCGGAGCTGGGCGCCGCGGCCCTCAACCGGCCGCCCGAGGAGATCGTGCTCACCGGCGGGCCGTACGGGCTCCGCCGCACCGTGGTGTCCGTCCGCGTCAACCCCGCGTCGCCGTATGTGGTCCGGGCCGGGGAGGACGGTGCGCTGGGGCTGTATCTGGACGGTGCGCGCATCGCCGAGGTGGGGCTGCCGCCGATGCCGGAGTACTACCGCCACACCCTGTCGAACGGCAAGTCGGTGATGGAGGTCGCGCCGACCATCCAGTGGGGCTATCTGGTCTATCTGACGGTCTTCCGGGTGTGTCAGTACTTCGGCGCCAAGGAGGAGTGCCAGTACTGCGACATCAACCACAACTGGCGTCAGCACAAGGCGGCGGGCCGCCCGTACACCGGGGTGAAGCCGGTCGAGGAGGTGCTGGAGGCGCTGGAGATCATCGACCGCCATGACACCGCCCGCACCTCGCAGGCGTACACCCTCACCGGCGGCGCGATCACCTCGCAGGTGGGCGGCCGTGACGAGGCCGACTTCTACGGCCAGTACGCGAAGGCCATCGAGGAGCGCTTCCCGGGCCGGTGGATCGGCAAAGTGGTGGCGCAGGCGCTGCCCAAGGAGGACGTCCAGCGGTTCCACGACTACGGGGTGCGGATCTACCACCCCAACTTCGAGGTGTGGGACCGGCGGCTGTTCGAGCTGTACTGCCCGGGCAAGGAGCGCTACATCGGCCGGGACGAGTGGCACCGCCGGATCCTGGACTCGGCCGAGGTGTTCGGCGCCCGGAATGTGATCCCCAACTTCGTGGCGGGCGTGGAGATGGCCCAGCCGCTCGGCTTCGCATCCGTGGCCGAGGCGATCGACTCCACCGCCGAGGGGCTGCGGTTCTTCATGTCGCACGGGGTCGTGCCCCGGTTCACCACCTGGTGCCCCGAGCCGACGACTCCGCTGGGCAAGGAGAATCCGCAGGGTGCCCCGCTGGAGTACCACATCCGGCTGCTGGAGACCTACCGGGCGACGCTCGAGGACTTCGGGCTGTCCTCGCCGCCCGGATACGGCCCGCCGGGGCCGGGGCGGGCGGTGTTCTCGGTGAGCTCGTTCATGGACAGCCTGCCCGCCGTGGACCCGGACCCGGAGCCGGTGGCGCCCTGACCCGCACGACGGCGCCCTGACGTGGCGGCCGCCCCTGGCTCGACGGGAGCCGTTCAGCCGACGTGGACGTGGGGGCGGCGGCCGCGGTCGGGCTCGGCCTCGCGAAGCACCTCACGGGTGACGGGGGCGACCTCTCCCTGGCCGAAGAGGAAGAAGCGCAGGAAGTGGGCCAGCGGATGGCCCTCCGTCCACTCGAAGTAGATGTGCGGGCGCTGCCCGGTCAGGTCCCGCACCCGTAGCAGCAGCGCCGCCAGCGCGTTGGGGATGGTGGCGCTCTGCAGGGTCAGCACGCGGTAGCGGCCGTGCACCACCTCGCCGCACACCCGCAGCTCGCTCTCGAACTCGGACGGGTCGGCCACCGTGACCTCGACGAAGATGATGTCGTCCTCGGGCGGGATGTCGTTGTCGGCCCGGATCTGGTGCTGCTTCTCGCGGTATTCGGCCAGGTCGCGGCGTTCCGGTTTGTTGGCGATGAGACGGATCCTGCGGTGGGCGGTGTCACGGACGAATCGCTCTGCCAGGGCGTCGAACGTCACGCTGGTGACCCGTAGCTCGAACGCCCTGGCCACCCGGGACAGCAGCGACACGGCCATGATGCCCGCGATGAAGCAGGCGCCGATCTTGACGCCGTCGGGCCGTTCGACGACGTTGACCGCGGTGGTGTACAGGAAGATCAGCGAGATGACGCCGAAGCCGATGGTCCAGCCGCGCTGCCGGGCGCGCCGGGCGGCGATGGTGACGGCGATGGCGGCCGAGGTGATGAGCACGAGCACCCCGGTGGCGTAGGCGCCGCCCTGGGCGTCCACATCCGCCTTGAAGAGCCAGGTCACCAGGAACGCGATGGCGATGAACACCAGCACCATGGGGCGGACCGCGCGCGCCCAGTGGGGTGCCATCCCGTAGCGCGGCAGATAGCGGGGCATCAGATTGAGCAGTCCGGCCATGGCCGAGGCGCCGGCAAACCAGAGGATGGCGATGGTGGAGGCGTCATAGACGCTGCCGAACGCCGAGCCCAGGTACTCATGGGCGAGGTAGGCCAGGGCGCGCCCATTGGCCTGACCGCCCGGTTCGAACGCCCGCTGCGGGATCAGCAGGGTCGTGATGAAGCTGGAGGTGATGAGGAAGACGCTCATGATCACCGCGGCGGTGGTCAGCAGCTTCCGGGCGCCCTGGATGCGCCCGGCGGGGCGCTCCTCGGTATCGCCCGGCCTGCCCTCGATATGCGGCATGACGGCCACGCCCGTCTCGAACCCGGAGAGCCCGAGGGCCAGCTTCGGGAAGATCACCAGCGCCACGCCGATCATGACCAGGGGACTGCCGCGCTCGGCGACCAGCGCCTGGGACCAGTCGGGGATCACGTGGGGCGCGGTGCACACATGCCACAGCCCGACCGCCACCACGACGGCGTTGAGCAGCAGATAAGCGGCGACCAGCACCACCGCGATCCCGATGGCCTCGGTGAACCCCTTGAGGAACACCGCCCCGAGCATTCCCACCAGGATCAGGGTGATGGCCACCTCATGGCCGCGCAGGACCGCGGTGAAATGCGGGTTCTCCACCAGGTGGGCGGTGGCGTCGGCGGCGGAGAGGGTGATGGTGATGAGGAAGTCGGTGGCCGCGAAGCCCAGCAGGGTGAGGACGAACAGCTTGCCCTTCCAGAAGGTCAGCAGCCGCTCCAGCATCGCGATCGAGCCCTGGCCGTGCGGGCTCTCCGCGGCCACTCTGCGGTACACCGGCAGCGCGCCCGCCAGGGTCACCACCACCAGCACCACGGTGGCCAGCGGGGAGAGCAGCCCGGCCGCCAGGGCGGCGATTCCGGGCTGGTAGCCGAGGGTGGAGAAGTAGTCCAGACCGGTCAGGCACATCACCCGCCACCACGGCCGGCCCTGGTGTGCGCCCTCCGGCTCGGCGTGCGGGCCGGGCTGGCGCTTGACGATGTCGGTCAGGCCCTCCAGCAGCCATGCGCGCAGCCGGTGCCGTGCCCCGCCGTCGGGGGCGGCGCCGCCAGAGGTGGAGGAGACCACGGGGTGCTCCCGTCGTACGGGGAGGGGTCCCCGGCCATCGCTGAGACCCTTCGGTCAGCGTATGCGGCGCGGCCGGCCACCACCCGGCCGGTGCCGCCGGCCGAAGGACATCGCTTTCTCAGTGAGTTTTCATCTTCGGTCCGTACGGTTGCGGCACATGGACACCACCAAGACCGACCAACCGACCGACACCGCAGCGCAGCCCGCAGAAGCCGAGGAAGCCACGGCGGAGGGTGTCCCGAACGCTGTTTCGGACCAGCAGGAAACCCCGGGCCCGAAGGAGACCCCGGACTCGCTGGAAGCACCCGACCCCGCCGACGACATCGCGCCCCCTCCCCCGGCCACCACACCGGGCGTCGTCCCCGGCGCCGCTTCGGTCGTCGCCGCGGGCCTCGGGCTCGCCTCGCTCTCCGGCACCTGGCTCGGCACCATGCTGCAGGAGCGCAAGCAACTGACCGGCCAGATCAAGGCCCAGTCCGGGGCGGCCGCCGATCAGATCTCCGCGGTGTACGGCACTCCGTGGCACACCACGGCCCTCGTCAACGGGCTGTTCGCGCTGACCGCCGTGGTGATCGCCGCCGTGGTGCTGCTGCGGCAGCGGCGGCCCGTCACGGCCGGGGCGCCCTGGGTGACCGCGGTGGCCTGGGGAGCGGTGGCGCTGGGCGTGATCGGTCTGCTGATCGCCGCCGCCATGGGGCTCGACATCTTCAGCGAGCTGCCGAAGGTGCCCGCGTCCCCGAACGCCCCGGCCGGCTGACCCCATCCGAGCGCGCCCCGTGGACCGGATGGGTCCGGCGGGGCGCGCTCCTCGGCGGGCGGGTCACGATTGAGGTCCCGACATCGGGACACCCGCGAACGGGACAGGCCGTCCGGCCGCCCCCGCGGAGCGGGCCATAGGGACGGCACGGACTTCCCGCCTACGGAGTTTCCCGCCGATGAGCCGTTCCACCACGCACTCCCCCGACCGGCACGGAACACCGCGTACGCCGGATGCGCCGGACCCGCCGGAGACCTCGCACGCACCGGACGTACCGGACAGAGACCACGGGCCGGACAGGGACCACGGGCCGGACGGGGGGTCCGGCGCGCGGCAGGGTCGGGACTCCCGGACCGCCGTCACCGTCTTCGTCGCCCTCGGCGCCAATCTGGTCATCGCACTGGCCAAGGCCTTCGGCGGGATCTTCGCCGGCTCCCCCGCGCTGCTCTCGGAGGCCGCTCACTCCGTCGCGGACAGCCTCAACGAGGTGTTCCTGCTCGCCTCCCTCAAGCGCAGCAGGCGGGCCCCCGACGACCAGCACCCGTTCGGCTACGGCAAGGAGCGCTACTTCTGGGCGCTGCTGGCCGCCGTCGGCATCTTCGTCATGGGCGGCTGCTTCTCCTTCTTCCAGGGCGCCGAGGCGCTGAGCGCGGGCGGCTCCGAGGACCACAGCGGCTATCTGGTGGGCCTCGCGGTCCTGGGCGTGGCGCTCATCGCCGAGGGCTCCTCACTGGTCCGGGCGCTGGTCCAGGTGCGCGGGCACGCCCGGGAAGCGGGCCGCGGTATGGCGACCGAGCTGCGCAGGGGTGACGACCCCACACTGCGCACCGTGCTGGCCGAGGACTCCACCGCCTGTCTCGGCGTGGTGTTCGCCCTGCTCGGCATGTGGCTGCACATGGTGACCGGCCAGGTGGCCTACGAGGCCACGGCCTCCTTCCTGATCGGGGCGCTGCTGGTCTATGTGGCCTACCGGCTGGCCATGGAGTCGCGCGGGCGGCTCATCGGTGAGGCGATCGACCCGGTCCAGCGCCGGGAGCTCCGCCGGTTCCTCGAGACACAGCCGGAGATCGACACCGTGACCACGCTGCTGACGATGCGTCTGGGCAATGACTCGACGCTGGTGGCGGCCCGGGTCGACCTCGTCCCCGGTCTCGACAGCGAGGAGGTCGAGGAGGTCCTGGTGCGCGTCAAGACGGCGATGACGGAGCTCTGGCCGCACGCCGACCAGATCTTCCTCGATGTCACCGACGCCTCGGCCGAGGACCGGACGAAGGCGCGCGCGGACCGCCAGGCGCTGGAGGAGGCGGTGGCGGCCGTGGAGCGCGAGGACGGCGGGGCGTGAGATTGGCCCCGGCGGGCCTGGGTACTCGGCGAAAACCAGCCCACAACAGCGAACTCACATACGGAGGCAGAACTGATGGGCCTCGGCGGTTGCATTTTGATGATCGCGGTGGGAGGGATTCTCACCTTCGCCACCGACTGGAACGCCAACGGCTTCAACGTCCACCTGGTCGGCCTGATTCTGATGGCGGTCGGCATCATCGGCACATGCGCGTATGTGAGTGTCTACAAGCGTCGGCGCGTCGTCGAGCCCGGCGCCGTGGCACCCCCGGTGGTCGAGGAGCCCGAGCATCACCGGCACCACCACCACTACGACTACTGAGTGCCGGCCGGTTCCCTTTCCGACGAGGTGGCCCCCGCCGCGGGTGGGGGCCACCTCGTCGTTCGTACGACTCCCGTCGGGGTGCCGAGCCCCTGCGGGACCCTTGACAGTTCCCTGTTTGAAACTGTCAGAATCTGTTGCGCAAAGGGCTGTTGTGGTCGGTCGACGACCCTCACGTGCCGCACAAGCCCTTGCACACCACACAATCGAAGAGAAGGGGATCGCGATGGCGGTCACTCGCAGATCGTTACTGATCGCAGGCACCGCCGCCCCGATGGCCGGGGCACTTGTCACGGCCGTTCCCGCCCAGTCCGCCACCGCGTCCCGCGCCATGGGAGGCCGGACCGTCCCGCTCACGGACGGCTGGCGGTTCGCCCTCGTCAACCCCGGCGGCATCACCGACCCGACCGGCGCGTACGAGGACGCTCATGACCCGGCGTACGACGACTCGGCCTGGCGCGAGGTCGCGGTTCCGCACGACTGGAGCATCGAGCTCACCCCCACCACCGACCACGGCACCAGCGGCGGCACCGGCTTCCTGCCCGGCGGCCTCGGCTGGTACCGCACCACCTTCACCCTGCCGCGCGCCCTCGAGGGCAAGCGGATCTCCGTCGAATTCGACGGCGTGTACATGGACTCGTCCGTGTACTGCAACGGACGGCTCATCGGCGAACACCCCTACGGATACACCGGCTTCGCCCTCGACCTCACCGAGCTGGCCCACACCGACGGCGCCACGCCCAACGTCCTCGCCGTCAAGGTGCGCAACCGGCTCCCCAGCAGCCGCTGGTACTCGGGCAGCGGCATCTACCGCCACGCCCGGCTCGTGGTCACCGACCCGGTCCATGTGGCCCGGTGGGGCACGTACCTCACCACCCCCGGCCTGGCCACCGCCCTGCGCGCCGGGCATGCCACGGTGCGGGCGCGGACCCTCGTGGTCAACGAGTCGGACGGCCGGCAGCCGGTGACCGTGATCTCCACGGTCAAGGACCCCGACGGGCACATGGTGGTCCAGGCACGCTCCACCCTCACCGTCGGGGCGGGTGACACCCGTACCGCCACCCAGGAGCTCAGGATCGACCGGCCGCGGCTGTGGTCGTTCGACACCCCGCGGCGCTATGTCCTGGAGACCGAACTGCGGGTGGGTGAGGACACCACCGACCGGTACCGCACCCCCTTCGGGCTCCGCCATGCCATCTTCGACCCCGAGCGCGGATTCTCGCTGAACGGCCAATACGCCAAGCTCCAGGGCGTCGATCTCCACCATGACCTGGGCGCGCTCGGCGCCGCCGTCGACACCGACGCCGTGCTGCGCCAGCTGACCATCATGAAGGGCATGGGTGTCAACGCCCTGCGCACCTCGCACAATCCGCCCGCGCCGGAGCTGATCGAGGTCTGCGAGCGGCTCGGCATCGTGATGCTGGTGGAGGCGTTCGACTGCTGGCGCACCGGCAAGAACACGTATGACTACGGGCGCTTCTTCGACGAGCACTGCGATGCGGACATCACCGAGATGGTGCGCGCCGCCCGCAACTCCCCCGCCGTCGTCATGTGGTCCATCGGCAATGAGATCCCCGACTCCACCAGCGCCCCGGGCCTGGGGATGGCCCAGCGGCTCATCGACGCCGTGCGCGCGGCCGATGACACCAGGCCCGTGGTGATCGGCTCGGACAAGTACCGCGGGCTGCCCGCCGAGGGCTCCCCCGCCGATCTGATGCTGGCCAAGCTGGACGGGCTGGGCCTCAACTACAACACCGCCGCCTCGGTGGACGCCCTGCACGCCCGCTATCCGCAGTTGTTCCTCTTCGAGTCCGAGTCCTCCTCGGAAACCTCCACCCGCGGCGCCTACCAGGAGCCCGAACACCTCAACACGGGCGAGAACCACACCCCCGGCAGGCGCCAGACCTCCAGCTACGACAACAACCTCGCTTCCTGGACGATGAGCGGCGAGTACGGGCTGAAGAAGGACCGGGACCGGAGGTTCTTCGCCGGGCAGTTCCTGTGGTCGGGCATCGACTACATCGGCGAGCCCACGCCGTACGACGTGTTCCCGGTGAAGGCGTCGTTCTTCGGCGCGGTGGACACCGCGGGCTTCCCCAAGGACATGTACCACCTCTTCAAGAGCCAGTGGACGAGCGAACCGATGGTCCATCTGGTCCCCATGGACTGGACCGGGCACCGGCCGGGCGAGACCGTGGAGGTGTGGGCGTACTCCAACGTCGCCGCGGTGGAGCTGTTCCTGGGCGGCCGATCGCTGGGCGTCCGCGAGTTCGACACCAAGAAGACCACCGACGGCCGCGCCTATCTGGAGACCACCGAGCCGACCGGCGACGACAAGACCGTCACCTCCGGCCCCTACCCCGGCAGCTACACCAGCCCGGGCGGCAGCGCCGGAAAGCTCCACCTCACCTGGAAGGTGCCGTTCGCACCGGGCGAGTTGAAGGCGGTGGCCCGGCGCGGTGGCCGGGTGGTGGCCACCGATGTGCTGCGCACGGCGGGGCGCCCGCACACCGTACGGCTCACTCCCGACCGGAAGACCGTCGAGGCCGACGGCCGCTCGCTGTGCTTCGTGACCGCCGAAGTCGTCGACAGCGACGGTGTGGTGGTGCCGGACGCCGATCATCTGATCGCCTTCAAGGTCACCGGAGGCTCCCTGGCCGGGGTCGACAACGGCCGTCAGGAGAGCGCCGAGCGCTACCAGGCGAGCACCCGTACCGCCTTCCACGGCAAGGCCCTGGCCATCGTCCGCGCCGGCACCGAGGCCGGGCCGCTGACCATCACCGCCCGCTCGGCGGGGTTGCGCACCGCCACCGCCACCGTCCGCGCCACCGGCGGGACCTCGGAGCCGGTCACCCGCCCCACCCCGTTCGCACCCGACCCCGGCCCCGGCGCTCCTCAGCACCCACTGGCCGACGCGAGCTATTCGGGCGCGCCGACGACCCTGCCCTCGGCCATGCTGGAAGGCGATCCGGCCACCGGCTGGTCCAACGCCTTCCGCAAGCCCGCCACGGCACTGCTCCCCGCCTTCGACGGCGCCCGGAAGGCCGACTGGGTCTCGGTGACCTGGAGCGGGAGGCGGCGGCTGCGCCGAATCGAGGTGTCCTTCACCGTGGACGCCACGCACACCCTGCCCGCCTCGATCGAGGTGTCCGCGTGGAACGGCCACGTGTACGTCCCGGTGCGCGGGGCGTCCATCACCTGGGCCACCGCCTCCGACACCCCGACCGTCATCACCTTCGACCCGGTGCGCACCTCACGGCTGCGGCTGGACCTCACCAGCCGTCATCCGGGCGCGGCGGACGGCGCCCAGCGCATCGTCGCCCTCGAGGCCGGTGACGGCTGAGGGGGCGGGCGAGCGAGCCACCGACCGCCCCGGGAGGCCACCTCGACGGCTCATCCCCAGCCGGTGGAGTAGCCGCGGTAGCGGCGTCGCCGGGGCCGGATGGTCAGCGTGGACAGCAGTCCCACGAACCCCACCACGATGACCACCAGACCGGGCCCGAAGCCCTGGGCGTACGCCACGACGTCGTCGAGCGTCGAGACGCCGTCGTCGACCCCTGAACTCCCGGATGTGCCGGAGGCGATGGACGGGTTGGGGCTCTGGGCCTTGGCGCCCGGGATGGACACCCCGAGCGCGGTCAGCGCCTTGGTCACGGGCTGGAAGAAGGTCACCCCGCCCCGGTCGCAGTCGCCGCTGCCGCCGGAGGTGACGCCGAGCGCCACGCCCTGGGCGAAGAGCGGCCCCCCGCTGTCGCCGGGCTCGGCGCACACGGTGGTCTGGACGAGCCCGGTGACCGTGCCCTCGGGGTAGTTGACCGTCGCGTTGAGCCCGGTCACCTTGCCCGAGCGCAGGCCGGTGGTGCTGCCGCTGCGGAACACCTCCTGGCCCACGACCGGATCGGCCACACCGGTGACCCGCACCGTCTGGCCGCCACCGACGTTGACCACGCTGTTCTGGTCGAGCGCGGCGTTGTCGTAGCGGATCAGCGAGAAGTCATTGCCGGGGAAGCTGCTCTGGACGGTGGTGCCGAGGCGGGTGGAGCCGGTGCCGTCGGTGAACCAGGGGGTGCCGTTGGGGCCGCAGTGTCCCGCCGTCAGGATGAAACCGGTCTGACCGTTGGTGACGTTGAAACCGGCCGAGCAGCGGCTGCCGTTGGTGAACATGGGCGAGGCACCGGCGGCTCTGGTGGTGAAGGAGCCCTCCGTCCGCCGCGCGCGCACCTCGCCGCCCACCTCCGCGGCGAGGCCCTTCATCTTCGACCAGCGGGCGGTGGAGACGGTGCTGTCGCCGACCAGCACCACCTGGTTGGACTTGGGGTCCACCATCCAGGCGGTGCCCGCCACCCGGGGCGCCGAGCGCAGCTTCTCGGTCGCGGAGTCCAGGTCGGCCATGCTGTAGCGCACCCGTTTGGCGGTGGCCCCGGCCCG
Organism: Streptomyces endocoffeicus; assembly: GCF_016741935.1. Taxonomy (GTDB): domain Bacteria; phylum Actinomycetota; class Actinomycetes; order Streptomycetales; family Streptomycetaceae; genus Streptomyces; species Streptomyces endocoffeicus. The sequence continues at coordinate 238,475 of NZ_JAERRG010000006.1, read as the reverse complement.
GCTGACCTCGTCCGCCGCCGTGTCGTCCGTCACCGCGACCACCGGGCGGCCGTCGGCCCCGATCCAGTTGCCCGCCGTACGGGAGGCGCCGAGCGCGGACACCAGCCGTCCGCCCACATCGTCCGTCCGGTCCGTGCTCAGGGCTCTCGGACCGCCGCTTCCGGTCGTGCCGTGGGCCGATCCGCCCGGCCCGGCCTGAGAGACCATCACCCCGCCACAGACCAGTGCCCCGACAGCCGCGAACCGCACGACCCGGCGCACGCCGCGCCGCATGTGCTTCACCACCCTGTCTCCTTACGTCGATCCAGCCGGGGGCCTCGGACGGCGAAGGCCCACCCCCTCATACGTAAGGAAGCGACGTCCTGCTCACTCCCCGGACGGAGCCACGGATCCCGGTGGGGCGGCCCGCGGCTCCCGGGATCAGCGCCGGTCGCCGTAGCGCTTGCCGAGGAACCCCCCGACCAGGGCGGCCGTGCCGCCGCCGAGGATGGCCGCGCCCTGGGTGGCGGCGTCGTGCGCGAGGAAGTACGTGGCCACCCAGATGTACGCCACGACCGTGCCCGCGCCCAGCAGCGAGCCGAACGCCTGCAGCCCCGTGTGGACCCAGTCCATGCGACGGCGGTGCTCACGCTCCCGCTGGAGCTCGGTGAGCATCCACTCCCACAGTAGGGCGTCGGCCGGGCTGGGCGGGGGGCCGTGCGCACGGACACGCGTGCGGTGGAGCACCGGGCCTCAAGAGGCGCCCTTGCCGTAGGGCGCGCTGGTGAACACCACCCTGTCGTCGGTGCCGTCGGTCACCCAGAACCGTTGCGGCTTCTCCCCGTAGAGCGCGAAGAGCGGGTCCGGCCCCCAGGCCAGCACGACCTCGTCCTTGCCGTCGTGGTCGAAGTCCCCGGCGCCGTAGAGCTTGACGGCGCGCCGCTTCTTGGGCACCTCGCGGCCGTCCACGCGGGACGGGACGGTGCGGTCGAGGGTGCGGCGGTGGGCGATCTCTCCGGGGGCGTCCGGGCGGATCGTCAGCAGTTCGGTGCCGCCGGTGCGCAGCGAGACGGCCAGTTCGTCGGTGCCGTCCCCGTCGGTGTCGGCCGCGGCGAGCACATCGCCGCCCAGGGCGGGGATCCTGATCGGCTCGGGGGTCGTACCGGCCGTGCGTTTGGTGTACACGCTCACCGACTGGCCGACGTCCGCGGGTTCGGTCTCATAGCCCGGTTCGTCATTGCGGCTGCCGGTGTCGGCGACCGCCACATCCCGCTTCCCGTCGCCGTCGAAGTCGCCGAAGGCGATCGCGTTGCCCTTGCGGAGGGTGCGGCCGGTGCCTGCGAGGCCGTCCGGACCCGCCGTGAGCAGCGCGGACTTCGTCTGGTCGTCGTCGCCCTGCTCGTGCACCACCAGATCGGTGGGGCGGTCGCCGTCGATGGTGTCGGCGTACAGCTCCGCGATCTGGCCGCTGGAGCCGAGGGGGTTGGCGTACGTCTCGGTACGGGCGGCTTCGCCGTCGCGGCCGAACGGGCCGTACAGCACATGGAAGTCCTTGCCGCTCTGGCGCACGGCGGCCAGATCGTGGTGTCCGTCCCCGTTGAAGTCGCCCGTCGCCAGGGGCCGCGAGCCCTCGAGGCCATCGTCGGCGTCGGCCAGCCGCACCGGGGTGGCGGGGGTTCCCCGGCGTGGCCCGTCGGGGCCGCCCCAGGCGATGTAGGGCAGCGTCTGGGTGGTGATGTGCACGCGCTCGCTACTGGCCGGGTCGCGCTCCTTGGTGGCGGTGGCGATCACCTCGGCGTAGCCGTCGCCGTCGAGGTCGGCGGTGGTCGCGGAGTCCATCTCGCCCGCGGTGCCCTTCCACCCGGCGCCGGTGGGCAGGCCGAGGTCGTCTCGGCCGAGCACGGTGCGCACGGCGGGGTCGGGGCCCTTCGCCGAGCCGTACACATAGGCGATACGGCGCAGGCCGCCGAGCTCGTCGTCGTCGGAGGCGATCGGGATTCCGAGCTCGGGGCGGCCGTCGCCATTGAGGTCGTCCGCCAGTGCGCTGCCCTTGCCTCGGGGGACGGGAGCGGTCGCGGTGGGGGTGACGACGGGTGCGGCCGTGCTCTTCCCGGTCCCGTCGCCACCCTTGGTCTCATCGTCTCCACCGCCACCGCCACCGCCGCACGCGGTGAGCAGCACCAGCGCGGCGGCGCAGAGGGTGACGGTGGCGGGGCGGAGCCTGGTGGTGGGGGATGCCATCAGGACACGACAGCGCATCCTGTGGTGACACGCCATCGGAGAGATCATTTCGTTACGGCGCGCTCCCCTCGTTACGGCGCGCTCCTCTTGTTACGGCGCGCTCCCCGCCAGCGGGTGTCCGCAGCGCAGATTCCACCGGCCCGCGCGGCCACTGAGCTCCGTCGCGGTCAGCGGGGCGACGTCCAGCCGCCAGAAGGTGGGCGCGGGCAGGCCGAGGGCGTGCACGAGGGCGGCCCGGACCACGGCCGGTTCCACGACGGCGAGCAGCCGCGCCTCACGGGCGGGGGCGGGCGGTGCGTCCGGGGGCGAACCCTCCCCGCGCGTCTCCCGGGCAGGTGCGGCCGGTGCCGCCGGTGCCGGATTATCCCGGCGCGCGTCCAGCCAGGCCCCGATCCGCTCCACCAGCTCCAGCAGCGTTTCGCCGCCGTGCGGCGCCGCGGCCGGGTCGGACAGCCACCCGGCGACCTCCTCCGGCGCCTCCTGCCCCACCTCGTCCAGCGACCGGCCCCGCCAGCGGCCCACATCGAGATCGCCCAGCTCCGGCGTCACGGCGGCGTCGAGCCCCAGGGCCGCGGCGGTACCGCGGCAGCGCTCGGAGGGCGCGGTGAACGCCATGTCGTGGTGGGGCAACACCGTGGCCGCCGCCGCGGCCCGGCGCCACCCGGCCGCGTCCGGCGGGGCGTCGTCGAACCGCACCTGCCGCAGCGCCGCGTTGACAGCGGGCGCGACCAACGTGATCCGCACCATCCAGCCCTCTCATCCGCACCCTTCGCCCACGGGAGGGCGCCTTCCGGGATCCGCTCCGGAGCAGCGGACGACCGTCGCGCCCACCGTCTCATGACGGAGACGCCATGACCGAACGGCTCTGATCACTCTGGTGTGACCCGGGTGGCGGATCGCGCCACCCGGCAAGCGCAGCCGCGGATGCACACGGCCAGGAACACCGACACGGTGGATATATCGGACATCACCGACCGGGTTGGGGTGCTGTGGTATGCGCGTGACCGGACTTGGGCATGCTGGGCTGTTCATCGAGACCGCGGCGGGGTCGGTGCTCTGTGATCCATGGGTCAACCCCGCCTTCTTCGGCTCCTGGTTCCCGTTCCCGGACAACACCGATCTGGACTGGGCACACTACGGGCGCACGGCGGACTATCTGTATGTCTCCCATCTGCACCGCGACCACTTCGACGCGGAGAATCTGCGCCGGAACGTGCGCAAGGACATCACCGTGCTGCTTCCGGCCTTCGCCACCGACGAGCTGGAACGCGAACTGAGGGCGCTGGGTTTCACCGACTTCCTCCGCGCCCCCTCCGGTACACCGGTCGAGCGCGACGGTCTGCGCATCATGATCACCGCGCTGACCGGCCCCGGGGACGGCCCCATCGGAGACTCCGCGCTCTCGCTGGACGACGGCCGGACCGTGCTGCTCAACCAGAACGACGCCCATCCGCTGGACATCGCGGCGATCCGGGACTTCGGCGAGGTGGACGCGTACTTCGTCCAGTTCTCCGGGGCGATCTGGTACCCGATGGTGTACCAGCTGCCGCTCTCCGCCAAGAAGGAGTTCGCCGCGCGCAAGCGGCAGGGGCAGTTCGACCGGGCGCTGCGCTACATCGACGCGGTGGAAGCCAAGCATGTGTTCCCCAACGCGGGCCCGCCGTGCTTCCTCGACGACGAGCTCTTCGAGCACAACGGCACCGGCCAGGACGGGGAGAGCATCTTCGTGGACCAGCTGGAGTTCCTGCGCCAGCTGGGCCGGGCGCGCCCGCGGGTGGCGGCGCATCTGCTGCTGCCCGGGACGGTGGCGGAGCCGGAGGACACCGCGTGCAAGCTCACCCACCGCTACACCGAGACGGAGATCGAGCACATCTTCGGCGAGAAGCCCGCGTACTTGCGGGAGTTCGCCCGCCGCCAACGGCCCGCGCTCGCCGCCGAGCGCGCCTCACGGTCCACCGCACTGCCGCGCGAGCGGCTGCTGACCGAGCTGAAGCAGTGGTGGGAACCGCTGCTGACCAGGGCGGACCGGATCTGCGCGGGCGTCGGCGGCCCGGCGCGGCTGGATGTGGGCGAAGTGCCGATCGTGATCGACTTCCCGGCGCGGGAGGTCCGTCTCTGGAGCGGTGAGCGCTGCCGCTACACGCTGTCCACCTCGGCCGATCTGGTGGCCACCAACATCGAGCGGCGCGAGGTGGACTGGTCCAACAGCCTGCTGCTGTCGATGCGGTTCACCGCCAGCCGGATCGGGCCCTACAACGAATTCCTGTATGTGTTCCTCAAATGCCTGTCGATGGAGCGCATCGAGTACGTGGAGAACTACTACGACTCCTGCCAGGACGACGGCCAGGACATCGTGCTGGACGGCTGGCAGGTGCAGCGGCGCTGCCCCCATCTGCGCGCCGACCTCGGCCGGTTCGGGCAGATCGAGGGCGAGGTGCTCACCTGCACCCTGCACGGCTGGCGCTACGACCTGAGCACGGGTCGCTGTCTGACCGCGGACGGACACGACATCCGCGCCTCGGCCGTTTCGTGACCCGCCTCGCCGGGTGTGGCGGCGGTCGCCGCCACACCCGGCGAGTTGCCCTGGAGCCCTCTTCAACTCCTAGCGTCGGCGCACGTCATCACACGACCGACGCAAGGGGACCACCGTGCGCTGCACACTGTTCGGCAGGACCGGCCTCCGGGTGAGCGAGCTGAGCCTGGGTGCCATGACCTTCGGCGAGGACTGGGGCTGGGGAGCCGCCAAGGAGACCAGCCGGCGGCTGCTGGACCTCTACGCGGACGCGGGCGGCAACTTCATCGACACCGCCAACAACTACACCGGCGGCAGTTCGGAAGCCATCCTCGGCGAGTCGCTCGACGACCGGCGCTCCACCCACCGCCGCGCCACGAGCGGAATCCTCTAGGAGCGCCCGCGGCGGCAGCGCGCGCCGCGCCCTGGTGGCGCGGGCCGTCCCTACGATGGGTGGGGCCAGCGACGATCGGTACGACAGGAGCGATCCCCCATGCCCGAGGCCCCGAAGCCGACCGGCTCCCCCGCACGCCAGAACGTCACCTTCCCCAGCGCTGGAGCCACCGCGCACGGCTACCTCGCGCTGCCGCCGTCCGGGCAGGGCCCCGGGCTGATCGTCATTCAGGAGTGGTGGGGCCTGGACCATCACATCGCCGATGTCACCGACCGGCTGGCCCGCGAGGGCTTCGTCGCGCTGGCGCCCGATCTGTACGGGGGCAGCGTCGCCCACAGCGCCGACGAGGCGTACCGGATGATGCAGGAACTGCCGGTGGGGCGCGGGGTCGAGCTGCTCTCCGGGGCGGTGGACCATCTCCTCGGCCGGCCCGAGGTCACCTCCGACACCGTGGGGGCGGTCGGCTTCTGCATGGGCGGCGGCTTCGTGCTGTATCTGGCCGCCGCCGATTCCCGGGTCAGCGCGGCGGTGCCCTTCTACGGCGTCATCCAGGGCGAGCTGCCGGACTTCTCGGGGCTGCGGGCCGACATCCTGGGCCATTTCGGGGAGAACGACAACACCATTCCGCTGGACGGTCTGGAGCGGCTGCGCCGGGTCATGCGGGAGGAGTCCGGCGTGGAGCCGGATTTCCGGCTCTACCCCGCGGGTCACGCCTTCTTCAATGACGAGCGCCCGTCCTATCACGCGGAATCCGCGGCGGCCGCCTGGCAGAGCACGCTGGGCTTCCTGCACCAGCGGCTGGACTGACGAAATCGGCCCACCCCCGGAAAGGGCCTTAAGGCTTCATGAAGCCTTAAGGCCCTTTTAAGGTCGAGCCCGGAGAAGCCGCCACCGTTCAATTCTCAACCACATTTCCCCGAAAAATTTCTGTCCGGCCCTGAGACGACTCCCGCATCCGCCCGTATGGCATGGCGGACAGCTTGAAAGGGAGTCGACATGACACGCAAAAGGACACTCAGCGGCAAGAAGAAGCTTGGCCTGCTGATCGGTTCGCTGGCACTGGCGGGCACCGGCGCCGGGGTGCTGGCCGCCACCAGCAACGCCAGCACCGAGGGCTCGGCGCAGTCCTCGACGGCCTGCACCGGGCTGGAGCAGGCGCTGGCCAACAATGAGAAGTTCATCGCCGATCAGCAGGCCAATCCGGATGCCCAGTCACAGGCGCGGATAGCCAACCGGCAGGCCGTCATCGAGGAGATCAAGCGGAAGCAGCAGGCTTCGGGCTGCGCCGTCGATGATGCCGCGGGTCAGGCGGAGGGGGCCGCGGGCCAGGACGAGGCAGCCGCTCCGGCCGAGGGCGGCGCCTCCGCTTCTGCTTCCGCCCCGGCGGGGGCCTCGGACTCCGGCGCCGGTGACGCCGGCGCCTCGGGCGAGGTCGTCTGCGCGGGTTCGACGGTCACCCTGTCCGGCGAGGGCGGGACCCCGGCCGCCTCCAGCAATGAGTTCCCGGTCGGCACGAAGCTCAAGGTGACCAATCTCGACAACGACAAGTCGACAACCGTCTCCGTCACCTCGACGTCGGGCAGCTGCGCCCTGCTCAACAACGCCGCCTTCGAGCAGGTCCGTGAGCCGGGCAAGTTCCTGATCCGTAACGCGCGCATCGAGCGCGTGGGCTGAACCGCCGCACACCGGCCGCCGTGCGGCGGCCGGTGTGCGGCGGCCGGTGTGCGGCGGCCGGTGTGCCGCGGGGGTGCACACCGGCCGTTCGGCGGTCCGTCCCGCACGGGCGCGAACCGCCGATCTGACCGCCATGTCCGACTGTGACCGGTATCGCAGGGTGAGTCCGGCACACCTGGGTACCCGCTGGCCATGAACAGAAATGAGCAGTCAATGCTCACTCCCGATCTGCCGCCGGTCGTTGACGTACCGGATCTGACCTTCCCCCCTCAGGGACGTCGCTCCGACGAGTCGAAGCGCGCGGCGGAGCGGAACGGTGACCAGGAAACCCCTACCTCCGCCTCCGCCCCCACCCCCTCCCCGCGCCGCTTGGCGGCGTGACGGACCGACCCCCAGCCCGCGACCGATCCCCTCGCGTCGCCGCCCCGACGGCCGGAGCCGCCGGGATGATCTCGCGCACTCCCCGTGTTGACCATCGGCACGGGGAGACGCAAGGCGAGTCTTCGCACACGAGACAAGGGGACGGACATCATGCCGTTGCAGGGTGAGTACGAGCCGAGCCCGGAGAAGTTCGTACGCGATCAGGTCGAGCTGATCGAGAGCTCCGGTGGCACCGAGGGCACGACCATGCGGGGCATGCCCGTGGTCGTCCTGACGACGCTGGGCGCGAAGAGCGGGAAGATCCGCAAGACCCCGCTGATGCGGGTGGAACACAACGGCGCGTATGCCGTCGTCGCCTCGCTGGGCGGCTCCCCCAAGCATCCGGTCTGGTACTACAACATCGTGGCCGACCCGCGGGTCGAGTTGCGGGACGGCCCGCTGCGGCAGGACATGACCGCGCGCGAGGTCACCGGCGAGGAGAAGGCCCGGTGGTGGGAGCGCGCCGTCGAGGCGTACCCGGACTACGCCGACTACCAGACGAAGACCGACCGCCAGATCCCGGTCTTCGTGCTGGAGGCGGCGGCCACCGCGCACTGACCCGCGGGTCCCGGCGCGTTCCGGCGCGCCGGGCACCTGTGGATCGCCGGGAGCCCGTGGATCGCCGGAAGCCCCCCTGTGATCGACGCCAAAGCATGCCTGTTTGATAGATCGGGTAGCCGGGAACCGACCCGGAATCCGTACCCAAGGAAGTGCGCCACATGACCGTGACAGACAAATCAGACTTCGCGCCGATCTACGACAGCCTCGTGGCGGAGCACGGCGACGTCCCCGCGGAGGCCCGGGAGGCGGCCGAGGAAATCCAGCGCGAGGCCGCCGAGGCCCTGGACTGGAGCAAGGTGCGCGGCGGCGGCTGACGCGCTCCGGCCCCGTCGACCGGGGCCACCGCATCCGGCTCCGTGAGCGGCCGTCCGTCATCTGCCCGGAAGGCCGCTCGACACCCCTCACCTTCGATAAGCTGCCGATGACGCACTGTGCTTGAAGGCGTCGACACTTATCTCACGAGGGGAAACAGTTGACTACAGGGGTAGAGACTTTCGAGTTTCAGGTCGAGGCACGACAGCTTCTGCAGTTGATGATCCATTCGATCTACTCGAACAAGGACGTCTTTCTGCGCGAGCTCATCTCCAACGCTTCCGACGCGTTGGACAGACTGCGCCTCGAATCGCTCCGCGATGAAAACCTCCAGGCGGACACCTCTGATCTCCATATCGCCATCGAGATCGACCAGGAGTCGCGCACGCTGACCGTCCGCGACAATGGCATCGGCATGTCGCATGAGGGGGTCGTGGAGCTCATCGGCACGATCGCGAACTCCGGCACCGCGAAATTCCTCAAGGAGCTGCGGGAGTCGAAGGACGCGGCCGCTTCCGCGGATCTCATCGGGCAGTTCGGAGTGGGCTTCTACTCAAGCTTCATGGTGGCCGACGAGGTGACCATGGAGACCCGTCACGCCGGGGAGAGCCAGGGCACCCGCTGGATCTCCAGCGGCGAGGGCACCTACACGATCGAGCCGCTCGACGACGCCCCCCAGGGCACCTCCGTGACACTGAAGCTCAAGACGGAGGACACCGAGGACCACCTCTACGACTACGCCTCGCCCTGGAAGATCCGGGAGATCGTCAAGCAGCACTCGGACTTCATCACCTGGCCGATCAGGATGGCCCCCGCCCAGGCCCCGGCCACGGCGGACGAGACGGAGCAGGCGGAGGAGGGCGACGAGAAGGCGCCCGAGCTCGAGACCGTCAACTCGATGAAGGCGCTGTGGGCCCGTCCCAAGGGCGAGGTCACCGACGAGGAATACCACGAGTTCTACAAGCACATCAGCCATGACTGGGCCGATCCGCTCGAGACCATCCGCATGCAGGCGGAGGGCACCTTCGAATACCAGTCGCTGCTGTTCATTCCGGCCCGGGCACCGCAGGACCTGTATATGCAGGACCGCAAGCGGGGTGTGCAGCTCTATGTGAAGCGCGTCTTCATCATGGACGACTGCGAAGCGCTGATGCCGGAATACCTCCGCTTCATCAAGGGCGTGGTGGACGCCGCGGACCTCTCGCTGAACGTCTCGCGGGAAACCCTTCAGCAGGACCGCCAGATTCAGCTGATGCGGCGCCGTCTGGTGAAGAAGGTGCTCTCGACGGTGAAGGACATCATGTCCTCCGACGCGGAGCGCTACGCGACCTTCTGGAAGGAATTCGGCCGCGTTCTCAAGGAAGGTCTCCTCAGCGATCTGGAGAACCGCGAGGCGATCCTCGAGGTGTGTTCGTTCGCCTCGACCCATGACGCCGAGCAGCCGACCACGCTGCGCGGTTATGCCGAGCGCATGAAGGACGGGCAGGAGCACATCTACTACATGACCGGCGAGTCCCGGTCGATCGTGGAGAGCTCCCCCCATATGGAGGCGTTCCGGGACAAGGGCTTCGAGGTGCTCCTCCTCACCGACCCCATCGACGAGCTGTGGGTCGACGCCGTGCCGGAGTTCGACGGCAAGCAGCTCCGTTCCATCGCCAAGGGGCAGGTCGACCTCGACTCCCAGGACGAGAAGGACGAGGAGGCGGAGGCCGAGCGGGAGCAGCGGCAGAAGGACTTCGCCGAGCTGCTCTCCTGGATGACGTCGACGCTGAGCGAGCAGGTCAAGGAGGTGCGGCTGTCCTCGCGGCTGACCACCTCCCCGGCCTGCATCGTCGGGGACACCTTCGATGTCACCCCGGCCCTGGAGAACATCTACCGCTCCATGGGCCAGAGCCTGCCCCAGATCAAGCGCATCCTGGAACTGAACCCCACCCATCCGCTGGTCAGCGGGTTGCGCACGGCCCACGCCGAGCGCAAGGACGACAGCGGTGACGACAACGGTCTCGGGGAGACGGCCGAGCTGCTCTACAGCATGGCGCTGCTCGCCGAGGGCGGTGAGCTGAGCGATCCGTCGCGCTTCATCAAGCTGGTGGCGGAGCGGGTGCAGCAGACGCTGTAGCCACGCCTCGGCGTGCGGCGGGGCGGGTCCACTCGGGGCCCGCCCCGCTTCATGTCGGTCACCGTCCGAGGCAGGCCGCCGCGGAGGCGTCGATCAGCTGCCGCAGCGCGCCGTGGAAGACCTCGTGGTCGGTCAACGCGTCCACGACGACGTCCAGGTTTCCGGTGAGGGCCGGGAAGTCCTCGGGCTCCAGCGCGGCGAGCGCGGTACGCGCGGCCGTGCGCACCCGCTTGGCGTCGCGGTGGTCGACGAAGGCGACGGCGCCGAGGGTGAGCAGATACAGCCGCCGGTAGACGCGGATCGCGGCCTCGGGGGACATTCCGGCGGCGATGTTGTGCGCCAGCTGCGGCTCCACGAGGCGGCTCAGCAGATGCGGCCCCCACCAGGCGCGGCCCGACCGCAGCGCCACCAGACCGGGGTGCTCGATCAGCACCTCGTAGAACGCGGCGAAGCGGGCCTCGGTGGCGGTGGCCCAGTCCTGGTCCCGCCCCACCAGCGGCATCCGCGCGGCCAGCCGGTCCGCGCACGCGTTCACCAGACCGTCGAAGTCGCCGCAGCGGCGGAAGACGGTGGCATGGGAGACCCCCAGCAGCTGCGCCACCCTGCGGAAGCTCAGCGCCTCGGGCCCCTCGTCGTCGACGACGGTCAGAGCGGCCTCGGCGATGGCCTCCAGGGTGGGCTGGTCGGCTCGGTCCCGGTTGTTTCGCACAGGCCGAGCGTACCAGTGGTTGTTACAGTGTTTCAGTGACTGTTTCCATTGAGGACGTACAAGCCGCGGCCCAGCGGGTCGCGGGACATATCCGGCCCGTGGCGCTCGCGCCGGTGGAGCAGGGGGCATGGGGTGCGGCCGAGGGATGGCTGGCCCTGGAGTTCCTGCAGTACACGGGCACCTTCAAGGCGCGGGGCGCGTTCAACTTCATCAGGGCCCACCGGGACGCGGGCACCCTGCCGGACGCGGGTGCCGTCGTCGCCTCGGGTGGAAACGCCGGGCTCGCGTGCGCCTGGGCGGCCGCGCGGCACTCCGTGCCCGCCACCGTGTTCGTGCCCGAGACCGCGCCCGCGGTGAAGGTGGACCGGCTGCGCCGGCTCGGCGCCGAGGTCCATCGGATCGGCACCGAGTACGCCGACGCGCGGGACGCCGCCCAGAAGCACGCCGCCGAGACCGGCGCCCTGCTGTCGCACGCGTACGACCATCCGCTGATCGCCGCCGGGGCGGGCACCGTGCTGGAGGAGATCCTCCAGGCCCGGCCCGACCTGGACACCGTGGTGGTGGCGGTCGGGGGCGGCGGACTGTTCACCGGGGTCGCGGTGTCCGCCCTGGAGCACGGGGTGGGTGTCGTCGCCGTGGAGCCGTACGGCTGCCGGGCCCTGAACGCCGCGCTGGAGGCCGGTGCGGTGGTCGACGTCCCGGTGGACTCGGTGGCGGCGGACTCGCTGGGGGCGCGCCATGTGTCCTCGGCCGCGCTGGAGTGGGCCCGTAAGGACGGGGTGCGGTCCGTCCTGGTGTCCGACGAGGCGATCGTCTCCGCGCGCCAGGCGCTGTGGGACGACCGCAGGATCGCGGTCGAGCACGCGGCGGCCACGGCGCTGTCCGCCCTGGCCTCCGGCGCGTACCGGCCGCGGCCCGGGGAGAAGGTCGCGGTGCTCCTCTGCGGCGCCAACACCGACCCCGCGGACCTCGCCCACGGCCGCTGAGCGCTCCGCGGGAAGTGGTGCGAGGTGTGGTCGTTCATCCGCGGCCGCGTCGTGGCTGGTCGCGCCCACGCGGCGGAGCCGCATATCGACACAGCCCCGCGCCCCTTCGGGGCACACCCGACCGCACCGGACTTCAGCGAGGCCGGTGAGGCGGTGTCCGACGGATCGTGACGCCTGCGGCGGGCTGTTCCCCTCCCCGCCCCTTCCCGACACCTGACGATATGCGGCTCCGCCGCGTGGGGGCTCCGCCCCAGACCCCGGGGTCCAGGGGCAAAGCCCCTGCCACGCGGCGGACACCCCGTAGCGGTACGGCGGCCGGGCGGCGCCCGTACGGCGGCCTGACCGGATGCCGTACGGGCGCCGCCCGGCCGCCCGCCGTCATCGACTACGCGCCGTCGTACGCCGCCCGCAGCGCGGCGATGTCGAGCTTGCCCATCTTCATCATCGCCTCGGTGGCCCGCTTGGCCTTCTGCGGGTCCGAGTCGGCGATCATGCCGAGCAGGGCGGTGGGGACGATCTGCCAGGACACCCCGAACTTGTCCTTCACCCAGCCGCAGGGGCCCTCCTCACCGCCCTCGGAGAGCTTGCCCCAGTAGTAGTCCACCTCGTCCTGGTCCGCGCAGTGGACCTGGAAGGAGATGGCCTCGCTGAAGGTGAACTGCGGCCCGCCGTTGAGCCCCACGAACTTCTGTCCGTTGGCCTCGAACTCGACGGTCAGCACGCTCCCCGCCGGGCCACCGGGCTCGACCCCGGTGTAGTGGGTGATCCGTCCGAGCCTGGAGTTCTTGAAGATCGAGATGTAGTGCTGCGCCGCCTCTTCGGCCTGGCCGTCGAACCACAGGCACGTGGTGAATCCGTCGCTGGCCATCGGTACCTCCTGCGCTGGGGAGCATTTACCCCTTCAGACCGCGCCCCCGCCGGGAACTCATCGGTCCTCGGCCGACCCGTTTTCCGTGAGGTAGTGATGCAGCCGGCAGGAGCCCTCGAGCATCGCCGTGGCGCGCTGGGCGAGCCCCTCCTGACGTCGGGCGATGACCGTGCGCAGGGCCTCGCTGCCGCCCGTGCGGCGCAGCCCCTCGAGGACGGGCCGGATCTGGGGCAGCGGATAGCGGACCTGGCGCAGCAGGTCGATCATCCGGGCGTCCCGGACGTCGGACGGCCCGTAGACGCGGTAGCCGGTGCTCCTCTCGCGCCGCGGGCGCAGCAGACCGGCGGACTCCCACACCCGCAGGGCCGAGGTGCGCAACCCCAGACGGGCGGCCACCTCGCCGATGCGCAGCGGTCCGGAGCGTGACGGCGCCGACGCGTCCGGGGTCTGCTCGGCGACCGCTTCGAGCGCCTTCCCCGCCGCCTCGAGGGAGAGCCGCTGGTCATGGAGCGCCGCATGTCCGGCGTTGACCAGGGTGAGTGCCAGGGCGACGTCCCCGTCGTGGACGGCCCGCATGACCGCGCGGGCGGTCTCCGTGCCGTATCCCGGCATCAGGGCCCGGTAGGTCACCAGGGCTCTGCGGTGCCGGTCGTCGAGTCTGCGGTATCCGGCGGGGGTGCGGGTGGCCGGGGGCAGGATGCCGGCGTCGACGTAGTTGCGGATCTGCTGGGTGGAGACACCCGCCATACGGGCCAGATCGACGGGGCGCAGCGCGGCGTCCGTACGGCTCACGGTTCGTCACCTTCGACTCGAGGGTTCACGGGCGAGTTGAAGGTTAGCGTCGACTCCATCGAGGTGTGTCCGGCGGGGGTTGGGCAGAAAGCCGGAAAAAGTCTCAACGGGCACTTCAATGAAACACTTGAAGGCATGGATGTCAGCGAAATCAAGGTCCGTGGAGCCAGGGAGAACAATCTCCAGGGCGTGAGTGTGAACATTCCCAAGCAGCGGCTCACGGTCTTCACCGGTGTCTCCGGATCCGGTAAGTCCTCGCTCGTCTTCGACACCATCGCCGCGGAGTCGAGGCGGCTGATCAATGAGACCTATACGGCGTTCGTCCAGAACTTCATGCCGACGCTCGGCCGTCCGGACGTCGACTCGCTGCGGAATCTGAGTGCGGCGATCATCGTGGACCAGGAGCCGATGGGCGCCAACTCCCGTTCCACCGTGGGCACCGCCACCGATGCCCACACCCTGCTGCGGATCCTGTTCAGCCGGATCGGCGGCCCGTACGTCGGCCCTCCCCTCGCCTTCAGCTTCAACACCGCCGAGGGCATGTGTCCGCGGTGCGAGGGGCTCGGCCGGGTCACCGACATCGACATCGGCCAACTCATCGACAGGGAGAAGTCGTTGAAGGAGGGGGCGATCACCGTCCCCGGATTCGAGGTGGACAGCTGGCACTGGCAGGTTATGGCGGCCTCCGGCCTTTTCGACCCCGATACCAGGCTCCGGGACTACACCCCGGCCCAGTGGGAGGACTTCCTCCACAAACCGGCCACCAAGATCAAGGTGGGGAAGAACAACCTCACCTACGAGGGGCTGGTGACCAAGGTTCGCCGGCAGTACCTGGCGAAGGACCGGGAGACGATGCAGTCGCGCATGCGCGCGTTCGCCGACCGGGCCATGACCCTGGCCGAGTGCCCCGGGTGTGAGGGCGCCCGGCTGTGCGAGGCCGTCCGGTCCTGCCGGATCGACGGCCGCTCCATCGCGGACTGCTCGGCCCTGCAGATCAGCGATCTGGCGGAGTTCGTACGCTCCATCCGGGACGATTCCGTCGGGCCGGTGCTGGAGAGCCTGCGCGCGCTCCTCGACTCCCTGGTCGAGATCGGCCTGGGGTATCTGAGCCTGGACCGGGAGTCCGGCACCCTGTCCGGCGGCGAGGCCCAGCGGGTGCGGATGGTCCGGCATCTGGGCTCCAGCCTGACCGATGTCACCTATGTCTTCGACGAGCCCACGGTGGGCCTGCACCCACATGACATCGAGCGCATGAACCGGCTGCTGCTCCAGCTGCGGGACAAGGGCAACACGGTGCTGGTCGTGGAGCACAAACCGGAGACCATCCGGATCGCCGACCATGTGGTGGACCTGGGGCCCGGCGCCGGGGTGGCGGGCGGACGCGTCTGCTACCAGGGCGACCTGGCGGGCCTGGCCGCCTCCGACACCCTGACCGGGCGCTATCTGGACCACCGGGTGCGGCTGCGGGAGAAGGTGCGGCAGGCGACCGGGCAACTGCCGGTCCGGGGCGCCCGGTTGCACAATCTGCGGGATGTGAGCGTGGACATCCCGCTCGGTGTGCTCACCGTCGTCACCGGTGTCGCCGGATCGGGCAAGAGCTCCCTGATCCATGGGTCGCTGTCCGGGCGGGAGGAGGTGATCGTCGCGGACCAGTCGGCGATCCGTGGCTCCCGCCGCAGCAACCCGGCCACCTATACCGGGCTCCTCGATCCGATCCGGACGGCGTTCGCCAAGGCCAACCGCGTCAAACCGGGGCTGTTCAGCGCCAATTCGGAGGGCGCCTGCCCGCGGTGCAAGGGCATCGGGCTGATCTACACCGACCTCGCCATGATGGCCGAGGTGGCCTCGGTGTGCGAGGACTGCGAGGGGAAGCGGTTCCGGCCCGAGGTGCTGACGTACCGGCTGCGCGGGCGGAACATCAGCGATGTCCTGGGCATGTCGGTGGCCGAGGCGCTGGAGTTCTTCACCACCGGTCAGGCCCGGGTGGTCCTGGACCGGCTGGCCGCGGTGGGACTGGGCTATCTGGCGCTGGGCCAGCCGCTCACCACGCTCTCCGGGGGTGAGCGCCAGCGGCTGAAGCTGGCCATCCACATGGCGCGGAGCGGCTCGACGTACGTTCTGGACGAGCCGACCACCGGACTGCACCTCGCCGATGTGGACCAGTTGCTCGCCCTGCTCGACCGGCTTGTCGACGCGGGCAACACGGTCGTCGTCATCGAGCACCACCAGGCCGTGATGGCCCATGCGGACTGGATCGTCGACATGGGTCCGGGGGCGGGCCACGACGGCGGTCAGGTGGTGTTCACCGGGACCCCCGCCGACCTCGTGGACACCGGCGGCTCCCTCACCGCCGTCCACCTGCGCGACTACGTCAAGCGGACGTGAGCACCCGCCCTGGTAGTCCCGTCGGCGGGACCACCGGGGCGGCACGGCGCGTCAGGGCGCGGGCGGGGGTGCGGGAGCGCCCGCGGGCGGCGGGATCTTGGCGTAGGCGGCCGTGGTGGCGCCCGCCTCGGCGGGCACCACCACGCTCTCCCGCGGCATCAGGGCGTCGCGCGCCGCGCCCGGGTCCCAGCCGGTGTCGACCACCCGCTTCTGCACCAGGATCGCGGCCCCGAGGACCGCGAGGCCGAGCAGCACGATGACCACGAGCCCGGCGGCGCCACCGGCCTTGCCCGCGTTGCCGATGAGCGCGCCGAACCAGCCGAAGTCGGCGTCGCCGAAGGTGGTGTTCTGGTCGCCGAACGCGCCGAGCACCTTGAGCAGCAGGGCGGGGAGGAAGGTGATGAGCAGCCCGTTGAGGAACGCCCCCACCACCGCGCCGCGCCGGCCGCCGGTCGCGTTGCCGTAGACCCCGGCCGCGCCGCCGGTGAAGAAGTGCGGCACCAGACCGGGCAGCACCAGGGCGAGGCCGAAGGCCGGGTTGAAGATCCAGGTGAGCAGGGCCAGGCCGATCAGCCCGCCGGTGAAGCTGGAGATGAAGCCGATCAGCACCGCGTTCTGCGCGTACGGGAAGACGATGGGCGCGTCCAGCGCGGGCAGCGCGCCGGGGACGACCTTCCGCGCGATCCCCTGGAAGGCGGGGACGAGTTCGCCGAGGATCGTACGGACGCCGAAGAGGATCACCGCGACGGCGATGCCGAACTGGAGCCCCTGCATCACGGACTGCATCAGGTAGTTGCCGGTGCCGGTGGCCACGGCGCCGCCGGTGCCCGTGGCGAACGCCTTGAAGGCGGCCTTCTGCCCCTCCTTGACGAGCAGGAGGACCGCCATGACCAGGTAGATCAGCAGCATCGACAGGGCGGTGGCCACCATCGAGTCGCGCAGGAAGCGCAGCCCCTCGGGGAGCTTCATCTCCTCGGTGGAGCGGCTGCGCTTGCCGACCACCTTTCCGGCCGCGCCCGCCACGATGTACCCGGCCGTGCCGAAGTGGCCGATGGCCACGGTGTCGCTGCCGGTGACGCGCTTGGTCCAGGGGTGGGCGAAGGCCGGCATCGCGACCAGCATGATGCCCAGCAGCACACCGCCGACGGCCACCACGGCGATGGTCGAGCGGCCGCCGTTGGCCAGGACCACGGTCAGCAGCGTGGCCATGAAGAGCATGTGGTGCCCGGTCAGAAAGACATAGCGGAGCGGGGTGAACCGGGCCAGCAGCAGGCTGACCACGAAGCCCAGGATCATCAGCCAGGCGACCCGTGAGCCGAACTGGTCCTGGGCGATGCCGACGATGGCCTCGTTGGTGGGGATGACGCCGTGGGCGCCGGTGACGCCCTGGATCATGGTGCCCAGCGGGGCGAGGGAGTCGGTGACCAGCCCCGCTCCCGCGCCGATCAGCAGAAAGCCGAGGGTCGCCTTGATGGCGCCGCCGATGATCTGCCCGGTGCTCTTCTTCATCGCGATGAGTCCGACGGCGGTGATGATGCCGATCAGATACGCGGGCTCGCTCAGAATCTCATTGACGAGAAACGTGGCAAGGGTGACAAACCAGCCCATGGTGCTTCCTCAGTCCCCGTCGTTCAGACGTCGTACGTGTCCCGGAGCACCGCGTCCACCTCGGCGGTGCTGGTGAAGTCCTGGACGACCTTCACCGGCCGTCCCACATCGCCCAGGGTCCTGGCGATCTCACGGGAGGTCAGCAGGGCCACGGCCTCGGACGCCTTGCCCTTCGCGGAGATGGTGTCGGTGGCCTCCACGGTGACGAACCTCGACCAGCCCCAGCGGTCCAGCACCTGCTCCAGGGTGTTCTTGAGGAACAGGCTGGTGCCGACGCCGTTGCCGCAGACGGTGAGGATCTTGTGCAGCGAACCCGCCCGGGGCTCGGGGGCGGCGGACGGCTCGGACGGCTCCGGCCCGGAGCCGTCCTCCGTGCGCTCCCCGGCCAGTACGGCGTGCAGCGCCTCCGGGGTGGGCGCGGCAGCGAGGGCGGCCGCCGTGCCGGGGTCGCCCAGGAGGCGTGCCAGGCTCGCCATCGCGGAGGTGTGCGCCGCGGAGTCCTGGGCGGCCAGGGCGACGACGAGGGTGACGGGGTCGTTGGACTCATGCCCGAATTCCACGGGCCCGGCGAGCCGGACCCAGGACATCCCGGTGGACAGCACCGCCGGGGACGGCCGGGAGTGGGCGAAGGCCACGCCCGGCGCGATGACGATGTACGGCCCGTTCTCCTCGACGTTGGCGACCATCTCGCGGGTGTACTCGTCGGTGGTGGCTCCCGTTTCCACCATCAGACGGCCGGCGGCACCTATCGCCGCACGCCAGTCGGCCGCCCGTACGTCGAGCCGGACGGCCTCGACGGGGAGCAGGTCTTTCAGATCTTCCATGCAGGTCATCATGGCTGACATGGCTCTGTCACACAGCCCCGGGGGGCGGAAGCGGAGCGATGGCCTCCGCAGTGTCCGGCAAGCATACGAACACGAGAACCGCGAGCGCCTCGCACCCCCCGGCGGCCACCAGGGCGCCGGGCAGCGACCAGGTGGCGAGCGGACCGGCGAGGGCCGCGCCCAGGGCGAAGCCGGTGATCTTCAGGCTGGCGCCGGTGGTGAAGACCTGGCCGCGCAGCCGCTCGGGCGCCTCCCGGTGGCGGATCGCGAACAGGGCCGTGAGCTGGGGCCCCTCCGCGGCGCCGGTGAGCAGCACGGCGGCGATCAGCGCGGCCGGGTGGCCGGTGGCCGCGAGCAGCGGCGCGAGGATGAGCAACAGGGCTCCGCCGAGGAGCACGGCGTCCGGGTGCGGCGGTCGGGCGCGGCGGGAGAGGGCCGCGTTGGCCACGATGGCCGATGCGGCGGTGGCGGACAGCAGCAGGGCGCCACGGTCGGCGCCGCCGAGCACGGCCGCGCCGAGCGGCGGCCAGCAGGTGAGCAGCGCGCCCTGGCCTACGCAGGAGACCACGGAGGTGACGGTGGCTCGGGCCAGGGGCCGGTTGCGGACGATGACGCGCAGCCCGGCGGTGAGATCGGCGACGACCGACGTGCCCGGCGGTGGGGCCGACGGGGCGGGTCGCGCGGGCGCGGGGAGCGCCCGGACGGCGGGCAGCGCGAGGCCGATCAGCGCGATGGACACCACCACGGCGGCCGGCGCCCCGGCCACCCCCGCGACGGCCCCGGCGAGTGCGGGCCCCACCAGCGCGGCGAGGCTGAACGTCAGCGCGTCGAGCGCGGTGGCGCGGGGCAGGTCCGGCGGCGCCACCACCCGGGGCAGTTGGGAGGTCCATCCGCCGGACAGGGCCGGTCCCAGCAGCCCCGCACCCACCGCGAGGAGGACCGTGAGGGCGAACGGCACCCGTCCCAGGCCCAGAAGGACCGCGGCCAGCCCCGTCGCGTAGAGGGCGAGCGCCGCGGCCAGCGGCCGGGCCGGCCGGGTCGAGCGGTCGAGCAGCACCCCGAAGAGGGGTCCGCCGACCGCCGCCGCGGCCATGATCCCCGCCAGCAGCGCCGGGCCCGAGGAGGGCGAACCGGTGAGCACCGGCCCGGCCAGCAGCAGCGCGGGACCGGACATCTCGTCCCCCGCGCGGGCGGCGGCCGCCCCTCCCAGATAGCACCCCATCGCGTAACGCCCCGGCATGCACAGCACGTTACGGAGCTAACGCAAAACTCCGCCAGGTGCGTTACATTGGCGTCGTGTCATCGCCTTCGAACGACGACTGGTCGACCCGGCATTCGGTGCGGGCCACCGCCCGGCGCACCGCCGCCCTCGTCAACGCCCTGACCGCGGGGCCGAGCCCGGATCCCGCCGCGATCACCGGACTCCTGCTCGCCCACGGTGAGTCCGGCCCGCTCGAGCTCACCGCCGACGATGTCGCGGGGATGCGCACCGCCGCGCTGCGGCTGCGCGAGGTGTTCGCCGCCGGTCGGGTCGACGAGGCCGCCGGGGTGCTCAACCGGCTGCTGCGGGAGGGCACGGGCCCGCTCCGGCTCAGTTCGCACGACGGCCGCTCGCCCTGGCATCCGCACCTGGACAGCGATGACGAGGCGCCCTGGGGCGAGTGGTTGCTCGCCTCCTCGTGCATGGCGCTGACCGTGCTGCTCTGGGAGGGCCAGCGCCCGCCCGGCGGTCTGTGCTCCTCCCCCGGCTGCGGCGATGTCTTCCTCACCGTGGGCAGCGGACCGGAGCGCCGCTACTGCTCACGCCGGTGCGCGACCCGTGAGCGGGTGGCCGCCCACCGGCGCGCCAAGGCGAAGGCCGGATCCCGGACTCCGTAAGGGTTCCACGCGTCATCCGGGGTGCATCGCGTAGGACGTGTCCCCCCGCGCCGGGTCCTGGACATGCCGGGCCCGCCGTCCGCGGCCGCCGAACCGGGAGCCGAGCCAGCCGAGCAGAAAGCCGGCGGGAATGGTGAACAGGCCCGGATTGCGGAGCGGGAACCAGTGGAAGTCGCGCTCCGGGAAGACCGCGAGCGGGTTGCCGGAGATCGCCGGGGAGAAGGCCATGGCCACGGCGGTGAGCAGAAGCCCCCCGTACAGCGCCCAGCGCAGTCCGTTCACCGTGAAGCCGCGCCACAGGGTGCCGTAGAGCACGACGGGCAGCAGGGCCGAAGCGGCGGCCGCGAAGGTGAAGGAGATCAGGACCTGCCGGTTCCAGTGCTGGGTGACGATGGCGAGGACGACGGCCGCGACGCCGACGACCACGATGGCCGTACGGGCGGCGGCCAGCTCCCGGTTCGCCGAAAGACGGCCCTTGAAGACGACCTTGGCCAGGACGTCATGGGCGAGGGAGGCCGCGGCGGCGAGGGTGAGTCCGGCGACCGCCGCGAGGGTGGTGGCGACGACCGCGCAGGCCACCACGGAGAAGAGCAGACTCTGGTCGGCCTCCTGCGCCGCCGGGTCCAGGGCGAGGGTCAGCAGCAGCAACGAGTCGCTGCCGGTGGGGTCGGAGGCGCGCAGCGCGCGGGCGCCGACGACGGCGGTGGCACCGGCGCCCACGATCACGATCAACCCGAGGATGGTGGTGACCGCGCCCACCGCCCAGGTGGTGGCGGCGCGGGCGGCCCGTATGCCGCGGATCGGGTGGAGTCGCATGGTGAGATGGGGCATGCAGGCCGCGCCGAGGGCGAGGGTGAGCTGGACGCTGATGACGTCCAGTCGGCCGCTGAGGGAGTCCCCGTACTGGCGGCCGGACTGCCAGAAGCCGTCGCCGTAGCCACTGGCGTCGGCCGCGGCGTCGAAGAGGGTGGCCGGGTTCCAGGAGAAGCGCTTCAGCACCAGACAGGCGAGCAGCACGAACGCGGCGAGCAGCAGCACCGTCTTGAGGATCTGGACGAATCCGGTGCCCTTCATCCCGCCGAGGGCGGCGTAGCAGACCATGAGCGAACCGATGAAGATGGTGCAGCCGGTGACCGCGCCGCTTCCGGGGATGCCGAGCAGCAGGGCCAGCATGGCGCCCGCGCCGTTGAGCTGGACCAGCAGCAGCGGCATGACGACCACCAGCACCACGACGGCGGTGCCGATGCGGGCCGGGCGCTCGCTCAGCCGCTCGGAGAGGACGTCGCCGAGGGTGAACCGCCCCCGTCCGCACAGCGGTCCGGAGAGGACCAGCATGAACATCAGGATGGAGAGCACGGTGGAGGTGGCGATGAGCACCCCGTCGAATCCGGCCAGGGCGATGGTGCCGGTGGTGCTGAGCACGGTGGCGGCGGAGATGTAGTCGCCCGCGATGGCCAGGCCGTTCTGCATCGGGCTGAGCGCGCCGGTGCCCAGGTAGAACTCGGTGGGGTCGTCGTTGCCGGTGGCCGCGAGGATGCACAGCAGGAACGAGACGGCCATGAAGCCCGCGAAGAGCACGAACGCGAGCGTTCTGGGGTCCAGGAAGCTCACCGCTCCCCCTCCCCCGTGGCGCCGGCCCGGCGGTGGGCCCGGGCCAGGACGGTGAGCAGCACCGCCGTGTCCAGGCCGATCAGCATGGCGCCCACGGTGAACCCGCCGCCCGCGCCGAGGTTGACGACGCCTTCGGCGGCGCAGTTGACCACCACGGCGGCCACATGACAGGTGAGCGCGGTGCAGGCCGCCCGCGCCGACCAGGGCCACGGCCGCTGCCACGGTGAGCGCCGGTCCGGCGGAGGCGGCGCCGCGGGGCGGGGTGGGAACGTGGCGGTGCGGGACGCGGTGCGGGACGGGACGGACGGGAACGGACCCCAGGGGTGGTCGCGGTCGGACATGTCGCGGCTCCTTGTGCGGCTTCCGTCCCGGGTCGCCGGGACGGAAACGCCACGACAGCAGGTCAGAAGGGTCGCGTACAGCCCAACCGGCGGACCGTGTGACGGGCGCACATGATCGGCGCGGGGCCGTTGTGCACGCCCACATCGGCTCAGGCGGACGGGTGGATCTCAGGGCGTCAGCAGCCGGTGCGCGGACAGCGCGAGCGACAACTCCATGACCTCGCGCGGGTGGTCCAGCGAACGCCCGGTCAACTGCTCGTAGCGGCGCAGCCGGTTGAGCACCGTGTTGCGGTGGCAGAACAGCAGCCCGCCCGCGCGGCGCGCCGATCCTCCGGCCTCCAGCCAGGCGGCCAGCGTCGTCAGCAGCAGCTCCCGGTCGGCGGACTCCAGGGCCAGGACCGGTCCGAGCATCCGCTCGGCGAGCGCGGTGCCGAGGTCCGGGGAGGACACCACCAGCGCCTCCGGATAGCGCTCCTCCAGCAGCGCCGCCGACCCGGCGGCCGGGCGGGTGCGCAGCGCCGTATCGGCGAGCCGGCGGGCCGTGCTGATCGCGGCGAGGCCGGTCACGGCGGGGCTGACCCCGGCCCGTGCGCCGGGCGGCACCTCCAGCCCGCGCACCAGCCGCTCCGTGCCGGTGTCGCCCTCGCTGACACCGGCGCCATCACCCTGGCCGAGCAGCACGATGGCGTGGGCGGCGCCCTCCGCCGTATGCCAGACCGTACGGAGTCCGTCGCCCGCCTTGACGGAGTGCGGCGTCCGGCAGGGTGCGTCGGCGTCCTCCAGCGCCACGACCGCGTAACGCCCCTGCTCGGGCAGGCCGAGGACCTGCTCCGCCTCGGGGAAGTCGCTCACCCGGGCGGTGCCGTCGAGCAGGGCGGCGACGATGATCCGGTAGCGGTTCTCCCGGTGCCAGGAGAGCTGCCGCTCGACCTCCTGGTACGCGGTGGCGACGAGGGTGCAGTGCTCGTCGACGAAGTTCCACACATCGGCGGCGACATGGACCAGCGACTGGGCGCCGAGCGGGTCCTCCTTCGAGGCGGTCTCCAGGAGCTGCTCCCAGACGACGGTGCAGCCGATGCGGTACGCGTGCAACAGCGCGTCCAGCGGAAAGCCCTGGGCGGCGCGGTCGGTGCCGATCCGCCACGCGCAGGACCGGGCCGATTCGCGCGTCTCCTTGGGGTGCACCAGCGAGCGCACATTGTGGCTGAGCGAGTCGTGCACCTCCCGCCACACCTCGTGCGGGTCCACGACGGTGGAACGGTAGGCGGGCTCCCGCTCCTTCATCAGCGCGACGATACGGTCCGTCAGCCGTGGTACCTCCTCGATGAGCACCCGGGCGGCGCGGTGCAGCAGCGCCACGGTCTCGCCGTCGGCCCGCGACCGGATCGGCGGACGGGCGGCGGGCATCCGGGGCGGCGTCCGGACCCGGTCGGCGGACGGGCGGGGGGCGCGGCCCATGGCGGGGACGGAAGCGCGGGAGCCGGTGACTGGGTGCATGGGCGTTCCTCCACCTGTGACGGGCAATGCGCAGCTCAACGCGGCAGCGTGAGGCCACGGCCAGGTTTGATACCAGAGCCTGCATGGCTATTGCACCATTGGCATACCGGTGGGTCGGTGCCTTCCGCGAATTCTTCCGCGCGCCCGCCCGACGACGGCCCGAAGCCGCAGCGCGGAGTGGGTCGCGGCGCGGACCGGCGCCGGAGGCCGCCGAACCCCGAGCGCCCGGCGCAGCCCGTCGTCCAGAAGGCAGTCCGGTGGCGGTGAGCACCCGGGCGATCGATATGCTGTCGATCACTTGAATCCTCGGGGGGAGAGTTCCGCATGCTCGATCGTCTGGCGGTCCATGAGCTGATCCACCGCTGGTGGTTCGCCTTCGACGAGGGGCAGTTCGACGTCTGGCCCGAGCTGCTGACCGAGGACGTCCACATCACCTCCCGCTCGGACACCGGCACATCCCCGTACGAGGAGTTCATCGCCTCCGACAACCGGGGCCGCGAGCAGGTGATCGCCTGGCAGCGGCAGCACCGCGAGGCGGCCGGCTACCCGCTGCGCCACAACGCCTCGAACATCCACATCGAGCGGGTCGACGGCGATGACATCTCGGTGGTGTCCTACATGTACACCACCAACATCACCGACGGCCAGGTGACCCCGATCGCAAGCGGTGTGGTCCGCTGCACGGTCCGCTCCGACGGCGCCGCCTACCGCCTCGCGGAGCTCCACATCGTCCTGGACACCCACGCGGTGGCCTTTACCGAGCGCCAGGCGTAAGCCAACCGGCGCGGTCCGCGCCGCACGACTTCGCGCCGCACGACGATGGCGGCGGCCACCTCGATGAGGTGACCGCCGCTCCCCCGTGTGATCCCCCGTCGGCTCTGCCGACCGTGTGGCTTGGGGCTTACCAGCCCTTGGTCACGCGGTAGGCCTTCAGGGATCCGCAGTTCGATCCGTAGGTCCAGGTGGACTGGTTGTCGATGCCCCCGGCCCAGTCCACGCACTTGCCGCGCCCGTCGCCGTACACCGGGCCCGCGTACGAGGTGTACGCGCCGCCGTCCTCGGCCGACTCGTCGGCGCCCTGAACGTACAGGTAGGCGAACATGGGAACCGGCTTGCCCGTGGCGTTCCGGACGGTGACCACGCAGTTCTTGCCCTTGGCGGAGTTGTAGGTGAGGAAGACGGTGCCCTTGGAGCCGATGGGCGCCGAGTTCACCACCTTGTACCCGCTGCCGCACACCCCGTTGTACGAGGCCGTGGCGGCGGCGGACGCCTGGGGCGTCAGGGCCACGGTGCCCGCGATGGCGGTGGTGGCGAGGACCGCGGTGGCGGCCATACGGCGAGAAAGATTCATTTGTCCCCCTTAATGATTCTTCATGGGCGTAGGCGCTGTTTGCGTCTGCCTAGGGAGACATATGGAGATGGCGGATGGTTGTACGCCGTCATGACGCGGCTTCCGGCGGCCCGTTGAACGCACGGACCGGGCTTCCCGTACTCCCCTGGACGGGCGAGCCGCCCGTCGCCGCACCGACCCGGAGGGCCGCACCGGATGATCTCGTACCGCACCGCCGCCGTGGGCGCTCTTCTCGGGGCCCTCCCCTGTCTGTTCACGGCGCTGGCCGCTCCGCCCGCACAGGCGCACGGGGCACCGACCGATCCGGTGAGCCGGACGTTCGCCTGCTCCCCCGAGGGCGGGGGCGCGGCGCGGTCGGCGGCGTGCCGGGCGGCGCGAGCCGCCAACGGCCCGGAGGCCGCGGACTGGGACAATCTGCGGATCGCGGGGGTGGCGGGCGAGGACCGGGAGCGGATCCCGGACGGAAAGCTGTGCAGCGGGGGCCTGGAGGCGTACCGGGGTCTGGACCTGCCGCGCGCCGACTGGCCTTCGACGCGGCTGTCGGCCGGGGCGGATCTCACGCTCACCTACCGGTCGACCATCCCGCACACGGGGACCTTCGAGCTGTATCTCACCAAGGAGGGCTACGACCCGGCGCGGCCGCTGAAGTGGTCCGATCTGGAGGCGAAGCCGTTCGCCACGGCCAAGGACCCCGCGCTGGTGGACGACGCGTACCACATCAAGGCCACGCTGCCCGCCGACCGGACCGGCCGTCAGCTGCTCTACACGATCTGGCGGAACACCAGCACCCCGGACACCTACTACTCCTGCTCCGATGTCGTGTTGAGGGCCCCGGCGAAGGGCTCCTCGGGCGCGGCCCCGTCGTCCGAGGCCGCCGCCCCGCCGGCTCAGTCCGCCACGGAGCCCACGGAGCCCTCCCGTGCCGCCGCCACGCCCGCCCGGGCCGCCTCCTCCGCCGCCGACGAGGGTGACGGCGACACCACTCCGGTGCTGCTCGCCGGTGGCGCGTCCGTGCTGGTGCTCGGCGCGGGTGTCGCCGCCACCGTACGACGGCGACGCCCGAGCCGCTGACCTGCCCTTCCGTACTGACAGCTCGTCACCGGTAGCCGTGCCGGGCCGTGACGTGGCGCGGGTAGTAGCGCTCGTCGGGCGCGGGCCGGTACTCCTTCCAGCGCGGGGTGTCGCCGGTGGGCTGGTCGCCGAGGACGGTCACCCGCTGCCCCCTGCGCGGCTCGGTGTAGTCGTTGACGGCCAGGTGCTGGGTGGCGCGGTTGTCCCACATCGCGACGGCGCCGGGCTGCCAGCGGTAGCGGCAGTTGAACCGGGGCGACTCGGAGTGCTCGAAGAGGTACTGGAGCAGGGCGTCGCTCTCCGGGCGGCTGAGCTGCGGGATGTGCGAGGTCCACATGCGCGTCACGTACAGCGAGCGCCTGCCGGTCTCGGGGTGGATCCGCACTACCGGGTGTTCGGCGGAGTGCTCACCGGTCTGCGGGGTGTTGAGGACATGGACGGCGGTGAGCCCGTCGAGGAGTTCGCGCATCGGCTCGGAGAGCGTCTCGTAGACCAGGTACTGGTTGCTCCACATGGTGTCGCCTCCGGAGGCGGGGCACACCTGAAGATGGAGGATCGAGGCGACCGGCGGATTGGGCTGGAAGGTGACGTCGATATGCCACTCGTCGGCCTTGGCGCCCTGGTCCGCGTCCAGCACGACGATTTCGGGGTGGCCGTCGACCTTCGGCAGGAACGGATGGACCTCCAGCTCTCCCAGCCGCCGTCCCAGGGCGATATGCGCCTCCGGGGTGAGGTGTTCCTGGTCCGGGAAGAAGACCACGAGGTGCTTGAGCAGCAACTCATGGATCCGCTCGAAGAGTTCGTCGGTGAGCTCGGTCAGATCGACACCGCGGATCTCCGCGCCGAGCGCTCCGGAGACGGGGGTCACGACCAGTTCGGGAGTGGGCATGGGAAACCGTCCTCACATGGGTTGCGGTCGGCCGGCCGGTGCGGCCGGCGCTCGGTGGGCGCGCGGATCGGGGAGGAGACCGAGCTGCTGCAGCCGGTCCAGCAGGGTCAGCGGGCGCGGGCCGAGGCCCGACATGTTGTGGGTGACGGTGTGCAGCAGCCGGGGGTTGGCGCCAGTGTGACGGACGGCCCGGCGGCCCAGGACCCGGCCGCGCCACGACAGATCGGTCACCATCCGCGCCGCGTTGCCGCTGGTCGTGGCCGCCTGGGCGAGCAGGGGCGACTGCCGGTCGTGGTAGTCGCGCAGCGCGCCGTCCACCGCCGCGGCCGACATCTCGCCCATGCGCTCCAGATGGCCCGACAGCCGCTCGGCGAGGGCACCGGCGCTGGTGATGGCGGTGTTCATGCCCTGCGCGGCCATCGGATGGACGGCGTACGCGGCCTCGCCGACCAGCGCGAGGCCATGGCCGGCCAGCCGGGGCGACAGCAGCCGTCCGACGGGCAGTGTCTGGCGGCTGTCGAGATGCGCGAGCAGGGGCGCGGTCAGCGGCTCCAGGGCGGGCACCTGGGACAGCGCCCCGGCCGCCCAGTCGGCCAGCTCCCCGCGTGCCGTGACGCCGCGCAGCTCATCGGGCCCGGCCTGGAGGTAGAGCCGCAGCCGGCCGCCCGGCAGCGGATAGAGCAGCCGCAGCCCCCGGTCGGTGACATACGCGGAGAAGTCGTCGGCCCGCGCCGCCGCGTCGGCGTCACCGATGTCGAAGGAGACCAGCCGGTGCGGGTAGTCGACCCGTTGGGCCTCGATGCCCGCCCAGGACCGCAGCCGTGAGGAGATGCCGTCGGCGGCGACCACGAGCGGGGCCCGCTCCTCGTGGACCCTGCCGCCCTCGGCCAGCCGCAGTCCGGTGATCCGGCCGGAGTCGTCGCGCAGTGGCGCCTCCGCGCGCACACCCCGGCGCAGTTCCACACCCGGCCCGAGGCTCTCGGCCAGGGCGGCGAGGATGGCCGTGTGGTCATGGGCCAGCAACCACTGGTCGGGGGCGGGCAGTTGGCCGTAGTCGAGGGACATCAGCGCGGTGCCGCGCGGATCGCGGACGACCAGCCGTCCGAGCCGGACCGCGCCCTGGGCGTCGAGCCGCTTCTCCACGCCCCAGGAGCGCAGCAGGCGCAGCGCGCCCGGCTGGAGCACCTCGCCCTTGGCGATCGGGCGGATCCTCGGCTGCTTGTCGACCACCAGGACGTCCAGTCCGAGGCCGCCGAGCGCGCGGGCCGCCGCGAGACCGCCGACGCCCGCCCCGCACACCAGCACATCGGGGCTCATCGGCTGCCTCCTTCGCCAGTGCCGGTCTCCCGGGCGCCGGTTCCGCGAGGGCCGGTTTCCCGGGTGCCGGTTCCGCCAGTGCCGGTCTCCCGGGCGCCGGTTCCGCGGGTGCCGGTTTCACGAGGGCCGGTTCCGCGAGTGGCTTCCACGACCTCCGCGGCCTCCGCCGAGCGGTAGTGGGCGAGGGCCCGCACCGCCAGGCCCGCCGCGATGCCGTCGTCGGCGTAGCGCGCACAGCCGCGGACGTACTCGTTGACCGGGGCCGGGGTCCAGCCGCCGTCCGCCCGCTGGGCGTCGACGAGCCAGCGGGCCGCCGCCGCGAGGGCCGGGTCGGTGGGGCTCAGCCCGGCGGCGAGCAGCCCGCGCAGCGCCCAGGCGGTCTCCTCGACGGTGCCCCGCCGGGGGGTGCCCGGCCCGGTGCGCTCCCCCGTGCTCCACGAACCGTCCGGGTGCCGGGTGCGCAGCAGCCAGTCCCTGGCCCGGACCGCCGCCCGGTGGTGTTCCTCGGTACGGCCCGCCCGGCTGAGCGCCTCCAGCGCCGCGGCGGTGCCGGGGGTGCCGCCGCGGTACCACATGGCCTCGTACGAGCCGTCGGGGCGCTGCCGGCCGACCAGCCAGCGCACCGCCCTGACCACGCGCGGGTCGTCGGCGCCGGCCCCGGAGTCGAGCAGGGCGCCCACGACCTTGGCGGTCATCTGGGGGCAGGGCCCGAAGCCACCGGGTTTGCTGTTCCGTACGGCGAGGCTCCAGGATCCGGCGGCGTCCTGAGTGGCGGTCAGCCACGCCAGCCCGGCCCGCACATGGCGATCGTCCGCGCCGCCGGGCAGCCGCAGCAGGATGGCACTGGACTCGGCCGTCTCCAGGGCCATCGGCCAGCTGCGCGGGCTGGAGAACCCCCAGTAGCCGGCCGGGCAGCCGAGCGCGTCGAACGGCTCGGGCTGCTGGTGGCGGTGGAGCATCTCGCGGGTGCCGATCAGCTGGGGGTCGTCGGCGTTACCGGCCTCGATCAGCGCGGCGGTGGCGAAGTTCGTCCAGGTCACATCGAGGGGCATCAGATCCCAGGAGCCGTCGGGGTTGGCCGCCGAGCGGAGCCAGCGGGCGGCGGCGCCCACCAGGTCGGGCGCCTGGCCGGAGCGGGCGAGGCCCAGGCAGATGAGTCCGGTGAGCCAGGGGTCGGTGCTGAACCCGCCGGTGGCGCCCTCGCGTTCGTACGCGTCACGGACGATGGCCAGGGCCCTCGGCCGGGCCAGCCGGTCCAGGGCGCGGCCGGCCGGGCCGCGGCGGCGGTGGGCGGACTGGGCGAGCGCCTGGCTCGCGTAGATCGGCAGCCGCAGGCTCAGCAGGCGGCGGCTGAGGCCGGGGAAGAGCAGCAGTTCCAGGGGGAGTCGGCGCTGGGTGCCCTCGTGGGGCAGGCCGGCGAAGGTGTGGAACTGGCGGATGAGGGCGGTCATCGCGGGTTCCGGAACGGCCGCGGAGCCGCCGAGCTCCTCGAACCGGGCCCGTGCCGCGCGTACGGCCGACGCCGCCCGGCGGGGCGCGGCCAGTTGGAGCGCCGCGGCGGCGAGCGCGGTGGTGAGGGGCTCGGTGGGCACCGAGCGCATCGCCCAGCCGCCGTCGTCCCGCTGGGTCTCGCACAGCCAGGTGACACCGCGTTCGATGGTCTCCGCCGAGCCCTCGGGGTCGGCGAAGTGCAGTGCGGTGAGGGCTCCGGCGGTGTTCAGCGGGGAGGCGTGGTGCGCGCCGAAGACGAAGGCGCCGTCGTCGCGCCGGTGGGCGAGGAGCGCCTCGGCACCCGTGGTGACGGCCGTGCCGACGCTCTCGGTCAAGGCGGAAGCGGGCATGCGATCGGACCCTTCTGCTGGTGGCGCGCCGTCTCAGGGGCGGGGATCGGGGAGGGTGGGCCCGCCGTCGGCCAGGTGCGGCGCGGGGAACTCGTGGCGGGATCGCATCCGGCTCTGGGTGATGACGCTGACCGCGAGGAGCGGCGTCAGCAGCGCCAGGGCGGGTGCCGCTCCGGCGCCCGCGGCCACCACCGCCGCGGCCAGCACCAGACGTTCGGCGACGAGGACGGCGTGGGCGCGCAGCGCCAGCGCGGGGGCGAGGTGCCCCGGTGACCGCAGCAGCAGCCCGAAGGCGCCCGCGCCGCACAGCGCCGCCGCCGACAGCAGTACGAGATACCCGGCCGTGTCCCTGGGCACCAGCCCGGTGGCGGCGCAGGCCACGGCCACGGCGGCCAGATACAGCGCGGCGGCGGTGTGGGTGGCGCGCCGGAGGCCCCGGCGCACCGGCACGGTGGCGTAGCCGCCCTCGCGGTCGCCGTCGACATCGCGGAGGGTGCCGACGAGGTTGGACGCGGTGTCATGGGCCAGGAACACCAGCGCGAAGGGCAGCGCCCGCCATGGTGGCCACGGCTGGACGGCCATCGCGCCGAAGAGCACGGTGAGCGCGGTCAGCACGCCGCGGATGAGATTGCCCGGCAGGTCCCGCCCCTTGAGGACCCGGCTGTACGCCACGATGCCCGCCATGGCGGCGGCGGCCACGGCCACGGCGCGCCAGTTCGCCCACAAGGCCAGCGCGGCGACGGCCACGATGCAGCCGATGCCCGTGGCCACGGCCGCGCGTGGGCTCAACCGCCCCGAGGGAATGGGCCGTTGGGGCTTGCTGAGCGCGTCGAGGTCACGGTCGTAGTAGTCGCCGAGATAGTGGCCGGCGACCCACCCGAGGGTCGGCGCGGCCCAGGCCACCGTCAGCTGCCCCGTGGTGGGGTGCGCCCCGGCGAGCGTGGCTCCGGCGAGCCCGACCAGCCCGGGGTACCAGAGGGTGTACGGGCGCCAGGTCTGCAGATGGGCCAGGAGTGCGGTGCGTGGGGCCGCCACGGCGTCACCGGTCCCGGCTGACCGACAGATCGGCCACCGCCGCGAGTACGGCGGTGGCCCGGGAGCGGGGCAGCGGCTCCAGACAGGATTTGGCGCGGTCGGCCTCGGCCGTGGCCCGGTCCCGCGCGGCGGTGAGCGCGCCGGTCGTCTCCAGCAGCTCGTGCACCGTCCGCAGCGCGTCGGCGGCGGGCAGGGCGCCGCCGAGCGCCGCTTCCAGCCGGGCGCGGGCCGGGGCGCCGGCCATGGCGTGGCAGAGCAGGACGGGGAAGGTGGGCCGGGCGGCCGCGATGTCGCTGAGCGCGGACTTGCCGGTGGTGCGGCTGTCGCTGGTGTACGGCAGCAGGTCGTCGTGCATCTGGAAGGCCAGCCCCAGATGTTCGGCGTAGGAGGTGAGCGCGTGCTGCTGGGCGGGGGATCCGCCGCCCAGGATCGCCCCGCCCCGGCAGGCGGCCCGGAACAGCGCCCCGGTCTTCAGGGCGCTCATGGTGAGGTACCGGTCGAGTCCGCAGCCGAGATCCCCGCGGAGTTCGCCCTCCATCGCCTGGCCGCGGCACAGGTCGACGCCCGCCCGGGCGAAGACCCGCACCGCCCCGAGTACCCGACCCGGCGGCAGCCCGCCGGCGTCCTCCGCGCCGTCGGTGAGCACGCCGAACATGCCCAGCATCAGGGCGTCCCCGGTGACGATGGCGTCGGTCGTGCCGTAGCGCGCCACGACGGACGGCCGGCCCCGCCGCATGGTGTCCCCGTCGATGACGTCGTCGTGGACGAGGGATCCCACATGGAGGTACTCCACGCTCAGCGCGGCCGGAACGACGGCCGGGCCGCCGCCGCCCACCGCCTCGGCCGACTCCATGAGCAGCAGCGGGCGCAGCAGCTTCCCCGCCGGGAGCAGGGCGTACCGGGAGATCTGGTGGAGGCGTTCGGCTTCCCGCGGCCAGCGCCGGTCGAGCTCGCGCAGCAGGAGCTCCATGGTCGGGGCGGCCCCGGCCAGCGGGTCGGCCACCTCGGTGACCGCGACGTCGGGCGGGGTCACCGGGACGCCTCCCGGTACTTCCCGGCGAGCTCGGCGAACGCCTGGTTGGCCTCGGGCTCGGCGACGGTCACCCGTATCCCCTCGCCCGGTTTGCCGCACACCACCACGCCGTGGTCCGCGCAGAACTGGGTGAAGCGCTCCACACCGGATGTCATGGGCAGCCACAGGAAGTTGCCCTGGCTCGCGGGCGCCTCCCAGCCCTGGTCGAGCAGGATCCGGTGCAGCCGGTCGCGCTCCTCGGCGGTCTCGGCGCACTGCCGGAGCACCCGCTCATGGGCGCCCAGCCCGGCGATGGCGGCCTCCTGCGCCACGGCGCTCACCCGGTAGAAGGGCAGGATCGTGCGGAGCGGGGCGAGTACGGGCTCATGCGCCACGAGATAGCCGACCCGGAGGCTGAGCAGCCCGTACGACTTGGAGAACGTCCGTACCACACAGACCCGTTCATCGGCGCGGTGCAGGGCGATGCCGTCGGCGATGGCGCCGGGGTCGGCGAAGTCCCGGTACGCCTCGTCGATGACGACGGTGACGTGTGCGGGGAGCCGGTCCAGGAAGCGAAGGATCCGGTCCTGCTCCAGCGCGGTGCCGGTGGGGTTGTTGGGGGTGCACAGGAGGACCATGCGGGTGCGGTCGGTGACCGCGTCGGCCATCGCCTTCAGGTCATGGTCGTATCCGGTGAGCGGCACCCGGACGGTGGTGGATCCGGCGTTGGCCGCCATCATCGGGTACGCCTCCCAGGAGGGCCAGGCGTGCACCGTGTCGGTGTCCGGTCCGGTGAGGGTGGAGAAGAGCTGCTGGAGCAGCGCGCCGGAGCCCGGTCCGGCGAGCACGTGCTCCGGCTCCACTCCCAGATGTGCGGCGAGGGCCTGACAGAGCCCGCCGCCGAGGGCATCCAGGGTACGGTGGGCGGTCCGCGCGGTACGCAGGACGGCGTCCACCACTTCCGGAAGCGGAGGGTGAACGGTTTCGTTGAGCGACATCTGATGGAAGGGATTGTTCTCCGCGACCACCGGAGTCATGCGATTCCAGCCATCATGCATCGGGCACCATCCATCCATTCCAGCGGGGGATTCGGGCGGAGGGAGGAAAGTCACCGCGCCCGGTTCCCGTTGCCGGTCCGGCCGGATCGGTGGGAAGGAAACCGTCGTGGGCGGGCTATGACCGTACGGTCAGCCAGTGCGGGTGGGGCCGTGTCCGATCGGTCAGTTCAATGGGCGAGTACGGGCGTAATCCGTCACCATGATTTTGACGGCCTATCGATCACGCGTCCAATTAAAGTCTTTCGGGAATTGATAAACGATTTCTATCTTCTGGTGGTGATCGAACTTCGCCAGCTCACCGTGCTCGCAGAGGTCTGTCGCTCCGGCTCGTACAGCGCCGCGGCGGACCACCTCGGTTACACCCAACCGGCCATCAGCTACCACATGCGCGCGCTGGAGCGTGCCGTGGGCGTGCCGCTGACGGTCAAGGCGGGACGGGGGGTGCGGCTCACGCCCGCGGGCCACAGACTCGCCGAGCGCGCCCGGGGAGTGCTGGCCGGGCTGCGGGATGTGGAGAACGAGTTCGAGGCGCTCGCCGCCCGCACCCGTGGCCGGGTGCGGATGTCCTCCGTGCAGAGCGTCTGTGTCGCCGTGCTGCCCGCGGCGCTGGCCCGGCTGGGCGCCTCCCGTATCGAGGTGGAGGTCGAGCTGGGCCAGACCGCCTCCCATGACGCGTACCGGCTGCTGGACGCGGGCGAGACGGATCTGGCGATCGTCGCCGACGACGAGCCGGGAGAGGCGGCGGAGCCCGCGGCGACCCCGCTGCGCCGGATTCCGCTGCTGGTCGACCGCCGCCATGTGCTGCTGCCGCGGGGCCATGCGCTCGCGGGTCGGGGCAGCGTCCGCCTCGCCGATCTGGCGCGGGAGCGGTGGATCCTGGAGCGGGACCGCGAGCGGCTGCTGCGGCGCTGCGCGGAAGCGGGGTTCGAGCCCCGGGTGGTGACCACGACCGATGACCAGGCGACGACCCTCGGCCTGGTGGGCGACGGGGTGGGGATCGCCCTGATGGACGGCCTCGGGCTGCTCCCCCGGCCCGATCCGCGGGTCGAGCCGCGCCCGCTGGACGACTGGCCCCGGCGCCATGTCTGCGCGCTGCTGCGGCCGGAGGCGGCCAGGGTACCCGCGGTGGCCGCCCTGCTGGAGGCGCTGCGGGCGGTGGCGGTCGAGCAGTCGGGGGGTGCCGTCGAGGTGGCGACGGCCTGACGCCGGGCCTGTCGCATCCGGCCCGGGGCCCTCTCATCCGCCGCGCACCAGGCTGTGGCCTCCTCTCCCCCGCCGTGGGCCAGGCTCAAAGCCCCTCTCCCCCGCCGTGGGGCAGGCTCGAAGCCCCTCTCACCCACCCTGGGCCAGGCTCAGGGCCCGGGTGCCGGGGGCGCAGCTCTCGCGGAGGGCGGTCAGTTCGGCGGGCGGCAGGGTCGCGGCGGCCGTGCCCCGGCGGTCGCCGTCGAGCAGCGCGCGTCCGGCCGCCAGCCACTCCGGGAGGGGTTCCACCCCGAGGTGGTGGGCCAGCCGGGTGAGCTCGCGTTCGGGCGCGTCGAGAAGGCCCTCGTACGACAGGGACATCCGGATCGCGGCGGGGAGCCGCGACAGATGCCCCAGCCCCTCGACGATCGTGCTCGACCACAGCTCACCGAACTCGGCCACGGATACCGGCCGTTCGTACAGCGGCCGCAGATCGGCCTCGTCGTCGCTGAGCAGCGCCGCGAGACCGGCCGGAAGGTCCTCGGTGCCCGTGGCGCGCTCCGTCATCAGCTGGATCAGCCGGAATCCGGGGTGGCGGCTCATGGAGAGCGCGCAGTCGGCGCCGTCCCGGTGGAGGTGGACGAACCGGGCCTCGGGGAAGACCTCCCTCAGCCGGGGCACCGAGCGCAGCGAATAGCCGGACCGCTCCACGACGGCCCGCCGGCCGAACCGCTCCCCCATCAGCCCGAACAGCGCCCGGTAGTGATCGGCCACCGGCGCCGCGGGCCGCCGGGACAGCTCCGGCTCCAGGGCGTCGAACAGCGCGTCGGGGTCGTCGGTGAGGTGAGGCAGCGTCATCATGCACACCGCCGGAATGCCACCGTCCGCCACCGAGAACCGCCCCTTGACATGCGGATACCGGTACTCGGGCAGCGGGATGCCGTCGCGGATGACGCGGTTGGCGAACGAGCGCGGAGTGGCGAGGATCCGCCAGAACTCCGCCCCGGTCAGCGGCGCCTCGGGCAGCGCGTCCGGCTCCAGCGAGGCGATCAGCTCGCTCACGCTCAGCAGATCCGGATGCAGCCGCAGGATCCGCGACAGAGCGGTCGAACCGCATCGTCCGGTCCCCACGACGAAGGTCAGCGGCCGTACGGTCACCCCAGGTGCCCCTTCCGTCTCCGACGACTACCGGCCTCCCTACCCATCGCCACCCCCGCGCACCCCCGGCCACTTCCGTCACTCGTGGGATCCCTCGTCACCGGTGTTCTCCGCGGCGCACTTGAGGTCGGCTCGGTGTGACCGTACGTTCCACCGGACGGCCACCGCAGGACACGCCCTCCACACCGCGGGGTCCGACACTTGACGCCGTCACCGCACCTTCAAGACCTTGGAGGAGCCATGCCCGCACCTGTGATCAGCCGCCGTCACGGTATGCGCGCCGCGGCCGCCGCGGCCGTCGCGCTGCCACTCGCCTCCCAGCCGCAGAACGTGGCCGCGGCCGCCCCCGTCACCCCGATCGCCCCCGCCGACGGTCCCCGGCTGGCCGTCATGACGTTCAATCTGCGCTACGCGAGCGACGCCGAGCCCAACTCCTGGGGGCAGCGCCGCCCCGTCATGCGGGAGCTGCTGCGGCAGGCCCGGCCCCATCTGCTGGGCACTCAGGAGGGGCTGTACGGCCAGCTGCGCGACATCGCCCACGACCTCGGGCAGCGCTACTCGTGGATCGGCACCGGACGGATGGGGGGCAGCCGGGACGAGTTCATGGCCGTCTTCTACGACACCGGGCGGCTCGAACCCCTCGAGTACGACCACTTCTGGCTGTCCGACACCCCGAATGTCATCGGCTCCAACACCTGGGGCGGGGCCGTGGTCCGGATGGTCACCTGGGTGCGCTTCCACGACCGGCGGACCGGCAGGGAGTTCTACGCCCTCAACACCCATCTGGACCACCGCAGCCAGAACGCCCGTGAGCACTCCGCCGCGCTGATCACCGAGCGGCTCGGCGGTCTGGACTCCGCGCTCCCCCGCATCGTGACCGGTGACTTCAATGTGGCGGCCCACGGCAACCCGGTCTACGACGCCATGCTGGGCGGCGGCACGCTGGTGGACACCTGGGATGCCGCCGAGCGGCGCGGCCCGCTGTACGGGACGTTCCACGGCTTCGGCCCGCTGGTCCCGGACGGCGACCGGATCGACTGGATCCTGACCTCACCCGGTGTGCGCACCCGCCACGCCGTCATCGACACCTACTCGCGGGACGGCCAGTTCCCGAGCGACCATCTGCCGGTGCGGACGGTCCTGGAGCTGTAGCGCGGGGCTCCCTCAGCGGCGGGCCAGGGCGGCCGGGCCTCAGCGGCCCGGCCCCTCCGCGGAGAGCGCCCGCAGCCGCAGCAGGGTGGCCACGGCCAGCAGGGCCACACAGCCCGTGAAGATCAGCCCGGCGGACCGCAGCCCGACCACGACCGTGAGCGCGCCCACGCCGATCACCGGAATCGAGATCGCCAGATACATCAGCACGAACAGGGCGGAGGTGACCTCGGCGCGGTGGTCGGCCGGGCTCCGTTCGGTCACCACCCGTACGGCCGCGTGGAACGACAGCCCCTGCCCCGTCCCGGCGACGACAGCCCCCAGCACCAGCAGTTCCAGTGACGCGATCGCGAGCGAGACGGCGATGGCCGCCATACCGGCCACCAGCACCGCACATCCCCCGGGCAGCGAACGTCCCGGGCCCAGCCGCCGCCCCAGCGCCTGTCCGGCGATCGAGGCGGCGAACACGGAGAACGCCACGGCACCGGCGACCGCGAGATTGCGCTCCCCCTCCACCTCGCTCAGGAACGTGGGCGACACCGAGGTGAACAGGCCCAGCGTGGCGAAGCCCGCGAACCCCGCCATGGCCGCGGCCGCGAACGTCGAGCGCATCTCCCTGGGCACCCGCAGCCGCTGCGGCCTCAGCGGCGGGCGGCTCCGCGTCCGTACGGTCTCCGGGAGGGCGAGCACCACGGCGGCGCCCACCGCCACCAGCACCAGGTCCACCACGAACACCAGCTTCAGCGGCGCCGGGGCGTACTGCGCCAGCACCCCCGCCAGCAACGGGCCGAGCCCGAGCCCGCCCAGGTTGGCCCCGGTCGCGAGGAGGGTGGCGGCACGGCGCCGACCCTCGGGCGCGAGCTCGATCACCGTCACGGTGGCGGTGCCGGTGGCCAGACCGGCGGACAGCCCCGACAGGGTGCGGCCCGCGAACAGCTCCGGCAGTCCCTGGGCGAGGAGGAAGCACATCGCGCTCAGCCCCGACAGCACCAGCGCGGCGAGCATGACGGGCCGTCGTCCGATGAAGTCGGACACACTTCCGAGCAGCAGCAGCGCGACGATGACCCCCGCCGCGTACACGGCGAAGATCACCGTGACCATGAACGAGGAGAAGCCGAACTCCCGCTGGTAGAGCGAGTAGAGCGGGGTGGGCAGCGTCGTACCGCACATCGTGACCACGAAGGCGTACGCGGCCGCCAGGAACGGCCATCCCCGCTCCCCGTCGTCCACGTCACCGCGGCGGCTATCCATACGACCCGATTCCACCACAAAACACCTGTCCGTCAAACGCGGTGGCGCGCCGCCCCCTGCCTGGCGGGTTACGTGCGGTAGGGGCGCATCCCGTCATTCGGCCCGCATCGCATGCGGCAGGATGGCACCTTACGCCGGAGCCGTACACATGTACGCCCGGCACCGCCCGTAGAACCCAGGCACGAACAGGTGACAAGGTGAGACCACAGAACTCCAGACCGGAGGCCGCACCGACGACGGCATGCCGCACGGCCGCTTCTGACGCGCCTTCCGGTACAGCGGACGGTGGCCGATGAACCGGGCTCTCACCTTGCACGATGTCATCGTCGTCGGAGCGGCGCTGGTCTGCGGCGCGGCCGGTGGTGTGCTGTTGCGCGTGGCGCTGCGCTGGCTGGGTGAGCGGGCCCGCGCCACCCGGTGGAGCGGTGACGACATCATCGTCGACACGCTGCGCACCCTGGCCCCGTGGGCGTCGATGGCCGCCGGTGTCGCCGCCGCGGCCGCCGCGCTGCCGCTGGCCCCCACGGTCGGCCATGACGTCAATCAGACGCTGAAGGCCGTGCTGATCCTGGTCAGCACGGTCACGGCGGCGCGGGTGGTGGCCGGTATGGTGCGCTCGCTGGCGCTGTCCCGCTCCGGGGTGGCGGGAACGGCCACCATCTTCGTCAACATCACACGGATCGCCGTCCTGGCGATGGGTGTGCTGATCCTGCTGGAGACGCTGGGCGTCTCGATCGCTCCGCTGCTCACCGCCCTGGGCGTGGGCGGTCTGGCGGTCGCCCTGGCCCTTCAGGACACGCTGGCCAATCTCTTCGCGGGGGTGCACATCCTGGCCTCCAAGACGGTGCAGCCCGGCCACTACATCCGGCTCAGCAGCGGGGAGGAGGGGTACGTGGTCGACATCAACTGGCGCAACACCGCGGTACGGCAGCTGTCGGACAACCTCGTCATCATCCCGAACGCCAAGCTGGGCAACACCATCATGACCAACTTTCACCAGCCCGAGCAGCAGATGTCGGTCATGGTCCAGGCGAGGGTCGGCTACGGAAGCGATCTGGACCATGTCGAGCGGGTGACCATCGAGGTCGCCGGGAAGGTGATGTCCGGGGTCGAGGGCGGGGTCGTCGACCACGAGACGAGTGTGCGCTTCCACACCTTCGGAGAGTCCGGCATCGACTTCTCGGTGTTTCTGCGGGCTCTGGAGTTCAGCGACCAGTACCTCATCAAGCATGAGTTCATGAAGGAGCTGCACCGCCGGTTCCGCGCCGAGGGCATCGAGATCCCGCTGCCCACGCGGACGCTCGTGCTGCCCGACCAGGACCGGGCGCCGCTGTCGGGCCGGCCCGCGATCTGACGCTCTCAGCCGTCAGCCGTCAGGGCAGCAACCGCCGCTCGGTGGCCACCGCCACCGCCCCGGCCCGGGTCTCGACCCCCAATTTCCCGTAGATCCGTCCCAGATGGGTCTTGACCGTGGCCTCGCTGATGAACAGGGCCCGGGCGATCTCCCGGTTGCCCAGGCCGCGGGCCAGCTGCCGGAGGATGTCGCGCTCCCGCTCGGACAGCCCGGGGCGCGGGCTGCGCATCCGGGCCAGCACCCGGTCGGCGACCGGGGCCGACAGCGCGGTACGGCCGGAGGCGGCGTTCCGGATCGCCGCGAACAGCTCCTCCGGCCGCTCGGCCTTGAGCAGATAGCCGGTGGCCCCGGCCTCGATGGCACGGGTGATGTCGGCGTCGGTGTCGAACATGGTGAGGACCAGGACACGCGGCGCGGGCGGGTCGCCGGAGACCAGCCGCCGGGTGGCGGTCACCCCGTCCATGCCCTCCCCGAGCTGCAGATCCATCAGCACCACATCGGGCCGGAGCCGGGTGGCCATGGCGAGGGCCTCCTCACCGCTGCCCGCCTCGCCGACCACCTCGATGCCGTCGGTGCTGGCCAGCAGCGCCCGCAGCCCGGCCCGCACCACGGCGTGGTCGTCGCAGAGCAGCAGCCGGATGGCGGGGGTGGCCGACGGCGTCGGGGACGGGGACGGGGTCCGGCTCATGGCGTGGTCTCCACGGTGCGGTCGGGGACGAAGGCGGAAACGGGTTCGACGGGGATCGCGGCCGAGACGACGGTCCCCTCGCCCGGTGCGGACTCGACGGTGAGCGTGCCGCCCAGCTGCCGTACGCGGGCCCGCATGGCCGGGAGCCCGTGCCCGCGCGACCGGTCCGCGCCGGGGGCCGCGACGGCGTCGGTGTCGAAGCCACGGCCGTCATCGGCGATGTCCAGACAGATCTGGTCGCCCAGGCAGGTCAGGGTGAGCGCGGCCCGGCTCGCCCCGGCGTGCTCCCGCACATTGGCCAGCGCGCCCTGGGCGACGCGCAGCAGCGCCGCCTCCACCCGCGCGGGCAGCGGGCCGAGCGGTCCGTCGAGCCGGAAGTCCACCGCCGGTCCGGCACCGCTCTCCCGCTCGGCGAGGGCCCCGAGCGCCTGGGCCAGGGAGCCCTCCGCGAGGTCGGCCGGGGCCAGGTCCTGGACGAACCGGCGGGCCTCGACAAGGCTTCGGGACGCGATCTCCGCCGCGTTCCGCATATGGCCCCGGGCCGCTTGCGGGTCCGTCTCCCAGGTGCGGTCGGCGGCCTGGAGCAGCATTCGCTGACTGGACAGGCCCTGGGCGAGGGTGTCGTGGATCTCGGACGACAGGCGCTGGCGTTCGGCCAGGATCCCCGCCCGCCGCTCGGTCGCGGCCAGATCCCGGCGGGTGCGGACCAGGTCGTCGATCAGCACCCGCTGCCGGGCCGACTGGCGCCGCAGATGGATGAGGACGGCGGCGGCCACGGCGGCGATGGCGGGCGGCGCGATCAGCGCGTTGGGGTCGAAGCCGTCGTGCATGAACCGCAGTTTGGACGCGACGACCAGCGCGGTGAGCACGGCGGCCAGGGGCACCGCGAACCGGGTGGGCAGGGTGTGCAGACCGGTGAAGAACAGCGGCATGGCACACCAGGCGGCGCTCGGCGCGAGGACCAGCAGCGCGACCCATGCGGCCAGCACCGCGGTCAGCCAGACCAGATAACGGCCGGAGGGCCGGCGGCCGGGGCTCGGCGCGGGCGCCGGCCACCGGCCGGGCAGATAGAGCGCGCCGAAGGCCACGAACAGGGCGATGACCCAGCCGTTGGGCGCACTGCCGGTGTCCCGGATCAGATAGCGGATCAGCGAGGACCCCAGCAGCAGGAAGAACGCGATGTGCAGGACCGCCGTCAGCCACCGCTCGTCCGGATCGTCCGGCCCGTCGGACCCGGACCGCCCGGACCACGCCGACCACACCCCCGACAGCGGCGCCCACCCGGCCCGCCCGACCGCCCTGACCGCCGACCGCACCCCGGCCCCTCCCCTGCTCCTCGATTCACTCCCTCAGCCAGTCCTAACGCGCCGGACCGGGCGCCGCATCATCCGATCGGTTGATACGGCGATCACCCGGACCGCCTCCTGACCGGGGCCGCTCCGCCGATCCCCGCCGCCGCCACCGCGCCGAGGCTGGTACCGACCACGACGACGCGGGAACACATGGGCCGCCAGGCCGCCGCGCCCCCACCACGAGCCCGAGAGAGTCCCCATGCCCACCAAGAACCTCACCGTCAACCGCTCCGCCCTCGGCCACCGGGTCTCCTACGCACTGCGCCATCCGCAGCGCGTACCGCGCCATCTGGTCCGCGCCACCCGGGACGCCTGGCTGCGCTACCGCTACCCGGACCACGTCGCGTACTACCGCGCGGTGATGCGGTCGGACACCCGTACCAGTCCGGAGGCGGCGGTCGGCAGCCACAGCCATGAGCGGTGGCTGGCGCTGGGCGCGATGCAGTTCGACTATCTCCTCGGCCACGGGCTGCGCCCGGAGCACCGGATGCTGGAGATCGGCTGTGGCAATCTGCGGGCGGGCTGGCGGTTCATCAGCCATCTGGAGCCGGGCCACTACTACGGCATCGACATCTCGCCCGACATCCTGGCGGCCGCGCAGGACACGCTGGTGCGCCAGGGGCTGCAGGACCGTCTCCCCAACCTCACCCCGGTCCGCGATCTGACGCTGCGGTTCCTGCCCGACGCCCACTTCGACGTGGTGCACGCGCACAGCGTGTTCTCGCACTCGCCGCTGCCGGTCATAGAGGAGTGCCTGGCCCACGTCGGCCGTGTCATGGCGCCGGGCGGCTGGTTCGACTTCACCTTCGACCGCACCGAGGGCGTGGAACACCAGGTGCTGCGGGAGGACTTCTACTACCGCACCGAGACGCTCATCGCCCTGGCGGAGAAACACGGTCTGGCCGCGCGCTTCATGGCGGACTGGGAGGAGCTGCCGCACGGCCAGTCGAAGATCCGCGTCACCCACCGCGAGGACGGACGGACGTCCTGACCCGACGGACGGTCAAGCCCGGTGTCAAGCCCGGTGGTCCGCCTCGGAACACCGAGGCGGATCCGGTGCTCCCTCCGGGCACAGCCCGACTATTCGAAGACGCAATTCCTGAGGCATATGTTGCCTTGGAAGCCTGTGACACACTTCATATCGCCCTAGACAGGACAAAATCGTTGCTAGGGAGTGCCGTAGACTTTTAGTACGTACTGTTGCGTGGTGGATAGACGAATACATGGAGCACCAAGAGGTCACTCATGCAGCCCTTCGTACTGAAGCACGCAATCCCCGCCGAGCGGTCGTCGGCCAGTGTTCCCTACGCCTATAACGCCGCCCTGCAGTTGAATGTCCTCTCCGACGGCCGTCCGGCCATCGCCGACCGAGCGGTGCTGCTGGCGACCGGCACGACCACGTCCACGGCCGGCTCCAAGACGCACTTCGACGACTGACCTGCGCACACATCGATGACGGTACTCATCCTGACCTGTCGCCAGGATGTCACTGCCGACTTGGTGGTGGCGGAGCTGCGCGAACAAGGCGTCCCTCTGATGCGTTTCGATCCGGCCGACCTTCCGGATCAGGCCGCCCTGTCGGTCGAATTCGACCGTGGCGACTTCACGGGATTTCTGTCGACGGAGGGACGCCTCGTCAGCATCCACGGTGTGCGGTCCATCTGGGTGCGCAGGCCGGGGCGGCCGGCGGCGCACGCGGCGAATCCGTCGGAGTGGCTGACGGCCGAGTGCGGACAGGCCCTGTACGGGATGCTCTACGCGACACCGGCACACTGGATGAACCATCCCGCGGCCGCCGAACCGGCTCGCCACAAACCCTTCCAGTTGCGGGTCGCCCAGCACAGCGGTTTCGCCGTGCCCTCGACTCTTGTCACCACCTATCCGCGCGCGGCGCGCGATTTCGCCGTCCAGTACTCGGACATCGTGGTGAAATCCGCCTCCGGTCCGCCGTCCGTCGATCCGCCGGTCACGCTGCC
This sequence comes from Streptomyces endocoffeicus, assembly GCF_016741935.1. Taxonomy (GTDB): domain Bacteria; phylum Actinomycetota; class Actinomycetes; order Streptomycetales; family Streptomycetaceae; genus Streptomyces; species Streptomyces endocoffeicus. Next base: position 195,080 of record NZ_JAERRG010000006.1, on the reverse strand, counting down.
CACCACCCGTATCGGACCGGACACGGATTTCTCCGATGTCGCGGCCGGGGCGACCCTTCTTCAGCGCTACGTTCCCAAAGCGGCGGACATCCGGCTGATCTGCGTCGGCAGTCAGTTATTCGCCGCGCGCAAGACCGCCGCCTCCGGCCAGGTGGACGGGCGCTATGGCTGTCATGGACACCGCTGGGAACCCGTGGACGTGCCCGCCAGAATCGCGCGCTCCGTGCATGAGTACATGACGCTCACCGGCCTCGCCTACGGGGCCTTCGACTTCGCCGAGGACGCCGAGGGCGTGTGGTGGTTCCTGGAGTGCAACCAGGGCGGCCAATTCGGCTTTGTCGAGCTCGAGACCGGTCAGCCCATCGCGGCGGCGGTGGCGTCCTGGCTCGCGGCCCCCGGCGCCGCCCCGCGCTGAGGGCCGGGACCCGCGCCGGATACCGGCTCCCGCGACCACAAATGGTGACGACCGGTGACGCGGAGGCAGCGTCCGCGGGCGGCGCCGGTACCGGGGGCGCCCTGGTGGGCCGGGCACTGCGCCGGACCGGTCCGTCGGTCGTATGGTGAAGTGAGAGTCCGCGCAACCCAGGGGTCTCCAGCCTCTCCCTCCAGCGCGGGAGGTTCCGATGACCGTCGCCGAGAGCATCCGCCACCCGACGGACGCGTCCCGCTATGTGCCGATCGCCGAGCACGGTCTGATCGGCGATCTGCGCACCGCCGCGCTCGTGGACACGCGCGGCACCATCGACTGGTATTGCCCGGTCCGGTTTGACGCCCCCAGTGTGTTCGCGTCGATCCTCGACGCCGACCGCGGCGGTTCCTTCCAGCTCACACCCGAGGTGCCCGCCCGGACGAAGCAGTTCTACTTCCCGGACACCAATATCCTCATCACTCGCTTCTTCGCGGACGACGGGGTCGCCGAGGTCCAGGACTTCATGCCGATCGTGGACGACTCGCGCGAGGCGGACCGGCACCGGCTGATCCGCCGGGTGCTGTGCGTCCGCGGATCGCTGCCCTTCACCGCGCGGGTGGCGCCCCGGTTCGACTACGGCCGGCGGTCGCACACGGTGCGCACCGAGCAGGGGCTCACGATCTTCGAATCCCCGGAGCTGTCGCTGGCGCTGACCTCCGGCGTCACCGTGGAGGTCGACGGGCTCGACGCGGTGTCCACGTTCAAGCTGGTCGAGGGCGAGGCCGCGGTGTTCGCGCTGGACCGGATCGGCGGTACGGTGCAGCCGCGGCACTGCCCGCAGGCGGAGGCGGAGGAGCTGTTCGACGCCACCGTCCGCTACTGGCGCCACTGGCTCGCGCAGTCCCGTTACCGCGGGCGGTGGCGGGAGATGGTGCACCGCTCCGCGCTCACCCTCAAGCTGCTCACCTACGCGCCGACCGGCGCCATCGTGGCGGCCCCGACGACCAGCCTGCCCGAGCAGATCGGCGGCGAGCGCAACTGGGACTACCGGTACCTCTGGGTCCGCGATGCCGCGTTCTGCATCTACGCACTGCTGAGGCTGGGCTTCACCCAGGAGGCCGAGGCGTTCGTGCGCTTCCTGTCCGAGGGCATCACCCTGGGGGACGGCCCCGGCGGCCCGCTCCAGATCATGTACGGCATCGACGGCCGCAGTGAGATCCCCGAGCAGATGCTCCCCCACCTGGAAGGGCATCTGGGCTCCTCCCCGGTCCGGATCGGCAACGCGGCGGTCCACCAGCTCCAGCTGGACATCTACGGGGCGCTGGTGGACTCCCTCTACCTCTACGACAAGTGGGGGCAGCCGCTGTCCAGCGACCACTGGGACGCCGTGTGCAAGCTGGTCGGCTGGGTGTGCGACAACTGGGACCGGCCCGATATGAGCGTCTGGGAGACCCGCGCCGGTCCACAGCACTTCCTGTACTCGCAGCTGATGTGCTGGGTCGCGATCGAGCGGGCGATGCGCATCGCCCGCCACCGCGGACTGCCCGCGGACATGTCCCGCTGGTCGACGGCGCGCGATGACATCTACCGCCGGATCATGCGCTGCGGCTGGTCGCCGCAGCGGCGCGCCTTCGTGCAGCGCGAGGGCGAGGAGGTGCTCGACGCCTCGCTGCTGATGATGCCGCTGTCGAAGTTCATCTCCCCCACCGACCCCAAGTGGCTGTCCACGCTGGACGCGCTGGGCGAGGAGCTGGTGGCCGATTCGCTGGTGTACCGCTACGACCCCACGGTGAGCCCGGACGGGCTGCGCGGTGAGGAGGGCACCTTCTCGATCTGCTCGTTCTGGTACGTCGAGGCGCTGTCCCGGGCCGGCCGGGTGGACGAGGCGCGGCTGGCCTTCGAGAAGATGCTCACCTACGCCAACCATGTCGGGCTGTACGCCGAGGAGATCGGCCGTACCGGGGAGCAGATCGGCAACTTCCCGCAGGCGTTCACCCATCTCGCGCTCATCAGCGCCGCGTTCAACCTGGACCGGGCGCTGGGCTGACGCCCCGGGCACGCCCCCGGCGGGTTCATCGGCCACCGACGGGGTCCTCGGCCAGGACCCGGGCCATGGTGCGCTCGGCCAGGGCGGTGATGGTGACGAACGGATTGACGCCGATGGAGCCCGGAATGAGGGAGCCGTCGGTCACATAGAGCCCGTCGTAGCCGGTCACCCGGCCGTACGCGTCGGTGGCCCGGCCCAGGACGCAGCCGCCCAGCGGGTGGTAGCAGAAGTCGTCGGCGAAGGCCCGGGTGTCGCCGAAGAGGTCATAGCGGTAGATGGTGACGTTGGCGGAGTTGACGCGGTCGAAGAGCGCCTTGGCCGCGGCCACGGAGGGCGCGCTCTGGGCGCGGGTCCAGTTGAGTACGGCGGCGTCCTTCGCCGCGTCATAGGTGAAGGTGGCGCGCTCGGGGTTGCGGGTGATGGCGAGGTAGAGGCTGACCCAGGTCTCGAGGCCGGCCGGCAGCGGGGCGATCTCGGCGAAGACCGGATTGGTGGCGTTGGACCAGTCGTCGATCGCCATCACCGGGATGGTGGACTGCTGGGCGCCGGTCGGGTTCCATACGTGGTTGGCGCGGCCGAGCATGACATTGCCGTTGCCGCCCCAGCCCCGGCCGACCTCGGCGCTCAGCTCGGGGAGGGCGCCGGTCTCCCGGGCGCGCAGCAGGAGTTCGGTGGTGCCGAGGCTGCCCGCGCCGAGGAAGAGCGAGCCGCAGGTGATCTCGTCGGTGGCGACGACGGTGCCGGTGGTGTCGACGCGCTCCACGGTGAGGACATAGGTGCCGTCCGGCGCCCGCCGCACGGCGCGGGCGCGGCTCAGCGTCTGCAGGGTGACCTGGCCGGTGCCGAGCGCGGCGGCGATATAGGTCTTGTCGAGGCTGCGCTTGCCGAAGTTGTTGCCGTAGATGACCTCCTGGGCGAGCGCGGACTTGGTCGCCGTTCCGTCGGCCTCGCGCCGCATGTAGTCGAAGTCGTAGACGTTGGGCACGAAGACGGTCTTCAGGCCCGCCTTGGCGGCCTGGGCGCGGGCGACCCGGGCGTAGGTGTACCACTCCGTGGCCTCGAACCACGCGGAGGGCACGGTGGTGGCGCCGAGCATGCGGTTGGCCAGCGGGAAGTAGGTGTCGTACATCGGGTCCGCGGCCACCTGCGGCAGCATCTGCTGGAAGTACGAGCGCGGCGGGGTGACCGCGATGCCACCGTTGACCAGCGAGCCGCCGCCGACCCCGCGGCCCACGTAGACGGACATGCCGGGGTAGCGGACGCGGTCCAGGACGCCGGGGTAGGGGGTGATGTTCTTGTTGATGACGTCCAGCCACAGGAAGGTGGACAGGGGTGCCTCGGTTCTTCTCTTGAACCACATGGAGCGCTGGTCGGGGGCGGTCATCGAGCAGTAGACCCGGCCGTCGGGGCCCGGGGCGTCCCATAACCGCCCCATCTCCACGACGAGTGTTCTGATGCCCGCCTCGCCGAGCCGGAGCGCGGCCACGGCCCCGCCGTAGCCGGAGCCGATGACGACGGCGGGGTAGTGGTCGGCGCGCTCGGCGGCGGCCGCCGGGGTGAGGCCGATACGGGTGAGTCCGAGGGCCGCCGCGCTCTGCAGGGCGGCCAGCCCAAGAATGTGACGACGCGTCAGGTTTGCTGTCATGGCGGCATGATGGGCGGAATCGCCGGAACTCGCCATGGCGTGACACAAGGTCTTTTTCGGACCCGAAGGCATGCGAAGTTCTCGTTATTTATCGTTTATTCTCGCAGCCGCGCCCCTCCCAGGGAAGGACCCGCCCGTGAAGATCGCTCGTATCGAGACATTCCTGGCCCCGCCGCGCTGGATGTTCGTCCGGGTGGAGACCGACGAGGGGGTGGTCGGCTGGGGCGAGCCGGTGGTCGAGGGGCGGGCCGAGCCGGTCCGCGCCGCGGTCGAGGTGCTCACGGAGTATCTGATCGGCCAGGACCCGATGCGGATCGAGGACCACTGGCAGGTGATGACCAAGGGTGGCTTCTACCGTGGCGGACCGGTCCTCTCCAGCGCCGTCTCCGGGCTCGACCAGGCGCTGTGGGACATCAAGGGCAAGCACTACGGCGTACCGGTGTACCAGCTGCTCGGCGGTCCGGTGCGGGAGCGGATCCGCGCCTACGCCTGGATCGGCGGCGATGAGCCCGAGGAGATCCGCGACGCGCTCACCGCGCAGATCGAGGCGGGCTTCACCGCCGTCAAGATGAACGGCTGCGGCCGGATGACCCCGGTCGCCACCCGCGCGGAGATACGCGCCGCGGTGCGCCGCGCCGAGACCGCCCGTGAGGTCCTCGGCGACGACCGCGACTTCGGCCTCGACTTCCACGGCCGGGTCTCCCCCGCCAACGCCCGCCGGCTGCTGCCACTGCTCGCCGAGGCGGCGCCGCTGTTCGTCGAGGAGCCGGTGCTCTCCGAGCACATGGACATCGTCCCGGACCTGGTGAACGCCTCGCCCATCCCCATCGCGCTCGGTGAGCGCCTGTACTCGCGGCGCGAGTTCATCGCCCCGCTGCGGGCCGGGGTGGCCATCCTCCAGCCCGATATCTCGCATGCGGGCGGCATCTCCGAGCTGCGGCGCATCGCCGCCCTCGCCGAGCCCCACGGCGCCCAGCTCGCCCCGCACTGCCCGCTCGGCCCGGTGGCGCTCGCCGCCAGTCTGCAACTGGCCTTCACCACCCCGAACTTCCTCATCCAGGAGCAGAGCATCGGCATCCACTACAACCAGGGCGCCGAACTCCTGGACTACATGGCCGATCCGGAGCCCTTCCGGTTCACCGCCGGGCAGCTCTCGCGCACCGACCGCCCGGGGCTCGGGATCGAGGTGGACGAGGCCGCGGTGCGCGCCGCAGACCGCCGTGGCCACGCCTGGCGGAATCCGGTGTGGCGCCACGCGGACGGCTCGCTCGCCGAGTGGTGAGCCCGGTCCGCAGACCGTAGGGCGCTGGTCCCGTACGAGGAATCCCAGCATCGAAGCGGCGCCACCCGGCGTGGCCACCGGGCCACTCTGGGTATCCCCGGTGACCATGGATGAGTGGACCGGATGCCCTGCTGCCCGCCATCCACGAGAACTCGATCACACCCCGGGCGTCCCACGTGGCAGGCGGCAGTAGGGTTCGCCGACAAGCGTGTGTGTTGGTACCGGGCAGGTAGAAGGGATCGGGCATGTTCCGCAAGGTGCTGGTCGCCAATCGTGGTGAGATCGCCATTCGCGCCTTTCGCGCCGGCTATGAGCTGGGCGCGAGAACCGTCGCCGTGTTCCCGCACGAGGACCGCAACTCACTGCACCGGCTGAAGGCCGATGAGGCGTACGAGATCGGCGAGCCGGGCCATCCGGTGCGGGCCTATCTCTCCGTCGAGGAGATCGTCAACGCGGCGCGCCAGGCGGGCGCGGACGCGGTGTACCCCGGATACGGCTTCCTGTCCGAGAACCCCGACCTCGCGCGCGCGTGCGAGGAGGCGGGGATCACGTTCGTGGGGCCCAGTGCGCAGATCCTGGAGCTCACCGGGAACAAGGCGCGCGCGGTGGCCGCGGCCCGCGCGGCCGGGGTGCCGGTGCTGGGCTCCTCCGAGCCGTCGACCGATGTGGACGAGCTGGTCCGGGCCGCGGACGAGCTCGGTTTCCCGGTGTTCGTCAAGGCCGTCGCCGGTGGTGGCGGGCGCGGGATGCGCAGGGTCGAGAGCCGGGAGACGCTGCGCGAGTCCATCGAGGCGGCGGCGCGGGAGGCCGAGTCCGCCTTCGGCGATTCCACGGTCTTCCTGGAGAAGGCGGTGGTGGAGCCCCGCCATATCGAGGTGCAGATCCTCGCCGACGGGCAGGGCGGTGTCATCCATCTGTTCGAGCGCGACTGTTCGGTGCAGCGGCGCCACCAGAAGGTGATCGAGCTGGCGCCGGCGCCCAACCTCGATCCGGAGCTGCGGGACCGGATCTGCGCGGACGCGGTGAGGTTCGCCCGGGAGATCGGCTATCGCAACGCCGGTACGGTGGAGTTCCTGCTGGACCGCGACGGCCGCCATGTGTTCATCGAGATGAATCCGCGGATCCAGGTCGAGCACACGGTGACCGAGGAGATCACCGATGTGGATCTCGTCCAGTCGCAGCTGCGGATCGCCGCCGGTCAGACACTGTCCGACCTCGGCCTCTCCCAGGACACCGTGTATCTGCGGGGTGCGGCGCTGCAGTGCCGGATCACCACCGAGGACCCGGCCAACGGCTTCCGCCCGGACACCGGGATGATCAGCGCGTACCGCTCCCCGGGCGGCTCGGGCATCCGGCTGGACGGTGGCACCACCCACTCCGGTGCGGAGATCAGCGCCCACTTCGACTCGATGCTGGTCAAGCTGACCTGCCGGGGGCGGGACTTCGCCACCGCGGTCGGCCGCGCCCGGCGGGCGGTGGCCGAGTTCCGCATCCGCGGGGTGTCCACGAACATCCCCTTCCTCCAGGCGGTGCTGGACGATCCGGACTTCCGGGCCGGGCAGGTCACCACGTCGTTCATCGAACAGCGGCCGCATCTGCTGACCGCGCGCCACTCCGCCGACCGCGGCACCAAGCTGCTCACCTATCTCGCCGACATCACGGTGAACAAGCCCCACGGCGAGCGGCCCCATCTGATCGACGCGACCACCAAGCTGCCCCCGGTGCCGGGGACCGAGCCGCCCGCCGGCTCCAAGCAGCGACTCACCGAGCTGGGCCCGGAGGGGTTCGCGCGATGGCTGCGCGAGTCGCCCACCATCGGTGTCACCGACACCACCTTCCGGGACGCGCACCAGTCGCTGCTGGCCACCCGGGTCCGCAGCAAGGACCTGCTGGCCGTGGCCCCGGTGGTGGCGCGGACCGTGCCGGAGCTGCTGTCGCTGGAGTGCTGGGGCGGGGCCACCTACGACGTGGCGCTGCGCTTCCTCGCCGAGGACCCCTGGGAGCGGCTGGCCAAGCTGCGCGAGGCGGTGCCCAACATCTGTCTGCAGATGCTGCTGCGCGGCCGCAACACCGTGGGCTACACGCCGTACCCGACCGAGGTGACCACCTCCTTCGTACGGGAGGCCACGGCCACCGGGATCGATATCTTCCGGATCTTCGACGCGCTGAACGACATCGGGCAGATGCGGCCCGCGATCGACGCGGTACGGGAGACCGGCTCGGCCATCGCCGAGGTGGCGCTCTGCTACACCTCCGACCTGTCCGATCCCGCGGAGCGGCTCTACACCCTCGACTACTATCTGCGGCTCGCCGAGCAGATCGTGGACGCGGGCGCGCATGTGCTGGCCATCAAGGACATGGCGGGGCTGCTGCGCGCCCCGGCGGCGGCGAAGCTGGTCTCCGCGCTGCGCCGGGAGTTCGACCTGCCGGTGCACATCCACACCCATGACACCGCGGGCGGTCAGCTCGCCACCTATCTCGCGGCGGTCCAGGCCGGTGCGGACGCGGTGGACGGCGCGGTGGCCTCCATGGCGGGCACCACCTCCCAGCCGTCGCTGTCGGCGATCGTGGCCGCCACCGACCACTCCGACCGGCCGACCGGGCTCGACCTCGAGGCGATCGGCGGCCTGGAGCCGTACTGGGAAGCCGTGCGCAAGATCTACGCACCGTTCGAGGCGGGCCTCGCCTCGCCGACCGGACGGGTGTACCACCATGAGATCCCCGGTGGTCAGCTGTCCAATCTGCGCACCCAGGCCATCGCGCTCGGCCTCGGCGACCGCTTCGAGGACATCGAGGCGATGTACACCGCCGCGGACCGGATCCTGGGCCATCTGGTGAAGGTCACCCCGTCGTCGAAGGTGGTCGGCGATCTCGCGCTTCACCTGGTGGGGGCGGGGGTGTCGCCGGAGGACTTCGAGGCGCGGCCGGGCCGGTACGACATCCCGGACTCGGTCATCGGGTTCCTCCGCGGCGAGCTGGGCAATCCGCCGGGCGGCTGGCCCGAGCCGTTCCGCGGCAAGGCGCTGGAGGGCCGCGCCGCCGCCAAGCCGGTGGCCGCGGAACTGTCCGCGGAGGACCGGGAGCAACTGGAGAAGGATCCGCGGGCCACGCTGAACCGGCTGCTGTTCCCCGGCCCGACCAAGGAGTTCGAGGCGCACCGGCAGGCCCATGGCGACACCAGCGTGCTGGACAGCAAGGACTTCTTCTACGGGCTGCGCCCGCGGCACGAGTACACGGTGGACCTCGAGCCCGGTGTCCGGCTGCTGATCGAGCTGGAGGCCATCGGCGACGCCGACGAGCGCGGTATGCGCACGGTGATGGCGTCGCTGAACGGGCAGTTGCGCCCGGTCCAGGTGCGGGACAACTCGGCGGCCTCCGATGTGCCGGCCACCGAGAAGGCCGACCGGAGCAACCCCGGCCATGTGGCGGCGCCCTTCGCGGGTGTGGTGACGCTGGCGGTGGCCGAGGGCGACCAGGTGGAGGCCGGTGCCACCATCGGCACGATCGAGGCGATGAAGATGGAGGCCACCATCGCCGCCCCGAAGGGCGGGACCGTGTCGCGCATCGCCATCAACACGATTCAACAGGTGGAGGGCGGCGATCTGCTGGTCGCCCTGAGCTGAGCCGGGAGCACCTGCCACGCGCCGCCGCCACCGGTCCCCCGGCCCTCAGGTCAGGGGTGGCCGGTGGCGGCGGCTTCGTCCGGGAGCGGCTCCACCGGCCGATCCTCCGACCGCCGCGCCGCCGCACGGCCGGGCAGCCCGGTGGCCAACAGCGCACCGGCCGCGGCCACGGCCGCGAGGACCGTCAGCGCCGGTCCCATCGCCGAGAGGAAGACATCGGCCGCCCAGCGCGGTCCGTCGCCGGGCGGCTGTCCCGTGGTGTCGCCCCGCCCGGCCACGCTCATCAGCGTGGTCGCCGCGGCGACCCCCAGCGCGGGCCCGATGTTCATGGCGGTCTGCTGGAGCCCGCCCGCCACCCCGGCGGTGTCCACGGACGCGTCCCGCACGACGACGGTGGTCGCGGTGACCATCACGGTGGCGAAACCCGCGCCCAGCAGGAGGAAGCAGCCACCGATCGCCTCGGCGCCCGAGCCCCGGCCGAGCCGGGACATCAGCAGCACACCGGCCGCCACCAGGACCATCCCCGCCACCGCCGTCCGGCGGGCACCCTGACGGCGCGTCAGCATCGCCGCCACCGGCGCGCCCAGCACCATCATCACCGCGAGCGGCAGCGCCCGCAGCCCGCTGCCGAGCGGATCCAGCGCGAGCACGTCCTGGAGGTAGTACGTGCCGAGGAACAGCGCCCCGAACAGTGCGGCCGACGCGGCCACCAGCACACCGAGCGCCGGGCCGACGGTGGCCGACCGCAGCACGCCCGGCGGCACCAGCGGATCCTCCGTCCGGCGCTCATGCCGTACGAAGGCCCCTCCGGCCGCCACGGCGCACCCGAGCCCGAGCGCGGTCGCCACCGTCCAGCCGGTTTCGGGGATGCCGACGAGCGTGTGCACCAGCCCGGCGAGCGCCACCGCGAGCAGGCCCGCACCGGGCAGATCGAGCCGCGGCCGGGCGGTCTCACGGGGCGCCGCCGGGACGCGGACAGCGAGCACCGCCGGGGTCTGGACGGCGAGTGCCGACGGGGCCCGGACGGCGAGCGCCGACGGGGCGCTGATGGCGAGTGCCGCAAGACCCATGGCGAGGGCGGGCGCGACGTTGACGAAGAACACCGCCCGCCACCCCAGGTGGGTGGTCAGCGCCCCGCCGACCAGCGGACCGGCCACGGCCGCCAGCCCGATGGCGGCGGTCCGCACCGCGACCGGCCGGCCGAGCCGGTCGGGCGGGTACGCGGCCCGCAGCATCCCGAGGGTGGCGGGTTGCAGCAGCGCCCCGAAAACCCCCTGGGCGACCCGCAGCCCGATCACCCAGCCGATACCGCCCGCGAGCCCGATGCCCGCCGAGGCGGCGCCGAAGCCCAGCATCCCGATGGCGAAGACGCGCCGATGGCCGTAGCGGTCGCCGAGGCGGCCCGCGAACACCAGCAGACTCGCCACGGCGATCAGATACCCGGTACTGGTCCACTGGACCTGGGCGAACGTGGCATGGAGGTCCCGTTGCAGCCGGGGCTGGGCGACGGTCAGCACAGTGCCGTCCAGGGCGACGATCACGGCTCCGGTGACGCTCGCGACGAGGATGAGGCGCCGTCCGCGCGGGGAGCTCAGCGGGGCGCTCATCGGGCCTCCGGGCCGAGGTGGGCGTCGAGCGCGGCCCGCAGCAGCGGCTCGGGATCGTCGCCTCCCACCGCGAGCTGAAGGCTGCCCCAGCCCCACAGCTGGGCGATGCCGTGCAGATTCGCCCACAGCGCGCCCGCGACGATCCGTGGCTCCGGGCCGGAGTCCGGCCGCGCCCCGGCCACCAGGTCGACGAGGGTGGCGAAGAGCGGCAGGCTGGTCTCCCGCAGGCCCAAGTGGCCGCTCTCCAGGAGATCGTGACGGAACATCAGCTCGAACATGCCGCGGTTGGTCAGCGCGAAGTCGAGCCAGGTCCGCGCCAGCGCCGTCAACTGCTCGCGGGGATCGCCCTCATGGGCGGCGATCGCCGCACCGGCCTGGGCGGCCAGGCTCTCGAAGCCGCGGCGCGCGATGGCGGACAGCAGGGACAGGTGGGTCGGGAAATACCGCCGCGGGGCACCGTGGGACACCCCGGCCCGGCGGGCGATCTCCCGCAGCGAGAGGGCCCCGACGCCCTCCTCGTCCACCAGCTCCACTCCGACGTCCACCAACCGGGACCGGAGACCCGTGTCCTGCTCACGCTCAGCCATAGACACTGTCTACCAGAAGCACATAGACAGTGTCTACGAGTTCACAAGAACGAACAAACGCTCAAAATGAGGGACGGAGATGGTGCCATATGCACCAGAAGGCGGCGGATTTTGTTCAGCCTGCTGAATCCATTCTCGGGTAAAGAACCGCCCGTGAGCCTTGACGGTCCATTTGGTCCGGTCCAATCTGCGTGGTGCGCCATGAGCACGCCACTCCTTTACCGAATCAGGAAGGAAGTCAACGACCATGGCAGAATCCCCCGCTCCGCACCCGTTGAGCCGCCGCCGGGTCCTCGGTTCGATGGCCGCGGCAGCCGTCGGAACACCGATCGCCCTCGGACAGCTGACCTCGGGCGCCACCCCGGCCTCCGCCGCCTCGCGCGCCGCGGCCGCGCAGTTGCTCTGGCATCCTGACCCGTCCGGCGACGGGCTCAAGGCGTTCGAGGGCATCGAGGCCGACCGCGGCGGCGCTCACCCCGACCGCAAGTACGTCATCGTCGAGGACGGTGACCACTACCGCTTCAACATCTGGAAGGACGACCGGGACACCACCGGGGGCGGCGACCGTCAGCGCACCGAGTCCAAGGGCATGGTCCAGGGTGGCTCCACCGTGAAGATGCGCGACGGTGAGACATGGAGCCTCAGCTACGAGATGTTCATGCCCACCTCGCTGCACGGCACCAGCAAGTTCACCCACATCTTCCAGACCAAGACCCCGGTGGACAACGGCGGTCCGTACATCACCCTGGATCTGGGCCGGAGCGGCAGCACGGAGACGCTGCGGGCCCGTGCGTACGCCAACTCCGGCTCACCGGACATCGCCTCGACGAACCTCGCGCCGCTGCGCAACAAGTGGATCACCATCGAGTGGACGTTCACCGTCGGCTCGAACGGCAAGGCGGCCTGCGTGGTGCGCAACGGCACCGGGTCCGGCGCCCCGGTGGCGGTCCAGGGCAGCATGTCCAATGTGAAGATGCCCGACCAGGACGACTACCAGCGGCCCAAGTGGGGCATCTACCGCTCGGTCGAAAGCGCCTCGTCGGACATCCTCGACACCTATCTGCTGTTCCGGAACTTCCGGGCGTCCAAGTCGTAGCCGACGTCACCGATCGCCGGACGCCTCGGGCGCGCCGGGCACCGGCAGATGGCGGGCCACGGAGGCGTTGAGCCGCTCCAGGCAGTCCGTCAGCCGGGCGAGGTCCTCGTCCGGCCAGTCCGCGATGGCCTCGCCCAGCAGCCGGGTCCGCCGGGCGGCCGCCAGGGCGACATGGCGGCGCCCGGTGTCGGTCAGCGCAACCCTTCGTATCCGCCGGTCCACGGTGTCCCGCACCCGGGTCACCAACCCCGCCGCCGTCAGCCGGTCCACGACGCGCACGGCGCGGGCCCGGTCGGACAGCAGCAGGGCGGCGATGTCGGACACGGTGGGCGGCGGTGGGGAGCTGGCCTCGACGAAGCGCAGCACCCGGTAGCCGGTCGGGGTGACACCGGCGGGCAGTCCGCCCAGGAAGCGCTCCCGCACCAGCGGTCCGTACAGCCCGTGGCGGGCGTGGCGCAGCTCCTGCAGCACCGCGTCCAGCCCGCGCAGCTCCTCGTCCCGATCGTTCACGGACACCAGCCTGCGCCGCCGCCACCGCCCCTGGCAACGCACATCCGCCACCGTGCACCGAGATGGTTGTCGGGGTTCGCCGTCCGGTCGTCCGCCGGTAGCCCGCCGTACCGCGCTGTTCATGGCGCCGCGGTGTCCGGCGACGGCGGGTGCGTGGGAGCTTCGCCCCATGACGACGACACCGAAGAACACGGCCACCACATCGGCAGCGTCGGCCACCAGACCGGCGACGGCGGCCACCACATCGACCACGTCCCGGATGAGCCGCCGGGGGCTGCTGGGCGTGGCGGGCGCCGCGGCGGCCGGTGCGGGCACATATCTGTCCCAGCAGGAGGCGGTGGCGGCCTCGCCGGTGCTGTGGACCCGGCCCGAGGGATCCGGGATGCCGCCGGTGAGCGGGCTGCATCTGCAGTTCGGGGCCGACGCCGCGCGGGAGGTCGTGGTGTCCTGGCAGACACCGGTCCCGGTGAAACGGCCGCGTGTCATGCTCGGCACCCCCTCCCATGGCATGGGCACCGAGGTCACCGCGCGGACCACCTTCTACCGCGACGCCAAGTCCCAGCAGAGCATGTACGTCCACCACGCCCGGCTGAGCCGGCTGCGCCCCGGCACCGACTACGTCTACGCCGCCGTCCACGACGGGGCGACGCCGGAGGCGGGGTCGTTCCGCACCGGGCCGGGCGGCCGGGCGCCGTTCACCTTCACCAGCTTCGGCGACCAGGGCACGCCCACGGTGGGCAAGCTGAACGGTCCCAAGCCGCCGAAGATCACCGAGAAGCTCACCTATCTCAACGACAACCTCGGCTCGCCGTACGCCAACGACGTGACCACCGCCGTCGAGCGGGTCGCGCCCCTGTTCCACCTCATCAACGGCGATCTGTGCTACGCCAATCTGTCCGAGGACCGGCTGCGCACCTGGGCGGACTGGTTCGCCATGACCAGCCGGTCCTCGCGGTTCCGGCCGTGGATGCCCGCGGCCGGCAACCACGAGAACGAGCTGGGCAACGGGCCGATCGGGTTCGACGCCTACCAGGCGTACTTCTCACTGCCCGGCAACGGCGGCGACGACGAGACCCAGGGACTGTGGTACGCCTTCACCGTCGGCTCGGTGCGCGTCGTGAGCCTGGCCAATGACGACGTGGCCCTTCAGGACGCCGGGAACACCTATGTGCGGGGCTACTCCGGCGGGGCGCAGCGGCGCTGGCTGGAGGCCGAGCTCACCCGGACCCGGGCCGACCGGGACATCGACTGGATCGTGGTCGTCATGCACCAGGTGGTCGTCTCCACGGCCGACCACCCGGGCAACGGCGCCGACCTCGGCATCCGGCAGGAGTGGCTGCCGCTCTTCGACAAGTACGGCGTCGACCTGGTCGTCTGCGGCCATGAACACCACTACGAGCGCTCCCACCCGATCCGCGGCCGGGAGTCCAACGACACGATGACGCCGACCCCCGCCGCCACCCGTACCGATCTGGTGGACACCGGCGAGGGAACGGTCCACATGGTCATCGGTGGCGGTGGCACCTCGATCCCGTCGATGGACGTCCTGTTCGACACCCCGCGGTGCAATGTCATCACCGGTGTCGGCGCCGCCGGTGCGAACGGCCGGAAGACCCCGGTCTATGTGACGGAGGCGGCCCCGTGGTCGGCGGTGCGCGACCGGGTGAACCCGTACGGCTTCGCCGCGTTCACCGTCGACCCCGGCACCAGGCCGGGCGGCCCCACCACGATGTCGGTGACCTACTACGCGGTCACAGGGCTCTACGGCCGTATGGAGCCCGTGGACACCTTCACGCTCCGGCGGACCCGCAGCGACGGTGAGCGGCGCCGATGACGGCGATCCGCGCCGACAAGGGCTATGAGTGGGCCGGCCCGCCCACCGTGCACGTGTCCCGGTCCGACCGGGTGCCCAACGGCAGGTACCGGGTGGTGGGCCGGCCCATGGCCCATATCCGCGCCGACACGTTCGCCGACGCGACGGCCTAGCGGATGAACGACCGCACCTCGCGGCACTCCCCGCGGAGCGCCTAGCGGGGCAGCCGGCCCGGGTCGGTGGCCCAGCCGGTGTCGGGCCGGTCGGCCAGGTCGAAGGAGAGCGAACCGCCCTGGCGCACGACGGAGCCGTCGAGCCATGAGGTGTCGTGCGGTCGGCCGTTCACCCGCACCGCGTGCACATAGGGGTGAGTGTCGGACGCGTCCGGGGCGTCGATGGTCAGGGCGCGCCGCTGTCCCGCCGGGGCGATCACCGCGCGGGGGAAGAGCGGTCCGGTGAGCAGTGCCTCGGCGCGCCCCGGGGCCTGCGGATAGAGGCCGAGCGCCGCGAACACGTACCACGCGGACATGGTGCCCAGGTCGTCGTTGCCGGGCAGCCCCTTCGGTCCGGTGCCGTACACGGTGGTGATGATCTGGCGCACGGTCTCCTGGGTCTTCCAGGGCTGCCCGAGCGCGTTGTAGAGCCAGGGGGCGTGGATGCCCGGTTCGTTGGTGGGGTCGTAGCGGAGCGGATCGCCGCCGCGGACCGACCAGGAGCCGTCGGGCTTGTGGAAGAAGCCGTCCAGCCGGGCCGCCGCCTTGTCGCGGCCGCCCATGGCCCCGGCGAGCCCCGGGACGTCCTGCGGCACCATCCAGGTGTACGTGGCCGCGCTGCCCTGGGCGAAGCCCCGGTCGGACGCCGGGTCGAAGGGGGTCACCCAGGAGCCGTCGCGGTTCCTGGCCTGGATGTATCCCGCCGCGCCGGTGGCCTGGGGGTTGAACACATTGCGCCAGTAGCCGCCGCGCGCGCCGAGCTCGTCGGCCTCCTTCGTACGGCCGAGCAGCCGGGCCCAGCGGGCGAGCGCGTCATCGGCGACGGAGTCCTCCAGGGTCTCCGCGGCGCCGCCCCAGCAGTGGCAGGTGTCCTGTGCCGCGTACCGGGACTCCAGGTACTGGGCGAGGTTCGGACGCTGGCCCTCGCACTGCCCCGGGCAGCCCTTGTCGGAGAGCCCGTCGGGGTGCGGGACGGTGGCTTGTCGGTAGAGGGAGTCGAAGGCGCCCTTGGCGTCGAAGTTCCGCACCCCCATGGCGTAGAAGGTGGCGAGCGTGGCGGCGGAGGGGTCGCCGGTCATCACATGGGTGGCGCCGCTGATGTGCACCCAGCGGTCCCACACCCCGCCGTTCTGCCGTGCGAAGTTGAGCAGCGACTGGGCGAAGTCCCCGGCGACCTCGGGCTGGAGCAGGGCGAGCAGCTGCACCTGGGCGCGGTACTGGTCCCAGCCGGAGAAGTTGCTGTACTGCGCCGTCTGCCCGCGCTCTACGCGGTGCGGTGTGCCGTCCATGCCCGGGTAGCGGCCGTCGGTGTCGCTGATCAGGTTGGGCTGCTGCAGCGCGTGGTAGAGGGCGGTGTAGAATGCGGTGCGGCGCGGCTCGCTGCCGCCGCTGATCCGGATGGCGCGCAGCGTGCGGTCCCAGGCGGCCCGTCCCGCGGCGGCCACGTCGGCGACGCTCGCCCGGGGCGCTATCTCGGCGCGGAGATTGGCCTCGGCGCCCGCGAGGGAGACGTACGAGATGCCGAGCCGCATCCGGACATCGTTGTCCCGCGCGGTGTCGAAGCCGACGTATCCGCCGGAGCCGCGCCCGGCCCGGTCGGCGCCGGTGAGATAGCCCTCGCCGCCGTCGGCGGTGGTGGCGCCGGGTGAGAGCCGGTCGTTCTCCCAGGTGCCCACGGTGGAGAAGGCACGGTCGAACGAGGCGCTGAAGTAGAGGCGGTAGTAGGTCTTGCGGTTGTTCTCCCCGCCGTTGGCGCGCCGTCCGCAGAACGCGCCGGTGAGCACCCAGCCGGTGACCTTGTGCCGCTCGCGGTCGATCTCGATATGCGCGTTCTCGCTGCCGTTGAGCGAGTTGGAGGTGCGGAACAGCAGCCGGGCCGGGGCGTCCTGGGGGAAGGAGAAGTCGGCGACACCGGCCCGCTCGCTCACCGCGAGATCGGCGGCCGCGCCCGAGTCGAGCCCCACCCGGTAGTGGCCGGGCTCGGCCTTCTCCTTCTCGTGCGAGAAGGTGGCGGCGTACTTCTGGTCCTTGGTGTCGGCGGTGGGAGAGCTGTCGACCTCGCCCACGAACGGCATGATCGGCACATCGCCCGCGGCTCCGGGGTGGCAGCCCGCGCCGTTGACATGGGTGAGGCTGAAGCCCCGGACCCGGGTGGTGTCGTACGCATAGCCGTTCGCCGCCGCGGTGTTGGTCTGGTCGCCGGTGGTGCTGGTCGGGGACCAGGCGATCATGCCGAACGGCAGGTTGGCGCCCGGGTAGGTGTTGCCGCCGCCGGCCGAGCCGATCAGCGGGTCCACGTGGTCGACGGGGTGACGTACCTCGTCGGCCCGGGACGCCGCGCTCGCCGCGGGGGCCTCGACGAGCGGGGCGAGCAGCGCGCCGACCGCCACCGCCACTCCCCCGCCGACCAGCGCCGATCGGTATCCGAGTCTCTTTCGCCGCGTTCTGTGCGTCTCCATCGGGGATCACGCCCTTCCATGTGTCGGAGTGAATCTAGGGGCGTACGGTGACGCTGGAGTGAACCGGACGCCTGCGACGCACGGCTGACGGCGGGACCGGTCCCCGGGATCCCGCTCTACGGTGCCCGCCATGCGGATCACTTGGAGACTCGTCCTCGGCTTTCTCGCCGTCTCGGTCCTCGCCCTCCTGGCCGCCCTGGCGCGTCCGTCGTGGCCCGAGGAGCGGGGCGCCGCCGGGCCGACGGCGTCGCTCACCGTCGGGAAGGGGACCGAGCGCTGCACCCTGCGCGCCGCCACCCCGCGGGAGGCGGCGCGCCGGGCGAGGCCAGGGGACACCGTCTGCTTCGACGGCGATCTGTCCCGGCAGCGGCTGGTCATCACCAGGGGCGGAAGCCGGGAGCGCCCGATCACCTACGCCGGGGGCGGGGACGCGGTGGACGGCATCACCGTCGAGGCCGACGATGTGATCGTGGACGGGTTCCGGTCCGTCCGGCCGGAGGCGCCCGGGATCGAGCTGACCGGCCACCGCGTCACCGTGCGGAACAACACCGTGATCGGCCCGAGGGGCGGGGACGGCGACGGCATCCGGTTCTTCGGCGACGATCTGACCATCGCGCACAACACCGTCCGCGACACCGACAACAGCCGTGGCCGGCACGCCGACTGCATGCAGACCTTCGCCAGCGACACCCCGCCCAGCCACCGTGTCCGCATCGAGAACAACCGCTGCGAGGACATCGACAACATGTGTCTGATGGCCGAGGGCCCGAACGACGGCGAGGGCGACGGCCACGGCACCACCGGCGACTTCACCATCAGGGGCAACCACTGCGAGACGCTGCGCGCCTCCCAGGCCCTGATGTTCGAGGACGTGCGGAACGCCACCGTCACCGGCAATGAGTTCGCCGCCCCCACCCACCACGCCATCGGCCTCGCCCACCACTCGACCGGCGCCCGGATCGACGGCAACACCCTCCACCCCGGTATCCGCTACGAGGTGGGCATCGACGCCTCGTCCCGTCCGGGTTACCGGGGCCCGGAGCCGGGGGGCCCGCCGTAGGAGCCTCTGGGAGGAGGAGCCGGGGGGAGCGGGGGCGCGGGGTTCTCCCGCTCCCCCCGGGATACGTTCTCCCTTTCGCTCCGGGACGGCGGACGCCCGGTCATACGGCGCCCGCCGCGCCGCGTGCCGCCGCCAGATCCGCCACCAGGCGCTTCTCGACCGGCACGCCGGGGTCGGAGTACTGCCCGGACAGACACACCGGGCCGGTGAAACCGAGCTCCGCCAGTTGCCCGAGCGCCGCCGACCAGTCGGCCAGCCCCTCGGGGCCGGGCACGAACCAGGGTTTCCAGTGCCCGCCGACGGCCTCACCGGCCGGTTCGGTGCGCACATGGACGGCGTTCTTGAGGTTGACGATGCCGAGCCGCTCGGCGACCAGCGGCAGGGTGACCCGCGGATCGTCGCCCGCCAGCGCGTCATGGGCGGCGTCCCAGATCACCCGGAAGTGCTCGACCGGCAGACCGTCGAGGAGGTCCATCACCCCCAGCGCGGAGGACACATAGCGCCCGTGGTGCGGCTGCACCCCGACCTGGACGCCATATCCCTCGGCGAGCGGCGCCGCGTCCGCCAGCCGTTGCCGTGCCCGCCGGACCGAGGCGGCGTAGCCGTCGGGGCCCAGCTCGGCCATGACCCGGATCATCGGCACGCCCGCCTCCCGGCACGCCGCGAAGACGGGTTCGCGGAGATCGCTCGCGACGCTGATCACCTCGACGCCCTCCGCCCGCAGCCGCGCGGTGAACTCCGGCAGCAGCCGTCCGGCTTCGCCCGGGGTGACGTACGCGGTGTCCCGGACCGGGATCTCGGCACCGGTGAAGCCGAGGCCGGACACCAGCCCGCCCAGGGTGTCGCCGGGCAGCGTGGACCACGGTTTGGTGAACACGGACCAGATAAATGTCATGGTGTCAGCGGCCTCCGAGCCCGCTCATGGTGATGCCTTTGACGAACCAGCGCTGGGTGAGGAAGAAGAGCACGATGAGCGGCACGGTGGTGATGGCGGCGGCCATCAGCAGCAGATTCCACTGGGTGCCGTTGGTGGACTGGAACACCTGGAGGCCGACCGCCGCGGTCCTGGTGGAGTCGCTGTTGGATATCACCAGCGGCCAGAGCAGGTTGTTCCACTGGCTGATGAACTTGAACACCGCGAGCGTGGCGATGGCCGGGATGGCCAGCGGGACGATCACCCGGATGAACGTCTGCCAGCGGTTCGCGCCGTCGAGACGGGCGGCCTCCTCGTAGTCGCGGGGCACGCCCAGGAAGAACTGGCGGAGCAGGAACACCCCGAGCGCGGTGAAGGCGTGCGGCAGGATCATCCCGGGCCAGGTGTCCACCCCGTGCAACTTCGCCACCAGGATGAACTGCGGGATCAGCGTGACCTGCGAGGGGATCATCAAGGTGGTCAGATAGACGCCGAACAGCACGCTCCGGCCCCGGAAGCGCAGCCGGGCGAAGGCGTACGCGGCCAGGGCCGCGGTGACCGTCTCCAGGAGCGCCGTACCCCCGGCGAAGAAGACGGTGTTCAGCAGATAGCGGCCCAGCGGGACGAGGTCGAAGGCCCGGCCGATGTTCTCCGGATGCCAGCTGCCGGGCCAGAACGACGGCCGTGCCGCCATCGACTCGGCGTCGGACTGGAAGGCCACCAGCACCATCATCACGATGGGGGTGAGGGTGACCGCGGTGACCAGGAAGCAGGTGAACACCAGCAGCCGCCGGGCCGCCGCGGGCGAGCGGCGGAGGGCCGCGAGCGCGGGCACGTCAGAGGTCATAGTGCACCAGCCTCCGCTGGAGCAGGAACTGCGCCGCGGTGATGACGACGATGAAGGCGAACAACACCATCGACTGCGCGGCCGCGTAGCCCTGCTCGTAGTTCTGGAATCCGGTCCGGTAGATGTACATCACGAGCGTGGTGGTGCTGGATCCCGGCCCGCCGTCCGTCATCACCAGCGCCTGGTCGAAGACCTGGAAGGAGCCGATGACCGAGGTGACCACGGTGAAGAACACCGAGGGCGACAGCAGGGGCAGCGTCACCGCCCGGAAGGTCCGCCAGGGCGAGGCACCGTCCACCCTGGCCGCCTCGTAGAGCTGCTGTGGAATGGCCTGCAGCCCGGCGAGGAAGATCACCATGCCGAAGCCGAAGCTCTTCCAGACGCTCATCAGGATGAGGGCGGGCATGGCCCAGTCGTCCGAGATCAGCCAGGCCGGGCCGTCGATTCCGAAGACACCGAGCACCGCGTTGATCAGCCCGTCGTGCGGGATGTAGAGCCAGACCCAGACGAAGGCCACCGCCACGGTGATCGTCGCGTAGGGCAGCAGGAGCAGCGACCGGAACACCGCCATGCGCCGCAGCCCCTGGTTGAGCAGCAGCGCCAGGCCCAGGCTGACCAGCAGTGTCAGCGGCACACTGACGAAGGTGAAGTACGCGGTGTTGCCGAGCGCCGACCAGAAGGTGGTGTCCGGGCCGAGCCGGGCGAAGTTGTCCAGCCCGATGAAGTGGGGCGGGCTGAACAGGTTCCAGTCCAGCAGCGAGATCACCCCGGCCGCGACCACCGGTCCGGCGGTGAAGACCAGGAATCCGGCCAGGCTGGGCAGGAGGAACAGCCAGGCGGCGAGCGTCTCCGAGCCGTTCCGCCAGAACCGGGGGCGGCGCAGCGGGCCACGCGGGGGGCGCCGTGGGGCCGCGGTCGCCGCGGCGGGGGTTTCGACAGCCATCGTGATCCTTCCTCAGGTGGCCTGGCGGACGGCGTCCCGGTGCTGGCGCATCAGGGCGTTCAGCCGTGGCATCACACCGTCGATCGCGTCGCGGACGCTCACCTGGCCGAGGAAGGCCCGGGGCAGGTCCTGGCCCAGCAGCAGCCGGACGCGGTTCCAGTTGGTGGTGACGTTGAAGGGATGGCCGCCGGCGACCTCGCCCTTCAGGATCCGCTGGACGATGCCGAGGTTGGCGGGCGGCGGTTCGAAGGCGCTCGCGGCGGAGAGCCGCGCGGGGTTGTTGCGCCCGGCCCGTGCGTAGATGTTCAGCGCGCCCGTGCTGGTGAGGGTCTTCAGCAGTCGCCACGCCAGGTCGAGGTCGTCGTCCTTGACCCCGGAGGGAATGGCGAAGCTGGAGCCCGACACCCGCGGTGTGGATCCGGCCGGCCCGGCGGGGAAGGGCACGATGTCCCATGTGAAGGGGGCCTTGCGGACATTGAGCACCTGCCAGGGGCCGTTCTGCATGAAGGCCACGTTGCCCTGGAGGAAGTTGGCCAGGGATGCGCCGGAGGCGTTCTGGGCGACCAGATTGTCGATCGGCGGGGTGACCCGGTCCTTGACGAACAGGCCGACCACGTAGTGGATCGCCGCCAGGGCCTCGGGGGCGTCCAGGGGGCTGGTGTCACGGTCCCCGTCGAGGACATCGCCACCGGCGCAGTAGATCCAGGACACCAGGTCGTCGATGGTCGGCGCGCAGGTGAAGCCGTACTGGTCCTTCGGCTTGCTCAGCTCGATGGCCAGATCCCGGAAGGTGTCCCAGCTCATGGGCTCGGTCGGGGACGGCGGATCGACGCCGTTCCGCTCCAGCAGTGTCCTGTTGTAGTAGAGCACGGTCGGTGCCACGTCGAAGCCGATGGCGTAGGTGTGGCCGGCGAACGAGGAGATGGACCGGATGGCGGGGTAGAAGTCGTCGAGGTCGAAGTCGGGGTCCGCGGCGATGAGATCGTCCAGCGGCCGGTGTGCGCCGCGTGAGGCGTAGGTGGGGATCAGCCAGCCGTTGAGGGCGGTGACCATCCCGGCCGTTCCGCTGACGAGCTGCAGATCGAGTTTGGTGGGGTAGCCGTCGGAGGGGGTGAGGGTCGAGGCCGATCTGATGTGCATGCGCCGCTCGACATAGCGTCCGAAGTCGGCCCAGACCCGGTTCTCCTCGGGGCTGCTGGACCACATGGACCAGGTGGCCGTGCCGGGCGGCGGACCGGAGGAGCAGCCGCCGAGGGCTCCCGTGGTGGCGAGTCCGCCGAGGGCCGCCCCCTTGAGCAGAGCACGCCGGGAAAAGCTGGAAGACATCGTCGTCTCCTCGCTGCTGGGTCTGGGTGCGCAGATGTTCAGGACCAGGCCAGGTCCATGGATTCGGCGCGGATGCGTTCCTCGTCGACCTCGACGCCGAGCCCGGGGCCGGAGGGGACGGTGGCGGTGGCCGCGACGATGTCCAGGTTCTCCACGTAGAGGTCGGCCAGCAGCTCCGGTCCGTTCAGCTCGGCGGGCAGGGCCAGTTCCAGCTGGCTGAAGAGGTGCAGCGCGGCCGCGAAGCCGATGCCGCAGTCGGTCAGCCCGCTGGCCAGCACCTCCAGGCCGCCCGCCAGCGCGACCTGGGCGGTCTTCAGGGCGTTGCGCAGCCCGCCGGATTTGCAGATCTTGACGACCACCAGATCGGCGGCGTCCAGGCGGAGGGTGCGGGCCAGGTCCTGGGCGGTGAAGCTGCCCTCGTCGATGGCCACCGGCAAGCTGATCAGGTCCCGGACCCGGCGCAGGGCGAGGGTGTCGGTGCCCGGCACGGGCTGCTCCACGCACGTCAGGTGCGGCACCTCGCGCACCGCGTCCATCAGGCGGGCGAGGGCGGTCGGCCGGTAGGACTGATTGGCGTCCAGCCAGAGGGGTTTGCCCGCGGCGACCTCCGCGACGGCGGTGATGGCCGCGGTGTCCGCCGCGGGATCGCCGCCGATCTTCACCTTGTAGGCGGTGTAGTCCGAGGACTGGTGGGCGTGTTCGCGGACGGCGGCGGGCTCGCCCACCCCGATGGCCGAGCAGAGCGGCACCGTGTCCCGGAGCTTGCCGCCCAGCAGGGCGTGGACCGGCAGCCCGGCCAGCTTGCCGGCCGCGTCGTGCAGGGCGATGTCCACCGCGGCGCGGGCGAACGGAAAGCCGTTGGACACCGCGGGGCTCAGCCTGCGGCTCGCCCGGGTGTGGAACAACTCCACGTCGAACGGGGTGAGTTCGAGGAGGATGGGGGCCAGATGGCGCTTGATGACGACGGCGATCGTCTCGGCGGTCTCATAGCTCCAGCTGGGCAGGGCGCGCTGTTCG
Organism: Streptomyces endocoffeicus; assembly: GCF_016741935.1. GTDB lineage: Bacteria > Actinomycetota > Actinomycetes > Streptomycetales > Streptomycetaceae > Streptomyces > Streptomyces endocoffeicus. The sequence goes on along the minus strand of NZ_JAERRG010000006.1, from coordinate 171,684 downwards.
CCCCAGCCGACCACCCCGTCCTCGGTGGTCAGCTTGACGAAGATGACCGACCCCGCCTGATCGGGGGTGCCGACGGCGCCGCTGCCCAGCACGAACCGCCGGGCGAACGGCACGGCCACGGGGAAGACCTCGACCGCCGTGATACGCGACATGGTGAAGTGACTCCTGACATAAGGTCGATGACGCGAACGGCCGGATGCGGAGCGCGGGGGCCGGTCAGGCGGCGATGGGCCAGGAGGCGGGGTCCACGAAGCTCGGACCGCGGACACCCTTGTCCAGCCAGTCGGCCACGTCCGCCATCACATATCCGGCCAGCGCCAGATGCCCGTCCACGGTGTCCCCGGCGATATGCGGGGTGAGCAGCAGGTTCGGGCAGCCCAGCACGGACTCGCCGAACCGCGGCGGCTCGGGGTCGAAGACGTCCAGCGCGGCGAACAGCCGCCCCGCCAGGACCTGTTCCAGCAGCGCGCCCTGGTCGACGGCCGGTCCCCGGGCGGAGTTGACGACCACGGCGTGGTCGGGGATCCGCTCGATGAGCCGGGCGCTCACCAGGCCACGGGTGTCGGGGAGGTCGGGCACATGGACGGAGACGAACGGGCAGCCGAGGGCCTCCTCCAGCGTGGCGGCCCGCACCCCCAGCGCGGCGGCCGCCTCCTGGTCCAGATACGGGTCGTACACCACCACCTCGCAGCGGAACGGCCGGAGCAGGGTGATCAGGGCGCGGGCCGTGGAGCTCGCGCCGAGCACGCCCACCCGCCGGCCGGTGAGTTCACCGCCCCGGAAGCCGCTCTGCTTCCAGCCGCCGGCGCGTATCGCGGTGTCGAACAGCGGCAGCCGGCGGGCCAGGGTGAGCATCGCCGCCAGGCAGTACTCCCCCACGGACCAGGCGATCCGCCCGGCGGCCGAGAAGACCGCGACGCCCTGGTCGAGCACCTCGCGGTCGATGAGCTTCTTCACCGTCCCGGCGGCGTGGGCCACCACCCGGGGGCCATCGCCACCGGCCCAGATCGCCCGGTCCAGACGGGGTGTGCCCCAGCTGGTCAGCAGCACATCGCTGCCGGCGGCGAGCCGGGCCACCACGTCCGCGGTCAGCGGCTCATCGGCCCAGCTCACCTCGTAACGTTTCTCCATCAGCCGCCGGGCCTCGGCGCTGATCACATCGGCGGCACGCTGGGGGGTCATGGCGACGGCGAGTCTGGACAACCTGGCTCCTCGGACGGGATCGGCGCGGATCTGCCCTGTGGCGGTCGTCATGACCGTAGGGGCACGCCGCCATGCCCGTCCAAGCCCACTTTCGCATCGCCCCATACCGTGAGGGCATGAACCTCTCCCTGCAGCAGCTCCGCGGCTTCGTGGCGGTGGCGGAGGAGCGGCACTTCGGCCGTGCCGCCGCCCGCCTCAATATGACCCAGCCGCCGCTGACCCGTCAGATCCAGGCGCTGGAACGCGCCCTGGACGTCGTCCTGTTCGAGCGCACCGGACGAGGCGCCCGGATCACCGCGGCGGGCCGGGTCTTCCTGGACCACTGCCACCGGGTGCTGGCCCTGCTGGAGGCCGCGCCGACCGCCACCCGCCGCGCCGCCGAGGGCCGCACCGGCACCCTGCGGCTGGCCTTCACCGCGATCGGCGCGTACGCCATCCTGGCCGACGTGCTGGATCTGGTGAAACGGCATCTCCCCGATGTCACCGTCGAGTTGACCGAACTGGTCAGCCCCGATCAGTTCGCCGCCCTCTCGGAGCTGCGCATCGACCTGGGTCTGGTGCGGCCGCCCATCCCCGAGGGGTACGCCTCGCTCCCGGTCCACTCCGAGGACCTCGTCCTCGCCGTCCCCTCCGGCCATCCGCTGGCCCATGGCGACGAGGACACCCCCGTCGCCCTGACCGACGTGGCCGACGACTACATCGGCTACAGCCCCGAGGGCTCCCGCTATCTGCACGACATCTGCGCCGCGATGATCGGCGTGGACCGCTACGCCGTCAGCCAGTTGACGTCCCAGGTCCCCACCATGCTCGCCCTGGTCCGCGCGGGCCTGGGCTGCGCCCTGATCCCCCGCTCGATCATGACCATGGGCGTCCACGGCGTCCGCTACCGCGAACTGGCCCCGGCCGACGCCCACTCCGTGACCCTCCACGCCTGCTGGAGCCCGGACAGCCCCAACCCGGCCCTCCAGCGGCTGGTGGACGTCCTCAACCAGGAGCGTTCGGGAGGCGGCTGTGAGATAGGCCATAGCGGGCGGTAAGTAACGGTCCAAAGATATATAAACAGCCGCCAGGCCATTGAGCAGAGGGCCTTCGTGATCCGTATTCGCCGGTGCAAGCACGGGCAGACACTGCTCCGCACAACGACCGGCGTCCCCGCCAGGAGGCTCTATGCGATCCCGGTACTTCGTGACAGGTACCTCCCTCCTCATAGGTTCCGTGGTGGTCACCCTCGGTGTGATCATGTCGCCCGTACTGACGGGCGTGCAGCAGACGAACCAGACGAACCTGGCGAAGACGAGCACGACGCAGTACGGACCGCTCACCGGCGCCGACCGGGACTTCGTGGTCAAGGTCCGGCTCGCCGGACTGTGGGAGTACCCCGTCGGTGAGCTGGCCCTCAAGAAGGGCACCACGGCGGCGGTGAAGACGGCCGGTGAACACCTGATCGTGGGGCATGCGCAGCTGGACGACGCCTCGCGCGACATCGCCCCCAAACTCGGCATCACCCTGCCCAACAAGCCCACGCCGCAGCAGCAGGGGTTCCTGGACACCCTGACGGCCGCCACGGGCAAGAACTTCGACAGCCAGATGGCCCAGATCCTGCGCATCACCCACGGCCAGATCTTCAGCTCCATCGCCAAGATCCGGGCGACCAGCAAGAACACCCTGGTGCGTCAGCTCGCCACCCAGGCCAACAACACGGTGCTGGACCACATCACGCAGATGGAGAACACCGGGATGGTCGACTACCAGCGGCTTCCCGCCCAGATCACCGCGACCCCGACCCAGGGCCCGAACTTCACCAAGCCGGTGCTGCCCAAGCCCGGTGAGCCCATGGTCGTCCTCAAGAAGCCGGCCTCGCTCGAGGGGAAGGGTGAACCGCCCACGGCGTCCCCGCCCGCCCCGGTCGACGACGCGCCGGGCTCCTCGGCCTCCCCGACCACTCCGGGCGCCACCTCCTCCCCCTCCGCGCCCGCCGTTCCGTAACACACCGTCAGGAGAGCGCAGACAAGCCGGGTGAAACGCGGGCGGTTTCCGCCACATCGGTACCGTCAAATCACGCCACTCTGTGCGCCGCGGGGGTGCGAAACGGCTCCGGGAGAGCCTCATGACCACCCCCGGCGGGCACCGCGCCGCGCCCCGGCTCCACGCGTATGCGTACTCGACCATCGCACGACCGTCTACTGACCCATCCACCACGTCTGCAATAGGACGGTGGAATATGCGCCCGCCCGCCTGTGGCCCGGCGGGCCCCGCACCCGCTAGGAATCGTTCAGAGGGCCGATGACCGGGCCCGGCACGGCCCCGGGCAGGGGCTGCCGAGACCTACGGGACCCATGGGGCGGCGGACCCTACTACGCTCCGCCCGCCATTTCCGAGCATTACTGGATTTAACCCCCAACAGCTGAACCCTGCGTAACCTCACCGTCACTGGCGAAGCGCCACCGGTGGGCGCCCGCCATGAGTGACGCAGGGAGGGGAGGCCGCATGCCCGGAATCGACGAGTGCTTACTGGAAGCGATGACCGTGAACGGCGCGCGCGGAGCCGCCGTGATCGAGTGGACCAGCGGACTTGCGCTCGGCATGGTCGGCGAGGTGCGCGACGAGGACCCCGAGGCCACCGCGGCGGAGACGGCGGAGCTGGCCCGGATGGCCGCCGAGCAGCGGGCGTTCGCCGCGCTGGACCCCGGGAGCGGCAAGAGCGGCGCCGACGCCGACGAGGCGGACGGGGAGCCCGCCGTCGAGGACGTCATCGTCACCACCCGCACCTGCTACCACCTGCTGCGCTTCGTCGACACGGCCTTCGACAGCGGCGTCTTCTTCTATCTGTGGCTCGACCGCCGGGAGGGCAATCTGGCGCTCGCCCGGATCCGGCTGCGCGACCTGTGCGGGCGGCTGGCACTGATATGAGCCTGCCGCACCGGACCGGGGCACGGACCGGGCACGCCCCCAGCCTCACCGGGCTCGCCGAGGAGCGGGCCAGCGGCGCCCTGCTGTGCGACGCGGGCACGGTCTATCTCCGGGACGGCCAGGTCGTGCACGCCGAGAGCCCCGCGGCCCCCGGGATCGAGGTGCTGCTCACCACCGGTGGGCGGCTGACCGCCGACAGCTGGCGGGAGGCGGTGGGCCGGACCGGCCGGGCCGGTGGGGTCGGGCGGTTCCTCGTCGACAGCGGCCGGCTGTCGGGCGCGGAGCTGGAGATCTGCCATCTGGGCGCGCTGTTCGACGCGGCGTACTTCGCGCTGGGGCACGGCAGCGGCCCCCGCGGCTTCCAGCGGGGCGCGGCCCACTGGCTCGGGCCGGTGCGCCCGGTGGGCGCGGTGGCCGTCGAGCGCGAGACCCGGCGCCGCGGCGAGCTGCTGGCCGCCCTGTGGCCGTATCCGCAGGTGGACACGGAGCCGGTGGTGCTGCGCCGACCGGACGGCCGCGCCCCGGCCGTCACCCCCCGTCAGCGCGCGGTGCTGGCGCTGGCCGACGGGGTCCGCACCCCCGCCCGTATCGCCCGCGAGCTGGGCCGGCCCGCCTTCCACACGCTGATCGACATACGGCGGCTGGCGGCGGCGGGCCATGTCGCCACCCCACGCCCCACACATCCGGAACATCCGGGCCGCCCCGGCCCGCCCGCCGGTTCCGCCGGTTCCGCCGGTTCCGCGCCGACCACCCCGGACCGCGGTCCCGGCGCGGCCGTCTTCACCGATCCCGATATCGACCTGCTGCGTCGGCTCCGCGACGCCTTGGAGGCAACCCTGTGATTCCCCCGACCGACCCGCCCGCCCCGACCGACCCGCCCGACCCGTGCGCGGCGTCATGAGGCTCACCCTGCGGCAGCGCACGGAGCGGAAGTGGCTGCTGGCCGCCGAGCCCGAGGTGCTGGAGGAGCTGCGCCGGCTGCGGGCCCGGGTGACCCATGTGACCGGCGCCCTCGCCGCCACCAGCGATGGTGTGGTGCTGGCGCATGACACGGCCACCATCGAGCCCGAGGGCGTGGCGGCGCTGACCGCCGCGGCCCTCGGGGTGGCGCAGTCGCTGGCGGGTGCCACCGGGCGGGGCGCCTTCCGTGAGTTGCTGGTCCGCGGTGAGAACGGCTATGTGGCCACCTACGCCGCGGGGTCCACGGCCGTACTGACCGTACTGGCAGGTGACCGCACCAACGTCGGCCGTCTCCATATGGAGGCCCGGCGCTCGGGCGCCCGGCTCGCCGATCTGGTGGGCGGCGCCCTCAGCAGGGCCGAGCAGCCCTGACCCACGACCTCCCCCACCCGGCGCGCACCCCGCGCGCCGAGACCCGATCGCACATCACTGACATCGAAAGGAACAGCCACGATCATGGCGAACACCCAGACCGCGCTCAAAGAGGCGATGACGTCCATCGAGGGCTCCCTCGGCGCCGCGCTGGTCGACTACTCCAGCGGGATGGCCCTCGGCACCGTGGGCGGAGGAAAGGAGCTCGACCTGACGGTGGCCGCGGCGGGCAACACCGATGTGGTGCGCGCCAAGGTGCGGACCATGGAGCAGCTCGGTCTGCAGGACGGCATCGAGGACATCCTCATCACCCTCGGCAGCCAGTACCACCTGATCCGGCTGCTGAGGGGCCGGGACAGCCAGGGTCTCTTCCTCTATCTGGCGCTGGACAGGAACCGGGCCAATCTGGCGATGGCACGCCACCAGCTGCGCAAGATCGAGGCCGACCTGGAGGTCTGAGCCGTACGGCCCCGATCCGCGCGCCGCGAATCCGGTGGGTCGGTCCGACCCACCGGACGACGGCACGCTAACGGACCAGGCAGGGCCGCTTGTTGTCGAAGGTCCAGCCCGGAATGAGATAGCGCATGCCCACCGCGTCGTCCCGCGCCCCCAGCGCCTTCTCCTGGTAGAGGGCGTGGGCGGCGAGGAGCCGGTCGCGGTCGAGCCGGATCCCCAGCCCGGGGGCGTCCGGGATGGCGATCTCACCGCCGGCGATCCGCGGCGGCTCGACGGTGAGCCGCTCCATCCCCTCCTGCCAGATCCAGTGGGTGTCCAGGGCGTTGTACGCGCCCGGGGCGGCGGCTCCGCAGTGGGCCACCATCGCCAGGGAGATGTCGAAGTGGTTGTTGGAGTGGCAGCCCCAGGTCAGGCCCATCTCATGGCAGAGCTGGGCCACCCGTACCGACCCCTGCATGGTCCAGAAGTGAGGGTCGGCCAGCGGGATGGAGACGGACTGCAGCGCCAGTGCGTGGGTCATCTGCCGCCAGTCCGTGGCGATCATGTTGGTGGCCGTGGGCAGTCCGGTGGCCCGCCGGAACTCGGCCAGGATCTCCCGGCCGGAGTAGCCGTCCTCGGCGCCGCACGGGTCCTCGGCGTAGGCGAGCGTGCCGAGCAGCGGCCGGCACAGTTCGATCGCCTCGCGCAGCGACCAGGCGCCGTTGGGGTCGAGGGTGATACGGGCCTCGGGGAACCGCTCCTTGAGCGCCCGTACCGCCTTGACCTCCTCGTGTCCCTCCAGGACCCCGCCCTTGAGCTTGAAGTCCGCGAAGCCGTAGAGGTCGTAGGTGGCCTCGGCCTGGCGGACGATCGCCTCGGGGGTCAGCGCCTCCTCGTGGCGGATGCGGTACCACTCGGCGTCGGCGTCGGGTTCCCGGACGTACTCCAGGTCGGTCCGGCCGGGGTCGCCGACGTAGAACAGATAGCCCAGGACCCGTACCGAGTCGCGCTGCTGCCCGTCGCCCAGGAGCGCCGCGACGGGCACCTCCAGATGCTGCCCCAGCAGGTCCAGCAGGGCCGACTCGACGGCGGTGACGGCGTGCACGGTGGTGCGCAGATCGAAGGTCTGGGTGCCCCGGCCCCCGGCGTCGCGATCAGCGAACCGCTGCCCGATATCGCGCAGCACCCGCTTGTAGTCGCCCACCCGCGCCCCGACGACGAGGGACTCGGCGTCCCGCAGCGTCTGGGTGATCTTCTCACCGCCGGGCACCTCGCCCAGTCCGGTACGGCCCTCGGAGTCCTCGAGGACCACCACGTTGCGGGTGAAGTAGGGGCCGTGGGCGCCGGAGAGGTTCAGCTCCATGCTGTCGCGGCCGGCGACCGGGTAGACGGAGAACGAGGTGACGGTCGGCTGGCTCATCGTGGCGTCCTTGGGTCGGGGGCGGTCAGACGTTGAGTGTCGGACCTGCAGTGTCAGACATTGAGTGCTTCGAGGGCGGCCTCGACGGCCAGCACGCCGCCGAGGCCGAGGACCGCGAGCACGGTGGTGTAGGTGGTGCGCGCCTTGATGGCGTCGATGACGGAGAGGTTGAAGTACTCCTTGAACATCCAGAAGCCGGGGTCGTTCACATGGCTGAAGGCGATCGATCCACACGAGACGGCGAGGACCATCAGCTCGGGGTGGACTCCGCTGTTCTCCAGGAGCGGCTGCACCACACCGGCGGCGGTGACCACGGCGACCGTGGCGGATCCGAGCGCGATCCGCAGGACGACGGCGATGAGCCAGGCGAGGATGATCGGCGAGATGGACCAGTCGTCGGTGAGGTCCTTGATGTAGTCGGATATCCCGCCCTCGACCAGCACATTCTTGAACGCGCCACCGGCCCCGATGACCAGCAGGATCATCGCCATCGCCTGGGCGGCGGAGTTGCAGGAGGCGCTGACCTCGGACAGGCTCCGGCCGATCCGCGGGCCGAACGCCCACACCGCCAGCAGCAGGGTCAGCAGCAGGGCGATCGGCGCGGATCCGATGAAGGTGATGAAGTGCAGGACCGGGCTGGAGCCGGACACGGCCATGTCGGTCACCGCGGCGCCCGCGATCAGCACCACCGGGACCAGGGCCACCGACAGCGACCAGCCGAGGCCCGGCATCTCCTCCTCGGTGAAGGTGCGCTCGCTGACCAGGCCCTTGGGGATCTCGGGGTCCATCCGGCGGACGAACGGAAGGCGCGGCCACACCAGGGCGATCAGCGCACCGGCCGGCACGGCGATGAACAGCCCGTAGAACAGGGTCAGGCCGACGGAGGCGTGGAAGGTCGAGGCCACCGCGGTGGGCCCGGGGTGGGGCGGCAGGAAGCTGTGCATGGTGGACAGGGCGATGGACATCGGAAGGCCGACCCACAGCAGGTTCTTGCGGGTGACCCGGACGATGGTGAACGCCACCGGCACGATGATGACGAAGGCCACCTCGTAGAACATGGTCACGCCGATGAGCATGGCGGTGACCACCATCGCCACCTGGACCCAGCGCAGTCCGAAGGTGTCGATGAGGGTGTTGGCTATGCGCTGGGCCGCGCCGCAGTCGCCCATGACCCGGCCGACCATGGCGCCCAGACCGACGACGAGCATGGTGTCGCCGATCTGACCCCCGACGCCCTCTCCGAGGACATCGGGGATCTTCTCCATCTCGACCCCCTGCACCAGCGCGACGCCGACGGCCACGAGGAGCAGGGCGATGAAGCCGTTGAGCTTCAGCTTGGTCATGAGGAACAGCAGGATCGCCACGCTGATTCCGACGACGACTAGAGGCATGTCTTCAGTTCCCCTTTGAACTGCGGCCGGTTGAGCCGGAGACTCGAACGGCTGCCAGACGGGCCAAGGAGTCCACGTACATGCACTCCGTCTATATATGCAGATGGAGGCTAGAGGGGTGAACACCACCGGTCAATGGGTACGGCCATGGATCCGTGACCGGCGTGGGCGCGAAACGGGCCCCGTGGGAGCGAAACGGGCTTATCGGGCGCCGAACTCCGCCTTGGCGCCCGTCCAGGCGCGGGCCTGCTCGCTGAGGGTGACGCCGAGACCGGGCCGTGCGGACACCCGCATCCGGCCGTCGCGGATCTCCAGCCGCTCGTTGAACAGCGGCTCCAGCCAGTCGAAGTGCTCCACCCACGGCTCCTGCGGATAGGCGGCCGCCAGATGGAGGTGGATCTCCATCGCGAAGTGCGGGGCGAGTTGCAGATGGTGCTGGTCGGCGAGGGTGGCCAGCTTGAGGAACTGGGTGATGCCACCGATGCGCGGTGCGTCGGGCTGAATGATGTCCGCCGCGTTGTGGCGTATCAGCTCCCAGTGTTCGGCCACACTGGCCAGCATCTCCCCGGTGGCCACGGAGGTGTCCAGCGAGGCGGCGAGGGCCGCGTGACCGGCCGCGTCATAGGCGTCCAGCGGCTCCTCGATCCAGACCAGGCCGAACTCCTCGAAGGCGCGCCCCATGCGCTGTGCGGTGGGCCGGTCCCACTGCTGATTGGCGTCCACCATGAGCGGTACGTCGTCGCCCAGGTGCTCCCGTACGGCGGTCAGCCGGCGCAGGTCCTCCTTGCCGTCCGGCTGCCCCACCTTGATCTTGATACCGCCGATTCCACTGGCCAGCGAGGCCGTCGCGTTCTCCAGCAGCTGCTCGGTCGGCGTGTGCAGAAAGCCACCGGAGGTGTTGTAGCAGCGGACGGTGTCGCGGTGCGCGCCCAGCAGCTTGGCCAGCGGCAGCCCGGCCCGCTTGGCCTTGAGGTCCCACAGGGCGATGTCGAAGGCCGCGATCGCCTGGGTGGACAGCCCGCTGCGGCCCACGGAGGCGCCGGCCCACACCAGTTTCGTCCAGATCTTGGCGATGTCGCTGGGGTCCTCGCCGAGGAGGGTGGGCGCGATCTCTTGGGCGTGGGCGAACTGGCCGGGCCCTCCGGCGCGCTTGGAGTAGCTGAAGCCGATGCCCTCGTGCCCCTCCTCGGTGGCGAGTTCGACGAAGAGGAAGGCCACCTCCGTCATCGGCTTCTGGCGCCCGGTGAGCACCTTGGCGTCGCTGATGGGAGTGGCCAGGGGAAGGACGACCGAGGACACTCGGATCCAGGAGACCCGGTCGAGGGTCGCCTCACCTGCCTGCTGCGCGGTGTGCGTTGCCGTATGCGATGTGGTCACCACGTGTTGTCCCTGCGTGTGGGGCCCGTAGGCGGGGCGAGTGGATGTCGTCGGAACCGCCCGGGCGGCCGACGAGCTCCTTTGCAAGCTAAGGTCGCCGGACGATCTACGTCTAACTTAAAATTGGCATGCGTTGATACCGGGAGAGCATCGTTGTTCACGCTCATGCAACTCACCAGCTTTGTGACGGTCGCCGAGGAGCTGCATTTCACCCGGGCCGCGGAGCGGCTGAAGATGACCCAGCCGCCGCTGAGCCGCCAGATCCAGCTGCTGGAGACCGAGTTGCGGGTCCAGTTGCTGGAGCGCACCAACCGCTCGGTGCGGCTCACCCCCGCGGGACGCGCCTTCCTCACCGAGGCCCGCCGCATCCTGCGCCAGTCCGAGCACGCCGTGCTCGCCGCCCAGCAGGTGGCCACGGGCGAGGCGGGGAGCATCGCCATCGGTTTCACGGCGGCCAGCGCCCACTCCGTGCTCGGCACACTGCTGGAGATCGCCCGTGCGGCCATGCCGGGCGCGGAGATCACCCTGCGCGAGATGGTCACCCGTGACCAGCTGGAGGCCGTCACCGAGCAGAGCCTGGACCTGGGGCTGGTGCGGCCCTCGGTCACCGGACCGGATCTGCGCTCCCGGCCCGCGGCCCGGGAGCGGCTGCTGGCCGCCCTGCCGACCGGGCATCCGCTGGCGGCGGGCGAAGGGCCGCTGAAGGTGGCCGACTTCGACGGGCAGGAACTGCTGATGTACTCGCCCATCGAGGCGCGCTACTTCAACGAGCTGCTCATCAGCATCTTCCGCGCCGCACACGCCACCCCGGTCTTCTCCCAGTACCTGAGCCAGGTCCACACCATCCTGGCCCTGGTGAACGGCGGCTGGGGAGTGGCCCTGGTCCCGGAGACGGCCGCCCGGCCGCGCTACCCGAACACCGTCTTCAAATCGGTGGACCTGACCACTCCGGAGCCGGTAGAACTCAATCTCGTGTGGCGCAAGAACAATGACAACCCGGCCCTGCACGCGCTTCTCCGCCACGCGGCCGCCCTTCTCCCCGACCGAGGAGCCCGACCGGCGTGACTCCCAGAACCTCCGGTGGCCTGCTGCGGCGCCACCGCGACTTCCGGCTGCTGTGGTGCGGCGAGACCGCGGGGAAGTACGGTTCGGCCGTCACCGGTGTGGCGATGCCGCTGATCGCCGTCTCCACCCTGCACGCGGACACCTTCGAGGTCGGTCTGCTGGCCGCCACCGCTTGGGCCCCTTGGCTGCTCATCGGTCTTCCGGTGGGGGCGTGGGTGGACCGGCTGCCCCGGAGGCCGGTGATGCTGGCCGCCGCCGCGGCCTCGCTGGTGCTGTTCGCATCCGTCCCGGTGGCCGCCCGGACCGGGCTGCTGAGCGTCGGGCTGCTGCTGGCCGTCGCCCTGCTGACGGGTACGGCGGCGGTGTTCTTCCAGACCGCCTACAGCGCCTATCTCGCCGGGCTCCTGGACCCCGCCGACCAGCCGGAGGGCAATGCCAAACTGCACGGCAGCGCGTCCGCCGCGCAGATCGCCGGGCAGGGCTCCGGCGGTCTGATCGCACAGCTGGCGGGCGCGGTGAACGGGATGTTCGTCAACGCCGCGACCTTTCTGGTCTCCCTGCTCTGCCTGACCGGCATCCGCTTCCGCGAACCGCGCGTCCCCCGGGCCGAGCGCCCGCCCCGGGCGCTGGCCCGCGAGGTGGCCGAGGGGCTGCGGCTGATCGCCGGCGACCGGTGGCTGCGCACCCTGACGCTCTTCGCGGCCGCGTCCAATCTGGCGCTGATGGGATACCAGTCGATCGCGGTGGTCTTCCTGGTCCGGACCGTCGGTCTGGCACCGGGGCTGGTCGGCGGCCTCATCGCGGCCGTCAGCCTCGGGGGCGTCGCCGGGGCGTTCTGCGCCCGCCGCGTCGCCGCCCGGGTCGGCGACGCACGGGCGACCCTCCTGTTCGAAGTGGGCCTGGCCGTCGGCGCCCTGCTGATGCCGATGACCGTCGAGGGGCCCGGGACGGCGCTGTTCGTGGCGGGCGGTGTCTGCGTCACCGCCGGTGTGGTGGGCGGCAATGTGATCAAGGCGAGCTTCCAGCAGCGCTACTGCCCGCCGGAGCTCCTGGGCCGGCTCACCGCGACATCGGCGTTCATCAGCTACGGAACGCTGCCCCTCGGGGCCCTGCTCGGCGGTGCGCTCGGCACCGCGCTGGGCCTGCGCGCCGCCATGTGGATCACCACGGCGGGCATTCCGCTCGCCGGGCTGATCCTGCTCTTCTCCCCCATCCGGCGCTCCCGGGACCTCCCGGTGTCTCCTCTCGCCCGGCGCCACGATGGCACACCGGCCCGGAAATCCGCCCAAGGTGGGGGCCCGTTGCCGTAAGGCTCGCGTCGCCCGGCCCACCGTGCGGAGCTAGGCTCGAAAGAGGGACTCGGTTCGCCTTCGTCGCCTTCGAAGGGAGCGTTTCCGTGTCCGTCACATCACGCGCGTCGGCTCCGGCGCCGCTGCCCAGACATCGCGACTGCCCCTTCGATCCGCCCGGTGCCTACGCGGCGCTGCGGGAGGACGGCGGGGCCAGTCGGCTGGCCTTTCCGGACGGCAAGGTGGGCTGGCTGCTCACCCGGCACGAGGACGTGACGCGGCTGCTGTCGGACGACCGCTTCAGCTCGGACCGCCGCCGCGCCTCCTCGCCGGTGCACGCGTTTCCGGTCCGCCCGGACGACCGCCGCATGCTGGGCTCGTTCATCGGCATGGACCCGCCCGAGCACACCCGCTACCGGCGGCTGCTGAGCACGTGGTTCACCGCCCGGGGGCTGCGGGGGCTGCGGCCGCGGATCGAGGAGATCGTCGAGGACCACCTGGCCGCGATGGAGCGTGCCGGTCCCCCGGCCGACCTGGTGACATCGTTCGCCCAGCCGATCCCGTCACTGGTGATCTGCGAGCTGCTGGGCGTGCCGTACGAGGACCGGACCGACTTCCAGCGGTGGGCCACCGTGCTGCTCCGGCTCGGCCGGCGCGAGGAGGAGGTCTACGCGGCCCGGGACGCGCTGTGGGAGTACATGCGGGGGCTGATCGACGCCAAGCGGCAGCGGCCGGACGAGGCGCTGCTCTCGCGTCTCGTCAACGGCGACCACGGCGCGCCCGGCGGCCCCGGCAGCGCCACGGCGGCCGGGCTGACCGACGAGGAGCTGACCGGTGTGGGGCTGCTGCTGCTCGTCGCGGGGCATGAGACGACGGCGAACATGCTGGCCCTGGGCACCTACGCGCTGCTGCGCCACCCCGAGCAGTCGCGCGGGGTGCGCGAGCGGCCCGAGGTGATCGACCACGCGGTCGAGGAGCTGCTGCGGTATCTGACCATCGTCCAGTTCGGGATCGTACGGGTCGCCCGGGAGGACCTGGAGATCGCCGGGGCGCGGGTACGGGCCGGGGAGACGGTGGTCGGGGCGCTGGCCTCGGCCAACCGGGACGCCGCGCGGTTCGCCGCCCCGGACGCCCTGGACATCACCCGCGACCCGGGCGATCAGATCGCCTTCGGCCACGGCGTTCACCAGTGCCTGGGCCAGCATCTGGCGCGGCTGGAGATGCGGACCGGCTACCCCGCCCTGCTGCGGCGCTTCCCCACGCTGCGCCTGGCGGTGCCGCCCGACGAGGTGCCGCTGCGCCACGACATGCTGATCTACGGAGTCCACCGGCTCCCGGTCACCTGGGACCGTGCCGTCGGTTAGGCGGCCGGCAGGTCCGCCCACCAGGTGATGCCCTCATGGCAGGTGCGGCTGCCGTGGCGCGAGGACAGCGCGGTGACGATGCCGAGCCCGCGGCCGTGCTCATCGGGCTCGATGTCCTCGTCCGCCCGCTGGTCGGCGGGGATCGGGCCCCCGTCGGTGACCTCGATGCGCAGGCCGGCGCGGCCCTCGCACTCGGTCCAGCTCAGCCGCAGCACGGCCGGGGGCAGGGCGTGCAGGATCGCGTTGGTGACCAGCTCCGAGATCACCATGAGCGCCTCGTCGACCCGGTCGGCCGGCAGCTCCCATGCGGACAGCAGCGCGTGCGCCCGCCGCCGTACGGTGGCGACGGCCTCGCAGATGTGCGGGACGGGCAGGACATGGTCGCCGGTCTCGTCCGCCGAGGGCCGGGCCGGGGCCGCATCGCGCTTCGCCGCCGGCGGCCGGGCCGGGATTTCGGCGCGGGCGGCCCCCGACGCCATCAGGGAGTCCGGGAAGTCCGGGTCCGGCGCCTGGGAGCCGATGAGACGGACGTCGGTGAGATCGACGGTCCCCGCGGCCTGCCCGGTCACGCCGTGCCTGGTGATACCGGGCACGGTGACGCCGGGCGTCGGCAGGCTCAGTTGTTCCGCCACGTCTCCTCCTCTCCAAGCCGGGTTGTGCCTCTCTGCCGGGCGCCCTTCGGGGCACCTTTCGGCATACTGCTCTTCTTGTCCCGATACGGACGCTATGGGCGCCAACCGCCGGGGTCAACGAACCCGGGTCGGCATTGCCGAACGTTCGGCGTCCACGCCGACAGGCTGTGCCACTGGCCGAAGAGCTACGATCGCGACATGGCCGGCCCGGTGCAGTCCATCGAGCGGGCGGCGGCGATCCTGCGGCTGCTCGCCCAGGGGTCCGGTCGGCTCAGTCTGGGCGAGGTGGCGGCCTCGCTCGGCCTCGCGAAGGGCACCGCCCACGGCATCCTGCGCACCCTGCAGAGCGTCGACTTCGTCGAACAGGACAAGGCGACGGGGAAGTACCAGCTCGGCGCGGCGCTGCTGCACCTGGGGACCAGCTATCTCGACATCAACGAGCTGCGGTCCCGCTCCATCAACTGGACCGACGCCCTGGCCGCGCGCAGCGGTGAGGCGGTCCGCCTCGGGGTGCCCCTGGAGGGCAAGGTCCTCATCGTCCACCACGTCTTCCGGCCCGATGACACCTTCCAGACCCTGGACGTGGGCTCGCTGCTGCCCCTGCACGCCAGTGCGCTGGGCAAGATCTTGCTGGCGTACGGGGCGACTCCCCTGGAGCCGCTCATGGAAACCGAACTGGAGAGCTACACCCGGCACACGCTCGACTCCCCCCAGCGGCTGAGCCGGGCGCTGGCCGAGATCCGCGACACCGGGTGGGCGTTCGCGGCACAGGAAATGATGATGGGCGAGGCGGATATCGCCGCGCCGATCCGCGGACAGGGCGGCCTGGTGGTGGGCGCCGTCGGCATCTCCGGCGCCATGGACCGCCTCTGCGACAGCAAGGGACGGCCGCACGGCTCGCTCGTCGGGCTGACGCGCGACGCCTCCCGGGCGATCTCCCGCGATCTCGGCGCGACCCGCTGGTGATGCCCCATGCCCTGCTCCAACCCGCCCGAAGGCAGGCCAGGCCATGGTTGAACGCTATGTGATGTCCATCGACCAGGGCACCATGTCCACCCGGTGCATCCTCTTCGACCACCAGGGACGGCTGGTCTCGGTCGGCCAGCGAGAACATGAGCAGTACTTCGCCAGGCCCGGCTGGGCCGAGCACGACCCCACCGAGATCTGGTCCCATCTGCGCCGTGTCGTCGTCCCCCGGGCCCTGGAGGGCGCGGGGATCCGGCCCGAGCAGATCGCGGCGATCGGCATCGCCAATCAGCGCGAGACCACGGTGGTCTGGGACCGGCGCACCGGCGTTCCGGTGGGCCGCGCCATCACCTGGCAGGACACCCGTACCAGCGGCTATGTCGAGGAGCTGCGGCGGACCACCGGTGACGACTTCTTCCTGGAACGCTGCGGTCTGTCGCCCACGACCTACTTCTCCGCGCCCCGGCTGCGCTGGCTGTTCGACCATGTCGACGGCTTGCGCGAGCGCGCGGAGCGCGGCGAGGTGCTGTTCGGCACCATGGAGAGCTGGCTGATCTGGAACCTCACCGGAGGGCCCGACGGCGGACTGCATCTGACCGACGCCACCAACGCCAGCCGCACCATGCTGATGAACATCCGCAGCCTGGCCTGGGACGATGAACTGCTGGCCTATTTCGATGTGCCCCGGGCGATGCTGCCGGAGATCCGCTCCTCCGCCGAGTGCTACGGCATGGCCCGCGCCCTGCTGCCGGACGTCCCGATCTGCGCCGCCCTCGGCGATCAGCAGGCGGCGCTGTTCGGGCAGACGTGCTTCGCCCCCGGCGAGGCGAAGTGCACCTATGGCACCGGCAGCTTCCTCCTGGTCAACACCGGCACCGAGCTCGTACGGTCCCGGCACGGGCTGCTGACCACGGTGGGCTACAAGGTCGGCGGCGAACCGCCGGTCTACGCCCTGGAGGGTCCGATCGCCGTCACCGGCTCGCTGGTGCAGTGGTTCCGCGACCGCCTGGGGCTGATCCACAGCGCCCCCGAGATCGAGACCCTCGCCCGCGGCGTCGAGGACAACGGCGGCTGCTACATCGTCCCCGCCTTCTCCGGGCTGTTCGCCCCGCACTGGCGCAGCGACGCGCGCGGGGTGATCGTGGGGCTCACCTCGTACATCACCAGGGGGCATCTGGCCCGGGCCGTCCTGGAGGCCACCGGGTGGCAGACCCGGGAGGTGGTCGACGCCATCAACGCCGACTCACCTCGGCCGCTGCGCGGGCTGAAGGTGGACGGCGGGATGACCTCCAACAATCTGCTGATGCAGTTCCTGGCCGATGTCCTGGACATGCCCGTGGTGCGGCCCATGGTCTCCGAGACCGTCTCCCTCGGCGCCGCCTACGCCGCGGGGCTCGCCTCCGGCTACTGGCCGGATCTGGAGGGGCTGCGCCGCAACTGGCACCGCGCGGCCCAGTGGATGCCCACGATGGACCCCGCGCGGCGGGAGGCGGAGTACGAGAACTGGCGGCGGGCGGTCGAGAGGTCGCTGGGCTGGGCCGCGTCGTAGCCCGGGGCATATGCCTCCATGGACCGCGGAGGAATCGAGGCGGAACGGGACGTGTGAGTTCCCTGAGGCGGGGTATTCGAGCCAGCCGCGGCTGTTCACTCGAGCCGCTCTGGGACCCAGAAACCCATGAAGACCCAAAACCCGATCCATGGACGGAATCATGACCAGCCCTTCCGATGAAAACGTCTCCGCCACCCAGCAGGCCCTAGGCGAGCTGGCGGCCGACCGGGCGGACGAGTCGGCGCTGAACACCCTTGCCAACAGTGAGGTCCTCCTCCCTTCCGCCGAGACCGGAGAGGAGACGGACCCGCAGGCCGTGACCCTGCCCGTGTTCCAGCAGGAGGACGGCGCGCAGCTGGTACCGGTCTTCACCACTCCGGCCCGGATGCACCAGGCCCTGCCCCAGATCGAGCGGTACCACCTGGTGCCGCTGGGCGCGCTGGCCCAGGGATGGCCCTCCGAAGAGCTCTCGCTGACCATCGACGCGGGCGCCCCGGAGGCCGTCACCCTCTCGGCCAACGGCGTGCGGAGCCTGCTCAGCGGCTCCGGCCCGGCCGCCTGACCCTCCCGCGGCGGCCCGTGCTCCCGCTTCGTACGGGCACGGGCCGCGGCGACGCCCGATCCCGGCGGGCCGTTCGCTGATTGGCCACCGTCCCGACTCATCGTCTACCGTCCCGTGGACAACCGATCACGGAAAGACACCGGCGGGACGGACCACGTGAGCGCGATCAACATCGGACAGGCCGTCGTTCTCGGCGTCGTGGAGGGGGTCACGGAATTCCTCCCGGTCTCGTCCACCGGCCACCTCAAGATCACTGAGGGGCTGATGGACATCCCGGTGGACGACAAGTCCGTCGTGGCCTTCACCGCGGTGATCCAGGTCGGCGCCATCGCCGCCGTCCTGCTGTACTTCTTCAGCGACATCCGCCGCTTCGCCACCGCATGGGCGCGGGGGCTGGTCAACCGCGAGGAGCGGTACCACCACGACTACAAGTTCGCCTGGTGGGTCATCTACGCCACGATCCCCATCGTGGTCGTGGGCCTGGCGGCCAAGCCGCTGATCGAGGGCCCGCTCGCCTCCCTGTGGGTGGTGGCCGCCTCGCTGATCGTGGGCAGCGGGCTGATGTGGCTGGCCGACCGGATGGGCCGCCACAAGCGCGGGGAGGACGACACCAGCGTCAAGGACGCGATGCTGGTCGGCTCCTCGCAGATCCTGGCGCTGCTCTTCCCCGGCTTCTCCCGCTCGGGCGCCACGATGGCCACCGGCCTGATGCTCGACCTGGACCGGGTGGCCGCCACCCGGCTCTCGTTCTTCCTGGGCATTCCGTCGCTGACCGGCGCGGGGCTCTACGAGCTCAAGGACGCCATGGGCGGTGGCGTGGGCGCGATGCCGCTCGCGGTCGGCACGGTGGTGTCGTTCGCGGTGGCCTACGCCTCCATCTCCTGGCTGCTGAAGTTCGTCGCCAAGCATTCGTTCAACGCCTTCGTGATCTACCGGATCGTGATCGGTGTGGCGCTGTTCGGGCTGCTCGGCACGGGCGTCCTCAGCGCCTGACGCCGTCCCCCCAGCGGCTCGCCGGATAGTCGACATAGCCGCCCGCCCCGCCGGTGTAGTACGTGCCCGGGTCGCCCGCCGCCAGCTCGCGGTCCAGGGCGAACCGGGCCACGAGGTCGGGGTTGGCCACGAAGTGGGTGGCGTAGGAGACGGCGTCCGCGAGCCCGGCGTCGATCAGCGCGTTGCCGGTCTCCCGGTCGAAGCCGTGGTTGGCGATCAGCGGGCCGTCGAAGCGGCGCCGGTAGCGGGCGAAGGGGTCATGGTCCGGGGCGGCGCCCGGCGCGGCGGGGGCCGGCCCCCGCAGATGCAGATAGGCCACGGGGTGGTCGCACAGCTCCGCCACGAGCGCGTCGTAGTCGGCGAGCGTCCGCTCGTCGGCGGTGAACCGCTCGGCGGTCCAGTACGGCGACAGGCGCACGCCCACCCGGCGGCCGTCCCAGGCCGCGGCCGCCGCGTCCACGATCTCCATCAGCAGTCGCCGCCGCCCGGCCGGGTCGCCGCCGTAGGCGTCGCGGCGGCGGTTCAGCCGTGGATTGAGGAACTGCGGGATCAGGAACGGGCCCAGGGCGTGCACCTCGACGCCGTCGAAACCGGCGCGGCGGGCGTTCACCGCGGCCGCGCCGTACTCCGCCACCGTGTCCCGGATATCGGTGGTCGTCATCTCCCGCGGGGTGACCGTGGCCTTGGGCCCGCCGGGGGTGTAGGTCCGCTCCCGGGGGTCGACCGCCGACGGACCGGCCGGAAGGGCGCCCCCGAGGTGGTCGGGGTGCGAGGCGGCGCCGGTGTGCCACAGCTGCAGCACGATCCGGCCGCCGAGGGCGTGGACGACGTCGGTGACCCGGCGCCACCCGCCGATCTGCTCCTCGCTGTGGACACCGGGGACGTTCGGGAAGCCGATGGCCCGCTCGCTCACCCAGGTCCCCTCGGTGACGATCAGCCCGGCCCCGGCCCGCTGACCGTAGTAGTCCGTGTGCATACCGTTCGGGACCAGCCCCTCGCCCGTGGCCCGGGCCCGGGTCATGGGGGCCATCACCACCCGGTTGGGCAGCCGGAGGTCCCCCAGCTCCACCGGGCGCAGCAGCGGCTGGTCCAGGACGGTCGAACAGGTGGTGGTCATGATGTCTCTCCTCGTCACCTCTGCCGCGTGGGATACGTCGTGGTTACGTCTGAGGAAGTGACGGAGCGCGGCGAGGAAAGGTGACCGATGGACGGGCGGAAACCGGGAAACGAACACCGGCACCCACAGGACGCGCTGGCGGAGCGCTTCGAGACGCACCGCGGCCGGCTGCGGGCGGTCGCCTACCGGATGCTCGGCTCGCTCAGCGAGGCGGACGACGCCGTACAGGAGACATGGCTGCGGCTCAGCCGCGCGGACGCCGAGGCGGTCGGGAACCTGACCGGCTGGCTGCGGACGGTCGTCTCCCGGATCTGCCTGGACATGCTGCGCTCCCGCACCGCGCGCCGGGAGGAACCGGTCGGCCAGGAGCTGCCCGAGATGGCCCGGGAGACCGGGGACGGCGGCGGTCCGGAGGACGAGGCGGTGCTGGCCGACTCGGTCGGCAGGGCGCTGCTCGTGGTGCTGGACACGCTGGGCCCGGCCGAGCGGATCGCCTTTGTGCTGCACGATGTGTTCGCGGTGCCGTTCGACCGGATCGCGCCCATCGTGGAGCGCTCACCGGTCGCCGCGAAGAAGCTCGCCAGCCGCGCCCGCCAGAAGGTGCGGGGCGTCGCGGCCGTGCCCCGCGCCGAGTTGGACCGGCAGCGGCGCACCGTCGACGCCTTCCTCGCCGCCGCGCGCGGCGGCGACATGGAGGCGCTGCTCGCGGTGCTCGACCCGGATGTCGTCCGGCGTGCCGACCGCGCCGCCCTGCCCGAGGGGGTGCCCACGGTGGCCCGCGGTGCGCGGGCGGTGGCGGAGGAGACCGCCGGTTTCGCGCCGAGGGCGCGGTTCGCGGAGCCCGCGCTGGTGAACGGGTCCGTAGGGGTGGTCGTGGCCCCGCGCGGCCGGCTGCTCCTCGCCCTGACCGTCACCGTCGAGGACGGGAGGATCGCCGCGTACGAGGTGATCGCCGACCCCGTGCGGCTGGGCCGTCTGGAACTGGGCCTGCTCGACGACGTACGGCCTCACGTAGCCTCGGCCCATGGGTGACTTACTGCCGTATCTGATCGTCGCCGGTGTGCTCGCCGCACTCATGAGCCTCCTCGGCTGGGTGGCGTCCCTCGCCCGGCGCCGTGGTGCCACCGGCGCGGCCCTGCGGGCGGCTCTGGCCTCCCACGACGAGGCGTTCCGGGTGACCGCGTATGACTCCCACCACGAGATCCGGGCGCAGGCGGAGCGCAAGGCACCGATCCTGTCCCCCGACGGTCAGTGGACGCCGAGCCGCCTCGGTCCGGAGGGCCGCCGGCCCTCCGGACCCCGGGCTCCCCGGGCCCGGCGGGGGCTGCTGCGCCGGTGGGGCCGCCGGGTGCGGGGACGCTGAGGGCCCGGCTGGGCTTGGACCGTGTCGTGCGTGGTGAGACGGACGTCGAGCTGTGCGTGGGGCGGGGTGGGCGAGGGCGGTATCTCCGGCAAAACCCGTCAGCCGAAGGGCAGTCCGGTATGCGAGATCTCGTGCTTGAATACCTGGTCGTCCCTGATGTCGACGGATACGGAGGGGCGCGGTGCCACCGCCCGGAAGGCGTCGAGGGCCTCCTGCGACTCCCAGTGCTCGAAGTTGTTCACGCGGCCCGGCTCGATCGGATCGGGCGAGATGGACAAGTCGAGGCAGCCTGGCCGGCTGCGGGCCGCCTCCACGATGGGGCGGTGCCCCTCGACGAAGCGGTCCCTCTCCTTGGGGTCCACATACAACTTACCGGCGACAATGACCGACACGCCGCTCTTCCCTTCTCTCGCATCCCCGGGGACGCAGCCCCGGGAAGGGCCGGCCGAATCGCCGCAACCCACGTGTGTGGACTTCCGACATCCGCGAAACTCATCGCCCGGCCCGTGGTGCCGCGCGATCGCGGTGCCCTGCCGTTCACGCATCCCGGATATCGCGGAGAGCGGTCCGCGCTTCCCCATGCTCGTCACTCAGGCCCGATACGTGCTCACAGCGGTATCCATTCGCTGGAGGTGGTGACCTCGTTGAGGACATCGGGCAGCGGCTCGACGCCGAGGCCGGGGCCGGTGGGGACCTCGAGGTGGCCGTCGGTGAGGACGAACGGCTGTGTGATGTCGGTGGCGAAGTAGCGGCTGGAGCCGGAGGTGTCGCCGGGGAGGGTGCAGCCCGGCAGGGCGGCCAGGGCGACATTGGCGGCGCGGCCGATACCGGTCTCCAGCATGCCGCCGCACCAGACGGGGATGCCATGGGCGCGGGCGAGGTCGTGGATGCGGCGGGCTTCGAGATAGCCGCCGACCCGGGCCGGCTTGATGTTGATGACGGAGCAGGAGCCGAGAGAGATGGCCGCCGCGGCGTCGGCGGCCGACTTGATGGACTCGTCCAGGCAGATCGGGGTGCGCAACAGCTTCGCCAGTTCGGCGTGCTGGACCAGGTCGTCGTCGGCCAGCGGCTGTTCGATCAGCAGAAGGCGGAAGTCGTCCAATTGGGCGAGGTGTTGTGCGTCGGCCAGGGTGTAGGCGGCGTTGGCGTCGACTTGCAGGAGCAGATCGTCATCGAAGCGCTCGCGCACGGCGCGTACGGGTTCGACGTCCCAACCGGGCTCGATCTTCAGCTTGATCCGGACATAGCCCTCGGCGAGGTATCCCGCCACGGCGTCGAGGAGCGCGGGCACGGAGTCCGTGATCCCGACGGAGACACCGCAGGGCACCCGGTCCCGGGCGGCACCCAGATAGCCGCCGAAGGACTCGCCGACGCCGCGGAGTTGGGCGTCCAGCACCGCTGTCTCCAGCGCGGACTTCGCCATGCGGTGGCCCGTGAAGGGCTCCAGGAGGCGACCCACCGCCTGCGCGTCCAGGCCGTCCTTCGGCAGGGCGGGGATGAGGAACCTGCGCAGGACGTCCTGCGCACCGTCGACGTACTCGGAGCAGTAGCGAGGTTCGGACATGGCCGCGCACTCGGCCCAGCCCTCACGGTCGGCGGTGACGACACGGACCAGTAGCACATCGCGGATGGTCTCCACGCCGAAGGAGGTACGGAACGGGGCGACGAGCGGCATCGCGATCCGCCGCAGCTCGACGCCGGAGATCTTCGTCTTCATGACTGGTGGCTCCTCTGCAGGCGGGTCAGGAACGGGGTGTCGTGCGCTGGACCACGTAGCGGCGGCGTTCGTGGAAGCCGACGACGCGGGCGCCTTCGGCGAGCAGGCCGCCCAGGGTGTGCCGTACGGCCAAGCGCCAGGCCCGGGCGGCGCCGGGATCCGTGCGGCGCAGGGCCTCGATGTCGTCCGGGAGGTCGATGAGTACGGTGCCGGCGTCGGTCGCCGCGGTCTCCGGGCGGCCATGGTGGTTGCGGAGGCCGTGCGCGGCGCCGGGAGGCGGCTCGATCGTTCCGAGTGGGGCGGGCGCGGTGAGGTCCCAGGCGGCCAGGACCCGGTCGGACTCGTCGCCGGCGTTGAGGGCGTCGTCCATCGCACCGTAGAAGGAGGTCAGGTACTCCTCCGGCCGGGCGCCGAGCTTGACCAGGTTGAAGTAGGCGTTGCGGCGGATGAGTGGGTCGTAGGTCCAGGTGATGCGCCGTAACCGACGGGCGAGTGCCCACTGCCGCTGGTGCGTCTTGAGGGCAAGGCCCGCGCCACGCCCCATGACGGCGCCGGTGATGTGCGAGTGCAGGCTGGTGCCCATGGGCTCGCCGAAGAAGGCGACGGAGGCCCCCACCAGCCGGTCGTCCTCGTACGCTCCGGCCACGTAGTTGCCGGAGTGGGACAGGGCCCGCATGACCTCGGCGGAGATGGGCGAGCCGCTGCCGGGGGCGGTCCCCCAGATGTCGGCGTAGAGGAGATTGACGGCGTCGAAGTCCTCCATGACGTGGAGTTCTCGGACAGTCGGTCCGTTCATCGCAGCGCTCCGACGAGATGGGCCAGCAGCCGGGCACGGGCCGGCATGGTGGCGGTGATGACGTGTTCGTGGTCGGCGTGCGCAGCGTCGCCGACCGCACCGAGGCCGTCGAGCGCGGGGCATCCGGCCGGAACCGCGGCTCCAGGGCCCTGATGAGCCGGTCGACCGCCTGCCGCGCCGCCGGATCGGGCACGCGCACGTCCACGCTCAGCCCGGCCCGCGCGGGTACGGCGTTGTTCGAGGTGCCGGCCCGCGTCACCGTGGGAGTGACGGTCGTCCCGGGCCGGGGAGAAGCGGTCATCATCGTGCGGCACGGGGTGAAACCTCCAGAGGCGGAACGGCTGATGGGCCGGACGCAGGACACGCGGGGCTCCGTCGGGCTTGCGCCGGCGTCAGCCCATGTGGGTGGTCATGAGCCGTCGCAGGTTCCCGCCCAGGATCTTCAGGACGTCCTCCTCGGGCAGTCCACGGCGGGTCATCGCCTCGGTCACCAGGGGCAGGTCGGCCGGGCCCGCCAGGCCGGGGAAGTCGAACAGGGGGTCCTCGTCGTCGGTGTTCTCGCAGCAGGGTGGGGTGAGGTCCGCCATGACCTCGCGGAGAAAGTCCGAGCCGAGGCCGACGTGGTCGATCCCGGCCACGGAGGCGATGTGCTCGATGTGGTCGACGACCCGGTCGACGTTCACCTTCGCCTGGTCGTCGGTGAGGAAGTCCGGGACGAAGTTCACGCACACGACGCCGCCGGTGTCGGCCACCCCACGGATCTGGTCGTCGGTGAGGTTGCGGTGGTGGTCCCGCAGGGCGCGGGCGCAGGAATGGGTGGCGATCAGCGGGCGGGTGGTGAGCTCAAGGACATGGGCGACACCGCTCTCCCCCAGGTGGGAGATGTCGAAGAGCATGCCCAGGCGCTCCATTTCCCGCAGCGCCTCGATGCCGGGGAGGGTGAGCCGGCTGCCGGTGGCGTTCTCCCGGCTGCCGTCGGCGAGCGGGGTGCGTCCCCAGTGGGCGATCGAGGCGATCCGCACCCCGAGCCGGAAAAGGGTGGAGAACAGTTCGACGGAGGTGTCGACGCCCGGTGCGCTCTCCAGCGCGAGAACGAGGGCGATCCTGCCCTCGGCGAGGGCCCTGTCGATGTCCGCACCGTTGCCGCACAGCGCGACCTGGTCGGCGTTGGCCTCGGCGAGAACATGGCCGCACTCGACCATGCGGAGGGTCTGCCGCAGCGCTCCCTCGGGGCGGTACTGGTCGTCGACGAACACCGGCAGCACCTGGATGTCCACGCCGCCCGCGCGCAGTTGCGGCAGCCACCGGTCCCGGAAGTAGCCGCCCCAGCGCTTCGCGGGACGGGCCGCGACGGCCATGAGGAGGTCGTTGTGGGCATCGGCGACGACGGCGCGGTGACGCGGATTCAAGGACACGGCGGAGCCTTTCGCGGGGACGGGAGCAGACGTGACCCCGGCATACCTGCGGAGGGCTCGGGGAACGTGTCCTCAACGTACGCACGGTGAGCCCCCGCGCCTTGGTCTCGCAGAACAAATCAGCCGGTCGTCGCTTGGACGTGTGGACAAGGGCTCCGCCGCATAACAGATCGGATGAGACGGCCTGTTGGCCAGGCGTACAAACCATGGGTGAAATCCCTTGCCAGGCGCTGCATGCCCAGGGCCGGCCCATGCCCGATGCTGTGCGCAACCGGTTGCGCCGCACGTAACCGCACGGGATGAAGGAGACTTGATGCGACGTAGGACCAGCGTTGTTGCGGCATTGGCGGTCATCGTCCCTCTGCTGGCCGCTCCCGCCGCGTCGGCCGCGGCACCGGGGTGTGACACGAAGCCCATGGAAAAGGCGTTGAAGGAACTGAGCAGCGCCGACGCCTCGGGGATCAGCGTGACGGTGAAGAGTCCACGCTGCGGTGTGCGGAACGCCGGGGTCGGCCTCGCCGACCTGAGGACGGGACGTAAGGTCGTCGGCGATGAGCACAGCCGTATTGCCAGCAACACCAAGACCTGGGTGGCCACGGTCGTGCTCCAGCTCGTCGGCGAAGGCAGGATCAAGCTCGATGACACCGTCGACCACTATCTGCCGGGTCTGATCCGCACCAAACACTATGACGGGCGCAAGATCACGATTCGGCAGCTGCTGCAGCACACCAGTGGCCTGCCCGATTACCTGGACGCGCCATACTGGGAGGACGAGGTCGCGCACCGCTGGGATCACTTCGAGCCCCTGGACACGGTCCTGCAGGCGTTGACTCTGCCTACAGCCGACAACAGCACTCCGCACCGCTTCTCCTACTCCAACACCAACTACAACCTGGCCGGCCTGATCGTCACCGAGGTCACCGGCCGAAGCATCAGCACCGAGATCAAGAAACGGATCATCAAGCCCCTCGGACTGCGCCACACCTCCTGGCCGGGCGACCGGACCACGCTCCCCAAGCCGGACCTGCGAAGCTACGTGGAGCGGTCCGGGAAAGTGCTGGACTGGACGGAGTGGAACGTCTCCGCGGCCGACGCATCCGGTGCGCTGGTCTCCACCGGTGCCGACGTCACCACCTTCTTCACCGCGCTGATGTCCGGGAAGCTGCTGGCCCCGGCCGAGCTGGCCGAGATGAAGCGGACCGTTGCGGACCCCGAGGAGAGCGGCGGGCGGTACGGCCTGGGAGTCGAGCGATATGAGAGCACCCCGGGCTTTGTCACCTGGGGACACAGCGGCTTCATGGAGACCGGCCACAAGCTCAGGAACGCTGTCACCGATGACGGCCGGCGGGCCGTGACGCTGCTGATCGGCTCGGAAGAGTTCAAGGAGGAGAAGGTGGACTCCATCCTCCGCGAACTCATCCGCGACCTGCGCTGACGGGGAGCGGCTGTCAGGAAGCGGCTGTCAGGGAGCGGCTGTCAGGGACCATCCGACCTGTCAGGGACCATCCGACCAGGAGCCCTCGGCCAGAACCCTCAACTGCAGCCAAAGGACCAGCCGTTCGTCGGGGTCCGCCAGGTCGATCCCGAGCTGCCGGCCGACCTGCTTCAGACGGTAGCGGCAGGTGTTGGGATGGACGGACAGCGCCTTGGCCGCGCCTGCCACATCACAGCCCGCGTCGAACCAGGACACCAGGGTGCGGGCGTAATCGGTGCCGTGCTCGGCGTCCGCCGCCAGCACCCGCCGCCAGGCGCCCGCCCTCAACTCCCGCCGCTCCCCCATCACATCGCGGAGCCGCAGCAGCGTCACCCGGGGACGCACCTCGGCTACGGTGGCCACCGGCAGATCGTCGTTCAGCAGCCGCAGGACCAGGTCCGCGTCCGCACGCGAGTCCGCCACCTCGCCGAGGTCGGGCACCACCTCGCCGAGCGCCGCCCGTACCGGCACCCGCAGCGACCGCCCGGCCCGGCGCACGATGTCCTCCGCCAAGTGCCGGTGCCGCCGGTCGGCCGTCCTCTGCTCCTGCGTCATATGCTCCCCGCCCTGCTTCCCGCGTGCCGGCGCGGGAAGCAAGGCGTACACCACCCCGTCCAGGAGCACGCACCCATGCTGCCCGTGGCGGGCCTCGCACTGAAGGCGCACGACGTCCAGCAGCCTGAGCAGGGCCCGCTCGGCGTCCGGCACACTCGCCGATGAGTCCAGCACGAACGCGGCCACCCGGACCGCGTCCCACCCCAGGCGGTGCGCCGCCGTCGAAGCATCCGCCGAACCCTCCAGCAACCGGCGTACCAGGTAGGTGTTCTGATCGCGAGCCAGTTCCCGGGCCACGCGGGCGCGCAGCAGAAGCAACGCCGCCGTGGACGCGCCCTGGGCCAGGGTCTCCTCCACGCCCGCGGCCAGCGTGCCGCCGTCGACCACCCAGATCGAGCCGAGCGTCTCGCCACCGGCCCGCACCGCGACCGCGAGCCGCGGCAGGTCTCCAACGGTGAGCGGAGGCAGCCGCACCGGCCCGTCCGAGCCGAACACCAGCCGGACCTGGTCCTCGTTCGCCACGCCGTCCGGGACCCGAAGGCCGAGGATGCCCTGGCGGCGGTCCTCATCGACCGGCTGACCGGGCACCGTGGAGTAGGCCAGAATCCGCTGGTGCGGGTCCTCCACAGACGTGGCCCCGCCGGTCGCCGCCGCAATCGCGTCGGCCAGCGCGAACAGGTCATCCGGCCCACCTCCGGGGGCGGACCGGGCGCCGATCGCCGAGGCCAGCATCAGATACACATGGTGCCAGGACACCTCCTCGTCGACCGACAGCAGCGCCACACCATACGCTTCGGCCTCCCCGACCGGCCCGTCCGCGCCCCGCACCACGACCCCGGTCACCCCGGCCGCCGCCGCGGCCGACACCAGCGACCCGGCCGCGACTGCCCGCACCCCGACCGCCAGCAGCAGAGCCCCGGGCGCATGCGGGAGCGGGACGTGCGCGTCATACAGCAGCACCTCGGTGACCGGGGTGGCGGGGCCGGCGGGCGCGGTGTGGAGCCGCAGGGCCAAGCTGCCGACGAGGTCGCCGAGCGTACAAGCGTTCAAGGGTGCTCCTCAAAGCCCCGGCCCGGACGGGCCGCTGCCCGGAGAGGATATTTCGTTTCCCGCGAGCACCCGGCCGAGCATAGGTGCGGGGGCCGCCGCCGGGGAGGGGCACCTCGGCCGTGACGGCGAAAGGGAGCGGAGCCCCGGTCTGGGGTCTGGGGTCTGGGGTCTGGGGCGGAGCCCCAGTTGTGGGAAGGGGCGGGGAGGGGAACAGCCCGCCGCAGGCGTCACCACACGTCGGACGCCCCTAGGACGCCGCAGCCACGGGGTAGTCGGCTCCGAGCGTGACCTCGCGCCAGGTGTCGAAAGTGGCCCTGAGGGAGTCCAGCCGGGCCTGGGCGATGTCGTAGGCGGCCTTGCCCAGCAGCAGCCGCAGCGGGGGTTCCGCCGCCTCCACCGCGCCGATGATGGCCTCGCTCGCGCGGACCGGGTCGCCGGGCTGGTGGCCGTAGGTGGCGAGGGTGCCGGCGCGCCGTGCGCCCGCGGTCCCGGCGTAGTCGTCGATGGTGGTGGCGGACTGGCACATGGAGGGGCCGGACCAGTTGGTGCGGAAGGCGGCGGGCTCGACGATCGTCACCTTGACGCCCAGCGGGGCCACCTCGGCGGCGAGCGATTCGGACAGGCCCTCCACGGCGAACTTGGTGGCGTGGTAGTAGCCGGTGGCGCCGAAGGCGGCCAGGCCGCCGAGGGAGGAGATGTTCACGATGTGGCCGGCGCGGCGGGCGCGCATGCCCGGCAGCACCGCGCGGGTGACGTCCACCAGGCCGAAGACATTGGTGTCGAACAGGGCCCGGACCTCCTCGTCCTCGCCCTCCTCGAGCGCGGCGAGGTAGCCGTAGCCCGCGTTGTTGACGAGTACGTCGATGCGGCCGAAGGCGGTTTCCGCCTCCTTCACCGCCTCCGCCACCCGGGCCTTGTCGGTGACGTCGAGCGCCAGGGCCAGCGCGCGGTCCCCGTGACCGGCGACGATGTCGGCCACCTGCCGGGGGTCGCGGGCGGTGACCACCGCGCGGTGGCCGTGGCCGAGGACGGCGGTGGCCAGGGCCCGGCCCAGACCGGTGGAACAGCCGGTGATGAACCAGACGGGCGAGTCGTTGACGGTCATGCGGATGTGTCCTTCGTCGTGGTGGTCATGGGGTCGTGGGGCGCCTCCACCATGTCGGCGGTGAGGCTGCCCAGCAGGGCCAGCGCCTGCTCGGACGGGCTGCCCGGCTCGGCCTGGTAGACGATGAGCTGCTGGCCGGGGGCGCTGTTCACGGTCAGTGCCTCGTACTCCAGTGTCAGCTCACCGACCAGCCGGTGCCGGAAGCGCTTGGTCTCATGGGTCTTCTGGCGGATGTCATGGCGGGCCCACAGCCGCCGGAACGACTCGCTCTTCAGCGACAACTCACCGACGACGGCGATCAGTTCCGGGTCCTCGGCGTCAATGCCGGCCGCCGCGCGGAGCCCGGCGACGGTGTTGACCGCCACCCGCTCCCAGTCGGGGTAGAACTCCCGCGCGTCCGGGTCGAGGAAGACCA
Organism: Streptomyces endocoffeicus; assembly: GCF_016741935.1. Classification (GTDB taxonomy): domain Bacteria; phylum Actinomycetota; class Actinomycetes; order Streptomycetales; family Streptomycetaceae; genus Streptomyces; species Streptomyces endocoffeicus. Next base: position 142,189 of record NZ_JAERRG010000006.1, on the reverse strand, counting down.
GCCGCATCAGATCCCGGCTGTGGGTGTGCCCGTCGAAGAGGGCCCTGCCCAGGGTGTTGTGGGCCAGTACGGTCAGACAGCGGCCCAGGACCACGGCCGGGGTCCGCGGCCAGCCCTCCATCATCCGCAGCAGGGTCGGGCTCACCCGCTCCCGCCGCGCGGCCGGGCGGCGCCGGCCGGGGGCCGGGCGGGCCAGCCGGTGCAGATGGGCGACCGCGTCCTCCTCCAGCACCAGCGCCCGGGCCAGCGCCTCGACCACCTGCGCCGAGGGATGCCGCTCCCGGCCCTGCTCCAGCCGTATGTAGTAGTCGGTGCTGACCCCGGCCAGCAGGGCGACCTCCTCCCGGCGCAGCCCCGCCACCCGGCGCCGGCCTGCGTGCAGGATGTCCACGTCCTCGGGCCGCACCCGTTCACGGCGGGCGCGCAGAAAGCGCCCCAGAGGGTTCTCGCTGTCCATGAAAGCGAGCGTAGACCGGGGAAAGCACGGTCAGGGCCTCGTAAGGTGGCCGCGCTACTCCTAGTCTGGGCCGGGAGGTGCCGCCCATGGACCACTACGGGGAGCGCAGGGCCGGCCGGGGGCCGGACGGAGACGGCTGCCCGGCGCGGCGGGGGCCCGACGGGATCTGGCAGGTGTCCGGCTACGAGGAGGCCCGCGCCGTACTGCGCGCCACCGCCACTGTGCAGGCCGGGCTCGGCGTCGAGACGGTGGAGAAGCTGCCGTCCCGGTTCCGGCGCCCGGTGCTCTACCGGGACGGTCCGGAACACCGCGAGGACCGGCGGCAGACCGCCCGGTTCTTCACCCCGCGCCGGGTCGACGAGCACTACCGCGAGGTCATGGTCAGGGTGGCGGAGGCACAGCTCGACACCGTCCGGGAGACCGGCCGGGGCCACCTCGCCGACTTGAGTTTCCATCTGGCCATCGAGGTGGCCGGCGCCGTGATCGGCCTGACGGAGAGCCGGCCCGGGATCCGGACGCGGCTGGAGCGCTTCTTCCCCGAGAAGTTCGGCACGCCCGGGCTGACCAGCCTCCACGGGATCCGCTGGCTGGTGCGGCAGAACGCCAACTGGCTGCGGGTCTACTGGGGTGATGTCCGTCCGGCCGTACGGGCGCGGCGGCGACGGCGGCGCGACGACCTGATCTCCCATCTGCTGGACGAGGGGTGTTCGTCCGGCGAGATCCTGGGGGAATGCCTCACCTTCGCTGCCGCGGGCATGGTCACCACCCGGGAGTTCGTCAATATGGCCGCGTGGCATCTGTTCGGCGACGCCGCCCTGCTGGCGCGCTACCGGGCCGCCGACGAGCCCGGCCGGATCGCGGTCCTCCAGGAGATCCTCCGGCTCGAACCGGTCATCGGCCGGCTCCGCCGCCGTACCACCGCACCGCTCCGGCTGCCCGGCGACGGCCGGGACCCGGACGCGGAAGTGACGGTCCCGGCCGGGGAGTTGGTCGATGTCCTGCTGCACCGCGCCAATCTCGACGCCCGTACGGTGGGCGGGCGGCCGGAGCGGGTGTGTCCGGGCCGCCCGATGGCCGCGGGCGCGGGGGCGCCGGGGCTGTCGTTCGGGGACGGTGCGCACAAATGCCCCGGGGCGGCCATCGCGCTCCTGGAGACGGATGTCTTCCTCAGCCGGCTGTTCGCCCTGCCCGGCGTCCGTATGGCCACCCCGCCCAGGGTCGGCTTCAAGGACGGGATCGACAGCTATGAGCTGCGCGGCTGCACGGTCGTGCTGACCGGCCGTACCTGACCAGCAGCTGGACCTGACCAGCTGGACCCGGCCGGCTGGACCCGACCGGCTGGTGGCGGGCGCGGGTCAGCGCGGGTACAGCTGCCGCCGTGCGGTGGTGAAGCGGGCGAGGGCGTCCGGGAGCGGGTCGATGCCGATGCCGGGCGCGGTGGGCACCGGGAGGTGGCCGTCCTGGAGGACGAACGGCTCGGTGATGTCCTCGGCGAAGTACCGGCCGGAGGCCGAGGTGTCACCGGGCAGGGTGCAGCCGGGCAGGGCGGCGAGGGCCAGGTTGGGGGCGCGGCCGATACCGGTCTCCAGCATGCCCCCGCACCACACCGGGACGCCGTGGGCGGCGGCGAGGTCGTGGATGCGGCGGGCCTCCGGATAGCCGCCGACCCGGGCCGGTTTGATGTTGATGACCCGGCAGGCGTCCATCGCGATCGCGGACGCGGCGTCGCGCGCGCTGTGGATGGACTCGTCCAGGCAGACCGGGGTGGTCAGCCGCCGCTGGAGCCGGGCGTGGGCGTGGAGGTTGTTCTCCTCCAGCGGCTCCTCGATGAGCAGCAGCCCGAACTCGTCGAGTTTCCTGAGGTGTTCGGCGTCGGCGAGGGTGTACGCGGTGTTGGCGTCGACCTGAAGCGGCAGCGCCTCGCCGAACCGTTCCCGTACCGCGCGCACCGGCGCCACGTCCCAGCCCGGCTCGATCTTCAGCTTGATGCGCACATAGCCCTCGGCGAGATACCGCTCGACGTCGTCGATCAGCTCCGGGAGGGAGTCCTTGATGCCCACGGACACCCCGGCGGGCACCCGCTCGTGGACCGAGCCGAGGAAGGTGGCCAGCGGCATGCCGTGGGCGCGGAGTTCGGCGTCGAGCAGCGCGGTCTCCAGGGCCGCCTTGGCCAGCTCATGGCCCTTGACGGCGGCCATGGCGGGGGCGAGGGCCGCGGTCGTGGGCGTGGGGAGGGCGGCCACCCGGGGCAGCAGGAAGTCGCGGATCACGATCTCGGCGCCGGCGACGAACTCCGCGCAGTACAGCGGCTCCGGATCGGCGGCGAACTCCGACCAGCCCTCGGCCCGGTCGGTGACGATATGCAGCAGAAAGGTGTCCTTGCTGGTCATCGTCCCGAAGGAGGTGCGGAAGGGAGTGATCAGCGGAAGGGCGACATGGAGCAGTTCGGCACGTTCGAGCCTCATGGCCGCGGGTCCTCTCCGGGGGTGGTCGGGGCGGGGTTCCGGGTGAGCCGGTACCAGCCGTCGCGGGACATCGCGGTGGCCAGGAAGCCCTCGGCGTACGCCTCGGTGAACACCTCGCGCACGGCGTGCCGCCAGCGCAGCGCCAGGGCCGGGTCGGCGGTGCGCAGCGCGACGATGTCCCCGGGCACCCTGCACCACAGCCGGTCCCCGTGGCGGGCGGCGAGCGGGCCGCCGTCGGGGGCATGGCGGAGGACCGGGGCCGCTGCCCGGTCGTCGGTGTCATCGGCGGGGGTGGAGGCGGGTGCGGGTGCGGGTGCGGGTGCGGGTGCGGGTGCGGGTGCGGGTCGCGCAAGGAGGTCCCAGCGGGCGGTGAGCCGGTCGCTCTCGTCGCCGTCATTCACCCCGTCGTTCATGGGCCCGTAGAGGTCGACCAGGTACTCGGCCCCGACGGCACCCAGTTTGACCAGGTTGAAGCGGGCGTTACGGGCGACCAGCGGGTCGAAGGTCCAGCGCATGGTGTGGGCCCCGTGCTCCAGGGCCCAGCCGCGCTGGGCCTGTTTGACGGCGTGGCCGACGCCCCGGTCGGAGGCGGTGGCGGCGGCCACGAGCGAGTACACCTCCCGGTCGGCCGGCGGGCCGAAGACCGCGACCGCGGCACCGGACAGCCGCTCGCCCTCCTGCCCGTCGGGCCCGGTGGAGTACGCGGCGTGCACCGCGCCGCCCGCGTGGACGATGCTGTGCAGCACCTCGGCCGGATAGGGCGGATTGCTGCGCGGCAGCCGCCACACCTCGGCGAAGAAGTCGGCCACCGCCTGGACACCGGCCACGTCGTGGACGGTGCGGACGGCGACCCCGGCGGCGCGGGCGGCGGCGGTGGCCAGCGCCTCGGCGTCCATCGTCACTGATGTCATGGGCCCGAGTCTCCCGGGGCGGGCCCGCGCTCGGCTTGTCCGGACGCACAACCGCGGCCTAGGGTCCTGTTGCGATCAGCCAATCGCCTCGTGCGTCAGCCCCTGGAAGGCCCGGTACCGCCCATGGACACCCGCACCCTCGGGGAGCTGCTGGACACCCTGGGCGAGCCCGCGCTGCGGCTGCTCACCGCCCCGTCCGGGCTCACCACGCCCGTCACCGAGGTGCTGCTGTACGACGCCCACGCCCCGTTCCCGGACCGGGCGCCCGGCGCCCTGCTGCTGGCGGTCGGGGTGCGCGCGGATGCGGCCGGGGCGCTGGTGGACGAGGCGGCGGCCGCGCGGATGGCGGGTCTCGTCATACGCGGTGCGAACGGGCCCTTGTCCGAGCAGGAACCCTCATCCGGACAGGGGCCCTCGTCCGGGCAGGGATCCGTGTCCGGGCACGGGCAAGGGCTCGCGGACGCCGTCGCCCGGGCGCGGGAGCGGGGGCCGGCCCTGCTCACCTTGGACGAGGACGCCGCCTGGCACCATGTCCATCTGCTGCTGGCCGGGGCGGTCGGGGCCCGGCCCTCCCCCGCGGGCGGCGCCGCGCTCGGCGATCTGTTCTCGCTCGCGGGCGCCGTGGCCACGGCCGTGGGCGGCGCCACCGTGATCGAGGATCCGCGCCAGCGCATCCTCGCCCACTCCACCATCCCCGGCCAGCCCGTGGACGAGCCCCGGCGCCAGGGCATCCTGGGCCGTCAGGTGCCGGGCAGCCCCGAGAACACCGAGCAGTACCGGGTGCTGTTCGCCTCCCACGGGCCGGTGCGCCTGCCCGCCCTCAGCGCCGAGGAACTGCCGCGGCTGGCCGTCGCCGTACGGGCGGGTGGTGAGACCCTCGGCTCGCTGTGGGTCGTCGACGACGGAACCCTCGCACCGGACGCCGAGGAGGCGCTGGCCCAGGGCGCCTCCACGGCCGCCCTGCTCCTGCTGCGGGCGCGGGCGGCACAGGAGCTGTCCCGCCATATGACCGGCGATCTGCTGCGCCGTCTCCTGGACGGCACCGCCGAGCCCGCCACCGCCGCCGAGCGCCTGGGGATGACCCCCGGCACCCCGGTGCGGGTGGCCGCCTTCGCGCTGGAGGGCGCGGCGGGCGCGCCGGACGGGGAGCAGGCCGCGCTGCGGCTGCTGGATCTCGTACGGCTGCAGTGCGAGGCCCGGTACGGGCGGCATGCCTGTGTGCTGGTCGACGGGGTGGTGTACGCGTTGCTGCCGGTGGCCGACGGTCGGGCCGGGGAGCGGCAGCGGCGGCTGGCCGAGGACATCGTGCGCCGCGCGGAGCAGGCCCTGAGGGTGCCGGTGCGGGCCGGTCTCGGCGATGTGGTGCCGGAGGTGGCGGAGGTCCGCGGCTCGCGGGAGGACGCCGATCTGGTGCTGCGGGTGCTCGGCCCGGAGGAGACGGTGGCCGCCATGGACGAGGTCCGGGCCCGGGCCGTACTGCTCCGGCTCACCGAACTCCTGGGCGAACGGCGGGAGTTGGCGGCCGGAGCCTGGCGGGACATCGTGGCGTACGACGCCGGGCACGGCACCGACTATGCCCGGACGCTGGTGTGCTGGCTGGACGCCGGATGCGATATGGCGCGGGCGGCCCGGCTGCTGGCCGTCCACCCCAACACCTGCCGCTACCGGCTGCGGCAGGCGCGGACGCAGCTGGGCATCGACCTGGACGACCCGGACGAGCGGCTGGTGCTGTGGCTCCAGCTGCGCACGCTCGCCGGGCTGCGGAGCGCGTGCGCCTAAGCGCTCTACTGGAAGTGCCCCGAACTGCCGTCGATCGTCCGCAGCACCATCGTGGCTGGTCGCGCAGTTCCCCGCGCCCCTTAGGGGCGCCTTTCGAGCCACAGCCGACTTCCGCCGACCTGCTCAGGGGTGTCCTGCGGATTCAGCCGAGCCAGCCCATGAGCCGCGTCTCACACTCCCGCAACTGCTCCACCGGCACATACTCGCCCGCGGTGTGGGCCAGGGACGGGTCGCCGGGGCCGTAGTTGAGCGCCGGTGTGCCGAGCGCGGCGAAGCGGGCGACATCGGTCCAGCCCAGTTTGGGGCGGGGCGCCACGCCGAGGTACGCCACCAGCGAGGCGGCCGCTTCCTGGTCCAGACCGGGCAGGGCACCCGGGGTGTTCTCGGTGATCTCGACCTCGTACTCGGGGAAGAGGTCGCGTACGTACGCCTCGGCCTCCCGCGGTGAACGGCTGGGCGCGAAACGCAGGTTGACCGTGATCACGCACAGGTCGGGCACCACGTTCCCGGCCACGCCCGCGCGCACGGCCACGGCGCTCAGCCCCTCGCGGTACTCCAGCCCGTCGATGGTGATCCGCCCGGCGGTGTGGTCGTCCAGGCGCCGCAGGACGGCGGCGGCGCGGTGGGCGGCGTTGACCCCCTTCCAGGCGCGGGCGGTGTGCGCCCGCTCGCCGCGTACGGCGATGTCCGCCATCAGCACGCCCTGGCAGCCCGCCTCGACACCGGCGTCCGAGGGCTCCATGAGGATCGCCAGATCGGCCTGGACCAGCTCGGGGCGTTCCGCGGCGATCCTGGCCAGGCCATTGCGGTCGCCGGCCACTTCCTCGCATTCGTAGAACACATAGGTGATGTCGTGCGCGGGCGCGGGGAGCGCCGCCGCGAGCCGGAGGGCGACCGCGACACCGCCCTTCATGTCGCAGGCCCCGAGGCCGTACAGCAGCCCCTCGTCCAGCCGGGAGGGGAAGTTGTCCGCGGCCGGGACGGTGTCCAGGTGCCCGGCGATGACCACCCTCCGGTCGCGGCCCAGATGGGTGCGGGCCACGACGGAGTGGCCGAGCCGCTCGACGGTCAGCCACGGCAGGGCGCGCAGCGCGCCTTCGACGGCGTCGGCGAGCGGGGCCTCATGGCCGCTTTCCGAGGGGATGTCGACCAGGGCGCGGGTGAGCGCGAGCACATCGGCGGTGGGATCGAGCGGGGTCATGGGGTGGTCTCCGTGGTCTCCGTGGTTTCCGTGGTCTCCGGTTCGGGGGCGGGGCGGTTGAGGGTGGAGTGCCGGATGCCGTAGAGCCCGTAGACCACGAGTCCGACCGCCATCCAGGCGCCGAAGGCGATCCAGGTGTCGGCCCCCAGCCCGTACATCACATACCCGCAGCAGACCACTCCCAGCAGGGGGGTTACGGGCGCGAGCGGCGCCCGGAAGCTGCGTGGCGCGTCCGGCTTGCGCCGCCGGAGGATCAGCACGGCCAGGTTGACCAGGGCGAAGGCGAAGAGGGTGCCGATGCTGGTGGCGTCCGCGAGGTCGCCGAGCGGGATGAGCGCGGCGAGGGCGGCCACGAAGGCGGAGACGATGACGGTGCCCGCGCGCGGCACCCCGGTGCGCCGGTGGACCCTGGAGAACAGCCCCGGGACCAGTCCGTCGCGGGACATCGAGAACAGGATGCGGATCTGCCCGTACTGCACGGTGAGGACCACGCTGGTGGTGGCGACGACCGCGCCGATGGACAGCAGGATCGGCCACAGCTCGCCACCGCCGACGGAGCGGACGAGGACCTGGCTGAGCGTGGCCTCGGTGCCCTCGAACCGCTGCCAGGGCATCGCGCCGACCGCCGCCAGCGCCACCGCGCAGTACAGGGCGGTGACCAGGCCGAGCGAGAGGACGATGGCGCGGGGCAGATCGCGCTGCGGGTGCTTGGCCTCCTCCCCCGCCGTGGAGGCGGCGTCGAAGCCGATGTAGGAGAAGAAGAGCGAGGAGGCGCCCGCGGTCATCCCGGCCGTGCCGAGGGGGAAGAGCGGCCGGAAGTTCCCGGCGTGGAAGGCAGTGAAGGCCACCGCGCAGAAGATGACGAGCGCGGCCAGCTTCACCGCCACCATCACGGTGTTGACCACGGCGCTCTCCCGGGCGCCGCGGAGCAGCACCACCATGGCGAGGACGACGATGGCGGCGGCGGGGACGTTCAGCACCCCGCCGTCGCCGGGCGGGGCGGCGAGCGCGTCGGGCAGGGTCCGGCCGACGGTCAGCTGGAGCAGTTCGTTGACGTACTGACCCCAGCCGACCGCGACCGCGGCCACGGAGACGCCGTACTCGAGGATCAGACACCAGCCGCACACCCAGGCCACCAGCTCGCCCAAGGTGGCGTAGGTGTAGCTGTACGAGGACCCGGCGCCCGGGATCATGCCCGCGAGCTCGGCGTAGGACAGGGCGGAGAACAGCGCGGTGACCCCGGCGAGGACGAAGGAGAGCACCACCGCCGGGCCCGCCTGGGGCACCGCCTCGCCGAGCACCACGAAGATCCCGGTGCCGAGCGTGGCGCCGACGCTGAGCAGGGTGAGCTGGGTCAGCCCCAGGGTGCGGCGGAGCGGACCGCCACCTGCCTCGGCGACCAGCTCCGCCACTTCCCGGCGGCGGGTCAGCCTGCCGACCGGGCCGGTGGCCTGCGCCGGGGTTCGCCGGCCGTGCGGTTGTGTTCGCACACCGTTCACATTGCCTCCCTTGTCCGCGCCGCCGCGCTGTACGGCCCCTGATGATGCGGAAGGGAGCGGGCGGGGAGGTGCACGCATCGGCCAAAGACCCGTCCGTGGCTTTGACCGTTCGGCCAAGGCCCGGCCGCGGCTACGCCGTCCGCGAGCGGTTGAGCAGCGCCAGGGAGCAGACCAGGGACACGGCCACCAGCACCATCTGGTAGATCACGACCGGCACGATCGATCCGCCGGCCGAGTGCAGCAGCCACTCGCCGACCAGGGGTGCCGTACCGCCGATGAGCGCCGAGCACAGCTGGTAGGAGAGGGAGATACCGGTGTAGCGCACGGAGATCGGGAAGGCGGCGGCGAGCAGTCCGGCCAGGATCGCGTAGTTCATCGCGCCGGTGATGCCCAGCAGGGAGATGCCGAGCCCCACGACGACCGGCTGGGTCGTCGAGACACAGGCGTACATCACCGGCACCAGCAGGAAGTTGAGGCCCAGCAGGGCCGCCACGGTGCGGCGCGGGCCGAAGCGGCCGGCCAGCACCACCCCGAAGGGCTGGGTGACGAACTGCAGGACGCTGTAGACGAGCAGCACATTCAGCATGGTGGAGCGCTCCATGCCGAGGCTGTCGGTGGACCAGGACAGGACGAAGGTGGTGATGAAGTAGGTGGCGGCGATGCCGATGGAGCTGGCGAGCACGCCGAGTGCGAGGGATCCGGGGTGGCCGGTGAGCAGCTCCCGCAGGGGCACCTTCGCGACCCGTTTCTCGTCGCGCAGCCGGGCGAACTCCGGGGACTCCTCGACCTTGAGGCGCACCACCAGGCCGATGACCACCATCACGGCGGAGAAGAGGAACGGCACGCGCCAGCCCCAGGCGTCGAAGTCGTCGTCCGGCAGTTGGGTGAGCAGCGCGAACATCCCGGTGGCCAGGATCGATCCGGCCGGGGACCCCTGCTGGGCGAAGGCGCCGAAGGACAGCGCCTTCCCCTTGGGCGCGTGTTCGCTGGCGATGAGGACGGCGCCGCCCCATTCGCCGCCGACCGCGATGCCCTGCACCATGCGCAGCAGCACCAGCGCGATGGGCGCGGCGACGCCGACCTCGTCGTAGCCGGGGAGCAGCCCGATCAGGGTGGTGGCGATCCCCATCATCAGCAACGTGGTGACCAGGGTCTTCTTCCGGCCGATCCGGTCGCCGAGGTGCCCGAAGACGATGCCGCCGATCGGCCGGGCGAGGAAGCCGAGCCACAGGCTGCCGAACGCCTGCAGCGCGCCGGTGGTGTCACCGCCGCCACCGAAGAAGATCTTGCCGAGGACGAGCGCGGAGGCGGTGGAGTAGATGTAGAAGTCGTACCACTCGACGGTGGTGCCGATGAACGAGGCGAGGCCGGCCCTGCGGGCGGTCCGCTCGCGGTCGGTGTCCGGGGCGCGGTCCGTGGCCGCGGCGGTGGCGGTGACGGTGGGCTTGCTCATGGTCAGCGTCCAGATATGCGGTCGGCGAGGCGGGCGATGGGGGACGTGGTGGTACGGCCGGAGGACTCCGAGCGGTCGGCGGCGCGGTACGCGGCGTACATGCCGTGCACCCCGATCCACCGGAACGGTTCGGGCTCCCAGCGCCGGGTGCGGTGGCCGACCCAGGGCAGCGCGGTCAGCTCGGTGGAGTGGCCGAGCAGCAGATCGCGCAGGGTGCGCCCGGCGAGGTTGGTGGCGGCCACGCCATGGCCGACGTATCCACCGGCGAAGCCGACGCCGGTGGCGGGGTCGTAGCCGATCGAGGCGCACCAGTCGCGGGGCACGGCCAGCACCCCCGACCAGGCGTGGTCGATGGCGGCCTCGGCGGTGTCCGGGAAGAGGCCGGTGAGGATCCGCCGCAGGGCGCGCACGGTGTCCGCGCTGGTCTGCCCCGCCCGGTCGGTGCGGGAGCCGAACTTGTAGGGCACTCCGCGGCCGCCGATGGCGATGCGGCCGTCCGCGGTGCGCTGTCCGTAGGTGTACGCGTGGGTGGCGTCGCTGAGGAGTTCCTGCCCCTCCCAGCCGAGCCGCTTCCACAGCTCGTCGGGGAGCGGCTCGGTGACGATCATCGAGGAGTTCATCGGCAGCCAGGTGCGCCGCTCGCCCTCGATACCGCTGGTGAAGCCCTCGGTGGCACGGACGATCCGGCCCGCGCGGATGGTGCCGAACGGGGTGCTGACCCGGCCGGGGGCGATGGCGGTGACCGGGGTGGACTCCAGGATCCGCACGCCCAGCGCCTCCACCGCGGCGGCCAGGCCGCGCACCAGCTTGGCCGGGTGGACCCGGGCGCAGTGCGGATTGTGGTAGCCGGCCAGCGCCCCGTCCAGGCGCAGCCGCTCGGCGAGCCGGGGTGCGCTCAGCCACTCCAGGTCCTGCCCGCCCCAGTGGCGCAGCTGGTCGTACGCGGCGCGCAGCCGGGGCAGTTGGGCGGCGCCATGGGCGACGGTGAGATAGCCGCTCTTGACGATGTCGGCCTCGATGCCCTCGGTACGGGCCACCGAGATCACCTCGTCCACGGTGTGGATCATCTCCCGCTGGAGGGCGATCGTCGCCTCGCGCCCGCGCTTCCTCGCATAGGTCCCGGCCGATCCGGCGATCTTGCAGCTGAGCCAGCCGGCGTTCCGCCCCGAGGCGCCGAATCCGGCGAACTCCCGCTCCACGACGGTGATGTCGAGATCGGGGGCGGCCTGTTTGAGGTAGTACGCGGTCCACAGCCCGGTGAAGCCCCCGCCCACGACGCACACATCGGTGGCGAGGTCACCGTCGAGCGGCGGACGCCGTTCGGGGAAGCCGGTCTGGCGGTACCAGAAGGACACATTTCCGTTCAGCACTGCGGCACTCAGCCAATCGTGGTCGAACGGCCGCTGGTCGGGCGGCCTGGGATGGCCCCGGTTTCGTCGCGGATCGGAGTGGCTCGAGGGGGCGAGTGGTGTGAGGTGGGGTGGATCAGTAGCTGGGTGGGCTGATCACCCACAGCACCCGGGCGGCCGCCCCGGCCGTCTCGCTGAGCCGATGGGGTACGGCGGAGGAGTAGCGGATGCTGTCACCGGCGCCGAGGGTGAAGGAGCGGTCGCCGAGCTGGAGTCCGACCGTGCCCTCGAGGACGTACAGGAACTCCTCCGAGTCACCGTGACTGTAGAGGGTCTCGCCCGTGGAGCCATGGGCGTCGAACTCCCCCAGGAACACTTCGAGATGGTGCTGCGGCCCCGGGGTCAGCCGGAACTTGCGGCCGCCGAGCACCCCGAGGGCGAGCCGGGGCGCCTCCTCGGCGCGCAGCACGCTCGGGCCGCTGGTGAAGTCGTCGCCGAACAGATCGGCCACCTTCAGGCCGAGCGCGGCGGCGACCTGCTGGAGGGTGGCGATGCTGGGATTGGCCTGCCCGCGCTCTATCTGGCTGAGATAGCCCTCACTGATCCCGGCGGACTCGGCGACGGTCCGCAGGGTCAGCCGGCGTGCCTTGCGCAGCGCACGCAGCCGGTCGCCCACGGACTCGTCGCCGGATCCCGCGGCCCGGTCCGTGGCGTGTTCGTTCTCCATGGCCGGACACGTTAAGAGCGCTGAGCGGGTGGCACAAGAGTCTGAACTGAAAACTCAGAAATCTTTACTGACCGGCTCCGGCACTCAGCCCGTCCAGAGTGAGGTCGAGGAGACGGTCGGCCCGCTCCCGCTGTTCGGGCTTCCCCGAGGCGAGGGCGATGCCGGTGAGAGCGGCGAACATATCGGCGGCGCTGATGTCCGACCGGATCACACCGGCCGTGACGGCGGCGTCCATCAGCCGCGCGAGCGCGTCCTGGATCATCTCGTGGCTCTGCGCGTACGGATTGACGCCCGACGCGACCACGCCCCGCAGCGCGTCCGCCATGCCCAGCTTGGCGTTGGCGTAGTCCATGAAGCGGGCCAGCCACGCCCGCAGGGCCTCGCGCGGGGGCAGGGCCGCCAGGAGTTCGGGGGCGGCGTCGCAGAGCCGGGCCAGCTCATTGCGGTAGGCGGCCTCGATCAGCAGCTCGCGGGTCGGGAAGTTCCGGTAGAGGGTGCCGGTGCCCACGCCCGCCTCCTTGGCGATGCGCTCGAGGTGGGCGTCCAGCCCTTCCTCGGCGAACACCCGCACCGCCGTGGAGAGGATCTTCTCCCGGTTGCGCTGTGCGTCGGCCCGCAGCGGGCGCCCTGGATCCCTGGCCATCGGCGACTCTCCTCATTCCCCGGCTCATTCCCCGGTTGCTAAGTGGAGGCACACCCACTTAGTGTGGGGCGAAGTGGCGGCGCCTCCACTTCTCACTGTAGGCCATCGCCGTCCCTCTTTCCCCCCTGCCCTCCCGCAACGTTTCCCTGGAAGGAACCCCATGACATCGGGTATCGAAGGCAAGGTCGTCGCCATTACGGGCGCGAGCAGCGGTATCGGCGAGGCGACCGCGCTGCTGCTGGCCGAGCGCGGCGCCAAGGTCGTCCTGGCGGCGCGGCGGTCGGACCGCATCGAGGCACTGGCGGCCCGGATCGCCGGGGCGGGCGGCGAGGCCGTCGCCGTCGTCACGGATGTGAAGCGGCGCGCGGACCTGTCCCGTCTGATCGCGACGGCACGCGAACGGTACGGAAGGCTGGACGTCCTGGTCAGCAACGCCGGTATCAGCCCGATCTCCGCCCTCGACGATCTGCGCGTCGAGGACTGGGAGGCGATGGTCGACGTCAACATCAAGGGGGTGCTGTACGGCATCGCGGAGGCCCTGCCCGTCTTCCGGGAGCAGGGCTCCGGGCATTTCGTGCACACCCTCTCCACCGCCGGGCTGGTCATCGTCCCGACGATGGCGGTCTACGCCGGCACCAAGAACGCCGTGCGCGCCATCTCCGAAGGGCTGCGCCAGGAGGCCGGTGAGACGCTGCGGGTGACCACCGTCTCGCCCGGGTTCATCCGGACGGAGCTCGCGGGTTCCATCACCGACCCGGACGCGAGGAACGGGATCCAGACCCGTATGGACAAGATCGCGATCTCCCCGGACGCCATCGCCCGCGCCATCGCGTTCGCCATCGAGCAGCCGGCCGGTGTCGACGTCGGCGAGATCGTGGTCCGTCCCACCGCGCAGAGCTGACCTCCCCACCCGGGGGTCAACCGGCGGCTGTGCGGCCGGTGTCCAGGACCGCGGCATGGACGGCCGCGGTGAGCACCACGGCCGCGAGGGTCCATGAGATCCAGTCCCCCGGGTCCGGCAGCCACTGCCGTCCGAGCGCGATCGGATAGATGGCCACCGCGTATCCGGCGGGTACGGTACGCGGCACGATCCCCTTTCGGGCGGCGCCGAGGAATAACAGCGGCGCCAGCAGCCCGGCCGAAAACACCACGCCCATCACCCACAGCACCCGGTGCCGCCGACTGCCGTACAGAGCGGGCGGTGCGGACGTTCCAGCGGACGTTCCGGCGGATGTTCCAGTGGAATATTCGTTCACGATCGCCTTTCCTTCGGTGCGGAGTGCAGACGATTGAGTGCGTGGCGTGCGCTCACGGCACCGATACCGTCCAGATCACGAAGCTGACGCGCGGAGAAACCGGAGAGTAGTTCGAGATTATCGATACCAGCTCTGAGTAATGCATTGGCCAAACGATGTCCGATTCTGTCGTGTCCGAGGGCATCGAAGAGTTCGCCTCCCTCACAGGAACCGCAGCGCCGCCCGGGCGCGCTCGGCGTCATTTCCCGGGCGCCGCAGCCACCGCACATATCGATCACCCGGCCATCCCATCGCGCCCTCGACCAGCTCATTTGGACGATGACTTCGCGAAGCGCACCGACGCTGTCGGCCGCTGAGGAGGAATGAGTGGCGCCACAGATGTCACATCGAATGGTGATCGAATGGCTCATGTGAGCATGATGGCAGAGAGCCTTCCCCAGAGCCTTCCCCGTCATCGCTTTGCGGCCGCTCAGCCGTCCATGGGACATGCGTTTCTCACAGCCGCTTGATGACAAATGCGACTGTTACGCCGCCCGGAGTGGTGAAAGCGTGAGCTAACAGTGGACAGCGAAGAGTCCGGGGGGAGTCCGCGCGAGCCGTTGTCAGCGGCTTGAATCCCGTCTGCACGACGGGGAACGCACCAGCGACAATCCGGTATCCGGCCGAGTGCTGTCACCGCGAGCCCCGCCGGGCTCACTTGACCGACAACGGAAACGGCTGGGTGATGACAGACAACGCGACGGACAAGGGTGCGGCCGATACCAGGGGGCGCCGTCACCGGAGATGGCGCGTATCCGCGGCACTGGGTCTGACGGCGGTGCTGGCGGGCGGCGGGATCGCCGCCCTCCGTACGGCCGGATCGCCCGCGTCCGATCCCTCGGCGCCCGCGGCCGCCGTCGCCTCACACTCCGGCCGGCTGACATCCGAGGAATCGCGCGAGGCGTCCCGTATCGCCATCGACGCCGCCACCCGGTCCGGGACCGCGAAGGACCGTCGGAAAGCGACGGAGAAGAATGACGGGGAGCGGAACGCCGCGGGCGGCTCCGGCGCCGAGCCGCTGGACACCCGCCGTCCGCCCCGGGCCAAGTCGGCGTCCTCCGCCACCGACAGCCGGGCCGAGGTCCAGCTCTACGACTACGCCTCGGACACCCTCATCACCAGGGTGGTCGATCTGCGCTCCAAGAAGGTTCTCGACTCCGCCCGCCAACACGGCGTCCAGCCGCCGCCCACCCTGGCCGAGGCCCGCGAGGCGGTGAAGGTCGTCCTCGCCGACCGCGCACTCGGCCCGGGGATGCGCGAGTCCTACGCCTCGCAGACCGGGAAGCGGCTGACCTCGCCCACCCAACTGCGGCTCCAGAGCATGTCGTTCCTCGGCTCCCGGGCGAAGGGGGTCGGCGGCGCCCGGAAGGTGTCCCGGTGCGGTGAGCACCGGTGTGTGCAGCTGTTCGTGCGCATTCCGGGTGGCAAGTGGATCGACACCAGCCGGATCGTCATCGATCTGTCGGCCAGGCGCGCCGCCGTCATCGGTCTGTGAGGGGAGCCTTGTCCGTGTCCAGTCTGTTTCGGCGTGCCCGTGTGCTGATCGCCGCGGTGGGATTGCTGGCCCTGTGGGTGCCGGGCCCGGCCTCCGCCGCGCCCGCGAAGGCCGCGGCGGCCCCGTCCTGCCCCGCCGCGGATCGCATCGACACGACCCTGAAGAACGGTGCCCGGTGGCAGATGTGCTGGGACATCGACCGCAACACCGGTGCGGTGCTGAGCGATGTGATCTACACCCCGAACCGCGGCACCCCCACCCGGGTCCTCAAGAGCGCCTCGCTGGCCGAGGTGCATGTGCCCTACGACAGCGGTCAGCCGCGCTTCTACGACGTCTCGGCGATCGGCTTCGGCGATCTGGAGCAGGGCACGCTCACCCGGCTCGGCGCCAAGGACTGCCCCGACGGGAGGCTGCGCGACTTCCGTGACACCCCGGTGCTGTGCGTCGAGGAGCAGCCGCGGCCGTTCGCCTACAAGAGCGCGGTGGAGAATGGCGTGCTGCACGGCACCGACCTGGTCGTCTTCTCGGTCTCCGAGATCGGCTGGTACGACTACATCACCGAGTGGCGCTTCTCGGACGACGGCTCCATCACCCCCCGGTCGGGCGCCACCGGAAGCCTCTCGCCGTTCCAGTTCTCCGACGCGAGCAGCGGCTGGCCGACCGGAGTGGGCTCCACCCGGTTCAGCGAGAACCACTCGCACAACATCTTCTGGCGGCTGGACTTCGACGTCGACGGACAGTCGAAGAACCGCGTGGAGCAGTACGACTACCCGGGCAGTGGCACGGCCGCGCGGACCACCAAGCGCACGGTGTTCTCCCGTGAGACCGCGGCGGACCTCGCGCCCACCCGCTTCTGGCGGGTGGTGAACCCCACCACCGAGAACTCCGACGGCCACGCCAAGTCCTGGGAGATCGACAACCACCAGAGCGACCAGTACCGGGGGCCGCGCGAGACCGAGGAGTTCACCCATCACGACATGTACTTCACGCAGTACCGGGAGTGCGAACGGCTGGCCTACGGCAACACCGCCCCGGACTGTGCCACCTCGGTCGACAAGTACACCGGCGACGAGAAGCTGACCGACCCGGTGGCCTGGGTCAGTGTCGACTTCCACCATGTGCCCAGGGACGAGGACCAGGACCCCATGCCCACCCACTGGCAGGGCTTCAGGATCGTGCCCCGGGACGTCACGGCCACGAGCCAGCTGCCATGACCCTGCCCCCGTCGCCCGTCCCATCCCCCGGCAAGGAGTGCACCGTGTTACGTACGACCCCGGCCCCGTCCGCCGAGGAGCGGTCGAAGATACGCCGCGTCCTCGAGGACCGACTGACCGCCCTGGCCCGCGCCCATCAGGTGCCCGGGGCCCAACTCGCCGTGCACAGCGGCGGAATGACCCTCGCCGTGGAGACCGGCGTCCTGGACGCGGACTCCGGCGAGCCGTGCGCCGCCGACGCGGCCGTGCCCATCGGCTCCATCACCAAGGCGTACACCGCGACCGTGGTGATGCTCCTGGTGGCGGACGGCGATGTGGAGCTGGACGACCCGCTCGGCGACCATGTGCCGGAGCTGCGGCGGGCCGGTCAGCCGTGCACGGTGCGCCAGGTGCTCAGCCACACCGCGGGGCTTCCGTCCGGGCCCGACTCCGACCAGGTCGCCTCGCTGAGCGCCCCGCGCTATCTGCTGGACCACTGCACCGACCGCACCCTGGTGATGCCCCCGGGTACGGACTTCTCCTACTCCAACGCGGGCTATGTGGCCGCGGGCCGGCTGATCGAGACGGTCACCGGGATGAGCTGGCAGGAGGCCGTGCGGTCCGTTCTGCTCGATCCGCTGGGCACCGTGCCGTCCTTCATCGGCACGGCCGGCGCCCCGCACCGGCCCACGGCGCGCGGCCACTCGGCCAACAAGGCCACCGGCAGAACGCGGCCGGTGCGGCAGAACCTCGCCCCCGCCGAGGCCGCGGCCGGCGCGCTGCGGGCCAGTGCCCTCGATCTGGTGGCGCTGGGCCGGGCCCATCTCGGCGACGGGGCCGCGGGATTGCTGCCGCGCGAGCTCGCGGAGGAGATGCGCCGCCCGGTGCCCGGCGCCGACCCCGGTGTGCTGGCCGACGGCTGGGGCCTGGGCTGGGGGCTCTTCCGGCACGGTGACACCCTGTGGTTCGGGCACGACGGCAACGCCCAGGGCACCTCCTGCTTCCTGCGGGCCGATCCCGCCACGGGCGCGGTGGTCGGGTTCACCGCCAATGCGGGCACCGGCACCGAGCTGTGGAACGAACTGACCGATGTCCTCGGCGAGATCACCGGCGTCCGGGTGCCCCCCACACCCACCCCACGGCACCGGGCCACCCCCATGGCCGCCACCTCGCAGTGCACCGGGATCTACCTCAACGGCGACATCGAGTACCAGGTGACCATCGGCGACGGCGGCGGCCTCGCGCTGTCCGTGGACGGCGACCTCCCCGCGCCGCTGGTCTGCCACGAGGACCTCACCTGCGATCTGGTGGACCCCTCCTCCGGACGCCGGCTCCCCGGCGGACGGTTCGTCCGCGATCCGCGGACCGGCGCCGTGGACCGGATCCAGCTCTCGGGCCGGATGGCCCGCAGAAGCGCCCTGGTCTGAGGTTCCCACCGCCCCGCACACGGCCGTACTCCCCACATCTCCCCCGGCCGGGCGCGGGCGCACCGGCTCGGCGCCGGCCGGCCCGAGCCGCCCCCCATATCCGCCCGTTCAACCGCTCTGAAGGGCCACAACCCACCATGACGGACCACTACGAGACCTCATCGGTGTCCGCACCCCAACCCGTCCCGGCCCTCCCTCCGGAGGCGTGGAACGCCACGGACCGCGCCGTCTCCCACGCACCGCTCGGCGAGCTCTTCGCCATCTGGGCGGAACGCACCCCAGAGGCACCGGCCCTGGTGGCGGACGGGCACCAGTGGTCCTTCGGGGAAGTCGAGCGCTGGGCGAACCGGCTGGCCCACCATCTCATCGGGCAGGGTGTGGGGCCGGAGCGCGTGGTGGCGCTGGTGCTGCCCCGCTCGGCCGAACTGGTGGTGGCCGAGCTGGCGGTGGCGAAGGCCGGCGGCGCGTACCTCCCGATCGACCCCGCGCACCCCGAGGAGCGCCGGGCCATGATGCTGGCCGACGCCCGGCCGGTGGCCGTGCTGGACGACCCGGCGCGGATCCGGGAGGTGGGGGCCGGGGCGGGCCCGGATCACGCGCCCGGCCGCGGGGAGCTGCTCGGCCCGCTGTGCCCCGAGCATCCCGCGTATGTCATCTACACCTCAGGCTCCACGGGCGTGCCCAAGGGCGTGCTGGTGCCGCACGCCGGTCTGGGCAACTTCTCGGCCGCGACGGCCGCCCACTACCGGGTCCGGCCCGGCGACCGGGTACTGCAGTTCTCCTCGCCCAGCTTCGACGCCTCCGTCCTGGAGCTGTGTTCCTCCCTGCTGGCCGGGGCGGCACTGGTGGTGCCCCCGGAGGGGCCCCTGCTGGGCGCCGAGCTGGCGGCGGTCCTGCGGGAGCGGCGGGTGACCCATGCCCTGATCCCCCCGGCGGCGCTCGCGACCGTGCCCCCGGAGGAGCTCCACGACGGGCTGCCCGACTTCCGCACCCTGATCGTGGGCGCGGAGGCGTGCCCCGCCGATCTGGTGGACCTGTGGGCGCCCGGGCGGCGGATGGTGAACTCCTACGGCCCGACGGAGGCCACGGTCGTGGCCTCCTGGACGGACGCCCTGGCGGCGGGGACCGGCGCCCCGCCGATCGGCCGTCCGCTGCCCAACACCCGGGTGTTCGTACTGGACGAGGCGGCGCGGCAGGTGCCGGTCGGGGTCACGGGAGAGCTGTGCGTCAGCGGCGCGGGCCTGGCCCGCGGCTATCTCGACCGGCCGGGGCTGACCGCCGATCGCTTCACCGCCTGCCCGTTCGGGCCGCCCGGCGCACGGATGTACCGCACCGGTGACCTGGTCCGCTGGAACGCCGACGGTGAACTGGAATTCCTCGGCCGGGCCGACCACCAGGTGAAGATACGCGGCTTCCGCATCGAACTGGGCGAGGTGGAGGCCGCGTTGGCCCGCCACCCCCGGGTGGGGTCCGCCGTGGTCACCGTAAGGGAGGACGAGCCCGGTCAGAAGCGGCTGGTCGCCTATGTGGTGCCGCCCGGCGGCGGGACCCCGCCGAAGGCCGCGGAGGTGCGCGCCGCGGTGGCCCGGGTGCTGCCGGCGCATATGGTGCCGTCCGCCTACGTCGTACTGGACGCGTTCCCCCTCACGCAACACCGCAAGATCGACCGGCAGGCGCTGCCCGCCCCGCGCTCCGCGCCGGACGGCGACTCGCGCCACATCGCCCCGCGCACCCCCGCCGAGGAGGCCCTGGCCCGCATCTGGTCCGAGGTGCTGCCGGTGGACACCGTGGGCGTGGCGGACGACTTCCTGGGCCTGGGCGGCGACTCCATCCTCGGGGTGCGGCTGCTGACCCGGATCCGGGCCGAGCTGGGTGTGGAGCTCTCGCTGCGCGATCTGCTCGACGCCAGGACGGTGGCGCGGCTGGCCGGCAAGCTGTCCGCCGCGGCGGCCGAGCGGCCCGAGGCGCCGATCCCGCCCGCGCCGCGCGACCGTCCGCTGCCGCTGTCCTCCGCCCAGCGGCGGCTGTGGTTCCTGGACGATCTGACCTCCGGCGGAACCGAGTACAACACCGGGGCCGGGCTGCGGCTCGACGGCCCGCTGGACGTGGCCGCGCTGCGCCGGGCGCTGGACCGGCTCGCCGCCCGCCATGACGCCCTGCGCACCACCTTCGCCACCGTGGACGGGCACGGGGTGCAGCAGGTGGCCGCGCACGGGACCGTACCGCTCGAGCGGCTCGACCTCGGCGGGCATCCGGCGCGGCGGCGCGCCGAGGCGCTCGACGCCACGCTGACCGCCGAGCTGAACCGGCCCTACGACCTCAGACAGGGACCGCTGACCAGGGCGCTGCTGATCCGGCTCGCCGACGAGGAGCACATCCTGCTGCTGGCGCAGCATCACATCGTCACCGACGGCTGGTCGGTCGGGCTGCTGGTGCGCGAACTGGCCGCGCTCTACGCCGCCGAGGTGTCCGGCACCACCGCCGCGCTCCCCGAACCCGCCCTCCAGTACCCGGACTTCGCGGTGTGGGAGCGGAGCCGTCCCGCCACCGCCGGTGCGGACGCCGATCTGGAGTACTGGCGGGGCCGGCTGGCCGGGATGCAGACGCTGGAGCTGCCCACCGACCGCCCGCGCCCGCCGGTGCGCACCACGGCGGGCGCGGTGCACCGCCGTGAGCTGCCCGCCGAGCTGGTGGCGGGGCTGGCCCGGCTCGGCAGGGAGCGGGACACCACGCAGTTCACCCTGCTCGCGGCCGCCGCGGCGGTGCTGTTCTCCCGCTACTCGGGCCAGCGGGACATCGCCTTCGGCACCGTGACCGCCGGGCGCCACCGCGAGGAGCTGGAGACGGTCGCCGGGTTCTTCGTCAACACCCTGGTGCTGCGCGCCGATGTGGACGGGGACAGCACGGTCGAGCGGTTCCTGGACGCGATGCGCGAGACGGTGCTGGACGCCTTCAGCCATGACCGGCTGCCGTTCGAGCGAGTCGTCGAGGAGCTGGCGCCACGCCGCGACCCCAGCCGCAATCCGCTGGTGCAGGCGCTGGTCGTCCAGCAGAGCGCCATGGTGCCCGGCCAGGAGGCGGGGGGTGTGCGGATCACCGAGCACTCGCTGCCGCGCCCGGCCGCGCGGTTCGACCTGGTGCTGGAGTTCCTGCCCCGTGACGACGGCTCGCTTGGGCTGACCGTCGAGTTCAACTCCGATCTGTTCGACGCGGCCACGATCGAGCGGATGGCCGGGCATCTGCACCGGCTGCTGACCGCCATGGTGGCCGATCCGGGCGCCACCCTGATCGAGCTGCGGATGCTGGCCGACGCCGAGTGGCATGCGATGCTCGACGCCTGGAACGGGCCCGAGCGGCCCGCGGTCGAGGCCACCCTGCCCGGCCTCTTCGCCGCCCAGGTGGCGCGGCGGCCCACGGCCACCGCCGTGACCTGCGGGGACACCAGCCTCTCCTACGAAGAGGTGAACCGGCGCGCCAACCGGCTGGCGCGGCTGCTCATCGACCGGGGCGCCGGTCCCGAGCGGCTGGTGGCCCTCGCCCTGCCCCGCTCGGCCGAGCTCGTCGTCGTCCTGCTGGCGGTGCTCAAGGCGGGCGCCGGATATCTGCCGGTGGACCCCGAATACCCCGCCGAGCGCATCGCGTTCATGCTGGCGGACGCCGCGCCCTCGACCGTCCTCACCACCACCGGCGCGGCCGGCTGTCTGCCCGCGGACGCCGCACCGCTGCTGCTGGACGACCCGGAGGTACGCGCCCGGCTGGACGGGCTCGCGGACGGTGACATCACCGACGCCGAGCGGCTCCGGCCACTGGTCCCGGCCCATCCCGCCTATGTCATCTACACCTCCGGGTCGACCGGCCGGCCCAAGGGCGTGGTGGTCAACCACCGCGGGGTGGCGGGGCTCGCGGCCTGGGCCGAGGCGGAGCTGGGGCGCGAGCGGCTGACCGACGTGGTCGCCTCGACCTCGCTCAACTTCGATGTGTCGGTCTTCGAGATCCTCTGCCCGCTGCTGGCCGGCGGCAGCGTCGAGGTGGTGCGTGACCTGCTCGCCCTCACCGACCCCGAGGGGCGGCCGCGGGCGACGGGGCTGCTCAGCGGGGTGCCCTCGGTGTTCTCCCGGCTGCTGGGCGAGGATCGCCCGGCGGACTGGGCCCGGACCGTCGTACTGGCGGGCGAGGCGCTGCCCGCCCAGACCGTACGGGACATCCGGGAGGCCATGCCGTCCTGCCGGATCGCCAATCTCTACGGGCCGACCGAGGCCACCGTGTACGCCACCGGCTGGTTCTGCGACGGCCAGGCGCCCGCGCAGGCCCCGCCGATCGGCCGCCCGGTCGCGGGCACCCGCGCCTACGTCCTGGACCCGACGCTGCGGCTGGTGCCACCCGGGGTGACCGGTGAGCTGTATCTGGGCGGGCAGGGCCTGGCCCGGGGGTATCTGCGGCGGCCCGGACTGACCGCCCACCGCTTTCTCGCGGACCCCCTCGGGCCGCCCGGCAGCCGGATGTACCGCACCGGTGACCTGGTCCGCTGGAACGGCGAGGGCCAGCTGGAGTACGTCGGCAGAGCCGATGACCAGGTGAAGATCCGCGGCTTCCGCATCGAGCTGGGCGAGGTGGAGACGGCGCTGCTGCACCACCCCGACATCGCCGAGGCGACGGCCGTCGCCCGGGAGACGGACGGCCATCAGCGGCTGATCGCCTATGTGGTGGCCGCCGCGGGCGCCGAGCCCGACCCGGCGGGGCTGCGACGGTTCCTGCGGCGCTCGCTGCCCGACTACATGGTGCCCGCCTCCGTCGTCGTCCTGGAGCGGATGCCCCTCAACCCCAACGGCAAGCTGGACCGCGGCCGACTCCCCGAGCCGGACTGGGCCGAGGCCGCGGCACCGGGCTATGTGGCGCCCCGGACCGCCACCGAGCGGACCCTGGCGACGGTCTGGGCCCGGATCCTGCGGGTGGACCGCGTGGGGATGGAGGACAACTTCTTCTCCCTCGGCGGCGATTCGATCCTCAGCATCCAGCTGGTCTCCCAGGCGCGGCAGGCCGGGCTCGCCGTCACCTCGCGCGATGTCTACCGCCATCAGACGATCGCCGCGCTGGCCCTGCACCTGGACACCACCACGGCCCCGGCCGAGCCCGTCGGCTCCGGCGGGGACGAGACCGCCACCGGGGAGCTGCCGCTGACCCCCATTCAGCACTGGCTGTTCACCACCGACCCCGAGCGGGCCGGCCACTTCAACCAGACCATCTCGCTGGTGCTGCCCGAGGACGTGGACGAGGACGCGCTGCGGCACGCCCTGGACGCGCTGGTGGACCACCACGACGCCCTGCGCTCCCGCTTCCAGCGGCGGGACGGCGGCTGGTACCAGCGGATCGAGGACGCGGCCGCGGTCCGCGTACCGCTCGAGACCACCGGCGCCGGGCACCTGGGCCGCTTCGACCTGGCCAGGGGGCCGCTGATGCGGGCGGTGCTCGACCGGGACACCGGGCCGCGCCCGGTCCTCCACCTCACCATCCATCACGCGGTGGTGGACGGGGTGGCCTGGCGCGTCATCCTGGAGGATCTCGACAGCGCCTACCGGCGGGCGGCCCGGGACGAGGGGGCCGGGCTTCCCGCGAAGTCCTCCCCGCTGCGCCGCTGGGCGCTGCGGCTCAACACCCATGCCGGGGAAGGCGGGTTCGCCGACGAGGAGGCGTACTGGACCGGCCTGGCCGGGGCCTGCGACCCCTCGCTGCCGACCGACCTGAACGGGGCGGACGGAACGAACGGGGCTGACGGGGCTACCAGGGCGGACGCGGCGGAGAACACCTATGCCTCGGCCCGGTCGGTCACCGTCCGGCTCGGCCCGGAGGAGACCGCCGCACTCCTCCAGACACTCCCCGAGGTCTACCGCACACAGGTCAACGACGTGCTGCTGAGCGCGCTGGCCCGGGTGCTGCGCCGCTGGACCGGGCGCGCCCGGGTGCCGGTGGACGTGGAGGGCCACGGCCGCGAGGAGCTCTTCGCGGACCTGGACCTGTCCCGTACGGTCGGCTGGTTCACCACCCGCTTCCCGGTGGCGCTCGACCTTCCGGACGGCGGCTGGGGCGAGGTCCTCAAGTCCGTCAAGGAGCAGATGCGGGCCGTACCGCGGCGTGGTCTGGGCTACGGGGTGCGGCGCCATCTGCTCGATGGCGCGGGCCTCCCCGACGGCCCCACGGCCGGGATCAGCTTCAACTACCTCGGCCGGTTCGAGGCGCCGGGCGGCGACGGGCTCTTCCGCGGTCTGCACCGGGAGCTGGCCCTGGACGCCGACCCCACCTCGCCGCGCCCGCATCCGCTGGAGGTGGTGGGCCGGGTCGAGGGGGACGACCTGGAGATCACCTGGTTCTACTCCGCGAATCTGCACCGGGAGGAGACGGTCGCCCGGCTCGCCGGGGAGTTCCGCGAGGCGCTGTGCGAGATCGCCCGGCACGGCAGCGCGCCCGGCGCGGGCGGCCGCACCCCGTCCGACTTCCCGCTCGCCGCCCTCGACCAGGCCGCCGTGGACCGGCTGGCCGGGAACGGGGGCACGGTGGCGGACATCTACCCGCTCACCCCCACCCAGGCGGGCATGCTGTTCCACGCGCTGGCGCAGGGCGACCGGCGGGCCTACTTCCAGCAGCTCACCTTCGTCCTCGACGGGGTGCCGGAGCCGGCGGCGCTGGCCGCGGCCTGGCAGCAGGTCGCCGACCGCACCCAGGTGTTACGCGCCCGGGCGGTGTGGGAAGGCGTGCCGGAGCCGGTCCAGGTGGTGGAGCGCGGGGTCCGGATCCCGGTGGCCCTGCTCGACTGGCGGCGGCTGTCCGGGCCGGACGAGCGCCGGGAGGAGCTGCGGAGGCTCCTCGCCGAGGACCGGGAGCGCGGGCTCGACCTGGCCGCCGCGCCGCTGACGCGGCTGGCGCTGGCCCGGCTGTCGGAGACCGAGGTCCAGGTGGTGTGGACGTTCCACCATCTGATCCTGGACGGCTGGAGCCTGTTCCAGGTGCTCTCCGACGTCTTCCACTGCCACGCACGGGCCCGTGCCGGGGCGTCCGGCGCGGCCATGGCCGCCGGGCTGCCCGGCCGCCGCCCGTTCGGCGACTATGTGGCCTGGCTGCGGGAGCGCGACGGGGCCCTGGCCGAGGAGCACTGGCGGGCCCGGCTCGGCGATCTCGCCGAGCCCACCCCGCTGCCGTACGACCGGGAGCCCACCGAGACCCATCACGCCGAGTCCACCGAGGACCTCCGCGTGACCCTGCCCGCCGCCACCACCCAGCGGCTCCAGGCCCTGGCCCGGGACGAGGGGCTCACCCTGAACACCGTGGTGCAGGGCGCCTGGGCGCTGCTGCTGGCCCGGCAGTCCGGCCGCGAGGACGTGGTCTTCGGGACGACGGTGTCCGGACGGCCGCCGGAGCTGCCGGGCGTGGAGACGATGAACGGGCTGTTCATCACCACCGTGCCGACCCGCCTCACGGTGCCGGCCGGGTCCGCCCTGCTGTCCTGGCTGGGCGCGGTGCAGTCCGGGCAGACCGAGGACCGGCGGTTCGACTTCGTACCGCTCACCCGGCTGCGGTCCTGGACCGGTCTGCCCGAGCGGGTGAACCTCTTCGACTCCATCGTGGTCTTCGAGAACTACCCGATCGGCGGGGACCTCGCCGCCGCGCACGGCCTCGCCCTGCGCGAGCTGAACGGCGTCGAGACCACCAACTACCCGCTGTCCCTGGTGGTCTACCCCGGCGCGGAGCTGGCGCTGCGGCTCGGCTACGACCCGGCGCTGTTCGACGAGGCCACCGCCCGGCGGATGGCGGAGCACCTGACGGTGCTGCTGACGGCCATGGCCGACACTCCGGACCGGGCGCCCGCACACCTTCCGATGCTCACTGCCGCCCGGCGCCACCAGGTGCTCCGGGAGTGGAACGACACCGCGGTCGCATTGCCCGAGTCCACGGTGGCCGGACTGTTCGCCGAGCGGGTGCGGTGTGCGCCGGACGCGACGGCCCTGGACGGCGAGGCGGGCCCGGTGAGCTACCGGGAGCTGGACACCCGCGCCAACCGGCTGGCCCACCGGCTCATCGGACACGGCGTCGGCCCGGAGCGCCCGGTGGCCGTCCTGATGGACCGGTCGGTGGAGCTGGTGGTGGCGCTGCTGGCGGTCGTCAAGGCGGGCGGGGTGTACGTACCGCTGGACACCCGCGCCCCCGAGGACCGGCTGCGGAGCGTGCTGGCGGAGGCGGGCGCGGAGGTGCTGCTGACCGACCGCGCATGGGAACGCACGGCGGCGGACATCTCGGACGCCGCGCTTACCCTGCTCGTGAAGTCCGGGCCCGGCGACGACGACGGCGACGACGACGACGGCCCGTCGCGGCCGCCGAACGTGGCGCTCTCCCCCGACAACGCCCTGTATCTGATGTTCACTTCGGGCTCCACCGGGCGGCCCAAGGGGGTCGCGGTGCGCCACCGCGATGTGACCGCCCTCGTCGCGGACCGCGCCTTCGCGGACCACGACCGGGTGCTGGTGCACTCGCCCCAGGCGTTCGACGCCTCGACGTACGAACTGTGGGTGCCGCTGCTGCGCGGCGGCCGGGCCGTGCTGGCGCCCCCCGGGGACGTGGACGCGGACACCGTGCGCCGGGCGATCGCCGAGTACGGGGTGAGCTGCCTGTGGCTGACCGCCGGGCTGTTCCGGCTGCTGGCGCAGGAGGCGCCGGAGTGTCTGCGCGGCGCCCGGGAGGTGTGGACCGGCGGTGAGGCGGTGCCCCCGGGCGCGGTGCGCCGAGTGCTCGCGGCCTGCCCCGATCTGACGGTGATGGACGGCTACGGGCCCACCGAGACCACGACCTTCGCCACCCGGCGCCCCTTCCGCGCCGGGGAGGAACTGCCCCGCTCGCTGCCCATCGGACGGCCGCTGGACAACACCCGGACGTATGTCCTCGACGGCACCCTCCAGCCGCAACCGCCCGGCATTCCCGGGGAGTTGTACATCGCGGGCGCCGGGGTGGCGCGCGGCTACCACGGCCGCCCCGGCGCCACCGCGGAGCGGTACATCGCCGATCCGTTCGGGCCGTCCGGCTCCCGGATGTACCGCACCGGGGACATCGTGGCCTGGACCGACGACGGTGAACTGCGCTTCGTGGGCCGCGCCGACGACCAGCTGAAGGTCCGGGGCTTCCGCATCGAGCCGGGCGAGATCGAGGCAGCGCTGACCCGCCACGAGGCCGTGGCGGAGGCGGTCGTCGCGCTCTCCCGGGTGGCCGACCGCACGCTGCTGACCGGCTACGCGGTGCCGGTGGCCGGGGCCGAGGTGCCCGACGCCGGGGAGCTGCGGTCCTTCCTGGGCGGTCTGCTGCCCGACTACATGGTGCCCTCGGCGTTCGTCGCCCTCGACGCGCTGCCGCTCACCCGCAACGGCAAGGTGGACCGCCGCCGACTGCCCGAGCCCGACCCGGCGGCGGCCGGGACGGCCGGGTATGTGGCGCCCCGTACCGACACCGAGCGGGCCCTCGCGGAGATCTGGGGCACCCTGCTGGGCCGGGAGCGGATCGGCGCCGAGGACAACTTCTTCCATCTGGGCGGGGATTCGATCCTCAGCATCCAGGTGGCCTCCCGCGCCCGGCAGGCGGGGCTGGCCTTCACCCCCCGCGAGCTCTTCCGGCATCCCACCGTCGCCTCGCTCGCCGCCGTCACCACGCCCACCGCCACGCCCGCCGCCGACACCGGGCCGGTGACCGGTGAGGTGCCGCTCACCCCGATCCAGCACTGGTTCTTCGGGATGCGGACCGACCGGCCCGGCCACTTCAACCAGTCCGTGGTCGTGGAGCTCCAGCGGGAACCGGACCTCCGCGCGCTGCGCGCGGCGCTCGACGCGCTGCTGGTCCACCATGACGCGCTGCGCACGCGGTTCGAGCCCGGCGCCGATGGAAGCCCGCGGCAGTACTGCCCGCAGCCTGATCTGACGGCCCCGGCGCCCCTGCGGGAGCACGACCTGTCGGGGCTCGACGCGGACGAGTGCCGGGCCGCCGAGGACGCGGCGATGGCCGAGGCGCAGGCCGGGTTCGACCTGGCGCGGGGTCCGCTGCTGGCCGCCCGGCTGTTCCACCGCGGCGACGGGCAGCGGCCGACGCTCTTCCTGACCGCCCACCACCTCGTGGTGGACGGTGTCTCCTGGCGGGTGCTGCTGGAGGATCTGAACACCGCGTACCGGCAACTGCTCGCGGGCGGGCGGGCCGACCTCGGCCCGCGCACCACGTCCGTACGGGACTGGTCCCTGAAGCTCACCGACCACACCGCCGCCGGTGGTTTCGACACCGAACTCGCCCACTGGCGGGCGGTGACCGCGGAGTGCGCCGCGGGGCTGCCCGTGGACGGTGAAGGGGACAACACGGTGGCGTCCATGGCGTCGGTCACCGTCCGGCTGGACCGGGAGCGCACCGAGGCGCTGCTGCGGCAGGTCCCCGAGGTCTACCGCACCCGCGTGGACGACGTGCTGCTCGCGGCGCTGGGCCGGGTGCTCGGCGACTGGACCGGGCGGCGCCGGATCGCCGTGGACCTGGAGGGCCACGGCCGGGAGGAGCATCTGCTGGACGGGGTGGACCTGTCCCGCACCGTCGGCTGGTTCACCAGCCTCTATCCGGTCGCCCTGGACATCCCGGACGGCGGCTGGGGCGAGACGCTCAAGTCCGTCAAGGAGCAGCTGCGGGCGGTGCCCGCACGTGGCATCGGTCACGGCGCGCTGCGCCATCTCGCCCCCGGCTCCGGGCTCCGGGGCACGGCCGAGCCCGGGATCAGCTTCAACTACCTCGGGCAGTTCGACTGGTCGGCGGCGGATGACGACACCGGTCTCGTCCGCACCGTACGGGACGGTCTGGGCGGTGACGCCGCGCCCGACACGGTCCGGGCGCATCTGCTGGACGTCGTGGGCCGGGTGGAGCGCCGGTGCCTGGAGATCACCTGGTACTACGGCTCGGGGACGCACTCCGAGGAGACGGTGGCCGGGCTGGCGCGGGGGATGCTCCGTGCGCTGGAGGAGATCATCGGCCACTGCGCCGCCCCCGAGGCGGGCGGCCGTACCCCGTCGGACTTCCCGCTGGCCCGGCTCGACCAGGCCGCGGTGGACCGGATCGCCGCCGACGGCCGGGCGGTGGCGGACATCTATCCGCTGACCCCGACCCAGGCCGGGATGCTGTTCCACGGGCTGATGGACCCGGCGTCGGACGCGTATGTCAACCAGGTCCAGCTGACGCTGACCGGGGCGGACGACCCGCGGGCGCTGGCCACCGCATGGCGGCGGACAGTGGACTCCAACCCCATTCTGCGCACCCATCTGGTGTGGGCGGACACCCCGGAGCCGCTCCAGGTCGTGACGCACCGGGCGGAGCTCCGGATCGCCCACCACGACTGGACCCGGCGGTCCGAGGAGTGGCGCGAGGCCGAGCTGGACCGGATGCTCGCCGAGGACCGGGCCGAGGGGATCGACCTGGCCACGGCGCCGCTGATGCGGCTGGCGCTGATCCGGCTGTCCGCCGACGAGGTGCGGATCGTCTGGACCTTCCACCATGTGCTGCTCGACGGCTGGAGCGCGGCGCAGGTCTTCGACGAGGTCTGCGAGCGGTACGCGGCGTTGACCTCGGAACGGGCGCCCGTGGTGCCCGCCCGCCGGCCGTTCCGTGAGTACCTGGGCTGGCTCGGCGAGCAGGACACGGCGGAGGCCGAGCGCTACTGGCGTACGGCGCTGGCCGGGTTCACCTCGCCCACCGAACTGCCGCGGGACCGGCCCGCGTCGGAGGCGCACCGCAGCGCCTCCTCGGGCTCGCACCGGGTCACGCTGGGCGCCGAGGAGTCCGCCCGGCTCCGGACGACCGCGCAGCGCGGCGGGCTGACCATGAACACGGTGGTGCAGGGCGCCTGGGCGCTGCTGCTGTCCCGGTACAGCGGGTCCGACGACCTGTGCTTCGGCACCACCGTCTCGGGGCGGCCGACGGCGCTGCCGGGCGTCGAGTCCATGGTCGGGGTGTTCATCAACACCATCCCCACCCGGGTCCGGGTGGCCGGGGAGAGCGGGTTGCTGGACTGGCTGCGGGAGCTGCAGTCGGCGCAGTCGGAGTCCCGGCTCTTCGAGTTCGTGTCCCTGGCGCAGCTGGGGAGCTGGAGCGAGGTGCCCGGCGGGGTGAGCCTCTTCGACTCGATCGTGGTCTTCGAGAACTACCCGTTCGACAGCGAGGCCATCGCGGCCCACGGCCTGGGCATCCGGCAGGAGCGGGACGTGGAGCCGACCAACTTCGCGCTCAGCGTGGTGGTGGCGCCCGAGGAGCGGCTGTCGATCTGCCTGGACTACGACCCCGCGGCCTTCGACGCCCCGACGATCGAGCGGCTGGGCGGCTGTCTGCGGAATCTGCTGGTGGAGATGGCGACCGACCCGGAGCGGCGGCTGGATGAACTGCCGCTGGTCGGCGAGGCCGAGACCCGCGGGATCCTCGACCGCTTCAGCGGCCCGGTCTCCGCCGCGCCCGACGCGGTGCTGCCCGCGCTGTTCGAGGCGCGGGCGGCCCGTACCCCGGACGCGGTGGCCGTGCTGGGCGACGGCGGACCGCTGACCTACCGGGAGCTCAACGAGGGCGCCAACCGGCTGGCCCGGCTGCTGATCGCCTCGGGCGCCGGGCCGGAACACTTCGTGGCCCTGGCCCTGCCGCGCACACCGGAGCTGGTGGTGGCCGTGCTGGCGGTGCTCAAGAGCGGGGCGGCCTATCTCCCGGTCGACCCGGCGTATCCGGCGGAGCGGATCGCCTTCATGCTCGGCGACATCGCCCCGGACACGGTGGTGACCACCGGAGAGGTGGCGGACCGGATCCCCGCCGGGGCGAGCGGCGGCCGGATCCTGCTGGACGACGCGGAGTTCCGGGGGCGGCTGGCTCAACTGCCCGCCCAGGACGTCGGCGACGCCGAGCGGCGCCGCCCGCTGCTCCCCGCCCATCCGGCGTACGCCATCCACACCTCGGGGTCCACCGGTACGCCCAAGGGCGTCGTGGTCACCCATGAGAGCGTGGCCGCCCTGGCGGCGTGGGCGCGGGAGGAGTTCGGCGCCCAGGGACTGTCCCATGTGGTGGCCTCGACCTCCCTCAACTTCGATGTGTCGGTCTTCGAGATCCTCTGCCCACTGCTGGCCGGTGGCGCCATCGAGATCGTCCGCGATCTGCTCACCCTGGCCGAGCGGACGCAAGGCTGGACGGCGAGCCTGATCAGCGCCGTGCCCTCGGCGCTCGGGCAGATGCTCGGCAAGGGGTCGGTCTCGGTGACGGCCGACACCGTGGTGCTGGCGGGCGAGGGGCTCGCGGCCCGCACCGTCAAGGAGGTCCGGGCGGCCATCCCCGGCTGCCGGGTGGCGAACATCTACGGGCCCACCGAGGCGACCGTCTACGCCACCGCCTGGACCTGCGACCCCGCCGACCCGGACCGCACCCCGCCCATCGGCACCCCGGTGGCCGCCACCCGGGCCTACGCGCTGGACGCGCGGATGCGGCCGGTGCCGGTCGGGGTGCCGGGAGAGCTCTATCTGGCGGGGCCGGGCCTCGCCCGGGGGTACTTCGGCCGGCCGGGGCTGACCGCGCAGCGGTTCACGGCCGATCCGTACGGCCCCGCGGGCGGCCGGATGTACCGCACCGGCGACCTGGTCCGCTGGGACGAGCGGGGGCAGCTGGAGTACCTCGGCAGAACCGACGACCAGGTCAAGGTGCGCGGTTTCCGTATCGAGCTGGGCGAGGTCGAGGCGGCGCTGGCGCGCCATCCCGGTGTCGCCGAGGCGGCCGCGGCGGTCGTCGACACCGGCGGTCACAAGCGCCTGGCCGGTTATGTGGTGCGGGTCCCGGGCTCCCCGCCGGTGGACACCGCGGCCATCCGCGCCTTCCTCGCCACGAGCCTGCCGGACCATATGGTCCCCTCGGCCGTGGTCGTCCTGGACCGGCTGCCGCTGGGGTCCAGCGGCAAGCTGGACCGGCGCGCGCTGCCCGCGCCCGTCTGGGCGGCCCGCGCCACCGGCCATGTGGAGCCGCGCACGGAGACCGAGAAGGCCCTCGCCGCCATCTGGGCGGAGGTCCTGGGGGTCGAGCGGATCGGCGTGGAGGACAACTACTTCGCCCTCGGCGGCGATTCCATCCTCAGCATCCAGATCGTCTCCGCCGCCCGGCGGGCCGGGATCGAGCTGACCCCGCGCCATCTCTTCGTCCACCAGACCGTGGCGGACCTGGCGGCGGCCGCGCGGGAGGCCACGGCCACGGCGGCCGAGACCGAGCGGGGTCCGGTGGTCGGCGAGGTGCCGCTGACCCCGATCCAGCACTGGCTCCTCGATCAACTCGACTCCACGGCAGGGCACTTCACCCAATCGGTCTCAGCCGAACTGACCGCGCCGGTGGACGAGAGCGCGCTGCGCACCGCCCTGTCCACGGTGCTGACCCACCATGACGCCCTGCGGCTGCGCTTCGAGCGGACCGGGGACGGCGCCGTGCGCCAGCACAACGCCCCGCCGGACACGGAGCCGGCTTGGGACATCCACGATCTGTCCGCCGTGGCGCCGGAGCGGCGGGACGCGGTGATGCGGGAGACGGCGGGGCGGATCCGGGCCGGGTTCGACCTGGCCCGGGGACCGCTGCTGCGCGCCGTGCTCTTCACCCGGGGCGAGGCGGAACGGCCCGTACTGCTGCTGACCGCGCACCACTTGGTGGTGGACGCCGTCTCCTGGCGCATCGTGCTGGAGGACCTGGACACCGCCTACCGGCAGATCGTCGCGGGACGGACGCCGGAACCGGGCCCCAAGACCACGTCGTTCCGCACCTGGGCGCTGCGTCTGACCGAGCACACCGCCGCCGGGGGCTTCGACGCCGAGCGCGACCACTGGGCGGCCCCCCACGGCGGCACCGACCTCCCCATGGACGGCGACGGCCCCAACACCGCCGCCTCGGAGGAGGAGGTGACCGTCCGGCTCGACGCCGAGGAGACCCGGCTGCTGCTGCAGGAGGTGCCGGGGGCGTACCGGACCCGGGTCAACGACGTGCTGCTGTGCGCCCTGGGACGAGTGCTGGCCCGCTGGACCGGCCGGGACACGGTGCCGGTGGCCCTGGAGGGCCACGGCCGGGAGGAGATCTTCGACGGGGTCGATCTGTCCCGTACGGTCGGCTGGTTCACCAGCATGTTCCCCGTCGCGCTGGAGGCCCCCGCCGACTGGGGGCTGGAGCGGACGCTGAAGGCCGTCAAGGAACGGCTGCGGGCGGTCCCCGGGAACGGCCTCGGCTACGGCGCGCTGCGCCATCTGTCCGGCTCGGCCGCCGCCGGGCTTCCCGCCGCCCCGAAGATCAGCTTCAACTACCTGGGCCAGCAGGACTGGGAGCCCCCGGCGGGTGGTCTGCTACACGCCCTGACCGGTGGGCTGGAGGGCGATATGAGCCCCGAGGCGGACCGGCCGCATCTGCTCGATGTGATCGGCCGGGTGGCGGACCGGCGGCTCGAACTCAGCTGGTCCTACTCCCGGTCGCTGCACCAACGCGCCACGGTGCGCCGGCTCGCCGAGGAGATGACGGAGGAGCTGCGGGCGATCGTCCGGCTGTGCACCCGCCCCGACGCGGGCGGGCGGACGCCGTCGGACTTCCCGCTGGCCGGGCTTGACCAGAAGGCCGTCGACCGGCTGGTGGGCGACGGCCGGGACGTGGCCGATATCCATCCGCTGACCCCGACCCAGTCCGGGCTGGTCTTCCATGCCCTGGCCCAGCGGGGCCAAGGGCTCTATGTGGAGCAGGCGACATTCGTCCTGGACGGGGTCGGCGACTCCGGGGTACTGGCCGCCGCCTGGCAGCATGTCGTGGACCGCACCCCGGTGCTGCGCGGCGCGGTGGTGACGCACGATGTGCCCGAGCCGCTGATGGTCGTGCGCCGCACCGCGGCCGTACCGGTCGAGGAGCTGGACTGGAGCGGTCTCACGGAGGACCAGCGCACGGCCGAGCTGGAGCGGCTGCTGGACCGGGACCGCGCCCGCGGGATCGATCTCACCGCGGCCCCGCTGCTCCGCGTCACCCTGGCCCGGCTCTCCCCCGGCGAGGTGCGGGTGCTGTGGACCTTCCACCATGTGCTGCTGGACGGTTGGAGCGTCTTCCAGGTGCTCGGCGATGTCTTCGCCGCCCATGCCGCCCTGGCCGCCGGTGAGCAGCCGAGGCTGCCGGCCCGCAGGCCGTTCGCCGATTATGTGGCCTGGCTCGCCCGTCAGGACCGCACGCGTGCCGAGGCGCACTGGCGGCAGGCCCTGGAAGGATTCACCTCTCCCACTCCCCTCCCCTACGACCGCAGGCCGACGCCGGAGATCGCCACCCGGTCCTCGCGCTGGCTGTCGCACCGGCTCGGTGAGCGGGACACCGCCGCCCTCCAGGACTTCGCACGGCGGCACCGGCTCACGCTGAATACCATCGTGCAGGGCGCTTGGGCCTTGCTCGTATCTCGCTTGAGCGGTGAGTCGGACGTCTGCTTCGGGACGACGGTCTCCGGGCGGCCGGCGGAGCTGCCCGGCGCGGACGACATCACCGGCATCTTCATCAACACGCTCCCGGTGCGGTGCGCGGTGGCGGGCGCCGCCGGTACCGCCGCCTGGCTGCGCGAGCTCCAGGCCGAGCAGGCGGACGCGCGCGGCTTCGGCCATGTGCCGCTGGCCCAGCTGCGGGGCTGGAGCGAACTGCCCGCCGGGGTGGACCTCTTCGAGAGCCTGGTGGTGTTCGAGAACTACCCCATCAACAGCTCCGCCGCGGCCGAGCACGGGCTGCGGGTGCGCGATCTGAACGCCCTGGAGTCCACCAACTACGCGCTGACCGTGGTGGTCTCGCCCGGATCCGAACTGTCCGTGGAACTCGGCTACGACCCGCGGCTGTTCGAGGAGTCCACCGCCGGGGCGCTGGCCGACCGGCTCACCCATCTCCTCGGCGCGCTGGCCGCGGCCCCCGACGAGCTGCCGCCGGACCGGATCGACATCCTCCCGGCCGCCGAGCGCCGGCGTCTCCTGGTGGACTGGAACGACACCGCCCGGCAGGTGCCCCGGGCGACCTGGGCCGAGCTCGTCGAGGCGGCGGCGGACCGCCGGCCCGACGCGACCGCGGTGGACTCCCCCGGCCTCCGGCTGAGCTACGCGGAGCTGGACGGCCGGGCCAACCGCCTGGCCCATCACCTCATCGGGCAGGGCGTGGGCCCCGGCCGGATCGTCGCGCTGGTGCTGCCCCGCTCGGTGGAGTCCGTCGTCGCCCGGCTCGCGGTGGCCAAGGCCGGTGGCGCCTATCTGCCCATCGACCCCGACTACCCGGCCGGGCGCGTCGAGCTGATGCTCAAGGACTCCGCCCCGCATCTGGTGATCGAGCGGGCCGCCGAGGTCCAGGCGCCGGACGGCCCGGCGCACCGCCCCACGGACGAGGACCGGCTCAGCGCCGTCCACCCGGACGACCCCGCCTATGTGATCTACACCTCCGGGTCCACCGGGACGCCCAAGGGCGTGGTGGTCACCCACCGCGGGATCGCCGGGTTCGCCGCCGCCGAGGCCGAGCACTTCCAGGTGCGGCCGGGCGACCGGGTGCTGCGGTTCTCCTCGCCCGGCTTCGACGCCTCCGTCCTGGAGCTGTGCATGGCGCTGCCGTCCGGGGCCACGCTGGTGGTGCCCGAGCCCGGCCCGCTGCTGGGCGGCCAGCTCGCGGACGTCCTGCGGCGGCAGCGGATCACCCACACCCTCATCCCGCCCGCCGCCCTCGCGACGCTGCCCCCGGGCACCGAGCGGGAGCTGCCCGACCTGCGCACGCTGATCGTGGGCGGGGACGCCTGCGGCGCGGACCTGGCCGCCCGCTGGGCGCCGCACCACCGCATGATCAACGCGTACGGGCCGACCGAGACCACCGTGGTGGCCACCTGGTCCGAGCCGCTCACCCCCGACGGCGCCCCGCCGCCGATCGGGCGGCCCATCCCCAACACCCGGGTGCGTCTGCTCGACGCGCGGCTGCGCCCGGTGCCGGTGGGGGTGGCCGGCGAGCTGTGGGTCAGCGGTCCGTCGCTCGCCCGCGGCTATCTGGGCCGCGCCGGGCTGACCGCCGCCCGCTTCGTGGCCGACCCGTTCGGGCCGCCCGGCTCCCGGATGTACCGCACCGGTGACCTCGCCCGCTACGACGCGGAAGGCCGCCTGCACCATCTGGGGCGCGGCGACCACCAGCTCAAGCTGCACGGCCATCGCATCGAGGCCGGTGAGGTGGAGACCGCGCTGTGCGGCCACCCCGCCGTCGCGGAGGCCGTGGTGACGGTGCGGGAGGACGAGCCCGGAGTGCGCCGGCTGGTGGCCCATCTGGTCCTCGCGCCCGGGGCCGGTGCCCCGGCCGACACCGAGCTGCGCACCCATCTGGGCCGGACGCTGCCGGGCCCGATGGTGCCGTCGGCGTTCGCCGTGCTGGACCGGCTGCCGCTCACCGAGAACGGCAAGACCGACCGCGCGGCGCTGCCCGCGCCCGGCCCCGCCACCACCACCGCCGCACCGGCCGCCCACATCGCCCCGCGCACCCCGACCGAGGAGGTCATCGCGGAGATCTGGTCTGAGGTGCTGGAGGTGTCGCCGGTCGGCGCGGAGGACGAGTTCTTCGCCCTGGGCGGTGACTCGGTCCGCAGTCTGCTGATCGCCTCCCGCGCCAAGGAGGCGTTCGCCGTCGAACTGACCCCGCGGGACATTCTGACCGCGCGCACCGTCTCCGCCCTCGCCGACCTGGTCGAGGAGCACATCCTGCGCGAACTCGAAGACGCCGCCTCCGGCGGCAGCGACCACGACGACCGGTGAGGAAGGACGACATGACGTCTTCGAGGAAGGACCGCGCTTCCGCGCTGCCCGAGGAGCTGCGGGAGGCGCTGCGCCGCCGTCTCGCGGGCAAGGCCGGGCGCGCCGACGCCATCCCCCGCGCGGACCGCGCGCGGCCGCTGCCGCTGTCCTTCGCCCAGGAGCGGCTGTGGTTCCTGCACACCCTCCAGCCGGAGGAGGCGGGGTACAACAGCGCGCTGGCGCTGCGGCTGACCGGCGCGCTGGACGTGGCGGCGCTCTCCCGGGCGCTGGATGCCCTGGTGGAGCGCCATGAGGCGCTGCGGACCACGTTCGACGATCTCGACGGCCGGCCGGCCCAGGTGGTGCGCCCGGCCGGGCCCGTCCCGCTGCCGGTGGCCGACCTCACCGGCGCGGACGGAGACGCCGAGGCGCTGGACCGGCTGCTGCTGGCCGAGTACGCCCGGCCGTTCGATCTGCGGACCGGTCCGGCGCTGCGGGCGCTGCTGATCCGCCTGGCCGAGGACGCGCACGTACTGCTGCTCACGGCCCATCACATCGTCACCGACGGCTGGTCGATGGGGGTGCTGCAGGACGAGCTGTGCGCGCTCTACGGCGCCGGGCCCGGCGCGGACCCGCCGCCGCCGGTGCCAGTGCAGTACCCGGACTTCGCCGTGTGGCAGCGGGAGCGGCTCTCGGGGGCCGCCCTGGACCGCCAGCTCGACTACTGGAAGGGGCGGCTGGACGGCGTCGTCCCGCTGGAGCTGCCCACCGACCGGCCCCGGCCCGCGGCGCCCAGCTCGGCGGGGGCGATCCACGAGTTCACGGTGGGCCGCGCCACCGCGGACCGGCTGCGAACGCTCGCGGCGCACGAGCGGACCACTCTGTTCACGGCGCTGGTCGCCGCCTGCCAGGGGCTGTTCGCCCGCTGGTCGGGGCAGGACGACATCGCCATCGGCACCGTCACCTCCGGACGTGGCCGCACCGAACTCGAGCGCGCCGTCGGCTTCTTCGTCAACACGGTGGTGCTGCGTTCCGCGGTGGACACGGCCCGTTCCTACCGCGCGCTGCTGGCCGACGCCGGGGCCACGGTGCTGGACGCCTTCGCCCATGACGAGGCGCCGTACCAGCGGCTGGTGGAGGCAGTGGGGGCGCGCCGGGAGGCGGGCCGCAATCCGCTGTTCGATGTGATGGTGCTGCTGCACAGCGCCCCGAGGAGCGCGCCCCGGCTGTCCGGCCTGGCCGCGACGAGCGTGGCCGTGCCCCGCCGGTCGGCCACCTTCGACCTCAGCGTCGAATTCGTCGAATCCGGGCCGGATGGGGCAGAGCTGCGGGGGCTGCTGGAGTACAGCACCGAGCTGTTCGACCGGGCGACCGCCGAGCGGATGGCGGGACATCTGCTGGTGCTGCTCGACGGGGTGGCCGCCGAACCGGACCGGCCGGTGCGCGAGCTGCCCCTGCTCACGGACGGGGAGCGGCGGCGGATGACGGCCGCCGGGCACGGCCCTGTGCTGTCGGTCGAACCGGCCACGTTCCCGGCGGTGTTCGAGACGGCGGCGGCCCGTACCCCGGATGCCACGGCGCTGGTGGCCTCCGACGCCTGCTACGACTTCGCGGAGCTGAACGCGGCCGCCAACCGGCTGGCGCACCATCTGATCGCCCAGGGCGTGGGCCCGGAGCGGGTCGTCGGGGTGAAACTGCCCCGGACCTCCGACATGATCGTGGCGATCCTGGGTGTGCTGAAGGCGGGCGGGGTCTATCTGCCCCTCGATCCCGAACTCCCCGCCGAGCGCGTCGCGTTCCTCCTGTCCGACGCCGAGCCCGCGCTGGTGCTCGACGAGGCCGCCCTGCGCGCCGTCCCGGCCACGCTGCCGGTGGCGAACCCCATGGACGCGGACCGGACCGCCGCACTGCGTCCCGGCAGCGCCGCCTACGTCCTGTACACCTCGGGCTCCACCGGCCGCCCCAAGGGGGTGGCCGTGGAGCACCGGTCGCTGGTCAATCTGCTGGTCGGCCACCGCGAGGGCTTTGTGGCCGAGGCGGGCGGCGGGCCGCTGCGCGTGGCGCTGACCGCGTCGTTCTCCTTCGACACCTCGCTGGAGGGGTTGCTGCTGCTGGCCGACGGCCATGAGCTGCACCTCATCGACGAGGCCACCCGGCTCGACCCGGCCGCGCTCGTGGCGCGCGTCGCCGAGCACCGTATCGACTTCCTCGACCTCACCCCCTCGTATCTGCGGCAGCTCCTCCCGGCCGGGCTGCTGGACCACCCCCGGCACCGGCCGCGGGTGCTGATGCTGGGCGGCGAGGCCATCGGTCCGTCGCTGTGGCGGCGGCTGGCGGACACGCCGGGGACGACGGCGTACAACTTCTACGGTCCGACCGAATGCACCATCGACGCGCTCGCCGCCCGGATCGGCGGCGCGGGGCGCCCGGTGGTGGGCCGCCCGCTGGGCAATCTGCGCGCCCATGTGCTCGACTCCCGGCTTCAGCCGGTGCCGATGGGGGTCGCGGGTGAGCTGTATCTGGCGGGTGAGCAGGTGGCCCGGGGGTACCGGGGCCGTCCGGGGCTGACCGCGTCCCGCTTCGTGGCCGATCCGTACGGGCCCGCCGGGAGCCGGATGTACCGCACCGGGGACCTGGCCCGCTGGACCGCGGACGGGGAGCTGGACTACCTCGGCCGGGCCGACGACCAGGTGAAGATCCGGGGCCACCGGATCGAACCGGGCGAGATCGAGGCGGCGCTGCTGGATCTGCCGGCCGTCGCCGAGGCGGCCGTCGTCGCGGTGACCGACGACCGGGGCCACGCCCGGCTGGCCGCGTACTACGTGCCCGCGCCCGGCGGTGAGGCGCCCGCCTCCGGCGCGTTGCGCGCGGCTCTCGGGCGGACCCTGCCGGGCCATATGGTCCCCGGTGCCTTTGTCGCCCTCGACGCCATGCCGCTCAACACCAGCGGCAAACTGGACCGCCGGGCGCTGCCCGCGCCGCGGCTCGACGCGGACCGGCCGGAGCGGGACGCCACCGCGCCGCGCACCGAGGCGGAGCGGGAGCTGGCGCGGATCTGGGCCGAGGTGCTGGGCGCCCGGACGGTGGGGGTGAACGACAACTTCTTCGAGCTGGGCGGCGATTCGATCCTCAGCATCCAGATCGTCTCCCGGGCCCGCCAGGCCGGGCTCGCGCTCACCTCGCGGGATGTCTTCCTGCACCAGACCATCGCCGGGCTGGCCGCCGCCGTGGCACCGCGCGAGGCGCCCGAAGCCGCCGGGGACGAGCCGGCGGAGGTGGCGGGTCCGGCGCCGCTGACCCCGATCCAGCACTGGTTCTTCGCCACCCATGGCCCGCTGCGCCACTTCACCATGTCGATGGTCCTCGATCTGCCGTCCGGCCTGGACGAGGGCGCGCTGGAGGCCGCGCTGGACGCCCTGGTCGCGCACCACCCGGCCCTGCGCACCCGGTTCGTCCAGGGCGACGACGGCGGGTGGCGGCAGCTCGCGGACGGCGCGCCGGGCGGGCCGGTGCTGCGCCGCCACGATCTGTCCGGGCTCGGCGGCACGGAGGAGACGGCCGCGGCCGAGGCGGCCGCGGAGGCCGCCCGCGCCGAACTCAACCTGACCACGGGGGCGTTGCTGCGGGGTGCCCTGCTGAGGCGCGGGGCGGGGGCCCGGCCGCGGCTGTTCCTCACCGTGCACCACCTGGCCGTGGACAGCGTCTCGTGGCGCATTCTGCTGGGCGATCTGGAGACCGCCTACCGGCAGGCCGCGGCCGGGGAGCCGGTGCGCCTGGAGCCCGCCTCCACCCCCTTCACCACCTGGGCCCATCGGCTGGGCGAGCGGGTGCGGGAGGGCGAGCTGGACGGCGATCTGCCGTACTGGGAGGGCGTACGGCGGGCGGGCGGCGCGGGCCTTCCGGCGGACCGTCCCGGCACGGCCACCGCCGGGTCCACCCACACCGTGCGCGTGACACTCGACCGCGAGGTCACCGATGGGCTGCTGCGCCGGGTGCCCGGGGTGTACCGGACACAGATCAACGATGTGCTCCTCGGCGCGCTGGGGCGGGTGCTCGCCGGGTGGACGGGCGGGGACCGGGTGCTGGTGGCCATGGAGGGCCATGGCCGCGAGGAGCTGGACGCGGCCGTCGAGCTGTCCCGGACCGTGGGCTGGTTCACCACGCAGTACCCGGTGGCGCTGACGCTGCCCGGGGACGGCTGGGGCGCGGTGCTGAAGTCGGTGAAGGAGCAGCTGCGCGCGGTGCCGCACCGGGGGCTGAGCCATGAGGCGCTGGCGTATCTGAGCGCACCGGACTCCCCCGCGCGGGCGCTCGCCGACGCGCCGCCGCCGGGCATCTGCTTCAACTACCACGGCCAGTGGGACTCGCGCGGGGACGGTGGCGCGTTCACGCTCACCGGGGAGAGCCTGGGGCGGGATCTGGCCGCCGACGAGCCGTCGGTGTATCCGCTGGATGTGTCCGCCGTGGTGGCGGACGGTGAGCTGGAGCTGACCTGGCTGTACTCCGACCGGGTCCACGACGCGGCCACGGTGCGGGGGCTCGCGGACGGCATGCTCACGGCGCTGCGGGAGATCGTGGCGCACTGCGACGGACCGGACGCGGGCGGCCGGACTCCCTCCGACTTCCCGCTGGCCCGGCTGGACCAGGCCGCCGTCGACCGGCTGGTGGGCGACGGACGCCGGATCGAGGACGTCTATCCGCTGACGCCCCTTCAGGAGGGCATGCTGTTCCACCGGCTGGTCGGCGGCGAGGAGGACGTCTACCTCGACCAGGCCACGCTGATCCTGGACGGGGTGGGCGACCCGGAGGCGTTCGCCCGGGCCTGGCAGGAGACGGTGGACCGCACACCGGTGCTCCGTACCGGCGTCGTCTGGGAGGGGGTCGAGCGGCCGCTGCAGATCGTCCGCCACCGGGCCGGGGTGCCCGTGACCCAGCTGGACTGGCGCGGGCTGCCGGAGGAGCGGCGCGAGGCCGAACTGGAGCGGTTCCGGGCCGAGGACCTGGCCCGGGGCATCGATCTGACCGCGCCGCCGCTGATGCGGCTGGCCATCGCCCGGCTGACCGACGCCCGGGTGGCGCTGATGTGGACCTCGCACCATCTGGTCCTGGACGGCTGGAGCCTGGCGCAGGTGTTCACCGAGGTGTGCGAGCGGTACACCGCGGCGGCCCAGGGCCGTGCTCCGGCGCTTCCCGCCCGCCGCCCGTTCCGCGACTATCTGCGGTGGCTGGACGGGCGGGACGGGCAGGAGGCCGAGCGCCACTGGCGGGATGTGCTCGCCGGTTTCACCGCCCCGACCCCGCTCCCCGCCGACCGCAGGGCCGTGGAGTCCCACCGTGCCCGCTCCTCGGCGACCGTGGCGGTGTCGCTCACCCCCGAGGTGTCGGAGGAGCTGCGCCGTACGGCCCGCGGCGGCGGCCTGACCGTCAACACGATCGTGCAGGGCGCCTGGGCGCTGCTGCTGTCCCGGTACGGCGGTGAGGAGGACGTGGTCTTCGGTACCACCGTCTCGGGCCGTCCGGCGGAGCTGGCCGGGGTCGAGTCGATGGTCGGGATGTTCATCAACACCCTGCCGACCCGAGTGCGGGTGGACGCCGCCCGGAACACCGGGGACTGGCTGCGGGACCTCCAGATGGCGCAGTCCGCGTCCCGGCGCCATGAATCCGTCTCGCTGGCGCAGGTGGCGGGCTGGAGCGAGATACCGGCCGGGACCTCGCTCTTCGATTCGATGGTGGCCTTCGAGAACTACCCCTTTGACGACTCCTCGGCGCGCGAGGCGGGCCTGCGGATCGTCGAGGTCCGCTCGATCGACGCCACCAACTTCGGCCTGAGTCTGCGGGCCCATCTCTCCGACCGGCTGGGCTTCGACCTCGGCTATGACCCGGGGCTGTTCGACGCCCGGACCGCGGCCGCGCTCGCCGACCGGCTGTCTCTGCTGCTCACCGCGATCGCGGCCGACCCCGACCGTCCGCTGCGGGCGCTTCCGTGGACCACCGCCGAGGAGCGGCGGCGGATCCTGGTGGAGTGGGGCGGCGGCGCGCCCCCTGAGGCGCCGGAGCGGACCCTGGTGGACCTGTTCGAGGAGCAGGCCGCCCGCGCCCCCGGGGCCATCGCCGTCTCGTGTGCCGGGGTTTCGCTGTCGTACGCCGAACTCGACGCACGGGCGGGCCGGTTGGCGCATCGTCTGATCGCCGAGGGCGCCGGGCGGGAGCGGTATGTGGCGCTGGCGCTGCCCCGCTCACCCGAGATGATCGTGGCGATCGTGGCGGTGCTGAAGACGGGGGCGGCCTATCTGCCCCTCGACCCGGACCAGCCGTCCGGCCGGATCGCCCGGATGCTCGCCGACGCCGAACCGGTGGCCCTGCTGACCACCACCGCCCTGGAGACGCGGCTCGCCGACGACCCGGACACCGCCGGGCACACCGCCGTGGCCCGGCTGTGTCTGGACGACCCCGCCCTGATCGCCGATCTGGAGCGCCGCCCCGCCGCCCTGCCGGCCGGTTCGGGTCCGCTGCCGGAGAGCCCCGCCTACGCCATCTACACCTCCGGGTCCACGGGCGTGCCCAAGGGCGTGGTGATCCCGCACTCCAATGTGGTCCGGCTGTTCTCCCGGACCCGGGAGTGGTTCTCGTACGACGCGAGCGATGTGTGGACGCTGTTCCACGCTTACGCCTTCGACTTCTCCGTCTGGGAGATCTGGGGGCCGCTGCTGCACGGCGGCCGGCTCGTGGTCGTCCCGTACGCCGTCTCCCGCTCCCCCGAGGAGTTCCTGCGGCTGCTGGCGGAGGAGGGGGTGACGGTGCTCAGCCAGACGCCGTCCGCCTTCCAGGGGCTGATGCGCGCCGACGAGGAGCACCCCGGAGCCCAACTCGCCCTTCGCCGGGTGGTGTTCGGCGGTGAGGCGCTCGACGCACGGCGGCTGGCGGGCTGGTACGCACGGCATCCGGACACCGCGCCGGTGCTGGTCAACATGTACGGGATCACCGAGACCACCGTCCATGTCACCTACGCCCCGCTCGACCGCGCGGCAACGTCCGTCGCGGCGAGCGCCATCGGCACCGGCATCCCCGATCTGCGGGTGTATGTGCTGGACGAGGCGCTGCGGCCGGTGCCGCCGGGGGCGGTCGGCGAACTGTATGTGGCGGGGGCCGGGCTCGCCCGGGGCTATCTGCGCCGCCCGGGGCTGACCGCGTCCCGCTTCGTGGCCGATCCGTACGGGCCCGCCGGGAGCCGGATGTACCGCACCGGCGACCGGGCCCGGTGGAGCGCGGACGGCGAGCTGGAGTATCTGGGCCGCGCCGACGACCAGGTGAAGATCCGTGGTTTCCGGATCGAGCCCGGGGAGATCGAGGCCACCCTGACCGCCCATCCGGAGGTCGGCGACGCGGTGGTGACCGTACGGGATGACCAGCCCGGGGTGCGGCGGCTGGTGGCCTATGTGGTGGCCGCCGGTTCGGCCGCGCCACCACAGGCCGGTGAGTTGCGGGAGTTCCTCCAGCGGACGCTGCCCGCGCAGATGATCCCGGCGGCGTTCGTGGCGCTGGAGGCGCTGCCGCTGACCGCCAACGGCAAGCTGGACCGGCGCGCGCTGCCCGCGCCCGGCCTCGACGGCTTCGCGGCGAGCGCCGAGCGGATCGCCCCGCGCACCGAGGCCGAGCGCACGGTGGCGCGGGTGTGGGCCGAGGTGCTCCCGGTCGAGGCGGCCGGGGCGACGGACGACTTCTTCGCCCTGGGCGGCGATTCGATCCTGGCCATCCGGGTGGCCTCCCGGCTGCGGACGGCCTTCGGCACCGAGGTCACCCCGCGCGCGCTGTTCACCCACACCACCGTGGCCGAACTCGCCGCCGCGCTGGGCGCGCCGGAGACGGGCGGAACGCCGGAGGACGGCGGGGCGGCGGAGGTCGGCGGGGCGGCGGAGGTCGGCGGGGCGGCGGACGCCATCCCGGCCGTGCCACGGGACGGGGAGCTGCCGCTGTCCTTCGCACAGGCGCGTCTGTGGTTCCTGGACTCCTTCGACGGCGGCGGCACGGAGTATGTGACGCCGTTCGCGCTGCGGCTGCGCGGCCGCCTGGACACCGCCGCGCTGCGCACCGCCCTGGACGCCCTGGTGGCCCGGCACGAGCCGCTGCGCACCACCTTCGCCGAGGTGGACGGCCGCGGGGTGCA
The DNA here is from genome assembly GCF_016741935.1 of Streptomyces endocoffeicus. Taxonomy (GTDB): domain Bacteria; phylum Actinomycetota; class Actinomycetes; order Streptomycetales; family Streptomycetaceae; genus Streptomyces; species Streptomyces endocoffeicus. The sequence continues at coordinate 97,334 of NZ_JAERRG010000006.1, read as the reverse complement.
GCGGGTGCACGATCCGTACCCGGTGGCGCTGCCGGTGCACGACCTGACGGCCCGCCCCGTGGCCGAGCGCGAGCGGGAGCTGGAGCGGCTGCTGGAGCGGGAGGGCGCCACCCCCTTCGATCTGCGCACCGGGCCGCTGCTGCGGGCGTCCCTGATCCGGCTGGACGACGAGGAGCACGTGCTCACCCTGACGATGCACCACATCGTCACGGACGGCTGGTCCACGGCCGTCATCAGCGCCGATCTGAGCGAGTTGTACGGCGCGGCGGTCATGGCGCGGCGGCCCGCGCTCGCCCCGCTGCCGCTGGGCTACGCCGACTACGCGGCATGGCAGCGCGATCCGCTCGGCGGCGCGGCGCGGATGGAGCCGCAGCTGGAGTACTGGCGGGCGCGGCTGGCGGATCTGGCGCCGCTGGAGCTGCCGACCGACCGTCCCCGGCCGGCCGTGCAGACCAAGGACGGGGCGCTGCTGGAGTTCACCCTGCCCGCCGCCCTGGTGGAGCGGCTGCGCGCGGCCGGGCGGCGGCGCGACTCCACCCTCTTCATGACGCTCCTCGCCACCTGCCAGGTGCTGCTCGCCCGCTGGTCGGGGCAGGAGGACATCGCGGTGGGCACCGTGACCTCGGGACGGGAGCGGCCCGAACTGGAGCATCTGGTCGGGATGTTCGTGAACACGCTGGTGCTGCGCACCAGCGTGGCGGCCGACGACTCGTTCGAGGAGCTGCTCACCCGGGTGCGGGGCACCGTGCTGGACGCCTTCGCCCACCAGGACGTGCCGTTCGAGCGGATCGTGGACGCGCTCCAGCCGGAGCGGGACACCAGCCGCACCCCGCTCTTCCAGGTCATGGTGGCGCTCCACAACCTGGGCGCCGAGGTGCCCGACCTGCCCGGTCTGGCCGTGGAGGCCGTACGGGTCCCGGGCCGGACCGCCGGTTTCGACCTGGGCTTCGACTTCGTGGCGGGCCCCGGCGGCCTGACCGGCTTCGTGGAGTACAACACCGATCTGTTCGACGCGGCCACCGTGGAGCGGATGGTCCGTCAGCTGCGGCTGCTGCTGGCAGCGGTGGCCGAGGACCCCGGGCTCCGGGTGGGCGAACTGCCGCTGCTGACCGCCGGGGAGCGGCGGACGGTGCTGGCGGAGTGGAACGACACCGCACTCGCCGTGCCGGACACCACCTTCCCCCGGCTCTTCGAGGAGCAGGCCGCCCGCACCCCGGGCGCCACCGCGCTGGTGGCCTCCGACGCCACCTACGACTTCGCGGGGCTGAACGCGGCCGCCAACCGGCTGGCCCACCATCTGATCGCCCTGGGCGTGGGCCCGGAGAAGGTGGTCGCGGTCAGGCTTCCGCGCACCGCCGAGCTGATGGTGGCCCTGCTCGCGGTCCTCAAGGCGGGCGGTACGCAGCTGTACGTGGACCCCGGGCTGCCCGCCGAACGCGCGCGGTTCCTGCTGGAAGACGCGGCGCCCGAGGTCGTCCTCACCCCCGATGCCCTGCGGGACGCGCCCCTGGACGGGCTGCCGGACACCGATCCCACCGACGCGGACCTGCTGTCCCCCCTGCTGCCCGGGCACACCGCGTACATCACCTACACCTCGGGGTCCACCGGCCGTCCCAAGGGTGTCGCCGTCGAGCACCGCCAGCTGGTCAACCTCTGCCTCGACCACCGGGCCGGGCTCATCGCACCGCACCAGGCCGAGGCGGGCCGTCCGCTGCGTTCGGCGCTGACCGCCGCGTTCTCCTTCGACACCTCCTGGGAGGGCGCGGTGTTCCTGGCCTCGGGCCAGGAGGTGCATCTGGTGGACGACGCGGTACGGCTCGACCCGGCCGCCCTGGTGGCGCTGGTCGAGGACCGTGGGCTGGACTTCCTCGACGTCACCCCGTCGTACCTGCATGAGCTGATGGCGGCCGGGCTGTTCACCGGGGACCGCCACCGCCCCCGGATCGTCATGGTGGGCGGCGAGGCCCTCGGCGCGGCACTGTGGCGGGAGCTGCGCGCGGTGCCGGGCGTGGCGGCGTACAACTTCTACGGGCCCACCGAATGCGCCGTGGACGCGGTCTACGGCGACCTGGCCGGTCTCGGCGACCGGCCGCTCATCGGACGCCCCGGCCGCAATCTGCGGGCGTACGTCCTGGACGGCGCGCTGCGGCCGGTGCCGCCAGGCGTCCCCGGTGAACTCCATCTGGCCGGGGCACAGGTCGCCCGCGGCTATCTGCGCCGCCCCGGGCTCACCGCGGGCCATTTCGTCGCCGACCCGTACGGGCCTCCCGGCGACCGGATGTACCGCACCGGCGACCGGGCGCGCTGGACGGCGGACGGGGCGCTGGAGTTCCTGGGCCGCGCCGACGAACAGCTCAAGATCCGTGGGTTCCGGATCGAGCCCGGCGAGATCGAGGCCGCGCTGCTGGGCCATCCGGCGGTCCAGGAGGCGGTGGTCGTGGCCCGCGAGGACACCGGTCACCGGCGGCTGGTGGCCTATCTGGTGACCCGCTCCGACGGCCCGGCCGACGCTCCCGATCCGGTGGAGCTGCGCGCCCTGCTCAAGCGCACCCTGCCCGACTACATGGTCCCGGCCGCCTTCGTGACACTGGACCGGATGCCCCGCACCGACAGCGGCAAGGTGGACCGGCGCGCGCTGCCCGCTCCCCCGGACCGGCCGGAGCAGGGCTCGCCGTACGTGGCGCCCCGGACCCCCGCCGAGACGGTGCTGGCGGACGTGTGGGCCGAGGTGCTGGGCGTTCCCGAGGTGGGCGTGGAGGACAACTTCTTCGCCCTGGGCGGCGATTCGATCCTGAGCATCCAGATCGTCTCCCGCGCCCGCCAGGCCGGGCTGACGCTCACCTCCAAGGACGTCTTCCGCCACCAGACCATCGCGGAGCTCGCGCTGAGCGTCGAGACGGCCCGGCGGCAGCCGCTCGCCGACGCGGCCGGGGCGGTGGCCGGACCGGCGCCGCTGACCCCCATCCAGCACTGGTACCTGGACGGGCGGCACCCCGGCGACCGGCACCACTTCACCATGAGCCACCGGCTGGAGCTCACCGGCGACCTCGACGAGGCCGCCCTGCGGCAGGCGGTGGACGCCCTGGTGGCGCACCACGCCGCGCTGCGCACCCGCTTCCTGGCCGTCGACGGGCAGTGGCGGCAGGAGGTCCTGCCCACCGCCCCCGGCGGTGTCCTGGAGCGGCACGACCTGTCCGGTCTGGACGAGGCGGCACGCGCCGAAGCCGTACGGGAGGCCACGGTCGCGGCCCAAACGGGACTGGACATCGCCGAGGGGGCCGTGCTGCGGGCGCTGCTGTTCACCTTCGGCCCCGGGCAGGCGCCCGAGTTGCTGCTCACCGCCCACCATCTGGTGGTGGACGGCGTCTCCTGGCGGGTCCTGCTCGGCGATCTGGAGACCGCCTACCGCGGCGCCGCCGCCGGTGGCGCGCCCACCCTGCCCCCGGCGAGCAGTGCCTTCACCCGGTGGGCGGCCCGGCTGGCGGACCATGTGCGCTCCGGCGGGCTCGACGGCGACCTGGCGTACTGGACGGGCGTGGCGCGCTCCGCGCCCGCCGCGCTCCCCGTCGACCGCGAGGGCCCCAACACCCATGAGACGGCGGCCACGGTGACCACGGTCCTCGGCCGTGCCGAGACCGAGGCGCTGCTGCGCCGGGTCCCCGGCGTCTACCGGACGCGGATCAACGACGTACTGCTCGCCGCGCTCGGCCGGAGCCTGGCGCGCTGGACCGGCGGGGACACGGTGCTGATCGGCGTGGAGGGGCACGGCCGCGAGGACCTCTTCGAGGACCTGGACCTCTCCCGTACGGTCGGCTGGTTCACCGCCGAGTACCCGCTCGCGCTGGCCGTCGACGCCGGGGCGGGGTGGCGGGACACCCTCCGGTCCGTCAAGGAGCAGCTGCGGGCCGTTCCGCACCACGGGCTCGGCCACGGAGCGCTGCGCCGGCTGGCCCCGGAGGGCTCCCCGGCCGGGGAGCTGCGAAGCGGGCCGTCGCCGCGGATCGTCTTCAACTACCACGGCCAGTGGGACGTGGCCGCGGCCGACGAAAGCGCCCCGGGCCTGTACCGCGCCGCCCTCCCGGTGACCGGCCAGGACGCCGCGCCCGGGGAGACCCGCCCGTGTCTGCTGGAGGTCACCGGGGCGGTCCAGGACGGCCGGCTGGAGCTGGGCTGGAGCTATCCGGCCCGGATGTACGACGAGGCCACCGTGCGCCGGGTCGCGGACGACTGTCTGGCCGCGCTGAAGGAGATCGTCGCGCACTGCGCGGAGCCCGGCGCGGGCGGGCGCACCCCGTCCGACTTCCCGCTCGCCCGGCTCGGCCAGCGGCAGGTGGATCTGATCGCCGGTGACGGCGGCGCGGTGGAGGACGTGTATCCGCTGACCCCGCTCCAGGCGGGCATGCTCTTCCATGGCCTCGTGGACAGCGCTGCCACCGGTGGCGCCTACTTCGACCAGATCGCCATCCGGATCGGCGGGATCGCCGACCCGGACGCCTTCGCGGCCGCCTGGCGGCGGGTGGTGGACCGTACGCCGGGCTTACGCAGCTCCGTCCGCTGGGAGGGGCTCGCCGAGCCGGTCCAGGTCGTCCACCGCCGGGCCGACCTGCCCACCGTCCGGCTGGACTGGCGGGAGTTGACGCCGTCCGCGCGGGAGGAGGCGCTGCGGCGGCTGCTGGCCGAGGACCGCGCCGCCGGGATGGAGCTCACCTCGGCCCCGCTGAGCCGGATCGCGGTGGCCGGGCTGCCCGATGACGAGGTCATGCTGGTGTGGACCTCGCACCATCTGATGCTCGACGGCTGGAGCACCGGCCAGGTCTTCGCCGAGGTGTGCGAGACGTACGCGGCTCTCGTGGCCGGGCGCTCGCCGCAGCCGCCCGCCCGCCGGGCCTTCCGGGACTTCCTGCGCTGGCTGCGTGAGCAGGACCAGGAGGGTGCGGAGCGGCATTGGCGCGAGGTGCTGGCGGGGTTCGGCACCCGCACGCCGCTGCCGTACGACCGGCCGCCCCGGGAGGCGCATCGCACCACCTCGACCGCGCTGACCCGGCTGGAGCTGACCGAGGAGGTGTCCGCCCGGCTGCGGGAGACCGCGCGCGGCGGCGGGCTGACGGTCAACACGGTGGTGCAGGGCGCGTGGGCGCTGCTGCTGTCGCGGTACGGCGGGGTGCGCGACGTGGTGTTCGGCACCACCGTCTCGGGCCGTCCGGAGGGGCTGCCGGGCGTGGAGACGATGGTCGGCATGTTCATCAACACGGTCCCCACCCGGGCCGTGGCCGAGGGCGGCCGTGAGGTCGTGGCGTGGCTGCGGGAGCTTCAGGAGCAGCAGAGCGAGTCCCGCCGCTTCGACTTCGTCGCCCTCCCCCGGATCCAGGCCCTCAGCGCGATCCCGGCCGGTGAGGCGCTCTTCGACAGCATGGTGGTGTTCGAGAACTACCCCTTCGACGAGGCGTCGGCGGCCGGTGCCGGGATCCGGGTCCGGGAGGTGCGGGCCGAGGACTCCACCAGCTTCCCGCTGTGTCTGCGCGCCTATCTCGGCGACCGGCTGGGCTTCGACCTCGCCTACGATCCGGCGCTGTTCGACGCGGCCACGGCCGAGCGGGCGGCGGCCCATCTGGAGACGCTGCTGACCGGGATCGCGGACGGCGCCGGGCGGTCACTGGACGAGCTGCCGCTGCTGACGGAGGCGGAGCGGCTGCGGGCGGCCGGCGCGTGGAATGCGACCGCCCGGCCGCTGCCGGAGGGCTCGCCGGCCGAGCTGTTCGCCGAGCGGGTGCGCCTTTGCCCGGACGCCGTCGCCGTCACCGACGGCGCCACCTCGCTCAGCTATGCCCAACTCGACGAGTGGGCGGGCCGGTTGGCCGGACATCTGCTGCGGTCCGGGGTGCGTCCCGAGGACCGGGTGGCGCTGCTCATGGACCGGTCGGTGGAGCTGGTCGTGGCCCAGCTCGCGGTGGTCAGGGCCGGTGGGGTGTACGTACCGGTGGACGCCCGCGCCCCGCGCGACCGGCGGCGGACGCTGCTGGACCAGGCGGGCGCCGCGGTCGTGCTGACGCCGGAGGAGGTGGCCGCCGCCCGGGAGGGCGAGCCCGTGGCGGCCGCGGTGCCGGTGCACCGGGACCAGCTGGCGTATGTGATGTTCACCTCCGGGTCGACCGGTGTGCCCAAGGCCGTGGGGGTGCGCCATCGCGATGTGGCGGCGCTCGCCCTGGACCGTGCCTTCGCCGGTGGCGGGCATGAGCGGGTGCCGCTGCACTCGCCGGTGGCGTTCGACGCCGCCACCTACGAGATGTGGGTGCCGCTGCTGAACGGTGGCCGGGTGGTGGTGACACCGGGCGAGCTGGACGCCGCCGCGGTGCGCCACTTGGTGGCCGAGCACGCCGTGACGGGGCTCTGGCTGACCGCCGGGCTGTTCCGGCTGCTGGCTCAGGACGCGCCGGACTGCTTCGCGGGGCTGCGCGAGGTGTGGACCGGCGGCGATGTGGTGCCCGCGGCCTCGGTGCGCCGGGTGCTGGAGCACTGCCCCGGGCTGACCGTGGTGGACGGCTACGGGCCGACCGAGACCACCACCTTCGCCACGTACTTCCCGATGTCCCGCGCCGACGAGGTGCCCGAGGTGGTGCCGATCGGCCGGCCGCTGGACAACATGCGGGTCCATGTCCTGGACTCCAGGATGCGGATCGTGCCGCCGGGTGTGGTCGGCGAGCTCTTCGTCGCCGGGGAGGGGGTGGCCCGTGGCTATCTCGGCCGGCCAGGACCGACCGCGGCGGCGTTCCTCCCCGATCCGTACGGGCCCGCCGGGGAGCGGATGTACCGCACCGGCGATCTGGCGCGGCGACGCCCGGACGGCACGGTGGAGTTCCTCGGCCGCGCCGATGACCAGGTCAAGGTCCGTGGCTTCCGGATCGAGCCGGGCGAGGTGGAGGGGGTGCTGGCCGGGCATCCCGAGGTGGCGGATGTCGCGGTGGTGGCCCGCGCGGACGGTCCCGGTGGCAGGCGGCTGGTGGCCTATGTGGTGGCCGGTGGCGACACGCCGGTGGAGGGTGACCCGCTGCGGGCGTACGCGGCCGAGCGGCTGCCGGACTATATGGTGCCGTCGGCCGTCGTCCCGCTGGACGCGCTGCCGCTCGGCCCCACCGGGAAGCTGGACCGCGCGGCGCTGCCCGCGCCGGGCCCGGACACCCGCCGCACGCCCTACCGGGCGCCGCGCGAGGGGGCCGAACGGGCCGTGGCGGCGGTCTGGGCCGAGGTGCTGGAGGTCGAACGCGTCGGCGCCGGGGACAACTTCTTCGAACTCGGCGGCGACTCGATCCTCTCCATCCGGCTCACCTCACGGCTGCGGGAGGTGCTCGGGGTGGAGCCGTCGCCCCGCCTGGTGTTCACCCACCCGACCGTCGCCGCCCTGGCCGAGGCGCTCGGTGGCGCGGACGGCCGCGGCGCGGACCGGCCGGCCCCGATCACACCGGTGGCCCGGGACGGCGAGCTGCCGCTGTCGTATCCGCAGCAGCGTCTGTGGTTCCTGGACTCCTTCGCCCCCGACAGCGCCGAGTACATCACCCCGCTGGCGCTGCGGATGCGGGGAGCCCTCGATGTGAACGCGCTCAGCGCGGCGCTGACCGCGCTGGTGGCCCGGCACGAGTCGCTGCGGACCACCTTCGACGCGGTGGACGGCCGCGGGGTGCAGATCGTGCACGACCCCTGGGAGGTCCGGCTCGACCCGTACGACCTGTCCCATCTTCCCGCCGCCGAACGGGAGGCGGAGCTGGGGGAGCTGCTGGCGTACGAACGGGAGCGCCCGTTCGATCTGCGGCGCGGCCCGCTGCTGCGCACCGGGCTGATCCGGCTCGGCCCCCAGGAGCACATGCTGAGCCTGACGCTGCATCACATCATCACGGACGGCTGGTCCACCGGTGTGCTCACCGGCGATCTGCGGGAGCTGTACCGGGCGGCGCTGAGCGGTGAACCCGCCGCGCTGCCCCCGCTCCCGGTGCAGTACGCGGACTTCGCCGCCTGGCAGCGGACCGAGCTCACCGCTCCCCGCGCGAATGAGGAACTGGCCTATTGGGCACGCCAGTTGGCCGGAGTGCCGCCGCTGGAGGTGCCCACCGACCGGCCCCGCCCGGCGGTACGGACGAAGAACGGCGCCACCGTGGAGTTCACGGTGCCCACCGGGGTGAGCTCGCGCCTCAAGGAGTTCGGGCAGACGCGGGGCACCACCCTGTTCATGACGCTGGTGGCGGCGGCCCAGATCCTGCTGGCCCGGCTCTCCGGCGGGCGGGACATCGCCGTGGGCACCGTCACCTCGGGGCGGGAGCGCCCCGAGGTGGAGCGGCTGATCGGCTTCTTCGTCAACACCCTGGTGCTGCGCTCCACCGTCGATCCGCACGCCCGCTTCGGCGACTTCCTGGCCGAGGTGCGCGGCACCGTCCTGGACGCCTTCGCCCATCAGGCGGTGCCGTTCGAGCGGGTGGTGGACGAGGTGCGGCCGGTGCGGGACACCAGCCGGACACCGCTGTTCCAGGCGATGGTGGTGCTCCAGAACGCCCCGGGCCGGGTGCTGGAGCTGCCCGGTCTGGAGCTGGCGGACGTGGAACTCGACACCCAGACCGCCGCCTTCGACCTCACCTTCGAGTTCGCCGAGGCCGAGGAGGGTGTGCTGCGCGGGCTGATCGGCTACAGCACCGATCTGTTCGACGCCTCGACCGTGGAGCGGATGGGCTCGGCCCTGCGGGCGCTGCTCGCCGGGATCGCCGCGGATCCGGAGCGTCCGGTGGGCGCGCTGCCGCTGACCACACAGGCCGAGCTGCGGCGCACCCTGGTCGAATGGAACGACACCCGCCTGGAGGTGGAGCGGGCCACGCTGCGCGAGCTGTTCGAGCGGCAGGTGGCCGTCTCCCCGGATGCCACGGCCGTGCGGTACGGGAAGGGCGATCTCACCTTCGCCGAGTTGGACACCGCCGCGAACCGGCTGGCGCACCGGCTGATCGGCCGGGGTGTGGGGCCGGAGCGGCTGGTGGCGCTGGTGCTGCCGCGTTCGGTGGAGATGCTGGTGGCGCAGCTGGCCGTGGCGAAGGCGGGTGGTGCGTTCCTGCCGGTCGACCCCGGCTATCCGAAGGAGCGGGTGGCGTTCATGCTGCGGGACGCCGCGCCCTCGGTGGTGCTCGACGACGCGGCCTCGGTGTGGGCCGAGGAGGGCCCCGCCGGACCGCCGCCCCTCCGTGGCCTGACGCCGGACCACCCGGCCTATGTCATCTACACCTCCGGCTCCACCGGTGTGCCCAAGGCGGTCGTGGTCACCCATGCCGGGCTGGCCGGTTTCTCGGCCGCCGCGGCGGCGCACTACGAGGTACGGGCCGGGGACCGGGTGCTGCAGTTCTCCTCGCCCAGCTTCGACGCCTCCGTCCTGGAGCTGTGCGTCTCGCTGCCCCATGGCGCGGCGCTGGTGATCGGCGACGAGGGCCCGCTGCTGGGCGAGCGGCTGGCCGAGGTGCTCGGCGGGCAGCGGATCACCCATGCGCTGATCCCCCCGGCCGCGCTGGCCACCGTGGAGGAGGCGGACCGGCGGACGGGGCTGCCGGAGCTGCGGACCCTCATCGTCGGCGCCGACGCCTGCTCCGCGGAGCTGGTGGACCGCTGGGCGCCGGGCCGGCGGATGGTCAACTCCTACGGCCCGACCGAGGCCACGGTGGTGAGCACCTGGTCCGGGCCGCTGACCGCCGGGTCGGGGGCGCCGCCGATCGGCCGGCCGATCCCGAACACCCGGGTCTACGTACTGGACGAGGCGCTGCGCCCGGTGCCGGTGGGCGTGGCCGGGGAGCTGTATGTGGCGGGCCCGGGTCTGGCGCGGGGCTATCTGGGCCGTCCGGGGCTGACCGCCGCACGGTTCGTGGCCGATCCGTTCGGCCCGGCGGGCGGGCGGATGTACCGCACCGGCGATGTGGTGCGGTGGACCGGCGACGGTGAGCTCACCTTCCTGGGCCGGGCCGACGACCAGGTCAAGGTGCGGGGCTTCCGGATCGAGCTCGGCGAGGTGGAGAGCGCGCTGCGGCGCAGCCCGGAGGTGCGGGAAGCGGTGGTCGCCGTACGGGAGACCGCCCCGACTCCGGAGCAGCCCTCCGGCGGGAAGCGCCTGGTGGGCTATGTCGTCCCGGCGCCGGGTACCTCGCCGACCGCCGCCTCGCTGCGCGACGTCCTGGGCCGGACCCTGCCGTCCCATATGGTGCCGTCCGCGTTCGCCACCCTGGACGCCCTTCCGCTCACGGCCAACGGCAAGGTGGACCGCCGGGCGCTGCCCGACCCGGACCCGGTGCCCGTCACCTCCGGCGCGGGCCAGGTCGCCCCGCGCACCCCGATGGAACGCCGGATCGCGGACATCTGGGCCGATGTGCTCGGTCTGGAGCGGGTGGGCGTGGAGGACAACTTCTTCGAGCTCGGCGGGGATTCCATCCTCAGCATCCAGGTGGTCTCCCGCGCCCGCCAGGCCGGGCTGCGGCTGACCACCAAGGATCTGTTCACCCATCAGACGGTGGCGGCGCTCGCCACCGTGGCCACCGCCGAGCGGGACGAGGGCCGTGCGGAGCCGGTGACCGGGGCGCTTCCGCTCACCCCGATCCAGCGCTGGTTCTTCGCCACCCACACCGTGAATCCGCGCCACTTCAACCAGTCCACGCTGCTGGAGCTGCACCAGGAGCCGGACGAGAAGGCGCTGGAGGGGGCGCTGGCCGCGCTCCTGGTCCACCATGACGCGCTGCGCACCCGGTTCACCGAGGACGGCGGCGAGTGGCACGGCCACGTCCCGGAACCGGATGGCGACGGCGGCGTCCTGGACCGCCACGACCTGTCCGGTCTGCCGGCGCGGGAGGCGGACGCGGCGATGGAGAAGGCGGCCGACGCCCTCCACGCGGGCTTCGACCTGGGCCGGGGCCCGCTGCTGCGGGCCGCGCTGTTCCGCTTCGGCGAGGCCCGGCGCCCGTTCCTCTTCCTGACCGCGCACCATCTGGTCATCGACGGGGTGTCCTGGCGGATCCTGCTGGACGACCTGGACATCGCCTATCAGCAGGGTGTGCGGGGCGAACCGGTGGACCTCGGCGCCAGGACCACCGCCTTCCGCGACTGGGCGCGGCGGCTCGCGGAGCATGTGGCCGAGGGCGGCCTGGACCATGAGGCCGACCACTGGTGCGAGGCCCTCGACGCCCGGCCGCTGCCGGTCGACCATCAGGTGGCCGCGCCGGGACCCGAGATCGCTACGGTGCCGGTCGAGCTCGACGAGCGGGACACCGAGGCGCTGCTGCGCTCGGCGCCCACCGCCTATCGCACCCGGATCAACGATGTGCTGCTCGCCGCCCTCGCGCTGGCGCTGTCCCGCTGGACGGGCCAGGAGCGGGTGTCGGTGGAGCTGGAGGGCCATGGGCGCGAGGACATCCTGGACGGTGTCGATCTCTCCCGTACGGTGGGCTGGTTCACCACCATGTATCCGGTCTCCTTCACGCTGCCGGACATCCCCGGCGGCGGGCCGGCCGACTGGCGCGGACTGGTGAAGTCGGTGCGGCGGCGGCTGCGGACCGTCCCCGGCAACGGCTTCGGCTTCGGGGCGCTGCGCGCCTTCGGCCCACCCGAACTGCGCGAACGGCTGTCCCGGCCCGGCACCGGGCCGCAGATCGTGTTCAACTACCTCGGCCAGTGGGACGCCCGGTCGGCCGAGTCCCAGGGCGGTCTGGTGCACGCCGAGCACGGCTCGTTCGGCCAGGACCACGATCCGCGCGAGGGCGGCTCCCATCTGCTGGAAGTGGTGGGCGCGGTGCAGGACGGCCGGCTCGGCTTCACCTGGCGCTACCGTCCCGAGGTGCACGAGAGGCGCACCGTGGAGGCGGTGGCCGGGGACTTCGCGGAGGCGCTGCGCCGGATCGCCGGGGACTGCCGGGGCGCCGTATGACCGCCGCCCCGCCGGTGTCCCCGCCGGTTCCGCTGTCGCGCAACCGGGACTACCGGCTGCTGTGGGGCGGTCAGGCGCTCTCGGAGTTCGGCTTCCACACGGCGCTGATCGCGTTTCCGCTGCTGGTCCTCGCGCTCACCGGCTCGGGCGCCGCCTCCGGTCTGGTCATGGGCACCATCGCCGCCGCGCAGATGGTGGCCGGGCTCCCGGCGGGCGTCCTGGTGGACCGCTACGACCGCAAGGCCATCATGCTGGGCTGTGAGGCGGCCCAGGCGGTCTCCGCCATCAGCCTGGTGGCCGCCGTGTGGGCCGGTGCGGCCACCGTCTGGCACATGGTCGTCGTGGCGGCGGTGTTCGGGGCGAGCGCGGCGCTCTTCGAACCGGCGGAGAGCTCGTCGCTGCCCGGCCTGGTGGCGGAGGAACATCTGCCCACGGCGGTGGCGATGAACACGGCACGGGCCTCGATGGGGCAGCTGGCGGGCACCGCGACCGGCGGGTTCCTGTTCGCCGTGGGGCGGTTCGTGCCCTTCCTGGTGGACGCCGTGACCCACACGCTCTCCTTCGTCGCGCTGCTCTTCGTACGGCTGCCCCGGCGCGAGCGGTCCGCCGACGAGGTGGGCCCGCTGGGCCGGGAGGCGCTGGCGGGGCTGCGGTGGGTGTGGCGGGAGCGCCGGATCCGGGTCACGGTGGTGTGCGCGGTGGTGCTCAACCTGTTCTTCAGCGCCTTCTACCTCGTCGTCATCGTGCTCGCCGAGTCCAGGGGGGTGCCCTCCGGGGAGGTCGGCGTGATGGCGGCCATGCTCGGGGTGGGCGGGGTGGCCGGCGCGCTGCTGGCGCCCGCACTGCACCGGCGGCTGGGCCCGTACGGCGGCATCATCGCGGTGTTCTGGGCGCTGGCCGTGCTCGCCCCGGTCACCGTGCTGATGGACAGCGGCTATCTCATCGGGGTGCTGTTCGCCCTGATGGCACTGTTCCCGCCGACCGCGAACACCGCCATCATGACCGACCAACTGCTGCGCACCCCGGACGAGTTGCGCGGCAGGCTCACCAGCACACTCGTCCTGGCCTGCGGTGCCGCGGGCGCGGCGGGCCCCGCGCTGGGCGGAGCGCTCGCCCAGGCCCTGCCGGGCGACCGGGCCATCCTGCTCTGCGCGGCGGGGATGGCCGCCGCGGCCGTCCTGGCCACCGTCAGCCCGACCCTGCGCACGCTGTCCCGCCGCCATGAGGCCGGCCGGACGGACGGCTGACCGCCATCCGGCACTTCACCGACCCTTCCCGATCCGACCGACCCGACCTACCCGACCGATCCGACCGATCACCGACAGGAGAGAACGACCATGGACGACAACGCCCGCTACCAGGTGCTGCGCAACGACGAGGACCAGTACTCGCTGTGGCCCGCCGACCTCGAGGTGCCCGAGGGCTGGCACGCCGTCGGCAAGGAGGGCACCAAGGACGAGTGCTCCGCGTACGTCGACGAGGTGTGGACCGACATGCGGCCGCGCAGCCTGCGCGAACGCATGGACAACGCGGCCTCCTGACCCGGGCCTCGTAACGCGGCGCGGCCGGCGCGTGATGGCGCCGACCGCACCGGGCCCCTCAACTTCCTCATACGATCACGCGGTTACCATCCTTTGAACAGTCGGCCGCGGCGTGAGGGATCGCGCCCGGATACGGAGGAGAACACCACGTGACCGCGCAAGGGGTAGCATCCCAGACCGGAAGCGGGCCGGAGCCCCCCAACACCCCTCTCAACCAGGGGCGACCGCACAGCGCCCGGATGTACGACTACTTCCTGGGCGGCAAGGACAACTACGTCGCCGACCGTGAGGCCGCGGCCAAGGTCCTCACCCTGTGGCCGGGTGTCATGATCGCCGCCCGGACCAACCGGGCCTGGATGCACCGCGCGATCCGGTTCCTCGCCGACGAGCGGGGCATCCGCCAGTTCCTCGACATCGGCACCGGGATTCCCACCCGGCCGAATCTGCACGAGGTCGCCCAGGGGATCGCCCCGGAGTCCCGGGTCGTCTACGTGGACAACGACCCCATCGTCCTCGCCCACGCCCAGGCCCTGCTCAAGAGCCACCCCGAGGGCCGCACCGCCTATGTGCACGGGGACATCACCGAGCCCGAGGCCATCCTCGCCTCGCCCGACCTCACCGAGGTGCTGGACCTGTCCCAGCCGGTCGCGCTGAGCCTGGTCTCGCTCCTGCACTTCGTCCCCGACGAGTGGGGCCCGTACGACCTCGTCCAGCGGCTGGTCGACGCGCTCGCCCCCGGCTCCTTCCTGGTGCTGAGCCACATCACCCCGGACTTCGACCCCGAGGCCACCCAGAAGACCGTGCAGGTGTACCACAGCGGCGGAATCCAGGGGAAGATCCGCACCAGGGACGAGGTGGAGCGCTTCTTCACCGGTCTGGAACTGGTCGAACCGGGCCTGGAGGTGCCGCACCGCTGGCGGGCCGACCTGGCCGAAAGGGACTCCCATGTGGAGACCGGCGATGTGACCGACGCAGAGGTGTCCTTCTGGGCGGGCGTCGCGCAGAAGTCCTGACCCGGGGTCTCCCGGACGGGGTTCAGGGACGCGGTCCGACGGTCGTGGTGCCGTCGCGGATGGTGATCGCCAGCGCGGGACAGGAGTCCGCCGCGTCCAGCACCCGCTCCTCCTCCGGGACCTCCTCGCGTCGCGGCCGGGCGTGCTCCTCGTCGAGGACGAACAGGTCGGGGGCGATACCGGCGCACATGCCGGACGCCATGCACCGGCCGCCGTCGACCTCCGCCTTCCAGGTCATCCGGCTCACCACCCGATGGGCATGACACGGGGCCCGCGGACCAGCATCTGGCCCTTCCACTCCACATCCCCGGCCGGCCGCAGATTCGGGAAGCGGGTGATCAGCGCGCCGAGCGCCTCCTGGAGCTCCAGCCGGGCCAGGGGCGCGCCCAGGCAGTGGTGCACACCGTGGCCGAAGCCCAGGTGCTGGGTGGCGGGGCGGGCGACGTTCAGGGTGCCCGGCTCGTCGAAGCGCAGCGCGTCGCGGTTGGCCGAGCCGACGGCGACGAGCACGGGCTCCCCGGCGCGCACCAGGGTGCCGCCCACCTCGATGTCCTCGGTGGCGTAGCGGGGGAAGGACGCCGCCATGCCCAGCGGGACGAAGCGCAGCAGCTCCTCGACGGCGCCGTGCAGCAGTACGGGCTCCTCGCGCAGCCGGCGCAGTTCGTCCGGGTGGTCCAGGAGCGTCAGCACGAAGTTGGGGATCTGGGTGGCCGTGGTCTCGTGCCCGGCCACCAGGATGCCCACGCACAGATCGACGAGCTCGAGCTCGGACAGCCGGTCGCCCGCGTCCCTCGCCTCGATCAGCGACGTCATGATGTCGTCCCGCGGGCGGATGCGATGGTCCTCGATCAGCCCGGCCATATAGGCGCGCAGCTCATCGCGGTTACGGTCGAACTCCTCGGCGCTCAGGGAGCTGGTGGACAGCGCGGCATCGCTCCAGGTGCGGAACTTGGGCCGGTCCTCCTCCGGGACACCGAGCATGGTGCAGATGACCCCGACCGGAATGGGCAGGGCGTAGCGGTCCACGAGATCGACGGGTGGCCCCGCGGCCTCGAGCTCGTCGAGCAGGTCCTGGGTCAACTTCCTTACCCATGGGCGGAGTTTCTCCACCTGGTGGACGGTGAACGCCTTGGCGACGAGGGTGCGCAGCCGGGTGTGGTCGGGCGGGTCCATGGTCAGGATGCCGCTGTCGCGGCGGCCCTCGGACTGCCGTGGCACATCGTGGTGGAGCGCCGCGGCCCGGCTGAAGCGCCGGTCCCCGAGCACCAGCCGGGCGTCGGCGTACCGCGTGGCCAGCCAGGCGGGCTCACCGTAGGGCATGCGCACCCGGAGTAATCCGGTGTGGTTCCTGGCCTGGTCGTACGCCTCGCTGAGCGCGAGCCCCTCGGCGGAGTTGAAGGGGTAGGCGATGGGTGTGGTCTCCGCTGTGGTCACCGTGACCTCCCTTGCGTAAGCACGTGCTTACAAAGCTAGGAGGCGGCGGCTGGTACGGTCAACGGCCCCTTTGCGCCGTTGATCTGACGGGCCGGAGGGAATCGCCGGAGGCAGACGAGAGGGGTGTCGTGATGGGGACGACCGTGTCCGAGGGGCAGCGCCGGGACGCGCGGAACACACGTCGGCGGCTGCTGGAGGCCGCGGTGGCGCTGTTCGCCGAGCGGGGCTACGAACGGGCGACGGTCCGGGACATCGCCGATCGCGCGGGGGTCAACCAGGCGCTGCTGTTCCGCTACTTCGGCTCGAAGAGAGCGCTGTTCGGCGAGGTGATCGCGCACAACGGGGAGGAGCAGCTGCGCACCACCCCACCCCATGAGCTGCTGGAGGCCGCCCTGCGCGGGCTGTTGGGCCACGGCGGCAGGGAACCGGGCAGCCGCGCGCTGGCCACGCTGCTGCGCTCGGTGGACAGCGGCGACGAGATCGGTACGGCGGTGCGCGCCATCAGCGACGACTACGCGCGGGTGCTGGCCTCCCTGTCCAGCGCCGACAACCACGAACTGCGGGCGGACCTGGCGCTGTCCTGGCTGCTCGGCATAGGGATGATGCGAGTGCTGGTGGGCAAGGAGCCGCTGGCGGACGCGGACCCGGACGAGGTGTGCGCGCTGGTCACCTCCGCGCTCGGCGCCCTCCTGGACGGCCTTCCGGCGGCGAACGGCAGGCGGTAGGAAGCCATGCGGGCCGTACGGAGCCGGGCGCTACTCGCGGAACTCCCCGCGGGGCGTGGTGACGACGCGACGGGCCCGGGCCGGGGTGACCACCTCGCGGAAGGCCGGATCGGTGAGCAGGACGACCGGGGCGATGCGGTGCGGGGAGTCGCAGTGCCAGTGCGGCAGGGCGGCCTCGAGCACGGCCCAGGACTGATCGGTGGCGCCGCGGTCGGCCAGCGCCCTGGCCAGGTCCAGGGCCTGCTGGAAGGTGCGGGACTCGGGCAGGGCGGGCGGGGCGAAGGCGGCGGCCCTGGCCATCCAGGCGGTGCCGTCGTCGCCCTCGGTGGCGGCGCCACTCGCGGCCACACCGCCCGCGCCCACGACGCCGTCCACGCCGTCGGGGAGCCGCGGCAGGATGTCGCCGAGAGCCGAGAGATAGCCGCCGGGGGTGCCGGTCCACTCCTCGGCCGCGCAACGCAGATAGAGCGGGGCGGCCTCGGCCCGTAACTGCTCCATCCCGATCGCCTCGATGACGCGCGGGTCCCCGAGGATGCCGGTGCGTATCCAGTGGTGGGCGGCGCTGATGTCGAGGAACGCCCCCAGGATGATGCCCAGATACGCACCGGCGCCCGAGCCCTTGACCGCGGCCTGTTCGAAGGTGGCCATCGCCATGCGCACCTCGCCCCGCAGGGCCTGCGCCCTGCCCTCGGCCACCAGATCCTCGGCGGTCCCGGGACGTCCCATGCGCACCTCGTGGGCCGCCTGGTCCTCGAAGCCGGTGCGCTCCTCGGCCACCAGCTCGGCGAACGAGGCGTGCCGGTCCCCCAGGGCCGGGTACCAGCTCGCCCAGATGTACGCGGCCCACTCCCCGTCCTCGGACACATCGGCGGGGTCCAGCAGCCAGTGCTGGGCGTCGCCCTCCTCGGAGACCAGCAGCGCCCGGTCCATGAACGCGGTGTCGTCCCAGTCCTCGCCCTCACCGCCCCGGATGACGCTCCAGGTCTCGGGGTCGGCCTCGCGCAGCCAGCCGACGGTCTTGGCCGGGCGCATCCGCCACATGAACGGGCTGATGTTCAGCCAGCCGTCGGAGGCGCCCAGGAAGGTGCGGTAGCTCGGCGGGAGCCGGGTGCCGAGCCGCTCCTCCAGGGCGAGAACGCTCTCCTCGTCCGCGCCCTCGAACCCGAGCCATCCGGCCGCCCGTTGCCCGTCGTCGACCTCGCTCAGCTCCTCCTCGTCGGCCACCCGCAGGATGGTCGCGCTGTACTCCGCCAGATAGGACCGCCACTGCTCGACGGTCCGCGGCGGCGCCGTCGCTGACCCCGGCTCCGGGACGGCCGACACCGAGGTGCCGCGGTATCCGGTGGGCGCCTCGCCCGCCCGCTGGTAGTGGCCGATGAAGCCCTTCGGCTGGGGGGCGGAGGTGAAGAGGCGGACCTGGGAGAGCTGGATCTGGTCCTCCCCCGCGTTCCGGGTGATCTCCAGGCGGTAGTGGCGGTGGGCGTTGGTGGCGGCGAAGGTGAATCCCCGGGGCTGATGGCGGTGCGCGAAGCTCTCCTCGACGCGGGAGTCCAGGTCCACCCAGTGTTCCCCGTCGTCCGAGCCCTTGAGGGTCCAGTCCTTCGGGTCGCGGCCCGGGACGTCGTTGGCCGAGGTCAGAACGTAGTGGCCGACGGCCACCGGCCGCCGCAGGGTGAACTCCAGCCAGGCGCGGTCGCCATGGCCCAGCCACTTGTGCCATGAGTCGTGCAGCAGGTTCTCCGCGACCTCGCCCGCCTCGGCGAACTCGCTGTGCGCCCGGACCTCGATGACCAGGTCGGTCACCTCGGCCTCCGGACCGGGCTCGGCGGCGAGCAGCGACACCGTGCCCGAGTGGCCCGACGGATCGCCCCACATCACCCGCTCGACGGGCGGGCCCCCGTCCTCGATCAGCAGGCGCAGCTCCTGGCGGAGCCCCGGGGCCCCGGACCCACAGCCCTCCACGGTGCGGAAGCGGTGCATCACCTCCTCCAGCGCGCTGTCCCGCAGCGGTGAGCGGCCCTCCAGCACCCCCCGGTACTCGGTGAGCGTGCCGTCGGCGGCCCTGCGGTGTCCGTAGAACTCCGTCATCGCCGGCCGGAAGCCGATCGACGCCTCCGCACCGTCCTGTCCGCGCCAGGCAAGCCGGACCGGCAGCGAGCCCTCGCCCCGGTCGAGATGGACCAGCAGCCGCGGGGCGGGCCGCCATTCGGCGGAGCCCGGGGCGCGCCACTCGGTGCGGTAGGCGCACACCGCCGCCTCGGCGGGGCGCTCCTCCGCCATGAGGTGCATCCGGGCGCAGATGCGGGACGGCTCGACGGTGATCCGGTACAGCCAGAGCAGCCCGCGCGCCTCGGCGCAGCCCCGGACGCACAGCGTGTTCAGGCCCGCCACCAGCGCCTCACCGGGGACCGCGAAGGCCACCTCCCGGGGGCGGGCGCCACCGGGCACGGTGAACCGCGAGATCACCGCTTGCCCGTTGACGGTGATGTCGATGGGCGCCCATCCCAGGGACTCCCCCAGTGGTGAGACCCGCGCGATCAGGGTCAGCGTCAGCTGCTCCGGCAGTTCGCCGCCGTCCAGCGCGAAGTCGAGCTCGACTCGTCCGCCCGCGCCGATCGCGAGACGGTCCCGGTCGGGATGGCACCGTATGTACCGGGCCGCGCCATTGCCGAATCGAGGCGGATCGATGGTGAAATCCGCAAAAGTCGCTCGCACGCTGTGCTCCTGATAGGGCCGTCTGGTCCATTGACATGTCGTCGGGGCATGGGTGCGGGTGGCCTCACAACACCCGGATGCTGTCGATGCTAGGGCGGCCGGCCAGGCACCGTCCGGGATCCGCGACGATCACTAGGGGGATGCGGGTCGGCCCCTCCCTCCCCCGCGCAGCACGGCCCCGAGGACGGCGGGGCGCATCAGCGCGGTGGGCGCGGCGACCATCGACATCACCTCGTGCAGGGCCTTGCAGACCGCCGGATCGACGGTGGCACGCCGGATGACCCGGTCCAGATAGCGGTGCTGGGCCCGCACCCCCAGTCCGGCGGGGCCGCCCGTGGTGGCGGGAAAGCGCACATCCTCGCTGGAGGACAGCAGCCACGCGGTGTCCGTGGCGGCCGCGATGCCCTTACGGGCGGTATGCGCCGTACCGTGGCCGATTCCGCCGTGGCGCTCGGCGGCGGCCCGCAGTGCGCGGGCGCCGAGCGCGGACACGGTGATGCCCTGGCCGTAGACCGGGTTGAAGGTGCACACGGCGTCGCCGATGACGACCAGCCCCCGCGGCGCCCGGCGCTCGTAGTGCCGCCGCACACCGGGGCCGGGCCAGAAGCCGCGGACCGCACCGGCGGGCTCGGCCGCGGCCAGCAGCTCGCGCAGGCTCGGGTCCCGCAGCAGCCGCAGCTGCCGGTCGAAACCGGACGCCCCCGGCTCGGCCTGCGCTCCCCGCATACTGCCGACGCTGGCGATCCACCGGCCGTCCTCCACGGGCAGCACCACGCCGAGCCTGGGCGCGTCGGGGGCCTTGGTCTGCAGGTAGAGCGCGTCGAAGCCCGGATCCGCCCCGGCGGTGCGGTGGTACATCCGGCTGGCGTACGACACCCCCGCGTCGACGCGCTCCTCGGGGGTGGGCGGACAGCCCAGCCGGGCCAGCCAGGACGGGACCGAGGAGGTGCGCCCGGAGGCGTCGACCACCATCTCCGCGCGCAGCTCGCGCACCCGGGCGCGGGCGTCGCCCCGCGCCCGGACCTGGACGCCCGTCAGCTCGCCCGGGGTGCCGAGGAGTCCGACGACGTCGGTGTTCTCCAGCCATCGCACCGAGGGCTCGCCGCGCACCCGGCGCAGCACCGTATGGTCGAGCAGCGGTCTGGTGCAGGAGAGGAACGCGACCTCGCTCTCGTACTTCGCGAGCCACCCGGCCGCGCTGAGCCAGCGCACGCCCGACATCGGAACCCGCACCGCGCCGGCGGTCAGCAACTCCTCGCGCGCGCCGGGCATCAGCTCCGCCAGCGCCCGATGCCCGGCCTCGAGCAGCAGATGTGCGTGGCGCGCCTGTGGAACGCCCGAGCGGAACGCGGGCCCCTCGGGATAGCGGTCACGCTCGACTATGACAATGCGCTCGGCGTATCCCCGCAGCGCCCATGCGGCCAGCAGCCCGGCGAGACCTCCGCCGATCACCACCGCGGTCCCTCGCTCCATACCTTCCCCCGGTACCCCCATACTACGGAGCGTAGTGCATGATCATCCGAGCGTCACCACCCCAACGGGTGGTAAATACAACCGCTTCGACGGCTCAGGCGCCTTCGGCGGCCTCGGTGATGAAGGTGTCGAGGACTCCGTCGGCGATGCGCACCGGTCCCTCGGGGCGGGTCTCGCCCGGGATGGTGCGGATCTCCCCGGCCCGCCGCGCGTCGGCCGCCGCCTCGGCGAACCACCCCGCGGCCTGGGCGTCATCGCCGTCGAGTCGGGCGCCCAGCGCGTCCAGGGTACGTTCCAAGGCGCGCCCCCACAGCGACAGCGCGTCCAGCCAGGGCGTACTGTCCGCCACGAATCCCCGGTCCGCGGCCCCGGCCCTGATGCGCTCGGGCGCGGCGGCGAGCAGCCGGGCGTACGGGCGCAGCTCCCGCAGGGCCGCTCGCCCGTGCCCCGCCTCCCAGGCGGTGTGGAACCGGTCGAGCCGCGCGGCGAGTTCGGGGGCCTGCGGCTGCCAGGGTTCGGCGCCGAAGGTGGGTGCGAGGTGCTGGGTGTCGAAGAAGGCCAGCAGCGAGCGAACGGTCCCGTCGGTACGGCCCGGGTGCGCGCCGGGGCCGTCCCCGGCGAGGTAGCGGGCGGCGGCCTCCCAAGTGCGGGTGGCGTCGTAGCCGGTGTCGTTCCAGGCGAAGTCCGCTCCGCCGAAGAGGGCGACCTTGCTGGCGGCGGCCTGGTTCATCGGGTTGAGGACCAGGCCGGAGAGCTGCCGGTGCAGTCCGGGCTCACGGGCGTCGTACGGCGCGAGCAGCAGCCGGCCCTCGGCCTGGCCGTAGTCGTTGACCGGGTAGTTGTCCCAGACGAAGACCTTGCGCCCCCACACGGTGGCGGCCCGCTCCGCGTCGGCCACGGTGATCCGCGGCGGCACCACATCGGTTCCGGTCCACATCACCTCGACCCGCGAGTCCAGCCGCTCGCGCAGGACGCGCTTGTACGGGGTGTCGGTGACGTCCCCGTACTCGGTGGGCACCATCTGGAGCGGCCTGGTGTCCGCCCGCTCGTCCAGGAACGTCTTCTGCACCGTGTTGAGCAGGTCGGACTGGGCCTTGGCCGCGGCCTCCGACGAGGGGTTACCGTAGGTGGCGCGGTCGGATTCGCAGTTCCAGCGGGTGTAGCTGATGTCGTCCAACGGCATGGAGAAGCTGCGCACCCCGAGGTCGTAGACCGCGTCCAGCTTGGCCTCCAGCGCGGCGAGGTCGGAGGGGTCGCTGTAGCAGATGGAGTTGCCCGGGGAGACGGCGAAGGTGAACCGCACATGGTGGTCGGTGGCCTGCCGGACGAGCTCGCCGAGCTCTGCGAGTTTGGCGGCCGGATACGGCTCGCGCCACTTCTCGCGGTGGTAGGGGTCGTCCTTCGGCGCGTAGATGTAGGTGTTCATCTTGACGTCCCCGTAGAACGCCAGTTGGTCCATGCGCTCGGCGTGGGTCCAGGGACTTCCGTAGAAGCCCTCGATCACCCCGCGCAGCGGCATCAGCGGATGGTCGGTGACCGAGACGGACGCGATCGTGCGGTGGCCGGAAACGAGCTGACGCAGCGTCTGCGCCGCGTAGTACGTCCCGTCCGAGTCGGCGCCCGCGAGCGCCACCGAGCCGCGTCCGGCGGCGAGCGCGTAGCCCTCGGCGGGCAGCGGGCCGGGCACCCGGCCCCCGGCGGCCCGAAGCGCCCTCTCGACCCGTGGATCGGCGATCCGGCCGACGGTCACGGTCAGCTTCGGCCCGGGGCCGTCCTGGATCCGCGAGGCCCCCGCGCGGCGCAGCACGGAGGTGACGAGATCGCGGGTCGGACGGTCCACACCGTCCGATATGACGAGGCGGACGCGGGAGGGGACGTGGACGTCCGCTCCGATGCGGGACATCTCCTGCGGGCGCGGGGTGACGACCGGCAGCGCCCCGGGGGCGGTGGCCGTGGTGGTGGACGCGGTGGCGACCGCGCCGGTGGGCAACAGCAGGGCCAGCAGGGTGAACAACACCGTGACGGGTGCCAGGGTTCTGAAGCGACTGCGCATGGGACATCTCCTCCGTGGCGTTCGGGGGCCTTCGGGGGCGGTGCGGTGCGGTGCCTTGCGGTGATGCGGGGGCAGTGTGCGGTGTGCCGTACGCGGGGCGAGCCCGCGGCGGGGCCCGGCGTATCCCTACCCAGCGATGTGCCCGGATGATCGACCCCGCCATGGGTCGTCAAACGCCGTACCGGCCCGGCCACTTACGAGGTGTCCGGCGGACCACGCGGCGGCGCCGCACACCGATGCTTTCCCCTCCCTGCCCCTTCCCACAGTGTCGATTTGCGGCTCCGCCGCGCGGCGGAGCCGCATACCGATGCCGCGGGAAGGGGCGAAGCCCCGGTCCGGGGTCTGGGGCGAAGCCCCAGTTTCGGGAAGGGGCGGGGAGGGGAGCAGCCCGCCGCAGCGTCACGATCCGTCGGCCCCCCTACGGCCGAGGCGCCCGGAGGGCGAGGCGCCTTACCGGGGCGTGACCACCGGCGCGCCGGTACCCGGCGAGAACCGAGGCGCCGTCACCCCTTGAGCAACGCGTCGACCACCCGGCCGAAGAGCAGGCGGCCGGACCATGCCGTGGGCGGGTCGAACAGGCGGGGCAGTCCCCGGAGTCGCGCCTCCTCGCGCCATACCACCTCGGATCCGCCCTCCCGGGGGCGCACCTCGATCTCGGCCCATCCGAGGACCACCGAGCCGCGCTTCTCCAGCCTGCAGCTGCCGGGAGTGTCCCCGGTGGGCGGGTCCCAGCGCACGACCTCCATGGGGTCGTCGAATCCGGCGCGGCCGACACCCGTGCGCACCACGACCACGGTGCCCACCCGGGTCGGCCCCGCCGGACGCACGGTGACGCCGCTCAGCGGCACATGGGCGCCGTGGCGCGGCCAGTCGGTGAGCCGTCGCCAGGTCTCGTCGACGGGCAGTGCGGAGCGCCGCTCGATACGGAAGGGGGCCACGGCGGGATCGTAGGCGATCGACGGCCGGGGAAGCGGTCGTGGCGGCTGAGGCCATTGACAGCTCGGATCCGCCTGTTACCTTCCACAGAAGGAGAGAGATCCTACCTTTCTGGTCCGGCATAGACAGAAGTCGCCCCACCAGAGGGATTCTCGCAGCTCAATCAGGTTCAGACCTTCCAACACGTCGGATCTCCACGGCTCCATAGGAGAAGGAGAACGAGAGATGAAGAGACTCGCCGCAGGCGCGGCGCTCGCCCTCGCCGCCGTCTTCGGGTTATCGCAAGTGCCGCAGGCGGCCGCCACCCCCGCGCAGGAGACGGCCACCTCCGCGGCACCGGTGTTCAGCGTGATGGACTACGGCGCCAAGGCCGACGGTTCGTCCAATGATTCCGGCGCCATCGAGAAGGCCATCACGGCGGCCAACGGCGCCGGGGGCGGAATCGTCCGCTTCCCGTCCGGACAGTACAAGTCCAAGAACACCGTCCACCTCAAGAGCGAGGTGACCCTCCAGCTGGACTCCGGGGCCACGATCCTCGGTTCGAGCGCGGACACCTATGACAAGCCCGAGGCCAATCCGAACGACGACTACCAGGACTACGGCCACAGCCACTTCCACAACGCGATGTTCTACGGCGACAAGCTCACCAACATCGGGTTCACCGGTTCGGGCACCATCGACGGCGCGGGCAACCTCATCACCGGCAACCCCGACTCCGGCGAGGCGGACAAGATCATTTCGCTGACGCGCTGTGACGGACTGACCCTCGACGGGATCACCCTGCGGCGCGGTGGCCACTTCGCGGCCCTCATCAACGGCTGCAAGAACGTGACCTCGGACCACCTCACCATCGACACGGCGAGCGACCGCGACGGCTGGAACATCATCAGCACCACCAATGTGACCATCACCCATGCCGATATCGCCGCCAACGACGACGCGCTCGTCTTCAAGAGCGACTACGCCCTGGGCGCCAAGCTGTCCAACGGCCATGTGAAGGTGACCGATTCACATCTCTCCGCGAAGTGCTGCAACGCCCTGATGTTCGGCTCCGAGACCTGTGGTGACTTCTCGGACTACAACTTCCAGGGCATCACCATCACCGGTGCGGACAAGTCCGGGCTCGGCATGGTCTCGATGGACGGCGCCAACATCTCCGATGTGCACTACCGCGACATCACCATGACCAATGTGCACTCCCCCATCATGCAGAAGATCGGGACGAGAAAACGGTGTGGCGGAAATCCGGGAGTCGGCCACATCAGCGACATCACCTACGACAACATCACCGGGACCGGGAACACCCCCTCCTTCAGCCCGACGCTGTGGGGCGAGTCCGGTGGCAATCACATCAGCGGTGTGACCTTCAACCAGGTGAATCTCACCGTGCCCGGCGGCAACGGCACCATGTCCACCGCTGTTCCCAGCAATGACGCCGACGACTACAACCCGAAGAGCATCGGCACCCGTCCCGCCTTCGGCTGGTATCTGCACAACGCGGATCACATCACCTTCAACGACAGCTCGGTGCGGTTCGCCAAGAACGACGGGCGTCCGGCGGTCATCGCCAACTCCGGGAGCGCGCTGCGGTTCGACCACTTCACCGCACAGCGCGGCAGCGACAGCCCGGCGGACGTCGTCGTCCAGAACGTGTCCGGCTACTGCCTCGCCGACAGCGCCAACACCTCCGGCGGAGCGCTGCGGGTGAGCTCCAGCGGATCCAGCGAGAACTGCTCCTCATGACCCACGACGGGCCGGCCGTGGCAGACCACGGCCGGCCGTCGAAGGCGGTCAGCCGCGCCTCTCGGAGCCGCCGACCACCTCGTGACCGACCGCGTCGGGCAGGTCGGCGGGACCGGCCGGATCCGCCGTGCCGGCCAGGTCGCGCAGGCCCTCCGGGAGCGGCCCGGTGTGCACCACGCCCAGCCGCTGGGTGGCCCGGGTGAGCGCCACATAGAGGTCGCTGGTGCCGAACTCCGCGGGCTCGGCCACGATCACGGTGTCGAACTCCAGCCCCTTGGCCTGCCGGGGGTCGAGCAGTACCACCGCGCTGGTCAGGTCCGGGGACCGGCCGGTGGACGCCTGCGGGAGCGCGGCTGACAGCGTGTCATGGCGGTCCTTGGGAGCGATCACCGCGAGACGGCCCTCGGTGCGGGTCTCCCGCGCCACGGCCGAGGACACCGCGCCGGGCAGATCGCCGGTGTGCTCCGCCCACGGCCGCACCCCGGTGGCGCGCACCGAGCGCGGCGGCTGGAAGGCGGGGTCGACGGTACGGGCCACCCGCGCCGCGACGTCCATGATCTCGGTCGGGGTGCGGTAGTTGACGCCGAGCCGGCTGTGCTCCCAGCGGTCGCCGACGTACGGCTCCAGGATCGAGGACCAGGAGCCGCAGCCACCCGGCTCCGCGGTCTGCGCGGGGTCGCCGACCAGGGTCATCGAACGGGTCGGGCTGCGCCGCATCAGCAGCCGCCACGCCATCGCGGACAGCTCCTGGGCCTCGTCCACGATGATGTGGCCGAAGGCCCAGGTGCGGTCGGCGGCGGCGCGTTCGGCGGCGCTGCGGTGGTCGCGCTCCTCGGCGCGGTCGGCCAGCCGTTCGGCGTCGATGAGGTCGTGGGCGGCCAGCACCTCCGACTCCTCGTCCTCGCGGTCCTCGAACTCCAGGGTGCGGGAGCCGTAGGAGAGGTCGAGCACGCCCTGTGCGTACTCGATGCGCTCCTGGCGCTCGGCCTCCGCGGCGGCGCGGGCCGCCGCGTCGTCATGGCCGAGGAGTTCGGCCGCCTCGTCCAGCAACGGGACGTCGGCGGGGGTCCATTCGCCGTCGGTGCGGCGGATCGCGGCGGCGTCGGCGTCGGAGACGTGGACGGGGTCGCCGAGGAAGTCGGCCACGAGCTGCCGCGGGGTGAGGGCAGGCCACAGCTCCGCGATGGCCGCGTGCACCTCGGGGTTGACCGCGATGGCCTTGCCGAGCTGGGCGACGTCGTCCGGGCCGAGGAGGTTGGGCCCGCCGAGGGGGTCCGCGCCGATCCGGTCCACGAGCTGGTCGGTGAGGGCGTCGATGACACGGAACGCGAAGTGCGGACGGGCGAGGTTGTGCGGCAGCCCGGTCTCCCGTGCCTTGTGGCCCGCCTCGGACGCGATGTCCCTGTCCAGCACCAGATCGCCGTCGTCGTGCTCGATGACGATCGCGGGGTCGGGCAGCGTCTGCCGGTCCCGTACGAATCGGGCCAGCGCATCCGCCATCTCCGGGCGGCCCTTGACCTCGGCCGCCGCGGGGGTGTCGGTGCCGGTGGCCGTCACACCGGGGAAGAGCTCGCCGAGCGTGGCCAGGAGCACACCGGTCTCGCCGAGCGAGGGCAGCACCTCGCCGATGTAGCCGAGGAACGCCGGGTTGGGCCCGACGATCAGCACCGCGCGGCGGGCCAGCGACTCCCGGTGCGCGTAGAGCAGATACGCGGCGCGGTGCAGCGCCACGACGGTCTTGCCGGTGCCGGGGCCGCCCTCCACGACGTGGACGCCGTGGTGCGGGGCGCGGATGATCTGGTCCTGTTCGGCCTGGATGGTCTGCACGATGTCATGCATCCGGCCGGTGCGGGCGGCGTCGAGTGCGGCGAGCAGCACGGCGTCCGCGTCGGATCCCTCATGCCCGGTCCGTATGGTGTCCGAGAGGTCCAGGATCTCGTCGTGCAGCCCGGTGATCTTGGGTCCCTCGGTGGTGATGTGGCGCCTGCGGCGCAGCCCCATGGGGGTGTGCCCGGTGGCGAGGTAGAACGGACGGGCCACATCGGCCCGCCAGTCGATGACCAGCGGGGTGCGGTCCGCGTCATCGCGCCGGATGCCGATGCGGCCGATGTGGTAGTCGCGGTCGTCGCGGAACAGCAGCCGGCCGAAACACAGCCCCCGCTCCCCCGCCTCGAACGCGGCGAGCAGCCCGGACCGCTCGGCCACCAGCACATCGCGCTCCAGCCGCGCCTGGAAGGTGGTGCCCTCCAAGGACAGTGCCTCGGTCACCGACTCCTCGGCTCGTGCCCTGAGCTCGGCGAGGCGCCCATTGAGCAGATCAAGGAATTCTTGCTCACGGTCCCATTCCTCGTTTGACAATTCGACTCCCGCCGGGATACGATGACTTCATCAGGTTTCCCCATGCCATAAGCGTAATGGCAGAGGAAATCCCCAATATACGCCGAGAAACGCCCCGGCCGTCAAGGCAGCCGGGGCGTTTCTCTGTTTTATGACCTCATTTCACCTGGATGACGTGTTTGCCGCGGACACCGCCGGCTTCCAAGGCGCGATGGGCCTCTCCGATACCGGAGAGCGGATGCACGGTGTCGACGACCGGCCGGATCGCCCCGTTCTCCACATACGCGGCGAGGTCGGCGAAAAGCTGATGCGTGGGATTGCCGGAGAAGGCCCGCACCCGCCGTGAGCCGTGCAGGGTGGAGACGAGGATAGAGCCCAGCGCGGACAGCGGACGGTCTGCGTCGAAGGCGATGGACACCATGCGGCCGCCGGGCGACAGCAGCCCGCGGTACGCGGCGAGCCCGGTGCCCACTGCGTCCAGTACGGCGTCGAAGGGACCGAGGGCGGTCGGCCCGGTGGTCCGGTAGTCATGCGCCTCATCGGCTCCGAGCTCCCGGACCAGGTCGAGCGCCTTCGCTCCGGCGAGCGCGGTGACATGGGCGCCGAGCGCGTGTCCGAGCTGCACGGCGACGCTGCCGACACCGCCGGCCGCCCCGCGCACCAGCAGCCGCTCGCCGCCCCGCAGGCCGATCTTGTCGCGCAGCGCCGTGATGGCCGTGGTGCCGACGATGGGCAGGGCCGCGGCCCGGACCAGATCGATACCCTCGGGCGCGACGGAGAGCTGACGTGGCCGGACGGCCACGTACTCGGCGGCCGCCCCGAACGTCCCGCGCGGCGTCGCCCCCCACACCAGGTCGCCCACCGCGAGATGGCCCACGGAGGAGCCCACCTCGGCGATCTCCCCGGTGATGTCGACACCGGTACCCTGGGGGAACTTCCGCCCGGTCACCAGCTTCAGCTTGCCCGCCCGGCCCGAGAGCTCGCCACCGTTCACGCTCGTGGCGTGCACCCGCACCAGCACCTCGTCCGGACCGGCCACCGGCTTCGGCACGGTGCCCTCGTACAGCACCTCGGGAGGTCCGAACCGGTCGTACCGCGCCGCGCGCATCTCGCTCATCGCCCTCATCGTCCCTTTCGCACATCGGGGTTGCCGCCACGCTAATGCGCGCAAAGGGGAAAACCGCCCGGTCGGCGTAAGGTGAGAAACATGCCCGCTCACGCCTCTCATATAGCGCCCGCCACCGATGACCGGGACACCGGAAGTCCGGGGTTGCGGTCCGACGCGGCGTCCAACCGCCGACGTGTCCTCGATGCGGCCCGGGTGCTCTTCGTCTCGCGTGGGCTCGATGTGCCGATGGCCACCATCGCCCGTCATGCCGGGGTCGGGGTGGCCACGCTGTACCGGCGCTTCCCCACCCGGGAGGCGCTGGTCAGGGAGGTGTTCTCGGACGAGTTCGCCACCTGTGCGACGATCGTCGACGACGCCCTGGCCGACGACGACGCATGGCGGGCCTTCCGCCGGACCATCGAGACGGTGTGTGCTTCGCAGGCGCAGGACCGGGAGTTCAACGACGCCTTGCTGTTGTCGCTCCCCGACACGGTCGGCTTCGAGCGGGAGCGACTGCGGATCGAAGAGGGCTTCGCCGAGGTGGTCCGGCGCGCCAAGGCGGCGGGGCGGCTGCGCGAGGACTTCGACGTGTCCGACCTGAGCCTCGTCTTCCTGGCCAACAAAGGTGTCATCGGCGACGCCGCGACCGCACCGGCCGCGTCCCGGCGGCTGGTCGCCCACCTCCTGCGGTCCTTCGAGGCGGGGCGGGCCGAACCGGCCCGCCCCCTCCCGCCACCCGCCCCGCTGGGGCTGGGCCGGTTGCCCCGGACAGCCGAGGGATGAGCTATCGGGCGGTGCCGAAGTCCTGCGTCCAGTAGTTGCCGGGCTGCGCCAGGCCGACGCCGATCTCCTTGAAGTCGCAGTTCAGGATGTTGGCCTTGTGGCCGGAGCTGTTCATCCAGCCCGCCATGACGCTCTTGGGCGAGTCATAGCCGTAGGCCACGTTCTCGCCGTAGGCGCGCCAGGAGTAGCCCGCGCGCTCGATCCGGTCACCCGGGGAGGAGCCGTCGGAGCCGGTGTGCGACATATTGCGGTGGGCCGCCATGTCCTCGCTGTGGTCCTGGGCGGCCTTGGTCAGCTTCGCGTTCACGGTCAGCGGCTGACAACCGGCCTTGCCGCGCTCGCTGTTGACCAGGTCCACCACTTCCTGCTGGTCGGTGGCGGCCGCGGAGGGGGAGCCCGTGGAGGGGGCGGAGGGGGAGCCCGTGGGGGTGGCGGAGTGGGAGCGCGCGGGGGCGAAGTGGGAGCGCGCGGGGGCGGTGTACTGCGATGCCATCGCGGCCGAGGGAACACCCACGGCGGCCACGGCGAGCGTGGCGATGGCTATCTTGCGGCGGTGCGTCGTGCTGCTGCGGTGCTTGCTCATTCGGGACCTCACACTCGGTTGAGGCCCGTCATTCTTGGAGCCGTCCGCCACTCGGGCAACACACGTGTTCGTACGACACGGGTTCGTAGTGAGGACGGAACTTGCGCTCAGCGGAGAGTCATGCTGAGCGGGTTCCGGGGAAGGCCGCGGTGGCCCGACACGCCATCAGAAATCCTGGCAACCAGGCGAGTGGGTGGCGGGCCCGAAGTGCCGGGGCCGGGGCGACGCAGAATCCACCATGTCCGACAGGACAGACAAAACCCACTATGCCGCCTAGTCGATATGCGCCGCTACGCCCCCTTTACTCCGGCGCCCTGTGTGAGAGATGTCATGACATGGCGGTGGGCGGTCAGCGGCGGTAGATGGTGATCGAATGGCCGACCTCGTCAATCGGACGGCTGCCGTCGATCAGCGCCGCCAGCCGTCCGGTGGCCTGGGCGATCGAGGAGTCCGAGACCACCAGCAGCCCGCGCACCTCCTCCGGGGCGGCCCGGCGTGGGTCGGAGGCGTGGATGCCGTAGGCGGACGGCACACCGCTGCCCTTGTAGACGAGCCAGATCCGCTCGCCCCGGTAGCGCTCCCGGAGGCGGTCGGCCAGCCGCCCCAGGTCCTGCCCCCAGTCGACGTTCGAGTCGTGCAGCCGCAGATGGGTCCGGGACGGACCGCCGAACGCCTCGTTGGAGTACGGCAGGTAGTACGGATACGTCCGCAGCGAGCTGACCGCGACGAACAGCACCAGCGCCAGCGTGACCCCGTACGCCCATCGCCGCCGCACGGCCATCAACCCGGCCGCCGCGACCGCCAGGAACATCGGCAGGAAGATGGCGTACCGCACCCCGAGGTTGCGGGCCCCGTCCAGGGCGGCGAGCAGCAGCACGGCCGCGGGGACGAGCACATACGGCGCGGCGGGCCGCAGCCGGGGCACCACCAGCACCGTGACCGCCCCGGCCGACCAGAGCGCCAGCATGCCCAGGGGCGTCTTCACCAGCAGCGCGACCGGCAGGTAGTACCACAGCGACCCGAGGTAGCGGCGGCCGAGCAGAAACCCATGCCAGGTGTCCTGCTCGAAGCCGAACTGGATGCGCATCCCGTCGCGGTACGCCTCCGGCAGCGGCAGCCAGTGGACGGCGAGCCCGCGCAAGCCCCGGACGGCGGGCACCGGCCCGGTGGGCGTCCAGCGCAGCCGGGGGTCGACCAGGAGGTAGGCGGCCCACACCACGGCCACCGCGATCAGCGCCATGGCCACCGCCGCCGCCACTCCGATGCCGAGCGACCGCACTTGGTCGCGCGGTGTGCGGTGGTGGGTGCGGCGGGCGTACCAGACCGAGAGCACGGTCAGGAGCAGCAGCACCGGGACCGCTGCCAGCATGCTCATCTTCGTGGCGAGGGCGGCGCCGAGCGCCACCCCGGCGAGTGGAAGGTGCCATCGCGGCCGCCGCCGCGCCCGCCACAGCAGCCAGACCGATGTGAGCAGGAAACCGGCCGCCGGTACGTCGAGTGTGGCGAGCGAGCCGTGCGCGATGACATCCGGCGAGAAGGTGTACAGCGCGAGGGCCACCGCCCCGCCCACGGGGCCGGTCAGTTCGCGGGCGAACGCGAACACCACCAGCCCGAACAGCAGCGTCAGCGCGATCATCGGCAGCCGTGCGCACAGCATCAGCCGCCAGGGGTCGTTACCCGCCTCGTACAGCACATGCCGCCCGAGCGCCGTCTGGTCACCGGTGAAACCGGCGTCGAGGTGCGGCCGGGCGAACGCCACCCCCGTCGCGACGATGAGCTTGCCCAGCGGGGGGTGTTCGGGGTTGTAGCGCACCCGGTGATGGTGCAGGGAGTCCACCGCAGCGCCGACGTACACCGGCTCGTCGATGGTCGGCGTCTGCTCCACCGCCGTGGTGACCATCGCGAATGCCATCTGGACGAGGAGCGCCGCGACGGCGGCCACCACCAGCCACCGCCGATGCCGCGCCGACGCCGCCGGCCACCGGCCCTTCGACCCGCCGACGGTCCTGGTCACGCTGTCGATCACACCGGCCCACCGCATAGCGACAGACGCTAACGCCCTCGTGCCCCCGCATCCGGCAGCCGCCCGAAACTTGCGCCAAGTCCGCAAACCGGCCCGGACGCCGCGGTGGGCATCGCTAACCGGCCGCGGGCCAGCCGTGTTCGAGGAGGGCGAAGGCGGCCTCGACGGCCTGCCGGGCGTCGGCCCGGCCCCGGGCGAAGCTGACGGTCTCCAGCGCGAAGTGGGCGAGCGCCGCACATCCCGGGTCGTCCTCGGGGGCGCCGGTGGCCTCGGCGACGGCGGCGGCGAGAGCGGCCTCGTGGCGCATCCACATGCGGCGGCCGTACTCCCGCAGCGCCGGGGTGCTCTCCGTCAGTTCGACGAACCGCGCCAACTGGGGGTCGCCCGCACCGTCGGAGTGCATCCGCAGCGTGTGCTCGCGCAGGGCCCGGGGGATGGACATCCCCTCGGGCCGGTCGCGCA
The DNA here is from genome assembly GCF_016741935.1 of Streptomyces endocoffeicus. Taxonomy (GTDB): domain Bacteria; phylum Actinomycetota; class Actinomycetes; order Streptomycetales; family Streptomycetaceae; genus Streptomyces; species Streptomyces endocoffeicus. Next base: position 64,479 of record NZ_JAERRG010000006.1, on the reverse strand, counting down.
CGACGGCTATGAGGGCGGCTTCCCGGTCGGAGTCCAGGTCGAAGAGCAGGGCCTCCTTGCTGGGGAAGTGCTTGAAGACCGTGGTGGTGGAGACGTCGGCGGCCTCCGCGATGTCCCGCACGCTCACCTGGTCGAAGCCGCGGTCGAGGAACAGCCTCAGGGCCGCGTCCGCCAGCGCCTGGCGGGTGGCGGCCTTCTTGCGCTCACGGCGCCCCATCGTCTCGTTCACGGGGACCACTCTAGCCGCATGTGGACCGAATAGAAAAGTTGAGTCGTTGCACTTTTTTAGTCGGTGTGCTCTTCTGTTCGCGTCCCGCCCTTTCGGCTCCCGTCTTTCGGAACCCCGCGCCGAGCGCGTTGAGAAGGAAGTGATCCGCCATGTCCGTATCCGACGCACCGCCGTCCGGCAGTCCCGCCCCGCCGGAGAACACCCCGAAAAGCGTCCGTCCGGCCCTGCTCGGTGTGCTGCTCGCGATGCTGCTGTCGATGCTCGACTCCACGATCGTCGGCACCGCGATGCCGACGATCGTCGGCGATCTCGGCGGCCTGGAGCACATCTCCTGGGTAGTGACCGCCTACACCCTGGCCACCGCCGCCTCCACCCCCGTCTGGGGCAAGTTCGGCGATCTGTACGGCCGCAAGCACATGTATCTGATCGCCGTCGTCGTCTTCGTGCTCGGCTCGGCGCTGTCCGGCGCGGCCCACACGATGACCCAGCTGATCGTCTTCCGGGCGCTGCAGGGTCTGGGCGCGGGCGGTATCGGCGCCGGTGCCTTCGCCCTGATCGCCTCGCTGGCGCCGCCCCGGGAGCGGGGCCGCTACCAGGGCATGACCGCCTCCATCATGGCCATCGGAACCATCGGCGGCCCGCTGCTCGGCGGCTTCGTCACCGGCCACCTCGGCTGGCGCTGGGCCTTCTTCATCAATCTGCCGCTCGGCGTCCTCACCCTGGTCTGGTGTCAGCTGACGCTGCGGCTGCCCGCCACCCGCACCAAGGCCCGTATCGACTGGCCGGGCATCACCGTGATGACGACGACCGTGTGCGCCCTCACCCTGGCCGCCACCTGGGCCGGCTCCACCTACGCGTGGACCTCATGGCAGATCCTGGGTCTGTTCACTCTGGCCGCGGTGGGCGTGGCCGCCTTCGTGGCCCGGCAGCGGCGCGCGGCCGAACCGCTCATGCCGCTGCGCATCTTCACCGGACACCGCAACTTCCCCCTGGCGTCCGCGCTGATCCTGGTGGGCGGGGTGGTGATGTTCGGCTGCTCGCTGTATCTGCCGCTGTACCAGCAGACCGTCCAGGGCGTCTCCGCCTCCCGCTCCGGTCTGCTGCTGCTCCCCCTGATGATCCCCGTGGTGGTCATGTCCCAGGTCGGCGGCAAGGTCATGTCCGCCACCGGCCGATACAAGATCTTCCCCATCGTGGGCACGGTCTGCATGGCCGTCGGACTGTTCCTGCTGGCCACCATGGACACCACGACCTCCCGCGCGGCCACCGGGTGGTTCATGGCCCTGGTGGGCACGGGCATGGGCTGCCAGATGCTGATGGTCACCACCATCGCGCAGAACAGCGTGGAACTGCGCGACATGGGGGCCGCCTCGGCGTCGGTCACCCTCTTCCGCACCATCGGCGGCTCCCTGGGCGTGGCGGTCTTCGGTTCGCTGTTCACCGGTGCCGTACGGGGCCACGCGCCCGCCGGGGCGGAGACGGGCGAGGTCCGGCCCGATCCGGCGGCGCTGGCCCGGCTGCCGGAGTCCGTCAGGGACGGCTATCTCCACGCGGTGGCCACCGGCACCCAGCGGATCTTCCTGACCGCGGCCGTCGTGTGCACCGTGGCCTTCATCGCCGCCCTGTGTGTCCAGGAGGTCCCGCTGCGAGGCAGGCCGGGCCCGGTGGCCCAGCCGCAGAAGGCCGAGGAGGCCGAGGAGTCCACCACCCCGGCCGCCCCGTAGCACCGCGACCACCCCGACGCCCCATGGAACTCGCCGAGCGGCGCCGCGCTAGAGCGTCTGGCGCCGCACCAGTTCGTGCAGCTTGCCGCCCGGGATGGCCATCAGCTCGGCCGGGGCGCCCTGCTCCACGATCCGGCCGTCCTCCATGACCAGTACGCGGTCGGCGTCCATGACGGTCGACAGCCGGTGTGCGATCACCAGTCGGCTGGCGTTGAGCCGGCGGGTGCTGTCGATGACGATGCGCTGGGTCTCGTTGTCCAGGGCGCTGGTGGCCTCGTCGAAGAAGAGGATGCGAGGACGGCGGATGAGCGCCTGGGCGATCATCAGCCGCTGCCGCTGGCCGCCGGAGATGGCGCCGCTGCCGGAGATCATGGTCTGGAGCCCCATGGGCATCTGCCGGATGTCCTCGGCCAGACCCGCCAGTTCGGCGGCCTCCATGGCCTCCTCGGGGGTGTACGGCTCGGCGCCGCGGACGCAGTCGAGGATCGTACCGCCCAGGGGCTGGGCGTTCTGGAGGACCACCCCGCACTGGCGGCGCACGGCCGCCTGGTCGAGGGCGGCGAGGTCCTGGCCGTCGTAGAGCACACTGCCGGACACCGGCCGTTCGAAGCCGATGAGCAACCGCAGCAGGGTCGACTTGCCGCAACCGCTCGGGCCGACGACGGCCACGAACTCGCCGGGCCGGATCTCCAGCGAGACATCGTCGAGCACCAGCGGCCCGTCGTCGCCGTACCGGAAGGTGAGGCTTCTGGCCCGGAGGTCACCGGAGAGCCGCCCCGGCTGGGCGCTGCCGCCGCGCACCTCGGGCGGCTCGTCCAGGATCGGCTTGACCTGCTCGAACATGGGCAGGACCGCGACCACCGAGACCAGGGAGTTGGTGAGCTGCGTGAGGGAGGTGAGCAGCATGGTCACGGAGGTGTTGAAGGTCAGGAAGGCGCCCGCCGACATGCTCCCCCGCGCCGGACCGGCCAGCAGCATGAACACGCCGAGGGACACCAGCGGGAGGTAGACGGAGTCCAGCACCTGGGTGAGGTTCTTGATGCGCCCGGTGCGCTGGTGCAGATCACGGGAGTGGGCGAAGCCGCGGGCCCAGGCCGCGTAGGCGAAGTTCTCGGCCGCGGCGACCCGCAGCTTGGGCAGACCGCGCAGGGTCTGGAACGCCTGGTTGTTGAGCTTGTTCTCGTTCTCCACCAGCCGTCGCTGCCAGCGCACCTGCCACAGCCCCATGCCGAGGAAGACCCCGGAGACCACCAGCAGTACGGCGATCACCGCGAGCGCCAGGGAGGCGCTGTAGTACAGCAGCAGGGCGAGGTTCATCACGCCCATGGTCCCGGCCTGGAGGACCGTCGGGGCGATCCCGGACATCACCCGGCGCATGGTGCTGATGCCGAGTGCCGCACTGGCCAGCTCTCCGGTGGAGCGCTGGGCGAAGAAGGTGGTGGGCAGCCGCAGCAGCCGGTCCCACACCGCGGGCTGGAGGGTGGACTCCAGCCGCCCCTCAAGACGCAGCAGGGTCAGGTTCTGCAGCAGCATGAAGGCGGCCGCCACGACGCCGGCGACGATCAGGGCCAGGGAGATCTGGACGATGGGGCTCTTCTCGGCGCGGGGCACGAAGCCGCCCAGCACCTGGCCGGTGGCGAGCGGCACCAGCGCGCCGAGCGCCACCGTCACCAGCCCGCTGATCAGGAGGTTGCGGACGTCCCCGGCGGCGCCGCGCACGCTGAAGCGCATCAGCCGCCACATCGTCATCGGCCGGTCGGGCAGCGGACGGTAGAACATCACACCCCGCGGCTCGAACTCCGCCGCGTTGCCGCCGCTCACCCGGATCCGCAGACCGGAGGCGGGGTTGACCGCCTCGTACCGGCCGCGCCGCCACAGCAGCGCCACCGGGGCCCCGGACTTGGCGCGGTAGCCCACCAGCGGTCCGGCATCGTCCCGCCACCACTGGCCCTCAAGACGGACGGCGCGGGTGCGGATCCGGGCGTGGGCGGCGATGCGCTCCACCGGGTCCGTACGGTCGTCGGTGGCGCGGCCCCTCGGCGGGTCGGGCAGGGTGATCCCGGCGGCCTCCGCCACGGCGCGGCACACCGCGTGCACGGCGTCGTCGGTGCTCTCCTCCGACGGCCGCCGGTCCCGCCGGGGCCCTCCGATGGAGGCGATCAGCGCCTGGTCGGCGCGGGTGCGCACGGCCTCACCGGCCCGGATACCGGCCGCCGTGCGGTCGGCGTGGGCCCGCTCCATGGTCTCGATCCAGCGGTCCACGGCGGTGCCGAGGCGGTACTGCTGGTTGACCATCCGCTGCCACAACGCGCCGTCGATCAGCAGGTCACCGGCGGCCTGGGCGCTGTACTCCGCGCCGTAGCGCACACTGCCGGGCGGCACCGGAAGCCAGAGCAGGTCCTCGTCGGCCGCCTCCGCGTCGGGCGCGGCCCCGCCGTCCAGCGGGGCCTGGAAGAGGACGCCGAGGCTGCGGCTCACCCCGAGCGCCACGGCGTGCTCCAGCGGGGTGGGCGGGGTGTCCTGGAATCCGCCGCCGTACGTGGCGTACGGATCGCCGGACTGGCCCGCGCCGTACGTGTCGTAGGCCTCCGGGCGGTACAGCTCGCGCAGCGGGATGCGGCGCACCAGGCAGTCCTGCGAGGGCCTGCCCAGCAGGGTGTGGCGCGGCCCCTCGACCGGGCCGGGGAGCGCCGCGCCCGTCTCCAGGCGGCCGAGGAAGTGCCACTGCCCCTCCTCGGCGGCGTCGACCGCGAACAGGTCCAGGGCGCCGCCGACGACGAGCCAGAGCACCTGCGGGCCCTCCAGCGGGAGGCTGCGCAGCCCGGCGCAGTCGACGGGCGTGCCGAGCGCGCCCAGCGCCTGGACCACCGCGTCGCCGCCGTCCGCGGCCACCGCCGCGGCCGGGTGAACGGACGCCATGTCAGTGCTCCTTCATCAGCTCGGCGTACGGGCCTCCGGCGGCGGCGAGGTCCTCGTGCCGGCCGCGTTCGACGACCGTGCCGCGGTTCAGGACGAGGATCTCGTCGCTGTCCCGCACGGTGCTGAGCCGGTGGGCGATCACCACACACGCACAGCCGCGGCGGCGCAGGTTGTCCATGACGAGCTGCTCGGTCCGCGCGTCCAGGGCGCTGGTGACCTCGTCGAGCACCAGCACGCTGGGGCGGCGCACCAGGGCGCGGGCGATCTCCAGCCGCTGCCGCTGGCCGCCGGAGAAGTTGCGGCCGTCCTGCTCCACCCGGCAGTGGATCCCCTCCGGGCGCCGTGCGATCACATCGTCGTAGAGCGCGGCGTCCCGCAGGGCCTCCACCACCGCCTCGTCCGGGATCGACGGGTCCCACAGCGCCACGTTGTCCCGCACCGTCCCCTCGAAGAGGAAGATCTCCTGGTCCACGAAGGAGACGGAGGCGGCCAGGGCGCCGCGGGGGATGTCCTCCAGGCGCTGTCCGTCGATGCGGATGACCCCCTCCCAGGGGGTGTAGAGGCCGGAGACGAGCCGGGAGACGGTGGACTTGCCGCTGCCGGAGGCGCCGACCAGCGCCACCTGCCGGCCGGGCCCGACGAACAGCGAGAAGTCGCGCAGCAGCGGCTCGTCCAGCGGGTTGTAGCCGAAGGTGATGTTCTCCAGGGTCACCTGCCCGGTCAGCCGGCGGGTGTCCTCGCTCGGCTCGTCGCGGGTGTAGAGGGAGTCCACCGGGAAGTTCTCCACGTCCTTGAGCCGGGCCACGTCGGCGGAGAAGTCCTGGATGCGCCCGGCCACTCCGTTGAGCCGGGTGATGGGCGCGGTGAAGCGGGTCACCAGCGCCTGGAAGGCCACCAGCAGACCGATGGAGATATGACCCTCGACGGCCCGCAGCCCGCCGATCCAGAGGATGAGAGCGCTGTTGAGCGTGGCGAGGGTGGGGGCGACCACGGCCAGTACGGAGCTCGGCACGCCGAGGCGCTGCTGCTCCTCCAGGGTGATGGCGTGCTGACCGGCCCAGCGGCGGAAGTAGCCGGCCTCGCCACCGGTGGCCTTCACCGTCTCGATGAGCTGGAGACCGGTGTACGAGGTGGTGGTCAGCCGCGCGGTGTCGGCCCGCAGCTTCTGGGTCCTGGTGGCCCGCAGCCGCACCACCACCCGGATCGCCACCACGTTGAGCAGCGCCAACCCGACGCCGACGCCGGTGAGTTGGGGGTCGTAGGTCCACAGCAGCACGGCGTAGAGCACCACGACGACCCCGTCGACGGCCGCGGCGGCCAGATCGCGGGCGAGCGTCTCGGCGACGGTGTCGTTGGAGCGCAGCCGCTGGACCAGGTCGGCCGGGCTGCGCTGGGCGAAGAAGGTGACGGGCAGCCGCAGCAGATGGCGCAGGAACCGCGCGCTGCTGAGGGTCGAGGAGATGATGCGCCCGCGCAGCAGGTTCGCCTGCTGGACACCGGTCAGCAGGGCGGTGAGGACCACCGCCACGGCCATGGACGCGAACAGCGGCTGAAGCGTCGAGTCCTGGCCGGCGATCAGGAAGGTGTCGATGAAGGTGCGGCTGAGCGCCGGGACCGCGGCCCCCACCGCCACCAGCAGCAGACTGGCCAGCAGCGAGGCCAGCAAGGTGCCGGTGGTGCCGCGCATGCGCGACGGCAGGGCGCCCAGCACCCCGGGGCGGCGCCCGCCGCGGCGGAAGGACTCCTCGGGTTCGAAGACCAGGACCACACCGGTGAAGCTGGTGTCGAACTCCTCGATGGGGACGAAGCGGCGCCCCTTGTCGGGGTCGTTGATGTGGACGCCGCGCTTGCCGAACCGCCGCCCCATGCCGTCGTAGACGACGTAGTGGTTGAACTCCCAGAACAGGATGGCCGGGGCCTGGACCTCCACGAGGGCCTCGAGCTCCATCTGCATGCCCTTGGCGCGCAGACCGTAGCTCCGGGCCGCCTTGAGCAGATTGCTGGCGCGCGAGCCGTCCCGGGAGACACCGCAGGCGATCCGCAGCTCCTCCAGCGGCACATGGCGCCCGTAGTGTCCGAGCACCATGGCGAGCGACGCCGCACCGCACTCCAGGGCCTCCATCTGGAGCACGGTGGGGGTGCGTACGGTACGGCGCCGGGGCTTCCTCGGCCCGGCTCCGCCACGCGGGGCGCGCCGCCGGCCGCGGGCCGGCTGGGGGCGGCGTGCCCCGCTGCTTCCGGCGGGTGCGGGCCGGGGCGGTCCGGCCTCGTTCGTCGCGGTCACGGGAGCAGCCAATCGATGGGGTGCTGGGCGTCCAGGTGGACGGTGCCGTCGGTCAGGGTCATGGAGCCGAGGGCGAACGGCGGGCCTTCGGGGGACGACCAGCGGTAGCCGGAGCGGGTGCCGCGCTCGCGGTCGAGGCGTACCTGGACGGCGACCGGCGGGCCGTGCTTGGAGAACTCCTCGCCGAGCTGCTCACTGCCGAGGTAGGCGCCGATCTGCTGGCTGGACTGGGCGGTCCGGCCGATGGCCCGCACCTCGCCGCGGAGCACACCGTAGGTCTGCGTGGGCGCGGACTGCACACTGAGGTCGACCGACGCGCCCACCCGCACCGAGGCCGCCCGGTCCGCGGGGACGTACAGGGTCGCCATCAGCGGGTCGTCGGAGCGGCGGACCCGCTCCACGGAGGCCACGTTCGCGCCGGTGTTCAGCACGGAGCCGATCGAGGCGGAGAGGGTGGTGAGGCGGCCGGCGGCGATGGTGCGCACGACGGTGGTGCCACCGGTGGTGCGGACCTTCAGCAGCGGTGCGCCCGCCGGGAGGGTGCTGCCCTCCTGCGCGAGGACGGAGGTCACCTGGCCCGCGATCGGGCTCTGCAGCACATAGCTGCCCTGTCCGTGGGTGAGGATCCCGGTGGCGTCGAGGGTGTTGGACACGGTGCCGGTGACGGCCCATACGGCGGCCCCGGCCATGACCACCACCGTGACCGCGAGCGCCAGCCATCCCTGGGGACGGGCGTAGCGCACCGGCAGGTCGATGTCCTCTGCCGACTGCGCCTTGGAGAGGGCCTGCTGGCGGAACTGCACGAGAGTCTTTCCTCAGCCGCGAAGGGAGTGATCGAAAAGGGCGCCGTGGACCGCCGAGTGCCCCGGACCAGGCAGGCCCGGGGCACAGGGAAGGCGGTCTGTCAGCCTCAGAGGCTGCCGACGACCCCACCGACGATGCCGGTGGTGTTCAGGCCGGTGACACCGTCAACCGTGCCGGTGACGGTGCCGAGGGCGCCGGTCACCGGGCCGGTGACGGAGTCGACGGTGCCGAGGACGTCGCCCACCGGGTTGCCGATGCCACCGGCCACGTTGTCCAGCTCGGCGTCGGAGATCTCCTGGGTGGCGACCTTGGGCGCGTTGTTCATTGTTGCGTCTCCCTTGGGTGACTGTCTCATTGAGCTTGCAAGCAGCGCTTGGGGGCCGAGGGGAATCGGCTCCCGCGGCATGGTCACGGGGCTCCGGAAGGAACCGGGGATCCGTGGATGCCGAGCGCGGAATGGGATGTAACCACGGGGCTCGCCACGCTGCGAATCAGCCAAGTCCGGAACCGGGCATTCCGCCACTTTCCGATTACACGACCGGCACAAGTGCGCACCTCATGGGCGCTTTTCCGTCACAGAAAGGTCACCGAGCTCGCCCGGCATCATGTCCCTTGTGCGAGGTGACGCGCGTCATGTCGGGCCTGGCCACCACGGCCGGGGCCGAGATGGCGTACGAGCCGGGGCGCACACATGGCATGTGTGTAACAGGTGTGCCGATCACTTGAAGACCGGGCGAACGAAGTGACGTGCGGCGCATGGGCGGCACGGGAATGCGACATGTGCGACTTCAAGCCACCCGGCCCTCCTCCGGCACCACCTCGCCGTCCGGCACCGGCCCGGGTGCGGTGCCGTCGCCGAACGGGCGCCCGCCCAGCTCCTCGCGGTGATGCGGTGTCAGCCATCCGGAGAGGTCGGGGCCGAGCGGAACGATGCGGCGGGGGTTGATGTTGGTGTGCACCTGGTAGTAGTGGCGCTTGATGTGGTCGAAGTCGACGGTGTCCCCGAATCCCGGCGTCTGGAAGAGATCACGGACATACCCCCACAGCACCGGGTCCTCGCTGAGCTTGTTGCGGTTGCACTTGAAGTGGCCGTGGTACACGGCGTCGAACCGGACCAGCGTGGTGAACAGCCGGATATCGGCCTCGGTGATGGTGTCGCCGACCAGATAGCGCCGCGTGGCCAGCCGCCCGGACAGCTCGTCGAGGCGGGCGAAGAGCCGCCGGTAGGCGTCGTCGTAACTGTGCTGGTGCTCGGCGAAGCCCGCGCGGTACACACCGTTGTTCACATCGCGGTAGATGTCCTCCGCCACGTCGTCGATCTCGTCGCGGTGCTCCTCGGGGTACAGATCCGGGGCGCCCTCACGATGGAGGGCGGTCCACTCGGTGGCGAGGTCCAGGGTGATCCGGTGGTAGTCGTTGGTGACCAGTTGGCCACTGGGGACGTCCACCACCGCGGGCACGCTCACCCCGCCCGGATATCCCCTCTCGCGGGCGTCGTACGCCTCGCTGAGGAACCCGATGCCCAAGACCGGGTCCCGGTCCCCCGGATCCAGGGTGAAGCGCCAGCTGCGCTCGTCCTGGATGGGGTCGGTGATGGCCACTGACAGGGCCGGCTCCAGGCCGAGCAGCCGCCGTGAGACCAGCGCACGGCTCGCCCAGGGGCAGGCCCGGCTGACCACCAGCCGATAGCGCCCGGCCTCCACCGGCCAGCCGTCCCGGCCGTCGGCGGTGATCCGGTCGGCGAAGTGCGGCAGGGAGCGGCGGAACTCCTTGCGCTCGCGGGGTGTCTCCTGGTCAGCGGTGTTCAACGGGACCACCTACCACCTTCCGAAGCGGGAACCGTCGTGGACGGTCCGGATCACGGGTCGACTGCCGGGGCTCTGGCGCCACGGGTGATACCTACCCGGTTCCACATCCCGGGAAGGGGTATTCCTCACGGAACGGACAGGGTGGCGATACGGAACGCGTGGCGCCGGGGCGGCGCACCAGCGTTCAAGACCGGGGGCGAGGCCACGGGCCAGGGTCGGGGCATGCCTGAAGACAAGGGATGGAAGAGCCCGTACGTCCTGCTCACGGTCACCATGCTGCTGTGGGGCAGCGCCTTCTCCAGCTCCAAGTCGGTGGTGGCCCAGCTGCCGCACACCGTGGCGGCGCTGCTGCGCTTCGGCGGCGGGGCGGTCGCCCTGCTGGCGGCGGTGGCGGTCTTCGGCAAACCGGCGGCCGCCCCGGCTGCCGCGGCCACCCCGGCTGCCGCGCGTGGCGGCGGGCGGCGCGCGGCGCTCGCGGGCGTCCTGGGGGTCTTCGCCTACAACGGCTTCTTCTTCTGGGGGCTGTCGCTGGCGCCCTCGCTCGACGCGGGCATCGTCATCCCCGTCCTCAGCCCGGTCCTGACCAGCGCCTTCCTCCTGGTCACCGGCCGTGAACGGGCCTCCGGGGGGCGGCTGGCGGGGCTCGCCCTCGGGCTCGCCGGGGCGGTGGTGTTCTTCTTCGGCGCGGGCGGCAGCGCACACGGCGGCACCACCCGGCTCTCGGGCGATCTGCTGTATCTGCTCAGTGCGGTGTGCTGGGCCGCGTACACGCTCATCGGGCCCCGGGTGCTGGCCGGGATCGACCCGCTGCGCGCCACGACGTACGCGACGTGTGCGGGGGCGGTGCTGCTGGGGGCGCTCGCCGCGCCCGACCTCGGCGAGGTGCGCTGGGACGGGCTGCCGGCCGGCCTCTGGCTGAACGTGGTGTTCCTCGCCATCGGCCCGGCCGCCGTGGCCAATCTCCTGTACTACCGGGGCGTGGGTGCGGTGGGCCCGGCGTCCGCGTCCTTGATGATGTTCATGGTCCCGGTGGTCAACACCGTGTGCTCCATGGTCTTCTTGGGCGAGTCCTTCGGCGGTCTCCAGGCCCTGGGCGCCCTGGTGCTGCTGTCGGGTGCGGTGCTCGCCGTCGCTCGGGGACGTGTACCGGCACGTCCCCGAGCGCGCACCGCGCCCACCGCGGGAAAGAAGCCCTCGGAGCTGTGAGCACCGTACGGCGCCGGTCTGCATCACTCCCCTCGTGGTGATACAGACCGCCCGCCACGCTGGGAGGCGGGGCTTCGTTTCCCGCGCGGTGCGGCAAGAGCGACGCTAAAGCCGATCACGCGGGCGGGCAACGGTGCACGGTGCGCATCGCCCGCCCGCGACATGTGCACGGTGCGCAGTCAGTCCGCCGGGTGGAGCCCGGTGATGTGCAGGGCGTGCACCAGGTCGTGGATCCCGGAGCCGGTGGTGAGCAGATCCCGGCTGAGCAGGTGTTCGGCGGCTCGCAGATGGGCCCTGACGGTGTTCCGGCTGAGACCGACATGGCGGGCGGTCCGCTGGGCATCGGTGTTCGCGTCGATCCAGGCGCTCAGGGTGGTGTGCAGATCGCGGCCCCGGGTGTCCTGGAGCGGACGGAGGAACTCCCGCGCCCAGGCGTGGGCGGGCCCGGTGCGGAACAACTCGTCCAGGGTGGGCACCGGCCGCCCGCCCCGGGCCCCGAAGCCACCTGTGGAGCCGAACCCACCCGTGGAGCCGAAGCCGCCCTCGGGGCCGAAGCCGCCGTCCGGCTGCCCTCCGGTCAGGCAGAAGGCCAGGTCGAGGGCGGCCCGGGTGCGTACGTCGCCCAGGTCAAGGCCGAGGGTGGCCTCCACCCGGCTGAGGTGGTGGGACACGGTGTTGCGGCTGATGTCCAACAGCCGGGCCACCGCCGACCGGGGGAAGGTGACGGCGAGCCGGGTGATGTCCAGGGTGGCTCTCGGGGTGGACCCCAGTGGCCGCAACAGGGCGCGGGCCCAGGTGCCCGCCTCCGTGTGGGGCAGCAGGGGCACCAGCGGTGTCCGGCCGAGGTAGGCGGCCATCCGCTCGGGCGTATGGCGCGCCGCGGCCAGGGCGTGCAGGGCTTGCCCGTACGCCTCGGCCGTGGCGTCGAGCGGATACGGGCTGCTGATGCCCAGCGCGTAGAGCGAGTTCTCCCGCACCAGACGGCGCAGCACCGTGCCCTGGCCGCGGGCCACCTCGGGGTCGTCGCCGAAGTCACGGGGGTCGGTGTCGGGCTCGTCGTCGAACCGGCCACCGGTCCCGTCGTCGGATCCGTCGGCGGACCCGTCCGCGACCAGGCAGATGAGGTGCTCCTTGAAGGCCGGGCAGTGCACCATCAGGCCCGTGCCGTGATAGCCCGAGCCGTCCTGGTAGGTCTGCGCCAGCCGGTCCCGGTCCTCCGGCGGGCAGTGCAGCAGATAGACGCGCAGCCGTGCGGCGTCCAGCAACGAGGGGACGGCGCCGGTGGTCATCCGGCGGGCCAGGGTGAGATCTCCCGCCAGCAGGGCGCTGAAGACGGCGAACCGCAGCTGCCGCGCCTTGGACTGATAGCCGCGGAAGGTGGTGTCCGCGCCCTGCGCGCGGTCCAGGAGCGCGATGAGACTCCCGGCGTGCGAGACCAGCGACGCCGCTTCGCGGGTGGGCGCCGAGGTGCCCGCCACCACCAGCACGGGCCGTGGCGCGTGCGGGCCGAGCGCCTCCAGCCGCACCTGAAGGGCGCCGCTCTCGGTGGCCGCCGCGGCCATCTGCCCGCCGGACAGCCGTGCCAGCGTCGGTTCGAGCGAGGGCAGGATCTGCCGCGGGAAAAGCGCGGTGGAGGCCTCGACCGCGCCCGCGCCGCCGACCAGCGCGACATCGGCGTCGATCTGCCGGCCCAGCCAGTCGAGTACCGGCCGCGGATCCGCCCCGGCCCCTCGGCCCATCTGTCGCCGCACCTCGTGCAGCAGCTCGTCCAGCCGCCCGGTGTGGGCCCGTGCCTCCACAGCCGTACTCCTCCTCACCCCCCGCGCCACGTCATCCCGCGCGGACCGATCGGCGATCCGCGCTCCGACGTACTTTTCCGACGTACTTTATTGACCGGTACACAGGATCTCGGACAGTGCCGTACGTATCAGGCCGGTTCCGCGGGGCGGGTCTGTCCCATCGGGGGGGGTGTCCGCGCAGGCCAGGGCCCTGCATGGGGCAGTGGCGGGGCCTGTTAGGTTGACGTGCTCAGTTGTACGGGGAAAGGAATTCACGTGCGCAGGACAGTGCACATGGCGGTCACTTCGGTCATTCTCGGCCTTGTCGTCAGCGGCTGCGGAGGCGGCGACGACGGGAAGAAGGAATCGAAGCCGAGCGGCGGAGCCACCAAGGCCACTCAGGCCGCCCAGCAGTCGCCGAGCTCCGGCCCGTCGGCCCGGGGCACGATCATGGAGCGTTCGGCGGGCTCCTGGAAGTCCATCGTGGCGGCGAAGTCCGCCGACGACCTGGAGACCCTCACCGTCGCGGACGGCAAGGTCACGGCGAAGGGCCCGAAGCTCGACTGCACCGGCACGCTCGGGCCCGGCCGGAAGGGCGGTGAGGACGAGCCCTCCCTGACCCTGTCGTGCAAGGGCGACAGCGACGGAGGGCGGGGCCAGGGCACCGTCGGGATGAAGGGCGACGACGCCCTGGCGATCAACTGGAAGGGCCCGGAGGGCGGCTTCGGCGGCCCCGTCGACAGCTTCCGCAGGGCGGGCTGACCCTCAGGACGCATCAGGTTCAGCCGCTTGACGAAGCACCACACCGAACGGATCGGGACCGGCCATCAGGCCACCGAGCGGAACAGGCCCTCCAGCGCCATCGCCACCTGGTCGGTGGAGAGCGGGTCGTCGACACCGCCCGCCGCGTAGATGCCCCGGTCCAGTTTGATGCCGCGCGTCATCGCGCCGAGCAGCGCGGCCAGTTCGGTGCCCCGCAGGGCGGGCTGGTGGCCGGCCCGGTCGAACAGCCCGTCCAGCATGGTGCCGATGCGGCGGCTGAACCGCTTCTCGTGATCCACCAGCGCGGCGGCGGCATCGCCGTCCCGGAGCGCCATCAGCCGGAATTCCAGGTGGATGAAGACCCAGCGGACGTCCAGGTGCTCGCCGTTGAAGATCTCGGCGAAGGTCCGGGCGAGCTGGGGGGCCAGGTCCCGCTCGGTGTCCATCTCGTCGATCCGCTCCCCGATGTAGTCGGCGGTGCGGTCGCTGTGCCGCCGGAAGACGTCGAGGAAGAGCTTCAGCTTGCTGTCGTAGTTGGAGTAGAAGGCCCCGGTGGTCCTGCCCGAGCACTGGCAGATGTAGCCGATCGACGCCCCGTGGAAGCCGCGTTCGGCGAACGCCCGCTCCGCCCCGACGATCAGCGCTTCCACGGTCTTTGACCGCTGCGGCGGCATCGGCGTGCCCCTCTCCCCCAACTGTTCGGAAACCTGGCCAGATCCGTACGGTAGCCGATCAGTCCCCCTGTTCAGTAGGGAACCCTATCGGTAGCGTTCCCTATCGAAGGCCGCGGCCGACGGCTCCGGGACGTTCGCCCCGGGACAGTTCGAGGATCACGAAGGAGACCCATCGTGAACGCTCCGATGCCCACGACCCATGACGACCTGCGAGATCTCCACGACCTCCCTTCGTATCCGAAAGAGCGGGACGACTACATCAACCCGGCACGCGCGCTGCTCACCGGGCCGCCGATCAGCCCGCTGAGGTTCGCGGGCGGCAGCACCGGCTGGCTGGTGACGGGGTATCACGAGGCGCGGGAGGTGCTGCGGGACGCCCGGTTCAGCGCCGAGCGCTGGCGTGGCGACGACGCGATGCGGCCGGTCCCCGAGTCGGTCCGCAGGGACCGGAGCAGCGGGGCGGGGTCGTTCCTGGCCATGGACGCGCCGGAGCACGGCCACTACCGGGGCCAGCTCACGCGGTACTTCACGGTGCGTCGGATGCGGGAGCTGGAGGCCCGCATCGAGGACATCGTGGCCGACCAGCTGGACGCGTTGGAGGCGGCGGGCAAACCGGCCGACCTGGTGCGGCACTTCGCCATGCCCATCCCCTCACTGGTGATCTGCGAGATGCTCGGTGTGCCGTACGAGGATCGGGAGCTCTTCCAGTCCGTCGCCGCGCAGTTGCTCCGCCAGGACCGCACCGATGCGGAGTTCCTCGCCGGGAAGACCGAGCTCGACACCTTCCTGCGCACCCTGGTCGAGGCCAAGCGCAAGGAGCCGAAGGACGATCTGATCTCCCTGCTGACCGCCGTCGAAGAGCTCGACGACGAGGAGATCGGTGGCATCGCGGGGCTGCTGCTGATCGCCGGTCACGAGACCACCACCAACATGCTCAGCCTCGGCACCTTCGCCCTGCTGCGCGAGCCCGAGCAGCTGGAGCGGCTGCGGGCCGACGAGTCGCTCCTGCCCCAGGCCGTCGAGGAGCTGCTGCGCTACCTGAGCATCGTCAACGCCTTCCCCGTCCGCATCGCGCTGGAGGACGTCGTCGTCGGCGGTGTCACCGTCGCGGCGGGCCAGTCCGTGGCCGTCTCGGTCCCGGCGGCGAACCGGGACCCGGCGCTGGTGGACGACCCGGACACGCTCGACGTAGGGCGTCCCCGCAGCAGCCACCTCGCCTTCGGCTACGGCATCCATCAGTGTCTGGGGCAGCATCTGGCCAGGATCGAGCTGGTGGCGGGCTACCGCGGACTGCTCCGCCGGTTCCCGGGGCTGCGGCTCGCCGTGCCCCCGGAGGAGGTCCGGATGCGCAGCGACATGATCATTTACGGAGCCCACGAACTGCCCGTCACCTGGTGACGGCGCCGGGCCGGATCTGGCCCGGCCTCCGCACACCCGAAATCATCACATGAGCTCCACAGACGCGAAGTTCATGTGATGATTCGGTGACCCCGGCCCGTCCGGTCCGGGAGTGTGGAGGGGAAATACACGTGAAGTCAACGACCTTCAGATCCGCCGTGGGGGCCGTGCTGACGGCGGCCCTGTCCGCCGTGGTCCTGCCCGCCTCCGCCGCCAGCGCGGCGGAGAGCCCGGCGGCGGCCGGCACCGTGGACACCGCGACCGCGCGGTCCTTCGGACGGCTGGCCGACGCGGTGCTGACCCAGCGCACGGCGGCTCTGCTGGACAACAACAAGCGTTCGGTGCGGCGCGCGGCCCCGCTCGCCGAGAAGAACGTCCGCCTGTCGGCCGGGCAGACCAGGACCGAGGACACCGCGCTGTCCACGCTGCACACCCGCAAGGCGCGGCTCGCGGCTCTGGGCGAGGCATACACCTCCGCCGACACCCGGGTGGCGGTGGACCGGATACGGGTCGAGGCCGGACACGCCACGGTCCAGGCCACCGAGACCACGACGCTGGCCTACCGGAAGATACGCGGCGACGAGCCCGCGACCACCGGCTTCCAGGCACACCACCGGCTGAGCTTCGCCGCCACGGCGGACGGGAAGTGGCAGCTGACCGGCCTCACCTCGACCGACGACGGCCCGCTGGCGGTCAACGAGCCCGCCACGGCGCGGGTGGCGACGGCCCGGACGACGGCCCTCCCCGAGGCGACGCCCGCCGCCATCTCCAAGCCGTCCCAGCCGCAGACGAAGCCCGCCGGAAGCTACAACTACGCGGCGATGGCCTCGTACGCGGAGAAGTACTGGCAGAACTACAACCCCGCCTACCGGAAGTTCAACGAGGCCGGTGGGGACTGCACCAACTTCGTGAGCCAGGCCCTGAAGGCGGGCGGCTGGGCCAACAAGTCCGGCGACTCCGAGGACTACCGCAGCTGGTGGTACGACACCTCGTACCAGTCGACGTCCTGGGTGGGCGCCAACGAGTGGTCCTGGTTCACCCTGGACGCCAAGCGGGCCACCAACCTGGCGAACGTCTACTACATGGGCGTCGGTGACGTCATGCAGATGGACTTCGACAAGGACGGGTCCAAGGACCACACCATGATCGTCACCTACCGGAGCTCCAGCGGTGTGCCGTACATGACCTACCACTCGGTGAACACCTACCGGAAGTCCGTGGCGAGCATCATCGCCTCGTACCCGAACTCGCTCTACTACGCCTACCGCACCTGAGGCACCAGCACGCACCCGTATCTCCCCGTGACAGTGGACCCCGCCCCCGGGCGGGGTCCACCGCGTTTTCGCCCGGACTCCGCTCTGCCGCGCTTCGGCGCGGCGCGCCGACGGTCGGCCGACCGGCTCAGCCGCGGCCGACCCCGTGATGTGATGTCCGCACGGTGTTCACCCGACGGACACCGAGCCACGTCAGCACGCCTGCGTACACACACGTCTTCGAGCCGCGAGAGATGGAGTGACGCCATGCCGGGCGCCCTGTCACGCCGTTCCGCCCTGTCCTTCCTGGGAGGGGCGATGGCCGTCGCCGCGACCGGTGGGGTCGTCGCAACCGGTGGCGGCGGATGGCCCGCGGCCGCCGCCGCGGCCGCTTCCGGCCCCGATTCCGCCACTGGGCACGCCCCAGGTCCCGGCTCCCGGGTGGACTCCCTCATCGGCCGGATGACGCTCGAGGAGAAGCTCGCGCTGCTGCACGGCGCGAAGGATCCCCGCGGCCTCGGGCAGGCGGGGTACACCCCCGGTGTCCCCCGGCTCGGCATTCCGCCACTCCGGCTCGCGGACGGGCCCGCCGGCGTACGGGTCACCCGGCATGCCACCGCGCTGCCCGCGCCGGTGCTGCTCGCCTCCGCCTTCGATCCGGCCCTGGCGCGGGAGTACGGGCGCGTCATCGGGCGCGAGGGCCGTGCGCTGGGCCAGGACGTACTGCTCTCCCCCATGGTCAATCTCATTCGCACCCCGTACGCCGGGCGCAACTTCGAGACCTTCGGCGAGGACCCGCTGCTCGCCTCCGAGCTGGTGGCCGAGGAGGTGCGCGGTATCCAGGGCGAGGGCCTGATCGCCACCGTCAAGCACTTCGCCATGAACAACCAGGAGCACGAGCGGGAGTCGATCGATGTCATCGTCGGCGAGCGGACGATGCGGGAGATGGAGCTGCCCGGCTTCGAGGCGGCCGTACGGGCGGGCGCGGGCGCGGTCATGGGCGCCTACAACAAGGTCAACGGGGCCTTCGCCTGCGAGAGCGGGCCGCTGCTGACCGGGGTGCTGCGCGAGGACTGGGGCTTCGACGGCTGGGTGATGACCGACTGGCACGCCGCCCACAGCACCGCGGCGGCCCTCGGCGCCGGGCTCGACATGGAGATGCCGGACGGAAAGTACTTCGGCGGCGCCCTGCGGAAGGCGGTGGCCGACGGGACCGTACCGGAGGACGGGGTGGACCGCGCGGTCGGCCGCGTCCTGACCGTCATGGACCGCTTCGGCCTGCTGGACGGCGGCGCCCCGCCGCGGCCCGGCCGGGACCCCGGGGCCGGGGCGCGCACCGCGCTGAAGGTCGCCACGGCGGGCGGCGTCCTGCTGCGCAACGAGCGCGGCACACTGCCGCTGACCGGGTCCGCCGCCCGGTCGATCGCCGTGGTCGGGCCCACCGGCTCCATCCCCTTCGTCAGTGGCGGCGGCAGCGCCCATGTGGTCCCCGACCACGCCGCGAGCCCACTGGAGACGATCCGGGAGCGCGCCGGAAAGGGGGCCCGGGTCGACTACGCCCTGGGCGAGGACGTGTTCGGCAAGAAGATCCCCAGCTCCGCGCTCTCCCCGGCCACCGGGCTGCAGAAGCGGAAGGTGGCGGCGGGCAGGAGCTGGGCGTACGACGGCACCCTCACCGTGGCCGAGGCCGATGAGTGGACGTTCGTCCTGCACTTCAGCGGTCCGCCCACCGGCCGCCCGAAGGTGCTGCTGGACGGCGAGGAGCTGTTCCCGTTCCGGCCCGGCTTGGCCGAGTACTTCACCGGTGGCCTCGTCAGCGCCGCCCCGGACGGCCTCGCCGTGCGCCGGGCGGCCGTCAGGCTGACGGCGGGGAAACACCGGCTGAAGGTCACCGCCAAGGGCGGCGCGAAGGGGCTGACCTTCCGGCTGCGCCGCACCACCTCCGCCACGCGCGCCGCCGACGTGGCCGAGGCGGTGTGTGCCGCCCGCGCCGCGCACAGCGTGGTGCTCTTCGGCTACGAGGACGCCACCGAGGGCCGGGACCGCACCACCATCGCCCTCCCCGGCCACCAGAACGCGCTGATCGCCGCCGTCGCCAAGGCCAATCCGCGCACGACCGTCGTCCTCAACACCTCCTCGTGCACCTCGATGCCCTGGCTGAAGCGCACCGGCGCCGTCCTCCAGATGTACTACCCGGGCCAGGAGGGCGCCGCCGCCACCACCGCCCTGCTCTTCGGCGACGCCAACCCCGGCGGCAGGCTCACCCAGTCCTTCCCCGTCTCCGACGACCGCCATCCGATGGCCGGAGACCCCCGGCGCTACCCCGGGGTGAACGGCCGCGAGGAGTACTCCGAAGGTGTCCACGTCGGCTATCGCTGGTACGACGCCGAGGGGGTGCGGCCCCTCTTCCCCTTCGGCCACGGCCTGTCGTACACCACCTTCGCCTATGCGGGCCTGCGGCTGCGGCGGCGCGGAAGCGGCCTGGAGGCGGTCTTCACCGTGCGCAACACCGGGCGGCGGGCCGGGGCGGAGGTGGCCCAGGTGTATGTGGGGCCCTCACCCGATCTGCCGCTCGACCAGGCCGAGCGGTCCCTGGCGGGATTCCGGCGCGTCCATCTGCGGCCCGGCCAGGCGCGGAAGGTGACGGTGCGGATGGCCGCCCGGACGCTGTCCTCCTGGGACTCCGAACGCCATGGATGGGTACTGGGCACCGGGCGCCGGACCGTGGAAGTGGGCTCCTCCTCACGCGATCCGAGGCTGCGGGGGCATATCGAGGTCCGCCATGGGTCCTGAGCGGCCACGGTCCTGAGCGGCCACGGCCGTCGTCGCCTCGGGCTACGCTAGTATGGCGCGTGTGCAACTAAAGGCGCACGCAAGCAATAAGGCATCGACGAAGGAGCGCCGTGCAGATCGACCTTTCCGGTAGGACCGCCCTGGTCACCGGCTCCACGCAGGGCATCGGATTCGCCATCGCCGCCGGGCTGGCGCGGGCGGGTGCCCGTGTCGCCGTCAACGGGCGCCGCCAGGAGTCCGTCGAGGCCGCCATCCAGAAGCTGGAGGAGGACACCGAGGGCGGCTCGTTCGTCTCCGCCCCCGGCGACATCACCACCGATGACGGCGCCCGCCAGGTCATCGATGCGGTGCCGGACACCGATGTCCTGGTCAACAACCTCGGCATCTTCGGGACCACTCCGCCGCTGGAGATCAGCGACGATGAGTGGCGGCGCTATTTCGAGGTGAACGTCCTGGCCTCCGTCCGGATGATCCGGAGCTTCCTGCCCGGGATGAAGGACCGCTCCTGGGGCCGGATCATGAACGTGGCCAGTGACTCCGCCGTCGTCATCCCCGCTGAGATGATCCACTACGGGATGTCGAAGACCGCACTGCTCGCCGTCACCCGCGGCTTCGCCAAGGACGCGGCCGGTACCGGGGTCACGGTCAACTCGCTGATCGCCGGGCCGACCCACACCGGCGGGGTCGAGGACTTCGTGTACGAGCTGGTGGACCCGGAGCTGCCCTGGGACGAGGCGCAGCGGGAGTTCATGGCCAAGTACCGGCCGCAGTCGCTGATCCAGCGGCTGATCGAGCCCGAGGAGATCGCCAACATGGCGGTCTACCTGAGCTCCACATTCGCCTCGGCCACCACCGGCGGGGCCGTGCGCGTGGACGGCGGCTACGTCGACTCGATCCTCCCCTGACACTCACCGCGGCGCCTCCCCTGACACTCACCGCGGCGCCTTCCTGACGCCTGCTTCGGCGCCCCCTGATCCCCGCTTCCGCGCGCCCTTCCGGTGGGAACCGTTCCGCGTGGACCGGGGGTCCCTAAGGAGCGAAGAAGCAGACAACCTGGGGGGTTCTGTTGAGCAATGACGCACTTGCGCATCCTGACCGCATCAGAGCGAGCCACTGGATCACCGTTCTGAGGCGGCAATTCCCCGAGCTCCGGGCGGAGTTGACGCCCTCCCCGCACCGGCCCGGCCTCGGTCGGCAGCGGGGAGGCGCCGATCGTCACGGGCCCTCGGAGCCGTTGCGCCTGCGGGTCTCCGATACCGTACGCGACATCACCGACGGCGTCGTGGAGCTGGAGGAGGCCGTGCACGACCGGCTCGGGCTGCCACCCGCGGGCAGGGGGACGGTCGAGGTCAGACTGGCCCGTCTCGCGGGGCTCCTGGAACGGGTCGAGGCCGACCCGGTGCTGATGCGCCATCTGCTGGACGAGGTCAGCGGACTGGCGCGGCGCTGCTCGGGCACGCTCGGGGACGCCGAGCCCGTGGTCCGGCTGCGCGGCCGGTGCCCGCTGTGCGCCTCGGTCTCGCTGCGGGCCTTTCCACTGCGCCGTGCGGTGCTGTGCATCAACCCCGGCTGCCGCTGCCCGCACACCGGGTGCGGCTGCCACGCGGACCGGGCACACCGGCACTCCTGGCCGGAGGGCGAGTGGGCGGAGCTGGCGGCCGGCGGCGCGCTCGCCCTGGAGGAGATCACCGCCGCCCTGGGCGGAGGTTCCACCGTCGCGGCGGTGAGCCGATGAGGACCATACAGGCGCCCGAGTATCCGTTGCTGACCGCCGCCGTGGCCGCCGCGGAGGTGGGCGTCACCCCGGCCACCATCCGCAAGTGGGTGCAGCTGAAGCATCTGCGGCCCGCGGGGCGTCAGGGCAAGGCGTTCCTCTATCGGCTGGAGGATGTGTTCGCGGCCGAGCGGGCCACACGACGACATACGTGACCTGCGGGACCCATGGTCATCTAGGCATAAGTGACGACAAGTGGTTGTCAATGGGCATCCGGTGCATCACACTTGGTGCCAGCGGCGGAGCTGTGCCCCCTGGAGGGGCCACGGCCCCGCCGCTTTTCGCTGTGCGCAGCCCCTGACCACAGCAAGGAGTGCGCGCATGACCGAGCCCTTGGTGATCTTTCCCGACGTCGAACGCCTCGTCGTCGAGCATCTGAAGAACCGCCCCGAACTGGCCGGGGTACTCGTGGACAACCGGACCCCGCCGGACTTCGACGGGACCCAGAGGGCCGTGCTGGTCTCCCGGGCCGGCGGCGTCTGGGTCGAGGACATCCATCTGGACCAGCCGCTGGTCGACCTCGAGGTGTACGGCCCGGACAAGCCCACGGCCCACACCATCGCCACGGCCGCCCGTACGGCGCTGTTCACGGTGCGCGGCACCACGTTCGGCACCGCCTTTGTCACCGATGTCTCCGAGGTGGACGGCCCCCGGTGGCTGCCCGACTATCTGCACGCCGCCGCCAGCCGCTACGTGTCCACGGCCCGGCTCTCCGTCCGCCCGGCGTAGGCCGCGTACCAGCCGACCGTTCGCCCTCATCACCACGCCACAAGGAGCAATCGCATGCCCGGAATGAACCCCAATGAGATCCGCGTCGCGGGCACCGGCCGCATCCTCACCGCCCCGCTCGGCACCACCGTCCCGGCCGATGTCTCCACCGCGTGGGCGGCGGGCTGGAAGGACCTCGGGTACACCACCACCGACGGCATCAAGTTCAACAAGAAGGACAAGATCGACCCGGTGGACACCTGGCAGTCGGTCAGCCCGGCCCGGTTCGTCTACTCCGACCGCGACCTCACCGTGAAGTTCCAGCTGCTCCAGCTCAACGAGGACACCCTGCCGTTCTTCTTCGGCGGCGCTGTGGTGGCGGAGACGGAGGCCGGTTCAAAGGTGTACCGCTACGAACTCGCCGCCGAGCCGAAGCAGGACGAGCGGATGCTGGGCGTGGAATTCGCCGACGGCGATGTCATCAAGTACCGGTTCGTCCTCCGCCGCGGCCAGGTCACCGAGACCGAGGAACTCCAGCTCACCCGCACGGCCGCGGTCCGGCTCGGGGTCACCTTCACGGCACTGGCCGTGGACAACGACACCCCGCTGGCCACCTGGCTGATGAACGACCCGGCGTTCGCCGCGTCCTGACCCCCTGCCCGCCACTCCCCGCCACGTCGACCGCGAAGGAACCGCCGCCATGCCTGCGTTCAACGTCAACGCCGCCCGCGCCCAGCGCCTGGAAGCGCTGGGCCTGACCTGGGACTTCGAAGTGGACGGGGAGACGTTCTCCCTGCCCACCGAGATCCCCCGCCGCTCGGCGCACGCGCTGGCCGAGCTGAAGGACAACGACCTGGACGGGCTGCTCGCCCTCCTCATGGGCGAGGAGAGCTACCAGCGGCTGTGCGCACACGAGGTGAGCGTGCAGGACATCGCCGCGATCCTCGAGGCCTACGGCGAGGACACCGGGCTCGGCGTGGGGGAAGGCTGAGCCTCGGCGCGCTCGTGGAGGAGCACGCCGAGGCGCTGGAGGCCGATCTGCTGCGGTACTACGGCGTCGACCTGCTCGACTGGCACCGCGAGGCGCTGTCCTCACGGCGCCTGGCGGTCCTGGTCCGCCACCTTCCGCCGGACTCGGCGTTCGTACGGGCGCGGGAGGGCGAGGCCGCGGAATGGGGGCTGACCGATCATCTGCTGGCGGCGGTCGTGGACCACTTGGCCATCGCCAACTGGATGTTCGCGTCGGCCAACCGCGACGAATACGCGGACCCGCCGGAGGCACCGGCCCCGGTGCCGAGGCCGGGGGCCGCCGATACGTCCGACGGCCCGCCCGCCGACCAGGCCGCCGACGGCCACGCGCCGACGGCGGCGGAGTTGGCGCGGTTCTTCGGGTGACCCCGCGCAGGAGGGTACGTGAGCGATTTCCAAGAGCGCACCGAGACGGCCATTGTCCAGCTGAAGCGCCGCATGACGGCCACCAACGCCACGCTCGCGCGAATGCAGAAGGAGCAGGACACCTTCATACAGACCTACAAGCCGAAGATCGAGCCGGGTCTCGGCAAGTCCGATCTGGCCGGCGTCCTGGGGGCCGTGGCTGCGGCGAGCATCGGGTTCTCCCTGCTGAAGGTCGATGAGACCGGGGTGTTCGTGGCCGGCCGCCAGGTCGTGACCTGGCGCCATATGCGCACACCCGATGAGCGGTTGCAGGTCGCCGAGCGGAAGCTGGAACAGCGCACCGACCGTCTGCAAGGCGCCGTGAACCGCTTCCAGGAGCAGTTGCAGCGTGTCGAACAACGCCGCCGCGATCTGGAGGAGACCCGGCAGCGCCGCGCCCAGCCCGGCGGCGACAGTCGCGCGCTGTACGGCGAGCAACGCTTCCGCGAGGAGGCGCTGAGCCGGGAGTTGCGCGCGCTGGAGGGAGCGGAGCGCCGCGCCCAGCAGGCCCGGGGGAGGGTCGAAGGCAGCCGACAGCGAGTCGTGTCGGCAGCGCATCGCATCGCTCAGGCCGAGCAGGAGGCGAGAAGCACGCGCCGGGAGACCGTCAGCCATATGAACGCCCTGGACCAGGGAATGCGGACGCTGGAAACGCGGGCCGCGAGCCTCCGGCGTGAGCTCGGCTCCTGACCTATATCGAGGAGGATGCTATGTCGCTCGTGGCCGCCCTGCGGTCGTCCGTCGGCGCCCTGCGGAACTTCACGACCTCGGCTCGCCAGGCCGATACCACCGTCGCCAGATTGCGCGGCTCCGTCACCGGAGCGTCCGGCGCCGTAGGCCGGGTCAAGGGCGACATCGACAAATCGGCCAACTCCATGCGCACCCTGCAGCGGGAAGCCAACGCCGCCGAGCGCAGCGTGGCCAAGAGCGGCCGCTCCATGACCACCGCCGGCCGCGGCGCGGCGACCGGGGGTGGGCTGATGGGGCGGATGAAGACGGGGCTCCAGGGGGTGACAACGGCCCAGAAGGGCCTGAACACCGCCATGAAGTCAAACGTGTTCGGGGCCATCATGGCCCTGCTGATGCCGCTGATCATGAAGCTCGTCGACATGGCCATGCAGTCCAAGACGGTCCAGCGCATCGTCCAGGCCGCCTTCAAAATCATCGGCCAGGTCATCGGCACCACGATGCGCGTGGCGAAACAGGTGGTGGAGACGACCTGGAACGGCATCAAGACGGCGTTCACGGTCGTACTGAAGGTCATCTGGACCGTCGTGAAGACGTACTTCAACATCTACAAGACCATCATCACCACGGTCATCCACGCCATCATGGCCGTGGTCCGGCCCCTGCTGTCCTTCTTCTCGGAGCGGATCCCGGGCGCCTTCCGCTCCGCCCGTAACGGCATCCAGCGCGCCTTCAGCGGGCTGGCGAGCATCGTCCGGGGTGCGTTCAGCGCCGTGCTCGGGGCGGTGCGTGGGCCGCTCAACGGGGTGATCGGGCTGGTCAACCGGGCGATCGGCGCGCTGAACCGGGTCAAGGTCTCGGTGCCCTCCTGGGTGCCGGGGATCGGTGGCCAGTCGTTCGGGGTGAACATCCCCACCATCCCCACGCTCGCCCAGGGCGGCATCGTGCTGCCGCGCCCCGGTGGCACGCTCGCGCTGCTCGCCGAGGGCGGGCAGGCCGAGGCGGTGCTGCCGCTGAACCGGCTGAGCACGCTGCTCGCCCGCACCGGGCCCACGCCCGCCCTGGCGGGATCCGGCAGGCCGGGCGGCGGATTCGTCATCGAGCACTACCACGAAGCCCCGGGCGGCAGCGCCCGGCAGACCGCCGAGGACCTGATGTTCCTGATGAAGGCGAGGGGGTGACATGGCGGACGAGACCACCGCCGCCGAGCCGGGGCCGCTCATCACCACCGATGGGCAGGTGCAGTGGGCCGGGCTTCTCATGGGTCCCGGCACCGACTACTGGATCGCGGCCGAAGGGCTCACCGGCTGGGAGGAGTTGCCCGCGCTGGACACCTCCGACGCGGACCGCCCGGTGGGTCACGGCGGCTGGCCGGGTTCACAGTGGGCGCAGGCCCGTACGGTCACCGCGCAGGTGTGGTTCGCACCCGATCCGGACGCCGGGCCGGAGGCGGTGCGGGACGCTCTGCGCGCGCTGCGGGCCGCCACCGCCGTACGCGACGAGGAGGAGTGGCTGGCCGTACGTCTGCACGGCGAGACGCTGGCCGTACGGGCCCGGGTCACCCAGCGCGTGGTCCCCACCGACCGGCAGTTCACCGCGAGCCGGCTGGCGAAGATGACGCTCCAGTGGAAGGCGAGCGATCCGCGCCGTTACGAGGCGGTGGGGCGGCGGGACACCGCCGGGCTCCCCCAGCCGGAGGCGGGGCTGGCCTGGTCGCTCAGCTGGCCGCTGGCCTGGGGCGCGCCCGGTTCCACCGGCGATCTCGCGGTGGAGAACGACGGCAGCGCACCCGCCCATCCGGTGATCGCCTTCACCGGGCCGTGCACCCGGCCGCGGCTGGCCAACCGGACCAGCGGCGACTGGCTGGAGTACGCGATCACCCTCGCCCCGGACGACGAACTGGTCGTCGACACCGCCGAGGGAACCGTGATGTTCAACGGCACCGCGTCGCGCCGCCACACCGCCACACCGGGCAGCGCCCCGGAGGAGTCGTTCACCCTGCCGTCCGGGACCTCGCAGCTGTCCTTCCGCGCGGCGTCGGGAGGGGAGGGAGCCACCGCCACGATCACCTGGCGCCGCGCCGAGTGGTGAGGCGCCACGCCGCCCCATCATCCGCCCCGATCCTTAACGACCGTACGACCACAAGGAGTTCTCCGATGACCGTGGGAGCCGTCTTATGACCGTCCGTTCCGCCTGGCATCCGCCCACCGGCCAGACCCGTGAGGACACCCGGCTGGCCGTCAGCCTCGGCATGGCGTCCGCCGGACCGCTGCTGACCCGGGCGGGATGCGTGTTCGGCGGGCTGCAGCTCACCGGCACCACCGCCACCGGTATGCAGGCCAAGCTCTCCCCGGGCCAGGTGTGGATCCCGGGAACCTCCACCGGATCGCAGGGCGGCTATCCGGTCACCGTCGACTCCGACACCCTGCTGACCGTCGCCGATGGGCACGCCAGTCTGCCCCGTGTGGACGCGCTCGTCGTACGGGTCTACGACAACGACTACGACGGCTCCGGCAAGTACGAGGCCGCTCTGGAACTCCTCCAGGGCACCCCGGCCGGCTCCCCCACCGCCCCGGCCGTGCCCAAGAACGCGGAGCTTCTCTACGAGATCGCCGTCCCCGCCGGGGCGTCCGCGGCCAAGGGCATCGCCTGGGCCTCCGCCATCACCGACCGCCGCCGCTACACCGCGGCGCTCGGCGGCATCGTCCCCGCCGCGGGCGGCGCGCCGCACAACGGGGCGTATGCCGGGCAGTACCGCGACGCGGGCGGCCGGCTGGAGCGCTGGGACGGCGCCCAGTGGGCGAAGTACATTCCGGACACCATACTCCGGCACACCGCGGACTGGGGTGCCACCACCGCCGCCACCTATCAGGAAATGCTCACCGACACCGTCGCCACGCTCACCGCCACCTTCACCGCGCCGTACTCGCGCTGGGTGTCCCTCACCTTCGGTGCCTTCACGGCCGCCGACGGGAACGCCACCGCGTACATCTCGTTCCGGCTCAGGACGCAGAGCGGCACCGAGGTGCTCGCCCCGTCCGACGACCGGGCGGCGATCCTCGACGGTGCCGGGCGGGCCTCGATCTCCACCTGTTTCCCGGTGGGGAACCTCACCCCGGGCGCCGTCTACACGGCGACC
Organism: Streptomyces endocoffeicus; assembly: GCF_016741935.1. GTDB lineage: Bacteria > Actinomycetota > Actinomycetes > Streptomycetales > Streptomycetaceae > Streptomyces > Streptomyces endocoffeicus. Next base: position 37,105 of record NZ_JAERRG010000006.1, on the reverse strand, counting down.
GCCGCGTACCGTTCCTCGGTCGCGGGGACGCGTGTGCACTTCGACAACCGCTTCGTCCGCGTGGACCCGGTGGCGTGAGGCGCCGTGGACGCCCGCTATCGCGCCGTCTTCACCGATCTGCGCACCGACCAGGCCATCGATGTACTGCCCCTGCGGGAGGTGGAGTACGACGACTACCTCGGCAAGCCGGGATCCCTGACCGCGACCCTTCCGGTGCCCGACGCCCGGATGGCCCGGCGGGTGCGGGAGCTGGTGGAGGGGCGCACCGCCGTCTATCTGGAGCGGGGTGACGAGGTCTGCTGGGGTGGCATCGTCTGGACGCTGACCCCGGCCACGGACGACCGGGGCCTCACCACGGTCGGGCTGCAGGCGGCCACCTTCGACTCCTACGCGGGCCGTCGCTACATCCGCGCGAATCTGAGCTTCACCGCGCTCGACCATCTGGAGATCGTCCGCCGGCTGTGGGACTACATGCAGGGGTCCGAGGGCGGCCACATCGGCGTGGAGTACCAGCCGACGGCCCCCACCGCGGCCCGTACGGTGGCCTACACCGACGGTGACGAGACCCTGGTGGAGGAGGCGATCGGTCAACTCGCGGCGATGGAGCCGGGTTTCGAGCACCGGATCGCGGTGTACCGGGATCCGGTGACCGGGCGGCGGGTGAAGCTGCTCCAGCTGGGCTCTCCGACGATCCGGGTGGGCAGCCAGCCGGTGATGCTGGATCTGCCGGGCGATGTGCTGTCGTACTCCTTCCCTCGCGATGCCACGCGCGGCGGGACGACCGCGCGGGCCAGGGGCGGCACTCCGGAGGGCGGGGCGGGCGGCCCGGTGATGTCCGGGGAACAGGTGGCCGAGGATCTCCTCGCGGCCGGGTTCCCCCGCCTGGACACCTCGTCCGACCACAGCAACGTCACCGACAAGGCGACGCTCGACGCGTTCGCCCGGTCCGAACTCGCCGCGCTGCGCGGCACGGTGGTCATCCCCTCGGTACGGATCCGCCTCGGCTCGGGCACCACGCCCGCGCTGCTCGGCGCGACCGTGCGGCTGCGCGTCAAGGACGTGTGGTTCTCCGAGGGGCTGGACGCCCGCTACCGCGTCGTCGGCATCAAGGTCACCGCCCCGGAGCGGGGACGTCCGGAGACCGCCGATCTGTATCTGGAGGAGGCAGACTGATGGCGAACCTGCCCGAGGACATCGTGGACCGGATCAGGGCCCTGGAACGTCAGGTGCACCGGCTCACCACCTACGTCAACAGCAAGCCCGGCGGGACGCCGACGGCCCTGGCCGCCACCGAGCCGCCACCGCCGCGGGCTCAGGAAACGTCCGAGGACGAACCACCGCGGCCCGGCGGCACGGCCACGGGACCCTGACGTCCGGTCCCGGCGGGGTGGCTCAACCGCCGCCGGGGCCTTGACGGGGGCCGGAACGGGCGGAGGCCTCACACCGGGCCACCACCCGATAGGCATTGGACATCCCGCCGAGCCCCGCCAGCGGTTTGAGCAGCAGGCGGTCGAGGGTGGTCGCGACCACGAGGGCGGGCACGCCGGCCAGGAGGATCGCGCAGCGCAGCAGCCAGCGGAGCCGGCCGGGCGGCTTGGCCAGGGAGGGGGCGTCATCGGGTGGGGCGATCGCGTTGAGCGCCAGCCAGACGGCGCCGAGCAGATCGACGGTGTCCGAGGGCCCGCGGTGCTGTTCGTCGATCACGGTGAAGCCCAGCGCGGTCAGCTCCTCGCGGAGGTTGGCCACCGGGACGAAGTGCAGATGCTGGGGCTGGAGCCAGGGGAGCCAGAACCGGCCGAAGAGGCGACCGAACCAGCTCTCCGGATCGGGCACCTCGATCAGCAGATGGCCGCCGGGTCGCAGGGCGCGGCGGGCGGCGCGGAGTTCGGCGCGGGGGTCCGTGCTGTGCTCCAGGTAGTGGAACATGCTCACCACGTCGTAGCTCCCGGCCGGCCACTCCTCGGCCAACTCGGGGAAGCTGCCGCGGATGGCCCGGTCGACGCGGCCCGTCCGCTCGGCCAGTTCGACACCGGCGGTGAAGTCGAGTCCGTCGAAGCGGGTGCCGGGGAAGACGGTACGGGCCACCTCGGGGAAGTGGCCGTGTCCCGTGCCGACGTCGAGCCAGGTCTTCGGGGGCTCGGCGGAGGGCTCCTGGAACATCGCGCGCCGCCGGTACACCTTGTCGCGGCCGGAGAAGACGTTGCCGAGTTCGATCTCCCCCATCCCGTCGTAGAAGTCGCGGTAGTAGAACTCCAGGCCGTCGTCGTTCAGCCGTGGATTCTGGAAGACATGGCGGCAGTCCCGGCATCTGTCGAGCCGGAAGCGGCCGGGTTTGCTCTGGTACCGGTCCTTGGTGCGCAGCCGCCGCACCAGCCGCGTGGAGCCGCACCACGGGCAGTCGGTGCGGCGGGGTTCGAAGAACCGCTCGGTCCCCCGCGCCAGATCGGCCTGGTAGCGGGGGCGCAGCGCGGCGACGGTCTCGGCGCGGGACGGCTTCTCCGGTGCGCTGGGTATGGCACTCTCGCGGCTCATCGATTCCCTTCCGGGTTCGCGGTGGCGTGGCCGGCGGTGCTCGCGGTGGCGTGGGGGCCACTCGGGTTGGCGTGGGGGACATTCGAGGTGGCGTGGGTGGCGCCCGCTGAGTCGTGGGTGGCGCCCGCGGTGGCCAGCCGCTCCAGATGGGTGGCGGCCGCGGTGGCGCCGCCCGCCGCGCGGAAGGACGCGCCCACGCGCTCGGCCGCGGCGCGGTAGCGCGGCTCGTCCAGCACGGCGTCGAGCGCCTCGCCGATGGCCGCGGCCCGCGCCCTGCCGAAGCGCACCCGGATGCCCGCGCCCGCGTCCACCACCTGGGCGGCCACCACCGGCTGGTCGTCCCGGATGGGCGCCACGACGAGCGGTACGCCGTGCCAGAGGGCTTCGCAGACGGTGTTGTGGCCCGCGTGGCACACAACCGCGTTCACCCGTCGCAGCAGGGCGAGTTGGGGGACGTAGCGGCGCACCATAACGTCGTTGTCGTCCGGGGTGGCGGGCATGTTCTCGATGTCCCGGGTGGCCCGGGTGAGTACATCGTCGGGGTCGACGATGACCGTCTGGAAACGACCGGCCCGCGCCCGTACGGCCTCCAGGCACTCGGTGAGGAAGCGCGCCCCGGCGTCGGTGTTCGCGGTGCCGAGCGTGATGAGGACGGCGGGGCGCGCGGGATCCAGCCACTCCCAGGGGAAGTCCGCCGTGGCCGGTCGCTCGGCGATCGAGGGGCCCACGTAGTGGATGCGGTCACCCGCCCGGGCCGGTCGTCCGGCCAGTTCCTCGGTGGTGAAGGCGAGGACGAGATCCGGCGAGAACCGGGGATCGGCCGTGCCCTCCGGGTCGCCGATCCGGCCCCGCACCTCGTGCAGCAGCCCGTCCAGCCATGCGTCGATCTTGGGCATCCCGTCCAGCGCGCCCGTGAACTCCGCCGAAGTGGTGGCGGATGTGGCCCAGCGCACCCCCAGCCGTTCGGCCACCAGCGCGCCCGCCACGGTCTGCTGGTCGGCGATCACCACATCGGGGCGGAACTCCTCGACGGCCCTGGCCACGCCCGGAGCCATGGCCTCGGCGAGCGGCACCAGGAACCGCTCCCACAGGAACTTCAGCGCCGCGGGACCGCGTACGTCCGGTGGCCGGCCCGCCCCGCCCTCGCCCAGCACCGGCCCGGCGCAGCGGTGGACCGTCGTTCCCCGCCCGGTCAGCCGCTCGACGACCTCGGGCATCCCGGCCCAGGCCACCTGGTGTCCCTGTGCGGTCAGTTCGGCCGCGACACCGACGGTGGGGTTGACGTGGCCGACGAGTGGCGGCACGACGAAGAGAAAGCGGCGGGATGTGCGGGGGGAGGCCTCCGGGTCTCCGCTCGGTTCGCTCATGAGGCATCGGCCTCCAGGGCCGCCGCCGCGGTGTCGGTGGCCGTATGGCGCTCGTGTTCACCTTCGTGTTCACGCTCGTCGATCCAGGACAGCAGCAGTTCGCGGATGCGCGTGGGCGCCTCGGCGAGGACCGAGTGGCCCTGCCCCGGCAGGACGACGGTCCGGGTGCCGGGCAGGACCGACTCCAACCACCGTTCCTGTCCGGCGAGTTCGGAATCGGCGCCGTAGACGGCCAGCACCGGGCAGCGCACCGCGCGGACCTGCTCCTCGCTCACCACCCGGCTCGCGGGTACGTCCTCGGCAATGCTGGTCGTACGGACCAGGCGGGCGGCCGACTTGGCCAGCCGTGCGGTGTGGGCGCCCCGGTTGGCGCTGACCCAGGCCAGCGACTCGGCCTCATGGACGACCAGTTCCTCCTCGACCCGCCGGAGGATCCCGCTGATCTCGGTCAGCCAGCTCTCGGTGGCGGGCTTCGCCTCGATCACCGCGATACCGGCCACCCGCTCCGGACGGCGCATGGCGTAGGCGAACGCCACCGTTCCACCGAAGCAGTTGCCCACGAGGTGAACCGGACCGGTGATGTCCAGCCGGTCCAGCAGCCGCTCCAGATCGGTGACGAAGGTGTCCAGCCGGTAGCCGGAGCCGGGGCGCTCGCTGCGGCCGTGTCCCCGCTGGTCGTACATCACCACCTCCAGTCCGGCGGCGGCGAGGTCCGGGGCCACCGTGAAGTACCAGCTGGCGAGGGAGTCGGTGAGCAGACCGTGGATGAGCACGGCGGTGGCGGTGGGCGGACGGCCGTCGGGCGGGGACAACCGCTGGACATGCAGTCGGACGCCGTCCGTCCCGGTATGCGGGCCGTCGTGGCCGGTGACGTGGTCGGTGTCGATCATCGCCATCGGTCAGCGCTCCCGGGCGGCTCTGAGGCACCGGACGACATACTCGACGAGCTGTCCCACGGTGAGGTCGATGATCTCGTCGAGGTCGAGGCCGGCCACGAACTCGGCGAAGTTGACCTGTCTGCCGTACCGGGCCTCCAGGCTGCCGGCCAGCGCCACCAGATCGATGCTCTCCAGCTCCAGATCCTCGGTGAAGCGGGTCCCCATGGTGACCTCGATATCGTCGAGCCCGTATTCGTCGAGCATCGTCCGGAGCATCCCGGATATCTCCGCGAGCACGGCCGGTGCGTCGGCTGGTGCGCCGGCCGGTGTGCTGACCGGTGCCTCGGCGGCGGGTGACGGGGCGGCCTGATTGACGGTGGTCACTGATCGCTCTCCTCGTCCTGTTCCTTGTGGTCCGGGCCGGTCGTCCAGGCCACGGCGTAGTCCCGGTCCGGCAGTCCGGGCGGGTTGGCGATGGTCATGGTGTGGACTTCGTAGCGGCGCGGGGGCTGTCCGGGCGTGGTGGTCGCCACTTCGACGATGAGCCGGGCCGGTGGCGCGTCGGGGTGGCCCGCACCGGGCGGCCGTACCCCGGCGATGGTCAGGTCCCGTGGCCGGTCGCGGAGTCCGGCGCCCTCCGCCGTGGCGACCGCCTCCTTCGCGGCCCGGAAGGCGGTGGCCCAGCGGCCGGGTGATCCACCGGTCCGGGCCGTCAGGGCCGAGAGGAGTTCCCGCTCCGGCCAGGCGAGGGCGACGGCCACGTCATCGTGGTCGGTGACCTCTTCGAGGGCGATACCGGGGCCCGCGGCGCCGTTCGCGTGGCGCGGCACCACGAGGGCGACCCCGGTCTCGGCCCGGTGTGCCAGCGAGAGCGCCAGTTCGGGCAGGGTCCGGCCGTGCACGCCGATGGCGTACGGGCGCCCGTGGGCGTCCTCGCGGATGCCGATCTCGGCGGGGAAGACCGGGCCTTCGCCATGGTCCCAGAGCCACCGCCGTACGGCGTCCTTGGCCGCGATCCTGCCCAGCAGCCACTGTCTGCGGCCGCGTGGCGGCTGGTGTTCATAGCCGGTGCGCTCGTCGCCGCCCAGGTGGTTACGCATGATCAGGTCGCGGGAGGCCAGGTCGGGCCAGCGCTCATGGAGCAGTACCCAACCGCCAGGCTGGGGCCGCGACAGCGTGTTGCGCTGTGGGAAGCGCTCCACGGGCCGGGTTTCGGGGTGGTTGTCGAACCGGCGGTCCTGCCAGCCGGACAGCTCCGCCCACACCTCGCCGCCGATCAGCAACTGCGCATCGGCCTCGAGCGCGGTATCGGTCAGCGAGGTGATCCTGATCAGGCACTCCACCGGGGTGCCGGGGGCCGGATGCGGTCCGAAGAAGCGCATCAGACGCATGCCGATCGGGAAGACCACGGTCCGTTCGGTGCGGGTCGCCATGATCCAGTAGCCGAGGAGCTGTCCGACGTTGTCCAGCAGCGCTCCGGGCGCGGGGGGTGTGGTGATCGTGCCGCGAATGTGCGATGCGCCGATCGCGGTGAGTTCGGTGAGCCCCTGGAAGGCCGGGCCGTGGAACATCCAGCGCTCGGCGTAGATGAGTTGAGCGGCGTGGTCGGGTGTGCGCTCGGTGGCGGGGGCGAACCTCCAGGGCGCGGGACGCGTATCGGGGTGGCGGGCGGCCACTTCCACGGTGGCGCGGGCGCTGCGGCCGAAGGTGACGGTGTACTGGGCCGCCGTGGTGGGGGTCGCGGTGACCTGGACGGTGGTGGGGGGTGACGCCGTCACCCACTGGTCGAAGCGGGCGCCGTGCACGGCGAAGGCCACGAGATTGTTGCCCGCCGTGCGCTCCGCCGTTGCCATGAGGTGCTGGACGATCGTGGTGGCCGGAACCACGGGCCAGCGGTCCGACTCAGCGGGCCAGCCTGGGCGTTGGGGGAAGAAGCAGTGGTCGCGGAGGTAGGGCATGGTCTCCGTGGAGACCCGCAAATCGTGGGTGTGGGGGGTCGGTGGGCGGCTTGCCGCGATGACCGCTGTCGCGGTGGCGGCGGTCTCACTGAGCAGGGCGTTTAATTCAGCTGCCCACGGGGCGTGCGGAGGCGCTGCGTGCAACGCATTCGCCGTTGCCGGGTGCGGGTGGGGTGGTGCCCACCCGTTCCGCCCAGGGGGCACCTCCCGGCGGTAGCCGGGGGAGGAACGATTGCCCACCACGTGGAGTACGTGCTCGCGCAGCTCGGTCAGGTGCGGTTCGGTGAGCGAGATCAGCGAACCGCTCAGATCCAGTCGCACCGCGGGAAGCGCCGATCTCGTGCCCGAGGCTTCACATGGCAACGCGGGATCCACCTCCACCCCCTCCGCCCACAGCGCCGTGGCCACGCGCCGAAGTTGGGACACCCCGTCCCGGTGGGGCGAGTTGGCGGCCACCACCAAGTGATCACGGCCATGCAAGGTGTCGCCGATGAGCGACCCCAACTGCCCCGTGCCGACCTGGACGAACGCACGGAACCCCGCCTCGTACAACGCTTCCGTCAGCAGCCTGAAGCGCACCGGCTCCAGCAGATGCCGGAGGAACAGCTCGCGCACCTCCGCTTCCGTCGCCGGATAGGGTGCGGCGGTCGTCCCGGACCAGACGGGGGTCCTGGGCGGCAGGAGCAGCTCGAAGCGTTCCGTCACGGCCCGAATGGGGTCGAGGTAGGGCGCCAGCATCGGGGTGTGGAAGCCGGACTGGAAGGGCAGGACCTGCGCGATCACACCCTCGGCGCGCATGGCCCGGACGAACTCCTCGACATCGTCGCGCGGCCCGCACACCATCGACTGGCTGGGCGCGTTGTCGTGCGAGAGCACGATCCGGCCGTCCGCCCGCTCGGTGAGCGCGTCGGACACTCGTCGCGCACCCGCGCCGAGGACCGCGAAGGCCAGACCGGGCACTCGCAGCGCGTCCGGGTCGAAGGAGTCCAGGAAGGCATCGACCTCCTCGCCCGCGTAGAGGCCGCCCACGACCAGCGCGGTCCACTCCCCCACGCTGTGCCCGGCCACCGCGTCCGGTACGACCCCCATCCGCCGCAGTGCCGCGTCCAGCAGCTGCCCGACGCCGAAGACGCCGACGCCATGGCGGCCGATGTCGCCCACGCGCGCCGCCTCGCCGAAGCGGTCCCCGGCCGGGCGGGAGAGCCCGAAGTATTCCGCGACACCGTCGACACGCGGGACGAACTCGGCTTCGAGACCGGGGAAGACGAAGGCGAGTTTCCCCCTCGGCGCCGGGCCCGCGCCGAGCAGTGGCTCGGGCGTGAACCAGATGTCGTTACGGCCCCGCCACGGGCGGCCCTTGGCCACCATGCGCCGGGCGAGTGCCAGCCGTTTCGCGGTGGGCTCGACGATGCCCAGGCGGGTACGGGCGTCCCGCCCCGTCACCGTCGTCCGTACGGTCGTGTCGTCCGCCGCCAGCAGTTCGGCCAGCTGCTCCGGGGTGTCCGCGGCCAGCGCCAGCACTCGCTCCGGTTCGATGACGAGGGTCGTGGCGCGGCGCGGCTCCGGCACCCGCGGCGGCTGCTCCAGCACCACATGGGCGTTGATCCCACCGAAGCCGAAGGCGTTGACGGCGGCGCGCCGTACGGGCGCGTCCCAGGGCCTGGCCGCGTCGAGCACGGAGAAGCGGGTGGCCGCGAGCGCCGGATGGGGGTCGTCGCAGTGCAGGGTGGGCAGCAACCGGCCGTGGTGGACCGCGAGGGCGGCCTTCACCAGGCCCGCGACACCGGCGGCGGGCATGGTGTGGCCGATCATCGACTTCACCGAGCCGATGACGGCCGTCTCACCCGGCATGCCACCGGGTCCGAACACCTCGGCCAGCGTGGCCAGTTCGGCCGCGTCCCCGGCGGGGGTGGCAGTGCCGTGCGCCTCCAGCAGCCCGATGGCGCCCGGCTCGCGCGGATCGAGGCCCGCGGCCCGCCACGCCTGCCGTACGGCACGGGTCTGACCGCCCGGGTCCGGGTTGACCAGACCGGTGGCACGGCCGTCGGAGGCCACGCCGGTGCCGCGGATCACCGCGTAGACGCGGTCGCCGTCGCGCAGTGCGTCGGCGAGCCGTTTCAGGACGACCACGCCGGTGCCCTCGCCGATCAGCAGGCCGTCGGCCGCGCGGTGGAAGGGCCGGATCCGCTGGCTCGGCGACAGCGCGCGCAGTTGGGAGAAGACGCTCCACAGGGTGATGTCGTGGCAGTGGTGCACCCCGCCCGCGAGCATCACATCGCACCGCCCCGAGACCAGCTCCCCCACGGCCTGGTCGACGGCGACGAGCGAGGAGGCGCAGGCGGCGTCCACGGTGTACGCGGGGCCGCGCAGATCGAGCCGGTTGGCGATGCGCGAGGCGGCGAGGTTGGGCACCAGGCCGATGGCCGACTCCGGCCGGTCCGGGCCCAGCCGCTCGGTGAACGCGGCCCGTACGCGGTCGAGTTGGCCGGGGCCGAGGTCGGGCAGCAGCTCGCCGAGGGTCCGTACGAGCTGGTGGGCGGTGCGCACCCGCTGGTCGAGCCGGACAAGACCGGGAGTGAGATAGCCGCCCCGGCCCAGCACCACGCCCACCCGCTGCCGGTCGGGCAGCCGGTCCTCACCGCCCGCGTCGGCGATGGCCGCCGCCGCGACGCCCAGGGCGATCAGCTGATCGGGTTCGGTGCCGGACACCGAGTTCGGCATGATCCCGAACCGGGCGGCCTCGACCCGGGCGAACTCGTCGACGAATCCGCCCCGTCGGCAGTACACCCGGTCGGGTGCCGTCGGCGTATCGGCACCGCCGTCCGGGGCGTAGAAACCTGCGTCCCACCGCCCGTCCGGGACCTCGCTGATCGCGTCCACGCCACCGACCAGGTTGCGCCAGTACGTGTCCAGGTCCGGCGAGCCGGGCAGCAGCACGGACATCCCGACGATGGCCACCGGCGGCTGCCGGTGCGACTGCTCGTCCGTCACGCTCACCAGCCCGAGGCGGTGTAGACGACGGACCCCGTGGACTCCTCGCCCCAGGCCAGCTCGCGCAGCAGCGCCAGCGTGCCCTCCTCCGGGTCGATGAGCGAGATGCCGCGCCGGGCGTACTCGCGGCCGAGCTCCGGTGTCACCATCCCGCCGTGGGCTCCGGCCGGTGCCCACGGGCCCCAGTGCACGGTCAGCGCCCGGCGGCCGGTGCGGTCCCGCCATCGCGCGCCGAGGGTCTCCATCGCGTCGTTGGCCGCCGCGTAGTCCACCTGGCCGCGGTTGCCGAGCACGGCGGCGATGCTGCCGAACAACACCGCGAACGCCGGGGGTTCGGGCAGTTCGGCCAGCGCGTCCAGCAGCGTCCGGGCTCCCTCCACCTTGGTGCCGTACACCCGCTGGAAGGACTCGGCGGACTTCTCCGCGATCAGCCGGTCCTCGATCACACCGGCCCCGTAGACCACACCGTCCAGCCGTCCGTGGTCGGCGTGGATCTGCTTCACCGCCTGGAGCACCGCTTCGGCGTCGCGGACATCCACCGAGCGATAGCGGACCCGGGCGCCGAGCGCGGTCAACTCCGCTGCGGTGGCGGCCACTTCGCGCCGCGCCAGGATCCGGGCGGCCTCCCGCTGGATCTCGGCGGGCCCGAGCCCGCCACGCGCCGCGAGCGCCGCGCGCAGGACGGTCTCGTCGCGGGCCCCGGCGGTGGCCGGGTCCTCGGGGCCCACGGGCTCCGGCGTACGGCCGAGCAACTCGATCCGGCAGCGGGCGGCGGACGCGAGGGTGGCGGCGAACCGCGCGGTGATGCCCCGCGCCCCGCCGACCAGGACCACCACCGCGTCCCGGTCCAGGCCGAGCGCGGCGGCCTCCGCCGCGCCGTCCCCGGCGGGCCCGGCGCCCGAACCGGCGAGCGCGCCCAGCGGGGCCTCCACGAGGTCCAGCCGGTGGCGGCGCCCTTCCGCGTCGCGCACGACGACGGGCGTACCGTCCGGGGCGAGCAACTCGTCGAGCAGCCCGTCGGCCACGGTGTGGGCGGATCCGGCCGCATCGGCGGGCCTGACCGCATCGGCGGGCCTGACTGCGTCGGCAGACCTGGCCGCATCGGCGGACCCGGCTCCATCGGCGAGTCCGGCCGCATCGGCGAGTCCGGCCGCCTCGGCGGGGAACTCCACCAGCCTGGTGATCGTGTCCGGGTACTCCCTGGCCACCGTACGGAACACCCCGCGCAGCCCGGCCGTGCGCGCGACGAGCGGGTCGGTGCGGCGGAGCGCCAGCAGCCACCGCGGGGCGCGCCGCAGGGCGGACTGGAGGACCGTGAACGCCTCGGGCAGCACCGATGCGCCGGAAGCGGCCAGCGGATCGAGCAGCAGCACACCGTCCACCCGGCCGTCGTCCTCGGTGAGCTGATGGCCGGCGGTGAGGATGACGGCCTCGGCACCGCGCTCGCCGAGGCGGGCGGCCACCGCCTCGGCCACCCCGTCGGCGTCCCCGCCGAGCAGGGCGAAGCGCCTGCCGGTCAGATCGGGCGGCGCGGCGGCGCCGTCGTCCGGTGCGCCGAGGGGCACGGGCACCAGCCGCATCCGCTTGGGCGCCACGCCGTCCACGGCCGCCTGCTCCGGTTCATCGACCGGTGCGGGGGTCACGGGGGTCGCGGGCGCGAGACGGGCGGTGAGCCAATCGGTGACGGCGGCGGTGGTACGCGCCTTGGCCAGCTCCTCCAGCTCCTCATCGCCCAGGCCGGCGGTGTCCGCGCCCGCGACACCGAGCCGCCGCGCCAACTCACCCGCGATCTCGGCGCGTTTGATGGAGTCAATGCTGAGATCGGCCTCGAGATCGAGATCGGGTTCGATCATGTCGACCGGATAGCCGGTGCGTTCGCTGATGATTTCGGAGACCGCGCGCAGCACATCGGGCCCCGTGGCGGGTGCGGGCGGGGCAGGAGCCACGTCGGCGGCCGGGGCCGGGACCTCCGGGGCGGCGGCCACCGGGGCGACAGCCACCGGGGCGAGCTCGGCGGGCAGGGACGTGGCCGGGGCGACCGGGGACGGTGGCGCCACGCGCCGTTCGCCCGGAGCGCTACCGAAGTAGGTGAGGAGTACATCGCGCTGGGCGGCGATCATCTCTCGGCTGGTTCTCAGGAACTCCGAGATCAGGGCGTCTCTGTCGCCGTACTCGCCGCCACCCGTCCGATCCGACTGGCTCACCGTAGCCTCCATGACACGTCGGGCCGGTGCCAGCGCACCGGGCAGGAGCTCACCGTTCGCGGTGCGGACGAGGTGTCCGTCGACCGTCCAGCCGGGCCGCTTCGGTGGCGGGGCGGATCCCGCCGCCACCGCGTCCCGACCGTGGAACAGCCAGGCAGTACGTACCGGAACGCCCGCGACGGCCAGCCGGGCGAGGGTGTCCAGAAACCCCCGCGGCCCGGCGGCGCCGGACCGTCGTCCCTCGCACGCGAGGGCGAGATGCGGGCGGCCGTCGAGGATCTCCCCCACCAGCCGGGTGAGCACCGTCCCCGGACCGGCCTCCACGAAGATCCGTGCGCCCGCCTCGTACATGGCCTCGATCTGCGCCACGAAGCGGACCGGCGCGCCGATCTGGGCGACGAGTTCGGCGCGGATGGCATCCGGCTCCGCGCCGTGCGGGGCAGCGGTGCGGTTCGCCCAGACGGGGAACTCCGCCTCGCGCACCGGATGGCGGGCCAGCGCCTCGGCGAACCGCGCACCGGCCCCGGCCACCAGCGGGCTGTGGAAGGCGCAGGCCACCGGGATCCGCTTGACCGAGTGCCCGGCCTCCCGCAGCAGCCGCACCGCCTCCTCGATGTCCCGCTGGGGCCCGGAGATCGCGGTCTGCCGTGGTGCGTTGTGGTTGGCGGCCACCACGCGCCCGTCGAGCCCGGCCGCGCGCAGCACCGGCTCGACCTCGTCGGGGGCCGCGGTCACGGCGGCCATGGTGCCGGGCTCCTCCCAGTCGGCCTCGGCGGCGCCGAGGATGGCGGCCGCCCGCTCGGCGCTCAGCCGCGGCAGCGTACGGGGGTCGAGCGCGCCCGCGGCGCACAGCGCGACCAGCTCGCCGTAGCTGTGTCCGGCCGCCATGTCGGGCCGTACCCCGGCCGAGGTGAGCAGGGTGTACGCGGCGAGCCCGACGATGCCCAGCGCTGGCTGGGCCACCCGGGTGTCGGTGATCGCGGTGCGCTGTGCCGACTCCCCGGCCTTGTCGAAGGCGGCGGGGGGATACAGCGCGTCGGCGTAGCCGCGTCCGTGGCGCAGATGGCGCTGGAGCTCGGGGAAGGTGACGAAGGCGTCGGCGAACATCCCGGGCCGCTGGCTGCCCTGCCCGGGGAAGAGAAACGCGACCTTGCCGCGCCCCGGCTCGCCCTCGGCCTCTCCGCTGCCCCCGGTCTCGCCGGTCTCGCCGGTCTCGCCGGTCTCCCCGGTCTCCCCGGTCTTCTCAGTCTCCCCGGGCGTGTCCGGGGCCGTGTGCAGCCCGTCCGTTCCGCGCGGCCCCTGGCCCGGCGGATCGCCCGCGAGCACCTGACGTAATCGTGCGGCCAGGTCGTCCAGGTCCGAGGCCACCACGGCCACCCGGACCGGTTCCCGGCCGGCGTCGGCCCGCCGGGAGGCGGTCAGCGCGAGGTCGCGCAGCCGCCACGGCCGACCCGCCGTGTCATTGGCCACGAGCTCGTCGAGTGTCTGCTGGACCAGCCGCAGCGCCGCCGCCCGGTCGGTCCCGCGGAAGAGGAACAGCTCGGCGGGCCAGTCGTCCAGCCCCTGTGCGGGTGGCGCTCCGCGGCCGTGTGCCGCGAGCACCACATGGAAGTTGGTCCCGCCGAAGCCGAACGCGCTGACCCCGGCCACCCGTTCGGCGGGCGCGGCGGCCCATGGCCGGGCCCGGGTGTGGAAGGCGAAGGGGCTGCGGTCCGCGTCCCACGCCTCGTTGGGCCGGGTCAGATGCAGGGTCGGCGGTGTGATGCCCGTATGCAGGGCCATCGCGGCCTTCACCAGCCCGGCGAGGCCCGCGGCGCATTTGGTGTGGCCGATCTGGGACTTCACCGAGCCCAGCGCACACGCCCCGGGTGCGGCCCCCGACTCGGTGAACACCTCGCCCAGCACGGTGAGTTCGGTGCGGTCGCCGACGACCGTACCGGTGCCGTGCGCCTCGATCAGGCCGACGTCGGCGGGCGAGACGCGGGCATTGGCGTAGGCGCGCTCCAGCGCGGCCCGCTGTCCTTCGGGGCGCGGGGCGGTCAGCCCGAGCGAACGGCCGTCGCTGGAGGAGCCGACGCCCTTGATGACGGCGTAGACGCGATCGCCGTCCCGTTCGGCGTCCGCCAGCCGTTTGAGGACGACACATGCCACACCCTCGCCCAGCGCGATCCCGTCGGCCGAGCTGTCGAAGGTCCGGGAGCGGCCCGTCGGGGAGAGGGCGTGCACGGAGGAGAACAGCACATAGTCGTTGATGCCGTTGTGCAGATCGGCGCCGCCGCACAGCACGAGGTCGCTGGTACCGGCGGTCAGCTCCTTGCAGGCCACGTCCACGGCGGCCAGCGATGACGCGCAGGCCGCGTCCACGGTGTAGTTGGCGCCGCCGAGGTCGAGCCGGTTGGCGATCCGCCCGGAGATGACGTTGGCGAGCATGCCGGGGAAGGAGTCCTCGGTGAGCCGGGGCAACTGGTCCGCCAGGGCCCGCGGCACCTCGTGGACGTAGGACGGCAGGACGGCGCGCAGCGTCTGGGCGTTGGACAGATCGCTGCCCGCCTCGGCGCCGAACACCACGGAGGTGCGGGAGCGCTCGAAGGCCCGGCCGCCGTCACCGGGGTCGCCGTATCCGGCGTCGTCCAGGGCCCGGCGGGCGGCCTCCAGGGCCAGCAGCTGTACGGGTTCGATGCTGCCGAGCGAGGCCGGGGGAATGCCGTAGCGCAGCGGGTCGAAGGGGATGGGTGGCAGGAATCCGCCCCATTGGGAGGCGGAGGCGCCTTCCTTGTCGCCCGTGTAGTGGACGGCGGGGTCCCAGCGCTCGGCGGGCACCTCGGTGACGGCGTCCACGCCGCCCACCACATTGGCCCAGAACGAGGCGAGGTCGGGTGCCTGCGGAAACATGCACGCCATGCCGACGACGGCCACGTCCAGCGGCGCGGGCGCCTCGGCCGCCGCCGGGGCCGTGGCCACGCCCAGGCGCTCACACACCGCCTCCGCACATGCGGTGAGGAAGTCGGCGGCGCCGGGGCCCACCGCATGGTGCAGTGCGGCGATCGTGGTGGTGGCCGAGCGCATCACGGCCACCTGCCCGGCCATGAACATCCCGCCGCTGAGCTGGCCGTCCTCGTCCACCGGGGCCAACGCGCCGTCGGGCCCGCGGTCCATGCCCTTGCTGGCGATCCTCAGCCGTCCCACGTTGAGCCGCTCCAGCCGCTCCCAGACCTCCCGGTCCGGCAGGCCCTCGTTCCGCAGCCGCTCCTTCACGGTGTCGAAGCTCTCGGTGAAGGGGCTGGGCACGCAGCGTGTGGCATGGCCGGGGGCGGTCTCCAGCAGCACGGTGTGCTCGGCGGCCACCACCTGGCGCTGGAAGAGCGGCTGTACGGCGCCGTGGGCCACCGCCTCCTCGGTGAACAGATACGCGGTGCCCATCAGCGACCCGACGGCGACGCCGCGCCGGGTGAGCGGGGCGGCGAGCGCGGCCACCATCGCGGCGGAGCGTTCGTCGTGCACTCCCCCGGCGAAGAAGATCTCGATACCCGCGCCGTCGGTGCCATCGGCCGCGTCGGCCCCGTCCGTGCCCGCCGTGTGACGCGGGTCGTGTGCGGCCTCGTCGAGGAAGTCCCCGATGACAGCGATCTGGGCCTCCCACAGCGGGAAGCTGTTGCGCGGCCCCACATGGCCGCCGCATTCGGAGCCCTCGAAGACGAACCGCCGCGCCCCGGCCTGGAGGTACTGGCGCAGCAGCCCCGGCGAGGGCACATGCAGAAAGGTGGCGATGCCGTCCCGCTCCAGCGCCTTGGCCTGGGACGGCCGTCCGCCCGCGATGATCGCGTGGCTGGGGCGGATCTCACGGACGGCCTCGAGCTGGGCGTTCCTGATCTCCTCGGGTGCGAAGCCGAGGACACCGACGCCCCAGGGGCGTCCGTCCAGCGCGGCCGCCGCCTCCTCCAGCATGGTGCGCGCCTGAGCGCGTCCGGCCAGGGCGAGCGCGATGAACGGCAGCGCTCCCCCGGCGGCGACGGCGGAGGCGAACGCGCCCTGGTCGCTGACCCGGGTCATCGGGCCCTGGGCCAGGGGCAGCCGGGTGCCGAGGCGGGTGCTCAGCGGGGCGCCGGGGCGCAGCCCCGCGACGACTGGGGAGCCGTTCCGTACGGCCTCGTGTGCGGCCTCCCGGACGGCGTCCGCGATGCCCCGGACCGTGCGGCCGGCATCCCGCCACCGCTCGGCCAACCGCGCGGCCAGAAAGCCGTCCTGACCTACCGTCAGGTCGGGTCCGGGGTGCGGGCCGCGCCCCCGGCGCCGCAAGATCCGGTGTCCGTCGAGGACGGTGGTCTCGGAGCCGTCCATGGAGCGGATAGCGGCGGCGCGGTCCTCCGGGAGCCCGGATTCGGCGAGCAGGGCCAGCTGGGTGTCGAGGACGACCCCTGCCGCGCCGCCGAGCACGCACGCGGCGGCGGTGCTCGGGCCGATGCCGCCGCAGGCCCACACCGGTAAGGACACCCGGGGGTCGGCGAGGAGCCGCTGGAGCAGGACGAACGTGCCCAGCTGACCGATCCGGCCGCCGCTCTCGCTCCCCCGCGCGATCAGCCCGTGCGCACCGGCGCGAATGGCATCGAGGGCCTCGTCCAGGTCGGTGACCTCGGCCAGCACACGGCAGTGGCCGGCAACGGCCTCCACCGGCCAGGGCGAGTCCACTCCGAGCACCACCGTATGAGGGCCGAACCCACCGCCGTGTGAGCCGTCGGCGGGAGCGGCGTCCAGGAGGTCCGCGGGGGTGAGGCGGCAGCCCGCCGCGACCCGTATGCCGTACCGGCCGTCGGCCGCCCACTCACCGATGTCCTCCCATGCCCGGAGGGCCGCACGGCCCGTTGTTCCCAGGTCGAGGATGCCGAGTCCGCCCGCACGGCTGACCGCCGCGGCGAGTCTGGCGTCCGGTTCCCCGAACGGAGTGATGCCGATGACAAGATCGCCTGCGTCCACGGCGGCTGACATGTTTTCTCCAAAATCGCTAGCGCGGCAGGAAATGGAGATAATTCGGGCAAGGCATGTCGAACGTATGGCATGGCAATCCCGCGAAACGGCGCCGACTGAAATTAGCCACGTTATTACTGAAGAGTCAACAAGCAGTCGTTCACGCTCTCGCCGCGACGGGCTGAATCTCGCCAGACGCGAGTACATCGGCCGCGCCGCCACCTTCTCTCCCCCTGTTAAATGTTCATATATCTCGTGTGAACGAGATCGTTTTCGAAGGTAGGCCGAGGCGCATAAGTCAACCTTGAATGCGCCTTAACCTGCGCGGACGCCGGATCCTCATTTCGCTCTCGCGAATTTCGGATGCGGAACGGAGCGGCGGGGCGGCCCGGCCCGGGGGCCAAGCGGGTGCGCCCCGCCCTCGTGGAGAAGGCCGAGGAGCTCGGTCTCAGCCCGTTTCCGTCACTTCGCCTGCCGCGGATGTCGTCTCGAGCACCTCCCGGACCTCATCGGCGGCGATGTCCCGCAACTCCTCGCCGACCAGCAGCCACCGGGTGATGCCGATCGACTCCAGGAACGGCAGATCGTGGCTGGCGACCACGAGCGCGCCCTGGTAGGAGTCCAGCGCGCTCGTCAGCTGTCGCACACTGGCCAGGTCGAGGTTGTTGGTCGGCTCGTCGAGCATCAGCAGCTGCGGGGCCGGCGCGGCGAGCATGGTGGCCGCGAGTGCGGCCCGGAAGCGTTCGCCACCGGAGAGGGTGCCCGCCGGCTGCTCCGCACGCGCGCCCTTGAAGAGGAAGCGCGCGAGCTGGGCGCGGATGTGGTTGTCGGTGACGCCGGGCGCCCGGCTCGCCACGTTGGCCGCCACGCTCAGCTCGTCGTCCAGGACATCCAGCCGCTGGGGGAGGAACCGCAGCGGTACGTACGTCCTGGCCTCACCGGACAGTGGGGCGAGTTCGCCGGTGAGGGTGCGCAGCAGTGTCGTCTTACCGGCTCCGTTGCGCCCGACCAGCGCGATGCGTTCGGGCCCGTGCACATGGAGGCCGGCATCGCGCAACGCGCCGTACTGGGGGCGCAGTTCGCTCAGGCTGAGCACGGTACGCCCCGCGGGCACGGCGGTGTGCGGCAGGCTCACCCGGATCTCGGCGTCGTCGCGGACCGCGTCCGCGGCCTCCTCGCGCCGCTCGCGCGCCTCGTGGAGGCGGTCCTCGTGCAGATCGCGGAGCTTGCCCGCCGACTCCTGCGCGGCCCGCTTGCGGCCACCGGCGACGATTCTCGGGGCCCGCCGCTCGATGTCCATCTTCTTGCTGTGTCGCTGACGGCGTGCCAGTTTGATATGGGTCTCCTCCAGTTCGCGTTTTTGCCGCCGCACATCCGCGTCGGCGGCCCGCAGCATGCGCGCCGCCGCCTCCTGCTGAGTGGCCAGCGCCTCCTGGTAGGCGGACCAGCCGCCGCCGTACCAGGTCACCGACCCGGCCCGCAGTTCGGCGATGCGGTCCACCCGCTCCAGCAGCTCACGGTCGTGGCTGACCACGACCAGCACACCGGAGCGCCAGGAGTCGACGGCGTCGTAGAGCCGGCGCCGCGCGAACAGGTCGAGGTTGTTGGTGGGTTCGTCGAGCAGCAGGACGTCGGGGCGCTCCAGCAGCAGGGCGGCCAGGCGCAGCAGTACGGTCTCCCCGCCCGACAGATGGCCGACGGTGCGGTCCAGTTCGACATCGCCGAGCCCGAGCGAGCCCAGTGTCGCCAGGGTTCGCTCCTCGACGTCCCAGTCGTCGCCGATCGTCTCGAAGTGGGCCTCGTCGACGTCTCCGGCCTCGATGGCCCGTAGCGCGGCGCGCCGCTCGGCGATGCCCAGGGCCTGGTCCACGCGGAGGGTGGTGTCGAGGGTGATGTTCTGCGGAAGGTAGGCGAGGCCGCCGCCGACGGTCACCGACCCCTCGGTGGGACGCAACCGGCCGGCGATCAGCCGCAGCAGGGTGGACTTGCCACTGCCGTTGGTGCCGACGAGGCCGGTGCGGCCCCGTCCGATGCCGAGCGAGAGCCCGTCGAAGACGGACATGCCGTCCGCCCACTGGAAGGACACGGCCGAGCAGGTCACGGAAGCGCTGGGGGTGGGGGATGCTGCCATGGTGTTCTCGCATTCGTAAGCGCTGTGAACAAGGGGCTACGTATGCGAGCACCACGCGGCGACCAAGCCGGGGAATGGGGTGCGGCCCTCCGAAGGGTGAGGGACGGCGTATGCACCGAGGTCGCATCCACGCGGGTCACGGGCGGCAAGAAGGCCGGCTACGGCGTGACGGGCTACGGCTTGTGCCGTACCGCGCGATGATCGCGAACCTCAGATACGCAACGTCCACCTCTATCGGAGACAACAGGACCCGGGCAGTCTACCCCAGCCGTGGTGTGTGGTGTCGTGGACGCGGCGGGGCGGGGGCCGCGCTGCCACCTTCCTGCCAACCTTTCCCACTCCCCCGCTGTCGCCTCCGGCCGCCGTTACGATCACCCGCGTGACCTGGCGGCGCGTCCGCACCGAGGCGCGCCGCCCGTTTCGGATCGCATGGATCATCGGATCAAGGGGCGTGAGAAGTGAACAGCCGGTTAAGCATCGCGGCCGTGTCGGCCGTCTCCCTGGTGGCGCTCCTGGGCGGCACGACGGTGGCGACGGCGCAGGAGTCCGACCCGGCGCCGAAGTCCTGTGACGGTGTCCGGCTGACCGGCGAGCTCCCCGCTCCGGCGCCCGGCCAGGCCGTTTCGGGGCAGATCACCATTGGCGCCGACTGCGAGCCGGAGCGGGTCTCCGTCCAGCACGGCCCGGCGTCGGCCCGCTCGGCCCGCACCGCGACCGCTGCCGGGAGCACCACCAAGGCCGCCACCACGGCCGCCACCGCCGCCGGCCATCAGCTGCGTGGCTGGAACGAGATGTACGACTGCTGCAACATCCGGATGACGGGCCTGTACTCCGCCTCCTCGTGGGACACGGCGAACGGCCGCATCACCACGGGTGGCACCACGGCCACCCAGGAGTGGAACCGCGAGCCGTGGGACGCCGGCTGGTCGCTCACCTCGCAGAACGCGAAGGACGACTGCGTCACGGACTGCGCCGAGGTCAACTCCGAGGCGCACGCCGACTTCGCGTACCAGGGGGTCTTCGACCCGACCGGCGACTGGTACGGCAACACCCACCACTCGTACGTCCAGTTGACGGCGGACGGAACGGCGAGCTGTCGCTTCGACGTGGAGCTGAGGCACACCTTCGTGGGCTGGAACTGGCGGTACGGCTGCGAGTGACCACACCGGCGACGCGGTGGCACACGGCGCGGCCCGCCGTGCGCCACCGCCCGTCAGGCGTGGCGCGGGGTCACGATGGTCCAGCGCATCCGAGCAGTGTCCGGGCCAGCTCACGCGGCTGGGAGAACATCGGCCAGTGGCCGGTGTCCATCTCGACCAGCCGCCAGTGCTCGCTCTTCAGCAGCTCGGCAACGTCGCCCATCGGCTCATCGCCGTCGAGCAGGCACTTGATGTACGTGGCCGGAAGCCCGTCGAGCGGGCGCGCCAGCACGGCGGGCTCGGACAGTGTGGCGCCCGGATGCGGCGTGGAACCGGCCACGAACCGCGCGATCTGCTCGTCGGTGAGCCCCTGGCCCTCACAGTCGGCCTCGGTCAGCGGTGCCCAGAAGCCGTCGTGCGCGGCCATCGACGCCTCCACCATGGCCCGGCCGCTGGGCCAGGCCGACAGGAACGACTCACCGTCCACCGGAACGTTGGAGTCCACGAACACCACATGGGCCAGCCGGTCGCCGACGCGCTCGGCGGCCTGACCGGCCGGGATGCCCGCATAGCTGTGCCCCACCAGGACCACATCGCGCAGATCGAGGCGCTCGATCTCGCCGACGATGTCCTGGACGTGGGTCTGCTGCCCGGCCTCCACACCTTGCTTATCGGCGAGTCCGGACAGTGTGAGGGCATGGGCGCCGTGTCCGGCCGCCCGTAGCTCCGGCACCACCTCGTCCCATGCCCACGACCCCAGCCACGCACCCGCCACCAATACGAATTCCGTCATGGCGGCAAGGTAGGGCGAGGGTCCGACAACGGGCTCAGAGGACGTCGAGGGGCACGGGCCCGGTGGGCGGTGGGAAGGCGCGGTCCAGCGCGGCCAGGTCCTCCGGGGTGAGCTCGAGATCCAGCGCTGCGCGGTTCTCCTCGACATGGTCGGCCCGCCCGGCCTTGGGGATCGCCATCGCTCCCTGTCGGAGCACCCACGCCAGCATCACCTGCGCGGGCGTCGCGTCATGGGCCCGTGCGACCTCCCGCAGCGCGCCGGTGCGCGGCGGGCGGCCCTGCTCGATGGGCGAATAGGCCATCAGCGGGATGTCGCGCCGATGGCACCAGGGCATGAGGTCGTACTCCGCACCGCGCCGGGTGAGGTTGTAGAGCACCTGGTTGACGGCGACGCCGTCGCCACCGGGGATGGCGACGAGATCCGTCATGTCAGAGGCATCGAAGTTGCTCACACCCCAGTGGCGGATCTTTCCGCTCTCGGTGAGTTCGGTGAAGGCTTCGAGGGTCTCCTCCAGCGGGATCCGCCCCCGCCAGTGCAGCAGATACAGATCCAGCCGGTCCGTGCCGAGCCGCCGCAGGCTGTCCTCGCACGCCGCGATGGCGCCACTGCGGTCGGCATGGCCGGGCAGCACCTTGCTGACCAGGAACACCTCGTCGCGGCGGCCGGCGATCGCCTCTCCGACGAGTTCCTCGGAGGCGCCGCCGCCGTACATCTCGGCCGTGTCCACGACGGTCATGCCGAGGTCGAGTCCACGCCGCAGCGCCGCGATCTCATCGGCGCGGCGCCGGGGGTGGTCACCGATGTGCCAGGTGCCCTGGCCGAGCAGCGGGATCCGCTCCCCCGAGGGCAGCGGGACGGTGTCCGGTGCGCTGGTCATCTTGCCCGCCTCCCTGGTTCTCCGGCTGCCCTCCACGGTAGGCGACGCCACGCGGGATGCGACGCCCGCACCGCGTGGCCCGGGGGTCGGTCATGGCCCCCTACGCCCCGAGGGGCGCGGCGGTCGGTCGCGGTCCCCTCCGCACCGAGGGGCGGGCCGCAATGTGGCGACCCGCCCCTGAATGACTCCCCGACGAGAGCCGGGAAATTCCGGCGCCGAGAACTTACGCGGTTTCGGGGCGCCGCGCGGTGGCAATCAGATAACCCAGCTCGGGCATTTCCATGTTCTCGCCCTCGGCGGGCTTCAACTTGTTGAAGACCTCCGGGTCGACCTTGGACGCCAGCTGCTCCATGTTCTGGGCCATGGCCTCACCGAGCCGCCGGACCGACTGCTTGGTGGTGCTTTCGCTGACGTCGAGCAGCTCCGTACAGCGCAGCCCGGCCCGGCGCAGCATCGCCGGGTATGTCTCGAAAGACGCGGGCGGCTGGGTGAGGTACCGCTGGAGAATGTTCTCGATGACCGGCCGCCGCTCCTCGGATATCTCCTCGCGCTCGTAGTTGTCGGTGAGCGCGAGCCGCCCGCCGGGACGCAGCACGCGGGCGGCCTCCGCGAGCGCCGCCGCCCGGTCGGGCATCTGCATCACGGATTCCAGCATCCAGATGGCGTCGAAGGAGCCGTCGTCGAAGCCCAGGTCCATCGCGTCGCCGTACTGGAAGGTGACCTTGCCGCTCACCCCGGCGGCCTCGGCCAGTTCATTGGCCTTCTCGACCTGCTTACGGCTGACGCTGACGCCCACCACCTCGGCACCCGTCTTCTGCGCGAGCCTGATCGCGGGCCCGCCGAAGCCGCAGCCGATGTCCAGGACCCGGGAGCCGGTGCCGATGCGCAGCCGCGCGATCATCATGTCGGTGAGCCGGTCGGCGGCGTCCTCCAGGGTGGTGCTGTCCTCCTGGCTGTTCCAGTAGCCGACATGGATGTTCGGGCCGTACAGCGAGGCGTCGAACATGCCCACCAGCTGGTCGTAGAACTCGCCGACCCGCTCACCGACCGCGCTGACATTGGACGTCATGATGTTTCCTCCCGCAGTAATGGAAAGGGTTTCGGCGACATCAGAAATCCGCGAGCGCCTTCCCCGTTTTTTCTTCCGCGCTTCGAATGAGCGCGAGCCTATCAGGATGTCAGGCAATGCGAATCACACGTTCTCCGCAAGCCAGTTGAGGACCGTTTCGGCGGCCACGCCGGCGAAATCCTCCATCATGGTGAAGTGGTCGCCGGGAACATCGATACGGGTGAGCGTGGCGCCCCATGCCGATTCCTCGTCGTTCCCCTCCCCGGATCCCGGAAAGGATTCCTCCGCTTTCACCGTGAGAATCGGCGCGGCGATCGGTGTCGGCCCCCAGTCGGAGAAGAGACGCAGATAGCCGCCCATCGCGGTCAGCCTGCCCTCGTCCACCACACCGAACATCTTTTCCCGGTCGAACATCTTGCCGGACAGATTCGTCTGGATCCACGGCAACGCCTCGCTGCGCGGCAGATAGGTGTCCAGCAGAACGACCGCCGAGGGCGCGCTGCCACGTGCCTCCAGCCACCCGGCGACCGCCTGGGCGATCCAGCCGCCGGACGAGCGTCCGACGAGCACGAACGGCTTCTCCCCGGCACAGCGCAGCGCCGCCTCCGCCTGCATCTCCACGACGGCGTCGACGCTCGCCGGAAGCAACTCCCCCTTGCCGAAACCCGGCTCGGGCAGCACGGAGACATCGCGGCGGCCCCGGAACCCGGCCGCGAAACGGGCGTACTCACGCGGCCCCGAGATGGCGACCAGCGACGGGAAGCAAACCAGACCCGCCGCCGTACCGCCCTTGGAGAGCCGCACCAGTTTGGGCGGCGTGGTCAGCTCCGCCGCCGTACGGAACGACGGGCGCAGCCGGGCCGCTGCCATGAGCAGCTGGGTGCCCGCCACGTACTGTTCATCGGCACACGCCTGCCGGTACAGCGCCTCGATCGTCGAGCCGGTCGCGGCCTTGGCCGCACCGGAGGGCGTGGCCGCACCGGCGGTGGTGGCCTGGGGTGCGGTTCCCGTGGCCGACGCATCGCCCTGGGGTGCGGAGTCCGGGGCGCCGGGGACCAGTTGGGCGCGCAGGTGGGCGGCGAGCGCCGCGGGTGTGGTGTGGTCGAAGAGCAGTGTGGCGGGCAGGTTGAGACCGGTGGCGAGGTTGAGCCGGTTACGGACCTCCACCGCGGTGAGCGAGGTGATGCCCAGCTCGAGGAAGGCGTGGTCGTCCTCCACCAGGTCCGGTGAGTCATGGCCGAGCACGGTGGCGGCATGGGTGCGCACCAGCTCGGTCAGGACCTGGGTCTGCTCCCTGACCGACAGCCCGTGCAGGCGCTGCCCGATCGGCTCCACTCCCCCGGCGCCGGTGGCGGAGCCGGAGGCGGCGTTGTGGGCGGCGCGCCGGGCCGGGACCCGGACCAGCCCGCGCAGCAGATGCGGGACGCCGAGGGAGGCGGCCTGCACGCGCAGGGCGGCGATGTCGAGCCGCATGGGTACCAGGAGCGGGCTCGCCTCGGTGGTGCTCTCCGGGTGCACGTCGGTGACGCTTTCCGGCCGACCGCCGCCGCTCGCATCGGTGCCCTCGCCCGCTCCGGGATCCCCGGTCCGGGCAGCCCGGACATGCGCCTGCGCGGTCGCCACGTCGAAGAGCGCCAGGCCCTCCTCCGACGACAGTGCGGTCACTCCCGCCCGATTGAGCCGTTCGACGTCGCTGTCGTCCATGTGCCCCGTCATGGCGCTGCGTTCGGCCCACAGCCCCCAGGCCAGGGAGACCGCCGGCAGCCCCCGCGCCCTGCGCCGCTGCGCGAGCGCGTCCAGGAACGCGTTGGCCGCGGCGTAGTTGGCCTGGCCACTGCCACCGAACACGCCCGCCGCCGAGGAGAACAGCACGAACGCGGACAGCGGCAGGTCTTCCGTGAGCTCATGAAGGTTGATGGCGGCATCGGCCTTGGGCCGCAGCACCGTGTCGACGCGCTCGGGGGTCAGCGACCCGATCACCCCGTCGTCGAGCACACCGGCCGCGTGCACCACCCCGGTCAGCGGATGCTCGGCCGGTACGGTGGCCAGCAGCCGCGCCAGCGCGGCGCGGTCGGCCGTGTCGCAGGCGGCCAGGGACACCGAAGCCCCCGACGCGGTCAGCTCGGCCACCAGCTCGGCGGCGCCCGTGGCCTCGCGGCCCCGGCGGCTGGTCAGCAGCAGATGGCGTACGCCATGCTCGGCCACCAGGTGACGCGCCACCAAGGAGCCCAGCACCCCCGTGGCGCCGGTGATGAGGACCGTTCCCTCCGGGTCCCACAGCGGAGTGGCCACGGCCTCGTCGTCCCGCTCCCCGCCCGACGTGGACGTGGCCGCGCGGGCCGCCGGGACCCGGGCGAGCCGTGGCACCAGCACCGCGCCGCCGCGCACCGCCAGCTGCGGCTCGTCGCCCGACAGGGCCTGCGGCAGGGCGGCGAACGACGCCTCCTGGTCGTCCAGGTCGAGCAGCAGGAACCGGTCGGGATTCTCCGACTGCGCCGACCTCACGAGTCCCCACACCGCCGCGCAGGCCGGATCGGCGAGCGGCTCCCCGGGCCGGACACCGACCGCCCCACGGGTGACCAGCACCAGCCGGGACCGTCCGAACCGCTCATCGGCCGACCACGACTGCACCAGCGCGAGCGCCCGGTGCGCCGCGGCACGGACCGCCTCCGCGGACGGTGCCACGGCGCAGGCCGCCTCCGCGGACGGTGCCACGACGCAGGCCGCCTCCGCGGACGGTGCCACGACGCAGGCCGCCTCGGCGGTCGGTGCTGCGGCACGGACCGCCTCGGCGGTCGGCGAGAGGGAGGACACGGAGGCGAACACCAGATCCGGCGCCGTTCGCCCCGCCTCGATGGCCTCTCCCAGAGCGGACAGATCCGCATGCGTCTCGGCCAGAGCACCGGCCGTGCCCGCCGACTTCAGCGCCGCCGACAGCTCCGTGTCGCCTTCGGCGAGCACGGCCCAACGGCCGGGAGCGCCGGACGACGGGGACACGGCCGCGGGCGCCGTCCACTCCAAGCCGAAGAGCGACTCGTGGAAGGCACCATGCGCCGCACCGAGCTGGTCGCGGGCGACCGCACGGGTGACGAGCGAAGCCACCGAGGCCACCGGCTGCCCCGACTCGTCGAGCGCGCTCAGCGATACCGCGTCCGCCCCGGCCGGGGCCAGCCGCACCCGCAACGCGGACGCGCCGGTGGCATGCAGCGCCACTCCGCTCCAGGCGAACGGAAGCCGGACCCGTCCGGTGCCGGACCCCTCGTCCCGGCGGACGTTGCCATCGGGTTCGGGGAGGCGGACGAAGCCGCCGAAAGCCATCGCGTGCAACGCGGCGTCCAGCAGGGCCGGGTGGAGGCCGAAACGCTCGGCGTCCTGCCGTGCCTCCTCCGCCAGACGGACCTCGGCGAAGACCTCGTCGCCCTTGCGCCAGACGGCGCGCAGCCCCTGGAACGACGGCCCGTACCCCAGCCCGGTCCGTGCGAACCGTTCGTAGAGCCCGCCGACATCCACCGCCTCAGCACCGGCCGGGGGCCATACCTCCGGCTCAGTGGCGCGGTCGGCAGCAGCCGCCGAGGGGCCGCCGCTGCCGAGCACACCGGTGGCGTGCTGTGTCCAGGGGCCGTCCTCCGTCTGCGCGTACACACCGACCGAGCGCCGCCCCGCCTCGTCAGGACCGCCGACGGCGACCTGTAGCCGGACCGTGCCCCGCTCGGGCAGCACCAGCGGTGCTCCCAGGGTCAGTTCGTCCACCCGTTCGCAGCCGACCGCGTCACCGGCCCGCATCAGCAACTCCACGAAGGCCGTGCCAGGCAGCAGCGTGACATCCGCCACCGCGTGGTCGGCGAGCCAGGGGTGGGTACGGAGCGAGAGCCGACCGGTGAGCAGGAAACCGTCCGAGTCGGGCAGCGGCACGGCGGCCCCCAGCAACGGATGCCCGGCCGCATCCAGCCCCACCGATGCCACATCACCAGCGGCGTCGATGGCCTCGGACTCCAGCCAGAAGTGCGTGCGCTGGAAGGCATACGTCGGCAGGTCGACGCGCCGCGCGCCCGTCCCCGCGAACGTCCCCGCCCAGTCGACGGCCGCGCCGCCCACGTAAGCCTCGGCCAGGGAGGTCAGGAAGCGCTCCAGGCCGCCTTCGTCACGGCGCAGCGAACCGACCGCGGTGACACGGGTGCCATGGTCCTCCGCCGTCTGCTCCACACCCATCGTGAGCACCGGGTGGGCGCTGGCCTCGATGAACACCTGGAAACCGTCGGCGAACAGAGCGCGTACGGTCTCGTCGAAGCGGACCGTCTGACGGAGATTGCGGTACCAGTACCCGGCGTCCAGCCCCGTGGTGTCCAGCACACCCGCGGTGACCGTGGAGTAGAACGGCACCGACGACGAGCGAGGAGCGATACCCGCGAGCTCCCGCAGCAACTCGCCCTCGATTTCCTCCACATGGGCGCAGTGCGAGGCGTAGTCGACGGGGATGCGGCGCGCCCGGATCTCGTCCGCCTCGCACACCGCCAGCAACTCGTCCAACGCGTCCGTGTCACCGGAGACCACGACCGCCGAGGGCCCGTTCACCGCCGCCACCGACAGCCGTTCACCCCACCGGCCCAGCCGCTCCCGTACGGCCTCCACGGGCAGCGACACCGACACCATGCCGCCCAGCCCCGACAGCGCCCGCAGCGCCTTGCTCCGCAACGCCACCACCCGCGCCGCATCCTCCAACGACAGCGCACCCGCCACACACGCCGCCGCGATCTCACCCTGCGAATGACCGATGACCGCCGCGGGCTCTACACCGTACGAACGCCACAACTCCGCCAACGACACCATCACCGCCCACAACACCGGCTGCACCACATCCACCCGCTCCAGCGCCGCCGCATCACCCAGCACATCGCCCAGCGACCAGTCCACAAACGGCCCCAACGCCGCCGCACACTCACCCAACCGCTCCGCGAACACCGGAGACGACTCCAGCAACCCCACCGCCATCCCCACCCACTGCGACCCCTGACCAGGGAAGACAAAGGCCGCACGGGTGTCGGAGCCGACCACGGCCCCCCGCACCACACCTGTCGCCTCGCGGCCCTCGGCCAGTGCGGTCAGGCCGCTGACGAGCGCGGTACGGTCACCACCCAGCACCACCGCCCGACGCTCGAACGCCGAGCGCGTGGTGACCAGCGACAGACCGATGTCCGTCACCGCCGGGCCGGTCTCCCCGGTCACGAGCGAGAGCAGTCGCCCGCCCTGCTCACGCACACCGGCATCGGACTTCGCCGACAGCACCCATGGCACCACAGCGGGCGCCAACTCCCCGGGCTCCTCGGAGTTTTCGCCCTCGGCAGCCGTCGCCTGCTCGAGGATGATGTGCGCGTTGGTGCCGCTCAGGCCGAAGGAGGAAACCCCCGCCCGGCGTGGGCGGCCGGTCTCGGGCCAGGGCCTGGCCTCGGTGAGCAGTTCGACGGCTCCCGCCGTCCAGTCGATGTGCGACGACGGTTCGTCCACGCCCAGCGTCCGCGGCAGCAGACCATGCCGCATGGCGAGCACCATCTTCATGATGCCCGCGACCCCGGCCGCGGCCTGGGTGTGCCCGATGTTGGACTTGATCGAGCCGAGCCACAGGGGCTGTCCGTCGGCGCGTTCACGGCCGTACGTGGCCAGCAGCGCCTGCGCCTCGATCGGATCGCCCAGCGTCGTACCCGTGCCATGCGCCTCCACCGCGTCCACCTCGGCCGCCGACAGCCGCGCGTTCGCCAGTGCCGCCCGGATCACCCGCTGCTGGGACGGTCCGTTGGGCGCGGTGAGGCCGTTGCTCGCACCGTCCTGGTTGACGGCGGAGCCACGTACCACCGCCAGCACCTGATGGCCGTTGCGGCGCGCGTCCGACAGCCGCTCCAGCAGCAGCATGCCCACGCCCTCGCCCCAGCCCGTGCCGTCCGCGGCCGCGGCGAACGGCTTGCACCGGCCATCCGGCGCCAGCCCGCGCTGACGGCTGAACTCCACGAAGGTGGCGGGGGTGGACATCACCGCCACGCCACCCGCCAGCGCCAGCGAGCATTCGCCCTGCCGCAGTGCCTGCGCCGCCAAGTGCAGCGCCACCAGCGACGACGAACATGCGGTGTCGATGGTCACGGCCGGACCCTCGAGACCGAAGGTGTAGGCGACCCGCCCCGATGCGATGCTTCCGGACCCACCCGTGGCGAGGTAGCCCTCGGCGCCCTCGGGGACGCTCCGGAGCTGGGATCCGTAGTCGTGGTACATCAGGCCCGCGAAGACACCGGTCGCGCTGCCCCGAAGGGTCGTCGCGTCGATTCCGGCCCGCTCGAACGCTTCCCATGACGTCTCCAGCAGCAGCCGCTGCTGCGGATCCATCGCCAGGGCCTCACGTGGCGAGATGCCGAAGAACGCCGGGTCGAACTCGCCGGCGGTGTGCAGGAAGCCGCCCTCCCGGGCATAGCTCTTGCCGTCCGCCTCCGGGTCGGGGTCGTACAGCCCCGCCACATCCCAGCCGCGGTTCACGGGGAAGCCGGAAATGGCCTCGTCGCCCGCCGCGAGCAGCCGCCACAGCTCTTCCGGGGACCGGGCGCCACCGGGGAATCGGCAGGCCATGCCGACGACCGCCACCAGGTCCTCGCCGGTGTCCGCCTTGCCGGTGGGCAGGGAGGGGTGAGCGGTACGTACGCCGTCGCCTCCGCCGGTCAGCTCCTGGTGGAGATGGCGGGCCAGGGCGATCGGGTTCGGATAGTCGAACACCAGCGTGGCCGTGAGGCGCAGTCCGGTGGCCGTGCCCAGGCGGTTGCGCAGTTCCACCGCCGTCAGCGAGTCGAAGCCGAAGTCCTTGAAGGCGCGGCCCGGTTCCACGGCGGCCGCCCCACCGTGGCCGAGCACCGTGGCCACGCAGCGCCGCACCAGGTCGAGCACCAGGCGTTCGCCGTCCTCTGACGACACCGTGGCGGCGGCGAGCCGTTCCCGAAGGTCACCCGCGGCACCGGTGCCCTCCGCCGCGGTCCGGCGCGCCATAGGCCGCACCAACTCCCGCATGATGTACGGCACTTCGCCATCGGCGCCACGCGCCTTGGCCGGGTCCAGTCGCATCGGGATGACCACGGACGGTTCCCCGGCACACCCCGCGTCGAACAGGGCCAGGCCCTCCTCCGGCGACAGACCGTCCACTCCGGCCCGGCCCATACGGCGCAGATCCGCCTCGGCCAGCCCGCCGGCCATTCCGTCGCGCTCGTCCCACAAACCCCAGGCGAGGGACAGGCCGGGCAGCCCCGAGGCCCGGCGGCGCCGTATGAGGGCGTCGAGGAAGGCGTTGGCGGCCGCGTAGTTGGCCTGTCCGGCGGTGCCGAAGGTTCCGGCGGCCGAGGAGAACACGACGAACGCCGACAGGTCCATCGCCTCGGTCAGCTCATGCAGGGCCAGAGCGGCGTCCATCTTCGGGCGCAGCACCGCGTCCACGCGCTCCGGTGTCAGCGATGCGATGACGCCGTCGTCGAGCACCCCGGCCGTGTGGACCACCCCGCGCAGCGGATGCGTTGCGGGGATGCCCTTCACGGCGGCGGTCAGGGCGTCCCGGTCGGCCACGTCGCAGGCGGCCCAGCCGACCGAGGCACCCGCCGCCACCAGCTCGGCCTCCAGCGCGCGGGCGCCGGGGGCGTCCACGCCACGACGGCTCACCAGCAGCAGATGGCGTACGCCGCGCTCGGCCACGAGGTGGCGGGCGACCAGCCTGCCCAGGGTGCCGGTGGCGCCGGTCACCAGGACCGTGCCTTCCGCGTCCCACGCCGCCGAGGGCACCGCCGAGTGCGTCGCGGCTTCGGCGATCGGGGTGGCCCCGGTGGTCTCGGCAGCCGGGGCGGTCCCGGTGGTCTCGGGAACCGGGGTAGTCCCGGTGGTCTCGGGAGCCGGGGCGGCCCCGGCGGCCTCGGGAACCGAGGCGGTCCCGGTGGTCCGCACTCGGCCCAGGCGGGGCGCAAGCAGCCGCCCGCCGCGCACGGCCACCTGGGGTTCGCCACTCGCCACCGCGGCGGACAGCAGGGAGAGGGCCCCGGGAGTCAGTGGCCGACGCCCGGCCTCGTGCTCCGGTTCCCGTTCCCGTTCCCGTTCCCCACCGTCCAGGTCGACCAGGACGAACCGATCCGGGTACTCGGTCTGCGCGGTCCGTACCAGGCCCCATACGGCGGCAGCCGCGAGATCCACCACGGCCTTGTCGTTCTGACTGCTCTCATCGTCCTCGACGGTCACCGCGCCATGCGTGGCGATCACCAGGCGCGATCCGGCGAACCGTTCCTCGGCCAGCCATCCGCGCACCAGCTCCAGCGCCCGATGGATCACGTCCCGTATCGCGTCGGCCTCGGCGGCGCGCACCGGCGGGACCGCACACACCACCGCCGGAGGCACTGCCCCTTCGGCGCCGATCGCCTCCCCGAATGCCGCTATGTCGTGCCAGTCGACGCCGTCCAGCGGCGCCACCTCGGCCACGGCGCTCTCCACCGGCGCCCCGTCGCCCGGCAGAACGCTCCAGTTCAGCTGGAAGAGGGACTGGTGCACCGCACCACGTGCCGCGTTGACCTGCTCGGGGGAGACGGGGCGCGTCGCCAGCGAGTCCACCGTGGCCACCGGCGCACCGGTCCCGTCCGTCACCTCCATCGAGAGCGCCATACCATCCGGGCCGGTGGGGGTGAGGCGTACGCGCAACATGGCTGCGCCCGTCGCGTACACCGACACCCCGCTCCATGAGAACGGCAGCCGGATCTCCTCCGACGTACCGGTGGCCGCGGCGCCCACGGCGTGCAGGGCGGCGTCCAGCAAGGCCGGGTGGAGGCCGAAGCGGCGCGGGTCCTGCCCCGCCTCGTCGGGCAGCGTGACCTCGGCGAACACCTCGGTTCCGCGCCGCCACACGCCACGCAGCCCCTGGAACACCGGCCCGTACCGCAGCCCCGTTTCGGCAAGCCGCTCGTAGTGCCCGTCCAGCCCCACGGGTTCGGCGTCCCGCGGCGGCCATACGGAGGCGGAGAGGACGGAGAGGGCGGCGCGAGCGGGGGCGGACGGCTCGGGCGCGAGACCGCCCGTCGCGTGCCGAAGCCACGGCCCTTCCCCGCCGTCCTCGCGTGAGTGCACGGTCAGCGCCCGGCGCCCCGAGTCATCGGCGTCGGAGACCGTCACCCGCACCTGTACGCCACCGTGCTCGGGCAGGACCAGCGGTGCCTCGAGCGTCAGCTCCTCCAGCCGGGGGCATCCGACGCGGTCGCCCGCGTGCAGCGCCAGCTCGACGAACGCCGTCCCAGGCAGCATCACCGCCCCCAGCACCTCATGGTCGGCCAGCCAGGCGTGGCTACGCGCGGACAGCCGACCGGTGAACAGGCATCCGTCGGAGTCGGGCAGCGTCACCGCGGCGCCAAGCAGCGGATGCTCCGCGGAACCGAGCCCCGCCGAGGCCACATCCGCCGTGGCCGCGGCCGACTCCAGCCAGTACCGCTCCCGTTGGAAGGCGTACGTGGGCAGCTCGACGGTCCGGGGGCGCACCGGTGCGAGCACGGTCGCCCAGTCCACGAAGCGACCCCGGACATGGACGTGAGCCAGCGCTTCGAGCAGCGAGGCGGCCTCGTCCCGACCGGTGCGAAGGGCCGGGGCGAAGGTGGCGTCGGGAGCGCACTCCTGGCCC
The DNA here is from genome assembly GCF_016741935.1 of Streptomyces endocoffeicus. GTDB lineage: Bacteria > Actinomycetota > Actinomycetes > Streptomycetales > Streptomycetaceae > Streptomyces > Streptomyces endocoffeicus. Next base: position 4,540 of record NZ_JAERRG010000006.1, on the reverse strand, counting down.
ATCCCGGAGAGCACACCGTCCGGGCCCAGCTCCAGTGAGGTCGTCACACCCGCCTCCGCGAGAGCCGCCACGCCGTCGGCGAAGCGCACGGTCTCACGGACGTGCCGTACCCAATACTCGGCGGAGCACAGCGCCTCGGCATCCGCCACCAGACCCGTCACATTCGACACGACGGGGATACGGGGAGGCGCGTACGACAGCCCCTCGGCCACCTGCCGGAACTCCGCCAGCATCGGCTCCATCAACGGCGAATGAAAGGCATGCGAGACCCGCAGCCGCTTGGTCTTGACGCCCTCGGCCTCCAGCAGCCCGGCAATCTCCACCACGACTTCTTCCGCGCCGGAGATCACGGTCGAACGCGGACCGTTGACCGCCGCCACACTCACCTCAGCCTCACGACCGACCAGCAACCGAAGCACATCCGCCTCAGCCGCCCGCACGGACACCATCACCCCACCCGACGGCAACCCCTGCATCAACCGCCCACGAGCCGCCACCAACACACACGCATCCGCAAGCGACAACACACCCGCCACATACGCCGCCACCAACTCACCAATCGAATGCCCGGCCACAAAATCCGGCCGCACACCCCACGACTCCACCAACCGGAACAGCCCCACCTCCACCGCAAACAACCCACACTGCGTATACGCGGTCTCATCCAACCCCGCCACGTCCCCACGAATCACCTCCCGCAACGAACGCTCCAGCAACCCATCGAACCGCGCACACACCTCATCAAAGGCATCCGCGAACACCGGGAACGCCTCGCACAACCCCTGGCCCATCCCGACCCGCTGACTGCCCTGACCCGAGAACAACACCGCCAACTTGCCCGGCACCGCCGAACCCTGAACCACACCCGGCGCCGGATCGCCGATCGACAGCGCCTCCAAGCCATCGACAAGACCAGCCCGGTCAGCGGCCAGCACCACGGCACGATGCTCGAACGCGCTACGCGTCGTCGCCAACGACAGCGCCACATTCACGATGGGCAGCTCCGACCGTTCCCCCGCGAACGACGCCAGCCGACTCGCCTGCGCTCGCAGCGCGGGTTCGGACCGCCCCGAGACCACCCACGGCACCGCAGAAGGGGCCAACGCCCCTGGCTCGTCAGAGGATTCGGCTTCGGACGGCGCCGTCGGCGCCTGCTCCAGGATGACGTGTGCGTTGGTGCCGCTGATGCCGAACGACGACACACCCGCTCGCCGCGGACGGCCGCTCTCCGGCCACTCCACCGCATCCGTCAACAACTCCACCGCGCCCGCCGACCACTCCACATGCGGCGACGGCTCATCGACATGCAACGTCTTCGGCAGCACACCATGCCGCATCGCCAGCACCATCTTCATCACACCCGCGACACCCGCCGCCGCCTGCGTATGGCCGATGTTGGACTTGATCGCGCCCAGCCACAGCGGCCGCTCCTCGGCCGCCCGCTCCTGGCCGTACGTCGCCAGCAACGCCTGCGCCTCAATCGGGTCACCAAGCCTCGTACCCGTACCGTGCGCCTCTACCGCGTCCACCTCAGCGGCCGACAGCCGAGCGCTCTCCAACGCCGCCCGGATCACCCGCTGCTGCGACGGACCATTCGGCGCCGACAGCCCATTACTCGCACCGTCCTGATTCACCGCGGAACCACGCACCACCGCCAGCACCCGATGGCCATGACGCCGTGCGTCCGACAGCCGCTCCAGCAGCAGCACCCCCGCGCCCTCGGCGAACCCGGTGCCGTCCGCCGCGCCCGCGAAGGCCCTGCACCGCCCGTCCGCCGACAGCCCGCGCTGCCAGCTGAACTCCACGAACAGACCCGGTGTCGACATCACCGTCACACCACCCGCGAGCGCCAGCGAGCACTCGCCCCGCCGCAGCGACTGCGTCGCCAGGTGCAGCGCCACCAGCGACGACGAACACGCGGTGTCCACCGTGACCGCCGGGCCCTCGAAACCGAAGGTGTAGGAGACCCGCCCCGAGACGATGCTGCCCGCGCTGGGGGCACCAGGGCCACCGCCGGGGCCCCGCAACAGCCCGTAGTCGTGGTGCATCACACCGGCGAAGACCCCGGTCTGGCTGCCACGCAGGGTCGACGGGTCGATACCGGCCCGCTCCAGCGCCTCCCACGACGTCTCCAGCAGCAGCCGCTGCTGCGGATCCATCGCCAGCGCCTCGCGCGGCGAAATCCCGAAGAACGCAGGATCGAAGTCACCCGCGTCGTGGAGGAAGCCGCCCTCGCGGGCATAGCTCTTCCCCGCGGCGTCCGGGTCCGGATCGTACAGCGCCTCCACATCCCAGCCACGGTCTTCCGGGAAGGCGGAGATGGCGTCCGTGCCGCGCTCCAGGAGCTGCCACAGCTGCTCCGGTGTCCGTACCCCACCGGGGAAGCGGCAGCTCATCGCCACGATCGCGATGGGCTCGTCATGGGTGGCGAGCGTGCCCGTACCGGCGGCGCCGGACGGAGAGACCGACAGGGTGGCGCCCTGGTACGCCTCGACCAGCTCGGAGCGCAGATGGCGCGCGATCACCACGGGCGTGGGGTAGTCGAAGACGAGGGTGGCGGGCAGCCGCAGCCCAGTGGCCGCGTTCAGCCGGTTGCGCAGTTCGACGGCCGTCAGCGAGTCGAACCCGAGCTCCTTGAACGCACGCCCCACCTCGATGGAGTCGGCGCCCGCGTAGCCGAGCACCTCGGCGACGTGGGTGCACACCAGGTTCAGCAGGACTTCGTCCTGTTCGTCCGCCGACAGGGGCGCAAGCCGCCGCCACAGTTCCGACTCGCCCGCGCCACCGTCGGCCGACCGCACGGTACGACGCGTGGGAACGGACAGCAGATCGCCGAGCAGGGCGGGCACCGCGCCGGACGCCGCCTGGGCGCGGAGGGCCGGGAGGTCCAGGCGTACCGGCAGCAGGACGGGCTGCGCCATGCTCCCGGAAACGTCGAACAGTTCAAGGCCCTCTTCCGACGTCAGCGGGGCGATGCCGCCGCGCCGCATCCGCCGTACGTCCTCGTCGGCCAGGTGGCCCGTCATTCCACTGCGCTCGGCCCAGAACCCCCAGGCCAGCGAGACGGCGGGCAGGCCGAGCGCGCGTCGGTGTGCCGCCAGGGCGTCGACATAAGCGTTCGCCGCGGCGTAGTTGCCCTGTCCGGCGCCGCCGAACGTGCCGGCCGCGGAGGAGAACACCACGAACGCCGCCAGGTCCATATCCCGGGTCAGCTCGTGCAGGTGGAAGGCGGCATCGACCTTGGGGCGGAGCACCGTGTCGACACGCTCGGGGGTCAAGGTCTCGATGACGCCGTCGTCCAGTACACCGGCCGCGTGCACTACGCCGCGCAATGGACGATCCGCCGGAATACACGCCAGCACCCCCGCCAACGCCTCACGGTCGGCGACATCACAGGCCACCACCGTCACCGAGGCACCAAGCCCGGCCAGCTCGGCCTCCAACTCCACCGCACCAGCGGCCTCCCGTCCCCGCCGAGAGACCAGGACCAGATGCCGCACGCCACGCTCGGCCACCAAATGCCGCGCCACCAAACCACCCAACGTGCCGGTGGCACCGGTCAACAGAACCGTGCCCTCGGGATCCCACCCAAGGCCCGACCCAGCTCCCTCAGCAGAACCCACAGAAGCCGCAGAAGCCGCAGAAGCCGCAGGAACAACGGCACGCGACAACCGAGGTGCCAGAACCTTCCCGGAACGGACCGCCACCTGAGGTTCCGCACACGACAAGACGGACTGAAGCACGTCGGACGACATCGATACGTCATCCACATCCACCAGAACGAAACGATCCGGATGCTCAGCCTGCGCCGACCGCACCAAACCCCACACCGCGGCAGCCGCCACATCCGGCACATCCTCATCCGATATGGCCGCCACCGCGCCCCGCGTCACCACCACCAACCGCGATCCGGCAAACCGCTCCTCCCCCAACCACCCCTGCACCACACCCAGAGCACGATGGGCCATCCCTCGTGCCTCGGCCGGGTCACCGGCGCGGGCTCCGGAATCAGCCGTGAAGGAGACCAGAACGGTGTCGGGGGCAGCCATACCGTCGTTCATGGCCTGGATCAGATCCGCCAGTTCCGGATACGTGGCGTCATCCGCGCCGCTCAAGGCGTCAAGGTGCGGTGCCACGCTCCCGAGCAACGCCCACTGTCCGGTGGCCGCGGGGGCTTCATGCTGGGCGGGGGCCTCACGCCATGTGGTGTGGAACAGCGCGTCATGCGTCACGTTCCGCGCGGCGCGGAACTGCTCGGGGGTCACCGTACGGGTCACCAGCGACGCCACCGAGGCCACCGGCGCCCCGGTGGTGTCAGCGAGGAGGAGCGAAACCGCGTCCGGTCCGGCGGGAGCGAGCCGTACGCGCAGGGTGTCCGCGCCCGTTGCGTACAGGGACACACCGCTCCAGACGAACGGTAGTCCGGGGCCCGGGCTGGAGGAGTCCTGTTCAGAGTCGTCCCCTCCCAATGCCGCGGTGTGCAGGGCGGCGTCGAGGAGTGCCGGGTGCAGACCGAAACGACCCGCCTCCCCACGCTGCT
>NZ_JAERRG010000059.1 GCF_016741935.1 Streptomyces endocoffeicus | reverse complement strand
GCCGGGATCCGCCTCCGGCCACCGTTCACCCAGCGCTGCCCGCAGCTCCGCCGGATTCCGCGCCCGCTCCCCCACCAGCGCCCGCCCGGCAGCCACCAGCTCCTCCCGGTCCACACCCCGCATTCCGCGCGCCCAGGCGCTGCTACGGAACTGACGGTCGAGCATCGGCTGCACCACCGGCCGCAGCGCCAGGGCGTCCGACGCGCTCACCAGATGCACTGTTCCCCGCATCAGCACGATCCGCACCGCGCGGCGTTCGGTCATCAGTCCCGCCAGCTCGGCGAACGAGAAGCGCTTCAGCCGGGTCCAGAGCCCGACGTAGGGCGCGTCCGGCGCCTGCGACTGCATGCCCACCAGGTGCTCGATCGCATCCAGAGCGGACATCTCGGAGCGTTCCAGCAACAGCTGGCGGTCCAGCAGAGCCCGGTTGAGTGTACGGCGGTCGAGCACGATGTTCGGCATGAGGGAACGCTACCGACCCCTGCGGACAGATTCCGTCCGCACGATGGAGTGGCCCCGTTGGCGCTACCCGCGGTGGTCTTTGAGGCCGCCGGGCTTCATTGCCTCTGCGCAAGAGGCGAGTGGGCCCCTTCCCGGGAGGGGCCCACTCGTTCGGCATGACAGTTTGATGGCTTGCGCGTGATCAGGACTAGGGCCTGTCTGCCAATTCGGTCGCCTGGTCAGCGGTCCACCCAGTCCGGCGCCCACGCGTCGTGCGGGGTTCGCGGGCCTGCGGTGCGCAGATGGTCGCGTAGCGCGGTCAGCACGGGGTGCTGGTCTCCGCTGCGAAACAGCAGCACGTGCGGGTAGACCGGGGTCGGGTCGTGCAACGGGATGCGCCGTAGGTCGTGGGTCTGGGGCCACAGGTACCGGTCCCCGCTGCCGACGAGGGTGGCCAGCGAGACCGAGTCGGCCAGCGCGTCCATCAGGGCCTCGTCACCGAAGTGGGGGCCGAGCGCGTCGATGCTCAGGCCGAATGCCTCGGACAGCGCCTGGTAGAACGCCGCCCACTCCGTGCCCGGCCTGATCCCGGGGATCCAGATGCGGTGGCCAGCCAGGTCCGCAGGACTGACCCAGGGCGCGTCAGCTAGCGGGTGGCCGGGGCCGACCAGGAGCTCCAGGGGTGCGTCCAGGAGTCGTTCGGCGCTGATCCCGGCCGGGACCTGGTCTGCCGGCAGGGCACGGAAAGACGCGTCGACGGTCCCTTCGAGCACCGCCTGGGCGGCCTGGGCGGCGTTCTCCTTGCTCAGCGTGACCGCGTCCAGGTCCGTCTCGGGGTGGGAGCGGTAGAACCGGTAGACGGCCTGGGCCGGGGAGATGCGCCGATTGAGGACATCGACGCGCAAGGGCCGGCTGCCGGGGCGCACGGCCTGCTCGGCCTGCTCAAGGGCCGCCAGGACCTTCTTGGCGTGCGGCAGGAAAACCTGCCCGTCCAGGCTCAGCCGGGAGCCTCGGGAGGTCCGCACCAGGAGCGTGACCTCGATGTGCCTCTCCAGGGCCGCGATCCGCTTGGAGACCGCCTGCTGGCTGATCCCCAGCTTGTCGGCAGCAGCCTGGAACTGGCCGGTCTCGGCGACGGCCACGAACGTCCGCAGTGCTTCAGCATCCACGCTACTTCCACAACCATTGGTTGTGTCTGCTGTGGTGCAGGGTTGTTTGATCGAGTGTTCTGTGCGGTGGTGGGATAAGCACATGTCTACCCGCACAGAGCAGGTCATGTATGTCCAGACGCCTGAGTTCGCGCGTCATGCGGAGCGGATCCTGGAGGTGACCGATGCGACGTCTCGACTGAACGTGCTTCCGTTCAGCGACAGCGAAGGTCGCGCGGAACTACTTTCTGTTGTGTTCGGTGGCCCGCTGCCGGAGTCGGTGATGATCTACCCGCCGTTCTTTACCGAGTACGGGCTCAACACGACGTTCGGGGAGAACGTCTTCGTCAACCAGGGATGCACCTTCATGGACAAGGGAAGCATCCGTATCGGCAACGGCGTCATGATCGCCCCGAAGGTTAGCCTCATCACCGGAGGCCATCCACTGCCCCTGGCCGAGCGCCGCGAGTACCTCTCCTTCGCCCCGATCGTCATCGAGGACGACGTCTGGATCGGGACGGCTGCCGTGATCACGCAGGGGGTGACCATCGGTGCCGGTGCGGTGGTCGCTGCCGGAGCGGTGGTCACTCATGATGTTCCTGCCGGCACCGTGGTCGCGGGAGTGCCTGCCCGGGTGATCAAGACGATCGGCTGAGCCCGGCCGGGCCGCCGGCCCGGGTGCCCAGCACCTCTGCGGTCTGATCCTGATGCCTCGTCACGCCCGGCTGACCGACCGGCAGTGGGACCGCATCCGACCTGTGCTGCCCTCCAGTACCGGTCGTCGCGGCAGGCCGTGGGCCGATCACCGCCGCATTGTGGAGGCGATCGTCTACCGGTACCGCACCGGTATTCCTTGGCGAGACCTCCCAGCCAGGTTCGGATCCTGGAAGACCGTGTGGGCCTGCCACCGCCGCTGGGCCGCCGACGGGACCTGGGACCGCGTGCTCAGCGTCCTGCTCGCCCGCGCGGACGACGATGGGCTGATCGACTGGCGGGTGGCGGGTGGCGGGTGGCGGGTGGCGGGTGGCGGGTGGACTCCACCATCACCCGAGCCCACCAGCACGCCACCAACACCCGCCGCCCCGAGAAGTGCCGGGCCGCAGCCCGGGGGCAGGGCCTCGACGCCCACCGAGAGCCCGCCGGGCACGCGATCGGCCGTTCCCGCGGCGGGCTGGCCACGAAGATCCACCACACCGTGAACGGTCAGTCCCTGCCGTTGCTGCTGGGCGACCTGCGAGTCCCCAGGACCGGAGCAGGCCGCCCGCGCACGACCCCGACCATGCTGCTCGGGGACAAGGCCTACTCCTCCCGCGCGATCCGAGCGGCGCTCAAGGGAGGTTCGACAAGCTCGCGATCGTCTACCGCTCGGCCGCGGTCCTCGCCGCGGTGCTGGTCTGGGCTCGCATCTGACGGACACGCCTTAGGGGCCGCTGAAATCGGTCCGGTGAGAGCCAGGGTCAGTCAGCGCCGCCAGGACTGGGCAATGGCGCCTGGTGCGGATGGGCGTGCAGCCCGTCGAGGAGGATCGCCAAATATCGTCGCCACATCTCGGAGGGGTGTTCGGCGGGCAGGGCCATGACGGCGTCGATCATCGCGGCGATCGGTGCGATGTCGGCCTCGGTGACTCCGTCGCGCAGGGCGCCCTGTGTACGGGCCCGTGCCAGGAGATGCTCGCAGTGCGACGTGATCTCCTGCCGCGCCCGGGCGGGACCGGCGCCCTCGATGATGCCGTGTCGCATCAGCTCACGCAGCCCGCGGTTGTGCGCGGCCCGCGCCAGGGCCCGCTCAAGGAAGCCGGCCAATGCGGCGAATGCGTCGTCCCCGGCCAGGGCCTCCCGCCCCATCGCCGCGATCTCGTCGAGTTCTTCACCGAAGACGGCCTCCGCGAGCGCCTGCTTGTCGCGGTACTTCCGGTAGACGGTGCCGACTCCGAGGCCGGCATGGTGCGCCCGTGGGCAGCCGGCTGGCGGGCGATCCGCGCGCTGGGATGCCGCTGCTGCCAAGTACAACGCACGCGGAGTCGAACTTCCGGTCCGTATCGAGGGCGCGGGTGGTGTTCGTGGTGCGGTCGTGGAGGCTCATCGCCGTCGTGGCGGAGGGGCCGTCCAATGCCGATCGCGGTGATTTGCATCACTTCAGCCTGTTTCCCCGTGATGTTTGTCGGCAGGGATGCGCTGAAGGAAACGGAGTCACCCCTGTGACGGGTGTGCCTCACGTGACTTCCTTCTGTGGCCTTTCCCGGCCTTCTTAGGGGTGGATACGCCGTGAATCCTCGTACGTCGCATGCGTACAGACCGCTGAACATGAAGAGACGGGCGTGGCTGACGCTCGGTGCTGTGATCCTCGGAGGTGGAGGCGTGGTGACCTATGCCGTCGCCAGTTCCTCCGGCCATCCCGGCGCCACGGGTCGTGCCAAGCGGCCGGTGAAGGTCTACGACCTCGCGCTGCAAGGCACCGCAAGCGGCAGGCGGGAGCTGCCGCGCACGGACACCGAGCAGTTCTCGATGCTCGGCGTCTCCTGGACGGGTGCCGCCAACCGGCTCGACGGCACGGCACAGGTGCGCACCCGCAGCCGCGAGAGCGGCGAGTGGAGCACCTGGCAGGACCTCGAGCTGAACGTCGACCCGCTGGAGAAGCCCGGCCCCAAAGTGCGCGGCGCGTCCGAGCCGCTGTGGGTCGGCTCCTCCGACGGCGTCCAGGTACAGGTCGTCCGCAAGAACGGCACCACGAGCTCGTTGCCCAAGGGGCTTGAGGTCAACCTGGTCGATCCGGGTGTGGTGACCGACGCCGAGACCAAGGCGACCGGCACCGGGAGCGAGCCGGCCGCGTTCGTCGCCGAGACGAGCCCCGGCGCCACGAGCGGCGCGACCAGCGACTCGGCCGCACCCAGCGACAGCGCCGCCGCCACACCGACGGATGGCCAGAGCGCCACGCCCCCGGCTGCGACCGACACCACGCCCGAGGCCACCCCCACCGACTCGGGGTCCCCCTCCCCCTCGACGAGCGCCTCCGCCAGTGCGTCGGCCACCACGCCGTCCGCGCCGCCGTCCACCGTGCCCGAGCCGCCGATCGTCGCGCGCGCCGGCTGGGGCGCGGACGAGTCGATCAGCCCCGAGGCTCCGGAGTACAACGCGGATGTGAAGGCCGTGTTCGTCCACCACACCGACGGGACCAACGATTACTCCTGCGCCGACTCGGCGTCGATCGTGCGGGGCATCTACGCGTACCACGTGCAGGTCAGCGGCTGGAAGGACATCGGCTACAACTTCCTCGTCGACAAGTGCGGCACCGTCTTCGAGGGCCGCAAGGGTGGTGTCGACCTGCCGGTGCTCGGCGCCCACACCTACGGCTGGAACCGGGAGTCCACGGGCATCGCGGTGCTCGGTAACTACACCGCCACCAGCGCCTCCAAGGCGTCGTTGGCCTCCATCGCGCGCGTGGCGGCCTGGAAGCTCGGCCAGTACGGCGCCGACCCCGCTGGGACCACCCAGCTCACGGCAGGCGCCACCCAGAAGAACTACTTCGGCACCAGCTACACCACGGGCAGCACGTACACGTTCCGGCGGATCTCCGCCCACCGTGACGGCTACAACACGGAGTGCCCCGGCGGTTCCCTCTACGCCCAGCTGCCGACCATCCGTTCCTGGGCGGCCGGCCCGGTGCAGGACCTGAAGGTGACCTCGGTCGGCGGCGCGGGCCTTTCGGGCTCGACGTACTACACCAAGGGCGCCCTCACCGTGAACTGGACGGCCACCACGCCGTCCTCGCTCATCAAGAGCTTCCAGCTGCTGGTCGACGGCAAGACCGTCGCCACCACCTCCGGCACCGCCACCTCAGCCGGCGCCACCCTGGCCCTGGGCAGCCACACCGTCGCCGTGCGGGCCGTACACCAGTCCGGGAAGACCGTGACCAGCGCCGCGCTGAACGTCGTGGCGGAGACGACCGCACCGACCTTCACCACCACCCCGACGCTCTCCCTGCGCACCGGCACCGTCAACACCAGTGCCGTCCCGGTCACCCTCGGCTGGAAGGCCACCGACGACAAGGCCCTGCGCGAGGTGAAGCTGCTGTCCCCGACCACGGCCACCTTCGGTCCGACTACCACCAGCTCCAGCCGTACCGCCACGTCCGGTACCGCCACCACCTGGTCGATGCGTGCCTACGACCACGCCGGCAACTACCGCACGTCCTCGCCCGCGTACACCCCCGTGATCCTGCAGGAGAGCGCCGCCACCAAGTCCGGCAGCTGGACCACCCGCTCCTCCACCAGCTACCTCGGCGGCAGGTCCTACTCCAGCGGCACCAAGAGCGCCAGCCTCACCTGGACCTTCACCGGCCGCTCCGCCGCCTGGGTGGTCTCCCGTGCCGCCAGCTCCGGCCAGGCATACATCTACGTCGACGGCACCAAGGTCGCCACCGTCGACGTGAAGTCCTCCTCCACCCTGTACCGGCAGGCGATCTGGACGAAGACCTGGTCCAGCAGCGCCAAGCACACTGTCAAGATCGTCGTGGTCGGTACCAGCGGCCGTCCCACCATCACCACCGACGGCCTCGTCTACATCAAGTAGCCCCAGCCCCGCGAGGGTGGCGGCGCGCCGGCCGCCTGGCGCATGCCGTTCCGGCAACATGACGTCGGCCTTCACGATCCGATGTGGTCTGGAAGGCCGACGTCACGTGGGAGGGCGTGTAAGTGTCTTTGACGGCCCCCGGTTGGCAGCCCGTCAGGACCCGCCGCCCCCACCATGCGGGACGTGGCCGCCCGGGCCGGTGTCAGCGCCATGACCGTGTCCCGGGTACTGAAGGACGAACGAGTCAGCGCCGAGACCAAGGAACGGGTGCTCGCCGCCGTACGGGAACTGGGTTACCGCCGCGACCAGGTGGCCCGCACGCTGCGGCTGCGCGGCCCCAGCGGCATGATCGGCCTCGTCGTCACCAACCTCGGCAACCCCTTCTACTCCCATCTCGCCCTCGGTGCCGAGCAGGTGGCCGAGGAGCGCGGGCTCCGGCTGGTCCTCGGCAACACCGGCGGGCAGGTCCGGCGCGAGCGCGAGCTCATGGAGGATCTGGCCGCACGTCGTGTGGACGGCATCATCGTGGTCCCGGCCGGGACATCGCACAGCCACCTCGACGCCGCCTCGCTCGGCGGCACCCCCGTGGTCTTCGCCTCCAGGCCACCTGCCGGGACGGAGGCCGACACCGTACTCGTGGACGACTTCGGCGGGGCCCGTGCGGCCACCGCCCAACTGCTCACCGAGGGTCACCGGGCGGTGGGCTTCCTCGGCAACCCGCCCGCCCTGTTCACCGGCGCCGAACGCTTCCGCGGCTACTGGGCGGCCCACGAGGAGCACGACCTGACGCCCCGCGAGGAATGGATCCGCCGAGGACCGCAGGACATCCGCGCCGCAGAAGCAGCGGCGCTGGAGATCCTGAGCGGCGACGATCCGCCGACCGCCTTGTTCTGCACCAACAACCGCATCACCCTGGGCGCCTACCGCGCAGTCCGCCACCTCGGCACCGATACCGCGCTGGCGGGCTTCGACGACTTCGAGATGGCCGACCTGCTGGACGTCCCGGTCACCGTCGTCTCGTACGACGCGGAAGAGGTCGGACGGCAGGCGGCCCGCCTGCTCCTCGACCGGATCGAGCAGCCGCCGGGTACGCCTCAAGGACCGCCGCGCCGCACCGTCGTGCCGATCTCGGTGGTCCGCTACGGGACGTAGTGCCCTTCCATCTGCGCGACCCTGTAGGCCCACTGGACAAGCCCAGCCGGTCCACGACGGCCTCAATCCCCGCACCGTCGCGGTGATCCTGGACTCCCAGTCCGTCAAGGGAGCCGAGACGGTGGGCCAGGACAGCAGAGGGTTCGACGGCGGGAAGTTGATCAACGGCAGGAAGCGGCACCTGTCCGTCGACATGCGCGGCATGCCGCTCGCCGTCATGCCTCGACATCACCCTCAAGACCGTGCCCCGCCGCAAAGACCAGGACGGATTCGCCGTCCTCGCCAAACGGTGGCGAGTGGAACGGGCTATCTCGTGGATCATGAGAGCCCGCAGAAACGTCCGTGACTACGAGCGGCTCATCTCCCACAGCGAGGCCCACATCATCTGGACCTTCATCACGATCATGACGCGCCGCCTCACCCGCCCACCCCGACCGCCTCGCGCCGCACCGCACCGCGTCGAACCGGTCGCACGGGACAGCGAGCCCGGACCCATACGCCTGAGGGCACGGCAACCGCGCACGATCCGCCTCGCTCCCGCAGCCGTGTCCTAGAAAGCCGTTCCTGCAGTTCGCCGCTCTGCACCGACACGCAAGGCGGCGCCCCACGACGAGGGGGAGGCCTGGCCCTGCTCCTCGACGGGGTACGTCTCGCCTGATCAGGCCAGCAAGGTGATCACAGGACGAGCATGAGCTTGCCGCCGGGCCGGCGGGACTGGCTGAGCTTGGCCGCGTCCTGGATCTGGTCGAGCGGGTAGGTGCGGGCGACCGATACGGCCAGGATGCCTTCGCCGGCCAGCCGGGCGAACTCGCTCATCCGGTCGTAGCGCATCTCGATGCGGGTGATCCGGGTGCCCAGCTCGGCCGCGGCGGCGAAGTCCGAGACAGTGAGGACGCGGTCGGGGTCCCCGGTCAGGCCGATCAGGGTCGGCAGCGAGCCGCCGGCCGGACTGGCCTGGTCGGTGCGGTCGATCCGGCCGCCGGTAGGGGCCGTGTCCAGGGCACGGTCGACGCGGCCTCCGGCCAGTGCGGCGACGCGTTCGGCCATGCCGCCGCCGTAGTCGGTCACCTGGGCGCCGATCTCTTCGAGGGCGGCGGCCCGGGTCGGCCCGGCGGTGGCGATCACCCGGACACCCCGGTGCAGCGCGAAGCGCACCGCCGCCTCACCCACGGTGGAGCCCGCGCCGTGGACGAGCAGCAGCTCACCCGGCTGGACGCCGAGGTCGTCGAGCGCGTGCCACGCCGTCTCGGCCGCCATCGGCAGCGCGGCGGCCTGCTCGGTGGTGACGCCCTCGGGAATGTGTGCCCAGGCCGCCATCAGCGCATACTCGGCGGCCCCGGCTGTCGGACCGTCGAAGGTCGCCGGGCCGAACACGCGGTCGCCGATCTCGACGCCGGTGACGCCCCCACCGAGCGCGTCGACGGTGCCCGCGACCTCGGTGCCGAGCCCGCGCGGCAGCGGCGGCAACTGGTCGGCGAGGAGGCCGTCGACCACCGCCCAGTCGCCCGGGGTCAGGCCACATGCCCGCACGGCGATCCGGATCTGGCCGGGTCCCGGCTCCGGCTTCGGGACGTCGCGGAGCACGATCACGTCCGGGGATCCGAACCGGTCGAACTGAAGAGCCTTCATAACGATCTCCCGAGTGATGACAGCATCTGTTGTCATTGACCGTAGCACTGCGACAACAGCATCTGCTGTCATATGCTGGCGGGTATGCCGAGATGGGAGTCCGACGCACAGGGCCGGCTCGAGCGCGCGGCGCTCGAGCTGTTCGAGAAGCAGGGGTTCGAGCGCACCTCGGTCGCGCAGATCGCGCGCACCGCCGGTCTCACCGAGCGCTCCTTCTACCGCTACTTCCCCGACAAGCGGGAAGTCCTCTTCGCCGGCAATGACCTCGAGGCCCACCTCGTCGCCCAGGTCGAGGCGGCCGACCCGGGCCTCACACCGATCGAGGCGCTGCTGACCGCGCTGGGAACCGCCGACGAGGTCTTTCACTCGCGCGAGTTCCTGCTGCGCCGCGTCAAGGTGATCGCCGCCAGCCCGGCACTGGCCGAGCGCGATCTGATCAAGCTCGCCGACATCGCCGACGCACTGGCGCGAGCGCTTGAGCGCCGCGGTGTCGAGCCCGGCAAGGCACGCTTCATCATCGACGTGGCGATAGCGATCTCCCGGCGCGCCACATCCCGCTGGCTGGCCGACCCGGACGCGACCTTCTCCGAGCTCGTCGCCCAGGCCACCGCCGAGCTGCGCGTCGCGGTCGCGTCACCAGCTCCGACGGTCCGCTGAGTCCGCCGCAACGAGGAGCAGCGCCCCCCTAGCCGACCGCGCCCCCTCGAACGGGATCCGCACCAAGCTCACGGTCCATCTGCCCGGACACTGGCCCTGGCGTGCCGCCTGGCCGAGCCTGTTCGAAGCCGTCCACAGGCCACCCACGACGGCCTGACCGCCCCCGCGCACCGAGCACACCCTGACGGGCCACACCGGCCCCCGGCGACACCGCCAGTCACGTCATCCCCGACACCGAAGGAACCCCGGACAGGCCGCGACCCGCGCGCGGCGGGCACCACACGCCCCGAATCCCCTGCTCCGCACCGGCGACCCGCCTCGGCCAGAGATTGGACCCGCAGGAGATCAGCTGGTGAATTCGGGATCAGGGGGTGATGGCGCCGCGGATCCTGCAGATCTTCTGCTTGCGCATGCAGGCGAAGGGCGGCCGCGCGGGCGTGACTCCGAGCTGCTGACCGGCGTCCACCTCGACCGCTACCGCGCCGATCCAACCCTCATACGGCGGACGGTCGTTGAGCACCGAATGGCCGAATGGCCGGCTGACCGGCGGACGGCTCGGTCGCAGACCACCCGGGCGTCGGTCCAGTCGGTGTGGTCGGAGCCGTTGCCGTCACCGCCGTCGGTGACCCGCAGTGTCGGTAACCCGACCCCGCCCCGTCGATATCGACGGGGCGGGGCTTGCTGGCGCTGCGGACGACAGGGGTGTTGGGGAATTTACCGGCCATCGTCGAGCAGCTGCGGGGTCACGGTCGGGGACGACTGCGGCCGTTGATGGCTACCTCGAGCAGGTCGGTCGTTGACCCGTTCGAGCCGCCGTCAAATACCAACTTCACGTACTGGGCCTTTGCGGTGAGCGGGTACCGGTCGTAGAACCCGAAATAGGCGGTGCCCGTCGGGCCGTTGACGGTACCGGCATCAGTCCAGGTCACGCCGTCGACGCTGGTTTGGATCTTTATTGTCTTGGGCGTGTTGATGTACTTCTGATCCAATGTGTTGAAGTTGATGTCGATGTTCGAGATCTCGGACTCCGCTGGAAGCTTGTATTGAATCCAAGACTTCTCGGTTCCGGGCACCGACCACTTCGACTGATCGAATCGGTCAGCCTCGATGAGCTTGCCGTCGTTGAGGTTCGACACCACGTCGCCCTGCTGGCCGGCAGTGATCTCGGCGCCCTTCGCAAGGTTCCGGTACTGCAGCAGGTCCAGGTAAACCCTGTTTGTCGTGAAGGTCTTGCCGCCCAGTGTCACGTCTGCCCAGACGACTCCTCTGGTCGGTGCCTCGACCTCCGGGGTGATGATCTTGTGTCGCTTGAACGCGAACGTGTCCACTTCCTTGACAGAGACCGGCTTGTATTTGTCACCGCCGGCCAGATCGACAATGCCGCCGTGCCACTTGATCTGTGCCGCATCCAGGCCGATGGGCCCGCCTGTGGCCGACGCGCCTTCGAGCTTGTACTTGAGTCCGTCGTTCAGGCCGAACTCACCGTATGCCTCCTTCCCTTCCACCAGCAATGATGCGCCGATCATGTCCTCGGCGACGTAGACGAGGCGGTCCTTGACCTTCACCTTCAGTGTGTCCTGCTTGGTCACGCCCTCATGAGTGCCTCGTACCGTGACGGTCGTCGTGCCGTCCGACACCGGGGTGATGATTCCGTTGCCCTGAACTTTCGCTACTTCAGGATTCGCGCTGGCGAAGGTCACGTGCGAAAGCTTGGCTTTCAGCGCGGGATACGTCATGTAGCCCTCGGCAGTGACCTTCAACTTTCCCGGCGCCTGCTGCTTGGCGGTCGCGGTGACGTCAGTCAGCTTGTACTTGCGCTCAGGGTTGTCGGTCACGATCTTGATGATCGTGTCGATCGGGTCTTCTTGCGCATTGGCCAAGTTGATGGTCAGGCTGTCGCCTTTCTGACTGAACGACGTGACCCGGGTGTTGCTGTTCAGCCATTTCACCGATTTGACCCGATCCTTGACCGGGCGAATGGTCAGGGACTTGTCGGTGATCGCATCGAAGCCCTTCTTGCCGTCAGGACCCTTCATGATGTGAAGGTAGATGTTGTTGTCTCTGGCGGTCGCGTAACCCCATTGCGGGCCAGTCGTACTGTTGGGGCGGGCGAAGTTTTCGTAATTTCCTCGTCCATCGTCCTCGTAGCCGTAGCCGGCCAGGAAGTACGGCGTTGTGCCCGTCGTGGACTCGTGCCTCTCCGGCTTACCCTTCGGTCCAAACCAGCCGGCCAGCTTTTCTCTTACGTCGATGAACTCCTGTACAGCCTTCGGGTACCTCGTGGCGATTTCCTGGGGAGAGTCCCAGTTCGGTCCCCGGCTGTCGATAACACTTTGATCGTTGTTGTCGACAAGGCCTCGACCGGCATTCATCAGCATTTCTTTGGTGACCTGCCTGAAGTCGTCGCGCTTACCGTAGTACGGCGACAACATGTTCTTCGTGTGGATCATCTTCCACGGTTCCATGACCGTCCGCTTCAGAAGATGATTCCCATGCGCTGGGGCATAGATGCCTGACGCCTCGTCGGTTCGCAGGTCCGGATCGCCGTACTCGACGCCCCAGGCGTTTGAGTTCACGACGATCTCATCGCTGTAGTTGCGAATAAGACTGTACATCACGTCGTAATTGGCGTTGGGCATTGCCTGTGGACCGTCGAAGTACAGGTAGTCCGGAGTGTAGCGGTGGATGAGATCCGCCACGTTCTGCACCAGCACATCAGTGGAGTAATGCTGCAGACCGCCGCCCTCAGTTGCGTAGTACAAGCCGAACTTCATGCCGTGACGCTTTACTGCCTGCTCGTACTGCCTCAGTCCGTCCACTACCTTCCCATTCTCATCCTTAGGAAGATATTCCGCCCTGATGTGCTTCGGGTCCGCGAATTTGGACGGCCAGAAATAGTTCTGCTGCAGCGATTCGATTGACACCAGCGAGTGCCCTTGACGCTTCGCTCTCTCTGCCCATCGATCAGCGGAGTAGTTCGGATCCACGAAGTAGTTGTACGTCGGGGTGGAGTGGGTCAGTGCGCCAACCCTGCCTTCTTCGAACCACTTGTTGGGGCGCTCCTTCACCGTGATGGTGAAGTCTTTGGAAGCAGTGTTCCCGTCCTTGTCGGCTACCTGGACGGTGAAGTGGTAGTCGCCTGGTTCGGTGTTGACACCGATGACGCCTTTGGTGCTGTTCAGATCGACTTTCCCGTCGACCAGTCCGGTCGTGATGGAGCCGTCAGGGCCCAGCTCCAGACCACCAGGCAACTTCCCTTTGACGATCTTCCAGGTATAATCCGGCGCGCCACCAGCGGCCATGAACTGGAAAGCTGAAGCCGAGACGCCGTACTTGTCGGAGGCCGCTGACTTGTTCCAGACGTACGGCCATTCCTTGTACCCGGTCGGCATGTTGCCCTTTGGGAGCGGAGTGTCGATCGAATCATCGGTCGAGAGTCCTTGTGACACGATCTGGAGGTCTTTCGACGGCCCTGTAACGGAATTTATCAGATCATTGATCTTGTTGCCGTTCTGATCCGTCACTCTGCCGTAGAATCCGAGATAGGCTACGTTCTGGTCCTTGGCGATCGGCACACCGTTTGAATTCACGTCCTCCGTGTAGGTGTGCTTGATCTGAATCATCAGCTTGTTCCAGCCCGCCTGAAGCTGAACAGCTTGCTTCGTCAGATCCTTCTGCACCTCCACCGGAGTGCTCGAATCCGTCAGGCATCGGTCGTTCACATACAGCCGGTACGAACCGCTCGCCCCGACGTTGAAATAGGCTTGCCGCTCGACCGGACTGTAGACGTACGTGTGCGCATACACGTACTTGTTCCTCGTGTCGATACCCTTCTTTACGGTGTAGTACCCGTAGAGATCCTGATAGTCGTCGTAGGTCCGGTTGTAGATTCGGTCGTCGAAGTACTCCCACTTCTTGCCTTCGCCACCGGTGCCCAGCGACTCACCGGCCTTCGGGGTGATCTTCTTCTTGCCGTCGACCGGCAGCGTGCCGGCTTCGCATCCATACTGCTTGTCGACGACCGGCGAATCGAACGGACCTGACAGCAGCCACGAGTTGATGAACGGAGCGCTCCCCGCCACCTGCTGCGCAGCTGCCTGCTTCGCTGCGGGCACACCAAACAGGAGTGATGCGACTGTCATCACCCCCAGGAGAAATGAGATCTTCCTATGCCTTGTCATCACTTCGAAGACCCTTCTTCCATCAGTGATTATTCGATGACGTGAGCCTCTGGCGGGCGGGCGTCGGCAACCCAGAACTCGGCCGCCTCCAAAGCTGCGCCGCCCTGACCGGGTTGCCGGACGAATCCAATTCCTGCAGCGACCACGTCGGCGTGATCTCGCTCAAACGCTGACGGTCGCGATCTCATCAATCGGCAGATCGCCGATCGCGCCTATCGGCCAAGCCGGCCACCCGGCCGGTGTCCCGTGGCTCCGGCAACCTCGACACCTGTGGTCGCGGCCACGAAAGCGCGTCTGCTGATCGTTCGTATCCCTTTCCATGTGCCGCCGAGGTGCGCAAAGCTTCGCATGCAAGGGCCTCATCGTCCATGGATAGTTCAGAAGAAGTTTGGAACTCCCCTGGCTGTCTCATGTGTTGGGCTACGGCTGCTGCGCTCCCCGCCTGGTTGGGGGATCATTGACGGTGACAGGTCCGGGCGTAGCAGACCTTGGTGAGTCTGGCGTTTTCGGCCCCTCCCACCAGGACCATGGATGTGGGTCACTGACTCATCATCGGTAGATAGATGTGTAACATCCTGCGTGCAGTGAGATGTGTGAGCGAGTAAGCGCCGAGTCCACCGACGTACCGGAGACGTCCCTGCGATGGGCGAAGTTCTTTTCAGAGGACGGTTCCGCTCTTGCCTGCATCAGGGTGTCGTGGTCGCGTCCTGACCCCGACTCACGGAGGCTGCCATGCTGCCGACCGTCCTGTTCACCACACTCCTCGCTCTCTCCACGGCGATGACCGGCGTCCCGCTCTGGCTCGCTGAGGCCCGCGTCTGGGCTCGCCCTGGACAGTGCCGCCACCGACGTGTTGTCCGAGCGCCGCACGCAGCCCGAACCGGGGTGCTCCGGTGACCAATACGCCGACCAGCCCCTTGGGCAGCTTGTATCGATGGACGAACTGCATGCCAAACCCGACCGCCGCCGTTCGCGCCGCACTCATCCCGATGACCGTTGGCAGAAGGGCCGCGCGATGATGACCATGGCGCGTATCGCGGGACGGCGGGAAGACCTACGGGCCGACACGCGTGGTCAGGTCCACCGATCTCCTCGAGCCGCTGGAGACATCGGTGTGGCCGCCGTGCCAGTGCCCCCGATGTGTACCGGCGCACGGGGCCGGCCGCGCCGCACTGCCGGGTACAACGCGAAACCGCTGGTCCCCTGGCCAAGGTCGGGGGGACTGTACCGCCGCCCAGTGCGGCGCGGATGTCGGGTCGCTGTTCGTAGACGCGGTGGCCGTTGGCGGTCTTCTTCACGCTGGTGGACGCGGACTCCAAGGGCTGGTGAGGGGCGATGCCGTGCGCGAGACGGTATTGGTCGGCTGTGAGGCCGTGTGCGCGGATGAGGTGGGTGGGCAGCATGCGGTACCGCTTGCCGCATTCGTGGCACAGGACCCGGGTGCCGTCGTCGTCGAGGAGGCAGCCCAGCGCACCGGCACCGTCGAAACGCCCCGGAGCTGCTCAGTCAGAGGTTGTGCTCCAGGTGGTCGGCTGGCCGCGAGGCGGACATCCTCGACCATGATCGATGAACATGCGGACACGGCCTGCGAACGGCAGCTCGACGACCTCCTCTTCCTCATCGGCCACCGCTTCGGCCGTGCCGATCTGCGGCGGTGGCGGGTGCGTGGCGTGACCGTCTGACGAACTCATGGGGCCACCTTGTCGGCGCGCGCTGCACAAACCCCTGTAAACTGCTGGTTCTGCTTATGGGAGCGGGTAAGCGGTGGCCGGCGGCTGCTGTTCCGAGCGGAGGCGGACACATGCAGGTACTGCTCGACGCCGCGCGGTTCGCACCGACGGATCGCGCTGCGGCCATGTCGGACTATCTGATGGCCACATCGGGCACACCCCATCGAGTCCGTGTGCTCGCCGACCAGCCCACATCCGCCCAAGCCCGCGTGTCCGGGGTGGAACTGGACCGCGATGTCTTCTTCGCAGAGTCAATCGGCGGCGGCTTCGGGATCGAGCGCACCAAAGCAGATCTGCGAGGGGCCGGTCCAGAGCGGATCTACCTCCTGCTGTTCGACGGCGACAGGCCCGGCCACTACGAACACGACGGCGTCAGCCGCCCGTTGCGTCGCGGCGATCTCTGCGTCACGGATTTGAATGCCGCCTTCGCCTATCACGCCTCTGCCGCCTACAGAACAGTTTGCGTCCAGGTCGATCGTTCCCGCCTGGAGATGAACCTGGAGACCATCCGCAGGGCCGACCACCGGCTGGCGCGCAGCCCTCTGTACGGAGTGGTCCGCGACCACCTGGCCTCCCTGTCCGCCAATGCTCCGCTGCTGACCGATCCCGGGGACCGTGAGTCCGCCACGGAGGCGACCGTCGCTCTGCTGAAGGGGTTGGTGGCCAGCGCTGCTCGGGATGACGATGCCGCGTCCCGTAACGCCGTTCATGACCATCTCTTGGACCGGATCAGATACTTTCTCCGCATGCACGCCGGTGACCAGGGCCTCGGCCCTGACGATATCGCTGCTGCCCACGCCATCTCGGTGCGCAAGCTGTTCCAGCTCTGGCAGTCCCAGCCGCTCTCCCTCAGTGAATCAATTATGCAATTGCGCCTGGAAGCCGCTCAGCAACGCCTGATTACGCGACCGGACCTCACCATCGCCGCCGTCGCCCGTGCCAGCGGTTTCGTTGACGCTTCGCACTTCTCTCGCCGCTTTCGTCTCGCTTTGGGCTGCACCCCGACCGCCTGGCGCGCGGAACATCACGATCACTCTCCGGGTATGAACGCGGACGCCCCCAGGCGAGCGGAGTAGCCGCCACCGCGACCGGACGCCCCCTCTGCCGGCCATGCGGGTCCGGCCCAGATACCGCAGGTGACGCCATCAGGCACGCGGACGCGGACCTGCGCCCCCGCACAGTTGGGGGCTCGGAAGCCGAGTTGTACTGCCGGAATCCGTGAGGCAAGTCAAGACCTACTTCTTCGCGCATTCTTCGCTACGTTGAGGGTGCAATGATTTCGGGCGCCTCCATCATTCTGGTCAGCAGTTGGCGCACCGTCGAAGGAGGTTGGAAGTGAACTCCATCCGTATCACCGAAGGCCGGATCCCGGTGCCCGGAGGGAATGTTTGGTACCGCAGAATGGGACGTGGCGGTGTGCCGCTGCTTCTGGTGCACGGTGGTCCTGGATATCCCAGCGATGTGCTCTTTGAGGCGTTAGAGCCGCTCGCCCGGGAGCGCGAGATCGTCTGGTACGACCGGTTCGGGGTGGGGCGTTCTGACCCGATCGACGACCCCCCTATTGCTGACCGTGGACCGCTTCTTCGACGAACTCGGAGCGGTGACCGAAGGGTTCGGCCTGGACAGGGCGCATGTCTACGGCCACTCCTGGGGAGCCATGCTCGGCCTCCAGTTCCCCGCGCGGCGAGGGCCGGAGTGGACCAGTCTGGTCTGTGCCAGCGGATCGAGGCCCGTGATGCCCGTCATTCCCCACACCCTCACGGGGCGTGAGCCCCTGGCCTGAGCGAATGTTCGATTCCGAGGGCAGCGCGTTGCTTCTCGGCTACGGGCACGTCGCTTGTGCGTGGCCTTGGCGGCAGGCAGCGGCGCGGTGGGGGAAGCCCCTCTTCCACGCAGCGTACGCGCGCACCGACACGGCGAGGACGCGGGAGTTGCTCCCGCCGACCGGACGGCCTCGACCCCGCCCGCGTGGCCGCGGACGCGGGCGAACGGGGGGCTGATGGGCGCGCTTGGCGACAGCGCGGACGGCGCGACGTACTGGCAGGAGCCCGAGGCCGAGGACTCCTTGTGCCATGCCGCGGTGCGGGGTGAGGGAAGTCGTCCGCAGTCATGCGCCCTGGGACGAGGGGCCTGCATTGTCAGCACACCTGAACTGCCGCGCTCTTTGCCACGCTGAGCACGAAGCGATCATTCCGCTGGTGACCCCACCCTCTTCTGTGACAGGAGCCGAGCGATGCACAGTGACCAGCCTCTACGCCCCATGAACCGGCGCGGATTCATAGGAGCCGCAGCGGGCATCAGCGCAGGGTTCGGGGCGGCCGCGCTGCTCGATGGCGGTCGGGCGCTCACCAGCGGCACCCATGGCACACCCGCCGCCACCTCCGAGCAGGCGATGCAGGCGTCCACGATCACGCTCGGCAATGTCACCATCAGCCGCGTAGCGGAGTACACGGGCCCGGTGGGAATGACGTCGCGTGAGTTCTTCCCGGACAGCCCGGAGAAACTGTGGCGGCAGAATCGCTCCTGGCTCAGTCCGGACTTCTGGAACCCCGACACGGACGCCGTCCGCATCGCGCTGCAGACGTGGGTGCTGCGCAGCGAAGGCAGGGCGATCCTGATCGACACAGGTGCCGGAAACGACAAGTTCCGCCCGTACGCGAAGACGTGGCAGTACCGGGACACCGGCTTCCTGCGTCGCCTGTCCCGAGCCGGGGTGCGCCCGCAGGACGTCGACATCGTCGTGAACACCCATCTGCACAACGATCACGTCGGCTGGAACACCCGCAGCCATACCATCGACGGCAACCTGACGCTGGACCTCGCCCCCGGTCACCCCCCCGGCTCCTCCGTGGTCCGGCTGCAGTCGGGAGGCGACAGAGCGGTGTTCGCCGGCGATCTGCTGCACACGCCGTTGCAGCTCGAACACCCCGAGTTCGACAGTTGCTTCGAGGAAGACGAGAAACAGGCGCGCACAACGCGGCGGCGCAGGCTGGAGTGGGCCGCCAACCATGAGTATCTGACGCCCCGCCAACGGCGGCCCTGCGCGAGGCCGGGATTCAGGATGTCCCCGGGGGAACGGTAACGGGCCGCAGCCGCCCCGGATCTGCGACGTGCGGCCCGGCCGAGGTTGGTGCAGCCAACTCATCCGTACACCGGGGCTCCTGGTTCCCCGCGCGTCTTAGCACCCCATTTACCTACCCGAAGGGAAAGCATGACCACGTCAGTTGTCATTGGCGGCAGCGGCGGTCTCGGACGTGAAGTCGCCCGCCGATTCGCCGACCGCGGCGATTCCGTCGTCGTCACCAGCCGTGACCGAGCGAGGGCACAGGCGACCGCGGAGAGGATCGGCGGCGCGACCCGCGGCCTGGCCGTCGACCTTGCCCAGCCCGAGACGATCCTCCCGGCCCTCGCCAGCGTCACCGAGGTCGACCAACTCGTCCTCACGGCCATGGATCCCGCACCGAACTCCTTGGCCGAGTTCGATGTCGAAGACGCTGTCCGCTCCGTGACCATCAAACTCGTCGGGTACGCCGAAGCGGTTCGTGCGTTGCGGGACCGCTTCCATCCGGCCGCCTCCGTCGTGCTCTTCGGCGGCATGGCGAAGGAACGCCCCTACCCCGGCTCCACCATGGTGACCACCTTCAATGCCGGGCTGTCAGGTCTGGTCAAAACCCTCGCCGTCGAGCTGGCACCACACAGGATCAACGCCCTGCACCCCGGCGTGGTCGGAGACAGCCCCAGGTGGCAGGAGGTCACGGATCATCCGCATGAACGGCGCACCCCCACCGGGCGGCTGGTGACGAGGGCCGAGATAGCCGACGCCACCGACTTCCTCCTGCGCAACACGGGCATGAACGCGCATGATCTCCATGTCGACGGCGGGCTCCTCGTCGCATGAGGGAGTGCCTGATGTGAGACCCACACGGTGGACCGTACCGTCAGCGTTCGGTACGCGGCAGGGGCCCGTCGGCACGCACGTGCCGGCGGGTCCCTGCGCGCTGCGGGAGGGGGGTTACTCGGCGAGGAAGGTGAGGAGCGCGGTGTTGACTTCGTCGGAGTGTGTCCACAGGAGCCCGTGCGGGGCGCCCTCGATCTCGGTGTAGTCGGCGTGGGGTACGGCCTGGTGGAAGGGGCGGCCGGTGGCGTCGATGGGCAGAATGCGGTCGCCTGTGCCGTGCAGGATGAGCGCCGGCACGTCGATCTTGGACACGTCGCCGCGGAAGTCGGTCGTCCAGGTGGGGACGCAGGCGCTGGAGGCGTGGGGGGAGGCCCCGGCCGCCGTGTTCCAGCTGGCGCGGACGGCCTCGTCGCTGATGCGGGTGCCGAGGTTTTCGTCGAGGTTGTAGAAGTCCCGGTAGAAGTCGGTGAAGTAGGCGTAGCGATCTTTGGAGACGGCTTCCAGGATGCCTTCGAAGACGCTCCCGTCGACTCCGGTGGGGTTGTCGTCGGTCTTGAGGAGGAAGGGCTCCAGAGAGGCCAGGAAAGCGGCCTTGGCCACGCGGCCGGAGCCGTACGTCGCGAGGTAGCGGGCGACTTCGCCGGTGCCCATGGAGAAACCGACCAGCACGGTGTCGGTCAGTTCCAAGGTCTCCATAAGGGTGTTGAGGTCGGCGGCGAAGGTGTCGTAGTCGTAACCGGCGGTGGGGCGGCCGGACCTGCCGAAGCCGCGGCGGTCGTAGGTGATGACGCGGTACCCGGCCTCCAGAAGGGCCTTGGTCTGCCTCTCCCAGGAATCGCCGTTGAGCGGGTAGCCGTGGATCAGCAGAACCGGCTGTCCCGACCCGTGGTCCTCGTAGTAGATGTCGATGCCGGTGCTGTTCTCGCGGCCGACGGTGATGTACGACATGACGGTCTCCTTGATGAAAGCGATGCGGTGGTGGGAAGGGCGGGATCGGTACGGCGGCAGCCCGCCGTCGCCGCCCGTGGTGCGGACCGCCGCTTGGCGCCATTCGCCCGGATGGGCGACCCGCGGGACTCCTCCGCCGTGGTCTGGGAGGTTCCATCCCGTCTGACCCTCGGCCCCGCGGGGCAGACGGTCCTTCCGCCACCCGCGGGTTGATCACTCGCCGACAGCTTGGCAAATTCCGCAGCAACCTGGATGTGCTCACTGCGCACATCCCTGGCCCGACAGCGCAGAACAACGGTGGGGCACTCGCTTACGCCGCCGGTGGCGAGGGCGAACCGTGTCGAGCATGCTTCCGGGAGCGTGCTCGACGGCCCACGGTGGGTCAGGCCCGCGTGGCCGACCCCAGGCGGGACATACGCCGACGCCGTCAGGGGAAGCATCGAGGCGTGCGCGGCGCCATAGCCGAAGAGCGCGCGGGCAAGGTTCCGTTCTGCGGTCGGGATGACGGCGGGGTCGCCGTGCATGGCGCTCCACATGGTGTTCCACCACACCAGGCTCCAGTCGGCGGTGAACACACCGATCGGGACGTCGTCGAGGCGCGCGGCGAGCCGTTGAATGCCCGCCGAGCTGGTCTACGAGCTGCGCTGGTCGGAGGTGGCGGCCCACATCGGCGCCCAGCTCCCCAGGTGGCCCTCCCAGCTGCGCCGCGAGGCGCATGTGACGGCGTGGCTCCCGGCACATCAGCCGGAAGCCGTGCAGGTAGTGACCTGGCCGGACTGGGAGCCGCTGTACGACATGGCTTACCGCGAGGCCAAGAACACCCCGGTGCGGGTGGCGTGCATGTCCATCGGCCATGAGATGCGATCCCGCGCGGTGGAGCACGCCGACTGGGAGATCACCCACATGAACGAGCTTGAGGAGCCGGGGGATCCCAGCGACTACCTCAAGCGCCAGGAGGCAGAGCGGGCCTGCACGAATCCCGGCCTTCCCCGAGACCAGCGACCCCGGTGAGGCGGAGGCGGGAGCTGACCTGCGGGCTTGGCGTCCCAACGAGCTACAGGAGCCGGCGAGCGGGCGCCGCGATCATGTTTTCACGCCGGCAAGGCGTTCCCGACAGGGGCCAGAAGGACTGGTGAGTACCGGGTGATCTTGGTCGTGACCCCGTCTGCCAGGGGCTTCACTCATCTGTCGAACCAACTGATCAGAGCACGCAGCGAGTTGGCAAAGGCTCAGTGAGCCCGGCCTGCCCCAGGGTCAGCACCAGACCAGCACGGGAGAGGTGCTGACGGGTGACGAGGGGTGTTTCCGGGTCAGCACCGAACCAGCACGAAACGAGAAGGGGGCCCGACCCCGAAGAGCCGACCCCCCTATGACCTGCACGTTTACCAGATCAGTGAAGCTGGCCCCGGAGGCCAGCGGCCCTCTTGCAGGACCGCGAAAAACATAACGGGGCGGGACCCGATGTGGGGTGCGGTCGGCCGGGGTCAGGGCGAGCGGGTGTCGCGGTAGTGGCTCCACAGGGACCAGGCCCACAGGAGGGCTGCGGCGGGCAGCACCCAGGTGGAGAGGGAGCCTGGATCGGGATCGTCGATGACCACCGAGAGGGCGATGGCCACGACGGGCAGGAACAGTAGGCCGGACCTCAGCTTCCGGCGGGCCGCACGGCGGGACGCGCCAGGCCCGTCGGCCAGCCGCAGCGCGTACACCTGCGGGGGTCCGAACTGTTCGTGGGCTTCTCCGCCGGAGGCGGCCAGATGAGCGCGGGCCTCCTCGACATGGGCCTGAGCCTGCCTCGAGGACAAGCCGTACGCGCCCCGCAGTACCCCATCGAGCCGGCGCAGCCACGCCTCGTCGTCGTGGTGTGCCGCCTCCGGGCCGTTGAACCAGCGACTTACCCGTTCCTCCGGCAGCAGCCAACCGATCACGGCGGGCAGCGCGAAGAGGGCCACCACGACGGGCGCCGGCGCGGAGAACAGCGGCCCGTCAGGGAGGGAGGCGATGGCCAGGGCGGCAACCGGCACCATCACGACGGCTCCGACGATCGCCGTCCACGCCCCGCGCGGGCGACCCGCGGTTCGCAGCGTCAGCGCGACGACGGTCAGTAACACCACCGTGCCGATCAGGGGGGTGCCGGCGAGCGCCGGCCAGCCGATCGTGAACTCCAGGCCGCTGCTGAACCAGCCGTGCAGAGACAGCAACACGCCGACCGCGCCGAGGACGAGCAGTCCCCCGCGGAAACCCTCGCCGGGCGTGATGCCGTGCATGTCGCGGCGGCTCCGGTACGCGTCGTCGATCCGTTCGGCGGCCACCTGGGCGGCGAAGTCGTCGGCATCACCGAAGAGTTCGTGCGCGCTGCGGCCGGATTCGGTGACGGCCTCGTACACCTCGTCGACCACCTGGTCGTCCAGCCCGTCCGGGGGGTCGTGCCGCAGGAGCAGACGGAGCCGGAACCTGGCCGCCCACCGCTCGTCCTCCTCCCGGGGCCACGTTCGGGTCGCCACCTCGCTCCCCGACTGTTCGGGGTCGTCCTGCCCGAGCCTCTGCTGCTGTGTTGTCACCTTCGGTCCTGTCCTCGTCATCCGTCGGTCCCCAGGGTCTGCCGGCCGGTGCAGTCCACGGTGCGGACGGTGTCCGGTCGGCCGGTGCGCTGGTGCGCCGGCGCGGGGTCATGTGCTCACGCCGGGCTGTTGTGCGTCGGTCGGCTGCATGTCGGCGGGCCCGCTCCCGTGTGGCCCAGCCCCAAGCGGCCGTGCGCCGACGGCGTCCGGGATTGCGGTGGGTGCCGGGTGCGCGGCAGGGGCCCCGGGTGGGGCTGTGGCACCGGGTGGGGAGGATGCCGGAACCGGGCCGGTCAGCAGGCGGGAGACGGACGCGCCGAAGTTCTCCCACGCCGACCACTCCGCGTCGAGCCGCTCCCGGCCGACCTGCGTGATGCGGTAGCACTTGCGTCCCGGCCCGCCCTCGCCCGCGCGCCAGTGGACCTCCACCGCGCCGTCCTCAGCGAGCCGGTTCAGCGCCGGGTACAGCGTCGCCGGCTTGACGGACTCCAACCCAGCCGCGGTCAGTTGCTGAAGGAGCGCGTAGCCGTAACTCTCCTCGTACCGCAGTGCGCCGAGCAGGCAGAGCGGGAGCACTGCCCGCACCCACGCCCCCTTGGTGTCCGCCGCCACTGTCCGACCGTCCCCTTCCTTGCCGTATATGCCCTCGTCCGCCCGCCCGAGCGGGATGCCCCCCGGGGCCGACGGGGATACGCCCACCGGTCCGTCCGGCCACCTGCCGGCCCGGACTCCGGCATCCGCCGTTCCGGATGCCGGGCGCCTGCAGTGATCAGCAGCCAGGGGGACATGGGCAGGAGGCCCGGAGCCCTCCCAGGCCCGCTGCCCGACTGTTCGCGCTCTCCCACTATTCTGAATATCAGACTAGTGGAGATGTCAAGTACGCAGGGCCCACCACGCCCCCGTCCTCCTTCGCCTGACGCACGATCACGTCGACGCTCCGCGGAGCCGCGAACATCGCCTGGTCCTGCGGAGTCGTCGGCTTAGGTCGTTTCTGATGGCTCTTGGACGATGTCTCGGAGCCAGATGACGATCGCTGCAACGGCCAGGATTCCGTACGCTCGACCAGGCGCTGCGCGAGCTCACCCGGCCGGGCAGCAAACCGTGCGCCGCCTGCGATGCCCGTCATCTCCCGACGCCCTGATGCCGACAGAGGCGGCATCGCCCGCCGGTCGTCCACGCATGCTCACGCTGCTCACCGACGCCCTCGCCCGACGCCCCTGAACGCGGCTGGCCCGGTCCCCACGGGCGCCGAGCTCGCTTCGCCATTGAGATGTTTCCACTGCTCCACGCCGACAAGCGACGCGGCCACGCCTTGATTCCCGCCACTCATGACATGCGCCTGCGCAAGGTCGTGGAGATCTTCGGAAAGTACGTCAAGCAGGAACTGGGCTTCGACTCGGTGCCTTTCGCCGCGCAGCACAGCCGTCTATACGCTGGCGATCCCACACTCGAGGTCGTCCTCTTCGACGCACAGAGAGTCCAGGCGACGTTCCCGATCGCCGCTGGCGCTGCCGGGCTGAGCGGCCAGGACGGAGAGCGTTGGCTGGACTGGTTCTGGATCCACCCCTTCGAGCGAGGAAGAGGCCTCGCCGATCAGGCGTGGGCAGACCTGGAGGAGATCTATGGCAAGGAGTTCAAGATCCAGCCACCGCTCTCGACCGCCATGGAGAGATTCCTTACCCACCACGACGTCGCTCCCGAGCGCTGGCGCTTGTGACGTCCCCGGCATCTGGACCAGCCCACTGATCCCCGCCTTGACAGAGGCGAGCGATACGTTGTGGTCCGTGCACGACAGCCGCCCCTGATTCAAGAAGACGCAAAGGGCCTCTGACGCTGCAGGTCGCGAAGGGTGCTCTCCGCGTGGGCGGCCGGCAGGGGCCCGGACGATACTGGATCAGGGGATGATGAGCGGCATGACACATGCTCAGGCTCCCTTCGGCCGGTGGGATCCCTCTCCTTTGACGGAAGTCGTCGCGAGTTTCTCCGGTCTGGAAGCTGGTTGGTGGGTAGCCGGAGGGCTGGCGATCGAGCTCGCGGTGGGCCATCCGATCCGAAGCCATGACGACATCGACGTCCTCCTGCTTCGCCAGGACCAACTCGTGGCCCAGCAGGCTCTGGCGGGCTGGCAGTGGTGGTGCGCTGATCCGCCGGGGAGCCTGCGTCCGTGGATGCCGGATGAGGTCCTGTCTCTGGGCGTTCACGACATCTGGTGCCGACCTGGTCCAGATCATCCTTGGCGCATCCAGGTCATGCTCGATGAGTCCTGCGGTCACGAATGGGTGTCACGGCGTGACTCCCAAGTGCGTAGGCCGATCAGCACGCTAGGGATGACTTCGGCCGCCGGCATTCCCTTTCTGGCCCCGGACGTGCAGCTCTACTACAAGGCCAAGGCGCCACGGCCTAAGGACGAAGAAGACTTCGACGCGGTATTGCCGTTGCTAACGGAACAGCAACGTCGATGGCTCGCTGACGCGATCACACAGACGTACGGGCCTCACCCTTGGAACAAGCGCTTGGAGGCGTGAATCCGAGGCTGGTACGGCCGGTGCTTGTCGGAGAAGCTTGCAGATCACCGTGTGTGGTAGCTGGCTGCTTCGCACAGATGGAGGCGAACCGGCGACGGTGCTCGTGACGACGGTGTCCATTGCGCGCTCTCCGCGTGAGCGGAGGTGGACCACTGACCGGCGACGCCGTCCTGTCCGCGCTCCGGTGTCCGCGGCTGTACACCATCGGCTGACTTGGCCGTCCCGCCGCCTGGTGCGGGTCCGTCTTCAAACGGATCTTGCCCAGAGCAGCAATGACGCGAGACTGACCGCCGCTTCGTAGGAGGTGGCGGCCGGGGCCCAGCCGGTGGCGCTGCTGGTCGGTCTTCTCCGGGATGGTGTGCGTGATGCCGCGGCGGCGCAGGTAGGCGCGGAAGCCGCGGGAGCTGTATGCCTTGTCGGCGATGACGCGATCTGGGCGGCAGCGCGGCCTGCCCCGGGCCGGTGCAGGGCACGCGGATGCGTTCCAGGAGCGGGTGTGCGCAGACGCTGTCGTGGCGTTGGCCCGGCGTGATGAGGATCGCGAGAGGGCGGCCCTTGCCGTCACAGGCGAGGTGGATTTTGCTGGTCAGTCCGCCTCGGGATCGGCCGAGGGCGTGATCGTCCGGTTCGTCCGTCCGCAGCTGCCCCTTTTTCGTCCGGTGGAGGCGGCGTGCTGGTGGGCGCGGACGACGGTGGAGTCGAACGGCTCGCGGTATCAGCGGAGCGAGTAACTCCCACTCGTGATCGGTGAGTTCATGACGACGTATCACACCCACCATGATCCATCACGAAGTGATCTTCGAAGACGGACCCTAGCCCTTCGAACGCCTATCCATTGGTGATCAATCCATGGGTTTCGCTCCCGCAGCGGGGCGTGTTCCCGTAGATCGTCTTGGCGCGGGACTGTCGGCCGTCCACCGCGACGTGTGCAAGAAGGGCTACAACAAGGAGCGCAACACCTTAACCCGGTGTCACCGCCACCTCAGGCATCGCCTGTCACAGCGCTTCGTCGGTCCATTGATCCAGCAGGATGCGGCCCAGGTCCCCGCTCGGCTCCGCACCCCCGTCGTGGAGGGCCTGTTCGGTCCAGATGACCTTGCCACGCGAGGTGTAGCGGGTGCCCCAGCGCTCGGCGAGCTGGGCGATGAGGAACAACCCGCGGCCGCCCTCGTCGGTGGCGGCGGCGCGCCGCAGGTGCGGCGAGGTGCTGCTGCCATCGGAGACTTCGCAGATCAGGGACCGGTCGTACAGTAGGCGCACGGTGATGGGCTGGGTGCCGTAGCGGATGGCGTTGGTGATCAGCTCGCTGAGGATCAACCCGGTGGTGTAGGCGATCTCCTCCAGTCCCCACGCCTGCAGCTGCCGTCCGCACGCGGCACGCACCGGCGCCACCGCCGCGGGGTCCGAGGGCACATCCCAGTGGGCGATCCGGGCCGGGTCCAGCAGGCGGGTGCGGGCCACCAGCAGGGCGACGTCGTCCCTGGGGCAGGCAGGGAACACGACATCGAAGACGGCCTGGCAGGTCTCGTGCGGACCCCTCCCCGGATGATTGGCCAGGGCATCGCGCAGGAGGCCGAGGCCGACGTCGATGTCACGGCCGCGATCTTCGATCAGCCCGTCGGTGAACAGGACCAGCTGGCTCCCCTCAGTCAGCTGAAGCTCGACGGTCTCGAAGGGCTCCCCACCCAGGCCCAGCGGGAGGGAGGCGGGCACCTCGGGGAAATCCACGGTGCCGTCGGGGAGAACGAGAGCGGGCCCGGGATGACCAGCCCTGGCCACGGTGCAGCGGCCGGCAACGGAGTCGTAGATGGCATACAGGCAGGTGGCGCCGGTAATGCTCGGCTCCTCGCTCTCGGCTGCTTCGTCGGCATCGATCCGGGTGACCAGGTCGTCGAGGTGGCCCAGCAGCTCGTCGGGCGGCAGATCGAGGGTGGAGAAGTTGTGCACGGCAGTACGCAGTCGACCCATCGTCGCCGCCGCGTGCAGGCCGTGCCCCACCACATCGCCCACGACCAGCGCCACCCGGGCGCCGGGCAGCGGGAGGACGTCGAACCAGTCCCCGCCCACCCCGGCTCGGGCCGGCAGGTAGCGGTGGTCAACCTCCACGGCGGGCTGCTCGGGGAGAGCGCGGGGCAGCAGCCTACGCTGCAGGGTGACGGCCGTGGTGTGTTCGCGGGTGAAGCGGCGGGCGTTGTCTATGGACACCGCCGCCCGCGCGGTGAGCTCCTCGGCGAAAGACACATCCTCCTCCCCAAACGGCTCCGGCGTGTCCGCCCGCCAGAAGTTGACCATGCCCAGCACCACGTCCCGCGCCTGCAGCGGCACCGTGATCAACGAGTGGATGCCGAACTCCAGGATGCTCCGGGCCCGCTCCGGATCCTGGAGCTGCCATCCAGGCGCAGACTTCAGATCGGCCTCCAGCACCGCGCGTCCGTTGTGGACCGCCGATGCTTGCGGAGTGGAGGGGGCGAACCGGATGAGCTCCTCCACCAGGTGGAGCGGCGGTTCACCCCTGATACTGCGGACGGCCGCGCGATGGAGCTCCGTACTTGCCCCGGCCGGCTCCTCCCCGCGCAACACCGGCTCCAGCAGGTCGACCGTGGCCACGTCGGCGAACCGCGAGATGGCCACCTCCGCCAGTTCCTCCGCCGTGCGCACCACATCCAGCGTGGTCCCGATCCGCACCCCGGCCTCGTACAGCAGCGTCAGCCGCTCTCGCGCCACCGCCGCCCGGCCCGCCAGAGCCTGCAGCTCAGTGGTGTCCCGCAGGGTCGCCACGCTGCCCGGCGGCCCTCCCTTGGGGTCGGTTGGCCGGGTGTTGATGGCCAGCAGCCGGTCCCCAGCCAGGCGCACCTCGTCGGTCGCCGCCCGCCCGGAACCCAGCAACTCAGTCATGCCCGGTTCCATACCGAGGTCGGCGACGCGGCGCCCCTCCGCGTCCGGCGGCAGGCCCAGCAGCCGCCGGGCCTCGTCATTAGCCAGCAGCAGCCGCTTGTCACCCCCGATGATCAATACTCCCTCCCGGACCGCGTGCAGCACCGCGTCGTGGTGCTCGTACATCCGCGTCATCTCGACCGGACCCAGGCCGTGGGTCTGGCGCAGCAGCCGTCGGCCCACCAGCGCCGAGCCACCCGCGGCCAGGACCAGCGCGCCGGCTCCGGAACCGAGGAGGACTGGCAGCTGGCGCTGCACCGCATCGTTGACGCGCTGGACCCTGACCCCTACCGACATGACGCCGACGACCGAACCGTCAGCCGCCCTGACCGGGGTGAGTGTCCGCACGTAGTCAACACCTTGAAATCTGGCCATACGCGTGAGTGATTTGCCTGCCGCCGCCCGCTGGTAATCACCGAAAGAACGCGATCCGATCAGAGCCGGGTCATCACTCGCGTAGCGGATGCCGTCTGGAGACATCACCACGACGAAATCGACACCGGACTGCTTCTGGGCCTTCACCACATGTGGCTGCAGCGCCGCGGTCGGGTGGGCACTGGTCAACGCGGCCGCAGTACCCGGAGCGGCCGCGAACCCCTGGGCGGCAGCGATTGACCGGCGCGTGGCGTCGTTCCTGCTGTCATGTCCGGCCTGCAACACCAGCGCCACCACCGCTGCGGCGATCAGCAGTACCGCGGCCGCAGCCAGGAGGAAGAACACCTGGCCTGCAACGCTGTGCACGCTCAGTATCGAGCGCAAGCGCGGTTCCGGAGATATCGGCGGGGACCCGTGCTCGTCCCTGTTTCGGCGGTATTGCTCGCGTCCGAGAACCCGACGCCCACCTCGACCACGTGGACGTTGGCCTGTCATCGCGCGAAGCCCTGGAATAGAGAATTGACTAAAGCGTCCGGACATAACCCCATTGTTACCAATATTGGAATCGCCATGAATCAGGTGCAGATCTTCCCAAAGAGTCACCTGACAACCACGGTGAGTTATCCGCTGATCGAGGCTACTGACGGCGCTGGCGGGCCCGGAGAGAGCGCCGAGGGTGCCGAGGTGAAGTCGGCTCGCCCCGCCCCACGGATGCCCACACACGGGCTCGTCACCTCCGGGCGCCTCAAGAACGATGGCGTCGGCCCGTCCCTCCCTGACGTGGTCGGAAGACGCGAAACGCGGCTCCCGGTGGAGCGGCGCAGGCGGTGTTCCGGCGCCCGGACCCGCCTGACCATGGTGGTCGGCGCGGCGGTGCACCGGCTGGCCCGACCGACGCGGTCGCGTGCGCGGTCAACCAGCGAGGCGCACGGCACGCCCGGCAGAGCGGATGAATGCCTGCGCCCGGCGCGTGAGCCGCACGCCCTTCATCGAGGCCAGGACGAGGGGCAGCGGCTCAAACGGTTCCTCGAGTTCGAGGGTGACCACCTCCCCGCCGTCGTAGGTCATGGAGTGGACCGGTCGCTGGTTCAGCACCGACCACGCCATCCCGCCCGCGACCATCGCCCGGACCGTCTCGAACCCGGTGCTCCGGTGCCGCACCCTCGGCCGGATGACCACGGACTGAACCAACCGCTCCAGGCAGCGTCCGCTATGTGGGAGGCCGAGCAGGACATCGGCTCGTCCGCAGTCCACGTTCGCCACCGTATGCCGTCGATCAGCTGCCGGCGCGTCCACACCGGCGGACGACCCGGCTTGACGCCCAGCGGCAACAACGGCTCCAGCCGGGGCCCACTGGCTGGCCGTTCGTCTCCCGCTACCGCCCATGAGAACAACGGCCGCGCAAGCGGCACCTGGTGGCCGGCACCGCAGCCTGCCGTTGCTGGTCACGCTCACCCCGCCTCCCTCAGCGACCGCGACACGCCCCCGAGGAATGCCTCTGCCGGACGACTTCCACGTCGACTTCGACCGCCGGCAGGCCACCTGTCCCCAGGGCCAGGTCAGCTGGAGATGGCACGGCCCCTACCCGACCTACTCGCCCACCGCGGCGCCGCTGATCGTAGCCCGGTTCGCCAAGGGCGAGTGCCAGCCGCGTCCGCGGTGGGCAGCAGACGCCCGACTGGCAGGCCCGGTACGCGGTCCGCTCTGGAGTCGAGCAGCGTCAACGAGTTCGCCCATGGACACGGTATGCGCCGCTGGCGCTACCGGGGCAGCCGAAGGCCCACCTGTGGCATGTCTTCACGGCCATCGCCTTCCCGACAGAGTCAAGCTAGTGCCGCGTCAGTCAAGGTTTGCCCGGTGGCGAGGGCGTCCTGGTGCGGTCAGCTGCAAGGCGCCGGATCGGCCTCGTAGTGGGCCTACTCGGCTGATTCGGCAACGCCGCAGATGGCCGTGCCAGGGCGGCGAGCGGGGCGAACCTTGGCTGACGCGGCACTAGCGGCGGGCATGGTCCCGGTGCGCTTGAACGACAGGGCTATGCACGCAACCGTGTGCCGCGTTCAGCACCCCTACCTACGATCAGCTGAACTTTCCGGGCCGCGCGGCTCGGTCGGTGACTGCGGGGCTAACGGCCGCGATTTGCAGCGAGCTGCCAATGCCCTCAGCGACCGGATATTTCGTGTTTCCCGTGGCGCCCTAGCCGTTCACTGTCGCGTACGGGCGGGTCACTACAAGAGAGGACCAGCTGTGACTGTTGCTGCCGCACCGCCGTCCCTGGACAACGCCGCTTCGATGGACCGCCAAGACCCTCTGGCTCCGTTTCAGGACCGCTTCGTGCCCATCAAGGATCCCAACGTCGTCGCCTACCTCGACGGAAATTCCCTCGGACGTCCGCTGCACCGTACGCTGGAAGTCGTCCAGGAACTGGTGACCTCACAGTGGTCTTCCCGGATGATCCGGGGATGGCAAGAGGGCTGGCTGCATCTTCCCGAACGCATCGGCGATCTCCTGGGTGGCGCTGCGCTCGGAGCGGAACCAGGTCAGGTGATCCTGGCTGACTCCACCTCTGTCTGCCTTTACAAGGCGTTGCACGCGGCGCTCTCTCTGCGACCGGGCAGGTGCGAGATTGTCACTGACACGGACAACTTCCCCACCGACCGCTACATCGTCGAGTCCATAGCCCGCGACAAGGGCCTCATGGTCCGCTGGATCGAGTCCGATCCTGCCGCCGGTGTCACCGCTCAGCAGGTCATCGACGCCCTCAGCGACCGCACCGCCGTCGTGACCCTCTCCCACGTCGCCTACCGCTCCGCCTATATAGCCGACATGCGGGCCATCAACGAGGCCGTCCACGCCGCTGGCGCCATGGTGGTGTGGGACCTGTGCCACACCGTCGGCTCTGTGCCGGTGCATCTGGACGCCACGGACAGCGACTTCGCCGTCGGCTGCACATACAAGTTCCTCAACGCCGGGCCTGGTGCCCCTGCTTTCATTTATGTCCGTTCCGAGCATCAGCCCACGCTTGCCCAGCCCATCCCCGGCTGGATGAGTGCTGCCGATCTCTACGCCATGGCGCCGGAGTACCGGGCTGCCCCCGGCATCCGCGCCATGCTGTCAGGCACCCCCGCCATAACGGGGCTCGCAGGTGTGATGGCCGGCGTGGAACTACTGTCGGAAGCAGGCATCGAACAGGTCCGCGCGAAGTCCACCGACCTGACCCGGCTGGCCATCGCCCTAAGTGATGCCTGGCTGACGCCCTTGGGCTTCACTCTGGCCTCACCTCGCGACGATGCACTGCGCGGCGGTCATGTCACTGTGTCGCACCCGCGGGCCGAAGAGCTTGCCCGCATCCTGATCGACAGCGGAGTGATCATCGATTTCCGTGCTCCTGACGGCATACGGATCGGCCTGTCACCCCTGTCCACCAGCTTCACCGGCCTGTGGACCGCTCTGGACCGCACTCGCATTCTCGCATCGGAGGCACTGGCATGACCGCTCAAACCGAGACCACGCGGGGAGAGAACCGCGCGTCCCAGGGTGGACTGCAGCAGGGGCTTGGGCGACGGCAGATGGCGCTGCTGGGGTTGGGGTCTGCTCTGGGAACGGGACTGTTCCTCGGGGCCGGCGGGGCCATCTCGCTGGCAGGCCCTGGCGTGCTGATCAGCTATGCGATCGGTGCCCTGATCGCGGTGACGGTTGCCTTCGCGCTGGGGGAAATGGTCAGTGCCCTCCCAGTGCAGGGGTCGTTTGGAACAATCACGGCACGCTATCTGGGGTCGGCAGCAGGCTTCGTGGTGCGGTGGATCTACTGGCTTGCGTTGATCGTGGGCATCGGTGGCGAGGTGGTGGCGGCAGGAATCTATCTGCGTTTTTGGTGGCCGCAGATCCCGTTGTGGGTGGTAGCGACGATGTTCATCGTCGCTGTCACTGGCGTGAACGCGATCGGGGTACGCAATTTCGGCACGACCGAGTCAGTGCTGAGCATGATCAAGGCATGCGCCGTGGTGGCCTTCATCATCATCGGTGTTGTGCTGATCGTGTTCGGGCTCCCGCATCATCGCGCCACAGGGGTGAGTAACTGGACGGCGCACGGCGGGTTTCTGCCTGAGGGCACCACGGCGATCTGGCTGGCGATGTCCATCGTGGTGTTCAGCTTCGCCGGCATCGAACTCGTCGCCATCTCGGCTCCGGAAGCAAAAGAGCCAGGGCCCTCGCTGCGCGCCGCACTGCGCTCGTTGATCGTGCGCCTGACGCTGTTCTACCTGGGCGCCATTGCCATCATGCTCGCTGTGACCCCCTGGCGTGCCCTTGCCGGCGACCACTCCACCGAGCACAGTCCGTTCGTTGTGATGTTCGATGCTGCGGGCATCCCTGCTGCTGCCTCGGTCACCAACTTCATCATCCTGACCACGGCCCTGTCCGCCG
>NZ_JAERRG010000058.1 GCF_016741935.1 Streptomyces endocoffeicus | reverse complement strand
CACGGCGCGCCGGGCCCTTCCGCGCGCCGATGAGACCGTGCCGGCGACCGGGAAGCGTACGACGGGCGAAGGCGTTCACACGGCATGTCGATCATTCACAAGACCACGATGAGTCCGACCAAGCTGGAGCTCCTCACCCCGTGGCTGCCCCAGCAGCCGTGGTACGCCGCCGCGCCGCGCCCGCCGGAGCTGTCCAGGGTCGGTGGCTTCCGGCTCGACGACCCGGAGGGCGAGGTGGGGATCGAGTTCATGGTGGTCCGGGACGACGCCGGGGACCGGCCCGCCTGGTACCACGTACCGCTGACCTAGGCCGAGGTGACCGACCCCGGGTTCGACGTCCCGGCCGGGGCCGCGGGGGCCCCGGCCGTCGTGAACGGGCCGGACGGCACCCGTCTGCCGCTGGGCGACGGGGGTCCCGTCCTCCAGGTGACGCGCGTGCTGCGTCCGGAGTCCGGTGCGGAGTCCGGTGCGGGGTCCACCGGGGTCCGGGGTCATGTGACCGCGGGCTGGCGGCTGTCGGAGGGCGGCGAGGCCCGCGGCCGGTACGTCGTGCTGTACGACAGCGACATGGCGTCCTGACACCTCACACCCCGAACACCCCTCACCGGGCCGATAGATCCAATGAATTGATGCTCCGGAGGTGAATCGAGACGATTCGAAGCTCGCTGTATTGACGTGCTCTGCTCATAGATCCTACCTTTCCCGGGGCCACTCCACGAGTTCCAGCAGGGTTCCAGCAAGGTTCCGCAGGGAGGGACATGTCGGAGTACGTACGCTCACGCATCCGGTCGGTCCGGTCGGTCCGGTCGGTCCGGACGCCCAAGACCGTCCGTAAGGCGGCCCCGAGAGCCACCGCCGTCGCGGCCGTCCTAGCCACCCTCGCCACCCTCGGCGCCGCCTTCGGCGGCACCGCCGACGCCGTCGCGAGCGGGCCCCGCCCCGCCGCCGATGTCTATGTCGCGCCCAACGGCGACGACCGCGCGCCCGGCACCCGCACCGCCCCCGTCCGCACCCCCGAGCGCGCCCGCGACCTCGTACGGAAGCGCGTCCCGCACCAAAGCGGCGACCTTACGGTGCACCTCGCGCCGGGCACGTACCGCCTCTCCCGTCCGCTCGTCCTCGACTCCCGTGACTCCGGGGGCAATGGCCACCGCGTCATCTGGCAGGGCGGCGAGGGCACCGTGTTCAGCGGTGGGCGGGCGGTCCGGGGCTGGCGGCCGGTCAAGGGCGGCGCCGGGCTCTGGTCGGCGCCCGCGCCCGCCGGGCTGGACAACACCCGGCAGCTGTACGTGGACGGCGTCCGCGCCCAGCGCGCCCGCGGGCCGATCCCGGTGAACCTCACCGCCACCGCGACCGGCTACACCGCGTCCGCCGACACCCTCGCCCGCTGGCGCAATCCGTCGGACATCGAGTTCGTCTACCCCAGCGGTGAGGCGCTGTGGAACATCCAGCAGTACGGACTCGGCCCGTGGACCGAACCGCGCTGCCCCATCGGCTCGACGACCGGCACCACCGTCACCATGGCCCAGCCGTGCTGGGACAACTCCACCAGGCGCGTGGAGTTCCCCGACATCCCCGGCCGCAGCATCAACATGGTCGGCCCCGCCAAGCTCACCAACGGCGCGCTGCCCGGCTATGTCGAGAACGCCTTCGAGGTCCTGGACCAGCCCGGGGAGTGGTACCTCGACCGGCACACCCGCACCGTCTACTACCGCCCCCGCTCCGGGGAGAACCCGCGCACCGCCGATGTGGAGGCACCGGTCCTGGAGAAGCTCGTCGACGGGCGGGGCACCGGGCGGGCGCCGCTGCACGACATCGCCCTGCGCGGTATCGAGTTCTCGTACGCCACCTGGCTCACCCCCTCCTCGCCCGAGGGCTTCTCCGAGGTGCAGGCGGGCTATACGGTGACCGGCCCGGAGGGCTGGAAGACGCAGGGGCTGTGCGAGTACACCCCGGGCGGCACCTGCCCGTACGCGTCCTGGACCAAGATGCCCGGCAACGTGGCCATCAGCCACGGCCGTGACATCGAGTTCTCCGACGACGCGTTCACCCACCTCGGCGCGGCCGGGCTCGAACTCGGCACCGGGACGAAGAACGCGACCGTACGCGGCAATGTCTTCACCGACATCTCCGGCAACGGCATGGAGATCGGCGGGGTGGACGCCCCACAGCCCGGCAGCGACGCCGACCTCACCCGCGAGGTGTCGGTGACGAACAACCACCTCTACGCGCTGCCCCGCGAGTACCACGGCGGCGTCGCCATCCTCAACGGCTACACCCGCGACAACACCATCGCCCACAACCAGATCGACCATGTCGCCTACTCGGCGATCTCGATGGGCTGGGGCGGCTGGCCCGACAAGATCGGCAAACCGGCCACCGCCAATGTCTCCCGCGACAACAAGGTGGCCGACAACCTCATCTTCGACTACATGCAGGCGCTCGACGACGGCGCCGGCGTCTACACCCAGGGCCTCACCGGAAGCTCCCTCGACAACGGCGAGAAGATCACCGGCAATGTCATCCACGACGGGTGGGGGCTGGGCCGGACCGTCTACACCGACAACGGCTGCACCTACGTGACGGTCCAGGGCAACGTCCTCTACGGCGCCCAGGCCAACGTCCTCAGCGCCCACGTCGACTACCGCGACGACCTCGGCAACAACGACCCGACCCGCATCGTCGGCAACTACTGGGAGCAGGGCGACCCCGACGGGAACGACAAGGGCGTGGTGACCAGCGGCAACCACATCCTGGCCGACCCGTCCGAGGCACCGGCCGACATCGTGGCCGCGGCCGGTCTCGAACCCCGCTACCGGGGGCTGCTCGGCCGTACGTTCGCCGCCGACTCCGTACCCGAAGCGCCCACCCGCGTGGGCGACTTCGCGGCGGACGGCTCGGCGTACGTCACCTGGAACCCGTCGTACGTCGAGGGCGGCGACCCCGTCACGTCGTACACGGTGACCGCTTCGGGCGGTTCGCGGTCCGTCTCCACCACCATCCCGGCCGCCGACTTCAAGCGCACCGCCTACGCGGTCGTCCGCGGGCTCGACAACGGGACCCCGTACACGGTCACCGTCACCGCCCGCAACAAGGCCGGTGTGAGCGAGGTGTCCCTCCCCGCGGCCCCCGTGACGCCCACCGCCGGCGGCCCCGGCGCCCTGCCCGGCGCCCCCACCGG
The DNA here is from genome assembly GCF_016741935.1 of Streptomyces endocoffeicus. GTDB lineage: Bacteria > Actinomycetota > Actinomycetes > Streptomycetales > Streptomycetaceae > Streptomyces > Streptomyces endocoffeicus. The sequence continues at coordinate 30,607 of NZ_JAERRG010000058.1, read as the reverse complement.
TGTGAAGGCCAACGCGGATGCCACGGCGGCGACGCTCTCCTGGACCCCGCCCAAGACCACCGGCGACACCCCGGTCACCGGCTACCGGATCACCGTCTCCGACGGCCGTACGGTCACCGTGACCGGCCGGGATGTCCTGGTCTCCCAGCCCCGGGCCAAGGGGATGCTGCGGGTGATCGGCAAACTGCGCCCGGCCACCGCGTACACCTTCTCGGTCGCGGCCCTGACCGCCACGGGCACGGGTCCGTCGGCGGATGTGTCCGTCACGACTTCGAACAGATAAGGGGGCGAAAGCTCAAATCCTGCTCTGAAGCGGCACTCATCAGGGTTCATCACCGTTCAGAAAGACAAAACTGACGGTACTTGAGCAGTCCGGATGGACGCGGATGGACGCGGATGGACGGGGGCATTCCGATGTGTGCTGCCATGACCAGACGGCCCGCCTCGGCGGAGCCACCGGCGCTGGACCTCTATGACATCGCCTATCTGGTGGGCGGGCGGCGGTGGGTGATCCAGACCCTCCTGATAGCGCTCCAGGAGCGGGATGCGATCACCCTCCGGCGCTCGCGGATCCGCGCCACGGTGGGGGAGGAGGCCGGGCACTCGGGAGCCGGGCATCCGGGGGCCGGGCCCCAGGGAGCCGAGCCCCTGGGAGCCGGGCCCCAGGGAGCCGGGCACTCGGGGGCCGAGCACCCGGTCGAGCGCGCGCTCATCGCACTGTGCCCGCACTCGAAGCCGGTGGACCGGGTGATCCCCGCGCTGCTCGGCGGACCCGAGCTGGCGGAGATCCAGCGCCGGCTCACCGCCGACGGACTTCTCACCCGTCTCCGGGGCCGCCCCACCCGCACGGGCAGGCGCCGCGTGGAAGCGGCCGTGCGGGAGGGGGCGCTCCCCTCGTACGTGTTCTACGGCCCCGTCGTCGTCCCGGAACCGGCCCGGCGCAGGGCCGTCAGCGACGCGATACCCATCCCGAACGGCGACCCGGCCTACTGGGACCGGAACCTCCTCATCGCCTACGACCCCGAGTACCTCGACCAGGAGTCCTTCCACACGGCGCACGGGTGGGGCGACGACCGTGGCGGAAGCCATGGCGGCGACTACGGCGGGAGCCACGGCGGCGACTATGGCGGCGGCCACCACTCCTGCGGTGGCGGCGGAGGCGGTGGCGGCGGCAGCGACTAGGGCTGTCCGCCGGATCGCGCCGCCTGCGGCGAGCCGCTCCCCTCCCCGCCCCTTCCCGACACCTAACGATGTGCGGCTCCGCCGCGTGGGGGGCTCCGCCCCAGCCCCCGGCCGCGTCACAGGCGGCGCGATCGGCGCCCCGACCGCGGTGGCGGCTGGCGCGTCGGCCCCCCGGGGGCCAGGGGCGAAGCGAGCCCGGTGCTCCGCCCCGGACCCCGTCCGGAGGGCCCGGGTTATGCGCGGCCATCCGCCGCGCCGACGTGCCGATGGCGATCAGTTCGCCGGTGCAGGTGTTCGCGGTGGTGACGGTCGGCTCGTTGATCCCTCCCCGGGGTCCGGGGGCGGGAGCGGGGGCTCCGCTCCAGATCCCGGCCGGGCGACTCCGATGCGCATGGTCGTCCGCCGTGTCGGCGTGCCGATCGCGATCAGGCCGCCGGCGCAGGTGTTCCCCGGGGTCCAGGGGCGGAGCCCATGGTTGCGGGAAGGGGCGGGGAGGGGAAAGTGCCGCCGGACACCCCCCCCGTAGCCCACGGCCGTCCGTAGCGGCTGGGCCCATCCTCAAGCGGTGGCCGTGTCCTCGTAAGGCGTGGGGCAGCCAACCGTGGCGGTCACGGCCGTCAGCAGCACCACCGAGTCCTCCAGCGCCCGCAACCCGTGCCGTTCGTGCGGCAACTCCTGCACCTGGCCCGCGATGAGATCCAGCCGGTCACCGCCGCCGGTCAGCCGTACATGCCCGTGCAGCACCTGGAGGCTGGCCGCCGGGGGAGCGTTGTGCTCGTCGAGCTCACAGCCGGAAACCATGGCGATCACGCTCTGCCGCAGCGGACCGTCGTGCAGGAACAGATGGGCGCTGCGCCCGTGCGGATCGGCCTTGGCCTGGTCCAGATGGTGGCGCGCGAGCGTGGTGAGGTCATCCATGTGTGCCCCTCGATCGGTCCGGTCTGATCGTCGGCGGGTTCCCTCAATCCTCACCGGCTAGCGTGGTGGGCGCCAGTCCGCAGCCGCGCCGTGCAACCGCGCCGTGCAACCACCCGCGCAACCACCCGTGCAACCACCCCGTGGAGAGGTACCGCAGCAGTGGCCGACTACCTGACCGTACTGACCACCACCGACACCCCCGAGAAGGCCGAGGCGCTGGCCCGTGGGGCGATCGAGGCCCGGCTGGCGGCCTGCGCGCAGATCAGCCAGCCCGTGACATCCGTGTACCGGTGGGAGGGGGAGGTCGAGACGGCGGCCGAGTGGCAGGTGCTGTTCAAGACCACCGCCGCGCGCTACGACGAGCTGGAGGCGCATATCCGCGAGGCGCACGACTACGAGACCCCCGAGGTCATCGCGACGCCCATCGTGAACGGCAGCGAGGACTACCTGGCGTGGGTGGTGTCGGAAACGACGATCGGCTGACGGCGATCGAGGCCGGGGCAACGGCTCAACGCGCGCCCGGGCCCGAGCCGACGCCCGAGCCCGCGCCCGAGCCCCGCTCCGCCAGCGCCTCCTCGATCCCCCGCTCCCGCGGCCCCAGAAAGTGCGGATCCGGCTCGAACGCCGCGTCCAGCGCCGCCTTGCCCGCCGCCACGACCTCCCGGGTGCCGCCGAAGTACCAGGTCACATCGTGCGGCTCGTCGACCGTGACCCCGTACGCGTCGATCCCCGCCGCCCCGCACAGCGCCAGCGCCCGGCGGACATGGAACCCCTGGCTCACCAGCACCGCCTTGTGCACCCCGAAGACCCGCCGGGCCCGGCTGCAGGAGTCCCAGGTGTCGAACCCCGCGAAGTCGCTCACGATCCGCCGGTCCGGGACCCCGCGCTTGACGAGATACGCGCGCATCGCGTCCGGCTCGTCGTAGTCATGGCGGCTGTTGTCCCCCGTGACCAGCAGCGCATGGACCCTGCCGTCCTCGTAGAGCCGTACGGCGGCGTCCAGCCGGTGCGCCAGATACGGCGACGGCTCCCCGTTCCACAGCCCCGCCCCGAAGACCACCCCGACCGGAGCCGAGGGCACATCGGCGACCGTATGGATCCGGTCGTCCGTGCTCAGCCGCAGCCAGGTCGCGGGGAGCAGGGCCAGGACGCACACCAGGACGCTCCCCCGCACCAGCCGCCGCCACCCCCGCCGCGTCCTCGGCAACCGCCCCCGCACCCACCCCGGCATGCGCTCCCCCTCCCGCCGCACCGATCCGGTCGCGCTGTGGGACGCCGAGGAGGGGAGCGGCGGTTGCCTCACCCGGCCCAGGTGACGCGTACCACGGCGATCAGCTGCTGGCTGGGCACCGGCAGGAAGTACAGCAGCCCTACGTCCAGGAAGGCCAGATTGCGCAGTTGTCGCCCGCGGTCCGCAGGATGCGGCCGATCTCGCTCGCCGCCGCGCGAGCCTCTTCCGGGTCGGCCAGCGGATCCGCGGCCAGTTGCTCACAGGCGTGGAAGCGAGCGGCGCGCTGTGGCCAGCGTTCGATGTTGACGACGGTTCCCCAATGTGCGGTGAAGGCTCTCAGCGGTCCCACGCTGCTGGTGCGCTGCGCGCTGGTTGCCGCGCTCGCCAGATGTTCGTTCAGCTCCGGGAGGCGACTCGGAACGATCTGGGCGACTGCCACCCGAAGCGCGTCCGGGGTCAGCGACGGCATGGGGATCAGCGGAGCGCTCGCCTCGGTCGGCCGACTGCTCACGGTGGCCTCCTGTGTCCCTGAGTGCACTGCTGGCGACGCCGAGCCTATCGCTCGGTGCGGGGCTGCCGCCCGGATAGGGTGAGTGACCTCCCCGTCAGCGAAAACCAACAGGTGATCCCCGTCATGCCCCCGATTCCCACCGCAGAGCTCCACCTCCATATCGAGGGCACCCTGGAGCCCGATCTGGCCTTCGCGCTCGCCGGGCGCAATGGGGTCGAGCTGCCGTTCGCCACCCAGGAGGAGCTGCGGGCCGCGTACTCCTTCGGCGATCTCCAGGACTTCCTGGACCTCTACTACGCGCTGATGACCGTGCTGCGCACCGAGGACGACTTCGCCGACCTCACCAACGCGTATCTGGCCCGCGCCCGAGCGCAGGGCGTACGGCATGCGGAGATCTTCTTCGACCCGCAGGCGCACACCGCGCGCGGCGTCGAGATCGACACGGTCATCCGTGGGATCGGCCGCGCGCTGGACGCCGCGCCGCGCGCGTACGGCATCACCACGCGCCTGATCATGTGCTTCCTGCGCGACGAGAGCGCCGAGTCGGCCCTGGCCACCTTCGAGGCGGCCCGCCCCCACCTGGACCGGATCGCCGCCGTCGGCCTGGACTCGGCGGAGGTCGGGAACCCGCCGTCGAAGTTCCGCGAGGTGTACGCGCTGGCGCGGCAGGCCGGGCTGAAGTGCGTCGCGCACGCGGGGGAGGAGGGGCCGCCCGCGTATGTGTGGGAGGCGCTCGACGTCCTCGGCGTGGACCGCGTCGACCACGGGGTGCGGAGCCTGGAGGACGAGGCGCTGGTGGCCCGGCTGGTCGCGGACCGGACCCCGCTGACCGTCTGCCCCCTGTCGAACGTCCGGCTGCGCGTCGTGGACCGCCTCGAGGACCATCCGCTGCCCGCGATGCTGGAGGCCGGTCTGCTGGTGACGGTCAACTCCGACGACCCCGCCTACTTCGGCGGCTACGTGGGCGACAACTACACCGCCGTACGGGACGCGCTCGGCCTCGACGAGGCCACCCTGCGCACCCTGGCCCGCAACTCCTTCCAGGCCGCCTTCCTGGACGAGGAGACACGGGCGGCGTACCTGAAGGAGGTCGAGAGCTGGGGCTGACGACGACGCTGACGACGACGACGCCGCCGACGCCGACGCCGGCCGGAAGCGGTCAGCCCCCGGCCGGCTCCAGCCGCACCGCGCACACCTTGAACTCCGGCATCCGGGACACCGGATCCAGCGCCGGGTTCGTCACCGTGTTGGCCCGCCCAGGCCCCGCCCAGTGGAACGGCATGAACACCGTGTCCGGCCGGATGTCCCGGCTGATACGGGCCGGGGCCACGGCGCGGCCGCGCCGGGAGACCACCGCGATCGACGCGCCCTCGTCCACCCCCAGCCGCTCGGCGAGCAGCGGGTGGAGCTGGACGTAGGGGCCGGGCGCGGCCTCGTTGAGCTCGCCGACACGCCGGGTCTGGGCGCCGGACTGGTACTGGGCCAGCACCCGGCCCGTCGTCAGCAGCACCGGATACTCCGCGTCCGGCTCCTCGGCCGCCGGGCGATGGCTGACGGGGGCGAAGCGGGCCCGGCCGTCGGCCGTGGCGAAGCGGTCGAGGAAGAGGCGGGGCGTACCGGGGTGCGGGTGGGTTGCCGGGCTTACGGAGTCGGCGGGGCGCATGGGGTCAGCGGGGCTTACGGAGTCGGCCGCGCGCACGGAGTCGGCCGGGCTCACGGAGTCGACCGCGCTTACGGGGTCGGCCGCGCGCATGGGGTCAGCCGGGCTTACGGGGTCGGCCGGGCGCACGGGGTCGGCCGGGCGTACGGAGTCGGCCGGGCGTACGGATTCGGCCCCCGCCGAGTCGCCCCGTTCCACGCGCTCCGGGCACGGCCAGAACACCCCGTCCTCCTCCGCGATCCTCCGGTACGTGATGCCCGAGTAGTCCGCCGGGCCCCCGGCCGAGGCCCGTCGCAGCTCCTCGAAGACCTCCTCCGCGTCCGCCGGGAACCCCTTCTCCCAGCCGAGCCTGGCCGCGAGCCCGCCCAGCACCCACAGGTCCGTCCGGACGCCCGGCGGCGGGGTGAGGGCCGCCCGGCGGAGGAGGACCCGGCCCTCCAGGTTGGTCATGGTCCCGGTCTCCTCGGCCCACTGGGCCACCGGCAGCACCACATCGGCGAGCGCGGCGGTCTCCGAGAGCACGACGTCGGCGACCGCCAGGAAGTCCAGCGACCGCAGCCGGGACTCCACATGGGCCGCGCGCGGGGCGGAGACCAGTGGGTTGGAGCCCATCAGCAGCAGCGCCCGGACGTCCTGCCCGAGCGCGTCCAGGAGTTCGTACGCGCTGCGCCCCGGCCCGGGGAGGTCGTCGGGTTCGACGCCCCATACGGCCGCCACATGGGCGCGCGCGGCCGGGTCGTCGAGCTTGCGGTAGCCGGGCAGCTGATCGGCCTTCTGGCCGTGTTCGCGGCCGCCCTGGCCGTTGCCCTGGCCGGTCAGGCAGCCGTAGCCGGACAGCGGGCGGCCCGCGCGGCCGGTGGCCAGGCACAGGTTGATCCACGCGCCGACGGTGTCGGTGCCCTTGGACTGCTGCTCGGGCCCCCGGGCCGTCAGCACCATGGAGCTCTCGGCGTCGCAGAACATCGTGACGGCCTTACGGAGCTCAGGAACCGGGACGCCCGTGATCCGCTCCACCAGCTCCGGCCAGTGGGCCATCGCGGCGGCCCGCGCCTCGGGCCAGCCGCTGGTGCGCCGTTCGACGAACTCCTCGTCCACCCGGCCCTCCGCGACCACCAGGTGCAGCAGCCCCAGCGCGAGCGCGAGATCGGTGCCGGGGCGCGGCGCCAGATGCAGATCCGCCTGCTCGGCCGTACGGGTCCGCCGGGGATCGACCACGATCAGCCGGCCGCCCGCCTCCTTCAGCTCGGTCAGATAGCGCAGCGCGGGCGGCATGGTCTCGGCCAGATTCGAGCCGACGAGGACGACGCATCCGGTGCGGGAAACGTCCGCCAGCGGGAACGGCAGCCCCCGGTCCAGCCCGAAGGCCCGCTGATGGGCGGCGGCGGCCGAGGACATGCAGAACCGGCCGTTGTAGTCGATCTGTGAGGTGCCGAGCACCACCCGGGCGAACTTGCCCAGCGCGTACGCCTTCTCGTTCGTCAGCCCGCCGCCGCCGAAGACGCCCACCGCGTCGCGGCCGTACGCTCGGCCGGTGGACTCCAGGCCCTCGGCGATCCGGTCGAGGGCCTCCTCCCAGGTGGCCGGTTCGAGCCGACCGGTGTCAGGGCGGCGGACCAGCGGCTCGGTCAGACGCACCCGGGAGGAGAGCACGGCGGGCGCGGTGCGGCCCTTACCGCACAGCGCGCCACGGTTGACGGGGAACGCGGTGCGCTCGACGACCTCGACACCGCCCGGCCGACCGACCGGCCCGTCACCAGGCCCGTCACCAGGTCCGCTGCCCGGCCCGTCACCAGGTCCGTCGCCCGGCCCGTCACCAGGTCCGTCGCCCGGCCCGTCACCAGGTCCGTCGCCCGGCCCGTCACCAGGTCCGTCGCCCGGCGGCACCGGGCGCAGCGTCATACCGCACTGCAGCGAACAGTAAGGGCAGTGCGTATCGACGGGGTCGGAGGAGGCGGGGGAGTGCTCCCCGGGAACCGGAACGTGCGCCATGCGAAGGAGCGTGCTACGGCCGTGTTACAGCCCGCGTCACCTCGCATTACGGCTACGGGAAGCGGATCTCAGCACGGCGCCGGGCGGTCGGTGAAGTCGACGCAATCACCTGTGACGGCCACGCAACGGCGGTGCAATCTGCCGCTGCCAGGCTCTCGTCATGACGCCCCACCCCGCTCCTCCCGGTCAACCTGGCCCTCCACTCGGCCCTCATGGCCCCGACGGCACGGCGGACTTCGACAGTACCCAGCAGATCATGACCCGGTTCACCGCGCAGCTCACCAGCCAGCTCGACCGGCTGGGCCAGGGCGGTGTCCGCCGGGGTGGCCGCGATCGCCCGCCGACGCTCGTCGCCGTCGCCCACGGCAGCCGGGACCCCGAGGCGCTGCGCACCGCGAGCGCCCTCCTGGACCGCGTCCGCGCGCTCCGCCCCGGGCTGCCCGTACGCCTGGGCCATATCGAGCTCAACCGGCCGCTGCTGACCGACACACTGGCCGCGCTGCGCGGCGAGGCGGTGCTCGTCCCACTGCTGCTGAGCCGCGGCCACCACATCAAACAGGACATCCCGGACGCCATCGCCGCCGCGCCCCACCTCGCCGCCCGGATCGCCGCCCCGCTCGGCCCGGACCCGCTGCTCGCCGAGGCCCTGCACGCCCGGCTGGCGGAGGCAGGCCCACGGGCCGCGGCTCCGCACCGGACGGGCGGCGTCGTCCTCGCCGCCGCGGGCTCCCGGGACCCGGACTCGGCCGTCGACACGGCCCGTACCGCCGCCTTGCTCAGCGCCCGGCTCGGTGGGGTGCCCGTGCTGCCCGGCTACGCCTCCGGCTCCGGCCCCACAGTGCCCGAGGCCGTCCGCGCCCTGACCGCGCTCGGCCGCGACCGGATCGCGGTCGCCTCCTACTTCACCGCGCCCGGCCGCTTCGCGGCGCAGTGCGCGCACGCCGCTCCCGGCCTCGCGGCCGCCCCGCTCGGCGCCCATCCGGCGGTGGCGCGTCTCGTACTGCGCCGTTACGAACAGGCGCTGGCCTCTGCGCCCTTGTCGCACCCGGCGGCTACCGTCGGTGTATGAGTCCCAGCGCACCACCCCCTGAACCGGAACCGGATCCGGCCGGCTCGGCCGATGTCCCTTCGGCCGGTGTCCCTTCGGCCGGTGTCCCCTCGGCCGGTGCCGCCTCGGCCGGTGCCGCCTCGACCGGTGCCTCCGAGGCCGACCCCCGCCGCGTTCCCGGCTACGCCTCGGCGGACCTCGAGCGCTGGGCGCCCGAGCCGGACAAGCGGCCGGGCCGGACCGCCTTCCAGCGGGACCGGGCGCGGGTGCTGCACTCCGCCGCGCTGCGCAGACTGGCCGGGAAGACCCAGGTGGTGCCCGCCGCACCGACCGCCGACCCCGGACCGGCCGGGCGCGCCCCGGCCTTCGACGCCACGCCCCGCACCCGGCTGACCCACTCCCTGGAGTGCGCCCAGGTGGGCCGTGAGCTGGGGGCCGCCCTCGGCTGCGACCCGGATCTGGTGGAGACGGCCTGTCTCGCCCACGACCTCGGCCATCCGCCGTTCGGGCACAACGGCGAGCGGGTGCTCAACGAGATCGCCGAGCCCTGCGGCGGCTTCGAGGGAAACGCGCAGTCGCTGCGGCTGCTGGCCCGGCTGGAGCCGAAGCGGTTCGTGCCCGACCGGGGCACCGGCGAGCCGGTGAGCGTCGGGCTCAACCTCACCCGCGCCGCCCTGGACGCCGCCACCAAGTACCCCTGGCCGCGCGGCGGCCATCCGCACGGCCCCCGCTCCCCGAAGTTCGGGGTCTATGAGGACGACGCCCCGATCTTCGAGTGGTACCGGCAGGGCGCCCCCGAGGGCCGTACGACCTTCGAGGCCCAGGTCATGGACTGGTCCGACGATGTCGCCTACTCCGTCCACGACGTCGAGGACGGACTGCACGCGGGCCATCTGAGCCCCGCGAGCCTGCTCGCCGAACCCGAGCGCCGCGAGGTCTTCGCCGTCGCCGCCGACCGCTACGCCCCGGGGGCCGAGCCCGATGAGCTGGCCGAGGCGCTGGACCGGCTGCTGGGCCAGGAGTGGTGGCCGCACGGCTACGACGGCTCGTCCGTCGCCCAAGCCCGCCTCAAGGACGCCACCAGCCAGCTCATCGGCCGCTTCTGCCTGGCCGCCGAGGGCGCCACCCGCGCGGCGTACGGCACGGGCCGCTTCACCCGCTACCATGCCGAACTGGTCGTCCCCCGCGCCACCCGCCTGGAGTGCGCGGTCCTCAAGGCGGTCGCCGACCGGTATGTGATCCAGCGCGCCGACCAGGAGCTGGTCCGGGCCGATCAGCGCGTGGTCATCGCCGAGCTGGGCGAGGCCCTGATCGCCCGCGCCCCGGACGGCCTGGACCCCCAGTTCCGCGCGCTCTTCGACGCGGCCGGGGACGACCGGGGCCGGCTGCGGGCGATCGTCGACCAGATCGCCTCCCTGACCGACACCTCGGCGCGGGGGCTCCACGCCCGGCTCACCGGTTGAAGCCGGGAGCCGAAAGCGGGAAGCCGAAAGCCGAAAGCGGGAAGCCGGGAGCCGGGAGCCGGAAGCCGGTAGTCGCCCGCCGGATACGGCTTCCGCGCACACATACGGCCTACCGGCCCTTCCGGACGCACGCCCGGTGCGGGAGGCTCCCCTGTGACACAGCTTTCGGCACATCCTCTCGGCACCGCATTCTCGGCACATCTTCTCGACACGGCATTTAGGACGGCTTTCGGAGCGCACGACCTGACACGACCGGGGTAAGGCACTCATAGCGGAACTGCTCGGCACCGCTCGGCAGCGAGGAGGACACAAGTGGTGGACGCACACCAGACATTCGTCATCGTCGGAGGGGGCCTGGCCGGGGCGAAAGCCGCGGAAACCCTTCGAGCGGAGGGTTTCACCGGGCGGGTGATTCTCATCGGTGACGAACGCGACCACCCCTATGAACGGCCCCCGCTCTCCAAGGGCTTCCTCACCGGCAGCCAGGAGCGCGACAGCGTCTTCGTCCACGAGCCCGCCTGGTACGCCCAGTCCGATATCGAGCTCCACCTCGGCCTGCCCGCCGTCCACCTGGACCGCACCGCCAAGGCCGTGACCCTGGGCGACGGCGCCCGGGTCCACTACGATCGGCTGCTGCTGGCCACCGGCGCCGAGCCGCGCCGCCTCGACATCCCCGGCACCGATCTGGCCGGGGTCCACCATCTGCGCCGGCTCGCCCACGCCGAGCGGCTCAAGGGCGTCCTCACCACCCTCGGCCGGGACAACGGTCAGCTGGTCATCGCGGGCGCGGGCTGGATCGGCCTCGAGGTCGCGGCCGCCGCCCGTGGCTACGGCGCCGAGGTGACCATCGTCGAGCCCGAGCCCACCCCGCTCCACCCCGTCCTCGGCCCCGAGCTGGGCGCCCTCTTCGCCGACCTCCACGGCGAGCACGGCGTCCGCTTCCACTTCGGCGCCCGCCTTACCGAGATCACCGGCCAGGACGGCATGGTGCTGGCCGCCCTCACCGACGACGGCGAGGAGCACCCCGCCCACAGCGTGCTGGCCGCCATCGGCGCCGCCCCGCGCACCGCCCTCGCCGAGGCCGCGGGCATCGAGGTGGTGGACCGCGCGGCGGGCGGCGGCATCGCGGTCGACGCCTCGCTGCGCACCAGCGACCCGGACATCTTCGCGGCGGGCGACGTGGCCTCCGCCCCGCTCGCGTTCCTCGAGGGCACCCCCGTACGGGCCGCGCTCCCGCCGAGCGCGCGGCTGCGCGTCGAGCACTGGGCCAACGCGCTGAACGGCGGTCCGGCGGCGGCCCGCGCCATGCTCGGCCAGGACGTCGCGTACGACCGGGTGCCGTACTTCTTCTCCGACCAGTACGACGTCGGCCTGGAGTACTCCGGCTACGCCCCGCCCGGCAGTTACGACCAGGTGCTGGTGCGCGGCGATGTCGGCAAGCGGCAGTTCATCGCCTTCTGGCTGAACGACGGCCGCCTGCTCGCGGGCATGAACGTCAACGTCTGGGACGTCACCGAATCGATCCAACGGCTCATCCGCGGCGGGCAGCAGCTCGACCCGGCGGCCCTGGCCGACCCGGCCGTCCCGCTCACCTCGCTCCTTCCGTAGGCCCGTAGGCCCTTAGGTCCTCAGTCCCTCAGGCCCTCAGGCCCTCAGGCCCATAGGTCCTCAGGCCCTCAGACGCCTCGGAACACCGGGGTCCGGCAGGCGGCGGACAGCCGTGTCGGACCCCGGCCGTAGAATTCGGGCGTGGCAGGCAGGATCAACGATGACGACGTGAAGGCGGTACGGGCAGCGGTCCCGATCGACGCCGTCGTATCCGAATACCTCCAGCTGCGGAACGCGGGGGGTGGCAATCTCAAGGGCCTGTGTCCCTTCCATGACGAGAAGAGCCCGTCCTTCCAGGTCAGCCCCAGTAAGGGGCTCTACTACTGCTTCGGCTGCCAGGAGGGCGGCGACACGGTCGACTTCATCATGAAGATCGACCACCTCTCCTTCGCCGAGACCATCGAGCGGCTGGCCTCGCAGTCCGGGATCACCCTGCGCTACGAGGAGGGGGGCTACACCCCCGGCCGCCAGCAGGGCGAGCGCACCCGGCTGGTCGAGGCCCACAAGGCGGCCGCGCAGTTCTACATCGAGCAGCTGGACAGCCCCGAGGCGGAGATCGGCCGGAAGTTCCTCGCCGAGCGCGGCTTCGACCAGGCCGCGGCGCAGCACTTCGGCGTGGGCTACAGCCCGGCCGGCTGGGACCACCTCGTCCGCTATCTGCGCGGCCGCGGCTCCACCGACCAGGAGCTGATCCTCTCCGGACTCGCCCAGGAGAGCCGCCGCAATCCGATCGACCGCTTCCGGGGCCGGCTGATGTGGCCGATCCGGGACATCTCCGGTGAGGTCGTCGGCTTCGGCGCCCGGAAGCTCCGCGAGGACGACAACGGCCCGAAGTACCTCAACACCCCCGAGACCCCGCTCTACCGGAAGTCCCAGGTCCTCTACGGCATCGACCTCGCGAAGAAGGACATCGCCAAGTCCAGCCGGGCGGTGGTGGTCGAGGGCTATACGGACGTCATGGCCTGCCATCTCGCGGGCGTCACCACCGCCATCGCCACCTGCGGCACCTCCTTCGGCGGCGATCACATCAAGATCCTCCGCCGGCTGCTGATGGACAACTCGGGCGCCGAGGTAGTTTTCACCTTCGACGGCGACGCGGCGGGCCAGAAGGCGGCCCTGCGTGCCTTCGAGGACGACCAGAAGTTCGCCGCCGAGACCTACATCGCGATCACCCCGGGCGGGATGGACCCCTGCGAGCTGCGGCTCGCGGAGGGCGACGGCGCCGTCAAGTCGCTGGTCGAGAACCGCACCCAGCTGTTCGAGTTCGCCATCCGGCAGATCATCGCGCGTCACAACCTGGACACGGCGGTGGGGCGCGCCGCCGCGCTGGAGGAGGCGGCGCCCGTCGTCGCCGGGATCAAGAACAGCTCCATCCAGCACGAGTCGGCGGTCCATCTCGCGGGTCTGCTCGGCATCCTCGACACCCAGTTCGTCGTGCGGCGCGTCTCGCAGCTGGCCCGCTGGGCGCGGGAACGCGGCCGCGGCGCGGGCGGCGACCAGCGCGGCCGGGGCGACCAGCGCGGCGGTCCCGGGGGCGACGGACCGCGGCAGCGCCACCGAGGCGAGCCGGAGGCCCATGGCGGCTCGGAAGCCCAGGGCGCCCCGGTGCCCCCGCGCGGTCCCGCGCTGAATCTGCGCAGCCCCGCCCATCGCGTCGAGCGCGAGCTGCTCAAGCTGGCGCTGCAACACCCCCACCTGGTCTCCCCGGCCTTCGACGCCTACGGCATCGACGAGTTCACCGCCCCGCCGTACGCGGCGGTGCGCCGCGCCATCGAGGACGCGGGCGGCGCGACCGCCGCGGACGACGACTATCTCGCCCGGGTCCGGGAGGCGGCGCCCGACGACACGGTCCGGGCGATGGTCACCGAGCTCGCCGTCGAGCCGCCGCACACCCGCCGCGACCCGGACGAGGTGTACGCGGGGGTGCAGTTGGTGGCCGTCCGGCTGGCCGCGGTGAACCACCGCGTGACCGAGGTCCGGGGCGCCCTCCAGCGGCTGGGGCAGCACGCCGACCCCGCCCACCTCGCCGCCGTGCAGAACGAGCTCTGGGTGCTGCAGCAGTACGGCCAGTCCCTCCGGGACCGGGGCGCGGCGGCGCTGTAGGACGAGCGGGCGCTTGGGAAGGCAGGGGCGGCCGGGGGCGGCGAGGGCCGGTGGATGGGCTCCCGCCAGCACGTTCGTGCTCCGGCGGGCGGGCCGGAGAGCTCGCTGTAGTCGCCGGGTAGTCGTACGGTCACGGGCCGCTGAGCAAAAAGTGCTCGCACGCCCCTCGTGGCGGGCCTGTGTCGTACTCCACACTGGGATGCGGTGCCTGAGTCCTCGGAGCGCGGCGGTCTTGGCCGGGTAGGGCCGGAATCCCCCGCAGAGTCGCTCAAGATGTACGGGACGGACGGCGGCGCGGCCGCCGTGCCGTACCCGATCGTTCTGCCCCCTCAGCAGCGATCACCCTGGAGGTCGCCCCCGTGCAGACCCAGACCCTCACCGACGCGGCCCTTGCGGCGCACCCCCTGTCCCCCCACTCGCCCCGCGCCACAGCGGTAGCGCCGGCCATGCCCGAGGACTCGGCCGAGCTCGCCCCGGAAGGCGTACCGGATACCGGCCAGGACACCGCACCGGACTCCAAGGCCGACCTCGCCCCCGACACCGCCGCGGCCCCCGCGCCCGACGGCGCCGCCCCCGAAGCGGAACCCGCGGAACCCGCGGAGCCCGCAGAGCCCGCGGAGCCGGTCGACCCGGTCGAGGCCGTGGAGCCCGTGGAGCCCGTCGAGCCGATCGAGCCGCCCGCCCGCGCCGACACCAGCGGCCCCTCCGCCGACCTCTTCCGCCAGTACCTCCGCGAGATCGGGCGGATACCGCTGCTCTCCGCGGTCGAGGAGGTCGAACTGGCCCGCCGGGTCGAGGCGGGCCTGTTCGCCGAGGAGAAGCTCGGCAACACCCCCGACCTCGACACCCAACTCGCCCTGGACCTCGACAGATTGGTGGTCCTGGGCCGGATGGCCAAGCGCCGGCTGATCGAGGCCAACCTCCGCCTCGTCGTCTCCGTCGCCAAGCGCTACGTCGGCCGCGGCCTGACCATGCTCGACCTGGTCCAGGAGGGCAACCTCGGCCTGATCCGCGCGGTCGAGAAGTTCGACTACGCCCGCGGCTACAAGTTCTCGACGTATGCCACCTGGTGGATCCGCCAGGCCATGTCCCGCGCCCTGGCCGACCAGGCCCGGACGATCCGGGTCCCGGTGCATGTCGTCGAGCTGATCAACCGGGTGGTCCGGGTCCAGCGCCGGATGCTCCAGGAGCGCGGCTACGAACCCACCCCCGAGGAGGTAGCCGCCCATCTCGACCTGCTCCCGGAGCGGGTGAGCGAGGTGCTGCGGCTGGCCCAGGAGCCGGTGTCGCTCCACGCGCCGGTGGGCGAGGAGGACGATGTCGCCCTCGGCGACCTCATCGAGGACGGCGACGCGGCCTCACCCGTGGAGTCCGCGGCCTTCCTGCTGCTCCGCGAGCATCTGGAGGCCGTGCTGTCGACGCTCGGCGAGCGCGAACGCAAGGTGGTGCAGCTGCGGTACGGACTGGCCGACGGCCGCCCCCGCACGCTGGAGGAGATCGGCCGGATCTTCGGGGTGACGCGGGAGCGGATCCGCCAGATCGAGTCGAAGACGCTCAACAAGCTCCGCGACCACGCCTTCGCCGATCAGCTGCGGGGTTATCTGGACTGAGCGCTCCGCGGGAAGTGCCGCGATGGGTCGTCGGCCGACCGCGGCGCCGTCGTGGCTGGTCCCACGCGGCGTAGCCGCATATCGACACAGCCGCGGCGAGCCGCACATCGACACAGCCCCGCGCCCCTTCGGGGTGCTGCCCGAACCGTAGCGGACTTCCTCTCACATGGCCCCGTACCCGTCGGCCGTCCCCTGGCCCGCGGTCTCCTGGGCTCCCGCCTCGACGCCCCCGGACCCAAAAGCCTCCGGCTCAAAGGCCCCGGGGTGGATCTGCTCCCGCACCGCCACGTACTGCTGCCGGACCGACTGCCCCACCGGCAGGTCCTCGCCCGGCTCGAAGACCTGGCTCGCCGCGGCCGGCCAGCGCGGCGGCTCATGCGGCGAGTGGGTGCCGTGCGAGACGCCCAGCGCCCACGCGGCCTGCCGGGCCGCGCCCAGCGCGGCGTAGTCGGCGGGCTGGACCACCACGACCTGCGCGCCCAGCACCGCGGGCGCGATCGCGCGGACGGCCTGGAGGTCGGCCGCGGGCCCGAGCAGGAACACGCGCCGCACCTGGACGCCGCGCCCGCGCAGCACATCCAGCGCGTCAGCGAGCCCGCACAGCATCCCCTCGAACGCGGCCCGCGCCAGATGCTCGGGCTTCATCGACTCGCGCCGCAGCCCGGTCAGCGTCCCGGCCGTATGCGGCAGATGCGGGGTCCGCTCGCCCTCCAGATACGGCAGCAGCACCAGCCCGGACGACCCCGGGGTGGACTTCATCGCGAGCTCGGAGAGCCCCTCGAGATCCGTGCCGAGCAAATCCGCCGTACCGCGTAGCGCCCGTACCGCGTTGAGCGTATGGACCACCGGCAGATGCATGCCGGTGGCGTCTGCGTACGACAGGATCGTGCCGGTCGGATCGGTCAGCGCCTCATGGTGGACGGAGAAGACCGAGCCGGAGGCGCCCAGGGAGATCACCGCGTCGCCGACCCCGACCCCGAGCCCGAAGGCGGCGGCCATGGTCTCGCCCGTACCGGCGGAGATCAGCAGCCCCTCGGGGGTGTGCCCGGCGGCGTCGGCCGGGCCGATGACCTCCGGCAGCCGCACCTGGTGACCGAGGGCCAGCTGGACCAGGTCGGGGCGCCAGGATCCGTTCGCCGCCGACCAGTAGCCGCTGCTGGAGGCCGTACCGCGGTCGGTCGTACGCCGCACCGGCCGCCCCAGCAGCTGCCACACCAGCCAGTCGTGCGGCTGCATCAGCTCGGCCACGCGGTGCGCCGCGTCCGGCTCGTTCCGCGTCAGCCAGCGCAGTTTGGCCACCGGCTGCGAGGCGGTCGGCACGGCGCCGACCGCCTGGGCCCAGGCCGTGCGGCCGCCGAGCGCCTCGGTGAGGTCGGCGGCCGCGACCTGGGCGCGCTTGTCGTTGCCCACCAGCGCGAGGCGCACCAGCACCCCATTCGCGTCCAGCGCCAGCAGCCCGTGCTGCTGCGCCGAGACGCCGATGGCCTGGACCCCCTCGAGCAGCCCGCCCTCGGCGGCCTCGCCGAGCGACATCAGCCACGCCTGCGGGTCCACATCTCCGCTGCCGCCGACCGGATGCGGGGCGTACCCCTGTTTGATCACGGCACCCGTATCGGTGTCACAGACGACGATTCGTGTGCTCTCGGACGAACTGTCCAACCCGGCGACTATCCCCATGGATCAGATCATGCCACCGCCGGGTCTAGGTGTTGCTGGTGCCCCAGTCGTCCTCGCCCACCGCGCGGGGGTCGCGCTGCCCGATCTTCTCGCGCAGCGGCCGGACCTTGTCCAGCGCCCGCACGGCGGCATGCCGGCCTCCTTGCGCGGCCGATTCGGCGGTATTGCGGACGGCCGGGTTCCGTGCGAACTTCTGCGCGCACGCGCGCAGCTGCTCGTACCGCTCGCGGCCGGCTCGCGTGCCCAGTACGTAACCCACAGCCATCCCGGTGATGAACGTCAGCCGGTAGCGCATCGACCTGCCCTTCTCGCTGTCCTTCACATCTGGACCCCGGGGTCGTGCCGCACGTCTACCCGCCCGCGCCGCAGATCACCCACGATCATCCAGAAGATCATCCCTGGATCGGCGGAGGTTCGCCCGAGGGCGGACGCGGCGAACCGATTGGCGGAACACCCCCCTGCTTGCGCTAATGTATGTGTCGCAGCGAGCGCACGCCGTCCGGGAGATCCGGGCGGAGCCACGGTCGCGGCACACGGAGCAATCCCCTGTAGCTCAATTGGCAGAGCAGCCGGCTGTTAACCGGCAGGTTACTGGTTCGAGTCCAGTCGGGGGAGCTCGGTCCCCTGTAGCTCAATTGGCAGAGCATTCGGCTGTTAACCGGAGGGTTACTGGTTCGAGTCCAGTCGGGGGAGCAGGTGAGGAGGACCCTTTGCGGGGTCCTTTTTCATTTCCGGCCCCCTCCGGACGTGATCTACGTCATGATCGCAGCCAGGGGGCCTCCCAGCATCGGCCCTTCGAAGCAGCAGATCGTATGAGCGGCTATGCTGCGGCAGACGGCGCGCGCGGATGTGTACGACGCGCCGTTACGGGGCGGTAGCTCAGCCGGTTAGAGCAGCGGACTCATAATCCGTCGGCCGTGGGTTCGAGTCCCACCCGCCCCACCAGGGCATACGCGGGCAGGCCCATCCTGACCTGCGAAGACATAAGAACGGGAGTCGCCGCGCCGACGCGGGGACTCCCGTTCACTCGTCCGGATCAAGATCAAGTGGCCTTACAGTGGCCCGAACGGCCCACCAGTGGCCCAGGTGATGTCGCAGGTGACTACGCGGCCTTCCGGGATCGTCGTGAAGAGCGCCTAAGAGCGCCTATCGGCGTGGCCTCGCGAGCTGCCGGGGCGGGTGCTGGGGCCGGCGGACGGGCCCCATTGAGACACGTCCAGCCCATCCGGTCGGGCGCAAGGATCTCCATTTCGCGGTCGGCGCAGTGGCCCCGGACCCACTTCAGGGCGGCGTCAGCAGCGTGCTCCTGGCCCCGGCCGACAGTGCGGATCTCGCCGAGCAAGGGGCACTGCGGCCCGGTCTGTGCCCCGACGACCCACGTGTTTCCGGTGTCGCGGGAGCCGTGGGCGAAGATGACGGCGACGTCGCCTTGGAACGCCTCATTGGAGATCTCCAGCTCCTGCTGGACGTCGTACGCGACCTCGCGAGGCACGACGGACAGCGTGGACTCGGCCTCGGTGCGCATCATCTCGGGCAGCACGTTGGTGTAGGTATCTGAGGTGATCTGGCGCGAGGAGTGGCCCAGCCTCTCCTGCACGACCTTGATGTCGTTCTTGGCCAGCAGCAAGCCGGAGGCGACACCCGCCACCGGCTGAGCCTGCCCCTCCATGCCCGCCGAGCTGATGACCGCCGTTCAGGCCGTACTCGCCGAACAACCCACGTTGACCGGCCGGCCCCGTACGCGGGTACTCAGGGGCCCTCATGCACACATGAACCGCCCACCGGGGTTTGGGCGCGTTGGGGTTGCGCGGCTGGCTCGGGCGTTCGCGCGGTGGCTTCTGGAAGGGGACCGCGCCAGTCCAGGCAGAGGACGGTGGCGTCGTCTCTCGGGTGGCCCTTGGACGCGTCGGTGACCGCGGCGACCAGAGTGCGCACGACCTCGCGCGGGTGGTCGGCGGCGGTGTCATGGATGAGGCCGGGGAGGTTGACTGCTTCCGGTTGGCCTTCTTGCATGCCGTCGGTGTAGAGCAGGAGGCGGTCACGGGGGTGCAGGTCGAGGTCCTGGACTTGGTACGGGCCCTGCTCGGCGACGCCGAAGGGCAGGTTCACGGCCAGGTGCAGTTCGTTGACCGTGCCGTCGCGCAGCCGTAGCGGCCAGGGGTGGCCGGCGTTGACGAGTTGGGCGCCGGTCCCGTCCAGGGCGATGCGCAACAGTTGGCCGGTGGCGAAGGTCCGTCGGCCGTGGTCGAGGAGGGCTTGGTGGGTTTGGCGGGCCTGTTCGGCAAGGTCCGCCCCGGCGCGGCGGGCGCCGCGGGAGGCGTTGACCAGGAGAGTGGCCATGAGAGCGGCGTTGACGTCGTGGCCCATGGCGTCGGTGACGGACACGTGCAGGGTGTCGTTGTCGAGGGTGTAATCGTAGGTGTCACCGGCGATGTCGGCGGCCGGGACCAGGGCGCCGGCGAGGGTGAATTCGGCGGCTTCGCAGGAGGGGGCGGAGGGCAGGAGCTGGCGCTGGATTTCCGCGGCCAGGCTGACCGAGGTGGTGCGGTTGCCCGAGTGGTAGAGGTCGGTGAAGCGGCGGTCGGTGACGATGATGTAAGCCAGCGCGTGCGCAGCCTCTTCGACCTGATCCAGCACATCTGGTGTGACCTGCCGTAGAATCAGTTCCAGGACACCGATGGCGTCGCCGCGGTTGCTGACAGGAGCGAGCACCCGCTGCACCTGCTCGCCCTCCGGTACCCGCACCAGCTTCTGGTCGCGCAGGACCTCGTCGTAGATGCTGCTGCCGTCGAGGGGGACCTGTTCCGCGCGGTGCTCCTGTTGTGTAGCTGTCTTTTCGCTGACCCGCAGCACGCGTCGGCCGACGATGTCGGCGAACAGGAACGACACGTGTCGCGCGCCGAACCGGTCTCGCAGATTGCGTGCCACGACATCGAGGGAGTCCATCGGCGCGGCATCCTCCGCCGCTGCCAGTACCTCGGCCAGTCCGGTCCGTTCGTGCCCCACGTCAGCCTCCCTGAGTTACGGACTCTCTTATCCGCCGACAGCAAAATCAGCCGTAATAAATGCCTCAGCCCGTATGCGTGGGAGCGATGTTCTCCGCCGTCCTGACCGTGGCCGGGCAGTTCGAGAGCGACTACGGGAGAAGGCCCGCGTCAGCCAGGTCACTGCGGCGGAACCGGCACGGGAGTCTTCCGCGCGCTCGAACACGCCGGATGCGCCCCCGTGTTCGGTCTCGGCCTGGCCGGTTCGCGCTACGCGACGACCTTGGCCGCCGTAGGACCGCCATCGCCGGCCTGGGGCAGGGCGCCTACGTGGGCGTCGACTACGCGCTGGTCGTCTCCGTCCTGCCCGACAGCGAGACCGAAGCCGCCAAGGGCATGGGCCTGTTCAACATTGCCAACGCCCTCCCACAGAGCGTCGCGCCCGCCATCGCGCCTGCGTTCCTCACCATCGGAGGCGGCTCGAACTACGCGGTCCTCTACCTGAGCGCCGCGGCTTTCGCTCTTCCGGGTGCCTTCGCGCCGTCATGTTCGTCAAAGAGACCAGGTGACGCGGTCCCCGCTCATGCGGGTAGGGCGCCGGGTGATCCGAGTCCCCTGCTTCACGTTCGGCCGAGGCCGAACGGGCGGCGCGTCCGGAGACCCATGAGACGGCCCTGCTGTCCGTCCCGCAGGGGAATCGCTCCGTCACCATCCTCCGCGAGCGGTCGACGCACTCCCTCCAGGCCGGCGGCTGGGCGGGCCGTACCTCGCCCCTGCACGTCACGGCATCCGGTCGCGCCCTCCTGCTCGACAGCACGAGTGATCAGGTCTGTGATCTCGTCGAGGGTGACCCGGGCGCCCCCGGCTACGGGCGCAACCTCCCTGACCAGCCTCTCCAAGGTGCTCAACCGGCTTGACCAGGAGCCGCCCGCGCCCAGGCCGAAGACATCATCGCCCGCTGCTTCGCACCCGGCCCGGGAGGCGGACTGTTCGCCGACGCGCCCGGCAGCCCGCCCACCGTGCGCGCCCAGTGCGACGCCGTGGAGATCGCCGACCTGCTCCTCGGGCGCGCCCCGCTCCCGCTGTCCGCGGACGAGCAGATCGCTCGGCTGCGCTTCTGGCAGGACCCCCACAGCGGCATCGTCGGCGCACTCGACGAGGACGGACGCCAACGCCCCGTCGGCACACCCCCCTTCAGCAAGGAGACCGGCTACCACTTCCTGTGCGTCGGCTACGCCCTCGACTTGCTGGGCAGCGAGTTCGCCCATCCCCCGCACGGCGTCGCCGCACTGAGCGCCGGTGACGTCGTCGAGTACCTGGAGGCGCTGCCCCGGCAGGAGAATCCACCGATGGCCTGATGCGGGTCGTCAACGGCTTCTACCGCGCCAGTCGCGGCACGTTCGCGCAGTTCGGACTGCCCTGCCCTACCCCGAGCGGACCATCGACTCCGTACTCCAGCACGCCCGCGATGCCCGCTACACCCGCCGGGACCGGCAGACGGCCTGCGACATCCTGGACATCGCCCATCCGCTGTGGCTGACCCGCACCACCGGTTACCGCGCCGACGAGGTCGTCACCCTGGCACGGCAACTGCTCGCCGACGCGCTCCAGCACTGGGTGGAAGGCGTTCCGAACCGGTCGCGTACGACGGTGATCACTTCGTCCTACTCCCGCGCGGAGGAGACATCGAGGCGGGCAGCGACGACCTCCGCACCGCGTGCCTCGATCCGGTGGGACAGGTCCCGCTGGGGGCCTTCGGCGACATCGGTGATCACTAGCCGGGCGCCTTCGCGGGCGAAGAGTTCGACGATCGCTGTGCCGAGGCCGCCGGTCCCGCCCGTGATCAGCGTGACTTTGCCGTCAAGTCGTTGTCGTGTCATGGATATGGTCCTTGATTCTCGTTGATGCTGACTGGCTGACTGGCTGACTGCTGTGTCGGGACCTCTTGGTCCGCCAACGGCGGATTCGCCCCCGGTGACCAGGGCGGTGGCTGCCGGTCACCATGTACCGGCCGGTGTACGCGCTGCGCCGCTCGCCGCGGGCTTCGTCGTCCCGCTCCACCGAGTCTGGGCAGGTCAGCGGCCATCAACCAGGACGCGTGCTGCCTGGGCGTGGCACACCCAGGCAAGCAGACCTGGTCTCGGTCTCAGCTGATCAGGTCCGATTCGCTTCTCGTTTCAGGTGATCCGGTCCGTCGGAGCTGCTTGTCCGGTCGCATTCAAGCGACTGAGCTGGTCGTCGACGATGACGACCCGCACCGGCTCCCGCTCGCTGTCGACGTTTCTCATCTCTCCTGGGGCCGGCGCGGCCAGGGCAGTCGCGCGGTGAGGACGTATCCGCCGTCGGGTGCGGGGCCGTGGTCGAGTGTCCCGGCGGCGAGGGTGACGCGTTCGCCGCGGCCGAGAGGGCCGAAACCGGAGCCCGGGGCGTGCTTGGCCGCGTTGGTCAGGCCCTCCTGGACGACCCGGTAGCGGGTCCGCCCGAGTGTGTCGGACGGCGTCCCCGCCACGGTGCTGGTGAGCGTGGCGCCAGTCCCGACGTGCGGGCGTCGTCGACCAGTTCGGGGACGCGGCCGAGGGAGGGCTGCGGCGGTTCCGGGCGGTCCGGGTCGGCGCGGAGGACCCCGAGGATGTCGCGCAGTTCCTCCAGTGCCTGCTGGGAGCCGTCGGCGATGCCGCGGACGAGCGTCCGGTTGTCCTCCCCGCGCCGCCTGTTCCCGCTCCGCGCGCTCGCGCAGCGACCGTACCTCCAAGCGCCGCGCCCCGACCGCCGTACCGAGGGCGACCGCGATGCCCGCGGTCAGCGCGGGGACGACCGCCCGCTCCAGCCAGGTCGCACCGTCGCCGCCCTCGACGGGATAGAGCCCGACGGCGAGCGAGGACGCGACCACGTACGCCAGGACGGCCGGCCCGATCTCCACCGGGCGGCGGCGCGTGGAGATCGAGGTCAGCGCCAGGAGCGCCGCGCCGGTGGCCAGCGTCGACGCGGTCGAGGCGATCGCGACCGTCATGGCGCCGGCGAGCGGGAACCGCCGCCGCCACAGCAGCAGCGTCAGGCAGCCGAGCGCCACCAGCGGATCGCCGGTGGCGAACCAGGAGCCCATCTCCGCCGCCTGCCCGTCCGGCAGCAGCGTGCCGGTGGAGAGCCACACCGGGACGCCCGCCGCCGCGGCTGCTCCCAACCGCCAGGTCTGCTGTCACCCGCCGAGCCGGGGCACCTCGTCCATGTTCATGGCCGTCATTCTCCCGAGGCCGTATGGGCCCGCGCAGCGGACCCGGGTCCACCCCGCCCCCGACCTCGGTCGTACCACCCTCTCGACCGCGGTCGAGGACGGTTCGAGACGCCGGTCCGATGTGTCCGCGGCGCCCGTTGAACAGACTCGTTCACGTACCGAATCGACCGGACGCGGAACGGAGTACGTGATGGGCAGAGGCGGCTACCTGGCCCTGGAGGCCTTCGGGATGGTGCTCGCGGCCCTGGCCGCCCCCACGGCGATCCACGGGGTGCTGAACCGGGAGTCCGAGCACTGGTGGGGGCTCCTGGACCAGGTGCCCGGCAGCCTCGCCGGGCGGACGGTCCTGCTCGGGCTGGTCGCGGTCCTCGGCATCGCGTACGGCGGCTGGGCCCACCTCCGGCTCCAGCCCGGCACCGGGCGGGACGCACCGAGCGCCTGATCCCGTGGCCCGCACCTCGTACCTGGCGCGTGGCATCTGTCAGCCGGCATCCGGCTGACATCCGACAGACACCTGACACGTGACACCTGAGGAGACCCTCACATGCATCGGAAGAAGGCCCTGTCCCTCGTCATCGTCACCTCCGCGGTGGCGGCGACCACCCTCGTAGGGTGTCGGCCGTCGGTCTCGGACACCGCCGAGGCGACGGCCGACACCCTGCGGTGGGGCTCGTGCAAGGACTCGGAGAAGAAGTCCGGGGACACCGGGGAGTCGAAGACGCGGAAGAAGTCCGGCAAGGACCCCGCCTCCCGGCTGGAGTGCGCGACGCTCGAAGTCCCCCTGGACTACCAGGACCCGGACGGCCGCAAGATCGACATCGCCGTCTCCCGGCTGACGAGCGAGAACCCCTCGAAGCGCCGCGGCGCGCTGCTGGTGAACCCGGGCGGCCCGGGAGTGGGGGGCCTCGGCTACCCGGCCGCGCTCGCCGCCGGGGGGCTGCCGCAGGACGTGCAGGACTCGTACGACCTGATCGGCTTCGACCCGCGCGGCGTCGGCCGCAGTACGCCGGTGACCTGCGACCTCACGCCCGAGCAGCTGAAGCACCGGCCGGTGTACGCGAAGACCGCGGCCGATGTCACGAAGGAGGCGGACCACGCGCGGGATGTCGCCAGGCAGTGCGCCGGCTCGAAGACGTCGTGGATGCTGCCGCAGGTCAGCACCGCGAACACCGCCCGCGACATGGACCGGATCAGGGCCGCCCTCGACGAGTCGAAGATCTCGTACTTCGGCGGCTCCTACGGCACCTCCCTCGGTTCGATCTTCACGACGCTCTTCCCGGGGAAGAGCGACCGGATCGTGCTGGACAGCAATCTCGGTCCGAAGGGGTACGACTTCACCGCCGCGCGGATGTTCGGCCGAGGCATGGAGGACCGGTTCCCGGACTTCGCGAAGTACGCCGCCGCGCACCCCGGGTACGGCCTGGGCGGCACGCAGGAGCAAGTGAAGCGGAAGTTCTACGAGTTGGCGGAGCGGCTGGACAAGAAGCCGGCTCAGGGATACGACGGGGCGCGCTTCCGCGCGGACACGTTCGGCATGCTGTACCTCGACTCCAACATGCCCCTGGTGGCCAAGACCTGGCAGGCCCTCGACACGGGCCGGCCGCTGAGCCCGCCGGTGCCGGACCCGGAGAACGCCACGGCCTCCCGTTACCACGTGACCTGCAACGACAGCCGCTGGCCGAGGTCGATCGGGGCCTACCAGCGCAATACCGCGGTGGACCGCGAGAAGTACCCGATGGTGGGCGGGTCCACCTCCAACATCGGACCGTGCGCCTTCTGGCCGCAAGAGCGCACCGAGCCGCAGGTGCAGATCGGTGACCGGGGCCCGTCGAACGTCCTCATGGTGCAGAACGAGCGCGACCCGGGCTCACCACTGTCCGGCGCGAAGAAGCTGCGGAAGGCGTTCGGCAAGCGGGCCGTGTTGGTCACCGCCGACCAGGGCGGCCATGGCGTCTACCCGACCACCGCCAACACCTGCGCGAACGACGCGGTGACCACGTACCTGACCACCGGGAAGCGCCCGGCCAAGGACCTGGCCTGCCCCGCGGAGCAGCCGAGCGGGCAGCCGGGCGCACAGCCGGCCGCGTAACGGGGGACGGCAGCGGAAGCGGCAGGAGCCGGAACGGGAACGGGAGCGGGAACGGGAGCGGGAGTACGGACATGCTCAAGGAATGGCGACAGCGTCGGGCCCTGCAGCGGGTCAAGCCCGGAGACGGGCGGGAACTAAAGCGTTTCCGCTGATGGCAGCAGCTTTCCCGGGCCCTGTTCTACCTGCGGACGGCGGACGCCACCGGTCGGTGGACGGTCTACGCCGTGAACGTCAGGCACGGCCAGAACCAGGGCTCCGGCAACGTCAAGGCGGAGCTGTACGTCGACGGCAGGCAGCACCGCGGTGTGCAGGCTCCCCGCCGCCCTCGAGATCGCCCAGCAGGTCAGGGCGTTCACCGCACCCGTGCACCTGTCGGTGTGGATGAAACATCGCCGTCGTACTCATCACCCTGGCGGCCAGTACCGAACGCGCCCTGCGCCTCCGCTGCAGCCGCCTCCTCGACGGCGGCGCGGGCTGACCCGCCACCAGCGCCACCACCGGCGCGCAGCCCGCCCCGTACCCGGGCGGCCCCGGGACGGACCCCGGCCTCGAGTCAGCGGTCGGCGAACACCCCCTGGAGCATGCCCGTGGCCTGGCCGACCTCAATGAGGTAACCATCGGGGTCGCGCAGATAGCAGCGCAGCTCGGCCTTCCGGTCGAGGGGCTCCGTGAGGAACTCTGCTCCTCGGGCCGCGGCGTCGGCGTAGAAGGCGACGATGTCGGCGACACGGACGTTCAGAAAACTGGACACGGTGTCACCGTTCTCCGGTGGCGCAAGGGTCACGCCGGGCTTGTCCGGGGTGGGCCCGCCCCCGGGGTTCATGATGATCCACGCGTTGGCCACCTTCACGATGGCCGGGTTCTCCTCCAGCACAACCTCGCCGCCGAAGATCTCGGCGTAGAAACGCCTCGATCTCGCGACGTCGCGCACTGTCAGGAAGTGGGTGAGCAGCAGCCCCTGCCCAGGTGCAGGCAGATCACCGGGAGTCGTCATCGCCGTGGCCCTTTCTTCAAGTGGAGAGCCAGACCGGTCACACCGGGCTGCACTCTGGCTCCTGCCCTGCTCGTCTCCCACGGGGTAACCCGGTGGGAGCGGGATATGCGTCCGAACGGAGCCATGACGCACTACGCTGTTACGAGGCGGCTGACCTGTGTAAACGCCGTCCGGCTCCTCCCTCGGGCGAAGAGGGCGGGGCCCTTTTCGTCGGTAAGACAATCCGCTGCGGCGGGGTTCGATGACGGGGACGCTTCAGGGGAGAGGGGCGTGTAGGTGAACTCCATGTTGTTGCCCACGGCCCAGTCGCCAACGCGGGTGTCCCCTTCTTCGTGGTCAGGCGCGGGGAGAAGTTGTCGATCGCGATCGCGATCCGCATCGTGGCGGTTGGAGACCGATCTGCGCACGCCGCCAGGTCACCACCGACCAGCTGCCTTCGATCACCTCGGTGCTGATGGGTGTCGATGACGCAGAAGCGGTTACCTTCGGGATCGGCGAGCACGACGAAGTCGGCATCGTCCGGATAACCCCAGTCGTCTTCCATCTCCTCGCGCGGGACGTATCCCAGGGCCTCCATCCAGAATGCGGCCGCACGCGGCACATCCGAGACACCCAGTACAACGGAACCAGCATGCGCCGATTCTGGCGGACAGCACCGAATACACGACACCGGCCACACCCCCGACAACGGGGCGAGCATTGCCTGATGCGGCACCGGTTATTGGGGTCACCCGGCTCGGGCGATGTGGATTCCGGGGCAGGCTCCCTTTACTGGCCGGCGCGGCTCAGCAGCCGCCCCGCTCCATGACGGAGTCACGCATCCGGCTCTGTCCGACATGCGGCGCGGCGTGGAGTCCGCTTATGTGATGGGTGACAACTCTCTGTGATCGCCGTGGCGCCGCAGGGCGACCCTACGGCGCTGAGGAGGTACGACCCTGATGAGGCTTGGTTTGGCTTCGCGCCTCGCGGCGGTGGCCGCGGTGACAGCGATCATGACGGTGGGTCAGACGGCATCCGCCGTGTCGGCGGGTGGGGACACGAGACCGTTCCTCGAGCCGCTGCACACCGTCTCGACCGTCGCGTCCACGGTTCCGGCCAACGGTGACGTGAACCCCTACGGCACCGCCCTGGTCAAGAAGAGCAACGGTGACCTGCGGCGCGGCAACGTACTGGTCAGCAATTTCAACAACGCCGCGAACGAGCAGGGCACGGGGACCACTCTCGTGCAGATCAGTCCCAATGGCACGAACAGGCTGTTCGCCCAGATCGACCCGCAGAACCTGCCGGGACCGTGCCCGGGGGGCGTGGGCCTGACCACCGCACTGTCCATCCTGCCGGGTGGCTGGGTGGTGGTGGGCAGTCTGCCCACCGCCGATGGCACATCCGCCACGGCGCAGGCCGGGTGCCTGCTCGTGCTGGACAGCCACGGAAAGGTCCGCAGGACCTTCAGCGGCCAGGGGATCAACGGTCCCTGGGACATGACCGCGAAGAGCCGGGGCGATGAGACCGATCTGTTCGTCACCAACGTGCTCAACGGCACGGTCGCCGGCGGCGGCGACATCGTGCGGCGGGGCACCGTGCTGCGCATCACCCTGCGCACCCACGACGACCGGCCGCCGACCCGGATCGCCACGACCGAGATCGGTTCGGGCTTCGCGCAGAAGACCGACCCGGCGGCTCTCGTGATCGGACCGACGGGTGTCGGCCTGCGGGACGGGACGCTCTATGTGGCGGACACCGTCGACAACCGCATCACCGCGATCTCCAACGCGCTGACCCGTCGCACCAGCGCCGGCACCGGCCGTGAGATCACCGCCGACCAGAACCTCAACGGCCCGCTCGGGATGGACATCACCCCGAAGGGCGACATCCTCACTGTCAACGGCGGCGACGGCAATATCGTGGAGACGACCCCACGCGGCGACCAGGTGGCCGTGCGCACGCTCGACACCAGCGGCACCCCGCCGGGAGCGGGCGCACTGTTCGGCCTCGCGATCGCCACAAACCCCAACCGGGTCTACTTCGTCGACGACGCGACCAACACGCTGAACCTGCTGAGCCGACCCTGACCCCCCCTGCGCGGGGCCGATTTCGGCCCCGCGCAGGCCCCAGGCACTCCGTTGTCCCAGCCGGGCAGGGGCCGACGGCTACGGGTCCGTCCTGGCCTCCTACACTCACGGCATGAACGACTACACGTGCACCCACTGCGGCACCGTCGGTCTGGCGGAAGGTTTCATCGAGGACGCCGGCGAGCACTCGAAAGGGTACGCGCGCTGGATCGAGGGCGCGATGGAGCGGGGAATGTTCGGGGGTGCCAAGCGGATAGGCCGGACCCGGCGGCAGATCGTGGCGTACCGCTGCCCCAAGTGCGGGCACCTCGAGCTGTTCGTCGACGACGAGGGGTAGTCGGTTCTCATTGTCCCGGACGCCCGTGTGCGCGGTTGCCCGTGTGCGCGGGCGCCTGCGCGCGGTCGCTCATGCGCGGGCGCCCGTCGCGCACCGGGGTCCTTATCCGCGCTGCTCGTGGCGGTGCCACTCGCGTCCACCGTCGCGAGAGATCCAGAGCCCTTCGCCCTTCACCAGGTCGTACGTCGCCGTCGTCGCGTCCGCGATGCCGTAGAGCGTCGTGCCGTCGACGGTCAGCGACGTGAATGCCGCCGGCGTCTTCACTTCGTGGAAGGCGTCGTTGGCGCGGTCGTCGGCGAGCCAGTAGCGGCCGCCTTCCTCGCCGACGAGCAGCCGACCGTCCGCCAGCGACTCCAGGACCAGCGACTCCGGGTCGCGCTTCAGCTCCCTCCAGGGAATTCCGCCCGCGAGGACCGTCCGCCAGTGTTCGCCGCCGTCCGTCGTCAGCAACAGGCCGCGCACGCGCTCGCCCCGGATGAGGGACAGCGCCGCGGTGCCACCCCGCGCGGCGAGGATGCCCCCCGCGTACGGCTTCGGGACGGCTCTGGAGCCAAGGGTGTGACCGTCGCGCTGCCATACGACGCGGTTGGGGGCTTCGGTCAGGGGCTGGTCCAGGCTCCAGGCCGTGCCGCGTTCGTCGACGGCGAAGCGGATGGCGTAGTCCGGCGCTCCGGCCGGGGGCGCCACGGTGCGGGTGGCGGGGCGGTAGATGAGGGTCGGCTCCAGTTCGGCGAGCAGGACATCGCCGGGGCGGGTGGGCGACGGGGTCTCGGTGATGACGGTCTTGTGCCGCTTGCCGCGTACGTCGAGGGCGTACGCTCCCTCCGCTCCCTCGCCCGGCGGCACCCGCACGAAGCCCCCGCGCACCCCCTTGAACGCGGGCGGCGGGTCCTCCGCGTCCGCGTGTTCCGCGTGCTCGGCGACCGTATGGCCGTCGGGGCCGACCATGCGCCAGGCGGTGGCGGCCGGCCCCTCGTCGTCCTCGACGTTGCTCGCCAGGTACGCCAGGAGCAGCGAGCCGTCGTTCGCGCGGGCCACATCGGTGGGTGCCCCG
The DNA here is from genome assembly GCF_016741935.1 of Streptomyces endocoffeicus. GTDB lineage: Bacteria > Actinomycetota > Actinomycetes > Streptomycetales > Streptomycetaceae > Streptomyces > Streptomyces endocoffeicus. The sequence goes on along the minus strand of NZ_JAERRG010000058.1, from coordinate 848 downwards.
GCCGCCTCGATGACATCGGCCGGGCGCGGGTGGGGGTCTTCGATGACACGTCTGTACTTCGCCTCACGGTCCCCGGAGTCCCCGTCGCCGGAGCCACCCGGGCCACAGGCGGTCAGCGCCAGTGCCGCACTCGCCGCGGCCGTGAGCCCGACCGTCCGCTTCCCGCTTTTCCCGAGCCACCCGCTTTTCCCGAGCCACCCGCTTTTCCCCAGCCACGCCATCGCCACATCCTCACACGACTCAAGCCCTTTGCGGAAAGTGCGAAGCGTGGCCAGAGTGAGCGTATGTGTAAGGACAGTAAGGGCAGTAAGGACAGTGACGCCGTGTCGGCAGTGGTCGGGCGCTTCGGATCGGGGGCGGGGCCCGATGAATGACGCACCGCTGGCGGGTGCCCTGCGGCTGCCGGACGGCTCCTGGGTTCGGGGGCGCGGTCTGCGGCATCCGCGGCCGGAGGGGCCGCTGCCCGGGTTCGGGCTGTATCTGGGGTCCACCCGGTTGCGTGAGCGGCATGACGGAGAGCTGGGGTGGGAGCGCGCGTGGGGCGAGTGGCCCGACTTTCTGCTGCCCCGCGACCGCGACCTGGCCGTACGGCAGATTCGCGCGCTGCACCAGCGGGCGCGGGCGGGCACGCCCGTCGAGGTCGCCTGCGGAGGCGGCGTCGGCCGGACCGGGACCGTCATCGCCTGCCTGGCCGTCCTGGCGGGGGTGGCCCCCGCCGACGCCGTCACCTGGGCGCGTACCCACCATCACCCCCGGGCCGTCGAGACGCCTTGGCAGCGGCGTTGGGTGGCCCGGTTTCCGGCCGGCTGACGGCAGAGGTGGCGTCCAGGGCCCGGCCCGCCTCTCGG
>NZ_JAERRG010000057.1 GCF_016741935.1 Streptomyces endocoffeicus | reverse complement strand
GCCACCGCAGCCAAAGCGGCCTCGAACGCGAACACCGCCACCTGCGTAAACGCGGTCTGATGCACCTCGGCGCCGGAAAACATCACCTCCCGCAGCGAACAGCCCAACAACGGATCCGCCACCGCACACACTTCGTCCAACACCGCCGCGAACACCGGCGAACACTCCGCCAACTCACGACCCATACCGGCCCACTGCGACCCCTGACCCGGGAACACCCACGCCACCGGACCCCGCACCACCGCCCCGACCGACTCCACCGCCGCCAGACCCCGCCCAAGCTCCTCACGGTCAACGCCCAGCACCACCGCCCGGAACTCCAGCCCCGCCCGGCCCCGCGCCAGCGACCCCGCCACATCCACGATCCCCGCCCCGGCCGGGACAACCGACACCAGACGATCAGCCAACACCCGCAACGCCACATCCGACCGCGCCGACAACACCCACGGCACCACACCACCAGTCACCACCGGCGGCACCGACGGAGCCGCGACCGGCTCAACGGGAGCCTGCTCCAGGATCACGTGTGCATTGGTGCCGCTGATCCCGAACGACGAGACACCGGCCCGGCGAGACCGCCCGTCGGAATCCCACGGCTGGGCCTCGGTCAGCAGCCGCACATCTCCGGCCGACCAGTCCACATGCGGCGACGGCTCATCGGCGTTCAGCGTCGCCGGGAGTGTCCCGTGCCGGAGCGCCTCAACCATCTTGATCACACCGGCCACGCCGGCCGCCGCCGAGGTGTGCCCGATGTTGGACTTCACCGATCCCAGCCACAACGGCCGGTCGTCGGGCCGGTCCTGCCCGTAGGCGGCCAGCAGCGCCTGCGCTTCGATCGGGTCCCCGAGCGTGGTGCCGGTCCCGTGCGCCTCGACCACATCGACATCGCCCGGGGTCAGCCGGGCATCAGCCAGCGCCCGGCGTATGACACGTTCCTGCGACGGGCCGTTCGGCGCCGACAGGCCGTTCGACGCCCCGTCCTGGTTCACTGCACTGCCCCGCAGAACCGCCAGCACCGGATGCCCGAGCCGCCGAGCCTCCGACAGACGCTCCAGCACCACCACACCAACGCCCTCGGACAAGGCCGTGCCGTCCGCCGTACCCGAGAACGCCTTGACCCGCCCGTCGGCCGCGAGGCCGCCCTGCAGCGCGAACTCCGCGAACGCCGCCGGGGTGGCCATCACCGTCACGCCCCCGGCCAGCGCCAGCGAGCACTCACCGTTGCGCAGCGCCTGCGCGGCCAGGTGCATCGCCACCAAGGAGGACGAACAGGCTGTGTCAACCGTGACCGCCGGGCCCTCCAGGCCGAAGGTATAGGCCACGCGGCCGGAGACGACGCTCGACGCGTTGCCGGTCATCCGGAATCCGCCCGCGTCACCCGCCGGCAGACGCCAGGAGTAGTCCTGCATGGCCAGGCCGGCGAAGACGCCGGTGTCGGAGCCCCGCAACCCGGAGGGGTCCAGGCCCGCGCGTTCCAGGGCTTCCCAGGACACTTCGAGCAGCAGCCGCTGCTGCGGGTCCATCGCCACTGCCTCACGCGGCGAGATCCCGAAGAACTCCGCGTCGAAGTCCGCCGCACCGGACAGGAAACCGCCCACGCGCGCATACCCGGCGGGCTCGGTCTCCCAGCCGCGGTCGGCCGGGAAGTCGCCCATCGCGTCGGCCCGGTCCTCGATGAGTTGCCAGAGGTCTTCGGGCGAGGCGACCCCACCGGGGAAGCGGCAGGCCATCGACACGATCGCGATGGGCTCGCCGACCAACCGCGGGGCCGCCGGGGTGATCTCCACCGCGGTCGGGGCCGCGCCGGTCACCTGGGCCACCAGGTAGTCCGCCAGGGCTTGCGGTGTGGGGTAGTCGAAGACCAGCGTGGCGGGCAGCGCCAGCCCGGCCGCCGCGGCCAGCCGGTTACGCAGCTCCACCGCGGTGACCGAGTCGAAGCCGAGGTCGCGGAAGGCACGGTCGGCCGGCATGTTCGCGGCCTGGTCGTAGCCGAGCACCGCGGCGGCCTGCTCGCGCACGAGGTCCAGCAGGACAAGCGCCCGCTCGGTCTCGCTGAGGGCGGCCAGGCGACGGGCCATCGCCCCGTCGGCGGCCCTCGACGCGGCTACCCGCCGCGGCGTGCGGACGAGATCGTTCAGCACCGCTGGAATCGACGTACCGGCCGCGATGACGCCGCGGACCGCGCTCGTGTCCAGGCCGGCCGCGACCACCGGCCGGCCGACGGTCAGCGCGCGGTCCAGCAGGCTCAGTGCCTGCTGGGTCGGCAGAGCGACGCCGCCGACGCGGGCCAGCCGGGCCTGGTCGACCGCGGTCAGCGCACCGGTCAGGGCGCTGCGCCGCTCCCAGAGCCCCCAGGCGATGGACACGGCCGCCAGGCCGAGGGCCCGCCGCCGGGCGGCGAGGGCGTCCAGGTAGGTGTTGGCCGCCGCGTAGTTGCCCTGCCCGGCGTTGCCGAGCAGCCCCGACAGCGACGAGAAGAGCACGAACATCCGCAGGTCACGGTGGGCGGTGGCCTCGTGCAGGTGGCGGGCGGCGTCCGCCTTGGGGGCCAGTACGCGGCCCAGCGACTCGCCGGTCAGCGACGTGATCGGGGTGTCCTCGAGCACCCCCGCGGTGTGCACGACCCCGGCCAGATCGGGGATGTCCGCCACCAGCGCGTCCACCGCGGCACGGTCGGACAGGTCCGCGGCCACGATCCGCACCCGCGCCCCGGCCGCCTCCAGCTCGGCCGCGAGTTCGGCCGCGCCCGGCGCCTCCGGCCCGGACCGGCTCGCCAACACCACATCCCGGATCCCGTACGCGTCCACCAGATGCCGGGCGACCAGACCACCCAGCGTCCCGGTCCCGCCGGTGATCAGCACCGCGGCCTCGGGGTCGAATGCCGGGACCGCGTCGTCGCCGGAGGCAGCCCGGCGCAGCCGGGGCCCCAGCACCGCCCCGTCGCGCAGCGCCAGTTCCTTCTCACCGGTCGCCAGCGCCGTAGCGACAACCGCATCGGATTCAGGGCGGCCGTCGTCGTCGAGCAGCATCAGGCCCGCATCCGGGTGCTCGGCCATCGCCGACCTGACCAGGCCCCAGATCCCCGCGCTCGCCAGCCCGGCGACCGTGTCGCCATCAGCCGCGGCAACTGCCTCGCGGGTGCGGACGGCCAGCCGGGAACCCGCCGGGTACCCGGCCTCCAGCCACGCCCGCACCAGAGCCAGCGCGACGGTCGGGTCAGCGGGCTCGGCCGAGGCGTATACCGGCCGGTCCGCGGCCTGGGGCAAGTCCAGCTCCGGGCCGACCTGGACCCAGGCCTGGTCGGAGCCCGGTTCCGGGCTGGGGCCGAGCGGTGCCCATTCCAGGGCGAGCAGGCCGACACCGGCAGCGGGAGCGGGGGTGAGACGGCTGGTGTCCACGGGGCGGGAGACGATTGCCGCCGCCGATACCACCGGCTGGCCTTCGCCGTCGGCGGCCAGCAGGGAGAACGCGTCCGACCCGGCCGGGCTCAACCGCACCCGCAACGCCGACGCCCCCGTCGCGTGCAACCGCACATCCCGCCACGCGAACGGCAGCAGGACCCGCTGCCCGGTGTCGTCGGTCGCGGCGGCGAGAAGGGCGTGCAGCACGGCGTCCAGCAGCGCCGGATGGATCCCGAACCCGTCTTGAGCGTCCCCGGCGGGCAGTTCGGGCAGTTCCACTTCCGCGTACAGGTCATCGCCGAGCCGCCAGGCGGCTTGCAGGCCACGGAACGCGGGGCCGTATTCATACCCGCGAGCCGCTATGACCTCGTAGACATCACCGACGGGAAGAGCCTGCGCCCCGGCCGGGGGCCACTGCCCTTCCAGGCCGGCGACCGTCCCGGCCGGGTCGGCCAGGGTCGCGGTGGCGTGCCGGATCCACTGCTCCCCAGTACGGGAGAACACGGCCGCCTGACCGCCCTCGACCGACACCTGCAGATCGACCGGGCCGCCATTGAGCACCAGAGGCTGCTCAAAGATGATCTCCCCGATCGCCGGCAGCTCAGCCCGATCCCCGGCGTGCAGCACCAACTCCGCCAACGCCGCACCCGGCACCAGCACGGTCCCCGAAACCGCGTGATCGGCCAGCCACGGACTGGTCCCTGCCGACACCCGGCCCGACAGCACCCAGCCGGCGTCCTCGGCCAGCCGCACCGCGCTGTCCAGCAGCGGATGCCCGGCGTTGCCACGGCCAGTGCCGCCACCCGACGCCCAATACCGGCGGTGCTGGAACGGATACGTCGGCAGCGTCACCGGCGTCCCGCCGGCAATCAGGCGCGTCCAGTCCACCACCGCGCCGTGGGTCCACGCCTCAGCCAGAGAGGTCAGCAGGCGCCGCTGGCCGCCATCGTCACGGCGCAGCGAGCCGACCGCCCAACGCCCCTCGATCCCGGGTACCAGCACCGGATGCGGGGACACTTCCACGAACCCGGCCACAGGCATCGCCGCTATGGTCTGCGCGAACTTCACCTGCTCGCGCAGATTCCGCCACCAGTAGCCCGCGTCCAACTCCGTGGTGTCCACCGTCGTGGCGGTCACCGCTGAGTAGAACGGCACCCGGCTTGCCCGCGACGACACCCGCACCGCCAACAATTCTTCCCGTACCGACTCCACCAACGGGTGATGACTCGCGTAATCCACATCGACGCGCCGAGCACGGATCCCTGCCGTCTCACACCGCGCCGCCAACGCGTCCAGCGCCTCCGGCGCCCCCGAAACCACCACCTGCTCGGCCGCGTTGACCGCCGCGATCACCAGGCCGTCGGCCAGCATGCCCTCGACCGCCTCGGGAGCCGCCGCCACCGACAGCATCCCGCCGGTACCCGCCAACGCCACCAGCGCCCGACCCCGCGCGATGACCAGACCGAGGGCGTCCTGCAACGACAAGGCCCCCGCGAAACACGCTGCGGCGAGCTCACCCTGCGAATGACCCACCACGGCCGAAGGGGTGACCCCCGCGGCCTCCCACACCCGGGCCAGGCCGACCATCATCACAAACAAAGCAGGCTGAACAACCTCCACCCGCTCCAGCCCGACCCCGGACACCAGAGCGTCCCACAGCGGGAAGTCCACCAACCGCTCACACTCGGCCACGAACTCGGCGAACACCGGCGAGCTCGCCAGCAGCTCACGGCCCATCCCCAGCCACTGAGACCCCTGACCCGGGAAGACAAACGCCACACCGTCGCCGTCCGCCGCCCGGCCGGACAGCAGCGGCCCGCTCGGCTCCAGCAGCACGCCGCGGTAGTTGAGGCCCGCCCTGCCCCGTACCAGCGAGACGGCCACATCCGCCGCCGCCACGTCCGGCCGCTGTTCGGCCCACTCGGCCACGTCCGACGCCAGCGCCGCCAGCCCCGCCTCCGACCGGGCCGAGAACACCCACGGCACCACATCACCCGTCACCGCCGGCTGGGTGGGCGCGGGTAGCGCGGGAACCGTGTCCGGCGCCTGTTCCAGGATCACGTGGGCGTTGGTGCCGCTGATCCCGAAGGACGAGACACCGGCCCGACGAGGCCGCCCGTCGGAATCCCACGGCTGGGCCTCGGTCAGCAGCCGCACATCCCCGGCCGACCACTCCACATGCGGCGACGCCTCACCCGCGTGCAGTGTCGGAGGCAGCATCCCGTGCCGCATCGCCTCGACCATCTTGATCACACCGGCGACACCGGCCGCCGCCTGAGTGTGGCCGATGTTGGACTTCACCGACCCCAGCCACAACGGCTGGTCCTCGGGCCGGTCCTGTCCGTAGGCGGCCAGCAGTGCCTGAGCCTCGATCGGGTCCCCGAGCGTGGTCCCGGTCCCGTGCCCCTCGACCGCGTCCACATCAGCTGGAGTCAGCCGGGCATCGGCCAGCGCCCGGCGAATGACGCGCTCCTGGGACGGGCCGTTCGGGGCCGACAGGCCATTGGAAGCCCCGTCCTGGTTCACCGCGCTGCCGCGTAGCACGGCCAGCACCGGATGCCCGAGTCGCCGCGCCTCCGACAAGCGCTCCAGCACGACCACGCCGACGCCCTCGCCCCAGCCGGTGCCGTCCGCCTCGGCCGAGAACGCCTTGCACCGGCCGTCGGCTGCCATGCCGCCCTGCCGCGTGAACTCGGCGAACACTCCTTGCGTCGCCAGTACGGTCACGCCTCCGGCGAGGGCCAGCGAGCATTCGCCGTTGCGCAGTGCCTGAGCGGCCAGGTGCATCGCCACCAGAGACGACGAACACGCCGTATCCACTGTCACCGCGGGACCTTCCAGGCCCAGCGCGTACGACACCCGGCCCGACGCCACGCTCAGCGCGTTCCCGGTCAGCTCGAAGCCGTTCCCGTCAGCCACGGACAGTCGCGAGCTGTAGTCCTGGCCGACCAGGCCGGCGAAGACCCCGGTGTCCGAACCACGCAGGCCCGAGGGGTCCAGGCCCGCTCGTTCCAGCGCCTCCCAGGACACCTCGAGCAGCAGCCGCTGCTGCGGATCCATCGCCACGGCCTCGCGCGGCGAGATGCCGAAGAACTCCGCGTCGAAGTCCGCCGCGCCGGACAGGAAACCGCCCACCCGCGCGTATCCGGCCGGCTCGGTCTCCCAGCCCCGGTCCGTCGGGAAGTCGCCCATCGCGTCCACACCGTCGGCGACCAGCCGCCACAAGTCCTTGGGCGAGGACACGCCACCGGGGTAACGGCAGGCCATCGACACGATCGCGATCGGGTCACCGGTCGCCGCCGAGGCCGGGGCGATCTCCGCGGCGGCCGGGGCCACCCCGGTCACCTGCCCCACCAGATGCTCGGCCAGAACCCGGGGGGTCGGGTAGTCGAAGACCAGCGTGGCGGGCAGCGTCAGCCCGGACGCCGCGGCCAGCCGGTTCCGCAACTCCACCGCCGTCAGCGAGTCGAAGCCGAGATCCCGGAACGCCCGGTCAGCGGGAACACCGGCGCCGTCACCGTCACCGTGGCCAAGAACCACCGCGGCGTGCTCACGCACCAGATCCAGCACGATCCGCACATGCTCCGCCGACGGCAACGCGGCCAGACGACGGGCCAGCGCCCCGCCACCAGCCCCGGCCACAGCGGCCCGCCGCGGTGCCCGGCCCAGGCCGAGCAGCACCGCCGGCACCGGCGGCCCCGCCGCGATCGCGCTCCGAACCGCACTCACGTCCAGGCCCGCCGCCACCACGGGCTCACGGCCGGCCATCGCCGCGTCCAGCAGCCGCAGTGCCTGCTCGGTGGACAGCGCCACACCGCCACCACGGGCCAGCCGGGCCCGGTCGGCCCCGGTCAGCGCACCGGTCAAGGCACTGGTCTGCTCCCACAGGCCCCAGCCGATCGACACCGCGGGCAGCCCAAGGGCCGTCCGGTACACGGCCAGGGCGTCCAGGTAGGTGTTGGCCGCCGCGTAGTTTCCCTGCCCCGGATTGCCGAGCAGCCCGGACAGCGACGAGAACAGCACGAACATCCGCAGATCCCGGTCTGCGGTCGCTTCGTGCAGATGCCAGGCCGTGTCGGCCTTCGCGGCCAGCACCCGGCCCAGCGACTCGCCGGTCAGCGACGTGACCGGAGTGTCCTCAAGCACGGCGGCGGTGTGCATCACCCCTGCCAGCTCCGGAATGTCCGCCACCAGCGCGTCCACCGCGGCACGGTCGGACAGGTCCGCGGCCACGATCCGCACCCGCGCCCCAGCCGCCTCCAGCTCGGCCGCGAGTTCGGCCGCGCCCGGCGCCTCCGGCCCGGACCGGCTGGCCAGCACCAAGTCCCGTATCCCGTACCGGTCCACCAGATGCCGGGCGACCAGACCGCCCAGCGTCCCCGTCCCGCCGGTGATCAGCACCGCGCCGTCCGGCTGCGGTGCGGCCTGGATACGCAGCACGATCTTGCCCACGTGCCGGGCCTGGCTCATGAACCGGTGTGCCGCACCCGCCTGCGCCGCCGGCCACGCCGTCGTCGGCAGCGGTACGGCCGTCTCCAGGACCCGCGGCCACATCGCGGCGACCCGGTCGGGGTTCGCGTACGCGACTTCCGCCAGGTCGAAGGCGTCCTGGCGGGAATCGCGGATGTCGGTCTTGCCCATTTCCACGAACCGGCCGCCCTCGGCCAGCATCCCCAGAGAGGCATCCAGCAGTTCGCCGGTCAACGAGTTCAGCACCACGTCGACCTGGCCGAACTCTTCGGCGAAGTCCGCCGTACGCGAAGAGGCGATGCGCGTCACGCCCAGCGCCGCCACCGCGGCCTGCTTGGCCGGGCTGGCCGTCGCGAACACCTCCGCCCCCGCCGCCAGCGCCAGGTGCACGGCCGCCATACCCACACCGCCGGACGCCGCGTGGATCAGCACGCGTTCGCCCGAGCGCAACTGGGCCCGTTCGAACAGGGCGTGGTAGGCGGTCAGATACCCGATCGTCGTCCCGGCCGCCTCGACGTCGCTCCACCCGTCCGGGATCGGCGTCACCAGCCGCGCGTCGGTCACGGCCAGCGGGCCGAACCCGGCCATCAGCCCCATCACCCGCGTGCCGACCGACAGGCCGGTCACCTCCGGGCCGGCCTCGACCACAACCCCGGCGCCCTCGCCGCCCGGCGGCCGGTGGTCGCCGGGCAGCATGCCCAGCGCCGACAGGACGTCGTGGAAGTTCACTCCGGCCGCGCGGACCGCGATGCGGACCTCACCGGGTTCCAGCGGCCGCTCGGCGTCCGGCGCGGGGACGGCCCGCACCTTGTCCAGGTCCCCGCCCTCGGCCCACTCCAGTCGCCACGCCTCCGGACCGGCCGGCAGTTCCAGGCCGGCGGGCACAGGGCGCAGTCGTGGCACCAGTACGGCGCCGGCCCGCAAGGCCAGTTCCCTTTCGCCCGTGGCCAGGGCGGCGCTGAGGGACTCAGCGGATTCGGGACGACCGTCGTCGTCGAGCAACGCCAGGCCCGCGTCCGGATGCTCGGCCATCGCCGACCGCACCAGCCCCCAGACACCGGACGCCGACAAACCGGCCACGGTGTCACCCGCCGCTGCCGCGACCGCGTCACGGGTACGGACCACCAGCCGGGACCCGGCCGGGTAACCAGCCCTCAGCCACGCCTGCACCAGCGCCAAAGCCGCGGACACATCAGCCGGCTCAGCCCACGCAAGCAACGGCTCGTCCATCACCTCGGGCAGATCCAGCTCCGGGCCCACCTGGACCCAGGCCTGCTCCGAAGCCGATCCCAGGCTCAGCGGCGCCCATTCCAGCGACAGCAGCCCGGCGCCCGTGCCGGGGCCGGAGAGCCGGCTGGTGTCGGCCGGGCGGGAAACCATCGCCGCCGCCGACACCACCGGCTGCCCCTCACCATCAACAGCCAGCAGAGAGAACGCGTCCGACCCGGCCGGGCTCAACCGCACCCGCAACGCCGACGCACCAGTCGCATGCAACCGCACATCACGCCACGCAAACGGCAACCGCACCTCGTGGCTGTCCTCCGCGGCCACGATCATCGCGTGCAGGGCGGCGTCCAGCAACGCCGGATGAATCCCGAAGCCGTCCTGAACGTCGCCCGCGGCGGCGGGCAGTTCCACTTCGGCGTACAGGTCCTCGCCGAGCCGCCAGGCCGCCTGAAGGCCCTGGAACGCCGGCCCGTACTCATACCCGCGACCCGCCATGGCCTCGTAGACATCGCCGACCGGGAGGGCCTGTGCCCCGGCCGGGGGCCACTGGCCGTCCAGACCTTCCACCGTCCCGGCGGGATCGGCCAGGGCCGCGGTCGCGTGCCGGGTCCACTGCTCCCCCGTACGGGAGAACACGGCGACCTGACCGCCCTCGACCGACACCTGCACATCGACCGGGCCGCTGCCCTCGAGCACCAGCGGCTGCTCGAAGGTGATCTCCCCGATCGCCGGCAGGCCGGCCCGGTCCCCGGCGTGCAGCACCAGCTCCGCCAACGCCGCACCGGGTACCAGCACCGTGCCCGAGACCGCGTGATCGGCCAGCCACGGGCTGGTCCCGACCGATACCCGTCCCGCCAGCACCCAGCCGGCGTCTTCGGCCAGCTCGACCGCCAACTGCAACAGCGGATGACCCGCGCCGCCCCGGCCCGTCCCGCCACCGGACGCCCAATAGCGGCGGTGCTGAAACGGATACGTCGGCAGCGCCACCCGACGGCCGACCGGGATCAGGCGGGTCCAGTCCACGGTCGCGCCGTGGGTCCACGCCTCAGCCACAGAGGTCAGCAGGCGCCGCTGGCCACCGTCATCGCGGCGCAGCGAACCAACCGCCCAACGACCCTCGATCCCCGGCACCAGCACCGGATGCGGGGACACCTCCACGAACCCGGCCACCGGCATCGCCGCCACGGTCTGCGCGAACCGCACCTGCTCCCGCAGATTCCGCCACCAATACGCGGCATCAAGACCCGCGGTATCCACCACCGAGCCGGTCACCGCCGAATAGAACGGCACCCGACCCGGACGCGGCGACACCCGCACCGCCAGCAACCGCTCCCGCACCTGCTCGACCAACGGGTGATGACTCGCGTAATCCACATCGACGAGACGGGCCCGGATCCCCGCCGCCTCACAGCGCGCCGCCAACGCGTCCAGCGGCTCCGGCGCGCCCGAGACCACCACCTGCCCGGGCGCGTTGACCGCCGCGATCACCAACCCGTCGGCCAGCATGCCCTCGACGACCTCCGGGGCCGCCGCGACCGACAGCATCCCGCCGGTGCCCGCCAACTCCACCAGCGCCCGACCCCGGGCGGTCACCAGTCCCAGGGCGTCCTCCAGCGAGAGAGCCCCCGCGAAGCACGCCGCGGCGAGCTCACCCTGGGAATGGCCCACCACTGCTGACGGGACGACCCCTGCCGCTTCCCATACGCGGGCGAGGCCGACCATCATCACGAACAGCGCGGGCTGGACCACCTCAACCCGCTCCAGGCCGACCCCGGACACCAGAGCGTCGCGCAGCGGGAAGTCCACCAACCGCTCGCACTCGGCCACGAACCCCGCGAACACCGGTGAGCCGGCCAGCAACTCGCGGCCCATCCCCAGCCACTGCGAACCCTGACCCGGGAACACGAAAGCCACGTCGCCGCTGTCGGGCTCGACTCCGGCCAGGTCCGTGCCCGGCTCGACCCGAGTCAGAGCCTCGTCCAGCTCCGCGCGGTCAGCGCCCAGGACCACCGTCCGGTATTCCAGGCCCGCTCGCGACTGGGCCAGCGACACCGCCACATCCGCGATGTCGGCCCCGGCCGGGACGTCGGATGCCAGCCGGGCCGCCAGCGCCCGCAGCGCCGGGACCGACTTGGCCGACAACACCCACGGCACCGCCTCGCCCGCCACCACCGGCCGGCCCGGCCCGGGGACCGGTTCCAGGGCCGGCTCGGCGGGGGCTTCTTCCAGGATCACGTGGGCGTTGGTGCCGCTGATACCGAACGACGACACGCCTGCCCGCCGCGGGCGCCCGTCGGACTCCCACGGACGTGCTTCGGTGAGCAGCCGCACCAGCCCCGCCGACCAGTCCACCTGCGGCGACGGCTCATCGGCGTGCAGCGTCGGCGGGAGCGTCCCGTGCCGCATCGCCTCGATCATCTTGATCACGCCGGCCATGCCCGACGCCGCCGCGGTGTGCCCGATGTTGGACTTCACCGCTCCCAGCCACAGGGGCCGGTCCTCCGGCCGGTTCTGCCCGTAGGTGGCCAGCAGCGCCTGGGCCTCGATCGGGTCGCCGAGCGCGGTCCCGGTCCCGTGTCCCTCGACCGCGTCCACGTCCGCCGTCGACAGTCCCGCGCCGGCCAGCGCCGCCCGGATCACCCGCTCCTGCGACGGGCCGTTCGGGGCGGACAGCCCGTTGGACGCCCCGTCCTGGTTCACCGCGCTGCCGCGCAGCACCGCCAGCACCGGATGCCCGAGCCGCTGAGCCTCCGACAGACGCTCCAGCAGCACCACCCCGACGCCCTCGCCCCAGCCCGTACCGTCGGCGGCGGCCGAGAACGGCTTGCACCGGCCGTCGAAGGCCAGGCCGCCCTGTGCCGCGAATTCCCCGAACACTCCCGGCGTCGCCAGTACCGTCACCCCGCCGGCCAGCGCCAGCGAGCACTCGCCGTTCCGCAGCGCCTGCGCGGCCAGGTGCATCGCCACCAGCGACGACGAACACGCCGTATCGACCGACACGGCCGGGCCCTCCAGGCCCAGCACGTACGACACCCGGCCCGACGCCACACTCGGTGCGTTGCCCGTCAGTCCGAATCCGCCGGCGCCTTCGTCGGGCAGCCGGGAGGCGTAGTTCTGGAAGGACAGTCCGGCGAACATCCCGGTGTCGGAGCCGCGCATTCGGGAGGGGTCCAGGCCGGCTCGTTCCAGGGCTTCCCAGGACACTTCGAGCAGCAGCCGCTGCTGCGGATCCATCGCCACCGCCTCACGCGGTGAGATCCCGAAGAACTCCGCGTCGAAGTCCGCCGCACCGGACAGAAAGCCGCCCACCCGCGCGTACCCGGCCGGCTCGGTCTCCCAGCCGCGGTCCGTCGGGAAGTCGCCCATCGCGTCCACACCGTCGGCAGCCACCCGCCACAGGTCTTCCGGCGAGGCGACTCCGCCGGGATAGCGGCACGCCATCGACACGATCGCGACCGGCTCCTCGGCCGCGCTGCTCAGCTGCTCGTTCTCCCACTTGAGGCGCTGGTTCTGCTTGAGCGCAGCCCGCAGTGCTTCGAGGAGCTTCTGATTGCCGGCGCTGTCAGTCATTCGTTCTCCTCCAGTGCCATGCGAATCAGGTCGTCGGAGCTCAGCTCGTCGATCTGGGACGCCGATGGCGCACCACCGTGGCCGTTTCCACTGCCATTGCCGTTGGTATTGGTATTGGTATTGCCGTTGCCATTGGTATTGCCGTCGCCGCTGCCGTTGCCGTTGGTCGGTGTGTCGGCCAGTTCGAGAAGGACGTCCAGCAGTCCGACGTCGCGTAGCCGGGACACGGGGATCGCGCGGATGGCCTCCTCGATGCGCGCTTCCTCTGGGTCCTTCGGCGCACCGATCGCCATATGCAGCAGGTGCTCGGCGAGCACCCGGGACGTCGGGTAGTCGAAGACCAGGGTGGCCGGGAGCGTCAGCCCGGTCACGGTGGCCAGCCGGTTGCGCAACTCGACCGCGGTCACCGAGTCGAAGCCGAAGTCCCGGAACGCCTGATCGGCGCGCACACTCGCGGCCTCGTCATAGCCGAGAACCACCGCGGCGTGTTCGCGCACCAGATTGAGCAGGAAGCGCGACCGCTCGGTCTCGCCCAGGCCGGCCAGGCGACGGCCGAAGGTGTCGGCTCCCCGCGTCCCCGCGGCGGCCCGGCGGGGCGCCCGGACGAGGTCACCGAGCACCGAGGGCAGCGCGAACCCCGCGGTGGCGGTAGTCCGGGCCGCGTCCAGGTCCAGGCCGGCCGCCACCACCGGCGAGGCGCCGGCCAGCGCGGCGTCGAACAGCCGCAGCGCCTGCTCGGTGCTCAGCGCGACACCGCCGCCGCGGGCCAGCCGGGCCTGGTCGGCCTGAGTCAGCGTTCCGGTCAGCGCGCTGCGCTGTTCCCACAGGCCCCAGGCGATGGAGACGCCGGGCAGTCCCTGGGACCGCCGAAGGGCGGCCAGGGCGTCCAGGTAGGTGTTGGCCGCGGCGTAGTTGGCCTGTCCCGGACCGCCGAGTAGCCCGGCGAGCGACGAGAAGAGCACGAACAGGCCCAGGTCGCGGCCGACGGTGGCCTCGTGCAGGTGCCGGGCCGCGTCCGCCTTGGCCGCCAGCACCCGTTCCAGCGGCGGCCCGGTCAGTGAGGTCACGGACATGTCCTCGGTGATGCCGGCGGCGTGCACCACCCCGGTCAGGCCTGGGATGTCCGCCACCAGCGCGTCGACCGCGGTGCGCTGGGACAGGTCCGCGGCGACGATCCGCACGCGGGCCCCGGCCGCTTCCAGTTCGGCAGCGAGTTCGCCGGCGCCGGGCGCATCCGGCCCGGACCGGCTCGCCAACACCACATCCCGGATCCCGTACGTGTCCAGCAGATGCCGGGCGACCAGACCGCCCAACGTCCCGGTCCCACCGGTGATCAGCACCGTGCCTTCGGGGTCGAACACCGGGACCGCGCCGTCGCCGGAAACGGCACGGCGCAGCCGGGGCACCAGCACCGCCCCGTCACGCAGCGCCAGCTCCCTCTCCCCGGTCGCCAGAGCGGCGGAAACCATCGCCTCGGACTCGGGACGGCCATCGTGGTCCAGCAGCACCAAGCCCGCGTCAGGGTGCTCGGCCATCGCCGAACGGACCAGGCCCCAGACTCCCGACGCGGCCAACCCCGCGACCGTATCGCCCTCGACCGCGGCAACCGCGTCACGGGTACGGACCGCCAGCCGCGACCCGGGCGGATGTTCTCCGGCCAGCCAGGCCTGCACCAGGGCCAACGCCGCGGGCACGTCGGCGAACTCGGCCAAGGCGAAGAGTGGCCCGTCCGTATCCGTGGGCAGGTCCAGGTCGGGGCCGACCGGGACCCAGGCCTGTTCCGGCGCCGACCCGAGGCTGAACGGGGCCCATTCCAACGTCAGCAGGCCCGGACCGGTGCCGGTCGTGAGCCGAGCGGTGTCAGTCGGGCGGGCCATCATCGACGCGGCCGAGACGACCGGCTGACCCTCGCCGTCGGCGGCGAGCAGGGAGACGGCGTCCGGACCGGCTGGACTCAGCCGCACCCGCAGCGCCGTCGCCCCGGTCGCGTGCAGCCGTACGTCCCGCCAGGCGAACGGCAACCCGATTTCGTCACCATCCTCGGCGGCGGCGATCAGGACGTGCAACGCGGCGTCCAACAGGGCCGGATGGATCGCGAACCCGTCCTGGGCGTCGTCGGCGGGCAGTTCCACTTCGGCGTACAGGTCCTCGTCGAGCCGCCAGGCGGCCCGCAGGCCACGGAACGTCGGGCCGTACTCGTAGCCGCGCGCCGCCATGGCCTCGTAAGCGTCGCTGACGGGCAGCGGCCGCGCGCCGGCCGGGGGCCACGGCCCGTCCAGGCCTTCCACCGTCCCGGCGGGATCGGCCAAGGTCGCGGTGGCGTGCCGGATCCACCGCTCACCCGCCCGGGAGAACACGCTCGCCTGCTCTCCGTCGACCCGCACCTGGACATCGGCCGCGCCGTCCAGCACCAGCGGCTGCTCGAACGTGATCTCTCCGATCGCCGGCAATCCGGCGCGCTCCCCGGCGTGCAGCACCAGCTCCGCCAGCGCCGCGCCAGGTACCAGCACCGTGCCCGATACGGCGTGGTCGGCCAGCCACGGGCTGGTCCCGGCCGACAGCCGCCCCGACAGCACCCAGCCGGCGTCCTCGGCAAGCCGCACCGCGCTGTTCAGCAGCGGATGTTCCGCGTTGCCACGGCTGGTCGCGCCGCCGGAGGCCCAGTAGCGGCGGTGCTGGAACGGATACGTCGGCAAAGTGATCGGACTGCCCTGGGGAACCAGGCGGGTCCAGTCCACGGTCGCGCCGTGGGTCCACGCCTCAGCCACAGAGGTCAGCAAACGCCGCTGGCCACCGTCATCGCGGCGCAGCGAACCAACCGCCCAACGACCCTCGATCCCCGGCACCAGCACCGGATGCGGGGACACCTCCACGAACCCGGCCACCGGCATCGAGGCTATGGTCTGCGCAAACCGCACCTGCTCCCGCAGGTTCCGCCACCAATACGCGGCATCCAAGCCCTCGGTATCCACCACCGAGCCGGTCACCGCCGAATAGAACGGCACCCGACCCGAACGCGGCGACACCCGCACCGCCAACAACGGTTCCCGGATCGACTCGACCAACGGGTTGTGACTCGCGTAATCCACATCGACGAGACGGGCCCGGATCCCCGCCGCCTCACACCGCGCCGCCAACGCGTCCAACGGCTCCGGCGCACCAGACACCACCACCTGCCGGGGCGCGTTGACCGCCGCGATCACCAACCCGTCCGCCAGCATGCCCTCGACCTCCTCGGGAGCCGCCGAGACCGACAGCATGCCGCCCGTGCCCGCCAGTGCCACCAGCGCCCGGCCGCGCGCGGTTACCAGGCCGAGGGCGTCCTCCAGCGAGAGAGCCCCCGCGAAGTACGCCGCGGCCACCTCGCCCTGCGAATGGCCCACCACGGCCGACGGGACCACCCCTGCCGCTTCCCATACGCGGGCGAGGCCGACCATCATCACGAACAGCGCGGGCTGGATTACCTCCACTCGCTCCAGCCCCGTTCCCGAGACCAGAGCGTCCCGCAGCGGGAAGTCCACCAACCGCTCGCACTCGGCCACGAACTCGGCGAACACCGGTGAACAGGCCAGCAACTCACGGCCCATCCCCAGCCACTGCGAACCCTGACCCGGGAAGACGAAAGCCACATCGCCGCCCGACACTGACGGTGCGCCCGGCTCGACCCGCACCAGCGCCGCGTCCAGCTCCGCACGGTCAACGCCCAGAACCACCGCCCGGTACTCCAGCCCGGCCCGGCCACCCGCCAACGCACCCGCCACATCCGCGATGTCGGCCCCGGCCGGGACATCCGAGGACAGCTGTCCCGCCAACGCCGCCAGCCCCGCACCCGAGCGGGCCGACAAGACCCACGGCACCACTCCGCCGGTCACCACCGGCCAGCCGGGCGCGGGTCGCGCGGGAACCGGCTCCGGGGCCGCTTCGAGGATCACGTGGGCGTTGGTGCCGCTGATACCGAACGACGAGATACCGGCCCGCCGCGGACGCCCGTCGGACTCCCAGGCTCGTGGTTCGGTCAGCAGGCGTACGTCCCCGGCCGTCCAGTCCACGTGCGGTGACGGCTCGTCGGCGTGCAGCGTCGGTGGCAGCGTTCCGTGCCGGAGCGCCTCGACCATCTTGATCACACCGGCCACCCCGGCCGCGGCCTGAGCGTGCCCGATGTTCGACTTCACCGACCCGAGCCACAACGGCTGGTCCTCGGGCCGATTCTGCCCGTAGGTCGCCAGCAACGCCTGCGCCTCGATCGGGTCCCCGAGCGTGGTCCCCGTCCCGTGCCCTTCGACCGCGTCCACATCAGCTGGAGTCAGCCGGGCATCGGCCAGCGCCCGGCGGATGACACGTTCCTGGGACGGGCCGTTCGGGGCCGACAGACCGTTGGACGCGCCGTCCTGGTTCACCGCGCTGCCGCGCAGCACCGCCAGCACCGGGTGCCCAAGCCGTCGCGCTTCGGACAGCCGCTCCAGTACCACCACGCCAACGCCCTCGGACAACGCCGTGCCGTCCGCCGTACCCGAGAACGCCTTGACCCGCCCGTCGGCCGCCAGACCGCCCTGCAGCGCGAACTCCGAGATCGTCGTCGGGGTGGCCATGACGGTGACACCACCGGCCAGCGCCAGCGAACATTCGCCGTTGCGCAGCGCCTGCGCGGCCAGGTGCATCGCCACCAGCGACGACGAACACGCCGTGTCCACCGTCACCGCCGGACCTTCCAGGCCGAACGCGAACGCCACCCGGCCGGACACGACGCTCGACGCGTTACCGGTGAGCCGGAAACTGCCCCCGTCGGCGTCGGAGAGCCGCCATGCGTAGTCCTGCAAGGACAGCCCGGCGAAGACGCCGGTGTCGGAGCCGCGCATGCGTGAAGGGTCAAAGCCCGCGCGTTCCAGGGCTTCCCAGGACACCTCGAGCAGGAGCCGCTGCTGCGGGTCCATGGCGAGGGCCTCACGCGGCGAGATCCCGAAGAACTCCGCGTCGAAGTCCGCCGCACCGGACAGGAAACCGCCCACCCGCGTATACCCGGCGGGCTCCGTTTCCCAGCCGCGGTCGGCCGGGAAGTCGCCCATCGCGTCCGTGCCGCCGACGACGAGCCGCCACAGTTCCTCCGGCGAGGCGACCCCGCCCGGGAACCGGCAGGCCATCGACACCACCGCGACCGGCTCCCCCGCCGAACGCGCCGGCACCACCTTCCCGGCGGTCTCTTCGACGCCGAGTGCCTGCCGCAGCAGGTACTCGGCCAGAGCCCGCGGTGTCGGGTAGTCGAAGACCAGCGTGGCCGGCAGCGTCAGCCCGGCCGCCGCGGCCAGCCGGTTCCGCAACTCCACCGCGGTCAGCGAGTCGAAACCGAGATTACGGAACGCCTGACCGGCCTCGATGCCGCTCGCGTCGCCGTGGCCGAGGACCACCGCGGCGTGCTCGCGCACCAGGTCCAGCAGGACGCGGGACCGCTCGCCCTCGCCCAGCCCGGCCAGGCGACGGGCCAGCTCGCCGCCGCCGGTGCCGGCCGCGGCCGTCCGCAGCGGCGCACGGCCGAAGCCAAGGAGCACCGCCGACATCGTCTGTCCGGCGGCGATCGCGCCGCGGACCGCAGCCACGTCCAAGCCGGTGGCGACCACGGGCGGGCCGACCCTCAGCGCCTGGTCGAACAGGCTCAGCGCCTGCTCGATCGGCAGCAGCGTGCCTCCGACCCGGGCCAGCCGGGCCAGGTCGGCGTCGGTGACACCGGCGCCGATCGTGCTGCGTCGCTCCCAGAAGCCCCAGGCGATCGAGACGGCGGGCCGGCCCTGAGCCCGCCGGTGCGCGGCCAGGGCGTCCAGGTAGGTGTTGGCCGCCGTGTAGTTGCCCTGCCCGGCACCGCCGAGCAGGCCCGACAGCGACGAGAAGAGCACGAACCCCCGCAGTTTCCGGTCGGCCGTCGCCTCGTGCAGATTCCAGGCCGAGACCGCCTTGGACGCCAGTACCCGGCCCAGCGCCGGCTCGGTCAGTGAGGTCACCGGGGCGTCCTCGACCACTCCGGCCGCGTGGACCACGGCGGTCAGGTCGGGGAGGTCCGCGACGAGCGCGTCTACCACGGCGCGGTCGGCCAGGTCGGCCGCGACGATCCGTACGCGGGCCCCGGCCGCCTCGAGGTCGGCGACCAGCTCGTCGGCGCCGGGCGCGTGCTGCCCCGACCGGCTGACGAGCACCAGGTCCCGGACCTCGTGCCGGACGGCCAGATGCCGGGCGACCAGGCCGCCCAGCGTTCCGGTCCCGCCGGTCACCAGCACCGTGCCGTCCGGGCCGAGTACGGGGGCCGGCTCATCGCCGGCGGCCGCCCGGCGCAGCCGGGGCACCAGCACCGCCCCGTCGCGCAGGGCCAGCTCCTTTTCCCCGGTGGCCAGGGCGGCCGAAACCATCGCCTCGGATTCGGGACGGCCGTCGTCGTCCAGCAGCACCAGGCCCGCATCCGGGTGCTCGGCCATCGCCGAACGAACCAGCCCCCACACGCCCGAAACCGCCAACCCCGCGACCGAATCGCCCTCAACCGCGGCAACCGCGTCACGCGTACGGACCGCCAGCCGCGACCCCGCCGGATGCTCATCGGCCAGCCAAGCCTGCACCAAGGCCAATGCCGCGGGCACGTCGACGGGCTCCGCCAAGGCATACAGCGGCTCGTCCGTTCCCTCGGGCAGGTCCGGGCCCACGCGTACCCACTCCCGCACCGCCGAGTTGTCGGCCGACCGGCGTACCGGCGCCCATTCGAGGGCGAGCAGCCCCGCGCCCGCACTCAGAGCCGGTGCCAGGCGGCCCGCCTCGGCCGGCCGGGAGATCATCGCGCCAACCGAAACCACCGGCTGGCCCTCGCCGTCGGCGGCGAGCAGGCTGACCGCGCCCGGACCGGCCGGGCTCAGCCGCACCCGCAACGCCGACGCCCCGATCGCGTGCAGCCGCACATCGCGCCACGCGAACGGCAAACCGATCTCGTCACCTTCCCCGGCCGCCGTGAGCAGAACGTGCAGGGCGGCGTCCAGCAGCGCCGGGTGGATCCCGAACCCGTCTTGAGCGTCCCCGGTGGGCAGTTCGGGCAGTTCCACCTCGGCGTACAGGTCCTCGCCGAGCCGCCAGGCCGCTCGCAGACCGCGGAACGCCGGGCCGTACTCGTACCCGCGAGCCGCCATGACGTCGTAAGCGTCACCGATGGCAAGAGCCTGCGCGCCGACCGGGGGCCACTGTCCGTCGAGGTCTTCCACCATTCCGGTTCCGGCGGGATCGGCCAGGGACGCCGTGGCGTGCCGGATCCACTGCTCCCCGGTGCGAGAGAACACGCTCGCCCGGCTGTCTTCGACTCGCACCTGGACATCCACCACGCCGTCCAGCACCAACGGCTGCTCGAACGTGATCTCTTCGATCGCCGGCAGGCCGGCCCGATCCCCGGCGTGCAACACCAGCTCGGCCAACGCCGCGCCGGGTGCCAGCACCGTGCCCGCCACCACGTGATCGCCGAGCCATGGGCTCGTCCCGGCCGACAGCCGCCCCGACCACACCCAGCCGGCGTCCTCGGCCAGCCGCACCGCGGACTCCAGCAACGGGTGGCCGCCTGCCCTGCTCCGGCCGGTCCCGCCACCGGACGCCCAGTAGCGGCGGTGCTGGAACGGATACGTCGGCAAGGTGACCGGCTTGCCCCCGGTGCTGAGGCGGGTCCACTCCACGGTCGCGCCGTGGGTCCACGCCTCAGCCAGAGACATCAGCAAACGCCGCTGGCCACCGTCATCGCGGCGCAGCGAACCGACCGCCCAACGACCCTCGATCCCCGGCACCAGCACCGGATGCGGGGACACCTCCACGAACCCGGCCACCGGCATCGCCGCCACGGTCTGCGCGAACCGCACCTGCTCCCGCAGATTCCGCCACCAATACGCGGCATCCAACTCCACGGTATCCACCACCGAGCCGGTCACCGCCGAATAGAACGGCACCCGACCCGGACGCGGCGACACCCGCACCGCCAACAACCGCTCACGGACCGAGTCCACCAACGGGTTATGACTCGCGTAATCCACATCGACGCGCCGAGCACGGATCCCCGCCGCCTCACACCGCGCCGCCAACGCGTCCAACAGCTCCGGCGCACCCGAGACCACTACCTGCTCGGCCGCGTTGACCGCCGCGATCCCCAACCCGTCGGCCAGCATGCCCTCGACGACCTCCGGGGCCGCCGCGACCGACAGCATCCCGCCGGTGCCCGCCAACTCCACCAGCGCCCGCCCCCGGGCGATGACCAGGCCGAGAGCGTCCTCCAACGAGAGGGCCCCCGCGAAGCACGCCGCGGCGAGCTCACCCTGCGAATGGCCCACCACGGCCGACGGGAAGACCCCCGCCGCTTCCCATACGCGGGCCAAGCCGACCATCATCACGAACAAAGCGGGCTGGACCACGTCCACCCGCTCCAACCCGGCTCCGGAGACCAGCGCGTCGCGCAGCGGGAAGTCCACCAACCGCTCGCACTCGGCCACGAACTCCGCGAACACCGGTGAGCCGGCCAGCAGCTCGCGGCCCATCCCCAGCCACTGCGATCCCTGACCCGGGAAGACGAAAGCCACATCGCTGCCCGACACTGACGGCGCGCCCGGCTCGACCCGCACCAGCGCCTCGTCCAGCTCCGCACGGTCAACGCCCAGAACCACCGCCCGGTACTCCAGCCCGGCGCGGCCCCCCGCCAACGCACCCGCCACATCCGCGATGTCAGTTCCGGCCGGGACGTCCGACGCCAGCCGGGCCGCCAGCGCCCGCAGGCCCGCACCCGACCTGGCCGACAGCACCCACGGCACCACACCGCCCGTCACCACCGGCGCCGCGTCTGAAACTTGCTCCGGGAGCGGATCCGGGGCCTGCTCGAGGATCACGTGCGCGTTGGTCCCGCTGAGCCCGAACGCGGACACCCCCGCCCGCCGCGGACGCCCGTCGGACTCCCACGGACGCGCCTCGGTCAGCAGCCGTACGTCGCCGGCTGTCCAGTCCACATGGTGCGACGGCTCACCGGCGTGCAGCGTTGCCGGGAGCACCCCGTGCCGCATCGCCTCGACCATCTTGATCACACCGGCGACACCGGCCGCGGCCTGGGTGTGGCCGATGTTGGACTTCACCGACCCCAGCCACAACGGCCGGTCCTCGGGGCGGTCCTGCCCATAGGTCGCCAGCAACGCCTGCGCCTCGATCGGATCCCCGAGGGCGGTCCCGGTCCCGTGCGCTTCCGCCGTGTCCACTTCCGCGGCGGACAGCCCCGCGCCCGCCAGCGCGGCCCGGATCACTCTCTGCTGCGAGGGGCCGTTGGGGGCCGACAGGCCGTTGGACGCCCCGTCCTGGTTCACCGCACTGCCCCGCAACACCGCCAGCACCGGATGCCCGAGCCGTTGCGCCTCCGACAACCGCTCCAGCACCAATACCCCGACGCCTTCGCCCCAGCCGGTGCCGTCCGCTTCGTCCGAGAACGGCTTGCACCGGCCATCGGACGCCAGCCCGCCCTGCAGAGCGAACTCCGCGAACGCCGCCGGGGTGGCCATCACCGCCGCGCCGCCCGCCAGGGCAAGTGAGCACTCGCCGTTACGCAGCGCCTGCGCGGCCAGGTGCATCGCCACCAGCGACGACGAACACGCCGTATCGATCGTGACCGCCGGACCTTCCAGGCCCAGCGCGTAGGACACCCGGCCCGACGCCACGCTCGTCGAGTAGCCCGTCAGCCGGAAACCGCTGCCGTCGCCATCGGGCAGTTGCGAGCCGTAGCCCTGGTAGTACAGGCCGGCGAAGACCCCGGTATCGGAGCCGCGCAGGTTTGAGGGGTCCAGGCCCGCTCGTTCCAGCGCCTCCCAGGACACCTCGAGCAGCAGCCGCTGCTGCGGATCCATCGCCACCGCCTCACGCGGCGACACCCCGAAGAACTCCGCATCGAAGTCAGCCGCGCCGGACAGGAAACCGCCCACCCGCGCGTATCCGGCAGGCTCAGTCTCCCAGCCCCGGTCCGTCGGGAACTCACCCATCGCGTCCACACCGTCGGCGACCAGCCGCCACAAGTCCTCCGGCGAGGACACCCCGCCCGGGAAACGGCACGCCATCGACACGATCGCGATCGGGTCACCGGTCACCGCCGGGGCCGGGGCGATCTCCGCGGCGGCCGGAGCCACCCCGGTCACCCGCGCCACCAGATGCTCGGCCAGAACCCGGGGGGTCGGGTAGTCGAAGACCAGCGTGGCCGGCAGCGTCAGCCCGGACGCGGCGGCCAGCCGGTTACGCAACTCCACCGCCGTCAGCGAGTCGAAGCCGAGATCCCGGAACGCCCGGTCAGCGGGAACACCATCACCGTGGCCGAGCACCACCGCGGCGTGCTCACGCACCAGATCCAGCACGACCCGCGGATGCTCCGCCGACGGCAACGCGGCCAGACGACGGGCCAGCGCCCCGCCACCAGCCCCGGCAACGGCCGCCCGCCGCGGTGCACGACCCAGGCCAAGAAGCACCGCCGGCACCGGCGAGCCCGCCGCGATCGCGTCGCGGACCGCACCCACATCCAGGCCGGCCGCCACCACCGGCCGGCCGGTGCCCAGCGCCCGGTCCAGCAGACCCAGCGCCTGTTCCGTACCCAGCACCACACCACCGCCACGCGCCAGCCGTGCCCGGCCGGTGCCGGTGACCCCGGCGGTCATGGCACTTGTCTGCTCCCACAGACCCCAAGCGATCGACACCGCCGGCAGCCCGAGCGCCGTCCGGTGCGCGGCGAGAGCATCCAGGTAGGTGTTGGCCGCCGCGTAGTTGCCCTGCCCGGGGTTGCCGAGTAGTCCGGCCAGGGAGGAGAACAGCACGAACGTCCGCAGATCAAGATGCTCGGTAGCCTGATGCAGATGCCAGGCCGTGTCCGCCTTGGCCGCCAGCACCCGGCCCAGCGATTCACCGGTCAGCGACGTCACCGACGTGTCTTCGAGAACCCCGGCCGCGTGCACCACTCCGGACAGCTCCGCGATACCCGCCACCAGCGCGTCCACCGCGGCACGGTCGGACAGGTCCGCGGCGACGATCCGGACACGCGCTCCGGCCGCCTCCAGGGCGGTCGTCAACTCGGCGGCGCCGGGCGCATCCGGTCCCGACCGGCTGACCAGCACCAGATCCCGTACCCCATGCCGGTCCACGAGATGGCGGGCGACCAGACCGCCCAGCGTCCCGGTGCCGCCGGTGACCAGCACCGCACCGTCGCCCACGCCGGGCAGGCGCAGCACGATCTTGCCCACATGCCGGGCCTGGCTCATGAACCGCAGCGCAGTGCCCGCCCGCGCCACCGGCCACACCGTGACCGGCAGCGGCACGATCCGCTCCAGGACCTGCTGCCACATCTCCGCGAGCCGCTCGGGAGCAAAGTCCCCCAAGTCGAACGGGACCTGCCGCGGGTCGCGGATGTCGGTCTTGCCCAGTTCCACGAACCGGCCACCGTCGGCCAGCATCCCCAATGACGCGTCCAGCAGCTCCCCCGTCAGCGAGTTCAGCACGACGTCGACCTCGCCGAACTCAGCGGCGAAGTCCGCCGTACGCGAAGAGGCGATGTGCGTCACGCCCAGCGCCGCCACCGCGGCCTGCTTGGCCGGACTCGCCGTCGCGAACACCTCCGCCCCCGCCGCCAGCGCCAGGTGCACGGCCGCCAGGCCCACACCACCGGACGCCGCGTGGATCAGCACCCGGTCCCCCGCCCGCACCCGGCCCAGATCGAACAGTGCGTGATGAGCGGTCAGATACGCGGTCGGTGCCGCGGCCGCCTCGACGTCGCTCCATCCGTCCGGGATCGGCACCAGCGGCCGCGCATCGACCACCGCCAGCGGGCCGAACGCCTGGAACATCCCCATCACCCGGGTGCCGGCCGGAAGGCCGGTCACCTCCGGGCCGGTCTCGATCACGACACCGGCGCCGTCGGTGCCGGGCGGCCGGGTGTCGTTCGGCATCATGCCCAGCGCCGACAACAGGTCGCGGAAGTTCACCCCCGCCGCACGGACCGCGATCCGGACCTCATGCGCCCCCAGCGGCCGCTCCGCGTCCGGCGCCGGGACAGCCCGTACCTCGTCCAGGTCACCGCCCGCAGCCCACTCCAGCCGCCACGCCTCCGGGCCGAACGGCACTTCCAGACCCGTGGGTAGAGGGCGCAGCCGGGGTACCAGCACCGCGCCGGCCCGCAGAGCCAGCTCTTTCTCACCGATGGCCAGGGCCGGGGCGACGACCGCGTCGGACTCGGAGCGGCCGTCGTCGTCGAGCAGCACCAGACCCACATCCGGGTGCTCAGACCGCGCCGAGCGGACCAGCCCCCAGATCCCCGACGACTCCAGCCCGGCGACCGTGTCGCCCTCGGCCGCCGCGACCGCCTCACGGGTACGGACCACCAGCCGCGATCCCGCCGGATAACCAGCCTCCAGCCACGCTTGTACGAGGGCTAGCGCCCCTGGCAGGTCCGCGGGCTCGGCCATAGCGAATACCGGCTCGCCCGTCGCGTCGGGCAGGTCGAGCTCTGGGCCGACCTGGGCCCAGGCCTGCTCCGGCGCCGGCCCGAGGCTGAGCGGCGCCCATTCCAGCGCCAACAGGCCAGTGCCCGCGCCGGGACCGGCGAGCCGGCCGGTGTCCACGGGGCGGGACATCATCGCACCGGCCGACACCACCGGCTTACCGTCACCGTCGGCGGCGAGCAGGGAAAACGCATCCGGACCGGCCGGACTCAGCCGCACCCGCAGCGCCGACGCCCCGGTCGCGTGCAACCGCACATCACGCCACGCAAACGGCAGCAAGACTTCCTGGCCGCTCTCCTCGATCGCGGCGACAAGGAGGGTGTGCAGCGCGGCGTCCAGCAGCGCCGGATGGATCCCGAACCCGTCTTGAGCGTCCCCGGCGGGCAGTTCGGGCAGTTCCACTTCGGCGTACAGGTCATCGCCGAGCCGCCAGACCGCCTGCAGACCACGGAACGCCGGCCCGTACTCATACCCCCGACCGGCCATGACGTCGTAAGCGTCACTGACGGCAAGGGCCTGCGAGCCGGCCGGAGGCCACTGCCCTTCGAGGCCTTCCACCATGCCGGCGGGATCGGCCAGGGACGCGGTCGCGTGCCGGGTCCACTGCTCCCCGGTACGGGAGAACACGGCCGCCTGACCGCCCTCGACCGACACCTGCAGATCGACCGGATTGCCGTTCAGGACCAGAGGCTGCTCAAAGGTGATCTCCCCGATCGCCGGCAACCCGGCCCGGTCACCGGCGTGCAACACCAGCTCAGCCAACGCCGCCCCGGGAACCAGCACCGTCCCCGACACCGCGTGATCAGCCAGCCACGGGCTCGTCCCCGCCGACACCCGACCCGACAACACCCAACCCGCATCCTCAGCCAGCCGCACCACGCTGTCCAGCAGCGGATGCCCCGCGTTACCCCGGCCCGTACCGCCACCCGACGCCCAGTAGCGGCGGTGCTGGAACGGATACGTCGGCAACGTCACCGGCTTTCCACCGGCTATCAAACGGGTCCAATCCACCACCACGCCATGAGCCCACGCCTCACCCAACGAGGCCAGCAAACGCCGCTGCCCACCATCGTCACGGCGCAGCGAACCAACCGCCCAACGCCCCTCGATCCCGGGCATCAGCACTGGATGCGGGGACACCTCCACGAACCCGGCCACCGGCATCGCCGCTATGGTCTGCGCGAACCGCACCTGCTCCCGCAGATTCCGCCACCAATACGCGGCATCCAGGTCGGCGGTATCCACCAACGTGCCTGTCACCGCCGAATAGAACGGCACCCGACCCGCCCGCGGTACCACCCGCACCGCCAACAATTGCTCCCGCACCGACTCCACCAACGGGTGATGACTCGCGTAATCCACATCAACCCGCCGAGCACGGATCCCCGCAGCCTCACACCGCGCCGCCAACGCGTCCAGCGCCTCCGGCGCCCCCGAAACCACCACTTGCTCAGCCGCATTGACCGCCGCAACCACCAGCCCATCGGCCAGCATGCCCTCAACCACCTCGGCAGCCGCCGCCACCGACAACATCCCACCAGTACCCGCCAACGCCACCAACGCCCGACCCCGCGCGATCACCAGACCAAGAGCGTCCTCCAACGACAAGGCCCCCGCGAAACACGCCGCAGCGAGCTCACCCTGCGAATGACCCACCACAGCCGAAGGAGCGACCCCCGCGGCCTCCCACACCCGAGCCAAACCGACCATCATCACAAACAACGCAGGCTGAACAACCTCCACCCGCTCCAAACCAACCCCGGACACCAACGCATCCCGCAACGGAAAGTCCACCAACCGCTCACACTCGGCCACGAACTCCGCGAACACCGGCGAACAGGCCAGCAACTCACGCCCCATCCCCAACCACTGAGACCCCTGCCCCGGGAACACAAACGCCACATCACTGCCCGACACCAACGGCCCACCCGACTCCACCCGCACCAGAGCCTCATCCAACTCCACACGGTCAACACCCAGAACAACCGCCCGGTACTCCAGCCCCGCCCGGCCACCCGCCAGCGACACCGCAACATCCGCGATGTCGGCCCCTGTCGGGACATCCGACGCCAGCCGACCCGCCAGCGCCCGCAGCGCGGGGGCCGACCGGGCCGACAGCACCCACGGCACCACCCCGCCCGTCACCACCGGCACCGCGTCTGAGGCCTGCGCCGCAACCGTATCCGGGGCCTGCTCCAGGATCAGGTGCGCATTGGTGCCGCTGATCCCGAACGACGACACACCCGCCCGCCGCGGACGCCCCTCGGACTCCCACGAGCGCGCCTCGGTCAGCAGCCGCACATCGCCGGCCGACCACTCCACATGCGGCGACGGTTCATCGGCGTGCAGCGTCGGCGGCAACGTCCCGTGCCGCATCGCCTCGACCATCTTGATTACCCCGGCCACGCCGGCCGCAGCCTGGGTGTGGCCGATGTTCGACTTCACCGACCCCAGCCACAACGGCCGGTCCTCGGGCCGGTCCTGTCCGTACGTCGCCAGCAATGCCTGGGCCTCGATCGGGTCGCCCAGCGCCGTCCCGGTTCCGTGCGCTTCGGTGACGTCCACATCGGAGGGAGAAAGCCGCGCGTCAGCCAGGGCCCGCCGGATCACCCGCTCCTGCGACGGACCGTTCGGCGCCGACAGACCGTTGGACGCACCGTCCTGGTTCACCGCGCTGCCGCGCAGCACCGCCAGCACCGGATGCCCGAGCCGTCGCGCCTCCGACAACCGCTCCAGCACCACCACCCCGACGCCCTCGCCCCAACCCGTACCGTCGGCGGCGGCCGAGAACGGCTTGCACCGGCCATCGGACGCCAGGCCGCCCTGCCGCGTGAACTCCGCGAAAATCCCTTCCGTCGCCAGCACCGTCACGCCACCGGCCAGCGCCAGCGAGCACTCCCCGTTCCGCAGCGCCTGAGCCGCCAGGTGCATCGCCACCAGCGACGACGAACACGCCGTATCGACCGTCACCGCCGGACCCTCAAGACCGAAGGTGTACGCCACCCGGCCGGACGCCACGCTCGACGCGTTGCCCGTCATCCCGAACCCGCCCGCGCTCCCATCCGGCAGCCGCGAGCTGTAGTCCTGCATGGCCAACCCGGCGAAGACCCCGGTGTCCGTGCCCTTCATCGCGGACGGGTCCAGACCGGCTCGTTCCAGCGCCTCCCAGGACACTTCGAGCAGCAGCCGCTGCTGCGGGTCCATCGCCACCGCCTCGCGCGGCGAGATCCCGAAGAACTCGGCGTCGAAGTCCGCCATACCGGACAGGAAGCCGCCTACCTGCGCGTACTCCACCGAATCCGTCTCCCAGCCACGGTCCGCAGGGAACGCGCCCATCGCGTCCACGCCGTCCGCGACCAGTCGCCACAGATCCTCCGGCGACGCCACCCCGCCGGGGTAGCGGCACGCCATCGACACGATCGCGATCGGCTCACCGGCCGACCGTGCCGGCACCACCTCCGCCGAGGAGTCCGCCACCCCTGATACCCGCCGCAGCAGGTACTCGGCCAAGGCCTGCGCTGTCGGGTAGTCGAAGACCAGCGTGGCGGGCAACGCCAGCCCGGACGCCGAGGCCAGCCGGTTCCGCAACTCCACCGCGGTGAGCGAGCCGAAGCCGAGATCCCGGAACGCGCGGTCGGCCGGAATGCCGCCGGCGTCGCGATGGCCGAGCACCAGGGCGGCCTGCTCGCGGACCAGATCCAGCAGGAAGCGGCGCTGCTCGGGAGCGGGCCGGCCGCCGAGCCGACGGCCCAGTGCGCCGTGGTCCGCCGCGCGGCGCGGAACGCGGACCAGGCCGCGCAGCAGCGCCAACTCGGGCAGTCCCGCGGCCACGCCGGCGCGAACAGCGGCAAGGTCCAGGCCCGCCGCCGACAGCGCGTCTCCGGCGGTCAGCGCGGCATCGAACAGCCGCAGGGCGGTCTCGGTGGGCAGCGGCGCACCGCCGCGGGCGAGGCGGACCCGGTCGGTCTCGCTGAGCCCGGTGGTGATGGTGCTGCGCTGCTCCCACAGGTACCACGCGATGGACACCGCCGGGCGGCCGGCGGCCTGGCGGTGCGCGGCGAGCGCGTCCAGGTAGGCGTTGGCGGCGGCGTAGTTGGCCTGTCCGGGGCTGCCGAGCAGGCCCGCGAGGGAGGAGAAGAGTACGAACGTGGTCAGGTCGCGATCCAGCGTCGCCTCGTGCAGGTGCCGCGCGGAGACGGCCTTGGCCGCGATGACCTGGGCCAGGGACTCGGGCGTCAGCGCCGCGAACAGGGTGTCCGCGATGAGGCCGGCCGTGTGCACGATGCCGGTCAGGTCGGGGATGTCGGCGACGAGCGCGTCGACGGCGGTGCGGTCGGCCAGGTCGGCGGCGACGACCCGTACGCGTGCTCCGGCGGCCTCCAGGTCGGCGGCCAGCGCGTCGGCGCCGGGTGCGTCCGGGCCCGAGCGGCTGGCCAGAACGAGGCTGCGCACCCCGTGCCGGGCGACGAGATGCCGGGCGACCAGGCCGCCGAGCGTGCCGGTGCCGCCGGTGATCAGCATGGTGCCTTCGGTACCGACGCCGCCGGCCCGCGTGGCGTGCTCGTCGGGGGGTGTCGGGCGCAGGCGCGGCACTCGGATCTCGCCGCGTCGTACCGCGAGTTCCGGTTCGCCGGAGGCGATGGCGGCGTGCCAGACGGCGCCGGAAGCATCGTGGCCGTCTTCGTCGAGCAGGATGAGCCCGGCGTCGGGGTACTCCGCCCGAGCCGAACGCACCAGGCCCCAGACCGGTGCCTGGGCCAGGCCGGACACCGCGTCGTCGGTCCCGGCCGCCACGGCCTCCCGGGTCGTCACCACCAGCCGCGAGCCGGCCGGCCGGTCCGCCACCACCCAGTCCCGCACGACGCCGAGCGCCCAGGCCACCGGGTCCTCGCCCTCGCACAGCGCGACCACCGTGCTCGGTTCCCCGTCCGGCGCGGCGACGGTCTCGCCCGGCCGGATCGTGCTCCACGCCGGGGACTCGCCCGCCGACACCGCCGACACCGGTATGGGCTCCCAGCGCGGGCTGAGCAGCCGGCCGTGGCCGCGGGCGAACTCATCGGCCGTTATCCGGCGGGTGCTCATCGCCCGGATCCGCAGGACCGGATCGCCGTGGCTGTCCACGGCCAGCAGCCCGGATCCGATCGAGCGGGCCCGAATCCGCCGGGCACCGACGGCCAACAGCCGTACGCCCTCCCAGCGCTGGGGCACCTCGTCCGGGCCCAGATTCAGCGCGGCCTGGAGCAATCCGGGGTGGATGCCGAACCCGTCCTGCTCCTCGTCGGTTTCCACCTGCACCAGGACGTCCCGGCCCTCGGGCCCGGACTGCGGATCTTCGGCGAGATCGTCGGTCAAGGTCGCGGTGGCGTGCCGGGTCCACAGCTCCTCGCCGACCGGCCGCGAGCTGACCGTGGCGCGCTCGCCGCGCACGCTGATCTGCAGATCAACCGACTCGCGCTCCGGCAGCACCAGCGGGCGCTCGAACGTGATCTGCTCGATCGCCGGAAGGCCGGCGCGCTCGCCGGCGAACAGCACCAGTTCGGCCAGCGCCGCCGCCGGCAACACCGTGACGCCCAGCAGCTCGTAGTCGGCCAGCCACGACGCACTCGCACCGGAAAGCCGGCCGGTGAACAACCACTCGTCCGAGTCGGCCAGGGTGACCACGGCGGCCAGCAGCGGATGCGCCGCCGCCGCCAGGCCGGCGGCGCCCAGACCGGTCACCGCGCCAGATCCGGCCGGCCAGTAGCGGCGGTGCTGGAACGGGTACGTCGGCAACGCCACCTGACGACCGGCCGGGACCAGTCGGGTCCAGTCCATGGCAGCGCCATGAGTCCACGCGTCGGCCAGGCCCTTCAGCAGGCGCCGGGCCCCGGCGTCATCGCGCTCGGCCAGGCCGGCCGCCCACACCTCACTGTCATCGCCGTCGTAGACCGCAGCCGACAGCACCGTGTCCGGACCGAGCTCAACGAACCCGGCGATGCCCCGCTCGTGCAGGAACCGGACCACGTCGTGGAACCGGACCGTGCCGATCGCCTGCTCCACCCAGTGCCCTGGCTCGCCGAGCACATCCGCGCCTGCCACCGCCCCGGTGACCGCGGAGACCAATGGGATCTGCGGCTCGGTGAACTGAACCCCCGCCACTACCCGCGCCAGCTCGTCGGCGATCGGACGCATCAACGGGGAATGGAACGCGTGGCTGACCTCCAGCCAATGCACCTTCCGACCCACGAGCCGACCCACTGCCTCCTCGACGGCGTCACGATCGCCGGAGAGCACCACCGCCGACGAACTGTTCACCGCCGCCACCGCGACCCGGTCCTCCAGACCGGACAAATCCACTTCCTGTACGCCGGCCTGTACCGCGGCCATCGCCCCGCCCGACGGCAGCGCCTGCATCAACGCGCCCCGCGCCACCAACAACCGCACCGCATCCTCGAGCGACACCGCACCCGCCACATACGCGGCCGTCACCTCACCGACCGAATGACCGGCCACGAAATCCGGCTTCAAACCCGCGGCCTGCGCCACCGCGGCCAGCGCCGCTTCGAACGTGAACACCGCCACCTGCGTAAACGCGGTCTGATGCACCTCGGCGCCGGAGAACATCACCTCCCGCAGGGAGCGGCCCAGCAACGGATCCGCCACCGCACACACTTCGTCCAACACCGCCGCGAACACCGGCGAACACTCCGCCAGCTCACGCCCCATACCGACCCACTGCGACCCCTGACCCGGGAACACCCACGCCACCGGACCCCGCACCACCGCCCCGACCGACTCCACCGCCGCCAAACCCTGCTGCAGTTCCGCACGGTCAGTACCCAGCACCGCCGCCCGGAACTCCAGCCCCGCCCGGCCCCGCGCCAGCGACCCCGCCACATCGGCGATGTCGGCCCCGGCCGGGACATCCGACGCCAGCCGACTTGCCAGCGCCCGCAATCCCGCATCCGACCGCGCGGACAGCACCCACGGCATCACACCACCGGCCACCACCACCGGCGGCGCCGACGAAGCCGCAACCGGCTCAGCGGAAGCCTCTTCGAGGATCACATGCGCATTGGTCCCGCTGATCCCGAACGACGACACACCCGCCCGCCGCAGACGCCCCTCCGACTCCCACGAGCGCGCCTCGGTCAGCAGCCGCACCTCGCCCGCCGTCCAATCCACATGCGGGGACGCCTCGCCCGCGTACAGCGTCGCCGGCAGAACCCCATGCCGCATCGCCTCGACCATCTTGATCACACCGGCAACCCCGGCCGCCGCCTGAGTGTGCCCGAAGTTGGACTTCACCGAACCCAGCCACAACGGCCGGTCCTCCGGCCGGTCCTGCCCATAGGTCGCCAGCAACGCCTGCGCCTCGATCGGGTCCCCGAGCGTGGTCCCCGTCCCGTGTCCCTCGACGGCGTCCACATCGGAGGCCGACAGCCTCGCACCGGCCAACGCCGCCCGGATCACCTGCTCTTGGGACGGCCCGTTGGGAGCCGACAGGCCGTTACTCGCGCCGTCCTGGTTCACCGCACTGCCCCGCAGCACCGCCAAGACCGGATGTCCGAGCCGCCGCGCCTCCGACAACCGCTCCAGCACCACCACCCCGACACCCTCACCCCAGCCGGTGCCGTCCGCTCCGGCCGAGAACGCCTTGCACCGGCCATCGGATGCCAGCCCGCCCTGTCGTGCGAACTCCGTGAACGCCGCCGGGGTGGACATCACCGTCACGCCCCCGGCCAGCGCCAGCGAGCACTCACCGTTGCGCAGCGCCTGCGCGGCCAGGTGCATCGCCACCAGCGACGACGAACACGCCGTGTCGATCGTGATCGCCGGGCCCTCCAGGCCGAACGTGTAGGCCACGCGGCCGGACGCCACGCTCGACGCGTTGCCGGTCAGCCCGTACCCGCCCGCGTGGCTGTCGGACAGCCGCGATTCGTAGTCCTGGTAGTACATGCCGACGAAAACCCCGGTGTCGGAACCGCGCAGGCTCGAGGGGTCCAGGCCCACGCGTTCCAACGCTTCCCAGGACACCTCGAGCAGCTGCCGCTGCTGCGGGTCCATGGCGAGGGCCTCACGCGGCGAGATCCCGAAGAACTCGGCATCGAAGTCCGGCGCGCCGGACAGGAAGCCACCTTCGCGCACGTACTCGGACGGCTCGGTCTCCCAGCCCCGGTCGGCCGGAAACGGTGACATGGCATCGGTGCCGTCGGCCACCAGCTGCCACAGGTCCTCCGGAGACGCGACGCCGCCCGGATAGCGGCAGGCCATGGCCACAAGCGCGATCGGCTCATGGGCCCGCTCCTCGACCGAACGCAGCCGTTGCCGGGTGCGATGCAGGTCGGCGGCGACCAGCCGCAGGTATTCCGCGAGTTCCTGTTCGGTCGCCATCTATTCCACCTCGCTGGAGCCGACCTCGTCGCCGAATTCGTCGGCGACGAGCTGGATCACCTGGTCGATGCTCGCGGACATGATGTGGTCCGCCATGTTTGTCTCGTCGGGCTTGTCGTGATCGTCAAGCCGCCACAGCAGCGCCTTCAGCCGGTCGCGCACCTCGTTACGCAGCGCCGCGTCGTCCGCCGCAAGCCCGGCGAGCGCCGCCTCGACCTGGTCAAGACCGCCGAGTACGGGCACCGGGTCCGGAGCGGCCTTCACCGCGGCCGGGGCCGCGCCGGTCACCTGGGTCAGCAGATACTCGGCCAGGTCCTGCGGTGTCGGGTAATCGAAGACCAGCGTGGCCGACAACGCCAGCCCGGACGCCGCGGCCAGCCGGTTACGCAACTCCACCGCCGTCAGCGAATCGAAGCCCAGATCCCGGAACGCCCGGTCAGCGGGAACACCCGCGCCCTCGCCATCACCGTGACCGAGGACCACCGCGGCGTTCTCACGCACGAGCTCCAACAGGACAAGGGACCGCTCAGCCTCACCCAGACCACCTAGCCGGCGGGCCAACACGCTGGTAGAGCCTGCGGCGGCCGCGATGGCGCGACGTGGCGGACGGCCCAGGCCTAGCAGCACCGTCGGTACCGGCGTCCCGGCCGCGATCACACCACGGACCGCACTCACATCCAAGCCCGCGGCCACCACCGGCCGGCTGATGCTCAACGCCCGGTCCAGCAGGCCCAGCGCCTGCTCGGTACCCAGTAGCACACCGCCGCCCCGCGCCAGCCGCGCCCGGTCCATCTCGGTCAGCGTGCCGGTCATGCCACTCGTCTGGTCCCACAGACCCCAAGCGATCGACATCGCGGGCAATCCAAGCGCCGTCCGGTGCGCGGCGAGGGCGTCCAGATAGGCGTTGGCCGCCGCGTAGTTGCCCTGCCCGGCGTTGCCGAGCAGCCCGGCCAGGGACGAGAACAACACGAACATCCGCAGGTCCAGATCCCGCGTCGCCTCGTGCAGATGCCGGGCGGCGTCCGCCTTGGCGGCCAGCACCCGATCCAGCGACTCGCTGGTCAACGAGGTGATCGGGGTGTCCTCGAGCGCTCCAGCGGCGTGCACCACTCCGGCCAGACCGGGGATGTCCGCGACCAGCGCGTCCACCGCGGCCCGGTCGGACAGGTCGGCGGCCACGATCCGCACCCGCGCCCCGGCCGCCTCCAGCTCGGCCGCGAGTTCGGCCGCGCCCGGCGCATCCGGACCGGACCGGCTCGCCAACACCACATCCCGGATCCCGTACGCGTCCACCAGATGCCGGGCGACCAGACCACCCAACGTCCCGGTCCCACCGGTGATCAGCACCGCACCCTCACCCACACCGGGCAGGCGCAGCACGATCTTGCCCACATGCCGGGCCTGACTCATGAACCGCAACGCCGCACCCGCCTGAGCGGCCGGGAACACCACGACCGGCAACGGGACAGCCGTCTCCAGGACCCGCCGCCACATCGCGGCAATCCGGTCCGGATCCAAATCCCCCAGGTCGAACGGCACCTGCCGCGGATCACGAATATCAATCTTGCCCAGCTCCACGAACCGGCCACCCTCGGCCAGCATCCCCAACGTGGCGTCCAGGAACTCCCCCGTCAGCGAGTTCAACACCACGTCGACCTGACCGAACTCATCGGCGAAGTCCGTCGTACGCGACGAAGCGATACGGGCCACGCCCAGCTCAGCCACCGCCGACTGCTTGGCCGGACTCGCCGTCGCGAACACCTCCGCCCCCGCCGCCAAGGCCAAGTGCACCGCCGCCATACCCACACCACCGGCCGCGGCATGGACCAGCACCCGATCCCCCGACCGCACCCGACCCAGATCGAACAGCGCGTGGTAGGCGGTCAGATACGCGATCGGCGCTGCCGCCGCCTCGACATCGCTCCACCCGTCCGGGACCGGCACCATCAGCCGCGCATCGATCACCGCCAGCGGGCCGAACCACGGGAACAACCCCATCACCCGCATGCCGGGCACCAGACCGTCCACCCCAGGACCGACCTCGACCACCACCCCGGCACCCTCGCCGCCCGGTTGCCGGGAATCGGCGGGGAGCATGTCCAGGCCCTTCAGCACATCGCGGAAGTTCACCCCCGTCGCGCGGACCGCGACCCGCACCTCATGCGCTCCCAGCGGCCGCTCGGCGTCCGGCGCCGGAACCGCCCGCACCCCGTCCAGGTCGCCGCCCGCAGCCCACTCCAACCGCCACGCACCCGGACCGGCAGGCAACTCCAACCCATCCGAGATCGCACGCAGGCGGGGCACCAGCGCCGCCCCCGCCCGCAACGCGATCTCTTTCTCCCCGGTGGCCAGGGCGGCGCTGAGGGATTCAGCGGATTCGGGGCCGCCGTCGTCGAGCAACACCAGACCCGCATCCGGATGCTCGGACTGCGCCGACCGCACCAGCCCCCAGACACCCGACGACTCCAGCCCAGCGACCATGTCACCCTCGACCGCGGCAACCGCCTCGCGGGTACGGACCGCCAGCCGCGACCCCGCCGGGTAACCAGCCCCCAACCACGCCTGCACCAAGGCCAGCGCCCCGGGCAGATCCGCCGGCTCAGCCCACGCAAGCACCGGCTCGTCCGTCACCTCGGGCAGATCCAGCTCCGGGCCCACCCGCACCCAAGCCTGCTCCGAAGCCGATCCCAGACTCAACGGCGCCCATTCCAGCGACAGCAGCCCCGCGTCCGTGGCGGAGCTGGTGAGTTGGCCGGTGTCGGACGGGCGGGAAACCATCGCCGCCGCCGACACCACCGGCTGACCCTCACCATCAACAGCCAGCAGAGAAAACGCATCCGACCCGGCCGGACTCAACCGCACCCGCAACGCCGACGCACCAGTCGCATGCAACCGCACATCACGCCACGCAAACGGCAACCGCACCCCGTGACCGTCCTCCGCGGCCACGATCACCACGTGCAGAGCGGCGTCCAGTAGAGCCGGGTGGATCGCGAACCCGTCCTGGGTATCGCCTGCGGGCAGCTCGACCTCGGCATACAGATCCTCGCCGAGCCGCCAAGCCGCTTGCAGACCACGGAATGCCGGCCCGTACTCATATCCGTGACCGGCCATGACGTCGTAGACATCGTCGGCGGGGAGAGCCTCGGCGCCGGCCGGGGGCCACTGCCCGTCCAGACCTTCCACCGTCCCGGCGGGATCGGCCAGGGCCGCGGTGGCGTGCCGGGTCCACTGCTCCCCCGTCCGGGAGAACACGGCCGCCTGACCGCCCTCAACAGATACCTGCAGATCAACCGGGCTGCCGTTCAGCACCAGAGGCTGCTCGAAGGTGATCTCCCCGATCGCCGGTAGCCCGGCCCGGTCTCCGGCATGCAGCACCAACTCCGCCAACGCCGCGCCGGGTACCAGCACCGTCCCCGACACCGCATGGTCGGCCAGCCACGGACTCGTCGCGGCCGACACCCGCCCCGACAACACCCAGCCCGCATCCTCAGCCAGCCGCACCGCACTGTCCAGCAACGGATGCCCGGCACTACCCCGACCCGTCCCACCGCCCGACGCCCAATAACGGCGATGCTGGAACGGATACGTCGGCAACACCACCTGACGACCGACCGGGACCAGACGGGACCAGTCCACAGCAGCACCATGAGTCCACGCCTCAGCCAGACCCGCCAGCAGACGACGAGCCCCCGCGTCATCACGCTCGGCCAGGCTCGCCGCCCACACCTGCGCCCCACCGTCATGGACCACAGACGACAGCACCGTGTCCGGACCGACCTCGACGAACCCGGCGACGCCACGCTCATGCAGGTGACGGACCGCGTCGTGGAAGCGGACCGTACCGAGCGCCTGCTCCACCCAGTGACCCGGGTCACCCAACACCTCAGCACCGGCCACGGCCCGGGTCACCGCCGACACCAATGGGATCCGCGGCTCGGAGAACTGAATCCCCGCCACCACCCGCGCCAGCTCATCGGCGATCGGGCGCATCAGCGGGGAGTGGAACGCGTGGCTGACCTCCAGCCAACGCACCTTCCGACCCGCGAGCCGACCCACTGCCTCCTCGACGGCGTCACGATCG
>NZ_JAERRG010000056.1 GCF_016741935.1 Streptomyces endocoffeicus | reverse complement strand
AGATGGTGGAGGCGATGCGGCATGGGGTGTTGCCGCGGACGATTCATGTGGATGAGCCCTCCCGGCAGGTGGATTGGGCCTCGGGTGCGGTGGAGTTGCTGACCGAGGCGCGCCAGTGGCCGGTCAACGGGCACCCGCGCCGGGCCGGGATCTCTTCCTTCGGCGTCAGCGGCACCAACGCCCACCTCATCCTCGAAGAAGGCCCTGCTCTGAAGGAACCCGAGGTGGTGGAGCGCGGTCGCTGGGCCGCGGTTCCCATCATCGTTTCCGCCGCTGGCGCCGAGGCACTTCCGGCCCAGGCGGAGCGCCTCGGCGACTTCCTGAATGAGCACCCCGACCTCGACATGGCGGACGTGGCCCTTGCCTCCGCTTGTTCACGGTCCGGGCTGGAACAGCGCGCGGCCGTCATCGGCGCCGATCGGACGGAACTGCTCGACGCGTTGAGCGATCTCGCGTCCGGCAGGCCCGGTCAGGGGATCGTCCACGGACGGGCCCGTCCGGACATCAGCACGGCTTTCGTCTTCACGGGTCAGGGTGCGCAGCGTCTGGGGATGGGGCGTGAGTTGCATGGGGCGTTTCCGGTGTTCGCGGCGGCGTTCGATGAGGTGTGTGCCGGTTTTGAGGGTGTGTTGGAGGGTTCGCTGCGTGAGGTGTTGTGGGGTGAGGACAAGGCGCTGCTGGACCAGACGGTGTGGGCTCAGGCCGGGTTGTTCGCGGTCGAGGTCGCGTTGTTCCGCCTTCTCGAGTCGTGGGGTGTGCGACCCGACTATCTGGTCGGGCACTCCATCGGGGAGATCGCGGCAGCGTACGTGGGGGGCATGATCTCGCTGCCTGATGTGTGTGTTCTGGTGGGTGCGCGTGGCCGTCTGATGCAGGCGCTTCCCTCCGGCGGTGCGATGCTCGCCGTGCAGGCTCCCGAGGAGGAGGTCGTGGAGCTGTTGGACGGTGCGGAGATCGCGGCCGTCAACAGCCCGGCCTCCGTGGTCGTCTCCGGCACCGAGGACGCCGTCGCCCGGACGGCCGGAGCCTGCGCCGACAGGGGCTGGAAGACGCGCGGGCTCGCGGTGTCACACGCCTTCCACTCCGCCCTCATGGAACCGATGCTGGACGACTTCGCCCGCGCGGTGGACGGCATCACCTTCGACCGGCCCCGGATCCCCATCATCTCCACCGTCACCGCGGACACGCTGACCGGGGCCGACGCTCAGTACTGGGTGGATCAAGTCCGCCGTCCGGTCAGATTCGCCGACGCGGTGCGGTGGCTCAAGGAGCGGGGCGTCGGCGCGTTCGTCGAGGTCGGCCCCGGCGCTGTCCTGGCGCCTCTCGTGGATGCACCGGCCTGCGCGGTGCTGCGCGGGGACCGGCCCGAGGAGCGTGCGTTGATCACGGCCGTTGCGCAGGCGTACGCCCACGGCGTGCCGGTCGACTGGGCGGCGTTCTTCGCCCGGACCGGCGCCCGGCCGGTCGACCTCCCGACCTACGCGTTCCAGCGGCGGCGGTACTGGCTGACCGCCGCCGCGGACCCGGGCGCGGTGGAGAGGGCCGGGCTGGGGGCGACGGACCATCCGTTCCTGCGCGCCGTCGTGTCGCTGCCGGAGCCGGGCGGGGTACTGCTGACCGGGAAGGTGTCGACGGACGACCATCCGTGGCTCGCCGACCATGTCGTGGCGGGCGCGACGCTGCTGCCCGGAACCGCGTTCGTGGAACTGGCCCTCCAGGCGGCGGACGCGGCGGGCTGCGACATGGTCGCGGAACTGGCGCTGCACGCTCCGCTCGTCCTTCCGGAGCGGGGCGGGCACGCACTGCGCGTC
Organism: Streptomyces endocoffeicus; assembly: GCF_016741935.1. Classification (GTDB taxonomy): domain Bacteria; phylum Actinomycetota; class Actinomycetes; order Streptomycetales; family Streptomycetaceae; genus Streptomyces; species Streptomyces endocoffeicus. Next base: position 36,138 of record NZ_JAERRG010000056.1, on the reverse strand, counting down.
GCGGTCGACGGTGACGACGGGACCGGGCGCCGCGCCATCAGGATCCACTCCCGCGCCGAGGACGTCCCGCTCGACGCGCCGTGGACGCTGCACGCCGAAGGAGTCCTCGGACACGGCGCACCGCCACCGGCGCCGCCGGCGGCATGGCCTCCGCCGGGGGCGGAACCCGTCGAGCTGGCGGACCCGTACACGCGACTGCTGGAGCGCGGGTTCGGCTACGGTCCCGCATTCCAGGGGCTCCGTGCGGCCTGGGTCGCCGGTGACGAGGTGTTCGCTGAGGTCGCGCTGGCCGCGGGGCCGGAGGCGGACGCCGGGCGGTTCGGTGTGCATCCCGCCCTCCTGGACGCCGCGCTGCACGCGGGCCTGCTGGAGGACGGCGGCGCCGACGGCGGACGTGCGGTCGTCCCGTTCGTCTGGACGGGCGTCTCGCTGCACGCGGTCGGCGCGTCGGCGCTGCGGGTGCGGATCACGCCCGCCGGGGAGAGTGGCGTCGCCGTCTCCGTGGCGGACCCGGCCGGCGAGCCGGTGCTGACGGTCGGCTCGCTCGTCGGTCGCCCGGTCACCGCCGAGCAGGTCCAGAGCCCCTCGGGCCGGCCGGGCGGAGCCGCCCGGCCCTACCGCATCGAGTGGACGCCGGTCCGGGCCGCCGCCGCGGCGCACGACACCGGTCGGTGGGCGGTCCTCGGAGGAGGCGGCGGCCTCTTCGCCGCGAACGACTTGCCGGTCTTCGCCGATGTGGCCGCGCTGGGCGAGGCGGTCGGCTCGGGCGCGATCGCGCCGCCTGAAGTGGTCGTCTATGAATGCCCGTCACCCGGCTCCGGCGACGTTCCGGCGGACATGCGCGCCGTGGCCGGCCAGGTGCTTCACGTGCTCCAGCAGTGGATCGCCGACGAGCGTCTCGCCGGAGGCCGCCTCGCCGTGGTGACATGCGACGCGACATCCGCCGCCGGGGACATCGCGCTGGCCCAGGCGCCGGTCTGGGGCCTGGTGCGGGCGGCGCAGGCCGAGACCCCGGGCCGGTTCCTCATCGTGGACGTTGACGGGCGGGCGGAGACCGGGGCGCGCTTGGCGGACGCGGTGGCCTGCGGGGAGCCGGAGACCGCCGTCCGGGCCGGCGAGGTCCTCGCCCCGCGTCTCGTTCCCGCCGAGGCCGGAGCCGACGGTGCCGTCCCCGCGTTCAAGCCCGAGGAAACGGTGCTGGTCACCGGTGGCACCGGCGGCGTCGGCGCGGCCATCGCCCGGCATCTGGCCGACGTCCACGGTGTCCGCCGCCTGCTGCTGACGAGCAGGCGCGGCCCCGACGCCCCCGGCGCGGCGGAACTCCGCGACGAGCTGGCCGGACGAGGCGTCGAGGTGACGGTCGCCGCCTGCGACGCCGGGGACCGGGACGCCGTCGCCGCGCTGCTGGACGGGCTGCCGCCGGAGTGTGCGCTGCGCGGTGTGGTGCACGCCGCCGGGGTCGCCGACGGCGGACTGGTCGGCTCCATGACGCCCGCGCGGCTGGACGCGGTGTTCGCGCCGAAGGCCGACGCCGCGTGGCATCTGCACGAGCTGACCCGCCGGCGCGGCATCGACCTCGCGATGTTCGTCCTCGTATCGTCCGCGGGCGGCATGGTCATGGCGGCGGGCCAGGCGAACTACGCCGCGGCCAACGTCTTCCTCGACGCGCTCGCCGCCCACCGAGGCGCCGCCGGGCTGCCCGCCGTCTCGATGGCGTGGGGGCTGTGGAACGGCACCGGCATGGCCGACTGGATGGCGGACGCCGACCTGCTCCGCCTGCGCCGCCAAGGGCTGCCGCCGATCCCGGTGGACGACGCCCTGCCACTGTTCGACATGGCCCTGGCGGCGGGCGAACCCGTCCTGGCCCCGCTGCTCGTGGACCTGGCCGCGCTGCGCGCCCGTACCGACGAGACGCCCGCCCTGCTGCGTGGCCTCGCCCCCCGGCCGCGGCGCCGCGCGACCGCGCCCGGCCGCGCCGACGTCGGCGCGCTGCGGCGGGAACTGGCCGCGCTCGCCGAGGACGAGCGGGAACGCAGGCTCCGGGACGTCATCCTCGGGCACGTCGCCGTGATCCTCGGCCACGACGGGACCACGGCCCTCGATCCGGAACGGGGGTTTCTGGAGGCCGGCTTCGACTCCCTCACCGCGATGGAGCTCCGCACCGCGCTCGGGCAGGCGACGGGACTGGATCTGCCGCCGATGGTCGTCTTCGACAGCGGTGACCCCGCGAACCTCGCGCGCCGCCTGCTCGGCGAGCTGACCGCCGCCGATACCGGGGAGGTCTCGGCCGCCGGGGCCCGTCCGGCCGTCCCGGGCGGCGCGCCCGCCGGAACGGGGTCCAGGGAGCTGGGCGGCCTGTTCCGGGACGCGGTGCGGTCCGGGCGGCTGAACGAGGGGTTCGCGCTGCTGAAGGCGGTCGCCGCCCTCCGGCCGTCCTTCGCCTCGCTCGCCGAGCTCGGCCGCGCGCCGGCCGCGGTGAAGCTTGCCACGGGACCGGACGTGCCGAGGCTCATCTGCTTCAGCACGCCCGCCGCGACGGGTGGCGTCCACCAGTACGCGCACATCGCGGCGGCCCTGCCGGATACGCGGCACGTCGCCGGCGTCCCGCTGCCCGGCTTCGCGCCGGGGGAGAGCCTCCCCGCCACGGCGGACGCGGCGGTCGAGGCGCTCGCCCGCAGCGCCCTGGAGGCTGCCGAAGGGGAGCCGTTCGTCCTGGTCGGCTACTCCGCCGGAGGGATCATCGCGCACGCGACGGCCGCCCACCTGGAGTCGGCCCTCGGCGTCCCGCCCGCCGGGCTCGTCCTGCTCGACAGCTACTCCTACAGCGGAGGCGGCTGGGGGGTGCCCCTGGAACGGCTCGCGGACGGCCTGTTCGAGACGGAGGCGGCGCTCGGCGTCGGCTTTGACAGCGCCCGGTGGTCGGCCATGGCGGGATGGGGCGAGATCATCCCTGGCCTTGCGCTCGGCGAGGTCAAGGCTCCCGGGCTCTTCGTCCAATGCACCGAGCGCTTCTACGTCTCGGAGGACCCCGCGGACCCCGCGGACCCCGCGGACCCCGCGGACCCCGCGGACCCCGCGGACCCCGCGGACCCCGCGGACGCGGCGGGCGGCGGCCACGTCCCGGCCGCCGACCCGGACGCCTGGCGGGCCACGCCCTGGAACGCGGCCCACACCGTCCGGACGGTGGCCGCGAATCACTTCACGCTGATCGAGGCGGGGGCGGCGGAGGCCGCACAGGTCATCGAGGACTGGCTTCGTTCGACGGCACCGGGCGGCGGCCCGGTGTCCCGAGGCTGAACCGAACCCGACGACTGAGGTGGTGGAGCATGACCCCCTTACCGAGCACCAAAGGAACCGTGCCCTTCGGCGAGCACGAGACGTGGTACCGGGTGACCGGGGAGCTGCGGTCGGGCGGCACGCCGCTCGTCGTGGTCCACGGCGGCCCGGGCAGCACCCACGACTACCTGCTCGCCCTGGCGGACCTGGCCGGGCCGGACCGGCCGGTCGTCCACTACGACCAGATCGGCAACGGCGGGTCCACGCACCTGCCCGACCGCGGCCCCGAGTTCTGGACGGTGCGACTCTTCCTGGACGAACTCGACAACCTCCTCGACCGGCTCGGCATCGCCGACGACTACGCGCTGTTCGGCCACTCCTGGGGCGGGATGCTCGCCGTCGAGCACGCCGCGTCCCGGCCCGCGGGCCTGCGCGGCCTCGTCGTCGCGAATTCGCCCGCCTCCTACCCGCTGTGGCTGCGGGAGATGAAGGTGCTGCGCGGCGCCCTCCCGCCCGGGGTAGACGCCACCCTGCGGCGCCACGAGGACGCCGGCACCACCGGCAGCGAGGAGTACCACGCCGCGCTGCGCGTCTTCTACGAGAAGCACGTCTGCCGCCTGGACCCGTGGCCACGCGACTACATGGCCTCCTTCTACGAGATCTACGACGACCCGACCGTGTACTTCACGATGAACGGGCCCAGCGAGTTCCATGTCATCGGCAGCCTGCGCGACTGGGGCGTCGTGGACCGCTGCGCCGACGTGGCCGTCCCGACGCTGCTGCTGTCGGGCCGCCACGACGAGGCGACGCCGGTGACGGTGCGGCCCTTCCAGGAGCTGATCCCGGACGTGCACTGGGAGATCTTCGAGGAGTCCAGCCACCTTCCGCACCTGGAGGAGCCGGAACGGTTCGCCGAGGTCCTCGGCGCCTACCTCGACGGGCTCCGCTCCCCCCGCGGAGGGGCCCGATCGGGTTCCCGCCGGGGCGCGGGAGTCCCCCGGACCCGGTCTCGTCCGACCCACCCGACCGGTGAGGGGCCGCGCATGGACGACGGCGGCGACGCGAGCGCGATGGTCTTCCCGGGCATGGGACCCGTGCCGTTCGCGGAGGCGGCGAGGTTCCTGCTCGTCAACCCCGTGGCGCGCAGGATGACCGCCGAGGCGAGCGAGGTCCTCGGCTACCCCCTGATCGATCGCTGGCGCGAGGCCGACGGCGACTACAGCGAGTACGCGCAGGTCGCGTTCCTGGTCGGCTGCCTCGCGCTCGCCGAGTGGGCGCGGGAGGAGCACGGCGTGGACGCGCGGGTGTGCGCCGGCCCCAGCTTCGGCGGGAAGGCGGCCGCCATCCACGCGGGCGCGCTGTCGTTCGCCGACGGGGTCCTGATGACCGCGCGGTGGGCCCGGTTCCTGGAGGACTTCTCCGCCGGCGAGCACGGCCATGTGGTGACCCAGTCCTTCGCGCGCGTGCCCGCCGGCGAACTGGCGCGCATCACGGCGGAGCTGGCGGACCGGGGCGCCTGGCACGAGGTGTCATGCGAAGTCGACGAGGACTTCCACATGCTGTCGCTCGGCCGGGACGAACTGGACTGGCTGGGGAGGCGGATCCGCGCCGCCGGCGGCCTGCCGCTGTACACGATGTACCCGCCGATGCACGTGAGCCTGTTCGGGCCGCTGCGCGGCCGCATCGAGAGTGAGGTGCTCGGCGGGCTCCGGTTCGCCGATCCGGCGCTGCCGCTGATCGCCGACCAGGACGGCCGGGCCGTGGACACCGGCGAGGAGGTGCGGACGATGCTGGCGGACGGCTTCGAGCGGCCCGTCCGCTGGCCCCGGGTCGTGGCGGCACTGCGGCGGCACGGTGTCGGCACGCTCTACGTCTGCGGGCACGATGCCCTGTTCGGCCGGGTCCCGGCCACGCGGCGGAACTTCACCGTGGTGCCGGCCGACCCCCGGACGGCACTTCGCCCCCGGCGGCGGGGACCGGCGCCGGCGCGCTGAGGACATGGTCGCCGCCGTGGTCACCGCCGCCGTGGTCACCGCCGCTGGGGGCGGCCGCGGAGATCAGGGTGCGGCCGCCGCGGCCATCTCGGAAAGGGTCTTCCACAGCACAGCGGCAGAGGCGAATGTCTCGACGGTGAGTGCGTCGTCCACGAAACGAACGCCGTACGCGTTCTCCAGCGCCGCCAGCAATTCCACCGTGCCCAGCGAATCCAGTCCGAGATCCCGCAATGCGGCGTCCTCCGTCAGCGTTTCGTCGGGCGCGAGAAAAGGCAGCTGACGGCGCAGCAGTTCTTCAAAATGCGCGTCCCACATAGTTCCTCCCAGATGTGCGGATCGGTCCGCATGCGAATTCGGCGCGGACCACCGGCCGACGCTGTTTACGAAAGCCGACGATCGGGACGCGTACAACCCCTACTTCCTCCGGGAGCGATGATGATCAGAACGGTCGAAGCGGCACTGCACGGGCGCTTCCTGCGCGGGCTCGCCGCGTCCCCGGATGGCACCGCGATCCGCACCGCGTCGGCCGCGCTCGGCTACGCGGAGGCCCATGAGCGGGCGCTCGCCCTGGCGGGCGCGCTGCTCGCGCATGCCGGCGGCCCTCCCGGCGCGGTCGGCGTTCTCGGCGGCAAGAGTCCGCAGACCTATACCGCCCTGCTGGCCGCCCTGTACGCGGGCGCCACGGTCGTCCCGCTGCACCCCGGATTCCCCGCCGCCCGGACTCGACGGATGCTCGACCTGACCGGCGTCTCCGCGGTGCTCGCCGATGAGGAGGGGCTGGTGGCCCTCGCCCCGCTCGGCGGGCCGGACGGGCTCGACCTGCCCGTCCTCGCGCCCGGCCTGGACACCGGCGCGTTTCGGCGGATCCCGGTGAGCGCACGGGACGCGCTCACCGAGCCGCGCCCGGCCGGGCCGGACGACGTCGCCTACATCCTGTTCACCTCCGGCTCGACGGGCCGGCCGAAGGGCGTGCGGATCACCCACGGCGCCGCCGCGCACTACTTCCGGCTCCTGGACGCGCGGTACGACTTCACGCCCGCCGACGTGTTCTCGCAGACGTTCGACCTCAACTTCGACTGTGCCATCTTCGACCTGTTCTGCGCCTGGGGCGCCGGCGCAGCCGCGCATACGGTGCCGCCGCAGGCGTACCGGGACCTGCCCGCGTTCGTCGCCGAACGCGGCCTGACCGTGTGGTTCTCGACGCCGAGCGCGATCACGATCGTGCGGCGGCTCGGCGGCCTGCGCCCCGCCGCGCTGCCGTCGCTGCGGTGGAGCTTCTTCGCCGGCGAGGCGCTGCGGTGCTCGGACGCGGCGGACTGGCAGGAGGCGGCGCCCGGCGCGCTGATCGAGAATCTGTACGGCCCCACCGAGCTGACCGTCACGGTCAGCGGGCACCGCTTCGCACCGGACGTCCCGGCCGCGCATGTGCTGAACGGGCTTGTCCCGATCGGCGCCCTGCACGAGGGCCACGACGGCCTGCTCCTCGGGCCCGGCGGCCCCGCCGACGTCGCCACCGCCGCGGTCGGCGCCCAAGGCGAACTGTGTGTCACCGGACCACAGATGACCCCCGGTTACCTCGACCCCGTCGACGGCGAGGGCCGGTTCCTGGAGCACGGAGGTAGGCGTTGGTACCGCACCGGCGACTGCGTCCGCCGGCTCGACGGCGGTGAGCTGGCCTACCTCGGACGCGTGGACTCCCAGCTCCAGGTCCAGGGCCGGCGCGTCGAGCCGGCGGAGATCGAGCACGCGCTGCGCGGCTGCCCCGGCGTCGATGACGCCGTCATCGTGGCCCGGTCGAACGACGGCGTCACCGAGCTCGTCGCTTTCTACACCGGGACGCCCGCCTCTCCGGCCGGGCTCGCCGGGGAACTGCGCCGCAGCCTTCCGCACGACCTGGTGCCGCGCTATTACCGGCACCTCCCCGAGTTCCCTCTCAACGCCAACCGCAAGACCGACCGAAAGGCCCTCGCGGAACGCGCCTCGGCGGGGTAGGGGTGCTTTAGGGGTGCCGACCCGAGTCCCGTCTCTCTTAGCCTTCCGAATGGGGGGCCAGCGTGCGCATTCCGTTTTCCTCCGTCGCTGAGCATCGTAGGCATGTGCTCATCTGGTTCCCGGCTGCCACCATTCCCACCCAGGGAGGAAACATGACTGAAATCAGTGAAGCCGAGGCCGAATATCCGTCCTTTCCGATGGCGCGGTCCTGCCCCTACGGCCCGCCGAAGGAATACGAGGAGATCCGCGAGCAGGCCCCCATATCCAAGGTCCGCCTCGCGTTGAACGGCCGGGAGGCATGGCTCGTCACCAGGTACGACGACGTCCGGGAGATCCTGTCCGACTCCCGGGTCAGCGCGGACATCACGAACGACGGTTACCCGCTCATGCTGCCCGTGCCGATGGAAATCCTGAAGTCGGTGCCGCGTGCGCTGTTCCACCTGGACCACCCCGAACACACCGTGCAGCGGCGCTTGATCATGCCGGAGTTCACCATCCGGCGCATCGACGCGATGCGCGAGCGCACCCTGGAGATCATCGACGAGTACATCGACGCGATTCTGGCGAAGGGCGGCACGGTCGACCTGATCGAGGAGCTGGCCATGCCGATCCCGGCGCAGGCCATCTGCGAGCTGCTCGGGATCCCCGTCGGGGACCGCCACTTCTTCCACGAGTACGTCGCCGGCATCCTCGGCAAGGACAGTGACCCCGAGCAGATCGCCGTCCGCGAGGCGCAGATGGCCGCCTACATCGAGCGGATGCTGGTCGAGCGCTCCGAGAAGCCCGGCGACGACTTGGTCAGCAACCTGATCGTCCGGAACGAGGAGGACGGCTTCGGGCTGGAGCTCGCCGAGATCGGCATCCTCGTCCGCGCCATCGTCGCAGGCGGCCACGAGACCACCGCGAACATGATCGGCCTCGGCATCCTGGCCCTGATCGACCACCCGGACCAGCGCGAACTGCTGATGCGGGACCGGTCGCTCGCGAGCCGCGCCGTCGACGAGCTGATGCGGATCTTCAGCATCTCCGACTTCGGCACCTCCCGGGTCGCGATGGAGGACATCCAGCTCGGCGACACCCTGATCCGCGAGGGCGAGGGCATCATCGCCTCGCTCGCCGCCGCCAACCACGACCCTGACCTCTTCCCGGACCCCTACCGCTTCGACATCACGCGGGAGTCCGTGCGCAACGTCGGGTTCGGCCACGGCGTCCACCAGTGTTCCGGGCAGACCATGGTGCGGATGCAACTCGAGCTGATCTTCCCCCGGCTGTTCGAGCGGGTCCCCGGGCTGCGGCTCGCCGTGCCCGCGGAGGAGCTGCCGCTCAAGAACGACTCGCTCATCCACGGCCTCTACAAGCTCCCGGTCACGTGGTAGGCGGCGCCGTGCGACTCACCGTCGACCGGGAGCGCTGCATCTCTTCGGGTTCCTGCGTCAGGTCCGACCCCGCCGTGTTCGACCAGGACGTGGCGGACGGGCGGGTGCTCCTCCTCCACGAAGCCCCCGGTCCCGAACACCGCGACGCGGTGCTCCGGGCGGTGCACAGCTGTCCTGCCGGCGCCCTGACGATCGTCGAGGACCGGTAGCGGCGACCACCCGTCGTCACACCCCGACCCGTTCCATCCCGTAAGACCCCGTCTCCTCCTACCAAGCAGGGAAGGCTGTGCGATCCACCGACGAAAGGCACGAGACCGAAGCGGGCGGCGAACTCGTTCATGCGCTGTTGGACGAGGCGCTGGCCGCCGCGCCCGATAGCGCCGATGCCCCGGCCGTCACCGACTCCGGCGGAACCTGGACCTACCGGCAGACCGACGTGTACGCGCACGCGTTCGCGCACTGGCTGCGGGCCCGCGGCGTCGCCCCTGGCGACCGCGTCGTCGTGCAGCTGCCGAGCCACCGCGAGCTGGTCGGCATGTTCTACGGGACGTCCCGGTGCGGCGCCGTGTTCGTGCCGCTCAACCCCGCCATGAAGGAGTTCCACCTGGCGTCGGTGCTGGCCGACGCGGATCCGGTGCTGGTCATCGCCCCCGGATCCGCGGTCGGCCGGCTGACCGGGATCGGCGCGGCGCCGGTGTACGACGCCGGGGTCGTCTGGGACGAGGTGGAGCGGCTTGCCGTGGCGGGGGTGCGGGTGCCGCCGTCCGACACCCGCCCGGACGACCTCGCCGTCCTCGTCTACACCTCCGGCAGCACCGCGGCGCCCAAGGCGGTCATGTGCCCGCACGCGCAGATCGTCTTCGCCACCCGGGCCATCCAGGAGGTGCTGGGGTACCGGCCCGACGACGTGGTGTTCTGCCGGTTCCCGATCTCCTGGGACTACGGCCTCTACAAGGTCCTGCTCGCCTGCGCCGGCCGTAGCGAGATCGTCCTCGCGGGCGAGGAGTCGGACCTGACCCTGCTCAGGCGGATGCGGGAGACCGGGACGACCATCGTTCCGATCGTCCCGTCGTTCGCGTCCATCATCGTCACGATGGCGGGCCGGGACCGGGAACCGCCGCCGCCGGTGCGGCTGTTCACCAACACCGGCGCGGCGCTGCCGCCCGCGACGATCGAGGCGCTGCGCGCGGCGTTCCCCGGCGCGCGCGTCGTCCGCCAGTTCGGGCAGACCGAGTGCAAGCGCATCTCGATCATGCCGCCCGAGGAGGATCGCGAGCGGCCCGACTCGGTGGGCCTGCCCCTGCCGGGAACGACGGTGGAGATCCTCGGCGCGGACGGCGAACCCGTCCCGGTCGGGGAGACCGGCGAGATCGTCGCGAGCGGGCCGCACGTCATGCCCGGCTACTGGAACAACCTGGAGCTGACGGCCCGTACGTTCCGCCGGGAGGGGCGGACCGGCGCTCTCCGCCTGCACACCGGCGACTACGGCCGGTTCGACGCCGACGGTTACCTCTACTTCGCGGGCCGCCGCGACGACATGTTCAAGCGCAAGGGCATCCGGATGAGCACCCTGGAGATCGAGGCCGCCGCGATGGACGTCACCGGTGTCCGGACCGCGGCGGTGCTACCGCCGGACGGTGACCGCGACCTGATGGTCTTCGTCGCGGGGGACCTGCCGCCACAGGTCGTGCTGAAGGAACTGGCGCGGCGGCTGGAACCGGCGAAGGTCCCGGCCGAATGCCGGGTCCTGCCCGAGCTGCCGCTGACCCAGCACGGCAAGAACGCCCGCGACGCCCTCGTGGCGCTGATCGCCGGGGACGGTGCCCGGTGACCCGGCTGGACGATCTCGCGGCCCGCTTCGGCACGCCGGTCTACGTGTACGACCTCGACGAGGTCGCCGCGGCGGCCCGTGACCTGCTCGGCGCGCTGCCCGCGGAGACCGAGCTGTTCTACGCGCTCAAGGCCAACCCGCATCCCGACGTCGTCGCAGCCCTGCGTGCCGTTCCCGGCGGACGCTGCCGCGCCGAGATCAGCTCCACCGGGGAGCTGGACACGGCCCTCGCCTGCGGTTTCGCCGGAGCGGATTGCCTCTACACCGGACCGGGCAAGACCCCGGGCGAGTTGCGTGCCGCCGTCGGCCGCGGCGTCCGGCTCTTCTCCACCGACTCGCTCACCGACGTCGAGCACGTCGGCGCCGCGGCCCGCGAGCACGGCACGACCGCCGACGTCCTGCTGCGCGTCAACAGCGCCTCCGGGAGCGCCACCACCAGCATCCGCATGACCGGCACCCCCTCCCAGTTCGGGTTCGACGCCGAGGCGCTGCCCGCCGTCCTGCCCGCGCTGCGGCGGGTAGGCGGGGTGCGCCTCGCCGGAATGCACTTCTTCCCGCTGAGCAACGCCCAGGACGAGGCGAGCCTCATGGCGGAGTTCGAGCAGACCATCGACGGCGCCGCACGGCTGGCGCGGGAACTGGACCTGCCGCTGCGGTTCCTGGACATCGGCGGCGGGTTCGCCGCGCCGTACGCGGCGCCCGGGGAGCGGCCGGTCTACCCGCGGCTGCGCGACGCGCTGGCGGCGGCGCTGGACGCGTCGCTGCCCGGGTGGCGCGCGGGCGATCCGCGGATCGCGTTCGAGTCCGGCCGCCACCTGGTCGGGACCGCCGGGACGCTCGTCGCCGGGGTCAGCAACGTCAAGGTGAGCAGGGGACGCAAGTTCGTGATTCTCGACGCGGGCATCAACGTCCTCGGTGGCATGTCCGGGCTCGGCCGCCTGCTGCCGGTGTCGGTGCGCATGGACGTGGAGCCGACGGAGAACGCCAGCCTGGTCGGCCCGCTGTGCACCCCCGGCGACGTCCTCGGCCGGGAGATCCCGCTGCCGGCGCTCGGGCCCGGCGACCTCGTCACTGTCCCGAACGCCGGGGCCTATGGGGTCACCGCGAGTCTGCTGATGTTCCTCGGCCGGCCGGCGCCCGCCGAGGTGGCGGTGCGCGGTGGCGAGATCGTGTCGGTGTCGAGGCTGGAGCACCACCGCTCGCACATGCCGGTGACCGGTCCCGCGCCGGCCCGGCCGGCGGTCCTGGCGGGGGGACACCCATGAACCGCCCGATGGAACCGGTGCCCGCCCGCCCGATGGAACCGGTGCCCGCCCGCCCGATGGAACCGGTGCCCGCCCGCCCGATGGAACCGGTGCCCGCCCGCGCGGCGGACCGGTGCCCGCCTGCCGCGCGGGCGGGCACCGTGGTCGTCAGCAGCGTGTCCTCCGACGCGCACACCTGGAATCTGGTGTTCCTCCAGCTCCTGATCGAGGAACTCGGCTACACGGTGCTGAACCTCGGGCCGTGCGTCCCCGACGACCTGCTGATCGAGGAGTGCTGCCGGATCGACCCCGCGATGGTCGTCATCAGCAGCGTCAACGGCCACGGCCGGGAGGAGGGGCTGCGGTTGATCGACAGACTGCGGGCCCGTCCCGAGCTGGCCGACACCCCCGTGGTGATCGGCGGCAAGCTCGGCATCGATCACGAGGCCGCCGCGGGGCAGACCGACGCGCTGCTGGACGCCGGTTTCGACGCCGTCTTCGCCGACGGCCGGGGTGCCGCGGACTTCCGCACGATGATGGCGTCGATGGCGCCGCGGGCCGGGGAGCTCGCGGGCAACGGAGGCCGGACGTGAGCGATGTCGCGCCGCGGACGGTGTCCACCGACGTGCGTCCGCGCGAGGTCGACTTCGGGGCGTTCGTGCGGCGCGCCGCCGACGCCGGGGAACTGGTCGCCCAGCCCCGCATGGGCTTCGGCCCGCCTGGTCTGATGCGCGCGGGCCTCGCGGCGACCAGGTCCGCCGCCGCCACCACCGTCGGCACGCTCACGCTGGACAGCTACACCCGGGTCGGCGACCTGGCGTCCGCCGAGCGGGCGGTGCGTGCGGACGGCGGCGCGAACCTCAACGGCTACCCGATCGTCAGCCATCCGGCGGAGACCACGGCGGCCGTTCTCGCGGGCCTCCTGAACCGAGACTTCCCGGTTCAGGTCCGGCACGGCTCGGCGGTCCCGGCCGACATCTTCTCGGCCCTCGTCGCGCTGCGGCTCACCGCGACCGAGGGCGGGCCCGTCTCGTACTGCCTGCCGTACGGCCGGACGCCCCTGGCGGAGTCGATCCGCAACTGGTCGGATTGCGCCGTCCGTTTCGCCGCGCTCCGCGAATTCCATTCGGAACCGCATCTGGAGACGTTCGGCGGATGCATGCTCGGCCAGCTGTGCCCGCCGGGCCTCCTGGTCGCGCTGAGTGTCCTGGAGGCGCTGTTCTTTCAGCAGCGGGGCCTTCGCAGCCTTTCTGTGAGTTACGCCCAGCAGACCAATCCGGAACAGGATATCGAAGCCGTCCTCGCGTTGCGGAGGCTGTGCCAAGAGCTCCTTTCCCGGTCCTCGTGGCATGTTGTCATCTACGCGTACATGGGCGTTTATCCGCGGACGGAGCGGGGCGCGTACCGGCTGCTCGGGGAGGCCGCCGGGCTCGCGCTGGCGACCGGCTCCGAGCGGATCATCGTCAAGACGGTCGCCGAGTCGCGCCGCATCCCGACCATCGCCGAGAACGTCGCCGCGCTGGAGTACGTCGCCAGGGCAGCCAGGGCGCGCCCCCCGCTCCGCCCACCCGCCGACGACGCGCATGGCGGTGACTCCGCGACCTACCGGGAGGCGAACGCGCTGATCAACGCCGTTCGGAACCTCCACAGGGACATCGGGACGGCGCTGCTGCTGGCGTTCCGGCGCGGCTACCTCGACGTGCCGTACTGCGTCCATCCGGACAACCGGGGCCGGACGCGCAGCGCCCTCGACGGCGCGGGACGGCTCTGCTGGGCCGACACCGGCGCCCTGCCGGTCCCGCCGCCCGAGCGGCGCGCCCCGGCTGGCACCGTCACCTCGTCCGGCCTCCTGGAGGACCTTTTCTATATACAGCGGAAATACGATGCGTGCGCGCCGGAAAGCGGGGAGATCACTGCGTCTCCGGCGTTGGCAGAACGGTCGAGAAGATTGCCGGGTCCGCGATAAGGGGTGCGGTAGGGGTGGGCGTTTCGGTGCTGCGGAACCTAGGGTCCGGAGTCGGTTCGTGTTCGAAAATTCATGGTGAAGACCGGGTTTGCGGAGTGCGTTCTCATGAGTGATTTCGGAGGCCTCGAAGACGGCGCGGCCGAGGGCCGGGCCGCAATTCCCGCTGGAGGGGAGGAGCGCCGGGAAACGTGGGCCGAACGGCTCGCGGAACTGCCCGAGGCCGAGCAGGCCAGGGTCGTGCTCGAGCTGGTGACGGCGCACACCACCGCTGCGCTGCGGCACATGGAGCGCGACGTGCCCGAGACCGGCCTGCCGCCCGAGAGCGGGCGGGCGTTCCGGGATATCGGCCTGGACTCCCTCGCGCTGGTCGATCTGCACGCGCGGCTCACCGCCGCGACCGGGACGGCCCTGCCCGCCACCGTGGCGTTCGACCATCCGAGCCCCGCGGCGCTCGCCGCACGGCTGCGCGCCGAGCTGCTGGGGCGCACGGACGAGGGTGTGGACGGGGAAGAAAACGGGCCGGGCCCGCGGGTCGCTGAGGACGAGCCGATCGCGATCGTGGGCATCGGCTGCCGATTCCCCGGCGGGGCGGACTCCCCGGAGCTGCTCTGGCGGCTGGTGGCGGACGGTGCCCATGTCGTCTCCGCGTTCCCCGAGGATCGGGGCTGGGACTTGGACCGCCTCTTCTCCGACGACCCGGACGAGCCCGGCACCAGCTACGTGCGGCGCGGCGGCTTCCTCGCCGGGGCGGGCCGCTTCGACGCCGAGTTCTTCGGGATCGGTCCGCGCGAGGCGACCGCGATGGATCCGCAGCAGCGCATCGTCCTGGAAACGGCGTGGGAGGCGATCGAGCGCGCGGGGATCGACCCGCGGTCGCTGCACGGCACCCGGTCCGGCGTGTTCATCGGGGCCGAGCCTCAGGAGTACGGGCCGCGGCTGCACGAGGCACCGGACGGCCTGGACGGGTCCCTGCTGACCGGTGGCGCGCCGAGCGTCCTGTCCGGCCGGGTCGCCTACACCCTCGGGCTGCGGGGGCCCGCGCTCACCGTGGACACGGCGTGCTCGGGGTCGCTGGTGGCCCTGCACCTGGCCGTGCAGGCACTGCGCCGCGGCGAATGCGCGCTCGCCCTGGGCGGCGGGGTGGCGATCATGGGCTCGCCCGGCACGTTCACCGCGTTCAGCCGGCAGCGCGGCCTCGCCCCGGACGGGGTGGCCAAGCCGTTCGCGGCGGCCGCCGACGGCACCGCGTTCGCCGAGGGCGCCGGGGTGCTGGTGCTGGAACGCCTCTCCGACGCCGTCGCGGCGGGTCACCCGGTGCTCGCGCTCATCCGCGGCTCGGCCGTCAACTCCGACGGCGCCAGCAACGGGCTGACCGCGCCGAGCGGGTCCGCGCAGCGGGCCGTCATCCGCCAGGCCCTCGCCGACGCCGGCGTGTCCGGTGATCAGGTCGACGCCGTCGAGGCCCACGGCACCGGAACGACGCTCGGCGACCCGATCGAAGCGGACGCCCTGATCGCCACCTACGGGCGCGACCGGCGAGCCGGCGCTCCGCTGCGGCTCGGCTCGATCAAGTCGAACATCGGCCATGCCCAGGCCGCCGCCGGCGCCGCGGGCGTGATCAAGATGGTCATGGCGATGCTCCACGGCGAGCTGCCGCGGACCCTCCAGGTGGACCGGCCCTCCCCGCACGTCGACTGGTCGGCCGGGCACGTCGAGCTGCTGACCCGGCCGGTCCCGTGGGAGCGCGGCGACCGCCCCCGCTTGGCCGGGGTGTCGTCGTTCGGTGTCAGCGGCACCAACGCGCACGTGATCCTGGAGGAGCCGCCCGAACCCGCCCCGTCCGAGCCGGACGGCGACCCGGCCGGCGGTAGTGAGGAGCTCATGCCCGTCGTGGTGTCCGCCGTGAGCGAGGCGGGGCTGCGCGGCCAGGCGTCCCGGCTGCTCGCCCTCATCGAGGGAGACGTCGAGGGAGGCGTCGCGGGAGACGTCGAGGGAGGCGGCGGCACGGCACCCGCGCTCGGCGACCTCGGCTTCTCCCTGGCGACCACCCGCGCGTCGCTCGATCACCGCGCCGTCGTGGTGGCGGGCGACCGCGCCGACCTGTTGCGCGGCCTCCATGCGATCTCCGTCGGCACCGGCGACACCCCCGGTGTGGTGCGGGGCACCGCGGACGGCGGCGCCCTCGCCCTGCTGTTCACCGGCCAGGGCAGCCAGCGGCACGGAATGGGCCGGGAACTGTACGACGCGTTCCCCGTCTTCGCGCGGACCCTGGAGGAGGCCATCGGCCATCTCGACCTCCAGCTCGACCGCTCCCTGTGGGACGTGCTGTTCTCAGCACCCGGCAGCGAGGGCGCCGCGCTCCTCGACCAGACCGCGTACGCGCAGAGCGCCCTGTTCGCCGTCGGGGCGTCGCTGTTCCGGCTTCTGGAATCGTGGGGTCTCCGGCCCGCCTACCTCGCCGGGCACTCGGTCGGCGAGCTGACCGCGGCCCACGCGGCGGGAGTGCTGTCGCTGGAGGACGCGGCGACCCTCGTCGGCGCGCGGGGCCGCCTCATGCAGGAACTGCCGCGGGGCGGCGCGATGGTCGCCGTCCAGGCGGACGAGGACGAGGTGGCGGCGCGGCTGCGCGGGTACGAGGACGCCGTCGCGATCGCCGCGGTCAACGGACCCGGCGCGGTCGTCCTGTCCGGCGAGGAGTCCGCGGTCCTGGAGATCGCCGCGCGGTTCGCGGCCGAGGGCCGCCGGACCAGGCGCCTGCGGGTCAGCCACGCCTTCCACTCGCCGCTGATGGAGCCGATGCTCGCCGAGTTCCGGCAGATGGCCCAGATCGTCACGTACGCGCCCCCGCGCGTCCCCGTCGTGTCGAACGTGACGGGGGAGCTCGCCACCGCCGCGGAGCTGTGCTCGCCGGAGTATTGGGTCCGGCACGTCCGGCAACCGGTCCGCTTCTCCGACGGCGTCCGGTGGCTGGCCGGCCGGCGCGTCGGGACGTTCCTCGAACTGGGCCCGGACCCGGTGCTGTCCGCGATGGGCCGGGACTGCCTCGCCGACCGGGCGGACGAGGCGGTCTTCGTCCCGGTCCTGCGGCACGGCCGCGACGAGCGGCGCGAGCTGCTGTCGGCCACGGCGCTGGCGCATGCGCGCGGCGCCGGCCTGGACTGGGCCGCGTTCTTCGCGGGGCGCGGCGCACGGCGCGTCGAACTGCCCACGTATGCCTTCCAGCACCGCACGTTCTGGCTGAAGGCGCCCGCCGCCAAGGACGACCCGGCGTCCCTCGGCCAGCTGGCTGTCGGTCATCCGCTCCTCGGCGCCGCCGTCGGGCTCGGCGGCGCCCCGGGCGGCGTCGTGCTGACCGGACGGGTCTCGCTGCGCGAGCACCCGTGGCTCGCCGACCACGTCATGGCCGGAACGACGCTGCTGCCGGGGACAGCGTTACTCGACCTCGCCCTCCGCGCGGCCGACCTGGCCGACTGCGACGAGGTCGCCGAGCTGACGCTGGAGACGCCGCTGGCGCTGCCGCCGGACGGCGCGGTATCCCTGCAGATCTCCGTCGGCCCGGACGACGGGCGGGGACGGCGGACCATCGAGCTGTACTCGCGGACCGAGGGCGGCACCGGCGACGCGGCGCCCGACGACGGCTGGGTCCGGCACGCCGGCGGCCTGCTCGCCGGTCCCCGGGCGCGCGCCGGGAGCGAGCGGGCCGCACCCGCGCTGGCGGTGTGGCCGCCCGAGGGGGCGCGGCCGGTGGACATCACCGGCCTGTACGACCGCCTCGCCGGCCAGGGCTACGGCTACGGCCCCTCCTTCCGGGCGCTTCGGGCCGTGTGGCGCCGGGAGGACGAGGTGTTCGCCGAGGTCGCCCTGGAGGGCGCGGCGAGGGAGTCCGCGGCCCTCTTCGGCCTGCATCCGGCCCTCCTCGACGCCGTCCTGCACGCCACCGACTTCGCCTCCCCCGAACCCGTCCCGGACACGCTGAGGCTCCCGTTCGCCTGGACGGGTGTCTCCCTGCACGCGACCGGCGCCTCCTCCGTCCGCGTGCGCATCACCTCCCGCGGCCCGGACGAGGTCGCGATCGACCTGGCCGATCCGGCGGGCGCGCCGGTCGCGTCGGTGGACTCCTACCTCGTCCGCCCCGTCCCCTCCGGCGGCCTCGGCCTCGGCACCGCCGGGGCGGCGGCGCCGCTCCTGCACGTCCAGTGGGTTCCGCACCCGGTGGAGCAGGACGGTGCGGGCGCCGGCGCCCCGGATCTCGTGACGTTCGAGGAACCGGACGCGGACGGCGACGAACCGGCCCGGACGCGCGCCGTGACGCACCGCGCCCTCCACGTCATCCAGGAGCGGCTTGCGGACGAGCGGTCTCCCGCGTCCCGCCTCGTGCTGGTGGCCCGCTCCGGAACCGGTGACGCGCCCTCGCCCGCGCTCGCCGCGCTGCGCGGGCTGGTGCGGGCCGCGCAGGCCGAGCATCCCGGCAGGTTCGTGCTCGCCGGCGTGGACGGGACGGCCCCGTCCTGGGACGCGCTGCCCGCCGCCGTCGCCACCGGCGAGCCCGAACTCGACCTGCGCGACGGCGAACTCCGCGTCCCGCGCCTGGCGCCCCTCGCCGCGGTGGCACCGTCCCCCGGTGAGATGTGGGGTTCCGGAACCGTCCTGATCACCGGCGGGACGGGCGGGCTCGGCGCGCTCGTCGCCCGCCACCTGGCCGCCGGGCACGGCGTCCGCCACCTGCTGCTGCTGAGCAGGCGGGGACCGGACGCCGCCGGCGCGGCCGAACTGGAGGCCGAACTCACCAGGCTCGGGGCCGGAGTGACGATCCTCGCCGCCGACGCCGCCGACCGCGCCGCCCTGGGCCGCGCGCTGGACGCCGTCCCCGCCGAGGCCCCGCTGAGCGGCGTCGTGCACGCGGCGGGCGTGCTGGACGACGGCGTGATCGGTTCCCTCACCGCCGAACGGCTGGACGCCGTGCTGGCCGCCAAGGCCGACGGCGCCTGGCACCTCCACGAGCTGACCCGAGACCTCGACGTGCGGGCGTTCGTGCTGTTCTCCTCGACCGCGGCGATCCTGGACGGCGCGGGGCAGGGCAACTACGCCTCGGCCAACGCGTTCCTGGACGCCCTGGCCGCGTCCCGTCGCGCGGCCGGGCTGCCCGCCGTATCGGTGGCGTGGGGGCCGTGGGCCGCGGCCGGGATGAGCGAGGGACTGGACGGCGCCGCGCTGCGCCGGATGGGCCGGCTCGGCATCACCCCGTTGCAGCCGTCCGAGGGGCTTGCGGCGCTGGACGCCGCCACGGCCGCCGTCGTCCCGTCCGTAGCCGCCCTGCGGCTGGACCGCCGCGCGCTGCGGGACCGGGACGACATGCCCGCCCTGCTGCGCGGCCTCGCGCCCACCGCGCGCCGCCGGGCCGCCGCCGACCCGGCCGGCGAGCCGTCGTTCGCCCGCGAGCTGGCCGCGCTCGGCGCCGTCGAACGCCAGGCCGCGCTGCTGAACCTCGTCCGGCTGCACTCCGCCGCCGTCCTCGGCCACGACGATCAGACTGCCGTCGGCGCCGTACGGCAGTTCAACGAGCTGGGCTTCGACTCCCTCGCCGCCGTCGAGCTGCGCAACCGGCTCGGGACCGCCCTCGGGATGCGGCTGAGCCCCACCCTGACCTTCGACTACCCGACACCACGGGCCCTGGCCGCGCACCTCGCTGAGGAGATCGGCGACGCCGGGGCCGCCACCGCCCGTCCGGGAACCTGGCACGCCCCCGCCGCCGTCCCGGTTGGGGCGGAGGATGAGCCGATCGCCATTGTGGGCATGGCCTGCCGGTATCCGGGGGGCGTGACGTCGCCCGAGGACCTGTGGCGGCTGGTCGCCGAGGGCCGCGACGCGATCTCCGGCTTCCCGGACGACCGCGGCTGGGACGTCGACGTCCACGACCCGAAGATCGGAGAGCCGGGCGGGCTCTCCACCCGCGAGGGCGGCTTCCTGTACGACGCGGCCGCCTTCGACGCCGCCTTCTTCGGCATCGGCCCCCGCGAGGCCCAGGCGATGGACCCGCAGCAGCGGCTCCTCCTGGAGATCTCCTGGGAGACGTTGGAGCGCGCGGGCATCGACCCGTCCTCGGTGCACGGCACCGACACGGGCGTGTTCGCGGGCGTCATGTACCACGACTGGGGGCTGCGGCTCGGCCGCCTTCCCGAGGACCTCGCCGGATACCACGGCAACGGCAGCCTCGGCAGCGTCGTCTCCGGACGTG
Source organism: Streptomyces endocoffeicus (assembly GCF_016741935.1). Taxonomy (GTDB): domain Bacteria; phylum Actinomycetota; class Actinomycetes; order Streptomycetales; family Streptomycetaceae; genus Streptomyces; species Streptomyces endocoffeicus. The sequence goes on along the minus strand of NZ_JAERRG010000056.1, from coordinate 16,224 downwards.
TCGCCTACGCGCTCGGGCTGGAAGGGCCCGCCGTCACCGTGGACACGGCCTGCTCGTCGTCCCTGGTCGCCATGCACTGGGCAATCGAGGCGCTGCGGCGCGGCGACTGCTCGCTCGCACTCGCGGGCGGCGTCACCGTCATGTCCACCCCCGACACGTTCGTGGACATGAGCCGCCAGCGCGGCCTCGCCCCCGACGGCCGCTGCAAGTCGTTCGGCGCGGGCGCCGACGGTACCGGCTGGAGTGAGGGCGTCGGCATGGTGCTGCTGGAGCGGCTCTCCGCGGCCCGTCGCAACGGGCACCGGGTACTCGCGGTCCTCCGCGGGTCGGCGGTGAACTCCGACGGCGCCTCCAACGGCCTCACCGCCCCGAACGGGCCGTCCCAACAGCGCGTGATCATGCGTGCGCTGGCGACCGCCGGGCTGTCGCCGGCCGACGTGGACGCCGTGGAGGGGCACGGCACCGGCACGACTCTCGGCGACCCCATCGAGGTGCAGGCGCTGCTCGCCACCTACGGGCGCGAGCGCCCGGCCGACGGACGTCCGCTGCGGCTGGGCTCGATCAAGTCCAACCTGGGGCACACCCAGGCCGCCGCCGGAGTCGCCGGTGTCATCAAGATGGTGCACGCGATGCACAACGGCGTACTGCCGCGCACCCTCCACGCCGACACACCCACGGACCAGGTGAACTGGGACGCCGGCGCCGTTGAACTCCTCTCCGGGCCCGTCGCCTGGCCCGCCGCCGACGACGACGCCGAGGTCCGGCCGCGCCGCGCCGGCGTCTCCTCGTTCGGCATCAGCGGCACCAACGCCCACGTGATCCTCGAAGAGGCCCCCGCCGAGCACGAGCCCGCCGAGCACGAGCCCGCCGACGGCCGACCGCCGGCCGGGGACGAGGCCGCCCCGCGCCACATCCCGTGGATCCTGTCCGGGAAGTCCGCCGCCGCTCTGTGCGCGCAGGCCGAGCGGCTGCGGTCCCATCTCGACACCGTCACCGATGACCGCCTGATCGCCACGGGCCGGGCGCTGGCCACCACCCGCGCGTCCCTCGAGCACCGCGCCGTCGTGATCGGCACCAGCCGTGAGGACCTCGCTCGCGGCCTGGAGGCGGCCGCCGCCGGTACCGGCGCGATCATGGACATCGCGGCCCCCGGCGAACTCGCACTGACGTTCCCGGGTCAGGGTGCGCAGCGTCTGGGGATGGGTCGTGAGTTGCATGCTGGGTTTCCGGTGTTCGCGGCGGCTTTTGATGAGGTGTGTGCGGGGTTCGATGGTGTGTTGGGGGGTTCGCTGCGTGAGGTGTTGTGGGGGGACGACAAGGGTCTGCTGGATCAGACGGTGTGGGCGCAGGCCGGTCTGTTCGCCGTTGAGGTGGCGTTGTTCCGTCTGTTGGAGTCGTGGGGCGTCCGCCCCGATCACTTGGTCGGTCACTCCGTCGGAGAAATCGCGGCTGCGCATGTGGCGGGGATGGTTTCGCTCGCCGACGCGTGTGTTCTCGTGGGTGCGCGTGGCCGGTTGATGCAGGCGCTTCCGTCTGGTGGGGCGATGCTGGCCGTCCAGGCGGCGGAGGGCGATGTTGTGTCGCTGTTGCCGGATGGCGTCGAGATCGCGGCGGTCAACAGTCCGGCGTCGGTGGTGGTTTCCGGTGCTGAGGAGGCTGTTGCCGAGGTGGTGGGGGTGTGTGCGGACAGGGGCTGGAAGACGCGTCGGCTGGCGGTGTCGCATGCGTTTCATTCGGCGTTGATGGAGCCGATGCTGGAGGAGTTTGCCAGCGCGCTCGATGGCATTACGTTCGGGCTGCCGCGGATCCCGGTGGTTTCCACGGTCACTGGGGAGCCGCTGACCGAGGCCGATGTCCGCTACTGGGTGGGCCAGGTGCGGCGTCCGGTCCGGTTCGCGGACGCGGTCGCGTATGTGGCGGAAGCGGGTGTGCGCACGTTTCTTGAGGTGGGTCCGGACGCGGCGCTGACCCCGATGGTCGAGCACACCGTCGACGACGCCACCGCGGTTCCCACCGCGCGTCGCGGCCGGGACGAGACCCAGACCCTGGTCACGGCCCTGGCGCGGCTCCACGCCCGCGGCCACGCCGTCGACTGGGCGGCCTTCTTCCCCGAGTCCGGCTGGATCGATCTCCCGACCTACCCCTTCCAGCGCAAGCGCTACTGGCTGGACCCGTCACTGGGCTCGCGCACCGCTCTCGGCGCCGCCGGGCTGGACGACGCGGGTCACCCGATGCTCACGGCCGTCGTGAACTCCCCGGGCTCGGGCGAGGTCGTGCTGACGGGGCGGCTGTCGGTGGACGCGCAGCCCTGGCTCGCGGACCACGCCGTCCTCGGCGGCGTTCTGCTGCCGGGAACCGGATTCGTGGAGTTGGCCTTCCGCGCCGCCGACGAGGTGGCCTGCGGGCGGATCGAGGAACTCACCCTCGAAGCGCCCCTGATGCTGCCTGAGCGGGGCGGCGTCGCGCTCAGGGTCGTGGTGGGCGCCGAGGACGGCACGGGCCTCCGCCCGGTCGACGTCTACTCGCGCGCCGAGGACGCCGACGCGGCGTGGACGCGCCACGCGACCGGCGTCCTCGGCGCGGAGAGCGAGGAGGCACCCGAGGAACTCGCGGAGTGGCCGCCGCCGGGCGCCGTCCGGCTCGGCACCGATGACGTGTACGGCACGCTCGCCGGGCGCGGCTACGCCTATGGGCCCGCCTTCCAGGGGCTGCGGGCGGCCTGGCGGCGCGGCGACGACGTCTTCGCCGAGGTCGAGCTTCCGGCCGGTACCGGCGCGGACGCCGACCGGTTCGGGATCCACCCGGCGCTGCTGGACGCCGTCATGCACGCCGACCTCCTGGCCGGGGCCGAACCGGGGGAGGAGGAGACGACGCTGCTGCCGTTCTCGTGGAGCGGGGTCTCGCTGTACGCGGGCGGTGCCTCGACGGTCAGGGCGCACATCCGGCGGTTGCGAGGCGAGGAGCTGTCGTCGGTGACGGTCGCCGACCCGGCGGGCCACCCGGTGGCGAAGATCGCCTCGCTCAGTTCCCGGTCGGTCACGTCGGAGCAGCTTGGCGCCGGGCGGCCGGCCGCGGAGTCGCTCCACCGCATCGAATGGCGGCGCCCGCGCGCGGTCACGGCACCGGACGCGGGCATGGACCCCGTAATCCACATGGTGGGAACGCCGGACACGGCCACGGACCCGCCCGCCGCGGCCCGAGCGGTGACCGAGGACGTCCTCCGCGCCGTCCAGGACCGACTGCCGGACGAGCGCCCCGACGCGCCGCCGCTGGTCGTCGTCACGAACCGCGCGGTCGCAGGCGAGGACGAGGACGGGCTGGTCGATCCGGCGCAGGCGTCCGCATGGGGAGTGGTGCGGGCCGCGCAGGCCGAGCATCCCGGCCGGTTCGTGCTCGTCGACTCCGATCAGGCGCCGGAGTCGCGGGCGGCGCTGCCCGCGGCCATCGCGTCGGGCGAGCCCGAAATGATGCTGCGCGCCGGGCAGATCCGGGTCCCGAGGCTCGTCCGGGTCGCCGGGCCGACGCCGGCCCGGCCCTCGCCCTGGCCCGCCGCGGGCACCGTGCTGATCACCGGTGGGACGGGCGGGCTGGGCGCGCTGGTGGCGCGGCACGTGGTCGCCGAGCACGGCGTGCGCCGGCTGCTGCTCACGAGCAGGCGCGGCGCCGGAACGCCCGGGGCGGAGCGGCTGCGCGCCGACCTGGCCGGGCTCGGCGCCGAGGTGACGATCGCCCGGTGCGACGTCGCCGACCGGGACGCGCTGGCCGCGCTGTTGGCGGAGATTCCGGACGAGCATCCGCTGCGGGGCGTGGTGCACGCGGCGGCCGTCGTCGACAACGCCCCTGTGGAGGCGCTCACCCCGGAACGGGTGGCCTCGGCGCTGCGGCCCAAGGCGGACGGCGCGTGGAACCTGCATGAGCTGACCCGAGGCATGGACCTGTCCGCGTTCGTGCTGTTCTCCTCGGCGGGCGGCACTGTCCTCGCCGCCGGTCAGGGCGGTTACGCCGCCGCCAATGTCTTCCTGGACGCGCTGGCTGCGCGGCGCCACGCCGAGGGACTGCCCGCCTCGTCGCTGGGATACGGGATGTGGGCCGTGGACACCGGCCTCGGCGGCGCGCTGACGGACGCCGACCTGGACCGGATGCACCGGCTGGGCATGCCCGCGATCGGCGTCGCGGAGGGCCTGAAGCTGTTCGACGCCGCCATCGCGACCGGCCTGCCGGTGACGGTCCCGCTCCGGCTCGACCGGGCCGTGCTCGCGTCGCGCGGGCCGGAGGAACTGCCGGCGGTCCTGCGCGGTGCCGTCCGGGCGCCGGTCCGCCGCGCCGCCGCCGGTTCCGGCGCCGAGGCCACCGGCGGGCGTTCCGCGCTGGCCCGTGAGCTGGCCGAGGCGCCCGAGGCCGACCGCGACCGGATGCTGACGGAGCTGGTGCGCGGACACGCCGCCGCCGTCCTCGGGCACGCGTCCGGCGCCGACGTGGAGCCGGACCGGGCGTTCCGTGAGCTCGGGTTCGACTCCCTCGCCGCGGTCGAGCTGCGCAATCTGCTCGCGACGGCGACCGGGCTGCGGCTTCCCGCCACGCTGGCCTTCGACCACCCGAACTCACGGGCCGCCGCCGCGTTCCTCAAGGACCGCCTCCTCGGCGCCGGGACCGCGCCGGCCCAGGTGGCACCGGCAACGGTCCGGGAGCGAACGGACGAGCCGATCGCCATCGTGGGCATGGCCTGCCGGTACCCGGGGGGCGTGACGTCGCCCGAGGACCTGTGGCGGCTGGTCGCCGAGGGCCGCGACGCGATCTCCGGCTTCCCGGACGACCGCGGCTGGGACGTCGACGGCCTGTACGCGCCCGAGCCCGGCACGCCGGGCAAGACCTACACCCGGCTCGGCGGGTTCCTGTACGACGCGGCCGACTTCGATCCCGGCTTCTTCGGCATCATGCCGCGCGAGGCGATGGCGATGGACCCGCAGCAGCGGCTGCTGCTGGAGGTGTCCTGGGAGGCGATGGAGCGGGCGGGGATCGATCCGGTGTCGCTGCGTGGCACCCAGACCGGCGTCTACGCCGGGGTGATGTACCACGAGTACGCGAGCCGCCTGCGCGACCTGCCGGAGGACCTGGCGGGCTACGCCGGGAACGGCAGCGCCGGGAGCATCGTCTCCGGGCGTGTCGCGTACGCGCTCGGGCTGGAGGGGCCCGCGGTGACCGTGGACACCGCGTGCTCGTCGTCGCTGGTCGCGCTGCACATGGCGGGCCAAGCGCTGCGGCGCGGTGAGGTCGAGATGGCGCTCGCCGGCGGCGTGACGGTGATGCCGACGCCCGACATCTTCGTCGACTTCAGCAGGCAGCGGGGTCTCGCACCGGACGGCCGCTGCAAGTCGTTCGCCGCGGCGGCCGACGGCACCGGCTGGGCCGAGGGCGTCGGCGTCCTGCTGGTGGAGCGGCTCTCGGACGCGCGGCGCAACGGACACCCGGTGCTGGCGGTCGTGCCCGGCTCGGCGATCAATCAGGACGGTGCGAGCAACGGCCTCAGCTCGCCGAACGGCCCGTCCCAGGAGCGGGTGATCCGGCAGGCGCTCGCCGCGGCCGGGGTGCCCGCGTCCGGCGTCGACTTGGTCGAGGGGCACGGCACCGGGACGCGGCTCGGCGACCCGATCGAGGCGCAGGCGCTGCTCGCCACGTACGGCCAGGACCGTCCGGACGGCCGGCCCGTGCTCCTCGGCTCGATCAAGTCGAACATCGGGCACGCCCAGGCCGCGGCCGGGGTGGGCGGCGTGATCAAGGTGGTGATGGCGATCCGCGCCGGCGTGGCGCCGCGCACCCTGCATGTGGACGAGCCATCCCCGCAGGTGGACTGGTCGGCGGGCGCGGTGGAGCTGCTGACCGAGGCGCGGGAGTGGCCGGACGGCGGACGCCCGCGCCGGGCCGGGGTGTCGTCGTTCGGCCTCAGCGGCACCAACGCCCACGTGATCGTCGAGCAGGCCCCGGCGGACGGGCCGGCGCGTCCCGAGGCCGACGGGCAGGACGGCGCAGGTCCGCTGCCGGTGGTGGTGTCCGCCGCGGCGGAGGCGGCGCTGCCCGCCCAGGCGGAGCGGCTCCTGGAACGCCTTCGGGCGAACCCGGAGCAGCGGCTCGCCGACGTCGCGTTCTCGCTGGCCACCGGACGCGCGGCGCTCGCGCACCGGGCCGTCGTCGTGGCCGGGGATCGCGAGGACGCCCTGCGGGGCCTGGAGGCCCTGGCCGACCCGGACACGATGCCCGCCGGCGCCGCCACGGTGGTGACGGGCACGGCCCGGACGGACGGCGTGACCGCGTTCCTGTTCTCCGGGCAGGGCTCGCAGCGGCCCGGAATGGGCCGGGAACTGCACGCGGCCCACCCCGCCTTCGCGGAGGCCTTCGACGCGGTCTGCGCCCACTTGGACGAGCACCTCGACCGGCCGCTGCGCGGAGTCGTCTTCGCGGAGCCGGACACCGCCGAGGCCGCCCTCCTGGACCAGACGGCGCACACGCAGAGCGCGCTGTTCGCGTTCGAGGTGGCGCTGTTCCGGCTGCTGGAGTCGTGGGGCATGGCGCCCGACGTCCTCCTCGGTCACTCGATCGGCGAGATCGCGGCGGCGCACGTCGCGGGCGTGCTGTCCCTGCCGGACGCGTGCGCGCTGGTCGGAGCGCGGGGCCGGTTGATGCAGGCGCTCCCGTCCGGCGGCGCGATGGTCGCGATCCAGGCCCCCGAGGATGACGTCCGCGGCGTGCTCGCCGCCACCGCCGCCGGCGACGAGGTGAGCATCGCGGCGCTGAACGAGCCGGGCTCGGTGGTCGTCTCCGGCGCCGAGGAGGCCGTCTCGATGGTCGCGGCGGAGTTCGAGGCCGCGGGCCGGCGGGTGCGGCGGCTGCGCGTGTCGCACGCCTTCCACTCGACGCTGATGGAGCCGATGCTGGACGAGTTCGAGGAGGCCGTGCGGGGCCTGCGGTTCGGCCCGCCGCGGATCGCCCTGATCTCGAACGTGACCGGTGAGCCGATCACCGCGGAGCAGGCGTGCTCGCCCCGCTACTGGGTCAGGCACGTCCGCGAGGCCGTGCGCTTCGCCGACGGCGTGCGCACCCTCGTCTCACGCGGTACGACCCGCTTCGTCGAGCTGGGGCCGGGCGGCGCCCTGACCGCTCTCGTCGGAAGCTGCCTGGCCGACCTGGAGGAGCGCGGCGAACTGAAGGAGGCCCCGGCCGTGCTCGTCCCCGCCCTCCTCAAAGGCCTGCCCGAGCCGGAGGGGCTGCAGCGCGCGGTGGCCCGGATGCACGCCGCGGGTGCCGGACCCGATTGGGCGGCGTTCTTCGCGGCGGCGCGCCCGCGCCGGGTGGAGCTGCCGACGTACGCGTTCCGGCACCGCCGGTTCTGGCTCGACGGCCCCGCCGTCGTGGCGGGCGACATCACCGGGATCGGTCAGGTTCCCGCCGGGCATCCGCTGCTGAGCGCGGTCGTCCCCGTTCCCGGCTCGGGCGCGGTCGTACTGACCGGCCGGCTCTCCGTCGAGACGCACCGCTGGCTCGCCGACCACGACGTGCTCGGCACCGTGGTGTTCCCTGGGACCGGCTACGTCGAGCTGGCCGTGCGGGCCGGGGAAGAGGTCGGCTGTGGCGTGGTCGACGAACTCACGATCGAGGCCATCATGCCGATCCCGCGGACCGGCGGTGTGGCGGTCCAGCTCGTCATGGACGCGCCGGAGGCGTCCGGGCACCGCACGTTCACCGTCTACTCGCGGCGGGAGGACCTCCCCGCCGACGCGCCGTGGGACCGGCACGCGTCGGGCGTCCTCGCCCCGTCCGGGTCCGCCGCGCCTGCCACGGAGTGGGGCCGCCCGGAGGCGTGGCCGCCGGAAGGCGCCGAAGAGGTGAACATCGACGGCGTCTACGACTACCTGACCAGCCAGGGCTATGGCTACGGGCCGATGTTCCGGGGGCTGCGCGGCATCTGGTCCCGGGGCAGGGAGACGTTCGCCGAGGTCGCCCTGCCCGACTGGGCGGCCGGGGACGCCGCCGGGTTCCGGCTGCACCCGTCCGTCCTCGACGCGGCGCTCAGCGCCACCGACTTCATGGAAGGCCGCAAGCCGCAGGACGTCGGTGGTACCCAGCTGCCCTTCGCCTGGGCGGGGGTGAGCGTGCACGCCACCGGCGCGGCCCGGCTCCGGGTCCGGATCACGCCGGGGGAGCAGCGCGCCGCCGAAGGATCGGACTCGGTGCGGCTCGAACTCACCGACCCGGCCGGGCTGCCGGTCGCCACCGTCGAGTCTCTTGTCGTCCGGCCAGTCACGGCGCAGCGCGTCAACGCGGCGGTCTCCGCGGGGGCGGGCGAGCGCGATTCGGTGTTCCGGGTGGCCTGGAACCGGCTCCCCCTGGGCGGCGCCGTCGACGCCGTCGCGGACGGCTGGGCGGTGCTCGGCGACACCGGCACCGACACCGCTCTCGGACTCGATGGCGTGCGGCGGTACAGCGACCTCGCCGCCCTGCGCGCGGACCTGGACACGGGCGCCGAACCTCCGGCGATGGTGCTGTACCCGCTCATGCCCGACGCTCCCGGCGGCGACGTGCCCGCACGCGTCCGCGAGGTCGCCGGGCAGGTGCTGGACGTCCTGCGCGGGTGGCTGGACGACCGACGCCTCGCCGACGCCCGGCTCATGGTCGTGACCCGCGGCGCGGTGAGCCCCCGGGACGGTGCCGCGGTCGACCTCGCGCACGCCCCCGTCTGGGGGCTCCTGCGCTCGGCCCAGGAGGAGAACCCGGGCCGGTTCCTGCTCGTCGACTCCGACCACTCGGCCAGGGCCGCCCGCCTTCTCCCCGCCCTGACGACGACGGACGAGCCCGCGGCGGCGATCCGCGGCGGGGAGCTCTGGGTGCCTCGCCTCGCCCGCGTTCCGAGCGGCGAGGACGCGCCGACGCCGTGGAACCCCTCCGGCACCGTCCTCATCACCGGCGGGACGGGCGGGCTCGGTGCGCTGGTCGCCCGCCACCTCGTGAGCCGGCACGGCGTCAGGCATCTGCTTCTCGCCGGACGGCGCGGCGCGGCGGCGCCCGGCGCGGCGCGACTGCGGGAGGAACTGGCCGGGCTCGGCGCCGAGGTGACGCTCGCCTCCTGCGACGTGGCCGACCGCGCCGCCGTGGCCGAGCTCCTGGCGTCAGTGCCCGCCGAAGCACCGCTGACCGGGGTCGTGCACGCGGCAGGCGTGATGGACAATGCCCTCATCGGCTCCCTGACGGATGAGCAGGTCGACCGCGTGCTCGCCCCCAAGGCGGCCGGGGCATGGCACCTGCACGAGCTGACCCGCGACCTCGACCTCGCGGCGTTCGTCCTGTTCTCCTCGACCGCGGGCCTGCTGGTGTCGGCGGGGCAGGGCAACTACGCGGCCGCCAACCGGTTCCTGGACGCTCTGGCGGTGCACCGCCGCGCCGACGGACTGCCCGCGACGTCGCTGGCGTTCGGGCTGTGGCGGACGAGGACAGAGATGGGCGGCGGCGTCACCGACGCCGACATCCGGCAGGTGGCGAGGCTGGGCATGCCGGCCATGGAGACCGCCGACGCCCTCGCTCTCTTCGACGAGGCGTGCCGGGCCGACGAGTCGGTCCTCGTCCCGATGCACCTGGATGAGACCACGCCGGTCGATGACGAGGAGCGGCCGCGGCTGCTGGCCGACCTGCTCGGCGCACGGCCCGTGCGGTCCGCGATGTCCACACCGGCCGGGGGCGCCCGTCCGGCCGCCGCCCACCTCGCCGCCCCGAACGGCGGGGCACCGGGCGGTCCGGGCGCCGGCGAGCGGCCCTTCGCCGAGCGCATCGCCGAACTGTCCGGGAACGCGCGGGAGAGGGCCGTGCTCGACTTCGTCCGCGCGCATGTCGCGGCCGTGGGGCACGACACGCCCGAGTCGGTCGACATGGCGGTGGGATTCACCCAGATGGGGCTCGACTCGCTCGCCGCGATCGAGCTCCGGAACCGACTGAAGTCGGCGACCGGACTCCGCCTGCCGGCGACGCTGATGTTCGACTACCCCAACCCCAGAGCGCTCGCCGAGCACCTGCTCGACGAACTGCCGTCGCCCGAGGCCGCCGGGGACTCGGGCCGGGACCCGGGGACGGTAAAGGAACCTGACGAGGCGTCGATCCGGCGGTCCATCGCCTCGATACCGGTGGCGAGGATGCGCGAGGCCGGCCTGCTGGACGCGCTGCTGCGGCTCGCCGCACCCGCCGACCGGGCGGCGGAACCCGGCCCGTCCGGCGGGGCCGCGGACGAGGCTGAAGAGATCAGGAACATGACGGTCGAGGACCTCGTACGCGCCGCGCTCGCGACCGACGAGCAGAACTGAGTGGAGAGCGGGGAACCCAACGTGGACACTTCCGTCGAGCAGATCGTCGAGGCGCTCCGCAAGTACATGCTGGAAAACACGCGGCTGCGCCAGGAGAACGGCCGCCTCGCCGCGGCCGCCACCGAGCCGATCGCGATCATCGGCATGGCCTGCCGGCTCCCCGGCGGCGTCCGCACGCCTGGCGGCCTCTGGCGGCTGGTGAGCGAGGGCGCGGACTGCATCACCGCGTTCCCCGGCGACCGCGGCTGGGACCTCGGCGGTCTGTACGACCCGGAGCCCGGCGTCCCGGGCAAGAGCATCGCCACCGAGGGCGGGTTCCTCTACGACATGGCCGATTTCGACCCGGGGTTCTTCGGCATCTCCCCCCGCGAGGCCCTCGGCATGGACCCGCAGCAGCGGCTGCTGCTGGAGGTGTCCTGGGAGGCCGTCGAGAACGCCCGCATCGACCCGACGTCGCTCCACGGCAGCCGGACGGGCGTATACGCGGGCGTGATGTACCACGACTACGGGCCGGGGACGAGCGACGGCAGCCTCGTCACCGGGCGGGTCGCCTTCACACTCGGGCTGGAGGGCCCGGCGGTGACGGTCGACACGGCGTGCTCATCGTCGCTGGTCGCGCTGCACATGGCCGCCGAGGGACTCAGGCGCGGAGACTGCGAGCTCGCCCTCGTCGGCGGCGTCACCGTGATGACGGCCCCCGACATGTTCGTGTACTTCAGCGGGCAGCGCGGCCTCGCGAGGGACGGCCGGTCCAAGTCGTTCGCCGACTCCGCGGACGGCACCGGCCTGTCCGAGGGCGCGGGCGTCCTGCTGGTCGAGCGCCTCTCGGACGCGCGCCGCAACCGGCACCGGGTACTGGCGGTCGTGCGCGGCTCCGCGGTGAACCAGGACGGCGCCTCCAGTGGCATGACCACCCCCAACGGTCCGGCGCAGCAGCGGGTGATCCGGCGGGCGTTGGAGGTTGCGGGGGTGTCGGGGGCTGAGGTGGATGTGGTGGAGGCTCATGGCACGGGGACGAGCTTGGGGGATCCGATTGAGGCGCAGGCTCTGCTGGCGACGTATGGCCAGGATCGGCCTGTGGGGCGGCCTCTGTGGCTGGGGTCGTTGAAGTCGAATGTGGGTCATGCGCAGGCGGCTGCTGGTGTGGCGGGTGTGATCAAGATGGTGGAGGCGATGCGGCATGGGGTGTTGCCGCGGACGATTCATGTGGATGAGCCCTCCCGGCAGGTGGATTGGGCGTCGGGTGCGGTGGAGTTGTTGACCGAGGCGCGCCAGTGGCCGGTCAACGGGCACCCGCGGCGGGCCGGGGTGTCGTCGTTCGGGCTGAGCGGTACCAACGCCCACGTCATCCTCGAAGAAGCGCAAGCGCCCGCTGTCGAGGAGCCGTCCGCCGAGCCCGGCGGTGGGAGGGACCTGCCGGTGATTCCGCTGGTGGTGTCGGGCCGGACACCGGCGGCGTTGAACGCGCAGGCCACGCGGCTGGCCGAGTTCCTCGACGAGCACGACGAACTGGAGGTCGCCGACATCGGTTACTCGCTGGCCGCCTCCCGGGCGGTCTTCGAACACCGCGCCGCGCTGGTGACCCGGGACCGGGACGAACTGCGGGACGGCCTGCGTGCCCTGCACCAGAACGGAGCGCCGGAGCGCGCCGCCCACGGCGCGTCCGCACTGGTCTTCACGGGTCAGGGTGCGCAGCGGCTGGGGATGGGCCGTGAGCTGCATGCGGCGTTCCCGGTGTTCGCGTCCGCGTTCGATGAGGTGTGCGCCGAGTTCGATGAGACGTTGGACGGTTCGCTGCGCGAGGTCGTGTGGGGCGACGACAAGGCCCTGCTCGACCAGACGATGTGGGCGCAGGCCGGACTGTTCGCCGTCGAGGTGGCGCTGTTCCGTCTGCTGGAGTCGTGGGGCGTCCGCCCCGATCACTTGGTCGGTCACTCCATCGGAGAAATCGCGGCGGCTCACGTCGCCGGGATGGTTTCGCTCGCCGACGCGTGCGTTCTCGTCGGTGCGCGTGGCCGGTTGATGCAGGCGCTTCCCTCCGGCGGGGCGATGCTCGCCGTCCAGGCACCCGAGGCCGAGGTCGCGCCGCACCTGCCCTTGGGGGTGGAGGTCGCCGCCGTCAACAGCCCGGCCTCGGTCGTGGTCTCCGGCACCGAGAAGGCGGTCGCCGAGACGGCCGAGAGGTGCGCGGGCAAGGGCTGGAAGACGCGCCGGCTGGCGGTGTCGCACGCGTTCCACTCGGCGCTCATGGAGCCGATGCTGGACGACTTCGCCAAGGCCCTCGACGGCATCACCTTCGAGGCGCCGCAGATCCCCGTCGTGTCGACCGTGACAGGGGAGCCGCTGACGGAGGCCGATGCCCGGTACTGGGTGGATCAAGTCCGCCGTCCGGTCAGGTTCGCCGACGCGATCGCGCACCTGGCCGGGACGCGCGTCCGCACATTCCTCGAGATCGGTCCGGACGCGGCGCTGACCCCGATGGTCGAGCAAACCGCCGGCGAGGCGACGGCGGTGGCGGCCTCCCGGCGCGACCGGGACGAGGTGCGCACCCTGATCACGGCGCTGGCCCGGCTCCACACCAGCGGCGCCGACCTCGACTGGGCGGCGCTGTTCGACGGAACCGGAGCCCGTCTCGTCGATCTCCCGACCTACGCCTTCCAGCGTGAGCGGTACTGGGAGGCGCAGGGCACGGCGGGCGGAGACCCCGCCGCGGTAGGCCTTGAAGCGGCCGGGCACCCGATCCTCGGGGCCGTCGTGGCGATGCCGGGGAACGGCGAGGTCGTCCTCACGGGACGGCTCTCCGCCCAGGGACAGCGCTGGCTCGGCGACCACCGTGTCCTCGGCAGGCCACTGTTCCCGGGGACCGGATTCGTGGAGCTGGCGTTGCGGGCCGGTGACCAGGTGGGCTGCGGGACGGTGGAGGAGCTCACCCTGCTGGCGCCGCTCGTCCTCCCCGAACGGGACGCCGTCCAACTGCGGGTCACGGTGGCCCCGCCCGAGCAGCCGTCCGGGGCCCGTCACCTGACGATCCATTCCAGGGCAACGGACTCGGAGGCCCCGTGGACCCTCCACGCCGAGGGCATCCTCACCCCGCAGGTCTCGGCCCCCGAGCCCGAACTGACGGTGTGGCCGCCCGCGGGGGCGGCCGAGGTCGAGGTGGACGGGCTGTACGACGCGCTCGCCGACGCCGGCTACGGCTACGGGCCGATGTTCCAGGGGCTGCGCAAAGCCTGGCGCCGCGGCGACGACCTCTTCGCCGAAGTGGCACTCGACGACGAGGCCGGGGCTTTGGAGTACGGCCTGCACCCGGCGCTGCTGGACGCCGCCCTGCACGATCCCGGGTTGCTCACCGACACCGCCGACGGCCCGCCGCGGCTCCCCTTCGTCTGGAACGCGGTCTCGCTGCACGCGTCCGGTGCGGCGGCCCTGCGGACGCGCGTGACGACGCTCGACGGTGCCGCCGTTTCCCTGCATCTCGCGGACATGACCGGCCTGCCCGTGGCCTCCATCGGTTCCGTCGCGGTCCGCCCCGCCGCCGTCGAGGACCTCGCCGCGCACCGGACGCCCGATGAGTCGCTGTACCGCGTCGAGTGGTCACCGGTCACCCCGCCCTCCGGCGGCGTGCCGACCGACCGCTGGGCCATGGTCGAAGACCTCGGCACGCTGCTCGCCGAGGTCGAGGCCGGACGTCCCGTTCCCGATGCCGTGGCGCTCATGGTGGCGGCGGAGGACACGGACGGCCCGGTCCCCGACAGGGCGCGGGCGCTGACGCATCGGGTGCTCGCGGCGCTGCAGACGTGGCTGGCGGACGAGCGTACGGTGTCCTCGACGCTCGCCGTCGTGACGCGCGGGGCCGTTTCCACCGCTCCCGAGGCCGGCCCGGCGAATCTCGCGCAGGCTCCCGTCTGGGGTCTGGTCCGTTCGGCCGAAGCCGAGAACCCGGGCAGGTTCGTGCTGGCCGATCTCGAACCGGACGCGGCCGGCACCGCGCTGCTCCCCGTCGTCCTGGCGTCCGGGGAGCCCGAGGCGGCGGTGCGCGGAAGCGAGATTCTCGTGCCCCGCTTCGTCCGCGCCGGCGCGGACGAAGCGGCACCCGCCGCCCCGCCCTGGGACGCCGCCGGGACTGTGCTGATCACGGGCGGCACGGGCGGCCTCGGACGGCTGATCGCCCGCCATCTCGTCACCCGGCACGGTGTCCGGCACCTGATCCTCGCGGGCCGCCGCGGTATGGCCGCCGAAGGCATGGCCGAACTCCGCGCGGAACTGGCCGAGTCGGGCGCTCGCGCGCAGGTCGTCGCGTGCGACACCACGGACCGGGACGCCCTCGCGGAGCTCCTCGGTGCGATCCCGCCGGAGCACCCGCTGACGTGCGTGATCCATTCCGCGGGAGTCCTCGACGACGGGGTGGTGACCGCGCTGACGCCCGAGCGCGTGGACACGGTACTGCGGGCGAAGGCCGACGCCGCCTGGAACCTTCACGAGCTCACCCGCGAGCACGCGCCCGCCGCGTTCGTCCTGTTCTCCTCGGCCGCGGCCGTGCTCGGCGCCCCCGGCCAGGCCAACTACGCCGCCGCCAACGCCTTCCTGGACGCCCTCGCGGCCCACCGCCGTGAGAACGGCCTCGCGGCGCAGTCCCTGGAATGGGGACTTTGGGACATCAGCGGGATGGACGCCCGGCTCGGCGAGACCGACGTCCGCCGCATGCACCGCGGCGGCATGGGCGGTCTGTCCGCCGACGAGGGCCTGGATCTGTTCGACGCCGCCGTGGGCGCGGGCGATGCCGTCCTCGCGCCGGTCAAGCTCGACCTGCGGTCGCTGCGCCTGGCCGCCCGGTCCGGCGCGGCCGAAGTCCCGGCCATGTTGCGCGGGGTCGTCCCCGCCGTCGCGAGGCGGACGGCCGCCCGTCCCGCGCCGGGCGTCACCCCGGGCGCGCCGAACGCCTTCGAGGAACGGCTGACGGCAGCGTCCGAAGCCGACCGGGACCGCCTCGTCCTGGACCTCGTGCGGAACAAGGTGGCCTCCGTCCTGGGGCACGCCTCGCCGGACGGCGTCGCCGCCGACCGGGCGTTCCGGGACCTCGGCTTCGACTCGCTGACCGCGTTGGAACTGCGCAACGAACTGTCCGCCGCGACTGGTCTGCGCCTTCCCGCGACGTCCGCGTTCGACTATCCGAGCGCGCGCTCGATGGCCGGGCGGCTCAAGGAACTCCTGCTCAGCGGTGCGCGGCAGGAGGGTGAGACGGTCGTCGCCGACGTGGCGTCGACGGCGGGCGACGATCCGATCGTGATCGTGGGCATGGCCTGCCGCTATCCCGGCGGCGTCCGGACGCCCGCCGACCTGTGGCGGCTGGTCGCGGACAGCCGGGACGCGATCTCCGGCTTCCCGGATGACCGCGGTTGGGACCTCGAACGGATCTACGACCCCGAACCGGGCGTGGAGGGCAAGACCTACGCCCGCACCGGGGGCTTCCTGGACGACGCGGCGGGCTTCGACGCCGCGTTCTTCGGTATTGGTCCCAACGAGGCGCTGGCCATGGACCCCCAGCAGCGGCAATTACTGGAGGTCTCCTGGGAGGCGCTCGAAACGGCGGGCATTGCCCCGGCGACGCTGAAGGGCAGCCGAACTGGCGTGTACATGGGCGTGATGTACCACGACTACACCGACCACAGCGCCGCCGGAGCGCTCGCGTCCGGCCGCGTCGCCTACGTCTTGGGTCTGGAGGGCCCCGCCATCAGCCTTGACACGGCCTGCTCCTCCTCGCTCGTCGCCCTCCATGGCGCCATGCAGGCGCTGAGGTCGGGGGAGTGCTCGCTCGCCCTGGCGGGCGGCGTCACCGTCATGGCGACCCCCGGCACGTTCGTCGACTTCAGTAGGCAACGCGGGT
>NZ_JAERRG010000055.1 GCF_016741935.1 Streptomyces endocoffeicus | reverse complement strand
GCTGCCCGGGGCGCCATCCCTCGCCCCGGGGGCGTTCGCGCGGCTTGCCCAGGCCGCCCTTGACCGTCGCCTTGATCGCCGACACGACGATCGCCAGATCGGGGTCGCGCTCCTTGTAGCCG
This sequence comes from Streptomyces endocoffeicus, assembly GCF_016741935.1. GTDB lineage: Bacteria > Actinomycetota > Actinomycetes > Streptomycetales > Streptomycetaceae > Streptomyces > Streptomyces endocoffeicus. The sequence continues at coordinate 38,758 of NZ_JAERRG010000055.1, read as the reverse complement.
CCCATGGCCGCCAGGAAGTCCGCCGGTGCCAGGTCCGCCTCGACGCCGAGGTCGGCCATCGTGATCAGGTAGGCGTCGCGCAGCCGGTTGTACCAGCCGTCCAGGTAGCGGCCGTTGTCGTAGCGGAGATACGCCTCGACCGGCGCGACGTCGTAGCCCAGTTCCACCGCGTACGCCACGGTGGGCGTCGCGTACCAGGCCCGGCCGTCGGGGCGCTCGCCCTTCGGCGTGAACGGGCTGGGCAGCAGACTGGCCTCCAGGTCCGCCCACTTGCCCTTGCCGACCTTGACCCGGGACAGGTCGACGTGGGACAGGTCGACCAGCCAGGAGCCGGGCAACTTCGGGTCGAACACCGGCGCCTTGACGTACGCGGGCGCACCGAGGCCGACGATCAGCCCGTTGGCGCCGGCGGCGAAGACCATGTTCACGTCGATCCCGACCAGATGCCGCACGGCGCACTCGGCGTCCGTCATCGGCCGAGCCCAGTCGTACGCCTCCTCGAACAGCCTCTCGCCGGGGCCGCGGACGTGGAAGCGTGGCAGGTCCGCCAGGAGCGGGTGCCCGTCCGGGGCCTCGCACGGCGCGCAGGCCACCGGGTCCTCCCCCAACGACCCCGGGGCCTTGCCGTCGGCCTTCCGGAAGCCGCCGGCGGCCTCGTCGCGCACGGCGTAGGTCGGCGGGTGCAACGCAGTCATCAGCTCCAGGCCGGTGACGGCCGTGGAACCGCGCGGCGTCATCACCCGGACCGCATAGGTGCCCAGGAGCCGGACGAGTTCCACCGGCGGGAGTCGCGCGGCGTGACCCCAGTGACGGGAGCCCAACGCGTTCCAGGACGGGATACACAAGTGCACGCACTGGCGCTCCGAGCCCTTGGCCGGGCGGTAGATCCGTGCCCACGGGCCGAACCCGCGCTTCGTCAGCTTCCAGCCTCGCCGTGTCAGTTGCTTGATGACCTTGTGGCCCTCCGGAATCCGCCCGGCGAGCCGCTCTTCATCCGTCAAGACGACCGGCAGGCCGTAGCGCTCGAGCGCGGCTTCGGTGAGCACGAGCAGCGGATCGGCGTCCTTGCCCGGCCCGGACAGCTTCGGCTGACCGAGCCCGGCCTCCTTGAGCGTCCAGTCCACCAGGGCCGGGATCGACTTGGCGGGCACGTCCAGGACCAGGCCGCCGGTGCAGTACGCGAGCACCTGCCCGTCCGCGTCGACGTCGACGACCGCGAGCGGACCGTGGGCGAATCGCGGATCGGCAGGGTCCGCCACCGCGGAGGTCTTCTTCGGGACGGCCCCCTTCGCCCCCGGACGCCGGGACGTCGACGTCGGCCTGGGGGTGGCCGCCGGGGCGAGCGCGGCAGCCGGAGCGGTCGTGGCGTGTGGTGCGGTGGCCTGCGAAGCCGTCACGGCCGTGGGGTCCGGCGCGGGGACGGGGCATGCCTCGGGCGCTGGCGCTTCCTGGGCGGGCCTGCCGGTTGTGCCAGCACTCGCGGTCGAGGTGCTGTCGGCCGGCCTGGGCGCGGGGAAGCGGGCAGCGAGGCCCTCAAGGAGCCGTGCGTATGCGGCACGTTTCGGCGGCCGCGGCTCGGTACGTCCGGCCTCCCAGTTCCCCACCGCCTCGCGCCGGGTCTGCAAAGCCTCCGCGACCTGGTCCTGCGTCAGACCGGCCGCCTCGCACAGACGTTTACGCTCCGCGGGCTCCGGCAGCGGATCCCGCACAGCCTGTTCCAGCAGCGCGTCAACAGCGCCGAACAGCTCTTCCTCGCTGGACAAGAGCTCACCCCCCAACCTACCGCGAATCGCGCACCAATCGCGCATGGATCGCTCGCGAATCCCTCATTTGAGAGGGGGCGGAGTGCCGCGCTGCTGCAGGGGCCGGACGATGCGGACGCGCGGGCGAAACGGCCGCCTCCCTGTACGCACGGGCCGACCTGGCACTCGTACGGGACTCCACTCTCGATCACCAGTAGCCCCCGTGTCGCGAAGCCTGAACGGGTTGCTCAGGGGCGGGGACGAATTGCCGATCGTCAACCAGGTGCAGCAACGGCGGCGCGCACGGCAGACACCCGACGCGGACGTCATCATGTTCGCCGACGGCTCGCCAGCGGTGATGAACTCGTGCACTTGCCCCCACCCGGCCGGCGCAATGGCCCGCAGGCCGGCCTATGGCAATGGCGGGAGATCCCGCAGGCCACCGCATGGAGTGCTCCCGCCTGGCTGGACGTCGACACGACGCACGCATCATGCACCCATGCCGGAACGCTCGCCCTGGCAGGGGAGTCCACAGACCACGGCAGCATCGGCTGGGTCGCTCTGGCTCAGGGCGACGACGGAAGCGCGCTGCGGTGGCTGGCCGTCTCTCAAACGTCGAACCCTTTCCACGAGGTCACCCTCGACGACCATCTGGTGACTGCCACCAGCACCTCTGGCTATATATGGGCGTTCCCGCGAGAAGCCCCCCGGCAAGTGAAGATCATCGAGGACCCTGCGTACCCACACCGCTGACGGGCGACGCAGTTCACCGGAAATCCCCACCCCCGCCCCCGTTGCCGGGCTTTGCCATCTCCCACAACCGCTCCACCACGGCACGGCAGTCCGAGACGGCCCGGTGATCTCCTCCGTACAGCGGCTGCCAGGCGTAGTTTCCCCAGTACTCGGACCAGTCCCCGTACCAGTCCGAGTACGGCACCATCGCGTCCTCGAACCGCACCGTGCCGAGCCAGGAGTCGACGGCGTCTTCGGCGTTCTGGTGGCCGGTCTGCCGGTCTTCCCGTAGTGCACGGTCAACTCGTGCCGCAGCCCGGCAACGTCGAACGCCTGGTTGCAGATGACGCAACGTCGGCCATACAACACCGCGGCGTGTCGGTCGAGGGCGCCGGGACCACCTGGGCGTCCGTGATCCCGCGGATAACGGTCGCCTCAGCTGGGACCGGCTCGCCCGGGTTGATGAGCATGTCCACCAGGACGTCCCCAGCCGCGTTGATGACCCCGAGACCGACGAGGCCTCGTCGCGCAGGCCCCTGGCCTCCTGTCTAAGATAACCGTGTCCGGACCGGCGAGGACCTCCCCCGCCCACTCCTCGAGCACCTCGACCTCACGCCGCCGCAATTCGATAGCACGCCCTTCGGCCTCCCACCCCTCCCGCTCCCGCTCGTCCCGTTCCCGCTCGCCCCGCTCGGCACACGGCGGGCACCAGCGCGGCCCGCCCCACCTTCCGGCGTCCCGCTCAGCGGCGATCTCCTCATCCGCCGCAGTCACCTTGTGGCAGTCCCGGCCGCGGCACGTGCGCCGCCACACCACCCGCCGCTCCTCCTCGAACTGGCGTCGCATCACACAGCACAGCCAGCTCGCTGAGGGCCTGCTGGCCGAGCGCCGGGCCGACGCTCGGCCAGCAGGCGCCGGCTGTACCAGGCGATCACTTTCTCCACCAGCTCTGCGGCGGTCTCGTGGCCGGCGGCACCGTCCCGCCCGTCCGGCGACGGTCTACCGGCCGGATCCTGGGCAGACTGCGGGTCAGGGGTTGCGGGGTCGTGCATGAGGGCCACCAGGGAATGAGCAGGACAAGGAGGGCTCATTCTCGGCGGAACGGGGCACCCCGGCAAGGCACCCGGGCGCCGCTGAACAGGCCGGAACGGCCAGGAACCGGCCATGCCGTCCTGGCGCGGGTTCCTGTGCACCTGTGGGGCTGCCGTCCGAGGCCGGTGCGGGCATAGGCTTGACCGGCTGATGATCATTCGGTGGGGGGCCAAGTGACGGACCTGCGTGCGTTGTTCAGCTCCAACGACCCCATCGACGCGAGCGAGGCGTTCACCAACCGTCAGCACCAGTGGGAGTTCGTCGCCACCGCTCTCGAGGAGCACCTGCGGCACGTCACCGCCGCCGGCTTCGACCCCGCAGACCTCGAGGCCCCCCGTACCCATCTGATCGTCTTCCATGGCGTGGGCGGCGTCGGCAAGTCCACGCTCGTGCGCAAGCTCGAGGCCGCACTCGGGGGCACCCGGCCGGCGCAGTGGGGTGAGCCGGTCTGGGCCGGGCGCAGGATCCTGCCCGTCCGGATCGACCTGGCCCGCTCCGTCGGCACCACATTCGAAGACGTGGTCCTGACCATCCGGGCCGCCCTCGCCACGGCCGTCGCACGACCGCTGCCCGCCTTCGACATCGCGCTGCGCCGCTACTGGGAGGCCCAGCACCCCGGCGATCCACTCGACGCCTACCTCGAACGCGGCGGCCTCGTCAGCCGGTTCGGCAAGGCGCTGCCGCAGCAGACGCAGACCGCCCTCAGCGACGTCGCCCAGGCACTACTGCTGCCCGGCACCGTCGGCTCGGTCGTCGGGGAGGTCACCGGCGCCCTGGTCGGCGCGCTACGTGAGCGGCGCCAGACCGTGCGGGCGCTGGCCGCCTGCGCGCGGCTCGCGCCCCTGCTGGAGAGCGAACCCAGCCTGGAGGCGCTGTCCTTCTGCCCGCACCTGCTGGCGTTCGAGCTGGACCGGCTGCCCGACGACAAGAAGATCACGCCGGTAATCCTGCTGGACACCTTCGAGGACACCGCCGACCGCCACCGCGACCTCGAACGCCTCCTGCAGCGCCTGGTGTGGCTCATGCCGAACTGCTTCTTCGTCATCAGCGGCCGCTCCCGCCTGCAATGGGCCGACCCCGCACTCCACGGGCAGCTCGACCACACCGGCCCTGCCGCCTGGCCGGGCCTGGCCACCGCGCCGGGCCTGGTATCGCCACCCCGGCACGGCGCACCGGGCGGGCAGCAGCACCTGATCGGCGACCTCTCCCCCGAGGACTGCGACGACCACCTCGCCCGCCGCCTGACCAAGGACGGCCAGCCCCTCATCAGCCCCGCGATCCGGGCCGTGATCACCGCCCGCTCCCACGGCCTGCCCCTCCACCTCGACCTGGCCGCCTCCCGCTTCCTGGAGATCCGCCGCACCCGCGAGCCGCAGCCCGCCGACTTCGACCACACCTTCCCCGCGCTCCTGGCCCGCGCCCTGTCCGACCTCACAGCCGACGAACGGCACGTCCTGCGCTCGGTGTCTCTGCTGGACGCCTTCGACCTCGATCTCGCCACCCGCGCCGCGGGCCTCACCCAACAGGCCCCCGCCCGGCGCCTGACGGAGCGGCCCATCGTCACCGAAAACCCCTACGCCCCCTGGCCCTACCACCTGCACGGCGCGATCCGCTCCGCCGTCACCGAAGCCGACGACCACACCGACGACCGCTGGACACTCGCCGACTGGCACCAGGCCGCTACCCGCGCCCTGGCAGCTCTCGGCGACCAATGGGCCACGAACGCCGCCCTCACCCCCAGCCGCACACTCCTCGTCTCCTGCCTGCGCCAGGGCCTGCGCCTGGCCCGCGATCACCGCCTGACCGACCTGGCCTGGCTCACCGAAGCCGCCTTCGCCTACACCGACGACTCCGTCTGGGAACCCCTCGCCCCACCCACCCGGGCCTCGAGCTCCGAGCCGCAGCCGGACCCGGACACACCCGCCGACGCCCTGGCCGAACTCCTCACCGCCATCGCCCGCCGCCAGCACGAACACCGCGAATGCACCGCCGAACGCCTCACCGCCGTCCTGGACACCGGCCTGCTCTCCGGCGAACTCACCGAGCTCGCCCTGTACTACCGGGCCAAAGCCCACAAAGACCTCGCCCGCACCGACGCCGCCGCGCACGGCATGCGCCAGGTCGCCGACGCAGCCGGCCGCCTCGCCCCACGCGCCCACCGCGGCCTGGCCAACCTCGCCCGCACCCGCGGTGATTTCCCCACCGCCCTCGCGGCCATCCCCACCCTGGGCTGGAAGGGCCGCCACCAGCGCGTCCTGGCCCACATCCGGTGGCCCCACGGCGACATCGACAGCGCCATAGCCGCCTTCGAAGCCGCACGCGCTGAAGCCGAACAGCACAACGCCCCCGGCGAGCGGGCTATCGCCCAGACCCTCCTCGCCCTGGTCACCGCCTTCACCGACCCACACCGCGCCGACGACGAACTCGCCCTCGCCCACCAGTACCTCGCCCCGCTCGACCAGCGCGCCACCACCTTCTACGCCCACGTCGCGGCCCTCGTGCGCGACGCCGGCACCGACCGCGACGTCACCGACCGCGCCACCGTCCTGCACACCGAGAGCACCGTCGCCGGACTTCCCTGGCTCACCCCACTCATCTACACCGCCGTCGCCTTCCACCACGCCGTACGCGACGCACAGAACGACCTCACCACCACCCTCGACCGCCTACGCGAAGCAACCGCGAACGGCGACTACGCCTACTACGTCGACATCGCCACCGCCATGGGCAACCTCCCCAAACCCGCCGGAAGCACCACCCAGTGGCTCGACGACGCACACACCGTCCGAGAACGCTGGCGCGCCCTGGTCACCGCCCGGCGTGCGCACTTGAGCACCGGGCCGTGACGTTTCGGGTCACCGGGGGCCCAAGCCGCCATTACCCTTCCACATGCTCAGCACAGGGCCAGGCTCGCGGCTCAGGCCGCGGGCAGAGGACGGTCCCGTGCAGGCGCGACGGTCACCGGTGAGGGCGTGAACGCCGACTTCCTGGCCAAAATCGGCGACAACCTGGAAACCGATCGGCCCCCGTTGCCTGTTTCCTGATCCAGGGGAAGCAGGCAACGCCTTCCGTAACGCGGCAAGATGCGGGAATGGATCAGGGGTGGGCAGCGGTCATCGCAGGAGCGGCAGGAGCGGCCGGGGGCGTGGTCGGCGGCACGGTGGGCGCCTTCCTCACGGGCCGGGCCATGATTCGGCAGGCGCTCACCCAGGCAGTGGCAGAGGGACGGGAGCAGCAACGTCACTGGCTGCGCGAGCGCCGCGAAGACGCGTACGCGGGGTTCCTGTCCGGCTGTGATGATGTGCTGGACGCACTGGAGGGCGTGCTGCGTGTGACGTACCGGCCGGAGGATGCGGAGAGCCGCAGCCGGTCGGCGGAGGCATGGGGGACGGTGAATGCGGCGCTGCGGTCCGCATCACGGGCAGCGCGTCGCATCGCGGTGATCGGTCCGCCTGGGGAGATGCCGGCTCGGGCGCTGGAGCTGTATGAGGCGCTCCACACGTTGGCGGACAGCCAGCGGATGCCGGGTATGCCCGCCGATCAGCGCATGATCGCGTGGGCGGAGCAGAAGGGGCAAGCAGACCGTATGGAAGAGCGGTTCGTTGCCCTGGCAAACGCCTTGATGCACGGGGAGTAGCGCGAGTCTAGTGGGCATACGCCAGAGCTCCACACGGCTTCGCCTGTCACCACAATCGCTGGCACACCGTCCAGGACACCGGACTCGCCCCGAGACCATCGGCGACATCATCACCGCCCTCGGCGCTCCCGCCGCGCTGCTCCGCCGCCTCACCAGCCACTCCACCCGCCACGGCGGCGCCGCCAGCGCCAAGCGCACTGGCGCCGACCGCAAGGCCATCGCTGCCCAGAGCGGATGAGTCGACAACTCCGCCGCCATGGAGACCTACTCCCAGGAGGACGACGGCCGGGAGGACAACGCTATGGCCGGGGTGCTACAGCACGCCGAGCCGCAGTGGACCGCCGGTTCAAGGCTCTGCCTTCCGGCGCGGCTCCAGGTCAAGACCACCCGCCGCCCCCCTGTCTCTGTTGGCCGGAGTGAGAGGAGCGGCGGGCCCACCGAGCCGCAAGGCAAATGGCCCCATTCAGGGCCTTCCTTTTGCTCAGTACAAGAATGAACCATATCGACTAGAAGGCTAAGTTCACCCCCTCCAGAGGGGACATATCACCATACGAGATGCCGGCCGGAAGCGGGGGGTGCTGCGCGACACTATCCGGAACGACCGGTTCCGGGTTGCGTCTTCTGGCCGGAGTGGGCAGCCCGGGGCCCCACCGAGAGGAAGCCCTTTTGATCACTGCTCTTCTGCTTTTCCTGTCTGCCCTTGCCGGAGAAGTCGCGCACGCCGCGTATGCGGTCGTATGCGTGGAGCTCCGGGGCGCCCCCGTGACGTGTCCGGGAGGCTTCAACCCCTTCGACTCGTGGCTGTCGTTCTCCTTGCTGGTGGCTTTTGGAGGCCTGCTGACCATGGGCATATCTGCGTGGATCAATGCCGTTTGCGCCAATGCGGCAACGACGACGCGGCTGATGTTGAGCCTCGGGGTGGGGTGGTCGATCTGGGGGATGGTGGCACCGCTTTTGACCTAGCCTGCCCGGACCAGGAGCGAGGCGCCACGGACTCGTTCCGTGGCGCCAGTTCCGGGTGGGGCGTGATTCATTGCTGAGTGGTGGGCGCCGGGCGGCTGACGCAGCCCAGCGCTCTGGTGATTTGTCAGTGGGTGGCGGCGAGTTCTTCGATGTGTTCGGCGAAGCCGTCAGTGGGGAGCGGTAGCTCGACGTCGTCCACGTACTCGATCACGGTGGGGACGTATCGGACGACCGCTTCGGCGGCCTCGGGGAGCACGGTCATCCGCACGGTGGATGTGGGCTCCCGCACCGCCAGACCAAGGTCTACACGGTGCATGAGGACTTCGTGCTCGTCCGGGGCCAGGGCGTGCCGGTCGGGCACCATCTGCCGGTACCACCAGTCGGCTGCCGGTCCCTCGCCGAGCGCGAGATGGTGGAGGTACAGGCAGTAGGCGGCGGTGGTATTCCCGGCGCCGGCGGCGAACTGCCACCAGAAGCGGGCGGAGTCTTCGCGAGCGGCCAGCTGCAGCACGCACCCCAGGATCACCGCGCCGTCAGGCTCGGGTGTCCGGTATCCGATGAACGACGACATCTCCTGCAGAGCCCCCTCATCGCCGACCGCCACGCGGCATACCGCGCGCAGGGCGCCGGCGGCGTGCTCGAGCAGCTTCTCGTCCGGCTGCCAGCCGTCAGGGGGCTGCTGAGGCCTGAACAGCGCCGACTGGGCCCGTGCGGACTGCACCGTGTCATCGAAGGTCAACGCGCCGAGCACGAGACGGTCGGCGACGCGGGCGGCGATCCTCTCCTCTGCCGCGGCCAGCTTTTCCGGCGGGTATGGGCGCTGCATCAGGCAGGCCGTGGCCAGCATCCGGTCAATCGGTTCGGTGCCCATCACGGCTTCCTTCCTGCTCGTACAGTCCGAGGACCTGGCGCAAGCGCCGTCTGGCGTGGCGCACGGTGGACCGGACCCCGGCCGGGCTGATGCCGAGGATGCGTGCGGTGGTGGCGGCGTATCCGAGGCTGTAACGCAGGATGATGACGTCCCGCTGCCGGTCGGGAAGGTCGTTGATCGCCTCGTAGACCAACAGCGAAGTCTCCAGCTCGCCGATCGGGTCCACGGCGTTGCGCAGGTCGTAGGTCTCGAACGCGGCCACGTCGACGACCACGGGCCGGCGGTTACGGCGGCGGGCCAGATCGATGATGCGGTTCTTGACCACCTTCCACGCATACGCCTCGGGCGTCGGCTGGGCCAGCACGGTCGGCCAGGACACCGCGAGTTGCTCAAAGGCATGGTCGACGGCCTCCTCGGCGAGCTGGTGGAACGCCCTGAAGTCCGCTGGGAGAGCGACTACACCCGGCGGGCGCCTCAAGCGCTCCTCCCCTCCCGCTGACGAAACGTTCACGGCCTTTCGGCCCCTTCCAGTTGTCTCGGACGATGCCTCGTTCAGCACCAGAGGACCGCTGGAGCCCTCCACACTCATAGCGCCCGCAAACGGACGATCGTGCAGGAGACAACAGGAAAATATTTACACTGCGCTACTGGTGCGTCACTATACGTTCGAATTCGAGCCTCTTCCGCGGGCTGGCACACTCCGACACCCGCCACGAGGCGGTGATGCTGGTGTGACTGAGCGCTCGGCTTGGCCCTGTTTCGCCAGCTGAAGCGCTAATTTCTCAGTACCTGATTCTGGTCGTCCGCAGTGATCGAGAGTCCTCGCTCGGCGTTTCGGTCTGGATCATGGCTGTGGAGCGCTCGCCTGGTCCGCGGAGGACGTCGAGCGCACCAGCAGGCTGTAGCCGGTGGCCATGATGAGGACGAGGACGAGCAGGGCCAGTCCGAAGGCGGTTACGCCGACGTGCTGGATGAGCAGTCCCATCCCGGCGGGGAGAGCAGCAGCACCGATCTTGGACGCGGCGACCTGGAAGCCGATGGTCCTGTCTGCGTGATCAGGCCCGACGCGTTCGGCGGTGGTGAGGGTGAGGAGGGGGAAGACGGGGGCTGCTGCGAGTCCGAGGATCAGCATGCCGAGAAGGGAGAAGAGCGCCGGGCCGGGCAGAGCCATCATGGCCGCGCCGCCGACGATTCCCGCGACGGCGCACGAGAGGACGCGTGACGCTCCGACGCGTTCGGCGACGGGACCGAGGATGACACGGCCTATGAACATGGTGGCCCAGAACCCTGACACCGCCAGCCCGGCTGTCCCGGGCGGGAGCCCACGGCCTGCGGTGAGGAAGACGTACCCCCACAGCCCGGTCCCGGATTCGATGCCGATATGGAGGGCGAAGACCGTGCTGCTCAGCACGACGACATGTCCGCGTGACCCGGCATGACGGCTGTCACTGTCCGTCCGGGCTGCCGAGCGGGGGCGGTCCGCCGTCGTCACCGGCTGATCCGGCCGGGCAGTCCAGCGGTGAGCGGTTCGCAGGAACGCGCAGGCGAGAATCGTCTGGGCCACGGCGATGACGGCGTACGCCCATCGCCAGTGAACGCCAGAACTCAGCGCGATCGTGACCGTTGCCGGCCCCAGGGCGGCGCCCAACCCGTAGCTGGCATGCAGCCAGGTGATGTGACGGGGGCCAAAACGGCTTGCTGCGTAAGCGTTGAGGCCGGAGTCGAGGGCCCCCGATGCGAGTCCGAGGAGGACGGTCGCCGCCACCACCGCCCAGAACGATGGGGCGAGACCGTAGCCGATCAGGGCGAGCGCGGACAGGACGGTGCTGCCGGACAGCAACTGGCCGACGTGCATGTGGGTGAGAATTCGCCCAGTCATGGTGCTCGACAGCACCGCGGCAGCGATACCGAACACCAGGAGCAGCCCCAGCGTTCCCACCGGCTGGTGGAAGTCGGCGCTCATAGAAGGCCAGACGATGCCGAGCACGCTGTCGGGCAGCGCCATGCTCACATAGGCCAGGCAGGCAAGAACAACAAGAGGCATGAAGGAAGAGCCTTTCGGACCGCAGACATGACTCATCCCACGCCCGAAGAAGGCCGATGAGTCAGAGGGTGACGGAAATCAGGCGACGTCTTCAGGGACGTCGCCGCGCCGTGCTGCGGAACCGAGCAGCACGCGACGACAGGTCACAGTCGAACCGTGTCAACGCGTGCGGGGCTCCCCGGGTACCCCATCTCCACCCATGCCTGAACCTCCGGTCACTGACCATACTCCTCAGCCATCAGCGGCGGTTCCGCGTCTGCCGAAACCGAACAGCCACTGCGATCGCCGGGTCGACGGCGTACGGCGTGACGAGATCATCCAGGGTGCAGCTATGCGACCACACCACCCGGGGCTCGACGGCCGGTGTACGGACCGAGATCTCCATAACCTTCAGGACAGCCGGACCGTACGGGTCCGCGTACCACCTTCCGTGAAAGCGCCACAGGTGAGCGAGCTGCCCGCTACCCTGCCCGCCAACTCACACGCTCAGCCCCGCCAAGTCAACCGCTCATCCGCCAGGTGAAGCGCTCAGTCACACCAACGACACTCCGGGCGTCGGCTCATCGTCCCTCAAGAATCGAACATGCGTATCATTCTGGTCATGGCCAGATCCTACGACTTTCCCCCGGACCTGCTCACCGCGCAGGAAGAACTCCACCAGGTCGCCGGTACCCTCACGGCACTGCTCAAGGGCCTCCCGTGGTCCGTTGAGCCGCACCCGGGGTTCAGTGACCCGGACATCTGGCGCCCGCGGCAGCGCCCCGCGACCGACGGATGGCCCGAGGAGGACCATGCGGAGGTACAGCGGCTGCGGGACCGGCAGCGGAAGCTGACCATCACCGTCGTCACGCACCCCTTCTGGGCGACTCTGGAGGGCCCAGACCGCGTCACCGCGCGGATGCAGCTCAAGCACGCCCACGACGCCGCACCCGCCGCGTAGCTGTGGACGCCTTCAGCCCCGACACCCCGGACCCGGACACCCCCGGCCCTCCGGCGTGGGTCGAGCTGGCTGACGGCCAGAGCGTCACAGCCCAGGTCACCGCCCGCCTCGATCGCCGCCGCTCCGGGAGCGGCTGGTGGTACGAACTCCGCCTGCCCATGTGGGCCGAAGTGCGGCTACCAGACCGCGTCACGGTCGAACCCGACGCGATCATGATGTGCGTCCCCGCTCGCCTGGTCACCTCCATCGAGGGCACCGACTACTCCGCCGTGCCGACGCGATGGGAACGCCCGCCAGCCCGGCCGCCCCGCTCCTCCCCCGCCGCGCCGACTGGCCAGTGGAGCGTGCAACATCTGCCCGCGCCCGCCGACGGCCCCGGGCGCCAGGTCATCCACCACGAATCGTGCTGGCTACCGACCGGCGACGCAGCCCTCACACTCAGCCAGGCGCTGCGCGAGCTCACCCGGCCGGGCAGCGAACCGTGCACTGCCTGCGATGCCCGCTATCTCCCACCGTCCTGAAGTCGGCGGAGTCGGCATCACCCAATCGCCCGTCGGTCGCCCCTGCGCGCCCAGAGTCTGCACCAGGCGGACAGCGGCCTGAACTGGGCACTCTGCCGCTGGCGTGTTTAGGCTGGGACACCCCAGGGGGGCGTAGGAGGTGTCCCATGCGTCCCGTCTGGAGCGGAGCTGTCAGCTTCGGTTTGGTGACTTCTCTGAACCACGTGGGCGCTGGCTTCGTTCACTTCTTGAGGCTCGAGGATATTCACGAGAAAGAGCAGCAGTACGTCGGGACGGCTCGCTACCCGTGAGGGCGAGGCGGCGCTTCATGTCGCGCCATCCGCGGACTGCTCGCGCAGGTACTGCTGGAACAGCAGGCCGTAGCGGTCGATCCGCCACAGCTGGGCGAGCACGACCGTGACAGTGCCCAGTGTGAGCGGCCAGACATTCATGGCGATCAGCCCCCAGGCGATCAACGCGAAGCCCGCCAGGCCAGCTGCGATCAGCCAGTTGAGGGTCATTTTGTGCTCGACCGGCACCTTGCCGTCGACGTGGAGCTGCTCACCGTAGATGCCCCGGGCGGTCCAGCTGGTGGGCCCCACCGGCTCGAACAGGCGCACGTTGAGCCAGAGCCAGACCACGACCGCGACGACGGCGGCCAGGCACCACCAACCGAGCCATTGCCGACTCCACACAGCCAGCTCGAAAGCCGGTATGGAAGCGAAACGAGTCCACACACTCCATGGGTTGGCGTGCCTCTTCCAGGTTTCGTCGGACATCCCGTGGACGGCGGCTGCGGCGTTCTTGCGAGTCATGGGTGGGTGGGGCCTTTCTGCTCGACGTATTCGGCGCTCATCGGGCGCGATAGTCAGTCGCGTCCGCAGCCTCGACCATATGCAAGTTTCAGAGATCTTTGAATACTCTGAGTGCAAGGAGCTTTCGGTTAGGGTGTCGGCATGAGCGACGACAAGCAGCTGCGGGACGTGGCGGAGAAGCTGGCGCTGATCCTCGCACAGGGCGGGATGCAGAAGACCACCGCGCGGGTGATGACCTCCCTGCTGTTCAGCCAGCGGGAGACAACGACCGCCGCCGACCTGTGCGAGGAGCTGCAGATCAGCTCCGGTGCGGTGTCCGGCGCCGTGAAGCAGCTCACCCAGAGTGGCCTACTGGAGCGGGTCCCGGCGCCGGGCAGCCGCCGGGACCACTACCGTTTCCCGGATGGTGCCTGGGCCAAGCTCATGTCGCAGCAGAACCAACTGCTGGCCACCATGGGTGAAGTTGCCGAGCAGGGACTCGCAGCGGCCGGCGGCCCATCCACCCCGGCTGGGCGGCGGCTGGCGGAGATGGAGGACTTCTATGCGTTCATACTGCGCGAGCTGCCCCCGCTGATCGACCGGTGGCGCACGGACTTCACAGCGCAACGAGAAGCCGACTGAACACCCACAGTCGTGTTACCCGCAGCCGGTGTTCAGCAGCACCGTGCCCCCTGGCTCGACAACTTTCGACGGAATTCCTCTCTGAGTGGGCTGACGGAGCCGGACTGCGGCCGGACAACCAGGCGTTTTTGTGGAGTGGCCGGGGACAGAGAGGGCGGGGAAACGAGTAGCGCCTTGGTCTCTATCGCAGGGTTGGCAGGCCGAGCATCACGGGTCCGCCTCTGGCGGCCGTGTCGAGCTGGCTGATCTTGGACTGAGCGCCGGCGAGGCTGACCTGGAGCCCTTCGATCTCGCCGAGCCAGCCTTCCCGCTCGGCCTCGGCGATCCGGTCGAGGAGGTTGTCGCGGATCTCCGCCAGGCGACCGCGCTGTGCCGGGTGGTTATGAGCGTGACTGCGGGAGCCGTTTCGATGTGACTGTGGGAGTCACCATCTGACCGAGTTTGCGATGTCAGTTTGTTTTGACGTCACTTGGGGGCTTGCGGTGGGACTGTGAGGTGTGCTTCTCCCGCTGAGGGCCTCATGGGTAACTCGCAGTCGAAGGTCGAGTTGTACGCGGCGATCCGCCGAGATCACCGGATGGGCATGTCGCTGCGGGCGCTTCAGCGCACGCACAACGTGACCTGGAGGACGGTCCGGCGGGCCCTGGACGGGCAATGGCCCGAGCCACGGAAGAAACAACGGCGCAAGGAGTCCCGACTCGATCCCTACAAACCGCTGATCGACGGGATGCTGCTGGCTGACCTGGACGCTCCGCCCAAACAGCGGCACACCGCCCAGCGCATCTACGACCGCCTGGTCGAGGACCATGCGGCCGACGACATCTCGTATTCCATGGTCCGCGTCTACGTGAAGGACCGCCGCAAGGAGGTCCGCCGGCAGGCCGGGGTGGGCCCGGATTCGATGTTCGTGCCGCAGACCCATCTGCCTGGGGCGGAGGCCGAGGTCGACTTCGGTGACGTGCACGTCATGCTCGCGGGCAAGATGACCAAAGTCTATCTGTTCTCGATGCGGCTGTCCTACTCCGGCAAGGCGGTGCACCGGGTGTTCGCCTCCTGCGGGCAGGAGGCATTCTTCGAAGGGCACGTGCACGCGTTTCGGGTGCTGGGCGGTACACCCCGCGGCCGGATCCGCTACGACAACCTGCGGGCCGCGGTCGAGCGGGTCCTGGGCCTGTCCAGAGCGAGGGTGGAGAACGACCGCTGGACGGCCTTTCGCTCGCACTGGGGCGTCGATGCCTTCTACTGCCGTCCCGGCATCGAAGGCGCCCATGAGAAGGGCGGCGTCGAAGGCCAGATCGGCTACTACCGGCGCAACCACTTCGTCCCCGTCCCCGAGGTCGCCTCGCTGACCGAGCTGAACGCCATGGTCGACCAGTGGGACCTGGACGATGAAGGCCGCCGCCTTCGGTCGAAGACTCGCACCGTCGGCGAGTACTTCGCCCAGGAACAGCCGCTGCTGCGGCCGCTGCCCCGCGAGGTGTTCGAGACCGGCCGCTGGTTCACTCCGCGGGTCAACCGCTTCGGCCAGGTCACCGTACGCTGCAACTCTTACTCGGTCCCGGTCCGCTTCATCGGCCGCCAGCTGCGGGTGCTGCTGCACGCCAACGACCTGGTCGTCTATGACGGCCGCACCGTGGTCGCCCACCACGAACGCCTCAGCGGCCGGGGCGAATCCCGCCTGGTCCTGGACCACTACCTGGAGGCACTCCTGCGCAAGCCGGGCGCCTTCCCCGGATCAACCGCCCTCGAACAGGCCAAAGCTGCAGGGAAGTTCACCCCCGTCCACGAAGCCTGGTGGACCGCGGCCCGCGCCGCCCACGGCGAGGCGACCGGCACCAGAGCCCTGATCGAGGTGCTGCTGCTGGGACGCCACATGGAACACGAACACGTCGTCGCCGGACTCGCCGCGGCCCACCGAGCCGGCGCCCTGACCGCGGACGCCGTCGCGCTGGAGGCCCGCAAGGCCGCCGAAGGCGAGACCTTCGCCGAGCCCCCGAAGCCCACCCTGGCCCATCCCGTCCAGCCACAGGAGGAGACCGGCGGCACGGTCACCTTCCTGGCCGACTGGAAGCTGTCCCACCTCCCGCCCGACACCCGGCCGCTGCCGTCGGTGGCCCACTACGACCAGCTCCTGAAACGACACGGCCGCACGGCCGGCGAGAAAGAGGGATCATGACACGCAAGCGCGGACTGACCGAAGAAGCCGCCACCGCCTCGATCGACCAGGCATGCCGCATGCTCAGGCTGCCGACCATCCGCCAGCAGTTCCCCGACCTCGCCGAAGGCGCCGCACGCGATCAGATGTCATATCGGGCGTTCCTCGCCGAGCTGCTGCTGGCGGAGTGCGACGACCGGGCCCGCCGACGGTCCGAGCGCCGGATCAAGGCCGCCTCCTTCCCCCGGGACAAGAGCCTGCGGTTATCTGGGGTTCTTTTGTGCTCGTCTGGAACGTCAGTCAGCGTGCGGTTCACTCGTTGTGGTGGTCGTCGGCGTTTCGATATCTGAGGTGCTCGGGCAGCGTCGGTGACGTCGGCAGCATGGCGCCGTGCCAGTGCAAAGAGTCGAGTTGGGCCCGGGGCGAACGTGGACGGTGGTTGGCTCGGACCACTTGCCGGTCGCGCCTGCGGAGGAGTTCTTGGAGTTCCTACGCGTCGGGCGGGATGCGTCGCCGCACACCGTCCGCTCCTACGCCGCGTCGCTGAGCGCGTGGTGGGACTACCTGGAGGCGGCCGGGCTGGCCTGGGACGCGGTGACGCTTCCGTCGTTCCTGCCATTCTTGACGGTGCTGCGGACCGGTGATCCGGTCGGAGTGCACCGGCTGCCGACCGCGAGTGCGTCCGCAAAGGGGGTGGCGGAGTCGACGGTGGGGTTGCGGGTAGCGGCGGTGCTGTCGTTCTACCGGTATCACGCGGATGTGCACGGGGTGGAGGTTGCCGGGCGGCTCTACCGAGTCGGTGGGCGCCGGGCCCGCAGCCGATACGTTCGGGCCCTGGCCCATCTGGACCGCGGGGCCGGTCATGCGAGCCCGGCGGTGCGGGTCCGAAGCCGCGAGCGTGGGCCGGCCCCGGTGCTCACTCCGGCTCAGGCCGAGGTGATCCTTGACGGGTGCGCGCGCTTCGACGCAGGCTCGGGGCAGTGGTCGGGATCGGTACGCGACCGGTTGCTGTTCGCGACGCTGAGCGAGACCGGGATGCGGCTGGGTGAGTGTCTGTCGCTCAAGCACTGCGACTGGCATGTCGGCCGGGGCGGGACCCCGTACGTCGAGGTCGTGCCACGGCAGGACCACCCGGCCGGGGTGCGGGTGAAGAACGGCCGGTTCCGCCGCATCTACATCAGTGACGATCTGGAGCGTCTGCACAGCGAGTACGTGTGGGAACTGTGCGACGCCGACGCCCACCGGGCGGTGGACCTGGAGAACTGGTGGGTGTTCGTCAACCTGCGTCGCGGCGAGTGGCTCGCGCCGCTGCGGCCGGAGACCGTCTACGACCTGGTCGACCGCCTCAAGCGCCGACTAGGGAAGGCCGTTCCGTCCGCCTGGACGCCGCACTGGTGGCGCCACACCCACGCGACTGCGCTGCTGCTGTCCGGTGCTCACGAGCACGTGGTGATGCGGCGAATGGGCCACGCCGATGTGCAAACCACGCTCACCCTCTACGGCTGGGTCACCGAAGACGCCGAGCTGAAGACCCTGGCGAACTGGAAGTCGTTCACCACCAACTGGCGTGGTCTGGAAAAAAGTTCGGCATGACAGACCACCACCTTCCGTCAGTTCCTACCGGCGGTTCGACCGGACCGGACCGGTTCGCACAGAGCGCCGCGCTGGTCGACGGCTTGGACCCGGTGTTCGCCGGGCCACTCTTCGATGGGCGGGACCCTCGGCTGGCCGGGGTGTTCATGCGTGGATCGCGGCAGGTCCGGCTGGACATCACCGCTCTGCCGATGGTCATGCGCCGCGAGGTCGGATGGTGGCTGGCCACCTGCGTGCGCACCGGTGAACGGCAGGCCCACGCCAGCGAGTGGAACCGCTGGGCGGCCACCGCTGCCGACGTCATCGCACGCCACCCGCACGTTGCCTCTTTCGCCGACCGGTCGCTGGCCGAGTGGATGACCGCCTGGGCCCGGAGATTCCACGCCGACCGGGGCCGGATGCCCGCCCCCGGGCATCGGATCCGAGCCGAGCACGCCCTGCGCGGAATGCTGGAACGGCTACTGCGGCAGTACGCCAGCGAGGTCGACTGGTGGCGCCACGACATCTGGTCGCTGCGGCTGGACCCACGCATCCCGCGGCGCGAACACGAACCACGCGCCAACACCGCCGTCCGCTGGGGCGACATCACCCCTCCCTGGCTGCGGGAGGGGACCAAGTTCTACCTACGGCTGCAGATGGAATCCGGGCAGCTGACCTGGTCGACAGTGATGCAGCACCGCGTGAACACGGCGCGCTTCGCCGCGTTCGTGACCGAGCGTGGAATCCACCACCCCGCCTTGGCGGACGGCTCCGAGCGGAGTCTGCGCGCACTCGCGCTGGACTTCGGCACCTTCCTGCACAACTGGCAGCGCGAGACGCCGGGCCGAGCCGAGGTCGGCGGCAGCCTCCAGCCGAGGACGATCAACAAGAACCTGCAGACGATCGACCTGTTCTACCGGGTCATGACCGACTGCCGCACCGAGGCCGCCGAAGCCCTGGACGATGCGCGGTGGCTGGCGCTCACCGACAGCCATGCCCGCATGTTCCGCCCCGCCGACCGGCCCCGTCAGCGCGCGGTCCGCGAGGCCGATGAACGCAACTACATCAACGACACCGACCTCAGCAGCATGCTCACCCACATCGAGCTCCTCGGCCTGCCGGCCGAGCAGACCCGCGCCGTCGTCCGTGATGCCTGCCAGGTTGAGCTGGCCGGGCTCGGACATCCTGCAGTCATGCGGGCTTGGCTCATCCAGGCCATGACCGGGCGCAGGGCCAGCGAAGTGCTGATGATGGACTTCGAGCCGCTGTCCGACATCCCCGGCCTGGACGCCGCCGCCGTTCCGGAGGGCGGGATGGTCGCGCGGCTCCGCTACCAGCAGACGAAAATCGACGCGGCGCCGAACACCATCCTCGTCGGCCGCGACGTGGTCGAGATCATCCGGGAACAGCAGGCATGGGTGCGCGAGCACTGGCACCTGGGCCCCGCCGAGACCATCCGCTACCTGTTCCCGAAGACCACCGGCAACCGGCACGGCACCAAGTCCTGGGAGACCAGCAACTACAACCACGTCCTGAAGGACTTCAGCCACCACTTGAACATGCGCGACTCGCGCGGCGAGCTCCTCCTCTACTCACGAAGCCACCGGCTCCGCCACACGAAGGCCACCACACTCATCAACGCCGGTGCCCCCATCCACGTCGTCCAGCGCTACCTCGGCCACCTCTCCCCGGAGATGACGATGCGATACGCGGCGACCCTTGCGAGCACCGCCGAACGCGAATTCCTCGCCCTGGCCAAGGTCGGGCGCGACGGGCGCGAGATCGGAATGAACCGCCGCGACATGCTCGACCTCGTGCAGCTCGACCGCCGCACCGACCGCATCCTGCCCAACGGTTACTGCCTACTGCCGCCCACCCGGTCCTGCGACAAGGGAAACGCATGCCACGGCTGCGACCACTTCGCAACCGACCGCACCTTCCTACCGGACATCCAGCGTCAACTCGCCGAGACCCAGTCCCTGGTCGCCACCCGGCAGGCCCGCCACACCGAGCGGTACGGCGAGCCGATGAGCGGGGCCAACGTCTGGCTGGAACAGCGCAATGCGGAGATCCGCAGCATGCAGCTGGAGATCACCGCCCTCGAAGCCCAGCCAGCCGGCAGCACCATCGTCGTCCGCGGCGCCGGCGTGCTCGGTCGCACGGGCTACCAGGACGCCACCGGCGCCTCGGACAGCAAAGGGGCATCACGCTCATGAACAAACGGCCGGATGAAACGGCCCCGGAAACTGTGCCTCCTGCCGACCGGCGGATCGCCGCCCTGCGGCAGGCCGCACAGGACAAGCACCAGCAGGCCGTCCAACGAGCGGAGGCGGGCATCCGAAAGCTGATCAAGGAGGACGAGGAGATCAACTTCCGGGCTGTCGCCCGCGCATCCGATGTCAGCCTCGACTTCCTCTATGCCCACGTCGAACTGCGCAAACGCATCGAGACGTTGCGCGGCCAGCAGCGGGTACACACCCGACCGCCCCGCCAGGAACCCTCGGCGGACGACGGGACGGTGATCCACACTCTCACCGAGTCCCTCCGCCGCGAACGCGCCGCACACCGCGAACAGGCCCAAGAGCTCGAACAACGACTGGCCGCCGCCCACGGCGAGATCCTCCGCCTACGACGACACCTCCGCGAGCGAGGCCTGCCTGACTGATCGTCATCGACGTGGTCACGTCACACCGGTGGCTGCGGATCGTACTGAATACCGCGGCGCACCTGACGCGCGCGTTCCGGAGATGACAACCGGGCGACGGGGTGGAGAGCCATGTCGATGCCGGCCGAGACCCCCGCGGGGGTGACCGTGTCACCGTCATCGACGAACCGCTCGTCGGCCCGCACGTCGACCGTCGGGTCGAGTTCTTTGAGTTGTTCCAACGAGGCCCAATGGGTGGTGGCCGGACGCCCGGTCAGCAGGCCCGGCCGCAGCGAAGACGAGCGAGCCCGTGCACACGCTCGTCATGAGCGGAACCGACCGGCGCTGGCGGCGCACCCACTCCAGGTGCCGGCTGTCGTTGAGCTGAGGCCGGGTTCCCCGGCCGCCAGGATGCAGCAGGACGTCCAGCGCTGGCATGTCGTCCATCGAGTAGTGCGATCCGATCGTGAGCCCCTTCGAGCAGGCCATGGGCTTGCCCTCGGCGGAGAAGCAGAACGTTGCCCACTCGTCCTCAGGCAAGATCCGCGTCCAAGGACAGGACCTCCCAGGGGCCGACGTTGATCCCCACCGTCGGGCTGCACTATGTCTGAATTCTGTCTCACGGCGGCTCAACTGTGGCCATCAGCGAGCCCATGCGGCTGTTTGGAAGGGATGTTCGCGATTGATGGCAGTGACGCCTACTTGCCCGGCGCAGGTCCACTCCAATTCCAGATACCACTCAACGTAGTGATGCTCGCACTGTGTGGTTATCTCGAAGACCTCGGGATCACTACGGGAAACGGTGTATAAGAATGGCGGACCGGACAGCCTCGGTGAATCGGAATCTAGATCAAGTTCGTACCTTCGCACCTCCACGGCTGCCATGGGAATAATAAGATCTCCGTCCAGCGGAGGCTCTCGGACTACGACCACAGGTCTCAACGCCCGTAGCAGGACGGCTTGGTCGCAGACGGCCTCGACATAGAGGCGGACGGTATGGCCACCGAGGGGAGCGTGCCGCCGCCCGTCGCTTGACGAGGCGCTTCCATTTTCCGCTCCTCTCATCGTCGTCACGACCAGCGGGTCGCCCGAGGAGCTTTCTAGGCTCGGTGAATACCGACGCTGGGCGAATATGTGGCCTCGATCGGCAGCCTTTCGATAGTAGTGTTCGGCTTCTGTGGTGTCGCCCTGTTGCTCCAGGAGACGACCGAGTTCGAACATGTCGTCGACATCGGAGCGGGCGCCTGATCGCAGCCGACGTTCCGGATCCTTCATTGTTGCAAACCGCATCGCTTCAGCGGCATCCCGGTAGGGGTGCCAACCCTTTTCTCCCGTTGATAGATTGAGCACCTCGCTCCCGACTGGCAGCGAGTTCGGGGCAAGCGCGAGCCAGCCGATCGTTCCGGTGTTGCGCTGCTCGGGCCGTGGAAGCCCGCGGCTGACGAGCGTTCTCGAGAGGTGTTCGTGGGCGGCCAGCAATGTCACGAACTCGGCATCGCTGTCGAGACCGTTGCCCAGCAACTCAAGCAGTTCGCCGGTATAGGCGGTGTTTCTCGCGTCCGCAGGAGACACGGCGGCACGGTTGGCCGCCGTCGATGCCAAGGTGCAGGTCCCGGATATCTCTATCTGACCGGCGACCATGCTCTCCACATCGGCCATCACATCGATTGCCATTCCAGAGAAGCAACAATCGAGGATCAGAACACGGTTTTTGGCACGTGCGTTAGCGAGAGCGCCTCGCAACAACGAAAACGGCAGGCTGCTCCACGACACGAGGTCTCGGTCGACCCGTGACCCTGGGAGAGATAGGTAGAGCTCGCCATCCGGCCCAATCAGGCCGTGGCCCGCGAAGTAGACAAGCAGGAGATCCTCGGCAGTTGCAGCCAAGGTTGTCAAGCGTTCGCCGATCACCACGCGATCGTCCTGATCGAGCAAGGCAGTGCAGCAGTCGGGCTGCAACCGCGTACCCTGGTCGCTGGTCAGAATCTCGGCTAAGTCCTGGACGTTGTTCTTGATGGCGGGCAGGTCCGGCAGTTCGGGATCCACATAGCTGCTCGTGCCGAGCAGCAGGGCTCGTGACGCCGTCGGGTCTGGCAGTCTCACGCTACCCCCCACCATCTAGTCTGGTCGTTGAGCAAACTCATTGCGTGGGTCACTCTGGCAGGCCCGCTGAAGAGGTCGAAGTAGACATCTCGGTTACTTCTCCAGCGCCTTCCTCAGCAGTGGCTCGATGTCTTGCGCGGGCGCGTCGCGCACATGCACTGTGACAGACTGCCCGTTCTCGTTGGTGACTTCGAGATCGATCGAGGGGCGACGATGCTTGATCCACACCGAGAGCGAGGTCGCAAGTGCCACTCCGGCACCGTTGGCGCTCAGCGCCACGAGCAGCACATCGCTGATAGCACCCATCTGTTCAGGCTGGATCGGACCACGCTCAATCGAGATCCGGCCCCGTAGCAGGTCCTCCCGGGAGAGCCAGTCGCTCAGCTCAACTAGTGCCGACTGCGCTTGAGCGCCCGACAACCGAATCTTCGTGCTCATAGTCTTTGCTCCCCTCAGCAAGCGGTCACCGCTGATGTTGAGTATGTACCCCGACTCGGATGTGCGCTGCGGATACCGAACGATGTGCTGTCGGTAGCGCGCTTGGCAGCAGTCAGTCGTCGGCCCCGTGCTGAGTGCGGCGAGGGGCTGCTCGGTCGGCCCGACGATCGAACTCAGCGCTGCTTGGTGCTCCGAGTGGCCAGCTTCTCGCCATCGCTGCCAGCAGCGGCATCACCCTACTGATACGACCTGCTCGAAATAGCGTGCGTCGTTCGCCGCGACCATGCCGACGCCGTCCGCAACGACATCATCAGCAACGTCGGTACTGTCTTGCCCATCAACCCCGGATAACTGCGGGCGTTCGACTTCGAAGCCAATCCCAACATCGACCCGGCCACCGTCAACACCCTCGCCACCTGTGAATGGGTCAAGAAAGGGGAGCCGCTCTGCCTGATCGGCGACTCCGGCACCGGCAAGTCCCACCTGCTGATCGCCCTGGGCACCGAGGCCGCGATGCACGGCTACCGCGTCCGCTACGTGCTGGCCACCAAACTCGTCAACGAACTGGTCGAAGCCGCCGACGAGAAGCAACTGTCCAAGACGATCGCCCGCTACGGCCGCGTCGATCTTTTATGCATTGATGAACTCGGCTACATGGAGCTTGACCGCAGGGGCGCTGAACTGCTGTTTCAGGTTCTGACCGAGCGCGAGGAGAAGAACAGCGTCGCCATCGCTTCGAACGAAAGTTTCAGCGGGTGGACGAAGACCTTCACCGATCCGCGGCTCTGCGCGGCCATCGTCGACCACCTGACCTTCAACGGCGCCATCATTCAGACCGGCACCGAGTCCTACCGCCTCGCCCACACCAAAGCCCTGGCCGAACAGACCCAGGCCAGCTGACCGGGCGCCACACAGGGGGGCCACCGGGTGGCCGATCGGTAAATGAGTAGCGTGTTGTCATGGCTGTCGCGACACTGCCTCGGTGACCCATCCCGCACTGCCTCAACTGCTGCGCCCTCGCGCCCTGGGGCCCGGAGACCTCGTCGTCGTCGCGGCGCTGTCCGGGCCGCTCGATGCCAGATACGCGCCCGATCTCGAACGGGCGGTGGCCGAGATCGAACGGATGGGATTCCGTGTGCGTCTCGCGCCGCTCCTCGAAGCCGGACGGCACCGCTGGTGGAGCGCGGCTCGGCCGGACGAGATCGCCAAGGAGCTCAACGGTCTACTGCGTGATACCGAGGTGCGCGCGATCGTCGCGCACGACGGTGGCCAGACGGTGTTCGGATACCTCGACCTGATCGACTTCGACGCGATCAGGGCCGACCCCAAGCCGATCCTCGGCTACAGCGACATCTCACTGCTGCACCTGGTGCTCTACGCGCGCACGGGGCTGGTCGGGTTCCATGCCGACCTGGCCACGCCCGGTCTCGGAGGGCACTGGCAAAGAGCGTCCGCGGCCCGCCGGGAGGAACTGGGGAAGCTGTACTCGACGCTGCTGACCGGCACGGAGCCGATCGGTGCGCTGCCCGCCGGCCCGTCGTGGGAGTGCTGGCGTGCCGGGCGTGCCGAAGGTCCGCTTATCGGCGGGGTCATCAATCGCATCGTGCTGGCGCAGGCGACGCCTTTCGCGCTGCCGCTCGAATGCTTCGACGGCGCGGTGCTGTTCTGGGAGGAGCTGGGCGGCCAGGCATCGTACGTGTGGAGCTATCTGCAGATACTGCGGCACAGCGGGATTCTCGATCGGATCTCCGGCATGGTCGTGGGCGTTCCGGAGGCGATCGACGGGCTCGATTCGCCCGACGGCTCTCCGAGCCTGGCCGAGATCGTCCTCGACGTCCTCGGTGACCGCGACATACCGGTCCTGGGCAACGTAGAGGTCGGGCACGCAGGCGCGAATCTGCCGATGCCGGTCGGTATCCGTGCCGCCCTCGATGCAGAGCAGCGGACGTTGTCGCTGCTCGAACCGGCGGTACGGCCGCACGCGATGACGGGACCGCTCGGCTGAGCAACGCGGAACAGCGATTCGACGGCCTCGGTAGCCCAGGGGCCGACTCACGCTTTGGTGATCGCGGCCTTGAGTCGTTGTCCGGCCTGTAGAAGGGGTCGTTCATGAATACCTGGTGGCTCGTGTTGATCAGCTTGTCCAGGAGCGATTCGGCGACGACCGGGTTCGGGAACAGCGAATACCAGCCCTGGGCGCCCGGTTGGCGGTGATCGCGTTCGAGCGGCTCGCGGCGATGCGCCGGGAGATCAGCTGTAGAGGTCGCCGACTTGAGTGGGAGTGGACGTCAGGCCAGACGCGGTGGAGCGGAGAGCGAGAGGACCAGCTTCTGACATCAAAAGTCACTGAGATTGATCTTGATGCTCGCCGCAAAACGACTCCCGAAGTCACGTCGAAACGACTCCCTCAGAAACCGACACAGCCACTCCGCCGACAACTACAGGCCACGAAGCGTCATCGAGCACGGAAGCTGTGCCAGAACCGCTTGAAGTGAACGAAGCCAGCGCCGGGATCGCGGCCGAGGGTTTGCCACGGGTGGGCGGCGTCGGTGAGCCGGCAGTGGAGACGCAGGCGGTCGCGGTCTTCATCGATCCACTTCCGTAACCGCGGCCAGGCGGCGATGAGGGCCTCGCGTGCGAGATGCACAGTGCTGCCGTCGAGGATGACCAATCGTGCCTTCACCAGCCGCTCCAGCACCTCGGCGGTAGCGGAGGAGGTTCCTGTCTCCAGTTCTTCCCGGGGTGCGGGCCGCCGGGTGTCCTGCGCGCCCTCTCCCGGGGTGATCAGCCGTAGCAGGATCCGGCGGGCGCAGGCAGCTTGCGGCGGGATGAAGCGGGTGTAGAGGTCTTCGGCGGTCTGGGCGCCGGCGCCGTGCACGCCGCCGGCGGCTTCGCAGGCGGCCAGGCTGAGGGCGCGGCCTTTGCGGCGGTGCCAGGTCTCCAGCAGGGCGTGGAACATCAGGGGCAGCGCGCCGGGTTCGCCGTCGACCTCGTCGATGATGCGGGCGGTCAGGGTGCGTTCGACGATGAGCCCTGCCGCCTGGGCGGGCTTGACGACGGCCTCGCGGAGTTCGTCGCGGTTCATGGGCGGCACCAGGAGAGTGGCGTCGCGCAGGGCGTCGGCGAGGGGGCGGTGGCCGGCCAGGTGTCCGAAGAAGTCGGCCCGTACCGCGATCAATACCCGTAGCCGGCTGTCGGGGGCCCGGGCGGTCAGAAGGCGGTCGATGAACCGGGTGCGTTCCGCCGGATCGGCGCAACACCCGCCGACACCACACACACGTACGCCGCCGGAGCCCAAGCTGCCGCTCCTGTTCCTCCTCCGCGCACTGCCGGCACCTCCGGTACACGACGCAGCCCCGGACTTCCCTGCACACCGGGCACCTGCGCCGAACCGTCATCGCCGCCTGCTGCCTGGCCGACAACGGCCGCATCGCCGCCGCATCATCCGGGTCATACAAAGGGAATTCGCCCCACCCGTGCCCGCGCCGGTACTTCCGCAGCAGCGCAACCGGCTCTTGCCCCTCGGCCGGCTTGAGCCACTGCTCCTTGAGCTGAGTCATCGTGCGCAGATGGTCCGGCACCTCCCCGACCAGTAGACGGGCAGAGCAACCGGCTCGGTCGACCTGGTCACGAGAACCTCCACGGGGCGAAGCCGAGCTGAAAGGACGCAATATCAGGACACACCACGGCACTGACAGACGATGGGGCGCTCGGGCCGTCGGGGGGGCTCGGCGCGCTTTGCGCAGTACTGCCCCGTGCCGTCGAGGCCGCATCTCTCTGTGGTCGCCTTCCGATCCGCGCGTGGTCGGCAAGGCGAGCGCGATGGCAGATCAATATTCTGTAAGAGCGCTCTCATACGACCAGTTGACTTCCGCGGAGCGGGAGCTGTCGGATGCGTTCCCCATGGGGCGTCAGGTGGACCTGCGCACGGGGGTGCCCGAGGACGACCGTGTCGCCGAGGGTGGACAGTGGGGCCCGGGGCGGACGGTTCGGGCCGCCGTGATCGTGGCGCTCCTCCAAGGGGCGAACACCGCGCAGTCGGGCGCCATTGCATGCCTCAGGCTCGCCGGGGGTCGGATATCCGGGCGCCTCAACCTGGCCGGAGCGCAGATCGCTCACGTCCTCTGGTTCGAGGACTGCTGGTTCGAGGAGGGCGTGGACCTTTCCGGAGCGTCGACCCAGTCGATTGTGATCGTGGCCAGCCGGGTGCCGGGCCTGGAAGCCGGCCTGACCCGTGTTGAAGGACGCATCGACCTGCGGCGCTCTCGCCTGGAAAGCGGCTCTGCCTCGCCTCTCCACCGTAAGGTCACCGCGTTATCGCTCATCAACGCCCACGTGAGCGGTGCCGTGAACCTCAACGGAGCTGGGATCGCCGCACCTGAGGAATGGGCAGTGTCCGCCGGCGGGCTGGTCGCTGAGGGCGGTGTCTACTGCCAGGGCGGATTCGTTGCGCATGGTGAACTCCGTTTCATGGAAGCCCAGCTGCCGGGCGGGCTGCACATGCGCGGTGCACTACTGAAGCGCCCCGGACAGCGTGGGGTGGCGCTGGTCCTGGACAATGCTGTGGCCTCGACGCTCGACTTCTCCGACCGGTTCACAGCGAACGGGATCGTGCGGCTGTGGGGTGCCCGGGTCTCGGACAACGTGACCTTTGAAGGAGCCGTCCTGAACGGGCCGCGCGACGGTCAAGGCCCGTCATTGACCGCCTCACGGATGCAGTCAGCCGACTTCGACTTCGCCCTCGCCCGGTCACCCTCCGGGGCCGTGGACCTGCGGGGCGCCCAGGTGTCCCACCTTCACGACAGCAGGCACAGCTGGCCGGACGTGGTGGAGCTGGACGGCTTCGTCTACGGCTCCATCCAGAGGGACGAGGCAGGCGAGCGGCGGGAGGCAGTGCGGCAGCGGGACTCCGTGGCCCACCGCGTGGCGTGGATACGACGCAGCCCCGGATACAGCCCGCAGCCCTACGAGCAATTGGCGAGCTGGTACCGGAAGGCCGGCCACGACGACGACGCCCGCCGCGTGCTCCTGGCCAAACAGCGCCATCGACGTCAAACTCTTCACCCGGCCGCGCGCGTGTGGGGGCACCTGCTCGACGCGACCGTCGGTTACGGCTACCGCCCCTGGCTGGCTGGTATCTGGCTCCTCGCGCTGACCTTGCTGGGCACGCTGTCCTTCGGCAGCCACTCCCCCAACCCGGTTAAACAAGGGGAAAGCGCCCCGTTCCAGCCCCTCGTCTACACACTCGACCTCTTGATCCCCATCGGTGGTCCGGGCCAACGCACGGCCTGGTACTGGTCGAACGACAGCCTCCAGTGGCTGGCCTACCTCCTGACCGCCTTCGGCTGGGTGCTGGCGACCGCTGTCATCGCGGGCGTCACCCGCACCCTGCAGAAAAGCTAGCGACCGACGAAGGCCGCAAAAGGCGATGTTCGACCAGCGTCTGGCAGCCGTGCGCGATGGTGATGTGTGAGATCACGGAGATGAGGCGCTGATAGGGTCTTGACCATGTCCAGCCAACAGCAGCCAGGATGGAACAATGCTGGTCAAGGGGGACCTGTTGCGCACGGCCCCTCCCCGTATGGCGAGCCCCAGCCCTATCAGCCGTATCCGAACGGCGGCGCGGTCCCGGGCGGGCACCAACCCCAGCCGATGCCGGGGCCGGTCCGGGCCGCACAGGTGCTGTTCTTCGTGATGAGTGGGCTCGGCCTGCTCGGCATGGCGCTTGCCATCGCGACGGACCACGTGGAGGCGGCCGGGTCAATCTTCGCCACGTCCCTCCCAGCGTTCTTGGGCCTGATCAGCGCTCTGCGCTTCTCGAAGAGGAAGCCGGGCTCACGGGGTACGGCGACCATCACCGCTTCGCTGATGATCATCGTCGGACTGGGCACCCTGGGACAGGGACAACCTGCCGGACTGATCCTGGGCGGAGTTGGTATCGCCATCGTCATCCTGCTGTCCCAGCAACGGTCCGGTCACTGGTTCGGCCGCCCAGCCCGCACCTGACCGGCAGGCACCGCGCCGATCCGCCGACATCGCGACCGGGCCATGCGCTTTCACTAACAGCACGTTCCCGTCGAGCCGCACCTCGGCACCATGCACATGATGCGACTCGACCGCCTGGTTACCGGCGCCTCACGCGCTGACCGGAACAGCAGGGTGTCGGCATCAGCGGGTCGGCGTGGGGCAGCGTCCGGTCGCATACGTCTACACCCGCTGGTACGGGAACCGGGTGGAGCCGTGGGATCCGCAGGAGTCGGCGAAGATGCGGCCGCTGTCGGCTCTGCAGCGCCGCCAGATGCAGCAGCGGCGCACCTGAACCGACTGCGGCGAGGTGTTCCCGGTCCCGGTGTGGGGGATGTGCGGCCGGTGCCGGGACCGGGAAGCACAGCGCCGGGCGGATCCGCGCCGCCGGACGTGCCAGGACTGCGCCACCGTCTTCCAGACCCCGGCGCCGGCCAGGAACTTGGACGGCGAGATGTGCCTGGCGCGCGACGAACGGATCGAGCGCGGACGCCGGATGACACGGTCGCTGGTGGAACGCTCCTGCCGGCGCTGCCTGGTGCAGCTGTTCCCGCTCACGGTGTGGACAGCGATGAGCGAGCGCGAGCAGGCGATGACCGACTGGCACTGCGCGCCGCGCGAACGCGAGATCGAGCACAAGCATGTCGAGGCGCAGCGGCGGGCCGACCGCGCCCGGTGGGGCGACCTCGGGCCGACCATCACGTGGGCGCACAAGATCCTCACTGACCCGGACGTGTACGCGATTCTGGACACCGAGACGACGGGACTGGCCGCGACGTCGCGGATCGGGGAGATGGCCGTCACCACGGCGTCCGGGACGGTGCTGCTCGGCACGCTCCTCAACCCGGGCGAGCCGATCCCGGCCCAGGCGACGGCGATTCACGGCATCACCGATGCCATGGTGGAAGGCGCGCCCACCTTTTCCGAGATCCTCTCCCGCCTCACCGAGGCCCTGGCCGGGCGCCGCATCGTGGTCTACAACCGGGAGTACGACACCGGACGGCTGCTGTGGGAGCTCCACCCGCACCACCTCGTCCAGGGCACGGTCGACTTGACCAGGCAGCCCGGCTACGGCGAGCGGCTGCACCCGGCCGCGCGGGCGCCTGGCTGGACGCGCAGGCGTGGGAGGAGTGCGCGATGGAGCAGTACGCCGCCTTCTACGGCGACTGGCACGACTACTTCGGCAGCTACACCTGACAGAAGCCGAGCGGCGGCCACCGGGCCCTGGGCAATGCGCGTGCCGCCATCCAGCGGCTGGAGGAAATGGCCAAGGGCCGTGGGTTCGAGTTTTCCGAAGGGGGCTCGGTAGCGAACAGACGGGCGATGCTCCCGTAACCGTACTCCGCCGGGCCCGGGTTCGTACGGGCCCGGCGAACCCGGGGTTCGACGGCGGCCGAAATGCCGTTGGACATCGAAATGTCAGTGAGCGCGTTTCACCTGGAGCGGTGCGTCAACAAGCTCAAGCAGTGGCGCGGCCTTGCCTCTCGCTATGACAAGACCGCCACCGGCTGCAGAGCAGCTCTCCTCGTCGCAGGCATCCTCATCCGGGCCGCTCGGTGACCCGACGGAGACGGCTTGGGCCGCCTACTCCGGATCCTCGCGCAGGCTGCTGGAGGCGGAAGGTGTCTTTTTGTCTGACTTCGGCGGCCAGGCGTACGGGTCCAGCCTTCGGTGCAGGGGGCGTCCGGTCCCCCCGTGTTTCTCCTCGTACGCGGCAGCTCGGATCGTGCCGAAGGAGACCTTGCTGTGCTGCATCACGTCTACCCCCTCCACCCGGAAGGTGATCCATCCTGCGCCTTCCTGAGGCCCTGACACCCAGGGGGTGACGACGCTGCGAACGTTGGTCTCGCCCGCCACGATGGTTCCCCTGTGACCGTCGGGGTCGGAGATCTTCACTCCGGTGTCGGTGAAAGCAAGGCGGCTCTTCGTACCGCTGGGTCCCTCAACCCACTGTGCGGTCACGCTGTTCAGGTCCGCCGTGTCGGCCGAGACGGTGCCTCGCTCCTGCCCTCCGTCCCTGCGGACGTCGATGCCGGACTGGGGGAACTCGATCCGGCCGTCGGTGGTGCCGCGGCCCTGGACCCATGCGGTGTTGACGCCGTTGAGGTCGGCTTTGTCGGCGGCGACGGTGCCCGGCTCCTGGCCTCCGTCCTTGCGGACGTCGATCCCCGACTGAGGGAACCCGATCCACCCCTTGCCCCTGTCGCGGTCGCCGACCCACTCGGTGTTGACACCGTTGACGTCGATGCGCTCGGCGGTGACGACACCGAGGTCATCGCCCGGGCCGTGGTGGACGGTGATGCCGGTACCGGGGAAGTCGATCCAGCCGGAGTCAGCGGCCTTCCCCCCGACCTTCCCGGTCCTCACATCGTGCACGTCGGCGGTCCCGGCCTCGACCGTGCCCAGAACACGGTTGTGGTCCTCGACCTTCACACCGTCCCCGGTGAAAGTGACCCGGCCCCGGTCTGTCGTCCCTTCGACCCACAGGGCGCGCGCTCCGCTCTCGAACTCGGGGATGAGCGCGTGGACGGTGGTGGTGAGGAAGTACCCCTCCTGTATGTGCCCGTCGCTGCCGGGCGTCCCGGCCACAAGGGTGTAAGTGGTGCCCCGCGTCAGGGAACGGGTGGGCGTGTGGTGGTAGGGCCCGTACGGTATCGGGGCGGGCCGCACTGGCGGATTGACGCGTTCCACAGACCCGTCCGGATAGCGGATCCCGTACGTGAGGTTGGTCGGCCCGTCCCAGTACAGGACGACGTTCTGGCCTGCCCCCACCAGCGAGTGTTCCGCGCGGAAGTTCTGCGGGACCTGCGGCGTCTGCTTCACCAGCGCGAGCTTGGTGTAAGAGGGGTGGCCGGGCATAGACGTAACGGGCGTTTCGCCGCCGTAAGCAATCTCGTGGATCTCGATGAGAACAAGCCCCGGATGGTCGGAAACCGGGATGTTCTCCAGCGTCAGAGTCAAGGACTCCTGTGCGGGCAGCGTCATCGGAAGTTTCGAGGGGCGTGCGGCCCGGAAGCGGCCCCCGCTGTGCCGAAAGAAGCCCGGGGGCTCCTCACCGGGCGGCGTTGGATAGCTCCTGGTGATATTCGCTTTGATCGCCGCAGCGTCGCCGGTCAGGTCACCGCTGCCGGTACCGGTCGGAATCAGCACATCGATGTGCCGACAGATCACGTCAGACCGGTGCGTGTTGGAGACGACCACGTACACCGTCCCTACGGACGGCGCCCCAGGACGCGAGGCTTGCGGTGATGTCGGATCCGTGACGATTTCATAGTGCAGCACGGAGGGCATGGGTAAGGACTCCCTACCTTGGCTTTCACACGATGCGGGCAGAAGACGCGCAGTGGAGCCGGGTGTTGCCGGGTGTCGTTCAGATCCTTCGAGGCCACGCGCCCCACCAGGGGACACATACCAACAGACCCATCCGAAAGTATGCAGCCCCCACCCGTCCAAACCCCGCGATCCTCTGACCGTGTCCCGAATCAAACCCCTGCTTGACCAGAACCACACCGCAGGAACATACCGACACCACCAGCACCAACACCCGCGCGGCACCCAGGATCCTCAGGAGCGTGGGCCGTCGCCATCGCCGCGGGCCTTCGGCCGTAGCCGCCCAGGTCCGGCCGCCAGTCGCGGATATCCAGCTTGAGCGTCTCGGTCATCCGTGTGCCGACGCGCCGCCACAACGAGGCGACCATGTAATCCCGGGCAGCCGGCAAGAACTTCCGGGCCTGGCCCAACGACCCCCGCCAGCCGGCGAACAACTGGTCCACTTCCGCCTCCGCCGGCGGGATCCGCGGCGTCCCGTACTCGCTCTTCGCCGGACGGTTGAACTCGTCGATCGGCGGCACGAGCACATGGCCGGTCAGCGCGTGGATATCCCCCTGGTAGCGGACGACCAGGAAGTCGAAGTACCGCGCGAGCGTCCACGCCTCGCGCTGGACCGTGCTATGCCCCAGCTTCTACGGCCGTGGTGGCCGGGTCCGGCGCGGGCGGCCTCGCGGTCCACTCAGCGGCGGCCGCCGTAGCCGCCGTGTTCCTCTCCTGGCAGGTGGTGCACAGGGTGTGGTCATAGTTCCGGGTAGGGCGGTGGTGTTTGACGTAGGTGTACCGGTCGTCGCTGAACTTCTCCCCGCAGTCGGCGCATACCGGCCGGTGATTTTCCCACTCGGCCAGGCGGTGAGCCTCGTGCCCTGCCCGGGCGGCGGCGAGTTCCTGCTCGTGCGGTTGATCGCCGTCGGGGTTGTCGAGCGCGTCGGTGAGGGTCTGCCGGCCGGTGCGGCCCAGGCGCCGCCACACCGCGGCCTGGGCGCCGTGCTCCTTCATCAGGGCGAGGGTGGTGACGACGACGGGCACAGCCTGTCGGCAGCCCGCATCTACCGGGGCGGACGGCCGGAGTGCCCACAGCCCTCGGTCACCTTCGTGGAAGACGACTCGACACCACCATGAGCAACTTTGATTGGGCTGACCGCCGGCCGCCAGAGGGCCCGCACGCCATCAGCCGCGGGTGGAGGTAGTTATCCCAGGAATGCTGTTGTGGTCGCCACGAACTGGTCGGGGTCGTCGAGCCAGGGGTAGTGGCCAGCTCCCGGCTGAACCACGAGCGTGGCATCAGGGAACAGCGCCGCGAACTCAGCCGCCGACTGAGGGGGGCTGTTCAAGTCGAACTCTCCGGCGAGCAGCAGCACGGGGACCTCGCAGGCGGCGAGCGCCGCACGAGTGGTCGCCGGGTTGAAGGCGCCCTCGGCCGCGAAGAGAGCGACAGCTTCCTTGTTTTTCGGCTGGCTTGACGCGTGATGGTTCTGTGCCGTGGCGTCCCAGCGGCCCCAGAGGAAGGGAGCGAGGGCTTCCCAGTCGCTGCCCGTGCCCTCGACGATCGCCTCCAGAGCGGCGAACGCCGCAGGGAACCACGGCTCGTCCTTCCGAAGCTGCGCGAGTTCGCGTCGCATCTCCCCACTGATCTCGATGCCAACAGTTCGGGGACTGGGACCGATCAGGGCGAACTTGCCGACGTTTTTCGGGTACCGGGCCACGTATTGCGTCGCAAGGTTCGTGCCGGCGGAGTGGCCGAGCAGGTCCATCCGAGGGAGCGCGAAATGTTCACGCAGCGCCTCGACGTCGTTGACCAGGTGATCGCAGCGGTAGGAAGAGGTGTCTTCGGGAATCGCGGACCGTCCGGTGCCGCGAAGATCCAAAATGATCAGCTGACGGTGCGTGGACAGGCCGCCCAGGTCGCCGAGGTAGAGGGAGTCCGTGGGACCTCCGGGGAGGCAGACGACCGGGTCGCCGTCTCCGATCACGCGATAGGCGAGCCGGGTTCCGTCAGGTGCGGAGAAGGTAGGCATGACGCGGATCATGCCAGCCATAACCAGGTTATACAACCTAGTTATGGCAGCAGAGCCACTCGGGTATATAACCGAGCTATGGCAGGCGAAAAGGACACACCCCAGAACCCCGAAACGCTGACCGAGGAACAGGCTGAGCGGATGCTCGCCGGCATGAACGAGGTCATCCGCGCGGGCGAGGAGATGCGAAAGCTACGCGCCGAAATGATCAAGATGTTCGCCGACTTCGGCTGGACCCAGGACAGGATCGCCCAGCTCACCGACATGAGTCAGCCCGCCGTGTCCAAGCAGGTGACGAAGTACAAGATGGGCGACCCACTACCCCCGACGAAACTCTCTCTCGACCAGCACGACGTGCCCTGGCTCGAAGGACGCCTCTGGGGCCTCGCTGAGGAAATCTCCGAGAACTACGACACCGCCCGCTGCACGCGCTACGTCCACGCCATCGCCAGAGGGAAGAAGCGCTTCACACCCCAGAACGTCGACGAGCTGCGGCGCCTCGTCGAAGAGGACCTGACGCTGCACCAGGCACAGATG
This sequence comes from Streptomyces endocoffeicus, assembly GCF_016741935.1. Lineage (GTDB taxonomy): Bacteria > Actinomycetota > Actinomycetes > Streptomycetales > Streptomycetaceae > Streptomyces > Streptomyces endocoffeicus. The sequence continues at coordinate 3,983 of NZ_JAERRG010000055.1, read as the reverse complement.
CCCAGCAGCTACCGGAACGCATACGACGAGATCAGTCGCGGTCTCGACATCCCCGCGGAGGTCACCACCACCGCATCAGCCTCTGTGCGTCGTGCCCTCGCTTACCAGATCCAGCGCGACCAGCTCAGGGGCGGCTCCTGAGCGGTTGTCACTACAACCGGAGCTCCACAGATTGCACCGACCCCACACCACCAACCCGCACGACCTGCCCAGACCCAACCACCGTCCGTAGTACACCGTGAAGAGACTTCAGTTCGCCTGGACTCCGGGCCCTCGACAGACAGTGACGGCGCGCGGGGCGGGTGTGGGAGGTTGCCTCTTCTCGGTGCACTGCGCATCACACGCACCAAGGGGACGATGCGGCCAGTAGCGAACATGGTCAAGGGGTCAGCATCGGGTGCGGCATGCCTTGGACAAGGGCGCGTACTGGCCGCATCTACACCGCGATCCGTCACCCTGCGCGTGCGCGTCGCGGTGTGGTGCGAACCGGTGCGCAGGATGCGGTGCATCGCCGGGGCCGGTGATTGCGTCCCGGAGCGGCAGCACGAGCGAGCCCCGGATTACCGATGAGGCCGTTGCCTTCGGCAGGATGAGCGCCATGGCCGAGATCCGTACACCCCGCCTCCTCCTCCGTCGCTGGCATGACGCTGACCTCGCGCCGATGGCGGACATCAACGCGGACCCGCGGGTCATGCGCTGGATTGACGACGGCTCGGTGCACGACCTGGACCACACGGCAGAGGCCATCGAGCGGTGGGAGGAGGAGTGGGACGAGGAAGGCTTCGGACCCTTCGCCGTCGAACTGCTGGCCTCGGGCGAACTGGCAGGCTTCACTGGCCTGTCCGTGCCCGAGTACCTGCCGGAGGTACTGCCCGCCGTGGCCATCAGCTGGCGGCTCGGCTCACAGTTCTGGGGCCAGGGATACGCATCCGAAGCCGCCCATGCCACTCTGGAGTTCGCGCTCCAAGACCGTGGCCTCGACCGCATCATCAGCATCAACCAGGTGGGTGACAACGCCTCCGAGAACGTCATCCGCAAGCTCGGCATGGTGCCCGAGCGCCGCGCCATCGATCATCACCGGACAGCCAACCGCTGCCCCTACGTCCCGGACTGATCGCCACGGAGCGGACACCCAGACGAAGGACGTTACATTTTCCGTCGCTGACCTGCGCTTTCAGGGGACTGCGGTCAGAGCCGATTTTAAAGAGCCCTATCAGAAGGGCTGGTTGCTGGTGTTCGGCACGGCCCAGTCGATGCGGCAGCACCTACAACAGGTGCTCGGCGTCACCCCGACCACCTATCGCTGGCCCTTCCGGGCCGGGGACGACGGGATCGGAAGCGGCAGGACGGGAAGCGGCGGAGCCGAGAGTTACGGCGGTGTCGGCTCCCGGCGCTGAACGGCCGGCCCGGCGTACCTCGCCCCACCAGCCGACCCCCGTCAGCACCAGGGTCAGGCCGACTCCGGCCAGGATGGCCGTGGACGGTACCACCACCTTGAGGAGCGCACCGGCCAGCGACCCTGTCGCCGCGTAACCCGCACCCGCCGCCGCGTACATCACCGAGTAACCCGCGGCCAGAGCGCCCGGCGGAAGTGCCTCGCGCAGGGACAGATTGCGGGTGAGCATCGCGCACGACTGGAGCGTGCCCCCCACGACCAGCGCGGCGGTGATCCCAGCCGGGTGAGGCGTCAGCGCCGCCAGGGCCACGCAGGCCGATGTCCCGGCCATCAGCACCACGCTGCGGGTGCGCAGCCGCCCGGGCCAGGACCGAAGACCGTGGACGAAGGCGCCGAGCCCCCCGCCCACCGCCATGCCGGTCAGCAGCGGACCGGACCAGCCGACGCCGACGCCGCGCTGTTCGAGCAGGGCCGGCAGCACGAGTTCTGCCAGACCGAGCAGGGCCAGACTGGCCGCGCCCATGACGTACACCGGCCAGACGCCGGTCAGGATTCGCAGCAGCGACGCGCCCGTCCGATCCTCGCCGCCCGTGTCGTCCGCGCCCCAGCTGGCCGGAAGCAGCCACAGGCCCGCGACCGACGACGCCATCAGGGCGGCGCCGAGGAACAGCGGGACGGGCGATGCGACACCGAGGGCCAGACCGGCAACCGCGGCCGGGGAGACGGCCCAGATGCCGGCCGTCAGTATCGACTCGACGGACAGCGCCTGCGCTGTCGCACGCTCCGGGACGAGCACGGTGAGCAGCGTGCGCAGGCCACCGGTGGCAGCGGCCGGGGCGGCACCGGCGAGACACGCAAACCCGGCGAGGACCGCCGGATACGCGTCGGGGAACACGCCGAGGCCCGCGAAGGCGGCGGCTCCGACCGCGAGTCCGACGGCCAGGTGAGCGCGGGCGCGGTCGGGGCGCAGGCGCATCCCGAGGAAGGGGGCGCCGGCGATCTCGCCGATGACGTAGGACGCCGCGAGGATCGCGCCCAGGGAGTAGCCGCCGGGGCGTTCGCGCACCAGGAAGACCAGGGCCAACGGGGCCATGGCCACCGGCATGCGGGCGCCGACGGTGGTGCAGGACCAGATCAGGACCTGCCTCGAGGCGACGTCACGGTAGCTCATGGGGCGACGCTAGAGGTCAGCACTGACATTTAGCTTGGGGCGTGGCCCTCCGGGATCTTCGGGGGCTGCGTAGGGTGCGTCGGGTCCGGTTCTTCCGGCATGGCTGGATCACTGACCGAAGCGTCTCCTTGCAGGCGACTTCTTAACGCTGATCGACGGCTGGTCGAACCTCCCGACGCACGTGCGTCCCTGTTGGAAACCCGTGGCCACGGCCAGCGTGGACCACTGCTACCGAATGTCCGGTCAGCACAACCCTGCGGAACACGTGCCAAGCAGGTCGTGGCGGAAGGTCTGGACAACGGTCAACCTGCCGCCGCACCCGACGGGAGCCCTGTTGAGACTGCATCTGGGAATCGACGTGGCCTGCCGGGCCTCACACCGGGCCACCTGCACCGACGCCACCGGAGAGATCCAGTTCTCCGGCCGGCGCTTCACCACCACACCCACAGACCTGGAACGGTTATGGGACAGTCTGCCCACCACCGACGACGTCGTCGCCATCATGGAACCGACCCGCAACGCGTGGGTCCCGCTCGCCGCGTGGTTCCAGCGCCACGGCGCCAAGGTGGTCCTGGTGCCGCCAGAGCAGTCCGCTGACCTGCGCGACTACTACTCCAAGCACACCAAGAACGACCGGCTCGACTCCCGGGTCCTGGCCCGGCTGCCGCTACCGCACCCCGAAGGGCTGCGGGAACTGTCGGACACAGGACCGGCCAACGCACTGCGCCGAGCTGTCCGCCGCCGCAGCTCACTGGTCGAACGCCGCACGGCCACCTTCTACCGGCTCGATGCCCTGCTCGAACTCCTCGGGCCCGCCTGGGCAGACGCTCTGGGCACGGGCTCGTACTCCAAAGCCGCTCTGGCCGTGCTGGAGAAAACCGGCGCCGACCCCCCACGCCCTGCGGCGACTGGGCCGCAAGCGCCTGGCCGCCCTCCTGATCCGGCACAGCCGCGGCCAGTGGCGCGAGGAACACGCCGAACGAATCGCGGGCGCCGCCCGGCAGAACCTTCAGCTCTGGCCCGACGGCGCCCTCGACTTCGCCGAACTCGCCGAGGACATCGCCGGTGAGGCTCACATGGCCACTCACCTGAACGCACAGATCACCACCCTGGAGGACCGGATCACCGTCCTCTACGAAGAAGCCGACCCCGGCCGGATCATCGCCTCCGGCCCCGGTCTCGGCGTCACCACCGCGGCGGGAATCCTGGGCCGGCTCGGAGACCCGAACCGCTTCACCAGCCTCGCCGGCATCCGCGCCTTCACCGGCCTGGTCCCCCGCCTCAGTCAGTCCGGACTGACAGGCCGCGACGGACCGCCCACCCGCCAAGGACATCCTGGCCTGCGCGAGACGCTGTTCAAGGCCGCGGACATCGCCCGGCACACCGATCCCACCCTGGCCGCCCGCGGCCGCCCGA
>NZ_JAERRG010000054.1 GCF_016741935.1 Streptomyces endocoffeicus | reverse complement strand
CACCACGACCGGCAGCGGCACCTGACGTCCCGGGTACTTTGCCCTCACTGCCCGCGCTACCTCCGGCGCCGGCTCCGGCCACGACCGCGGCTCCATCGACACGGGCCCCTCCCACTCCGTGACCGGGAACGAAAAGGACCGGCCACGAGACCAGCCTGCCGCAACGATCAACACCCCGACCAGCACAAACAGTAAATGGGCAACAGGATCAGGCAGTGTCGGCAACGGCACCGATACCCACGCCTGGACCACGTCCCCCAGCCACCCCCAACCTCAAAAAGGCGTAGCAAAGGCGTATGCGTTGGCGGCGGCTTTCGGGGGCGGGGACGTTGAGCACGTCGTGGACCGCTTCGACAGCAACGACCTGGTGGCCATCACCCTGCTCAGTGTCTCCCTCAGGCCACACGGGGCGATGAACCTGCTGACCGACCCCGATGGGAACTGGGCGCGCCTGCTGTCGCTCATCCCTCGTGACGCGCGCTTGGAGAATCCTGGAAGCGATGCGCTTATCGAGGAGGGCGGACCCGCATGGGAGTTGTGGGAACGCCTGGTCGGCACCAAACGGTACCCCAGCAAGCCCGACGGTAGCGGCCCGGTTGTCGCAGGCAAATTGCTGGCCCGCAAGCGTCCCCACCTCATCCCCATCTACGATATCCGCATCAAGGAGCTGTTCGAGCGACCGAAGGTGGACCACTCCTTCTGGGCCGCGCTGGCTGCGGTCCTGCGGGCGGACAACGGCGCCTGCCGGTGCGCTGCTGGCGGCGGCGTTCCTTGTCCTCGGCGTGGCGGCGCGCTTTCTCGGCGGCCTCGGACTCGATACCTTGACGCCATGCTGCGCCAAATGGTCGCGGGCAGCCGATACGAGGGCCTGGCCGATGCCCGCGCCGCGGGCATCGGTATCGACCACGAGCGTCTCCAGGACACCCACCCGCTCGCCCCACTGCCATGAGCCCGGCGACTCAGCGACCCGGACCATCGCGTAGCCCAGCAGGCGATCCCCGCCGCCCGCGGTGAACGCCCGCGTAAGGGGCGACCGCAGCCACTCCACGTACAGGTCGCGCCGCACTCGCCAGGTGTCCTCAGGTGCGCGCATGGGCGCCACGGCCTCCAGGTGACTCCCGACCCGCCGGTGGTGGGCCTGCAATTGGAGCCAGAGCGGCCTCAGGCGGTCGATGTCGCGGGCGGCGAGGACGTCGATCACGGATTCCATGGCACGCAGCCTAGTACTCCAGTGCCAACACCGTTGACTTTGGCCTGGCGGTGACGTGTCAAGGGGGTTGAACGACGCAACGGAACTCCGGTAGATCAACCTTCTGCCAAGAGAGTTGATCAAGGAGTTCCGTTGCAGGGGCAGTCTGTCCTCACCCGCGAGATCGCGGTAGCCAAGGGCGTGTTCGCGCCGGGACACCTCGGGGAGTTGACCCAGGTGGTCGACTTCGCCCTGGTCGATGCGGTACTGGAAGAGACCGGCACGGTCCGGAAGCGGGTCAGGCTGCTGCCCTCGCGGGTGGTGGTGTACTTCGTCCTGGCGCTGGCACTGTTCGAGCGGTGCGGCTACCGAGCGGTGTGGAGCAAACCCGTCGCGAGCCTCGACGCCCTCGCCCTGGTGCGGCCGTGTACCTCGGCGCTGTGCCGGGCACGTCGCCGGGTGGGAGCCGCACCGTTCCAGGCATTGTTTGAGACGCTGGCCGGGCCGGTAGCCGGTTACCCCTTCCTGCTCCGACTCCGGTCCGCCGGAGCGGAGTTTTTGTGCCGGTCCGGGGCCAGGCGCATCCCTCACGGACCCCGCCCGCTACCCCGCCCGCGAACTCGTCGCTCTCTACCACGAGAGGTGGCAGGCCGAGACCACGTACTTCTCGATCAAGGCCACGATGCTGGACAGCCGCGTCCTGCGCCCGCATCGCCCGCAGGAGGTCGAACAGGCCGGTTCCGAGCACGTCCGAGGCGCGCACCTGCCCGCGGACCGCCTCGACGAGGCGTGCGCCCGGGTTGAGCCGGGCGAGGACGCCGCGCAGCCGCTCGGCGGAGGCGCCGTCGACGAGGTCGAGCTTGTTCAGGACGATCACGTCGGCGAACTCGACCTGGTCGATCAGCAGGTCGCTCACCGTGCGCTTGTCGTCCTCGAAGGGGGCGAGGCCCCGCTCGGCGAGTTCGTCGCCGGTGCCCAGCTCGGCCAGGAAGTTGGCCGCGTCCACCACGGTGACCATGGTGTCCAGTCGGGTGAGGTCGTCGAGCGTCGCCCCGTCGTCGCGTGCGAAGGAGAAGGTGGCGGCGACCGGCATGGGCTCGGAGATGCCGCTGGACTCGATCAGGAGGTAGTCGAAGCGTCCCTCCCGGGCGAAGCGGTCCACCTCTTCGAGGAGATCGTCACGGAGCGTGCAGCAGATGCAGCCGTTGGTCATCTCGACCAGCCGTTCCTCCGTGCGTGAGAGGGCGGCCTCGCTGCCGCGCACCAGCGCGGCGTCGATGTTGGTCTCGCTCATGTCGTTCACGATGACGGCGACCCGCAGTCCCTCGCGGTTCGACAGCAGGTGGTTGAGCAATGGGGTCGAACTTCCTGAGGACCAGCCGATCCGGGTTGTTCCGGCGGTTCTTGCGGGTCACGTACGTGTAGCCGGTGTCGGCGGTGGAGCGGAGCTTGATGATCGGGCGTAGTTCGTTGCGAGCCATGCGGGTAGCATACGACAATGATTTCCATTACCGATACGCAGGTGCAGAAAGGCCGAACCCGTATGTCTGCCCACTGCCAACTGACCGGCGCCAAGCCGGTCTTCGGCAAGAAGATCTCCCACTCGCATCGGCGCACCTCGCGCCGCTTCGACCCGAACATCCAGAACAAGCGGTACTGGCTGCCCAGCGAGGGGCGCCACGTGCGGCTGCGCCTGAGCGCGCGCGCCATCAAGACCGTGGACGCGATCGGCATCGAGGCCGCCGTCGCCCGAATCCGAGCCCGCGGGGAGCGTGTCTGATGGCGAAGAAGAGCAAGATCGCGAAGAACGAGAAGCGGAAGCTGATCGTGGCCCGCTACGCGCAGCGGCGCGCCGAACTCAAAGCCGTCCTGGTCTCGCCGAGCACCACGGACGACGAGAAGGCGGCCGCGCAGGCGGAACTCCGCCGGCAGCCCAGGGACGCGAGCGCGACCCGCGTGCGCAACCGTGACAGCGTGGACGGCCGCCCCCGCGGTCACCTGCGCAAGTTCGGCCTCTCCCGCGTCAACGTGCGCGAGCAGGCCCACGCCGGATTCCTGCCGGGGGTGACGAAGTCGTCCTGGTGACGGCCGAAGAGGAGGGGGCGGCACGGGTGTGCCGCCCTTTCCTCTCTTGCTGCCCGCCGCGCCCAGGGCGCTCCGGGCGAGCGCCGGGACCAGGATGTGGCACGGCGCGCGCAAGACGATGCTTAGCCGCGCGTGTAGGTGGAAACGACTACCCCCGGAACGATTGTCGTCACCATCAGGCGGCGACACGTGAACGTGGGGAGGGTATGTGGCGAAGGACGCGCCCCTGTATCTGAGGCCGCGGGTGGAGCCACCGCTCGCCTCACTGCTCGGGGAGGCAAGGCTCCTGCACTCGCTGGTGGACGCGCTCGGCTCACCGCTGAACGTGCTGCTCCCCGAGGTGGTCGCGGAGAACGCCGCACGCTTCCTCTCCGTGTACCGGCGTCACCGCCTCCTCGGCCGGGTGTACTTCGCGCACAAGGCGAACCGGTCCAGCGCCCTGGTGCGGAGGCTGGCCGCGTGCGACCCGGCCGCCGTCGGCGTCGACGTGGCCTCCCTGGGGGAGCTTCGGCACGCACTGGGCTGCGGGTTCACGGGGGACCGGGTGATGGCGACCGGACCCAAGGACCCGGAGTTCCTGTGGCTCGCGGCCCGGGTGGGAGCCACGGTCAACGTGGACTCGGCCGGTGAGCTGCGGCAGTTGGCCGAAATCGTCCGCGGACACGGCCTGAGCAGGACACGCGTACTGGCACGCCTGTCGGGCTTCGAGTCGGACGCCGGGTACGGCGGCGCCGGCACCCGGGTCCTGTCGCGCGGCAGCCGGTTCGGCACGCCGGTCGCCGAGGCCGAGGCGCTGTGGTCGGCGCTGGAAGAGCACACGGACGCCGTCGAACTCGTCGGCCTGGCCTATCACTTGGACACCACCGGCCTGGAGGAGAAGGCCCGCGCCCTGGAGCGATGTGTCCTGCTGATGGACGAGTGCCGGGCGCGCGGCCTGGCACCGGGCGCCGTGGACATCGGCGGGGGGTTCGGCGTCGGATACGTCGCCGAGGCCGCCGAGTGGGAGCGCTGGACCACCGCGCTGAGCGAGGCCGTCCTCGGGGTACGCCCGCCGCTGACCTGGCGCGGCCACGGCTACGGGCTGCGCGCCGAGGGAGGCACGGTGCGCGGCACGGCGGCGCTGTACCCCGCCCACCGGTCCGTCGCCGGGCCCGGCTACCTCGACGAACTGCTCTCCCGCCCCGCCCCGGCGCTGGGCCGGTCGCCGGCCACCCTGCTGCTGGAGCACCTGAACGACCTGTACATCGAACCGGGACGGGCCCTTGTCGACCAGTGCGGGGTGTCACTGGCCCGGGTGCTGGAGGTGCGGCGCACGAGCGACGCTCCGGACCGGTACCTGGTGCGCCTGGGCATGAACGCGGGGGACGTCAGCCTGGAGGAGCACGGTGTGCTCGTGGACCCCGTCCTGCTGCCCCGTGACGGCGCCCCGGGCGAGCCGTACGGTGACGGGACCGGGGGCGACGGTCCGGTCGGGGTCCACCTCGTCGGAAACCTGTGCCTGGAGGCCGACCTGATCACCCGGCGGCTGGTGTACCTGCCGCGGCTGCCGCGCGCCGGGGACGTCCTGGCCTTCCTCAACACCGCGGGATACGTGATGGACTTCCACGCCCACCGCGCGCAACGGCAGCCCGTCGCACGGACGGTGGCGGTCACGCGGGAGGCCGGCACCTGGCGCTGGTGCCCTGACGAGGACTACTGGCCGCTCATACACCCGCAGAAAGGGCCGTCTTGAGGTACGACAGCATCACCGACGCCATCGGCAACACACCCCTGGTCCGCATCGACGCGTCCGTCCACGGACTGCACCACATCGACCTCTACGCCAAGCTGGAGATGCTCAATCCCTTCGGGTCCGTCAAGGACCGGCCCGCCTGGCACATGGCCCGTCCGCTCCTGTCGGAGGCGGCAGGTGGCGACGGCACGGTCGTGGAACTGTCCAGCGGCAACACCGCCAAGGCCCTCGCGCTCCTGGCCGGCCTCAACGGGCTGAAATTCAAGAGCGTGACCAACCGGATGCGCGTTCCCGAGATCAAGGAACTGCTGCTCCTGCTGGGCGCGGAGATCGAGGAGCTGCCCGGGCGGAGCGAGTGTCTGGACCCCACGGACACCGACGATCCGCTGACCCGCTTCCACCAGGCGCTGTCCGAGCCCGGCAGCACCTACCTGCACACCGATCAGTACTTCAATCCGCGCAACGTCGAGGCGCACGCGACCGGGACCGGACCCGAGATCGTCAAGGACCTGGACGGCCGGGCCCCCGACTGGTTCGTCGCCTGCGTGGGCACGGCGGGCTCCTCGACCGGTGTCGCCAAGGTGCTGCGCGAGCACGACCCGCGGATGCGCGTACTCGGGCTGGTCGCCGACAAGTCGGACTTCATCCCGGGCATCCGCACCATCGACGAGGTGCACCAGGTAGGGCTGTTCGACCCGGCGACGTACGACTCCATCGCGTCGGTCACCTCCCAGGAGGCCATCGACGGCATGGTCACACTGATCCGCCGCTGCGGGCTGTTGTCCGGGCCGACCGGAGGCGCGGCCTACCAGGGAGCGGTCCGCCAACTGGCCGCGGTCGACGCCGAACTGGCGGGCACCGGGCGTCGGCAGACCGCCGTGTTCATCGTCTGCGACCGGGCCGAGAGCTATCTGAGCTACGTACGCGACCGTCGCCCGGAGCTGCTCGGCAGGGCACGGCGCGGTCACTCGGCCGCGTCGCTCACCGACACCGAGGTCCGTGCCGAGGCCCGTACCGTCGCCGTCGAGGAGGCGCAGCAGTGGCTGGCCGGGGGCGAACCCCGCCCGCTGGTGATCGACCTGCGCGGTCCGCACGCCTACGCCGCCCTGCACATCGAGGGATCGGCCAACATCGTCGACGAGGTCTTCGAGGAACTGGTGCGGGCCGGGCTGCCGTTCAGCAAGCGCACCCCGGTACTGCTCGCCTGCCCCGTGGGGGAGAAGTCGCTGCTCTACGCGGCACTGCTGACCCGTATGGGCCACCCCGACGTGCGCAGCCTCGCGGGCGGCATCGTGGCCTGGCGGGACGCGGGCGCACCGCTGGTGAGGGAGTGAGCCCGATGCCCGGCGAGATCCCCGGCGACGGCGAGGCCTGGCAGGCCTTGGCGCGCGCCCAGTTCCCCATCCTCACCGCGCACCCGGAGCTGGTGTACCTGGACAGCGCGGCCACCTCGCAGAAGCCGCAAGCCGTCCTGGACGCGGTGCAGACGTATCTGACGACGACGAACGCCAACGCGGGGCGCGGCACCTACCCGTGGGCCAACCGGACCACGGAACTGGTCGAACAGGCCCGTGAGCGGGTCAAGTCCTTCCTCGGGGACCCGGCGCCGGGCCGCTCCACCGTGCTCTTCACCGGCGGGACCACCGAGGGCCTGCGCACCGTCGCCCGCGACTGGCTCACCGGACACCTCACCGACGGCGACGAGATCCTGGTCCCGTTCGCCGACCATCAGGCCAACCTCGAACCGTGGCTGGAGGCCCAGCGCCTGCTCTCCGAGCGCGGCACCGAGGTGCGGGTGCGGCCCCTGCCCCGGCAGGCCTCAGGCGACTACGACCACCGCGCCCTCGCCGAGGCCGTCGGCCCCCGCACCCGTTTCGTCGCCGCGACCCACGTGCACCACGTCTACGGCGGCGACATGAACGTCCACCGCATCCGCGCCGCCGTCGGCGCCGAGGTGCCGATCTGCCTGGACGCGGCGCAGAGCGTCGGCCACCTGCCGATCCGGCTCGACGACCCCGCGCTCGACGTCGACTTCGTCGTCTTCTCCGGGCACAAAACCCTGGCGCTGCCCGGCACCGGGGCGGTGTGGGCGCGCAACACCCGGGGGCCCGCGCTGCGCCCGGTGGGCTGGCAGGGCACCCCCAACACCGTGGGCGTCGTGTCACTGCTGGCGGCGTTCGACTGGCTGGACGCGGTCGGCGTCGACCGTATCGCCGCCCACGTCTCCGGCCTGACCAGCCGCCTGACCGACCGGTTGCGCCGGCTCGACGCCTACGAGGTCCTCGGCTGCCCCGCCAGTCTGGCCGCCGGCTCCGCGCTGCCCGCGGCCCAGCGGCGGCACAGCATCGTCACCTTCCGGCACCGTGACATACCCTCCGACGACCTCGGCTTCATCCTCTTCAGCCACGGTTTCATGGTCCGGGCCGACAGCCTCTGCCAGGCGGGCGCGGACGAGAAGGAGGGGTCCGTCCGGGTGAGCCTGCATGTCTACAACACCGGTGCGGAGATCGACCGCCTGCTGGACGTGCTGGCTTCCTTGGAGTGAATGGCTATTGATAATCGTTTCCACCTGTAGATTACGCGGTAGTCGCAAGATGTGGGAGACGGAAGAGGTGCGCGACCGGTGAGCGTGAGCATGGAGACGGCCAGGACCTGGGTCGAGCGCTGGGAGCGGCAGCAGCAGCGGTACGCGCTGGACCGCGAGGAGCGCTTCACCGTCATCTGTGACGTCGTGGAGCACGTGTGCGTCGACCGCCGCCGGCCGACCCTGCTCGACCTGGGCTGCGGCCCCGGATCTCTGTCCGCCCGGCTCGCCCGTCGGCTGCCGGAGGCGGAGATCGTCGCGGTCGACATGGACCCCATGCTGCTGGAACTGGCGCGCGCGCATCATCCGGACGTCGCGCGCTGGGTGAACGCGGTGATCGGCGAGGACGGCTGGACCGACACCCTCGGCCTGGAGCACGGGCTGGACGGCGCCGTCACGACGACGGCCCTGCACTACCTCCAGGCCTCCGCCCTGCTGAAGACCTACCAGAGCATCGCGGCCCTGCTGCGTCCGGGGGGAGCGCTGATCAACGGAGACCATTTCCCGCCGGACGCGCGCTCCTGCTCCGACCTCACCGCCCACGTGGGGCGCCGTCGGGCCGAACGCGCGGGCGACGGGAGTCACGAGGACTGGGAGTCCTGGTGGTCGGCGGCGGCCGCGGACCCGGAGCTGGCGAACCTGTTCGAGCAGCGTGAGCGCAGTCGCCCGTCGTCCGGCGGTGGAGGCGAGAACTGGCACCTGCCGGTGAGCCGCCACGCCGAACTCCTGCGGGAGGCGGGTTTCAGCCGGGTCACGCCGGTGTGGCAGGTGGGGGACAGCTGCGTGCTGGTGGCCTTGAAGGACTGAGAGTGCCGAACCCGCTCGGTGTTCCGACCTGACCCGGCCCTCACAGGGCGAGGCTCATCAGGATCTCGTCGCGGTCGTCGCCGGGTGCCAGGCGCAGCGCGCCCGGCCACCGTCCCACCTCCGTCCATCCGGCTTTGCCGTAGAAGACTTCGAGCCCCAGGCCGGACCGCACCGTCAGCTTGAGTCGCTCCAGGCCCATCTCCTCCCGCGCGATCCGGCGGACGCGGTGCATCAGCGCGGCCCCGACCCCCGAGCCCCGGAAGCGCACGTGCGTCTGCACGTGGTTCACCGTGCCGCAGTGCCCTTCGAGCGGATGCGCCTCGCGCCGGACGAGCAGCCAGCCTGCGAGGGTGCCGTCGACGGTGGCCACCACGAGCCTGCACTGCTCGGGCGCCAGTTCACCGGCGATCCGGTCCACGGCGGCTTCCGTGTGCGTGGAGGTCAGCGGCGGCAGCGGGCAGTCCGCCGGGATGACCGCCCCGCCGGCGTTGACCACCGCGGCCCAGCAGGCGGCCAGTTCACGTCTCATCGACGAGGGGAGCTCGGACGGCCGGGTGAGCTGGGTGAACGCGGGTGCCGCGACTTCGGATGCTGTCACGCGCATCAGCTTGTCACGGGGGTGCCCTTCAGTACGCCGGCTCTTGCCGCGAGTTGTCGACCGCAGGGCGGTCAGTAGTTGAAGATGGAAGTCGTTTTCGTCTATGGTCTGGTTGTCGTGCCGTCGATGGCGTGCGCGGCTACCGGGGAGGGGCCCTTATGACTTTGTCGGACCAGGCATCCGGACACGAGACAGTCAGTGCGGAGCGGGACCGGTGCGTGGGGGCGGGACAGTGCGTGCTCGCCGCACCCGCAGTCTTCGACCAGGACGACGAGGACGGTCTCGTGCTCGTCCTCGCCGAGCAGCCGCCGGCGTCCCAGTCGGACGCCGTACGCGAGGCCGTGTGGTCCTGCCCGTCCGGAGCTCTCACCCTGCGGTAGTCCTCGGCCGGACCGATCGCTGTCGACGGCGCGACCTGTCCGTACGCGCGGTCGTCGCCCACGGTCACCCGCCCTTGTCCGGGCCTCAGCTCATGTGCCGTGGAGAGCTCCCGGCGCTCGGTTCAGCTTGCAGAACGTTAAGGAGAGACATGTCCAGACAGTTCGACCGTCGTGCCTTCCTCCGTCGGGGCGCGGCGGGTGCCGCGGCCCTGGCGGTGGGGCCCGGCCTGCTGGCCGCGTGCTCCACCGACGAGCCCCGCTCCGACAGGAAGGCCGGAGCGGGCGCCTCGGCCCGCTCGGGCGGCACGCTGCGAGCCGCTTTCGTCGGCGGCGGCGCCTCCGAGTCCCTCGACTTCTTCAACGGCCCCTCCGCACTGGACCTGGTGCGCGCCCGCGCCTGGCACGGCACGCTCGGCAACCTGGACCCGAGCGGGGCCGACGGGGTGCGCTACGGCGTGCTCAAGGGCATCGACATCTCCGACGACCTGTCGACCTACACCCTGCACGTGCGGCCCGGCGTCCGCTTCACCGACGGCTCCGAACTGACCTCCGACGACATCCTGCACTCTCTCAGCGCCCTCGCGGCCAAGAGCACCCTGCCCGTGTACCGGCTCGCCGCCGCCAACTTCGACCTCGCGCGGGCCAAGGCCGACGGTGACCTGAAGGTCGTCCTGCCCACGGTCCGGCCCATCGCCGACGGCCGCATGATCCTCTGTCAGGGCAACTTCCTCGTCGTCAAGAACGGCACGAAGGTCTTCCGCAAGGGCATGCCCAGCTGCGGCCCCTTCCGGCTGACCGAGTTCACCGCGGGCCAGGGCTCGGCGTTCGAGCGCTACGACGACCACTACGGCCACGTGCCCCACCTGGACGGCCTGGAGCTGCGGTCGATCGCGGACTCGACCGCCAGGGCCGGCGCGCTCACCAGCGGCGAGACCGACTTCGCCCACGACCTGTCACCCGTCACCGCGCGCACGCTCGACGACAACGGGAAGGTCGAACTCGTCCCCACGAGTAGCCCCTATCTCGTCGGTCTCTCCTTCCAGATGAACATGAGCGCCAAGCCCTTCGACGACCCCCGGGTGCGGGAGGCGTTCAAGCTCGCCGTCGACCGGCAGGCCATGGTGAAGACCGTGTTCTACGGCAACGCCCAGGTCGGCAACGATCTGCCCGCCATCGGCTTCCCCGACTACGCCGAGGGCCTGCCCCAGCGCGCCCACGACCCGGAGCGGGCCCGCGCGCTGCTCAAGGAGGCGGGGGCGGACGGGATGAAGGTGACGCTGACGACCGGCCCCGAGACGCCGGGCATGGTGGAGATGGCCACCCTCTTCGTCGAGGACCTGAAGAAGGTGGGTGTCCGCGCCTCCGTCAGGGAACTGCCCGCGGGACAGCTGTACGCGGACTTCCCCGCGTACGCGGCGCTGCCGTTGGCCGGCTCCTACCAGATGCCCATCCCCGCCTTGTCGACCTACCAGATGAGCACGGCCGGAGGGTCGCCGTCGGCGTTCGGATGGAAGGAGTCCGCGACCGACGCCCTCGTCGCCAAGGCCCGTGCCGAGAGCGACAGCCGTGAGGCGAAGAGGCTGGGCACCCAGGCGCAGCGCACGCGCTGGGAGGACGGCAACCAGGTGCTGCCGGTCTTCAAGCCGAACCTGAACGCCCAGGCCAAGGGGGTCACCGGGATCCGCGACGACCTCTTCGAGCAGTTCCCCGGCTTCTCCCAGGCGTCGCTGGCGTGAACCTGGCCGCGTTCGTCGGCCGTCGCCTCGTGGGGGCGGCCGTCCTGCTCGTCCTGCTGTCGGCCGTGATCTTCGCGGCGACGGCGGTGCTCCCCGGAGACGCCGTGAGCACGGTCGCGGGAGTCGACGCCTCCAAGGCACAGCGCGCCGACGTCCGGGCCGCACTCGGCCTGGACCGGCCGACCGCCGAGCGGTACGCGGACTGGCTCGCGGGCGCGGTCCAGGGAGACCTGGGCCGTGGTTTCGTGGGGGACCGGCCGGTCACCGAGGTCCTGTCGACCCGCCTGCCGAACAGCCTGCTCCTCGCCGGACTGACCCTCGCGGTCACCGCGCCGCTCGCCACGCTGCTGGGCCTGTGGACCGGTCTGCGCGGCGGCGCCGCCGACCGATTCGTCTCGACGGCCGCCCAGACCCTGGCCGCGGTACCGGAGTTCGTCGTCGCCGCGCTGCTCGTCGCCGTCCTGGCCGTGTGGCTGGAGATCCTGCCGCGGGTCTCCGTCATCCCCCTGGGCGGCACGCCGCTCGACGTGCCACACGCGCTGATCCTGCCCGTACTGACGCTCAGCGCGGTCGGTCTCGCGGTGGCCACCAGACTGCTGCGGGTCTCCGTCGCCGACGTCGTGGCCAGCCCCTACTGCGAGGCCGCACGGCTCAACGGAGTGCGCGGGGTGCGGCTCGCCGTCCGTCACATCCTGCCCAACGCCGCGGCCCCCGCCGTCCAGGCGCTCACCCTCACCACGGGGGCACTGGTCGGCTCGGCGGTGGTGGTGGAGAACGTCTTCGACTACCCCGGGATCGGCCGGGAACTCCAACTGGCCGTTGCGGCACGGGACATCCCCATGGTGCAGGGCATCGCCACCGCGCTCGCCGGGGTGATGCTCATGGTGCTGCTGGCGGGTGACATCTGCGCGCGTCTGCTGGGCGCACGGGAAGGGCACGGACGATGACGACGGTCCTCACCCCACCGGGGGGACGGGTACGCACCGACCGGCCGGGCGCCCCCCGGCGCCGTCGGCCACCGCTGATCACGGGGGCGGCCACCCTGCTCGTCCTGCTGTTCGCCCTGCTGGGCCCGCTGGTCGCTCCGCACAGCCCCACCGCGCAGCTCGCCGCGCCCTTCCAGCAGCCCGACGGCCATTTCCTCCTCGGCACCGACGTGCTGGGCCGGGACGTGGCGAGCCGGGTGCTCGCCGGAGGCCGCACCATCGTCCTCACCGCCCTGGCCGGCACGGCGGCGGCCGGAGCCGTCGGGACGGCCGCCGGCGTACTGGCGGCCCTGGCCTCCCGCCGGCTGGGTGACCTGCTGCTCCGCTGCGTGGACGCCCTCGCGGTGCTCCCCGGCCTCCTGGTCGTCCTCGTCCTGGCCGCGGGGTTCCCCGGCAGCCACGCCGCTCTCGTGGCGGCGGTCGCCCTGGCCACCGCCCCGTTCTCCACCCGTGTACTGCGTGCCGCGGCGGACACCGTTCTCGGCAGCGGGTACGTCGAAGCCGCCCTGGCCCGGGGCGACGGCCGCTGGGCCGTGCTGCGCCACGACGTGCTGCCCAACATCGCAGGACCGGCCCTGATGGACACCGCGCTGCGCCTGGTCGCCTCTCTCCACCTCACCGCCACCGCGGGGTTCCTCGGCCTCGGACCGGGTGGGGCGGCACCCGACTGGGGACGCATGGTGAGCGAGAACGTCCCCGGAGCGACGCTGGCCGCCGCGCCGTTCCTCGCTCCGGCGCTGTTGCTCGTGCTGCTGTCCGTCTGCGTCGGCCTGCTGGCCGGGCGGCTGGCGGACTGGGCGGGACGGGGAGCCGCATGAGCCGCGTGACCGTCAGCCCGTCGGACGCCGGAACGCTCGCCGAGATCAGCGGGCTGACGGTGGGCCCCGCGGCCGGAGGGCCACCCGTCCTGCGCGATGCCTGCCTCTCGGTGCCGGCCGGGCAGGTGCTGGGCGTCACCGGCCGGTCGGGGTCGGGCAAGAGCAGCCTGGCGCACGGCCTGCTCGGACATGTGCGTCCCGGGCTGGAGGTCCGCGCCGGAACCGTCCGGGTGGCCGGCCTCGATCCGTTCGACCGGGCGGATGCTCGCCGGCTGCGTGGCAGGGTCGTTTCCTTCCTGGGGCAGGACCCGGCCTCCTCGCTGAATCCCGCGCTGCGGATCGGCACCCAGATCGCCGAGGCGATACGACTGCGCTCGGCCGTGGCGGGCGGCGAGGGCGTCCGCGCGCGGGTGGAAGAACTGCTGCTGTCCGTGCGGTTGCCGGCCGACAGGAACTTCCGGCGGCGACTGCCCCGGGAGCTGTCGGGTGGGCAGGCCCAACGGGTGGCGCTCGCGCTGGCCTTGGCAGGCCGGCCCCGCCTGCTGGTGCTCGACGAGCCCACCAGCGGCCTCGACCCGGTCCTGGCGGACGGAATGCGCGGTCTGCTGGCCGAGACCCTGCGGGCGGGGGACCGCGCCGCGCTGCTGGTCAGCCATGACCCGGCCTGGCTCGGGTCGGTGTCGGACGACGTGATCCGCCTGGAAGGGGGGCGGATCGGCGGGCGCGGGACGCCGGTCGCGCCGTTGCCCGTCCAGTCGTCCGGCGCTTCCTCGGACGGCGGCTCCCCCGGCGAGGCCCCCCGCGCCACTGCTGCCGGACCCGTCGTTGCCGGCGGGCTCTTCGTGCGGGGACTGCACGCCGTCCACGGGCGGTCCGCCGTGCTGCACGATGTCTCCCTCACCGTCTCGGCAAGCTCTTGCACCGTCGTCGTGGGGGCGTCGGGGTCGGGGAAGACCACCCTCGCCCGATGCCTTGCGGGACTCCATCCGAAGGCGGCGGGGAGCGTCGAGTGGCGGGACGACGGCACGCCACGCGGGCGTGCGGCTCCGGTGCAACTCGTCGCGCAGGACGCCCGCGGTGCCCTCAACCCGCGCGAGTCCGTGGGCGCCGCGCTCGTCCGCCCGCTCAGGGGAGTGGGAGGCAGGTCGGCGCGGGACGCGTCCGACGAAGCGGTGCGGCTGCTGGGGCTGGTCGGACTGGACGAGGGCGTACGGGGACGCCGACCGGGGGAGTTGTCGGGGGGCCAGCGGCAACGCGTGGCACTGGCGCGGACGCTCGCCGCCGGGCCGCGTGTCCTCGTCTGCGACGAGATCACCTCGGCGCTCGACCCCGAGACGGCGGGCAGAGTCCTGGACCTGCTGGACGAGCTGCGGCGGACGCTGGGCCTGACCGTCGTCATGGTGACGCACGACCTGGCCGCCGCGGCCTCCCGCGCGGACATGGTCGTCGTCCTGGACGAGGGCCGGGTGGTGGAAGCCGGCCCGGCCGACCGCGTCCTGGTGAACCCGGAGCACGCCGTCACCCGGAATCTGCTGGCCCATGAGGGCGGTCCGGTCCTCACCGTGCCGAAGTAGGCGCGGTTGAAGGGCTTCACACGGTGGGCCGGAGGGGCACCCGGCACAGAAGCGGGCGCCCCTCCGCGCCGCGCGTCACCGGCGGAGCAACTCCCGCGCCAGCGTGGCCTTGTCGACCTTCCCGACGGCGGTGAGCGGAAGGCCGGACACCTGGACGACCTCGTCCGGCGCCTTGTACTCGGCGAGTCCGCGCTCCTTCAGATGGGCGGCCACCTCCCGCACGCCGGGAGCCTCGCCGTCGCACACCACGAAGGCGACGGTCCGCTCGCCCCGGCGCTCGTCCAACACACCCACCAGCGCCGCCGCGGTGATCGCCGGATGCACGAGCAGCTGCTCCTCCACCTCGACCGCGGCGATCTTCTCGCCCCCGCGGTTGATCTGGTCCTTGATGCGGCCCACCACCACGAGGTGTCCGGTCGGCAGCCGCCGCACCACGTCGCCGGTCCGGTAGTAGCCGTCCGGGGTGAACGCCGTGCGGTTGTGCTCCTCGGCGCGGTAGTAGCCGCGCAGCGTGTACGGGCCCCGGGTGAGCAGTTCACCCGCCGCCCCGTCCGGCACGGGCCTGCCGTCGGCGTCCACCACCACGATCTCGTCGTCCGGCGAGACGGGACGGCCCTGGGTGGCGCAGACGAGGTCCTCGGGATCGTCGAGCCGGGTGAGGTTGATCAACCCCTCCGCCATGCCGAAGACCTGCTGCACGGTCACCCCGAGTGCCGGGCCGAGCTTCCGGGCCTGCTCCTCCGGCAGCCGGGCCCCGCCCACCTGCACCACGGCGAGGCTGCCGAGGTCCCAGGAGCCGGAGGCGGCCTCGTCCACCCAGTGGGTGACGAGCGGAGGCGTGAGGGAGGTCAGCGTCACGCCCTCCCGCTCGACGAGCGCGAACGCCGTCTGCGGGCTGGGATCCGGGGCGACCACGAGCGTGCCGCCGGCCAGGAGGGTGCCGAGTACACCGGGGCAGGCGAAGGCGAAGTTGAACCCGAGCGGCAGCACCGCCAGATAGACGGTCTGGTCGTCGAGGGCGCAGACCTCGGCGCAGGCGCGGGCGTTGTACGCGTAGTCGTCGTGGGTGCGCGGGATGAGCTTGGGAAGGCCCGTGGTACCGCCGGACAGCAGCAGCAGGGCGACGTCGCCGGGGTCCGCTCCGCCGTCGTCGGCACCCGTCGTCGGCAGGGCGGCGTCCGGCGCGGCGCGACCGGGTGAGGAGGGAGAGGCCGCCCGCAGCGCCTCGAAGGAGACGAATCCGTACTCCTGACCGGGATCGCCGACCACGACGACGGTCCGCGGCGAGCGGCTCGGCTCGTGTTCCGCCCGCACCGCGCGCATCAGCTCACGGTAGTCGAAGCGTGCGTGCCGGTCGGGCACCACACAGGCCACCGCGCCCGACACGCGTACCAGATGACCGATCTCCCGGCGCCGGTGGCCGGGCATGGCGTGCACCGGGACCGCTCCGAGGCGCTGCAGGCCGAACCAGACGAGCACGAACTCGGCGCGGTTGGGGAGCTGGACCACGACGCGGTCGCCCCGCCCGACGCCGAGCCCGCGCAGTCCGCGGGCGACGCGGTCGGCTTCGGCGTCCAGGTCCGCGTAGGTCCACCGGCGGTCCCCGTCGACCAGGGCGACACGGTTCCCGTGGTCCGCCGCCGCCCGGCGCAGACGTGCGCCGAAGGTGACTCCCTCCCAGTGGCCGGCGGCCCGGTAGCGCGCCGATTCCGCCTCGGACCAGGTGTGTTGAGTCTCGGTCATGGGGTTCTGCCTCTCATTGCCGGGCCGCGGGCTCTGGCGCCGCGACCCCTTGTGTGACTACGATGTGTGAGTATAGAAATGAAAATCATTTCTATCTAGGGTGGGCTTCGGTCCCTCGGACGAAGCCCCGCCGCCGACGCGGCCACTTCACCCACCCCTCTCAGACCGGAAGGCCCCATCAGTGAGTGATGAAGCAGCCATCCCAGCGCGAACGGCGAAAGGTGAGAGGTCCCTCTTCGCGCCGGACGTCGTGCGTGAAGCGGTGGCACGCGCGCTGGAGACGGCGCCGCACGAGCTGGACGACGACCGCGACCTCTTCGAACTCGGTCTCGACTCACTGATGTTGATGTCCCTGGTCGGCACGTGGCGGCGCGCGGGCAGTACGGTCACCTTCCAGGAGCTGACCCGCACCCCGACCCTCGATGCCTGGACGGCCCTGCTCGGGCGGGAGTATCCCGTCGAGGCACCCACCCGCCCCGCGCCGGCCGGTCCGGCCACCACGCTGCACGCGCCCACCGACGGGGAACCGGCGGAGTCCTTCCCGCTGGCGACGATGCAGCACGCCTACTGGATCGGACGCCAGGACGGCCAGCCCCTCGGCGGCGTCGCCGCGCACTTCTACGTCGAGCTCGACGGCCAGGAGGTCGACCCCGACCGGCTCGACACCGCCCTGCGCGCCCTCGTGCTCCGCCACGGCATGCTGAGGGCCGTCTTCGACGAGGAGGGTCGGCAGCGCTTCGGCCCGCCGGGAGCCCCCCTCGCCGTCCACGACCTGCGTGACCACGATCCGCGGGACGCTGAGACCGAGCTGGAGCTGCTGCGCGAACGCAACACCCACGCCCGCCCCGACATCACCTCCGGCGACGTCTTCCGCGCAGCCCTGTGCCTGCTCCCCGACGGGCGGACCCGGCTGCAGATCGACCTGGACATGATGGCCGGCGACGCCCTGAGCCTGCGCGTCCTCCTGTCCGATCTGCGCCGCCTCTACGACTGTCCCGACGACCAGCCCCGCGCACTCGGCCTCGACTACCGCGCGTACCTCGCGGAGCACGGCGCCCGGCGGACGGCGGAACGCGAGCAGCACGCGGCCTGGTGGCGCGAGCGCCTGCCGGAGCTGCCCCGCGCGCCGCGCCTGCCGACCACCGTCGACCCGCTGACCCCGGTCAGCGCCGGCGACACCACGCTCACCCACTCGCGCCGCCTGCACCACTGGCTGGGCCCCGCCGACAAGACGGCACTGATCAGCACCGCACGACGCCACGGCATCACCCCCGCCGCGGCCCTCGCCACCGCCTTCGCCGAGGTCATCGCCGCCTGGAGCGACAGCCGGCGTTTCCTGCTCAACCTCCCACTGTTCGACCGGGAGATGTTCACCCCGGACGTCGCCGGTTTGGTCGGGGACTTCAGCAGCTCGATCCTGCTCGACGCGGACATGAGCGCGTCCCTGCCGTTCGCCCGGCAGGCCCGCGGCCTTCAGGAACGCCTCCAGGAAAGCATCTCCCACGGCGCTTGCGGCGGCGTCGAGGTCCTGCGCGACCTCGCCCGCGCCGAGGGAGCCCCGGTGCTGGCCCCGGTCGTCTACACCAGCGCCATCGGACTGGGCGAGATCTTCGAGCAGGACGTCCAGAAGTCCTTCGGCCGCCCCTCCTGGATCATCTCCCAGGGCCCCCAGGTCTACCTGGACGCCCAGGTCACCGAACTCGACGGCGGCCTCCTCCTCAACTGGGACGTCAGGGACGGCGTGTTCGAGGCCACAGTGCCCGACGCCGCGTTCGACGCCTACCGCAGCCTCATCACCCGCCTGATCACGGACCCTGACGCCTGGGCCCGGCCGGTGGACGGCCTGCTCGCCCCCGACATCCTGCCGGGGCGCGCGGTGGCGGCGCTGCCGCCCACGCCCGTACCGGACCGCGCCCTGCACACCCGCTTCTTCCGGCTCGCCGAGACCGACCCGGGCCGCGTCGCGGTCGTCCGCACCGGCGGCGACACCCTCACCTACGGGGAAGTCGCCAGCACCGCCCGAAGGATCGCCGCGCTGCTGCGCGGCCACGGCGTGCGGGAGGGCGACACCGTCGCGCTGACGCTGCCCAAGGGCGCCGGCCAGATCACCGCCGTCCTCGGCATCCTGGCCGCGGGCGCCGCGTACGCCCCCGTCGGCGTCGAACAACCCGCCGTACGCCGCGAACGCATCCACTCCGTGGCCGGCGCCTCCGCCGTGCTCACCGACCGGGAGCACGCGCCGCTGTGCGAGGGGGTCGCCGCGGCACCGGTGCTGCTCCTGGAGGACGCCGGGACGCACGAGCCCGCCCCCGTCGTCCGGCCGGACCCCGCCCTGCCCGCCTACGTGCTGTTCACGTCCGGTTCCACCGGGCTGCCCAAGGGCGTCGAGGTGTCGCACCGCGCGGTCGTCAACACCGTCGAGGCGATGGAGGAGCAGCTCGGTCTCGGCCCCGCGGACCGCACCCTCGCGATCTCCGCGCTCGACTTCGACCTCGCCACCTGGGACATCTTCACCCCGCTGTCGGTCGGCGGCCAGGTGGTGGCCGTCGGGCAGGAGCACCGCCGCGACGCCCACCACTGGGCCCATCTGGTGCGCGCGCACGGCGTGACGCTGGTGCAGTGCGTGCCCGCCCTGCTGGACCTGCTGATGGCCGCCGGGGAGGACGACGGCCTCGGCGACTGTCTGCGCATGGTCCTGCTCGGCGGGGACTGGGTCGGCCTCGACCAGCCCCGCAGGCTGCGCGCCCTCGTGCCCGGCTGCCGCTTCGTGGCGCTCGGCGGCATGACGGAGGCCGCCGTCCACTCCACGGTGTTCGAGGTCGAGGAGACCGACCCCGCCTGGAAGTCCGTCCCCTACGGCGTTCCGCTGCGCAACATGCGGGCCCGGGTCGTGGACGGGCGGGGGCGCGACTGCCCGGACCTCGTCCCCGGCGAGCTGTGGATCGGCGGGCCCGGTGTGGCCAACGGCTACCGCGCGGACCCCGAGCGCACCGCCGAACGCTTCGTCGAGTACGACGGCGAACGCTGGTACCGCAGCGGCGACCTGGCCCGCTACCGGTCCGACGGCGTACTGGAGTTCCTCGGCCGCGCCGACCACCAGGTGAAGATCGGCGGTCACCGGATCGAACTCGGCGAGGTCGAGTCCGCCCTGGAGGACGACCCCGCCGTGCTGCACGCGGTCGCCTGCGTCCTCGACGCGCCCGTACGGCACCTCGCCGCCGCCGTGTCCGCCCCCGGCGAGGCACCCGATCCCGACCGGGTGCGCCTGCGGGCGGCGCAGCGGCTTCCCGCCTACATGGTCCCCGAACGCCTGCTCGTCCTGCGCGACCTGCCGCTGACCGCCAACGGCAAGCTGGACCGGGCGGCCGTGCGCCGGGCGCTGACCGAGGCGGCCGGGGACGACAGCCCCCGCACCTCGGCGCCGGTCGGACCGGTGGAGACCGCGGTGGCGGCGGAGTGGGCCGAGCTGCTCGACGTGTCCGAAGTGGGCCGGGAGAGCAGCTTCTTCCTGCTCGGCGGGGACTCGCTCGTCGCGACCCGGATGATCGGCCGGCTGCGTGCCGCCGGGTTCCCGGGTGCCCGCGTGGCCGACCTCTTCGCCCGCCCCGTGCTGCACCACTTCTGCGAGACGCTGCGCCCCCGGGCCGCCGCAGACGCACAGCCCGTACCGGCCGCCGCGTCGGTCCTCGTGCCCGACCCGGACCGCGCCCACGAGCCCTTCCCGCTCACGGACGTCCAGGCCGTCTACCACACCGGCCGCGACCCCCGTTTCACCCTCGGCGGCGTCGGCACCTGGCACTACACCGAGTTCGACGGCGCGGACGTCGACCTCGACCGGCTGGAGCGCGCCTGGAACACCCTCGTCCGGCGGCACGGCATGCTCCGCGCGGTCGTGGAGGACGGACACCAGCGCGTCCTGCCCGACGTACCGCCCCTGCGCATACCGGTGGCGGACGTCCCGGCCGGCGACGCCAACGAGGCGCTGGCCGGCCTGCGCGCCCGCCTGTCCCAGCAGGTGCGCGACCCCGCCCGGTGGCCCCTCTTCGCGGTCGAGGCGGTGCGCCACCACGACGGCGGCGCCGCACGCACCCGCATCGGCGTCGGCTTGGACTACCTGGTCCTCGACGCCCTCTCCATCACCACGCTCTACGCCGAACTGAACGCGCTCTACGCCGACCCCGCGCACGAACTGCCGCCCGTCGACGTGTCGTTTCGCGACTACCTCACCGGGCTCCCCACCGACCCGGAGCCGGCCGAGCGGGCCCGCGCCCACTGGCAGAAGCGGCTGTCTGAACTCCCGCCCCCACCGGCCCTGCCCTTCGACCGGGACCCGGCGACCCTCGACGCGCCCGTCTTCACCCGGCGCCGGCTGAGCCTGCCGGCCGAGGACTGGCGGGCCGTCAAGCGAGAGGCGGCCCGGCACGGCCTCACCCCGTCCACCGTCCTGCTGGCCCTGTACGCGGAGGTCCTGGAGGCATGGAGCGGGACGGACGCGCTGACCGTTACGCTCACCCTCTTCAACCGCCGCGATGTCCACCCCCACATCCACCGGGTGCTGGGCGACTTCACCTCGCTCTCGCTGGCCGGGCACCGGCGCGACGGCGCGTCCTGGCTGGCGGCGGCCGAGGCACTGCAACACCGCCAGGCGGAGGACCTGGACCACCTGAACGTCCCGATCGACTGGCTGCTGAGGGAGTTCGGCCGCCGGACGGGCACCGTGGACGCCGCCGCGCCCGTGGTGTTCACCAGCGCCATCGGTGTGGGTGACGCGACGCTGGCCGGACCGGGCACCGGCTTCCCCGCGAAGGTCTGGGGCATCTCGCAGTCCCCGCAGGTGTGCCTGGACAACCAGGTCACCGAGGAGTCCGGGAACCTGGTCGTCACCTGGGACGCCGTCGAGGAACTCTTCCCCGAGGGCGTGCTGGACGCGATGTTCGGCGCCTACGAACGGCTGCTGGGGTACGTCGTCGCCGGTGACTGGGACGCGCCGTTGCCCGACCTGCCGCCCGCCTCCCACCTCGAACGGCGGGCCGCCGCCGCACGGGAGACCGCCCGGGAACCGGTGGGCCCGCGCCCGCTGCACGCGGCGTTCTTCGCCCACGCGAAGGCCGCCCCCGACCGGACCGCCCTCGTCACCACCGCAGGGGAGGAGGTGACGTACGGGACCCTCGCCGACCGGGCGCTGCGCACGGCCGCCGCGCTCGGTGACGCCGGCGTGGCTCCGGGCGACCTGGTCGCGGTGACCCTGCCCAAGGGACCGGAGCAGATCGCCGCGGTCCTCGGTGTCCTCGCGGCCGGCGCCGCCTACGTACCGCTGAGCCGCAAACAGCCCGCCGCACGACTGGAGCGGGTGCGCGCCACCGCCGCCTTCCACGTTGTCGTGGGCGACTGGTCCGCTCCGGGGGGAACGGCGCTCCGCGCCCTGTCCGTCCCGGACACCCAGGGCCACGAGCCGCTGCCCGCACCGTCGCAAACGTCTCCCGAAGCGCTCGCCTACACCATCTTCACCTCCGGTTCCACCGGTGAGCCCAAGGGGGTGCAGATCACCCACGCCGCCGCCTGGAACACGATCGCGGACATCAACGCCCGGCACGGCATCGGCGCGGACGACCGGGTCTTCGCCCTGTCGGCACTGGACTTCGACCTGTCCGTGTACGACGTCTTCGGGCTGCTCGGCGCGGGCGGCTCCCTCCTGCTGCCCACCGAGGACCAGCGTCGTGAACCGGCCCGCTGGCCGGGCCTGCTCGACCGGTACGGGGTGACCGTCTGGAACACCGTCCCGGCCCTGCTCGACCTGCTCCTCGACGCCGACGAGCAGGAGGCGCCGGAGGGCGGGCGCCTCGCGGGGCTGCGGACCGCACTGGTCTCCGGCGACTGGATCGGCCTCGACCTGCCCGGCCGCCTGCGGGAACGCACCGCGCGGCCCTGCGTCTTCGTCGCCATGGGCGGTGCGACCGAGGCCGCCATCTGGTCCAACACGCTCACCGTCGAGGAACTGGACCCCCGGTGGGTCTCCATCCCCTACGGACGTCCCCTGATCGGTCAGCACTACCGGGTGGTCGACCGGGACGGACGGGACTGCCCCGACTGGACGCCCGGCGAACTGTGGATCGGCGGAGCGGGACTGGCCCGCGGCTACCTGGCCGACCCGGCCCGCACCGCCGAGAAGTTCGTCGAACAGGACGGGCGGCGCTGGTACCGGACCGGTGACCTGGGCCGGTTCCGGGGAGACGGCCTGCTGGAGTTCCTGGGCCGCCTCGACAGCCAGTTGAAGATCGCCGGCCACCGCATCGAGGCCGGCGAGATCGAGGCCGCGCTGGAGTCCCACCCGGCCGTCGCCCGAGCCGCCGTCGTGGCGGTAGGGAAGCGTACCGCGAAGCGCCTGGCCGCCTTCGCCGTACCGCACGAGCCGACGCACGCGGGGCCCGTCGGCGCCGTCGAGCACGGCACACCCGCGGCGGACCCCGGCCTCACCGAGAGCCTCTTCGCCCTGCTGGCCGAGCGAGTGCCCGTCTACGCGGTCCCCTCCCGCATCCAGCTGCTGCCGGTCCTGCCGCTCACCGCGAACGGCAAGGTCGACCGGACGGCCCTGGCCGCTCTGGCGGGACCGGAGACGGCGCCGGCCGTGGCCGAACCGCCGCACGGCGAGACCGAGACGGCCCTCGCCGACCTGTGGAGCGAGCACCTGCCGCACTGGACGCCCGACCGCAATGCCAACTTCTTCACCGCGGGCGGCGACAGCCTCACCGCCCTGCGCCTGCTCACCGCGATCGAGCGCCGCCTCGGGGCCACCGTGCCCGCCCGGCGCTTCTTCGCCGCACCGAACCTCGCCGCGCTCGCCGCGGACATCACTCGAACGCTCGCGGCCCACGGGACCGCCTACGAGACCGGAGAGCTGTGAACATCGCTGAACTGCTGGCCCGTTACGCCGACGAAGGCGTGGTGCTCTGGGCCCAGGACGGACAACTGCGTTTCCGCGCCCCCCAGGGCCGCCTCACCGACGAACACCGGGCCGAACTGCGGACCCACAAGGAAGCCATCCTGCGTCACCTGGAGGCGGAGGAACCGACGCTGCGGGCCGACCCGGACAACCGCCACGCGCCCTTCCCGCTGACGGACATCCAGGCCGCCTACCTGATCGGCCGCACCGACGCCTACGCCTACGGCGGTGTCGGCTGCCACGCCTACGTCGAACTGGAATACCCCGACCTCGACGTGGACCACGTCACCGCGTCGTGGCGGGAGCTGGTCCGGCGGCACGACATGCTCCGCGCCGTCGTCCACCACGACGGCTACCAGCAGGTCCTGGCCGACGTACCCTCCCTCGTCGTCGGGGCCGACGACCTGACCGCTCTCGCGCCGGCCGCCGCCGAGGCGGAGGTGGAGCGCACCCGTGCGCGGCTGTCCGCACGTGAGGCGCCCACCGACCGGTGGCCGCTCTTCGAGACGCACGTGAGCCGGACCGCGGAGCGGGCCGTGCTCCACCTCTCCATCGACATGCTGGTCGTCGACCACGCCAGTCTGCGCATCCTCCTCGCGGAGTTCCAGCGGAGCTACGGCGGTGAACCCCTCTCCGAAGCACCCCGGATCGCCTTCCGCGACTACGTCCTGGCCCGCCGCGCCCTCGCCGACTCCGACGCGCACGCCCGCGACCGCGCCTACTGGACCGAACGGCTCGACACCCTGCCGCCCGCACCCGAACTGCCGCTCGCCGAAGCCTGGGAGGCGGGCGTCGGCGACCCGGGAGAGACAGCCCGCACCGCGGCTCCCGCGGACGCGGTGACCTTCCGCAGGCTGGAGGTCCCGCTGCCCGCGGCCGACCGGGACCGCCTCACCGAGCGGGCCGCGCGGCGCGGACTGACCCTCTCCACGGCGCTGCTCACCGCGTACGCCGAGACGGTCGGCCGCTGGTCGCGCACCAGCCGGTTCACACTCAACGTGCCCACGGTGGACCGGCCCGACCTGCACGAGGACATCGGCCGCCTCGTCGGCGACTTCACCTCGCTCGAACTGCTCGCCGTGGACCTGGACCACCCGGCCACCTTCACAGAGCGGACGCGTTCCGTGGGGGCGCGGCTCCTGGAAGACCTCGCGCATCCCCTGTTCACCGGCTCCGAGGTGCTCGCCGAGCTGTCCCGCAGGGCCGGCGCCCCGGTGCTGATGCCGGTCGTCTTCACCAGCGCCCTCGGCACCGGCGCCACCTCCGAGGGCGTGCCCCCCGAGGTGACGTACGCCGTGACCCGGACCCCGCAGGTATGGCTCGACTGCCAGGTCATGCACCGCGGCGACACGCTGAGCCTGTCCTGGGACATCCGCGAGGGCGCCCTAGCCCAAGGGGTGGCCGACGCCATGTTCGAGGCGTACACGGCACTCGTACGGGCCCTGTCGGCCGAGGGCGAGGCCGGCGACGCCGCCTGGGACGCACCGGCCG
Source organism: Streptomyces endocoffeicus (assembly GCF_016741935.1). GTDB lineage: Bacteria > Actinomycetota > Actinomycetes > Streptomycetales > Streptomycetaceae > Streptomyces > Streptomyces endocoffeicus. Next base: position 16,350 of record NZ_JAERRG010000054.1, on the reverse strand, counting down.
GCATCCCGCTTCCCGAGGTACAGGCGGTGCGCCGCAACGCGGTCAACGCGACCGAGGGTCCCCTGCCGGACGCCCTCCTGCACGAACCCGTACTCGCCCAGGCCCAGGCCACACCGGACGCCATCGCGGTCCGCACCCCCGAGCTGGCCCTCACCTACCGGCAGCTCGTGGTCCGGGCGAGCGCTCTCGCCGAGACGCTGACCGCGTCCGGGCTGCGCCGCGGGGAACCCGTGGCGATCTGGGCGGACAAGGGCTGGGAGCAGGTCGTCGCCGTCTTCGGCACGCTCATGGCGGGCGGCGCCTATCTGCCCGTCGACACGGCCCAGCCACCGGCCCGCCGGGACACGATCATCGCGGACGCGGGCGTCCGCACGGTCCTCACCCAGTCCTGGCTCGCCGAGATCGACGACCTCCCGGCGGACGTCACGGCACTCGCCGTCGACCTGCTCCCCGAGGATGCCGCGGCCGCATCCGGTGCGCACGGAGCGCGGCGCGACCCGGACGACCTCGCGTACATCATCTACACCTCGGGCTCCACCGGCACGCCCAAGGGCGTGATGATCAGCCACCGAGCCGCCCTCAACACGATCGAGGACATCAACCGCCGCTTCACCGTCACCGAGCGTGATCGCGTCCTCGGCATCGCGGGACTTGGCTTCGACCTCTCCGTCTACGACCTGTTCGGACCGCTGGCCGTCGGCGCCACCCTCGTCCTGCCCCACGCAGACCGGCGCGGCGACCCCTCCCACTGGGCCGAACTGGTCCGCGACTTCGGCGTCACGGTGTGGAACTCCGTACCCGGCCAGCTGCACATGCTGTGCGACTGGCTGCGCTCCGAGCCCCCCGCGGACGACGCCTCGCTGCGTCTCGCACTGATATCCGGCGACTGGATACCGGTAGCCCTGCCGGACCAGGCCCGTGAACTCCTCCCCGGGCTGCGGATCATCTCCCTCGGCGGAGCGACCGAAGGATCGATCTGGTCCATCGCCCATCCCATCGGCGAGGTGGACACCGCACGCCCGAGCATCCCGTACGGCACGCCATTGACCAACCAGACGTTCGCCGTGCTCGACCGGCACCTGCGTCCACGGCCCGAATGGGTCCCGGGCGAGCTGTACATCTGCGGCGCCGGTGTCGCCCTGGGCTACTTCGGCGACGAGGGCCGCACCGCGGAGCGGTTCCTCACCGACCCCGCCACCGGCGAGCGGCTCTACCGCACCGGTGATCTCGGGCGGTACCTCCCCGACGGCACCATCGAGTTCCTGGGCCGGGAAGACGCCCAGATCAAGATCCGCGGCTACCGGGTCGAACTGGCCGAGGTCGAGGCCGCCGTGCAGGCCCACCCCCGGGTCGCGGCGGGCGCCGTCATCGTCGACGACTCCGCGGCCGGAGGCCGACGCCTCGCCGCGTACGTGGAGACGGCCCGCAAGGACGGCACGGCGGACGATGACGCCGACCGCGCCGGAACCCCGGCGACGCGGACACAGGCGCGCGCGGCCGCGGCCGACGCCGTACGAGAGGCCTCCGCGGCCGTCGACGCCGCACGGCTCACGGAGTTCCTGGCCGTCCTCGACGACGTGGCCCTCGCGGAGATGACCCGTGTCCTCGACGCCTGCGGAGCGTTCGCGGACGGCGCGTCGCGCACGGCCGAGGAGGTGGGCACGGCGCTGCGCGCCACGCCCCGCCACCGGCACATCGTGCGGCGATGGCTGCGCGCCCTGGCCGCACGCGACCGCCTCACCCACCGGGACTCCGACGACACCTACACCGGTCTGGTCACCGTCCCGGAAAGCGAAGCGGAACACGGCTGGCGGCGGGCCGCGGAGCTGGAACACGAGGTCGGCTGGAGCACGGAACTGCTCACCGTCATGCGTACCTGCGCCGAGCGGCTGCCCGAGCTGGTCTCCGGGGGGACGGGCATCCAGGAGCTGCTCTTCCCCGGCGCGGCCACCGAGGCCGCGGACGCCGCCTACCGCGACAACCTCGCCATCCGGCACCTCAACCACGCGGTGGTCGCCGCGCTGCGCGAGATCGCCGCGGGCCACACCGGTGAGGAGCGGCTGCGCGTCCTGGAGGTGGGCGGCGGCGTCGGCGGCACCACGGGTGAACTGGTGCCCGTCCTCGCCGAGTACGGCGTCGACTACCTGTTCACGGACGCCTCCGCGTTCTTCCTCAACGAGGCCCGCGAGCGCTTCGCCGACCACGCCTGGGTCCGCTACCAGCGCTTCGACGTCGATGAGGACCCGCGCGCCCAGCATCTGCTGTCCAACACCTTTGACGTGGTGCTCTGCGCCAACACCCTGCACGCCGCCGCCGACGCGGACGCGGCCGTGGGCCGGCTGCGGGAACTGCTGGTGCCGGGCGGGCAGCTCGTGTTCGTGGAGAACACCCGCGACGAGAACCTGCCCCTGCTGGTCTCCATGGAGTTCCTCGAGGTCGCGGGACGGACGTGGACCGACGTGCGCGAACACACCGGGCAGTCCTTCCTCACTCACGCGCAGTGGCGCGAACTCCTCGACACGCACGGTGCGTCCGAGGTCACCACGTTGCCCGATGCCCGGGAGGCGCTGGCCCTGACCGGCCAGGAGGTCTTCTTCGCCACGCTGAAGGACGACCGCCACCACGTCCCGGTGGGCGAGCTGGCCCGCACGGCGGCGACCCGGCTCCCGGAGTACATGCTCCCCTCGGTGTGGCAGGTCGTCGATTCCCTGCCCCGCACGGCCAACGGAAAGACCGACCGTGCCCGTCTGCGGAGCTGGCTGCCCCGCGAGAGCGGCCCGGCCGTCGTGGACGAGAAGCCCATGGACGACCTGGAGAACGGCCTCGCCGAGCTGTGGTCGGAACTCCTCGCGGTCGAGAGCGTCACCCGCAACGACGACTTCTTCGACCTCGGCGGCGACTCGCTCCTCGTCGCCCGCATGGTGGGGCGGCTGCGTGAACGCGTACCGCAGGCCGCGGACCTGGAGTGGGAGGTGGTGCTGCGCCACATGCTGCGCCGCCCGACGGTCGCCGGGCTCGTCGCGTTCCTGCGCGGGCTCGCGGGCACCGACGACGCCCCGGCCGTCGGCGCCGTGCGCACGGACCCGGTGATCCACCTGCACGGAGCCCGCTCCGACGACGAGCCGACCACCGTCCTGGTCCACGCCGGAACCGCGACAATCATGCCGTACCGCGCGCTGATCACCGAAATCCGCCGTCGCTCACCGGGTCTCGCCGAGGTCGTGGGCGTGGAGGTCCCGGACCTGAACGGCTTCCTCAACGTCCCGCCGGAGGGGCTCATCGAGCAGATGGCGGCCGACTACGCCCGCGCCCTGACCGCCGACGGCCGCAGCCGCTTCCACGTCGTCGGCTACTGCCTGGGCGGCCTGATCGCCACCGAGGTGGCCCGCAACCTCGCCGAGTCCGGGGCGGTGGTGGAGAGCCTCACCGTCATCAGCAGCCACAGCCCTCGCTTCCGGCTCGACGATGAGCTGCTCGCCGAGTACTCCTTCGCCGTCATGATGGGCATCGACCCGGCCGACCTCGGCTTCCCGGACGACCAGTACCGGGTGGCCGCGGCGGCCGACGCGGTCCTGGCCACCAGCCCCGGCGTCCTGCCGGACGGCGGACTCGCCGCGCTGCCTGAGGAGTTCGCGGACGTCGCGGGACGCTTCCGGGAGCTGGCCGGCATCCCCCGCGCCACCCGTATCGCGCGGATGTGCGAGGCGGTGCCCGCGTCGGCCGGAACCTACGAACCCGACCACATGACACGGCTCTTCCTCGCCTTCCGGCAGAGCGTCTTCGCCATCACCCGCTACGACGCCGAGCCCTACGCCGGTGACATCACCTTCCTGCGCCACGACGGCGCGTACCCCTTCCCGGGCAGCAAGGACGCCGTCACCACTTACTGGGAGGAACTCACCCTGGGCGACCTGGACATCGTCGACATCGGCGGCGACCACTACAGCTGCCTGTCCGTCGAGCACGCGCCCGGCATCCTCAAGACCCTCGCCGAGCTGGCCCAGGGAGCGATCACCCGATGAGCAAGCCCGTGATCGGGGTCCTGGGCGCCTCCGGTGCGGTCGGCCGGGCCGCCGTGCGCGAACTGCGCGCCCTCGGCCACAGCGGCCTGCGGCTGGGCGGCCGGACCGCGTCCGCCCTGTGCGAGGTCGCCGAGGAGAATCCCGGCGGCCACGACGAGACGGTCTGGGCCGACGCCACCGCACCGGACGGCCTGCGCGCCTTCACCGAGGGCTGCGACATCGTCCTCAACTGCGTCGGCCCCACCTACCGGCTCCGCGCCACCGTGGCGTTCGCGGCACTCGACGCCGGCGCGCACTGCGTCGACGTGGCCGGCGACGACCCGGCCGCCGAAGACCTCCTCGCCGGAGGCGACCCGGCCCGCGAGGGCCGCACCGTCGTCCTGTCGGCGGGAGCGCTGCCCGGTCTCTCCAGCCTCCTGCCGCGCTGGCTGGCCGGGCAGGGCCTGGACGGCGTCACCGCGCTGACCGCGTACTGCGGAGGCATGGAGCCCTGTTCCCCGACGGTGGCGCACGACTTGATGCTCTCCCTCAGCTCGGGCGGCGCGGACGGCGCGGCCTACGGCGAGGCCCTGGCGGCCGTCCGCGGCGGCCGCCGCGTGCCGCGCGCCCTGCGCACCGACGAGGACACCGTGCACCCGGCGTTCCCCGGCCGGGTCGCCGTACAGCCTTACCTCAGCGGCGAGAGCGAACGCCTCGCCGGCGACCTGGGCGTCGACCGGCTCGACTGGTACAACGTCCACCCCGGCCCCGCCGTACGAGCCCTCCTCAACCTCCTGCCCGGCCGCCTCGCGGCCGGAGAGGACCCCGACCGCCTGGCGGAGCGGCTGATCCTCGCCGCCGACCTCGACCTGGCCGGGCGCAAGCCCTACTACGTCATGGACTTCGCGCTGTCGGGCACCGCGTCGGGGACGCCCGCGACCGCCGGAGCGACCCTGCGCACGGCCAGCAGCTACCGGCTCACCGCCGCCATGGGAGCCCTGGCGGTGGACGCGGTACTGCGGGGCGGGGTCCCGGCGGGCGTCCACTTCGCCTGCGCCGTGTTGGACCCCGGCACCGTGGTGCGGCACCTGCGCTCCCACGGGGCCGCCGACCTCCGGCTCACCGGGACGGCCGTCGGCGCCGAGCTGGAGGAGGAGGGGGTCCTGTGAGCGCCTCGGCACCACTGCGCGTGCTGGTCTGCGGCACCAACTTCGGCCGCTTCTACGCCGAGGCCGTGCGCCGGCGCCCGGGGTACACCCTGGCCGGCATCCTGAGCCGGGGATCGCAAGCCTCCAGGGAGTACGCCGACAGCCTGGGCGTCCCCTTCCACACGGACGCCGGCGACCTCCCCGACGACGTCGACGCGGCCTGCGTGGCGGTGAGTTCGTCCATCTCGGGCGGCCAGGGAACCGACCTGGCCCGGGCGCTCATGGACCGGGGCATCCACGTGCTCCAGGAACACCCCGTGCACCTGACCGAGTTGACGGACAACCTCAAGCACGCCCGCCGCCGAGGGGTGCAGTACCGGCTCAACACCCACTACCCGCACGTCGCCCCGATCCGCTCCTTCATCGAGGCGGCCCGGCGGCTCGTCGCACGGCAGCGACCGCTCTTCCTGGACGCCGCCACCCCGATCCACCTGATGCACCCCCTGGTGGACATCCTCGGACAGGCCATGGGCACCCTGCGCCCCTGGCGCTTCGCGGACCCGGCACCGTTGCCCACCGACATCGGCCCCCAGCCGTTCCGCTCCCTGCACGGCGTGTTCGCCGGCGCACCCCTCACCCTGCGGGTGCACCACCAGCTCGACCCGTCCGACCGGGACAACCACGCCCTGCACTGGCACCGGATCGCCCTCGGCACGGAGGGCGGTGTCCTCACCCTGGCCGACACCCACGGGCCCGTCCTGTGGAGCCCCCGGCTGCACATCGGGCGGGACGCCGACCGGCGCTTCGTCCTGGACGGCCCCGGCACCGGCCGCCTGGGACTCGGGAGCACGGCGGTGGTCGGGAGCACCGGCTCCTTCCGCACCGTCTTCTCCGACCTGTGGCCGGAAGCGATCGGCAGCGCGCTCGACGCCCTGCGCGACGCGGTCATGCAGGGCGGAGACGCTCTGCGCGCGGGCCAGTACGACCTGGCCGTGTGCCGCATCTGGACCGACCTCGCGGCCCGGCTGGGGCCTCCCGAGATCGTCCGGCCGGCCACGCCGCGCCCCCTCGCGGTGAGCGACGTCTTCCCCGCGCAGGAGTGGTCCTGGCACCTCCGCCCCGAGCCGGCCCCGCCTCTTGGCGCCCGGGCCGTGACGGGTGGCGGCTCCGCCGGGGTGCCGGCCCGGCCCGCACCCGAAACGGCGTCGGCCAGGCCGCCGGACGCCGCCGCGTACTCCCCGTCGGCCGAGTTCTTCGACCTCGTCGCCGCCGTGCACACCGCGACCGCGAGCGCCCCGGCGGTGGCCGCGCTCCTCGCCAACGCCGACCTCGGCACCGGGCCGGTGGTGGACATCGGCGCCGGCACCGGTCTCCTGACCGAGGCGGTTGCCCGGGCCCGGCCGGACGCGGAGATCATCGCCTGCGAACCGTCGGTCGGCATGCGCGCCGTGCTCACCAGCCGGGTGTTCAGCGACGAGGACCTGCGGACCCGGGTGACCGTCACGGCGGACGCCGCTCCTGATCTCGATCTTCCCGACCGGATCAGCGTCGTCCTGCTCTGCGGAGTCCTCGGCCACCTCGACGCCGAGGGGCGGGCGAGGCTGTGGCGGCGGGTGACCCGGCGGCTGGCGCCCGGCGGGCTCGTGATCGTCGAACTCATGCAGTTCGAGGAGCCGACGACCCTGCCCGAGACCCGGCTCGCCACCGCGACCGCCGGACGCCACCGCTACGAGTGGTCGTTCGGCGGCGCACCGGACGAGGCTGAGGACGGCGTGATGCGCCTGCACTCCACCTGGCGGGTCTACCGGGACGGCGCCCCGCAGGCGGAGCGCGAGGTCCACGCCTCCTACCGCTGGGAGCCCTTCGGGCTGAAGGACGTTGTCGCCGAGTCCGGCATGAGCGCACGCACCCTGCCCACCAGACCCGGAGCACCCCCGTTGGCCGTGCTCACCCCGGCCCCGGACACGTCCGACCCGGCCGCCGGACCGCATGTGCCGCGTGCGCGGACCGCGCCCGACGGTCCCGGCACTCCGGGCGCCCCGGCATCCCCGCGCACCACCCCTCTCCTCTCCTCCTCCACCGACGGCTAGGACCCTCCATGACAAGCCCCGAGACCCCGACGGCGCCCCGGACCCCCGGCGAACCTCGCACGGACACCGCGACCCCGCCCCGGGACTTCCCCATCCAGCGCGGCTGCCCCTTCGCGGCGCCCGCGGAGTACGACGCGCTGCGCACCCACGAGCCGGTCGCCCGCGTCACCCTGCCGACCAAGCGCGAAGCGTGGGTGCTCACCCGCTACGACGACGTACGCGAACTGCTCTCCGACCCCCGCGTCAGCGCCGACATCCGCCGCCCCGATTTCCCGGCTCTCGGAGAGGGCGAGCAGGAGGCCGGGGCCAGGTTCCGCCCCTTCATCCGCACCGACGCCCCCGAGCACACCAAGTACCGGCGCATGCTCCTGCCGGTGTTCACCGTGCGCCGGGTGCGTGCCATGCGCCCGGCCGTCCAGGCCCGCGTCGACGAGATCCTGGACGACATGCTCGCCGCCGACGGCCCGGTGGACTTCGTCTCCGCGTACGCCAACGCCGTCTCCACCTCGGTGATCTGCGAACTGCTCGGCATTCCGCGGGAGAACCTTGAGTTCTTCCGGGACGTCACCCGCGTCTCCGGCTCCCGCCACAGCACCGCCGAGCAGGTCTCCGAGGCCCTCGGTGGCCTCTTCGGCCTGCTCGCCGAGGTGATCGGCAGGCGACGGGAGGAGCCCCGCGACGACCTGATCTCCAAGCTCGTCATCGAGCACCTCGTCCCCGGCCATGTGACCATGGACCAGCTCCTGTCGACCCTCGGCATCACGATCAACGCCGGCCGCGAGACCACCACCAGCATGATCGCCCTGAGCGCGCTGCTCCTGCTGGAGCGGCCGGAGCTGATGGAGGAACTGCGCCGGGACCCCTCCCTGATGCCGGCCGCAGTCGACGAACTCCTGCGGGTCCTGTCCGTCGCCGACTCCATACCCCTGCGAGTGGCCGCCGAGGACATCGAGCTGTCCGGCCGGACGATCCCCGCCGACGACGGCGTCATCGCCCTGCTGGCCGGGGCCAACCACGATCCCGAGCAGTTCGACGAGCCGGAGACGGTCGACTTCTACCGCACCGACAACCACCACGTCGCGTTCGGCTACGGCGTCCACCAGTGCGTCGGGCAGCACCTGGCCCGGCTGGAACTGGAGGTCGCCCTGGAGACGCTCATCCGCCGCGTCCCCACGCTCCGCCTCGCGGGGAACCGGGAGGACGTCGTGGTCAAGCACGACTCCGCCACCTTCGGTCTCGAAGAGCTGAGGGTCGCCTGGTGACCGCCCCTTTCCCGTCGAACGCGTCCTTCCAGCCCTCGGCCCGGCCCGCGGCCCAACCCTCCGCCCGCGCCGCCCGTGCCGACAGCCCGTGGCTCAGGCGGTGGAGCGGCGGCGTCGCACCCCGTTTCACGCTGATCTGCCTGCCGCACGCGGGCGGCAGCGCGGGCTTCTACCGGACCTGGGCGGCGCTGACGCCCCCCGAGGTCGAACTCGTGGCCATCCAGTACCCCGGTCGCGAGGACCGCTTCGAGGACCCGGCGGCGGCCGACATGGCCGAGCTGGTGGGGGCGGTGGCGGACGCCGTCGAACCGCTCCTAGACCGGCCGTACGCCCTCTTCGGACACAGCATGGGCTCCGCCGTGGCCTGGGAACTCGCCCACGAGCTGGACCGCCGCGGCCTCCCGGGCCCGCGCCGCCTGTTCGCGTCCGGGCGGGCCGCCCCCGGTACGGCCGTCACCGGGCAGCTCCACCGCCAGAACGACGACATCCTGGGCGCCGAACTGGCCCGGCTGGGCGGTACCAGCCAGGAGATCCTGGACGATCCCGGGCTGCGGTCCCTAATCCTCACGGCCGTACGCCACGACTACCGCATCATCGAGACGTACCGGCCACCCGACCGGGAGCCGCTGACCTGCCCCCTGCACGTCCTGACCGGCAGCACGGACCCGGAGCTCGGCGAGGAACGCAGCCGCGAAGGGGCGGGTGGCTGGGCGGACCTCACCACCGCCCGCACCGAGGTACGCGTCTTCCCCGGCGACCACTTCTACCTCACCCCCCGACGCCGTGAGGTCGTGTCCACCGTCCTGCGCAGGCTGGACCCGTCGCTGACCACCGGCGGCGCGCACACCTGGCCGAGCACCCCATGAGCCGCCGCCCCGAGCCCGCCCGCCCGGCCACCGCAGCCCGGAGAGCACCGTGATCGACTACTACTCGACCTCGGCCGAGTTCTACGAACTGGTCGCCACCCGGCACACCGCCAGCAGCGGCCCCCCGCTGACCCGCGTCCTCACCGGACTCGATGTGTCCCACGGTCCCGTCCTGGAGATCGGCGCGGGCACCGGTCGCGTCACCGAGGTCATCGCCGCCGCCCTGCCGGACGCGGAGATCCTCGCCGCCGAGCCGTCCGCCACCATGCGCGCCATGCTGACCTCCCGGGTCGCCCGCGACCCGGATCTGCGCCGGCGCGTCACCGTCGTGGACGGGGCCGCCCAGGATCTCGACCTGCCCGAACGGCTCTCCGCCGTCGTCATCTTCGGCGTGGCCGGTCATCTCACTGTCCCCGAACGCGTGGCGCTGTGGAAGCGGCTGGCGGACCGCCTGCCGGACGGGGCGCCCATCGTCGTGGAACTGATGGGGGTCTCCTCACCCCGCGTCATCCCCCCGGTCATGTCCCTGAGGGAGACCATCGGCCGCCAGACGTACGAGTGGTGGATCGGCGGCGAACCCACCGAGGGCGACGCCATGCGGTTCACCACCACCTGGAAGGTCCTGCGCGACGGCCGCACCGTCCGCGAGGTCGCCGACAGCTACGACTGGCACACCTTCGACGTCGCCGCGCTGGCCCGCGAGGCCGGCATGACCAGCCGCCGCATCACCGAAGCGGGCGGCAGGCCCATCCCCGAAATCGGAGTACTCGTCAAGTGAAATCACGACCGCCCGAGGCCGGCCCGGCCCCGGCAGCCCCGGACACCGCGGCCGACCGCGCGGGCACCCCCGACAACCCGCCACGGCCACTGCGCACGCTGGCCGCGCCCGTCCGCGGACGACTGGCCCTCGCCGTCGGTCTCCAGGCCGCCACCGCCCTCGCCGGAGTGGTGCCGTTCATCGCCGTCTCCCGCATCGCCGAGCGCCTCACCACGGGTTCCCCGGCCGACGGTGACGCGCTCTGGCCGCTGGTGGCGCTGGCCTGCTCGGCCGGCCTCGTCGCCCTCGTGTGCGGCACGGCGGCCGGCGCCCTCGCCCACATCGCCGACAACGACCTTCAGCTCACCCTCCGCCGCCGGCTCGCCCGGCACATCGGACGGCTGCCGCTCGGCAGGCTCACCGAACGAGGCACCGGCGAGGTCAAGCAGGCCGTACAGGACGACGTGAGCGCGCTGCACACCCTCTTCGCCCACACCCTCCTCGACGTCATCTCGGTGCTCACCGCCCCGGTACTCATCCTGATCTACCTGCTCACCGTCGACTGGCGCCTGGCCCTGGTCAGCGTCGTGCCCCTGGTCCTGGGCGTGTTCCTGTTCAGCCGGGCCATGGCCGGGGCCGCGGCCCAGATGGCCGAGTTCGGTGCCGCGCTGGGCCGGATCTCCGCCGCCGCCGTGGAGTTCGCGTCCGGCATCGCCGTCTTCAAGAGCTTCGGACGCGGAGGCAAAGCCCACGAGCGCTTCGTCCGCGCCACCGAGGGCTTCGCCGACTTCTTCTCCGGCTGGGTCCGGTCCACCCTGCTCACCTCCACCGCCGCGATCCTGGTGGTCGCACCGGCCGTGGTCCTGCTGCTCCTGACCGGGCTGGGCGCGGTCTTCGTCACGCAGGACTGGATGACCGGCGCCGAACTCGTCCCCTTCCTCCTGCTCGGCCCCGCCGTCGCCGCCCCCATGGGCGTCGTGGGCCCCCGCATCCAGCAGATCCGGGCCGGCCAGGCCGCCGCCGTGCGCATCACCGAACTGCTGGACGCGCCCACCCTGCCCGAGCCGACGACCCCCGTCCTCCCCGAGGGCCACCACGTCTCCCTGCGGGGGGTGTCCTTCTCCTACGACGGGAACACCGACGCCCTCAGCGGCGTCGATCTCGACCTCGCGCCCGGCACGGTCACCGCGCTGGTCGGCCCTTCCGGCTCGGGCAAGTCCACCCTGGCGTCGCTGCTGCCCCGCTTCCACGACGCCACCGCCGGCACCGTGACCCTCGGCGGCGCCGACCTGCGGGACATCCCCGCCACCGAGCTGTACCGACGGGTCGGCTTCGTCCTCCAGGACGTACGGCTGCTGCGGGCGAGCGTCGCCGACAACATCCGCCTGGGCCGCCCCGACGCCTCCCACGAGGAGGTCCAGCGGTGCGCCCGCGCCGCCCGCATCCACGACCGCATCATGGCCCTGCCCGACGGCTACGCCACCGAACTCGGCACCGCCGTCACCTTCTCCGGCGGAGAGGCGCAACGCCTGTCCATCGCACGGGCGCTGCTCGCCGACGCGCCCGTGCTCGTGCTCGACGAGGCGACCGCCTACGCCGACCCGCACTCCGAGGCACTGATCCAGGACGGCCTGTCCGCCCTCGCGGCCGGCCGCACCCTCCTCGTCATCGCCCACCGGCTGTCGACCATCCGCTCCGCCGACCGCATCGTCGTGCTGGAGGACGGACGCGTCACCGAACAGGGCCGCCACGACGACCTGCTCGCCGCCGGCGGCCGCTACGCCGCGCTGTGGGAGGCCCAGCGGACCGCGGGCCCGGACGAGACCGACGGCGTACCGCACCACCGGTCCGCCCCCGTGGGGGCCGACCGCGCGGCGGACGACATCCGAGAGGGAAGTGCACGATGATCCGTCAGCTCTACCGCGTCCTCGGGCCGGAAGGCTCCCGCCCACTGAACCGGCTGGTGATCCTCCAGTCCGGCGCGGCCGTCCTCCAGGGCGTCGCCTTCACCCTCCTCGTGCCCGTCCTCAAAGCCCTGCTCGGCACGGACCCCGACGACGTCTGGCCCTGGCTGGCCGCGTTCACCGGCTGCGTCCTCGTCTACGCGGCGCTCCAGGGCGCGGCCGTCAGCGGCGGTTTCAGGGTCGGTTCCCAGCTCTCCCGGGTGCTCCACCGCCGTATGGCGGACCAGGCCCTGCGTCTGCCGCTGGGCTGGTTCACCGCCGGCCGCACGGCCGAGTTCAGCAGGCTCGCCGGACAGAACGTCATCCAGGTGATGAGCACACCGGCCCACCTGCTCCGCCCGTTCATCACCTCTGTGCTCACCCCGGTGACGCTGGTCGTCGCGACCTTCTTCTTCGACGTACGCACCGCCCTGGTGCTCCTGGCCTGCGTGCCGGTGCTGTTCGCCGTGCAGCAGGCGAGCACCGCGCTGATGCGCCGGCTCGACCTCGGCCGCGACGCCGCGATCGGCGAGTCCGCCGACCGGGTCTTGGAATACACGCGCAACCAGCCGGTCCTGCGGGCGTTCGGCCGGACCGCGGAGGGCTACGGGGCGCTGGACGACGCCCTGGTGGCCGAGGCGCGCGCCGACCGCCGGCTCATCGTCCGCGGCCTGCCCGGCCTGGTCTCCTTCACCTTCGCGACCCGGCTCGTCTTCGCCCTGCTGCTCGCACTCGGGGTGTCCTGGCAGCTCGACGGGTCGCTCAGCGTCCCCACCCTCCTGGCGCTCCTGGTGCTGCTCGTCCGCCTCATCGACAGCGTGGCGTCCGCCGCCGAGGCCGGCGCGGGCATGCGCATCGCCCGCAACACCCTGGAACGGCTCGGCGCCGTCCTCGACGAGTCGCCCTTCCCCCAGCCGGCCGAACCGAAGACACCCCGCGACGCGAGCGTGGAGTTCTCCGGCGTCGGCTTCCGCTACGACACCGGGGCGGCCGACGGAGCTTCCGCCCGCCCGGTCTTGAACGACGTGACTTTCCGACTTCCCGAACGCAGCATGACCGCCCTGGTGGGGCCCTCCGGCGCGGGCAAGACCACGGTCGCCACGCTGATCGCCCGCTTCCGGGACGCCACGGAAGGCACCGTCCGCATCGGCGGCGTCGACGTCCGCGAGATCGCCGCCGTCGACCTGGCGGCATACGTCTCCCTCGTCTTCCAGGACGTCTACCTGTTCGACGGCACCATCGAGGAGAACGTCAGGATCGCCGCCCCGGACGCCGGGCCCGAGGAACTGGCCGAGGCCGCGGCCCTGTCCGGACTCGACCGGGTGATCGAGGAACTGCCCGACGGCTGGGACACCAAGGTGGGGGAGGGAGGCGCGCGGCTGTCCGGCGGACAGCGCCAGCGCGTGTCCATCGCCCGCGCCCTGCTCAAGGACGCCCCCGTCCTCGTCCTCGACGAGGCCACCGCCGCACTCGACCAGGAGAACGAGGCGCTGTTCGCCGAAGCCGTGCGCACCCTGGCCGAACGCAAGACGCTGCTGGTCATCGCCCACCGGCTGAGCACCGTCGTCCACGCGGACCAGATCCTCGTCCTGGAGGACGGGGAGATCACCGAACGCGGCACGCACGACGAGCTGGTCACGGCGGGCGGCACCTACGCCTCCTTCTGGGAGCGCCGGAGCCGGGCCCACGGCTGGCGACTGGAGGCGGCGCGCTCGTGACCTCGCACCCGGCACCCGAGATCCACCGGCCTCAGCGGCAGCGGCACAAGGAAGGCACGACACGATGAGCAACGGCTCCCGGAACACCTGGTACTCGTGGGCGGGTTCCGTCCCGCCGCTCGCATCCGCGAGCACCCTGGAAGCCGGCCACGACGCCGCGGCCACGGCGACGCGCCTCGCCCGGGCCGGCCTCGCCGACCAGTACATGGTGTACGAGGCGGAAGGCGGCGTCTGGCACTTCGCGGCCGGCTCCGCCGTCAGCCTCACCGCGCACGCCACCGGCATCACCGCGCGGGCGAGGGGACGGACGTGGGCCTCGCGTACCGACGGCAGGCCCCTGACGGCGTTCGCCGCCGCGCTGGACGCCCTGTCCGAGGCGCACGGCGCGCACGCCGGTGGCCGCCGCTTCTACGGCTGGGCGGCCTTCGAACTGGCCCATCTCCTGCACGCGGACCCCGCGGCCGCCGGTGACGGACCGCTGCTGCACGCCCTGATCCCCTCCGTCGAGGTGACCCTCACGGGGAAGGAGACCGTGGTCCGCGCGGTGGACGAGGTGTGGCTCCGCAAGGTCGCCGACCTGCTCGCCGAACCGGCCCCCCGACAGCCGTCGTCGGAGGGGACGCCGCCGGAGGGGATGACCCCGGGGGGAGCCGAGCACATCATCGCCGCCGGCACCGCCGCCTACGGGAGCGCGGTGGCCCGGACGGTCGAGGACATCCGCGCCGGCCTCCTGGAGAAGGCCGTGGTCTCCCGGAAGGTCCCGCTGCCCGCCGGGCCGGCCGTGGACTTCCCCGCGACCTATCTCGCGGGCCGCCGGTCCAACACCCCGGCCCGCTCCTACCTGCTGGACCTCGGCGGCTACCGGGCGGCCGGGTTCAGCCCGGAGACCGTCCTGGAGGTCGCGGAGAACGGCCGCGTCAGCACCCAGCCGCTCGCGGGCACCCGCGCGTACGGCCCCGACCAGGCGGAGAACGAGCGCCGGCGCGCGGAACTGATCAGCGACCCCAAGGAAATACACGAGCACGCCGTCTCCGTACGCCTGGCCTGGGAGGAGATGGCGGCGGTGTGCCGTACCGGCTCCGTCGCGGTCGAGGAGTTCATGACGGTCCGGCCACGCGGTTCGGTGCAGCACCTCGCCTCGCGGGTGAGGGGCCGGCTTCGGAAGGACGGCGGACCGTGGGACGCCTTCGCCTCCCTCTTCCCCGCGATCACTGCCACCGGAGTCTCCAAACCCGCCGCCCTCCAGGCCCTGGCCCGCCATGAGGAAGGGCCCCGCGGCCTCTACGGTGGCGCGGTCTTCCGCGGCAGCACCGCAGGCACTCTCGACGCCGCCCTCGTCCTGCGCACCCTCATCGGAGAGGGCGAGGAGACATGGCTGCGCGCGGGCGCGGGAGTCACCGCCCAGTCTCTTCCCGAACGGGAAATCGAGGAGACCTGCGAAAAGCTCCGCAGCGTCGCCCCGCACCTGCGGTTCTCAGCAGATTGACAGCGCACGGGTTCCCAGGCTTCCCTTCCGGCCCCGGAGGCGGTTGGAGGGCGTTCCGTGGTCCGCCACCGAGGCGGCCGGCGCGAAGTACCGCGGGGAGTTCGAGGAGCGGCTCAAGGCCGTGCTCACCGAGGTCACCTCCGCCCAGGGGCGGATCCTGCTGTTCGTCGACGAGCTGCACACCGTGGTCGGGGCCGGGGCCGCCGAGGGGGCCATGGACGCCGGGAAGGCGCACGGCGATGTCTTCAACACCCTGCTCCAGGTCCTGGACGACGGCCGGATCACCGACGCCCAGGGGCGGCTGGTGGACTTCCGCAACACCGTGATCATCATGACCTCCAACATCGGCTCGGTGCACCTGCTCGACGGCGTCACCTCCCAGGGCGAGCTCAAGCCGGACGCCCGGGGCCTGGTGCTGAGCGAGCTGCGCGGCCACTTCCGCCCCGAGTTCCTCAACCGGGTCGATGACATCGTGCTCTTCAAGCCGCTCGCCGAGGCCCAGATCGAACGGATCGTGGAGCTGCGGTTCGACGAGCTGCGCAAGCGCCTGGCCGAACGCCTGATCGCCGTCGAGCTGACCCCGGCCGGACGTCAGATCATCGCCCACAAGGGCTACGACCCGGTCTACGGCGCCCGCCCACTGCGCCGCTACATCTCCCACGAGGTCGAGACCCGCATCGGACGCGCCCTGCTGCGCGGCGACGTCGAGGAAGGCACCACCATCAAGGTCGACGGCCGGCACGGCGAACTGGCGGTCACCTACGAACGCCACCCGGAGATCGCCGGACTCGGGAAGGCCGCGTGAGCGCGATGCCGCACCGGACCGTACCGCCAAGCCGTCGGCCGCACCCCCCGGACCGCGCCGCGGCTCGAGGTGCGGGCCGTTCCGTCCCTGCTCATCCTGGAAACGAGAAAGGGTGACATCCATGGCCATCGAGCCCGATCCGCATCTGTCGATGGTGCGCCAGGTCTCCCCGCGCAGCCCTGAGGGGTGTGAGGAGTGCCTGCGGCTGGGGTCCCCCTGGGTCCATCTGCGGCTCTGCCTGACCTGCGGGCACGTGGGGTGCTGCGACTCCTCG
>NZ_JAERRG010000053.1 GCF_016741935.1 Streptomyces endocoffeicus | reverse complement strand
TCCTCAACACCCCACGCATACAAGGGAAATGCCCTGATCACGGCCTTCTGTAACACGCTTTAGGGGCTGTCCCGTAACACCTGGCGGGCGTGCGACGACAGCTACGGCACCTCGCCGCGTTGTCGGAACGTCCATATACACCCAGTATCCGGACGCCCCTCCGCCTTGCGATGCACCGCATCTGACGCCGCACGCTGACCCGCCAGGCATTACGGGTCAGCCCTCAGGTTCTGCGGCGCAGGCTCCGCACGAAGAGCGGCACCGACAGCAGGAGCAGGGCGCCTTCGACAGCCAGGCTGACCAGCCCGAGCGGTTCCGTCCAATTGCCGACGTCGTCGCTGTAGTAGGGCAGCCCCGGACCCCTGGAGAGGATGTAGCCCAGCAAGGGGCCGACGGCGACCATGGCCGCCAGCAACCATCCCAGTCGAACGAGGCCGATGAGGAGCAGCGCGGCGGTGACCACGGCCGCGATCTCCAGGACGTGGTAGGCAACGCCGATGTAGTAGGGATCCCTCGTTACCACGATGCCGCCTTGGTCCACGACATGAATGGCGGCCACCGCGAGACACAGCAGAGCTCCCGCCCACCTGGCCACCCAGGTAGCCCCCGGCACCGTCGCGGTGTGGTGTGACATGCGGAGGTATCTGCCCCTTCTTTCAGCAGCGTGTGCCTGCCGCGCCGCGATCCCATCTGCCCGGTTGGCTCCTGAACAGGCAGCGCGCCGCACCTGTGTCAGGCCCCAGTCTCAGCGGACCGCTGCTCGCCGTCGCCCCCGACGATGCAGACGAGTGACACGGCCACCGGCACGGATCAATAGGTCTGAAGCCGGGGCCGTTGCTGCCGAGCTGGTGGCCTGACGGCAGTCGTTGACGGCAACAGGGTGCACATCGCCGTATCTCGAGACTTGTGCGCGGACCGGGCAGGCCAGGGAAAAGCATCGACTGGCTGATCACTGCATGAGCGTGACGAACTCCTAAAGCGATGCTCGCTGCGACCGTTGCTTTACGCCCGTGCACGCAACTAGCTTGCCGCCGTCTTCTGTGAGGAAGAGCATGAAGATCCACGAGCCATCGGGGCTGTTGACCTGGCCGAGGTGAATCGGCTGATCATGCTGGCTGAGCAGCTGTACCGCTTGCTCAAGGCCCACAGTTTCCTGCCCGGTTCTGCGGGTCCGCCGAAGTCGGCGGTCGTAGACGCGAGTGAGCGAGCGAGCGCATGCCACATCGCCCCAGACCACGTAAGCGCCTCCATGGACTAGCGCAGCACGAGCCCCAGCGGTTGCCTCGTCATCGCCCGCAAGCAGTCGAATGAGCGAGCTGCGCTCCATCGTGCACCTCCCCAAACTGACAGCCTGCTGTACAGCGGGGAAGTACAGCAACCACCCCGACCGCAGCCCACTGCCACCAGCCCCAGCCGACCGGCTGACCAGCCCAGCCGACCTCAGCGACCGCCCCGCGCGTAGTTCGGGACCAAGAGATCAGAGGACGGAGCCGTTGTCCGTTGAGCCGTTCGGTTGACGCTGCGGACCTCTGGTGGACCACCGAGCCTTCATGGGGCAGTGAGAGGGGACGTTCGCGCATGTCAGGGCGGTAGTCGCTGTTCTGGCTACAGCCCTCTTGAAAACCGTCGTGGCAGCGATGTCACCGAGGGTTCAAATCCCTCAGCCTCCGCCGAGGTAGCAAAAGTGCAGGTGGGAGGGGGTTCCGGGGGAATCCGGAGCTCCCTCCCACTCGCTTTGTGTCTCAGGTTGTCCCACCTGAATCCCAGCGTTGACCAGCGCGTGTGGCCAAGCTGTGGCCAGGCCGACATCCGATGTGGATGGCTAGACCAGGGCGCTGCCGGTGTTCCGCATCATCTGCTGGAGCACCTTCAGGGCTGTGACGTAGTCGGCGTCGTCGATGCCCTGATGGATGAGTCCGCGGATTGCTGGCGCGTGCTGGTTGAGGCTGATGCGAGCTTCCTCCCCCGACTCGGTGATCCACAGCCGTCCCTCGTCGTCGCGGACGAGCCAGCCGCCCTCCAACAGCCCGCCCGCCTCGGTCTCCAGGTCGTCCTCAGTCCGGATGTAGGAACTCATGGCGTGCTGCAGCTCGGGGATGGTCATGCCGTGGCCGTCGGGGGAGATGTCGTTCTTCGACAGATTGCGCAGTAACCAGTACTGGGGCTGGGTGAAGCCGAGCTCGGCGATCTGAGCTCGGGTGAACGCGATGAGGGCCTCGTAGGCCAATCCGGTCCAGTACGCGGCCGGCTGTCCGGCGAGGTTGGCATCGGAGATCTGCTGGGGCGTCATATGCGGTGCTCCTATGGATGATCGCTGGTGCGGGCACCGTAGAACTTGAAGTTATGTTGAAGTCAAGGAGTGGAGCCGGGCCTGCCTCGGGAGCCCGCGGGCGGTGGCAGTGCCGGAGACCTTCGAGAGTGCCATCCGAGCCTCGGCGCTGGCCCAGAAGAAGTTCCTGAGGGCTCCAGCACTCTGTTCCAGAGCACGGCGATGCTGTGCCCGGGGCGGCGGGCGACCTTCACCGGGTCGACGCCCGCTTTGGTCCACAGTGAGACGACCGCGTGCCGCGCGGAGTATGGCACCTCGGCGAGCAGCGAGTCGAACTCGGTGTGGGGAAGAGCCTCGCGTCGAGCGTCCTGTCAGATCACGTGTACTCCATCGAGCGCACCCGACCACCGCGCACGGAACGGAAGAGCCGCCCGTCCGGAGCGGTCCCGTACGGTCCCGTACTCGTCCAGGTGCCGCCGAAGCAGTTGCACGACCACCGGCGGAATGGGTACCGGCCGGGTGGCCTTCCGGGCCTGTCGCTTCAGTCCCGGCACCTCGTAGGGCTCGTCGTCGTCCGTTCACCCGGACCCCACCTCCGGCCGACTCCCCCGAGGGCCGGCTCGCACCGGCCGGACTCCGGCAGCTTGTAGTCCCGCTCGGTCAGCGCTGCTGCCTCGGAGAGGCGCATCCCCGCGTAGTACGGGCACCCGGAGAACGCGTGGAGGTGCTCCCCGCACGACCCCTGGGCCCTCACGGCCTCCAGCGGCTTCCGCATCAGCTCCGGCCGGGAACGTGGCGGAAGTCCACCTCGTCGTCCGTCTCCGGGGCCTTCCAATCCACCTTGCCCGGCGGCAGCGACGTCAGCAGCCCGACGGTCTCCTTGGGGTGGATGGTGTTCTCAGCCGCCCGCTTCCCGTCCAGCCTCAGGGCTAGCATCTCCAGGGCCGTACGGATCCGGGACGCCTCGTCCGCGTGGGCAAGGTCGGCATCAACGAGGGCGCACGGAGTCGGACGGGGTCTCGGAGGAGGCCGCGCCGACGCAGAACTCGTTGCCCTCCGGGTCAGCCATCAGAATGTGGTGCCCGTCGAACTCCTCGAGGACCTTCCCTCCTGCCTTCATCAGCCGCTCGGACTCTGCTCGTATCCGCGCCCACCGCTCGTCAGGGCTGCCGTGTCCTGGCATCCGGATGTCGAGATGGAACCGGTTCTTCGCTGTTTTCGGCTCGGGGACCTTGAGGATGGAGAGCCTGGGGCCGACGCCGTCGGGATCGCAGAGCCACGCGCCGTCGTCCGCGGAATCGTCCTCTGGGAGATCGAACTGGGCGAGCCACTCCTCGCGGGTCTTGAAGGGAGCGGGCGGCGGCTCGTCGATATACCCCAGGGCCGTCTTCCAGAACTCGGCGAGGAGCTTCGCGTTTGTGCAATCAAAGGTCAGATCGATTCTCGCTGCCATGTCAGGACCGTACTGTGCGCCGCTGACACCGAGGGCGAACCCGCAAATCCCTCAGGCTTCGGCGAGGTCAGCGGCGTAACTGGTCAGAAGGGGTGCCCCCTGGTTCGGGGGCACCCCGTCCGCGTGTCGTGCTCCGGGCGTCAGGAGATGGAGACGCTGGTGCCGAACTCGAAGACGCCGGACTCGTTCGGCCTGACCTGGCTGATCGCCTGGCCCTGGCAGTTGGGGAGGTCGAAGACGGTGGCGACCTGGTTGGTGTTGTTGGTCACGAACATGGGCCAGACGTTCGTCGTGTAGCAGCCACTGGGGTTGGTGTGGGTGGCCAGGCCGACGGTCAGGGTGCCCTCGGCGGCCATGGCCGATCCCGTCGGCGACAGGGCGAGGGACACCGCACCCGTCACCGACGCCGCCACAAGCCCGATACGACGCATCGTTGCCTCCTGCTCAGACACGATCCGGAGGAGACGCCGACCGCCCCTCCTCACTCATTGCTAGCGGGCGTCGCTTGACGCGCGCTCACGGCTCGCGTGAGCCGCGGCCGTGGCCGTGGCCGTTCGCGTGGTCTCGTAGGGTGCGGCGGGTCGTGGTCAGTGGCGCGGCGATGCACACGGCGGCGAGGAGGATGCCGAAGGCGACGGTCAGGGCTGTGGTGTAGCCGTGGACGGATGCCGAGCCCGGCGTGGTGTGGCGTGCTGAGGCCAGGGAGGACGCCGTTGCGCCGGCCGCGATGGTGTTGAGGAGTGCGGTGCCGAGGGCGGCTCCGAGTTGCTGGGAGGCGTTGTAGGCGGCCGATGCGGCCCCGATGTCGTCTCGGCGTATGCCGGCGGTGGCCAGGGCGGCGGTCGGGGGGATGACGCAGCCGAGGCCGAGTCCGGTGAGTACCAGGGCGGGTGCCAGGTAGAACGGCAGGACGTGTGTGCTCTGCGGGGTCAGGCGGGCGAGGATGAGCATCCCGGAGGCCGCGGTGATCAGGCCCGGCAGGATCAGCGCCGCGGGCGTGAGGCGTCCGTGGAGCTTCCCGGCGATGAGTGTGGAGCCGATCAGGGCGGCCAGGGCGTTGATCATCAGCGTCAGGCCCGCCTGGACCGGTGAGTAGCCGAGGACGGTCTGGGTGTAGTAGCTCATGAACAGGTAGAAGCCGAACATGGCGACGAACATCAGGCCGATCGAGATGAGCGCGCCGGCGCGGGCGCGGTGCAGGAGCATGCGCATCGGCAGCAGCGGGCGGGGGGCTCGCGCCTCGACGGCGGCGAACGCGGTCAGCAGCAGGCCGCTGCCGGTCAGCAGGGTCAGTACCTTCGGTGAGCCCCAACCGAGGGGTTCGGCCTCGTTGAAGGCGTAGACCATGGCGGCGAAGCCCGCGGCGCTGAGGAGGGCGCCCGCGACGTCAAGCCGCCCGTCGCCGCGGACGGGGTGGTCCGGTGGGACGCGTGTCGCGCCGAGCAAGGCGAGCAGCGCGACAGGGACGTTGATGTACAGGCATCCCCGCCAGCTGACGTACTCGGTCAGCAGTCCCCCGGCGACCAGGCCGAGGGCGGAACCGGAGGCGCCGACGGCGGCGAACACACCGAACGCCCGGCCGCGTTCGCGCGGCTCGGTGAACGTCGTACTGAGCAACGACAGCCCGGCGGGCGCGAGTACGGCGGCGAAGACGCCTTGCAGGGCACGGGCCCCGAAGAGGGTCTCGGGGTTCACGGCGGCACCGCCCAGCGCGGACGAGGCGGCGAAGCCGGCCAGGCCGATGACGAACGTACGGCGATGGCCGAGTGCGCCGCTGACCCTGCCGCCGATCAGCAGCAGTCCGCCGAAGGCCAGGGCGTACGCGGTGATCGCCCATTGCCGGCTCGCGTCGGACATACCGAGCGCGCTCTGCGCGGAGGGCAGCGCGATGTTCACGATGGTGCCGTCCAGGACGACGAGGAGCTGGGCCGCGCTCACCGCCAGCAGCGTCGACCACCGCCGCCGCGCGGGGGCGGCTCCTCCTGTGTCGTCGCGGGTCTCGAGGGCAGGCTCCGCCCCGGGCGGATCGGTGTCTCGGGGATTCATGACTTCAAGTGTTTCGTTGAAGTGATCCCGGAGACTTTTCACCGCCTCTGGCAGCCGGACCAGCGCTGATGAGCGGATATCCCTCAAGTCGCCGGTTGAAGCCCGGTGCGGTGCGGTGAGGTGAGATGAGGTGAGGGCTGTGGCGTCGTGCCGCACTCAGCGGGGGTCCGCTCGTATTCGATCCGGTCGCCGCTCTTGGTGTGGAAGCGGCGGGCAGATCTGGCCGAAAAGGTATGGGTGGGGTGTTGGCGCAGGTCAGGGGCGGGGGATCGGCTGTTTGGGGGGTGGGCGGTGGGCGGGAAGGCGGGAAGAGGGCTTTTAGTTGTAGCTAAAGGTGGGAAGCTCTGACTGAGGGCGTTCGAAGCCCGAGGTCGGCACCATGCGCGAGGAGGTTGATTGAGCGTGCCGTGGAAGAGCAAAGGTGCGAAGGCGGAGGCTGCCGACCACGGGGGGGCGCGGTTGGCGCGTCAGGCCACTGTGGAGGTCGCCGGGTTGCTGGGCAAGCGTGGCATGAGCCGCACTGACCTCGCCCGACTCATGGACGTCAGCCCGGGACGGGTGAGTCAAATCCTCTCCGGCGACGAGAATCTGACGCTGCGCAGCCTCGCTGCCGTGGCCGATGCGCTGGAGCTGGACATCAAGATCAGTTTTGTGGAGCCCAAGGAGGACGGGGCTCGGCGGCCGCGTGGGCTGGGCGATGGGTCGGATGCCTTTGTCTACGCTCCTTGAAGGCATCGGGGTGCGCGGGGTACGCGGGGTGCGCGGTGCGCTCGGGGTGCGTCCCTGACGGGCGTCGTCGCGGTGTGCGGTGTGCGGCGCCACGTCAGGGGGCCGAGCCACGTCAGGGGTGCGAGGCGCCCGTCGTGGCGAGGGGGCGTACCGCCAGCGCCTCGTCCCGCAGTCGCGTGAGCTCGCGGTCGCCGCTCCGCTTCCCGGTGCGGTAGCCGAACTCCAGCATGCGTACGCAGGCGTCCATGGCCATCGCCAGGGTCTGACGGCGGTCCTCCGCCTCCTCCCGGGTCGGGGCGTGCAGCTCCGGCGGGAACTCCTGGACCTCGCGCTGCCGGCACTTCGCCTCGATGTCGGCCTCGACCTTGGCCGCGTCGTCCAGGAGCTGGTCCACCTCCTCGTACAGGGTGTTGATCGTCGTCCTGTCCTTGGTCGCGGGGGTGCAGCCGCGCAGATGGAGGCGGGCCTCGAAGGCGAACAGGCGCAGCTGGGCCACGTTTTCGAAGTCCCTGACCAGGCGGTGGCAGTGGAGGTACATGTCGTGGACCAGCCGCCGCTCCAGCTCGCTCAGCAGCACCGCGATGCCCAGCGTGATCACGGCCACGAAGGGCGGCGTGGACTGCTGGTTCTGCTGCTGGCGGACGCGAGGCGCCAGGGCCCCGCCCGCGGCGGCGGCGGCCACGGCGGGTGGCACATCGGCGGCGTGCGGCAACAGCAGGGCGATGGTGAGCAGCGCGGCCGCGCAGGTGCAGGCGATGATTCCGCAGCACAGCGACGCGGACCTTACGGTCCCCAGCAGGCGGCCCTTGTCGGCGAAACGGTGGACCAACGAGATCCAGGTGACCAGCGCGCAGACGGCTATGGGTAACGCGGCGTCCGTGAACCACCCCTGTGCGTAGAGCTCGTGCAAGGCTCCCCCCTGATCGCGCCTTGGTACCGGTGCGCCGGAGGCGGTCGGCCGGTCACCGGGCGCCGGTCACGGAGCACCCGGTGCCGAAGCATCGGTCACGGGCACCGATCACGGGGGAGCGGGAATCCCTTCACTGTCCGCCTCGGGGGCGGAAGCACCGGCGAGTGGGCGTGGTTCCTGCGCCGTTCGGTCCCCGCGCCGCCTGGTTCCTACGCGTTTCGGTCCCTGCGCCTTCCGGTTGCTGCGCCTTCCGGCTCCTGTACGGAGCGCCTCGTCGCGTGGTCACGATAGTGCTCTTCGTTCCCGTAGCGCACGGGTCACCGTCCGTATACCGCTGGATCGCGCCGCCTCTGGCGTCCTGCGATACGTCTCCCGCCTCTGTTCCGTTCATCCCGCCCAGGGGGCACACCGGGCATCAGGCCGGGTGTCAGGCGGGGCATCAGGCCGGGCATCAGGCCGGGTGTCAGGCCGGGCATCAGGCCCGGCGTCAGGCGAACGCGTCCGGGGGCTGGAGGTGGCGGGCGGCGCTGCGGGCCGCGGAGGCTACGGTGGCGTGGGCTTCGCGCGGGGGCAGGCCGGTGTCGAGCGCGGCCTCGATCAGGGCGGGGGCCAACTCCGGCCCCGCACCCGTCTCGTAGGCGCGGCAGGCGGCCCAGAACAGCCGGTCGTTGCGCTGCCCCTCCCGCGAGGCGCGGACGAACCGTACGAGCCCCTCCAGGGCCGCGGGATGCGGCTCGGGGAGCGGCGGGCCGAGGCGGTACGAGCGGGGCGGGGCCGGGCGCGGTGGCGTGAGCAGGCGCAACAGGGCGGACGGTACGGGGGCCGGGGCCCAGGCGGGGGAGCCGGGCGCGAGGCGATAGCTGCCGTGCGAGGCGTAGGAACCGGGGCCGACCAGATAGCCGCCCAGTCCCCGGATGTCGATGCCGTGGGCCAGACGGCCGGCGGAGTTGGGGACGGCGAGGCCGGGTGGGCCGCACAGCCACAGATGGCGGCCGCCGCTCGGGGTGAGCACGGTGACCGTACGGGGGATGGTGAAGGCGTGCTCGCGGGCCAGCCGGGCGAGGGCGGCCAGACCGTCCGCGCGGCCCTTACGGCTTGCGTCGGGACTCGTGGCCGCCCCGGCCGTTCCGGCCCTGGGCCTCTCGGTTCGCTCGGCCGTCCCGGTCCCTTCGGCCCGACCGTTCGGGTTGTCCGCTCCCCCGGATTCCTGGGGCCTGCCGGGCTCTTCGCGCTTACCGGGCCGCACGCCCCTGAGGTCGAGGTCGATGCCGATGAGGTGGTACGGGGCACATCCGCAGGCGATGCCGTAGCCGGTGGCCCAGGGGGCGGCGGCGAACAGGGCGCGGATCGCATCCGGGTCCGCCGAGGCGTCATGGACTCCGTGGCCCAGCCGACCGCATTCGCCGTGGCACGGCAGCGGCGCGGGCTCGTGGTGGTGAGGGGAGCGCACGGCGGGCAGCTTCGCGCGGGTCAGCGGGATCACGCGGAAACCGTGGGCCGCGGCGGTCAGGGCGTGGGCAAGGACATGGGCGAGTGCGGGATTCGCCATGTCACCCATTTTCGGACAAGTGTTCGGTAAGGGGAAGAGGGCCCGGCAAGTCGCCGAGGATGGCCGAAATTATGCGGAACGGAATCTCTCGTAAGGCTCGCCCTATGGCCGGGTGAGGCGGCGAGCCGGGCGTACCGGCGTGACGCGGGGAGTGGGGGTGCATGGGGTGTTTAAAACAGGTTCATCATGCTTGCGTGGTAATTCCAGCGGCCCGCACGCATCGTCCGGGAATCGGTGGGCAACTCTGCTTCCGCGACCCTTCCGAGCCTCGGGGAGGTCGCGGGACTCATGGGAGTCGTGGGAGCCGGAGGATCGGAGGAATCGAGATGACGGACATCCGGACGGGCCCCGGTCGCACCTTCGCCGCGTCGCCGTTCGCCGCGTCGCCGTTCACCGCGTCCAGGGTGGGGCGCGGCTCCTGGGATGTGACCCGCTCGCACGGGGGCAGGTCGCCGCCATCGCGGGCACCCGCGAGCGCCCGTAAGGGAGACGCGGAACACGCGGGGAAGCGCGGAAGCGGCACGGTGTCCGAACGATCTGAGTGAGCTGTGGTGATTCATTGAGCGAAACGGGACGGGTGAGGTCGTACGGTCGCGCGGTGGCGTATCAACGCCATCGCGCGACCGTGCGTGTGCCGTGCTTCGGTGTTCGTTCTTGACAGCGTCGATTTATCTGACGGATAGTCAGATCGCTTTCTACGGCAGACATGCGGCAGGGGAAGCGATGACGCGTGATGACCTGGACGTTGACCCGGAAGAGCTGTACGGACGGCTGAAGGCGTACGAGGGACGGACGGCCGCGAGCGGCGGCGCGGGCAGGGACCCCGTCAACGAGCCCATGATCAGGCACTGGTGCGAGGCGATGGGCGACACCAACCCCGCCTATCCGGCTACCGCACCGCCCACGATGCTCCAGGCGTGGACCATGGGCGGGCTGGCCGGGCACCCTGGCGGTTCGGCCCGCTCCGAGGCGTACGACGAGCTGCTGGCGCTGCTCGACGACGCGGGCTGCACCTCGGTGGTCGCCACCGACTGCGAGCAGGAGTACCTGCGAGCGCTGCGCCCCGGCGACCGGGTCACCTTCGACGCGGTCATCGAGTCGGTGTCACCGCGCAAGACCACCAAGCTGGGCACCGGGTACTTCGTCACCACCCGCATGAACGTCCGCGCCGGGGACGGGGAGCTGGTCGGCACCCACCGCTTCCGCATCCTCAAGTACGCACCCGCGCGGCCCAAGAACGCGGCGAAGCCGGAGCCGACGCGAAAGCCGAAACCCACGCGAGAGCCGGAGCCGAAGCGAGAGCCGGAGCCGACACGAAAGCCGGAGCCGACGGCCGACCGTCCGCGCCGCCCTCGCCCCGTCATCAACCGCGACAACGCCGGTTTCTGGGAGGGCGTCGCCCGGCATCAGCTGCTCATCCAGCGCTGCCTGGACTGCGCCACCCCGCGCTTTCCCTGGCTGCCGGGGTGTGGGGCGTGTGGCTCCCAGCGGTGGGAGACGTTCGAGGCGTCCGGCGCCGGCACGGTGTTCAGCTATGTGGTCATGCACCATCCGCCCTTCCCGGCCTTCGACCCGCCCTACGCGGTCGCCCTGATCGAGCTCGCGGAGGGCGTGCGGATGGTCAGCGACATCACCGGGGTGCCCTACGACAAGGTGCGCATCGGCATGCCCGTCGAGCTGGAGTTCCTGCGCGTGGACGAGGAACTGGAGCTGCCGGTGTTCCGGGGCGCGGAGGCGTAACGGATGGATGAGGGAACCCCCGGTGGCCTTGGCAGCGCGGACCGTACGGACGAGGAGGCGGTCGTATGACGGTGTGTACGGGCGATGAGCTGCCCCCACTGCGCATCCCGATCACCCGGACGCTGATCGTCGCCGGTGCCCTCGCGTCCCGGGACTACCAGGATGTGCACCACGACGCCGAGGCGGCCAAGGAGAAGGGCTCCCCGGACATCTTCATGAACATCCTCACCACCAATGGGCTGGTCGGCCGGTACATCACCGATCACTTCGGGCCGCGGGCCCGGCTCCGTAAGGTCGCGATCCGGCTCGGGGCGCCCAACTACCCCGGTGACGAGATGGTGCTGACCGGCCAGGTCACCTCGGTCGCGGAGGGTACGGCGGAGGTCGCCGTCATCGGTAAAAACGGCATCGGCCACCATGTGACCGGCACGGTCACGGTGCAGCTCCCCAGCGACGCCCCGGGAACCGGCGACACCCCGAGGACTACCCCCATCACCACCACCCCCATCACCACCACCCCGGGCACCCCCCGATGAGCGCCCGCAAGCCGGACACCCTGGGCGGCCGGGCCGCCATCGTCGGCATCGGCGCCACCGAGTTCTCCAAGGACTCGGGCCGCAGCGAGCTGAAGCTGGCCGTCGAGGCCGTCCAGGCGGCCCTGGACGACGCCGGGCTCGCCCCGGCCGACGTGGACGGGCTGGTCACCTTCACGATGGACACCAGCCCCGAGATCACCGTGGCGCAGGCATGCGGCATCGGCGATCTCACCTTCTTCTCGCGCGTCCACTACGGCGGCGGCGCGGCCTGCGCCACCGTGCAGCAGGCCGCGCTCGCCGTCGCGACCGGCGTCGCCGAGGTCGTCGTCTGCTACCGCGCGTTCAACGAGCGCTCCGGGCGCCGCTTCGGCTCCGGCGTTCAGCACCGCGAGCCGTCCGCCGAGGGCGCCGCGCTCGGCTGGTCGCTGCCGTTCGGGCTGCTGACCCCGGCCTCGTGGGTGGCCATGGCCGCCCAGCGCTATCTCTACACCTATGGGCTGACACCCGAGGTTTTCGGCCATGTGGCCGTCACCGACCGCCGCCACGCGGCCACCAATCCGGCCGCGTACTTCCACGGCAAGCCGATCACCCTCGCCGAGCACGCCGCCTCCCGCTGGATCGTCGAGCCGCTGCGGCTGCTCGACTGCTGTCAGGAGACGGACGGCGGCCAGGCGATCGTGGTGACCAGTGTGGAGCGGGCGCGTGACCTGCCGCGTCCGCCCGCCGTGATCACAGCCGCGGCGCAGGGCGCGGGCCGCGGCCAGGAGCAGATGACGAGCTTCTACCGCGACGATCTGACGGGCCTCCCCGAGATGGGGGTGGTCGCCCGGCAGCTGTGGCGCGGCAGCGGCCTGACCCCGGCCGACATCGACGTGGCCATCCTCTACGACCACTTCACGCCGTTCGTGCTGATGCAGCTGGAGGAGTTCGGCTTCTGCGGACGCGGCGAGGCGGCGGGATTCGTCGCCGAGGACGCGCTGCCGCTCAATACCCACGGCGGTCAGCTCGGTGAGGCGTATCTGCACGGGATGAACGGGATCGCCGAGGCCGTCCGCCAGATCCGCGGCAGCTCCGTCAACCAGGTGCCGGGGACCGCCCGCACCCTGGTCACCGCGGGCACCGGGGTACCGACATCCGGGCTTCTCCTCGGCGCAGACGGCTGACTCGCGCGCGTGTCGGCGGTATCGGGCCGCCGAGGTCCACCTTCACTCGTCATATGACCCGAAGTAAGCAGAGCAGATGGCAGATTACGGGCTGGGCCACCGGTCTGGCCGCGGCCCTGGCCACCGCGATCGCCGGTGCCACCCCCGCCGCCTCGGCGGAGGTCCTGCCCGACCCCCGCCCCCTGGGCGCCAAGGTCTTCCAGGGCTGGGCCTTCGACACCTGCCATGCGCCGTCCCTCGCCACCCTGCGCGCGTGGAACAGCTCCCGCTACCGCGCCGTCGGCGTCTACTACGCGGGCCGCGGCCGGGCCTGCGCCAGCCAGCCCAACCTCACCGTCTCCTGGATGCGCGGCGTCAAGAGCATGGAGTGGCAGGTGCTGCCCATCTTCGTCGGATCCCAGTCCCCTTGTGTCCGCAACACCAACAAGAAGCACGTGCCCATCGGCGGCAAGCCGTTCTCCCAGGGGCAGGCGGAGGGCAAGGACGCGGTGGCGCGCGCCAAGGCGCTCTCCCTGAAGAAGCGCAGCGCGCTCTACCTCGACATGGAGGCGTACGACGTGAAGCGGACGAGCTGCGCGGCCAAGACGCTCTCCTTCATCCGCGGCTGGAACCGCGAGGTCCGCTCGCGCGGCTTCTTCCCCGGCTTCTACAGCAGCGCCGAGTCCGGGGTGCGCCATGTGGAGCAGGCCCGCCGGGCCGGGGTCCATGACCTGCCCTCGGTGATGTGGTTCGCGCGCTGGAACGGGAAGCCCTCGCTGTACGGGGAGTCGACGCTGGCCAAGAGCGCGTGGAATCCGCACCGGCGCATCCACCAGTACCGGGGCAACGTCGATGTGACGCACGGCGGCCGGACGCTGCGCATCGACCGCAACAAGGTGGACGCACCGGTCGCGATCATCAAGTGAGCGCCTGTGGACCGCCCTCGGGAAGGACGGGGGCCGCCCTCGGGAAGGACGAGGGCCGCCCCGGGAGGAACGAGGGTCGCCCCCGGGAAGAACCCCGACCGTCTGAGCGCCCCCTCCCCCCGCAGGAGGTGGTGCCAGCACCACCCGTACAACCTGAGGCTGATTGCCCTTCGGCACTTATGGCCGATCCGCTCCGACCTGCTCGCTCCTAGCGTTGAGCCATGACCACGACCGTGTGCACAGGCGTATCCGCCGCCGCGTTCCCGTCGTTCACCTCGTACGTACGGGCGCGGGGGCCTGTGCTGCTGCGCACCGCCCGCTCGCTGACCTCCAACGCGTGCGACGCGGAGGATCTGCTGCAGACCGCGCTGACCAAGACGTACCTGGCCTGGGAGCGCATCGAGGACCACAACGCGCTGGACGGCTATGTGCGGCGCGCCCTGGTCAACACCCGGACCTCGCAGTGGCGCAAGCGCAAGATCGACGAATTCGTCTGCGAGGAGCTGCCCGAGCCCGAGACGGTGCCCGCCCCGGACCCCGCCGAACGGCAGGTACTCCGCGACGCGCTGTGGCGCGCCGTACTGCGGCTGCCGGACCGTCAGCGGGCGATGGTCGTCCTCAGGTACTACGAGGACCTGAGCGAGGCGCAGACGGCGGAGGTGCTCGGAGTGTCCGTCGGCACCGTCAAGAGCGCGGTCTCGCGCGCCCTCGGCAAGCTTCGCGAGGACCCGGAACTCGGCCACACGGCATGATCGCCTGATCGGCGCGATGGCGGCCTACGGGGGCTGACCGGCGAAACGGCGGGCGAGACGGCGGGCGAAACGGCAGGGGGACCGACGGGTCCGGGGGTAGTGACATACCAGGTGGTCGGCTGCAGAATCGGCGGAACCTCAACCCGCGCGTAACCGGAACCCTGGAGGCGCCCCGGTGCTCAGCACGATGCAGGACGTACCGCTGACCGTGACCCGCATCCTCGTGCACGGGACCCTCGTGCACGGCCGCACGGCCCATGTGACCACCTGGACCGGGGAGGGCGAGCCCCGGCGACGCAGCTTCCACGAGGTGGGGGTGCGGTCGACCCAGTTGGCGAACGCGCTGCGCGATGAGCTCGGGGTCGAGCCGGGGCAGGCCGTGGCCACCTTGATGTGGAACAACTGCGAGCATCTGGAGGCGTACCTCGCGGTCCCCTCCATGGGCGCCGTGCTGCACACCCTCAACCTCCGGCTGCCCGCCGATCAGCTCGGCTGGATCGTGAACCACGCCGCCGACCGCGTGATCATCGTCAACGGCTCCGTGCTGCCGTTGCTCGCCCCGCTCCTCCCCACCCTCACCACCGTGAAGCACATCGTGGTCGCGGGCCCCGGCGACCGTTCCGTCCTGGACGGCTGCGCCGCCCGGGTCCATGAGTACGAGGAGCTGATCGAGGGGCGGCCGCAGCGCTACGCCTGGCCGGAGATCGACGAGCGCCAGGCCGCGGCCCTCTGCTACACCTCGGGGACGACCGGGCACCCCAAGGGCGTGGCCTACAGCCACCGCTCCATCTATCTGCACTCGATGCAGGTCAACACCGCCGAGTCATTCGGGATGTCCGGGGGTGACATCCTGCTGCCGGTGGTGCCCATGTTCCACGCCAACGCGTGGGGCACCCCGCACGCCGCCTTCATGGCGGGCGCCTCGATACTCATGCCCGACCGCTTCCTCCAGCCCGAACCGCTCGCCGAGATGATCGAACGCGAGCGTCCCACCATCGCCGCCGCCGTCCCCACCGTCTGGCAGGGGCTGCTCGCCGAGCTCGACGCGAGGCCGCGTGAGGTGAGCTGTCTGCGGAACGTCTTCATCGGCGGCGCGGCCTGCCCGCCCTCCCTGATGAAGGCGTACGGGGAGCGCCACGGCATCCATGTCGTCCACGCGTGGGGCATGACGGAGACCTCTCCGCTCGGCTCCGTGGCCCATCCGCCGGGCGGTCTCCCGGCGGAGGACGCCTGGCCGTACCGGCTGACGCAGGGCCGCTTCCCGGCCTCCGTCGAGTGCCGGTTGATCTCGGCGGACGGCGAGCTCGTGCCGTGGGACGGGAAGACGCCGGGTGAGCTGGAGGTACGCGGGCCGTGGATCGCGGGCGCGTACTACGGAGGGGCGGACGGCGAGCCGTTCCGCCCCGAGGACAAGTTCACCGAGGACGGCTGGCTGAAGACCGGCGACGTCGGCACCATCAGCCCCGACTGCTATCTGACGCTGACGGACCGGGCCAAGGACGTCATCAAGTCCGGCGGCGAGTGGATCTCCTCGGTCGAGCTGGAGAACCAGCTGATGGGCCATCCCGAGGTCGCCGAGGCGGCGGTGGTGGCCGTGCCGGACGAGAAGTGGGGCGAGCGGCCGCTGGCCACGGTGGTCCTGACGGACGGCGCCACGATCGGCTACGAGGACCTGCGGGCGTTCCTCGCCGAACGGGTCGCGCGCTGGCAGCTGCCGGAACACTGGGCGCTGATTCCGGCGGTGCCGAAGACGAGCGTGGGGAAGTTCGACAAGAAGGTCATCCGAAAGAAGTACGCGGACGGGGACCTGGATGTGACCACGCTGGGCTGAGGACGCCGGGGCCCGGGGGCGCGCGTCGGCAACATGGCCGCCGTAAGAGAGCCCCTGTGGGCAACGCGGCCGCGGTAAGAGAGCCCCCTGTGGGCAACACGGTCGCCGTAAGGGAGTCCCCGTAGGCAATGCGGCCGCCGTAAGGAGGCGGGTGTCTCCTTACGGCTGCCGTGCGCAACCGGGTGCGGGCCGCGGGTGTCAGACGTAATCGGCGCGGGCCGCGGGCGTCAGTTCGTGCCGATCTTCGCCAGCAGGTCCACGATCCGCGACTGCACCTCCGCGCTCGTCGAGCGCTCCGCGAGGAACAGCACCGTCTCGCCCGAGGCCAGCCGCGACAGATTCGCCGGGTCGATGTCCGCGGAGGTGTACACGACCAGCGGGGTGCGGTTCAGCAGTCCGTTGCCGCGCAGCCAGTCGACGATCCCGGCCCGGCGGCGGCGTACCTGCATCAGGTCCATCACCACCAGGTTCGGCCGCATCTGGGCCGCGAGCGAGACCGCGTCCGCGTCCGTCGCCGCACGGGCGACCTGCATCCCGCGCCGCTCGAGCGTCGCCGTCAGCGCCATCGCGATCGGCTCGTGCTCCTCGATCAGCAGCACGCGCGACGGATGCTGCTCGCTGTCGCGCGGCGCGAGCGCCTTGAGCAGGACGGCCGGGTCGGCGCCGTACGCCGCCTCGCGGGTCGCCTGGCCGAGCCCCGCGGTCACCAGCACCGGCACCTCGGCGGCGACCGCCGCCGTACGCAGCGACTGCAGCGCGGTCCGGGTGATCGGCCCGGTCAGCGGGTCGACGAACAGCGCCGCCGGGTACGCGGCGATCTGCGCGTCCACCTCCTCACGGGAGTTCACGATCACCGGACGGTAGCCGCGGTCGCTCAGCGCCTGCTGGGTGGACATGTCCGGCGCGGGCCACACCAGGAGGCGGCGCGGGTTGTCCAGCGGCTCCGGCGGCAGCTCGTCGTCGGGCGGTGGAGTGCGGTCGTCGACGATCTCGACGGCGCCGTTCGGCCCGTCCAGCGGCTCCGGCCCCTCGGCGCCCTCGTCCGGCGCACCGATGGCGAACGTACGGCCGGACCCCTGCGACGGGCCCACCGCACGCTGCGGCTGCGCCCCCGGACCGGGCTGGGGACGGGGCTGCGTGCCGGTCTGCGGACCGGGGTGCGGCTGCGGCCCGGTGTGGGGCTGCTGACCGCCCTGCGTGGACTGCCCGGTGTGGGGCTGCGGTCCGGTGTGCGGATGCGCCCGGTTGCCGGCCGGCTGAAGTTCGGCCGAGGCGCCCTGGTCCGTCATCTCGGGCCGGGCGGCCAGCTTGCGCCGCCTGCCGCCGCTCGTGCTGGTGCCTCCGGAGGGCGTCTGCGGCTGACCCTGCGGCGGGCGTCCCTGCGGCTGGCCTTGTGCGGGCTGGCCCTGGGGCTGCTCCCCCACCTGCTGGGCGAACGGCACCCCTTGGCCCAGGGTGCGCACGCTGATCGCGCGCCCCTGGGTGGTGTCGGCGCTCGGCGGGGTCTCGGCGGGCAGCGGCTGCGGACGGGGCTGCGCGGGGGCGTCCGGCCACTGGGCGGGGGGCTGGGCCGGCTGCTGGGCCGGTGGGCGCCCGCTGGTCTCCGCGGGCTGCGGGCCACCCTGGGCCTGGGCTTCGTCGGGTGTTGGCTGCTCCGGTGCCTCGCCCAGTGCGCGGCGGGCGCGGCGCCGTCCGGTGGGCGGGACCTCCTGTGGTTGGCCGCCGTTGGTGTCCTGGCCCCAGTTGGGCTGCTGTTCCTCGGGGGTGCGGGCGGCGGGCAGCGCGGGCATGCCCGACGCGGCCGGCTGGGGGCCTTGGGCCTGCGGCTGGGGCCGACGCGGGTCTTGGCCCTGGCCTTGGCCTTGAGCCGGGTCGGACGGCCAGCCACCGGGCCGCGCCGCGCCGTTGGGCGGTACGGGCTCGCCTCGTACGGCCAGGCCCCCGCCCTGCTGCGGCTGGGGCCCGCCGCCCCGCGCCTCGCGGGGGCCGTGCTGCGCGGGGACGAGCCCGGCCGGGCCGAGCTCGGGCGGCAGCGCGCCGGGCTGCGCCCGGTCGGCGGCGGCCGGGGGCAGCGCGAAGGGGGAGCGGACGAGGCCGGGATCCCCCGCGGGCTGCGGCGGGGACTGCTGAGGTTGCGGCCGGCCAGGGGCCTGGGCCTGGTCGGGTGTTGGCTGCTCCGGTGCCTCGCCCAGTGCGCGGCGGGCGCGG
Source organism: Streptomyces endocoffeicus (assembly GCF_016741935.1). Classification (GTDB taxonomy): domain Bacteria; phylum Actinomycetota; class Actinomycetes; order Streptomycetales; family Streptomycetaceae; genus Streptomyces; species Streptomyces endocoffeicus. The sequence goes on along the minus strand of NZ_JAERRG010000053.1, from coordinate 25,622 downwards.
CGCCGTCCGGTGGGCGGGACCTCCTGCGGTTGGCCGCCGTTGGTGTCCTGGCCCCAGTTGGGCTGCTGTTCCTCGGGGGTGCGCGCGGCGGGCAGCGCGGGCATGCCCGACGCGGCCGGCTGCGGGCCTTGGGCCTGCGGCTGGGGCGTGTCGGAGGGGGCCGCGGGCAGGGCGAGGGCGGGCCGGCCGCCCGCACCCCGCGCGGGGGCGGGGGCACCGGCGGTCTGAGGGCCGCCCTGCTCCTGCGCCGGGGCGCCGCGCCGGGCCCGGCGGCCCTGGGGCTGCTGCTGGGCGGGAATGCCCTGAGGCGGCACAACGCCCATGGCGGCGGGGCCCGTCGACTGCGGACCGGCCGCTTCCGGTGCGCCGCCACGAGCGTGGCGATGGCTGCCGGTCGCGGCGCCCTCGGCGTTCTGGCCGGGGTTCGCGGCCGCGGCCGCCGCCGGGTCCTCGTCGGGGTGGGGGCGCGCTCTGCGCCGCCCGGTGGGCCGCGGCGGGTTCTCGGGCTCGGCCGCGTTCTGCTGCTGGGCCGCAGCGTTCTCGCCGACGACCGCGGGCAGCGCGGCGGGCGCGGGCGCGGGCGCGCCAGGGGCCGTCCCCGGGGCGCCCTGCTGAGCGGCGGTGCGCGGGTCGACCTTACGGGGGTCGGCCGTACGCGGATCGGCCTTACGGAGGTTGGGCGGAGGCGTACCGCCCTGGGTGCCGCCGCCCTGGGTGCCGTTGCCGTGGATGCCGTCGCCCTGGGTGCCGTTCCCCTGCGTACCGCCGCCGCTGGTGTCGCCCGGCGTGTCGCTGGAGGCCGCCCCGTGCCGGGCGCGGCGTCCGGTCGGGGTCTGGCCGGAGGCGTTGCCGCCCGCCGTGCCCGCGCCCGTACCCGTGCCCGCGCCCGTACCCGTATCGGCACCTGTACCGGCACCCGTGCCCGAGGTGCCCTGCCCCTGCGTACCGTCGCCCTGCCCGGCGGCGTCCCCGTCCATGCGCCCCTGCTCGGCGGCGGCCGCCGCCGAGATCGGCACCTCCAGGACATACGCGTGCCCGCCCATGCCCGGCATCTCATGGGTCTGGAGCACGCCCCCGTGCAGGCGCACGATCCCGCGCACGATCGGCTCGTGCACCGGGTCGCCGCCCGCGTACGGTCCGCGGACCTCGATCCGTACGACATCGCCGCGCTGCGCCGCCGCGACCACGATCGTCGAGTCGCTCGCCGCGACGCCCGAGGCGGCGTTGCCGGTGGAGTCGACCCCGGCCACGTCCGCGATCAGATGGGCGAGTGCCTGGGCGAGCCGCTCCGCGTCCACCTCGGCGTCGATCGGCGGGGCGTGCACGGCGAACTGCGCGCGCCCCGGCCCGATCAGCTCGACCGCGCCCTCGACACTGGCCGATACGACCTCGTCCATCGAGACCGTACGGCGGGCCAGCTCCTCGCCGCTCGAGTCGAGCCGCTGATAGCTCAGGACGTTGTCGACGAGCGTGGTCATCCGGGTGTAGCCGGCGGCCAGGTGGTGCAGGATCTGGTTGGCCTCGGGCCACAGCTGCCCGGCCGGGTCGTCGGCGAGCACGCCGAGCTCATGGCGCAGTTGCAGCAGCGGTCCGCGCAGGGACTCGTCCAGCACGGCGAGCAGCTGGCTGTTCCGGGCGGTGACGGACTCCAGCTGTGCCGCGTACCGCGCGCGCTCCTCGGTGAGCCGCGTCCGCAGCTCCTCCAGGGCCTTCGTGTGCCGGGTGGTGAGCCCCTCCAGCTCCTCGGCGTGCTGGGTGGTGAGGCTCTCCACCTTCTCGGCGTGCCGGGTGGTGAGGCCCTCCACCTTCTCCGTGTGCCGGGAGGTGAGGCTCTCGACCTCCTCGGCGTGCTTGGCCGCCATGGCCTTCTCGGCCCGCCGGTCGGTGAAGGTCAGCACGGCGCCCACGAATTGGTCACCGTCGCGGACGGGCGCGGTGGTCAGATCGACCGGGACCTGGCTTCCGTCCTTCGCCCACAGCACCTGGCCGCGCACCCGGTGCTTGCGGCCGGAGCGCAGCGTGTCGGCGAGGGGCGATTCCTCGTACGGGAAGGGGGAACCGTCCGGGCGCGAGTGGTGTACAAGAGAGTGAAGCTCCTGACCGCCCATGTCGCTGGCCCGGTAGCCGAGGATCTGCGCGGCGGACGGGTTGACGAGGACCACCTTGCCCTCGGTGTCCACGCCGACCACGCCCTCCGCCGCCGCGCGCAGGATCATCTCGGTCTGGCGCTGCTGACGGGCGAGTTCGGCCTCGGTGTCGAGCGTCCCGGTCAGGTCGCGCACGATGAGCATCAGCAGCTCATCGCCGGTGTAGCTGTACTGATCGGCGTAAGGAGTCCGCCCGTCCTCCAGATTCGCGCTGGTCACCTGGACGGGGAACTGCGCCCCGTCGGTGCGCCGGGCCATCATCCGGGTCGGCTTGCTGCCGTCCCCCTGTGTCTCGTCGGGGCGCCGCATCGACCCGGGAATGCGATTGGGATCGAAGGAGGGGAGCAGATCGAGCAGACCACGGCCGACCAGGGCGGTGCCCGGAGCCTCGAAGGACTCCAGCGCGTGGTGGTTGGCGTTGACGATCGTGCCGTTGCAGTTGACCAGCAACAGCGCGTCCGGGAGGGCGTCGAGTATCGCCGCGAGGCGAGCAGCGCCTCGGGATGGCCTGCTGCTCACGACGACGCTTCCTCCCTGACTACCGCACCTTGCTGACACCCGCGGTCATTCTGCCGTCCCATCTGCGGAGTGTCTCTAGGGGAGTCTACGGGCACCAGCGCCGGACGCGACCGTGGATGAGAGGGAGGTCGCAGTGCGACGTGCGCGTCTCGGCGCACGCCCGGACAAACTTCACCGAGCTCTTCTCCTCTCACTCCCGGCCCAATCCCCAGGTCAGCTCCCAGGCGTGCGCAAAACCACGGAGAACCGATTCCATCGGGCGATTTCACACCCGTTGGTGCGGTTGAACCAGGCGTTGACGGGACGCCCGGCCCATTGGCCCGTCACCCGAGCCGTGGCCGGCCCGCCGTACTGCCCGGTGCACATCGCGTCCGGCGACACCGGCGCGAACGGATCCCGGCCCCACACGGTCTGCGAGTCCAGCTGCCCACACGCGGCCCGCGCCCGGGGGTGCGTACCGCCGGTCGGGTGGCAGCTCAGCAGAAAGGTCGAGGCGTCGTCGGCCTCACCGGTCTCACTCACGGTGATCACAAGCCGGTCGGCGCTCTCCCCGTCGAACGGCAGGGGCAGCGGCAGCGGCGTGGCCGCGGCGGGGGCCAGCGCGCCCGCGGCGGCGGCGGTCGTCAGCGCGGCGGTGACGGCGAGGCGGTGCAGCAGGGGCATGGAGGCACTCCTGGTGTGATCGGTCGGGGGCGCGCTGCCCCCGCCCCGTCTAACGCGCCGCCGCCGCGCGCGTTGCTCCGCCGTAAGGGGCCGCGCTCGCCGTAAGGGGCTCCCCTCGGCCGTAAGGAATGCGCTCCGCCGTACGGGCCGCGCTCCCCCCACCCCCCATTAGGGCTTTGCGATGGGCCCCGCCCGCCGAGTACCGTAGTCCGCGATTGGTGACATCCCACTGGGCTGTGACATCATCTGCACACGCCACCTCGCGCTCACGCGAGCGACCGGTGTGTTGGAGGCTTCGCCTAGTCTGGTCTATGGCGCCGCACTGCTAATGCGGTTTGGGCCCTAAAGCCCATCGAGGGTTCAAATCCCTCAGCCTCCGCTCTCTGACCAGGGAGTCTGTGCCTACGGCACGGGCTCCCTGAGTTGTTTCCGCGGTCAGGATTCACGGCCGGATGGCGCAGTGATGGCACCACCCGCTGCGGAGCGCTTCTGGCGGGGGATGAACGCCGAGATCTTGCGGGCAGCGTCCTCAGCCAGCTCCTCGGCTACAACCGCGTACACATCCTTCGTGAAGCTCACCGAGGCGTGGCCGAGGGCCTCGCTCACGAGCTTGTCGTCCACCCCCGCCGCGATCAGCATCGTCGCCGCACCGTGACGAAGATCATGGAAGCGGATCGGTGGGAGCGGCATGGTCAACGCGACGTGCACCGCCTCCAGCGTTGTCTGGTGCTGCCGTGCGATCCGCTCGACGGTCCAGCCCTCGGAGTGTCGCTGCCGCAGCTTCCCGTACCTCTCGACCAGCAGCTTGAAGCGCTGCGAGACGTACGGCGGCTTCAGCGCGGCCCCGTCCTCGTACGTAAAGACGCGGCCCGAGTCTTGGTATGCCTCACCCCAGTGCAGCCGCTCCTCCAACTGCCGCTTACGCCACGCCTTGAGAACTTTCGCCGTCTCGTGATCAAGGGTGATCTGGCGATCACCGCTCTCCGTCTTGGTGTCGTCAAGCTCGTCCTCCGCCTGCGACTGGCGAACGTGGAGGCGCCGTGACTCGATGCTGAGGTCTGAGGTCTCCAACCCGACCAGTTCCCCTCGGCGCGGCCCCCAGTAGGCGTCCAGGTGGAACAGCGGATAGAGCCGCTCCTCGGACGCCTCGGCGAAGTCGAGGAACGCGCCGCACTGCGCCGAGGTCCACACCATGACCTTGGCCGGGACATGGCCGGTCTGCTCCCACCGCTCGACCCGCTCGGGCGTCCACAGCAGGGGTTTGATGCGGGCCTTGCGCTTGGTGCCGCCCTTCTTGGTGCGGAGAGCCCCCTCGGCGGGATTGTCCGTGCGGATCTTGGAGACCTTCACAGCGTCGTTCAACGCGCCTGTCAGTACCGCGTGCACTCGCCGGATGCGAGACTCCGAGATCGGCCGGGAATGGATGCGCTTCCCGTCCCGGGTTGCCCGGGCCTCTTGAAGCCGGCGCAGCAGCTCCGAGGGCTGCTCCTTCTCCTCCGGCCGGTTGAGTAACCGCATGGCGGCATACAGATCGCGGATCGGTTGATCACTCAGATCGGCCACCTTGAAGTGCCCCAGCCCGGGTTTCAGGTAGAGGCCAATGGCTTCCCGGTCGCTGTCCACGGTGGTCTTCTTCAGAGCGCCGGTCTTCACCTCGGACTCACGCCAGGCGTGGCGACGCTCCAGGTACTCGCCGAGGGTGGTCTTCCGTTCGTCCAGCGCCTTGGTCGCGGTCCCGGCCTGGCCGAGCACGCGGGCCAACTCGACCTTGCACTCGCGTTCGGTGGAGTACGGGCCGATACGCGGCTGACGGCGCTTACCGTCAGCGTTCCGCGGTGCCTCGTACCGGGCGTACCACCCGCCGTGGCCCTTCTTGCCGAGGTCTGGGCACTTCTTCCCGAGTAGACGCTTGCTCCGCGGATCACGGCACGAGCACGCCCTGTACGGCTTCATCGGTCCCCCCGAGCCTCGTCCTTTTCCTGCTGCCCGCTGGGGCCGTCGTTGTCCGTAGGCAAGGTCTCCATGGGAATCGAGGCTTCAAGCGCACTGCGGTCCTCCTGGCCGAGCCCGGGGCGCAGGCTGATGCCCTCGAACGGCGACGGCGGCGGTGTGATGCCGCGATCGGTCATGTAGCGGCGCACGCTCTGAACTGACACCTCGATTCGGTGCAGCGTCGAGGTCGTCAGTTCGATCAGTTGGTTGTCGAACGCCTCGGGGTCCGGCTCAGAGCGGAACTCCTTGAAATCCCCCTTTGAGCTGAGGAGGAGTTGCAGCTTCCTGCGTGTGGCGAACCACTCGCTGACCAAGTCCTCATGCCGGCGGTAGAGGGTGACCGGCGCGGCGGATTCTTCCCATCCCTCCTCGGGGTCGTCGTACCACTCGGGGAGACCCGTAGCAGCGTCAACCTCACCGCGTGGGATGCGCTCGGAGGGAAACCGGCTCTCCCCGACGAACCACTTGAACGCTGTCCAGGTGCCGACATTCTCGTCCGGAAGGACCTCGGTGGTTTCCTCCCGCCCGAGCGGAAACAGGAGCAAGATCGGGGGCACCTTGAGGATGCGAGCCAGGGCCAGCAGCTCGACCACGCTCAGCGCGGGACGTCGGCCACCCTCGAAGTTCGCGAGGACGGAACGCTTGATCGGGAGCCCGTACTCCTCGGTGCAGATGTCCGCGAGCCGCTGGACGCTGAGTCCTCGCTCTTGCCGGTATCTCCGAACCTGCTGAGCGACGGCTGAAACGAGCCGTGCTCTCCACTCTGCTTCCCCCATATGCACCTACTTTCGTCATCATGACCGTTTGCTCAGATGACAATACTCGGAATGATTGACACCTACAACACCGCTATGCACTCTTGTTCGCATGGCCAACGAATCTGCTGGTAAGAGACATCTCAGCGAACAAGTGGCTGACAGCGGGATCACGCGGCAGGAGTACGCGGCACTGGCCCGCGTCCACCTCGACACCGTGAAGCGCTGGGCTCGCCTCGGCATTGGTCCGCGCCCGCGTCGTGTGGGCCCCCGCCTCGTGCGGTACGACCGAGCCGAGGTGCTGGAGTTTCTCGGCATCGGCGAGCAGCGGGGGCCGGTGTCATGAGCGCATGGACCCGTACGGCGATCGAGGCGTTGGGGCCGACGACCGATGTGCCGACGACGGCCGCGATTCTCGGAGTGGACCCGGAGACCATCTATACGGCGATCCGTGGCCAGGGCTGGACCGTGACCCGAGTCCTTCGCATCGGCCGGTGCATCAAGATCCCCACGCTCGACTTGATCAGGGCCCTGTACGCGCCCGAGGCACTTTCCGCGTCGGCTCCCGGAGCGGGCCAGGATGCACCATCACCGTGCCATCACCATGCATCTGAGCAGGTCATGAGTTCAGTACCGCAGTCTCAATGCGGTTGTAGGCCAGGAGCAACGGCGGTGTCTCGTGCTCCCCGGAGTGCATGACATGGCGGCATCTGCGAGGCCGGCGAAGATGGCTCGGGCGCTCCTCCGCGCATGCGGGAGCTGCGCACTGGAGCGCCGGAGGTGACCGACGTCGGTGACGGGCTGAGCCGCGTTCCTCCTCACGACGTTGAGGCCGAACAAGCCGTCCTCGGCGGCATGCTCCTTTCGGAACAGGCGATCAAGGCCGTCATCGAGATCATCGAGGGCCCGGACTTCTATCGACCTGCTCACGAGACGATCTTCCGTGTGATCACGACCATGACGGTGCAGGGAACGCCGATTGACCCGATCACGGTCGCCGCGGAGTTGACCGAGCGGGGCGAGATCGCACGAGTCGGGGGAGCGTCGTACCTCCACAACCTCGTGGACCAGACTCCCACCGCCGCCAACGCCGAGTACTACGCCGAGATCGTCCGCAAGGCGGCGACGCGGCGGAAGGTGCTGGAGGCCGTCGAGAGCGCGGCGCACCTGGCACGGTCGGGGGATGGCGATCTCGATGCGATCCTCGACGCGCTCCGCGAGCAGATCACCACCGCCGCGGAAGCCAGCAGCCTTCGCCAGCGCAGCGACACCGGTTGGGAGTTCAGCGACCTGTCCGCCGTTCTCAACGGCTCCCACAAGCCCGTCACGCCCGTTGTAGGCGCCCGCGACGACGGGCACGGCCTTTTCTACCCCGGGCACGTCAACGGCGTTCAAGGCGAGTCAGAGGCTGGGAAATCGTGGGTCGCTCTCATAACCGCCCTCATCGAGATCAATCGAGGGAACCATGTCGTCTACATCGACTTCGAGGACAGCGAGGCCGGAGTGGTCGGCCGCCTGCTCCTGATCGGCGCGTTGCCCCGGGACCTCCAGGAGCGGTTTCACTACGTTCGACCTCACATCACGCCTGCTCCGGGCGATCTTCGAGCTTTCGTCTGCCGAGTCGCTGAGGTGCAGCCCACCCTCGTGGTGGTCGATGGTGTCACCGAAGCGATGTCCATGCTCGGCTTGGAACTCAAGGACAACACCGAGATCGCCAAGTTCCGCCGCATGCTGCTGCGCCCGCTTGCGGACACCGGCGCCGCTGTCGTCTCCCTCGACCACGTGGTCAAGAACAGCGAGAGCCGAGGCCGATATGCCCTCGGCGGTGTCCACAAGCTCAACGGAGTGGACGGTGTCCAGTACATGCTTGAGGCCGTCCATCCCTTCGGCATCAACGCTGAGGGGCGTTCACGGCTCCGGGTCGCCAAGGATCGCCCCGCGCAGGTCCGTAAGCACGCGCTCCCTAGCGGCAAGAATCCTCTGCACTGGTTCGCCGACGTGGTGGTGAAGTCGGAGGGGGAGACGTTCGCCGATGCCCACATCTACCCGCCCATCGAGCGGACCGACGACACCGCCGAGATCGCGGCCGAGAGGGAGAAGGACGCCAAGTCCGAAGTGGAGTTCGTGAGGCGCAAGGGCAAGATCCTCGCCGTGCTCGAAAAAGCCGGCAGTCCGCTGACCACCAACGGCATCACCAGCCGCGTCCCCGGCCGGACGCCCGTGACCCGGGCTGCGCTCGGCCGGTTGGTGGACAGCGGCGAGGTGGTGGCCGAGCCCGGTCCGAAACGCGCGATGATGCACAGCCTCCCGGACAAGCGACAGGCCAAGGCGTGAGCAGGCGAGCGCGTCCCGGTGCGTCCCATACGGCGATGCCAGCGACACCCCCATTCACCGTTTACGCAGGTCGCAGGCGAGCGGAGTGCGTCCCCGATCTTGGTGTCAGTGCGTCCCGACCTGATGGGTCATCACGGGAAGTACTCACACCACCTCTGGCCTGCGTAAAACCTCGGCCGAGCAGTGCGTCCCAGTGCGCCCCGGACGCACTCAGGACGTGGTCAAGCGAGTGCGTCCCGCGTCCCCGTTCTCTGGGGGACGCGGACGCTCTCACGTGACTGCTCAGTCAGCTCTTCCGAGCCCACCGAGCCAACGCCCGACCGTCACAACGCAGCGCCGAGCACCCGGTTCCCACCCCTCTCGCGCAGGGATGCTCCACCAACGCCCCCACCGCCAACCAAGCCGGTCCCAACGTCAAGCGGGACCAACACTGACGCGCGCTAGGGGGCAGTCTTCGCCCCGTGCGCGGCAGCGACGCGCTCGATCTCTGCCACGAGTTTGAAGTCCAGCGGGGTGATGACCGCGCCGGCGCTGTACGTCGTGATGCTGAAGTGCAGCCGCTCCCACCGGATGTCGATGTCCGGGTGGTGCTGAAGTTTCTGCGCGGCCTCGGCCACCTCATTGATGACCTTGATGCTCGTGTAGTAATCGAGCTGGTAGGTCTTTCCGATCCGGCTCGTGTCCCCGGACCAGCCTTCCCAGCGTTCCAGATGCGCCTGGACTTCCTCTGCTGCCAGCGGGTCTCGTTCTGCCATGTGGTGCCTCTACCCTCACCGAGCGGTCGGCAGCCCGATGCCGTCGAAGAGCGCCCGCACCTCTTGGCCCTGCGCTGCGAGGTGCCACGGCGCCAGGCGTTCCCAGGCGGTCGTCAATTCCCTGCGCAGCCGTGCGGACTCGACCTCTTCCGCTACGTGTACCGCGGCCTCCAGGGCTGCGACCGCCTCGTCCGGACGCCTGCTGTCTGCCAGCGCGGACGCCTGACGGGCCGCGAAGACACCGGAGTTCCGCCACTCCGCGGAGGGCATGACCTGTTCCCATAGCCGAACGGCTTCCGCGCCGAGCTGCATTCGGCTGTAGCAGGTGGCCCGCTGGATCTCCAGGTACAGCGGGGTCTTGGTCGCGACGCCCCACGGGTGATCGTCATCGATGCGATCAATGAGTCGGCCGGCTCGGTCGAGTAGCTGGTCGCAGGCTCTGCGGTCGCCGACCAGGGCGTGTCCGTGTGCTGCCTGCTGAAGCGCCTGGACCTTGACCTTGGCGCACAGCCGTTTCTCGTCAGCCAGGGCCGCACTGGCCATCTCGACGGTTGTGGGGCCGTCGCCGAGGTCCATGTCCACCATGGCGCGGTTGGTCAGCGCATGGGCCACGAGCTGTTTGTCGTGAGCGCGGTGGGCCAACTCCAGCGTGCGGGTGCCCCAGGCTGATGCCTGATCGAGCTGACCCGCGTCCTGGTAGAGCCAGGTGATCAGCCCGGTGAAAGCCGCCGCCGTCTGCCATAGCCGCCTGCGGAGGCCGCCGGGATGGATTGCCCTACCTGCCGCACCAGCGACCGCCTGTGCGACACCGGTCAGGAACTGCTGCGCATCCACAACGCCGGCCGCCCCGATGCAGACGCCCTGCACTCGGGAACGCCCGGGCGCTGCGACTGCTGCGGCAGGGACCAGGAACTCTCGGCGGTCCACGAGTCCACCCTGACCGGGCCCGGACGGACGCGCTACGTCTGCCGGGGATGCGCGCCCCAGCCTGTAGCCGGCCGCGCCCCTGAGCGTGCTACCGCTGAGCTGATGGTCACTTCCAAGCACGAGCGGCACGGCACCGCATAGACCCGTAGGCCCACCCCTCCAGAACGCGTAGCCGTTGGTGGACCCTCTTGGCTCTTCTCCTGAGGGCCGGAGTGGGCCACGGGGCCGCGTCCGTCATCCAGTCCCGCGAGATCTGCCCGCGCGTGCATGGCAGGGACGCGGGGCTAGCAGACGACCCCGGGATGCGTCCAGGCCGCTCCCGGGGCCGTTCCGCATCTCTTAGCCTGGCGCGCGTGGGAGCAATTAACTGGGGCGATGCCCCGACGTGGTTGGGTGCCATCTTCGCCGCTGCTGCGGCTACAGCAGCGGTCTGGACGTTGACCAGTCAGCGCCAGCAGATTCGGGAGCAGCGGGAGTTCATCGCTGAGCAGTCCGCGACCATGGAACTGGAGCGGGCGGAGCTGCGCGCGGTAGCTGACGATCGGAGGGTGGCGCAGGCTCGACGGGTGAGGATGGCCTGCGATCGTGTGGGTCCTAACGGCACCGATCCTGTCGCTACTGCATTGAGTGGATACGACCACTGGGTGGTGCGGATCACGAACACGAGCGACGCTCCCCTTCACAACGTTGCGGTCCGCTTTCTGGGGAGCGCTGGAGGTCGGCACCGGGCGGCAGAGGTGATTGGTGCGGACGGGACCAGCCAAGGCTTTCCGGCCCGGTTGGTCGGGCCTGACCGCTTGTTCACATTCATCTCGCCCGGCTGGAATGCAGCAGGCGTCGATGACCACCGTCCGTCCGCATGGTTTACCGACGACGCTGGCGTGCGCTGGCACCTTGATGAACACGGGAAGCTTGAAGCGCATCCCGAGGGAGAGCCGGAGTAGCGCGAGGATCGGAAGCGGTGAACGCTTGCGAGCCATGGTGAAGGCTCTGACGACGCTGAGCACCGGAGCGGTGGTACGGCGCGCACAGGACGCTCCGATGGGTGACGACGGCGGGGGACCGAGAATGACCGCTGCGCCGCTGCGGAGAGAGCGAGCAGCGCAGCGGCTTGATCAGATGGTTGCGACAGCGGCACAGCGAGTGGCGATCATTGCTGTTGGAGACGTCGAGACGCTGGCAGAGTGATGGCACACGGATGGCACCAAGAGGGCCGGTCGCGGTCGGACGGCGACTGTCCAGGCCGGATGGCATGGTCGCGCTGACCTGCGAGGGAGCGCTGCCAGGGGTCGGGAGTCGCCGCCGTCCTACCGGGCCGATCACACTGCTAATGCGGTTTGGGCCCTAAAGCCCATCGAGGGTTCAAATCCCTCAGCCTCCGCTCTCCGACAGGGGGCCCGCGCCTATGGCGCGGGCCCCCTGCGTCGTTTCCAGGCCCGCCCCGAACGATCACGCAACCGTGCCGTTAGCGAGGGCAGCGCGCAGTGACTTTCCGGTGACCTTCCGTAGTATTCACCCATGCTCCTCAAGCACCTCGCGACGCGAAGGCGAGCTCCCAGAGGCCTCGCGAGGGCAACTCCGCGACCCCTCGAAAATGGAGTTTTCGCAGGTCGGCGTGGGTGGGCGAAACGGATTTCGCCTGACGGCACAGGTCATGTAATGTTGTCCCCGCAACGCCGACCGGCAAGAAAAACCGCCGGGAAGCCAAGCGCTCGTAGCTTAACGGATAGAGCACTTGACTACGGATCAAGAGGTTGCAGGTTCGAATCCTGCCGAGCGCGCAGCAGACCAGAGGCCCCTTCCGATTGATCGGAAGGGGCCTCTGGTCGGTGGGGCCGGGGGCTGTGGGATCACCGGTCCACCCAGCGCCGATGGCCGCAGGGAGCAGGGGAACGCCGGCCACGGTCCCATCGCGCCGGCGGTGGCGGACGGCGCTCGTCGGCTCGGGGGCCGCTCACACCCAGCGACGTGGGATCGTTCCTCGAATGTGTTTTTCCTCGAAGGGCTCGTCCGCGATGAAGGTGTGCAGATCGGCTTCGTAGCGAAAGACGAACCGGCCCGACGCGGTTTTCTCGCTGTGCACACGGGTGTGGGTGACCACTCGGACTTTCCAGTCGGCGCGTTGCAGCTGGGTGGTGGACCGGGTGAAGCCGGTGGCCGACAGGGGATCGCAATCGAGGATCTGGAAATTCTCCTCGGCGGTCTGGTCGACCAACAGGTCGTCCAGCACCCCGCCGTACACCGCGCTCCCGCTGTCGAAGACCTTGTGCACGAGGACTCCGGGCTTTCCTTGGACGACCACCCGCTCCACGGACCGCTGGTCCGATGCCTCCCGAATCGTCTTCAGCGTGGGCACGTACAGCTCGGGGTTCACATAGGCGGTCTGGGATCCCACAAGCAATGCCTGAATACGGGCGTCCTGCGGTCGCGGCGCGCGGACGGGGAGGACGAGTGCGCTCGGCGGCAGATCGTCCACAGGCCCGGTGTGCAGCTTGACCGTCGGAATCTCGGGGCTCTGCCACATGGTGGGGAAGAAGGAGGGCGAGACCGACAACCGGATTTTCCAGCCGCGTTTGAAGACATGGCCCATGATGTTGAGGGGGACTTCCACCGAGAAGACTCCCGAGGGGACGGGTCTGGGGTGGGCCATGTCGTTGTCGTTGTAGCAGAGGTTGAAGAACCTGTACGTCACCAGATGGGACGCCCCGGTTTGGGGGCTGATCTCCGAGAGGCGGATGGCGACGGACGCAAGCGGTCTGTCGCACTCCAGGTTGAGCCTTGTCAGCGGATAGCCGAAGCACTCCAGATCGCGGTCGAGCGGCGCGCTGTCGAAGAAAATCGAGCGGTGGTCGTCCCGGTTCTGGTCGCCGGGCAGGTCGTCGTTGGAGCACTCGCCGAAGGAACTGGTTTCCAGGAGCGTGGTCCCCAGCGTGAGATCCGAAGCGCTGATGTAGGCATGGCTGACGGAGGCGGGGTGCGGTGACATGAGCTGGTTCGTCGTGAGGAAGAACGCCTGTTCCCGTACGCGATCGGCCCAGCAGTGGTCCTCGGCTACCCACTTTCCCTTCTCCGTATAGTCGGGCAGCCGATCCGGCTCGCGGGATTCGCCGAGCCACACTGTGAGCTGCGGCCAGCTGGTGTCCGGATCGGGGTGTTCGCCCTTGAGCCAGCGGTCCCACCAATGTGTGACGACGTAGCGGAGCCAGTCGATGCGGGGGCCCGGGTAGCCGTTGAAGGGGTACTTGTGCCCCCAGGGGCCCAACAGCCCGCTCACGGGACGACCGAGTTCGCCGAGAGCCCGTACCGCGCGCTCTACGGGATTCTTGTAGCCGTCCTGCCAGCCGGAGAGGATGAAGACCGGGACGCGGACCCTGTCGTAGTGGTCGCGCACACTGGTCGCGCTCCAGTAGGAGTCGCGCGTCTGGTGGCTGCCCCACTGCTCGAACCAGAAGCTCATGTCGCGGATGCGCTCCCGCCAAATCTCCTTCCACTGCCGGCCGACGGTCCGCGGATCGGGCGGGGCCGGGAGCCAGCCCCAGATACTCGATGGCCAGCCGACGTTGTCCTGCATCATGGCTCCGCCCATGTAGTGGACGTCGTCGTTGTAGCGGTCGTCGGTGCCGCAGCACACGACGATCGCTTTGAGCGCGGAGGGGCAGTCCTCGCGGGCGGCGACCATCAAGGAGTTGATGGCACTCCAGGACTTGCCCATCATGCCTACGTTGCCGTCACAGAAGGGGAGTCGGGCGATCTGCTCGATGACCTGGACGCAGTACGAGAGTTCCTCCTCGGAGTACTCGTCGGTGAGGGTTCCCTCCGAGTCGCCGCTGCCCTGCAGGTCGACACGGAAGCAGAGATAGCCATTCCGGGCGAACCAGGGATACATCATGCTGTCGGCGTACAGCGTCCCGTCCCGCCGTCGATACGGGTTGAACTCGACGATGGCCGGGCATGCCCGGCCGCTTCGCAGAGCGTCCGCCGGGTACCAGTAGTGGGCGCGCAGGGTGATCGGTCGGCTGCTCGGGTAGCGCACGGTGAACGCGATGTCCCTGGGAAAGGGAACCTCGTCCAGGGTCACCGGCAAGTACTCCACACGCTGGTCGCACCCGTCGGAAGGTTGGCCGCCTCCGGACGGCACCGACCGCGGTGGCAGCCAGAACCGGCTCATGAGGCAGGGCGGTACGAGGGCCGCGCCGGTGGCGGCACCGAGGAAGTCCCGCCGGTTGATCGAGCTCGCCATGGATGTGTCCCTCTCGGCGGAAGGATGTCGACTGCCGCCGAGCCGCTGTCCACGGCAGCTGTGACTGCGTCGGCGGGCAAGATGCTGGAGACGAGGGCCAGCGTGGCACACGAGACACGAGGCAGATCTCAATGGCACACGGCCGACCGGGTGGGCAATAAAGATCCTTACGCCAGGGTCCGTCTTCGAACAGACCTTGCCCAGTCCTGCCGAGCGCGCAGCAGCTCAGAGGTCCCTTCCGGTCAGCGGAAGGGACCTCTGGCGTATGCGCCGGCATCAGCTCTCGGGGCGATTGCTCTCGCTACCCATCCCTGTCGCGTATGGCCGACGGGCCCGGTCCGGCCTCATGTGGAACGACGACGATTTGGTATTCGTCCTCGTAGACGATCCTCCCTGGATCCGACGATCGCATCATGCGCCACCCGATCTCGTGAGCGGCAAGGATCTCCAAGTAGCCGTCTACTCGCTTGATCAGGTCCCGCGACGTGGACTTGAACCAGGCCGCCGCCCCGGGGTGAAGCTCGCGGTCGTAGACCGTCGGATCGGCAGAGGAGGGGTCAGGATAGGCCGCGTTGTACCAGTCATTGTGGGCCCGTCTGAGGCGCTCCTGCTCAGCGGTCAGCTTCCCGTTCCGTGCCAGTCCATTGACCAGTCCGAACACGCCGGTGAAGTATCCGCGCTCGTTTCGGACTGTGCTTTGGAAGCGTACGTATAGCCCTTCGTCCGCAAGCCCTCTCGCTTCGTCAAGCTCCACTGGCTCGGATAGGGGCTTGCGTGCCAAGACGTAGCCTTGCGGTGTCTTCTCGGCAGCGTCGGGCTGCCGCGTGACTGTGGCCCAGACCTCGAATCCAGCGCGACGCAGCAGGTTGGCGATTTCGTCCGGTTGCTGCCGGTACCAGTCGAGGCAGATGGCTTTGCCGAATGCCTCGGAGCGATGACCCCGGTCATCGCCGACCTGGAAGACAAGCATCACCTGCCCACCCGGTGCGAGCACCCGGTGAAACTCGGAGAACACTTCCGACCGCCGCTCCCATGGGACGTGGATGATCGAGTAGTAGGCGAGCAAACCGCCCATGGAGCCCTCCGGCAGGCCCAGGGCCAGCATCGATCCCACCTCAAACCGCAGATCCGGGTAGGTGCGGCGGGCCAGGTCGATCATCCCGGGCGAAAGGTCGATGCCGAACGCATCCACGCCCAGTCGGCGTAGTACCGCCGTTGCCTGGCCGGGGCCACAACCTACATCGGCAACGGGACCGTTTCCGCCTGCCTTTACCAACTCCGTGAAGGCGGCGAGCAACGCCCGGTCGAGAGGCTTGGCGTCCAAGTCGGAACTCACCATGTCGGCGTACTCCGCGGCCATGACGTCATAAGAGGCTTTGGTCGCGGCGAGAAACGGTTCGTCGGGCATGACCATGAAGACTAGGCAGCGCGGTACCCCTGGACCCTGTCTCTTGCTAAAGATGGCGGGGGAAGATTGACGGCAACGACGGCAATGACGGCAACGACGGCACAGGTCGCGGGTTCGGATCCTGTCGAGCGCGCGTCAGCTCAGAGGCCCCTTCCGGTCAGCGGAAGGGGCCTCTGGCGTATGCGATGGGATGCCTCGGTTCAACGGGCTTGGCTCCGGTCACTACGAAGGCGACCGGCAGGCCGCGCGGGGTGACGGGGGGTGACGGGGGGTGACGGGGCGACGGGGGTGACGGCCTACGTGCCGGTCGGCGTTTCCCGGATGGCGGTCCGTTCGGCCATGCCGCCGCCGCCAGTGCTCACTCCGCCGTGCGGGGTCCGCGTGCTGTGGCCGTCAGCCTTGAACTTCCCGTTCCGCAGCTCGAAGCTTTGGGGTGGCGAGCAGCCGATCGCCGGGGTGATCAGCAGGCTCGTGGTGACGGGCGCGGGGTTGGTGCTCGCCGTCGAGAACTCGCAGATCGCGCCCCGGCCGGTGACCGGGAACCAGAACCAGCTGTCCACCTCACCGACCCGTACCTCATCCGACAGCAGGAGCCGGCCGTGCTGCCGGACGAATGCCTTCAGGCGGACGGAGGCCCTCAGCGGGTCGACGGTGGACCGGATCGCGGTCAGGGTGAACTTGACGTTCTGGTCCGCGTCCAGGACCGAGGACGCGATCTGCCTGGTCTCGGCCGCCCGCCCGTCGCTCTGCCCGTTGCTCGGCCGCCCGCCGTGGGCTTCGGCTTCGGTGGTTTCGGCAGGGGTAGCCAGCATGGCGACGGTCGCCGCGGCGGTTACCAGCACCGAGCTGCCGCGCACGAGCGCGCTCGCTTGTATCGGCATATTTCCTCCCAGGTGTTCATGCGTTCTCTTCGCGCATGAATGCCACCTTTTCCTTTCCATCTGGAAACAGGAAAAGCACCTGAATCACCCGTTCGCGCGCGGCGTCACCCGGTCGGACCGGACAACTGCCCCACCGGCCGCCGGCCGCCTACGGTTGGGCATGGTCGGCTCTACTTCGGTGCCTGGAAGCCGCCGATCTTCTGCTCGAGCAGTTCGGCCAGTCGCAGCGGGGTGCGGTCCTCGTACATCGGGCCGATGAGCTGCACTCCCACCGGCAGGCCCGCGGGGGACCGGCCCGCTGGTACGGCGGTGGCGGGCAGGCCGGGCATGGTGGCCAGGCCGGCCCAGACGAGCTGGTCGAGGTACGGGTACTCGACGCCGTCGATGTCGATCCGGCGTTCCCTCAGATCGGGGTTGTGGTCGTGCGGGAACGCGGGAGTGGGCGTGATGGGACACACCACGGCGTCGAACTCGGCGAAGAGCCGCCGCCAGCCGTGGCGGTGGAGCTGGCGACGGCTGTCCGCCTCGATCCAGTCGCGGTGGCTGAACGCCATGCCGCGCAGCAGCGCGGCGTCGAGACTCCGGTCGTCCGCGCCCAGTCCGGCGGCGAGGGTCCGCAGCCGCTCGTACGCTTCGAGGGGAAAACTCCCGCTGAAGCCCGAAAACAGCAACTGCGTGTAGAGCACCGCGGCTTCGCTCAGGTCCGGCAGGAGCGGGCTGTGGCGTTCGACGCGGGCGCCGCCGTCGGCGAGCGCGTCGGCCACGCGGTGTACGCCCGCCCGCACAGCGGAGCCGGTCGGGATGAGCGGGTGATCGTCGAGGACCAGGACCCGGAAGTCGCGGAGTCGCTCGTGGCGTGCGGGCGGCAGCGTCACGTCGTGCGCCACGCCGAGGGTCAGCGGGTCAGGTCCGGCCATGACGTCGAGCAGGAGCGTGAGGTCGCGGGCGGTGCGCGCCATCGGGCCGACGACGGCGAGGTCGAGTTCGGTCGGCAAGGCCGGTGCGGTCGGCGGGACCATGCCGCGGTTCGCCACCAGCCCGAGTGTCGGCTTGTGTGCGTAGATGCCGCAGAAATGCGCGGGGGTGCGCAATGAACCGGCGATGTCGGAGCCGATGGACAGCGCGCCGAAGCCGGACGCCAGGGCCGCCGCTGATCCGCCGGAGGATCCACCCGGCGTACGACCGTGATCCCACGGGTTGTTGGTGGTGCCGTGGATCTCGTTGAAGCTCTGTATGTCTTGCAGCCCCATGGGCACGTTGGTCTTACCGAGCACCACCGCGCCCGCGGCCCTGAGGCGCGAGACCTGCACCGCGTCCTCGGCCGGCAGGTAGTTCCGGTGTGGCGGCATGCCCCAGGTCGTGGGCAGCCCGGCGATGTTGTAGGACTCCTTGACCGTCACCGGAATGCCGAGCAGCGGCCGGTCCTCACCGCGGGCGCGCGCCTGGTCGGCATCGCGCGCGGCGGCCCGCGCACGGTCGAAGTCCGGTACACAGATCGCGTTGATCGCCTTGTCGTCCCGCTCAATACGGGCGATCGCCTCGTCGGTCAGTTCCGCCGAGGTCACTTCACCGGCACGCAAGGCGGCCGCGAGTTTTTCGGCTGTCAGAAAATTCCACTCCATGAATCCGACCGTATCGGCCTCTGGAAGGGGCCATAAAATGTCGCTTCGCACAATGGGGGGGATGCCTCAACGCTCAGCTCATTAAGTTCCGTCGCGCCACAGACAATTCGGCCGACCCTTGGCCGCCTTCGGTCAGCCGGCGGCTCTCATGCGCCGCTATTCGCTTCGGGTCTGATTGCCGATCATGGACACCAGGGTCGAGACGAGTTCCTCGGCCGAAACGTGCCACTTCTCCGCGGGGAGGTGCCCGCTGGCCTCCATGCCCGTCATGCCGTGCGTGCTGGTCAGCAGCAGCGCCGCGAATCGCCGGGCGTGCTTTTCGCCGACCAGGTCACCGACGATGGCGAGGAACTCGTCCTGGGTGCGTTCCGCCGCGTGGATCGCGGCCGGGTCGCCGGCCGGTGAGCTGAACATCATGCGGTACAGGTGCGGCTGACGACGGCCGACCGTCATCAGCGCGGCGAGCGCGTGGCGCAGCTTCTCGGCCGGGGGCAACTGGGGGTCGGCGCGCAGGATCCGCAGCTGATCCCCGAGCCGGTCCCATGCCTCGGCGGCGACGGCGGTCAGCAGGCTGTCCTTGTTGGCGAAGTGCCGGTACGGCGCTCCGCGGCTGACCCCCGCGCGCGCCCCGACCGCGCGCAGCGTCACGGCGTCCGGACCACCGATGTCCAGCAGCTCAGCGGCCGCGTCCAGCAGAGCGCGGCGGGTCGCGGCTGCTGATTCCACGCGACAGATCATGCCGACCATCTTACTGTTGACAGTGTCACCTGACGTGGCTACCGTCGTTCAGGTGACAATGTCATCTGAAGGTCGGGAACCTCGGGAGCCCCGGGAGCCTCGGGAACGCGTCGTCGTGACGGGAGCCTCGACCGGGATCGGCGCGGCGTCCGCACGCGAACTGGCCCGCCGTGGGTTCCACGTCATCGCCGGAGTCCGCCGCGACAGTGACGCCGACGCGCTGCGCGCGGACGGCATCGAGCCGGTCATCCTCGACATCACCCAGCCGGACCACATCGCGCGGCTGGCCTCGCGCCTCGACGATGACTCGCGGGCGGGTGCGCTGCGGGCGCTGGTGAACAATGCCGCCATCCAGATCAACGCCCCTGTCGAGGCGCTGCCGTTGAGCGAGTGGCGCCGGCAGTTCGAGGTCAACCTCTTCGGCCATATCGCCGTCACCCAGGCGCTGCTGCCCGCGCTGCTGCGCCACTCGGGCCGGGTGGTCAACATCAGCTCGGTCGGCGGGCGGGTCGCCATGGCCACGTACGGCCCCTACGCGGGCACGAAGTTCGCCCTCGAGGCGGTCAGCGACTCGCTGCGCCGGGAACTGGCGCCGCTGGGCGTGCGGGTGGTGGTCGTCCAGCCCGGCGCGGTCCGTACGGAGATGTCGGACCGGGTCGTCGCCACCGCGAACCGGCTGGCCGCCGCCATGCCGCCGGAGCAGCGGGACCGCTACGGACGGCTGATCCAGGCGGCCAACACGCATTCCGCCACCCACATACAACGTGGCAGGCCCGCCGACGACGCGGCCCGGGTGATCGCGAAGGCCGTGACCGCCGGGAGGCCTCGCACCCGCTACACCGTCGGCCGTGACGCGGCCCTGATCACCCGCCTGTCGCGGGTGCTGCCCGACCGGCTGCTCGACCGCATCCTCATGTCCAGCCTGCGTCCGCACTACCCGAAGACAGCCGCGGTGTGAGACCCCGGTTCGGCGGGACCCGGCCTTGGGGCCACGGGTCGCGCTGCCGCCGAACCGTATTAGTTGTCCGTTAGCGGAACGCCAACGCGATCTTCGAAGCTGATTGTCGTCCGGGAGCGAGACGACAGCACACAGCAACGCGAGGTCACGATGAACACCGCCACCACCACCAACCGCTTCCGCGGCCGCGCCGGCCGCCGTATCGCCGCCGCCCTTGTCGCGGCCGCGGCGCTGAGCCTGGGGGCCACGGCCTGTGGGCCGGACGACTCCAAGGCCGACTCCTCCGGCTCCTCGGCCTCGGCGCAGCCCACCAGCGGCTCCTCCTCGGACAACTCCGGTTCGCAGGGCCAGGGCGGCGGCAAGGGCGACGGCAACGGCAACGGTGGCGGTAAGGGTGGCGGCAACGGTGGTGGGTCCGCCTCCCCCGGGGGCGGCGTCGCCAACGCGGGGAACCACCGCATGTACGTCGGCACGCTGAAGTACCTCGCGCCCGGCAAGATGACCATCAAGCCCGAGAGCGGCGGCATGGAGCAGGCGTTCCTGATCTCCAACGCCACACAGATCCTCGGCGCGGCCGCGATCTGCTCCGACGACGGCGGCACCGTGTCCATCGGCGACGACGGTTACGGCACCTCCAAGTGCACCGTGGAGGAGCTGGAGAAGGCCGCGAAGACCAACAGCGTGACCGTCCGCGTCACCATGAACGCCAAGTCCGGCGCTGCCGAGACGGTCGAGGAAAAGTACCACCCGTAAGCCACGGAACTCCGCGCTCCCGCGCCCGGTGGGCCCTTCGCCCGCCGGGTGTGCGGGCGTGCGGGCGTGCGGACGTGCGGGCGTGCGCGATCACGCACGCTGGAAATCACCCACGTTGGAAAACGTTGGAAATCACGCACGCTGGAAATGCCGTATCGGTTCTCGGCGGCGCGGCCGTTGCTCATTCCCCTGGAGGGGCCGCGGGAAACGGAATTCAGCGAGGTCCCGGGCGGGTACGTCGTACCAGCGGCGGACCCGATGGGCCGGTGTGTACTGCGTTCTCAGTAGCGCGAAATGTCGGCAGGCGCACGACGACAGGGCGGCCCGCTCCCGGAGAGTCTGGGCGGACAGTCGGCACCAGATGCGGAGACCTCCTGTCGTGGCTACATTCCTTTACCAAGTGGGCCGTCTGGCCTTCCGGCGGCGCTGGTACGTCGCCCTGGTCTGGGCGGCCGTCCTGGCCGCCGTCGGGCTGGGCGCGCTCAAGGCTTCGGGCGCTTCCGACGAGGAGTTCTCGATGCCGGGCATCGAGTCCCAGAAGGCGTTCGACCTGATGGAGCAGCGCTTCCCCGGAGCCTCCGCCGACGGCGCGACCGCCCGGGTCGTCTTCGTCGCGCCGAGCGGCGAGAAGGTCACCGCCACCGAGAACCGGCGGGCCGTCGAGGAGACCGTGGCCAATCTGGGCGACGGGGCCCAGGTCGCGAGCGCCGTCGATCCGTTCCAGGCGAAGGCCGTCAGCAAGGACGGCACGACGGCGTACGCGACGGTCACCTACAAGGTCGGCGCCAACGACCTCACCGACGCCAGCAAGAACCAGCTGGAGCGGGCCATCCACACGGCCCAGGGCTCCGGGCTGACCGTCGAGGCCGGTGGAAGCGCGATGGACGGCGGTGGCGGGCCCGGCGGTGCGGCCGAGGTGATCGGTGTCGCGATAGCCGCCGTCGTGCTGCTGGTCACCTTCGGTTCGCTGGCCGCCGCCGGACTGCCGCTGCTGACCGCCATCATCGGTGTCGGCGTGAGCATGGCCACCATCCTGACCCTGTCCGAGGCGCTGGGACTGTCCACGACGACCGGCACCCTGGCGATGATGCTGGGTCTCGCCGTCGGCATCGACTACGCCCTGTTCGTCGTCTCCCGCTACCGCGAGGAGCGGGCCAAGGGCCGGGTGCCGCGAGAGGCGGTCGGTCTGGCGGTCGGCACGGCCGGTTCCGCGGTCGTGTTCGCCGGCCTTACGGTCGTCATCGCGCTGGCCGGACTCGCGGTGGTCGGCATCCCGATGCTCACCAAGATGGGCCTGGCCGCGGCGGGCGCGGTCGTCGTCGCCGTACTGGTCGCGCTGACGCTGGTCCCGGCGTTCCTCGGCTTCTGGCCGAACGCCGTGCTCCGGCGGCGCGCCCGCAAGAGCGGCCGTATCGAGGAGAACAGCGAGAACAACGGCGGCACCCGGTGGGCGCGGTTCGTGCTGCGGCGTCCGCTGCCCGTGCTGCTGCTCGGCGTGGTGGGCCTCGGGGCCCTCGCGGTGCCGATGACGGACCTGCAGCTCGGCATGCCCGGGGACGAGGCCAAGTCGACCTCCACCACCGAACGCAGGGCCTACGACGCGCTCGCCGAGGGCTTCGGGCCGGGCTTCAACGGGCCACTGACCGTCGTCGTGGACGCGAAGGGGGGCACCGACCCGAAGGGCGCCGCCGACACGGTCGCGAAGGAGATCGGCGGCACCGAGGGTGTCGTCTCCGTCTCCCCGGCCCGTTTCAACGCGGCCGGTGACACGGCCGTCTTCCAGGTCGTACCGTCCACGGCGCCGACCGACGAAAGGACCAAGGACCTGGTCACGACCATTCGGGGCGAGCGGCCCGGGGTCGAGTCCGAGACCGGGGCGACCTTCGAGGTCACCGGCAGTACCGCGCTGAACATCGACATCTCGGACAAGGTGCAGTCCGCGCTGATCCCCTACCTGGTCGT
The DNA here is from genome assembly GCF_016741935.1 of Streptomyces endocoffeicus. GTDB lineage: Bacteria > Actinomycetota > Actinomycetes > Streptomycetales > Streptomycetaceae > Streptomyces > Streptomyces endocoffeicus. The sequence continues at coordinate 2,968 of NZ_JAERRG010000053.1, read as the reverse complement.
CGTGGTGGGCCTCGCGATCGTGCTTCTGCTGGTGGTCTTCCGGTCCCTGTTCGTCCCGCTGAAGGCGGCCCTCGGCTTCCTGCTGTCGGTGCTGGCCTCCCTCGGCGTGGTCGTCCTCGTCTTCCAGCAGGGCCACGGCGCCGGACTCCTGGGCGTGGAGCAGACCGGCCCGATCATGAGCCTGATGCCGATCTTCCTGGTGGGCATCATCTTCGGCCTGGCCATGGACTACGAGGTGTTCCTCGTCTCACGGATGCGGGAGGCGTACGTCCACGGCGAGCGGCCCGGCCAGGCGATCACATCCGGCTTCCGGCACAGCGCGCGTGTGGTGGTGGCCGCCGCGCTGATCATGATCGCGGTGTTCGCCGGGTTCGTCGGCGAGAGCGACTCCATGGTCAAGATGATCGGGTTCGGGCTCGCCTCCGCCGTCCTGTTCGACGCCTTCGTCGTACGGATGGCGATCGTGCCCGCCGTGCTCGCCCTGCTCGGCGACAGGGCCTGGTGGCTGCCGAAGTGGCTGGACCGGCTGCTGCCCAAGGTCGACGTGGAGGGCGAGGCGCTCGGCCGCCGGCCCGAATCGGGACCGGATTCGGGACCGGGACCGGGACCCGGGTCGGGACCGGGATCCGACCCGGAACCGGCCGGGACGACCGGCCTGGAAGTGGCCCGCAGCTGATCGACGGCCCGACCCGCCCCCACCGGGGCCGCCCGTGGCATACGACATGGGCGGCCCCGGCGGCCGTCCGCGCGGGGAACGGTCACGGTGGCCCACGGAGCACCGAAACGGTCACGGTGGCTTACGGAGTACCGAATCCGTCATGGTGGCCCACGGGGCACCGAATCCGGCACGGTGGCCCACAGGGCGCCGAATCGGTCACGATGGCCCACAGCACCGAGCGGAGAGCCCAGCCGATGAGCACCAGCCTTGAGCGTTACACGGACCGTTTCGAGCAGTACTCCGACCGCTACCCCCACGTCATCGACGTGGTGCTGGTCCTGTCGCTGATGGGCTGTGCGGCCCTCGGCAGCAACCTCACCATGCCCGGCGCCGAGCCACCCGACCAGGACAGGACCGCCACCGCCCTCATGGGTGTGTCCTGCCTCGCCCTGCTGAAGTACCGCAGCCATCCGCGCACCGCGGTCGTCGTGACCGCGGTCTGCACCGTGATCGCGATCTCGCTGGGGTATCTGCTGACCCCGCTGCTGCTGGGACCCGTCATGGCGGCGCTCTACTGGCTGGCCACGCTCACCGACCGCAAGACCACACGCGTCTTCGGTGTCGCCGTCATGGCGGCGCTGATGGTCGCGTCAGCGGTCTCCGACTCCATGGACAGTCTGTCCCTGGTGCTGCGGACGATCGGCCCCTTCTTCTGGCTGCTGCTGCCGCTCGCCGCCGGCAACATGACCCGGCTGCGCCGCGCCTACCTGGCATCGGTGCAGGCCCGTGCCGAACACGCCGAGCGCACCCGGGAGGAGGAGGCACGGCTGCGCGTCACCGAGGAGCGCATGCGCATCGCCCGCGAGCTGCACGATGTCGTGGCCCACCACATGGCTCTGGCCAACGCGCAGGCCGGTACGGCCGCCCACCTCGCGCTCACCAGTCCGCAGCAGACAAAGCAGATCCTCACCGATCTGACCGGCACCACGTCCTCCGCGCTGCGCGAGCTGAAGGCCACGCTGGGACTCCTGCGCCAGACCGACGACCCGGCCTCCGCGTCGCTGGAGCCGTCTCCAGGCCTCGCCCGACTGCCCGAACTGGTCTCGGCGTGCGCGTCCGCGGGGCTCGCCGTCACGGTCAGCACGACAGGGGAGCCCCGCCCGCTCTCCCCCGGGGTGGACCTGACCGCGTTCCGGATCGTGCAGGAGGCGCTCACCAACGTCTCCAAGCACGCCGACGTGGACTCCGCACAGGTACGTCTGGCCTACTCCGGATCACGCCTGCTGATCACGGTCAGCAACGACGGCCCGGACGCCGCCGACACCACCGGCACCACCGATTCCGCCGATTCCGCCAAGGCCGTGCCGGGCCGGGGCTTCGGCGTCATGGGCATGCGTGAACGCGCCCGCACCATCGGCGGCGAACTCTGTGCGGGGCCCCGTCCGGAGGGCGGCTTCGAGGTCACCACCGCGCTGCCGCTCCAGCCCTCGGCAGCCGATGTACGGGAAGCGCCCGAAGCGGCCGAAGTGCCCGAAGCACCCGAAGCGGCCGTAGGCGCCACAGACGCCCCAGCCGGAGGAGAAGAGTCATGACCATCAGGGTGCTGCTCGCCGACGACCAGACCTTGCTGCGGGCCACCTTCCGGATCCTGATCGACTCCTGCGAGGACATGACGGTGGTCGGTGAGGCATCGGACGGTGCGGAGGCGCTGGAGCTGACCCGCGCCCACCAACCCGACATCGTCCTCATGGACATCCGGATGCCGGGTACGGACGGTCTCGCCGCCACCTCCGCGATCTGCGCCGCCCCGGAGCTGGCCGCCACCCGCGTCCTCATCCTGACGACGTTCGAGACCGAGGACTACGTCGCCCAGGCGCTGCGCGCCGGCGCCAGTGGCTTCCTCGGTAAGGACGTCACCGCCGACACCCTGCTGGCCGGTCTGCGCACGGTGGCCTCCGGCGAGGCGCTGCTGTCACCCGCCGCGACCCGCACCCTCATCACGAACTTCCTCATGTCCCCGGCCCCCGACGCCCACCTCGCGCCCCCGCAGCGCCTGTCGGAGCTCACCGTCCGCGAGCGCGAGGTGATGGGCCTGGCCGCCGAGGGCCGGTCCAACACCGAGATCGCCGAGGTTCTCACGCTCAGCCCGCTGACCGTGCGTACCCACATCCACCGCGCGATGACGAAGCTGGGCGCCCGCGACCGCGCCCAACTGGTGGTCATCGCCTACCAGACGGGCCTGGTACGGGCGACTCCGCCCGCACCGTGACCGCGACCGTGGCCGCCGACCGGCGTCACGGCAGGAGCTCA
>NZ_JAERRG010000052.1 GCF_016741935.1 Streptomyces endocoffeicus | reverse complement strand
ACTCGCGCCGGTGCCCACCTTCCGGCTGTGGCGCCGGATGAAGCTGTGGGAGCTGCGCAGCTACGAAGAAGTCATCAGACTCGAGCAGGACCGGCTCGTCTACCAGACCCGGCTACGGGCCCGCTACGGGCGCTCCTGGCGCCGCAAGGCGCCCGTGGAGTCACTGATACCACTCCGGCTCACGCGGTACGGGGTACCACTGACCGACACCACACCCGCAGGCCTCACCGCCGCCGAACTGGAACCATCCGTGATGCCAGCAACCGCCCATTCCCCGGTCGCGAGGGACACGGCGGACGAGATGGTGGACGGGGCGGGCCTGAACAATGCGTCCCCGGGAGCGCGGCCGGACGCGTACGGCACACGAGAGACCATGCCCCAAGTCAACAGAACTGACCCCACCACCGCCCACCCTGCACCAGCCCCGCAACAGGCACCGTCGACCTCACAGCAAGACCAGCAAGCACCAGACCGGCAGGCCCAGGCGGTGCAGCCCAAACCCCAGCACCCCCAGCCGACGGAACCGATGGGGTCCGCCGGCCGGGTGCGGCCGCTCAGTGGCAAGGGCGTAGAAGGCCAGCGAGGCGCATACGTACCGAAACAGCGCGAACCCGAGAGGTACGCGTATGAGGAGCGCTCTGGGCAGCCGCTGAGCCAGATACCGGACGACGTGCCACGTGCGGAGGTCTACTACGCCACCTTCCGCCAATTCCTCGCCGACCACAACCACTACCCGTCGGCCTACCAGCTCGGCCAGCGACTGCGGGAAACCTACGGCCTGACCGACCTCAGCAACACCAAACTGACCACATACATCGAAGACTTCAAACAACGCCTGCCAGCCGGCGCCAACCCCTCTCGGACCGAATGGCACGGCATGAACGGCCACGACCACCCCATGGCCGTACCGGAACAGCGCGGGGAACCACGCACCAGCTACGGGGAGAAGCCGGGCCGGTGGGCCCCGGAGTTATCGCAACCTCGCCGACAGGATCCAGCAGGCGACGCACTGCCCGCCGGACACCACACACGCGGCGACTTCATCTCCACTCCCCCGGCCGACACAAGCACTCCTCTCCCAGGGCCGCCCCCGGGAGAGAAAGACCCGATGGCCAGCCCCGAGTCGGAGTTCGAAGAGGAGACCACCGAGCAACCCCCCGCCGTAGAGACCGTGGCCGACCGCTACTACACCGCCTGGCGCGCCTACCGCGTCCAGGAAGGTGCCCCACCCAACGGCGAACAACTCTCCTGGTGGCTCTTCCACCACGGCGTGACGGGCAGGAACGGCAACGCGATCAGCCCTAGCACGCTGCGACGCTACATCGCCTCATACCCCTGCTACGAAACCTGGGCCGAACACGCCGACAGCCACGGCCACGAGCCGACCGCAGCAGAACTGGTGAAACTGCTGGCCGACCGCGGCATCAAACGCAACAACGGCGGCACGCCATGGGAACTCACCGACCTGGAACAACTCCTCCCCCACTTCCAAAAACGACACCGACTGCACTCCCCCCACTGAGCGCTGCCCCGATCAGACAACACGCGCTGGACAGCACAGACCAGTACGGCACGGCGAACAACCCGCTCAACCCTTCACCAGGAGATGCCATGACAGACCAGAGAGGGCGACAGGAGGCTCCCGACCCGAAGACAGGCTGCCAGCCCTGCGATCAACCGGACCCATGGCGCCGCGATACGGAGGCTCCACAGCACACACAGGACCAATCCGCCGCAGTCCCGGACCGGCTCGGGCACCCTGACCCGCGCCCGACATACGCACGCGCCCTGCACATCGACCCCGATGCCACCTCCTCGCACCTCGACCTCCCCGAGGACGCCAATGCGCAACACGACATCCTCCGCAGTCTGATCGGGGACACCGTGGACCAGGCCGTATACCACCGGCAAGCACTCCTACACCTCCACGGCAACGGGGCCGGGATGCGGCTACCGGTGAATCCAGCGGCCTGGGCACTCGCCTGCGCCTGGCGCGGATTGAACCTCCCCTACCTCCTCTACGGCCCCGTCATCGTCACCGGACCAGACACCCACGGCATTCTCCAGACACTCAACGACAGCCTGCTGGGCGAAACCAAAGAGATCGCCCGCAAGGTGAAGGAACTGCGCTCGGAGTGGTCCACCCGACCCCCAATGTCCGAACCCGCCGCCCGCCAGGAACTACTCACATACACACGACGACCAACACACCCCACATGAACGCCCACCGGACACCGAAGAACACACGGGAGTGGCCGCAGCGAGCCCAGCCACACAATGGCTCACGCGCTCACCGATACCTCCACAGCCCACTACCCAACCAGCGCCCAGCCCTTGACGGTGCTCGGATCGATCCGAGCACCATCGATCTTGATGTCAGTCCGCCCACGCCAGGCGGTGATCGCAACGCACCAGGTGGTGTCCGTGTCGTTCGTCTGATCCATTCAGTCGACGATAGGGGGCTGTCGGGCAGTGCAGTCCGCTCGGGAGGAGCGGTCACTTGGACCGGGTGCAGGCTGCCTCGTCGGTCCTTCTACGCGAACGAGAGGACGACGCGGGAGTCTGTCTTTTCGATGACGTGGCCGGCCGGGAGGGCGCTGTCCGGCGTGCCCGCCGGGTAGATCGCCAGGTTGGGCGTGGCGGTGCGGTCGGCTCCCCATGCCGTGATGTGCGCGACGAGGCGCTTGGCCAGGTCGGCGCCGTCGGGGCCGAGGTGGGCGGCTCCGAGGAGCGACGGCCGTTCGGGGTCCCCGTCGTCGCGCTTGGAGATCAGGTACGCCAGGGAGCCCCCGGCAACCAGTGCGGGGCTTCGTCCGATGATCACGGGACGGCGCAGGCCGTTCTCCACAGCGGCGCGGGTGGCTTCGAGGCGGCAGACGGTGTCCTCGAACGCGGTCGCCCGCAGCCAGATTCCGTCGAACGACTCCTCCCCGCCGACTCGGACGTCCGACCACGTCTCGGCGGCCGACTGCGTGAGGGCATCGTTCAGCCGGGCGGGGTCCACGTCCTGGTCCTGGTCGTGGTGGAGGCGGACGGTGCTGTCGGCCAGGTCGAGGGTGTGCTCGCCGTCCTGGCCGACGATGGGAACGAAGCCGCACAACTCCATGTCGTGGCAGTACAGCGCCTCGCCCTGGCGGTTGAGGACGACGGAGCGGGTCTGTCCGCGCCAGCGCAGAGGGAGGACGAGCCGGCCGCCGTCGATGAGCTGGGCGCGCAGTGTGGCAGGGATGTCCCAGAAGCCCACGGTGCCGATCATGCGGGTGTAGGGGCCGTACTCGGGTGCGCCCTCCAGGCCGTCGCGCTCCATGACCCGTACGTGCTGGTATCCGGCCTTGTTGAGGGCGTCGCGGGCGTGCTGAGTGACGTCGGCGTCGATGTCGATGGTGGTGACCTCACCGTCCTCGCCGACGATCTCGGAGAGGAGAGCGGCGTTGTAGCCGGTGCCCGCGCCGATTTCCAGGATGCGGTCGCCGGACTGCGCATCGAGTTGGCCGAGCATCATCGCCACGGTAGAGGGCACGGAGGCGCAGGAGAGAGCAAGCGGCCCTTCCGGGTTCTCCTTGATGGTGATGGCCCGGTTGCTGTAGGCCACGGCCGGGTCCAGTCCGGGAAGGTGGACTTCCCTGTGAACTGTGCGCAGGGCTCGCTCGACGCGGGGAGGCAGCGGCTTCTTGGCCACAATCTGGTCAACGAGCGCATTGCGGAGGTCATCGACGGTCGGGGTGCTGTTCACGCTCAATTCCTTATCAGTTGAGGAGCAGGCATGTGGTCCACGTCGGTGAAACGCGCCGGGTGGGGCTGAGGGTGTGCAGGGTGAGGAGGGTGCCGTCCGAGCCGGTGAGCAGACCAGCTGTGTCCGTCATCGGATGCTGATCGAGGTGGGCGGCCAGCAGGCCACGCAGGAGAGGCACCTGCCCTGGGAGCGGGCTGCCGGCAGTGGCGTCGGCGGCCGCCGCGGCGACGACCAGAGCGAGCCCCGCCCAGCCGTGGCAGACAGTCGCGTCGTCCAGTGAGTCGAGTTGGCTGGAGTCGGTGAGGCAGGCGGCCAGAGCGTGTTCGGCGTGGCGTCGTCCGGAGGGGCGGTGACAGGCGAGGGCGGCCAGTTGCAGGGCGCGGGCGATGCCCGGGGTGCCGTAGCACCACGAGGGCCTACCCGGAGTCGTGGAGGACGACGGCCCCTGGTGCCACCGGTCAGCAGTGACGGTCTCGGGCCAGGCCGTGCCTCCGGCCGGGACGGAAGACGACCACTGCTCCAGCATCCGGCAGGCATACACCAACGCTTGCTGCTGGCGGGGCACCCGGAACCCGGCGCGGCTGCACAGGGCGAGGAGGGCGACGGGGCCCGCGACGCCGTGTGCGAGCCCGAAGTTGCCGTGGCCGTACGGCCACGCACGCTCGCGTTGGCCGTTGGGGCTGTCAGATGTCCACCAGCCCGGGAGCGTGCGGCCGTCGACCGTGACGGGCTGGAGGAGCAGCCGGACGATGTAGCGCAGCACGTACTCCAGCAGCTCTGGGCGCGTCCGACGGTGCAGGAGGTAGGCGCCGAACCCGGTGAGACCGCTGATCAGGTCGTACTCCCGCATCCGTGGCGGCTGACCGGCTGCCATGCGCTCGTGTGCCGCCGCGAGCTTCGTGCGGACCAGCCCGGCGACCGTCTCGTCCAGAGTTTCCAGGGCGGAGCGGTAGGCCGGGTGCCTGGCGGTGTGCAGGGCGTAGGCGAGGGCGGGTGCCCCGCGGTACAGGCTCGCTTCATCCGGGTGGGCGGTGGCGGGCTGTGTGGAGAGGTCGCGGGCGGTGCGGTGTGCCGCCTCCCACGCGCCGTCACTGTGGGCCAGCACGGCTCGACGCACAAGCGTCCCGGCCAGTCCGGTGCCCAGGTGGTGGGTGTGTGCGGTCACTGATCGGCCCTCCGTATCCACACGGTGCGGCACGCTTGGCGGGCGGCGTGACGGCATGAGGCTTCGGATTCGCGATCCAGTCCGATACACCGGTTGTGGTGCATGTGCAGAAGAGACTCCAGCACGGTGGTGATCTGCCCATCGGCGAGGTGCTTTCGGTAGCGGTGCAGGGCGCTGCGCCGTGCGGCGCTCGCGGCGTCGAGCCGTGGTGTCCAGCCGGACGGTCGTGTCTGGAGCCCGGTGCGCGTCTGCTGTGCGACGGCTCGGGTGACAGCTGGCAGGCCGATCCCTCGGGCGGGATTCGTGGCCATCCAGTGGGTGCCGTCGTGCTCGCCGAGGAGGCCGAGGGCTATGTCGATCATCCCGAGGGCGCACAGCACGCGCCGGTCGGTTCGCGGCAGGTCTGCCAGGGCGTAGCGGACGGCGCTGCTGTCGGCGGTGAAGACCTCCTCGGCGGCCGACATCGCGGCTCCGGTCCTGTACCGGCCTGTTTCAGGCCGGTAGCCGTCGAAGACGAGGCGCGAAACGAGGGCGTCGTCTTGGAGTTGCCGGGCCCAGCTCACGATGGTCTGGGTGATCGTGGCGTGGGCAGCGGAGTCAGCGGCGGCGATACGGAGCCGCAGGTGGTTCTCCTCCAGCAGCGAGCGGTAGCGGACGAACCAGATGTCGAGCTGTTCCAGGGAGTCGGGGAGGGTGCGGGCGAGGATTTGGTCCATGGCGGCGGGGGCGGTGAACAGCTTGGCCTGCACCCATGGCTGGTCGCTGCCGGGGTCGGGCAGTGTCCGGTTGGTGACCACAGGCGCGTCCTGGATGTCCGGGGCCGGCAGCGGCGGCCGGGTGGACGTAAGTGGCAGAACGATCTCGTGCGCGTGTCCGATCCAACCCAGATCCTCTTCCTCAGCGGGCTCGTACAGGTCGGCGCTCTCGTGCCGCCGTAGGTGGTCAAACAGCAGCCGCGCGTGCAGAGCCACGCGCAGGTCCAGGCGCAAGGTGCGGTCGCCTTCCCGCAGCTCGACGGACCGGGGGCACCTCCAGGTATGGGCCCAGTCGGTCAGGGCCGCGTGCCAGGCGCGGTCGAAGGATCCGGTCGGAAGGTCGCTCGCTGCCAGCCGCCAGCGGGCCGGGGTGAGCAGGGCTCTGCGGTACCGGACGCGTGGCAGGAACGGCATCCCGGCGGCGAGCGGGCCCCAGTCGAACTGGGTCCACGCGGTGGCGAAGCCCCGACCGAGTTGGGCGAGGAACCGGGCCAGTGGTGGTGCCTGTTTCTCCAGGGCGAGTGGGTGCAGGACGACGGGCTCCACGACCCGGCGGTGCGAGAGGCTGACCAGGTGCAGCCGCTTGCCGGTGGACAGCACAGCGAGGTCGTCCAGCGGGATGAGGTTTGCGCTGGGCGGGCGATGCTCACCCAACGGGATCACGTACGGCAGGACCGCCAACGTGCGCGCGACGTTCTCAGCGTGCGGGTAGACGGGGGTGAAGGACAGTTGGGCGGCGAGCGCCCCGTCGACCAGGGTGGGCAGCTTCCGGTACGCCTCGCGCAGTTCGTCATCGCGCAGGATGGCCGCGAACCGGCCGGTGAGGTTCCCGGTGCTCCACGCGGGGCGGAGGGACACGGTGAAGTCTCCGCGGTCCAGAGCCTGCTGGCTCTCGGCGTACACCCGCACGCCCATCTCGACGTGTGGCGCGATCGCTGCTTCGTCGGCGCCGCCGTGCGATGTGGGGCTCAATTCCTCGATGTCAGCGTCCGCGAGGCGGATCTCCTGCTCGCCGGTCATGGCCGCCTGCCAGGCCCGGCGCATCAGTAGCTCGTCCCGGGGCAGCGCCTTGGTCGACGGCTCGGGCCAGAGCGAGGTGGCGAAGCCGGCGGGAAGTCCCACTCCGGCGGCGATATCGATGGCGTCGCGGACGGGAACGAGGCTGCCTGCGCCGTACCGGTCCCAGAACACGCTGTGGTACGCGGCCCAGGCGGGCCGCTCGCCCTGGTGGCGGGTGAGCCGGAGCAGGGCATTGGCCGCGGCTTCGGCCTCGTCCAAGACAGGAGCGGGAATCTGAACGGTGGCATCGAGACGAAGGTCCACGCTCAGCCGCACGCGACCGGCATCGTTGATCGCGGTCATCCTGCATTCGGCCCGGTCCCGGATCTCCCGCGCTGTCGACTGGTCCCCGGCCGTGTTGTGCCTGTCCAGCAGCCGGTGTACGTCCCTGAGCTCACGCAGGACGTCAGCAGTCCCGGGCTCCAGTTGCGCCGTGACCGGCTCCAGCACTCGAAGAAGCTGGCCGAGCGGGTCCACGTCTGTGATCGGCGCGTGGAGTTGCGTGGTCAGTAACCCCGTTCCGAGTGCCGCGCCGAGGAGGCCCTCCGCCTGGGCAGCGGAACCGCCCATCGCGATAAGCCGCTCCACAACCTGCCGATACGGCACCGGCTCGGCGGCCATCTCCAGGATGACCGCCAGCGGCCGGGTGAGGCGGGCGGTCGCGGTACGGCCCCCGGGCAACGGCCGTTCGAGCGTGCTCCCTCGCCGTACTGTCAGCTCATCGGCTGCCACGATCAGGTGGGGCAGGACATCGGGGCGACACTGGAGATCGCGACGGACGTGGTCGAGCCAGAGGGTGTCCGGACGAGCTACCGGACGGTGCTCGACACCGAACCGGACCAGGGTGGGGCCGCAGTACGCCGTAGCCACCCCGGCGAAGAGGCCGAACGGAGTCGGGCGTCCGGTGGCCCGCAGCAGATAGCGGGCCGTGGCGGTGGCCGCTCTGCGGATATTCCTCGGCGGCTCCGTCGGATCATTCATAGCTTGCTCCACCGCGCGGACGAGGCGCGGCGTCGCGGCACGCACCGCGGTGGCGAACTCCGGTTCGGCCCAGACCTCGGCCAGCCACCGTCGGCAGTCAGCCGGGTCATCGGGCGAGGGCCATCGCACGTGCTGCATGTTGAAAGGAGCGACAGCGGCGCGCAGGAGGAGCACGTCGCCGCGCTGGAGAAGTCTGGTCCGCGTCATCATTGGTCCTCACTTGGCTGGGGCGGCCCCGCGGGCCGGGGAAACTCCCCCGACCCGCAGAGCACGTCAAACTGCCGGGCGTCAGATCAGTCGCTGGTGCAGGAGGAGGCGCACGACGACTCACAACCGTCGCTGGTGTCGCAGTCGTCCGTCGCCACAGGGTGCGGAGCGTCCGAAATCGACACCTCAAGCTCCCACTCCTCATCCGAGGACGGGGAGGTGGCGATGGTCGGCGCGATGGGCGGGGCGGCTTTCTCTTTCTCGGCTATCTGAACGCTCATCTCAGTGCCTCCGAGATGCTGGGCGGTACTGCTTGCGCGACGCGCGAGCAGGAGAGCACAGGGCCCCCGCATCCGGCTGCCGTCGTGCAGCATGCAGCCAGGTGCGGGAACACCGTGTTCACCGTCATCCACAGGCCGCGATGGTCCTCCTTATATGAGGTCTTCATCCCACACCTTTCGCAGTAACCTGCTATGGAAAACCGCCCCGCAGTCCATTCGGGATTTCCCTACGGGAGCGAGATAGGAATTTGGCAAGGTGAGTAAGCTGCTGAGCCTCGGTGCATTTGCCACGAGAGGGCTTCTGCCGGTAGTCGCCCCAGCCAGCCAGGGCTCGACCGGGGCGGCCAACCTGCTGGTGCCCGCCGAGTGTTAGCGGCCACCTAGCCTTTGGGGTGTCACACCGGTTCGTCCGTAATAGCAAACACCAGATGCACCGAATATCCCGGAGAGTCCGGAGTGCTCACCTCATGCTTCACCCCCTGCGGCAGGATCAGCACATCTCCAGCCCTGGTGACTATCTCCTCGGGTACACCGGTTGGCTCCGGCCAGACAAGCCAGCGTTTCGCACCGCGCATTTGGGTGATCACGCCGAGCCATTCGTCATCATGCGCGCCGAGGTTGCGGTCCCCCGCGTGTGACTCGTAGGCCGAGCAGACGACGTGACGGCGCATCATCCCAGTCAGTTGCAAAGTGACCGTGCTGAACCATCCGTCGCTGCGAACGTCCAAGCTCTCATAGACGCGTGTGCGTTGCCGCTCTTGATAAGCACGCGCAACCGCCTCCCTATGGGACCTTCGGTGGAAGTCCAGACCGTCAACGAGCGCAACTGTCTGACCTGCCGCCTTCTCCTCCGATAAGGGCAGGAAGACGCTCTCGATCCACGTAGCATCAAATACCTGCCCGACGTGTACCGGCTGGCTTGCCGTGAGCCTCGGCCAAACTGCCGGACCAAGGCCCCCGAGAAAGCTGAAAGCCACTTCCTGGTGTGCAAGAGCACCCATCGCGCCAGTACTCCTAAGTCGCGTACAGATGTCCCGTGCTGCCATTCGGCCTCGTGTACGACTTGCAGTCCCACCCAGACGAGTTGCCCGCATGGGCGATGAGCGATTCATCCAACGGATCGATGACCTGCGTTGCGTGGAGAACCTCCCCGAGACCGAGATCGGTCAGCTTGCGAGGACGAACCTCGACCACACGCTTCTCCAAATTCACATCCTGGACCAGGACCTCGTCGTCGGAGATCTCCAGCCCCGACGGCACGAACATGAGCCGGAAGGACCCGCCGATCTCATGCTTTTTGAGCACCTCGGCCAGGTGCCGCATCAGGTTCGCCTGCTGCTCCACCAGCGGTTCGGCGGCGAGAACTGTCACTTACTTCTCCTTCTGTGAGTGCCTGATCTCTTACATGAACCCAGCGCGATACGTCGTGCTCCACCTATTCCGCGCCGGGAGTGCGATACCGCTCGGGGCACCGGGACCGGTGTCGACCGGTGCCCCGAGCGGGGTCTATTCGACGGACTGTGGTCCGACTCCCCGGGCGCGCTCCTCCAGCCCCTTGACCGGACTGGTCGCTTCCCTGGTCCGGAGGCGGTTGGAGATGCGGGCGGCAGCCTCCATCGCGGCCGTGATCACCTCGCGGCCGTATGAGGCTTCGCGGCGTGTCCGCTGCAAGGGGCTGGACAGCGACAGGACAGCGGACAGGTCCCCATCGCCGCCTCCCACCGCCACCGCCAGAACCAGGCCCCCGTCGGCAACACCCTGCACCCAGCCGCGACACCGTGTCCCGGAGCACGCAGCGGCATCGCTCCACACTGCGTGGCCCTGGCTGAGCCCCCGCCATGCGAGGAAGACACGTGAGACGGGGTCTTCCCCCATCGCCACCGCCCTGGATGGATTGCGTCCACTGGCCGCCGACTTGAGTCGCTGAGCCTCGGCGATGCAGATCCGCTGATCGCCGCGACGCTGTTCAAGGCGGACGGCCCGTACGCCGGTTGTGGCCCGCAGTGCGCTGAGTTCCTGCCGCAGTTCAACGTCAGCGATCGCCCGTTGCGCCGCCATGACCAAGCGAATCAGCCTCGGCCCGACAATGAACTGCCCCTGAGGGTCGGCCTCGACCAGGCCGAGCTCCTCCATAGCGAGAACGAGTCGATGCACCGTGGAACGCTTCAGGCCGGTTTCTGAAATCACCGTGCCCAGACACGCCGGCTCCTCTTCCAGCACAGCGAGAATCGCGCAAGCCTTGTTGAGCACACCGACCCGGCTCTGCACTACACCCGGAGCAGTAATCGTCACCATCTCCCCTCGAAAGGCCAACCATTCGAATACGCGGAGCACCCCCGGTCTCATGACCGCATTGCTCTCGGCTTGCCGACGTTCTCAATCTCCAGCGGCTTTTCGCGAGGGGCGTGCTCCGCCGCGTGAGCGCAGCTTTATATTCGATTCAATGAGCAGCTTGTGAATAAACCCGAATGAGCGCCCTGTAACCTCACATATGTCCCGAATGGTCACGTCGGGGTTGCCCACATAGACGACACTGACGCTCACGCGGAAGCTTTCACGATCCTTCCCGAGAAGTATCTTCCTTCGCGGTACACGAGGGAGGTCTTCCAACTTGGCAGTCATAGCTGAATTCCTAAAATACGGAGGCTTGTGCTTAATGATGGTCGCCGAAGAGGCTCCGGCTGCGATCGTGATGTATGAACGGCTGAGGCCAGGCCTTGAGAGCCGAGGGTGAACTGCCTATGAGTAGCTGACCGGACTAGTCCCGTCCGGAGATCACCCTGAACTCCGGATAGTCGAGGGATTGGATACTTCATTCCGTGTCGGTCCGAGCAGGCCGAGCTCCCAGCCACGGCGAATGAGATGCACCGTGGTTCTGGCGTCCACCAGCGCCATCAGTGCACGCAGATCCCCACGCACGACGTCCACATGCACCCGTCTGTTCGCAGCGATCCATCCCAGATCCTGGCCGCCCGCCAAGCCGCGGAGAACCTCGTGCTGCCCCGTACTAGGCACGAGGTCCACACCGTCGTTCGTGTGCTCGGGCGGGGAGATTGCCCCCAGCAGGTAGACCCGGTGTACGGCACCCGGCCGTTCCGGCGAGTGGAGCTTGGCCGAGGCGTACCGCAGGCAGTCGTTCACCCTGGAGGTACACACACCCATCTCCGCGGCCGCTTCTGCCGGCGTCATACCGCTCGCCGTGAGCTGGAGGGCTTCCCGCTCGCGAGCGGACAGCCTCAAACGGCCCGGCGATGGGCGCGGTTGGCTGGTCACCATGACCCTTCCCGTTTCAATACGTATGGGCGTGATGGCACAGGGATGGACCGCTCAGGCGACGGTGCGTTCCCTCAGGTCCTCAAGGTCCACGGCAGTGCAGCCGTGGAGCGCGACGACTTCGCGGCAGGCGAGCGTCCAACGAAGCCGCGGGTCGCCGTACGCCACGAGCGTGAACCGCTCGCCGCGTTCGCCGGGCACCGGCCGGAGGGGCGCGGGGGCGTACACATCGCCAGCCACACCCCAGGCCGTGACCTCCTCCACCCACACCGCCACGCACTCCCTCCGCGCCGAGGGACGGCCCCACGCCTCGACGGCACAGCCATCGCATACAGGTGGCGTGGTGGTCCTCTCCCCATCTGTGACCGGCCTGCCGGTCCCCGCGTGCAGCAAGAACAGATGCCGCCCATCGGGTCGGTCGTCGGTGGGTCGGCCGCAGTACCGGCACAGCAGGTGGTTCATCGCCTGTCGCTGGCGCAGGGCGTGCACACGGTCGAGCAGTGGTGCGCCAGCCCCAGGCCTGACCGGCACCCGGATCCACAGTGCGCCCCGCCGGCGGTCGGCGATGCCGTATTCGTCCGCGTAGCCGATCCCCATACCGTCGCGGCCGTGTCGCGTCGTGATCGCGGCCGGGGGCGCGTTTTCTCCCGTCCAGGGAGCGATGTACGGCACGCGCATGGTGCCCGCGAAGTGCTGACGCGGTCGTGGACGCCGGAGGACAGCACTGGAGCAGTCCGGCAGCATCCCGCCGGCGGAGGAAAGGTGCTGGTCCCGACGCATGTTCAATCCTTCCGGGATGTGCTTTGCGAGTAGAGCCCCTCTTCGGCGGCCTTGTGACTCCGCGGGGGAACGGGAAGAAGGTGCCGAAGAGGGAGTAATGGGTCCGCATCACGCCTGGATTTGCCGCCGCCCCTCCCTTCCTGGCAGTTGGAGCAGGGGCGGCGGCCGGCCCTCCCCACCAGACGCGGGGTGGTCCAATTGACGCGACGGTCATGAAGCGACGTCGATGGGCCTGGTCCGGGGAAAGGCCCTCCGTCAGTTGCCGACTTCCTGGACGCTGACCGTCGGGGCCACCGCCATCACGGTCTGATGCCTGTCTCGCGGCGCGGGTAGAGACGCAGTGCCTCTTCCAGACAGGAGAGAAGGACGATCGCACTGGGCAGATTCAGCGGAGCTCGTTCGGTGAGGTGCCACGGCGGAGTGTCCCAGCGGACCCCGCTCGTCGGCGGCAGAGTGATCCGTGCGTCAGCGCCAGCCATGACCTGGACGCCAGCGAGCGCGGAGACGTGTACCCCGCTGCCGCGAGCAACCAGGAACGTGCCCGTCTCGCCGCACAAGAGGCATGGCAGGACCGTACTCCTACGATCGAGCCGGACCAGCGCAGATGTGGCGGCTTTGCGCGGGGTGGTCACCGCGTCGAACTCGGTGCAGGCGCCCAGCAACACGGCGCTGGAGTCGTGGGCGAAGGCGTTGTCCACCTCGCCCGGCTGCGTCAGCTCGGTGCCGATACACAAGGACCAGCCGAGAACCTCCGCGTACGCGTGCACGAGGGCAGACCTGTCGCGGGTTCTTGGCGGCCACGTAGAAGTCGTCGTCACCGGGTCCCCCAAAGGCTGTGCATTGCTCCAACGCGGAAGGCAGCGTCCGGAGCCAGTGGTTCGCCCGGGACAGCGAACTGGGGGCTGGCCTCCATCAGGTCGCGCTCGCGACGGATTCCCGGCCGGGCATCGCACTCGATCACTGAGGCGTTGACACGACGGCCCGACAAGGGATCAGCCACGTGACCAAGTCCGAGCCGCCTCGTGATCATGCATGCCGTCCACTTCACCTGATGGGCATCCATCCGTGGCTCCTCGTCACTCTTCGTGGCCTCACTCGGATACGAAGACGAACGTAGGTCTGGGTACGGCCAAGCCCCAAGAAGATTGCGCGAGTTTGCAGGACATGGATTGACTGGGTCGAACGACTCATCGAGCATCGTCATGCCGCGCAAATCTGCGCAAGACAGCGGACGGGAGAGCAACCATGCGACTACGGTTCCTTGGTAAGAACTCCACCCCGGGAGACAGCCCCACCCTGTACGCCAGCGACCAGAACAGCTACGTCGTCCAAGGCTGGAAGGTGTACGCCAACGATCTGCTCGCACAGCTCGACGTGCCGGAAGGACAGGCAATCATCGAGGTGCCAATCGAGCTGTTCGAGCATCTGACGAAGGACGGACACTCAAGCGGCAGGATCAAGGACTTCGCCGCCCCGATCATGCTCGTCACCGAACAGGGCACATGCATCTTGCAGGGCCCGGAAATGCATGACCCCGAAGCCCTGAGCCAGATGCGCATGCCCGACTATGAGACGTGCATCGAGGTCCCCAAGTCCTCGATCGTGGCCCTGTTGGAGGAACACCGTGGACCTGATCACGTCCGCCCAGCGTGACGAACTGTTCAACAGCTTCAAACGCGACGCCTTCCACCTGGAGTTGCGGGACGACTACGGATCTCCCATCGAGGACACGCCATACACCCGATGGAAGAGGGGCGAGCCGGACGATTACGTGTGGCTCGCTCCCTGGATGACCCTCATGAAGCGCATTACAGGCGAGGGGAAGACCGTCCGACGAGTCCGCGTCGTCAGTGAGCCCCATTCCCAGTACGTGGGATGGGAGCACTCACTGACCCATCTCAATATCGAGGCCGGCGAGGACGTCCGATGGCTACCGCGGCACCAGCTACCCGAAGGCATTACTTTCCCCGCGCAGGGGAACGACTGGTGGTTGTACGACGATCAGCTCCTTGCCGTGGGCCACTTCGACCGTGACGGGCGAGTGCTCGGGTCAGAGATCGTTGAGGACCCCGCCTTCGTGGCCGAGTGCGTCCGCCTGCGCGACCTCCTCTGGGCCGTCGCCATCCCCCACTTCGAGTACAAGCCCTGACCCCACCTGTGAGCACGCAAGTAGAAGAGGCACTGCATGCGCTGGGTGCCCGGCTGCGCGGCTTCCGCAAGGATGCCGGATTCGCAAGCGGCCGGGCATTCGCGCGTGCCACCGCCTGGCAGGAGTCAAAAGTCTCCCGCATCGAGAATGGCAAACAGCGCCCCACCGAGGAAGACATCCGTGTCTGGTGCGATAAAACAGGCCAGAACGACCACGTAGGCGACCTCATCGCCATCGTCCGCCACGTCGACGAACTGTGGCTGGAGTGGCGCCGCCTACTCCAGACCGGCGCAGAGCAGCGACAGAAACAGGGCCTTCAGGTCTACGCCAAGACCAAGGTCTTCCGCATCTGGCACCCTACGGTCGTGTGGGGGACTCTTCAGACGGCGGAGTACGCGTCTGAGACCTTCAAGCAGGTCGTCAGCTACTACGAGATCCCCGACGATGCGGAAGCCGCCACGGCCAAGCGGCTTGAACGTCAGCAGTATCTCTACCGGGGCGACCGGATCTTCACCGTGCTGCTCGGCGAGCAGGCGCTGTACACCAACTTCGGAGGCCCTGAGATCATGAAGGGGCAGCTTGACCGCCTCCTGGCTGTCATGAGGCTCCCCCGGCTGAGCCTGGGTATCCTCCCGAGGTCCGCGCCCACCTCCATATGGCCGGGCAACTCGTTCTCGATGTTCGATGACCGGCTGGTCCAGGTCGAGACCTATTCGGCAGAGTTCTCCGTCTCCCAACCCCGAGAGATCGAGCTCTACGCCAAGGCGTTCGCCCTCCTGAGACAGTCAGCCGTCTACGGAACCGCACTCCGGGACCTCATCCTCGCCGCAATTCAGCACTATGACCGGATGCCCACCGCCTAGGAGACTACGACCTTGACAACAAAGCCGAAGTGGCGAACCAGCTCCTACACAAAGTCCGACACTTGCGTCGAAGTATCCGACAACCAGCCCGACTTGGTACTCGTCCGAGACTCAAAAGACCCGGACCGCGGATGCCTGGCCCTTCGGCCAGCTGCCTGGTCATCCTTCTTGGACTTCCTCAGGGCAACGGAGGTACGGCCCGGCCGCGTGCGCTGATGGCTGAGACTCTCTCCGCTGTCCCCGCACGGCGGCGGCGAGCAGCGGGGCGATGCGTTTCCACTCCGCGAGTCCTGGGGTGCATCGAACCGGGTGTCCTCGAGGGCGCGTGCGACGGCGTCGGCGTCCATGCCCTTCGCACGGCGGCCGATGCGGGCGAGGTCGACCGGCTCGCGGGGCGCGGCGACGCGCGGGACGTCGGGGCGGCCAAGGCGTGGTCATCATCGGCCTCGCATTTGCGGTACGGAATCGGCGAACCCGCCTGCCGGGCAGCCAGGGAGGAACGGGACGGGCTGGCGGGCATTCCCGCCAGGTCTCCCCGACCACCGTGCTCAGTCGTCCATGGCCTCGTCGTGGAGGCGCCTAGCAAGATCGTCGACCCAGTCCCCGGCCCACGCCCGCAGAGCGGCCGTCTCTGCGGCGGTGAGACCGTAGCAGAGGGGACCGGGCGGCTGGGTATGGCCCCGTACGTCGATGCTGCGGTCGCCGAGATCCGCGTGGAGGCCCCGTCCGTCAGGACTTGTCCCCTGACCGATCATGGGTTTCGTTGCGGTGTCCTCGACGGGAGGGGCTTGATGGGGGACATGGAGATGAGCCGGGCCGAGGCGGTTGCGCTCGTGCAGCGGATCATGGATGCGGACTACGCCTCCGAAGACGAGGTGGACAGCTGGCTGGACCTGCTCGACCGGGCCCTGGGATGCCCGACTGGGCATACCAGCGGCTTGATCTTCTGGCCGCCGCCGGATGGAGAGCTCTCGGCTGATGAAGTAGTCGCTCAGGCCCTGGCGTATCGGCCGATCGCCTTGTGAGGTCCTGGTTCAGCTCCAGGCGCAGGTGACGAGGACTGCGGTGATGCCGGCGCTGGGAAGACGTAGCCGCGTTCGGCGATGGCAACGGCCATGGCCCCGGGCGGAGCTTGCGGATGGAGGGCCGATGAGCCAGTACTTCACCATGGGCGAGGAGTCGCTGTGGAATCCCTCCAACGGGGCGGCTCGGCTGTTCCTGCGGCAGACGGCCGTGTTCGAGGCAGAACTCGGTCTCCCGTCGGGCCTGGGTCCCATGGACAACGACGAGTGCCAGATCGACCCCGTTGCACTCGGTGCCTTCGCCCACGCTGTTCTGGAGTACCACCAACGCACGCCTCACGCCGTCATCCTGGCCCTGTCGGAGGGATTCACCGCCACGCTGCTGGTCCTTGCTCAGCGTGCAGGGGTAGAGGTGTGCTGGACGCCGCCCCACAGTGACCAGGACGGCCACCTGCGGGACGTGCAGGTCTCCACACGCCCGCCGGCATCCCTGGCAGCCGAGCCGAAGACACAGGGATTGAGAGTGAAGGTGCGAGAGCTGGACCAGCTCATGCCCCGGTGACAGCGCATCACCCGGACTGAGATATCGGTTTCAATCCCGCCCTGTACAGATCACACATACTGCTCTGGCCGACCTGCGTCCCACCCTCGACCCAGTTTGGGCTGACAGCACACTGGATCACCGAGGCAGCTAGAGTGAGCGGCGGAATTCTTCGAAGAAATCACCGGGGAAGATTCTTCACATGTCAGGTATCCGGCTCCGCAAGCATCAGGTGGAGACAAAATCCCGGATTCGACAGTGGGTTGGATTCCCTGCAAGGTCATCTGTTCCGGAGTGCGGTGCCCGTGCCACCGTGGTGTCGGCCACCGGGTCTGGGAAGACTTACACGGCCGCGGTCGCCGCGCTGGAGTACTTCCCCCGCGGCCGGATCCTGGTGATGGCGGACACGATCGACCTGCTGGTGCAGTCCGCCCAGGCGTGGCGCCGGGTGGGCCACAGCGGGCCCATGGTCGCGGTGTGTTCGCTGGAGAAGGACGAGGTCCTGGAGCGTCTGGGGGTTCGGGCGACCACGAATCCGATCCGGCTGGCGATGTGGGCCGGGACAGGGCCGGTGGTGGTGTTCGCTACCTACGCCTCTCTGGTGGACCGAGAGGACCCGGAGGACCTGACGAGTCAGGGACGCGTCCGCGGGCCGCTGGAGGCCGCCCTGGCGGGCGGAGAGCGGCTGTACGGACAGCGGATGGCACCGTTCGACCTCGCGGTAGTGGACGAGGCCCACGTGACCGCCGGGGACGCCGCCCGTCCCTGGGCGGCGATCCACGACAACGCGCGCATCCCGGCCGACTTCCGCCTCTACATGACCGCCACCCCTCGCATCCTCGCCTCCCCCCGGCCGCAGAAGGGCAAGGACGGCCAGGAGCCGGAGATCACGTCGATGATCTCCGATCCGGACGGCACGTACGGCGAACGGATTTTCGAGCTCGGGCTGGCGGAGGCGGTCGAGCGGAACATCCTCGCCGGCTTCGAGATCGACGTCCTGGAGATCCGCGACCCCCAGCCGGTTCTGGGGCTGTCGGAGGAGGCGCTGCGCGGGCGTCGGCTGGCGCTGCTGCAGGCCGCTCTCCTGGAGCACGCGGCCAGGTGGAACCTGAAGACGGTGATGACGTTCCACCAGCGGGTGGAGGAAGCATCGGCGTTCGCGGAGAAGCTGCCCGAGACCGCTGCCGAGCTGTACGCGACCGAGGCGTCCGGCCAAGCCCTGTCCGAGGCCGAGAAACTGCCGGAGTCGTCGATCGACGCGCAGCTGCATGAGCTGGAGGAAGGCCGTCACGTACCCCCGGACCGGGTGTGGTCGGCGTGGCTGTGCGGCGACCACTTGGTGGCCGAGCGGCGCGAGGCCATCCGCCAGTTCGCCAATGGCGTCGACGCATCCGGCCGCCGGGTGCACCGAGCGTTCCTCGCCTCCGTTCGGGTCCTGGGCCAGGGGGTCGACATCGTCGGCACACGGGGTGTGGAGGCCGTCTGCTTCGCCGACACCCGTAGCTCCCAGGTCGAGATCGTCCAGAACATCGGCCGCGCCCTCAGGCCGAACCCGGATGGCTCCACCAAGGTCGCGCGGATCATCGTGCCGGTCTTCCTCCAGCCCGGCGAGGACCCTCAGGACATGGTCGCCAGCGCCTCGTTCCGCCCCCTGGTCGCGGTGCTCCAGGGCCTGCGCTCACACTCCGAACAACTGGTCGAACAGCTCGCCTCCCGTGCCCTCACCCGGAGCCGCCAGGAGCGGCGCGTGCACATCCAGCGCGACGCACAGGGCCGGATCGTCGGGGCCGGCGGCCAGGGCGAGGACCAGGAGGACGAGGGCACCGGCGGTGCTGCCGAGTCCGCGCTGCTGCACTTCTCCAGCCCCCGCGACGCGGCCACCATCGCCGCGTTCCTGCGGACCCGGGTCTACCGGCCCGAGAGCCTGGTGTGGCTGGAAGGCCACCAGGCCAGACGGCGCTGGCGGGAAGAGAACACCATCACCGGACTCCACGCAACCCCCTACGACGCGGAAACAGCCATCGGCGGGGGCCGGTTCCCGGTGGGGCGCTGGGAAGCCCAGCAGCGCCGCACGGCCCGCGCCGGAGACCTCGACGCCTGGCGCCGCGAACTCCTGAACGAGGACGGCATGGTGTGGGAACCCGGAGAGGAGGCATGGGAGACCAAACTGGCCCTCTTCCGCTCCTACTGGCACGCCCACGGGCACCTCGCCCCCCGGCAGGACGCCATCTGGGGCGAAACCGATACCGAAACCCAGCCAATCGGCCAGCAAGCGGCCAACATCCGCAGAAAGAACAGCCTCGGCAAGAACCCCGAACGGGCCCAGACCCGCGCCGCACAGCTCACCGCGATCGACCCCGACTGGGACTGCTCCTGGCCACTGGACTGGCAACGCCACTACCGCGTCCTCGCCCAGCTCGCCGAGGACGAGCCCGGCGGCCGCCTGCCCGATATCCCACCCGGCGTGCTGTTCGAGGGTGACGACCTGGGAAAATGGCTCCTGCAGCAAGCGAACAACTGGACGGGCCTGTCCGACGAGCAGCAGCGGCGGCTGACCGCGCTGGGCGTGACGCCCGCGGAACGGCCCCGCCCCGAGGCCCACAGCGGCAGGAAGACGGCGGAGAAGCTGTCAGCGGCCTTCCAGCACAGTGTGGCAGCCCTCGCACAGTTCATCGCCCGCGAAGGACATCACCGCGTCCCCAGAAGCCACGTAGAAGAGATCACACTCGACGGCCACGACACCGCGGTGACTGTCCGGCTAGGGGTATTCATGAGCAACACCAAATCCAGACGGGACAAACTCACCGAACCGCAGCGCGCCGCTCTGACCGAACTGGGCGTGGAATGGGCCTGAGCCCGATCAGTTCGGAGGTCGGTCCACAGGGTACCGGCAGACCGTTCTCCTCGTCACCGTCCTCACCGGAGGTTGTACCGGGACCCCTGGGCGTGGACACCGGCCTCGCGCTGTCGGACGCCGCACCACGCAGTGTCCCCGGCCGGAGGCCCGGATCTGTGTCAGTGGTCACCGGGTGGTCGCCTTCATGGTGGCCATAGGAGCGGCGGCGGTCTCCGATCCGTGGTGCAGGAGCTGTCGCCTCCCGGCCGCACGGAAGTCTGGGAGCCACCATCACTGTCTCGAAGGCTTCCCGCCTGTCACCCGCCGAACGACACGGCCTTTACTTCCTCTGGTTTACGTGGACGACAGCCGGACGGTACGGCGTGCCGTTGGTGAAGTGCGGGGGGGGGGGGAACCAAGTGAACGAGGATGTGTTCCGCACGGAGGAGTTACCGCGGGCCGACCGCTTCGATGCGTGGCGTGAGCGTGCGGCTCACAGCCACGCGCCAGTGGAGATGAGCAGTGCCCGTTTCGCGCACTTCCGCGGTTTCCAGCAGGCGGTGCAACTGGGTGCCGTGCCCGTCTATGCGTCGGAGTGGCAGCCCGCGGTGGCACGCCGGACGCCGAGGCTGATTCGGCAGCCTGCCCCCGAGCGGTACCGCCTGTCGTTCATCCGGAGCGGCACCGTCGGAACAGCTGTCAACGGCCGGCACATCACCTACGGTGCGTACGGGCTGTTCAGCCACACCACCTGGGCTCCCTTTGAGCCGCGTATCGGCACCCGCGAGGACCGGGTCAAAGCCGTCAGCGTCGAGGTCCCCCGCGCGCTGCTGTCGCTGCCCGCGGCGCAGGTAGACCACGTGATCGGCCGCCCTCTGAGCGGACGGGACGGCACCGGTGCTCTGCTTGCCGCCTTTCTCAACACGCTGACCGCCGACGCCAGGTCCTGAACCACCGCCGACGCCGCCCGTTTGGAGACAGTCCTGCTCGACCTGGTCACCGCGGTCTTCGCAGCCATCTGCACCGCCTGTTCCAGCCTGAGCGGGACACCGTCGCGGCGTACATCCGGCACCAGCGGCTGGAGCGCGACTGATCGGCGTAGCGCTCCCGGGCGGGTGCGGGTGATCGCGCCGGTCACGCGTCGGCCCCCCTTTTTTCTATGTCTGGTGGGTGAGGTGAAAGGTGAGGTCGTCGTGCGTGAGGGTGAGGGTGAAATCGATCCCGCTCTCGAGGATGGTCAGGACATCGTTGTGGGCTTCGGCGGGGATCCGGGCAGCGTTCTCGCCGTTGTCGCTGATCATCAAGGGGACGGGCCGGGAGCTGTCGGCGCCGGTGATGCGGACTTCGTCCGCCCACCGTGAGGGGCCGGTGAGGGTAACCCGCAACGTGCAGGAGCCATGGTCGAGGAGGTCATTGATCAGTGACCGGCGGTGGCGCACGTACTCCAGGAGTTCGCCGATCTCATAAGGGCTGGCGCCGAAGTCGTCTCTCCAGCGTTCGATGTGGAGATCGCGCAGGTGGTCGCGCAGATCCTTGAGGCGGTAGAAGCCGCTGGCCTGGCCGATGCGGTGGGCCAGGCGGCGTGAGGTGATACCGCGGTTGAGCAGATGCAGGGCGTGGGGAGTGTCGACTCCGTGGCGTATGTGCCAGCCGAGCGCGGTGGGCAGGCGGAAGCCGGCCCCGGTCTCCTCCAGGCGGGCGTTGACGAGGTTGATGAGCGCGCCCAGCGTCCAGGCCAGGTAGTGCTCGAAGGTCACGCTGATGTTGCTGACGGTCTGTTCCAAAGCCCACTCCGACTCCAGGCCCGGCAGCCAGTCGGCGGCCAGGCGGGGGATGGAGTGTCCACCGATCCAGTCGCGTACGGCCTGGTTGACGTCGACGGTGACGGGCTCGCTTCTGCTTCCGGGCTTCTGCGTGAACCTCCAGGCGTCTTTGCCTTCGGGCTGGGTGAGCAGGAAGGGGAAAACTCCGTGGCGGGCCAGGACGTCCAAGGCGTATTCGAGGGGCCATTCGTCGGCTTGGTCGGTGCCGAAGACGGGCCCCCAGGCGTCGTCGACGATGTCCTCCCATGGGTCCGTTTCCGGCGCCCAGGGGTCCGGGGTGTCCTGCGGGGATGAGGGGCCGGCCGCGGGTGGGCTGTCCTCCCCCAGCAGTCTCCGGGCAAGGACGGCGGCGAAGGTGTCGAGGTTGCGGGCGGTGGCGATGCTGGTCCCGGGTGTCGTCCAGCGACGCCGCGCCTCGGTGTCCGTCGCGAGGTACTGGTTCGCGACGTGGTGGCCCAGTTGTTTCCACCGGGCCGCGAGCTCGGGTTTCAGCTGGCGCATGGCCAGGAGCCGGTCGAGGGCGTCGAGCGGATGGTGGTGAGTGAGGGTGGGGATGTTCTCGTAGCTGGCGAGGATGAACCACACGTAGGAGATGAAGTCGGCGGCCTGGCTCGCTGCCACTGTCAGGATCGCGTCGGCGCTGCGGGCGATGAGGTCCTCGGCCTGGGCGAGTGAGGCGAGGGCCTCTTGGGTGCCGAGGGCCGAGAGAACGGTCAGGCTGTCGGCCTTGGGGGCGAGGAGGCGGAAGTCCGCCGCCTTGGGGTTGTTGTTGCGGGCGAGGAGGACCCAGCCTTCGCTTTCGCGCCCTGCCCGGCCTGCACGGCCTATGGCGTTGAGGAGTTGAGCGGGCGACATGGGGTGCTTACCGGGGCGGGGGGTGGTGAAGCCGTCATCGACGTCCGCGTGGATGACCACCGACCGCACGGGGAGGTTGACGCCGTCGGTCAGGGTGCTGGTGCAGCAGATCACTTGCAGCTGGCCTGAGCGCAGGGCTTCTTCGACGGGGTGCAGGACCTCGGTGGGAAGCCGCGCGTGGTGGTAGGCCACACCGTGGCGAGCGCAGGCGACGAGGGGATGGTCTTCGCCGAGGGTCTGTGCCAGGAAGCCTGCCAGCGGCGCGGCGGGCGGATGCGGGTCAAGGTGCCGGGCGACATCCTCGGCCATGGCTTTGGCGTCGTTGCGGGTGCCGCAGACCACCAGGACGCTGCCGGCGTCGGCCAAGTGGGCCGCACCGTAGGCGAACAGGGCCCGGTTGGTCACGGATACAGGCAGTTTGCTGCTGATGTCGCCGGGTGTCTTCTCCCGGTAGATGCGCTCCCCCAGCGGCTCGCCGGCATCCGTCGTCATGTGGTGGAGCGTGCCGTCTGCGGTGGGGCGCACGCTGATGCGCAGGCCCATGGGGACACGGCGTTCGGTGTTGCGGGTCCGGTTGGCGCGCGGAGGCAGCACGATGCGGGTGGCCCGGTCTTCGAAGGCGTGCGGGGTCAGGACGCCGTGGAGGCGGCGCGGGCCTCGCCACTGCCGGGTGAACGCCACTTTCTCGGGTGGCTGAGTGTCGTCCAGCCAGGCGGCGAGGTGTCCGTGGTTGCCGACCGCGGCGGACAGCAGGACCAGGCGGGGCGGAGCGGGGTGGGACTGGCAGAAGGCGAGGAGGCCTTCGAGGAGGAAGCCGCGCCGGCCTTGCTGGATGTGGTGAGCTTCGTCCACCACGATCAGCCCGACGTCTTCGAGTGCCTCCGTGGGGTCCTGCCGCAGTGCGTGCGTCAGGCGTTCGGGCGTCATGATGTCCACGTCTCCGGCCGTGGGCCCGAGGAAGACGCCAGGGGCGGGAAAGTCGGGTTCTTCGGCGGCCAGAGTGCGTCCCAGCAGCCTGAGACGGGCACGCAGAGACTGCCGCATCTCACGGCCCAGGCTGCGCAGCGGGGACAGGTACAGCACGCGTTCGCCGGGGTGGGCGGCCAGGTGGCCGCAGATGATCAGCTGGGCCATGAGGGTCTTGCCCGCGCTGGTGGGGACACTGATCAGCAGTCTCCGGGTGGTGGGGTCGAGCGGGTTGAGCGTGGTGAGCAGGTCCCGCTGGGGCGGCCACAGTGTCATCACCGGCGGGTCGGAGAGGGCAAAAGCGCGGGCCAGCGCGAGCGGGCTGCCGTCCGGCAGGAGACTTTGCAGACTTCCCGCCTGAAGATCCTCGACGAGTTCGAGTAGATGGGCCGCTACCCAGCGGGCGGAGCGGTCCGAGCGGCCGGCCTCCCCGGTGATGACACTCCGCAGACGGCCCCGTGCCCGTTCCAGGGCGGCCGTGTCGGCGCGGGTGAGATACACCAGGAGGCCAGAGCAGGCGTCGACGACCGCCTCAGCCGGCCCGAACAGGGTCCCGTGCAGGCTCTCCGCGCTGGTCAGGGCCGCGATGCCTTGCAACTGCGTGCGCCATTGGCGCAGCACCCGGGAGGCGCGGCGGCGCTGCATGCCCAGGAAGGCGACGCCTGCTTCGACGGCGAGCGTGTCCAGGTGATCGGCCAGGTCCGTCTCGGTGACCAGCAGGTCATCGACCTGCCGGAAGACGGCTGTCGCATTGGGGTCCTGTTCGCAGCGGCGGTAGCCGATCTGCGCGCCGAAGGCCATGGCAAGGCGGCGGGCCCGTACGACCGGGCGCGGCTCTGCCGGGCCGGCGGTGCCGTCTTGGGCGTCAGGGGGGTCGTTGGTCTGGTGGCGGGGATCACTGAGGCCGAGCTCGAGAAGGTGCGCGCTGACGGCGAAAGCGTGGCGGCGGCGGACGGGGCCGTATTGCGGTCCGACGCGTGCTGCGGCGATCCCGTGCAGGAACCAGGCGGTGGCCAGCATCTGGTCGCCTATGTCGACGTGGCCGCGGATGCCGGCGACTTCGGCCTCGGCGATGAGTGTGGCCAGCGCCTCGGGGGTGGGCAGGATGCTGTTGTCGTGGATGCCCATGGCCTGGGCCAGGATCTGGGGGTCTACAGTGCGCTCCACACCAGCTCCTGTACGTGGCGGGCAAAGTCTTCGAAGTCGTCGATGGCGATGACGAGTCCTTCGAGCTGCCCGGAATGCTTGAGGTGGTCCAGATGCTGGTGGGCGGTGCTGAAGGCGCGCCGGGGCGGGTCGGGGACGGCGGCGGTATTGGTGGCCACGCTCACGCCGGCTCCGCTGGCCTGGTCGCCGTCGATCCACAGGTCGAGCATGGAGGCGACGAAGTCGCCCAGTTCGGGGTCGTTGGTCAGTGCTCTGTCGCCCCATCCTGAGATCGACATGACGTACAGGTCGCCGCTGGACTTCATCTGCTGGAAGGCACCGGTGACGGTGGCGGACAAGGAGTTGTCCTGGCCGGTGAACTTCTTCATCTCCCAGAGCCGGAAGACGAGTTCGGGCGTCTGTCCTGCCGTGGTGCGGTGGATGATCAGCCCGTCGGCTCCGCCGTCGTTGACGTTGACTTTGGGCACGCTCAGGTGCGCGTTCAGCCATCCCTGGGGGTGCGGGCTTTCCTCGTGCAGGAGGTACCAAAGCCATTCGCCGACGTGGCCTGCCACGCCGTGGTGTTTCTTGGCGCCGGCCGCCTGGGGTTTGAAGACAGGGGTGGCGAAGGTGGTCAGAAGCCTGCGCTGGCGGTCATCGAGTGTGGTGATCTGGCCGAGGGCGAAGCTGCGCCACAGGGCGAAGTCCTGGGTCCGCCTTCCGTAGCGGTCCCGCATGATCGCCTCTGCGACGATCCAGGCGACCGCGGCACGGGGCTCGGGGGCGAGTCCGGCCAAGGACACCAGTTCCCACGCGCACGGCTGGTCGGTTCCGCGGCGTTCCCTGGCCGTGGCGAACGCGGTGACTCTGTTGCCGTGTGCGGCGGCAAGGTCCGCCGCGGCCGGGGCCGGCGGGCGTATGGCGCGAGCGGTTGCCGTGCTCATCTGCCGGCCTTCGGAAGACCTCGGTGTCTTCGGGCTCCGGTCGGATCGCCTGTTGCCGTTGGTGACGGCTCTCGACGCCGCCCGAGATGGACGTCACGCCATCCAGGGATGCGGGCGGTGGGGGCCTGTTCCGGGTATCTGGTCAGGCTGTCGGCCAGTGTGGGGACTGGTACAGCGCCGGCCGTGTTCCAGCGGCTGCGGCGATGGCCTCGGGCACGTCCTTCGAGCTGAGCCATAGGGGTTTCCTCCCTCTTTCCTCGAAACCGCTGGGTCCTACGACAAGGAGAGACGTTCCTTTGCCGCTCGGGTGCCCGCCGGGCAGAGATCGCCGGCCACGGTCTCCCCCTCCGTGACGCGAACGGCCCTCCTGCGACGTTCATCAGGGTATGTCGCACCTCCGACACCCCACGCAGACGCCTGCGTTCGGTGGAGCGTGCGCCCCGTGTCCAGGGTCGGATCACACTGCAGACCGGTGTTCCGTCCACGCCGTGGGCAACCGCTGTGCGCCGGCAGAACGTGCAGGTCATCCCCCGTGCCCTGCCACCGACGGCATCCCGGAGCCGGCATCCGCCCGCTCCTCGGGGGGAATGTGTTCAGCGTCACGGCGCGGCACTCGCCTCCGGCGACCGCTTGGAGGGATGTGGCGGCAGGAAGACGGAGTTCTCTGCGCGGCCCGGTCCGCCCAGCTGGCCGCGGTCGGCCGGGTGTACCTGGCGAGCTGTGCCCGCTGACACCCGCATGTCCTGGGTATGCCGTGTCTCATCTGCCGTCAGTCTCCAGGCGGTAGCGGATCAGGGCTCGAGGAAGACCAGCCTCTGTGTGTCCAGGTCGAGTTCGAGGCGGCCGCCGCCGTGCTTGCGCAGCTGCCGCCAGGCCGCGTAGCCCGTCATGATGGCTTTCTCCCAGTCGGCGGCGCGCAGCACGCTGACCTCCAGGTGGGCGGTCATGTGGTCGATGGTGGTGAGCAGTTCCTGGTCGACGCGGCTGACGTCTTCGAAGTAGTGGTGGCGGCTGGCGTAGGCGAAGACCAGGGCGCTGATGCCTTCTTCGATGGCGATGGCCCGGCCGCCGTCTTCGGCTTCGTCGATGCCGGGGCGGCTGCGGCGTTTGCGGCCCAGTAGGAAGCGGCTGACGGGTGACCAGCCCAGCACGGCGGCGTGGGCGAGGTGGAAGGCGTCGTGGAAGCGGTAGCCGTCTTCGATGTGGCTGGCGCTGGTGAGTGGGTCGCCGGCTGGGGTGCCGTCTTCGCGGGTGAGGACGATGACGGTGCGGCCATCCGCCCTCGGGGTGGGGGTGAAGGTGACGGTGGTGCGGCGGGGCAGCTGCTCGTGGGGCGGGTAATCGGTGTCGAAGTGAGGGCGTTCGTCGTCGGGGGTGGCGCGTGAGCGGTCTTTGGTTTTTTCCAGGCTGGCGGCGGCGATGTCTTCGAGGTCCAGGCCGAGGAGGTGGGCGAGGGTGGCGGTGTACCACAGGACGTCGCCGAGCTCTTCGCGCAGCTGCTGTTTGGAAGGTCCGGCGCCGTCGCCGTCACGGAGGCGTTTTTTGTAGGCGGCGGCTACGGAGGCGGTCTCGCCGACCAGGCCGAGGAGGGGGATCAGGGCCGGGTCGGTGCCGTCGGCGGCAGGCTGGAGGGTCTTGAGGGCTGCTTGCTGATAGCGGGCGAGGTGCACGCACACTCCCATGAAGGATCTTCCAACAAGTCTGTCGGATTTCCCGACATCGCTCTACAGTAGGTCATACCGGGCAGCCCGTGCAGGAGTTGAGCGAGAGGACCAAAAGCGGAACATGCCGTCGCAGAGCGTCCAGGACATCGTGGACATCGTGATCGATTTCCTGGCCGAGCATCAGAACAGGCCAAGCCGGGACGTCTACGAGGAACTGGCCGCGCGAGGACAGGACTTGCAGATCGATTCCGTGTTGATCATGGAAATCCTGGTGCGCGTCGAGCAGCACTTCGAGGTATCCATTCCGGCCGACGCCAAGGCGGGACGCTCTCTGCGTTCGGTGTGGGCGTTCGCCGAGACCGTGTACGACACCATGCAGGCGAAGGAGCAACAGCGATGAACGGCAGTGCGCGGCCCGGCACCGACGCCGAGCAGCGGGTCCGCCTGGGCCAGCGGCTGAAGGCGACCCGCGAGTATCTGGGGCTGTCTCAGCAGCAGGTCGCCGAGCGCACCGGCATCGTCCGCTCGGCGGTCAGCGACATCGAGCGCGGCGTGCGCAAGGTAGAGGTGATGGAGCTGCAGAAGCTCGCCCGGCTGTACCGGCTCCCCGCGTCCTACTTCCTCGACGAGGAGGAGGCGGCCGACGCCGGCGAGCACGCGCTGGCCGGGCTTCCGCGCACCGGCCGACCGTTGAGCGAGGGTGACCGCATCGAGGTGGCGAAGTTCATCCAGTATCTGCGGGCCCGCCGCCAGGCGGAGGACGAGGAGGCGGACGGCCCGCGCCCCGCCCAGAGCCCGGGGCGGGGGGCGTGAGCTGGAACAGCGCCCACGGGGCCGCGATGATCGCTGCCGCCCAGGCGCACGAGGCATTCGGCTGCCCGGTCAGCGGCTACATCGATGTCTTCGGCACGCTGCGGCAGGCCGGTGTGGAAGTGATGGGGCAGGAGCTGGGCGGTCTGCTCGGGCTCTATGTGGCGGCCGCCGACGGCGGGCCGGCGGCCCTGGTCAACACCGGCCTGGAGGAGGTGAGCATGCGGCACACCGCCGCGCACGAACTGGGTCACCACCGCCTCGGCCACGGCACCAGCGTCGATCACCAGGAGCAGTCCAGCGGCCGCTGGGGCGAGGGGTGGCCCCAGCATGAGAAGGAGGCTGAAGCCTTCGCGTCCTGGTTCCTGATGCCCCGTCCCGCCGCCCGCACCGCCCTGGCCCGCTGCGGCCTCACACGCCCCGAATCCCCGCTGGACGTCTACCGGATGGCCCGCTGGCTGGGCACCCCGTACGCCACGACGGTACGCCACCTGGTGCGGCTGAAGATGATCGACCGGTCCACCGAGGCGGTCTGGCTCAAGCACTCCCCCGGCAGTATCAAAACGGAACTCGCCCACGGCCTCCCGCTCGGGCCCCGGGCACATGTCCACGTGCTGACGGCCGCCGCGCACGATGCCACACTGCACGTGGCAGCCGGCGACTGCCTGCTGCTGGACATTCCCGGCACCCGCTACGAGGGCCTGCCCGCGGGCCTGTCCCCCGCACCGCCGGACACGGCCGGCCAGATGCCGCTCGCGGTTCTGCCCGCCCCGCCGGAGCAGGACCGCACCGTATGGGTGAGCGAGGACCTGGCCACCGATACGACGGTCACCGCCACGGCCGACAGCACGGAGACCTTCCGCGTGCGCCTCCGGCGCACCCCCCGCCGCAAAGGCTCCGACGAGTTCTGGACTTGACGGCCCACACCACCGCACGGCGCCCTGCCCACCCGCCGATCAAGGAGCGAGCCGATGCACACGTTCACCGTCGACGCCCCTGACATCTCCCGTGCGTGGCTGGAGGCCTGCACCCGCCTCGCCGGACTGCCGGGAAACCGGGCCTTCCACACGGTCGTCCGCATCACCGATCCGCTGCAGGAGGATCCGCACCTGCGCGTCGAACTCGACCGGCTGCGCGCCGCGCGCACCAAACCGCTGCTCTACCCCGTCGACACAGTCGTCAACACCCTCTTTCCCGTCGAGCTCGCCGCGACATGTGCCACTCACCAGGAACTGACCAGCCGCTACCGGGCGCTGTATCCCCGGCTGTGTGAGGTACGGCGCAACGCGCGCGGAACCTACTTCGGACGGCTCGTCGCCTACCCGGGCACCCACGACAAGCCGGAACCGGTCGACCAGCTCGCCCGAGTCATCCGGCGGCTGGACAAGCTCCGCTCCTCGGCGAAGTGGAGCGCCGTCTACGAGGCCGGCACCGCCCATGTCACAGACGACGACGCCCCGCAGGAGGAAGAAATGGTGCCGACCAGCGCCGGCACCGAGGCCCCGATCAGGGCCGCGGCCCTGGACACCCAGACGCTGGACTTCCCCTGCCTGAGCCACTGCTCCTTCCAGTTCGACAGTGCCACCGACACCGTGCACCTGGCCGCCTACTACCGCAGCCACTACATGTTCGACCGCGCCTACGGCAACTACCTCGCCCTGGGGCACCTGTGCGCCTGGGTCGCCCGGCACACCCAGCTCACGCCGGGCACCCTGACCGTCATGGCCGGATGCGCACGCCTGGACTGCACCAAGTCCGAGCTCAGCACCCTCCAGCACACACTGACCACACCACTGTTCGACCTGGGGGCCTGACCAACCGCACCGCCGGGAACGAGCCAGACGGCCAGCGGCCGCCCGCAGTGCGATGGCACCGCGAGGGACTATGCGTTCAGGCCCCACTTCGGCGGGAACCAGGCCCGCAGCGGTGCGGCATCCAGGCGGTATGCCTGCTTGATCCGCGTGCGGCCGCTGATACCGGCGATCTCCGGGTGGGCAACTCGCGCGTACTTGTCGACCTCGCAGAACAGGTTCTGGCAATCGATCAGCTGCAACGGCCGCCCCTTCAGCCCGGCGAAGGACAGCTGCAGACGGTCGAAGTGGTCACGCTGGGAGTCGGCCATGTAGCGGATGAGGTCCGCCTCGATACCGTCAGCGGCAGAGCCGAAGCACTTCCGGATTCCATCGCGCGCACCGGGCCCGGGCACGACGAAGTCCATCTCAGAAAACGCGAGCTGCGGCGCGTAGTTGAGATCGATGGTGAACTGGTACGCCAGAAACGGGCCGATGGCCGGATAGCCGAGGAGCACCTCGTAGGCCTGGCGCATCGTCGCCGCTTGCCCAACGCGCTCCGCTGCCCCGGAGGTCATCATCATCTCCAGCAGCCGCAGATGGTTGCGGTGCTTGCGGTCCTCCCCCAACTGGGGCGGGGGCACGATGTAGGCCGCCGAGTACAGGCGTTCCCCCCGCGCGAACGCGGCTGACAGCACCCGGTCGTAGCTGCGGTAGTCGTAAGTCTCCCAGCGCACCTCCCCCATTTCGCGGGTCAGCAGCCGCCAGGTGGATTCCTTGTTGAAGATCTTGAACAGCAGGGTGCGGAAGAAGACATCCTCCCAGCCCTGGTGACCCTGGTAGATCACCTCTCCGATCACGGCCTGGCTGACCCGGTCAGCAGCGCGGTAACAGTTGGTGAACCGGTGCCCGGCCAGGATCGGATCATCGGTCCACGGCCGGCTCCGGCCCGCCAGACGGGCCTCGTATACGGCCTGCCGGGCCGAGGCGAAACGCCAATAGGTGTCGAACACCGGCGTCGGCTGCAGCACCCGGCCCGCCACCTGCACCGCGCTCGGCACGGACTCGAGGACGGTGGATGCCTGACGGTCTTGCAGCAGCCTCACCATACGCGCAATATATATTCGTTATGGGTAACTGTCACCGAGGGGGCGCCATGGAATTGCTGTGCCACCAAAAGCGCCGCACGACCTCGGTGACCTGGCCCGGGGACGTCGACCGCAGGCTGAACATCCTGGTCCGTGCCTGTGCGGCAGCCGGTGAACGCACCTCCCGCGCGGAACTGCTGGCCGCGCTGGTAGCCACAACCGTCGTCGAGCCCGAACGGCTGGCCGCCCTCCTGCACCGCTACCGCCGCCTGCCGGCCGACGCACTCGCCGACGACGAGGACCGCGACGACCTCCCCGTCGTCCGCCTTCCAGGCCCACGCCGCACTACCTCGCCCTAACGAACCATCGCCGCAGAAGTCACCAGGGCCGGCCACGCAGGTCACCGGAGCCGTCGCGCCGCCTGTGGCCAAGGGCAGCGGGCGCGTGCCCGCGGCGATGCGGCCAGACGTCGACCGCGCGAGCTCCGGCCACCTTGGGTCGCGGCCAGCGCCGGCCCGAGCGTTGCCTCCACAGGCAGTTCCTCCCGTCCACGCTCGCTCATCCGGCGAGGCCGTCGTCAGCAGACACATCACGCAGCGGGCTGACTCGAACGCGGCTGGGTCCCTGGACATCCCCGTTCCCCGCACCAGGCATAGGCCGCTTCAGGTGGCTGGGCATGATCTCCTGGTGGTCTGCTCGGCCCGGTGCGGCCGAAACGCAGGTGGCGGAGTGGCCATTCTCGATCTGCGGAGCAGGAGAGGCAGTCCCAGCCGCCCTGGTCGGCGATCACGGTGCCGCCCCTGTCCTTGGTACGCGCGAGGGAGGCCAGGCCGACACGAAGGGAGCACCCGGTCCAGGAACGGCGCCTCAAGGCCGAGCCGAGATCCGTTTGATGGCGCGGGTCGCGGAGTCGAGCAATGCTCGGAACCTGTGGATCGGTGCCGGAAGGAACGCGGAGGGCGTACCTTCCCGAATGATCCCTTGAAGGTCTCCGAGTAGGCCCGCGTTACAGCGCGGGTCGGGAAGGTACGCCCGTGCTCAGCGTAGTCACCGACGACGGCTCCACCCAGTCTGGCTCCCTGATCGACGAGATCGTCCGTGAAGGCGCCCGCCGCATGCTCGCCGCCGCTCTGGAGGTGGAAGTCAACCAGTACATAGCCGAGTTGGCCGCCGAGACCGACGAGCACGGGCGGCGCCTGGTCGTCCGCAACGGCCACCATCGGCCCCGCACCGTCGTCACTGCGGCCGGGCCGGTCGAGGTCACCGCGCCGCGCGTCAACGACCGCCGCGTTGACGAGGCCACCGGCGAGCGCAAGCGGTTCTCCCCCAAGATCCTCGCGCCGTGGTGCCGCAAGTCACCGAAGATCTCGGAGGTGCTGCCGCTGCTCTACCTGCACGGACTGTCGTCCGGGGACTTCGTCCCGGCGCTGGAGCAGTTCCTCGGCGGCACCGCCGGGCTCTCGCCCGCGACGGTGACCCGGCTGACGAAGCAGCGGTGCGACGACCACGCCGCCTTCCAGGACCGCGACCTGTCCGACCGCGACTTCGTCTACATCTGGGCCGACGGGGCCCACCCCAAGGTGCGGCTCGGGCAAGCGCACTCGTGCGTCCTGGTCCTGCTCGGCGTCCGCCTGGACGGCACCAAGGAACTGATAGCTCTGGCCGAGGGCCTGCGGGAGTCCACCGAGTCCTGGGCCGACCTGCTGCGCGACTGCCGCCACCGCGGCATGCGCGACCCCGAGCTGGTGGTCGGCGACGGCGCGATGGGCCTGTGGAAAGCGCTGGTTGAGGTGTTCCCGGCCGCACGGCACCAGCGCTACTGGGTCCACAAAGCCCGGAATGTCGCGAACTGTCTTCCGAAGTCCGCACAGCCGGGCGCGACGAAGGCGATGCAGGAGATGTACAACGCGGAGGACAGCGCTCACGCCGAGAAGGCGATCAAGGCGTTCGCCCGCACCTACGGCACGAAGTGGCCCAAGGCCGTCGCGAAGATCACCGAGGACCGGGACGAACTGCTGGCGTTCTACGACTTCCCGGCCGAGCACTGGGTCCACCTGCGGACCACGAATCCCATCGAGTCGACATTCTCAACCGTCAAGCTACGCACGAAGGTCACCCGAGGCGCCGGCAGCCCGGCAGCCGCGCTCGCGATGGTGTTCAGGCTCGTCGAATCCGCCCAGTCCCGCTGGCGCGCGATCACCGGAGCCCACCTGGTGTCCCTGGTCCGCGCCGGCGCACGATTCAAGAACGGCGTCCTGGTCGAACGCGAGGAGCAGGCCGCATGAACGTCCACGTTGTCTTATGTGGTGAGCGCGCCTACATGGGCGGCGTGAGACCGTAGTACGGCAGGGTCCTGACCGGGCGAAAGCCGAGCTTGGTTGCGAGGGCGACCGAGGCGTGGTTGCCCTCCCGGCAGGACCAGACGGGCATGACGCCCTGCGCCAGGAGGTCCTCGATCATGCGAGCCGCGGCGGCGGTGGCGAGACCTTGTCCCCGCGCATCGGGGTGGGTCTCGATCCCGAGTTCCAGCTCGTCGTCGAAGCGAAACGCTGCAAAGGCAAGGGCGCCCCGCAAACCGTCGTTCTCGACCCGCCAGCCGCCGCCGCGCTCGAGGAAGTCCTCAGCGTCGTCCCAGAACTCCGCCGGTACGACCGACCCCGGCCGCGCGAAGTCCGACGCGTCGGCCGGCACGACTGACCAGCCGTCCGGAACCGCGATGCGGTCTCGACCCGCCCGGAACAGGTTGGGATCGAATTCGAAGTTGACTCGCCGGTGGATGCTGACAGCGGATCTTCCGCCGGAAGCGGTGAGCTTCTCCTCCCAGGGCAGCGACACCCACCGCGGGTCGATCTGAAGCCACTCGTCGCGGGTGCGATACCGGCCCTCTCGCAAATGGGCGTTGATCTCGTCGAACGCGCGATCAACCCCGTCGCCCCAGATCAGCGACATGCCGTACGGATGCACGACGTAAAGTGCCGCGCTCCCCTCGGATTCCGACGTCCAGACCTGCCCGCCGACCAAGCCCTCGACCACCGCGCGCGCGAAGCCCACGTTCGCGTCGACCTGCAGGAGCTCACCCGCCAGCACTGAGCCGCTTTCCGCCAGCATCTGGGTTCCCGATCGCATCACCGGATACTAACGCCGTGCTCTGCAGGTTCGTAACAGGATCTTGCTGAGGCGCCCCGATCGGGCATGACCCTTGTGAGGCCTGATCGTTCGGCGGGTGTGGCGACTCGGTCGTGGAATGGGCCGAGGCCACCGTGGCCCGATCATGGATCGGGCGATCCACAACTCTTGACAATTGCCCCCGGAGTCGGGGCCCATGGCACTTGGCCGTGCCGGTGTCCAGCGGCTGACCGCTCTCGTCCTTGCAACGGCTGTGTGAGGGCACAGCCGTACTGGCAGGTGCCAGCACGTGCGACCGGCCGGGGATCGACAACCCGGACAACCCTTCATACAAACAGTTCAGAGCTGGCAGCTGCTCCTCTGCACTTCCGCCTTATGCAGGCCGCGGCTCACGAGACACCGGCGAGCGCCGGAGTGATGTCACAGAAGGTCAACCGTCGTCCTCAGCCGGCGGCCCATTGGCTTGCACACGTCGGGGCTGCTCTTCCGAGATGGCGAATCCGTAGTGCACGAAGGCCGTCCGGGCGCGCTCTGCGGCTGATAGGTGCAAAGAGCGCCCCAGCTGCTTTCCTGACCCGCTTTCCGCGCCCCCGCGCCGACCTCTGACCTGCTGGCTTGTCAAGCGATCTTTCGGATCTGCCTCCGATTTAGCTCTTTCCGGGGGTGGCGACGGCCGCGCCCGAAATCGGGCAGCTGTTCGTCAAGATCCCTCATTCCGGGGATTAGTCATCGCTGCATATCGGAATGCTGCGCGATCAACCGCTTATATGGCGGAAGATGGCATTGAGGGATTACGGTCCCTTGACACGAGGAACCCCGGGCGGGCTGACAACCAACACCGGGGCTCCCCATATGCCCTAGCCAAGAAAGGCAAACAAGTACCCATGCCTGACCGGTTTTCTGTCGCCGCTGCGCCGCAGTCGGCAACTTGCGACGACGTTAACATTCCGCGCCCCGGACCGAGTGAAACGCGCATCATGAGTGCGCGGACTGTCACGGCACAAGCCAGCGCGTTCCTGGCGATGCCAGTGCTCCTCGTCATCCTCATCAGTAGCTCCTGGACGGCTCCCGCCACAAGCAGTGTGGTGGCGCTGCTGCTTGCCACACGCAAGTCGTACTGCCGTTACCTGCGGATCCGCCTGAACTGACCGCCTCGTGCTGCCCGGGGGTGGTGACGGTTCCGTCACCGCCCCTGGGCGAGCCGAGCGGATCACACCAGTTGCGGTGGTACCGCATTCCTCTTCCCCGGTGCGCCAGAACCGGACGCACCCGGGGAGAAACGCGACATGCACTCATGGAGGAACGATGGGGGGCAACAGTCCCCGCTACGAAGATTGCCGCCACTGCCAGGAATCTTTTGTCCAGAAAGAGGGACCCGGGCGGAAGAAGGCCTACTGCAGCATCGCGTGCCGGCAGAAGGCGCAGCGGAAGCGGGATGGCCGGTCGACGCAGCGGGCGCGCGCCGATCACCCTCTGGGCCGGCATATTGCGGAGGAGCTCCAGGTCCTGGCCGCGTCCTTGCTCGAGGTGGAGTACGACGGGCAGCCGCTGGAGGTCTTGCTGCGCACCGCCGAGGAGGTGGCACGTGAGGTCGAGTACTACGTGGCAGCGGCAGTTCAGGATGCCCGGAGCAAGGGAGCGGGCTGGGGCAGCGTGGCAGATGCCGCGAACGTCAGCACAACGACGGCGCGGACCACGTGGGCTGAGAGCAAGGTCCGGCGGCAGCTTGAGCGCCGGGCAGCGGACCGGGCCGAGCGCCGCCCGCGCGCTGCGGCGCCTCACGCGGAAGGTCTGAGTCCTGAACAGGGCAAGGCTCTGTCACAGGCATCGGAGCGCGCATCGGCGAAGCTCGCATCAGCGCTGTTGTATCTGCACCAGGCCAGTGGGCTGACGATCAAATGCGTGGCCCAGCACACTTCGCTGTCGCCGTCCCACGTGTCGCGGCTGTTGTCGGGTGAACGGACGCCGACGTGGTCGGTGTTGTGCACGCTGGTCAGGTTGTGCGGCGGCGATCCCGCTGACCTGCGGGTGCTGTTCGAGAACGCGCACGGCCTGGTGCCGCTCACCCGGCATGCGGTTCCCGACGCGGCAGAACGGCTGTTGGCCGCGCTGCAAGGGCTGTATCTGGCTGCCGGACGCCCGGAATACGGGCGGGTCCGCCACGCGTCACACGGTGTGCTCACCACGCAGGACATCCGGGACATTCTCGAAGGGCAGATGGTTCCGACCTGGGAGGCGACCTCGGCGCTGGTCTCCGCCCTGGACGCCTGGCCTGCCGACATCCGGCCTCTGTGGGAGGCCGTTCACTACGCCTTCTTGGTGTGCCTCGATCCGGTTCCTCACGAGTCTGCGGTCCCCCGGCCTGACGGCGGCTGAGATGTGCCGGTCGCCCGACCCCGCGTACTGAGTTCAGCCGGTTGTCCAGCACCAGGAGTGACGTCATGATTCTGCCTTCACGCTGCCGCGAACAGGTCCCTGCGACGGCGTCGCGCCCGCAACCGCCCGACACTGCGCTTCCACGAGCGGTCGCTGTAGCGGTGCCGCGGGCGTACACCGCTTTTTGCCTGCTGCACCAAGATCGGTACCTCAGCTACGCACGAGAGCGGGTACAGGATGGGCGGGTGAGCCGGAAGGTGGTTGAGACGGCGCTGGGGGACCTGGCCACGATCTGGCCAGCGGTCATCAGCAGTTCTCGTCCGGCGGCTGTCGTGTGGGGGCTGCTGAATACGTTGATTTCTTCTGCGGTACACGCTCGGCAGGAAATCGCGACGATGCCGGTGGATGCGGTGCACCGGGTGCTGCCGGCCGCCCAGGCTGATTCGGTGATTCTGCTCTGCCGCCTGCGGCTGAGTGAAACGCAGGCGGCAGAGCTGATGGGCGTGGACGAGTGGGCGGTCACCAGCCATTTACGGATGGCACAGCGGAACATGCCCGGCGAGCTGACCTCGGCGCCAGCTACGTCACCGGCGCTGGCGCCTCCGCTGCTGCGGAGTGCCTGTCAGTGACACCGCTTGCGGCACGGCCCGGGTGTGCACGACTGGCCTGCGCTGGAGGAAGGGTGGGACGTTGCCGCCGCCGGCCGAGTCCAGTTCGGCGCTCTGCCGTCAGTAGCGGCGCGCGTTTTCCAGGAGGTGAAAGCTTTCTTTTGGCGATAGGGAAGCCATGCTGAGCGTGTCGAGCACGGAGCGGTAGTGTTCGACCTGTTCGGGCTTGTCCAGGTAGTCGGCGTTGCCCAGCTGTTCGAGGTAGATGATGTCGGGAAGGTCAGGGAGATCGAAACGCAGGTGCGTGATCGGGAACCCGGCAACGGCACAGCGGGGCTCGCTAAGGGGTGCGATTTGCACCCGGACATTCGGCAGGCGCGCCATGTCCACGAGGTGGCCTATTTGGGCGCGCATGACCTGCTCACCGCCGACGGGTCGGCTCAAGGCGGCTTCGTCGAGGATGGCCCACAGGTGGGGAGGTTCGCTGCGCGTGAGCAGAGCGCGCCGGTCCATCCGCAGCTCGACCCGGGCGTCTATCTCTTCCTGGGCAGCGACCGGATAGCCGAGGCGAGTCACAGCCCGGGCGTAGTCGGCGGTCTGCAGCAGCCCGGGCACCAGCTGCACCTCATAGGTGCGGATGACGGAGGCGGCCTCCTGGAGGCCGATCAGCTTGCCGAACCAGTCCGGGAGAACGCCGTCGTATCGCTGCCACCAGCCGGACCGCCGGGACAGATCGACCATTTGCGCGAAGCATGCGAGGACTTGCTCGTCGCATACACCGTACAGAGCGAGCAAGTCCATCACGTCTGGTTCCTTGCAGGCCACGTTGCCGCGTTCCAGACGGCTGATCTTGGCCTCTGAGCCACCGATGTGACGGCCCGCCGCTTCCGCCTCGATACCGGCTTGCTTACGCATCTTGCGCAGCAGATTTCCCAGCACTAGCCGCATTGCCGTGGGGCTGTGCGACGAAGCGGCGAGGTAGTGCTCCAGCGACTCTTTATCGACCGGTCTGGCAGAGACGGGCATGCGGGACTCCTGGAGAAGAACGCGATGACGAACATCAGTTTCTCAGGATGACCACCACCAAGGGCCGGAATAGACCATTCCGGCTCAGCCCTGGGTGCCGATTCGGTCAAACTCACCGTCCCTGGCCCCTGCAATGAATGCCGCGATCTCCTCCCGTGTGTACACCAGCGCAGGGCCCTGCGGGTCACGCGAGTTACGTACAGCCACCTCTCCCCCGGCCAGAGCAGCCAGCTCAACGCAGTTCCCGTCTGCAGCACTGTGCCGGCTCTTCACCCAGACCACACTCTGCAGGGCGTCTGCCGGGAGGCCGTTTACGTGTTCCAATGTACGTCTACTTTCGATTTTCCGTTCGATGCCATCGGGCTGATCGCTTGAAGCGAATCACGATAGGTACACGCGTTCCCATTCATCTCCCGGTCAGGGCAAATTCTCGATGCAATTGCATCCGGGTTGGAGCGGCGAGGATACTAGCCAGGGCAGGCAAGGGTTTCGACCCGCAACTGGACGTCTTTCGGGGGATTGAGTGCGCATACAGGCAGCAGTGGCGATCA
The DNA here is from genome assembly GCF_016741935.1 of Streptomyces endocoffeicus. Taxonomy (GTDB): domain Bacteria; phylum Actinomycetota; class Actinomycetes; order Streptomycetales; family Streptomycetaceae; genus Streptomyces; species Streptomyces endocoffeicus. The sequence goes on along the minus strand of NZ_JAERRG010000052.1, from coordinate 7,076 downwards.
GGGAGGCCATCGGGGTTCAGATCGCCCTCTCGTCGGCCGATACGCATCCACTCGAAATGACGACTTCCGCCCGGCCGGTGGCACCGGACTGGGGTTTGGCCCTCGGCATCAGCTCAGCCGGGTTCGCCGCCCGCGCCTTCACAGGTGATCGCCGCAGCCTGGAGGGCGTCCGCCGTTTCACACGCGAGGTTCTCAGCGCCTGGGGACTGACTGCCCTCGCCGACGACATGACGACGGTAGTCAGCGAGCTGGTCACCAACGCACTGCGGCATGCCCTCGAAGGATGCGAACAATCCCCAGGAAAAGCGTGGCTCGGCATGTTGCGCACTGGTGGGGCTCTGGTCTGCGCGGTTGCCGATCCAGACCCTTCCCCGCCGCTGCCCCAAGCTCCAGGCCCTCTCGCGGAAGATGGGTGGGGCCTGCGCATCGTCGATGCCCTCACCAGCCAGTGGGGCTACTGCGAGACCGACAGCTACGGGAAGGCCGTATGGGCGCGGATCGCTCTGCCTTCGGCGTGAAGCCATCACGCCCGGGCCCGCAGGCCCCGAGGGTATTGCCGCCTTTGCCATCCGGCCGGCGGCCAACCGCGTCCGCCCCGCCGTCGGCTGTCAGCTCCACCCAGAGGGCAGCCGGATTGCCCAGCGCTGTGGGCGCGGCCAGGAGGGCGTGTGCGAGGTGCTCCGCGGCGGCGCCGGGCGCGAGGCGTCACGCAGCGCTTTCAGGGGCTCGGCGGGGTCGAGGACAACGAGCGTCTGGCGCGGAATCCGATTCGCAAGCCCGCCCTTGGGCGCGGCCAGGGTGGCCATTGATGGTGATGCCGTCGATGCGGCTTCACTCGGGGGTGGGACCAGGGCCGGTGGACCGGCTCCCGTGACCGCGGTGATGACGGCTACCCCAAGCGGGTCTCCGCCCGCCTCGACACTCCTCTCGTCGCCCGGGTCATCGCCGCCTGCTGACGTATCTCCACCCCCGCATCACGCCCGGTACCAGCATGTGTAGGTGAGCAAGCCAGCTTGTGCTGGAAGGACTGGACACGGGTGCGAAACAGTACGCAGTCCCCGGTCCGGAGCTGCCCGCACGCGTCGTCACCGGCGCGGGGACCGGCAGCGGTCGATGGGCTCCGCGGCGAAGGTGCCGTCGTGCAACCGCACGTTGGTGAGTTCAAACCACTGTTCCTGGCCGTTGAGCGTCTGGGCGATAAGCGTCCCTACCGGACGGGTGGTGGTCACCGGTACGTTCCGTTCCCACATGTCGAGGCTGCGGTCGAAGCGCTGCGCGTTGCCGAGCTCGACCGTGACTACAGCAGGCTCCACGCGCTCGCCGACCGACTGGCGCTCCCCATCGATGGCTGGCTTGCTCCCGGCGAGCGAGAGCTCATCCGCGGCGTCGACTTCAACGCGCCGCCTGGCGCGTTCCTGCGGTTCCTGCGCGCGCAGGCCAAGAAGCGGGGGTACGCCTCAACGGCCGGGCGACCGCCGGGAGCGTGTGGGTTCGCCCGACGCTGTCGCCCGCCGAGAAGCAGAAGCGGGAGAGAGACCCCGAGCACTATCCCGGGTGGGTGGACCGCTGGACCGGGCACGTCGAACCGGAGGACGTCCTCCCCCGGCCCTGGGTGGGCGGCAGAGGCCGGGACCTCGGCCATGGCGCGACACCGGTGCAGTTCCACATCGTGAAGCCGCCGAGCGAGAACGAGTGCCCCTGCGGCATGAGCCTGCGAGAGCCCTTGGACGACGGCAGAGAGCACTCCGCCCACCACGCGGCGTGGGCGTTCGGCATCCGGGCACCCAGGAACCTGGACTGGCGGGGCGATCTCGCCGTCGTGACAGCGCAGTCGCCGATCGCGTGGCGGAAGCCGGCCTACCAGGTGGCGCGTATGCCGCAGAGGGAAAACCACGACGACCTCAACTCGTGGTCCCGCCTCGGCGAGTCTTGAGGAGACCTCGGACAACGTGCGGGCGTACCTGTTGGAGACGAACGGGTACGTCACCGGTTACCTGGCCGCCCACGACACCCGTGAGCACCGCCGCTGGGATCCGACCGGCGGGGCACTGCGCGGCGGCAAGGACAACACCCCGCGCCCCCGCATCATCCTGATCTGGGTAGCGGACGCCTGCCGCCGCCAGGGCGTCGGCGCCACGCTCGTGCAGGCACTCGCCGACGACTTCGGGTGCCAGGTCACCGATGGGTCCTGGTCCGCCCCGGTCAGTGATGCGGGCCGGCGCCTCGCGCGCCGGGTCTCACCCGCGGGCATCTGGGTCAGCTGACCCGCTGCCATCCCCCTGGCGGCTGTCCCGCATCACGGTTCTTCGCTCCCGCGGTGTTCCTGGCTTCGGGGACACAGGCAGGCGGCCGGGCATGCCTCGCATCCGCGGTAGTCGAGCAGGCCGCCGGCTTCCACGGCGGCGAACAGCTGGCGTGCGTGGTCGGGTCCGTTGACACCGTCGAGTTGCCCGAACTCCTCTGCATCGGGCTCCTCCAGGTCAGCCATCCGGCCCCGCATTCCATGGATCACCCGGGTTCTTGGGCCTTCCTGCGACGATGCGCAGCAGCGGAGTCCGCTCGTGGACCTCGACGAGCATGGCACCGCCTGCGTGCAGCCTGTGGATGGATTTCCGTACGTCCCCTGAGTCGCCGGTGCCGAGTCGGCCGGCGACTTCTTCGATGGTCAAGAGCGTGGCCGAGTCGTCTCCTGTGATCAGGCCCAGCTTGCCGGTGTCGATCGCCATGTCGAGATGACGTGCCGCCATCGGCACCCCGTAGTCGTAGAACCCGGCCGGTTTGGCCAGGCGGGTCAGCAGGTCACGTGCTTCGGTCTCCAGCCGTGGATCTGCGTGGTCGTAGGAGGTGTCCATGTCGGGTGATGTTTCGAACCACTCTTCGTCAAGTTCGCCAGGCGGATGGAGTTGCCGGAGAGTGTGATCAACGCGAGGCCGTCGCAGTCGGCGCGGCTTGCGCGGCTTGTGTCGTCCCGTACCTGGTGGCCGTGACGTTGTTCAGCGGCTCCACCATGACGACTTCACGTGGCCCCGTTGTGCGGATGTTCTGTGTATGCCGGACGTCCCGAAGTGGCCCCCGGGGGACGGCCCGGAGCGGGACCGTCAGGGATCTGGTTGTGGGGCCGTTCCGGGGTGGGGCTGAGCTGGAGCTTTGGCAGAACTCAAACCGCGGCGCCCAATCGTGCGAGATCATTCCCCGACTGCGTGCATAGTGCAATCATGCAGGCCTCCGGGCCCTCCGAAGCAGTGCCGTCCGCCGGCCTGACCGGCTGCAGCGTCATGGGTTTTGTCGTTACTCCACAGCGCGGCCGATGAGTTTGTGGCTCCCGGCCGGTCCAAGCTCGTGACACCCCAGGAAAGGACACCGCCATGCCGGAGCTTCTCGTCGACTTCATCACCTCCCTCGACGGCTACGCATCGGGAGAGGGATGGCCCGGGTTCTGGGGCCTCGAGGGCCCGGAGTACCTCGCATGGCTCGGCGGGCAGCCCGAGGCCACCTACCTGATGGGAGCGAACACCTACCGCCTGATGTCCGGCTTCGCCGCAGGCGGGGTCCCCAATGGCCAGGACGAGTTCAGGCCCGAGGAAGAGGCGTCTGTCGACGAGCTCACGCAAGCGTCCAAGGTGGTGTTCTCCTCCTCACTCCAGGAGCCGCTGACGTGGGCCAACTCCACGCTCGTCCGCGACGACGCCGTCGAGGCGGTCCGCGCCATGAAGTCGAGTGGCTCGGGACTCCTCAGCACGATCGGCAGCCTCAGCCTGTGCCGGTCCCTGCTACGAGCCGGACTCGTCGACCGCTTCCGGGTCGTGATGTTCCCGGTGATCACCGGGGCCACGGGCGAAGAACGCATCTACGACGGCTATCCGGACGTTGCCCTCGAGATGATCGGGCACCGCACCTTCGACGGCCGCATCCAGCTGGTCGAGTACAAGCCCCGCGTGCTCGAGCACCCGCCGCTCGGCGTCCCCGCATGACCTCGCCCCGGTCCGCCGGTCCGGACGGCCGCCAGGCCGGCGCCGGCGGGCGCGGAGCAAGACCTGACAGGGGGCGAACGGCCAACGTCAGGACGCCCGATCCAGGCCGTGGCCGCGTGAGGGTGTCGGCATGATGGCCGACACGCCGCCCATCGACGCTGAGGACACCCTCGACGACAAGATGTGCGCCCCGGTCGTCAACGAGGCGACTGGCGAGGTGCGGATGCTGGCCGAGCGGTGTGCGACGTGCATCTTCCGGCCGGGGAACCCATTCCGCGCCACGATTCCCGGGCTTTCCACACACCGATCCTCTCGTGCGAAAGCTGCCCAGGAGTCAGAAAGCAAGGCACTCACAGAACGTTACGGATCAGCGGGAAGCCGGACAGCTTCTCACCCGGGCATGCCTGCACGGGCTGCATGCCCGGCTGAGCGAAGACGCCGACTCGCTGCTCACGCCAAGGAGACGGACGAAGACCTTAAGGAAGAAGCCGGCCATCGTGCCCGGAAGCGCGCATTCTCGCGAGCCCGGCGAGCCCCGGCGAGCCCCGGGCGCACCTGGCGGCCGGAGGTCAACGACGTCCGCTCGTTGACTCCTCTTCGGTCGCGCGGCGCAGGCGCTCGTCGAGGCGTCGCCTGCGTGCTCCGTCTTCGTCGTGCGGGATCTGCGCAGCGGGCGGCGTCCGGTCCGCCGCCTGCCGGCGGAGGTGAGCGCCGCACCGGTCGGTCGCCTTCCACACGGTCTCGGGGACGGGCTGGTACGGCCAGGTGATGAGCAGGTAGTCCCCGACGGGCTCGTCGGTGCCCTCGTCGTACAGCAGGTCGCCTCCGCTGTTCACATTTCACGATCAGCACGCTCGGCCAGTGGCTTGTCACACAACGTTGGCCGGGTATTCGGTCCACCGCCGGGTGGGTGACTGGGGTGCGAAGCGGGTCGTCGGCTCGGCGCGGACGTTGTGCCAGCGGACAGGGGAGGCGTTTGAGCTGCCGGTTGCTTGATAGGGGCTGCCGTTGGATGGCCGCCCTCTTAATTCGAGTTCAAAGACGTGTTGCCACGCGGATCAGGTCAGCAACTGTACGAAGGCGGCTGTGCGGCGGCCAGGCGATCACCGTTGTCACGGGCGGAGCGTCCAGGACCGGCACGGCGGCGAGGTCTGGGCGCAGGCCGACGCCGGCCGACTCGGGAACGACCGCGGTGGTACGGCCGAGCGCGATCAGCTGGAAGAGCTCTGTCAGGTTCCGTACCTCTGCGCCGGGCCCTTCCGGGTAGTTGCCGCCGGGACCGGGCCAGCGGGCCATCGGGAGCTCCGGCAGTGCGGTGACGTCGGCCATCCGGACCGGGGAGCGGTCGGCGAGCGGGTGCGAGGCCGGCAGGATCGCGACCTGCCCCTCGGTGTACAGGGCTTCGGTGTCGAGCCCGGCTGCTGAGTCGCAGGGCAGGTTCAGCAGAGCCACATCGGCCTGCCCCTCGTGCAGCAACCGCTGGTGCTGGTGTGCCTCGCAGAGCAGCAGATCGACGGTGGCTGCGCCGGGTTCCGCGGCGTAGGCGTCGAGCAGTTTCGTCAGCAGCTCGCCGGCGGTGCCGGATTTGACGGCGAGGACGAGGCTGGGGTGCGCCGTCGCGGCCCGTTGCGTACGCCGCTCAGCCGCGGTTACCGCGCTGAGGATCGCGCGTCCTTCGGCCAGCAGCACGGCTCCGGCCGCGGTGAGCGTGACCTTGCGGCTGGTGCGTTCCAGCAGCGCGATGCCGAGCCGCCGTTCGAGCTGGGTGATCGTGCGCGACAGGGGCGGCTGGGCCATCCCAAGGCGCTGGGCAGCCTTGCCGAAATGCAGCTCCTCGGCGACGGCGACGAAGTACCGCAGCTCGCGTATTTCCATGAGCACAGGCTAATGACGGCCCACGGCAGATCGATACCGACCGGGTATCGCTGCACTACCGAGAGGGTGTTGGTGCCCGACCGCGGGGCGGGCATGCTCACTGTCGTGAGCGAGAAGACGATCGCGCTGGTCACCGGCGCGAACAAGGGAATCGGGTACGAGATCGCGGCCGGGCTCGGCGCGCGCGGCTGGAGTATCGGTGTCGGCGCCCGGGACGAGCAGCGCCGCCAGGACGCCGTGGCGAAGTTGCGCGCGACCGGTGCCGACGCGTTCGGCGTACCCCTGGACGTGACCGACGACGAGAGCGTGACCGCCGCGGTCCAACTGATCAAGGAGCGGGCAGGACGGCTCGACGTACTGGTCAACAACGCCGGCGCTGTCGGTAGCTGGCCGCAGGAACCCACGACCACCGACCTCGAGACCGTGCGGCGGCTGGTGGAGACCAACGTCATCGGCGTCATCAGGGTCACCAACACGATGCTTCCGCTGCTGCGCCGCTCGGCGCACCCGCGGATCGTCAACCAGTCCAGCCACGTCGGCTCCCTGACTCTGCAGACCACACCTGGTGTCGACCTCGGGGGGATCAGCGGGGGCTACGCACCGACCAAGACCTACCTCAACGCCATCACCATCCAGTACGCCAAGGAACTGAGCGGCACCAACATCTTGATCAACAATGCCTGCCCCGGTTACGTGGCCACCGACCTCAACGGATTCAGCGGGACCCGGACCCCCGAGCAGGGCGCGGCGATCGCCATCCGGCTGGCGACCCTGCCGGACGACGGCCCGACCGGCCAACTGTTCGATGACAACGGGGTCGTGCCCTGGTGACCTGACCCCTCGGATATGTCCTCGCCGATCAGGCCGCCGCCGGTCGGACCCACGCGCACTCGGCGAAGATCGCTGTCGCCGGGCTGGGCGACGTCCCATGGCTTTACGCAGCCTAGGCTGGGTATTCGGTCCAATGCCGGATGGGTGACTCAGGTACGAAGCCCGTCTTCTGCTCGGCGCGGGCGATGTGCCAGCGTATGTAGGCGGCGATGGCGGCGTTCTGCTCGTCGTGCGTGTGGTGGTCCGTGCCGTTGAGCGCGAAGTAGCGCAGCGCGGCGAACTCGGACTCGATCCAGTTCAGCCAGGAGCCGTAGGTCGGAAGGAAGACGAGCTCGATGTCGTTGTCGGCGGCCCAGGTGCGGACCTCGGCGAGCTTGCGCGGGGAGAAGTTGTCCAGCA
>NZ_JAERRG010000051.1 GCF_016741935.1 Streptomyces endocoffeicus | reverse complement strand
CCGTTGTTGGAGCCGGTTGATGTGGGGTACTCGTGTGCGGTTCTGCGTTCCGCGTTTGAGCACCGGGCGGTGGTTTTCGGGCGTGACCGGGATGAGCTGGTAGGTGGTCTGCGGGCGGTGGCGGCCGGTGAGCCCGCGGCGAACGCCGTGCTCGGGACTGCTGATGGTCTGTCGGCGTGGGTGTTCGCGGGTCAGGGTGCGCAGCGGTTGGGGATGGGTCGTGAGTTGCATGCGGCGTTCCCGGTGTTCGCGGCGGTGTTCGATGAGGTGTGTGCGGGGTTCGATGGTGTGTTGGACGGTTCGCTGCGTGAGGTTGTGTGGGGGGACGACAAGGGTCTGCTGGATCAGACGGTGTGGGCGCAGGCGGGTTTGTTCGCGGTGGAGGTGGCGTTGTTCCGTCTGTTGGAGTCGTGGGGTGTGCGGCCGGATTATCTGGTTGGGCATTCGGTGGGGGAGATTGCGGCTGCGCATGTGGCGGGGATGGTTTCGCTCGCCGACGCGTGTGTTCTCGTGGGTGCGCGTGGCCGGTTGATGCAGGCGCTTCCGTCCGGCGGGGCGATGCTGGCGGTGCAGGCGGCGGAGGGCGATGTTGTGCCGCTGTTGCCTGATGGTGTGGAGGTTGCGGCGGTCAATGGTCCGGTGTCGGTGGTGGTTTCCGGCAGTGGGGAGGCTGTTGCCGAGGTGGTGGGGGTGTGTGCGGGCAGGGGGTGGAAGACGCGTCGGTTGGCGGTGTCGCATGCGTTTCATTCGGCGTTGATGGAGCCGATGCTGGAGGAGTTCGCCGGAGCTCTTGATGGCATGACGTTCGGGTCGCCGCGGATCCCGGTGGTGTCGACTGTGACCGGGGAGCCGCTGACCGTGGTCGACGTCCGCTACTGGGTGGGCCAGGTGCGTCGTCCGGTCCGGTTCGCGGATGCGGTCGCGTTTGTGGCGGAAGCGGGTGTGCGCACGTTTCTTGAGGTGGGTCCGGATGCGGCGTTGACCCCGATGGTCGAGCACACTGTCGACGACGCGTCGGTGGTCCCGGCCTCTCGCCGTGATCGTGGTGAAGTGATGACCCTCATCGCCGCGTTGGCGCGCCTTCATGCCGACGGTGTTCCCATCGCCTGGGAGAAGTTCTTCGCCGGAACCGGCGCCCGCCGTATCGACCTCCCCACCTACGCCTTCCAGCATCGCTCCTACTGGTTGAAGCCGCAGGTCGCCGACGACGTCTCGCGGATCGGCCAGCGGGCTGTGGAGCATCCCCTGTTGCGGGCCGCGATCGCCCGGCCGGACTCGGACGGGGCGATCCTGACGGGGAGGCTGTCGGTGGACGGGCAGCCGTGGCTGGCCGATCACACCGTCCTGGGGACGGTGCTACTGCCGGGAACGGCATTCGTGGAGATGGCCATGCGCGCCGCCGACCATGTCGGCTGCGATCTCATTGAGGACCTGATCCTCCAGGCACCGCTTGCGTTGCCGGAGAGGGGCGGGGTGTCGGTCCAGGTCGTGGTCGGTGTTCTGGACGAGTCCGGGGAGACCGCGCGGCGCACGATCAAGGTGTACTCGCGGCAGGACGAGACCGCGGACGATCTGCCGTGGACCCTGCACGCCGAGGGGTCGCTCGTCTCCGGCGCCGTCCCGCCCGGCTTCGACCTCGCGGAGTGGCCGCCGCCCAACGCGAGCCCGATGGTGCTCGACGGCTTCTACGATCGGCTCGCCGACCAGGGCTACGGCTACGGGCCCGCGTTCCAGGGGATGCGGGCGGCTTGGCGGCGCGGGGACGAGGTCTTCGCCGAGGTGGCGCTGCCCGCCCCGGTCGACGCCGACTCGGAGCGGTACGGGCTGCATCCCGCGCTGCTGGACACGGGGCTGCACGCGGGGCTCGTCGCGGATGGCGAGTCGTCCGGGGCGACGGTCCTGCCGTTCGCCTGGTCGGGCGTGGCGCTGCACGCGACCGGGGCCTCGGTGCTTCGGGTGCGGATCGCGCCGGGGGAGCGCGGGACGGTCGCGGTGGAGGTGGCCGACGGCATCGGGCGGCCGGTGCTGTCCACGCGGTCGCTCGCCGGCCGCCCCGTGACGGCGGACCAACTGGGCGCCGGACGCGCGGGCGGCGGCGACCTGTACCGGGTCACCTGGTCGCCGCTGCCCGCCGACCGCGTCCCTCCTGGCGAGCCCGGCGGGGACACCGCCGGCGTCACCGTCCTGGAGATCGAGACGCTCTCCGGGGACGTGCCCACGCGCGCACGGGAGACGGCGGAGCGTACGCTCGGAGCCCTCCAGGAATGGCTGGGGGACGAGCAACGGGCCGAGTCCGTGCTGGTCGTGGTGACACGCGGTGCCATGTCGACCGCCCCGGGCGAGGACGCGGACCTCGGCGCGGCGCCCGTGTGGGGCCTGGTCCGCGCGGCCCAGGCCGAGAACCCGGGCAGGTTCGTCCTGGTGGACGTCGATGGGAGCGAGGAGTCGGCGCGGCTGCTGCCCGCCGTGGCGGGCCTCGCGGAGCCCGAATGCGCGCTGCGCGAGGGCAGGGTGCTGGTACCGCGGCTGGCGCGGGCGGTCGCGGCGGCCGCGTCCCCGCCGCGCCTGGACGGGAACGGGACCGTGCTGGTCACCGGCGGTGTCGGCGGGCTCGGCGCGGTCGTCGCGCGGCACCTGGCCGCCCGGTTCGGCGTCCGGAGGCTGCTGTTGCTGAGCCGGCGCGGGCCGGCGGCGCCCGGGGCGGCGGAACTCCGGGCGGAGCTGGCCGCGCTGGGCGCCGAGGCGACCATTCTGGCCTGCGACGTCGGCGACCGGAACGGGCTCGCCGAAGCCCTCGACGCCGTTCCGGACGAGCATCCGCTCACCGGGATCGTGCACGCCGCCGGGGTGATCGACAACGCGCTGGTCCAGACGCAGACGCCCGTCGGCCTGGGGCGGGTGATGAGCGCGAAGGCCGACGCGGCGTGGCATCTGCACGATCTGACCGCCACCGCCGACCTGGCGATGTTCGTGATGTTCTCCTCGGCCGGCGGCATGGTGCTGGCGGCCGGTCAGGCGACGTACGCGGCGGCGAACGTGTTCCTGGACGCGCTGGCCGCGCACCGCCGCGCCGCGGGGCTTCCCGCGCAGTCGCAGGCCTGGGGGCTGTGGAGCGGTGCGGGGATGGAGCGGATGCTCACCGATGCCGACCGGCACCGGATGCGCCGCCAGGGCCTGCCGCCGATCCCGGTGGACGACGCCCTCGAGCTGTTCGACGCCGCCCTCGGCCGCGACGACACGCTGCTGGTGCCGCTCCGGGTGGACCACGCCACGCTCCGCGCCCGCACCGGCGAGATCCCCCCGCTGCTGCGCGGCCTCACGCCCATGTCCGCACGCCGCTCGGCGAGCGCCGGCGTGGACGCCGCCGCCCGTTCCGGGCTGCGGGAACGGCTCGACGGACGGGCCGACGCCGACCGTCGGCGCGCCCTGCTCGACGAGGTGCGGGCGCAGGCCGCCGCAGTGCTCGGGCACGAGCGGTCCGGCGCGGTCGACACCGGCCGGGGATTCCTGGACATCGGGTTCGACTCGCTGACCGCCCTGGAACTGCGGACCCGGCTCACCGCCGTGACGGGGCACCGGCTGCCGCCCACCCTCATCTTCGACTACCCGACGGTGGCGGCGGTCGCCGAGTACCTGCACACGGAGTTCTTCGCGGTACCGGACGCGTCCGGGCCGGAGCTGGACGAGGCGACCGCCGAGGAACTGTTCGGCATCCTCGACAACGAGCTCGGACTCTCCGGCTGACCTCCCCGGGGACGGGGCCGCGAGCTACGGCCACCTCCGTCCCCGGGAGGTTCCATTTTCCTTCCGGAAACGCCTTCCTTTCCGAGAACGTCAGGATTTCTCCCGCACGAGAAGCTCGATTCCGTCGAGGAATCGTTCCAGCCCAAAGATGAACTCGGTGTCGGGCTCGTCGTGCCTGTCCATGACGCCGGACGCGATCACCGCGTTGAGGGCGGGGAAGCGTTCGGGGCTCGCGAGCTTCTCCAGCACCCGGGCGTAGGAAGCGGGCGCCTCGTCGGCGGCGGTGCCGGTCGCCCGGGTGTAGTCGTCGATGTCGGACGCCAGTGTCGCCTGTATCCGGACGAAGCCGGAGAGCGTCAGCATCACCGACAGCTTCTCGTGCTCGTTCAGCGGAGTGTCGCCCAGCGAGGCGAGACCGGTCTCCAGCCAGCCGAGCTGGTTCGGCGTGGTGGGGTAGCCGTTGACCGGGATCCGCAGCATCCAGGAGTGCTTGCACTGGACGTGCAGCAGCGCCCGGCACCAGCGGGTCAGCCCGGACCGCCAGCCGCCGGGCTCGGCCGCCAGGTCGGGCGGAGCGCCGAACGCCGCGTCGGTCATCAGGACGAGCAGCTCGTCCTTGGAGCCGACATAGCGGTAGAGCGCCATTGTGGTGACACCGAGGTCCACGGCCACCCGGTTCATCGAGACCGCGCCGATGCCTTCCGCCTCGGCGATCGCGACGGCGCCGCCGATGATGAGCTCAAGACTCAGCCCGGGTTTCGGACCCTTCTGGGGACGCTCGCGCAGCCCCCAGACCGCCTCGATGGCAGCCGGCAATTTCGCACCGTCGGTCTCTCTCACAGATCCCCCTTCGCTGTCCGGGGTTGACGATCCACCCTCTTCTGTGTGCACTATATACGTCAAGCAACTGTATGCGGCCCATACTAAAAAGTATGCGCCATAATCAGTGCCACTCTCGCAGCCTGGCACAGCAACCTGAGAGGTGGGACACATATGCCTGACACGAGCCTTAAGGCAGGTTCAAGAGAATGGATCGGCCTGGCCGTCCTCGTCCTGCCCTGCCTGCTCATCTCCATGGATATCGGCGTGCTGTTCTTCGCGCTGCCGTTCATCAGTGCCGAGCTCGAGCCGTCCGGTACCCAGCAGTTATGGATCATGGACATGTACGGCTTCGCGCTGGCCGGGATGCTGATCACGATGGGGGCGCTGGGCGACCGGATCGGGCGCCGCCGCCTGCTCCTGCTCGGCGCCGCGGCGTTCGGCGGCGCCTCGGTGGTGGCCGCCTACGCGCCCAACGCGGAGATGCTCATCGCCGCGCGCGGGCTGCTCGGACTCGCCGGAGCCACGCTCATGCCGTCCACGCTCGCGCTGATCCGCAACATGTTCCGCGACGAGAAGGAGCGCAAGGCCGCGATTGGCATGTGGACTGGCGCCCTCACCTCGGGCGCGGTCCTCGGCCCGGTCATCGGCGGCCTGCTGCTGAACCACTTCTGGTGGGGGTCGGTCTTCCTCATCAACGGGCCGATCATGGTGCTGCTGCTCGTCCTCGGCCCGATCCTGCTGCCGGAGTTCCGGCCTCCGCGCGTCGGAAGGTTCGACCTCCTCGGAGCCGCCCTGTCGCTCGGCGGCGTCCTCGCCGCGATCTACGGGATCAAGAAACTCGCGGTCGACGGCTACAGCACCCTCGCGGTCGGCAGCCTGGCCGTGGGACTGGTACTCGGCGCCCTGTTCGTGCTCCGGCAGCTCGGCCACGCGTCCCCGCTGATCGACGTCCGGCTGTTCCGCGCCCCGATGTTCAGCGCGTCCGTCCTGGTGAAGATCATCGCGACGTTCACGCTGACCGGCATCAGCCTGTTCTCCAACCAGTACCTGCAACTCGTCCTCGGCATGCGGCCGCTGGAGGCCGCGCTCTGGTCGCTCAGCGCGTTCCCCGCGCTGATGCTCGCGATGGTGGCGTCGGTCGCGCTGTCGGCCAAGGTGCCCCCCGCGCGGATCCTCATCGGCGGGCTCGTGGTGATCGGCGTCGGGCTCGTCGTGGTCACCCGGATCACCGCCGACTCGCATCTGTGGCTCGTGCTGGTCGGGGCGGGCACCGTCGTCTCCGGAGTGATGATCACCGGGCCGATCGTGGCCGACCTCGTGCTGAACTCCGCTCCCGAGGAGCAGGCGGGCGCTGCGTCCGCCATCACCGAGACGAGCGACGAGTTCGGCAGTGCCCTCGGCCTCGCCATCCTCGGCAGCGTCGGCGCCGCCGTCTACCACCAGAAGATGGCGGACGTCACCGTCGCCGGGGCACCGGGCGACGCCGTCCACTCCGCGCGCAGCACGCTCGCCGGCGCCGATGCGGTCGCCGCCCACCTGCCCGGCGGCGGGGCCGACCTGCTGGCCACGGCCAGAGACGCGTTCGTCCAGGGGATGAACGTCGCCGCGATCACCGGCATGGGCGTCGTCGCCGCCTGCGCGGTCGGCGTCGGTCTGCTGCTGCGCCGCGTCCCCGTCGTCTCGGCGGCGAAGCGGCAGCAGGAGGGGGACGCCGCGGCGGTCGCAGGAAAGTGAACGCGGGCGGCCCGCGGGGAACCCGAGCGGGCCTCGTGAAGTCCGAGAACCGGGGCCATCGAAGCGGATCGTTCGTGGGCGGCGCGAGAAAGAGGAAAGAGGAGGGATGGGTTTTGAGCCTGGCGGTAGTGCGAAAGGGCCCATTGACACCCCTGCCGGAGACGCTCGAGAAGCTGGAGCCAGAGATACCCGCCGAACCCGTGTTCGCCCGGGCGGCCGTCGGCCTGTCCGACCGGACGACCGGCTCCGAGGTGACCTGCCCGGAGCAGACCAGGGCGTGGTGCGGCCGGTCGCTCCGGGACCTCGGGGCCGAGGACGCCGTACTGAACCTGGGGATGGTGCTGAGCAGTGCCTCCCGAGGCGCCCGCCTCCGCAGCGCGCGGTCGATCGGGATCTACTTCCTCTTCCTCGGCCTCCGATACCGGACGCAGGTCCGGTCGCTGACCGGCTGGCCCGTTGAATGCCCTGTCGACGGGCCGGGCCAGCCCGCCGACGTCCGCCGCTCGGAACTCCGCCCGCCGCCCTCCACCGAGCGGATGCGGTCCCTGTTCGCCGGCCGGCGCGAGGAACTGGCCACCTGCCGCACGCACGGGCTCGCGGCGGCGCGCAACCACACCGCCTGCCGCCTGAGGTGGGAGCTCGGCCTGCGCATTGGCGAGGTCTGCGCCCTCACCCTGTCCGACATCCGCTGGGGCGGGGGACCCCACGGAGAACGCCATATTTCCCAGCGCACGGCCCCCTGTCCCCCGCAGGGGGCCGTGCCGCCGGTTCCGGCCCCTCCCGCGGGGCCGGAACCGGCCCCGGCCGCGTGCGGCTCGACGGCCGCCTCCCGCGGCCGTGCTTCGCGCCCGCGTCCGAGGGCGGCGGCGCGCACGCCGCGAGGCACGGGCGTGTGGTGCCGATGACCGCCGGTGCGGCGGCGACGCTGCCGCGGTTCGTCGAGGACGTCCGGGGCCGGTCCGGAGCCGACCCCGCGCCCCTGGGCGCGCCACCGCTGCCGTCCGAGCGCAGGGGTCCGGACAGCGCCGAGATCGTGCGGGCGGCGCTCACCAGGGCCGCCCGCACGGTCTCGGCCAGGGCCGCCCGCACGGTCTCGGCCAGGGCCGCCCGCACGGTCTCGGCGTTGCCGAGCCCGTCACCCCGCACGCGCTCCGGTACTACTGCGTCGTGCGCCTCCTGCGCGCCGGGCGGGACCTGACCGAGATCCAGGCGCTGCTCGGGCACGCCTGAGTCGAGCCGGCCGCCGGCCGCCGACCCCGCCGTCCGGGAGTCCCGCGTGATCCGGAACCGCGTCGAGGATCCCCGGTCCGACGGGCGGCACGGGGTGCGTGGCCGGCCGGGAGGGCTGCGACGGTGAAGGGGAACCTGCGGCCGGCCGCCGCAAACCGCGCCATCTGGAAGTCCGGCGAGCTGCGGCGGATGCTCGCCGACCACGGCCTGCGGATCAGCGCCGGGAAGATGCCGAGCTTGTGGTCCGGAGAGCCGGCCGGCATCAAGCTCGCCGACCTCGACATCATCTGCGCGGTGCTCGACCGCGGGATCCAGGAGCTGCTCATCCCCGAACCCCACAAGGCGCGGGCCCCGCCGGAACGCACGGGCCGCCCCGCGCCGATCAGCAAGCCGGGGGAGGGGTCCTCGCCCGAGTGACGCGAGAAACGGAGCCTCCCGCGTTCTTGACCACGGGGCGGTCGGCGCGACCCGTCCGCGCGCGCCGCACCGCACCAGCCGCGGGCCGGCACGTCAGGCGCCCCTCGGCTGGACCCCGACCGACGACCAGCGGGCCAGCCGGTCCTGGAGCTGCGGCCGGCCGCTTACCTCCAACTTCCGGTAGACGCGCGTCAGATGCTGCTCCACCGTGCTGACGGTGATCCAGAGTTTGCGGCTGATCTCCCGATTGGAGTGGCCGTCGGCGGCCAGCACCGCGACCCGGTGCTCGGCGTCGCTCAGGACGGGCGGCTCCGGCGCCCGGAGCGGACCCCGGTCGAGCGCCATCCGGGCCTCGGCGAGGTCGCTGTCGACCGGCACGAGCATGGGCGCGCCGAGGCCCCGGTCGCGCATGATCTGTCTGCACGCCTGCAGGTCGGTGATCGCGGTGAGCAGATGCCCTGTGGCCAGGTAGTACTTCCCGCGGGCGTGCAGGTACCGAAGGCCGATGACGGTGTCGAACATTGTCTCTGGAACGATCAGCTGTTGCGGTTCGGCGATCGCGTCGGCGCGCCCGCGCGCCGCGTCGGCCAACAGCAGGCACGTCAGCGGATACCCGATGAGCACCCCCCACTCTCCGGGACGCAGCAGCCGCAGCGCCTGAACCGCCTGCGTCGTCGCCGACCCGGGATCGTCCTGGGCGAGCGAGATCTCCGCGCGGACCGCGCGCAGCAGCGCCTGCCAGGTGACGCCGCCGCGCCGCACGGCCTCGTCGATGAGCCGGTCGCACTGGCGGGCCGCCTCGTCGCCCTCACCCGCGTACGCCAGGGTCAGCAGTGCGGTGGCCAGGACTTCCAGCCCGATCTCGTCGAGCCGGCAGCTCCTCAGGACATGTTCGGCGCTGTCCACGGCCTCCTTGCTGTCGGCTCCGGTCCACAGCGTGCTCAGGGAGTCGGCGATGGCGGTCCACGGGTCGTCGGCGGGCGTCCAGTGCTCGCCGAGCGCCGTGATGTCGACCGGCCCGCAGGAACGGTCGACGGTGGCGCCGTAGTACCAGTGCAGGGTGAGGCGCAGCTCGGCTGAGACCTGCGGTTCCGGCAGGACGCCGGACTCCCCGAGCCGGGCCAGGACCCGGGCGGCGGCGCCGAACTCGCCGTGCCACAGGGAGCGCTGGACCACGGTGACTGCATCCCGGCTGGTCAGGGCGGCGAGGTCCCGGTCGAGGACCGCCGCGGACGAGTACGCGGCGGTGGAGGGGTGGACCCGCCAGGCGACCTCGGCGCACGCCCTGGTGAGCTCGAACCGCTCCTGCTCGTCGTCGCAGGCCGCCAGCCCGAGCTCAAGGTAGCGCTGGGCCCGCGCGGGCCGGTCGGTGGCGAGCGCCTGCCGGGCGGCCTCCCGCAGGGTCCTTATCTGGAAGGGGCCGCTGATGCCGCCCGCGGCGAGGCAGTGCTCGGCGATGTCGGTCGCGGACACGCCGCGCCGCTGGAGCAGCTCAGCCGCGTGCCGGTGCATGGCCGAGCGCGCGTGGGGGGCCAGGTCGCCGAGGACCGCCAGGCGGACGGCGGAATGCCGGAACTGCCCGTCGGCGAGCAACCCCGCCGCGTCGAGGATCTCGATGACCTCGGTGACGTACTCCGGCGGCGCCTGCGCGAGCTGGACGAGCAGCGACTCCGTGGCGTGCTCGCCGAGCACGGCCAGCGCGTGGCAGACGTCCAGCAGCTCCGGTTCCCAGCGGTGCAGGCTGCCGAGGACGGCAAGCCCGAACTCGGTTCCCGGCTCCGGCGGCCCGTCCTTGCCGACCCGGTCGACGCTCCATTCCTCGACCAGCGCGTTCACCAGCAGCGGGTTTCCCCGGCTCTGCTCCATCAAGACCGGCGCGATGCGCAGCGCCGTCTGCCGGCCGAGCGAACCGGCCGTCAGCTCGACGACCGCGTCCCGCGACATCGGCGCGAGCCGCAGCGTGTGGACGGGGCGCCGGTTCAGTTCGGCGCAGAATAAGGACATGGTCGGGCGGGATCGTTCCCACATGTTGAGCACCACGAGTATGCGCGTCCCGTGGATGCGGCGGTGCAGATGAAGCAGCGCTTGCAGGGAGACGTCGTCCGCGAAATGCACGTCGTCCACGCCGATGACGACGGGGCGTTCCCTCGACACCTCCAGCAGCCGCTCGCACACTCGCTGGACCAGCCGGTCGGCGCTGCCGTCGTCGGCGCATGCGTCCATGCTGGCGTCCATGCCCAGCCCGCCGCCGCGCAGGACCTGCTCGATCACCCCGCCGCGGACCGTGCGCTCAACCTGGGAGCCGTGCGCAATTAACGTGAGCGCCCCCGCGTCCCGCGAATTCAGCAGGAAATCGTAGAGAAGTCTGGTTTTACCGCTCGCCATCCCACCGCGAACGAGGAATATGCCTGCATTACCGTCGGACGTTTCTCGATATATTTCTCTGAGTTGAGAGAGCGCGTCCATGTACTCCACAGGAGCCATCCTGAAAAGTCCCCCGTCTGTCGCTACTTTTCGTAGCGACGTCAAAACACCCCGTGTCAATGCCTGTAGCCGCACAAGATCCTAGCTCCGATGTCCGCACATGTGAAGCTATCTCAGTGCTTGCGATCACTGCTCTGGACTCCCGATACTCGGATTTAACTTGGGCGAGTGCGGGAATGATCTTGAATTGTTTCGGTTGCGGTCCGTAGCGTTTTCCATCGAAAGGCCGCGTCCATGCAGGTTATTCCATGATCTATTGTCGCGCATCGTGATAATGCACTCAGCCTCGATCGCCGTGTGAATTGCGGGCATCGGTTGCATCATCATCGCGGTGGCCGTACTCATCCCCCAAGCGGCCCCCGACCGGCACGGACACCGGAACTACCACTGCCGTTTCAGGTGCGCAGACGGTGGCCGGCGGCGGTCCACAGGTCGGCGAAGTCCGCTTTCCCGCACCGGCATTAGGGCAGGTGGCGGATGATGCGGCGAGCGCTGGTTGCGATGCGCGCCGGGATGTGGATCAGGCGGCGGCGGATGGCGCCGTCTTCCTCGCTCTGGCGTGGAAGACGGACCCTTGGCGGAGAAATGCGCGGAGTCGGCGCGGACGATGATCTGTGCGGTGATGCCCATCGCCCGCACCGTGGGCAGGGCCTCGCGCGGCAGCGACGCAACTCCCTTCCCGGGTGGACGTCTTGACTGAATCTTTCCCCTGTTGACTGAAGCTTTTCCATGATTTTGGACACTCGATTCCTGTGTTGCGAGTGCATGTTGCTGCCGCTGTCCGATCTCAGCTGGTGTGAGGTAGCCAAGCGTCTCGAGCAGGGCCCGGAAACCCTCCGCGGCGGCATTGTCGAAGTACGATCCGGTGCGTCCGCGGCTTTGCCGTAGTCTCAACTCCCTTATTACACACCGGAATTCGGCCGAGATGTATTCACTGCCGCGGTCGCTGTGTGTGATGCAGCCGGGCCGCGGTGCGGCCCGGCCGTGGGCCATCCGCAGCGCGTCCACGACAAGGGCGGCGGGGCGGTGTGAGGTGGCCTGCGGGGCTCGAAAAGCCGTCGCTGCAGGTGACGCCAGGGCCGGCCGGTTGCGCTGTCGGGCCTGATACCCCGCTACCGGTGGCGTGGGGTATTCATGGCCACGCCCGGCACCCTGCCGGCGTGGCATCGCGGGTTCATGTCCAGGGCGCTGGTCGGCTCGTCGACCAACATCACCGACGGGCGCATGGCCGGCGCGCGGGCGATCGCCACGCGCTGCTGCTGCCCGTCGGACAACTGCGCCAGGGGGCGACCACCTGTCCCGGTTCGATCCGCAGGTCGATTCCGCGCAGGACACCGATGGAGCCGAAGCTCTTGGGTACGTCCCGAATCTCGATCGCGGACGCGGCGGTGGCCGGGGCAGCCTGTGCCCCGGGTCGCGGAGGCTCTACGAGACGGTCGTGGACAGCATCCTCGAACTGGTGGAAGTCAGACGGTTGCGACCCGGTGACGCGCTGCCCGCGGATCGGGAGCTCTCGGAAGTCTTCGGGGTCAGCCGCAACGTCCTGCGCCAGGCGTTCGGCGTCCTGGAAGAACGCGGGCTGCTGCGCATCGTGCGCGGGTCAGGAGGGCCGGAGGGCCGGGGGCCGGAGGGCCGGTACGGCCTCCGGCCCTCCGAGGCCTCACATGTGGACCACGGGTGCCGCGTCGGGGTCCTGGGCGGGTGTGCCGCGCCGGTAGAGGATCACGCTGATGATCAGGCCGGCGGCGAAGAAGACGGCTGACCACCAGTACGCGGTGGAGTAGCCCTCCAGGCCGGCCTGGGCCAGGACGGCAGGGTCCCTGGGATTCTTGCCGTCCAGGTAGTCGGTGACGGCGCTGGTGGTGAGGGTGTTGAGCAGGGCGGTGCCCAGGGAGCCGCCGACCTGCTGCATGGTGTTGACCGCGGCGGAGGCGACACCGGCGTCCTCGGCGCTCACCCCGGCGGTGGCCAGGCTCATGGCGGGGGCCATGACCAGGCCGAGGCCGAGTCCCGCCACGACCAGCGGAGGCAGGATGTCGGTGGTGTAGCCGCTCTGGAGGTCGAGGGCGGTCAGCCAGGCCATGCCCGCGGCGGCGGTGCCCATGCCCAGCGGCACCACCGTCTTGGGGCCGATCCGGGGGACCAGCACGGTGGAGGCGAGGGCGGAGGTGAGCATGAGCGCGGCGACCATGGGCAGGAACGCCAGTCCGGTCTTGATGGGCGAGTAGCCGAGGCTCTGCTGCAGGTAGTAGGTGAGGAAGAGGAAGACGCCGAACATTCCGGCGCCGGTGATCAGTACGGAGATGAAGGAGGCGCCGCGGTCGCGGTCGAGCAGGACGCGCAGGGGCAGCAGGGGATGTGCGGATCGGGTCTGCCACCAGGCGAACGCGGCGAGCAGCACCGCGCCCGCGACGAGGAAGCCCCAGGTGGCCGGGGAGTCCCAGTCGTGGCTTTCGGCGTTGGAGAAGCCGTAGACCAGGCCGAACAGACCGGCGGAGACGAGGACGGCGCCGGGGAGGTCAATGGTGGCGGTCGTGTCGCGGGTGGCGCGCCGCAGCAGCAGGACGCCGCCGATGAAGGCGACGGCGGCGAAGGCGAGGTTGACGTAGAGGGTCCAGCGCCAGGTGAGGTGCTCGGTCAGCACACCGCCCAGGAGCAGGCCGATGGCACCGCCCGCACCGGCGATGGCGCCGTAGACGCCGAAGGCCTTGGCGCGTTCCCTGGCGTCGGTGAAGGTCGTGGTCAGCAAGGAGAGGGCGGCCGGGGCGAGCAGCGCGCCGAACAGGCCCTGTGCGGCGCGGGCGGCGACGAGTATCTCGAAGCTGCCCGCGGCGCCTCCCAGGGCGGAGGCCCCGGCGAAGCCGGCCAGCCCGACGAGGAAGGTCATCTTGCGGCCGAACAGGTCGGCTATGCGGCCGCCGAGCAGGAGCAGGCTGCCGAAGGCGAGGGCATAGGCGGTGACGATCCACTGCCGGTCCCCGTCGGAGAACCCCAGGTCCTTCTGTGCCGAGGGCAGGGCGATGTTCACGATCGTCGCGTCCAGCACCACCATGAGCTGGGCCAGGCCGATGACGGCGAGGATCCACCAGCGATGGCGGGGCGGTGCGTCGGCGGAGGAGAGGGACGTGACGGCCGCGCCGGCGGATGCGTCGGCGAGGGGTCGGGGCATGACGACAACTCCAGAGACGGGGGAAGGGGGGAGGCCGGAGGCGCGGTGCGGATGGCTGCGTCGGCGGAGCTCGTCACGACCTCTGACACCTGTCAGATTAGTTTGAATCTGACAGGTGTCAAGTAAGCTGTTCATGGCACCCAGGAACGAGTACGTGGCAATGGAGGCAGTGGTGGCAGCGCGAGCCGAATCCGTTCGACGGCCGGGGCGTCCTGGCGCGGGCACACCCGTGGTACCCGAGGGGGAGAGCATCCTGCTGCGCGGGCTCGAAGCCTTCGCGGAACTGGGCTACGAGGGCGCCTCCGCGCGCGAGCTGGCTCGACGTCTGGGCGTCAGTCACAACTTCATCAACGACCGGTACGGGTCCAAGGCGGCCTTCTGGCGGGCGGTGGTGGATCAGGCGCTGGGGGCGCAGCTGGCGCGTATCCCGCAGGTGGACGAGTCACTCGAGGATGCCGAGCTGCTGCGGCAGACCATCACCGGCTTCTACCGGACCGCGGCGGACGCGCCGCTGATCGGACGTCTCTTCGTCAACGAATTCACCCTGGACACCGAGCGGCTGGACTACCTGTACGAGCACTACATCGCCCCGACCTTGCAGACCTTGGTGCCCAGCATCGATCGGCTCGTCGCCTCCGGGCGTATGGCGCCCATCCCGATGGACGTGCTGTTCTTCGCCATCATCCCCCCGATCTCGGGAATGGTGGAGGTGCCTCTGGCGAGGCGCCTGGGCCGGTCCGAGGCCTCCTCGCCGGAACAGCTCACGGCCACCGCGGAATCGCTGGCGACGCTCGTGGTCAACGGACTGCTCGGCACGGGTTCGGACAGTCGCCGCTGAGCCTCGTGGTCGATCTTGATTGACGCTGGTGGAAAGGGGTGCCAACCTCGGGTCGTGCAGGTGACGATTCGGGACGTGGCAAGGGCATCGGGGGTCTCCCCCTCTACGGTGTCACGGGCGCTGGCGCCCGGCGGGACGGTGAGCCCGACGACGCGCGAGCGTGTACGAGCCGCCGCCGACCGGCTCGGCTACCAGCCCAACCGTGCGGCGCGAGGCTTGATCACGGGACGTACGGGCCAACTGGGAGTGATCGTCCCGGACTTGCTGAATCCCTTCTTCGCGGAGTGCTGCAAGGGGGTGCAGTCCCGGGCCCGGGGCCTGGGCTACTCGGTGTTCGTGTCCGACGCCGAACGGGACGAGGCCCTGGAGCTGGACGCGATCCGCACCCTCGCCCCGCAGGTGGACGGCCTTGTCCTGGTCTCCCCGCAGCTGAGCGGCGATGAGCTGCGGTCGCTGGACGAACTCGTCGACAAGCCGACTGTGCTGCTGCACCGCCGCGAGCCCGGCTTCGCGAGCGTCACGGCCGATCTGATAGCGGGCATGACCGACGCGGTGGCCCATCTGCACGCACTGGGCCACCGCAAGATCGCGTACGTCGGCGGTCCGCGCAGTTCATGGGCCGCGCGGGAGCGGGCGGCGGGCGTCGAGGCGATGGCGGAGTCGGGCAAGGTCGAGATCGTGCATGTGGGGAGCGTGGCCCCGCAGTTCGACGGCGGAATCACCGGGGCCGCCGACGTGGTGCTCGCCAGCGGGGCGAGCGCGGTGGTGGCGTTCAACGACATCGTCGCGTTCGGGCTGATCAGCCGGTTCACCGCGCGTGGGGTGCGGGTGCCGGACGAGATGAGCGTGGTGGGCTGCGACGACATCGCGCTGTCCGGGATGGCCGCGCCGCCGCTGACCACGGTGTCGGTGCCGAAGGCGTACGCCGCGCGGGCCTCCGTCGATCTGCTGTCCCGCATCCTGGGCACGCCCGCGGTGGACGGAGCGGAGCCGATGCAGCGGGTGCTGGAGACGCATCTGGTGGTACGGGGGTCGACGGCCGAGGTCGAGTGAGAGACCTCGGCCACCGGCGGGGCGACGTTCGCCGGCGGAGCGGCTGCTACCAGCGCGGCAGTGTCGGATCGAAATCCGGCTCGACGGTCCTCAGGTAGGTCTTGTCGTTCCGGTGCTCGCGTCCCAGGCCCAGATACGTGGCGTGCAGCCGGTCGAGTACGGCGCGGTCCAGCTCGACCCCGAGCCCGGGGCCGCGCGGGACCTCCACGGCTCCGTCGGTGAAGGCAAGGGTGCCGGGCGCCACCACGTCGTCCGCGGCGTTCCACGGGTAGTGGGTGTCGCACGCGTAGGCCAGGTCCTCGGTGGCAGCGGCGGCGTGGGTCATGGCCGCGAGGCTGATACCCAGGTGCGAGTTCGAGTGCATGGACAGGCCCCAGCCGACGGCCTTGCACACGTCGCCCAGCGCGGCGGTGCCCCGCAGCCCGCCCCAGTAGTGGTGATCGGCCAGCACGATCCGCACGGCGCCGTGGTCGAGGGCGGGGCGCATGGTCTCCAGCGAGTTCACGCACATGTTCGTGGCGAGCGGGATCGAGGTGTGCGCGGCGAGGGCGCCCATGTCCGCGACCCCGGCCACCGGGTCCTCCAGATATTCGAGGACGCCTTCGAGCTCGCGAACCGCGGCCAGGGAGGTCTGGAGGGTCCACGCGGCGTTCGGGTCGATACGGAGCGGATGCCCGGGGAACGCCGCCCGCAGCGCGTGGATGGCCGCGATCTCCTCGTCCGGCGGGAAGACCCCGCCCTTGAGCTTGAGCGAGCGGAACCCGTACCGGTCCACCATGCGCCGCGCCTGGGCGACGATGCCGTCGGGGTCCAGGGCGGCCCCCCAGTCGTCCCCGATCGCCGGAGCACCGTTCCGTTCCGGGTGCTCCTTCCACTTGTAGAAGAGGTAGGCGCTGTAGGGGACCGCGTCGCGCACCCGGCCGCCCAGGAGGTCGACGACCGGTACGCCGGACAGCTTGCCCTGTGCGTCCAGGCAGGCGACCTCGATCGCCGCGTAGACGCGCCGTACGTCGAAGGCGGGCGCGGGAATCGGGGCGGGGCCGCGTGATTCGGGCGGGCTCGTGCGGTCGGCCCAGCGCCGCCAAGGCGCGCCGGTGCCGTAGTCGACGCCGTCCGCCCGGCCGGCCAGCAGTGCGCGGACGGTCCGGCCGACCGCCGCCGTATCGAAGACGTGGATGCCCGCCAGATGTGCGCCGGCGAGGGTCAGCCAGTCGAGCTGCCAGGCGTGACCGGCGCATTCGCCGAGGCCGGTCACCTCGCCACCGCGGCCGTCGTCCACGACCAGCTCGACGACCGCGCGCAGGACGTGGGGCTGGTGTACTCCGTCGGCGTTGAGCAGCGGGGGGTCGCGGAAGGCGATGGGAGTGACCCGCAGTTCACGGATGATCATGGCTCAGCCCTGTGGCACGGTCGTGGTGTACTTCTCCATCATGTGGGCGGCCGCCGCCCGTACGCTCCGCTTGCCGAAGATCACGTCCTGGTAGACGCCCTCGAACTCCAGCTTGTCCTCGTCGGAGCCGGGCGGAGGCAGCGGAGATGGCGCGAAGTCCTTCTCGAATTCCTCGACGTAGTCGTAGACCATGCGGTCGCCCTTGCTGAAGCCGGGGGCGAGGCGGTTGAGGTTCGGCCGGTTCGGCGGGAGTCCGCGTACGACGCCGAGCGCGCGTCCCGCCTGGGGGTCGTTGAGCAGGAAGTCCAGCAGCAGCGCGACCTCCCGCTTGTGCGGGCAGCGTTGCTGTACGCACATCATTCCCGCACCCGCGGTCAGTCCGAGCGGGGCGCCGGAGGACACGGTGGGGAACGGCACGGCGGCGACCTCGCCGTAGGCCTCGAAGTAGGGCGTGACCGAGGAGGTGAGCTTGAACTCGGCCGTGGAGATCTTCCGTACCAGCGGAGAGCTTTCGATCGAGCCGTCGTAGGAGGCGGTGATGTGGGGCGGGGTGAAGATGCCCTTGTCCCGCAGCCGCGAGGTCAGCTCCCAGAATCCGGCGAGATCGGCCGTGGTGAAGCCGACCGAGGCGTCGGCCTTGTAGATCGACTTGCCCCGCTGGGCGAGCCATACGTTGAAGCACTCGCTGTAGCCGCCGAAATCGGTGAGCGGGCTTCGACCGGGCACGGCCCGCTTCAGGGCCGGGCCGACGTCGTCCAGCAGGTCGTCCCAGGTCCACCCCTTCTTCGGGAGGCCGACCCCCGCCTTGCGCCAGAGGGTGGGGTCGACGAACAGGGCCTGCGTCGTGAGGCCCGTCGGTACCGCGTACAGCTTGCCGCCCAACCGGTTGGCGTTCACATAGGTGGCGGGCACCTGGTCCAGGGAGAGGGCGGAGAATTCGGGGCCGTCGAGGTTCGCGAGCAGCCCGTAGTCCGCGTAGGACCGCATCTGGTAGTAGTCCATCTGCAGAACGTCGGGGCCGCTGCCGGCCGCCACTTGGGTGGCCAGCCGCTGGAAGTAGGCGTCGTACCCGGTGAACGAGGTCTCGACCTCGACCTTCGGATGGCGGCTCTCGAAGATCCGCAGCGCCTTGGCGGTGGCCAGGTTGCGATCGTCGGGGCCCCACCACTGGAAGCCGAGCGTCACCGCGTCGTCGGCGGCGGCCTTCGGCGTGGCGCACCCCGCGGTGGCGGCGCCCAGACCCAGTGCGCCGAGCGAAGCGAGCAGCCGGCGGCGCGAGGGCGAGATGGGGGTGGGGGGACGGCGTGTTGCGGACATCGCGGCCCTTCACTCGGTGGGTCGGGGGACGGCGGAGGATGACTGTGGATGACTGCAAACGTTGCCACTCTGTTGCAGGCTGAGCCGGAAATTACGCTCGCCAGCAGGCCTCAGTCAATGTCAAGAACCGAATCATCAGGGAAAGTTCGCCGAATCCCACCTCTTGCCGCAGGCGCGATCGCATGCAACCGTTGCCGCCGTCATCCATCCTCGCCTTGCAGGAGCACGAATGGCCCAGGCGACCGCACCGCCCCGTCCCTTGCCCCGCCCCGGCGGCGGCGTCACCGACGCCGCTCCCGCGGTGCGGCGCCGCCGCCGTTCCACGGCTCTGTCGGCACACGTCTTCCTGGCGCCCTGGCTGATCGGCGCGGTCGTCCTGACCCTGGGCCCGATGCTGGCTTCGCTGTATCTGTCGTTCACCGACTACGACCTCTTCTCGAGGCCGAACTGGGTGGGGCTGGCCAACTACCGCTACATGCTGGCGGACGACCGGTTCCTCACCTCGGTGGGCGTCACCCTGAAGTTCGTCCTCATCGGCGCGCCGCTCAAGCTCGCGGCCGCCCTCGCCGTGGCGCTGCTGCTGAACCGCGCCCGCCGCGGAGTCGGCCTGTACCGCGCCGCGTTCTACGCCCCGTCACTGCTCGGCGCGAGCGTCAGTGTCGCCCTGGTGTGGCGGTCCCTGTTCGCCACCGGGGGTCTCACCGACCGCTCCCTGGCCTTCTTCGGCCTTGAGATCGGCGGTCTCACCGACAACCCCGACTACGCCCTGTACCCGCTGATCATGCTGACCGTCTGGCAGTTCGGCGCCCCCATGGTGATCTTCCTGGCCGGGCTGAAGCAGATCCCGAAGGAGCTGTACGAGGCGTCCTCGATCGACGGAGCGAGCCGGATCCGTACCTTCTTCTCCATCACCCTGCCGATGCTGACGCCCGTCCTCTTCTTCAATCTGGTCATGGAGATCATCCACTCCTTCCAGTCCTTCACCTCGGCGTTCGTGGTCAGCAATGGCACCGGAGGCCCGTCCGACTCGACGCTGTTCTACTCGCTGTACCTGTACCAACAGGCATTCACCAACTTCCACATGGGATACGCCTCCGCGATGGCGTGGGTCCTGCTGGCCGTCATCGCCCTGGTCACGTTCCTGGTCTTCCGCAGTTCCCGGATGTGGGTCTTCTACGGACAGGAGGAGGCGTCATGACGACCGCGACGTCCCCGGCCGCCGCCACCCCGCCGCTGCGTTCCGCGGTGTGGCACATCGTCTGCGTGGCGATCGGCCTCGTGCTGCTCTACCCGGTGCTGTGGCTGGTCACGGCGTCGGTGAAGTCCGGCACCGAGATCCTCTCCAACCTGAGCCCCGTCCCGAAGGCCTTCACCCCGGGCAACTACACCCAGGCCGCCGAGGGCGTCAGCGGCATCACCCTGTGGCGGCTGTTCGGCAACTCGCTGCTCATCTCCACCGGCGCGATCGTCGGCAACGTGCTGTCCTGCTCCCTCGCCGCCTACGCCTTCGCCCGGCTCCGCTTCCGGGGCCGCGGCCTCTACTTCGCGGTGATGATCGGCACGCTCATGCTGCCGATGCACGTCGTGCTGATCCCGCAGTACATCATCTTCCAGAAGCTCGGCATGGTCGGCACCTTCCTGCCGATCATCCTGCCGAAGTTCCTGGCCACCGAGGCCTTCTTCGTCTTCCTGATCGTCCAGTTCATCCGCTCGCTGCCGCGCGAACTCGACGAGGCGGCGGTCATCGACGGCTGCGGGCCGTACCGCACCTTCTGGTACGTCATCATGCCGCTGCTCAAACCGGCCCTGGTCACCACGACGATCTTCTCGTTCATCTGGAGCTGGAACGACTTCCTCTCCCAGCTGATGTATCTCGCCGACCCGCGGGACTACACGCTGCAGCTGGGCCTGCGGATGTTCGTCGACCAGTCCGGCAGCGCGGCGTTCGGGCCGATGTTCGCCATGTCGGTGCTCACCCTCGTACCCGTGCTGCTGTTCTTCCTCGCCTTCCAGCGGCTGCTGGTCGAAGGCGTGCACACCTCCGGGCTCAAGGGATAGGGGCCGGGGACATGCGCCGTTCCTGGTTCGCCCCGTTCGCCGACTGCCTGCTGCTCGGTGTGTTCCTGCTGCTCGCCTCGCTCCCCGTGGTCACCGCCTATCCCGCCCTGGTGGCCGGCTGCACCGTGCTGCGCGAGCAGGCGCACGGCGGCACCGGCGTGACCCCTCGCCACTTCCTGGCGGCGCTGCGCCGGGTGGTGCGCTCGGGGCCCTCGGTCTGGCTCGCACCCACCGGGGTGCTGGCCCTGTTGTGGCTGGACGCGCTCGCCCTGGACGCCCATGGACCGGACGCCGGTCCGGTCTTCGCCGTCGCGACAGCCGTCCTCGCCGCACTGGGGCTGCGGTGCGCCGCGGCCTGGCGGGACGGACTGCGCTGGCGTGCCGTCCTCGCCGCGGCGTTCCGGTCGGTGCCGGGGCAGCCGCTGGTACCCGTGCTGCTGGCCGGCTCGACGGCTGCCGCCGCCGTCCTGGTGACCATGTCCCCCGTCCTGCTGCTGGTCGTCCTCGGCCCTCTCGCGCTCGCCGCGACCGCCACCGACTCCTGGCGGCCCGCTCCCGCTCGTAAATAATCACACCCTTCAGGGGCTGGACGCCGTCGCCGGCCGGCGCGAGATGGCGCCGATCTGCCAGGTGGCGGAGTACAGCAGCAGCGCGACCGCGAACGAAGCGCCCGCTCTCTTGGCGGCCCCGGTCAACACGCCTTCGGCGAGGGTCCCCCACGGAGCATGGACCCTCTTGGAGGGATAGGTGGTCTCGCTCGCGCCGTCGCCCAGGTCGACGGTAGTCGGTTGGCTGTAGTCCACTTCGGTCACATGGCGGTAGGCGTTGAAGTCGTCACGGGCGTTGACGGCGCCGCCCAGCACGGGTGCCGCGACCAGCAGAGTCACCACGCTCCACCGCATGACGGGACCCAGGCGGGCAACGGTGTCGGTGCCACCGCGGGTGCGCGGACGGTCCCGGCGCCGCCAAAGATGCCAGCCGACGGCCGCCAGGCCGAAGACAGTGCTCGCGTACTGCAGCAGCCGGGCGACCGTCAAGCCTCCCGGGGCCGGGGCGCGCAGCGGCCGCACGTGGGTGACCAGGAAGCCGTCGCCGTGGGTGAAGGAGTCCCACGCGAGGTGGGACGCGATACCGATCAAGGCGGAGACCAGTAGCCACATGGTGTACCGGACCTTGTCCGGCAGGCCGGTCGTCCGCTCGGGTTCCGGAAGGCGGAGGCCGGATGGGAGCAGTGCTGTGATCGGCGCGCGCGGCATCCGGCAGGCGGCGACCAGACCGATGGCAAGGAACAGATCGGACACCAGGCCCACACCGGGGGAGTGGGTCTCCGTGGCGTTGAGGAGCGGCCCGTACCAGTCCCGGGGGCTGGTCTCGGACACGCCGAGGACGGCCAGGAAGTACGGGACGTCGGGTGCCACGGCACCCGCGACCAGAGACGCCGGAACGAAGGGCCGACGCATCAGCGGCAGCACTGCAGCGGGGTGGGACAAGGTGAACGGCAACTCGATGATCTTCTCTGCTCGGAAGGGACCGGGCGGGGTCGCCGCACGCCGCACCGCGGGCGCCCTTTCGCTGGGGGCACCCGAGATCGCACGGCCGGCCCGGACAGCGCTCACGGATAGAACTCCGGAGAGAGTATTCATCTCAACGGACTATTGCAACGTGTGCGGGGCACGGTGTGCTGCCGGCATGGGGAAGCCACCGGGCACGACACATCACCGACACGGCAAAGCCGGCCGCCCGTTCGCGGGCGACCGGCCGGCCGGAAGGAAGCGGGGTCAGCTTCGGCGGCGCACCGTCTGGAAGAACGCCGTGAGCGCGGCCACGACCGACAGCAGGAGAAGGGTGCCGAGGACGGGCCGGAGATCGCCCCAGACAGCCGCGTAGGAGTAGGCGATCAGCGGCGGAGAGGCCACGGCCATCGCGCCCATCTCACGCAGACCTGACGAACGCGCGCGGAGGGCGAGGACGGCCCCCGTGAAGGCGAGGACCAGCATCGGCCAGGCGCCGTAGTCCGTGGTCACACCGAGGGCCCCTGTGTAGGCCCCGGTGTTCACGACGACGACGGGAAACCACCCTGCGGCGGCCATGGCTCCGGCCGCCGCCGACAGCCGCCTGTCACCGCGTCGATCCGGAGGGCAGGCGAGGAGGACAGCGACGGTCAGCAACGCCGCGACCGGAGCGATGGCCCCGTCGTCGTACACGTGTGCGCCGGCGGCCCACTGCACGGCCGTCCCCAGCAGCCCGCACACTGCCGGCCCCACACCCGGTCCCCACCGGCCGGTCAAGGCGATGACCGCGCCGACGCACAC
Source organism: Streptomyces endocoffeicus (assembly GCF_016741935.1). Classification (GTDB taxonomy): domain Bacteria; phylum Actinomycetota; class Actinomycetes; order Streptomycetales; family Streptomycetaceae; genus Streptomyces; species Streptomyces endocoffeicus. The sequence goes on along the minus strand of NZ_JAERRG010000051.1, from coordinate 23,422 downwards.
CAGCAGTGAGAGCAGGATGTACAGGCTCAACGCACCATCCATGGCGGAGAGCTGCACCCATCCCGGGGCCGGCGAGAGAACAAGCCCGGCGTACCAGCGCGTCAGATGCAGCCCGCTGCCCACCGCACCAGCTGCCAGTGCGAACGGGGCGGCCAGGGCGAAGAAACGCCCCGCGGGCGACGCCGAGTCGAGCCCCAGCCGAACCCGCAGGGCGTGCGCGGCCAGGTCGGCGTCCGCACGCAGCCGGGCCGGACGCGGTAGGTCCGCCGTCATCTCCCGGTGCACGTCGATGATTTCCTGCCCGTAAGCATCCCGGTACGCAGCCGGATACAGACGGACGAGGAGGTCGCTCACGCCGGCGCAGCCGTACCGTCGGCCAGCCGCCGCCTGACTTCCCGAGCGGTCGCGGCCAGCCGCTCCGCCTCGGTCTCCAGCCGCTCCCGCCCGGCGGGAGCGAGAGCGAAGATACGACGAGCCCGGCCGCCCACCACCTCCTCGCGCTCCACCTGGATCAAACCCTCCGCCAGCAGCCTGTCCAGCGCCCCGTAGAGCGCCCCGGTACGCGGCGCCACTCGGCCGTCGGTGATGGTCTTGACCTCCTGGGCGATGGCATACCCGTGCCGAGGGGCATTCGCCAGCGCCGTCAGCAGCAGCAGGGCCAGCTCCTGCATTCCTCGTTCGCTCATACCGACAGAGTATTCCGCCCGACGGACCTTGGGAGGGCCGGAGCCGCGGCGGTCTCGTCCTCGCGGGTGCGGCGGCTCGATGTGGTCGTCATCCGGGCCGGTGCGGGATCGCTTCGCGCAGTCGTGCCGCGAGTTCGTGGGCGCTCGGGCTGGGTCCGGTGTCGGGGAGGTGAAGGTTGACGGCGAATGAGGGCAGCGGCGGCAGCGCGGTGTGGTGATCGAGTACGGCGAGGTCCTGGGGGACCGTGGAGGCGAGCATGGGGGTGACGGCCATGTCCATGCGGACCGTCGCGGCGGTTGCCTCGATGGTTCCGTTCTCGAACATGGTGCGCCAGTCGGTTCCGCCCGTGCGGAGTGCTGTCAGGACGGCGGGCCTGAAGGCACAGGTGGTGGAGACCATGGACACGGGCAGTGGCCGTGTCCGGTGGGCCGTGCCGCCGCGTGCGCCCACCCAGACGAGTTGGTCGGTCATGAGACATTCCCCGGGGGTGGGCCCGGTCGGCTCCTCCAGCACGGCGACGTCGAGGTCACCTCTGTCCAGGGCTTGAGCGAGTTCTGGTGAGGAGCCGGAGAGCAGCGTCAGTTCGACGTCCGGGCAGCGTTCGGCGAAATTCTTGAGCGCGTGGGCAAGGATGGTGCCGACCAGATCGTTGGGAGCGCCGAGACGCACCGCACCCGTGACGGTGTTCTCGGTCATGTCGGCCCAGATCTCGTCATTGAGGCTGAGCATGGTGCGGGCCCGGCCGATCAGGCGCTCACCGTGCGGAGTGAGGCGGAGGCCCCGCCTGCTGCGGATGAACAACGCGCAGTCGAGGGCCGACTCGAGCCGGGCGATCTGCTGGCTGACCGCTCCTTGCGTCACGTGCAGGGCATTTCCCGCTGCGGTCATACTGGCCCGCTCTGCCACGACGACGAAGGTCCGGAGCAGTGTGAGGTCGAGATCACGCGACATCCAGACATCATATTTCGTAATGGACCACATGTGAAACATTCGCTGTACTAATCCATGGTGGCGCGATCAACCTTTGACCATGGATGTCGCGGAACTCTCTCCCTTGGTCGTCTTCGCGCTGATCGCGACCGTCACGCCAGGCGGTGCCACGACGCTGGCCACGGCATCGGGCGCTCATTTCGGCTTCCGGCGTTCGGTTCCGCTGATGGCGGGGATCGCCGCGGGGCTCGCCTCGATGGCCGCCGCAGCCGCCGCGGGGCTCGGCGGCGTTCTGCTGGCCGTTCCCTGGCTGCAGGTGGTCATGAAGCTGGCCGGGAGTCTCTATCTGCTGTGGTTGGCGGTGGGCACCGCGCGTGCGGGCGCACCCGGCAGTCCGGGGGCCGCCGCGCGGCCTGTCGGGTTTCTGGGCGGGGTGTGGATGCTCTGGCAGAACCCCAAGGGGTGGACCATGACACTGGGTGCCGCGGCCTCGTTCGCCGCTCTGGCCGCCGGGCCGGCCCAGCTCGCCGTGTTGATGGGGGCCACCTTCGCCGTGGCGGCGTCCCTGTCGCTGTCGCTCTGGTGTCTGGCAGGTCTGCTTCTGGCGAGGCTGCTGCGTACCGACCGGCAATGGGGCGCGGTCAATCTGCTGCTGGCCGGGCTGCTCGTCGCCTCGATCGTGCTGATATGGATCTAGCCGTCCGCCCACGCGAGGTCGCGCAGCCGCGGCTGGGCGCCGTGTCCGCTTGAGGAGGCCCGGTATCCGGGATCACGGGTGCGCAACAGCGGGCCGCGTGAGGGTCCCGCCCGTGGACAGAGCGTGCAGTATGGGATCGCGGTCTGCCTGGGGGGAGGTGGTTCGGCCATGCGGCGGAAGCTGGGAGAGGCCCGCGGGAGCGGTCCTGTGCGCGGCGGCCGCAATGAGATATCGGGCGGTACGTTCCATGGCCCCGTCATCCAGGCGCAGAGTGTGGGCAGCGTCATCGCCCAGGTGCGGCCGGTGGGCCGGGACTATCTGTTTGCCGCGCTCGCCGGTGCCGTCCTGGTCGCGCTGGGGGTATTCCTGGGGGCTGGGGGCAGCAGCCTCGTGTCCGGAGCCCGAGCCAGGTGGCTGGCGGCGGCGGGGTGCGTGGGCCTCGCGGTCTTACTGGGTGCGGGGCTGGTGTCGCGTCATCGCCGCGAGGCCCGCCGCCTTCTCATCCAGGTTCCCGAGCGCGGCCTGCACGACGCCGCGGAGGCGCTCGCCCAGACCTTGGTCGTACGGTACGAACAAGAGGAGGCGCGCGGCCGCACGGACGATCCGATGCCGCTCACCGTTCGCTGGGCGCCCGCGGCGCCCGGTCTGGGCGATCACCACGAGAGCCTCGCCGATGACGGTGAAGCCCCCGTTCTGGAAGGCGAGTTCAGGCATATCGTCGATCAGTACACTCGGCTGCCACGCGGCCGGCTGCTGGTGCTCGGCGCTCCGGGAGCGGGCAAGTCCGTCCTCGTCCTCCGCCTCGCCAGGGATCTGCTGCGCCGACGCCGTGTCACCGAGCCGGTGCCGGTCGTCCTGCCGCTGGGTTCTTGGAATCCGCGCGTACAACCGTCCCTGTGGTGGTGGGCTGCCGGAGCTCTGGCCGAAGACCACCCCGACGTACTCACCTCGCCCGTCGCACCACGCCGTGCGGTGGCCCATCAGCTGATCACGTCCGGGCTGGTGCTGCCCGTACTGGATGGTTTCGACGAACTCCCCGCCAGGGTACGCGTGACCGCGCTCAGACAGCTGCGTGACAGTCTGCGCGGCACCGGGCCGCTGATCCTCACCAGCCGCAGCGCCGCCTTCACCATGGCGGTGGAGGAGGGGGACGTACGGCTGGCCGGCATGGCCGCCGTCGAACTGCGCCCGCTGGACGTGGCGGACGTACGCGCCTACCTGCCGCGTTCGGCGCGCCCCCGCACGGTCAAGGCGCCGCGGGAGGGGAGCACCGGCACCAAATGGGACCCGGTGCTCGCCCCGCTGGCGGATGAGCGTGACGACGCACATGAAGTACGGCTGCTGCGCGCCGTGTTGCGTACGCCGCTGATGGTCTCGCTCGCGCGTGCCGCCTACAGCGACACCAGCGCCGACCCCGCGGAACTCCTGACTCCCGGGCGCTTTCGCACCGCACATGACCTGGAACGGCACCTGTTCAGCGCCTTCGTGGACGCCGCCTACGCGCGCGACAGCACCGCCCCACCTGGCGCCGGACCGACATGGACGGGTGCGGAAGCCCACCGCTGGCTCGGTGAACTGGCACTGCGCCAGACCGAGACGGAGCAGCCGGACATCGCCTGGTGGCACGTGGACCGCATGGTGCCGGTGCGCGCCCGCATGCTGTTGACGCTGCCCCTGCCCGCGCTGCTCGCCATCATCGTCTCCCTGACCGGTTTGCCATGGGCCGAGAGCGCTTCCACGATGCCGCTGCCCATGTGGCTGGTCGCCCTCATCGGCGGGGTGGGGGCCGTGGTCGCGGACTGGTACCAGACCGCGGACGACGAACTCCCGCTGCCGCAGCGGCTACGGCGCCCCACGCCCCGCGACGTCCGGTCGGCCTTGCGCAAGCCCCGTTGGCGTATGTCGCTCGGCCTCGGCGCTGCGCTGCTCGGCGTCCTGTGGGTGGCGGCCGTTACGACAGGTGGCGACACGACGCGGACCGCCGCCGTGACCTGCACGGGGGGCTTGCTGGCCCTGGGCCTCATCGCCCTGCGCAACGCCGTGCGGGCTCCAGCCGACCCCGAGACCCACGGCCCCGAGGCCCTCTTGCGGGCCGACCGCCGGGCCGCGCTCTGGTTCGCCGTCGTCTCCCTCCCCGGCAGCCCGGCCCCGTTGCGCCTCCACAAGGGCCTTCTGGCGTGTGTGTCGATCGCTGTGCCTCTGTGGGGGCTCCGGCAGGGGCAGGACCTCGTGGACGCGGCCCGTTGGACCACGGCCGCCGTCGCGCTGGCCATCGGCGTCGGGGTGTGGAGCTGCGCCGTCTCCGCCTGGGGCCGATACTGCGCCGCGCGGTTCTGGCTCGGCCTCGGCGGGCATCTGCCCTGGCGCCTGACGCACTTCCTGCGGGACGCGCACCGCCGCGGAGTACTGCGGCAGTCCGGCGGCTCCTACCGCTTCCGGCACCTGGAGCTACAGCACGCGCTCGCCGCGGACGCGGCCACCCGCCGAACCCAGCAGACCGGCGGCGAGGAGTTCCCGCTCGACGAGGAGTCCGAGCGGTTGCCGGCCCGCCGCGTCGAGCTGGAGGACAGGGCGCTGGCCATGACGGGCGGCCTCGTGGCGTCGCTGGCCGCGCTCGCCCTGATCACCGGGGCCCTGGGCGGTCCCCCGGCGGCAGGTCCGATCCGCTCGCTCGACCGGGCCTGCGCCCTGCTCACACCCCGTGATCTGCGTCCCGTACTGGCGGACCCGGCCAGGGTGACCGGCTACAACAAGGACATCGGGGTCTGGCGCGCGCCCAAGCTGATCGATGTGGGTTACCCGAAACCGCACAGCACCAGCAGCTGCGTCTACGCGGAGCAGACTCCGTTCCGTCCGGACGCCGTGGTCACCGTGGGCGTGGGCTTCACCGCGGCCGAGCCGGGCCGTAGCAGCAGCGAGTCCGCCGAACAGTGGGTACGGAGCTTTCGGATGCGCGACGCCGTACGGCGCGACGGCGTCGGAGACTCGGCAATGGCGAGCGACGCCTCCCTGCCCGTCACCGATCCGACCGCCCCGCGGCTGAGCGGCACCGCTTCGATCCCCATGGGCGTCATGCGGGCGCGGGCCGACAACGCGGTGGTGGTCGTGGACGTCAGCATGGAATTCGCCACGGCGGCCCAGGTGCGCGGGATGGCGGAGGTCATCGCGCGTACCGTGCTGCGCAACGCCGAACTCATCAGCCGCGCGCGGCCAGGCGAGCGCATGCTGCGGGATCTGCCGCGCCCGCAGTTGCCGAAGAGGTCCCGGTTCGGTCTGTACCGCGACGAGCCCGCCAAGCGACTCCACGGCGCGCGGTGGCGCGGCGATGAGCGCTCCGAGATCCTCGGGATCCAGCTGCACAGCGAATTCTGGATGGCCCTGCGGCTGCCGCGCTCCGTGCGCTGTGCCGACACACCGTACGGCGAAGAGAAAGCGCACGAGGACGGACTGTCGTGCACGCTCAAGACCCCGGACGGGCCGCTGCGCATGGAGCTGGTGGTGTACGAATGTCCCTCCGCCTGCACAGAGGGCGACCGTGACACGTTCTACTCTCGCCGCCCCGGCCCGAGTCCGGACACCTTGCCCCGGCACGACGCCTACACGCGCTACCGTCTCGTCGACACCGACGAAGGCAGGACCGCTTACCTGGTCCGCTCCCTGAGGACCTGGTGGCGCCTGCCCGGACAGAAGGACCGGACACCACGCGACTACTTCCTGTGGCTGCGCGTCACGGCTCCGGCCGGCCACGGCGACACAGCGGAGAAGATCATGAACGATGTGTTCCAGCAACAGCCCGGCAGCGGCGGCTGACCAGCGCGGCACGCCGAGGGGGTCGCATCTTCGTATGCCGAGACCTGCCATCTGGGGCGTGATCGGTCCAGGCGGCGCGGAGCCGTGGTGTCGGTGATATGTCGGGGGTGTCGGTCCGATGCCGGTGGCTTGTCGGCGGAGGGCCGGAGCTTTGCCGCAGAGCCTGCCGGGTGTCCATCCGGCAGGTGTGCGACAGGCAAGGAATCAGCATGACCACTCACGTCACGATCATCGGTGCCGGACTCGGCGGGCTCACGCTCGCCCGAGTCCTGCACGTCCACGGCATCCCGGCCACCGTCTACGAGGCGGAGGCCTCACCGACGGCGCGTTCGCAGGGCGGGATGCTCGACATCCACGACTACAATGGCCTCCTGGCTGTGCGGGCGGCCGGTCTGATGCATGAGTTCCGCAGCATCGTCCTGGAGGGCCGCCAGGCGGTGCGGGGCCTGGACCGGGAGGGAAACGTCCTGGTCGACGAGGACGACGACGGTACGGGCGGACGCCCCGAGGTGCAACGCGGCGAGTTGCGGCAGATGCTGCTCGACTCGCTCCCGGCGGGCACCGTCCGGTGGGGGCACAAGGTCAGCGGTGTTCGCGGGCTCGGCGAGGGCCGCCATGAGGTGACCTTCGCCGACGACGGCACCGTCGTCACGAGCCTGCTGGTCGGTGCGGATGGCGCCTGGTCACGGGTCCGGCCGGTGCTCTCCACCGCCGACCCCGTGTACGCCGGCACGTCGTTCGTCGAGACCTACCTGTTCGACGCCGACACGCGGCACCCCGCTGCCGCGAAGGCGGTCGGTGGCGGGTCGATGTTCGCAGGCGATCAGGGCAAGAGGCAGATCGGGGCTCAACGGGAGAAAGGCGGGACCCTCCACGTCTACGCGATGCTGTCCGAGCCGCTGGACTGGTTCGGCGGTATCGACTTCACCGATCCCGCCGCGGCCGCCACACGGATCGCGCGGGCGTTCGACGGCTGGGCGCCGGAACTCACCGCCCTGATCACCGACAGCGACACCGCACCGGTTTTGCGCCCCCTCTACACGCTGCCAGCCGGGCACCGGTGGGACCGGGTGCCGGGGGCGACCCTGGTCGGGGACGCCGCCCACCTCATACCCCCGAACGGCGAGGGCGCCAACCTGGCCATGCTGGACGGCGCCGAACTCGGTGAGGCCCTCGCCGCGCACCCCGGCGACATCGAGACCGCGCTCTCCGCATACGAGCAAGCGATGTTCCCCCGCAGTGCCGAGCAGCTCGCGACAGCCGAAGACCCCGACAACCCCACGCTCGAGGACGTGATCAAATTCTTCGCCCGGGACGAGCTGACCCCATCAGCCGCCGGCTGAGACTGGCGAGGGCCTCAGTTGCCAGGGGCGACCGGCTCGGGATCGGCGTCGAGCGCATCGAGCACCGCGTCGCCGTTCGCCCTCGCCCACTCGGTCAGCATGTGGATCGGATCGATCAGCGTCGCCCCGAGCGGGGTGAGCTCGTACTCGACGCGGGGCGGCACCTCGGCGTAGGCGTGGCGGCGGATGAGTCCGTGCGCCTGGAGCCGTCGGAGCGTCTGGGTGAGCATCTTGCGGGAGATGCCGCCGATGATCTCGATCAGCTCGCCATGGCGCACCGGGCCCTTGCTGAGGCCGTAGAGCACGACCGCCGTCCACTTGTCGGCGATGAGCTCGACCGTCAGACGCGCCGGGCAGTCGGAGAGAAAGGGATCACCGGGACCGAAACCGCTCATGGCGCCAAAGGTACCTGGTGGTTCCTATCGGAAACCTAGCCTGGGTTCTCTCCCCTTCCAGAGCCAGGAGAGTCATGCGAGTCATCACCCAGCAGACACTCGGCGGTCCCGAGGTGCTCACCATCGTGGACGCGCCCGAGCCCCAGCCCCTCCCGACCGAGGTCCTCGTCCGGGTCAAGGCGATCGGGCTGAACCCGTTGGAGGCGCTCCTGCGCGCCGGCGCGTTCCCCCCGCTGATCGGCCGGCCGCCGTTCATCCTCGGCTGGGACATCAGCGGCGTGGTCGAGGAGGGGTCGCTGACGTATCGGTTCAGGCCCGGCGACGAGGTGTTCGGGATGCCGCTGTTCCCGCGGGCGGCGAGCGCGTACGCCGAGGTCGTGTCGGCCCCGGCGTTGCACCTGGTACGCAAGCCGTCGTCGCTCTCGCACGTCGAGGCGTCGGCGCTGCCGGTCGTCGGGCTGACGGCGTGGCAGGGCCTCGTCGACCTCGGCGGCGTGAGAGAGGGCGACCGCGTCCTGGTCCACGGCGGGGGTGGCGGGGTCGGCCACGTCGCGATCCAGATCGCGAAAGCGCTCGGCGCGCACGTGATCACGACCGCCGGCGGGAGCAAGCGGAAGTTCGTCGAGGGGTGCGGCGCCGACGAGGTGATCGACTACACGGCGGTCGACTTCAGCGAGGCGGTCCGCGACATCGACGTCGTGCTCGACACGATCGGCGGCGACACCGTCGAGCGGTCGCTGGACGTGCTCCGCCCGGGCGGTCACCTGGTGACAGCGGTCGCCGAGGAGGATTCGGAACTCGTCGCCAAGTACGAGGCGGCGGGCATGCGCTTCAGCGGCATCGCGGTCGACCCCGATCCGGTCGCCCTGCGAGGTCTCGTCGAACTCGTCGAACAGGGCAGGCTCCGGGTCCATGTGCAGGAGACGTTCCCGTTCGAGCGCGTCGCCGACGCGCACCGCCTGCTCGACCGCGGTCACCTCCAGGGCAAGCTCGTCCTCACCGTCTGATCCCGTCGTGGGGCCTCGCGTGCGCGAGGCCCCTGAGTGGCTGACCGTGCGTCAGTTCCAGGCGACGGGCAGCGAGTGAACGCCGTAGACGACCATTTGCTCGCGCAGTGGGATCTCGCTCGCCGGGGTTGTGAGCCGGAGGCCGGGCAGGCGGGTGATCAGTTCCGCGAGGCCCGTGCGCAGCTCGACCCGGGCGAGTTGCTGGCCCAGGCACAGGTGGGCGCCGTGGCCGAAGGCGAGGTGGGACGTTCGGGGGCGGGTGAGGTCGAGACGGTCGGGCTCGGGCCAGCGCTGCTCGTCGCGGTTGGCGACCGGTACGGCCATGACGACGGTGTCGCCGGCCGGGATGGTGACATCGCCGACGGTCAGGTCCTCGGTGGCGAACCGTGTCGGGCCATTGTGGAAGACCGACAGGTAGCGCAGTAGTTCGTCGACGCCGTTGTCCAGCAGGGTCGGGTCGTCGCGTACGCACGCGAGTTGGTCGGGGTTTTCCAGCAGGGCGAAGGCGCTCAGGGCGAGCATGTTGGCGGTGGTCTCGTGGCCGGCGCTGAGCAGGGTGGTGGCGATGTCGGCCAACTGCCGGTCGGTCAGCGGCGGATCGTAGTCGTCGTGGATCAGCCCGGAAATGATGTCGTCGCCCGGGTGCCTGCGTTTGGCGCCCACCAGCCTGGCCATGAATTGGCGCAGCTCGCCGCTGGCCTGCCGGCGTTCTTCGCTGGGGCGTGACAGGTCCAGGGCGATCGCGGTGCGGTGGTGGAACTCGGTACGGTCGGCGTAGTCGACGCCGAGCAGTTCACAGATCACCAGCGACGGCAGCGGCAGCGCGAAGGCCTTGACCAGGTCGGCCCGCGTGCCGTCGGCCCGCATCACGTCGATGAGCCGCACGGCGAGTTCGCGGACGTGGTCTTCCAGGTGTTTCATGCGCTTGACGGTGAACTGGCCGGACAACAGCCGCCGCAGCCGCGGGTGCTGGGGCGCGTCCATGAAGATGAACATGCCGTCCTTGCGCTCCCGCGGGGCGACAGGACACTGCCCGCCCGGCTGGGCCTGGCGGTTGGCCACTTCCTCGGGTGACATGCTCAATGTGCTCGGGTAGCGGAGGCGATCGGAGCTGAAGCGGGCGTCACCGAGTACGGCGCGCACTTCTTCGTAGCCGGAGACGATCCACGCGTGGGCACCGTTGAGCAGGTCGATCCGGGTCACCGGGCCCCGGTCGTGCAAGGCCTTCATGGCGGCGGGCGGATCGAAGGGGCAGCCGTTGCGCTCGAAGATCTCCGGCGGGATCGGCCGCTGCGGGTTGGTGTTCCGCGGGGTGGCTTTCACGGGGGACGAGCCTCCTTGCTACCTGGCCGATGATGATCACATCTGTCGCAACTGCACTGTATACGCTGCTTGCTTGATGCTCGTCCTCCGATATCGGCGCCCTTCTCACCGCGTCACCGCGCTCTAAGATCGTCCTCGACGGGAGTGGCCGACACTCGAAAGGCAGAACAGTGACGTTAAGTCTGCGGGGAATCCGCTTCGCCTATTCCGACGAGGGCTCCGGCCCGGTCGTCCTCACCGCCCATGGGCTGTGCGGCAGCCGGGCCTCCGAACGGCGGGCGAACCTGACCGACTATTCCGTGGTGACCTCCGCCGGCCGCCGCCTCATCTCCTACGACGCCCGTGGCCACGGCGAGTCCGAAGGGACCGGCGACCCGGCCGACTACTCATGGAAGTCGCTCGGCGAGGACATGGTCGAGCTCGCCCGGCACTTCTCCCCGGCGGCGCCCGTCTCGGCGATCGGCTGCTCGATGGGCACCGGAGCGCTGCTGCACGCCGTGACGACCGATCCGGAGCGCTTCGACCGGCTCGTCCTCACCGCGCCTCCGACGGCTTGGGAGGCACGAGCCGCGCAGGGCGATGTGTACCGGAAACTGGCGGACTACGCCCAGCAGAACGGGGTGGAGGCCCTGGCCAAGGTCCTGGCGAATGCCCCGGTGCCGGCCGTTTTCGCGGAGGTGGAGGGCTTTCCGCCCACCCCGGACGTCACGGCCGAGTTGCTCCCGGCCGTTCTGCTCGGGGCGGGCCTCAGCGATCTGCCGCCGCTGGACGTTATCGCGCGGATCACCCAGCCGACGCTGATCCTCGCCTGGGCCGGCGACCCGGGCCATCCGGTGTCCCTGTCGGAGACGCTCGCCGCCGCGATCCCCGGCTCGACCCTGCACGTGTCCGAGACCCGCGCCGACCTCCGTACATGGGGCGAGCGGGCGGCCGATTTCCTCAAGTGAGCCCCGTCGGCGCGACCGGCACAACGGCGAAACGGGTCCCTCGAAGGTGATCGCACCGGTGCGGTCCTCGCACTGCCGGCGGACTTGTTGACGAAGGCAGGGCGGATGTCAACGCTCGGCCGAGGTCCGGTCGGTGAGTTCGCGGATTGATTCGAGCGTCTCGATGCGCCGCACCAGGGCGATGATCTCGTCGGCGCGGTCGGCGCCGAGGATGGGGCTGACGAGGCCGACGAACTTGGCTTTCAGAGTCTCCCACTGGCGTGGCAGCTCGTTGTCGGGCTTGGCGGCCAGCGCGTTGACGCGCGCCTTCAGCTCCTCGCCGTTCGTGAGTCGTACCCGGACCTCGGTCGGCATGGTGATGTTGCGGACACGCGTGACCGGCGTGACCCGGACGCGACCGCGGAGGGCGGCCATGGTGGGGTCCTGGATCCTCTCGTCGGTCAACGCGGAGGGTCCCGTCGCGCTTCCCGCGAGGGCCAGCGCCGCGGCGTAGCGGATGCTGAACATCCCTTCGACGCTGGTCTTGGGTTCCGCGATGTCGCACACCTCCAGGTGCTGGGCGGAGACGAACACCTCGGCTTCGTCGACATCGTCGGCGGAGAACGCGTGCTGCTCCCTCAGGAGCTGGAAGCCGTCGATCGCGGAGTGCGTGGCGCCGCACAGCGCGTGCGGCTTGAACACGAGCCACTCGACGGCCAGCCGTTGGCGCAGCGACGTTCCCGGGCCCGCCGGGTTGAAGTCGGCGGGCCCGTTGTTGTGTGTGGCGGCGAATCCCTGCGGCGCCTCAAGAATGGTGGTGTCCCCGGTGTAGCCCGCTTCCGCCAGCCGGGCCGACAGGATTCCGACCGCTGCCGCGTTCCCGACGTTCAGGTGCTTCGACATGGTCCCGAAGCTCGCCCGCAAGCCCGACGCCTGGGTTCCGGCGATCCCCAGCGCGTGCCGCAGCCGCGGCGGATCCAGCTCGAGAAGGCGGCCCGCGCCCATCGCCGCGCCGAATGCGCCGAAGGTGCTGCTGCCGTGGTAGCCGCGGTCGTACGAGGCGTTGCCGCACGCGACGGCGACCATCTTTCTGGCCTCATAGCCGAAGAGCATCCCCTGGATGGTCGTCGGTCCGTCCGTGTCCAACTCCTCGGCCAGGGCGAACACCGCGGGAAGGACGACGGCCGACGGGTGGCCGCCGATGCTCATGTCGTCGTAGTCCAGTGCGTGAGCGGCGATGCCGCCCGCCAGCGCCGCCTGCCGCGCTGTCAGCCGGTGTGAAGTGCCGATCACTTGGGCCGTGGGGCTGCCGCCCTCGGCCGTCAGGAGCTGTTGGATCGCGCGGGCCGACGGCTCCTGCGCTCCGGCGATGCTGACCCCGAGCCAGTCGAGCACGGCGTGTCGCGCTCGCTCGATCACCCGCTCGGTCAGCTCTCGCGATGAGATCTTGCTGACCTCGGACACCAGGTGCTCGGTGTAACCGGTCTCGGCCTCCACGGGGGCGGAGGCTGTGGTCACTGTCCGGCCGGTCATCGCTTCCACCCTCTGTCGCTCCGCTCTGCCCGGTGGGCTCGTCCCACGCCGGCCACCATGATCTCTCGTTCGGTGGCGGGGCGGCCAGGGGTGGTGCGGTACTCCGGTTACCCGGAATCCCGATCATCGGGGGAGACCCTTGATACGCTTATGTCGCCCGGCCGGGGATGTGCTCCACGCGGCTCGACGCGAAGCCGCGTTACGGAGCCCGGGAGTGCCGCGCATCCACGATGTACCGATCGACAAGCGTCTGCGTAACACCGATCTGCGTAACACCGAAGGGGACGGAATGGAAGCGCGTACCGCTACCCTCACCGAAATCCGCGACTGGCTGACGGATTACCTCGCGGCGAAGCTGGAGAGGTCGCCCGAGGAGATGGACACCACCGAGAACCTCATGCATTCCGGAGTGGACTCGCTGACAATGGTCGCGCTCGGTCTGAGCATCGAGGAGACCTTCGAGTTCGAGATCGAGCCGGACTTCTTCGGTCGTTTTTCCACCATCGATGAGGTGGCCAAGGCGTTGCACGACCGGGTGCACTCCTCCGCTCAGGAGGCGGGCGGTGACGGCGCGTGAGCGTCGGCCGCCGTTGACGGTAGATCATCTCTGTTAGATCGACCACATTGATTTGTGGATCAACCGGTTGATATGGTCTTCTGGCGACCTCTCTGACCCAGCACGATCCGGCCGCGTCGCGGTAACGGGGGATCCATGCTGGAGCGGCCCGGGGGCCGGGGTGCGGCCAATGCTGCTTGACCCCGGGCAGATTTGTCCGCGCCAACGCCCGCAGCAGATCCGCAAACACACTCTCCGACCCTGATTTCGAGCGCCGATTCCACTGAGGCATGCTCAGATCCCGGGTTCGTATCCGCGAAGTCCTGGGTGAACTATTAGTTGTCGACCACAGGTTCGGCGATTCTCTCGGCAGCTCCGCCAATGCTCTGACACACAAGACTAAGGTCGCGCTATGTCTTCCGAGCACCATGGTCGTCATGACAACGTTGTAGCGGTGGTGGGCGTCGCCTGCCGACTGCCCGGCGCGGACGGCCCGACGGCGTTCTGGGACCTTCTGCGGCACGGCGTCGAGACGGTGGGAGCAGCCTCCGGCGATCGTCGTCCCGCCGATCCGACGGTGCCGGCACAGGGCGGCTTCCTCGCCCGGATCGACGAGTTCGATGCCGGCTTCTTCGGGGTCCCGCCGGCCGAGGCCCACGCCATGGATCCTCAGCAGCGCCTCGTCCTGGAGTTGGCCTGGGAGGCGCTTGAAGAGGCGGGCATCGTCCCGGCCTCTCTGCACTCCACCACGACCGGCGTCTACCTCGGTGTGATGGGCGACGACTACGCCCGGCTGACCCTCGGCGACCCGGACGGCCCGAGCGCGTACAGCGCCACCGGCGTCTACCGCAGCATCATCGCCAACCGGGTCTCGCACTTCCTCGGCGTGCACGGACCCAGCCTGACCATCGACGCCGGACAGTCCTCGTCGCTGGTCGCCGTCCACTTGGCCGTCGAGAGCCTACGACGCGGCGAGTGCGACACGGCGCTGGTCGGCGGCGTCAGCCTCATCGCCGACCCGGACAGTGGCCAACTCACCGCCCGGATGGGCGCGATGTCACCCGACGGCCGCTGTTACGCCTTCGACGAGCGGGCCAACGGATTCGTCCGGGGCGAGGGTGCCGGTCTGGTCGTCCTCAAACGGCTGAGCGCGGCGATCGCCGACGGCGACCGGGTGCTTTGCGTCATCCGGGGCAGCGCCATCAACAACGACGGCGACGGCGAGCGCCTGACCGACCCGAGCGCGGTGGCCCAAGAGGCACTGCTGACCAGCGCTTACCAGCGGGCCGGGGTGACGGTCGGCGACGTCCAGTACGTGGAGGCGCACGGCACCGGCACCCGGGTCGGCGACCCGGTCGAAGCGGTCGCGCTCGGTGCCGCACTGGCCCGGCACCGGCCGGCGAACGCCCGGCTGCGGATAGGCTCGGTGAAGACGAACATCGGCCACCTCGAGGGCGCGGCCGGCATTGCCGGACTGATCAAGACAGTGCTCTGCATCGCCCACCGGGAACTGGTGCCCAGCCTCAACTTCGAGCGGCCGAACCCGGCGATCGCGTTCGACGAGCTCGGTCTGGGGGTCCAGAGGGACACCTCCCCCTGGCCCCGTCCGCAGGACGAACTGATCGCGGGAGTCAGCTCGTTCGGCATCGGCGGCACGAACTGCCACGTCGTCCTGGGCGAGTGGACCGCGCCGGCGCCGACCGCGCCGGACCGTCCCGAGCTCGGTGTCCTTCCGCTGGTCGTCTCCGGAGCAACCGACGCGGCCCTGTCCGCCCAGGCCGCGCGCCTCGCCACTCACCTCGATCGGCCGGAGCTGCCCGCAGCGGAGCTGGCGGAGCTGGCGCACGCGCTGGCCACCACGCGCACCGCGTTCGCGCACCGTGCCGTCGTGATCGCCCCCGACCGCGCGGGATTGACCACCGGTTTGGCCGCCATCGCGGACAACCGCGCTCGCCGCGGCGTCGTCCGTGGCACGGCCGACGCCGCCGGCACCGCATTCCTCTTCTCCGGGCAGGGCAGCCAGCACGTTCGGATGGGCCTCGAACTCGCCGCCGCGCATGAGGCGTACGCCCGCGCCTTCGCCGAGGTCGAGAGGGTCATGGATCTGCACCTCGACCACCCCCTGGCCGAGATCCTGCGTGACCCCGACCTGCTCCATGAGACCGCCTACAGCCAGCCCGCCCTCTTCGCCGTCGAGGTCGCGCTGTTCCGCCTCTACGAGGGCTGGGGCATCACCCCGGACCTGCTGGCCGGGCACTCCATCGGTGAGCTCGCGGCCGCGCATGTGGCCGGCATTCTGAGCCTGGACGACGCTTGCACGCTGGTTGCCGAGCGCGGCCGGCTCATGCAGGACCTCCCGGACGGCGCCATGCTGTCGCTGCGCGGCGAGGAGCATGAAGTACGCACGTTCCTCGACGAGTCGGCGGCGACGGACGTCTCGATCGCCGCGCTCAACGGTCCGGTCAGCACCACCCTTGCCGGAAACCGCGACCAGCTCACCGACCTGGCCGAGCGCTGGCGCGCCGACGGCGGCAGGTGCCAGTGGCTGGAGGTGAACCGGGCCTTCCACTCTTCCCACACCGACCGGATCCTCGACGAGTTCCGTGAGGTCGCGGAGCGTCTCACCTACGCCAGGCCGCGCATTCCGGTCGTGTCCAACGTCACCGGGCGCGTCGTCACCGGCGACGAGATGAGCTCGGCCGACTACTGGGTCCGGCACGTCCGGCAGACCGTACGGTTCCACGACGGCATCCGCGCCCTCGACGAGGCCGGAGTCACCACGTTCGTCGAGCTCGGCCCGGACACGGCGCTGTCCGCGATGGGCCGGTCCTGTCTGCCCGGCCGTGACGCCGTGTTCGTCAGCGTGCTTCAGGCCCGGCAGCCGGAGACGCGGTCCGTGATCGCCGCTCTGGCCGAAATGCACGTCCGAGGCGTACGGATTGACTGGAGCGCGGTGTTCGGCGCGCCCCCGGCCGCCCATGTGCCCCTGCCGACGTACGCGTTCCAGCGCTCCCGCTACTGGCTCGGCTCAGCGGCCGCGCCGGAACCGGACGCGACCGGCGCCGCCCTCGACCGGCGGATGGCCGGGCTGGCACCGACCGAACGTACGCTGGTCATGCTCGACCTGGTGCGCGAGCACGCCGCCGCCGTGCTCGGCCATGACGATCCGGGTGCGGTCGCCCCGACGCTCGCCTTCCACGACCTGGGTTTCACCTCGTTCACCGGTGTCGATCTGGGTACCCGCCTGGCCCGAGCGGCCGGAGTCGCGCTGTCGCCGACCGCGGTCTTCGATTTCCCGACGCCGCAGGCGCTGGCCGAGCATCTGGTGCGGCTGGGCTCGGGTACGAAGAAGACTGCCGGTGAGGTGGTTCGGCCGCGGTCGGCGGGTGAGCCGATCGCGATCGTATCGATGGCGTGCCGATTCCCGGGCGGAGTGTCTTCGCCGGAGGACTTGTGGCGGCTGGTGTCCGAGGGCGTGGACGCGGTCGGTGATTTCCCGACCGACCGCGGCTGGGATACGGAGTCGGCCGGGTACGCCCGGGCGGGCGGTTTCCTGTCCGGCGCGGCGGACTTCGATGCGGAGTTCTTCGGCGTGTCGCCGCGTGAGGCGGTGGCGATGGACCCGCAGCAGCGGCTGCTGCTCGAGGTGTCCTGGGAAGCCCTGGAGCGGGCCGGCCTGGACCCGGCCGCGATGAAGGGCACGGACGCCGGGGTCTTCGCGGGGCTGTACTCGCAGGATTACGCCTCGCGGCTGCCGGAGGATGATGCGGGCGGCTTCCGGCTGACGGGGAACACATCGAGCGTGGCGTCCGGCCGGGTGGCGTATACGTTCGGTCTTGAGGGTCCGGCGGTGACGGTCGATACGGCGTGTTCGTCATCTCTGGTGGCGATGCACCTGGCGGCGCAGGCGCTGCGCAACGGGGAGTGCTCGCTGGCGCTGGCCGGTGGTGTGACGGTGATGTCCACCCCGGGGATGTTCACGGAGTTCGCGGTGCAGGGCGGGCTGGCGGCCGACGGGCGGGTCAAAGCGTTCTCCGCTGATGCCGACGGCACCAACTGGGCCGAGGGTGTCGGGGTGGTGGTGCTGGAGCGGCTGTCGGAGGCGCGGCGGCTCGGGCATCCGGTGCTGGCGGTCCTGCGGGGCAGTGCGGTGAACCAGGACGGGGCGAGCAATGGCCTGACCGCCCCGAATGGTCCGTCTCAAGAGCGGGTGATCCGGCGGGCGCTGGCCGATGCCCGGCTTTCCGCTTCGGACGTGGATGCGGTGGAGGGGCACGGGACGGGGACCGCGCTCGGGGACCCGATCGAGGCGCAGGCACTGCTGGCGACGTACGGGCAGGGGCGGTCGGAGGACCAGCGGTTGTGGCTGGGCTCGGTGAAGTCGAACATCGGGCACACTCAGGCGGCGGCCGGTGTCGCTGGTGTGATCAAGATGGTCGAGGCGTTCCGGCATGGGGTTCTGCCGGCGACGCTGCACGCGGATGAGGCGTCCCCGCATGTGGATTGGACGGCGGGCGAGGTGCGGCTGCTGACCGAGGCGCGCTCGTGGGAGTCGGAGGGGCGTCCGCGGCGGGCGGGTGTGTCGTCGTTCGGGATCAGCGGGACCAATGCGCATGTGATCCTCGAAGAGGCTTCCGCTGGGCCGGTTGGGGCTTCGTCGGTGCCGCCGGTGGTGGTGGCCGGTGGTGTGGTGCCGTGGGTGTTGTCGGCGCGGTCGGATGCGGGATTGCGGGCGCTGGCTGGGCGTCTGGCGTCGGATGTCCCGGTCGGGACGCCGGTCGCGGATGTGGCAGGGGCGCTGGCGGCGTCGAGGGCGGGGCTGGAGTTCCGGGCGGTGGTGCTGGGCGTTGACCGGGAGGAGCTGGACGCGGGATTGACCCGGGTCGAGCCGACCGGGGCGGTGGCGCGGGGTCCGGTGGCGTGGGTGTTCCCGGGTCAGGGGTCGCAGTGGGTTGGCATGGGGCGTGAGTTGGCGGAGTGTTCGCCGGTGTTCGCGGGTGTGCTGGATGAGGTGTGTGCGGTGGCGGATCCCTTGCTGGGGCGTTCGCTGCGGGAGGTGATGTTTTCCGGTGCTGAGGTGCATCAGACGGGGTTTACGCAGGTGGCGGTGTTCGCGTTCGAGGCTGGTCTGGCCGCGGTGGCGCAGGCCGCGGGTTTGAAGCCGGACTTCGTTGCTGGTCACTCGGTCGGTGAGGTGACGGCGGCGTATGTGGCGGGTGCGGTGTCGTTGGAGGACGCGGTGCGGTTGTTGGTGGCGCGTGGTGCGTTGATGCAGGGGTTGCCGTCGGGTGGGGCGATGGCGGCGGTGCAGGCCGCCGAGCATGAGGTGGATTTGTCCGGTCTGGAGGACCGGGTCGCGGTGGCGGCGGTGAATGGTTCGTCGGCGGTGGTTCTTTCTGGTGACCGGGATGCGGTGGAGGAGGCGGTTGGGCGGCTGGCCGGTCGGAAGGTGCGTTGGCTGGAGGTCAGCCACGCGTTCCATTCCCCGTTGATGCGTCCGATCGCCGATGAGCTGGCGCGGGTGGTGACGGGGGTTCAGTTCACCGAGCCGCGGATCCCATTGGTCTCGGCGGTCACCGGGGCGGTGGCAGGCGCGGATGTGCTCGGCGATCCGGGGCACTGGGTGGAGCAGGCGATCGGTACGGTCCGGTTCCACGATGTGGTCCGGTTCCTGCACGAGCGGGGTATCGCCGGGTTCGTTGAGCTCGGTCCGGACACGGTGCTGTCGTCCGTGGTCCATGACGGTGGGGCGCAGGTGTGGGCGGCCGGTCTGGCCGAGCGCGATGACGCCGGGGCCCGGCGCCTGCTGGCGGGTCTGGCGCGGGCGTGGACTCACGGGGCGGCGGTGGATTGGACGCGCCTGGTTCCCGAGGGTGGCCCGGTCACCTTGCCGACGTATCCGTTCCAGCATCGCCGGTATTGGGCGGCGGGCCGGGCGGCGTCGGGGTCGGGCCATCCGGTGCTGGGTGAAGGCGTGCCGCTGGCCAGTGGTGCCGGGACGGTGTTTGCGGGGCGGCTGGTGCCCGATCCGTTGATTGACGGGTCGATGGCGGTGGCTGAGCTGGCGGTGCACGCGGCGGGGCAGGCCGGTTGGCCGGTGCTCGAGGAGTTGGTGTTCGAGGAGGCGTTGGCGCCGGAGGGCCCGGTGCAGGTACAGGTGAGTGTCGCCGAACGGCGGTTGGAGGTGTTCGCGCGCCCGGCCGGGGCGGTGGAGTGGGTGCGGTACGCCAGCGCGGTGGTCTCGGAGCAGATGCGGCCGGTGTCGGATCACGTCGGCGACGAGGTGGCCGTGGAGGTGGCGGACGCCGCCGGCTATGCGATCCACCCGGCGCTGCTGGAGGCCGCGCTGAACCTGGGCCCGGATGAGGTGCCGTCGCGGTGGGAGGGCGTACGGCTGCATGCGGCCGGGGCGCGGGAGCTCCGGGTCCGCTCGGACGGGTCGGGTTTGCTGGCCGTGGACGGTGGCGGGCAGCCGGTTCTGGAGATCGCGCGGATGACCGCGCGTTCGGCGCCGGATGGTGGGCCGGGGCGTGGCGATCTGCTCGGCCTGCGCTGGGAGCCGGTGTCGGCGGACGGCCCCGGGATGGCGGAGTGGACGGTGATCCGGCCCGGCGAGAGCGTTCCGGCGTCGGGTGGCGAGCCGGTGACGGTGGCCGCGGTGTGCGAGGGCGAGGATCCGCTGGGCTGGGTGCTCGGTGTTGTGCGGCAGTGGACGGGTGTGGATCGGCCGGTCGGATCTCGCCTGGTGGTGGTGACTCGGCAGGCGGTGGCGGCCGGTCCGGGTGACACGGTGGAGGGTCTGGGCCAGGCGCCGGTGTGGGGTTTGGTGCGTGCGGCCCGGGGTGAGCATCCCGGCCACGTCCTGGTGCTGGCCGACACCGATACCGACGACCTGGCCGCCGTGCTCACGGGCGCGGCGGCCGGCGGTGAGCTGGAGGTTGCCGTACGCCGCAGCGAGGTGCGGGTGCCCCGGCTGCGCCCGCTCCCCGCGACGCGGCTGCCCGGATGGCCCGCCCTGGACGGTACGGTGCTGGTCACCGGCGGGACCGGGACGCTGGGCGGCTTGGTCGCCCGGCATCTGGTGGACCGGCACGGTGTCCGGGACCTGGTGCTGGCCAGTCGCTCGGGCGCGGGAGCGCGCGGTGCTGCCGAACTGGTCGCCGAGCTGGAAGCGGCCGGGGCCCGGGTTCGGGTCGTGGCCGCGGACCTGGCCGAACGCGCGGCAGCCGACGCGCTGGTCGCGAGCATCCCGGACCTGGCCGGGGTGGTGCACGCGGCCGGGGTGCTGGCCCCCGAGCCGGTGCAGGCGCTGACAGCGGACGGGCTCGTGCGTACGCTGCGGGCGAAGGCCGTCTCGGCGTGGCATCTGCACGAGGCCACCGCGCACCTGGACCTGGGCCTTTTCGTGCTGTTCTCCTCCCTGTCCGGGCTGCTGAGCACGGCCGGCTTCGGGGCGTACGCCGCGGCCAACGTCTACCTGGACGCGCTGGCCGCCCGCCGACGGGCCGAAGGGCGGCCGGGGGTCTCGATCGCCTGGAGCATGTGGGAGCAGAGCAGCGCTCTGACCGAAGACCTGCCCATCGTGTACGCGGACCGGCTGACCCGCGGCGGCGGCGTGGCGCTGGAGACCGAGCACGCGCTGAGCTTGCTGGACGCGGCGGTGGCGGGCCAGGAACCGGTGGTGGCGGCCGGGCTGGACATCGCCGTGGTACGGGCCGCGCTCGGCGCCGGGCTGCCGCTGTCCCCGCTCCTGCACGGCCTCGGCCGCCCCCCGCGCCGCGCGGTGGCGGCCGGCACTGGTCCGGTGGGCGAGCTGGCCCGCCGTTTGGCCGAGACGCCCGAGGCCGAACGCTCCCGGCTCGTGCTCGATCTGGTCCGTGGTCACGCTGCCGCGGTGCTCGGCCACGACGATCCCGGTTCGATCGCGTCCACGCTGACCTTCCACGATCTGGGCTTCACCTCGTTCACCGGCGTCGAATTCGGCAATCGCCTCACGGGCGCGACCGGAGTGGCGCTGTCGCCGGCCGCGGTCTTCGACTATCCGACCCCGCAGCTGCTGGCCGAACATCTGGTCGCCCAGGTGACCGGCGCGGCCGCCCGGGACAAGAAGGTGGTGCTGGAGCGGTCGGCGGGTGAGCCGATCGCGATCGTGTCGATGGCGTGCCGTTATCCGGGTGAGGTGGCATCGCCGGAGGACTTGTGGCGGCTGGTGTCCGAGGGCGTGGACGCGATCGGCGACTTCCCGACCGATCGCGGCTGGGAAACCGAGTCGGCCGGGTATGCGCGGGTGGGCGGTTTCCTGTCTGACGCCGCCGAGTTCGATGCCGAGTTCTTCGGGATATCGCCGCGTGAGGCGGTGGCGATGGACCCGCACCAGCGACTGCTCCTGGAGGTGTCCTGGGAAGCACTGGAACGGGCGGGCCTCGACCCGACCGGGCTGCGCGGTTCCGACACCGGAGTCTTCGCCGGACTGTCCGGCCAGGATTACAGCTCGCGGCTGTCCGACAGCGACGCGGGCGGCTTCCGGCTTACGGGGAACGCGTCGAGCGTCGTTTCCGGCCGGGTGGCGTATACGTTCGGTCTTGAGGGTCCGGCGGTGACGGTGGATACGGCGTGTTCGTCGTCGCTGGTGGCGATGCACCTGGCGGCTCAGGCGCTGCGGAACGGGGAGTGCTCGCTGGCGCTGGCCGGTGGTGTGACGGTGCTGGCGACGGAAGGGGTGTTCGCGGAGTTCGCGGCGCAGGGCGGCTTGGCGTCCGATGGCCGGTGCAAGCCGTTCTCGGCCGCTGCCGATGGTACGGGCTGGGGCGAGGGTGTCGGGGTGGTGCTGCTGGAGCGTCTGTCGGAGGCTCAGCGGCTCGGGCATCCGGTGCTGGCGGTACTGCGGGGCAGTGCGGTGAACCAGGACGGGGCTTCCAATGGCCTGTCGGCGCCGAACGGTCCGTCGCAGGAGCGGGTGATTCGCCGGGCGCTGGCTGACGCCCGACTGGTCCCGGGTGATGTGGATGTGGTTGAGGGGCACGGGACCGGGACCACGCTCGGGGATCCGATTGAGGCACGAGCGTTGCTGGCGACCTATGGGCAGGACCGGCCCGAGGACCGGCCGTTGTGGCTGGGGTCGGTGAAGTCGAACATCGGGCACACCCAGGGTGCGGCCGGTGTGGCCGGTGTGATCAAGATGGTCGAGGCGATGCGGCACGGGGTGCTCCCGGCGATGCTGCACGCCGACGAACCTTCGCCGCATGTGGACTGGACGGCCGGGGAGGTGCGGCTGCTGGCCGAGGAGCGGCCGTGGGAGTCCGGCGGGCGGCCTCGCCGGGCGGGTGTGTCGTCGTTCGGGATCAGCGGGACGAACGCACATGTGATCGTGGAGGAGGCTCCTGCCGAGCTGGTCTCACCTCGCGAGGACGACGTCGCGCCGGTGGTGACGGGCGGTGTGGTGCCGTGGGTGTTGTCGGCCCGGTCGGGTGCGGGGCTGGCGGCGTTGGCGGGTCGGCTGGTGTCGGATGTTCCGGCTGGGACGCCGGTCGCGGATGTTGCGGTGTCGCTGGCGGGTGGCCGGGCTGGACTCGGGTGCCGGGCGGTTGTTCTGGGTGTTGACCGTGTGGAGTTGGATGGGGCTCTGGTGCGGGTGGAGTCGGGTGGGCCGTTGGTGTCGGGCGGTGATGTGGCGTTTGTGTTCCCGGGTCAGGGGTCTCAGTGGTTGGGGATGGGCCGTGAGCTGCTGGCCTGTTCGCCGGTGTTCGCGGAGTTCGTGGCCGAGTGTGAGCGGTTGGTGGACTTTCCGTTGCGGGATGCGTTGGTGTCCGGGGTTGGTTTGGAGCGGGTGGAGGTTGTTCAGCCTGCTTTGTTTGTGATGATGGTCGGTTTGGCTCGGGTGTGGGAGGCCGCGGGGGTCGCTCCTTCGGCTGTGGTGGGTCATTCGCAGGGTGAGCTCGCTGCGGCGTGTTTCGCGGGGGCTTTGTCGTTGGAGGACGCTCTTGGTCTGGTGATCGCGCGGGGTCGGGCGTTGGTGGCGTTGGCGGGTACTGGTGGGATGTTGTCGGTGGTGGCGGCTGCCGAGGTGGTTGAGGGCATGCTGGCCGATGGGCTGGTGGTTGCGGCGGTCAATGCGGCTGAGCAGGTGGTGGTTTCGGGGGCGCCGGAGTCGTTGGATGCGTTGGCGGCGCGGTGTGAGGCTGCGGGGATCCGTGCTCGGCGGGTTGATGTGGATTA
>NZ_JAERRG010000050.1 GCF_016741935.1 Streptomyces endocoffeicus | reverse complement strand
GTTGGACCCGATCAGACCGATCGACTCACCCTTGTACGCCACGAAGGTGACCCCGCGCACCGCGTGCACCTCACGCATACCCGGGGCGCCCTTCCGCCCCAGCAGACGGCTGAGGGCCGCGGTGGCGCTGCCCTTCCCCTTGGGGCCGCCGTTGACCCGGTAGACGATGTGGACGTCGTCGGCGATGACGGTGGGCACCTGCCCCGGACCGGAAACCGCCTGCCCGGTCTGCTCGGCCCGCTCCGCCTGGGTGCTTTTGTCGAGGGTTTGCTCAGCCACGGCCGTACTGCTCCTCTGCCTTCCAGAAGTACACGAATCCCCCGACACCGAAGAGGGCCGCCCAGCCCACGGCCAGCGCCCATACATGCGGCGGCAGATTCGACGAGGGGTAATTGTCGATCAGGGCGTACCGCATCAGGTCCATGTAGACCGCCGCCGGATTCCCCAGCATGGCGTCCGAGATCCACTTGCTCGCCCCCGCGTGTTCGAGGGTGCGGGCCAGCGGAAACATCACGCCCGAGGCATACATCCACGTACGCAGAATGAACGGCAGCAGCTGAGCGAGGTCGGGTGTTTTGGCCCCGAGTCGCGCCACGATCAGCGAAAGCCCGGTGTTGAAGACGAATTGCAGGGCCAGCGTGGGGACAATCAGCAGCCAGGCCAGAGCCGGGAAGTGACCAAAGCTCACCAGCACAACGGCCAGCACGATCATCGAGAACAGCAACTGCTGGAGCTGCTGGAGCGCGAACGAGATGGGGAGTGAAGCGCGCGGGAAGTGCAGGGCCCGCACCAGGCCCAGGTTCCCGGAGATCGCCCGTACGCCCGCCATGGCGGAGTTCTGGCTGAAGGTGAAGACGAACACACCCGTCACCAGGAATGGAATGTATGTGTCGTTCGGCAGGCCCCGGTTGCTCTTCAACAGCAGACCGAAGATGAAGAAGTACACCGCCGCGTTGAGCAGCGGGGTCGCCACCTGCCACACCTGACCCAGCTTGGCCTGGCTGTACTGGGCGGTGAGCTTTGCCTGCGAAAAGGCCAGGATGAAGTGGCGCCGGCCCCACAGCTGCCGGATGTATTCACGCAGCCCCACCCGGGCGCCGCTGACCGTGAGGCCATGGGCGGCCGCCAGGGCCGCGGGATTCTCGGGAGGGCGGATCCGTTCGCTGTCTTGAACGAGGAGCTGGCTCACGGAGACACCTTTCGGCACTGCGACTGGCCTGAGCACTTACGACGGAACGGGTGCGTTCCGTCGTTGCGTAACCTAGAGCAGACGACGACGGAACGCAACCGTTCCGCCGTCGAGTAGGCTCAGGGCATGGAGAAGGAGCCAACCAAGCCTCGGCGTATCCCCGCAGGCGCCGCAGTGCTCCAGGAGAACGTCACGGACGCCATCCGCGCGGCGGTCTTCGAGGAGCTGGCAACCGTCGGCTATGGGCGCATGTCGATTGAACGAGTTGCGCGCCGGGCCGGGGTGGGGAAGGCGGCCATCTACCGTCGCTGGCGTTCGAAACTTCCCATCGTTCTCGAGGTCGTCTCCGCCTTGGCGAAGCAAGGTCTGCCGACGCCGGACACCGGTTCTCTGCAAGGCGATATAAAGGTTCTGCTGGAGGCGACGGCTCGGGTTCTCTGGCATCCGATGGCCGCGCAAATCATCCCTGACCTTTTCGCGGAATCCGCGCGTAACCCGGATATGGCTCAGGCTTTGCAAGCGGCGGTTCGGGACTCTCAGCGCGGGGTCGCCGAAGTGGTCATCCGCAACGCGGTCAACCGGGGAGAGCTATCCGCCGATACAGATGTCGACCTCGCTCTCGACCTGGCCAGCGGGCCTCTTTACTGGCGCCTGACCACCATGCGATCGCCCCTCCCCGAGGGATACCTGGACGGCCTGGCCGCGGCGACCACCGCCGCTTTGGCCGCCGCTCGCATTTCTCGCTGAGCGGCGGCGCGTCTCACAACTCCACGGTGAAGGCCCAGAGGGTGAGGTCCGTCTCCGGCAGGGGCGCCCAGTCGCGCTCCGGGGCGCGGGTGAAGCCCAGGCGTTCGTACAGGCGGTGGGCGGCGGTCATCGAGTGCTGGCTGCTGATCACTATTCGCCGCAGGCCCAGGGTGCGGGCCCGGTCCAGGCAGGCTCGTACGAGCGCTTCGGCGGCGCCGCGTCGGCGCGACTCGGGGCGGACGGCCAGCATCCGGAACTCGCCCTCGCCGGGGCGGGCCAGCTCCGCGTACGCCTCGCCGTGCACGGCGAACGCCACGGCGCCCAGGACCTCGTCGCTCGCCGCGTCCGCCGCGACCAGCAGCTCGGCCTCGGCGGCCCGGCGGCGGGCGTCGCGCAGGGTGGCGAGATAAGGATCACTGTCCCCGAAGTCCAGGAGCCCGTCTCCCAGATACACCTGCGCGGTGAGCTCTCCTATTTCGTCCAGTTCCTCGTCCCGCGCGCGCCTGATCGTGATGTCCATGCCCGCAGTCTGCCGCAGGCCGCTGACAGCCGGGAAGCCGTGGGCCGGGGGTGGGTTCTCGGCGTCACCGGGTGACGGCGGTGATCACTCCGGTGGAACCCGCGCGCTTGTTGGCGGCGTCGGCCTCCTGGTGGGTGACATAGCGCCGGACCGTGCCGTCCGGCAGCGTCAGCTCATAGACGACAACGGGCTGAGGCGGCCATTGGGCCGCCGTTCCGCCGCAGTTGCAGGCCATGGTTGCCCTTCCTTTCCCTTGGGTCGGCTCGGGTCGGTGTGGGGGTCGGTGTGGGGGCGGTGGGTCAGTCCAGCCATCGCGAGGCGACACCGGCCAGGTACGAGAGCGTCAGAGCGGTGGCCGGGAGGTGGAACCACGCGGTGGTGTGCAGCAAGGAGGCGTAGACGGCGATGGCGGCGGCCACCCATGTGCTGGTGCACCAGCCGCAGTTGACCAGGTAGGACGGGCGGGAGTCGTCGCCGAAGCGGTCGGCCACCCAGGTCCTGAACCCCGCCGCCAGGGTGTCCTTGGTGATGAAGCGGGTGATCCGGCAGGTGGTGCCGAGGGCGAGAAGGAACGCGGCGAGGCTCATCGGATCGTTTCCTCCCCGGGTGGTCATACGGGGGCCGGCAACGCCGATGTCACTGCTGGGTCGGCACTGCCGATATCACTCATTAGAGGCATGACGGGCGATGGCAGGCCATACCCCTTGGCACGCATTCGCCCGAATAGCCGAGCGCTTGTCGTACCAGCCCGGCGCCACACGCGCCCTGATGCGCCAAACGAGCCCCATGGCTCGTCGACCACCCCAGGAGCCGGGCGTCCGCAACAGGTCTCCGCCCCGGTCACCTTTCCTCGTCCTCGACCGTCAAGGTCGACATGGATGTCTACGAGGCGGTCATGAGCCGACGGGCGGTGCGCGGGTTCACGGACGAACCGGTCCCGGGGGAGGTGCTGGAGCGGGTGCTCTCCGCCGCCGCCCGCGCACCGTCCGGCGGGAACCTCCAGCCGTGGCGGACGTATGTGGTCACCGGCGACCCGCTCGCCGAGCTCAAGAAGCGCACCGCCGAGCGGGTGGCCGCGGATGATCGCGGGGACGAGCGGGAGTACCCGATGTATCCGCCCGAGCTGGGCAGCCCGTACCGCGAGCGCCGTGCCGAGGCCGCCGAGCGGCGGTACGCCGCGCTCGGCATCCCACGGGACGATCAGCGGGCCCGCCACGGGGCCGTCGCCGCCAACTGGGACTGCTTCGGCGCGCCCGCCGCCCTGTTCTGCTACCTCGACCGCCGCATGGGACCGGCCCAGTGGGCCGACGCCGGAATGTATCTGCAGACGGTCATGGTGCTGCTCCGCGCCGAGGGGCTGCACAGCTGTACCCAGATGGCGTGGTCGGTGTACCGCCGGACCGTCGCGGAGGTCGTGTCGCCCCCGGAGGGGCTGATCCTCTTCTGCGGCATGTCGATCGGCTACGAGGATCCGACCGTGCCGCACGCCCGCACGGAACGGGCCCCGGTCGCCGAGACGGTTACTTTCCTCGGCGACCGGGGCCCTGGGCCTCCTCTATCCGGCTAGCTGTCCTCGGTGGTCCTGCGGCGCCGCATCCACCACACCAGCGTTCCGCCGGCTGCGGTGAGGGCCGCGGCGATGCCCGCGATCAGACCCACGGGGATGTTGGAACCGGTGTCGGCGAGGTCCCCGTCCGGGTCCTTGGTCGCCGGCGGCTGACTGGCGTCCCCGCCGCCCGGAGTGGACGGGTCGGGTGCCGGAGTGGTCGGCTGGTCGGTCGGTTTGTCCGTGGGCTTGTCGGTGGGCTTGTCCGTCGGAGTCGGGGTCGGCGTCGGCGTCGGGTTGGGTTCGCCGCCGCCGGGGAGCTCACCGGAGGTCCCTCCGAGGTACGCCGTTTCGGTGTCCTGGTACGTCGTCTCGGCGCCGGTGGAGGTCTTGGTGGTCTTGTCCAGGCCACGGTGTTCGACGTTGAACTGGGCGCGGTTGATGTTCCGCCTGGGCGCCTTGGAGAAGTCCACGCCACCGACGGTGATCACCCAGACCTCTTGGCCCTTGGTGAGCTCGTATTTGAACTCACCCTCGGTGAAAATCTTCCGGTACTTGTCGAAGACCTGCTGCTTGTCCCAGTCCTGGTTCGGGGCGCGCAGCGGCCACCGCTTGACGTCGTTGCTGTTGATGATGTTGTGGAAGTCGGTCGGCGAGGCCGCGTCCTTGCGGCGGATGTACTCGGCCGCCACGCGGGCGTTGTAGACCCGGCGCAGGTCGGCGTACTGGGGCTCGGTGTTGATCCATTTCTCGACGAGCGGCACCACGGTGTTGTCGAGGACGCGTTCGTTCTGCTCGATCTCGGCCTTGGTGAGGTCCCTGGCGCAGGAGTTGCCGCCGCCGGGGCCGGGGGTGTTGACCTCCGCGTACTCCGACTGGAGCTTCAGCGGGGCGTCGAGGATGTAGACGCCGCCGTCCTGCTCACGGACCTTGGCCGTCTTGGGCTCGATCCAGTTGCGGCCGGAGTTCAGGCAGGGCCAGCCGTTGCGCTTGACCAGGCCGTCCCACGCGGCCTTGCCGGTGGTGGTCTTGGGGTCCATGGCCTTGAAGAAGTCGTGCTTGAGCCGGAGGTCGGCCTCCAGCAGCACCCGGCCCGCGTCGGTGGACGCGAACTTCTTGTCCATGATCGTCTCGGGCTGGTCCGGGTTGAGGTTGACCCAGAACTTGTCCGGTGTGAGCGCGAGCCAGGTGAACATGGCGTCCGAGGACATCGACAGCTTGGCGTCCCCGCCGTACCCCGGGTTGGTGTCGGGGTTCTTGGCGTAGTCGGCCTTCATTAGGTTCCTCCGTGGATACTGCGCGGTTCACGGCGGAGAGGAAGTGGACTCCTGCGGAGCAGGGTGAGGAGCGGGGTTACGCCGCCAGAGCGAAAGACTGGGCCCTGACCCGCAGATTTGGCCTTCACCTGCAATCCCGCTAGCTTGTGAGAGTGGTCACGGCATGTGTGAAGCGGGCCTTCAAGTACCGCTTCTATCCAACCGATGCGCAGGCAGCCGAGCTGTCGCGCACGTTCGGGTGTGTCCGGAAGGTCTACAACCTGGCGCTCGCGGCCCGGACCGAGGCGTGGGCCCGGCAGGAGCGCGTCAACTACAACGCCACGTCGGCGATGCTGACGGCGTGGAAGAGGACCGAAGAACTGGCCTATCTCAACGAGGTCTCTTCGGTCCCGCTCCAGCAGACGCTGCGGCACCTTCAGGCGGCGTTCACCAACTTCTTCTCCAAGCGGGCGAAGTACCCGCGCTTCAAGTCGCGGAAGACGTCCCGGCAGTCCGCCGAGTACACCACCAGCGGCTTTCGCTTCCGTGACGGGAAGCTGACGCTGGCGAAGATGGTCGAACCACTGGACATCGTGTGGTCCCGCCCCCTGCCCTTGGGAGCGAAGCCGTCCACGGTGACCGTGTCCCAGGACGCGGCGGGCCGCTGGTTCGTCTCGATGCTGTGCGAGGACCCTGGCGTCAGGCACCTGGCCGCCACAAGTGCGGCGGTCGGTATCGACGTCGGCCTGGACCACTTGCTGACCCTCTCGACCGGGGAGAAGATCGCCAACCCCCGGCACGAGCGCCGTGACCGTGCCCGGCTTGCCCTGGCCCAGCGGCGCCTTGCGAAGAAGTCCAAGGGGTCCGCGAACCGGGCGAAGGCCCGGCGCAAGGTCGCCAGGGTCCACGCCCGGACCGCCGACCGTCGGCGTGACGGGCTACACAAGCTGACCACTCGTCTCGTGCGTGAAAACCAAACGCTCGTGATCGAGGACCTGACCGTACGGAACATGGTCAAGAACCGGAGCCTGGCCCGCGCCATCAGCGATGCTGCATGGTCGGACTTCCGGAGCATGCTGGAGTACGAAGCTGCCTGGTACGGGCGTGAAGTGATCGCGGTCGACCGCTTCTTCCCCTCCTCCAGACTGTGCTCCGCCTGCGGCGCCCTCGCCGAGGCGATGCCGCTGCACGTCCGCACTTGGACGTGCGGCTGTGGCGCTACCCACGACCGTGACGTGAACGCCGCGAAGAACCTTCTGGCTGCCGGACGGGCAGTATCGGCCTGTGGAGCCGGTGTAAGACCTCAACGGAGAACTCCGGGCGGGCAGTCGGCGGCGAAGCAGGAAATCCACGGGGCGACCCGTGGAATCTCCCGCCTTTAGGCGGGAGAGCGTCAACGAGTAGTTGAAGCCCTGGCCCTCCACCGGGGCGCCCATGTAGCTCAGTTCGAAGCTGGAGAAGTCGCTGCCGCTGCGGCCGCGCATGCCGTTCTTGGGCGGATCGGGGTTGAACCGCAGGCCGTAGCACGTGTAGTTGTTCGGGTTCTGGGTGCGCTCGATCGCGTTCGAGCGGTGCTCATTAGTCCCGGCCACCGTGCGGGTGGTGTTGTGGCCATGCTAGATGTCGTTGTTGAGCTGGGAGATCCGGTCCTTGGTGCCCTGACCGGTGCGCGCACCGGTCAGGTACCGGTTGGTGACCTTCTCGTTCTGCTTGGCGATCTGCCGATCGGTGTCGACCTACCGCCTGTACCTCATCGTGGGCCTCCAGCACGCCACCTGGACCGCGGAACGGCGGGCGTACGACGGTCAGGGTGAACTCGCCGTGCCCCTCCACTGGTTCATCGGAGGGGAAGTCTCACAGGGTCTCGTCAGACATGGAGGACATGGTAGTGGGCCGTCGCCCGCCTTACGCGGTGCTGAGGTGGTCCAGCTGCCCTGCTTTGGCGCTGCGTATGAGGGCGTGGAGGGTGGTGGGGGTGGTGGTGAGGATGGTGTCCGGCTGGTCGCTCTCGCGGAGCCGGATGGTGGCATCGTCGGGTGTGGAGACGTAGAGGCAGGCGTTGGCTTCTGCGCTGTACGAGGACTTTTGCCAGAGGTGAGTGGGCATGTGCTCCGTCCTATCCCTCGCCGAGGTGGTCCAGCTGCCCTGCTTTGGCGCTGCGTATGAGCGCGCTGAGGGCGGCAGGGTTGGTAGTGAGGATCGTGTCGGGTTCGTCGCTCTCGCGCAGCCGGATGGCGGCGTTGTCGAGTGCCGAGACGTAGAGGCAGTTGGCCCCTTGGGCGCTGTACGAGGACTTCCGCCAGGGGTGGGTGCGCATGCGTTCCCTCTCAGGTGTCCTGCGCGATGCCATGGATCAGATCGCGCGACTTCGCGGGCTCAAGGGCGCAGCTTTCCATCCGGTCCAGCACCGAGCGGTACATCACCAACTTGGCCTCCGCGTCGATGAACTCGCAACCGTGGTCCGTGTCGAGTTGGACTGTGTCGAGCTGCGGCACCGGGCCGTGAGCATAGACGATGGGCTGACCCGAGCCCGGGAACGTGCCGCCGCCGAAGGGGATCACCAGGATGGTGATGTGCTCGTGTTCGCTCATCTCGATGAGGTGGCCGAGCTGTTCGCGGGTCGTCTCCGGACCACCGAAGCCCATGCGCAGGGCGGCCTCGTGGAGGATGGCCGTCAGTGGTGTCGGCAGGTCCCCGTAGAGGACCGCCTGCCGCTTGATGCGGAACGAGACCCGGTGCTCCACCTCGTATCCCGCCAGGGGCGGAATGGCCTCGTTGAAGATGGCGCGCGCGTGCTGGGTGGTTTGCAGCAGGCCAGGCATGTGGACCACCGATGCGATGCGCAGGGCCGTGGCGTGGTGCTCCAGTTCGGCGAGGTCGAGCAGGCCGGGGACGAGGATCTCGCGGTACTCCTCCCACCAGCCACGGGTGCGGCCTCCGGTCATGGCGGCCAGCGCCTCGACGAGTCGCGCGTCCGCGCAGGTGTAGTTGCACGCCATGGCGCGGACGCGATCGGCGCCCACGGCGTACCGCCCGGCCTCGATGTTGCTGATACGGGACTGGTTGACGCCGAGGAGCGAGGCGGCCGCAGTGGTCGACAGGCCTGCGCGATCGCGTAGCTTGCGCAGTTCAGCGCCGAGCCGTTGCTGACGCAGCGTCGGGGTGGTGCTCGACGGCATGATTCGTCCTCCCGGTCGGCACACAGTGTGCACGTGTCACCCACACAGGGCAACTTGGCCCTTATTTCGTCGATGGAATGGAATATAGGCCATCGCAGGTTCTACGGTGTGTGCCCGGACACCGCACAACTCCTTGCACAGACCGGAGACTTCATGCCCACCCCTGCGCCGGAAACGCCGGAAACCCCCTGGTCGTACTCACTGCGCCTGCCCCATGACCCCCGTGCCGCAGGCATCGCCCGCACTACCCTCCGTGCGGTCCTCGCCCGGTACGGGCTGGGCGAGCTCACCGACCCCGCGACCCTCGTCGCGAGCGAGATGGTCACCAACGCCTACCGTCACACCACCGGCCCGGCCGAAATGCGCATCCGCGCCGTGGAGGAGGGGCGTCTGCGGATCAGCGTGTGGGACACCAACCCGGACATCCCGCCGCCCTTCGGCAAGCCCCCGGCCCTCTTCGACCGCTCGTCCGCCCTCGCCGAGGCCGCCGCGAACACCGAGGCCACCTACGGCCGTGGGCTCCTCATCGTCCGGATCTGCGCCGACAACTGGGGCGGTTACGCCCTCGCCGACGAGCTCTTCGGGCGGAGCGGCAAGCTGCTCTGGTTCGAGCTCGCGCCACAGCAGCCGTGCGACGCCTTCGAGATCGCCGCCTAACGCGGAGTGAGCGCCGGGGGGAAGTTCAGGGTCGGCCCGTCGTAGGAACCGCTGTATCCCTGCTCCCTCTCCTCTTCCCGCTTCTTCTCCGGCCAGCCGGGGTCCATCGCGCATGGCGCGCTGGCGAACCCGGTGAGCCGCTGGAATTCCGGTTCCCAGGTGACGTGGATTTCGTAGCCGCCGTCGCGCTCCGCCCGGACGCTCCATTCCTCGATCTGCTTGTCCTTGCCGTACTCGGTGACGTGCCATCCCTTGGCGTCGAGGCGCTGGCGCACCCCGCGCAGTCCGGGGAGTGCCTCCGCCTTGCGCACCTTGCTCAGGGTCCACTCGTGGTACAGCCGGTATGCGCCCTCCACGGGCGGGTCGGCGATGCTGAACAAGCCGTCCGGGTAGCAGTCGTTGTGCCCGTAGGAGTTGTTGTCGTTGACATCGACGTAGCCGCCTTCGACGGTGCGGTCGATGCCGAGCGCGGCGTAGGCGTCCCGGGAGTACCCGGAGAGCCGGCGTGCCCGCTTCTCGGGGTCGACGTCGGGGTACGTGGAGTCAACGCTCGCGTACGCGAGCCCCGCGATCCCGGCCACGACCAGCGCCAGCACGCTGGTGCACCCGACGCGCCACCCATCGCCGCCCTTTCCGGCGGGCGCCTCAATTTCGGTCATATACCGGACGGTAGGCCCCGGCCCCGGTGGTCCGGATCCGCGCGGCCGCTCAGGGCGGCTTAGGTACCGGTACTCACGTCAGGACGGTCGCGGAGAGGTCGCGCAGATCGTCGAAGGCTCGGAGGAGGTGCGCGTCCAGGCTCTTCGCGGGGTCGTCGATCCAGGCCCCGGCCGCGTGGTGGAAGGTGGCCCAGCCGGTCTGGGCGGCCAGGTCGGCCAGCCGGTCGGCGACACCGCGCTGCCGTAGCGCCTCCGTCACGGCTTCGGTGAGGGACGCGGCCTTGGCCAGTTCGCGTTCGCGGAGTGTGGGCGTCGCCGCGATGATTTCCAGCCGTGATTCGGAGAACGCGCGGTTCTCCTCCAGGAGCCGTCCGGCCTTCCGGAAGGCGTGGAGGAGCACCTCCAGCGGTCGCAGGCCGTCGGGCGCCTCGGCCACCTCGTCCATCAGGGTGGCGCGCAGGTCGGCTTCGCCGTCGAAGAGCACCTCGCGCTTGTCGGGGAAGTGCCGGAAGAACGTGCGCTCGTTGACGCCCGCCCGCGCGGCGATCTCGGCCGTGGTGGTCCGGTCGAATCCGCGCTCCCGGTACAGCTCCAGGGCCGCCTGTTGAAGGCGGCGACGCGCTTCTGCTCCGCTCCGTGGCACGTCCCGAGATTACCGCACACGTCGGCGGCCGACATTCCGTTGCGCCAGTGACTGGCGCTACCGTAAGGTCAGTGACTGGCGCTACTTAGCGCCAGTCACTGGCGTTAAGTGGGAGTCCCATGCATGTCTTCGTTACCGGTGGTTCCGGGCTGACCGGCCCCACCGTCGTCGCCGAGCTCATCGCGGCCGGTCACACCGTCACCGGGCTGGCGCGCTCGGACACCGCCGCCGCCCGGCTGGAGTCGCTGGGCGCCACACCGCACCGCGGCTCCCTGGAGGACCTCGACAGCCTGCGGAGCGGCGCCGAGGCCGCCGACGGCGTTCTGCACATGGCCTTCGGCGGCGACTTCGCCGACCCCGACGACCTGGAGCGGCGCGACCGGACCGCGATCGAGGCGCTCGGCGGGGCGCTGGCCCACTCGGGCAAGCCGTTCGTCTCCACCTCCGGCACGCTGGTCATGCCCGGCGGGCGGGAGAGCACCGAGAAGGACGAGCCCGACGCGGCCGGGATCGCCGGCTTCCGGATCCCGGGCGAGCGGGCCTGCCTGGGCTTCGCCGCCCAGGGAGTGCGCGCGAGCGTGGTCCGGCTCGCTCCGACGGCCCACGGGCCCGGGGATTACGGGTTCATCGGCATGCTCGTGGCCACCGCGCGGAAGGCGGGGGTCTCTGCCTACGTCGGTGACGGTGGCAACCGGTGGCCCGCGGTGCATCGGCGCGATGCGGCTGTTCTGTTCCGCCTGGCGTTGGAGAAGGCTCCGGGGGGTGGGGTGCTGCACGGGGTGGCTGAGAGCGGGGTCCGCTTCAAGGGCATCGCGGAGACGATCGGCCGGGGCCTGGGCCTGCCAGCGGTCTCCCTGACCCCCGAGGAGGCCGCCACGCACTTCCACAGTCCGGCCATGGCCACCTTCTACGGCTTCGACGGGCCCGTCTCCAGTGCCCATACCCAGGAGCTGCTTGGCTGGACGCCCGCTCATCCGACCCTGCTCGAGGACATGGAGCACGGCGACTACCTCGCCGCACCGGCTGCCTGACGCCTGCGGCGGGCTGTTCCCCTCCCCGCCCCTTCCCGAAACTGGGGCTCCGCCCCAGCCCCCGCTCCTCAAGCGCCG
This sequence comes from Streptomyces endocoffeicus, assembly GCF_016741935.1. Taxonomy (GTDB): domain Bacteria; phylum Actinomycetota; class Actinomycetes; order Streptomycetales; family Streptomycetaceae; genus Streptomyces; species Streptomyces endocoffeicus. The sequence goes on along the minus strand of NZ_JAERRG010000050.1, from coordinate 36,448 downwards.
GAGGGGCTGGAAGGCGGAGCCGCGTATCGATGTCGTGGGTGGCGCCGTCACGGGAAGGTTCTGTGGATGGAGATCAGCAAGCGCCAGACCTGACGCGAGAGCGCGTCGGGCTCCGCGTCGATCAGGCCGTGGAGCCAGTCCGCGAACAAGCCTGTGAACGTGGCGGCCACGGCCGAGTCCGCCGCTTGCGAGTGGCGGAGTCCGGCGCGGTCCCGTTCGAGGCGGGAGCGCGTGCGGAGTTCGCGGTGCAGTAGCTCTGCCAAGGGGCCGCTGCCGCCCGCCTGGAGCAGGCCCCGGTACAGCTCGGCGTGGGCCGTCACCGAGGTGAAGAACTGCGCCAGCGCGGACGGGGGTGCTTCGGGGTCGGGGATGCCTTCGTAGGCGTGGACCGCTTCCACGGCGTCCCGGACCACCTCCGCGCACGCGTCGACGGCCAGCGCCTGGAGGTCCTCGTAGTGCAGATAGAACGTGGCACGGCCCACCCCCGCACGGCGGACCACCGCGGAGACGCTCACCTTCTCCAGTGGCTGGGCGGCGCATTCGGCGAGCAGCGCGTCGCGCAGCCGTCCACGGGTCCGTACGGTGCGCGGGTCCTGGCCCGCCGTCAGATCATCGCTCACCCGGCGATGATGACAGCCGCCAGAGCGAGCGCGCCCGGGGCGAGCTGGGAGAACAGGATCTTTCGGTTGGACGTGCTGGCCGCCCCATAGGCACCGGCGACCACGACGCAGATGAGGAAGAAGACCCGCGCCTGGAAGCCCACCGGGTCGGCCGCGACCAGGCCCCATATCAGTCCGGCCGCCAGGAAGCCGTTGTACAGACCCTGGTTGGCGGCGAGCGGCGCGGTGGTGCGGGCCGTCTCCTCGTCCATGCCGAAGACCGCCCGGCCGCGCGGCCGCTGCCAGAGGACCATCTCCAGCACCATGATGTACGCGTGCAGCACCGCGACCGCACCGACCAGAACTTCCGCTACAACCTGCACCGCGAGTCCACCCTTAGCCTCGACACTTCCTGGACAACTGTACAGGAAGTATCGAGGTGAGTGTTGACGCGAACGGCGACGGGCCGTCGGCTTCCCGAAAGGGGAGCCGACGGCCCGTCGTTCAGCCGTCATCATTCGGCGCGGCCCGCCGCCAGGCGTCAGTGGCCGCCCGGGGCGCCCGCCGTGGCGGGCGGGAGGTCGGTCTGGACGCCCGGGTCGCCCGCGTCCGCCTTGTAGTCGGCGGAGGACGTCTCGTCCACGCCGTCCGGGGCCTTGACCGCCCGCAGGATCAGCGTCAGGACGACCGTGACCACCACGTTGAGCACGAAGGCGGTGAGGCCGATGTAGCCGATCTCGCCGATACCGGGCACATCGGCGGTGTTGCCGAAGTGCTTCTGGGTGCCGCTCGGGGTGTCGTACGCCTTCCACGTGCCGTAGACCATGCCGACCGCCCAGCCCGCCAGCAGCGCCCAGCGGTGGAACCAGCGGGTGAACAGGCCGCCCACCAGGGCCGGGAAGGTCTGGAGGATCCAGATACCGCCCAGCAGCTGGAAGTTGATCGCGACGGTCTTGTCCATGCCCAGCACGAAGATCAGCGCGCCGACCTTCACCAGCAGCGAGACCAGCTTGGAGACCTTGGTCTCCTCCTCGGGCGTGGCGTTCGGCCGCAGGAAGTCCTTGTAGATGTTGCGGGTGAAGAGGTTGGCCGCGGCGATCGACATGATGGCCGCCGGGACGAGCGCGCCGATGCCGATCGCGGCGAAGGCGACGCCCGCGAACCAGTCGGGGAACATGTCCTCGAAGAGCTGGGGGATGGCCAGCTGGCCGTTCTCGACCGTCACCCCGGCGGCGATGGCCATGAAGCCCAGCAGCGCCAGCAGTCCCAGCATCAGCGAGTACAGCGGCAGGATCGTGGTGTTGCGGCGGATCACCTCACGGCTGCGGCTGGAGAGCGTCGCCGTGATCGAGTGCGGATACATGAACAGCGCGAGCGCCGAGCCCAGGGCCAGGGTGCCGTACGCCCATTGCCCCTCCGCCGCGGGTGCGAGTCCGCCCGCGCCGGCCTTGGTGAACTTGTCGTTCGCCGCGCTGAAGATGTCGTCGAAGCCGCCCAGCTTGATCGGGATGTAGATGATCGCCACCGCGATGACGATGTAGATCAGGGTGTCCTTGACGAACGCGATCAGCGCGGGGGCGCGCAGACCCGAGGAGTAGGTGTACGCCGCGAGCACACCGAAGGCGATCAGCAGCGGCAGGTCCTTGATGAACCAGTTGGTGTTCTCCCCGCCGCCGACGCCCATCACGTCCAGCACCGCCTGGATGCCCACCAGCTGGAGGGCGATATACGGCATGGTGGCGAGGATGCCGGTGATCGCGACGGCCAGCGAAAGACCCTTGGAGCCGAAGCGGCCGCGGACGAAGTCCGAGGTGGTGACGTACCCGTGCTTATGGGACACCGACCAGAGCCGCGGCAGGAAGGTGAAGATCAGCGGGTAGACCAGGATGGTGTACGGGACCGCGAAGAACCCGGCCGCGCCGGTCGCGTAGATGGCGGCCGGGACGGCGACGAAGGTGTACGCGGTGTACAGGTCGCCGCCGAGCAGGAACCAGGTGATCCAGGTGCCGAAGCTGCGGCCGCCCAGACCCCACTCGTCGAGGTTGTTGGCGTTCTCGGCGGCGCGCCAGCGCGCGGCCAGGAAGCCCATGACCGTGACGGCCACGAAGAAGAAGATGAAGACGGCGAGCGCGACGCCGTTCACTCCGCCGTTCATGCGGAGTCACCCCCCTTGCGCTCCCGCCGCTCGCGGCGGACCAGGACGTAGGCGACCGAGGTCAGCACGGCCGAGATCGGCACCCAGAGCATCTGGTACCAGTAGAAGAACGGGATCCCGATGAAGGTCGGCTCGACCTTGCCGTACGAACCGACCCAGAGCATCCCGACAAACGGGGCGATCAGGCACAGAGCGGCCACGACGCGCGTGGGCGTCACGACCGGTCTCCTGCCGGGTGAAGCGGACGTCTCTGACATGTGGCGGGCTCCAGTCCCCTCGGCTCATCACCTGCGGCACAGTCGATCACCTGGATCACAGCTGATCATTTGTGTAATGCGCAGGAAATCTAAGCCCGGGGCCCGGCGGCAGTCACTACCCGTCCGTATATCGGTATGAGAAAGATAGCCGGTCAGCCGTATCACGCCCGCGTATCACGCCCGGCCGGTGGCGCTCCTCGGTCGTTCGGGGCTTCTCAGTCGTTCGGCCGCTGGAGCCGCGCCACGAACTTGTAGCGGTCCCCGCGGTAGACCGATCGCACCCATTCCACCGGCTCCCCGGACGCGTCCCGCGAATGCCGCGAGAGCATCAGCATCGGCAGCCCCACGTCCGTGCCCAGCAGCCCCGCCTCGCGCGGCGTGGCCAGCGAGGTCTCGATGGTCTCCTCGGCCTCGGCCAGCCGGACGTCGTACACCTCGGCCAGTGCCGTGTAGAGCGAGGTGTACTTCACCAGGCTGCGGCGCAGCGCGGGGAAGCGCTTGGCCGACAGGTGGGTGGTCTCGATCGCCATCGGCTCACCGCTGGCCAGCCGGAGCCGCTCGATGCGCAGCACCCGCCCGCCGGCGGCGATGTCCAGCAGCCCGGAGAGCCGGTCGTCGGCGGTGACATAGCCGATGTCCAGCAGCTGGGAGGTGGGCTCCAGGCCCTGGGCCTTCATGTCCTCGGTGTACGAGGTGAGTTGCAGCGCCTGGGAGACCTTGGGCTTGGCCACGAACGTGCCCTTGCCCTGGATCCGCTCCAGGCGCCCCTCGACGACCAGCTCCTGGAGCGCCTGGCGCACGGTGGTGCGCGAGGTGTCGAACTCCGCGGCCAGGGTGCGCTCCGGTGGGACCGGGGTGCCCGGTGGCAGGGTCTCGGTCATCTCCAGCAAGTGGCGCTTGAGGCGGTAGTACTTCGGGACGCGCGCGGTGCGTGCCCCATTGGAGCCGTTGCCGTCGCTCTCGGCCGTCGTGGTGGCCGCCGCTGCCGCCGTTGCCCCCTCGGTGTCCATCGCGCGCCCTTCCGACTCCTGGTCCGCTGCCGTCACCGGCGTCCGTCTCCGTCACCGGTCTCCTGAAGAATCCAGCGCCTCACATCGTGGCACGGTCCCGGCTCCGGGCGGTCTGCCGGTCCGGATGTCGGGAAGTGTCGGTCCGGTAACGGAGCCTCCGGTGACTCTTATACACCCTTGACACCCCAAAAGGTCTAGGCCAAGCTGCGGGCACTGGTCTGGACCATTAAACCCCTGATCCGGCCTTCTGAGGAGAGTGCTCTGTGAAGCGTGGGCTCATAGCGGCGACGGGTGTCGCGGCAATGCTGGTATCCGTCGCGGCCTGTGGGTCCGACGGCGACGACGACAAGGCCGGAGCGGACGGATTCAAGGGGCAGACGCTCACCGTCTGGGCGATGGACGGCTCCACGCCGGACGGCTGGACGAAGGATGTCAAGGCCGCTTTCGAGAAGAAGACGGGCGCCAAGCTGAAGCTGGAGACCCAGCAGTGGAACGGCATTCAGCAGAAGGTGACCACGGCGCTCTCGGAGTCCGACCCGCCGGATGTGCTGGAGATCGGCAACACCCAGACCCCCGCCTACGCGCAGACCGGCGGGCTGGCCGAACTCGATGACCTGAAGAAGTCGATCGGCGCCGACTGGCCGAAGACGATGAACGAGTCCGCGGTCTACGACGGCAAGCAGTACGCGGCGCCGTGGTTCGTGGTCAACCGGGTCGTCCTCTACAACAAGAAGATCTGGGCCGAGGCGGGGATCAAGGACACCCCCAAGACCCGTACCGAGTTCTTCAAGGACCTCGACACCATCCAGAAGAAGACCGACGCCGAGCCCATCTATCTCCCGGGCCAGAACTGGTACTTCTTCGACGGGCTGACCATCGGCACCGGCGCCGACCTGGTCAAGAAGGACGGCGACAAGTGGGTCTCCAACCTCGCCGACCCCAAGGTCGGCAAGGCCATGGACATCTACAAGCAGTACCAGTCCTTCAGCAAGGCCCCCAAGGACAAGGACGAGGCCACCCCGCAGCAGGCCGAGGTCTTCGCCAAGGGCAAGACCGGCGCCTTCATCGGCATGGGCTGGGAGGCCGCTCTCGCGATCAAGGCCAACCCCAAGATCGAGAAGGACATCGGCTACTTCACCATCCCGGGTGAGACCGCGGGCAAGCCCGAGGGTGTCTTCCTCGGCGGCTCCAACCTCGCGATCGCCGCGGGCAGCGAGAAGCAGGAACTGGCCAAGGAGTTCCTGAAGATCGCGCTCAATGACACCCACGAGGGACAGCTCGCCAAGGAAGGCGGCGTCATCCCCAACAAGGAGTCGCTCCAGGCGCGGCTCAAGGGCAACGCCGCCGCGCAGGCGGCCGCCCCGGCCGCCGCGACCGGCGGCACCACCCCGCTGATCCCCGAATGGGCCGCGGTGGAGAACGCCCCGAACCCCGTCAAGACCTATATGACCGCCGTGCTCAGCGGTAAGTCGCCCGCCGAGGCGGCCAAGTCCGTCGAGGGCGAACTGAACAAGCGCCTCAGCCAGGAGCGTTGAGCCCGATGGCCGTAGCGACCGAACGCCAGGACCCCGGCCCGGCGGTGGCCGGGGTCCGCCGGGACGGGGCGCCGCCGGGCCCCCGCCGCCCGGCCCCGGGCGCCGCCGGGCGCGCACGGCTGACCGGCGCCGCCCCGTACCTCCTGCTGCTGCCCGCGCTGGCGGCGACCGCGCTGCTGCTGGGCTGGCCGCTGGTCAAGGACGGCCTGCTGTCGTTCCAGAACCTCAATATGCGGCAGCTGATCCAGCACCTCACCGAGTGGAACGGGGTCGACAACTACCGCGAGGCGCTGACCAGCGAGGACTTCTGGCGGGTCACCCTGCGGTCGGTGATCTTCACCGCCGTCAACGTGGTGCTGATCATGCTGCTCGGCACCCTGGTCGGACTGCTGCTGGCCCGCCTCGGCAGCAAGATGCGGCTGCTGCTCTCGGTCGGTCTTGTGCTGGCCTGGGCCATGCCGACCATCGCCGCCACCACCGTCTTCCAGTGGCTCTTCGCCACCCGCTTCGGGGTGGTCAACTGGGTCCTGGACGCGCTCGGCTGGCACTCCATGGCGCACTACAACTGGACCGGCGGCCAGTTCTCCACCTTCTTCGTCATCACCGTGCTGATCGTCTGGGGGTCGATCCCCTTCGTGGCGATCAACCTCTACGCCGCGACCACCACCATCCCCGGCGAGCTCTACGAGGCGGCCGCGCTCGACGGCGCCGGCGGCTGGAAGAGCTTCACCTCGGTGACCTTCCCCTTCCTCAAGCCGTTCCTGCTGGCCACGACGTTCCTCGAAGTCATCTGGGTCTTCAAGGCGTTCGCCCAGGTCTTCGCGATCAACGAAGGCGGCCCCGACCGGCTCACCGAGACCCTCCCCGTCTACGCCTTCGTCGAGGGCGTGGGCAACCAGCACTACGGCATGGGCGCCGCGATCTCGGTGCTGACCATCGTGGTCCTGCTGGCGCTGACCTCCTACTACCTCCGGATCGTGCTCAGGCAAGAGGAGGACGAGCTGTGAAGCGCTCGCCGCTCGCCCGGCTGTGGCCCAACGCGACCGCCGTCGTGCTCTTCATCGGCTTCGCGTTCCCCGTCTACTGGATGTTCACCACGGCCCTCAAGCCGACCTCGGACATCATCTCCGAGGACCCGGTGTGGTTCCCGACCGGAGCCACCCTCGAACACTTCCAGAAGGCCGTGGACGCGGAGAACTTCTGGACCCTGGTGGGCAACTCGCTCACCGTCACCCTCTCGGCGGTCGGCCTCTCCCTGCTGATCGCGCTGCTCGCGTCGTTCGCCCTCGCCCGGATGCGGTTCAAGGGGCGGCGCGGCTTCCTGCTGACCTTCATGATCGCGCAGATGGCGCCCTGGGAGGTCCTGGTCATCGCCATCTACATGCTGGTGCGCGACGGCGACATGCTGAACAGCCTGCTTCCGCTCACCCTGTTCTACATGGTCATGGTGCTGCCCTTCACCATCCTCACGCTCCGCGCCTACGTGGCCGCGATCCCCAAGGAGCTGGAGGAGTCGGCGATGGTCGACGGCTGCACCCGTCCGCAGGCGTTCATCCGGGTGATCTTCCCGCTGCTCGCCCCCGGCCTGATGGCCACCTCGCTCTTCGGCTTCATCACGGCCTGGAACGAATTCCCGCTCGTGCTCATCCTGAACAAGGATCCGGGCGCCCAGACGCTTCCGCTGTGGCTGTCCAGCTTCCAGACCGCCTTCGGCGACGACTGGGGTGCCACCATGGCGGCAGCGTCGCTGTTCGCCATCCCGATCCTGGTCCTGTTCCTGTTTCTGCAACGCAAGGCGGTCGGTGGGCTCACTTCCGGCGCTGTGAAGGGATGATCCCGGTTTATGACGACCCTCGCACACGACTCGGCCACCCTGACCCGTGACGCTCTGACCGTTCTCCAGCCCGGCTTCACCGGAACCACCGCCCCCGACTGGGTGCTGCGGCGGCTCGGTGAGGGGCTCGCCTCCGTCGGCCTGTTCGGCCGGAACATCGCCACCCCCGAGCAGCTGGCCGCCCTCACCGCCCAGCTGCGCGCCGAGCGTGCCGATGTCCTGGTGGCGATCGACGAGGAGGGCGGCGACGTCACCCGGCTGGAGGTGCGCACCGGCTCCTCCTTCCCCGGCAACCTGGCGCTCGGCGCCGTCGACGACCCGGAGCTGACCCGCGCCGTCGCCCGCGAGCTGGGCCGCCGCCTCGCCGAATGCGGCGTCAACCTCAACTGGGCGCCCTCGGCCGACGTCAACTCCAACCCCGACAACCCGGTCATCGGCGTGCGCTCCTTCGGCGCCGAACCGGGGCTCGTCGCACGGCACACCGCCGCGTACATCGAGGGCCTCCAGGGCGCCGGGGTGGCCGCCTGCACCAAGCACTTCCCGGGCCACGGCGACACCGCCGTCGACTCCCACCACGCGCTGCCGCGCATCGACGCCGGTCTGGACACCCTGACCGCCCGCGAGCTGGTGCCCTTCCGCGCCGCCGTCGCCGCCGGGACCAAGGCCGTGATGAGCGCGCACATCCTGCTGCCCGTGCTCGACCCCGACCTGCCCGCCACCCTCAGCCCCGCCGCGCTGCACGGTCTGCTGCGCCGGCCGGTGGCCGACGGCGGACTCGGCTTCGACGGGATGATCGTCACCGACGGCATGGAGATGCGGGCCATCGCCGACGCGTACGGCATCGAGCACGGCAGCGTCCTGGCGATCGCCGCGGGCGCCGACGCCATCTGCGTGGGCGGCGGACTCGCCGACGAGGACACCGTGCTGCGGCTGCGCGACGCGCTGGTCACCGCCGTCATCGAGGGGCGGCTGGCGGAGGAGCGGCTGGCCGAGGCCGCGGCGCGGGTGCGCGCCCTGGGGGAGTGGACCCGGCGCTCCGGAGGACCGCGCGCGGCGCACGGCATCGAGCCCGCCGCGGGGGTGGGGCTCGCCGCCGCGCGCCGGGCGCTCAGAATCACCCCGGCCGGGACCTCGTCCTCGTACGAGCCCGTCACCGGACCCGCCTACGTGGCCGCCTTCACCCCGGCGGCCAACATCGCCGTCGGCGACGAGACCCCCTGGGGCGTCGGCGCCGAACTGGCCCGGCTGCGCCCCGGCACCGGGGCCGCCACCTACGGGCGGCAGGACGCCGACGCCCTGGGCGTCCACGGCCTGATCGAAAATATGCTCGACACCGCGGGGGACCGTAGGATCGTCGCTGTGGTCCGCGATGTCCACCGCCACCCCTGGATGGCCGACGCGCTGGACGCCCTGCTCACCGCCCGGCCGGAGACGGTCGTCGTGGAGATGGGGGTGCCCCAGGCGCCGCCCGCCGGGGCGCTGCACATCGCGACCCACGGCGCCGCCCGGGTGTGTGGACGGGCGGCCGCGGAAGTGATCGTCGGCAACGGCGCCGGTGACCACCTCGGGGACTGACACTTCTCAGCCCCCTCGGCCCAGCCCGGCACATCAGCCACCTGGAGGCACCCAGCATGTCCGCCACGACGACGGCCCAGCGCAGCGACCAGCCGGGCCGGATCATGTCCGGCGAGATGGCCGAGCAGCCCGCCGTGCTGCGCCGCATCCTCGACCAGGGCGCCCCGAGGATCCGCGAGGTCGCGGAGCGGATCGCCGCCCGCAACCCGCGCTTCGTCCTCCTCACCGCCCGGGGCACCTCGGACAACGCGGCGCTGTACGCCAAGTACCTGCTCGAGGTACTGCTCGGCAAGCCGTGCGGGCTGACCTCCATGTCCACCACCACCGCGTACGGCGCCCAGCCGGACCTCACCGACGTCCTGGTGATCACCGTCAGCCAGTCCGGCGGTTCGCCGGACCTGGTGGCCTCCACCGAGGCCGCCCGCGCGGCCGGTGCGATCACCCTCGCGGTGACCAACAACGCCGACTCGCCGCTCGCGGCCGTCTCCGAATTCCACATCGACGTCCTGGCCGGGCCGGAGAAGGCGCTGCCCGCCACCAAGACCTACACCGCGGAACTGCTCGCCCTCTACCTCTTCGTGGAGGGGCTGCGCGGCGGCGACGGCGCGGCCGCCAAGGTGCTGCCCGACCTCGCCCAGCAGATCCTCGACCGCCAGGACGAGGTCCGGCAGCTCGCGGCGCGCTACCGCTTCGCCGAGCGGATGGTCCTCACCTCCCGGGGCTACGGCTACCCGACCGCCAAGGAAGCCGCCCTGAAGCTGATGGAGACCAGCTACATCCCGGCGCTCTCCTACTCCGGCGCCGATCTGCTGCACGGCCCGCTGGCCATGGTCGACAACATCTCGCCGGTGATCGCCATCGTCACCGAGGGCAAGGGCGGCCAGGCGCTGCAGCCGGTCCTGGAGCGGCTGCGCGGCCGGGGCGCGGACCTCGTGGTCATCGGCGGCGCGCCGGAGGTGGAGCGGGCCTCGGCGGGGTTCGCCCTGCCGACGGACGGCGTCGCCGAGGAGGTCCAGCCGATCCTGGAGATCCTGCCGCTGCAGATGCTGGCGTACGAGGTGACGATCGCGCGCGGCCAGGACCCGGACGCGCCGCGGGCGCTGGCGAAGGTGACGGAGACCCGCTGACACCCGCGGGCCGCGGCGCCAGGGCGGGACCCTCAACCCGCCCGGCACCGCAGCCCGGAGTTGCGTCGGCCGAGCGGCCGACCTGAGGACTCCCGGGCGGTCAGGGCAGAGCGCTCCGGGTTCCTCGATCCGCCCTCCTGTGCGGGGAGAACGGAAGATCGCAGTGCTCGATATTCTGGACTAGACCACTGCTGTCTGTCCATGCTTATGCGCGAATAGGCTAATCCACCGGTGAGGGTAGGCTCACAACGTGCCCTCCATGAACGACCTCGTACGCCAGCACACCGCACTCGACGATTCCGATCTCGAGTGGCTCCACCTGCTGGTCTCCGAGTGGCAACTGCTCTCCGACCTCTCGTTCGCCGATCTCGTGCTGTGGGTCCCCACCAGCGACGGCACCCGGTACGTCTCCGTGGCCCAGATGCGGCCGAACACCGGGCCCACCTCCTACCAGGACGACATGGTCGGCCATCTCGTCCCCCGCGGCCGCCGCCCCATGCTGGACGCCGCCCTGGACGAGGGCCGGATCGTCCGGGAGGGGGACCCCGAGTGGCGCGAGGAGGTGCCGGTCCGGGTGGAGTCCATCCCGGTCCGGCGGGAGAGCCGGGTCCTCGGCGTGATCGCGCGGAACACCAATCTGCTGACCGTACGGACCCCCAGCCGGCTGGAGCTCACCTACCTCCAGAGCGCGTCCGACCTCGCCCAGATGATCGCCGCGGGATCGTTTCCGTTCCCCAACCAGCAGGTCGACATGGACGCCTCACCGCGCGCGGGCGACGGGCTGATCCGGCTCGACGCGGACGGGGTGGTCCAGTACGCGAGCCCCAACGCGCTCTCCGCCTACCACCGGCTGGGCCTCGCCGCCGATCTCGTCGGCCACCACCTGGGCAAGACCACCGCCGAACTCGCCCCGGTGCGCGGCCCGGTGGACGAGGCGCTGGTCAAACTGGCCAGCGGCTGGGCGCCCCGGGAGTTCGAGGTCGAGGGCGGCGACGGGGTCATCCAGCTGCGGGCCATTCCGCTCAAGCCCAAGGGGCTGCACATCGGCTCGCTGGTGCTGCTGCGGGACGTCACGGAACTGCGCCGCCGCGAGCGCGAGTTGATCACCAAGGACGCCACCATCCGGGAGATCCACCACCGGGTGAAGAACAACCTCCAGACGGTGGCGGCCCTGTTGCGGCTCCAGGCCCGCCGCATGGACTCGGAGCAGGGGCGGGAGGCGCTCAACGAGGCGGTGCGCAGGGTCGGCTCGATCGCGATCGTCCACGAGACGCTCTCGCAGAACCTCGACGAGCAGGTCCAGTTCGACGACATAGCCGACCGGGTGCTGGCGATGGTGGCCGAGATATCGCCCGGCAAGGTGACCGGCCGCCGCACCGGGCGGTTCGGCATCCTGGACGCCGAAGTGGCCACCCCCCTGTCCATGGTCCTCACCGAGGTGTTGCAGAACGCGCTGGAGCACGGCTTCGGACCGGGGGAGCAGGGCACGGTCGAGGTCTCGGCGGTGCGCGAGGGCAGCGGTGACGAGAGCCGGCTGGTGGTGGTCGTCCAGGACGACGGGCGCGGGCTGCCGGAGGGGTTCGACCCCCAGCGGGCCGGAAACCTGGGGCTTCAGATCGTCCGCACCCTGGTGGAGGGCGAGCTGGGCGGGACGTTCGACATGGTGCCCGCCCCGGAGCGCGGCACCCGGGTGATGCTGGACTTCCCGGTGGGTGCGGAGAAGCACTGAGCGCGTTGCGAGTCCGAGAGCAATCTGTTACCGGATCCGAGAGCAACCTGTTACCGGAAAGCCCCTGTTACCGGGAAGCACCTGTTATCGGAAAGCACTGAGCCCCGGACCCATCTGGTCCGGGGCTCAAAGCTCATGATGCTGTGCGCATGGGGGTTACTACGCGCTGCGGCTCGGGGGCCACGGGGTGCCGGGCTTCAGGCGCTGGCGTTGCGTGCCCGGTTGCGAGCGGCACGGCGCTTCATGGCGCGGCGCTCGTCTTCGCTCATTCCACCCCAGACGCCGGAGTCCTGGCCGGACTCAAGCGCCCACTGCAGGCACTGCTCCATGACGGGGCAGCGGCGGCAGACGGCCTTGGCTTCCTCGATCTGCAGCAGCGCAGGACCGGTGTTGCCGATGGGGAAGAACAGCTCGGGGTCTTCCTCGCGGCAAACGGCGTTGTGACGCCAGTCCATGGCTGCTCCATCTCCTCGTATTGCGGGCTCGTTGCTTGTGAATGTGAACGCTTTCACGAATCCCCCCGCAAACGTAGGGCAGCCAAACCAGTTGGGGCTGGTGCGGTCCTGTGGAATGAGGAGGGGGTTCGGGCTCTCAAGGGGGCCTTTCAGAAGGCCGTCCCGATCGCCAAGAAGAGACTCGCAAACCTCGGCGACGGATACAACCCCTTCCGGAAAGTTTTTTTTGATTCCTTGGTGTCGGCTCGGTCACAGCCGTACTTCCGGTGGGTGGAGTCCAGGGTAAACGTTCGACTAGAAGGACTTTTTGCGGTCTCACTCACACAATCACACGCAGTGCACGGCGTACGCCTGTGAACGTCACGCTCGTACGCAGTCCCAGATGGTCACCGTCCATCTGGAACGGCAGTGGCGCCTGGGATTGCAAGGTGAAGTCCGTCAGATCGTGAAGCGCTACCACATGCTTGCCGCGAGGCCCGCGCTCGGGTGTCGACATCAGCAGCTGGGTCGCGTAGCGGGTCACCGCCGGCGCCGATAGCTTGGCGAGTCCCAGCACGTCGAGGGCGGTGTCGAAGGACGCCTGGGGCGCCGCGTAGACCGGGCGGTTGCCCAGAAAGGTCCACGGGGAGGTGTTGCAGACTATCGACAGCGCCAGCTCCTCGATCGGGTCCTCACCCGGCCGCCCGATGGTGATGGTGCCCTGCCGCCGGTGCGGCTCCCCCATGAACTGCCGCACCATCTGCCGTATGTAGAGCGCGTGGGTGGACCGCTTGCCGCGCTCGCGCTGCTGCTCGACCCGGCCGATGACGCTCGCGTCGAAGCCGAGCCCGGCGCAGAAGGTGAACCAGCGGGCCGGGACCGATTCGTCCCGGGTGCCCGGAGTGCCGCCCGCGAGCCCGAGGCCCACGGTGCGCTCGGTGCCGTCCCGCAACGCGTCCAGCAGGGCGCCGGTCGCCTCGACGGCGTCATTGGGCAGCCCGAGCGCGCGGGCGAAGACATTGGTGGAGCCGCCGGGCACGACCGCGAGCCGGGGCAACTCCTGCGGGGCGGGGCCATGGTGCAGCAGTCCGTTGACGACCTCGTTGACGGTGCCGTCGCCGCCGAACGCCACGACCAGTTCATGAGTGCCGCCGTCGACCGCCCGCCGGGCCAGGTCGCGGGCGTGCCCCCGGTACTCCGTGGTCGCCACGTCCAGCTTCAGATCGCTGGCGAGCGCGTGGAACAGAACATCCCGGGTGCGGGCACTGGTGGTGGTTGCTGCCGGGTTGACCACGAGGAGTGCGCGCATGCGCGCCAGCCTACCCATCCGGGACGACCGGCCCCAGGGGGGTAGGGTCCGGGCGCCTCGAGGACGGCTAGGCTGCGAGGGTGAGCAGTAAGAAGTCCGCTACCGCGAAGTCCGCTACCGCGAAAAGGGCGCAGAGGGCCACGGGGCAGAAAGCGACGGCACGGCCGGGCGTCGAGGGCGGGGCCGCCGCCAAGGCGGGCGCCGGTGCCGGTGCCGCCGGTGCTGGCACCGCGCCCACCGGGCCCCGCCCCGCCCGGCTGACCGCCGCCGCGGTGCTGGCCGCCGCGGAGGGCGTGGTGTTGCTGGGCTTCGGCGTCTACGTACTGATCATGGGGCTGACCGGGGATCCGGAGAGCCCCCAGCAGGCGGAGATGCTCGGGGTGACCGTACTGGCGCTGGCCCTGCTGCCGCTGCTGGCGGCCCGTGGGTTGTGGCTGCGGCGCCGCTGGAGCCGTGGCCCCGCGACGATCACTCAGCTGATGGCGCTGCCGGTGGCCTGGACGCTGGTGCAGAACGGCGGCGGGCTGCTCGCCGCTGGAGTGGCCACCGCGGTTGCGGCCCTCGCCGTGCTGGCGCTGCTGATCAATCCGACGGCGACCGAGGCTCTCGGTATCGGCCCTCGCGACGCGTAGCCGGTTTCCGCCTGCGGCGGGCTGTTCCCCTCCCCGCCCCTTCCCGAAACTGGGGCTCCGCCCCAGACCCCGCTCCTCAAACGCCGGAGGGGCTGGAAGGTCAAGCGCTGGAGGGGATGGAAGGCGGGGCTTCGCCCCGGACCTCGGGGTCCAGGGGCGGAGCCCTTGCCACGCGGCGGAGCCGCATATCGGTGCTGCGGGAAGGGGCGGGGAGGGGAAAGAAGCACGGGCACCCCACCGCGCGCTCGCTACTCCTCGACCAGCAGCTTGTCGCGCAACTGCGCGAGCGTGCGGGCCAGCAGCCGGGAGACATGCATCTGGGAGATGCCGACCTCCTGCGCGATCTGCGACTGCGTCATATTGCCGAAGAAGCGCAGCAGCAGGATCTTCTTCTCGCGCGGTGGCAGATCCTCCAGCAGGGGTTTGAGGGACTCGCGGTACTCGACGCCCTCGAGCGCCTCGTCCTCCGCGCCGAGGGTGTCGGCGACCGCCGGGGACTCGTCGTCCGTGTCCGGGACGTCCAGGGACAGGGTGCTGTAGGCATTGGCGGACTCCAGCCCCTCCAGCACCTCCTCCTCGGAGATGGACAGATGCTGGGCCAGCTCATGGACGGTCGGGGCGCGGCCATGGCGCTGGGAGAGCTCCGCGGTGGCCGTGGTCAGCGACAGCCGCAGCTCCTGAAGCCGGCGCGGCACCCGTACCGCCCAGCCCTTGTCGCGGAAGTGGCGCTTGATCTCGCCCACGACCGTGGGTGTCGCATAGGTGGAGAACTCCACACCGCGGTCCGGATCGAACCGGTCCACGGACTTGATCAGCCCGATGGTGGCGACCTGGGTGAGGTCGTCCAGCGGCTCACCGCGGTTGCGGAAGCGCCGGGCCAGGTGTTCCACCAGCGGCAGATGCATACGCACGAGGTTGTTGCGCAGCTCGGCCCGCTCGGCGGAGCCCTCCGGCAGCCCTCGCAGCTCGGCGAACATCGCCCGCGCGCCACTCCGGTCCTGCGGATCGTGCTGCTGATGCACCTGCTCGTGCTGATCCATGTGGTCCGCCCGCTCTGGTCGGTCTCCTGCCGCCTCCGAGTCCGCGGGATGCGGCCGGGCCGGCGGGTGCGGGATGGCCGGGGTACCTACTCCCCGCGATGATGCAGTGCTCACGGAGCCCCCTTGTTCCGTCACGGCTGTCCGGGGCCGGCGCCGCGCTCCTTGTACAGACTGATGCTGACCGTCCGGTCCTCGGCCACCGTCGAGTCCACCTTGCCCGCCAGTGCGGAGAGCACCGTCCAGGCGAAGGTGTCGCGCTCGGGGGCGCGACCGTCGGTGGTGGGAGCCGATACGGTCACCTGGAGTGCGTCGTCGATCAAGCGGAAGACGCAGCTCAGCACGGAGCCGGACACGGCTTGCTGCAGCAGGATCGCGCATGCCTCATCTACGGCGATACGCAGATCCTCGATTTCGTCGAGGGTGAAGTCCAAGCGGGCTGCGAGGCCGGCGGTGGCCGTCCGCAGCACCGACAGATAGGCACCCGCAGCGGGCAGCCGGACTTCCACGAAGTCCTGGGTCCCGGGCTCGCCTGCGATCTGGGACACCCTCACCTCCAAGGTGACACAAGCTGATTGAGCTGAGCTGATTGGAGCGTCGGCCCCGAACCCTTATGGTGGAGGGTGAATACGGGTCGGCGCTGTATGTACTTTGGCTGCGACGCTATCGCGATCTGCGGTTCGGTGTCGCCCGGACGAAGCACGGCCCCCATCACGGGTGAACCCCGGCCCACAAGGCCGCGATATCACTCATAGTAAGCACATGAGTACGCAGCGTGGCTAGAGGGTTTGCGGTCTCAATTCGAAAGAGATGTCGCCTCACTCAGGAAATCGCTGGTCACGGCGGTGCCCATGGCCTGAGCGGCCAGCGCTCGCAGTGGCTCTCCCGAGAGCCTGCGCACCGTCCATTCCTCCATCGCCTCCGCACCGATCGCGGCGTACAAGCCGATCGCGGGCTCGTTCCAGTCGAGCACCGACCATTCGAAACGGGCATATCCCCGCTCCACGCAGATCCGCGCCAGCTCGGCGAGCAGCGCCTTGCCATGGCCGCCCCCGCGGGCCCGCGGGGTGACGTACAGGTCCTCCAGATACACACCATGGGTGCCTGTCCAGGTGGAGAAGTTACGGAACCACAGCGCGAACCCCACCGGACCGGCGGGCTCTCCGGCGCCGCCGGCCTCCTCGGCGATCAGCGCGAACACCGCGGGATGCGCCCCGAAGAGCGCCTCGCGCAGCTGCTCCTCGGTGGCCTTCGCCTCCTGCGGAGCCCGCTCGTAGTCCGCCAGCTCGCGGATCATCGCATGGATCGCCGGAACGTCGGACGGCTTCGCTGATCGGATCATGTGGTGAAGGCTAGCGGGCCACACCGACAAACGCGGCAGTCGATCTACGACATTGCGCGGAAAACGCCAAGACCTGGGCGTCCGCGGAGGCGGGGGGCTCACCACACCCCGGCATCCCACGCCACGACGAGCTGATCCACTCACGGCACGCTGAGCTGATCCGCTCACGGCACGATGAGCCGATCCGCTCACGCCACGATGAGCTGATCCACAAAGCACCAGCGCCAGTCCTCGCCCTCCTCGAAGCTGCGCATCACCGGATGGCCGGTCTCCTCGAAGTGCCGGGTGCCGTGCTGATACGGCGAGGAGTCGCAGCAGCCCACATGGCCGCACACCAGACACTTCCGCAGCTGGACGGGGTGGCTGCCGACCGCCAGGCATTCGGGACAGGTGTCGGACCGCGGCTCCGGCTCGGGACGCGGCAGTGCGGGAACATGCGGGCACTCGTTCATGATTGCCAGACTAAAACGCCGCGTGAGCGGAGCACATGGACGACCGTCGGGACGGCCGACGGAGACAGGGCCGGACGATGGACGTATTGCCGTTGTTGATGCTGGTCGCGGGCAGCGCGGTGGTCGCGGGCGCGGCGCGCCGGACCCCGGTGCCCGCGCCGCTGCTGCTGGTCGCGGTCGGGCTCGTCGTCTCGTACCTGCCCGGGGTGCCGGACTACACGCTGGACCCGCATATCGTGCTGCCCCTGGTGCTGCCGCCGCTGCTGCACAGCGCCGCGCTGGACAGCTCGTACCTGGATCTGCGGGCCAATCTGCGGCCGATCGCGCTGCTCTCCGTCGGGTATGTGCTCTTCGCGACGGTCGCGGTCGGCGTGGTCGCCCATCTGCTGATCCCGCAGCTGCCGCTGACCGCCGCCCTCGTACTGGGCGCGGTGGTCGCGCCGCCGGACGCCGTGGCCGCCACCGCCATCGCCCGCCGGATCGGGCTGCCCTCCCGGCTCACCACGCTCCTCCAGGGCGAGTCCCTGTTCAACGACGCGACCGCGATCACCGCCTACCGGGTGGCGGTGGCCGCTGCCGTGGGGGAGGGCGTCAGCTGGACCGAGGGGCTGCGGGAGTTCGCCTTCGCGGCCATCGGCGGCGTCGTGGTCGGTCTGATCCTGATGGTGCCGCTGCACTGGCTGCGCACCCGGCTGCGGGACCCCCTGCTGCAGAACACCCTCTCGCTGCTCATCCCCTTCGTCGCCTACGCCGTCGCCGAGCAGTTCGGGGCGTCGGGTGTGCTGGCCGTCGTGGTGGTCGGGCTCTACCTCGGCCACCACTCCTGGCAGGTCGACTTCGCCACCCGGCTCCAGGAGGCGGCGGTCTGGCGCATGATCGACTTCGTTCTGGAGTCGGCGGTGTTCGCGCTGATCGGGCTGCAACTGCGGGTCGTGGTGGGCGGCCTGGGGGAGTACAGCGCGGGTGAGGCCGCCTGGTACGCGGCCGTCGTCTTCCTGGCCGTGGTGGTCGCCCGCTACGTCTGGGTCTTCCCGTCGACCTTCGTGCCGCGCATGCTCTTCCCCGGGATCCGCGAGCGCGAGCCCGGCACCAACTGGACCGCGCCGGTCATCGTCGGCTGGGCCGGGATGCGCGGCGTGGTCTCGCTGGCCATCGCCTTCTCGATCCCGGAGACCGTGCACGGCGGCGGCCCCTTCCCGGCCCGCAACCTGATCCTCTTCCTCACCTTCACCACCGTCATCGGCACCCTGGTGATCCATGGGCTCACCCTGCCGTCCCTGATCCGGCTGCTCGGGCTGCCCGGCCGCGACCCCCACGCCGAGACCCTCGCCGAGGCCCAGGCGCAGAACACCGCGTCGCTGGCCGCCGAGCGCCGTCTGGGGGAACTGCTCGCCGATGAGCGCAACGCCCTGCCGTCGCCGCTCGCCGACCGGCTGCGCACGGTGCTGGAGCAGCGCCGTAACGCCGTGTGGGAGCGGCTGGGCGCGGTCAACGAGGTGACCGGTGAATCGGCGGACGACACCTATCGGCGGCTGGCCCGGGAGATGATCGAGGCCGAGCGGGCGGTGTTCGTGGATCTGCGGGACGCCCGGCGGATCGACGAGGAGATGCTGCGGTCGCTGCTGCGGCGGCTGGACCTGGAGGAGGCGGCGCTCTACCGGGAGGGGGCCGCGGAGGACGGAGCCTGAGCCCCGGCCCCTCCGCGGCCGCCCTTACGCGCTATGCGCTTCCCCAAGGGTGTTCTGTGCTTCCTCTGTGCTTCCTCTGTGCTTGCTCTGTACTTCCCTCAGGGGCCTACTTGAGCTGTTCGCGGATCCGGTCGCGCATCGAGGCCATGGTGAAGCCGCGCGGATCCACCTTGCCCGGCTGCCATTCGAGGTGGCCGATCACCGAGCGCTCGGTCCAGCCGTGATGGCGGCACACGGCCGCCGCGGCCCGCGCGATCGCGTCCAGCTGGGCCTCGGGCCACGGGTCCTCGCCGTCGCCCAGGTTCTCGCATTCGAAGCCGTAGAAGGCGCGGTTCCCGTCGGTGTTCGCCTCGTTGTCCGACGGAAGCGCCTTCTCGGCGATCACCGCCCGCAGGACGTCGTCGTCGCCCAGCCCGGCGTGGTTGGCGCGGCCGTAGCCGACCAGATGGACTCCGCCGTCCTTGGCGATCACGCCGTGGCACAGCGGGCCGGGCAGCCCCTCGAAGCCGTCCCGGCAGATCTCCACGGTCTCCTCGGTGCCGGAGGTGACGGTGTGGTGGATCATCACCCCGTGCACCGGGCCCCACGGCCCCTTGTGGTTGCGGTTGTGGTGCCGCCAGTCACCGACCTGCGTCACCGTTAAGCCCTCGTTCGTCAGCGCCGCCAGGAAGTCCCCCGCGGACATGGGTGAGGCCATGCCCCGCCTCCGTTCTGGTCCTGTGGCGGGCCCCGGTCGCGGCCCGCCTCGTTCACTCGCTTGCTTACCCGACGCACACTCATAAACACATGGGGTGATGAATGATGGGGGGCGCGTTATCGTGCGGACCGGTTCATCCGTACGACCTCGCAACAGGAGACGCACCGCACCATGGACTACCAGGCAGTGCTGGAGGAGGTCGCGGCCCATGTGAGGCCGCAGATCGGCCGGGGGCGGGTCGCCCAGTACATCCCGGCGCTCGCCTCGGTGGACGAGGACCGCTTCGGGATCGCCCTCGCCGACGTCGACGGCCGGGTCACCGGGGTCGGCGACTGGGAGCGGCCCTTCTCGATGCAGTCCATCTCCAAGGCGTTCAGCCTCGCGCTCGTCCTCGCCGAGGACGGCGAGAAGCTGTGGCGGCGGGTCGGCCGGGAGCCCTCGGGCAACCCCTTCAACTCCCTGGTGCAGCTGGAGTACGAGCACGGCATCCCGCGCAATCCGTTCATCAACGCCGGGGCGCTCGTCGTGACCGACCGGCTGCACACCCTTACCGGCGACGCCAGCACCACCATGCTGGACTTCCTGCGCGCCGAGAGCGGCAATCCGGACCTCGCCTTCGACCAGGAGGTCGCCGTCTCCGAGACCGCCCATGGCGACCGTAATGCGGCCCTCGCCCACTTCATGGCCGGCTACGGCAACCTCGACAACCCCGTGCCGACCGTCCTGGAGCACTACTTCTGGCAGTGCTCGATCGAGATGAGCTGCCGCGATCTCGCCCTGGCCGGCGGCTTCCTCGCCCGCCACGGGCTGCGCGCGGACGGCTCCCGGCTCCTGTCGCGCAGCGAGGCCAAGCGGGTCAACGCGGTCATGCTCACCTGCGGTACGTACGACGCGGCGGGCGACTTCGCCTACCGCGTCGGGCTGCCCGGCAAGAGCGGGGTCGGCGGCGGCATCGTCGCGGTGGTGCCCGGCCGCTGCACGCTGTGCGTCTGGAGTCCTGGCCTGGACGCCCGCGGCAACTCGGTGGCGGGGGTGGCGGCCCTGGACCACTTCACCACGCTGACCGACTGGTCCGTCTTCTAGGGGTGTCGGGGGTATCGGGGTGCTCGATGGATCGCGCCGCCTGCGGCGGGCTGTTCCCCTCCCCGCCCCTTCCCGAAACCGGGGCTCCGCCCCGGACCCCGAGCCGGGGCTCCGCCCCAGGCCCTGAGGCCGGGGTTGCGTCCCGGGCTCCGAGGCCCGGGGTTGCGCCCCAGGTCCCGGAACCGGGGCTGTGCCCCCAGAGTCCGAGACCGGGGCTGCGACCCAGCCCCCTGAGACCGGGGCTCCGCCCCGCACCCCGCCCGCACCCCGAGACCCGGGCTGCGCCCCGCACCCCGGAACCGGGGCCGCGCCCCACACCCCGGAACCGGGGCTGCGCCCCGCACCCCGAGACCCCGGGCTCCGCTCCGCACCCCGGACCCGGGCTCCGCTCCGCACTCCGGAACCCGGGCTGCGCCCCGCACCCCGGACCCGGGCTCCGCTCCGCACTCCGGAACCCGGGCTGCGCCCCGCACCCCGAGACCCGGGCTCCGCTCCGCACTCCGGAACCCGGGCTGCGCCCCGCACCCCGAGACCCGGGCTGCGCCCCGCACTCCGGAACCCGGGCTGCGCCCCGCACCCCGAGACCCGGGCTCCGCCCCGCACTCCGGAACCCGGGCTGCACCCCGCACCCCGAGGCCGGGGCTCCGCCCCTTCCCGAGGCATCGAGATGCGGTTTCGCCGCGTGGCGAGGCTTCGCCCCAGGACTCGGGGTCCAGGGGCGGAGCCCCTGGTAGCGGGAAGGGGCGGGGAGGGGAAAGCCTTGGTATGCGGCCGCCGCGTGATCCGCCGGACACCCCGTAGCGCGGGCGCATGGCTCCGGTGCGGGCGCGTGGGAGCCATGGCGGCGCGGCGGTGGAGGGAGATGGCGCACGCGGCGGGAGGTGGCGCGAGGCCTGGCGTGGCGGGAGCATGGAGGGTAGTGGTGGTGAGCAGGAGGTGTACCGCCATGCAGCACGAGATGCGCGCCGAATACGAGGAGGGCAGCTCCGGGCGGGTCGCGGGCGCGCCGGTCAAGATCTGGCACATGGTCCGCGGGAACGGAACGACCGCGATGTGCGGGCGGGAGCTGGCCCCGGACGCCGAGACCCAGGCCGCCGACCTGTGGGCCACGGGTGACGCGGGGCCCTTCTGCCACTCCTGCGGCGCGATGTATCTGCGCGAGGTCCCTTGAGCGCCTCGAGCGAGTACCGGGAGCGGAGTGCGCTGATCGGCCACGGCGCCGTGGTGTGGACCCGTACGGCCGGCACCGGGCCGCAGCGGGTGCTTCCCGACGGCTGCACGGATCTGATCTGGAGCGAGGCGGGGCCGGGGCCGGACGGCGAGCTGCTGGTCGCCGGGCCGGACACCCGTGCGCACCTGGCCCCCGGCCCGCCGGGCACCCGCGCGGTGGGGCTGCGGTTCGCGCCCGGCACGGGCCCCGCCGTACTGGGCGTACCGGCGCATGAGCTCCGCGATCTGCGGGTGCCCCTGGCCGCCCTCTGGCCGGGCGCGGAGGCCCGGCGGCTGGCCGAGCGGATCGCCACCGGGCAGACGGCCGCGGGCCGCCTTCTGGAGGAGGCGGCCTTCGGGCGGCTGCGGACGGCGGAACCACCCGATCCGGTGCTCGCCGCGATCGTCGCGGGGGTCTCGAACGGGACGGGAGTGGCCGGGATCGCCGCCGCCGTGGGCCTGGGGGAGCGGCAGCTGCACCGCCGCTCCCTCGCCGCGTTCGGCTACGGCCCCAAGACGCTGGGCCGGGTGCTCCGGCTGAACCGGGCCCTGGACCTGGCGCGCGGCGGTCTCCCCTTCGCGGAGGTCGCGGCCACAGCGGGCTATGCCGACCAGGCCCATCTCGCCCGCGACGTCAGGGCGCTGGCGGGGGTGCCCCTGGGGCGTCTGCTGCGGGGATCAGGAGGGTAGCGGGGCGAACAGGTCGATGCCGTTGCCGTCGGGGTCGAGGACCGTGGCGTAGCGCTGGCCCCAGGGCGCGTCCCACGGCTCGAGTTTGCCGCGTACCCCCGCCTCCACGAGGTCCTGGTAGGTCTTGTCCACGTCGGCGGGGCTGTCGCAGGTGAAGGCGAGCCCCACCTGGTGGGAGCCGCTCGGTGGCGTCCACTCCGGTTCGAAGGAGCGCACCGTCGCGACGGTGTCCCACATCAGCCGTGTGCCGCCGGGCAGGGCGGCCTCGACGTGGGGCTGGGTGTCGGCGTCGGCGGGGATGTCGAGGCCGAGACGGCGGTAGAAGGTGAGGGAGGCGGCCATGTCGGCGACGACCAGGCCGATGGCGTCGAATCGTGCTGTCATACGGGCAGCGTAGGGAGCGCCCGGGCGGACGGTCTTGAACGAATCGGACGTCCCCGTCGAGAGCGGCCCGGGACGGCCCGGGACGGCCAGGGACGGCCAGGGGCACCCTCACGGGCAGTGGATGACCTGGCCCGCGTACGACAGGTTGCCGCCGAAGCCGAAGAGCAGCACCGGGGCCCCGGAGGGCACCTCCCCGCGCTCGACCAGCTTGGAGAGGGCGAGCGGAATGCTGGCCGCCGAGGTGTTGCCGGACTCCACCACATCGCGGGCGATCACCGCGTTGACGGCGCCCAGCTTGCGCGCGACCGGTTCGACGATCCGCAGATTGGCCTGGTGCAGTACGACACCGGCCAGGTCCTCCGGGGAGAGCCCGGCCCGTTCGCACACCTTCCGCGCGATCGGCGGCAGATGGGTGGTCGCCCAGCGGTAGACGGTCTGGCCCTCCTGCGCGAACCGGGGCGGTGTGCCCTCGATACGGACCGCGCCGCCCATCTCCGGGACCGAGCCCCACACCACCGGGCCGACACCCGGCCGCTCGGCGGCCACCACCACGGCCGCGCCCGCGCCGTCGCCGGTCAGCACGCAGGTGGAGCGGTCGGTCCAGTCGGTGGCCTCGCTGAACTTCTCCGCGCCGATCACCAGGGCCGCGGTGGCCGCCCCGGCCCGGATGGTGTGGTCGGCGGTGGCGAGGGCGTGAGTGAAGCCCGCGCACACCACATTGAGGTCCATGGTGGCGGGGCAGGTCAGCCCGAGCCGGGCGGCGACCCGGGCCGCCATATTGGGGCTGCGGTCGATCGCCGTGCAGGTGGCGACGAGCACGAGGTCGATGTCGGAGAGGGCGAGCCCGCTGTTGGCCAGCGCCTTGGCGGCGGCCGCCGCGGCCATCTCGTCGACCGTCTCGTCGGGGCGGGCGAGATGCCGGGTGCGGATGCCCACCCGGCTGCGGATCCACTCGTCGCTGGTGTCGACCATGGCCGCGAGGTCATCGTTGCCGAGCACCTTCGCGGGCTGGTAGTGGCCGAGCGCCAGTACGTGCGAGCCGGTCAAGGTCATCCCCTTCGCGCCAGTGTCGACGTGTCCGCGCAATTTTGCGGAGATCTCGACGGACAGTCTGCGGTGTGTCCAGTCTTGAGCGGAGCAGACGTGCCGTGCGCTCGGGTTACTCACCAATCTTGGGCGCCAAGATCTGGAGTTCTCGGCCTTTCCCCGGAGGGGGTCGGGGGTTGCCAGTTGCTGACCGAGGAGTGAGCGCAAGTCGCTTTAGCTCGATCGTGTGATGGTCGGTTTCCGGGGTTGCGGTGTTCCCCGCGTGGTTGGGTAGCGTGAAGTCGCGATCTGGGACGCCGGGTTCGGTGCCAGCGTGCGGGGCCCCTGCTCCACCGGAGTGATGGTTCAGGACCTCCCCGTCGCCTCTGGCCGAGCCCACAGGCCAGGTCACACAGGGAACTGGCCTCCTGGGACCGGACCACGGACAGGATCCGTGTCGCTGCCCCGGGGTCGAGTACGCCGGGGACCAGTACGCCCAAAACCGTTCGGGGCGTGCCGGTGCGGGGGATCCTCCCGCTCACTGCTCAGGGACGGTAGCTGAAGCCGAAGTCCGTCTCCAGCGAGGTGTTGTCGATGTCCAGGACGATGGCCCGCTTCTCGCCCGAGGGGTGGGCGGTGCGCTCCTCGACGTAGGGGCGGGCCTGCTCGTCGATGATGGCGCGAACGTCACGCTGCCAGGTCTCGTAGTCGACCTCCTCGGCGGCGGTGGCGCTCGTCGGCGCGGCCGTGGCCGCCGTGGTGCCGGTGGTGCCGCGCGTGGCGGTGGTCGCCGTGGTGGCGGGCGTGGTGGCGGTCGCTGTGGTGGCCGTTCCGCCGACGCCGATGGCGAGGGCGACGATCACCGTCGTCATGCCGAGCCGCCGTGATCGCACGCGTCCTGCTGTCATCGGTCACTTCCTTCGCGTCGAGGCGATTGCCGGGTGGCATGCTCACGGCTGCCGGTGGACATGAGAAGACCTCTGCTTTACCGGCGAGTAACGGTTGGTGGCCGAGGGGTCTTAATAGGCCAACGACACGTGCCGGGCCGTTCGTTGACTGGTCAGCCGGTAGATGGGTATGTCATCTACTGAAGGGCCGGCCTGGACCCCGGCGATGACCGGCGTGGCTGCGGGCTCCGGTGTCGCGCGCCTCCACCAGGTCAAGGAGGCTTGCATGTTCGATGATCGGCCCGCCTTCGGCGTCCGAGTCCACTCGCTCGGCGGCGTCACCGTCGCCGAGATCGCGGGAGAGCTGGACATCTTCGCCGCGGGGCGGATCGTGGCTCGGCTCGATTCCCTCGTTCAGGTGCGCTGCCCGGATCTGATCCTGGACCTACGACCGGTCACGTTCCTGGACTGCGCCGGATTGTCGTTACTGTGCCGGTTGCGCAATCGCGTGCTGGAGCGGGACGGGCGGCTGCGGCTCGTCATCGGCGATCCGCGCTTTCTGCGGCTGCTGCGCATGGTCCGGCTGGACGACGCCTTCGAGGTCCTGGAAGATCTGACTCCGGCGATCGCGGGCGCGGCGGGTCCGGTGGTCGGAGGAGGCGGTGACTCCTTCGCGTAGGCCGTATCTGACCAAGTGTCAATAGTAAGAACCGAAATTCACTCGGACGAGCGGTCTTTACCGGCGGAATGCTGCGTCCCTCCCTCTGTAACCGGGGGTCACCCCCTTACGCTCGCGGGACGTCGCCTGAGGACCCGGCGGATTTCGCACCCGATGCCCGACCCTGCCCGCTTCCGGGACCTGACGAAGGTGAGAGGGGGCAGTGTGCCGTTCCGAGGGGATATCGCGATGACGCAGCAAGGCGCTCCCCGTGATGCGCCGGTGCCGCCGGACCGCGGTGCCCAGAACGCCGCGCGGGAGCCCGCGAGCGAGGATCCGGCCGACGACGTCGTCGCTCGGGCCCGTACGCACCGGGTCGGTGGGTACACCGTCGTGGAGCTCCACGGTGAGATCGACATCGCCGGGGTGGGAAGCGTGGGACCGGCACTGGACGCGGCCACGGCCGGGGACCGGCCCGCGGTGATCGTGGACTTACGCCCGACCGCCTTCTTCGACTGCTCGGGCCTGGGGCTGCTGTGCCGGGCCCATCGGCGTGTCCGGGAGCGGGGCGGGCGGCTGCGGCTGGTCTGCGACGACGCCTTGATCCTGCGGACTTTGCGGGCGGGGCGGATGCTGGATGTGCTTGGGCCGGTGGCCACGTTGGACGAGGTGCTGAGTGAGGCGTTGGGCGAGGTGTTGGGCGACGAGGAGGGTCAGGTGTCCGGCGGAGCTTGACGCCTGCGGCGGGCTGTTCCCCTCCCCGCCCCTTCCCGAAACTGGGGCTCCGCCCCAGACCCCGCTCCTCAAGCGCCGGAGGGGCTGGGAGGCGGGGCTCCGTCCCAGGCCCCGTTCCTCGAACGTCGGGGGGTGGAAGGCGGGGCTTCGCCCCGGACCCCGCTCCTCAAGCGTCGGAGGGGCTGGAGGGCTGGGCTCAGGGGCGGCGGTCCTGGGGTGGGGGAGGGGGTGCCCGGTGGCCCCGGTGCTGCCGCCCGCGGCCCCAGGCGCGGTGGCGGGGCCGGCCGCCGCCGCCCGGGAGGGTCTCGTGGCTCTCGGGGGACATGCGGTTGCCGTTCTGGACATTGGTCCGGTGGATCAGCAGGGCGCCCACGGCGATCAGCGCGAGGATGACGACCACGGTGATCAGGGTCTCCACGGTGCTCACTCCCTGGGACCGGGGCCCACAGCTGGAGGGAATCCGGCCGGTTTGCGCGAAATGCTCCTGGTGTCTATACGGTACCTCCGGCCGGAGGCGGCGTCGCTTCCCGTGACGACCGGGGCCGCACGGGCCCAGGAGGTGTCCGCCGGACACCCCGTAAGCGTCCGCACACGCCGAGCGCCCGCACCCGGCGTCGGGAACCGGGTGCGGGCGGTCAGGCCCTGATCCAGCGGATCAGTGGGTTCGGCGGGCTCAGTGGGCTCAGTGGGTCTTGGCCAGCTGCTTCTCGAGCTTGGCCAGGCCATTGGCCCAGAGCTGGTTGACGCGGCTGATCTCGGCCTGGTTCGGCTGCGAGTTGGTGCAGGACGTGCCGGGGCCGCCACCGGACATCAGCTCGCTGCACGGACCCGAGTAGTGGTCCGGCAGACCCAGCACATGGCCGGTCTCGTGCGCGGTGACCCGGGTCGAGTCGTACTGCTGGTTCTGGGCGTAGTCCAGGAAGACATAGCCGCGGCCGTGCCCGTCGGTGCTCGCGTACGAGCCCCGGGGGTCATTGCCCTCGCGGTAGGTGAAGTCCGCGTTGCCGCCCTCCTGGAGCTTCACGTTGCTCACCGCGGAGTTCCAGATCTGGGTGGAGCGGGATATCACCGACTTGAAGGTCGGGGCCTGGCTCGCGTTGTAGGTCACGGTGACGGCCGCCGTCGCGCTGCGCGCCTTCGCCCGCTTCTCCAGCGCCGACTTCATGACGGCCTTGATGAAGGCGTCGGTGTCGGCCCGCTCCTCACCGCTCGCCGTGTAAGTGGCGGCCGCGGCACCGCGCTGGGCGGTGGAGTGGTCGGGCGTGGCCGCGGACGCGGGCATGGCGGACAGGGACACCGCCAGGCCGAGGCCGATGGTCGCGGACAGCGCCAGCTTGGGGAGTGACATGTGGGGGACTCCTCATCGTCCTCGGGCCCCGGTCGCCGTGTGGGGTGGCGGCCGGGGCCGTGGGATGAACTCTTGGCTGACGCAGAGTCTTGAGGAGAACCGGCCGTACGCGGAGATATCAACCGGTGATAGGACGAGGGAATATCCCCAGCCGGGCGTTCAGGGCCCGGCCGGTAACCGGCGTTTGACACCCCGTTGACCCGTGTTTGACCACCGATTGATCGATTCCGGTATGGGTTGGCGGGATTTCAGAGTCTGGTGTGACGGACAAGTGCGCAGTTATGCTCCCGCCGTGGAGCTCGAGGTGAGGCACCTCCGTGCACTGTGCGCCATAGCCGACACCGGCAGCCTACGGAAGGCGGCGCGTCAACTGGGCATGACCCAGCCGTCCTTGACGACCCAGCTCCGGCGGATCGAGAACACCGTCGGCGGCCGGCTGTTCTCGCGGGAGGTCACCGGCAGTCGGCCGACCCCGCTGGGGCGGTCCGTGCTGTGCCGCGCCCGGCCCATCGTGGCCGAGATGAACGCCCTGGTCAGCGAGGTCCGGCTGGAGGCGGGGCAGACCGCCGACGCCCGGCTGCGCATCGGCAGCACGGGCAGCCGGGCCGTGGTCGGCTGGCTGCGCAGGCTCCGCGCCCGCTACCCCGACGCGGACACCACCATCCACATCGACGTCTCCGCCAACGCGCTGCTGCAGATGGTCGCCGCCAACCAGCTGGACGTCGCCTTCGTCCACGAGGTCGAGGGCGCGCCGCTGCGGGTGCCCGAGGGCGTGGAGCGCCGGGTGCTCGTGGAGCGGGAGCCACAGTTCGTGGCGCTGGCCGAAACCCATCCGGCCGCCGCGCGGCCCGTGGTGCGGCTCACCGAGCTCGCCGCCGACCAGTGGATGGTGGACCCCAGCGTGGACGGCGAGGGGCCCGGCCTGCGCCGGGTGCTGGCCGCCGCGGGGCTCAATCCGAGGGTGGTGTACGGGGACTATCTGACCGCCGCCGACCTGGTCGCCTCGGGCGAGGTGGTCACCCCCTGCCAGCCCACCGCGCGGTCCCGCCAGGGCGTGGCGGTCCGTCCGCTGCACGGGGATCCGCTGACGGTCCGGCTGTTCCTGGCCTCACGGGCGGTCCCGGCGGCCCGTACCGGCGCCGACGGATCCGCCCCGGACCCGGTGTCCGGTGTGCCTGTCGACGTCGACATGGACGTGGACGTGGATGTGGATGTAGACGCCACGGCGTCCGGTGCGCCCCTCGACGTCGACGCCCTCTTCGGCGACCTGGCGGACGCGTACTTCGAGATCGCCTGGGCGAGCGTCGCGTACCGCCAGTGGCTGGTCCGCAACGAGAGCCCGCTGCTGCGCCTCCAGGTGCCCCCGACCCGCGACGAGCTCGACATCCTGGGGCTCGCCGGGCCCGCCGAGGTCTCGTAGCTCCGCAGGGCGGCGTAGCTCCGCAGGGCGGCGTAGCTCCGAAGTTCGGCGAGGCTCCGAAGGCGGGCGAGCGATGACTTTCGCTCCGCCGGGCGGTCCAAGCACACGGGACCGCACCGGACCGCCACGCCATGCGAGGAGCGAGAAGATGATCGCCGAGCACGAACCGCAAACCGCGCTGGACACCCGTTTCAGCAGCCCGGACGCCACCGCCACGGCCTGGCCGGAGGGGCGTGAGGGGCTGGCGGCCGCGGAGCTCTACTGGCTGTCCACCGTCCGCCGGGACGGCCGTCCCCACGTCACCCCGCTCATCGCCGTCTGGCTCGACGGCGCGCTCTGCTTCTGCACCGGCCCCGCCGAGCAGAAAGCCCGGAACCTCGCGCACAATCCGCGCTGCGCCCTCACCACGGGCGCGGGGGTGCTGCGCGAGGGGCTTGACCTGGTGGTCGAGGGCGCGGCCGAGCCGGTGCGGGACGACGCCACGCTGCGGCGGATCGCCGCGGCGTACGTGGAGAAGTACGGCGAGGAGTGGACCTTCCAGGTGCGCGACGGCGCCTTCCACCACGAGGGCCATGAGGCCCTGGTCTACCGGGTCGCCCCGGCCACCGCGTTCGGCTTCCGCAAGGGCGAGTACGGCCAGACGCGCTGGCGCTTCTGACGCCCGCGGAGACCCACGGAAGCCCCGGGCCGTTCGCTCCAGCCGGGCCGTTCGCTCCAGCCGCTCCAGCCGCTCCAGCCGCTCCAGCCGCTCCAGCCGCTCCAGCCGCTCCAGCCGCTCCAGCCGGTCCAGCCGGTCCAGCCGGTCCAGCCGGTCCAGCCAGTCCAGTCAGTCCAGGTCGAGCAGTTCGCCGGGCAGCCCCACCGGCAGCGTCTGCTCCGACCAGATCGTCTTGCCCTCGGCCGTCTGGCGGCTTCCCCAGCGCTGGCTGAGCCGCGCGACCAGCAGCAGCCCGCGGCCGCCCTCGTCGAAGGTGCGGGCGCGGCGCATATGCGGGGCGGTGCTGGAGGAGTCGGTGACCTCGCAGATCAGCGAGTGGTCATGGATCAGCCGCAGCTGGATGGGCGGGACGGCGTGCCGGATGGCGTTGGTGACCAGCTCGCTGACGACCAGTTCGGTGGTGAAGACGGCCTCGTCGAGCCCCCATTGGGTCAGCCGCTCCGTCACGTTCCGGCGGGACCGCGCCACCCATGCCGGGTCGGCGGGCACGTCCCAGGTGGCCACGTGCGCCGCGTCCAGGGCGCGGGTGCGGGCGAGCAGCAGCGCGACGTCGTCCAGCACGCCCTCGCCGGGGAGGAGTGTCCGCAGTACGGCGTCGCAGGTGCCGCTCAGGGAGCCGCGGGGGTGGGCGAGCGCGTTGGCCAGCAGCAGACGCCCCTCGTCCACATCGCGGTCCCATTCGCCCATCAGCCCGTTGGTGTAGAGGGCGAGCACGGCGTCCTCGGGCAGCTCGGTCTCCATCGTCTCGAAGGGCAGCCCGCCGACCCCCAGCGGCGGTCCGGGCGGCACCGGCAGGAACTCCACGGAGCCGTCCGGCCTGGCCAGCGCCGGGGCCGGGTGCCCGGCCGCGGCCAGTGAGCAGTGGTGCGAGACCGGGTCGTAGACCGCGTACAGACAGGTGGCCCCCACATCTCCGGTGGCCTCCTCGGCCCCGGTCTCCGCGGCCAGGTGGATCACCAGGTCGTCGAGGTGGGTGAGCAGCTCGTCCGGCGGCAGATCGACGTCGGCGAGGGTACGGACCGCCGTCCGCAGCCGGCCCATGGTGGCCGACGCCTGGATGCCGTGGCCGACCACATCGCCCACCACCAGCGCGACCCGCGCCCCGGAGAGCGGGATGACGTCGAACCAGTCCCCGCCCGCCCCCGCGTACGGGCCCGCGGGCAGGTAGCGGGAGGCCACCTCGACGGCCGGCGGCTGGGGCAGGGTCTGCGGCAGCAGACTGCGCTGCAGGGCCAGGGCGGTGTCGCGCTCCCGGGTGAAGCGGCGGGCGTTGTCCACGCAGACGGCGGCCCGGGTGGTGATCTCCTCGGCCAGCACCACATCGTCCTGGGTGAACGCCTCGGGGGTGCGGTGGCGGGCGAACACGGCCACCCCGAGCGTCGTCCCCCGCGCCCGGATCGGCACCGACATGATCGAGTGGACGCCGAACCGCTGGATCGTCCGGGCGCGGTCGGGCTTCAGCGCGCCCCACTTGGCGATCGAGGGGTCGCTGGACGTATGGATGATGGGACGCCCCGCCACCAGGCATTCGGCCATCGGCGAGACCTTCGGGTAGGTGTCCACCTTCCCCACCGGCACCACGGCCTCGGGGCAGCCCTCGTAAATGGACTGCCGGGCGGCGCGGCGCAGCACGACCGGGTCGGTGAGCGGCCCGGCCGGCAGCTCCTCCTCCTGGGTCAGCCGGTCCAGCAGGTCGATGCTGGTGTAGTCGGCCAGCCGCGGTACGCAGACGTCGGCGAGCTCCTGCGCGGTGTGGTCGATGTCGAGGGTGGAGCCGATCCGTTCGCTGGCCGTGCTCAGCAGCAGCAGCCGCTGGCGGGCCAGATACTGATCGGTGATGTCGTGCGCCGCCATGCAGACCGCGTACACCCGCCCGTCCCTCGCCCGCAGCGGGGCGAACCGGGCCGACCAGGCCTGCTCCTTGATCTCACCGCTTCCGGTGCGCAGATACGTCTCCACCTCGCGCGGCTCACCGGTGGCCAGCACTTGGCGCATGGCCGCTTCGAGCTGTTCGCTCTGGAGCTTGCCCTTGATCTCCGACAGCCGCAGACCGCGGATCTCCGCCTCGGGGAGGCCGGTGACGCGGGCCATCTCCGCGTTCACCTTGCGCAGCCGCATATCGGCGTCGTAGATCGCCATCGGGCAGGGCGACTGGGCGTAGGCCCATCGCATCAGCGCGTCGTTCCACGACTCGGGGGGCTGCTCCGCGCTGGGTGCCGCGGTCACCAGCAGCCAGTCGCCCTCCCGCCGTCTGCGGTGCGCCAGCAGCGGTACGGGCACCTCGCGGCCGTCCCGGTGGCGCAGCGCCACGATCCCGTGCCACCGGGTCAGCCGGGTGCGGGCATGGCGGGCCTCGGCGCCCGCCGCGCGGCCCGGATCGGCCAGCAGCTCGGCGGCGGGCCGCCCCACGACATCGGGGGACGGATGCCCGAGCAGTCGACGGGCGCCCTCGTTCCAGCTGGTCAGCGTCCCATCATCGCTGACGGTGGCCCGTGCCGTATCCGCTTCGTCGGAGCCGCCCCACTCCCGCGCGGAGCCGCTGTCGTGGCGCTTCATCCTCGCCATCCCTCCGGGACGGCACCGGGTCCGTCCACCAGGGCTCCCTTCCAGCCTCGTCCACTCCGGTCCGGGCATCAACCACAGCCCGGAGCGCGGAGCGGACGCCTTGGGGAGCGCGCGGGTCAGACCACCGGCGCGGGCCGCGCGGGCCGCAGATGGCGCCCGGCCCACTCCGCGAAGCCGGTGAGCGGGAGGCCGAGGGCGCGGGCGAACTCGGGACGGGCGGGCTGGCCGACCTCGTTCAGCCGCGCGTGCCCGAGGCCCCACTGCGGCATCCCGGCGGCGAGCGCCTCGTCCGCGGTCATCGACGGGGCGGTCACTTCGGCGCCCGTGACCTCGGAGAGGACCTCGGCGACCCGGGTCATGGTCATGTAGTCGCCCGCCAGTTCCAGCTCGACCTCATGGAACCGCTCGGGCTCGGCGATGGCCGCGGCGGCCGCCGTGCCGATGTCGGCGACGGCGATGAGGGAGAGTTCGGCGCCGGGCTGGAGGATGGTGGCCAGGCCGCCCTCGGGGCCGTTCGGGAGCAGGGACAGGAAGTTCTCCATGAAGAAGGCGGGCTTGAGGAGCGTCCAGTGGCGGAAACCCGCCTCCCGGACCCGGTCCTGGAGGCCGCTCTTGGTCGCCCAGTAGTGCTCCATCGCCGCCCAGCGGCCCTCCGCCCAGCCGGGGTCGGTGCGGTGCTGCCCGGCGCCGGAGACGGAGGTGTGCACGAACTGCACCACCCCCGCGTCCCGCGCGGCCTGGATCAGGTTGCGCCCCTGGATCCACTCGGAGTCGCCCTGGAGATCGTTCATATCGGGCATCTGGATCGAGAACACGGCACGCGCCCCCTCGGCGGCCCGCCGCACCGAGTCGAGGTCGAGCAGATCGCCGGTGACCAGCTCGGCACCGAGCGCCGCCACGGCCCTGGCCCGCTCGCCGGCCGGGTCGCGGACCAGGGCCCGTACGGGAACGCCCGCCGAGAGCAGGGCGCGGGCGGTGGCG
The DNA here is from genome assembly GCF_016741935.1 of Streptomyces endocoffeicus. Classification (GTDB taxonomy): domain Bacteria; phylum Actinomycetota; class Actinomycetes; order Streptomycetales; family Streptomycetaceae; genus Streptomyces; species Streptomyces endocoffeicus. Next base: position 3,332 of record NZ_JAERRG010000050.1, on the reverse strand, counting down.
CCGCCCTGCTGTCCGGTGGCACCGGTGACGAGGACGGGGGCGGACGTCGGGGATTGCGAAGGCATGCTGCTCCTCGGGCAGAGGTGAATCGACCCATCGACAAGTCGACCGGAAAGGCTAAACGGCGGGCCCCGCCACTTATGACTCGGTACGATACGGAGGCCCCCGCCACTTAGCAACCCGGAGGTGACGCCATGCCCGCCCAGCGCGCGGACGCCCGGCGCAACTACGCGCGCATCCTCGCCGTCGCCGAGGAGGAGGTCGCCACGCACGGCGCCGACGCCTCCCTGGAGCAGATCGCCCGCACCGCCGGAGTCGGCTCGGCCACCGTGCGCCGCCACTTCCCCACCCGGCGCGCCCTGCTGGAAGCCGTCTTCCGCGAACGCATCGAAACCCTGGCCACCCGCGCCCGCGAACTCGCGGAGGCGGACGACATACGGGCCGCCCTGCTGGACTGGCTGGGCGCGCTCACCGTCTACTCCGCCACGGTGCAGGGCCTGGCCGCCGCGCTCCTACGGGACGGGGAACTCGACCCGGAGCACGCGAACCCCTGCGTGGACACCCTCGCCGAGGCGGGCGAACCCCTGCTGCGACGAGCCGAACGGGCCGGTGCGGTGGCTCCCGGCGTGACCCCGGTCGACCTGGTCACCCTGATCGCCGGCATCGCCCTGGCCACCCAGCACCACCCCGACCCCGCCACCGAGGCGACCCGACTGCTGCACCTGACCGTGGCGGGCATCAGCCCGCGGGGGTGAGGGGCCGGGCGTCAACCCCGGCGCCCGCCAAGAACGTTCAAGATAAACCGGCAAGGTTCACGACAAAGAAGACCGCACCCGGGCCACTCGGGGCGGCTCGGGTGGGGTCTAGTGGTGCTGATGAAAGGCGGGGTCAGCCCTTCTTGGTCTCCTGGTAATGGGCCAGGTCGGTGACCTGCGGGAATCCTCCTTGCGGGGCGCTGACCGGGCCTTTTGGTGATTGGTGGAGATGGGGGCCGACGGTCCTGACCGGATGTCTTGCGGACTGTGTGCGGACTGCCTGGGGCACTGGCTGCTTCACCCTGGTTGCGAGCAGGGAGGACTGGCGTGCGTCTCGCGCTGGAGCGGAGGCTCCAGACCGCCGGACCGCTCGCCGGACGCGGGGGTGGGGCCGCTTTAAGTCCCTCGGCTTGTGTCCCAACTATGTTCGGTAGCTGCGAACACAGATGTGAGTGCTCCGGAGAGAGTGGGACGGCGTTAAGCCCCTGGGGCGCCCGAGGACTTCACCACTCCTCCCCACGTAAGCTGTCGGGTCGTACAGTTCGGGGTCACCAAGGTACGAGACGCACACGGGGGCGGGGGAAGCGATGCACGACACGAGGAACGTTGAAACGTCGAAGGTCCTGATCAGGATCGATTCGGCGGACACAGTCGATGAGCAGGTGGCGCTCGTTGCGTGGCTCCGGGCCGAACGGGGCCTTCACGGGCGCGTCCACGTCACCCATACCGCACCCACCGAGAACGAACTCGGCACCGCTTTCGACCTGCTGGTCGTCTCTCTCGGTTCCGGCGGAGTCGCAACAGTCCTAGCTGGTTCTCTCTCCGCATGGCTGCAAAATCGCCGCGCCCAGACCACGATTCGCATCACCGTCACTCGGGCAGACCGCACCTTGGAACTCGAGACTGGTGACGCAGCCGAGGCCGAGGCCCTGATCCGACGCTTCTTGGGCGACGATATCAATGGCGCCTGAGGGAGACGACATTGCCATCCTCATTGGTGTCTCGCAGTACCAAGATCCGTCCCTTCCGAACGTGCCCGCAGTGCTCAACAGCCTGCACACGATGCGCCGACTGCTCACTGACCCCGATCTGTGCGGCTGGGCTGAAAGCCAGGTGCATGTGTTGGAGGATCCCGTCGGATCCTCAGAGCTGGCCCTGCGCCTCCACCGTCTGGCGGAGAAGACCACAGGAACCCTGCTGGTCTACTTCGTCGGGCATGGTGTCCTCACCAAAACTGGCGCGCTTTGCCTGGCCACCAGTGACACTCAGCTCCGCTACCCAGACCTGACCGGTCTGGAGTATGACAAGGTTCGCAGTGCGCTGTTGGGCTCGCCAGCACAGGTGAAGCTGGTAATCCTCGACTGCTGCTACTCAGGACGCGCTATCAACGGGCTAGCAGGCAGTGATCAGAGCCACTTCGCGGCGGCCGCCGAGATCAGTGGTGTCTACACGCTGACGGCGGCCGATCAGGTCGCTCACGTGCCATCACCGGAGGCGCAGAAGATCGCCTGTACCTCCTTTACCGGCGCGCTGAATGACGTTGTTCGCTCCGGAATTCCCAACGCCCCGGCGCTGCTCTCCTTGAGTGACATCTACCCCAAGCTTAAGCACGTGCTTAGGGTGCGCAACCTTCCTGAGCCCAACCAGCGGGCGACGGACACTGCCACGTTCTATCCTTTCAGTCGCAACGTCGCTTACGCTGGCGGAACGGGATTCCGACTAATTCCACGGGAACGAGAAGACCTCTTCGTTAAGATCCTTGCCGCCCAGCCGCACCACAACCTAACGATTCCAAATATTGAGCGGCTAGACGACTGGCCTGGGGTCTATCTTCTGCATCAAGCGGCGGGTACCAGAATCCCCGAGATCGTCTACGTCGGTAAGGGCGATCGCTCAATCCCTCATCGACTCAAGAGGCATCTGCAGAAAATCGACGGACGCTGCAATATTGATTCCGGGGACTTCACATTCAGCTATCTCAAGCTGGACGATGACCTTAGCTATGTTGCGCCTGAGCATCTTGTGCTCCGCCAATTGCACGGACGGGGGGCTGCGGCCTGGAATAATAACGGATTTGGTAACCAGGACCCTGGGCGGATGAGGGATCGCACTCGTCTTCGCAGTCATCATTTCGACGCGCTCTACCCGATCGACCTGTCGTGGAAGCTTCGCACCGAAGGGTCGGCTCTCGATCTGACTGCATATGAGTTGGCTGTCCAGCTGCAGCAAAAGCTCCCATATAATTTCCGCTTTGAGCATCGCGGCGGAGCTTTTAATGACGAGACCCTGGTCTCCGTTCCAGAGGGCCCATTGTCCGCCGATCAGGCCTTCCGTCTGCTTTCTGCTGCTATGGGCGACAAGTGGCAGATCAGTGCTCTCATGGGCTACGTCCTGATGTACCGCGAGCAGGCTATTACCTACCCGAGCGCCATACGCTATTACGTGAGTGGGCAGGCGATGGGTGCCATACCGGACGTCTATGAGGAAGACATTGTCGATTATGGCCCCTAAAGCGTGTTGCAGAAGGCTGTGATTTTGCAGGTCAGGGCCCGGCCACGGCTGTTCTGGTCACACGGC
>NZ_JAERRG010000005.1 GCF_016741935.1 Streptomyces endocoffeicus | reverse complement strand
TACTCGAGGAGCGGGGCCTCACCTGACATCAGACCGCCTATGGGCAGTCCGACAGACGGGTCTCAGCGCATCAGTGCGCCATCACCGGAACAGCGTCCTCCGCCGCACCGTCACCGGAGCCGGCGACCGCGCCGCCGCCCTCCGGCTGTCCGGCGTTGATGAACGTGATGGCGATGACCGCGGCCAGCACCAGGATGCCGACCGCCCACCAGATGGCGGCGGTGTAGCCGTGCACCATCGACTGCAGCTGCAGCGCCGTGCGGGAAGGGGCCCCCGCCGCATGCGACTTCGCGTACTCGGTGGTGGCGCTCGCCGCGATCGTGTTCAGCAGCGCGGTGCCGATGGCGCCGCCGACCTGCTGCGAGGTGTTGACCATCGCCGAGGCGACGCCCGCGTCACGCGGCTCGACACCATGCGTGGCCAGGCTCATCGCCGGCATGAAGGCGGTACCCATACCGAGGCCGAGCAGCAGGAACCCGGGCAGGATCAGCGCCGGGTACGAGGTGTCCAGGTCGATCTGGGTCAGCAGCAGCATGCCGACCGAGGCGACCAGGAAGCCCGGCCCCATCAGCCGCCGCGCCGGGACGCGGGTCATCAGCCGGGCGCCGATCTGCGTCGAGCCGGTGATCATGCCCGCGACCATCGGCAGGAAGGCGAAGCCGGTCTTGACCGGGCTGTACCCCTTCACGATCTGCATGTAGTAGGTGAGGAAGAGGAACAGGCCGAACATGCCGATGATGGCGAGGGCCAGCGAGGCGTAGACACCGCCGCGGTTGCGGTCGGCGACCACGCGCAGCGGCAGCAGCGGCGCCTTCACCCGCGACTCGACGACCACGAAGGCGACCAGCAGCACGGCCGCGGCGACGAACAGACCGATGGTCGGGCCCGCGGACCAGCCGTCGGACTCGGCGCGGGTGAAGCCGTAGACCAGCGAGACCAGACCGGTGGTGGCCAGGATCACGCCGGGGACGTCCAGCCGGGACGAGTTGTGGCTCTCCACCGGCTCACGGATCACGGCGACCGCGCCGATCGCGGCGACGATGGCGAACGGGATGTTCACGAAGAAGGTCCAGCGCCAGTCCATGTACTCGGTGAGCACACCACCGAGGATCAGACCGACGGCGCCGCCACCACCGGCGATGGCACCGAAGACACCGAACGCCTTGGCGCGCTCCTTGGCGTCGGTGAACATCACCGCGAGCAGCGAGAGCGCGGAGGGGGCGAGCAGCGCGCCGAACACACCCTGGAGGGCACGCGCGCCCAGCAGCATGGGGGTGTTCAGCGCGGCACCGCCGACGGCCGAGGCGGCGGCGAAGCCGATCAGACCGACGATGAAGGTCTGCTTGCGTCCCCACAGGTCGGCGATCCGGCCGCCGAACAGCAGCAGTCCGCCGAAGGCCAGGGCGTAGGCGGTGATGACCCACTGCCGGTTGCCGTCGGAGATGCCGAGATCGGCCTGGGCGCTGGGCAGCGCGATGTTCACGATGGTCGCGTCGAGCACGACCATCAGCTGGGCGAGGGCGATGAATATCAGCGCTTTCCAGCGCCGGGGATCCACGAATTGAGCCGTTTCAGGCATGGAAGAGCCTACCTAGCGGTGCGGAGAGTGAGAAATGGGACGTAAGGGGCCGGTCATGGTCAGACCGGCACAGGCCGTTGGGTAAGAGGTAGCGAGAGGCGACGACGCACGTAAGGAAGACGTGTGAACGTGCGCGGAATAAGCGGTGCTCCGGGATCGGCCGGATGCGATCTATGTCACGTCACGGCCGGTGCTGCAGATCCTCCAAGGTCACGGACTTTCCGGGTAGTTCCGAGCGCGCCGGGGTGTGCAGTCCGTCCAGGAACAGCTGCAGATGCCGGTGCACAAAGGGCTCGAAGTCCACACAGGCGCTGCCGGGCAGCGGCCGGGTGAGCTGATTGAGCGCGACCATCAGGTCACCGACGCCGATGTCGGTGCGCAGTTTGCCGTCGGCTTTCGCGGCCCCCATCAGGGCTTCGACAGCGTCCGCCAGACGGTCGCGGGTGGCGATGAGATCAGGGTGCTCCTTGTCGAGGCCGTCGGAGAGCAGCAGGCACAGCGCGCCTATGTGCTCGTCCGCCGCGGCGTGGACGAAGCGCCGCAGCGCCGAGAAGGTGTCGTCCTCCTCGGCCAGGGCGGATTCGGCCTGGTCGGCGACACAGGACATCACCGAGAGCGCCACATGGTGGATCAACTCACGGCGGTCCGTGAAGTGCCGGTAGATCGTGGCATTGCCGACCCCCGCCCGTCGAGCGATTTCATCGAGGGGGATGTGCGCCCCGCTCTCGACGATCACCTCTCGGGCGGCCGCGACAATGCGCTCCCGGTTGCGCAGGGCGTCCGCGCGCAGCCGGGGCTGTGCGGACTTCGCGGTCATCGTGTCGGCGGTCATGACAGCACTCCCTTCTGCGTACGGCTTCCACGCGTACTGTTCTCCGGTGGCCGGTGCTCCGGCGGCTTGGCGGCGGCGCCGCGCCCCGGCCTTGACGTTCGAGCTTCAACTTTTCCGGGGAGTGAGTCCCCGTTTATGCGTTCACTCGGTTAAACGGGGAATGAGTCCCCGGAATTTCTGCGTCCGTACGTGACCTGCCTCACACCTGTCCGGCACCCACCGCCGCCCGGACGGAGCAGGTCATTCCACCGTTCGGCGGCACCCCACGGGCGCCCCGGTCCGCGCCGTCACACCGTGGTCGGCAATGGACCAGACGCATGGGACCACCCGCCCCCGCATACGAATACGCCGACCCCGCAGAGCCGGCGCGTTCGCCGCCGCCGCCGTGCTCACGGTGGCGGTGGTCGCCCCGGCGGCGGCCCCACGTCCCGCGCCCCCCACGCGCCCCGAGCTCGCCCCGGCGCCCTCCGCGCGCCCGGCCTTCGGCTCGCTCGCGCCCTGCGCCCTCGCCTCGGGGCCGGGGCTCCAGATGGCCGAGGGCATACCCACCGGCCGTGGCTACAGCCGCAGCACCGGCACCGTCCACGCCCTCAACCTCATGATCGACTTCCCCGACGTCCGCGGTCAGGGCACCGCCCGCCAGCGCTTCGAGGAGTTCTTCCCCCAGACCTCCCGGTGGTTCGCGCAGAGCTCGTACGGGCGGCTGGACTACCGCCCCGAGATGCCGATCACCCACTGGCTGCGGATGCCGCGACCGTTCCGCGCGTACGGCATCAAGCGCGGCAGCCCCTTCGACCCGGGCTATCGCAAACTCGTCGCCGACATCGCCAAGTCCGCCGACCCCAAGGTCGACTTCCGCCGCTACGACCTGGTGAACGTCCTGGTCACCCCGAACGCCGGGCCACCGGCCGCGCATGCCGTGCTGTCCGTCACCTACGCCGACAACCAGCACGCCCCGACCGCCGACGGCGTTCCGCTGGCCAATGTCTCCTTCGTCTACAGCCGTCAGGACGACGGCTCCGGCTCGCTGCGCCGCACCGGCTTCCGCGTCCTGCCCCATGAGAACGGCCATGTCTTCGGGCTGCCCGACCTCTATACCCACGGCGGCGGCGACAAGGCCGGCCACTGGGATGTGATGTCCGAGGACTGGGGTCCCGGCAACGACCTGCTGGCCTGGCACAAGTGGAAGCTGGGCTGGCTCGGCCCGCGGCAGATCGCGTGCGCCGCCCGCTCCGGGGTCTTCGCCCACACCCTGTCCCCGCTGAGCCGCACCGAGGGCACCAAGCTGGTCTTCGTCCCCGTCTCGCCGTCCACCGGCTACGCCATCGAGGCGCGGGCGACCGGCGGCAACGACGAGGCCATATGCAAGCCCGGGGTCCTGATCTCCCGGGTGAACACCGGTGTCGACTCCGGCGGCGGCCCCGTCACCATCGTGGACTCCACCCCCCACGGCCGCGGCTGCACCCGGGAGCGCAATGTCCACCCCGGACTCAGCGACGCGGCCTACGCGCCCGGCGAGACCTTCGACACCGCGGCGAACGGCATACGGATACGGGTCCGGGTCACCGGCCGGGACGCGGCCGGTGACTACGGCGTGGAGATCACGCGTCGTGCCAGTGGTGGCGCCCGAGGCTGATCAGCAGCAGCTGTTTGCGCGCCGTGGCGGCCACCCGCCGCTCGTCCGCGGCCTCGGTGTGATCGGCCTGCGCCTCCAGGAACGCCGTCGCCGTCATCACCATGTGGTCCACATACAGCTCCGCAAGCATCCGGACATCTTCCGGTGGCCAGGATTCCGCCGGGAGCTGCGGGCAGAAGGCGGTGGCCACCTCGTCCGCGAATCGGTCCAGCTCGGCGGCTATGGCCTGGCGCACGGGGCGCACCCCGCCATGCCGCTCACGTGCGATGAAGCGGATATGCGCGGGGTAGCGCCGGACATGCTCGGCGACCGCGTCGACGGTGGCCTCGATCCGCTCCTCGTCACCGTCCTGACCGGCGAGGATGGCGCCGATCATGTGGTGCAGGCTGCTCAGGCACTCCTCGACCAGCGCGACACCGAGATCGCTCAGATCCCGGAAGTGCCGGTAGAACGCGGCCGGCGCCACCCCCACCGCCCGGGTGACCTCGCGCAGCCCCAGACTGCTCAGGCTCTGGTCCTCCAGCAGCCGCAACGCCGCGTCCATCAACGCGCGCCGGGTCTTCTCCTTCTGGGCCTGCCGGACCCCGGACGTGTGACTCATATCATTCAGTAAACAGCCGTTCGCTGAATTTTTCCAGGGTCCGGCGGAGTACTCTGGAACTCAGTGAACAGTTGTGAATCCAACTGTTCACTGAACAATTACCATCCGCACGCCAACTGCACTGTCATCCGCACGCCAACCGCATCCGGATCGTCACTTCGAGAGAGGCACCCATGCTCTTCATCGTCGCGGCACTCGCCCTGATGGGAGTTCTTCTGGGGGCGGCGGCGCACACTCCGCTCCCCCTGTTCCTCGCCGCCGCGGGCGCCATCGGCGCCTGGCTGCTGATCTTCTTCATCCGCGAACGCACCGGGCACAGCACCGGTCACAAGGGGAGCTGAGACCCATGGCAATCACCGCACCGTCCCGCACCTCACCGGTCCGCACCGCACCGTCCCGCACCTCACCGGTCCGGGCGCGCCGGGACGCCGACGGCATGGCCGTCGCCTCCTTCGTGCTCGGTCTGATCGGTCTGCTGCTGTTCAACGCGGTCTTCGGGCCCTGCGCGATCGTCCTGGGGACGCTCGCCATCGCCCGGGACACCCACCGCAGGGGCCGGGCGCTGCTCGGGATCACCCTCGGCATCGCCGATGTGGTCCTGCTGATCGTCCTGCTGACGCTGAATCACTCCGTCTTCTGGCAGTTCGGCGGCTGACCCGCCCGGCGGTCCACCGGCAGCACACCACCGGAGGTCCACCGCGGCCCACCTCCCCGCGCGGCCCTTCCACCCAGTGGAAGGGCCGTTGCCCGTGCATGACGGGCGTCACCACGCTGGCACGCATGACCGCCTTCGCGAAAAACCAGTGGTACGTCGCCGCCTACGGCCGCGAAATCGGCCGCGAGCTGTTGGGGCGCACCATCCTCGACGAGCCCATCGCCTTCTACCGCGCCGAGTCCGACGACAAGGTCATCGCGCTCGCCGACCGCTGTGTGCACCGCCGCTATCCGCTCACCGCCGGCCGTCTCGACGGTGACACGGTCGTCTGCGGCTACCACGGCTTCACCTACGACACCGGCGGCACCTGTGTGTTCGTACCGGGCCAGAAGCGCGTCCCGCGCACCGCCCGGGTCCGCTCCTACCCCGTCGTCGAGCAGGACTCGCTGGTGTGGGTGTGGATCGGGGACCCGGCGCTCGCCGACCCCAGCACGGTGCCGCGCGCCCCCTGGCTGGCCGATCCGCGCTGGACGACGGTGGGCGGCATGGAGCCGATCGACGCCGACTACGGACTGCTCGTGGACAATCTGCTGGACCTCTCCCACGAGACGTATCTGCACGGCGGCTACATCGGCACCCCCGAGGTCGCCGAGACCCCGATCACCACGGAGGTCGACGAGGGCGCGGGCGTCGTCCGGGTCAGCCGGCACATGGACGACGCCGAATGCCCGCCCTTCTACGCCCGTTCCACCGGCATCGAGGGCCGCATCACCCGCTGGCAGGACATCGAGTACCACGCGCCCTGTCTGTATCTGCTGCACAGCCGGATCGCCCCGGTCGGGGTACTCCCGGAGCCGGACGGCTCCGATCCGAACGCCTTCCATGTAGAGATCACCTACGCCATCACCCCGTCCACCGACCGCCATGTGTACGACTTCTGGGCCGTCTCACGGGACTTCGCACAGGGCGACGAGGAGGTGTCCACGTTCCTCCACGACCTCAACCGGACCGTGGTGCTCCAGGACGTGGCGGCACTGAACGTGCTCCAGAAGGCGCTGGACACCGAGCGCGAGGGCTACCAGGAGCTCAGCATCAACATCGACACCGGCGGACTGGCCGCGCGCCGCATCCTCGCCCGCCTCGCCGCCGAGGGGGAGAAGAGCGCGCCCGTGGTGGCGTCCCCGTGAGCGGCACGCCCACGGCGGAGGTGTACCGGATCGACTGGCTGCCCGGCACCGATGTGCTGCACGGGGTCTGCCACTGCGGCGCCGAGCGCACCGCGGAGGACCCGGTCGAGCTGTGGCAGTGGATGCTCGCCCATCCCAACGGGCACCACCCCGCCGGTCCCTCTGAACACCAGCCCACCGGCCACCGGAAGGAGCCCCGTTCATGAACCCCGGCGGCGAGCACGAGGACACCCTGCTCGTGGCCCGCAGGGAGCAGGTGGCCTCGGACGTGGTGGCGCTGACGCTGCGCCACCCGGCGGGCCGTGACCTCCCCGCCTGGGAGCCCGGCGCCCATCTCGACCTCGTCCTCGGCACGGGCCTGACCCGGCAGTACTCGCTGTGCGGCGACCCCGCCGACCGCGCCTTCTGGCGGATCGCGGTGCTCCGCGCCCCCGCCGGGCGCGGCGGCTCCGCCCAGGTGCACGACACCCTCACCGAGGGCAGCACGGTGCGGGTGCGCGGGCCGCGCAACCACTTCGCGCTGCGCCCGGCGGCCCGCTATCTGTTCATCGCGGGCGGCATCGGCATCACGCCCCTCCTCCCCATGACGGCAGCCGCCGAGGCCGCGGGCGCCGACTGGCGGCTGCTGTACGGCGGGCGCACCCGCGCCTCGATGGCCTTCGCGGACGAGCTCGCCGACCGTCATGGCGGCAAGGTGCGCCTGGTGCCGCAGGACGAGGAGGGGTTGCTCGACCTCATGCCGTATCTCACCACCCCGGCCGGTCCCGGCACCCTGGTCTACTGCTGCGGCCCCGAGCCACTGCTCCAGGTCGCCGAGGAGGCGTGCCGCGACTGGCCGGAGGGGTCCCTGCGCACCGAGCGGTTCCAGCCCCGTACGGACGACGCGGGCGGTGAATCGGGAGGCCGGGCCTTCGAGTTGGTGCTCACCCGCTCCGGGCTGACGCTCACCGTGGAGCCGGAGCGCAGCGTGCTGCGCACGGTCGAGGCGGCGGGGGTACCGGTTTTGTACTCCTGCGAAGAGGGCACCTGTGGGACGTGTGAGACGGATGTCGTCGAGGGAGAGGTGGACCACCACGACTCCGTGCTCACCGACGAGGAGCGGGCCTCGGGCGAGACGATGATGATCTGCGTCTCACGCTGCCATGGCCCGCGATTGGTGCTGGACCTGTGAATCCGCCCTGAACGGCCGTATGAGCCCCTCGATGTGCGGTTCGGAACGACCCCACCCACTGGACAAGCAGGTTGGTTAGGCTAACCTAACTACGTCCTCGGGTTGCCGTCCCGTGACCACGTCCCCGTATGCATCGAGAGAGAGCACCATCATGCGCCAGGCCAGAGCACTCCCCCTCTCCCGCCGCGGTCTGCTCACCGCGGGCGGCGCCCTCGGCCTCGGAGCCCTGGTCACCGCCTGCGGGGACAACGGCGGTTCGGGCTCCGGCGGTGACGGCGACGGCGGCTCCTGGTCGTTCACCGATGACCGCAAGAAGAAGATCAGCCTCGACGGCAGGCCGCGGCACATCGTCGCCTACATCGCCTCGGCGGCCGCGCTCTACGACTTCGGCATCGAGAAGCAGATCACGGGCGTCTTCGGCCCGACCACGCTGAAGAACGGCAAGCCCGACGTCCAGGCGGGCGACTTCCCCATCGACCAGGCCACCTCCCTGGGCAACACCTGGGGGCAGTTCAACGTCGAGAAGTACGCCTCGCTCAGCCCCGATCTGCTGATCACCAACATGTACGACCCGGGCGCGCTCTTCTACATCCCGGACGACAGCAAGAAGAAGATCCTGCAGCTGGCCCCCAGCGCCACCATCACCACCGGCCGGGTCTCCATGCTCGAGCCCATCAAGCGCTACGCCGCGCTGGCCGAGGCGCTCGGCGCCGATCCGAAGGCCAAGAAGGTCACCGACGCCAAGGCGCGGTTCGAGAAGGCCGCCGAGACCCTGCGCAAAACCGCCAAATCGCACAAGATCAAGGTCATGGCCTGCTCCGCCAGCGCCGATCTCTTCTATGTCTCCAACCCGAAGATCAATGCCGACCTGATCTACTTCAGCGAGCTCGGCGTCGACTTCGTCGTCCCCGAAAAGCCCGACAAGGGCGGCTACTTCGAGAGCCTCAGCTGGGAGAACGCCGACAAGTACGACGCCGATGTGCTCTTCCTCGACAACCGCACCGCGACCCTCCAGCCCGAGGCCCTGACCTCCAAGCCGACCTGGTCCAAGCTGGCCCCGGTCAAGGCCGGTCAGATCACCCCCTGGAGCAGCGAGCCGCGCTTCTCGTACGCCGGCGCCGCCCCGCTCGTCGAATCCCTCACCAAGGCCATCCAGGACGCGAAGAAGGTCAGCTGACGGTCAGTTGACGGCCAGACGGCCAGCTGACGGCCAGTCGACCGGCTGGCCCCCGGCCTCCCCCCGGCAAGCGAAGGGAAGACCCTCCTCCCATGACCACCGCAGCCATCAAAACCGCCACCCCCACCGCCATCCCGTTCCGGTTCTTCGACGCGCGGGTCGTACGGACCCGCTCGCTCGGACCGTCCATGGCGCGGATCACCTTCGGCGGCGCCTGTCTGAAGGGCTTCACCAGCGGAGGCCGCGACCAGCGCTTCAAACTCTTCCTGCCGCACCCCGGCCAGACCGCCCCGGTGGTGCCGGTCGAGGCCGGGGACGGCTGGTTCACCTCCTGGCGGGCGATGGACCCGGCCGAACGCGGCATCATGCGCTCGTACACGGTGCGCCAACAGCGCCGCGACCCCGACGAGATCGACGTGGACTTCGCGCTCCACCACGACAGCGGCCCGGCCGCCCGGTGGGCCGCGCGCGCCGAGGCCGGCGACCGCGTCACCCTGCTGGGCCCGGTCGTGGAGGACAACGGCGGGGTGGACTTCCGGCCGCCGTCCAGGACCGACTGGGTGCTGATCACCGGCGACGAGACCGCGCTGCCCGCCATCGCGGGCATCCTCGAATGGCTGCCCGCCGACTTCCCCGTCAAGGTGTGGCTCGAGGTCCAGCACGCCGAGGACATCCAGGAGCTGCGCACCGAGGCGAAAGCCGAGATCACCTGGCTGGTCCGGGACGCCGTGGCCCCCGGCACCCCGCGCTCCGCCCTGCTGCTGAACGCCCTGGGCGCCACCGAGCTGCCCCACGGCACGCCGTACGCCTGGATCGCGGGCGAGGCGGGAACGGTCAAGGCGCTGCGCCGCCACCTGGTGCGCGAGCGCGGCTTCGACCGTAAGGCCGTCACCTTCACCGGCTACTGGCGGCTGGGCGCCTGTGAGGAGCAGCTCGTCGAGGAGGCCGTGTCGGGCACCGGCCCCGCGACCGACGACTGACCCCCGTCGCCGTACCCGCTCTCCATCCCCGCAGCTGAATCCACCACCGCGGCGCACCGCTGAATCCACCACCGCGGCGCACAACTGGATCCTTCGACAGGACCCCACAGGACCGACCACTGGACGCCAGGCGGCCGACCGCTCGGCGCGCCCCCGCGCGCCCTGCCGCCACCTCCAGCGCCCCCGCACGCCCTCCCGCCGCGTCCAGCGCCCCCATCGCGCCCACCAGGCCGTCAGACCACCAGGCCGTCAGACCAGCAGGCCGTCAAGCCGCAGCCCGCCAAGCCGCAGGCCACAGGCCGCCCCTCCCCCACCCAGCCGCATGCCCGCCGCGCCGTCCGCACGCCCGCATGCTCGTTTCCAGAAGGGACAGACCGTGAGTTTCCTCGCGCAGACCGCTGAGGACCCGTCGCCGGAGCCGATACCCGGGGCGGCGGATGGCAGGGCCCACCTCTTCAACGGCCGTACGGCGGAACGCTATCGGCGCTCCGTGACCGACGGCGTCGGCCTGGTGGCCGCCACCGTCGCCCGCGCCGAGCGCCCCTTCACCGGCATCACCCCCGCCGAACTCGCCCCCGAGATCTCCGGAATCGACCTGGAGCGCCCGCTCGGCGATCCGGACGCCGCGCTCAAGGAGCTGGAGAGCGTCTACCTCAAGGACGCCGTCTACTTCCACCACCCGCGCTACCTGGCCCACCTCAACTGCCCCGTGGTGATCCCCGCACTGCTGGGCGAGGCCGTCCTCTCCGCCGTCAACTCCTCGCTCGACACCTGGGACCAGAGCGCCGGCGGCACCCTGATCGAGCGCCGGCTGATCGACTGGACCGCCGAGCGCATCGGCCTCGGCGACGCCGCGGACGGCATCTTCACCAGCGGCGGCACCCAGTCCAACCTCCAGGCGATGCTGCTCGCCCGCGACGAGGCGTGCACCCTGGTCGAGAAGGAGGCCATCGCCGCCGGCGAGACGATCGCCAAATCCGCGATCCTGCCCCGGCTGCGCATCCTCACCTCCCAGGTCAGCCACTTCTCCATCCAGAAGGCCGCCGCCATCCTGGGGCTCGGCTACGAGGCCGTCATCCCGGTCCCCTGCGACCGGGACCGCCGGATGCGGACCGTCTCCCTCGCCCATGAGCTGGACCGCTGCCGCCGCGAGGGCCTGATCGTCATGGCCGTCGTGGCCACCGCGGGCACCACCGACTTCGGCTCCATCGACCCGCTGCCCGAGATCGCCGAGCTGTGCGCCCGGCACGGCACCTGGCTGCACGTGGACGCCGCGTACGGCTGTGGGCTGCTGGCCTCCCCGACCCGCCGCCACCTGCTGGACGGCATCGAGCGCGCCGACTCGGTGACCGTGGACTACCACAAGTCCTTCTTCCAGCCGGTCAGCTCCAGCGCCGTCCTGGTCCGCGACCGCGCCACGCTGAGCCACGCCACGTACCACGCGGACTACCTCAACCCCGAGCGCAGCGTCGAGAAGCTGATCCCCAACCAGGTCGACAAGTCCATCCAGACCACCCGCCGCTTCGACGCGCTCAAGCTCTGGCTGACGCTGCGGATCATGGGCTCGAACGCCCTCGGGGCACTCTTCGACGAGGTGGTGGAGCGGGCCGCCGGGGCATGGGCCCTGCTGGACACCGATCCGCGCTACGAGGTGGTCACCGAGCCCCAGCTGTCCACGCTGGTCTTCCGCTACGTACCGCCCACCGGCGACGGGTCCGTCCCGGACCTGGTCGACCGCGCCAATCTGCATGCCCGCGAGGCCCTGGCCGCCTCGGGCGAGGCAGTCGTGGCGGGCACGGTCGTGGACGGCCGCCACTACCTCAAGTTCACGCTGCTCAACCCGGAGACGTCGCTGCGCGACATCGCGTTCGTCCTCGACCTCCTCGCCGAGCACGCCGGTCAGTACCTGGCCCTGCACATCGAGCCCGAACTCAGCCACTCCCGCGCCAGCTGAGCCGCTGACCGCACGTCCCCCTCGGAGAAACCCGTGTCCACCCCGCACACCCACGACTTCATCGCGGTCGGGCTCGGCCCCTACAACCTGGGCCTCGCCTGCCTCACCGAGCCGATCGACGAACTCGACGGGCTGTTCCTGGAGAGCAAGCCCGACTTCGACTGGCATCCGGGCATGCTGCTGGACGGCGTCACCCTCCAGACCCCGTTCATGGCCGACCTGGTGACCCTGGCCGACCCCACCTCCCCGTACTCCTTCCTCAGCTACCTCAAGGAATCGGGGCGGCTGTACTCCTTCTACATCCGCGAGATCTTCTATCCGCTGCGCGCCGAGTACAACGACTACTGCCGCTGGGCCGCCGCGCAGCTCCCGTCCGTCCGCTTCGGCCACCAGGTGACGAGCGTCGAGTACGACGAGGCCGACGGCCTCTACACGGTGCGCGCCCTGCGTCCCGCGAGCGGCGAGACCACCACGCACCGCGCCCGCCATCTGGTGCTGGGCACCGGCACCCCGCCGTACCTGCCCGAGGTGTGCCGGGGCCTGGGCGGCGATCTGCTGCACAACACGGACTACCTGGGGAACAAGCAGGCGCTGCAGGCCAAGGAGTCCATCACCGTCGTCGGCAGCGGCCAGAGCGCCGCCGAGATCTACCAGGACCTGCTCGCCGACATCGACTCCTGTGGCTACCGGCTGAACTGGGTGACCCGCTCCCCGCGCTTCTTCCCGCTGGAGTACACCAAACTCACCCTGGAGATGACCTCGCCCGAGTACGTGGACTACTTCCACGCGCTCCCCGAGGACACCCGCTACCGGCTGGAGAGCGAGCAGAAGGGCCTGTTCAAGGGGATCGACGCCGACCTCGTCAACGGCATCTTCGACCTCCTGTACCAGAAGAGCGTGAGCGGCCCGGTGCCCACACGGCTGCTGACCAACACCGCGCTCACCGACGCGGCGTACGACGAGCGGTCCGCCACGTACACCCTCGGGCTGCGCCATACGGAGCAGCAGCGGGACTTCTCGCTCACCACCCAGGGGCTCGTCCTGGCCACCGGCTACCGCTACCAGGTGCCCGCCTTCCTGGACCCGGTGCGCGACCGCATCCGCTGGGACCGCCACGGCCGCTTCGACGTCGCCCGCAACTACAGCGTCGACACCACCGGACGCGGCATCTTCCTCCAGAACGGCGCCACCCACGCCCACAGCCTGACCTCCCCTGACCTGGGCATGGGCCCGTACCGCAACTCGTGGATCATCCGTGAGCTGCTGGGGCGGGAGCACTATCCGGTGGAGAAGTCCATCGCCTTCCAGGAGTTCGGCGCACCGGACGGAGCCGTGTCATGACGCCTCCACCGATCTTCGAGCACAAGGACGCGCGCCTGGGCACCTTCGCCCTGCTCGACCTGGACCCGGCGGCCGACGCCGCGCTGCTGCACGGCTGGGTGACCCACCCCAAGGCGTCCTACTGGATGATGCGGGAGGCGGATGAGGCGGAGGTCGCCGCCGAGTACCGCAGGATCCACGAGCATCCGCACCACGAGGCGTTCATCGGCCTGCACGAGGGGCGCCCGGCGTTCCTGGCCGAGCGCTACGACCCGTCGCGCGTGGAACTCGCCGGTCTCTACCCCTCCCGGCCCGGCGACGTCGGCATGCACTTCCTGTGCGCGCCGACCGACACCCCGGTGCACGGTTTCACCCTCGCCGTAATCACCGTCGTCATGGAGTTCTGCTTCTCCGATCCGGCCGTCCGGCGCGTGGTCGTCGAGCCCGATGTGCGCAACGACGCGGTGCACGCGCTCAACGCGGCCGTCGGCTTCGAGATCGTCGAACAGATCGCCAAACCCGAGAAGGACGCCTACCTCAGCATCTGCACCCGCGAGCGGTTCGAGGCGGCGCGCACCGCACTCGCGGCCGATGCCGCCCGGACCGAACAGACCGCCCGCACCGCCCGCGCCGAAGAGCCCGCCCGGCCCGAAGAAGAAACCGCCCGGACCGCCCGGACCGAAAAAGAGACCGACCGGACCGACCGGACCGCCCGGACGGCCCGCGACGCCCAAGGAGTGACCCGATGAGCCCCCGCGACGCCGTCGCCCACCTCACCCCCGACCTGTGGGACCGGGCAGGCCGCCTCCTCATCCGCAAGGCCCTCGCCGAGTTCACCCACGAGCGCCTGCTCGCCCCCGAGCTCGCCCCCGACGGCCGCTACGCCGTGACCAGCGACGACGAGGCGGTGACCTACCGCTTCGCCGCCCAGGTCCTCTCCCTGGACCACTGGCTGGTCGAGGCGGACAGCATCACCCGCCACGACCGGACCGGCGCCGAACTCCCCCTGGACGCACTGGACTTCTTCATCGAGCTGCGCGGGCGGCTCGGCCTGAGCGAGGACGTCCTCCCCGTCTACCTCGAGGAGATCAGCTCCACCCTCTCCGGGACGGCCTTCAAACTGGCCGGCGAGCCGGAGGCCGCCGCCCAGCTGGCCAAATCCGGCTTCCAGGAGATCGAGACGGGGATGACCGAGGGCCACCCCTGCTTCGTCGCCAACAACGGCCGCCTCGGCTTCGGCATCCACGAATACCTCTCGTACGCCCCCGAGACCGCGAGCCCCGTCCACCTGATCTGGCTCGCCGCCCGCCGCGACCGCTCCACCTTCACGTCCTCCACGGACCTGGACTACGACGCTCTGGTCCACTCCGAACTGAGCGAGGAGACCCGGGCCCGCTTCGCGCGGACCCTCACCAGCCTCGGCCTGGACCCGGCCGACTACCACCTGCTACCGGTGCACCCCTGGCAGTGGTGGAACAAGCTGTCGGTCAGCTTCGCCGCCGAGGTCGCCCGGCAGCACCTGGTGTGCCTGGGCCCCGGCGACGACGAGTACCTGGCCCAGCAGTCGATCCGGACGTTCTTCAACACCAGCGACCCGTCCAAGCACTATGTGAAGACCGCGCTGTCGGTGCTGAACATGGGCTTCATGCGGGGACTGTCGGCGACGTACATGGAGGCGACACCGGCCATCAACGACTGGCTGGCGTCTCTGATCGCCTCGGACGAGACCTTCCGTGCCGCGCGCTTCTCCATCATCCGAGAACGAGCGGCGATCGGCTACCACCACCGCCAGTACGAGACGGCCACGGCGAAGGGCTCGCCGTACCGCAAGATGCTGGCGGCCCTGTGGCGCGAGAGCCCCGTCCCGTCCCTGGAACCCGGCCAGCGCCTGGCCACGATGGCGTCCCTCCTCCACACCGACCCCGACGGCACCTCCCTCGTCAGCGCCCTCATCGAGGAATCCGGCCTCACCCCCGCCGCGTGGATACGCCGCTACCTGGACGCCTACCTCACCCCGGTGCTGCACAGCTTCTACGCCTACGACCTGGTCTTCATGCCGCACGGCGAGAACGTCATCCTGGTGATCGAGGACGGCACCGTCCAGCGCGTGATCTTCAAGGACATCGCCGAGGAGATCGCCGTCATGGACCCCACCGCGGTCCTCCCCCCGACCGTGGAACGCATCCGCGTAGACGTCCCCGAGGACAAGAAACTCCTCTCGATCTTCACCGACGTCTTCGACTGCTTCCTCCGCTTCCTCAACGGCATCCTCGTCAGCGAGGGCCTCCTGGAGGAAGACACCTTCTGGCAGACGGTCGCCGACTGCGTCCTGTCCTACCAGCACTCGGCCCCCCACCTCGCGGACAAATTCACCCAGTACGACATGTTCGCCGAGGACTTCGCCCTCTCCTGCCTCAACCGCCTCCAGCTCCGCAACAACCGCGAAATGGTGGACCTCCAGGACCCGGCGGGCGCCCTCCAGCTGATTGGCACACTGAAGAACCCGATCGCGGGATTGGGCGCAGGAGTCTGAGCCACCCGACACCCCCGAGCGAACCACCTCGCCCCCCCGGACCTCCTCAAACCGGCCCCCGGCCCAAGCCCCCGCCACCCCGGAGCACCCGAACGCCCACCCACCCGACCCGCTACACTGTGACGGCGCGCCGCGGCGGCACCACCATGCCGCCCTGACGCCGGGCCTCCGTAGCTCAGGGGATAGAGCACCGCTCTCCTAAAGCGGGTGTCGCAGGTTCGAATCCTGCCGGGGGCACAGAGAAACACCTGGTCAGAGGCCCTTCCGCCCGTCGGACGGGAGGGCCTTCTTCCTCGCAGCACACATATGGCACACATGCGGCTGCGGGCAGAGGTGGGGAGCTGTGCGATATGCCCGCGAAGGACGAGCTGGCCCGGCGCCGGTACGAGAAGCTGGTTGAGCGGCTTGAGTCGCTGATGCGAGGCGCTCTGAAGCCCGAGTATGAGGGCTACTACGGACAGCTGATCCTCGGCGCGGACGATCTTGCAGAGATGGGCGAGCTCAAAGACGTCCGGCGTGCCGCCAGGGAGGCGGGACGGCGTCTCGACTGGAAGACGACCACGCACCTCGTCGACGGGAGGCTCTTCGTCCTCGACGAGCGCGAGGTGCCCGAGAGGATCGAGCGGTTGGCTGGGGATGCGGCCGCTGCTGCGATGGACCGGTTCTGGGAGGAAAGCCGTCGACCGCGACTGACCTGATCCGAGGAAGACGCAAGGGGGCACCCCACCGCATCAGCGCGGTGGGGCGCCCCCTTCGGTTACGGCGCCCCGGCACGGGTTAGGCACACATCACGCGGCGTCTTCCTCCAGGGCGGCCACGGTCTCAGCGGCCTCACGGGCCTTCCGCTCCGCCTTCTCCAGCTTGGCCTTCGCCTTGGCCAGTTGCTTGGAGCGGCGCTTGTGCATCTTCTTCGAGACCTCGTCCAGGCGGTC
Source organism: Streptomyces endocoffeicus (assembly GCF_016741935.1). Classification (GTDB taxonomy): domain Bacteria; phylum Actinomycetota; class Actinomycetes; order Streptomycetales; family Streptomycetaceae; genus Streptomyces; species Streptomyces endocoffeicus. The sequence goes on along the minus strand of NZ_JAERRG010000005.1, from coordinate 435,959 downwards.
GGGAAAGAGGTGCCCGTAGGTGTCCAGGGTCAGCGTCGCGGACTTGTGGCCCAGCATCGTCTGTACGACGTTGACGTCCGCGCCGCTGGCGATGGCGAGCGAGGCTGCCGTGTGCCTCAGCTTGTGCGGGGTGACCTTGAGGTGCCCCAGTCCGGCCTTCACGACCGCCGGCGCGAAGAACCGCTGACGGAAGTTGCGGGCCCGCAGAGGCCCGCGCTGCGGGGCGGTGAAGAGCAGTTCCTCATCTCCCCGCCCGTGGACGTGAGGCTTCAGCTCCTCGGCCAGGAACCGCGGGATCGGTACGGAGCGACGCTCGTGGTTCTTGGGGGTGTCGAGGTAGAGCTTGCCGTTGTCCTCGACGTACGCCTCGACGATGTGCGCCCGGCAGGCATCCAGGTCGACACGTCCCACCTTCAGCGCGGACGCCTCACCCCAGCGCAGACCCGTGTAGGCCAGCAGCAGGATGAACACCCGGTAGGCGCCTGCCGCGTTGGCCAGCCCGTCGACCTGCATGTCGTCGAGGTACACGTGGTCAGCGGGCATCACCTTCGGCAAGGGCACGCCGACAGCCGGGTTGACCGCCAGACGACGGGCCTTGACCGCGTAGCCGAGAACACGGCTGAGAACGACGTACGCCTTGCGGACCGACCGAGGGCTCAGCTTCCTGCCGCCGGTCGCCTCGCCGGACAGCAGGTCCGCGAGCCACTCGGCGATGTCCTCGAAATGGATGCGGTCCAATGGCGTGGTGCCCCACTTGGGGATCACGTGGACGTCGAGAACACCGCGATAGCGGCCTCGGGTTGAACGCTTGAGATGGAGCTGCGCAGCCAGCCAGGACTCCGCTATCTCTGCGAACTTCGCCCGCGCGGCGGCTGGATCACGGTAGGAGCCGTTGCTAAGGCGGGACTCCATCTTCGTCCGCTCCGCCTCGGCATCGACCTTGCGGGTGAAGGTCTTCATCTTCGGCTTGCCGTCAGGGTCGTACCAGCGCACGCGGTAGCGCCCCGGTGGCGTACGGCCCGCCCGCTTGGCTTCCGCCGCAGCGCGAACGTAAGCCGCGTGCCCTATGCGGTCCTCAATCCAGACCCGCGCCAACTAGCACCCCCTCCGGTCATCACTGGGCCCTGACGGGAGTGGCAGGAGCAGGGTCGCGGGAGGAACGCCGAGCGCGGTGGCGATGGCGACGAGGTCGTCGATGTCGCAGCGGCGGCGGGCGCGTTCGGTGCGGCTGAGGGCGGTGTTGGCCATCGGGCGGCCCAGTGCGGTGCAGCGGGCGCCAAGCTGGTGCTGGGTCAGCCCGCGCACGAGGCGTAGGTGCTCGATGGCGCGGGCGGTGTGAAGGCCGGCGGGGCCTATTTCGACAGGTCGGTTGGACATGACAGATAGCTGTAACTTGCAGCCGACCGTTATGGCAAGAGTTAGTTCTTAAACTCTCCAAAAGTCGTTCGGGGGCGAAGTGGTGTTCGTCTCGTCGAATTCCGGTACATCACGAGCCGTTTCAGCGAGGAGGTTGTGCTACCTTCCCTCCGCGTCAGAGAATTGGGCGATTTGAGCACCTATCAGATGAGGTGTCCGGCGGGCTGGCCGCGTCACTTCTGACTGCTTGACACCGCTTCTGAGCTGCCGAGGTACCGGATTCCGGCACCTCGGCCGGTTGCTTCGCCGTAGAAAATTTCGGCTTCCACAAGAGCGATTTCGGCAACCGGCGATCCGCCCTTACAGTTTTGGTCTTCCCCGGCGACGCCGAGGGAAGTAACCGGGAGTTTCAGAATTCACTCTGGACGCTTCCCAAGTGGTGTGGCTGTGTCGCCCACGCCTGCCATCAAAAACCCTGATTCCGATATGGAGACCTCATTGCCGAACCACTCCCCGCGCCTTGCCGGCACCGAGCGTGACCAGCTCGCCACTCCCACCGACGTGGCCGCGTACCTCGGGGTACCGGTGAAGACCCTCTACCAGTGGAAGTACCGGGGCATCGGCCCCAGCGTCCACAAGGTCGGCCGTCACCTGCGCTACCGCTGGCGGGAGGTGGACGCGTGGCTGGATGCCCAGACGCCGTACGACCTCACGGCCTGACCCCGCGTCTGGCGCGGACAACGAAGCGGCCCCCGGCGCGCCAACGCCGAGGGCCGAAGACTTCCCAGCTGATTGCCCATCCCTGAACGAATGAGCTGGTGAGGGGCGGGACCTTGCCCGTCCTGCCCCTCACCGGAGAGGAACGCCTATGGAGGACTCTACGTCCCCCAGCTCCACGAACACCTCCCCGCCCGGCTGGCCCACTCCGGCGGTCCCCGGCGAGGGCGTCCCCTGGCGCCGCCGGGATCAGACGGACACACGGTCCCCGGCGTCGGGGACCGTCGAGCATCCGGCGGAGGCGGAAGCATACGGGGACCGTCCCCGGCCGTCTGTCGATGCGGTGTTGGGGACCGTCCCCGCGACGTGCTTGGGGACCGTCCCCACGACGTGCCCGGTACTCGTTCCCCGCACGTCCCGGCCCCCGTATCGGCATCCAGTGCAAACTCGCAGGTCAGCGGCAGGAAATCGGGGACCGGTCCCCAAGAGGCTGCAGTTGCACCAGGGGACCGCCACGGGGACCGTGATCACGGTCCCCGCCAGTCGCCAGCGTCTGACAACCCCGTGGCGGGAACCGCCCAGCAGGAGGGGACCGGTCCCGTCGACGCACGGGGACCGGATCACGGGACCGGCTCCCAGCCTCCTCAGGGACCGGCAGACCCTGAGGAACGAGGTTCCGGTGAGGGTGCGGAACTGCTGGATGAGTTGCGGGCGGCCATCGGCAAGTACGTCGTACTGCCCAGTGACGAGGCACTGACAGCGGTCACCCTGTGGGTGGCGGCCACGCACATCCAGACCGCGTTGCAGCACGCGCCGCGCCTGGCAGTCGTCGGCCCGACGAAGGGCTGCGGCAAGTCCCGGGTACTGGACGTGCTCCACGAGACCGTCCACCAGCCGATCATGACGGTGAACATGTCCACGGCGGTGCTCTTCCGCGTCATCGGCAAGAACCCGCGCACGATCCTGGTGGACGAGGCCGACACCATCTTCAGCAAGGCTGGCGAGAACGAGGAACTGCGCGGCCTGCTGAACGCCGGACACCAGCGCAACCGGCCCGCCTGGCGCATCTCCGGTCCGGAGCACAAGCCGACCCCGTATCCGACCTTCGCGATGGCCGCACTGGCCTCGATCGGCGACCTGCCCGACACGATCACGGACCGGGCGGTCGTGCTCCGCATGCAAAAGCGCAAGCCGGGCGAGAAGGTGACCCCGTTCCGCTCGCGCTACGCCACACCGGAGCTGAACGCACTGCGGGACAAGCTGGCCGCCTGGCTGGGCCCGCTGCGCGGCACGGCCGGCCGCATGGCGCCGACGATGCCGGTGGAGGACCGGGCGGCGGACACCTGGGAGCCGCTGGTCATCATCGCCGACCTGGCCGGCGGCCACTGGCCAGCCAGCGCCCGTGCGGCCTGTGTCGCGATGACCCGGTTCGAGGCCGTCCAGGACGAGCAGACCAACCTGAAGACAAGGTTGCTGCGCGACATCCACCGCGTCTTCGAGGCATACGGCAACCCCGAGGCCCTGTCCTCCCTGGATCTGGTCACCGCCCTGCTCCAGGACCCCGACGCCCCCTGGGCAGAGCACGGCACCAACGGGCTCAACGCCTACCACCTGGGCAGAATGCTCCGGGACTTCGACATCCGCCCGGCCAACTACCGGTTCGACAAGGGCAGGCAGGCCAAGGGGTACGCCCGTAACCGGTTCCTCGACAGCTGGGCCCGACACTGCCCCGACCTCACCGAGACGGCGCCCGCCCCCACACACGACGCCACGCCCCCGCACCGGACGGCTCAGGGCAAGCCGCCCGCCGCCCCGGCGGGCTCGCTGCCCATAAGCCCGCCGAGCGGCACCGCCGGCCCCAAACGCGCCCGCTGACCCGCCTCCCCCTGGGTCCGTATCACTGCGTCGCATCCGTCCCCGCGCAGGTCAGCGCGGGGACGGATGTCCTCACCGGGACGGACTTCTCCGTACCTGCCCGAGTGTCCGTACCTGTCCTGACCAGGCATGGGACGGATGCGACGCACGTGACACATCTCCCGCCCCCTCACCGCCGGAGCATCACCATGCACGAACAGCACCACGAACTCCCCAGAGCTCAACAGCAGACGCCCACCACCTCAGCCCCAGACAGCGCAGCAAGTTGTCGGGTAAGGAGTCCTTACCCGGCCTCCGCCCCTCAGGTGGCGGAGGCACCCGGCGCCGAGGGGGCACCGAGGTCGGTCGGCCCGGGGGTGCCGACCGAGACGGGAACCACCAGACCGTCGCCGAACGCCGCGCAGACGCCGAAGCCGCAGCGCCGCCTGCGTCAGTCGCGCCTGCGTGAGCGCCGCGTCCACCCCCGTTACAGCGACAGCGAGTTCACCGACCTCGCCCACGCCGCCGCACTCAGCCGTATGCAGATCGGCGGCTACGTCGCCGAGGCGTCGCTCGCCGCCGTCCGCGCCGAGGACCCCACCGCCGCGATCGCCGACTACCGCGCCATGGTCAAGGCGCTGATGGCCGCCAACCGCCAGCTGGGCATGATCGGCAACAACCTCAACCAGCTCACCTGGCACCTCAACAAGGACGGCGCCTGGCCCGAGCCGAACGTCGTCCACCGGCTCCTGGCCCGCATCGAAACGTCGATCGCCGACGTGGACACCGCCGTCGCCCAGGTCACCGAGGGAAGGCAGGGCCGGTGATACCGAAGATCATCACCGGCAAGGGCAGCACCCGCCGCCTGATCGCCTACCTCTTCGGCAAGGGCGACGCCAACGAGCACGTCGACCCCCACCTGGTCGCGTCCTGGAACGACTTCGCCCCCGACCCGGGTCGCAGCCCGCACCGCAACCCCAAGGAGGTGGAGAAGCAGCTCTACACGCAGCTCGACCAACCGGTGGCCATGCTCGGGCGCCGGGCTCCCCAGACCACGGTCTGGCACTGCCCGGTCCGCGCCGCCCCCGAGGACCCCATCCTGTCCGACGCCCAGTGGGCGGAGATCGCCCGCCGGATCGTGGCCGCCGCCGGCATCGCCCCCGCCGGAGACACCGAAGCCTGCCGCTGGGTGGCCGTACGGCACGCCGACGATCACATCCACATCGCCGCCACCCTCGTCCGCCAGGACGGCCGCCGCCCCAAGAGGGATTACGACATCCGGGCCGTCCAGCGCGAGGCCCGCCAGATCGAAATCGACTACAGGCTACGGCGCTTGAAGCCGGGCGACGGCACCGCCGCCAAACGCCCCACCAGCAAGGAACACTTCAAGGCCAAACGCCAGGGCCAGGACGCCACCGCCCGCGAGATCCTGCGCATGCGGGTGCGCCGCGCGGTCGCCGCCGCGGCCGACGAGGCCCAGTTCTTCTCGCTGCTGGAGGCGACCGGCGTGGACGTGCGCCTCAAGCTCGCTCCCTCCGGCGACGCGCTCGGCTGCAACTTCGCCCTGCCCGGCAACGTGAACGAGGAAGGCGACCCGGTGTGGTTCGCGGGCTCCACCCTCGCCCCTGACCTTTCCCAGCCCAAGATCCGCGAAAGCCTCGCCACCACCAGCCCCGAGCCGGCCACCATCCAGCCTGGCAACCCGTGGCACCAGGCCACCGCCGCCACCAAACGCATCCCCCACCACCTCACGAAAGGCGACCAGCAGACGGCCCAGGGCCAACTCGTCGCGCTCGGCACGACGCTGGACCTGCTGCCCGTCATGGCACCGACCGTGGCGCGGGCCGAACTCGAACAAGCCGCCGCTGCCTTCGAGCGCGCCACCCGCTCCCGCATCGCCGCCGACCTCGACAGCACCCGCGCCCTGCGCCGCAGCATCCAGACCATCTGGCGCGAGAGGCCACAGGACAGTGACCGCACCGGGCTCACCATGCTCCTGGACGCCGCACTCACCGCGGTCGCCTTCGCGCTGCACTGGCACCGCACCCGCCAGCACGCCCAGCAGGAGGCGGCAGCCGAACAGGCCCTCCTCCACCTGCAGACCGCGTACGCGCAGACCGCCGAGCCCGTCCTGGTCGGCCTCGCCAGCCGGGCACCCGGCCCACAGACCAAGCGCCGCTTCGCCCACCACCTTCAGGATCTGGTTCCGGACCATGCCGAGCGCATCCTCAACGACCCCGCTTGGGACGCACTCGCCACCGTGCTCGCCGAGGCAGAGGCAGCAGGACACAACGCAGCCACCGTCCTCGGCCAAGCGCTGCACCAACGCGCTCTGGACGACGCCCGCAGTCCCGCCCGCGCGCTGACCTGGCGCATCCGCCGCCTCGGCGAGCGCCACGTTCCTGGTCCTTGGGCCCAGGCAGCCAGGGCCCACAGTGCCATGCAACGGCCCAGCGTGCCGGTCCACCCCACGGCAGCTATCGGCCAGCCACCACAGGGGTCACCGACACGGCGGCGCTGATCAGGCGGGGGCGGACAGCTTGGGCGCGAGGAGCTCCAGGGCTTCCTCCCAGCGGTAGCGGTCGGCCCCGCCGCCGGCCTTTGGCCGGTGCGGTTCGTACGAGCCGATCAGGACGCCCATCTCGCGTAGCCGTTCCAGACTCTGGCGGTACGCGGGGTGGGCGGCCTGGGCTGAGTTCAGGTACGGCAGCACGGCGACCGGGATGTCCATGGCGGGTGCTTCGCACAGAACGCCGAGGGCGAGATTGTCGGAGATCCCGGCGGCCCACTTGTTGATGGTGTTGAAGCTGGCCGGGGCCACCGCGATCGCGTCCGCGGGCCGGGTCGGGCGCGGTTCGCCCGGTGATCGCCAGGCCGAGCGGATGGGGCGGCCGGTCTGGGACTCGACCGCCTCCACGTCGAGGAAGCCGTGTCCTTGTGGGGTGGCAATGACGCCGACGTCCCAGTGCCGTTCCTGTGCTGCGGTGATCAGGCGGCCGACATCGGCGGCGACGCCGGCCGCACAGACCACGATCTGGAGGAACGGCTTGTCGGGCTGATCACTCACGCGGGCACTCCCAGTTGGCGGCTGAAGTGGTGCAGCTCGGGCAGTGCCCGGCGGCGGTCGCGGGCTGCCATGTCGGCGACCAGTTCGCGTACGGCCGGGCGGCGGATGTCCTGTGCCGCGCAGCTCTCGGCGATACGCAGGGCCTGGTAGCCGTCGGCGAGCCTGCCCTGCTGACTGTAGGCGCGGGCGGTCTCCACCCACAGCGCGGCCCGGCGCTCGGGGACGGGAATGTGCCGCCGCATGAGCGGCCGTGCGGTTTCCAGGGCGATGCCGGCGTCACCGAAGGAGACGGCTGCGCTGATCTCGTGGAGTGCGACGTTGGTGGGGCTGAAGTTCGCCCAGGCGTCCGGCCGGTCGAAGTCGAAGGCGACGTAGCGGGCCACTTCCTTGGCTTCGGTGAGGAAGTCCTGGGTGGTGTCGCGGTCGCCGTTTCTGCTGGCGGCGGTCGCCCCGCGGAGCAACAGCAGACCGACCGCTGCCAGGTACCGAGGCGAGCGCTGGTCGTAGGAGCCGGTGAGCTGGTCGGCAGTGTGGCGGACCATGTTCACGGCCTGGGCCGTGTGCTTCTCCCGCACGAGGACGTGAGCGTGGACGCGGACACTGGCGGCGAGGACGACAGGGTCCCCGGACCGTTCCGCCTCGGCCATGGCCCGACCGGCCGCGAGCCAGGCGTTGCCCTGATCGGCTCGCTTCAGCAACAGGCTCACCGACGTCTGGTAGGCGGTCGCGAGCAGCCCGGACACCTCTGCCGAGCCGGATGAGCCTCCGGCGGCCTGACGCAGGTCGGCGATCAGATCCGGCAAGGTCTGCTCCAGTTCCGCGTAGTCGCACGTGCAGAACATCCGGCGTACGGCCCGTGCCCGGTCCCGCAGCTCGTCGAGGCCCAGGGCTTGCCCGGTGGCCGCGGGGCTCGTGCCTGGCAACAGGACTTGGATCAGGTCGTGATGTGCCGCGCTCGACGACGGCGGAGCCGCGAGCGCGGCGACGCTCGCGGCAAGGAAGGTACGGCGGTGCATGTCCTCTGTTCCGGGCTCGGCGGGGCTGGCATCAGAAGCGGCGGCGAGGCCGAGACGTTGCGGCGGTATCTCCAGCACCTGCGCGATCTCGCGCAGCACTCGCACCTCCGGTACCCCTGCCGCTCTCCAGGCGGCTCACCTTCGACTGGTGATACCCAAGCGCGGCGGCAACGTCCCTCTGCGAGCGCCGCTGTAACACGCGTGCCTGACGGATCACTTCGCCGATCCGTCTCGCTTCACTCTGTGCCTCGGCCATCTGTGCCACGGCCCCTTCTGCCGTCGCCGATCCTGCCTGCTCAACCGAGAGTAACTGAGCGGCATTTGGCAGTGATGCAGCTCCTGCATAAGTGATGCAGCCCCGGCACACCGACTGGTTCCGCTTACCTCCGGAGCGGTTGCGTGGAGTGGCCGAACCGACCAGGAGGCCGCTCATGGAAGCGCATCACATCCGGATTCCCGTTTCCGGCACGCCAGCTGCCGCAGCGTCCGCGCGCCAGCAGCTCGCGGACGGGATACGGAGTTTCGGCGCCTTCCTCGGCCCCGAACTCCTGGACGCGGCAGAGTTGGTGGCCGCAGAGCTCATCGCGAACGCGGTCCGGCACGCAAACGGCGGCCCGATCACGGCCGGCGCCTGCCTGAGCGACAAGGGACTGCGGATCGAGGTGAACGACGCCAACCCCGCCGTCCCACGGGTCGGCCTGTCGGATGTGGACGAGGAAGGCGGACGCGGGCTGTTCCTCGTCGCAGCGCTGGCGGACCGCCACGGCTTCGATCCGCTGCCGCCCGGCAAACGCTGCTGGGCCGAGTTCAAGGTCAGCACCCCACTACCCACCGCATCACACCTGCCCTTGCAGAGGAGTTGACCGTTGACAGCCGTACGCATTCCCCCCGTCGCCGCAGAAGTGGTCGCCGTGCGACCCGGCAGCCCACTCGCCGGCACCATCACCGTCGACGGCTCCAAGAACGCGGCCCTGCCCCTGCTGGCCGCCGCCGCGGCCCTGCACCGCCCGGTGCATCTGAGCAACGTCCCGTCGAACACGGACGTCGAGACCATGCTCGCCCTGCTCCAACAGGCCGGCTGGCACACGGCCCGTCCGGTCAGCGATCCGCACACCATCGTGATCCTGCCGAGCGACAAGCCCCAGCCAGGCCCCGATCCCGAGGTCGCCGCCCGCATCCGGGCCTCGTACTACCTCGTACCAGCCCTGCTCGGCGCGTACGGGCGCGCCAGACTGCCCTGGCCGGGCGGCTGCCGGATCGGTGAACGCGGGATGGAGCAGCACTTCAAGGTCTACGAGCGCTTCGGTGACCGCACAACCGTAGACAGCCACGGGTACGTCGTGGAAGCAGCCACTGGTGGGACCGAAACGGTGTCCGTGGTGCTGCCTTTCCGTTCTCGCGGGGCGAGCATCGCCGCCCTCCTGCGCGCGGTCGTAGCCGGTCGGCCCCTGCGCCTTGGCCACCCCAATCTCTCTCCTGAAGTCATCAGCGTCGTAGAGGCGTTGCAGGTGGCGGGATGGGCGTGCCGGGTCAGTGAGTCGGTCCTGACGCTGTCACCACCCACTTCAGTCTCGACGGAGACCACCGTCTGGGCGGTGCCCGGCGACAAGGTCGAAGCCGGGACGCTGGCCTGTGCGGTCGCGGCGACCGGCGGGAATGCACAGATCCGTGGGGTACGCGGCGTCGATGTCGCTCCCCTGGTCTCTGCCTTGAACTGGCTCGGAGTGCCTGCCGATGCCGAGGGCGATGCCCTCATCGTCCGGGCCCACGACGCCGAACCGACCGGGCGATCGCTACGCGCCATCGCCTCCCTCTCTCCCGACGGCTTGGACGCCGACTTCGAACCACCGCTGATGGCTCTGGCCCTCGGTCTGCCCGGCACTCACCTGTTCGCCGACGCCATCAACCCCGGCCGTCACGGCAACCTGCTCCCCCAGCTCGCCCGCCTCGGCGCCGAGATCCACGAGCTCTCGCCCACCGAATGCCGCCTCACCGGGCCGCAGCAACTGACCGGCGCCGGCGTGGAGGCCACCGGCATCCGCACGGGCTCGGCCCTGCTCATCGCCGGCCTCACCGCGAGCGGCGTCACCACCCTCGGGGGCCTCGAACAGCTCCGGCGCGGCCACGCCGACCTGCCCACCAAACTGCATGCCCTGGGCGCCGACATCTGCGAGGTCACGCCATGACCCGGCAGCTTCAGCGGATCACCGCCACGACCGACGTCCACTCTTCCTTCGCCCAGGCCACTCCGATGCTCGCCTACCTCCACGCGGCCAGGGCCGAGAGCCTGGTCGTGGACTGCGGCGACTTCTTCGAAGGCACCGGCTTCTACCGCTTCGGCCAGGGGCAGATCGAGCGCGAGGTTCTCACCGGCCTGTACGACCTGCTCGTCCCTGGAAACCACGGCTGGCCGCACTACTTCGAACCGCAGCTGCACGCGATGACCGTGTGCGCGAACGCAGCCGACGGCAGCGGCAGGCCGCTCTTCGACCGCGTGCGCATCGAGCACATCGGTGGCCGGCGAGTTGCCGTCACCGCGGTAATCGGCCTGCAAGCCTTCAACTCGATCCCTGCCAACCAGCGCACGGGCCACCACGTCACCGACCCGGCCCAGGCCCTGCGCGAGGTGATGCTGGAGCACCATCACCGTGCCGACGCCTGGATGGTGCTGTCCCACTCGGGCTTCGACGAGGACCTGAAGCTGGCCGCCGCCTGCCCGTTCGCGGACGTCATCTTCGCCGGGCACTGCCACGGCGACAGCTACGGCCCCGTGCCCGTCGGCGACACCCTCGTCGTCAAGGGCCACGAACTCGGCGTCGGGTACGCCACCGCCGAGCCGGTCGGGGCCGGCTGGGCCGCCCGCGTAGGCGCCTTCCCTGACACGTCCCTGATCCCCGAGGACCTCGCCCTACTGCAGGAGAAGATCGCCCTCGTCGGCAACACCCTGGAGAGCCAGCTCGGCATCGTGAACGAGCCATATCTCAATACCCTGTTGGACCGGCGCCTCCTCTTGGACGAGATCGCCACCCGCCTGCACACCGGCCTCGGAGCGGACGCAGTCATCCTCAACGAGACCGCTCTGCGCCCCGTACCGCTCGGCGATGTCCTCACCCTAGGCGACCTGCTCGCCATCGAGCCCTTCGGCAACCAGCTCGTCCACGCATTCTTCCCCGACGATCAGTCCGAGGACCACGCCAAGCTGCTCGCTCATCTCGTCGAACACGTCGGCCCCTTGGCAGTCGCGCCCACGCCCCTTCCGCCCACAGCGCGCATGGTGCTGACCACCGACTACATCGCCGACACCTATCTCGGCGGCCGCTCTCATCAAGCCGGACTGCGTCTGGGCCAGGCGGTGCGCAGCGTCCTGGCGGCCCCGTTCGCCGACTCTGCCGACGCTCTTCAAGGGGGCGCTCAATGATCCTCACCGGTCCCGAGATCAACACGGCCGTTGCCGACGGACGCCTTCGCATCACCCCGTTCGACCCTAAGCAGACGAACCCCAACAGCTACAACGTCCGCCTGGGCGCCACCCTGCTGACGTACGCCACCAAGGTCATCGACGCCCACCACGCCAACCCCACACACACGATCCGAATCGACACGGACGGATATGTCCTCCAGCCCGGCGAGCTGTACCTCGGCCACACCGTCGAGGAGGTCGGCTCGGACCTCTTCATCCCACTGCTCTTCGGCCGCTCCTCGGTCGGACGGCTGGGGTTATTCGTCGAGATCACCGCCCCTATCGGTGACATCGGCTTCCACGGCCAGTGGACTTTGATGCTGTCCCCCATCCGCCCTCTGCGGGTGTATGCGGGCATGAAGATCGGGCAGATCATGTTCTTCGTCTCCACCGGGGACGTCGACCTGTACCGAGGCAAGTACCAGGGCGCCGCCGGCCCCCAGCCTTCCCGCTACTGGCGGGATGCGGCACACGTGCAGGCGGTCGCCTCGTGATCCTCACCGGCTCCGCCATTGCCGCCGCCGTCAGCGCAGGCGAGATCGCCATCGCGCCCTACGACCCGGCACGTCTGTCCCCCAATGCCTACGACTGGCGGCTGGGCGACACGATCCGCATCTGCGACGGCGACCTGGACGCTGCCGCCCCCACCACGTTCACGGAACTGGTCATCCCCGCTTCAGGATTGGTCCTGCAGCCCGGCGTGCTCTACCTCGGCGTCACGCTGGAGAAGACTGGTTCCGAGACCTACGCCCAACTCCTCAACGGCAACCGCACCATCGGCGCCCTCGGCATCTGGGTCCACGTCTCCGCTCCACTCGGCCACCAGGGCCACGCGATCCGCTGGACCTTGGAGATCCGCGCTGCCAAGCCCGCCCGCGTCTATCCGGGAATGACCTTCGGCAAGCTCGTCTTCCTCACCACCCTCGGCACCCCGGCCAGCTACCAGCAACAGCGCGCCAAGTACGCCGCCACGCACGGCATCGACATCTCCCGCCTGTACGAAGAGATCCCCCAAGGAGCGCTGTGAGCCCCCTCGTCCGCCCGGCCGCGGGGCCGCTGGCCGCCACCTTCCTCGACCTCCCAGCCGGAAGCCCCGGCGGCAGTGTCGAACTCTTCCTCGACCTGTACACCGGCGACAAGCCCCTCATCCCCGCACGGGCCTTCATGCTGGCCCCCACCCGCCCCAAACCCCACCTGCCCGCCGGGCTCGACCTGCTGACGGTCGCCGGCAAGTGCCTGGAGGGCGCCGCCTTCAGCCGATACGTCGCAGCCCTGCGCCGGGCGCTGGTGACCGCGATCGATCCAGCCCAGATCGGGGTACTGCACCTGCAGCACCTCACCTTCGGCGCCACACCCGCCCTGCTCCGGGCTCTGCCGGCCCACCCCAGGATCGCCTTGGTCCACGGCACCGACCTGATCTTCGCCGAGGCCCACCGCGACCAGCTCCAAGTCCTGCGCGAGACAGCGAGGGCCGCCGACGCCATCGTGGTCCCCACCGGCGCGATGGCCGACCACCTTCTCAAGCTCGCCCCGCAGATCGACGGCCGCAAGGTCGTCCGCATTCCGTGGGGCATCCCCGACCATCTGCTCACCGATCCGCCGGCTCGGCCCGCCCGCACCTCCACCAGCCACCTACGGCTGCTGTACGCAGGCAGGCTGACCGCCGAGAAGGGCGCAGAGCACCTGATCACGGGCCTGGCGCCCATTCCAGGAGTCGAGCTGAGCATCGCCGCCCCCAGAGCCCAGTTCCACGCCTTGGCCTCGCTCCTCCAGCGGACCGGAGTGCGGGCCCGGTACCTCGGCTGGCTCCGCCGTCCACAGCTGTGGAAAGCCTTCGCCGAGCACGACGTCCTGGTCATGCCGTCCACCACCCTGGAAGCCATGGGCCTGGTCGCGCTGGAGGCCCAAGCATGTGGTCTGCCTGTCCTGTACCAACCCGTGCCCGGCCTCAACGAAGTCGTCGCCGCGTCCGGACTGGCCACCGACTTCACCCATTCCGCCGCACTCGCCCGCGGCCTCGACCGCCTACGGACTTCCCCCGGCCTGCTGCCCGCCCTGCGACAGGCGGGCTACGCGAACACCGCCCGCTACCCCCTCACCACTACCGCCCAGGCCCTGGCCGACCTTGGCTGCCAGCTCGCCTGAGACGCACACCGATCTGACCCCGCAGCCGACGTCCGACACGCCATTGCCCAAATGGTGCCGCCCGCGTCACTACGCTGATCCGGCGGGTTGGCCACGGCGAACAGGGAGACCATGACGTACAGCACCGACCGCATCGAAGCCCTCCTGAACGAAGGCGTCCGCGACAAGGTCTACCCAGGCGCCGTATGGGCAGTCGGTGACGCCACCGGCACCCGCGCCCACGGCGCCACCGGGGTCCTAGACCCCAACGAGCCGAACGTGCCGATGCAGCCCGACACCGTCTTCGACGCCGCCAGCCTCACCAAGATCCTCGCCGTGTGGTCCTCCATCGGAGCCCTGTGGGAGGAAGGCAAGCTCGACCTCGACACCCCGCTCGGTGGCTTCTGGTCCGAAGTCGACGGCCACCCACTCGGCGCCGTGACCGCCCGCCACCTGCTGACCCACACGGCCGGCGCACCGCTCCGCGCCCAGCTCAAGAACCTCTACGGCACCGACCCCCAGGACATCCGCGACGGAGTCCTCCAAGAGGCCCTGTACCGTCCGCCCGGCGAGGCCGTCGAGTACACCGACCGAGCCGCCCTCATCCTCGGATACCTCGCCGAATACCTCTCCGGACGACGCCTCGACGAGCTCGCCACGGAACGGACCTGGCAGCCGCTGGGCATGCACTCCACCCGCTTCGGACCCCTACCCGCCGAGATCACCGCGCGGTGCGCACCGACCGAACTCGACCAGGACACCGACACCCACCTCAAGGGCGTCGCCCACGACTTCTCCGCCCGCCTCCTGGGCGGAGTGTGCGGGATCGCCGGCGCCTTCACCGTCCTCGACGACCTCGCTGTCTTCCTGCGCTACATGCTGGACACCTCAACCAGCCACGGGCAAGCCGGATTCGGCCCCGACTGGACCAGGCAGTCACTGACCGTCCAGACCGGCGCCCTAGAACCTGTACGCGGCCTGTTCTGGCACCCCGCCCCTGGCACGCACCCCGCTGAGGACATCTGGGTCCACTACGGCTTCACCGGCACCGGCATGTGGGTCTCACCCCACCAGGGGCGCTGGGCCGTACTTCTGACCAACAAGCTCTACTACACCCGCGACCGCCAGCCCCTGACCGACGTCCGCAACACCTTCCGTGCGCTTGCGTTTGTCTGAAGCAGCCTGCGGCGAATCCGTTGAGAGGGGTACGGCCGGCCACGCATTGTGTGGTGCACGGTCCGAGATATACGGCGGGCAGCCCAGCGCCGCGGAGGCGCTCAGTCGGCCCTGCCGGTCGGGACGGCTGAGTATGTAGGGGAGTTCCAGCAACGGTTGTCGTTGAGCGCGGACAACACCGCGAGTTCGCGGGGAACGGTGTTGATGAGTTCCAGCAACACCTGTGGCTTGCGGTGGGAGCAGGAGGGTGCTCCATGCCGATGGGGCCGGCGCAGCTGCTCAAAGTGGACAGCCCACGACGACAGTCGGTGTCGATCTCCCTCTACAAGCGAATGAGCCGCTGTACGTTCGTGGTATTCCAGGCGTGGGAGGAGAGACGTGAAGTACTGGCTGTTAGCCGCCGAGAACAAGACGTCCGCGTACGAGATGACTCGCGGATCTTCCCAGTCGGCCGGGGGCTGGGATTCGTCGCTTTCAACCGTCACCCGTCTCGGGGTTGAGGAAGGCGACGCAGTCCTACTATGGCGGAGGGGCCGAGGCGGCGGCGTAGTGGCGCTGGGGGACATAGCCAGCACGACCCCGGTGGAGTCCGACACGCTTGATTGGTCGCTCGCGCGGCTCGTAGAGAGGGGCGACGAGGGATCGACTCCCCCTCCTGTGAGAGTGCGTATGTCCTTCGGCAAGCTCTCGTTCGCGGCTCCTGTCTCGGCCGAGGTACTCCGGGTTTCGGGCCTTGATCACGTCGTGAAGCGGGCACGGTCGGCCACTAAAGGGCGCCAGCTGGTATCGCTCAATCTGGCCGCCAAGCGATGGAGAGACTTGATTCAACTCGTGGAGGAGGTACCGGCACCGGATGACATGCCCACAGCGTGGAGCATTCCGCCCGGGGCAGTCGTCAAACGGAGCGAGCTGCACGATGTCTACGGAGGCAGCCCACGACTCACTGTCGGTGCCAGTGGAAGGACTCCCAACGCATTCCTCTTCCTCGATCGCTCCGCCACGGGCGAACTTGCTCCTCGGTGGGATGGCCCTGTGCTGCTTGCTTCCGGACAGTCGCAGTGGACAGACACCATATCGGACGACAACCTGGCCGCGCTCGCGCACTTGAGGCGCGGGGTACCACTGCGGGTCTTCGTCGCGCACCGCAGCGAGAGCCTCTACCTCGGGGAGTTCGCGATTGAACCCGAATCACCGGTGGAGTGCTGGGTGGATACCGGCAAACGGGATATCCGGTCCTCTTACGATCGTCGGTCGCACATAGTGGACACTCGAGCACCGCTCTTCCGGCTTCGCCAGCTGAACGGCGTCTCGATGCCAACGGGCGAAGTAGACCCGTTCCGGAACGCCTCTCGCATCAGCCTTCGGCTGCAACCTGCCGGTGACCTGCCAGCTGCGACCGCCATCCGAAAGCTGCTTACCGTTCTGGAAAGCGAGCCAGCAACCGCCACGTCCCTCGTTGAACTCGACGAGGCCCAGCTGCTCGCGACTCTGGTCCAACGCGCTAGACGGCAGGCTGATCTGGATGAGCTGCGCGCCGCAGTCGAGAACCCCGAAAGCAGCGAAGGCGACCTGCAGAGACTCATCGAGCGGATGACCTGGATCTTCGGAGGCGAGTTCCTGCCAGGCACGGTCCGCCGCAACATCACCCTGCGAGACCAGCTCGACCTGGCTCTACTCCGGCCAGACGGCACTCTGCACGGCGTCGAACTCAAGAAGGCCAACATCAAGCGGCTGGTCACCGGCCAGCGGAACCACCTGATCGTTGGCACAGAGGTCAACAAAGCGGTCGGGCAGGCAATGAACTACCTACGCGAGCTGGACGAGAAGCGGCCCCAGATCCTAGTGGACTTGGGTATCGATTGCCGACGCGCGTCGATGACGATCGTGATGGGGCACAGCGGATTCGTGACCACAGACGCATCGCCCCAAGAGATCGACGAAACCATTCGTACCTTCAACTCGCACCTGACGCGTTTGAGCGTCACTACATACGGCCGCCTAATCGAGAACGCGCAGCGGACAATCAATCTGACGGCCTCAGACTGATAGGGGGCTGCGGGTGTGTCGCAAGAGCCTGGACTCTTGAGCGCGAGCCGCCGATCCGTCTCGCCGAGGGATCAGGGGGCTCGTCGAGTCCCGGCGACCGGAATAAGGCCGCGGCGGCTAGACAGTAGAGCAACGTCCTTCGGGTTGCTCATCCGGTCGAGACGCTTGAGAACGGCCTGCTGCGTCTCTGGCGTCCAAAAGATCCGCAGGCGCTCACGCGCCCGAGTGACGGCCGTGTAGAAGATGCTGTGTGTGATGTCATCTTCGTTAGCATCGGTGATGACGATCTTAACGGAGTCGTACTCGAGGCCCTGCGCCTTGTGGATCGAAACTGCATAGGCCACCTGGAACGGCACGGAAGTGTTCAGCGAATCATTGTCCTCATCGCTGATGTCGTACTCGTAGACAGAGAATCGCACAGTCGCGTCTCCCATCCATTCGAGTTCGTCGCCATTGATGTCGAACTCGCTGAACGTTCGATCGAGTTCGACGTCGAACTGAATCCGGCCAGGGAAGCGCTCGATACCGACAATTCGACCCTTCAGATTGTTATAGATCACCGGCCGGAACCGCTCAGTCTCGTTAAAGAGGACCGGATCGCCGACTTTGTACGTCGAAACACGCCAAGTGGTTGCTGCACCGGGGTTGCTGCTCTGGAGAAATCGGTTGATGTTGTTGATGCCGTAGAGACCGTCGTAGTTCAGACATAGGATGATCTCGTCGTCGCGTTGGGCTTCGAACAGTGTCTTATCGAGCACAGTCGAGTATCCGTTGCGAGCAACTACCTCGGCAATATCATCATCGATGTTCCGGACCTTGCCCCAGAATCCCAGGAGCGATTCACTCTTAGTCCTGAAGGGCGTCGTCAGCTCGAACACCGAGGTGTTCGGGATGAAGGAGCGGATGATGCCGAACCAGTTTCCGAACTGGATCGACTCGATCTGATAGACGTCGCCAACGAGCACGAGCAACTTGAAGGATGTCTCCTCCAGCACTTTAATTAGGTCAGTGTTGCTAACCGTGCTGCACTCGTCGATAACTAGAAGGTCGTACTCCTGATCTGCGGCGCTTCTGCGGATCTGGCTACTGATCGTCCGGAAGGTCGAGTTCTGCGCAGTTACTTTGCGCTTGAGGTTGTCGATCGCCGGGTTGGTGTGCGCGAGAAAGAGTTTCGCCTTGTCGTTGAAGTAATTCGCAATGTGATCCACCATTGTCGACTTGCCAGTGCCAGCTGCGCCGTAGATCAACGCGACACGCGACTGGCCAAACAACAGCTTGAGCGCATCCCTTTTGGCCTCGTCGTCGATGCCACGAGGTTTCTCATCGAGCCAGCGCTCAACGGCTTGGCTGTAGCCGTCAATTCCGGACGACGCGCGCTCCTGGAGCTTCTCGACGATGGCGACCGTATCGTCCTCGTACCCAGAAATAAAGACATGCCCCTTGTCCCGTACGAGCCGTCGCCGCTCTTTATGCTTGTAGTAGAGCTTTCTGTTGTAGGCGGAAATCAGCTCGTTAACATCTCCGAGTTCCGCGAGATCGGCCTCGCGCGTGTAGAGAATTCCGTGATGCTCCACGTTGTTCTTCACACGTCGAGCGAGCAGTTCATGGCCTCGTCCGGTCACATCGAGGCTTTCAACAAGATCCCAGTACCGCGGATTATGCCCCGGCAGCGAGGTGCAGAGCGGCATAGTATCGAACGGGATGCAGCCATACTGCATTTTCATCCCGGAGAGGAGGCCACAGCCTTCCCAGTAATACTGCGACTTCAGAACCTGATTGTGCATCCGCAGCATGAGATAACGGATGACGTTGTGCCCCTGACTAGCTGACCATACAATGCGGCGTGCTTCATCCAGCAGTGGGAAGATCTGCGGCTTGGTGGAGCCAGCCGTACCTGCCGCTTTCACCGTCGCATACTTTTCGTCAGGCATATCAATCAAGTCAAGCAGGTTGCCCGAAGTCACTGTGAGACCCTGCATCAGGTAGCGGTACTCCGAAGAGTTGGTCCGAGCGGTGGTGACGACACCAAGAAGACGAGCGAAGTTGTTGAACTCGCATGGCCGGATGGAAACTTCCCACTCGCGGATGATCGTAATCGGCATCTTCTGGCCAAGCACTTCGATCGAGTCGCTCTGGAGCGTAAGCATGGCTGCGTACTCGTCCGTCATGTCGATCTCGCTAAAGGCGATGATGCGGTCAAACTTGCTCACCTTATTGACCGCTCGATAGAAGGTGACCTCGTAGTAGATGCGACCCCCTACGAAGAACGGGCGCGTTCTGTGGATGTAGTACCGGTCTCGCGCCCCAGCGTCCGACAGTGTTGGTGTCGGACGGACCGCCTCGATCCTCGCGGCGATCTTTTCGTGGTACTCCCGCAGCGATGGATCAAGGTCGACCGGGAATGCCTCGAGATTGTCCAGCAATGCGATCCCACAACTGTCCTTGAGCAGGCCGCGGATGCGATGAAGATACTCGTAGTACTTCAGCATCAACCGCTCAGAGGTGTCCCCGTCCAGCGTGTAATGGGAGGCACTCATCTGGATGAGCTTGTGGAACTTGCCGAGGAAGTTGAGCTTTGCGTTGCCCTTAACAAAGATGAGTCCGAGCTCCACAGCTGCATAGTTGAACTCGGTGTCAGACCGGCCAGTATGAAGACGTACCGAGACGCCCTCAACTAGATTGCGGAGCTGGGCGAGGACGTTCTGTGAGAGCAGTGCCCGCTGGTCCGTTAGCGACGCGATATTCCGGCAGATTACTTCATCCGCGCTCTTAATCTGCTCGTAAACGGTTGCCACAAGCGTTTACCCTCCCACTCATAAGCTGCTCGGTTCTCCCGCCTGGTCACTTTCTGTTGGCGGGGTGGCCGTCAGGCCGTCCAACTCTGCGGTCATGGAGATGAGTTTCCTGTCCGGCCTCGGCGGTCTTCACCGTGATGATCCGCGCATTCCGTTGACGGATGTGGCGGGGTCACCCCGCCAGCACGATGGCGTGCGGCGACGGTGCGAGCCGTGCCCGGTAGCGGCGGATCCCCCAGCTGCGGTGCTCCAGCTCTGCCGCCACCAGCACCTCGGCCGTGTTCAGTCGGTCGGGCACGAGTTCCACCAGCGCGGCCACCGGGTGGTCGCCGACCAACGGGAGGCTCTTGACTCGGCGAAACTCCCACTGCGGGTTCGGCTGGGACGCGCCGTGGCCGCGGACGATCCACTCGTCCCTCTCCGACCCCGCGCCCGGTGGCTTCTCCACGCCCACGTCCAGCACACCTGCCTTGACCGTGAAGTTCATGCCCATGCCGGAGCCGACGACCGGGCGGGTGCGCTCGCCGGGGTCGATCAGCCGCGCGACGGGCCGTGCCTGGCCGTCCGGCGTGGACAGTGCCACCCCCAGGGAGGCGTGGCGGAACGCGCCTTTGCCGGTCGGTGTCTCCGGACGGAACGAGCACACCATCAGCAGCTGCCGGAACTCGCGTTCGGGCGTTGCCTTGACGTAGGACGCCCACTCTGCGGGCACGCCCTCGTGGTCGGCAGGCAGCACGTCCCAGCCGAACGTCAGCCTGCCGCGCAGCGGCTCGTCGTCGGCCGGGCTGCCGAGCGTGCGCTCCGGCACGAGCTCGACATCGTGCAACCGGACCTCGGTCATGCAATGGCTCCCTTGCTCCGACCATGCAGGTAGGTGAACGCTCCCCAGTCACGGTAGTGGGGATGCCGAGCACGGGTGGCGAGTTGGGCCTGACGGAAGGCGGGCTCCGGGTCCGTGCCGTGCGCGATCCGTTGGTGCATGTGGTGGTAGAAGTACGTGGCCGGCTCGGGGCGTACGGGCCACAGACACCCGACGACGGCCTGCGCGCCAGCGGTGATCAGTGCCGACGGGATGCCACGGACGTTGTCCGCGCGGTCGAACCGGCCCAGCGCGGACTCGCATGCGGCGAGAGTGACCAGGCGGACACCGCGCAGGTCGGCTTCGAGGAAGTCGTAGGCGAAGACCCGGCCGTCGTCGTCACGGTCCGGAGTGAGGTAGAGACAGTGCATCCACGGCGCGTCCTGGTCCAGCCTCCCGTGTACGGCGATGTGGACCACGTCCGCCATAGTCAGTTCGGCGAGCAGCCTGTCACGCGTGGCCGCAGGCCCGGTGACGGCATCCGTGCCGACCGCGTCGGCGACCTGCCGCGCGTGCTCTTCCAACGCCGGTTCGGCGTACAGCCCGTAGGGCACGCCGCCGTCGGCGGAGGCCAGCACCACGGTACGGCGCGGCCGTACGGGGCTGGCTGTGGGCGTCAGGGCCTCGAGGCCGACGATGGTGGTGACCGTCCAGTCGTCGGCGATCATCCGGTCTCCGGTACGGCACAGCGGTAGCGGCAGGTAATGCAGCGCGCCGTGCGGCCATGCCAGGATGCGGTCCTTGCCCTGGGCCCGCCATTTGTCCCACAGTTCGCCGGCGCCGAGTGGTATGTCGCCCGGCTGCCGCAGCAGTTGGCTGCCTTCCGGTGTCACGTCGCCGAACAGCGGGTCGCGTTGGACCTCCGTCCGGATCGCCTCGACCCGGTCCGCCACCGGGTGCCGGTCGTTGTTCTCGTCCGCGCCGTCGCCCAAGTGCACGGCCAGGGACCGGCCCTGCCTGGTGACCGCGAGAAGCACGGCCGCGCCGCTCACAGCGGCGGGCAGGAACCAGGTGAGCAGTACGGTCCGGTCGTCGAGCAGTTCGTGCGTCTTCGCCCAGAGGTGCTGGTCGTCGATGAGCGGTGCCGAGCGGCGGCTCAACTCGTGGTCGATGAGCGACGAGATGTGCCACCGCAGGTTCCGGGCGATCTGCTGGGTGTCGTGGCCGCCGGGACGGCGGTCGGAGTCTAGTGCGTTCAGCAGGTGCGGCGACGCACCGGACGCACCATGTACGGCGGCGGGCTTCTCCAGGTCGCGCAGCTTGCCGAGAAAGTGCTGGATGTACGTAGGCAGCGCGAGCGGGCCGTCGATCCGCCCCCATGCGCCCAGCTCCGGTCCCTTGCCCGCCTGGTGCAAACCGAGCATCAGCCCCATCGGCAGCCTCTCGGATTCCAACGTGAGCTGCCAGACCGCCGAGTGCACTAGGTCGCGCAGCACCCCGCCGAGTTCGGGCGCGCGGCTCGTGTCGAAGTTCGGCACGTTCAGGGTGATCGCGAACAGCGCTGCCTTGAGTTCGTCGCCGCGGAGATTGCCCATATGTTGCGCGAACGGCACCACGCTCGCCAGCGCCAGTTCCTCGAAGCCAAGAGAGGCGTAGGTGTGTGCCGCGTACGCGTAGCGATCCCAAGGGAACGGGCCAAGACCGGAGACCGTCTCGCCCTCCTTGGCCGACTGGTAGTACAGATCCGCTACCAAGAGCCTGAACTCTTCGCTGGGTACATCGCCCGCCTGCCGCAGGAGAGTGATCCCCAGCGCAGGCCGGCCCCGGTCGCGGGCGTGTGCGGCTGTATGCAGCAGCGCCGCCGACCGCTGTGTCGGAGTCCAGGATTCCGGGAACGACGTCGCGAGTGCATGGTCGGGCCGCGGGCAGTCGGTGGGGTCGTCGGGCAGCACGTGAAGCCGTGCCTCGATCAACTGCCTGCGGTGGGCGGGGCCCCAGCGGACCCCGAGCCGCTCTGCCCAGTCCAGCACGGTGCGCAGCAGCGGCCGGTCGGCCTGTTCCCGGGCCAGGTTGACGCCCTGGCTGATCACCTTCGCGGTTACGTTGCTGCCATGGGCGGCGACGAAATCGGCCAGGGGCGCCCCGAACACCGCCCTGGGCAACCCGTCGACCAGGGCCGGGGGAATCCCGTCCATCACCCTGAGCAGAAACAGGGCGACATCCAGATCGTCGGCGGTTGACGAGTCGAGCCATGACGACAACGCGGCGTCGGCGGCATCTCGATCAACTCCCCCCTCGTCCGCAAGGATCTGCGCCAACGACGCCTGGAGCCGGACCTTTCGCGTCCCACCGTCCAGTTCCAGAGCGCGCAGCACCAGATGTCCCGCCTCCGTCACCAGCCGGTGGGACTCGACCTGGAAGGGCTCCTGGTCGGTGAACCACGTGCGGTACAGGTCAGCCTCCAGCCGAGCGGACCAGACGGTACGTATCCCACGGGCGTAGTGGTCGGCGGCCAAGTCCTCCGCTCCCCGAGTGGCCATCCGCAACCGGGCGGCGGCCAGCAACCCGGTTTCCAGTTCGGCGGGATCGCTCAGCCTGTCGATCAGCCGTGACACCACCGCGTCGGTTTCCTCGAACACCGCGCGATCACACCGGTCCACCACCAGGTCGACGGCCGACTCGACAGTCCGGAGCGCCGCGTCCCGCCAGGCGGCCTCCGCCCCACAGGCGTCGGCAACCTCGGCAACCAGCCTCCAGTAGACGTACATGAGCTCGACCAGACCGCGGTGATCGTGGAACTCGTCCCGGAAAAGCAGTTCCACCATCGTCTCGGCGGGCACTTGGTCCGCGTGTTCCGCCAAGGCTTGTCGCGTCTGCTCCAGTTCGCGCGCCTGTTGCTTCGCCTGGGACAGCGAAAGGATCCGGTCGCACACGTGATGTGCAAGCTCCATCAGCGTGCCGACGGGGTCGATGAAGAACCTGACCGTCGGCGGACCATCCTCTTCATCACGCGATTCGTAGGCCGGCTCTCCGAAGCGCACAGAGCCAGAGCACACCATCCCCTGCCGCGTTTCGAAGTCGAGCGCGCCGATCGGATCGTCCATAGCAGGCAGCACGTGGGAGACGACCAACATGACCGAACCCGAGGCGATCGCCCTCTCCCGCCAGCCCGGCGGCTCTTCCAGCCGGAGGTCATGCACAAAGTACGCGCCGTCTGGGCTGAAGACGGACAGCACGCCTCCGTCATCCTGCGTGACACACCACCTGTGATCGACAGGGTGCCCGAAGGGCAGTTCGTTCAGTGAGAGGAGCACCGGGAGGCCCCACCAGCTGTTCGCGCGGGTGAACAGGCTGCCTCCGGCCCCGTCACCGGCGGTGAACGGGCTGATGCCGGCCAGTCCTACCGCCAGTCCAGCATGCCGGACACCGTCCACCTCCACCATGAACGCCCACCCAGTGATGTCCCGCGACAGCCTCACGCCGTTCCCCCCGCGCCAACCGGTCATCAACCGATTCAACAATGCCACGACCCCCGTCAGAGCCGTTCGTTCCCCGGACCCAGGAGAAATCTTGAGTGCGGCAGCATGCTTGCCAATGCCCGAGCACTCGGCCGCGTACTTAATCGCCGATACCGGCAGACATCTGTCATGGTCCGCCTGGAGGGCCACCTCGTAGGCATCCGAGCAGTACCGGCATTCGCCGTCTCTCACAACGCGAGCACTCCGCGCTTCGAGTATCAAGCCGGACGTTCGGTTTGCACCGTAACCGGTCATCATTCGTCGTGGACTCAACCCTCCGTTCGCATACGCGCAGCACCTCGGATGTAAGCCGGTGCCAGCATCGTCCCCAGCCTCTCCGCAGTGCCTCTCACCTGCTTAGAGACACCTGACGGAACACTGTGAAGCGCCCCCATTCAGCCCCTTCGCACGTACGCGAACAACCGATTCAACGACGTACGCGACGCCGAATCCGTGAAACGAATCCGGTCATCCTGCCGGGGGCTCATTGTTGTGCTCTCAACCGACCCTCATCCTGGAACGTTCGTCAGCAGCCGAGAGGAGAACGGTGAACAATCCGCGACGCCACGCGAGTGACCCCGACGTCATCGGGCAAACAGCAGGGCTGGTCAACTTCCTACGCGACATGGTCCACAGCAGTCACCAGCGGCAGCGTGACGACCGCAACCGTGAACGTCTGTGGCTGGCCAGGCTGCCGGAGCCCGTCCGCAGGCCGGCGCCGCGCCCTGACGGTCTGCTGCTGACGCTCGACCACGTGCCGCAGAGTACGCCGCCCGACCTGCCCGACTCACTGGACGGCTGGGTCGAGCCGACGAGCTGCCTGGACCCCGACGGAGGCGATCCGCCTCTTGCGGAGGAGGGACCAGGAGGCGAACTGGTGCGCGTTGCGGACGACAGGGAACCGCCAGCAGAGGAAGGCGCCCTGCGCCGCGAAGAGGCCGGTGACGTGCTGCGGGCCTATGGAACGTGGCTGGATCGCTGGCGTCGATGGTCGGCGCGGGAGCGCGCGGAACGACCACTCCGCGAGCTCTACGACCGGCTGTACGCGTGGCACCAGAAGCTCGCCCGGGAAGACGACCAGACTGAACTCGTTCTGGGCATAGGGCTTTTGACCTGGGCCACCTCGGACGGTGATGTGGTGCACCGCCATCTGTTCACCCACCGGGTAGAGACATCGGTCGATCGCCGCACGGCGCGGCTTACGGTGCAACTGTCGCCGGAGAGCGCCCTGCGTCTCGAAGACCAGGACTTCCTGGACAGTGATGATGGTTGGGTACGCGAGCGCGGAGCCGCTCTCTCGGAGGAGATAACGGCTCGCGGGATGGACCCGCTGGGGACTGAGGCACTGGAGCAGATCGCGCAGTGGCAGGAGCGGGCGACCACTCGGCCCATGGGCTTCAGCGCAGGGTGGGAGCCACCCCGCGCACCTGAACTGGGCGCCCGTCTCACCTACGCACCGGCCCTGGTCCTACGCCCGCGCAACCTCAACTCGCTGCTACGGTTCTACGACCAGATAGCGGAGACGGTGGCCTCGGAGAGCCGGGCACCACTCGGCCTGGCCCAGATGGCCATGACGATCGAGACCGCCGACCGTTCTGCCTGGGACGGTGCCCGGAAAGCGCCGCTCTTCGGTGACGATCCTCTCTTCCCGGGCAAGACGAACGCTCAGCAGCGCAGCGTGCTGGGACGCCTGGAGCACGACACCGGTGTGGTGGTCCAGGGGCCGCCGGGGACGGGCAAGACCCACACCATCGCCAACCTTGTCTCGGCACTGCTCGCACAGGGCCAGCGGGTACTCGTCACCAGCGCTCGCGACCAGCCGCTCACTGTGCTGCGGGACAAGCTTCCGCAACCTGTAAGGGACTTGTGCGTCCTGCTCCTCAGCTCCACTCGCCACAACGGCGAAAGTGAGGGCGAACTGGAGCGCACCATCAACGCGCTCACCGACCAGGTGGCCGCCAGTGACCCCGCCGAACTACGTGCTGAGATCCGCCGCCTCACCGGGGAGCGGGACGAGGCAAGGGGACGGATCGATACGCTCACGGAGCAGGTGATCTCGCTCCGGGAGGCCGAGTACCGACATCGGAGCGTGGCACCGGGATACGCAGGAACGCTCGCCGAGATCGTGGAGCGGGTCCAAGCCGGTACCGAAGAGTTCGGATGGATCGGCCGTCTGCCCGACACCGCCGAGGACGTCCCGCCGCTGGCCTCCGAACAGGCCCACGAACTGCTCGTCCTGCTGCGTGACGGCGCGGGTGAACCGCGGGCTGGCGGCGCGCTTCCCGTGCCTGGCGATCTTCCCTCGCCCCGGCAAGTCGCGGACGTATTCGCGGCCAGCCGCCTCAGTGATGAAGGTCTGTCCGCAGAGGCCGTCGAGATCCGGAACGTACTCGCCCATCTCGACGTGTCCGTGACCTCCGAGCTGGCTTCGCTGCTCGATGCATGCGAGACGGCCCTTCATCACCTCGGAATGCCTGCCGACGCCACACGCTGGGATCCCGGTTCCTGGATCACCAGGGCGTTGACGGACCGGCTCTGCCGATCCGACCTCGCACTGTGGCAGCGGGTGGCAGCCGTCACCGGCGACATCCGCATAGTCGCAGGGGACGTGGATGCGCTGGGTCTGCGCCTGGTGACCATGCCCGAGGACCTGACCGCCCAGAAGGCAGGCCAGCTGACAACCGCCGGTGTCGCTCTCCGGGATCACCTGGCTACAGGCAAGACCCTGCGGTCCCGGTTCCCGGGCAAAGTGCAGAAGAACGCACAGGAGTTGCTGGACTGCTGCACTGTCGACGGCCGTACACCCCAAACGACTGAGGACCTGGACGCCGTGCTGGCCCACCTCCGGGCGCACTCCGCGATCGCCGGCGCGGCCACGCGCTGGCAGCAGGTGAACACCGCCGTCCCGCCGGGGGACGTGGAGGTGCGGCTGGCCGAACTGACCTCGCGCGCCGAGCGCCTTGAGCACATACAGGCATTCGGCTCGGCCCGGGACTGCGTCGACGCGCTTCTCGTGCGTCACGGGGTACGGCTGACGACCGCCTCCTGCCAGGCGTGGCAGGACTTCAACGCCGGTGTCGCCGCGCTCCGTGGCCGTCGGGCCGCCGACGAGGCCGTTGCGCAATTGGCCGCGTGGGACGAACTCCTTCGTACCCCCGTCAGCGGCACGCAGCTGGCCACGGAGTCCATGGCCCTGGTCCAGGCTCTCCGCAACCAGAACGTGGAGGCTTATGCCGAGGCCCTGGAGGCACTGGCGGCCGCGCACCGGCGGGAGCACCGTACGCGTCGGTGCGACGAACTGCTGGGCGCCCTGCGCGCCGGCCACTCCCTGCTCGCGGGCCGCCTCCTCGACAACGCCGACGATCCCGACTGGGAGGAACGGCTGGGCTCCCTGGAGCGGGCGTGGGCGTGGGCGAAGGCTTCACAGTTCCTGGACAGGCAGCGCACACCCGGTCTGGAGCGCAAGCTTGAAGGCGACCTGAGCGAGCACGAAGACCGGCTGGAGCAGGTGACCGGCGAACTCGCCGCGGCCTGGGGTCGGTTGCACTGCTTGGAGCGGATGACGCAGGAACAGCGCTCGGCGCTCCAGGCGTACCGGACCCACATGGCGTCCCTCGGCAAGGGCAAGGGGAAGAACACCGGCTTCTTCAGGGCCGCGGCACGCGATTCGATGTCCGTGGCCCAGGACGCAGTGCCCGCGTGGGTCATGCCCATCCCCCAGGTCGCCGAGATGGTGCAGGCGAGGCGGGATGCCTTCGACGTCGTCATCGTGGACGAGGCCAGTCAGGCGGGCATGGACGCGCTCTTCCTCCTGTGGCTGGCTCCCCGTGTGATCGTCGTCGGTGACGACAAACAGTGTGCGCCCGCCCTCACACGCAACGGCCGTCACCAAGCTATCCGGGACAAGCTGGCCGCCCATCTGCCGGACATGCCCAGCCGACTGCGCGAGCTCTACACGCCGCACACAAACCTGTACCAGTTGCTGTCCACCTTCTTCCCAAAGGTGATCCGCCTCGAAGAGCACTTCCGCTGTGTGCCGGAGATCATCAACTGGTCCTCCAACACGTTCTACAACAACAAGCTCCTGCCCCTGCGGCAGTACGGCGCCGAACGGCTGGACCCGCTGCGTACCCACTTCGTCGAGGGCGCCGTGGTCGCGGGCCGCGAAAGCCGTGTCCACAACCCCAAGGAGGCCGAGGCGATCGTCGACTGTCTGGCCCGTCTTGCCGAGGACCCGGCCTACCAGGAAAAGACCATGGGCGTGATCGTGCTCCAGGGCTTCGGACAGATCAAGCTCCTGGAGACCCTCATCGAGCAGCGGCTGCCGGCCACCGTACGCGAGCAGCACCAGATTCGCGTCGGCAACGCGGCCTCGCTCCAGGGCGACGAGCGTCACGTGATCCTGCTGTCAATGGTCGTGACGAACCCGCCGCGCGCAGCGGGCGGGAACAAGAGCGAGCAGCAGGCATACAACGTCGCCGCCAGCAGGGCTCAGGATCAGATGTGGCTCTTCTACTCGGTCCCGCCGGACCGTCTCAAGCCGCACGATCTACGGCTCAACCTCCTGACATACATGGAGAACCCGCCCGCCGCGATGGAAGCCGCCGACGACATCGGACCGGTGCTGCCGGACGTCCGCAGGGCTCCCTTCGACTCGCTCTTCGAACAGCAGGTGTATCTGGAGATCAAGAAGCGGGGCTACCACGTGATCCCGCAGTTCCCGGCCGGCAGCAAGCGCATTGACTTGGTGGTCGTGGGGGCACGCGGCCGTCTCGCCGTGGAGTGCGATGGCGACGCCTTCCACCACGCCACGCGAGAGCAGATCGAGAACGACCAGCGGCGGGACCGCGAACTGAAGCGCGTGGGCTGGGAGTTCTGGCGGGTACGGGAGAGCGAATTCCGCTTCGATCCCGAAGCGGCGCTCGACGGCCTGTGGGAGGAACTCGACCGCCAGGCGATCCGCCCCGCCAGCTATGCGCGCTCCACTCCAGCTGCCCAGGTAGCCGGCTCCCAAGCCGAGTGGAAGCCGCTCGACCTCTCCTCGGACGACGGGCTCACCGACGACGAGGACACCGGGGATGAACAGACCGACGACCGAATCGACGACGACACTGCAGAGGACGACGCAGCATGATGCAGGAAGCCGTTCTGGGCCCGCTCGACGGCAACACTTTGAAGGAGCTGGCCCGCGTCATCTGCGGTGACGACCACCTCTATTACCGCAGAGGCTTCGAGATCGCCCAGTTCCTGGAGAACGCCGGGTGGCTCAATGTTCCCGAGTACGACGGCGAGTACCGGGGCGAGTGGACTCTCCAACTCCTCACTGCTCGTCGTGACAACCCCACCGAGTTGGAAAAGGTACTCGTCAGACTCGCGGACGCACGCGAGTACCTCGATGAACCCGGTGTCCTCGCGACCGTCGTCAACGCGGTCAACACCTTCCTCGTCCACGAGGGCTTCCGTCTGGAGAATCCGGGCGGCCGACCCAGGATCGTTGTCTGCGACCCGGCTATGGCGCACCCGGGCCAGCAGGCGCCGGTCGAGCTCAAGGCCACGATGGCCGAGATCATCCGTGAACCAAGGATGGCCGCACTGCTCCAGCGCCGACTTGACGAAGCCCGCACCTGCTTCGCCAACGGCGCTCATGTCGCGGCCATCATCATGCTGGGCAGCCTCCTCGAAGGCGTCCTGCTTACGGTGATCGAGGAGCGCGACGCCTCACTGCTGAGCAACAAGGACCCTAACTTCATCGGTCTCAAAGCCCTCATCGACATCTGCCACCAGGCGGGCTGGATCGACGTCGACATGGAGCGCTTCAGCCAGGCCGTCTGCAAGTACCGCAATTTCGTCCACCCGCGGCGTGAGTTCCGCGAGGCGCACACTCCCGATCGCGACACGCTCACAGTGTCCTGGTACGTCGTGAACGGTGCCCTCAACGACCTCGCGGCTAGCCAGCCCCAAGCCGACACATAGGCCGTCACGCAAGAAATCTGCGGCGTGGCTGTCGGGCCACAAGTGCTCAATCCAGGCACATCGGATCACGAGGGGGAGCAGATTGAAGATCACGGCAGAAGTGCTGAGGGACCTTGCGGAGCCGTCCAACGTCGCGGTCCACTCGAACACGGAACTGGCCGGGGACGTGAGCATCGCGGCGGCGGACGACGACAAGCAGAGAGAGGAGAAGGAGCTCGACCGGCTTCGCCGGAAGCCTGGGCTGGACCCGATACCCGCAAAGGATCTCGGCCGACTCGCACAACTCACGCCCTGGGATGTGCTGCACTCTTTTGGACGGGCAATCACCTTGGCACGACGCGGAGCGGGACGCGGCCTCGCCGAGCACTGGGGCTGCCTGAAGTACAACCAAGCTCTGACCGGGAACGCGGACTCCTTCATGGCGCTCTCCGCCGAGGGCAAGGAGACCGCGGAGTACTACAAGGCGCTTCAGTCGGGAGAACTCGGCACCGGATTCGCGCTGGCTCTCGCTACACGGCTCCTGAGTAGGCGCTATCCAAACCACTTCGTCTCGATCGTGCCGGCTGACACAGCTCTGCGCGCAGGGTGGGCCTTAACCAGCAGGGACTCCGGTCCAAAGTCGGGTTACCGATACCGACCGCAGTTCTTCGCCGAAGTATGGAGGCCCGGCGAGCCCTCTCGCGTCTTCCCGATCGCTTGTAAGGGCAACCACAGCGGGCTCTCCGCCTCTCACACTCAGCTTGCCTCGGCTTCCGCCCACGTGGAGGCAGTGCACATCGGGGCGTGGGACGAGACACCGTGTCTGGTGTTCAGCACAGAACTCCCACTCGACGGCCCGCTGGCGGTTCACACCCTGGAGGCGGGTGGAGAGGGAGGTTGGCTGGACGCTCCGGAGCGCGTTCTTGATCACCCGTTGGAAGACGAAAACGTGTATCCCGGCATCCAGCCACCCTCGCAAAACGACAAGCCCGCGGAGCCCGAACCCGGCTATCACGTGAGTCCCGAACTGTACGGGTGGTTTCAACACGTGCTTGCCCACACAGCCGCAGCCGGCCTTACGGCCTTCGCTGGAGACACAAGTGCGACCGTCCAGTACCTGACGAAACGGCAAGGGCAACGACACTTCGCAAGGTTGACCCATGCGGCCACGGACAGCGTCCAGGACGCACGGCATCGGTTCTTCGGCATCGACTTCGTCGGCACCGACCATGTCTTCCGGCTCAACCGGAAGCGAGTCGAGGCGTTCTCCGGAGTCGCGGAAGATCTCTTCCGTCACCTTGAGGAAGGACGGGTGGAACAGTACCGCCGGGAAATCTACGCCCGCCGGTCCACATGGCCACGCGGCATCTGGGCCCCACGCTGGAACGGTCCCGTCTCCATCCATCCGGACGGTTCCGTACTGGCTATGCGCCTGCTGCGCGATTAGTCCACGTTAAACGTAAGCACAGGCGTCACTCTGCCCTTTCACGGGCGCAGCTCGTGGGTCTGATCCGGTCCACGGAACAGGCTCACGAGCGCCGGCACGGGGCTCACGCCTGGGCACCCCGCAGGGCTAGGCATCCGACCGAAGAGCCGTCTCCGCACCCGAACGCTGGTTTGTTGGCCCGACCTAGCCGACAGAGTGGATCCGTAATGCGACCACCGAACCAAGCCTGGACTCCATGCCGTCAAATCGGTCCCCACGCGGAACGGATTCAGCACACATGAGGCCAGGAAACCCCGCGAACACGTGAGAACTACGGAGGGGTGTTTTCCCAGACCAGGGGCCACACAGTCGACGTTTTCGCAGGTCACAGCTGCGCTCAGGGAAAACTCCTAAAGCGGGTGTCGCAGGTTCGAATCCTGCCGGGGGCACCATGCGTTAAGTCGCTGACCTGGAGTTTCTCCCTCAGGGAGGCGCCCTGTTCGGCCTCGGACTCCGCGTCCGGGGCCGTTTGCGTGAGCGGTGCGTGAGCGGACGGGGGGTAGATCTCCCGAAAATCTCCCAATGGATCAGCATCATCCGACACTGCCTCCGCGCCGGACTTCTCCGTGCCGTCGGCCTTCGACTCCGCGTCGGAAGCGGTGTCCTCGGAGGCGGCGAGTGCGCGCGCCACGAGCCGGGCCGCAGTCTCGGCCATCGCCAGGTCCGCCTCGGGGAGCAGGCTCGTGTACGCGTCCGGCGTGATGGTGATCGAGGAGTGGCCGAGCATCTCCTGGATGTCCTTCAGGTCGGCACCGGCCGCGTGAGCCAGAGTCGCGGCACCATGAATGACGGAGGTCGTGGAGCCGGGACCGGCGGGAGGCCGATCTCCTCCATACAGCTCGATGAACCGCCTCGTGACATTAACGGGGTGGAGCGGTTAGCCGTTCTCACGGGTGAAGACCCTTCCGGTTTCCACCCGTGGTCACTCCCGAACTCGCGCCGAGAGTCGAACCGCTGTACTGCGTTGCCCAAAACCTTCTCCCGGAAGCGGAGTTCCGCTGGGGACGCGGGCGCTGTTCCTCTGCGTCCTCTGCGCTGCGGCAGGTCTCGGGGTGGGCATCGGCGCGGGGTTCGCCACCAGGACCGAGGCCTTGGAGGAGCCCCCCGTCTGCTGGCTCCTGGCAATAGCGGTCACGCACGGGATCGTGTGGATGCCGGTCTTCGCGATCTGGCACATCACCCAACTGGGCAGCGACGATTCGCTCCTCACCGGCGCCACGGGGTTGTTCATGGGCACGGTGGGGGTCATATTCGCCGCGGGCTGGGCACGGCTCCGGCCCACCTACGCGCGCCCTCCGCTCCGCGATGCGTTCTGCACCGCAGCCGTGTGGGGAGCTCCCGCAGCCGTCACCGCGGCAGTAGTGGCCCACGGGATCCTCGGCTTGGAACGGCCTCTCCTTCTGGGCCTGTCGGTCGGAGGTGTATGCGCGGCTGTCCGGGCGCTGGGGGAATTGGCCCGTGACAGGCCCGAGGACATCGGAGAGCGCGAAGCCCGGGAAGCGCGGAGAGAGTGGTTGGAGGAGCTGGGCAGACCGGTGCCGGTGCGCCCTGCTCCGCGTCCGCTGCTCGACGATGCGGCCAACACCATGCTTGCTCTGTGCGCCGGCGGGATCCCGGTCCTGGCAGTCTGCTGCTGGGCGTTGAACGGCTTCGTGACAGAGCCCCCCGAAAGCTTCGCCGCCTTCATCGCCCCCTTCGCGAGGCTCGCCGCGGTCCTGGTCGCCGTGGCACTGGCGTCCGTTCTCAACGCCGTACGGCTGCGCTGCGGCGTATTCCTGGCGCTCACCCCCAGCCTGAGCCAGCTGATCGCAGCCCCGCGACTTGCGTATGGGGAATGGCAAGGCCGATCAGCGTGCGGGACGTGGCTCATTCCTGGGGAGTCGATAAAGGCCCGTCCGGGCCCTCAGTGAGCTGGGGATCTGCCGCAGCCAGCCAAGCGAGTAACTGGCCGAGTCGGAGACGGCGTGGAGAATGGGTATTCGGGTCTTCGATTAGCTCGCGCATCCAGCCTGCGGCTTCCTTGGTTGCCTCGGCTGATTGCAGATCCATCATCAGCCGGAGCTCCACCTTTTCCGGTGGACAGGGAAGGCTGATGAGATGCCGCCACAACTCCAGGGCGTAAGCACGCTCTCCGAGCGCGGCCAACCCTTGAGCGATATTGCATTTGTCCGTCCAGGAGAGTCCGGAATGCGTTTTCGTTGTCTCCAGGATGTACGGAAAAAATTCACGTCCGCCGACTAATACGAGCGCCCCTAGCGCAAGGACGACGTCTTCGTTCTTTACGGCTCCGAGCCCGATGAGTTCCCGTGCGAGGCGACAGACTGCGGCATCCGAGAGGGCAGATTCTGCACTTTGGTCGGAGCATGCGTCTAAGACGCCGGCCAGCCAGGAGCTGTTTACGTCCAAACCGGATGAACTTTCCCAGATGTTCTCCATCTGGATTGCCGCGTGGTGGCCCTCAATTTTGAGCAGCACGCTGGCCGCCTGCTGGTATCGAGCACGGGAGAGATTGGGAGTGCGCAGAGCTCTCTCGGCAAGTTCTCCTGCCTCCTGCCGTGCCCCTGAATTAAGGAATGTCTCTGCGGTTTCAGCCCTTGCGTAACCCTCAAGGTATCGGCCCCGGCCTATCCTCTCCATGACCGCCCCGACCCTGGTTGTGCCCTCGGCCGCCAGCCAGGCGGACACCACGCTACCGCCCTCGAAGGTGCCCCAACGGTGTGCGCCAAGTACGTTGTGGGCCCAGTCGGCGATCTCCGTTCCCTCCGAGAACGCGGCTACAGACTCCAGGAGAGCCGCTGGAGTGTCCAGGTCATGCCCCAAGTCCGCGCTGCTGTTCGCAAATGCCGCCATCACCGTGGAACGGCCCTCTGGACCCCGCACATTGGTCCATGTGCGAACTGCCGATCGCAAGGCCACGGCGTCGGGCGTATTCGATCCAAGCACCTCGCCCGCGATGCACGCAGCCGTCTCCGGCTCGCCGAGTTTTTCCAGTACCTCGGCGACGGTTGCCCTCCCCCGTTGATCAAATGGTGGGCGGCTGAGTGCCAGTTGCGCGACAATTTCCACCTCTGCAGGGCGCGCTTTTATCCAGGATTCCACGGCTCGCTTCAGATCGGCCGCTTTGGCTTGGGGGCTCTCTAACACTTTGCGGGCAACTTCCGCCGCTTCGTGTGGATGTTCAAGATGCTCAAGAGCAACGGCCGCCCGCGACAGCACGTAGATGGTTGTCGTTGGATTCTCTGCGAGAGCCTGGGCCCGCCGATGCACTTTCTCGCGTGCGCCCTCGCCAATTGAGCAGGCTACGTGTGCAGCCCGATGGATCGCTCCGTATATAGAATCCAGCAGCGAGCCGAGTAGCTGTTCTGCCGCATCTGCGTCGCCCGCCTGGCTGAACGCCTGAACCGCATGGAGTCGCAGCATGGGTTCCAGTATCTCCGATGCGGCCATGCGTTCCAGTCGCTGGAGAACGCCTGGCTGCCCACCCAGAGCCCCTAGCACCTCACATGCCTTCTCGCATTCATCGTCTTCCTCGTTGCGCGCGATGGCTTCAAGGCGATCGAGTATCAGTGCACGATTCACCTCTCCGAAGGGAACGCCTTCGGCCAGTAATAACCCCGCCAGCAACGGCCGATCATACCCTCCTGATGCGCCATGTAACAGGTGGTTCGCGATGCGGTCTGCCTCGCACTCCTTGCGCTCGGACCACATGCAAAAGAGAAAAATCGCGAAGGTTCGCTCGTCGTCTTTAAAGGCCCGTCGAATCCATTCCTCGACGTCCGAGAAATCCGGCGGGATCTCCAGCGCGTACGACTGTGCGGCAATGAATTCCGCGAAAGAATAATGCAGGAACCTATAGTCCCCTTCTTCGGTTACCAGTAGGCCCGTTCCCTGGAGAAACTCTCGGACATCTGCCTCCCAGCCCGCCAGCAGACGCTGCTCTTGGGAGTGTTCCCGCACCCAATTCAGAGCCGCCTCCGACAAGAGCTCCTCACCATTGAGGCGGCACTTGCCCAGTGCGCCCAAAATCTCAGCCTTGTGCTGGTCGAGCCACAGGTGAAACGAGCACCGTTCGGGATCATCGCGATAGCGCCGGTTCAGCTCGGTGCGGACTGTCGCGGCGCTCGCCCCGCGCGTCAACAGGTGTTCGCAGAAACGCTGGTAGAGACTGAGACGGCTGGTGGGCAGGGGGCGGGACCAGTCGACGGTGGCGTTCACGGCGGCGATCGTGGCGAGTAGGGGGTTGCGCACGAGTTCGCGCAGGCGGCCGTCCTCAGTCTCCTTCAGGAAGCGATCGGCCGCGGCCAGGGCTCGTTCCTTGTTGTCCTCGTACTGCGCCGCGAACCACTTGCCTGCGAAGTCCCGCAGCTCAGCTGCGTCGAAAGGCTCCATGCCATAGGCGCCGATGAGCGGACTACGCAGTGGTGCGAGTTCACCCTCGGGAAGCGGACGGCTGGTTACCATGAACCGGTAGTCGCTGCCGGCACGTGCGTGTTGGGCGATGGTGCGTATGACGTCCGAACGTGTGTCGCGATCGGCTATCTCGTCGAGTCCGTCCACCATGACCAGCCACCGCGCGCCCTGCACCCGACCGCCGAACAGGCCCGGATCGGGGTCCGCGACAAGGCTGCCGCCGAGGCTGCGGCGTGCCGCCTGGCCAAGCGCTCCGCTCCACGAGCCGCTCTGGTCGACGAGGGTCCGTGCCGCGATACGGATCGGGATGACGGGTTCGGAGATCGGTGCGTCAAGGCTGCTGTCCTGGCCCAGCCAGATCCTGGAGAGGGCCCACGCCACCTGGCTGGAGAGCGTGGACTTGCCCGCACCTGGCTCTCCCGTGATCAGTAGGTGCTCATGCCGTGCCAGCGCGTCCGGCACGGGCAGTAGGGAATCGAGGACTTGGCCGTCGTTGCCCCCGGCGTCCGTCATCCGCTGTGCGCTGTCATCGTCCGCCCGTACGCCCCCACGGTTGGAGCTGTCTCCCGTGTGGATTGAGGTGCGTATCCGCTGTCGTACGTACACCGCGGACAGCGGTGGCTCCTCGACCCCGAGCTTGTCGTACGGCAGCCGCTCAACGGCTCTGCTCTGCGCATCCATCAGATTACGCAGAGCGAGATCCGGCAGGGGTAACTCTGCCCAGGAGGTGAGGTGGGGCGTCTCGGCGGCGCGGCGGGCCGCGGCGGCCCGGTCCACTGCTTCCTTGGCCTTGGTCCACAACGGCACGACCTCAGCAGGATCACGCCGCAATCCGACGGCCAGCGCCCGGACGACTTCTAACTTGAGGAACCTGGAGGCACCGTGAATGCCGTACACAACGTTCTTGTGGGCGATCTCCGCGCGGACGACCGCGTTTGGGCTCTCGTACCCCGCGTCAGTCATCGCCTGGCGGAACCAGGCAGCTAACTCTTCGAGTTCTGGGTAGCGCTTCTGCCCGCCGTCCTTCGGTGGGCGTCCTCCGGCCATCAGTCCCCCACTGCGTCAGCGATCCGGTTTCCCGGAGTTTCTCCAGCCTAGATGGAAATCCGTGCCTGATTGGAGAGTTGAGGTATCGCCAACCGGCCACCACCTCGTACTCCGGGAGTTCGCCATGGGAACGCTGGACGCCCCGCACCCCGCTTTGCTTGCCGCACTCACCGCGCTGACCGCCATCGTCACGCTGCTGCGAACCTGGATCCGTCATCGCACCGCCGTGCGGGTGGAGGAGGAACACACACGGCGAGTGCGGATCGCCGTGGAAGGCTCCGCCAGGGGGCAACGAGCGGAAGTCGTCTGGGCCTGTGCGGAGTTGGAAGCCGCGTCATGGGAGGGGGCGGTCCGGCGGAGACTGCGGCCCGTCGAGAGAAGCTGATGAAGCTCAGAGCTCAGCCGCGCGCGCCCGAAACCGTTTGGCTACTGGAAGTCGCAGCCAGGGTTGGGGGCGTCCTCCGACAGTGGTGCACCATGAGGGAGGACATACAGCACGTTCAGGACGACCGGCGTGGTACCGAGGTTGCGCCCGATGTGCACTTGCTGGGAACCGGAGGGTTCAGTCAACGAACTGCCCGACTCGTAGGTGCCGTCGGACTCGCAAGTGGAGTCGAAGTGGCTGAGCGTTCCCTGCTCGACGTAGCCGTACAGAGTGCCGTCATGGAAGTGCCAGCCGGTGCTCTGACCGGCGGGGATGGTTATCTGGCGCAAGATGTAGTCCTTGCCGCCCACCGTTGTCTGCGAAATGATCTTGCCGGTCACACCGGGACCACTCGGTGTCGCCTCGGCCGTGGCGACGCCCACCAGCGTTGCTGTCGCGGCGACAGCCGCGATCACTCCAGCCCGTATGCGCTTGTTCATGTCGATGTCCTTCTTGCCGACGGTTCTCGCCCGCCGCAGAAGACGCGGCGTCGGCGAGCTGCCTGTGCGGCGCGGCCCCGGGCATGCCCGGAACCCACCTGTCAG
The DNA here is from genome assembly GCF_016741935.1 of Streptomyces endocoffeicus. Taxonomy (GTDB): domain Bacteria; phylum Actinomycetota; class Actinomycetes; order Streptomycetales; family Streptomycetaceae; genus Streptomyces; species Streptomyces endocoffeicus. The sequence goes on along the minus strand of NZ_JAERRG010000005.1, from coordinate 398,167 downwards.
TGACACGTAGGGCATGGCGACAAGGTTCAGTAGTGACGGTGGCAGCCATCTCGCCGGTGCTGGTCCGCCCCGTGGAGCGCCCCGCAACGAGCGGTGACGTGGGTCATACGGAATCCCGTGAACCACCCGCCTTTCGGCGCCGTGGCGGTGGGCCCTCGCCCTCGCCCTCGCCCTCGCCCTCGCCGCGGCAGGCCGTTGGGGTCTGCTGAGCGCGGCCCCAGCGGCGTCATTGAACCGCTCCCGGTGTCCATCCGTTCGTTCTCTGCATATGGCCGCTCCGCGCAATGGAGCGGCTCAGGGAGAGATGCCGTGGGCCACCGTCCGCCCCGGGGCTCTCCGGACTCACACCACTTCCGGGTCGAGGGGAATCACATGGCACTTTTCGAACATCCATTCGTTGCGGCTGGTTCCGCAAGTCCACCTGTGGGCGACACGGGACGGATGATGCAGATGATGACCGGCTACTGGGTCACCCAGGTGGTGCGGACCGCGGCCGAGTTGCGCATCGCCGACCATCTCCACCCGGGTGGGGCCACCGCGGCCGAGGTGGCCGCGTCGGAGTCGCTGGACCCCGACGCGACGTTCCGGTTCCTGCGGGCGTGTGCCTCGCTCGGGCTGGCGACGTCGACGGACGGGGAAAGGTTCGAGAGCACGTCCCTGCTCGGCACCTTGCGTACCGACAACCCCGACTCCCTGCGTGATCTGGCGCTGTGGGGTGGTGCCGAATCGCACTGGCTGCCCTGGGGGCGGCTGGCCGACGCGATACGCACCGGCACCACCCCGGCACGGGCCGCCCTCGGCGCGCCGTTCTTCGACTGGCTCGCCACCCGGCCCGGGGAGGCAGAGGTCTTCACCAACTCCATGACTGCCATGACTCACAACCTGGCCCATCAGCTGGCCGATGTGATCGACATCAAGGATGCCGAGGTCGCCGTGGATGTCGGGGGCGCCGGCGGAAACCTCGTCCAGACCCTGATGCGGCGGCATCCGGGACTGACCGGGATGGTGCTCGACCTTCCGCACGCGGGCACCGAGGCGGATGCCTCCGCCAAGAGTCTCGGCGTCACGGACCGGTTCAGCTTCGTGGGCGGCGACTTCTTCGACCAGGTGCCGTCCGGCGATCTGCACCTGCTGAAATTCGTCCTCCACGACTGGGACGACGACTCCTGCGTACGGATCCTGCGCAACTGCCGGGAGGCGCTTCGGCCCGGCGGACGGGTGCTGGTGATGGAGCTCCTGATCGACAAGGTCGGCAAGCCGGGTCTGGAGCCACTGATGGATCTGAACATGATGGCGCTGTCGACCGGACGGGAACGCAGCGCCGAGGAATTCGAGGCCCTGTTCCACCGAGCCGGTCTGGAATTCGTCAAGGTGTCGTCCTCCGCGTCCCTGGTCTCCGTGCTCGAGGCCGCGCGATGACTCCGCCCAGACCCGCCCCTTGACGCGCATACCGTAAGGAAGACCATGGCAAAGCAGAACACGCGGCCTGCGGACAGCAGGGACATGTACGCGGTTCACACCATGTTCCGGCGTGAGTTCGGTGCGCTGCCGGCGCTGATCCGTCGTGTTACGGCGCATGATGGGGCGCGGGCACGGATCGTCGCCGATCACGTCGCTCTGCTGGTCGATCTCCTGCATGTGCACCACCGCAGTGAGGACGACCACTGCTGGCCCAAGTTGGCAGGCAGGGGGCCACAGGACGTGGCGCCCATCGTCGAATTGATGCGGTCACAACACCAGGTCGTCGATGCGGCGCTCCAGGCCACGGAACGGCGGACCGCCGTGTGGCGGGCGTCGGCGACAGCGGAGGACCGCGACGCGCTCGCCGATACGATCGACGGAATGCTTCCACCGCTCGGCGAGCACCTCGAAGCCGAGGAGGAGCGGATGCTCCCACTCATCGACCGGTATCTGACCGCCGATGAATGGGCCGATGTCGGCAACAAGGGACTGGGCAACGTTCCCCGCGCGAAGATTCCCGTGTTGTTCGGAATGCTGCTGCGGGATGCCTCCGCCGAGCAGCGCGCCCTGTTCAAGGAAGCCGTCCCCACTCCGGTATTCACGGTGATGTCGAGGGTCGGCCCGATCGCCTTGAAGCGTTACCAGCGCAAGGTATTCGCCGCTCGGTGACAGGTGCGCACCGAAATCCGCGGCCACGTTTTCTGACGCGCAGTAAGGAGTCATGGATATGAAAATTGGTATTGGACTGCCCAATCAGGTGCCCGACATGCGCCCGTCGATCATCCCCGCGTGGGCATCACAGGCCGAGCGGGCGGGATTCTCGTCGCTCGGATCCATCGGCCGCGTCTCGTACCCGGGCCTCATGGACACCGTCGCACTCGCCGCCGCGGCCGGCGCCACCAGCACGATTGGGCTGATCAGCCATATCATGATCGCGCCGGCGTGGCCGGCGGTGCTCCTGGCGAAGGAAGTGGCCGGTATCGACGCGGTGTCCGGCGACCGTCTCACTCTTGGCATCAGCGTCGGCGGCCGTTCCGACGACTTCCTCGTGGACGGGCTGGGGCCACGCGACAGGGGCAAGCGACTCGACCGCGACCTCGAGGTCTACCGGAGCGTCTGGCGCGGAGAAGTCGTTGACGGCGCGTCGAATCCCCTGGTCCCCACCGGCACACGGGACGTGCCCCTGATGTTCGGCGGCTCGTCTCCCGCCTCCTTCGAGCGCATGGCGCGCTGGGGTGAGGGATACATCGGCCCGTCGGTGCCCGTGGGAATGGCCGCCCAGATGTTCGACGCGGCCGGATCCGCGTGGAAGAAGGCAGGCCGCGAGGGATCCCCGCGGCTTGTCGCCATCGCGTACTACGTGTTCGGCGATGCCGAGCGGGGACGGGCCAACGTACGGCACTACTACGGCGCCTCGGGTGAACAGGTCGTGGACATCGTCGACAGTGGCATCTGCGCCGGGCCCGACGCGGTGCGTGACGCGGTGCGGGCCTACGCGGAACTCGAAGTCGACGAGCTCATCTTCATCCCGGCGCTCGCCGACATCCATGAGGTGGGACGGCTCGCCGAAGTCGTCCGCTGAGCTTCGCCCGGGTCCTCGGTCCCTGTGCGTCACGCCGCGGACGAGTGCCGCAGCGCGGGCCTGTCGACGGCCTCGTCCTCGGCGCGCTCGGTGACGCCCATGGCCAGCCGCAGGGCACGTACCGCGTGGTGCGTTCGCGACTTGACGGTCCCCGGCGGGATGCCGAGCAACTGGCCCGCCTCGCGGGTCGATCGGCCCGAGTAGTACGTCTCGTACAGCACCTCCCGGTGCTTGGTGGACAGTTGCTGGAAAGCCTCCTTGAGAAGCAACGAGGAGAGCAGCCGGTCCACGTCGTCGGGCCCCGTCAGCGCGTCGTCCAGCCAGGTCCCGGCGCTGACCTCCTGAGGACGGGTCATGCGCGACCGGTAGTCGTCGATGACGAGGTTGCGGGCCACTCTGAACAGCCACGGCCGCAGCGACTGGCCGACGTCCAGGTCCTGCCTGCGCCAGCAGCGCAGCAGCGTCTCCTGCACCACGTCCTCGGCCCTGTGCCGGTCACCCCCCAAAAGACGCACCACGTACGCGTACAGAACACCTGCCTGCTCGTCGTAGAGCGTGCGCAGCGCACGTTCCCGGGTGCCCACCGCTCCTGAGGAACCCATCCTGGTCCAGCTCACGTTCGCACTTCCTTGTTCCGTGACCCTGCGGGGGTACAGGTCTCGGGGCCGATCTCGGTGCTCCCGATTCGGGGGAAGTGTTACGAGCGGGGTTCCACATCGCTTTGACGCTCGATTGACAGGTGGGTCCGCGGATTCCGCCGCCCGGGAAGGTCGCGCGGAGGTTTCGGCCTCACCCTGAGGTTATGCCGAAGAGTCCGGCCCACGTTCGTCCAGGCGGCGGAGCCTCTCCTGGATCTCCTCGGTGCGGGGATGGTCGAACTCCTGGAAGACCGCCAGGGCCTGTCGCCATCTGGTGCGGGCCGCTTCCGGGTCGCCCGCGGCCAGGAGGGTGCCGCCGAGGTGGTCGAGGGTTTCGCCCTCGTTCCAGCGGTTGCCGATGTCCCGGAGCGCTCCGAGGGCCTGACGGTAGTGCTGGATCGCGTCGTCGTGGCGGTGGAGCCGGTGGTGGACGGTGCCGAGGATGTCGAGTGTGACGCCTTCGCCCCAGCGGTTGCCGCCGGCGCGCAGGATGGTCAGCGACCGCTCCAGATGGTCGATGGCCTCGTCGAAGCGGCCGAGCCGCTGGTAGATGTCGCCCAGTTTGGCCAGGGCGAGGCCCTCTCCCCAGGGGCTGCCGTGCGCCCGGTCGAGGACGAGTGAGCGGCGGATGTATTCGGCCGCCTTGTCGAGTCGGCCGAGCTGGAGATACGTGTTGCCCAGGTTGCCCATGGCCTGGGACCTGCCGGGGGTGTCCCCGAGCTCCCGGCAGAGGGTCATCGCCTGTTTCAGGTGGTCGATGGCCTCGTCGAAGCGGCGGGTCACGGTCAGTGCGACGGCCAGGTCGTTGAGGCTCCATGCCTCGCCCACGCGGTCGTGGGTGTCACGGGCGGTGTCGAGTGCGCTCTGGACGGTGTCGAGCCAGTCGTGCAGATGGGCACGCAGATAGAAGAATCCCCACAGGGCGGCGGCGAGTTGCCAGGCGAGGCGGGGCCGGGAGGACGCGGCGGCCTGGTGCACCGCGGCGACGAGGTTGGGGCGTTCGGCCTCGCACCAGGTGAGGGCTTCGTCGTGGCTGGTGAAGGTCAGGGGCCGGCAGCCGGGAGGCGGTGGCTGGAGGGGGATCCGGCGGCGGTGGGGGGCGAGGTGGGAGTAGGCGGCGCCGGCGGTGTGCAGGTACCAGCACAGGAGCCGTTCGGTGGCCCGGTCCCGTTCTTGTGGTGTCTCTTCGGTGGCGATGCGTTCGGCGGCGTAGGCACGCAGCAGGTCGTGCAGGGTGTAGCGGCCCGGTGAGTGTTCGGTGAGCAGATGGGCGCGAGTGAGTTCCGCGAGGAGACCGCGGGTCTCACGGAGGGGAAGCCCGGCGAGGGCGGCGGCGGCGGGTGCGGAGATGTCCGGGCCGGGGTGGAGGTCCAGCAGGTGGAACAGCCGGGCGACCGGAGCGGACAGAGCCTCGTACGACGAGGAGAAGACGGCTCGTACGTCCGTGGTGGGCTCGCCCCCGGCGAACGCGTCAAGGCTGCCCCGGCTGTCGCGCAGCTCCCCGGCGATGGCTTCGAGCGGGAATCCGGGGCGGGCGGTGGCGCGGGCGGCGATGATGGCGAGGGCCAGGGGCAGCCGGGCGCAGCGTGTGATGATCTCGTCCGTCGCTTCGGGTTCCGCCGCCAGGCGTGCGGCGCCGACCCGGCGCACCAGGAATTCATGAGCCTCGGCCCACGTCAGCGGGTTCAGCGTCAGCGGACGCGCCCCCTCGTTGACGATCAGGCCGGTGAGCTGGTTGCGGCTGGTGACGATGGCCAGGCAGCCGGGTGAGGCCGGGAGCAGGTGGCGGACCTGTTCGGTGTCGCGGGCGTTGTCGAGGAGGAGGAGCATCCGCCGGTTGGCGAGCAGGCTGCGGTACAGCGCCGCCTGGACGTCGCGGTGGGCGGGTATCCGCTGCGAAGGCACGCCGAGCGCGTCGAGGAAGACGCGGATGGCCTCCCCGCTTGGCATGGCCGAGCCGGTCGGGTCGAAGCCGCGCAGATTGATGTACAGCTGTCCGTCGGGGTAGCGGTGGGCGAGCCGGTGGGCCAGGTGCACGGCCAGGGTGGTCTTGCCGACGCCCGCCATACCGCCGATCGCGCTGATCAGCACCGTGGCCGGAGGCGTCCCGCCGCCCGGTAACAGGGCCTGGATCTGCCTCAGTTCGGCTTGCCGGCCGGTGAAGGTGGCCAGTTCGGCGGGTAGCTGTGCGGGGCGGACCATATGCCCGGCGGCCAGCGGCACCCACGGCTCGGCCTCCGTCTCCGGTGGGGTGGGGTCCAGTGTGGGGTCGGCGGTCAGGATGCGGCCGTGGAGCTCCTGCAGTGACGCACTGGGGTTGATGCCCAGTTCGGCCACCAGGGTGCCGCGCGTCCTGCGGTAGACCGCCAGCGCCTCGGCCTGCCGCCCGGACCGGTACAACGCCAGCATGAGAAGGCGGCACAGCCGCTCCCGCAGCGGATGCTCACCGGTCAGCGCGGCCAACTCGGCGATCACCTCACTGTGCCGCCCCAGCCGGACCTCGGTATCCAGCCGGGTCTCCAGCGTGGCCAGCCGCTCCTCGGCCAGCCGGGAACGCTCGGCCTCGGCCAGCGGACCGGGAAGACCGGCCAGCGGTGTCCCCGCCCACCCGTCGAGCGCGGCCCGCAGCAGATCCGCGGCGGCCGACATCGCACCCATCGCCCGTAGCTTCTTCGCCTCGGCGACCCGCTGCTCGAACACATCCAGATCCACCGAACCTTCCGGTACCCGCGCCAGATACCCGTCCGCGGCCGAGACCAGCACCCGCGGGGGCTCACCGGCGTCACGCCCCGGCTCCAGTACCTTGCGCAGCCGCGACGCATAGGTGCGCAGCACGGACACAGCCGCCGGCGGCGGCTCATCGCCCCACACGGCGTCCACCAGTTCGGCGACCGTAACCGGCCGCCCGGGCCGCAGCAGCAACGCGGCCAGCACCACGCGTTGCTGCGGCGAACCCAGATCCAGCTCATGTGCCCCACGCCACGCCCTGACCGGCCCCAGCACCGCGAAACACAAGGAATCCTCACGGTCCGCTTTCACGGCATGGGTCCGCGCGGCGGCCGAGGTGGTCGTCGGTGATATCGGTGGCATCGGTGGCATCGGTGGCATCGGTGACATCGGTGACATCGGTGACATGGATGGACACGCTCATCCGTGAGGTGATTCGGCGCATGCTTCGGCCAGTACGGCGCCTATCTCCGGGACGAGCCCGGCGACAGGATCGTGGGTGAGCTCTGTCATCCGCAGCCGCCCGCCGACCGTGACGACACCGAGAATGTGCTCGCCTCGCAGCTGGGTGATCTGTGCGGGGCCCCACAGAGCGGAGAGCCCGCTCGGGCTCTGCCGACTCGGGTTCTGCCGACCCGGGCTCTGCCCGCTCGGGTATGCCACTCCGAGGTTGGTGATCTGGATGTCGGCCGCGGTGGCGGCGGACATCATGGCCTCGGCGTCACCGGGGCTCGATGGGGCATGCTGTGCGAGAGCCGCGGCACCGGCCTGCAGCGCGGCCGGTGTGCGCTGAAGGGCAAGCGATGCGCGGGTACGGCGGGAGAACCCCCAGAAGTCTTTCGCGTCGTGCGCGGCGCTTCCCGTCCGGACGCCCGTGAACCGGTTCACCACCTCGTCGGGCAGTCCGACCGCACGGCGCAGGTCCACCGGGGTCAGCACCCGCACGAACTCGCGTCCTCGCCGGTGGAATACCACCGTGGCGGCGGCGCAGAGCGCGGCGTGCACGGACGTGCCCTCCTGGCGGCAGCGGCGGACCAGCCGCGTGGTCAGTCCCCGGTCCAGGGCGAGAGTGTCGACGTGCGGTGTACGCCCGGAGAACGGCGTGAGCTCGCCGACGGCGCCCATGCGCTCGTCATCGTCCAAGGGCGGGCCGGCCGTGGCGTCGCCGGCGTCCGCCGTTCGGCCGAGGTGGGCCGCTCCGTCGAGGTGGGCCGCTCCATCGAGGTGGGCGAGGAGGTCCTCCTGTACGTGTGGAACGTCGCCCGGCGGCGTCAACTCCTCCCCGTCCAGGGCCGCCACCAGGTCCAGCAGGGCCCGCAGACCGCCGACACCGTCGGTGATCTGGTGCGCGAAGGTGAGCACTATGGCGCAGCCCGGCTCTTGTGGGACGAGCACGGCGCGCGCCAGGGGCCCCGGTGCCGGGGGGATCGGCCGCGTCTGCTCGACGGCGACGACGGATTGCCACGGAGTGCCATCGGCGGCCACTTCGAGGGGGATCGCGCCTTCGGACACCCGGTACACGGCCTCGGGCGCGGCGCGGTCGACCGCGACCCCGAGCAAGGGATGCCGATCCTGGAGCGTGGCCAGCGCCGAAGCCAGCACGCCCGCCGGCACCGGGCGGTCCATCTCGGCGACCAGGGAGAACTGGAGCGGATTGCGGTGCATGTAGAAGTCAATGGTCCGTTCGCAGGCACCCAGCGGTCGAACGACGCGGCCTTGGCTCATGGTCACCCTCGTGGCTCTTTCGTGCTGTGGATGTGAGACGGCTCGGGTCACGGTGTGGGAGGCGCCTTCCCGCTCCGGCGTGTGGTCGGTGCTCATGTGCCCCAGCCGCCTCCGACGGCCCTGCTCGACAGGTACGAGTCGCGCAGCGCCTTGCGCAGACCGGGCACGGCGTCGTCGAAATGTGCGGCGAGGCCCTTGAGCGCCTGCCCGTGCTCCCGGCGTTCCTTGCCGGAGAACACACTGGTCACCTCCACCTCGGCCGCGAACACGGCCATGGTCAGCTCCTCCATCGGGACCGCCGCCGGATCGGGCCCGCGGAGCACGGCGTCGCGTACCCGCTCCTGAAGGGCGAGTACCGGCCGTGGATCGTTGACGGTGACCCGGTCGACGGCGACCAGCCCCAGCCGCCTCTCGCGCCGGATCGTGACCACACCCGCCGCGGCGAGCTGCTCGCGGATGGGCTTCTCCGCGGTGTGGGCCTTGTTGTGGACGAGCGAAAGCCAGCCCTTGGGCTTCTCCGCGGGTACGTCGCGCCATACCTCGGCCAAGAAGGGATCGCTCGGCGGCTCGGCGGGCAGCCGGACGGCCTTCTTTCCCTCGGCGCCGAGCAGCCCGTCGAGGGTCAGCACGGTCAGTGCCGCGGCGCGCAGCAACTGGCCGCGGCCCTGGAGATTGGTGAGTTCGAACTTTTCCTTGTCCACGGTGTAGCAGAGCAGGAACAGGCTCTGGGGCAGGGACTGGCTCTGGGGCAGGGACTGGCTCTGGGGCAGGGACTGGCCCATTTCTCTCCTCAGGGCTCCGAAAGGGGTCGTCGATCAGGCCGGTCGCGCGGGCCGCGGTCCGGCCAGGGCCTTGAGTCGCGTGCCCGAGCGGCGGCCCGCCCACAGCACGACCAGGAAGGCCAGAGCGAGCAGGGGGTAGCCCATCGCGATCTTGGCGAAGGCGAGCCAGCCGGTGGCGTCCTTGTCGTAGAGCCACTGCTGTACGGCGACCCGGAGGGCGAAGACGCCCACCAGAGTGAGGGTGGCAATGTCGTAGTAGTGGCGCGAGGGCTTGTCCTTGAGCCAGTCGGTGCCGGTGCCGTTGAGCGAGCCCCAGACGATTCCGGCCAGCGGCCGGCGTACGAGGACCGAGAGCAGGAAGAGCACGCCGAGTGCGAGGTTGCTCCAGATGCCCGTCAGGAAGAAGCCCTTGGCCGATCCCGTCTTCCAGGCGACGAACGAGGCGACGGCGACGCCGAACAGGCCGGAGAGCGCGGGCTGGATCGACTCCTTGCGCACCAGGCGCAGCACGGAGATGGCCAGGGAGACACCGAAGGCGGTGCAGATGGCGGCGGTCAGCCCGTAGGAGGCGTTGGCGAGCACGAAGGCCACGACCGGCAGCATCATGTACACCAGACCCGTGGTGCCGCCCATCTGCTCCAGCGGTGTCTGCTTCGCCTTGCGCCCCGGGGGCCTGCCCGGTCCGTGCGGGTCGGGCGCCGGGTCGGCGGAGCGTAGGGGCTGAGGTTCAGTCATGCGAAATCACTCATCAGGTAGGCGTTGGTCTGTAGGGCTGCGTCCGCGCCTGCTTACGGGGATGGTGTTCTTGGGACACCGGTTGCTTTCGTGCTCCCCCGACCGCCCGACCGCCCGGACACCCGGACGACGGACGAGGAAACGGCCGGCCGCGAGGTGAACGTCAGGCGACGGGGTCGCCGACGACTCCGCCGGTGGCCGTGCGGATCGCATGGGCGAAACGCCGGGAGACGGCCACCACGTCGGTGAACTCCGTGACGTCCGCGCCGGCGAGGACGGCGGCGCCGATGTGCTCTTCGAGGACCCGCACGGCCGCGGCGGCGGCCGCCGCGTGCTGCCGCACCTCCAGATCACCGGCCGGGCGCTCAAGACGGTCGGCGATGATCGCGCACAGCTCCCGTTCCTTCTGGTCGCAGGCCATCAGCCACGCCGTGCGGAGCGCCGGTTCGGTGTCGGCGAGCCGGATCATCTTCATCGCGAGAATGTCGTCGGCAAGATCGACGGGGAGCTTCTCTTTATCGTCCCGTAAGCCGGCCAGTTCCGTGGCCAGATGGTCTTCGAGGGAGCTCTGCCGGGGCCAGCTGCGCAGCACGCTCATCAGGGTGACGATGCCCTGCATGACGATCGGCTCGGCACAGCTCTCCTTACTGCGGAAGTGCCGCCAGATGGTGCGCGTGGACAGGCCCACGGCCTCCGCGATCTGATCGCCGCTCGTGGCGGCCACTCCCTGCTCCCAGAACAGACGCGCCGCCTCCCGCGAGATCTCCAGCCGCAGTCGCGTACGCCGCCGCTCACTCATCCCTCCTCCGTCGCGCTTCTGCGTCGTGGCCATGGCACCTCGTCTCCTCCGAGCGTCTCTGAACGACAGAATGTCACTAAGTGACGCGGAGGGCAAGTTGCGAGGGCCCAACCCCCTCGGTTCGGCCGTCGACTTGAGCTACTCGGGACCGCCGAGCAGGCCCGAATCATCGTCGCGACTGCCCCGAACGCTACGGATCCCGCGCCCCGGAGTCGTCCCCACACGGCGGTCACCCGCGCGTGGCTCGCAGGAGGGACAGCCTCCGCAAGGTCCCCCTGGCCAGCGACCCCCACAAGGTCCCTCTGGCCGGCGACCTCCACAAGACCCCTCTGACCGGCGACGATCCGTCAGGACCCGGGGCGCCGACAGCGAACGACGCCGCCGGGACTCACACCCCGGGCTGGGTGCGGCGGGCGTAGGCGCGGGCGGCGCGGGCGCGGTCGCCGCAGCGGGTGGAGCACCAGTGACGACGGCCGTGGCGGAGCAGGTAGCGATTACAGGGGGTGGAGCCGCATGCGGTGAGACGTTCGGCGTCCGGGCCGGTGAGGAGGTCGGCGGCGTCGGCGGCGACGGTCGCCAGGGCGTGGTCGACGATCGCGGTGGTGGGGTGGGGGGTTGTGCGGTAGGGGCCGGTCCGGTCATCCCATCGCAGGAGCGGGGCCGTGGGGACGCGGGTCATCGCGTCGTTGATGGCCGAGACAGCGGCGGGCAGAGCGGGGAGCCCCGCGGCGCGGGAGGCGAACAGCGACCTGATCTGCTCGCGGAGCGAGCGCACCTGCGTCGCACACATTTCCATCATGCCGGCGTCGACCGGGGCGAGGCCGCGCTCCGTCAGCCAGCGATTGACCTGCGCGGGAGCCGCCAGGAGATCGACCGTATACCCGCCGGCCATGGCAATGGCGCTGTTGGCGAGGGCAAGGGAGAGGTGCTCTTCCTCGCCCGTCGCGGGCGGCAGGGCCGGTTCTTCCATCACGGGCTCCTTCATGATTCTCATGGTACGGCTTGCATGTATCCGTGAGAAGTGCCTACAGTCACCTCACGGTTCAATCGGATCTATCCGTGAGGTGTTGTTTCCCGTGACCGCTCTCCACGCAACCGACCAGTTCCCGGTCCGGACCCTCGGCGGCCCGACCGCCCTTTTCGAGTACGGCGGCCTGCGGTTCCTGACCGACCCGACGTTCGACGGCCCCGGCGACTACGGGCGGCCCGGCCGCACCTTGACCAAGACCGCCCCCGCCACCGCCACCCCCGCCGACCTCGGCCCCATCGACGTCGTCCTGCTCTCGCACGACGAACACCCCGACAACCTCGACACCTCCGGCCGGGCCCTGCTCGCCGACGTCCCGCTCACCCTCACCACCCCCGATGGCGGACAACGCCTCGGGGAGAAGGCCAAGGGTCTGGCCGACTGGGAGTCCATCGAGCTGAAGCGTCCCGACGGTGGCACCGTGCCGGTGACCGGCGTGCCCGCCATCCATGGGCCCGGAAGGCACGAGGAGGTCGAACCGGTCACCGGCCAAGTCGTCGGCTTCATCCTCACCGGGGAGGGGCTGCCCACGGTCTACGTCAGCGGCGACAACGCCTCGCTCGACGCGGTCGAGCAGATCGCCCAGCGTTTCGCCCCGGTGGACACCGCCATCCTCTTCGCCGGAGCCCCCCGCTTCCCCATGCTCTTCGACGGCGCGCTGATCGTCCTGGACAGCGCCCAGGCCGCCGAGGCCACCCAGATCCTCGGCGCCCGCCGCGTCGTTCCGGTCCACTACGACAGCTGGGCCCACTTCACCGAGGGCCGTGACCAACTGAAAGCCGCCTTCACCACCGCCGGCCTGGCCGACCGCCTGGACTGGGGCCGGCAAGCCTGAGCCGTCCGGCATCGCGGAGGGCCTTGCGAGGACCGGACCCGTTTGGCGGCACACCAGGTGAGGGCCCGATCACGTGTAGTTAGAAAGAGAACGTCATCTTGCCATCCCGGTCGACCAGCATGGCCGCTGACCAGCATGGCCGCTGGGTGCCGGTGATGCACCGCTTCACTCCAGTGCTGAGGAAGGCGTAACGATGAGGTTCATTTCGCGGTCCGGCGCCATGACCGTCGCGGTCGGTGCGGGACTCTCCCTCGCGGTCCTGCCGACCGGACCGGCCAGCGCCGCCGACGACATCCAAGTGCGGTGCAACGACATCCCCGGCCTGGTGAACGCCATCAACCAGGCCAACACCAACGGCGCCCACATCACCCTCGCACCCCGCTGCACCTACACACTGACCACACCCGACAACCCCGACGACGGACTCCCCGAGATCACCGGGGACGTGACCATCTCCGGCAACGGCTCCACCATCCGACGCGACCCGGACGCCACGGAAAACTTCCGCATCTTCCACGTCGTATCCGGTGGCACCCTCACCCTGAAGTCACTCACGGTCAGCGGCGGCGACATCGCATCCACCGGAGGGGGCGCCCTGGTCGAGCAGGGCACACTGAACCTGAACGACACCGTCTTCAAGGACAATTCCGCAGCCACCGGTGGTGGCGTCTCCAACGACGGTGGGCAGCTCAACCTGGACCGCAGCATCGTCGAACGCAACACCGCAACCGGCTTCGGCGGCGGAGTCGCCAACGACGGTGGCGGCACGATGACGATGAAGCGCGGGTCCCTGCTCAAGAACCGGTCGGCCATCAACAACGGTGGCGGTTTGGAGAACATCGGGGGGACCGCGACCCTGGAGTCCGTATCGGTCAGGGGCAACACCGCCATGAGTGGTGGCGGCATCCGCAACCTGAACGGCTCCACCCTGAATCTGAAGTCGACCACCCTCAAGGACAACATCGCCGTGAGAGGTGGGGGCCTTTCAAACCTCGCCAGTCCCGCCACATTGGTCGACAGCCTGGTCACCCGCAACACGGCGATCACCGCCGGCGGCGGCATCGACAACCAGTCGAACGGCCAGGTCACCCTCACCAACACCAAGGTCATCGACAACACCCCGGACAACTGCGCCCCCGAAGGCAGCGTCCCCGGCTGCACCAACCCCACCACCACCGCCATCGACCCGCCCACCACACAGGAACTCCTGCCCGACGACGACATCAAAGACCCTAAGTAAGCCGCCCACCACGAAGACCAAGAGGGGCGGGACCCACATACCGGGTCCCGCCCCTCTGCGCGCCCCTCGCCAGAACCTCATCAGCGTGCTCGGCCGTCAGGCCGGTGATTGCGGATCGTCTCGGCGTGAAGGGTCACCCGCGGCCTCCAGTCGTGAGTTCGCTGACGAGGCCCTCAATGCGGGCCCGGATCTCGTCACGGATCGGCCGTACCGCGGCGACGCCCTGCCCGGCCGGATCGTCGAGCTTCCAGTCCAGGTAGGTCTTGCCGGGGAAGTAGGGGCAGGCGTCGCCGCAGCCCATGGTGATGACCACGTCCGAGGCTTGCACGGCCTCGGCGGTCAGCACCTTGGGGATCTCCGCGTCGATGTCGATGCCGACTTCCGCCATGGCTTCCACCACGGCGGGGTTGACGTGCTCGGCCGGTGCCGAACCGGCGGAGCGGACTTCGACGCGGTCGCCGGCGAGGTGGGTGAGGAAGGCGGCGGCCATCTGGGAGCGGCCCGCGTTGTGGACGCAGACGAACAGCACGGACGGCTTCTCGGGCTTCTCGGGGTTCTCGGGGTTCTGGGGGTTCTGGGGGTTCTGGGGGTCAGACACGGGCGGCACCTTCCTGGGCGGGCGCGTGCTCGGCGGTCATGGCGGTGGGCTGAGGGAAGTAGCGGCGGGCGGCCAAGGCCACGTGGACGAGGCCGATCAGTACGGGAACCTCGATGAGCGGGCCGACGACCCCGGCCAGCGCCTGCCCGGAGGAGGCGCCGAAGGTGGCGATGGCGACGGCGATGGCGAGTTCGAAGTTGTTGCCCGCGGCGGTGAACGCCAGCGTCGTGGAGCGCGGATAGTCCAGGCCCACGGCCTTCCCCAGTGCCATGGACCCGGCCCACATCACGGCGAAGTAGACCAGCAGCGGCAGTGCGATCCGCGCCACGTCCATCGGCTGTGAGGTGATCGCGTCGCCCTGGAGGGCGAACAGGACGACGATCGTGAACAGCAGCCCGTACAGGGCGAACGGGCCGATGCGCGGGATGAGCTTCGTCTCGTACCAGGCACGGCCCTTGGCCCTCTCGCCGAGGCGCCGGGTGAGGAAGCCTGCCACCAGGGGGATGCCGAGGAAGATCAGCACGCTGCGGGCGATCTCCCACACGCTGATATCGAGACCGGTCTGTTCCAGGCCGAGCCAGCCGGGCAGCACGGTGAGGTAGAACCAGCCGAGCGCGGAGAAGGCGATCACTTGGAAGACGGAGTTCAGGGCGACGAGGACGGCGGCGGCTTCGCGGTCGCCGCAGGCCAGGTCGTTCCAGATGATGACCATGGCGATACAGCGGGCCAGGCCGACGATGATCAGGCCCGTCCGGTACTCCGGCAGGTCCGGCAGGAGCAGCCAGGCGAGGGCGAACATGACCGCCGGGCCCAGGATCCAGTTCAGTACGAGCGAGGGGACCAGCAGGCGCCGGTCCCGGGTGACCGTGTCGAGGCGGTCATAGCGGACCTTGGCCAGGACCGGGTACATCATCACCAGCAGGCCCAGCGCGATGGGCAGCGAGACGCCGGTGACGGTCACCTTCGCCAGGGCGTCGCCCAGGCCGGGAACGAGCCGTCCCAGGCCGAGGCCGACCGCCATCGCCAGCAGGATCCACACCGCGAGGAAGCGGTCCACGAACGACAGGCGCGGGGCGGCGGGAGCGGCCGAGGACGCCGTCACGTGGGCGGCCATCAGGCGTCCCCCGCCGTCCCGGCAGGCTCGGGCAGAGGCTGTCCGGCGGGGCGGGTGAGGATCCCGGCGAGCCGGTCGGTCATCTCCGGCAGCAGCCAGTAGTAGACCCAGGTCCCACGGCGCTCGCAGTCGATCAGCCCGGCCTGCCGCAGCAGCTTCAGGTGATGCGAGATCGTCGGCTGCGACAGATCGAAGGCTGGGGTCAGGTCACACACGCACACCTCACCCCCGGCGCGGGAGGCGATCATCGACAGCAGTCGCAGCCGGATCGGGTCGCCCAGCGCCTTGAACACCTTCGCCAGCTCAACGGACTGCGCCTCGCCCAGGGGAGCGGTCAGCAGTCCCGGGCAGCAGCCGTCGACGCCGTCCTGGCCGGGCACCGCAAGCTCTTGTTTCGACATTCTTCTATGTTGACATTTTTCGATCCAAGGCGCAATGTTGAATCGAAGAACATCGATACAACCCGATGGGAGACCCTGTCATGTCCCGCGTGCAGCTTGCCCTGAACGTGCCCGACCTCGACGCTTCCGTGACGTTCTACTCCAAGCTCTTCGGCGTCGAGCCCGCCAAGCGCCGCCCCGGATACGCCAACTTCGCGATCACCGAGCCGCCGCTCAAGCTCGTCCTGATCGAAGGCGAAGCCGGACAGGAGACCCGGCTGGACCACCTCGGCGTCGAGGTCACCTCCACCGACCGGGTCACCGCCGCCACCGACCGCCTCAAGGAGGCGGGGCTCGCCACTTTCGAGGAGAACGACACTTCCTGCTGCTACGCCCTCCAGGACAAGGTCTGGGTCCACGGCCCCGGCAAGGAGCCCTGGGAGGTCTACGTCGTCAAGGGTGACGCCGACCAGATGGGCAAGAGCGCGGCACTCGACACCGCCGACGCCTGCTGCGCCGGCGAGCCCGCCCCGACGGAGGCCTCTTCGACGGAGGTCTCTTCGACGGAGGCCTGAGGACGGGACCCGTTTGGCGGCACACCGAGTGAGGATGCGAACACTTGTAGTTAGAAATGGAACGTCATCTTGCCATCCCGGTCGACCAGCAAGGCCGCTGGGACCGGTGATGCGCCGCTTCACTCCAGTGCTGAGGAAGGCGTAACGATGAGGTTCATTTCGCGGTCCGGCGCCATGACCGTCGCGGTCGGTGCGGGACTCTCCCTCGCGGTCCTGCCGGCCGGACCGGCCAGCGCCGCCGACGACATCCAAGTGCGGTGCAACGACATCCCCGGCCTGGTGAACGCCATCAACCAGGCCAACACCAACGGCGCCCGCATCACCCTCGCACCCCGCTGCACCTACACCCTGGCCACACCGGACAACCCGGACGACGGGCTCCCGGAGATCACCGGGGACGTGACCATCTCCGGCAACAACAGCACCATCCGACGCGACCCGGACGCCACGGAAAACTTCCGCATCTTCCACGTCGTATCCGGTGGCACCCTCACCCTGAAGTCACTCACCGTCAGTGGTGGCCTCAGCGGCGACTCTGGCGGCGGCGCCCTCAACGAGCAGGGCACACTGAATCTGAACGACACCGTCTTCAAGGACAATTCCGCAGCCACCGGTGGTGGCGTCTCCAACGACGGTGGACAGCTCAACCTCGACCGCACCACCGTCGAGCGCAACCGCGCGGCCAGCTTCGGTGGCGGAGTCGTCAACAGCGGTGACGGCACAATGACGATGAAGCGCGGATCCCTGCTCAAGAACCGGGCGGTCACCGACAATGGTGGCGGTTTGGAGAACATCCTGGGGACCGCGACTCTGGAGTCCGTATCAGTCAGGGGCAACAGCGCCATCAACGGTGGTGGCATCCGCAATGTGAACGCCTCCACCCTGAACCTGAAGTCGACCACCCTCAAGGACAACATCGCCGTGCGAGGCGCGGGCCTCTCGAACCTCTCCACCCCCGCCGGCACCGCCACCGCCACATTGGTCGACAGCCTGGTCACCCGCAACACGGCGATCACCGCCGGTGGCGGCATCGACAACCAGGCGGGTCAGGTGACGCTCACCAACACCAAGGTCATCGACAACGAGCCGGACAACTGCGCCCCCGAAGGCAGCGTCCCCGGCTGCACCAACCCCACCGCCGCCATTGACCCGCCCCCCACCCAAGGGCTCCAGTCCGACGACGACATCAAAGACCCCAAGTAAGCCGCCCACCACGAAGACCAAGAAGGGCGGGACCCACACACCGGGTCCCGCCCCTCTGCGCGCCGCTCTCCCGCTGGCCCGCCGGTCCGGCTACGCCCCCCGCGCCGCGAACACCGCCGCGCCCAGCAGTGCCTGGTCCTCGCCGTCGGCGTGTACCGACAGGGTGAGGCGGGCGAGCCGTGGGTCGTGGTGGGTGAGGCCGGCGGTGAGGGGTGGGCCTATCAGGGGCCAGGCGGCGGTGATGGAGCCGCCGAAGACGACCGTGTCGGCCTCGAAGGCGGTCAGCCACGGGGCGAGGGCGGCGCCGAGGGCGCGCAGGGCCGAGGTGATGACGTCGCGGGCGGTGATGTCGTCGACGGCGGCGAGGGCCGTCAGTTCGCGCAGCCCGTCGACGGGACGGCCGGTGCGGTCCGTGTAGTGGGCGGTCATCGCCCGGGTGGAGACCGTGTCCTCCAGCGGACGGCCGTCGACGGTGAGCAGGTCGACGCGGCCCTCGGGCGGCACGCGCGGGTCGTTCTCGACAATCGCCCCGCGGTCCAGGAACGCGGAGCCGACCCCCGTACCGAGGGTGACCGCGACGAGGCGGCGGCTCTCCGCGTGGGCCGTGTGCCGGGCGCCGAGCGCGAAGGCGGAGGCGTCGTTGAGGAACCGCAGCCGGGCCGGGCGCGGGTTCAGACGGGGGGTCAGGAGGTCGCCGACGGCGAGGCCGTCCAGCGCGGCGAACTTGCCGACGCCGTGGTAGCGGGCGATGCCGCGCGCGTAGTCGAACGGCCCCGGGACCGCGATGCCCCAGGTGCCGCGGACCCCGTGCGCGCCGAGGGCCGTCGCCGAGGACGCAGGGGACACAGAGGACGCAGCAAGCCCGGAAAGCACGCCGTTGGCGGTCTCGGCGAGCGCGGTGAGGAAGTCCTCGGGGCCAAGGCCGGGCGCCAGTGGCAGGCGGCGCCTGGTGCCGTCGACGATCCGGGCCCGGTCGAGGTCGACGGCCGCCGCGGTGACATGGGAACCGCCCACTTCGAGGACGGGCACGACGGAGGGCTCGTCAGCGCGTCGGTGCGGCACAGCAGGGCCTCCGGTGTCCGTCATCGGCGCCTACCGCGGTGCCGGATGGTCGACGAGTGTGGTCGCGATGGTCACGCGGCGCGGCGGCTGCGGGGCGGTGCTCGCCTGGCGCTCGAACAGCAGCGTCGCGGCGGCCCGGCCGAGTTCGACCGGGTCGTAGGAGACGACGGTGAGCGGCAGGTGCAGCATGTCGGCGAGTTCGATGTCGTCGAAGCCCGCGAGGGCGACCGGCTCCTCGTCCTGCGCACGGTCCCGCAGGGCACGCAGCGCGCCCACCGTGTTCCGGTTGTTGGCGGTCAGCAGCGCGGTCGGCGGGTCCGGCAGGGCGAGCATGGCACGCGCCGCCTCCTCCGCGAGCGCGCTGTCGCCCCGGTGCCGGCTGATGTACCGCTCGTCGAGCGCGATGCCCGCCTCCTCCAGCGCCACCGCGTAGCCCCGGAAGCGCTCGGAGCCCGTCCACAGCGACGGCGGCAGGCCGAGGAAGCCGATGCGCCGGTGGCCGCGGGACACGAGGCGGCGGCACGCGTCCCGGGTGCCGCCGTAGTCGTCCACCAGGACGCAGTCCACGTCGATGCCCATCGGCGGGCTGGCCGCGAGCACCACCGGGAGATCGCGCAGCCGTTCGGCGCCGAGGTGGCTGTGGTCGTGCCCGGCGGGGGCGACGACCAGGCCGTCCACGCCGCGGTCCACCAGGTCGGCCACCACCTCCCGTTCGGTGGCCGGGTCCTCCCCGGTGCTGCCGAGCATGACCCGTGCGCCGTAGCCCACACAGATCTGCTCGAGGCCCACGGCGAGTTGGGAGTAGAACGGGTTCGCCAGGTTGGTCACGACCAGGCCGATGAGCTCGCTGGGGCCGCCCGAACGCAGCTCTCGGGCCCGCTTGTTGGGGCGGTAGCCGAGGGCCGCCACCTCGGCGAGCACCCGCTGGCGGGTGGCCTCGCCGATGCCGCGCTGACCGCGCAGCGCGCGGGAGACCGTCATCGGGCTGACGCCGAGCCGCGCGGCCACGTCCCGCATGGTCAGGGCCGGTTCGGACTCCGAATGTGCGCTCATACCACCTGTGCCTTCACCAGACGGACCGGCTCCGGCCCCTGACTGTGCACGTGGTAGGCGGTGACGGACGCCGGGACTGCGAGAGTTTCCGCATAGTGTACGGAGTGCCGGTGCCCGGCGGCGGTGGTGATGACCGCGCCCTGCCCGTCGACGACGGTCAGCACGTGGAAGCGGCCGTCGGTGCGCTGCTCGGCGGCCCGGCCCGGTTCGACGGCGATCCGGTGCACCTGGAAGAACATCGCCGGCAGCGCGCCCAGCACCTCCTCCCGCCAGCCGTCCCCCGCGCGCAGCGGCCGGGGCCGCTGGATCAGCTCGCGGGCGACCGCGGCACCGGACCGCGCCGGGTCGAGGTTGCGGAAGGCGTGCTCCACGTGCACGGCACGCTGCCGGTCCGCCGCGTCCCGCCGCAGCCAGTCGTAGAACCGCAGTGAGTACAGATAGGGGGTGGCGCTGACTTCGAGGACGACATTGCCCTCGCCGCTGCCGTGCGGCGTACCGGCCGGGACCAGGTAGAGCTGCCCGGCCTCGGCGGGGAACACCCGCACATACCGCTCGATGTCGAACGGTGTGCCGTGCGCGTCGGCGGCGTGCGCGCTGTGGTGGAACTCCTCGACGTCGGCGTCCTCGCGCAGTCCGAGGAAGACCTTGCCGTGCTCCTCGGCGTGCATCAGGTAGTAGGTCTCGTGCTGGGTGTACGACCAGCCGAAGACGTCGCGCATGTCGTCGGGCCTGGGATGGCAGTGGACCGACAGATTGCCGCCGCGGACGGTGTCGAGGTAGTCGAAGCGGACCGGGAACGACGTGCCGAACATCTCGTGCACGGCCGGGCCGAGCACCTCCACCGGGGAGAGCGCGACGACGAGCTGGAACGGCACCTCCACACACCTGGAGGCGTCGTCGCCGAGCAGGACGCCGCTCTCCGGCGCGATCAATTCGTAGCCGAGAGCCGTGTTCTCCGCGTCCGGGTTGTGACCGAGCGTCTCCTGTGCCCAGTGCCCGCCCCACGGCGTCGAGTTGAAGGTCGGCCGGGTGCGGAAGGGGCGGGCGGCGAGCGACCGGCAGGTCTCGCGCAGCGCGTGCCCGCCGATCGACGTCGGGGCGACGGTATCGGTAACGTCGATCCATCGGTCGATCCGCTCCGCCATGTGGTCGCGGTGGCGGTCGAGCAGCGGCCAGTCGATGTAGAGCAGTCGGCGCAGGGTCGGCGGCTCGCCCTCGGGCGCCGCGAGGTTGCGGCCCCGGCCGTGCTTGACCGCCGCCTCCGCGTACCGCTTCGGCAGGTCGGCCCACCACAGGACGTCGGCGTCCGCGAGCGCGGCGCCGGGCCCGAGCAGGACGCGCAGCGTGCCGTCCCCGGCCGGACCGGATGCGCCCACGGCGCCCTCGGCCGGGCCGGAGCCCCCCGCGCCGGACGCGTCCACGCCGCCCGTACCGGATCCGCCCAGGTCAGCGAGCGCCGCCAGGGCCCGTGGGTCCATCAGGTCGGAGAGGTCGCCGTCGGCCAGCCGCGCGAAATCGGGGTCGTCCCGCAGCTCGTCGGAGTCCGTGAGGCCGCGCACCGTCTCCCAGTCGCGCACCGCCGTCCGGACGTCCGCGAACTCCACCCGGATGCCGCCGTCGCCGAACGCCGCGCCCAGCCCGGCGGCGACGGCGGCCCAGTCCAGCACCGCGGGGCCGTCCACGGCGAGGACCCGGGTCCCCTTCGGGAGCGTCCCCGCCGCGTCGGCCCAGCCGACGGCGACCGCGTCGGCGAGGACCGGATAGCACGGTGTCGGATCGTACTGTGGCGCCTTCACCTTGACCTGCGGACTCTCGCCCATGTCACCAATCCCGTGAGATACGTTAACGCGACTTCTTTTCAAACCACCTGCACGCCTGTACGTTACCGATAACTTACCAGGTCGGTGATTCCGTGACGAGGGGGTCAGATGGGGTCGGTCGACAAACCAATCGATATGCCGCAGGGGATGAGTCGGCGCCGAATGCTGGCCGCCTCCTCCGCGGGCATCGCCACTCTTGCCCTCACCTCGTGCGCACGAGGTTCGATGAGCCGGCCCGCGCCCACCGATGTGGTCTCGGTGTTCAACGACAACCCCACCTGGTCGCCGGGTTTCCGGGCGGCGGGCGGGAAGTTGCGGCCGCTGTCCGGCTTCCGGCTCGCGCCGCGGGCGGTTCCCAACGTCAGCAACTATCAGCAGATCGTGCGGATGTCGGCGCGGACCGACTCCACGGCGGATCTCCTCAAGTGGTGGAACGGGTACCGGCTGCGCGACATCGCCCGCGCCGGGATCCTCGCCGATGTCACCGACGCCTGGGACGAGGCGGCCCGGCGCGGCTGGAGCGACGACACCGCGTTGCGCGAGACCTTCAGCCATGAGGGAAGGCAGTACGGCGTTCCGCTCTACAAGTCGTACTACGTGGTCTTCCACAGCCGGACCGTCTTCAAGCGGCTCGGGGTGGACGTGCCGACGACATGGCAGCAGTTCCTCGACGTGGTGGACACCGCCCACGCCAAGGGGGTCACGCCGATCTCCTCCGCCGGCGCGACCACCTGGGAGTCGTCGATCTGGTTCCAGCAGCTCGTCAACGGGCTCGACCACCGCTTCTACCTCGATCTCACGGCGGGCAGGGCCTCGTACACCGACGATGTGTGCCGACGCGCGATGGCGCTGTGGAGCGATCTGTACCGGCGGGGCGCGTTCTCCTCGCCCGACGCCTCGGTCACGGACGTGCCGGGCCAGTTCGCGCAGGGCCGTACCGCCATGTGTCTCTACGGCACCTGGAACACCGGGGCGTTCCTCGACGCCGGGGTCAAGGACGCCGACCTCGGCGCGTTCCTGCTGCCCACGCCGCCCGGCGGCAACCGCTCGGTGCTCGTGGAGAGCGGTGTGCTGGCGGTGTCGGCCAACGCCCACAAGCGCGACGCCGCCCGCGCCGTGGCCCGCGCCTGGCTCGACCCGGCGGTCCAGACGGCGTGGACGGGATTCCTCCGGGACACCTCCGCCGACCCGCGCGTGGTGCCGGACGTGGGCACCGTGCGCCAGGTCGCCGCCCAGGTGCGGCGGGAGCGGCCGACGCAGGCCATCCGCTACTGGGAGGCATCGCCGCCCGTACTGATTGAGGGGAACGTCCAGGACCTGAGCGCCTTCATGATCGACCCCACCCCCGCGACGGCGACGCGGACCCTGACGAACATGCAGCACCGAGCCGACAAGGAGTGGAAGGTGTGGACGTCCTGACCACTGCCGACGAGGCAGCCAGCCGAACGGGGCCACACCGGCCCGAACCCCCCGTGCCCGATCCGCGCTCCGCCCGCTTCCGCGCCACCGCCTGGGTGGGCGCGTTCCTGGCGCCCGCCGTGGCGCTGGTCCTGCTGCTTCTGGTCGTGCCCTTCCTGAGCACCGCATGGCGCAGCCTCTTCGACGACAACGGCATCACCGCGCGCTTCGTCGGCCTGTCCAACTACACCGCGCTGTTCGCCGACCCCGACTTCGGCCGGTCGCTGCTGAACACCGTGCTCTGGGTGGTGGGCACGCTGGTCCTCCCCGTGCTGCTGGGCCTGCTCCTCGCGGTGCTGACCCACTCGATGCGCTGGGGCGCGGTGGCCCGCACCGCCGTGGTCATCCCGTACGCGCTCTCCGGTTCGGCGACGGCGCTGCTGTGGACGTACCTGCTGAGGAGCGACGGGGCGGTCAACCAGACGCTCGCCGCGGTCGGGCTCGGCGGCTGGCAGCAGGAGTGGCTGCTGCACTGGCCGTTGAACACCCTCGTCATGATCGTGGCGACGACATGGCAGGCGACCGGGGCCTCGCTGATCCTGTTCCTGATCGGGCTCCAGACCATTCCCACGGACACCATCGAGGCCGCCCGGCTCGACGGCGCGCGGGGTCTCCAGCTGTTCCTGCGCGTGATCGTGCCGCAGCTGCGGCCGATGACCGTCGTGGTGGTGGGCATGTCCATCGTCAACAGCCTCAAGACCTTCGACATCGTGTGGCTGCTCAGCCAGGGCGGCCCCGGAACGGCCTCCGAGACGCTCGCGCTGACGATGTACCGGCAGACCTTCACCCTCAACCGGTACGGCTACGGCGCGGCGGTCTCCGTCGTACTGACGGTCGTCGTCATCGCCGCCTCCTGGCTCTACCTGCGGCAACAGGTGCGGCAGCGGTCGGGCGATGCCGTATGACGGGCCGAACGGCGCGCGGCGTCCTGGTCACCCTGGTCTCCGTGCTGTGGCTGGTGCCGACCTGGCTGGTCGTCGTCAACGCCTTCACCCCGGCGAAGCAGTACACCGGATCCCCGCGGTGGTGGTTCGCCTCCGCCGGGCTGTTCGCGAACATCCGCACCGCGTTCGAGAGCGCCGACGTCGGACGGGGACTGCTCAACACCCTGCTCTACGCGGTGATCGGCGCGGCGGTGGCGGTGGTGATCGCGGCACTCGCCTCGTTCGCCGTCACCGTGATGCCGGTGCGGCGGCCCGGACTCTGGTTCTGGTTCATCTTCATCGGCACCGTGCTGCCCCTCCAGACCTTCCTGTCCCCGCTGTTCAGCGGGTACGCCACCACCGACCTCTACGACACCCAGTACGGCATGCTGCTGATCTACGTGGCGCTGACGATCCCCTTCGCGTTCTTCGTCAACCGCAACTTCATGCTCACCGTGCCACGGGAGATCTCCGAGGCGGCCCAGCTCGACGGCGTGAACTGGCTGTCGATGTTCCTGCGGATCCACCTGCCGCTGGCCAGGAACGCGCTGCTGGCCGCGTTCATCTTCCAGTTCACCTGGATCTGGAACGACCTGCTGTTCGGCATCACCCTGTCGCTCAGCCCGAACGTGCGGCCGGTGACGGCCACCCTCGCCGACCTCAACGGCAACTACGCCACGGTGGGGCCGCCCGTCGTGCTCGCCGGCGCGCTCGTCGCCTCGGTGCCGACCGTGGTCCTCTTCTTCGTGTTCCAGCGCTTCTTCGTCAACAGCCTGCGGCTCACGGCCTGAACTCGCGGCTCACGGCCCGAACCCGCAGCCCACGGCCCGAACCCGCGGCCCACGGCCTGAACCCGCGGCCCACGGCCTGATACGAACCACTGAACCACCCTGGGAGAGAAGACACACATGACGACGCGCGCCCTCGTACGCGACCGCCGCTGGTCCACCGACAAGGCCCGGACGAGCATGATCGGCCTCGCCGTCGCCGCCACCGCGCGGGCCGGCACCACGGAACTGCGGGCCCTGCCGGAACACCTCGTACGCCGCGACGACGCCGGTGCCCGGCGCGGGGTGCGCATCCTCATCTCCGGCGACGCGCCTGGCCATGACGAGTGGACCTTCGAGGCGGAGATCGCCGGCCGTGGCCGGGTGCCCGTGGAGGTGCTGCCCGCGCCCGGCGGACCACGCCTCATGCTCCCCCTGGAGCGCGACCGCCGCGACGTGCGCATCGAGGCCCGCAACGGCGACGCCTCGGCGGTGCTCGCCTTCGCGCTGGAACCGCCGCGGGACTGGACGATCCACCTGGTCCACCACTCGCACCTGGACATCGGCTACACCGATCCGCAGGGCACCGTCCTCGGCGAACACGTCGCCTTCCTCGACTCCTGCCTCGACCTGACGCGTACCACCGACGGCTGGCCCGACGACGCCAGGTTCCGGTGGGCCGTGGAGTCGCTGTGGTCGTTCGAGCAGTGGGCCGCCGTCCGGCCGCCGGAGCGGGTCGCGGAGTTCATCGAGCGGGTCCGCGCCGGTCAGATCGAGCTGACGGCCATGCCGTACAACCTCCACAGCGACACCTGCTCCACCGACGAACTCCACGAACTGCTGCGGCCGGCCCGCCGGGTGCGGGACACCTACGGGATCGACTTCCGCTCGGCCATGCAGACCGACGTGCCCGGCTCCGTCGCCGGGCTGCCGGACGCGCTGTCCCCCCTGGGCGTGCGCTACCTGTCGGTGGCGCACAACTGGGCCGGGCGCTCGGTGCCCACCACCAACGGCGGGGCACGGCTGCCGCGCCTGTTCCGGTGGCGCGCCCCGTCGGGCAAGGAGGTGCTGGTGTGGATGACCGACAGCCCCCACGGCCTGGCCTACATGGAGGGGCCCGTGCTGGGCTTCGACACCTCCTACGCCATGGTGGACGACCTGCTGCCCGCCTATCTGACGTCGCTCGCGACCAACCCCTACCCGTTCCCGCCCGAGCTCCTCGGCTCACCGGCCCCCGCGCCGGGCGAGCGCGAGCCCTACCCGTGGGACGTGCTGCACCTGAGGGTGCAGGGCCACTTCGGGGACAACGCGCCGCCGCGGCTGATCCTCGCCGAGACCGTACGCCGCTGGAACGAGACCTGGGACAGCCCCAGGCTGCGGCTGTCCACCAACACCGACTTCTTCACCGACGCCGAGGCCCGCCTCGGCGACGCCATCCCCGCCTTCGAGGGCGACTGGGGCGACTGGTGGGTCGAGGGCGTCGGCTCGGGCGCCCGGCCCCAGGCCATGGTGCGCCGCGCCCAGTCCACCGTCACCGACGCCGCCACGCTGTACGGCATCGCCGCCCTGGCCTCCCCCGCGGGGCCCACCGCCGACCTGGCCACCGCCGCCCGCGGCGGCGCGGACCAGGTGTACCGGTCGGTGTCCCTGTTCAACGAGCACACCTGGGGCGCCGCCGACCCGTGGACCCACGGTGACGCGGGCGGCGAGTCGGGCGAGCAGCAGTGGCACTGGAAGTACGGGTACGCGCTGCACGGCGACAACGACGCCGACACCTTCCTCGACCACGCCTCGGCCGCGCTGGGCGCCGTACTGCCCACCGCGGCCGACGCCGATGTGACGTACTGGGCCGTCAACACGACGGCGGCCGCGCGCACCTCGGTCGTGACGGTGTTCCTGCGCGAGAGCCGTGTCCCCCTCACGAGGGCGGTGTCGGTGACCGACGGCCGCACCGGCGCGGAACTGCCGCTGGTCCAGGAGGCGCAGACCAACCCGGTCCACCGGGACGCCGGGCGGTGGCTGCACATCCAGGTGCCCGACGTGCCGCCGTTCGGCCTCGTACGGCTGGACGTGACGGTGACCGGCGAGGACGGCGGCAAGGTGGTGGCCTCCCCCGCTCCGCTCCGCCTCGACGGGGACGAGAACGGCGAGGCGGACGGGGACCGCGAAGCCCGCGCCGTACCCCTGCCCACCGCCGACGACCTGATCCTGGAGAACGACCACCTGCGCGTCCGTATCGACCTGACCAGGGCCTGTGTGGCGAGCCTCGTCGAGAAGGCCACCGGCCGCGAACTCGTCGACCAGGACGCCGTCGTCGGCTTCAACGGCTACGTCTACGACACGTACACCACCGCGGGCGGCTACAACCACCAGGCCAACAAGACCACCGTGAGCGAGGAGCTGGAACTCCTCGGCTCCCGGACCCTGGCCCGCCCCGCCGTGCTCCTCGAACGCGTCGACGACGCCCTCGGCCAGCGCCTCACCTACGAGTACGCGGCGGACGGCGTCCGCCGGGCCCGCACCACGGTCGGCCTCGGCCGCGACGACGCCCACCTGGTGATCGACAACCGCTTCGACAAACCCGCCACCATGACGAAGGAGAGCGCGTACCTCGCGTTCCCGTTCGCGCTGTCGCGGCCCACGGTCCAGTACGAGATCACCGGCGCCCTGACCGGCACCGGCCTCGCGCACGTACCCGGCGCGCCCCAGCACATGCGTGCCGTCAGGTCGTTCGTCTCCCTGACCGACGACGGCGGCCCCGTCGCCTGGATCACCAGGGACGCGCCGCTGGTCGAACCGGAGACCATCGCCCTGCCCTACGCGCCCTTCCCCGACTCGACGTCACCGCGACAGCCCGGCACGGTCTACTCCTGGGTGCACAACAACCTGTGGGACACCAACTTCCCGTCCCAGCAGGCCTTCCACACCACCTTCCGCTACGCGGTGGGCGTCCGCCGGAGCGGCGAGACCATCGACGCCGAAGCCCTGGCACTGCGCACCGCCTACGAGGTCGACCACCCGCTGATCGGCGTCCCGGCGCACGGCGCCCCCGCCCCGGACCGGCCGGCCGAACTCGCGCTGCTCTCCGTGGACGACGCCCGCATCGCGGTCCGCGACGCCGCCCCGGTCCCGGGTGAGGACGGCGTCGACCTGCTGGTAAGGCTCCAGTCCTTCGCCCCGGAGCCGCGCACGGTCCGCCTCCACTGCGGCTTCCCCATCACAGCCGCGGAACGCGCCACCTACCTCGGCGACCCCGACGGCCCCACCACCCTCGACGGCAACGACATCCTCGTGGACATCCCCCGCCTGGGCACCACAGCGGTACGGGTGCGCCTGGCACCGCAGAGGTAGCGGGAAAGCGCCTCGCCCGCCACCGGCCGGGGGCCGGTGGCGGGCGGCGTCGGTCAGCAGCTCTACCGTGGCCCAGGTCAGTTTTAGAGCGAAGGACAGCCGGGCTGAGTTACAACCTCTCTACTGGTTCAAGCACCCCTCGTCGCTCCGCTCCCCCGGGCGGGCGCGGGCGGCCGCCCAAGAGGCAGGCACACAGAGATGAGGTCAGAACGCATCGTGGCTGGGGCGGTCGGCTCCACGACTTTAGCCAGCCACTTTGGCGCGAGCCTCGAAGATCATGGCCCCACATCGGGCACTACCGGGCAGGTACACAAGCCTGCCCGATCCGCGGGCCGGCGTAAGGGACCATGATCACTCGCGCCAAAGCAGCTCCCGGCCAAAGTACGCCGGCCTCACGCCGTCCCGCCCGAACCGCTCACATTCACCCAGAGCTAACTGGCATTCTCGTGTCCAAAGTACTTTCCGACCACTCAGGATGGGCAATGCCCCCGCGCAAGAGACTTCGCAATACGAAAGCCACCGAACGCGCAGGAGTTAATGCACTGCGGGATTTTCTAGAAGCTCGCGAATGCGTGGTGCAGGAGGTAGATACCGCAAATGACTTCGGAAAAGATCTACTCGTTGACCTGACAGAGGACCGCGAAATCACCGGGCACACAATCGCGATTCAAGTGAAAAGCGGCAGGAGCTTCCTCCATAACGGAATATGGGGTATCCCCGCCAAGTCTGTCGACTTGAATACATGGCTTGAGTCATCCATTCCGATGTTCGGGGTAGTATTCGACCCGGACTCTCAGCAACTTCACTGGATGAACCTGAGCGCTTACGTCCACGAGGAGATGGACGCACTACACGAGCATAAGAACATCGGCAAGGGTCAACCCATAGACAATGACCGGTTCAGAGGGCACTTCGTCCCCTTCCCTAGTACACAGGTCCTCAAGGCTGAAACATGGGATCATTTCACCGCCGCGGTGAATGACTACGGCCGCAGGTTCGGCGGGCACTCCCTACTGGACCTCGTGGCTCAAGACGTAGTGGCGCAAGTGTCGGCCATTACCGACTGTTTCGCACTTGGTAGGGGTGACGTGCGCGCCCTGCTCCTAATGCGTCACACCATCACTAAACTTTCCGGATGGGCTCTGATGGCAGCAATCACCGCTCTCTCGCACTGCGCACCGCATCCAGATATGGCCTGGAGCAAAAAAATTGGATTCCTCAGCGGATTCGGAATCAAGTAGTAGAAACTTTCGACTGGACGCCAGACGAGCTGCTTCACATGATTCAAGGCCTTGAGGAAGCCAGCAATGAAGGATACTCCGTCTGGGAACGCGGGGGTTGCGGTCAGAGCTTCGCAGTCATCCTCTGGGATGCGCCGAACCTATGTCATACATTGAGTGTGGCACTGTCTACAGCCTGTCGTAACTTCAATTCCGACACGGCTTTCCGCGCTTTAATCCTTTACCAGTACTTCTTGGGCATCAAGGAGAATGACGCGGATCTCGCATCTGTAGTCGGCAAATTGATGTCGAAATGGCCGAAGCTGGCCGCACACCCACTCTCGAAGGAATTGGTCGATATTCTTGAGGAATATGGTTGGGCAGACATCTTCTAACCGACTACACGCATGCACCGGGTCCAGCTAACAGCGAGCTTGTGGCAGAGGCCCACCAGGCCGTCTCGGGGCCGTCTGAGAGCGCTCAGCGGTGACCAACGCTCTGACAAACATCGACAGCTAACTCGCAGGTCGCAGCGTTGATCCACGGCAATCAGCCGTAAACCGAAACGAAATCAGCCCCAGACCACATTTGCTGGTCAGGGGCTGATTCCCACTACCGACAGAACTCAAGCCTCTCGCGAGAGCGAAGCTAGAACCGTCCGCGGATCTGCTTACCCGTGTCGCTCTCCGGGTGGTTCAGCGCGTCGTAGACCTTGTGGCCGGAGTCACGGGCGCCGCCAGCCCAAGAGACGGCACCCCGGTCGGTCAGCTTGGCCGCGATACCGCTCCAGTACTTCGCCTCGCGCTCCCACTGGATACCCTCCAACAGGCGCTCCAGAGTGAAGCCCTCGGGCAAGGGGTCCGCGCTCCAGGACATGGTGCGGTTCATGGTCGCGCCGAGGCCAGCCACGACGGCAGGGGCGGTGATGGCAGTCTTGGCATGGAAGAGCGCGGCGTTCTCCTGGAAAAACGCGCCCACCGTCTCCATGACCTCGCGCTGGACGACGACCTTGTCCGGACGGTCGCCGCTCTTGTTGGCGGGGATGTCCTCGTGCTCGATGCCGGTCGACGCGGCGTGGATACCGGCCTTGCCGAGCATGGCCGTGGCGACGAGGGTCCGCAGGACCGACATCGTCATCCACTCCGCGGCCTTGTCCGACACCTGGCGCTTGCCGGTGAGAATCAGGCTGGACAGCGGAACCGTGGTCTCGTCGAGCGGCACCTTCAGCGACTCCATCAGCTTGCGCGTCACGGTGGTGCCGAAGTCGCGGCCATCCATGGACATGGCCAAGGACTTATCGACCGGAACGCCCTTCAGATTGCGGTCGTGGAAGATCTGGCGGGCGGCCATAACGCTGATGCCGTGGAAGATCTCGAACGACAGCGGGATCGCGCCGAAGTCGAAGTCCGCCTCCAGGTCGTACGCTGCCGGATTCCTCTTGACCCGGTGCCAGGCGGTGACTTGAGTTTCGCTGTCGAGAGCGTAGAGGCCATCCTTGATCGGCAGGGCCGAGGAGCCATCCTCAGAGATGACCAACGGGCGCGGCGACCACAGGGTGATCTGCGGCAGCGACCAAGCGTTGTCGAAGTCCCCTCGCAGACCGGCCGCAATGTAGTCGGCGTACTCGCCGACGTTCTTGGCCTTCTTGCTGCTCGCAGTGCCGAGGAGCCGCTGGATCTCGGCGCGCGTGCGGGCGTAGTCGCTGATCGACTGTCCGGCCTTCTGGGCACGCTTGGCGGCGTCCTCAACCTCCTGAGGGTCGTTGACGATCGCCAGCAGGTTCTCGCAGTCGATGACGCCGTTCGCCATGACCCCCTTGCGGATCTCCCGGAGATCGACCGGCAGGCCAGTGGTCACCGGCTTCAAGGACGTGGTGATGCTCAAGATCCCTCCCCTTCACGGGCGTCTACCCTGACGCACCGTCACGTCCAGGACACTATCGGGCACTCCGTCAGAGCGTCAACTGAGGTGATCAGAATCTTTCATAGTCCATGCCGCAGTCGGTCATTTTTCAACTGCGGCAGAGTTGATAACCCTGAACGAGCGACTGCGGTGGGCCAACTTCAGTCAGCCCAGCTGTCCGCGGAAACTACGGAGGCCCCGTAGGAGCGAGCCTTGATCGGCTGAGGCCATAACGGTCGCGCTTGCGCGCCTAGCTGCGTGACAGCCGCACCGGGCGACGCCGGACCACCAGGGCTTTCCCGGTCTATTCGCCCAGTTCAGGCCAGCAGTAACCCCACGTACAGCAGCCGCCCGATTTGCGTCGGGACGAAGGGGCCGCCGTGCCACAGCCGTGCCAGAAGCAGGGGTCAGCAGCTGTCAACAAGGGTGGCTAGCGGGTGCATCCGTGCCCGCTAGCTCGACCAGTGAAGCCGCAGGTCACTTGCCGTACGGCCCAGCCTCTCTCCTAAAGCGGTGCTTGCTCGCTCGGCCTCCGTACGCCCGCGTAGGCCACCAGTGTGCCGCCGTCTTCGGTGAAGAAGAGCATGAAGGTCCATGTCCCATCAGCAACTGTGACCTGTCCAAGGCGGACCGGCTGGTCATGTCGGCGGAGGAGCCGCGCCGCTCGCTACAGCCCAAGCGTCTCGATGCCCTTCCACTGTGTGTGCGGAAGTGGGCGTGCATAGGTCTGGGCATGCCACTGGGCCGGAGAAGTCCCGTCCCACACAACGTAGGTAGCGCCGCTGAAGACGGCAGCCAGGGCAGCCACGGATGCCTCGTCGTCACGGCCCAGCAGCCGCACCAACAAGTGCCGTTCCATAGTCACCCCTGCCGGAATCCTGCTGTACGGGTATGGAAGCACCGCAACCGCGGATCTGACATCCACGACTGACATCAACAACGCCTGACGAGGAGGTCCACCAGTGACTCTCAACGGCCGTCGCACCAGTCGATGACAGCAGCCACAGGGGGCCTGGATCGAACTCCTAAAGCGGCTGTCGCAGATTCGAATCCTGCCGGGAGACCTCCTGCGCAACAGGTTGCAGAGTCGCAAGGCTTCTCGTTTAAAGGATCACGGCGTGCAGGCGTGTAACCCCGCTCAGGCCGTGGTGCGGACCAGCAGGGTGCCGATCTTGCGGGGGCCCGGCGGCGCGGGCAGCACTCGTGCCGTTGCTTCGGTGAACCCGTACTCGCGCAGGATCTGCGTCCAGCGCGGTGGTTCGTAGTCCCACCGCTTCACCACCAGCGGGTCCTCCTCCTCAGACCTCGTGATGTACGACGCCTGGCAGCCGTAGCAGCCCCCGACAGGTGGGCGCTGGGAGAAGGCGAGCACGCCGCCCGGACGCAGGCGCTCATGGATTGCCGGCAGTAGTCGGGCAGGGTCGGTGAACCACACAGCGCCGAAGACGGAGAACACCGCGTCGAAGGTGTCCGTGCAGCGGGTCAGGAAGTCGAGGGCGTCCGCCTGGTGCAGCTCCAACTCGACGGTGTCAGCCCATCGGGCGTCGGCGGCCCTGAGCTGGGCCGGGGAGAGGTCCACGCCTACGGCGCGCGCGCCGAGTGTTGCGATGTGCGCGAGGTTGCCGCCCTTCCCGCAACCGAGCTCCAGCACCGACGAGCCGTGGCCTGTACCGAGGATCTCGGCACCGGGGCCGTGATCGGGGTACTGCGTCCAGTTGAACCACGTCAGCTCCCCAGCGGCGTTCACGGGCCGCCGCTGGGGCTTCTGCTGGGCGTAGGTGTCCCAGGCGGTCTCCGTCATGCGCCCTCCGTTCCTGTGGGCCGACCGCCCGGCGGCGGTACCGGGCGGTCGGCAGGGTGCTTACGTCAACTCTTGCCGCTGTTGGGGCTGTCGGAGCAGCCTGCGTGGCACTGGCTGCAGTCGGCCGCTTCGGGCCAGAGGTCGACGTCCACCGCGTACCCGGCGGCCGCGATGGCGTCGAGGGTGCGCTGCCGCGCCGCCGCCGCTGTGCCGTGCTCGCCTTCCGCTGGATCCGTGGGGACGTGGTGGATGAAGTGTCCCGCAACGCGCTGGCAGAAGTCGGCGTAGTCGCGGGTGTGGAGGAGGAAGGTGTGCCAGCCGATGTCGATGGCCTTGCTGGGCGTTAACGGTCGGCCGGTGTTGTTGGCGCAGGCAGCGAGAAAGGCCGCGGTCTGGGCGGCGATCCGCTCGGCGAGTGGCGGCGCGACGTCGTGGTCCTTCACGATGCGTGTCGCCAGCAGGTCGAGGAGAGCGGCGCTGAGGAGTGCCTTGGGGTCGGTGGTGGTGCCGAGCGGCCATTCTGCGGTGACGGTCATATTGCCTCCTATGGCGGATGCTTGGTCTGGTCTTGCTGGAGTGGGGACCGGTCCGGTGGTCCGGGCTGCCGGGCCCCACTGCCCCTGCCTTCTCGGTGTCCGCGTCTCGGCATATCGACCGGCAGGGGGCTTGGGGGTGGGCCGCCAGCCGCGAAGTCCAGCCCGGGGCGGGGCCCCCGGGCCACCGACGGCCCGCCCGGTCTATGGGGTTGGGGTGCGTGCGAGGAAGGGGTGGACAGCGAGCGCCCGCAGCACGACGTTCGCGCTGAGCGGCGGGCCCGGGCAGGCGGCGCGGAAGACGATCAGCACTGCCCGTTCGGCGGGGGCCTGGCGTCGGTGCCTCATTCGCCCTCCTCTGACCGGGCCTGCCGCGCAGCCCGCTCGTAAGCGCCGAGCAGCCGCTCCCCGATCTCGCACCCGGCGCCGGGTGTCCGGCAGGCCGGGCAGCCCGCGGCGTGCTCCAGGGCTGCGCGCCACTCGTTCGCGGCGGCCGGGCCCAGCAGACTCGCGGTCACGCCGTCAGCTCTTCCAGGAGCGGATCCGACTCCGGGTCTTTGGCCAGCTGCTCAAAGCGTCGGCGCGCTATATCCAGCAGCACGGCGCTCGCCTCGGGATCCTCGGCGGCGGCGAGCCCGGCGGCCAGACGGTCGCGTGCCGGTTGGCTGTCCGGTCCGGTGGTGTAGAGCGCGCTCCAGGTCTCCTCGGCTAAGACCTCGTGCCCGTGGAGTTGGAAGCGGTGCAAGTTGCCCGGCGGCGGGATGACCCCGGCTTGGAAGGGCACCACCAAGATTCGGGGGCCGAATGGGGAGGTTCCCAGGCGCTGCAGGTGGGCCATCTGGGCCGCCATAGCCTGTGGGTTTCCGAAGGTGCGCAGGAGCGTCGCCCCGTCGAGGATGACGGTGGCGTCCTGCGGCTGGGTGGACGATGGCAGCAGGGGCAGTTGGGCCACGGGGTATTCGGTGGTCTGCACGATGCGCGGGATGGTGGCCGAGGCGTAGACGCAGATCGCGGATGCGTGTTGCTCGCAGGCAGGCATCCGGTCCGTCCAGCCTTCGGTGTTGTCGTGGATCGTGCCCGTCCTGCGCTTGGGATCTCTCGGCTGCTGGCCTGCCAACCGCAGTGCGCCGACGATGGTGGACCAGTCGGTCACCCCGTAGAACCTGGCCAGTGCGCACACGTCCTGCCATGGCTGTGCCACCTGGCCGGTCTCCATCCCGCTCAGCTTGGCCGCCGAGCTGCGGATGAACTCGGCCGCGTCACAGAGCTTGAGGCCCTTGGCCTGCCGAAGCGCTCGTAGGTACGCGCCCAGAACGAGCGGCGCGGGGCCCCGGTCGTAGGTGGTGGTCACCGGCCGACCTCCCGGTCAGGGCCAAGCTCGGCGGCGACCGCCTGGGCCAGGGCCCCACGTAACAGGGGGCTGTCCGTGAGGTAGCGGTCGGGCCCGGGCGGGACGCGCCAGTGCAGTACCGGCCCGGCGGTGTGGCCGATGGGGGGAACGCCGATATAGGAAGTCGGGGCCGCACCGAGTGTCTGCACCTGCGGGATGCGACGCCAGTACTGCGCGCTCCCCGCCACGATCAGCCAGTACATCTGCGCGTAGTCGGCGATGACGGCGCCGGTCGTCCCGCCGAGTAACTCCAGGGCCCGCTCACCGATCGCCACGGGAGCGCGCACGGCATCCCAATGGGAGCCGACCCGGACCATCTCTATGTCGGCGCCTTGCGGTGGCGTCCACGGCTCTGCTGTACGGCTGCTGGTTTGCACGGGGCCCCTCGGCGTCATCGGTGATCAGGTGCTGACCGACCGTAAGAGCGCCGAGGACGGAGGAGGGGCAGAGATTCTGCCCCTCGAACGCCGGTTCAGGCAGCCAATACCCCGATCTTCACCGCCAGTTCGGCAGCGCGGCGGCGATGCACCGGAGACTTCGACTCGGTCTCCTCCAAGATGATCCGGCGTGCGTAGCCGTTGTAGCGGATCGTCTCCGGCGCGGCCTCGTACGCCTTGTCCAGCGTCGCCAGGGCGGTCTCCGGCTGCCCATCCAGGTGGTAGCCGCGCGCCTCCTCGATCCGGTGCCGGGCTCGCCTCGGCCGTGACGGGATCGTCTTGGCGTCCGCCTTCGCGGCCTGCCGTACGGACTCCCCGCCCGCGTGCAGCTCGACCGCGACCGTGACCGCGTGCGCGCCCATGATGCCTCGGGAGAACGACGTCATGGGGTGGTAGTAGTCGGCAGGCAGCCGCTCGGCCATCTCGCGGGCGGTGTCCCAGTAGCCCCAGGCGGCGCCGGTGTCACCGCGGCGGGCCGCGGTGTATCCGGCCTCGAACCGCAGGGCGCCGGCGATCGCGCGTACGTTGTCCGGCGCGTCCGGCAGGAGTGGGGTGAGGTAACGCAGCGTCTCCTTGGTGACCGCGTCGGCCGCGTCGTAGTGGGCGGGGCCGCTGTCCCGGTGGGCCTGGGCGGTGAGCCATGCTGCCATGCCTATGGCGTGCGGGTCCTCGCTCTCCTGGGCCGCTACCATGCCGCGTTCGGCAACGCGCCAAAGAAGCGCGGAGTCGGGCTGGTAGGCGATGAAGAACTGACTGAGGCTGTAGACCTCGGCGAGGACCGCTTGAGCCGCCCGCCGTTCGGGGGCGCGGTCGGCCTGGCGTACGGCGAGTTGCGCATCCCGGATGAGGACCGGCAGGAGTCCGCCGATCACCTCGCGGTGGTTGGGTGCGGAGTGGCGGGCGGACCAGGCGCTTTGGAGACGTGCGCTCAGGTGCGCGGGCGAGGGCGCTTCGCGGTCGGCGGTGAAGGGGAACGCTTCGATCGCGGCTCGCACCGCGGGCAGCTTGGCGTGACCGGGGCCGATGAAGAGGTCGACGGGCATGGTCTGGTCGCCGGTGAGCTCGGAGAGGTCGCGGACGCGCAGCACCTCGGCGATGCGCAGGATCATGGGGAGTGCGGGGGTGTGGAGGGTGCCGTTCTCGACCTGCTTCACCCAACTCGGTGACTTGCCGAGGAGACCGGCGAGGACGGTACGGCTCATGCCCCGGCGGGTACGGAGGACTTGCATCCGCTGACCGAAGACCAGCGGATGGTCAAGCGGGTCCGGGGTAGCGTCAGATGACATGGCCTTGCCCCTCTCTGTCCAGCTTGTCACTGCCAGGGTATGGGCAGGGCCGTTGTCGTGTGCGGCGGTTCACTCCCAGGCAGTCGCTGCCGCGCGTAACTGGGCTGCCCCGGAACCAAGATCCGCCTGGAGGGGCCCATGCACATCAGCGAGCTGGTCGGCACGGACGAGTGGCACACGGTCGACGGGCGGCCGTACGTCGGCTACAAGTACGCGACCACACTGGACGGCCGGATCGCCGCGGCGGACAGCACCAGCCAGGCGGCCCTCGAGCGGTTCGGGCCCCGACACCGGCCGCCGCGACCGCTCTTGACCTGGAGCGCGCTCCAGATCCGAGCATGGGCGGCATGTACCCCACGGATCCCCAAATCGTCCTCGGGACGATGGACTTCGGTACCCGCGTCGACCCCGACCGGGCCTATCCTCGACTCCTTCGTCGCCGGCGGCGGTGTCTGGCTCGACACCGCGAACTGCTACTCCTTCTGGGCCGACCCCAGTGGGGTCGGCGGTGCCAGCGAGCGCGTCATCGGCGCGTGGCTCCGGGCCCGCCCCGGCGCGCGCGGCGCGGTGCGGATCGCGACGAAGGTCCGGCAGAACCCGCTCGTCCCGCACTCCTGGCCGCAAAGCGCCGAAGGACTCTCCGCCCGCGCCATCCACGCCGGTGTGGAGGAGAGCCTGGAGCGGCTGGGAGTCGATCACGTCGATCTGCTCTGGGCCCACGCCGAGGACCGCACCGTGCCGCTGGAGGAGACGGTCGGCGCCTTCGGTGAGCTGGTCGCGAAGGGAGTGGCCCTACGGGTCGGGGCGGCCAACCATGCCGCCTGGCGCGTCGAGCGCGCCCGGTCGCTCGCGCGGGAGCGGCGCGTCGAACCGTGGACGGCCCTGCAACTGCGCCACTCGCTCATCCAGCCGCGCCCGCTCACGCCCGTCGCGGAGGCCGGCCACCGCATGCTCACCGCCGATGACCTGGACCTCGCGCGGTCGGAGGGGCTCGCCGTGTGGGCGTACACCTCGCTGATGTGGGGTTCCTACGTACGCGCGGACAAGCCGCTGCCACCAACCTATGATCACCCCGGGACCACCCGGGTGCTCGCGGTCCTGGACGACGTCGCCGACGGACTCCCGGCCACGCGGAACCAGGTCGTCCTCGCATGGCTGATGCGGCAGGGGATCGATCCCATCGTCGGCGTGAGCCGGGTGGAACAGATCGAGGAGGCACTGGCCGCACGCCATGTGCGGCTCAGCGACGAGCACTTGGCCCGCTTCGCCGAAGCGCGCTAGCGACGGTCACAAGCGGTCACCAGCGGTCAAAAAGGGAGCTCCATGACCACCCTCACCCCGGCAGCGGCCGCCGGCCGCACCGGCGTCTCCATCGACACGCTGCGCTACTACGAACGCGAGGGGCTCATCGGCCCGATCCGGCGCTCCGCCGGCGGGCGCAGGGAGTACACCGAGAACGACGTCTTCTGGGTCGGCCTGGTCACCTGCTTCCGCGAGGCCGGCCTCGGCATCGCGGACCTGAAGGGGTTCGTCGCCATCCTGCGCGCCGAGCACTCTCCGCAGGAACGGGTCGCCTTCCTCCGCGAGCGCCGTGGAGCCCTGGAACAGCGGGTGGCGGCGCTGCACCGGGCCATGGAGGTCCTCGACGAGAAGATCGCCTACTACAGCTGAGCTCGATCCGGGTCCGACATCAGCGAGGTGTCGCCGTTCAGGTAGCGCCCCGGGGAGGTGCCGACGGTTCGCCGGAACGCCGCGAGGAACGCGCTCGGCGTGGCGTAGCCCACGGTGTGCGCGACCCGGGAGACGGGCCGGCCCTCCGCGAGGAGGGACAGAGCCGCGCGCAGTCGCGCATGGGTGCGCCAGCGGTCGAAGGTCATGCCGGTGTCGCGTATGAACAGCCGGGTGAGGGTGCGTCGGCTCACTCCCACGGCCCGTGCGTGCGCCTCCAGGCCGCGGGGGTCCGCGGGGTCGGCGAGCAGCGCGTCGGTGACGGCGCGCACACGGTCGTCGGCCGGGGTCGGCACATGGATGGGCGTGCTCGGCAACGGGCGCAGCAGATCCAGTACGACCCCCTCGGCCCGGAGCCGAGCGTCGTCGGGGAGGTCGGTCCGGCCGAGGTGGGCGATCAGGTGGGCCAGCAGCCCGTCGACGCCGACCGGTGTGGGGCCGGACCAGTCCAGAGGGCACCGGTCGGGTTCGAAGTAGAGGCTGCACAGCACCGCGTCGCGGGTCGCGCCGGTCCGGTGAACGATCCCCGCGGGCAGCCACAGCGCCCGTGTGGGGGGCAGAACCCAGTAGGCGTCGTCGACGGCGACGCCGAGTACACCGCGCCGCGTCCAGGCCAACTGGTGTTGCGGGTGGGAATGCCGGGCGAACCACTGCCCGGACGCCAGCGAAAAGTGTCCGACGACGATGGCGCCGACCCCGGGCGGGACGGGGCCCACGATGGCCTCGGTCATACAGATCCCACGATGGCCTCGGTCATGCCGCCCAGCGTATGTCCTCAAGTCCCCATGTCCCTGTGTTCCCGTGTCTCCAAGGCGATATGACGTGGCCTCGTAGCGCATCGCGGCCAGAACGGCCGGTGCATAGCGTCGCCGTATGCCGATCCCTCATTCGCGCCATGGGCGCCGCCGCGTTATGAACGGGTCGCCGGTTTCGGCGGCGGCCACCGCCACCGGCCGCCGTGGACCGGCCCTGGTGGTGCTGTGCCTGGTGCAGTTCATGCTCGTCCTGGACGACAACGTGGTGAGCGTGGCGCTCCCCAGCATCCGCGACGACCTCGGCTTCACCGCCGCCGGTCTGGCCTGGGTCGTCAACGCCTATTTCCTCGCCTTCGGCGGGCTGTTGTTGCTCTTCGGCCGCATGGCCGACCTGTGGGGCCGCAGACGCGTCTTCCTGACCGGGGTGGCGCTGTTCGGCGCGGCGAGCCTGCTCTGCGGGCTGGCGCGGGAACCGTGGCAGCTTGTGGGCGGGCGGTTCGTCCAGGGGGCGGGAGCGGCCATGGCCAGTCCGGCCTCGCTGGCCCTGATCACCCTCCTGTTCCCCGGTGACAAGGAGCGTGCCAGGGCGCTCAGTGTCTGGGGCGCCGTCGCGGCGTTGGGCGGCACCTCTGGCCTGGTGATATCCGGCGCGCTGACCGGTCTCGCATCCTGGCGCTGGATCTTCCTGATCAACCTGCCGGTGGCCCTGGTGGCCCTTGCCCTGCTCCCGCGCCTGGTCCCCGAGAGCCGGACCAGCCGCCCGGTACGCCTCGACGTACCCGGTGCGGTACTGGGCACCGGCGCCCTGGTGTCCCTGGTCTACGGTCTGCTCCGGACCGATTCGGGCTGGGGACGCCCGGCCGCCGCCGGACCCCTGGTGCTCGCCGCCGCCCTGGCCCTCGCGTTCGTCGCGGTCGAGGCACGCACCGTCGAGCCGCTGGTACCGCCGTCGTTCCTGTCCTTCCGCGTCCGCGCCGTAGCCAACGGGGCGACCCTGCTGTTCTCCGCCGCGTTCTACGCGATGGCCTTCCTGCTGATGGTGCACCTGCAGACCGTGCTGGGCTACCGCCCCCTCGCGGCCGGCGTCGCCTATCTGCCCTACGGTGCCGGGATCCTCGCGGGCATGTGGCTCTCCTCCCGGGCGGTGGCCGGGCTCGGGATGCGCTGGACGCTCATCATGTCGTTCCTGATCAGCGCGGCCGGGCTGGTGCTGCTGTCCGGAGTGGCACCGAGCGACGGGTACGCCTCCGGAGTGCTGCCCGGCATGCTCGTCACGAGCCTCGGATGCGGACTGAGCCTGCCCGCCCTGACCGTCGCCGCGCTCACGGGCACGACCGAGGAGAACGCCGGCCTCGGCTCGGCCTTCCTGAGCTCGGTCCAACAGGTCGGTGGCGCGGTGGGCGTGGCGGTCCTGGTCGCTCTGGCCACCCGCCGCGGCAACGCCCTGGCCGCGACGGACGGCCCACGGCGTGCCGCGGCGGAAGGCTTCTCCCACGCGCTCTCCGTCGCCGCCGCCCTCCTCGCGCTCGGCGCCGTCCTCATAGCCGCCCTGCTCGGGAAGGACCGCCACCCAGGACACCCAGGACACCCACTCGACACCGGAGAGGCTCCGGCCCGGCACGGAACCCGTACGTAGCCGCCGCTTCGGCCGCTCCCCATCCGGACCGCCGTTCAGGCCCGAGCGGTCCCGGGAGCGGCGGTAAACTGACGGCCGATGCCGGAAACCCGCCAGCCCTCCCCACCGCCCCCGGCGACGCCACGGAAGACGTCACCTGGTAGCGGAGGAGGCTGGCTTCCGCACGGCTACCGCCTCGGCCCCCACTCCCACCCCCAGGGTCAGCTGGTGTACGCGGCCGCCGGCGCCCTGGCCACCACGACCGAGCGCGGGACCTGGGTCGCCCCGGCCAACCGGGTGACGTGGACGCCGCCCGGGTTCGACCACTCCCATCGCTTCTACGGCAGGACCGACGCCCGCCTGGTCGTCATCCCGGCCGAGCTGTGCGACGCGCTCGTGGCACACCCCAGCGTGTTCGCGGTGAGCCCCCTGCTGCGAGAGGCGCTCCTGGCGCTGACCGATCGGCGGGAGGTCCGGCCCGGCGCCTACGAACGGCTGCGCGCGGTGGTGATCGACGAGCTCACCGCGGCCCCCGAGCAGTCCCTGCACCTGCCCGAACCGCGCGACGACCGGCTGCGTACGGTTACCGACCTCCTGCACGCCGACCCCGGCCGGACCATGACCCTGACCGAGCTGGGACGGGCCGTGGCGGCGAGCGACCGCACGCTGAGCCGTCTGTTCCACACCGAGCTGGGCATGAGCTTCCACCGCTGGCGCACCATCCTGCGCATCCACCACGCCTTGGTCCATCTCACCAACGGCCGGTCCGTCACCGACACCGCGACGGAGTGCGGATGGTCCAACCCCTCGAGCTTCATCGAGGCGTTCACCGAGGTCGTCGGACAGACCCCGGGCCGCTATCAGGCGGATCTGCGCGACGACGCACAGTAGTTGGCGGCTTTTCGGTATTCGGTGTCCATTCACCGGTGGGCGGCGGGCGCTGCCAGGTCCACAGTGGTGATCGGCACGCCGCGTCACCGCGTCACCGCATCACCGCATCATCCGGGCGACACAGCCATTCATGCCCCGGGTCATGCTCCGGCGTGTTCGACCGCCACTTTCTTCACGCTTCATGGAGGCTCGGAAACACATGTCCGAAACAGTCGAGGACACCGCCGTAGTCATCGTGGGGGCCGGAGTCGCCGGACTCACGCTCGGCAATTTCCTCTTGCGCAACGGAATCGGCTGCGTCGTTCTCGAAAAGCGCAGCCGAGAATATGTCGAGCGGCGACAGCGGGCCGGGACCATCGACAGCCGCGGGGTGCGCATGTTCCGCGCGTGGGGGCTCGAAGAGGTCGTGGAGAGCTTCGGCGCCCCGGAAGAGACGATAAGCTTCCGGATGGACGGAGAAGCGTTCACGAACGACCTCTTCGAGGACGAGGACGGCGACTTCGACGATATGGTGTTCTGCCCTCAGCAGATCCTCGTCCGGAACCTCACGGACGCTTTCCTGCGGGACGGCGGAGACCTTCGTTACGAATCCGTCGACATCTCCCTCGAAGACCTCGAAGACCTCGACGGCGCGTGTCCGCGAGTCCGCTACCGGGACACCACCGGCGCGACACGGGTCATCAACTGCGACTACATCGCCGGCTGCGACGGCTACCACGGGGTCAGCAGGGAATCCATCCCCGCCGACGCCCTTACTCGTTACTCCTACGACTACGGGTACGCCTGGCTGAGCGTCCTGGCCGACGTGACGCCGGACCCCGCCGCCATGGCGATCCATTCCCGCGGCCTGGCGGGAATCATCCCCCGGGGCACGACGGCCAGTCGTCTCTATCTCCAGTGCGCGCCCGACGACACCCTTGAGCAATGGCCGGACGAGCGCGTCTGGAGCGAACTGGAAGCTCGTTTCGGTGTCCCCGTGGCGACCGGCCCGGTCGTCCACAAGCAAATCCTGCCGCTCCGGAGTGTGGTGTACAGCCCCATGCACTACGGCGGGCTGTATCTGCTCGGAGACGCGGCGCACATTGTCCCCCCGATGAGCGCGAAGGGAATCAACCTCGCTCTCCACGACGCCGAAGTGTTCGCCCGCGCCCTCATCGCCCGGATCCAGAAGGACGATCCGGCCCCGCTCACCGACTACTCGGAGACCTGTCTGCGCCATGTCTGGAACTACCAGGCATACGCGACATGGATCACTGAGCTCATGCACAACGCCGGTGACGCCTCCCACGAAGGGGAGTTCCGCAAGCAGATCGCCCGAGCGGAGCTGGAACGCCAATTCAACTCGCCCACGGCGAACCGCCTTTTCGGTGAACTCGCCGCCGGGGTGAATTAGTGCACGGGATGAATGAGGGCACGGGATGAATGAGGGTTCCGGGCGCCGAAGCTCACCACCGGCTCCGTGGTCCGTGTGCGGTGACAGTGGCCGTCGCGAAACCGGGCCGCGGATGGGTCTGGAGCGGACGTTCCGGCTTCTGTTTGAATGCCTCCTGTACTGAGCCGGTCCAGGAGGGACGGACAAATGGTGTCCACGGAGAGCATTCTCGCGTTCGCGGCGATGTCGCTACTGGTGATCGTGATTCCGGGGCCGAGCGTGCTGTTCGTGGTCGGCCGGGCCCTCGCGTACGGCCGTCGCACGGCCCTGGAGACGGTCCTCGGGAATGTGGTCGGCTGCTACCTGCTCGTGATCGCCGTGGCATGGGGTCTCGGCGCGCTGGTGCAGAGT
The DNA here is from genome assembly GCF_016741935.1 of Streptomyces endocoffeicus. Classification (GTDB taxonomy): domain Bacteria; phylum Actinomycetota; class Actinomycetes; order Streptomycetales; family Streptomycetaceae; genus Streptomyces; species Streptomyces endocoffeicus. Next base: position 354,971 of record NZ_JAERRG010000005.1, on the reverse strand, counting down.
TCGGCGGCGGTGTTCACGGGCGTGAAGCTGGCGGGGGCGGCGTACCTCGTCTATCTGGGCGTGCAGGCGTTCCGGCGCCGCGGGGACATGCGCGTGACGGACATGGCGGCTCCGGCCCGTGCGCAGCGCGGTGATCTGCGCACCGTCCTGGACGGCATTTTCGTCGGCGTCACGAACCCGAAGGGCATCGTCTTCTTCGCGGCGGTGCTACCGCAGTTCGTCAACCACTCGGCGGGCCACCTGCCCCTGCAGATGATGGTGCTGGGCCTGGTCCCGGTCACCATCGGAATGATCACGGACACCCTCTGGGGCCTGGGCGCCTCGGCGGCCCGTTCCTGGTTCGCCCGCTCGGAGCGGCGGCTGTCGATGGTCGGCGGGGCGGGTGGCCTCGCGATGATCGGCCTGGGCGTGACCGTGGCGGCCACCGGCCGCGCCGACTGACCCGGTGCCGGCCGTCCGGGTCCGGCGTCAGTGGCGGATCAGGCTCCTGGGCGGGGAGCCCGTAGGTGCCGGCGCTGGGCCAGTTCCTCGTCGTCGACCAGGGTGAGCATGGGCCGGCCCGGGGCGCAGAACATGGTGACGACGAAGCGGCTCCAGGCATCCGTCCGGTTGTTTCCGTCCTGGTAGTGGATGACATCGCCGCCCGGCTCCCAGAACGTCTCCCCCGCCCTGACCACTCGCTCCGGCTCGCCTTCCAGCTCGAAGAGAATCTCGCCCTCCAGTACGTAGCCGAAGGCGGGGCCGGAGTGCCGGTGCGGGGGGAGGCCGGGGTTGCCGGGCGGGTAGTCGACGCGGATCGTCATCCCCTCCGCCCCCTCCGGCACAAAGGGCGGTTTCGCCGACTGCAGCACGGTGATCGCCGAGCTCAGCGCCGCCAAGCGCGCTTGGCTCTCGGCGCTGCCTGCCATCGGCTCTTCGCTCGACATGGCGAGACCTCCAGGGGTGTCATGCGTCTCATGCGTCCAGATTGCGGCGGCGCCGGGCGGGGCGCACGCGGACAGGGGACATGGGGGTCATCACGGTCAGTGACGGAAGGCCGACTTCTCCGCCTTTGACCTCAAGTTCCCTGCTCTGTAAGGGAGTTAGGCCGCTCCTGGCGTTGATTACGACCCTGTCTCGTTTTCCTTGGGTTGTGCAACCGTTCAGCTTTCCGACAGCTCTCCTTCCATGACTCTTCCGTTCCGGCCGCCGGGGGAGACAGATGGCGGTCGGGGCTCAAGGGCGACCGATGCGTTACTCATGGAGGATTTGTGCGCAATAGAACCCGAGGTGTGGTGGGCGTGGCGGTGGGTGCCGTCGTGACCGCCGCTGTGGCCGCCGGGGCCGGCGCCGTGGTGTCGAACGGCGACGGGACCGACCAGAAGCAGCCCTCCCCCACGGCTGTCGCGGCAGGGAAGATCACACCGGGCGATATCGACGGCGACGGCTATGCCGACCTCGGCGTGGGCGCGCCCGACGGGACCGTTTCGGGGAAGTCCAAGGCGGGCTACGTGGGTGTGACCTATGGGGCCGAGGCCGGGGTCGACACCGGGCGGCACAGCACGTTGTCGCAGGCCAGTCCGGGGATCCCCGGCACCCCCGAGGCCGGGGACCACTTCGGCTCGGCCGTGTTGCGCGGCGATGTGGACGGGGACGGGTACGGCGATCTGATCGTCGCCGCGAACTACGAGGCCATCGGCAGCGCCAAGCGGGCCGGTTCGGTCACGGTCGTCTTCGGTGCGAAGGACGGCCTCTCCAGCGACGCCATCGCCTTCCACGCGCCCAAGGCCACCGCCTACGCGCTGTTCGGCGACAGTATGGCCGTGGGCGACTACAACCACGACGGCCGCGACGACATCGCCATCTCCGACGGCACCGAGGTCCAGGTCGTGAACGGCGCGGCGAACCTGCGCGACACGGCCACCCCGAAGATGTCCAGCGTCACCCCGCCCGGTGGCGGCGCGGGCACCGAGCATCTGTCCTCCGGCGACATCAACGGGGACGGCTTCGCCGACCTGGTCACCGTCGCCTACCAGGACGACCCCGCCGACGAGGGCACGCTCGGCGTGCTGCCCGGTTCGTCCGGCGGGCTGAAGAGCACGTCGCTGGGGAAGGACGTACCGCTGCCGTTCGCCTCGTACCGGGCCGTGGTGGGTGACATCAATGGCGACGGTAAGGACGACGTCGTCACGGACACCGGCTTCACGGACGGCCCGGACGACGCGCGTCTGCGGACGTACCCGGGCACGGCCGGGGGGCTCGACACCGCCAATCCGGTGAACTGGACGGGCAAGGCCCAGAACGGCATCGCCTCCCGGCTCACCGACATCAACGGCGACGGCCACGACGACCTCGTCGTCAGCGACACCGACGCCGAGGACCCCGGGGGCTACGGCGACGCCGGTGCCATCACGGTGCTCAAGGGCACCAAGGACTGGCTGACCGACGCGGGTGCGCAGACCTTCTCCCTCGACACCGAGGGCGTCCCCGGCGAGATGACGGGCGGCGACTGGTTCGGCGACGCCATCTCGCCGGCCGACTACAACGGCGACGGCAAGCCCGACCTGGCCGTCGGGGTCCCGAACCGGACCGAGGGCGCGGGCGCGGTGGCCCTGCTGTACGCGGGCGCCGACGGGCTCACCGCCGAGGGCTCCGCCCTCATCGGGCCGGGCGATCTCGGCTCCCCGGCGAACGACGCCGCCTTCGGCAAGGAGCTGTCCGGCCCCGCCACGAAGTAGCACCACCTGTAGCACCACCTGGTTGTTGGTCCGGTGGACCCGGCCCGGCCCGGCGTCTCCGGGCCGGGCCGGGCCACCGGCCGAACACGGCGATGAATTCATTGGTGAATCGCGGCCGACGGGACATTGTCCTGTCGCCGCCGATCGGCCAAACCTCACTGGTCAGGAGAGAGTGGGCCGGCTGTCCATGGGCCTGCCCCGCCTACGCCGTCGCACAACCAACCGCAAACCCCGTAAGTCACACGCGATTGTCACCACCCCCTACGCCTCATGGAGGTTGGCAATGCGTTCCCCCCTGGTCAGCCGCCGGGTTCTAGGTGCCGCGTCGGCGCTGACCCTGGCTCTCGGTACGGGGCTGGCCGCTCCCCTCGTCCTCGCCGGTACGGCCCGCGCCGCGGACCGGCAGAACCTGTCCGGCGACGACGGCAACGACTCGGTCTACGGCGGGACCGGAAACGACTTCCTCTACGGCGGGAAGGGCAACGACGTCCTGTACGGCAACAGCGGGAACGACACGATCTACGGGAACAGCGGGGACGACAAGCTGTACGGCGGCCCCGGCACGGACACCCTGTCCGGGGGGCCGGGTACGAACGTCGTCCACCAGGACTGACACGCGGTCGCACCGCGGCACGGCGCCGGTCCAGGAGGGCTCCCCTCCTGGACCGGTCCCCGTCCGCGCACCGGGTGCGCACCTCTTGTGCGCACCGCCTCAGCCGGCGACCTTGGCGATGACGCGGGCCATATCCTCCTGCCCGAAGGCCCGCAGGGTCGTGGTGCGGACATTGCCCAACGCGCTGAGCTGCAGCGACGCCGCGGTCGCGGTCTCGTCGTCCGGGGCCTCGACGATGCACACGAGGTCGTACGGCCCGTCCGTCCAGTAGATGTCCACGAGCCGCGCCCCGAGCTTGTCCAGCGCCGCGACGAAGTCCTGGGTGCGTTTGGTGGTGTCCTTGTAGGCACGGACCCCCTGCTCGGTCCAGTTCAGCAGCGTGATGTACGTCGCCACGGCTCTCACCTCCACGAGAAGACTCACCGTGTAATCAATTCTGGAAGTAACGTCGCGAACCCGCACATCTGGCGCGCCGGCGACCGGCGGGAGTGGTTTGCCGAACTGGCAACGGGTGTGATCCGAGCCGCGGACGGCACGGCAAACTCGGACCCGTCGGCCGCCACACAGAATGTTCGGCGCGACATGTTCAGCGCGACCCGGGAGGGAACCATGCCGCAGACGCCGCCCACCACCGACCTCATCCACCGTCTGGTGCCCTCACCCGCCGGGCGGATCCACCTTGTGGAGCAGGGCGGCACCGGCCCGCTGGTGCTGCTCGTCCACGGCTTTCCGGAGTCCTGGTACTCATGGCGCCACCAGCTGCCCGCGCTGGCCGCGGCCGGGTACCGGGTGGCCGCCGTCGACGTCCGTGGGTACGGGCGCTCCTCCCGGCCCGCGGCGGTGGACGCGTACCGGATGCGGGAGCTGGTGGCGGACAACGTCGCCGTGGTGGAGGCGCTCGGCGAGGAGTCCGCCGTGGTGATCGGGCACGACTGGGGCTCGCCCATCGCCGCCCATTCCGCCCTGCTGCGCCCGGATGTGTTCCGGGCGGTCGGGCTGCTGAGCGTGGGCTACGCCCCGCGCGGCGGCCCCAGGCCCTCCGAGGTCTTCGCCGGGATGGGCGGGGACGAGGAGTTCTACATCTCCTACTTCCAGGAGCCTGGCCGGGCCGAGGCGGAGATCGAGCCGGATGTGCGCGGCTGGCTCGCGGGGATCTACGCGGCGCTGTCCGGCGACACCATGCCCGGACCCGATCTGCCCGACCCGCACTTCGTCACGCGCGGCCGGACGATGCGCGAGCGGTTCCCGGCCGGGCGGCTGCCCGCCTGGCTGAGCGAGGGGGACCTCGATGTCTACGCCGGTGAGTTCGAGCGGACCGGGCTGAGCGGAGGGCTGAACCGCTACCGGAACATGGACCGGGACTGGGCGGACCTGGCCGAGTACGACGGCGCGCCCATCACCCAGCCGTCGCTGTTCATCGGCGGCGCCCTGGACGCCTCGACCACCTGGATGGGCGACGCGATCAAGGCGTACCCGAGCACGCTGCCCGCGCTCGCCGGCTCGCACATCCTCGAGGGCTGCGGCCACTGGATCCAGCAGGAGCGCCCGGAGGAAATCAACCGGCTGCTGATCGACTGGCTGAATTCGCTTCCCGCGTGACGCATATGGCCCACCTGAATGGCGGTGGGGCTATGAACTCCCTGTGCATGGCTTAGGTGTTCACGATGAAACCAACATAATTGTTGACGATTTTGCGGCCATCGCTTTACGTTCTCGTCGACCCAGCAGGCAGCAGAACCGCGCCATGTGAGGAGATGTCCGTGAAGCGCAGGACCATGGTCATGGGGCTTACCGCGGCCGCCGCCGCGCCGGCGGCCGGCGGAGGATTCAGCGCGTCGGCGGCGGGTGCGACGGGTTCGACCGGCTCGACCGGTTCGACCGGCTCGGACCCGCTGGCCTTCGACAAGGACGGCTACACGACCGAGACGAAGACCGTGTCCACGGGCGACGGCGACAGGAAGGTGACGTACCGCCTTTACAAGGGCGTCGTCTATGTCGCCAGGCCCGTGGACACGAAGTACCAGAGCCTCAACGTCAGCGTTCCCGTCGAGATCGACGGCAGGGCCGTCGACGCCACCGGCGCCCCGATCCTCCTCGCCAACCGGATAGGCGGCTATCTGTCGTCATCGGTGACGAGCGACAGCGGCCCCGGAGGGCCCGGAGGCCCTGGCGGCCCCGGAACCCCCGGCGGCATGGTCAGCAACGCCGACTGGGGGCTCGCCTCCGGGTACGTGGTCGTGGAGCCGGGCGCGCGGGGCCGTGACCTCGTCGCGCCGGACGGTACGTACGACGGCGTGGCGCCCGCCGCCATCGTCGACCTCAAGGCCGCCGTACGGTATCTGCGCCACAACCAGGGCCGCGTCCCGGGGGACACGGACCGGATCGTCTCCTCCGGCACCAGCGCCGGAGGCGCCCTGTCCGCCCTGCTCGGCGCGTCCGGCGACAGCCCGTTGTACGAGCCGTATCTGAGGGAGCTGGGCGCGGCCGACGCGAGCGACGCCATCTTCGCCGGCGGCGGCTGGTGCCCCATCGCCGATCTCGAGCACGCCGACATGGCGTACGAGTGGATGTTCGGCGGCAGCGCGCTGAGCTCCGGCGAGGTCGTCGACCAGACCGTCTCGAAGCGGCTGAGCACCGCGTTCGCCGACTACCAGGCGTCCCTGCGGCTGCGGGGGAAGCGGGGCTTCGGCCCGCTCACCGCGCGCACCTACGCCGACTACCTCCTGAAGACCTACCTCCAGCCCGCCGCCACCCGCCATCTCACGGCGCTGCCGGACGCGGATCGCACCGCCTACCTCGGCAAGAACGCGTGGATCACCTGGTCCGGCGGCGTGGCGGCCTTCGCGTGGGAGGACTTCCTGGCGCATGTGGGGCGGAAGAAGAACGTACCGGCCTTCGACTCCTTCGACCTCTCCGCGCCCGAGAACAACCTCTTCGGCTTCGGCACCACCAAGGCCCGGCACTTCACGCCGTACAGCCTCCGCCACACGACCGGCGACGACGGCGCACGGCTCGACCGCGATCTGCCCCGGACGCTGGCCCTGATGAACCCGATGCACTTCATCCGGCACCCCGGCCCCGGCCGGGCCCGCCACTGGTGGCTCCGCGTCGGCACCAGCGACACCGACACCTCCCTCACGGTCCTCGGCAACCTCGCCGCCGGTCTGGAGAACCTCGGCGACGACGTCAACGCCCTGATGTACTGGGACGCCGGGCACGGGGCCAACCAGGACCCGGACGCCTTCATGCGATGGATCGGCGAGGTGACGGGCTACCGGAGGTAGGGCCTCCCAGAGCGCTGCCGAGTCAGGGCCCCTCAGAGCTCCCATGCCCCCTTCGCCAGCGTGGACAGCCCGCCTGCCAGCGCCAGCAGCAGGACGAGCAGGCGGGCTCCGTGGTCGGAGACGCGGGTGGTGAGGGACTTGCCGATGAAGGCGCCCGCCGTCATTCCCGCCGCTGCCAAGGTCCACAGCGGCGGGTTGAGTTGGGGGACGCCGTTGGTGGCGATGGAGAACGCGTTCACCACGATTCCGTAGAACTGCGCGTTGGGCACGAACTCGCGGACCGTCCAGCCCGCGTTCACCGCGTACAGGGATATCGGCGGGCCGCCCACGCCGGCCGACGCGTTCATGAAGCCCCCGGCGGCCCCGGCGGTCAGGGCGCCTTTGACGCCGTTCAGGGCGGGGACGCGCAGGCCGGCCATCACCAGCAGGACGGCCAGGCTCACCAGGGTGCCCGTACCGGCCAGGAGGACGGGTTCGGGGAGCCGGGCGGCCACCCAGGTGCCGGCCGGGACGGTGCAGGCGGAGGCGGCGACCAGGGGGACCATCGCGGTGAGCCGCACCCGCCGCCAGCCGCCGTCGACGAGTCCCAGCGCGCAGATGGCACCGGACCCGCAGTTGGCGAGGGCGACGCCGTCTCCCGGGCCGAGCAGCAGCACGAGAGCGGGCACCGCGATCAGCGCGAACCCCATGCCCGTCAGCCACTGCACGGACGCCCCCGCCATGACGATTCCGCCGAGTACCAGCTCCGCGCCACAACAACCGCTCATCGCGGGAGTCTCTCGCATCCGGGGCGGAGGAGACCCGGGGGGAGATCAGTTCTGGGGGCGCTGGAGGGCTCGGAAGTCGTCGAAGAAGCCGTAGTTGTGGGCCGGTGAGCCGTCGTCGGCCCGCTCCACGGTGCGGTTGGCGTAGAGGCTGTTCAGCAGCCAGGGTGTCTTGTCCGGGCCGAAGTCCTGGGTCATGGCGGCGCCTTGGGTGACTCCGTACGTGGCCACGGCGAGGCGTCCGGTGTCGCGGAAGTGGCCCACCTGGTCGCGCAGGAAGTGCTTGTTGTTCTCGAACCAGGGGCTCATGGCGAGGAAGTCGCGCCACTTCTCCTCGGGGAAGGGGTGGTCGATGGCTTCCTTGATCACCTTCCACACCGGGGTGTCCGACGGAAGGCGGTAGCGGCGGGCGAAGCGCGCGGGGATCGTGTCGTTCAGGTGCAGCTTCCACAGCTGGACCAGGGAGAACTCGGTGACCAGGAACTTCTGGCCGTCGCGGAGGCGGGGCAGGATGTAGTCGAGGTAGGGCTTCACCTTCCCCGGCGCGGACACATGGGGGTGGATGTCCACGCCCTCGATCTCCGGGGTCCGGCGGGTGAAGGACAGCCAGCGGTCCGTGGCCGGCGTCCGCTGGTCCGGCTTGTCGAGGTGGTTGAGCGCGCCCATGTAGAGGCGGGTCCGGCAGCGCGAGCCGAAGCGCTTCTTCCGGTACGCGATGATGTGCTCCGCGACCGCCTCGTAGAAGGCGTTCAGCGCGCCCGAGCGGCGGTCCTGGGGAAGGCTCTCGATGAACGGCTCGTTGCCGATGGCCAGGATGTCGACGGTGTCGAGGACGGTGTGCAGGACCTTGTCGACCCGGGCGAGTTCCGCGTCCATGGCGGAGCCGTCCGGTCGGGGTATCGGCCGGTGGTTGTACGGGAACTTCAGCGAGAGCAGCGTGCGGTGGCCGAGGCGATGGGCGTCCAGGAGCTTCGCGATGGCGCGCTGGTGGGAGGCGTCGTCCTCGACCTCGCGCATCGGCACGAAACCCCGGAGCCAGCTCGCGGAGAGCTCGCGCAGCTCGCCGAAGGTCACGCTGTCGGGGTCCTCGTTGAAATTCGCTCCCAGTGCGCCGTCCGGCGCCTCGGCGGAGGTCTTCGCCCCGGGGTCTTGACCGGTCTTGTCGGCGGACCGTCGTTCGCCCTGTGTGCACCCCGCGGCGACGAGGGATCCGGCCGTCAGGGCCAGAACACGTCGCCGTGCGAGCGGCTTCTTCCTCTTCTCCGGATCCACGTTCTCCGAATCCACGTGACGCTCCCTTGTCGTGCCGGTGACCCAGGCGCTGCTGCCCGGACCGCCCGGAAGGATGCGTCGACGAAGCCCGCACGTTGCCCGCGGTGCCCACGTTTTTCCGCGAACCCGCTTGGGCGGGCGGGGCGCTGCCGCCCGGTCAGTGGGTGATCTGCACAGTGAGGGTGAGGGCTCCCTTGTTGTCGTCGAGGCAGCCCTCGCGGTCGTTGGGGCGGAGTTGCAGGGTGCCCGAGCGGGTGGCCTGGAAGCTCCAGGCGCGGCGTACGGCATGGGGGTTGCCGGGGTTTCCGGGGTAGCGGCCCAGGAGGGCGCCGAAGGTGACGTCGGGCTTCACCTTGCAGTCCTCCCAGGCGAAGCGGAGGGATTGGTCGTCGGCGGCGGTGTGGCCGAGCGGGCCGACCAGGGGGAGGTTGGTGGAGTCCACGGTCCAGGTGCCGCTGGTGTAGCGGACCGACACCCTGTCACCCTTCTGGATCGGGGAGCTCGTCGCGGACTGCCAGCCGCGGCCCGCGTCCACGGTCACCTTGCTGGTGCTGGTGCCGGAGGGCTGCGCCGCGTCGTCGCCGCCGTCGCCGTTGGACGGGGGCCCGAAGGCGAAGAAGAGCCCGGCGGCGAGGGCCGCCACCGCGAGGGTCGCGCCCGCCGTCCACCACCAGGTCCGGGCCCGGCTCCGGCCGCGGGGTCGAGGGGGTGAAGACGCTGCCGCCTTGTCTATGACGGTCGGTTCCCGGTCCAGGGAGGGGGGCCCGGCGAGGGTGGGGGATCCGGCGAGGGTGTGGGGGGCGGTCGGCGTCGGGGGTCCGCTGAGGCTGTGGGGTGTGGTCACCGTGGGGGGCGCGGTGAGCGTCGGGGTTCCCGCCGCGTCCGTGGGAGTGGCCGCCGCGTCCATAGCGGTGGCCGGGAAGTCGCCCGCCGTGTCGGCCGGAGGCAGTGGGCCCGGGTCTTCCGCGCCGTCCGCCACGCGGCGCAGCGCGGCCCCGATCGTGGCCGCGGACGGGCGCCGGCCCGGGGACTTGTTCAGCAGGGCCTCGATGATCGGCCGCAGCGGGCCGACGCGTTCCGGGATCTCCGGATCCGCGAAGGTGACCGCGTGCAGCGCGGCGGCCCCGGTGGCGCGCTGGAAGGGCGGTACGCCGGAGGCGACCGCGGACAGGGTCGCGCCCAGCGACCACAGGTCCGACGGCGGGCCGACCTCCTCCGCGGTCAGCCGCTCGGGCGCCATGTAGCCGATGGAGCCGAGGAGTTCACCGGTGGTGGTGAGCGACTCGTCGTCCTCCAGGGCGGCGATGCCGAAGTCGGTGAGGACGGCGCTGCCGTCCCGGCGCAGCAGGACGTTGGCGGGCTTGACGTCGCGGTGCAGCGCCCCGGCGGCGTGCACGGCCTCCAGCGCGCCGAGCAGCTGCAGCCCGAGGGCGGCGGTGTGGCGGGGCGTGAGGGGGCCGTCGTCCGCGATCCGGCGGGCCAGGTTGGGGCCGTCGATCAGCTCCATCACGATCCACAGCCGGTCGTCGTGTTCGACCAGGTCATGGACGCCCACCACATGCGGATGGTGCACCCGGGCGACGGTACGCGCCTCTCTCTGTGCCCGGCGCAGCCGTCGCTGGTACTCGCGGTCGTCGCTCGCGACGTTCAGCTCCTTGGCAGCGACCTCGCGCGCCAGCATCTGGTCGTACGCGCGCCAGACCGTGCCCATGCCGCCTCGCCCCAGCCGGTTGCCCAGCTGGTAGCGGCCGGCGACAAGCCGTACGTCGTCCCCACCCGATGTCACCCGATCTCTCCTGTTCTCACGCCCGGTGAGCATAGTCGGAAGCGTTCGAACATCATCGACCAAAACTGATGCATCAGTCAGCTCGCATCGCAATCTCCGGGTGAAATTCCCATGAATACCGGGAGGAAGCAGGCATTCCACTGTCACATTCATTGCGCTTATCTCAACGCGTCCGTACCGTGTCGGCCATGCGGCAACAGTTCGACGTGGCGGAACGCGTACGTCAGGTGATCGGCGAAGCCGGGTGTACCCAGCGCGAATTCGCTCGGCGGGTGGTGATGGACCCGTCCAAGCTCTCGCGTTCGCTCAGCGGGAGCCGGCGCTTCACCGTGGCCGAGCTGGCGCGGATCGCCGACGCCGGGAACGTGGACGCCGGATGGCTGCTGGGCACCACGACCGGCGACGGAGCGGACGGCGGAGCCGAGGGAGCGGCCGGCGGGGCGGCCGGGGCGCCGCGGCCGTCCGCCCCCACCGCGCCCCCCGGCAGCGGACGGCCGCTGCAGATCGTGCGGGAGACGGTCCGGCTCATCGCCGAGCGCGGCTTCCACGCCGTACGCGTCGCCGACATCGCCGCGGCCTGCGACACCAGCACCGCCACCATCCACTACCACTTCCCGGGCCGCGCCGAGCTGCTCGAGGCCGCCGTGCGCTGGTGTATGGACGAGGACACCGCGCGCCGCGCCGCCCGGATCGCGGAGGCCGACGACGCCCGCGAGGAGCTGCGGCAGCTGATCGCGCTCCAGGCGCCGTACACCGAGCGGCAGCGGCAGCAGTGGCTGGTGTGGATGGACCTGTGGGCCGAGGCCGCGCGGTCCACGGCCATCGGGCGGCTGCACGCCGACTTCTACCAGCAGTGGCGGCGGACCGTGGCCGAGGTGATCCGGCGCGGCATCGAGCAGGGGGTCTTCCGCACCGTCGACCCCGAGTTCAGCGCGCTGCGCCTGACGGCCCTGATCGACGGACTCGCCATTCAGGTGCTGGCCACCGGGCCCGGTGCGGGCGGTACGAGCGCCGAGGCCATGGACATCGCCTGCAACGCGTACGTGGACACCGAATTGACCGCACGGCGCTCCGGCGCCGACGCGGCCGGACCGGCCGACCGGTCCGGGCCGTAGCTCCGCACCAGAGTGCGGTGCACCGCGAGAGAGGGAGAGAAGCCCATGCCCATGAACGACAGCGTCATCATCACCTGTGCCCTGACCGGCGCCGGTGACACCGTGGGCCGCAGCCCCCATGTCCCCGTCACCCCCGAGCAGATAGCCCGCTCCGCCGTCGAGGCCGCGGAGGCCGGGGCGGCCGTGGTCCACATCCACGTACGCGACCCCGAGACCGGCGCCCCCGCCCGCGATCCGCGGCTCTACCGCGAGGTCGTGGAGCGGGTCAAGGAGACCGGCACCGACGTCGTCATCAACCTCACCGCGGGCATGGGCGGCGACCTGGTGATCGACCCCGAGAACCCGCTCACCCACCTCCCCGGCACCGACCTGGTCAGCGGCCTGGACCGGCTCCCCCACGTCGAGGACCTGCTCCCCGACATCTGCACCCTGGACTGCGGCTCGCTCAACTTCGGCGACGGCAGCAACCTCTATGTCTCCACCCCCGACATGCTGCGCACCGGCGCCAAGCGCATCCAGGAGCTGGGCGTACGCCCCGAGCTGGAGATCTTCGACACCGGGCAGCTGTGGTTCGCCAAGCAGCTGCTGGCCGAGGGGCTGCTGGACGACCCGACCGTCTTCCAGCTGTGCATGGGCATCCCGTGGGGCGCCCCGGCCGAGCCGGGCGTACTCGCGTCGATGGTCAACATGCTGCCCGAGGGCGCCCAGTGGGCCAGCTTCGCGCTGGGCCGGATGCAGATGCCGTGGGTGGCGCAGTCCATCCTGCTCGGCGGGAACGTACGGGTCGGTCTTGAGGACAACCTCTACCTCAGCCGGGGCGTCAAGGCCACCAACGGCCAGCTCGTCGAGCGCGCGGTCCAGATCACGGAGCTGCTGGGCGCGAAGGTCGCCACGCCGGACGAGGCGCGGCAGCGGCTGGGCCTCAAGCCCCGCGCGTAATCCCCCACCGGCTCCCCTCCCTTCCCCTCTCTTCCCCTTCTCTCCCTCACATCCTTAGGACCGCCATGCCCTCATCCCCCTGCGCCCCCGAAGAGGTACGCCGCGTCGCCTGCGTCGGCGCCGGAGTCATCGGCGGCGGCTGGGTCGCCCACTTCCTGGCGCGCGGCTACGACGTCACCGCCTGGGACCCGGCCCCCGACGCCGAGGAGAAGCTGCGCCGTCTCGTGGCGGCCGCCTGGCCCGCCCTGGAGCAGATCGGCCTCGCCGACGGCGCCTCCCCCGACCGGCTGACCGTCACCGCGACCCTGGCGGAGGCCGTGGCCGACGCGCAGTTCGTCCAGGAGAGCGCCCCGGAGAAGCTGGAGCTCAAGCGGTCGCTGCTGGCCCAGCTGGACGCGGCGGCCCCGCCCGGGGTCGTCATCGCCTCCTCCACCTCCGGCTATCCGATGACCGATATGCAGACCGAGGCCGCCGACCCCGGCCGCCTCGTCGTCGGCCACCCCTTCAATCCGCCGTATCTCATTCCGCTGGTCGAGGTCGTGGGCGGGAAGCGGACCGACGCCGAGGCGGTCGAGTGGGCCTCGCGCTTCTACAAGGTGGCGGGCAAGTCCGTGATCACCATGGAGCGCGAGCTGCCCGGTTTCATCGCCAACCGGCTCCAGGAGGCGCTGTGGCGGGAGGCGCTGCACATGGTGGCCAACGGTGAGGCCACGGTGAAGGAGATCGACGACTCCATCACCGAGGGGCCCGGACTGCGGTGGGCGTTCATGGGTCCGTGCCTCACGTTCGCCCTGGCGGGCGGCGACGGAGGCATGGGACATATGCTCGACCACTTCGGACCCTCGTTGAAGTCTCCGTGGACCCGTCTCGAGGCGCCTGAGCTGGACGACACGCTGCGTGCGGCCATGGTCGACGGCTGTGACGAGGCGGCGGGCAGCCGTACCATCGCGCAGCTCGTCGCGGAGCGGGACCAGGGCGTCATAGACGTCCTGCGGGCGACTGGCCGTCTGCCGCGGCAGCGCACCGAGGGGACGGACGGCATCGCACCTACCCCCAGCACCATGGGAGACGAGAAGTGAGCAGCACGCTCCCCGACTACCGGCAGACCGTACGTCCCGAGTGGATCGACTACAACGGCCATATGAGCGAGGCGTTCTACGTCCTCGTCTTCGGCCACAGCACCGACGAGATGATGGTGGAGACCGGGCTCGACTCCGCCTACCGCGCCAAGACCGGCTGCTCCCTCTACACCGTGGAGTCGCACATCCGGTATCTGAGCGAGGTCGAGGAGGGCGCCGAACTCACCATCCGTACGCGCGTCATCGGCGTGGACGGTAAGAAGGTCCGGTTCACCCACGAGATGCATGTGGGTGAGCCGGACGGCGCCCCCGCGGCCACGACCGAGCTGCTCGCGCTCCATATCGATCAGAAGGAGAGCCGCTCGGCTCCGTTCCCCGATGAGGTGCGGGAGCGGCTGACGGATCTGCTCGAGAAGGCCCCCGAGTGGGCGGGCCGGGCGATCGGCCCGGTTCCGGCCGAGGCGGGTTGAAGGACCGCCGTACCGCCTGAACGCCCCGGCCCCGGATTCGTCCGGGGGCCGGGGCGTTCGCCGTTCCGGATGAGGGATCGGGTGAGGTTGAATGGCGGTGGAGGCGATGGAAGCGGTGGGGGAAACGCCGGGGGACGCGCGTGCGAGGAGTGACGACGCCATGGCGGACGCCGGACCGGACGGGACCGGGAACAGGGACGGGGCCGGGAACAGGGACGGGGCCGGGAACAGGGACTCGACCGGGAACAGGGGCGGGGACGGCACGAGGGGCGGGGACGGCACGATGGGCGGCGAGGGCGGTCGGCGCGTCGAGCTGAGCGAGGTGCCCGAGACCCTGCTGTGGAACCTCTATATGCGGGCCGCCGAGGCCCGCCGGGCGCGGACCGTGCTGGACGACCCCAAGGCCGTGGAGCTGGTCGACCGCGTCGACTACCCCTTCGAGGAGACCTTCGGGGCGCCCAGCCCGCTGCTGGCGCAGGGCCAGGCGCTACGGGTCCGCACCTTCGACACCGTCGTACGGGCCTTCCTCGACGAGCATCCGGACGGCACGGTCGTCACGCTCGCCGAGGGTCTGGAGACGCAGTTCTGGCGGGTGGACAACGGGCGGGCGCGCTGGGTGTGCGTGGAGCTGCCGGAGACCGCCGAGGTGCGGCGGGCGCTGCTGCCCGACGACGAGCGGCGGCGCACCCTCGCCCGCTCGGCGCTCGACCTGTCCTGGCGGGACGAGGTCGATCCGGCGCGCGGGGTGCTGATCACCGCGCAGGGGCTGCTGATGTATCTGCGGCCGGCCGAGGTGAAGGACCTGATCGCGGGGTGCGCCGAGCGGTTCCGGGGCGGGGCGCTGGTCTTCGACGCGGTGCCGCGGTGGTTCAGCGCCCGGACGATGCGCGGCGAGATGCGCACCGCGGGGGGCTATCAAGCGCCGCCCATGCCGTGGGGCATGGACGCGGGTGAGCTGCCCAAGGTGCGGACGGCCCATCCGGCGATCACGGACGTGCGCGAGGTGCCACTGCCGCGCGGCCGGGGGTTCTACTACGGGGCGCTGGCGCCGCTGATGCGGTGGCTGCCCGCGGTACGGAACCTGCGGCCGACGATGACGGCGATAGCCCGCTTCTCGTAAGGTTCCCGGCCGGTCGCTCAGCTCGCCGGTGTTCCCGGCCGGGCGCTCAGCTCTGTCGCTCAGCTCGCCGGTTCGGCGAGCACCCTGGCGAGGTTCTCGAGCACCGAGGGCCAGCCGCGGCCCATGCCGTCGAGCGCCTTCCTGCCGAGCGGGGAGTCGAGGTCGAACCCGGTGTGCGCGAGGAAGAGCCGGGTGCCGGCGCCCTCCGGTTCGAGGCGCCAGGTGATGGTGGTGTCGAGGGTGGTCCCGGCGAACCGGTAGCTCAGCAGCCGCTCCGGCTCGACGGCGATCACCTCGCAGGGCTGCTCTCCCCAGGGCCCCATGTCGAGCGTGAAGCGGTGGCCGACCTCCGCCCGCACATCGCCCGCGGCCCACCACCGCGCGTGCGGCCGCGGATCGGTGAGGGCCTTCCACACGACGGCCGGGGGGTGGGGCAGGAACTGGTCGCAGTGGATGGCATCGGGCTCGGTCATGGGTTCTCCTCGTCGAGGACGTCGCGCAGCGCGCGGAGCCGCTCGCGCCAGTAGTGCTCGAAGGGATGCAGCCACTGCTGCACCTCGGCGAGCGGATCCGGCTCCAGGTGGTAGTACCGCTGCCGCCCCCGCGGCTCCTCCCGTACGAGCCGGGCCAGCCGGAGCACCTGGAGATGTTCCGAGATCGCCGGTCTGCTCAGCTCGAACTCGCCCGCGAGGTCGTTGACGGCGCGGGGGCCGTCCCGGAGGCAGTCGAGCAGCTTGCGGCGCACGGGGTTGGCGAGCGCGCTGAAGACGTCTGTGGGCACGCCTCGGAGATTACGTCGGAGATTCCCGACGCGTCAACTTTCTCCGACGCGTCGACACTCCGCTGTGCGTCGTTGCGGGCGGCGCCCCGCGGCCCGGGGCACCCCGTGGCGTACATGTCCCGGTGGAGCGCGAACGCACGACGCTGGAGGTCGGCCTCGGTGCGGCCGGGGGTGCGGCACGTCAGCGGGGGTGCGGCACGTCAGATGGGGCGCGGCGGGGACGTCACACAGCAGGGTGACGGGCGGACGAACCCGGGGGCGCGGCCGGTCGATCCGGGCGGACGACCGGAGACCACCTGGTGACCCGACAGCCCTCCCGCGCAGTGTACGCCCGCCCCGTGGGGGCTCAACTCGGTTACAACGAAATCCTGTTGCCCGGTATGTCCCGACCGTAATCTGTTCGCGTGACCGACGATGCGAACCCTGTCCCACCGGACCCGCCGGGAGATGCGGCCGCAGCTGGCACCAGCCTGCGGCTTCCGGCGTGGCTGTCGGGCCGGGCGGTCCGGTTCCGCGACGCCCTCACTGACGATCGGTTGCTCGCCCTGCTGATCCTCGTCGATCTCGTCACCCTTCTCACGTCGGCCTCGATCTGGCTCGCGCTCGGCGGGGACGCCGGGGTGGTCGGTGTGACCGCCGGGGCACTTCTGGCTTTCGTCGCCGCCATGCTGCCGCTCATCAGGCGCCGGGACGCGGAGGGTGAGCGCCCCCTGTGGCCGCCGCTCATCCTGGTCGTGATCCCTCTGGCGGTATTGATCGTCGGACTGCCCGCCTGGGGCGTATGGGTGTACCTGGACAGCCGCCCCGTGGACATGTCCCACCGCTTCACGCTCTCCCCGGCGCGCCCTGTGGAGAACGGGGACACCGTTGTCGCCTCAGCCCACACCGACGATCCGCACCCGCGGCTCACGATCAGGTTCGCCCTGACCCAGCACAACCTCTCCGATCCAACGTGCACACCGGGCAGCAAACTCACCGTGACCCTTCCGACCGGCGCCGGGCAGGACCTCCCGCAGACTCGGGCGGCCGGCGAGACGTTCGTGCTCGACCTGGGAGAGGACATGAAGGACATCCGGCTCACGGTCCGGCTGATCGCGGAACAGAACTGCGCGCTGGATCTCTCGGTCACCTCGGCTCACCTGGATGAATAGGAACCCTCATTGATACACACGACGCACGCCCCGGGCCCCAGCCGGCCCGGCGTTCGACGACTCGTGCGGACGGTGGCCGCCTTACTTCTGATCACCATGACGGCATGCGCCTCGGACGACAAGGATGAGGAGTCCCGCCTGCGCAACACGGTCTTCATCGGCGGCAAGACCGACCAGCCGGGGTTCAACCTTCACGCCGCCCACACCGACCGCGGCCTTGAGGTGGACCTGGCCAACTATCTCGGTGGGGAGATCGGTTTCCATCCCAAGTTCCATGACGTCATATCCGCCAACCGAGAGCAGGAACTCAAGGAAGGGTCCTCGGCACTGGTCATCGCGACCTACTCCATCGCCCCGGACCGAGAGCAGAACGTCGACTTCGTCGGGCCCTACCTGGTCACCGGACAAGGCTTCCTGATCCGCGAGGACTATCAGGGTCTCAAGACCGAGAAGGACGTCGCGGGCAAGGAAATCTGCACGGTCGACGGATCGACCTCGGCCGAGGCGGAGCTGCCCCGCGGTACGACCCGCCAAAAAGTAGCCGACTACTCGACCTGTGTACGAAAGCTCCAGCGCGGCGCGATCGACGCGGTGTTCACCGACGAGGCGCTGCTCTACGGCTTTGTGGAACAGCAGAAGAACAGCAAGGTCCCACTCAAGGTTGCCCCGGGCGTCACCGCAGGCCAGATCAACCGTTACGGCATCGGACTGCCGAAGGGCCACACGGCCGACTGCAAGAGCCTCTTGCGTGCCCTGCGCACGTACCTCACCGAGGAATGGGCCGCCGACGTCCAAGCCCAACTGCCGGCGCTGGTGCATGCCTACCCCGGTGACTGGGAGAACCGATTTCGACCCGACCCCGAGGATCTGAACCACTACTCCTCATGCAAGGCCTGAACGACGGGCGCGACTCGCGGAAGGCACGAGAGAAGACCGCCACCGCACCGCCGGCCATCAGCTTCGTACGCGGACCGGTCACTTTCGTACGCGGACCGGTCACTCCGGCGGGACGCTGTACCGCTCCAGAGTCGCTTTGGAGACCGAGGTGTCCATGAGGCGCAGCTCCCATGGGCCGGTGTTGACGTCGAAGTCCTTGCCGAAACCGACCCACTTGCCAGCCATGCGGCGGCTGGTCGGCTCCACGAGCATCTGAACCGCGCCTTGGTAGCACGCCCCCTGGTAGTAGCCGCCGGTGGCCGTCTGCTCGGTCCAGGTGCCCGTGACCACGCTCCGGTCAACGGTGAGGTCCAGGGAGAGCGGGGAGTCCGGGTTCAAGGACGCTCCGTTGAGTGACCGTCCCGTCAGACGATTGCCGTGCTGCACAAGCACCACGTAATGCCTGCCCTCGAAGACGTCCTCGCGCCCTGACGAGTAGTACTCGTACCGGGAAAGCCAAACGCCGCTGTAGTTCTCTGCCGCTGTCTGCCGGCCCGCCCGGGTGTCGGCGGAGGCGGGAGCCACACCCTCCGCGCTCGGTGTCATGTCATGCCCTCCTGCTCCATCACCATGGACTCTCGCCATGGGCACCTGCGGGGCGAATCCCAACGACTCGATCGGTACGCCTGTGACCCTCTCCAGAGCGCGGATGTAGACCGGCCTCGGCGATCTGCTGATACCGGATTCCCAGCGTTGGACCAGCCGCTTGCTGGCCTCGTTCGGCTCGCCTAATTCGACACCTGCCCGGCGGAGCGCCTTTGCCAAGTCGTCCTGGCTCATCCGCAGGCCGATCCGCACAGCCCGCAGCGCGTCATTCGGTGCGTGTACCTCGGTCGTCATGACGTCCACGCTAGCCCTGAACACCCATGAATGACACCGAAATGACGCCCTTTGAGGGACACCTGAGTAGCGCCTTTTCTGTCGTCGCAGTGTCCTGGGCAATGGCGGGACCATCACGACCCAAAGCGGCAGAAGAGGCAGATCGTGATGGACAAGGCAGAAAAGGGACAGCGGCTCATGAGCCTGCGGGTGTCCCATGACAGTGGCCAGACCTGGAGCGCCGAGGTGGTGGTCATCAGCAGTGACCCTCTGGCTCCCCTCCTCACCTCGACATGGCCACCTTGCCGGTGCTTACGCTGTGTGACCGGCTCGGGCCCCGCGTCCGTACGGCCCGCAGGCGGCACGGCTCACTGAAGGAGGGCCAGCGGTCAGAATGGACAGGTGAGACACCCGCCGGACACCACCAGCCCGATACGGCCCCGGCTGCCGTCCCCCGTACGGGACGTGGCCGACCCGTGGCTCGCCGACCGGGGCGTGGCGCTGCGGCTGAAGCGGGACGATCTCATCCACCCGCTGATGCCGGGCAACAAGTGGCGCAAGCTCACCCCGAATCTGCGCGCGGCCGTCGAGCGCGGCCACACCCGGCTGCTCACCTTCGGCGGGGCGTACTCCAACCACATCCGCGCGGTGGCCGCGGCGGGGGCCGCGTACGGGCTGTCGACGGTCGGGGTCGTCCGGGGCGACGAGCTGGCCGCCGCGCCGCGCAACTGGTCGCTGGCGCGGGCCGAGGCACACGGCATGGAGCTGGCCTTCGTCACCCGCTCCGCCTACCGCGAGACGCTGCGCGGCCTGAGCGAGGACGACTCGGGCACCCTGCGGGCGCTGGAGGAGCGATGGGGACGCGCCTACGTGCTCCCGGAGGGCGGTACGAACGTCCTGGCGGCGCGCGGGGCGGCGGAGCTCGTCGCGGAGCTGCCCGACCTGGGGCCGGGCGATGTGGTGTGCTGCGCGGTGGGCACGGGCGGCACGCTGGCCGGGATCGCGGCGGCGCTCCCGGCTGGTGCGCGAGCGGTGGGGTTCGCCGTGCTGAAGGGGGCGGAGGGCTACCTGGAGGGCGAGGTGGCCGCGCTGCACGAGCGAGGGTGGGGGCGGGTGTTCGACAGCTGGCGGATCGAGCACGGCTACCACGGCGGCGGCTACGGACGGGTCCCGGCGGAGCTGGAGGCGTTCGCGGCGGAGTTCGAGGAACGGCACGGGGTCCGGCTGGAGCGGCGGTACGTGGCGAAGCTGCTGTGGGGTGTGTACGGGCTGGTGGAGCGGGGCGAACTGCCCCCGGGCAGCCGGGTGACGGCAGTGATCACCGGGCCGCCGGATCCGGAGGACCCGGCAGGTTCGACGGGTTCGGCGGGTGGTGCCCGGCCCGGGGCGTGACCCGCCGCGCGGATCGCCTCCCGGATCGGTCCGGGTCACGGATCGGCGCGGGGCACGGATCGGCCCAGGTCACAGCTCGGCCCGGGTCACGGCTCGGCCCGGGTCACGGCTCGGCCCGGGTCACGGATCGGCGCGTAGAGCGACATGGCGCCGATCGCCGGTGCCAGGCGGGGCGGCCACGGTCGGATCACGGGCGCGGCGCCGGGGGCCGCGGCGCACGGGTCAGTCGGGGATGCGCAGGCGCATCACCCTCGTCGCCGCGTGGCGGACCGTGCCCTCCTGGCGGACCTCGACGGTCAGGTCCGGGGCGATGGGGCGGTAGGCGATCTCGGCGCCGACCCGGTCCAGGGCGGTGGGGAGTTCGGCGGGCGGGGGCTGGGGGTCGGGCAGATCGCGCAGGGCCATGCTGAGCTGGGCGCGGACGGCCGTGGAGAGCGGGGCGGAGATCAAGGGCGCGTCGTCGCCGGGGAGCACCAGCGCGAGGGCGCGCGGGCGGAGGCGGGGGCCGACGACGCCGACGACGACGGCGTCCCGGGTCTCCGAGTGGCGCACCTTCCGCCAGTGGCGGCCCGGCCGGTAGGGCTGGTCCAGCTCCTTGATGACCAGGCCCTCGATACCGATCTCCAGGAGCGACGCGTACCAGGTGGCGGCGAGCTCCGGATCGGTCGTCATCGGCACGGCCTGGAGCGGTGGGCCGAGCGGTTCGAGGAGCGCCATCAGCCGGGCGCGGCGCTGTTCGTACGGAAGCGGCCGCAGATCCTCCGCGCCGATCGCGAGCAGGTCGAAGGCGGCGTAGGAGGCGGGCAGTTCCCGGGCGAGCCTTCCCGCGCGGGACTCGGACGCGGCGAAGGCGCGCTTCTGGACGGCCGCGAAGTCCGTACGCCCGCCCGCCCACACCACCACCTCGCCGTCGAGGACCGTGCCGGGCGGCAGCGGCCGTGCCGCGGCCGCCAGGTCGGGGAAGGCGCGGGTCACGATGCGGCCGGAGCGGGCCTGCATCCTTACGGTGTCCACCAGCCGGAAGATCAGCAGCCGATGGCCGTCGAACTTGGGCTCGTACGCCAGCCGCCGTCCGGGCGGGGCGGTGGGCAGGATCGGGACGACACGGGCCAGCGCCACGTCCACGGGTGGCTGAAGGGGCGGCTCGTGGGAGGGGGACGTCATCGGTCGGCCGCGCCTTCGCCGTCGCCTTGGCCGTTGCCCTCGCCCTCCTCGACACGGGCCTCGCCCTCCTCGACACGGGCCCCGTCCTCCTCGGCACCGGCCTCGCCCGTCGGCAGCGGGCGCCCCTCCGCCGGGTCGAGCAGTGGGGCGAGCAGATCCCCGTGGCGGTCGAGCCGCGCGGGGATGTCGTCGATCAGGAAGGTCAGCGCCGCGGGGTCGCCGCACGCCTCGACCTCCTCCCAGGTGACGGGCGCGGAGACGGCCGGTTCGGGGACGGCGCGGGGGGTGTACGGGGCGGCGGTGGTCTTCGCGGCGGCGTTCTGGCTGAAGTCCACGTACACCTTCCCCGGCCGCAGCGAGCGGGTCATCTTGCGGATGACCAGGTCCGGCATGGCGTTCGCGGCCTCCAGGGCCAGCCGTCTGGCGTAGCCGGTGGTCTGCCGGGAGGGGGTCGGCGCCACCGGCACCAGCAGATGCAGCCCCTTGGAGCCACTGGTCTTCGCGTACGCCGTAAGGCCGTCGGCGGCCAGCCGTTCGCGCAGCCATACGGCGACGACGCGGCAGTCCACGATCGTGGCGGGCGGCCCGGGGTCGAGGTCGAAGACGAGCCGGTCGGCGATGCCCACGCCCTGGTCGATCCGCCACATCGGGGTGTGGAGCTCCACGACGAGGTTCGCCGACCACATCAGCGAGGGCAGGTCCTGGATCACCACCTGCCGTGCGGTCTCCCCCTTATGGCGGGTGACCTCGGCCGTCGTCACCCAGGAAGGCGTGCCCGGAGGCGGGTTCTTGGTGAAGAACTTCTGGCCGTCGGGGCCGTCCGGGTAGCGCAGGAACGCCAGCGGCCGCCCGCGCAGATGGCCGAGGAGCGCGTCCGCGGTCGACGCCAGATAGTGCAGCAGCTCGCCCTTGGTGGTGCCGGTGGCCGGATGGATGACCTTGTCGAGGTTCCTGAGCGTGATCCGCCGCCCCTCCACCTCCGCGATCGGGGACATACGATAAGAATCTCACGAAAGGGATCAAGCATGCGATCTATCTGGAATGGGAACATTTCCTTTGGCCTGGTGAGCATTCCGATCAAGATCTATCCGGCCACCGAGGACCACTCGATCTCGTTCCGGCAGATCCACACCCGCGACAACGGCCGCATCCGCTACCGCAAGGTCTGCGAGCTCGAGGACAAGCCGGTCGAGTCGAGCGAGATCGGGCGAGCGTACGAGGACGCGGACGGCGCGCTGGTCCCGATCACCGAAGAGGACCTCGCGGCGCTTCCGCTGCCCACCACCCACACCCTGGAGATCGAGGCGTTCATCTCCGCCTCCGAGATCGATCCGCTCCAGATGGGCGACGCCTACTACCTGGGCACCAGCGGCGCCGCCGCGGCCAAGCCGTACACCCTGCTGCGCGAGGCGCTCAAGCGCAGCGAGAAGGTCGCCATCGCCAAATACGCCCACCGCGGCCGCGAGCGGCTGGGGATGCTCCGCGTCGTGGGCGACACCATCGCGCTGCACCGGCTGCTCTGGCCGGACGAGGTGCGCGAGCCCGCGGGGGTGGCCCCCAAGGAGAAGGTGACCGTGAAGCCGGCCGAACTGGACCTCGCCGACACCCTGATGGAGACGCTCGGAGAGGTGGATCTGAGCGATCTGCGCGACGAGTACCACGAGGCGCTGGAGGAACTGGTGGCGGCGAAGGTGTCCGGCGCCACGCCCACCGCCGAGCCCGGCGAGCGGCCCGCGGGCGCGCAGGTGGTCGACCTCATGGCGGCACTGAAGGAGAGCGTCCGCAGCGCCAAGGAGGCCCGGGGCGAGGGGGCCGGGGAGGCCGCGGAGGCTCCGGGGGCCCTGGAGGGCGAAGCCGAGGAGGAGGGGGAGGCGGAGGCGACGGTCCACGAGCTGCGCGGCCGCAAGAAGGCACCGGCGAAGAAGGCCGCGTCGGCGAAGAGCACCGCCAAGAAGACCACCGCGGCCGGGAAGAAGACGGCGGCGAAGGCCGCCAAGGCCGCGGAGGAGCCCGCGGAGGAGCCTGCGGGGAAGGCCGCCGGGAAGAAGCAGACGGGCACGAAGAAGGCCGCGGCCAAGAAGACCACCGCGAAGAAGCAGACGGGCAGGCGCGGCACGCGGACCGCCTCCTGAGGCGGCCCTGGCGCCGGCGAGCGCGCACCGTCCAGGTAGCGCCTGCGGCGGGCTATTCCCCTACCCGCCCCTTCCCGAACCATGGGGCTCCGCCCCCTGGACCCCGGACGGGCTGATTTCAGCCCCTCCAGGGGGCACCTCCCAGCGGTAGCTGGGGGAGCTTGAGGAGCGGGGCCCGGGGCGGAGCCCCGGTTGTGGGAAGGGGCGGGTAGGGGAAGGCCCGCCGCAGGCGCAACCGCGGTCACCCAACACGCCTCAGCGGAACGCGGCCACGCGATCCTCCACCCACTGGGCGAACGTCCGCCCGGGGCGCCCCGTGATGCGCTCGACCTCCGGCGAGACCGCCTGCGGCCGGTCCACCAACTCCGCGAAGACGCGCAGCAAGGAGTCCGCCATGTCCGGCGTGAGGAACCCGCCGACCATCCGCTCCCGCGCCGCCTCGTGCGGGATCTCCTCGTACCGCAGCGGCCGCCCGATGACCTCACCAATGGTGCGCACCTGGTCGGCGAAGCTCAGCGACTCGGGACCGGTCAGCTCGGGAGTCTGGCCGACCAGGTCGTCGGCGAGCAGGGCGCGGGCGGCGACCGCGCCCATGTCGGCCTCGTGGATGAGCGCCATCTGCGCACCGGCGTACGGCCCGTACACCACGTCCCCGGCCTTGATCTGGTCCACCCACTGCAGCGCGTTCGCGGCGAAGCCGCCCGGTCGGACGAACGTCCACTCCAGCCCCGTGGCCTCGACCTCGTCCTCCAGCGCGCGGTGGCGGGCGCCGATCGGGTTCCGCTGCGGATCGACATCGTCCAGGACGGAGGACGAGGAGAGCATCACGATCCGCCGCACCCCGCTCGCCTTGGCCCGCTCCAGGATCTTCTCGGACCCGGTCTGCCAGGCCACCGCGGGGTTGAGGAACAGCGCCGTGGCACCGTCCAGGGGCAGCTCGTCGGTGCGGGCCGCCCGCACGCCCTCCGGCAGCCGGGCCGCCTCGGGGTCGCGGGTGAGAGCGAGCACCTCGGCGCCCGCGTCGGCCAGCTGCTTGACCACATGGCTGCCGACGTTTCCGGTGGCTCCGGTCACCACGAACATGATCAATCTCCTTGCCTGTCATGCGATCCGTACCTCACGGCAGCAGGTTCATCCAAACGGATGACATTGTCAAACAATTAGATGAGAGCATGTCCGGAACCCCCCGGCTAGCCTGTCCGGGCCGAGGAAGAGGAGATGACGACGATGCAGGGGACGCCCAAGAGGCCCCGCCGCGCCCCCACCCCCGAGGAGCGCAAGCAGTGCCCGGAGCGCTCCCGGCGGCTGCTGCTGGAGGCGGCCATGGACGAGTTCTCCGAGAAGGGGTTCGCGGGCGCGCGCGTCCAGGACATCGCGGACCGTGCGGGCCTCAACAAGCAGCTGATCACCTACTACTTCGGCGGTAAGGAGGGCCTCTACCGGGAGCTGGGCCGCGAGTGGCTGCGGCGCGAGGCGACCTTCAACGACCCCGCGGTCCCCTTCGAGGAGCTGGTCGTCCGCTACCTCCGGGAGGCGTTCGACGACCCCCGCGGCATCCGGCTGGCCAGCTGGCAGGCGCTGACCGGCGAGGTGGGGGACGAGCCGCGCGAGGACCTGTCCGACATGCGGCGCCGGCAGGCGGCGGGCGAGCTGGCGGACGACCTCGACCCGGCCGCCGTGCTGCTGATGTGCTACGCCATGGTCTCCGCACCGGCCACCATGCCGCACGCCGTCCGCCAGATCTTCGGCATCGAGCCGGACTCGCCGGAGTTCCGCGAGCGGTGGGAGGAGCAGCTGCGCCGCGTCGTCCGCCACCTCGCCGCGTAACCGCACGCCCCACGCACCGCGCCCCACGCCCCACGCACCGCGCCCCACGCCCTGCGCCCTGCGCCCTACCGTCGGCTCACTCGATCACCCCGTCGATCTGGAACGTCTGCACCGACTTCTCGGCGAACGGAACGCTCAGCCGCTTGCCGTTCAGCGCCATGTCCTGGTGCGCGGTGTACAGATCGCCGGTGCCCGAGGTCTGGGTGGACCAGCGCGGCACCAGCCCGCCCGCACCCCCGGTGACCTGGCCGAAGCGGGACAGATCGAAGGTCAGGGTCTGCGCGGCGCCGGGGTTGACGGCGACGAGTACGAGCCGCCGCGCCCCCGGGTCGTACGCGGCGACCGCGTGGTCCGAGCCGGTCTCCAGGATCCGCATCCCGGGGCGGATGTGGCGGGTGAACTGCGCGAGCACGTAGTACTTGGTCTGCACGGCGCCGGGCTGGGCGGTGTCCGGGTCGTAGTGGATCAGCGCCCAGCCCGCGCTGGGATCCATGACCTGCCAGTAGGACCACGCGGTGGGGTGCAGCCAGTGGAAGTCCAGGCAGAGGTTGGTGGCCAGGGTGAGCCCCGTGCCGTCCTTGTCGCCGGTCTCGGAGTTCCACAGCTTCTTGCCCGCCGCGCGCACGTCCAGGTACAGCAGGTCACGGCGGCCGCCCGAGCCCTGGTAGCCGTGGACGTTGACCTGGTCGACCAGGGCGCGGCTGGCGGAGTCGAACGAACTCCAGGTGGTGCGGGCCAGGTCGTAACTGGTCTCGTCCGACGCCGAGATCCGGGTGCCGGTCAGGCCGCGCGCGTCGAGCTCGGTGCGGAGGTGGCCGAGGACGGTCCGCTGGACCGCCGCGTCGATGTGGCAGCCCTCCTGGGTGCCGTCCGCCTTCCACCACGCCGACGACGGCTCGTTGAACGCCTCGACGGTGGCGAAGCGGACGCCCCAGTGGTCCTGGGCGTAGCGGGCGGTGGTGGCGAGGTAGAGCGCGAACTGGCGGTAGTTCCAGGACTGGAGGTTGTTGCCGCCGTCCGCCGCGCCGGACGGGTTGTGGTTGAGACACATCCACCACATGGGCGAGTTGGAGAACAGCTCGCTGACGGCGCCCCGCTGGACGGCCTTGGCCAGCGCCGCCCGCTGGACCGCGTCGGCGTTCCAGTGCCAGGCCGCGGAGGCGGGGTCCTCGCTGTTCCAGTCGTGCCAGTAGCCCTCGATCTGCTTGAACCGGGGGATGTTGGGCGAGGCCACCATGGACTCGCCGCCCACGCTGGTCCAGGCGCAGCCGCCGAGGTTGTAGCGGGCGATGTTCAGCCCGAGACCGGGCAGCGTTCGGCCGCCGTAGCCCACCGCCTTGGTGGTGAAGAAGAGATCGGCGAAGTCGTCCCGCTGCCCGAAGAGATTGGCCCACCAGGCGAGCGAGGTCCCCCAGCCCTCCCAGGCCCCGTGGTCGGTGCCGGGGTCGACGCCGATGGTCTCGTCGGCCCAGGCGGTACCGGTCGTGAGGGCGGTCCCGAGCACAGTGGTGCCCGCCGCCGCCAGAAGCGTTCTGCGCCGCATCGTCAGTCCCCTCCGCCGCACCGGCCCCCGTCGCTTACGAAGAGTCGGGGCAGCGGCGGGTGTTGTCGAGAGGCGTGACAGCGCTTTCTACGGGGACGGGCCGCGCTTCCCACCGGGCGGGCCGAGGGTTACGCGATGACGGGCCGCCCGTAATTCGGTTGCCTCCGCCCGCCCCCGTGCCCAGGATGTCCGCGACCTCACATCTACGAGGCAGCTACGAGACACCTACGAGCAGGAGCAACCGATGCGCCGATTCCTCGGAACGACTCAGTGCCCCCACCGGACGACCGTCTTCGAGGAACTCAGCATCCATGCCCAGCTCTCCACGGGTCTCACGGACCCTCAACATCGGTGTGCTCGCCCATGTCGACGCCGGTAAGACCAGCCTGACCGAGCGGCTGCTCTACGACGCCGGGGTGATCGACCGGCTCGGCAGCGTCGACACCGGGGACACCCAGACCGACACCGGCGAGATCGAGCGGCAGCGCGGTATCACCGTGCGGACCGCGGTCGCCGCCCTCACCTCCGGGGACACCCAGATCAACCTGATCGACACCCCCGGCCACTCCGACTTCATCGCCGAGGTCGAGCGCGCCCTCGGGGTGCTCGACGGCGCGGTGCTCGTGCTGTCCGCCGTCGAGGGCGTCCAGGCGCAGACCAGGGTGCTGATGAAGACCCTGCGGCGGCTGCGGCTCCCGGTGCTGCTCTTCATCAACAAGATCGACCGTGCGGGCGCCCGCGACGAGGGGCTGCTCGCCGACATCCGGCGCGCCCTGGCGCCACATCTCGTCCCGCTGACGTCGGTAAGGGACCTGGGCACGCGGAACGCCCGCGTCCGGCCGCGCTCCCTGGACGATCCGGGGGTGCGCGCCGAGGCGGCCGAGGTGCTGGCCGAGACCGATGACGCGATGCTCGCGCGGGTCGTGGACGGTCCGCTGCCCTCGGCCGAGGAGGTGGGGGCGGCGCTCGCGGCCCGTACGGCGGAGGGGCTGGCGCATCCGGTCTTCTTCGGCTCGGCGCTCAGCGGCCAGGGCGTCGGGGCGCTGGTCGAGGGGGTGGCCCGGCTGGTGCCGCCCGCGTCGGGCGGCGCGGAGCCGCGCGGCACGGTCTTCGCCGTGGAGCGCGGCGGAGGCGGCACAGGCGGCGGAAGCGGCACAGGCGCAGGCGCAGGCGGAGGCGGAGGCGGAGGCGGCAGAAGCGGCGCCCGTGGTGGCCGTACGGCCTATCTGCGGCTGTTCTCCGGCGAGGTGACGCTGCGACAGCGGGTGACCCTGCACCGCCGCGAGCCCGGCGGCGCCCTTACCGAGCACACCGGGCAGATCACCGCACTCGAGGTCCTCGGGGACGCGGGGGCCGCGCGCGGGCCGCTGACCGCCGGGAACATCGCGAGGATCAAGGGGCTGCCCGGGGTCCGGGTCGGCGACCGGCTCGGGCCCGTCCACGACGTCCCGTCGGACCGGCGGCACTTCGCCGCGCCCAGCCTCCAGACCCTCGTCCGCGCCCGCGAGCCCGGCGCCGTCGCCGCGTCCCGGCTGCACACCGCGCTGCTCGACCTGGCCGACCAGGATCCGCTGATCCACGCGCGGGCGATGCCGGGCGGGGCCACCTCGGTGCTGCTGTACGGGGAGGTTCAGAAGGAGATCATCGCGGCCACGCTGGTCCAGGACTACGGCATCGAGGCGGACTTCGAACCGAGCCGTCCGGTGCTGGTCGAGCGCCCCTCGGGGGTCGGCGAGGCCGCCCGCGAGATCGCCCGGGTCGGCCACACCGGGCCCTGGGCGACCGTCGGGCTGAGCGTGGAGCCCACCGAGCGGGGCGCCGGGGTGGTCTTCGGCTACGAGACCGAACTGGGCGCGCTGCCCCGGGCGTTCCACAACGCGATCGAGGAGACCGTGTACGAGACGCTCTTCCACGGGCCCCGGGGGCGCTCGGTGACGGACTGCCGGGTCGTTCTCGTCCGCTCCGGGTTCATCGGGCCGTTGAGCACCGCGGCCGACTTCCGCGACCTCACCCCGGTGGTGCTCGGGGAGGCCCTGGAGCGGGCGGGGTGGCGGATCTACGAGCCGTACCACGCCTTCGAGCTGGAGCTTCCGGCCGAGACGCTCGCCGCGGTCACCGCCCACCTCGCCGCCGCCGAGGCGGACATCGGCGAGAGCGTGGACGGTGCCACGGGGTGGCTGCTGCGGGGCGAGCTCCCGGCCCGCCGGGTGCACGGTTTCGAACGGGTCCTGCCCCGGCTGACGCACGGCGAGGGGGTGTGGTGGTCAAGGCCGTGCGCCGACCGGCCGCTGCGCGCCGGGGCGACGGCCCCGGGCCTCGGCTCCTAGCTCCTCCTAGCTCCTCCTGGCCTCTCCTGGCTCCTCCTGGCTCCTCCTGGCTTCTAGATCCCGGGCGGCCCCACCCGGGTGTAGACGATGCTGTTGCTGCTGCCGCCGGGCGTGGTGACCTGTACGTTCACCGGCCCGGCGGACCCGGCCGGCGCGATGGCGGCGACCCAGGTGTCGGAGACGACCGTGAAGGAGGCGGGCGTGGCGCCGAAGAGCACCGAGCTGGTGGTGGTGAGCCCGCTGCCGAAGAGCGTGACCGTGGTCCCGGCGTCGAGCGGCCCCTGGTTCGGCGACAGGCTGGTGAGGACGGGGGCGGGCACATACGTGTACGCGACGCCGTTGCTCGTGCCGCCCGGCGTCACCACCGTGATCTGCACGGTGCCGCTGCCCGGCGGGGACGACGCCACGATCTGCGTGTCCGACACCACCGTGAAGGTGATCGCGTTGACGGCCCCGAACCTGACCGCTGTCGCACCGAGCAGATTGGTGCCGGTCAGGGTGACGGTCGTGCCCCCGGAGGTGGGGCCCTGGGCGGGTGAGGCGCCGGTGAGGGCGGGGATGCCGACGTAGAAGTACGTGACCCCATTGCTGGTGCCGCCCGGCCCGGCCACGGTGATCTGCACCGGCCCGGCGGCCCCCGGCGGGGCGACCGCGGTGATCTGCGTGGCCGAGACCACGGTGAACGACGAGGCGGGCGTCGACCCGAAACTGACCGCCGTGACGCCCGTAAGGCCGCTACCGGTGAGCGTCACCGTGTTCCCGCCGCCGATCGGGCCCTGCGTCGGGGAGACGGAGGTGAGCACCGGCGCCGCCACCGCCACATAGCTGTACGACAACCCATTGCTCGTCCCACCCGGCGTCGTCACGGTGACCTGCACCGTGCCGCTGCCCGGCGGCGCCACCGCCGTGATCTGCGTCGCCGACACCACCGTGAACGACGAGGCGTTGACGGCCCCGAACCTGACCGCCGTCGCACCGAGCAGATTGGTACCGGTCAGGGTGACCGTCGTACCGCCGGTGGCGGGACCCGTGGCGGGCGAGATGCCGGTGAGGGTGGGGGCGGCGGCATAGCCGAACGCCACCCCGTTGCTCGTCCCACCCGGCGTGGTCACCGTGATCTGCACGGTGCCGCTGCCGGGCGGGGCCACCGCCGTGATCTGCGTGGCGGAGACCACGGTGAACGACAAGGCGAAGTTCGGGCCGAAGCGGACCACCGTGGCCTGGGTGAAGTTGCTCCCGGTCAGGGTGACCGGGGTCCCGCCGCCGGGCGAACCGGCGGCGGGGCTCACGGAACTGATCACAGGAGGGGACGCCATGGCCGTCGAGGGACCGGTGCCTGTACCTGTGGCTTGAGGGGTACTCAAGGTGGTTCTCCTTCTGGCGGGTCGTCCCACGGGGTGATCAGATGCCCGGACCTGCGGCGTAGCTGAAGGCGTCGTCGGCGGTGGCGCTGCCGCCGCTGGTGGTGACGGTGACGTCCACCGGACCGGCGGTGCCCGGAGGCGTCACGGCCGAGAGGCTGGTGTCGTCGATGACGGAGAACGGCGCCGCCACGCCCCCGAAGGTGACCGACTGGGTGCTGGTCAGGCCGGAGCCCGTGATGGTCACCGACGTACCGCCGGAGGTGGGCCCGGAGGTGGGGCTGACGGTGGTGATGGCGGGTGCGTTGACGTAGGTGTACGACAGGCCGTTGCTGCTGCCGCCCGCCGTGGTCACGGTGATGCCCACCGGCCCGGCGGCCGCGCCCGCCGGGACGGTGACGTTGATCTGGCCGTCGTTGACGACGGTCGGGGTCGCGGAGTTGCCGCCGAAGGCCACGGCGCTGGCGGTCGAAAGACCGGTGCCGGTGATGGTGACGGTGTTGCCGCCCGCGAGCGGTCCCGAGCTGACGCTCAGCCCGGTCTTGAAGGGCGGGCCGATGTAGAAGAAGTTCAGCGGATTGCTGGTGCCGCCGGGCGTGGTCACGGTCACCCCCACCACCCCGTTGCCGGAGGGCGAGACGACCGTCACGGAGGTGGGGGTGTTGGCGGTGATGGTGGCCAGTTTGCTGCCGAAGCGCACGGCCGTGGCACCACCGAGGTTGGTACCGGTGATGGTGACGGTCGTACCGCCTGCGGTGGATCCTTGGTTGGGTGAGATGGGCATGGCGCGTTGCCTCCTGGATGAGGGCGGGGCGTGGACGGGACCGGGCGGGCCGGACCCGCACGCGCTCACGGGAAGTCCGGTGCGCGACCGCGGGCTTTGGGGCACCCGCCCGGTCCTCCTCGCGGTACGCCTGGCGCCCGGCTCCGGCGAGGACGCGGCGCCCCCAGCGCCGAAAGAATCGACGGGAGGTTCCACCGCACACTTTCAGTAATCCATCCGACGTAGCCCGCCACAAGAAGAGGTGACGCCACGTCACCCGAATGGCCGGGCGCGCGCGACCGGCGGCGCCGCCCACCGGACGCGCCGGGCCTGCCATCCCGCCCCGTACGGCCCTGGTACGCCCCTTTCCGGCCCCGGGCCCGTCCCTCTCCGGCCCCGGGCCCGTCCCTCATCAGCCCCGGGCCCGTCCCTCACCGCCCCTCACCCGTTCCCGTGACCCATCGGACGGACGGGTCACTTCCGTACCTCCCGGGCGTATGCTCTTGCCACATGGGGGCGGAAATGGGCATTACCGCCGATGCGACCTCCAGCGGGGGCACATGGCGGGTGAGGATCCGTAGTTCGGCCGGTGACGTCCTGGGCGCCGGAATCCTCCTGGGCAGTGAGACGGTGCTGACGTGCGCCCATGTGATCCCCGACGACGGGCTCCCGGTGCCCGCCACCGAGGTGCTGGTCGAGCTGGTCGAGGTGCACGAGGCCCGGCCCGTCCCCGCGCGCGTCGCCGACGGCTGCTGGGTGCCCCAGCGCTCCGACGGCTGCGGCGATGTGGCGCTGCTGCGGCTGGGCCGGCCGCAGCCCGCCGAACACGCCGCGCCGCTCTACCGGCTGCCGCCGGTGCTCGGCCGGCCGGTGTGGATGGGCGGCTTCCCCGAGGGGCTCGACAACGGCCACTATCTGCGCGCGAAGACCGCCGGGCGGGTCGGCCCCCGGGCGGAGTGGGTGGGCCTCGACCCCAAGTCGCCCCGGGATGTGGTCCGTAAGGGCTTCAGCGGCGCCGGGGTGGAGGACGAGGCGACCCGGCATGTCATCGGCATGGTCGTCAGCCGGTACGACGACCCCGTCGACGTGCCATCCGCCGAGCGCCTCAGCGTCTCCTACATGATCCCGGTCGAGACGATCGTGCGCCATCTGCCGGTGGTCCACCGCTGGCTGCGCGGGGACCCCGGGGTGGACCGGCCGCTGGTCTCCCCGCTGACCACCGTCGTCCAGGACATCGGCTTCGCCCAGCGGCTCGCCGTATGGCTGCGCCGGGAGCCCCTGACCGGGCGCGCGGGCATCGCCGACGTGGAGACCGTGGTCATCGAGGACGACGACCACGCGCGGTACGAGGCGCTCAGCCGCGCCATCACGCTCGCCGACCGCGAGCTGTCGGGCGGCGGCCCCGACGAGGCGGTCTCGGCCGCGCCGCACGGCACCGTACCGCCGCTGGGCAGCGTGGACCTGGCCATCGACGTCACCAAGCGCACCGACACCGAGGTCGCGCTGCGGGTCGCGGACCGGATGGATCTGCGCTCGCCCGGCGACACCTCCCCGCTCAGCCGGGTCCGGGCCAACGCGGTGCCGCTCACCATCGTGGCCGTCGGCGTGGACCGCGCCCGCGACCCCGAGGCGCTGGTCGGCTTCATGAAGCTGCTCGCCGACCGGGGCAGCCGGCTGCTGCTGGTCTTCCGCGACCCCCACTCGAGCGGACTGCTCCTGGCCGAGCGGGTGTTCCGCCCCGAGGCGGCCCGGATCGACGCCTGGCTGGACGAGCTCGCCGGGCGGGTGGCGCTCGCCGCCGACCGCGAGCACGAGACGGCCGGGCGCGGGGCGCGCCGCTCGTCCTTATCGGACACCGAGGACGCCACGGCCCTGCGGATCAATCTGACCCGGCTGCGCTCCGACCCCGAGCTGCGCTCCCACCGCATCGTCGCCAAGCTGGCCGCGTTCGAGCACTCGGTGCGGGCGGTCGCCGAGCGGGCCGAGGAGACGCTGCGGGTGATCGACGCCCAGCAGCCGGCGGTCCAGGAGCTGAAGTGGCAGCTGGTGTCGTACACGGCGATGCTCGGGACCAAGGCCGAATCCGAGCGGGCCGAGCTGATCCCGCTGCACCGCGCGGCGGTGCGGCTGCTGGCCGAGGTGCCCTGTGATCTGCCGGAGGCCCGCCGCGCCGTCGACCGGTTCGTGGCCGCCGTGCACACACCGCCGGAGGGGGAGACGCCATGACGGACCCGACGGAGGGGACGGTCTGCGACCGCCCGGACTGCCGCGGCGAGGGCCTGGGCCGGATCAACGCCCGGGGGTTCTGCTCGGAGTGCGGCCGCAGGCCCCTGCCCGCCGCCCCCTCTCCCGCCACCTCTCCCGCTCCCCCGCCCGCCGAGCCCGCCGCCCCCTTGGCGTCCGAGTCCACCGCGACCACGGCCCGTGCCCGCCGCCGCGATGTGGCGCGGAAGTTCACGGTGCGGCCGGCGGGTGATGGCCTGCTGGACCTGCCCCGCGTCGAACTCCCCTCGCTGCGCGACCTGGTGATGGACGATCCGCATCCCCCCTCGCGCGGCCAGACCTGCGGCTGGGAGGGGTGCGACGCGGTCGTGGGCGCGCCCTACGCCGGACAGTCCGCGCTCTCCCGGGGCTACTGCCCGCGCTGCCGCCATCCGTTCGACTTCACCCCGCGGCTGAGCCCCGGCGATCTGCTGGGCGATCAGTACCGGGTGATCGGCTGCGTCGGGTACGGCGGGCTCGGCTGGGTCTATCTCGCCGAGGACACCCAGCTGGACGACCAGCCCGTGGCCATCAAGGGCCTGATCAACAACGAGGACGAGGCGGCCCTGCGGGTGGCGGTCGAGGAGCGCCGCTATCTGACCGTGCTCGACCACCCCGGCATCGTCCGGATCATCAACTACGTCACCCAGCCCGACCCCCGCGGCGACGGGGCGCTCACGGGCTACATCGTGATGGAGTTCGTCGGCGGGATGACCCTCGCCCAGATCAAGGACCACATCGCGGACGCGGTGAAGCCGTACGACGGGCCGCGGCTGTACGAGCACATCCTGGCCTACGGCTGTCTGGTGCTGCGCGCGGTGGGCTATCTGCACGGCGAGAAGCTGCTGTACTGCGATCTCAAGCCGAGCAATGTGATGCACCACGAGGACCGGGTCAAGGTGATCGACCTCGGCGCGGTGCGGCGGCTGGGCCAGCGGGACGGCGGGCCGCCGGTGATCACCGAGGCGTTCGCCGCCCCCGAGGTGCTGGCCCGGGGCGCCTCCGCCCTCACCGAGCGCCATGATCTCTTCGGGGTCGGCAGGACGCTCGAGGAGCTCTCGGACAAGGCCGCCCGGCAGACCCAGCGGCCGCCCGGCCTGGGCTCCGAGTCCTACCGCCGGGTGCTGGCCCGCGCCACCGCGGCCGACCCGGAGCGGCGGTTCGGATCGGCCGCGGAGATGTCCGAGCAGCTGTGGGGCGTGCTGCGGGAGGTCCACTCGCTGCGGCTGAGCCGGGAGCAGCCGGAGCCGTCCACGCTCTTCGCCCCGACCTCGGCGCTGCTGGACTCCTCACTGGGCCGGATCCCGGACCTGGAGCGCTGGCTGGACGGGGAGCCGCGCCCGCTGCTGGCGTCCGGGCTGCCCCAGCCGGAGCGGGTGCCGCTCGGGCTGCCGGTGCCGTTCCCGGACGCGGCGGATCCCGGCGCGGCGCTGCTGGGCGTCCCGACCGACAGCGGGCCGCGGCGGCTGATCGAGCAGCTGCACGCCTTCCCCCGCCCCTCCGCCGAGATCCGGCTGCGCGTCTGCCGCGCCTATCTGGAGCTGGGCGAACGGGACTCGGCGGCCGAGGAGTTGGCGATCGCCGTCGAACTGATCGGTTCCGCCGCCCCGTACGACTGGCGGCTGTCC
Organism: Streptomyces endocoffeicus; assembly: GCF_016741935.1. Classification (GTDB taxonomy): domain Bacteria; phylum Actinomycetota; class Actinomycetes; order Streptomycetales; family Streptomycetaceae; genus Streptomyces; species Streptomyces endocoffeicus. Next base: position 319,726 of record NZ_JAERRG010000005.1, on the reverse strand, counting down.
TGGCACCGCGCCCTGCTGCGGCTCGCGGACGGCGCGGTGGCCGACGCCCGGCGGGAGTTCGACGAGGTCTACAGCGCCCTGCCCGGGGAGTACGCGCCCAAGCTGGCGCTCGGCTACTGCGCCGAGCACCTGGGCGACCATGAGGCCGCCAAGCGGTTCTACGAGGCGGTGTGGCAGCGCAACCGCTCGCAGGGCAGCGCCGCCTTCGGGCTGGCCCGGCTCCGGCTCACGGCGGGCGACCGGGGCGGCGCGGTGGAGATCCTGGGCGGAGTGCCGAAGGTCTCCCGCCACTACGACGCCGCGCGGATCGCCATAGTGCGGGTGCTGTCGGGGCGGCTGGGCCACCCCGACGCCCTGCCGGCGGCCGAGGATCTGGCGGAGGTGCGCACGAGGCTGCCGCGGCTGTATCTGGACGAGGGGCGCGAGTCCGGCCCGGCCCGGGACCGGCTGGCGGCGGAGTCGCTGGAGGTGACGCTGGACTGGGCGGAGCGGCAGCCGGGGTCCGGGGAGCGGATGGGTGAGCCCGCTGGGCACGCCCGGTCAAGGCGCTGGGTACGGAAGGGGCGCGCCGATCCGGCGGCTGAAGCACCCCGGAGGGGAACCGAACCCCGGTCACTGGTGTATGGGGAGTGGGAGGACGAAAGCGCGCTGCGCGGGGAATTGGAGCTGACCCTGCGCCGACTGGCCCGACAGGCGGACAGCCCCGAGGCGCTCGGGGTGCTGATCGACCGCGCGAATGCCATCAGGCCCATGACCCGCGTCTGACAGGGGGATCAGATGAGTGAGGACCACAGAAGGCAGTACGGCCCAGCGGGCGCGGACGGGGGCCCGGCCCTCACCCTGCGGGTGCACCAGAACAAGTACCTGCCCGCCTCCGCGGGCCGCACCGAGATGCACGCCATCGTCAGCGTGCGGGCCCGCGGTCTGGGCCCGGCGGCGGCTCGTACCGCCACGTCGGAGGTCATCGTCATCGACTGCTCGATGTCGATGAGCTGGCCGCCGACGAAGATCGCGGCGGCGCGGCGGGCCACCGCCACCGCGGTCGGCATACTGCGCGACGGCACCCGCTTCGCGATCATCGAGGGCACCGAACAGGCCCAGGTGGTCTATCCGTTCACCGGTGGCATGGCGGTGGCGGGGCCGGACACCAAGGCCGCCGCCGCCCGGGTTGCCGCCCGGCTGCCCACGATCGGCGGCACCGCGATCGGCTCCTGGCTGGACCTCGCCCGGCGGCTCCATCTGCGGCAGCCCGCCGCGATCCGGCACACCCTGCTGCTCACCGACGGCCGCAACGAACACGACCCGCCCGGCTATCTGGACCAGGTGCTGGACGCCTGCTCCCCGCATTTCACCTGTGACGCCCGCGGGATCGGCGACGGCTGGGACGCCACCGAGCTGAAGCGGATCGCCCACCGGCTGCACGGCAGGGCCGACGCGGTCCTGAAGGACTCCGCGCTGGCCACCGAGTTCGAGGAGATGGTCTCCGCCTCGATGGCCAAGGCGCTGGCCGGGGTGCGGATCCGGATCCGCACCCGGGCGGGCAGCCGGGTCGGCTTCGTCAAGCAGGTGCATCCCACCCGGGCGGACCTCACCGACGAGGGCGTCCGCCCCGATGAGCGCACCTGGGAGTGGACCACCAGCGCGTGGGGCGACGAGACCCGCGAGTACCAGGTGTCCGTGCTCGCCGATCCGCGGCGCGATCCGATGGGCGAGGACGTGGAGCTGGCCGCCGTGGAGCTGACGGTGGAGGGCGACACCGCGCTGCCGCCGCCCGAGCCGGAGTCGGTGCTGGTCCAGTGGACGGACGATGTGCTGCTGTCGTCCCGTATCGACCCCCGGCTGGCCCACTACGACGCCGACTCCGAGCTGGGTCACGCGATCACCGCGGGCTGCGACGCGTACGAGGCGGGTGACCGGGAGCGGGCCCGCCGCCAGTGGGGGCGCGCGGTCCAGCTGGCCCATCAGCTGGGCAGCGAGAAGATGCTGGCCCGGCTGAGCGGGCTGGTCCACGTCGTGGACGCGGCCACCGGCGAGGTGCGGATCCGCGAGCCCATCCGGCCGCTGGACCTCAACTCGGTGATCGTCGTGTCGGAGGAGAGCGCCCCCTTCATGGGGGTGGAGCGCCCGGAGCCCGCCGCGCCGCCCGCCGACGATGTCCTCTGCCCGGCCTGCGGGCGCCGGTCGCCCGCCACCGCCGGGTTCTGCCAGCAGTGCAACGCCCCCCTGAACGGTGAACCGGGCGAATCGGGTCGAGCGGGCGGCGCGAAATGAGCGCCACCCGGGCCTTGCTGGTGCGCCGGCTGACCGCCCTGCTCGTGGTCACCGCGGTGGCCGTGGCCACGCTGCTGGCCGCGTACTACGGCGTCAGCCGCAACTCCAAGGCGGTGACCGACCGGTCCACCCCGGCGATACTGCAGGTGGCCGCCGCGATCGACGCGCTCAACGCCTCGTACGACGAGGCGCGGCGCAGCATCTCGAGCCCCACGGCGGAGTTCGAGGGGCTCAGCGAGGAGTACCGCGACAAGCTGTCGACGGCCAAGCAGAGCCTGACCCAGGTGTCCAAGAGCACCATCGGGGGCGAGTCGGCGCGCGGGGCCCTGCGCACCTCGGCGGCACTGGTGACGTCCTATGACGGCACCGTCGAGCAGGCATACGCGAACCGCGAGAACCCGACGCTCAGGGATGCCTACCTGCGGTACGCCGATTCCATCCTGCGGCACGACCACAGCGGTCTCCTCGACCGTCTGAGAGCGGTGCAGCAGCGGCAGTTCGGTGTGCTCGACGACCAGACCTCGTTCGGCTGGCTGCTGACGTTCGCCTGGTGGCTGCTGGTGCCGGGGCTGTTCCTCACGCTGGCGGCGCTGCTGGTCCACACCCAGCGCTTTCTGCGGCACCGCTTCCGGCGGCTGGTCAATCCCTGGCTGGCGGCGGCCACCGCACTGCTCGTCGCCCTGCTGCCGCTGGCGGTGTTCACGTACCAGACCCAGGACCGGCTGGAGTCGGCCCGGGCCAGCCTGACCCAATCGGACATCGGCCGCACCGGCGGCCCCACCGCCAGGGAGGTCGCGAGGACGATGCGGAACGCGCATTGGCAGGCCGGTGCGGTCGGCTGGATACCCGTGGGCGGCGCCGTGCTGGCCGCCCTGATCCTGGTGGGTCTCCAGCCGCGTATCGACGAGTACCGGTTCCAGCCCCGATGAGCGCGGCGAAGCGGTCCGGACACGCCACGGCCACGGTCCTCGGGCTGTGGATGGTGCTGCTGTGTGTCGTGGGCGCGGGGGATACGAGCGGCTGGCAGTCGCGCGGCAGTGTCACCGTGCTCGCGTCATGGACCCGCGACGAGGGCGAGGCGTTCCGGGCCCTGCTGGACACGTTCACCCGGCGCACCGGCATCCATGTGGACTATCAGGGCACCACCGCGCTGCGCGAGGTGCTGTCCTCGGAGGTGGCCTCCGGGACTCCGCCCGATATCGCCGTGCTGCCCAGCACGGGCGAGCTGGCCGCGTACGCCCGCCAGCGCCAGCTGACCCCGCTGGACGGAGTGATCCCGAGCCGGGAGCGCACGGCCTACGGAAAGCTCTGGAAGCCCCGGCTGAGCGCCAAGGGGCCGGTGTACGGGATCGCGGTCAAGGCCGATCTGAAGAGCATCGTGTGGTACGACCGCGACCGCCGCCCGAGCACCCTGCCCGCCCTCGCCGCCGACGGCCGCCAGTGGTGCGTCGGCATGGGGGACGACGCGGCCTCCGGCTGGCCCGGCACCGACTGGATCGAGGATCTGCTCCTCCAGCAGCAGGGCCGATCCGTCTACCAGGACTGGGCCACCGGCGGGCTGCCGTGGACGGACCCCCGGGTGGAGCGGGCCTGGCAGAGCTGGGGCTCGCTCTTCGGCAAGGACACCGCGCGCACCGCGCTGATCACGGACTTCCGCGAGGCGGGCACGAAGCTGTTCGGCACGGACCCGCCGTGCGCGCTCGAGCACCAGGGGTCGTTCATCCGCGGCGGCTATCCCGACCCCGCCAAGGTGACCTTCGCCTTCTCCCCCGGGCTCCTCCCCGACACCGACCAGCGGTCCACCGCCCGGGAGGTGTCCGGCGACTTCGCCGCGATGTTCCGCGACACCCCGCAGGCCCAGGAGCTGATGCGCTATCTGATCTCGGCCGACGCCCAGCGGGCGTGGGGCGAGAAGACCGCAGACAGCAGCACCCACCCGTTCTTCGCCAACCGCGACGTCCAGCTGGACGCCCAGGGCCACGACGCCGTGGGCCGGAGCATCGCGAAGACGCTCCGGGACTCGACCTCGCTGTGCCTGGACGCCTCCGACGCCATGCCCACGCGGATGCGGGTGGCCTTCCAGCGCGCCGCGCTGGCCTACCTCAGCGACACCAGCAAGCCGCCGGACGGGCTGCTGCGCAGCCTGGAGAGGATCCGCCAGAGCCTGCGCGACACCCCCGACCAGCCCTGGCTGTCGACGGTCTGCGGCTGACCCGGCTCGGGAAGCCGGGCCGCGGCTGACCGGAAACCGGGCCGCGGCTGACAGAAAACCGGGCCGCGGCTGACCGGGCCGGGAATCCGGTCAGCCACCGGCCGGGTTCAGGGCGCCATCTCGTCCGGGCAGGGCGTGCCGCGCGGCAGCTGGTACTTGCCCGTTATGCGGTAGATGCCGGGCCGGGGGGCGTGCAGCACCGTCCACTCGTCCTCCGGCTGGCCCTCTTCCCCGCCCTCGGTCTGCTTGGTGAGGCAGCCCTCGCGGTTGATCGGCAGCCGGTCGTCCTCCCCCTTCGGGGCCCGGACGCTGTGCCCGTCCTTGTCCACCAGGCCCAGCCACGGCGAGTACGGGATGCGGATGAGCACCGGGCCCTTGGCCTGGACCGACAGCACCAGCTGGTCGGCGCCCGCGCGCCGCACGGTGGCGGGCGGGTCGGCGATCTGCGTCGGGTCCTTGACCTCGTACAGCTTCCAGTTCTCGTCCGACCAGACCTGGCGCAGATACGGCGGCTCGGTGTCCAGCAGCTCGGACTCCTTCTCCGCCGCGGTGTCCGGGTCGTCCGCGGGCAGCACCACAAAGTGCACCGCCCAGCGCTTGAGCCATTCGTGGTACGTGACCGGGGTGAGGGTGTCCTCGCCGTAGAAGATCGGGTTCCGGTCCAGATCGCGCTGGCGGTTCCAGCCGCGCGCCAGATTGACGTACGGGGCGAGCGCGGAGGACTCGCGGTGGCTGCGCACCGGAACCACCTCAACCCGGCCCCGGTCGGCCTGCTCCCGCTTGAGCCGGTCGACCAGCGGCGCCAGCTCACGGGCCCAGGACGCCGAGGGAGCGGTGTGGATCACATCGTCGGCGGTCTTGACCCCCTGCCACACCGTGACGGTCGCGAGCGCCAGCACCAGAACGGTCCAGCGGCGGCCCGCGCGCGTCGTGCGCAGCTCGGCGCGCGGTGGCCTGCGCACCGCGGGCAGCGCGGCGATCAGCACCACACCGCCGAAGATCATGCCGAGCCGGGAGATATTGGTGCCGATCTGGGAGGGAATCGCCCAGGTGAGCACCACTCCCAGACAGTAGAGCCCGGCCCCGACCCGCACCGTCGACCAGGTGCGCGGCACACACATCAGCGTGGCGGCACCGGCGATGAACGGCAGGATCACCGACCCGATGCCCATCGGCTGCTCACCGGAGAAGGGGAACAGCCACGCCGACAGGCCGACCACCACGGCCGGGGTGATCCCGAGCGCGTACGCGGCGGGGCGCCGCTTGGTCAGCCACAGCCCGGCGGCCACGACGCCCACGAACAGACCGGCCACCGGACTGGACATGGTCGCCAGCGCCGACAGCACGGCGGCCAGGACGAACCGTCCGGTCTTGTGGTGCCAGCGCCGGGAGCGCCACCGCCGGGGCCAGGCGAAGATCACAGCGACGGCCGCGAGCCCGAACATCGCGCCGAGCCCGAAGGTCACCCGACCCGAGATGGCGTTGCAGGTCAGCGCGAACGCGCCGTACATGGCGGGCCACATCGGCCGCCGTACGGCACGGCTGCGCACCAGCAGCAACGCGAGCAGCCCGGCGGACAGCGTCCCCGCGATCATCATCGTCGAGCGGACCCCGAGGACCGCCATCAGATATGGCGAGATAACGCTGTACGAGACCGGGTGCATCCCGCCGTACCAGGCCAGGTTGTACGCCAGGTCCGGGTGCTGGAGGGCGAACTCCGCCCAGGCGTCCTGCGCGGCGAGGTCACCGCCGCTGTTCGCGATCAGCGCCACCCACACCAGATGCAGCAGCGCGGCGGCGGCCAGGGCGGTCAGAACCGGATGGCGCAGGGCCGCCGTTCTGGCACGCTGGAGCAGCCCGCCCGAAGCGGCCCGGCCGCTCTCGCGCTCCGCCTCCGCCTCTGCCGGGCCGGTCGGCTCGGCGGGCCAGCGCTGTGTGGGTACGCGTATTCGTGCGGCGGTGCTCTCCTCCGAGCTCCCGCTTTCATCGGCCCGTGTCGGATCCACGGTGGTCACTGCGGCTCTCCCCGTCTTCCCCCGAGGTCTGCCCCATCGTCCTCAACCCCGCACCGGATCACTCCGGTTCCGCGGTGGGTCCAGGCCGGGGACCCATCGACGCTAGCACGCTCGGGCGGCCCCGATCCGGCTCGGGCCCCGGCGCGTTTCGCGCCGGGGCCGCTTCCTCTCGTCCCCTCTATGCCACTTCCCTCTCGGGTCAGCCGATACGGGTCAGTTTCGCGCCGAACGACGGCTCGGACAGATCACTCTGAAGAGCCACCGGCGCCTTGAGCTGTCCGGGGCCCGTGCCCACGGTCACCTCGCCGACGACCGTGCCCGCCTTGGCCGAGTGCGGCACCGTCTTACCGCCGTCGCCGATCTTGATGTCGACCGTCAGACCGGACCAGCCGACCGCCTTCAGATCCTTGGTGGCGACGACCGGCGTGGTGCCGCCGAGACCGTCGTCCACCTGGCCGACGACATCGCCCTTCTTGATGACGGTGGCCGCGGTGAGGGCGTCCTGCGCGGCGGTGATCAGCTTGTAGCTGTTGGTCTGCGCGAGCTGGAGGCTGGCGTCCAGCGTGGTGGTCGCGCGCTGCTCGAGGACCACACCGAGGATCCGCTGCTTCTTGCCGTCGATCGTCCGCACGGCGCCCCACATCAGCGCACCGCCGGCCGGGGTGGAAGAACCGGTCTTGATACCGATCACACCCGGCTTCACCAGCAGATTGTTGTTGTTGTAGATACGGTCGCCGAGCCCCGGGATATCCGTGTTGGGCGTGGCCACGACCGCCCGGAAGGCGTCGGACTGCATCGCCGCCTTGGCCAGCTTCAGCTGGTCGGCCGCGGTGGACTTGGTGGACTCCTTCAGACCGCTGGGGTCGGTGTAGGTGGTGTGCTTCATCCCCAGGCTCTCGGCCGCGTCGTTCATCTTCTTCACGAACGCGTCGAGCGATCCGGCGTCCCAGCGGGCGAGCAGCCGGGCGATGTTGTTGCTGGAGTTGATCAGCAGCAGCTGGAGCAGCTGATGCTGGGTGAAGCTCTGCCCCTCCTTGACCTCCGCCCGCGACTCGTCGGCGGACTTCGCCTCCTCGGCCGCCTGCGCGTCGATCTTGATCTTCGGACCCTCCGCGTCGCCCTTCAGCGGATGGTCCTTGAGCACCACATAGGCCGTCATGACCTTGGTGACACTGGCGATCGGCACGGGCTTCTGCTCACCGGAGGTGCCCAGGCTGCCCACGCCCTCGACCTCGGCGGCCGACTGGCCCTGGTCGGGCCACGGCATGGAGAGCGCGCCGCCGCCGAAGCGGTAGGCGGCGTCCGAGGTGAGCTTCAGCGACGGATCCGGCAGCGGCCGCATCGCCTGGGCAACCCCCAGGATGATCACCAGCAGCACGGCCAGCGGTGTCCAGATCTTGACCCGGCGGACCGCCGTCCGCAGCGGCGTCTCGGGCTTGGGCGGCGTATTGGTCAGCTGCGCCAGCAGGTCGAGCGGCGCGGGCTGCTTGCCGTCCGGGGCCAGCGGCGGCAGCGGCTGCTGCTTGGTCCGCTCGGCCTCGGGGACCGCCGCGGGCGGGGCCGCGGGGGCCTTCGGCGCGGCGGGCGGGGCCGGGGGCTTCGGCGGGGCCGGGTCGTCGGGGGACCGCAGCGGGATGAACTTGCTGGTCCGCTCGTTGTCCGACTCGCCGACGGGCTTCTTGCCGGACGTCTTGGCGTCGGACGCCTTCGCGTCAGACGCCTTGTCGGCCGTCTTGCTGTCGGCGGTCTTGCTGTCGGCGGTCTTGCTGTCGGCGGTCTTGCCGTCGGCGGTCTTGCCGTCGGCGGTCTTGCCGTCGGCGGTCTTGCCGTCGGCCGTCTCGCCCTCGGCCGTCTCGCTGTCAGCCGGGGGGCCGACCGCCTTGAAAGCGGTGGTCGGCTGGTCAACGCCCTTCTTGCCGCCCTTGCCGCCCTTATCGCCCTTCCCCGGCTTCTCCGGGAGCACGCCGAAGGCGGCCGTCGGGCGGTCGATCGGCTTGTCGGAGTTGTCGTCGCCCGCGTCGGACGCGGCGGCCTTACCGGACTCGCCCTTGGGCTCGTCCGCCTCGGCCTCTTCCTTCTTCTTGGACTCGCCCTTCTCGGACTCGTCCTTCTTGTCCTTGCCCTCGGCGTCCGCCTTGGGCGTCACCGTACGGAAGACGGCCGTCCGCTGATCCACCGACGACTTCGAGGACTCGTCACCGTCCTCGTCCGACTCGGCTTCGGACGCACCCTCAACCTTCGCGTCCGCGTCCCCCTTCGGCGTCACCGTACGGAAGACAGCCGTCCGCCGATCCACCGACGACTTCGACGACTCATCGCCGCCCTCATCCGACTCCGCCTCGGACGCACCCTCAACCTTCGCGTCGGCGTCCGCGTCATCAGAGTCGTCAGCGTCATTGGAATCATCGGCGTCATTGGAGTCATCGGCGCCGTCCGCACCGCCCTCGTCCGCTTCCGCCTCCGCCTCCGCGTCGGGCTCGGCCGCATCCCCCTTGGGTGATTCGTCCGATGCACCGGCATCCGCCTCCGGCTCCGCCTTCGCCTCCGACGACCCGGAACCTTCGCCCTGTTCACTATCGCGAACACCAGAAACCTTCGCTTCACCCCGGTCGACCGCCGGCGCCTCTGGTTCCGCTTCCGCCTCCGCTTCGGCCTTCGCCTGGGAGGTCACCTCGGGCTCGTCAGAAGCCGATTCCGGCTCCTCGGAACCCGACCGGAGGTCGTCGGACACGACGGCGACCGCCGTCGAGCCCTGGCCCGCCTCCGCTTCGCGCGAGATCGCGAGCCTCGGATCGCTCTCTCCCCTAGCCGTCTCCCCCGACGACTTCTGCTGATCCGACCTGCCGGGGGACTCGCCCGCCACCGATGCCTCCTCGATATGTGTCGCGGGACGCCGTACGCCCCATGGCGTCACGTCCCGCAGCCCAACCTCTACCAGTGTCCTGTGTGTCCGGCACGCGATCGCGCATCGCCACAGCCGGAGAGCGTCTTCAGGTGCCCGCCCACCTGCTAGACGAGAACGACATACCTACTGGTTCCCACCCAAACCCCCCAGGCACTCTCGACAGACCAATGTGAGAGGGGTCACCCTGTCATTCATCCACGCGGGGAGGCATGGATGGGCAGGAGCCGCAGAACAATTCCTGAGGAGCTTCTGCTGCTCGCTTTGGACCCGACCACGGGTACCACGGCGCAGCCGCAGTCGCTTGACCTCGGTCTTGCCGGGGCACAGCTAGTAGAGCTGGCCCTGGCCGGACGGATAGCCCCTGACGGGGATCGTATCGCCGTGGTGCTGCCACGGCCGACCGGAGATCCGACTCTGGACTCCGCGCTGGAGCTGCTGCGCCGACGCGGCAGCCCGGTGCGCGCGGTCCACTGGATCGGCGGGCCCCGGCTGGGGCTGCGCCAGACGTACCTCACGCACCTGGAGCGCTGCGGCATGGTGCATGCCGTCGCGGGCCAGATGTGTGGCGTACTGCCGACGACGCGCTACCAGGCGACGGACACGGCGATCAGCCGGGAGATCAGGGCCCGGCTGGACAGCGCGATCCGCACCGGCGTACCGCCGGACCCGCGGACCGCGGCGCTCGCCGCCCTGGCCCACGCGGTCGGGCTCGGCAAGCACCTGTATCCCGGGAACGAGGGGCGTTCCTCGCGCTCCAGGCTCCGGGATCTGATCCGGCACGACCCGATGGGCGGTCTCGTGGCGCACGCCGTGATGGACGTGCAGAACGGTGCCGCGGCGCAGCCACGGCGCGCACCGGCCGCAGGCCCGGGCCGACAGCCGGGCACGCGCGCCGCGGCGGAGCCCGCGGCCGGCGTTCCGGCCCAGCCGTCCCGTCGCGGGAGCATGGCCCGCGTCGGAGCGCGCTGAGGCCCCTTCGGGGCACCATCGCACCAGCACGCACCACCCAGCCCGTCGAACGCACCAGCAGCCCGTCAGCGGGGCGGCGGACACCGCTCCCGGCACCGTCCGGGGCCGAGCGCCACCGTCCGGCTCCGAGCAGCACCGAGCACCACTGACGCTCCACCGACCGCACCGCAGTCCCCACTGACCCGGTTCGGGAGCCGCTGAAGCGCGCGGGGTGGTGGGACGGCCGATTTGGACGACCGGCCGTCCCGCCGCCCCGCGCGCGCGTTCGCCCACCGTTGTGCGGCCGCCCTTGTGCGGCCATTTCCCAGCGCGGCCCCGTCCGGTAGTGGCAGGCTGCTGAACAGCATAAATCAGCAGTACGAAGCCGGAGGTGCACGTCCCGTGACATCGAACGTCGGCCCCACTGTCCGGCGACGCCGGTTGGGCCAGGAACTGCGCAGGCTCCGCCAGGAGAAGGGCATGACGGCGGAGGAGGTGGCGGAGGAGCTGATGGTCTCCCAGTCGAAGATCAGCCGACTGGAGAACGGACGCCGCAGCATCAGCCAGCGCGATGTGCGCGACCTGTGCCGCACCTACAAGGTGGAGGACAAGGCGCTGGTCGATTCCCTTATGCAAATGGCGAAGGAGTCCCGCCAGCAGGGCTGGTGGAACGCCTTCGGCGATGTGCCGTACAGCGTCTATATCGGCTTCGAGACGGACGCGGCGTCGCTGCGGGTCTACGAACCCCAGGTGCTGCCCGGCCTCTTGCAGACCCCGGAGTACGCGGAGGCGGTGATCAGCGGCGCCCTGCCGGAGGCCCCTCAGGACCAGATCGCCCAGCGGGTCCAGGTCCGGCTCAGGCGCCAGGAGCGGATCACCGATCCACTGGCGCCGCTGCGGCTGTGGGCGGTCGTGGACGAGGCGGCGATGCGGCGGGTGGTCGGCAACTCCAAGATCATGAGCGATCAGCTGGACTATCTGGTCCGAATGAGCCACGAGCCCCATGTGACGGTGCAGGCGCTGCCCTTCGACATGGGATCGCATCCGGGGATGAGCGGGCAGTTCACCATCCTGGAGTTCTCGGACGAGTCGGACACCAGCGTCGTCTATCTCGAGGGCGTGACCAGCGACCTGTATCTGGAGAAGCTCAGCGATGTGCAGAGCTACAGCATGATGTACGAGCATCTGCGGGCCCAGGCGCTGAACGCGGATCAGAGCCGCCAGTTCATCACCGAGATGGCCCAGGAGCACGCCCGCAGGCACCAGGAGGAGAGCGAGGCGGCCCCGGCGGACTGAGGAGGGACGGAAACGCTCCGGCGCGAACGGCGAAGGGCGGAGATTACACCTCCGCGCCTCGCCGGGGAAGGGGCCACGGGAATATGCCATCCGGTCGAGTGAATGGCCCGCTTTCCAGACGATGTTGCCGAGTAACGTCGGTGACGCCTCCAATCGGGGGTGCGTCTCATCTACACAATGCATCGGAGCAATCGTGTCCATTCAGCAGGGAAAGACGAGCATGTGGGTGAAATCCTCGTACTCGGCCGGAAACGGCGCTTGCGTGGAAATCTCCTCCCCGGTCATCAGCGAGATCGCCGTGCGCGACTCCAAGGACCCCCAGGGACCGACGCTCAACTTCGCCCCCGCATCGTGGTCGGCCTTTGTGTCCGACGTCAGCCGAGGCGCCTTCGACCTCGGCTGATCTCCGCACCATCCGGCCGCGGTAGCGCGGTCGGCGGCGCGGAGCGCCAAGTCCGCAGCCGAGCCCTCTCGACCGGTCGCCGTCCCTGCCGAGAGGGCTCTTGCCGTTTCCGGCGCTTTCCCGCGTCGCCGCTTCAGCGGAGTTCCGCCACGTATTGGTCCGTACCGGGAATCGTCGGAATGAACGGCGCCATGAATTCCACCCGGCCGAGACCGGCATCGGCCACTTCACCGTCCAGACCGGTGAAACAGGGGTCCCAGCATTCGCGGGGATCGGACTCCAGGAACCAGAGCAGGGTCAGCCGGGTGTCGACCCCCTCGACCTGCTTCACATACGACATCCGGTCCGAGGGCAGCGGGGTCGGCCGGAAGACCGTCACCATCGCGGCGGGTGAGCCCGCGAGCCGGCGCGGCAGATGTCTGGATCGGAGCCATGCGAGCAGTTCCTCCCGCTGCTCCGGGCCCTCGGTCTCGATCACCTCCAGCGCCAGCCCGGCGTAGGGGTGGTCCAGTGCGTGGTGGTCACGCGGCCCGGCCGCCCCGTCCCGGTAGATGGTGGCCTCGTGGTCCTGGAAGGCCGTGAAGATGTGCGTACGGTCCTGGTAGACCCGCCCGTCCCGCAGCAGCCGCTTGTTGATGCCGACCGTCCACCGCATGTGGTCCGCGTAGCGCCCCTCGGTGAGCCAGTAGACGGAGAGGTAGCAGCCGGCGGTCACCGGCTGGGCGATCGCCGACTTCTCGGGGTAGCGCAGCAGTTGCAGCTCACGGGTGGCGACCCAGCGGCGGCCCGCGTAGATCCAGGGCATGGCCATCGCGCCCGCGATGAAGTGGTCGTCCTCGTACCAGCGGTTGTAGGCGTACTCATGGCCCGGGTGCGGCTCGACCAGGGTGATCAGGGCATGGCCAGGGCGCACCCCGTACGGGCCGACGGAGGCCAGTTCCGCGTACGCGTCGCTTGTCATGTCCCTCAGGTGTAGCTGACGTGACGTCAGTTGGGGAGGGGTGCGTACGAATCAAGTGCGCGGAATCGGACGGCGAAAACGGGCCGGTGGCGCTCTGGTCATCTCGCGGCCGCGCCCCTAATCTGACGCGACGCCAGCCACGGGAGGGACCGCCATGCCGCTGCAGGGCAAGACCGTCGTCGTCTCCGGGGTCGGACCCGGGCTGGGAGCCCGGGTGGTGGCCGCGTGCGTCCGGGACGGGGCCCGGGTGGTGATGGGGGCGCGGACCGAGGAACGGCTGCCGAAGGTGGCGGAGGAGGTCGATCCGGGCGGTGAGCACACCGCCTGGCGGCCCACCGACATCGCGGACGAGGCGCAGTGCGAGGCCCTCGCCGCGCTCGCCCTCGACCGCTTCGGCCGGATCGACGCCGTGGTCCATGTGGCCGCGCTGGACAGCCACTTCGGCGGGCTGGAGGACGCCGACTTCGCCTCCTGGGCCCGGGTGGTGGACATCAATCTGCTCGGGACGCTCCGGATGACCCGCGCCTGTCTGCCCGCGCTGAAGCGGAACGGCGGCTCGGTCGTGCTGATCGGCACCCAGTCGTCGTCCGCCGCCCCCACCGAACTGCGCCAGACCGCCTACGCCGCCTCCAAGGGCGCGCTGACCTCCGCCATGTACGCGCTCGCGCGTGAGCTGGGTCCGCACCGGATACGGGTCAACACCGTGCAGCCCGGCTGGATGTGGGGGCCGCCGGTGCAGGCGTATGTGACCTTCACCGCGCAGACCGAGGGCGTGGGCGAGGCCGAGGTGCTGAGCCGGCTCACCGACCGGATGGCCCTGCCGGAGCTGGCGACGGACGGCGATGTGGCGGAGGCCGCGGCGTTCCTGGCCTCCGACCGGGCCCGGGCGATCACCGGGCAGTCGCTGCTGGTGAACGCCGGTGAACTGATGCGTTAGCGCGACTCCTGTCCGGCCTTTCGGGATCCCGCTCCCGTACGACCCAGCGATCGGTGGGCGTGCGTCTGACGAAGTGCCCGCTCATCGTGGGCGTACAGACATGCGAACGACAACGCCCCGTCAGGTCAAGAAACCGTAAATTCGTTCTTCTTTCTGACCTGCGTTCACACTCGTGACCTATAGAACCCTTGACCGGTCACCCGAACGAGCGGTTCAATCCCGGAAGTACCCCGCTCCCGCTCGGGGGAACCGCCCATGACGAACGTCGCGGCGAAGTGCGCTCCCGTTCATATGGCGGACCCCTGGGAGGGGACATGAACAGTCTCGACTGGGTTGTACTGATCGGCTACTTCGGTGTCATGGTCGGCATCGGCCTCTGGTCCCACAAGCGTGTGGACAACGTCAGCGACTTCTTCACCGCGGGCGGCAAGATGCCCTGGTGGCTGTCCGGGATCTCGCACCACATGTCCGGCTACAGCGCGGTGATGTTCACGGGATACGCGGCCATCGCCTACCAATACGGCATCACCTCCTATGTCACCTGGTCCTTCCCCATCGCCATCGGCATCGCGATCGGCGCCAACCTCTTCGCGCCGCGCCTGAACCGAGTGCGCAGCAAACTCAAGGTGGCCTCGCCGCTCGAATATCTGAAGAACCGCTACAACCTGCCCACACAGCAGGCGCTGGCCTGGTCCGGGGTGCTGCTGAAGATCGTCGACGTGGGTGCCAAGTGGGCGGCCATCGCCACCCTGCTCTCCATCTTCACCGGTGTCTCACTCAACCAGGGCATCCTGATCACGGGCGTGGTCACCGCCATCTACTGCACCGTCGGCGGACTGTGGGCCGACGCGCTCACCGAACTCGGCCAGTTCGTCATCCAGTTCATCGCGGGCATCGCGATGCTGATCGCGGTGCTCAATGAGCTGGACGGCTTCTCCACCTTCTGGACCGTCTGGGACGACCTCCCCGACAGCCACCACCAGCCGACCGTCGGCCCGTACACCCTGGTCTTCCTGCTCGCGTACCTCTTCATCAAGACCTTCGAGTACAACGGCGGCATGTGGAACCAGGCGCAGCGCTACATGGCGACGGACAGCGCCCACTCCGCCAAGCGCTCGGCCCGGCTGTCGGCCGTCCTGTGGTTCGTCTGGCCGCTGGTGCTGTTCTTCCCCATGTGGGTCGCGCCGCTGATCATCAAGACGGACAAGCCCGCCGACTCGTACGCCGAGATGGCCGAACACCTGCTGCCGCACGGTCTGCTGGGCCTGGTGATCGTCGGCTTCTTCTCACACACCATGGCGATGTGCTCCTCGGACGCCAACGCGATCGCGGCCGTGGTGACCCGGGACATCATGCCCGCGATCTTCAAGTCCGTACGCGAGTGGAGCAGCCGCACCGGGCTGCTCGCGGCCCGCTACACCACCCTGCTCTTCCTCGCCCTGTCGATGGCCATCGCCACCCAGGTCAACTCGGACTTCTTCGGGGACATCATCACCGTCGTGATCAAGTGGGTCGCCGGGCTCATGGGACCGATCGCGATCCCGCTGATGCTGGGCATGCTGCGCGCCTTCCGCAAGTCGGGTCCGACGGCGGCGCTGGTCAGCTGGGCCATGGGCCTGATCGCCTTCTACCTGGTCAACTACCCGATCAACGACGCGATCGACGGAGGCGTGAACCTGGAGTACCAGATCTCCATCCCGCTCGCGGTCTCGCTCGTGCTCTTCATCGCCATCGGCTACCTCAAGCCGGAGGACACCCCGGAGCGCGATGCCATCCTCGCTTCGCTCAACTCGGATGACGACGGGCCGGGTTCAGCGAGTGCCGCGCTGTCGGTGCCGGAGCAGGGCGACGCGGACGGCCGCAAGTCGGTCGCGGGCGCCACGGACTGACGCCTTCCGCGCGGCGGCCATGACCCGGGCCGCCGGTCACCGCCCTGTGCGGGGTGACCGGCGGCCCGGTTCTGTCTGTTCGTCGGTGCGCGCCGGCTATTGGGGCGCACGGGCTATGGGGACGCGCCGTCTGTTGAGGCGCACCGGCTATTGATACGCACCGGCTATTGATACGCACCGGCTATTGATGCGCGCGGGCCGTCAGGTCGCACTGCATGAGGTGGGTGTCGATCCAGCGTCCGTGCTTGTGGCCGACCCCGGCCAGCAGGCCCGCCGGGCGGAAGCCGAAGCGCCGGTGCAGGGCGGCCGAGGCATCGCTGCCGGAGTCTGCGATGACCGCGACGACCTGCCGTACGCCCGCCTCGGCACAGCGGGTGAGCAGGGCGTCGAGCAGCGCGGCCCCGAGCCCCCCGCCGGTCCGCCCGGGGGCGAGGTAGATGGTGTTCTCGGCGGTGTGGCGGTACGCGGGCTTGGGGCGCCAGGGCCCGGCGTAGGCGTAACCGACGACCGTAAGGGCATCGTCTTCGGAGGCCGTACGCCCGTCGTCGACCTCGGCGACCAGGAACGGCAGCCCCCGGTCGGTCAGCTCGGCCAGCCGCCGCGCCCAGTCCTCGACGGTGGGCGGGGTCTCCTCGAAGGTGACGATGGTCTCAGTGACGTAGTGGCCGAAGATCGCGGCGATGGCGTCGAGGTCGGCGTGGGTGGCATCACGTATGACGGCGGTGGAGGCAGGCACCCGGCCACCTTACGGCCCGCCGTTCCCGGCGGGGCAGAAGTGGAACGCGGGGCCGGGGTGGCGATGGGGAGATTCCACCTGTCCAGGCAACCTTTTGCTCATCTGCGGTTCTCATCCGGAACGTACTGTGGTCGGCCGTCCGAGTCCGCCGGCCACCGACCCCACCACCCGCACCGACCGCACCACCCGGACCCGACTCGCCCCGCCCCCACCGAGCCGCCGTCCTCAGGGACCTCTGGAGCCCCACGTGACCGCCACCCAGACGATCACCGACTCCCGGATCCACCGGGCCCGCGCCCTCGTACTGCGCCGACCGGTCCTGTGCGCGGCGGTCTTCTGTCTGCTCTCCTTCACCGGGTTCTGGATCGCTCAGCGGGCCGCCCAGGTGTCGATGGTCGACCTGCTGGTCTACCGGGCCGAGGGATGGACCGTACGCAATGCGATGGATCTGTATGACATGCGGGCGACTGAGCACAGTCTCCCCAATACCTATCCGCCGTTCGCGGCGCTGCTCTTCACCCCGCTGACCGTGATGAGCACGGGCGTCCTGCGGACCTTCGGGACGGCCGTCAATCTCGTCCTGATGGTCGCCGTGGCCCATCTGTCGCTGCGGCTGATCCGACTGCCCGCGCGGGTGCCGCGACCGGCCGCCGTCCTGGCCCTGGCCGCCGTCGGGGTGTGGTGTGAGCCGGTGTGGACGACCCTGCGCTACGGGCAGATCAATCTGCTGGTCACGGCGCTGGTGCTGTGGGATCTGACCCGCCGGGCGGGCCACCGCTGGGCGGGGGTCGGGACGGGCATCGCCACCGGGATCAAGCTCACCCCGGGGCTCTTCGTGGTCTTGCTCGGGCTGGCCGGACTCTTCCTCAGCCTCCGGCGGCTGCGGTCGGCCGGGGCGGCCCGCGGGCGCACCGGGTCCGGAAGCGGTCCGCCGCCACGGCGCTTCCTGAACGACCATCTGCGGCGTGCGGCCGTCGCGACCGCCGCCTTCGTCCTTACGGTCGCGTTCTCGGCCCTGGCGCTGCCGCATGACTCCCGGCGCTTCTGGACCGAGGTCGTCTTCGCCACCGACCGCCCCGGCGATGTCGAGGGCGCGGGCAACCAGAACCTCAAGGGCGCCCTCGCCCGTGTGCTGCACACCCCCGACCCGGGCATGTGGTGGCTCGCGGCGGCCGCGCTGATCGGCTGTGTGGGCCTGGCCACGGCGGTGGCCGCCCAGCTGACCGACGACCGCCGGCTGCCGAACGCCCGCGCCTGGGCCGCCCTCACCTGCGCGGTGACCGCCCTCATGGTCAGCCCGGTCTCCTGGTCGCACCACTGGGTGTGGGCCGTCCCGATGGTCCTGCTGCTCGCGGTGGAGGCGGTGCGGCGGCGCACGGCGGGGTGGACGGCCTGGACGGTGGGGACCGGGCTGCTGTTCTGCTCCTTCATGGTCTGGTACGCGCCCCACAGCCGACCGGCCCGGGTGGAGCTCCACCAGAACCCGGCCCAGATGCTGCTCACCGCCGTCTATCCGCTGATCGGCGTCGCCTTCCTGGGCGTGGCCGCGTATCTGACCGTGCGCGCCGTAAGGAGTCCATGGCGTCCCTGGGAGGGGATCGGGACCCTGGGGCGGCAGCGGACGGGGGCGGCGCGGCGGCGGCCGGAGCGGACCTACGCGCGCGGGTAGCGGGTGAGCCAGGCCGGGGAGGAACTGCCGGGGCCGTGCAGGGCCGGGCCCTGGGTCATCTCCATGGCGAAGTCGTCGGCCAGTTCCAGGATCGTGCCGCGCCCCTCGACCTCCGCCAGCCAGGCGGGCGGCAGCGCCGTCTCGCCGTGCAGCGCGCCCAGCAGATTGCCGCAGATGGCCGCCGTGGAGTCGCTGTCCCCGCCGTGGTTGACAGCGAGCAGCAGCCCATGGCGGACGTCCTCGGCGACCAGCGCGCAGTACAGGCCCATCGCCAGGGCCTCCTCACCGGTCCAGCCCTCGCCGAGCGAGGCGACGCGGTCCGGGGTCGGCAGGCCCTGCCGCACGGCGCCGAGGGCGTGCCGCAGCGCGTTCGTGGTCTCCTCGTGGCCGGGGCGGGTGGCCAGATGGGCGAGGGCGCGCTGGACGGCTCCGTCCAGCGCCTCGCCGCGCGCCAGGCCGTGCACGATCAGGGCGAAGGCACCGGCCGAGAGATAGCCGGTGGGGTGGCCGTGGGTCTGGGCCGCGCACTCGATGGCCAGCTGGAAGACCAGCTGCGGCTCCCAGCCCACCAGCAGCCCGAAGGGCGCGGAGCGCATCACGGCGCCGCATCCCTTGGAGTCGGGGTTCTTGGGCCGCTCCAGGGTGCCCATGGTCTCGTCGGCGAGCCCGGTGATACAGGCCCGGCCCGGGGACCGCTGGGCGTACAGCCACTCCTCCCGGGCCAGCCAGCCGGCGTCCTTACGGCGCTCATCGGGGCCCCAGTCGCGCTGGGTGGAGTACCAGCGGCGGTGGGCGGAGTGGATGTCGGTGGGCGGGTGCCAGGCCCCGGTGTCGCGGCGCACCTGCGCCCGTATCAGTCCGTCCACGGTGAACAGCGTCATCTGGGTGTCGTCGGTGACCCGTCCGCGGCCGCCATAGGCGGGCAGGAAGTCCGTCACGCCCTCGGGTCCGTGTGCCGCCCTGATCTCGTCCAGGGAGGCGAACTCCACGGCCGCCCCCAGCGCGTCCCCGATGGCCCCGCCGAGCAGACAGCCGCGCACCCGGCTGCGGAAGTCCTGCTGTTCGGCGCGGCCCCATACGCCGGTCGCTGCGCTGGCGGTTGCGGTCACGACCTATGCCTCTTTTCTTCGCTGCGTGAATGGCCCTGAACTGCCTTCGAACTGTAATGGACACCTAATGATCGCCTCCCGGCCGCCGCGGATTGTGAAGGCGTCATCACGGAGAAGACGACGGACCGTCGCATTCCGAGAATGCGAATTCCCTCACCGAATGTCGGCCGCGTACCGAAAGCCCTTATCCGAGCGCCGTCCGGCCGTGTTCCAGGCTCGCCCGGAGCCCGACGAGCGGCGTGCGGAGGGCGGCGAGCAGAGTGGGGTCGGCCCCGGGGCACTCGGCGAGGTCGTCCAGGGCGCGTACGACGTCGTCGACGATCTCCCAGTACGGCCGGGTGGCGGTCAGCTCCGCCATGAAGCGCTCCGCCCCGGCCCCGTCCCCGAGGGCGGCCCTGCTGATGATCGGAGCGGCCACTCCGGCCTGGGGGTCCCACTGGTCGCCATGCTCCTCCAGGAGCGTCTCGCCCCGAAGTATCCGCGTGGCGCGCCCGCAACTATCCGCGCGGCGCGCCCGCGAACCGTGCGCCGGGGTTGTGAACTGCTGGCGATTGCCTGCGCACAGGCGTGTTCTGGCGCACATGAGTGAGTGTTCGGGCTGCGGCACGTGCGACCCTCTGAGCGAGAACGAAGTTTCCTTGGTCGAATGTGTGACCTTTGTCAGTGATGGTCGTTGAGCGTGGTGAGGGGATTGTCGGCCAGCGCGGGGGCGGGGTGAGGGGATGGGCGGGCTACGGGAGGTGGCGGCACCGTTCGTCGCCCTTGGCCCGTCCGGGGTCGCGGTCCGAGACCGGCTCAAGCACCTGAGTGTGGAGGATGAGAAGGTTCTTCGTCTGATCGGTGACCATCTGGGCACGCTCGCCTCCCGGGATCTGAAAGCCCGGTGCGCGGCCGGGCCGGACCATGACAGCGAACGGTGGGCCGAGCGCAAACGTGCCCTGACGACAGAGTCCTCCTCCCGCTGGGCGGGGTCGATCACGAAGGCCACCCATGATCAGTGGGCGCTGGCCAGGCGCGGGCAGCTCGCGCACATCCAGAGTCTGGAAGCGGGTGTGCGCACGATCGCGCACCGGCTGTCCCTGCCGATCGGGGAGAAGGGCGGCAAGCGGGGCCCGGGCGGCTACCGCAGCAGGCAGGAGTGGCATGCGAAGGCCCGCCGCCTGCACGTGCTCGAAGACCGGCTTCAGGCGGCGCGGGCCGATCGTGAGGCCGGAGTCGTCCGTGTGGTGCGGGGCGGGAAGGGGCTGCTGAACACCCGCCACCACCTGCGGGCCGCCGGGCTCACCGAGGAGCAGTGGCGCACGCGGTGGCAGGCCGTGCGCCGGTTCCTTGAGGCCGATGGCGAGTCCGGGAAGCGGTTCGGCAACGAGACCATCCGCGTCACCCCCGACGGCGAGGTCTCGATCAAACTGCCCGCCCCGCTGGCGCATCTGGCCAACGCCCCGCGCGGCCGGTACGTGCTCGCCGCGCGGGTGGCGTTCGCGCACCGGGGTGAGCAGTGGCGCGACCGGGTCACCGCCAACCGGGCCATCGCCTACCGCATCCACGAAGACACCTCCCGCGGGCGCTGGTACCTCACCGCGTCGTGGACGAATGCTGCGGTGACGACCGTGCCCCTGGCCGCGGCCCGCACGAATGGCCTGATCGGCGTCGACACCAACGCCGACCACCTCGCAGCCTGGCGCCTGGACACACACGGCAACCCCGTCGGAGAACCGCTCCGGTTCGGCTTCGACCTGTCCGGCCCCGCCCCACACCGTGACGCCCAGGTCCGGCACGCCCTGATCCGCCTGCTGCACTGGGCCAAACGCCACGGCCTCGCAAGCGCGATCGAAGACCTCGACTTCACCGCGGACAAGACCCGCGAGAAGCACGGCAGGCGCAAGAAGTTCCGCAACCTCATCTCCGGCATGCCCGTCAGCAGACTGCGGGCCCGGCTCGTGAGCATGGCGGCCGAACTCGGCATCACCGTCATCGCCGTCGACCCGGCCTACACCAGCCGCTGGGGCGCCCAGCACTGGCAGAAACCCCTCACCAGCACCAACCGCACCACCACCCGCCACGACGCAGCCGCCGTGGCGATCGGCAGGCGCGCCCTGGGACACCCGATCCGGCGACGGACAGCACCGCCCCCACACGACCAGAGCGATCGTGTGGGGCATCGGACCGTCCAGGCCCGACCGGGCGCCCCAAGGCGTGAGGAACCCCGCCCCCGCATCCCCGGACCACGGACACGATCCATGCGCGCCGGACGCGGAGCGAACGCGGGAGACCAGGGGGTACCTCCCAGCGGTAGCTGGGGGAGTGCCCAGCACCGTTCGGGGCACGCGACTGAGCATGAATCCTGGCAACAGGACTCACTACCGCTCAGTCTTTAGGAACGGTCAGTCCCCCAGCACCGGGAGCAGCTCCGGCAGATGGCCGTCCGAGGCGAGGGCGGCGGCCTGGCGGTCCTCGGCGACGGGGCCGTAGGTGGTGGTGCGGGCGCGGGCCGGGCGGCCGGCCAGCTCGGCGATGCCCACCAGGTCCTGGATGGAGCGGTAGGAGCCGTAGGAGGAGCCCGCCATACGGGAGATGGTCTCCTCCATAAGGGTGCCGCCCAGGTCGTTGGCGCCGGAGCGGAGCATCTCGGCGGCGCCCTCCGTGCCCAGCTTCACCCAGCTGGTCTGGATGTTGGGGATGTGGGGGTGGAGCAGGATCCGCGCCATGGCCGTGACGGCGCGGTTGTCGCGGGCGGTGGGGCCGGGGCGGGCGATACCGGCGAGGTAGACGGGGGCGTTGGTGTGGATGAAGGGGAGGGTGACGAATTCGGTGAAGCCGCCCGTCTCCTGCTGGATCTCGGCGAGCAGCCGCAGATGGGCCAGCCAGTGGCGGGGCTGGTCCACATGGCCGTACATCATCGTGGACGAGGACCGGATGCCCAGCTCATGTGCCGTTTTGACGACCTCGACCCAGGTGGCCGTCGGCAGCTTGCCCTTGGTGAGGACCCAGCGCACCTCGTCGTCGAGGATCTCGGCGGCCGTGCCGGGGATGGTGTCCAGGCCCGCCTCGCGCGCCGCTGTCAGCCATTCGCGGATGGACATGCCCGTACGGGTCGCGCCGTTGACGACCTCCATCGGGGAGAAGGCGTGGACATGCATCCCGGGCACGCGCTCCTTGACGGCGCGTGCGATGTCGAAGTACGCGGTGCCGGGCAGATCCGGGTGGATGCCGCCCTGCATGCAGACCTCCACCGCGCCCACGTCCCACGCCTGCTGGGCGCGGTCGGCGACCTGGTTCAGGGAGAGGGTGTAGGCGTCGGCGTCGGTGCGGCGCTGGGCGAAGGCGCAGAAGCGGCAGCCGGTGTAGCAGACATTGGTGAAGTTGATGTTCCGGGTGACGATGTAGGTGACGTCGTCGCCCACGGTCGCCCGGCGCAGATCGTCGGCGATGCGGCACAGGGCGTCCAGCGCCGGGCCCTCGGCGTGGAGCAGGGCCAGCGCCTCGGGGTCGGTCAGCCGGGTCGGGTCGTCGGCTGCCTGGGCCAGCGCGGCCTTGACGTCGGCGTCGACGCGGGAGGGGACCATACCGGGGGCGGCGGCCTCGCGCAGCGCCTCCCAGTCGCCGTAGACCTCGTCGAAGTCCTTACGGCGGTCACCGGTGCGGCCCTCGGTGTCGATGGCGCGGTGCAGATCGGTACGGCCGGAGGCGCTGAACGCCTCGTCGGGCTCCTGCCAGGGCAGCCCGGTGGGGATCGCGTCCTCGCGGGCCAGGCCGGTCCCGGGGTCGGCGAGGGCGGTGACGTGCGGCAGCAGCCGGGGGTCCAGCCAGGGCTCGCCGCGCTGGACGTACTCGGGGTAGACCGCGAGCCGTTCGCGCAGCCGGAAGCCGGCGGCCGCGGAGCGCTCGGCCAGCTCGTCCACCTGGGGCCAGGGGCGCTCGGGGTTGACGTGGTCCGGGGTGAGCGGGGAGACGCCGCCCCAGTCGTCGACACCGGCCCCGATGAGCCGCTCGTACTCCGCGTCCACCAGGTTGGGCGGCGCCTGGATGCACGCGGACGGGCCCAGGATGTGGCGGGCGACGGCGACGGTGGCCACCAGGTCGTCCAGCTCCGCGTCCGGCATCCCGCGCATGGCGGTGTCCGGCTTGGCGCGGAAGTTCTGGACGATGACTTCTTGGATGCCGTGGTACGAGCGGGAGACGCGGCGCAGCGCGAACAGCGAATCCGCCCGCTCCTCAGGCGTCTCGCCGATCCCGATCAGCAGCCCGCTGGTGAACGGGACGGAGCTGCGCCCGGCGTCCTCCAGCACCCGCAGCCGTACCGCCGGCTCCTTGTCGGGCGAGCCGTAGTGGGGGCCGCCGGGCTCGCTCCACAGCCGCTCGGCGGTGGTCTCCAGCATCATCCCCATGGAGGGGGCGACCGGCTTGAGCCGCTGGAAGTCGGTCCAGGTCAGCACGCCGGGGTTGAGGTGGGGCAGCAGGCCCGTCTCCTCCAGGATGCGGATGGCCATGGCCCGTACGTACGCGATGGTGTCGTCGTACCCCTCGGCCTCCAGCCATTCGCGCGCCTCGGGCCAGCGGTCCTCGGGGCGGTCGCCGAGCGTGATCAGCGCTTCCTTGCAGCCCATTTCGGCGCCCCGGCGGGCGATGGCCAGGACCTCGTCGGGCGACATGAACATCCCGTGACCCGCGCGGCGCAGCTTGCCGGGGACGGTCGCGAAGGTGCAGTAGTGACACTTGTCCCGGCACAGCCGGGTGAGCGGGATGAAGACGCTGCGGGAGTAGGTGATGACCCCGGGCCGGCCCGCCGCCTCCAGGCCCGCGTCGCGGACCCGGGCGGCGGAGGCCGTCAGCTCCCGCAGGTCGTCACCGCGCGCCTGGAGCAGCACCGCCGCCTCGGCGGTGTCCAGGGCCACGCCGTCGCGGGCGCGCTTGAGCGCACGGCGCATCGCGTTGGCTGTGGGGGCGGCGGAGCCAGTCGGGGCACCCGGTTCGTTTCCCTGCGCGCTCGTGGTCATCCTCCGAGCATACGAGCGGTGTGGGAGACCGCCAGACGGCCCGGGCCTGCGGTTTTGTGGGTCTGATCACGGCGGCCGCGGGCCGTGGGCGGGAATACGGCGCGGTGGAACGTGCGGGCTACACCCACTGGGCGCCGACGGCCCTCGCCCGGACGCGACTTGGCGGGGGCGCGGATCGCCGGGCCGGGGGCGGCGGGGCCGGGGCGGGGCCGCCCGTTCCCTCTCCGCCATGGAGTTATCCACAGGGCTTTCCGCGCGTGTCACCCACGCGTACAACGGTGTCACGCGGGTGTCGGACGGCACTCTCGACTCTGGGGGGCACCTCATGCAGCGACGCGATGTACTCAGACTCTCCGCGCTTGCGGGCGCGGCGGGTGTACTGACACTCGATCCCATGACCTTCACCCAGGCCGACGCCGCGGGCACGGCCGACGGTCCTGAGCAGACCAAGACCCTCAGCGGCCATCTGCCCACCGGCGCGCCCGACTTCGTCTACGTACCGGTCGAGGTGCCGCGCGGAGTGCGCGAGATCGCCGTGTCGTACTCGTACGACAAGCCGACCGTCCCGGCCGGCACGCAGGGCAACGCCTGCGATATCGGCATCTTCGACGAGCGCGGCACGGAGCTGGGCGGCCGGGGCTTCCGCGGCTGGTCCGGCGGGGCCCGTACGGAGTTCGCCATCAGCGCCGAGGAGGCCACCCCCGGCTATCTGGCGGGGCCGGTCCAGGCGGGCACCTGGCATGTGGTGCTGGGGCCGTACACGGTCGCCCCGCAGGGCCTGGACTACAAGGTCACCGTCACACTGCGGTACGGCGCGCCCGGCACCACCCCGAAGCCGGTGTACCCGCCGCAGCGCGCGAAGGGCCGGGGCCGCGCCTGGTACCGGGGCGACTCGCATCTGCACACCGTGCACTCCGACGGCAAGCGCACCCCGGCCGAGCTGGTCGCCGCCGCCCGCGCCGCGGGGCTGGACTTCATCACCACCACCGAGCACAACACCACCTCCGCGCATGCCGCGTTCGAGGGCCTGTGGGGCGATGACCTGCTGATCCTCACCGGCGAGGAGATCACCACGCGCAACGGTCATGTGGTCGCCCTCGGCACCGACCCCGGCGTCTTCATCGACTGGCGCTACCGCGCCCGGGACAACCGCTTCGGCCAGTTCGCCCGCAAGGTCCGGCAGGCCGGCGGCCTGGTGATCCCGGCCCATCCGCACGGCACCTGTGTCGGCTGCAACTGGAAGTTCGGCTTCAACGAGGCCGACGCGGTCGAGGTGTGGAACGCGGACTTCACCCCCGACGACGAGGTCACGATCTCCGAGTGGGACAACACGCTGGTGGCCGCCTCCCGTGGCGACGGCGGCTGGCTGCCCGCCGTCGGCCACAGCGACGCCCACCGCGAGCCCCAGGTCGTGGGCCTGCCCCAGACGGTGGTGCTCGCCGACGACCTCTCCCGCACCGCCATCCAGGACGGCATCCGGGCCGGCCGCAGCTGGATCGCGGAGTCCTCGAAGATCGACCTCACCTTCGAGGCGGTCGGCGGACGCGGCAAGCACGCCGGAATCGGCGAGCGCCTGAAGGTCGGCGGCGCGGAGGAGATCACGGTCCGGCTGAAGGTCTCCGGCGTGGGCCCGGGCTGCTCGGTGCGGTTCATCACCGACCAGGGCCAGCTCTACGGAACGCCGGTCCCCGCCTCCGGCGAGCTCACCTCCGAATGGCGTACGACGGCGTCCTACGCGGCGTACGTCCGCGCCGAGGTCCGCCACGCCCCGGCGGACGGCGGGGCATCGGGCATACCGGGCCCGATGGCGGCGATGACGAACCCGATCTGGCTGGGCGAGCGGTAAGGAGGGTCCGGGTACGGGGTCGCCCCCGTACCCGGGGAGCGGTCAGTAGCGGACCTTGCCGTAGTCGACCGGCTGTTCGGGATAGGTGGCGGCACGGCGGGCGAGGGCTCGCATCCGTGCCCGCATCTCATCGGCGGGGAGGTGGTGGAAGCTGCCATGGCCGGGGAGCACCCATGCGAAGGTCAGTTCCTCGGCGCCACGGGCCACGGATGCGGCCAGGGTCTTGATCGAGTCGTAGACGACGCTGTCGGCCACCTCCAGATCCTGTTCGGAGCGCGACCAGAAGAAGGCGTCGCCGCTGAAGCAGAACGTGTCGTCCGCGACGAAGACCGTGCTGCCCGCCGTGTGGCCGGGGAACGGATGGGCGATCACGCCCGGACCGATCTCCACCGGGTCCTGGCCACGGATGACGGAGTCGGCGTCGGGGCGGGAGTGGAGGTCGCCCTCGTGGATCCACAGCCGGGCGCCGAACGCGTCGGCGTATTTGCGGCCGTGGGCCACATGGTCGAGGTGGGTGAGCAGCACATCGGTGATCTTCCCGGCCCGCTCCTCGTAGCGGCGGGCGAGGGCGGGGCTCCAGCGCGGGGTGTCGATCATCATCGCGGTGGAGCCGGGGCGGCGCAGCAGATAGGAGTTGGCGCCATAGGTCTTCGCCGAGGCGTGGCCGCACAGGAGGACGGTTCCGGCCTCGTCCAGGGGCATGGGGTACGGGTCCGAGTCGGGCTCCCACTGGTCGGCGGGCGGGTGCACGGACCGGGTCGGACAGGCGTGGGCGGCCAGGTAGAGGCGGCGGACCTCGTCCTCGTTCTCGGGCTGGCGCAGAACGGTGGAGAGGCCGCCGTAGTCGCCGCCGGGCACGTAGCCGATGAGGCCGGGGGCGAACTGTCGGGCGATGTCGCAGTTCAGGCAACGGCTGTCGACGTACCAGCCATGCCCGGTGCCGGTCTGGGCCATGCTCATGAGTCCACTTCTCGAGGCGGGTGCCGCCGATGCCCTCGACGCGCCGCCATACGGGCTCCGCTGAGGTTTTCAACAGCGACACCCACGTCGTCCGGTGGTCCGAGGCACAGGTATGACGCTGAATCACATCAGGTCATGGAGCGCGCGACGGAAGGCGAGGCAACGGACGACGTTTCCGCTGCGAACCTTATTGCACCGAGCCCCGTGGTTCATCGGACTGTCGCTCAGAGGCGGCAGCTGATCTCCATGCCGTCCTCGATGGGGAAACTGACGTTCTGGTAGCCGTTCGCCGGGTCGCGCACGTAGTCGAGGTACGGCCGCATGAGGCCCTCGAACTGGTCGATGTCGTCGGCCACCACGAGGGCGCCGGGCCGCAGGCTCGGTTCGAGCATCCGCAGCACGGGCAGGCAGAGGTCCTTCCAGCCGTCGAGCAGGACCAGCTCCAGGGGGCCCTCGAGGTCGGCGAGGGTCTCCCGGGCGTCCCCCTCCAGCACGGTGATCAGGTCGTCAAGACCGGTCTCGGTGAAGGTGCGGCGGGCCGCGGCGATCTTCTCCTCGCTCATTTCCGTGGTGACGACGCGCCCGGTGCCGTTGTCCCGCACGGCGGCGGCCAGATGGAGCGTGGAGATGCCGTAGGACATGCCGAACTCGACCACCGTGGCCGGGCGGATGGCGCGCACCAGGTTGTAGAGCAGCTTCCCGCCATCGGCGGAGATCGGCATATAGATCCCGGCCGCGGCGTCGGCGAGTTCCTGCGGGGCCATCGTCTCCAGCGCGCCCGGCGGCAGCCGCGTCTGGGCGGTCTCGTCCTGCTCGGCCAGCTCGAACATGCGGCTGATGGCGGTCTCGACCCGGGGGTCGGCAAGGGTGTGAGTGAGTGTCATGGACGCTAGAGTAGACGCTACGTTGCGTCTCGTCTAGCGGATACAGAGCCGCCCCCCGGTCGAGGAGCAGGGGGCTGTGTGTCGTGTCCTGTCAGCCGGTGCGGCGTGCCGCGCGGACGCGGCGGCCGCCGTCGACCACCAGGTCCGTGCCGGTGATCCAGGACGCCTCGTCCGAGACCAGCCAGCGGACCGCGCGCGCCACGTCCTCCGGTTCGCCGATGCGGGCCAGCGGGAGCGTCGCGGCGATCTCCTGTTCGCCGGGCTCCCAGACGAAGCGGGCCATCTCGGTGCGGACCAGGCCCGGCGAGACGGCGTTGACGCGGACGGAGGGGGCCAGTTCGGCGGCGAGCTGGCGGGTGAGGCGGAGGAGGGCGGTCTTGGTGGTGCCGTAGGCGCCGACGTCCGGGCCGACGCCGTGGGTGCCCTCGGTGCAGATATTGACGACCGCCCCGCCGTGGTCGCGCATCCAGCCCCGCCAGGCCGCCTGGGCCAGCCGCAGCGGGGCCTCCACGTTGACCGTGAAGGCCGTGCGCCAGGCGAGCGGGTCCACGGCCATCAGCGGGCCGAGCGGGGCGTTGGTGGCGGCGTTGTTGACCAGGATGTCGAGGCGGCCGAACTCGGCCAGGGCGCGGGCCACCGCCGCCTCCGGATGGGCCGGGTCGGCCACGTCCCCCGGGCAGCCGATGGCGCGCGGGCCGAGGCGGCGTACGGCGTCGGCCAGCCCCCTCGGATCCCGCGCCGTGACGCACACCGCCGCACCGTCCGCCGCCAGCGCCTCCCCCACGGCGAGCCCGATGCCCCGTGAGCCACCCGTGACCAGGGCGGCCCGGCCCGTGAGGGGGCCGCCTTCGTCGTTGCGCTCGCCGCCTCCGCCGGGCCCGGCCCCCGCGCGCGTCACCGTCTCAGCCCCTCGTGTTCACCGTCTCCGTGTCACGGCCCGACCGGAGCACCTTTCCCGGCACCGCGCCGGTGATCTCGTCGTCCCGGATGGTCTCGGTGCCGCCCACCCGGACGCTCACGATCCCTATGGCGCGCGAGTCCAGCCGGGGGCTCTCGCCGGGCAGGTCGTGGACCAGCCGCGCCTGGCCCGCGTCGATCCGGTCGGGGTCGAAGAGGACCAGGTCGGCGTGGTAGCCCTCGGCGATCCGGCCGCGCTCGCGCAGCCCGAGCAGCCGGGCCGGATCGTCCGTCAGCATCCGTACCGCCCGCTCCAGGCCGACCAGCTTCCGTCCGCGCAGACAGTCGCCGATGAAGCGGGTGGTGTACGGGGCGCCGCACATCCGGTCCAGATGGGCCCCGGCGTCGGAGCCGCCGAGCATGACGTCCTCGTGCTCCCAGGTCTGCCGCCGCAGTTCCCAGCTGGCCGGGTCGTTGTCGGTCGGCATGGGCCACAGCACCGTACGCATCTCGTCCGCCGCGCAGATCTCCACCAGGCAGTGGAAGGCCTCCTGTCCGCGCTCGGCGGCGATGTCGCGGACGACGCGCCCGGTCAGCCCGGCGTTGGCCGCGCTGTAGGTGTCGCCGACAACGTACCGGCCGAAGTGGGTGAGCCGCCGGAAGACCCCGGCCTCGGGGCTGCCGGCGCGGCGCAGCATCTCCTCCCGTACGGCCGGGTCGCGGAGGGTCGCGATCCGTTCCGGGATGGGCAGCCCCAGGATGTCGCCCCAGCCCGGGATGAGGTTGAGCGCGCAGAAGGTGCCGAGCGACATGTTCATGGGGGTGAGGATCGGCATCGTGAGGGCGACGATCCTGCCGCCCGCCTTACGGGCGCGTTCGCTGGCCTGGAGCTGGCGCGGCACCCGCTCGGGGACGGCCGCGTCGATGGTCAGCACGTTCCAGTTGAGCGGGCGGCCGGCAGCCGCGCTCATGTCCACCAGCAGTTCGATCTCCTCGTCGGCGAACTGGTCGAGACAGCCCGCCACGATCGCCTCGATCTGCGTCCCCTCGTGGTCGCCGACGGCCCGGGAGAGCGCCAGGAGTTCCCCGGGCCGGGCGTGACGGGAGGCGACCGGCTGTCCGTCCCCGTCCGAGTGGGTGGAGGACTGGGTGGTGGACAGTCCCCACGCCCCCGCGTCCATCGCCTCGTGGAAGAGCCGCAGCATCTCCTCCAGCTGCGCGGGGCTGGGCTGTCCGCCGATCGCGTCCTCGCCCATCACATGGCGGCGCAGTGCGCAGTGCCCCACCATGAAGCCCGCGTTGACGGCGATCCGGCCCTCCAGCGCGTCCAGGTACTCGCCGAAGCCGTGCCAGTTCCAGGGCGCGCCCTGCTCCAGCGCCACCAGCGACATGCCCTCGACCCGGCTCATCATCCGCCGGGTGTAGTCGGCGTCGCCGGGCCGGTCGGGGTTGAGCGGGGCGAGGGTGAAACCGCAGTTGCCGCCGGCCACGGTGGTCACGCCGTGGTTCATGGAGGGGGTGGCGTACGGATCCCAGAACAGCTGGGCGTCGTAGTGGGTGTGCGGGTCGACGAATCCGGGCGCGAGGACGAGCCCGGTGGCGTCCTCGGTGGACCGGGCCGGTTCGGCGACGGCCCCGGGCTCGGCGATGGCCACGATCCGGCCGTCCCGGATGCCGACGTCGGCGACGTACGAGGGCGCGCCGGTGCCGTCCGCCACGGTGGCGCCCTTGATCAGGTGGTCGAGCACGGGTTCAGGTCCCTTCTGGCGGCTGCGGCCGGCATCCGTGGCCGCCGCGTGACGGCCTGTGCGGCTACTGGGTGACGGCTTGACGGAAGCGGGTCGTGCGGTGCACCGGATCGGTGTCGATCTTCGGGATGACGTGCTCGCCGATGAGCTTGATCGTGTTCATCGTGTCCTCGTAGCCGATCCCGATCGGCAGCCCGAACGACAGCTGGTCGGCCCCGGCCTGCTCCCACCGCTTGCACTGGCGGAAGACCTCGTCCGGGTCGCCGCAGATCATCAGCTCCTCGGCGATGAGGAGTTCGATGATCTCCTCGGTGTACTCCGGCAGCAGTTCGGGCCACTGCGGGATGCCGTCCGGGCGGGGGAAGGTGTCGTGGTAGCGGAAGAGCAGCGACTGCAGGTAGTTGAGCCCGCCGCCGACCGCGACCTCGACGGCCTTGGCGTGGGTCTCGGCGCAGATCGCGGTCGAGGTGACCATCACGTTGTCGTTGACGAAGCCGCCGACCGGCTCGGCCTCCTTGACCGCGTTCTTGTAGGAGTCGAGGGCCCACTCCATGTCGGAGACCTTCTGGATGGAGAAGCCGAGCACGCCGAGGCCCTTCTTGCCCGCCATCGCGTACGAGGGCGGCGATCCGGCCGCGTACCACATCGCCGGGTGGCCGGCCCCGTACGGCTTGGGCAGCACCTTGCGCGGCGGCAGCGTCCAGTGCTTGCCGGTGAAGCCCTGGTACTCGTCCTGCAGCCACATCTTGGGGAACTCGGCGATCGTCTCTTCCCAGATCTCCTTGGTGGCGTTCATGTCGGTCACGCCCGGCAGGAAGCCGAGGATCTCGTGGCTGCCCGCGCCCCGGCCGGAGCCGAACTCGAACCGGCCGCCGGAGAGGTGGTCGAGCATCGCGACCTTCTCGGCCACCTTGACCGGGTGGTTGACCTGCGGCAACGGGTTGAAGATGCCGGAGCCGAGGTGGATGCGCTCGGTGGCGTGGGCGAGATAGCCGAGGAAGACGTCGTTCGCGGAGAGGTGGGAGTACTCGTCCAGGAAGTGGTGCTCGGAGGCCCATACGTACTTGAAGCCCGACCGGTCGGCCTGGATGACGTACTCGGTCTCCTCGACGAGCGCGTGATGCTCGGCCTCGGGGTCGGTTCGGCGTCGGCTTTCGGGGACGTAGCCCTGCACAAAGAGTCCGAATTCCATGGAGGTTCACCGCCTCAGACGAACGTCTATCTGACGGACCGTCAGATTTTGATTGACTCTGGCACCGCGGGCACGGACCGTCAAGGGCCGGAGCCGTGCCGGACCCGGCGGCCGCACTAGAAGACCGAGACGCCGGTCAGCCAGCCGCCGTCGACGACGAACGGCTGGCCGGTGACGTACGAGGAGTCCTCCGAGGACAGGAAGAGCGCCAGCCGCGCCACCTCCTCCGGGCGGCCGATCCGGCCCAACGGCACCAGCTTTCGATAGAGCTCGTCGACCGCCGCCGTCGCCTCCGCGGAGTCGGCGGCCGGGTCGAGGTGGGCCGGGTTGGTCATCGGGGTGTCGACCGCTCCCGGGCACATCGCGTTGACCCGGATGCCCTTGTCCGCGAGCTCCATCGCGGCCACCCGCGTCATCCCCACCACCGCCGCCTTCGTCGCGGCGTACGCGGTGAGCAGCGGCATCCCGGACAGGGCGACGTACGAGGCGGTGTTCACGATCGTTCCGCCGCCCGCCGCCGCCAGCTCCGGCGCGACCGTCCGCATCCCCAGGAACGTACCGACCTGGTTGACCTGGACCACCTCCAGGTACTCCGCCAGCGGGGTACCCACCAGCTCGTTGAAGCGGAGGATCCCGGCGTTGTTGACCAGGCCGTCCACCGAGCCGAAGGCGTCCTTCGCGGCGGCGACGGCGGCGGTCCAGTCGTCCTCGCGGCCCACGTCCAGATGGACGAAGCGGGCGCCCTCCCCCAGCTCCTTGGCCAGCGCCTCGCCCGGCTCGTCCAGTACGTCGCCGAGGACCACGCGCGCGCCCTCGGCCGCGAACAGCCGCGCCTCCTGCTCACCCTGTCCGCGCGCCGCCCCGGTGATGATGACGACCCGCCCGTCCAGCTTGCCCATTCCGATCTCCCTAGTCATCCCTGGTCATCGAGGTGCGGAGCGACATCGGCGGCGAAGGCCGCCATCTGGTCGGTCAGTTCGGTGTGGTCCCGGCAGCGGAACCGCACCTGGATCTGGTCCACCCCCATCGCGGCGTACGCGCGCAGGCTCTCGGCCAGCCGCTCCGGCGCGCCGGTCAGGGTCCGGCGCCCCACGTCCCAGCCGGGCTCGCCCACGTACAGCGGCTCGGTGATCGCGCCGATCTCGGCGGGCTCGTCGATCCCTGCCTCCTTCCGCAGCTCGCGCAGCCGGGCGATCTGGCCCGGCAGCCGGTCCCGTGGATCGCCCTGCGGCAGCCAGCCGTCGCCCCGGACCGCCGCCCGGCGCACCGCGGCGGGCGAGGAGCCGCCGACCCACAGCGGGGGCCGCGGCGTCTGGACGGGGCGCGGGGCCTGCCCGAGGCCGCCGAACGCGAACCGCTCACCGCGGAAGTCGGGGAACTCCTCCGGCCCCAGCGCCGCCTTCAGCGCGTCGACCGTCTCGTCCAGCAGCGCCCCGCGCCGGGCGAAGTCCACCCCGAGCGCCTCGAACTCCTCCCGGACGTGCCCGGCCCCGACCCCGAGGATCAGCCGGCCGCCGGAGAGGTGGTCGAGCGTGGCGTACTGCTTGGCGGTCAGCAGCGGATGGCGCAGCGCGGCGACCGCCACATGGCTGAGCAGCCGCACCCGCTCGGTGGCCGCGGCGAGCCAGCCGAGGGTGGCCACCGGGTCGTACCAGACGGTGCCCATCGCCGCGGCCAGCCGCCGCGGGATCGCGACGTGGTCGCAGACGGCGAGGTACGCGAAGCCGAGCCGGTCGGCGGCGCGGGCGACCTCGAGCAGTTCGGCCGGGCCCGCCCCGGCCTCCCACGGTTCGGCGTAGAGGGTGGACTGCGACTGGATCGGCAGCTGCATGCCGTAGCTCAACCGGCCCCGGGGCAGGACGCGCATGCCGGGCCTCCTTGTCGGTGGACCGTCATCGTCGTATCTGACGTCGGACATGGTCGTATCTGACGTCGGACATGGTCGTATCTGACGGTCCATCAGACAAGGGGTACGGCAGTCTCGTCCCGCCGCGCGACGCTTTGCTAGCGTACGGACGTTCGGGACCTCGGGGCCCACGCCCGCCTCCCCGCCCAGAGGCCACCACAGGACACCGGCAAGGAGGCACGGCAAGGGGGCACGGCGAGGGGCACACAGAGGGGCACGTGATGATCGAGACGGTCTTCCGCTGCGAGGATCTGCCCAGAGCGGATCGGTTCGACTTCTGGCGCGAGCAGATGGCACAGCTCATGGCGCCGATGGAGATGACCAGCGACCACACCCGGGACTTCCGGGGCGAGGTGCGCATCCTCCAGTTCGGCGCCGCCTCCGTATGGCCCACGAAGTTCCGTGAGATGGACTTCCGGCGGACGCCCAAGCTCATCCGGCAGTCCGACCCCGAGCTGTACCACTTCTCGTTCATCCAGGAGGGAAACCTCCAGGTCTCCCAGTCCCGCCAGGAGACCGCGCACAGGGCGCAGGGCCTCTATGTCGTCGACACCTCACGGCCCTTCGACTGCCTGGCCTTCGGCGGCCCTCCGGCGGGCGTGGGCCTGGAGATCCCCAAGGCCCTGATCCCGGTCCCCCACGACCGGATCGACCGGCTGCTCGCCCACCCCATCCCGGCGCGCGAAGGGGTCGGCGCCCTGCTCACGGGGTTCCTCGCCCGGCTCGCGGCGGACCGCTCCTTACGCCCCTCCGACGGGCCGCGGCTGGGCACCGTGCTGATCGACCTGGCGGCGGCGCTGCTCGCCCAGGCCGTCGAGGCCGACGACGCGCTGCCGCCCGAGACCCACCGGCACACCCTGGCCCTCCGGGTGCAGAGCTTCATCCTGCGGAACCTGTCCGACCCGGAGCTGTCACCGGCCACCATCGCCGCCGCGCACCACATCTCCGTCGGCTATCTGCACCGCATCTTCCGGGCCCGCGACACCACGGTCTCCGCGTGGATCCGGCAACAGCGGCTGGACCGCGTCCGGCGCGACCTCACCGACCCCGGCCTGCTCACGGTCCGCATCCATGAACTCGCCGCCCGCTGGGGCTTCGCCCACCCCGCGGTCTTCAGCCGCGCCTTCCGCGCCGCGTACGGGATGCCGCCCAGCGACTACCGCCATCTGGCCCTTGTGTCCCGCGCGCCGGGCGCTACCCCGCGACGCCCGGTGCGCAGGGACACCCGGCCCTCCGCGCCGCCCATGACCCCTGTCACGTCGTAAGGGTTGGGTGACGGCGTGGGGAGGCGGGGAGGGCCGATATGCCCCACAGCCTGCCGGAGGGTCCACTGGTTGTCATTGACCGGCAGTGACCGCTTTCTTGCTCCTCCGTGACCGGGGCGGCACAGGGACGGATGCCCCTCCGTGACCGGGGCGGCGCCGGGACCGACGCCCCTCCGTGACCGGGGCGGCGCCGGACCGACGCCCCTCCCCGGCCAACCCGCTAAGCCCCGGGCGCCCCCGCCCAGAGCCCGTCCGCCGTGAGCCCCAGCAGCTCGATCGCGTTGCCGCGCACGATCCGCTCCACGACGTCCGGCGCCAGATGCCCCATCTGCGCCTCGCCGACCTCCCGCGACTTGGGCCAGGTGGAGTCCGAGTGCGGATAGTCGGTCTCGTACAGCACATTGCCGACCCCGATGGCGTCGAGGTTGCGCAGTCCGAAGGCGTCGTCGAAGAAGCAGCCGTAGACGTGCTCGGTGAACAGCTCGGACGGCGGGCGCAGCACCTTGTCGGCCACTCCGCCCCAGCCCCGGTTCTCCTCCCACACCACATCGGCGCGCTCGAGGATGTAGGGAATCCAGCCGATCTGGCCCTCCGCGTACATCACCTTCAGGTTCGGGAAGCGCTCGAACTTCCCGCTCATCAGCCAGTCGACCATCGAGAAGCAGCAGTTGGCGAAGGTGATCGTGGAGCCGACCGCGGGAGGCGCGTCCGCGGAGGTCGAGGGCATCCTCGAGGAGGAGCCGATGTGCATCGCGATGACCGTGCCGGTCTCGTCGCAGGCGGCGAGGAAGGGGTCCCAGTCGTCGGTGTGGATCGACGGGAGCCCCAGGTTCGGCGGGATCTCCGAGAAGCAGACGGCCCGCACCCCGCGCGCCGCGTTCCGCCGCACCTCGGCGGCGGCCAGTTCGGCATCCCACAGCGGGATGATGATCAGCGGGATCAGCCGGCCCCGGGCCTCGGGGCCGCACCACTCCTCCACCATCCAGTCGTTATACGCCCGGACCCCGAGCAGCCCCAGCTCGCGGTCGGGGGCCTCGGTGAAGGTCTGCCCGCAGAAGCGGGGGAAGGTCGGGAAGCAGAGCGCGGACTGGACGTGGTTGACGTCCATGTCCGCGAGCCGGTCCGGCACCGAGAAGGAGCCCGGCCGCATCTGCTCGTAGGTGATGGCCTCCAGTTTGACCTCGTCCCGGTCGTAGCCGACGGCGGTGTCCAGCCGGGTCAGCGGCCGGTGCAGCTCCTCGTACACCCACCAGTCCGCGAGCGGCCCGTCGTCCCCGGGCGCGCCCATCTTCGGGGCGAACTTGCCGCCGATGAAGGTCATCTCCTTCAGCGGCGCCCGGACGATGCGCGGCCCGCTGTCGCGGTACTTCGACGGGAGCCGGTCCCGCCAGACGTGAGGGGGCTCAACCGTGTGGTCGTCCACCGAGATTATCTTCGGGAAGCTCTCCATGACTGCACGGTAGCGCTGATCTGACGGATCGTCAGCTATCGCGGCACGCCGCACCGCTGTCCGGCGCGCGGTCGCCGGTTGTCCGGCACACGGCCACCATCCGTCCGGGGCGCGGCCGCCGGTCACCCGGCACATGGCCGCCGGTCACCCGGCGCGCGGCTTTCCGTCACCCGGCGCGCGGCCTGGACAGACGCGCTCTTTACTGACGAATAACCGGTCGAGCGGGCAGACTGGCGGTGCAGGGAAACGTAAGCGCGGGGGGCACCATGGTCGGCGACAAGCGGCTTGGGGAACGGGACTGGCTCATCGCGGCCGAGTTCGCCGAGCGCACAGCACTGCACGGGCCCACGGCGCCCCATGAGGCCACGGCGCTCCACGACCCCACGGCACTCCACGACCCCCCATCGGCGAACGCCCCCGTCGTGCGCCCCGCCCAACTGCCCGCCGCCGCACCGGACTTCACCGGCCGTGCCGACGCCGTACGGGAGCTGAGCGGCCTGCTGGCCGCCCAGGGCGGCGCTCCCGCCCAGGGCGGCGCTCCCCCGGTGCTCGCCGTCTCCGGCATCGGGGGCATCGGTAAGACCGCGCTGGCCGTCCATGTGGCCCACGCGGCCCGCCGTCACTTCCCCGACGGGCAGCTCTACGTGGACCTCCGGGGCGCGGGCCCCTCCCCCGCCGAGCCCGACGCCGTACTGGCCGCCTTCCTGCGCTCCCTCGGCATCCCGGACGCCGCCATCCCGGACGGCACCGAGGAACGCACCGCCCTCTACCGCTCGGCGCTCGCGGGCCGCCGGATCCTCGTCCTCCTGGACAACGCCCGGGACGCCGACCAGATCCGGCCGCTTCTGCCCGGCGACCCCGGCGACCCCGGCGACCCCGGCGACCCCGGCGACGGCCCGCACGG
Organism: Streptomyces endocoffeicus; assembly: GCF_016741935.1. Classification (GTDB taxonomy): domain Bacteria; phylum Actinomycetota; class Actinomycetes; order Streptomycetales; family Streptomycetaceae; genus Streptomyces; species Streptomyces endocoffeicus. Next base: position 282,326 of record NZ_JAERRG010000005.1, on the reverse strand, counting down.
CCGCACGGCCCCGGACGGCCGCACGGCCCCGCAAGGCCGCGCCGCCCCGCACGGCTGCGCGACCCTGATCACCGGCCGGGCCACCATGGCCGGTCTGGACGGCGCCCATCTGGTCGATCTGGACGTGATGAGCCCGGAGGAGGCGTTCTCCCTCTTCGCGCTCATCGTGGGCGAGGAGCGGGCGGCCGTCGAGCGCGAGGAGGTGATGGACGTCCTGGCGTCCTGCGGCTTCCTGCCGCTCGCGATCCGCATAGCGGCCTCCCGGCTCGCCTCCCGCCGCACCTGGACGGTGTCCGTGCTGGCCCGCAAGCTGGCCGACGAGCGGCGCAGACTGGACGAGCTGCGGGCCGGCGATCTGGCGGTCAAGGCCAGCTTCGAGCTCGGCTACGGCCAGCTGGAGCCGGCGCAGGCGCGGGCGTTCCGGCTGCTCGGGCTGGCCGGGGGGCCGGATATCTCGCTGTCCGCCGCGGCGGCCGTGCTCGGCCTGGACGACGCCGCCTCCCGGACGCTCATGGAATCGCTGGTCGGCACCTCGCTCCTGGAGCCCACCGTGCCGGGGCGCTATCGCCTCCACGACCTGCTGCGGCTGTACGCGCGGACGTGCGCGGAGCGGGACGACCTCCCCGAGGCGGAGCGGGAGGCGGCCCTCTCCCGCCTGCTGGACTTCTATCTGGCCACCGCGGCACGGGTGTACGCCGCCGAGCGGCCGGGCGACCGCACCGTCGAGCACCTCGCGCCCACGACCCGTCCGGGCCTCACCTTCGAGTCGTCCGGGGCCGCGCTGGAGTGGCTGTTCACCGAGGCGGACTGTCTGATCGCCTGCGCCCGGCAGTGCGTCGCCGACGGCCGGCGCCGCCGGGTGGCGGACCTGCTGACCGCCGCCCTGGACCTCGCCGAGTCGGGGGCCAGGTCCTACCAGTACGAAGGGGTGGCCGAGGCGATCATCGAATCGGCCCAGTCGGCGGGGGACGTGCGCACCGAGGCCCGGGCACGGGCCACCCTCGGGAACCTGTACTACTTCACCGGCCGGTTCGAGCACGCCGAGCGGGAGCTGGAGCGGGCGCTGGACCTGGCCGCCAGGGATCCGATGCTCGCCAGCCGCGTTCCCAACCGGCTCGGCAGCATCGTCCTGGACCAGGGCCGCAAGGAGGAGGCCGAGGCGTACTTCAACCGGGCGCTCGACGCCTTCCGCGCCGACGCCAACGAGGCCGGTGAGGCCAGCGCCCTGTCCAACCTCGCCCGCGTCCACATCGACAAGGGCCGCGCCCAGGCCGGGGTGGAGCTGGCCGAGCAGGCGCTCGAGATCTACCAGCGGCTGGGCGCCTCGCTGCGCCTGGCCAACGGACAGTACACACTCGGGATAGCGCTGACCCGTACGGGCCGGCTGGACGAGGCCCTGGCCCATCTGACCCAGGCCCTGGGCATATTCCGGGACACCCGCCAGCAGCTGTGGGAGGGAATGGCCCATTTCCGGCTTGCCGAAACCCATCTGGCCGCAGGCCGTCCGGCCCGGGCCGCATGGCACGCCGAACGGTCGCTGGCCATGCAGGGCCTGTGCGGCGAATGGCGCCGCGGGTCGCTGCTGACGGTCCTGGGCAAGGCGCTGTCCGCGGTCGGCCAGACCGATCGGGCCAAGGAGTGCTGGCAGGAGGCGCTGGCCATCTACCAGCGCCTGGGGTCGCCGGAGCGCGAGGAGGTGAGCGCGCTGATGGGGGCCTCGTCGATCTCGTCGGCCGCGCCGCCCCACGGCGCCGCCCGCCTCCACTCGGACCCTCCCGGGGGTATGACGGCCCATTGACCGCCGTCCCTACTAATCTGACGGTGTGCCAGCCATATGAAGTCGGACAACTCTGGCGGGCCTTGTGGAGACCGCTGGCCCCTACTGACGTAACCGCCGCCGACAAGGCAAACTGACCCGTGCGACTGGGAAGCACAGGCAGGGGGAGACATGGCCCGCGACAAGGAGCAGGCGCAGCGGCAGCACATGCGCTTCACCGTGCTCGGACCGGTCCGGGCGTGGCGGAGCGAACAGCAGCTCAGCACCGGCTCACCGCAACAACGAGCGCTGCTGGCAGCGCTGTTGCTGCGGGGCGGAAGAACCGCGACGGCCCCGGAGCTGATCGACGCCCTCTGGGGAGACGACCCCCCGGACGCGGCGATCGCCGCGCTGCGCACGTACGCCTCCCGGCTGCGCAAGGCCTTCGGGCCCGACTCCGAGGTGCTGGCCAGCGAGTCGGGCGGGTACGCGATCCGCGTCGGTCTCGGCGCCCTGGACGTCGACGTGGTCGAGCAGCTGGCCACCGAGGCGGAGAAGGCCCAGCACTCGGGGGACCGGCTGCGGGCGCGCGAGCTGTTCGGCAAGGCGCTGGACCTGTGGGACGGCGAGCCGCTGGCCCAGGTGCCGGGGCCGTACGCCGAGACGCAGCGGGTGCGGCTGACCGAGCGGCATCTGTCCCTGGTCGAGGCGCGCCTGGACCTCGACCTGGAACTCGGCCACCACGCGGAGGCCGTCTCCGAGCTGACCGCCCTGACCGCCGCCCATCCACTGCGGGAGCGGCTGCGCGAACTGCTGATGCTGGCCCTCTACCGCAGCGGACGGCAGGCCGAGGCGCTCGCCGTCTACACCGACACCCGCCGGCTGCTCGCCGAGGAGCTGGGCGTGGACCCCTGCGCGGAGCTCTCCGAGCTCCAGCAGCGCATCCTCCAGGCCGATGCCGAGCTCGCCGCGCCGAGCGCCGCCGCGGAGCAGGCCCCGGCCGGGCCGGTCTTCGTGCGGCCCGCGCAGCTCCCGGCCTCGGTCTCGGACTTCACGGGCCGAGTGGCGTTCGTGAAGGAGCTGGGCGACCACCTGGCCACCGCCGAAGGGCATGTCATGGCCGTGTCAGCGGTCGCGGGGATCGGCGGAGTCGGCAAGACGACCCTCGCCGTCCACGTGGCGCACACCGCGCGCCACCACTTCCCGGACGGCCAGCTCTACGTGGACCTCCAGGGCGCGGGCCCGGCCCCGGCCGAGCCGGAGGCGGTCCTCGGATCCTTCCTGCGGGCCCTCGGCACACCGGACACCAGCATCCCCGACGGCGTCGAGGAGCGCGCCGCCCTCTACCGCTCCACGCTGGACGGCCGCCGCGTGCTGACGCTGCTGGACAACGCGCGGGACGCGGCCCAGGTGCGTCCCCTGCTGCCCGGTACGGAGGGCTGCGCCGCCCTGGTCACCAGCCGGATCCGGATGGTCGACCTGGAGAGCGCCCACCTGGTCGACCTGGATGTGATGAGCCCGGAGGAGGCCCTCGCCCTCTTCACGCGGATAGTGGGCGAGGAGCGGGTCGTCAGCGAGCGCGACGCGGCCATGGACGTCGTCGCGGCGTGCGGCTTCCTGCCGCTCGCCATCCGCATCGCCGCCTCCCGCCTCGCCGCCCGCCGCACCTGGACCGTGTCCGTCCTCGCCCGCAAGCTGGCCGACGAGCGGCGGCGCCTGGACGAGCTGCGCGTGGGCGATCTGGCGGTCAAGGCCACCTTCGAGCTGGGGTACGGCCAGCTCGAGCCCCAGCAGGCACGGGCGTTCCGGCTGCTGGGCCTCGCCGAGGGGCCCGACATCTCGCTGGCGGCGGCCGCGGCCGTCCTCGACCTCGATGTCGACCGCGCCGAGGACCTCCTGGAATCCCTGGTCGACACCAGCCTGCTGGAGTCCGCCGCCCCCGGCCGCTACCGCTTCCACGACCTCGTGCGCCTCTTCGCGCGCGCCTGCGCCGAGCGCGATGAGCAGCCGCCCTCCGAGCGGGACGTGGCGATGTCCCGCCTCCTGGACTTCTACCTGGCGACGGCCGCCGAGGTGTACGGGCTCGAGCGGCCCGGCGACCGGCTGGTGGACCACCTGGAGACGACGCGCTACCCCGGCCTGGCCTTCCCGGACCGCGAGGCCGCGCTGGACTGGCTCTTCGCCGAGTCCGACCCGCTGCTCGCCTGCGCCCAGCAGTCGGCCGCCCGCCCGGACACGCTGCGCCGCGCCGCGGACCTCCTGATGGCGGCGGTCGACCTGGCCGAGTCCGGGGCCAATTCGCGCCAGTACGAGATCACCGCGGTCGCCATCAGCGACGCGGCGCAGGTGCAGGACGACGCCCACGCGGAGGGCCGCGCCCGCACCTTCCTCGCCCATGTGCGCAGCCTGGCGGGCCGTTACGACCAGGCCGACGACGAGGCCCGCCGGGCCGCGGCACTGGGGCTGGCCGCCGACGACCCGGTCCCCGCCTGCCGCGCGCTGAACCAGCGCGGCATCATCGCGCTCGTCCAGCAGCGGCTCAACGAGGCGGAGACCCACCTCCTCCAGGCCATCACCGCCTTCCGCAAGGACCGCAACGCGCCGGGCGAGGCCAGCGCCCTGTGCAATCTGTCGCGCGTCCACCTGGAGCTGGCCCGGGTGGCGAGCGCCGTCGAACTGGCCCGGCAGGGCGTCAAGATCTACGAGGACCTGGGGCGCACCCTGCGCCTGGCCAACGGCAAGTACGCGCTCGGCCTGGTCCTGACCCGGGCGGGACGCCCGGACGAGGCGCTCGCGCACCTGACGGACGCGCTGTCCCTGTTCCACGAGAGCCGGCAGCCCCTGTGGGAGGGGATGACCCACCAGCGCATCGCGGAGGCCCACCTCACGGTGAACCGGCCGGCGCAGGCCGCCTCGCACGCCGAACAGGCCCTCGCCCTGCGCGGCATCGGCGGCGAATGGCGGCGGGCGATCGTGCTGACCGTGCTGGGCAAGGCGCTCATCGCGATCGGCCAGACCGGCCGCGCCGAAGCCTGCTGGCGCGAGGCGCTGTCCATCCACGAGCAGTTGGGCGCCGCCGAGGCGGACGAGGTGCGCGGGCTCCTGGAGCCCGCGGCGGCCGCGTAACGGGCCCACGGCCGCGTAAGGGCCACGGCCGCGCAAGGGCCGCAGGCGCGTAAGGCCCGCGGCCGCGCAACGGGCGGCTCGGGCGGCGGTATCGGGCCGCGCTATCGGGCGGCTCGGGCGGCGGTGTCGGGGGGCGCTGCGGCGGCCGCGCAACCGGCGGCGCGATCGCGTAAGGCCCTGCGACACCGCGTTCATCAATCGTTTATCGCCGACGGTCAGTCTTGAAGCAGTCGATCCGTCCCCGCGGGGGGCAGACGGGTCGGTTGTCGGGTCTCACCACTAGCGTGAGCAGCCCTGAGATGCCCGTCCGGCGACCCACGGGGGAGTCGCCGGGCGGGCGTCGCCACACAACCTGCCGCCCTATCCCATGGAGCTGATCCGTATGACCCAGGACAAGAAGCCAGAGTCCGACGCCTACCGGCCGCTCGACGAGCACGCGCCCGTGCCGCCGCGGCTCACCACGCAGGACGAGCACGCCCCTGTGCCGCCGCAGCTCTCCACCCAGGACGAGCACGCGCCGACACCCAAGCCCCTGACCGCCAAGGACGAGCACGCGCCCGTGCCGCCGCAGCTCTCCACCCAGGACGAGCACGCACCGGCACCCAAGCCCCTGACCGCCAAGAACAAGACGGCGTAACAGGTAGGCAGCAGGCAGGCGGGAGCAACACACAGGGCCCACGGGGCACTTCGCAGGGATCGGTCCGTCGGTGGCACGGAGGGGGTGCCATCGACGCCGATCCCTGCTGTCGCGTGGGTCGCCATGACGAGGTATTTCCTCAAGTCGAACCCATTTTCGGTGAGAATGGCTTACAAACGGGCACTTCATCATTAGATTTCTTTTTGGATAGCAATCTTGCTTCTCATGGAGAGTCATATGACCAGAACAAAGAAGATCCTCGTCGTGTTCGCCATCGCAACGGCCGCCGCCCTCAGCGCCTCGGCCCCGGCCCTCGCCGACGAGCACATGCCGGCGCCCGGCCAGTCCGTAACGGCCGAGCAGGGGGGTCTGTTGAGCGTGCAGGACGAGCACATGCCTGTCGCCCCCCGGTGAGCGGTGAGGGGCCGGGCCGGAGCGCTCGGCCCCTCGGCCTTGCCGCTCCCGGGACAGCGGGCCCTGGGGCCACCAGGTCCCCAGGTCCATAGGCCCCCAGGCCCCTAGGACACTAGGCCACCAGGGCCCTAGGCCAGCAGGGCCCTTGGACCACTAGGCCCCCAGGCCACTAGGTCCCTAGGACAGTGACCGCCCCGCCCGCAGCTTCGCCTTGAGGACCTTGCCGCTGGCGTTGCGCGGCAGTTCGGCGAGGAACTCCACCTGCCGGGGCACCTTGTAGTTGGCCATCTCGCGGCGCGACCAGGCGATCAGGTCGTCCGCCGTCAGCGTCGAGTCCGGGCGGCGGACCGCGTACGCCTTGGCCACCTCGCCCAGGCGCGGATCGGGGATGCCGATCACGGCGACGTCGGCCACATCCGGGTGGCGGGCGATGAGTTGCTCGATCTCGGCGGGATAGGCGTTGAAGCCGCCGACGATGAACATGTCCTTGATGCGGTCGGTGATGCGCAGATTGCCCTGCTCGTCCATCACCCCGACATCGCCCGTCCGCAGCCAGCCATCGGGGGTGATGGTGCGGGACGTGGCGATCGGATCCTCGAAGTAGCCGGATGTGACGTGGTAGCCGCGGACCCAGACCTCACCCGGGCGCCCCGGGGGGAGTTCACGTCCGGTGGCCGTGGCGATCTTGACTTCGGTGTCCGGGATCGCGCGGCCCGCCGTGCCCGCGATGACCTCGGGCGGGTCGCCGCGGCGGCACATCGTGACGGTGCCGGACGCCTCCGTCAGACCGTACGCCGTCAGCACGGTGGCGACCCCGAGCTCCGAGCGCAGGCGCTCCACCAGTCGCAACGGGACCACGGCGGCGCCGGTGACGACCAGGCGCAGGGTGGACAGGTCGTGGGCGGCGCGGGCGGGATGGTCGAGCAGGGACTGGTGGAGGGTGGGCGGGCCGGGGAGTACGGTGACGCGCTCGGCGGCGATATTGGCCAGGGCCGTCTCCACGCTGAACACCGGCTGCGGCACCATCGTCGCACCGCGGCTCAGACAGGCGATGATGCCCGCCTTGTAGCCGAAGGTGTGGAAGAACGGGTTCACGATGAGATAGCGATCGCCCGCCGTCAGCCCCGTGATCTCGCTCCAGGTGTTGAAGACCCGCACGGTCTGGGAGTGCGTGGTGACCACGCCCTTGGGGTGACCGGTGGTGCCGGAGGTGAAGGTGATGTCGGAGGGGTCCGCGGGGCGCACCGCCTGCGCCCGGGAGCGGACCTCCTCCGGCGGCACGGCGTCGCCCAGCGCCAGGAAGTCCTTCCAGGTGCGGAAGTCCTCCGGGCCGTTGTCCGCGAGGACGACCACCTCCCGCAGATAGGGCAGGCCGGGCAGGGGGCCGTGGCCCGGCCCCTCCCCCGCCGCCCGGCGCAGGGACGCCACATACGAGGTGCCCAGGAAGGTGCCGGTGATGAACAGATGCGTGGCCCGGGTGCGGCGCAGCACATACGCCGCCTCGCCGCCCTTGAAGCGGGTGTTGACCGGGACCAGCACCCCGCCCGCGGTGACCGCGCCGAGCGCCGCCACGATCCAGTCGGTGGTGTTGGGCGCCCAGATCGCGGCGCGGTCGCCCGGTTCGAGGCCCGAGGCGACGCACGCGGCCGCGGCGCGCTCGATCCGGGCGCCGAGCTCCGCGTACGAGATCCGGGCGCGGCCCTCGACGACGGCCTCGTCCGGGCCGTATCGCTCGACCGCCGCCCTGATCAGGGCCGGGATGGTGTGCCCCTGCTCCATCGGTTCCATTGGACCGCTCCCCTCCCCGGAACCCGGGACGGACGACCCCAGTAGCTGACTACCCGTCAGATTAGCGGTAGCCTTCCCCGCTGTCAGCACCGGTGAACGCGACCACGGAGGTGGCCATGGGGGCGACAAGGGCGACGGCGACCTTGAAGGACGCGACGGCGATAGCCGGTATCGGGCAGACCCCCTTCGCCAAACGCCTGCCAGAGTCCGAGAAGACCCTCGCCTGCCGGGCGATCCTCGCCGCGCTCGACGACGCGGGCATCGCCCCGTCCGAGGTGGACGCCTTCGCCTCGTACACCATGGAGGAGACCGACGAGGTCGAGATCGCCAAGGCCATCGGCGCCGGGGACGTGACCTTCTTCGGCAAGGTCGGCTACGGGGGCGGCGGTTCGTGTGCGACCGTCGCGCACCTGGCCGCCGCGATCGCCACCGGGCAGGCGAGCGTCGGGGTGGCCTGGCGGTCGCGCAAACGCGGCAGCGGACGGCGCCCCTGGACCAACACCCAGGTGCAGCTGCCCACCCCGGCCCAGTGGACCCGGCCGTACGGGCTGCTGCGCCCGGCCGATGAGATCGGGCTGCTGGCCCGGCGCTATATGCATGAGTACGGGGCGACCCGCGATCACTTGTTCAATGTGGCGCTGGCCTGCCGCAACCGGGCCAATCAGAACCCCGCCGCGATGATGTACGACCGCCCGCTGACCCGCGAGATGTATATGACCGCGCGCTGGATCAGCGAACCGCTCTGCCTCTTCGACAACTGCCTGGAGACCGATGGCGCCCTGGCCTGTGTGCTGGTGTCGGCCGAGCGGGCGCGTGACTGCCGGCACCGGCCCGTGTACGTCCACTCCGCCGCCCAGGGGCTGCCCGCCCAGCACCACGGGATGGTCAACTACTGGAACGACGACCCGCTGACCGGCCCCTCCTGGACCGCCGCCCGCCGGCTGTGGAAAACCGCCGACTTCGGGCCGCAGGACGTGGATGTCGCGCAGATCTACGACGCGTTCACCGCACTGATCCCGCTCTCCCTGGAGGGCTACGGCTTCTGCGCCCGCGGCGAGGGCGCCGCCTTCACCGAGGGCGGCGCGCTGGAGATCGGCGGACGGCTGCCGCTCAACACGGGCGGGGGCGGCCTCAGCGAGGCGTACGTCCATGGCTTCAACCTCATCACCGAGGGGGTCAGACAGCTGCGCGGCACCGGCACCGCCCAGGTCCCCGGCGCCACGACCTGCCTGGTCACGGCGGGTGAAGGGGTTCCCACATCGGCCCTGCTGCTGAGGAGTTGAACGACGGCATGACACAAACGGAGACGACGAGGGCCGCGAGTGGCGGGGGCGACCCGGCCGATGGGCTGCTGGCGCCCGTGCCCGACGACGACGGGGCACCCTTCTTCGCCTACGCGGCGCGCGGCGAACTGCGCGTCCAGTGCTGCGCGGGCTGCGGCGCATCGCGCTTTCCGCCCCGGCCCTGCTGCCCGCACTGCCAGTCCTTCGAGAGCCTGTGGAAAAAGATGAGCGGCCGTGGCCGGATCTGGTCGTATGTGCTGCCCCATCCCCCGCTGTTGCCCGCCTACGCGGCACAGGCGCCGTACAACGTCGTCCTCGTGGAGCTCGCGGACGCCCCGCGCATCCGGCTGGTGGGCAATCTGGTCGCCGCCGCGGACGCCGCGCTGAACTCGGTCCCGCCGGAGCGGATCCGCATCGGCGCGCCCGTGAAGGCCGCCTTCCATGAGGTAGAGGGCGGGCTCACGGTGGTGCGCTGGCTGCTGGAGCGGCCATGACGGTCCGCATACGGGTGGCGGAGGACGGCGTCGCGGTCGTCACCCTCGACCGGCCCGAGCGGCACAACGCCATCGACCTGGAGACGGTCTCGGAACTGACCGCCGCATGGCGGCGCTTCCGCCGGGACGACGCGGTCCGGGCCGTCGTCCTCACCGGCGCGGGCGGCCGGGCCTTCAGCACCGGCATCGACCGCTCGATGGAGGTCGCGCAGCCGCCGTCGCCCTACGCGATGGACGATCCGCTGCGCACCGTCGGGCCCAAGGCGAACGACCTGTGGAAGCCGGTGGTCGCGGCGGTGGCCGGGATGGCCTGCGGCGGGGCGTTCTATCTGCTGGGCGAGGCCGAGTTCATCGTCGCCGACGAGACGGCGGCCTTCTTCGATCCGCACACCAGCTATGGGATGGTCAGCGCCTATGAGGCCGTCTATATGGCGCAGCGGATGCCCATGGGCGAGGTCGCGCGGATGGCGCTGATGGGAACGGCGGAACGGCTCTCGGCCCGACGGGCGTATGAGACGGGCCTGGTCAGCGAGGTGACCCCGGCCGGTGAGGCCCTTACGGCGGCCATCCGCGCCGCGTCGGCCATCGCGTCGTACCCGACGGAGGCGGTTCAGGGCACCGTAAGGGCGCTATGGGCGGCGAAGGAGGCGGCGCTGGCCCAGGCGCTCGCGCAGGCCCCGCAGTTGATCGCGCTGGGCAATCTGCCGCCGGAGCGCCAGGCCGCGCTCTTCGCGACCCGCACGCCCGGCTTCCGTACGCGGTGAGGCCGTCCGCCTCGTACCGATCGGCTCAGGGCCTCAGGTGGAGCTCGGGTACTTGAGCGCCGAGGTGACCTTGCAGGTGAAGGACGTCTGCTGGGTGAGGGTGCGGTAGGAGGTGGCGCTGAGGGTCTGGCTGCTGCCGGACGCCACGGTGACGGACTTGTAGTCGGAGCCCAGCAGGCTGCCGCCGTTCTGGTCCTCCCACTCGATGGTGATCGAGTAGTGCATGGACTGCGTCTCGGGGTTCCTGAGGTTGAGGGTGTACTGGAACGAACGGGTCGACTCGTCGTAGTCGCAGCCGGTGGCGGTGATGTCGTTCGTGCCGTCCGAGTTGTAGGTGGGCGGCGCGGAGTAGGTGTAGGAGGGCGTGGGGGCGTCGTAGGACGGCAGATCGGAGGGCGCGCCACTGGGCAGATCGGTGGGCATGCCGCTGGGGAGGTCGGTGGGCAGATCGGTGGGGCCGGACGCCGGGTTGTCGTTGCCCCCGCTCCCGCCCGAGACAAAGCCCCCGAGGCCGCCGTCGTGGCTGCCGCCCTTCTTCTTTCCGCAGCCGGTCAGCGCGATGAGCCCGACCAGGGCGACGGCGCATATGCGCATGGAGCGGCGTTGCATGGTATTACCCCCGTTGAAAGACACATTCAAGCCAAATGCAGCCTGTTGACAAGTGCACGCCACCCTAGCAACGGGTTTTCCTACCCCAAAGTCACATGTCAGCGCGCCTGTCCCGGCTCTCAGAGGACGGAGACGACCTCGCACCGCACCACGGTTCCCACAACCGAGGGCTCGTCGAGCGGCACCCTTACGGTCCGCGACTTCCCCGCGGGTACCCGCACATCGGCGCGGCCGGAGGTGAGCGTCATGCCGTCCCGGTCCTGGAAGTTCATGTCCACGAGGTAGGTCCCGGCCGTGCCCGAGCGGTTGCGCACCTTCACGGTCGCCGCCGGACGGCCGCTCTTGTCCTTGCCCTTTTCGGCACAGGCGACGACCGTCGCCTGTGGCTCGTAGGACGACGCCGAGCCGCCCGAGGAGCCGCTGGAGGCGCTGTCGCCGTAGTCGTCATCGTCGTAGTCGCGGTAGCGCGAGCCGCCGGAGCCCGAACCGGTGGTGGAGCTCTCGTCGTCGGAGTCCGAGTAACCACCCGAGCCGGAGCCAGAATCGGAGCCCGACCCCGACGAGTGGTGCGAGGACGAACTGGAGCAGCCACCTCCGCCACCCCCGTGGCCATGGCCACGCCCCTTGAACCCGGTGAGCGCCACCAGCACCACGGTGAGCACGGCCGCCAGCCGTAGACCACGCCGCATCACAGACCCCGTTCCCCCGAAGACCGCGCAGAGTTACCCATCGACCTCCCGGCTCCCAGGAGGTCGATGAACGCCCGCAACCGTAGCAGCAGTTGTCAGGGACACGGCCTGCGACCTGCCGTCTCCGGTGCGCCGCCGCGTGGCCGCGTCACCGTCGCGTCGCAGCCTCGCCGCCCTGTCGCGCCACCGCCTCGCCGCGTGGCCGCGTCGCCGCCTTGTCGCGTCACCCGGGGATCGATCAGGCCCGGCCGCCCGACGGGCGGGACTGGCCGGTGCCCTTGACCGCGTCCAGCGCGTAGACGCAGCGGTCCTTGCTGCACGCGTACACCACGCCCCCGGCGGCCACCGGGGACCCGGTGATCTCGCCGCCGGTCGCCAGCTTCCAGCGCAGCTGCCCGCCCGCCGCGTCCACCGTGTAGAGGCAGTGGTCGGCCGAGCCGAAGTGGACCCGGCCGTCGGCGACCACCGGCGAGCCGATCACCTCGCCGCCCGCCGCGAACCGCCACTTGGGCGTGCCGGTGACCGCGTCGAGCGTGTAGAGCGCGCTGCCGCTGCCCAGATGGACCGAGCCGTCGGCCACCAGCACCGGCTCGATCGACTGCCGGGCCTCGGTGGCGATGCGCCAGCGGTCGCGGCCGTTCGCCGCGTCCAGCGCGTACACCGTGCCCAGATAGTCGGCGATGTAGATACCTCCACCGGTCACCGCGGGCCCCGGCGCGTACGCGGGGGCGCACAGGAAGACGGCGGGCGCCTCGAAACGCCACCGCACATCCCCACGGGCGATGTCGAGCGCGAGCACCCGCGTCCCCGCCGAGACGTAGACCGCCCCGTCGGGCGCCGCCAGCAGACGCAGCGGCACCCCGCCGCACGACGCCGCGTCGCCCACCGGATACGACCAGCGCTCCGCGCCGGTGCGCGCCTCCAGGGCGCGCAGCCGCGCGTCCGCCCACACATACACCGTGCCGTCGTGGACGGCCGGGCCGGACTCGGGCGTCTCGAAGTCGGTCTGGAGGCCCTGCATCTCCCACAGCAGCTCGCCGTTGGCCGCCTCCCACGCCTGGACGCCACCGCCGCGCGTGCCGGTGACGACCGTGCCGCGGTCGACCTTCAGGGAGTAGACCCAGCCATCGGTCGACAGCCGCCAGCGCTCGGCGCCGTCCTCCGCGTCCAGCGCGTACAGCGTGGGGCCGTCGGAGGCGTGGATCCGGCCGTTCGCCACGGCCATCGCCCACGCCACGTCGCGGGTCTTGAACTGGCGCCGGCCGGTGCCCACGTCCAGCGCGTGCACCTCGAACGAGGTCACGTACAGCAGCTCGCCGGCGACCGCCGGGGTACCCCATACGTCGTTGGACATGCGGAACCGCCACGGGCGCCAGCGGCCGTGCCCGGCTCCGCCGGGCGGCTCGGGCGGCTCGGCCGACGGGGAGTGGGTCGGCGGCGGGACGGCGGCCATACCGTCGCCCCCGTTCAGCCCTCCGCTCGTCACCCCGGCCGGCGGGCGCACCCAGCCGGTGGCGGGGCCGGTGCCGTGCTGCGCCTGCGGGTCCCGCGCGTCGGCGGCCCGGAGCCCCGGGCCGATCGGTACCTGCGAACCGGGCAGCCGGACCGACCCGTCGGCCCCGGCGGGCGCCGGAGCGGGCGCCGCGGCGACGGGCGGAGCAACGGGCGGGGCAACGGCGGCGGGCGGGGCAGCGGCGGACGGGGCGGCATGCCGCCCGGGTCCGATGGAGCCCAGCGCGCTGGGCGGGCTCGCGGCCTCCGGCGCGCGCAGACCGCCGCGCGGATCGCCCACGCCCACGGGCTCCCAGCCGCTCGGGCCCACGGGCCCGCTCGCGGCGGCGCCGTGCCGCCCGCCATGGCCGTCCGGGGCGGCTCCCGCGGCGGGGGCGTACGAGGGTGGCGGCGTGGGCGGACGCTCCGGCGGGAGCGGCGCGGACGGGCGGCTGCCCGCGCTCGCGGCGCTTCCGGCGTTCCCCGCGTCTCCGGCGTGCCCGCCGGGGCGGCCGCCTCCGGCCGCGGGCCGGGAGGAGCCGCGCACCTGGTTGCGGCCGCTGCGCTTGCGCTCGATGAGCGCGACGGCGCCGGGCGGCAGCCAGGCCGAGGCCGTACCGCTGTCGTCGGCGTTGGAGGCGAACAGATGCGGTGCCAGCTGGGACTGCAGATCGGCCGGGGACGGCCGCCGCTCGGGCTCCATCTGCATGCACGACTCGATCAGCGGCCGCAGCTCATCGGGCAGCCCGGCCAGGTCGGGGCCCTCACGCAGCAGCATGAACACGGTCTCCACCGGGTTGGCGCCGTGGAAGGGCGCGTGCCCGGTGGCCGCGAAGGTCAGGGTCGAGCCGAGCGAGAAGATGTCACTCGCGCCCGTCACACTGCGCGAGTCGCGCGCCTGTTCGGGCGACATGTAAGCGGGGGTGCCGACCGCGACGTTGGTCATCGTCAGCCGGGTGTTCGAGACACCGGAGGCGATACCGAAGTCGATCACGCGCGGGCCGTCCTCGACGACCAGCACATTGGACGGCTTCAGATCCCGGTGGACCAGGCCCGCGCCATGGATGGACTGCAGCGCCTCGGCGACCCCGGCCGCCAGCCAGCGCACCGCCTGGGCCGGCATCGGCCCGCACTCGTTGATGATCTCCTCGAGGGAGGGCGCGGGCACATAGGCCGTGGCCAGCCACGGCACCGCGGCGCGCGGATCGGCGTCCACGACCGCGGCCGTATAGAACCCGCTGACCGCGCGGGCCGCCTCCACCTCACGGGTGAATCGGACACGGAACAGCTGGTCCTCGGCGAGCTCGGTCCGGACCGTCTTGATCGCGACCCGTCGGCCCGATGCCGAGCGGGCCAGATAGACCAGCCCCATGCCGCCCGCGCCGAGACGGCCGAGCACCTCGAAAGGGCCGATCCGCCTCGGATCGTGCTGCGTCAGCTGCTCCACCACTTGCCTGCCACCTCCCCGTGGGGGCTTGAAAAAATACAGCCCCGTGCAGCGTCTCACCGACAAACCAACCGGCGGCACGCATCCTGCATTCTCTCTGGCGAAGGCGGCGGTTGCGAACCCGGGGGCGAATCGTCGTGTCATCGGGCGATACGGAGCCGGGGTCCGTCCGGTTCGACCGGGGACCATCCAAGTGCCCGCAGGCCCGTATCGCCCAGTTATTCGCCCCGGGTTCAGCCCGCCGTCGAGGTGTCGATGACGGCGAATGCCGCGCCCTGATTGTCCGCAAGGACCGCGAAACGCCCGTACGGCGTATCTTCGGCGGTCTTGAGAACCCGCCCGCCCAGCCTGTGGACCGTGCGCAGCGTCTGATCACAATCCGCCACCACAAAGTACGTCAGGAAGTGGGCGGGCAGAACGGCCGGGTACTCCTCACCCATCACGACGCGTCCGCCGATCACGTGACGGGGGTCCGGGGGCTCCCCGCGCAGCGTCCACAGGACCACGTCGGCCGGTGCGCCCTCGGCGGAGGGCGGCGTGGAGGGCGCGCCTGGGGGCGGCACGGAGGGCGCTGCGGACGGCTCCGTGGAGGGCACTGCGGATGGCGGCGCGGGAGGCTCTGTGGAGGGCTCTACGGACGGCGGCGCGGAGGGCGGCGCGGAGGGCGGCATGGCGGGCGTCATCCCGTAGCCGAAGACCGCCCGGTAGAAGGCGTCCACGGCGCGCGGCTGACGCGTGTGGACCTCGGTCCAGCCGTACGAACCGGGCGTGCCGCGCCGCGCGAAGCCGGTGTGGCTGCCCGCCTGCCAGATCCCGAAGACGGCGCCGCCCGGGTCGGCGGCCGTCGCCATGACGCAGAACTCGTCGATCCACACCGGCGGGGTGATCACCCGGCCACCGGCCTCGCGGATCCGCACGGCGGTCGCGGCGGCGTCCCGGGCGGCGAAGTAGATGTTCCAGACGGTGGGCATCCGTCCGTCCGGCTTGGGCACCAGCCCCGCGACGTCCTTACCGCCGAGAAGGGCCCGGGTGAACGTGCCGTAGCCGGTGGCGATCTCCTGGAAGGTCCAGCCGAAGAGCTCACCGTAGAAGCGCCGGCCCGCCGCGAGGTCGGACAGCAGTACATCCGCCCAGCAGGGCACGCCTTCCGCGAATGCCGCCATGGCCCGGATCCTCCCGCGTCCCTCGGTCCTCGGACTTGCTCGCCTCGGAGCTTGCTCACAGCCCGTTTGGAGATGGTTGGCACGTGTTTGGAACCGCTTGGTTCGTTCACCTCACTTGCCACGCTAACGGGGGATCGCCCGGTCTGCTCGCCCCGGAACTCGAAATATTTGGCCAATCCTTTTGGCTCGGAGACGGATCCGACCTCGTCATCCACCGTTGTTATCCACAGGCTGTTGATAACACGATTCACACGTGTGGGTGAGCGGTGATTGAGGGCTTGACGACTGTGGACAGGGGCCGGAATCAGCCATTCCAGCCTGCTCAGCGAGGTTCACAAACCTCCCCATCCCGCCCTAACCCCATTTGCACGCAGCCGAATCGCGCTCCGATCACCCCTCGGTAAGCTGACGGCATGACAGGACAAGTACGCACAGTCGACGGGCGGGTGGCCGGTCGTCGCGGGCAGGCGACGCGGCAGAAGCTGCTCGACTGCCTCGGCGAGATGCTCAGCACCTCCCCGTATCGAGACGTCAAGGTCATCGATGTCGCACGTAAGGCAGGGACCTCGCCTGCGACGTTCTACCAGTACTTCCCCGATGTGGAGGGCGCGGTCCTCGAGCTCGCCGAGGAGATGGCGAAGGAGGGCGCGAACCTCACCGATCTGGTCGCCGACCGCTCCTGGGCCGGCAAGTCGGGGGCGACCGCGGCGGAGGACCTGGTCGAGGGGTTCCTCTCCTTCTGGCGCAAACACGACGCCATCCTGAGAGTGGTCGATCTGGGCGCCGCCGAGGGTGACAAGCGGTTCTACAAAATCCGCATGAAGATCCTCAATTCCGTCACCAACTCCCTGACGGACGCCGTCAAGGAGCAGCAGGCCAAGGGCCGGATCGACGGGGACCTCAACCCCGGGGCCATCGCGGGCTCGCTGGTCGCCATGCTGGCGTCGGTCGCGGCGCACCAGAAGGGCTTCCAGAGCTGGGGCGTCAAGCAGACCGATCTCAGGCCGAGCCTGACCTGGCTCGTCCACCTCGGCATCACTGGTCGCAAGCCGCCGAAGTAACGAATCCGCGCCCCCTCCCCTGGCCTCCCTTCCCCCGGCCTCCCTTCCCCGGCCCCTCCCGGCCGGCTGCCCGGCCGGGCCCGCACGTCCTGTCACGCCGCGGCGGATCACTCCCCAGTGATCCGCCGCGGCCCTTTTGCGGTCACCGGTCTGTTCGGCCCTGGGCTCGACCATGGGGGAGGGATGGGGGAGGGAACGGGGACCGCGCCGGGGCGCTGGGCGCCCCCGAAACGGAGGGACCGGCTCAGCCCTCCCCCACGGCCCCGGCGGACCGGCTCAGCCCTCCTCGACGCGGTGGAGGCGGAAGAGGCGGATCTCGCGGTCCACCCGGGACTGGTAGGTCGCGTAGGGCGGCCAGAAGGCGAGGACCGCGGCCCAGGCGGCCTCGCGTTCGGCGCCCTCCAGCAGCCGTGCCCGGACGGCGATATCCCGGCCCCGCCGGCTGATCTCCGCTTCCGGGTGCTTCAGGAGGTTCGTGGTCCAGACCGGATGGCCCGGACGGCCGAAGTTGCTGCCGATCAGGATCCAGGTACCGCCGTCCTCCGGCATGCAGGCCAGCGGCGTACGGCGGGGAAGCCCGGACCTCGCGCCGCGCGCCGTAAGGATCACGCCAGGCAGCATCCGCGCGCTCGGCAGCACCTTGCCACGGGTCAGCCGGTGGACCGTTCGGTCGAACGCGGGGATGACATGGGGGGCGACCTTGGCGAAGGCGCGGGTCGAGGAGACCTTACGGACCAGCTTCACACCGTAACCGGCCATCAGACCGTCACCGCCTTACGCAGCCCATCGCGCCCGTCCGGCCCGTCTCGCCCGTCCGGCCCACCGTGCCTGCCGTCCCCGTTGGGACCGCCGCTTCCGCCGCGCCCGCCGCGCCCTTCGTGGCCACCGTAAGGAGCGCGATCAGCCGCGCCGAAGAGCCCCTCCCGTTCCGCTGCCCGGGCCCGCAGCCGGTGGACGGGACCGAAGAGCAGCTCGTCCGAGGCGGCCCGCTTGAAGTAGAGATGCGCGTCATGCTCCCAGGTGAAGCCGATACCGCCGTGCAGCTGCACCGCCTCGGCCGCCGCCGTGCGCTGCGCCTCCAGCGCCTGCGCGAGCGCCAGCCCGCCCGCGACCGCTGCTTCCGTGCCACCCGCACCGCCCTCGGCCGCGGCCCATGCCGCGTAGTACGCCGCCGAACGGGCCGCCTGCACCGCGACGTACACATCCGCCAGCCGGTGTTTGACCGCCTGGAAGGAGCCGATGGGACGGCCGAACTGCTCACGCGCCCGCACATACTCGACCGTCCGCGCGAGGGCCGCGTCCGCCGCCCCCACGGCCTCGGCGGCGAGCACGGCCGCGGCCGCCGTACCCACGGCCGCCAGCGCCCCGGCCACCGCCTCCCCGCTCCCGTTCCCGCCGTCGTCCACCCCCAGCAGCTCGGCCGAGACGTTCCGCAGCTCGATCCGGGCCTGCGGCCGGGTGGCGTCGAGCGCGGTCAGCCTGGTGCGGGCCAGCCCGTCCGCCCCCGCCCGGACGAGGAACAGCAGTGTCCGCCCACGCGTATAGCCCCCAGCGCGGGCGGCGACCAGCAGCAGTTCGGCGCTGTGCCCGCCCGGCACCTGCTCCACCTGCCCGTACAGCCGCCACCCCGTGCCGCCGTCCCGGTCCGGGCGCGCCTGGACACCCCCCGCGCGCCCCCCACCGGCCCACGCGCCTTCCCGCCCCCCACCGGCCCACGCGCCGTCCCGCGCTCCTACGAGCCCCAGCGCTTCGGGCAGCGCGCGCCCCGGCACGGCGAGGGCCGCCGTAAGGGCGCCCTCCGCGATGCGCGGCAGCAGCTCGGCGCGCTGCGCCTCCGTCCCGACCACGGCGACCAGGGGCGCGGCGAACACGGCGGTGGCCAGGAGCGGCGAGGGGAGCAGCACCCGCCCGGTCTCCTCACAGGCCAGCGCCAGCTCGGTGACGCCGCAGCCGACGCCCCCGTACGCCGCCGGAAGGGCGAGGCCCGGCAGCCCGAGCGTCCGGGCGAGCTGCCGCCACAGGGCCTCGTCATAGCCGGGCGCGGTCTGGACCGCCGCCTTGACCTCGTCCGGTCCGCACCGCTCCCGCAGCAGAGTGCGCAGCGTACGGCGGATCTCGTCCTGTTCCTCGGTGAACGCGGCGTCCATCGGCGAGCACCTCCGTTTTCTGACGGGCCGTCATACTAGGGACGAGCTCCGGACTTTCCCACCCCTCCCACCCCATCCGCGGCTAAGCTGCTGCCGCCCCACCACGTTCCTCCCCGCATCCTCCGCCGGAGCGCGACCGGACCGGCGGTGGCCCTGTCCTCCGGGGCCTGTCGGAGGAGCGAGGAGGGGTAATGGACGATCGGAGCACGCAGGAGACGAGCGACGCCCGGTGGACCGGCCCGGACAGGTGGCAGGTCGTGATCGGAGTGCTGAGCCTTCTGGTGGCGATCGCCGCTTGCGTGGGGCAGTTCCTGCAGTAGCCGGGCGCCTCACGAGTGGTCCGGACGGGGCTTGTGCTCGAGGCGCGGGCACGGCCATACGGGAGATCGTCCGGACCACCCCCTTCCCCCTGGACCTCGGCGCACTCACCCCCGGCGGCGCCCTGGTGCCCGCGGGCGCCCACCGCGGGGCACCTGCGCCCCCTTCCGCTCCAGCGAATCTGATGTACCGTCAGATTCATGCCGTCCGCAGCGCAGCGCAACCGTAAGGTCGCCGTCGTCGGCGTCTCCCTCTCCGACTGCGGCCGCGTCGACACGGCCACCCCCTACGCCCTCCACGCCCAGGCCGCCCGCCGGGCCCTCGCCGACTCCGGTCTCGACCGGTCGGTCGTCGACGGCCTCGCCTCGGCGGGGCTCGGCACCCTCGCGCCGGTCGAGGTGGCCGAGTATCTGGGGCTGCGGCCGACCTGGGCCGACTCGACGGCCGTCGGCGGCTCCACCTGGGAGGTCATGGCGGCGCACGCGGCGGACGCGATCGCCGCCGGGCACGCCCGCGCCGTTCTGCTCGTCTACGGGTCCACCGCCCGCGCCGATATCCGGGCGGGCCGCCGCACCGCGAATCTCTCCTTCGGGGCGCGCGGACCGCTTCAGTTCGAGGTCCCGTACGGGCATACGCTGGTCGCCAAGTACGCGATGGCCGCGCGCCGCCATATGCATGCGTACGGCACCACACTCGAACAGCTGGCGGACATCGCCGTTCAGGCGCGTATCAACGCCGGGCACAATCCGGATGCGATGTTTCGCGAACCGATCACGGTCGATGACGTCCTGAGCGGCCCGATGATCGCCGACCCCTTCACCAAACTGCACTGCTGCATCCGCTCGGACGGCGGCTGCGCGGTGCTGCTCGCGGCCGAGGAGTACGTACCGGACACGGCGAAGGCCCCGGTATGGGTGCTGGGTTCGGGCACGGCCGTCTCGCACACCACCATGTCCGAATGGGAGGACTTCACGGTCTCCCCGGCCGCGGCCTCCGGGCGGGCGGCCTTCGCGCGGGCGGGCGTCCGGCCGTCGGACATCGATGTGGCCGAGCTCTATGACGCCTTCACCTATATGACCCTGGTGACGCTGGAGGACCTCGGCTTCTGCGCCAAGGGCGAGGGCGGGGCGTTCGTGGAGAAGGGGCGGCTGACGCGGGACGGCGAGCTGCCGACCAACACCGACGGCGGCGGCCTCTCCGCCTGCCACCCGGGGATGCGCGGACTGTTCCTGCTGGTCGAGGCGGTACGACAGCTGCGCGGCGAGGCCGGGGAGCGACAGGTGCGCAAGGCGGGCGGGCGGCTGCCGGAGCTGGCCGTGGCGTCGGGCACGGGGGGCTGGTTCTGCTCGGCGGGCACGGTGGTCCTGGGCCGCGGCTGACGAGCCTGCGCCGGCCGTACGTACGCCCCGCTTGCCCCGGCCCCTCACGGGTGGTCGGATGGGGAGCCGATGAGCGAGAACGAGGATGAGGCATTCCGCGCCCTGCTACGCGGCCTGCGCGTACCCCATGCGGGCGAACTGCCCGCCTTCGACCCGGCCACCGCCCCGGACGCACCGCTTCCGCTCTTCCGGCGGTGGCTGCGGGAGGCCGCCGAGGCGGGCGAACCCGGGCCGCACACCATGACCCTGGCCACCGCGGGCGCCGACTGCCGCCCGTCCCAGCGCACGGTGATGCTGCACGACGCCGATGAGCGCGGCTGGCACTTCGGCACCCACCGCGGCAGCCGTAAGGGCCGAGAGCTGGCCGAGCAGCCGTACGCCTCGCTCGCGTTCCACTGGATGCGGTCGGGCCGTCAGGTGCGCGTCAGCGGGCGGGTCGGCGAGACCGGACCGGAGGAGAGCGCGGCCGATCTGCGCGGCCGCTCCCCCGCGGCGCTCGCGGCGGCGCTGGCCGGGAGCGGACGGCAGAGCGAGGTGCTCGGCTCCTACGAGGAGCTGCTACGGGCCTTCGAGACGGCCTACGAACGAGCCGAACGCGAACCGGACGCGACCGCTCCCACCTGGACCCTGTACGTCCTGGAAGCCGATGAGGTCGAGTTCTACCAGGAGGAGGCGCGGCGGCGGCACGTGCGGGTCCGCTACCGCCGCGACCCCGGGGAGCCCGGCGGCTGGCGGCGAGAGCTGCTGTGGCCATAACGGCGGCACGGCCGTACGGCCACGACCGTAAGGCGTACGACGAGAAGGCGACGCGACCGTAAGGCGGCGGGCAGCGCCCCGAAGGGGCGCGGGGCCGTGTCGATGTGCGGCTCCGCCGCGCGGGCGCGACCAGCCGCGACGGCGCCGAGCCTGACCGACGCCCCATCGCGACACTTCCAGCGGAGCCCTTAGGCAGGCACCGGCCGGAAGACAGGAACGACCGGCCCGTCCCCCTCCGCCGCCTCCCCGGCCCCCGCCGCCCGGAACGCCGCCTGAAGCCGCATCCCCACCCTCGGCCCGCTCTCCGGGACCTCGATGAGCTCGGTCATCATCCGCGGCCCCTCGGCGAGGTCGACGACGGCGGCGGTGTACGGGAGGCGGGCGCCGAACGGCGGCAGGTCATTGCGGTGCACCACGGACCACGTATAGAGCGACGCGGCGCCGCTCGCCGCCTCCCAGACGACGTTCTCGCTCCAGCAGTACGGGCAGAACTCGCGCGGGTAGTGATGCGCCCGGCCGCACCCGTCGCAGCGCCGGATCAGCAGCCGGCCCTCGGCGGCGGCGTCCCAGTAGGGGCGGCTGAAGGCGTCGATCTCCGGCAGGTCGAAGCGCGGAGCGCCCGCGGGCGGGGGCGTCGGACTCACAGGAACAGTCCCCATGCCTCGTCGAGCGACCAGGTCTGCCAGCTCATGCCGAAGAGTCCGACCACGGAGATCAGCACCATCATCGAGTTCTGCCCCTGCTCCGCCCAGTCGTGGATCATGAGCAGGAAATAGAGCAGATTGAGCACGATCGCGCCGATCAGGGCGATGGGGGTCAGAAAGCCGAGCGTCAGCCCGAGGCCCAGGGCGAGTTCGGCGTAGACGACGACATACGCCATGACCTTGGGACGGGGTGTGACCACCGCGTCGAAGCCGCCGCGGACGAACGACCAGCGGTGCTTGGCGGCCACGCCCACCGCCCAGCCGATACCGGTGCCGCGCTCGAACCAGTCCTTCTTGTCCTTGTGCCGCCAGCTCTCGAGCCACCACAGGCCGAGTCCAATGCGCAGTACGGCAAGCCATTCGGCCCCGTCGAGCCCGATCGTCCGCATCGTCCCCCACCCTCCCGTCCCGGTGAATCTGACGGTACGTCAGTTTCATGGGACGGGTGCGCCCCGCGCAAGGGGTCGCGCCAGCGGAACAAAAGTCGTCGCACCAACGGAACAAAAACCGACGGGACACCGCCGCGACGGTCCGGCGTCTACCGACCGTGACCTCTCCGCAACCCATCCGGAATCACTTTGACCGGTTGTTTGACCGAAACCCGTCAAATACCCGACTACGCTCACCCGCATGGCCGACCGCTCCCCCGAGAAGTCCTCACCCGTCTATGTGATCGGCGGTGGACCGGGCGGACTCGCCGCCGCTGCCGCGCTCAGCCACCGCGGGATCCACGCCGTCATCCTGGAGAAGTCCGACGCGGTCGCCGCGTCCTGGCGGAACCACTACGACCGGCTGCATCTGCACACCACGCGCAGACTCTCCGCGCTCCCCGGGATGCCGATCCCCCGGTCCTACGGGCGGTGGGTCGGGCGCGACGACGTGGTGCGCTATCTGGAGCGCTATGTCGAGCACCACCGGCTGGACATCGTCACGGGCGTCGAGGTCTCCCGCATCGACCGGTCGTCCGACGACACGGAGTGGATGCTGCGCGCCACGGGCGGCCGTGCGCTGTCCTCGCCCGTGGTCGTCGTCGCGACGGGCTTCAACCACACCCCACGGCTGCCGGACTGGCCGGGCCGCGCCGGCTACACCGGTGAGCTGTCGCACGCCGCCCACTACCGCAACGCCCGCCCCTTCGAGGGCCGTGACGTCCTGGTGGTCGGCGTCGGCAACACCGGCGCCGAGATCGCGGTCGATCTGATCGAGGGCGGCGCGGCCCGGGTGCGGCTGGCGATCCGCACCGTGCCGCACATCCTGCGCCGCTCGACGGCCGGGTGGCCCGCGCAGGCGACCGGCATCCTGGTGCGCAGGCTGCCGCGGCGCGCGGTGGACCGGGCGGCGCGGGTGATGTGCCGGGTGAGCATGCCGGATCTGACCGAGCACGGTCTGCCCTGGCCCGACACCGGGCTCTACACCCGCGTACGGGAGGGCGCGATCCCGGTCCAGGACGTGGGGCTGGTCGACGCGGTGCGGACGGGACGGGTGGAAGTGGTCTCGGCGGTCGACTCCTTCGATCTGGACAAGGTGGTTCTGGCCGACGGCTCGCGGATCAGCCCCGAGGTGGTGATCGCCGCGACCGGCTACCGGCGCGGCCTGGAGGAACTGGTCGGCCATCTGGGCGTGCTCGACGACCGCGGCCGCCCCCTCCCGCACGGCCGACTGACCCTGAAGGGCGCGCCGGGACTGCACTTCACGGGCTATACGAACCCGATCAGCGGAATGCTGCGCGAGCTGGCCATCGACGCCCGGAAGATCGCCAAGACGGTCGCCCGCACGACGGCATGACGGCGGGGCGGCGGGGCGGCATGACGGCGGGGCGGGGCGAGCCGCGATTCCACCGGCCCCGTCGTCACCCTGCGTGTTCCCCACGCCCCGAGCATTCCTGACAGGCCGTCAGTTCAGTAACCTGACTACTGGGTAATGTGACTTGGCGTCAGTTTTGCTGCGGCGACCGACGCCGAATCCCCTGGTCACCTACCCGGTTATTGGCCAACGAGCAGGAGTGGCGGATACCGATGCTTGGATCGACCTACGGCACCCTGACCACCAACTCCCGTCATGCCCGCGCCGTCGCCTGCGGTCAGGCCCCCGGCCCCGCCGTGCATGTCCACAGCAGGCCCGCGGCGGACGGGACCGCCGAAGGCGTGGACGACGTGGACGTCAGCGGGCGCCCACTGACGTCCACCGTCCCCGATCTGGACCGCTTCTTCCATCCCGAGTCGGTGGCCCTCATCGGCGCCTCCGACGCTGACGGCCGCCCCAACACCGGTATCACCCGCCAGCTCCTGGCCTGGGCCGAACGCGTCGGTGCCCGGCTGCACCCCGTGCATCCCTCCCGTCCCGCCGTCTTCGGCATTCCATGCGTACCCTCCGTGGCCGCGCTGCCCGAACCCGTCGACCTCGCCGTCCTCCTCGTCCGCGACCCGCTCCCGGTGATCGAGGAACTCGACGGGAGCAAGGTGAGGTTCGCCGTCGTCTTCGCCTCCGGCTTCGCCGAGACCGGGCCCGAGGGCGCCGCCGCGCAGGCCCGGCTGGCCGCCGCGGCCCGTGGCGCCGGGCTGCGGCTGCTCGGCCCCAACACCAACCTCAACGCCTTCGAGAAGTTCCGCGACGACCTCGACGGGCCCGCCATCGCCCTCATCACCCAGTCAGGCCACCAGGGCCGCCCGGTATTCACCCTCCAGGAGCTCGGCATCCGGCTCAGCCACTGGGCCCCGACCGGCAACGAGGCCGATCTGGAGACCTCCGACTTCATCTCCTACTTCGCCACCCGGCCCGAGGTCGGCGCCATCGCCCTGTACGCGGAGGGGCTGAAGGACGGCCGCGGCTTCCTCCTCGCCGCCGACCGGGCCGCCCGCGCCAAGGTGCCCGTCGTCGCCGTGAAGGTCGGCCGCACCGAGGCCGGCGCCCGCACGGCCGCCTCCCACACCGGCAAGCTGACCGGCTCGGACGAGGTGGTGGACGCGGCCATGCGGCAGTTCGGCGTGATCCGCGTGGACGGCCTGGACGAGCTTCAGGACACGGCGGCGCTGCTCGCCCGCGCCCGCCCACCGCTCGCCGAGGGCGTCGTGGTGTATTCGATCTCCGGGGGCACCGGGGCCCACTTCTCCGACCTCGCCACCGCGGCGGGCCTCACCCTGCCCACCCTCTCCCCCGAGAAGCAGACCGAGCTCCACCAGTGGATCCCCGGCGATCTCAGCGTCGCCAACCCGGTGGACAACGGCGGCCACCCGGTCGGCGACTGGCGCGGCCGCAAGATCATCGACGCGATCCTCGCCGATCCCTCCGTGGGCGTGCTGATCTGCCCGATCACCGGCCCCTTCCCGCCCATGAGCGACAAGCTGGCGCAGGACCTGGTCGACGCGGCGGAGCAGACGGACAAGCTGGTGTGCGTGGTGTGGGGCTCGCCGGTCGGCACCGAGGACGCCTACCGCACCACCCTGCTGGGCTCCTCCCGCGTGGCCACCTTCCGGACGTTCGCCAACTGCATCACCGCCGTGCGCGCCTATCTGGGGCACCACCGCTTCACCGCCTCCTACAACTCCCCGTTCGAGGACGCCCCGCGCACCCCGTCCCCCTCGCTTCGCAAGGTGCGCGACCTGCTGCGCCCAGGAGACCAACTGAGCGAGCACGCGGCGAAACAGCTGCTGCGGGCGTACGGCATCCGGGTGCCGCGTGAGCAGCTCGTGACCAGCGCGGCCGCGGCCGTCCGCGCCGCCGGTCTGGTGGGCTACCCCGTCGTCATGAAGGCGTCCGCGCCGCAGCTCGCCCACAAGACCGAGCTGGGGCTGGTCCGGCTGGGGCTGACCTCGGCCAGCCAGGTCCGCGACACCTATCGGGAGCTCACCGACATCGCCCGCTACGAGGGCGTCGAACTGGACGGGGTGCTGGTCTGTCAGATGGTCGAGCGCGGAGTGGAGATGGTGGTCGGCATGAGCCAGGACCCCCTCTTCGGCCCGACCGTGACCGTCGGTATAGGGGGCGTGCTCGTCGATGTCCTCCGTGACGCTGCCGTACGCGTCCCCCCGTTCGGCGAGGACCAGGCGCGCGCGATGCTCTCCGAACTGCGCGGCCGCGCCCTCCTCGACGGTGTGCGCGGTGCTCCCCCCGCCGATGTGGACGCTCTCGTCGAGGTCGTGCTGCGGGTCCAGCGCATGGCCCTGGAGCTCGGGGACCACCTCGCCGAACTGGACGTCAATCCGTTGATGGTGCTGGAACGTGGCCAAGGTGCCGTGGCACTGGACGCCCTGGCGATCTGCCGCTGACGCATGGAGCGTTACCATGACCTCTTCCCCCCTTGAAGATTCACGTGACTCCGTTCTACGGCACACCACTGACAACGGCGTCTCGTGGATCACGCTCAACCGCCCCGCGGCGATGAACGCCATCACCCCCGACCAGCGAGAACACCTGATTTCGCTGCTGGACCACGCCTCCGCGGACCCGTCCGTCCGGGCCGTCGTGCTGACCGCCACCGGCAAGGGTTTCTGCGCGGGAGCGGACCTGCGCGGCGCATCCGACGGGGCGGAACGCGTCGCGGGCGATGTCGCCCGGCTGATCCGCGGCGGAGCGCAGCGGCTCATCGCCGCCGTCCTCGACTGCGAGAAGCCGGTGATCGCCGCCGTCAACGGCACGGCGGCCGGGCTCGGCGCCCATCTCGCCCTCGCCTGCGATCTGGTGCTGGCCGCCGAATCGGCCGTCTTCATCGAGGTGTTCATGCGCCGCGGTCTGGTCCCCGACGGGGGCGGTGCGTATCTCCTCCCCCGGCTGATCGGCCCGCAGCGCGCGAAGGAGCTGATGTTCTTCGGCGACGCGCTGCCCGCCGCCGAGGCCGAGCGGCTGGGCCTGGTCAACCGGGTCGTCCCGGACGACGACCTGCCCAAGACCGCCCGCACCTGGGCCGAGCGCCTCGCCGCGGGGCCCACCCGCGCCCTGGCCCTCACCAAGGCGCTGGTGAACGCCTCCCTGGAGGCCGACCGCCCGACCGCGTTCGCCGCCGAGGCGGCGGCGCAGGAGATCAACATGACCACGGCCGACGCTCAGGAGGGCGTCCGCGCGTTCATCGAGCGCCGGCCGCCCGGGTACCGGGGCCGCTGAGGCCGCTGAGGCCGCTATGGCCGCTATGGCTGCTATGGCCGCTATGGCCGCTGAGGAACCGCGCCGTCGGGGAACCCGAGACAGCGAGACAGAACCCGAGTAAGCGAGAAACCCGAGCAAGCGAGAAAGGGGGACGGGGCCATGATGGGACACGCCGGTATGGCCGCCACCGCCGTCCGCTACCTCCGGGCGGTCGGCTCGCCGACCGCCTCCGTACGACCGGTCGACCCGCTGCCCCCGCCGGAGCTGCGCTGTGTGCGCGACGATGAGCGGCCTCCGGTCGACCCGGCCGAATTCCGCCGCGTCCTGGGCCACTTCGCCAGCGGGGTCACCGTGATCGCCACCGTCGACGAGAACGGACCGGCCGGTTTCGCCTGCCAGTCCTTCGCCTCGCTGTCGCTGGACCCGCCGCTGGTCGCCTTCATGGTGGCCCGCACCTCCACGACCTGGCCGCGCATCGCCCGCGCGGGCGTCTTCTGTGTCAATGTCCTGGGCGCGCACCAGGGCGAGCTGTGCCGCTCCTTCGCGGTCAGCGGCTCCCGGCGCCCCGACAAGTTCGCGGGCGTCCGCTACGAGGCGTCCCCGGTCACCGGCTCACCGCGGCTGGCGGACGTCCCGGCGTGGATCGACTGCGCGATCCATGCCGTGCACACGGGCGGTGACCATCTGGTCGTGGTGGGTCGTGTCCGGGCCCTGGGCACGGACGAGCCCGCGGCGCGATCCGGGCCGCTGCTCTTCCACCGCGGCTCCTTCGGGGAGTTCACGGCGTCTCCGTAAGGCCGCCCTTTCGCGTAAGCCTCCGCGGTCCGCGTCCCCAAGCCCGCGCGGCCCTACGGGGGTGTCCGGCGAACCACGCGGCGGAGCCGCACTCGATGGACCTCGGGGTCTGGGGCGGAGCCCCCACGCGGCGGAGCCGCACATCGACGCTGCGTGGGAAGGGGCGGGGAGGGGAACAGCCCACCGCAGGCGTCAAGCTCCGCCGGACACCTCTAGACCGTCGCCGACGCGGCCTTCGCCCCCGGGCCGCGCTGGATGACCAGCGACATCAGCGCGGCGATCGCGCACAGCGCCCCCGCGCCGTACCAGACCAGGTCGTACGAGCCGAAGGCGTCCCGCGCCACGCCGCCCACGAAGGCCACGACCCCGGCCCCCACCTGGTGGGAGGCGAGCACCCAGCCGAAGACGATCGCGCTGTCCTCCCCGTACTGCTCCCGGCACAGCGCCATCGTCGGCGGCACGGTGGCGACCCAGTCGAGACCGTAGAAGACGATGAAGAAGAGCATCGGCGGATGGACCGCGTCGTCCAGCAGGATCGGCAGGAACATCAGGGAGAGCCCGCGCAGCGCGTAGTACACGGCCAGCAGCCGTCGCGCGTCGAAGCGGTCGGTGAACCAGCCGGAGGCCACCGTCCCCACGATGTCGAAGACGCCGATGACGGCGAGCAGGCTCGCGGCGGCCGTCACCGGCATGCCGTGGTCATGCGCGGCGGGCACGAAGTGGGTCTTGACGAGGCCGTTCGTCGAGGCGCCGCAGATCGCGAAGGCGCCCGCGAGCAGCCAGAAGGAGCCGGTGCGCGAGGCCGACGCGAGGGCCTTGACGGCCCGCCGGGCCGCACCGCGCCGGGGCGCGGGCCGCGGGGCGGGCGGCCCGTCGGCGCCGTACGCGGCGAGGCCCACGTCCGAGGGGTAGTCGCGCAGCAGTAGCAAGACGAGGGGGACGATCGCCAGCGCGGCGACCGAGACGGTGATCGCGGCGGGCCGCCATTTGTGCCATTCGACGATCCAGGAGAGCAGCGGGAGAAAGATCAGCTGCCCGGAGGCGCCGCCCGCCGTAAGGATGCCGGTGACCAGCCCGCGCCGGGCCACGAACCACCGGTTGGTCACGGTCGCGGCGAAGGCCAGTGCCATGGAGCCGCTGCCGAGGCCGACCAGCACACCCCAGCACAGGATGAGCTGCCAGGGCTCGCTCATGAAGACCGTAAGGCCGCCACCGGCCGCGATGACGACGAGCGCGGCCGCGACGACCTTACGGATGCCGAAGCGATCCATCAGGGCGGCGGCGAAGGGAGCGGTGAGCCCGTAGAGGGCGAGGTTGACGGAGACCGCGAACCCGATCGTGCCGCGCGACCAGCCGAATTCCTCGTGGAGCGGATCGATGAGCAGACCGGGCAGGGAAGCGAATCCAGCAGCGCCGATGATCGTCACAAAGGCGATGGCGGCGACCGACCAGGCGCGGTGCGGTAGGCGTAGGAGGGCCCGCCGGGCGGGCTGGTCCGGCTGTTCGCCCTGTTCGGGGGCTTCGGAGAGCTCGGTCGTCTGCGTCACCGGACCAGCATCGGGCAGCGGGTCGGTGCGAACGAGTGGCCCGAGGGACAGCATTCGCTAGGATCGGGCCATGCCCCTTTCGGGCCGTGTCCGAACGACGGGAGGCCGGAAGTGTCCCCACCCCAGCCCCAATCCCCGCACCATTCCCCGCACCAATCTCCGCCCCATTCCCTGCCCGGGACCGCCGACGAGCGCCATCGTGTCGTCGTCCTCGCCCTCCCCGGCGTGATCCCCTTCGAGCTGGGCATTCCGTACCGGATCTTCGGCAAGGCCCGCTCCGCCGACCGCCGGCGGCTGTACGAGGTGGTCACCTGCACCCCCGAGCCCGGTCTGGTGCCCACGGACGCCGACTTCCCGATCGCCGTGGAGCTGGGCCCCGAGGCCCTCGCCGAGGCCGACACCATCGTGGTGCCCGCCTCGTACGAACTCGGCCCGGTCCACGAGGAGGGCCGGATGACCGAGCCGCTCGGCACCGCGCTGGCCCATGCCCGGCCGGGGGTGCGCTGGGTGTCCATCTGCACCGGTTCGTTCGTGCTCGCCGCCGCCGGTCTTCTCGACGGCCGCCCGGCCACCACCCATTGGTCCAGCGTCGACCGCTTCCAGCGCCTCTTCCCGACCGTCAAGGTCGATCCGAACGTGCTGTTCGTGGACGACGGCGATGTGCTCACCTCGGCCGGTGTGGCCTCGGGGATCGACCTGTGTCTGCATCTGGTGCGGCGCGACCACGGCACCGCCGTGGCCAACGACGTGGCCCGGCGCAGCCTGGTGCCGCCCCACCGCGACGGCGGCCAGGCCCAGTACATCCCGCGCCCGCTGCCCGAGGCCCAACAGGCCACCACGACGGCGGCCCGCGCCTGGGCGCTCGGCCGGCTGGACCGGCCCGTCTCACTGCGGGAGCTGGCCGCCCAGGAGTCGATGAGCGTACGGACGTTCACCCGCCGCTTCCGCGAGGAGGTCGGCGTCAGCCCGGGCCAGTGGCTGACCCAGCAGCGGGTCG
Source organism: Streptomyces endocoffeicus (assembly GCF_016741935.1). Taxonomy (GTDB): domain Bacteria; phylum Actinomycetota; class Actinomycetes; order Streptomycetales; family Streptomycetaceae; genus Streptomyces; species Streptomyces endocoffeicus. Next base: position 251,882 of record NZ_JAERRG010000005.1, on the reverse strand, counting down.
AGCGGGCCCGTCATCTCCTGGAGGGCACCGATCTGTCGGTGGACCAGGTGACGCGCGAGGCCGGTTTCGGCTCCCCCGCGTCCCTGCGCCAGCACTTCCAGGCGGCCGTGGGCGTCTCCCCCACCGCCTACCGCCGTACCTTCCGCGCGGGCGCCGAGGCCGGTACGGCTCCCGGCGCCGACGCCCGCGCGTAAGGCCGCTCAGCCCGTCATGGCAGCTCTCTCGCCGTCACGGGGCCGCTCCCGCGCCCTCACACGGTCGCCTCGGCGCCCTGGAGCCGCCAGCTGCGGACGTGCACCCAGGTCATGTCCCGCCACCACTGCGCGTTCCAGTCGCCGCTGTGGAAGCGGAACAGCGAGATGGTCTCGGCGGTGAACCGCTTGGGCGGGTCCGCGGCCAGAGTGTCCAGGAACTCCCCGATCTCCTCGTAGAGGTCGGGCCGCAGGGTCAGCTCATGGGAGGCCACGGACAGATGCGCCCGGAATTCCGCCGGGTCGAAGGGTTTGAAGAGAAAGTCCGGCTGAATGGACGACACCGGCGCCAGCGCGGCGTTCACCGAGACCGCCAGGTCGGCCAACTCGGGGTTGGGCGTCCCGTCCGGCAGATGGTGCACGTTGTACGCGAACCCCTTGCCGTGCCGGTCGATACCGGAGTTGTACGTGGTGAACGACGTGGCCTCGGACAGCAGCGGGTCCAGCACCGCGATCAGCTCCTCCTCGGCGACCGTGGCGTGCACATTGCCCGCGAGGGTCGCGTGGGGCGGGAACGCCGCGCACGAGACGAGGCCGTACTGCTGCTTCATGAGCAGATGCAGCCGGGCGAGCACGGCGCAGGTGTGCGGATCGGGGCGGAGGAAGACTCCGTAGCGATGGGGGTTGTCTCGCATCACTGACCTGCCTGTTCCCGGTAGCGATCGATGTCGCGGTTGGCGGCGGATTCGGCGTTCTTCAGCGCGGTGTCCAGCGGCGTCTTACCGGCGAAGGCGGACTGGATCGGACCGAGCACATCGGCGCGCACGGTGGGCATCGCACCGGTGAGGCATCCCGCCGCGGCCGTGGTGGCGGGCGTCTTGTTGAACTGGTCGATGACGGCCTTGAGATCGGGCCGGGCGGCGAGGGTCTTCTGCTGGCCGGGCAGGGCCTCCACCTTCTTGTTGATGGGCGCGTAGCCGGTCGCGCGGCTGAACTCCTCCTGCGACGCGGGCGAGGCGAGGAAGGCGGCCACCTGCCAGGAGGCGGCCTGCTCGGCGGCGCCGTGGCCGGGGCCGTTGACCCAGAGGGCCGCGCCGCCGACGACGGGCCCGGAGGTCGCGGCCGGACCGGACAGCGGATAGGGCAGGGCCCGGTAGGGGAAGTCGGCGCCCTCCTTGATCTTCCCGGCGGCTCCGCTGCTGTTGAACATCATCGCGACCTTGCCCTGCTGGAAGGCGGTCACGGCGTTGGAGCCGTCCTCGCCCGTGTCCAGTCCGGCGCCGCTGGTGTAGAGATCGCTCACGGCGCCGATGGCCTTGCGCTGCTGCGGGCTGGTGAGCTTCACACTGGACGCGGTGCTGCCCTTACGGCCGTTGTCGGGCCCGCAGTAGGGCACTCCGGCGGCGGCGGTCAGCTGCTCGATCCACCAGGTGTCGAAGGGCTGGACCAGGCCCCCGGCCTTCGGCACCTTACGGTGGACGGTCTTCGCGGCGGCGACCACCTGGTCCAGGGTGTTCAGGGGCGTGTTGGCGGGCAGCCCGGCCTTCTTCAGCAGGTCGTCGTTGACGTAGAGCATCGGCATCGACGTGTTGAAGGGGACGGCCATCAGCTTGCCCTGGGCGCTGTAGTAGTTGCGCGCGGCGGGCCGGATGTCGTCCAGGGACAGCGTGCCGGGGTTGGCCTCGGCCAGGTCCTGGGCGGGCACGGTCTGGCCCGCGTCGTGCAGGAAGCCGGTGCTGATGTCGTAGGAGAGCAGCAGGCTCGGGGTGCTCTTGTCGCGGATGGCGGCGGTGTACTTGGCGAGCACGTCGGGGTACTGGCCCTGGTAGACGGCCTTGACCTCGATCTTGCCGCGGTGCTGGGCGTTGAACCGGTCAACGAGCTTCTGGAGCGCGACGGCGTTGGTGTCACCGAGGCCGTGCCACAGGGTGACGGTGACGGGCCCCTTGGCGGCCTTGAGGGCCTCGGGTCCGGGGGCCCGGCCGGAATTGCCGGTGTCGTTCTTACCGTTGTCGCCGCAGCCGCTGAGGGCGGTCAGCGCCACGACGGCGGCGAGGACGGACGCGCTTCTGCGCATGGTGATGTTCCTCCGGGAAGGGGGCTTGAGAAGGGGGTGCGGGAAGGCGGGGAGAGCGGCGTCAGCGCGGGGAGGTGCGGGCGAGCCCGTGGAGCAGGAAGCGCTGGCCCACGATGACGAGCAGAAGGGTGGGAAGGAGGACGAGGGTGGTACCGGCGTAGATCACGCCGGGGCTGGTCGACTCGGCGTTGACCAGCTGGGAGATGCCCACCTGGACGGTGCGCCGGTCCGGGGAGTCGGTGATGAGCAGCGGCCAGAAGTAGCCGTTCCAGGCGGCGAGCGCGCTCCACAGGGTGGCCGCGGTCACCTGGGGCCTGGCCATCGGGAGGACGACGAGGAAGAGACAGCGCAGATCGCCGCAGCCGTCCAGCCGCGCCGCCTCCCACACCTCCCGGGGGAGGGTGAGGAACGCCTGCCGCAGCAGGAAGACCGGGTACCCGGCGGCGAGGAACGGCAAGGTGATCCCGAGGAGGGAGTCGCGCAGCCCGAGGCCGGTGACGAGCTCGTAGTTCGGGATGACCAGGCTCTCACCGGGGATCGCCAGGGTGGCGACGATCACGGCGAACGCCACCGCGCGCCCCCGCCAGCGCGGGAACACCAGTGCGTACGCGGCCAGTGATGACGTCAGCAGCTGGCCGCCCGTCTGCAGGGCGGTGACGAGCACGCTGACGACGTACTGCTGCCCGAAGGGCACATTGCGCAGCGCCTCACGGAAGTTGTCCAGGGTCAGCCGGGTGGGCAGCAGCGTTCCGTGGGCCACTTCCTGCGGCGGCAGCAGCCCGGTCAGCAGCGTGACATAGACCGGGAAGCCGACGACGACCGTAAGGACGACGAGCCACAGCCAGCGCACCATGCCGCGTGCGCGCAGCGCCGGGCCCGGCCTGCGCGGCCTTCGGACCGCCGCGGTGGCCTCGGTGACCGTGGGGCGCGTGGGCGTCGTGGTGACGGTCATGAGGTGGTCACCCGGCGGTTGAGGACGAGGAACTGCACGGCGGTGACGAACAGGACGAGCGCCAGCAGTACGACCGCGATGGCCGAGGCCCGGCCGTAGTCGGGCACCCCGCCGCCGAAGGCCCGCTGATACAACTCCACGACCAGGGTGGTCGTCGCGTCGGAGGGGCCGCCCCGGGTGAGCACCTGGACCTGCGTGAAGATCTGCAGTCCGCTGATCGTCTGGGTGACGGCGAGGAAGAACAGGCTGGGCGAGATCAACGGCACGATCACGCTGCGCACCAGGCGCAGACCGCTCGCCCCGTCCAGCTCCGCGGCCTCCAGCACCTCCGAGGGCAGATTCCGGACAGCGGCCGTCAGGACGAGAACGGCGAACCCGAACTCGTACCAGGCGGTCGCCAGGGCCACGCACAGCATCGCCCACCCCGGGGACTGCAACCACGGCGGACCCTCGTACCCCAGCTTCGCCAGCACGTGGTTGAGCGTGCCGACCGACGGGGCGAACAGCCCGGCGAAGCAGGCCGAGGCCGAGGCGGCGGAGTAGGCGAAGGGAAGGGAGAAGGCGAGCTGGAAGAGGCGGCGTCCGACGATGCGGCGGCGCAGCGGCAGCACGGCCGCCAGCGCCCCCGCCGTGGCCACGGCCACGCTGGCGACCGTAAGGATGATCGTGGTGAGCAGCACGCGGCGGCTCGCCGGGTCGGTCAGCAGCTGGGTGTAGTTGTCGAACCCGACCGAACGGGTCGGATTGCCGAGCAGGTCGGTCCCCCGGGTGCTCAGCCAAATGCCGCGCCCCAGGGGCCAGTAGAGGAAGACAGCGATCAACAGCAGGGTCGGCACGGTCAGCCAGGGACCGAGCCGGGGGCGACGAGGGCCCGCGCGCTTCAGTGGTGGAACGTTCCCGCACATGGCTGAAAAGCTATGCGGCACCGACGTCTTGGGGGCGGCCGAAAGGTTACGACCCGGCGAACGTCCTCAGTGACGACACGCGCCCTCGGGCACGGCCCCGCCGCCGGAGCGACGCCTCAGGGGCGCAACGCCCCCGGCGCGGGGAGGCCGCGGGGACATCGCGGGGACGTCACGCGGCATCGAGGGTCACCGTCGCGGCCGGCTCCAGGCGCCAGCTGCGGACGTGGTCCCAGGTCATATGGCGCCACCACTGCGCATGCCAGTCCGGGCTCCGGAAGCGGTACAGCGAGACCGTGTCGGCCGTGAAACTGCGCGGCGGCTCCCATCCCAGGCCCTCGACGAAATCGACGATTTCCGGCCGGAGTTCGGGGCGCATCAGCAGCTCATGGGAGGCGATGGACAGATGCGCGCGGAAGCGGCCGGGGTCCAGCGGGTTGGCGCGGTAGTGGTCCATTGGCTCAGCCACTGGCGCCATCGCCCGGCGCACCGTGTCGAGCAGGGCGGTGATCCCGGGGTTCGGGGAGCCATCGGGCAGGTCGTGGAGATTGAATCCGATGCCTCCTCCGCCCTTCTCGACGCCCAAGTTGTACGTGGTGAAGGAGGTGGTGCCCGCCAGTGCCGTACCGATCCGATCGGTCAGCTCGCCCTCGGGCGCATCGGTGGGCATGTTGCCCATAAGGGTGGCATGGGGCGGATAGGCGGCACAGGAGACCAGCCCGTACTGCTGCCTGAGCAGCAGATGGAGTTCGGTCAGCAGGGCGCAGGTGCCGGGGTCGGGGCGGAGGAAGACGCCGTAGCGGAAGGACGAGACGGCCGAGGGCGCGGACATGGTTTCTCCGGTACGTCAGCGACGCGGCTCCGGGCTCCGGCGGGCGGCCCCGGATTCAGCGCCGCGCGGGATGGGGTGGAGGCGGGGCGGTGGTGGTTCCGGCCACCAGCGCCCCGCGCAGGGGTATGTGGCGGGTGGGCATGGAGCGGTCCTCGCGGAGCTCCAGCAGCAGGTCGATGGCGCGTCGGCCGACCTCGTCCAACGGCTGGCGCAGCGTGGTCAGTCCGAGGAGCGGGGTGGTGAGGGGCCCGATGCCGTCGAAGCCGGTGACCGACATGTCACCGGGCACCCGCACCCCGGCTCGACGGAGCCGTTCCAGGACGCTGACCATGGCGTCGTCCTGGGGGCACATGATCGCTGTGATCTCACGGTCCTCGAGGAGCGCGGGCACCGTGTCGGCGGGGGCCTCCGGGCCGTCGGTCAGTTCGGTGACGACGGTGTCGACGCCGCGTTCCCGCAGGCCGCTCACCATCGCGGCGGTACGGGCGTACTGAGTGATGGACAGCGCCTCCGGCACCAGCAGCACGGCCACCCGGCGGTGCCCGAGTGACACCAGGTGGTCCACGAGCTGCTCCGCGCCGTCCTCCTCGTCGCAGTAGACGCTGCTGATCGCCGGATGCGGCTCCGGCCGTCCGGCGACGACCGTGGGGACCCGTTCGACGAAGGGGGCGATGTCCCGCGCCGGAAGCAGACCGCTGCACACCACCAGCCCCTCGACTCTCAGGGAGAGGAGCGTCTGCAGGGCACGGCGCTCCTCGGCGAGGGCGAAGTCCCGTACGCCGGTGGCGGTGACGACCCGGTAGCCGCCTTCGATGGCGCGCCCCTGGAGCGCCGCGTGGAGTTGTCCGTAGAAGGGGCGGACGGCGTCGCGGACGAGCACCCCCAGGGTGTGCGTCCGCTGCGCGACCAGCCCCTGCGCCATGGCGTTCTTGACGTAGCCGAGCCGCTGAGCGACGTCGAGGATGCGCGAGCGGGCCTCCTCGCTGATGCGTCCCTGCCCCAGCAGGGCCCGGGAGACCGCGGACTTCGACACCCCCGCTTCCCGCGCGATGTCGATGATCGTGGGCGCCTTATTGGCCTTTTCCTCCGTCACCGGCTACCAGTACCACAGCTGATGGAACCGTCCGGGGTCGGCCCGTGGGGCAGCAGGCCGCGGTCGGCGAGGACCGCGCGGGCAGCCGTGGCCCCGGTCCACAACTGGGCGTCCCAGCCGTGCTCCCTGGCCGCGTCGATGTTCTTACGGCGGTCATCGAAGAAGAGGACACGCTCCGGCGGTGTGCCGAGAAGTTCGGTCATCCGCCGGTAGACGGCGGGGTCGGGCTTGGCGAGGCCGTGGTCCGCCGAGAACATCAGGCGGTCGAAGTGCGCGGACCAGTCGCTGCGCTCGGCGGTCCGGGCCAGCGCATGGGGGGCGTTCGACAGCAGCGCGAGCCGGGTGCCCTGCCGCCGCAGGTCCTCCACCAGGGCATGGGAGGGCCCGTCGAGCCGTGTCCAGATGTCGACTTCGGCGCTCACCAGCGCGTCGACGGCGCCGGGGCGCAGCGGGGCGCCGAGCGCGCCGGCCACGGCCGACCAGTAGGCGGTGTCGGAGCTGCCGAGGTCGTAGGCGTCGCGATGCGCCCAGTACGCCTCGGCGAACGCCGCTTCCCCGACGCCGAGCAGCCCGGCCAGCCGCCCCTCGAGACCGGACAGCCCGCGCGGCCGCGTCAGCACCTCGCCGAGGTCGAAGACCACGGCGAGAGGGGTGTCCACTCCAGCTGCCGTATCGGCTGTCATACCGGCCGTCACGTCGGCTGTCACTTCGGCTGTCGTCTCGGCTGCGCCATCCAGGCGGGAACGTTCCACCAGGGCAACGTAACCGGCGGAACCCACGAGCGGGGCAACGGCGATGGGAAGGCAGGGTGAACAGCCCTCGTCGCCAGACGCATCGAGCCCCCGTTCAGAAGGTGAGCACGGCGCGCGCCACCCGGCCGTGGTGGGCGTCGTCGGCGGCCTTGGCGAAGTCCTCCAAGGGGTAGGTCCGGCTGACGAGTTCGTCCAGCAGCAGCCGACCCTGCCGGTAGAGGTCGGCGTACAGCGCGATGTCGGCCTGTGGCCGTGAGGAGCCGTAGCGGCAGCCCAGGATGGACTTGTCCAGATACATGGAGGAGACGAGGAAAGCCGCCTCGGCGTCGGCGGGCGGCACCCCGAGCAGCACCGCCTGGCCGTGCCGGTCGAGCAGATCGACGGCCTGGCGGATGAGCCGGGTCGAGCCGACACATTCGAAGGCGTGGTCCGCGCCGGTCGGCAGGATCTCCCGTACGGCGTCGGCGGAGGGGACGAAGTGGGTCGCGCCGAACCGCCGGGCCATCGGCTCCTTGGCGGGGTTGGAGTCCACGGCGACGATGGGCGACGCCCCGGCGATCCGGGCCCCTTGCAGCACATTGAGCCCGATGCCGCCGCTGCCGATGACGACGACCGACTCACCGCGGTCCACTTTGGCGCGGTTGAGCACGGCGCCGACGCCGGTGAGAACGGCACAGCCGATGAGGGCCGCGGGGACGAGCGGAATGTCCTCGGGGATCGGCACCACCTGGACGGCGGTGACGAGGGTGCGCTCGGCGAAGGCGGAGTTCGAGGCGAAGTTGTACAGCCGCTCGTCGCCGCGGCGGAACGGCCGGGTCGGCCGGCCGATGGCCGCGCGGCACATGGTGGGGCGGCCCCGGGCGCAGTCGGCGCAAGTACCGCAGTTGGCGAGGGTGGAGAGCGCCACATGATCACCGGGTGCGACATGGGTGACGCCCGGCCCGACCTCCTCGACCACGCCCGCGCCCTCGTGGCCGAGGACCACGGGGAGAGGGAACGGAATGGTGCCGTCCACAACCGACAGATCACTGTGGCACAGCCCGGCGGCGGCGATGCGCACCAGCACCTCGCCGGGGCCGGGGTCGCGCACCGCCAAGTCCTCGACCACGCGCGGCGCGGTGCCGTCGAAGATGACGCCTCTCATCCTCATCACCCTTCCGGTGCCTCAGGCGACCCAGACCAGCGACTGGAGTTCGCTGTACGCGTGCAGGCCGAACGAGCCGCCGTCGCGGCCGACTCCGCTTTCCTTGAAACCGCCGAACGGTGTCTCGGGGTGGCGCTGGGCGGTGTTGATACCGACGTTTCCGCTGCGCAGACGGGCGGCGAGGGCCCAGGCGCGGCCCGCGTCGGCGCTGAAGACGTAGTCGTAGAGGCCGTAGGGGGTGGCGTCGGCGATCCGCACCGCCTCGTCCTCGTCGTCGAAGGGCAGGGCCACGACGACCGGGCCGAACAGCTCCTCGCGGGCGACGGTCATCGCGGGGTCGACGTCGGCGATCAAGGTGGGGGCCACGTAGAAGCCGGGCTTGAGCGTGGGGCGCTCGCCGCCCACGACGATCCGGGCGCCCTGCTCACGGGCGCCGGAGACATACGCCTCGACGCGATCGCGCTGCGCGGCGGAGATCAACGGGCCGACGACCGTGGAGTTATCCACAGGGTCCCCGATCTTCAGTGACTCTGCGTAGTGTGTGAGTGCGGCGATGACCTTCTCGTACAGCGATCGATGTACGAGCACACGGGTCGGCGCCGTGCAGATCTGCCCGCTGTGAAAGGAGAAGGTCGAACCGACCGCCCCGACCGCCGACGCGATCACTCGCTCGTCGGCGTCCCCCAGGACGATGGCCGCGCCCTTGCCCCCCAGTTCCATCAGGGTGCGCTTCATCGACCGCCCCGCGGATTCGGCGATCTTCTTCCCCACGGCGGTGGATCCGGTGAAGCTGACCATGTCGACACCGGGGTGCGCGACCAGCGCCTCGCCGGCGGCCGCGCGCGAGCCGGTGACGACATTGAAGGCACCGTCCGGGAGCCCGGCCTCCTTCAGCAGAGGGCCGAGCTCGAGACAGCACAGCGGATCTTGCGGCGCGGGTTTGGCCACGACCGTATTGCCCATGGCCAGGGCCGGGGCCACCTTGCCCGCGAGATTCGTGAGAGGGAAGTTGTAGGAGGTGATGCAGCAGACGACACCCAGGGGACGGCGGACCGCTGCCGCCCCGATCAGCCCGCCGGGCGCCAGCGGGGTGGCGGCCAGGGGCAGCGGGGCCAGTGGCACGGTGTCCGGTTCAAGGGCGCCGCGCGCATAGCGGCGGAAGCGGTCGATCGCCGGGGGCACCTGGAGGGACGAGGTGACGCGCAGCGTCGCCCCGGTCTCCGCCTGGACGAGGGGCACCAGGTCCGGGGCGTGCTCGGCGAGCAGATCGGCGGCCCGGTCGAGTACGGCGGCGCGCTCCTTTGGGGCGGTGCGCGACCAGCCGTCGTACGCGGCCCGGGCGGCCCGGACCGCGGCGTCCACATCGGCCGGGTCGGCCTCGGGGGCATGGCCGACGGTTTCCTCGGTGGCGGGGTTGATGACGGGGTAATGCCCGTTCCCGGGAGCCCGCCACGAGCCGCCGATCCAGTGCGCGTAGGTCTTCGTCATCGGCGTGATTCCTTGGGGAGGTGAAGTACGCGCTCGGCGATGATGGTGCGCTGAATCTCGTCCGAGCCGCCGTAGATGGTGTCGGCGCGGGAGAAGAGGAAGAGACGCTGGAAGGCGTCGAGTTCGTACGGCCGGCCGGCGGTCCAGCGCGCCGGGCCGAGTGCGGCCGCGGCGCCTCTCACCTGCACGGCCAGCTCACCGAGCCGCTGATGCCAGCCGCCCCACAGCAGCTTGGCGACGCTGGGCGCGCCGGGGTCCTGCGGTCCGGAGTACTGCGGGCCGGAGTACTGGGGGCCGGAGTACTGGGGGCCGGAGTACTGGGGGCCGGGGGTAGGTGAGCCGGGGTCGGGTGAGCCGGGGGCCTGGGGGTCCGCGCTCCTCGGAGGGAGGTCATGGGGGGCGGCCTTCCGCGGAGCGGGGTCCCGGGTCGGCCGGGCGGAGTTCGAGGCGGGGCTCTGTGCGCTGCCCAGGGTGCGCAGGGCGTTCCAGCGCATCGCCTTGAGCTCGGCCCACTGCCGTATGAGCCGGTCACGCAGGACGGGCTCCTCCGCGGCGCCAGTCTCCAGCGCCAGCCGCACCACCCGGCTCAGCTCATGGGCGAAGCCGATCTGCTGGACCAGGGTGGAGACCCCGCGCTCCACCGCCAGCAGGCTCATGGCCACGCGCCAGCCGTGGCCCGCGCCGCCGACGAGGTGTTCGGCGCGGGCCACGGCCCCGTCGAAGAACACCTCGTTGAACTCCGCGGTCCCGGTCAGCTGCCGGATCGGCCGCACCTCGATCCGCCCCGGCTGGTCCATCGGCACCAGCAGAAAGGAGAGTCCATGATGACGCTGTGAGCCCTCCTCGGTGCGCGCCAGCACAAAGCACCAGTCGGCCTCATGGGCGAGGGAGGTCCAGATCTTCTGCCCGGTGATGCGATAGGTGCCCTCGCCCGGGTCGCGGACGGCGCGGGTCCGCAGCCCGGCGAGGTCCGAACCGGCGTCGGGTTCGCTGTAGCCCTGGCACCACACCTCCTCGCCATGGGCGATGGGCGGCAGAAAGCGGGTGCGTTGGGCGGAGTCGCCATGGGCGAGCAGAGTGGGCCCGAGGAGGTTCTCGCCGATATGGCCCAGCCGGCCGGGCGCCCCGGCGCGGGCGTACTCCTCGGCCCAGACGACCTGTTCGGTCAGCGTCGCGGCGCGGTTGCCGTACGCCCCGTCCGTACGGTCCCAGCCCAGGCCGATCCAGCCGCCCGTGCCGAGCTCGCGCTCCCAGGCGCGGCGGACGGCCACGTCGCCGTGCGCCTCACCGGCGTGGCCGCCGGTCTGCTGCTTGAGAGCGGCGAACGGTCCGGTGAAGTGCTCGGCCAGCCAGTCGCGCGCCTCGGCGCGGAACCGCTCGTCATCCGGCCCGAAAGCGAAGTCCACAACTTCTCCCCTCGTCGGCCCTGGTGGGTGTTTCCGGTGCGCCCCGCCGGTGCCGGGGTCAGGCGTTGGGGCGTTGGCCGTCGGCGGCGGCCTGGGCCATGGCCTCCAGCTGGGCCAGCATCGGCATGGGGTCGGTGCCGACCGTGCCCGGGAGGAAGTCGGCGATCTTCTCCGGGGTCCAGGCGCCCTCGGCGTATCCGGCGCGCAGTTCACGGGGCTGGGCCCAGACCGCGATCTTGGGACCAGCGATCGTGTAGACCTGCCCGGTGATCCGCTCCGCGCGGGCGCGTTCGCTCAGCAGATAGACGACCAGGGCCGCCACATCCTCCGGCTCGCCGATCTCCTTGAGCTCCATCGGTACGTTGGCGGACATCCGGGTGCGGGCGACCGGGGCGACACAGTTCGCCGTGACGCCGTACTTGTGCAGTCCCAGCGCGGCGCTGCGCATCAGGGAGATGATCCCGCCCTTGGCGGAGGCGTAGTTGGCCTGGGCGACGCTGCCCTGGTGGTTGCCGCTGGTGAAGCCGATCAGGGTGCCGGAGCGCTGGCGGCGCATCACCGCCGACGCCGCCCGGAAGACCGTGAAGGTGCCCTTGAGATGGGTGGCGACCACCGGGTCCCACTCCTCCTCGGACATATTGAAGAGCATCCGCTCGCGCAGGATCCCGGCGACGCAGACAACCCCGTCCAGCCGTCCGTACCGCTCCAGAGCGGTGTCCACGATCCGCTGGCCACCGGCCATGGTCGAGACGTCGTCGGCGACCGCGACCGCCTCGCCGCCCGCCGCCGCGATCTCCTTGACCACGGCCTCGGCGACCTCGCTGCTCGGTTCGCCGCCCTCGATCGAGACCCCGTAGTCGTTGACGACGACCTGTGCTCCCTCAGCCGCGCAGGCGAGGGCCACCGCTCGTCCGATACCGCGTCCGGCCCCGGTGACGGCGACCACCTTGCCGTCCAAGAAGTTGCCCACGTCGCGTCCCCTCCCGGAGTTTCTGACGGTCCGTTAGATTTTTGAGCAGACGCGGCCCGAGTACAAGCCCTCGCGCACAAACGTCGGCCGGGAACACCGAAGGAGACGCCATGCCGCTGCCAGCCGAGTTCCACGAGATCGCCAAGCGGGTCAACAACTGGGGCCGCTGGGGGACGGCGGACGAGATCGGCACGCTCAACCTGATCACCGATGCCGTGGTACGGGAGGCCGCCGCGACGATACGGACCGGCCGTCGCGTACCGCTCGCGGTGCCGCTGCGGCAGGACGGCATCCAGACCGGCATGATCCCCGGGCGGGTCAACCCGCTGCATACGATGATCGCGGTCAACTTCGAGATATTCGGCCCGGGCACGGTGGCGACCAGCGACGACGCCGTGACGATGGGACTCCAGGCCGGTACCCACTGGGACGGGCTGACCCATGTCTCGCACTCCGGCAGGATCTACAACGGCCGCCCCGCCGACTCCATCACCCCCCATGGCCGCGCCACCTTCAGCGGTATCGACAAGGCGGGCCCCCTCGCCTCACGCGGGGTGCTCCTCGACGTGGCCCGGGCCCGGGGCGCCGAGCGGCTGCCCGAGGGGCATGTGGTCACCCCCGAAGACCTCGACGCCGCCGAGGAGCTGGCCGGGACGAGGGTGCGCTCCGGCGATATCGCGCTCGTCCGCACCGGGCAGATCCAGCGCTACCTGGCGGGCGAGAAGGAGGCCTACGCGTTCCCCTCACCGGGCCTGTCCCTGCGCACGCCCGAGTGGTTCCACGCCCGTGATGTGGCGGCGGTCGCCAATGACACCCTGACCTTCGAGGCCTTCCCACCGGAGATCGAGGACCTCTGGATGCCGGTCCACGCTCTCGACCTGGTCGAGATGGGCATGCTCCAGGGCCAGAACTGGAATCTGGAGGAACTCTCCGAAGCCTGCGCCGAAGAGGGGCGCTACGCCTTTCTGCTGTCGGCCCCGCCCGAGCCGTTCGTCGGCGGCACGGGCTCGCCCGTCGCACCCGTCGCGATCCTCTGAAGGCTTGACGCCGCTGACGCCTTGACGTCTCCGATGCCCGTGGATGGGACGGCGGGCCGGTCTTTTTCGGGTGGCGGTGCGCTCATGCGCGCCCCGAGCACGGCACCGCGCACCGCCACCCGGCTCCCGACGCTGAGCCCTGTTTCAGCAGCGGGGGCGCGACCCGCACTCGCCAAGGAACGTCCCCGTGAACACAGGATCCACAGAGACACCACAGCCCTCGGCGTCCCCTCGCGACGAATCGCTGATCCTAGAGTGATCAACCGAACACGTCACGTCAACACCTGGTCTGGACTTTGCCTGATTCGCCCCATGTGTGACGGCGCATGAGCGGCCGCTCGCTTCGTGGAGAGCGGCTCCTCGCCCTTCGCACGGTCGATCTCACACCAGATCCGCTTCCCGGACCCCTCCGGCTGCCAGCCCCAGCGGTCGGCGAGACCGTCGACCAGTTCCAGACCGCGCCCATGAGTGTCCGCCTCATCGGCGCAACGCTGGCGCGGAGCGCGGTCACTGGCGTCGGCGACCTCGACCCGGACCGTTCCCACCCCGGCACCCCGGCTCGTGAACGGCCCCGGCGTCCCGCCCCCGGCACCGCCACCGCTCCCGCCGCCGCCCATCGACTGGGCGGGGAACAGCATCCGCAGCACGGCCGGACAGCCGGTGTGCACCACGGCGTTGGTGACGAGTTCGGAAATGAGCAGAATCAACGTCTCAGCGAGTGGCTCATCTGCTCCGATACCGGATCCGACAAGCCGCGAACGGGCCCATCGACGGGCACGACTCACCTCCGCCGGGTCGGGCCTGACCTCCATCTGCGCCTGAAGCACCTGCACCGCTCACACCATCCGAACCGGCAGACACATCGCCTTGTACCTCCAAGAGGTCACGGACCGTGACACTCCCCCAGCTGCCGCTGGGAGGTACCCCCGTGCGCGACAGCATGGTTGACGTACAGTCACCCCAACAAGCGCTTCCGTCATATTCCAGCGCCAAGGAGTATGCGTGGGGCATACTGTGCGACACGCGTCCTGAGGACTCGAACATCGAGGCCGGGGCGTCGCATACCCCGGGCGAGCGGGGCACGCCGTCATGCCCGGAATCGCCCCATGGGCAACGCCGGGCTTCTCGCACCCCATAAGCGCTCGCACCCCACGGAGAGTACCCGAGCCCGGCCTCGACTCCACCCTGTGACGAGTCACGCCTAGGAAACAACCTGGTATCAACGCTCGGTCACCTCAGAAGCTCTGGGGATATCCCCAGAGAATGCGACATCCCAACAATTCAGGCGTATCCATCGAGCCCGGCTACAAACATGTTTCAACGGTCGACACGAGTCCGGCCGCCAGTTCCTCCTCCGCCGCCGCCGCGGACTGCCACTGACCTGCCCGCACCCAGGCCCGCTTGAGATGGAGATGGACATCCGCCTCCCAGGTGAAGCCCATCCCGCCATGGACTTGCAGACAATCGCGGGCATTGTGGACAGCGGCCTCATCGGCGAGCAACTTGGCGGCCGCGATGTCACCCGGGTCTTCTGTGACCGCCGCGGCATACACCACACTTCTGGCTGATTCGGCACGAACCAGCATCTGGGCGCACAGATGCTGTACGGCCTGGAAGGCGCCGATCGGCCGGCCGAACTGGGTGCGGTGCTTGGCATGGTTCACCGCGAGCTCGACCGTACGGGAGGCGCTGCCCAGCTGTTGGGCCGCGGTCAGCAGCGCCGCCTCGCGGCGCAGCCGGGCGGCGAGCCCCGAACGCCCCGGCCCCGCCTGACCCGTCCGGTCGGCCTGACCCGTCCGGTCGGCCTGACCCGTCCGGTCGGCCTGGTCCAGCCGGGTCCGGCCCGGGGTCGTCCGGTGCAGCGGGGTGGCCGGGTCGACGGAGCGTATCGGCTCCGCCGAACGTGCCACCTCCTCCGCCGGAATCACCTCGACCGCCGTCGGCCCCAGAGCCAGCACCACATCGGCGGAGGCCAGATACTCGACCGGCGCACCGCCCTCGTCCAGCGCCGTCACCACCGTCTCGCCCTGGGCCGCACCCGCCGCCAAAGATCCCGAAAGCCCCGCCGCCAACTCCGTCGCGACCAGCGGTCCCGGCAGCAGCGCACGGCCCGCCTCCTCGAAGGCCAGCACCACCTCCGGCAGCCCCAGCCCCACCCCGCCCGCCGACTCCGCCACCCGCAGCGCGAAGAGGCCCGCCGCGCCCAGCTCCCGCCACAGCGCCCGGTCCAGCCCTCCGCCCCGCACCGCGCCCCCGTCCACCACCGCCCGCAGCCGGGTGCGCGGAAAGCGCCGTTCCAGCAGCTCGCGCATCCCGGTCCGCAGCGCCCGCTGGTCGTCCGTGAGCTGGAAGTCCACGCCCCGCTCACCGTCCCTTCGGCAGGCCGAGGATCCGCTCGGCCACGATGTTCCGCTGGATCTGCGAGGTCCCCGCCGCGATGGTGTACGAGAGCGAGGAGAGCCGGTCGGCGACCCACTCCTGACCGGCGTCCAGCGCGTCCGGCCCCAGCACCTCGGCGGCCGCGTCGTACAGCTCCTGCCGCACCTGCGAGAAGCGCAGTTTGAAGACCGAGCCGCCGACGCCCGGCACCCCGCCGGTGCGCTGCGCCTCGCTCACATTCCACTGGGTGAGCCGCCACAGCGCCGCGCACTCCGCCGCGAGCCGCCCCAGCCGGCGCCGCAGCACCGCGTCGTCCCAGCGCCCGTTGGCCCGCGCCGTCCTGGCCAGCGCCTCCAGCACCCGCCTGCAGGCGACCACCTCGCCCACGAAGGCCGTACCGCGCTCGAAGGAGAGGGTCACCATGGTCACCCGCCAGCCGTCGTTCTCCTCCCCGACCCGGTGGCCGACCGGCACCCGCACCTCGTCCAG
Organism: Streptomyces endocoffeicus; assembly: GCF_016741935.1. Lineage (GTDB taxonomy): Bacteria > Actinomycetota > Actinomycetes > Streptomycetales > Streptomycetaceae > Streptomyces > Streptomyces endocoffeicus. Next base: position 236,170 of record NZ_JAERRG010000005.1, on the reverse strand, counting down.
GAACACCTCGGCGAACTCCGCCGTCCCGGCGAGGGTCCGCAGCGGCCGCACGGTCACCCCGGGCGCGTCCATCGGCATCGCGAGCCAGGTGATGCCCCGGTGCTTCGGCGTGTCGGCGTTTACCGGCGCGGTGCGCACCAATAGTTCGCACCAGTCGGCGATCTCGGCGTGCGAGGTCCAGATCTTGCTTCCGCTGATGACGTACTCATCGCCGTCCCGTACCGCCCGGGTGCGCAGCGACGCCAGGTCGGAGCCGGCGTCCGGTTCGGAGAACCCCTGGCACCAGACCTCGTCCCCGCGCAGGATCGGCGGCAGCCAGCGCGCCCGCTGTTCGGGGGTGCCCTCGGCGGCGATGGTGGGGCCCGCGTGCAGCAGTCCGACGAACCCCGCGCCCACATAGGGCGCACCGGCCCGCTCGGTCTCCTCCAGGAAGATCAGATGCTGGGTGGGCGTCGCGCCCCGGCCGCCCGCATCCTCGGGCCAGTGCAGCCCGGCGTAGCCCGCGTCGTGGAGCATGCGCTGCCAGCCGCAGTCATAGGCGCGGCGGCCGGGCCAGTCGGCCGGGTGCGGGCGGTCCGGCAGCTTGGGCAGGACCTCGGCGAGCCAGGCGCGCAGCCGGTGCCGGAAGTCCTCCTCGTCCTCCGTGCAGGTGAGATCCATCAGTCGCCGACCTCCCTTTCTGATGATCCGTCAGACAAGGTGGGCTTCCGCAGGCTAGTCCGCACCCCCTGGACCGACAAGGCACACGCCCTTACGCTTCGAGCACTATCTGATGGGTCGTCAGCTACCGCCCCATGGGAGGCCGGGATGACCGACATCGCGCATGAGCTCGGCGGCTCGGCGACGCTGTGGGAACTGCTCGAGCACCGCGCCGCCCTCACCCCCGACGCCCCCGTCCTGCTCCAGGCCGCCGCCTCCGCCCGCCATGACCGGCGGCTGACCTTCGGCGCCCTGCGCACCCGCGCCGAGCGGACCGCCGCCGGGCTGTACCGGCTGGGGATACGCCCCGGCAGCCGGGTCGCCTGGCAGCTGCCCACCCGGATCGAGACGGTCGTGCTGACCATGGCGCTCGCCCGCCTCGGCGCCGTGCAGACGCCGCTCATCCCGTACTACCGCGACCGCGAGGTGCGGTTCGCGCTCCGCGCGTCCGGGGCGCGGTTCTTCGCCGTACCCGGCCGGTGGCGCGGCTTCGACCACACCGCGATGGCGCGCCGTCTGGCCGCCGAACTGCCGGAGCCGCCGATGGTCTTCGAGGCGTACGACACGCTGCCGGTGGCCGACCCCAAGGCGGCGCGGCTGCCGCCACCGCCCACCGACGGACGGGCCGTCCGCTGGATCTACTGGACCTCGGGCACCACCTCCGACCCCAAGGGCGTGCTGCACACCGACCGCAGCCTCATCGCCGCCGGTGCCTGCCTCGCCCACGCGCTGCGGCTCGGCCCGGACGACGTCGGATCCATGGCCTTCCCGTACGCCCATGTCGCGGGGCCCGACTACACCGTGATGCTGCTGCTGTACGGCTTCCCGGCCGTGCTGCTCGAGCACTTCTCGCTGCCGGAGTCGCTGCCCGCCTACCGGCGGCACGGGGTGACGGTCGCGGGCGGCAGCACCGCCTTCTACTCGATGTTCCTGGCCGAGCAGCGCAAGGACCCCTCGCGCCGGCTCATCCCCACCCTGCGGCTCCTCGCGGGCGGCGGCGCGCCCAAGCCGCCCGAGCTCTACTACGAGGTCGTACGGGAGCTGGGCTGCACCCTCACCCACGGCTACGGGATGACCGAAGTCCCCATGATCACCATGGGGGCGCCGGACGACACGGACGACAACCTCGCCACCACCGAGGGCCGGCCGCCCGAGGAGATGGAGATCCGGGTGGTGGACGGTCAGGTGCGGCTGCGCGGCGAGGCGGTCTGCGCCGGATACCTGGACGAGGCCGAGACCCGTAAGGCGTTCGACGCGGACGGCTTCTTCCTTACCGGCGATCTCGGCCACCTTACGGAGAGCGGCCATCTGGTGCTGACCGGCCGCGTCAAGGACATCATCATCCGCAAGGGCGAGAACATCTCGGCCAAGGAGATCGAGCAGCTGCTGTACCAGCACCCGGACGTGGCCGATGTGGCGGTGATCGGCCTGCCCGACCCGGACCGGGGCGAGCTGGTGTGCGCCGTCGTGGAGCAGCCGGCCGGGGCGGAGGCACTGACGCTCGGCCGGGCCGTGTCGTATCTGCGGGAGGCCGGTCTTTCGGTGCACAAGTTGCCGGAGCGGCTGGAGGTGGTGGACGCTCTGCCCCGGAACGAGACGCTGCGGAAGGTGCTGAAGTACCAGTTGCGGGAGCGGTTCGCGGGCGGGGCCGTCTAGGGGGTCGGCGGTACGCGTACGCCTGCGGCGGGCTGTTCCCCTCCCCGCCCCTTCCCGAAACTGGGGCTCCGCCCCAGACCCCGCTCCTCAATCGCCGGAGGGGCTGGAAGGCCAAACTCCCGAGGGGCTGGAAGGCGGCGGAGACCCCGTGGAGCCCTAGCCGTTGGTGGTGCTGTACGTGGCCGTGGCCTGGTCGAAGTACTGGTTGACCGCCCGGCGCTCATCGGACGGGCCGATGACCAGGACCACGTGGTAGCGGCCGTCGATCAGCATCGCGAGGTTGCGCGCGTACACATTCCGCCCGCTGCTGTCGCGCCAGGTGAACGCGCCCTCCGCCATCGCCGTACGGCCGACGTCGATCCGCCGCAGCCCGGAGGACGAGGCCCAGGAGGAGCCGCGGAAGGCGGACAGTTCGGCCTCGCGGTCCTGCTGGTACGCCATCGGGTCGCCGCCGAACTCGGACATCTTGTCCCGCCCGGCCACGACCACCAGCTCGAAGTCGCCCCCGATGTAGCGGATCTGGCCGCGGCCGTTCTCGCCCCGGCGGGTCCAGTCCTCGTGGACGGCGACCTTGAAGCCCTTGGGGTCCTTACGGACCGCGAAGCCCTTCGCCAGCCCGGCCGGGTCGGTCGACTGCGGCTCCTGGTCACCGGGGTTGCCGGGGTCGGCGGGCTTTCCGGCCTCCCCCTCGTCGCCGTCGCCCTTGTCGCCATCGCCCTTGTCGCCGCCCGCGGGGTCGTGCGGCGCCGCGCTGGGCGTACCGGCCGAGCCCGTACGCTCCTGGCCGCCGTCGTCCTTGGAGCGCGGCATGAACATCATCGCGTAGAGCACCGCGGCGGCCAGCCCCAGGAGGATCAGGAGGAGCAGCATCCGCCCCAGTTTGCGCGGCTTGCGCTGGGTGGGGGGCGCCGGAGGAGCCTGCCGGGTCTCCCGGGGCTCGCTCCTCTCCCGCTTCTCGCGCTTGTCCCGCCGGTGCCGTGCGTGGCCCACCGGCGCGTCGGCCGCCGCGGCCGGGCGGCGGCCCCGGCCCCTGCGCACCAGCCAGCCCCGTCTGCGGACGATCGGCAGCCGCCGGGGGTCGGAGGCACCACCGGAGCCGAGCGAGGGCACCGTGACCGTGCTGATGCCGACGTCCGGCTCGGGCGCCGACCGGATCAGGGACCGCAGCCAGCCGCGCAGCTCCTCGAAGTCCGGGCGCTCGGTGGGGTCCTGGCGCATCAGCGACTCGACGACGGGGCGCAGCGGACCGCACTCCTCCGCGTATGCGGGCGCCTCCCCGCAGACCATCTGCACCAGCTCGGCGGCGCTCTCCTCCGGGTACGGGGCATGGCCCTGCACCGCGCGGAACATGAGCACGCCGAGCGCCCACAGATCGGCGGCGGGGCCGACCGGGGGCGCCAGCCGCCAGTTCTCATGGACCGGGCCCGCCTGCTCGGGCGCCCATCGCTCGGTGACGGCGCCGACCACGACGATACGGGCCTGGCGGGCGCGTTCGGCGGCGAGCGCGGTGGCGGGGCCGCCGCCGGTGGCTCCGCCAGAGTCCCAGGAGCCGCCTTCGGAGGCGGACGGGCCTTCGGAGGCGGTCGGTTGGGCGTTCTCCGCGGCCTCCGGCCGGCCGGACCAGCGGGCGCCGCCGGTCACCGGCTCCGGGTCGGGCTCGGGGGCGAGGGCGGGCGTCGGGGCGGGCTCGGGGGCGTGTGGGGAACGGGTGGCCGCGTCGACATTGGCCCGCGCGGCGGCTCGCGCGCCCGCCGCGTAGGCTGCGATGGCGCTGGCCCGCGCCGCCCGCGCGGCCGCGTTCGGCGCATCGGCACCGGCGCCGCCCCGTTCGCCCTCCCGGTCCTCCGGCTGTCCCGGCTGCCCCGCCCGCCGAGGCCCGGGGAGTCCACCGGCGGCCGCCTGGTCCCGATAGGGCGCCATGGGCCCACCGGCCCCCGAACCGAACGTCATCTGATCCCGGTACACCGGACCACCGGGGCGGGACCTCACCGGACCACCGACGCCCGCACTCGCACTCGCACTCGCACCCGCGCCCGCACCCGCCGGACCGTCTGCCCCGGGCCCCGCCGAGCCACCCGCACCCGGACCCGCCGAACCGCCCGCACCGGGCCCCGAACTCGCCTCGATCGCCCCGTGCTCGCCGTACGGCGACCGTGGCTCGGGGAGGCCCGGCGATGTGCCCTGGCCGCCGTGTTCCCGGCCGTCGGCGCCGGGCCAGGCCGCGCCCGCGGGTTCGTCGGGCCGTGCCTCGCCCGCCGGTTCATGGCCACCGTAAGGGCGGCCCGGCGGCCGGAAGCCTCCCGCGGCGCCCTGGTCGTGGTAGCGCGGGCCGCCGTGCGGCCGCGCCTCGCCGCCCTCGGCCGTACGGGCTCCGGGGATGGCGGCGCGCCCTTCGCCCCCTCGCTCGGCCGGGCCCTGAACTCGATCGGCCGGGCCCTGGGCGGCCGAACCCTGGGCGGCCGGACCCTGCGTGGCCGGATCCGGGTGGTCGCCGGAGGCCGCCGGGCCCGGCGGCAGGGAGGCCGGGGCGTCGGCCGACGGTCCGTCCTCAAAGGCGGACACGGCGTCCGGGGAGGGCGAGGACGCGGGCGCCGGAACGGGGTCGTAGCCGCACAGCGCCTCCTCCGCGGCACCCGCCGCCAGCCCCGTGAGCATCGCGCGCCCGTCGTCGCACAACAGCACCGTACGGGCGGTGATGTTGCGGTGGACCCAGCCGTGGGCGTGCAGGGCGCGCAGCGCCGTAAGGATGTCGTTGGTGATCTCGGCGGCGCGGTGCGGGGACAGCGTGCCCTCCGCGAGCAGCGCGGCCAGCGGCCGGCCGGAGACCAGTTCGCTGACGATCCACAGGCTTCCGGCCTCCGCGAAGACGTGGAAGACCTGGCCGAGGCGGGGATGGTCGGGGATCTGCGCGGCGGATGTCGCCGCGGCGATGGCGCGCCGGACGGCCGGGTCACCGCCGCCCCGGGCCGTACGCCCGGCACCGGCGAACGTGCCGTTCCGCCCCGACGGACCGCCGCCCCACCGTGCGTCGTCGCCCACGACTTCGGCGTCGACGACCTCCGGCAGCGGTATCTGCCGCAGATGGACTTCCTGTCCGCTGTAGGTGTCGAAGGCGCGGGTCTCGACGAGTTCGTACTCGTCGGCGGGCGGCAGGGGCAGGCGATAGCGGTCGGCCAGCACCCGGCCCGCGTACTCCTCCACGACGCCTCCCCAAGCGCGCGACCAACGCCGCCCTCATCAGCGGTCAGCGCAGCCTGAAACCCTTCAAATATGGTCGTTTTGGCGGGTTCCTGCGGCTGCGCACAGTCTAGGGCCTCTCACGATACGTGCCCGAACGACGCTTCGCCGACAGGAGTGTTCAGTCCGTAATCTTGAACGTGTCGAAGGCGGTCTGCCGCAGGGTGGCGCACTCCTTGTCGTCCCACTTGCTCGCCTCGCAGGTGATCAGTATGGCGAAGCCATGGCTGCCGTCCGCCTTGAAGCCGCGGTTGAGCGCCCGGACCCGCTTGCCGTCCTGGTCCCGCTCGAACTCCCAGTCCGCGACGGTCGGATAGCCGTGCCAGTCCACCGACTTGATGCCGAGGCCCTTGTAGCCGGACATGGTGCGGCGGGCGTTCTCCTCGCCCTTGCGCCAGTCCGCCTCCGCGTCAGACTTGGGCGCGTTGGTGAAATCGATCTGAATACGCGGAATGCTGGACCCGCCGTAATACTTACGGCTTCCGGAATAGCTCCCGGGGTGGACCGACCAGCCCTCCGGCATGGCCATGCTGAACGGGAAGTCGGCGCTCTTGACGGTCTTGTAGCCGTCGGGCAGGCCGCCCTTACCGCCGCCGCCCTTGCCCTTACCGCTGTTGTCGCCGCTTCCGCCGCCCTTGCCCGAGTTGTCGTCCGAACCCTTGGAGGCATCCGGCTGACCGCTCTGCTTGCCCCCGGAGTCCCCCTCCTTCGGCGACTCGCCCGCCGACTGGCCGGTCTTGTCGGTGTCCTTGCCCTGGTCCTCCTTGGAGTCGCCCGAGGCCCCGGCGGAGGCGGACTTGTCGCCGGAGGAGCCCTTGGCGTTGTCGCCGCCGTCCCCGCCGCCGTTCAGGACGACGGCGAGCACGGTGGCCACGATGGCGAGCACCACGACCACCGCGATGATGATCAGCGTGCGCTTGGGGACCACATCGGTGATCGAGGCGCGCGGTGGCAGGGAAGGCCGCGGGGCGGGCGCGGCCTCGGGCGTCGCGGCGTCCGACGCGGAGCCCGCCGACCCGGTGCCCGCCGACCCGGTGCCCGCGGCCCCGGACTTCGCGCCCGACGCCGGCTTCGGCTCCGACGCCGACTCCGCCTCGCTCTCGTCCCCCGCCTTCTTCACGGACGTCTTCTTCGCCGCCGTCTTCTTCGCGGTCGCGGCGGCAGCCGCGTTGCGCACCGACTTCAGCGCGCCGCGCCTGCGCTCCGCGACGCCCGTCTCCTTGGCCTCGGCGGCGGCCTCGTCCTCCTTCGACGGGGCGGGCGGCAGGCTCATCGTGCGGGTCGCGTCGGCGGGGGCCTTGGTCACCTCGGGCCCGTTCACCACGTGCTCCAGCAGCGCCCGCGCCCCGGCGTCGTCGAGCCGCCGGTCCGGGTCCTTCATGAGCAGGCCGTAGATGACCTCCTCCAGCGGGCCCGCGTTCTTCGGCGGCTCCACCGGCTCGGTCATCACGGCCGTCAGGGTCGCTATGGCCGTGCTCTTGTCGTACGGCGGCACGCCCTCCACCGCCGCGTACAGCAGCCCGCCCAGCGACCACAGGTCGGCCGGTGGGCCCGGCTTGTGGCCGCGGGCCCGCTCCGGGGAGATGTAGGAGGGCGCGCCGACGAGCATGCCGGTCGAGGTCACCGACGGGTCGCCCTCGACCTGGGCGATGCCGAAGTCGGTGAGGACGACCCGGCCGTCGTCCGAGATCAGCACGTTGGAGGGCTTCACATCGCGGTGCAGGATGCCCGCCTGGTGGGCGGCGCGCAGCACATCGAGGACGGCGAGCCCGACCTCGGCGGCGCGCTTGGGGGTCAGCGGGCCGTCGTCGCGGACGGCGTCGGCGAGGGAGCGGCCCTCGATGAGCTCCATGACGATCCACGGGCGGTCGTCCTCGTCGACCACGTCGTAGACGGTGACGGCGCCGTTGCTGCGGATCCGGGCGATCGCCTTCGCCTCGCGCAGCGTACGGGTGATGAGCCGTCTCTTCTCGTCCTCCTCCACGCTGGACGGGAAGCGCAGCTCCTTGACCGCGACCGTACGGCCGAGGGTCTGGTCACTCGCACGCCAGACCGTGCCCATGCCGCCCTGACCGAGAATCTCCCCGAGCCGGTACCTCCCGGCGAGGAGGCGCCCAGTCGAACCCTGCGTCTTCTCAGCCTCCGACATGCGACCCCTCTGCAAATCTACCCACCCTGAACCCACCCTGGGAGAGCGTCCATTGTCTCTCATCCGCGGACCCGGAACCGCCCCGGGTCCGGGGCGCGGCGTGGCGGCCACCGCGGTACCTGCGACCATCTGGAAGTACGCAGGAAACGGAGGTCCGTGTCATGCCCATCTCCGCCATACGATGGCACAGGCGGAGCCGTATGCCGACCGCCGTGGCGCTCGCGACCGCCCTCGCCCTCATCCTGTCCGGCTGCGGCGCGGCGGCCACGGAACCGGGCCGGGACGCGGACCCGCGGGCGAGCGCGAGCCAGGGCGCCGAGGGCGGTCGTGACGGCGCCCTGCGCGCCGCCGTACGGCGGTTGGCGGCACAGGGCGACGCGCCGGGGGCCGCGGTGCTCATCCGCCGGGAGCGCGGCGGCACGCGGTATCTCGCCTCGGGGGTCGCGGACGTCCGCACCGGACGCCGGATCCACCGGAGCGACCACTTCCGGGCGGGCAGCCTCACCAAGACCGTCATCGCGGCGGTGACGCTGCGCCTCGCCGCCCAGGGCCGGCTCGGCCTCGGCGACACGGTGGAGGAGCACCTCCCGGGGCTGGTACGCGGCCAGGGAAACGACGGCCGGACCATCACGATCCGTCAGCTTCTGAACCAGACCAGCGGGCTGTTCGACTACACCGCCGACCCGGTCCTGGCGCGTCAGCTGTCCGCCGCGGCCGACCGCACCCGCACCCCCGCCTCCCTGGTGCGGACCGCCGTCGCGCACCGCCCGTACTTCGCGCCCGGCGCCGCCTGGCGCTACTCCAACACCAACTACGTGCTGCTGGGCATGGTCGTCCAGCGGGTCACCGGCCGCTCCTACGCGACCGAGGCCCGGCGCGACGTACTCGCCCCCCTCCGGCTGCACGGCACCTCCTTCCCCGGCGCCCGCACCGCCCTCCCGGACCCGCACGGCCGCGCGTACACACGGGACGGCGGGGCCGGGGACGGCGGCGCCCGACGCGATGTCACCGACCTCAACCCCTCCTCGGCCGGGGCCGCGGGGGAGCTGATCTCCACGCTCGGCGATCTGACCCGCCTCCTCCCCGGTCTGCTGCGCGGCAACGTCGTGCCCCGGGCCGAGCTGCGGCAGATGCGGAACACCTCCGCCTCCGACGGCCGGTACGGCATGGGGCTGTTCCCGGTGCGGCTGACCTGCGGAGTGACGCTGTGGGGCCACAACGGCGAGATCAACGGCTCGTACGCGCTGGCCGTGACCGCCCCCGACGGCCGCCACAGCCTCGCCTACCGGCTCAACAGCACCGCCGCCTCGGGTCTGACCGCCGAAACGTCCCTGCTCGAGACCGAGTTCTGTCCTCGCCGATAAGGCACGCGACCTCCTCCAGGACACGCGACCTCCTCCTACAGCGGGATGATGTCCGGCGCGCCCAGCCGGGCCGCGTCCGCCGTCAGATCGTCCGGCTGACGCTGCGACTCGCGCTCCGCCTCCACCCGCTTCTCGTAGTGCTGGACCTCCCGGTCGAGCTGGTCCTCGGTCCAGCCCAGCGCCGGCCCCATCAGCTCGGCCACCTCGCGGGCGCAGCGCGTACCGCGGTCGAAGGTCTCGATCGAGATGCGGGTGCGGCGGGTGAGGACGTCGTCCAGATGGCGGGCCCCCTCGTGCGAGGCGGCGTAAGAGACCTCAGCCCGCAGATAGTCCTCCGCCCCGGCCAGCGGCTTCCCCAGCGAGGCGTCGCCCGCGATCAGGTCCAGCACCTCCTGCGCCGCCGAGCCGTAGCGGTTGAGCAGATGCTCGACCCGCGCCGCGTGCAGCCCGTGCTGCCGGCCGATCCGCTCCCGGGCGTTCCACAGCGCCTTGTAGCCGACGGCGCCGACCAGCGGGATCTCCTCGGTGACACAGGGCCCGACCCGGCGGTCGAGGCCGTGCACCGCCTCGTCCACGGCGTCCTTGGCCATCACCCGGTACGTGGTGTACTTGCCGCCCGCGACCACCACCAGGCCCGGCACCGGATGGGCGACGGTGTGCTCGCGGGAGAGCTTGCTGGTGGCGTCCGACTCCCCGGCCAGCAGCGGGCGCAGCCCGGCGTAGACGCCCTCCACGTCGTCGCGGGTCAGCGGCACCGCGAGGACCTCGTTGACATGCTCCAGCAGATAGTCGATATCGGCGCTGGAGGCGGCCGGATGGGCCTTGTCCAGGTCCCAGTCGGTGTCCGTGGTGCCGATGATCCAGTGCCTGCCCCAGGGGATCACGAACAGCACGCTCTTCTCGGTGCGCAGGATCAGCCCGGTCGTGGAGTGGATGCGGTCCTTGGGGACCACCAGGTGGATGCCCTTGGAGGCCCGGACGTGGAACTGGCCGCGCTCCCCGATCAGCGCCTGGGTCTCGTCGGTCCACACCCCGGTGGCGTTGACCACCTGCCGGGCGCGGACCTCGAACTCGCCGCCCTGCTCCAGGTCGTGCACCCGGGCGCCGACCACGCGCTCGCCCTCCCGCAGGAAGCCGACCACCCGCGCACGGTTGGCCACATGGGCGCCGTACTGCGCCGCCGTGCGCACGAGCGTGGCGACATAGCGGGCGTCGTCCATCTGGGCGTCGTAGTACTGCAACGCCCCGACCAGCGCGTCCTTCTTGAGGCAGGGGGCGACGCGCAGCGCTCGCCCGCGGCTCAGATGGCGGTGGGCGGGCAGTCCGCGGCCGTGCCCGGAGGAGATCGACATGGTGTCGTAGAGGGCGACGCCCGAGCCCGCGTAGAACCGCTCCCAGCCCCGGTGCTTCAGCGGATACAGGAACGGCACGGGCTTGACCAGGTGCGGTGCGATCCGCTCCAGCAGCAGCCCGCGCTCCTTCAGCGCCTCGCGCACCAGTGCGAAGTCCAGCATCTCCAGATAGCGCAGTCCGCCGTGGATCAGCTTGCTGGACCGGCTGGAGGTGCCGGAGGCCCAGTCCCGCGACTCGACCAGACCGGTCTCCAGGCCCCGTGTCGCGGCGTCCAGCGCGGTGCCCGCGCCGACCACTCCGCCGCCCACGACCAGCACATCGAGCTCACGGTCCGCCATCCGGGCCAGCGCCTCGCCGCGCTCGGCCGGTCCCAGTGCCGGTGTTTTCACCGCTGCCTCCCGTTGTGATCGACGCCACGCCGCCCTGCCGATTTTCCTGGCTTTCTCCCCTCCATGCCATGCCGCTGCTCCGACCATCGACGCGACACCGTGTCAACACCCCTCACCAATACTGAATACGAGTCATATTTCCGCTTAGTCTGCCTTTGCGCCATCCGACATCGTCCCGGGAAGGACGACACGACGTCATGCCCGCAGATCTCGCCGTCATCGGACTCGGTCATCTCGGTATTCCTCTCGCCCGGGCGGCCACCGCCGCCGGCATCCGCACCGTCGGCTACGACCCCGATCCGCGCGCGGCCCACGACCTCCGGGCCGGACGGCTGCCCGCCGGCTCGGGCGAGGGCCTGCTCTCCGCCGCCGAGCTGCGCCGGATGGCCTCCCAGGGCTTCCGGATCACCGCCGACCCCGCCGAGCTCGGCCGCGTCCGCACCGCTGTGATCTGCGCCCCGACCCCGCGCGGGGACGACCGCAGACTGGATCTGTCGGCGGTCGGCGAGGCGGCCCGTACGCTCGCGGCGAGGCTGCGCCCGCACACCACCGTTCTGCTGGAATCGACCGTGTACCCCGGCACCACCGAGGAATTCCTCCGTCCACTTCTCGAGGAGGGATCCGGACTGCGGGCCGGGCGCGACTTCCACCTCGCCTACTCCCCCTGCCGCCACGACCCGGGCAACCGCGCCCACGGCCCCGCCAACACCCCCAAGGTCATCGGCGGCCTCACCCCCGCCTGCACCGAGGCCGCCGCCGCCTTCTACGGGCGCTTCACCGAGAAGGTCGTGCGGGCCCGCGGCACGCGCGAGGCCGAGACGGTCAAGGTCCTGGAGACCAATTACCGGTACGTCAACATCGCCCTGGTCAACGAGATGGCGGTGTACTGCCATGACCTCGGCGTCGATGTGTGGGACGTGGTCCGCTGCGCCGAGACCAAGCCGTTCGGCTTCCAGTCCTTCCGCCCCGGCCCCGGCGTCGGCGGCCACGGCGTGCCGGTCGACCACGGCCATATGGCCGACCCGCAGCGCGGCCTCGGCATCCCGCTGCGCATGGTGGAGCTCGCGCAGCAGGTCAACGGGCGGATGCCGGGCTATGTCACGCGCCGCTGCACGGCCCTGCTGAACGAGTACGGGAAGTCGGCGCGCGGTGCGCACGTACTGCTGCTGGGCGTCGGCTACAAGGCCGATGTCGCCGACGCCGAGGGCTCGCCCGCGCGGGAGATCGCCTCCCGGCTGATCGAGCTGGGCGCCCGGCTCAGCTACCACGATCCGTACGTCACACGCTGGCGGGTGCTCGGGCGCGAGGTGGAGCGCGCGGACTCGGTGTACGAGGCGGCGGCCGACGCCGACCTGACCGTCCTGCTGCAGCCGCACCGCACCTACGACCTGCAAGGGCTGTCGGTGAAGGCCCAGCTGCTGCTGGACACCCGGGGGGCGGGACCGGCGGGGACGGCGCACCGGCTGTGAGGCGCGGGGCCCCGTTCCGGGCCCCGCCGTCACCTGGCCCGTCTCGGGCCCAGCCGTCACCGGTGCCGTTTCGGGCCTCGCCGTCACCGGCCCCGTTTCGGGTCCCGCCGTCACCGGCCCCGTCTCGGGCCCCGCCGTCACCGGCTCCGCGTACGCCGCAGCCGGAACGCGACCGCCAGCACGATCAGCGCCGTTCCGCCCAGTACGAAGATCACCGCTCCCGACGGCACCGACCGCACATCCGCCGTGAACATCATCGGCGCGCCCCAGGGCCGGCCGTCGGTGGTGGTGTAGAGCTGGGCGGTCAGCCGCACCGGGCCGTTCGCGTACGCCTCCACCCGGATCCGCACCGTACGGCTCACCGCCCGCGACGCCTGGACCGGCAGCGCGCGGTCCCGGGCGGTCAGCCGCTCGGGGCGGCTGGAGAGGACCCGCAGCTCCACCCCGGTGAGGTCCTGCTGAAGGCCGTTGTCGACGGTGACCGGGATGGTCGCCGAGCCCCCGGTCACCACCACCGTGGACTTCGGCACCAGCCGCACCGACGCGATCGAGGCGGTCAGATAGCGGGACACCCCACGCTGGTACGAGGCCGCGCCCGCCGGGTCGGCACGCCAGGCGGTCGCCACGGAGCGGGCCAGCGCGGCCCGTACGGACGCGGCGGTGGCCCGCGCGTCCGACAGCACCTTGGCCAGGGCCCGCATCCGCAGCCGGTCCCGGACCACCGCCGTGAGCCGGGAGGGCGGCAGCTCGGCGGCGTGGCGCGCGAGCGGATAGCCGTCGAAGCCGCGCAGCCGCCCCGCCGTGGGCTTGCGCAGCGCGGCCGCGAACCCGGCCGGCTCCAGCCAGCCCGCCTTACGGCCCTCGGCCACCACCGTGAGCAGCACCCGGGCGACCGCGAGCGGCATCCGGCGCGGCGGCACCATGACCAGCTCGCGGCGGGCGTACGGCAGCTCCCGCGCGGCCGTAAGGGTCTCGGCGAGCAGCCGCTGGCGCAGCAGCAGCCGGGCGGGCGCACCGGAGGCGCCCGCGGCCGGGTGGCTCGCGAAGAGCTGAGACGCGATCGCCGCATCATAGCGCAGCGCGGTCGTGCCGCCCTCGAGCGAGACGGCGCCGTCGTCGGTGGCCCCTTCCGAGACCAGCTCGCCGGCGGAGGCCACCCCGGCGCCCGAGGCGAGCACCGTGTCCAGGCCGAGCCCCTTGGCGTACCGGGCGATCCCGTCGTCCAGCTCACCGCCCGCGGGCCAGCCCACACCGGCGCGGGCGTGGACGCCCAGCGCCCGGTCCACCACGCTCCGGCCGGTGCGCGAGGCCCGGCGCAGCAGCCCGGCGAGCGGGGCGCCGCCGCCGCGCGCGAGCGAGGCCAGATCCGGGTCCGCGTACGGCAGCGCGATCACCTCCCGGCCCCGGACCGCCGCCCGGAGCGCGGCCAGCCAGCCGGCCGCCGCCTCGCCGCCCGTCCCCTCGGTGGCCCGCTGCGGATCGGTGTCACCGGGCGTACGGGCCACCCGGTACCCGGCGACCATGGCCCGCGCCTGGACGATCAGATCCGGATCGAGCACCCAGGTGACCGGCTGCCCCCTGCCCATCTCCACCAGCCGCCGCAGCCGCCCGCCCGGCCCGAAGGCGGCGGTCAGCTGATCGTCCCGGAAGACCGGCAACACGCTGTCCTGGGTCCGCAGGGCCAGCGCCTCCATCCGCGGGGTGTCCAGCACCGGCCACAGCACGGTGGTGCGCAGCGGCTCCAGCCGGGTGGCGTCGGGATACGCGGACAGATGGGTGCGGGTCAGCCCGAGCACGGTCCCGGCACCGGCGCCGTCCGCGCGGACGACATGCACGGTGAGCGCGTACGCCCCGGCACCGTCCAGCTCCAGGTCGGGGACGGGCACGGTGAGCCGGAAGCCGCGCTCGGCGCCGGTCGGCAACGAGGCGAGACGGGCCGTGCGGTCGGCCACCTCGGGGCCGTCGGCCCGGGTCAGGGGCGTACGACGGGCCACGGTGGCGAGCCCGCCCCGGGTGTCGATCGCCCCCGAGGCCCCGATCCGCACCCCGACCCGCGCGACCCCGACCCGCCGCCCGGAGGTATTGGTCACCCGCCCACTGATCCTCAGCTCGCCACCCTGACGAATCACGGCAGGGGTGAGGGAGGCCAACTCGACGGACACGGGGTACCGGCGGGAGCGCGCGTGGGCCGCGCGGCCGCCGCCAGGCCCACGGCCGTGCGGCGCGGCGACGCGAGCCTCTCGGCCGTCCGCCGTGGCACCACCATGAGCCCCACGGCCATCCGCCGGGGCGGCGCTGTGAGCCCCGCGGCCCTGCGCCGTCGTGACGCCCTGAGCCCCACGGCCCTGCGGCGTGGCCCCATGAGCCCTACGGCCGTCCGCCGGGGCGGCGCTGTGAGCCACGCGGCCCTGCGCCGTCGTGACGCCCTGAGCCCCGCGGCCGTTCGCCGGAACAGCACCGCCGTAAGGCCCACGGCCCCCGGGTGTACCGCCGCGAGTCTCTCGGCCGTCCGCCGGAGCGGGGCGGTGAGCCTCTCGGCCGTCCGCCGTCGTACCGCCGCGAGCCCCGCGGCCCTGCACCGTAGCGCCCCCGTAAGGCACGCGGCCCTGCGCCGCCGCCATGGCCGCGCCATGACGCCCGCCGCCGTCCGCCAGGACCATCGCCGCCGCCCCGGCGGGCGTCGGCAGCACGGAAGTGATCGCGACCAGGATCGTGGTGGCGGTCGTGACGACCGCCCGCCGGTACGTCCTGCCGCGCCCCACGACCACCACCTCGACGCCCGCGCCTGTCGTCCGCCCGCGCCGCACGGGACCGACGCGGTGTCACCAGCCCACCACGCCGGGGACGATGCCGCACGCTCAGGGCCGCCGCCCCGGGGAGCACCGCCGGGCCACCCCGAGGCGTCTCGTGGGCGCGACCGGCCACGACGGCGCCGCAAGACGATCGACGGCAGGTCAGGGCATTCCCAGCGGAACGCTCAGGCGTCACACCCGCACGGCGTCCGGCCGACGAGGTCGTGCGTCCATCGCGGTGCGCAGGGACGCGAAGTCCTCCACGCAGCGGCCGGTGCCGATGGCCACGCAGTCCAGCGGGTCGTCGGCCACCAGCACCGGGATGTTCAGCTCGCGCCCCAGCCGTACGTCCAGGCCGCGCAGCAGGGCCCCGCCGCCGGTCAGCACGATGCCGCGGTCCATGATGTCGCCCGCCAGCTCCGGCGGGGTCTCGTCGAGCGTGGCCCGTACGGCCGCGACGATGCTGTCCACCGGCTCGGCGAGGGCGTGCCGCACCTCGTCCGAGGTCAGTTCGAGCACCCTGGGCAGCCCGGTCGCCTGGTCCCGGCCGCGGATGGTGCAGCGGTCCGGCGGCAGCAGCGCCTGGGTGTCCTCGTTGTCCTCGCTCTGGCCCGGGATGAACACCTCGACATTCCGCTCGGGCCGCCGGACGGACTCCGAGACCCGCGGTACGGACAGCGGCCCGGTGGGCGAGGCGGAGCCGATGGAGACCTTGATCTCCTCGGCGGACCGCTCACCGATCGCCAGCGCGTACTGCTTCTTCACATAGGAGGTGATCGCGACATCCATCGCATCGCCCGCGGTGCGCACCGACCGCGCGGTGACGATGCCGCCGAGCGAGACCACGGCGACCTCCGTCGTACCGCCGCCGATGTCGACGACCATGCAGCCGGTCGGCTCGCTCACCGGCAGCCCCGCGCCGATCGCCGCCGCGATGGGCTCCTCGACCAGATGCACCTGACGCGCCCCGGCCTGGGTGGCGGCCTCCATCACCGCGCGCCGCTCGACGCCGGTGATCCCGGAGGGCACACAGACCACCACACGGGGGCGGGCCAGCCGGCGGCTGCCCATGACCTTCTTGATGAAGTACCGCAGCATGCGCTCGGCGATCTCGAAATCGGCGATCACGCCATCGCGCAGCGGCCGCACGGCGACGATGTTCGTCGGTGTCCGCCCCATGGTCTCCTTGGCCGCCGAACCCACCGACAGCACACTGCCGTCGACTGTGTTCACGGCCACAACCGACGGCTCATTGAGCACGATGCCCCTGCCCCGTACGTACACCAGTGTGTTGGCGGTGCCGAGGTCGATACCCATGTCCCGCCCATTGAACGACTTGTTCTGCGCCATAAGTTGACATTATTGCTTATGCCGGATTCTGTCCCGGCACTGATGTCATTCGCACCACCGTGCGGCCATGCCACTGCTACCTTGCGGTCATGATCGCGTCCGCTTCCTCCGCAGCTCAGGCCCCACGACCGACCCGTGGCCTCGCGGCGGGCATCGCGGCGGCCCTGCTCGGAGCCCTGATTTTCGGCTTCATCCAGGGCAAAATCGGCCACCGTGGCCAGGAGGTCGGCTACTGGGCGCTGTGCATCGGGCTGTTGACCGGCGCCGCGCTGGGCAAGCTGGGCGGCCGGGCGCCGCTGCTGGCGCTCGTCGGGATACCGCTGGCCGTGGTCAGCGTTTCGCTGGCGCAACTGATCGGCGCCGCGGTGCTGATGGGGGACGAGAGCTCCTGGCCCACCGCGGACACCCTGATCAAGCACTTCGGGCTGGTGGCGGACTACTGGCGCGATCACATCCTGGGGCGCAACGACATCACCTTCTACGCCGTGGCGGGGGCGGAGAGTTACCTCGTCGCGAAGCGGGTCACCGAATAGCGGCGACGAATCCGCATATGCCGGGCCAGCGTGTCTCCGTCCGGTCCCAGCCATGTCACGGACGTCAGACACGACTTGTCTGATTGTCATGCATGCCTGTTACTTTTATGGCTCGAAAGTTTCCTTCCGCGTTCCCAGCCCGCAGCCGCTCATCAGCCGAGCTGTCCCCGGAACGCGGTCTCAACACCTTCACATCCCCGGGGGAATTCCATGAGCCAGAACTGGCAGCAGCCACAGCAGCCAGGCGGGTATCCGCAGCAGCCGGGCGGCTATCCGCAGCAGCCCGCCCCGCCCCAGCAGGCCGGTGGGTACGGCTCCGCGCAGCAGCCCGGCTACGGCTACCCGCAGGGCCAGCCGCAGCAGCCCCAGCAGCCTCAGCCGCAGTACGGCGGCGGCTTCCCGCCGCCCGCGCCGCCGGCCGGGCGTCCGGGCAACCCGCTGCTGGCGGTGGGCGCGGCCCTCGTGGCCACGGTCGTCGGCGCGTTCCTCTACGCGTTCCTGCTGAGCGCGATGGCGGACACGGACAAGACCCCGCCGGAGGTCACGCAGTTCGCGTACGCCGGTGTGGTCGTCGGCGCGCTCATCGGTCTGGCGGTCGCCAAGCTGGGCGGCCGCAACACGGGGCTGTGGGTGGTCGGGGCGGTGCTGGCCCTGGCCGCGGTGTTCCTCGGCGAGCTCTACGGCTACGCCATGATCCTGCACGATGTGATGAGCAACTACGCCGACAAGATCGGCGGCGGCGCCAGCAGCCAGGTGCTCTCCTCGAACGAGATCTTCTTCGACCACTTCAGCGACCTGTGGAAGTCGTGGAAGGAAGACTCCGACGCGCTGACCTACATCTTCATGGCGCTCGCGCCGGTCGCCGCGGTCAGCACCGCCTACCGGATCAGCAACCGCTGATCCCACGGGCAACACGCCCACAGGCAACACAGCGAGGGGAAGGCCCCGACCGCCTCGCGGTCGGGGCCTTCCCCTCGCTGAATCGCTGAACCGGTTGCCGAACCGATTGCCGAACCGGCTTGTGAAGGACGCTCAGCGCTTGTCGCGGGCCGACGGCGCGACCGTGACCTCGACCCGCTGGAACTCCTTGAGCTCCGAGTAGCCGGTCGTGGCCATCGCGCGGCGCAGCGCGCCGAAGAAGTTCATCGAGCCGTCGGTGGTGTGCGAGGGGCCGAGGAGGATCTCCTCGGTGGAGCCCACCGTGCCCAGGTTCATCCGCTTGCCGCGCGGCACCTCGTCGTGCACGGCCTCCATGCCCCAGTGGTGACCGCGGCCCGGTGCGTCCGTGGCGCGGGCCAGCGGGGAGCCCATCATCACCGCGTCCGCGCCGCAGGCGACAGCCTTCGGCAGATCGCCGCTCCAGCCGACGCCGCCGTCGGCGATCACATGCACATAGCGGCCGCCGGACTCGTCCATGTAGTCCCGGCGGGCGGCGGCGACATCGGCGACCGCCGTGGCCATCGGCACCTGGATGCCCAGCACATTGCGGGTGGTGTGCGCGGCGCCGCCGCCGAAGCCCACCAGCACACCGGCCGCGCCGGTGCGCATCAGGTGCAGCGCGGCCGTGTAGGTGGCGCAGCCGCCCACGATCACCGGGACGTCCAGCTCATAGATGAACTGCTTGAGGTTGAGCGGCTCGGCGGCACCGGAGACATGCTCGGCGGAGACCGTGGTCCCGCGGATCACGAAGATGTCGACCCCCGCGTCCACCACGGCCTTGGAGAACTGCGCCGTGCGCTGCGGGGACAGGGCGGCGGCGGTCACCACGCCCGCGTCCCGCACCTCCTTCAGGCGCTGGCCGATCAGCTCCTCCTTGATCGGCTCGGCGTAGATCTCCTGCATCCGGGTGGTCGCGGTGCGCTCGTCCAGCTCGGCGATCTCCGCCAGCAGCGGCTCCGGGTCCTCGTAACGGGTCCAGAGCCCCTCGAGGTTGAGCACCCCGAGGCCGCCGAGCTCACCGATGCGGATCGCGGTGCGGGGCGAGACCACCGAGTCCATCGGCGCGGCCAGGAACGGCAGCTCGAAGCGGTAGGCGTCGATCTGCCAGGCGATCGAGACCTCCTTCGGGTCCCGGGTGCGACGACTCGGCACAACGGCGATGTCGTCGAACGCGTACGCCCTGCGGCCGCGCTTGCCGCGCCCGATCTCGATCTCAGTCACGTGGGTGCCTTTCCCTGTTCACGAACAGCCGTCCCAGTATCCCTGCCCGCACCGTCGCAAGGTCGCCCGGGTGAACGGCGCGGACACAGACGGCGCGGGCAGCGCGGATCAGCGGACGGCGCGGATCAACGGCCGGAGTAGTTCGGCGCCTCGGTGGTCATCTGGATGTCATGCGGGTGGCTCTCCTTGAGGCCCGCCGCGGTGATCCGCACAAAGCGGCCCTTCTCCTTCAGCTCCGCCACATTGGCCGAGCCGACATAGCCCATCGACGCCCGCAGACCGCCCACCAGCTGGTGCGCGACCGAGGCCAGCGGGCCGCGGTAGGGCACCTGGCCCTCGATGCCCTCGGGGACCAGCTTGTCCTCGGACAGGACGTTGTCCTGGAAGTAGCGGTCCTTGGAGTACGAGCGGGCCTGGCCACGCGTCTGCATCGCGGCCAGGGAGCCCATGCCCCGGTAGGACTTGAACTGCTTGCCGTTGATGAAGACCATCTCGCCCGGCGACTCCTCGCAGCCGGCCAGCAGGCTGCCCAGCATCACGGTGTCCGCACCGGCCGCGATCGCCTTGGCGATGTCGCCCGAGAACTGCAGACCGCCGTCGCCGATCAGCGGCACCCCGGCCGCGTGGCAGGCGCGGGCGGCCTCGTAGATCGCCGTCACCTGCGGCACGCCGATGCCCGCGACCACGCGCGTGGTGCAGATCGAGCCCGGGCCGACGCCGACCTTGACCCCGTCCACCCCCGCGTCGATCAGCGCCTGGGCACCGTCCTTGGTGGCGACATTTCCGCCCACCACATCGACCGCGATATTGGACTTGATCTTGGCGATCATGTCGAGGATGCCCCGGCTGTGGCCGTGCGCGCTGTCCACGACCAGGAAGTCGGCCCCGGCCTCGACCAGCGCCTGCGCCCGCTCGTACGACTCGTCGCCGACGCCGACGGCGGCACCGACGACCAGCCGGCCGCCCGCGTCCTTCGCCGCGTGGGGGTACTTCTCGGCCTTCACGAAGTCCTTGACCGTGATCAGGCCCTTGAGCACGCCCGCGTCATCGACCAGCGGCAGCTTCTCGATCTTGTGGCGGCGCAGCAGCTGCATCGCGTCCTCGCCGGAGATCCCCACCTTGCCGGTGACCAGCGGCATCGGGGTCATGACCTCGCGGACCTGACGGCCCCGGTCGACCTCGAAGGCCATGTCACGGTTGGTGACGATGCCGAGCAGCTTGCCCACGGCGTCCGTGACCGGCACACCGCTGATGCGGAACTTCGCGCACAGCGCGTCCGCCTCGTGCAGCGTGGCGTCCGGCCGGACCGTGATCGGGTCGGTGACCATGCCGGACTCCGACCGCTTGACCAGGTCGACCTGGTTGGCCTGGTCCTCGATGGACAGATTGCGGTGCAGCACGCCCACGCCGCCCTGCCGGGCCATGGCGATGGCCATCCGGGACTCGGTGACCTTGTCCATGGCGGCGGACAGCAGCGGCACATTCACCCGGACGTTCCGGGAGACCCTGGACGAGGTGTCGACCGCGTTCGGCAGCACCTCGGAGGCGCCCGGCAGCAGCAGCACGTCGTCGTACGTCAGCCCGAGCATGGCGAACTTCTCAGGCACTCCGTCGACGTTGTCAGTCATGACACCCTTCCAATGGTCTTGCCCCAGCGCGGACTCCCATGCTAACGGGCTCCCCGAGTGCCTCATTCCGCCCTGTGGATAACTTCTCAGCGAGCTGCTAAATGCGGAAGGCACAACAAGGTAACGAGCCGACCGGAACTCCGGTGGGCCCCGGGCTCACTGCAAACTCCGGTGGGCCCCCGGCTCACTGCTCGGCGAGCGCGCGCAGCCTGCTCAGCGCCCGGTGCTGGGCGACCCGCACCGCGCCGGGGGACATCCCGAGCATCTGCCCGGTCTCCTCCGCAGTCAGCCCGACCGCGACCCGCAGCAGCACCAGCTCGCGCTGGTTCTCCGGAAGGTTGGCCAGCAGCTTCTTGGCCCACTCCGCGTCGCTGCTGAGCAGCGCCCGCTCCTCGGGCCCCAGCGAATTGTCCGGCTGCTCCGGCATCTCGTCCGAGGGGACGGCCGTGGAGCCCGGGTGGCGCATGGCGGCCCGCTGCAGATCGGCGACCTTGTGGGAGGCGATGGCCACGACGAACGCCTCGAAGGGCTTTCCGGTGTCGCGGTAGCGCGGCAGCGCGCACAGCACCGCGAGACAGACCTCCTGCGCCAGGTCGTCCACGAAGTGGCGGGCATCACCCGGCAGTCGGGACAGTCTCGTACGGCAGTAGCGCAGGGCCAGCGGGTGGACCAGGGCCAGCAGATCGTGGGTGGCCTGCTCGTCCCCCTCGGTTGCGCGCCCGACGAGGGCGCCGATCGCCCCCGTACTCCCGGGAGCTCCCTTGGGGGCCCCTGGGCTTTCGTCGTCGCGCGGCATCCATCCATGGTGCCTCGGGCCCGGGGGGTCCGTGGCATCGCGTCCGTAGTTGTGCGCTGAAGCGTTATGAGCAGGTGCGCCGGCTGTCGTCATGTCCTGCGCTCTCCCCTCACGCCCGACCGACTCGTCCCCGAGGAACTCCACACCTTCAAGGATGCGGCATAGCGCGGGGAACTGATACAGGCCACCACCACAGCGCTCGCCGCGCACGCTTTCGCCCCGCCCGCCACCCGGCGGGCGGGGACCGTCGCGCCCCCGCTGCGCAGCACGTCAGAACGGTCGTGGCCGGATCAGCGGACCAGACCCCAGCGGAACCCGAGGGCCACCGCATGCGCCCGGTCGGACGCGCCGAGCTTCTTGAACAACCGGCGTGCGTGCGTCTTGACCGTGTCCTCGGACAGGAACAGCTCGCGGCCGATCTCCGCGTTGGACCGGCCGTGGCTCATGCCCTCGAGCACCTGGATCTCACGCGCGGTGAGCGTGGGCGCGGCGCCCATCTCGGCCGAACGCAGCCGGCGCGGGGCCAGCCGCCAGGTGGGGTCGGCGAGCGCCTGGGTCACGGTGGCGCGCAGCTCGGCGCGCGAGGCGTCCTTGTGCAGATAGCCACGGGCACCGGCGGCCACGGCCAGCGCCACTCCGTCCAGGTCCTCGGCGACCGTGAGCATGATGATCCGGGCGCCGGGGTCGGCGGAGAGCAGCCGCCGCACGGTCTCGACCCCGCCGAGACCGGGCATCCGTACGTCCATCAGAATCAGATCCGAGCGGTCGGCACCCCAGCGGCGGAGGACTTCCTCGCCGTTGGCCGCCGTCGTCACACGCTCGACGCCGGGCACGGTCGCCACCGCGCGGCGCAGCGCCTCTCGGGCAAGCGGGGAGTCGTCGCAGACGAGGACGGATGTCATGGCCGTCCTCCGCAGCTGATGCGCGTCACCTTGAGCCTCCAGGCTGGTACATATCGTCACCTGAGCGATTGACAGCCCCGGATATCTGTCCGAGAGCTTTACCCATCAACCGCCTCCGCACTCTCAACGACGGTCACCCGAAAGAGTTACGGGGTTCGGCGGCCACCTTCGACACTCTACGTGAGGGCTCGGACACGGAGCAGCTTCGTCGCGCCGGTCGCGTCCTTCGCGCCTCCCCCATAGGGCAGCCCCCGAGGCAGTCCCTTCGGTGGCATTTGGCGACCTTGCTTCCAATTTGGCGGTCTGTGTGGCTAGATTCGCAATGAGTCATATTTACATCTACTTACACCGTAGGTGTACGACCCAGGACACAGCGTCCGCAGCCGATCGCTTCGAGGAGATAAGGCAATGGCAGATTTCTCCCGTCTTCCCGGCCCGAATGCCGATCTCTGGGACTGGCAGCTCCTGGCCGCGTGTCGCGGGGTCGACAGCTCGCTCTTCTTCCACCCGGAGGGGGAGCGCGGCGCTGCCCGGAGCGCACGCGAGATGTCGGCGAAAGAGGTGTGCATGCGCTGCCCGGTACGGGCGCAGTGCGCGGCCCACGCCCTTGCCGTACGCGAGCCCTACGGAGTGTGGGGCGGGCTGACCGAGGACGAGCGCGAGGAGCTCATGGGGCGGGCGCGGCATCGCGCGGTCGCCAGTACGGGCGCCCCGGGATCCTGATCCCGGTCTGACCCCGGCCAACTGAAGAAACGTTCCTTCTGTCGCCGTCCTTCTGCCGCCGCCCTTCTATCGCCACCCGGCGCCTGCGCGGACGGCCCGCGGGGTGGTGCGCGCGCCGCTCATCTGCGGGCGGCCCGCTCCAGCCGGTCCAGCGTCGCCGCCACCGCCGGGACACGGGCGAGGTCGGGCAGGGTCAGCGCCACCACTTCCCGCCGCACCGCCGGTTCCACCTCCAGCGTCGTGGCGCCCTTGGTCCGCACCGACTCCAGCGCCAGCTCGGGCAGCACCGCGACCCCCAGCCCGGCCCCGACCAGGCCGACGACCGTCGGATAGTCGTCCGTCGCGAAGTCGATGCGCGGGGTGAAGCCCTCGGACTCGCACACCTCCACCAGATGCCCCCGGCAGCGCGGGCAGCCCGCGATCCACGGCTCACCGGCCAGCTCGGCGATCCCCACCGCCCCGGCGCCCGCCAGCTTGTGCCCCTCCGGCACCACGCCCACCAGCCGATCGCTCAGCAGTGGCCGCAGCACCAGGTCGTCCCATTCGCCGCCGCCTCCCGAAGCCGCCTCCACCTCCGCGCTCACCTGCGGATACCGGAAGGCCAGCGCGATCTCGCAGTCGCCCGAGCGCAGCATCTCCACCGAGCCCGGAGGTTCGGCCTCCACGAGCGAGACCCGCGTCCCGGGGTGCGCCGCACGCATCTCGGCGAGCGCCATGGGCACCAGGGTCGAGCTGCCGCTGGGGAAGGACACCAGCCGCACCCGGCCCGAGCGCAGCCCGGCGATCGCCGCGACCTCCTCCTCGGCGGCGGTCAGCCCGGCCAGGATCCCGCCGGCGTGCCGCACCAGCGCCCGGCCCGCCTCGGTCAGCCGCATCTCGCGCCCGCTGCGGATCAGCAGCGGGGTGCCCGCGGCGCCCTCCAGGGCCTTCATCTGCTGGCTGACGGCGGGCTGGGTGCAGCCGAGCTCACGGGCGGCGGCGGAGAAGGAGCCGGTGGCGGCCACCGCGCGCAGCACCCTGAGATGGCGGGCCTCGATCATGTCTTGAGCATAAGGGGCCCTTGGGTACGGGCCGGGATATTACGTCGACGCTTTCACCTCGCTGTTCTACGGTGCGGTCATGGAGCACACTCCACGCCCCCCAGCCGTCCTCACCGTGAACGTCGGCCGTGCGATGCCGAGCGCCCACACCGACTGTCCCGGCGGCACCGGTATCGACAAGCGGCCCGTCGACCATCCGGTGGCGGTCGCGGCCCCCGGGCCGAAGGGCCGGGCCGGAAGCGGTCTGGCCGGTGACTCGGTCTGCGACCTCCGCCACCACGGCGGCGACGACCAGGCCGTCTACGCCTACGCCCGGGAGGACCTCGACGTCTGGGAGCGGGAGCTGGGCCGCGAGCTGGCCAACGGCGCCTTCGGCGAGAACCTCACCACCAGCGGTATCGACGTCAGCGGCGCCCTCGTCGGCGAGCGCTGGCGGGTGGGGAGCGAGCTGCTGCTGGAGGTGACCTCACCGCGGATCCCGTGCCGTACGTTCGCCGGGTGGCTGGGCGAGCGGGGGTGGCTCAAGCGGTTCACCCGGGCCGCCGTGCCGGGTGCGTATCTGCGGGTGCTCGAGCCCGGCGAGATCCGCTCGGGCGACTCCGTCGAGATCGTGCACCGGCCCGACCACGAGGTGACGGTCGCGTTCCTCTTCCGCGCCGAGACCACGGAGCGGGAGCTGCTGCCGAGGGTGCTGGCGGCCGGTGACGCGCTGCATCCGGAGGCGCGGAAGGCCGCCCTGAAGTACCGGTCCGCAAAGGCGATCTGACGGAAGCCGGCGGGCGGAAGCTCTCATTCCGGCGCAGATCGCTCGCGGTGCCGCTCGGCGGTCCGCCGGGACCTGTCATGGCCGATAACGTGCGCGTATGACGACTGCATTGATTACCGGAACCACCGCGGGCATCGGCGCCGCCTTCGCGGGCCGGCTCGCCGCCGACGGGCACAATCTGGTGCTCGTCGCACGCGACGAGAAGCGGCTGCGGGAGCAGGCCGCCGATCTGCACGACCGGCACGGCGTGGAGGCGGACGTGCTGGTGGCGGACCTCTCCGAGGATGACGGGATCGCTGCGGTCGAGGCCCGGCTGAAGGACCGTACCCACCCGGTCGATCTGCTCGTCAACAACGCCGGTTTCGGCAACCGCGCCCGCTATCTGGAGGTGCCGATCGCCGATGAGCTGCGGATGCTGAAGCTGCACTGCGAGGCGGTGCTGCGGCTGACCAGCGCGGGGGCCGGGACGATGCGCGACCGGGGGCGCGGCGGGGTGATCAATGTGGCGTCGGTCGCGGCCTTCTTCCCGCGCGGGACGTACGGGGCGAGCAAGGCGTGGGTCGTGCAGTTCACGCAGGGCGCGGCGAAGGACCTGGCCAGCTCGGGGGTGCGGCTGATGGCGCTGTGCCCGGGGTTCGTCCGTACGGAGTTCCACGCGCGGGCGGGGATCAAGGACACCAGCGTGCCGAGCTGGATGTGGCTGGACCCGGACCGGCTGGTCACGGTGGCGCTGAAGGATTTCGCCCGGGGCAAGTCGCTGTCCATCCCGGACCCGCGCTACAAGGCGATGTCGAGCCTGGCGAAGCTGGCCCCGCGCTCGGCCCTCTCCTCCCTCTCCTCCAAGGTCGGCCGCCCCCCGGCGAAGGGGTAGCCGTCCGGCGGAACCGGAACCGGAACACACGAAGGCGCGGCCGCCCGCCGGGCGGCCGCGCCTTCGCGCTGCTTGTGGCAGAACGCCGGAGCGTCAGTGCGCGTGACCGTGGCCGTGGCCCCCGGCCTCGGCCTCTTCCTCGGCCGGCTTCTCGACCACCAGGGTCTCGGTGGTGAGCAGCAGCGAGGCGATCGACGCCGCGTTCTCCAGCGCGGAGCGGGTGACCTTGACCGGGTCGATGACGCCGGCCTTCACCAGGTCGCCGTACTCCTCGGTGGCCGCGTTGTAGCCGTGGCCCTTCTCGAGCTCGGCGACCTTCGAGGTGATCACGTAGCCCTCGAGACCGGCGTTCTCGGCGATCCAGCGCAGCGGCTCGACCGCGGCGCGGCGGACCACGGCGACACCGGTGGCCTCGTCGCCCTGCAGGCCCAGGCCGTTCTCCAGCACCTTCGCGGCGTGGACCAGCGCGGAGCCACCACCGGAGACGATGCCCTCCTCGACCGCGGCGCGGGTCGCGGAGATGGCGTCCTCAAGGCGGTGCTTCTTCTCCTTGAGCTCGACCTCGGTGGCCGCGCCCACACGGATCACGCACACGCCGCCGGCCAGCTTGGCGAGCCGCTCCTGGAGCTTCTCGCGGTCCCAGTCGGAGTCCGTGGACTCGATCTCGGCCTTGATCTGGTTGACGCGGCCGGTGACCTCGTCGCTCTTGCCGCCACCGTCGACGATCGTGGTGTCGTCCTTGGTGACGGTCACGCGGCGGGCGGTGCCCAGCACGTCCAGACCGACCTGGTCGAGCTTGAGGCCGACCTCCTCGGCGATGACGGTGCCGCCGGTAAGGGTGGCGATGTCGCCGAGCATGGCCTTACGGCGGTCGCCGAAGCCGGGGGCCTTCACCGCGACGGCGTTGAAGGTGCCGCGGATCTTGTTGACGACGAGGGTGGAGAGGGCCTCGCCCTCCACGTCCTCGGCGATGATCAGCAGCGGCTTGCTGGCGTTGGCCTGGATGATCTTCTCCAGGAGCGGCAGCAGGTCCTGGATGGAGGAGATCTTGCCCTGGTGGATCAGGATGTACGGGTCGTCGAGGACGGCCTCCATCCGCTCCTGGTCGGTGACCATGTACGGCGAGAGGTAGCCCTTGTCGAAGGCCATGCCCTCGGTGAAGTCGAGCTCCAGGCCGAAGGTGTTGGACTCCTCGACGGTGATGACACCGTCCTTGCCGACCTTGTCCATCGCCTCGGCGATCAGCTCGCCGACCTGCTTGTCCTGCGCGGACAGCCCGGCCACGGCGGCGATGTCGGACTTCTCGTCGATCGGGCGGGCGGTGGCCAGCAGGTCGTCCGAGACGGCCTTGACCGCCGCGTCGATGCCCTTCTTCAGGGCGGCCGGGGAGGCACCGGCGGCCACGTTCTTCAGGCCCTCGCGGACCAGCGCCTGGGCCAGCACGGTGGCGGTGGTGGTGCCGTCACCCGCGATGTCGTTGGTCTTGGTCGCCACCTCCTTGACGAGCTGCGCGCCAAGGTTCTCGTACGGGTCCTCGACCTCGACCTCTCGGGCGATCGTGACACCGTCGTTGGTGATGGTGGGGGCACCGAACTTCTTGTCGATGACGACATTGCGGCCACGGGGGCCGATGGTCACCTTGACGGTGTCCGCGAGCTTGTTGACGCCGCGCTCGAGGGCGCGACGGGCGTCCTCGTCGAACTTCAGGATCTTCGCCATGAGTTGCGTATGTCCTCTCAAACAAGCCGTGCCCCGACCCCGGTTTCAGATGACACGGGCACCGGGGCACGGCTCATAGGCAAAACTTCGGTGATTACTTCTCGACGATCGCGAGAACGTCGCGAGCCGAGAGGACGAGGTACTCCTCGCCGCTGTACTTCACCTCGGTGCCGCCGTACTTGCTGTAGAGCACGACGTCACCGACGGAGACGTCGAGCGGAAGGCGCTTGCCGTCCTCGAAACGGCCCGGGCCCACAGCCAGGACGACGCCCTCCTGGGGCTTTTCCTTGGCGGTGTCCGGAATGACCAGGCCTGAAGCCGTGGTCTGCTCGGCGTCGAGCGGCTGGACCACAATGCGGTCCTCGAGCGGCTTGATGGCAACCTTGGAGCTGGTGGTCGTCACGATCCGACCTCCCCCTTCGGAGATCTCACGGGGTCAACTGTCTGAGGTGGCGACCAGGTGGATCCGTCGTCGCGGGTGCCGGACCTGCCCGTCGCTGTATTCCTGGCACTCATCGGTCCCGAGTGCCAGCCTCGACATTATGACGCGGTTAGCACTCAGTCAACTAGAGTGCCAAGCGACGTGGTGGCGGCCTCCGGGCGGCACTCGGGGCGGCACTCCGGGCGGCACTCCGTGGCCGTTCCGCGGAGAGCCCTCGGGCGAGCCGCCAGGAGAGCCGTCATACGTAGTCCTCCAGCCGCCCGATCGTGAAGCCCTGGGCCTGGATCGCCCGCACCAGCCCCGTGATCCACTCGGTCATCGACTGGCCCTCGAGCTGCTCCGGCCCCCGGAAGTGCGCGAGCACGATGTCCCCCGGCAGCAGATGGCCGCCGGAGCGGTAGGCCAGACCGTGGGTCTCCATCTCGGCGCGCCACAGCACCACCGTCCGCACCCCGCAGAAGGCCGCCGCGCGCAGGGTCGTGTCGTCGTACTCCCCGAAAGGGGGACGGAAGAGCCTCGGCTGTTGACCGAAGCGGTGCCACAGGTTGTCGCGCTGGCCGCAGATCTCCCGCACCTGGTCGTCGTAGGCCATACCGGCCAGGCTGGGGTGGGTGAGGGTGTGGTTCTCCATGGGGTTGCCGAGCCGGCGCAGCCGGTCGAAGTAGTCGTAGTGGGTCCCGATCACGTTGTCGGTCAGGAACCCGGTGAACGGCAGCCCGAGCTCGCGGGCCTGCTCCACGAAGCGCGGGTCCTTCTCGATCCCGTCGTCGATCGTCACGAAGACCACCCGCTGGTCGGTCGGCACCCGCCGCACGGTCGGCGGCAGCCCCCACTGCTGCGGTCCCGACCGCCCGAGCGCGGGCTTGACGTCGGGCGGGGCGGGAGGCCGCGCCAGCGGCCGGTCCAGCCCCCAGCGGCGGTAGGCGTCGGACGCGCCCGCCGGGGCCGAGCCGGGCGGCCCGGGGGCCGGGCCGGACGCCGAGGGGTCACCGGAGGGCGGCGTGTCCGGGACCCGGCCGCCCCCGGCCCCTCCGTCGTGCCCCTCGTATCCCTCGCCTCCCTCACCCCCCTCGTGCCCCTCGTGCCCCGGCCCGGACGACGCCGGTGGCCGCTGCTCCGGCTTCCGTCCGTACGGCGGCCGCGACGACGCCGAGGGCGGGTCGTCCAGCCGCGGGGCGAGGGAGGCCGGTGGCATGGGAGCGCCATGGCGGGAGCCGGTGTGCGGCTCGGGGGCGGCGGCGAGGGATCCGCAGGCCGTGAGCACGGCCGCCGCGCCGACGAGAACCAGACAGCGAGGAAATCCAGTCTTGATCATCATCACATAAGTGATCTTCGGGCCGAGGGCTCGCATATGCGCGCCGGGCGGGGGCGAATGCGCTCGCGGGAGCGGGGAGAATGGGCCATGTGGACGTTGACGCCTTCGATTCACTGCTCGGCGACGAGGGGCAGGCGCTGCTCACCGCGCTCCGCGACTACGACCCGGCGAAGGAGCTCGCCACCGCGACGCGGCTGCGCCGCGACCATCCCCCGGCGCTGGTCTCGGCGGCCCTGACCCAGGCCGCGCTGCGGCAGCGGGCAGTGGCCAAATTCGGCCCCGAGGACGCGCACCGCATGTACTTCACGCCGAACGGCGTCGAGCAGTCCACCCGCACCTCCGTGGCCGCGTACCGCGCCTCCCGTTTCGCGGAGTTCGGCGTCCGCCGCATGGCCGACCTGTGCTGCGGCATCGGCGGCGACGCGATCGCGATCGCCCGCGCCGGGATCTCCGTCCTCGCCGTCGATCGCGACCCGCTGACCTGCGCCGTCACCCGCGCCAACGCCGAGGCGCTCGGCCTGGCCGACCTCATCGAAGTCCGCTGCGCCGATGTCACCGACGTCGGCACCCGGGACTTCGACGCGGTCTTCGTCGACCCGGCCCGGCGCGGCGGCCGGGGCCGCGTCTTCGACCCCGAGGCCTACTCCCCGCCCCTCTCCTGGGCCATCGAGGCCGCCCGCACCACTCCGCGCGCCGCCCTCAAGATCGCCCCCGGCGTGCCGCACGAGGCGGTCCCCGAGGACGCGGAGGCCGAGTGGATCTCGGACCACGGCCATGTGAAGGAGGCCGTCCTGTGGTTCGGCACCGCCCGCCCCGGGCTGCGCCGCGCCACGCTGCTGCCCACCGGCCACTCCCTCATCGGCACCCCGCTCCTCCCCGACCCCGAGCCCGGCCCGGTCGGCCGCTGGCTCTACGAACCGGACGGCGCCGTCATCCGCTCGCATCTCGTGGCCGATGTGGCGGCCCGCGTCGGCGGCCGGCTGATCGACCCGACGATCGCCTACATCACGACGGACGAGCTGCGCCCGACGCCGTTCGCCACCGCGTACGAGATCACGGATGTGCTGCCGTTCAACCTGAAGAAGCTCAAGGCGCTGCTGCGGGAGCGGGAGGTCGGCATCGCGACCATCAAGAAGCGCGGTTCGGCGGTCGAGCCGGAGCAGCTCCGCAAGAAGCTGCGGCTCGAGGGCGGGAACACCTGCACCATCGTGCTGACGCGCTCGGCGGGCTCCCCCACGATGCTGCTGGGGCACCCGGCCCAGGCCCTGTCCGAGGGGTCGTGACGCCTGCGGCGGGCGGTTCCCCTTCCCGCAGCATCGGCATGCGGCTCCGCCACGTGGTGGGGCTCCGCCCCGGACCCCAGCCGGACAACCCCGGGCCTGCGCGGGCGCGCCGACCGCGACCAGCCCACCGGTGCAGGTGTTCACGGCGGCCGCGGTCGGCCCATCGCTCCCGGGGGCCAGGGGCGGAGCCTCCGCCGCGTGGTCCGCCGGACGCGTTGGGGAATTCCCTAAACTCGGCTCCACTTCATGCGGCCGCTCGCGCCCCGCGGGTTACGGTCAACGCCTCGAGGGTTACGGTCAACGCGTCGACGTGACAGCGCGTTTGGGCCCAACGAAAGAGCGTGTGAGTATGACGGCATCCGCCACCGAGAGCGGCGCCAAGCGATCGTTCACCGTGTGCGCCGGAGAGGCGAGCGGTGACCGCATACGGCTGAGCGTCTACGACATGCTCATCGGCCCGATGTATACCCCCCGTGCCTTTTTCTACCGGGAGACGCTCGACGGCGAGGCGCTCCGCGCCTCCCTCGGCCGGACATTGCGTAACTTCCCGATCCTTTCCGGCCGCATGAAGAGGGATCCTGACGGCGGCCTCAGTGTGCTCTGCGACGACTCCGGAGTGCGCTTCGTCGAGGCACATGCATCCGGGCCGATGCCGGACTACGGACCCCGCCACACGGCGAAAAAGGGGCTGGAGAGCCATCTCAGCCACGCCATGCCGTTCTGGGTGGTTGATCGCGATACGCCGCTTTTCACGGTGAAGCTCACCCATATGAAAGGCGGCGGCTCCATCCTGGGCCTCACGATGAACCACGCCGTGGGTGACGGGTCCAGCTACATGAATTTCCTGGAGAGCTGGGTGCATGAGCACCGGGGCCTCGGATACGCCAAACCCAGTCACGACCGCGGCGTCATCGACGCGCTCGCCGCATCGACCGAGGGTGACAGCCGTAAGGGCGGCGCCCATTTCACGATCGTCGGGCGAGGCCGGAAGTCCGCCTTCATCGGCCGCGCCCTGCTGGGCAGCCTCGGCGGCACGACGACGGTGACCACCCGCTTCACGGCCGCCGAAATGGCCACCATGAAGGACACCGCGATGGCCGACCTCGCGGGCACGGAGCGGTGGGTGTCGACCAATGACGCACTGACCGCCCATCTCTGGAAAGTCCTCGGCGAATTGCGTGACCGCCCCGGCACGAGCGAGGAAAGGCTCGGTCTCATCGCCGACTTCCGTTCGCTCGCCGGCGGGACCGTACCGAAGGACTACTGGGGCAACGCCGTCACCAACACCCGGCCCGGAATGACCGCGGCCGAACTGCGCTCCCGCCCGCTCGGCGAGGTCGCCGCGGCGGTCCGCTCGGGCCATGCCGAGAACACGGAGGAGAAAATCCGCGAAGAGGCGGCGTACCTCTGTGCCGAACGCGATGCGGGACGCTTGAAGCGCGTCATGAACACCATGGCCCTGGACGCGTTCGACACCACCATCGCGATCAACAACTGGTCGAAGCTCCCCTTCTACCGCATCGACTTCGGGCAGGGCGCCCCCTTCTGGTACGACTTCACGTCGATCCCCATTCCCTGGACCGTGCACATAGCGCCGACCCCGGCCGACCAGGACGGCGGCAGCGATGTCCATATAGCACTGCCCCGTGCCCAGGCTCGGACCCTTCAGGAGCCGTCCTGGGCCGGCCGGTTCCACCGGTACGCGGATTCCGGCGAGGTATTTCCGCTGACGTTCATGGCGGCCAAAGCCGAGCGGTGAGGAAGAGCGGTGAGGAAGGCCGTAGCACCATGAAAGGCCGGGGCTAGGCGTCGCTCTCCGCCTTGCCCGCGAGTTCGAACCAGACCCCCTTGGCGTACGCGCCCACCGCGTCCCCCTCCGCCGTCCCCCACGCGTCGGCCAGGGCCGCCACCAGCCCGAGGCCGCGGCCATGGAGGCGGTCCCCCTCGGGGAGGCGGGCGGCGGTGGGGAGCTCGGCGGAGGCGTCGTAGACCAGGACGCGGAAACGGGGCGGCTCGATCACCACGCGCAGCATCACGGAGTCGCCCTCGGCGTGCAGAAAGGCGTTGGTGGCCAGCTCCGAGGTGCACAGCGTCGCCGTGTCGACCAGCTCCTCCTGCCCCACGGAGTTCAGGACGCAGGCGACGAAGTCCCGGCAGACCTTGGCGGAGGTCGCGTGCCGGCTGCTCTGCAGGGTGTAGACGTACGGATCCCTGGAGGGAACGGGTGGGCGGCGTGGGGGACGGTCGTCGGACTCGTGATCGGAATCCATGGGGCAACTCCCTGTGAGGGGGCCGACAGCGCGCGTACCGTTACGGCGATCAACGCGCAGTAGCGGCAACGACACCAACGGTAGGGCAGCGGTGCAAACAACTGCTACGGTCCCGTTGAATTTCCCCGACGATTACTCCTTGAGGGTTACGGAGGACCATGCCACCCAGGAGCGTCCCGACCGCGCGTCAAGTCAGGCTCGGCACAGAACTCAGGAGGATGCGCGAAGGCGCGGGGCTCAGCATTCAGGAGGCCGCCGACCGGCTGGGCATCAACCGCACCCACATCACCAACCTGGAGCTCGCGCGGTTCGGCGTGAGCGAGGAGCGGGTCCGGGCCCTCGCCGCCATCTACGCCTGCCCGGACAGCGCGTACGTCGACGCGCTCGTCGCCATGGCCCGGGAGCGCAAGGGCGGCTGGTGGGAGGAGTACCGGGGCTATATCGCCACCGGCGGGCTCGACCTGGCCGAGTTGGAGTACTTCGCCACCAGCCTGCGTGTGCTGGAAATCATGCACATGCCCGGCCTGTTGCAGACGGAGGAGTACGCGCGGGCGGTGCTCGGCTCCACCGTTCCGCAGTGGTCCGCCACGGACCTCAGGCGCAGGCTCTCCCACCGCATGAAGCGCCGCGACATCCTGGACCGGGACGACCCGCCGCGCTGCACCTTCATCATCCACGAGGCGGCGCTGCGCATGCGGTTCGGGACCGACCGCGTCCTGCGGGCGCAGCTGGACAGCCTGCTGGAGTCCTCCGAACGGAAGAATGTCACCGTGCGCGTGCTGACCTTCGAGGCCGGAGGGTTCCATGTGCCCGGACTCTCGGTCACCTACGCCCTGGGGTCAGTGCCCCAGCTGGACACCGCACAGCTCGACGCCGCCCACGGCCCGGTCTTCCTGGACGCGCAGTCCCAGCTCGTCAACCATCGTGGAGTCCTGGACCGCACCACCGAGGCGGCCCTCTCCGAGAAGGAGTCACGTGATTTCATTCGTGCCATCGCTCAACAGACCTGAAGGCGTGGAGATGACCGAGGTCAACTGGCAGAAATCCTCCTATTCCAGTGCGGGGGACGGGAACTCCTGCATAGAGCTCGCCTTCATAGGCACCACGGTCGCCCTCCGCGAGAGCGACGACCCCCGTACGGTCCTCACCACGAGCCCCGCGAGGCTGGGAGCCCTGCTCCAGTCGATCAAGGTGGGCGCGCTCGATCACCTCGCGGCGGTGCCGGAGACGTAACGAACGGCGTAACGGACCTACGTCCAGAGGACCAGGCGAGGCCCCCACCATGAGCGGAGGCCGGTACCGGGGATCCGGCGTTACGGTCGGCAGTATGGAACCGGCCCGTATCGCCCTTGACCTCGACGCCTATCTGACGCGTATCGGCTGGACGGGCGACCGTCGCCCCGCGCCCACCGTGGAGACGCTGCGGGCGGTGCACCGGGCGCACCTCACGTCCATACCGTTCGAGAACCTCGACCCCCTCCTCGGCTCGGCCCCCTCCCTCGCCGTCCCCGACCTCGAGGCCAAGCTGGTCCGCGACCGGCGCGGCGGTTACTGCTACGAGCACAACACGCTGCTGACCGCCGCCCTCACCGCCCTCGGCTTCCGTGTCACCGGCCTCACCGCCCGCGTCCGGGTCGGAGCGGCGCCCGGGACGGTCCGCCCGCGCACCCACATGCTGCTGCTGGTCGGGATCCCGGGTGAGGAGCGGCGGTACGTGGCCGATGTGGGCTTCGGCAGCGTCGGCGGCCTTCTGGAGGCCGTGCCGCTCGTCGCCGACACCGAGTTCCACGACGGCACCCGCCGCCATCGCTACGTCCGCGAGCCGTACCCGGAGGGGCTGGAGGACCTGTGGGTGTTCCAGGCGTTCCTCGACGGCTCCTGGCAGGACCAGTACGCCTTCACCCGCGAGCCTTTCGAGGCGTCCGACTACGGGGTCATCAACTGGCACGTCGCCACCAACCCGCGCTCGCCCTTCCAGCACACCCTCCACGTCCAGCGCACCGCCCTGGACCACCATCTCCTCCTGTCCGGGCGGACTCTCGTCGAGACCCACTCCAACGGCAACCGTAAGGAGCGCGAACTCGCCCACAACGACGAGGTGCTGCGCGTTCTCGCCGCCGACTTCGGAATCGAGCTGCCCCCGGGCACGGTCCTGCCGGACTGACGGCAGAGGAGTTACCCAGGTGGCTCTCCACACCGGCCCCGGTCATGGCACGATCATCCCGCTAATGGGCCGATGGGAGGGTGGCAGGGACGGATGAAACATGAGTAAAGACAAACTGTCCGTATCGGACCAGGATCTGTCGGATCTCATCAAAGACCTTGAGGGGATGCTCAGTTACCTTGAGGAACAGATCGAGCGTCTCGGCCATCTGAGGCAGTCGGTGGACCCCGACGATCACAAGGCCCCGGCCGCCGCCGCGTACAAGAAGCTGGAGCGCGACGCCTATACGGACGCCGTGCGGGTCAGGCAGCTGCTGGCCCGGATCGAGGAGGTGGCCAAGGAGCGCGGGGAGACCCCGGGTGAGCGGTACGAGGAGCTGCGGACCCGCTTTCAGTCGCTGCAGAAGCCGTCGTCGGACAAGCCGTCGTCATAGCCGGAGTCCGGACGGCGGGCGTCCGGACGGCGGGCGTCCGGAGCGCCGGTACCGGGGCCGCCGGTGCCGGGGCCGCCGGTGTCGGGACGGAGGGGGCGGAGTTCGCGTCTGACCAGGCGGTAGTAGTCGATCGCCTTGGCCATGCCGAGCGCTCCGGCGGCCGCGAAGACCAGGCCGATACCGGCGACCGTGCCGACGCTCTCCGTGCCGACGTCCGAGACGACGGCGAACCCGCCCAGCGCCAGCCCCAGGCAGGTCAGCACGATGGACGGGCCCAGCCACAGGAGAGCGCCGCCGGAGACCCGCCAGTGCGGCAGCGACTGGGGATCGCGCTCCAGCTCCGCCCAGTCGCGGAGGCACGCGCCCACGAAGACATCGCGCCGGATGCCGGAGACCACCCCGAGGCTGGAGGGGACCGTGGCGCCCAGGGCGAGACCCAGGAAGATCACGCCCAGTACGTGCTCGATGATCTCGCCCTTCACCAGGAACTGGAACCCCGAGACCGCGAGGCTCCACCCCAGCGCGAAGACGAGCGCGGACAGCCACAGCAGCAGCGCCCGGTGCGGCGCCAGGTACCACCGCGCCAGCGCCCCCATCGCCCGCGCCCGCTCATCGAGCAACCCGGCGCGGTCCTTCCACGGCCGCTCGTCCGGAGCGGGCGGCGGTGGCGGAAGCTCGTTGGGCGGCGTCATGGCGTCCTTCCTCATGGCACTCATGGCACTCATCGCACTTATCGCACGCATCGCACGCACGGCACTCGTGGCACTCGTGGCACGCACAGCACTGCGGTGTACGCCGACGCAGTCTCTCAGCTCGCGAGGGCAGGCCACTTGACCTTCTCACTTGTGTGAGGGTTTCACGATGTCCATCGAGCGGCGCCGAACCGCCGCACAGATGAGCCGCACAGATGAGGTGAGCCCTGATGGACAACGAGCTCTTCGACTACAGCCCCATCGTCGAACGCGCCCCGATCCACTGGCCCGGCGGCGCCCGGGTGGCCTTCTACGTGGGGCTGAACGTCGAGCACTACGCGGTTGACCGCCCCTCCACCAGTATCTTCCCCGACACCAGGGCACTGGCGCCCGATCCGCTGAACTACGGGTGGCGGGACTACGGGCCCCGGGTCGGGATCTGGCGGCTGATCGAGAGCCTGGACCGGCACCGGGTGCGGGCGAGCGTGATGCTCAACTCCGATGTCGCCGAGCGCTATCCCCAGATCATCCGGGCCGGGCGGGAGCGGAACTGGGTGTGGGCGGCGCACGGCAAGAACAACTCGATCCTCCAGGCGGACATGTCCCCCGAGGAGGAGCGCGCCTACCTCACCGACGTGATCGGCACCATCGAGCAGGCCACCGGCCGCAGGCCGCGCGGCTGGCTGGGGCCGGCGCTGACCGAGACCTTCCGCACCCCGGAGCTCCTGGCCGAGCTGGGGCTGCGGTACGTACTGGACTGGGCCAACGACGACCAGCCGCACCGGCTGAACGTGCCCGGGATGCTCAGCGTGCCGTACTCGATCGAGGTCAACGACATCCAGCTCTTCGTCGGCAAGAGCCTCAGCGGGCCCGACTTCGTCCGGATCGTCAAGGACCAGCTCGACCAGCTCTACGCGGACTCGGCCGACAGCGGGCGGGTGATGTCGCTGGTGCTGCATCCGTTCGTGATCAATCAGCCCTTCCGGCACAGGTACGTGGACCAGGCGCTGGAGTACGTGGTGAACCACCCCGGGGTGTGGGTGACGACCAGCGACGAGATCGCCGACCACTACGCCCGGACGGCGTGACGTCATGGGAAGCGGACCCTGACCGAGAGGCCGCCGCCCGGGTTGGCGTCCGCGGTGGCCTCGGCGCCGTGGGCCCGCGCGATGGACGCGACGATGGACAGGCCGAGTCCGGCGCCTTCCCCGGGGGTGTGCGCGCGCTCGTTCAGACGGCGGAACGGTTCGAAGAGCCGGTGGACGGTGTCCGCGGGGATCTCCGGGCCCGTGTTGGAAACCCGCAGCACCCGGTCGGCGAGGTGGACGCGGATGCTGCCGCCCTGGTGGTTGTACGCCACCGCGTTGGCGACGAGATTGCGGACCAGATGGGCGAGCAGGACCGGGTCGCCCGGGACCGTCAGCGGCTCCACGGTGGTCGTGACAGTGATCGCCTTTTCGCGGGCCTCGTCGGAGAATCCGGCGGTGACGACCGCGACCGTCTCGTCCATCTCGACGTCCTCGCGGCGCTGGATGCCCTGGTCGGTGGCGGCGAGCAGAAGAAGCGACTCGATGAGTCTTTCGCTGGTGTCCGCGGCCTTGATCAGCTCGGCCCGGATCCACGCCACGCGTTCGGGGTCGGCGTCGGCCAGGCCGATCTCGGCGGCGGCCCGCTGGACGGCCAGCGGTGTGCGCAGCTCATGCGCGGCGTTCGCCGCGAACCGCTGCTGTGCCGTCACCAGTTGTTCCAGCCTGCCCAGCATCTGGTCGAAGGTGTCGGCCAGTGCCTTGAGCTCCCCGGGCGGTCCCTTGAGATCGATGCGCTGGTGGAGGTTCTCCCCGGAGAGCTTGCGGGCGGTGGCGGTGATAACGCCGACCGGGCGCAGCACCCGGCCCGCCATCCACCAGGCCAGGAAGAGCGAGAGCACCGCGAAGACGACGAGCGCGATGCCCGAGACGGTCAGCAGGCGGCTGAGGGTGGTGGCGGTGAGGGCCGCCACCGTCCGTGTCTTGGCGGCCTCGCCCACCTTGTTCGCCGGGACGACGGTGTACTCGTCCCCCTGGACGGCGCCGGGAGGGGTGTCCTCGTCGGGGGTCATCCGCG
Source organism: Streptomyces endocoffeicus (assembly GCF_016741935.1). Classification (GTDB taxonomy): domain Bacteria; phylum Actinomycetota; class Actinomycetes; order Streptomycetales; family Streptomycetaceae; genus Streptomyces; species Streptomyces endocoffeicus. The sequence continues at coordinate 197,872 of NZ_JAERRG010000005.1, read as the reverse complement.
GCCCGCGCGGCACGGGGGTGACCGCCTTGCCGAGACGTGCGTCCAGGTCGTCCTGGAGCAGTGCGTAGATGACGCCGGCCAGGACGCCTCCGGCCAGGAGCAGGAGCCCGCCGTACAGGGCGGTGAGGCGGGCCCGCTCCGTGGTGGGACGCAGTCGGCGCAACGTCGCGGTCATGGGAAGCAGTCGGCGCGTCATCGCCCGGCCCGCCTGGAACCGCTGGAACCGCTGGATCCGGATGTGTCCGGGGAGCGGGGGGTATCCGGGGAGCGGGGGGTGTCCGGGGAGCGGGGGGTGTCCGGGGAGCGGGGGGTGTCCGGGGAGGAGGGGGCGATCCGGTATCCGGCGCCGGGGACGGTCTCGATCACCGGCGGGCTCCCGAGTTTGGTGCGCAGGCGGCTCAGGGCGACGCGCACGGGGTTGGTGTCGTACCCGGCGTTCTCCTCCCACACCTTCTCGATGAGGTCCTCGCCGCTGACGACGGCGCCGTTCGCGCGCATCAGCGTTTCGAGGACGGCGAACTCCTTGCGGGTGAGGGAGAGCGCCGCGCCGTCGCGGTCGGCCTGACGGCGGGCGGTGTCCAGGGTGATCCCGGCACGCTCGATCACCGGGGGCAGCGCGGGCTGGACGCGGCGGCCGAGCGCGAGCACGCGGGCGAGCAACTCCTCGTAGGCGAACGGCTTGGTGAGGTAGTCGTCGGCGCCGAGACTCAGGCCCGCCACCCGCTCGGGAACGGTCACCGAGGCGGTGAGCATCAGCACCCGGGTGAGCAGGCCCTCGGCGACCAGACGGCGGCACACCTCGTCGCCGTGCATACCGGGAAGGTCGCGATCGAGTACGAGGACGTCGTAGTCGCCGAACTGGAGCTTGCGCAGAGCGCTGACTCCGTCGAGGGCGACATCGACCGTGATCGCGTCGCGGCGCATGCCGTCGGCGATCATCTCGGCGAGGAACGCGTTGTCTTCCACCACCAGAACACGCATGGCCCCTGTCTACCTGACGGGCGCCTTTCGCCGTTGTTACACGTGTCCGCGGTGCCGGGCTGGGCGGCCAGACCCGTGCGTCTGTAAGAGAAACGAAACAGTCCCATCGGTCACTCTCCGATCTGTCCGCAACCCACGCGGTCGCCGCACGGCGCGCAACACGGCGCGCAACACGGTGCGGCGGCCCGTACGCGAGGAGAGAGAACCGTGAGGAACCACAGGCTCACCCTGGCCCTGGCGGCCACCACGGCCGGTCTGGCCCTGTTCGTGACCGGCTGCTCCGGCTCGTCCGACTCCGACGGGGCCAAGGATTCGTCCTCGTCCGAGAGTTCGGCCGCTTCGGGCGGGTCCGGCGGCTCGGGCGACTCGGGCGACTCGGGCGACTCGGGCTCGGCCGCTTTCGACAAGGCCCAGAAGCTGCGCACGTGTCTGCGGGGCAAGGGCATCGACGTTCCCGACCTCAAGCCGGGCGAGGACCCGCACTCGGCGACGCTCGGGCAGCCGGAGGGCACATCCGCGGACAAGTGGTCCAAGGCGCTCAAGGACTGCGGCTCCAACATGGCCGGGGGCGGCTCCGGCGGCGCCGCCGACCAGCAGGACTCGCTCGACCAGCAGGTCAAGATCGCCGAGTGCGTGCGGGGCAAGGGCTTCGACATGCCCGACCCGAAGCCCGGCCCCGACGGGGCCAACACCGGCTTCCGGGTCCCGAAGGGAGCCGACCCCGACAAGTTCCTCAAGGCCCTCAACGAGTGCGCGGCATGAGGCGGGCAGCCATCGTCGTCCCGCTGGTCGTGGTCGCGGCCGTCATCGGCGGCGGCGTCGCGGTGACGGGACTGGCCCAGCCGCAGAAGGACGAATCCGGGCCGCGGCGGTCCCAACTGCCCGCGGCGACAGAACGCGTCGAGCGCGGCGACCTGACCAGCAGCACCAGCGTCGACGGCACGCTCGGCTACTCCCGGGAGCGCAAGCTGAACGCCGGGGCGTCCGGCACCCTCACCTGGGTGACCCGCAGCGGCTCCACCGTCAAGCGGGACGGCCGTCTGTACGCCCTCGGCGGCAAGGACGTACGCCTGATGTACGGAAGCGAGCCGATGTACCGGACGCTGCGGAAGGGCGACACGGGCACCGACGTCAAGCAACTGAAGGAGAATCTGGTCGAGCTCGGGTACGGCGGCGCCCTCGTCGCCGACGACAAGTTCACCGCGGGCACGGCCGCGGCCGTCGAGCGCTGGCAGGAGCACCACGGGCTGGCGGAGACCGGCCGGATCGGGGCCGACCAGATCGCCTTCGCGTCCGGCCCGCTGCGGGTGCAGAGCGTGAACGCGTCGGCCGGCGACGTGGCGGCGCCGGGCCAGAAGATCATGACCACCACCGGTTCCGACCGGGTCGTGCGCCTCGAGGTCAAGGTCTCCGAGGCCGCGCTGGCCAAACCGGACCACAAGGTGCGGGTGGAGTTGCCCGACGGAACCGTCGCCGACGGGACGGTCTCCTCCGTGGGCGAGGTCGCCACGACGGGGGACGACCCGGACGACAAGGCCCCGAAGGTCGACGTCACTGTCACCTTCGACGATCCCGGTGCGGTGGAGGGCGTCGACAAATCCCCCGCCACCGTCGTGTTCACCGGCCGGATCCGCAAGGACGTGCTCAGCGTTCCGGTCAGCGCTCTGCTCGCTCTGGAGGACGGCTCGTTCGGCGTCCAGGTCGTCGCGGGCGGCAAGGCACGCGAGGTCAAGGTGCGGCTCGGCATGTTCGCTCAAGGCCGGGTCGAGGTCTCCGGCGCCGGAGTGCGGGACGGTATGCGCGTCGGGGTGCCCACGACATGACCACCCCTGACCTCCCAGTCCCTGACGCGACCGCCGACGCCATGCCCGCAGCTGACATGACCGACGCCATACCCGCCGCTGACATGACCGCCGCCGACATGACCGCGGCCGACATGACCGTCGGCGATGCCGCCCGGACCGGACCCGTGGTGCGGCTGACGGGTGTGACCAAGGAGTACCCGGGCGGGGTCGTGGCCCTGCGCGGTGTGGATCTGACCATCGGCCGGGGCGAACTGGTGGCCATCGTCGGCCCGTCGGGGTCGGGCAAGTCGACCCTGCTGCACATCGTGGGCACCCTCGACCAGCCCACGGCCGGTTCGGTCACCATCGCGGGCCATGACGCGGCCGGGCTCGGCGACCGCGGCCTGTCCGCGCTGCGCGCCCAGCACATCGGCTTCGTCTTCCAGGCGTTCCACCTCGTACCGGGCATGAGCGCGCAGGCCAACGTCGCCGAGGGCCTGCTCTACTCCGGTCTGCCGCGCGCCGAACGCCGCAGGCGCGCGGTGGAGACCCTGGAACGGGTCGGCCTCGGCGACCGGCTGAACCACCGGCCACATGAGTTGTCCGGCGGTCAGAAGCAGCGAGTCGCCATCGCCCGCGCGGTCGTGGGCGAGCCCGATCTGCTCCTCGCCGACGAGCCGACCGGCGCGCTGGACTCCGCCTCCGGCGAGGCCGTCGTGGAACTCATCCACGAACTCAACAAGGAGGGCGCGACCATCGCGGTCATCACCCACGACGCCGAGATCGCCGGCCGGCTGCCCCGGCAGGTGCGGATCCGCGACGGCAACATCGTCCAGGACACCGCTCACGACCAGGGGCACGCGGGTGCCCCCGGCCACGTACCGAGCGGGGCCCGGTGAGGCGGCGGGGGTCGGTGCTCAAACCGGCCCGTCTGACACCGCTGGACATCCTGCACACCGGGATGGCCGGGATGCGCAACCGCCCGATGCGCGTCGTGCTGTCCGCTCTCGGTATCGCCATCGGCATCGCGACGATGATCTCGGTGGTGGGCATCTCCGCCTCCAGCAAGGAGGAGCTCCTGCGGGAACTCGACAAGCTCGGCACGAACATGCTGGTCGTCACCCCCGGCACGGATCTGGTCACCCAGAAGAAGGTGCCGATGGCCGAGGACGCGGCGGGCAGGGTGGCCCGGATCGACGGCGTCGAGCACGTCGGCGCCACCGGCCTGCTGGATCACACCGTCCGCCGGTCGGAGAAGATCGACGACATGATCACCGGGGGTATCTCGGTCCAGAGTGCCACCGAGGACCTGCTGACCACCCTGCGGGGCGGCATGCGCAGCGGCACCTGGCTCAACGCGGCCACCGGCAAGTACCCCTCGGTGGTGCTCGGCGACGTCGCGGCTCAGCGCCTCGGTATCACCGAGCCCGGCCAGCGGGTCTATATCGACGATGAGTACTTCACCGTCCTCGGCATCCTCGACGAACTGCCGTTGGCCCCCGAGATCGCCCGCTCCGCCCTGGTCGGCTGGGAGGTCGGACGGACGCGACTCGGCTTCGACGGCCGGCCGACCACGGTCTACGAACGCTCCGCCGACAGCAGGGTGGAGCCGGTCCACAGCCTGATCCCGCGCACGGTCGACCCCCAGACGCCCCACAACGTCGAGGTCACCGACCCGTCCTCCGGGCTCCAGGCCAAGGCCGCCACCGAGGGCGCCTTCAGCAACCTGCTGCTCGGACTCGGTGGAGTGGCCCTCCTGGTCGGCGGAGTCGGCGTCGCCAACACCATGATCATCTCAGTGCTGGAGCGCCGCTACGAGATCGGCCTGCGCCGCTCCATCGGCGCGACCCGGGGTCAGATCCGGGGCCAGTTCGTCACCGAGTCGCTGCTGCTGTCCGGACTCGGCGGTCTCGCCGGCATCCTCCTGGGCGCCGCCGCCACCGGCGGCTACGCGATCAGCAACGGCATTCCGTGGGTGATCCCGCCGTGGACGATCGGCGGCGGTTTCGGCGCCACCCTCGTCATCGGCACCGTCGCGGGCCTCTACCCAGCGGTCCGCGCTTCCCATCTGTCCCCGACCCTCGCTCTCCACGCGACCTGATCCAGACCTGATCCGGACCTGATCCAGAGCTCCTAGCGGGAGAGCAGCTCCCGCAGCTCTTTGGCGATGTCGGCGGGCGCCTCCTCGGCCATGAAGTGGCCGTAGCCGACGGTGTGGTGCTCCAGGTCGTCGGCCCAGGCGCGCCACAGCTCCGCCGCGTCATAGCCGAGGGCGGCGCCCCAGTCCTGCTGAATGACGGTGAGCGGCATCGTCAGCCGGCGTCCGCCATCCCGGTCGGCCCGGTCGTGGTCGACATCGACACCGGCGGAGGCCCGGTAGTCGGCCACGATCGACGGCACCGCGGCGCGGCAGGCGTCCAGATAGGCGGCGCGGACCTCGGCGGGGATGGCCCGCGGGTCGCCCGCCCACAGGTCGAGGAAGTGGCCGAAAAAGTCGTCGGGGCAGGCGGCGATCATCCGCTCGGGCAGCCCCGGGGGCTGGGCCATCAGAAAGAGGTGGAAGCCGACGGCGGCGGTGGTGCCGTGCAGCACGTCCCACATGTCGAGGGTCGGCAGCACGTCAAGGCAGGCGAGATGGGTGATCGTCGCGGGGTGGTCGAGGCCCGCCCGGAAGGCGACCAGGGCACCGCGGTCGTGACCGGCGAGCGCGAAGCGGTCATGCCCGAGGGCGTGAGCCAGGGCGACGATGTCGGCGGCCATGGTGCGCTTGGCGTAGGCGGCGGGGTCGGCGACTGCATCAGTTGCAGGTTTGTCGCTGGCGCCGTAGCCGCGCAGGTCGGGGCAGATCACGGTGTGATCGGCCGCGAGGTCGGCGGCCACGTGCCGCCACATGAGGTGGGTCTGCGGGAAGCCGTGCAGCAGGACGACGGGGCTGCCGGAGCCCGCGACGGCCACGTTCAGGGACACGCCGTCGGCGACGGGGACACGGCGGTAGTCGAAGCCGGGAATGACAGGGGCCATGAGTCAGCGCGCTTTCTGTGGAGGGCCGGGCGGCCGGATGACGTAGGCGACCAGTAGGTGACCAGGTGGCTGCCAGCCTGCCGGGGGCGGATGAGCATCCGATCAGCGCGCTACGGTGGCCGCATGCGGGTCGGTTTCGGGGTGCTGGGGCCGGTGGTGGCCTGGGACGCGGACGCGGACGCCGACGGGCGCGCTGTCGCGCTCAAGGGGCCACGGCACCGCGCGGTGCTGGCCCGGCTGATCGTCGCTCGCCGCCGCGTCGTACCCGTCTCCCGGCTGGTCGAGGACCTGTGGACGGAGCCGCCGCCGGGCGCGGTGGGCGCGGTGCGTACGTTCGTGGCCGCGCTGCGCCGGGCGCTGGAGCCGCAGCGCCCGCCGCGCACCCCGGCCCGGCTGCTGGTCACCGAGGGCCCCGGGTACGCGCTGCGGGCCGATCCGGACGCGGTGGACGCCTGGCGCTTCGAACGGGACGTGGCCGCCGCCGCGACCCTGCCGCCGGACGGCGCGCTGCCCCGGCTGGAGGAGGCGCTGAGCCGGTGGCGCGGGCCCGCGTACGCGGAGTTCGCCGACGAGGGCTGGGCCCGGGGCGAGCGCTCCCGGCTGGCGGAGCTGCGGCTGCACGCCGTCGAACGGCAGGCGGAGGCCCTGCTGGCGCTGGGCCGGGCCGCCGAGGCGGTGCCGGACCTGGAGGCGCATCTGGCCGAGCACCCCTGGCGCGAGGACGCCTGGCGGACGCTGGCCCTCGCGCTGTACCGCACCGGCCGCCAGGGCGACGCGCTGGCGGTACTGCGCCGGGCCCGCGCGCTGCTGATCGAGCAGCTGGGCGTGGACCCCGGCCCGGAGCTGCGCCGCCTGCAGACGGACATCCTCGGCCAGGCGCCCCACCTCGACCCCGCCGCGGCGGGGGGCGGCACGGCGGGAGGCGGCGCGGTGCGGGGCGGCACGGTGCGGGGCGGCACGGCGGGAGGCGGCGCGGCGGCCCAGGTGTGGGCGGACGCGACCGCCGCGTACGACCGCACCGTGGCCTCCGGCGCCCGGACCCGCCTGGAGTCGACGGCCGCCCTGCTCCGCGACCTCTCGATGACCGGTGGCGGCGGTCTGCTGACGGCCCGGCAACAACGCGTGGCGGCCGTCGCGGCGGCGGAAGAACTGGGCGACCCGGAACTGACCGCCCGAGTCATCGGCGCCTACGACGTCCCCGCGATCTGGACCCGCCTGGACGACCCGGAACAGGCGGCATCGATCGTGGCCGCGGCCGAACGCACGCTGGCCGCGCTCGCGGCCGACTTCCCGGCCGACCCCGGTGCGCCCGATCACGAGCCCCCTGGCAGCGGGGCAACGGGCTCCGGCCCGCCCAGCCACGGCGCCCCCGCGCACGAGGCGCCCGGCCATGAGCCGACCGGTCATGACGCGATTCGCGCCCGGTTGTTGGCGACGATCGCCGTCGAGTCGCGGGGTGGGCGGTCCGAGCGGGGGCGGCAGGCGGCTCGGCAGGCTGAGGAGATCGCTCGGCAGCTGGACGATCCCGGGCTGCTGGCGTTCGCACTGAACGGCGTCTTCATGCAGAGCTTCGAGCGCGCGGGGCTGGCGCCGCGCCGGGACGCCACCGGAGCCGAGTTGATCGCCCTCGCTGCGCGGCACGGGCTGGTCGCCTTCGAGGTGCTCGGCCATCTCATCCGGCTCCAGGCCCGCAGCGCGCTCGGCGACTTCGCGGCGGCCGACCGGCACGCGGCCGCCGCCGAGCGTCTGGGCGAGCGCCATGAGCGGCCGCTGGTGGGGGTGTTCACCGCGTGGTACCGGGCGCTGCGGCTGGCCGCGACGGGACGGGCGGACAAGGACAAGGACAAGGGCGAGGACGAGGACGAGGACGAGGTCGCCGCGGTCGAGGCGGCCTACCGAGACGCCGCCGCGCGGCTGGACGGCGCCGGGATGCCCGGCCTGGAGCGCGGTCTGCTGCCGCTCGCGCTGCTCTGTCTGCGCGTGGAGCGGGGGCGCCCTGCCCCGACCGACACGGACCTCGACTGGGGGCCCTACGCGCCCTGGGCCCGCCCGCTGGTGCTGCTGGCGCAGAACCGCCGTGCCGAGGCCGCGGCGGCGCTGCGCGAGGTCCCGGAGCCGCCCCGCGATCTGCTGCTGGAGGCACTGTGGTGTCTCACCGGGCGGGCGGCCATCGCCGTCGGCGACCGGGAGACGATCGCGCGCGCCCGCGCCGCACTGGCCCCCGCGGAGGCCGAGCTGGCCGGCGCGGGCAGCGGCCTGCTCACCGTCGGCCCGGTCTCCCGGCACCTGGCCGACCTGGCCCAGGCCCTGCGGTAACGGCGCGGCCCCACGCCGTTACCGCTACGGGCTGTCCGGCGGACCACGCGGCGGAGCCGCATATCGATGCTTTCCCCTCCCCGCCCCTTCCCGATACCAGGGGCTCCGCCCCTGGACCCCAGGGTCTGGGGCGGAGCCCCGGCCCAGGTGCTGGGGCGGAGCCCCGGACCAGGGGCTGAGGCAGAGCCCCGGCCCAGAGTCTCTGGAGCGGAGCCCCGGACCAGGGGCTCTGGGACGAAGTCCCGGCCCAGGGGCTGAGGCCGAGCCCCGGCCCAGAGTCTCTGGGACGAAGTCCCGGACCAGGGGCTGAGGCCGAGCCCCGGCCCGGGGTCTCTGGGGCGGAGTCCCGGACCAGGATCTCTGGGGCGGAGCCCCTGCCACGCGGCGGAGCCGCGTATCGATACTGCGGGAAGGGGCGGGGAGGGGAGCAGCCCGCCGCAGGCGTCAAGATCCGCCGGACGCCCCCTAGCCCCCGTCCGCTGCCACCTCAAAGCGCCAGCGGTGCACCGCACGCCGCGCCAAGTCCTCCCCCGGCTCGGGGAGTTCCGGCAGGCCCTGGGTGTCGTAGGCGCCGTCCCACCAGGTGATGACGAGGACCCGGTCCTCGGGTGCGCGGAAGGTTTCGCGGCGGAGCGGGGACGGATCGAGGGGCTGGTGGGTGGCCCAGGTCAGCAGTTCCTCACCCTTTCCGGCCACGGCCCGTGCTTCCCACATCAACGCGACCGTCATGCGTACAGGTTCTTCCGGCTCAGCTCGTGCACATGGTCGTGGGTGTGCCCGGCGGGCGCCGGGACATGCGGGTCCGTCACCGGGAGGGACGAGTCGGCCGACAGGTCCCACGCCGAGGCCGACCGTCCCCGCGCCACCATCTCCGCGCCGAGCGCCGCGACCATCGCCCCGTTGTCCGTGCACAGTTTCGGCCGCGGCACCCGCAGGGTGAGGCCCGCGTCCTCGCAGCGGCGTTCGGCCATCGCCCGCAGCCGGGAGTTGGCGGCGACGCCGCCGCCGATCATCAGGTGCTCCACGCCCTCGTCCTTGCAGGCGCGGACGGCCTTGCGGGTCAGCACGTCCACGACCGCCTCCTGGAAGGAGGCCGAGACATCGGCGATCGGGACCTCCTCGCCCGCCGCCCGCTTCGCCTCGATCCAGCGGGCGACGGCGGTCTTCAGCCCGGAGAAGGAGAAGTCGTACGCGGCGTCCCGCGGACCGGTCAGTCCGCGCGGGAAGGCGATCGCGGCCGGGTCGCCCTCGCGGGCGATGCGGTCGATGACGGGGCCGCCGGGGAAGCCCAGGTTCAGCACCCGGGCGATCTTGTCGAACGCCTCGCCCGCCGCGTCGTCGATGGTCGAACCGAGCGGGCGGACGTCGGCGGTGATGTCGGGCGCGAGGAGCAGCGACGAGTGGCCGCCGCTCACCAGCAGCGCCATCGTCGGCTCGGGCAGCGGGCCGTGCTCGAGCTGGTCGACGCAGATGTGGGAGGCGAGGTGGTTGACGCCGTAGAGCGGCTTGCCGAGGGCGTAGGCGTACGCCTTGGCGGCCGAGACGCCGACCAGCAGCGCGCCCGCGAGCCCGGGGCCCGCGGTGACGGCGATGCCGTCGAGGTCGGAGGCGGCGACCCCGGCCTCCTTGAGCGCCCGCTGGATCGTGGGGACCATCGCCTCCAGATGGGCGCGGCTGGCGACCTCGGGGACGACCCCGCCGAAGCGGGCGTGCTCGTCCACGCTGGAGGCGACGGCGTCGGCGAGGAGGGTGTGGCCGCGGACGATGCCGACGCCGGTCTCGTCGCAGGAGGTCTCGATGCCGAGGACGAGGGGTTCGTCAGCCATGGGTCTCGGTTCCTTGTACTGAGGTCGCGGGGTTCGCGGGGTTCGCGGGGTTGGCTGTGTGCGCGGGGTTGGCTGTGTGCGCGGTGGACGCCGTGTTCGCCGTGGACGCCGTGTTCGCCGTGGACGCCTTGTTCGCCGTGGACGCCGTGGGTTCGCCGGGCTCGCCGTTCGCGGTCGTGACGGCGCCCGCCGTCACCGCGCCCGCCGTCGCCGGGTCGGCCAGCCGCATGACCAGGGCGTCCACATTGCCGGGCTGGTAGTAGCCCTTGCGTATGCCGATGGGCTCGAAGCCGAAGCGCTCGTACAGCCGCTGGGCGCGGGCGTTGTCCACCCGCACCTCCAGCAGCACCTCATGGCACTCGAAGGCCGTGGCGGCCGTAAGGAGGTCGGTGAGGAGGCGGGCGCCGAGGCCGGTGCCCCACTGGTCACGGGCGGCGGCGATGGTCTGGACGTCGCCGGTGCGGTCGACGGCCGCGAGCCCGGCGTACCCGACCAGCCGGGGCCCGTCCTCCGCCACCACATAGTGACGGGTGGCGTCCCGGCCCCGGGCATGGGCGAGCTCGGACCAGAACATCCCGCGCGACCAGGCGTCCTCGGGGAACAGCTCCTCCTCGAGCGCCATCACCCGCTCCAGGTCCCACCAGCGCATCTCGCGCAGGGTCACGGTCGTGCCGGTACCGGTGCCGGTCACTTCGGGGTGACCACCTTGTAGTTGGCGGGCACCTTGGCGTCGGGGCGGCGCAGATACAGCGGGCGGGGCGGCGGCAGTTCCTCGCCGCGCGCCAGCTTCTCGGCGGCGAGCGAGGCGAGCGCCCCGGCCGACTGGTACTCCGGCATCCCGGGCGGTACGTCGGCGAAGGCCGCCGGGTAGAGCAGCGCGCCCGCGCCGACCGCGGGCAGCCCGGCCACCCGCTCGGCGAGATCGGCGGGGTGGTCGACCGCGGGCTCGGTGACGCGGGTGCGGGCGTCGTCGTAGCGCGCCCAGTAGACCTCCTTGCGCCGCGCGTCCGTGGCCACGACGAAGGGGCCTTCCAGACCGGCCTGCCCGGCGGCGTACGCGATCCCGTCCAGCGTGCACAGCCCGTGGACGGGGACGCCGAGGGCCGATCCGAAGGTGGCCGCGGTCACCAGGCCCACGCGCAGTCCGGTGTACGGGCCGGGGCCCGCGCCGACGACGATCTCCGTCACCGCGCCCAGCTCGGTGCCCGCGGCTTTCAGCGTCCGGTGGACGGCGGGCAGCAGGAGCTCGCCGTGGCGCCGGGCGTCCACGTCGGAGGACTCGGCGATCACTGCGGAGCCGTCGTGCAGGGCGACGGTCACGGCGGGGGTGGCGGTATCAAGAGCGAGCAGCAGCACGAGAACAGCCTACGGCGCGCCGGGAGGTCGTTCTTTCGTACCGACGGTGGAACGGCTCGGTCACCGGACGCCCGGAGCGCGGCCGGGCGGCGGGCGCCGGTGCTACCGTCGCCGTAAGTGTGTACGGGCCGTCAGCACGTACTGACCGCAGGAGAGGGAAGCCGCCGTGCCAAGGAGCAGTACCGGGCCAGCTGTGGCCGTACTCACCGCCGCCGCGCTGGGCGTCGTCGGGTTCCTCGGCTACCAGGCCGCCGCGACCGCGCCCGACCATCCGACCCAGGCCCGGCCGGGGTCGCACTCCGCCGAGTCCAAGAAGAAGGACAAGGCCGACGCGGGGTCGAAGAAGAAGTCCACCGCCCTCCCGGCCCGCTCCGGGACCGGCGTACGGGTCGTCTACGCCCTCGGCGACAAGCGGGTCTGGCTGGTCGGCGCCGACGGCAAGGCCGGCCGCACCTTCGAGGTGGGCCCCAGCCCAGCCAGCCCCGACCCGGGGACCTACACGGTGACCTCGCGCAACAAGGGCGGGGTCGGGTCGGACGGGGTCCAGGTCGAGCACGTCGTCGTCTTCCACTCGGAAGGGGGGGTCGTGTTCGGTTTCAGCGCGGCGGTGGACGGGTCGATGCCGGACCCGAACGCGCGCAAGCGGACCGGGGCCGTCCGGGAGAGCCGGGCGGACGGTACGGCGATGTGGGAGTTCGCGCAGCCGGACATGAAGGTGGTCGTCGTCCCCTAGCGGACCTGGATGACGAGCCGGATGACGTAGCCGGATGACGTAGCCAGCTGATGTAGTCGGCTGATGTAGTCGGCTGACGTAGCCATGCGCCGCTACGCCGCGTGCCGCTCCTCGTCATCCGCCTCGGGCTCGACGGACGCCGGCCCCACGGACACCGGGGTCTCCTCCTCGGCCGGCCGCGGGGGCGTCGAGACCGCGGCCGCCGCCGCACACGCCGCCAGGAGCTCCGACATCGACGGTGACCGGTCGTCGCGCGCGGCGCCGGTCCCGGCCACAGGGTCGTGGGCCGACATGGATGCCTCCTGAGGGTCCTGGGGCAGTCGAGCGGAGTCAGGCAGGAGTTAGGTAAACCTAACCCACGCTTTCTCCCACCATGTGACCACGGGTGATGCCCGGAATGCAACAGCATGCCGACGGCTTGTCGGAAACTACGCGGCATCTGCACGCGAGCTCTACCAGCAGCTTGACCGTTTGACCGGGTGGCGCCGCCCGGCAGCACAGCCCCGCGGCACAGCCCGGCGGCACACCCCCAAAAGCGCTACCCCGCGAGCGACGCCAGGTCCTCCCCCGCCCAGCGGGTACCCACGCCCGTCACCACCACGTCCCGGACGTCCTCCACGTCGGCGGCCATCGTGTCCGTGACGGCCGTGTCGCTGCCCACCGTCCGCTGGATCACCACATGCAGCCGGTCCTCCGCCAGCTCCTCGACCTTGCCCTCGCCCCACTCCACGGCCACCACCGAATCGGGCAGGGAGACATCGAGATCCAGGTCCTCCATCTCGTCGAGGCCGCCGTTCAGCCGGTAGGCGTCGACATGGACCAGCGGCGGGCCGTCGCCCAGTGAGGGGTGCACCCGGGCGATCACGAAGGTGGGCGAGGTGACGGCGCCCCGGACGCCGAGGCCCTCGCCGAGGCCCCGCGTCAGGGTCGTCTTGCCCGCGCCGAGTTCACCGGTGAGCAGCACCAGATCGCCGGGGCGCAGCAGCTTGGCGAGTCTGCGGCCCAGGTCCCGCATCTGGTCGGGAGAGGTGACGGTGATGCGCGTGCCTACGTCCATACTCGCCGATGGTACGGGCCCGAAAAGCCCGCCGCGGACCAGCGTGCGGCCCCCCGAACGCCCCGGCCGGACCGCCGGAACGGCCGGGCGGGGGTACCGCTCGTCAGCCCGTCACGCCCCGCCGCGGCCGGTCGCCGACCCCGTCCACCGACCGCGAGAGCAGCTCCGTGAGGTGGCCGTTGACCACCTCCGGGTGCTCGAGGATCACCAGGTGCCCGGCCTCCTCGAGGATCACCAGCTCCGCGCCCGGCAGCAGCTCCGCGATCGCCTCGCTGTGTTCCATCGGGGTGATGAGGTCCTTGTCGCCCGCGAGGACCAGCACCGGCACACCGTCGAAGTGCGGCAGCGCCGCCGCCTTGTCGTGGGCGATGAACGCCGGGTAGAACTCCGCGACCACATCGATCGGCGTGGCCTCGATCAGCCGCTCGGCGAACCGCGCGACCCCCGGGTCCACGTCCTTCGAGCCGAACGAATAGCGCTTGATCAGCCCCGCGAACAAGTCCGCGGTCGCCCGCCGCCCGCGCTCGACCAGGTCGGCCTGCCAGCCCAGCGCCTTGAGCAGTCCGGGCAGCACCCGCCGCACCGCGTTCACCCCGACCACCGGGAGGCCGAAGCTGACCTCGCCGAGACGGCCCGCCGAGGTGCTGATGAAGGCCGCGCCGATCACGCGCTCGCGGATCAGGTCGGGGTACTGCGCGGCCAGCGCCATCAGCGTCATGCCGCCCATGGAGTGGCCGACGAGCACCAGCGGCCCCTCGGGCGCCGTCGCGTCGATCACCGCCTTCAGGTCGCGGCCGAGCTGGTCGATGCTGATCGCCTCGCCGTCCGCCTGGGCGCAGCCGCGCGCCGAGCGGCCGTGGCAGCGCTGGTCCCAGTAGACGGTGCGGGCCACCTCGCGCAGCGCCGAGCGCTGGAAGTGCCAGGAGTCCTGGGCGAGGCAGTAGCCATGGCTGAAGATCATGGTGACGGGGGCGGGGGCGCGGCGCCCGAACCGCCGCTTGCGCCGGGGCGAGGGCGCGGCGGCGTTCTCCCGCATCTCCTCGACCTCGTAGTAGAGCTCGGTGCCGTCGTCGGCGACCGCCGTCCCCGGAGTGCCGCGCAGCGTGCCGTACGGGCCCTCGGCGTCCAGGGCGAGCCGGGCCTTGCGCCGTACGCCGCGGCCGACCGTCAGCCGCTCGAGCGCGACACCCGCCGCCGCCCCCGCCGCCAACACGCCGATCGCGGCACCCGCGAATCCGGCACCCCGGCGCCAACTCACGGCTGTGGCCCCCGCCGCGACTCGCGTCGCCATCTCTGCCGTGCTGACGGCCGTGGTCTCGTCGCCCATGGTCAGTTCCCTGTGCCCCCGTCCTCACCTACATAAACGCGGGGAATACGGGCCGAGATCCTGGTCACGATCTCGTAGCCGATCGTGCCCACGGCCCGCGCCCAGTCCTCGACGGTCGGCTCGCCCCGGTCCCCCGGACCGAACAGCACCGCCTCGTCCCCCGGGGCGGCGGTGTCGCCGCCCAGATCCACAACGAACTGGTCCATGGCGACCGTGCCCGCGATGGTCCGCCACTTTCCCGCGACCAGTACCGGGCCGGTGCCCGAGGCATGGCGCGGAATGCCGTCCCCGTAGCCGACGGGCACCAGCGCGAGGGTCGTCTCGCCGGGGGTCACATAGCGGTGCCCGTAGGAGACGCCGTGCCCGCCCGGCACCCGCTTGACCGAGGCGAGCGCGGCGGACAGCGTCATCACCGGGCGCAGCCCGAAGTCGGCGGCCGTGCCGAGTTCGGGGCTCGGGGAGATGCCGTACGTGGAGATGCCGGTCCGGACGAGGTCGAAGTGCGACTCGGGCACGGTCAGGGTCGCCGGTGAGTTGGCGATGTGGCGCACCTCCGGCCGCAGCCCCGCCCGTTCGGCGTGCGCGATCATCTCGCGGAAGACCGACAGCTGGGCGGCGATGGACGGATGGCCCGGCTCGTCCGCGCACGCGAAGTGGGACCACAGCCCCGCCACCCGGATGGCCCCTTCCGCCTCGGCGGCTCGGGCCTCGGCGACCAGGGCGGGCCAGTCGGCGGGCTGGCAGCCGTTGCGGCCGAGCCCGGTGTCCGCCTTCAGGTGCAGCCGCGCGGTAAGGCCGCACGCGCGGGCCGCGGCGACGGCCTCGCGCAGCGCCCACAGCCCGCTGGCCGAGACGTCGATGTCCGCCTCGATCGCCTGCCGCCAGGGGCCGCCGGGCGTCCACAGCCAGCACATCAGCCGGCCCGTGTCCCCCGCCGCCCGTAGCCCGAACGCCTCCTCGGGCGTGGCCGCGCCCAGCCAGTCCGCGCCCGCCGCGCGGGCGGCGCGCGCGCAGGGGATCATGCCGTGGCCATAGGCGTCCGACTTGACCACGGTCATCAGCTCGGCCGTGGGTGCCGCGGCGCGCAGCGCCCTCACGTTGGCCCGTAGGGCGGCCAGATCGACCACGGCACGGGCGCGCATCGGTGTCTCGTCCATCTCCGTCAGTCTCTCAGGCCGATCCCCCGACCGGAGTGTGTGCTTCTCCGCACGCAGTGCCTCGCCTTCCACCCAAGGAGTGCCCTCGGTTAGGGAGACTATGGGCATGAGGATTGCCTACAGCGTCGAGACCGTACGGGCCGCCGAGCGCGAACTGATGGCACGGCTGCCCGAAGGAGCGCTCATGCAGCGCGCGGCGGCGGGACTCGCGGCCGCGTGCGCCGATCTGCTGGGCCGGGTGTACGGCTCCCGGGTGGCCCTGCTCGTCGGCAGCGGCGACAACGGCGGCGACGCGCTCTACGCGGGCGCCCGCCTGGCCCGCCGCGGCGCGGGCGTCACGGCGGTACTGCTGAACCCCGACCGGGCGCACGGGGGCGGCCTCGCCGCCTTGCGAGCGGCGGGCGGGCGGGTGGTGGCCGCTGGGGCCGCCGGGGGCGGCGGGGCGGCGGCAGGCGGTGGCCCGGTGGCGGGCAGCGGTGGGGCGGCGGCAGGCGGCAGCGCGGTGGCGGATCGCGAGCTGACGGGCCTCGGCGGCGAGGGGGCGGACGGCCGCGCCGAGGCGGCCGTCGCGCGTGCCGATCTCGTCGTCGACGGGATCGTCGGGATCGGCGGCAAGGGCGGGCTGCGGCCCGACGCGGAGCGGCTGGTCCGGGCGGTGCGCGGGATCGTCGTCGCCGTGGACCTGCCCAGCGGGGTCGACGCCGACACGGGCGAGGTGCGCGGCTCCGCCGTGCGCGCGGACGCCACGATCACCTTCGGCGCGTACAAGCCGGGGCTGCTCATCGACCCCGCCCGCACCCACTCGGGCGCCCTGCGGCTGGTCGACATCGGGCTGGACGCCCACCTTCCGGCCGACCCCGACGTGGAGGCGCTGCAGCACGAGGACGTGGCGGCGATGCTGCCCCGGCCGTCGGCGGAGAGCGATAAGTACCGGCGCGGCGTGGTGGGCGTCGTCGCGGGCTCCGCCCGCTACCCGGGCGCGGCCGTACTGGCGGTCTCGGGGGCGCTGCGGGGCGGTGCGGGGGCGGTGCGCTACGTCGGCCCCGGGGCCGATACGGTCATCGCGCGCTTCCCCGAGACCCTCGTCCACTCCGGGCCCCCGGCCAAGGCGGGCCGGGTCCAGTCGTGGGTCGTCGGCCCCGGCCTCGGCGACGGCGCGGCGGCCCGGCACTCCCTGGAGGACGTCCTCGCCTCCGATGTCCCGGTCCTGGTCGACGCCGATGGGCTCCACCTGCTGCCCACCGGCAGTGACCTGCGCAAACGCGAGGCGGCCACGGTCCTCACCCCGCATGCGGGCGAGGCGGCGGCGCTGCTCGGTGTGAGCCGCGAGGAGGTCGAGGCGGGGCGGCTGGCCGCCGTAAGGGCGCTGTCCGAGCGCTACGGCGCGACCGTACTGCTGAAGGGGTCGACCACGCTGATCGCCGCCGAGCACCAGCCGGTACGCGTCAACCCCACCGGCGTCGGCTGGCTGGCCACGGCGGGCAGCGGCGATGTGCTGTCCGGCCTGATCGGCTCCCTGCTCGCCACGGGCCTCCCCGCCCGCGACGCGGCCTCGGTGGGCGCCTACCTCCACGGCCTGGCCGCCCGCCGCACCACGGCCCCGCATGGCGCGCCCATCGCGGCGTACGACGTGTCGACGGCGCTGACGGACACGTGGCGGGACGTGCTGGCCTGAGGGTTCCGCGGGGTCCGCTGGGTGCGGGTGCGTGGTGGTCGCTGGGGTGCGCCCGCTGTTCGTGGTGGGTGCCGGGCGCGGGGCCTCGGCGCCCCCGGCACTCACCACGAACAGCGGGCGCACCACCCACGCACCCGCGCCATCAACCCGCACAAGCAACCGCACCGCAGGACCGGCGAGGTCACCCCTCCGGGATGATCAAGGCACTGAGCGTGAACTGACGAAAGGGGCAGGGATGTCGCGGACCGAGGGTGCCCGGCTGTTCCGGGAGGCGTGGATCGCGGGGGTGCGGCGGCACTTTCCCGGGGAGCCCAAGCCGGGTTATGTGACCCCTTGGGAGGAGACCCCGGAGTGGGAGCGGGTGGCTGCCAGGGCGGTGTACGAGCAGGTGAGGCAGTTTCTGGAGGTGAGCGAGGGGCACGCCGGGCGACTTACGCGGGAGCAGAAGGGGCGCTTCGTCGCTACGTGCTGGACCGCGCAGATGTACCGGCACTTCGAGGACCCGAAGCCCGGGTACGTCGCCGACTGGCCGGATCTTCCCGGGTGGCAGCAGGAGACGGACGCGGACATCTTCGAGGCGATCGAGAAGGACGTCAGCTGACGTCTCTGTCCCCGGCGCGCTCGCGCGACGCGACTGGCGCTTGACCGGGCCAGGCACGGGGGGCGTAGGTGAGGGTCCAGTCCTGGGCGATGCGCATGGTGGCGCGCCGCTCGGTGTCGTACCCGGGTGGCGCCCTCCGCGGGCGGCGCCACCCGGGGTGGTCACGACGGGCTCGCCTGGGGCCGCACGGTCGGCCCGTGCCTTCGGTCCGAGGCGGGGGTCAGAGTCGGCTGAAGGGGGCCCACCGCTTGATGGCGAAGGCGCCGGCGTCGCGCTGGACCTCCAGTGCGCTGTGGCCGGCGAGGTGTGCGGGCAGTATCAGGGCGTTCTGGTCGGCGGCCCGGCCGAGGATCTTGTGGCGGGTGGCGCGGGAGGCGGCCGGGTCCTCGCAGAAGCAGCTGTTGTGCTCGGGCTCCATGATCTGCAGCGGGGTGTGCACCAAGTCGCCGGCGAACACCGCGCGGTCGCTGCCGGAGGCCAGGGTGATCACGCTGGAGCCGGGGGTGTGCCCGGGTGCCGCCTCCAGCCGCAGGTTGGCGTCGATGGTGTGGCTGTCCTCCCACAGCAGCACCTGACCGGCGGCGTGGACGGGGGCGACGCTGTCCTCGAAGACGTTCTCGTTGACGCCGCCGGCGATGTCCGGGTGGGTCGCCGGGTTCCAGCGCTCGAAGTCGGCCCGGGGCATCAGGTAGGTGGCGTTGGGGAAGGTCGGCACCCAGGCACCGTCGACCAGGCGGGTGTTCCAGCCGACGTGGTCGGCGTGCAGGTGGGTGTTGACCACGAGGTCGACGTCCTCGGGCCGCACACCGGCCCGGGCGAGGGTGCCGAGGTAGTCCAGCCGCAGGTGGTCCCACGCCTCGACGGCCGGGCGGGACTTGTCGTTGCCGACGCCGGTGTCGACCAGGATGGTGCGGCCCTCGCTGCGCAGCAGCCAGGTCTGCATGGCGGCGTGCACCATGGTGTCGTGCTCTCCCAGGTGATCGGGGACGAGCATGTCGCGGTGGTCCTTCCATGCCTGCTCGGGCAGGTCGGGGAAGAACTGGTCGGTGGGCATGATCGGCCCGTGCATCTCCTCGATCCGGGTGACCGTGACGTCACCCAGGGTGATCTCGTGCATGTCGCGCATGGGGTTCTCCGTAAAGTGGGGATTGGTGCCGACCGAGGCTCAGCCGTCCAGGCGGGCGAGGACGAGGTTGGGGTCCTTCGCGGTGAGGCAGGCGGCGCTCGGGACGTAGCCGGTGTCACCACGCAGCGCGATGGAGGTTGGACCCTGCGGACCGCGGCGGCCAGGACGGCAGCCAGGGCGGCGGCCAGGACGGCGCCCTTGGAGACCTCGGTGAACACGGGTTCCTTCAACTGCTTTCGGGCATGCGGAAGCGACACGCCGACGCATGAGGGTGGATGGTGTGCGGGGTCAGCCGGTGCTGAGCCCGCTGTCCGAACGGGCGGGGGTGGCCCGAGTGATGGCCTGGGCGAGGAGGTCCAGGGCGGCTCGCGAGGGTGAGCCCGCCGCGGTGGTGGCGACCACGGCACTGGGGCCCGGCCCCTGACTGAGGGTCTGCTGCAGGACGGTCAGTGGACCGACCAGCGGGTGCCGCATCTCGTAGTCGGCGACCGCGCAGGCCCTGACCCGGTGGTCGGCCCACATGGACGCGAAGTCCTCGCTCTTCGCGCTCAGCTCACCCAACAGCGTGTGCAGTGCGGCGTCCTGCGGGTACTGGCCCGCCACCAGGCGCAGATTCCCCACCACCGCCTTGGCCTTGCTCGGCCAGTCCGCGTACAGGTCGCGCGTATGGGCGTCGAGGAACACCAGTCTGGCCATGTTGGGGCGCTCCGCCGGTACGTCCGGGGCACCGGGGTCGAGGTGACCGGCGAACAGGGCGTGGCCCAGTCGATTCCACGCCAGAACGTCACTGCGCCGGCCGACCACGGCCGCGGGGACGTCCCCGAGCGCGTCCAGCAGCTGGGCGGTGGGCTCCGTCACGCGCTCCGGCGTGGGGCGCCGCCGACCGCGGGGCTTGGCCGATCGGGCCAGGTCGTGCAGGTGCCGGCACTCGGACTCGTCCAGCCGCAGGGCCCGGGCGATCGCGTCCAGCACCTCCGGCGAGGCGCCCCGCGAGTGCCCCTGTTCCAACCGGGCGTAGTAGGAGGCGCTCACCCCCGCCAGCAGCGCCAGTTCCTCACGGCGAAGACCCGGCACCCGCCGGCGCTCCCCGTAGGTGGGCACCCCGGCCTCGTCGGGTCGTAGCTGGGAGCGCCGCGTCTGCAGGAAGTCCCCGAGCTGTGATTTCCCGTTCATGGCTCCGAGTATCGGTCGACCCGCGGCGCGCAGCCTCTCCCTGCCGGGGATAGGCACCAGCGGGTCGGGCTCCCTGGCGCCCACCGGCGGGTAGCCGCCGACGAGGCGGGAGGGGGTGGGGTCGGAGGGGTGGGGTCCTGGACGCTCACGCATATTTGTGGCGCCGATCTCCGGCCCACGCAACGTCCCCGGCCAACGGCGCCGTAAATGTGCGGTCCAGGGCGCCGCCCCGGAGGCCCCGCCCCCGGCACCCCCACGAATAGCGGGAGCACCACCCACGCACCCGCACCCAGTGGACCTCGCGGACCCCGCGGACCCCTCACCCCTCCGCGATCACGACCGCCGACGCGACCCCCGCGTCATGGCTCAGGGAGACGTGCAGGCCCCGCACCCCCAGCCGCTCGGCGCACGTGGCGACCGTGCCGCGGACCGAGAGGCGGGGGCGGCCGCTCGGCTCGGTGAGGACCTCGGCGTCGGTCCAGCGCAGGCCGCCGGGGGCGCCCAGGGACTTGGCGAGCGCCTCCTTGGCCGCGAAGCGGGCGGCCAAGGAGGCCATACCGCGGCGCTCCCCGCTCGGCAGCCACAGCTCGCGCTCGACGAACAGGCGGTCCGCCATCCCGGGGGTGCGCCGCAGCGCGTCGTCGAAGCGGTCGATCTCGGCGACGTCGATACCGACGCCGATGATCACGGCGTCGCTCGACGGGGTCCGCGAGGCCTACGGGTCACTCGACCGTCACCGACTTGGCCAGGTTCCTCGGCTGATCGACCTCGTTGCCGCGCGCCGTCGCCAGCTCGCACGCGAAGACCTGCAGCGGCACGGTCGCGACCAGGGGCTGCAGCAGCGTGGGCGTGGCGGGGATCTCGATGAGGTGGTCGGCGTACGGGGCCACCGTCTCGTCGCCGCGCTCGGCGATCACGATGGTGCGGGCGCCGCGGGCCCGGATCTCCTGGATATTGGAGACGATCTTGTCGTGGAGCACCGACCGCCCGCGCGGCGACGGCACGACCACCACGACCGGCACATCCTGCTCGATCAGCGCGATCGGCCCGTGCTTGAGCTCGCCCGCCGCGAAGCCCTCGGCGTGCATGTACGCGAGCTCCTTGAGCTTGAGCGCGCCCTCCAGGGCGACCGGGTAGCCGACGTGCCGCCCGAGGAACAGCACGGTGTTCTTGTCGGCCAGGGTGCGGGCCAGCTCCCGTACCGGCTCCATGGTCTCCAGGACCTCTTCCACCTGGGTGGCGATCTCCGACAGCTCGCGGATCACGGAGAGGATCTCGTCGCCCCATTTGGTGCCGCGCACCTGGCCCAGGTAGAGGGCCACCAGGTAGCAGGCCACCAGCTGGGTGAGGAACGCCTTGGTGGAGGCGACGGCCACCTCGGGACCGGCGTGGGTGTAGAGCACCGCGTCCGACTCACGCGGAATCGTGGAGCCGTTCGTATTGCAGATGGCCAGCACCTTCGCGCCCTGCTCACGGGCGTGCCGCAGCGCCATCAGGGTGTCCATGGTCTCGCCGGACTGCGAGATGGCGATCACCAGCGTCCGCTGGTCCAGGATCGGGTCGCGGTAGCGGAACTCGCTGGCCAGCTCCGTCTCGCAGGGGATCCGGGTCCAGTGCTCGATGGCGTACTTGGCGATCATGCCCGCGTGGTACGCGGTGCCGCACGCCACGATCACGACCTTGCTGACCTCGCGCAGCACCGAGGCCGGGATGCGCACCTCGTCCAGGCAGAGGTTCCCGGCCAGGTCGATCCGGCCGAGCAGGGTGTCCGCGACGGCCTTCGGCTGCTCGGCGATCTCCTTGAGCATGAAGTAGTCGTAGCCGCCCTTCTCGGCGGCGGAGGCGTCCCAGTCCACGTGGTACGGGCGGACCTCGGCCGGCGCCCCGTCGAAGTCGGTGACGGTCACACCGTCCCGGCGGGCCTCCACGACCTGGTCCTGGCCCAGCTCGATGGCCTCGCGGGTGTGGGCGATGAAGGCGGCCACATCGGAGGCGAGGAACGCCTCCTCCTCGCCGACGCCGACGACCAGCGGCGAGTTGCGGCGCGCCCCGACCACCACATCGGGCGCGTCCGCGTGCACCGCCACCAGCGTGAAGGCCCCCTCCAGCCGACGGCAGACCTGGCGCATCGCCTCGGCGAGGTCGCCGCAGGACGAGAACGACTCGGCGAGCAGATGCGCCACGACCTCGGTGTCGGTCTCGGAGGCCAGCTCATGGCCGCGCTCGGCCAGCTCGGCGCGGAGCGCGGCGAAGTTCTCGATGATGCCGTTGTGGACGACGGAGACCCGGCCCGCGTTGTCCAGGTGCGGATGGGCGTTGGCATCGGTCGGGCCGCCGTGGGTGGCCCAACGGGTGTGACCGATACCGGTGCCCCCGGCGGGCAGCGGGCGGTCGGCCAGCTCCTTCTCCAGGTTGCCCAGCTTGCCCGCCTTCTTGGCCGCCGCCAGCCCACCGTCGGCCAGCACGGCGACACCCGCCGAGTCATAGCCGCGGTACTCCAGCCGCTTGAGCCCGGCGAGGACGACATCGAGGGCCGACTGCCCTCCCACATAACCAACGATTCCGCACATGGACGCAGGGTACGACCCCCGGCCCCGGCCCGGGGTGACCGACCCCACGCCCCGACACCGCTCACTCGGCCGGTCCCTGCCATGACAATGAGAGGGTGATCACGTCAAGCGCGCGCGCGGCGCGCACCGTGCGCGGCCCGCAGCGGCGGAGCGGCGAAGCGACCCCGTACGTCGATCTGTCCCGCTCCGAGTGGAGCGCGCTGCGGGACAAGACGCCGCTGCCACTGACCGCCGACGAGGTCGAGAAGCTGCGGGGACTCGGCGATGTCATCGACCTCGATGAGGTGCGGGATGTCTATCTGCCGCTGTCCCGGCTGCTCAACCTCTATGTGGCCGCCACCGACAATCTGCGCGGCGCGCTCAACACCTTCCTGGGCGACACCAAGCGGGGCAACGGGGCCCAGCCCGGTACGCCGTTCGTGATCGGCGTGGCGGGGAGCGTCGCGGTCGGCAAGTCGACCACCGCCCGGCTGCTCCAGGCGCTGCTGGCGCGCTGGCCCGAGCATCCGCGGGTGGAGCTGATCACCACCGACGGCTTTCTGTACCCCAACGCCGAGCTGCGCCGCCGCGGGCTGATGTCCCGCAAGGGGTTCCCGGAGAGCTACGACCGCAGGGCGCTGACCCGCTTCGTCGCGGATGTGAAGGCGGGCCGGGCGGAGGTGTCGGCGCCGGTCTACTCGCACCTGATCTACGACATCGTGCCGGACGAGCGGCTGACCGTGCACCGCCCCGACATCCTGATCGTCGAGGGGCTCAATGTGCTGCAGCCCGCACTGCCGGGGAAGGACGGGCTGACCCGGGTGGGGCTCGCGGACTTCTTCGACTTCAGCGTCTACGTGGACGCCCGGACCGAGGACATCGAGCGCTGGTATCTGGGCCGCTTCAAGAAGCTGCGGGAGACGGCCTTCCAGGACCCGTCCTCGTACTTCCGCAAGTACACCCAGGTCTCCGAGGAGGAGGCGCTGGACTACGGACGGATGATCTGGCGGACCATCAACAAGCCGAATCTGCAGCAGAACGTCCAGCCCACCCGGGGGCGGGCCACGTTGGTGCTGCGGAAGGGGCCGGACCACAAGGTGCAGCGGCTGTCCCTGCGCAAGCTGTGAGGAGCGTCAGGCCATGCTGCACTTGAGGCTGATCGTGCCCGCCGACCGCACCGAGGACGTGGTGCGCACGATCGAGAAGACGGTCGGCACCACCCATCTGGTGGTGCTGCCGGGCGCCGCCCGCGACCCCGCGGGAGACGTCGTCATGTGCGACGTGGCGCGCGAGGCCGGGGACGCCCTGCTGGGCGACCTGCGTGAGCTGGGTCTTGACGAGACCGGTTCGATCGCGGTGGAGAACATTGACCTGTCGCTGTCCAAGCGCGCCGACAAGGCGGAGGAAGACGCGCCCGGCGAGGGTGCGGACGCGGTCCTGTGGGAGCACCTGGCGGACGCCACCCACGAGGAGTCCACACTCTCGGTCACCTATCTCGCCTTCCTCGTCATCGCCACGATGATCGCGGCATGCGGTGTGGTGCTGGACAACGCGATCCTGATCGTCGGTGCGATGGCGGTCGGCCCCGAGTTCGGGCCGCTGGCGGGGCTGTGCACCGCGCTGGTGCGGCGCGCGCCGCGGCTGGCCGCCCGCTCGGCGATCGCGCTGCTGGTCGGATTCGCGGCGGCGATGGCGCTGACCACCGGCTTCAGCATCGCGATGGACGCGGTGGGTCTCTTCGGCAAGGACATGCTGGAGCGTGCCCGGCCGAACACGGACTTCATCTGGAAGCCGGACATGTTCTCGTTCGTGGTCGCCGTGCTCGCGGGGATCGCCGGAACGCTCTCGCTGACCTCGGCGAAGTCCGGTGCGCTGGTGGGCGTGGCGATCTCGGTGACCACGGTTCCGGCGGCGGCCAACGCGGCGGTGGCGCTCGGGTACGGCGAGATCGACCAGATGTGGGGCTCGACGGAGCAGCTGCTGCTGAATCTGGTGGGGATCGTGGTGGCGGGGACGCTGACGCTGCTGGCGCAGAAGGTTTTGTGGGGGCGGCGGGGTTAGCCCCCACCGGGGCTCCGCCCCTGGACCCCGCCGGGGCTCCGCCCCGGACCCCGCTCCTCAAACTCCCCCAGCTACCGCTGGGAGGTGCCCCCTGAGGGGCTGGTTTCCAGCCCCTCCGGCGCGAGGAAGCGACGGGACGACCGGCAGCGGGGCCCCTTACCCAAGCGGCGCGGGTCTAGCCGAGGGCCGACTTCACCGCGTCCGCCAGGCGGCCGGCGACCGAGCGGGCCTGTTCGATGTCGGCGGCCTCGACCATGACCCGCACCAGCGGCTCCGTGCCCGAGGGGCGGAGCAGCACCCGGCCGGTCTCGCCCAGCTCGCGCTCGGCCTCGGCGACGGCCGCGGCCACATCCGCGCTGGAGGCGACGCGGGACTTGTCCACGTCGGGGACGTTGACCAGCACCTGCGGCAGCCGCTCCATGACGCCCGCGAGGTCGGCCAGGGTGCGGCCGGTCGCGCCGACGCGGGCCGCCAGCAGCAGGCCGGTGAGGGTGCCGTCACCCGTCGTGGCGTGGTCGAGGACGATCACGTGGCCGGACTGCTCGCCGCCCAGGGCGTAGCCGTGGGACTTCATCTCCTCCAGCACATAGCGGTCCCCGACCGCCGTCTGGACCAGTTCGACGCCCTCGCGCCGCATGGCCAGCTTGAAGCCGAGGTTGGACATCACGGTGCCGACCACCGTGTCCCCGCGCAGCTCGCCCGCCTCGCGCATGGCCAGGGCCAGGACGGCGAGGATCTGGTCGCCGTCGATCTCGCGGCCCGTGGCGTCCACCGCGAGGCAGCGGTCGGCGTCCCCGTCGTGGGCGATGCCGAGGTCGGCCCGGTGCTCCACGACGGCCGCCTGGAGGCGGGCGAGGTGGGTGGAGCCGTAGCCGTCGTTGATGTTGAGCCCGTCCGGGTCGGTACCGATCGTCACGACCTCGGCCCCGGCCCGCGCGAACGCCTCCGGGGAGACCCGGGCGGCGGCGCCGTGCGCCCCGTCGATGACGACCTTGAGGCCGTCGAGCCGGTTGGGGAGGACGTTGACCAGATGGGCCACATAGGCGTCGAAGCCCTCGTCGTAGTCCCGGACCCGGCCCACTCCGGTGCCCGTCGGCCGGTCCCACGGCTCCCCGGAGGCGTGGGACCGGTAGGTGGTCTCGATGCGGTCCTCCAGCTCGTCGGCCAGTTTGTGGCCGCCGCGGGCGAAGAACTTGACGCCGTTGTCGGGCATCGGGTTGTGGCTCGCGGAGAGCATCACCCCGAGGTCCGCGTCCAGCGCGCCGGTCAGATGCGCGACGGCCGGCGTGGGCAGCACGCCGACCCGCAGTACGTCCACCCCGGCGCTGGCCAGCCCCGCCACCACGGCCGCCTCCAGGAACTCCCCGGACGCTCGCGGATCCCGCCCGACCACCGCCACCGGCCGATGGCCCTCGAAGGTTCCCGCCTCGGCGAGCACATGCGCCGCCGCTACCGACAGGCCGAGCGCCATCTCAGCCGTCAGGTCGGCGTTCGCGACGCCGCGCACACCATCCGTACCGAAGAGTCGTCCCACTGGTGTCCTCCGAAGTTACGAGCCGGGGAGCTGAAGCTTGCTTGTAGGTATACGCCCCCCAGTGGCGATAGCCGAACGCCCCGGAGGCACAGGTGGTGCCGCCGGGGCGTTCGGGTGAAGCAGCGGTGCCGCGATGGGCGTCAGCGCTTGCTGTACTGCGGCGCCTTGCGGGCCTTCTTCAGACCGGCCTTCTTACGCTCGGTGGCGCGGTCGTCACGGGTCAGGAAGCCGGCCTTCTTGAGGGGGCCGCGGTTGTTGTCCACGTCCGCCTCGTTCAGCGCCCGGGCGATGCCCAGACGCAGCGCCCCGGCCTGGCCGGAGACGCCGCCGCCCGAGATGCGGGCGATGACGTCGTAGCGGTCGTCCAGCTCGAGCACCTTGAAGGGCTCGTTGACTTCCTGCTGGTGAACCTTGTTGGGGAAGTACTCCTCGAGAGTACGCCCGTTGATCTTCCACTGCCCGCTGCCCGGCACGATGCGGACACGCGCCACGGCGTTCTTGCGGCGCCCGGTGCCGGCGGCAGGCTGCGGGTCACCGAAGCGGGAGGCGAGCGACTCGGAGGTGTACTCCGACTCGACCGTCTCGACGCTCTCGGTGGTGTACTCCTCGACATCGAGGGGGGTCTCGGCGGTGGTCTCGGCCACGATGCTCCTCAGATTCTCTTCGTCGTAAGGGGTGGCCGGGACTACTGCGCGACCTGGGTGATCTCGAACGGAACCGGCTGCTGAGCGGCGTGCGGGTGCTGGTCGCCCGAGTACACCTTCAGCTTCGAGAGCATCTGACGGCCCAGGGTGTTCTTGGGGAGCATGCCCTTGATGGCCTTCTCGACGGCCTTCTCCGGGCTCTTCTCCAGCAGCTCGTCATAGCGGATGGAGCGCAGACCACCCGGGTAGCCGGAGTGGCGGTACGCCATCTTCTGGGTCCGCTTGTTGCCGGAGAGGTGCACCTTGTCGGCGTTGATGATGATGACGAAGTCACCAGCGTCGACATGCGGCGCGTACACCGGCTTGTGCTTGCCCCGCAAAAGGGTGGCGGCCTGGGTGGCCAGACGGCCCAGAACCACGTCGGTGGCGTCGATGACATGCCACTGACGCTGAACGTCGCCGGGCTTGGGGCTGTACGTACGCACGGTCGTAGCCTTCGCTTCTTCAGTGAGTGGAGTCTCCCCGGGCCCGCGAGGGCCGGGAGGACAGGTCCGGACAAGGCCACCCGGACGATCACGACAGCCTTGGCCGCACCTCGGTGACGCATGCCGAGTGCTTGCCGCTGGTCATCGGCCCGGTGGACCGGCGTAACGGCCTCTCACGTGAGAACGAGCAAGCCAATACGCATAACGAACTGGCAGAATACCGGCCCGCCCCCACCCGGGTCAAAACGCCCCCACACGCCTCACGCCCACCTGCGGCCGACCATTCGGGGCCGGGGTCCGGGTCGAGCCCGAGCGCCTCACGCGGGCCCGGCCACCATCGGAGGTGCCTGCCCGCGGCCGGGCCGGGCGGAGGACGGCACAGGACCCCGAGGGCTCGCGCGGCGTGATGGGACCCGCCGGTGGGTCCATCCTGTCACCCGGCCGGTCTAAGATGCGCGCCATGAGCTTTGGGCAAGGGGGGCCTTATGGGCCCGGGGGTTCTCAGCCGCCTCAGCCGTCGACGCCGGACTGGGCGGCGCTCGCCGATCAGTCCGCCGCGCGCAACCGCCGCCGCAAGTTGCTCTTCATCGGGGGCGGGGCGCTGGCGACCGCCGCCGTCGCCGCGATCGTCGCCACCGCCGTGGTCAGCAGCGGCCACAAGGACAGCGGTGGGGGCGATTCGGCCGGTGGGCTGCCCACCCCGCAGGACCTGCCCAGCGAGTCGGCGTCGCCCGAGCCGACCTTCTCCGATGTGGCCCCGCCCGCACCGCCGAAGCCGCTGGACATCATCTCCAGCGCCCGGCGGGACAAGGCGCCGCTGAGCGCGGGCAGCCTCTTCCCCGACAAGCGCGCCGCGAAGGACGACCGCTCGTACACCAAGGCGGCGTCCGCCTCCACCACCAGTTGCTCGGCCGCCACCCAGGGGGCGCTCGGCCCGGTGCTGGTGAACAACGGCTGCCGCAAGCTGCTGCGGGCCACCTTCACCCGGGACGGCGTAGCGGTGACGGTCGGCGTCGCCGTCTTCGACGGCAAGGCGGCGGCAGAGAAGGCCAAGGACGGGTACAAGCCGAACATCGCCTCGCTCTCGGGCGGGGGTGTCACCTTCTGCCGCCGGACGGCCTGCCAGAGCTCGGCGAACGCGATCGGGCGGTACGCCTACTTCACGATCTCCGGCTATACGTCGGGGAAGGCGGTCACGTCGTCGGACACCGCCACCCTCCAGGCCGGCCGCGATGTGGCCGACTACACCTTCCGCCGGATCCTGGCCCGGGGCAGCGCCCAGGCCTCGGCGGAGGCCGCCTCGGCCGCCTCCGCCACCAACTGAGACCGGGCCGCCGGGCTCAGGACGCGGCGCCCTTCGTGGCCTTCGCCACCTTCGCCACCTGGGCGTCCACCAGCGCGGCCGGGATCTCGGACTTCGCCGGGTCCGCGATGTTCACCCCGAAGAACACCGTCACCTGCGGCCCGGTCCGCACGACCGTGAACTTGATGACGGCGTTCTCCTTGCCCGCGTCATGCAGGCTGAAGGACACCGCCTCGTCCCCGGCCTTCGGCGCGTCCAGCGGTGTCACCTTCTTGACGTCCGCCTTCCCGCCCGAGCCGTCCTCGGCGGGGAAGCCGCCCTGGCAGGCGGTGACGGCCTCGCGCAGGTCCTTCACCGTGCGCTCGGCGTCGCCCGGTCCGTAGGAGGAGATCCGGATCAGTCCGGTGCCGCCGACCTTCGCCTTGGTGAGGTCGGTGGCGTAGGCGCGGTGGACGCTGGCCTTGGGGGCCGGGTCGTACCGGGTCCCCATCAGCGCGGCCATCGGCTGGCACGCGGCCTTGCCGGTCTTGGCCGAGCCGCCCTCGCTGACCTCCTTGTCCGTCATCTTCTGTACTTCGAGCCCCTTGACCTCGCCGTTGGCCAGGGCGGCCCGCTCCAGGGCGGACGCGGACAGGGGCTTCGCGGCCGGGTCGGAGCTCGCGGCCTCATCCCCCTGCGAAGCGCCGTCGGTCTGCTGGG
The DNA here is from genome assembly GCF_016741935.1 of Streptomyces endocoffeicus. GTDB lineage: Bacteria > Actinomycetota > Actinomycetes > Streptomycetales > Streptomycetaceae > Streptomyces > Streptomyces endocoffeicus. The sequence continues at coordinate 168,464 of NZ_JAERRG010000005.1, read as the reverse complement.
AGCTGCCCGCCTGCTTGGCGCCGTCCGCCTTGCCGTCGCCGGAGTCGCTGCCGCATCCGGTCATCAGCCCCAGGGCCGCCACCACCGCGATGGCGGCGCCCACGGTCCGTTTCGTACCGGACTCGTTCATTTCTCTGTCCACCCCTGGTCGGTATCGGGCCCGTACGGCCTCCGCACGGACACCCCGCAGACTCCCAGACCCCGGGGAGGGTTGTAATCACTTTTCCAAATGTGGTGGATCCCATATCACCACACGCATAAGCAACCTTCGCGGCCCCAGCCAGTCTTACCGACCGATCGGTCCTTACTGACTCCATACCGGCATCACACCGGCCCCATATCGGCCCAATGCAGCATGGTTCGGAGTCAGGACGAAGCACGGCCTCGGAGGGGAGGGCACGTCGCGGCAGTTCGGCCCCGCCGCGCGCACATCACCATGAAGATTTCTTTTCTGCTCCACAACGCCTATGGCATCGGCGGAACCATCCGGTCGACCTTCAATGTGGCCGGGGCGCTCGCCGCCCACCACACCGTGGAGATCGTCTCCCTGATCCGCACCATCGAGACCCCGAACCTCCCCCTCCACCCCGCCGTGCGGCTCAGACCCCTGATCGACCTGCGCCCCCACGAGGACCCGCCCCGCGCCGGGCGCCGCGCCGCCGACCTCGGCCATCCGCTGCTGACCCGGCCCAGCGCCCACATCCCCGCCGCCGAGGCCAGGGGCACCACCAACTTCAACGCGCTCACCGACGAGCGCGTCGCCGAGTACCTCGGCCGCACCGACGCCGATGTCGTCATCGCCACCCGCCCCGGCCTGGTCATCTACCTCGCCGCGCTCGGCCGCGCCGGCCGCTTCCTGCGGATCGGCCAGGAGCACCGCCTCCACGGCACCCACCGCGCCGAGATCCGCGCCGCCTGCGACGCCGCCATCCCCCACCTCGACGCGTACACCTCCGTCTCCGAGGCCGACGCGGCCACCCACCGGGCCCACCTCCCCGGTGTCACCACCCGGCTGACCGCCCTGCCCAACGGGGTACCCGCCACTGGGATCGAACCCTCCGACGGCCGCGCCAAACTCGTCGTGGCCGCGGGTCGGCTGATCCCCGTCAAGCGCTACGACCTGCTGGTGGCCGCCTGGGAGACGGTGGCCGCCAAACACCCCGACTGGCGGTTGCGCATCTACGGCCGCGGCCCCCAACTCCCCGCGCTGCGCCGCCAGATCGACGAGCTCGGGCTGGCCGGCCAGATCACCCTGATGGGCGCCCACTCCCCCATCGAGACCGAGTGGGCCAAGGGCGCGATCGCCGCCGTCACCTCCCGCGAGGAGTCGTTCGGCATGACGATCGTCGAGGCGATGCACTGCGGGGTGCCCGTGGTCGCCACCGACTGCCCGCACGGTCCTGGCGAGATCATCACCGATGGCCGGGACGGTCTGCTGGTGCCGGTGGGCGACGCGGACGGGATCGCCAAGGGGCTGCTGACCCTGATCGAGGACGACGAACTGCGCCGCTCGATGGGCGCGGCGGCGCGGATCGCGGCGGAGCGGTACGCGCCCGAGCGCGTGGCGGCCAGCTACGAGCGGCTCATCGAGGAGCTCCACACCGCCCGCTCCACCGCCGCCCCGGCCCACCGGCGCCGTACGGCCGCGCCGCTACGGGGCCGGCCGGCCGGAGCGCCGCTGGCCGGCACCCTCAAGGACGCGGTCAAGCAGCTGATCCGCAAGCCCCTGCGGCCCGTCGCGTCCTGCCGGGTCACCGCCGAGGGCGATCTGTCGGTGCTGGTGGAGCCCGAGGGTCTGCACGGCGGGCAGCTCGGACTGACCGTCACCCGCCGCAAGAGCGACGAGCCCCCCATCCACGTACCGCTGCTGCCCCCGGCCGGCGCCGCGCCGTCCGCGCCCTGGACGGCCACCCTCGACCGCGCCACGCTCGATCTCGACGAGGGCCGCTGGGACCTGCATGTGGTCCGCCCCTCCGACGGCGTCCGCCGCCGGGTCGGCTGCCGCTTCGCCGAGGGGCGCGGGCTACTGGACCTGGAGCCGCTGCCCGGCTCCCCGTTCACCTGGTGGATCCCCTACTCCACCGTCGACGGCTATCTCGCGCTGCGCGCCTGGCGGCGCCCGGCCCACGCCGAGGCCCGGGTGATCCGCCTGGACGCCGAGGGGCTCGCCGTCGAAGGCACCCTGCACGGCGCGCGCTTCGGGCCCGACGCCACCCCGACCGCGGTGGCCACCCCGTCCAAGGGTCCGGCCCGGCCGTTCCTCACCGGGGTCACGGCGCTCGACGGCGGACGGTTCCGCTTCACCGTTCCGTACGAGCGGATCCGGGAGGCCCGGGACGGCGAAGAGGGCTCCGCGGGCTGGACCCTGACGCTCCATAAGTCCGCCCGGGGCGGGACCCCGATCCGGATCGGACGCATCGTCGGCGACATCGTGGACCGCGACAAAACGGACCTCTTTCCGATCACCCACGGTGTCCGACCCCACCTCACCCGCACCAATGACCTCGCCATCATCTCCGTCGCCACAGGGAATTGAGGGACTCGGCCCAAAGGTGCCGTGTTTGCCGCCGAGATCACCGGTAACACTCGGTGATACCAGCCTCGAGCGAGGAAAATCTCTGCGGAAGGCACGACGATGTCAACAGTCACGCTCATCATCCTGCTGGTGGCACTGGCCGCCATGGCCGGCCTTGTGATCGCCCCCTCGGTGCGGCAGGGCCGCAAGGGCGAACTGCCGGTCCGAAGCCTGCCCTCGGAAGCGAGGGAGCAGTACGCGGCGCGGTGGGCGGGCCTTCAGGAGCGGTTCGTGGACTCCCCCGGATGGGCCCTGCGCGAAGCCGACCGGCTGCTGGGCGCCTTGGCCGTGGACCGCGGCTATCCGGCCGAGTCCGAGGAGAAGCGGATGGACGCGCTGTCCGTCCGCCACCCCGGGGAGATCGACGGCTACCGCCGGCTGCACGCCATGGCGGCGCGGACGCACGAGGGCGAGACGGCCACCGAGCGGATGCGGGAAGCGCTGGTCGCGGCGCGTCCCCTGTTCGAGCAGCTGGTCCGTGCCCAGCCGCACGACGAGCGCCCGCTCCCGCCCCCGGTCCCCCGTCAGCGGGACCTCCGGCGGGGCCGTGTCCCGCGGCAGCGCCTCGGCCCGGCCGCCGATCACTGACCGGTGAGCCGCACCGCCAGCGCGAGGGTGTCATCCGGATGCAGGATCACCGTGTGCATATCCTCCGCGATGGCGCCGGGGACCTCCTCCGTCGGGCTCTGCAGATGCTTGTGCGCGGCCTCGATCAGGCGCTTCTCGCCCTCGATCGGGTCCCGGCGGCTCTCGGTGAGACCGTCGGTGTAGAGCAGGAGAAGGTCCCCGGGGGCCAGCCGCTCGGTCAGCGGGGTCTCGCTGCCGGGCAGCGGAAAGCCGATCCCGCGCCCCCGGGCCTCCAGATACCGGGCCGTCCCGTCGCGGCGCAGCAGCAGCGCGGGCGGATGGCTCCCATTGGCCAGCCACAGCTCACCGGTGGCCGGATCGATCCGGGCGAGCTGCACGGTGGCCATCACGGACCGGTCGAAGGGGCGCAGGATCTCGTCGGTACGGCCCACGATCGACTCGAGCCGATGGCCCTCCAGGGCCAGGGTGCGCACCGCGTGGGTGACGTTGAGCGCGCTGCGCGTACTGGTCACCCCATGGCCCAGGGCGTCCACGATGGTGATGTGGACGGTGCCGTCGGGCAGCACGAACCAGTCGTACAGATCCCCGCCGGTCGGCGCGTCGGTGCCGGCCGGTTCGTAGTGCACGGCGAGTTCCAGACCGTCGGCCTTGATGGGCGCCGGGCGCAGCGCGTCCTCCAGCTCCCGCAGGGTCTGGCCGTGCGCGGTGCGCAACTGCTTGTCCCGCTCGTCGAGCTGGACGTAGAGCGCGAGCACCCCGCTGTTGGTCTCCGCGAGTTCGTCCTTGAGACGGCGGTGCTCGGAGGTGAGCGCGTCGGTGGCGGCCACGACCGCGCGCAGCTCCTCCGCGGCGAGGGCGTTCTCGTCGGACGCCTCGTCCGCGGTGCCGGATGGGGGTGACGCCGGGAGGCGCCAGACCACCTCGCCCTCGGTCACCTCGTCGGGGGCCATCGGGAGATCCGCCACCACCGGACCCGTATCGCCCGCCGCCCCCGGACCCGTATCGCCCGGGGTCCGCAGCGCCACCGTGAGCAGTCCCTCGGCCGGGTCGTACGCCCACGCGAGGCCCGTCTCCCGCCCGGCGCGCAGCGCCGCCCCGGCGGCCTCGGCGGCGGACAGCACAAGGCGCGCCCGGACCGCGGGGTCCAGGGCGTGCTCCCGGGCCAGCGCCCGAACGGCCCGGCTGAGCCCCGCCGTCGTGGCGCAGCGGAGGTTCCTCGTCGTCATGGAAGCCTTAAGGGGGACCTGGCCGCGAGCACCGTGGCGTCGTCGCGGACGCGGCGATGGCCATGGGCGAGTGCGGCGGACAGCAGGGGCGGCGGGAGGCGGAGCACGGACGGGGGCGGGTCGAGCGACCAGCGGGCGTCGATACCGTCGCTGTGCAGCACCGCCGTACCGCCCTGGGGCAACGGGAAGTCGTGGACGCGGGGGGTGGGCATCCCCCAGCCGACGATACCGGGCTGCCCGGTCAGCCGGTGCCGAACCCTGTCGTGGGTCAGGGCGAGGGCGCGGATGTTGCCGACACCGCAGTAGTCGGCGTGCTCGGCGTGCAGCCGCAATACGCCCACGGCGGTCCCCCGGGTGTGCCGCAGGGCCCGGTTCATCCGGTTGAGCACCTCGGGCAGCGGCCGGTCGGGGTCGGCGTGGAAGGTCCGCAGCGCCGCCTGGGCCGCCTCGGCGGCGGGCTGACCGTGGCCCAGACCGTCCAGGACGACCGCGGTGCGGGCGGAGTCCGTGTCGACGACCGCGCAGGCGTCGCCGCAGTCCTCCTCCCCCTCGGCGGGCAGACAGACCGCCCCCACCCCCTGCCACTCCGGCCGCTGCTCGCCCGGCGCGGTGAGCCGGGCGCAGGCCCAGGTGCCCGCGTGGGTGCCGTCGGCGCTGCGCATCTGGAAGTGGGTCGCCATCCGTTTGACGGCGCCGAGCCCGACCCCCAGGGTTCCGGAAGTGGTGTAGCCGTCCGTCAGGCAACGCTCGGGGTCGTGCATCCCGGGGCCGCGGTCGGCGGCGAGGATCTCCACCCCGTGGCCCAGCGGCAGCGGCTGGACGTAGAGGGTGCCGTCGCTGGCGTGCTTGTCCAGGTTGGTCGCCAGCTCCGAGGCGATCACGGCCGCCTGGTCGGGCAGCGCCCCCGGCAGCTCGCACTCCCGGGCCACCGCACGCGCCGCCTCGGCGGCCAGGTGCACGGCGCTGTGATGGTCGACGCGCACCTGGACGGTGGGCGCCGTGAACGTATGGGTCACCGGACCGTCCAGCGGGTGGCGACCACCACCGTGCCCTCACCCGGGCCGGTGCGCACCGAGAACTCGTCCATCAGCCGCCGGGCGCCGCCCAGCCCGTGACCCAGGCCCGAGCCGGTGGTGAAGCCGTCGGTGAGCGCCGCGTCGAGGTCGGCGATGCCCGGCCCCTCGTCCTTGACGACCAGCCGCAGCCCTCGGCGTCCGCGGGGGTCGCGCGGGTACTCCAGGGTCACCGTGCCGCCGCCGCCGTGGACAAAGGCGTTACGGGCGAGTTCGCTGGCGGCCGTGACCACGCGGGTCTGGTCCACCAGGCCGAAGCCCACCTCGACGGTGGCCGCGCGCACGGCATGGCGGACCGTCAGCAGGTCCTCCTCCGTGCGCACCGGGTACGTGGCCGGCGCGGGCGGGCGCCGGCCATCCGTCCGTGAGGGCCGCTTGGGACCGCGGGAGGCGAGGGTGAATTCACCGGGCAGTGCCACGTCGGGCCCCTTCCAGGGGCAGTGGGGCCTGGCGCCACCCCAGCGCGGCCAAGCCCTGCTCCGGATTGAGTGCGGTCTCCACGCCGACGAGCTCGATCCCGAGCTCCACCAGGGTGATCGCCACCGGCGGTCGCATCCCGGCCACGATCACCCGCGCCCCCAGCAGCCGGGCCACCGTGGTCAGCTCCATCAGCGTCCGGGCCACGAAGGAGTCGATGACCTCCAGCCGGGAGATGTCGATGAGCACCCCACGGGCGCCCTCGGCCGAGATCCGCTCGGTCAGCTCCTCGGTGAAGGCGATGGCGGCCCGGTCGTCGAGTTCATTGAGCAGGCCGGTGACCAGGACGTCTCCCAGTCGCAGAATCGGAACGCCGGGCTGGCGATGGCCGGTCACCGACCGTCTCCTTCATCGCCGTCGGGACCGGGCCCGTCGATCAGCTTGATCGCGGCGGCCAGCGCGTCGGCCAGCGTCGCCCGCGTGAGGATGGTGGACAGATCGATGCCGAGCTGGGCGATGGTCTGGGCGATCGAGGGGCGCACCCCGCTGATCACACAGTCCGCGCCCATCAGCCGCACCGCGTTCACGGTCTGCATCAGATGCTGGGCGACGGCGGTGTCCACCGTCGGCACACCCGTGATGTCGATGATCGCGACCAGCGCCTCATGGTCCTGGATGGCCTGGAGCAGATTCTCCATCACCACCTGGGTCCGGGCGGTGTCCAGCGTGCCGATCAGCGGCACGGCCAGCACCTGCCGCCACAGCCGCACCACCGGCGTCGACTGCTCCATCAGCTGCTGGCTCTGCCGGCGGATGATCTCCTCCCGGCCCTCCACATACGTCTCGAAGGACAGCGCCCCGGCCACATCGAGCAGCCGGTTCATGAAGACGGCCGAGGCGAAGAGCTCCTCGGCGTCCCGGGTGTCCCGCTGCACCGCCTTCAGCAGCGCCTCCTTGAGGGCCAGCACCGCGAGCGAGGTCGCCGTCGGGGTGGCCCCGGCCCGCGCCCGGCGCAGCGAAAGACCGACCACGGCCTCGTGCAGCCCCGGGCTGGAGGTCACCACGCGGTCCATCGGCGCTCCGGTCTGCAGCCCCGGGACCAGCGCCTCGATCAAGGCGTCGGCCTCCTCGCGGAGTTCGGCCTCCCCGATGTCGGTGTCGAGCAGGGCCTGCTCCATCTGCAGCTCGACCCAGCGATCGGCGATCTCCTCGCCGCGTTCCTGGAGCGCCCTGGTCAGACGCTCTCGTACAGCGGCCTCGCTGGTACTCACGCGGTTCCCTTCGCGGTCGGCGACCGTTGTCGGTTGGCAAATTTTATCGATCTTCCGGGGGCCCCGGAAGCCGCATCATGCCGATCGCCGCCCCGCCGTGACCTGTTCTCGCCCCGCCGTTCGCACACGCCGCCGTTCGCACACGATGCGCGTGGCGAGTACCCCGTGATCGCCCGCCCACACCCACCCACGCGTCAGCAGCAGCCGGAACCGATCGCCGTCGCGCCTGGCAGGGAGCGCTTGTTGCGGGACTCGCGGTTACGGGCCGCGAGTTGGCCGTCGGCCGGGTAGCCGACCTCTTCCAGGGTCAGCCCATGGGGGCGTACGACATGGACGGCGGAGTCGCGCAGCCCCGCGGAGAGCACCTTGGCGGGCCAGTCCGGGGGACGGTGGCCGTCGCCGACGAAGAGCAGCGCGCCCACCAGCGAGCGCACCATGTTGTGGCAGAAGGCGTCCGCCCGCACCGTGGCCGTGATCACGCCATCCGCCCCGCGCAGCCAGTCCAGCCGCTGGAGGGTGCGGATGGTGGTGGCGCCGTCGCGCTTCTTGCAGTACGCGGCGAAGTCGTGCTCGCCCAGGAGCCGTTCGGAGGCCGCGTTCATGGCGTCCACGTCCAGCGGCCAGTCGTGCCACAGCACATGGCCGCGCAGCAGCGGGTCGACCCCGCCGGGGTGGTCGGTGACCCGGTAGGCGTAGCGCCGCCAGATCGCGGAGAAGCGGGCGTTGAACCCGGACGGGGCCTCGGCGACCTTCCAGACCCGTACGTCATGGGGCAGCCGTCCGGCCAGCCGCCGCGGCAGCCTGTCCCGGTGCTCGGCCCACAGCGCCTCGGGCAGATCCACGTGCGCCACCTGGCCGCGGGCGTGGACCCCCGCGTCGGTGCGGCCCGCGACGGTCAGCTCGAAGGTCTCCGCGGAGCGCGTCACCGTCCGCAGCGCGCTCTCCAGCTCGCCCTGTACGGTGCGCCGCTCGCGCTGCTTGGCCCAGCCCGAGAAGTCCTTGCCGTCGTATGCGAGATCCAGCCGGACCCGTACGAAACCGGGCGCCGCTTCGTCACTCACCCAACCGTTCCTCTCCATGCGGAACGGGCCCGCTCCCAGAATCTGGGGGCGGGCCCGTCCGTACGACGAAAGCCGTCGGAACGCCTCAGGCGTCCTTCGACTCCTCGGCCTCGGCCTCGGCCGGAGCCTCGGCGGCCTCGGCGGCCGGGGTCTCCTTCTTGAGGTCCGCGACGGCCTGGTCACCGGCAGCGTCCTTGGCGGTGCGCTTGGTGGCGGCCTCGGCCTCGCCCACGGCCTCCTGCTGCACGGTCAGCGCCTCGACCAGCTCGATGACCGCCATCGGGGCGTTGTCGCCACGACGGTTACCGATCTTGGTGATGCGGGTGTAGCCACCCGGCCGGTTCTCGTAGCGCGGCCCGATCTCGGTGAAGAGGGTGTGCACGACGCTCTTGTCGCGGATGGTCTGGAGCACCAGACGGCGGTTGTGAAGGTCGCCCTTCTTCGCCTTGGTGACCAGCTTCTCCGCGACCGGGCGCAGGCGGCGGGCCTTCGCCTCGGTGGTGGTGATCCGGCCGTGCTCGAACAGCGCGGTGGCGAGGTTCGCCAGCAGGAGCCGCTCGTGCGCAGCGCTGCCGCCCAGACGGGCGCCCTTGGTGGGCTTCGGCATGTGTATCTCCTAGATGTCTGCACCGGCCGTATGAGGTACCGGTGTCAGTGGACAAAATCCAGCCCGTCCGGCGATTGAGGACAAGCCCTCAGCCACAGCGGACCAGCAGGTTCTAGTACTGCTCGGTCTCCACGAAACCCGCGTCCGCGTCGTCGTCGGCGCCGAAGGCGTCCGCCGCGGCGGTCGGGTCGAATCCGGGCGGGCTGTCCTTGAGCGCGAGGCCCATACCGGCCAGCTTCGCCTTGACCTCGTCGATCGACTTGGCGCCGAAGTTCCGGATGTCGAGCAGGTCCGCCTCGGACCGCGCCACGAGCTCACCCACGGAGTGGATACCCTCGCGCTTGAGGCAGTTGTACGAACGAACGGTGAGCTCGAGCTCCTCGATCGGCAGCGCCAGATCGGCGGCCAGGGCGGCGTCCGTCGGGGACGGGCCCATGTCGATGCCCTCGGCGTCCACGTTCAGCTCGCGGGCCAGGCCGAACAGCTCGACCAGGGTCTTACCGGCCGACGCCATGGCGTCACGCGGCCGCATGGCCTGCTTGGTCTCGACGTCGACGATCAGCTTGTCGAAGTCGGTGCGCTGCTCGACACGGGTCGCCTCGACCTTGTACGTGACCTTGAGCACCGGCGAGTAGATCGAGTCGACCGGGATCCGGCCGATCTCCTGGCCGACCTGCTTGTTCTGCACGGCGGAGACATAGCCGCGACCGCGCTCGACGGTCAGCTCCATCTCCAGCTTGCCCTTGCCGTTCAGCGTGGCCAGGACCAGGTCGGGGTTGTGCACCTCGACACCGGCCGGCGGCGCGATGTCGGCGGCGGTGACCAGACCCGGGCCCTGCTTGCGCAGGTACATCACGACCGGCTCGTCGTGCTCCGAGGAGACGACCAGCTGCTTGATGTTGAGGATCAGGTCGGTGACGTCCTCCTTGACGCCCGGCACGGTGGTGAACTCGTGCAGGACCCCGTCGATCCGGATGGACGTGACCGCCGCACCGGGGATCGAGGAGAGGAGCGTACGACGCAGGGAGTTTCCGAGGGTGTAGCCGAAGCCCGGCTCCAGCGGCTCGATCACGAACCGGGAGCGGAATTCGTCGACGACCTCTTCGGTCAACGAGGGACGCTGAGCGATCAGCATGGGCATTGCCTCCAGTCTTCGGCGCCCGCTATTTGACGCCGAACCCTTCAATGGTACGGGCGGTACGTGCCAAACGGCTCCGTACCGCCCGAACCTCACATCAGCCGGCTACGCCGGCGAGCCTCGCTACTACTTGGAGTAGAGCTCGACGATCAGCTGCTCCTGCACCTGGGTGTCGATCACCTGGCGCTCGGGCATGGAGTGCACGAGGATCCGCAGCTGCGACGGAATGGCCTCGAGCCACGCCGGCACGGTGCGCTCGCCCGCCTCGGCCTGAGCCACCTGGAAGGGGGTCATGGTCCGGGACTTCGGACGAACCTCGACGATGTCGTTCACGGTGACCCGAGCCGACGGAATGTCGGTCTTGACGCCGTTCACGACGAAGTGGCCGTGGCGGACCAGCTGACGGGCGTGGTCGCGGGACTTGGCGAAGCCGGCCCGGTAGACCACGTTGTCGAGTCGGGTCTCGAGGATGCGAAGAAGGTTCTCACCGGTCTTGCCGGTCTTCTTGTTCGCCTCCGCGTAGTAACCACGGAACTGCTTCTCAAGGACACCGTAGATGCGGGTCGCCTTCTGCTTCTCACGGAGCTGCAGCAGGTACTCGCTGTCCTTGGTGCGCCCGCGACCGTGCTCACCCGGGGGGTAAGGACGGATCTCGATCGGGCACTTCGCGCTCTCGCACTTGCTCCCCTTGAGGAAGAGCTTCTGCTTCTCCCGACGGCAACGCTTGCAGTCGGCCCCGGTGTAACGCGCCATTGTTTCTGTTGTCTCCTACTTCAGCCGGTCAGACACGCCGACGCTTGGGCGGGCGGCATCCGTTGTGCGGAGTCGGAGTGACGTCCTGGATCGAACCCACCTCCAGGCCGGTGGCCTGGAGCGAACGGATCGCGGTCTCACGGCCGGAGCCCGGACCCTTGACGAACACGTCGACCTTGCGCATGCCGTGCTCCTGCGCGCGGCGGGCGGCCGACTCGGCGGCCATCTGCGCGGCGAACGGAGTGGACTTGCGCGAGCCCTTGAAGCCGACGTGGCCGGCCGAGGCCCAAGAGATCACATTCCCGGTGGGGTCCGTGATCGAGACGATGGTGTTGTTGAACGTGCTCTTGATGTGAGCGTGCCCGTGGGCGACGTTCTTCTTCTCCTTGCGGCGCACCTTCTTGGCGCCCGCCGTCCTGCTCTTCGGAGGCATTCTCGAAATCTCCCGTGGAGGTGGTCGGTCCTACAGCTCGGACCGCTTGTCAGCGTCCGGTGCGGACTACTTCTTGCCCGGCTTCTTCTTACCGGCGATCGCGCGACGCGGGCCCTTGCGGGTGCGGGCGTTGGTCGACGTGCGCTGGCCGTGGACCGGAAGGCCACGGCGGTGGCGCAGACCCTGGTAGCAGCCGATCTCGACCTTGCGGCGGATGTCGGCCTGGATCTCGCGACGGAGGTCACCCTCGGTCTTGATGTTGTTGTCCACGTACTCGCGGATCTTGACCAGGTCCTCTTCGCCCAGGTCCCGAACGCGGGTGTCCGGGCTCACACCGGTGTTGGCGAGCGTCTGCTGGGCAAGGGTGCGACCGATGCCGAAGACGTAGGTGAGGGCGACCTCGACGCGCTTTTCGCGCGGGAGATCAACGCCTGCGAGGCGTGCCATGAATCTGGCTCCAGATGATTGTCGGAGGTCTTCCGCAGCACCATTCCCGGCCGCCGTACGGGACGGCTCCCGGGTCCCCGGCCTCCGACCGGGGGTGTCGTCCCCGCGAGGCGGGAACGGGTGACTGCGTATGTACGAAAAGTTATGACGTCGCGCGAAGATACTGCGAGTGGTGCAGGATTCCGGCCGGTGTGCGTCAGCCCTGGCGCTGCTTGTGGCGCAGGTTGTCGCAAATGACCATGACCCGACCGTGGCGGCGGATCACCTTGCACTTGTCGCAGATCTTCTTGACGCTCGGCTTGACCTTCATGGGTGTGAGGTTCTCCGGGTCGTGAGATCTACTTGTAGCGGTAGACGATCCGTCCGCGCGTGAGGTCGTACGGAGACAGCTCCACGACCACCCGGTCATCGGGCAGGATGCGGATGTAGTGCATACGCATCTTGCCGCTGATGTGCGCGAGGACCTTGTGACCGTTCTGAAGCTCCACCTTGAACATCGCGTTCGGCAGAGACTCGATCACGGTGCCCTCGATTTCGATGGCGCCTTGCTTCTTGGCCATGTCCTGCTTTCGGGATCGGCTACCTTGATCGGCTCGCGACATGCGGGAGGGCATGCGAGAGCCGACGTGTCAGTCTACGTCAGGGCATCCCGAAACACGAATCCGGGGCATGATGCCCCGGAATCGAGATCTTTATGCCCACGGAGATCGTCAAACGGAGATCGTCAGGCCAGCGGGTCGGGCGCGGTCTCCACGCCCAGCTCGGCCAGCTTGGCCTTGCCGCCGTCCACGGCGGTCAGCACCAGCGGGCCCTCCTCGGTCAGCGCGACCGAGTGCTCCCAGTGGCTGGACCAGGTGCCGTCGTCCGTCTTGACCGTCCAGTCGTCGGCCAGCACATGCGTCTTCGCGGTGCCCAGGCTCACCATGGGCTCGATCGCGATGCAGAAGCCGGAGACCAGCCGGGGGCCCTTGCCGCGCTTCTTGGAGACGTAGTTCAGCAGATGCGGGTCCATGTGCATCTGAGTGCCGATGCCGTGGCCGCCGTAGTCCTCGATGATCCCGTACTTGCCGGAGGCCGGGCGGGGCTGGCGGCGGATGTAGCCCTCGATCGCCTTGGAGATGTCGACCAGCCGGTGGCCCTTGCGGACCGCCGCGATCCCGGCCCACATCGACTCCTCGGTGACCCGGCTGAGCTCGTACAGCTCCGGGTCGTGACCGGTGCCCACGAAGGCGGTGAAGGCGGCGTCGCCGTGCCAGCCGTCCACGATCGCGCCCGCGTCGATGGAGATGATGTCGCCGTCCTTGAGGACGGTCTCCCGGTCCGGGATGCCGTGCACCACGATGTCGTTCACCGAGGTGCAGATGGTGGCGGGGAAGCCGCCGTACCCCAGGAAGTTCGACTTGGCGCCATGGTCCGCGATGACCTTACGGGCGACATCGTCCAGATCCTTGGTGCTGGCGCCGGGGACGGCCGCCGCCCGCGTCGCCTCGTGAATGGCGGCGACGACCAGTCCCGCCTCACGCATCTTCGCGATCTGCTCGGGAGTCTTGATCTCCACCATGGGTGCCTTCCGGGTCAGTCTCTGGTGCGGCGGTATGTGCCGTGGCGTATCTGCTCAACAGTACGGCCGCGACGCCCCGGACGGGGCATCGCGGCCGGTGACAGCCTGCGTTCGCTAGGCCGCCTTGGCGGCCAGGGCGTCCATCGCCCGCTGGGTGACCTCGGACACCTTGCCCAGCGCCGAGATCGTCACGACCAGGCCCTTGGTCTTGTAGTAGTCGATGATCGGCTCGGTCTGGGTGTGGTAGACCTCCAGCCGGTCGCGGACCGTCTCCTCGCTGTCGTCCTCGCGCTGGTACAGCTCGCCGCCGCAGACGTCGCACACACCCGGGTCCTTCGACGGCTTGTACTCGACGTGGAAGGTGTGCGAGCTGTCATTGCGGCAGGTACGGCGGCCCGCGATGCGCTTGATCACCTCGGACTCGGGGACCTCCAGGTCCAGCACCGCGTCCAGCGAGACACCGCGCTGCCCCAGGTAGGTGTCCAGGGCCTCGGCCTGGAACTGGTTCCTCGGGAACCCGTCCAGCAGAAAGCCCGGCTGCGCGTCCTCCTGCTCCAGCCGGTCCTCCGCCATGCCGATGGTGACCTCGTCCGGTACCAGTTGTCCGGCCCGCATGTACTCCTGCGCCTGCTTGCCGAGGGGGGTGCCCTGGCTGATGTTCGCGCGGAACAGGTCGCCGGTGGAGATATGCGGGATGGACAGCTTCTCGGCGAGGTACGCGGCCTGCGTACCCTTGCCGGCTCCCGGAGGCCCGACGAGGACGATTCGCATCAGCGGAGGAACCCTTCGTAGTGTCGCTGCTGAAGCTGGCTCTCGATTTGCTTCACAGTCTCCAGGCCGACACCCACGATGATCAGGATGCTCGTGCCGCCGAACGGGAAGTTCTGATTGGCATTGAGCGTCACCAGCGCCACCGTGGGCACCAGGGCGATCAAGCCCAGATAGAGCGCACCGGGCCACGTGATGCGGTTCAGCACGTAGCTCAGATACTCCGCGGTGGGACGACCAGCCCGGATACCCGGGATGAACCCACCATACTTCTTCATGTTGTCGGCAACTTCTTCGGGGTTGAAGCTGATGGCGACATAGAAGAATGCGAAGAAGACGATCAGCAGGAAGTACGTGGCGATGTAGATCGGGTGGTCGCCCTTGACGAAGTTCTGCGAGATCCAGGTCGCCCAGCCGGCCTTCGAATTCGAGAACTGGACGATCAGCGCCGGGATGTACAGCAGCGATGAGGCGAAGATCACGGGGATCACACCCGCCTGGTTCACCTTCATCGGGATGTAAGTGGACGTACCGCCGTACGAGCGACGGCCGATCATGCGTTTGGCGTACTGCACGGGAATCCGGCGCTGGGCCTGCTCGACGAAGACCACCAGGCCGACCATGGCCAGACCACAGAGGATCACCAGGCCGAACTCCAGCCAGCCGTCCATGATCTTGCCCTGCTGCTTGATGCTCCACATCGCGCTCGGGAATCCGGCGGCGATCGAGACGAACATCAGGATCGACATGCCGTTGCCGATGCCGCGGTCGGTGACCAGCTCACCGAGCCACATGATCAGCGCGGTGCCCGCGGTCATCGTGATGACCATCACGGCGGTGGTGAAGATCGAGTCGTCCCGGACGATCTGACCGCCGACCGGGCAGCTCTGGAAGAGCGAGCCGCTGCGGGCGGTGGCCACCAGGCCGGTGCCCTGGAGGATCGCCAGCGCGATCGTCAGATAGCGGGTGTACTGGGTGATCTTTCCTTGACCGGCCTGGCCCTCCTTCTTGAGGGCCTCGAGGCGCGGGATCACCACGGTCAGCAGCTGCAGGATGATGCTCGCCGTGATGTACGGCATGATCCCCAGCGCGAAGATGGTGATCTGGAGCAGTGCGCCACCACTGAACATGTTGACCAGGCCGAACAGCCCCTGCTGGCCCTTGGCGAGGTCCATGCACGTCTGGACGTTCTTGTAGTCGATGCCCGGGATCGGGATATGTTGCCCGAGCCGGAAGAGCACGATGATGCCCAGCGTGAACAGCAGCTTCTTGCGCAGGTCGGGCGTCTTGAACGCCCGGGCGAACGCGGTGAGCACGGTGCCTCCTGCGCCCCCCGCGTCGCTTCGCGAGAGGTGACGGTCTTGAGGATCGACGGATACTTATCAGCCAGGACCCGCGCGGAGACGTACCGCGCGGAAGGTAACAACGCCAGCCACCTTACCGGCGACCCGGCCCCGCTTGGAACGACCAACCGGGGATGCCCCATATCTGGGGCACCCCCGGTCAGAAACGCACCGTGCTCAGACGAGCTCGGTGACGGTGCCACCGGCGGCGGTGATCTTCTCCTTGGCGGAGCCGGAGACGGCGTCGACCGTCACCCGCAGCGCCACGGAGACCTCACCGGAGCCCAGCACCTTGACGAGCTGGTTCTTGCGAACCGCACCCTTGGCGACCAGGTCGGCCACCGTGACCTCGCCACCCTCGGGGTAGAGCGCGGCCAGCTTGTCCAGGTTCACGACCTGGTACTCGGTGCGGAAGGGGTTCTTGAAGCCCTTGAGCTTCGGGAGCCGCATGTGGAGGGGCATCTGCCCACCCTCGAAGCGCTCCGGAACCTGGTAGCGGGCCTTGGTGCCCTTGGTGCCACGACCAGCGGTCTTACCCTTGGACGCCTCACCACGACCGACACGGGTCTTGGCGGTCTTGGCGCCCGGGGCGGGCCGGAGGTTGTGGACCTTCAGCGGGTTGTTCTCCGCCATGTCAGTCGACCTCCTCGACCGTCACGAGGTGCCGCACGGTCTGCGCCATGCCGCGGAACTCGGGGCGGTCCTCCTTGACGACCACGTCGCCGAGCCTCTTCAGCCCGAGCGAACGCAGAGTGTCGCGGTGGTTCTGCTTGCTGCCGATGTACGACTTCGTCTGCGTGATCTTGAGGCGGGCCATGCTCACGCACCCACCCCGGCACGCGCCCGCAGCAGAGCGGCGGGGGCGACGTCCTCGAGCGGCAGACCACGACGGGCGGCGATCTCCTCGGGCCGCTGAAGGCCCTGCAGAGCGGCCCGCGTGGCGTGCACGATGTTGATCGGGTTCGACGAGCCGAGCGACTTGCTCAGCACGTCGTGGATGCCCGCGCACTCCAGCACGGCACGCACCGGGCCACCGGCGATCACACCGGTACCGGGCGACGCCGGCTTCAGCAGCACGACACCCGCGGCCTCCTCACCCTGGATCGGGTGCGGGATGGTGCCGGCGATCCGGGGGACCTTGAAGAAGTGCTTCTTGGCCTCCTCCACGCCCTTGGCGATCGCGGCCGGCACCTCCTTGGCCTTGCCGTAACCGACACCCACGGTGCCGTCACCGTCGCCCACCACGACCAGCGCGGTGAAGCTGAAGCGACGACCACCCTTCACAACCTTGGCGACGCGGTTGATCGCGACAACACGCTCGACGTAAGCGGTCTTCTCGGCGGCAGCGCCACCGTCCCGCCGGTCCTTCCGGTCCCGCCGCTCGCCGCCACCGGCGCCGCCACCGCGGCGCTGGGGTCCAGCCATTGGATTTACCTCTCTCGTTTCCGTGCGTTGGAACCGGGGCTCAGAACTTCAGCCCGGCCTCGCGGGCGGCGTCCGCCAGGGCGGCGATGCGCCCGGCGTACTTGTTGCCACCACGGTCGAACACGACGGCCTCGATGCCCGCGGCCTTCGCCCGCTCGGCCACCAGGGCGCCGACCTGCTGCGCCTGGGCGCTCTTGTCGCCCTCGGCCGCCCGGATGGAGCCGTCCAGCGTCGACGCCGAGGCCAGGGTGTGGCCCGCGATGTCGTCGATGACCTGCGCCACCATGTGACGGTTGGACCGCGTCACCACGAGGCGGGGGCGGACCGGCGTACCGGAGACCCGCTTGCGGACGCGGATGTGACGCCGCTTGACGGCAGCGGCCTTGCGAGCGTTGCCCTTGGCAATCTTCACACCGTATGCCATGGCTTACTTACCAGCCTTTCCGACCTTGCGGCGGATGACCTCGCCCGCGTACTTCACGCCCTTGGCCTTGTACGGGTCGGGCTTGCGCAGCTTGCGGATGTTCGCGGCGACCTCGCCGACCTTCTGCTTGTCGATGCCCTCGACGCTCAGCTTGGTCGGGGACTCCACCTTGAAGGAGATGCCCTCCGGGGCCTCGACCAGGATCGGGTGGCTGTAGCCCAGGGCGAACTCCAGGTTGGAGCCCTTCGCCTGGACGCGGTAACCGACACCGCTGATCTCGAG
Organism: Streptomyces endocoffeicus; assembly: GCF_016741935.1. Lineage (GTDB taxonomy): Bacteria > Actinomycetota > Actinomycetes > Streptomycetales > Streptomycetaceae > Streptomyces > Streptomyces endocoffeicus. Next base: position 151,072 of record NZ_JAERRG010000005.1, on the reverse strand, counting down.
CGCCTTGCTGTAGCCCTGGGTCACGCCGGTGATCATGTTCGCCACCAGCGTGCGCGACAGGCCGTGCAGGGCCTTGTTCTGACGCTCGTCGTTCGGGCGGGTGACAACGAGGACGTTGTCCTCACCCTTGGCGACCTCGATCGGCGCGGCGACGGTGTGCGAGAGAGAGCCCTTGGGACCCTTCACGGCGACCGTGCGGCCATCGATGGTGACGTCCACACCAGCGGGAACCTGGATGGGCAGCTTGCCAATGCGCGACATGTGCTTCCTCCGTTCCCTGGTTACCAGACGTAGGCGAGGACTTCCCCACCCACGCCCTTCTTGCCGGCCTGCTTGTCGGTGAGGAGCCCGTGCGACGTGGAGATGATCGCCACGCCCAGGCCGCCGAGCACCTTCGGCAGGTTGGTGGACTTTGCGTAGACCCGCAGGCCCGGCTTCGAGATCCGCTTGATGCCGGCGATCGAGCGCTCGCGGTTCGGTCCGAACTTCAGCTCGAGGGTGAGGTTCTTGCCGACCTCGGCGTCCTCGACCTTCCAGCCGGTGATGTAGCCCTCCTGCTGGAGGATCTCCGCGATATGCGACTTGATCTTGCTGTGCGGCATCTCGACGGTGTCGTGGTACGCCGAGTTCGCGTTTCGCAGACGCGTCAGCATGTCTGCGATCGGATCGGTCATGGTCATGATGGCCTTCGGCCTCTCTCGCCGGGGTTTCCTGTATGCGCCATCCCTCTCACCCGCTCAGTGGCGGGCACGGGTGCGGCGCGGGGACCTACGGCGTAGTAAGAATTCTGGGCGGCGAGCGCCCAACCGTTCCACTCTACGCGAGCGGGCGGGTGGGCCTCGCCATCCATTTGCTTACCGAGAGCCCGGTATCAACCCGTAAGGGTCGATTACCAGGAGCTCTTGGTCACGCCCGGCAGCTCACCACGGTGAGCCATCTCACGGAGGCACACGCGGCACAGGCCGAACTTGCGGTACACGGAGTGCGGACGTCCGCAGCGCTGGCAGCGCGTGTACCCACGCACGCCGAACTTGGGCTTGCGGGCGGCCTTGGCAATGAGAGCCTTCTTCGCCACGGCTCACGCCTCCTTGAACGGGAAGCCGAGGTGACGCAGCAGGGCACGGCCCTCTTCGTCGTTGGTCGCCGTGGTCACCACGGTGATGTCCATACCCCGGACGCGGTCGATCTTGTCCTGGTCGATCTCGTGGAACATGACCTGCTCCGTGAGACCGAAGGTGTAGTTGCCCCGGCCGTCGAACTGCTTCGGCGACAGACCGCGGAAGTCGCGGATACGCGGAAGCGCGAGCGACACCAGGCGGTCCAGGAACTCCCACATGCGGTCACCGCGAAGGGTGACGTGGGCACCGATCGGCTGGCCCTCACGCAGCTTGAACTGCGCGATGGACTTACGGGCCTTGGTGACGGCGGGCTTCTGGCCGGTGATCGTGGCGAGGTCGCGGATGGCGCCCTCGATCAGCTTGGAGTCGCGGGCGGCGTCGCCCACACCCATGTTGACCACGACCTTGGTCAGACCCGGGATCTGCATGACGTTCTCGTAGGAGAACTGCTCCTGCAGCTTGCCCTGGATCTCTTCGCGGTAGCGCCCCTTGAGGCGCGGTGCAGTGGTGGTGGCAGTCATCAGATGTCCTCACCGGTCCGCTTGGCAACGCGGATCTTGTTGCCCTCGTCGTCGAAGCGGTACCCGACGCGGGTGACGACCTTGTTACCGTCCTTCTCCACCACGAGCTGCACATTGCTCACGTGGATCGGGGCCTCGGTCGTCACGATGCCGCCGGTCTTCGAACCACGAGCGGTCTGTCCGGCCTTGGTGTGCTTCTTGACCCGGTTGACACCCTCGACCAGGACCCGGTCCTCGCGCGGGAAGGCCGCGATGACCTTGCCCTGCTTGCCCTTGTCCTTACCGGTGATGACCTGGACCAGGTCGCCCTTCTTGATCTTCATCGGTTACAGCACCTCCGGCGCGAGCGAGATGATCTTCATGAACTTCTTCTCGCGCAGCTCACGGCCCACCGGGCCGAAGATACGGGTGCCGCGGGGGTCGCCATCGTTCTTGAGGATGACGGCCGCGTTCTCGTCGAAGCGGATGTACGAACCGTCCGGGCGGCGGCGCTCCTTGACGGTGCGCACGATGACCGCCTTGACGACGTCACCCTTCTTCACGTTGCCACCGGGGATCGCGTCCTTGACGGTGGCGACGATGACGTCACCGATGCCCGCGTAGCGGCGACCGGAGCCACCGAGAACACGGATGCAAAGGATCTCCTTCGCGCCCGTGTTGTCGGCGACGCGCAGTCGCGACTCCTGCTGGATCACGTCTATCTCCTGATCGTCTGCCGGTTCCCGGCAGGGGCTGGATATATCCAGCCCCTGCCGAGCCTGGCGGAACTGGCCTGAGAGCTAATGCCCTCAGGGATTTACTTGGCCTTCTCGAGGATCTCGACGACGCGCCAGCGCTTGGTCGCGGACAGCGGCCGGGTCTCCATCAGGAGGACGCGGTCGCCGACACCCGCGGCGTTCTGCTCGTCGTGCGCCTTGAGCTTGTTGGTACGGCGGATGACCTTGCCGTACAGCGCGTGCTTGACGCGGTCCTCGACTGCGACGACGACGGTCTTGTCCATCTTGTCGCTGACGACCAGACCCTCACGGGTCTTGCGGAAGCCGCGGTTCTGCGTTGCGTTCTCAGTCACATTCGTCTCGCTCATCAGGCGCTCTCCACCGTCTCGATGCCGAGCTCGCGCTCCCGCATCAGGGTGTAGATCCGGGCGATGTCCTTCCGGACGGCCTTCAGCCGGCCGTGGTTCTCGAGCTGTCCGGTCGCCGCCTGGAAGCGGAGGTTGAACAGCTCTTCCTTGGCCTCACGAAGCTTGCCAACGAGGTCCTCGTTGTTCAGCTCACGCAGCTCAGACGCCTTGATACCGGCCGCCATCACGACTCACCTGCCTCGCGCCGAACGATCCGGCACTTCATCGGGAGCTTGTGAGCAGCGCGGGTGAGCGCCTCACGCGCAGTCTTCTCGTTCGGGTAGGACAGCTCGAACATCACCCGACCGGGCTTGACGTTCGCGATCCACCACTCCGGCGAGCCCTTACCGGAACCCATGCGGGTCTCGGCAGGCTTCTTCGTCAGCGGACGGTCCGGGTAGATGTTGATCCAGACCTTGCCGCCACGCTTGATGTGGCGGGTCATCGCGATACGAGCGGCCTCGATCTGACGGTTGGTGACGTACGCCGGGGTGACGGCCTGGATGCCGTACTCGCCGAACGCCAGCTCCGTACCGCCCTTGGCCATGCCGGACCGCTTGGGGTGGTGCTGCTTGCGGTGCTTGACCCTGCGAGGGATCAGCATGGGGTCAGCTCTCCTTTCCGGCAGCGCTGGGCTCGGCCGCGGCGGCGGGCGCCTCGGTCTTGGCGGCCTCGGGGGCGCCTGCCGACTGCTGCGGCTTGCGGCCGCGGCCACCGCGCTCGCCACCACGGCGCTGCGGGCGGTCGCTGCCGCCACCACGCGACGGGCGGTTACCGGCGCGGGCGGCGGCGTTCTCGGCACGGACCTCGGCGATGTTCTTCACGTCGCCCTTGTAGATCCACACCTTGACGCCGATGCGGCCGAAGGTGGTCTTGGCCTCGAAGAAGCCGTAGTCGACGTTCGCGCGGAGCGTGTGCAGGGGCACGCGGCCCTCGCGGTAGAACTCCGAGCGGGACATCTCGGCGCCGCCGAGACGGCCACCACACTGGATCTTGATGCCCTTGGCACCGGCCTTCATCGAGCTCTGCATCGACTTGCGCATCGCACGACGGAAGGAGACGCGGGAGGACAGCTGCTCGGCGACGGCCTGGGCCACCAGCTGAGCGTCCACCTCGGGGTTCTTCACCTCGAGGATGTTGAGCTGCACCTGCTTGCCGGTGAGCTTCTCCAGCTCGCCGCGGATACGGTCGGCCTCCGCGCCGCGGCGGCCGATGACGATGCCCGGCCGGGCGGTGTGGATGTCGACGCGGACGCGGTCACGGGTGCGCTCGATCTCCACCTTGGAGATACCGGCGCGCTCCATGCCCTTCGTCATCATCCGGCGGATGGCGACGTCTTCCTTGACGTAGTCCTTGTACAGCTTGTCGGCGTACCAGCGCGACTTGAAGTCGGTGGTGATGCCGAGCCGGAACCCGTGCGGGTTTACCTTCTGGCCCATTACCGGGTTCCTTCCTTGCTGCTGACGACCACGGTGATGTGGCTGGTCCGCTTGCGGATCCGGTAGGCGCGGCCCTGGGCACGCGGACGGAACCGCTTCAGAGTCGGGCCCTCGTCGACATACGCCTCGGAGATGACGAGGCTGTCGGCGTCGGTGTGGTCGTAGTTGTGCGCGGCGTTGGCGATGGCGCTGTCCAGCACCTTGCCGACCGGCACGCTCGCGGCCTGCGGGGCGAAACGCAGGACCGCCTGGGCCTCCGTGGCACTCATGCCACGGATGAGGTCCACCACGCGGCGGGCCTTCATGGGCGTGACGCGGATGTACCGCGCCTGGGCCCTGGCTTCCATGGTTGTCCCTTCAGTGTCTGTCATGAGTCTTTTCCGCTGATCAGCGACGACGCGACTTGCGGTCGTCCTTCTCATGGCCGCGGAAGGTGCGGGTCGGCGCGAACTCGCCGAGCTTGTGGCCGACCATCGACTCGGTGACGAACACCGGGACGTGCTTGCGGCCGTCGTGCACCGCGATCGTGTGGCCGAGCATGGCCGGGACGATCATCGAGCGGCGGGACCAGGTCTTGATGACGTTCTTGGTGCCTGCTTCGTTCTGCGTGTCCACCTTCTTGATCAGGTGGTCGTCGACGAAGGGCCCCTTCTTGAGACTGCGCGGCATCTAAACCCGCTCCTAGCGCTTCTTGTTCGTCTTGCGGCGGCGGACGATGTACTTGTTGCTGGCCTTCTTCGGCGAGCGCGTACGGCCCTCCTTCTGACCCCACGGCGAGACCGGGTGGCGACCACCGGAGGTCTTGCCCTCACCACCACCGTGCGGGTGGTCGACGGGGTTCATGACCACACCACGAACGGTCGGGCGGACGCCCTTCCAGCGCATGCGGCCGGCCTTGCCCCAGTTGATGTTCGACTGCTCGGCGTTGCCGACCTCGCCGACGGTGGCGCGGCAGCGGACGTCGACCAGGCGGATCTCACCGGACGGCATGCGCAGGTGGGCCATGGAGCCCTCCTTCGCCAGCAGCTGCACGGAGGCACCCGCGGAGCGGGCGAACTTCGCGCCGCCGCCGGGCCGCAGCTCGATGGCGTGGAGCGTGGTACCAACCGGGATGTTGCGCAGCGAGAGGTTGTTACCGGGCTTGATGTCGGCGCCGGGGCCGTTCTCGATCCGGTCGTTCTGCTTCAGGCCACGCGGGGCGAGGATGTAGCGCTTCTCGCCGTCGGCGTAGTGCAGCAGCGCGATGCGCGCGGTGCGGTTGGGGTCGTATTCGATGTGTGCGACCTTCGCCGGGACGCCGTCCTTGTCGTGACGGCGGAAGTCGATCACGCGGTACGCACGCTTGTGACCGCCACCCTGGTGGCGGACCGTGATGCGGCCGGCGTTGTTACGACCACCCTTGCTGTGCAGCGGGCGGACCAGCGACTTCTCCGGCGTGGACCGCGTGATCTCGACGAAGTCGGCGACGCTGGAGCCACGACGGCCCGGGGTCGTCGGCTTGTACTTGCGGATACCCATTTCTCAGTCCTCGGAAGATTCCGGACTTCTGGACGATTCCGGCCCCCGTCAGGAGGTCGGGCCGCCGAAGATGTCGATGCGGTCGCCCTCGGCGAGGGTCACGATGGCGCGCTTGGTGTCCTTGCGCTTGCCGTAGCCGGTCTTGGTCCGCTTGCGCTTACCCTGCCGGTTGATCGTGTTGACCCCGGTGACCTTGACCGAGAAGACCGCCTCGACGGCCTGCTTGATCTGGGTCTTGTTCGCGCGCGGGTCGACGATGAACGTGTACTTGTTCTCGTCCAGCAGCGCGTAGCTCTTCTCCGAGACCACCGGCTTGACGAGAACGTCGCGGGGGTCGGTGAAGGTCTTGCTGGTGACAGCGGTCGCCTCACTCATCAGGCGGCGCTCCCTTCGGTCTTCTCAGCGGCCTTGGGACCAGCCACGAAGGACTCGAAGGCGGCCTTGGTGAAGACCACGTCATCGGAGACGAGCACGTCGTACGTGTTCAGCTGGCCCGGCTCCAGGAGGTGCACCTGGGGCAGGTTGCGGGCGGACAGCCACGCGGCCTCGTCGCTCCGCTCGGCGATCAGGAGCACGTTCTTGCGCTCGCTGACCTTGCCCAGCAGGGCCTTCGCGGCCTTGGTGGAGATCTCGCCGTCCACCACGCCGGTCACGACGTGAATCCGCTCGTGGCGCGCCCGGTCGGAGAGGGCACCGCGGAGCGCGGCGGCCTTCATCTTCTTCGGGGTGCGCTGGCTGTAGTCGCGCGGCACGGGGCCGTGCACGACGCCACCGCCGGCGAACTGCGGCGCGCGGGTCGAGCCCTGGCGCGCGCGGCCGGTGCCCTTCTGGCGGTACGGCTTCTTGCCACCGCCCCGGACCTCACCGCGGGTCTTGGTCTTGTGCGTGCCCTGGCGGGCAGCGGCCAGCTGGGCGACGACGACCTGGTGGATCAGCGGAATGCTGACCTGCGCGTCGAAGATCTCCGCGGGGAGCTCGACGGTCCCGGCCTTGTCGCCTGCCGGCGAAAGGATGTCAATGGTGCTCATCGGTTACCTCAGGCCCCCTTGGCCGCGGTACGGACCAGGACGAGGCCGCCGTTCGGACCAGGAACCGCTCCCTTGATCAGGAGCAGACCCTTCTCCGCGTCAACGGCATGGACGGTCAGGTTCTGGGTGGTGACCCGCTCATTGCCCATGCGGCCGGCCATGCGCAGGCCCTTGAACACGCGGCCCGGGGTGGCGCAGCCACCGATGGAGCCCGGCGAGCGGTGCTTGCGCTGGGTGCCGTGGCCGGCGCCGAGGCCGGCGAAGCCGTGGCGCTTCATGACACCGGCGGTGCCCTTGCCCTTGCTGGTGCCGGTCACGTCGACCTTGACACCGGACTCGAACACCTCGGCCGTGACCTCCTGGCCGAGCGTGTACTCACCGGCGTCGGTGGTACGCAGCTCCACCAGGTGGCGGCGCGGGGTCACGTCCGCCTTGGCGAAGTGGCCCTTGAGCGGCTTGTTCACCTTGCGCGGGTCGATCTCGCCGAAGGCGATCTGGACGGCGTTGTAGCCGTCCGCGTCATCGGTGCGGACCTGGGTCACGACGCAGGGACCGGCCTTGACGACGGTGACCGGGACGACGCGGTTGTTCTCGTCCCACACCTGCGTCATACCGAGCTTCTCGCCCAGGACGCCCTTGATCTGCTTAGCCATCTCGCGCGTCACCTCAGAGCTTGATCTCGATGTCGACGCCGGCCGGCAGGTCGAGACGCATCAGCGAGTCAACCGTCTTCGGCGTGGGGTCGAGGATGTCGATGAGGCGCTTGTGCGTACGCATCTCGAAGTGCTCGCGCGAGTCCTTGTACTTGTGCGGCGACTTGATGACGCAGTACACGTTCTTCTCTGTGGGCAGCGGCACCGGGCCCGCGACCGACGCACCAGTCCGGGTCACCGTCTCGACGATCTTCTTCGCCGAGGAGTCGATGACCTCGTGGTCGTAAGCCTTGAGCCGGATGCGGATCTTCTGTCCCGCCATGGCTACTTCGTAGTCCTGTCTCTCGTAACGCTCTGGGACCCGATGGGATTCATGCCCTCCTCCACCTCACTCCCGACCCACGCGGTCGGGCGTGTCGCAGTCCTTCCCATAAATCTCCGCACGGAGATCCCTGATGAAGGGGGTTGCTGGGGGAGAAAGTCACCCACCGGGCGCCTGGCTGGGGCCCCGCTGACACTTCCCGGAAGATTCCCGTACTTCCGCCCCTGATCAGGGGCGACGAGTACTGTGGGACTCGCTTCCGGTCCTCCCGGCGGGAGGCGCGCAGCATCGGCACTCAACCGAGCAACCTGGCTAGTGTGCCATATCGGCTGCTCCGGACGCCAATCAGGGGCCCGGAAGCGTACCCCTCGCGAGGCGCACTTCAAACTCGGCGCGCACCGGAGGCCGGGGCACGGTGTCACGTGCGGGTGTGAGATGCGGGATGTCACCCAATGTGACGTCACCCAATGTGACCCCGCGCACAACACGGCACAAGCCCCAACCGGTCACCCTCGCCACACGTCTCCCTCCAGGGGAACACCCGACACACTCGCGCTCACTCCGGGGCACCGACATGCTCACGCGGCATGCGCGCGGCTGATTCAGCGGCTGATTCACCCGCCCCGCCGACACCCCCTGGAAGCGCCCCCATGACCTCCACCGCGCAGGCCCCCGGCCCAGCCACCTCACCCCCGGGACGACGGGGGCGCACCACCCGGGGCGCCCGCCCCCGGAAGGTGGCGGTGGCACTGGCCGCCGGAGTGGCCCTGATCGCCGGGGTCGTGTTCGCGTTACGCCACGACGACGGCGGCGGCAAGGACGCGGCCCGCGCCACGGACCCGGCGGCCCTGCCGCCCGACGCCATCTCGGCCACCTCCAGACCCCCTCGCCCGGGCTCCCCCGCCACCGCGAGCGGCGAGTTCGTCACCGCGAAGTCCTCCGGCGCGGTGATCGGCGAGGGAAGCGACCCGCGGCGGTTCAAGGTCATGGTGGAGAAGGGCACCGGCGTCGACGCGAAGCGGGCCGCGGCCGAAATCTCGGCGATCCTCGCCGACAAGCGCGGCTGGACCAACGACGGCAAGCACTCCTTCCAGCTGGTCGCCGACGGCCCCTCCGACTTCGAGGTGAAGATCGCCACCCCGGACACGGTCGACGAGATCTGCGGCGCCGTGGGCCTGGACACCCATGGCGAGGTCAACTGCGACGCCGGCTCCCAGATCATGGTCAACCTCAAACGCTGGAACACCGGCTCACCGGAGTTCTCCGGCCCCATCAGCGGCTACCGGGCACTGATCGTCAACCACGAGGTCGGCCACCGCATCGGCCACGGCCACGAGTCCTGCCCCGGGAAGGGCAAACGGGCGCCGGTGATGATGCAGCAGATATACGGGCTCAAGGGCTGTGTAGCGAACGAGTGGCCCTACAGCGCGAACGGCAGGTACATCGAGGGCCCGGCGGTCCCGTGACGACTACATGTGATCGATCTGGGTCAGGTCGATGTCGATCGTGAAGGGGACGGTCAGCTTCAGCCGCTCGTGATGAATGCCGGTGATCGCGTAGGACTTGGTCACGGGGTCCAGCTCATAGGTGCGCACGGCCGGGCGATCGTTCACCCCCGCGCCACAGGGCACCGGTCGGCGCCGTTCGCCCAGGGCCCGAAGCACCCGGCTCGCTAGCATGACTCGTAAGGCTTCCCGTCGCCCGACGCGGCCGCCGCCCGAGAGAGGAGCGAGCGCCATGACGATCGCCCCGGATCACGCCGACCGTGACGCCCTCCGCTATCAGTCGATGCGGGACATCGTCGAGCAGATACAGGAGAGCGTTCCCGGAAAGCTGGAGATCACCAAGGAAGGGATCGTTCACGACATGATGTCGCCGGGGGGGCCGCACGAGCTGACGGCGGCGCGTATCAGTCGCCGGCTGGAGAAGGTCATGCCGGACGGTCTGCTGGCCCATACCGGCACACCGGACGTCGAGGACCCGAACTCGGGCGTGCTGCGCCACCCCGACGTGATCGTGATCGCCGAGGCGGACATGGAGGTCGAAGGGGCCCTCGACCCGCATGCGCTCCTCGCCGCCATCGAGGTGGTGTCCCGGTCCAATCCGGACAATGACTGGGTGGGCAAGACACGGGATTATCCACAGCTGGGTGTCCCCGTGTACGTGATCTTCGACCCCCGCACGGGTGAGGGTGCCGTGCTGTCCGACATCCACCCCACCCCGCACGGTCCTCGCTACGCGACCCGAAAGGACTTCGTCTACGGGGAGGACATCACGATCGGCGAGTGGACCGTCTCCACCGAGAACCTGCCGCGCTACACATAGCGAAGCACGGCCCTCGGGAGGCACGGTGGTGCGGCGACCGCGCCCACGGTAGGTTCGGCGCGCCGGGACGAGGGGGGATCGGGATGGCCGGGGTGCCGCTGCGGGTGGAGATCTTACGGGCGGGCGAGGAACACGTGGAACAGATCGCCCGGCTCGCCGAGTCACGGAGCCTGAACAGGCCGGACGGCACCCAGGGCGCGGTGGAGGGCGGCTTCCTGGTCTCGGCGTACTCCGAGGCCGACTACCGCGCCCGGCTGGAGACCGCCGAGCACTTCTACGTGGCGGTCAAGGGCGGCAATGTGCTGGCGTTCCTGATGGCCTACAGCTCCGACCGGGTCGAGCCGGACGAATGGCTGAACCGCCGGATCAAGACGGCGCTGGGCAGCTTCCTGGTGATCAAGCAGATCTGCGTGTCCCACGAGGCGGCGCGGAGCGGCATCGCCTCGATGCTCTACTACCACGTCATCGACCAGTGGGACTTCAGCCCCGTGATCGCCGCCGTGGTCAACGATCCCCCCAACGACGCGTCCGCGCGCTTCCACCACAAGCTCGGCTTCCAGGAGCTGACCCGGCTGACGCCGCCGGACGGGCTGCCCCGGGTGGTGTGGGTGTGGCGCAAACCGCGTGAGGCGATGCTGCACGCGCAGTACGGGATCGCGGTGGACCTCTACAAGCACGAGGACAACCTCAACTGGCAGAAGCTGAACAACTTCTTCTACATCACCGCGGGCCTCGCGGCCGCCACCGCCTTCTGCCTCGGCAAGGAGGGTGCGGGCGGCTCCCTCGGCAAGGGGCTGGCGATGATCATCGCGGTCATCGGCATCGGAGTGTCGCTGGGCTTCTCGCTGATGCTGCGGTTCGGGCGCCAGTACCTCCTGGCGCGCAAGGAGGCCGTGATCGAGCTCGAGGAGTACATGGCCTGGCACGGCGGCGAGCGGATAGTGAACCGCCGCACCGACGACCCCGGCGCCGCCTATCTGAAGGTGTCCCCGACCGGCGCGATCATGATGCTGCTGCCGGTGCTGGTCGCGGCCTGCTGGCTCGCGGTGCTCGGGGTGCTGATCGCCGACTGACGTAGCCGGAAGGGCCGCCCGCCCCCGGCGGGATGCGTCGGCCCCGACGGGATGCGTCGGCCCCGTGACGGCGATGTGTCCGATCTGTGACCGATACCTCCCGGCCAACGGACAACCTGTCAAGATCACCAACCGTCCCTTCACTTGGAGCAGCCGGAGACTACGCGCTGCCGAAGTGACAGGGTCACCAAATTGAACAGTCGATGGACATCGCGGGGGGCGCGGACCACCCGCAGGCAGACGCTCGCCGCGCTGGCGGCGCTCACCGCCGGGGGAGCCGTGGGGGTTGCCGGGATCACCGGGATAGCCGGATGCGGGGCCGGGCATTCGCGCGGCGCGGAAGCCGGGCCGGCGCGGGCCAGTGAGCCCGGGGCGGCGGAGCCGTTCACCTCGACGGTGGGCGACAAGCAGGCGCTGATGCTGCAGATCATGGCGCACCCCGACGACGATCTGTACTTCATGAACCCGGACGCCGAGCATGTGCTGCGCTCCGGTGTCCCCGTGGTGTGCGTGTACGTCACGGCCGGTGAGGCCCGGGGGATCAACCATCGGGCGGGGACGCCGATCCCGCACGCCGACAAGGCCGCGTACTCCGCCTCCCGACACCAGGGGCTGCGGCAGGCGTACGCGCAGATGATGGGGCTGAACCAGTTCGCGCCCTGGCAGCGGTCGGTGCTGCGGCTGCCCGGCGGGGTCACGGCGGAGACCAACACCCTCGCCAACGGCACCCGCGGCGCCCGGCTGATCTTCCTCAACATCGCGATGCTGTCGGACGGCGGCGTACGGATCCCCGCGCTGTGGGACACCCTTGGCACCGTGATGCGCACCCTCCCGGCCGCCGGCTCCCCCGTGACGCACCCCAGCTCGTACGGCCATCGGACGCTGGTCGACGTGCTCGCCGGGATCATGGACCGCTATCGGCCCACGCTGATCCACACGCTGGACCCGGACCCCGACTTCCAGGTGCACGACGTGCTGCACCCCAAGGACAACGATCAGCCGGGCTGCTCGGACCACCGCGACCACACGCCGGTCGCGCTGTTCACCTGGAAGGCGATCGCCCAGTGGGTGGCCGCCGCCACGCAGCGCGACAAGCATGCCCCGCGCTTCACCACCACCGCGTTCCGCGGCTACTACAACCAGCGCTGGCCGCACAATCTGCCGCCCGCGGTGCTCGCCCAGAAGGCGCGGGCGATCAAGTCCTACGGCGGTGCGCCGGACTGGGACTGCGGCAACGCGGCCGGCTGCGGCGACTACAGCCAGGGCGGGGTGCGCCCGCTGCGGAACCGCAAGGGCTGGATCCGCTCCACCCACTACCGCTACCCCACCCCGCTGCCCGCCCCCACCACCGACACCCAGGGGCGGCTCGTGGCGTACGGCGTGCTGGGCACCCAGGCCGTGCGGTGGCACGAGACCGGGCCCGGCAGCGGGCGGTTCGGGGCGCCTCAGGGGCTCGGCGGCGGACCGCTCGCCCCGGCGATCGCCGCGGTGCGGGACAGCGCGGGACGGCAGGTGCTGTTCGCCCTGCGGTTCGCGGCGCTGGCCGGGCAGGGCGCGGGCGACCTGCGCGAGATCGTGGTGCTGGAGCAGCGCCGCCCGGACGGCCCGTTCCGCGCCTGGACGGGTCTCGGCACCCCCGAGACCGACCCCGAGCACGGCCGCCGGGTCGGCTGCCCGGCGGCGGTCGCCACCCCGGACGGCCGGGTGCACCTCTTCGTACGGACCGCGGACAAGAGCCTGGCCACCCGGGTACGGGACGCCGACGGCCACTGGGGTCCCTGGCAGCGGCTCGGCGGCGCCGAGATCCAGGACGGGCTGACCACGCTGCTGGACGCGGAGGGGCAGGTCCATGTCCTCGCCCCCGGCCGCGACACCGTCCACCACTGGGCCCAGGAGTGGGCCGGCGGCCCGGTCGCCCTGCGCCCGCCGTCCGGTCTGCCGCGCCCCGGCGGGGATCCGCTGGGCGCCGCGGTGGCGCCCGACGGCACGCTCGCGCTGATCTACCGCACCCCCACGGCCACCGTGCCCGCCGTCCACGGGGAAACCTCCCTCACGGTGCCGCACTTCGAGGGCTACGGGGCGATCGCCGCCCATACCGTGGCCGAACCGTCCGGCCGCCGCGAGGTGAAGACGCTGCTGCTGGCCGGGCGCGACCTGGGCGGAGAGGTCCAGGTCCAGTACGGCACCGGCCCGGACGCCAGACCGCTGCGCTCCCCCGGCCACCTGACCCCGGTGGGCGCCCCGGCCCTCCTGGCGGACGACGGCCACCAGGGCGTCTGCGTGGTGGGCCTGTCCCCCGACGCCACCCCCTGGATCTGGCGCCCCCGCCCCACGAAACGGGCCTGACGGCGCGGCTCACCACGGGGTGAGGCGGAGCCGGGGACACCGTCCCCAGCCCGCGTCATCCGGCCCACGCCCCGCGCCACATCCGGGTGGCGCCGGGTCCCCCTGCCAGGGGCGTCGCCACCGGCCGTCGTCCCCACCGGCCCGGCGGCCGGGCGCCGGGCCCGGCCGCGTCCCCTGCCCCGCCCGATTCGCGTTCGCCGTGCGGTTTCGCCGATGGGCGGGCGGCATGAGCGGGGCCCCACCCGGCGTCTTGCGGCCGGGTGGGGCCTCGTCGGGTCCGGCGGTCGCCGGAGGTGCTCAGCGGCGGGCCGCGGCGGTACGGGGTTCCTCCTCGAGCTCCTCCTCGGACCCCTCCTCGGGCTCCTCATACGCCTCGGCGTCCTCGGGCTCCTCCGGCTCTTCGGCCTCGTCCGGCTCCCCGGCGGCCTCCGGCTCCTCCTCGTACTCCTCGTCGTACTCCTCGGGCTCGGCGCCTTCCGGCTCCTCCTCGTACTCATCCTCAGCCTCAGCCGCCTCGTCCGGCTCATCGGCACCTCCCCCGGTCTCCTCGGCCTCCTCGGCCTCCTCGGCCTCGGCCTGCTCGCGCTCTTCCTCCTCCACGGCCGTCTCGTGGTCCCGCACGACCTCGCCGTCCCGGATCTCGCCGCGCCAGCCGTCCGTGGCCTCGCCGCGCATCATGATGAACTTCCGGTAGAGCTTCAGATCGAGCCGGGCCCGTCGGCCCTGGGCCCGCCAGATGTTGCCGGTCTTCTCGAAGAGGCCCTTGGGGAAGTACTCGAGAACCAGCAGCACCCGGGTGAGGTTGTCGCCGAGCGGGTGAAATGTGACGACGCCCTTGACGGTGCCCTTCGCGCCCTCCGTGGTCCAGCTGATCCGCTCGTCGGCCACCTGCTCGGTGACGTTCGCCCGCCAGCTGCGGGTGGACTTGGCGACCTTCACCTTCCAGTTGCTGCTGGTGTCGTCGGCCTTCTCGACGCTGACGACCCCCTTGGCGAAGGTGCTGAACTCCTGGAACTGGGTCCACTGGTCGTACGCCTCGCGGACCGGCACCCCTACGTCGATGTCCTCGACGACCGTCACGCTCTTGGACTTGCCGCCCCCGCTCCTGGACTTACCACCCTTGCCGAAGACCCCTTTGACCTTCTCCTTCAGCGACTCCTTGAGCGAGTCCTTCAGCTGGGACGTACCGGCCTTCATCAGGGCCTGCCCCGGAGACTTCCCCTCGGAGAGGGACTGCGCGCCCTTGGCGAGGCCCGAGCCGAGGCCGGAGATCGCATGGGTCGCCCGTGCCTGGACATAGTTCCGCAGCTCGTCCTTCAGACGGTCGGTGGCCGGATTCCTGACGATGTCGTCCTTGAGCCTGCCGAGCGTGTCAGCCATTGCGGCCCCCCGCGGTCCTGGCGGTCTTCTTCACCGCGGCCTGCTTCGCGGTGGCCTGCTTCGCGGTGGCCTTCTTCGCGGTGGTCGTCCTGGCCGCGGCCTTCTTCGCCGTGCCCGAACCGGACGCCGCGGCCTTCTTCGCCGGGCGGGCGGGTGCCTCGGCCTCCTCGCCCTCGCCCTCGCCCTCGTCTGCTTCGTCCCCGCCCTCGCCGCGCAGCAGCGCCGTGCGCTCATGCAGCGAGTCGGCGAGGCCGCTCACCCGGTTGGAGACGGCCTTGGTCGCGGCCTGCCGGGTGGCGTCGGCCAGCTCCTTGCGCACTTCCGAGTTGAGGCCGCTCAGCAGCGGCGCCTGGGCCAGGGACTTCTTCAGCTGCTGCGGATCCAGCGAGATCTTCTTGCCGGCCAGCAACATGCCCAGCCCGACAGCGAGTTTCGCCTTCTTCGTACGCCCGAGGAGGTAGCCCCCCACGACCGCGACCGCGATCTTGCCATTTGTCATCATCTGTTCGCTCCCGAAGTCGAACGCGGCTTCGATGTGGACGGCCGGGTACCCACATACGAAAGAGCCCCACCCGCCAAAGGCGAATGGGGCTCTTTGCTCCGGGGAGCGTCAGGTCACTTGTTGATCTTGGTGACCTGACCGGCGCCGACGGTCCGGCCACCCTCACGGATGGCGAACTTCAGGCCCTCCTCCATGGCGACCGGCTGGATCAGCGAGACGGACATCTCGGTGTTGTCGCCCGGCATGACCATCTCGGTGCCCTCGGGGAGGGTCACAACGCCCGTCACGTCCGTGGTACGGAAGTAGAACTGCGGACGGTAGTTGTTGAAGAACGGCGTGTGGCGGCCACCCTCGTCCTTGGACAGGATGTACGCCTGGGCCTCGAACTCGGTGTGCGGAGTGACCGAGCCCGGCTTGATGATGACCTGGCCGCGCTCGACGTCCTCGCGCTTGATGCCGCGGAGCAGCAGACCGACGTTCTCACCGGCCTGGCCCTCGTCGAGCAGCTTGCGGAACATCTCGATGCCGGTGACCGTGGTGGAGGTCTTCTCCTGCTTGATGCCCACGATGTCGACGTTCTCGTTGACCTTCAGCACACCGCGCTCGATACGGCCGGTGACGACCGTACCGCGACCGGTGATCGTGAAGACGTCCTCGATCGGCATCAGGAACGGCTTGTCGACGTCGCGCTCGGGCTGCGGGATCGACTCGTCGACGGCCTTCATCAGGTCGAGGACGGTCTTGCCCCACTCGGCGTCGCCCTCGAGCGCCTTGAGCGCCGAGACCTTGACGACCGGCAGGTCGTCGCCCGGGAAGTCGTACTCGGAGAGCAGCTCACGGACCTCGAGCTCGACGAGCTCCATGATCTCCTCGTCGTCCACCATGTCGGCCTTGTTCAGGGCGACAACGATGTACGGCACGCCGACCTGGCGGGCCAGGAGCACGTGCTCCTTGGTCTGCGGCATCGGGCCGTCGGTGGCGGCGACCACGAGGATGGCGCCATCCATCTGCGCCGCACCGGTGATCATGTTCTTGATGTAGTCCGCGTGACCGGGGCAGTCAACGTGCGCGTAGTGACGCGACTCGGTCTGGTACTCGACGTGCGCGATGGAGATCGTAATACCGCGCTGGCGCTCCTCAGGAGCCTTGTCGATCTGGTCGAAGGCCGAGGCCTCGTTCAGGTCCGGGTACGCGTCGTGCAGCACCTTGGTGATCGCAGCGGTAAGCGTGGTCTTACCGTGGTCGATGTGACCGATGGTGCCGATGTTGACGTGCGGCTTAGTCCGCTCGAACTTCGCCTTCGCCACTGGGGTCCTCCTGTGGAGTGGTTCTGTACGCATCCACGCTTTGCGGATGGGTTCAGGTGGTCTTACCGAACCGGCCAGGACCCCTAGGGGGATGCCCTTCGCCGTATTCGTCTGGGGAAACGGCGCCCGGGGCCCGCCATGGAACACGGTGAACGCGTTCCACGACGGAATGCCCCGATGCCTTGTGCTTCCAGCCTAAAGGGTGAGGAATGCGGATGAACCCGCCTTACTCGCCCTTGGCCTTCGCGATGATCTCCTCGGCGACGTTCCGCGGAACCTCGGCGTAGGAGTCGAACTGCATGGAGTAGCTGGCGCGGCCGGACGTCTTGCTGCGCAGGTCGCCCACGTAGCCGAACATCTCCGACAGCGGAACCAGGCCGGTGACCAGCTTGGCGCCGCTCCGGTCCTCCATGGACTGGATCTGCCCGCGACGGGAGTTGATGTCGCCGATCACGTCACCCATGTAGTCCTCGGGCGTGGTGACCTCGACCTTCATCATCGGCTCGAGCAGGGCCGGGCTGGCCTTGCGGGCGGCCTCCTTGAAGGCCATCGAACCGGCGATCTTGAACGCCATCTCGGACGAGTCGACCTCGTGGTAGCCACCGTCGAGCAGGGTGACCTTCACACCGGTCAGCGGGTAGCCCGCGAGCACGCCGAACTCCATGGCCTCCTGGCAGCCCGCGTCCACCGACGGGATGTACTCCCGCGGGATACGGCCACCGGTGACCTTGTTCTCGAACTCGTAGCCATCGCCCTCGAGCGGCTCCAGCGCGATCTGCACCTTCGCGAACTGGCCGGAACCACCAGTCTGCTTCTTGTGCGTGTAGTCGTACCGCTCGACCGGCTTGCGCAGCGTCTCGCGGTAGGCCACCTGCGGCTTGCCGACGTTGGCCTCGACCTTGAACTCCCGGCGCATGCGGTCGACCAGCACATCGAGGTGCAGCTCGCCCATGCCGGAGATGATCGTCTGGCCGGTCTCCTCGTCGGTCTTGACGCGGAAGGACGGGTCCTCCTCGGCAAGCCGCTGGATCGCGACGGCCAGCTTCTCCTGGTCGCCCTTGGACTTCGGCTCGATGGCCACCTCGATGACCGGGGCCGGGAAGTCCATGGACTCCAGGATCACCGGGTTCGACGAATCGGAGAGGGTCTCACCGGTGGTGGTCTGCTTCAGACCCATGACGGCGACGATGTCACCGGCACCCACCGACTCGATCTCCTCACGCTTGTTCGCGTGCATCCGGTAGATCTTGCCGATGCGCTCCTTCTTGCCCTTGACGGAGTTCAGCACCTGCGTGCCGGCCGTCATACGGCCCGAGTAGACCCGGATGAAGGTGAGCTTGCCGAGGTGCGGGTCGCTCGCGATCTTGAACGCCAGGGCCGACAGCGGCTCATCCTCGGAAGGACGGCGCTTGATGACCTCGTCGGGGTCCTTGACCGAGTGGCCCTCGATCGCCTCGATGTCGATCGGCGACGGCAGGTAGCGGACCACGGCGTCGAGCAGGGGCTGCACGCCCTTGTTCTTGAACGCGGTGCCACAGAACACCGGAGTGACGGTGGTGCCCTCACCCTTGCCGGAAGCGATGGTGATACGGCGGACCGCCGCGTAGAGCTGCTCCACGGTGGGCTCCTCGCCCTCCAGGTACAGCTCCATCATCTCTTCGTCGTTCTCGGCGACGGTCTCGAGCAGCTTGCCGCGCCACTCGTCGGCGGCCTCGGTGTGGGTGTCCGGGATGTCGACGGTGTCGTACATCTCGCCCTTGGTCGCCTCGGCGGACCAGACCAGCGCCTTCATGGTGACGAGGTCGACGACACCCTTGAAGTCGGCCTCGGTGCCGATCGGCAGCTGCATGACGATCGGGACCGCGCCCAGGCGGTCCGTGATCATGTCGACACAGCGGTGGAACTCGGCACCGGTGCGGTCGAGCTTGTTGACGAAGCAGATACGCGGAACGCCGTAGCGGTCCGCCTGACGCCACACCGTCTCGGACTGCGGCTCGACGCCGGCCACGCCGTCGAACACCGTCACGGCACCGTCGAGCACGCGCAGGCTGCGCTCCACCTCAACGGTGAAGTCGACGTGCCCCGGGGTGTCGATGATGTTGATCGTGTGGTCGACGTTCTCGAGCGGCCAGTGACAGGTCGTCGCGGCGGACGTGATGGTGATGCCACGCTCCTGCTCCTGCTCCATCCAGTCCATGGTGGCGGCGCCATCGTGGACTTCACCGATCTTGTAGCTCACGCCGGTGTAGAAGAGGATCCGCTCGGTGGTGGTCGTCTTGCCCGCGTCGATGTGGGCCATGATCCCAATGTTGCGGACCTTGGCCAGGTCAAGTGAAGTGGTGGCCATATGGCTCAGTCTTCTCTCGGTTCTCGATGGGGTAGCGACTACCAGCGGTAGTGCGCGAAGGCCTTGTTGGACTCGGCCATCTTGTGGGTGTCCTCGCGACGCTTGACGGAGGCGCCCAGACCATTGCTGGCATCCAGCAGCTCGTTCATCAGGCGCTCGGTCATGGTCTTCTCACGACGGGCGCGGGAGTAACCGACCAGCCAGCGCAGCGCGAGGGTGGAGGAGCGGCCGGGACGGACCTCGACCGGCACCTGGTAGGTGGCGCCACCGACACGGCGGGAGCGGACCTCGAGGGTCGGCTTGACGTTCTCCAGCGCGCGCTTGAGGGTGATGACCGGGTCGTTGCCGGACTTCTCGCGCAGGCCCTCCATGGCGCCGTAGACAATGCGCTCGGCAGTGGAGCGCTTGCCGTTCAGCAGGACCTTGTTGATGAGGGACGTCACCAGAGGAGAGTTGTAGACCGGGTCGATGATGACCGGACGCTTCGGGGCGGGACCCTTACGAGGCATTCTTACTTCTCCTTCTTGGCGCCGTAGCGGCTGCGAGCCTGCTTGCGGTTCTTGACGCCCTGCGTGTCGAGGGAGCCGCGGATGATCTTGTAACGAACACCCGGCAGGTCCTTCACACGACCGCCACGCACGAGCACGATGGAGTGCTCCTGCAGGTTGTGCCCCTCACCCGGGACGTAGGCGGTGACCTCGATCCCACTGCTCAGCCGGACACGCGCGACCTTGCGGAGCGCCGAGTTCGGCTTCTTCGGCGTCGTGGTGAACACGCGGGTGCATGTACCACGGCGCTGCGGCGACCCCGCGAGGGCGGGGGTCTTGTTCTTCTCGACCTTGTCCTGGCGGCCCTTGCGGACCAGCTGCTGGATCGTAGGCACCGTTTCTCCGGTTTCTGTGTGCCAGTCTCGATAAAGCTAACCTGGAGTTTCGCCGACCCACGCGGTCGGGTGTGTCGCGCACCGCAGCCCTCTGCGAAAGTCAGAGAGTGCAGATTGTTGGTGTCGACACCTCGGGCCCCCGAGCGGTCTGGAAGCGCGCACAGGAGCCCAGGGACACCCCAGGCACAAGGTCAGAGCGTACCTATAGCATCGGCTCCGGTCAAAACAAATGCACACGCGCTGGACACACCAACCCGGAGCATAGCCGCAGGGCGGCCACCCCCGCCATGGGGTGACCGCCCTGTGAACGTTGACCAGCCGTCCGCGGACCTACTGGTTGTACGGACCGTAGTCGTAGTCCTCCAGCGGAACCGCCTGGCCGGAGCCCGTGCCGAAGGGCGAGTAGTCGATGTCGTCGTAGCCGACGGCCGAGTACATCGCGGCCTTCGCCTCCTCGGTCGGCTCGACCCGGATGTTGCGGTAGCGGGACAGGCCCGTACCGGCCGGGATGAGCTTACCGATGATCACGTTCTCCTTGAGGCCGATCAGGGAGTCCGACTTGGCGTTGATCGCCGCGTCGGTGAGCACCCGGGTCGTCTCCTGGAAGGACGCCGCCGACAGCCAGGACTCGGTCGCCAGCGAGGCCTTGGTGATACCCATCAGCTGCGGACGGCCGGAGGCCGGGTGGCCGCCTTCCTGGACCACACGACGGTTCTCACCCTCGAAGCGCGAGCGCTCCACGAGCTCGCCCGGCAGCAGCTCCGCGTCGCCGGACTCGATGATCGTCACACGGCGCAGCATCTGCCGGATGATGATCTCGATGTGCTTGTCGTGGATCGACACACCCTGCGAGTTGTAGACCTTCTGGACCTCGCCCACCAGGTGCACCTGGACGGCGCGCTGGCCGAGGATGCGCAGCACGTCGTGCGGGTTGACGGCACCCACGGTCAGCGGCTGGCCGACCTCGACGTGGTCGCCCTCGCCCACCAGCAGACGGGACCGCTTGGAGACGCCGTAGGCCGTCTCGTCGGAACCGTCGTCCGGGGTGACGACGAGCTTCTTGGTCTTCTCGGTCTCCTCGATCCGGACACGGCCGGCCGCCTCCGAGATCGGGGCGACGCCCTTGGGCGTACGGGCCTCGAAGAGCTCGACGACACGCGGCAGACCCTGGGTGATGTCGTCACCGGCCACACCACCGGTGTGGAAGGTACGCATCGTCAGCTGGGTGCCGGGCTCACCGATGGACTGGGCGGCGATGATGCCGACCGCCTCACCGATGTCCACCAGCTTGCCGGTCGCCAGCGAGCGGCCGTAGCACATGGCGCAGGTGCCGACGGCGGACTCGCAGGTGAGCACCGAGCGGGTCTTGACCGTCTCCACGTTGTGGCGGACCAGCTCGTCGATGAGCACATCGCCCAGGTCGGTACCGGCCGGGGCCAGGACCTTCCCGTCCACGACGATGTCCTCGGCGAGGCAGCGCGCGTACACGCTGGTCTCGACGTCCTCCGTCTTGCGGAGCACGCCGTCCGCACCCTTGGACGCGATCGCCAGCTTGAGGCCGCGGTCGGTGCCGCAGTCCTCCTCGCGGATGATCACGTCCTGCGAGACGTCGACCAGACGACGGGTCAGGTAACCCGAGTCGGCGGTACGCAGGGCGGTGTCGGCGAGACCCTTACGGGCACCGTGGGTGGAGATGAAGTACTCCAGCACGGAGAGACCCTCACGGAACGACGCCTTGATGGGCCGCGGGATGGTCTCGTTCTTCGCGTTGGACACCAGACCACGCATACCGGCGATCTGACGCATCTGCATCATGTTTCCGCGCGCGCCCGAGTTGACCATCATGAAGATCGGGTTGGTCTTCGGGAAGTTCGCGTTCATCGCCTCGGCGACCTCGTTGGTCGCCTTGGTCCAGATCGCGATCAGCTCCTGGGTGCGCTCGTCCTTGGTGATCAGACCGCGCTCGTACTGCTTCTGGACCTTCTCGTCCTGCGCCTCGTAGCCCGTGATGATGTTCTTCTTGGCCTCGGGCACGACGATGTCGGAGATGGCGACGGTGACACCGGAGCGGGTGGCCCAGTGGAAACCGGCCGCCTTCAGGTTGTCCAGCGTCGCCGCGACGATGACCTTGGGGTAGCGCTCGGCGAGGTCGTTGACGATCTCGGAGAGCTGCTTCTTGCCCACCGAGTAGTCGACGAACGGGTAGTCCTCGGGCAGCAGCTCGTTGAAGAGCGCGCGGCCCAGCGTGGTGCGCAGCCGGAAGCTGTCACCGGGCTGCCAGACACCGCCCCCGACGCCGTCGTCCCCTTCCTCCGCCACCGGCGGGGTCCAGCCACGGGGCGGGACGGTGCCGATCGGGAAGCGGATGTCGATCTTCGCCTGGAGCGAGAGCTCCCGGGCGTCGAACGCCATGATCGCCTCGGCGGTGGAGCCGAAGAACCGGTTCTCACCGACGACCTCGCGCTCCTCCTCATCGGTGGTGAGGAAGAACAGGCCCAGCACCATGTCCTGGGTCGGCATGGTCACCGGACGGCCGTCGGCCGGCTTGAGGATGTTGTTCGAGGACAGCATCAGGATGCGGGCCTCGGCCTGCGCCTCCGCGGACAGCGGCAGGTGCACGGCCATCTGGTCACCGTCGAAGTCCGCGTTGAACGCGGTGCAGACGAGCGGGTGAATCTGAATGGCCTTGCCCTCGACCAGCTGCGGCTCGAACGCCTGGATACCGAGGCGGTGCAGGGTCGGCGCACGGTTCAGCAGCACCGGGTGCTCGGCGATGACCTCTTCGAGCACGTCGTACACGACCGTGCGGCCGCGCTCGACCATGCGCTTGGCCGACTTGATGTTCTGCGCGTGGTTCAGGTCCACCAGGCGCTTCATCACGAACGGCTTGAAGAGCTCCAGCGCCATGGCCTTGGGCAGACCGCACTGGTGCAGCTTGAGCTGCGGGCCGACGACGATGACCGAACGGGCCGAGTAGTCGACACGCTTACCGAGCAGGTTCTGACGGAACCGGCCCTGCTTACCCTTCAGCATGTCGCTGAGGGACTTCAGCGGACGGTTACCGGGGCCGGTGACCGGGCGGCCACGGCGGCCGTTGTCGAAGAGGGCGTCAACGGCCTCCTGAAGCATGCGCTTCTCGTTGTTGACGATGATCTCGGGGGCGCCGAGGTCAAGGAGACGCTTGAGGCGGTTGTTCCGGTTGATCACACGGCGGTACAGGTCGTTCAGGTCGGAGGTCGCGAAGCGGCCACCGTCCAGCTGCACCATCGGACGCAGGTCCGGCGGGATCACCGGGATGCAGTCCAGCACCATGCCGTTGGGGCTGTTCCGGGTCTGCAGGAAGGCGGAGACGACCTTCAGGCGCTTGAGCGCACGGGTCTTCTTCTGGCCCTTGCCGGTCCGGATGATCTCGCGGAGCTTCTCGGCCTCCTCGTCGAGGTCGAAGGACTCCAGGCGCTTCTGCAGCGCCGCGGCGCCCATGCCGCCCATGAAGTACGTGCCGAAGCGGTCACGCAGCTCGCGGTAGAGCAGCTCATCGCCCTCCAGGTCCTGGACCTTGAGGTTCTTGAAGCGGTTCCACACCTCGTCGAGACGGTCGATCTCGCGCTGGGCGCGGTCGCGCAGCTGCTTCATCTCGCGCTCGGCGCCCTCGCGCACCTTACGGCGCACATCGGCCTTGGCGCCCTCGGCCTCGAGCTCGGCGAGGTCCGCCTCCAGCTTCTTGGCGCGGGCCTCGAGGTCCGCGTCGCGGCGCTGCTCGATCTGCTGACGCTCGACGGAGACATGGGCCTCCAGCGAGGGCAGGTCGCGCGTGCGGCGCTCCTCGTCCACCCACGTGATCATGTAGGCGGCGAAGTAGATGACCTTCTCGAGGTCCTTCGGGGCGAGGTCGAGCAGGTAGCCCAGACGGCTGGGCACGCCCTTGAAGTACCAGATGTGGGTGACGGGAGCGGCCAGCTCGATGTGGCCCATCCGCTCACGGCGCACCTTGGCGCGGGTGACCTCGACACCGCAGCGCTCACAGATGATGCCCTTGAAGCGGACGCGCTTGTACTTCCCGCAGTAGCACTCCCAGTCCCGGGTCGGACCGAAGATCTTCTCGCAGAAGAGTCCGTCCTTTTCGGGCTTGAGGGTGCGGTAGTTGATGGTTTCCGGCTTCTTGACCTCACCGTGGGACCACTGACGGATGTCATCAGCGGTGGCGAGGCCGATCCGCAGCTCGTCGAAGAAGTTGACGTCGAGCACTTGTCGTCAATCCCTCTTTCAGGGTCGTGTCTTCGGGTCTGACTGGGGGTCCGGGGAGAGGCCGGGACGCTCTGTGGCGAGTGCCCCGGCCAGACCCGTCAGACCTCTTCGACGCTGCTCGGCTCGCGCCGGGACAGGTCGATACCGAGCTCCTCCGCAGCGCGGAAGACGTCCTCGTCGGTGTCGCGCATCTCGATGGACATGCCGTCGGACGACAGCACCTCCACGTTGAGGCACAGGGACTGCATCTCCTTGATGAGCACCTTGAAGGACTCGGGGATGCCGGGCTCGGGAATGTTCTCGCCCTTGACGATGGCCTCGTAGACCTTCACGCGGCCGGTCACGTCGTCGGACTTGATGGTCAGCAGCTCCTGGAGGGCGTACGCGGCGCCGTAAGCCTCCAGCGCCCACACCTCCATCTCGCCGAATCGCTGGCCACCGAACTGAGCCTTACCGCCCAGCGGCTGCTGGGTGATCATCGAGTACGGACCGGTGGACCGGGCGTGCAGCTTGTCGTCCACCAGGTGGTGCAGCTTGAGGATGTACATGTAGCCGACCGAGATCGGGTCCGGGAACGGCTCACCGGAGCGGCCGTCGAACAGCCGGGCCTTACCGGACGACTGGACCAGGCGGTCGCCGTCGCGGTTCGGGATCGTCGAATCGAAGAGACCGGCGATCTCGTCCTCACGGGCGCCGTCGAAGACCGGGGTCGCGACGTTGGTACCGGGCTGGACCTCGTCGGCACCGATCGCCTGCAGCCGCTGCATCCACTCCTCGGAGCCCTCGACCTTCCAGCCCCGGGAGGCCAGCCAGCCGAGGTGGATCTCCAGGACCTGCCCCGGGTTCATCCGGGACGGGACACCCAGCGGGTTGAGGATGATGTCGACCGGGGTGCCGTCCTCCAGGAACGGCATGTCCTCGACCGGAAGGATCTTGGAGATGACGCCCTTGTTGCCGTGGCGGCCGGCGAGCTTGTCACCGTCGGTGATCTTGCGCTTCTGCGCCACGTAGACGCGGACCAGCTGGTTCACGCCCGGCGGGAGCTCGTCGCCCTCCTCGCGGTCGAAGACGCGCACGCCGATGACCTTGCCGATCTCGCCGTGCGGCACCTTCAGCGAGGTGTCACGGACCTCACGGGCCTTCTCACCGAAGATCGCGCGCAGCAGGCGCTCCTCCGGGGTCAGCTCGGTCTCACCCTTCGGGGTGACCTTGCCGACCAGGATGTCCCCGGCCACGACCTCGGCGCCGATGCGGATGATGCCGCGCTCGTCGAGGTCGGCCAGGACCTCCTCGGAGACGTTCGGGATGTCCCGGGTGATCTCCTCCGGGCCCAGCTTGGTGTCCCGGGCGTCGACCTCGTGCTCCTCGATGTGGATCGAGGAGAGGACGTCGTCCTGCACCAGACGCTGGCTGAGGATGATCGCGTCCTCGTAGTTGTGGCCCTCCCACGGCATGAACGCCACCAGGAGGTTCTTGCCGAGCGCCATCTCGCCGTCCTCGGTGGACGGACCGTCGGCCAGCACCTGGCCGGCGACCACCCGGGCGCCCTCGTCCACGACGACCTTCTGGTTGAAGGAGGTGCCCTGGTTGGAGCGGGAGAACTTGGCCACCCGGTAGGTGGTGTAGGTGCCGTCGTCGTTGGCCACCGTCACGTAGTCGGCGGAGACCTCCTGGACGACACCGTCCTTCTCGGCCTTGATGACGTCGCCGGCGTCGACCGCGCAGCGGTACTCCATGCCGGTGCCGACCAGCGGGGACTCCGCCTTGATCAGCGGCACGGCCTGGCGCATCATGTTCGAGCCCATGAGCGCGCGGTTGGCGTCGTCGTGCTCCAGGAACGGGATCATCGCGGTCGCGACCGACACCATCTGGCGCGGCGAGACGTCCATGTAGTCGACGTCGTCACCGGGGATGTAGTCGACCTCACCGCCACGGCGGCGGACCAGGACGCGGTTCTCGGCGAAGTGCAGATCGTCCGTCAGCGGCGCGTTGGCCTGCGCGATGACGAAGCGGTCCTCCTCGTCGGCCGTCAGGTAGTGCACCTCGTCGGTGACGACACCGTCGACCACCTTGCGGTACGGGGTCTCGATGAAACCGAACGCGTTGACCCGGCCGTACGAGGCGAGCGAGCCGATCAGACCGATGTTCGGGCCTTCGGGCGTCTCGATCGGGCACATGCGGCCGTAGTGCGAGGGGTGCACGTCACGGACCTCGAAGCCCGCCCGCTCACGGGAGAGACCACCGGGGCCGAGCGCGTTCAGACGGCGCTTGTGGGTCAGACCCGACAGCGGGTTCGTCTGGTCCATGAACTGCGACAGCTGGCTGGTGCCGAAGAACTCCTTGATGGAGGCGACGACCGGCCGGATGTTGATCAGGGTCTGCGGCGTGATCGCCTCGACGTCCTGAGTGGTCATGCGCTCGCGGACGACGCGCTCCATACGCGCCAGACCCGTGCGGACCTGGTTCTGGATCAGCTCGCCGACGTTACGGATGCGGCGGTTGCCGAAGTGGTCGATGTCGTCGGTCTCGACGACCACGGACTGGCCGTTGTCCCCGACGGTCTCGGTCTCACCGGCGTGCAGCTTCACCAGGTACTTGATCGAGGCGATGACGTCCTCGACCGTCAGGACGCCCGCGTCCAGCGGAGCGGCCGAACCCAGCTTCTTGTTGACCTTGTAACGGCCGACCTTCGCCAGGTCGTAGCGCTTCGGGTTGAAGTAGAGGTTCTCCAGCAGCGTCTGCGCGGCCTCCCGCGTGGGGGGCTCGCCCGGACGCAGCTTGCGGTAGATGTCGAGCAGCGCGTCGTCCTGGCCCTGGGTGTGGTCCTTCTCCAGGGTGGCGCGCATGGACTCGTACTCGCCGAACTCCTCGAGGATCTGCTCGGTGGTCCAGCCGAGCGCCTTCAGGAGGACGGTGACGGACTGCTTGCGCTTGCGGTCGATGCGGACACCGACCATGTCGCGCTTGTCGATCTCCATCTCCAGCCAGGCACCACGGGAGGGGATGACCTTGACCGAGAAGATGTCCTTGTCGGACGTCTTGTCGATGGAGGAGTCGAAGTAGACACCCGGCGAGCGGACCAGCTGCGAGACGACGACACGCTCGGTGCCGTTGATGCAGAAGGTGCCCTTGTCGGTCATGAGCGGGAAGTCGCCCATGAAGACCGTCTGGGACTTGATCTCGCCGGTCTCATTGTTGGTGAACTCGGCCGTGACGAAGAGCGGAGCGGCGTAGGTGAAGTCACGCTCCTTGCACTCGTCGATCGAGTTCTTCGGCGGCTCGAAACGGTGATCACGGAAGGTCAGGGACATCGACCCGGAGAAGTCCTCGATCGGGGAGATCTCCTCGAAGATCTCTTCCAGACCGGACTTGGTGGGGACGTCCTGACCGCTGTCCAGCGCAGCCTCGACGCGAGCCTTCCACGCGGCATTGCCGAGCAGCCAATCGAAGCTCTCGGTCTGCAGCGCGAGGAGGTTCGGAACCTCGAGAGGCTCCTTGATCTTCGCAAAGGAGATGCGCAGCGGGGCGGTGCTGGCGCCATTGTTCGTATTGGCAGTCGAGGCGTTGCGCGAGGCGGCCAAGAGGGGGTCCTTCCGAGGGCTCGGACTCACTACGCGCGTACCGGTCCCACCGAGAGCCCATGGATGAAATCCCTGGTCAGGGAGTGTTCATCGGTAGTGCTCGAAGGTAGGTATGCCCCTGGTGACGGGCAGGGAGCAGCTAACAGGCAGCGCAAAGGGTCAGTGTAGCCACTTGGCACACTGATGTCCAGCGCCGAGTTCCTGAGACCGGCAGTGCCAATCTCTCCCTCCGGTGAGGGGCGCGCCCCTCGTTGTCTTCTCACGCCCTGTCGGCAGCCCGCGCTGTCGATGCGCATATCGATACTGCCCGCTCCGCCGACGATCCATGCCTCGGACTTTCGGATCGGTGTGACGTCGCGTCCTGAGAATTGCGCGCTGCGTGCCGTTCGTCAAGGCCCCCCACTCCGGCGAGATCGTCACAGGGCGTGGCGACGGGCAACGAAGATCACCCTACCTCCACAAACCCATAAGGCAATGTAACCGTCACGGGAACGCCGAAGGGCGACCACCCGAACGGGTGATCGCCCCTGGCGTGGAACCGGGCCGCGCCGCCGGGCGTCCTACGGGCGTGTGGCGGCGGGCCGCGAGGTCATCCGACCTCGAGGGGTCACTTGACCTCGACGGAGGCGCCGGCGCCCTTGAGGGACTCGGCGGCCTTCTCGGCGGCGTCCTTGGCGACCTTCTCGAGAACGGGCTTCGGGGCGCCGTCCACGAGGTCCTTGGCCTCCTTCAGACCCAGGGAGGTCAGCTCACGCACGACCTTGATGACCTGGATCTTCTTGTCGCCGGCGCCGGTGAGGATGACGTCGAACTCGTCCTTCTCCTCCTCGGCCTCGGCACCGGCGCCCGGGGCACCCGGGGCGGCGGCGACGACGGCGGCCGGGGCGGCGGCGGTGACGTCGAACTTCTCCTCGAAGGCCTTCACGAACTCGGAGAGCTCGATGAGGGTCATCTCCTCGAACTGCGCGAGCAGGTCGTCCTGGCTGAGCTTCGCCATGGTGGCGGTCCTTCCACTAATTCGGCAGGTGGTGCCGGATGTACATGTCGGCGGGCTTCCGGGCCCGCTGCGACCGGGGCCTGATTACTCGGCGGCCTCGGCCTCGGCGGGAGCCGGGGTGTCGGCACCGCCCTGCTCGGCCTGCTTCTGCCGGAGCGCCTCGGCGGTCCGGACGAACTTCGACAGCGGGGCCTGGAAGAGCGCGGCAGCCTGGGACTGCTTGGCCTTCATCGCACCCGCCAGCTTGGCGAGCAGCACCTCGCGGGACTCGAGGTCCGCGAGCTTCTTGATCTCGTCGGCGGACAGCGCCTTGCCATCAAGGACACCGCCCTTGATGACGAGAGCGGGGTTGTCCTTGGCGAAGTCACGGAGACCCTTCGCCGCCTCGACCGGGTCACCGGTCACGAAGGCGACGGCCGACGAACCCGCGAACAGGTCGTCGAGCTGGTTGATCCCGGCCTCGTTGGCCGCGATCTTGGTCAGCGTGTTCTTCACCACACGGTACTGAGCGTTCTCACCGAGCGAACGGCGCAGCTCCTTCAGCTGCGCGACGGTGAGACCGGTGTACGCGGTTACGAGAGCCGCGTTGGAGTTGCGGAACTTCTCCCGCATCTCGTCGACGGCTGCGACCTTGTCAGGACTCGCCATGAGCCTCGGCCTCCTTCCGGGTGATGAGGACCGCTTCGGTCTGAAGGAAGGAGACTGAGAGAATGCGAAAA
This sequence comes from Streptomyces endocoffeicus, assembly GCF_016741935.1. Lineage (GTDB taxonomy): Bacteria > Actinomycetota > Actinomycetes > Streptomycetales > Streptomycetaceae > Streptomyces > Streptomyces endocoffeicus. The sequence goes on along the minus strand of NZ_JAERRG010000005.1, from coordinate 121,645 downwards.
CGCCCCGGCGCAGGCGCTCGGGGCGTAACTCGACCGGCACGGACCCACGGCCCGTTCGGGAGTTCAACCTCAATCACCTACGCAGGTCGCCCGCAGCTAGCGGATCCTTCAGCCACCGGATCCCTTGCGGGACACGGCGACAACCAGCGGTCTTTGGCTTCTTAAGGAGATTACGCGAACGGGCCGCGGCCAGGCAAATCGGCTCTACTGCTGGAGCATGTCCTGGAAGTCCACGGTGTCCGAGGAGGACGGCTCGGTGACGGTCACACTGGTGCCGTAGTCCGAGTAGAAGACCGTGGAGTCATAGGCGCCGTTGTTGCTCTGCGCCTGCTCACGCTTCTTGACCAGCAGGTTCTCCCCGTCCACCCACAGGTCGATGGTCTCGGTGTCCATACCGGAGGACTCCAGCTGCTTCTGCAGGGCGTCCAGGTCCGACTGGCTGAGCTCCTTGGACTGCATCTTGGCGATCTCGGAGACCTTGACCGTGCCCGTGTAGTGGGTGGCCTTGACGCCCTTCACGTCCTCGCTGCCCACGGCCTTGACCTTGCCCGTGGCGAGCAGCAGCTCCACCGAGCGCGAGGGGTTGTTGTTCTGCATCTGGTCCTTCAGAAAGGCGCCCGAGGGGCCCGCCTTCTGCGCCAGCACGTCGTAGTCGTACTTCACCCAGTGCTTGCCGCCGCCCGCCTGGGCGGCGAACTGGTCGCCCATGTTCAGGAACATGGCGTCGGGGGTGTACTTGGCGTCCATCGGCTTGCCCGCGATCGGGGAGGAGGCGATGGCGCCACCGTTCTGGGTGATGGACATGTTGGCCCGGATGCCGTTGGCCCAGTCCATGTCGCCGGACATCTGCGAGTTCTGCTCGCCCATCTTGGTGGTGCCCTCGACCTTGGCCGAGTTCTTCTTGTCCGTCTGCTGCGAGGCGAGCTTGAGCGCCGCCAGCGGGCTCATCGCGGACTGCCCGGACTTGTCGCCGCCGGTCTTGTCGCCGGCCTTGTCGTCACCGGACTTCTCGCTCCCGCACGCGGTGAGGCCGACCATCAGGACGAGACTTCCAGCGGCTATCGCCCATCGCGCACCGACATGAGTACCGCGCACGGCTTCCCCCTAGTTTTTATTTCTCTTTTACGTCTTGTGCAGGCTGACTCTAGCGGAGGGGGCCGACAACGGAAGACGCCGGGCCCCCGCACCTTCGACGCGGTGCGGGGGCCCGGCGGTTGCACACCATGGTGCGCTGATCAGGGGCTGCCTCAGATGGCGTCTTCCTCGACCAGCAGGTTGCGGGTGCGGTTGGCGTCCAGCGGGATGCCGGGGCCCATCGTGGTGGTCAGGGTCGCCTTCTTGATGTAGCGGCCCTTCGCGGCGGACGGCTTGAGACGGTTGATCTCCTCGAGCGCCGCGGCGTAGTTCTCCACCAGCTTCGTCTCGTCGAACGAGAGCTTGCCGATGATGAAGTGCAGGTTCGAGTGCTTGTCGACGCGGAACTCGATCTTGCCGCCCTTGATCTCCGTGACGGCCTTGGCCACGTCGGGGGTGACGGTGCCGGTCTTCGGGTTCGGCATCAGACCACGCGGACCGAGCACCCGGCCGAGACGGCCGACCTTGCCCATGAGGTCCGGGGTGGCGACGACGGCGTCGAAGTCCAGGCGGCCCTTGGACACCTCGTCGATGAGCTCGTCGGAGCCGACGATGTCGGCGCCCGCGGCCTCCGCGGCCGCAGCACGGTCACCGGTCGCGAAGACCAGGACCCGGGCGGTCTTACCGGTGCCGTGCGGCAGGTTCACGGTGCCGCGGACCATCTGGTCGGCCTTGCGCGGGTCGACGCCCAGGCGCATGGCGACCTCGACGGTCGCGTCGAACTTGGTGGCGGAGGTGTCCTTCGCCAGACGGACGGCCTCGAGCGGGGCGTATGCGCGCTCCCGGTCGATCTTGGCGTCCGCAGCGCGGAGGGTCTTGCTGCGCTTGCTCACTCTTGCTCCTGATGTCTGTGGAGTGCGTGGTCCGGGCCAGCGCTTGGCCCTGCCACAGGTGGCCGCGGGGGCCGTCGGCCCTCGCGCGTGAGGTGTCAGCCCTCGACCGTGATGCCCATGGAGCGGGCGGTGCCGGCGATGATCTTCTCGGCGGCGTCCAGGTCGTTGGCGTTCAGGTCGGGCATCTTGGTGGTGGCGATCTCACGCACCTGGTCGCGGGTGATCTTGGCGACCTTGGTCTTGTGCGGCTCGCCGGAGCCCTTCTCCACGCCCGCGGCCTTGAGGATCAGCTTGGCGGCCGGCGGGGTCTTGGTCACGAAGGTGAAGGAGCGGTCCTCGTAGACCGTGATCTCCACCGGCACGACCATGCCGCGCTGCGACTCGGTCGCGGCGTTGTAGGCCTTGCAGAACTCCATGATGTTGACGCCGTGCTGGCCCAGCGCGGGGCCGACCGGCGGGGCCGGGTTCGCGGCGCCGGCCTGGATCTGGAGCTTGATCAGCCCCGTGACCTTCTTCTTCTTGGGAGGCATGCTCTCTCCGGGTCCTAGTGAGAGGGTGTTCGCCTCCGAACCGGATCATCCGGATGGAGGCATACCGCACAACGATAACGGGTATAGCTGCGCGCCTTAAAACCGAGCAGGTCAGACCGGCTGCAGAAGCCCGTCTGACCTGTCGGAAGTTCTCGTGAAGAGACTCAGTTCTGAAAAGACTCAGTTCTTCTGGATCTGGTCGAAGCTCAGCTCGACCGGTGTCTCCCGGCCGAAGATCTCCACCAGGCCCTTGACCTTCTTCGAGTCGGCGTTGATCTCGTTGATCGTCGCCTGCAAAGTCGCGAACGGACCGTCGGTGACCGTGACCGAGTCGCCCACCTCGAAGTCCAGCACCTGGACCTCGACCTTGCGGCTCGGCGCCGGCACACCGCTCTCCTCGGCGGCGGCCTTGGCGGCCTTCTCCTCGGCCTCGGGGGCGAGCATCTTGACGATCTCGTCCAGGGTCAGCGGGTACGGGTCGTAGGCGTTGCCCACGAAGCCGGTGACGCCCGGGGTGTTGCGGACGACACCCCACGACTCGTTCGTCAGGTCCATCCGGACGAGCACATAGCCGGGCAGCTTGTTCTGCCGGACGTTCTTGCGCTCACCGTTCTTGATCTGGACGATCTCTTCCTCGGGGACCTCGGCCTGGTAGATGAAGTCCTCGACGTTCAGCGAGACGGCACGCTGCTCCAGGTTGGCCTTCACGCGCTTCTCGTAGCCCGCGTAGGTGTGGATCACGTACCACTCACCGGGCAGCCCGCGCAGCTCCTCGCGGAGCGCCTCGACCGGGTCGACGACCTCGGCCTCGGCCTCAACCTCGGGCTCGACCGCGTCGTCCGCCTGGGCCGCCTCGGTCTCGAGGGCGTCTTCGTCCTCGTCCTCGTCCTCGACGTGCAGCGCCTCCTCCTCGGCGGGAACGCCCGCCGCGGCGTCGGCCGCTTCAGCCTGGTCGGAGTCCGCCGCCTCGACGATGTCGAGCTCGTCCTCACGGGACTCGACGGGCTCGGCGGCGTCGTTCACGTTCGGGTCAGACACTGTGGCTGCTTCTTCCTGGCTTCAAAGGGGTGGAACGTGCGAAAGAGGCGACGCCGGGACAGCGGTCGCCTTTCGCGAGGGTCTCAGCCAAAGACGTACTTGATGGCGTTGTTGAACCCATAGTCAATCACGGTCACGATGCCAATCATGATGACGACGAAAACGATCACCACGCTGGTATACGTCGACAGCTGGTTGCGCGTCGGCCAGACGACCTTCCGCAGCTCAGCGATGATCTGGCGGTAGAAAAGCGCGAGCCGGCCGAAGGGCCCCTTCTTCGCGCGTTTGCCACCACGACGACCCCGCTTGGCCGTCTCCTCATCCTCGGGACGGCCGCTCTCAGGCGTCGCGGTGGAGCCAAGGGCTTCCGTCACTCGTCCTCACCTGAATCCGGGTCGTGGCCGTGCCGCGTCCGGCCCGGCCGCACAGCGGTGCTTGTCCTTGCGTACGCATGCACGCACCCTCATCACAGTGCGTGTAGCAGGGCCGGAGGGACTTGAACCCCCAACCGCTGGTTTTGGAGACCAGTGCTCTACCAATTGAGCTACGACCCTTTGCGGCACTCCCAACCTACCGCATACATCCGGCTGCACGGAGTGTGCGGTCGGATCCGGCTGTTGATCGGCCAACGACGAGTGAGTGTACGTGCTTGACGGCCGGGCGTCGAACGAGAAGCGCGCGAAGTCTCCGCAAACCCGTGTGCCACCCATTTCGCCCGTCTGCGACGATGCATCTATGACCGCTGCTACTCCCCCCGTACAGTCCCCGACCGACCGGCGGGTATCGGCCCGGATCGGCTCGATCTCCGAGTCCGCGACCCTCGCCGTCGACGCCAAGGCCAAGGCCCTCAAGGCCGCGGGCCGTCCGGTGATCGGCTTCGGCGCCGGTGAGCCCGACTTCGCCACGCCCGACTACATCGTCGACGCCGCGGCCGCGGCCTGCCGCGACCCGAAGTACCACCGCTACACCCCGGCCGGCGGCCTCCCCGAGCTCAAGGCCGCGATCGCCGCGAAGACGCTGCGTGACAGCGGGTACGAGGTCGAGGCGGCCCAGATCCTGGTGACCAACGGCGGCAAGCAGGCGATCTACGAGGCGTTCGCCGCGATCCTGGACCCGGGCGACGAGGTCATCGTCCCCGCGCCCTACTGGACCACCTACCCGGAGTCGATCCGGCTGGCCGGCGGTGTCCCGGTGGAGGTCGTCGCCGATGAGACGACCGGCTACCGGGTCTCCGTCGAGCAGCTGGAGGCGGCCCGCACCGAGAACACCAAGGTGCTGCTCTTCGTTTCCCCCTCGAACCCCACCGGCGCGGTCTACAGCCGTGAGCAGGTCGAGGCGATCGGCCGCTGGGCCGCCGACAACGGGCTGTGGGTGCTGACCGACGAGATCTACGAGCACCTGGTCTACGGCGACGCGGAGTTCCACTCGCTGCCGGTCGTGGTGCCCGAGCTGCGCGACAAGTGCATCGTGGTCAACGGTGTCGCCAAGACGTACGCGATGACCGGCTGGCGGGTGGGCTGGGTCATCGGCCCCAAGGACGTCGTCAAGGCCGCGACCAACCTCCAGTCGCACGCCACCTCCAATGTGAGCAATGTCGCTCAGGTCGCCGCCCTGACCGCCGTCTCGGGCGACCTCGACGCGGTGGCCAAGATGCGCGAGGCGTTCGACCGCCGCCGCCGCACCATCGTGCGGATGCTGAACGAGATCGACGGCGTCGAGTGCCCGGAGCCGGAGGGCGCCTTCTACGCCTACCCCTCGGTCAAGGGGCTGCTCGGCAAGGAGATCTGCGGCAAGCGGCCGCGGACCACCGTCGAGCTGGCCGAGATCATCCTGGAGGAGGCCGAGGTCGCGGTGGTGCCGGGCGAGGCGTTCGGCACCCCGGGCTATCTGCGGCTGTCCTACGCGCTGGGCGACGAGGACCTCGTCGAGGGCGTCTCCCGGCTACAGAAGCTGCTGGGCGAGGCGGCCGCGTAAGGCGGCTGGCTTTCGTACGCACGACCCGAACGCGCGATCCGTAAGGACGACGCGGAACGGGCCGGAGTCCGCGGAGGCGGATTCCGGCCCGTTCCGCGTGCGCGCGCCGCCCCGTTCGGGGAAAGCGGTACCGGCGGGTCCGGACGTGCGGCAGTATCTGCAGATGGCACGCGATGTACTCCTGCTCCCCAAAGCGCATCTGCATCTTCACTTCACCGGCTCCATGCGCCCCGCGACCCTCCTGGAACTCGCCGACAAGTACGGCGTCCATCTCCCCGAGGCACTGAGCGGCGGTGAGCCGCCGAAGCTGCGCGCCACCGATGAGCGCGGCTGGTTCCGCTTCCAGCGGCTGTACGACATCGCACGCTCCTGTCTGCGGGAGGCCGACGACATCCGGCGGCTGGTGCGCGAGGCGGCCCAGGAGGACGTGCGGGACGGGGCCCAGTGGCTGGAGATCCAGGTCGACCCCACCTCGTACGCCCCGCGTCTGGGCGGGCTGATCCCGGCGATGGAAGTCATCCTGGACGCCGTCGAGAGCGCCTCCGCGGACACCGGACTGGGGATCAGGGTCCTGGTCGCCGCCAACCGCATGAAGCATCCGCTGGAGGCCCGCACCCTCGCCCGGCTCGCGGTGCGCTACGCGGACCGCGGCGTCGTCGGCTTCGGCCTCTCCAACGACGAACGGCGCGGATTCGCCCGCGACTTCGACCGGGCCTTCGCCATCGCCCGGGAGGGCGGACTGCTGGCGGCGCCGCACGGCGGTGAGCTGTCGGGCCCCGGCAGCGTGCGGGACTGCCTGGACGACCTCGGCGCGGCCCGGGTCGGCCACGGGGTGCGCGCGGCGGAGGACCCGCGGCTGCTCGCCAAGCTCGCCGAGCGCCAGGTGACCTGCGAGGTGTGCCCGTCGTCCAACGTGGCGCTCGGGGTCTACGAGAAGCCGGAGGACGTCCCGCTGCGCACGCTGTACGACGCGGGGGTGCCGATGGCGCTCGGGGCGGACGACCCGCTGCTCTTCGGCTCGCGGCTGGCGGCGCAGTACGAGCTGGTGCGCGAGCACCACGGCTTCACGGACGCCGAACTGGCCGAGCTGGCACGTCAGTCGGTGCGCGGCTCGGCCGCGCCTGAGGAGGTCCGGCGGCGGATGCTGGCGGAGATCGACGACTGGCTGGCGGGCTGAACCACAGCGTCACGTGACACCGTGCCGGTGGGTCTCAGATGCTCACGCCGACCGTCACCGGCTCGTTGACCAGCCGGATCCCGAACGCCTCCTCGACCCCGGCCACCACCTCGCGGGCCAGCGCCAGCAGGTCCTCGGTCGTGGCCCGGCCCCGGTTGGTGAGGGCGAGCGTGTGCTTGGTGGAGATCCGGGCCGGGCCGGTGCCGTAGCCCTTGGTGAAGCCCGCCCTGTCGATCAGCCAGGCCGCGGAGGTCTTGATCAGGCCGTCGCCCGCCGGGAAGGCGGGCGGCACGATGTCCGGGCCCAGGCGTTCGGCGACGCGGGCCCGGAAGGCGGCGTGGGTGTCCTGGTCGAGCACCGGGTTGGTGAAGAACGACCCCGCGGACCAGGTGTCGTGGTCCCCGGGGTCGAGCACCATGCCCTTGCCCGCGCGCAGCCCCAGGACGGTCTCGCGGGCGACGGCGGCCGGCACCCGGTCCCCGACCTCGACGCCGAGCACCCGCGCGGTCTCGGCGTACCGGACGGGTGCGGAGAGCCCGCCCGCGTCCTCCAGCTCGAAGCGGACCCGGAGCACCACATGGCGGTCGGGGTCGGCCTTGAAGCGGCTGTGGCGGTAGGAGAAGGCGCAGTCGGCGTTCGGGATCGTGACGACCTCGTCGGCGCGGCGGTCGTAGGCGATCACCTCGGTGATCGTGGCGGAGACCTCCTGGCCGTAGGCGCCGACGTTCTGTATCGGCGTCGCGCCCGCGGAGCCGGGGATTCCGGCGAGGCATTCGATACCCGCGAGCCCCGCCTGGACCGTACGGGCCACGGCGGCCGACCAGTTCTCGCCCGCGGCGAGCTCCAGGCGGGTGCCGTCGAGCGTGACGCCGCTGGTGGCGATGTGCAGGGCGGTGCCGTCGAACCCCTTGTCGGCGATGACCAGATTGCTGCCGCCGCCGATCACCAGCAGCGGGGTCCCGGCCGCGTCGGCCGCCCGGACCGCGGCGATGACCTCGTCGTCGGTCGTGGCCGTGAGCAGCCGGTTGGCCGGTCCGCCGAGACGGAAGGTGGTGAGGGGCGCGAGAGGGGCGTCGTGGAGTTCCTGCACGCGCTCAAGAGTACGGGGGCGCCCCCTGGGCTCCTGGGGCGGCCGCCCCCGGTGTGGGGAGTCCGGGGGCCGGCGGGCCTGCGGGCCGTAAGAGGCTCGGACGGGCCGCACGCGCTCCGGCGTGCTCTCATCCGCCCGGGGGCCGCATCGGGCGCGGTCGGGGGCTCAGACGAGCCGTACCACGGCGCGGGCCCGGCCCAGCACCTTCTGGCCGGCGCTGGTCGCCGTGATGTCGAGGCGCACCGTACGGGCCTCGTCGTCCAGCTTGGCGGTCACCTTGGCGCCGATCTCGATGACCGCGCCCTTGTCGTCGTTGGGGACCACGACCGGCCGGGTGAAGCGGACGCCGTACTCGACGAGGGCGCCGGGGTCGCCGGCCCACTCGGTCACCACCCGGGCCGCCTGGGCCATGGTGTAGGCGCCGTGCGCGATGACGTCGGGGAGACCGACCTCTCTGGCGAACTTCTCGTTCCAGTGGATCGGGTTGAAGTCGCCCGACGCGCCCGCGTAGCGCACGAGGTCGGCGCGGTTCACCCGGAACTCGCGCGTCGGCACCTCGGTGCCGACCTCCACGGCGTCATACGAGATCTTGGCCGTCATCTGCTCTCCTCCACCTCTGCGTCAGCGGCGCGGGCCACCAGCGTCGTGAACGACGTCGCTACATGATCACCCGCCTCGTCGTGGACCTCGCCGCGGACGGACAGGATGTCGTTCCCGGCCAGCGACTTGATCGAGTCGATGATCGAGGTGACCCTCAGGCGGTCCCCCGCGCGGACCGGGCGGGTGTACTCGAACCGCTGGTCGCCGTGGACCACCCGGCTGTAGTCCAGTCCCAGCTGGGGGTCCTCGACAACCTGCTTCCCGGCCGCCTTGAAGGTGATCGTGAAGATGAACGTCGGCGGAGCGATCACATCGGGGTAGCCGAGGTCCCGGGCCGCCCCGGGGTCGGTGTAGACCGGATTGGTGTCACCGAGGGACTCGGCGAATTCCCGGATCTTCTCCCGGCCGACCTCGTACGCGGCGGTGGGCGGGTAGGTCCGCCCCACGAAGGACTGGTCGAGCGCCATCGGCGCACACCTCCTGCGATTGAATTACCAACGAAACGAGGCCGCCCCCCGCGAGTGGGGGCGGCCTCGAATGAGAGTTTATTGCTATCGCGTCTCACGGTGCGCGGTGTGCGCGTTGCAACGCGGGCAGTGCTTCTTGATCTCAAGACGATCCGGGTCGTTGCGCCGGTTCTTCTTGGTGATGTAGTTCCGCTCCTTGCACTCCACGCAGGCCAGCGTGATCTTCGGGCGGACGTCGGTGGCAGCCACGTGAGTGCTCCTTGACGAACAGGCTAGGGGATGAACGCAGAAAGAGTAGCCGATCGAAGGACCGACCCCACAATCGGCTACTGTCAGTAGCGGTGACCGGACTTGAACCGGTGACACAGCGATTATGAGCCGCTTGCTCTACCGACTGAGCTACACCGCTGTGATGCGAGTGACTCCCCGCTCAACCAGCGTAGCGGAACGAGAAGCCTCACACATCAGAGCCCCAATACGGAATCGAACCGTAGACCTTCTCCTTACCATGGAGACGCTCTGCCGACTGAGCTATTGGGGCGAGCGATGAAGACATTACACGGTCGGCCGCCGAAGGTGAAATCCGTATCGGCCCCTCGTCACCCTGGACTCATGCACCACACCGGTACGACTATTCGGCTCCTCCACGAGGCCGCCCCCACCTCGTCCTAGGCTTCGCTTCGCACCCGCGTGATCTTGGCTGCGCACGCACTCCGACGCGTGCCCGGCGCGTCACCCGTCGCGTGCCCGGCGCGAATCCCAGGAGCGCGATGCCCGAGAGCCAGCAGCAGCCGCAACAGCCGCCCAGGAACGGCGGAGCGGCCCCCGGCGAGCCCACCGCCCTGGTGCTCGGCGGCGTCCGGCTCGCCGACGGGCGCACCGTGGACGTCCGGCTCAGCGGCGGGCGGATCGAGGCCGTGGGCACGGCGGGCAGCCTCGCCCCCGGCACCCGGCTGGACCTCGGCGGCTATCTGCTGCTGCCCGCCCCCGCCGAACCCCACGCCCACTGCGACACCGCCCTTACGGCCGACATGGCGGGGCCGGTCCCGTACGCCCCCGTGGACGTCCAGCGCCGCACCGTCGAGGCCGCCCTGCTCCAGCTCGGCCACGGCGCGACGGCGCTGCGCACCCATGTCCGCATCGGCGGGGTGCACGGACTGCGCTCCCTGGACGCGGTCCTGGAGGCCGGCCGGGCGCTGCGCGGGCTCATGGAGCTGAGCGCGGTGGCGGTGCCCCGGGTGCTGACCGGCACCGCCGGGGCGGACGGTCTGGCGATGCTGCGGGACGCGGTGGGGATGGGCGCGTCGGTCATCGGCGGCTGCCCGGACCTCGACCCGGATCCGACCGGCCACGCCGAGGCCGTCCTCGACCTCGCCGCCCGCCACGGGTGCGCCGTCGATCTGCACACGGACAGTGACGACCCGGCCCGGCTCGCCCGGCTCGCGGCGATGGCCGGGGGCCTGCGGCCGGGCGTCACCGTCGGCCCCTGTGGCGGGCTGTCCCGGCTGCCCGCGGAGATGGCGGGGAGAGTCGCCGAGCGGCTGGCGGCGGCCGGGGTGACCGTCGTCTGCCTCCCCCAGGGCGACTGCGCCGGGCTGGAGCACCAGGGCATGCGGGGAGCGCGCATCCGCGCCTGCGCGCCGGTGCGGCTGCTGCGCGCCGCGGGCGTCCGGGTGGCCGCGGGCAGCGGGGCGCTGCGGGACGCGGTGAACCCCGTAGGACGCGGCGATCCCCTGGAGGCCGCCTTTCTGCTGGCGTCCCGGGGCGAGTCGCGGCCCGAGGAGGCCTACGAGGCGGTGTGCGCGCGGGCGCGGGCCGCGATGGGGCTCGCCGAGGTGCGGGTGGAGGCCGGGTTTCCGGCGGAGCTGCTCGCGGTGCGCGGGGACGGCCTCGCGGGGGTGCTGTCGCTCGCGTACAGCAGGGTCGTGGTGCACCGGGGGCGGGTGGTGGCGCGTACCAGCGCGGTGCGGGAGTACTGCGACTCGGCGGCCGCGGCGGCGCTGGACCTGCCCCGGCAGGCGCGGCCGCAGAGCGGCGGCGAGCAACAGTAGGCCGCACGGCGTACGGTCGGGATCATGCGCATTGTCATCGCTGGTGGACATGGACAGATCGCGCTGCGGCTGGAGCGGCTGCTCACCGCGCGCGGAGACGAAGTGGCGGGCATCGTCCGCAAGCCGGAACAGGCGGGCGACCTGCTGGCGTCGGGCACCGAACCGGTCGTCTGCGACCTGGAGTCGGCCTCGCTGGAGGACGTGGTCAAGCATCTGGAGGACGCGGACGCGGCCGTCTTCGCGGCCGGAGCGGGCCCCGGCAGCGGTGTCGCCCGTAAGGACACCGTCGACCACCGGTCGGCGGTGCTCTTCGCGGACGCGGCCGAACGGGCCGGGGCCCGGCGGTTCCTGATCGTCTCCTCGACGGGCGCCTCCCACGAGCCGCCGCCGGACACCGACCCGGTCTTCGCCGCCTATCTGCGCGCCAAGGCCGCGGCGGACGACGACATCCGCGCCCGGGACGGCCTCGACTGGACCGTGCTGCGCCCGGGCCGGCTGACGAACGACCCGGGCACGGGGCGGGTGAAGCTGGCCGAACGCACCGGCCGCGCCGAGATCACCCGTGACGATGTGGCCGCGGTCCTGGTCGCGCTCCTGGACGAGCCCCGTACGGCGGGCCGCACGCTGGAGCTGATCAACGGCGACACGGCGGTGGCGGACGCGGTGGGGGCGGTCGCCGAGCGGGGGTGAGGGGCCGGTCGCCGAGTGGGGTGAGGGGCCGGGCCGGCACGACCGCCTCGGCGGCCGCGGCGGCGCTGGACCTGCCCTGGCCGAGAGGCCGGGCCGGGCCGACCGCTCAGAAGTCCACCCGGGCCGGGGCGTCGGCCCGGGCCACGGACTCTTGGGCGTACTGGCGCTCGTACGCCGTCCGGATCCGTTCGATCCGCGGGTCCTGTGCCCCCGCCTCGGACACCGGGTAGAGCAGGACCACCTCGTACGAGCGCTCCCGCTCGATCGTCCCGTTCTGGTCCCGCCACTGCCCCCGGCCGTCGTGGATCGTCAGACCGGCGGGGAAGCGCGGGGTGATCCGCCGGTCCACGAAGGCCAGGAACTGCTTCTCGGTGACGGGCGGCCCGCCGTCGGGGCGCTCGGTGCCGAAGAAGAGCCGGGTCTCGACGTACGGCTTGCCCCGGCCCACGGCGCCGGAGGCCGCCGCGGCGGGCGGATCGTCCAGCGCGGCGTACGCGGCGACGGGGGTGGCGGCGGCGAGGGCGAAGGCCGCCCCGACGGCGGCGAGACGGACGCGTGGCTTCATGGTCGGCATCGTCCGATCGTCCCGGCGCCGGGGACCCTCGGGAAGGGCGCCTTACGGTGCACATCCGTGCGAGGCGCGGGGCGCGAGGCGCATTCGCGCGAGGCACGAGGCACAACCGCGCGAGGCACAACCGCGAGACGCGGGGCACATCCGCGCGAGGCGCGAGGCACAACCGCGAGACGCGGGCCGCATCCGTGCGAGGCGCCGGGCGCATCCGCGCAAGGGGCGGGGGCTGGCCCGACCCAGTGTCAGGCGGCAGCGGCCCGGCCCGACCCGGTGTCAGGCGGCAGCGGCCCGGCCCGGGGCCATCCGGCCCACGACGTCGTTCAGACCCTGCGCCACCGGGCCATCGCGAACGAGAACACCCCGAAGAGCGCCAGCCCCAGCGCCACCGCGATCAGCAGCCAGGGCCCCGCCGCCGTTCCGGCGAAGGTCCGCAGGGTGTCGTCGATGCCCTTCACCCTGTCCGGGTCGTAGCGCACCGCCGCCGTGAGCGCGAAGCCGCCCGCCACCGCGAACACCGCCCCGCGGGCCACCCCGCCGCAGATCCCGAGCGCGTCCACGGCCCGCCGCGTCCGCCGGGACATCGCGTTCGCCTTGAGGTGCTTGCGGAAGCCGCACCGGATGGCCCGTACCGCGATCCACACCCCCGCCACGGCCACCGCGGTCCCGGCGGCGGCGACCAGCCACCGGCCGTACGGCAGGTCGAGCGCGCGTGCCGTCACGTCCTTCGACTGCCGGTCGCTGGAGCCGCTGCCCTGTTCGCCGGTGGCGAAGGAGAGCACCGAGTACGCGACGACGCCGTAGAAGACCGCGCGGGCCGCCCCCGCCAGCCGCTTCCGTGCCGCGCCCCCGTCCGGCCCCGCGGCCCCGAAGGCCGCCTCGGACAGCCGCCACAGCGCCATGCAGGCCAGCCCGATGCCGACCGCCCAGACCAGCGCCGCGCCGAACGGCTGCTTGGCGAGGATCTGGAGCGCCCCGCCCCGGTCGGCCTGTTCGCCGTGGTGGCCCGAGGCGATGCGCAGCGCCAGGACGCCGATGAGCAGATAGAGCACGCCCCGGGTGGCCAGCCCCCAGCGGGCCGCCGCCTCGATCGCCCGGGTGCCCGCCCGGCGCGGGGTGCGGGTGCGCGTTGCCGAACCCGATCCGCGTGCGATCGACGATGCGTTCACCGTTTCCTCCCCAGTTGTCGCTCATCGTTTGCCCTGGACGTACACGCGGAAACGGGACTTTCTCTTGTTGGTTGAAGCGATCCGCCCTACGCTGCCGCCACCGAATCTGACGAACCGTCAGATCGAAGGAACGGACAGGAACCACCACGAGGAGACCGGGGAGAGATGGCGAGATGACCGGCGAGACGAACGGCACCACCGAGCTGCCCCTGGTCATCAGCGTCGATGACCACGTGATCGAGCCCGCACACCTCTTCGAGACCTGGCTCCCGGCCAAGTACCGGGACCGCGGCCCCAAGCCCCTTACGGCCGGCATCGGCGAACTGGCCTACATCGGCGGCAAGTACAAGTTCACCACCGACCCGGAAGGCCAGCTGACCGACTGGTGGACTTACGAGGGCGACCTCTTCCCCTACAAGCGGATCATCGCCGCCGTCGGCTTCTCCCGCGACGAGATGACCCTCGACGGCATCACCCGCGAGCAGATGCGCCGCGGCTGCTGGGACCCCAAGGACCGGCTCGCCGACATGGACCTGAACCATGTCGAGGCGTCACTGTGCTTCCCGACCTTCCCCCGCTTCTGCGGCCAGACCTTCGCCGAGGCGAAGGACAAGGAGGTCGGGCTGGCGTGCGTCCGCGCGTACAACGACTGGATGGTCGAGGAGTGGTGCGGCGACAGCGGCGGCCGCCTCATCCCGCTCTGTCTGATCCCCCTGTGGGACGTCGACCTCGCCGTGCAGGAGATCCGCCGCAACGCGGCCCGCGGCGTCCGCGCGGTGACCTTCAGCGAGATCCCCACCTACCTCGGGCTCCCCAGCATCCACAGCGGCTACTGGGACCCGTTCTTCGCCGAGTGCGAGGCCACGGGGACGGTCGTGTGCATGCACATCGGCTCCTCCTCCCAGATGCCCGCCGCCTCCCCCGACGCCCCGCCGGCCGTCCAGGCCGCGCTGAGCTTCAACAACGCCATGGCGTCCATGATGGACTTCCTCTTCAGCGGCGTCCTGGTCTCCTTCCCGCGCCTGAAGCTGGCCTACGCCGAGGGCCAGATGGGCTGGATCCCCTACGCCCTGGAGCGCGCCGACGACGTCTGGGAGGAGCACCGCGCCTGGGGCGGCGTCCGCGACCTCATCCCCGAGCCGCCGTCCACGTACTACTACCGGCAGATCTTCTGCTGCTTCTTCCGCGACAAGCACGGGGTCGCCTCGCTGGACACGGTCGGCGTGGACAACGCCACCTTCGAGACCGACTACCCCCACGTCGACTCCACCTGGCCGCACACCCGCCGCATCGCCGCCGAGCATGTGGCCGACCTCTCCCCCGAGACCACGTACAAGATCCTCCGCGGCAACGCGATCCGCATGCTGGAGCTGGACCTCGACCGGGGGCGGCGACGGACGTAGGCGAGCCGGACGTCGTGGCGTAAAAGTCAGTGTCGGGGAGCTGTGCCGCCTGGCAAGATCCGCTACCGACCATGCGCACACAAGTACGTCCAAGGGGGAACATGAAGTTCAGGTCAGCGGTCATCGCGTGCCTGGCCACGTCGGTGGTCGCAGTCGGCCCGGCGGTGACCGCTCACGCGGACGCCAGTCAGGCGAATGCCGGCTGCACATCGAACATGTGCTACTGGTACGGCGACAACTATCACGGGAACATCGTGTCCTCGGGAGTGAACCGAGGCATTTGCTACCGGCCCAACGACCTGGTGGCATCGGCCAAAATCCGGATGTCCCACAAGGTGAGGTTCTGGGCTCTGCCGGGCTGCCGCGGGCAGCACCGCGATCTGGGGCGGGGCAACTATCCCAACATGGATACGAAGATCGGGTTCTCACCCCAGAGTTACCGCAGGGTCTAGCGCCCTTCGAGGGGCCGGCCGGCGCCGGTTGCCCGAACGCCGACGGCCCCTGGCCTCGCCACCGCGCCCAGGGGCCGTCGCGCGCACGCCGCCCGGCGACACCAGGGCACGGCGGCCAGAGGAATACCGCGGCCCCGGACGGGTGCGGGGTCAGGCGGACGGTGCGGCGCCACCACTCGGGCGCGGCTGGGCCGAGCCGCAGTAGCGGCACTTGCGCGCCGCCTCGGGGATGTCCTCGGCGAGGCACTCAGGGCAGGTCTTGAGCGGGCCCGGCTCCCCGAAGACCTCCGCGCCGCGGCGGCGCTGGGTGTACTTGTACGGCACGACGATCAGGAAGTAGATGACCGCCATGAAGATGATGAAGTAGATCAGGGCGGAGATGAACGACCCGATGTTGACGTAGGTCGAGGTGTTCCCCTGGGCGCCGAGCTGCCAGCCCAGCCCGACCGATTTGCCGCCCTGGAGCCGGGCGATGACCGGGTTGATCACGGAGTCGGTGAACGCCTTGATCAGCGTCGAGAACGCCAGCGCTGTGACCAGGCCGACGGCGACAACGATGACATCACCGCGCATGAGGAAGTTCTTGAAGCCCCTGAGCACGATCCGCCCTCTCTGTCCTGATACGGGGGAATCACCACCCTAGGAGCGCCCTTACGGAGCCCGGGGTACGCCACGACGGACGGCCGCCCGTACGGCGGCAGACCCCCGCGCGCGCACGCGAGCGGAAGGCCGACGGTCCACGGGCCGTGACGCGCACTCCGGGGCAGCACTCTCGGGCGCGGGACCACCCTCGGCGGACGGCTTCCCGAATCACTTAAGCCATGCAATGAAATAAGCCCCGCCGCGAGGATTGACGCCCTTCGTCGGGCCTTGAATCATTTAGTCACCGAACATCGTGACCACACCGGTGCTCCGGCGCGAGATGGCCGTGAACACGCCGGTCACCGGGCTCGCCCTTCCCTCCTCACGGCCGTGACCGCACCGGCCGTTCCTGTCCGCACAGGAAGGCATCGACTCTTATGAAATCTGTCAGGCCCATGACAAGACCCACGCCCCGCTCCACCCTGGTGGGCGCCCTCGCCGCGGTCGCCGTGGCCGTCGGCCCCTGGCTGACCGCTCCAGCGGACGCCCAGGCGACCCACACCGGCCCGGCCTCGGCGGGCGAGACCGTCAACGTCTACCTGACCACCACCTCGGGCTCCGACGGCCGCACCGTCGTCAAGGGCCTGGAGCGGCAGACGCCCGTCACGTTCGCGACTGGCGGCGGGGGCAATGTCACGGTCGACGAGTCCCGGACATACCAGGAGTTCTCGGGCGCAGGCGCATCGTTCACGGACACCGCGGCATGGCTGTTCAACAGCAGCGGCGCGCTGAGCCAGGGCACCCGCGACGAGGTGATGCGCAAGCTCTTCTCCCCCACCGACGGCATCGGCGTGAGCTTCCTGCGCAACCCGATGGGCGCCTCCGACCTCGCCCGCTTCGGCTACACCTTCGACGACGTACCGGCCGGACAGACCGACCCCGGCCTCACCAGATTCTCGATCGACCACGACCTGGCCGACGTCCTGCCGCTGACCCAGCGGGCCAGGCAGCTCAACCCGGCCCTGAAGGTCATGGCCTCGCCGTGGACCGCCCCCGCCTGGATGAAGGACAACGACCAGCTCAACCAGGGTTGGCTGGAGGCGCAGTACTACGGCACCTACGCGGACTACTTCGTGAAGTACCTCCACGAGTACAAGAACCGCGGGGTGCCGATCGACTACGTGACCGTGCAGAACGAGCCCACCTGCTGCGGCGGCTACCCGTCGATGCAGTGGAACGGCTCCGGACTCAACTACTTCACCAGGAGCGAGCTGCTGCCCAAGCTGGCGAACGCGGGCCTGAACACCAAGGTGCTCGCCCTCGACTGGAACTGGGACCAGTGGTCGGGCTACGGCGCGCCCGTCGTGGACGACGCCGCCATCCGCGACCACCCCAACTTCGGCGGCATCGCCTGGCACGGCTACGGCGGCGACGTCCGCCAGCAGACGACCGTCCACAGCCAGTACCCCGGCGTGGACGCCTTCGACACCGAGCACTCCGGTGGCACCTGGATCGCCAACCAGCAGAAAGAGGACATGCACAACCTGATCGACTACACCCGCAACTGGGGCAAGAGCTGGATCAAGTGGAGCCTCGCGGTCGACCAGAACAAGGGCCCCCACAACGGCGGCTGCTCCACCTGCACCGGCCTGGTCACCGTGCACAACGGCGACAGCCAGAGCGGCAAGGTCGACTACACCGTCGAGTACTACACGATGGGCCACCTCACGAAGTTCGTGAAGCCGGGCGCCCGCCGCATCGACTCCACCGCCAGCTCGACGGTCCCGAACGTGGCCTGGAAGAACCCCGACGGCTCCAAGACGCTGATCGCCTACAACGACACCGGCGGCCAGCAGACGCTGAAGGCCAACTGGGGCAACCAGTCCTTCACCTACCAGCTCCCCGCCGGAGCCTCCGCCACCTTCACCTGGACCGGCAACCAGTCGTAAGCGCGGCGCCGGTACCCGGACCCGCTCGCAGGGCGATGGCCCCCGACCGCGCCACCGGCCGTATGCGGGCGACGACCGCCGCGGGAGATGGATCGCCTATGGCGGGCGTGATCCCTATCCGCCGACGAGAACGGCCCCTGGCCGCGTTTCCGCAGCTCAGGGGCCGTTTCCCACGTGTGGCGGCGCCAGGATTCGAACCTGGGTAGGCTAAGCCGACGGATTTACAGTCCGCTCCCATTGGCCACTCGGGCACACCGCCTGGGATGTGGCCAGGTGCCCCGCTCTCGCGGTGCTGCTCCCTGGCAACGACGTAAACAATACCTGATGTGCGGGGGTGCTTCGCCACCCGGTTGATCGCCGCTCGATCATGGCCGAGATCGCTAGGCTGGCCGGAGCGGTCCGCTGGGCCGTGCCACTGACGGATCTACGTACGAGGAGCCAACTCAAGATGGCCGACTCCAGTTTCGACATCGTCTCGAAGGTCGAGCGGCAGGAGGTCGACAACGCTCTGAACCAGGCGAGCCGCGAGATCTCCCAGCGTTACGACTTCAAGAACGTCGGCGCCTCGATCGCGTGGTCGGGCGAGCGGATCGAGATGCGAGCCAACTCCGAGGAGCGGGTCAAGGCGATCCTCGACGTCTTCCAGTCCAAGCTGGTCAAGCGGGGGATCTCGCTGAAGGCCCTGGACGCGGGCGAGCCGCAGGCGTCGGGCAAGGAGTACAAGATCTTCGCCTCGCTGCAGGAGGGGATCTCGCAGGAGAACGCGAAGAAGGTCGCCAAGATCATCCGCGATGAGGGGCCCAAGGGTGTCAAGGCGCAGGTGCAGGGCGAGGAGCTGCGGGTGACGTCCAAGAGCCGGGACGATCTGCAGGCCGTGATCGCCCTGATCAAGGGCAAGGACCTGGACTTCGCGGTGCAGTTCGTCAACTACCGGTAGGCGGCGCCCGGACCGGTACGGCAGGGGCGGTACGGCAGGGGCGGTGCGGCAGGGCCGTGCCGCCCCTGGTGTTGTCGGCGCCCCCGGTCAGCGGTGGGCGAAGGGCTGGTCGGTGGGGACGATGTCGACGCCGAGGGGGGCCAGCGAGATCGGGATGAGCTTGAAGTTGGCCAGGCCCAGCGGGATGCCGATGATCGTGAGGCAGAGGGCGACGCCGGTCACGAGGTGGCCGAGCGCCAGCCACCAGCCCGCGAGGATGAGCCAGAGGACATTGCCGACGCAGGAGGGGGCTCCGGCGTCGCGGCGGGGGACGACGGTGCGGCCGAAGGGCCACAGGGCGAAGCCGGCGATGCGCCAGGAGGCGATCGCGAGGGGGATGCCGATGATCGTGAGGAAGAGCAGGACCCCGGCGAGGAGATAGAGGATCGCCATCCAGATGCCGGAGAAGATCAGCCAGATCAGGTTCAGAAGGATTTTCACGGTCGGCGGCCTCCTGCCATCTGCTCGAGGCGGGCGATGCGCTCCCGCATGGGTGGGTGGGTGGAGAAGAGCTTGGCCATGCCCTCACCGGCGCGGAAAGGGTTGGCGATCATCAGGTGGCCGGCGGTCTCCAGACGGGGCTCGGGCGGCAGCGGAAGCTGCTTGGTGCCCGCTTCCAGCTTGCGCAGGGCGCTGGCGAGGGCCAGGGGGTCACCGGTGAGCTGGGCGCCGGAGGCGTCCGCCTCGTACTCGCGGGAGCGGCTCACGGCGAGCTGGATGATGGCCGCCGCGAGCGGGCCCAGGATCATGATCAGCAGCATGCCGAGGAAGCCGGGGCCATCGTCGTCGTCGGACCGGCCCATGGGGATCAGCCAGGCGAAGTTCACCAGGAACATGACGACGCTGGCGAGCGCGCCCGCGATCGAGGAGATCAGGATGTCGCGGTTGTAGACATGGCTGAGCTCATGGCCGATGACCCCGCGCAGCTCGCGCTCGTCCAGCAGCCGCAGGATGCCGTCGGTGCAGCAGACCGCCGCGTTACGGGGGTTGCGGCCGGTGGCGAAGGCGTTGGGGGCCTCGGTCGGGGAGATGTAGAGCCGGGGCATCGGCTGGCGCGCGGCCGTGGAGAGCTCGCGCACCATCCGGTACAGCCCCGGTGCCTCGAACTCGCTGACGGGGCGGGCGCGCATCGCGCGCAGGGCCAGCTTGTCACTGTTCCAGTAGGCGTACGCGTTGGTCCCGAGCGCGACGATCACCGCGATGATCAGTCCGGTACGGCCGAAGAGGCTGCCGATGACGATGATGAGCGCGGACAGACCACCGAGGAGTACGGCGGTCTTCAGCCCGTTGTGCCGGCGGTGCACGGTGTGCCCTCCCGATGTGCCGCAGGGGAACCCTTTGCCTGGTGTCTCCACCTTCCAGTGGACCCTCCTGAAAAAGTCAACGCCAGGCGAAGGGCACCAGTTCCCTTGTGCACATGGGCGCGGACCCGCGGGGCCCGCGGGGCCCGCGGGGGTGCCTACAGCAGGGTGCTCGAGGCGAACCGGAGGACGAGTTGCGGGGCGCGATGCCGACGAACGCGGCGAGGTCTGGGGCGACCGTAAGGCGCGCGCGGCGCGCGGCGGACCGGGCGCGCGGCGCCCGCGAGTGGGGCGGCGCCCGCGAGTGGGGCGGCGCCCGCGAGGACGGTTACGCCGTACGCGGCTACAGCAGGGTGCTCGAGGCGAACCGGAGGACGAGTTGCGGGGCGCCGGAGAGGGCGATGCCGGCGGCCGCGGTGAGGGCGATGGCGGCCGTAAGGGGGACGGCGCGGGGGCGGGTGATGGCCGGCCCGGCGGCGGGCACGGGCTCCGGCTCCGCGGCGGGCTCCGGGGCGCGGAAGAGCACCGTCGTCCACTGGAGGTAGTAGTACAGCGCCACCACCACGTTCAGCGCCATCACCACCGCGAGCCAGCCCAGCCCCGCGTCCACGGCCGCCGAGAAGACGGTCACCTTGGCGAAGAGGCCGATGACGCCCGGGGGCAGCCCGGCCAGGCACAGCAGGAAGAAGCCGAGGGCCAGGGCGGCGGCCGGGCGGGCCGCGTACAGGCCTCGGTAGTCGGTGAGCCGGTTGGCCGGGCTCGTACGGGCCACCAGGGCGGCCACGGCGAAGGCACCGAGGTTCACGACCGCATACATCAGGGCGTACGCGACCGTGGAGCCGATGGCGCGGGACGCGTCCTGGCCGGAGTCGGCGTAACCGGCCGCGGCGATCGGGACCAGCAGATAGCCCGCCTGCGCGACGGAGGACCAGGCGAGCAGCCGTACGGCGCTGAAGGAGCGCTCCGGGCGCTGGCGCAGCGCCGCGGCGTTCCCCGCGGTCATGGTGAGGGCGGCCAGGACCGCGACGGCCGGGCCCCACACATCGGCGTACGAGGGGAAGGCGAGGACGGTCACCAGGATGAGGCCGGAGAACCCGACCGCCTTACCGACGACGGACAGATACGCCGCGACGGGCACCGGCGCGCCGACGTAGGTGTCGGGCACCCAGAAGTGGAAGGGCACGGCGGCGGTCTTGAAGGCGAAGCCGACCAGGGTGAGCACGGCGCCCGCCTGGGCGAGCGTGTCCAGCCGCGGGTCGACATGGGTCAGGGCGTCGGCGATCCGGGACAGGTGGAGGCTGCCGGTCGCGGCGTAGACGAAGCTGACGCCGAGCAGCATCACGGCGGTCGCGGTGACCGAGGAGAGGAAGAACTTCAGCGCGGCCTCGGAGGAGAGGCGGTCGCCGCGGCGCAGGCCCACGAGGGCGAAGGCCGGGAGCGAGGCCACTTCGAGGGCGATGACCAGGGTGGCCAGATCGCGGGAGGCGGGCAGCAGGGCGGCCCCGGCGGCGGAGGACAGCAGCAGGAACCAGAACTCGCCCGCGGGGAGTTTGAGGTCGTCGAGAGAGCTGAAGGACAACAGCGCGGTGAGCAGCGCCCCGCCGAGCACCAGGAACTGGATGACGAGCGCGAACGTGTCGGCCGTATAGCTGCACGCGTGGGCGCCGCTGGTCAGGCAGAAGGTGGAGCGGTCGCCGTCCAGCAGCGGCAGCAGGGCGAGCGCGGCCAGGGCCAGTCCCGCTATCGCTCCCCAGCCCAGCAGGTGCTTCCTGCGCTCGGGCAGGAAGAGGTCCGCGACGAGGACGGCGAGGCCGGCCAGGGCCGCGATGGTGGGCGGTGCGACGGCGAGCCAGTCGACGGACTGGACGAGGCTCGTGGCGAGGCTCGAGGCGTTCGGAGTCATCGGGTGCCTCCCGCGAGGAGCTGCTGCACGGCCGGGTCGGTGAGGCCGAGGAGGGCCGCGGGCCACAGTCCGGCGAGGACGGTGAGGGCCACCAGGGGGCTCCAGGCGGCGAATTCATGGCCGTGGACGTCGGCCAGGGCGGGCCGCTGGGCCTCGGTCCCGGTGCCGGGCTCGATCGGATGGTCGCCCATGCAGACGCGCCGTACGACGATGAGCATGTAGGCGGCGGTGAGCAGGGTGCCGAAGGCGGCGAACGCCATATAGGTGAGATACGCCGGGCGGCTGAGCCCGTCGGCGGGGTCGAAGGCGCCGAACATGGCGAGCATCTCGCCCCAGAACCCGGCGAGTCCGGGCAGCCCCAGGGAGGCCACGGCGCCGAAGGCGAGCAGTCCGCCCAGGCGCGGCGCCCTGCCGTACAGGGCGGCGCCGCTGGTGCCCGCGAGCTGGTCGAGGTCGGTGGTGCCGGAGCGGTCCTTGAGTGCGCCGACGAGGAAGAAGAGCAGTCCGGTGATCAGGCCGTGGGCGATGTTGGCGAAGAGCGCGCCGTTCACCCCGGTGGGGGTGAGGGTCGCGATGCCCAGCAGCACGAAGCCCATATGGCCGACGGAGGAGTAGGCGATCAGGCGCTTGAGATCGCCCTTGGCGCCGGTGCGGGCCAGAGCCAGGCAGGCGAGGGATCCGTAGATGATGCCGACCACGGCGAACGCGGCGAGGTAGGGCGCGTAGGTGTGGGCCGCGTCGGGGGTCATCGGCAGCACGATCCGGACGAGGCCGTACGTGCCCATCTTGAGCAGCACGCCCGCCAGCAGCACCGAGCCCACGGTGGGGGCGGCGGTGTGGGCGTCGGGCAGCCAGCTGTGCAGCGGCCACATCGGGGCCTTGACGGCGAGTCCGACGATGATGGCGAGGGCCGCGATGAGCTGGGTGGTGTGGCTGAGCTTCGCGCCGTTGTCAGTGGCGAGTGCCACCATGTCGAAGGTGCCGCCCTTGAGCCCGACGAGGAGGAGGCCGAGCAGCATGACGACGGAGCCGAGCAGCGTGTAGAGGATGAACCGCCAGGCGGCGCGCTCTCGTTCGGCGCCTCCCCACCGGTTGATGAGGAAGTACATCGGGATGAGGACCATCTCGAACGCCAGGAAGAACAGCATCAGGTCCAGCACCGCGAAGCTGGCCAGGGTGCCGGACTCCAGGAGGAGCAGCAGCGCGACGAAGGCCTTGGGGGACGGCCCGGAGGGCCGGTTGAAGTAGGCGTAGAGCGCGCTGAGGAAGGTCAGCAGCGCGGTCAGCACGAGCAGCGGCAGCGAGACGCCGTCCACGCCGAGGTGGATGCGGATGTCCAGGGCCGGGATCCAGCCGATGTCGGTCTGGGCCTGCATCCTGGCCGGGTGGTCGTGGTCGAATCCGGCGGCCAGGGCGATGGCGGCGGCGAGCACCACACCGGTGACGGTCACGCCGTGGCGCATGACGGCCTGGTCGGGCCCACGGCCGCGCAGCCCGGGCGGGGCCGGGAGCAGGGCGGCGACGGAGCCGAGCAGGGGGAGCACGACCACGGCGGCGAGGAGGAGTTGCTGGACGGTGTGGTTCACGGGTCAGGCTCCCGCTGCGACGAGGACGGCGGCCACGGCCAGGACGAGCGAGCCCGCGAGCAGCGCGCCGAGGTAGGTCTGCACATTGCCGGTCTGGGCGCGGCGGACGGCCGCGCCGAGCAGCCGGGGCGCACCGCCCGCGCCGCGTACGTACGTCTCCACGACCTCGCGGTCGAGGAAGTGGACGAGCCGGGCGGCGGCCCGCACGGGCCGGACGAACAGAGCGCTGTAGACGGCGTCGAGGTGGAAGCCGACGGCCGCGTGGCGGTGCAGCGGGCCCAGGAGCAGCCGCCCGGGGTCGGCGGGGTCGCTGGCGCCCGCGATGGAACCGTAGGCCGCCTCGTGGGTGGCGATGGCCTCGGCCTCGGAGACGGCGTCGGCGGCCTCGGGGTGGGCCGCCACCGCGCCGAGCGGGACCCGGCGGGCCCGTGCCGAGCCGTGCCGCCAGGCGCCGTACATGACGAGGGCGCCGCCGAGGGCCAGCCCGGTGCCGAGGACGGAGGTGGTGAGGGTCGGGGTGAGGGACTCGCCGTCGAACCAGTCGGGCAGCCTGCCGTAGGCGAGGCCGAGGGCAGCCGTGGGGAGGAACAGCACCCACAGGACGACGTTCATGGCCACCGGCTGCTTGCCGTGGTCGGGGACGGGCTCGCCCTGGCCGCGGAAGGCGAGCAGCCACAGCCGGGCCGCGTATCCGGCGGTCAGGAGCGCGGTGAGCAGTCCGGCGAGGAGCACGGTCCAGCCGACGCCCGCCGGGACGCCGGAGGTGTGGCCGGTGGCGGCGTGCTCGGCCGCGCCGAGGACGGCCTCCTTGGAGAAGAAGCCCGCGAAGGGCGGGATGGCGGCGAGCGCGAGCAGCGCGACCGTCATCGTCCAGAAGGCGTCGGGGATGCGCTGGGCGAGGCCGCTCATCCGGGACATGGCGGCCAGGGAGTTGCTGCCCGCGGCGTGGATCACCACGCCCGCGCCGAGGAAGAGCAGCGCCTTGAACGCGCCGTGGGTGATGAGGTGGAAGACGGCGGCGCCTCGGTCGTCGACGGCCAGCGCGCCCGTCATATAGCCGAGTTGGCCGACGGTCGAGTAGGCGAGGACGCGTTTGATGTCGTCCTGGGCGAGCGCGGCGAGCGCCGAGCCGACCATCGTCACGGCCGCCATGACGGCCAGTACGGCGAGCGCGGCGGCGGAGGAGGCGAAGACGGGCAGCAGCCGGGCCACCACATAGACACCGGCGGCGACCATGGTGGCCGCGTGGATCAGCGCGGAGACCGGGGTGGGACCGGCCATCGCGTCCGGCAGCCAGGTGTGCAGCGGGAACTGCGCGGACTTGCCCGCGACCCCGGCCAGCAGCAGCAGCGCGATCAGGGTGGGGTGGTCCAGCGGCACCCCGGCGGTCTCGGAGGTCAGCCGGGTGTGGATCTCGCTGATGCGGAACGTGCCGGTGTCGCCCGCGAGCGCGAAGATGCCGATCAGGAACGGGACGTCGCCGAGCTTGGTGACCAGGAACGCCTTGAGGGACGCGGAGCGCGCGGCCGCGGTCTCCCAGTAGTGGCCCACCAGGAAGTACGAGCAGATGCCCATGATCTCCCAGCCGACGAGCAGCACGATCAGGTCGTCGGAGTAGACGACGAGGAGCATCGCGGCGGTGAAGAGGGAGACGAGCGCGGCGTAGGAGGGGTATCGGGAGTCGTCCCGCAGATAGGCGGTCGAGTAGATCTGCACACAGCAGGCGACGACGGCGACGAGAACCGCGACCAGGGCGGCGAAGCCGTCGATCTGGACGGCCAGGTCGACGGGGACCGAACCGGTGTCGGCGAGCCGGGTCGCGGCGGTGAGCGGGGCCGTGCCGCCACCCGCCCCGCCGCCCTGCCGTACGGCGACGAGCACGGCGAGCCCGGCCGCGGCGAGGGTCGGCAGCACCGCGAGGGGGCGGACGAAACCGGGGGCGCGGCGGCCGAGCAGAAGCCCGGCGACGGCGCCGAGGAACGGCAGGAGGGGGACGAGAACGGCGGCGGTCGTGGTCGTCACGCGGTCTGCCTCCGGGCGCGTCGTGCCTGGTCGGCGGCGTTGTCAGTGGGGGCTGCCATGCTGTCGTCCATCGGGTCCTGGCCGGCCGACGGGGGGTCGGCCAGGTCCCGCAGCCGGTCGACGTCGGAGGTGCCGCGGTTGCGATACACGAGCAGGACGATGGCGAGGCCGATGCCGATCTCGGCGGCGGCGATGGCGATGGTGAAGAGGGTCAGCGCCTGGCCCGCGTGCAGGGTGTCGCGAAGCCAGACGTCGAAGGCGACGAGGTTGAGGTTGACGGCGTTGAGCATCAGCTCGACCGACATCAGCATCAGGATCGCGTTGCGGCGGGCGAGGACGCCGTACAGACCGGTGCAGAAGAGGAGGACGGCGAGCACGGCGGGGTAGGCGAGGTGCATCAGCGCTTCTCCTTGCCGTGGCCGGCGCGGGGGCCACTGTCGTGGCCGGTTCCGGGGCCGCTGCGGTGTCCGGCGCCAGGGCCGCTGCGGTGGCCGGTGCCCGGGCCGCTGCGGTGGTCGGCGCCCGGGCCGCTGTCGGCGCCGGTCTTGCGGGAGAGGACGATCGCGCCGACGAGCGCGGCGAGGAGCAGCACGGACAGCGCCTCGAACGGCAGCACCCAGTGACGGAAGAGGCTCTCACCGGAGACGGCGGTGGAACCCTGCACGCCCTTGTCGAGCTCGATCCAGGTGGTCCGGAAGGCGTCCACGACCACCCACACCAGGACGCCCGCGGCGGCCACGGCCACGGCGAGCGCGGCGGGGCGGTTGCCCGAATCGGCGTCCGGGGAGCGGCCGATGGGCGCCTTGGTGAGCATCAGACCGAAGAGGAGGAGGACGACGACGGAACCGACGTAGATCAGCACCTGCACCCAGGCGATGAACTCCGCCGTGAGCAGGAGGTACTCCACGGCGAGACCGCCGAGCGCCACCACCAGCCACAGGGCGGCGTGCACCAGCTGTTTGGTGGTGACGGTGACGACGGCCGCGCCGAGGGTCGCGATGCCCACCAGCAGGAAGGCGATCTCGACGCCGGTCGGCGACAGGAACCCGTGGCCGGTGGCGGCCAAGTGGACCGCGGGGCTCACGAGGCGGCTCCGTTCCCGTTCTCGCTGCCGTTCTCAGTCCCGTTCTCGGTCCCGTTCTCGTTGCCGTCGGTCCCGGCGGATCCGCGCTCGGCCTCGGCCTGCGCGGCCTCGGCGGCCTGCGCGGCCTCGGCGGCGGCGAGCTTGTCGGCGGCCTTACGGGCGGCGGCGAACTCCTTGGGCTCCTCGGCGCGCGGGTCGAGCGCGGGCGGCGCGGGCACCGTCCACATCCACTCGCGGAGCTTGTCCCGCTCATGGGTGAGATCGCGGATGTCCTCCTCCGCGTACTCGAACTCCGGCGACCAGAACAGCGCGTCGAAAGGACACACCTCGATGCAGATACCGCAGTACATGCACAGCGCGAAGTCGATCGCGAACCGGTCCAGCACATTGCGGCTGCGCTCGCGCCCGCCCGGGGCGGCCGGGGGCACGGTCTCCTTGTGCGAGTCGATATAGATGCACCAGTCCGGGCATTCGCGGGCGCACAGCATGCAGACCGTGCAGTTCTCCTCGAACAGCCCGATCACCCCGCGGGTGCGGGGCGGCAGCTCGGGCTGCGCGTCCGGATACTGCGCGGTGTGCGACTTCCGGGTCATCGTGCGGAGGGTGACGGCCAGGCCCTTGGCCAGACCGGATCCGGGGATGCCCATCAGGAGATCACCACCTTGACGACGCCGGTGAGGGCGATCTGGGCCAGTGAGAGCGGAATGAGGCAGGTCCAGGCGAACCGCTGGAGCTGGTCCTCGCGCAGCCGCGGATAGCTGACCCGCAGCCAGATCACGACGAAGGCGAGGACGGCCGTCTTCAGCAGGGTCCACAGCCAGCCGAGGCCGTCGGCGGACGGACCGTGCCAGCCACCGAGGAAGAGGACGGTGGTCAGCCCGCACAGGACGACGATGCCCGCGTACTCGGCGAGCAGGAAGAGCGCGAACCGGAGGCCCGTGTACTCGGTGTACGCACCGAAGATGATCTCGGAGTCGGCGATCGGCGCGTCGAACGGCGGGCGCTGGAGCTCGGCGAGACCGGCGGTGAAGAACACCACCCCGCCGACGATCTGCCACGGCACCCACCACCACTCGAACGCGTCGAGGATGCCGGGCAGCGAGACCGTGCCCGCCGCCATCGCCACGGAGGCGGCGGTGAGCAGCATCGGCAGCTCGTACGCCATGAGCTGGGCGGCCGTGCGCAGGCCGCCGAGGAGGGAGAACTTGTTCGCCGAGGCCCAGCCCGCCATCAGCGAACCCAGCACCCCGACGCCCATCACGGCGAGCACGAAGAAGATGCCCGCGTCCACGACCTGGCCGACCGCGCCCTCGGCGGGGCCGATCGGGATCGCGACGAGGACGAGGAGGTACGGCAACAGGGCGACGGCGGGCGCGAGCTGGAAGATCCGCCGGTCGGCCCCGGCCGGTACGACGTCTTCCTTCTGCGCGAACTTCACGCCGTCCGCGACCAGCTGGGCCCATCCGTGGAAGCCGCCCGCGTACATCGGCCCGAGGCGGCCCTGCATATGGGCCATGACCTTGTGCTCGGTCTGCCCCACGACCAGGGGCAGCACGAGGAAGGCGAGCAGGAGGGCGAGCAGTCGCAGCGCGACGTCGAGGACGTCGTTCACGCGGCGCCTCCTGGCTGGTCGTCGGTGTGGTTGCCGTTGTCGGGGGCGGCGTCCGGGTTGGCCGGGGTGCCGGGGGCGTCGGGTGCAGGCTCGGGTTTCGCGCCGGGTCCGTCTCCGGCCGCCTCGGTCTCCGCTTCCGGTTCCAGTTCCGGTTCCGATTCCCGTTCCGGTGCCTGCGGCTCACGCGGGGACTCGGCGTCCTCGTCCCGCGCGGGGCGCGCGTGGCGCCAGGGGGCGTCGGACGAGCGGCGCTGCGGCGCGGGGCGCCGCGGGCGGGCCGGGGCTTCGGGCTCTGTCGGCTCGGCGGAGGCCGCGGCCTGCCCACCGGCGGCCGTGTCCGTGGCCGAGGCTTCGGCCGCGGCCTCCGCACCCGCCGAACGCTGACTCGCCGAGCCCTCGCCCACGCTGCGGGAGCGCCGAGCCGGGCGTTCGGCGGCCGGGGCGGGAGTCTCGCCCACAGTCTCCGCCGGGCGCTGGCTCGCGGAACCTTCGCTCGCGCTGCGGGAGCGCCGTGCCGGGCGCTCGGCCGCAGAGGCGGGCGTCTCCCCCACCGCATCCGCCGTCTCCGCCGCACCCGCCGAACGCTGACTCGCCGAGCCCTCGCCCGCACTGCGGGAGCGCCGTGCCGGGCGTTCGGCCGCAGAGGCGGGGGTCTCCCCCACCGCATCCGCCGTCTCCGCCGCACCCGCCGGGCGCTGGCTCGCGGAACCCTCGCCCGCACTGCGCGCGCGCCGGGCCGGGCGCTCGGCTGCCGGGGTCTGACCCTCCGCAGCCTCCGCCGACGCCTCCGCGCCCGCCGGACGCTGGCTCGCCGAGCCCGCCGTCGCGCTGCGGGTGCGGCGTGCGGGGCGCTCGCCCGCAGCGGCGCCCGCCGCGCGGGCGCCCCGCGCCGGGCGGGCCGGGGCGGGGGGCAGCTGGCCCTTGAGCGGGCCCCACTCGTTGGGGTCGGGGACACCCGGCGGCAGCATCTGGCGCCGCTTGGGGCCGCCGTGTTCGGACTCCCCCGGCTCCTTCGCGCCCGGCCACGCCTTGACGACCCGGGCCGCCAGTACGAAGTCCTTGCGCAGCGGATGCCCCTCGAAGCCGTCGGGGAGCAGCAGCGGCGCGAGACCGGGGTGGCCGGGGAAGCCGATGCCGAACATCTCGTGGGTCTCGCGCTCATGCCAGGCCGCCCCGGCGTAGACGCCGGTCGCGGTCGGCAGCGCGGCCGCCTCGTGCGGCACGGTGGTGCGCAGCAGCAGACCGCGCACCGCGGGCCCGGCCCCGGGCCCGGGTCCAGCCCCAAGCGTGGCCCCGGGGGTTCCCAGGGCGACGACGCGCGCGGCCACCCGGAAGCCGGTGCCCGGCTCGTCGACCGCGCTCAGCCAGTCGAAGTAGGTGCAGCCGAGGGTGTCGCGGGCCGTCTCCAGCGCCGCGATCCAGGAGTCGGCGGGGACGTCGACCGTGAGCAGGCCGTACGACTCCTCCGCCGTGGCGCCCTCGCCGAACAGCTCGGCGGCGGAACGCGGCAGCCAGCCCACGGGCGGCCCTGCCTCTACGGCCGCGGCCTCCGCCTCGGAGACCTCGACCTCCGGGACCTCCGCGCCCTCCGCCGTCCCGCTCGGCCCCGCCGTCTCGTTCCTCGGCTCGTTGGCCTCGTTCCGCTCGGTCATCGCGTGTCTTCCCGCCCCGGAGGCGTGACCAGCCCGCTGCGCAGCGCGGCGGCCGACGGACGGCTCGCGGCCGTGGGCGTGGGCGCCGTGCCGGGCCCGGAATTGCCGTAGCGCTCGCCCAGCGACTCGCGCGCGATCTTCTCCTGCAGTTTGAGGATGCCCTGCAGCAGCGCCTCGGGCCGGGGCGGGCAGCCGGGGACGTAGACGTCGACGGGGATGATCTGGTCGACGCCCTTGGTCACGGCGTACGAGTCCCAGTAGGGGCCGCCGCAGTTCGAGCAGGCCCCGAAGGAGATCACGTACTTCGGCTCCGGCATCTGCTCGTACAGCCGCTTCACCGCGGGCGCCATCTTGTCCGTGACCGTGCCGGAGACGACCATCAGGTCGGCCTGGCGCGGCCCCGGCGCGAAGGGGATCACGCCGAGCCGGATGAAGTCGTGGCGGGCCATCGACGCCGCGATGAATTCGATCGCGCAGCAGGCGAGCCCGAAGTTGAAGACCCACAGGCTGTAGCGGCGGCCCCAGTTCAGGACCACCTTCATCGGCTCGGGGGCCAGCCGGGCCAGCGGGCCGAGACGGCGCGGCTCCGGCAGGTCCACCGGGGCGGGCGCGGGGACCGGCGGTCCGGAGGCCGTCGTCGGCGTCGGGTTCGGTGTCACGTCCACTCCAGGACGCCCTTCTTCCATGCGTACAGCAGACCTACGGCGAGGAACCCGAGGAAGATGAACATCTCCACCAGCGTGGCGGCCCCGAAGCCGGGCGCCGCGAAGACCGTCGCCCACGGGAACAAGAAGATCGAGTCCACCGCGAAAATCACATACAGAAAAGCGTAGACGTAGTAGCGGACCTGGGTGTGGGCCCAGCCCTCGCCCACGGGATCCACTCCGCACTCGTAGGTCAGCAGCTTCTCGGGCGTGGGCACGACGGGCCGCAGCAGCCGCCCGGCCCCGAAGGCCACGGCGACGAAGATCACGCCGATCGCCGCCAGCAGTCCGACCACCGTATAGCCGTGGAAGTAGTCGGCCGCGAGCTGGACGCTGGTGACGCTGGTGGTGCGTACGGTCGTCGCCTCCGGCACGTCCGC
This sequence comes from Streptomyces endocoffeicus, assembly GCF_016741935.1. Lineage (GTDB taxonomy): Bacteria > Actinomycetota > Actinomycetes > Streptomycetales > Streptomycetaceae > Streptomyces > Streptomyces endocoffeicus. The sequence continues at coordinate 90,718 of NZ_JAERRG010000005.1, read as the reverse complement.
CCCTCGCTCCCTGGTCTCGTGGTGCTTGCCCGCTCCTCGTCGACCTCGCGTGTTCGACGATCCGTACGGACGGGAAGTCTAGGCCCTGCCGCCACCCGGCCGGGCGGCCCGTCCGCCATGCGGTGGGGGTAGCCCCATGGCGGAGCCCCCGTGGGGCCGGGCAGTCTTGCTGTCATGACCTCCAGTTCCCCCGTCGACGGGCCCGTCGACGGCCCCGATGGCGGCGGCTACGGCGGCGGCTACGGCGGCGGCTACGGCAGCGGCCGTGCCCGCGCCGACGAGCGGCCGCCGCGTCCGCCGGCCGAGCGGCTGCCGCGTCCGCCCGCGTTCGCCTTTCCCGCGCAGACCTGGAAGGAGATCGCGTATCTCCTGGCCAATCTGCTGGTGGGCATCGTGTGCTTCGTCTTCACCCTGGTCTGGCTGGCCGTGGGCCTGGGACTGGCCGTCACGGTGGTGGGCCTGCCCCTGCTGGCCCTGGGGCTGCGGTTCAGCCGGCTGCTCGGCCGGTTCGAGCGCAACCGCGCCAGGGCGCTGCTCTCGGTGCACATCGACGAGCCCAGCCCGCTGCCGCACCAGCCGGGCAGCAGCTTCCTCGGCAGGCTGTGGACGAGTCTGCGGGACCCGGTCGGCTGGCGGGCCATGCTCTACGCCCTGATCCGGCTGCCGTGGTCGGTGGTCACCTTCGCGATCACCCTGACCTCGCTGTTCGCCGCCTGGCCGGTGCTGCCGTGGATCGCCCGGGGGCTGACGCACGTGGACCGGGCGATGGTGCGCGGGCTGCTGTTCCCCTCCGACGAGCTGGAGCGGCGGATCGCCGAGCTGGAGTCGGACCGGGGCACCGTGGTGGACACCGCCGCCGCCGACCTGCGCCGGATCGAACGCGACCTCCACGACGGCGCCCAGGCCCGGCTGGTCGCCCTCGCCATGGGGCTCGGTCTGGCGAAGGAGAAGCTGGAGGAGGACCCGGAGGCCGCCGCCAAGATGGTCGACGAGGCCCACGGCGAGGTGAAGCTCGCCCTCCAGGAGCTGCGCGACCTCGCCCGCGGCATCCACCCGGCCATCCTCACCGACCGCGGCCTCGGCCCCGCCCTCTCCGCGCTCTCGGCCCGCTGCACGGTGCCCGTGAAGGTGGCGGTCGAGCTGCCCGAACGCCCGGCACCAGCGATCGAGGGCATCGCCTACTTCACCGTCTCCGAGCTGCTCCAGAACATCAGCAAGCACAGCCGCGCCCGCACCGCCGAGGTCGAGCTGTGGCGCACCGAGGACCGGCTGCTGATCCAGGTGCGGGACGACGGGCGCGGCGGGGCGTCCACCGGCGGGGGCACGGGGCTCGCGGGCCTGGCGGAGCGGCTGGGCTCGGTGGACGGGCTGTTCGTGGTGGACTCGCCGTCCGGTGGGCCGACCGCCGTGACCGCCGAGCTGCCCTGGCGCCACCGGACCGGGTCGGCGGCGGGCGCGGCGGTGGCACGGCCCCGGCGAAGGGCCTGAGCACGGCCCCGGCGAAGGGCTTGAAAGCTGACACCGACCCGACACCTGCCCTGACACCGACCTGACACCTGCCCTGACACCGACCCGCCCCTGAACTGCCCCGCCCAGCCCCCGCCCTCACCCCTCGAGGTAGGGCTAACCCCCCGGTGAAGAGGCCGACCCACCCGATGGCCGGGCCGACTCCGCTCCGGGACTCTTGGGGATACGCAGACGCGCGACCGAACAGGCCCCCGGAGGACGGACGAGACGATGGCCACCGCATACCGCCCCTACGAGCCCTACGAGCCGGGGACCGAGCCCCGTGGCCATCTGGTGCCCGCAGTGCTGAAGGCGCCGTTCCAGGGCCGCGTGTGGTGTGAGTTCCTCTACGTCCTGATCAGCCTGCCGATGGCCATCCTCACCTTCGTCTACGCGGTCACGATGATCGCGCTGGGCGCCGGGCTGCTGATCACCTTCCTCGGCGTCCCGGTGCTCGGCGCCGCCCTCGCGGGCTGCCGGGGGTTCGGCGTGGTCGAGCGGGCCCGCGCCCGTGCGCTGCTGGGGCTGGAGGTGGCCGAGCCCGAGCCCGTGCTCGGCCGGAGGGGCGGCCACGGGGGCAGGCGCGGACCGGTCGCCTGGGTGGGCGCGCTGCTCAGGAGCGGCACCTCCTGGCGTCATGTGATCTACGCGCTGATCCATCTGCCGTGGGCGGTGCTCTCCTTCGGCTTCGCGGTGGCGTTCACCTTCTACGGCTGGGGCTTCGCGACCTATCCGCTGTGGCGCTGGGTCTTCCCCCGGTACCTGGACGAGCCGGGTCTGCAGGTCTTCGGGGACGACCGCGGGCACAACTTCTATCTGGACACCCCGTTCGAGATCGCCGTGACCTGCGCCGCCGGAGTGCTGGTCCTGTTCCTGACCCCGTGGCTGATGCGGGGGCTGACCTCGGTCGACCGGATCATGGTGAGCGGGCTGCTCGGCCCGTCCCGGCTGGCGAGCCGGGTCTGGGAGCTGGAGTCGGACCGGGGGACGGTGGTGGACACCGCCGCCGCCGATCTGCGCCGGATCGAACGCGACCTCCACGACGGCGCCCAGGCCCGGCTGGTCGCCCTCGCCATGGATCTGGGCCTGGCGAAGGAGAAGCTGGAGGAGGACCCGGAGGCCGCCGCCAAGATGGTCGACGAGGCCCACGGCGAGGTGAAGCTCGCCCTCCAGGAGCTGCGCGACCTCGCCCGCGGCATCCACCCGGCCATCCTCACCGACCGCGGCCTCGACCCGGCCCTCTCCGCCCTCGCCGCCCGCTGCACCGTGCCGGTGAAGGCGACCGTGGACCTTCCGCAGCGGCCCGCGCCCGCGATCGAGGGCATCGTCTACTTCACCGTCTCCGAGCTGCTGCAGAACATCAGCAAGCACAGCGGCGCCCGCACCGCCGAGGTCGATGTCTGGCGTACCGAGGACCGGCTGCTGGTCCAGATCACGGACGACGGGCGGGGCGGGGCCGACACGTCCACCGGTTCGGGTCTCGCCGGTCTTGCCGAGCGGATCGACGCGGTGGACGGGGTCCTCGTCGTCCACTCCCCGGCGGGCGGCCCGACCACGGTGACCGCCGAGCTCCCCTGGCGCTGACGGCGCACACCCCTCCACTTGTACGCGGCTCGTGCGCGACCGGTTGTGCGCAACTGGACGCGGCCGGTTCTGCGCGACGCGAGCGGCCGAACCCTGGGATGCTGGTCTCGACGAACCGAGTGAAACGGGGGCCGAGCATCGTGGCGGACAGAGTACGGGTGGTCATCGCCGAGGATTCGGTGCTGCTGCGGGAGGGGCTGACCCGGCTGCTGACCGACCGGGGCCATGACGTGGTCGCGGGCGTCGGGGACGCGGAAGCGCTGATCAAGTCGGTGCGGGAGCTGGCCGACGAGGGCGCGCCACCGGATGTGGTGGTGGCCGACGTCCGGATGCCGCCCACGCACACCGACGAGGGGGTGCGGGCGGCCGTCCGGCTGCGCCGCGACCACCCTGGTCTGGCGGTGCTGGTCCTGTCGCAGTACGTGGAGGAGCAGTACGCCACCGAGCTGCTGGCCGGGAACAGCCGGGGCGTGGGCTATCTGCTCAAGGACCGGGTGGCCGAGGTGCGCGAGTTCGTGGACGCGGTGGTGCGGGTCGCCCAGGGCGGCACGGCGCTCGACCCGGAGGTGGTCGCCCAGCTGCTGGGCCGCAGCCGCAAGCAGGATGTGCTGGCCGGGCTCACCCCGAGGGAGCGGGAGGTCCTGGGGCTGATGGCCGAGGGCCGTACCAATTCGGCCATCGCCCGGCAGCTCGTGGTGAGCGACGGCGCGGTCGAGAAGCATGTGAGCAACATCTTCCTGAAGCTCGGTCTGTCGCCGAGTGACGGGGATCACCGTCGGGTGCTCGCCGTCCTCACTTATCTCAATTCCTGAGACTCTCAATTCCTGAAAGCAGGCTCCCGCGCACCAAAGCGGGGCCAAAGGCTGAACGGGGGATCAGCGGAAATGACAGCACGGGGGGAGGGACACGTCGTGCCAAACCAGTACATATATGGTTCTTCTTTCGGCGTCCACCATGTGATCCGGCCAAGGAAGGCCACCCTTACCGACGTACGATGGTCATGGGACAACAACCGGTCGGCACCGACTGTCCAGGAGCGCCGCCTCAAGGGAGGTCCGAAGCAGTGACCAGCCAGGTCAGTAGCCCGGCCGAGCAGGCCGAACCAGCCGATCAGCGGGGCGGGCAGCCGCCCGCCGGGGGGCAGCGATCAGCAGACGGTGGTAAGGAGGTCCGCCGTCTGGACCGGGTGATCATCCGGTTCGCGGGGGACTCCGGTGACGGTATGCAGCTCACGGGTGACCGATTCACCTCGGAGACGGCGTCGTTCGGAAACGACCTGTCGACCCTGCCGAACTTCCCGGCGGAGATCCGCGCCCCCGCCGGCACCCTGCCCGGAGTGTCGAGCTTCCAGCTCCACTTCGCCGATCACGACATCCTCACACCAGGTGACGCGCCGAACGTACTGGTGGCGATGAACCCGGCCGCGCTGAAGGCCAACCTCCCCGATGTACCGCGTGGGGCGGAAATCATCGTCAACACCGACGAGTTCACCAAGCGCCCCATGGCCAAGGTCGGCTATGACCAAAGCCCCCTGGAGGACGGCTCGCTGGACGGCTATCGCGTCCACCCGGTGCCGCTCACCACGCTGACCATCGAGGCGCTGAAGGAATTCGGCCTGTCCCGCAAGGAGGCCGAGCGCAGCAAGAACATGTTCGCGCTCGGGCTGCTGTCGTGGATGTACCACCGTCCGACCGAGAACACCGAGAAGTTCCTGCGCCAGAAGTTCGCCAAGAAGCCGCAGATCGCCGAGGCGAACGTGGCCGCCTTCCGGGCGGGCTGGAACTTCGGCGAGACCACCGAGGACTTCGCCGTCTCGTACGAGGTCGCCCCGGCCAGCACCGCGTTCCCCACCGGCACCTACCGGAACATCTCCGGAAACCTGGCGCTGTCGTACGGGCTGATCGCGGCCTCCCGCCAGGCGGATCTGCCGCTGTTCCTGGGGTCGTACCCGATCACCCCGGCCTCGGACATCCTGCATGAGCTGTCCAAGCACAAGAACTTCGGCGTGCGCAGCTTCCAGGCCGAGGACGAGATCGCCGGGATCGGCGCCGCGCTGGGCGCGGCCTTCGGCGGCTCCCTCGCCGTGACCACCACCTCCGGCCCCGGTGTGGCGCTGAAGTCGGAGACCATCGGGCTCGCGGTGTCGCTGGAGCTGCCGCTGCTGGTGATCGACATCCAGCGCGGCGGCCCCTCCACCGGGCTGCCCACCAAGACCGAGCAGGCGGACCTGCTCCAGGCCATGTACGGGCGCAACGGCGAGGCCCCGGTGCCGATCGTGGCCCCGAAGACCCCGGCCGACTGCTTCGACGCCGCGCTCGAAGCGGCCCGGATCGCCCTGACCTACCGCACCCCCGTGTTCCTGCTGTCGGACGGCTATCTGGCCAACGGCTCGGAGCCCTGGCAGGTGCCGGACGTCGACAAGCTGCCCGATCTGCGCGTCCAGTTCGCGGCCGGCCCCAACCACGTACTGGCCGACGGCACCGAGGTCTTCTGGCCGTACAAGCGCGACCCGGAGACCCTGGCCCGCCCCTGGGCCGTGCCCGGCACGCCCGGTCTGGAGCACCGGATCGGCGGCATCGAGAAGCAGGACGGCACGGGGAACATCTCCTACGACCCGGCCAACCACGACCACATGGTCCGCATCCGCCAGGCCAAGGTGGACGGCATCGCGGTGCCGGACATCGAGGTGGACGACCCGACCGGCGACGCCCGCACCCTGGTCCTGGGGTGGGGTTCCACGTACGGCCCGATCACCGCGGCGGTGCGCCGCGTCCGCACCGCGGGCGACCGGATCGCCCAGGCCCATCTGCGCCATCTCAACCCCTTCCCGGCCAACCTCGGCACGGTGCTGGAGGGTTACGAGAAGGTCGTGGTGCCGGAGATGAACCTGGGTCAGCTGGCGACGCTGCTGCGCGCCCGCTATCTGGTCGACGCCCGCTCCTTCACCCAGGTCCGCGGACTGCCCTTCAAGGCCGAACAGCTCGCCACCGCCCTCAAGGAGGCCATCGATGACTGACACCATCGCCGAGGGCGCGGCATCGGCTCGGCACGCGCTCTCCCTGGTGCCCAAGACCGACACCAAGCAGACGATGAAGGACTTCAAGTCCGACCAGGAGGTCCGCTGGTGCCCCGGCTGCGGTGACTACGCGGTCCTCGCCGCCGTCCAGGGCTTCATGCCCGAACTCGGCCTGGCGAAGGAGAACATCGTCTTCGTCTCCGGCATCGGCTGCTCCTCGCGCTTCCCGTACTACATGAACACCTACGGGATGCACTCCATCCACGGCCGCGCCCCGGCCATCGCCACCGGCCTGGCCGCCTCCCGCCGCGATCTGTCGGTGTGGGTCGTCACCGGTGACGGCGACGCGCTGTCGATCGGCGGCAACCACCTGATCCACGCGCTGCGCCGCAATGTGAACTTGAAGATCCTGCTCTTCAACAACCGCATCTACGGCCTGACCAAGGGGCAGTACAGCCCCACCTCCGAGGTCGGCAAGATCACCAAGTCGACCCCGATGGGCTCCCTGGACGCGCCGTTCAACCCGCTGTCGCTCGCGCTCGGCGCCGAGGCGGGCTTCGTGGCCCGCACCGTCGACTCCGACCGCAAGCACCTGACCGAGGTGCTGCGGCAGGCGGCGGCCCACCCGGGCACCGCGCTGGTGGAGATCTACCAGAACTGCAACATCTTCAACGACGGCGCCTTCGAGGCCCTGAAGGACAAGGATCAGGCCCAGGAGGCCGTGATCCGGCTGGAGCACGGGCAGCCGATCCGCTTCGGCGCCGACCAGTCCAAGGGCGTCGTCCGCGACCAGCGCACCGGCGACCTCGAAGTGGTCACCGTCACCGCCGAGAACGAGCACCAGGTGCTGGTGCACGACGCCCACGCGGCCTCGCCCACCACGGCGTTCGCGCTGACCCGGCTCGCCGACGCCGACACCCTCCACCACACCCCCATCGGGGTGCTGCGCGATGTGGAGCGCCCGGTCTACGACACCCAGATGTCCGACCAGCTCGACAACGCCGTGGAGCTCAAGGGCAAGGGCGACCTCGGCGCGCTGCTCGCGGGCGGCGACACCTGGACCGTCGTGGGCTGACCCCGGTAAGGCGCCCAGCGGGCGCGTTCGTACATACGGGCACAGGCGGGTGCCCGGCCGGAGCGTCTGACCGCGCCCCGGCCGGGCACCCGTTCTGCTATCCGCATGGCCGACACCGCCGCCCCGCTCCAGCCGCCCGACCGCCCCGGCTACCGCCTCAAGCGGCTGCTGCTCGGCCCGCCCCTGGTCACCGAGCGGATCCGGCGCGAGAAGCTGAGCAATCCGGCCGCGCTGGGCGTGCTGGCCTCCGACTGCATCTCCTCGACGGCGTACGGCAGCGAGGAGATGCTGCGGGTGCTGGTGCCGGTCATCGGGGTCGCGGCGTTCACCCTGATCCTCCCGGTGACCGGGGCGATCCTGCTGGTACTGCTGGTGGTCACGCTCTGCTACAGCGATGTGGTGACGATCTACACCCGGGCCGGCGGCTCGTATGTGGTGGCGCGGGAGAACTTCGGCCCGGACATCGCCCAGATCGCGTCCGTGGCACTGCTGGTGGACTACATCGTCACCGTGGCGGTCCAGGTCTCGGCGGGCACCAACGCGATCATCTCGTTCGCCCATCTCGTCGGCGGCACCTGGACCGGTATCGACCATCTCCAACTGCCGCTGAGCGCCCTGGTGATCCTGATCCTCGCCTACGGCAATCTGCGCGGACTGCGGGAGGCCGGGCGGGTCTTCATGGTGCCCGCCTACCTGTTCATCCTCGCCGTCGGCCTGATGCTGGTGGTCGGCGTGATCCGCGGACTCACCGGGACGCTGCCGCACGCCGATGTGCACGCCGCGGGCGCCGTGCCGCTCGGTACTCCGGGCAATGGCTGGCTCTACGGCGCCTCGCTCTTCATCGTGCTGCGCTCGTTCGCCAACGGGGGCTCCTCGCTGACCGGTCTGGAGGCGATCTCCAACAGCGTCTCGGTCTTCCGCGACCCCAAGGGCCGCAACGCCCGCCACACGCTGGTCACGATGAGCTGCGTCCTGGGCACGCTGGTCCTCGGGGTCTCCGCCCTGGCCCACTTCACCCACGCCATCCCGTACCGGGACGGCACCCCGACCGTCCTCGCGCAGGAGGCCCATCTGGTCTTCGGCGGCGGGGTGCTGGGCGCCCTGGGGCTGGCGTTCGTCCAGCTGGCGACCGCGCTCATCCTCTACACGGGCGCCAACACGCCCTTCACCGGCTTCCCGTTCCTGGCCAGCTTCGTGGCCGAGGACCGCTTTCTGCCCCGGCAGCTGACCCGGCGCGGCCACCGGCTGGCCTTCTCCAACGGGATCGTGTCGCTGGCCGTGGTGGCGCTGGCGCTGCTGGTGGTCACCGAGGCCAATGTGGACCGGCTGGTGGCGCTGTACGCGATCGGGGTGTTCACCGCCTTCACCATGGCCGGGTCCGGGATGACCGCCTATCACCTGCGGCGCCGGGAGCCGGGGCGGACGTGGAAGGCCGCGGTGAACCTCATCACCGCGGTGGTCTCCGCGGCCGTGGTGCTGATCTTCGGGATCACCAAGTTCACCGAGGGCGCCTGGCTGGTCGTGGTGGTCTTCCCGCTGGGGGTCTGGGCGCTGATCCGGATCAACCGCGAGTACCGCGCGGAGGCGGCCGCCCTGGAGGCGGTGGAGCGCCCCGGGGACGACGTCCCGCGCTGGCGGCGCCATGTGGTCTTCGTCCTGGCGGACAGCATCGACCTCGCGACGGTCAAGGCGCTGCGGTACGCGCATGAGCTGCGGCCCGACGAGGTCCGCGCGGTGCACTTCATGGTGGACGAGACCCATGCCCGGCGGCTGATGGCGCGGTGGGAGGCCACGGCGGGGGTGACGGTGCCGCTGGAGGTCGTGGAGTGCCCGGACCGGCGGCTGCGCCACGCCGTGATGGAGCTGGCGGCCCGTACCACCGAGGACGGGCGGACCGCGCTGACCCTGCTGGTGCCGCGCCGCACCTACGCCTCCCCACTGGGCAAGCTGCTGCACAGGGGCACGGCGGAGTCGCTGGCCAAGACGCTGGAGCGGCTGCCGGGGGTCGCGGTGACGATCCTGCCGTTCGCGGTCAGCCTCGCGGCACGGGAGCGGGAGCCGCGGGAGGCCGGGGGGCGGGAGGCCCGGGAGCCCGGCGAGCGGGAGCCCCGGGAGCGGCCCGGCCCCGAATGAACACACTTACTTAACCGGAAGTACCTTTCTTTTGGTTAGCGCTTCCCTTATGGTGGGTGTGCCGATCCCGAACCAGGAGAGTCACACATATGAGCATCGTCGTCACCGGAGCCACCGGCCACCTCGGCCGCCTCGTCGTCGAGGGGCTGCTGGAGAAGGTTCCCGCCGACCAGATCACCGCGGTCGTGCGCGACACCGCGAAGGCCGCCGACCTCGCCGACCGCGGGGTGCGGCTGCACGTGGCCGACTACAACCGGCCCGAGACGCTCGCCGGCGCCTTCGCCACCGGCGACAAGGTGCTGCTGATCTCCGGCAGCGAGGTCGGGCAGCGGGTGCCGCAGCACCAGGCCGTGATCGACGCCGCCAAGGAGGCCGGTGTCGCGCTGCTCGCCTACACCAGCATCCTGGGCGGCCCCGCCGCCGACTTCTCCCTGGCCGATGAGCACAAGGTCACCGAGCAGGCGATCACCGGCTCGGGCCTGCCGTACGCGCTGCTGCGCAACGGCTGGTACAACGAGAACTACACCGAGAACCTCTCCACCGTCCTGGAGCACGGCGCCGTCGTGGGCGCCGCGGGCGAGGGCCGGGTCGCCTCCGCCGCGCGCGCCGACTACGCGGCGGCCGCCGTCGCCGTTCTGACCGGTGAGGGCCACGAGGGCAAGGCGTACGAGCTGTCCGGCGACACCGCCTGGGGCTTCGCCGAGTACGCCGAGGTGGTCGCCCGGCAGTCCGGCAAGGAGATCGTCTACGGCGCCGTCTCCCCCGCCGAGTACCAGTCCATCCTCACCGGCGCGGGCGTCCCCGAGCCGTTCGCCGTGATCCTCTCCGATGTGGAGGCGGCCATCGGGCGCGGCCGGCTGGACGCCACCCCGGGTGAGCTGTCCCGGCTCATAGGCCGTCCGACCACCCCCATCGCGGACTCGGTGGCGGTCGCGCTCAAGGGCTGACCCGCCCCGTACGCACCACGGCCCGCCTGTCATCACCGTATTCCGGTACGGGAATGACAGGCGGGCCTCACCGGCGCTACCTTCGGACCCTCGGAACGGGCCCGCCGGGGGCTCGCCATGCCGTCGGGGAGGGTGCCGTGACGCCGCAGGACCAGCAGGACCGCGTCGATCGCGCCGGTCTCCTCTACGGCTTCGCGGCGTACGGCATGTGGGGTCTGGTGCCGCTCTTCTGGCCGCTGCTGGAGCCCGCCGCGGCGGTGGAGATCCTGGCCCACCGGATGGTGTGGTCGCTGGCGGCCGTCGGTCTGGTGCTGCTGGTGCTGCGCCGCTGGAGCTGGATACGGCCGCTGCTCCGGCAGCCCCGGCGGCTGGGCATGATCGCGCTCGCCGCGACCGTGATCTCGGTCAACTGGGGTCTGTACATCTGGGGCGTCAACAGCGGGCATGTGGTGGAGACCGCGCTCGGATACTTCATCAACCCGCTGGTCAGCATCGCCTTCGGGGTGCTGCTGCTGCGTGAGCGGCTGCGGCCCGCACAGTGGGCGGCGGTCGGTGTCGGGGTAGTGGCCGTGGCCGTGCTGACGGTGGGCTACGGCAAGCCGCCGTGGATCGCGCTCACCCTCGCCTTCAGCTTCGCGACGTACGGGCTGGCCAAGAAGCGGGTCGGTCTCGACGGGCTGGAGTCGCTGGCCGCCGAGACCGCCGTGCAGTTCCTGCCCGCGCTCGGCTTCCTGATCTGGCTCGGGGCGGACGGCGGCAGCACGTTCGCGAGCGAGGGCGCCGGGCACGCCGCGCTGCTGGCGAGCTGCGGCTTCGTCACGGCGCTGCCGCTGATCTGCTTCGGGGCCTCGGCGGTGCGGCTGCCGCTGTCGACGATCGGGATGCTCCAGTACGTGGCGCCGACCTTCCAGTTCGCCCTCGGGCTCGCCGTCTTCCACGAGTCGATGCCACCCGAACGGTGGGCGGGCTTCGCCCTCGTCTGGCTCGCGCTCGCGCTGCTGACCTGGGACGCGCTGCGCACCGCCCGGCGGGCGCGGCGGGCGCTGGCCGACGCCGCCGCGCGGGCGGGGGTGCTGTCGGCGACAGTGGAGGCCGATGTGATTCCGGGGGCTGATGTGGTTCCGGAGGCTGTTGTGCCGGAGGCCGTTGTTTCGGAGGCCGTTGTTTCGGAGGCGGTCGTGCCCGAGGCGGTCGTGCCGGAGGCCGTTGTGCCGGAGGGCGCCGCATCGGACGCCGCCGTACCCGATACTCGGCCGGGACCGATATCCGGCGGGTGATGTCCGGTTTCCGCCCTTGACGCGGAGTCAGCCACGCCCCGAGCATCAGCACGTTCACCGCTCCATCGCCCCCACGGGCACGTGCACCACACAGCGTCACGTCATTCCGTCCTGTCCTCGTTCGGAACCGGAGCCCCCCATGTCCTCATGCGCGCAAACCCGCGCCCGAAGATCCCTGATACGGCGTACGGCCGCCATGGCCGCCGCCGGTACGGCGGTCGCCGCCCTGGTCTCGGCCGCCCCCGCGACCTCCGCCGCCGCATCGGCACGGCACCCGGCGGACGCCCGTACCACCCTCGCGGCACCGGACATCTCGGTGGCCAATGTGAAGGCCCATCTGGCCCAGCTGCAGTCCATCGCCACCGCCAACGGCGGCAACCGCGCCCATGGCCGCCCCGGCTACAAGGCGTCGCTCGACTACATCAAGGGCAAGCTGGACGCCGCCGGATACACCACCACCGTGCAGCAGTTCACCTCCGGCGGTGCCACCGGCTACAACCTCATCGCCGACTGGCCCGGCGGCGACACCAACAACGTGGTGTTCTCCGGCGCCCACCTCGACTCCGTCACCGCGGGCCCCGGGATCAACGACAACGGCTCGGGCTCCGCCGGAACCCTGGAGACCGCGCTCACCGTGGCCCGCCAGGGGGCGAAGCCCACCAAGCATCTGCGGTTCGCCTGGTGGGGCGCCGAGGAGCGGGGGATGGTCGGCTCCACCTACTACATCAACAACCTGCCGTCAGCCGAACGGGCGAAGATCGACGGCTATCTCAACTTCGACATGATCGGCTCGCCCAACCCCGGCTACTTCGTGTACGACGACGACCCCGGGATCGAGTCGGTCTTCAAGGCGTTCTTCTCCGCCAAGGGTGTGCCCACCGAGATCGAGACCGAGGGCGACGGCCGCTCCGACCACGCGCCGTTCAAGAACAAGGGCATCCCGGTGGGCGGTCTCTTCAGCGGCGCCGACTACACCAAGACCGCCGCCCAGGCGCAGAAGTGGGGCGGCACCTCCGGTCAGGCGTTCGACCGCTGCTACCACCGCTCCTGCGACACCTCGGCCAACATCGACGACACCGCCCTGGACCGCAACAGCGACGCCATCGCCTACACGGTCTGGACGCTCGGCGGCGCCTGATCCCGGACGGATGACGACGTGCCGTGTTCGGCTCAGGTCGCCCAGGCCGCTCAGGTCACTCCGGTCGCTCAGGCCGTGATGTCCTTCGCGGTGAACCGGGCCCAGGCCGCCGAGCCGAACACGGCCACGTACAGCCCCTGCAGCCCCAGATTCTTGACCAGCTCGTCCCAGTAGACCGGCTCGCGGAGGAGATCGGCGAAGCTGAGCCAGTAGTGCGGGAAGAGGTACGGGTGGATCGCGTGCAGCTGCGGGATGGTGTCGAGGATCTGCGCGGTGATCACCAGCCCCACGGTCGTGGCCATGGCCGCGATCCCGCTGTTGGTGAGGGTGGAGATGAACAGCCCCACCGTGGCGATCCCCACCAGCGACAGGGCCACCAGGGCGGCCACGCCGAGCGCCCGGAGCAGCGCCTCCTCGAACGAGACGGTGATGCCCGAGATCAGCGTGACATCGCCGAGCGGGAACAGCAGCGCCCCCGTCACCAGGCTCGAGAGGGCCACCACCAGGGTCGCGATCAGGCAGAAGGCCATGGTGGTGGTGAATTTGGCCAGCAGCAGACGGGTCCGCCCGGCGGGGGCGACCAGCAGATAGCGCAGCGTCCCGGAGCCCGCCTCACCGGCGATGGCGTCACCGGCGATCACGCCGATCACCATCGGCAGGAAGACCGGCAGGGTCGCCGCCAGTGACGCGAAGACCAGGAAGATCCCGTTGTTGGTGATCTGGGGGAAGAAGGCGGGGCCCGCCCCCTCTCCCCCACGGCCGCCGCCGAAGCTGCCGCCGTCGCTGGTCTCGATCTTCACCGCGACACCGATGAGGATCGGGATCAGCGCGAGCACCCCGAGCAGGGCCAGGGTGCGCCAGCGGCGGAGGGTGGTGGTCAGCTCGGAGCGGAAGAGCGCCAGGGCCCACAGAGGGCTCGGGCGGGGCGGGTTCGCGGCCCTCCCGGCCAGTGCGCCGGTGTCGGCCGTCTTGGGTACGCCGGTGCCGGCCACCCTCGTTTCGTCAGCTCGCGACGTTTCGTCAGCCCGCGACATCGAAGCCCTCCCCGGTTAGCGCGACAAAGGCGTCCTCGAGCGAGGCACGTTCGGCCCCGAAGGCCCGGACCCGCACCCCGGCGCGTACGAGGGCGGCGTTGAGATCGGCCAGCTCCAGCGGTGCGTCGTCCACGCCGGGGCCGGGCACCGGCAGTTCGCCGGAGACACGCTCGTCCAGGACCACCAGATCCGTCACCCCGTGCTCCTTGAGCACCCGGACCGCGTCCACCGGGTCCGGGGTGGTGACGGCCAGCCGGCCGCGGCTGCCCGCCGCCAGCTCGGCCACCGTGCCCTGGGTGATCAGACGGCCCTGGGCCATCACGGCGGCGTGCGTGCACACCTGTTCGATCTCGTCGAGGAGATGGGAGGAGAGGAAGACGGTGGTGCCCTCCTCGGCCAGCTCGCGCACCAGGGCGCGGATCTCGCGCATGCCCTGCGGATCGAGGCCGTTGGTCGGCTCGTCCAGCACCAGCAGCTCTCGGGGCTGGAGCAGCGCGGCGGCCAAGCCCAGGCGCTGCTTCATGCCGAGCGAGTACGCCCGGGCCTTCTTCCCGGCCGCGGCGGCCAGCCCGACCCGGTCCAGGGCGGCCGCCACGCGGGGGGCGCGGGTGCGGGGGTCGGCGGTGGGGTCGGCCGCGTCGTAGCGCAGCAGATTGTCGCGGCCGGTCAGAAAGGGGTACAGGGCGGGGCCCTCGATGAGGGCACCCACCCTGGGCAGCACGCTCCGGGCGGCGCGCGGCATCGGCTCGCCGAGCAGCCTGGCCCCGCCCGAGGTGGGCTCGATCAGGCCCATGAGCATGCGGATGGTCGTCGTCTTCCCCGAGCCATTGGGCCCGAGGAAGCCGAAGACACTGCCCCGCGGCACGGACAGATCCAGCGCGTCGACCGCGAGCTGTCCGCCCCGGTAGCGCTTGGTGAGCCCGCGGGTCTCCACCGCGGCGTCGTCCCCCTCGGTGGACCGCTGCTCCACGGGCTCCCCTTCGTTCTGCGTCGTATCCGCGCCCTACGTCATCCGTCACCGCGCCTTATGCGCCCAGTGGGCTCACTTGGCCGCGTTGGCGGCCTTGACCAGGGCGTCCTTGTCGACCGCGCCGACGAACACCTTGCCGTCGTCGGTGATCAGCGCGTTCACCAGCCGGGTGCTGACCACAGTGCCGGAGCCGAACTTCCCCTTGACCTCCTTGCCGAAGCCGCCGAGGAGGCCGGACGCCGCGCCCGGGCCGCTGTCGCCGCCGGGTGTCGTGGGCGCCGCGGCGCCGCCGGGGGTGTCGAGCCGGGCGACCGAGTCCCAGCCCTCACCGACGACCTTCAGCCCGGACAGGGCGCCCTGGGCGTCCTTGAAGTCCTTGGAACCCTTGAAGTCCTTGAAGTCCTTGGAGTCCTTGAACTTCTTGAAGTCCTTGGAGCCGAAGTCCTTCGGGACGTCCTTGTGGTCGGCCTTGGGCCCTTCGGTGACCTTGGCGCCCTTGGGCGGGTGGAAGTCAAAGGTGCTGGCCTTGGGCTTGCCGAAGTCCACCTTGGTGAAGCCCACGTCGACGATCGCCTTGCCGCCGCTCTTCGGGGAGAGCGTGAACTTCAGCGGGACACCGTTGTCCGCGTCCACCGCGATACGGACGGATCCGATCGTGGAGTCGCTGTTCTGCTTGGGCTTGATCAGCAGGTCGTACGCGTCCCGCCCGGCGACCCGGGAGGTGCCGTCGACCGTCACATCGGTGGTGTCGTCCACGGAGGAGAGCAGCGTCTTGGCCATCTCCTGGGGCGTGGCGTCCCGCAGGTCCTTCGGCATCTCCCGCCGGTGGTCGCCCTTGGCCTTCGCGTCCTTCGGGGCGGTCGCGTGGTAGGCGGAGTTGCTCCCGCTGTCGTACGCCCAGATCTCGTCGCCGTTGTGGACCATGCTGTACTCGGCGGCGTTCTCGACGATCGACACCCGCTGCTTGTCGGGGCCGTCGGTGGCCACCCGCAGGGTGTGGGAGCCGGAGATCAGCTCCATCAGCTTGGACTCGGGAGCGGCGGACGCGTCGCCGCCCTGCGCCCCGCCGAGATCGGCGAGCGAGCCGCCACCGGGGAGCGAGGGGATGCCCAGATCGGTGGTGATCTTCACCGAACCGGACATCTGCTGGGCGTCCGATGCCGCCATCTTGCTGATGAGCTCTTGCGCCGAGATCTTCGGCAGATTGGGGTCGCCGGTGCTGGCGAGCGCCGGGACCAGTCCTATGGTCGCCGCCGCGATGCCCGCGACGGCGACCGGGGCGGCGTACCGGGCGGCCTTCTTCCCTCGTGATGGCCGCTCTTCATCCCAGAAGCCGTCGTCGGCGACCTGTGTCGGTCGGATCCGTGCCATGTGTGCTCTACCTCCGTCGTCGGCGGCGGTTCGTCAGCTTGCACTCGTCCACCTCTCGGGCCATTGTCACCCGATCCCGCCATGTGGTGGTCTTTTCATCCCACCAAATCGTTCGACGTGGCGCGTCAGCCCGCAGGATCACCTCGGCGTAATGCTCGGGTATGACGCCGCTCCACCGGGAGTCAGGGTCCTACTCCCCCGGGAGTCACCGGCGGGCACCCCGGGACCGGGGGCCGGGCGGGGTGGAACGGGCGCCGGGCGGGGGTCATCCGGCCCGGTGGACCACCGCGTCGCACAGCCCCTCGAGGGCCGCCTTCGCCGGGCCCTCGGGCAGCGGCGCCAGCATCGAACGGGCCTCCGCCGCATAGCGGACCGTGACCCGGCGGGCCCGCTCCAGCGCCGGATGGGCGCGCAGCCGCCGCAGCACCTCGGCATGGCGCGCGTCATCGGTGAGATCGCCCGCGAGCAGCTCGCACAGCTCGCGGTCCGCGGCCGAACCGGTTGCCTCGGCCTGCTCCCGCACATAGAGCACGGGCAGGGTGGCCACGCCCTCGCGCAGATCGGTGCCGGGGGTCTTACCGGACTCATGGCTGTCACTCGCGATGTCCAGTACGTCGTCGGCGAGCTGGAAGGCCATGCCGAGCCGCTCGCCGTACTGGGTGAGGATGCTGACGATGCTCTCGTCGGCGCCCGCCATCATCGCGCCGAACCGGCCGGAGACGGCGATCAGCGAGCCCGTCTTGCCGGCCAGCACATCCAGGTAGTGCTCGACCGGAGCACGGCCGTCGCGGGGGCCCGCCGTCTCCAGGATCTGACCGGTGACCAGCCGCTCGAACGCCTCGGCCTGGATCCGCACCGCCTCGGGGCCGAGGTCGGCCAGGATGTGCGAGGCACGGGCGAAGAGGAAGTCGCCGGTGAGGACCGCCACCGAGTTGCCCCAGCGGGCGTTGGCGCTGGAGACGCCGCGCCGCACCTCCGCCTCGTCCATCACATCGTCGTGGTACAGCGTCGCCAGATGGGTGAGTTCGACGACCACCGCCGAGGGCACCACTCCGGGTGCGTGGGGGTCACCGAACTGCGCGGCCAGCAGCACCAGCAGGGGCCGGAACCGCTTCCCCCCGGCCCGCACCAGATGCTGGGCGGCCTCCGTGATGAAGGGCACATCGCTTTTGGTGGCCTCCAGCAGGCCCTCTTCGACCGCCGTCAGCCCGGCCTGGGTGTCGGCTTCCAGAGTCCGGTCCCGCACGCTCAGCCCCAAGGGCCCGACGAAGCTCACGGGGTACTCCTGTCTGCCTACGAATGACGCGAATGTCGATGTGTCGCTGCCTCCACCAACAGGCAGCGTATCCGGTCGGGTATCGATCACTGTTGGCGCCTTCCCGCCTTGTGCGCCTCTCACCGTTCTCTCCCGAACCGACCGCTTCACATCGAAGTACCGCGATCGCAGCAGATCATTCATGCCCCGGACCCCACCCGGCCGCCCGGCCGGATCCCACCCGGCCGCCCGGCCGATCCCACCCGGCGGCCCGGCCGGACCGCCGGACGGTCCGCCGAACCGGCCGCCGAACCGGCCGTCGAGCGGGGCCGGTCACCGGCCGGTGCGGGCCGACGCCCGCGGGCGGGGCCCGCGGGTGGAGCCCGCTCATCCGTGCATGGCGGCCACCGCCTTCGCCAGCCGCGGCGACGCGTACTCCGTACCGCGGACGAACCGCATCACCGGGCCGAAACTCGCCGCCGCGGGCAGCCCGGTGAAGTACAGCCCCGGGACCGAGGAGCCGTAACCGGCATCGGAGCCAGGGGCCCCCGGCTCCGATGACCAACTCGGAGCAGAGCCCGGGCCCGAGGAAGTCCAGCGCCGCGACGCTCATCCGGTAACCGGTCGCGGCCATCACATGGTCGGCGGCCGGCTCACCGACCCGGCCGCCCCCGCGCGGGGTGAGCACCGGCCGGCCGTCGGCCCCCACCGTGACCCGGCTGATCCGCCGCCCCTGGGTGACCCGCACCCGCCCGGCGAACCGGTCCCTCAGCCACCAGGCGCCCTTGGGCCCCAGCACCCTGCGGACCAGATACTCCCGGGCCGGTGCGGGCAGCCGCCGAAAGCCCACGGCGTGGTGCGACAGCGCGTACAGCGACCAGGCGCGGCCGAACGGCGACTCGGGCCGCAGCCTGGACTGGCGGTCCGGCGGGGTGCCGAAGGCGACCGCGCGCGGCCCGCAGGCCACCACCCGCACCGCGGCCGCACCGGCCTCGGCCAGCAGCACCGCACTCTCCAGCGCCGACTGCCCGGCCCCGACGACCACCACCTCACACCCCCGGAGGCGGCCAAGGTCGCGATGGTGCGAACTATGGGAGACGGGGCCGCCCGGAGCGGGTCCGTCCGGTACGCCGGCGGCCGGCTCCCGGGCGAGGTGGGCGAGCCCGCTGAGCCCACTGGCGACGACGACGGCGCGCGCGGTGAACTGCTCCCTCGAGTCCAGCTTCAGCTCGAACCGGCCGCCCCGCCGGTCCACCGCCACCACCCGCACCCGCTCCAGCTCCAGCCCCGGCACCAGCCGCTCCTGGAACCACGGGCCATAGGCCGAGAAGGTCTCCACGGGGATGAGGTCCCCCAAGGTGTCGCGTTCACTTGGCGCGCCACAGCCGGTACAGCTGTGCCGCGCCGGGCCGCAGTGAGCGGGCCAGCATGGTGAGGAACGGCCTCATGTCGTCCCGCGCCGCCCAGGCGAGCTCGGTCCCGCTCGCCCGCGCCGGGGCGTGCGGAGTGGTGTAACCACTGCGGCGGTAGGCGAACAGCGCGGGCAGGTCGATGTTCTCGACCAGGAACCGCCGGGCCGGCCGCTGCCGGGCCCCGGGGACCGCGCGTCCGGTCAGATCGAGATGCTGGGCCCGTACGACATCGATCCGCGCCGCGTTCTCGAAGAGCCGGAACTGGGCGCCCATCCGCGGATTGAAGTCCAGCAGCTTGTACCGTCCGTCACGCCGGTCGAAGCGCCAGTCCAGATCGACGATGCCGCTGAAGCCGATCCGCTGGACGAACCGGGCCGTCATCCGCGCCAGTTCCTCGTTCTCCACCACATAGGCGCACGCCGTCATGCCCGCGTGCGGCGGCCAGGACCGCACCTTGACCCCGGTGAACATCGCCAGCGGTGTGCTCCGGGCGTCGAAGTACGCGTGCACGATCCAGTCCTCGGCCTCCTCTCTCGGCAGATACTCCTGCAGCACCACCCCCGGCCGCGGCCCCCACCGCCGCGCCAGCTCCATCAGCTCCCGCGGGCCCTCGATCCGGGTGGTGCCGCACACCGCGGGCTTCTTCCGCCGCTCGAACGCCTCCCGGTTCTTGGCGACCACCGGAAACCGGGCACTGGCCGCGAACGCCTTGACATCGGCATAGGTGTACGGGAAGACACCCTCGGGCGTGGGCACCCCGTGCTTGGCACACAGCTCGTGCAGCCCCTGCTTGTTCGCCAGCCGTCTGGGCAACTCGGGCTCGGTGCGCGGGAAGAGAAAGCGGCCCTCCCCGGCGAGCCGATCCGCGTGCTCGGCGATCAGCACCGCCGCCTCCTCGTCGGTGGGCAGCAGCACCGTCGGCCGGCCGATCGCCCGCCCCATCCGCAGCAGCCCCTCCACCAGCCGCTCCGGCCGCTCCTCGCCGGTGGTCGGCCAGACGAAGGCCTTCCTCAGATGGCGCGAGAGCGCCGCCGGGGTCCAACGGTCCTCGGTGACCGCGTACATGGGGACACCGAGACGCCCCAGAGACCGGATGGCGCCGACGCCGCCGTGATGCAGCGGATAGTGGCCGATCTTCACGATGAGAGCGGGCACGGAACGGTCCACCGCGAACGGCACGGCACTGCTCGCCACGAGTCCCCCTTGGTCACCGCAGCGCAGTGGCCCCCCCACTGTGCGTGACCCCAATGAAGGACGCTACTTCGGAATCTCCACCTCCAGCAAGGATTTTCCGGACATTGCCATATCTTTAGGGAGTAGCCGACACAACGCCATCTTCCTTTCTTCCCTTCTCTCTCCGCGCCTTAGGGTGTGCTGCGTCCCACAGTGACGAGGAGAAGGCGAGGCAGCCCCGATGCCGCAGCGATCCCCGCTGGACCTGCCCGAAGGCGACCCCTTCGGCCCGCACAACCTCCCCTATGGCGTCTTCACCGCGCCGCACGCTCCTCATCTGCGGAAAATCGGGGTGCGCTACGGAAACCATGTGCTCGACGTGGGCGCCGCCGCGGCCGCCACCGCCTCCCCGCACGCCGAGCCGCTGGGCGCCGGCACCCTCAACCCGCTGATGGCCACGGGCCGCCCGGTCTGGCAGGCCGTCCGCGCCGAGGTGCTCGACTGGCTGACCGACCCGGCGCACCGCTCGACCATCGAGCCCCTGATGCACCCCCTCCCCACGGTGGCGCTCCACCTCCCCTTCGAGGTGGCCGACTACGCCGACTTCTATGCGAGCGAGCACCACGCCACCAATACGGGCAGGATCTTCCGCCCCGACGGCGAGGCGCTCACCCCCAACTGGAAGCACATGCCGATCGGCTACCACGGCCGGGCCGGCACCATCCTCGTCTCGGGCACACCCATCGTCCGCCCGCAGGGCCAGCATCTGCCCCCGGCCGATACCTCCGCACCACACGCTTCCTCCCCCACTCCGGTCTTCGGCCCCTCCCTGCGCCTCGACTTCGAAGCGGAGGTGGCCTTCGTCGTCGGCGCCCCTTCCACTGTTAATACACCGGTGCCGCTCTCCGGGTTCCACGACCACGTCTTCGGCGTCTGTCTGCTCAACGACTGGTCCGCGCGCGACATCCAGGCGTGGGAGTACCGCCCGCTCGGCCCCTTCCTCGGCAAGTCCTTCGCCACCTCGCTCGCCGCCTGGGTCACCCCGCTGGACGCCCTCGCCGCCGCCCGTACCAGCCCTCCCGCCCGCGACGTCCCGCCCCTTCCCTACCTGGACGACAGCGCCGCCGAGCCCGGCGGGCTCGATCTGCGCCTGGAGGTCGCGCTCAACGGCCACACGATCTCCCGCCCGCCCTTCTCCGCCATGTACTGGACCGCCGCCCAGCAACTCGCCCATCTGACGGTGAACGGCGCCTCGCTGCGCACCGGCGACCTCTTCGCCTCCGGAACGGTCAGCGGTCCGCGCCCGGACGAACTCGGCTGTCTCCTCGAACTCACCTGGGGCGGCCGCGAATCCCTGCGGCTCCCCGACGGCACCCGGACCTTCCTGGAGGACGGCGACGAGGTGACCGTCACGGCCTGGGCCCCGGGCCCGCAGGGGACCCGTATCGGCCTGGGCGAGGTGACCGGCCAGGTGGTCCCGGCCACGCCCTGACGCGGCTGCTAATTTGTCGTGCTCCTGCCCTGACGATCCCGGACGACCGAGGAGAAGCACGTGAAGAAGGCAGTGAGCATCGCCGGCACGGCGGTGGCGGCCGCCCTGTTGCTGACCGCATGCGGCAGTGACGGTGGCGACGACAAGAAGGACACTTCCAAGGACCCCTCCTCCGAGTCGAGCGCCCCGGCGGAGGGGGGCGCGGACACGAAGGTCTCCGGCACCTATGTGGCGAAGGCCGGTGAGGGGGCCGTCATCCTGTCCATCAGCGGCAAGAAGGCCGTCCTGATGGCCGACAAGCACATCTGCAACGGCGAGTACGCCGACATGGGCGGGAAGATGCTCATGCTCAAGTGCGCCGACGGCAACACCGACCGCAGCGCGGGCAAGGTCACCGCCGGCGCGGACGGCAAGACCCTCACGGTCGACTGGGACGCGCTCGCCAAGAACGACACGTTCATCAAGACGACCTCGCCCAGCGACCTCCCCTCGGGCCTTCCGACGTCGCTGCCCTCCGGCCTCCCGACCGATATCCCGACCGATCTGGCGACCGGCCTCCCGACCGGCTGAACCACGGCGCCGGACCCCACCGGCGTCCCGGGCCCCTGGCGCGCCCGCGCGCCGGGGGCCCGCCGCGCACAGTGGCAGATCTTGCCGCCGCGGACACGAAACCGCAGGCAGAAGCGGTAGGGAAGCCGCCGTCAGGTGGCGCAATACTTCGGCAACACCATCGGCCCGGCCCCGTCGGTATGGTCCCGATACGACCCCCCGACCAGCACACCCCCGGAGCCGGCCGATGCCAGCCGAACGCCCCCGCGAGCACGCCCCGCCGGTCGCCGCCGCGCGCCGCCGCCGGCTCCGTGCCGACCGGGCACGGCAACTCGCCGATCTGCTCCGCCACCAGGTCCTCACCGGCGGCTTCCCCGGGGGCGTGCTCCCCCTGGAGGACGCGCTCGGCCAGGACTACGGCGCCTCCCGCAACACCGTGCGCCAGGCGCTCGACCTGCTGCGCTCCGAACGCCTGGTGGAGCGGCAGCCGGGAGTGGGCACGGTCGTGGTCGCGGAGAAGTACCCGCACGGCCTGGACCGGCTGATGGGCCTGGCCGAGACCCTCCACGAGCACGGCCGGGTCAGCAATGAGGTGCGCACCGTCGGCCCCGTCCCCGCGCCCGCCTGTGTGGCGGACCGGCTGGGCGTCCCCGCCCGTTCCGACGTCCTCTACGTCGAGCGGCTGCGCCGACTCGGCGGACTCCCGCTCTCCCTCGACCTCACCTACCTCCCGATGGACATCGGCGCCGACCTCATCGGCGCCGACCTGGAGAACACCGATGTCTTCCGGCTGATCGAGAAGATCACCGGACAGCCCCTGGGCACCGCCGAGATCACCCTCGAGGCCGTCAACGCCGACGCCCACTCGGCCGCCGTTCTGCAGGCCCCGCGCGGTGCGGCGGTCCTGATGCTGGAGCGGCTCACCCATCTGTGCGATGGACGCCCGGTGGACCTGGAGTTCATCCGGTTCCGCGGCGACCGGATCACCATGAGCGGCCAGTTGCGCCGCACCGCCTGAGACCCACCCACCACAACACCCTCTGCCCCTTCACGCCCTTCCCTGGAGACAGCCATGCCTCTGGCGCCCCAGCGTGCCGATGTGCCGGTGACGATCGACGAGTCCAAGTGCATCGACGGCTGCACCCTGTGCGTGGACATGTGCCCCCTCGACTCCCTCGCGATCCACCCCGACAGCGGTAAGGCGTACATGCACGTCGACGAGTGCTGGTACTGCGGCCCGTGCGCCGCCCGCTGTCCCACCGGCGCGGTCACGGTCAACATGCCCTATCTCCTGAGGTGAAAGGCCCCTCGATGCAGCGCACGACCCTCCCCGCGGCCCTCGCCGCCGGCGCCCTGCTGCTGTCCCTCACCGGCTGCGGCGGCGACGCGGACGCGGACGGCAAGACCGTGACCGTCACCGTCGGCTACCAGTCCAAGACCATCAACACCGTGACCGCGGGCACCCTGCTGCGCTCGCTCGGCGCCTTCGAACGCGAGCTGCGCGCCCTGGGCCGCCGCGACGGCCATACGTACAAGGTGAAGTGGGAGGACTACGCCACCGGAGCGCCCATCACCGCGCAGATGGTCGCCGGTAAGGTCGACATCGGATCGATGGGCGACTTCCCGCTCCTGATCAACTCCGGTCGCGGCACCCAGCTGAACGCGCCGACCCGCCTCGTCTCCGTCACCGGCTACAACCTGCGCGGTGGCCTCAATACGGTCCTCACCGCGCCCGGTTCCACCCTGCGCGCCCTGTCCGGGCTGCGCGGCAAGAACGTCTCCACCAGCGTCGGCTCCGCCGCGGACGGCACGCTCGTACGCGCCCTGCAGCAGGCGGGCATCGACCCCGAGGGCGGCATCCACAAGCTCAACCAGCAGCCCGCCGTGGGCGCCTCGGCCCTCGAGGCGGGCAGCGCGGACGCCCTCTCGCAGTTCGTGGCCTGGCCGGGGCTGCTCGCCTTCCAGGGCAAGGCCAAGGCGCTGTACGACGGCGCCCGGCTGAACCTCCCCACCTTCCACGGGGTCACCACGCGCAAGGCGTTCGCCGACGAGCACCCGGCCGTCGTCCAGGCGTTCCTCGCCGCCCAGATCGACGCCACCCGCTATCTGCGCGCCCATCCGCTCGACGCCGCCCGTAAGGTCGCCACCGCGACCGGGCTGCCGCCCGAAGTGGTCTACCTCTACAACGGCACCGGGGGCATCGCGACCTTCGACCCGACCCTCAAGCCGCGGCTGACCGCCGCGCTCAAGAAGGACGTCCCGGTGCTGCGTGACGCCAAACTGGTCGGCCCGGTCGACGTGTCGTCCTTTGTCGACGACCGCTATCTCAAACGGGCGTACGGAAGCGCGGACGCCTACGCCAAGGCGCTGCGCGCCACCCCGCCCGCCTCCCCGAACCAGCTCTGGCTCAAGGGCGAGGACCGGCTCCGCACCTTCGCCACCCCCACCGAGCTGCTGCGCTTCGCCGGAAGCCACCGCGACCGCGTCCGGGCCGGCTACGTACCCGACGCGGCCACCGGCACCCGGTGGTTCGCGAACCGGGCGATCTGGGTCCGCGACGGCCGCGATCTGCGCGCCTTCGTCACCCCGGACAACGCCCGCGGCTGGATCGCGGGTCACCCCGGCGCCCGCACCGTCGGCTACCCGGCGGCCCTGGCGGCGGCCCGATGAGCGCGCCCACCGGCCCGATGAGCGCGCCCACCTCGTCCGTACGGTCCCGCCCGGCTCCGGATGCCTCCGGAGCCGGAGCCCGCGCCGCCGCGCCCCGGCCGCTTCGGCGCCGCCCCTGGGTCCGCCACACCCTGCGGGCCGGTTCGCTGCTGGCCGCGCTCGGCCTGTGGCAGCTGCTCACCGCCCTCGACGTCAACCTGTGGCTGCGTTTCGCTCAGTTCCCGTCCGCCACCGATGTGGTCCGGGAGTTCGCCGACCGCCTCGGCACCGGCGCCTACTGGCAGGATCTGACCGATTCCCTCAGCCGCATCCTCACCGGGTTCGTGCTCGCCGCCGTCCTGGGCATGGCGGTCGGCACCGCCATCGCCCGCTCCCCGCTCGTATCCGATCTGCTCGGCCCCGTCCTCGAGGTGTGCCGACCGATCCCGGCCATCGCGCTGGTGCCGGTGGCGATCCTGATGTTCCCCAGCAATGAGCAGGGGATCGTCTTCATCACCTTCACCGCCGCCTTCTTCCCGGTCATGGTGAGCACCCGGCACGCGGTCCGCGCGCTGGCGCCCGTCTGGGAGGAGGCGGTGCTGACCATGGGCGGCGGGCGCGGACGCGTCCTGGTGTCCGTCGTCCTGCCCGGGGCGCTGCCGGGAATCCTCGGCGGGCTCTCCGTCGGCATCGGCGTCTCCTGGATCTGTGTGATCTCCGCCGAAATGATCTCCGGGGCCTACGGCGTCGGCTACCGCACCTGGCAGGACTACACGATCGTCGACTACCCGGGCGTCTTCGTCGGCATGACCACGATCGGCGTGCTCGGCTGGCTCACCTCCACGGCGGTCGAGCTGGCCGGACGGCGACTGACCCGGTGGCTGCCCCGTACGGAGACCACGGGCCGGCCGGCGCCCACGCGCAAGGAGGCGGCCACCCCGTGAGCACATCCGACGTCACCACCACCTCGGCCACCTCGGCCACCCCGGCCACTCCGGCCACCGAAGCCGCCCCGCCGGGCGTGCGGCTGCGCCTGGAGGACGCCGCCCTCGGCCGCCCCGGCGCACCCGTCCTCCACGGCCTCGACCTGGAGGTCCCGCCCGGTGACATCCTTACGGTCGTCGGCCCGTCCGGATGCGGCAAATCCACCCTGCTGCGCACGCTCGCCGGGCTGCTGCCGGCCCTCGGCGGGCGGGTCACCCAGGACGGCACCGCGATCACCCGGCCGCACGCCGACCGGGCGCTGATCTTCCAGGAGGACGCGCTGCTGCCCTGGCGCACCCTGCGCGCCAACGTCGAACTCCCGCTCGCCATACGGGGCGTACCGCGCGCCGAGCGCCGCGGCCGGGCCGAGGCGTGGCTGGAGCGCGTCGGGCTCGCCGAGCACAGCGGGCGGCTGCCGCACCTGGTCTCGGGCGGCCAGCGGCAGCGGGCCCAGCTCGCCCGGGCGCTCGTCGGCGAGCCGCGCGCCGTCCTGATGGACGAGCCGTTCGGCGCGCTCGACGCACAGACCCGCGCCGGGATGCAGCGGCTGCTGGTCCAGGTGCTCCAGGGCACCCGCGCCACCGTCGTCTTCGTCACCCACGACGTGGACGAGGCGCTGTTCCTCGGCGACCGGGTGGCGCTGCTGGGCGGTGCGGAGGGCGGCGGCCGGGTGCTGGACATCCCGCATCCGCGCGAGCGCGCCGCCCATGACGCCGCGGCGACCGTCGCGCTGCGGCGTCAGGTCCTCGAATCCCTCGGCATGTGAAAGGCCCAACTGGCGTGAACAACAGGGAGCGCAGCGAGCACAGGGAGCACCCGGAGAGCGGGGAGCACGTGGAGAAGGGGGAACACGTGGCGGACGGGGAACACATGGCGGACGCCGCGACCGCGGAGATCCCCGCCCTCGCCGCGGCCGAGGAGCTGACCTGCGACGTCCTCGTCATCGGCGGCGGCACGGCCGGCACCATGGCGGCGCTCACCGCCGCCGAGCACGGCTCCTCCGTCCTCCTCCTCGAAAAGGCACACGTCCGCCACTCGGGCGCGCTCGCCATGGGCATGGACGGCGTCAACAACGCCGTCATCCCCGGCCGGGCCGAACCCGATGACTACGTGGCCGAGATCACCCGCGCCAACGACGGCATCGTCGACCAGTCCACCGTGCGGCAGACCGCCACCCGCGGCTTCTCCATGGTCCAGCGGCTGGAGCGGTACGGGGTGAAGTTCGAGAAGGACGAGCACGGCCAGTACGCGGTCCGCCGGGTGCACCGCTCCGGCTCGTACGTACTGCCGATGCCCGAAGGCAAGGACGTCAAGAAGGTCCTCTACCGGCAGTTGCGGCGGCGCGAGATGCGCGAACGGATCCGCATCGAGAACCGGGTGATGCCGGTCCGGGTGCTCACCGCGGGCGGCCGGGCCGTCGGCGCCGCCGGATTCCACACCCGCACCGGCCGGTTCGTCACCGTGCGCGCCGGGGCGGTGATCCTGGCCACCGGCGCCTGCGGGCGGCTCGGACTGCCCGCGAGCGGCTATCTCTACGGGACGTACGAGAACCCCACCAACGCGGGCGACGGCTACGCCATGGCGTATCACGCGGGCGCCGAACTGACCGGGATCGAATGCTTCCAGATCAACCCGCTGATCAAGGACTACAACGGCCCGGCCTGCGCCTATGTCGCCAATCCCTTCGGCGGCTACCAGGTCAACCGGCACGGTGAGCGGTTCGTCGACTCCGACTACTGGTCGGGGCAGATGATGTCGGAGTTCGCGGCGGAGGTGGCGAGCGAGCGCGGCCCGGTCTACCTCAAGCTCAGCCATCTGCCCGAGGAGTCGGTGGCCGCGCTGGAGTCCATCCTGCACTCCACCGAACGCCCCACCCGTGCCACCTTCCACGCCGGGCGCGGCCATGACTACCGCACCCACGACGTGGAGATGCACATCTCCGAGATCGGGCTGTGCGGCGGCCACTCGGCCTCGGGGGTGCGGGTCGACGCCCACGCCCGGACCACGGTCCCCGGGCTGTACGCGGCCGGTGACCTGGCCTGCGTACCGCACAACTACATGATCGGGGCCTTTGTCTTCGGCGACCTGGCGGGCGAGGACGCCTCCCGCCAGTCGGCGTACCAGGGCGAACTGCCCCCGGAGCAGCTCGCCGAGGCGCATGAGCTGATCTACGCCCCGCTGCGGAACCCCGGAGGGCCGCCGCAGCCGCAGGTCGAGTACAAGCTCCGGCGCCTGGTCAACGACTATGTGGCCCCGCCCAAGAGCGGCGCCCGGCTCTCACTTGCCATCGAGGCGTTCGAGCGGATGCGCGGGGACATCGCCGAGATGGGCGCCCACACGCCCCACGAGCTGATGCGCTGCGCCGAGGTGAGCTTCATCCGCGACTGCGCGGAGATGGCCGCGCGCTCCTCGCTGGCCAGGACGGAGAGCCGGTGGGGGCTTTACCACGAGCGCACCGACCATCCGCTGCGCGACGACGAGGGCTGGCTGCACCATCTGGATCTGCGCAAGTCGGCGTCGGGGGCGATGGAGTTCACCGTGCGTCCCGTCGCCCCGTATCTCGTCCCGGTGGCGGAGTACGCACCCGCGGGCGGGCCATCTCGCCCGCTCGGCGAGGTGCGGCCGGAGCAGGTGGCCACGGCGGGGCCGCGTGAGAGTGCGCCGCGGGCGGGGGCGGGGACGAGGGCGGGACGGGCGGATGAGGACCGTAAGGAGGGGACGGGCGTCCCGTCCGCCGGCACGGGCGTCTCTGCCGCCTCTGGCGTCTCTGGTGTCTCTGCCGCCTCTGGCATCTCTGCCGTCTCTCCTGTCTCTGCCGCCTCTCCTCGCATCCTCGAACTGCTCGCCGTCGCCGAGGAGCAGCCCGAACTCGCCGCGCTCCGGCCCTATCTGGCCGACCCCGACCCCGCGGTGCGCCGTGCCGCCGTCGCCGCGCTGACCGAGACCGCGCCACCGGGCACCGGCCCGGCCCTCGCGGCGGCCCTGGCCGACACAGACGCCGACGTACGCGCCGATGCCGCGGCCTCGCTGCGCGAACTGGTCGAGGTGCTGCCCCCGGAGCCCGCTCTGCGCGAACCCCTGGTCGGCGGGTTGGACGTGGCCGATCCGGTGGTGCGGGCGGCGGCGCTGGACGTCCTGCGCGCGCTGGGCCTCGGCGACGCGGAACTGTTCGCGCGGGCGCTGGCGGACGCGGCGATCGCGGTCCGTATCCAGGCCGTACGGGGGCTGGTGTCGGTGGACGCCCTCACCGCGCTGGAGCCGGGTGTCGCGGACGCGTCGCGTGAGGTGAGGGTGGCGACGGCGGGGGCGCTGGGGACCCTGGCGCCCGGTGGCCGGGCGGCGGACGCCCGCCGGCTGCTCGCCCCGCTGCTGCGGGACCCGGACGTCCTTGTCCGGGCCGCCGCCCTGGAGGCCCTGGCCTCGGCCGGATGCCCGGCGCCACTGGACGCCGAGGCGGTGGCGGCGCTGGGCGATGCCGCCTGGCAGGTGCGCAAGGGGGCGGCGACGGCGCTGTCCGCCGCGGCGCCGGGGCTCGGCGTCCCGGCGTTGGCCGGTGCCCTGGGTGACCCGCACGCTGACGTCCGTAAGGCGGCGGTGCTGGCGCTGCTGCCGCTGGCGGAGCGGGAGCCGGGTGCGCGGGAGGCTCTGTCCTCGGTCCGGTCCGACCCGGACGCGGATGTCCGCGCGTACGCGGCCAAGGCGACGGCCTAGCGTCGCGCCTGCGGCGGGCTTGCCCCCGCCCCGCCCCTTCCCGAACCAGGGGGCTCCGCCCCCTGCCCCCGCCGGGGCTCCGCCCCGGACCCCGCTCCTCAATCGCCGGAGGGGCTGGATTGGTGTCCTAGCCAGGGCGGGGTCCAGGGCAGCCCCTGGTTCGGGAAGGGGCGGAGCTGGGGAATGGCTCCGGCCGGGCGCGGGCACCGTGGTGGTGTCCGGGCCCGGCCGGGGTCAGGGGGCGGAGCCCCGTGGGTTCGGGTGGGGGCTGGGTGGGATGGCTAGCGGACGAAGACTCCCGCCTGGCTCGCGAGGTCCAGGAAGTACTGCGGGGCGACGCCCAGGACCAGCGTGACCGCCACGCCGATCGCGATGGCCGACGAGGTCAGCGGGGACGGCACGGCCACGGACGGGCCGTCCGTGCGCGGCTCGCTGAAGAACATCAGCACGATCACCCGGATGTAGAAGAACGCGGCGACCGCCGAGGAGATCACACCGATCACCACCAGCGCGCCCGCCCCACCGTCGGCCGCCGCCTTGAAGACCGCGAACTTCCCGGCGAAGCCGCTGGTCAGCGGGATACCGGCGAAGGCCAGCAGGAAGACCGCGAAGACGGCGGCCACCAGGGGCGAACGGCGGCCGAGACCGGCCCACTTGGACAGGTGGGTGGCCTCGCCGCCCGCGTCCCGCACCAGGGTGACCACCGCGAAGGCGCCGAGGGTCACGAAGGAGTAGGCGGCGAGGTAGAAGAGGACGGAGGAGATGCCCTCGGGCGTGGTGGCGATGACACCGGCGAGGATGAACCCGGCGTGGGCGATCGAGGAGTACGCCAGCAGCCGCTTCACATCGGTCTGGGTGACGGCCACGATCGCGCCGCCCAGCATGGTGACGATGGCGACGCCCCACATCACCGGCCGCCAGTCCCAGCGCAGCCCCGGCAGCACGACGTACAGCAGCCGCAGCAGCGCGCCGAAGGCCGCGACCTTGGTGGCCGCCGCCATGAAGCCGGTCACCGGGGTCGGTGCGCCCTGGTAGACGTCGGGGGTCCACATGTGGAACGGCACGGCGCCGATCTTGAACAGCAGCCCCATGAGCACCATCGCCCCGCCGATCAGCAGCAGCGCGTCATTGCCCATGGTCCCGGCGAGCGCCGGGGTGACGTTCCTGACCTGGCCGTCGACGACGTCCGCGATCCCGGAGTAGGCGACGGTGCCCGCGTAGCCGTACAGCAGGGCGATGCCGAAGAGCAGGAACGCCGAGGAGAAGGCGCCCAGCAGGAAGTACTTGACCGCGGCCTCCTGCGACAGCGCGCGATGGCGCCGGGCCAGCGCGCACAGGATGTACAGCGGCAGGGAGAAGACCTCCAGCGCCACGAAGAGCGTCAGCAGATCGTTGGCGGACGGGAAGACCAGCATGCCGCCGACCGCGAAGAGGACCAGCGGAAAGACCTCGGTGGTGGTGAACCCCGCCTTGACGGCGGCCTTTTCGGCGTCCCCGCCGGGCACGGCGGCGGCCTGGGCCGCGAAGGAGTCGACGCGGTTGCCGTGCACCACCGGATCCAGCCGCCGCTCGGCGAAGGTGAACACCGCCACCAGCGCCACCAGGAGAATGGTCCCCTGTAGGAAGAGGGCCGGTCCGTCGACCGCGATCGCGCCCATGGCCGCGACACGGGCCTTGCTGGTGCCGTAGTCACCGGCGGCGAGGCCGATCACGGCGGCGAAGGCCGCGGCCAGGGCGACCACGGAGACGAACAGCTGCGCCACGTACCGCTGGCGGCGCGGGAGGAACGCCTCGATCAGGACGCCGACGATCGCGGCGCCGAGCACGATCAGCGTGGGCGACAGCTGCCCGTACTCGATATCGGGCGACGGGATCTTGTCGGGCGCCGCCGCCGCTGTTGTCCACAGGCTGTGGACAGTGGCCGCGTGGGTCACTTGGCACCTCCGGAAGGACCGTCGTGGGAAGCACCGTCGGACTTCGGGCTGTAGCTGAACCAGCCCGCGTCGGTGACGGGGTGATCGGGCTTGGGATCCTTCTTGTCCACCACGGACATGGTGTGGTCGACCGCCGGGTTGACGATGTCGGCCAGCGGCTTCGGATAGACCCCGAGGAAGATCAGCAGCGCGATGAGCGGGGCCACGACGACCAGCTCACGCACCCGCAGATCGGGCATGGACCGCACCTCGGCCTTCACCGGACCGGTCATGGTGCGTTGGTAGAGGATCAGCACGTAGAGCGCCGCCAGCACTATTCCGACGGTCGCGATCACGCCGAACGCCGGGTAGCGGCTGAACGTGCCGACCAGGACCAGGAATTCGCTGATGAACGGCGCGAGTCCGGGCAGCGAGAGGGTGGCGAGCCCGCCGATCAGGAAGGTGCCGGCGAGCACCGGGGCGACCTTCTGCACCCCGCCGTAGTCGGCGATGAGCCGCGAACCGCGCCGCGTGATCAGGAACCCGGCCACCAGCATCAGCGCGGCCGTGGAGATGCCGTGGTTGACCATGTAGAGGGTGGCGCCGCCCTGGCCCTGGGTGGTCATCGCGAAGATGCCCAGGATGATGAAGCCGAAGTGGGAGATCGAGGCGTAGGCGATCAGCCGCTTGATGTCCCGCTGGCCGATCGCCAGCAGCGCCCCGTAGATGATGCTGATGAGCGCCAGGATCATGATCGCCGGGGTGGCCCACTTGCTGGCCTCCGGGAAGAGCTGGAGGCAGAAGCGGAGCATCGCGAAGGTGCCGACCTTGTCGACCACCGCGGTGATCAGCACGGCGACCGGGGCGGTGGACTCCCCCATCGCGTTGGGCAGCCAGGTGTGCAGCGGCCACAGCGGCGCCTTCACCGCGAAGGCGAAGAAGAAGCCGAGGAAGAGCAGCCGCTCGGTGCTGGACGCCATGTCCAGATGGCCGCCCGCCCGCGCCTGGACGATCTCCTGGAGCGAGAAGGTGCCGGTGCCGAGCTGATCGGCGGTGACCGCGTACAGACCGACCACCGCGGCGAGCATGATCAGCCCGCCCGCCAGGTTGTAGAGCAGGAACTTCACCGCGGCGTACGAGCGCTGAGTGGCCGTCTCCTCCTCGGAGCGGCCCCCGGCCCGGTCCCCGAAGCCCCCGATGAGGAAGTACATCGGGATCAGCATGGCCTCGAAGAAGATGTAGAAGAGGAAGACATCGGTGGCCTCGAAGGAGATCACCACCATCGCCTCGACCATCAGGATCAGCGCGAAGAAGCCCTGAGTGGGCCGCCAGCGGCTGTTGGGGCGGGCGCCCTCCAGCGGATCGGCGTCATGCCAGCCCGCCAGGATGATGAAGGGGATGAGCACCGCGGTGAGCGCGATCAGCGCGACCGCGATCCCGTCCACGCCCAGTTCGTAGCGGACGCCGAAGTCCTTGATCCAGGCGTGGGATTCGGTGAGCTGGAAGCGGGCGCCGCCGGGGTCGAAGCGGACCAGCACGACCGCGGCGAGGGCGAGCGTGAGCAGGGAGAAGCCCAGCGCCACCCACTTGGCGGCGGCGCGCTGGGCGGCGGGCACGGCGGCGGTGACGACCGCGCCGAGCGCGGGCACCACGGCCGTGGCCGTCAGCAGGGGAAATGACATGACTCAGACCGCCCTCATCAGCAGGGTCGCGGCGATGAGCACCGCCGTACCGCCGAACATCGAGACCGCGTACGTACGGGCATAGCCGTTCTGCAGCTTTCGCAGCCGGCCGGAGAGCCCGCCGACGGAGGCCGCGGTGCCGTTGACCACCCCGTCGACCAGCTTGTGGTCGACATAGACCAGACCGCGGGTCAGGTACTGGCCTGGTTTGACGAGTGCGACATGGTTGAAGTCGTCCTGGAGCAGATCCCGCCGGGCGGCCCGGGTGAGCAGGGATCCGCGGGGGGCGGTGCGCGGCACCGGCCGACGCCCGTACTGCGCCCAGGCGAGGGCGACACCGATCAGCAGCACCACCATCGTCCCGCCGGTGACCGCCGCGGCGCTGAGCGGGGAGTCGCCGTGGCTGTGGCCGGTGACCGGCTCCAGCCACTTCAGGAACGCGTCGTTGACGCTGAACAGCCCGCCCGCGAAGACCGATCCCACGGCCAGGACGATCATGGGGATGGTCATGGACGAGGGCGACTCGTGCGGATGCGGCTCGTGGCCCTCCTCGTCCGGCACCCAGCGCTTCTCGCCGAAGAAGGTCAGCAGCATCACCCGCGTCATGTAGTACGCGGTGATGGCCGCGCCCAGCAGGGCCGCGCCGCCGAGGATCCAGCCCTCGGTGCCGCCCTTGGCGAACGCCGCCTCGATGATCTTGTCCTTGGACCAGAAGCCGGACAGCCCGGGGAAGCCGATGATCGCGAGATAGCCGAGCCCGAAGGTGATGAAGGTGACCGGCATGTACTTCCGCAGACCACCGTACTTGCGCATGTCGACCTCGTCGTTCATGGCGTGCATGACCGAACCGGCCCCGAGGAAGAGCCCCGCCTTGAAGAAGCCGTGGGTCACCAGGTGCATGATCGCGAAGACATAGCCGATCGGGCCGAGCCCGGCGGCCAGGATCATGTAGCCGATCTGGGACATGGTGGACCCGGCCAGGGCCTTCTTGATGTCGTCCTTGGCACAACCGACGATCGCACCGAACAGGAGCGTGACCGCGCCGACCGCGACCACCGCGGCCTGGGCGTCCGGCGCGGCGTTGAAGATCGCGCCGGAGCGGGTGATCAGATACACGCCCGCGGTCACCATGGTCGCCGCGTGGATCAGGGCCGAGACCGGGGTCGGGCCCTCCATCGCGTCCCCGAGCCAGGACTGCAGCGGCACCTGGGCCGACTTGCCGCAGGCCGCGAGGAGCAGCATCAGCCCGATCGCGGTGAGCTTGCCCTCGCTCGCGTGGTCCGCGTTCGTCAGCACTGGGGCGAAGGTGAAGGTGCCGAACGTCGTGAACATCAGCATGATCGCGATCGACAGGCCCACGTCGCCGACGCGGTTGACGATGAACGCCTTCTTCGCCGCCGTGGCCGCGCTGGGCTTGTGCTGCCAGAAGCCGATGAGCAGGTACGAGGCGAGGCCGACGCCCTCCCAGCCGACGTACAGCAGCAGGTAGTTGTCGGCGAGGACGAGCAGCAGCATGGCCGCGAGGAAGAGATTGAGATAGCCGAAGAAGCGGCGGCGGCGCTCGTCGTGCTCCATATAGCCGATCGAGTAGATGTGGATCAGCGTGCCCACACCGGTGATCAGCAGGACGAAGGTCATGGACAGCTGGTCGAGCTGGAAGGCGACGTCCGCGCGGAAGCCGCCCACCGGGATCCAGCTGAAGACCTTGCTGTGCAGGGCCCGGTCGTGCTCGCCGCGGCCGAGCATGTCGGCGAAGAGCACCGCGCCGATGGCGAAGGAGGCGGCGGCGAGCACGGTGCCGATGTAGTGGCCCTTGCCGTCCAGCCGCCGCCCTCCGCACAGCAGCAGGGCCGCGCCGAGCAGCGGGATCGCGACAAGCAATCCGATGAGGTTCTCCACTTGAACGCGACCCCTTCTAGAGCTTCATCAGGCTGGCGTCGTCGACCGAGGCCGAGTGGCGGGAGCGGAAGACGGTCACGATGATCGCGAGACCGACCACAACCTCCGCCGCGGCCACGACCATCGTGAAGAAGGCGATGATCTGGCCGTCGAGATTGCCGTGCAGCCGGGAGAAGGTGACGAACGCCAGGTTGCACGCGTTCAGCATCAGCTCGACGCACATGAAGAGGACGATCGCGTTCCGCCTGATGACGACGCCGGCCGCACCAATGGTGAACAACAGGGCGGCCAGGTAGAGGTAGTTGACCGGATTCACTTGGCGACTCCCCTCGGATTCGGCGCACTGCCCGCGTTCTCGCCGTCTTCGCCGTTTTCACCGTTCCCGGAGGTGCCGGGCGTCCCGGCGCCCCCGGACGGCTTGCCGGTCCCGTTCCCCTTCCGGCCCAGCCAGCGCTGCGAGCGCTGTTCCAGCGCCGCCAGCTCGGCCAGCGCCTCGCTGGAGACGTCCCGGATCTGACCGCGGCCGCGCAGCGTGGCGTTGACGGTGAGGTCGGACGGGGTGCCGTCGGGCAGCAGGCCGGGGATGTCCACCGCGTTGTGCCGCGCGTACACACCGGGAGCCGGCAGCGGCGGCACGTTCCGGCCGGTGCGCACCCGCGCCTCGGACTGCTCGCGCTGGGTGCGGGCCCGCTCGGTGCGCTCGCGGTGGGTCAGCACCATCGCGCCGACCGCCGCGGTGATCAGCAGCGCGCCGGTGATCTCGAAGGCGAAGACGTACTTGGTGAAGATCAGCGACGCCAGGCCCTCCACATTCCCGCCGGAGTTGGCCTGGCCCAGGCCGTTCCACGTCTTCAGCGAGGCATTGCCGATCCCGGCGCACAGCAGGATGCCGAAGCCGAGCCCGCAGAGGGCGGCGAGCCAGCGCTGCCCCTTCAGGGTCTCCTTGAGGGAGTCGGCGGCGGTGACACCGACCAGCATCACCACGAAGAGGAAGAGCATCATGATCGCGCCGGTGTAGACGACGATCTGGACGACGCCCAGGAAGTACGCGCCGTTGGCGAGGTAGAAGACCGCCAGGACGATCATGGTGCCCGCCAGGCACAGGGCGCTGTGCACGGCCTTGTGCATCAGGATCGTGCACAGCGCGCCGATCACGGCCACGGTGCCGAGCACCCAGAACTGGAGGGCCTCACCGGTGGAGGTGGTGGAGGCCGCCGCGGCCAGAGCGCCGCTCATGCCTGCACCCCCTGCTGCCGCTCCTGCTGCCCCTCCTGCGACTCCTCGTTCCCCGCGGCCTGGTCGGACGGGGTCTCGCCCTTGCTGACCGCGACCTGCTGGGTGGTGCCGGGCGCGGCCTCGGTCACCAGGCCCCGGTAGTAGTCCTGCTCGTCGGTGCCGGGGTAGATGGCGTGCGGGGAGTCGACCATCCCGTCCTCGAGGCCCGCGAGCAGCTCCTCCTTGGTGTAGATGAGCGATTCGCGGCTGCGGTCGGCGAGCTCGTACTCATTGGTCATGGTCAGCGCCCGGGTGGGGCACGCCTCGACGCACAGGCCGCACAGGATGCAGCGCAGATAGTTGATCTGGTAGACGCGGCCGTAGCGCTCACCGGGCGAGTAGCGCTCCTCGTCGGTGTTGTCCGCGCCCTCCACATAGATCGCGTCGGCGGGGCAGGCCCAGGCGCACAGCTCGCAGCCGATGCACTTCTCCAGCCCGTCCGGGTGCCGGTTGAGCTGGTGGCGTCCGTGGAAGCGGGGCGCGGTGGGCTTCTTCACCTCTGGGTACTGTTCGGTGAGCCGCTTCTTGAACATGGCCTTGAAGGTCACGCCGAAGCCGGCCACCGGATTCTGGAAGTCAGACACCGTCGGCCTCCTTTCCGTCACTGACAGTGTCGGGGCCACCACTGACAATCAACTCACGCTCGGTGCGCGGACGTCGGCGGGGGACGGGCGGCAAGGTCTGGCCGGGCAGCGGAGGCACCGGGAAACCTCCCGCCATCGGATCGAAGGCGGGCTCCGGTCCCTGTTCCGCTCCGGCCTCGGCCTGCGCCGAACGGTCGCGGAAGAAGTCGACCACGAAGGACAGCAGCAGCAGCGCGATCACCGCGCTGCCCACGTAGAGCACGATGTCCTGGTAGTCGTAGTTCTCGTTGCGCAGCGCCCGGACGGTGGCGACCAGCATCAGCCAGACCATCGAGATCGGGATGAGCACCTTCCAGCCCAGCTTCATGAACTGGTCGTAGCGCACCCGCGGAAGCGTGCCGCGCACCCAGATGAAGACGAACAGCGAGGTGACGACCTTGCCGACGAACCACAGCATCGGCCACCAGCCGTGGTTGGCGCCCTCCCAGAAGGTGCTGATCGGCCAGGGCGCCCGCCAGCCACCGAGGAAGAGGGTGACGGCGACCATCGAGACGGTGACCATGTTGATGTACTCGGCGAGCATGAACATCGCGAACTTGATCGAGGAGTACTCGGTGTTGAAGCCGCCGACCAGGTCGCCCTCGGACTCCGGCATGTCGAACGGCGCCCGGTTGGTCTCACCGATCATCGAGACGATGTAGATGAGGAACGACACCGGCAGCAGCACCGCGTACCAGCGGTCGTGCTGCGATTCGACGATCTGCGAGGTCGACATCGACCCGGAGTAGAGGAAGACCGCCGCGAAGGAGAGCCCCATCGCGATCTCGTAGCTGATCATCTGGGCGCAGGAGCGCAGGCCGCCCAGGAGCGGATACGTCGATCCGGAGGACCAGCCCGCCAGCACGATGCCGTAGATGCCGACCGAGGCGGTGGCGAGGATGTAGAGGACGGCGATCGGCAGATCGGTCAGCTGCATCGCGGTGCGGTGCCCGAAGACCGAGACCTCGCCGCCGGCCGGGCCGAACGGCATCACCGCGACCGCCATGAAGGCGGGGATGGCCGCGACGACCGGCGCCAGGACGTAGACCACCTTGTCCGCGCCCTTGACGACCACGTCCTCCTTGAGCATCAGCTTCACGCCGTCCGCGAGGGACTGGAGCATGCCCCAGGGGCCGTGCCGGTTGGGCCCGATGCGCAGCTGCATCCAGCCGACCACCTTGCGCTCCATGACGATGGAGATCAGCACGGTCACCATCAGGAACGCGAAGCAGAAGACGGCCTTGATCAGCACCAGCCACCACGGGTCGGTGCCGAACATCGACAGGTCCTCTGCGGCGAGAATCCTCACTGGGTCACCTCCGTCGCGGGGGCAGTGATCGTCACGACATCGCCGGGGCGGGCCCCCAGATCGCGCTGGACACCGCCGCCGACGGAGGCCAGCGGCAGCCAGACCACCCGGTCGGGCATCGCGGTGACGCTCAGCGGCAGCTGGACCGAGCCGGCCGGGCCGGTGACGCGGACGAGTTGGCCGTCCTCGACCCCCGCCTCGCCCGCCGTGGCCGCCGACAGCCGGGCCACGGCCGCGTGGCGGGTCCCGGCCAGGGCCGGATCGCCGTCCTGGAGCCGGCCCTGGTCGAGCAGCAGCCGGTGGCCGGCGAGGACCGCCTCGCCCTCGGCCGGCCGGGGCAGCGGACCGCCCGTCTCCAGCGAGGCGGTGGCGCGCGGGCCCTGCCAGGTGCCCAGCCGGGTCATCTCGGCGCGTACGGCCTCGACGTCCGGCAGGTCCAGGGGGGCGTCCAGCGCGTCGGCCAGCATATGCAGCACCCGGGCGTCCGGGAGGGTGTGGCGGCGGGTCATCTGGTCGGGCTTGAGCGCGGCCTCGAACGGCCGGGCCCGGCCTTCCCAGTTGAGGAAGGTGCCGGACTTCTCGACGACCGCCGCGACCGGCAGCACCACATCGGCCCGCTCGGTGACCTCCGAGGGCCGCTGCTCCAGGCTGACCACGAAGTCCACCGCGTCCAGGGCCTCCAGGGCCCGCGCGGGATCGGGCAGGTCGGCGACCTCGACGCCCGCGACCAGCAGCGCGCCGAGCCCGCCGACGGCCGCGGCCTCGATGATCTGGCCGGTGTCCCGGCCCACCTGGTGCGGCAGGTCGACGGTGCCCCAGACGGAGGAGACCTCCTCGCGGGCCCGCGGGTCATGGGCCGGGCGGCCGCCGGGCAGCAGCCCGGGGAGCGCACCCGCCTCGATCGCGCCCCGCTCCCCCGCCCGGCGCGGAATCCAGGCGAGCGTGGCCCCGGTGGCGGCGGCGGCCCGTACGGCGGCGGTGAGCCCGCCGGCCACGGACGCCAGCCGCTCGCCGACGATGATCACCGCGCCCTCTTCGCGCAGCGCCTCGGCGGCCCGCTCCCCGCCCTCGTCCAGACCGGTGCGGCCCGCGATGGCGTCCAGCCACTCGGTCTCGGTGCCGGGGGCGGCCGGCAGCAGGGTGCCGCCCGCCTTCTCAAGACCCCGGGTGGCGTGGGTGGCCAGCGAGAAGGTGCGCTGTCCGTGCTTGCGGTGCGCCTTGCGCAGCCGCAGGAAGACGCCGGGCGACTCCTCCTCCGACTCGAAGCCCACCAGCAGCACCGCCGGGGCCTTCTCCAGCGCGGTGTAGGTGAGTCCGCCACCGTCCAGGTCACGCCCCCGGCCCGCGATGTGGGTGGCCAGGAAGTCGGCCTCCTCATCGCTGTGGAGACGGGCCCGGAAGTCGATGTCGTTGGTGTCCAGGGCGAGCCGCGCGAACTTCGCGTAGGCGTAGGCCTCCTCGACGGTCAGCCGGCCGCCGGTGAGCACGCCGGTGCGGCCGCGCGCCATGCTGAGCCCCTCGGCCGCCGCGTCGAGCGCCTCGGGCCAGCTCGCCGGCTGCAGCTCCCCCGTCTCGCGGTCGCGCACCAGCGGGGTGCTGAGCCGCTCCGGCAGCTGGGCGTAGCGGAAGCCGAAGCGGCCCTTGTCGCAGATCCACTCCTCGTTCACCTCGGGGTCGTCCGCCGCCAGCCGCCGCATGACCTTGCCGCGCCGGTGGTCGGTGCGGGTGGCGCAGCCGCCCGCGCAGTGCTCGCACACACTCGGCGAGGAGACGAGGTCGAAGGGGCGGGAGCGGAAGCGGTACGCCGCCGAGGTCAGTGCGCCCACCGGGCAGATCTGGATGGTGTTGCCGGAGAAGTACGACTCGAACGGGTCGCCCTCGCCGGTGCCCACCTGCTGCAGCGCGCCCCGCTCCAGCAGCTCGATCATCGGGTCGCCCGCGATCTGGTTGGAGAAGCGGGTGCAGCGCGCGCACAGCACACAGCGCTCGCGGTCCAGCAGCACCTGGGCCGAGATCGGGACCGGCTTGGCGAACGTCCGCTTCTGACCCTCGAACCGGCTGTCGGCCTGTCCGGCGCTCATCGCCTGGTTCTGCAGCGGGCATTCACCGCCCTTGTCGCAGACCGGGCAGTCCAGCGGGTGGTTGATCAGCAGCAGCTCCATCACCCCGCGCTGGGCCTTCTCGGCCACCGGCGAGGTGAGCTGCGTCTTGACCACCATCCCGTCGGTGCAGGTGATGGTGCAGGAGGCCATCGGCTTGCGCTGGCCCTCCACCTCGACGATGCACTGGCGGCAGGCGCCGGCCGGGTCGAGGAGCGGATGGTCGCAGAACCGCGGGATCTCGATGCCGAGCAGTTCGGCGGCGCGGATGACCAGCGTCCCCTTGGGGACGGAGATCTCGATCCCATCGATCGTGACGGAGACCAGATCTTCTCGCGGCACCGCCGCCTCCCCGCCCGACGAGGGTGCGTTGGTGGTCACGGTCATGCGTTCACCCCCAGGTGAGTGGAGCGCGGCTCGTCGGCCCACACAGTGGACTTGGCCGGGTCGAACGGACAGCCCCCGCCGGTGATGTGCTGCTCGTACTCCTCGCGGAAGTACTTCAGCGAGGAGAAGATGGGGCTGGCCGCGCCGTCGCCGAGGGCGCAGAAGGACTTGCCGTTGATGTTGTCGGCGATGTCGGCCAGCTTGTCCAGGTCCTCCATGCGCCCCTTACCGGCCTCGAGGTCGCGCAGCAGCTGAACCAGCCAGTAGGTGCCCTCGCGGCAGGGTGTGCACTTGCCGCAGGACTCATGCGCGTAGAACTCGGTCCAGCGGGTCACGGCCCGCACCACGCAGGTGGTCTCGTCGAAGCACTGGAGCGCCTTGGTGCCCAGCATCGACCCGGCCGCGCCCACGCCCTCGTAGTCCAGCGGGACGTCGAGGTGCTCCTCGGTGAGCAGCGGGGTGGACGAGCCGCCCGGGGTCCAGAACTTCAGCCGGTGGCCGGGGCGCATCCCGCCGCTCATGTCGAG
The DNA here is from genome assembly GCF_016741935.1 of Streptomyces endocoffeicus. GTDB lineage: Bacteria > Actinomycetota > Actinomycetes > Streptomycetales > Streptomycetaceae > Streptomyces > Streptomyces endocoffeicus. Next base: position 49,728 of record NZ_JAERRG010000005.1, on the reverse strand, counting down.
CAGCTGGCGCAGGGTGATCCCGAGCGGGCCCTCGTACTGCCCGGGGTTGGCCACATGGCCGGACAGCGAGTAGAGCGTGAAGCCCGGGGACTTCTCGCTGCCCATCGAACGGAACCATTCCTTGCCCTTGTTGAGGATCGCGGGAACCGAGGCGATGGATTCGACGTTATTGACAACAGTGGGGCACGCGTACAGACCGGCGACCGCGGGGAAGGGAGGCCGCAGCCGGGGCTGGCCACGGCGGCCCTCCAGCGAATCCAGCAGCGCGGTCTCCTCACCACAGATGTACGCGCCGGCGCCGGCGTGCACGGTGATGTCGAGACCGGGCAGTCCATCCACCCCGAGCTTCCGCCGCCGCTGTTCCGCGGTGCCGAGGTAGCCCTCCTCGTACGCCTCGCGCACGGCCTCGTGCAGCCGCCGCAGCACGGGAACGACCTCGCCGCGCAGATAGATGAAGGCGTGCTCGGAGCGGATGGCATGACAGGCGATGATCATGCCCTCGATGAGGGAGTGCGGATTGGCGTAGAGAAGGGGGATGTCCTTGCAGGTGCCCGGCTCCGACTCGTCGGCGTTGACGACGAGATAGTGCGGCTTGCCGTCGCCCTGCGGAATGAACTGCCACTTCATCCCGGTGGGGAAGCCGGCGCCGCCGCGGCCGCGCAGACCCGCGTCCTTCACCAGCGCGATCACCGCGTCGGGGTCCATCGCGAGGGCCTTGCGCATCCCCTCGTAGCCCTCGTGCCGCAGATAGGTGCGCAGGGACCAGGAGTTCGGCTGGTCCCAGAACGCGGACAGCACGGGTGCCAGCAGCTTCTCGGGGCTGTGCCCATTGATCTCGGTTGTCACGGTCATCACTCCCCCTCCTCGGCGACCGGACCGGCCGGGTGGTGCGGATCGGAGGCGGAGGTCCGCTGCGGCGCGTCATGCGAGCTGGGATGCGTCGGCGGCGCCTCGTCCTGCGGGGCGTCCGCGGACCTCGGCGAGACGACCCGGCCGGGGGCGACCTCCCCCTTGGCCAGCCGCAGCCCGACCAGCGACGCGGGCCCCGCGGAGCCACCGGCCTCGACGGCGCCCGGACGGGCGTCCGGGAAGCCGGCCAGGATGCGGGCGGTCTCCTTGTAGGTGCACAGCGGCGCGCCCCGGGTCGGCTCGACGGTCCGGCCCGCCCGCAACTCGTCGACCAGCGCCTTGGCCGATTCGACGGTCTGGTTGTCGAAGAACTCCCAGTTGACCATCACCACGGGTGCGTAGTCGCAGGCCGCGTTGCACTCGATGTGCTCCAGGGTGACCTTGCCGTCCTCGGTGGTCTCCCCGTTGCCCACCCCCAGATGGCTCTGCAGCTCCTCGAAGATCGCGTCGCCGCCCATCACCGCGCACAGGGTGTTGGTGCACACCCCCACCTGGTAGTCGCCGGAGGGCTTGCGCCGGTACATCGTGTAGAAGGTCGCGACCGCGGTGACCTCGGCGGTGGTCAGGCCCAGCAGCTCGGCGCAGAACCGCATGCCGGTGCGGGTGACATGGCCCTCCTCGGACTGCACCAGGTGCAGCAGCGGCAGCAGCGCGCTGCGGCTGTCCGGGTAGCGGGCGATCACCTCCCGGGCGTCCTCCTCGAGCCGGGTGCGCACCTCGGCCGGGTAGTCGGGGGCCGGCAGCTCCGGCATCCCCAGCTGGACATCAGTCACCGGTCCACTCCTCCCATCACGGGGTCGATGGACGCGACAGCGACGATCACATCGGCGACCTGGCCGCCCTCGCACATCGCCGCCACGGCCTGCAGATTGGTGAAGGACGGGTCGCGGAAGTGGACGCGATACGGGCGGGTGCCGCCATCGCTGACCACATGGGCGCCCAGTTCGCCCTTGGGCGACTCGATCGCCGCGTACGCCTGTCCGGGCGGAACCCGGAATCCCTCGGTCACCAGCTTGAAGTGGTGGATCAGGGCCTCCATGGAGGTGCCCATGATGTTCTTGATGTGGTCCAGGGAGTTGCCGAGGCCGTCCGGGCCGAGCGCGAGCTGCGCGGGCCAGGCGATCTTCTTGTCCGCGACCATCACCGGTCCCGGCTCCAGCCGCTCCAGGCACTGCTCGACGATCCGCAGCGACTGGCGCATCTCCTCCAGCCGGATCAGGAACCGGCCGTAGGCGTCGCAGGTCTCGGCGGTCGGCACCTCGAAGTCATAGGTGTCATAGCCGCAGTACGGATCGGTCTTGCGCAGATCGTGCGGCAGCCCGGTGGACCGCAGTATCGGGCCGGTGATGCCGAGCGCCATGCAGCCGGCGAGGTCGAGGTAGCCGACGTCCTGGAGCCGGGCCTTGAAGATCGGGTTCCCGGTGGCGAGCTTGTCGTACTCGGGCAGGTTCTTCCGCATCGTCTTCAGAAGGGCCCGGATCTGGTCGACCGCCCCCGGCGGCAGGTCCTGAGCGAGCCCGCCGGGCCGGATGTACGCGTGGTTCATCCGCAGACCGGTGATCAGCTCGAAGACGTCCAGGATCAGCTCGCGGTCCCGGAAGCCGTAGATCATGATCGTGGTCGCCCCGAGCTCCATACCGCCGGTGGCGATGGCCACCAGATGCGAGGAGAGCCGGTTGAGCTCCATCAGCAGCACCCGGATCACCGAGGCGCGGTCCGGGATCTGGTCCTCGATGCCGAGCAGCTTCTCGACGCCCAGGCAGTACGCCGCCTCGTTGTAGAAGGGCGTCAGATAGTCCATGCGCGTCACGAAGGTGGTGCCCTGCGTCCAGTTCCGGAATTCGAGGTTCTTCTCGATTCCGGTGTGCAGATAACCGATTCCGCAGCGGGCCTCGGTGACCGTCTCACCGTCGATCTCCAGGATCAGCCGGAGCACTCCGTGGGTGGAGGGGTGCTGCGGACCCATGTTGACGATGATCCGCTCGTCGTCGGCCTTCGCCGCGGCGGCCACGACCTCGTCCCAGTCGCCGCCGGTGACGGTGTAGACGGTGCCTTCGGTCGTCTCGCGCGCGGAGGCGGAAGATGGCTGCGGCCCGGAGGGCCCCGTTGAGGGGTGGTGGCCGGGTGACGGGTGGGCGTGGGGGGCAGTCATCAGCTGTACGACCTCCGCTGGTCCGGAGCCGGGATCTGGGCGCCCTTGTACTCGACGGGGATGCCGCCGAGCGGGTAGTCCTTGCGTTGCGGGAAGCCCTGCCAGTCGTCGGGCATCATGATCCGCGTCAGCGCGGGATGACCGTCGAAGATCAGGCCGAAGAAGTCGTAGGTCTCGCGCTCATGCCAGTCGTTGGTCGGATAGACATCGACGATCGACGGGATGTGCGGGTCGTCATCCGGAGCGCTCACCTCCAGCCGGAGCACCCGGCCATGGGTGATCGACCGCAGGTGGTAGACGGCGTGCAGCTCACGGCCCTTGTCGCCGGGGAAGTGCACTCCGCTGACGCCGGTGCAGAGCTCGAAGCGGAGCGCCGGGTCGTCGCGCAGGGTCCGGGCGACCCTCGGGAGGTGCTCCCGGGCGATGTGGAAGGTCAGCTCACCGCGGTCCACGACGGTCTTCTCGATCGCGTTCTCCGGGAGCAGCGACTGCTCCTCGAGCGCGCCCTCGAGCTCGTCGGCGACCTCGTCGAACCAGCCCCCGTACGGCCGGGTGGCCTCGCCGGGCAGCCTTACGGGGCGCACCAGCCCGCCGTAGCCGGTGGTGTCGCCGCCGTTGTTGGCGCCGAACATCCCGCGCTGGACGCGGATGGGCTCGCCCTGGTCGCCGCGGCGGCCGGGGAGGTTCTCAGCGTTGAGGTCCTTGTCCGGGTTGACCCCGTTGGACCCATTGGCCTCGGTCAACGCAGAAGCCCCTTCATCTCGATCATCGGCAGCGCCTTCAGCGCCGCTTCCTCCGCCTCACGGGCCGCACGCTCGCGATTGACGCCGAGCTTCTCCTCGCGGATCTTCTCGTGCAGCTTGAGGATCGAGTCCATGAGCATCTCGGGCCGCGGCGGACAGCCGGGCAGATAGATGTCGACCGGGACGATGTGATCGACGCCCTGCACGATCGCGTAGTTGTTGAACATCCCTCCGGAGGAGGCGCAGACGCCCATGGAGATGACCCACTTCGGGTTCGGCATCTGGTCGTAGACCTGACGCAGCACCGGGGCCATCTTCTGGCTGACGCGCCCGGCGACGATCATCAGATCGGCCTGGCGGGGCGAGCCGCGGAAGACCTCCATGCCGAACCGCGCGAGGTCGTAGCGCCCCGCGCCGGTGGTCATCATTTCGATGGCGCAACAGGCCAGGCCGAAGGTGGCCGGGAAGACGGAGGACTTGCGGGCCAGCCCGGCGGCCTGTTCCACGGTGGTGAGCAGGAACCCACTCGGGAGCTTCTCTTCGATACCCATGCGATGTTTCCCCTATCTCCTCTAGAGCCCCTTTGGTCCCACTAGTCCCACTCCAGGCCGCCGCGCCGCCAGACGTAGGCATAGGCGACGAAGACCGTGAGCACGAAGAGGAGCATCTCCACGAGCCCGAACAGGCCGAGGGCGTCGAAGGTGACGGCCCAGGGGTAGAGGAAGACGATCTCGATGTCGAAGACGATGAAGAGCATCGCCGTCAGGTAGTACTTGATGGGGAAGCGCCCACCGCCGGCCGGATGCGGAGTCGGCTCGATGCCGCACTCATAGGCCTCGAGCTTGGCCCGGTTGTAGCGCTTGGGACCGATGATCGCGGCCATGAAGACCGAGAAGATCGCAAAACCTGCCCCGAGGGCTCCCAGTACGAGGATGGGCGCGTATGCGTTCACCGTCCTCGCTCCCTTCAGTCGACGATGACTGCTTGGCGGACCGCACGGACATGCCGCCGCCCCACGAAGATCGCGCACATGTGAGGCAGTTCACAAGCCCGTTTCGCCTGCATCCTATGCCCGTCGGTCTGTGATCTGCGACACGGGGTACGACAACGTCTTTGTGATCTCCACCACCTGACGAAGGATCATGAAGTCGGATGAGCGGTGATCTTGTACATGAAGCTTCCGAACGACCACGAGAAGTGACATTCGGAGACGTCATCACAGGTGAGCGCGTTGCGCCCCTACCAAGACATGGTACATACATGCAAATTTGCCCTGGACGACGTCAGCTGATACGCGCCTTCCATCCTCATGAGTGACCTTCGTCCCGGGGCGATCGATCACGGGTCCGCGCACGTTCGCGATCAACGCTCCGCGCACGCGTTCACGAGCGGGTCGGAGCGAGTGAGGTATCCCACGCCCAGATGGGTTGTGGATCTAGATTTCATGGGAATCCTTTGTTCGCGGGCCACATCGGTGGTAGGTCCCGCGCTGCCCCGGTTTGGCCGCCAAATGCCGTGCGTAGACACATGATCGCGAAATGCGGGCAAGCCGGTTGAGTGGGCCATGGAGATCATTTGGCCCGATTTTTGGTCGCGTGCATGCCAAATGTGGCGCACCCCACTTTTGTTGATCTGGGCCTTAGGGCCCTGGTAGCCAGTGACCTATGTCCCCAGTCGCACACATACCCAGCCACCGGAAGCCCCGCCGTGCCGCGTCGACGCGTGCGCTCCGCGCAGGGGTGACCGGTGGCTTCCTCACCCTCGCGGTGGCCGGTGCCGCCGTGCCCGCCTCCGCCACGGAGAGCAACGCCGCTCCCGCCGAGTCCACTCTGGAGATGCCGACCGTCAGCGCCACGCTGGCGAGCACGGCCGCCCAGACCGCGGACGCCACCCAGCAGGCGGCGTCCGACTACGAGCTCCAGGCCCAGAAGGACCAGGCGGCCGCCCACGCCAAGATCGCCGCCAAGAAGGCCAAGGCGGAGGCCGACCGCAAGGAGAAGGAAGCCCGGGAGGCGGCCCGTAAGGCGGCCGCCAAGCGCGCGGCCGAGGCCAAGGCCCAGGCAGCGAAGGCGTCGCGGTCCGCCGAGCGCACCACGCTCTCCACCAGCACCAGTGCCAGCACCAGCGTCAGCAACGCCTCCGGCAATGCCGCGACCCTGATCAGCTTCCTCAAGGCGCAGCTGGGCAAGGCGTACGTGCTCGGCTCCAGCGGTCCGTCCTCCTACGACTGCTCCGGGCTGACCCAGGCCGCCTTCAAGCAGATCGGCGTGAGCCTGCCGCGGGTCTCGCAGGACCAGTCCACCACCGGCACCCCGGTTTCGCTGGACTCCCTGCAGCCGGGCGACCTGCTCTACTGGGGCAGCGCCGGTAGCGCGTACCACGTCGGTGTCTACGTCGGCGGCGGCAAGTTCATCGGCGCCCAGAACCCGAGCACCGGGATCGTCGAGCGCTCGCTGGACTACGACATGCCCACCGGGGCCGTGCGCGTCCTGTAAGACACCCGTAGGACACCCGCTGGTCATTTGGACCCTGGGGCCGCCGTTCCCGCCGTGGACGGCGGCCTCACGTCCTTTCCCTCCCTACTGCGCGTAGACCTTCTCCAGGAACTCGCCGAGAAGGTCGTCGCTGAGGTGATGGGCCAGATCCGCCTCGGAGATCATTCCGACCAGCCGCTTGTTCTGGTCGATCACCGGAAGCCTGCGGATCTTGTGCTCCTCCATCTCCCGCAGCACGTCCCTGACATCGGCGTCCGCGGGAATCCAGCGGGGGGTGCCCTTGGTGAGCGCCCCGACGGGCGTCCCCGAGGGGTCGGCGCTCTCCGCGATGCATCCGACGACGATGTCGCGGTCGGTCACGATGCCGCACAGCCGCTCGTTGGCGTCGCTGACCGGCAGGGCCCCCACGCCCAGCTCCCGCATCAGCTGGGCGGCACGCAGCACCGTCTCGTTCTCCGGTACCCACTGCGCGCCCGGGTGCATGATGTCCGCTGCCTTCGTCATGGTGTACCTCCTGCCAGGCCCACCGGCGGTGGATCCGGCCCCGTGGGCCCCATCGGTCCGGCGTCGCCGCGGCTGGCGCACACGGCGCCCCCTGCCTTCATTGTCACCACCGCCGCACCGCGACGTCATGTCGAGCCCGGCGGCGGCTGTCGGTGCCCGGTGCCAGACTGAGTAACGAGGCAGTACCGGACAGAACGAGGCAATCTCCGGCAGCACACTCCCGCGAACTCTCCAGCGCCTTCGCGCCCGACCGTCGAAGGAGCGCCCCATGCTCACCACCGATTACGTCCCCGGCGCCCCCAACTGGCTCGATCTGGGCGCCCCCGACACCGAAGCGGCCGTGGCCTTCTACGGCTCCCTGCTGGGCTGGCGCTTCGAGTCGGCAGGCCCCGAAGCGGGCGGGTACGGCTTCTTCACCCTGGACCGGAAGACCGTCGCGGCCGTCGGGCCGCTCACCGAGGAGGGCGCGCGCTCCGCCTGGACGCCGTACTTCCACACCGCCGACGCCGAGGCGACCGCCAAGACCGTCGAGCAGGCGGGCGGCACGGTGCGGCTCGCTCCGTTCGACGTCTTCGAAGAAGGGCGGATGGCCCAGTTCACCGACCCCGGCGGCGCCCGCTTCGCCGTCTGGCAGCCCGGCAGGACGGCGGGACTGGACGCGGTCACCGACCCCGGCACCCTGTGCTGGACCGAGCTGCACTCCCCCGATCCCGCCAAGGACCTCGCCTTCTACCGCAAGATCTTCGGCTGGGACACCGAGGAGATGTCCTTCCCCGGCGGGGCGTACACGGTGCTGATGACGTCCGGCGCCGGCCGGGAGGGCTCCTTCGGCGGCGTCGCCCAGCTCCAGGAGGGGCATTCGACACCGCCGCAGTGGCTGCCGTACTTCGAGGTGACGGACTGCGACGCGGTGGTGGCCAGGGGGCAGGACCTGGGCGGTTCGGTGCTGATGCCGGCCATGTCGGCCGAGGGGATCGGCCGGATGGCCTGGCTGACGGATGCGGGCCGGGCGCCGTTCGGCGTCATAGCGAGCGGCGGCCCCGGAGCGTAAGCGCTCCGCTGGGGGTGCCCAATACGTCCTGCCGCGATGGGTTGTCGGTTGGGTGCGGCGGCGTCGTGGCTGGTCGCGCCCCGCGGCGGAGCCGCAAATTGATACAGCCCCGCGCCCCTTCGGGGCGCCCGCCGCCCTTCGGTCGGGCCGAGGCCCTTACCGCCGTCAGGCGCGTGGGGTGACCTTGGTCAGGCCGTTGATGATGCGGTCCATGGCGTCGCCGCCCGTCGGATCGGTCAGATTCGCCAGCAGCTTGAGCGTGAACCGCATCAGCATCGGATGGGTCAGCCCGCGCTGCGCCGCCAGCTTCATGACCTTCGGGTTGCCGATCAGCTTCACGAACGCCCGGCCCAGCGTGTAGTAGCCGCCGTAGGTGTCCTTGAGGACCTTCGGGTAGCGCTGGAGGGCCAGTTCGCGCTGGGAGGCGGTGGCGCGGGCATGGGCCTGGACGATCACGTCCGCGGCGATCTGCCCGGATTCCATCGCATAGGCGATGCCCTCCCCGTTGAACGGGTTGACCATGCCGCCCGCGTCCCCGACGAGCAGCAGCCCGCGGGTGTAGTGCGGCTGGCGGTTGAAGGCCATGGGGAGCGCGGCGCCGCGGATCGGGCCGGTCATGTTCTCCGGGGTGTAGCCCCAGTCCTCCGGCATCGAGGCGCACCACGCCTTGAGGACCTCGCGCCAGTCGAGCTCCTTGAAGGAGGACGAGGTGTTGAGGACGCCCAGGCCCACATTGCTCGTGCCGTCGCCCATGCCGAAGATCCAGCCGTAGCCGGGCAGCAGCCGGTCCTCGGCGCCGCGCCGGTCCCACAACTCCAGCCAGGACTCCAGGTAGTCGTCGTCATGGCGGGGCGAGGTGAAGTACGTCCGCACGGCCACGCCCATCGGACGGTCCTCGCGGCGGTGCAGCCCCATGGCGAGCGAGAGCCGGGTGGAGTTGCCGTCGGCGGCGACCACCAGGGGCGCGTGGAAGGTGACGGGCGTCTTCTCCTCGCCCAGCTTGGCCTCGACCCCGGTGATCCGGCCGGTGCGCCCGTCGATGATCGGGGCGCCCACGGTGCAGCGCTCGTACAGCCGGGCCCCGGCCTTCTGCGCCTGCCGCGCCAGCTGCTCGTCGAAGTCGTCGCGCTTACGGACCAGGCCGTAGTCGGGGTACGCGGCCAGTTCCGGCCAGTCGAGCTGGAGCCGCACCCCGCCGGCGATGATCCGCAGGCCCCGGTTGCGCAGCCAGCCCGCCTCCTCGGAGATGTCGATGCCCATGGACACGAGCTGCTTGGTGGCGCGCGGAGTCAGGCCGTCACCGCACACCTTCTCGCGCGGAAAGGCCGTCTTCTCCAGCAGCAGCACATCCAGCCCCGCCTTGGCGAGGTAGTACGCGGTGGTGGAGCCGGCCGGTCCGGCGCCGACGACGATCACATCGGCGCCGCGCTCCGAGATCCCGGAGGACGCGCTCTCGATGGGTGCGGTCTCGCTCACGCGGGGTCTCCCCAAGCCTCGGTAACGGTGTGCCGGTCGCGCCGGGCACTGGACAGCTGCAGTCTATGGGGGGCCGCACTCCGGCATTCGCGAAGGGCCGTCCCCCCGCTGCCGTCCCCCGTGGACCGGCCCGGGACCGCCCATGGCCGCCTTACGGCTCGTACGGCCGCCATACGGCTTGTGTCCCGGTTACCGGCCGTCTTACGGCTTGTACGCCCGGTGGAGGGCCACCACGCCGCCGGTGAGGTTGCGCCAGGCCGGGCGCTCCCAGCCCGCCGACCGCAGCCGGGCGGCGAGACCGGGCTGGTCCGGCCAGGCGCGGATGGACTCGGCGAGGTAGACATACGCGTCCGGGTTGCTGCTGACCGATGTCGCGATCGGCGGCAGGGCGCGCATCAGGTACTCGGTGTAGACCGTGCGGAACGGCTGCCATGTGGGGTGGCTGAACTCGCAGATGACGACCCGTCCGCCGGACCGGGTCACCCGCAGCATCTCGCCCAGCGCCCCCCGCGTGTCCTGGACGTTCCGCAGCCCGAAGGAGATGGTGACGGCGTCGAAGACCCCGTCCGCGAAGGGCAGCCGGGTCGCGTCGCCCGCCGTCAGCGGCAGCCCGGGATGGCGCTTCTTGCCCTCGCGCAGCATCCCGAGCGAGAAGTCGCACGGCACCACATACGCGCCCGCCTCCCGGAACGGCAGCGACGAGGTCCCCGTACCGGCTGCGAGGTCCAGCACCCGCTCACCGGGGCGCGCGGCCACGGCCCGGGCGACGGCCTTGCGCCACAGCCGGGCCTGCCCGAGCGACAGCACATCGTTGGTGAGGTCGTATTTGGCCGCCACGTCGTCGAACATGGCGGCGACTTCGTGCGGCTGCTTGTCCAGGGATGCTCGGCTCACGCCCCCATTGTTCACCTCGCGGGCCCCGCGCTCCCGCCCGGGGCCCGGCGTGCCTCAGCGGCGCCGGTGCACCAGCCGCCCCGCCACCACGGTGGCCAGGCAGGCGCCGTCCGCGTCGAAGACGGCCAGGTCGGCGCGGCCCGCCGGGGCGAGGGCGGGCGGGCGCGGCCGGTCCAGGACGGCGATGCCGCCCCGGTGGGCGGCCGCGCGCAGCTCGGCGTCGCCGAGGTGGTGGGCGAGGACGGCGGTCGCGCCCCGCCGCAGCAGGGCGTGGATCCGCTCCCGCGGGCTGGGCGCGTCCGGCACCGGGCCCTCGTGGACCAGGGCCGGGCCGAGCTCCCCGGGCCACTCCCGCACCCGGGCCCGCGGATAGGTCTCGCGCAGCTCCGCCAGGGGGCCGATGGCCGCGATGCGGTCGCCGTCGACCGCGACGGCGGCGTCGTGCAGCGGCGCCGCGTCGCCGGGGGTGACCCGGACGACGGGCGCCGCGTGGAGCGTGAGCATCAGGACGCCTGGATCACCGTCAGCTCGGGGTGGGCGGTGCCACCCTCGATCGCCGTCGAGGACAGGTGCGAGACGACGTGGTCGTCGACCGGGTCGTTCGCCGGGTCGTCGTGCACCACCAGGTGCTCGTACGTCGTGGCGCGCTGCGCGGGGATCCGTCCGGCGGCGCGGATGAGGTGGAGCAGCTCCATCCGGTTGGACCGGTGGCGGGCGCCCGCCGAGGAGACCACGTTCTCCTCCAGCATCACCGAGCCGAGGTCGTCCGCCCCGTAGTGCAGGGCCAGCTGGCCGGCCTCCTTGCCGACGGTCAGCCAGGAGCCCTGGATGTGCGCCACGTTGTCGAGGAAGAGCCTGGCGATGGCGATCATCCGCAGGTACTCGAAGACGGTGGCCTGCGTCTGGCCCTTCAGATGGTTGTTCTCGGGCTGGTAGGTGTACGGGATGAAGGCGCGGAAGCCGCCCGTCCGGTCCTGTACGTCGCGGATCATGCGGATGTGCTCGATCCGCTCGGCGTTGGTCTCGCCGGTGCCCATCAGCATGGTGGAGGTGGACTCCACACCGAGGTTGTGGGCGATCTCCATGATCTCCAGCCAGCGCTCACCGGACTCCTTCAGCGGCGCGATCGCCTTGCGCGGCCGCTCGGGCAGCAGCTCGGCGCCCGCGCCCGCGAAGGAGTCGAGACCGGCCGCGTGGATGCGGCGGATGGCCTCCTCGGCCGAGACGCCCGAGATCCGCGCCATGTGGTCGACCTCGGACGCCCCCAGCGAGTGGATCACCAGCTGCGGGAACGCCTGCTTGATCGCCGAGAAGTGCTTCTCGTAGTACTCCACCCCGTAGTCCGGGTGGTGGCCGCCCTGGAACATGATCTGCGTGCCGCCCAGCTCGACGGTCTCCGCGCAGCGGCGCAGGATGTCGTCGAGGTCGCGGGTCCAGCCCTTCGCGGTGTCCTTCGGAGGGGCGTAGAAGGCGCAGAACTTGCACGCCGTCACGCAGACGTTGGTGTAGTTGATGTTCCGTTCGATGATGTACGTCGCGATGTGCTCGGTGCCCGCGTAGCGACGGCGCCGGACCGCGTCGGCCGCGGCCCCCAGTGCGTGCAGCGGAGCCGAGCGGTAAAGGTCGAGCGCCTCTTGCGGGGTGATCCGACCCCCGTCGGCGGCGCGGTCGAGGAGTGCCTGCACCTCTGCGTTTGCGGTCACCGGGGCGTACCTTTCGGTGGTTTATGGGTGGACCGACCCAGCCTACGCCAGGGCCTGTACGCCCGTACGAGTACGTGTCAGGCACACCTGTAACCCCTGTTACCCGCGGCACCCGTCGCTCTGTACCCGCCGCACCCGTCGCTCCGCGCTCATTTGAGCTTGCGGAGGGTGCCCGTCGGATCACCCGCCTGTTTGTCCTTCGCCTTGTAGCTGATCGTCCCGTCGGAGGTCAGGATGAACTGCTCGTCCGTCGAGGCGTCGCTGCACCCCTGCTGGGGCTCGGAGCCCTTGAGGCGCGCGTCGAGGTGGAGTTGTTTCGGGGCCGCCGAGACCAGCTTCCAGGTGCTGTCGCAGCGCAGCACCGACAGCTTGACCCGGCCACTGGCGACGTCCTGCCCGGTGCGCCCCTGCCGGAAGGTGATGGTCAGGGTGCCCACCGGGATGCCCGAGTCGGAGGTCAGATCGCCCTGCCAGGTGCCGATGAACTTCTTGGGCACATCGCCCTTTTCGGAGCCGGTGTCCCCGGCTCCCGGCTCCTGTTCCGTGGCGGACGGACGGGGATTGCTGCCGGCGTTCTGGTCGGCACTGTCGTCGGAGCCGCCGGGGAGCACCCGGAAGAGCACGGCGGCGGTCGTCGCGGCGGCCAGCGCGCCCGCGACGGACAGCACCAGCGTGCAGCTCAGCGCCTTGGGGCGCTTCTTACCGCCGACGGCGGCGGAGAGCGAGACACTGCGGCCGCCGCCCGGCCTCGACGACGGCGGGGCGGGGAGCGGATGGGCGGCGGACTGGTCCTTCCCCCGCGGCCCGCCGACGTACGACGGGTCGGGCGGGCCGAAGGCGCCCAGCACGGGCGCCGCCGGGGCCGGGCCCAGGGCCGGGGTGGGCGGCGGGGTCGGGCGGTCCTCGGCGGACGGTGCGGCGTCGGAGCGCCCGGCGGCGGGCGACTCCACGACGGACGGCCCGGCGGCGGGCGATGCCGTGATGGACGGCCCGGCGGCGGACGGCCGGGCATCGGACGGCTCGGGCGCGGACGGCGGGGCCACGGCCTCCGCCTCCAGGTCGAGCAGCTCCACCACCTGCCGGCTCACCCGCTCGACCAGCGCCCCCGGCAGCCAGCCCGGCCGCGCCAGCCCCGAGGCGCCGTCCTCCGGGGCGAGGCGCCGCACGATCTGCTCGGGGGTGGGGCGGTCGGCCGGGTTCTTGGCGAGGCACGCGGCGACCAGATCGCGCAGCTCCCCGGTCAGTTCGCGGCCGAACCGGGGCTCGTCGTGCACCACCTTGTACAGCAGCGCGGCCGAGGTGTCGCCCGGGAACGGCGGTTCACCGGTCGCCGCGTACGCCAGCACCGCGCCGAGCGAGAAGACATCGGCCGCGCCCTCGACGTTCTCGCCCAGGATCTGCTCGGGCGCCATATAGCCGGGCGAGCCGATGGAGGCGCCGGTCGAGGTCAGCGACACCGTGCCCTCGGTGGCCCGGGCGATGCCGAAGTCGATCAGCCGCGGACCGTCGAGCGCGAGCAGCACATTGGACGGCTTGACGTCACGGTGGACCAGGCCGAGGGCGTGCACCGCGGCCAGCGCCTCGGCGAGCCCCGCGCCCAGCGCCCGCACCGACGACTCGGGCAGCGGCCCCTCGTCGGACACGGCCTGGTTGAGCGGAGGGCCCGCCACATAGCCGGTGGCCACCCACGGAATGCGTGCTTCCGGGTCGGCGTCCAGGACCGGCGCGGTGAAGGCACCGCCGACCCGGCGCGCGGCGTCGACCTCGCGCCGGAAACGGGCGCGGAACTCCTCGTCCAGCGCGTAATGGGCGTGCACGACCTTCACCGCGACCGTGCGCCCGCCCGCGCTGCGGCCCACAAAAACCCGGCCCATACCGCCCGAACCGAGCCGACCGAGCAGCCGATAGGCGCCGATGACCTGCGGATCGTCCGCTCCCAGCGGATCCATCGCGTTGCCTCCCCCTGCGTGCGCCGGTCCAGCTTAGGGGGTGTTACGGCCATCCACCGCAGGTCGTGCGGTCGGGAAGGTCAGCTCAGCAGCTCGACCCGGACGTCCGCGGGGTATCCGGTCGTCGGCCCCGTACGGCGGGCGAACTCCGCGATGCCCTCCAACTGCGCCTGGCCGAGGCTGAAGTCGAGGGTGGTGAAGTAGCGCTCCAGCACCGACGCCTCGAGCTGCTCCCAGCGCGCCGCCTGCTCGGCGACCTTGCCGACCTCCTCCAGGGAGAGGTTCCGCGAGGACAGGAACGCCTCGTGGACCTGCCGGACGATCTCCGGCTCCCGCTCCAGATACTCGCGGCGGGCGGCCCACACCGCGAAGACGAAGGGGAGTCCGGTCCACTCCTTCCACATCTGGCCCAGATCGTGGACCCGCAGTCCCAGCCGGGGCGCGTCATGGAGATTGGCCCGCAGCGCGGCATCGCCGATCAGCACCGCCGCCTCGGCCTCCTGCATCATCAGGCTGAGGTCGGGCGGGCAGGTGTAGTAGTCGGGGGCGAGTCCGTACCGCTCGGCGAGCAGCAGTTGGGCCAGGCGTACGGAGGTGCGCGAGGCGGAACCGAGTGCGACGCGCGCCCCGTTCAGCTGCTCCAGCGGCAGCTGCGAGACGATCACGCAGGACATGACGGGCCCGTCACAGCCCACCGCGATGTCCGGGAGCGCGACGAGATCGTCGGCATTGCGCAGATACTCCACCAGGCTGATCGGGCCGATGTCGAGATCGCCGCGGACCAGCAGGTCGTTCAGGGCGTCGGGAGATGCCTTGGTGAGGTCGAAATCCAGGAGGGATCCGGTCCTGGCGAGGCCCCAGTACAACGGCATGCAATTGAGGTACTGGATGTGCCCCACTTTTGGCCGACTCAGCCGATGGCCGCCGGGCGGTCTGAGGCTTTCCGAGGCGTCCTGTGTACTCCGCGAGGGGGAACTCGGTGAATTGTCCACGTCTCGGAGGCTAGCCCCGCTCGCCCCGGGTAATGGCGGCGGGGTGCTCCGCCGGCCTTGTGCTGACTGGCGCGTAAGCGCTCGACCTGCGATCTTATCCACCTCAGAGGCCCGGGAAACCCCTCGTTTTCGTGATCTTCGGCTCTTTCCTCGCGCACACGGAGCGTGCTAGGCTCGCCGCAAGTTGCAGTTTGGTTTCCTTGCAGTACAGAGCCTGCGGAGCATGTAACCGCAGGCTTTTGTAGTTTTCAGACTTCTTGCAGGTTCTGGAGCAGGGCAACCCTTTGGCCCAAGGAGGGCTTATGGCTACCGGAACCGTCAAGTGGTTCAACGCCGAGAAGGGCTTCGGCTTCATCGCCCAAGACGGCGGCGGCCCCGATGTCTTCGTTCACTACTCCGCGATCAACGCGACCGGCTTCCGTTCTCTTGAGGAGAACCAGGCCGTGACCTTCGACGTCACTCAGGGCCCGAAGGGTCCGCAGGCGGAGAACGTCAGCGCCGTCTGATCAAGCAGCACCACCCAAGGAGCCCTGCTCCCCGCCTGGCGGGGAGGCGGGGCTCCTGCCTTTTGTGCCTTTTGGGGCCCGTTCCGGGGATGGACGGTCAGTCCTCCAGCAGCCGGAAGTCGGCGAAGTCGAATCCCGGCGAGACCACACAACTCACCAGGACCTCCTCGTCCGTCTCCGGACGGGCCGCCTGCCAGACGCCCGGCGGGATGACGATCTGAGGGCGCTGGCCGGAGGCGACATCGGGGCCCAGGAGCACCTCCGTCGGGGCCGCCTCCGGGGTGTCGCCCGTACCGCCGAGCCGGAGCCGCAGCGGGCCGCCGCTGTGCCACAGCCACAACTCGACCGAGCGCACCACATGCCAGCGGGACTCCTCACCGGGAGTCAGCAGGAAGTAGATCGCCGTGGCGGTCGCGCGCTCGCCGTCGTACCCCGGTGGCCGCACCGTGACATCGCTGCGCCAGGTCTCCCGGTACCAGCCGCCCTCGGGATGGGGCTCGAGACCGAGCCATTCGGCCGTCGCGGGCCGTCGGGTCGTGGCCATGTCGTTCCCCGCTCTCACACGTCCGTCCGGGCCCGTCGAGGATAGCCCGTAGGCCGCACGCCCTTCTCAAGACGCTCACGCCGCCCCTGTCTCAAGGCACTCACGCCGCCGCTGTCTCAAGGCACTCACGCCGCCACTGTCCCAAGACGCTCACGCCGTCCCTGAAGCGCTCATGTCGTCCTTACGGCGCTCACGGCGTGTAGGGGGCCCGCGACGCACCGCTGACGCGGCGTGCCCGCTCGGGCTACGGTTTTGACCATGGGGCACGGGCGGCGGACGGTGACGGTGCACCATGTGCGGGCCGCGCTGCGCGGTGCGCAGCGGCTCGGCCTCGATACCGTCCCGCTGCTGCAGCGGGCCCGGATACCCCCGCTGCTGCTGACCGACGACCGCGCCCGCGTCTCCCCCGAGCAGTTCGCCCGGCTGGTGCGCGCCCTGCACCGGGCCACGGAGGACGAGTTCCTGGGGCTGGGGACCATCCGCAGCCGGCCCGGCACCTTCGCGATGATGTGCTACGCCTCACTGGGCTGCCCCGACCTCGGCACGGCGGTGGAACGCGGCGCCCGCTTCTACCGGCTCTTCCCCGGCGGCCCCAATCTGGCCCTGGAGCACGGCGCGGGCCGGGGCCCGGAGGCGGTGTTCGCCCTGCGCGGCGGGCTGGGACCGCATGAGGACGCCCTTACGGCGGCCGAGAGCCATATCGTCGCCGAATGGCTCATGCTCATCTGGCACCGGGTCGCGGGCTGGCTGATCGGGCGCCGGATCCCGCTGCTGTGGGCCCAGTTCGCGTACCCCCCGCCCCCGTACGCCGAGGACTACGAGCCGCTCTTCGGCTGCCCGCCCCGCTTCGGGGCACCGCGCACCGCGGCCGGTTTCGACCGCCGCTGGCTGACCGCCCCCGTCGTCCAGGACGAGTCCACGCTCCAGACGCTGCTGCGGCACGCGCCCGCCGGGCTGCTCAGCCGCCGCGACTACGGGACGACCGTCGCCGAGCAGGTGCGGCACGCGCTCACCGGCGCGCTGCGGACGCGCGGCGGCCCGGCCGACGCGCCACGTGCCCGGC
This sequence comes from Streptomyces endocoffeicus, assembly GCF_016741935.1. Lineage (GTDB taxonomy): Bacteria > Actinomycetota > Actinomycetes > Streptomycetales > Streptomycetaceae > Streptomyces > Streptomyces endocoffeicus. Next base: position 32,747 of record NZ_JAERRG010000005.1, on the reverse strand, counting down.
ACACCGCGCGGCTCCCGGAGTTGCCCGAGGTCGCCGCCCGGCTGGCGGTCAGCCCGGCGACGCTGCGGCGGCGGCTGCGCGAGGAGGGCACGTCCTTCCAGGAGCTGAAGGACACCGTGCGGCGTGACGAGGCGGTCAGCAGCCTGGCCGAGGGGGTCGAGCCCATCGCCGATCTGGCCTTACGGCTGGGCTTCTCCGAGGACACGGCGTTCCACCGGGCGTTCCGGCGCTGGACCGGGACAACACCGGGCGCATACCGACATGAGACGTGGAGTCAGCACATCTGAGCGCCGCGGTCAGCCACAGACGCCCCGCTCGTCCCTACGGTCCTCGCAGAGCGATTCAGCATCGCCAAGGCGCACCGCCCGCACCGTTGGGAGAGCCGTATGCGCATCCGCACCACCGTGCTCGCCGGCCTCGCCGCCCTCGCCCTGACCTCGGCACTGCCCGCCGCCCCGGCCGCCGCCGCATCGGGCGCCCCGGCCTCCGGCACCGGCAGACCCGGCGACATCGTCACCTCCTCCCCCACCGCCTTCCGCACCCAGCCCGGAGTGCCGACCGCCACCAAGGCATGGCACATCACCTACCGCTCCACCACCGCCACCGGCCGCCCCGACGTCGTCTCCGGCACGGTCCTCGTCCCCGACGACGGCAAGCAGGGCTCCCGGCCTCTCCTCACCTGGGGCATCGGCGCCGTGGGCCTCGCCGACGACTGCGCGATGTCCGGCCGGTTCCCGCGCGGCACCTCGAGCGAGGCCCAGCTGATCGACCTCGCGCTGCGCCGCGGCTGGGCCGTGGCCGTCAGCGACTACGAGGGCCTGGGCACCCCGGACGACCACACCTATACGGCCGGGCGGTCCGAGGGCCATGCCGTCCTGGACGCGGCGCGCGCCGCCCAGCGGCTTCCGGAGGCCGGGCTCTCACCGGACGCGCCCGTGGGCATCATGGGCTACTCCCAGGGCGGCCAGGCGGCCGGCTGGGCCGCCGAACTGCATGCCTCGTACGCCCCCGAGCTGCGGCTGAAGGGCACGGTCGCCGGAGGCGTGCCCGCCGACCTCGCCACGACGCTGGAGTACAACGACGGCGGACCGGGCGCCGGGCTCGCCCTTATGGCGCTCACCGGACAGGACGCGGCCTTCCCCGCGCTGCGGCTCGACTCGTACCTCAACGACCGGGGCCGCGGCTATGTGGACTTCATGAAGCGGAACTGCCTGGCGCTCAGCACCATCGGCGGGCTCTTCCAGCACAGGTCCGAGGTGACCGTAAGGGACCCATTGGCCAGTCCGGCCTGGCAACTCGCGCTGCGCGGCTCCTTCTTGGGCACCCGCTCCCCCGATCACCCCGTCTACCTCTACCAGGGCGTGGTGGACGAGCTGATCCCGTACCGGGTCGGCGCGGCGCTGCGCGACCGCTGGTGCGCCCGGGGCGTGCCGGTGGAGTGGACGGACTATCCGCTGGACCATGTCACCACGGCGATCACCGGGATACCGGCGGCCCTGGAGTGGATGGCCGGACGGCTTGCGGACGAGCCGACGCGGGGCAACTGCGCCGCGTGAGGCCCGGCTGACGCGCGCCACGTGAGGCCCGGCTGACGCCGTACGACGTCGCCCTGCTCGTCAGCCGACCCGCTCGGGCGACCACCCCTGCCCCTGGAGCAGATTCCCCAGCCCGGCCCAGGCGAAGTTCATCAGGGTGGCCGCGGCCTCCTTGGCCGACGGCCCACCCGCTCGCCCGTCCGCCGTCCAGTCCGCGAGCGACTCGGCCGCGCCCACCAGCGCGAGCGCGAGCCCGGACACCTCGGTGCCCGCGAGGGTCCGGGCGCGCGCCCCTCCGCGTGCCCGCTCCCGCGCCGCCGCGCCTATCAGCTGCGTCACGAACTCAACGATCTCCGCCCGCATCGCGACCACTTCACGGGCGAAGGACCGCCCCTGCGTACGGGCCTGCACATGCAACAGCGTCCAGCCGTCGGGATGTTCGGCCGTGTGCGCGAAGAAGCCGCTCAGCCCGCTCCACAACTGCCGGTCGGCGGGCGCGTCCCGCTCCACGGCGGCCCGGATCGCGGTCACCAGCGCCGCGGCCTCCCGCCGTATGCACGCCGTGAACAGCTCGTCCTTGGAGTTGAGATAGAGATAGACCAGCGGTTTGGAGACCCCGGCCAACTCGGCGATGTCGTCCATCGAGGCGTTCTGATAGCCGCTGCGCGCGAAGGCCCGCACCCCCGCGTCCAGCATCTGCTGCTCCCGCACCGCCCGTGGCACGCGCTTGCTCCCCGTCGCCCCGCCCACGCAGGCCGCCCCCTTCGATCGTGCCCCCGCACACATACCGCAGACAAGCCTACGTGGGACCGCTGTCAGCGCTCTTGCCACGGCAGCCCGACGACATCAAAGTTTCAACTGACCACGCACCGTGCCCCGTTCAGCTCCGTAACGCAGTGCCGCGAAGGAGAACGAACGATGCCGAACCGCCGTCGCACGCTCGCCGCGCTGACCGCGCTGGCCGCCGCACCGCTCCTCCCCGCCCGCGCGGAAGCCCGTTCCCCGGAGCCCGGCTCCTCGAAGGCCCGCTCCCCACAAGCCCCTGCCGGACGCGGAGGGCCCGCCCGCGCACGCCTCGTCGCCGCGGAGCGCGTCGACGAGCGCGTCCTGGACCTGACGATCGACTCCCCCGCCCTGGGCCGCGAGGGCCACGCCCGCGTCCTCCTCCCCACCGGCTACGACCGCCGACCCCACCACCGCTGGCCCGTGCTCTACCTGCTCCACGGCTGCTGCGACCCGGGCCCCGGCTGGGAGGCCTGGACCCGCAACACCGATGTCGAGGGCATCACCGCCGCCACCCCGGCCCTGATCGTCTCCCCCGAGGGCGGTCCCGCCGGCTTCTATTCCAACTGGTGGAACGGCGGTCACTACGGCCCGCCCGCCTGGGAGACCTTCCACCTGGCCGAGCTGCGGCCCCTGCTGGAGCGCGCCCTGCGGGCCAACGGCCGCCGGGCGATCGCCGGTCTGTCCATGGGCGGCTTCGGTGCCCTCTCCTACGCCGCCCGCCACCCCCGCCTCTTCCGCGCGGCGGCCTCCTTCAGCGGGGTCATCCACACCACCCTGGACCCCACGGGCATTCAGAACATCCTTACGGGCCAGGGCGCCGACCCGACGGCCCTGTGGGGAGACCCCGCCGCCCAGTCCGCGCTCTGGGACGCCCACAACCCGTACGCCCTCATCCCCCGGCTCCCCCGCGGCTACCCGCTCTACGTCGCCTGCGGCAACGGCACCCCCGGCCCACTCGACCCGCCGGGCCGCCCCGAGGACGCCCTGGAGCGCGGCCTCGGCGAGATGGCCCAGCGCTATGTACGCCGCGCCGACGCCCACGGCCTGGCCGTCACCGCCCACCTCTACGGCCCCGGCACCCACACCTGGCCCTACTGGGAACGCGAACTCACCCGCGCCCTCCCCCTGCTCACCGCCCGCCTCGTCTGACGCGGGAGGTTTGCTACGGTCGGGAGGAACCCGACGAGACGCGCCGTACCGGGACCCGCAAAGACGACGCACCCCCGTAATCGAGAGACTTCACGGAGGTGCCGTCATGGCATGGGTCCTGCTGCTCACGGCCGGGCTGTTCGAGATCTGCTGGTCGATCGGCATGAAGCTGAGCGACGGCTTCACCCGGCTGTGGCCCACTGTGTTCACCGTCGCCGGTCTGATCGTGAGCATGGGGCTGCTGAGCGTGGCGGTGAAGAGCCTGCCCATCGGCACGGCCTACGGCGTCTGGGTCGGCATCGGCGCGGTCGGCACCGCCCTGCTGGGCATGCTCCTCTTCCACGAACCGGTCACCCCGGCCCGGATCTTCTTCCTGCTGTTGCTGGTGGTGGCCATCGTGGGCCTGGAGGCCACGGCGGGCGAGTGAACAGCACGGTGCCCCCGGACCTCTCGGCGGATTCCGGGGGCACCGTGCTGTCGCTCGGCAGGTGTTACGCGGCGGCCAGCTGGGGTTCCGGCTCGTCGCGGTCGTCCAGCGGGGAGGCGCTGGCGTGGGCGTAGGCCTCGTGGTCGAGGATCTTCTCGCGGGCCGAGACGATCACCGGTATCAGCGACTGCCCGGCCACGTTGGTGGCGGTCCTCATCATGTCCAGGACCGGGTCGATGGCCATCAGCAGGCCGACGCCCTCGAGGGGGAGCCCCAGGGTGGAGAGGGTCAGCGTCAGCATGACCGTGGCGCCCGTAAGGCCGGCGGTGGCGGCGGAGCCGATCACCGAGACGAAGGCGATCAGGAGGTAGTCGCCGACGCCGAGGTTCACGTCGAAGATCTGGGCGATGAAGATCGCGGCGATCGCCGGGTAGATCGAGGCGCAGCCGTCCATCTTCGTCGTCGAGCCGAAGGGCACCGCGAAGGAGGCGTACTCCTTGGGGACGCCCAGCCGCTCGGTGACCTTCTGGGTCAGCGGCATGGTGCCGACCGAGGAGCGGGAGACGAAGGCGAGCTGGATGGCGGGCCAGGCGCCCTTGAAGAAGTTCAGGGGGTTGACCTTGGCGACCGTCGCGAGCAGCAGCGGGTAGACGCCGAACATCACCAGCGCGCAGCCGATGTAGATGTCGGCGGTGAAGGTCGCGTACTTGCCGATCAGGTTCCAGCCGTAGTCGGCGATGGCGGTGCCGATGAGGCCCAGGGTGCCCAGCGGGGCGAGGCGGATGACCCACCACAGGGCCTTCTGGAGCAGTTCGAGCACCGACTGGCTCAGGGTGAGGATCGGCTGGGCCTTCTCGCCGAGCTGGAGGGCGGCGACGCCCGCGACGGCGGCGATGAAGACGATCTGGAGGACGTTCAGCTCGGTGAACGGGGTGATGACGTCCGTCGGCACGATGCCGGTGAGGAAGTCCAGCCAGGAGCCCGCGTGGTCGGGCTTGGCGCCGTCCTTGGGGGTCAGGTCGGTCCCGGCGCCCGGGTTGGTGAGCAGGCCGATCGCCAGGCCGATGGCGACGGCGATGAGCGAGGTGGCCATGAACCACAGCAGGGTGCGGGTCGCCAGCCGGGCGGCGTTGTTGACGTTCCGCAGATTGGTGATCGAGATCAGGATCGCGAAGAACACCAGCGGGGCGACGGCCAGCTTCAGCAGCTGGACGAAGATGGTGCCGATCTTGTCGAGCGTGGTGACCAGCCAGCCGACATCACCACTGCGGGCGATCCAGCCGAGTACCACACCGAGGACGAGGCCCAGCAGGATCTGCGCCCAGAAGGGCACCTTGGGCAGGCGGAAGGACGACGACCCCTGGGGGGACGCCTTGAGGGCGGACGACAACGGACACACTCCGGTGGAGGTAAGAGGGGGAGAAAGCCAGGAGTCCGTACGGGATCTCCGGCCGCTGTGCGCGAGATGGATCAGCGGCGACGACAGGCCGCGGACAGACAGCGGCAAAGATCGATGTGCAGGCGCGCCACGAGCGGAACGCTCGCTGCGATGTGGGGCGCGGCTGCTGTCTTCATGACAAGTACGTTAACACCGCCGCTTTGGGGAACCCAAAGGAATTCTTTGACTTCTGGAGGCGTCCGAGCGGCGAAGAGACATCAACGCCCCTTGTGCCGACGGAAGCTGGCACAGGGGGCGTTGCTGGAGTGAGGCGGGTGTGTGAGGAGGGTTACAGCCCAGCGCCGGTCAGACGCCGTCCTCCTGGCTCTGGTTCGCCGCCAGCCGCTCCTTGGCGCGGTCCACCTTCTCGGCGACCTGGACGGCCACGGCGTCCCGCTGCTTGCGCAGCGTCACCCAGCTGAGCGGCGCGGAGACGACCAGGGCGAGCAGCGCCACCCAGAAGAGGTTGGAGTCGCCGAGGCCGGAGGGCAGCACCCGGAAGGAGACCAGGCCCCAGATGGCCAGGAACGAGCCGACGAAGATTCCCAGGCGCATGAGGGTGTAGCGGAACATGGCACTCGGCGTGAAGGACACGACTCGTCCTCTCTCCTGGGAGTTCGGCTGGTCTGCCGGAGTTCGTCCGGGGGGTTCTGCCGGGAAAGGCTGTCCTCCCAGTGAACCACGGCCGGTTTCTGATCAATTCAGCGGCAGCCACATGGTGACGTCGTCCCGGAAGTCGTCGTCCCCGACCTTGATCGCGCCGGGCACCCGCCCGACCTCCTTGTAGCCGCAGCGCTCGTAGAAGCGGTCCGCCCCGGTGCCGCCGCGACAGGTGAGCCGTATCCCCTGGATGCCGTCCATATCGCGCGCGGCGTCCTCGGCGGCCGCCATAAGGGCGCGGCCAAGTCCATTGCCCTGGTGGGAGGGGTGCACCATCACGGTGTAGAGCCAGCACCAGTGGCGCATCAGCCGGTGGGTGTTGAAGGTGAAGAAGGCGGTGGCGGCCACGGCGCCGTCCGCACCGCGGCCGATCAGCAGACGGGTCCGGCCCTCCGTCATCGCGGCGAGGTGCTTGAGCAGCTCCGGGCGTATGTCGTCCTTGGCCACAGGCGGTACGAAACCGACGGCGCCGCCCGCGTTCGAGACGTCGGCCCAGAGGGTGCAGACGGAATCGAGCAGCTCAGGGGTGGTCTCGGGGTCGAGTTCAAAGCGCAGGGACATGCGATCGACGATACCCATGGGCTCTGACAGCCCCGCGCCTCCGGCCCCGTGCGCGACAGCCGCCGGCCGACCCCCGTACGCGGCCGCGGCCGGGCTCAGCCCAGCGCCGCCACCGCGACCCTCAGATCGGCCACCAGCCCCTCGTACGCCGCCTCCCGGTCATCGGCCCGCAGCACCGCGGAGGGATGGATCGTGGGGACGATCAGGGCGCCGCGTGCCGGTCCCGACGGGTCGCCCGCCAGCCGCGTGCCGCGCCGCTCGGTCACCCGGAACGACGGGCCCAGCAGCGCCTTCCCCGCCGTGGCGCCGAGCGCCACGACCACCTCGGGCTCGATCAGCTCCAGCTCGGCCTCCAGCCAGGGCCCGCAGGCGGAGAGCTCACGCAGGCTGGGCGGCTTGTGGATGCGCCGCTTGCCGCGCTCGGGGACGTGGGTGAACTTGAAGTGCTTGACCGCGTTGGTGATGTACGTCTCGTCCGGGTTGATCCCGGCCTCGTCCAGGGCCCGGCCGAGGACCTTGCCCGCCGGGCCCACGAAGGGCTTGCCCTGCCGGTCCTCCTGGTCGCCCGGCTGCTCGCCGACGAGCACGACCCGGGCGTCCGGATCCCCGGCGCCGAAGACGGTCTGTGTGGTGTCGCGGTGCAGCGGGCAGCCGTGGCATCCGGCCGCCGCCTCCCGGAGCGCGCCCAGGTCGGCGCCCTCCGGGACGAAGGGGGCGGCGGTGTACGCGTCCTCGGGACTCTTCGTACCGGCCATGGCCCCCGAGTGCCCCGCCCGGCGGCCGTCAGACAGCGGCCGCCGGGCGGAGGGCGATACGGGTCACACCGGCCGTACGGATCACACCCGCATCGGCTGCGGGGTCTCGCGGCGGGCCGGGTCCGGGCCCTCGAACTCGCGGATGACCTCGTAGCGGGTGTTCCGCTCCACCGGCCGGAACCCGGCGTCCCGGATCAGGTCGAGCAGATCGTCACGGGTGAGCTTGTTGGGCGTCCCGTAGGCGTCGGCGTCGTGGGTGATCTTGTACTCGACGACCGACCCGTCCATGTCGTCCGCGCCGTGGTTGAGCGCGAGCTGCGCGGTCTGCACGCCGTGCATCACCCAGAAGACCTTGACGTGCGGCACGTTGTCGAAGAGCAGCCGCGAGACCGCGAAGGTCTTCAGGGCCTCCGCGCCGGTGGCCATGGTGGTGCGGGCCTGAAGGCGGTTGCGGATCTTGCCGTCCTTCATGTCCACGAAGTCGTGCTGGTAGCGCAGCGGGATGAAGACCTGGAAGCCGCCGGTCTCGTCCTGGAGCTCACGCAGGCGCAGCACGTGGTCCACCCGGTGGCGGGGCTCCTCGATATGCCCGTAGAGCATCGTGCAGGGCGTCTTGAGCCCCTTCTCGTGCGCCAGCCGGTGGATGCGCGACCAGTCCTCCCAGTGGGTCTCGTGGTCGACGATGTGCTGCCGGATCTCCCAGTCGAAGATCTCGGCGCCGCCGCCGGTGAGCGACTCCAGTCCGGCGTCGATCAGCTCGTCGAGGATCTCGGAGGCCGGCATTCCGGAGATCTTCTCGAAGTGGTGGATCTCGGTGGCGGTGAACGCCTTGAGGGAGACCTGCGGAAGGGCCTCCTTGAGCGCCTTGAGCGACCGCGGGTAGTAGCGCCAGGGCAGGGTCGGGTGCAGGCCGTTGACGATGTGGAGCTCGGTGAGGTTCTCGTTCTCCATCGCCTTGGCGAGGCGGACGGCCTCCTCGATGCGCATCGTGTAGGCGTCCTTCTCGCCGGGCTTGCGCTGGAAGGAGCAGTACGCGCAGGACGCGGTGCACACGTTCGTCATGTTGAGGTGGCGGTTGACGTTGAAGTGCACGACGTCGCCGTTCTTACGGGTGCGCACCTCATGGGCGAGACCGCCCAGCCAGGCCAGATCGTCGGACTCGTAAAGGGCGATGCCGTCCTCCCGCGAGAGCCGCTCGCCCGCGCGGACCTTCTGCTCCAACTCCCTCTTGAAACCCGCGTCGTGTGTGGTCCCCGTCACCCCGGTCGCCTCCCAATACGTCTGCTGATGTCAGCCTTGGCCGAGACTACGCCTCAATGTCCTCGGGAAGCTCGCCGACCCGGTTTTCCCACTTCGTGGACAGCACGATCGTGGTCCGGGTGCGGGAGACGCCCTTGGTGCCGGAGAGCCGGCGGATGGTCCGCTCCAGGCCGTCCACGTCGGATGCGCGCACCTTGAGCATGTAGGAGTCGTCGCCCGCGATGAACCAGCAGTCCTCGATCTCGGCGAGCTCGCGCATCCGGTGGGCCACCTCCTCGTGGTCGGTGGCGTCCGAGAGCTGGATGCCGATCAGCGCGGTGACGCCCAGCCCCAGGGAGGCGGCGTCCACGGTCGCGCGATAGCCGGTGATCACCCCGGCGGCCTCCAGGCGGTTGATCCGGTCCGTGACGCTGGGCCCGGAGAGGCCGACGAGCCTGCCGAGCTCCGCGTAGGAGGCCCGGCCGTTCTCCCGCAGGGCCTGGATGAGCTGCCTGTCCACCGCGTCCATAAGCACAAGCGCCTTCCATTATTCAGAGATTGAGCGAGATTACATGTAGAATCTAAGGCATCAGGACCACAAGTCCTGTAAATCTTTTAGGCGATCGACCATCCCTCAGGAGATGAGACTCACCGTGTACACGATCGAGGGCCTTGAGGCGCGCATGCTCGAGCTGCGGGACCTGGCCAACCGCTCGCGTGCAACCCGTACCACCGACCGGCCCGTCTCCCGCGCGGCCCGCCGCGCGGCCGTCGTCGCGGCCCGCGCCGCGCGCACCAGGCGGCGCTGGACCCGCTAGGCCGTTCCCCGGTCCCGGTCCCCACCGAGTTCCCCCTCCCACCGGCGGTACAGCTTGTGCGGCACCCCTGCCGCGTCCAGCACCCGCCCCGCGACGAAGTCCACCAGATCCTGGATGTGCGTCGCCCCCGCGTAGAACGCCGGCGAGGCGGGCAGCACCACAGCGCCCGCCTCGTCCAGCGTCACCAGAGCCTTCAGCGTCTGTCCGCTCAGCGGTGTCTCCCGCACCGCCACCACGAGCTTGCGCCGTTCCTTGAGCGTGACACTCGCGGCCCGCTGGAGCAGATCCTTCGACAGCCCGAGCGCCACCCCGGCCACACACGCCGTGCTCGCCGGGACGATCAGCATCCCCTTGACCGGATACGAGCCGGAGGACGGCCCGGCCGCCAGGTCCCCGGGCGACCAGTGGGTCACGTCCGCCACCTCGGCGGGCACCTCGAAGGCGTCGGGCGTGCCGTCCGCGCCGCGCGCCAGCCAGCGGCACAGATCGTCGCGCCAGTGGGCGTCCCGGAACCCGATCCCCGTCTCGTCCAGGAGCGTCAGCCGTGACGCCCGGCTGACCACCAGGTCGACCGCCTCCCCCGCCGCCAGCAGCGCGCGCAGCACCGAGGCGGCGTACGGCGTCCCTGACGCGCCGGACACACCGACGACCCAGGGACGGCGCCCGCTCACTTCTTCGTGCGGCCCGTACGGCTCATGCGGCCCGTAAGGCTCGTGCGGCGTCTCCACGTCACCGAGCCTATCCGGCGGGTCTCACAGGCCGAGGCCCCGCACCACCAGGTCGAGGAGCGCGCAGCAGAACAGGGCGATCCCGATGAAGCCGTTGACCGTGAAGAAGGCGCGGTTCAGCCGGGACAGATCGCCCGGCCGCACGATCGTGTGCTCGTACGCGAACGCCGCCGCGACGATCGCCAGCCCGGCCCAGAAGAACGCCCCGGCGTCCGTGGCCAGCGCGTACCAGACCAGCAGGGCCGTGGTGACCACATGGCAGACGCGCGCCCCGTAGAGGGCGCCCGCGATGCCGAAGCGGGCCGGCACCGACCGCACCCCGTGCGCCCGGTCGGCCGCCACGTCCTGGCAGGCGTAGATCAGGTCGAAGCCGCCGATCCAGATGCCGATCGCGAGCCCCAGGATGGCCGCGTCCCACGACCACTCGCCGGTGACCCCGATCCAGGCGCCGACCGGGCCGATGGCCTGGGCCACGCCCAGGATGGCGTGCGGATAGTCGGTGAACCGCTTCCCGTACGGATAGACCACCATCGGCACCACCGCGAGCGGCGCCAGCGCCAGGCAGAGCGGGTTCAGGAGCGCCGCGGAGCCCAGGAAGACGGCGAGCGCGATGAGCGCGCCGGTCCACGCGGTGCGCACCGACACGGCGCCGGTGACCAGCTCCCGGCCGGCGGTGCGCGGATTGCGGGCGTCGATCTCGCGGTCGATGATCCGGTTGCAGGCCATGGCGAAGGTCCGCATGCCCACCATGGCGATCGTGATCAGCAGCAGCCGCGTCCAGTGGACGGTGCCGTCCCACAGATGCATCGCGGTCAGCGCGGCGATGTAGGCGAAGGGCAGCGCGAAGACCGAGTGCTCGATCATCACCAGCCGCAGAAAGGCGCGGACCCGGCCGGGCGGCGCCGGTTCGGGGCCGAAGAGATCGGGGGTCGCGGAATCGGCGCTCACAGCCCGTACTCCTTCCATCGCTTTGTCACCCGATCGGCGGTCTCCGGATCGGACATGACCATGCGCGGCCATCCGCCGTCGCGCGTATAGCCCTCCTCGGGCCATTTCGCGGTGGCGTCGATGCCCGCCTTACCGCCCCAGAACTGCTGGTACGAGGCGTGGTCGAGATGGTCGACGGGACCTTCGACCACGGTCAGATCGCGGGCGTAGTCGGTGTTCCCCAGAGCGCGCCAGGAAACCTCGTGCAGATCGTGGACATCGCAGTCGGCGTCGACCACGACGATCAGCTTGGTGAGCGACATCATGTGGGCGCCCCAGATGGCGTGCATCACCTTCTGCGCGTGCTTGGGGTACTTCTTGTCGATCGAGACGATCGCGCAGTTGTGGAACCCGCCGGACTCGGGGAGGTGGTAGTCCACGATGTCCGGGATGATGATCTTGAGCAGCGGAAGGAAGAACCGCTCGGTCGCCCTCCCCAGCGGCCCGTCCTCGGTCGGCGGCCGGCCCACCACGATCGACTGGAGCAGCGGCCGCCGCCGCATCGTCACACAGTCGATGGTCAGGGCCGGGAACGGCTCCTGGGGCGTGTAGAAGCCCGTGTGGTCGCCGAACGGGCCCTCCGGCAGCGTCTTCCCGGGCTCCAGCCAGCCCTCGATGACGACCTCGGCGGCCGCCGGGACCTGGAGCGGCACCGTCTCGCAGTCCACCATCTCGACCCGCCGGCCCTGGACGAACCCCGCGAAGAGGTACTCGTCGATGTCGCCGGGGAGCGGCGCGGTCGCGGCGTAGGTCACGGCGGGCGGCGCGCCGAAGGCGATCGCCACCGGGAGCTTCTCCCCGCGCCGGGCGGCCACTTGGTAGTGGTTGCGGCTGTCCTTGTGGATCTGCCAGTGCATGCCGATGGTGCGGCGGTCATGGCGCTGCAGGCGGTAGAGGCCGAGGTTGCGCACCCCGGTCTCCGGGTGCTTGGTGTGGGTCAGGCCGAGGTTGAAGAACGACCCGCCGTCCTCGGGCCAGGTGAACAGCGCCGGAAGCTGGTCCAGATCGACGTCCTCGCCGGTGAGGACCACCTCCTGGACGGGCGCCTCCTTCACCTTCCGCGGCGGCACATGGGCCATCGAGCCCAGCTTCCCGAACGCCTCGCGCAGGCCGACGAACCCCTGGGGCAGTTCGGGTTTGACCAGCCCGCCGATCTTCTCGCTGATCTCGTCGTACGAGCGGAGCCCCAGCGCCTTCAGGAGGCGGCGGTCGGTGCCGAAGACATTCATGGCCAGCGGCATCGCCGAACCCTTGACGTTCTCGAAGAGCAGCGCGGGGCCGCCCGCCTTGTTGACCCTGTCGACGATCTCCCCGACCTCGAGATAGGGATCGACCTCGGCCTTGACCCTCTTGAGGTCGCCTTCCCTGTCGAGCGCCCGCAGAAAGGAACGAAGATCGTCATAAGCCATGCGTCCCAGTATCCGGTACGCACTACCCTGGTCCCGTAACTGGGGGCCCGAGCCACCGCCCCGAACACCACACGCAGGGGGAATCGCCTCATGCTAAGGGTGCTGATGATCCTGGTGCCGCTGGCACTGAGCATCTACGCGTTCATCGACTGCATCACCACCGACGAACAGGACATCCGCTATATCCCCAAGCCCATCTGGGCGATCCTCGTCCTGCTGTTCCCCATCGTGGGCTCCGTCTCCTGGCTGATCGCGGGCCGCAAGCGGGCCGCCCCCGGAGGCGCCGGCCGGCCCGGCGTCCGGGGCACGGGCGGCGGGGGCGGGGGCGGCTGGGTCGCGCCGGACGACAACCCCGAGTTCCTCAAGTCCCTGAACGACAAGGGCCATAACGACAAGGGCCATAAGGACGACGCGGACGAACCGGCCGACACGCCCGGCGACCGCGAGAACGACGAGGAGCGGCTGAGGGACTGGGAGGCCGACCTCCGCCGCCGCGAGGAGGAGCTGCGCCGCAAGGGCGAGGGGCCGGGCTCCGGTTCGGGTTCCGGTTCCGGGTCCGGCACCGGTCCGGAGGACACCCCGCCGGCCGCGTCCTGAAGAGCGGCCAGGCGGCGGGACAACGCGACGGCCGGTTGCCCTGACCCATGTCAGGGCAACCGGCCGTCGCGTTGCGCGGTGTCAGACCCCGGCGTAGGAGTGCTTGCCGGTGATGAAGATGTTGACGCCGTAGTAGTTGAACAGGTAGCAGCCGAAGGCGATCAGCGCCAGGTAGGCGGCCTTGCGGCCCTTCCAGCCGGCGGTGGCGCGGGCGTGCAGGTAGCAGGCGTAGGCGACCCAGGTGATGAAGGACCAGACCTCCTTGGGGTCCCAGCCCCAGTAGCGGCCCCAGGCGGCCTCGGCCCAGATCGCGCCCGCGATGATCGTGAAGGTCCACAGCGGGAAGATCGTGGCGTTGATCCGGTACGCGAACTTGTCCAGCGACGCCGCCGAGGGCACCCGCTCCAGAACGGACTTGGCGAACCGGCCGAACTGCTTGCCCTCCGGGTTCTCCAGCTGGGCCTCGTAGCGGTCCCGGAAGAGGTAGAGCAGCGTGGCGACGGCCCCGATGTAGAGCGAGGCGCCGGAGACGATCGCGCAGCTGACGTGGATCCACAGCCAGTACGAGTGCAGGGCCGGAACCAACTGGTCGCTCGCGGTGTACAAGACAGAGACGGCGAGACCGAGGTCGAGGAGGACCGTGGTGACGAGGGGCAGCCCGATCCAGCGCACATTCTTCTTCAGCGCCAGCAGCACCAGGTATGTGGCCACCGCGACCATGGCGAAGGTCGTGGAGAACTCGTACATGTTGCCCCACGGCGCCCGCTGCACCGACAGCGCGCGCAAGAAGACGCCCGCGGCATGAAAGAGGAAGGCCAGTACGGTCAGGCCCACCGCGATCCGGCCGTACACATCGCCCTGTTCGGTGCCGCCCGCGGCGCCCGGCCCGTCCGGGACGTCGCGGCTGCCCGCCGCGGAGCGGGTGACGATCTTCGGCCGGTCCAGGACGGCGGTGCCGCCGCCCTGCCCGCCGACCCGCACGGTCACCTTGGCGCGCTGGGCGGCCTCGGCTTCGGTGGTGATCGCGGCGGCGGTGCGGCCGACGGCGCTGCGGCTGCCGAACACCCACTCGGCGATATGCGCCAGGAAGGCGAGGGTGTAGACCGCCATCGCCGAGTAGATCAGCACGTTGCTGTAATGAGCCAGGTTCTCGTTGACTTCGGCGGCGAGGTTCACGCGCGCGCTCCTTCGGCAGGATCTGCGGGATCTGCGGTGTCGGATGCGGATTCCGAGGCGGAGTCCTCGGTGGATTCCTTGGCGGAGTCCTTGCTGGAGTGCCCGGTGGAGTCCTTACCGGAGTTCTCGGTGGAGTTCCGGTCGGGCTCCGGGTCGGGTTCCGCTTCCGGGGCCGGGGGTGCGTCCGTCTGGAGACGGACGGCCAGATCGGCGAGTTCTTCGGGCAGCTTGGCGTACTCACTGCGGCCGAGCCCCGCCATCTCGACCACAGTGGTGCCGTCGTCGCCCGGCACCGCGCGCACCCACACCCGGCGGCGCTGGATGAACAGGGAGCCGGCCAGGCCCACCAGGGCGGCCACGGCACCGATGAGGGCGCCCTGGTCACCCGGCTTGTGCGAGATCTGGAAGCTGGCCCATTCCTTGACGCCGTCGAACGACAGCGTTCCGGCGCCGTTGGGCAGCTTCATGGTGTCGCCGACCTTGAGCGCCCGGGCGAACTTGGTCTTGCCGTCGGGCTCCCGGAACTGCTTCATCCGCGACTTGTCCAGCTGGTACACGCTCTGCGGAGTGCCGCCGTCCACGCCGAGGCTGCCGTGGTAGGCGGTCAGGACCAGCGTCGGATTGTCCAGCGCCGGGAAGACGGAGAACATGCCCTGGCTGCGCACCCAGGTCGGCAGGAACTGCCCCTGGAAGCCGATTTGATCCTTCTTGCCGTTCTTGTCCCGATAGTCCGGAACCTTGATGACCATGCTCTCGGTGAGGTTGGCCCCGTCGATCGGCAGGCCGACCACCGGGCCCTGGTGCACCACATCGCCCTTGCCGTCCCGGATGGTGACGACCGGCGAGTAGCCGTGGTTCAGCAGGAAGACCTTGTAGCCCGCGATCTCCAGCGGCTCGTTCACCTCGATCGAGGTCTTGTGGCTGGCGCCGTCCGCGCCGTCCCAGTAGCGCACATCGGCGCGGAAGGTGCGCGGGGTGCGCATCTGCGGACCGCTGCGTTCGTAGGTCGCGGTGAAGCGGTCCAACTGGAAGCCGAAGGGGGCGAGATCGTCGCTGTTGAACAGCTGCCCCGTCTTGATGTCGTCGTACTGGGTGAGACTGTTGGAGAAGCCGCCGCCCTCGGTGATCAGGCTGCTGCCCTCGGTCTTCCACAGCTGCCCGGCGGCGAAGGACACCAGCAGCACGATCAGCGCGCTGTGGAAGAGCAGATTGCCCACCTCGCGCAGATAGCCCTTCTCCGCGGCCACCGAGTCACCCGAGGCCTCGATGCGGAAGCGGCGCCCCTTCATGATCTTCCGGGCGGCCGCCAGCACCTGCTCCGGCTCGGCCTCACTGCGCCAGGTGGTGTACGCGGGAAGCCGGGTCAGCCGACGGGGCGCGGCCGGCGGGCGGCCGCGCAGCTGGCCGATGAACTGCCAGGTGCGCGGCACGATACAGCCGATGAGCGAGATGAACAGCAGGAGGTAGATCGCCGAGAACCACACCGAGCTGTAGACGTGGAACAGCTGCAGCTTCTCGTAGATCGGGGTGAGCGTCGAGTGCCGCTTCTGGAAGTCCTGCACCTTGAGCTGGTCGATGCTGGTCTGCGGGACCAGGGAACCGGGGATCGTGGCGAGGGTGAGCAGCAGGAGCAGCAGCAGCGCCACCCGCATCGAGGTCAGCTGCCGCCAGAACCACCGGGCCCAGCCGAGCGGCCCCAGCGAGGGGACGTTGATCTCCTCGGCCGGGGCGGTGGACAGCTGCGACTCCGCGGCGCCGAGCTCGCGCTCCTCGGCGGTCGCGCCACCCTCGGGCGGCGCGTCGGCCTCCTTGCCGGCCGCGGTGTCGGTATCGGTGGTGGACATCGATCAGATCCCAACGTTGAAGCCCTGAGCCCAGGTCTGCATGGAGCCCATCATGGTGTCCCAGACACCTGTGAGCAGCAGCACCCCCAGGGCGACGAGCATGCCGCCCCCGGCTCGCATCACCCAGACGTAGTGCCGCTTGACCCAGCCGAAGGCACCCAGCGCCCGCCGGTAGGCCACGGCGACCACCACGAACGGCAGCCCGAGCCCCACGCAGTACGCGGCGGTGAGCAGGGCCCCGCGCCCCGCACTCGCCTCATTGAACGCCAGGGCGTTGACGGCGGTGAGCGTCGGCCCCAGGCACGGCGTCCAGCCGACGCCGAACAGGGCGCCCAGCACCGGCGCCCCCGCGAGCCCCAGCGTGGGCTTGATGTGGAAGCGGAACTCCCGCTGTCCGAAGCCCCCCAGCACCCCCATGAAGGCGAGGCCCATCACGATCGTGACGACCCCGAGGACCTTGGAGATGGTCTCCTTGTGCTCCTGGAGCGTCCAGCCGAAGTTGCCGAAGAGCGCGCCGCCGGAGACGAAGACCGCGGTGAAGCCGAGCACGAAGAGCGAGGCACCCGCGACCATCCGGCCGCGCTTCGCCTCAGCCAGATCCGTGCCTGTGACCCCTGTGACGTACGACATATAGCCGGGCACCAGAGGCAGCACACAGGGGGAGAAGAAGGAGACCAGTCCGCCCAGCAGGGCGACCGGAAGCGCCAGCAGCAGCGCCCCGGTCAGGACGGTCTGGTTGGGATCGGTCGCGGCGGCCAGCGTGTTCACGAAAGGTCACTTCTCCGCGATCAGCGGGGTGACCATCGTGCGCAGGCGCTCCTCGCTGAGCGGCGTCAGAGCGCGGGCCGCGATCCTGCCCTCCCGGTCCAGCACGATCGTCGAGGGGATGGCCTGCGGATTGAGGCTGCCCTTGGGGAAGCGCAGCATGAGCTTCCCGATCGGGTCGTACAAACTCGGGTAGTCGACGCCGTATTCCTTCTCGAACCTGAGCGCGGGGGCGCGGTTGGAGTCACGGGTGTTGATCCCGATGAACTGCACACCCTTGGCCTTGGTGTCCTTGGCCACCTTGGCGAGGTTCGACGCCTCGGCCCGGCAGGGGGCGCACCAGGAGCCCCAGACGTTCAGGACCACGATCTTGCCCTTGTAGTCCGCCACGTCCAGCGGCTTGCCCTCCAGGGTCTTGCCCGAGAGCTGGGGCGCGTCCTTACGGTTCTCCTTGGCGACGGTGTCCACGCCGCCCTTGCCCTGAACGAACTTGGTGTCGGCGGAGCCGCCCGAGGTGCCACCCCCGCCGCAGGCGGTCAGGGACAGCGCGGCAACCGTGGCCCCGATGGCCAGCACGGTTGTGCGACGACGGGTCGCGAGGCCCCGAGGGGCACGGCAGGCACTCATGTGAAAAGTTTCGCATGGCCCTTTTGGGGATCTTCGCCACCCCCCTCCGGGCACCCTCGCCGGGGCCCGGAGCACCCCGGCGGACCTGACGGCCCGCCGGTGCCGTCAGCCGCCGTTCGCGCTCCACGCCTGGCCCACGCCGAGCCCGCTCAGCTCGGCCAGGACCGCGGGGTCCTGTGCGTCCAGCCAGTCGGTGAGCTGCTTGAAGGAGACCAGCCGGACGTCCTTGTGCTTCTCGTCGGCCATGTGCTTGAGCGCTTCCTCGACGGCGTCCATATAGATGCCGCCGTTCCACTCCTCGAAGTGGTTTCCGATGAAGAACGGGGCGCGATTGGTCTCATAGGCCCGCTTGAAACCGGCTATGTACGCCTCGGCGGCCTGCTTGCGCCAGCCCGGGTAGTTCGCGGGCGGGGCATTGGTGGAATTCTTCGACTGGTTCGCCAGGATGTTGTAATCCATCGAGAGCACCTCGAAGGAGTGCCCCGGAAAGGGAATCTGCTGCAGCGGGAAGTCCCAGATGCCCTGCTTCTTCGACGGCCACACCTGGAGTCCGCCGGGCGAACTCGCGTCATAGCGCCAGCCGAGTTCCCGGGCGGTCGGCAGCAAATTGGTCTGGCCCTTCAGACACGGAGTGCGGCCGCCGATGAGCTCCTTGTGGTAGTCGAAGGGCAGCGGATCCACATCGGTGAAGCGCGTATTCGTCCGCCACTCCGTGACGAAGGACATGGCCTGGTCGATCTCGGACTTCCACTGCGCGGACGTCCAGTTCTCCACCGAGCCGCTTCCGGAGCAGAAGTGGCCATTGAAATGGGTGCCGATCTCATGGCCCTCGAGCCACGCCTCGCGCACGTTCCGCAGCGTGGCCTTGATGTGCTCGTCGGTGAGATAGCCGATGTCGGAGGCGCCCACCGGGTTGTTCGGCGGCCGGTAGAGCGACTTCTTCGACTCCGGGAGGCAGTAGATACCGGAGAGGAAGAAGGTCATGATCGCGCCGTGGTCCTCGGCCAGCTTGCGGAACCGCGGGAAGAGACCGTTGCCGACCTCTCCCGCGCCGTCCCACGAGAACACCACGAACTGCGGCGGCTTCTGCCCCCGTTCCAGCCGCTCCGGCTTCGGGGCCTCCTTACGCCGCTCACCGTGCGAAGTGGAGCCGTCACCGATCGGCTTCGCCTGGGTCGTCTTCGCGGGCTTCGGCGTACCGGATCCGGACCCCGAGGAACAGCCGGCGACGGCCAGTGACGCCGCCGCTCCCATACCAAGACCGAGGATCCCCCTCCGGCTGACCTCACGCATAACGTCCTCAATTCGCACTCGCCGCTCTGATTGCCCGGGGTGTCCGGACAACCCTGGAGATGGCGAGGCGAATAGCGAGGTTCCGAAAGAACGCGGTCAATTACACGGCGGACACAATGTCTCCATTAGGTGCCACACCGCACGGCCCAAGGGTCATCCCACGGCCATGCGCCCGTCACGCACATCGCGGGCCACACATCGCAGGGCCGCACATCGCGGGCCGCACACACGGCGGCCCGCACCCCCGGCCCGGCCGTGGCCGGGCGCACCAATCAGGCGCCGTAGCCCTTGGAGGCCCCCTTCACCGGCTTGGCACCAGCGCGCAGATGGGGCGGAACGAGATCACGGGCCGGTTCGCTGTAGCCCACCGAGACGATCCGGTCGCCGCGGAAGGTGAAGCTGGTGAGGCTGGCCAGCGTGCACTGCCGCCTGCGCGGGTCGTGCCACAGCCGCCGCCGCTCCACGAAGCTGCGCACGATCCAGATCGGCAGCTGATGGCTGACGCACACCGCCTCGTGCCCGCGCGCGGCGTCCCGCGCCCGGCCCAGCGCCGCCATCATCCGCACCACCTGGTCCACATAGGGCTCACCCCAGGACGGGCGGAACGGGTTGGTGAGATGGCGCCAGTTGCCGGGTTTGCGCAGCGCACCGTCGCCGACACCGAAGGTCTTGCCCTGGAAGACGTTCGCCGCCTCGATCAGCCGCTCGTCCGAGGCCACGTCCAGGCCGTGCGCCTTGGCGATCGGCGCCGCCGTCTCCTGCGCCCGCTCCAGCGGGGAGGCGACCACATAAGTGATGTCACGGTCGGCGAGGTGCTCGGCGACCCGGTCGGCCATCTGCCGCCCCAGATCGGAGAGGTGATAGCCGGGCAGCCTGCCGTAGAGCACGCCCTCCGGGTTGTGGACCTCGCCGTGGCGCATCACATGGACGACGGTGATGTCGTTCTCGCTCTGTGTCATGTCATCCATCATTCAGTGGCCTCGGCGGCGGCCCGCGCCGCCCCCGGCAGAGCCGCCGCCACCCGCTCCAGCGCCTTCTCGTCGTGCGTCGTGGAGACGAACCACGACTCGAAGGCGGACGGCGGGAGGTAGACGCCCTGGGACAGCATGGAGTGGAAGAAGGCGGTGAAGCGGAACGCCTCCTGCGCCTTGGCCCTCTCGTAGTCGGTGACCTCGTCGGCGGTGAAGAAGACCGAGAACATGTTGCCCGCGACCTGGACCCGGTGCGCCACGCCCTCCTTGGAGAGCGCCTCCGTCACCATCGCCCGCAGCCGCTCGGAGGCCGCGTCGACCCGCCCGTACGCCGCGTCGTCCAGCAGCCGCAGCTGGGCTACGCCCGCGGCCGTGGCGACCGGGTTCCCGGACAGCGTGCCCGCCTGGTAGACCGGGCCGGCCGGGGCCAGGCGCTCCATGACATCGGCGCGCCCGCCGAAGGCCGCGGCCGGGAAGCCGCCGCCCATGACCTTGCCGAAGGTCATCAGGTCGGGCTCCACGCCGTCCAGCCCGAACCATCCGGCCCCGGAGACCCGGAAGCCGGTCATGACCTCGTCGGAGATGTAGAGCGCGCCATGGTCGGCACAGAGCTGCTTCAGGCCCGCGTTGAACCCGGGCAGCGGCGGCACCACGCCCATGTTGCCCGGCGAGGCCTCGGTGATCACACAGGCGATCTCCCCGGGGTGCGCGGCGAAGGCCGCCCGGACCGCCTCCAGATCGTTGTACGGCAGCACCACGGTCTCCCCCGCCTGCGCTCCCGTCACCCCCGGGGTGTCCGGCAGCCCGAAGGTCGCCACCCCGGACCCGGCCGCGGCCAGCAGGGCGTCCACATGCCCGTGGTAACAACCGGCGAACTTGATCACCTTCGACCGCCCGGTGAACCCACGGGCCAGCCGGATCGCCGACATCGTCGCCTCGGTGCCGGACGACACCAGGCGCACCTGCTCGACCGGGGCGACCCGCGCCACGATCTCCTCGGCGAGCTCGACCTCGCCCTCCCCCGGCGTGCCGAACGACGTACCGCGGGCGACGGCCGCCTGCACGGCCGCGGTGACCTCGGGGTGGGAATGGCCGAGGATCATCGGTCCCCACGAGCACACGAGGTCCACGTACTCGCGTCCATCGGCGTCGGTGAGGTACGGACCGTCCCCGGACACCATGAACCGGGGCGTACCTCCCACGGCGCGGAACGCCCGCACTGGAGAGTTCACGCCGCCGGGCGTCACGGCGGCCGCGCGATCGAAAAGCGTCTGCGAAACTGGGGCTGCGTACGGATAGCTCACGCACGCCATGTTGTCAGAGGCGGACGTACTCCCGCGGCCCGGCGTTTCACAGCTCTATGGTGGGGGAGGTCTCTGTGAACAGAGATCGGGTTGCGCGGTAGTGGCCGCGAGTGGTCGGGTGGAGATATGCATCGCGGTGGCGAACTGGGTGAAGGGACTGACGACCGAGGCCCCGAGCGTGCCCGGCCCGGACGCCATCGGCGGGACGAGGCGGGCAGGGCAGGCAGAAGCGGGGGCCGCATGGGGGTGACCTACAAGTACTTCGGTGCGCCGGACGGCGCCACCGCGGCCAGGGTCCCCATCTCCATGCGCCCCGAGGAGCTCGGCGGCGACGAGCTCGGCCACGGCATGTTCACGAAGATCAAGCCGGAGACGGTGGCGGCGATGGTCCTCACCGGCATCGAGGGCGTCCCGCTGCACAAGGTCCCCCCGCTCGAACTGGTCGTTCTCCACCCGGACTACGCCGTCGTCAAGCTTCCGATGACCGCCGTCGATCCGCTGCGCGGCGTCGGCGAGGAGGCGGTGGGCGCCGCGGCCTTCATCTGGTCCACGGTCCCCGACCGCGGCGGCCCCCGGGACGCCTTCTTGGTCTATCAACTGCTCCACGAGTGGCAGGACTTCAGCCACCGGCTGCACGAGGCGGGCCACCAGCCGTACTGCCTGGTCTGGCCCTGAGTCGGGGGCTGTGGCCCTGAGGCGGGGCGGTGGCCCTGAGGCGGGGCGGTGGCTCCGAGCGCGGGGCGGTGGCTCCGAGCGCGGGGCCGTGGCCCTGAGGCCATGGCCCCTACGACGCGGAGGCGGCGCGCAGCAGGCGGAGTTGGCCGATCTCGGTGGCGTTCTTCATCAGCTCGGCGTTCACCCAGGCGGCCATGTGGGAGATGGTGTGCTCGGGGTCCCGGTCCCAGGGAAACGGCGCGATGGCGTCCAGGTCCTCCTCGGTGAGCCGGTCCAGTACGGCCGTCCACTCCGCCCGCAGACCGCGCAGCCACTCGATGGCCGCCTTACCGTCGCCGGGCCAGCCGACCTCGGTCCGCTCCCGCGGCCCGCGTCCCTCCGCGTGGTCGATGGTCACGCTCCACCACCAGCCGATATGCCAGCTCAGCCATCCGATGGTGGGGACGGGCACGGGATCGGGCTCGGTCTCCGCCCAGTCGGGCAGCCATGACCCATCGGCGCCCTGCCGCACTGTCCAGCAGCGGGCCGTAGGCTCCCACAGGAAGTCCTCGGGATCCAACCGCTCCAGGTGGTACTCGAAGAGCGACCAGGTCAGGTCGAACTGCCAGCGGAGTAAGGCGCGGCGGGAGGTCGTCGACGTCGTCATCGGCCGACCCTGGCACACGGCCGGATGCCCGCAAAGGGAATTTCACTCAGGGGCTCGCCGACCGGGTGGTCGGAGTCCTGGCCGGTGCAGAGGAAGTAGCCCGTCCAGCGGTAGTGGCTGTGGGGCACGGTGCCCGGCCCTCGGTGCCCGGCCCTCGTTGCGATGGAGGCCGAGGACGCCCGGAGAGCCCTCGGCGGCGTCGACTCGAAGGCGGAACCGCACGGCACCCATCCCCCGGTGTGATCCTGTGGTGGGCGCCGGCGCCGGTCGTAGCGTTCCGCTCCGCTACGGGGCCGTGCATGGGCGGGCCGTACCCTTCCCCCATGCTCATCGCACGTTCCATCGCTCTGTTCGCCGTCGCCGCGCTCCTGGAGATCGGCGGCGCATGGCTCGTCTGGCAGGGCGTGCGTGAGCACAGGGGGTGGGCGTGGATCGGCGCCGGGGTCATCGCTCTTGGCGCCTACGGATTCGTGGCCACGCTCCAGCCGGACGCGGAGTTCGGCCGCATCCTCGCGGCGTACGGCGGCGTGTTCGTCGCCGGATCGCTCGCCTGGGGCATGGTCGCCGACGGCTACCGGCCCGACCGCTTCGATGTGCTCGGAGCGGTGATCTGTCTGGCCGGAGTCGCTGTGATCATGTACGTGCCTAGGAGGTAACCATCGGCCGGCCGTGGCCGCCCTTGCCCTCATGGTCGCCGTGGTGGTCCTTGCCCTGCTTGCCGTGGTCACCGTGGTGGTCGTCCTGCTCCTGCTCCGTGCCGAGGACGCAGCCGGTGTCCGGGTCGATGAAGACGGTCGTGATGGTGTGGTCGCACTCGACCTCCACGACCCACACCTGCTTGACCTCCTTCTTGTGCGGGTCCTTGTGCTCGTCCTTGCGCTGCTTGTCCTTGCGCTGGTCGTCGTGGTGGCGCGAGTCCTTGCGGTCGTCCTTACGGCCGTCCTCGTGCTTGCCCTTGTGGTCCTGGTCGTCCTCGGGGCAGTCCACCAGCTCGGCGCTGACCGCCTGGCCGCCGACCTCGCACTCGGCGATCTCGACCGCCTCGGCGAGCGTCACCGAGTCGTTCTTCTTCTGGTCCTGCTTCTTCTGGTCCTGGTGCTCCTTGTTCTCCTGGCCGTGGCGCGCCTGGTCGTCCTCGTGGACGGGGACGGCGACGGGACGGACGGCACCGCGGTCCTGGGCCTCCTCACCGGACTGGGCGGCCTCGTACGGCTGCGCGGCCTGCTCGGGCTGAGCCGCCTGCTCCGGCTGCGCGGCCTGCTCGGGGCGCGCCGCGCTGCGGCCCTGGAGGCCAGGCCAGTACTTCCCGGTGGGGAAGTAGCGGGTCGGGTCCTTACGGCCCTGGTCCTCGCGCTGGCCGTGCTCCTCCTTGCGGCCGTCCTCCTTACGGCTCTCTTCCTTGCGGCCGTCCTCCTTGCGGTCGTCCTCCTTGCGGTCGTCCTCCTTGCGGCCGTCCTCCTTGCGGCTGTCTTCCTCGCTGCCGCTCTCCTCACGACCGCTGTCCATCTTCTCGTCGTACCGGCCGTGGTCCTCGCGCTGGCCGTGCTCCTCGCGCTGGTCGCTCTCCTCGCGCTGGTCGCTTTCCTTCTTCTCGTACCGCCCGCCCTCGTCGTGACGGCCGTCCTCATCGTCCCGGGCGTGGTCGTCGTGGCGGCCGCCGTTGGGGTCCTCGTGGCTGTTCGCCTCGTAGCGGCCGTGCTCGTGGTCGCGCTTCTTGTCGTCGTGACGACCGTTCTCGTGGTCCTTCATCTCGTAGCGGCCGTGCTCGTGGTCGCGCTTCTTGTCGTCGTGACGACCGTTCTCGTGGTCCTTCATCTCGTAGCGGCCGTGCTCGTGGTCGCGCTTCTTGTCGTCGTGACGACCGTTCTCGTGGTTCTCCTTCTCGTGGTTCTCCTTGTTGTCGCCGTGCGCCCGGTCCTGGGGACAGTGGTTGCCCTGCGACGAGTGCGGGTCGGGGGTGCTGGCCGAGGCCCATGCGGTTCCCGGAGCGCCGGCGACCAGGGCCGCCGCCGCGATGGCGCCCGCTGAGGCCACGCCCCAGCGTTGGAAAGAACGACGGGACCGCTGAAGGAATCTGCTCTGCTGGGTCATTACCTGAATTCACTCCTTGGGCATGGGTGCTCCAACTACCGGCGCCGCGCCGGACGCAGTGCACCCTTCCCCGAGCCCGAGAGCCCCTAGCGGATTCCGATCTTCAGTCCCCCGGTTGGAGGTAAATCGGGCCGTCATATCCTGCATATGGATCATGCGCACACACCACCGTTTGCGCCACGTCGCCTCTGGAGGGCCGATGACCACCCGTACCGCAGTCATCACCGGCGCGAGCAGCGGGATCGGAGCCGCGACCGCGCGCCGCCTGGCGGCCGCCGGATTCCGCGTCGTCCTCGCCGCCCGCCGTAAGGAGCGCGTCGAGGCGCTCGCCGCCGAGCTGACCAAGGCGGGGCACGAGGCCGAGGCGTACGTCCTGGACGTCACCGACCGCGCCGCCGTGGAGTCCTTCGCCGCCGGTCTGGACCGCTGCGACGTCCTGGTGAACAACGCGGGCGGCGCGGTCGGCGCCGAGACCGTGGCCACCGCCGACCCGGCCGACTGGCGGGCGATGTACGAGGTCAATGTGGTGGGCGTGCTCCAGGTGACCCAGGCACTGCTGCCCGCCCTCACCACCTCCGGCGACGGCACGATCGTCGTGCTGTCCTCCACGGCGGGGCATGTGGCGTACGAGGGCGGCGGCGGGTACGTGGCGGCCAAGCACGGCTCCCACGCCATCGCGGCCACTCTGCGCCTGGAGCTGTGCGGTGAGCCCGTGCGGGTGATCGAGATCGCCCCTGGCATGGTCAGGACCGACGAGTTCGCGGTGAACCGCTACCGCGGCGACGAGAGCCAGGCCGCGGCCGTCTACGACGGCGTGACCGAGCCGCTGACCGCCGATGACGTGGCCGACACGGTCGAATGGGCGGTCACCCGCCCCTCGCATGTGAACATCGACATGATGGTTATCCGTCCCCGCGCCCAGGCCGCCCAGCACAAGGTCCACCGCGAGCGCTGAGCCCGTTCGCCCTCGTCCTCCACGGCCCCTCACAGCCCCGCCGCGACAGCTCGCCGTCCCCCGTTCGGCTCAGTGCGTGTGCGCCGTCCCGGGGACGCTCCGATGCTGGGAGTGGCCGTCACCTCGCGGTGATTCCTCGCCGTGTTCCTCGCGGTGATTCCTCGCCGTGTTCCTCGCGGTGATTCCTCGCCGTGTTCCTCGCGGTGAAGCGGAGGCGTCATGAGGGTTGTCGTTGATCTCAACCGGTGCCAGGGCTATGCCCAGTGCGCCTTCCTCGCGCCCGATGTGTTCGCGATGCACGGTGAGGAGGCGCTGCTGTACGACGCGCAGCCGGACGACGCGCACCGCGCGGACGTGCTGCGGGCGGTGGCGGCGTGCCCGGTCAGGGCCATCACCGTGGAGGGCGCGGGCGGCAGGTGGACGGCGGACCGGGTGGGTGCCTCCGATGGCGCTTGACGGCTCCCTGGAGCGGCTCCGGCGCGAGGGTCACATCGTCGTCGTGGGCGCCTCCCTGGCGGGGCTGCGGGCCGCCGAGACGCTCCGGGAGGAGGGCTTCACCGGCACGCTCACCATGATCGGTGACGAGCCGCACGAGCCGTACGACCGTCCGCCGCTGTCCAAGCAGGTCCTGCTCGGCCTGGTGCCGGTCGACCGAACGGCCCTCCCCCGCCGCCGCGCGATCGACGCGCGATGGCGGCTGGGCGTCGCCGCGACCGCGCTGGACATGGCGGCCAAGCGGGTGACGCTCGCCGATGGCACCTCGGTGGAGTACGACCGGCTGCTGATCGCCACCGGTGTGCGCTCCCGCCCGTGGCCGAACGAGCTGGAGGCCGGCCTGGACGGCGTCTTCGTGCTGCGGACCACGGACGACGCCGCCCGGTTGGTCCACCGGCTGCGGGCCGGACCCCGCCGGGTGCTGGTGATCGGTGCCGGGTTCACCGGCTCGGAGATCGCCTCGGTCTGCCGTGAGCGGGAGCTGCCCGTCACGGTCGCCGAACGCGGCCCGGCTCCCCTGGTGGGCGCCCTGGGCGGCGTGATCGGCGAGGTGGCCGCCGAGCTGCAGCACCAGTACGGCGTCGATCTGCGCTGCGGTGTGATGGTCACCGGGCTGGAAGGCGACGGCGCGGGCAGGCTGCGGCGGGCCCACTTCTCCGACGGCGACGCGCTGGACGCGGAGGTGGCCGTCGTCGCCCTGGGCGCGACGCGCAACACCGAATGGCTCGCGGGCTCCGGACTGGCCGCGGGGCCGCGCGGGATCGCCTGCGACGCGGGCTGCCGGGCCTTCGACGTACGGGGCATCGTCTCCGACGACGTCTTCGTCGCGGGGGACGTGGCCCGCTCCCCGCATCCGCTGTTCGGCTACCAGTTCCTGTCCCTGGAGCACTGGGGCAACGCGGTCGCGCAGGCCGAGGTCGCGGCCCACAACATGATCAGCCCCGGTGAGCGGCGCCGCCCGCACCTGTGGACGCCGTACTTCTGGTCGGCCCAGTTCGGCCGCAACATCAAGTCCGTCGGGGTGCCGAACATGGCCGACCAGATCCTCGTAAGCCAGGGGTCGCTGAGCGAGCACCGCTTCACCGCGGTCTACGGCTACCAGGGCCGTGTCATCGCCGCCGTCACCTTCGACCAGGCCAAATGGCTGGAGTTCTACCAGCGGCAGATCGAGCGGGCGGCGCCCTTCCCCCTGCCGTTCACCACCGTCGACCGGCGGACCGAGGGCATGCGGCCGGTGCCGGCCGGGTTCCCCGACCCCTCGGTGCCCAGCCACGGCCCCGAGGTCACCGTCAGCGGCCACTCCCCGACCGACCAACGCGTCACGTTCACCCCCGCCTGACGTGGACACCGCCCGCGCCACCTTCCCGCTGACGCGGACACCACCTGACGCGGACACCACCCGCGCCGCCTCCCCCGCTGACGCGGACACCACCGGCATCGCACCCGGAAGGACTCCACCATGACGTCGGTCGCACTCCTGGGCCAGATCCTCGACCACGCCAACCGCGCCGACCCGTACCCGCTGTACGCCGAGCTCCGCAGGACGCCCGTGGTGCGGGACGAGTCCGGCCCCTACCTGGTGAGCACCTACTGGGAGATCCACAGCCTGCTCCACGACCCCAGGGTCAGCTCCGACGTCCGCAATCTCGCCCCCGAGGCGAGAACCGTCGCCGCCACCGACGACCCCGACCTGCCGCCGAGCTTCATCCGGCTCGACCCGCCCGACCACGACCGGCTGCGCCGGCTGATCATGCGGACGTACGGCCCTCCGCACGCGCCCCGGCGGGTCTACGACCTGCGCGGCGAGATCTCCGGAATCGTCTCCGGCCTCATCGACCGCTTCCAGGGCCGGGACCGGATCGACCTGGTCGAGGACTTCTCCTACCCCTTCCCCGTCACCGTGATCTGCCGTCTGCTCGGCGTCCCCCCGGAGGACGAGCACCGCTTCCACGGCTGGGCCGACACCGTGGCCACCGCCATCGAGCCGCCCTCCGGCACGCCCGAGGAGCGACAGGTCCACCGGGAGGCCGTCCGGGAGGCCCGGCACCAGCTCGCCGCCTATCTCTCCGGCCTGATCGACCAGCGCCGCCGCGCGCCCCGGGACGACATGATCTCCGGTCTGGCCACCGAGCGCGGGGGCGACGAGAGCCCGATGTCAGTGTCCGAGATGCTCAGCAATCTGACGCTGCTGCTGATCGCGGGCCATGAGACCACCGTCAACATCATCACCAACGGGATGCTCACCCTGCTGCGCCACCCCGACGCCCTCAAGCAGCTGCGCGAGGACCCCGAGATGATCTACCCGCTGGTGGAGGAGCTGCTGCGGTTCGAGCCGCCCGTACAGCTGCTGCCCGAGCGCACCACGCTCGACGACATCGAGATCGGCGGCACCACCATCCCCAAGGGCGCCTCCCTGTGGCTCGTCCCGGCCTCGGGGAACCGGGACCCCAAGCGCTTCCCGGAGCCGGACCGCTTCCTCCCCGACCGCCCGGACAACCAGCACTTCGGCTTCGGCAGCGGCATCCACAACTGCATCGGCTCGCCCCTGGCCCGGCTCGAGGCGCAGACCGCCCTGACCGAACTCGTCCGCCGGCTGGACAACCCGCGCCTCGTCGAGGACCCGCCCCCGTACCGCCGCAACGCCGTCCTCAGAGGGCCGCGGCACCTGGCCATCGCGTACGACGGCGTCAAGCGATAAAGGCTGTGTCTCAGCCCTTCACGCAAAACGCTCGGCTGGGAAACCCCAGCCGAGCGCCTCGCCAAGCTCCTGGCCACAGCCAGTTGATCACTTGTGTTGCGGCGACCCCTGTGCTGCGACGACCCCTCAAATCCGCCGTGTGGCCAAGGGTCTTCAGGCCGCGCGGATGTTCAGCCTTTGCGACTGATCAGACGGCGGTGACGTTGAGGCCCGCCTGGCCGCTCCACAGGTTCGCCGCACCGTCCACCACGACGTTGTGGCCGGCCAGCTCGACGCCGCCGAGTCCCTCCAGGCCCCCCGGCTGGCTCTGCAGGGTCAGCCCGCCGGCCACGCCGCCGGCAACGCCGTCCAGGTCGGCGTCGGATATCTCGCGGGTCTCAATCTGGGCGTTGTACATAATGCACGCTTCCTTCGTCAGTGATCTCTTGCGTGAGACGGCCAGCCGCCTCACTCCGACTGCGCCACACGTGCCCCACATGTCACTCCCGCACCGGGCGGACGTTTGCGGAGCACAGCAGGTTGCACCCCCTGCCCGTCCGTCTCCTCCGGCTCTGTGGTGGTCTCTGGTTCGGGGGGCGTCGGCGCTTCATCGCCGATGCCATGCCTACGGCGCCCCCGGACCGTCGCCAGTCCGCGGGCCGTCGATCACGTACGGTCCCGCACCTCAGCCCTTGACGCAGATGACCTGCTTGAGCTTCGCGACTACCTGGACCAGGTCCCGCTGCTGGTCGATGACCTTCTCGATCGGCTTGTACGCCCCCGGGATCTCGTCCACGACACCGGAGTCCTTACGGCACTCCACGCCCCGCGTCTGCTCCGCCAGATCCTGGGTCGAGAAGCGCTTCTTCGCCGCGTTACGGCTCATCTTCCGGCCCGCTCCGTGCGAGGCCGAGTTGAACGACGCCTCGTTCCCCAGACCGCGCACGATGTACGAACCGGTGCCCATCGAGCCCGGGATGATCCCGTAGTCCCCGCCCCCGGCGCGGATGGCGCCCTTACGGGTCACAAGAAGGTCCATGCCCTCGTAGCGCTCCTCGGCCACGTAGTTGTGGTGGCAGCTGATCACCGGCTCGAAGACCGGACGGGCCTTCTTGAACTCCTTGCGCACCACGTCCTGGAAGAGCGCCATCATGATCGCGCGGTTGTACTTCGCGTACTCCTGCGCCCAGAAGAGATCGTGCCGGTACGCCGCCATCTGCGGGGTGTCCGCGATGAAGACGGCCAGGTCGCGGTCGACCAGATTCTGGTTGTGGGGCAGCTTCCGGGCCTCGCCGATGTGGTACTCGGCCAGCTCCTTGCCGATGTTGCGGGAGCCGGAGTGCAGCATCAGCCAGACCGCACCCTCGTCATCGAGACAGAACTCAATGAAGTGGTTACCGGATCCGAGCGAACCCATCTGCTTGACGGCCCGCTCCTGGCGGAACTTGACCGCTTCGGCCACTCCCCCGAACCGGTTCCAGAAGTCGTCCCACCCCGTCGTCGGGAACGCGTGCAGCCGCCCCGGGTCCACCGGGTCGTCGTGCATACCGCGCCCCACCGGGATCGCCTGCTCGATCTTGGACCGCAGCCGCGAGAGATCGCCCGGAAGGTCGTTGGCGGTCAGCGACGTCTTGACGGCCGACATCCCGCACCCGATGTCCACCCCGACCGCCGCCGGGCACACCGCGCCCCGCATCGCGATCACCGAGCCGACCGTGGCACCCTTCCCGTAATGCACATCCGGCATCACGGCGAGGCCCTTGATCCAGGGCAGGGTGGCCACATTGCGCAGCTGCTGCATGGCCACGCCCTCGACCGTCGAGGGGTCGGTCCACATCCGGATCGGCACCTGCGCGCCGGGCACCTCGACATACGACATGATGTACTCATTCCCCCGTAAAAGACTGAAAACACAAAAGCCGGGCCAATGCCCCATAGGCGGCGGGCGACCGGCAGGCACGGCAGTGCGTGCGGTAGACATTGTGTCCAGCCACCGCCCGCGGGCGGCAAGGAGTTTTCCGTCGCTCGAAGGGACACGGACAGTGCAGCCAGCGCAGCGAAGGGCGTACGGACGGCGGGCCACCCCGGCCGTCGCCGTGCTCATCACCGTGCTCGCCGCCGCGGGGCTCGGCGGATGCACCGGCTCCGATTCGACGACCGACCCGGACGACGGCGCCTCCGGCGACTCCGGGACGGCCGTCTCGGCCGAGCCCGGCCGCTATCGCACCCTGCCCGAGGCATGCGGCGCGGTGAGCCGGAAGACCCTCCAGGCCCTGCTGCCCGGCGCCGAGCAGGACGACAAGGTGTACGACGGCCAGGCGGCCGTGACGTATGACATAGACCGCCGGGACGGCTGCCGCTGGAAGGTGGAGACCACGAGCGGCACGCGCTATCTCACGATCGACTTCCAGCGCGTGGTCTCGTACGACCCCTCGGTCAGCGATGACGACCGGGCCCAGGAGACGTACGAGAAGAAGGCCGTCGCCGCCGATATCCCGGACGCCACGAGCCCTCCCTCGAGCCCCTCCAGCTCGGAGAGCGGCTCGGACGGCGGCGCGAGCGACACGGGCGGCGCGAGCGACGACAGCGGCTCCTCCGCCTCCGCCAGTTCGAGCGCCGATGAGCCGGGCCAGAGCAGCAAGGGCGACAAGGGCGATGAAGCCGGTAAGGGCGACAAGAACGATGAGGGGGGCAAAAGCACCGATAGTCCCTCCGCGGGCGCCGACGCGAGCGGCGGAAGTGACGAAAGTGACACCGCCTCGGAGGACACCGCCCCGCGCCGGCTGGACGACCTCGGTGACGACGCCTTTCTCAACGACCAACTGATCACCAAGGACTCGGGTATCCACCGCGACATCACCGTCGTGTTCCGGTCCTCGAATGTGATTGCCACCATTGAGTACGACCAGTGGACGACCGACAAGAAGCACATTCCCAGCAGCCAGGAACTGCAGGAAAACGCCCAGGACTTGGCCGATGAACTGACCGGTCGCCTCAACGAATAACGGGTCCTCGCCGCACCCCCGCGAGCCCCCCGTCCCCTCCCCGCGGAGACCTCGGAAATTGGGACGCCCGCGCCTCGGCCGCGTACCGTGCCGACTAATGACGCGGGCGGCACGTCCGCCCATCGACAGAGAATGAGCGAAGGACCCATGCACCGTTCAGCCCCGCGACTCGCCCGAATACTCGCCTGCGCGACCGTACCGGTGGTGCTCGTCGCCGGCTGCTCCTCCGGCTCGGACAAGAAGGACGACAAGAACGCCGGTGGCTCAGCGAGACCCAGCTCGCCCAGCGCTTCACCCACCGTCGCGGCAGCCAAGTTCGGCAAGCTGCCCGATGTGTGTTCCACGCTTTCCGGGAAGACGGTCGACGATCTCGTCCCCAAGGCGCAGAACAAGAAGGGCAAGGCCCTTCCCTCGGCCGACACCAATACGTCGGCCAGCTGCCTGTGGAGCGGCCTCGACGAGTTCGACTACCGCTCGCTGACCGTCTCCCTCAAGCTGTTCCACTCCGACGCGGGGCTCGGCTCCGGCGACAAGCGCGCCGGGGAGTACGCCGCCCAGCAGGCGAGCAGGGCCGCCACCGCCGGTAAGGTGACCGACCCCAAGACCGAGAAGGTCGCGGGCATCGGCGACGACGCGACCTCGGTCAGCACCAAGGAGAAGAAGGACGGCGACGACTTCCGCGACCAGACGGTCGTGGTTCGCACCGCCAATGTCGTCATCACCGTCCAGTACGACGGCGCGGGCTATGAGACCGCCAAGGCCCCGGACGCGGCCGACCTGCTCAAGGACGCCAAGTCCGCGGCCAAGGAGGCCGTCGGCGCCATCGGTAAGGGCGCCAAGAGCGGGGCCTGACCCGCCGAACACGACCCCTTCCCGCCCATGAGCCTTGACGTGTATGCGACGCTGATGCGGCTGTTGTTGAGGACGGGGAGGGGTCGCGGGTGGCCGCGATGCAACTGACACGGATGCACCGAATACTGGCCGGGGTGGTCGTCACCGGGGCGGTGGTGATCGCGGCGATCGGCTTCGCCGGTTCCTACGCCGCAGTGCGCGATCTCGCCCTCGACAAGGGCTTTGGCAAGTTCGCCAACGTCTTCCCGATCGGCATCGACGCGGGGATCGTGGTCCTGCTCT
>NZ_JAERRG010000049.1 GCF_016741935.1 Streptomyces endocoffeicus | reverse complement strand
GTTGTTTTCGACTTTAGCAGACGATCATCCGCCGAACCTAATCGGCTTCGTGTGATGCCCGCGGGTGTCAAAAGGTGCTCCGTTTGGATTTCCATCCGTCTGCGGAGCGGTTCAGATGCGCTTTGGGGGCGAGCGGACTCCGCTCACCACAACCGTTTAAACCTACCTCCCCGGACTACCTTGGTCAAGGACTCCGGGCAAGATTCTTTATACGGTCCGGCCGGAGTGCCTGTGCACTCCGCTTGCCGCGACCCTCCAACGTACGCACCGGTACCCCTCGGGTCAATAGGTTCCGGGAAGTTTCTCAATGTCGCAGGTCAGAGGGGTTGGAGGGCCGTCAGGCCGCGAAGGACGACGGTGGGCTCTCCAGGTGCTCCAGCTCGATGCCGGGGGCGGCGAGCACCACGTCGCCGGCGATGTGGACCGTCCGTACCTCTCCGGTGTCCAGCTCGCTCACCTGGTACTCGTCCACAACGAGTGGTCCGGTGTCGGTGTCGTGACCAGCTCTGTCGAGGAGTGCCCAGGACTGATCCAGGGTGAGGGGTGCGAGGACCGGATCGGTGAAGGCCACGAGGCGTACGCGGACGGCCCCGGCGCCCGGTTCCAGCCGCAGCAGGCGGGAGACGGCGACCAGGAAGGCCGGAGAGGCGCCGGTGAAGGAATGGGCGCGGACATTGCCCTCCGTCGCGTGCTCCCCGGTGGGGTCCGTGCGGACCCAGGTGACCCCGTCCAGGGCGGCGCCCCTGACCTGCCAGCTGGACGCGTGCAGCTCCATCCTGAGCGGGCGGCCGAGCTCGTCGAGAGTGAGGTCCACGGATCCGGTGTGATCGCCGGAGGGTGAGGTCCGCTGTGCGACATAGCGCCATCCGCTGGGGCCGGGAGCGCAGTGGAAGTGCTCCTCGCCCAGGGGGGCGTGATCGTGCGGGTCGTGGAGGGAGTAGCGGCCGCGGGGCATGGTGAGGTCCTTGACGAGCGTCGGGCCCGCCCGGCCGGATGGCGCGGACGGGCCCTGGGGCCCCCGCCGGGGCGGGGGCCGGGTCAGCGGCCGCCGACGGTGTGGTCGGCGGCGCCGGTGCGATCAGCGGATGCGATCAGTAGCGGTAGTGGTCGGGCTTGTACGGGCCCTCCACCGGGACGCCGATGTAGGAGGCCTGCTCGGGCCGGAGCGTGGTCAGCTTGGCTCCGAGCGCGTCCAGGTGGAGGCGGGCGACCTTCTCGTCCAGGTGCTTGGGGAGCACATAGACGTCGGTCGGGTACGACTCCGGCTTGGTGAAGAGCTCGATCTGGGCGATGGTCTGGTTCGCGAAGGAGTTGGACATCACGAACGACGGGTGACCGGTCGCGTTGCCGAGGTTCAGCAGACGGCCCTCGGAGAGCAAGATGATCTTCTTGCCGTCGGGGAAGGTCCAGGTGTGGACCTGCGGCTTGACCTCATCCTTCACGATGCCCGGGAGGGCCGCGAGCCCGGCCATGTCGATCTCGTTGTCGAAGTGGCCGATGTTCCCGACGATCGCCTGGTGCTTCATCTTGGCCATGTCCGAGGCCAGGATGATGTCCTTGTTGCCGGTCGTGGTGATGAAGATGTCGGCGGTCTCCACCACGTCGTCCAGGGTGGCGACCTGGTAGCCGTCCATCGCGGCCTGCAGCGCGCAGATCGGGTCGATCTCGGTGATGATCACCCGGGCGCCCTGGCCGCGCAGCGACTCGGCGCAGCCCTTACCGACGTCACCGTAGCCGCAGATGACCGCGACCTTGCCGCCGATCAGCACGTCGGTGGCGCGGTTGATGCCGTCGACCAGGGAGTGGCGGCAGCCGTACTTGTTGTCGAACTTGGACTTGGTGACCGCGTCGTTCACGTTGATCGCCGGGAAGAGCAGCGTGCCGTCCCGCTGCATCTCGTAGAGGCGGTGAACGCCGGTGGTGGTCTCCTCGGTGACCCCGCGGATCTCGGAGGCCAGCTGCGTCCACTTCTGCGGGCTCTCCGCGATGGTGCGGTTCAGCAGTTCGAGGATGACGCGGTGCTCGTCGTTCTCGGCGGTGGCGACGTCAGGGGCGGCGCCGGCCTTCTCGTACTCGACGCCCTTGTGGACGAGGAGGGTGGCGTCGCCACCGTCGTCCAGGATCATGTTGGGCCCGCCGGTGGGGGTGCCGGGCCAGGTCAGCGCCTGCTCCGTGCACCACCAGTACTCCTCCAGGGTCTCGCCCTTCCAGGCGAAGACCGGGATGCCCTGCGGGTTCTCCGCGGTGCCCTCGGGACCGACGGCGATCGCGGCCGCGGCGTGGTCCTGGGTGGAGAAGATGTTGCAGGAGGCCCACCGGACCTGGGCGCCGAGGGCGACCAGGGTCTCGATCAGCACGGCGGTCTGCACCGTCATGTGCAGGGAGCCGGTGATACGGGCGCCGGCCAGCGGCTGCTGCTCGGCATACTCCTTACGGATCGCCATCAGGCCGGGCATCTCGTGCTCGGCGAGGGTGATCTCCTTACGGCCGAAGGCAGCCAGGGAGAGGTCCGCGACCTTGAAGTCCTGACCGGAGACGGCTGTCGTCATGAGTGCTGCTCCTCGTCGATCGTGTGCGAGCGAGAGTGGTTCGGCTGGGCATGCGAGGCGTCGGGCAGGGCTCCCGACAACGGGCACACCTGTCCCCTTCTACCTCACAGTGCGCAGTCCGTCGGAGGCCCTCTCTCCCTCGGCCGACCCGGGGTGCGGGCCGCCCGACCGCCATCAGCAGCGACGTCTGGCTCGGTCACGAATCTACACCGATCGGCGGAGCGAACCCCAGCCCCCATCGGTCATCTTCGGCCGTACGGCTATGACCAGGGGCGACGGGGGCGCTGTTTTGGGCGGTGTCGGCCGCGCTGCTTTGGGGGGGGGCGACGGCCGCGCTGCTCGGGGACCGTGGGGTGCGTTGCTTCGGGGGCCGAGGTCGCGTCGTTTGCGGAGTCGGGGGTTCAGCCCGTCGCTTAGATCCCGGCCGGATGTATTGCACGATGCCACGAGCGCGGGGACGCTGGCAGCTTCCCGCGCCCGCTCAACGCGTTAAGGAGAACCACGTGACCAGTCCAGCCGATCCCCCCAACGGTGCGGGGGCCAGCGGACCGGGGCTCAAATTGCTCGCGGTGACCGCGTGTCCCACGGGTATCGCCCATACCTATATGGCCGCTGAGAAGCTGGCCCAGGCGGCGGAGTCGCTCGGCCACAGCATGAAGGTGGAGACCCAAGGCTCGATCGGGGCCGAGAACGTACTGTCTGACAACGATGTCAGCGAGGCTGACGGCATCATCATCGCCGCCGACAAGGACGTCGACCGCAGTCGTTTCGTCGGCAAGAGGGTGCTTGTCGTCGGGGTCGCCGATGGCATTCACCGGCCGCAGCGGCTGATCGAGCAGGTGCTGGACGCGCCGGTGTACGAGGGCGACGGTTCTGGCGCCGGGCGCGGTGGTGCCTCGGGGGCGGCGGCTTCCGGGGGTGGTGGCGGTGGCGGCAGTAAGGGGCGCAGCGTCACCTATAAGGCGCTCATGAACGGTGTCTCGTACATGATCCCGTTCGTGGTGGTCGGCGGTCTGCTGATCGCGGTCTCGCTCGCCCTGGGCGGTGATACGACGTCCAAGGGCATCGTCATCCCCGACGACTCCTTCTGGAAGACGGTCAACGACATCGGGAGCATCGGCTTCGAGCTGATGATCCCGGCCCTGTCCGGCTATATCGCCTACGCCATCGCGGACCGGCCCGCGTTGGTGCCCGGCATGGTGGGCGGTTGGATCGCGGCGCACGGCGAGCTGTACGACAGCGAGGCGGGCGCCGGCTTCATCGGGGCGATCGTCACCGGCTTCCTGGCCGGTTATCTGGTGCTGTGGATCAAGCGGGTCAAGGTTCCGAAGTTCGTCCAGCCGATCATGCCGATCATTGTGATCCCGATCGTGGCGACCTCGGCGCTCGGCCTCTTCTTCATCTATGTCCTCGGCGAGCCGATCTCCTGGGTCTTCGAGCAGCTCACTGACTGGCTCGGTGGGCTGACCGGCACGAGTGCGGCGGTGCTCGGCATCATTCTCGGGCTGATGATCGCGTTCGATATGGGCGGTCCGGTCAATAAGACGGCGTTCCTTTTCGGTGCCGGGCTGGTGTCCAAGAACCCCGAGGTCATGGGGGCGTGCGCGGCGGCCATTCCGGTACCGCCGCTGGGCCAGGGGCTGGCCACGCTGTTGCGCCGCCGGATGTTCGACGACCAGGAGCGGGAGACCGGGCTGGCGGCGCTCTTCATGGGCTTCTTCGGCATCACGGAGGGCGCGATTCCGTTCGCGGCGGCGCGTCCCGCGCGGGTCATTCCGGCGAACATGGTGGGTGGCGCGGTCGCCGGGGCGATAGCCGGGGTGGCGTCGGTCGAGGACAACGTGCCGCATGGGGGGCCGATTGTGGCGGTTCTCGGTGCGGTTGGTGGGGTGCCGATGTTCTTTGTCGCGGTGGTGGTGGGTACGGCGGTGACGGCGTTGGTGACGATTGGGTTGATGTCCGTGGGCGGTGCTGGTGATTCGGGCGGTGCGGGTGGTGTGGTTGGTGCGGGTGGTGTGGCTGGTGCGGGTGCCACCGCGGGTGGTGGCACCGGGGCATCGTCGGTCGCGGCTGAGCCCGTCCTTGCTGGGGTGGGCGGCGGCGGTGACCGTGCCGGGGAGGCGAGTGGTGCTGCGGGTGCCCGTAAGGCGGTCGCTTCTCAGAGCGGGGCCGGCGAGGCCGGTGCTGGGGGCCAGGTGCTGTCCGGGTATCTCACTGAGCAGACCGTCAAGGAGCGGCTGGCGGCCGACGGTAAGGACGCCGCGATCCGTGAGATGGCTGAGCTGCTGGCCGCGACCGGCAAGGTGACGGATGCGGAGGAGCTGGTGCGGGCCGCGTTTGCCCGGGAGGACCAGGGCACGACCGGGCTCGGCGAGGAGATCGCGATTCCGCATGCCAAGACGGATGCGGTGACCGCTCCGGTCGTCGGCTTCGCGCGTTCCCCTGAGGGGATCGAGTGGGGTGCGCCGGATGGGACGAAGGCCCGGCTGGTGTTCATGATCGCGGTGCCGGAGGCGGATGCGGGGGATGAGCATCTGCGGATTCTGGCGTTGCTGTCGCGGAAGTTGATGGCTGAGGAGTTTCGGGAGCGGTTGTTGGAGGCGGGGGATGTGGGGGCGATATTGGGGGTGCTTGGGGAGATTGAGTAGGGCGGGGGTTGGGGGTGGGTTTTTCCCCCACCCCGCCCCTTCCCGAAACCGGGGGCAAAGCCCCCGGGCCCCCACCGGGGCTCCGCCCCGGACCCCGGCTCGGGCACTCGGCCCAGGCTCCGGTTCGGGCTGTGCCCGAACCCCAGCCCGAGTGCTCCGCCCCGGACTCCGGTTCAGGGGCTCTGCCCGGACCCCGGCCCGAGGATTTCCGCTCCGGACTCCGGTTCAGGTTCTCCGCCCGGACCCCGGCCCGAGGATTTCCGCCCCGGGCTCCGGTTCAGGGGCTCCGCCCGGACCCCGGCCCCCGGTTTTCCGCCCCGGGCTCCGGTTCTCCGCCCGGGGTCCGGCTCGGGGTTCCGCCCCACAGCCCGGTTCAGGGTCCTACCCCAGAGCCCCGGCCCTGGTCTCCGCCCCGGTTCCTGGGGTTCGAGGACTCAGTTCCCCTGTCCACGCCCCCTGCTCCGCCGTCCCGACGGTTTGTGCGGCGCGTAGCGTCCGGACCGCGGTGCGTTGTCGAGTGCGGGACGGTTGGGGGGCACCCGTTCCGCTATTCGGAACGGGTGGGCACAAACCGGGTGATACGTGTTGGCCCTCCGAACCCGTGATCTCGGGTTCGGAGGGCCAACTGCGAGGCGGCTCTGCCCCGTTCGCTCAGGCGGATGTCGAGGTTCGGAGGATGTCGGGTTCCAGGTAGATGACTCGGGCGATCGGGACCGCCTCGCGGATGCGGGCCTCCGCGGCGTCGATCGCGCGGGCGATCTCTACCGCTGTGTCGTCGTGCTGGACCGCGATCTTGGCGGCGACCAGCAGTTCCTCGGGGCCGAGGTGGAGGGTGCGCATGTGGATCACGCTGGTGACGGTCTCGCCGTCCACGACGGCTTCGCGGATCTTGGCGACCTCCGTGGCGTCGGCCGCCTCGCCCAGCAGCAGCGACTTGGTCTCGGCCGCGAGCACGAGGGCGATCACCACCAGCAGGATGCCGATGCAGAGGGTGCCGATGCCGTCCCAGACGCCGTCGCCGGTCAGCATGGTGAGGCCGACGCCGCCGAGCGCGAGGACCAGGCCGACGAGGGCGCCGAAGTCCTCCAGGAGGACGACGGGGAGCTCGGGGGCCTTGGCGCGGCGGACGAACTGGGACCAGCTCTGCTTGCCGCGGATCTCGTTGGACTCCTTTATGGCCGTACGGAAGGAGAAGCCCTCGGCGATGATCGCGAAGATGAGCACTCCGACCGGCCAGTACCAGTGCTCCAGCTCATGGGGGTGCTGGATCTTCTCGTAGCCCTCGTACAGCGCGAAGACGCCACCGATGGTGAACAGCACGATGGAGACGAGGAAGCCGTAGATGTAGCGCTCGCGGCCGTAGCCGAAGGGGTGCTCGGGGGTGGCCTCGCGCTTGGCCTTCTTCCCGCCGAGGAGCAGCAGCCCCTGGTTGCCCGAGTCGGCGATCGAGTGCACGCCTTCGGCGAGCATCGACGACGAGCCGCTGAAGGCGAACGCCACGAACTTGGCTGCGGCGATAGCCAGGTTCGCGCCCAGCGCGGCAACAATCGCCTTGGTTCCGCCTGATGCACTCATATGTGCCGAATTTCCCTTCCACTTACATGGCAGCTCACGGCGGCTTTGCCAGTGCTTTACCGCCTCACGGCGGGCCATTGTTCCAGCCCCTCCAGCGGGCTGTACCTCAGGCGGTCACTGTGGCCCTGAACACAGTGCCATCGCCGCTCAGGGTGGCCTCCTCGCCGGCCGGTACGAAGGCCGACTCCCCGCGCTTCAGCGGGAGTTCGCCGTCCGCGCCGCGTAGGGAGACCTCGCCCGAGGCGCAGAGCAGGATCTGCGGGCCGGTCGCCGGCAGCGGGCTGGGAGCGGCGCCGTCGGCCAGGACGTGGCGGGAGAGCCGGAACTCGTCGATCGGGGTGGTGTAGAGCTCCTCGCCGGAGGAGTCCGCTTCGGGCCGCAGCACGCCGGGGGCGGCGCTCTCGAAGCGGACGACGCGCAGCAGCTCGGGGACGTCCACGTGCTTGGGCGTCAGCCCGCAGCGCAGCACATTGTCGGAGTTGGCCATGATCTCGACGCCCAGGCCGTCGAGATAGGCGTGCGGTACGCCGGCGCCGAGGTAGAGGGCCTCGCCGGGCTGGAGGGTCACGAAGTTGAGCAGCATCGCGGCGATCGCGCCGGGGTCGCCCGGGTAGTGCCGGGCGATGGAGGCGTACGCCGCGTACGCCGGGGCGTACGGTCCGTCCTGCGCGCCGAGCCGCTCGGCGGCGGCAGTCGCCTGCCTTACGGTCTCCGTCATCGCCTCCGGGTCGGCCGTAAGGACGGCGGTCAGCACCTCGCGCAGGGCGTGCGACTCCGGGTGGGCGTGCAGGATGTCGACGTACGGCTTGAGCGAGTCGACATCGAGGGCGGCCAGCAGCTCGGCCGCCTCGTCCGGGTCGCGGAAGCCGCACAGCCCGTTGAACGGCGTGAGTGCGCATATCAGCTCGGGCTTGTGGTTGGCGTCCTTGTAGTTGCGGTGCGGGGCGTCGGCCGGGACGCCGCGCTCCTCCTCGTCCGCGAAGCCCTCCTTTGCCTGCGCGAGGTCCGGGTGAACCTGGAGCGACAGCGGCGAGGCGGCGGCCAGCACCTTCAGCAGGAACGGCAGCCGGGGCCCGAAGAGCCTTACGGCGGCCGCGCCGAGCTCGCCCTCGGGGTCCGCGGCGATCACCTCGGAGAGCGCGACGGAGCCCGCGCCCCGGTCGACCCGGGACGGCGCCCCGGGGTGCGCACCCATCCACATCTCGGCCTGCGGCTCCCCGGTCGGCCGGACGCCCAGCAGCTCCGGGATGGCGGTGGTGGAGCCCCAGGCGTAGGGGCGCACGGTGTTGACGAGGCGGTCCATGCGGTGCGGTTCCTGACTGTGCAGTGAGGGACGTGGGGCAGGTGGTGCGTGCCTTACGGCCTTGGGCACGGCCTTACGGTCGTACTCAAGGTCTCTGACGGCCTCAAGTTCTATCCGGCGAAGCGAGCGCGAGGTAAACGGCGGCGAAATCCGTGATGGCGAGAAGTTCCGCGGCGCTCTCCAGTGGGGTGCCCTCGGCCGGTTCCAGCTCGCTGAACGCGGTCTCGTGCGCCAGCGCGAGCTCCCGGGCGGTCGGCACGGCCGAGACGGGGCCCACCGGCTCGTCGTGGAGCAGCACGATCCGGGCGCGGAGCGCCTCGGGCTCCTCCACCCGGTCGCGGAAGAAGTCGTCCGGGTCGGCGCCGCCCGCGAACGCCCCGGTCAGCAGCGCGCCATGCGCGGCGAGCGCCCCGGGGAGCTCGGCGACGAGCGCGGGGCGCCCGGCGAGCGCCGCGAGCAGCCCCGAGAAGCGCCGTCCGGTCGCGGCGGCGACCGGGCCCT
Source organism: Streptomyces endocoffeicus (assembly GCF_016741935.1). Lineage (GTDB taxonomy): Bacteria > Actinomycetota > Actinomycetes > Streptomycetales > Streptomycetaceae > Streptomyces > Streptomyces endocoffeicus. Next base: position 42,529 of record NZ_JAERRG010000049.1, on the reverse strand, counting down.
CGGTCCACAGCAGCGGAAGCGCCCCGGCGAGCTCGGCCGCGAGCGTCTTGGCGGGGTTGGTGTAGGTGGCGATGGCCGGGCCACAGCGCTCGGCGACCTGGTCGAGCCGGTCGGCGACCTGCTGCAGCGCGGTGGGCGGCGCGGACACCAGGCCGATCCGGTCGACCAGCAGGAGCAGCGGGGTGAGCAGGGCCCACAGCGTGCCGGGCAGCGCGGGACCGGTCATCTCGTCGGGGGCGGTGCCGGGCGGCTCGACGGGCTGCGGGACGGATGGCGTCCCGTACGGGGCGGGGGCGTCGCCCAGGGCGCCCTCGGCGAGGGCGGTGCCCTCGGTGCCGGTCGCGCCGGGCGCGTGCGGGTCCCCGCGGTAGGGGTCGGTGCCGTACCCGCCGGTGGCGTACGGGGCCGAGCCGTTCGGCGCCGTGGCCAGCGGCACCGTCAGGCCGCGGGCCTGCGCGACCGCGTCGGCCAGCGGGGACTGGCCCGGGGCGACGGAGACGATGGCGCAGCCACGGCGGTACGCCTGCTCGACCAGACGCGGAAGGCCCGGTTCCGTGCCGTCCGGGGTCGCGATGACCAGCAGGTCCAGCGGCCCCGCCCAGCCGGGCAGCGTCCAGCGCAGCGCGCCCGGCGCGGGGGCCACGCCGGTGGGCGCGATCAGGCTGACCGGGCAATTGCCTCCGCTGAGCGCGCCGAGGAGATCGGCGGTGCAGCTTCCGGCCGCCCCCGGGCCCGCGACCATGACGGCGCGCGGGCGCCCGTCCGGCTTGAGGTCGCCTATCCCGGCCTCGGTGGCGTGCCGGGCGGCGGTACGGACGCGGGCACCGGCCTCGGCGGCCCCGCGCAGCAGTCCGCGGGTATCCGCGCGGGCGAGCGCCTCGGGGGCGTCGAGGAGGGATTCGTCGAGCATCGTGCTTCGGCCTCCGATCGCCGTGGCGGGCGGTACGCGTGGGATCGCGCGGGGCTTACGCGTGGGACCGCGCGGGGCTGGGGCCCGGCGGACCGGCGGGTCAGGCCGGGCGGCGCGCCTCGTCGACGAGCAGCACGGGGATGCCGTCCCGCACGGGGTACGCGAGACCGCACCCCTCGCCCGTGCACACCAGCTCGAGGGTCTCCGGGGACTGCTCCTCGCGCAGCGGGGCGTGGCACGCCGGGCAGGCGAGGATCTCCAGAAGACCGGCTTCGAGCGGCATGGGGGCGTCCCTTCGGGTATGGGTCCAGCCGGACATCGGTCCGGCGAGGTCAGCGTACCGCCGGGCGGGCCCGGGGCGCCGCCGGTGTACAACCGGAGCCCGGGGGCTCCCGAGGGCCCCCGTAGCGGGTGCGGGTCCTGCGCACGGGCCTCCGTAAGGGCACGGGGGCTTCTGCGAGGGCTGCGGGAGCCGCGCGCGGACAGCCGCAGGACCCGCGGGACTCCGTAAGGGCGTGCGGACCTCCGGTACGGCGCCGCGGGCCCTCCGTAAGGCCGCGGGCCCTCCTAAGAGGGTGTGACCCGACAGGGCGTCGCGGGCTTCGTAAGGGCGCCCTGGGCCTGCATGAGGCGGACGACCGCAAGGGCCGCCTGCGGGCCTCCCCGCGGAGCCGCGGACCTACCTGAGGGGCGGGCGGGTCGGCCGCGCCGACCGCCGTAAGGACGTCCCGACCCCGTATGGACGCCGGGACCGTCCCCTCGCAGCCCCTACGGCCGCGTGAGGACAGTCGTAAGGGGGGTGCGGGGCTCCCTACGGCCCGTCCGCCTCCCGGAGGAGGGGACGGCCGCGCGTCGACAGCCGTGAGGACGTGCGGGACTCCCCACGGGCTCATCCGCCTCCCGGAGGAGGCGGATGAGCCCGTCGAGGAGCCGGACCGGCCGGATCGGCCGCGCGGCGGCCGCCTTAAGGGCTAGGCGCGGACGATGGAGAGGACCTCGTCGCGGACCTCGGCCGCCGTCTCCTGGTCCCGGGCCTCGACGTTCAGGCGGAGGAGCGGCTCGGTGTTGGAGGGGCGGAGATTGAACCACCAGTTGGGGGTGGTGACCGTAAGGCCGTCGAGTTCGTCGAGTTCGGCGCCCTCGCGGCGCTCGTACGCCGCCTTGACGGCCTCCATGCGCCCGGCCTGGTCGTCGACGGTGCTGTTGATCTCGCCGGAGGCCGCGTACCGGTCGTACTGGGCGACCAGGTCCGACAGCGGGCCCTTCTGGCCGCCGAGTGCGGCCAGGACGTGGAGGGCGGCCAGCATGCCGGTGTCCGCGTTCCAGAAGTCGCGGAAGTAGTAGTGCGCGGAGTGCTCGCCGCCGAAGATCGCGCCGGAGCGGGCCATCTCGGCCTTGATGAAGGAGTGGCCCACGCGGGTGCGGACGGGGGTGCCGCCGTTCTCCTTGACGACCTCGGGGACCGACCAGGAGGTGATGCAGTTGTGGATGACCGTCCCGCCCGGGTGCTTGGCCAGCTCACGGGAGGCGACCAGGGCGGTGATGGCGGAGGGGGACACCGGCTCGCCGCGCCCGTCCACGACGAAGCAGCGGTCGGCGTCGCCGTCGAAGGCGAGCCCGATGTCGGCGCCGGTCTCCCGGACCCGGGCCTGCAGATCGACGATGTTCTTGGGGTCGAGGGGGTTGGCCTCGTGGTTGGGGAAGGTGCCGTCCAGCTCGAAGAAGAGGGCGTCGAGCTCGAGCGGGAGCCCCTCGAAGACGGTCGGGACGGTGTGGCCCCCCATGCCGTTGCCCGCGTCCACGACGACCTTCAGCGGCCGGATGGCGGTCAGGTCCACCAGCGAGCGCAGATGGGCGGCGTAGTCGTCGAGGACGTCCCGCTGGGTGATGGTGCCGGCCTCGGCGGCGGGCTCGGGCGCGCCGCTGTCCGCCCATCCCTCCACCAGGGCGCGGATCTCGCCGAGCCCGCTGTCCTGGCCGATGGGGGCGGCGCCCGCGCGGCACATCTTGATGCCGTTGTACCGCGCGGGGTTGTGGCTGGCGGTGAACATCGCGCCGGGCAGGTTGAGATATCCGCTCGCGAAGTAGAGCTGATCGGTCGAGCACAGTCCGATCTCGGTCACATCCACCCCGAGCGAGGCGGCGCCGCGCGCGAAGGCCCGCGCCAGACCGGGCGAGGAGGGGCGCATGTCATGGCCGACGACGATCGCGTCCGCGTCGGTCACCCGGGCGAAGGCGGCGCCGAAGAGTTCGGCGAGCGACTCGTCCCACTGGTCCGGGACCACACCGCGCACGTCGTAAGCCTTCACGATCTGCGACAAGTCGGGCACAGCCAACCCCTTCTGGAGGTCCTGGTGGAGATGTCTTGCGGACGTCTCCGCGTACGTCCCTGCGGACGTCTCCGCGTACGTCCCTGCGGACCTCAAAACCTACCCGCAGGACCTGGGTCGGAACTGTGAGCCCCGTCGCGCGGCGTGCTGTCGGCCAACTTGCGCGGCCCGCCACGGGGCCATCCCCGGCCCGGGTCACGGCAGCATCCAGCCCAGCAGGAACGACGACTGCGCGACGACGATCAGGCACATCACCAGCAGCAGCACGAGGCTCCACGGCAGCACCTTACGGAGCAGATCGCCCTCGCGCCCCTTCAGACCGACCGCCGCACACGCGATGGTGAGGTTCTGCGGGGAGATCATCTTGCCGAGCACCCCGCCCGAGCTGTTGGCGGCGGCCAGCAGATCCGGGGACAGCCCGGACTCACGGGCGGCGGTCACCTGGAGAGCGCCGAAGAGGGCGTTCGCGGAGGTGTCCGAGCCGGAGACGGCGACGCCGAACCAGCCGAGCACCGGGGAGAGGAAGGCCAGTCCGGCCCCGGCGGCCGCGACGAAGTGACCGATGGTGGCGGCCTGCCCGGAGAGATTCATGACATAGGCGAGCGCGAGCACCGAAGTGACCGTAAGGATCGCATGACGCAGTTCGCGCACCGTGGCGGCCCACTCCCGCAGGGCGTCGCCCGCGGTCACCTTGAGGACGGCGGCGGTGGCCACTCCGGCCACCAGCACCAGGGTGCCGCCAGTGGCGATCAGCGGCATCGAGAAGACGTTGGCGCCCACCGCCTTTCCGCCGGGGTCGGCGACGTCCAGGAAGGGCCAGTCGAAGGTGCGGGTGGCCTTGGCCAGGAGGTCCTTGACCGGGCCGATCTGGGCGATGGAGAAGATCGCGACGATGAGCGCGTACGGGGCGTAGGCGCGCACCACCTCCCGGCGCGGGTCCTCGCGGTCCAGGTCGTCGCTGCGTACGCCGGTGAGCACGGCGGCGCGCACCGGCTCCTCGGCCGGGCGGCGGGCAGCGGGCACGGCCATCAGCACGGCCGCGCCGACCAGCGCCGCCGCGATGTCGGCGAGCTGGACGGAGAGGTAGTTGGAGACGGTGAACTGGGCGATGGCGAAGGCGACCCCACAGGCGAGCGCGGGCGCCCAGGTCTCGCGCAGCCCGCGCCGCCCGTCGACGAGCGCGACCAGCAGCAGCGGAACGACGAGGGCGAGCAGCGGGGTCTGCCGGCCCACTAAGGAGGCCACGGAGTCCAGCGGCAGCCCGGTGACCTGAGCGAGCGTCACCACCGGGGTGGCCATGGCGCCGAAGGCGACCGGCGCGGTATTGGCGACGAGCGCGACGACGGCGGCGCGCACCGGGTCGAAGCCGAGCGCCACGAGCATGACCGAGCAGATCGCCACCGGTGCGCCGAACCCGGCGAGGGCCTCCAGGAGCGCACCGAAACAGAAGGCGATGACGAGGGCCTGGATGCGGGGGTCGTCAGAGAGCCGGCCGAAGGAGCGGCGCAGCACGTCGAAATGGTCGGTACGGACGGTCATCCGGTACACCCACAGGGCGTTGACGACGATCCACAGGATGGGGAAGAGGCCGAAGAGCACCCCTTGGGCGGCGCTGGAGACGGTCTGGCCGACGGGCATCCCGTACGGGAGGCAGGCGACGAGGGCGGCGACGACGAGCCCTATGGGGCCCGCGTAGTAGGCGCGCATCCGCACCCCGCCGAGCAGGACGAGGACGGTGACGAGGGGAAGGGCGGCGACGAGGGCGGACAGGGAGAGTGAATCGGCGACGGGGTCCAACTGCTGCACGAACACACGGGCCTCCCGGCATGGGCCATCCCTGGAAGGTCACATCCGAGATGCGGAAACGGAGGACCCTGGGGTGCAGGCATGGTCGTGTCCGCGCCAAGTCACAGTCAATGCTCCGTCAGCAAGTGATCCCGGGGAACGCCGCGGAACGCGGGAAGATCGCGGGAGATCGCGGGAAGGTTGCGGGAGATCGCCGGAGCGAAAGCCGATCAGGGCTCGGGCGACCGCAGGACCCGCAGATGGCCGCGGCGCGCGACCTCACGCGGATCGCCCTCCCGGCCGCCGTGTCCGCCCCCGGATCCCCCGGAACCGGCCGCCGCCCCCGCCGCGCGCTCAGGCGGGCGGGCGGCCTCGCGGACCGCGTTGGCCAGCGCCTCCAGATCGTCACCGCTGGGCCGGGGCGGGCCGCTGTCGACGGCGAGCCGGACGACCTCCCAGCCGCGTGGGGCGGTCAGCCGCTCGGAGTGCTCCGAGCACAGGTCGTAGCAGTGGGGCTCGGCGTAGGTGGCGAGTGGCCCGAGGACGGCGGTCGAATCCGCATAGACGTACGTCAGCGTCGCGACGGCGGGGCGGCCGCAGGCGGTGCGCGAACAGCGACGTACAGGGCTCACGACGTTGGACGGTACCGCACTCTTGAGCGGGCCGCGACGACTCTCCACCAGCTCACTCCGCCGTGTCGTCCCGGTTCGCACCGTGCACCCGAAACGTGAACTTACTGGCTGACCAGCGTGGACCGCCGACGCGGCCGGAACCGCCGACAACGAATCCGGTCAGCACTCGAACCGAGAGGGATCATCCTGGGCCAGGGAAGCGACCCAAGAGACGTCCGTTTTTGGACCCAAGCATGGCTGGAATGTTCATTTGGCGACATCCGGCACGGCTGTCCGGTAAGCGCATGAGGGCGGGGCTACGACGGCTACCCTCGGAGTGATGACCAGCCCCGTACACCCCCACCAGTCCGAGCCGCGTCCCCGTCGTCGCGATCGCCACGGACGAGGTATGCGCGGCCCCATCGCGCCTCCCCAGGTGCCGCTCTCGGTCAGCCGCGCGGAGTCCTTCGTCGATCTTGTGCAGGACTCGGCGGAGCGGCTGGAGAGACGCTGGCCACAGCTGTCCGGGGTCGACTTCACGGTGCTCGAGGTGCCCACGTCGGGGCTCGGCGGCCCGGGGCCGGGCGGTGGCCCGGACGGGCACGGCGGAGCGGACGGCTGGGACGGCGAGTCCGTGCCGCTCGGGCGCTTTATCGCGGCCCGCGGGGACGCGCCGGACCGGATCGTGATCTACCGCCGCCCGGTCGAGATCCGGGCGAAGAACCGGGACGAGCGGGCGCTGCTGGTGCACGAGGTCGTGGTCGAGCAGGTGGCGGAGCTGCTGGGGCTGGCGCCGGAGTCCGTGGATCCGCGGTACGGGCAGGACTAGGTCGCGGTACGGGCGGGAGTAGGCCGCGGTACGGGCGGGGGCGGCGGGCACGCCGTACGGGCCCGTACCGGCAGGGCCAGGAGGCGTCCGGCGGGTCGTGGCGCCTGCGGCGGGCTGCTCCCCTCCCCGCCCCTTCCCACAACTGGGGCTCCGCCCCAGACCCCGCTCCTCAAACGCCGGAGGGGCTGGAAGGCCAAACGCCGGAAGGGCTGGAAGGCGAGGCTCCAGCGCCGCCCTAGTCGTCGTTGAGCAGGGACAGGTCCTGGCCCGCCTCGGGGACCGCGACCGTGCCGCGGTCGTCCGGCAGCGACTGGATCGTGAACATCGGCACCCCGCCCTCCGACAGTGCCAGCATCCGCGAGGCGTGCACCGGGCCGCCGGAGAGCCGCTCGACCGTCACCGCGTACGGGCCCTTGCCCGAGGTCGGGCGCGGGGGCTCCAGAGCCTTGGTGGTGCCGCCCTTGACCTCGTAGGTCTTGCTGACCGGGCTGCCGCCCCCCGCGCCCGCCGAGGCGGTGATCCGCACCTTGGCGGACGCGCGCGGCGCCACCAGGGAGAGCGTGGAGCCCTTGGTGCGGTTGTCGGCCGCGGTGGCGCTGCGCTCGATCGCGGCGGTCGCGGGGATGAACGCCGTCTCCTGGTCGCTCCCCTTGCCCCGGGTCACCTGGAGCGCGGCCACGACCGGTGTGGCCGGGCCCTCGCCGCCCTCGGGGGTGAGCAGCAGCGAGCCGGGCTCGCCCTTGGTCACGTCGCCGAGGTCGATCGCGGCCGTCATTCCGCTCTTGACGTGCAGCGACTCATGCCCGGCCGGGGTGATCGCGTTGTTCGGCCCGGCCAGCCGCACCTTGAGGTCCGCGTCGTCGGACCCGGGCGCGAAGACGATCAGGCGGGCCGAGGTGGCGTCCTTGGGGATGCCGGGGATCGCGACGCTCGTCGAGGGCACGGCGGAGGCGGGGAGCCAGTCGCCGCCCGCCTTCTGGTCCATGGCCTGCACGGCCGCGCCGATCCGGCCGGTGCGGGCCGTCACGTGGAGTGTGGCGCCGGCCGCCCGCTGGTCGGTGAGGGTCGAGAGCAGGACCGGGACCGTGGAGCGCGGCGGGACCGTGATCGCTTCGTCGGTGGAGGGCTTCAGCCGGCCGCTCGGTCCGTAGAGCTTCAGGTCCACCTCGGCCGCGGCGTCGTCCGGGTTCGTCAGGTGGACGAAGTCCTGGCGGTTCCGGTCGGTGCTGACGCCGGGGAGCCAGAAGTCCGTGTCGGGCGCGGTGCACGCGGTGCCCAGGAGGCCTCGCCCGCTGCCCGCGTCGATCGTGGTGGTCTGCTGGACGGTCCAGCCGGGTGCGAAGCGGCCGTCGGCGGTGCCGATGAGCGCGGGCGCGCCCGCGCTGCTCTCCTCGGTGGTGACGGGCTTGCCGGGCTCCTTCAGGGGCAGCACGGGCTTGTCGCCGCCCGGGGCCGCCTGGCCGCCCTTCCCGCCGTCCTTACCGTTCTTGCCGTCGTCCTTACCGCCGCCGTCGCCGCCGGGATCCGTCGTGTCGTCAGCGGGGCTCTGGGCGGGCAGCAGTTCGGCGGCGCCGTCCTTGGCGTCCACGCCGTCCCGCTTGGGCGTGTACGCGGTGTAGGTGGTGCTGCTCACATCCGAGGAGGAGGGCGTCGGGCACAGCAGCGTCGAGCGCTGCACGGGCAGCCGGGTGGCGGCCTTCGCGGAAGCGTCCGCGTCGTCGGAGGAGCCCCCCGTGAGGGCCGCGACGCCGGTGACGGCGGCCAGCGCCGTGGCCGCGCCGATCAGGGACAGGGTGGTGCGGTTCATCGCTGCTGATCGCTCCCGTCGCGGCGGTCCTCGGGGTCGTCGCCGCCGTACGTCGTGTCGCCCTGCGGGGGGTAGCCGCCGTCGGCATAGGGCTGCTGCTGGTCGTAGCCGTAAGGGTCGGCGTACTGGCCGCCCGCGTACGGGTCCGCCGGGTACTGGCCCTCCTGGTAGCCGGCCGGATAGCCGGTGTCCTGATAGCCGCCCTGGTAGTCACCGGCCGGGTACTGGCCGGTGGAGTACTGGCCCGCGTAGCCCTCGCCCTGGTACTGCTCGCCCTGGTACTGCTCCCCCGCGTACTGCTCGCCCTGGTACTGACCGGCCGGGTACTGGCCGTATCCGGCGTCGGCGTACGTCTGCGCGTCCCACTGCTGCCCGTACTGCTGCTGGTGCGGCACCGCCGCGTACGGGTCACCGGCGGCCGTCTGGTCGCCGTAAGGGTCGTTCGCCATCGCGTTGTCGCCGTAAGGGTCGCCCATGGCGGCCGGCTCGGCGGCCGGCCGCAGCGGTGGCTCCCCCGGCATGGGCGGCTCTCCCGGCAGCGGCGGCTCTCCCGGCAGCGGCGGCTCTCCCGGCAGCGGGGGGATCCCGCCCGGCTGCCCGGGCATGGCGTCCGGCTGCCCGGGGATGGCGTCCGCGGCGGCCGGGTCCGTCTCCGGCCGCCCCTTGGCGCCGCCGTCCTGCGCGGCCTGCGCCGCCTGCGCCTCCGCGGCAGCCCGCAGCCGCCGTGCCCGGCGGCCGTCGCCCGCCAGGTCCTCGGCGGTGACGGCGGCGGCCGTGCCCTCCGCGTCCGGCATGTCGTCGTCGACGTTCCGGCGGCGGCCCGGCAGCGCGAGCACCAGCAGCACCACCGCGAGCAGCCCCTGCGCCCACACCCATGCGGTGTGCGTGATGGGCGTGTCGTAGGTGAGGTCCAACCGGCCGCCGCTCGACGGGAGTTCGAAGCCCTGCGCCCAGCCGTCGACCGTCATCGGCTTCAGCGGCTTGCCGTCGAGCGTGGCCTGCCAGTCGGGCGCGGACCGGTCGGCGATCCGCAGCACCCGCCCGGCCGTGCCGTCCGGGACCGTGGTGTGCGCCTCAACGGGGCCGGAGGCCACGTGCACCGGCTTGGCCGCCGCCCCGCCCGCCGGGCGGCCCGAGGACTCGGCCGGGACGATGGAGACCCGCGAGACCCGCTGGTTGACCCGCCACAGCACGCCGCCGTGCTCCCGGCTGAGCTGGGTGAGGCCCGGGGTCGCGTTCAGCACCCGCTCCATCTCGGGCGACGCGCCCTTCTGGACGTACACATAGCGCACCGCGTAGCCGCCGAGCTGACGGGTCTGGTCGGCGCCGGAGCCCGCGATCAGATTGGCCACCACGCCGTCGAGCCGGGTGTCGGAGCCGCCCGCCGACGCGAGTTCGCCGTCGCCGAGCCGGGCGCCGGAGCCGCGCACCAGGGCGTAGTCGGCGTGCGCGGCGCTGCTGTCGCCGCCGAGCACCAGGGTGCGGGCCTGGTCCTCGGTGGCGCTCTCGGCCGCCACGAACGCCGGGACCTGCGAGGGGTCGCGCCGCCCCACCGGGCCGTCCGCGCCGCCCGTCATCCAGGTGACGGCGGCGTACAGCGGCGCGGCGACCGTGGCGACCGCGATCAGCAGCGCGACCGGCTGGCGCCAGCCGAAGCTCTGCGCCGCCACCCGCTCCCGCGCGTCCTCGGCGCCGACCACGGCGGCGGTCAGCAGCGCCAGGCCGTAGACGAGGGTCGCGGGCCCGGCCCAGCCGGAGCCGCTCGTGAGTGCCGCGAAGAGGAAGCCGGTGAGCGCCACGGCCCACGCGGTGCGCACCACCGTCTGCCGCTCCCCGCGCATCAGGGCGGCGAGCGCGGCGAGGACGAAGCCGAGCAGCAGCAGCGTGCCGCCACCGTTGGGGCCGCCGGGGCTGAGCGCGAGCAGGTCCAGCGCGGACGCGGAACCGGCGCCGCGGTCAAGACCGGCCTCCTCGAGGAAGCGGGCCGGGTCGGTGACGAGGTCAAGCGACCAGGGGGCGAGCACGACGAGCGGGGTGCCGACGAGGCTCAGGAACCGCAGCCCGTACCCCATGAGCTGCTCGGTGCCGCTCTGCCGGTGGCGCAGCACGAGCACACCGGCGCCCAGGAGGAGCGCCATCGGCCAGACGACCGGGGTGAAGGCCATGATGAACGTCAGCAGCAGCGCGTACGCCCACGTCGCCCGCCAGCTCGGCAGCCGCGTCCCGTTGCCGGTGAAGCCGGTCGCGGCGGCCGCCGCGCGGGCCATCAGCGGCAGCAGTACGGCGAGCACGGCGGTGCCGAGCCGCCCGCCCGCGAGCGCCCCGGTCGCGGCCGGGAGGAAGGCGTACGCGACGCTTCCCCAGGCGCGCAGCAGCCGGGACTCGACCAGCGGCCGGGAGGCGAAGTACGCGATGAACCCGGCCAGCGGCACCGAACACACCAGCAACAGGGTCAGCGTGAAGCCCGTGGAGCCCAGGAAGACCGTGGCCAGCGAGGCGAGGGCGGCCAGATACGGCGGCGCGGACTGCGTGCCGCCGGTGCCGACCGGATGCCAGCCGTCCACATAGCTCGACCACAGCTCGGAGACATGGGCGGGCGCGGGCAGCAGGGCGCCGCCCGCGAGCGCGCCGGCGCCGAGCAGATCCCGGCAGGCGACCAGCGAGACCACCAGCAGCACGAGGAAGAGCATCGGGCCGGGCCTGCGCGCGATCCGCTTGAGCCGGGCGAACTGCTCGATCTCCAGGAAGTCGGCGTCGTCGCCGCCGGGCCCGGACTCGACCGCGCCGTGCCGCCCCCCGGAGGACAGCTCGGGCTCGGAACGGCCGCCTATATTGCTGGCGACTTGCTCGACCGTCGCCCTTACGGTCGCGCCGGGCGGCGGGAAGAGCGGCCGCAGCTCGTTCGGCTCCGTCGCGGGGCGGCCTCTGCGCTTACGGGCGGCGAGGATCCGCCCCGGCCGCAGCAGGACGCCGAAGAGACCGGCGACCTCGTCCAGGGCCTGCCCCGGCACCTTGCCCACGAGATAGGCCAGGGTGCGCAGCAGCGTGCCGAACAGGAGCCGCAGCATCACATAGGGCAGCACCGCGCCCCGGGTGTTGACCAGCAGGGTGTAGACGGCGCCCGCTTTGTCCACGCGATGCGGGTTGGCGACGGAGCGCCCCACGCAGTCGATGGGCCGCCGCTCGCGCGCGGACGCCTCCGCGTGCCGCACCACGGCGTCCGGGGCCACCAGCACCTGGTGCCCGGCCGCCTGGGCGCGCCAGCACAGGTCGACGTCGTCGCGCATCAGGGGCAGCCGGGAGTCGAAACCGCCCAGCTGCTCCCACACATCGCGACGCACCAGCATGCCCGCGCTGGACACCGACAGCACCGGGCGCACCTGGTCGTGCTGGCCCTGGTCCTGCTCGCGCCGCTCCAGGCCGGTCCAGCGGCGGCCGCTGCGGGCGATGCTGACGCCGACTTCGAGCAGCTGCCGGCGGTCGTACCAGCCGCGCAGCTTGGGTCCGACGATCGCGGGCTCGCGGTTGGCGGTGAACTCGGCGTCGACGACCCGCAGCAGCTCGGCCAGGGCGTCCGGCTCGGGGGCGCAGTCGTCGTGCAGCAGCCACAGCCACTGGACGGGCTCGCCGTGCGGCAGCTCCGGCATGTCGTACGCGTCGTCGCGCCAGGTGCGGTTGACGGGGTCCCAGCCGCTGGGGCGCTTGAGGTAGCCGAGCTCCTCGGGGCCCAGCACCGGGGCCGTACGGACCGCTTCGGCGACGGCCGTGCCGAAGCCGCTGCGGCGCGCCATGTGCAGCACCCGCTCCTCGCCGAGGGTCTCGGTGAGCAGCCGGGCGGAGTCGTCGGCGCTGCCGGTGTCGGCCGCGACGACGCTCTGGACCGGGCGCTCCTGGCCGAGCAGACCGGACAGCGCGTCGGGCAGCCAGCGGGCGCCGTCGTGGGCGACCAGGACGGCGGTGACGACATGGCGCGGATGGGCCGGTGTCTGAACCGGTTCGTGAGCGGGCGCAAACGCGGCGGTGGCGGCCGGGTATTGGGCCGCCGGATGGCTGTGCACGGACATCGAGGTACGGGCCCCGGTTCGCTGGACTGCGGTGGACGCGCGCGCCCCAAGGGGGGCGTTGGAGCGTCTCGGACGGGGCCCCACACTAACGGCTGTGTATGCGACGGGTCCGCCTCCCGTCGCCATGGGCTCGGGGGCGGACCGGTCGCGGTGGCTCACTCCGCCGTGAACTGTGCGGATATGTCAGCGCGGGTCATGCGGTTCTGCCAGGTCCGGCGGGTCCGGCGGGTCCGGCGGGTCCGGCGGCCCTGATGACGGGCTCGGCGGATCTGGCGGCTCTGATGAACCTGGCGGACCTGGCGGATCCGGCGGATCCCAGACGCCGTGGGTCAGACGGCGGCCTTCTTCAGGCGGCGGCGCTCGCGCTCGGACAGACCGCCCCAGATGCCGAAGCGCTCGTCGTTGGCGAGGGCGTACTCGAGGCATTCGGAACGGACCTCGCAGGCGAGGCAGACCTTCTTCGCCTCACGGGTGGATCCGCCCTTTTCCGGGAAGAACGACTCGGGATCGGTCTGGGCGCACAGCGCGCGCTCCTGCCAACCGAGCTCCTCGTCCGCCTCTTCGACCAGCAGTTGCTGGAACAACTCGGTCATGTGCGCCCCTCGTCTGTCTTTGCGTCCCCGTGCCTGATGCCGTTGGTGAAGCGGCAGAACGACACGAGTGAAATTACAAGTGTGCCGATCCGGGCCAGTCAAGCCGAGATCTGCTATTGGGCCTCTTATTCACTCTGCGGAACCAAGGCTGCGCGGAAAGTGTTCAAATCGGCCTAAACGTGACACCTTCCCCATCCGTTGCCTGGGGTCCCTCCTCTCACTCACTGAGGAGGACGCCATCGGCGCCGGTCCCGTTGCATCGCGCGAGAGATGGTGCGGAGTGGGCGGGGCGGTGCGGGAGTGATGCGCTTGATGCGCCGTGTCGCCAATACAACGCGCGCACAAACCTTTCTGCCTCCACAGCGACCGGATGAGGTGAACCTTGACCTGAAACGTGAGATGAAGTTGACAGCGGCGCGGCGTTCCGGGTCTCCTTGGTGGCATGTCAGTGACCCACGCGCCCCTGCCGACCCGTGACCACGGGTTCCGCTGCGCTGTGCGGGCTCGCTGTCGCTGTTCGAGCTGTTGATGCCTCCTGAGCTCCAGCTTTCTCCGCGTTCCGCTCGCGGCGTCTCGCACTGAGACCGCACACCGCGTCCAGATCGCACTCGGGCCCTTACCGCGCCCCTCCCGCCCCACCGCGTCCTTACGGCGCTCTTTCCGCGCCCTTCCCGCCGAGGAACCCCACCGCATGAACAGCGACGTCCAGATCGCCGGTGACCCGCTCGCCATCCCGCATCTGCTGCCGCCCGTACCCGCGCACCCCTCCACCGTCTCCGCCTTCGCGGGCCTGGCCCGCACCATCGCGGCCGACCGCGACGGCTGGGCGTCCCTCGTCCAGTACGACGCCACCAGCCGCTGGTACCACCGACTGCGCACCGGCCCCGGTTATGAGGTGTGGCTGCTCAGCTGGGTGCCCGGACAGGGCAGCGGGGCCCATGACCACGGCCGCTCCTCCGGGGTGCTGACCGTGCTCCAGGGCGAGCTCACCGAGCGGGTGGGGACGCGCGGCGCGCGGCATACCCTGCACGCCGGCGCACAGCGCGTCTTCGCGCCCGGTTATGTGCACGACGTGGTCAACGACGCCCTCGAACCGGCCGTCAGCCTGCACATCTACTTCCCCGGGCTGACCGAGATGCCGCTGCACCCCACCCAGAGCGCCGAGTTGCCCGCCGGGGCCGGGGCGGACGCGCTGGGCGCCCTCGGCGGCTGAGCCGCCCCGAACGCCCCCGATGTCCGGGGCTGCTGCAAGACTGTCCTCCATGCGCATTGTGGTTCTGGCAGGCGGTATCGGCGGCGCCCGTTTCCTTCGCGGTCTGATGTCGGCGGCTCCTGACGCCGACATCACCGTCATCGGGAACACCGGTGACGACATCCACCTCTTCGGCCTCAAGGTCTGCCCCGACCTCGACACCGTGATGTACACCCTCGGCGGTGGCATCCACGAGGAGCAGGGCTGGGGCCGGGCCGACGAGACCTTCACCGTCAAGGAGGAGCTGGCGGCGTACGGAGTGGGGCCCGAGTGGTTCGGCCTCGGCGACCGCGACTTCGCCACGCACATAGTCCGAACGCAGATGATGGGCGCGGGCTATCCGCTGAGCGCCGTCACCGAGGCGCTGTGCGCCCGGTGGCAGCCGGGGGTGCGACTGCTGCCCATGACGGACGACCGCGTCGAGACTCACGTCCTGATCGACACGGCGGACATCGGCGGCTCCGCCGCGGGTGACGGTGAAGGCCGTAAGGCCATCCACTTCCAGGAGTACTGGGTGCGGCTGCGCGCCTCCGTCCCCGCCTACGCCGTCGTACCCGTCGGCGCCGACCAGGCCAAACCGGCACCCGGCGTCCTGGAGGCCATCGCCGACGCCGATGTCGTCCTCTTCCCGCCGTCCAACCCGGTGGTCAGCGTCGGCACGATCCTCGCCGTGCCCGGCGTGCGCGAGGCCATCGCCGACGCCGGGGTCCCGGTCGTGGGCCTGTCCCCCATCGTGGGCGACGCGCCCGTGCGCGGCATGGCCGACAAGGTGCTCGCCGCCGTCGGCGTCGAGTCCACCGCCGCCGCCGTCGCCAAGCACTACGGCTCCGGGCTGCTGGACGGCTGGCTCGTCGACACCGTGGACGCGGGCGCGGTCGAGGAGGTCGAGGCCGCCGGGATCCGCTGCCGGGCGATCCCGCTGATGATGGCGGACCTCAAGGCCACGGCGGCGATGGCGGCCGAGGCGCTGGCGCTGGCGGAAGAGGTGCGGGGATGAGCGCGGTGCGGGGCGGGTCGGGCGAGTTGCCGTCGTACCAGGTGTGGGCCCTGCCCGGGATGCCCGAGGTGCGGCCCGGTGACGACCTCGCCAAGCTGATCGCCGACGCCGCGACCTCGGGCGGTCTGCCGGGGCTCGCGCACGGCGATGTGCTGCTGGTCACCTCCAAGATCGTCAGCAAGGCGGAGGGGCGCGTCGTCGAGGCGGCCGACCGCGAGGCGGCCATAGACGCCGAGACGGTACGGGTCGTGGCGCGGCGCGGCCGTACGCGGATCGTCGAGACCCGCCACGGTCTGGTCATGGCCGCCGCCGGGGTCGATGCCTCCAACACCCCTTCCGGGACCGTTCTGTTGCTCCCCGAGGACCCCGACGCCTCGGCGCGGGCGATCCGGGCCGGGCTGTGGGAGGTGCTCGGCGTGGAGGTCGGCGTCGTCGTCACCGACACCTTCGGGCGGCCGTGGCGGACCGGGGTCACCGACGTCGCCATCGGCGCGGCCGGGGTGCGGGTCCTGGACGATCTGCGCGGCGGAGTCGACGCGTACGGGAACGCGCTGAGCGCGACCATCGTCGCCACCGCCGACGAGCTGGCCGCCGCGGGTGACCTGGTCAAGGGCAAGGCCGAGGGGCTGCCGGTGGCCGTGTTGCGGGGGCTTCCGCACGTGGTGGCGTTCGAGGGGCTGGACGGGGTTGCGGAGCCTGACCGGCGGGGGGTTGAAGGGTCTGATCGGTGGGGGGCTGAGGAGGACGCGGGCGCGAGCGCGTTGGTGCGCGGGGCCGCGGACGACATGTTCCGGCTGGGCACCTCCGAGGCCGTACGGGAGGCGGTGACGCTGCGCCGTACGGTGCGGGAGTTCACCGATGAGCCGGTGGACGGCGCGGCGGTGCGGCGCGCGGTCGCCGCGGCCGTCACCGCACCGGCGCCGCACCATACGACGCCATGGCGGTTCGTCCTGCTGGAGTCGGAGGAGTCGCGGACGCGGCTGCTGGACGCGATGCGGGACGCCTGGATCGCCGATCTGCGCGGGGACGGCTTCTCGGAGGAGAGCGTCGCCAAGCGGGTGCGGCGCGGGGATGTGCTGCGCAAGGCTCCGTACCTGGTCGTCCCGTGCCTGGTCGCCGACGGCGCCCACACGTATCCCGACCCGCGGCGGAACACGGCGGAGCGCGAGATGTTCGTGGTCGCGGCCGGGGCCGGGGTACAGAACCTGCTGGTCGCGCTGGCGGGCGAGGGGCTGGGCTCGGCGTGGGTGTCGTCCACGATGTTCTGCCGCCCGGTGGTGCGTGAGGTCCTGGGCCTGCCGGACGACTGGGACCCGATGGGCGCGGTCGCGGTCGGCCAGGCGGCGGTGCCGCCGGCGGCGCGGCCGGAGCGGGGGGTCGAGGGGTTCGTGGTGGTGCGGTAGGTGTGTGCGGTAGGTGTGCGGTAGGTGTGTGCGGTCTGGGTTTTGGGGCCGGGGTTGTGCGGGGGCGGGGTTGTGCGGGCCGGTTGCGCGGTGGGGTCGCGTGCGCGGGGGTTGGGGGCGCGCGTTGTGCGGAGTGGGAGCGCGGATGCGGGGGTGGTTGCTGGGGTGCGCCTTGGGGTTGGACGGGGGTGGTTGGGGGTGGCTGGGCGCCGTAGCGCGGGATGCGCGGTCGGAGGTGTGGCGGGTGCGCGGCCGGTGGTGTGGTGGGGGCCGAACCGGTGGGGCTGCGGTGGGTCGTAGGGTGGCCGCGTGTGTGAGAGACGTGTCTGGAGTCCCCCGGGCCCCTGTGACCTCGCGCGTAACCTCGGTGTGCTGCAGCGAGGGCCCAGGGATCCCGCGTTTCAGGTCGGCGCGGACGGCGCGTTCTGGCGGGCGAGCCGGACTCCGGCCGGGCCCGGGACCCTACGGATCGCGCGCAAGGGCGCGGAGGTCGAGGGGCGGGCCTGGGGGCCGGGGGCCGAGTGGCTGCTGGACGGGCTGCCCGCCCTGCTCGGGGCGGACGACGACCCGTCCGCGTTCGTGCCCCGCCATCGGCTCGTCCACGAGGCGCACCGGCGTCACCCCGGCCTCCGGCTCATCCGGACCGGGCTGGTCCTCGAGTCTCTGATCCCCTCGATCCTGGAGCAGAAGGTCACCGGGATTGAGGCGTACCGGGCCTGGCGGCTGCTGCTCCAGCGCCATGGCGAGCCCGCGCCCGGACCGGCGGAGGGGATGCGGATGCGGGTCATGCCCGATCCGCGGGGCTGGGCGCTGATTCCGTCGTGGGAGTGGCATCGGGCGGGCGTGGACACCAAGCGCTCGTCGACGATTCTGCGGGCGGTCCGGGTTGCTCGGCGGCTGGAGGAGGCCACGTCCATGGACCTTGCCGCTGCCTCGGCCCGGCTGCGGTTGATTCCGGGGATCGGGCCTTGGACGGCGGCGGAGACGTTGCAGCGCAGCAATGGGATGCCGGATGCGGTTACGGTTGGCGATCTGCATTTGCCGGGGATTGTCGGGTATGCGCTTTCGGGGGTGCGGGGGGCGGATGATGAGGCGATGCTTGAGCTTTTGGCGCCTTATGCGGGGCAGCGGTATCGGGCGGCGCGGCTGATTTTGTTGTCCGGGCGTATGCCGCCTCGGCGGGCGCCTCGCTTGGCGGTGCGGGACTTTCGGGGGATGTAGGGCCCTGCCATGGGGCGTGGTTGCCGTCGCCTTTGCCTTCGCCTTCGCCGGGGTGCGGGGCGGGTTGCCGTCGCCTTCGCCTTCGCCGGGTGCGGGGTGGGGGTGCCTCCGGCGGTGAGCCCCCACCCCGCCCCTTCCCGAAACGATGGGGCTCCGCCCCCTCGGCCCCCGCCGGGGCTCCGCCCCCGACCCCGCTCCTCAAGCGCCGGAGAGGCTGGGGTTGCGGGGCTCCGCCCCGGACCCCGCTCCTCAAACGCCGGAGAGGCTGAATTTCCGCTCCTCAAGCGTCGGAGAGGCTGGTTGCGCAGAGACGGGACTCCGCGCCTGCCCGGCTCCGCCCCGGGCTCGGCGGCTCCTCAATCGCCGGAGGGCTGGGTTCCCGCCGGGCAGGGCAGGTCCCGCCGGGCAGATCGGGTTCCCGCCGGAGGGGCCATGTTCTCGCCGTCGGCGGTTGGGGTGGTGGTGGGGAGGCTTGCCGTCAGGGCGTTACTGGTCGGATGAGAAGCGGACCGCTCCTGCCGGGATGTCGGCTCCGCACCACACCCGGACGCCGTCTCGTAGCTCGTTGTCGGGGCCGACGAGGGCGCCGTCGCCGACTACCGCGCCCTGGAGGACCGTGCGGGCGCCGATTCGGGCACCGGCGCCGACGAGGGAGTCGTGGACCTGGGCGCCCTCCTCCACGATGGCGCCCTCCAGCAGCGTGCTGCCGTCGATGCGCGCGCCCGCGCCCACCCGGGCCTGGGGGCCGATGACCGTACCGCCGGTCAGTTTGGCGTCGACCGCGACCGAGGCGCTGTCCAGGACGAGGCGGTCGCCGCAGCGGCCCGGCACGGCCGGGGAGGGGGCACGGCCCAGCACCAGGTCCGCGGAGCCGCGGACGAACGCCTGGGGGGTGCCCAGGTCGAGCCAGTACGTGGAGTCCACCATGCCCTGGAGGTGGGCGCCCTCCGCCAGCAGACCGGGGAAGGTCTCGCGTTCCACGGAGACGGGGCGGTCGGCGGGGATCGTGTCGATGACCGAGCGGTTGAAGACGTACGCGCCCGCGTTGATCTGGTCGGTGACGATCTCCTCGGGGGTCTGCGGCTTCTCCAGGAACGCGGTGACCCTGCCCCGTTCGTCCGTGGGCACCAGCCCGTACGCGCGCGGGTCCGGGACCCGGGTGAGGTGCAGGGAGACATCGGCGCCCGTCGTGCGGTGGTTGTCGACGAGGGCGCGGATGTCGAGGCCGGTGAGGATGTCGCCGTTGAAGATGAGCACCGGGTCGTCGGGGCCCGAGCGCAGCCGGGAGGCGACGTTGCGGATGGCGCCGCCGGTGCCGAGCGGTTCCTCCTCCGTGACGTACTCCAGGTGCAGGCCGAGCGAGGAGCCGTCACCGAAGTACGGCTCGAAGACCTCCGCCAGATAGGACGTGGCGAGCACTATGTGCTCGACCCCGGCGGCGCGGGCACGGGCGAGTTGGTGGGTCAGAAACGGAACGCCGGCCGCCGGGACCATCGGCTTGGGAGTGTGCACCGTCATCGGGCGCAACCGGGTTCCCTTGCCGCCGACCAGGAGGATCGCCTCTGGCGATGGCGTTGCTGGCGCATTGGTCACGTACGTCTCTGCTTCCTGCTGGGGCTCGCCGGTCGGCGGCCAGTGTATGCAGATCCCCGGACCGCGCCTGATCAGCGCCCCTGGAGGCGGGCGGCCGTCTTCCGCACCGACCCGAGCTTCTCGTAGAGACGCTTGCCGGGGCACTCGGTGGCAAAGCCGTCGCGGTGACCCGCGATCACATGGAGCTTTACGTTGGCGCCCTTTTTGTACTTGTTGCCGCCGCCCGACACCAGATGCGTCGTACCGCGCGGATTCCGCTTGAAGAGACCCAGCTTCCACGCGGTGAGCTTGGCGACGGCCTTCACGGCCTTGGCCGAGGGCTTCTTGGAGGTGAAAGTGCCGAGGACGGCGACGCCCATGCTGTTGGTGTTGAAGCCCAGCGTGTGCGCCCCGCGTACGGCTTTGGTCACACCGCCGGAGCGGCCTTCGTAGATTTTTCCGCACTTGTCGATGGTGAAGTTGTAGCCGTAGTCACGCCATCCCAGGCTCTGCACGTGGTAGCGGTAGATACCGCGCAACACGGAGGGCGCCTGTGAGCAGCTGTAGCTGTTGCCCGTCACGGTGTGGTGGATGAAGGCGACCTTCACGGTCTTGCTGTAGACGTGGCCCGTTTCACGGATCTTCTCGTCGGCGCCCCAGCCCGCGCGCGTGACGATGCCGGGCCGCGGCGCGCTGTAGCGGGCGGCACCCGCATTGGCCGTCTCGGCGTCGGCATCGGCATCGGTGTCGGTGTCGGTGTCGAGCGCGCTGGGCGGCGGAGTGGTGGTTACGGATACGGAGGGTCTGGGGGTCGGCTTCACGGACGACGTGGGGGGCGAGGACGATCCGGCGGACGGTCCCGACGGCCCGGAGGCCCCCCAGGACGGCCTTCCCGGCGAACCCACCGCCGTCGGCTTCGCACCCGGCACGCCGCCCCCTGACGCCGACGCCCCACCCCCCGCCGTCGTCGGCACCGGATGCCCCGGAAGCGCGCGGAGCGCGGCCCGGTCCGGCCCCGGCGGCCTCGGCGGCCCCGGTGGCGGGGGCTCACCCGGGTCGATCAGCTCCAGCCGCAGCCCGGACGGCAGGGCCGC
Source organism: Streptomyces endocoffeicus (assembly GCF_016741935.1). GTDB lineage: Bacteria > Actinomycetota > Actinomycetes > Streptomycetales > Streptomycetaceae > Streptomyces > Streptomyces endocoffeicus. Next base: position 22,061 of record NZ_JAERRG010000049.1, on the reverse strand, counting down.
CGCCCCCACATCCGCCGCCCCCGCGTCCCGCGCCCCCGCGTCTCCCGCCCGCGCATCTCCCGCCCGCGCGTCCCGCGCCCCCGCGTCTCCCGCCCGCGCGTCCCGCGCCCCCGTATCTCCCGCCCGCGCGTCCCCCGCCCCCGCCCCCGCGTCCGCCGTCGCCGACCGTTCCGGCCGCACCCGTGCCTGGACGGCGTCCGAGGCGCCGACCCACAGCGGCGCGGTGCCGCCGTGCGCCCGTGCGCTCCGGAGTTCGGGCGAGTCCGGGTCGGGGGCCTCATCCCCGTACCTCGACAGCTCGCGCCATGGCGACCACGCGCCGCCCACCGCGCGGGTGCGCACCTGCGCCCGGCCGCGGAGCTCAGCGGAGGGCCGGTCCCAGACGATGCCGACGAGCGAGAACGGCCGCACGCCCGACGCGGTGACGCCCCGCTCGACCGCGGCGTCACCGCGCCCGGTGGCCACGCCCCGGTCCGGCCCGCCGCCCGCGAGCGAGTGCGGCGGGCGCAGCGGCAGCGATCGCGTGGAGCCGACGGCGGCGGCGACGGCGACAGTCCGCTCGGTACGGGCGTGGGCGGGGCCGGGGTGCAGGGCGAGGGGAAGGGCGAGGGCGGCGGTGCACGCGACGCCGATCGAGGATGCCAGGTATGCACGCATGATTGAAATCGTCTACATAAGGGGACAAAGCTGTCCATTCGGAAGAGCGCACACGTCGCGGACCGTCCGGTGACCCGGACCCCACCGACCCCATCCGCGCCGCATCTTCGGCGCGTAGGCTTGCGCGGGTGAACGCCACCGATCGCACCCCTGCCGACCTGCTGGGATCCGCGCTCGACGCGGATCCCTCGCGCCCGCTCGTAACCTTCTACGACGACGCCACGGGCGAACGCGTCGAACTCTCCGTGGCCACCTTCGCCAATTGGGTGGCGAAGACCGCCAATCTCCTCCAGGACGATCTCGCCGCCGCGCCCGGCGACAGATGCGCACTACTGCTCCCCGCCCACTGGCAGACCGCCGTGTGGCTGGTGGCCTGTTCCTCGGTCGGGGTCCTCGTGGACATCGGGGGCGACCCGGCCTCCGCCGACCTCGTCGTCAGCGGCCCGGACAGCCTCAAGGAGGCGCGCGAGTGCTCCGGGGAGCGGGTGGCGCTGTCGCTGCAGCCGCTGGGCGGCCGCTTCCCGCAACTGCCGGAGGGGTTCGCGGACTACGCCGTGGAGGTGCCCAGCCAGGGCGACCGCTTCGCCCCGTACTCCCCCGTGGACCCGTATACGCCCGCGCTGGCCGTCGACGGTCAGGAGCTGACGAGCGCCGAGGTGGTGGAGCGGGCGGGCGCCGACGCCGCCGGGCGGGGGCTCGGACCCGGTTCGCGGATCCTGTCGGGGCTGTCGTACGGCACCTGGGAGGGGCTGTCGTACGGGCTGTACGCGCCGCTGGCCAGTGGCGGTTCGGTGGTGCTCTGCCGTCATCTGGACCGGCTGGACGAGAAGGGGCTGGCCGGGCGCAAGGAGAGCGAACGCGTCACCGCCACCACACCCTGATCCCACGCCCACGGCCACACCGACGTCCTGACCCGTCCGGCGGACCGAGAGCCGAGTCCACGGGCCGCGCCACCCACCCCGCGCGATGATCTACGGATACGTACAACCATGTACGGGCTTCGCATGTCTGTTCCGTTAATCGGTATCCCGGCATGCGATGCCGCTCCGCCCCCGGGCGGAAAACGGGTGGGAGGACGCGGACGTGACGACCGACAGCTCTGAGCCTGCGCCGAGACGCAGGCGCCGCTGGCCGCGCGTCCTCGCGCTGGGCGTGGCCTTGCTGGTGCTGTCGGTCGCCGGGGTGGGGTGGTGGTTCTACGAGCGCCTCGACGGCAATATCCGCACCGACACCCGGACCGCGAACGAGCTGAAGAAGTACGAGGCCGAGCGGCCGGTCTCGGTGGTGCGGGACGCGCAGAACATCCTGCTGATCGGCTCCGACAACCGGGGCGGCAAGGGCAACGGCAAATACGGCAAGGACACCGGCACCCAGCGCTCGGACACCACGATCCTGCTGCATCTGCAGGCCGGCGGGAAGAGCGCCACCGCCGTCTCCATCCCGCGCGATCTGATGGTGGACATCCCGGCCTGCGAAGGGCCGGACGGAAAGCGCACCCAGGCCCGGTTCGCCCAGTTCAACTGGGCGTTCGAATCCGGTGGCGCGGCCTGTTCGATCCGCACCGTCGAGAAGCTGACCGGGATCCGCGTCGACCACCACATGATCGTGGACTTCAGCGGCTTCAAGCGGCTGGTGAACGCGGTGGGCGGGGTGGAGATGTGCCTGAAGGAGCCCGTGGACGACGCCGAGGCACATCTGAAGCTGCCCGCGGGCCGTCAGGTCCTCCACGGCGAGCAGGCCCTGGGCTATGTGCGCGCCCGGTACAGCATCGGCGACGGCAGCGACACGGAGCGCATCGGGCGGCAACAGGAGTTCATGAGCTCGCTTGTGAAGAAAGTGCAGAGCAATGGTGTGCTGCTCAATCCCGCGAAGCTGTATCCGGTACTCAACGCGGCGACGTCCTCGCTGACCACGGATCCGGGCCTGGATTCGCTCAAAGATCTGTACGCTCTGGTGCGCGGGGTGCGGGACATCCCCCGGGACAAGATCCGCTTCCTGACGATTCCGCGGCAGCCCTACACGTACAACAAGAACCGCGATGAGCTCGTCCAACCCGATGCCGACCGGCTGTTCCGGCAGTTGCGGCTGGATCGGCCGGTGTCGGTGTCCCATGCCGTCACGGCTTCGACGGGCGGCGGACCCAAGGCCGCCGACCTCACCGGGTACCGGGGAACGACGGCGGCGCGCGGCATCTGCGAGTAAAAGGATCATAAGGGCGACCCATGATTCGTGAAGGATCGGATAAGGATTGGGCAGATTGCCCAGTTGTAGGGAAGTGGAATTTGTCACCGGCGTCGCTTGACGCTGATCTGGACGGATAGTGTGAGCGATCCGGTGCGCTCTACGAGGTGGCCGCGCACTGCGTAAGGACGGATGGAGCGCCTTGAGGGGGAGGCGCCGCGTGGCACCGACGGAGGACACAGGCGACCGTGGACGCGCAAGGCCCTGGCGGGGCGGGTGACTTCGACCCAGCCGATCAGTGGGTGTTCGACCCGAATACGGGGAACTACGAGCTGCGGCTGAATGCCGCCGAGACATCGGCGGACGACACCACGGAGCTGCGACGGGTCTCCAGATCATCGAGCGATGACGACGCCGTCGGCTCCGAGCCCAGAGGGCGCCGCCGCGCGGCCAAACGGGAGGCGGCGAAGGAGAAGGCGACGGGCCCGGTCAGCCGTCGCAAGCCGAAGCCGAAGAAGTCGAAGACGAAGAAGGCGCTCTACTGGGGCAGCGGCACTCTGGCCTTCCTGCTGGTGGGCGGTTCGGCCGCGGCGTACTTCGTCTATCAGCACCTGAACAACAACATCAGCAAGGTCGACGTCGGCGAGAACAACGCCGCGGTCTCCGACGGCCCGATGAACATCCTGCTGATCGGCACCGACCGCCGGGACGGCAAGGGGAACGAGGGCTACGGCGACGCGGGTAGCGTCGGCCACGCCGACACCACCCTGCTGTTCCACGTCTCCGAGGACCGGTCGAACGCGACGGTGCTGAGCTTCCCGCGCGACATGATCACCGACATCCCCGACTGCACCGTGAAGGAAGACGGCAAGGAGAAGACGATCCCGGGTGAGGAGGAGGTGCGGTTCAACACCAGTCTGGGACAGGAGGGCCGCAACCCCGGCTGCACCTGGCAGACGGTGGAGAAGCTCACCGGGCTGCAGGTCGACCACTTCATGATGGCCGACTTCAACGCGGTCAAGAGCATGTCCACGGCGGTCGGCGGGGTGGACATCTGCCTCGGCAAGGACATCAACGACCCCAAGTCGCACCTGAACCTGAAGAAGGGGCGGCACACGGTCCAGGGCGAGCAGGCCCTGGCGTTCGTCCGGACCCGGCACGCCGTCGGCTTCGGCGGCGACCTGGACCGGATCAAGCTCCAGCAGCAGTTCCTGAGCTCGCTGATGCGCAAGATGAAGGCCAGCGGGACGCTCACCAGCCCGGGGAAGATGTGGGACCTGGCCCAGACGGCCACCAAGGCGCTCACCGTGGACACCGGGATCGGCACCGTCTCCAAGCTGGCCTCGCTGGGGAAGAACCTGAGCAAGGTCGATCTCAAGAACGTCACCTTCGCGACCGTTCCGGTCGTCGACAACACCGACGGTGCGACCGTGCTGCTCGACAAGACCAAGGCCGAGCCGCTCTTCTCGATGGTCCGGCAGGACGTCTCGCTGACCGAGGTCAAGAAGAAGGAGAAGGCGGCCAAGGACGAGCAGGCGGCGCGGCTCAAGGGGCCGAAGGCCGATCCCGCCGACGTCCGGGTCAAGGTGCTCAACGGCAGTGGGCAGTTCGGCGCCGCCCAGGAGACCGTCGACTGGATGCAGAACACCGAGGGGATGTCCCGCACCAGCAACGGCGGAAACGCTCCGTCAGAACTGAAGAAGACGACGCTGGAGTACGCTCCCAACCAGGCCGACCAGGCGCGTCGGCTGGCCGACAGCATGGGGCTGCCCGCCTCCGCCATGAAGGAAGGCACGAAGGACGCCGAGCCGATGGCGGAGATGACCCTGACGCTGGGCGCGGACTTCAAGGGCGCCGGCACACCGATCTCCGCCCCGTCGAAGGCGCCGAAGGACATTCAGAGGGTCGAGGCCGACGACAAGGACGTCTGCGCCAAGTGACCGTCGCCGGCCAGCGGATCCACCCTCGTCCATCGGGCCGGACGACAGAGAGACTGCGGGGAGGGCCCGATGCGGGAGAGCAGTGTGCGGGGGGAGAGAGGGCGGCGGGCCACCGTTCCCGAACCACGTGAGCAGGGTGAGGACGACAGCCCGCCGAAAGGGGAGGGCCCCGCGTCGCACGGCGCGGGGCGCCGGCCGGGTGGTCAGGGGCGGCCGAAGCGGAGCCGCGGGGTACGGATCCTGCGCTGGACCGCCCTGACGCTGGCCGTGCTGGTGCTCGGCGCGGCCGGCGCCGGATACTTCTACTACGAACACCTGAACGGCAATCTGAAGAAGGAGGATCTGGACCTCGGCGACAGCAAGATCGGCAAGCCCGAGCCCAACGCCGCCGGACAGACCCCCCTCAACATCCTGCTCATCGGCTCCGACAGCCGGAACACCGCGGAGAACGTCAAGCTGGGCGGCGCCAAGCAGGACGCGGACCGCAAGCCGCTGGGCGATGTGCAGATGCTGGTGCACGTCTCTGCCGACCGCGCCAACATGTCGGTGGTCAGCATCCCGCGCGACACCCGGGTGACCATCCCCCAGTGCACCGATCCGCACGACGGCACGGTGTATCCGAAGACCGAGGGGGCCATCAACCAGTCGCTCCAGCACGGCGGTCCGGGCTGCACGGTCGCCACCTGGAAGGAGCTCACCGGCGTCTACATCGATCACTTCATGATGATCGACTTCTCCGGGGTGGTCTCCATGGCGGACGCCATCGGCGGCGTCCCGGTGTGCGTGGACAACAACGTCTACTCCCATGACAGCAAAGGCCATGGCTCCGGGCTGAAGCTGACCAAGGGCACCCACAACGTCAAGGGCGTCCAGGCCCTCCAGTGGCTGCGCACCCGCTACGGCTTCGAGGACAACAGCGACATCGGCCGGGCCAAGGCCCAGCACATGTATATGACGTCGATGATCCGCCAGCTGAAGTCGGGCACCAAGCTCAGCGACCCGGGCAAGCTGATGGACCTCGCGGAGGCCGCCACCGACGCGCTGACCGTCGACCACGGCCTCGGCACCGTCAAGAAGCTGTACGACCTGGGCAATGACCTCAAGCGGGTGCCGACCAAGCGCACCACCATGATCACCATGCCCTGGGAGTACGGCGGCGGCGGGGAGTACGTACTGCCCAAGCCGGGCGACGCCGAGCAGACCTTCTCGCTGCTGCGCAACGACATAAGCCTGGACGGCAAGGACAAGAAGAAGCCCGACGCCACCCCGGCACCCACCGCGCCCAAGGAGCAGATCCCGGTGGTGGTGCAGAACGGCACCGCCAGCACCGTCCTCGGGCCGGTCTCCGGCCGGGCCGCGGTCATCACCTCCGAACTGGCGCGGCTGGGCTACGCCAAGGCCACCGCGAACACGGTGCTCATCTCGCAGGCCGACACCACCGTCCTCTACCCGGACGAGCCCCGGCAGGGCGACGCCCTGGCCGTGGCCAAGGCGCTGAAGCTGCCGAAGTCCGCGGTGAAGTCGTCGAAGTCGGTGCAGGAGGTCACCCTGGTGGTCGGCAACGACTGGCGCGAGGGGACCGCCTATCCGAAGGCGGCGGTGGACGACGGCGACAAGACGCCCAAGAGCGCGGACGCGCTCAACGGCGAGGAGAAGGGCTGCATGAAGGTCAACCCGGGCTACACCTTCTGACGCACCCGAGCCTCGTCGGACGCCCCGTCACGCATGCGGAGGGGCCGGACCCGCACCGGGTCCGGCCCCTTCGGCGTACGAGGCGTACGAGGCGTACGAGGCGTCGTTGGCGTACGAGGCGTACGGGCGCCGCTACCGCGCCATGACCGCCGGGCGGCGACTGGCGATGACCTTCTTGGCGAGCGCCCGCGGACTGGTCAGAAAGCCCCAGCCCCACGACATGTGCATGGTCGCCAGCGCCACCGGGATCCGCAGCCGGGCCGTCACCGGAAGCCCCTTGCCCGCCGGGAGCGAGCCCGCGACGATCGCGGCCAGATAGCCGCCGGGGATCACGAAGCCCCACGGGGTGACGGCCGCGCCCAGCACGATGCCCGCCGCGATGGCGACGACGGCGGTCGGCGGGGCGAGGTAGCGCAGGTTGATCGAGCCCTGGTGGAAGCGGGCCACGACATGGCGCCAGCGGCCGTAGTCCTTGTACTGCTTGGCCAGGGCCCGCACGTTCGGCCGCGGCCGGTAGGAGACCTTCAGCTCGGGCGAGAACCAGATCAGCCCGCCGGCCTCGCGGATCCGGAAGTTCAGCTCCCAGTCCTGGGCGCGGATGAACTCCTCGTTGTACCCGCCCTGCTGCTCCAGCGCCTCGCGCCGGAAGACGCCCAGATAGACGGTCTCGGCGGGGGCCGCCTCACCGCCGGTGTGGAAGGCCGCGTTGCCCACCCCGATCTTGGAGGTCATGGCGGCGGCGACGGCCTTCTCCCAGTCGTTCTCGCCCTCGGCGTGCATGAGCCCGCCGACGTTCTGCGCGCCGGTCTCCTCCAGGAGCCGTACGGCGGTCGCGATGTAGTCGGGCGAGAGCATGCCGTGGCCGTCGACCCGGACCACCACCGGATGGCGGGACGCCTTGATCGCCGCGTTCAGGGCGGCGGGGGTGCGGCCCGTGGGATTGGGGACCGTATGCACCCGGGGGTCCTCCGCCACCAGTTCGGCGGCGATCTCGTCGGTGCGGTCCGCGGACGGGCCGAGCGCGATCACCACCTCCATCTCACCGTCGTACTCCTGCTCCAGGATGTGCCGTACGGCATTGCGCAGATGGCGTTCCTCATTGAGCACCGGCATGATCACGGAGACGGCCGGGAGCTGATGCGGGGGCATGGCACCTCGGGGTTCGGGGGCCGGGCCCCAGGAAACTGGGGGTGGGGGCCCCAAAGGACTGCGGTTTCCGGGCCACGTTACCGCGAATGGGGGACACCGGAACGCGCCGCCCGGGTGGCAGCGCCCCGTACGGGCGGCGTGGGGCCGTCAAGGCGATCGTCGTATGGGCCTACGGTGAGGCGGTTCCGCCCAGCCCGCCGAAGTTCACGGAGGTCCCCGGAGTGAGTGCACCGGTCCGGTCGCCGCGCCCGTCGCGCCCCCGCTCCCGCCGCCCCCGCTGGGGGCTGCGGCTGGCCACGGGCGGCGCCTGTCTGGTGCTGGCGGTCAGCGGCATCGGGCATCTGCTGGTCAGGGAGCTCGATTCCGGGATCCACCGGGTGGATGCCTTCGGCGGCCTGGACAACCGGCCGAAGAGCGCCGGCGGGGGCGTCAACTTCCTCGTGGTCGGCACAGACGGCCGGGAGAAGATCACGCCTCGGGAGAAGGCGCTGTACCGGCTGGGCGGAGCCCCCTGCCGCTGCACCGACACGATCATGCTGATGCATCTGTCGGGCGACCACCGCCGGGTCAGCGCGGTCAGCCTGCCCCGCGACTCGTACGCCAGGATCCCCGCGTACACCGACGCCACCGGCAAGCGCCATCCGAGCCATCCGCGGAAGCTGAACGCCGCGTACGCCGAGGGCGGGCCGAGCCTGACCGTGCGCACCGTGGAGCATCTGACCGGCGTCCACATCGACCACTACCTCGAGGTGGACTTCACCAGCTTCATGAAGACGGTCGATGTGCTCGGCGGGGTGAAGATCTGCACCGCCCGGCCGCTCAAGGACGACCACACCGGTCTTGACCTGCCGGCCGGCACCCATGTGCTGAACGGCGGCCAGGCGCTGCAGTACGTCCGCTCCCGGCATGTGGACGGCACCTCCGACCTGGGCCGGATCCAGCGGCAGCAGCGCTTCATGGCGGCCGTGGTCCACCAGACCACGGCCGGGGGCATCCTGCTCAACCCGGTGCGGTTCAACCGGGTGGCCGGGGCCCTCCTGGGCTCGGTCCGCGCCGACCACGGCTTCGGCGCGGAGGACATGGTCGCCCTGGGGCGGGCGATGAGCGGGGTCTCCCCCGCGTCCTCGGAGTTCGCCTCGGTCCCGGTGGTGCTGCCCGGTGTGGCGGTGAAGGGGGCCGGCTCCACGCTCCGCTGGAACCAGGCCGGGGCCGAGCGGCTCTTCACCACCCTCCGCGAGGACCGGCCGCTCGTCACCCACCGCCCGAAGCGGGTCCGGGCCACCCCGGTGGACGTGGACCCGGCCCGGGTCCGGGTGCATGTGCTCAACGGCACCGATACGACGGGGCTCGCCCGCCGCGCGGACCGCGCGCTGCACGCCACCGGCTTCGCCACCACCGGCTCCCCCGCCGACGCCGCGACCCCCGACGTCCGGCACACGGAGATCGCGTACGACCCCGTCTGGGACCGCTCGGTGCGCTCACTGGCGGCCGCGCTGCCCGGGGCCCGGCTGAAGCCGGTGGCCGGGCAGGGCGCGGTGATGCAGATCACGCTCGGCGCGGACTACAAGGGCGTACGGCCGGTCCGGGTCGAGGCGCCGAAGACCGACACCGCCGGGTTCGGGGCCGTCACCGGCGACGAGGTCGTCTGCCCCGAGGGCGGCACCACCCGCTCCCTCTGACCTCTTCGGGTCACGGCCGGCCGGCGCCGGCCCGGGGTCACGGCCGGGGTCGGCGCCGACCCGGGGGTCACGGCCGGTCGGCGCCCTCGGTGGCGTCGTCGGCGCGCCCGGCGGTGTTTCGCCGGGCGCGGAGTTCCTTGATCGCGCGGCGGCGGGCCAGCCGGTGGGTCCGGCGGATCTCGGCCTCCTGGTAACGCCGCTTGTCCCGCTCGCTCTCCGGGATGACCGGGGGCACCGGCCGGGGCTTGCCGTCGGCGTCGACGGCGGCGAAGACCAGATAGGCGCTGCCGACCTGGGTGGCGGGCGTGGACTCGTTCCACCGCTCGGCCAGCACCCGCACCCCGATCTCCATGGAGGACCGGCCGGTCCAGTTGACCTGGGCCTTCACATGGACGAGGTCGCCGACTCTGACCGGTTCGAGGAAGGCCATCTCGTCCATCGACGCGGTGACCGCGGGCCCCTCGGAGTGGCGTCCGGCGACCGCTCCCGCGGCGTCGTCCACCAACTTCATGATCACGCCGCCGTGGACGGTCCCGAGGAGATTGGTGTCACTACCGGTCATGATGTGTGACAGCGTGGTGCGAGAGGCGGAGGTGGGCTTTCCCGGAAGCTCCGGTTCCGCACCCTGGGCCTGTTTGGTCATGTCGTCCACCTTATGCGGACCAGATTCTTATCAGGTCTGCAACAGCCCTGCCGCGATCCGGCACCCGCCCTGTAATGCGACCCACCCGACCAGGCACACTGCATTGCATGAGCGAATGGCCCCAGGGAAGGTCCGGCGACGGTAGCGGCCGGTACGGACGTGGTAGCGGCAGCGCCGAGCCGGAAGGGGCTCGTGCCATGCCACAGGTGAGACGCGGCGCGCCCGGTCCGGGCGGTCCGGGCGGTCCGGGCGGTCCGGGCGGTCCGGGCGGTCCGGGCGGTCCGGGCGGTCCGGGCGGTCCGGGCGGTCCGCCGTACGACGAGCCACCGCTGCCGCCCGGTCTCTCACCCCACGGCACCGTTCCGCGACAGCAGGCGTCCCAGGGCTATGACGACTACGACGACGGTTACAACACCGGTCAGGTCTACGGCCGCGGCGACGGCGGACCGGGCGGCGGCGGCCCCCACGGCCCCGGTGGCCCCGGCGGCCCCGGCCCGCGTCCGGTGAGGCCGAAGAACTGGAAGCGCCGGATAACCATCGGCCTGGTCACCCTGGTCGTCCTGCTGCTCGCCGTCGGCATCGGCACCTACATCTGGGCCGACTCCAAGCTCCGCAACGAGGTGGACCTCAGCAAGGTCGAGGACCGGCCCGGCGGCGGCAAGGGCACCAACTACCTGATCGTGGGTTCGGACAGCCGCGAGGGCATGTCCGACGCGGACAAGAAGAAGCTGCACACGGGCTCGGCCGACGGCCGCCGCACCGACTCCATGATCCTTCTCCATGTCGGTGACAACGGCAACACCATGGTCAGCCTCCCGCGTGACTCCTGGGTCACCATCCCGGCCTTCACCGGCTCGGAGAGCGGCCGGCGGATCCCGCAGAGCCAGAACAAGCTGAACGCCTCGTACTCCTCCGAGGGCCCCGGACTGCTCGTCCGCACGATCGAGTACAACACCGGTCTGAAGATCGACCACTACGCGGAGATCGGCTTCGACGGCTTCGCCAACCTGGTGGACGGCGTCGGTGGCGTCGATATCGACGTCCCGCAGGACATGAAGGACAAGAAGTCCGGCAATGACCTGAAGAAGGGCAAGCAGACGCTGAACGGCCAGCAGGCGCTCGCCTTCGTCCGGCAGCGCTACGGCCTCGCGGGCGGCGACCTGGACCGCACCAAGAACCAGCAGAAGTTCCTGTCCGCGCTGGCCAACAAGGCGGCCTCGCCGAGCACGATCATGAACCCGTTCAAGCTCTACCCGACGATGGGCGCCGGCCTGGACAACCTGGTCGTCGACAAGGACATGAGCCTGTGGGACGTGAAGGACATGTTCTTCGCGATGAAGAGCGTCTCCGGCGGCGACGGCAAGCAGATGAACATGCCGATCTCCAACCCCGGCCTGGCCACCTCCAAGGGCAGCGCGGTGCAGTGGGACATGGCCAAGGTCAAGCAGCTGATGGGTGAGCTGAAGAACGACGACAAGGTCACCGTCTCCAGCAACTGATCCGGACCAGTCCGGACCACCACAGAAGACCGCTGCCGGGCCCGTCGGGCCCGGCAGCGGTCTTTGGTCTTTCGAAGACTACGGAGGGAGGGACTACGGAAGGTTGCGCGCCATCACGATGCGCTGAACCTGATTCGTGCCCTCGTAGATCTGCGTGATCTTGGCGTCCCGCATCATCCGCTCGAGCGGGTAGTCACGGGTGTAGCCGTAGCCACCGAGCAGCTGGACGGCGTCCGTGGTGATCTCCATCGCGGCGTCGGAGGCGTAGCACTTGGCCGCGGCGCCGAAGAACGTCAGGTCCTCCTTGCCGCCCCCGAGGGACACCCGCTCGGACCGGGCCGCCGCCGCGTAGGTGAGCTGCCGGGCGGCCTCCAGCTTCATCGCCATGTCGGCGAGCATGAACTGGACGCCCTGGAAGTCGCCGATCGGCTTGCCGAACTGCTTGCGCTCCTGGACGTACCCCTTGGCGTAGTCGAGCGCGCCCTGGGCGATGCCGAGGGCCTGGGCGGCGATGGTGATCCGGGTGTGGTCGAGGGTCTTCATGGCGGTGGCGAAGCCGGTGCCCTCGGCGCCGATCATCCGGTCGGCGGGGATGCGGACGTTGTCGAGGTAGACCTCGCGGGTCGGGGAGCCCTTGATGCCGAGCTTCTTCTCCGGGGCGCCGAAGGAGACGCCCGGGTCGGACTTCTCGACGACGAAGGCGGAGATGCCCTTGGAGCGCTTCTCGGGGTCGGTGACGGCCATCACCGTGTAGTACTCGGAGACCCCGGCGTTGGTGATCCAGCGCTTGACGCCGTTGAGCACCCAGAAGTCGCCGTCGCGGACCGCCTTGGTCTTCATCCCGGCCGCGTCCGAGCCCGCGTCCGGCTCGGAGAGGCAGTACGAGAACATCGCGTCGCCCTTGGCGAGCGGGGCCAGGTACTTCTTCTTCAGCTCCTCGGAGCCGGAGAGGATGACCGGCAGCGAGCCCAGCTTGTTGACCGCGGGGATCAGCGAGGAGGAGGCGCAGACCCGGGAGACCTCCTCGATGACGATCACCGTGGCCAGCGCGTCCGCGCCCGAGCCGCCGTAGGACTCGGGGACGTGCACCGCGTGGAGATCGTTCGTGACGAGGGCGTCCAGCGCCTCCTGGGGGAAGCGGGCCTCCTCGTCGACCTCGGCGGCATAAGGGGCTATCTTCGCCTCGGCGAGAGAGCGGACGGCGTCCCGGAGCATGTCGTGCTCCTCGGACGGCCGGTACAGGTCGAAGTCGTTCACCGAGGACGTCAAGCCTCTCACTCCCCAAGAGTGCTAACTACCGTTAAGTAACTGAATTCTAGAGGCGACGCCTCGGTAGGTATACGTGAGTTACCTGACAGAGTCGGCTGAGCCCGTCCGCCGGTCCCGACTATGCTCAGGCACCGCATCTGCGATCGACCGTTCTGGAGCACTGCATGGCCCTCAAGATCACCGTGATCGGCACCGGCTACCTCGGCGCCACCCACGCAGCGGCCATGGCGGAGCTGGGCTTCGAGGTGCTGGGCCTCGACATCGTGCCCGAGAAGATCGCGATGCTCACCCAGGGCCGGGTGCCGATGTACGAACCCGGGCTCGAGGAGCTGCTGCGGCGGCACGTCGTGGGGATCGAGGGGTCCAGCGGGCGGCTGCGCTTCACCACCTCCTACGAGGAGGCCGGGGAATTCGGCGACATCCACTTCATCTGCGTGAACACCCCGCAGAAGCACGGCGAGTACGCCTGTGACATGAGCTATGTGAACTCCGCGGTGGAGTCGCTGGCCCCGCATCTGCGCCGCCCTGCGCTGGTCGTGGGCAAGTCCACGGTGCCGGTCGGCAGCGCCGACCTGCTCGCGGCCCGGCTGGCCGAGCTGGCCCCGGTGGGGGCGGACGCGGAGCTCGCCTGGAACCCGGAGTTCCTGCGCGAGGGATTCGCTGTCCAGGACACCCTGCACCCGGACCGGATCGTGGTCGGCGTCGCGGGCGACCGGGCCGAGAAGCTGCTCCGCGAGGTGTACCAGACGCCCATCGGCGAGGGCTCGCCCTTCGTGGTGACCGACTTCCCGACCGCCGAGCTGGTGAAGGTCGCGGCCAACTCCTTCCTGGCGACCAAGATCTCCTTCATCAACGCGATGGCCGAGGTCTGCGAGGCCGCGGGCGGCGATGTGGTCAAGCTCGCCGAGGCCATCGGCTACGACGAGCGCATCGGCAAGAAGTTCCTCCGGGCCGGGATCGGCTTCGGCGGCGGCTGTCTGCCGAAGGACATCCGGGCCTTCATGGCGCGCGCCGGTGAGCTCGGCGCCGACCAGGCGCTGACCTTCCTCCGCGAGGTCGACTCGATCAACATGCGGCGCCGCGGCCATATGGTCGAGCTGGCCCGCGAGGCCGTCGGCGGCGCCTTCCTGGGCAAGCGGGTCGCGGTGCTGGGCGCGACCTTCAAGCCGGACTCCGACGACGTCCGGGACTCACCCGCGCTCAATGTGGCCGGGCAGATACAGCTCCAGGGCGCTCAGGTGACCGTCTTCGACCCCAAGGGCATGGAGAACGCCCGCGCCCTCTTCCCGACCCTCGCCTACGCCCCGACCGCGGCCGCGGCCGCGGAGGGCGCCCATGCGGTGCTGCACCTCACCGAGTGGCGCGAGTTCCGCGAGCTGGACCCGGCGAGCCTCGGCACGGTCGTCGCCGAGCGCCGCATCCTCGACGGGCGCAACGCGCTGGACCCCGACGTCTGGCGGGACGCCGGGTGGACCTACCGGGCGCTCGGGCGCCCGATGGCGTGAGGCCGCGGTAAGGCTCCCTGTTCGGCGGGCCCGGCGTGAGGCCTCCTGTTTCAGGGGGCCGCTCGTCACGGGGCCGCTCGTCGCGGGGCCGCTCGATGTCGGGCGTCGGTGCCGTTCGGTTACTCGGCAGCGTCCGGCCCGGCGGCGTCCAGTTGGTCGATCGTCGCGATGGACGGGCCGCGTGTGGTGTGCGCCGCGCGTGCCGCGGCTTCCGCGCCGCGCAGCGTACGGACCGCGTTCTGCCAGGTCAGCTTGGCCAGATCGGCCGATGACCAGCGGCGGTCGAGGAGTTCGGCCACCAGGTTCGGATAGCCCGCGACATCGCCCAGGCCCTCCGGGGTGAAGGCGGTGCCGTCGAAGTCGCCGCCGATGCCGATGTGGTCGACGCCCGCCACCTCGCGCATGTGGTCGAGGTGGTCGGCGACGGTCGACACGGTGGCCATGGGGCGCGGGTTGGCCTCCTCGAAGGCGCGCTGCACCTTCATCGCGGCGGGCGTCATCTCCAGCGGATGCAGCCCATGGGCGCGCATGTTCTCGTCCGCCTCCCGGGTCCAGGCAACCGCCTCCGGCAGCACGAACTTGGGCACGAAAGTGGCCATCGCCACCCCGCCGTTGGCCGGGAGCTGGGCCAGGACGTCGTCCGGGATGTTCCGCGGGTGGTCGCACACGGCGCGCGCGGAGGAGTGCGAGAAGACCACGGGCGCCTCGGTCACCCGGAGCGCGTCCCGCATGGTGTCGGCCGAGACATGGGAGAGGTCGACGAGCATGCCCAGGCGGTTCATCTCACGCACCACCTCCTCGCCGAAGCGGGTGAGGCCGTGAGCCTTCGGCTCGTCGGTCGCCGAGTCGGCCCAGGGGACATTGTCGTTGTGGGTGAGCGTCATATAGCGCACACCGAGGTCGTAGAGGGTGCGCAGGGTGGCCAGGGAGCAGTTGATGCTGTGCCCGCCCTCGGCACCCATGAGGGAGGCGATCCGGCCCTCGGTCCGGGCCGCCTCCATGTCGTCGGCGGTGAAGGCGGGGCGCAGGTCGGTCGCGTACCGGTCGGTGAACCGGCGGACGACGTCGATCTGTTCGAGGGTGGCGCTGACCGCCGTGTCGCCCTGGAAGTCGGAGCGGACGAATACTGACCAGAACTGGGCGCCTACGCCGCCGGCCCGTAGGCGGGGCAGGTCCGTGTGGGTGTAGGCGGTGAGGTCGGTGGCCATGTCGCGCTGGTCGAGGTCGTAGCGGACCTGCTCGCGCAGGGCCCAGGGGAAGTCGTTGTGGCCGTCCACGATGGGGTGGGTGGCCAGCAGGTCGTGGGCTTGCGCGAGGTGATCGGTCATGTTCGTAGTTTCGCGTGGGGTGGCGTCGAAGTCACGTGTTGTGGGCGCGAGTGGGGTGGGTGGGGTGGGTGGGGGTCTGCGGTGGGGTGCGCCTGCGGTGGGGTGCGCCTGCGGTGGGCTGTGCCCCACCCCGCCCCTTCCCGAAACCGGGGGCTCCGCCCCCGGGCCCCCGCCGGGGCTCCGCCCCGGACCCCGCTCCTCAAACGCCGGAGGGGCTGGGAGTTACCCCGGAGGGGCTTAATTCCCGCTCAGTGGCCGAAGCCGAACGAGCCCGCCCCGTCCACCTTCGCCCGCAGGCGCTTGCCCTTCTCCGTGGCCTGGGCGTTGAGTTCGTCCTGGAACTCGCGCATCCGGGCCTGGAGTCCGGCGTCGTGCGCGGCCAGGATGCGGGTGGCGAGCAGTCCCGCGTTGCGGGCGCCGGCTACGGAGACCGTGGCCACCGGGACCCCCGCGGGCATCTGGACGATCGACAGCAGGGAGTCCATGCCGTCCAGGTACTTCAGCGGGACCGGCACCCCGATGACCGGCAGCGGGGTGACGGACGCGAGCATGCCGGGGAGGTGGGCGGCGCCGCCCGCGCCCGCGATGATCGCCTTGAGGCCGCGGTCCGCCGCGTTCTCGCCGTAGGCGACCATCTCGCGCGGCATGCGGTGTGCCGAGACGACATCCACCTCGTACGGGACCTCGAACTCGTCGAGGGCCTTGGCCGCTTCTTCCATGACGGGCCAGTCGGAGTCGGAGCCCATGACGATGCCGATCACAGGAGCGCTCATTCGGTGATGGTCCCTCGGAGGTAGTCGGCGGCGTGGCGGCCGCGCTCGCGGACGTCGGCCAGGTCGTCGCCGTAGGTGTTGACGTGGCCGACCTTGCGCCCGGGCTTCACGTCCTTGCCATACATATGGATCTTGAGCGCCGGGTCGCGCGCCATGCAGTGCAGATACGCCCCGTACATGTCGGGGTAGTCGCCGCCGAGCACATTGGTCATCACCGTCCACCGGGCGCGTGTGCGCGGGTCGCCCAGCGGGAGGTCGAGCACGGCCCGTACGTGGTTGGCGAACTGGGAGGTGACGGCGCCGTCCTGGGTCCAGTGGCCGGAGTTGTGGGGGCGCATGGCCAGCTCGTTGACCAGCAGCCGGCCGTCGCGGGTCTCGAAGAGCTCGACCGCGAGATGGCCGACCACCCCGAGTTCGGCGGCGATCTTCAGCGCCATCTCCTGCGCCTGGCCGGACAGTTCCTCGGAGAGGCCGGGGGCGGGGGCTATCACGGTGTCACAGACCCCGTTCACCTGGATCGACTCCACGACGGGGTAGGCGACGGCCTGGCCGTGCGGGGACCGTACGACATTGGCGGCGAGCTCGCGGGCGAAGTCGACCATCTCCTCGGCGAGGACGGGAACGCCCGCGCGGAACGGCTCGGCCGCGTCCTCCAGACCGCGGACGACCCAGACGCCCTTGCCGTCGTAGCCGCCGCGCACCGTCTTGAGGACGACCGGGAAACCGTCGCCCTCGGCCGCGAATCGCGCCACGTCCTCGGGGTCGGCCACGATGCGGTGGCGGGGGCACGGCACACCGGCCGTACGCAGCCGCTCGCGCATCACACCCTTGTCCTGGGCGTGCAGCAGCGCCTCGACTCCGGGGCGGATGACCACGCCGTCCGCTTCCAGGGCGCGCAGATGCTCGGCCGGGACATGCTCGTGGTCGAAGGTGACCACATCACAGCCCTGTGCGAAGGCACGAAGGGTGTCCAGGTCGCGGTAGTCGCCGATGACGACATCGCTGACCACCTGGGCCGCCGAGTCCTGCGGGGTGTCACTGAGCAGCTTGAACCTGATGCCGAGGGGGATGCCCGCCTCATGGGTCATACGGGCGAGCTGGCCGCCGCCGACCATGCCGACTACCGGGAATGTCACCCTCCCAGGGTAACTTCCCCCTTCGACCGGCCCTGACCTGCGTTGGAGGAACCTCCAGACAATCCGCCGGGCCCAGCCTCGCGGCCTGAAGGGCGCGAGGCGCGGCCGCTGGTTAGCATGGGGGGATTGATGACGCCGACGGACGGGGCTGAACGATCACCATGAGTGAACGGAGCACACTCGGTGGGCTGCGTGCCCGGATGGGGCAACTGACCCGCGAGATCGCGAAGTTCGGGGTGGTCGGCGGTGCCGGCGTCTTCGTCAATCTCGCGGTGTTCAACCTGGTGCGCGGGGTCTCCGAACTCCCCGTGGTGCGGGCCAGCATCGTGGCCACGGTGGTCGCCACCGGCTTCAACTACCTGGGATACCGGTACTTCACCTACCGGGATCGCGACAAGCAGGGCCGCACCAAGGAGCTCAGCCTCTTTCTGCTGTTCAGCGCCATCGGCCTGATCATCGAGAACGGTGTGCTCTACACCGCCACCTATGGCTTCGGGTGGGACAGCTCACTCCAGAGCAATGTGTTCAAGTTCGTCGGTATCGGCCTGGGCACCCTCTTCCGCTTCTGGTCCTACCGGACCTGGGTGTTCCGGACGCTGCCGGCGCGGGAGGCCGTCGAGCGCGCGGAGGCCTTCCTGTCCGAGGCGCCGCCCGCCCAGGCCACCCGGAAGCAGCCGGTCCGGAAGTAGCCGGCCCGGAAGTGGCGTCCAGCGGCCCGGCAGGGCCGGTAGCGCCCAGCAGCACGGCAGGGCCCCTCAGGAGGGCGAGGGGTCCTCGGCCTCCCGGCTGAGGAAGAGCGCGAACACCGGCGGATGCTGCTGGAGCAGCTCCAGACGGCCCCCGTCCGCCTCCGCCAGGTCCCGCGCCACGGCGAGCCCGAGCCCCGTGGAGTTGCGTCCGCTGACCGTCCGCTCGAAGACCCGCGCCCCCAGGTCCGGCGACACTCCCGGCCCCTCGTCGGAGACCTCCACCACGGCCTGGTTGCCGGTGACGCGCGTACGCAGCGCGACCGTGCCGTCACCGTGCATCAGCGAGTTCTCGATCAGTGTGGCCAGCACCTGGGCGACCGCGCCCGGGGTGCCGACCGCGCGCAGCCCCTTCTTGCCCGAGCGCACGATCGCGCGGCCCTCGCTGCGCGAGGCCGGGCGCCACTCCTCGATCTGCTGCTTGACGACCTCGTCCAGGTCGAAGGCGACCGCGGAGCCGCTGCGCGGATCGCGCGAATTGGTCAGCAGCCGCTGGACGACATCGGTGAGCCGCTCCACCTGGCCCAGCGCGATCGTCGCCTCCTCCTTGACCGTCTCCGGGTCGTCGGTGAGCGTGATCTCCTCCAGCCGCATCGACAGCGCCGTCAGCGGCGTACGGAGCTGATGGGAGGCATCGGCGGCCAGCCGGCGCTCGGCGGTGAGCATCCGGGCGATGCGCTCGGCGCTCGCGTCCAGGACATCGGCGACCCGGTCCAGCTCCGGCACCCCGTAGCGCCGGTGGCGCGGCCGGGGGTCCCCGGAGCCCAGCCGCTCGGCGGTCTCCGCGAGATCGGTGAGCGGGGCGGAGAGCCGGTGCGCCTGGCGTACGGCGAGGGCCACCGCGGCGAGCACGGCGAGCAGCGCCACCGCCAGGATGATCAGCATGGTGCGGCCGATCTCGCGGCTCACCGTGGAGCGGGACGCCTCGACCCGGACGACCTCGCCCTGCTCCCCCGGCTCCTCGGCGGAGATGACACTGCCCGTGGGGCGCTTGCCGATCTTCACCGTGCGGTGGTCGGGCATCCTGATCACGGCGTAGCGGCCGGGCTCGATCTGCTCGCGCAGCACTCTGGGGGTGACCCCCTCGCCGCCCAGCAGCCTGCTGTCGACGATGCTGACCAAGCGCACCGCGTCGGAGCTCACGCTCTCCTGGGCGCTGTTCTCGATGGTCCGGGTCTCGACGATGACCAGCGACAGCCCGAAGACCGCGATGACGACGAGCACCACGGCCAGGGTGGAGTTGATCAAGCGACGGCGCATTTCCCTACCGTGTCAGCTCTGGTCAGCTTTTCTCGAATCTGAAGCCGACGCCGCGGACGGTGGCGATATAGCGGGGGTTGGCCGCATCGTCACCGAGCTTCTTGCGCAGCCAGGAGATGTGCATGTCGAGGGTCTTGGTGGAGGACCACCAGGTGGTGTCCCACACCTCGCGCATCAGCTGATCGCGGGTGACCACCCGCCCGGCGTCGCGCACCAGGACCCGCAGCAGATCGAACTCCTTGGCGGTCAGCTGGAGCTCCTCGTCGCCCATCCAGGCGCGGTGCGACTCGACGTCGATCCGCACCCCATGGGTGGCCGGCTGCTGTTGCTGCGTCTCGACGGCGCCGCGCCGCAGCAGCGCCCGGACCCGGGCGAGCAGCTCGGCGAGCCGGAACGGCTTGGTCACGTAGTCATCGGCACCGGCGTCCAGGCCGACCACCGTGTCCACCTCGTCCGCGCGGGCCGTGAGCACCAGCACCGGAAAGCCATGGCCCTCCGTACGGAGCCGACGGCAGACCTCGAGCCCGTCCATCCCGGGCAGGCCGAGGTCGAGGACGATCAGATCGACGCCTCCTTGCAGACCGGCGTCGAGCGCGGTGGGTCCGTCCTCACGCACCTCGACCTCGTACCCCTCACGGCGCAGGGCGCGGGCGAGCGGCTCCGAGATGGATGCGTCATCCTCGGCGAGCAGTACTCGGGTCATGGGGGTGATGGTAGTCCGCTGAGGTCGGGGCACGGGGCGCGTACGGCGCGACGGACGGAGCACGAAAGGTTGCACGCCTCGCTCGTGAGGTATCTCTCACCGTTCCCAAAGGTGTCAAGAGCGTGTCGTATGGTGAAACAACGTCTGCAGCACTCCTCCGGGGCCTTTGGTGGCGACGACGCACCCAAAGGTCTCTGTCATGTCCGGAGCGGGACGAGGTTGGCACGACCGGCCAGGCCCACATCCGGCGCTCAGTCGCTCAGCCAACCCCCATGGGCGCTGGCCCCGCCGGCAGCGCTCCCTGAGCACGCAAGGAAAGCACCATGGCGTCCAGCCTGACGAAGGGCGCCACCGCGCAGGGGACCCCTGCCGGCGGCAAAACCTTCTTCGGCCACCCCCGCGGCCTGGCCACTCTCTTCATGATCGAGATGTGGGAGCGGTTCAGCTTCTACGGCATGCGGGCCCTCCTCGTGGTCTATCTGATCTCCGGTGGCCCGGACGCCAAGGACGGCGGGCAGGGCGGCGGGCTCGGGATGACCGAGGGCAACGCGGTGGCCATCTACTCGGTGTACCTGGCCATGGTCTATCTGCTGGCCATGCCGGGCGGCTGGTTCGGCGACCGGGTCTGGGGTCCGCGCAAGACGGTGGTGATCGCGTCCGGCATCGTCATGGCCGGGCATCTGGCGCTCTCCGTCCCCGGCCAGGCGACCTTCTTCGCCGGCCTCGGCCTGGTGGCGCTCGGCTCCGGTCTGATCAAGGCCAATATCTCGACGATGGTCGGCCAGCTCTACGACGGTCCGCAGGACCCGCGCCGGGACGGCGGCTTCACCATCTTCTACATCGGCATCAACCTCGGTGCCTTCGCCGCTCCCCTGGTGATCGGCACCGTCGGCCAGTCGTACAACTGGCACCTGGGCTTCGCGCTCGCCGCCCTCGGCATGGCGCTGGGCCTGGTCCAGTTCCTGATCGGCACCCGCCACCTGAGCGCGGAGAGCAACGTCGTCCCGACCCCGCTGGCCGCCGAGGAGCGCCGCTCCTGGCTGCGCAAGGCGATGATCTGGCTGATCGTGGCCGCGGTCTTCTACACCGGCGTGGTGCTCAGCGGCAGCTGGACCCTCAACTGGGTGCTGATCCCGATCACCATCCTCGGCCTGATCATCCCGACCGGGGTGCTGATCCGGATCAAGCGCGACCGGGAGCTCTCGGCGGTCGAGCAGACCAAGGTGAGCGGCTACATCTGGTTCTTCGTGGCCGCCGCCGTGTTCTGGATGATCTACGACCAGGGCGGTTCGACGATGTCGGCCTTCGCCGACTCCAAGACCGCGGACACGATCTTCGGGCTGCACTTCCCGTCCTCGTGGTTCCAGTCCGTCAACCCGCTGATGATCATGGCGCTGGCGCCGGTCTTCGCCTGGCTGTGGCTGTGGCTGGCACGGCGTGACCGGGAGCCGAACACCACGCTGAAGTTCGCGATGGCCCTGGTCCTGGTCGGCGCCTCGTTCTTCGTCTTCGTCGTGCCGATGGGGATGGCCGGGGACGGGACCAAGGTCAGCCCGCTGTGGCTGGTGTCGATCTACATGATCCAGACGATGGGTGAGCTGTGCCTGTCGCCGGTCGGCCTGTCGGTGACCACCAAGATGGCGCCGGCGAAGTACGCCAGCCAGATGATGGGCGTGTGGTTCCTGGCCGTGACCGCGGGCGACTGCGTCACGGGCCTGCTGTCCATCGCCGGGGTCGACCTGAGCGGGGTCGGGGTGATCGGGCTGGAGGCGACGATGGCGGCGCTCGCGGGCTTCGCGGTCTTCATGTACCGGAGGAAGGTCGTGGCGTTGATGGCCGACGTCCACTGACGTCCGTAAGGACGCCTTGAGACGCTCACGAGGGGCCCGGCGCGGGTGATC
>NZ_JAERRG010000048.1 GCF_016741935.1 Streptomyces endocoffeicus | reverse complement strand
GCCGTGCGCGCCGGGCCTTTTGACGGCCGACCCCCCACTTGGCCGGCCGGTGGATCAGGAGCGGGTCGCGCGGGTCGCCTTGACCGCCGTGGTCTTCGCGTCCGCGGACGACTTGGTGGCCCCGTGCGCGTCCTTGGGCAGGACGATCACGCAGACCTTGCCCGGCTTACCCGGCTTGCCGGGCTTGGTGGGCAGGGGCTTCCCGGGCTTGCCCGGCTTGCTGGGCGTGGTGGGCGTGGTGGGCGTGGTGGGGGTGGTGGGCTTGCCCGGCTTCGCGGGGAGCGCGGGGACGGAGTCCGTCTTCCCGGAGCCACGCTTGATCACCACGACCTTGCAGGTCTTCCCGGGCTCAGCCGGGAAGGCGGGGATGACGACACAGGTGTCGTCATCCCAACGGGAGCGGTCCTTCGACACCGCGGTGGCCTTCTTACCGGCCGCCTTGCCCGCATCGGTCAGCTTGACCGCCTTGGCATGGTCGACCACCTTGCCCGGCTCGGTCGGCGTAGTCGGCTTGCCCGGCTTGGTCGGCGTGGTCGGCGTGGCGCTGTCGTCGTCGGACGGGATCGCGCAGACGGCCGGACCGTGGGACGTCTTCCCCTTGGCGGCGGAGGCCGACGCCGAGGAGGCCTGGGAGGCCGAGGCCGAGGCGGGGGCCGAGGCCCCCAGCGCCAGGGCGCCGGCCGCCACGGCGAGCACGACACCGCGACGCTTCGCGGCCGAGGCACGGAGCAGGGAACGAGACATGGGCACAGCTCTCCTTGACTCAGGGGGTTGCACTGGCTGCCGAAGAACCCTTGATCCGTCGGCGCACTCACCGTGGCGCACCGATGCTGAGTCCTCGCTGAAACACCTGAGGCCCCGCTGAAACCGGTGCCGGAACCGGTGCCGGTTTCAGCGGGGCCTCAGCTTGCCCGTGCCATCCTGACCGCGTGCGCATACTGGTGGTGGAAGATGACGCCCGGCTCCGCGAGCTGCTCACCGAGGGTCTGGAGCAGGAGGGTTTCACCATCGAGACGGCGGCCGACGGGCTGAGCGGCCTGGCGCTCGCCCGGTCCGGCGAGTACGCGGCGATCGTGCTGGATGTGATGCTCCCCGGGTGCTCCGGCTATCAGCTGTGCTCGCGGCTGCGCGAAGAGGGCGACTGGACGCCGATCCTGATGCTCACCGCCAAGGACGGCGAGTACGACGAGGCCGATGGGCTCGACGTGGGCGCGGACGACTATCTGACCAAGCCGTTCTCCTTCGTCGTGCTCATCGCCCGGGTGCGCGCCCTGGTGCGGCGCGGCGGGCTGGACCGGCCCGAGGTGCTGGAGCTGGGCGATCTGCGGCTGGAGCCCGCGGCGCTGGCCTGCGCGCGCGGGACGGACGAGGTCACGCTCACGGCCAAGGAGTTCGCCGTGCTGGAGTACCTCGCCCGGCGCGCCGGGCAGGTGGTCTCCAAGTCCGAGATCGTGCAGAGCGTGTGGGACGCCGCGTACGACGGCGGGGCGAATCTCGTCGAGGTCTACATCCGCAGTCTGCGCCGCAAGATCGATGTGCCGTACGGACGGCGGTCGATCCGCACGATACGGGGCGCGGGCTATCTGCTGGCCCGCGACGGAGGGTGAGACAGTGGGGCACACAGCGGACTCGATACGCGTCGCGGACGCGGAGCACAGGGCGCACGGGCAGCGGGAGTCGGAGGACACGCGGGCCCACCGCCCGCACCTGACCTCCGGGTTGAGCGTGCGCGCCAAGGCCGTGCTGGCGGCAGCCGGGACCGTGGCCTTCGCGATCGCGCTGTGCATGCTGGCGCTGGTGCTCGCCCTCCAGCACAACCTCCGTGCCAGCGCCGACCTGGACGCCAGGAACGCCGCCGTGGCGATCAAGGGTCAGCTGGGGAAGACCCGGGCCATGCCGCAGCGGGCGTTGGTCGTCGCCCCCGGCGCGGTGACGATCAAGGACGCCGCCGGCCGGACGGTCACCCCCGCGACCCCGACGGATGCCGCCTCGCAGGCGCCGACCGGGCTCTCGACGTCCCCCGCCGAACCCACCGAACCCACCCAGCCCTTCGAACCCGTCGAGGCCGGGCAGCCGTACAGCGTGACGGTGAGCCCCTCGACCACCTCCCTCGACAGCGCCACCGGGCTGCTGCTGCGCCAGGCCGCCCCCGCGGCCGCCGGTCTGGTGCTGTTCGTGGCGGGGCTCACCTGGCTGCTGGTGGGCCGCGCGCTGCGCCCGGTCGCCGCGATGCGGCAGGAGTTCACCGAGATCACCGAGCGCGATCTGCACCGCCGGGTGCCGGTGCCCCGGGCGCGGGACGAGATCCACCGGCTGGCCCGGACCATGAACGCCACGCTGGACCGGCTGCACCGGGCCATGACCCGGCAGCGGCAGTTCGTGGCCGACGCCTCGCACGAGCTGCGCAGCCCCATCGCGGCCGTACGCGCCCAGCTCGAGCTGGTCCTGGCCCGCCCGTCGCGCACCGACTGGCCGGTCGCCGTGCACAAGGCGCTGCGGGACACCGACCGGCTCCAGGCCGTCGCCTCCGATCTGCTGCTGCTCGCCCGGCTCGACGCGCAGGAGGCGCCGCCCAAGGCCGCGGTGGACCTCGGCGCGCTGGCGGCCGAGGAGGTACGGCGCCACCCGGGCGCGCTGACGATGGACCAGCCCACGACGGCCGGGGACCCGACGACCGGGGACCCGACCGCCGGGGACCGGCTCACGAAATCCGGGAGCCGGGACCGGGCCGCCGTCGTGACCGGCAGCCGGGTGCAGCTGTCCCGGCTGCTCACCAACCTCGCCGACAACGCCCGCCGCCACACCCGTACCAGCGTCTCGATCACCGTGGCGGTCCAGGGCGGCATGGTCGAACTGGCCGTGGACGACGACGGCCCCGGCATCCCCGAAAGCGACCGCGAGCGCGTTTTCGAACGGTTCACCCGGCTGGATGATGCCCGGGCCCGCCAGGACGGCGGCACCGGTCTCGGCCTCGCCATCGCCAATGACATCGCTCACGCCCACGGCGGCACCCTTACGGTGCTCACCAGCCCGCGGGGCGGGGCTCGCCTGCTGTTGCGCCTGCCCCGGGCGGCCTAGCCGAACCCCGACCCCGGTGCGGACACGGCCGCCCAGTCGTGAGAGTTTGGCAACTACCGGACCAGACTGATCAGTTGGTCAGTAGTATCTGCCCTTTCTTGGCCGTGTCCCAGATGGAGGTGTCGAAGGTGCTGTCGGGGACGGGGGCCGTCGTGCTGGCCGCGTCCGCGGTGCTGGTACTGGTGTTATCACTGTGCCTCACCTGGGTGGTCAGACTTCGCCGCGCGCTCGCGGACGCGCGTAGGGCGACCGAGCGAGAACGAGCCGTTTCCGAGCGGGAACGAGCCAACGCGGCCGAAGGACGGGCACTGGCGGCCGAGCGCGGCGAGGAGGTCGCCCGGCTGGCCGCCGTACAGACCGATCTGGACGAGGCGGCGCGCCGGGAGCGGATCCTGCGCGACTCCGTCCAGGCGTCGTTCGAGTCCGTGGCCCGCAATATGCACGCCATGTCGATGGTGCAGCAGCAGGTGCTCGACGGCCTGGAACAGCATGTCGAGGACGCCGGGCTGATGGGCGAGGTCATGAAGGCGGACCACGCCGCCGCCCAGATGACCCGTAAGGCCCAGACGCTGCTGGTGATGTGCGGGATCTGGCCCGCGCGGCGGGAGACCCGGCCGGTGTCGCTCTTCGACTGTGTGCGGGGCGCGCAGTCGCGCATCGTGGAGTTCGGCCGGGTGGACGTCCACGGCGGTCAGACCCTCTACGCGGTGGCCCCCGCCGTGGAGGGCCTGATGCACGCGGTGGCCGAACTCCTGGAGAACGCCACCGTCTTCTCCCCCTCTCGCACCCAGGTCGCGGTCGCCATCCGCGAGGTCGCCGCGGGCGCGGTCATCGAGATCGACGACGCGGGGCTCGGGATGCCGCCGGACGTGCTGGAGAAGGCCGTGGGCCAGCTGCGGGACGGTCTTGACCTGGCCCAGCTGGGCGCGGTGCCCCGGCTGGGGCTCGCCTGTGTGGGGCGCTGGTCGCGGGAGCTGGGCTTCGGCGTCGAGCTGTCCACGGCATCGGCGTACGGCGGCACGCGGGTGGTGGTCTTCGTACCGCACCGGCTGCTGACCGAGCAGACGAGCGCCGTACGGGCGGCGGACCGCGAGCCGGTGGTCGTGGAGCCCGTGGTCGTCGGCACGGTGAACCAGGACGCGGGCGGCGCGGGGCTCGGCCCGGCCGCCGCGGACCCCGCCGGGAGCGGCCTGCTGAACGGCGCGTCCGTGGACGACATCCCCGACATCCCCGACGCGCCCGACGCCCCCGCACCCCTCGGCACCGGGCTGCCCCGGCGCCGCAACCGCCGCCGCCCGGCCTCCGGAGCCGCGTCGGCTTCCCCCGCCCCCTCAGCCGACGTGATCGACCCGGCCGCCGCCTCCGGCGCCGCGGCCCGCGCCGCGCCCACCCCGCCGGCCGCGGCGGCCCCCTGGACACCCGAGGCCGCCCGCGCCTCCATCACCAGCGTCGTCTCCGGCACCCGCCGCGGGCGCGCGGAAGCGGAGGCGGAGGCCGTACCACCCGACGATGAATCGAGTCCGGATCGAGAAGACCGAGAGGGAGGCCGGTAGTGGCCGGAACCATATCCAGGTTGCCCGACGTTGGATGGATGCTGCGTCCGCTGACCGGGATCCCCGGGGTGCGGCACGCCGTCGTCGTCTCGGAGGACGGCCTGCGCATGGGCCACGACTCCGCCGAGGGGCTGACCGGCGAGGTGTCCCGGCTCGGGGTGGCCGAGGCCGAGTCGCTGGCCGCCGCCTGTGCCGCGCTCACGGTCACCAGCCAGTCCACGGTGTCACTGCTGTTCGGCGACGAGGCCGGGGTGCGGCAGCTGATGATCGAGTCCGACAGCGGGTTCGTGCTGTTCACCTCGGCCGGTCAGGGCGCCTCACTGGGGGTGGCCACCGACACGGAGGCGGATGTCGGCCTGGTGGCTCAGCAGATGCAGTTACTGGTCGCGAAGATCGGTGCCCATCTGAGCAGCCAGCCGCGGGAGCCGATGGGCCGCCCGACGTCATGAGCCGGCCCGGCGAGGAACGCACCACGGCCGCGGTGCGCCCCTATGTGATCACACGGGGGCGTGCCGGTTCCTCACGGGATGCCCTGTCGCTGGAGACGCTTGTCGTGGCGTCCGGGAGCGCGCTGCCGCCGCATCTCCAGCCCGAGTACCGGCGGATCGCCGACTTCTGCCAGGGGCTGCTGTCGGTGGCGGAGGTCGCCGCCCATCTCGGTCAGCCACCGGCCGTGGTGCAGGTGCTGCTCGCGGATCTCATCGACTGGGGGCACATCGTGGCGCGTCCGCCGATCCGGGTGGTCAAGCGAAAACGTGCCGATTTGGACTTGCTGAGGAAGGTGCTCGATGGGCTTGAGAGCAAGCTCTGAGATCTCGATGGCCGGTACGGACGGCACAACCAGGACCGACCACACGGCCCACCCGGGCCACGCGGACCCCACGACCCGCACAGACCACACCCACGAGACAGGCGAGACGGACGAGACGGGCGATACGGACGACATGGATGACATGGACGACACCCCCGTCATGTACGTGGAGTCCAGCGTGGCCGGGGCGGCCAAGATCCTGGTGGTCGGCCCGATGGGCGTCGGCAAGACCACGCTGATCGGCACGGTGTCGGAGATCAAGCCGCTCTCCACCGAGGCGACGATGAGCCAGGCAGGGGCGCGGCTCGACACCAAGGTGCGGCCGTCGAAGACCACGACCACCGTCGCGCTGGACTTCGGGCGGATCACCCTGGGCGGCGAGCTGGTGCTGTATCTCTTCGGCACCCCCGGCCAGCAGCGGTTCCTCCCCGCCTGGAAGGACCTGGCGCGCGGTGCGCTGGGCGCGCTCGCGCTGGTCGACACCCGCGATCTGGAGGCGTCCTTCGACGCGATCGGGCATCTGGAGGACCTGGATGTGCCGTTCTCCGTCGCCGTCAACGCCTTCCCGGACAGCACGCAGCACAACGAGGACGATCTGCGCTCCGCGCTCGATCTGCTCCCGCACACCCCGCTGGTCATCTGTGACGCCCGGGAGCACAAGTCCTCGGTCCAGGCGCTGATCTCGCTTGTCTCGCATCTGATCGAGACGCTGACGGAGGCGTCGTGACCGCCCGGGCCGCCTCCCGGGTGGCGCTGCACGGGACCGCGCTCGACGGTCCGCTGACCGAGCTGTACGAGCGGATGCGGCGCGACCACGGTCCGGTGGTCCCGGTGGAGATCGCGCCCCGGGTCGAGGCATGGCTGGTCATCGGCCACCGTGAGCTGCTCCATCTCACCCGCGACGAGCAGTACTTCTCCCATGACCCGCGCCGCTGGACCCCGCTGCGCGAGGGCCGGGTGGCGGCCGACTCGCCGCTGATGCCGCTCGTGGGCTGGCGCCCGGCGCTGCTGTTCGCCGACGGCTCGGCGCACCGCCGGATGCGCTCGGCGGTGGCCGACGCGCTGGGGCGGGTCAACGGCCACGAGCTGATCCGCAGAGTGCGGGCCACCGCGGAGCGGCTGGTCGCCGGGTTCGCCGACCAGCACGCGGCGGATCTGGTGGAACAGTACGCGCGGCTCCTGCCGCTGCAGGTCGTCACCGAACTACTGGGCCTCGACGAGGAGAACGGGGCCCGGCTGGTCGAGACGCTCACCACGATCGTCGCCCCGACCGTGGCCGCCACCGGTGCCAACAAGCGGATGGGCCAGATCCTGCTCCAGCTGATCGCCGGGAAGAAGCGGCGGCCGGGCGCGGATCTGACGTCCTGGCTGCTGGAGCACCCCGTCGGGCTCAGCGACGAGGAGGTGCTGCACAACCTTGTGGTGATCATCGTCGCGGGCAACAACACCACCGTGAACTGGATCGCCTCCACGCTCCAGATCCTGCTCACCGACCCCGCGTTCCGCTCCTCGCTGGCCCGCGGCCATCTCACCGTGGACGACGCCCTGGACCTGGTGCTGTGGCGCCAGCCGCCCACCCAGAACTTCCCCGGCCGCTACGCCACCCGCGATCTGCGCTTCGGCGGCCAGGACATCCGCGCCGGGGACATGCTCATCCTGGGCCTCGCGGGCGCCAACGCGGACCCGGAGGTGCTGCCCGAGGACGGGCGTCCGGTGGTCGGCAACCGCTCGTACCTCGCCTTCGGGGCGGGCCCGCACGGCTGCCCGGCACGGGATCCGGCCCGGCTGATCACCCGTACCGCCGTGGACACGCTGCGCCACCGGCTGCCCGATATGGAGATCGCGGTGCCGGAGGAGCAGCTTCCGTGGATCACCTCGCCGTGGTCCAAGGGCCTGGCCAAGCTGCCGGTGCGGTTCTCGGCGCCGCAACTGGCCGCCGATGCGTCGGCTTCGGGCTCGGGCTCGGCTTCGGGCTCGGGCTCGGCTTCGACTTCGGCTTCGGGCTCAGTGGCTTCGGGCTCAGTGGTCTCGGGCTCAGTGGCCCCGGCCTCCGGCTCACCGGCAACGCCCCTCGACTGACCACCGGTCCCGACCCCCGACTCCCCCGCAGGAGACAGCAGATGACCGACGGCCGATGCCCCGTGCCGCACGCCGACCCCGCCGCCGCACCGCACCGCCTGGACCCCACCGGGGCGCGCCAGCACGCGGTGAACGAAGAGCTGCGCGCCCGCGGGGCCGCGGTCCCGGTCCTGCTGCCCGGTGACGTACCGGCGTACGCCATCACCCGGCACGAGGAACTGAAGGACTTCGTCACCCACCCCGACGTGGCCAAGAACGCCTGCCACTTCGCCGCGCTGCAGAACGACGAGCTCCCGCCCGGTTGGCCGATGCGGACCTTCGCCACCGTGCGCGGCATGATCACCGCGGATGGCGAGGACCACAAGCGGCTGCGGTCCCTGGTGACCCGGGCGTTCACCCCGCGCCGGGTGGAGGCGTTACGCCCGGTGGTCCACGAGCTGACCGGCACGCTGCTGGAGCGGCTGGGCGAGGCCGCCGCGGCCGATCCGGACGGGGTGGCCGATCTGCGCCGCCACTTCGCGCTGCCGCTGCCCATGAGCGTGATCTGCCAGCTGCTGGGCGTGGACGACCACTACCAGGACCGGCTGCACGAGCTGTCCAACGAGATCGTCTCCACCCAGACCGCGCCCGACCGGGTCCCGGCCGCCAACCGCGAGATGGTGGCCATCCTCGGCCAGGTGGCCGCTGCCCGGCTGCAGGACCCCGGGGACGACCTGACCAGCGCGCTGATCGCGGTCCGTGAGGAGGACGGCGACCGGCTCAGCGAGGAGGAGCTGATCGGCACGCTGATGCTGACGATCATCGCCGGGCACGAGACCACGCTCAATCTGATCACCAACGCGGTGCGGGCCCTGTGCAACCACCGCGATCAGCTGGATCTGGTCCGCTCCGGGGCCGCGAGCTGGGGCGATGTGGTCGAGGAGACACTGCGGTACGACAGCCCGGTGTCCTTCTTCCCGTTCCGCTACACCACGAGGGACCTCCCGGTCGGGGACGCGGTCATCCCGAAGGGCGCGCCCGTACTCATCTCGTACACCGCCGCCGGGCGCGACGAGCGGGCGTACGGCCCGGACGCCGGCCGCTTCGACGTCACCCGGGGCGCACGCCACCTGTCCTTCGGCCACGGCGCCCACTTCTGCCTGGGCGCCCCGCTGGCCCGCATGGAGGCCGTGATCGCCCTCGAGGCCCTCTTCACCCGCTTCCCCGCGCTGGATCTGGCGATCCCCGACGAGGAGCTGGTCCCCCACCCCAGCTTCGTCGGCAACAGCCCGCGGCGGCTGCCCATCCGGCTGGGAGTGCCTCACAACAGCTGACGAGGTGCGCTGAGGGCAGCGTTGCCTACGGGAAACGGCGGGGATGCGGTCGGGTAACAGGCGCCCCGCAGGCTTCCTGGCATGGAGTCGTACAGGGAGCCGATGAGCCCGCGCTGCCGCCGGGTGGTGATCGTCGGCGGCGGGATGGCGGGCACGAGGCTGGCGCAGCAGCTGGCCGCGCATGCGGTTGGCGTGGGTGCGGTTGGCGTGGGTGCGGGTTCCGTCGAGGTCACGATCATCGGTGAGGAGCCGCACCCCGCGTACAACCGGGTACTGCTCGCCGAGGTCCTCGCCGGGCGGTACGCGCCGGAGATCATCGCGCTCCCCGCCCCCGCCGCCGGGGTGCGGCGGCTCAGCGGGGTGCAGGTGGTGCGCATCGACCGCGCCACGGCGGAGGTGGTGTGCGACGACGGCCGCCGCGTGCCGTACGACGCGCTGGTGCTGGCCACAGGCTCCAACCCGGTGCTGCCGCCGCTGCGCGGCCTGTTCGAACCGGACGGCCAAGACCTCCCGGACGGCGTCCACGCCTTCCGCACCATGGACGACTGCCTGGCGCTCGGCGCGGCCGTACGGCCCGGAGCGCGGGCCGTCGTCATCGGCGGCGGCCTCCTCGGCGTCTCCGCCGCGCGTGCGCTGGCCCAGCGCGGCGCCCAGGTCGTCCTGGCGCAGCAGAGCGAGCACCTGATGGAACGCCAGCTGGACCCGGGCGCGTCAGGGGTGCTGCGGCGGCATATGGCGGCGCTGGGCGTGGAGGTCCACACGGAGTGCCGCGTCCGCGGTCTGCGCACCCGCGCGACGGACGCGGGGCGCTTTGTGAAGGCCGTCGAACTGGCCGACGGATACGCCCTGGAGGCGGACCTGGTCGTACTGGCGTGCGGAGTCCGCCCACGGGTCGGGCTGGCGCGGGCCGCTGGGGTGGAGGTGGCGCGGGGGATCGTGATCGACGACGAGCTGCGGACGAGTGACCCGCGGGTGTTCGCGATCGGCGACTGCGCGGAGCACGCGGGGGTCGTGTACGGCTTGGCGGGCGCGGCGCAAGAACAGGCGGACGTGCTGGCGGGCCTGCTCTCCCCCACCCCGCCCCTCCCCGAACCTATGGGGCTCCGCCCCCTAGACCCCCACGGAGACTCCGCCCCAGACCCCGCACTCGGGAACCGGTTTGTGGGCAATCGTTCCGCGGAGGGGGCACCTCCCAGCGGTAGCTGGGGGAGGAACGGGTGGGCACAAACCGGCCACCGGGCCGCACCCGGCAACGAAACCCCGCCCCGCGACACGGATGCCGCACCCCGGTACCACGGCACCCGCACGCTCACCCGCCTCACGCTCACCTCAGCGTCCGGCCCCCTCGATCTCGCCGCTTTCGGTAACCCCACCCCCGCCCCCGGCGACGACGTCATTCACCTCGCCGACGCCACCCGCAACACGTACCGCAAAGTCGTGGTCCGTGGTGACCGCCTGCTCGGGGGCATTCTTCTCGGCGATCTCGGCACCGTCGGCGCGCTCGCCCGCACCTGGGAGAGCGACGAGCCGCTCCCCGCCACTCCCTTGCTCCACCTGCTGACCAACGATGGAGGGTCCTGACGATGAGCGCATCGAATCCCCGAACCGCCGCAGCCGCCGAAAACGCCGCACCCACCATCGTGCTCGTCGGCCACGGCATGGTCGGACAGCGGTTTCTCGAAGCGCTGGCCGAGCGGAAGGTCACGGAGACCGCCCGCGTCGTCGTGTTCTGTGAGGAGCCCCGTCCCGCCTATGACCGCGTCCAGCTGACCTCGTACTTCTCCGGGCGCACCCCGGACGGGCTCTCCCTCGTCGAGGACGGCTTCATGGCACGCCACGGCATCGAGTTGCATCTGGGCGACCCGGCCGAGGTCATCGACCGCGACGCCCGCACCGTGACCGCCCGGTCCGGGCTGACCGTCGCCTATGACGCGCTCGTGCTGGCCACCGGCTCGTACCCGTTCGTCCCGCCCGTGCCCGGCAAGGACAGCGACGGCTGTTTCGTCTACCGGACCATCGAGGATCTGCTCGCGATCGAGGAGTACGCGAAGGACCGCTCGTCCGGCGATTCCGGCGCGTCCGGCGTCGTCGTCGGCGGTGGGCTGCTCGGCCTCGAAGCCGCCGGTGCGCTCAAGGGGCTGGGGCTCACCACCCACATCGTGGAGTTCAACCCGCGTCTGATGGCCATCCAGGTGGACGAGGGCGGCGGCGCCGCGCTGCGGCGCACGGTCGAGGACATGGGCCTGATCGTGCACACCGGCGTCGGCGGTAAGGAGATCACGGCGGACGGCGACGGCGCGGTCACCGCCATGACGCTGTCCGACGGCTCGTCCATCGACACCGACCTCGTCATCTTCTCGGCGGGCGTGCGCCCCCGCGATCAGCTGGCCCGGGACTGCGGCCTGGACGTCGGCGAGCGCGGCGGCATCGCGGTGGACGAGACGTGCCGCACCAGCGATCCCGCGGTGTACGCGATCGGCGAGTGCGCGCTGGCCGCCGACGGCCGGGTGTACGGGCTGGTCGCGCCCGGTTACGAGATGGCCGAGGTGGCGGCCCGCGAGATCGCCGATACGCCGGACGGCGGGGGCTTCACCGGCGCCGACACCTCCACCAAGCTCAAGCTCCTCGGCGTCGACGTGGCCAGCTTCGGCGACGCTCACGGCACCGCGGACGGCTGCCTGGACGTCGTCTACTCCGACTCCCGCTCGGGCGTCTACAAGAAGCTCGTGGTGGGCGCCGACGGCGCCCTCCTCGGCGGGGTGCTGGTCGGCGACGCCGAGTCCTACGGCATGCTGCGCCCCCTCACCGGCTCGGTGCCGCCCGTAAGCCCCGAGCAGCTCGTCCTCCCGGCGGGGCTTGGCGCGCCCGCCGCCCTCGGCCCCTCCGCGCTGCCGGACGAGGCGGTCATCTGCAACTGCCACAACGTCACCAAGGGCGCGATCCGTTCGGCCGTCACCGACCACCACCGCACCACCGTCCCGGAGGTGAAGAAGTGCACCAAGGCGGGCACGGGCTGCGGCAGCTGCGTCAAGGCGCTCACCTCGCTCGTCAACGACGAGCTCGAGGCGGGCGGGGTCAGTGTGGACAAGGGGCTGTGCGGCTGCTTCGCGTACACCCGCGCCGAGCTGTACGAGATCGTCCGCACCCTGCGCATCACCACCTACGCCCAGCTGCTGGACAGCCACGGCCGGGCGGAGGCCCGGGAGGGCGACGGCTGTGAGGTGTGCAAGCCCGCCGTGGCCTCGATCATCGCCTCGCTGGCCCCGACCCTGGGCGCGAGCGGCTACGTCCTGGACGGCGAGCAGGCGGCCCTCCAGGACACCAACGACCACTTCCTGGCCAATCTCCAGCGCAACGGGTCGTATTCGATCGTCCCCCGGATCCCGGGCGGGGAGATCACCCCGGAGAAGCTGATCGTGATCGGCGAGGTGGCCCGGGACTTCGGGCTCTATACGAAGATCACCGGCGGTCAGCGGATCGACCTCTTCGGCGCCCGGGTGGACCAGCTCCCGCTGATCTGGACGCGGCTGGTGGACGCCGGTTTCGAGTCGGGCCACGCGTACGGCAAGGCGCTGCGCACCGTGAAGTCGTGCGTGGGCCAGACCTGGTGCCGCTACGGAGTGCAGGACTCGGTGCGGATGGCCATCGACCTGGAGCTGCGCTACCGGGGGCTGCGCTCACCGCACAAGCTCAAGTCGGCCGTCTCCGGCTGTGCCCGCGAATGCGCCGAGGCGCGCGGCAAGGACTTCGGCGTGATCGCCACGTCCAACGGCTGGAACCTGTACGTGGGCGGCAACGGCGGGGCCGATCCGCGCCACGCCGACCTGCTCGCCCAGGACCTGGACGACAAGGAGCTGATCCGGCTCATCGACCGGTTCCTGATGTTCTACATCCGCACCGCGGACCGTCTGGAGCGCACCTCGGCCTGGCTGGAACGGATCGAGGGCGGCCTGGACCACGTCCGCGAGGTAGTGGTCGAGGACTCGCTCGGGCTGGGCGCCGAGCTCGAGGCGATGATGGCCGACCATGTGACCGGCTACCGCGACGAGTGGGCCGAGACCCTGGGCGACCCCGAGCGGCTGCGGCGCTTCGTCTCCTTCGTCAACGCGCCGGGCGCGCCCGACCCGTCGGTGAAGTTCGTGCCCGAGCGCGACCAGGTCAAGCCGGACCTGACGATCCTGTCAGGACCCACCCTCCCCGTCCGTACTCTCGAAGGGACTGCCAGCCGATGACCATGGCACCCATGACGCCCATGACGCCCACGGCAGCCACCGAGCGGACCGCGGTCCGCGTGGAACTCCTCGTCGACCAGCGGTGGTTCACCGTCTGCGAGCTGACCGACCTCACCCCCGGGCGCGGGGTGGCCGCCCTGCTGCCGGACGGCGCCCAGGTGGCGGTCTTCCTGGACCGCTCGGGGCGGGTGTACGCGATCGCCAACCGCGACCCGTTCACCGGGGCGTACGTCCTCTCCCGTGGGCTGCTGGGCTCGGCGGGCGGGCGGCCGTTCGTCGCCTCCCCGCTGCTGAAGCAGCGCTTCGACCTGGAGACGGGGCGGTGCCTGGACGACGAGGGGGTCGTCGTCCAGGCGTACGCCACCCGTGCGCGGGCGGGCGCGGACGAGGTGTCAGCCCAGGTCGCGTGAGACCAGCACCCCGCACTGGACGGGGTCGCTCGCACAGCCGGCCGTCCCCGCCGCGAGCACGCCCTTCGTCCCGGGGACGCCCGCGACGCCGAGCACCGTGGACATCTCGCTGTGCTCGGTGACGTCGGCGGGCAGCTCCTCGGTCGCCCACTCCGTACCGGTCCAACGGGTCAGTACGGAGTGGGGGTTGCCCGGGGCCCAGCCGGCGATCCAGGGCCGCCCGGCGCCGTCCGCGCCCGCGGCGTTCGCCTCGCCGAACGGGAGCGCGGGGAGCGACTGCCAGCGGCTGCCGGTCCAGCGGGTGGCCATGGTGGCCGTGGGCGACTGCGGGTCGTTGGTCTTCCCGACGACGTAGACCGAGTTACGGCCGGTGGCCACGGCGTGGTTGGCCACCCAGCCGGTCGGGTGCTCACCGGGGGTCGGCACCTCGCGGACCGTCCAGCCGCTGCCGTTCCAGTGGTACAGCAGCGGTACGGACACCTCGCCGGTCATGGCGCTCGCGGTGACCCAAACGTCGTCCGGGCCGGTGCCGGTGATGTCCCAGGGCTGTACCTCGCCACCGCCGGGGGCCGCGGGGAGGGACGCCTCCTGCCACGCGGAGCCGTTCCAGCGCTCCAGCCGGGACACCTGGGTGTCGCCGTTCGGATCCCAGTCGAAGCTGGTCAGCCAGGCCGACTTCGTACCGAACGCGGCCAGGTCGCCGACGAAGCTCAGCGACCCCTCGGCGGGGGCCGCGTGGCCGACCTTCGTCCACTTCGTGCCGTCCCAGTGCTGCAGCACGATCGGCGCGGAGGTGTTGTCGGCCAGGCTGCCCGCCGCCCAGGCGTCGTCGGGCGCGGCGGCGGCGACCTTCTCCAGCTGGGCCGGTTCGCCGCCGGTGGATGCGGCGGGTACGTCCGTCCATGTGCCGCCGTTCCAGTGCCTGATCAGGGGGGGCGGGCCCGTCGGCACCGTCCGTCCGGCGGCCCACCGTCCAGGCGTCCTTGGCGCCGGTCGCGGCGACGTCCCAGAACTCCCGCGAGGCGGTCTCGCGCAGCGGCGTCCGCAGCTTCCACGGGGTGTCGGCGCGGGCCGCCCGGTCGGACCGAGGCGCGGGCCGCCGGGCCGGACGAGGCGCTGGGCGCGGTGCCGGTCGCGGCGCTGGGCGCGGTGCCGGTCGCGGCGTTCGCCTGCGCCCCGAGCGTGCCGAGTGCGACCGCGCACACCACGACCGCTGTGCGCAGCCGTGTCCGGCGGGTTCCGGGCCGTCCTGTGGCTCTGTCCATGACGCTCCTTCTGCTCGGGTGGGGCTCTCAGAAGGAAATGGCCGCCACCCGGCCGTTCTTACAGCTCGTCCCGACCGGTCATTCAGGGGTCCTCAGCTGCCGGTCGGTCCACTCGGACGCCACCGTGGCGGTGTAGTTCACCACCGTGCCCGCCGTGAGCCCCGCCTCGGCGGCCTTCGCTTTCGTCCTGGTCAGCACCTCCTGGTCGGACAACAGGGCCCCGGTCGCCGGATCCACGATCAGCTCCGACCGCGCGGTCCCGTAGTCGGGCCGGGCGGTCGCGGGCAGGGCGAAGCCGGCCCCCTTACGGCCCAGCGGGTCGGTCACCTCGCCGAGCGACCGGATGCCCGGCAGATCCGCGATGACGCGGTACGCGGCGGCCCGGACCGCCGGCCTGACCGGGAGGCCGATCAGCCCGGCCGCCTGCCGCCACATCCACACCGAGCTTGCCGCCCGACCCGGACGCGGCGAGCGTCACGTCCTTCGGCGATCCGGCGGCCCGCCAGCGCGCCCTGTCACGCGCGGTGCGGGGCTCGGTGGTGGCGTCGATCCCCGAGACCCACAGGCTCCGCGTACCGGGCCGCACCCCGAAGGACCACCGCGACGTCTCGGAGGAGACCACCGCGAAGGTCGACTCGGACTGGGACTCGGACCTGGACCCGGACTCGGCTCGGACGGAGGCGACGCCGATCCAGGACGACCGCGTGGTCGTCCGCCAGTACGTGCCCTCGTCCGGTGTGCGATCCACCCGGCGGCCACGTTGAGCAGCGCCAGGCGGCCGCTCTCGGGCGTGCGCCGCGGGCCGTCCGTGGTGGGGCGTCCGTGGCCGTGCGGCGCTGCGTAAGCTGCGGCGCTACGTAAGCTGCGGCGCTACGTAAGCTCAGAAGCTTGATGGGGACGTCCCTCTCTCGTCTCTTCACGTCTGATCCGGTTTTCCGGAAGACTTCTGCAAGGTTCCGAGGGCGCGTCCCCGGGCGAGGAAGCAAGAGGCGGGGGTGGCTCCCGTCAACGGAGGAGGCGGTAATGGCTACGGAGAGCAGGGGCACCGAGGGCGGCGCCCGGCCCAAGGTGACGATCACGGCCATCGCCCAGGAGGCCGGGGTGTCGGTGCCCACGGTCTCCCGGGTGGTCAACGGCCGTTCGGATGTCTCGCCCGAGACCCGGGCCCGGGTCGAGGACCTGCTGCGGCTCCACGGCTACCGCCGCCGCCAGAGCGCGCCCGGCGATCGCGCCGCCCTGGTGGACCTGGTCTTCAACGACCTGGACAGCCCCTGGGCGGTGGAGATCATCCGAGGCGTGGAGGAGATCGCGCACCAGGACGGCGTGGGCACGGTGGTCTCGGCGATCCACGGCCGCGCGGGCTCCGCCCGGCAGTGGCTGAAGAACCTGCGGGCCCGCGCCTCGGACGGGGTGATCCTGGTGACGTCCGTACTGGAGCCGGTGGTCCACGAGGAACTGCGGCGGCTGAACGTGCCGATCGTGGTCGTCGACCCGGCCGGCTCACCGGCGCTCGACGCGCCCACCGTGGGGGCCACCAACTGGGCGGGCGGCATGGCCGCCACCGAACATCTGCTGAGCCTCGGCCACCGCCGCATCGGCCTGATCGCCGGTCTGCCCCGGCTGTTGTGCAGCCGGGCGCGGCTGGACGGCCACCGCGCGGCGCTGGAGGCGGCGGGCGTGCCGTTCGACCCGGCGCTGGTCGCGCAGGGCGACTTCTACCACGAGTCCGGTTTCCACGGCTGCGACCAGCTGATGTCCGGACCCACCCCGCCGACCGCCATCTTCGCCTCCAGCGACCAGATGGCGCTGGGCGCGATCGAGGCGCTGCGGCGGCGGGGGCTGCGGGTTCCGGAGGACGTGAGCATCATCGGCTTCGACGACCTTCCGGAAGTCCGCTGGTCGGCGCCCCCGCTGACGACGATCCGCCAGCCGCTCGCGGACATGGGGAAGTTGGCCGCCCGTACGGTGTTGCGGCAGGCGCGGGGGGAGGAGATCGAGTCCCCGAGGGTCGAGCTGGCCACCCAGCTGATCATACGAGCCAGCACGGCACCACCCACCGAGGGCTGACCCCGCAAGCCCGCACCCGCCGGGGGCTGATTCCCCACCCCGCCCCTTCCCGAATCAGGGGCTCCGCCCCCGACCCCCCGTCGGGGCTCCGTCCCGCCGAACGCCCTTCGGGCGTGTCCTCAATCGCCGGACGGGCTGGAAAATCCAGCCCGTCCGGCGATTGAGGACCGGGGGCCGGGGGTGTCCCCCGGTTCGGGGAGGGGCGGGGTGGGGAACGAAAGCCGCCCGCCGCCGCACCCCTTGACACCGCATCAGCACCCCCATACCTTCCACGCAACCACTTCCGAGAATTATCGGGCTACTTCCGGAAGGCACACGATGCGCATACCTCGGTCAAGGTCCACCCTTCGCGCGTCCACCCTGGCAGCGGCCGCGCTGCTGCTCGGAACGGCACTCGCCGGCTGCGGAAGCGGCGGGCCCGGGGGTTCGGATGACGACTCCCTCGACGTCTGGGTCTACCAGGACGCCTCGACCAAGGTGCAGCGCGAGGTCGTCAAGCGGTTCAACAAGACCTCCGACATCAAGGTGAAGCTCAC
This sequence comes from Streptomyces endocoffeicus, assembly GCF_016741935.1. Taxonomy (GTDB): domain Bacteria; phylum Actinomycetota; class Actinomycetes; order Streptomycetales; family Streptomycetaceae; genus Streptomyces; species Streptomyces endocoffeicus. The sequence goes on along the minus strand of NZ_JAERRG010000048.1, from coordinate 35,632 downwards.
CCAGGTGCCGGGTGAGGGCTACTCGGACAAGATGCGCACCTCCATGGGCACGCCCAACGCCCCGGATGTCTTCTTCAACTGGGGCGGCGGCAGCATCAGCGACTTCGTCAAGAAGGACATGCTGCTCGACCTGGACCCGGCGATGGCCAAGGACCCGGAGTTGAAGAAGGCGTTCATCCCCACGATCCTCGACGCGGGCGCGATCGGCGGAAAGCACTACGGAATCCCGATGCGCGGGATGCAGCCGGTGATCCTCTTCTACAACAAGGACGTCTTCGAGGGCGCCGGGGCCCAGCCCCCGAAGTCCTGGGACGATCTGCTGAAGCTCATCGACACCTTCAAAGGCAAGGGCGTCACCCCGTTCGCGCTGGCCGGCACCGACGCCTGGACCGAGCTGATGTGGGTGGAGTACCTGGTGGACCGCTACGGCGGGGCCGGGGTGTTCCAGAAGATCCAGAGTCAGTCCATGGCGGCGTGGGACGACCCTGCGGTGCTCAAGGCCGCGCGGACGGTCAGGGACCTGGTCGGCCGGGGCGCGTTCGGCAAGAACTACAAGTCGGTCAACTACACCGCCGACGGGGCCTCCACGCTCTTCGCCAAGGGCAAGGCGGCCATGCATCTGATGGGCAGCTGGGAGTACGCCAACCAGGAGGCCAACCAGCCCGCGTTCGCCAAGTCGGGGCTGGGCTGGACCACCTTCCCGGCGGTCCCCGGCGGCAGCGGTGACCCCAAGAGCGTGGTCGGCAACCCGACCAACTACTGGTCGGTCAACGCCAAGGTGAAGGGCGACAAGCAGAAGACGGCGATCGAGTTCGTGAAGTTCGCGGCGAAGCAGGACTACTCCAAGGACCTGATCGCCAACGGGGACGTCCCCACCACCTCCGACGCCACCTCCCTGCTCGCCGAGCACGAGAACCCCGGCTACGCGCGGTTCCAGTACGACCTGGTCAAGCAGGCCCCCGACTTCACGCTCTCCTGGGACCAGGCGCTGCCCGCCAAGTACACCCCGCCGCTGCACACCGCCGTGCAGAAGCTGTTCAACGGGCAGCTCAGCCCGGCCGGGTTCATCGACGCCCTGAAGGGCATGTGATGGCGGACGCCGCGACGAGCGGGCCGCGCCCGGCGCGCGAACCGCGCCAAAGCGTCGGGCGGGCCGGGGTCGGCCGGCCCGGCGTCGTCTGGGCTCTCCCCGGGGCGCTCTTCTTCGTCTTCTTCGCGGTGGCTCCGATGGTCCTGGTCGGCGCCCTCGCCTTCACCAACTGGGACGGCATCGGCACCCCGAGCTGGACCGGGATGAGCAACTGGTCCCGGCTGTGGGACGACCCGGAGACCCATCAGGCCATCTGGCTCAGCCTGGTGCTCACCGTGCTGACCTGGGTGTTCCAGACCCCGCTCGCCCTGCTGCTGGGCGTATGGGCGGCCGGTCGGCAGCGCAACCGGGCCGTGCTGTCCGCCATCTTCTTCCTGCCGCTGCTGGGCTCCTCCGTGGCGCTCGCGCTGGTCTGGAAGTCGCTGCTGGACCCCAACTTCGGCCTGATCGCCGACATCGGGCCCGCCCTGGGCTTCGCGGACGGCGATCTGCTGGGCAGCTCCAAGGGCGCCTTCGGGGCGATCCTCTTCGTCACCGCCTGGCAGTTCATCCCGCTGCACACGCTGATCTACCAGGGCGGCGCCCGCGCCATCCCGCGCTCGCTCTACGACGCGGCGGCGATCGACGGCGCCGGGACCGTACGGCAGTTCTTCTCGATCACCCTGCCCCAGCTGCGCAACACCATCGTCACCTCCTCGGTGATCATGGTGGTGGGCGCGCTGACCTTCTTCGACACCGTGCTGATCCTCACCAAGGGCGGGCCGGGCACGGACACCACGATCGTGCCGTATCTGATGTACAAGAACGGCTTCCAGGCGTTCGACCTCGGCTACGCCAGCGCGGTCGCCACCATCCTCGTCGTCGTCGCCACCACCGTCTCGCTGCTGCTGGTGCGGCTCACCGGCTTCGCCGCGATGCGCAGCACCCGGGAGGGGATGTGACCGACGTTCTGCACGACCACCCGAATCCTCGCCCGAACGGCCCCCTGAACGGCGTTCGTACGCCGAACAAGACCCCGGCGGCTCCTCGCCCCCGCCTCCGCCGCCGGGGTCTGCCCCGCGCCAACTACCCGGCCGGGCTCGGCTCCCTGATCTGGCTCGGCATCGTCGGACTGCCGCTGTACGTCCTGGTGGCCGCCACCTTCCAGACCCGCGACGGCTATATCGACGACGGCCCGCTGGCCCTGCCCGACCATCCGACGCTCGCCAACTACCGGCGGGTGCTGCGCTCCGACTTCCTCTCCTACCTCCTCAATACCGCGCTGGTCACGGCCGTGTGCGCGGCGATCGTGATCACGCTGTCGGTGACCGTCGGCTACACCGTCGTCCGCGCCCGCGGCCGCGCCTCCCGCCGGATCTTCCAGATCTTCCTGCTGGGTCTGGCGATCCCCTCCCAGGCGGTGGTGATCCCGGTCTATCTGGTCATCACCAAGCTCCATCTGTACGACACCCTGCTCGCCGTGATCCTGCCGACGGCCGCCTTCTCCCTCCCGGTCAGTGTGCTGATCCTGGTCGGCACGATGCGCGACATCGACGAGGAGCTGTACGAGTCGATGGCGCTGGACGGGGCGAGCCCGACCCGGGTGCTGCTCCAGCTCGTCGTACCGCTGTCGCGGTCCGGGATCTCCACGGTCGGGGTGATGTCGGCCCTGCACGCCTGGAACGGCTTCCTCTTCCCGCTGCTGCTCACCCAGTCCAAGAGCAACCGGCTGCTGACCCTGGGGCTGTACGACTACGTGGGCGAGTTCCGGGTGGACACCCCGGCGCTGCTCACCGCCGTGGTGCTCTCCATCGTCCCGATCTTCCTGGTCTATCTCTTCGCCCGCCGTCAGCTGATCAGTGGACTGATGGGCATGGGCGGCAAATAGGCCGCCCACGCGCGGTACCCACGCCGTTTCCGGGACGCACAAGCCGTTTCCGGGCACGCAAGCCGTTCTCCCACCCCGCCGTCCTCCCCCGACAAGGAGCTTCATGCCTCAGCCCTGGCAGGACACCTCCCTCTCCGCCGAGGACCGCGCGGCGGCCCTGCTCTCCTCGATGACGCTGGAGGAGAAGCTGGCCCAACTCGTCGGCGTATGGCCGGGATCCGAGGCCGAGGAGGGCGAGGACGTCGCCCCGCTCCAGCACGAGGTGTCCGAGGCCGTGGACCTCGACGGCCTCCTCCCGCACGGCATCGGCCAGCTGACCCGGCCCTTCGGCACCTCCCCCGTCGAACCGGCCGAGGGCGCCGCCGCGCTGGCCCGCCTCCAGGCCCGGATCGCCGCCGGGAACCGCTTCGGGATCCCGGCGCTGGCCCATGAGGAGTGTCTGACCGGCTTCTTCGCCTGGCGCGCCACCGTCTTCCCCACCCCGCTCGCCTGGGGCGCGTCCTTCGACCCGGCGCTGGTGGGGCGGGCGGCCGAGCTGATCGGCGGTTCGCTGCGGTCGGCCGGTATCCACCAGGGTCTGGCCCCGGTGCTGGACGTGGTGCGGGACGCGCGCTGGGGCCGTACGGAGGAGTCCATCGGCGAGGACCCGTATCTCGTCGCGACCATCGGCACCGCGTACGTCCGCGGCCTGGAGTCCGCCGGGATCGTCGCCACCCTCAAGCACTTCGCGGGCTACGCCGCCTCCCGGGGCGGCCGCAACCACGCACCGGTCTCCATCGGGCCCCGGGAACTCGCCGATGTCATCCTGCCGCCCTTCGAACTGGCCGTGCGGGACGGGGGCGCGCGGTCGGTCATGCACTCCTACAACGACCTCGACGGGGTGCCCTCGGCCGCCAACCCCTGGCTGCTGACCGAACTGCTCCGCGACACCTGGGGCTTCACCGGCACCGTCGTCGCCGACTACTTCGGGGTGTCCTTCCTGGAGCTGGCCCACCGGGTGGCCGACACCCGGGGCGGCGCGGCCGGGCTCGCCCTGGCGGCCGGTGTGGACGTGGAGCTGCCCGCGGTGCGCTGCTTCGGCACCCCGCTGCGGGACGCGGTACGGGCCGGGGAGGTGGACGAGGCGCTGGTGGACCGGGCGGCGCTGCGGGTGCTGCGGCAGAAGTGCGAGCTGGGGCTGCTGGACGCGGACTGGTCGCCGGTGCCGTCGGCGCTCGCGGAGTCGGCGGGCCCCGTCGATCGCGATCTCGATCTCGATCCCCCGGAGATGCGGGCCCTCGCGCGGGAGCTCGCCGAGGAGTCGGTGGTGCTGCTCGCCGACGACGGCGATGTGCTGCCGCTCGCGCCGGACGCCCGGATCGCGGTGGTCGGCCCGCTCGCCGACGACCCGGCCGCCATGCTCGGCTGCTACACCTTCCCCCGCCACGTCGGGGTGGAGCACCCCGACCTGCCCCTGGGCCTCGAGGTGCCGACGCTCTTCGCCGCGCTGCGCGCCGAGCTGCCCGGTGCGCGGATCAGCCATGCCGAGGGGTGCGCCGCGCCCGGCCCGGCCGCGTCCGCCGGGGACCCGGGGGGCGCGGCCTCGGCCGGTGCGGCGGCGCTCACCGCCGAGAGCCGGCTGGCGCAGGCGGCCCGGACGGCGGCGGACGCGGATGTGTGCGTCGCGGTGCTGGGCGACCGCTCGGGCCTGTTCGGCCGGGGCACCTCGGGCGAGGGCTGTGACGCCGCCGACCTCGAACTGCCCGGTGAGCAGGGGGCGTTGCTGGACACGCTGGTGGCCACCGGTACGCCTGTGGTGCTGGTGCTGTTCACCGGCCGGCCGTACGCCCTCGGCCGCTGGTCGCGCCTGCTGGCCGCCGCCGTGCAGGCGTTCTTCCCCGGTGAGGAGGGCGGCCCGGCGGTCGCCGGGGTGCTGAGCGGGCGCGTCAACCCCTCGGGCCGGCTGCCGGTGAGCGTTCCGTACACGTCCGCCGGCCAGCCCTGGACGTACCCACAGCCGCCGCTCGGGCTGCACGGCGACGCCAGCTCCATCGACCCGACCCCGCTGTTCCCCTTCGGCCATGGGCTGTCCTACACCTCGTTCGCCTGGGAGCGCCCGGAGGCCGACGCGACCGATGTGCCGACCGACGGGGAGACCACGGTCCGGCTGACCGTGCGCAACACCGGTGACCGGGCCGGGACCGAGGTCGTACAGCTCTATCTGCACGATCCGGTGGCCCGTATCGCCCGGCCGGTGTCCCGGCTGATCGGCTACGCACGGGTGCCGCTGCGGCGGGGCGAGTCCGCCGAGGTCCACTTCGCCTTCCATGCCGATCTCGCCTCGTATCCGCTGGGCGCCGATGGCACGAGGGTGGTGGAGCCGGGCGCCCTTGAGCTGCGGCTGGCCTCCTCCAGCGCCGACTCCGGCGTACGGCACACCGTGCCGCTGACGCTGACCGGGCCCGAGCGCACGGTGGACCACCGGCGGCGGATGGTGTGCGAGGTGCGGGTGAAGTAGGGGCGGGTGAAGTAGGGGGCGAGGAAGAGCGCCCGGGGCCGTTCGGACCACGAGGCGGGGGGCCTGTTCAGACCGGCCCCTCGCCCTTCTCCACCAGCGACCAGGCGTGGGCGAACAGTTCGGGCAGGGTACGGGTCGGCAGCGGCAGCGGATTCTCCAGCCGCCGGTTGTAGGAGCGCCGCAGCCCGATCAGCTCCGCCTTCCACGCCTCCATGGGCTGGTACGGCTTCTTGGCGTGGATCCACTCGCCCGGCAGGAAGACCTGGCGGCCCGCCCGGGGGCGCTTGTCCTCGATGACGAGACCGCGCTCGACCAGCGCGGCGGCGGCCTTCTGGTGCCGGGCGGTCTGCCATCCGTTCCAGGTGCGGACGTTGCGGTCGGTCGGCGCGGGCAGGGCCAGCAGCTGGAGGTGGAGCGCCGCCGCGTCCTCGTCGAGGCCGAGCGCGTCGGCGACCCGCGCGACCAGGCCGGGCGCGGAGGCCGCCGGATTGGACTCGTATGCCCCGACCGGCAGCGACGCACCCTCGACCCGCTCGGCGATGCGCGCACAGACCGGCCCGCGCACCCACTCGACCAGGGGGAGGTCCTCGCGGCCGAAGCCGGAGGTGAGGGCCGCCAGGGCCCGGGAGCGCTCGTCGTCGCCGTAGAACGCGGGGCGGAAGTACACCCTGGGCGGGGATCGATCTCCCCTGCGGCTGACCGTGCCGTCCGTGATGACGGTGAGCCCGTCGTCGATGCTCGCCACGTCCAGCCGGTCCGGGCCCGCGTACGGCCGGAACCCGAACCGCTCCTGGAGCTCGGCGACCGTACGCGCCGAACCGACGGCGGGGTGCCCGGCGCGCAGCAGCAGCCCCGGGTGGTCCAGGCGCTCGAGGAGCAGCCGCACCAGTCCCGGCAGCCCCTCGCGGACCGGGTCACCGGCGGGGAGCTCGGCGTAGACCCAGGCCAGATGCGGCACGAGGGAGTGCAGGCGGTCCTGGAACCGCACGATGTCCCACCGGGCGTCGGTGAGCAGCGGGCCGTGCTCGCTGTTCTTGATCCAGGTGTCGAGGGGTGCGCTGAGCCCGGGTTCGGCGGCGGGGTCGGTGAACGCCGCGCAGAACTCGGCCGCCGAGAGGCGGAGCAGCTGGAGCTCCACGACCGCCCTGAGGGTGCGCTCGGGCACCATGACCCGCCGGCCGCGCCGCGCCTGCCACGCCTCGGCGAGCCGCTCTGCCACGCCGCGCATCCCGTCCGGCTGCCACAGCTCGGCGGGGTCCTCGGGCAGCACGTCCGCGAGCAGTTCCAGCCGCTCCGGCGCGGTCAGCCGGGCCAGTTCGGACGCGCCGTCCTCGGCCTCGGCCACCTTGAGCCGCAGCGTCGCCCGCTCGTCGGCGTCCAGGAACGGGACGTACATCCGCTCCAGGAGCCCGGCGAGCGCGAGGGACGCGGCGGGGCGCCCCATGCCCGTGCGCTCCCGCAGCAGGGCCACGGCCTCCCGGTCCCACGGGGCCGGACCCCGCTCGCGGACCAGCGCCACCAGCCGCCGCAGCTGCTCCGGGCTCCCCCAGCCGCGCGGCACGTCCCGCGCCTCCTCGATCTCCCCCAGGCTCGGCGGCTCCGCGTCCCCCGTCCGCAGCTCGACGAACCGGCGCCGCCCCGCACGGCTCCACCCCACGCTGACGGCCGCCCCGCGCTCGTCGCACACCGCGAGCCGCTCGGTGACCACGATCCCGGTACGCAGCCGGGCGGCCGGATCGGCGAACGGGCTCTCCGCCCACATCTCCAGCAGCGCCAGCTGCCGCTCACGCCGCTCGGGGCGCGTGGACGCGACGGCGGCCCGGAGCGCCACGGCCCCGATCCGCCCGATGAACCGCACCCAGGACCCTTCCCCGGCGATCCCGGGCCCGTCCTCGCCCTCGCCCTCGGGGCCGGGCGGGTCCCACGCCCCGATCAGGAACCGGCCGGTCCGGTCCATGCAGCCCAGCGTCCCGGTCCGCCACATCCCCATGCCCTCGATGAGCCCGCCCAGCGCGGGCACCACGCGCCGGTCATCCACGGCCGTCCACGCACCGGTCGTCATCGAACGCCCCCCGTGTCCCACGTGTCCCCCGTCGCATACGCCATGGGCAGATGATCGCTCATGGGTCCGACAGCGACCCGCCGCCCATGGGGTGAGCGGGGCTACCGGGCTCGGTCGGGTGCGGCTTTCGTCTCGCGCCTCCGGCGCATGTGAGCAGCGGGGCAGGGGTTGGTTGAGGCCGACGCCGGACAGCGGAGGGGACGGGGTACCCCTCTGGAAATCGCTTGATGGATTAGTTGCGCCAGATCAAGCGTTTTTCCGAAGGGGGTACCGGGAGGGGCGGGATCAACACCTCCGGGCGTGGCCCGGCATCGCACTGCCCGGGACAGCCCGGCGGAACCCCGGCCGCCGAGCACGGAAGCCGCCACCGGCCTGGCCACCACCGGCCGGTGGACGGCGATGGCGCCGCGCCCCCGCCCCCTGCCCCGCTGCTCAATTGCGCCGAAGGCGCGAGACGAAAGCCGCACCCGACCGAGCCCAGTAGCCCCTGACCAGCTGAGGCACCCGCGGTGAGGCGGAGCGAAGTTTGCTGAGACGATCACCAGGACCGTATGAACGAATACAGGGGTGCGGAACATGACTGTTCTGGTGCTGCTCGGCGTCTTGGTGCTCGCCGTCGGCGGGTGCGTGTGTGTGGTGTGGGCGGAGCGCGGCGGGCCCCGTTGGGCCCGCGTCGTGGCGGCCGTGACGCTTGCCGCGGGGGAGCTGCTGCGCCGCTCCGCGAAGAACCGGCGCCGAAGCCGGACTACCGGTGGCGGTGGTGGTGACTAGAAACCGCGTAAGGGGCCGACGGCTCGCCCTCGGCCCCGGACAACAGCAGCTGCCACCGGCACCATGCCCCACCGGCCCGTCAGGTGGCGATACGGCCTGACCCAGGCACCCCACCGCCGCTGCTCACTTGCGCCGAAGGCGCGAGGCGGCGCCGCACCGGACCACGCCGCGCGGCCCCGGTGGGGCGAACCTGTGCGGTCAGAGCGCCTAGAGTTGCGAACCCCCTCCGTCGACTGGGAACTCCGCTCCCGTCGAGAAGGTCGCACCGAACGCCAAGTACGCCACCGCGGCGGCCACTTCCTCGGAGGCCCCCAGCCGCTGCATCGGGGTGGTGCTCCGGTAGGTGTCCTTCATCGTCTCGACGACGTCGGCGGGGAAGGAGCGGTCCAGGATGCCCGTGTCGATCGGTCCGGGGCTTACGGCATTGACGCGCACCTTGCGCGGCAGCAGCTCGCGGGCCAGGGTGCGCGTCATCGACCGCAGGGCTGCCTTGCTCGCCGAGTAGACGCTGAGCGCGTCGAGGCCCAGGACGTTCACCACCGACGTGGTGAGGACCACGCCGCTTCCCTCGCGCAACAGCGGCGCCAACGCCTGCACCGTGAAGTACGGGCCCTTGGTGTTGATGCCGAACAGCGCGTCGTACATCTCCTCCGTCGTCGAGTCGAATGGCGCGGACGCGGTGACACCGGCGTTGACGAACAGCGCGTCCACCGCGCCGAACCGCTCCTGGACCGTGCCGGCCAGCGCCTTGATGTCCCTCAGGGACGCGGCGTCGCTGCGGACGGCGATCGCCTTGTCCCCCAGCTGCTCCAGCGCGGCGTCCAGGGAGGATCGGGTACGGCCGGTGATCAGTACGTGCGCCCCACCGTCCGCGAACAACCGGGCCGTAGTCAGGCCGATACCGCTGCTTCCGCCCGTGATCACGATCTTCTTGCCGTCATATGTGGTCATGCCCTCAAGCCAAATATCCAGCGGCACACCCTGTCCAAGGCCTGTTCCGTATGCCGCCATGCCCCAGGCGTATGACGACGGGCGACGTACTCTGGGCGAATGGACGTCGACCTGCGGCTCGTGCGCTATTTCACGGTCGTGGCGGAGTACGGCAACTTCGGCCGGGCCGCCACCAGGCTCCACCTGGCGCAGCCGTCGCTGAGCCGCCAGATCCAGCGACTGGAGGCTCAGCTGGGTGTCCGGCTGTTCGACCGCTCGCCGCAGGGCAGCAGCCTCACCGACGCCGGTCAGGCGTTCCTTCCCAGGGCCCGGATACTGCTCCAAGAGGCCGAGCAAGCCGCTCGCACGGCCAGAGCCGCCGTCCAGCCCCGTACCATCACCGTCGGCTGCGCCGAGGGGCTGGTCATCACCGCCTGTGTGCAGGAACTGCGCCGCCGGCACCCCGACGGCCAGGTCCGCACCCGGCACCTCGACTGGCGGGACACGCGCGCCCTCGCCGAGGGGCGGGTCGACGCCCTCATCGCGTACCGGCCCCTGCCCATGCCCACGGACGGCCTCCGGGTGACCAAGCTCCATGAGGAGTCGCGGGTACTCGTCACGTCGGCGAGTCATCATCTGGCGCACGAGAAAACCGTCAGCCTGCGGGCTCTGTCGGACGAGGAACTGGTGGCCTGCGTCAGCACTCCGGTTGTCTGGAGCACGCCCAAGCCCGTCGACGGCCGCCGGCCACCACCCCCGCCCGCGATCGACGACAGCTACGAGGACAAGCTGGAACTCATCGCCACCGGCCACTGTGTCGCGATCTTCCCTGCCGGCGATCGACGCGCCGCCGTGCGCGAGGACATCGCCCTGGTGCCCGTCATCGACATCGATCCCTGCGAGGTCGTGCTCGTCACGCGCGCCGACGACCCCAACCCGCTGCTCGGATCACTGGAAGCCGTCGCACGCAGATTGCTCGGCACAGCCTCCCAACGGGACTCGCACCTTCATCGCCCCGCCCTTAGGCTGTCGCCGGACACCGGGGCTACCGGCGCGTAGCGCAGGCCGCGACAGACGCGACAGACCGCGAAGGAGCGCGTGATGAAGGGCTGGACCGCGAGCGACATCCCCGATCAGACCGGCCGCACCGCCGTCGTGACCGGCGCCAACAGCGGGCTCGGCTTCGTCACCGCCCGGGAGTTGGCGCGGCGCGGTGCGCGGGTGGTGCTCGGGTGCCGCGGCGAGCAGCGGGGGGCCGAGGCCGCGGAGCGGATCCGGGCGCAGGCGCCGGGCGCGCGGGTGGAAGTCGCGCCGCTGGATCTCGCGGACCTGAGCTCCGTACGGGCCTTCGCGGCCGAGCACAAGGGCGACCGGCTCGATCTGCTGATCAACAACGCGGGCGTGATGGCCCTCCCGCACCGCAGGACCGCCGATGGCTTCGAGATGCAGTTCGGCGTCAACCACCTGGGCCACTTCGCACTGACCGGGCTGCTGCTGCCGAAGCTGCTGGAGGCGGGCCCGGGGGCGCGGGTGGTCACCGTCTCCAGCTTTATGCACATGCTGGGGACGGTCGATCCGCGCGACCTGAACATGGAGCGGGGCTACCGGCGTTGGGTCGCCTACGCCCGCTCCAAGTCGGCCAATCTCCTCTTCACCCACGAGCTCGCCCACCGGCTGCGCGCGGCGGACGTCCGCCTGGTGGCGGCCGCCGCGCACCCCGGCTACGCGGCGACCAACCTCATGTCCGCCGCGCCGAAGATGGAGGGCCACCGGGCGAAGGAGCGGTTCATGGAGATCGGCAACCGCTACTTCGCCCAGAGCCCGGAGCAGGGCACACTCCCCGTCCTGTACGCGGCGACCGGGCCGGACGTCCGCCAGGACGACTTCTTCGGCCCGCCCCTCCAGGGACTGTTGCGCGGCTCCCCCATCCGCTCGGCCCGCGCGAAGTGGACGCTCAGCGATACGGCGGGGCGGGGGTTGTGGGCCGTGTCCGAGCGGCTGACGGGAGTGCGGTACGAGGCGCTCGCGAGCTGAGGCTCGCGAGCTGAGTCAGCTCCGTACGGTGATGACCAGCTTGCCCGTCGTGTGGCCCGTCTCCCCCTGGACGTGGGCCCGGGCGCCCTCGGCGAGGGGGAAGGTGCCGGAGACGTGGGCGCGGAGCCTGCCCCGTTCGACGAGTTCGGCGATGGCGCGCATCCCGGCCTGGTCGTGCTCGACGAGCAGGGTGACGGCGCGGACCTGTGCCTTCTCCGCCGCCGCCCGGGTGTCCTCGGCGCCCGGCAGCAGGGTGACGAGGATGCCGCCGGGGCGGAGCAGGCCCACGGAACGGGTGGCGGTCTCCCCGCCGAGGGCGTCGAGGACGACGTCGTAGCGCTCGTCGGTGTCGGTGAAGTCCTCGGAGCGGTAGTCGACGCAGGCATCCGCGCCGAGCTCGCGCAGGAAGTCGTGCTTGGGGGCGCTCGCCGTCCCGGTGACGTGCGCGCCGCGCTCCTTGGCGATCTGTACGGCGAGGTGGCCGACACCGCCGGCCGCGGCGTGGATCAGCACCCGCTGCCCGGCCCGGAGGTCCGCGGTATCGACGAGGGCCTGCCAGGCGGTGAGCGCGGCCAGTGGCAGAGCGGCTGCCCGGACGTGGTCGATCCCGGCGGGCTTGGCGGCGAAGGCGCGGGCGGGGCCGGTCACGTACTCGGCGTGGGAGCCGGCCCCGTACGGGTAGGGCAGCATGCCGAACACCTCGTCACCGGGCTGGAAGAGGGTGACGCCGTAGCCGGTCTCCACCACGGTGCCGGAGACGTCCCAGCCGAGGGTCAGCGGCGGGGGCGGCAGGAAGATGCTCATGGCCCGGTGCTTGAAGTCCGTGGGGTTGAGTCCGGCCGCGTGCACGGCGACGAGGATCTCCCCAATGCCGGGCGTGGGCCGCGGAAGCTCGGTCAGCCGCAGCACCTCGGGGCCGCCGAGGGCCGTCTGGTGCAGGGCGAGCATCACGGGGGCGCCGTCCGGGACGGCGGGGTCCGGGCCGGCGGGGTCCGGGGAGTCCGCGGCGGCCGCCAGGTCCGGGGAGACGGGATTCTCAGGGGTGTCCGTCGAAGTCATGCCCCGATCCTGGCCGTACCGTCCGGCCCGGGACGATGGCCAGAAGGTCAGCCTCCGATACATTCCTGCCATGTCCATCGTCCCTGCCATCCGCAGCGTTCCCGGCGCCCACAAGGTCGTCGTTCTCGCCCTCGACGGCGTCTACCCCTTCGAACTCGGCATCCCGCACCGGGTCATGGGGTCCGCCGGCGGCCGTTACGAGGTGCTGTCCGCGAGCGCGGACGGGCGTCCCGTGCGTACCGACTCGGACCTGACCGTCACCCCCGGGCACGGTCCCGAGGTGCTGGCCGAGGCGGACACCGTGGTCATCCCGCCGTACGCGATCTCCCGGGCCTCGGCCGCCGCCCCGGACCCGCGGGCCCTGGCCGCCCTGGCCCGAGTCCGCCCCGGCACCCGTCTGGTGTCCATCTGCACCGGCGCCTTCCTGCTGGCCGCCGCCGGTCTGCTGGACAGGCGGCGGGCCACCACCCACTGGGCGCTCGGCGACCACTTCCGGGAGCTGTTCCCCCGGGTCGAGCTCGACACCGGTGTGCTCTTCGTCGACCACGGTGACGTGCTGACCTCCGCCGGGGCGGCGAGCGGTGTCGACGTCTGCCTGCACCTGGTGCGCCGGGACCACGGCAGCGAGGTGGCCAACCAGGTCGCCCGCTGCTGCGTCGTGCCGCCGTACCGGGACGGCGGGCAGGCGCAGTACATCGAGCGGCCGCTGCCACCGACGGGCGGCGCCGGCACCGGGCCGACCCGCGACTGGGCGCTGCGACGGCTGGAACTCCCGCTGTCGCTGGACGAGTTGGCCGCGCACGCGGCGATGAGCACCCGTACCTTCGCCCGGCGCTTCCGGGAGGAGACCGGTCTGAGCCCCGGCCGCTGGCTGACCCAGCAGCGGCTGCGGCGGGCGCGGCACCTGCTGGAGTCCAGCGACCTGCCGGTGGAACGGGTCGCCCACGAGGTCGGCTTCGCCACCGCCACCTCGCTGCGGCGGCACCTGGCGGCGGAGGCGGGGGTCGCCCCGTCCGCGTACCGGCGCACCTTCCGCGCCCCGGACACATCGTGACCACCACGGCGCCGGGGCATCGGGTACTGTGGCCCCACCCGTACGCACCGAGGAGGTGAGACCCATCAACGCCAGTTCAGGCTGGGTGCTCGCCCTTGACGGCCGTGCGGTCGCCGTGATGTACGTCGCGGCATAGCCGACCGGCGGGAGCGCCCCAGGCATCCCGAAAGGTTCTCCGGGCTCCATGTCGGCTTCACCTTCACTTGTCACCTTTTCCGCCGTCGTCACCAGGCTCCGCGCCGCCGGGTGCGTGTTCGCCGAGGACGAGGCGCGGCTGATCCTTTCCGCGGGCCACGTTCCGGCCGAGATCGACGCCATGGTGGACCGGCGCGCCGCCGGACTGCCGCTGGAGCACGTCCTCGGCTGGGCGGACTTCCGGGGGCTTCGCATATCCATCGACGCCGGGGTCTTCGTACCGCGCCGGCGCACCGAATTCCTGGTCGAGCAGGCCGTACCGTTGGCCCGGTCCGGGGCCGTCGTGGTCGATCTGTGCTGCGGCTCGGGCGCGCTGGGCGCCGCGCTGGCCACGGCCCTGGGCGGGGTGGAGCTGTACGCGGCCGATATCGACCCCGTCGCGGTGCGCTGCGCGCGGCGCAACGTCGGGGCGGTGGGCGGCACGGTGTACGAGGGCGACCTCTACGAGCCGCTGCCCGCCGCGCTGCCCGGCCGCGTGGACATCCTGCTGGCCAACGTCCCGTACGTGCCCACCGAGGAGGTCGGGCTGCTGCCGCCGGAGGCCAGGGTCCACGAGGCGCGGGTGGCGCTGGACGGCGGGGCCGACGGACTGGACGTCCTGCGCCGGGTGACCGCCGGGGCGGGCGGCTGGCTCGCCCCGGGCGGCTCCCTGCTCTTCGAGACGAGCGGACGGCAGGCCCCGACGGCGATGGCCATCGTGGCGGAGGGCGGGATGGAGCCACGGCTGACCGAATGCGACGAGCTGGACGCCACGGTCATCATCGGCACCCGGGCCTGACGGCCGAGAGGCCGGGGGCCCGGGTGGGCAGGGGCCCGGGGGCTGGCGTCCGGGGCCCGGGGGCCCGGGACCCAGGCCGCTCAGACCTCCAGGCTCTCTTCGATCTTCCGCAGGTTATGGCGGGCCAGGGCCAGGTTCGCGCGCTGCCGGTCCAGGGCGATGTAAAGGAAGAGCGAGCCGTTGGACTGCCGCATGGGGCGGATCAGGTGGTACTGCTGGCTGAGCGTGATCAGGATGTCCTCGATGGTGTCGCGGATCTCCAGGCTGGCCAGCGTGCGGATCTTGGCCCGGACGACCTCGGTGTTGCCGGCGGCGGCCAGCTCCAGGTCGATGGCGTTGCCGCCCGAGGCGCCCAGGGTCATCCCGCTCTCGTAGTCGACGACGGCCACCCCCAGGGCGCCGTCGATCGTCATGGCCTCCTTCAGAGCGGTCTCGATGTTCATCAGCACTTCCTTCACTTCACGGTTTATGCCGGTGGGTCACGCCGCGTGGCGCGCAGGGCGGGGTGCACAGCGTGCGCGGCCGGATCAGCCGACACGTAACGCACAAGGGAACCACAGAAGTTGGCGATTTTTACGCTGTTTGTGATCAGCTGAGTTCGTTCTCGTCAAAGTTGCGATGGGAAGGTACGGTCGCCGCACTCCGGGAGTGAAGGGGGCCGGGTGTCCGAACTGGCCATGGCCATGCGCCGATTGCTCGATTGCCAGGGTGTGAGCGCTGCCATGCTGGTAGACGGCACAACGGGGCTCGAGTACGGCTTCGACGGCGACCGGTCGGCCCTTCCGCGCGCCGCCGACTCCTGCGACGACGCTCGTCGAATTTCGGACACCCTTGAAGTCGCCACGGGCGAAGTGGAGTTGGAGAACATTACGGTGACCACTACGCAGTGTCACTACCTCACCCGCGTGGTACCCCGGGAGCGGGGCGACTCCCTGCTGCTGGTGGTGGCACTGGCCAGGGAGAGCACCAACCTCGCGCTGGCGACACGTCAGATCGACGACCACGCCCGGCAATTGTTCGCATGAACGACTTCCGGAGCGATCTGACGGGGCTGTGCGAGGGGCGGTTCACCGGCGCGCTGCGGATCGAGGGCACCCCGGCGGGGGTCATGTATCTGCGCGAGGGCCTGATCGCCGCGATCACCACCCCCGGCGCCCCGGGGCCCGAGTCCCTGTTGCTGAAGTCGGGGCGGATCACCGAACGGGAGTGGTCGGCGGCGTTCGCCGCCGGGGCCGCCGAGGAGCGCGTCGGCGAGGAACTGACGAACGCCGCCGGGGTGAGCGCGGCGGAGCTGGAGGTCGTCGCCGTCTCGGCGCTGTACGACGCGGCGTTCGTCCTCGGGCTGAACCGCCCCGAGCGGTGGCACGCCGAGCCCGGGACCACCCCACTGCCGCTTCCCGTACGGCCCGGGGTGCACCCCGGGGAACTGCTGCGCGAGACCCGCCATCGGCTTTCGTCGCTGTCCCAGCAGTGGGGTTCCCCGCAGCACTTGGCCGCCCAGCGGGTGACGGCGACCGGCCGGGCCACCCCGAGCGCCGTGCCGAACACCCGCTTCCGCGACATCCTGCTGCACGCCAACGGGCGCCACACGCCCCGGGACATCGCCTTTCTGCTCGGCCGCGGCACCTTCGCCGTCACCACCGACATCGTCTCCATGGCCCACCGCGGACTGCTCGACGGCCGTCCCGCACCGTCGTCGGCCGGGGCCGCCGGGGCCGCGATCAGACAGCCGACGCGACAGGAGGGCGAAGGTCACCCCGCCGTGGACCACCCCGGCGTGGACCACCCCGGCGCGGCGCCACCGGCCCAAGCCCCGGCCCCGGTGCCGCCCGCCGCACTGCCCCGCCGCCGCCCCCGGCACGGCCGCCCCGGAGCCGGACAGCACGGGACCGGCGCCTGACGGTCGGTCATGCCTCCCCACATCCGCCCCTACTCCCCCACGCCCCCCACGCCACCACCCCCGACCGAGCAGAGGCGCGGCAGTTCGCCGCACACGGCGCAAGGAGTCCTCGCAGTGAGTGATGAAGGATTGATCCAGGAGCTGAAGGATCTGCGGGAGCGGGTGCTGGGCGTGAGCGACACCATCGTCGCCACGGCCGACGGCCTGCTCGTCGCCTCCGACAGCTACGAGATCCACGCCGAGTCGGTGGCGGCGCTCGCGGCCGCCATGCTCGGCCTGGCCCGGCGCACCACTGGGGAGGTCGGCGTCGGCGGGCTGCGCGAAGTGGTGACCCGCGCCCAGTCGGGCCACCTCATCGTGTACGCCATCGGCGAGCAGGCGCTGCTCGCGGTCAGGGGCGACGAGGGGCTCGACCTGGACGGGCTCCATGTGCAGTCCCGGAGTTCCGTCGAACGCCTCGCCGATCTGATGTCCGTGGACCTCGACGCCTGAGCCGTCCGGAGACCTGAACCGCCCGGAAGAACCACCCGGCGCGCCGGCCCATGCGCCGAGCGCTTCCGCGCCACGCGCCTCCGCCACCTCCCTACGCGCGCAGTTCCTCCGCCGCGTCCGTCACCCGGGCGATCAGGCGCAGCAGGGTCTCCCGCTCCGTCTCGTCCAGCGGGGCCAGGAAGACCCGGTTCATCCGGGACGTCCGGGTGACCAGCTTCCGGTGGACCCGGATGCCCTCCTCCGTCAGCCGCAGGACGTTGCGGCGGCCGTCGTTCGGGTCGCGCACCCGCTCCAGCAGGCCGCGCCGGGCCAGCCGGGCGACCAGGTCGGCGATGGTGGAGCGGTCGAGGTGGACATGTTCGCTCAGCGTCCGCTGGTCGATCTCCGGCTTCTCGATCAGCGCGTTGACCACCGCGAACTGCGGCGAGGTGGTCTCCTCGGAGACCATCGCGCCCCACAGCAGGGAGTGCGCCTGCTGGAAGCGGCGGGCCAGATGCCCGGGGTGCGTGTTCAGATCCACCGCGCCGCCCATGCCGTGCCTCCCGGCTTCCGCTTCCGCTTTCTTCCCCGCTGCTCACTTACTCCGTGCACTGAATGATTCTGCCCTGTGGAAGACCCCATGTCGAGAGGCCGACATTCGACCTAGACTCCCTTGACGAGCGCACCAGCCAATGACACCGTGCGAAATCAAGAACACATTAGTCAGCATACTGAGCATCCCGACCCATGGAGTGACGATGGCCGACATCCGAAGCCTCCAGGACGCCGTGGCGGACCTCGTCCACGACGGGGACACCGTCGCGATGGAGGGATTCACCCACCTGATCCCATATGCCGCCGCGCACGAGGTCATCCGCCAGGGCATCACCGATCTGACCCTCGTCCGGATGACCCCGGACGTCATCTACGACCAGCTCATCGGCGCCGGACTCGTCCGCAAGCTGGTGTTCTCCTGGGGCGGCAACCCCGGCGTGGGCTCGCTGCACCGCTTCCGTGACGCCATCGAGAACGGCTGGCCACGGCCGCTGGAGCTGGACGAGCACAGCCACGCGGGCATGGCGAACCGCTATGTGGCGGGCGCCTCCAAGCTGCCGTTCGCCGTGTTGCGCGGCTATCGCGGCAGCGACATCCCGACCCGTACGGACACCGTCTCCACCGTCGTCTGCCCCTTCACCGGGGAGGAGCTGGCCGCCGTCGCGGCGCTCAACCCGGACGTCACCGTCATCCACGCCCAGCAGGCCGACCGGGCCGGCAATGTGCAGATGTGGGGGCTGACCGGGGTGCAGAAGGAGGCGGCGCTCGCGGCGGACCGGGTGCTGGTGACCGTGGAGGAGATCGTCGAGGAGCTCATGCCACGCCCCGGCGGGATCGTCCTGCCGACGTGGGTGATCGACGCGGTGTCCGTCGTCCCCGGCGGCGCCCACCCCTCCTACGCCACCGGGTACTCGACCCGCGACAACGACTTCTACCAGGCATGGGACCCGATCGCCCGCGATCGCGAGGCGTTCGCCCGATGGATCGACGCGTACGTGCGCGACAGCGAGGGAGCTCTCACCCGATGACCGCGACCCCTGCCGGGACGGCGGACTTCACATCCGACGAGCTGATGGAGGTCAACGCCGCCCGCGCGCTCGCCGACGCCACCACCTGCTTCGTCGGCATCGGCCTCCCCAGCACCGCCGCCAACCTGGCCCGCGCCACCGTCAACCCCGGCCTCGTGCTCATCTACGAGTCGGGCACCATCGGCTCCAAGCCCACCCGGCTCCCGCTGTCCATCGGCGACGGCGAACTCGCCGAGACGGCCGACGCGGTGGTCCCGGTGCCGGAGATGTTCAACTACTGGCTCCAGGGCGGCCGGATCGACGTCGGCTTCCTCGGCGCCGCCCAGGTCGACCGCTACGCCAACATCAACACCACCGTCGTGGACCGCGGCCCGGACAAGCCCGAGGGCCGCCTCCCCGGCGCGGGCGGCGCCCCCGAGATCGCCTCCAACTGCGGCAAGGTGCTCATGGTGCTGCGCCACTCCACCCGCAACTTCGTGGAGCGGCTGGACTTCGTGACGACCCTGGGTCACGGCGGCGGCCCCGGCGACCGTAAGAAGCTCGGCATGCCGGGCGCGGGCCCCACCGCCGTCATCACCGATCTGGGCGTCCTGCGCCCCGACCCGGCCACCGCCGAGCTGGTGCTCACCGAAGTCCACCCGGACGTCACCGTGGAGCGGGTACGGGCCGCCACCGGCTGGGAGCTGACCGTCGCCGGCACCGTGGGCACCACCGAGCCGCCCACCCCCCAAGAGCTGGCGGCGCTGCGCGCCCTCAAAGCCGCCGGAAAGCCCGAGCAGCCCGGAAAGCCCGAACAGCCCGGGAAGGAGACCCGATGACCACCTCGCGTGACGTCTGTCGTGACGTCTATATCGTCGATGCCGTCCGCACCCCCATCGGCCGTTACGGCGGCGCCCTGGCCGGGGTGCGCCCCGACGACCTGGCCGCCCATGTGGTGCGCGGCCTGCTCGCCCGCACCCCCGCCCTGGACCCGGCGCGCATCGACGACGTCTACTTCGGCAACGCCAACGGCGCGGGCGAGGAGAACCGCGATGTCGCCCGCATGGCCGTGCTGCTGGCCGGGCTGCCCGTCACCGTGCCCGGCGCGACCGTCAACCGGCTCTGCGCCTCGGGCCTGGAGGCCGTGCTCCAGGCCGCCCGCGCGATCGCGGTCGGCGACGCGCACATCGCCCTCGCGGGCGGTGTGGAGTCGATGAGCCGCGCCCCCTGGGTGCTGCCCAAGCCCGAGCGCGCCTTCCCCGCCGGGCATCAGCAGATGTACTCCACGACTCTGGGCTGGCGGATGACCAACCCGGACATGCCGCCCGAGTGGACCGTCGCCCTCGGCGAGGGCGCCGAGCTGATCGCCGACAAGCACGGCATCACCCGCGAGGCACAGGACGCGTTCGCGCTCACCAGCCATGAGAAGGCGGCGCGGGCGTGGAAGGACGGGGCGTACGAGGCCGAGGTGCTGCCGTATCCGGACACCGAGCTCGTCCGGGACGAGACGATCCGCGAGCCCGTGTCCAACAGCGGCTCCGCCGCGGGCTCACTGGAGGCCCTGGCCAAGCTCAAGCCCGCCTTCCGCAAGCCCGGCGGCACCGTCACCGCGGGCAACTCCTCGCCCCTCAACGACGGCGCGGCCGCGCTGCTGCTCGTCGACGAGGAGGGCCTGAAGGCCACCGGGCGCGAACCCCTGGCCCGGATCGGCGCCTCGGCCGTCACCGGTATCGAGCCGCGGTACTTCGGGCTCGGCCCGGTCGAGGCCGTACGCCGCGCCCTCGCCAAGGCGGGCCGCTCGTTCGCCGACCTGACCACCCTCGAACTCAACGAGGCGTTCGCCGCGCAGGTGCTGGGCTGCCTCGCCGAGTGGTCGGCCCAGGACCCGGGCTTCGACCCCGGCATCGTCAACCCACGCGGCGGCGCCATCGCCATCGGCCACCCCCTCGGCGCCTCCGACGCCCGGCTCGCCGGGGCCGTCGCCCACCAACTGGCCGCCCGCGGCTCGGGGACGGGCCTGGCCACCTTGTGCATCGGCGTCGGACAGGGCCTCGCCCTCGTCCTGGAGAGGTAGTCCCGGAACGGCAAGACCCAGACGTCAAAGCCCGGAACGGCAAGGCTGGAAAGGTAAGGCTGACCGCAGACATGGCTCTCACCCAGTCCGACATCGACAGCGAACTCGCGCACATACGGGAGTCGTACGACAAGGCGCGCGCCGAGGGCGCTCCCGCCACCGACCACCCGCCGCGCGACTTCCCCCCGTACCGCAGCAGTGTGCTGCGCCACCCCAAGCAGCCGCTGGTCGCGGTGCACGGCGACCCGGAGACCGTGGAGCTGCACACCCCGGTCTTCGGCCACACCGACATCACCGCCATCGACAACGACCTCACGGTGCGGCACCAGGGCGAGCCGCTCGGCGAGCGGATCACCGTCTCCGGACGGCTCCTGGACAGCCGGGGCCGCCCCGTCCGGGGGCAGCTCATCGAGCTGTGGCAGGCCAACGCGTCGGGCCGCTACGCCCATCTGCGCGATCAGCACCCCGCACCGCTCGACCCCAACTTCACCGGCGTGGGGCGGACGTTGACCGGCGACGACGGTTCGTACCACTTCACCACCATCAAGCCGGGCGCGTATCCGTGGCGCAACCACGAGAACGCCTGGCGCCCCGCGCATCTGCACTTCTCCGTCTTCGGCGCGGCGTTCACCCAGCGGCTGGTCACCCAGATGTACTTCCCCGGCGATCCGCTCTTCGCCTACGACCCGATCCTGCAGTCGGTGACGGACGACTCGGCGCGGCAGCGGCTGGTCGCCCGTTACGACCACGGGCTGTCGCGGCCGGAGTGGTCGCTGGGCTACCGCTGGGACATCGTGCTGGACGGGCCGTCGGCCACGTGGATCGAGGAGGGCCGCTGATGAGCGAGAGGCTTGAACGCGCGCAGGGGTCCGAACCCGCCGAAGGGCTCGCATCCGCCGAGACACTCGCGCCCACTCCCTCCCACACCGTGGGCCCCTTCTACGGCTACGCCCTGCCCTTCCCCGGCGGTGGCGAGATGGCCCCGGCGGGCCACCCCGGCGCCATCACGCTGCACGGCCAGGTCCGCGACGGCGAGGGCGCTCCCGTTCCGGACGCGCTGGTGGAGCTGTGGCAGGCGGGTCCGGACGGCTCGCTCGCCGGGGCGGGCGGGTCGATGCGGCGCGACCCGGTGACCGGCGGCTTCCTCGGGCGCAACGGCGTGGACTTCACCGGCTTCGGCCGCATCGCCACTGACGCGGACGGCCACTGGACGGCCCGTACGCTGCCGCCGGGCGGCCCGGCCGCGCCCGCCGCGCCGTACATCAGCGTCTGCGTCCACGCCCGGGGGCTGCTGCACCACCTCTTCACCCGCGTGTACTTCCCCGAGAACGCCGAGGCCAACGCCGCCGACCCGCTGCTCGCCTCGCTGGATCCGGCGCGCCGCGAGACGCTGGTGGCGACGGCGGCGTCCCCACCGGGGACCTATCGCTTCGACATCCGTCTACAGGGCGAAGGGGAGACGGTTTTCCTTGAGTTCCGGTAGTTCCGGTAGTTCCGGTAGTTCCGGTAGTTCCGGTAGTTCCGGTAGTTCCGGTAGTTCCGACAGCCAGGACCTAGGGCTGCTGTCCCCGGTGCGGGCCGGGTCGGCGGTGGAGGCCGCCACGGGCGACACGGCGTTTCTGCGGGCCATGCTGGACGCCGAGGCCGCGCTGGCGAGGGTGGTGGCACCGGCCGGAGCGGCGGAGGCGGTGGCGGGCGCGGCCCGCGCCGAGCTGTACGACGTACGCGATCTGGCGCTGCGCGCCCGCTCCGGGGGCAACCCGGTCATCCCGCTGGTCGCCGATCTCACGGCGGCGGTGGCCCGTACGGACGCCGAAGCCGCGTCGTACGTCCACCGGGGTGCGACCAGCCAGGACATCGTGGACACGGCCGCGATGCTGGTGGCCGCGCGGGCACTGCCGCTGATCGTGGCCGATCTGGAGCGTACGGCGGCGGAGCTGGCGCGGCTCGCCACCGCGCACCGCGACACCCCGATGCCCGGCCGCACCCTCACCCAGCACGCCGTACCCACCACCTTCGGGCTGAAGGCGGCGGGCTGGCGGGCGCTCGCCCTGGACGCCCGCGACCGGCTCGCGGCGCTCCGGCCGCCCGCCCAACTGGGCGGTGCGGCGGGCACGTTGGCCGCCTTCGACGGCGGGGTTCCGCTGCTGCGCCGGTTCGCCGAGGAGACCGGTCTCGCCGAACCCGAACTGCCCTGGCACACCCTGCGCACCCCCGTCGCCGACCTGGGCACCGCGCTCGCCTTCGCCGTGGGGGCGCTGGGGAAGATGGCGGCGGATGTGCTGGTGCTCTCGCGGACGGAGATCGGTGAGGTGGCGGAGGGGGCCGGGGGTGGTTCATCCGCGATGCCGCATAAGTCGAACCCCGTGCGTGCCACGCTGATGGCCGCCGCGGCCCGCCAGGCCCCGGGGCATGCCGCGACCCTGCTCGGCTCGCTCGCCGCGGAGGACGAACGGCCGGGTGGGGCGTGGCACGCGGAGTGGCAGCCGCTGCGGGAACTGTTGCGGCTCGCCGGGGGTGCCGCCCGCGATGCCGTGGAACTCGCCTCCGGGCTGCGGGTCTTCCCTGACCGGATGGCCGCGAACCTGGGGCTGACGGGCGGCCTGATCGTCAGCGAGCGCCTTATCGCCGCGCTCGCGCCGGTGGTCGGGCGGGCCCGTGCGAAGGAGCTTCTGGCGCAGGCGGCTCGGGAGGGGAGGGGGCTGGCCGAAGCGCTGTCGGGCGTCCTGCCGCCCGACCGCGTACGCGAGCTGACGGACCCGACCGCGTATGTGGGCTCCGCCCCCGCGCTGACGGTGCGGGCCCTGGCCCGCGATGCGTAACCCCTGCGGGGGCCCGTTCCCCACCCCGCCCCTTCCCGAAACTGGGGGCTGCGCCCCCAGCCCCTGCTTCGGGGGCTCCGCCCCCGGACCCCCGCTCCTCAATCGCCGGAGGGGCTGGAAGATGCCCCGAGGTGCCCCCTGGCTGAACGGGTGGGCCCCCGGGTCCAGGGGCAGAGCCCATGGTTCGGGAAGGGGCGGGGTGGGGAACAACCGCCGGCCCGCACCCGGCCACCAACCCCAGCCCACGCCCCAGCCCACGCCGCATACCACCCCCGGAGCACCCACCCCATGACCAACAACCCCCCGCACCACAACCTCACCGGACCCCCCACCGCCCCACCCCTCATCCTCGGCCCCTCCCTCGGCACCTCTCTCACCGTCTGGGAGCCCCAGCTTCCCGCGCTCGCCCGACGCCACCGCGTACTGCGCTGGGATCTGCCCGGTCACGGCGGCTCCCCCGCCGCGCCGCTGCCCTCGGACGGGTCGGCCACCATCGACGATCTCGCCGCCCTCGTGCTGCGGCTCGCCGACGATCAGGGGTGGGAGCGGTTCGCGTACGCGGGGATTTCGATCGGCGGCGCTGTCGGGCTGTATCTCGCCGCACACCACCCCGACCGGATCAGCCGCCTGTCCGTCGTCTGCTCCTCGGCCCGCTTCGGGGAGCCCGCCGTCTGGCGTGAGCGGGCCGCGCTCGTACGGGCCGAGGGGACGGAGGCGATGGTGGCGAGCCGTCCGGGCACCTGGTTCTCGCGCGACTTCGCCCGTACGCCCGTCGGCGCCGCGCTGATCGAGGATCTGCGGGCCACCGACCGTGCGGGCTACGCCGCCTGCTGCGACGCTCTCGCCGCGTACGACATGACGGCCGACCTCGAGAAGATCACCGCGCCCACCCTCGTCGTGGCCGGTCGCGACGACCCCGCGACCCCGCCCTCCCACGCCCGCCACATCGCCGATGCGGTGCCCGGCGCGAGCCTGCTCGAGGTCGCCGGGGCGGCGCATCTCGCGGGTGTGGAGCGGCCGGAGGCGGTCACCGGGGCGCTGCTCACCCACCTCAACGGCCCAGCACCGTCGCGACCACGGGACGACGCCTCACGCCACGACGCCGGGATGGCGGTGCGCCGGGCCATCCTCGGGGACGCGCACGTGGATCGCGCGGTGGCCCGGACGACCCCGTTCACGGCCCGCTTCCAGGACTTCATCACCCGCTACGCCTGGGGCGAGATCTGGACCGGCGACGGGCTGGACCGGCGGACCCGCAGCTGTATCACCCTCACCGCGCTGATCGCCCACGGCCATGACGCCGAACTGGCCATGCACATCCGGGCCGCGCTCACCAACGGGCTGACCCGTGAGGAGATCGGCGAGGTGCTGCTGCAGTCCGCGATCTACTGCGGCGTCCCGGCCGCCAACTCGGCCTTCGCCACCGCCCAGCGCGTCTTCGACGACATCGACGCCGACGTAGACACCGAGGTCGACGTAGACACCGAGGCCGACGTCGACTCTGCGTCACATTCCGGTACCGAAAAGTGACATCCCCCCGCAACACCTCTGTCGTAATCCGCCTCCATCGTTGATCGTTGGGTCGTACGGAGACCGGGAGACGAGGGGGCGCACGCCAATGTCCATGAGTCGCCGAAGGCTGCTGAGTGCGGGCGGAGGGCTGGCCCTCACGGGGGCGCTCGCCTCCGCCTGTGGGTCCAACACCGGGCGGGACGGCGATGACCACGCCGGCCAGCCGATGATCGAACAGTGGTACCACCAGTACGGCGAGCCCGGCACCGAACAGGCCGTCAGGCGCTACGCCGACGCGTTCGAGAAGGCGAGCGTCCAGGTGCAGTGGCGGCCGGGCAACTACGACCAGCAGACCGCCGCCGCGCTGCTCACGAAGTCCGGCCCGGACGTCTTCGAGGTCAACGGCCCGACGCTGGACCAGATCCAGGGCGGCCAGGTGGTCGATCTCACCGATCTCCTCAGCGAGGCCAAGGACGACTTCAACCCGGCGGTGCTCGCCCCGAAGACGTATCAGGGCAAGATCTGGGCCGTTCCGCAGGCCATCGACACCCAGTTGCTCTACTACCGCAAGAGCATGCTCGAGGCCTCGGGGGTGGAGCCGCCGCGCAGCCTCGACGCGCTGATCGACGCGGCGAAGGAGCTGACCACCAAGGACGTCAAGGGGCTCTTCCTGGGCAATGACGGCGGCCCCGGCGTCCTCGGCGGCACCCCGCTCAACGCCGCCGGGCTCACACTGGTCACCGAGGACGGCAAGGTCGGCTTCGACGATCCGGCCGCCGCCCGGACGCTCGGCAAGCTGCGTCAGCTCTACGCCGAGAAGTCGCTGCTGCTCGGGGCGCCCTCCGACTGGTCGGACCCGGCCGCGTTCACGCAGGGGCTCACCGCCATGCAGTGGTCCGGGCTCTGGGCGCTGCCGCAGGTGAAGAAGGCGCTGGGGGAGGACTTCGGGGTGCTGCCGTTCCCCCAGGACGGGGCGCACGGCGCGCCCGCGGTGCCGGTCGGCGCGTACGGGGCGGCGGTCAGCGCCCGGTCCCGGCACAAGGCGCTGGCGAAGGCGTATGTGAAGTGGCTGTGGGTGCAACGGACCGACTACCAGGAGGACTTCGCGCTCCGCTACGGCTTCCACATCCCCGCCCGGATCTCGCTGGCCACGAAGGCGGCCAAGCTGCGGCAGGGCGCGGCCGGTGAGGCGGTGCGCTTCGCCACCGACCACGGCCGTGCCGAGCCGCTGCTGTGGACCTCCGCGAGCCGTACGGCGTACCAGGACGCGCTGAGCCGGATCATCAAGGGCGGGGCCGATCCGGACGGCGAGCTGCGGTCGGTGGTCCGCAAGACCGAGGCCGAGCTGCGGCGCGTGCAGAAGAAGAACTGATGCGGGGGGCGTTCGTCCGCAGGCTCCTGGGCCCGCAGAACCGCCATCTGTGGTTCTGGATTTTCGTCGGCCCGTTCGTCCTGGGGCTGACCCTCTTCACCTATGTCCCGCTGGCCTGGAGCGTCTACCTCAGCTTCTTCGACGCGCACAACACCGTCTCGCCCACGGACTTCGTCGGCTTCGACAACTACGCGGCGATGCTGGGCGACGACGCGTTCACCGGCAGCCTGGTGACCTTCCTGGTCTTCACGGCGTTCATCGTCCCGGCCACCTACGCGCTCTCGCTCGCGCTGGCGCTGATGGTCAACCGGCTGCGCTGGGCTCAGGCGTTCTTCCGGTCGGTGTTCTTCCTGCCGGTGGCGTGCTCGTATGTGGTGGCGGCGCTGATCTGGAAGATGTCGATCTTCAACGGGGTGCGGTTCGGGCTGGCCAACACCGTGCTGGACCGGTTCGGCGCCGATCAGATCGCCTGGCTGTCGACCACGGACCCGCCCTGGTACTGGCTGGTCATCGTGACCGTACGGCTGTGGCTCCAGGCGGGGTTCTACATGGTGCTGTTCCTGGCCGGGCTGCAGCGCATCCCCCCGCGGCTGTACGAGGCGGCGGCCGTGGACGGGGCCCGGCCCGGCTGGCAGGTGTTCCGGCACATCACCTTTCCGCAGCTGCGGGCGACCTCGGTCGCGGTGGTGCTGCTGCTGGTGATCAACGCCTTCCAGGCGTTCGACGAGTTCTACAACCTGCTGTCGGACTCGCGCGGCTATCCGCCCTACGCCCGCCCGCCGCTGGTCTACCTCTACTACACGGCGCTGGGCCAGGGGCAGAACCTGGGCCTGGGCAGTGCGGGCGCGGTGATCCTGGCGCTGATCATCGCCGTGGTGACGGTGGTGCAGGCCCGCTGGTTCGGCCTGGGCCGGAAGGAGGACTGATGCACCCCCGCTCTCGCGACTCGCGTGACGTACGGGACGCCCTGGTCGGCGTGGGGCGCGCGGTGCGGCTGGTGCTGCTCATCGCCCTCGCGCTGCTGTTCCTGATCCCCTTCTATCTCCTCATACGCAACGGCCTGTCCAGCGAGGCGGACATCACCTCGCCCGGCTGGACGTTCTTCCCGGGCGAGCTGCACTGGTCCAACGTCCGCGAGCTGTTCGACGACCCCAATGTGCCGATGGCGCACGCGCTGCTCAACTCCTCGCTGATCGCGGTCCTCACCACCGTGGGCACCCTGCTGCTGGCCTCGCTCGCCGGGTACGGTCTGGCGCGCATCCCGTACGCCTACGCCAATGTGGTCTTCTACTGGATCCTGGGCACCCTGATGGTCCCGGCGGCGGTCACCTTCGTGCCCAGCTTTGTGCTGGTCAGCTCGCTCGGCTGGGTGTCCACGCTGCGCGGTCTGGTGGTGCCCACGCTGTTCAGCGCGGTCGCGGCGTTCATCTTCCGCCAGTACTTCCTGGGCTTTCCCCGGGAGCTGGAGGACGCGGCGCGGGTGGACGGTCTTGGCTACTGGCGCACGTACTGGCGGGTCGTGGTGCCGAACTCCCGGCCGGTCTTCGCGGCGGTCGGCACGATCGTCTTCATCGGCGCCTGGAACTCCTTCCTGTGGCCGCTGGTCATCGGCCAGGACCGGGACGCGTGGACGGTGCAGGTGGCGCTGTCGACGTTCACCACCGCCCAGACCGTCAACCTCCATGAGCTGTTCGTGGCGGCGGCGGTGTCGATCGTGCCGCTGCTGGTGGTCTTCCTGGTGCTCCAGCGCTATATCGTCGCGGGCGTCGAGCGCACGGGCATCGACGACTGAGGACGACTGAGGCCGGTGCGGCTTATCCGGCAGCCGGGCCGTCATCCGGCGGCCGGGCCGTCATCCGGCAGCGGGGCGTACCGCCGCAGCCAGACCTAGCGGAGAGCCGGGAAGCGGAGGGTCGGGAAGCCGAGGGCCGGGAGACCTCATCCGCGCCCTGACGGCCCCCGCCCACTCGTGGCGACCGGCGGCAGCGCCGCCGGTACCCCGAAGACCCGCTCCCCCGGCGCCCCGCCCCGCAGCAGCGCCGCACCCAGCGGGGTCAGCGTGTGCAGGACGGCGCTGCCCTGGCGCAGGGTGTGCACCAGGCCCGCCTCGCGCAGCACACTGGCGTGCTGGCTGGCCGAGGCCAGCGATACGCCCACCCTGCGGGCGAGTTCACTGGTCGTACAGCCGCCGCCGACCTCCAGCAACACCGCCGAGCGGGTCTGCCCGACCAGCTTGCCGAGCGTCTGGGCGGACCCGGACCCGGACCCGGAGCCGGACCCCGACCCGGGCCCGGCCCCCGACCCGGCTCCGGACCTGACGGCGGGCCGCTGCTCGGGGCGGGGAATCAGACCGCACCGGGCGTGTTCGACGGGGTAGACCAGAACGGGCGTCAGATCCGGGTCCCGGAAGGTCACCGGCGTCCCCCGGCAGAAGAACGACGGCAACAGCAGCAACCCCCGCCCCCGCAGCCACAGATCGCGGTCCACCGGATAGTCGACCTCCAGCACGGGCGCCCGCCACCGCATCGTCGGCGGCAGCGAGGCCAGCAGCCCGTCGGCGCCCCCGTCCAGCAGGGCACGGCCCCGGGCCACCCGGTCCGCCTCGATCCGGGCCTGGATATGCGGCCAGTACGGGGCGACGGCGGCCTGATGGTAGGCGCGCAGCGTCCTGATCAGCCGGTCCAGCGATCTTCGCTCGCCCTGCGCCAGATCCCGTATCCACCCCGGAAGCGCCCGGGCCGCCGGAAGCCCGGCCAGCTCCGTGTGCAAGCGCTCACCCGAGATGGCGCGCAGTGCGGACATCGCGGCATCGCAACCGATTACCCCTTCGGCGGGTGTCAGGAAGTCCGGGAAATAGCCGCGCGACGGAATGAGCGGCGCAAGGAGCCGCGCTTCGCCGTTGAGTCGGTTTCGAGCCTCCGAACGCCATTTCCCGTATACGGTCTCGGCCCGGTTCTCCCGCAGCCTATGGAAACTTAAAACGGTTTCCCAGAGCGCGTCCGGGCGGACCGCCATCCGCAGCCGGGCCAGATCGAGTTCACTGAAATGAACACGGAGCACCAGACCCCCACACGTGACATTGCGATCGCCCCCCGATCACCGATGAGTATGCACGCTGGCACGGTCAGTCACCACGCCCTTTTAGCCAGATGTGAAACGGGGAGCGGCGCGGAGCCCGGAAGAGGAAAGCTGTTCCCCAGGAAAACCGGGGGCCACCGGGAAAAACTTCCGAGGGCCGTCCGGAATTCAACAGGCGGTGCTCAGAGCCAGTTTGCTCGTTCCCGTGGGGGGTGACGAGTACGTTACGGCGACTGGGCACTTGTGTTGCCGCACGTAGCCGATGCGCGTGGCAACAGCTCCCGTGGGGGGAGTGAGAGGGGGCGGCACCTCCGCACAAGGTGCCGCCCCCTTTGAGATCCGGAGGCCCCGGGGCGCGCTGACGCCCTGAAGGCGCCGCGCCGCCGCCTTCGTTCGTGGTTCAGGAAGACGGACGGTGACCGGCGCCCCCGCCCGCGTCCAGCCGCCAGGCCGCCGGGCGGACCTGGGTGGTGGCGAATTCCCCGAGGCGGGCGACGAAGGACTCGATCGCGGAGGCCGCGTAGTGCCGAGTGGACCAGCAGGCGTGCAGGGCGAGCCGCAGCGGATCCCCGTCCGAGGTGGTGATCAGCAGCGGATGGGCGGAGAAGTGCGGCAGGTCCGTGACGACGCCGACGCCTGATCCAGCGGCGGCGAGGGCCTGGATCATCCGCGCGGTTGAGCTCTCCTCCACCTGCGCGAAGGCCAGACCCGCCGCCACGACCGCCTGGTCGAGCACTGCCCTGGCCGGGTGCTCGCCGGTCAGCAGCACGAGTGGCTCCCGGACCAGCTCGGCGAGCTCGACGCTTCCGCGCCGCCGGACGGCCCAGGGGTGGGTGGCGGCGACATAGGCGCGCAGTGGGACATCCGTCAGCGGCTGCCAGCTCAGCCCATGGGCGACCGGCGCGGTCGCGGCGACGCCGAGGTCGGCGCCCTCGGCAACCGTATGGGGCACCTGCTGTGCGGGCACTTCCCGGACCGAGACGAACGGATCGGTGGACGACAGCCGGGCCACGAAGGGGGCGACCACTTCGTGGATCGTGGTCTCCGATGCCGCCACGACCACGCGGCGCAGCCCGCCGTGCGCCATGTGATGCGCCACCGACTCGATCTGTTCGGCGCGGCTGACCAGGTCGGTCGCACTGTCGATGAGCTGCCGGCCGGCGCTGGTCAGCCGCAGGCGCGGGCCGGAGCGGTCGAACAGCGCGACCCCCAACTCGTCTTCCAGATGGCGTAGTTGCCGGGAGAGCGCGGGTTGGGCGAGATGGAGCCGTTCGGCCGCCGCGGTGACGGTACCGGCGCGGACCACGGCCAGGAAGTACCGAAGGCGCTTGATCTCCATCGCGGCATCATGCCATATCGGCATGGCAATCCCGGCATTTTTGGTATTAGACAGCATGCTTCGAGCTCACGACGATGGAGGCCCCTCACCGTCGACTCCCCGGAGCGTCCGCCCATGTCCGCGATGGCACCCGCCTCTCCGCCTCCCACACTCGGGGACTGGCTCGAACCGCCGGTCAACCGGTGGGCCTTCAGCCATGTCGAGGAGTTCCTGCCGACGGCCGTGATCTCGCGGGGGCGCGGCGAGCACCGCACCTTTGCCGAGGCGCCCCTTCCGCTCGAGGACGCCGAGGTCGATCTGGCCGGGGCGCGCAGCACGGTGGCGGAGTTCCTGGAGCGGACCCGGACCGACGCGATCGTGGTGCTCCACGGGGAGCACATCGTCTTCGAGCGGTACTTTGGCGAGGGGCGGCCGGACCGGCGGCATGCTCTGATGTCGATCTCGAAGTCGATCGCGGGCATGGCCGCGGGCCGTCTGGTGGACGAGGGCCGCCTCACGCTGTCCGCCCCGGTCGAGTCCTATGTGCCCGAACTCGCCGCCTCGGCGTACGGGACCGCCACCGTGGGCCAGGTCTTGGACATGTCGGTCTCGCTTCGGTTCAACCATGACTACCGTGATCCGGCTTCCGAGGTGCAGGCGCTGGACCGCGCCTCCGGCTGGCGCCCGCGCGGCCCCGAGGACCCGGCCGTGCGCGCCTTCCTTGCCGCCCTCGAGCCGGGCGACCGGCCGCACGGCCGCTCCACCCAGTACTGCTCGGCCACCACCGACGTCCTCGCCTGGATCCTCGAACGAGCCGCCGGACAGCCCTACCCCGAGGTGATCGCCGACCGGATCTGGTCCCGCATCGGCGCCGAACACGACGCCCTGGTCACCACCGACCCGGAGGGCACCCCCTACGCCTGCGCCGGGATCAACGCGACGGCGCGCGATCTGGCCCGCTTCGGACGCTGTGTGCTGGACAACGGCTCGGCCGGCGGCACTCAGGTCATCCCGGAGGCATGGGTCCGCACCACCCGTGGTGGTGCGCCGTCCGGGGTGGTCCCGGACGCGGACTTCCGCGAGGTCCACCCGAACGGGTCGTACCGCAATAAGTGGTGGATCACCGGCGACGCCGCCGGGAGCTTCCTCGGCCTCGGCATCTTCGGCCAGTACCTCTGGCTCGATCCCGAACGGGACGTGGTCATCGCCAAACAGTCCAGCCTGCTGGGCCCCCGCGCACAGCGCGCCGAGCACGCCTCGTGCCTCACTCAGATCGCGGCCGCGGTCGCCGCCGCCCGCCGGTCCTCCCACCCCGGCCAGGAGGCGCGATGAGCGGCGACGCCGCGGTGCCGGGCCCGGACCCCGCACCGACCCTCGAACAGCACGGCATCGAGCACATCCCCGCCTCCGAGCGCCACGGCAAGCCGTGGCATCAGCTCACCCTCTGGTTCTCCAGCAACGTACAGATGACCGCGGTGGTCACCGGGGCGGTGGCCGTCACGCTCGGCCTCGACCTGAAGTGGGCCATCGCCACGATCGTCATCGGCAACCTGGTCGGTGGCGTCTTCATGGCCTACCACAGCGTGCAGGGGCCGGAGCTCGGCGTCCCGCAGATGATCCAGAGCCGGGCCCAGTTCGGGTTTCTCGGCGGGGCGCTGCCCTCCTTCATCGTCGTTCTGATGTACCTGGGCTTCGCGGTCGAGGGCGGCCTGGTGGGCGGCGGGGCACTGGCCGGCTGGACCGGCCTGCCCAAGTCCGCGGGCATCGTGATCTTCTGCGTGCTGCACCTGCTGGTCGCGCTGGTCGGCTACAAGCTGATTCACGCCACCGCGCGGGTGATCTCCGTGCTCTCGGGAATCGTGTTCCTGGCACTGTTCGCGCAGCTCGCCACCCACCTTCCCGCCCACCTGCCGAACTCCGGCTCCCCGGCCACACCGGGCACGGTGCTGCTCGCCGTCTCGATCTCCATCTCCTGGCAGGTCACCTGGGCGCCCTACGTCTCCGACTACTCGCGCTATCTGCCCGAGGACACCCCCAGAGCAACCACCTTCTGGTACACCTACCTCGGATCGGCGGTGGGCGGCACGCTCACGATGGTCATCGGCGCGATGGCCGCCGCGGTCAACGACCAGGCACTGGACGCGGACGCGATCGGCTTTCTCGCCGACCGCTACCCGGCGATCAGCGGCCTGGTGGTCTTCGCCCTGTTGATGTCCATGATCCCGGCCGGAGCCGAAGGCGCCTACGGTGCCTTCCTCTCCACCCTCAGCATCTTTTCCCGGAAGGACAGACTGCGCTCCCCGGCACTCGCCCGCGCGCTCTTCGTCATCGGCTTCACCCTGGTCGGGGCGGTCCTCGCCATCCTGTCCAGCGGGAGCATGATCACGACCTATACGAACATCACGCTGTTCCTGCTGTATCTGCTCATCCCGTGGACGGCCATCAACCTCACCGACTACTACTTCGTCCGGCGCGGCCACTACGACATCGCCGCCCTCTTCGAACCGGACGGCCGCTACGGACGATGCAACTGGGGGACGCTCATCCTCTACGCGGTGTCGATCGCGGCGGAGCTGCCGTTCGTCAACAGCAGCCTCTACGTCGGCCCCTTGGTGAAGCCGCTCGGCGGTGCCGACATCGCCTGGCTGGTCGGCCTGGTGGTGGGCGGAGTCGGCTACTGCGCACTCGCCCGGGCGAACCGCGGCGGCGGGGCCGGGCCGGAGGCCCCGCCCGCGGCCGGTACCGCCCCGCCGCGGGAGCAGCACGGTGCGAGCTACGGTCGGTGATCAGCCGTACGCGTGGCGTCGGGCGCGGGCACCGTTCTGAGTGTCGAGGCCAGAACGGAGTTCACCATGCCGCAGAGCAATGAGGAACACACCGGCGCACGCATCGCGGACTACCGGAAACTGCGTCAACTCACCCAGACCGCACTGGCGCAGCGCTCGTTCCTCTCCCGTGGCACCATCGCCAAAGTCGAGCGCGGCCTGGCTCCGGCCACACCCTCCGTCGTGGCCGCCGTCGCCCGCGTACTTCAGGTGGACGTGGCCGTGCTCAATGGCCAGCCGTACATCTCCGAGTTACGGCAGGACCATCTCGACCGGCTGATCTCCCCACTGTCCGAGGCGCTCGACATGTACGACCTCGGGCCGGACCCGCACATCACCCCCCGGCCCATCGACCAGGTGGAGAGCGACGTGCGAGCGCTGTGCGCCGGGGCCTCCGCCACCGAGTACAAGGACATCGGGTCGAAGCTGCCCGGCCTGCTCGGCGAACTCGCCACCATGGTCAGCCTGCTGTCGCCGGGCGAGAGTCACCGGCGCGCTACCTCGTCGCTGAGCTGGTGCTACTGGGTGGCATACGAGTTCACCTACCGGGTCGGCTACCACGATCTTGCCTCGATCGCGCTGGAGCGCATGGGGTGGATGGCGGAGCAGGCACAGGACCCGCTGCTGCTCGCCATCCGCCTGAACAAGCGGTCGAGCATGCTGCTCCGACGCGGGAACAACCAGATGTCGCTCCAGATCATCACGCGCGGCCATCGGCTCATCGGCCAGGTCGAGCAACCCGAGTCCGTTGAGGCGCTCGCAGTGACGGGCAGCCTGCATCTCGCGTCGGCCATCGCGGCCGCCCAAGCCAAGGACGCTGACGCCGTTACCGGCTACATGGGCCTGGCACACGAGATGGCCAAGAAGATCGGCCGGGATGTGCCGAACGTGTACTGGTCATCGTTCGGCCTGACGAACGTGCAGCACTTCGACGTCGCGACCAACGTGGAGCTCGGCGAGCTCGGCGAGGCGGTGAAGTTGTCCAAGAAGCTGCACTTCCCGGAGACGCACC
The DNA here is from genome assembly GCF_016741935.1 of Streptomyces endocoffeicus. Taxonomy (GTDB): domain Bacteria; phylum Actinomycetota; class Actinomycetes; order Streptomycetales; family Streptomycetaceae; genus Streptomyces; species Streptomyces endocoffeicus. Next base: position 1,349 of record NZ_JAERRG010000048.1, on the reverse strand, counting down.
CCCGCGTGCGAGTGGGCCGGTACTACATCGAGATGGCCCGTGCCTACGCGCAGATGGGCAAGACAGAAGCTGCTGAACGGTTCTTGGTACGGGCGCGGAAGGTAGCGCCGCAGCAGGCCCGATATCACCCGCTGGTGCGTGAGACCGTCGGCGTCCTGGTGCGCCGTCAGCGACGGGCGCCTGAGTCTCTGTCGTCGTTGGCTGCGTGGGTGGGTATGTAGCATCGCCAAGGCGCCCCATTGTTCCGCGTCTGGGAACACTGAGCGCCTTGTCGGTCGGCACGATGTGACGGTCGGAACACAGACCGTGCACGGAGCCGCCTATGACGACCAACGCCGAGCAGTGGACACCACCTACCGGGTCACAAGCCACAGCCTTACCCACGGGCACATGGTGGGACGCGGTCCGCGTGCCGGAGGAGATCGGCGAGCACGCCCTCGGTGTCCTCGGCGCCCAGTCCGGCGCCGTCATCAAGGACCGCTGCAACACCCTCTACTGGCTCATCGTCCCTGGGGCCGCCGCAACCTGGAACCTCTACTGCGTCCACGTCCTCGGTGCGGTCGAAGGCGTCGCCACCTACCTCGGCGTTCCTCCCGTGGACCGGCTCGCCCCGCCCGGCTCGCACTGGCGAGTCCCGTTCACCCGCGACGGGTACCTGACCGACCCGCGGCTGCGAACACGCCGCGGGTTGCCTGTCCTGCCGGACGCCCAGCGCCAAGTGCGAGACCGGGGAGCGACTGTTGCACGCCTACGAGGAGGCCACGCGGCAGGCCCGGCCGGAGGAAGCCAGGTGAGGCACCACCGTCGCGCCGTGCCCCGTCACCACAACCGATGGGAGAAGACCTTGACAACACCTTCGGACCGCGATGCGTTCCCGCTCAGTGCCTGTGTCAGATCCTTCGGTTCCAAGGCAACGGCTACCGCCGAAAGGATCATGTCGACGGTAGCCGTTCAGTACCGCGGATATTGATGACCCTCCGCGCGGCGTTGGGGGGGCACGGACAACGATCCCGGGATGGCTGTCTCGGCTCCTGCTCCGAACCACAGCGGTACCTCGGCCTCGCCCTCGGCTTCCTCGGGCCCTCCTTCACTCGCAGGGGCGAACCCGCACCCGAGGCCCAGGCACGCGTTACAAGGTGTCCTGTCGCAGCGCATCTGGCAGATAGCAGCTCGCTGACCTGCGGAGGCGGCAGGTGCTTTGAGAACGTCGACGGTTGGCGTTTCTCAAACCACCTGGCTTTCACAGAAATAAGGTTCGTGGTTGAAGGAGGGGGCGATCAACGGTGATTCCATACGAGCGTGTAGCGCCAGAACAGCCGACGGCGTAGTCGTGCGCCGGGCAGGATCGT
>NZ_JAERRG010000047.1 GCF_016741935.1 Streptomyces endocoffeicus | reverse complement strand
CCCGCGAAGCGGGGCCGTTCGCTGCCTGCGGGCTGCGCCCGCAGGCAGCGAACGGCCCCGCTTCGCGGGGCCGTTGCTCACGCTCCGCGTGAGCGGCTCCCCCCGCTTCGCTCCAGGAGCCCAACCGCCCCGCTTTGCGGGGCGGTTGAAGGGCAGCCGCTTCGCAGTCATCCAAAAAGGCTGGCAAGGAGTCAGTATGGGTCATCAGCCGTCCCCTGACGGGTGTACAGCCCCGTTGCCGGGCGAGTCCGCTGCGCTCCCCCGCCCGGCCCCTCCGGGACCTGAGACCCACTCACGTGGGCCTAGTGAGCCACGCGAAGCGGGATGCCGATACGAGAACGGGACCGCGCATCAGCTTGTGATGCAGCATGTTGGATTGGCAAAAACAAAGCACACCCCAGAACTGAGCTTATCGGCCCCTACTCTCACGTGGGGCCGATAAGCCCGCGCCACCCGCAGGGGTCCCAGGCTCCCGACTGCCCACCGCGCGCACCTCTCGTCTCCGCTCAGTCAAGAACGGTAAGGGCAGGAGGGAAGTCGGGGTGCGAGTTGTGCCGAATACGCGATCTGAACAGCGGAAATGTTCAATGCCCCCTTTCGGTGGTGTGCAAGATAGCGTGTCAGATAGCGTGCCACACAGTGCCCCAGCTGGTGTGCCAGGTATTGACCCCAATCAGTCTTCCACTATTATGGACTTGTGCGGGAGTGGTGTCCCGAACGGCCGAAGCATCAACAGGAAGGCAGCAGCATGGAAATCGCGATCGCTGGCGGAATCGTCCGACGCGTGGGGGGCGCTCAACACGAGCGATCTGCCCCCATGACTCCGAAGGCCATTTTGGCCCGGACCATCGCGAACTTCCTGCCGCTCGTATGCGAGCGCGCGGGAGCAAAGATCGTGCACAACTCGGACGCCGGATACACCGGTGTGCGGTTCGAGACGGTAAACGGCCCGGTCGTCCTCCAAATGCCGACCGAGGACGGAAACGACTTCCGGATCGTGCACGAGTTCATCGAGCCGAGCGACGAAAACGGCGGCCGGACGGAAAAGGAAATCGTGCATTTCCCGGCCATCTACAAGCCTCAAGGGGTAGCCCACCTCACCGCCGAGATCCTCAATTCGCGCGGATTCCTCGGATAGCCGCTAATCGGCCGCCCGGGAAATCCGGGCGGCCTCCCATCAACCCGAAGGGAAACGACAATGTGGGACCACACGAGGCACACCGAGGACACGCGGCACAGCGAAGGAACCCAGCACACCGAGGAAACCACGCCCGCCGTACCAGTCCCGGAGTCCCTTACCAACTTCGAGTTAAGGCAAGCTCGCGAGGCTTGGAGGCAGTTGGTCGGCTCGGCCGCCCGACCGGCTATGGGGGTCCGCTGGAAGGTAAGGGATCTTGCGCGTACGGCCTTTGAGTTGGGTTGGGCAGCTTGCGCGCGGAGCGGTGTTGCGAGCCCCGCGCTCGCCGACGTGCCGATTCACCCCGAAGCTGTGGCTTCATTCTTCAGGGAGCTCAAGATCGAACTAGGGACAAGGCCCACGCCGCGACTCGGCCAGGAAGTGCGCTACCACGGGTCGTTCGATCGGTACTACGGGGCCTACTTCTGGATCATGGGCGTCACGGAGACGGCCGATAGCCAGGGGCAGGGGCAAGCGCTCTACGTGCTCGGGCGATGGACAGGAAGGGGGTACCGGCGCGTTCTCTCCGACGTCCACCGCTCCAGCGTCACCCCCCTGGATAACTTCCACGAGGTGAAGTGGATCCGGTAAGGGGTCTCTCGCTGCCAGGGGTGCGGCTCAGAGGGCCGCGCCCCTGGTCAGAGGGGGGTTAACACCTCTCCACCTTCCACTATTATGGATGCTGTTCGGGGGTGGTGCCCCGGACACGCCGAAGCATCAACGAAAGGGCAGAGCATGACACAGCAGGTCACGGAAAGCCCCGTCACCCGTACGCCCCGCACGAGCACCCGAAACGCCGATCTATCCGATCTGGCGCACATGCTGGAGGTCCAGAACGGCCGCAAGCTGGACGTGGTCGCTCCCGCCTCATCGCTCACGGTCGCGAATGGAAACCTGATCATGAGTCGGGTGGAGCCCGCCATGACTGACCATGGCCGGATGTTCATGTCCGACGGTACGTACCGGCCCACCGACGTTGCCGAGGAGGGGTTCGCGGCCAAGCTGGGTATTCCGGTCGGGTACCTGCGTCGTATGCGCACGGAGAATCCGGCCCTGTACGACATCAATGTGTGCGGCTGGCTGGAGCAGGACCCGTCGCGCAAGTTCCTGATCCGCGCGTTCCGTGGCGATGCCGCCGAGAACGGGCACTCAGGTGAGGGGGTCGCGCGGGCCTTCCTGTCGGACAGCTACAGGCTGATCGATAACTTCGACATCCTCACCGCCGCTCTTCAGGGAGTCGAGGCGTCCGGCCATCGCGTGGAGATCAAGGGCTGTGACCTCACCGACCGGCGGATGTACGTCCGCGTGGAGTCGGACCAGGTGGCCATCCAGGCCCGGGAGTTGCTCCGGGGGTACCGCTCTCCCTTCACAGGCGAGACGGGCGATCAACTGCCGATGGTTTCGGCGGGCTTCGTCATCTCTAATAGTGAGGTGGGGTCCGGGGCGTTCAGCATCACTCCGCGCGCAGTCGTGCAGGTGTGCCGCAACGGCCTCACCATGTCGAAGGACGTCATGCGAGCCGTGCACATCGGTGCGAAGCACGATGAGGGGATCGTCCAGTGGTCCGGTGCCACGCGCGCCAGGGAGCTGGAGCTGGTGGCTTCCAAGACCGCCGACGCAGTCCAGCAGTTCCTGTCTCCCGCCTACGTCGAAGCCAAGATCGATGAGATCGAGCGCGAGGCCGGTAAGCAGATCTCGGATCCTGCACAGACCATCGAAATGGTGTCCAAGCAGCTCAGTTTCTCCGGCGCGGTGCGGGAGTCGATCCTGAACCACTTCATTCGGGGCGGACAGACGACCGCCGGAGGCGTCATGCAGGCCGTGACGTCGACAGCGCAGACACTCTCCGACGCCGACGCCGCTCACGAGCTGGAGGCCATGGCCCTGCCCGCGCTCGCGGCAGCCGCCCGAGCCGCCTGAGTCCACCCCCTGCCAGGGTGCTACGCCTTCCCGCTCTCCGTCCGGCGGGGCGTACCCCTGGCGCCCGCCCGCACGGGCCCGGCTGGTTCCCCCCGCCCCGGGCCCGTGCGGGTCCCAGCTCCGCCGGGCCGACCGCTCAGGCCGGGCCGGCGGAGCGCGGCCGGGCTGCCCAGCACCAGCCCCAGGACCCGCACCGAGAGGACTGCCGACCCCATGAACATCGTCATGCCGATCGCCTGTACCCAATGCCGCATCGGGCCTTACGCGCGGCTCAGGGTCGCCCTGTACGCCTGCCAGCGGTGCGGAGCACAGCGTCACGTCGCAGAGTTCGAGCTGGCTTCCGGCGAGCGGCTCACCGTTCAGGAAGACCGGTTGTGCATACAGAGGGATCGTGCCGTGCCAGGTCTCTTCACGGTGAAGCCCACGCACGGCGTCCAGGCCCCTATCTGCGCGCCACCCTGAACCGGGCGCTCCTTCACAAGCTCGGTCCGTGTGACCCAGCCGGAGCAGGTCGAGATTTCCATGCGGCTGCGGGAGACGACTTTGACCGACCGCGGTCCCTAGTCACTGACGCGCGCGGAGTTGGGCACGCTGGTGGTGGCGCTCCGATGGCGACGGGGCCGGGCTCAGACGGCGGTCGAACCGCATATTGACCGTGCCCACGAGAACATCACGAAGGCCATCGCCAGCGCCTACGAGGACGCCTTGCGAGCGCTGGAAGAGGGCTAAGGAGCAGGTCAATAGCGGGTTCACCCCCTCACGGATTCCACTATTATGGATAGCGCAAAGGCGCTCCACCCGCATTCGTCGGCCAACCACCACCAGGAGCAACTCATGCCGGAACACGCCGGATCCGCCCCCGACACAGCACTGATCAAGGCTGCCCATGCCCGGGCAGACGAGACCGTCACACAGCTTCTGTTCGCCGCAGGCGACGGGCCGCATGACCTCACATGCGCACTATCGGATCCGCCCGCCGCCGCCCAGGCCGTCGTCATGGTCTACCGCGAAACTGGCGTCTTTCCGCTCTCCGCTGACGACATCGAAATGCTGATGACGCTGATCACCTACGCGTTCACGCGGCCGGAGACAACGAATGCCGGGCTCCTTCTGAGCAGCCCCCATCGCGCAGGAGGCCGCACCATACGCGGCTGGGGAATCCACCAGGGCAAGGTGATCCCCTTTACCGCCGACCAAGCGCGGACCGCCTACTGCACCGACCCGAGTACCGGCGACCGCCTCGAGCCGGACCCTGGCACGCTCTTCGAGGCCGGTTTCCCCATCAGGCCCCCGTCCCTGCCGCTGTGACGGACGTACCGGCGGGCCCCGTCCGAACTCCACGTCATTCACGACGTCGCGCCCGGCTACCCCGCCGCAGCGCGGGCCCGGTCGTTCTTCCCGGTCACCGGGCCCGTGCTTCGCCGACCTCCTCAGCCACGGCGACGTTGAGCACGCATCAGCCGCTGGCCACGTTCCCGCCCACTCCCGCCGGGCTCAGCCCGGCCAACACCGAGCTAGGAGGCACAAGTGCTCACCATCACTACCGCGTCCGGTACGGTCCACGCCGCTCCGTCCGATCCTGACGAGACCGGCGCCGTCCTCTACAACCTCACCGGTCCGGTCACCGGCATGGTGCACGTGGTGGCCACTCACGACCCCAGCCAGTGGCACAAGTTCGGTGCAGTTCGGATCACGCTCGGTTCCGTCGAAGGGCTGCGCCACCTCCCCACCGGACCGTTGCCCAAAATCCGCCGACGCGCCTATCAGGGCATGGTGGTGCGGATACTGGAGCACGCGGCCGAGGCCGCCGAGGGCTGGTACTGGACGAGTGGCTTGACCGACACAGACGACAGGGACGCGCCGCCGCAGGCCAGCGAGACGCTTCACGTGATCATGCGAGCGTGTGGACAGCACTATGCAGACCGCCCCGACCTTCCGCAGTTGTTCCGGCAGGCCCATCGGCGTGAAGCCCCCGAACGGCTCGCCTGGTTGCACCGGTGGATCCCGAAGACCGTTGCCGACTGCGAGCGACTGCAACGGCAGGCCGAGCAGTACCGGGCGGAAGCGCGCCAGTGCGCGCAGCTGTGGTGGGCGCTGGCTGAGCTGTACGTCCACCGCCCTGCGCCGGCGCTCGCCTGTCTACTCGCCAACCGGCGTGAGCACCTAGCGCACCGCGCTGCGTACCTTCCGCGATGGGGCGAGATCTTCGACGAGTGCGCAGCGTTCGAACGCGGGCGTCTCGATCGCTACCGCGAGGAGGAAGAAGGGCTACGCGCAAGGTGGATCTGGAATGGCCGCGTCTTTGTGTCCGGCACCGCCGCCGTTCACGGCGCTGCTCTGGAGGCAGTCCGCTCCCCAGCATCCCGGCCCGGCGCCATTGCTCCGGAGGTGTGAGTGCTGAGCTGCCGTCCTCATGCCGACACCAGCCCTACGACTGGAAGGGAGTGCGCCGTGAATGAACCGCGGAGCCTCGATAGCCAGGCTGACCTCGACCAGTACGCCGAGGAGATCGCCCCGCTCCTGGACCCTCAGTGCCGCGTTGAGCCGTTGCCGCAGCATGTCTGGACGGCCACGCGGATCGTGGACGGTGACGGCCGCGCGCTGGACCTCGTGAAGGACGATGACCCTCGTCTGCGTGTCTGGGCACAGCTGCCGGGCGACGCATCGGTGAAGTCCCCGAGTATCCGGGTGAGCGCGCTGGCTCCGAAGCACGTCGCTGATCACATCCGGCGCAGGCTGCTGCCCCAACATGCGGAGGCGCTGGAGATAGCCGGGCTTGAGAAGGCTGCGCAGGAGGCGGAGCAACGGGCCCGTCGCGCGGTGGTGCAGAGACTGGCGAGGCTGCTTCCGGGCGCGTCCGTAAATCCGGAGTACCCGAGGCCCCGGTACACGACGGTGAGCTTCCATCGGCGCGAGGATCTTGAAGACTCGGCGTTCACGGGCCGTATTTGGGCCACCGTCGGACCACGGGGCGACTCGGTCGAGCTGGAGATCCACGCGTTACCCGAGGAGGCGGAACACGCCTTGCGCGGGATGGCGTCCCTGGATGGCTGGTGCACGCGGAAAGGCGATTCAGCAGGGTAAATCCCCTGGTCAGGGGGGGTTACCCCGAAATTAAATTCCACTATTATGGATATTGTTGGGAGGGCGGCAGTGCTGCCCGGCCGCCCTCCCTTCCCCAGACCACCCGAGAGAGGCCGACGTGTCCACCGATGCCATCCAGCGCCTGGCCGGCCGCCTTGCCCAGACCGGCATGCCGCAGGCCGCCATTCAGGCTCTCATCGACGACACCGACCCCGGGCCGTGCCGCAACAGGCACACGCGCGGTCTGGCGTTCTGCGAGCTCAACCTGGGCCATCACGGTCTTCACATGGCACCGCTGGGGTACGACGAGCACACAGGGCTGCACATGGCCTCTTTCTGGAGCGCCGAGAGCAAGTACCCGTGCACCAGCTGCTACACCCCTCCGGGGCCCGGCACGCCAGCAGGTACGGCTCGTGCGGAACTTCACGCCCTGGAGGACGTCATCATCTGTCGAGCGATCGCCGACGACGTCCTCAGCCTGCACGTACGCCCCACGAGCCCCCGTGAATGGAGCGCCTGGCTCGCCCGAGTGAACGCCTCCCCCGATACGCGGCGGGGTGACGAAGTGCGCTTTGCGCGCGGCCGCGTGCACGGCGCCTACGTATCACTGGTCGGCCATGAAACCGACGGCTTCCCCTGTGGGCACCAGCACCGGACGAGGAAGAAGCCGAAGGCGTGACCGGCACGCAAGCGCTCAGGTCATAGCGGGGGTTGCCCGCAACGTAACTTCCACCATTATGAACACGCGGGGCGGAATCGCCGCCTCCCCGCCCTTCTGTCCCGGATCAGGTACGGAGAACTCCGATGTCATCGCCAGCAGAATGCGCCGAGTACGCACAGAGCGCGCTCGATCACTTCCAGGCCAACGGTGGGCTCAACGCGACATGCAGCGTCGGCGAGCGCGCTCACCGCGCAGGGAAAACGCTGGCCTCCTATGCCGAGGCCACTGACCAGCAGAACGAACCCGCTGAAGAGGTCACCCGGGACCTGATCACCGACCTGTTCCACCTGGCCGACGAGCGGTCCGTCACCCCGGAGGAACTCCTGAGGGCCGCTGAGACCGATACCCCCGAGGACGCGGGGAGCGCCGTCGACATCGTGCGCCTGCTCCAGGGGCTGAGGGACTCGACGGACGGCTGGGAGACCGTAACCGACTGGGCCCGCTCGTGCCACGCGGAGGAGGCCGGAACCAGCAGCTGACCTGCTGCCGGACTCGCCATCAGCGCGGGTCCGGCACCCGACAACCGCATGGAGGAACCCGTGCTGCTCCACACGCTCGGCGCCCTGGCGCGCCGCATCCCGGTCCGCGTCTACCGCGCCTTTGCCCGCCGCCCGTCTCTCCCGCCGATCGCCCGGATCCAGCTTCCGGACGCGACCGGTGTGGAGTCCGAGACCTACAACCGCACGCGCGTGGCAACCGCCGTTGCGCTGTACCTGTACCGCGTCGGGTACCGGGAGGACGTCCCCGAGTCGGCGATCACCCTCGCGGTGCAGGCCCTGGGATGGACGAAGGCGTCGGGCCAGACCCGGGCTGCCGTCCGGGCCGTGCTCGGCGTGCTCACCGCCGACCCCGGCATTGCGCGCGGTCGCTGATGAGATCCGCTGTAGCCGCGACGACTGCACGAACGCCCAGGCATTGCAGTTGACGCCCGGCTGGCCCCTCTCCCGGCAAGCCGAGCCCGTCTGTCCCCGATGCAGCGCACGCGATACGCGATGAGCCAGGGAGCGTTCCCCGTGGCCACGGGAAAGAGGGCTGCCACCGCAGCACCTGCACCGCCCACCCTGTGCTTGACCGCGTCCCGGCGCACCGAGCCCCGCTCGCCCCGCCTTGCCCGGGAGCCCACGACCACACCATGACCAGCGGGAACCAGACCTATCCCGGATTCAAAAGGAGAACCCTGCCATGTCCCATCGTGACGTCCCCCGGTCCATGCTCGACGTCGGCCGAGGCACCACGAGCACCGCAACCGAGACCGCGGCCATCGACGCGCTCACCGCGCGGCGCTGGGAGGCCGGACGCGGCCTGTGCATGCGGCCGACCGGCATGGGGCCGGACTACATCTTCATCGCACCGGTCATCGGCGAGGACGACCAGATGCCCGGCGCCGGCGGTGCATGGGAAGGGCCGCACGACAAGCGTGCCTGGTTCCTGGCTGCCGACCGGCTGCAACGCGACCTGCTCGATGCCGGATGGACCAGCCACGGCCACGGCCCGACCGGCACCCTCTTCAAACGCCCGGCCCCCGCGGCAGTGCAGCAGCTCGCTTCGGACGGTGCCTCTCTGTCCGACGCGCCGCCCGGTGCGTCGGTCCGGCTGCTGGCGATCGCTCAGGAAGTCGGTGTCACCGGCGGGATGCTGGGCAAGGCCGTGCTGCAGGCCGCCCGGAGGGACATGCCCGAGACACCGGACGGCGACGCCGCCGAGCTGCCGCACGGCCAGGCCGCGCAGAAGGCGAAGTCCATCAACGATATGGGGATGGCTGCGCAGCTGGTGTTTCTGTATGAGGGGTACGTGAGCGAAGCGGCGTTCCGTTCCTTTCTCGAAGAGCTGAGCGCGTCCTGAGAGGGCCGAGGGAAGGGATTTCCGCAGGTCAGGTGGGGATTCCCCTCCCCTGATCTTCCACTATTATGAATATGTGTCGGTCGAAGCCGACACCGCCCACCATCGACAGGAGGCACCCGTGTCCACCAAGACGCCGCCCCGCCCGTCTTCCGCCAAGGCCACGCAGCCCGCGCAGACCACGCCTCCCGCGCACGAGCAGGAGCGCCGGATCGTCCAGCTCGACCCCGCCGCCATCGTCCGGGACGAGTGCAACGCCCGCACGACCGACACCGAGGCGGACCCCGAACTGATCGCCTCCGTCAAGGCACTCGGCGTCGAAGAGCCCATCAGCGTCCGCCCGCGTCCCGACGGCACCTACGGGGCTTTCAAGGGATGGCGCCGTGTCCAGGCGCAGCAGATCGCCAATGCCACCGCCAAGGCGGACAAGCGGCCGGAGCGCACGATCGGCGCGTTCGTCCGCGACGACCTGGTAGGCCGTGACGGGTGGACCCGGTTCCTGTCCCTCACGGAGAACAAGAACCGCGAGCAGATGAGCGAGCGGGACACCGTACAGGCCGTCGAACTGTGTCTGCTGGACATGAACGACGTGGAGCAGACGGAAGCCTGCCAGGCCATGGGCCTCAAGCGCGGCGCGGCCAAGACCGCGCGCAAGGCGGCGCAGCTCAGCGACGCCGCGCTGCGCAGCGCATCGGCCGAGGGCATGGATCTGGAGCAGATGGCCGACCTGTTCGAGGTCGAGTCCGTGACCGGCGCACAGCGCAGGCTGGAGGCCGCCAAGGCCCAGGACGAGAAGGAGGGCAAGGGCGGCCGAGGTCACTGGGATCACATCATGGCCCAGCTCCGTCAGACCAAGGCCGAGAACGAAGCCCGTGAGCAGACGGTCAAGGAGCTCGCCGAGGCCGGGATCCCGCTGCTCGAGACCCGCCACTCCTGGGGGCAGAAGGACCCGTCCAAGCCCCTGACGGACCTGACGACGCCGCTGGGCAACCCGTTCACCGGGGAGAACCACGCGGGGTGTCCGGGTCACAGTGCGCGCCTGGACGACGAAGGGCAGCCCGTGTGGCACTGCTCCGACCCGGCCGCCCACGGGCACAAGGTGCGCCCGGCGCCGAAGAAGCCCCGGACAGCGGAGGATGAGGTCCAGGCCGCCGAGCGGCGCAAGGTGATCGCTCACAACAAGGCGTGGGTCGCCGCTCAGGGACCGCGCAAGGACTTCATCGCCAAGCTGTGCGCGGGCCGGACCCTGCCCGATGAGGCCCGCAAGCTCGCGCTGCGGACCGTCGTCAGCCTCCCGTATCACTACGAGAAGTGGGTGGAGAAGAAGCCGACCGAGGACCTCGCCCGATTCCTGGGAATCAAGGACCCCCAGGCCGACGCGAGTGGGACGGCTTCCGGCTCCGACCCCTTCGGGGATCTGGTCGAGCGGACCGGCAAGCCCCGGGAGATGCACGTGGTGTTCGCGGGCGTGGCCGCCGCCTTCGAGTACGACCTTCGGGAGAAGAACGCGTGGCGCAACCTCTTCGGCCACCAGGCCCGGTGGCTGGCGTTCCTGGAAGCGCTGGGATACACGCTGTCCGAGGTCGAGCAAGAGGCCCTCGCTCCGCATCGCCCGAAGCACGTTCAGCAGCGCGCGGATACCAAGTCCGAGGCGAAGCCCGGGAAGCCGACCGACGCTGACGGAGCGTCTGCGGCCGGTCCCGACTCCTCTGAGACCGCCTGATCGGCCGCCCGCTCGCCGCCTTCCCATCGGCCCCCGGCCCGGCGCTTCCTGCCCGGAGCAGCCGGGGGCCGTCCCCCCCCCTGCGCCTCTTGGAGAACAGCCATGTCCGACCCCGACATCCGTGACCACCCCCCGCTCCAGGCCCTGCTCCCGGACCTTCCTGCGGATCGGTGGGGGCCCCTGTCCGGCTTCCCCTGGATCGATCTCCTGCCGGAGACCGGCTGGACAGCCGTCGCGTACTGGGACACCCGTCCCTTGGGCGTCTGGCCGCACCAAATCGCCGCCCACTGCGACGTGGACCGAGCCTTCGGTCTCGCTACGAACATCCACGGCGACGTCACCGTGCATGCCTTCCCGACACGCGAGGAGCGGGACGCAGCTACCCGCCTTCTCGCTCAGCACTGGGACAGCCAGACGAACGGCAGCCCCGCTCAGCGGCACAGGAACCCCGACACCTGAACCGCACGGTCATCCCGCACCCGCAACCAACTTCCCGCTCAGTCGTCCCGGCGGTCCATCGGACCGCACCATCACCAAATAAGGAAGAGATCACCATGAGTGCCACGCTCGCATCGGTCATCAACTTCATCCTCAACCAGGCCGACGAGGACGGCGTCCATAAGGTGTTCGCGGCGGCCAACCAGCGTATCGAGACCCTGCGTAACGCCCGTGCCGCCGAGGTCACCAAAGGCATGGTCGTGCGCCTGTTCGACTTGAGGCCCGGCTTCCTCAACGGGCTCGAGGGAGAGGTCGAGGAGGTGAAGCGCAAGCGGAAGCAGATCATCGCGACCGTCCTGCTGGATGAGCGGTCCACCACCGAGTACTCGTTCCACAGGGAGATCCCCTCGGAGACGAAGAGGCATCGGGTGCGCGTCCCCGCCTCCACGTGCAAGGTCCTGTAGCCCCATCCCGTCGGTCGTCCGCGTGGTCCGCCGCGCGGACGGCCCCGCCCCTCGCTTCTGTTGCGTCTCATCGGCCGCTTCTCAGGCGTGCCTGCCCGATCCGGAGACACTGCTATGGACCAACCCGATTCCCAGAATGAGGTAGGCACCGCCGCCGAGCGCTTCCTCCGTCCTCGCCGAGAGCACGGCACAACCACGGAACAGCTCGTCGCTCATGTCGCCGAAGGTGCCGCTGCCGCCTGGCACCGAGACCGCGGTGGTGTCTCCATCGAGATCCCTCTTGGAGTGGTGGCCACTCTCGCCCAGGTGACACAGCCACCGGAGGGACCGGACGTCAGCGCCCGTCTGCTGACTCTCGCGCCCCAGGAACTGCTGGCCCTCCTGGAACGGGTGTGGTCACTGCAATGGATCGTGCACCCCGAACTCGTTGTGTGGGCTCAACCGCTCCACGCCTGGCTCACAAGCAGCACGCCACCGGCGGAAACCGTCGAAGCCATCCATGCCACCGCTCAGGCCGCCGTTCGTGCCGGGCAGCTGGAGCTGACAGGTGCCCCGGATCCCTGGGGCCGGGCACGAGCTGACCTGCTCGGCCGCGCGCTGGAAGAACTGCGTTCTCATGGCGCGCGCAAGGCCATGGGTGAACACCACACGCCGCCCGACGTTGCTGCGCTGTTCAGCCAGTTCACCGTACGAGAGGTAGACGCTCCGGAGCCTGGACGATGGTTCTACGAGGTAGCGGCCAGCACCGGCGGGATCTTCCGCGCCACCGCCCAGCACCTCCGCCGCAGGGGCCTGAATCCGCATGACTACGGCTGGTCAATGGTCGAGATCGACCCTCTCGCCGCCGCCTGCTGCGCGGTCAACGCCGCCATCTGGGACCTGGGGCCGAACGTCGTGATCGCGTGTGCCGACGTGCTGGTCACCCCCGACGCCCACCAGCAGGCCGAGGCCCAGCGCCGCAAGATCCGGTCTCACCGCGATCGCCTCGTCGGGCAGGCGGATCTCATCGCGACCACGCGCTCCGCCGCCTCACTGCTGAACCTGTCCGCAGCCACCGGGCACGCTGCGCCCGCCGCGCACGAGCGGCAGTGCCCTCCTGCAGCAGAGTGACCACGACTCGGCAGCGCCTCCCGTCCTCTACGCACAGGCTCACCGACCACAACCATGCGAAAGGCACGCCATGACCACCCAGCACGTCGTGTTTCCACCGCTGATCGTCACGCGCCGGGTTGCGAACGAGGACCGCGTCCGGGTCGAGGCCGACGCCCGGCGGATCTGCATCGTGCGAGCCGATCACGTCGCAACCGGCGACCTGGTCCTCGCTTCCTTCGACGGACTGCAGCCCGATTACTTCAACGCTCCCTACGAGGCCGAACCGATGCCGTATGACCGCCACTGCACGTGCGGGGTCTGCGAGTTGCTGGCTGACCAACCCGGACCGGTCGTCGTCCTCTCCGTCACCCCCTGGGGGGTCTGTGACCCTCATCCTGCTGCCGCACCCTTGCTCATCGCTCCCGCAGCCCGGCAGGGGGACACAGACGTCTGCGCGCCGCCAGCCGATGGTGTCATCTGCTGCGCAGCAGGGCTCATCAAACCCGACAAGGACGCGCGACTGGGCCGGGCCGGAAATCCGCTGAGCGACCACGACCAGGCGATCATCCGTATGGCCGCACGGGGCTTCCGCACACCGGGGGCGCGAGACCGCGCCATCCGGGAGCATCTGGGGCTGACTCCCACCCGGTACTTCCAGCTTCTCAACGGCCTGCTCGACGATGTCCGCGCGCTGGCACACGACCCGGTCACTATCAACCGTCTGCGGCGCATCAGGGAGGAGAACCGGGTCAAACGGGAGGACCCGGAAGGGTCATAGGCCTGGTCAGGCGGGGGTTCACAATCCCAGAGCTTCCACTATTATGATTTCACTAGGGAGGAGGTTCTCATGCCTGGTGAGCCCGCCGTGCCGGTCTCCGGCACAGTGATCGGCAACCCCGAAATCCGCTTCACCGACAGCGGCATCGCTGTCGCCCGGTTCCGTATGAAGTCCGTTCCCCGGGTGTGGGACGCCCGGGGCGGAGCCTGGACCGATGGGAAGGCCCTGCGTTACGTGTGCACGGTGTGGCGCAAGGTCGCCGAGCACGTCGCCGAATCCGTGGTGAACGGGATGGACGTGCTGGTCTTCGGCCGGATCACCGATGCCGAGGGGCGCGTACTACACATCAGCGTCGACGACATCGGCATCAGTCTCCGTGACCGCATCGTCTACACCGAAGTGAGCCTTCCCAGCCCACTCGCCGCCCGCCCCCAGGGAGTTGGCGCCGCAGCACCGACACCGGCGCACCAGGACGCGGGAACCGTCGGACCGGCGACCGCCGAGACTGCCACCGTGCACGGGGCCGCGCCGAACTGGTGGCACCAGCAGCGAGCGCGGAGCTGGCAGGGCTTCACTCAGATGGCCGCCCGCGCCACGTCCGACCCCGGCGCCTTCCGCATCACCTGATCGCGCCGCGCCCCCGGCTCGCCATGCCCCACACCACCTGTGGGGCGAAGGGCACCCCCTTGCCGAGACGCGCGCCGCCGTCAAAGACACCGTGCTCTACGACTCCACTCCTCGCCGGGTCCAACGAGCCCAGGCGGTGGCCTCAGCGGCCCCCTTACGCGCGGCCCGGACGCCCGTGCTCGGCCCCGGCAGCCCTCGCGGCCGAACCGGCGACGGCTGCTCCAGCACGTCCCACACCATCTAAGGAGATTCGCCGTGCCCAGTACTCCCGCCTGGCTTCCCGAGCCGCTGCCGGGCCTCGGCCGAGGCGACGTCGACGTCGTCATCAACTGGGGGCTCGGGCGTGACTCGAGCAGCATCATCGCCCGGCTCCTCGACGATCCCGCAGCACACGGCATCGACCTGGAGCGCACCGCGGTCATCCACATGGCGACGGGCGACGAGTGGCCGGACACCATCGCGGACGCGGAGCGGTTCATGCTGCCGCTCTTCCGCCGCCACAGGCTGCGCCTGGTCCAGCTCGCGCGAGCGGGCCAGACCATGGCCGCGGGGATCGAAGTGCTCGATGACTCTCGGTGCCCGGCCAGACTGGTCACCCGCGGCAGCTGGACGCTGTGGGAGGAGATGGAGTCCAACGGCACCGTGCCCCAGCAGGCCGGCACCCGGCTGTGCAGTCTCCACGCCAAGGCGGAGGTCGGGGACCGGTGGATCCCGGCAGCCACCGGCGGCGGCCCCTTCCGGCAGATCATCGGCTTCAACGCCGACGAACCCGGCCGGGCCAAAGCCGACGCCGTCATGAGCAAGAACCCGCTGCGCACGGCCGTCTTCCCGCTCATCGAATGGGGCTGGGGTCTCAAGGACTGCGAGAACTACCTGTTCGACCGGTTCGGGATCTGGTGGAAGAAGAGCTACTGCACCTTCTGCTGCTTCCCCGTGTCCATGGGGTCGCTCCCCGCGCACCTGGACCGGATGCGGGCCCACCCCGAGATCGCCGGGCGTGTGCTGCGCCTGGAATACACCTCCATGGCGCTCAACCCCAACGGCCGTCTGTTCGGCAAGCGCAGCCTGCTGGAGCACTTCTCACCCGCCGACCCCGCCTCCCGAGAAGTCCTGGATGCCTTCCAGCGCGAACTGGACTGCCCCTGGGCCATCTACGAGGTCCGACGGATCTTGCCCGTCTCCAAGGCGGACCCCACCGTGCGAGCTCCGGCGCTCCGGTCCGTCGCGCGCCTGACCTTCGGAACCCCCTCACAGACGGGGCGGCATCTGATCAAGGTCTCGGACAAGCACGACGTGCCGGTGGAGATCGACCCGGAGTACGGCTCGGCTCGCGCATGGCTGAAGAAGCGCGGACAGGGCTTCCCCACCGTGGAGCACTTCCTGGTGGCGGCTCCCTTCTTCGTCAAGGACAAGCAGCAGGAGCGGTTCGAACGCGAATGGGCCGCCCATCGCGGCCTCGGCCGACCGGCCTTCACCAGCCAGGTGTGAGTGGAATGCAGGTGCCCCGTGCTGTACCTGGCCGCCCGCTCGGAGCCAGACGTGCGGAACGCCGTATCCGCCATGCGCCGTGAAGGCAGCCCTCATCGGGACGAGCCAACCCCGCCGCTGTCCGTAGCCCCTTCGCACCCTGATTCCCGACGACGACCGCGTAAGCGATGACCCGGCATCGGGCCCGGCCAACCCGCGGCCGAGCCAGCGCCTCCCTGCCCTCAGCCAAGAGAAAGATCATGCCCCCTGCACACCGCGCTCCCGCTGAAACCGTCACCCGCGCGCCGATACCGGACCTCACTGACTACGACCTGCTGGCCCCCAGCTGTCCGGCGGGAAAGACAGCGCCCTGATGATGTGGTTGTTCATGGAAACGGCCCGGGCAACCGGCGTCGTCGAACGGGTCCACAGCTACCACGCATCGCTCGGCCTCTTGGACTGGCCGGGCATCACCTATCACGGCGTCCACTGGCCCGGGGTGTCCGAACTCGCCGCCCAGCAGAGCACCGCATTCGGCCTGCCTCCCGAGCAGCACACCGAGGTCACCCGCACCATCACCGGCCCCGACGGGACCCGGATGCCCCACTCGCTGCTCACCGAGATCGCCGCCTACGGCCGGTTCCCACGGCCCGGCAGCAAGTACTGCACCAAGAGCGCCAAGGAAATCGTGGTCTCGGCATCCTGGACGCCGTTCGTCACCCGGCGGAAGAAGGAGCTGGGACGCCCGGTTCGGATCTTGAAGGTCCAGGGCATGCGGCGGGACGAGAGCCGCAGGCGCAGCACGCTCAGCCCATACCGGAACGTACTGGCCAACGGTGCCAGGGTCGTCGATGAGTGGCTTCCAGCGCTGGAAGCGACTGGCGGATCCATGACCTGATCCATCTGGCGCAGGCTTCTGACGCTCCCGACCCGGGCGTTGTCTGCGATGACGACACCCACGCCTTCGCCATGCTCGAGCAACAGGTTCAGGCCGCGCTCGCCCAGCCTCCGCGCAAGCCCGTCAAGCTGGCCCGTCGCGCCGACGCACTGCCGTGTACCAGCTGCCCCGCCCACCCCTGACCACACACAATCGAATCGAAAGGAGGGGAAGACCAATGGGCTTCGCGACTGAGCACCTGATGGACCTGGCGGTGTTGGCAGGCGCCACCAGCGACGTACAGGAGCTGAAGAGAATCCTGCGTGAGGGACGCGAGCTCTACCACCGTGGGCTTGAGGAAATGCAGGCCGAAGCCACCCGCGAGTGCTCGGACCTCGCCGAGCAGGAGATCGCCGAGCGATTCCAGCGCCTGGGGGCTCCTTGGCCAGCAGGCAGCACGCGGGATGAGGTCATCTCGATGCTGGCCTTCCACCGCTGGGATTCCACCCCGCCAGCTATGGCCTTCGGCTTCATCGCAGAGCACGCGGCGCGCCGCGGAGTCAGCGTGATCCCGGAAGAGTGATCGCCCGGCTGGAACGGACGGTGGCACGGTCGCGGCCGCCCTCCCGTGTCCGGTGAGTCCGCCGGCCGTGCTGCGACTCCGTCTGCGGCTGAGGTCGCTCGTGGAGCTGGCGCCAAAAATCTCTCTCGCCGGGCTGGATCCCACGAGGGCCCTTCTGCCATTATGAGCAGTAACGGAGCGCGACAGCGCTCACCGTCTGCTACTGATTGGGCCGCCATGCCGTCGAACACCGAAGCACGCCGGCTGGTCGACGCCGTGCAGATCGGTGACGAGTTCGATCTGAGTCCTGGCCGTGTCAATGCCCTCCACGCAGACCGCGAGAAGACAGGCTTCCCGGCGGCACGCCGCAAGAACGGCCGCAAACAGGAATGGGACTACGGCGAAGTCGCCAAGTATTTCGCCGATCGGGATGCCTTGAACAGGCTGGCGAATCTGCCTGCAGACGCCGGTGACCCCGATGAACTCCTCAACGCCTCCCAGGTCGCCAAGGAACTCGGCTACAAGAATCCGAACCAGATCACCACTTACATGCGGGACCATCCCGGCTACTTCGCTGAGCCCGACGTGGTGGAGCATCTCGGCTCGGAGGAGCGTCCGTGGACCAGGATGCAGTGGTACCGGCGGACCATCACCGCCTGGAGGAAGGAGCGTCCGGGAAGGGGACGCCGGGAGGGGAACACCCGGACGCCGCCCGCCTTGCCGAAGGTCTCCTCCGATGGTGACCCCGATGAGCTGCTGGCGGCGCCCCAGGCCGCAGCACTTCTCGGGTTCAAGAGCGTGAATACCTTCTCCAGCTCCCTCTCCCAGGGGAACCTCCCCCTGCTGAAGGAGAGCGACGGCCAGGTGCCCGGCAGCCGGGGCCGGAAATCACGCGCATGGACACGGCGCCGTGTCCTGGACCAGAAGGCAGCACGCAGCCCCAGATGAATGGCGAAGCCGAATCGGTGAACGGTTCGGCTACCGTAAGCTGCGGCACCCGGTCAGGGTTGTTGATGCCCAGGCGGGCCGGGCGACCGCACGATGGCCGGCATGGCGGGACCACCAATCCCTCCCCGCAACGGCATATGCCGTTGCGGACCGGCCATCGCTCATGAGTGGAGACCTTCCGTCTTTACGCGCGGGCGGCGATGCGCTCCCTGAGCTCCTCGGCGGCCGGGACGTCGGGGAGGCGGGGCAGGCGGGCGGAGATGTTGGTCAAGCCGTCGGTGATGCGGACGGAGTGCACTCCCTCCGCGCAGTCGAGGAATTCGTTCCACGTGGTCAGGGCCTGGGCGGTGTTGCCGCGTTTGAGCTGGACGTGGCCGAGGTCGGCGAGGACGATCGCGCGGGTCCGTTTGCGGTCCAGGCCGTGGATGTCGAGGGCGAGGTGGAGGTGTTCCTCGGCTGCGGTGAGATCGCCCAGCTTGGCGTGGATCATGCCGGAGTCATGGGCCCACCGGCCGTGGCTGTAGTGGCTGGCCCAGGACTGTCCGGGTCTGGCTGGGGCGTGCTCGATCGCGGTCTGTGCGGCGGTGAGCATCGTTGCGGCGGTGGTGTGGTCGTCGTCGGCGGCGGACGCGCGGGCGAAGGTGTTGCGGTAATAGGCCAGTGCCTTGGGGTTGTCGAGCTTCCGGCCGCGTTGTTCGCATGCCTCGGCGAGCCGTACGGCGGTGGGGATGTGGCCGAGTTCGATGGCCTGCTCGGCCAGGCCGCGCAGGGCAGTGGCGGCGAGCTCGTTCTCACCGGCCTCGGCGGCGAGGCGGTAGCTGAACAGGTGGTACTTCTGGCTCAGTCCCTGGTTGCCCTCGTCCCGGGCCATCCATCCGATCAGGTGCACCAGCTCGCTGGTGGCGGCGAACAGCTCACGGCCGACCTTCTGGGTCCAGGAGCCGTTCAGCCAGCGATCGACGTCGACGGTCAGGTAGCGCACCGCCAGGTGCCGGGCGTGGCCTCCGCCGAGCTCGGATGCGGCGTCCCCGAGGGTGGTGGTCATGGTGCGGATCGCGGTGACCTCGCCCATCCCGACCCTGACGGGGCCGGGCCGGTTCGCCCGGCGGGTGACCGCTTCGGCGTCGGGAAGGTCGAGGGCGGCGAGGCCGACGGCGGCGGACGCTGAGAAGAACTGACGGCGATCCACGTCGGTGCCTCCCAGGAGCATGACCGAGGTCAAGGTATCGGCGAACTGGCCCTCATTGTCCCCGCAGGCCCCGGAGAGATCGAGAGCGAGGACCTGTTCGAGATACGGCAGCCACTCCCTGGGGACCCTCTTCCCGGCCTCCCACCGGTAGACCGACTGCCGGCCCAGATACCCCTTCTTCCCCCAGCGGGCCTCCGACAGCTCATCAGCAAGTCTGTCCTGGCTGCAGTAGGGGCGCCGTGCCTTGCGCGCCGCGCGGATACGTTCCCCGATGGTCATGTCCGGTCTCATCCGCCGTGATGTGGTTCACAACTGGCCTACAAGTGGCAGACATTCTGGCAGCTACCCACACCCTGCGTCTGCGCGTTGACTGATAGTCACAGCCCGGCCGACGGAAGCCGGGCAGCGAGCGAAGGGATATCCACCATGAATCACAGGACGCCCCCGCCCCCGGTGTACCGGGCCCCCGTCGTGCTGGACGCGGGCAGCGTCACCGTGGTGACTCTGGGCCCGAACACCTTCGACAGCTCCGACGAGTCCGAGTACAAGGACTCCTGAGCCGCCGCCCGGGGCCGGGCGGTCCATGAAACACCACGCCCGGCCCCGGGCACCCGGGAGGCGCCGGTCCACTTCCCGCTCTCGTGTTGGGGCACGCGTGCGGGCGGGGTCGGCGCCTTCGCCTTGTCGCACACGGTCAGGTATGAGGGAGAGGGCATCGATGAGGTGGAGTGCGGGATGGTACGGCGGCACCGGGCATGACCGGCAGCCCGCGTCAGGCCGGGCGGTGCCCGGCCTGCAGACGACATGGACCTGCGGCTGGCCCGCCCCGAAGGTGCGCGCCGCCGGCGCGGGCCCCGCGGCGCTGGCGGTGGTCGGCGAATGCGGCGCGGATGACCACCAGTTGCAGGACGCGCTGGCGACCGTACGGGCGCAGGAATGGCGGGCGCTGACCCGCTGGCCGGGCTCGTATCTGACGATCGCCCGCAGCGGAGCGACCCTGGCGGTGATCGGCGATCTCGCCGGGCAGTACCCGGTCTACTACCGCACCGAGGCGGCCGGGACCTGGTGGTCGACGGCGGCCTCCGCCCTGGCGGCGCTGGACGGGGCGCCGGTCGACGCCACCGCGCTCGCCGCCCACCTGGCCCTCGCCCAGCCCGACGTCCTGGCCACCCGGAGCCTGTTCCGCGGTGTGCGGCGGGTGCCGGGCGGGCACCTGCTGCTCATCGGTCCGGACGCAGCCGGGACCGAGCGGTACGAACCGGTCGTCTTCCCGCCCGTGGACCTGCGGCAGGCCGCGCCCGTGGTGCGGGCCGCCCTGGCGGAGGCGGTCGCCGCCCGCATCGATGGCCGGCCGGTCAGTACGGACCTCGCGGGGCTGGACTCCACCACGCTGGCCTGCCTGGCCGCCCAGCGAGGACCGGTGACCGCCGTCACCTTCGCCGACCACCGTTTGCGCGACGACGACCTCGCGTTCGCCACCCGCACTGCCGCCGCGGTGCCGAACCTCACCCACCTCCCGGTGCCCGGCGCCCCGGAGACCATGTACTACGCGGGACTCGACGACCTCGGCCACCTGCCGGTCACCGACGCCCCCAACCAGTTCGCGATCACCGCCACCATCAAACGCACCGTCCTGGACACCGTCGCCGCGCACACCCCTGCCCCAGGGGTGCACTTCACCGGAGCCGCCGGGGACGCGGTGCTCTCCGCCCCCTCCTCCTACCTCGCGGACCTGCTGCGCACCGGTCAGCGTCGCCGGGCCTGGCAGCATGCGCACCTCCGCGCCCGGCTGCGGAACACCTCCACGCGCACCGTGCTGTCCCGGGCGCGGCCGGCGGCCCGCACTGACCTGGCCGGGGCCTGGCGCCAGACGGCCGCCGACCTGCGGGCGCCGGTCCGGGACTGGATCCCCCAGGCACAGCGGCCGATCGCCTGGACTCCGCTGCTGGCTTCGGCGGACTGGATGACCCCCGACCTGCGCCACCGCCTCGCCATTGCCCTGGACCATGCGGCAGACCACCTCGGCGAGGCACCGGTCCTGCTGACCGACTGGACCGAACGCCAGGACCTGACCCGGCTCGGCGTGAACACCAGCGGGTGGCGGGCCCTCGCGCTCGACGAGTACGGCATCGACCTGGCCGCCCCGTACCTGGACAACGAGGTGATCCGGGCCTGTCTCGCGGTCCCCGCCGACCAGCGCGGCACACCCTCCCGGTACAAACCGCTGCTGGCCTCGGCTTTCGCGCCGACCGGCGTGGTGCCCGGCTTCGTCCTCGCCCGCACCACCAAGGGCGGCTTCAACGCCCTCAATTACCAGGGTCTGGCCCACCACGCCCCGGTCCTGCGGGAGTTGCTGGGGCCCACCTCACGGCTGGCTGCCCTGGGCCTGGTCACCGAAGCGCCCATCACCGCCACGCTCAGCCGAGCCGCCGCCGGACAGCCCACCGCGCTCGGCGCTCTCCATCTGGTCGTCGCCGCCGAGGTCTGGCTGCGCCAGCTGGCTGCCGCGCCTGCCCCGTGGTGGCAGGAGGTGATCTCCGGTGTGGCAGCTGCGTGATGGCGCCCATGCCGCTCTCGCTGACGAGGGTGGCGCGATCCTGGACGAACACAGCGGCCGCTGGATGTACCTGACCGCGACCGCGACCGCCGCGGTGATGCTCCTGCGCACCTGCTCCGGCGAGGAGCAGGCCGCGGCCGGCTACGCCCAGCGGTACGGCATTCCCGCCGCCCAGGCCGCCGCCGACGTGCGCACGGTCGCTGAGACCTTGATCGCCGAGGGTCTGGCCACGTACGGAGTGGCGCCCTCGCGGCGGCGCTGGCGCCTGTGGAGGTGGGGGCGGTGACCAGTATGGAGGCGTACTCCACCGTCCGTACCGGCACTCGCCGCGAACGCGCGGCCGCGGCCGCTGGTCTGGCGCTCGCCCTGGTGCTGCTGCGGCTGCCCTTCCGTCACACCGTCCGCGCCGTGCGGCACACCGCCCGGCTGTGGCCCGGCCGCGCCGCCTGTATGGAGACCTCGCTCGGCGCCGTCCTCGCCGCCGCTCTGCTCGGCCGACGCCTCACCTGGTGTCTGGGAGCCCGCTTCGCCCCGCCGCCGGTCGAGTACCACGCCTGGGCCGAACTCCCGGGCCACGGGCCCGTCGGCGAGTACACCGCCGACGGGTGGCACCGCCACACCGCGCTGACGGTCTGACCCCGTGCCCCGGTCACTCCGGGCGCGTGTCCTTCACCCGCCCGGAGCAGTTACCGCATACGAGTGCCCCCGCCCCCTTGCAAGGAGTGAGCAGTGACCGCCGCCGTCGAAGAGGCCGCCGAGCTCGTACCCGAGCGCCACTACACCCACCACGAAGGCCGCGGCGCTACCCCGCACCGCTCCAACCCCGCCGTGATCCACCGCGAGCTGACCACCCTCGACGTCCACCCGGGCATGAATGTCCTCGAGGTCGGCACCGGCTCCGGCTACTCCGGCGCCCTCCTCGCCCAGCTCGTCGGACCCACTGGGCAGGTGACCAGCCTCGACGTCAGCGCCTACCTCGTGCAGTGGGCAAACGTGATTCACCACGAACGCGGCGCCCGCACGGTGCGCTGCCACACCGCCGACGCTACTGTCGGCGGCTTCCCCGAACATGCCCCGTACGACCGGATGGTGGCCTGGTGCACCCCGCCGCTGCTGCCCCGGTCGTGGGTGGAGCAGGTGACCGACGGCGGGTTGATCGTCACCCCGCTCCCGATCGCGGCCGTGCCCCATACGACCGTGGTCGCCGCCATCCGCGTCCGCAGCGGCGAACCGGTCGTGGAGGCCGTGGCCACCGGCGGATACATCGAGACCACCACCTCACCGAAAACCGACCTCGATCTGCCCGGCCGCTGGGTGGACTGGGAAAACCGCGTCCCCGCCCCCTCCTGGATCTCCATCACCTGGCGCGGCCAGGACGACTACCTCCACACCGGCGCCCGCACCGCACTCAACCAGCTGCTCAAGGACGCACACACCGAGCCCTACGGCGGGCCCGACATCGACTGGCACTCCTGGCGAACCTACGCCGCCTCCCTCGCCGATCCCCAGCTGACCCAGGCCGGACTCCGCCCCGAACTGCGGGCCCTGGGTCGCACCACCGCCCGCACGGCCGCCGTCATCCAGCAGGACGGCACCATCCGCGCCGACCACCCCGACTCACCGTCCCTGGCCGCCCTGCACGGCTGGCTCACCGCCTGGGAAAACGCCGGACGACCCGCACCCGAGACCTACACCCCAGCCCTGAACCGGCACGACGAACCCGGACTGACCGGCTGGAACCTCCGTCTCAGCCGTTGAAGGCACTCCTGGAGACGCGGACCTTGGGCGCAATAGCGTCGCTGATCCAGACCGCACCCCGGAAAACGGTGGGAGGGCTGCCGCCTCATCGGCGACAGCCCTCCCTCGTTCCTCAGGTCGTTCGCGGGCTACGAGCAGTGCTTCTTCTCGTAGGAGCCCCAGGCTTCCGCGCGGTCCCAGCTGTTGTTGTACTCGAAGCCGCCCTCGAGGTTGACGCAGGCGCCGCGGGCCTTCGCATAGACCGGCCCGGCGAACTTCTTGTAGTTCTCGTTGCCGTAGCCGTCCTGGTCCCAGTTGCCCGAGCCGCTCTTGACGATCCTGACGCTGATGTGGTTGGGCTTGTAGATCCCGTTCTTCGGCCGGGCGATGGCGCAGTTCTTGCCGGTGGAGTTGGACCAGTAGACGTCGATGTACCCGACGGTCCGGTGCCGAGTGTCACTGCCCCAGACGTTCTTGATCGGCCAGGACTTCTTGAAGTGATAGGCGCTGCCGCAGCGGTTGCCCCTGTCGGTGGCGCTCGCGCTCGGCGCGGTCGCGATGGCGACCGTGCTGCCGATCATGGCCACGGCCGAGGCCGCCACGACGGTCTTACGGATCTTATGCATGGTCTTCTTACCTTCCATGATGACTATTCGCGTTTGGGTTGGTCTGTGGTCTGTCTGCGCTGGAGTCGAGGGCCGTCGCGGCGGTGCCCGGCCGCGCGGCTGGATGAGTGCCGTGGACGGCCACTGGTGAGCGGTCCGCATGCGGAGGCGGGCCTCGCTTGCGCTGCCGGTACGGCCGAACCGTGAGGCGGCCGGGCTGGTGTGCTGGGCAGACGGGGGTGTGTCAGGGGGCATGGGGGGCGTCCTTGGGGTCGGGGCGGTGGAGGCGCCAGTGGCGCATGTGCGTCTCGACCTCGTGGTCCAGGAGCTCGCCCCAGTGGCCGGCGGCGGCCAGGCGCTCGCGGGCCCGGTGCTCTTCGCGGGCGGCCGCCGTAGCGTGCTCTTCGTGTGCGGAGGCCAGCTCGGCGTCACGAGTAAGGCGGTCTTCGACGGCGGCCCGGGCCTGCTCGGCCTGCCGCTGTTCGGCACAGCGCGCCTGGCAGGCGGTGCACGGCCGGTCGGTGCCGAGGATCAGCCCGTCCTCGCAGGAGGGGTCGGGGCACTCGTGGGCGGTGAGGAGGTCGGCGACGTAGCCGACGGGGCGCCGGATGGGGTCCGGGCCGGTGTAGTCGTCAGCTGCTCGTGCGGGTCCGCGGGCTTGGTGCCAGCGGCGGTTAATGCGGGCGATCAGCTGTTCGGGTGTGCGGGGCGGGATCTGGTAGGTGCCGGACTCGGGGCCGGGGACTCCGGTGAGGGCAGTGCAGATGGCGCGCACCAGGGTCGGAGCGAGGCGTCCGCCGGGGCGAGTGGGCTGGACTTCCTGTGGTACTGCGGCCGCGACCTGGTCCCAGCCGGGGGGCCGTTTGCGCGGCCCGGTGGTGATGGTCTTGGCCTTCCGGGTGGTGCCGGCCGTCCTCGAGGCGGAGCCCGCTGCGGTGGAGACAGCGCTCTTACCACCCGCACTGGTCCTGCGGACGTCCGGGAGATGGTTCCGCCTGGTGGGTTTTTGATGACCGGTTATGGAGGGGGCGCCTGTGACACCCAGGGAGGGTGTTGCCGGCGCCCCCTGAGAGGGGTTGCTGACAACCCCTGCCCCTGCGACGGAAGAGCCCTGGTCGGGGCAGGGGTCGTCAGCAACCCCTGCCTTCGGCGTGGGCCGGGGGATGAACTCGCCGTCGCGGATGGCCGCGTACCGGTCGTCGTGGTCCTGGTAATGGCTGATCTCGGCGAAGGGTGTGCCGAGGCCGCCCCACTGGTCCCACGGCCCGTGGACGAAGTACCGGTTGCTCGTCTTGCTGCCGTTGCCGCGGTAGCGCTGCCGGGCGGACAGATAGCCGTCCCGCCGCAGCTCCCGCAGCAGGGTCCGGGCGCGCTCTTCGCTCACCAGCGCTTCCCCGGCGATCAGCGCGCGGCTGGGGAAGGCGGAGTAGTTCTGGTCGCACCGGGTGGCGATCGCCAGGAGGACGAGCTTGTGCGCCGGTGTGGGCAGGTGCAGCCGCATGACGTAGGCGGCGGCGTCGACTCCGCTCACCTCTGGCCGCCGTGTTCCGCACGGGCGGAGCCGGTGAGCGGAGCTGTGGTCCGTGCCGTGGCGGCCGCAGCACGGCGGGTCACGGGTATCGCTCGTGGATGCGGGTGGATTCGATGTGGCCGCGGGCTGCGGGGGTGTCGGCCTCGGTCGGCTGCATGCGGATGCGGCCGTCGGTCAGCAGGTCTTCGGCGCGGCCCTCACCGCCGCTCTGGAGCTGCCAGCCGCAGGCGAGGTCGGCGACCACGGCCCGGGCGAGCATCAGGTACTCCTCCGGGCGGGTCTCGCGCGCCGCGAGCCAACTGCCGATCTTTCGGGTGTGCTGGCCGACGGCGAGAAGCTCGTGGATCAGCACGGAGGTCGACGGAGTGTCGTGCGTGGTGCAGTCGACAGCGGCCGGGGCGGCCGCCTTGGACGTGCGGTAGTGACGGACACGTGAGCGGCGCGGCCAGAGCGGCATCGGGCTCCTCCTTGAGGACGGGTTCTGCTTGGCGATGAGCAGACCCGGGCGCCCTGACCGGATCGGTGGCCAAATCCGGTAGCCAGGAGTCACGTTCGCGTCACGTTGGCCGTGGTCGACGTTGTGGTCAGGCCCGCGGCGATTGCGCAGCCGCGTGGTTGCGTATCTGGGCTGCGCAACGGCGACCGCGCACCGGCTGCGCAGCCGGTAAGGAACGACGGGGCCGGAAGCGGCAGCGGGCTGCGCAACCCGCCATCCCTCGGGGCCGGCGGGGCCGGGGGCCGGGGGATGAAGACCACCGGTCACCCGCTGATCGAGGGCTAGCTGCAGGGATCCGTCATGTGGCTGACCGGCCGTCGACGACAGGCCGGTCAGGTACTGCTGGCTGAAGGCGAGCCCCTCGACGGCTGGCTGCGGCCGGGCCCCGACGGGAGCGGCAGAGGGCAGGCCGGGTCGGCGTGCGAGGCAGGCCGTCGGGGGTGTGGTCAGGGTTGACCGGTTGGTTGACCACGGCGCGGCCAGGCCAATGTGACCCGGTTGTGACGGTGGTCAACGGTGGCTGGCCAGTGGACCGGTCAGGGGCGGCGGGTTGTCTCCAGGCATACGACCAATCTGCTTGTGACCTGGAGTTCTCATGCCTGTGTTCCCACGCCGTGAGGCGTCTTCAGAGGCCGGGGTGCCGTCGTCGGAGGCGGCTGTCCCGGTGAGGCTGTTGCGGGCCCGCCGGTGGGTCCGGCTGAGCCGGGTTGCGATGTGGGGGGCGCTAGCCGCCGGCCCGGCCGCGCTGGTGATCATGACGGCTTCGTCCGAAACGGCACCGGTGATCCAGAAGACGCCGGTACCCCACCAGGCGCGGTCTGCCGACCCGTCCGGGTACGCCGAGTTGTTCGTCGCGCTGTGGCTGCGCAGCGACAGCCGGAGCAAGGAGAGCGGCGATGAGCGCCGGCTGCGCGCGATGGCTCCGGGGGTGGATCTGCCTGAGCCGCGTGAGGGTGCGCAGCTGAGTGTCGATCGGGTGGTCGCGGTGCGCAGTGCGCAGCTGTCCGGTGGGGCCTGGTCGGTGACGATGGCTGTGCAATCGGGTGAGCAGGTGCGCTACTTCTCGGTGCCGCTGGTGGCGTCCGGCTCCGGATCGGGAGCGTTCGTCGTTGCGGCGGCCCCGGCCCGGTTGGCCGGACCACAGGCGATGCGGGCCCCGGGGTCTGCGTATCGGGTGCCGGTGCCGGAGGGAAGCGAGCTGGCGTCGACGGCGTCGGAGTTCTTGACGGCCTATCTGACCGGAGTGGGTGAGAGGGACCGGTATCTGGCGCCGGGGATGCGGCTGTTACCGCTGGATGCGCCCCGGTACGAGCGGGTGGAGGTCGAGCAGGTCTTGGCCGATGACGCCGCGGTGAAGGGGCCGGTGCCGAAGAACGGCACGGTGGCCCGGGTCCAGGTCCGGGTGCGGGCGGTCGATGCGGATGCCGCCTGGCCGTTGGTCTACAGCCTGCGGATGTCGGCACGGGACGGTCGCTGGGAGATCGCGTCGGTGGACACCGGCCCAAGGCCGGTGGGGTACACCCGCGCCCGCGGAGCCGGTGTGGACCGGTCGGCTGTACTGGGCGCGGGCGGGCCGTTGCGCACAGCGGGTGGTGTGCGGTGAGCGGCAGCATGCTGCTTGCCGGGATGCTCGATGAGGCGGGCACCGGGTGGCTGGACATGCTGGGCCGCTGGGCCGACAAGGGGCTCCCGGTGGCGCTGACGTGGATCGTGATCATCGAGCTGGTGCGCCGGGGGAGTTTGAAGGCCGGGATCGGGGCCCTGCTGGCGATGGCGATCGCGTTGGGGATCTACGCCTCGAAGTTCAGCCTGGCGGCGATCTTCGAAGACGAGGTCAAGAACCCCGCGAAGTCCTCTCCTCCCGCTGTGACGCGGGTCGTGGACCAAGTACCTCCAGTGGGGGGTTCGCGATGAGCGCCTCGGAGCGGAGGGTCAGCCGGACGTACACCGCGGCGCGTCGGCATCCGTGGGTGCTGGGACGGGTCGGTGACTGGAAGATCCCTTTGGGCCCGTATACGCCCCCGCAGTTGGTGGTGGCCTTCGTCGGCGCCTTGCTGCTGATCAAGACATTCAGCTGGTGGTCGTGGCTGGGGCCGGTGCCGGTGGCCGGGTGGGCCGTGGCGGTCTGGATGGCCCGGCGGTCCCGGATCGGGGGCCGGTCGCCGTGGGCGGCTCTGGGCGGCGTGATCAGTGTGCTGCTCCAGCCGCCTGCCGGGCGCATCGGCGGCCGCCCGGCGCGGGATCGCCGCCCCGCGGTGCTGCTGGGGGCGTTCACCATCGAGCCCGCCGCTGCCGGTCTCCCGCCGTCGATGCTGCGCGGTCCGGTGCTGAGGCGGGCGGGCGGCTCGCCGCCGCCGTCGGCGGAATGGAAGGACCGGCCCGCGCGCCGAGCTGGGGGCCGTGCACGGCGGCGGGGTCAAGAGCAGATCGCTCCGGCGCCGCGGACCGCACTGCAGCTGCTGCTGGAAGAACCAGACAACGGGAGGGGTCAGTAATGCGTGTGCCCATCCGGCACCTGGCCGGGCACGTTCTGTGGTCCACACACGGCGGGGTGTGGGGGGTCTGGCGCGTCACCGCGATCGGCGGCCGGTACGTCCCGGATCAGGTCAGGGAGGAAGTGCTGGGCCGGGTGACCTCGCTGGTGCGGTCGCTGTCGGGCGCGCCGCGGCTGTTCGGTCTGTGCGCGCAGGTCGATCCGGCCGAGGTCGCCGAGCGGATGGTCGACGGTGTCGATCTGGAGCGGTGTCCGGCCTGGGTGCAGACGGTCGAGGCGGGTCTGGATCTGCTGGAAGAGCAGGAGATGCACACCCGGACCCTGTGGCTGGTGGTGCCCCTGTCCGCGTCCGTAGGCGGTCGGGCCTCGTTGTCGGCGGTGGTCGGCTCTGTCTGGGCGGATACGCAGGCTGCCTTCGGTCTGCCGCCGACCCCGGTACGCCGGGCGGCGGTTGACGCCTACCGGGAGCAGGCGGACCGGGTGGCGGCGGTGCTGGGCAGCGGGCTGCCCCTGCGGCCGGCTACCCCGGCGGAGATCGTGTGGATGGTGCAGCACGCCGTGCACCGCGGGATGGATGAGCCGCTACTGTCCGATGCCGAGGCCGATGGCCAGTACGGCGGCCGGGTGCGCGACGGGGTGCTGCATTCCCCTTCCTACGCCGATCTGGGCCATGCCCGGCTGGCCGAAAGCGGCCGCGCTCTTGAAACCGGTGTGCATCAGGAGACCGGAGAGGAGGAGATGCCGGGTCCGCAGGAACGTCGAGAGGGACGTCGAGCCGCTACGGGCCGGAAGCCGTGGTGGCGTGCCGCGGTCCCGTCTCCTCTGCGGCGGAACTGGTTGCAGGTGGAGGCCGAGGCGGGCACCGGGTATCAGGCGCACCTGGTGCTGGCGGAAGTGCCGCCGGCGGTGTCGGAGGACGTCGCGGACCTGTTCGCGCAGCTGGAGAGCCTCGCGTTCCCGGTGGATTTTCTGGTCGAGCTGGAGATCCTCAGCGCGGACCGGGCCAAGGAGCAGTTGCGGAAGAAGAAGAACGAGCTGGTCGACCAGGCCGACCAGTGGGACGCCAAGCCGAGCGGCATACCCGGTTCGCTGCCGAGCGCGGCTAAGGATCTGGGCGAGGAGGATGCGCGGCTGTCGCGGTCCAGTGTGGAGGTCGAGGTCCAGCCGGTCACGGTGCTGACGGTCTGGGGCCGGGAGGCCGAGACCTGTGATGCGCGGGCCCGCACGCTGACGGGGCTGCTGCGGGGCGCGGACTACCGGGCGGTCCGGGCGGTGGGTCTGCAGGAGCGGCTGCTGACCTTCGGGCTGCCGGGTGCGTCCTGGCCGCCGAAGATCCGACGGGAGTTCCGGCAGGTCCAGCTCGCCGAGGACTGGGCCATGAGCGGGGCGGTCACCGACACCGCAGTGGGCGATCGGCGCGGCGCGCTGATCGGGATCGATCTGGACTGCGGCACCGTGCGGCCCGTGCTGGTCGACATCGCCGACGCGCCACAGCAGCAGGCGTCCGCTTCGGTGGGGGTCATCGGAGACCTGGGCAGCGGTAAATCCGTCCTGGAGAAGCTGCTGACCATCTCGGTGGTCGACCGCGGCGACCGGGCGATCGTGATTGACCGCACGCCGGTGCGTGAGTGGGCGGCGTTCGCCGAGGCCGCCGCTCCGGGCACCTGCCAGGTGATCGACGCGGCCGCGGCGGGAGTGTCGATCGACCCGCTGCGGATCTTCGAGGGTCCCACTGGTGCCCATTACGCGATGAGTTACCTGGCCCTGCAGCTGGGTATCGGGCCGATGACCACGATGGGAGCCGTGCTGCACCGGGCCGTCGAGGAGGCGGCCGCAGCCCCCGCCCCGTCCATGGCCGCGGTCCTGACCGCGCTGGCGGCCATGGCCGACTCCGACACGGCGGGCCCGGCACGCCGCGATGCGGCTCAGACGCTCACCGATCTGCTGCAGATCGTCGTGACCAGCCCCCTGGCCGGCATGGTCTTCGACCCCGACCTGCCTCCGCTGCGCCTGGACGATCCCGGGCACGACCTTGTCGTGCTCACCACGGCCGGGCTGACGCTGCCGCCGATGGAAGCCCTCGCTCAGCCCGAAGTCCTGCGGCAGCAGCCGCTGGAGGCGCTGATCGGCCGGGCCGTGATGTATCTGATCGCGGCGATCGCCCGGCGGACCGCGTTCACCGACCCCTCAAGGTTCTGCCTGATCGTCATGGACGAGTGCTACTGGCTCACCAGCAGCGCCGAAGGCCAGGCCCTGGCGCACGAAATCACCTACGACGGCCGCAAGCACAACGCGGCTGCGATCTTCGGCGCCCCCGATGAGGCGCATCTCCACGACGTCAGCGGACTGTTGGCGTACAAGGCCCTGAGCCGCACCAGCGATCCGGCCCGGGCTCGCCGCGGTCTGGAGTTCCTCGGCCTCAACCCGGAGGACGAGGACCTGGTGCGGCTGGTGACGACCGGCCTGTCCCCGGTCGGGAAAGCGGGCCGGGAGGGGGAGATGCTGGTGCGGTTTCCCTCCATGCAGGTGGGTCAGGTCAAGGTCATCGTGCCTGCTGTGGCCCGCATCATGGACCAGATCTTCACCACCCCTGGTGATCTGCCCGGCCAGGGTGTCGATCTGCGCAAGCCGGGACCAGCCACCGCCCCGGTCCCGGGGAGGCGGGCGTGAATCCGCTCAAGCGCGCACGCGCGACGCATCGGGGCCGGGTGGCGGTCTCGGTCGCCGTCATGGTGCTGTTGGCCTTGGCCGGGGGTGCTCTGGCCTGGGCGCTGCTGGCCGGGACCGAGGCCCTGCTGGATGGCGCGCTCCCCCACACCGGCAAGGCGTTCAGTCCCACCGCCACCGCGCCCCAGGGCGAGAGCGGTCCGGTGCCGGAGGCGACGGAGGGGTGCGGCTCCTCCTCCCCGGCGCCGGGTCCGGAGGGGTGTCATGAGCCGCTGCCCGGCGAGAGCACCGGTGCCGAACCTGCCGGGCCGTGGTGGGTGATGTTGCTGCTGCCCGCCGGGCTGGGGCTGCTGGTCTGCGCGGTCTCCGGGCGTCGGCGGTGATGGCCCGTGAGGCGGCTGGACCGGGGCACGCTGCGGGCGGCCGGATTCGTGGTGCTGATCGCGGTCGTGTTCGTGATCGTGAATACCTCGGTCGCCGCCGCGGCGGACGGTAAAGGGGAGAGCGGCGGCGGGCTGTTGGCGCCGCTGAACATCCGCACGGGCGAGGGTGCCCCGCTGAACCGGTACGAGCTCGGCGCCGACGGCGGGAAGGTGACGAACGTCGGCGGGCAGGTGCGCACGCTGCTGCTCGGCGGGCTGTTCACGCTGGTGCGGCTGATGGTGGGCCTGGCCTGCTGGCTCATCAAGACCGCGTTCGACTTTCCGCTGCTCAAGCTCCTGCTGCGGCCCGCGCAGGAGGTGTCCGACGAGTACAACAGGATCGTCGTGGACACGCTCGGTCTCAAAGGGCTGTTGCTGTCCTGGGCGTTCGTCTTCGGGCTGATCCTCTTCCAGCGCGGCAAGGTCGGCCGCGGGCTCGGGGAGATCGTGCTGACGCTGGTGATCGCGGCGATCGCCGCCAGCAGTCTGATCCGCCCCGACTACCTGCTGGGCCGCCACGGCCCGCTGGAGCAGACGCACCAGGCCGCCATGGAGGTCACCCAGATCACGGTGGACAGCCACTGGGGAGACGGCAGCAGCGACGACCCGTGCGACATGGTCATGGGCCCCATCCAGGACGCGTGCAAGGACACCGACGTCCACGCCGCCTCGGTCGCCCAGCCCATCCAGGACGTGCTCACCGACGTCCTGGTCGTCAAGCCCTACCAGCTGCTGCAGTACGGCCGGATCCTCGACCCGAAAGACCCCGGCGACAGACAGGCGTACGCCGCCCACCTGAAGTGGGTGCGGGGCAAGGAGTACGACACGGCGGCCAAGCGGGCCGAGCGGGAGAAGGTCTGCAAAGCCGAGCCCGCCCCGCTGACCGGCCGGGCCCTGGAGTACTGCCTGCGGGGAGAGAGCCGCCGGGAGGCGACGCTCCATGAGATCGGGGACACGATCAAGCTCAAGACCGATCCGCTGAGCGCGCTCAATCCCTCCGAGAGCGACTTCGACGACTTCATGAAGGACATGGAGGACGCCGGAGACACCGGGAAAGCGGCCGCCGCCTACGCCGAGAATCCGACATGGGACCGGGTCGGCGCGGTGCTGCTGCTGCTGATCGCCGTCATTCTGATCACCGCCTTGGCCAGCACCATGGCCCTGGTCCTGCTCGGCGCCCAGGGCGCCGACGTCGGCGCCGCCGCGGTCGGCGGCGTCGCCCTCGTCTGGGGCATGCTGCCCGGCCCCAGCCGCATGGTCGTCTGGCGATGGGCGTCCATCTTCCTCATCTCCGTCCTCCTGATGTTCGTCACCGCCGGCTTCCTGCCCGCCTTCGGGATCGGCGTGGACGCGGTACTGACCAACGGACCGGACCTGATGGTCGAGCGGCTACTCCTCGTCGACGCCCTGGCACTGGCCGCCCTCGCCTTCCACCGCCGCCTGCTGCGAGGCGCCAGCGAGTTCGGGTCCCGGATGGCGATGCGCATGCGCTACGCCAAGGTCGGCGGTAGCCATCTGCCCGGTGACACCTCCGAGATCGGCGCGGCCCTGGCCATGCACGGCTCGGCCAGCTTCGGGCGGTCCCCGGGACTGATGGCCCTCGGCAGCGGGTCCCCGGCCCACGCCGCCCTGGGCATGCGCCACAAGCTCCTCAACAACGCGATGGCCCTGACCGACGGGACCGGCATGCCCGTCGACTCCGGGCAGCTGCTGGGGGATGCCGCCGCCGAAGCACGCCGTGGTCTGGCTCCCGCCCTCATCGCAGGCCGTCTCGCCCTCGGAAGCGCCTACGGTCTGTTGATCGGCCGCCGCCCGGACGACGCCAAGCTCGACCGGTGGCGCAAGCCCACCGCCGCAGGCAGCAGCGACGGCGATGGCGGCGATGACGATTCGGGGCGGAGGGAACTGACAGCAGATTCCGCTCGGGAGGGAAGCGACAGGAGGATCGTCGACCGGTGGACCGGGGACATCCTCTACGACCCTAGGGATGGGCGGACGCTGCTGGGAACCCGGGTCCACAACCGCATGGTGCGGCTCCGCGGCTACCGCATCGCCCGGCGAGGTGGGCGTCTGGCCTACTACTCCACCTACGGACTGCCCGCGGCCCTGTCCCGCGGCCGCGGCCGTGCCAGCCGGGCGACGCAGGATGCCCGCACTCAGCTGCGGGTCTACAGCAACCAGGTACGCACCGACGCCCGGAGCTGGGAGCCGGTCGGTCGCGCAGCTGTCCGAGCCGGCCAGGCGGTGGACCGGGCCGGGCAGCGGGCCGCGACCACCGCGCAGGTCTACGGTCCGGCTGCCTCTGCCGCCGTACGCCGCAGCGTGACAACGGCCGCCACGGCCGCTGTCCTATCGACTTCGCCGGACCGCCCGCACTCACACATCGGCGGTTCGCGGCCCGCGGCCTCCTCCAGCGCCGGTGTAGATCCGCGCCGCGAGGCCCGTCGGCGGATCCTCGACGCCCTGATGGAAGCCCAGCGCTCCACCTGGGAGCGACGGCCACGGTGGACCGACCGCGATGTCGAGGAGCGACGGCTACGGCGGGGTGACCCCGGGGACGAGGGCGGTGACCAGTCGTGAAACGGAAGATGGGGTGCCTGGGAGTAACGCTGTTTTTCGCGCTGGTGTGCTGCGCGGGGCCGCTGATGATGTCGATGTCGGCGTCCTCCGGCTCGGGCGGGACCACGGCCAACGCAGCGGCCGCCGCTGACATCCCGGCCCGTATGCTCACCGCCTACATCGCGGCCGCCGAGGGCGTCCAGTCGTACCGGGCCGGGTGCCGGGGGATGCAGTGGCAGATCCTCGCGGGGATCGCCAAGGTCGAGTCCGGGCATGCGGTCGGCCGCACCGTCCGCTCCGACGGGGAGGTCCGGCCGCGCATCCTGGGCCCGGGACTCGATGGATCCGGGGCGGGCGGTAACACCACGCCCGTGCCGGACACCGACCACGGCCGGTGGGACGGAGATCCGGACGGCGAGCGGGCCGTCGGCCCCTTCCAGTTCCTGCCCGCCACCTTCCGCACCGTCGGCAAGGACGGCAACAACGACGGCGTGAAGGACCCACACAACGTCGACGACGCGGCGCTGAGCGCGGCGGTCTACCTGTGCGGAAAGGGGCGTGACCTGACCCAGCGGCAGCAACTGGAGACGGCCATACGCTCCTACAACCACTCCGCCGCCTATGTCGCCGACGTGATGGGGTGGATCAGCCGCTACAAGACCACCAGCAGCGCCGCATCGATCAAAGGAGTCACCGGCAAGGCCCGGACGGTCCTGGCGGCCGCGCTCAGCCAGCGCGGCAAGCCCTACTCCTGGGGTGGCGGATCCGTCAACGGCCCGTCCCACGGGATCTGCTGCAGCCCGGGCGGATCCTCCGGCGAACACATCCGGGGGTTCGACTGCTCGGGGCTG
The DNA here is from genome assembly GCF_016741935.1 of Streptomyces endocoffeicus. Taxonomy (GTDB): domain Bacteria; phylum Actinomycetota; class Actinomycetes; order Streptomycetales; family Streptomycetaceae; genus Streptomyces; species Streptomyces endocoffeicus. Next base: position 18,673 of record NZ_JAERRG010000047.1, on the reverse strand, counting down.
GCCAGCTACGCCTACGCCCAGGCAGGGATAACCCTCCCACGGACCGCCGCCGCACAGGCCGGGGTGGGACGCCGTATCCCCGCTTCCGCTGGCGTGAAGGCGCTCCGGCCAGGCGACCTGGTGTTCTTCGGCTACGTCCCCACCGCGGACGGCACCATCCACCACGTCGGCATCTACCTCGGCAACGGCAAGATGATCAACGCCCTGCGGCCCGGCACGAAGGTGCGAGTCGACCCGGTGAGCGTCATGTCCGACTACGCCGGAGGAGCCCGGCCATGGTGACCTTGATCCGGAAGAGCGCCCATCCGCACGAGCACCTCCCCACTCGTACCGAACCGGCTCGCCGGTCCCGCCGTTCTGTCCTGGCGATGCTGAGTACAGCCAGCGTTCTCGCCCTGGCCGGGGGCGTACTGCTGGGCCAGGGCAACAGCGGCGGCAACGAGGCACCCGCTCAGCCCAGCACCCGCTCGTCGCCGCAGAAGTCCGCTCCAGCATCGGCGGGTTCACCGGCTGTGCCGAGGCGCTCCACGGGGCCGACGCTCCGCGCACACGGCCCGCGGAGGGAAGCCGCGCCGACCGGGCACGAGGTACTGCCGCCGCCCGGCGACGGGCCCGCCGGAAACACCGCCGTCCAGCGCGCGCTCGACCGTTCCTCCCCTCCCGACCTTTCCCGTCAGGCCGAGCGGCGCCTGGTCCAGCTCGGGTCCGCGGTGTGGACGGCCGAGGTCACCGGCCGCGGCAGGCAGCGGTGGCCCGACTACTTCACAGGCACAGAGGTCCGCCCCTACCGCCACTTCCGCATCCAGGCCGCCATCGCCCGCCGCGCAGCAGGCGGCCGGGTGGTGGTGCAGCTGGTGTGGGCCGGGGCCTCCCCGTCTGGGACCGATGACATCGACAACCGCACGGCACAGGTGTTCCTTACTCGGAATGGAGGTAGCAGGTGGACACCGTCACGGTGATGGCAAGCGCGCTGACCGGCACACCGTCTGATATCCGGCAGGCCGCCGGCGCGCTGGGAGCCCCGGTCGGTCTGGTGGAGTGGGTGGTGGATCAGTGGCTGTGGCTGATGCTGGCCGTGCTGCTGCTGTATGGCGCGGGGTTCTATGTCAGGCGTCGACTCGCCAATCGGGCGACCAGGAAGCGTGTGGCGGTTGAGCTGGTTCCGTCCAGGCGGTTCGAACCGTCTACTGAGGAGATCTTCCGGTACGGGACGCTGCTGGCCCGCTCGGCGGTGGCCGTGCCGTGGTGGACTCCGCGGCGGGCCAAGGCGGTGCGGATCCGGATGCGTGCGGACGGCTCTCGCCCTCTGTCGTACCGGGTGGAGGCGCCGGCCGGGGCGGTGCAGCTCCTGCGGAATTCACCGTATGCGCAGGTGCGATGCGAGAAGATCGCTCCGGTCGCGCGGGACAAGCAGCGGAAGTATGTGGTCCGGGCCCAGTTCGCCCTGCATGGCGGGGCAGGCGCACGGCTGAGGGAAGTGCCGCTGGAGCCTGATCCGCTGCAGCCGCTGGTGGACGCGGTCGCCGACCTGCGTGCAGAGCTGGGGGACTTGGCCGAGGTGTGTCTGGATCTCCAGCCGGCCCCGCGCTGGCGGCTCAAAGCCCGGCGTTGGCAGGTCATCGAGGCCGCGCGGCAGCGTGAACGACGTGAAGCGCACCGCGCCTCACGGTGGATGCGGCAGGACTTCCGTGAGGTGGAGGACTCCGTCGCGCACCACCTCTCACGGCTGCTGACGCCAGGCGGCTCTGGCCGGAGCGAATATCCGCAGCGGCGTGTCATGATGCCGCCCGCTCCTCGCCGTGTGGACCGGGAGAAGGTACTGGGGAAGCTGGCTGAGGAGGCGCACCTGGTGCGGGTCCAGCTGATGGTGCGCTGTGCTTCCAATACGGTGACGCGGGCCGAGCGCCGCATGCAGCAGGTTCAGGCCGTACTCGACGTGTTCGCCGCACGGGCCCGGTTCGCCTGGATGGGCAAACTGTGGGGCCCCGTCAGGTTCGGCCCGGACCGGCGGCCCTGGTGCCGGGTGTTCGATCACCGCTGGCGCACGGGCCAGATGCTGCCGCCGCGCACCAACTGGGTTCATCTTGAGGAGATCGCTGGGCTGCTCAAACCACCGACTATGCACTGCCGTCTGCCCTTGCTGTCGGGTGACGTGCCCACCTTCAGGGTCGGGAATCCGGAGCTGCTGCTTCAGGGCTGGCATCGCGGCGCGGATGGCCGGTGGCGGCTGCTGGCGACGCGCGAAGAGGAGACCTTGAACGAGGTGGCCGTCGGCAAGGCGGGAGGAGGAAAGACCGAGCGGGCTCTGTGTCAGGCGGTGGGAGCCGCGCACGCTGGCCACGGCTTGGCTTATGTGGATCCGCACGGTGATTCGTGGAAACGAGCGGCCCCCTATCTGGCCCACGAGGCGATCATGGAGCGGATCGCACGGATTGATCTTGCCGTTGCGGGGCCACGGTCGCGGGTGGGCTGCTGGAATCCGCTGGGGATGGACCGTGGGCAGCGGGCCCATGAAGTCGTGGGCGCGGTGGTGGACGCGCTGGGCTCCGCGCTGGGCTGGAGCGACGTTACCGCTCCCCGGGCCATCACGATCCTGACCAAGGCCGTGGAGGCCCTGGTCACAGTGAACGCTGCGGCCAGCCGGGAACAGATGCCTGAGTGCCAGGCCACGATCTTCCACGTCCGGCCGTTGCTGGTTGACCCAACCTTCCGCGGTGCGGTCCTCGGAGCGCTCGACAGCGAGCGGGCCGCCTGGTGGCGCACGTCGTTCGCGGCGATACCTCCGGACGCGCTGCCGACGGTCCTGAACCCGCTGGACCGGCTCGCGGCCAATCCGGCCACGTACGCCATGCTCGGCAGCCCGGTGGGGGCCTACTACATCCGTGCCGCTATGGATGCCAGGATGGTCGTGTGGATCTGCCCGGCGGGCAACGGTCCGACCGACCGGCTGCTGGTGGCGCTGCTCGTGCGCGACCTGTTGCGCGCGGGTCTCTCGCGGCGTGATGTGGACGAACGTCATCGGGTGCCGTTCCGGGCCTACCTGGACGAGCTCATTTCCCTGGACGGGGCCGCCGGCAGCAGCATCGCGGAAATCCTGGAGCAGCTGCGCAAGTTCAAGGTGCGGGTGCACGGCATGACCCAGCTGCTCCAGCGGCTGTCTCCCGAAGTGCGTGCCTCCTTGATGCAGAACTCCTCCACCCTGTCCACCACGGCCGGGTCGCTGGATGCGATCCGGCATATCACCAATGAGTGGGGGGATCAGGTCGACCCGGTCGAGGTCACCGAGCTCGACCGGTACCACCACTACATGAGTCTCACCGTCGACGGCCGTCGCGTCGGGCCGTTGCAGGTTCGGGGACCGGAGCTGTCCGAGGTCTTCCCCCGGCTCGCCCGAACCAGAAGCGTCGGAGCTCTCAACCGGGCCGCCGACGACAGGGCGGCCGCCCGGCCGGTGAGCGAGTTGGTCGCCATCGCCAAGCAACAACAGCAGCGCGTCATCGCCTTCCTCACCAATGCGGAGCGCACTCCCGCTGTCGAATCGTCCGGCCCGTCCGAGGCCGCTTCCCCCGTTCGGAGGCATCAGTGACCGTATCCAGTCCCGTACAGCCGGCGGCCGAGACCTCGGCGAGGTTCCCAGAGACGCTCGCCCACCGCACCCTGGCGGCGCTCGCCCAGCACCGGGTGGTCAATACCGGGCAGCTGCAGGGCCTGCTCCAGCCCAGCTCCCGGGCCCGGCTGGCGGGGATTCTCAACACGCTGCGCAGAGAGCACCTGGTCGAGTACATCACCATGCCCTCGGCCCATCGGATGCGGGCATGGTTCCTCACGCGCGAGGGTGTACGCGCCACCGAGAACTGGCCTGAGGTGCGCGGCCGGTCGAAGTATCCGGCCACGGGAAAGACCGTCGCCTCGTTGGTTGCCGCGCACACGTGCGCGGTAGTCGACACCCATCTGGCCTTCGTCCAAGACGCACGCAACCGCGGCGACGAGCACGGTCCGTGGGACTGGATTCCGGAGACCGTTCACCAGCTGCCCGATGGCGAGCTGCTACAAGCCGATGCGCTGCTGCACTATGGCGCCGCCTCCCTTCACGGCTCGCGGGTTCAGCTGCGCGCCTTCGTCGAAGTCGATCGGGCGACGTCGACCAGCGGCAAGCTCGCGAGCAAGCTGATCCGGTATGCCCGCTTCTACACCCACACGCAGGTGCCGGTGGCCGGGCGGCGCTCGGCCGCTGCCCAGCAGACGGTCGCCCCTGGGTGGCAACGCTGGTATCCGGTGTTTCCGCGGCTGCTGTTCGTCCTGACCAACGCCAGTCCGGTGACCTATCAGCACCGCATCGAGGATCTGCAGGCCATGGCCGCCGAGCATCCGCTGGTCGCCCAGATGGCGGTGAAAGTGCCGCTCGGTGCGGCGGTGCTGTCAGACCTTATGGAGCAGGGTCCCCGGGCGCCGGTCTGGACGCGGCTGGCCGGTCCTCCGGAGCAGTGGCGGCTGGAGTCACGGGCGGAGGGCTGTGCGTGGACAGACCTGTAGTCCTCACCCACTCCCGTAACAGGACGATTCTATTCCAAATGGCCCTGAAGTGCGCACAGTTGATCGAAGAAAAGGCGCGGCCGCCGGTATGTCGCTTGCCCTCCGTAGCGGCGTGACCACTAACATCACATGCGTCACAGCCGAATCGCGGAATGCGATTCGCAAATCTCGATGCGCGTGGACACGACGTGCGAGGCCGACAGGCAGAGGCGGGAGTGACGTGTCCGAGAGTCCGGCGATACTGCGCAGGGTGTTGGCCAAGCACCTGCAGATGCTGCGGGAGCGGGCGGGCCGTAGCTTCGCTCAGGCGGCCGGCCGGCTCGGGGTGCACCACACCACCATCCGGCGTATGGAGCAGGGGCTCGGCAGGCCACCGCGGCCGCCGGATCTGCGGGAGCTGCTGTCGTTCTACGGCGCTGACGCGGGGGAAGTCAGCGCGCTGGTGGAGCTGGCGGAGAGGGCGTCGGGCCGGAACTGGTGGGACGAGTACAACCTGTCCGAGGCGATGGCGGACTGCGTCATGCTGGAGGGCGCTGCCAAGCGGATCAGGGCCTACGCGCCGTGGGAAGTTCCCGCCCTGCTGCAGACGGAGGATTACGCCCGCGCCCTGGCCTCCGGTCCCGATCCTGACCGGTGGCTCGACCTCGTCAAGCGCCGCCAGGCCGTGCTGGACGATGACGCCGGGCCGTTGCTGTGGGCGGTGATCGACGAACCGGTACTGCACTGGCAGGTCGGAAGCCCCGACATCATGGCCGACCAGCTCACACATCTGCTGGAGATGGCCACCCGGCCGCGCGTCGGCCTCCGCGTGGTGCCGTTCGACGCCGGCCCCTCGCCCGCGGCCCGAGTCGGCACCTGCTGTGTGTACCGCCTGCGCCATCGCGAGCTGCCGGACATCGTCTGCGTCCAGCAGCTCGACGGCCTCGACTTCGTGGACAAACCCTCAGCCGTCACGCACTACACCGCGGTCCTGGACCAGACCGTCGAGAAGGCCACCCGCCGCGGAGAGCAGACCCGCCTCCTGCTCGAGCGGATCCAAGACCACTGGAGAGCAGCATGACCGATGACACCGCGCACGGGGCGCGGTTATACGCACACTTCCTGGGGGACCAAAGAGACGACTGGCCCGGCGACCTGACTTTGGCCCAGCGAATAGAGCGGCGTGTGCCCAACGTGGGGCTCATCGCCCGCAACCAGCGCAAGTTCGTCATGCGCGCGGTGCGCACGCTCGCCGGTTACGGTATCCGGCAGTTCCTCGATATCGGCTCCGGGCTCGCCCACTCGCCCAACGTCCACGAAGTGGCGCAGACGGTCGATCCCGCCTGCCGGGTGGTCTACGTCGACCAGGACGCGGTGATCACCGCGAACCAGGAGGCGTCGTTCGCGGTGGATGAGCGGGTCCGCCACCTCACCGCCGACGTCCGCGATCCCGATGGGATCCTGCAGGCCCCGGTGGTGCGGGAGTTCATCGATTTCGACGAGCCGGTCGGTCTGCTGCTGGCCTCGGTCTTCCTTTTCGTCCCGGACGAGGCCGACCCGGCCGGGATCATCAAACGCCTGGTCAGCGCGCTGTCTTCCGGCAGCTACGTGACCTTCAGCCAGGGCACCTACGACTACGACGACGACCGACGCCCCGTCTACCACCTGACGCGGATGTATGCCGAGGGCGGGGTGATCGTCACACCCCGGGACAAGGCGACCATCGCCGGGTTCCTCGACGGAGCCGACCTGGCCGTCCTCACCCCCGGCATCGTGGCCACCAACCGCTGGAGATCCGAGGACCCCCGGCCGGGTGCGGAGGCCGACTCCTGCATTCACGCCGCCCTCGCGTACAAGCGGTAACGGCGCCAGCTCTGGCCTTCAGATTGACCGGCTCATGACCACCATCAAGGAAAACAGCATGTTCTGTACGACTTTCTCCGCATTTTGTCCCAGAGCGCGCGGCCCGGGAATCTGCCGACTCCGTCGGCCATCATCCGCACTCGTCCAGGAGGTCCTGTGACAGCTCCACGTTCATCCGCCCGACCTACTGCCCGCTACGACCGGAAGACCCGGATGGCGCGGTACGGGGCGATGACGATCGCGGTCGGGGTGGCGCTGTCGGTCACCTCCTGCAGCGGCGACAGCAAGGAGTCGGATGGGTCCAAGCAGTTGTCCACACCCACCGAGTCGACCCCCGAGTCCTCGAAGTCGTCGGCCCCCTCCGATCCACAGGCTGCTGACAAACGCGACGTTCTTACGGCATACCGGAGCTACTGGCGCGAACAGGCCAAGGCGTACTCGAAAGCGAGCGTCAAAGACACTGACCTCGACAAATACGCCAGCGCCGACGCTCTGGGACGGGCTGAGGGCGACGTGTTGAGCCTACAGAAAGCCGGAGTCGTGACCAGGGGCAAGCCGACCAGCGACCCGGAAGTCACGCGGATCGACATGGACCGGCAAGTCCCTCAGGCGACGATCAACGACTGCATTGATGTCTCCAAATGGATCAGCGTCAACCGCAAAACCGGAAAGACAGTGCCTCCTCCGAGGGGGCAGCTCAAGCGTTATACGACCACCATCGAAGCCGAGAAGTGGGGGAAGCAGTGGATGATGCTCAAAGTCACCTCCAAGGCGCGCACCTGCTGAAGAGCCTGACTTCCATCGCCGCTCCTGCTCTGCTCGCCGCTGCACTACTACCGGCGGAAGCGCACGCAGGGGATTCCGCAGGCAACGGTCTGTGTGGCGGGACCCACTCCTGGGTGAGTGTCTGCGCGACCGACCCCGGTTCGCCCGGGTCCGACGCATCTCAGGACCGGCCCGCCAAACCCCGCAAAGGCGGCAAGAATCAGAAGGCAAACTTCCAGTCCTGTGTGGTGAAGAAGCTCGACCCACAACCGCCGGCCGGAAGCGCGATCTGGGAAGGCCACGATCCAGGCGACGGCGCCGTCTACAAGCGTGCCTGTGTCTTCGACGCGGCTACTTCCCCAGTCACCGCCGGTGTGCCGCTGCCCGGCCAAACGTTCTGGTCTGCCACGCCTCCGGCCGCCACCGGTCCGGATCCGGCCCAACTGGCGCAGCAGGCCGTGGACAAGATGCTGCTGAAGGGGCCGGACATTGTCACCCCGGACGCGGCCGGGCGGTGGACGGTGGGTGTGCCGGTGTGGATGCACGCCGGGAAATCACCGGCGACCTACGGGCCGACCTCGGCGTCGGCGTCGGCCGGGGCGGTGACGGTGACCGCTACCGCCAGGGTCTCGAGCATCAGGTGGCAGATGGGCGACGGATCCACCGTGACCTGCGCGGGGGCAGGCACGCCGTACCGGAAGGCGTACGGCAAGCGGACCTCGCCGGACTGCGGTCACACCTACGCGCAGACCTCCGTCTCGGAGCCCGGCAAGAAGTACACGGTGACCGCGACCGCGACCTGGGCGGTGGAGTGGAACGGCGGCGGGCAGTCAGGGGAGCTCACGGAGATCCGGGAGTCCCAGGTCGAGGTGTCGGTCGGAGAGCTGCAGGCTCTCGGCTGACGCCGGTGTCGGAAGGACGGAGCGGTGAGCAAGACCAAGGAGCGCAGTGCTCAAGGCGCCGGGGTGCCGGCGCAGCCGAGGGGGCCGGTGGCTCCCCCGCGGGTGTCGGCTCGGCGCAGGAGACCAGGTCTGATCGCCCTGGCCGTGCTGCTGATCACGGGCGGGGGCGCGGGTGGTGCGGTGCTGCTGATGGAGAGCGGGCAGCGCACCGAGGTGGTGACGGTGGTCCGGCATGTCCCGGTGGGCCAGGTCGTCACGGACCGGGATCTGGGGAAGGCGTCGGTCGCACTCGATCCGGTGCTGAAGGCGGTGAAGGCCGCGAACCGGGGTGATGTGGTGGGCAAGCGGGCCGCTGTGGAGCTGACGCCCGGATCGCTACTCTCCCGTGGGCAGGTGACGGCGGATTCCCTGGTGAAGGCCGGTGAGCAGGTGGTGCCGCTGGGGCTGAAGCCGGAGCAGGTGCCCGCCAGTTCTCTGGCGCCGGGCCAGCGGGTGCAGGTCGTGCGCGTGCCCGGTGAGGACCAGCAGGGCGGCCAGACGCAGGCCGATCCCATCTCGGCGCACGTGGTGAAGGTCGGCGACCCCGCGCCCGGCACCGGGGCGAGCGTGGTCGATGTCGCCGCGGCGAAGGGCGAGGCGCCGATGCTGGCGTCGTGGGCGTCGACCGGGAACATCCGGCTGCTGATCGATGGTGGTTCCTGATGCCGGTCATCGCGATAGCCGGGGGTGCCGGGTCGCCCGGGGTGACGACGACGGCGCTGGGGCTGCTGCTGTCCTGGCCGCTGGAGCCGGGACGCCGGGTGGTGCTGGCCGAGTGTGATCCCGACGGCGGCAGCGTGCTGTACGGGCTGTTGCAGGGGTCGCTCGGGGACCGGTACGGGCTGAAGAACCTGTCGGTGGCCGCCCGCAAGGGCGAGATGACCGAGGCGTTCTGGCGTCAGCTGGTCGACATGACCGAGGACGGCAAGGCGGCGCAGACCGCGGGGGAACGCCTGCTGCTGCCGGGGATCACCGATCCCGCGCAGGCGGCGGCCCTGGCACCGGCCTGGGAACAGCTGGCTGATCTGATCGACGGGATCGAGCGGCACGCCACGTATCCGCATGACGTGCTCATCGACCTCGGCCGCAATGGAGCGTTCGGCCCGTCCGGGGTGCTGGCCCAGCGAGCGGACCTGCTGGTGATGGTGGCGCGCTCCACGATGCGCTCGGTTCAGTCGGTGCAGATGCGGATCGAGGCGCTGCAGGAGCGGGTCGGCGAGATCGGGCTGCTGCTGGTGGATGAGGGCCCGTATTCGCCGGGGGAAGTGCAACGGCTGCTCAAGACACCGGTCCTGGCAACGTTGCCGTACAGTCCGTCGCTGGCCCGGGTGCTGTCGGACGGGGCGGAGCAGCCGTCCCGGTTCGCGCGGAGCGAGCTGATGCGGGCGGTGCAGGGGGCGACGACGCCGTTGCGGCAGCGGGCTGCGCTGCGGCGTGCACGTCTGGCGCCGCGCGGCGGGCCGGTGCCCGGAGGAGGGGAGGTGAGGGCCGGTGCGTGGTAGGCCCCTGCATCCTGACCCGACTGTGCGGGTGACACGGCCGTGGAACACGGCCACCGGCGACGGGGACCCGGCGGGCTACCCGCGGAGCCGGAGTGTGGCCACCGATGGCGCGGTGCAGCACCAGGTCCTGGGCCAGGCGGTGCCGACGCTGGTGGTGGACCGTCAGGCGGTCGCCGCGGTCAAGGACCGCGTCGCCCGGCAGGTGACCGCGTTCCGCAAGACCACGCCGTCAGTGAGCGCGGCCAGTGTGGAGCAGCGGGCCCGGGACTGGATCAACGAGACGGTAGCGGAGTGGTCGGACGCCGCCGCGGCCGAGCGCGGAATCAGCCCCACGCCGGCGGAGGACGCGGCGCTGGCCCGAGCGGTGTTCGATGAGCTGTTCCGGGCGGGCCGCCTCCAGCAGCATCTGGACAACCCGCAGGTGGAGAACGTCTTCGTCAACGGACCCCACGAGGTGTGGCTGGACCTGGCGGGAGGACGCCGGGAGCGGGCCGAGCCGGTGGCCGACTCCGAGGAGGAGCTCCTGGAGCTGCTGCGGCGGCTGGCCAGTGCCGACGACGGACAGAGTGAGCGCACCCTGACCACGGCCAGTCCGATGCTGGCGCTGCGGCTGGCGGACGGTTCGCGGCTGCAGGCCGTCACGGAGGTGAGCCCGCGGACCTATGTGACCATCCGCCGGCACCGGGTGCAGGACGCGGATCTCGGCGACATGGTGCGCCTGGGCATGGTCAGCCACACGCTGGCAGCTTTCCTCTCAGCGTGCGTGAAAGCGGAGAAGAACGTGCTGATCGCCGGCCCCCAGGCAGCCGGGAAGACGTCGCTGATGCGGGCGATGCTCAAGGAGATCGACCCGGACGAGCGGTTCGCGACCATCGAGACCGAATTCGAGCTGTTCGCCCACGCCAACGGCTTCCACCGGCAGGTCGTGGCGATGGAAGCACGGGAGTCCAACGGCGAGCGCGGCCCGGACGGGCGACTGGTCGGAGAGATCACGCTGATGGACCTGATGTACCGGGCGCTGCGGATGTCGCTGTCGCGGATCGTGGTCGGCGAGGTCCGAGGCCCGGAGATCGTGGCGATGCTGCAGGCGATGACCAACGGCCAGGGCGGCAATCTGTGCACCCTGCATGCCTCTCAGCCGGGCGTGGTCTTCGACCGGATCGCGGAGCTGTATCTGCTGGCGCAGGGCAACATGAGCGAGCAGCTGGCGTACCGGCAGGCCGCCAATGGTTTGGATTTCATCGTTTTCGTGCGGATGCTGGACGAGTCGAAGATCGGCGGGCAGCGGCACCGGTTCGCCACCCACGTCCTGGAAGTCGCAGGGACCGGCGAGTTCGGCCGCCCGGCCACCAACGCGATCTTCACCCCCGGTGAGGAGTTCGGCGAAGTCCGCGCGGTCCCGCGGATGCACCCCTCCTGCATCGACGACCTGCGCCGCGTGGGCTTCCCGGACCATCTGCTGAACCAGGGGTATGACAGCTGGGCCGGGCAGCCGCTGGCGCTGAAGGTGGCGACGCCATGACCACGCTGATCATGGTGGTGTGCGGGATGGCCGTCGTCGGCGGCCTGGTGGCCCTCATCGCCGGGCTGGTCGGCACTACCGAACCGGAGCGTCCGGGCCTGGTGGCCCGGTGGCGGGCCAGGACCTCGGGCCAGCCGGACCCGGCGGAAGCGCGGATGCGGCGCCAGACCCTGCTGGGGGCCGGGATCGTGCTCGGCCTGGCGGTGTGGCTGGTGACCGGGGTCTTCATGGCCGGGGTCCTGACGGGGCTCGCCGTCGTCGGGGTGCCCTGGCTGCTGTCTCCCACCAAGTCCTCCCAGGCCCGCATCATCCAGCTGGAGGCGCTGAGCCATTGGGCGCGCCAGCTGGCGGACGGTCTGCGGGTCGGCCGGGGGCTGCAACAGGCCCTGATCGCCAGCCGAAAGGGCGCCCCGGCCGTGCTGGAGGAGCCGGTCGCGGCGCTGGCGGACCGGCTCCAGGTCGGCTGGAACCCTGAGGACGCGCTGCGGGAATTCGCTGACGAGCTGGGCGATATCACGGCGGACAAGCTGGTGGCCGCGCTCATCTTGTCGGTCTCCGACCGCGGTCCGGGGCTGGCGCAGTCGCTGGAGGACCTGACCGAGACCGTCCGTGAGGAGGTCGGGAAGCGGCGCAAGAGCGAGGCGGACCGGGCCAAGCCACGGCAGACGGTGCGCTGGATGACCTTCATCACCCTCGGCCTAATCGGCCTGGGCTTCCTGGTGACCAGCTACACCGCCCCGTACGGCACGCTGCTCGGCGAGCTGGTCCTGGCCGCGGTGACCGCCGCGTTCATCGCCGTGCTGACGTGGATGCGGTCGCTGGCCGAGTACCGCCCCATCCCCCGCTTCCTCGCCCCCGATCCACGCAGCCGTGTCCGCGGCATGCCCGACCCGGCCGCCACCACGCTGGAGGTGTCATGAGCACCATGACGTTGGCCGTCGTGGCCGGATGCACCGTGGGCGCGGGCCTGGCCGTGCTGGTGCGGGAACTGCTGCGCCCGCAGCCGTCGCTGGCCGCCGCCCTGCAACGCACACCCTCAGGAGTTGCCGGGCCGGGCGAGGCGCCGGTGGACCGGGATGAGGTGTGGGGGCGCTGGCTGGTCGACCGCCTCGGCGGCCTGCCCGGAGTGCGGATACCGGCCAAGAACCTCATGCTGCTCCGGCAGTCCCCCGAGAAGTTTGTGCTGACCAAGGTCGCCCTGGCCGCTCTGGGGCTGCTGACTCCCGCGGTGGCGACGGCTCCATGGCTCCTGCTGGGCGTTGGTGTGCCGTTCTATGTGCCGGCCGTGGCCGGTCTGGCGGTCGGCGCTCTGCTGTGGATCGTGCCGGATCTGTCGGTGCGCGACCAGGCCAAGCGGGCCCGGGAGGAGTTCGCCCACGCGCTCACCGCCTATCTGGACCTGGTGGCGCTCAAGCGCTCGGGCGGTTCCGGCCCGACCGAGGCCATGGAACGCGCGGCCGCGGTGGGACAGGGGTGGCCTTTCCAGCTCCTGCAGCAGGCCCTGCTGCGCGCCCGGGTCGACCGGGTCCCCCCATGGGAGGCCCTGGAGGGCCTCCACCAGGAACTCGATCTGCCCGTGCTGGAAGACATCGCCGAGATCATGCGCCGCTCGGCCCATGACGGGGCCGCCGTCTACGCCAGTCTGCGAGCCCGCGCCCAGAGCCTGCGCACCGAACTCCTCGAGGCACAGGCCGCCGAGGCCAACGCCGACAGCGAGAAAATGACCGCCCCCGGTGCCCTGCTGGCGGTACTGGTCATGCTGCTGATCGCCTTCCCGGCCGTCATCCGCATCCTCGCGTCCTGACCACCCATGCACGACCGACCACGCACATCACCACAGAGGGGAACTCATGCGTTACCTCGCCGCGAAGACCGCCGTTGGACTGGCCGCCGCCTGGGGCAAAGGTCTTGAGGAGGCCAGGCGCCGCCCGGACCGGGGGGACATCAGCATCACCACGGTCATCATCTGGGTGGCCGCCATCGGCGGCGCCATCGCGATCGCCGGAACCATCGCCGCGGTAGTCGCGAAGTACAACGGGCAGCTCTCGGGCATCTGATGGCGGCCACCATCTTGAGCGTGTGGCAGACGTGGAGAAGGCGTCTGTCCGGCGACCGGGGCGACGCCTCAGTGCAGATGGCCATCGTGTTCCCGTTCGTCATCGTGCTCACGATCGCGGTCGTGCAGGCAAGCATGTGGTACTACGCCCGTCAGATCGCTCTGGCCGCCGCACGGGACGGCGTCGCCGCCGGCCGCACCTACCAGGCCAGGCCCAGCGACGCGGCGGACCGCGCCCGCCAGGTGCTGGATCGCACCGCCGGAGACAGCCTCCGCGGGGCCACGGTGTCGACCTCCGGGAGCACCGGCGAGCGGATCCGCGTCCAGGTCCACGGCACGGCGCCGTCGTTGCTGCCGCTCATACCCGACCTGCCGGTCGCCCAGTCCGCGTCCGGGCCCGTGGAACGCTTCACCACGCCGGGAGGCTGAGAGGATGCCGCGTCTACACAGGGTGCGTGAGCGGCTCGGCGATGACCGGGGCAGTGAAGCGGTCCAGGCCGCCATCGTCACCCCACTGCTGATCATGTTTGTGTGTCTGGCGATCGCCGGAGGCCGCCTGGCCACGTCGGGCTCGAAGATCGACGCCGCGGCCGAGGACGCCGCTCGCGAAGCCTCCCTCGCACGGTCTGCCGCCACCGCACAGCACGCGGCCACCGCCGCAGCCGAGGAATCTCTGGCCGATCAGGGGATCGCCTGCGCGAGCACCAGCGTGGCCGTGGACACCAGCGGCCTCAACGCGCCGCTGGGGCAGGCCGGTTCCGTCACCGTGACCGTGCGGTGCACCGTCGATCTCACCGACCTGCTGCTGCCCGCCCCCGGCTCCCGCACGCTGACCTCGACCTTCACCTCGGTCGTCGACCAGTACCGGCAAAGAGCTCTTGGGTTCGCGAATGTGGAAGTGCCGTGGAGTACACACCGAAGTGTGGGTGCCGAGCAGTGAGCGCGCGAGGGTACTCGGGCTCACGCTCGGTGCGCCGAGCGTGCTCGAGCTCCTGCTCGGCAGACGGCTCGTGCCGTGAGCCAGACGGTCTCAAACTCCTCGGCGGTGAGGTCCTGCGGCTCGTTGTGCTTCCCACTCCTGGACAGGGACCTCCGCCGTGCCGCCGAACGTCGCTTCGTAGTCTCCCAGGGTCCCGGCCTGCTGGGCGGCTTCCCATTCGGCCAACGAAGCCGCAGCGATGGGCTCCTGGAGCGGTCCTTGGAGCTCAACCTGGCGAGCGACCCAGCCGTCGGCGGCGACCTCGAAGTAGAACCAGATCTCTTCCTCGGCCCAGTAGCTGCGGAACCAGCGCGTCATGGCCTCATTGTCCGTGATGGCGCGCGGTCGTGCCGACTGCTCCATGAAGTCCCCCTTTTGGCCGGCACCACAGCGCGGCCTGCGACGGCAGCCACTGCCGAACCCATGGCTTTTCCGACACGCGAAGGAGCGTAGATGCGCCTGAACTTGAGCCTCGCCGCGTTCTGCCGCGCCCGCCGCCCCGTGGGAGACCGGGGTGGTGTGGCGGCCTACGTAGCCATCTGCGTCCTGCCGCTGCTGGCCATCATCGGCATCGCGGTCGACGGCGGCGGCAAGGTGAGGGCGGTCGAACGCGCCGACGCTCTGGCCACCGAGGCGGCCCGGGCCGGCGGGCAGGCGATCGACCCCTCCCAGGCCATCCCCGGCCGCGCCATCGTCGCCGACCCACAGGCCGCCCAGGCCGCGGCCCGCTCCTACCTGCGCGCCACCGGCACCCCGGGCAGCGTCACCGTCTCCCCCGACGGCAAGACCCTGACCGTAACCACCCACACCACCTATGCCACCCGGTTCCTGGCCGTGGCCGGCGTCAGCTCCCTCGAGGTGACCGGCCACGGGCAGGCCACCCTCCTCTACGGCGTCGACGCACCCGAGGAAGGCCCGTGATGCCCACTCCCCCACTGCCGACGACGCCTCGCCGGGCGGTCCTGCGCGGCCTGGCCAGCCTCCTCGTCCTGGCCGCGGCCGTCGCCGGGCTGCCCGTCCTGCTGGCGCAGGTCACCACCGCCCTGTGGGACAGCGGACACGACGACCTGGCCCACCTGCTGGACCGCCAGGACACCGGTGGTGCTTTCCTCCTGGCTCTGGCCGCCATCGCATGGATCGCCTGGGCCCACTTCGCATGGTGTGTGCTCGCCGAGATCCCCGCTCAGCTCCGCGGCCGCCCCTCCCGAAGTGCCCGCCGCCTGAACATCAGCCGTCACGCCGCCGCCACCCTGATCAGCAGCATCCTTGTCCTGCTGCCCACCAGCACCGCGCTGGCCACCCCCTCCCCCGCGGTCGCAGCCCCTACCGCCGAGCCCACCCCCGGCCCGACGACGGCGGCCGATCACCACCAGGCTCCGGCCCCCGTGGCGGACCGCAGCAGCGAGCAGCACACCTACACCGTGCGCGACGCGCGTCCGGCCGAGAGCCTGTGGAGCATCGCGGAGACCGAGCTCGGCGACGGCGAACGGTGGAGGCAGATCGCCGCCCTCAACCAGGGCCGCACCATGGCCGACGGCACGCGCTTCGACGCCGACGCCTTCCTCCAGCCCGGCTGGACGCTCCTGCTCCCGGACACCGGCAGCGCTGACGATCCGGCCGGCCCGCAGCACGCCCCGTCCCGCTCGGTGACCGTCGCACCCGGCGACACGCTCTCCGCGATCGCCGACACCACCCTCGGAGATCCGGCGCGCTACGACGAGATCTTCGAACTGAACAAGAACCACCCCGGGCCGGACGGCCGCGCCCTCACCGACCCGGACCAGATCTACCCCGGACAACACCTCACCCTGCCCCCGCACGACAGCGACCATGCCCCACGACCGGACACCCCGCAGCGCCCCTCCGACGACAAGGACAGCACCGAGCCGTCTGGTTCTCCCTCCAAGCCGGACCACCCGACCCGCAGTCCGGAGGCCACTCCCCGACGGCAGACCCCGCCGCAGCACCATGACCGCGCAGGTGGCGGCAAGGAGTCGGCGCGACCGGCGCCGACCGCCCCACAGCAGCATCCCGGCACACCACACCAGCCCGCACCCGAGCCGGACACGTCATCGGACGGCATCCAGATCCGCGCCATCGCCGGTATCGGTGCGCTGCTGGCCGCCGTCCTGGTCGGCGGCATCGGCCTCCTGCGCCTGATCCAGCAGCGCCGCCGCAAGCCCGGCCAGACCATCGCCATGCCGGATGACTCCAGCCGCCTGGAGCAGGCCCTGACCGCCAGCGCCACCCCCGTCAGCGCGGAACTGCTCGACACCGCGCTGCGCACGCTGGCCCACCACGCCACCCAGACCGCCGCCACGCTGCCCGCCGTGCGCGGCGCGCGCGTCACCGCGCGGACGGTCGAGCTCCTCCCGGACGAGCCAGGCGAGGCCATGCCGCCGTTCACCGCCGGGGCCGGCGGCTGGTGGACCCTGGGTGAGCAGACTGATCTGCTGGATGCGGACGAGGCCCGGACGATCCCGGCGCCCTATCCGGGGCTGGCGACCCTCGGCACCGGGGAAGACGGCAGCCTGTACCTGGCCAACCTCCCCCAACTCCGTACGGTTCTGATCGACGGGGACCAGGCCCAGGTGGTCGCAGTCTGCACGGCGCTCGCACTGGAGACGGGGATGAGCCCGTGGGCGGACCAGGCCGACATCCTCCTGATCGGCCTCGGCCGGGAACTCCCCCGCCTGCTGCCCACCAGCCGGATCCGGCATCTCCCCCACGCCGCCGCGGCCATCCGCGACCTGGGCGAGCGGCTCCTGGAAGCCCACCAGGACCCTGAACTCGGCGCCCAGCTGCCATGGATGCTGATCTGCGCCGCCCGCATCAGCGAGGACGAGGCATGGCAGCTGGCTGACGCCCTGGACAAGGTCCGGGGTCTGAAGGTCGCAGCCGTCCTCCCGGCGAGCGGCATCGGCCCGCTCTTCCCCGACGCCGTGCACCTCGACGCGCGCTCGGACGGGGCCCAGGATCTGGAGGTCCTCGGCGCGCGGCTGCGGCTGCAGTCCGTCTCCGGCGACGCCTACGAGCAGCTGCTGGCCACCCTGTCGGTCGCCGAGCAACCGGCGCGCCCCGCGACCGGGGTGTGGAAGAAGGTGCCGCCCGAGCCGACCGAGCCGGCCGCGTCCGGCCCCCTCCCCGCGCCCGGGGAAGGCCCGGCCCTCGAGGAAGAGGCCGGTGCCGGGGAGGAGGAGTCACCGGACGCGCCGTTCCCCGCTCTGGTCGGAGCCGCCAGCGACCCGGCCGGACTGCGGCTCCTCTCCCCCGCCGTCCCCGCCCAGGATCGTCCAGAGGAACAAGATGGCGACGACACCCCGGACACGGCCGCCGCGAGTTCTGGCGCCCAGGACGCCCCGGACCCCCAAGAACCTGAGAGCTCGGCCGGCACGGGCTCCTCCGAGGACTCCCGCGGGGACGATGAGCCGGAGACACCAGCAGCGCGTGATCTGCATGCACCGGAGATCCGGGTCCTGGGCCCGATCGAAGTGACCGGCGTCGGCGCGTCCGGGCACGGCCCTAAACTCACCGAGCTGGCTGTGCTGCTGTACTTCCGCCCTCACCGGGACGCTGCCGGGATCTGCGAGGCCATGGACCCGATGAACCCGTGGTCCTCCAGCACCCTCAACTCGCGCATGTACGGGCTACGCAACAAACTCGGCACCGACCCCGACGGCAACCCGTATGTACCCCGTCGAACCAGCGGGTCCGACGGATACAACCTCTCCCCCGCCGTGCGCTGTGACTGGACACGCTTCCAACAACTCGCCGAGCAGGGCCTGGCCGCAGAATCCTCCGCCTCCGCCGTGCGCTGCCTGGAGCAGTCCCTCGGCCTGGTCCGCGGCCGGCCCTTCGGCGGCCGGGACCTGCCCTGGGCCGCACCGCTACAGCAGGAAATGATCAGCCGGATCGTCGATGTCGCCCACACCCTGGCCACCTACCGCTCCGATCCCGCCGGCGGGCTGTTCGACCTCGACGCCGCCCGCCGCGCGATCGCCGTCGGCATCGACGTCGAACCCACCGCAGAGCTGCTCTACCGCGACTGGATGCGCATCGAGCACGCCGCGGGCAACCGGGGCGGACTCCACACCGCGATCACCTCGCTCCAGCAGGCCAACCGCGCCCTCGACCTCGACCTCGAACCGGAAACCGAACACCTGATCAGCCTCCTGCTCACCAACACCCCGTCCACGGAGGCGATGTAGAAAGACTCTCCGCAAGCCTCGAGGCAGCGGGCTCCGCCCCAGACTGACCAAGGTTCGACACCGCTTGTTGATACCCGCTTCGAGTGACAGGACCGATTGAGAAAGGGCGCAAGGGTGACCACAAGGAAGGAAACGACGTCAGGGATGCTCACTCGGGGCCACCGTGTTCTGGCCGGGGTGGTCGTCACCGGGGCGGTGGTGATCGCCGGGATCGGCTTCGCCGGTTCCTACGCCGCAGTGCGCGATCTCGCCCTCGACAAAGGCTTCGGCAAATTCGCCAACGTCTTCCCGATCGGCATCGACGCGGGGATCGTGGTCCTGCTCG
>NZ_JAERRG010000046.1 GCF_016741935.1 Streptomyces endocoffeicus | reverse complement strand
GCTGTCGGTCGCGGTGGTGAACGGACCGGAGGCAGTAGTGGTATCCGGCCAGATCACCGCGCTCGAAGAACTGCTGGCCACCGAAGACCGCGCCCGACGCGTCGCGGTGGACTACGCATCCCACTCAGCACAAGTGGAACGGATCCAGGAAGAGCTGGCCCGAACCCTGACCGACATCCAGCCGACGACCTCACGAGTGCCGCTGTTCTCCACCGTGGAACGCGACTGGATCGACACCGCATCGATGGACGCCGACTACTGGTACCGAAACCTACGCCAGACAGTCTGGTTCGACGACGCGGTCGGCCACCTTTCCGACGCCGGTTTTGACGTGTTCATCGAGGTCAGCCCGCATCCAGTACTCACCACGAGCATACGGGAGAGCTACCCGGAGGCGACCGTCACCGGAACGCTACGACGAGACCACCACGACATCACAGCACTGCTCACCGCGGCGCGCGAACTCCACCTCGGAGGCACCCCGGTGGACTGGGCCGCGGTGATCGGGAAGGGCCGACGGGTGGACCTGCCGACCTACCCCTTCCAGCGGCGGGACTTCTGGCTGCACGACGCGGGCGGGAGCGCCGAGGTGGAGGGGGCCGGCCTGGACACCACGGACCACCCACTGCTGGGCGCGGTGACCACCATGGCCGACACCGGCGAACTCATCCTCTCCGGCCGACTCTCCACCAGCACCCACCCCTGGCTCGCCGACCACGCGGTAGACGGCACCGTGATCGTCCCCGGCGCCGCACTGGTGGACCTGGCCCTGCACGCCGCCGAGCACACCGACCACACCACCGTGGACGAGTTGGTCATCCATACCCCCCTCGCGCTGACCCGCCCCACCCCGGTCCAGATCACCGTGGGCCCCGAGGCCGACACCGGCCACCGCCCCATCTCCCTCCACAGCCGCGACACCACCGGCACCTGGACCCCCCACGCCACCGGCACCCTCAGCCGCGAAACCCACACCACGGCAGAACCCGGCACCTGGCCACCCACCGACGCCCACCAAATCGACCTCACCAACGCCTACCGACAACTCGCCGACACGGGACTCCACTACGGCCCCGCCTTCCAAGGACTCCGCACCCTCTACCAACGCGACAACACCCTCTTCGCCGAGGTCGAACTCGCAGAAGCCGCCGGGCCTGCCAAAGGCCACATCCTGCACCCGGCGCTGCTCGACGCGGCCCTGCACCCGGCCGCCGTGACCGCCGCGTGGGACGAGGAATCCGGCATCCGACTGCCGTTCTCCTGGACGGGTGTGACCGTCCACGCCACCGGCGCCACCCACCTGCGCGTCCAACTGGACACCGACCACACCGGCGCCACTCGCCTACTGGCCACCGACACCACCGGCCAACCCGTCATCACCATCGGCTCCCTCACCGCCCGACCACTCGACCCCGACCAACTCCGCCGCACCCAACCCGAAACGGACCACCTGTACACGCTCGGCTGGTCCCCATACACCCCCACCACCCCCACCACCACAGTGGACTTCGAGCGGTACACGGTCCCCACGGTGGGCGACGACGTCCTGGCCGATGTGCACCGCATCACCGCCGAGGCCCTGGCCCGCGTCCAGCACCACCTGGCCCAGGACACCACCACCCCACTCATCGTCGAAGCCACCCACGACGACCTCGCCGGCGCAGCCGTCTGGGGACTGCTCCGCACCGCCCAAACCGAACACCCCAACCGCATCACCCTCATCGACACCGACAACCACCCCACCTCCCAAAAGATCCTCCCCACCCTCATCGCCTCCGGCGAACCCCAGGCCCGCATCCGCGACGGCGCCATCACCCTCCCCCGACTCACACGCCTGTCCACGGACACCAGGGCATCCATCGACAAGCGGCCCGACCTCCCCACGGGCCCCGTACTCATCACCGGCGGCACCGGCGGCCTGGGCTCGCTGGTCGCCCGCCACCTAGTCGCCGAACACGGCGTCCGCGACCTCATCCTCACCAGCCGCCAAGGACCCAACGCCCCCGGCGCCACCGAACTCACCACCGAACTCCAACAACACGGCGCCCGGGTCCGCACCATCTCCTGCGACCTCACCGACCGCACCGCCCTCGCCACGCTTATCGACGAGACCGGCCCCCTCACCGGCGTCATCCACACCGCCGGAGCCCTCGCCGACGCCACCATCGACCACCTCGACACCAACGCCCTGACCACCACCTTCGCCCCCAAGGCCGACGCCGCCTGGCACCTCCACGAACTCACCCGCGACCAAGACCTGACCCTCTTCGTCGTCTTCTCCTCGCTGGCCGGCACGCTCGGCAGCGCCGGACAGGCCAACTACGCCGCCGCCAACGCCTTCCTCGACGCCCTGATCACCCACCGCCGCCACCACGGTCTCCCCGGCACCTCACTCGCCTGGGGATCCTGGGAACGCACCACCGGCATGACCCGCCACCTCACCCAAGCCGACCACGACCGGATGACCCGCAACGGGCTCCGGCCACTGTCGAACGCCGAAGGTCTGGCGCTCTTCGACGCGGCGGTCGGGTCCGGTGCCGCCGTGCTGGCGCCGGTGAAGCTTGACGTCGGAGCACTGGGCCGGCTGGAGGCGGTGCCGGCGGCGCTGCGGGGCCTGATCCGACGGCCCCGGCCGACCGCCCGGCACGCCGCGAGCGCGGCGCCGCCCACGGTCGACCCCGGGTCGGCGCTGAAACTGGTCTGCGAGCAGGTCGCCGAGGTGCTGGGGCACTCCGGCGCCGACGCGGTCGACCCCGAACGGGAATTCCGGGAGTTCGGCATTGACTCGCTGACCGCGGTCGAGCTGCGGAACCGGCTGGCGTCGGCCACCGGGCTGCGGCTGTCCGCGACCGTGGTGTTCGATCACCCGACGGCCACCGCGCTCGCCGACCACGTGGGGGCGCGGCTGGCGGCCGGGCGTTCACCGGAGTCGTCCACCTACACGGTTGCCACGCTGTACGAGCGGCTGTACCGGGATGGCCGGATCGAGGCGGCGACGCAGATGCTGGTCGGTGCGTCCTGGTCGGTGCCGACGTTCTCGGACCGGGACAGCGCGGAGCACGCCATGCGGCCGGTGACGCTGGCGACCGGTCCGCGGCGGCCGAGGGTGGTCTGCGTGCCGGCGGTGACTCCGGCGGCCACCCCGCACGAGTACGACGCGCTGGGCCGCCGGCTGGACGGGGTCCTGGACAGCGTGGTGCTGCCCTACCCCGGCTTCGGCACCGGTCAGGCCGTGCCGGAGGACCGCGGGACGCTGGTCGGGATGCACGCGCGGTCCGTCCTCGGCCACGTCGGCGACGAGCCGTACGTGCTGGTGGGCCGGTCCCTGGGCGGCACCGTCGCGCACGCCGTCACCAGCGAGCTGGAGCGACTGGGCCGCGGGCCGCGGGGGCTGGTACTGATCGACACCTACCCGCTGGACGGCGATTCGCGCGCCCAGGAGTGGCTGCTCGGGCTGCCCGCGCGAGCCGCGGTGGAGGAGGGCGCGCCGGACGACGCCGCACTGCTGGCGATGGGTGCCTATCTGCGGATGTTCGCCGACTGGACACCGTGCGCGGTCACCACGCCGACGCTGTATCTGCGGGCCGGCCGCCCCACACCGGAGATGGCCGGAAAGGACGGCTGGCAGGCGACGTGGCCGCTGCCGCACGACCTGATCGAGGTGGCGGGCGACCACTTCACGGTGCTGACCGAGGAGGTGGCGGACACCGCGGAGGCGCTGCTGGGCTGGCTGGAGAAGCTGGACTGAGCCGGGTGTGGCGAAGCCCGTCGGCCGGTGGCGGCCGGTGGCGGCCGGGCCCTTCGCCACACGCCGATCTTCCCTCTCTGACCTGGCCCGACGGGTGGTCGGCCGGTCGGCTGACGGACGGGTGGTGACCGGTCGGTGGAACGGTCGATGGAACGGTCGATGGAATTCCGTCACTGGGGCACGGGGCGGCGTCCCGCCTAGCATCGGCGGCGCCGTAAGGACTCGGTCAGCACGGGGGACATGCTCGATTGCAGGAGGAACCTTTGACCAGGTTGGTGGAGAGGGACGAGCAACTGTCCCGACTTACCGCGCTGCTGTGTCAGGCCACGTCCGGGACCGGGAGCATCGCCCTCATCGAGGGGGCGGCGGCGACCGGGAAGACGGAGTTGCTGCATTCGTTCGCCCGGTCCGCCGACGGAGTGTGTCCGCGTCGCGCCGACGGGCACGGACCCGGTACGGACACGCCCACCGACGGCACAGCAGCGGACGGAGCACCAGCGGACGGAGCATCGGCGCACGGACGCCATGTGGACGGCGGGCCCGGGGCCGGCGGGGCGCTGCTCCGGCTGCACGCGATCTGCTCGCCGGCCGAGCGGGCGCTCCCACTGGGCGTGGTGAGCCAGCTGTTCCTGGCGCCCGCGCTGCCGGCGGCGTTCCGGGATCGGGCCGCGGAACTGATCGACAGGCTCGCGTCCACCCCCGACACCGGGGCGGCCGAGCGACTGACCGCCCAGGTGCTGCAGGGGCTGTGCGTGGAACTGCTCGCCCTGGTGAACCGTTCGCCGGCGCTGATCACGGTGGACGACGTGCAGCACGCCGACCCGGAGTCGGTGCTGTGGCTGCTGTGGCTGGCCCGGCGGATCGGGCCGGCCCCGGTGCTGGTGGTGCTGGCCAGCGATATCGGCCCGCACCCGGGTTTCTCGGCGGCCAGGACCGAGCTGTTGCGGTACCCGCACAGCGACCTGATCCCGGTCGGCCGACTGTCGCAGCGGGGCGCCGCCGAGCTGATCGGCCGGCGCTGCGGGCCGTCGGCCACGCACCGGCTGGCGCCGGCGTTCTTCAGCGCCAGCGGCGGCAACCCGCTGCTGCTGCACGCCCTGTTGGACGACTGGCGGACCGGCCGGAACATGGCCGGCCGCTCCTATCGGCAGGCGCTGCTGACCAGCCTGCGGCGTGGCGGGCCGGCCGGGCTGGCCGTGGTCCGGGGCCTGGCGGTGTTGCGCGGGTACGCCTCGGAGGCGTTGCTGAGCCGGCTGGTCGGGGTGAACGTGGACGTGGTCGCCGACACGGTCCGGGCCTTCGAGGCGGGCGGGCTGCTCAGCGACGGGGACTTCGCGCACCCCAACGGCCGGGCCGGGGTGCTCGACGACCTGCCGCCGCAGCAGCGCGTGGCGCTGCACCGCGCCGCGGCCCGGCTGTTACAGGAACGGGGCGAGCCGGCCACCGCGGTCGCCGCGCACATCGTCGCGGGCGAGGGCGCCGACGGGATCCCGGCCACCCGGGTACTGCGGGACGCGGCCGAGAGCCACCTGCTGGAGCAGCGGTTCGCGGTGGCCGTGGACTGCCTGGAGCAGGCGCTGCGCGGTGCCGGGGACGGCCGGGAGCGGGCCGCGATCCGCGTCCGGCTGGCTCAGGTGGAGTGGCGCTCCGACCCCCGCGCCGCGGTCCGGCACCTGGAACAGCTGGCCGGGGACGCCCGGGCCGGCCTGCTGACGCCCGGCGACACCATCGAGGTATGCCGGCAACTGCTGTGGCAGGGCCGTCCCGAGGAGGCCACCGCGCTCGTCGAGCGGCTGCGGGCCGCGCCGGACGACGACCCGGCCGGCACCGGTGCCCGGCTGCGCGCGTTCGAGCTGTGGCTGATGTGCACCCACCCGCGGCCGGCGCGCCGGCGCCGGCCGGTGCTGCGGGGCCGGCCGGCGGGCGAGGGGCCCGCGGACCGGTCCGAGCCGTGGCAGCGGTTCTCCGCGGTGCTGGCGGATGTGCTGATCCACGGGCGGTACGAGGAGGCCACCGAACGGACCGAGCAGTTGCTGCACAAGGCCAGTGTGCAGCGGGGCACGGTGTGGACCGGCGAGTCCGCACTGCTGTGCCTGATGCCGGAGGTGTACGCCGACCGGACCGAGCGGGCGGCCCGCTGGTGCGAGGCATGGCGCCGGGACCCGTGGACCGCGCGGCTGCCGATGTCCCGGGCCGAGCTGGCCGCCGTGTCGGCGGAGATCGCGGTCCGGCGCGGGGATCTGGCGACGGCCACCGAACGGGCGCGGGCCGCGCTGGAGGAGGTGTCCGCACCGGCCTGGGGCACGGCCGCCGGCCTGCCGCTGAGCTCGCTGATCCTGGCCGCCTCCCGGACCGGACAGTTGCCGATTGCCGCCGAATACCTGCGGGTTCCGGTCCCGGCGTCGATGTTCGAGAGCCGGTACGGGCTGCACTACCTGTACGCGCGTGGCCACTACCACCTTGTGTGCGACAACCACGCCGCCGCCCTGGCCGACTTCTTCGCCTGCGGCGAGCTGATGCGCTCCTGGGCGCTGGACACCCCGGGCCTGGTGCCGTGGCGCACCGGCGCGGCCGAGACCTGGCTGCGTCAGGGCAACCGGGAGCAGGCCAGACGGCTGCTGAACGAACAGCTGGCCTGGGTGGGAACCGACTTCGGCCGGGTCCGGGGCCAAGCGCTGCGGCTGCTGGCGGCGTGCGGGAGCGAGCGGCAGCGCACCGATCTGCTGGGGGACGCGGTGGAGATCCTGGAGGGCGCCGGGGACCGTTACGAATTGGCGCGGGCGCTGGCCGACCTCAGCCACGCGTACCACGCGTCCGGCGAGCAACGGCGGGCCCGGCAGACGGCCCGCCGGGCCTGGCACGTGGCGCGCAGCTGCCAGGCCGAGCCGCTGTGCCGGGAGCTGTTCCCGGGCATGGCCGAGCACGAGGTGGACGGCCCCGGCACGTTGGAGGACACCGCGCTGACCTTCCTCAGCCGGGCCGAGCGGCGGGTGGCGACGCTGGCCTCGGCCGGCTACACCAACCGAGCCATCGCGGGGAAGCTGTTCGTCACCGAGAGCACGGTCGAGCAGCACCTGACGAAGGTGTACCGGAAGCTGGGTGTGAAGCACCGCGAGGATCTGCCCGCGCTGCTCCACCACGACATCGCGACGTCCGCATGATGGGCGCGCCGCTGCCGTCGGTGTGGGAGTCGCTGCCGGCGGAGCAACAGCCGGAGTGGGACGCGCACCCCGCGCACGCCGCCGCGCTCGGCCGGCTGCGTGGCGCCGCGCCGCTGGTGACGCACACCGAGGTGGCCACCCTGGGCTGGGGCCTGGCGAAGGTGGCGCGGGGCCAGGCCCGGCTGGTGCAGGCCGGCGACTGCGCGGAGAGTTTCTATGAGTCCGGCGCCGGGCACACCGCCGCGAAGGTGTCGGCGCTCGAGGCGCTGGCCGACCGGATGGCGGCGCGGACCGGCCAGTCGGTGCTGCGGATCGGGCGGATCGCCGGGCAGTACGCCAAGCCGCGGTCGGCGCCGGTCGAGACGGTCGACGGGGTGACGCTGCCGGTCTTCCGCGGTCACATGGTCAACCTGGAGACGGCCTCGGAGCTCGCCCGGCGGCCCGATCCGCGGCGGATGGTCTGGGCGTACCACGCGAGCACGGAGATCCTGCGGGACCTGCGCGCCTGGCGCCTGGCGGCGGCGGACGGCGGGCGGCTGGGGCCATGGAGCAGCCACGAGGCGCTGGTGCTGGACTACGAGGCCGGCCTGGTGCGGCATGACCCGGCGGCCGGCCGGTCGCTGCTGGGCTCCACGCACTTCCCGTGGATCGGCGAGCGCACCCGGCAGTTGGATCACGCACATGTGGCTCTGCTGGCCTCGGTGCGCAACCCGGTGGGCTGCAAGATCGGCCCGTCGACCGCCCCGGACACGCTGCTGCGGCTGTGTGCCGCGCTCGACCCCGACCGGGTGCCGGGGCGGCTGACCCTGATCTTCCGGATGGGCCGGGACGCTGTCGCGGAGGCGCTGCCGCCGCTGGTGCGGGCGGTGGTGTCGGCCGGCCACCCGGTGGTGTGGCTGAGCGATCCGATGCACGGCAACACCCGGCGGGCGGCGGGCGGGCTGAAGACCCGATACCTGGCCGACCTGATCGCGGAGAGCCGGGAATTCCGCCGGGTGGTGGAGCGGGCCGGCCGGCATGTCGGCGGGCTGCACCTGGAGGTGGCCGCGGAGCGGGTGACCGAGTGCGTCGGCCGCCCCGAGGAGGAGAACGCGCTGACCGAGCGCTATCTGTCGCTGTGCGACCCGAGGTTGACCGTAGAGCAGGCGTCCGAGCTGATCGACGCCGTCTTCTGACAGGAGGCTGTATCCCGTGATCTTGGTGACCGGTGCTACCGGGGCCGTGGGCGGCGAGGTCGTCGACCGGCTGCTGGAGCGTGGAGAGAAGGTCCGGGTGCTCACCCGGAACCCCGAGGGCGCCCGACGCTGGGCCAAGGCGGTGGACGTCGTCACCGGTGACTTGGCGGACCCCGGCTCGCTGGGCCCCGCGCTGGACGGGGTGGACCGGGCGTTCCTGCTCCTGGTGCTGCCCGGGATCCCGCAGGCCGGGCCGATCGTGAAAGCGGTGCGCGACGCGGGCGTGCGGCAGGTGGCGCTGCTGTCCTCGATCCGGGCCGGCAGCGCTCGGGACAGCGCCATCAAGCAGTTCAACCTGGCGGCGGAGGCGGTGGTCCAGGGCTCCGGCCTGGATTGGACGGTGCTGCGCGGCGGCACGTTCATGTCCAACACGCTGCCGTGGGCGCCGTCGGTGCGCACCGAGCGGGTGGTGCGGGCCTTCGGCGGGGACTTCCGCAGTTCGGCGGTGGACCCCCGGGACGTGGGCGAGGTGGCCGCCCGGGTGCTGGCGGATCCGGCCCCGCACCGGTCCCGCGTGCACACGCTGACCGGCGGCGAGGTGATCACGGTCGTCGAGCAGGTGGCCGTACTCGCCGACCTGCTCGGCGAGCCGGTGGCGTTCGAGGAGCTGCCGGAGGCGGTGGCCCGGGCGGCGATGGTGGACCGGCTGCACTACCCGCCGGCGGTCGCCGACGCGATGCTGACCATGCTGCGCAACACCGACGAGAGCCTGGTGGGGGTCGACGGCGCGGTGGCCGAAGTGCTGGGCCGGCCGCCGCGGTCGTACCGGGAGTGGGCCGCCGACCACATCGAGGCGTTCCGGTGACCACCGACTGTGACGTGCTGGTGGTCGGCTGGGGCCCGGTCGGCCAGCTGACCGCGACGCTGCTGGCCCAGCAGGGCTGGCGGGTGACCGTGCTGGAGCGCTACGAGCGGCCGTACCCCTTCCCGCGGGCCGTGCACTTCGACGGGGAGACCGCGCGGTACCTGGCGGCCGCCGGGATCGGGGACCGGCTGCACGAGGTCGGGGACCCGGCGGTCGACTACGAGTTCCACACCGCCGATGGCCAGGTGCTGATGCGCCTGGAGCTGGCCGGCGACCCGCCCGGGTCGGCCGGCTGGCCGAGGTCGGTGGTCTTCCACCAGCCGGCGCTGGAGCGGGTGCTGCGGGAAAGGGCCGAGCGGCTGCCGAACCTGCGGCTGCTGCGCGGTGTGGAGGTGACCGGCTGCGTCGAGCGGGACGACCATGTGGAGGTCACCGCGGGCGGGCGCCGTCTCACCGCCTCCTGGGTGGTGGGCTGCGACGGCGCGAACAGCGCGGTGCGCCGTGCCATCGGGTCCACGGTGACCGGCCTGGGGTTCTTCTACGACTGGCTGCTCTGTGACCTGGTGCTGAACGAGCCGCGCGAGTTCCGGCCGAACAACCTCCAGATCTGCGACCCGGCCCGGCCGACCACGGTGGTCTCCGGCGGCTTGGAACACCGTCGTTGGGAATTCATGCGGCTGCCGGGCGAGAGCATCGAGGAGCTGAACCGGCCGGAGACCGCCTGGCGGCTGCTGGAACCGCACGGCATAACCCCCGACAACGCCACCATGCACCGGCACTCGGTGTACACCTTCAGCGCGCAGTGGGTGGACCAGTGGCGGCGCGGCCGGATCCTGCTGGCCGGGGACGCCGCGCATCTGATGCCTCCGTTCGCCGGCCAGGGCATGTGCGCCGGTATCCGGGACGCGGCCAACCTGACCTGGAAGCTGGACCTGGTGCTGCGCGGCCGCGGCGACCCGGCGCTGCTGGACAGCTATGCGGTCGAACGCACCGGCCACCTACGGCACTTCATCGGCTACGCGATCGAGCTGGGCAAGATGGTGTGCGAACTGGACCCGGCCGCCGCCGCGGTGCGCGACACCATGCTGCTGGCCCGGGCGGCCGATCCGGAGGCCGAGGAGCCGCCGCAGCTCAGCGGGGTGCCGCTGAAGGAGGGGCTGCTGTCCGGGGCGGGCCCCGGCGCGGGCGCGTACATGCCGCAGGGCCGGGTGACCGGCACCGCCGGCACGGGACGCTTCGACGACGTGGCCGGGCGCGGCTTCGTGTTCCTGACCGGCCAGGACCCGGCGGCGCTGCTGGACGACGCCGACCGGGAGTTCCTGGCCGGCGTCGGGACCCGCCTGGTGCGGGTGGTGCCGGCCGGGGCACCGGTGGGCGAGGGCGAGGTGGCCGACGACGACGGGGTGTATCTGCCGTTCCTGGCCGAGTCCTCGGCGGTCGCGCTGCTGGTGCGGCCGGACTTCTACGTCTTCGGATCCGCCGCTGACCGTGTCTCGGCGGCGGAGCTGGTGGGCGACCTGCGTCGCGGTCTGCTGTCCGCGACGCCTCAACGATCACTCTCGGGAGGACCCGTATGACCGCCACACACCTGTCCCTGTGGGAGAAGTGGACGAACCTCTGGTACAACCAGCTGGACCTGACCGACGAGATCATCGCGCCCGGGTTCAAGCTGTGCCTGGAGGCCGACCGCGACCTCGACGCGATCAACGACGCGCAGTCGGTCCGCCGGTGGGTGATCGCGGTGAACGCGGTCTTCCAGGAGGCGAAGTTCACCACCCTGGTCGGGCCGATCATCACGGACGAGTACATCACCACGCACTGGAGCGTGATCGGCAAGCTGGGTCCGGGCGCGGGCGAACTCGGGCCGGAGGGCGCCACGTTCACCCGGATCCTGACCGAGATCCTCAAGGTGGAGAACGGTCTGATCACCGAGTGCTGGGCATCCTGCGACCCGGTCAAGGTGCTCACCGACTGAAATGCCGCCGCCCGGTCGGCCGGGCCCACCCGTCGGTGGGCCCACGGGTACGCCGCCGACCGCGCGGTGATGGCGGGGGCGGCCCCGGGGACCGCCCCCGCCGTCACCGCGCGGCCGGCACCGGCAACGCCGCCGTCAGCCGACCCGGAGCGCCCCGGCCCGGCGGTCAGCACCGGACCGGGTGGCCTTGGGCAACTGGGCGTGCGCCACGTCCCGGATCACCGGATGCGCGAAGGTGTAGCCCCTGCCGTCGAGTTCGTGCACCAGCAGGTGCCGCCGGGTCAGCTCGTCCAGGCAGCCCCGCACCACCTCCACGGTGCGGCAGCCCAGCGCGGCCACGGTGTCCGGCACGATGGGCCCGGACACCAGGGTGGCCTCCTTCAGGACCTCCTTCTCCTCGGGCCCCAGGCGGTCGAGCGTCGCGGCGACCACCCGGTAGATCCGGGCCGGCAGCCGGCCCTCCGGGGCGCCGTCCGGCTCGTGCAGCCGCTGCCGGGCGAACTCGATGGCGTACATGGGGTTGCCGCCGATCCGGTCGAACAACTCCGGGGTCAGACCGGTGCCGTCACCGTCTTCCTCGCGCCGCAGCACCGACCCCCACAGCTCCCGGACCGCGGCGTCGGTCAGCCGGTCCAGTGTCATCGTGGTGGATGCCCGGGAACACACGCGGCGGCCGGCGAGCTGCGGCCGGGCCGTGGAGATCAGCAGCAGTGGGATGGCGGCCACCCGCCCGGCGAGCAGGCCGAGGAACCGCAACAGGTCGTCGTCGGCCGCGTGCAGGTCCTCCACCACCAGCACCACCGGGACTTCCCCGGCGATCCCGGTGAGCAGGTCGACCACGGCGGCGTGCACCTCGCCGGCGTCCGGCCCGCCGCGCACCCGGCCGCCCGGGGCGAACAGCGGGAGCAGGTCGCGGGTCAGCGACCGGGCCGCCGAGTCCTCGCCGAGCAGTCCGCCCACCGCGGCGGTCACCTTGGCCTCGGCCTCCTCAGGCGTGCAGCCGTGGGACAGCCCGGCCCAGGAGGCGACCAGGGCGGCGAGCGGGTCGGCGGTGGCGGTCCGCAGGCCGTGCACCGTACCGGTCCGCAGTACCCGGGCCCGGTCGGGGTCGCGCCGGATCAGCCGGGCGAGTTCCAGCACCAGACGGCTCTTGCCCATGCCCGCCTCGCCGACCAGGGTCAGGATCCGCCCGCGCCCACGCCGCACCACCAGGTCGAGGTGCTCCTGGAGGATCATCAGATCGTGGTCCCGGTCGACCAGCGGCGGCCGCGGGATGTCGACGGGGTACGGCGGGTCGCCGCGCAGCCCGGTCGCGTGCCACAGCGGCGGGCCGGCGGGCGAGGGGTACGGGGCGGGGTCGTGGATGAGGTCGGAGCCCCCGCTGCGCCGGGTCGCCTCGCAGATCCACACCGTGTCCGGCGGCAGCGACCAGACCTGGCGCAGACAGGTGTCGATCGCCGGGCTCACCACCTCCGGCGCCGCGCCGTGCGTCTTGATCAGGATCTCCTCGGTGTTGACCGACAGGCGCACGGTGGCCGACGGGCAGCCGGCGCCCTCCCGGGCGGCGAACCGGTCGCGCACCACCAGCGCGGTACGGACCGCGGCCAGCATGTCCTGTTCACCGGTGCGCGGAACGCCGAACACCGCCTGGACCGCGGAGCCGGTACAGCACACGACGGTGCCCCCGGCGAGCTCCGCCTCGGCGCGGACCGCGGCGGCCAGGTCGGCGAGCAGGTCGTCCACGTCCTCCGGGTCCACCCCCTGGCCGAGATCGAACGACGTGGTGAGGATGGAGACGAGCTTGCGCTCCCCGGTCGAGGCGGCCGGCCTGGGGGACGGCGCGACCGGTTCGACCCCGGCCCGGCGGGCGGCCGGCACCCCGTCCGGGACGGTCTCGACCGCCGGTGCCGGACGGACGTGCGCGGCGCCGGAGAGGGTCAGCCGCAGCTCGGTTTCGACGACCGGGCGCAGGGACACGTCGTGGGCGAGGATGCGGGTCTCCAGCTCGCGCAGCTCCCGGGTGGGTTCCAGAGCGAGGTCGTCCATCAGGGCCTTGCGGGTCCGCTGGTAGGCGCGCAGCGCGTCGACCTGCCTGCCGCAGCGGTACAGCGCGACCATCAACAGCCGGCAGGCACGCTCCCGGTGCGGCTCCGCGGTGACCAACTCGTCGAGTTCCGCGACGTGTTGGTGATGCCGCCCGGCGGCGATCTCCGCCTCCAGGTAGTCCTCCAAGGTGGTCAGCCGCCCCTCCTGGAGGGCGGTCAGCCGGGGCCAGGTGATACCGGTGTCGGTCAGGTCCTCCAGTGCCGTACCCCGCCACAGGTCGAGCGCCTCGCGCAGGGCCCGGGTGGCCTCGGCGCGCCGGCCGTCGGCCAGCGCCTCGCGGCCGACCCGGGCCAGCCGTTCGAAACGAAGCAGGTCGACCATGCTCTCGTCGACCCGCAGGAGGTAGCCGGGTGAGTGGGTCAACAGCGCGCAGGACGGGGCCAGGTCGTGCTCGGCGAGCAGGCCGCGGATCCACGACACGGTGTTCTGGAGCATCTTGCGCGCGGTCGAGGGGGCTCCCTGAGGCCAGATCACCTTGATCATCTGACTGGTGGCGACCACGTTGTTCGCGTGCACCAGCAGGTATCCCAGAACCGCGCGTTTCTTGGGACCACCCATCGGCAGCATGGCGCCGTCACTGACCACCTGAAGCGGGCCAAGAACATTGAACCGCACATCGGTCCTGGGTTTTGGCATCGCACGGAGCCGCCGGTCCTGCCACCTTTCGAGCGTCACACGAGCCCCCTATCGAAGTACAAGCATGGAGATAACGGATATTCCTGGGATTCACCCGTCTGGTCCATACACACCCAGTCCTGACAACGTTGTAAACGGTCGAAAAGATCGGCGCCCATGACATCCAGCAGACACCGCACCCCTCTAAGAACAGGACGTTCCGGGACAGCCCATAAGATTCCAGTCATACCAGCGAGGATCAGAGCCGCCGGACGGCGACCAGCCGTCCGGCACTCAACGAGGGAGGTGCCATGCACTGCACAGTAGAGCCCACGCGAGGCGATCAGGCAGGTTTCTCGGGCCGTAAGCGATGCGACGATCCTAATTCGAACGATTTAGAAGAATCACTAAGGTGTACTACACAGTCTAAGAGGACATCTCATGGAGCGAGTCGCCGGTAGCAGATGAGGGTGCAGGGCCATCGTGCGTTCGACGCACCCAGCCTGCCTCCCCGGCACCCGATGGCGCGTCGGCAACGGTTGCCTACGACGGATCCATGGAGTGTGCGGGGCCGGCGGCGGGAACGGCCAGCAGGCCCGCGGGGGCCGATGGTCCTTCAGCGTGAGGTCGGCAAGCCGACCTTCACCGACAGTGATCGCGCCGTCCTCGCCGGCCCGCTCCACCACCTCCCCCTAGACAGACTGCGGCACCTTCTGCTCCTTGTACGGACCGGCAACGCGCCGCGCACGAGGGCCACCTGGCACCGCGTTGGTTCGGGCGGGGTCGTATGGCCGAACGAAAATTTGCCTGCCCTATGAACCGAGGGCTACTCGCGTCCGTGTACACCCCCAACGGCTTATGCTCCGAGTGTGAGGGATGTACATGCTTCGTAACATCGCGTTAGGTACCGTCGCCCCCACGGCGGTCCCGTCGGCCAACACGGCGGCGGCCTCGTCGGCTTCGGCCGCTTCCGGTGGGGCGTCGGCCATGTGGCCTGATTGCCCGTTGCGTGGTATGACGCTTCACATTTCGGTAGTCTCCAGTGCGCCGCCGACGAAGTTCCACAGGGTCGGCGGGAATCCATAAGTGCGTACGGAAGCCGGATAACGTCGCCCTTCTGAATCTTTACGGTTCGTAGATTCTGATTGCCAGGGATCTCCTCGCTCCTGCAATGCGAGTGCACAGGAGCTTTTTCCGGTGCGGGCCAAGCCTGCCTGGTCACCGGCTCGATAGGCGCTGGTGTCGATGCCGCGGTTCGTCGAGGACCTGACCGTTAATCATGGGCAGGCGGGATCAGCCATGATGCGCCGGCAGGCACGGCCAAATCCACAACCCAGCAGACCGCGCCACTCCATTAACAATGATCGTCACACGTGAACTGCGTTACCTGCCAGCGATGACGCCTCGCCGATATCAAGCACCAGTTCGCAAGGGGAATATCCTGTGTTTGAGTTGCAGAATGGACTGTTAAATAATCCACTGGAGGCGGAGAAACGTTTGTTTGGCGTGGAGCAGGAAACCTGGCGCCTGCAATGCCCGGACGAGTGGTTCGTCATCGTCGTACCCCTGCGCGGTTCGTGCCAGATCGAGGGCCAGGACGCGTACGGACGGCGAACGGTCAGCCTCGTGCCCGGTGAGATCTCCCTCATCGCGCCCCGCAACCCTGTCCGGCTTGGGCACTCACCTGCAAGGCGTACCACGTTCGAAGTCGCCTGCATCCGTCTTTCGACTCAGGTTCTTCGGCACGCTTTCGACATGCAACCCGTTAAATCCGGTGTAGGTGACCCCATGGAACTGCACACACTGCGTGCTTTCGATCCGCATGTCGCATCGATGGCACCGTTACTGCTGAGTGCTCTCGCCGCTGGAGCCAGCGTCAATTATCTGATCAGCGCGGCCCGTTACTTGGCCATGCATCTCGTCCATCCGCAATCTGATGTGACGCAGCGGAGGGGAGGCTTGACGCCGGAGCAGTTGAGGACGGTGACTGCGTACATGAATGAACACATGAATTCCGATATCACGCTGGCTCGACTTGCGGAGATAGTTATGCTGAGTAGATATCATTTCATACGGCAGTTTTCCGCCGCAACAGGGAAGACTTCTTTACGCTATCTGACCGAATTACGCATACAAGCCGCCCGACAGCTCCTTGCCTCAGACGGCAACGAACCAGTATCTCAGGTCGGTAGGCGCTGCGGCTTTCCGAATCCGGCGAACTTCGCCCGAGTCTTCCGTAAGAATGTGGGCTGTTCCCCGTCACAGTACCGCCAGCGGGCGGCATAGCTGCGGGGACGTCGGCCTGCGGGATTTACGGTGCACCGGCGAGCAACATGTTGCCGCTGGCCGGTGCTGCGGCCGCGGCTGGTGCTACGCCGACTTCAGCGGGCGGGCGGTGACACCCAGGACATGGACGCGCCGAGCCAACGGATCGGGCGGCGGTGCCAGTTCAGCGGCGTTCCCGGGGTGACCGGCCGACGGCGGCGCAAGGCGGTTTGCAGATGCCGCGCCCCAGGTCAACCAACGTACGGCAATAAAGGCACCCTTCAGGCCTGCTCACCCGTGGCTACCTCGGCATGCCGGACGTCACAGCGACCCGCTTCGTGGCCGATCCCTTCGGCCCGCCCGGCGCGCGGATCTACTACACCGGAGACCTGGTACGTCGACGTCCCGACGGCATGGTCGACTTCGTCAGCCGTGCGGACAGTCAGGTGAAGGTACGTGGATATCGCATCGAACTGGGCGAGATCGAGGCCGCGATGACCGCGCAGCCCGGGGTCGTCGCGGCTGCCGCCGCCGTTCATCGCGGGGACCGGTTGGCCGGATACGTTGTGGCGGCAGAAGGCGAAGTGAATCCGACCGCCTTGCGATCCCGGCTCTCCGAGGTCTTGCCGCACTATATGGTGCCTGCCGCCTACGTCGTCCTGGATCGGCTGCCTGTCACGGAGAACGGCAAACTGGATCGCGAGGCCCTTCCCGAACCCGATCCTACCGTTGCTGCGAGCGGCGCTCCCCGCAGTGCGGCAGAGGAACTCCTGTGTGCATTGTTCAGCGAAGTCCTTGAGGTTCCCGCCATCGGTGTCAACGACGACTTCTTCGACGCAGGAGGGCATTCACTCCTCGCCGCACAACTGATCGCTCGTATCAACAGCACCCTTACGGTCAGTCTTGGCATCGGTGATCTCTTCGCCGCATCCACAGTCGCCACGCTCGCAAAGCGTCTGAACCGCCCTGGCGGTGGTGAGTCCATTCGAGATGTCATCCCTCTGAACGTCGGAGGTGGACGCACTCCGCTTTTCTGCGTTCACCCCGGCGCAGGCATAGGTTCCGTCTACTCAACCCTCCTGGACGGCCTCGAAACCGACCAGCCTGTCTACGCGCTTCAGGCTCGCGGTCTCACCGACGACAGGCAGACTCCGGACAGTGTCGCCGAAATGGCCGTGGACTACGTCAAGCAGATCCGCGCCGTCCAACCCACCGGTCCCTACCAGCTCCTCGGGTGGTCATTCGGCGCCCTCGCCGCCCACGCGATGGCCGTGCACCTCCAGGAACTGGGCGAGAGCGTAGCCCTGCTGGCCCTGCTTGACGGCTACCCGGTCGAAAAGGCCACGGTCCCCGCGGACATTCCCGACGACCACCTCGCTCAGCTTCTCGTCTCCCTCGGTCACGGTGGGACGTTCGACGCCGACGGTCCGCTCACGATGGGAGAGTACATTCGCCTCGCCCGCACGGACGGCAGCCCTCTCGCCGGCCTTTCGGAGGAGACACTCCGCAAAGTCGGGCAGATCTTCCTCGACCACATACGAATCCTCGAAGATCACACCCCCGGCATCTTCCAGGGTGACATCATGCTGTTCACCGCCGCACACACCGTGGAAGCAGAGGTCGTGAACAACTGGCAACCCCATATCACCGGCAGTCTCGAACGCCTCGATGTCCCATGCGGCCACGGAGATATGCTGCACGCGGAGTTCGCCGCCCGAATATCTCCGGTCCTCGCCCGGTGGCTACTTTAATAAACCTGCGCGTTTCGGTTGCGGCGGTGCCCGGGTCACCAGGCGGCCGAAGCGCGCCTCGGCGATGCCCGGTTCGTCCTCGACGAGCGGATGGCCGGCCCCATATCCTGCGCGAACTATGGACTGGAGGTTCCGGTCGGCGGCGGAGGCCCAACACCAATGATCACCGGAGTCACCAGGGAGCCCACAGCGTGACCGGCACCACGGAGGCCCTTGGCCGGTCGGCTGCGGTCGACCATGCGGCACGCAGTGTCACGCGCCCGTTCTACATCTACGCCGTGCTCGCCAACACGCTGTTCCAGCGCGGCGTATTCGTCCTCTTCCTTCAGCAGCGAGGCTTCTCCGCCGGGCAAGTGGCCCTACTGCAGACACTGCTCTACCTGGTCAGCGGACTTGCGGAGTTGCCGACGGGAGTCATCGCCGACCGCATCGGCAGGCGTGCCGGCATCGTGATCGGCCAGCTGCTGATAGCTGGATGTCTGCTCGGCCAGGGGACGTTCTCCAACTACTGGGTGTTCCTGGCGCTGTTCATCGGGCAGGGCGTGGGCATGGCATGTGTGTCCGGCTCGGACACCGCCCTGCTGTACGACCTGCTCGTGCGTCGTGGTGCAACGGCCGACTACGTCAGGATCAAGTCCCGGTTCACCATGCTCGGGACGGTCACCTCGGGAGCCGCCATCGTTCTCGGCGGCCAACTGCAGCAGATCTCCTGGGGAGTCGTCTACGCCGGTTCGGCGGCGTGCCTCGCCCTGGCCGTGGTGGTGCTGATGTCACGGGTGCCCGAGATCCGCGGCGCGGACGCGGTGGACGAGCAGGACGGAGCCGAGGAGCACGGCGACGCCACAGCGTGGCGGGCGATGCTTCGGGTCGCCACGCCGGCGCTCGTGACGCTTGTCGTGGTGTCCGGATTGATGCACGCGACGTTGACGCCGTACATCATCTTCGCGCAGAAGACCCTCTCCGATCAGGGAGCGGGCACCGCATTGGTCAGCGTGGTCATATCGGCGGGATTCTTCGCCGGCGGGCTCACTCCGCTGCTGTCGGACCGCGCGGACCGGCGCATCGGGTATCGGGTCATCGTCCCGGTGTCCCTCCTGACGCTCGCCGCGGCACTCGGCCTGAGCGGCCTCGGCCTTGTCTGGGTCACCATCGCCGCGTTCCTGGCCCTGGTCGGGATTCCCGAGATCACCGCCGTGATCGTGGACAACGTGTTCAACGAGGCCGTGCCGTCGCGCCACCGGGCGAGCCTGCTGTCGATGATCGCATTCGTGGAGTCGGCGCTCATCGGCATCGGCTATCTCGTCCTCGGCGCGCTCATGGACGGGCTGGGCTCCGGTGTGGGCATGGCCACCTACGCCGCGGTCCCCCTGCTGGCATGTCTCCTGTGGCTCCCGGTGCTCTTCCGAGGGGCACGGGTGACCACCGGGATCGAGAAGCCCGCCGGCCAAAAGGCATCCTGAAACAGACCATCTCGAGCAACGCCCTGCCCGATGGCAGAGGCGCGGCGCGGATAGGGCCATGGGCCCGTGCCGTTTGTGCTGGGCCGGCCAGCGGCCTCTCATCGGGTGGCCGGTGCGGCCGCGGTGAAGCGCGTCATTTGCCGGCTGAGGTGGGGGCTTGGGGAAGGCGTAGCTGGAAACATGCTCCGAGGGTCCGGGGGGTGAGGGTGAGGGTGCCTCGGTGGCGGTGGGCCAGGTCGCGGGCGATGGCGAGGCCCAGGCCGGTGCCGCCGTGGTCGCGGGAGCGGGCGTCGTCGAGCCGGACGAAGCGTTCGAAGATGCGCTCGGCGTCCTCGGTGGGCACACCCGGTCCGTCGTCGTGGACCGTGAGGACGACCCAGGCGTCCTGGTTCCGGACGGTGATCTGGATGCGGTGTGCGGCGTGGCGGGCGGCGTTGTCGATGAGGTTGCGCAGCAGCCGTTCGTATTCGTCGGGGTTTCCTTGTACGTGTGCGGGGGCGGTGCTGTCGCAGGTGAGGGTCAACGGCCGTTCGGTGAGGGGGTATTGCTCGGCCAACCGGGAGGCGAGGGCTGTCAGGTCGACGGTTTCGGGGCCGGCTATGGGGGTGCGGGTGTCGAGGCGGGCGAGGAGCAGCAGGTCTTCGGCGAGAGCCTGGAGGCGGCGGGTCTGTCGTGCGGCGGTGGTGGCCGCGGCGGGCCAGTCGGTGCGTTCCGGGTAGGCGAGTGCGACTTCCATGCTGGCCAGCAGTGTGGTGAGGGGGCTGCGTAGTTCGTGGGCGGCGTCCGCGACGAAGCGGCGTTGCTGGGCGGCGGCATCGTCGAGGCGTTGGAGGGTGGTGTTGAGGGTGGTGGCCAGGGCGGTGATCTCATGTCCCGCGGCGGGGATGGTGACGCGTTCGCGGGGGTCGCTCGCGGTCACCGAGGCGGTGAGGACGCGGATGGCTTCGACCGGCCGCAGCGCGATGCGGACGGTGAAGTAGGCGGCGGCGGAGATCAGTACGAGGCTGACGAGTCCGGCCCGCAGCAGCAGGCGGTCGGTGGCCTCGGTGATGGTCCCGGCGATGTCCTCGGCTGCGTGCGGGAGCACCACCACATAGACCCGCAACTGGGCGTCGGCGGCGACACCCAGAGCGGCGACTGTGTCGCTGCTCAGTTCATCGGCCCTGACATCGTCGTACATGACCTGGTAGGTTCCGCCGTCCTTGCCGAACCGGTCCCCGGGTGCGGAGTCGGGGCGCGCCGGCAGGCGCACGGGACGGGTCGTATAGCCCCAGTTCGGCCCCTCGTCCGGTGGGGCGGGCAACTCGGCCTTCGGTGGGGCGGGCAGCACATGGCGGGTGCCGGGATCGAACTCCTCCATGCCTCCGCCGTAGGCGACGGCAGCGCGTCGGCCGGTCGCGACGATCTCATACGGCACGGTGCTTCGGCGACCGGGAACCGCACCCTTCTCCAGCTGATCGACGAGAGCCAAGAACTGTTTCTGCGTCTGCCCTTGGGCGATCCCTGTGCTCTCGCGGTAGACGTCGTGGTGTACCCACCAGCCGATGCCGGCCAGGATGACGGCGGCGGCCGAGGCGGCGGCCAGGGCCGTGCGGGCTCGTACCGAACGCGGCCACCAGCGGCGTCGCGGCCCGGTCGCATTTACGGTTGGCCACCAGCGGCGTCGCGGCTCAGTCGCGTTCACGGTCGTCCACCAGCCGGTAGCCGGTACCCCGTACGGTCTGCAGGGACTGCCGCTGGAACGCGGTGTCCACCTTCTTACGGAGGGCGCTGACGCGCGCCTCCACCAGGTTGGGATCCTGGGCTTCGTCGGGCCACGCGTGATAAAGCAGATCCGTTTTGGAGACCGCCTGGCCCGCGCGGCGGGCCAGCAGCTCCAGCACGGCGAACTCCCGGGGTGTGAGTTCCACCCGGGCCCCGGCCCGGCGGCAGACCCGGCCGGCGACATCCAACGAGATGTCGCCCACGGCAAGGACGGGCAGGGCGACCGTGGCGGCTCGTCTGACCAGGGCCCGCAGCCGTGCGACGAGCACCATGTAGGAGAAGGGTTTGGCCAGGTAGTCATCGGCCCCCGTGTCCAGGGCCTCTGCCTGATCCCACTCCCCGTCCTTGGCGGTGAGTACCAGGATGGGGGTCGCGTTGCCCTCCCGGCGCAGCTGGGCGCAGACCTTGTAGCCGTTGAGTCCGGGCAGCATCAAGTCCAGTACGACAAGGGCGTATTCGCCGGTCCGGGCCATCCACAGTCCGTGCCGGCCGTCATGGGCGAGGTCGACGCTGTAGCCCTCGGCAATCAGACCGGTGTGCAGGGTGTGGGCAAGGTCCACCTCGTCTTCGACCACCAGGATGCGCATGTGGTGCAGCCTTGCACAGCGCCGGCCCGCCTTCCTGATCGGCCGGTCAGGTTGGGTCAGCAACCGGTCAACGAGGTCCGGGCACGCTGGCGGAGTGTCGCCAATACCTCCCTCCGCCTCGGCGGTCCAACTGCCTGTAGATGCAGATGTAGATGTAGATGTAGATGTAGATGTCCAAATACCTGTAGATAATTTTCATGCCGGCGCCGGTAGATTCGCATGGGCGCGTACACGCTGGCGCCAACACTACGTCCCGATTTCGGCTACCGCGCTGGCCCTGCCGCTGTATGCGGTATGGGCCGCCTATCTGGCAACAGGCGGCGGTGATCTTGCCGCGCAATTATCATGGGCGGATTTCGTCTCCCGACACCCCGGATCCCCCTACAACCTGGGCTGGTACGGGGGCATCCATGTCGGCAACTACAGTGTCATTGCACCGCAGTTGATGGCTCTTCTTGGTGTGCGGACCGTCACCGCGGGGGCGGGAATCATTGCCTCGTGGTTCGTGGGGCGCGTGTTCGTACGCAGCGGAGTAAGTCGTCCGCTGTGGCCTGCGCTCCTGGCGGTCCTGTCTCTCTGGGCGAATGTCGCATCGGGGCGCTCGACTTTCGCACTGGGCGTGGCTCTGGCACTGGTGTCCTGTCTCAGCCTGGCAGGTTCCAGCCGGCGCTTGGTCCTGGCATCGGCGTTCAGCGCCCTGGCAACTCTGGCCAGTCCCGTCGCAGGGCTGTTCCTCCTGGTTCTCGGGGCAGGGTGGCTCTTGAACCGGGATATTGGAAGAGCTATCGCTGTTTGTGCACCGCCTGTCGCAGTGGTCGCTTCGGCAGTCTTGCTCTTTCCTTTTAGCGGCGTCATGCCCATGGCCATGGACGATATTTGGAAGCCGACCCTCTTCGGAATCGTTCTGGCGCTACTGGCACCGCGAGAGTGGAAGACTCTACGTTTCAGCTCCGCGGTTTATGCGTCAGGTGTGGTTTTGACCGGACTGATTTCTTCCCCGGTCGGTTCCAACGTCATCCGTCTCGCTGAACTATTCGGGCCTCCGGTGCTTCTCTGCGTGCTACTCGAGCGCGGCGTCCGAATAGCGTCAAGGATAGCCATCGGGCTTTCTCTCGCTCTTTCTGTGCAGTGGGTGACGGCACACACTGTCCATGTGCTCAATATGTCGACACCTGTGCCGTCATGGGCGTCCCACACGCAAGGTGTGCTGAAAGCACTCGACCGTTTGCACGCGGACCGCACGCGTGTGGAGGTAGTGCCTGCTGTCAATCATCGTGAAACCA
Source organism: Streptomyces endocoffeicus (assembly GCF_016741935.1). Lineage (GTDB taxonomy): Bacteria > Actinomycetota > Actinomycetes > Streptomycetales > Streptomycetaceae > Streptomyces > Streptomyces endocoffeicus. Next base: position 31,499 of record NZ_JAERRG010000046.1, on the reverse strand, counting down.
CCGTACTCGGTCCTCACGTGAATCTGGCGCGGGGATGGAATCGTCAGCTCGATGTAGAACGTGGGGGCCTGTTCTATGAAAACCAGTTCACGATGGGGAAATATCGCGCATGGCTCGACAAGTGGGCGGTAGGTTATGTCGTCTTGCCGGGGGGTGAGCCTGACTGGGCGGCAAAAGACGAAGCCGAGCTCGTCCGCAGCAGACCAAGCTGGCTGGAGCCGGTATGGCACGACTCCCAGTGGCAGATTTATCGGGTGAAGGGTGCCAGGCCAATTATCTCAGGTGCAGATGCGTCAGTCGTCAGCAGCGACAACGCAAAATTTGCGATACGAGTTCCCAAGCCCGGTATGGTCAGGTTGCGTATCCCCTATTCCCCCTGGCTACGCACCAGCGCTGGTTGTATCGAGCGTGATGGTGACTGGATCCGTTTCAAAGTTTCCACACCAGGGCTGTATGAAATCGGCAGCTCCTATGCGGTGCCTTGGCAAGGGAACTGCTGACGTGAGAGGGAGAGTCCGGCACCCACACCCGCCCCTCAGGCGGCGACGGCCGGGCGTGCGGGCGAGGGCAGCGCCTGCTCCGTCCACATGCACTTGCCCGTCGCCGTGAAACGCATGCCCCATCGATCGGACAGCGCCGAGACCAGCTGCAGCCCGCGCCCGCCCTCGTCGGTCTCGGCGGCGCGCCGGATCCGCGGGGTGGTGAGGCTGCCGTCCGACACTTCGCAGATCAGTGTCCGGCCGTACAGCAGACGCAGCCGCATGGGACCCTTCGCGTGCCGGACGACATTGCCGACCAGCTCGCTGACCAGAAGCTCGGTGGTCATCGACAGTTCGTCGAGATCCCACATGGACAGCTGTTCGGTGGCCCGATGGCGGGCTTCGGCCGCGGCGATGGGGCCGTCCGGGAGCGCCCAGGACACCACACGGTCCGGAGCCATCGACCGCGTCCGGGCGATCAGCAGCGCGGCGTCGTCGTGAGTCTCGGCCTGCTCCGGCACCAATGCGCTGATGACGGAGTCGCACAGCTGGCCGGGGCCTTGGAGCGTGGTGGGGGCGCGCACGTCCGCGGACAAGTCCGCCGGAGGCGCGGCAGCCCTGGTGAGGGCGTGGGCGAGGCGGGCCATGCCCTCGTCGATGTCAACGGCGGACGACTCGACCAGGCCATCGGTGTACAGCACCAGATGGCTGCCTTCGGGCACCTCGATCTCGTGCATCTCGAAGGGCGGGCTGGCGGCGCCGAGCGGTGGATCGGCGTCGGCAGGGGGGAAGTAGGCCGTCCCGTCGGGTCGGACGACGGCGAACGGTGGGTGCCCGGCACTCGCGAAACAGCACAGGTTGGTGGCGGGGTCATAGACCGTGTACAGACAGGTGGCGTAGAAGTCATCGCCGAGGTCGCCGACCAGATCGTTGAGGTGGGCGAGGAGTTCATCGGGCGGGAGCTCGAGATCGGCGAGGGTGTGCACGGCCGTGCGCAGCCGCCCCATGGTCACGGCCTCGGACAGCCCGTGGCCCATGACATCGCCGATGACGAGGGCGACCCGCTCCCCGGACAGCGGGATGAGGTCGTACCAGTCGCCGCCGACCTGCACGCCCCCGGCGGCGGGCAGATAGCGCGCGTCGGCCGTGACGGCCGGCAGGACGGGCAGTCGGTGGGGCAGCAGTCCACGCTGGAGTTCCTGGGCCCTGGTGTGCTCGGCGTCGTACAGCCGGGCCCGTTCCAGCGCCTGGGCGACCAGTCCGCTCAGCGCGATGAGCAGGGAGCGGTCCTCCTCGGAAAAGTGGCGGGGCCGGCCGAAACCCACCACGCAGTAGCCGATCTGCTGGTCCGAGGCGATCAGGGGGAGGAATGCCCATGCCTTCATCCCGCTTCGGTGGAGATAGCCGACCGCGTCCGGGTGGAGTTCGGCGTACTCCTGCGGAGTGGACAGGAAGATCGGGGAGCGGGAGCTGAGGACCTCCACGATGGCGGACATCTCCATGACCGAGATGCTCTGAACGGTCTCGAGGAACTCCGCCGGATACCCGGCCGAACCGACCATGCGCCACTGCCCGTCCTCGATCACCTGGCAGATCAGGCCGGTCGCGCCGAACGGCGGAAGCACCCGGTCGGCGACCGCCTTCACGACATCCTGGACGGTCAGCGCCTCGGCGAGCGCCGAGGTCAGCTCGCCCATGCGCATGACCCGCTCCGCCGCGGTGCGCTGGGCCGTGGAGTGTTCGGCCTCCTCCCTCCGGCGTTCGGTGATGTCCGCGATGTGGATGACCAGTCCATCGGGGACCGGGTCGAAGCGTGCGTGGTACCAGCCCGCTCTGCCGGGCCACCGGGTGTCGAATCCGACCGGTGCCTGAGTGGTCACGGCTCGCCCATGGCAGGCGGCCATCCCGGTGTCCCGGACCACCGGGTGGTCCCACAGCACGGTCCCCAGCGCCTCCTGGGCGGAAGCCCCCAGCAACTTCAGGGCCGCGGGATTGGCGAAGGTCAGCCGTGCCTGGTCGTCGAGGGCGAGGAGGCCGTCGTTCATCCGCCATACGGCATTGCGGACGGCGTCGCCGCCGAGGGGTTGCCTCTCGTGCTCGACGTCCGCGGTGGCGGGTCGGGCGGGCCGCAGATACCCGGCGACCCACTCGGCGACCATCCGCAGGAATTCACCTTGCGCGTCGTCGAGCTCATCCGCCACCTCCACCAGGGCGGACAGCGCACCCACCGACTGCCCGTCGGCCGTGATCACGGGCACCGACACCACCCCACTCCCGGGCGGAAGCGAGCCGGCGCCGGGAGGGAAGTCCCCCTGGGAGGAGCGGCCGGACGGCGAGAGGGGCGCCCGGTGCGGCACATCCGGCGGTGGCGGCGTCCAGACCTGGGTGCCGTAACGCACACAGGACACGGGAGCCGCGCTGTCCTCGTCCGTGAGGGTCTCCCACCCCACGACCAGGTTGTCCGGCAGCCCCATGCTGGCCACCAGGCGCATCACCCCCTGGCGCGGATCACACACATGGATCATGCCGCCCAGGGCGCTGAGTTCGGCGACCGCCTGCCCGAGGGCGAGCCTCACCGGCCCGGTGCCACTCAGCTGGCCACCCGCGGAACCCAGCAGCCGAAGCCGTGTCCGCGCCGACCGAGTGATCCGGGTGTCCGCACTGTCCGGGTGCTGTTCATCCACACCCATGGCGTCACCTGTCATCGTCCTCGGGAGCCCGTGCCGTACGGACCGCAGACCGTGAGCGTCCCATATAGCCCGAATATAACCCTCACCTCAAGGAGAGCTCCGGCCGATGGACATGGTCATCGGTATACGAGGCGGTCATCGGTATACGAGGCCGGACGTGCCGCCACTGCGCGAAGGTCAGCCGATGCCACGCCCGGCCTTGATCAGGTCCGCGGCCCGTTCGCCGATGATGACGCAGGGTGCCATGGTGTTGCCGCTGGTGATGGTGGGCATGACCGAGCCGTCCGCGATGCGCAGGCCCCCGACACCGTGGACGCGCAGCGAGACGTCGACCACGGACATCTCATCGCGCCCCATCTTCGCGGTGCAGGTCTCGTGGAAGTACGAACCGGCCGCGTCCCGGATGAAGTCCCTGAGCTCGGCACGGCGCAGCGGACCGGGCATGACCTCGCGCTTGGCGAACAGCTCGACCTCCGCGCGGTTGCCGATCTCCCGGCAGAGCTCCACGCAGTACTCGAGCGCCCTCATGTCCTCCTCGGCCCGGAGGTAACCGGCATCGATCAGCGGGGGCGCCAAGGGATCCGGGCAGGCCAGCCGTACCGAGCCACGGCTGGCCGGGCGGGCGAGGCCGGGCGCCAGCGTCCAAGCGGAATCGTCCCCCACGGGAACGTCGTACCGGAGGGCCGTCGCCTCGCCGGCGAGCGGAAGCTCGTCCAGCACCGGCATCAGATCGGGGCCGGGCAGCGACGGGTCGCTCTTGGCGAAGATGGCGAACTCGGCGGCGTTGTTCCTGGGTGCCTCGGGGACGCGGTACTCCCAGATACAGCCGGCGAGCAGGATGTGATCCTGGAAGTTCTTCCCCACACCCGGCAGATGCACGACGCCGGGGATGCCGAGCGCCGCGAGTTCCGCCTGGTCGCCCAGGCCGGAGAGCAGCAGCAGCTTCGGAGTGTTGATGGCGCCGAGAGAGACGATCACCTCCTCGTCCGCCGAGACGGTGTACACACGGCCCCGGCTGACGAACTCCACCCCGGTCACCCGGGTCCCCGACAGCCTGAGCCGGGTCACCTCGGCGCACAGCACGATGTCGAGATTGGGGCGGCCCATGACCGGATGGAGATAGGTGGCGGCGATCGAGACCCGGGCGTGTCCCGGGCCGATCAGGAGGTTGGGAAGACCGCAGCCACAGCCGGACTCCATGGGGTCCGCATTGAGATCGGCGACGGCCGGAATGCCGGTCGCGGACGTCGCCCGGGCCAGGGCCGCCGCGACCGGGACCGGGTCCTCGGGGAGGGCGACCCGCAGCGGGCCACCGGTGCCGCGGCGGGGGTCGGCGGGGCCGGTCCAGTTCTCCACCCGGCGGTAGACATCGAGGACAGCGGCGTACGACCAGCCCGGATCGCCGGTTTCCTCGGCCCAGGAGTCGAAGTCGCAGCGGTGGCCCCGTGCCCAGACGGAGGCGTTGACGCTGGAGCCGCCGCCCAGCACCTTGCCCATCGGCAGCGCGGGCATACGGCCGTGCAGCGAGCGGGACGGCCGAGCCGAAAAGCCCCAGTCGCGTTCGCTACCGATATTGGACATCCACCGGGTGGCGTCGGTGACCGCCTCCACCCGGTCGCTGCCACCGGCTTCCAGCAGCAGAACGCTCACCTCGGGCACGTCCGCCAGCCGTCGGGCGACGACGGACCCCGAGGTCCCTCCGCCGCAGACGATGAAGTCGTAGCCGGGGCGCGGGACGTCGGTGACGATCTCACGGTCCTCGGTGATGTGACGGGTGTGTGCCATGGGTGACGGCCGTCCTCCCGCCGGACACGGCGTTCGGTGGCACCGCGTGGCGGGCTCGCTGATCTCCAGCGTAACCAGGGCGTGGAACCACTCGCCAGACGGGTAGCGGCCGCGGATGAGCGTCGAGCGCCTACCCCGCGGGGGCGACGCGGCCGGGCCCGGTGGCTCCCCGCCGATGCGGCCGGCGAAGGACGGAACGGCGCGCTCCCGCACCCCCGCGGTGAGCCCGGAACATCGACACCAGGATCGACGACGTCACATACTGACCCTCGTCGAAGTCTGACAGCGGGGCCTTCCGCATCCGTGCCTTCCAGGACGGCGCGTCTGCCGCAATCACGATGAGGAATCGCAGTGAACGCACCTACGTCGCCGACCGTTTGGGCGACCGGCGAGACCGTCGACGGCCGGTACCGGGTGATCGGCGAGCTTGGCCGGGGCGGGATGGGCGTCGTGCACCGGGTACGGCATCTCGCCTGGGGCATCGACATGGCGGTGAAGAGTTCGCGGCCCGAGCTGTTCCGGAGCCACGGCGATCAGGAGCTGTTCGTCAGGGAGGCCGAGGCGTGGGTGTCCCTCGGGCTCCATCCCAACGTCTGCGCCTGCCATTACGTGCGGGTGATCGACGGTGTCCCCCGCGTGTTCGCCGAGTACGTCGACGGCGGCAGCCTGGCCGAGTGGATCGGCGACGGGCGCCTCCACGCCGGGGATGCGCGGCAGGCCCTCGCCCGTGTTCTCGACACGGCGGTCCAAGCGGCCCGCGGTCTCGAGCACGCCCATCGCGGAGACCTGGTGCACCAGGACGTGAAGCCGGCCAACATTCTGCTCGACGGCACGGGCGCCGCGAAGCTCACCGACTTCGGTCTCGCCCGGTCCAAGGCCGCCACGGCCCCGGCCGGCCTCCAAGTGGCGCCGGGTGCCAGCGTGTTGGTGCCGTCCGGCGGCATGACGGTCGGCTACGCGTCCCCGGAGCAGCTCGCGGGCGAGCCCGTCGGGCGGCGCAGCGATGTCTACAGTTTCGCGGTCTCGGTCCTGGAGATGTTCACCGGCGGTGTGCATTGGGCGGCTGGTTCGGTCGCGGGTCTCGCGCTGGAGGAATACCTGGCCGACCCCTCGAATCCGGTCGCGGCGCCACCGGAAGTCGCCCATCTGCTCCGGCGCTGCCTGCGGCAGCACCCGGCCCACCGGCCGCCCTCGATGGCGGACATCGCGGATGTACTGACCGGGATCTACGAGCAGGCGACCGGCTCGGCGTATCCGCGTCCCGCGTCGCAGGCCGCCGATCTGCGGGCCGACGAGCTCAACAACCGTGGCCTGTCGCTTCTCGACCTGGACCGGGCCGCCGACGCCGAGCATGCCTTCGGCCAGGCGCTCGCGGTCGACCCGCACCACGTCGGGGCCGTGTACAACAGTGGCCTGTTCCGGTGGCGTACGGGGGCGATCACCGATGGGGAACTCGTCGCCCGGTTGGAGGCGATCCCACGTGGGTCCGGCGCGTCCTCCTGGCAGGTGCGGCTGTTTCTGGCCCGGGTCCACCTCGAACGCGGCGACCTCGCGGCGGCACACGATCTGCTCGACGCCCTCGCGCGCGAACGGCCCGATGACACCGACGTACGGGCGGCGCTGCGGGTGGCGGCCTCCGGAACCGTGGCCGATGCCCGCCACACCGGCACCCGGGAATTCCGCGAGCCGTTCGCGGTGCCGTTCGCGCCGGTGAAACTGCTCGCCCGGCACGAGGTGATGGGCTATCTGCCGATCCGGTTCACTCCCGACGGACGCCTCGCGCTGAGCGGCCACTGGGACGGCGTGCTCCGGCTGTGGGACACGGCGACCAGCGCACAGCGGTTGTCGGTCAAGGGCCACCGCACGCAGGTGCTCGGCGTCGACCTCACCCCTGACGGCTCGTACGCGCTGTCCACGAGCCGCGACGGCACGGTGCAGTTCTGGGATCTCAGGGCGGGCGGGTGTACCCGCGTCATCCGCTCCGCCGCACGCGCCACGGGGTGCCCGGTCAGGTTGAGTGCCGACGGGCGCATCGGTGTGTGGCAGGGCGTGGACGGGCGCGTCCAGGTCTGGGAACCGCGGACCGGGACCTGTCTGTGGTCGCTCGGGGCAGCGCTCAAGGACGGCGCCCTGGACGGCTCGCAGTACGAGGTGAGCGCCGACGGGCGCCATGTGCTCACCGCCGAGGAGGACGGGGCGCGGCTGTGGAGCGTGGCCGATGGCCGGTGCCGGGTGCTGGCCGCCGGCTCGGGGACCCATGCGCTGTGCTTCAGTCCCGACGGGCGGATGGTCGCGGTGGCCGGTCAGGACCGGGTGATCCGGTTGTGGGCGGTGGGGGACGACCAGCGGGTCCGTACGGTGCGTACGTTGACGGGGCTGACCGCCGCGGCCGGTCACCTCGCCTTCGGCGACGGCGGGCGGCTGCTGCTGCTGTCCGGAACGACCGGCGACCACACCGTTCAGCTCTGGGAGCTGAGCGGCGGCCGGTGTCTGCGGACCTTCACCGCCCACGCGTACGGAATGCACCACGTCGGATTCCCGGACGGCGACGACCGGTTCGGCTGCTCCATCGGCGGACATCCCGAACTGCCCGTGCATCGCTGGCGGTTGCCCGCTACCGGATACGCCGCCGAGCCGCACGTGGTCAGGCCGCGCGAGTACGCGGAGGTCAGCCGGCTCGGCGGACTGGCCGAGGAGCTGCTCGCCGAAGCACGCCAGGCGATGTCGAACGGCCGACACCGGTCAGCCTTCGGCCTGTTGACCCGCGCACGGGAGATACCGGGATACGAGCGCGCGCCCCAGGTCCTGGCCGCCTGGCACGAACTGGGCCGCTCGGCGCGCCACGTACGGCTGCGCTCCGCCTGGTCGCGGCCACTGGACGCCGGCCACCTGTCCTACGGCGCCATCACGGCGATCGGTGTCGCCGCGGATGTCCGGCTCGCCGTCAGCGGGCAGAGCGACGGCACCGTACGGATCTGGGATCTGGACAGCGGCGCGTGCACGCGCGTCCTCGACGATCACCAGGGCAGAGTGGGCGGGGTGGCGTTGAGCGACGACGGCCGGCACGTCCTGTGCGAGGGCACCAAGCCACTCGCGATCATTCGGCGGCGACTGGCGGACGGCGAGTGCCGCCGGCTGACTCCGGACTGGGACATGAGGCGGACCATCAGGTTCACCGGCGACGGAAGGTACGCCTGGTTCGGCGGCGGCGACGGTGTCCTGCGCCGATGGGACCTGGACGACGACCGCTGCGTTACGACGATCACCAGGAACGGCCCGGTCAACGTGATCTCCACGTCCGCGGACGGACGGCTCGCGGCGGTCGGCGACTCGGGCGGCGTGCTCCGGCTGCGGGATCTCGACACCGGAGCCTGCCTGCGGACCTGGACCGGCCCCCGGGAACCGATCCTGTCGGCGTGTCTGAGTGCCGACGGCCGCCTGGCCATGTCCACACACCAGGTCATGTCCTCGGGCTCGGGCGCCAAGGACGAACCGATCCGGCTGTGGGACGCCGGTTCCCGGCGGTCCGTACGCGAGTTCGCCGGGCACGAGGGCTGGGTCTCCGCCGTGCGGTTCACACCCGACGCCCGGTTCGCCTTCTCGGCCGGCCACGACAGATCCGTACGGATGTGGGAGGTCGCCACCGGCCGATGCCTGCACGTGCTCGAAGGGCACCAACAACGCATCCGGCACCTCGAACTCACCCCCGACCTGCGCAACTTGGTCTCGGCGGGAGACGACGGCATCCGGCTCTGGGACCTGGACTGGGAGCTGGCGGCCGACTGAGCGGAGCGGGATGCGCACGGTCCGACGCGGCGGACGGCACGCTCACGTTCACCGGCTCATCCCCCGAAGCCCTCCCCCACACCCGCAAGGAGACGATCCTCTGTGACGCCCTCGGCCACCATCACGCTCACCCTCGTCGAGGGCCGGGTGAAGCCCGGCGCGTACGTCTTCGAGGAGCGCACCACCTGCGTCCTCGGCCGCTCCACCGACTGTTCGCCGCAACTGCCCGACGACTCCGACCACAAGACCGTCTCCCGCCACCACTGCCTGCTCGACATCAACCCGCCGGACATCCGCATCCGCGACTTCGGCAGCCTCAACGGCACATACGTCAACGGCGAGAAGATCGGCCAGCGGCGCCGTGGCCTCACCCCCGAGGAGGCCGTCGCGGATTCCTACCCCGAGCACGACCTCAAGGACGGCGACCGGATCCGCCTCGGTGACACTGTGTTCCGCGTCGACATCACGCGGCCGCAGGTCGCCACGGTGAGGCTCGCGCGCTGCGCCAAGTGCGAGCGCGAGCTGGGCGACGAGGCGGGCGGCCGCCCCGGCGAGTTGTTGTGCGCCGCCTGTCAGGCCCGGCCCGACGCCGTGCTCAAGCTGCTGCTCGAGCTGGCGCACGGCGGCCGCGCCGACCTCAAGGCCATCCGCGGCTACTCGGTGATCCGGGAGCTCGGCCGCGGCGGCATGGGCGCGGTGTACCTGGCCCGGCACGAGGCCACCGGCGTCGAGGTGGCGCTGAAGGTGATGCTGCCGAAGGTGGCGGCGAGCGAGACGGCACGCGCCCGGTTCCTGCGCGAGGTGGCGCTCACCCGGGCGATGAAGCATCCGCACATCGTCGCGCCGCACGACGCGGGCTTCGGACACGGAACCTTCTATCTGACAACCGAGTTCTGCACCGGCGGCAGCCTGGACCGGCTCGTCGCCCGACGCGGCGGGCGACTCCCGGTCGAGGAAGCGGTGCCCATCGCGGTGCAGGCGCTCAAGGGCCTGGAACACGCGCACGGGCAGGGCATCGTCCACCGCGACCTGAGCCCCTCCAACATCCTGCTGCACCGGGAGACCGACGGCTCGACGACGGCGAAGATCGCGGACTTCGGCATCGGAAAGGCCTTTGACCAGGCGGGCCTGAGCGGGCTGACACGCACCGGCACCACGGCGGGCAAACCGATGTTCATGCCGCGCCAACAGGTCATCGACTTCCGCGGGGCCACCCCCGCCGTGGACGTCTGGGCATTCGCCGCCTGCCTGTACCACACGCTGACCGGAAGGACCCCGCGCGAGTTCCCGCGCGCCAAGGACCCCTGGCAGGTCGTCCTACAGGAGCCGGCGATCCCGATCCGCCGCCGCGACCCGGCCATCCCACGACGCCTCGCGGAGGTCATCGACACGGCGCTGCGGGAGCACCCCGGGATCGGCTGCGCGAGCGCGGCGGAGCTGCGCGGGGCGCTGGAGCGGGCGGGGCGGTGAGCCCCGACCGCGACAGTCACCCCGGGAGAAACCGGCCAGCGGCCGCCGCGGGGCCGCTCCCACCGCCCGCGCCCGTGCTACATGCCCGGGTTAGGGCGGATCTCCGCTGCCCGGCCGGGGCAGGGCGGTCCGGCCCGGTCAGCCGCAGATGCCGGTGATGGTCAGCGCGTAGAGGCGGATGGCGTCGAGGTAGTCCTCCACGGACACCCTCTCGTCGGGCATGGTGTTGTACTTGCCGCCGGGACCGCACACGACGCCGGGCATGCCGCCGAGGTGCTGCAGGAGAGAGGCGTCGCTGCCGTAGAAGCAGTAGGGCTGGATGGCGCCGGTGGGCTGGGGTGTGCCGCGCAAGCGTGCGTAGGCGGTGTTGACGGTGCGGACGACCGGGTTGTCCCGGTCGGTGCTGAACGGGCGGTTCAACGTGTGGCCGCCGTCGGTGAGTTCCTCCACCGTCGCGGCAATGCCGTCCCCGCACACGCGGGATGTGGCCTCGCGCACCTCCGCCAGCACGGCCTTCGCTTCCTGGCCCGGGCCGAACCGGGCGCTGCCGTGCAACTCGGCGACGTCGGCCACCTGCGGAGGCCGGGACTGCAGAAGCTGCCTCCCCAGGCCGGCCCGCAGGCTGCCGATATGGGCCCGGTTGGTGGCCCGGGCGTCGCGGTCGGCGGCGCCGGTGAAGCTCATCGCGTTGATGAGCGGAAGCAGGCGGGCGGCTGCGGCGAGGGCGTCGGCCGACTCCTCGCGTTTGGACATGTGGCGGCTCGATCCGGTGAGCTCGATGCGGAACTGGACGGCTCCGGCATGTGTTGTCAGCGCAGTGAGGTCGGTCGGTTCACAGTTGACGAAATGGTCGGCCCGGTAGCCCGCGTCCAGGACGGCGCGGGTGCCGACCCCGTTTTGCAGTTCACCGACCACGAAGGTGAGCACCACGTCACCGCGCAGCCGGCGGCCGTCCTCGCGCAGCGCACGGACGGCTTCGAGGTAGGCAGCGCATCCGGCCTTCATGTTGGACACGCCCAGGCCGTAGATGTGTCCGCCGTCCACGTCGCCGCCCCACGGATCGCGGGTCCAGCCCTCGGTGACCGGGTTGGTGTCGAGGTGCCCGTTGAACATCAGCGACGGGCCGCTACCGGATCCGCGCCAGATCCCGACCGCGTTGACGCGATGACCGTCGGCAGGGACCAGATGGGTTTCCATTCCCAGCGCGTTCATCTGGCCCCGTATCCACAATGCCGCCGAGCTTTCACTCGGGGTTTCGGTGCGGGTGTCCTGACGGACCAGGGCGGAGACGGTCGCCAATGCACGGTGAATGTCGATCGCGGGGGCCGCGGCGGATCCTTCGCAGATGGTCACGGGGTCTCGCTTTCTGGCTGCTCTGCCCCCTGCATAGGGCGGCTTCGCGCATACGGTGCGGTCTCGGGCAGAGTGAACGCCATGATGAAGAAGGCGATGACCGCAATGCCCATGATGTAGATCGGCGGTGCGAGCTGGCTGCCGGTCGTATCCAGCAGTGCCGCGCAGATGAGCGGTGCGGTGCCGCCGAATGCGGCGTAGGCGAAGTTATAGCCGATGGTCGGCGCGCTGTAGCGGAGTTTCGCGGGGAACAATTCGCTGCCCACCACGGCCGCCAGCGCGCTTGTCGGGGCGGCAGCGAGAATGAACAACAGCTGGCCCAGATAGACGAAGACGAATGCGCCGAGGCCGGCGATGAAGAAGGCGGGCAGGGGCACCACGACCAGGCCGACCGCGGCGAACAGCAGGAGCGGTTTGCGTCCGATCCGATCGGACAATAGGCCGTACAGGGGCTGGAGCAGAATCATGGTGAGCGATATCAGGGTGGACGCGGCGAGCGCGGCGACCCTGCTGACGCCGGCGTTCTCCGACAGGTAGGTCGGCAGGTAGGTGTTGAGCACATAGTAGGCGACCGAGTTCAGCATGATCAGCCCGAAGAAGCTGAACAGCCGTCTGCGCTGCTGCGTCACGGCCTCCCGCACCGGGCGCTCGGCGACCGCGCCCCGCTCGGCCATGTTGATGAAGACCGCGCTCTCGGCTACCCGCCGGCGCAAGTACAGGCCGGTCAGCCCCAGCGGCAGCGAGATCAGGAACAGTACTCGCCACCCCCACTCGTTCACCCCGCTCTCGCCGATCAGCTGGGTGAGCAGCGTGGACAGGCCCAGTGCGGAGAGGGCCGAGACGTAGGAGGAGAGGTTGAACAGGCCGAAGACCATGCCCCGTCTGCGCGCGCCCACATGTTCGTAGAGCAGGGCCGCGGCACCGAATTCCCCTCCGGCGGAGAATCCCTGCACGATGCGCAGCGCCAGCAGCAGCAGCGGAGCGGCCAGGCCGACGGTGGAGTAGGCCGGCAGCAAACCGATCGCGGCGGTGGAACCCGACATCAGCAGGATGACCGTGAGCAGGGTGTTGCGGCGGCCCAGCCGGTCACCTCGGCTGCCGAAATACATGCTGCCCAGCGGACGTGCCAGGAACGACAGGGCGAAAACCCCATAGGTGGCCAGCAGACCCGCGGTGGGATTGCTTTGCGGGAAAAAATTGTGGCTGATCGCGGGCGCCATCACGCCATAGATCGCGTAGTCGAACCATTCGACCGAAACCCCGATCGTGGTAGCCCAGAACACCCGTCTTTGCGCGGTACGGGACGGTGGTGGGGCGGTGGTTGTGGTCATCGCAACTCTCTCCTGTATCCGGGCGACATGAGACGGGCTTCTGCTGCAGATGCCACCGGTGCCGAGCGATGGGAGACGATGACCCGTGGCCAGGGTCCGTTCGCCGCTCAAGGGGCCTGGCCGCGATTCTTCGCCCTGTTCCCGACGGGAGTCCAATACCAATACCGCCCGCGTTGATACCCTCGAAGGTATGAGTGATCCGACCTTCCAACAGCTGCGGGTCTTCCTCGTGGTGGCGGAAGAACTGCATTTCGGCAGGGCCGCCGACCGGCTCCGCATGGCGCAGCCCCCGGTGAGCCGCCACATCAAGGCCCTCGAAAAGACCCTGGGCACCCGTCTGCTCGAGCGCGGCAACCGCGGGGTGAGCCTCACACCGGCCGGCGTTCTGATGCGCCGAGAGGCCCAGAATCTGCTGCGCCGCTGGGAGAGCGCGGCGACGATGGTCGCCGACCTCAGCGGGGGCCGGCATCAGCGGATCGTCCTGGGCGCCATCGAATCGATGGCCGTCAGCTCACTTCCCGCGGTCGTGCGGACGATGCGGGCCCGCCACCCCGAGATCGTCTGGGAACTCAGCGAAGGCCACACCGAGGGCCTGGTCGAGGGCTTCAGCACCGTGCGCTTCGACGCCGTGATCGTGCGCGGCGCGATCACGGCGGAGCGCCACTGCGCGGTGCTGATCCACGAGGACGAGCTCGTGGTGGCCCTGCCCACCGGACACCGGCTCACGGGCGATGTCATCGATCTGGCAGATCTGGCCAACGACGACTTCATCGTCTACAGCAGGCAGCCCACCAGCACCCTTCTCAACATCATGCTCTCCGCGTGCCAGAGCGCCGGGTTCGTACCGAAGATCCGGCATGAAGCACTCGGTACCGAACTGATCCTCGGGCTGGTCGCCGCAGGCGACGGCCTGGCCCTGGTGTCGAAGGTCGTGGCCGGGTCCGGCCTGCCCGGCGTCCGCTTCGCCCGCCTGTCAGGCCGCCCCGCCGTCTCGAAGGTCATGCTGGCATGGCACGCGCACGTCCCCGCCCCGGTCATGAACGAATTCGCCGACCTGCTCCGCCAAGCGGCAGCCGCCACATCGTTACCGCCCGCGGCGTCCGCGACGATCAGACGATCAACTGAGGGGCGAGCCCGTCCGACTGAGCCCGCCACCCTGCGCCGACGGCAAACGCCTGCCCGCCGGGCCGCCGCGCAGGTGGCGGCCGCCTCGTTGAGCAGGCCCTCGGTGGCGGCCGCGGCGCTGACGGGCTCGCCGTTCCAGGCGGGGCTCGTGGGGTTCGCCCCGACCTTGCCGTTCCTGGTGCCCGCTGGGCGGCGCCCTGTTCGCCGCCGGCCACATCCTCCGTCTTCAGGCCCGCACCGTCAGCGCCGCCCGGCTGATCACCTGGGGGGGGCGGTCCCTCTGGCCTGATACGGCGGGCCCCGCGGACCGAGGAGATTCCGCGCCCCGAGTGATCTCTCCCGGACAGGTCAGTCCTCCGCGCCGGTCCCGTCGATCAGCCGACCGAGCTCCTCGATCGTCGGATGCTCGAAGAGCCCGCGGACGGTGAGCGGGAAGCCAAGTTCATCCCTGACCCGGTTGGTGATCCGCACGGCTGCGGGGCGCGTCCGACGGTGCGGTGGCCACCTCCGCGACGGGCAGGGCCGCACGGTCCACCTTGCCGTGGGGACGGCGGACACGCGAGCGGCCTCCCGCCACCGTCACTGTTGCCGGGAGGTCCGCCCGCGGAGGAGCCGGAATCAGACATGGATGCCGATCTCTGGTGCGGCCGCCGACTCCTCCTGCTGTGGCTTGGCGTTGCGGACCAACAGGGAGAGCAAGCCGACCACGACCGTAAGGCCCGCGGAGATGGTGAAGACCAGATGCATCCCGTCCACGAAGGTCTGGTGCGCCACCCGTGTCAGCGTGCCGACGAAGGAGTTGATGTCGTCGGTACGCATCCCACCGCCCTGGACGAGTTGGTCCTTGATGGCGTCCCGGGCCGAGGGCGGAAAACCGAGGGCGACGGACTCGTGGACACCATTGTTGTCGGCCATCACATCGACGGCCGAGCCGCCCTTGCCGGCGAACTCGTCGCGCAGCGCATCGGGGAACCTGGAGCTCACCGAGGAGGCGAGCAGGCTACCGAAGATCGCGATGCCGAGCGTGCCGCCCAGCTGCTGCATGGACTGCTGCATACCGGAGGCAACACCGGCCTTCTCCACCGGAGCGTTGCCGACAATGGCCTGGATGCCGGCGACCAGCAAGAAGCCGGCGCCGAACCCGGAGAGAACCAGCGGCGGGGCCAGCGCCCAGCCGGAGGTGTCCACCTCGATCTGCCGGAGGTACACCAGGGCACCGAAAAGGAGCACGGCGCCGAGCAGCAGGGTG
Source organism: Streptomyces endocoffeicus (assembly GCF_016741935.1). Lineage (GTDB taxonomy): Bacteria > Actinomycetota > Actinomycetes > Streptomycetales > Streptomycetaceae > Streptomyces > Streptomyces endocoffeicus. The sequence goes on along the minus strand of NZ_JAERRG010000046.1, from coordinate 16,231 downwards.
CCTTTCACACCGAGCTTTCCGGTGGCCCAGCCGGCGAGCGGTGAGGCGACGGTGAAGATGGCGGTCAGCGGCAGCAGGCTGACGGCGGCCATAATCGCGCTCTTCCCCTGCACACCCTGGAGATAGAACATCAGGTAGAAAACGATCGCGAAGAAGGCCAGCATCGTCACTACCATCAGCAGCAGACCGACCGCGACCGAGCGGTCCTTGAAGAGGCTGAGCGCGACCATGGGGTGTTCGGTCCTGGCCTCGATCAAGACGAAGATCGCCAGCAGCACGGCGCCCAGACCGATAAAGCCGAGAGTCTTGCCGGAGACCCAGCCGTCGTCCTGGGCTCCGGTGATGCCCCACACAGCGCTGACCATGGCCGCCGTGAGCGCGATGGCGCCGGGGATGTCGAGCGGCTCAGAGCCCCTCTGCGCGGACTCCTTGATGACGATCAGACCCACCAGGACGCCGATGACGCCGAACGGGAGGTTGATGTAGAAGACCCATGACCAGTTGGCGTACTCCACCAGCACGCCGCCGAGCATAGGTCCGCCCGCCATCGCGACAGCGGTTACGGCGCCGAAGATGCCGAGGGCCGCGGGGAGTTTGGCCGGCGGGAAGGATGCCTTGAGCACGGCGAGTCCGGAGGGACCGAGCAGCGAGGCGAAGACGGCCTGCAGTACCCGGGCGCCGATCAGCATCTCGATCGAACCGGACATGCCGCACAGCAGTGAGGCGAGCGAGAATCCGCCCACCCCGATCAGGAACGCCTTCTTGCGGCCGATCTTGTCGGCCACCGTGCCGGCCGGAATGAGTAAACCCGAAAGGGCCAGTAAGTAGCCGGTGGTCACCCATTGGATCTGCCCGGGAGTGGCATTCAGATCGATAGCGATCTTCGGGTTGGCGGCAGCTACGACGGTACCGTCGATCTGCACGACCATGATCCCGAGCGCCACGGCGATCAGGCTGAACCATGCCCCGGCAGATGCTTTTGCCTTTCCGGCGGCCCCGGCCTCACCTGGGGGTGGATCCGAGTATTCGAGCGTCGAGTCACTCATGACCAATCTCCTTGATTAACAGTGCGGCCGAGGGCTGGATGGCACCAGACGGGGACAGTCCGGCATCGCAGGCCTGAATTACGGCCCGGGGAGCCGCTCGATCCTGGAGGCCCCCCGGGACCGCCGTGCGACCCGGCTCGCAGCCGAGCCGCACGCACACCCGGTGGTGACCGACGGGGGACGACCTTCCACCAGGCCGTGGCTCTAGCCACGGCGCCATCATGGCACATAAGTGGCTCCACAGGAAGCCGCCCTGCTCCGCCAATCGAGCCGGCGGCAGCCGCGCAAGGCGTGCCCGCGGCGGCGAAGGCGCGTCTCCCGGTGGTCATGACGTGGGCGAACGGCGGATCACGATGTTCCCGGCGACGGTACGGGCCCGCACCTTGACGCCTTCCGCGGGCGCCGCCGCCTGGAAGGTGTCGAGGGAGCGGTAGATGTCCCCCGCCTCGGAGGTGACTTCCAGCCAGGGCGCGACGTCACCCGGGAGCCCGATCTCGATCTCGCCGGAAGTGGTGTCGAGGTGAAGGGGTCCGTGCGCGGCCTCGTCGATGCGGATGTCACCGAGCACGGTCCTGACCTCCACCCCGGCATGCGCCCGGCCGACCAGAACAGGTCCGTCCGCCCCGCGGACCCGCAGGTCCCCGGAGATCTCCCCGATCCGGACGCCGCCGCTGGGCTTGCCGATCAGCGCACCGCCCTCGATCTCCCGCACCCACAGGTCACCGGAGTGGGCGGTCACCTCGACATCTCCCGACGCGTGTTCGACGGCGACATCGCCGAAGCCCGCCGTCAGGCACAGCGCACCGGTGCGATCCAGCCAGATGTGGCCACAGTTGCTGATGATCCGGCACTCCCCCAACCGGCCCTCGCACCGGAAGTCAGCGACGACGGCCCGTCCGCGCAGGCTGGAACCCACCGGCAACTCGATCACCACCGTCACCGCTCCGCCGGTGCGCCGGGAGCCACTGGGCCGAGGAGACATCACCAGCAGCCGGCCGTCGGCGAACTCCACACGGGTGCGCTCGGCGGTGGCCACGTCCCGGGGGTCGCCGGGGTCGCTCGGATGCGCTCCGACACGAGTGCGGCCGCGCTCGTCGGCGATGATCCAGACGTCCCCCAAGCCGATGTCGAGGAGGGCGCGAATGGGCCCGGGCGTATTGAAGGTGTGCATGGTGCGGCTCTCTCCAGGGGTCGCCTTCCGACAAGAGCGGGACGGCTCGGCAGCGTCCGCCGACCGCGCACGGGAGGCGGATGGGAGCGCTTGACCCGTCGCACGGGACCGTGATCAAGGCATGGGCATACTGGAATGAGCCGAGGTGGAGACGGCATAGCGCCAGCATGGCGCATGGTATGGCGCCACAACAAGATGGATCTGAGCCTATATGGCACACGACAGCGGCAGGAGGCAGCCATCAGCCGTTTCGCGCACCCCTGATGCGACTCCACCGCACGGGCTTCCCGCCGCCCGATGCCCGGGTGGAATCTGCACCGGCGCACCGCCTTCCCCGCACCACATCCCTTCCGGACACACACCGGCATCCTTCTGTCCGCCTGCCGAATTTTTCACCGGAGCATGCTGGAGCGGATACCATCAGGACAGTCGCCGCTAATCGTGCACTTATCTGGGCGGCTTCTTCTGTCTGGCCTCCATGAAGAATCAGGAGTCCCTTATGAGCACGAATCCTTTCGATGACGAGAACGGCCGTTTCCTGGTCCTCGTAAACAAAGAGGAGCAGCATTCACTGTGGCCGTCTTTCGCCGAGGTGCCCACCGGCTGGGAGGTCGCGTTCGGCGAGAGCGGCAGGCAGGAGTGCCTGGAGTACGTCGAGCAGAACTGGACTGATCTGCGTCCCAAGAGCCTGCGGGAGGCCATGGCCGCGGAGGAAGCCACCCGCTGAGGAACCGCCGACGGCCGGAAGCACCGCGTACGGGAGCGGGGTCGGTACTGATTCCAGTACCGACCCCGCTCCCGTACGCGGTCCTGCGTCAGCTCGCCCCGACGGGCCGTCCCAGAAGGATCGACTCGGCGATCTCACCGCTGCGTACCGCGATGTTCGACAACAGCGAGGAGGTCAGACCGTGAGTGTGCTCCGTGCCGCCCTGCAGATAGATGCCGCAGCGCACCTCGGGCGTCGTGGTGATGCGGTAGTCCCGCTCCATGCGGTACCGCCCGAAGTCGTCCCTCAGGCAGTGGCGGTCGAGCTCGCCCAGCAGGCCGGTCGGCTCCATCCCGTCGTAACCCGTGGCACATACGAGGAAGTCCACCGCCAGCTCGCTCGGGTGGCTGCCGAGCTGGGAGTGGAGGGCGACCCGCGTCTCATTGCCCTCTCGCTTGACGCCACTCACGCGAGTGAGGTTGACGAAGGACAACCGGTCGGCCTCGCGCAGCCGGTCGTCGTAGGAGCGGCGGTACAGGCTCCTGATGACGTCGTCGTCCACCACCGAGTAATTCGTGTTCTGGTGGTAACGCCAGAACGAGTCGCGCGCTTGGTCGGTGCTGAAGTAGTAGTCGTCCACGGCGGCCGGGTCGAACACCTGGTTGGCGAAGGGGGTGTCGTCGGCGATCGAGTAGCCATAGGAGGGGATGATCGCGTACACCTTGGCGTGCGGGAGCTCATCGTGCAGGAACCGGGTGATCTCGGCCGCACTCTGGCCGGCGCCGACCACCGCGACGCTGCGCAACCGAGCCGGGTCCATGCGGCGGTACCGAGCCAGGAACTCCGAGCTGTGCCAGACGCGTTCGTCGGGCTCCACCCCGGAGGGCATATGCGGCACCAGACCGGTGGAGATGACCACGTTGCGGGTGCGTACCTGCCGCATCCGACCGAACGTATCCCGTACGTCCAGCTGGAGGTACTCGACCGGCCCGGTGCGGTCCTCCGGCTCTTCGCGGAGCGAGACGACCTCCGAGCCGTAGCGGACAACGTCGCTGACGCCCGCCGCGGCCCACTCCAGGTACTGGTGGAACTCCTCACGGCTGGGAAAGAAATCCTGGTTGTTGACGAACTGGGCCAACCGCCCCGAGGCGTGCAGGAACGACACGAAGCTGAACACGGAAGTCGGGTTCCGGAACGTTGCCAGGTCCTTGAGGAAGGAGACCTGCATCGTCGTCGACGGCAGCAGCATGTTGCGGTGCCAGCCGAACGAGGGTTGCCGCTCGTGAAAGACCGCCTTGAGTTCTTCTCCGTTCGCCCGGGACCGGTGCTCTCTCAGTGCGATGGCGAGCGAAAGATTGGAAGGGCCAAACCCTACACCGACGACATCGTACGTCTCGTCTCCACGATTACCCATAAAGAATTCTCCCGCAGGCGCATCTGTGAGGTCACTGTGATCTGTTTCCGAGTCTCGAAGGGTGCACACTCGGCAGATCCCGTGCTCGCACGGCACTGGACAACTCCGTTCGGCCAACGTAGACCGGAGTTTCCACCCGTTCAAGGGCTGGGGAGTCCGGTGCCGAATTCTGTGTCGCCGTACCGGAAAGACGACTTGGCCGGGATACGCTGATTGCGGAATCGTGTCCTGGCGACAGGACATGAACTCGCCGAGCTCGGAGAGGACTTGAATCACCATGTTCGTCCCTGATCAGTACCGCGAGCCCGACGGAGGGTGGATGGTCGATATCATCCGCCGTTTCCCCCTGGCGCTGTTCGCAACCAACGGCACTTCAACCGCCGGTCCGTTCGCCACACATTTACCCGTCATCCCGGATCCGGAGATGACGGCCCCCTGGACGAATGATCTGTCCGGCGCCACGCTATTGGGCCATATGAACAGAATGAACCCTCACTGGTCCGCACTCGAATCCGGAATCGTCGCCCTGGTGACGTTCACCGGACCGGATGCCTACGTTTCGCCGACGGTGTACGAGAAGTCGCCGGCGGCACCGACGTGGGATTTCACCTCGGTCCATGTGCACGGTGTCATCGAGAAGATCGACTCCTTTGAGGAGACCCTGGGCGTGGTGCGCTCCACCGTGCGCGCCTTCGAACGCGACCACGGCACCGATTGGGATATGACCGCGTCAGTGGACTATTTCCGGCAGATCGTGTCCGGGGTAGGTGCCTTCCGGATCACCGTGACCGGGGCCGAGGGCATGTTCAAGCTCAGCCAGGAACAGGAACCCGACGTGCGCGACCGAGTGCGGCGTTCGTTCGCGCAGCATCCGTGCAGTAGGCACCAGGACACGGCGCGGTTGATGGAGCGGCTGCCTTGATGAGGAATCCCGATGAGGAATCCCGATGAGGAATAGGGCTCGTAGGAAAAATCCGGAACAGACTGCGTGAAGAGATACGGTCCCCGCACGGGGCAACGGTGACGGCCCCGGCGGCGCACACCTGCCATCCATGGCGCAAAACGGCCGGTGTCCGATCCGTCGGGGCCATTGCCCGCGCTGAATCATTCCGACATCAGCGAACCACCACTATGTGTCACTCAGCACGGCCACGCCGGCCAGCTCGGCGACGGTCTGCCGGCGGAATACGTCCTTGGCGGAGATCGCCAGCCCGGCCTTCCTGGCACGCGCCACCACTTTGACGCCCAGGATCGAGTCGCCGCCCAGCTCGTAGAAGTTGTCGGTGACACCAACCCGCTCCACGCCCAGCACCTCCGCCCAGATCGCGGCCAGCGCCCGTTCGGCGTCGGTACGCGGCTCCACTCTCCCGGGTCCGGCGGGCCGCCCCGTGAGCTCCGGCTCAGGCAACGCGGCGCGGTCCACCTTGCCGCTCGATGTGAGCGGGAACTCCGTCAACGTGACGAGAGCCGCGGGCACCATGAAGTCCGGCAGCCGGACGGCGGCGAAGTCGCGCAACGCCCCCGGGTCCGGTTCGCATCCGGCCACCGGGCGCACATAGGCGACGAGACGCTTGTGATCTCCTTCGGCCGCGCGTGCCACCACCAGCGCGGCATCGATGTCGGGGTGTTGCTGCAGCACCCGTTCGATCTCGCTCGGCTCGATCCGGTAGCCGCGGATCTTCACCTGATGGTCGGCGCGGCCCACGTACTCCAATGCGCCCTCGGCAGACCAGCGCACCAGGTCGCCGGTCCGGTACATACGGTCGGCCGGCAGCGTGCCGTACGGGTTGTCCAAGAAGCGCTCGGCGGTCAGTTCAGGCCGGTCGATATATCCGCGTGCCACCCCGGGCCCGGCGACGAACAGTTCTCCTGTGACCCCCACGGGCACGGGATTGAGCAGTTCATCCAAGACGTAGACGGTGGTGTTGGCGACGGGCCGGCCGATGGGGACGGGGCGGTGCTCGTCGGCCTCCCGCACCAGGTGCCAGGTGGCGAAGGTCGTCGTCTCCGACGGCCCGTACAGGTGCACCAGCCGCCGCGGCGGGTCGGCGGCCAGCACCTGGGAGACCCGCAGCGAATTGACGGCCTCGCCGCCGAAGAGCATGTTGCGCAGACCGCCGAAGGCGCTCGGGTCCTCGGCGACGACCTGGTTGAACAGCGCCGTGGTCAGGAACAGGGTGGTGAATCCCCGGGCCTTGAGCAGTCCGGTCAGGGCGGGCGGGTCGAGCAGCGTCTGCTTGTCGATGACCACCAGTCGGGCTCCGGCCGTCAGCGGCGCCCAGATCTCGAACGCCGCGGCGTCGAAGGTCACATCGGCGCCCTGGCCCGAGACGTCGTCCGGCCCGAGCGTCAGGTAGTCGGCCCCCCGCAGCAGCCGCACGAAGGCGCGGTGGGTGACCACGGTGCCCTTTGGCCGGCCCGTCGAGCCCGAGGTGTAGATGACGTAGGCACCGGCGTCGGAGGTCACCTCGACCGCGGGCGGCTCGGTGGGCCGCGCGGTGACGGCCGCGCGCTGCTCGTCCAGGCACACCGTGCGCACCGCGTCGGCCGGCAGCTTGTGCAGCAGTGGACGCTCGGTCAAGCACAGCGCCGCCCCGGTGTCGCGGATCATGAACTCCAGCCGGTCGGCCGGGTGCCCCGGCTCCAGCAGCAGATAGGCGCACCCGGCGCGCAGGACGCCCAGCAGCGCGGCGAACAGCTCGGGCCCGCGCGGCAGGCAGACCGCGACGAAGGTGCCGGGCGCGACCCCCTGGCCGGTCAGCAGGTCGGCCAGCTGGATGGCGCGCGCGTCCAGCTCCCCGTAGGTCATGGCCGCGTCGCCGTGGACGACGGCCACCGCCTCCGGACGCGCCCGCGCGTGCTCGCCGACCAGCTCGTGCAGGCACCTGCGGTCGGGGTACGGGGAGCGGTTGACGCCCCATTCCTCCAGCAGCGTGCGCCGCTCCATCTCGTCCAGGACGGGGAGTTCGGCCACGGGGCGGCCGGGGTCGGCGACGGCTCCGCGGAGCAGGACGACCAGATTACGGGCGAGCCGTTCGACCGTGCCCCGCTCGAAGAGGGTGGCGTCGTAGGCGAGGGAGCATGTCACCTCGCCGGGTGCCGTCTCGGTGAACTCGACGGCCAGCTCGGCTCCCAGCGGCACGCCGGGCGGCGGGCAGGGGTGCAGGGACAGCGCGCCCGCGCGGGCCGGGTGCGCGGCGTCCTGACGCAGCACGACGGCGGTGCGCACCATCGGGTTGCGGCCATCCTGGCCACGGCGGTCCAAGGCGTCGACCAGCCGGCCGAAGGGCACGTCCTGGTGGGCGAACGCCTCCTGGACGGTGCCGCGGCTCTCGGCGAGTTGCTGGGCGAAGGAGGCGTGGGGCCGCACGGTCCCGCGCAGCACCACGGGGTTGGCGAAACTCCCCACCGCCGAGCGCAGTCCGGGGCGCTCGCGGCCCTCGGCGACGGACCCCACGGCGAGATCCTGCTGCCCGCTGTAGCGCGCGAACAGCACCTGGCAGGCGGCGAACAGGCCGGTGAAGAGCGTGCCTCCGAACTCGTGGACCAGGCCGGTCAGGCCGTGCACCACCTCGGCGGGCAGTACGGTCTCGTGCCGCGCGGTGGGACCGGGCGGTTGGGCGATACGGGGCCGGTCGGCGGGCAGCCGCAGGTCGGGCAGGTCCGCCAGCCGGCCGAGCCAGTGCTCCAGCTGCCGGGCGAGCTCGGCGTCGGTGAGCCGCTCCCGCTGCCGGGCGGCGTACTCGAGCGGGCGCAGCGGCACGTCGGGCAGGCGAGCGGGCCGCTGCTCCAGGGCGGCGGCGTACAGCTCGCCCAGCTCCCGGGTGAGGACGCCGTGGCAGGCGCGGTCGGCGACCAGTGCGGGGGTCAGCATGGTCAGCAGATGCTCGGTGGCGTCCAGCCGGGCCAGCAGCACACGCAGTACCGGCCCGGCCGCCAAGTCGACGGGCCGTCGCGCCATCCGCCGCAGCAGCGCCTCCGCCCGCGGCCGCCGTTCCGCGGCGGGCAGCTCCGCCAGGTCGGCGTACTCCGGCTCGACCGGTGCGGGCGGTCCCACGGTCTGCCGGGGACGGCCTTCCACCGTGGCGAACGTGGTGCGCAGCGCGTCGTGCCGCTGGGCCAGCCACTCGAGGGCCTGGGTCAGCGCGACGGGGCGCAGCGGTCCGCGCAGCCGCCAGGCGAAGACCGTGGTGTGCTCGGGTCGCTCGGGTTCGAGCTGGTTCAGGAACCACATCTGCTCCTGCACCGGGGAGAGGGGCCCGTGGGTGCTCGTCCGGTCGGTCATCTGGCCGTTCCCTTCCCGTCCGGTCGCGGTCATGGTTCGATCTCCGCGCGTTCGTCCATCAGATCGAGCAGTTCGGGGGTGACGAACTCGTCGATCGGGCAGACGCCGGAGAGGGTCGAGAAGTACCGATCGGTGAGTTCGGGGCTGGTGGCGACGGCTCGCAGCATCTCCAGTTCATGCGGGCGTGGAGCCAGCCGGGCGGTCTTGAGCGTGCTGCGGTAGTCGGGCAGCAGGACCTCCGACCGCGCGGCCGCGAAGCACTCCAGGGCCGTGTCCAGCCGGCTCGGGTTCCGCAGGCCATCACCGATGTGGTCGGCCAGGAGCTGGGCCTGGATGAAGGCGTCGGTGATGCCGCGGGCGGTGATGGAGTCCTTGTGGTGTCCGGCGTCACCGATCAGCGCCCAGCCGGGGCCGGCCGCCCGGCGGAAGAAGTTGCGCTGGTCGCCGGTTCCGTACATCCGCTCCAGCCGCCGCCCGGCGGCCATCTCCTCGCGGAGGTCGGGGGCGGTGCGCGCCACGTTGTCCAGCAGGGCGCCGAGCGCGTCGGAGCGTGCGGCGTCGAACCGCTCCTGCGGGAGGTATCCGGCGACCAGGGTGGCACCGTCGTTGGTGGGCACGGTGCCCACCCAGCCGCCCGCCCGCTCGTAGAGCCGGAACCGCTGCGGCAGGTCGGACCAGTAGCTGTAGTAGGCGCACGAGACGGTGGGGTCCTCGATCTCCATGGGGGCCCGGAGCCGGTCCGCCACCGTCGAGCGCATCCCATCGGCGCCGATGACCAGCCGGGACCGCTCGACAATGCCGCCCCGCGCCCCGGAGCCGAGCCGCACTCCGACCACCCGGTCCCCGTCGTCGGGGTCGAAGACAAGGTCGTGTACGGAGCAGTTCTCCCGGAACTCCACTCCGGCCGACACGGCGGCCTCCATCAGCAGCGTGTCGAGCAGGTGACGCCGGGGTCCGTAGGCGGCACGCAGCCCGTCGGCCGGCCAGGAGCAGCCCTCCAGCGTGATGTCCGCCAGGCTGAAGCGGGCCTTGTCGATGGGCGGGCAGCCGGTCTCCACGATCCGCGGCAGCACCCCCCAGCGGTGCAGCAGGGCCACGCCGGGCTGGTGGATGTAGAGCGTGGAGAGCGTGTCCTTGGGGAAGCGGGCGCGGTCGACCATGAGCACCCGGTAGCCGGCCCGCGCGAGCAGCATCGCGGCCGGGGAGCCGGCACAGCGGGCGCCCACCACTATCACGTCGTACACGCGGTACTCCTCAGCCGACTCGGAGCGGGAGCTTGGAGGTGGCGATCACATGCGGCAGCGCCCAGAACTCCGGCGGGTTGTCCGGGTCGGTGCGCAGCTCCGGGAACCGTTCCAGCAGCAGGTTCAGTCCCAGGCGCCCCTCCAGCCGGGCCAGCGGGGCGCCCAGGCAGAAGTGGATGCCGCGGCCGAACGCCAGGTGCGCGTTGGGATCGCGGGTGGGGTCGAAGACGTTCGGCTCGGGGAACTGCTCCGGGTCGCGGTTGGCGGCGCCCAGCCAGAGCGCGACCAGCGTCCCCGCGGACACCTCGGTGTCGCCGAGCCGGGTGTCGGTCGTGGAGACCCGGTAGGAGGCCGCGATCGGGCTCATGTAGCGCAGCGCCTCCTCGACCACCGCGGCGGCCGTCTCGGGCCGCTTCCTGACGCGTGCCAGGTCCTCGGGGTGGCTGTCGAGACACAGGACGGTGTTGCCCAGCAGCGCACTGGTCGTGGCGTGGCCGACGACCAGCAGTTCGTTGGCGAAGTTGACCACGGCCGCGTCGTCGAGGCGCTTGCCGTCCACCTCGGAGGCGATCAGGGCGGACAGCAGGTCCTCGCGCGGCACGCGCCGGCGTTCCGCGACGTGCTCGTGCAGGTAGGCGAGCATTTCGGGCACGTGCCGCATCGCGGCCTGCGCGTCGGGCTCCTCGCCCCCGGCGGTGCCGCCCCCTTCGGAGGCGAGGGCGGTGGCGCTGTCGGTCATCCGGTCGACCCATCCGCGGAACAGGTCGCGGTCGCTGCCGGGCACGCCCAGCAGTTCGGCGATGACGATCACGGGCATCGGGTAGGTGACTTCGGCCACCAGGTCGAACTCGTCCTTGCCGTCCATCGCGTCGAGGATCTCGCGGGTGATGGCACTGATGCGCGGCTCCAGCCCCGCGACCATCTTGGCGGTGAACGAACGGCTGATGAGCTTGCGCAGTTTCGTGTGCTCCGGCGGGTCGGCCTGGAGCAGCGTTCCCTCGTTGAAGGAGTCGTCGGTCTCGGTGTCCGCGAGGAAGAACCGGGTCACGTCGGAGGAGTAGGTCTTCGGGTCGCCGAAGACGTCCAGGATCGCCTGGTACCCGTAGACGTTGCACACGCCGTTCTCGTCGGTCTCCACGGGCTTGTCGGGTCGGCCGTCCCGCATCCAGAAGTGTTCCGGACGAAGGTCCCAGCGTTCAGCGAGCGTCGCCATGCTTGCGTCACTTTCCGTCGAGGTAGTGGTTGAGGACCGTGCAGATCTCGGCCGTGGCATCGGGTTCGGTCATCCCCATGTGGGTGGCGCGGACGCCGTGTTCGTGCACGGTGCCGGCGATGAAGGGCGCCCACTGCGCGGCGTAGGAGTCGTGCGGGTTCAGCGTCGCCTTGAAGAACACCGCGTCGCCCCGGTAGGCGGGCTGTGTGAAGTCCTTCAGCATCGCCGTGTGCTGGACGATGATCTCGGAGGCGTGCCGTATGAAGGAGGCGCGCTCCTCGTCCTGCCCGCCGGCGGAGGCGGGCAGGTATCCCTCGAAGAACTCCTGGGCCTCGGCCAGCGCCAATGACGCGTCGCCGGTGGCGAACCATGGGCTGGGCACGGCGTCCAGCAGCGCGAGCAGCGCCACCTCGTGGCCGCGCTCCTGGAGTGCGGAGGCGAGGGCTTGGGCCAGAGTGCCGCCGAGGGAGTGGCCGACCAGCCGGTAGGGCCCCTCGGGCTGGACCCTGAGGATCTGTTCCAGGTAGTCGGCCACCATGTCCGCGATGGAGCCGGGCGGCGGGGTGCCGTCGAAGCCGCGGGCCTGGATGCCGTACAGCGGCCGGTCCTCGAGGTGGCGCGCGAAGCCCAGGTAGGCCCAGCACAGGCCGACGCCCGGGTGGATGAACCACAGCGGCTTCCGCTCGCCGCCGGTGCGCAGCGGCAGGACGACCCCGAACGGGTCGGTCAGGCCGGTGGCATCACCGCCGGAGGTCAGGTGGGCGGCGAGTTGCGCGACGGTCGGGGACTCGAAGACGACCCGGATCGGCACTTCGACGCCGAGCACCGCGCGGATCCGGCCCACCAGCCGGTTGGCCAGCAGCGAGTGGCCGCCCGAGGCGAAGAAGTCGTCGTCGATGCCGATCCGGTCGAGCCCGAGCGTCTCGGCGAACAGGCCGCGGAGGACCTCTTCCTGCGGGGTGCGGGGCGCGCGGCCGGTGTCCGTGCCGGTGGCGGCGGGGGCCGGCAGGGCGCGGCGGTCCAGCTTTCCGTTCTGGGTCAGCGGCAGCTCGGTCAGGGGTACGAGCGCGGACGGCACCATGTACTCGGGCAGCAGGCCCGACAGGTGGTCGCGGAGCGCCGGGATGTCGGGCCCGGTGCCCTGTTCCCCGTTCCCGTTCCCGGCCCGCGGCACCAGATAGCCGACCAGGCGCTTGTCGCCGGGGGCGTCCTCGCGGACGACCACCGCGGCCTGGCTGACGGACGGGTGCCCGGCGAGCGCGGCCTCGATCTCGCCGAGTTCGATGCGGAAGCCGCGGATCTTGACCTGGTCGTCGGCGCGTCCCACATAGCCGAGGCGACCGTCCGGGTCGCGGCGCACCACGTCACCGGTGCGGTACATCCGCTCCCCAGGCTCCCCGAAGGGGCAGGCCACGAACCGCTCCGAGGTGAGCCCCATGCGGCCCAGATAGCCGCGCGCCGGCCCGGAACCGGACACGTACAGCTCTCCCGGCACGCCCGGGGGCACCGGCCGCAGGGCCCCGTCCAGGACGTAGGCCCGCAGCCCCGGGACGGGGCCGCCGATGGCGCCGGGACCGTGCCGTTCGGCGGAGCCGGCGCGCAGCGGGATGTGGGTGACGTGCACGGTGGTTTCGGTGATGCCGTACATGTTGACCAGTTCCGGCACGTCGTCGGGGTGTCGCTCGTACCAGCCGGCGAGCCTCCGCGGGTCCAGCGCCTCACCGCCGAAGACGACGTAGCGCAGGGCCAGGTCATGCCCGGGGTTCTCGGCGTCGGCCTGGATGAGCTGGTAGAAGGCCGACGGCGTCTGGTTGAGGACGGTGACCCGCTCGCGCTCCAGCAGGCGGAGGAACTCCGCGGGCGACCGGGAGACGGTGTACGCCACCACGACCAGGCGTCCGCCGTGCAGCAGCGGTCCCCACAGCTCCCACACCGAGAAGTCGAAGGCGTAGGAGTGGAAGAGTGTCCACACATCGTCGGGGCCGAAGCCGAAGGCGTCGCGGGTTCCCGCGAACAGCCCGCTCACGTTCCGGTGCGGGATCACCACGCCCTTGGGGTGCCCCGTCGAGCCGGAGGTGTAGATGACGTAGGCGGGGTGGGCGGCGCGCAGCGGTACCGTCCGCTCGGCGTCGGTCACGTCCGTGTCGGGCAGGCCGGCGAAGGCCTCCGGCCGGCCGAGGTCCACCACGGGTACGCCACCGCCCGGGCCGCCGGTCGTGGAGTCCCCGGGCCCGTCGCCGCCTCCGGCCGCTTCGGCGCCGTGAGTGATGAGGAGTACGGGGGCCGCGTCCCGGAGCATGTAGGCGACGCGGTCGGCCGGGTAGGCGGGGTCGATGGGCAGATAGGCGCCGCCGGCCTTGAGGACCGCCAGCACGGCGATCACCAGGTCCGCGGAGCGTTCCAGGCGGATGCCGACCAGGCTCTCGGGGCCCACCCCACGGGAGACCAGCAGCCTGGCCAGCCGGTTGGCACGGGCGTTGAGCTCCCGGTAGGTCACCGAGGTCTCCCCGCTGGAGACCGCGACGGATTCCGGGGTGGCGGCCGCCTGCCGTTCGAACTGGGCGGGCAGCGTCTCCTCGGACACCGTCGGGGCGGGGGCGTCGGCACCGCGCAGCAGCGCGGTGCGCTCGTCGGGCTCCAGCAGGTCGAGCGCGGCGATCCGGGTGTCCGGGTCGGCCGCGAGCTGCCGCAGCACCCGTGCGAGGCGGGCGCCCAGGCGCTCGGCCGTGGCCCGGTCGAAGAGGCTGTGCTGGTACTGGAGGCCCAGCCGCAGCTGCGGGTCGGCCGCACCGGCCAGCATCAGCGGGTAGTGGGTTCCGGCCGTCGGACGGATGCCGGTAACGGTGATCTCCGCGCTGCTGTGGGCCTCGCTCAGCCCCGCCCGGTCGACCGGGTAGGACTCGAAGACGACGAGGGTGTCGAACAGCGCTCCGAGACCGGTGGTGTGCTGGACCTCCGGGAGTCCGACGTGGTGGTGGTCCATCAGCGCCGCCTGCCGGCGCTGAAGGTCGGCGAGCAGCTCGCGCAGTGTCTGGCCGGGGGTGTACCGCAGCCGCACCGGGAGTGTGTTGATGAACAGGCCGACCATCGAGTCCACCCCGGGGACGGCGGGAGGCCGTCCCGAGACCGTGGTGCCGAACACCACGTCGTCGCGTCCGGTCAGGTGCCCGAGCACAATGCCCCAGGCTCCCTGCACCAGCGTGTTGAGGGTGATGCCGAGTTCCCCGGCGCGGCGGGCCAGGTCCCGGGAGACGTCGGCGGCCAGCGGGACGTCCACCTGCCCGATGCCGTTTTGCGCGGTGACCGCCTCGGTGGCGACCGTGGTCGGTTCCGTGACGTCGGCCAGTTCGCGGGCCCACGCGGCACGGGCCGCCGCGTGGTCCTGGTCGGCCAGCCACGCCAGGAAGTCCCGGTACCCGCGGACGCGGGGCAGCGCCGAGGCGTCGCCGCCGGTCGCGTACAGCCGCACCAGGTCCTGCATGAGCAAGGGCAGCGACCAGCCGTCGTACAGCACGTGGTGCGCCGTGAAGACCAGCTCCGCACGGCCGGGCCCGGTGGTGACCAGGGTGAGCCGCAGCAGGGGCGGCACGGCCGGGTCGAAGTGGTCCGCGTGGTCCTCGGCCAGCAGCCGCTCCAGCGCCTCCCGGCGCGCCTCCTCGGTCAGCGCGCCGAGGTCGAGGTGGCGCCACGGCAGGCGCACGCCGTCCACGACGAGCTGCACCTGCTCCCCGCCCGCCTCGTCGGCGAACGCCACGCGCAGGTTCGGGTACCGGTCCAGCAGCGCCTGGCCGGCGGTGCGCATGCGCTCCGGGTCGACCTGGCCGCTGAGGTGGAAGACCAGTTGGGTGTGGTACGCGTCGAAGGACGAGGCGGTCAGCCTGCTGTGGAAGAGCAGCCCGGCCTGGGTGGCCGTCAGCGGCCACACGTCGGACAGCCCCGGGTACCGCTGTTCCCATCCGTCGAGTTCGCGCTGTGTCACCGACACCAGTGGCAGGTCGGAGGGGGTGAGCCCGCCCGCGCCGGGGGCGGCCACATGCCGGGCCAGACCCTCCAGGGCGGCGGTCCACGCGTCGGCGAGCTCTCGCACCTCGGTACTGGAGAGCACTCCGGCGGGGTAGCCGATACGGGCGCTCAGCCGCGGCCCCTGTGGCGAGTCGAGGACGTAGGCGCTGACATCGACCGTGGAGAGGGCCGGCATGTCGGCGTCCAGGTCCGCGAGCAGCCCCACCGCATCCTGCGCCTCGGTCCACCCCAGGCCGCGCAGTGCCTCGGGCATGTCGTCGGCGGAGAAGCGTCCCAGGTAGTTGAAGCCGATCTGGCCGGTCGGGTACCGGCGCAGGACTTCGGCGGTCTCCGGGTTGAGGTAGCGCAGCAGGCCGTAGCCCATGCCCTTGTCGGGGAGGGACCGCAGCTGCTCCTTGACGGCCTTGACCGCCCGGCCCGCCGCCGGGCCGCCGGCCAGCGCCTCGGTCCCGTCACAGCCCGCCACGTCCAGCCTGATGGGGAACATGCTGGTGAACCAGCCCACGGTACGGGACAGATCGGCGCCCGGTACCACGTGTTCCTCCCGGCCGTGGCCCTCCAGCCGGATGAGCGAGGAGGTCTCGTGCACGCCGCGGCCGCGGCGCCAGTGGGCGACCGCCAGCGCGAGCGCGGCCAGCAGCCCGTCGTCCACTCCCGCGTGGAAGACCCTGGGAACCGTGGTGAGCAGGGCTTCGGTCGTCTCCGGGGCCAGGGTGAGCGAGACGGTCTCCACCGTGGACATCACGTCCACGGCCGGGTCCACCGGCCGGGAGCCGAGCACCGGATCCGGGCCGTCCACCACGGCCTGCCACCGCTTGAGTTCGGTCACCCGGCCGGGGGCGCGGGCCTCCTCGGACAGCACGTGGACCCAGCGGCGGAAGGAGGTGCCCACCGGCGGCAGTTCGGGCCGGCGCCGGTCGCGGACGTGTTCCCAGGCGGCGGCCAGGTCGGGCAGCAGGACGCGCCACGAGACCCCGTCCACCACGAGGTGGTGCAGGGCGATCAGGAGGCGGCCGGGCCGGCCGGCGGCGTCGAACCACACGAACTGGGCCATCACGCCCGCCGTCGGGTCCAGGCGTCCGGTGGCGGCGTCCAGTTCGGCGGCCGCCCGCTGCCGCCACCCCCCGTT
>NZ_JAERRG010000045.1 GCF_016741935.1 Streptomyces endocoffeicus | reverse complement strand
TCCCGCGGCGGCCCCGCTCCGCCGGGTGCCGCCGCGGGCATCGGAAGGACTACATGATGGTTGCGGCAGGCTTTTCCTCGTTCGACACCATGGTCGACAAGGCCAACCATGTCCTGAAGGAGATCGAGCACGCCTATGGGTGGCCCAAGGAGCGCCGGAAGCAGTCGTACGCCGCTCTGCGCGCGGTCCTGCACCACCTGCGGGACCGGCTGTCGGTCGATGAGGCCGTGCACTTCGGAGCGCAGCTTCCGACCTTGCTGCGCGGCGTCTACTACGACGGGTGGAAACCCGCGGAGACGCCCGTGAAATTGACCGGCGAGGAATTCTTCCGGCGGGTCCGGCACGACTTTCCGTACGCGATCGAGGGCGACACCGAGCAACTGGTGCGCACGGTCCTGCATGTCCTCGAGAACCACATCAGCGAGGGCGAGTGGAAGGACCTCAAGGCGCGTATGCCCGACTCGATGTCCGCGGTCATGCCCTCCTAGCCGGTCCGGCGGCCACCGCATCGCTCCCGGCATTCACAACCCCGGCGTCACAGCAGGAGATTGAAGAGCGGCCAGACCGTCTCCCAGTGCTTGGTCTGCGGATTCTTCAGATCCGGGTAGATGATCTTGAATGCCTTGGCGAGCGCCAGGCTGAGCCCGCCGACGATTTCCGGCAACCTCGCCTCCGTCGCGTCGTCGGGTGCGCGGTCCAGCGGCGGGTGCCTGACGAGCTGATCGAGGATGGGCTTCAGCTCGATCTCGTGGTCGAGGTCCCGGAAGCGGTGGATGTTCTCCTGTAGCCCCTTGGTGATCGGCAGATCCCACGGCACGATGACGTCCCGGTTGTTGGCCTTCGCGACCGCCTCGGCGATGAGCAGCAGATCGTAGACTTTGGCGTCCACGAAGTCGCTGTAGCGCTTGAGGTCGTTCTTGTCGACATCAAGTCCCGCCGCCACCCGGAAGAACCGCTCGAACCTGGGCACGGACATCACCGTCATGGTCATCAACCTCCAGTCGTCCGGCGCTGGGCGTAACCCGGCGCGCCTCGTCAGCGCCACCCTCGCTCGGCGGATGCCCGACCGCATGGGCCCCAGGAACCAATCGCACGGCCCGGCCTGCTGCCGACAGGTCGGTGACCGCGCCAGGTCATGCTATGGGCGCGGCTCGCACCGCCGCGGCGACACTCGGGGAGCGCCGTGAGGAGCACTCGGTCAGGTCAGGGAGTCACGGAGGCGGCGGACACATGGCGGCTGTTCGGGCATGCCTCAGCTGGCCGGGCGCCACGGCGGGGCACACTGTCGCGGGACGGTCCCCGACAACCCCGCCCCGAGGTTCTCCATGGCGTTCGGACTGGCACACCGCGCATTGCGGCCACGGGTACCTTTGCGCCACGGGGAGGGCGACAAGCACCATCTCACCAGCCTTGAGGGGCTGGCCGCGCTGTCCCTGGACGCGCTGAGCTCGGTCGCGTACGGCCCTGAGGCCATCGTGGTCGTCCTGGTCGCCGCCGGCACCGGGGCCCTTACCGCCACGCTGCCCATCACGGTCGTCATCACCGTCCTGCTCACCGTGCTGGTGATCTCCTACCGCCAGGTGATCGCCGTCCATCCGGACGGCGGCGGCGCCTACGCGGTGGCGAAGAAGAGCCTCGGGCAACGGGTGAGCCTGCTCGCCGCGGCGAGCCTGACCATCGACTACGTCCTCACCGTCGCCGTCAGCCTGGCCGCCGGCGCCGCCAGCCTCGCCTCCGCCTTCCCGATCCTCTCCTCGCATCTGCTCGCCGTCTGCCTGGTGCTGCTCGCCCTGCTCACGGCCGTGAACCTCTGGGGAGTGGCCGAGAGTGCCCGGGTGCTGATGCTGCCGACCGTGCTGTTCATCGTCAGCATGCTCGGCATCGTCGTCATGGGGATCCTGCGCTCACACCCCGCGGCCGTCGTCGGCGCCGCCCATCCCGTCCGGGCCACCGAGGCGCTGGGCGTCCTGCTGATCCTTAAAGCGTTCTCCTCGGGCTGCTCCGCCCTGACCGGGGTGGAGGCCATCGCCAACGGCGTGCCGATGTTCCGCGAGCCGCGCATCAAGCGGGCCCAGCACACCGAGCTGATGCTCGGCATGCTCCTCGGAGTGATGCTGCTCGGGATGGCGTATCTGATCCGCCGTGACCATGTGGCGCCGCGCGGCGGTGTGACGGTCCTCGCCCAGCTCGCCGCCGGGTCGTACGGAGCCGGATGGGAGTACTACGCGACCAACCTCATCGTCACCCTTGTTCTCGCGCTCGCCGCCAACACCAGCTTCGGCGGCCTCCCGGTCCTGATGAGCCTGCTGGCGCGGGACGACCGGCTGCCCCACCTGTTCGGGCTGCGCGCGGAGCGCCCGGTGTACCGGTACGGCGTGGTGGCGCTGGCGCTGCTGTCGGCCCTGCTGCTCATCGCGGTGGGGGGCGAGACCCATCGGCTGATCCCGCTGTTCGCCATCGGGGTGTTCACCGGCTTCACCATCAGCCAGGTCGGGCTGGTACGGCACTGGGCGACCGAGCAGCCGGAAGGGTGGCTGCGCCGGGCGATGATCAACGGTCTGGGGGCCGTGCTGACCACCGGGGCCGGTCTGGTCCTGCTGACCACCAAGTTCCTCGAAGGGGCCTGGGTGGTCGTCGTCGCGGTGCCGCTGCTGATGCTGCTGTTCACCCGCGTCCAGCGCTATTACACGACGGCCGGCGAGGAACTCGGGCTCGGGCGGATCCCGCCGCCACCGGCGCGCACCATGAGTCTGGTCATCGTCCCGCTCGGCGAGGTCAGCAGGCTCGCGCAGCGTGCGCTGACGGCGGCGCTCGCCCTGGGCGACGAGGTCGTGGCGGTCAGCGTCCAGGCCGAGCCCGCGAAGGCGCGGGCGCTGCAGGACGCCTGGGAGCGCTGGAATCCCGGGGTGCGCCTGGAGATCATCGACAGCCCGCACCGGTCCCTGGTGCAGCCGATGGTCGCGTATGTGCGGCGCGAGGCCGGGGGCGGTCGGCAGATCGCCGTTCTCATCCCCGAGGTCGAGCCCCGGCACCGGCGCTACAAGATCCTCCAGAACCAGCGCGGCCTGCTGCTGGCCACGGTCCTGAGGGCGCGCACCGATGTCGTCGTCTGCATGATGCCGTACGGCCTGAGCGTGTGAGCGGGGCCCGCTACCCGTCGGTTGGTGAAGAACGACCGCCTCAACCACGTCGGCTGCCACGTGGTACGCCGCCGCCCAGCGCAACCTGTTCAAACGCGTCGGCCAGCTCCACCACTGCCAGCTTTTCCTCGTCATCGGCCTGACTGCCGGCATCCGCAACTCATCGTGACGGCCGAGGCGGAGAAGTCCTTCCGGCGGAACGTCGAGGGGATCGATCACCCACCCCGGTGCGCGGGTTCTGATCCGTCACCTTCCGCCGCCGCCGCCACCGCCGCCCGCACCCGCTGCTCCTCGCGGGCAGAGCCGACGTCCCGTTCCAGGGGTGTGCGGCTCACGGCCGTCGCGAGGTCCTCCAAGGCCCGCTTCTGTAGTTCCGCCCCGCGTCGTGCCACCGGGCTCCGGTCCCCGGCGGTGGCGCCCTCCCACGCGTGGAGCGCCTCCTCGACGCGCCCCCAGTCCGGATTCCTGTGCTCGCGCACGTCGACTGCCGCCTGCGCGGTGTCCGCCTCCAGGGCCTCGGCGAACCGCTCCGCCTCGGGGACGAAACGGCTGTCGGCCCGCGGGACGTGGCTCTCCATGAGCATCGCCGCCCGGCCGAACCTTTTGAGCGCCTCCTGCGCCTCCTCCGCCTCGCGCGACGTCAGACCCCTGGGGCGGACCGGTTCCTGCCTTGCCCGGTCGTAGGTCTCCTGCCAGGCGGCACGTGCCTCCCTGCTCGCCAGCAGTGCCTTGCGCACGTCGGCGCGATGTTCCCGGGTCGGTTCGGCGTAGCTGCGGAGCACCGCAGCCGCGTAGCGGCCGTTGGCGGCGAGCCAGTCCGCAAGTCGGCCCGGCAGCCGGGGCGTCTCCCACGCGGGGTACACCACGTACGCCAGCATTGCCAGGGCCCCGCCGAGCAGGGTGAGCACCACCCGCTCCGGGACCGTCTGCCGCCATGCCTGGCCGCCCATGCCGAGCAGGAAGACGACGTACGCGGCAGTGAAGCACTGGGAGTAGGCGTAGCCGGTACGGATCAGCGTGTACGACAGGCCCGCCGAGACCACCGCCAGCGCGCCGAACACATGGGCGTCCGGGCCCACGGCCCGCACCATCCCGGTGGCGAGCGCGACCCCCGCCAGGGTCCCGGCGAGCCGGGCCACCGCACGCGCGTACGTCCGGTGGAAGTCCGGGCGCATCACCATCACCGAGGCGATGGGCGCCCAGTAGCCGTGGGCCAGGGGGAGCTGGGCGGCGATCAGATAGCCGAGCGTGGCCACCGCCGCCAGGCGGACGGCGTGCCGGAAGACGGGGGAGTCCCGGCGGAGCTCGCGGCGGACCGCTCGGACGACGACCGGGAGCAGCCGGAACATTGTCGGGCGCACCAGGAACTGGGCGCCCGCGGGGCCGGGCGGCGTGGGCATCTTCCCGCGCGCGCTGCCGCTCCCGGCGATCTCCAATGCCTCGCCGAGCAGTTCCACGAGCCGCTCGGCGGCCTGCTGCGCGGGCCCCTCCAGCACCTCGTGCTCCTCGTCGACGCGCAGGACGTCCGCGCTCCCGGGTGGCACCTCGGTGGGAGTGCCGCGGCGGATCGAACGGGCGGCCGCGTCCAGGACGTCGGCGGCCGCGCCGAGCAACTCCCGCGCGCGGCCCCGCCCGGGTCCTTCCGCCGGGGCGCCGACATCCGGGTCGGCGAGCGCGGCGACGACCGACCGAATGCGCTCGGCCAGGCCCCGGGGGCCGTGGAGGACAGGGGGACGAGTGCGGGCCTGTGATGGCGTCACGGCGGCCGCGTCCCGGGCCGTCATCAACGGCTCCGGGTCGAACGGGGCGGTCGGGTCATGCCGCAGCCGGCGGGCGTAGTCCGCCACGGCGGCCAGGGCGTCGGCGAGCGCGTCACGATGCGCCCCCCAACGGCGGATCGGGAACAGCAAGATCAGCATGGCCTGCGCCATGCCTCCGAGCGCGATGACCCCGGCGTGCTCCAGGGCTTGCCCGATGCTCGTGGGCAGGGTGATGGTGACCAGCATGCTGCCGACCGTCGTCGCTGCGACGATCCCAGCGGTCGATCCGACGGCCCACGCCATCCCCGCGACAAAGGCCCATACGGCCAGCAGTGGGAGGAACGTCACGAGTCGCCCCGCCGCCAGGTAGCCCACGAAGGTGCTGAGCGCCAGACCCGCGCCCGCGCCGAGCGCGATCACCTTGCGTGGACGCCAGGTGCGCTGGAAGGTGGCCCCACCCGAGGAGAAGGCACCGAGGGCGGCGGACGCGGCGTACGCAGGGGAGACCAGCCACAGGGCCGGCCCGATGACGAGCGCCACCCCAGCGGCCGTGCGCAGCGCGAGCAGGGGTTCCAGCCGCGTCTCCTCGACCGTGAGCCCGGAACGCACGACATCCCCGAAGGCCCGCAGCCACGTCACGGGTGTGAGCCTAGCCGGACCGCCCTGCCGGGTGGCGTCGGCCGCGCCGCCACCTCCTGGCGGCGCCGCGCTCGGCGGGCGCGAGCCCCGGGCCGACCTACCCTCACAAACCTGCACCCTCGCGTACAGGGCGATCGATGACCACACCCCAGCGCCGCCTGTTCAGTCCTAGCGGCCGCATCTCGACGTCGTCCTCGTGGCCGATTCGGGATGGCCGACGGAGGTCGCGAAGCGGCCGAAGAAGGCGACGGACCTGCCCTACTGGGACAACACCAGACCGGTCATCGCCATGATCAGCCAGCCGCAGCACATCGTGCCGCTGTCGTTGCCCATGCTCGGCCTGATACGCGTCGCCCGTCGGCTGAGCGGCCCTCGGCGTGATCGGAGCGCTGATCCCGGAGTCCGGCAACGCCCTGCCACTCGGGAGGATCCAGTACACCAGCGAGGCACAGCACTACGTCCTGCCCAGTGTCCGCGAGCGGTTGCGGCTGCTGGCTAGCCGATAGCTTCGTTCAGGTAGAAGCCGTATCGCCACGACCGGCATGCTGCCTCAAAATGGCTCGCCGTTCCTGAGATCTGGGCGGATCCGAAGCAACAGGTCAGCCCAGGTGACATAATTCCCGGCACCCACAGGCCAGGATCTCCGCATCCTTGTTCCGGTTATCGGCAGCAGACGCAGCAGCGCGAACGCGTTGGTCACCCCCAGGTAGGCCCGTCGCAGCAGCACGGTCGATCATCATGACGCGTCGACTACCGGCTACGCGAGAGCGCCTACTCGAGCGACGAGGCCGACGACCGCCATTGCAGGTGCAGGCTTCCGACCAGGGCAGATGACATTCCCGGCAAGCGCAAGGTTCTTGTCGGATGTCGCCAAGAGGTGCATGATGGAAGTGAAAGCGAAGCTGGCTTATAGAGACTCTGTCGTGGGGACCAATTGGGGACCACACGGTGTGTGCGACCCCGCACAACTCAGGCGTTACCGCACGCATTTCACCTGCGGAAAGCGTTGTAATTCCGGGGAATTCGTCGTTCGCACTTGACTGGGGGTCAAGGGGTCGCAGGTTCAAATCCTGTCGTCCCGACCAGCGTTTTCGCAGGTCGGAGGCCGTTTTCTCAGAGATGGGAAAGCGGCCTTTTTCGTGTTGCGGAGGCCGGTGGTCGCAGTGTGGTCGCAGTCGCTTGTTGGGGTCGGGATGCGGCGGGTGAAGTAGCGGTGATGGTGGGGGAGTAGGTCCGTTTCCAGAGGTGGTGGGGCCGGTTTCGGTGGTCGCGGTGTGGTCGCGGTCGCGGCCGGGGTGGCCAGTGCCGGCGGATGCCACCCGTATGGCCGGTGTCGGCTTTGGTAAGTGCTTTGTCGATGGCTTCTACGGCGTCGCGGGCGGCTTGCCGGGTCAGGTGGGAGTAGATGTTCGCCGTCGTGGAAACGGTGGAGTGCCGAAGGGTCTTGGAAACGGTGAGGAGCGGGATGCCTGCGGTGATGGGGACGGTCGCGGCGACGTGGCGCAGGTCGTGCAGGGTGATGATGGGGACTTTGGCCTGGGCTGCGAGTCGTTTGAAGTGGTCCAGGAGCGTCTGCGGTCGCAGTGGTTGACCGTCGGGCCGGCTGAACACCAGGCCGGATAACGGATCGTCGGGCTGCGGTGCGGCAGGGCCGGGTGGGGCCTGGTGTGTGAGTGCGGTTGCGACGCGTGGGGAGATGGCGACCCAGTTTTTGCTGCTGCGGGTTTTGGGGGTGGTGATGACGAGGCGGCTGTTGTTGATGGCGGAGAGGGTGTAGCGGACGTAGAGGACTTGTTCGTCGAGGTGGACGTCGGCCCAGTGGAGGCCGAGGGCTTCGCCTTTGCGCATGCCGGTGCCGATGAGGACTTCGACGAAATCGGCCATCAGGGGGTCGGCGTGGTGGCAGTGGCGCAGGAAGCGGGCGGCTTCCTCGGGTGTCCAGATGGTGCGTTCGGCGGCTGGTGGGCGGGGGAGGACGGAGGGCTTTGCGGGGTTGTGGGCGAGGCGGCGCTGGCGGACGGCGTCGCCGAGTGCGCTGGAGAGTGTGGCGAGGCAGCGGTGGAGGGTGACGCGGCCGCGGCCGGTGTTGAGCTGGGTGCGGGCGAAGCCGGCGATGTGGCGGTAGCCGAGGTCGTCGAGTCTGAGTGTGCCGAGTGCTGGGATCAGGTCGTGGGTGACGTAGTCGCGGTAGCGGACGAGGGTGGTCGGTTTGAGGGTGAGGGCTTTGGCTTCGAGCCAGGTGGTGAGGTAGTCGGCGACGGTCTGGTCCGGATCGGCGTTGAAGCCGCCCGCTTCGCCCTCGAGCATCCGCCGCAGCGCGGACCGGGCGGCGTCTTGGGTGGGGAAGCCGCCGCGGCGGATGGTGGTGCGTTTGCCAGCGGGTGCGGGCAGGTCCACGGCGAAGGTCCAGGTGCCGTGATCATGATCGTCGGCGAGCTTGGGGCAGCGCGTGCCGAGCTGACGGTGCTGGGCATCCCGGCAGCCGCAGCGCCGGTAGATGCGGCCTCGGTCGGCAGAGGAGCGCATGATGATCGCCTCCCGTGTTTGGTACAAAAGTGCCGACACACCCAGTCTGAAGCTGGTGAGCTCACATATGCGACCACCAGACTTGTGGAGCACGTTTGACCTGCGGTGATCCCCTGTCGTGGCGACAAGTGCGCACCGTACGTGTGCAAGGTCGACGCTGTGAAAAGTGTGCCAAGCGGGGCGGGGAAACGTAATCACAGGGTGATGTCGCCATGAGCTGGCAACCGTGTGGACGAAGTCTGCGGGAGCGGGTATGCCGGTTGTTCATCCGCCCGGCTGTCTACTGCCCGGCCAGGTTCTTTTGTGTGGTTGTCCACGCCGCTGCTCGGGCCCCCGGGCGCGCGTCGCAGGATCACTGAGCGCCTCGTCCTGGAGCCTATCTCCACGCTGGCGATCACAAATTCCCTGGTCGGCCACTGTGCGGCAATAGAGGCACCAGGGGACGACGTCCCCGACGACCCCGAGGAAGGGGACTGCGTCGGATTACCCCCGCGTGGGCGGGGACGACCAGACACCTGGTCCTGGCAACGGACGCACCTAATCGAGCGCGTGTCGCAGGCCCTGGCTGACGGCTGGCCGGAATGGAAGCTGTGGCGGAGACGGACAGCGCGAAGTCACTGGCCGCGGTCTACAGGCACGGCCTGGCGCCCGAGAACATTCCTGCTGCCCCGCTGCTGTCAGAGAGCGCCGATAGCTTCCCAGGGCAGCGCTCAGCGCCCGTCAGCAAGCCGAAGCGCCCGGAGCGCCACCGGCCGTTGAGGAATGCAACCGAGTCCAAGCTGTGCCGCGACTGCCACGAAGAAGTCAGCGCCTGACTCAGGGGGAACCGTGACCAATGTCCCGGAGCAACGCTCCACATCCGTCGAGTCGGCGTACCACGCGACGCTCCAGCACAAACAGCTCTTGAAGCCCGCCAGCAGAAGCTGGTCGAGGCCCAAGAGAATGCCGAAGACCAGATCCTGCACCACTACGGCTCCTCGTACCGGTGCGGGGACGTCACCATCACGGAGTTGCTTGAGTTTTTCAAGGCGTACCGGGCCCTTGTGACCCCGCGCCGCACACGCCGCTGGAACAACCACATCGACTTGCCGTATCAGACATGCCACCTCATGAAGCCGCCCAACGGGCCTGAGGGGACATGGGTTGGCACGTGGCCGTGCCCAGAGACAGATCCCTGCCCGCTGCGAGGCGTGGGGGTTGTCTACGCGCTCTTCGACGCCCGCAACGACCCCTGCTACCTGGGAAGCACTGACCAGTTCCGTACTCGCATAGGAAAGCACGTGAAGGACGGCAAGGTCTTCACGAGCTGGCAGGCGTACCCATGCCCGGATCGGGAGGCTGCGTACGTGCTGGAGGACCGGCTGTTGAAGGAACGGCTGCCGTCCCTCAACAAGAAGGCCAGTCGGTGAGAGTTCGGCCGGGCGCGATCTGATGTGGCCGGGTGGAGAGCGTGAGCGCCGAGTAGGGCCGCCCCGAGCCCGGGCCGGAGAATCCGCCTTCTCCCCGTGCCCCCCTGCAACCCGTCTGGGCGGGAACATATCGTTTGTGGGCGGCTGGTCCTATCCTGTGCCGATATCACCGGGCGCTGGCCTGGTTGACGGGCAAGGGGCAACATGACGGACGAGGCAAACAGCAGCAGCGACGGCCGGGACAGCGCGAACCAGAAGGGTTCACAGAGGCCGATACGGATCTCGTCCGAGTCGCTGGGGTTGCTGCGGGCGGCGATCGCCAGGGCGGCGGCCAGGAACAATCCGGCCTTTGAAGCGTCCGGTCGTCAGGCGGCCGTGTCGATCGGGCACCTCGTCGCCGCGCAGGTGGTCGCCAGCATGGAAAGGCTACGGGCCGCAGCCGTGGCCTGGCGCCGTTGACCAGGAGCCTCGCCCCGTGGGCCACTACCTCCGGACGATTGGTCGCCTCAGCGTCCCCCAAACTTCAGCTCCGGCGTCTACGGCAGCTGGCGCGCCTTTTGGCGTTTCGGTCGCTTCACAACAGGGATCACGCCTCGGCGCACCTTCAGTAGAATCTCGTCTTTCGTGTTCTCACGTACTGCGAGACGGCTCAGGATTCGTTGCTGCGTAGAACACTTCGAGACGCTCCCGAGCGCGTGTGATCGCGGTGTAGAAGATGCTATGGGAGATACTCTCCTCGTTAGCATCCGTGATGACAACCTTCACCAAATTGTACTCAAGGCCCTGCGCTTTGTGGATCGATACGGCGTACGCGATCTGAAACGGCACCATGGTGGTGACCTTATCGTCATCATCATCGCTGTTGCCACGCTCGAAGACGTCGAACTGGACGGTCGAGCCTTCTATCCAGCGCAGATCTGTACCGGACACGTCGGCTGAAGTGACATCACGTTCGAGTTTCACATCGAACGTGATGCGGCCGGTAACGCGATCGATCTTGACGATCTTGCCCTTCAGATTGTTGAAAATAACCGGACGGAACCGATCAGAATCGTTGAAGAGCACGGGGTCGCCGACCTTGTGCGTGGACTCGCTCCAGGTCACAGCTGGATTCGGATTGCTCGCCTGCAGGAACCGGTTGACGTTGTTGATGCCATAAAGGCCGTCATAATTCAGGCAGAGCACGATCTCATCGTCGCTCCGATGCTGGAAAAGCGAGTCTCCCAGCACCGTTGAGTAGCCATTCTTTGAGAGCGACTCCTCGATGCGGTCGTCTAGGTTCCGCACCCTATCCCACAGCGTGAGAAGCGCTTGGTCGGTGGTTCTGAACGGCTTTTTGAGTTCGAAGACGGACTCGCTTGGGATGTACGAACGGGTGTGACGCAGTGCTGCATGCCTACGCGCTGCCTTGCCGTGAACTAGGCGGGAACGAACTATCATCGTTAAGTAGAAACCAGCGGCTTAACACTTCCCTTTCCTGGGTGCTTAATCGAACTGATGGTTGGTTTCTTGTAGCTGAAGTCGATCTCGGCATAGTCTTTTCGGTACGCCGAAGGCAGGGCATGGTCGGCGATGATTATCTGAACGCGCCCCGCGTTCGCCTCGGCCAGCGTCACCAGTCTCCGGTATAGCCCAGAAGTGAGGTCCTGTTCCTCGTTCAAGGCTAGGCGCGGACTGTCGATGAGGAGGAAGGTCGGGTATGGGACATCCCTTTCTCGCAGAGCTACCGCAATCAGTGCAGTCCAATAGGCCACCTGGGTTGCGGTCACGATACCGCCACCTCTGGAAAACTGCCTGAATGGCTTTCCATTGAGCAAGGGGAGATAATTCGTTTCGTGGATGCTGGCTTCTTCGACCCCTGGAATTTGCAGGTCCGAAACGACTCGATTGAATTCTTCGGAGATTTGGCGAACCGTGTGTGTGCGTCGCTCCTTTAGTCTCGCCTCCTTCTGTTCGATTTCCCGAAACAGGCGTTCGTATCGTTTCCTTAGTTCTTCTTCGGAGCGGGCCAGATCTGACACCCGGTCCCATTGCTGCAAGACATTCTCGAAGTGTTTCTGTGCGGTACGGGCTGCCGCGATCTTCTCTGAGATATCGCTGTATGCCTGTAGCCTTGGACTTACGCGATCAGCCGTCCGCGCATCGATCGCAGTTTCCAGATGTCGGACGAGGTCTTGCCGGTCCAGGATCAACTGGCGCGCATTCTGTGTCTGTTGCGCAACAAATGATAGCTGTTTCTCCATTTCCTCCAGCTGATCCTTTAGTTGCACTGTCTCGTACTGATCGAGTTCATCTGTAGATGCAGCCTCATCGGGGAGTAGGCACACCCTGCAATGCCCCTTGGGGACCTTGCGGTTCTTGAGTGCCTGCATGCATCGAGGGCAAGTCGTAAATTCGATCTGCGCCAGTCGCTCGCCTGCATCACGCATCCGGTTCAGGCGTGCAAGGTCAGAATTTACCCGACGGCGTTCACTGGACAGTTCTTCTATCTGACGCCCTAGGGTAACTTCGGCATTGCGAGCATCTGCCAGGCTTCGCTCGGCTTCATTGAGCAGGTCTCGTAGCGCCTGAGTTTCTCGATCAGTGACGGGGTCGATATCGTCCCTGAGTTGTGCCCTCTGCTCCTCGGCTTCTCGCTGCGCGATGAGGGCTTTGTCGAGTTCTTGCTGGGCCTCTTCGCGGCTTTGAGTGTTGCTGTCACGCAGGAACTGGAGAATCTTTCGGTGATGATCCTCTGCCTCTTCGACTGACCCTTTGAGTGTGTTCGCTTGCGAACGCTTCTCGAATAGCTCTGGATCGGCGAGCGCGAAGATAAGCTCGAACACTGCCTTGCGCTTCGGCTCTAGATACGAATCTTGACTTCTTGCGATGTCGCGATTTATTTCCGACTGCGGAATGTACATGTAGGTGAAAATGTCTGCGAACGAGATGCGGGCCCCAGCTTTTGTGCTGCGGCCTGTTTGTGCGGCGGCGCGCATATCGCTCGGCAGCCCTAGGCTCGACATAAGGAGAGTGTTGAGGCTGCCAGCCTCCCCTGACTTCACTTGATGGTCGGGAAGTCGCTCGCCGGTCACGAGGTCTGTGACGCGTACGTTGTTTCTTTTCTGCGGGTCGATGCTACGGGAGAGACGGAACCTCTCTTCGCCGATGGAGATTTGGAGCGAGAGATCTTGGACCTTATCGGTAACCACGGGGGCGAGCTGGCCATCTCCTCCCAGACCCCACTTGATTAGTTCGAGAAGTGTTGTCTTCCCCACGCCCGTGGGGCCCGCCAAGACTGTAAGGTCAGACGGGAACTGATACTCCACCGGACCCTCAGTGGAGTGGATGGTCACCTTGTCGAGACGGAACTTCGTAGTCACTGAATGACCTCCCTGTGGGGGCGGTTCATTAGATCTGCCAGCCGCTCATAGATAAGGTCCTTCAGGGTGTTTCCGGTCATGTTTGCTGAGGCTTCTGCTACTGCATCGCAGCGGTTTTTGACAGTCGCCCATGCTTCTGTGTCAGCCAGAACTGCGGCCAGTTTCTTACCTAGTGGCGTTGGAATCAATGCCACACTGCCTCTGCGCCCCTTGGCGTAGCGAATTAGGCCGCGTCCTACGAGAGCGCCAATGATGGCGTAGTATCGATCGTCCCAAGGGCCGTATTTATATCGAGTCATCGGTGCCTCAACTTCTGTAGGCGCCGTCAACTCCTCGGGAGCCAATGCCAGTCGTTCATCTCGCGGATTAAGAGGGTCGAGCACCGTCGAAGCCAAGGCTGGGTAGCGCAACAGGAAATCAAGCTTAGCGAGCTTTGTCAGACCATCGAGTTTGCCGCTGTGACCGACAGTGCCAGCCACAGACGTCACGAGGAGCAGGACACGTGCTTGGTGATAGGCAAGGTCCTCGCGCAACAGGGCGCGGTCTAGGGCGTCACTCATGAGGTCTGCCCCCGTCCTCGTTGGATAGCCTTGATGGCTTCGTCTACGTCAAAACTGTCACTGAACCACACCTTGCACTGACTGGTCAGATCGCAGATCCCTCCGAGCAAGAGCTCGGAGTCCATGCCGCTCGGCAGGTCAGCCGGTGGCGAGGCTGCAAGGAGCCGTTGTACTGCCTGCCAGAAGGCTGGCCCTCGCGGCACTTCTGCGAGAGTGCTTTGAGTGGCTTCGTCGCTGATGCGCAGTAGGTAGCGCTCAAGGCGCGCTTGAGCCGCTCGAGCAGTGGGGTTGCCGCTGCGCTCCTCGCGCCAGAAGTCTCTGTACTCCTGTGCCAGATGCTCGGCTCGCTCGATACTGTTGTCCGGACACTGGCCGGCGGACATCTTCACGGCAAGCTTCGTGGTTCGCTGTAGACGAGGAAGCGGCCGGTAACCATGAGGCTGAGAGATGGCGGTCCTGACCGCCAGGTCTATGTCATCCAGTGTGACGATGCGGTTGAGGAGGGATCGTTCCAACTGCGCCGTATCGGGTGAAGTCGAGCCGACTCTATAGGCCAGCACCGCGGGGAGCTTGCCAGTCGGGATAGGCCCTGCCTTGCGCATACGTGCGTAGAAAATATCGTGCACAGCAGCCCAAATGGACTCGGGATCGATCGGGAGCCGAAGGCGGTCGCATAGGGGGCGTACGTACATGTTCGCCGCGGCGTACGCGAGGTGGTCACGAGGAGGCTTGCCTGCCTCAACGTCCAGTACGGCCAAAAAGCGGACCACTTGCGTGATCTCTGCATCGGTCGGAGAGGGCATGGGTTTTGCCGCCGACGTCCAACCCGATGGCAGTTCCTTGCAATAAGACCTAAGGGCCTGACAGAGATCATTAACGGGTTTGTGGTGCTCGTCGGGCACGGTCAGGGGCTGATGCGCCAGTCGCAGCTCTCTTAGCTTCTCCCATGCTTTCTCAAGCTTCTGCACCTCAGGGGACAGTCCGAAGGTGGTGACCATGCGGCAACTGGGAGTCTCGTTGAGAGCGTGCCAACGACCGAACAGGTGCGCCACGCCGCCAACATCGGCGAGACTGTTGATGGTTGTGAAGGGGCCGGTCGTCACGTCTCGGTGTTTGGCGGAGACCAGTTCCACTGCGTCGCCATCGACCGCTGCCCAATCCTCTTGGTACTCGCAGACGACTCTGCTGTCGATGTTCGGAGACGGGCGTCCGTCGTCGTCGAGCGCGTCTAAGTACAGGCGAAGCCCGTCCGCAGCCGCCATCGAGGCCTGCCAGTTGTACCGGTCCAAGGTGTCCGCACCCGAGTCGTCGAGCTGGGGCACGGAGAACAAGCGCTGCCTTGCACTCTGTGCCTCCACAAGCGACTCCAATGCCCCCCGACACACCTGGGCTAACTGTGCTGAGTCATGAGTGATCAGTCAAGACGACCCAATTCGTACAGGTGTGCCTATGTCGAGATTCTGCTGGTGAGACGGGCGAAGCGGATGTTGATAACGCGCACTCGCATGAGCAGCCCCCAAGCTTCACTAACGCGATACGACCCGCGAGGGACGCGGGTGAGGGTCGAAGCAAGCTGGGCCGTGCCAAGGGCCACGACGAGGATGCCGGTGCGAACTGAGGCAAGCGGTGACATTGGCTGGGGCATGGTGGCGCAGCGTGACCAGAAGTCGGTCCACCAACACCGGGCTCCGCTTGGGTCCGGCACCTGCAGTCCCGTCATCCCCTTGCGGGGCGCGAACCAGCGCTTGGCCTCCGGATCCCACGAGGCACAGGCCCTCTTGACCCGGTCCTTGTCCACGGTGTTGATGCCGCCGTGCGCGACCTCGACGCTACCGGCCGCTGCGGCAGCCACCGAGCTCGCCGCTCTTCATGGAGCTCTCTGCCCTGGGCTGCGGTCCTGCGATCGCCGAACGTGTTGCGGCACTCGGCCCGGCCGTAGTCGAGAACACCGGATGGGCGCGCACGCCGGCCAGCATGAGCGGCATTCTCCAGGCTGCACGGTTTCTCATGAGAACACCGAATGGACGGATCAACCCGTATCAGATCAAAGCGTCGGTGTCCCGCGCAGATGTCGGACGGTAGAGTGTGAGGTGTTCTGTAGCGGATTCTGCGGCGCCGCAGTGCAGGTAGGGAGGGCTGGCGTGGCTCAGGAGCTGAGCGAGTTCGAAAGTCAGTTCACGGACCTGGCTCTCGCATCAGCCAATTTCGGATTCCTGCTTCCTTACGAGCCGCTTCTCGTTCTCCACGGCGCTTCGTGTGAGGCGCGTATGTCTACTGCCCCCGCTGATTCGCTGGTGGCGGCGCGCCAGTTCGGCGAGGTTCTCGCTGCCAAGCTCGGCCACTTGGCCGGGGTGCGGCTGCCCGCGGGCGACCAACCGGCCCGCTTGCAGACCCTGGCCCGCGCTGGGGTGCTCACCACACGGATCCTCGCCGCGTTCCGAGACCTTCACGGCTTCGGCGACGGCGAACTTGACGAGGAAGAGGCGGCGGCACACCTGGTCGACCGCTGTTTCACGCTGGCCGTCTGGTTCTTCCGTCTCCAGACATCCGACCCGGAGCCGATGGTCTTCGTCGGCGCCGAAGTGTCCGATCTGAGTGTTCTGGTGGAGCGAGTGGCTCCCCTGGAAGCGGCCCTGCCTCGTTTGCGCCGAGAATTCGCCCTGCGAGTTACGCCGAAGTCCTTGCCAGCCTCGGAGCGCGAGCGGTTGATCGTCAGCGCGCGCGATGCAGCCTACGAGCCCCTGCGGGAAGCCGACATTGCCTCGGAGGTGTTGCGGAGACTCACCAAGGCAGGGTGGGACGTCCTGGGCAAAGGTGAGGAGGATGAACGCCACCGCTCCCTCGGCTGCGTACTGGTTGGACCGCGCCTGGCCGGCGGACACCGGGCCGACATGCTGCTGACGGTCGGTGGGCAGGTGGTGGGGATCATCGAGTGCAAGAGGGACGGCACGGATCTCTCAGACGCCATGGAGCAGGCGGGTGCACTGGCCGCGGCCGCCACGGACTCCTCGCCGTGGCCGGTCTGGCGCTCGCCGCTGCCGTATCGGTATGTAAGCGATGGCTGGCGTCTGCTGTTTTGCGACACCAACGAGCCCGAACCACGAGCTCGCCTCGTGAGCGGCTTCCACCAGCCCAGCACGCTGGCCCGCTGGCAGCGTGAGGCGGAGGCGGACAGCGCGGCGCCGACCTACCGGGCCCGGCAGGCCGCCTACCTGCCGGGGACGGTCGAGGGATTCCGACAGCTTCGAGCACCCCAGCATCGGGCGGTACGGGCGGTCGAACAAGCCCTTGAGGCCGGTCAGCGACGTGCTCTGGTGCAGATGGCCACCGGCACAGGGCGGAGCTTCACCGGGGTATTCACGGCGTACCGTCAGCTCAGGTACGCGAGGGCGGCCCGCATTCTCTTCGTGGCTGATCGAAACGTGATAGCCAAGCAACTGTCGGCCCAGCTGCGCCAGTTCAGCATGCCGGACGGAGGGCGAAGTCTCGCCGATGTGTACAACGTCGAAGAGCTGACCGCGACCGACCTGGCACCGTCGGCTTCCGTGGTCGTGGCCACGGTGCCGAGACTGTCGGCCATGCTGGCCGGCACGCCAGCTCCGGAGGACGGATCCGTCCGCGTGTCGGCGTATGAGACCGCCGAACGGCAGGTGCAGCCGGATGAGGCACCCCTCGAAGTGACCTACTGCGAGGCTCTGCCGCCCGATTCGTTCGATCTTGTCATCGTCGACGACTGCCACCGCTGGCTCTACGGACAGGGGCGCGCCCTTCTTGAATACTTTGACGCTCCCGTAGTCGGATTCAGCGCGACGCCGACCGCTACCGTCTTCGGCTTCTTCAACGGCAACCTGGTCAACTCCTACACTTATGAACACGCAGTCGCTGATGGCGTTGCCGTGGACTACGCCGTCTACGAGGTGCGGTTCGAGGACTCCCGGCGAGCGGTGTTCGCGCCGCTGGACGACGCTCCTAGTGTGGAAGCCAAGGGCTCGCGCCGCGCCCAGTACGAGCAGCTGGACGAGGACCTGGCCCACACCGGGGCACACGGCCCTGCGCGGGTCGTCGAGTCCGAACAGCTGGCTGCGGTGGTGACGGCTTTCCGCGACGCTCTGCCGACCATGTTTCCCGAGAGGATGCACCAGGGCGGCGTGGTCCCCAAGACCGTGGTGTTCGCGCGGGACAGCGCACACGCGGACGATGTCGTGGAGCACATCCGCGAAGTGTTCGGCGTCGGGGACACCTTCTGCCAGCAGATCACGCATCGCGATGATCGTGTGGCGCAGCTGATGCGGGACTTCAGGACGACACCGGAGTTCCGGATTGCGGTCGTAACGGATCTGATCTCCGGGTTCAGCGACATGCGTGCGATCGAGTGCCTACTGATCCTGCGTGAGGTGCGCTCTGCCGCCTACTACGAGCAGTTGCTTGCCCAAGGAACCCAGCCCATCGCACCGGCGGAGCTGCGCGCTGTCACTCCGGGGGCGGTCGCCAAGACCCAGCTCGTGGTCGTCGACGCGGTGGGCGCTTCGCGCCGCCACCACCGGCCGCTTGTGAATGTGACCGATGCAGCCGGGGAGGCCGGGCGGGCCGCCTTGGACCGTCTGCTCAACCGCACGGTGGACGGTCCTATGACGCCTGACGAGATGGCCGAACTTGGGGTCAGGCTCGCTCGGGTCATCCCCATGCTGAGTGACGCGGGCGGCGCCGTCGTCCGGAAGCTGGCGGGTCTGCCTCTGGAGGAGCTGGTGACCCGTCTTCTCGACTCAGTCGACCCGGATCACCTGGCGCAGCTGCGCGCTATGGGAGGCAAAAGGGCCGTCGAGGACGACAGACGCGAGGCTGCCGCCCCGCTCGCCAATACACCTGCGCTCCGGGAGGCGCTGCTCGACCTCTACGACCGGCCGACCGCATTGCCGGTGACGGCTTCCGACAGGCGGCGCCGAACCGCTGACGCGGTGCACCAACGTCTGGTCGCATTCATGCTGGAGGCCAGGCCCTTCACTCCGGCTCAGCTGTGGTGGATCGAGAACATTGCGGACGCGACGGCCGCCGATGAGACCCG
Organism: Streptomyces endocoffeicus; assembly: GCF_016741935.1. Classification (GTDB taxonomy): domain Bacteria; phylum Actinomycetota; class Actinomycetes; order Streptomycetales; family Streptomycetaceae; genus Streptomyces; species Streptomyces endocoffeicus. The sequence continues at coordinate 36,279 of NZ_JAERRG010000045.1, read as the reverse complement.
ATTCGACCCCAGGGGCCTCGACGGCGTCCCCTTCTCGGGGCGCGGCGGTACGGACGGCTTCCTGGACGCCTTCGGGCCCGACGCCGCGATCGACCTACTGGACGAACTGCGCAGGGCCCTGGCTTGAAGAATGACTTGCCTGTCGGCTGGAGGGTCATCCGGCTGGCCGACGTGCTGAGCGAACCATTGGTCAACGGCCGGGTCCTGCGCCCCCGCGAGGGCGGCTTCCCCGTACTTCGGCTGACGGCTCTTCGGGCAGCGACGGTGGACTTCACCCAGTCCAAGGGCGGCGACCGGCGCGAAGATGACAGCGCGCCGTTGCTGGCCGAACGCGGGGACCTGCTGGTCGGCCGGGTCAATGGCTCGCTCTCCCTCGTTGGTGAGGGCGCGCTAGTGGACGAGCCGCCGACTCCCACGGCATTTCCCGACACCATGACCCGCGTGCGTGTGCGCGAGAGCGTGGTCGATCCGCGCTACCTCGCACACCTGTGGAAGTCGCCGATCATGCGGCGCCAGATAGAGGCACGCGCTCGCCAGGGTGGCGCAGCCATCTACCGGATCAACCAGCGTGATCTGGCCGACGTCATGCTTCCGCTCCCCGGTCTTGCCGAACAGCGCCGGATCATCGGCCTGTTGGAGGACCACCTCGCCCGCATTGACGCCACCACGATTCGCACCGGCAACGCTCTCGGCCAGGCCGACGTCCTGAGCCGCACCATGACCGCGCGGGTGGGGCTCGGCCAGCTTTCCGACACTGATTGTGCACCCGCGGGCCTCCCCCGGGTCGGTACCAGCGACGGCACTCTGCCCCACCTGCCCGTACATTGGCGATGGACTCGCCTGGAAGACGTCGCCGAGGTGACGCGCGGGATCGCCACGCTCAGCAAGCAGCAATGGAATCCCGCCGACGTGGACGTCCCCTGCCTGCGGGTCGCGAACGTGCAGCGAGGTCGACTGGACCTGGACGACGTGCGCACGGTCCGGCTGCCTGCATCGAAGGTGCAGGCAGCTCGCCTCCAATCGGGCGATGTGCTGCTGACCGGCGGCGGATCCCGCGACACTCTGGGCCGCGGCTGGGTTTGGGAGGAGCAGTTGCCCCAGTGCGTTCACCAGAGCCATGTGTTCCGCGCCCGGATCACCGGCCGGCAACTGCACCCCGAACTGCTGGCCTGGCATGCTAACGGCTTCGGGCGCCAGTGGTGCGAACGCAACGCCACACAGGTCACGGGGCTGGCGTCCATCAGCCTGGGCAAGATCCGGCTCATGCCGGTGCCCGTCGCGCCTGCGGAAGAGCAGCACCAACTGGTCGCGCTGGTCCAGGCGCACATCACGGCCCTCGAGACGGCGTCCGCTGCGGCCGAACGTGCTCTCGTTGTTGCCGGCCGGCTGCGGCGCAACCTCCTGGAACGCGCTTTCACCGGCCACCTGTCCCATCCGCTCCCCCCCTCCGGGCAACAGGAGTCCGTGCTGTGAACCCCACTGTCTCGTCCCGCCCCGAGTACGACCAGGACCTTGTGGAGCTCCTGTGGTCCTTCGGTGGTGCGCTGCGAGAAGACGGCATCTCGGGCCTGGAATACGTCGAGCAACTCTCCTGCCTGATCCTCCTCAAGCGCGTTCACGAACAACGTCACCGCCCGCTCAACTCACAGGACGTGCTTGGCTACGACGCGTGGGGACAGCTCCTGTCCGCGGCCCGCGACCGCCAGTTCCTGGTCTACGAGCAGACTCTGGTCCGCCTCGCCTCCCGACCCGGCACGCTCGGGCTGCTCTTCCGCAGGGCACAAAACCGCATCCCGGAGCCGACCAACCTCCACCGCATGATCGACCTGGTCGACCGGCGCCACTGGTCCGGAGGCGACAGCGGTGCCATCTTCGAGGCGCTGCTGGCCCGCTTGAGCGCGGACCAGAAGACCGGTGCGGGCCAGTACTTCACGCCCCGGCCGCTGATCGAGACGATCGTCCAGTGTGTCCAGCCCGGCATCGATGACACGATCACGGACCCGGCCTGCGGTACCGGAGGCTTCCTGATCAAAGCATTCGAATATCTGATCGATCACTTTCCTTCCGGTGTCACCTCGGCCCAGCGGGCGCGGCTCAACGCGGACGCCTTCTTCGGCACCGAACTCGTCGACGCCACGGCACGGCTGGCCACGACGAACCTCGTGCTGCACGGAGTGACCCAAGCCGACGCGGCCAACCCCTGCGTTACCGTGGGTGATGCGCTTGCCGACCCGGCGGTGCGGCGCGCGACGCTGGTGCTCACCTCGCCCCCGTTCGGCCGACGCTCCACCAGCGAGGCGCCCTACCGGGAGGACTTCTGGACGGGAACCACCAGCCGGCAGCTGAACTTCCTCCAGCACGTCTATACCCTGCTGGAGACCGACGGGCGGGCAGCGGTCGTGGTGCCCGACAGCGTGCTGTTCGAAGGCGGGGCCGGTGAGCTGATCCGACGGCGCCTGCTGACCGCGTGTGACGTGCACACCCTGCTCCGGCTTCCCACGGGCATCTTCTACGCCGGCGGCCTCAAGGCCAGCATCCTGTTCTTCGACAAGCCCGACCCACGGCCGGACGGCAGCCCATCGACGAAACGGCTGTGGGTGTACGACCTGCGCTCCCAGCACGCAGCGCCAGCCAAGATCACCGCGCTGACCGGCGCCGACTACGGCGACTTCGTGTCCGCCTACCGGCCTGGACGGCCCCGCAGCGAACGAGTCGAGACACCCCACTTCCGGTCCTTTACCGTGGAGGAGGTGCTCGCCAGGCACGGCGCCAACCTGGATCTTCAGGTCGCCGAACCCCCAGCCGAGCCCTTCATGCTCGATGAGCCCGAGTCCGACCTGCACCGCATGGCCGAAGAGGTCACCGCTGAACTGAGAGCGGCCTTGGCCGAGTTCGCAGCCCTGACCGAAGCGCTGCGCCCGTATGGGGTGCACGGTGGCGGCCCGGATCCGGAGGCGGAGCAGTGAACGCCATCAGAGGTGCCATGACCGGGGGGATGGCGTGCGGCTGCTGCGACTGACTCTTCCCTCCTACCGGGGGCTTCACCATTTCGAGCTAGATCTCACGGACGCACTCGACGGCGGCCATGCCATCGCCACACTGATCGGCCCCAACGGCGGCGGCAAGTCGCGGGCCCTGCATGCGCTCGCCGAGATCTTCGGCGCCCTCCACCGGCCAGGACACCGTGCGGCGTTCGCCTTCGAGATCCACTATGTGGTGCACGGCAAGACTGTCCGGGCCGTCCAGACCTCGCCCGAGGCTTCCCCCCAACTGAGTGTGTCCGAAGGCGGGGGTCGGGCGACGCGTGTGGCCCGGGCGCACTGGCCGGATCATCTTCCCGATCATGTCTTTGGCTACCAGGCGCACTCCCAGACCCCCTGGACAACGGAGTTCGACCAGCATCGCCGCTTCGCCGCACGCCGCGTCAGCGAATGGCGCCAGCAGTGGACGGGAGGCTTTGACGAGTGGCGGGCGCACCACTCACCGGAAGAACTGTGGTCGGAGCAGCTCACCCTGCCCATCAGCTGTCCTCTGTACACGCCCGTCTTCCTCTGTACCCCCGCCCACCTGCCTCTGCTGCTGCTCGCACAGACCACCCACTGGGCCGACTCGTTCGACACCTACCTGCGACGCCACGCCTACATCCAGCGCGTGGCCTCCGCAGTCCTGCGGATCAGGGCGCCCCGTGCCGCACGCATCCCGCACCTGGCCGTGCTTCCGTACTGGGGTCTGGGCGGGCCCGCTCGCACCCTGTTCGCGGCCGCCGCAGAGTCAGGCCGGTTTGGCCTCATCCCCGACGCCGACCCTGTGGACGGCGCCGGAAGCCCTGCCGACGGGTTCCAGATCGTCCTGGGCACCTCCGAGGACGTCCGCGCGTTCCGCAACCTCTTCGACAGCGACCTGTCGATGTTCGGCCTGCTGACCACCCTGCTCGACGCCGGCTACCTCACAGTCGACGTCCGCCTGGACAAGCCCGGCGCACTCACGCTAGGCCTTGACGACCTGAGCTCGGGGGAGCAGCAACTCCTGACCATTTTGGGCCTCCTGAGGCTCCAGCGGGCGCATGAGTCGCTGTTCCTCTTGGACGAACCCGATTCGCATTTCCACCCCGAGTGGAGTCGGCGCTGGTATACTTCCGTGCGCAGCGTGCTGGGACCACATCATGACTCGCAGTTCCTCACCGCCACCCACGAACCGCTCCTGGTGGCCAACATGACCCGCGAGCAGATCCGCGTCGTCACCACCGACGACGAGGGACAGGCCACCGCAGTGATCCCCAGAACCAACCCGCGGGGACAAGGCGCTGGCGGACTGCTGACCACCGACCTGTTCGGGCTGCCCACTCAACTTGATGAGTACACCCAAGAACTGATTGACCGCCAGTATGCGCTGCTCCCAGAAGCGGAACACGATCCGGTCAAGCAGGCAGAACTCCGCGACGTCACCGCCCAGCTCGACGCCATGGGTTTTCCCACCTCTAACCGCGATCCGCTCGTGGCGTCCTTCCTCGCCGAGCTCCACCGCAGACGCATCGCCCTCGTCGAGGCGGCCCGGGGCCCCAACCCGCCATCGCCCGATGAGCTGCAGGCCTTGATCGCCGAACTGTTCGACGAGCGCTTCTCATCGGTGATCTGACGCCCATGAGACATGTGGACATCAGCGGGCTCACCGCCCCGGCGGCGTGGGTAGCCAAGACCGAACGCACTCTGAACGTCGTGAGAGCCGCGATGGCCGGCAACACGGAGCGCGCTTTCACCGCGCACTGGACCGAGGACGCCGTACGCGACCAGCTGCTCGAACTCGTCGGCGGCAAGTGCTGGTACTGCGAAACCCTCATCCTGCGCGCGGATGTCAACGTCGACCACTTCCGGCCGAAGTCCGAGGTACTCGATGTGCGCGGTCACCAGGGCTACTGGTGGCTGGCCTACGAGGTGTCGAACTACCGCATCGCCTGCAAGCACTGCAACAGCGGCGGAGCCAGGTTCAACGGTGTGCCGGAAGGTCGTGCCAAGGGCAGTCAGTTCCCGCTCCTGGCCGGCACGCGCGCCCGTCACCCACGTGACGACCTGAACCTGGAACAACCGCTGCTCCTGGACCCGGCCCGCCGCGGCGACCCCAACCTCCTGGGTTTCGACACATCCGGCTACGCCCGGCGCAGTGACGTACCCTACTCGCAGGCCGAGGCGAACATCGGTGTGTGCCGCGCCGAAGAAACCATACGGATCCTTGCGCTCAACGACTCACGGATCATCGCGCAACGCAGCCACCTCATGCGGGAAGTCACTGTGCTCGCCCGTCTCTTGGATGCGCCTGGTGCCCAACAGCTGATCGACGAAAAGGTGGGGCCCCAAGCGCAATGGAGCTCGGCAGCTGCGACTGCCCTGGCCCTACAGCGCGCCTGCGACCAGCAGATAGACGTGTCGACCCAGCCCGCAACCGTGCCCGCAGGTACCTCGGCTATCGACCAGGCACGTTCCTACGTCGACCTGCGAGACCTGCTGCGATATCTGGATCCGGACGACCTGGAGGCCGGCATCACGCTGACCGGCCAGCACAACAAGAAGGTGCACCATGCTGTCCTGGACACCGACGGGTGGATCAGTATCGGGAAACGCCCCTGGCGCACTCCGACCACCGCAGCCCGGGCAGCGACCGGCAGCAGCAAGATCGACGGCTGGGAGTTCTGGCGGCTGACCATCGACGGCCTGGAGCAGACCCTCGCCAACTTCCGCGCCAAGCACTTCCCGCCTGCCGCACCGGCTTGACCGGCTCTACTCAGCCCTTTCGCTCCCTATAGATTTCGAGTTGAACAGTAGGCGTGTACGCAGCAGACGCGAGATCTTGGGCCGAGAGGGCACTGGCCCGGTGGCCACGTTGCCTCGGCACGGCGGTTCACAGTTTCGGACGGACATGTTTGGCAAACGGCCCCTGCGTCACCGATTGCGCCGCTTGCGGCCCTGTTGACGGCGGGTGCGCCGCTGAGGCTGCGCAGAGTCCCACGCCACGAACGCGGCCGTCAGCATCCCGCAGGCGGCGGCCGTGTGGAAGTGCTCAGCGAAGGCTTGCGGGGAGGCGAACGCAGGGCGCCGCTGGGCCGGTTCCTCCAGCGTGAACCCGAACCCGTACACCACCAGCACTCGTCTGCTGGCTGCGGCCGCTTCGTGCCATCGGGGTGGAAGGCTGGTCACCGTGCGCGCCCAGACGGTGCCTGAAGGGTGTCTTTATTGCCGTACGGTGGTTGACCTGGGGCTTTGTGATCGCCCAGGCATGGGCGTGATCACTGATCGTGGGCCTGCGACTGCTCTACCTGATCGTCTGTCGACTGCTGGGCTGCTTCCTTTTGCTGGGCCAATCGACCGCCGCGAGCAACGCCGAGATTTTCATTCTCCGCCACGAGGTCGCGGTGCTGCGTCGGGCAGATCGACCGACCGCAGCTGCCCTTGTGGGGAGCACCCTGTTGCCACTTGACCGCTTCCGCGTAGAGCGCCCTATGGAGCTTGACGGCGCGACAGGTCTGCGAGACTCTTAAAGTAGAGTATATGGGGAGAATTGCCGCGCGGCTGGGGGTCAAGGGGGCGCAGGTTCAAATCCTGTCGTCCCGACGGTGCAGAGGGTCTTCGCAGGTCAACACCTGTGAGGGCCCTCTTTTCGCGCTCCCGTTTCCTGCGTCGAGGTCGAGCACGCCGCTCACCGACACCTTGACTCGGAGGCTTTCTCTCCATGCCGCTTCTGGACCTGGACAAGATCACCGCAGGACTCCCCAAGACCTGGGACGGCTTCCTGCGGGACTGGGACCGCTCGCTGCGGGCGGGCAACTACCCGGAGACCACCCGCTACAACTACCTCCTCGCCGCCGCCCAGCTCGCCCGCTACCTGAACGAGAACGCCACGCCCGACCTCGAGACGGACGACGCGGCCGAGGATCCGACTGAGGTCACCCGCGCCCACATCGAGGCGTTCCAGGGTTGGATGATCGAGACACGGTCGGCGTCGACCGCGTTGAACAAGCACAAGGGACTCCAGCAGTTCTTCAAGTGGCTGATGCTGGACGAGGAGGAGATCGACCGCTCCCCGATGGAACGTGTCCGCCAGCCCAAGACCGTGAAGAAGCTGATCCCGGTCATCCGTGACGACGACACCAGGAAGGTGCTGGCCGCCTGCAAAGGCAAGGCGTTCCTCCAACTGCGGGACGAGGCCATCATCCGGCTCTACTACAACACAGGCGCCCGCCTGTCCGAGGTCGGCAACCTCACCCTCGACGACATTGACCTGGTCACCGACTCGGTGCACTACCACGGCAAGGGCAGCCGCGACCGCCGCGTGCGCTTCGGCCCGAAAACGGCGCGCGCGGTGAGCCGATATCTGCGGGCACGGGCGAAGCGCAAGGGCGCCGAGCTGCCGGATCTGTGGCTGGCCGAGCGCGGCGGGCGGCGGCTGGCGCCCAACGGCATCAAGATCATGATCAAGCGGCGCGGCCTGTCCGCCGGGGTGAAGGGCGTGCATGCCCACCGGTGGCGGCACAACTTCGCCCACGAGTGGAAACGGGCCAACGGGGACTCCGGTGACCTGATGCTGCTGATGGGCTGGGTCTCAGAGGACATGCCCCGCCACTACGGAGCCAGCGCGGCCGCCGAGCGTGCCCAGGAGACCCACCAGCGGATGGGAATCGGCGAGAATGTCTGAACCTCTCAACCGCACTATGCCGGAGCCTGACGGTACGTCGGACGGCACGGCCACGGTCCGGGCGGTGACCGGCATGATGGCGGCCGTCGTCAGCCTGACCTTCCTCTTCGGCTTCGGCAACGTATGGAGCCTGGCACTGCGACTGGGCGTGCCCCCGTGGGTGGCACCCCTGGTGGCGCCGGCGGTCGACCTGTCCATCCTCGGCCTGCTGCTCGGCATCCGGTACCTCGCCCTGCACGGTGCACCGGTGGACCAGTTGCGTCCGGCCCGGCGGCTGCTGGTGCTCTCCAGCGGCATGACCCTGGCACTGAACACCGCCGACCCACTGATCGCGGGCGCCCTGGGCAAGGCCGCCTTCGACGCGGTCGGCCCCGTCCTCCTGATCGGCTGGGCCGAGGTCGGACCCGGACTCCTCCACGCACTCGCCACCACCAGCCAACCCAGCCCGGCACCACGCCCATCCGCGACCCCGCAGCACGGACAAGACCCCGGTCGGACAGCGGCGCCCCAGAACGACGGCCAAGCCTGCGCTTGCCGAATACCTCGTCCGTGCAGGTCACGCGGCATGTCTGTATTTGTGGAGGATGCCGCCAACGCGGTCGTGGCGTCGTATGTCGAGGTGGCTTAGCTTGTCCGGATCGTCGATTGGTGTGGGCAGTGGGTGTAGCGGTCGGGCGTTCGCGATGCCCTGATGCGGTCGATGGGAGTTGTAGAACTCCTCGAACTCCCGTAGGGCGTGGAGGAGGTGGCGCTGGTTCCAGATCAAGGTCCGGTCCAGGAGCTCGTGTCTGCAGGTCTGCTCCCACCTTTCCATGACCGAGTTCATTCTCGGCATCTGGATGCCGGTGAGGACGACCTTGATCCCCGTGCCCTTGAGGACAGCGTCGAACAGGACGGGGAACTTCCCGTCCCTGTCTCTGATCATGAATCGTGCCCGGCATCCGACATCCTCGAGATCCATGACCAGGTTCTTCGCCGCCTGTGTGACCCAGGATGCGGCCGGGTGTGCGGTGGCGCCCAGGATCCGGATGCGGCGACTGCTGTGTTCGATCACCGCGAGTACGTACATCCGCGTGCCGGACAAGGTGACCGTCTCAAAGAAGTCACAGGCCAGGAGGGCGTCGGCTTGGGAGCGCAGGAAGTCGGCCCACGTGCTGGAACTCCGGTCGGTCGCTGGATCGACGCCCGCGTCCTAGAGGATCTTCCACACGGTCGAGGCGGCCACCTTCACGCCGAGCACGAGCAGCTCACCGTGCAGACGCCTGTAGCCCCAGTTTGGATTCTCCCTCGCCAGACGCAGTACCAGAATCCGGATAGAGCGCACCGTACGAGGTCGGCCGGGTCGCTTGGGCCGCGATAAGGCGGCATGCCGGCGCCTGGCGAGGTCGCGGTGCCAGCGCAGCACCGTGTCAGGACGCATGAGCAGCCGCACCCGCCGCAGGGCGAGTAACGGCAGCCGGTGCAGCAGCGCCGCCAGGAACGCCCGGTCGCTCGGCGTGAACCGTGCTCGATCACCACCGAGTTGGCGTTCGAGCACTGTGATCTGATGGCGGAGGGCCAGGATCTCCGCATCCTTGTCCCGGTCGCTCATCGGCAGCAGACGCAGCAGCGCGAACGCGTTGGTCACTCCCAGGTAGGCCAGTCGCAGCAGCACGGTCGATCATCATGCCGCGTCGACTGCCATCTGCGCGAGACCGCCGACTAGAGCGACGAGGCCGACCACCGCCAGCCCGGGTGCAGGCGCACGGAAACCGTCACCGACCAGGCGACATCAGGTGCGGGAAAGCTTCGGGCCCGCTCAGCCACTCACCACACCGAGAAGGACCCGGACCGTCTCCGCCATCGTCTCCCGGCCCTGGGCGACGTAGGGGCGGGGGTCGGTCAGGTCGGGCCGGGCCCCCAGCGCTTCGCGGACCGCGCCGGTGAACGCGACGTTGAGAGCGGTACCGATGTTGATCTTCACGATGCCCGCCTGGACGGCTTGTCGCAGATCGTCGTCGCCGACGCCCGACGAACCGTGCAGCACCAGAGGTACGGGCACGGCCTCCCGCAGGCGTTCGATGAGCGCGTGGTCCAGGGTCGCGGAGCGTTCGGTCATCGCGTGGCTGCTGCCGACGGCGACGGCCAGGGCGTCCACGCCGGTGTCCGCGACATAGCGCGCCGCCTCCTGCGGGTCGGTGCGCACCCCGGCCGCGTGGGCGCTCGCGGGGGCGTCGGGCTTGCCGCCCACATAGCCGAGTTCGGCCTCCAGCCACAGGCCCGCGCCGTGGGCCCACTGGGCCGCGGCGCGGGTGGCGGCGAGGTTCTCGGCGTACGGCTGCGCCCCGGCGTCGAACATCGCGGAGGAGAACCCCGCGTCGGCCGCCGTGCGCAGCAGCCGCATGTCCGTCACGTGGTCCATGTGCAGTGCGACGTCGACGTCACAGGCCTTGCCGACCTCGGCCGCGGCCCGCGCGATCGGCTCGACCCGGCCGCCGTGGAACCGTACGGCGTTCTCGCTGATCTGCAGGATCACCCCCGGGGCGCCCGCGGCGGCTGCGCCGGCGGTGATCGCCTCGGCGTGCTCCAGCGTGATCACGTTGAACGCCGCGACGGCCCGGCCTGCGGCGGCGGCCTTCGAGACGAGTTCGCGCGTGGGAACCAGGGGCATAAAGGTGTCCCCTCGCTTTCATGTCGGTTCGGTGAGTACGGGCCGGTGTCGGCCCGTATTGCTACGTGGTTCGGCCGGTACGGATATGTGGGCGATCAGGACTTCTGCGGGGCCGGACTCACGTCCGCGCCGTCGTCCGCCGCGCCCGGGGCCACGGAGTTCTCGCCGCTCTTCTCGTCGCTGTAGACCATCAGGGTCGAGCCTGCGAGGGCCAGCACGATACCGAGGGCGCCCCATACGTTGGGGAGCGTTTGGTAGACGGCCAGGGACAGCACGATGGTCAGCACCGGTGCCAGTGCGTTGGTGGTGGGGGCGACGACCGTGGCCTTGCCCCGGCTGAACGCCATGACCAGGAACAGCGCGCCGACCGCGTTGAGGACCTGCGTCACCGCGGTGAGCGCGGGCGCCTGCCACGGAGCGTCGGACGGGAATTCGCCCATCATCACGAACGCCACCGGAACCAGCAGCAGTCCGCTGATGGTCATCCAGCCGAAGGTCGTCGCGTCGTTGACCCCGACCACCGCGGCCTTGCGCATGCAGAACGCCTGCACGCCCCAGGCGACGCAGATCAGGATGGCCATCAGCAGCCACGGGCCGTGCGAGTTCGAGTCGTCCTTGCCGCTGGGAATGCTGAGCAGCACGATCGCCGCCAGTGCCGCGACGACACCCACTAGGGCGAGCCGGTTGATCCGCTCCCGCAGCAGCGCCATCGCCATGAGGACGGTGACCACCGGGGAGAGCGACACCAGAGGGAAGATGAGGTACGCCGGGCCGTTGGCGAGCGCGTGGAACAGCAGGAGTTGGCCGCCTGCACCGGTCAGTCCCGCGATCAGTCCGTACACGGCGGCGATCGGCCGGCGGTCGAACGTGTTGCCGCGCATCGCGAAGTACGCGGGTATGAGCATCGTGAAGGCCCAGATGATGTAGATCATCTCGTTGGGGTAGCCGTACCTGCTGTTCGGCTCGCTGGAGAAGGCGCCCCACACACCCCAGAACAGGACCAGCAGCGACGCGTACACGATCCAGCTCTTTGTGCCTCTGTTCATCGGTCGTCCTCTCCTGAGGCAGGGGTCCCGGGGGCCATGCGCAGCGCGTCGAGCGCAGGCTGGTCGAGCGGAGTTCCGGCGAGTTTTGCCGCGTACAGGGCGGCGCCTACGACAGGCTCGTAGAGAGGGTGTCGCAGCTCATAGTTGGTAAAACGATTCTTCAGTCCGGAGGCGAACGCCTCCAGAACCGTGTGGGCGCCGAAGGTGCCGCCGGAGTAGGAGACCGGTACGGTCTCGTCCGGGCCGAACTCCAGCCGCTCGCGGGTGACTTCGACGAGCAGGGCGAGTTCCCGGCCGGCGTCGGTGAGGATCTCCGTGGCGGCATCGTCGCCCAGAGCGGCCGCCTCGGCCACCGAGCGGCTGAGCGCGGCGATCCGGCTCCGGTCGCCCTGCCACTGGTTGTGGACGACGTCGATCACGTCGAGGTCGGACGCGAGATCCAGGTGGCGCCGGAACACCTCGGCCAGGGGGCCCTCGGGGAGCCGTCCGTCGCCCATCCGTGAGAAGGCGTTGAGGCCCCGGACCGCGATCCAGTGCGCCGATCCCTCGTCGCCGAACATCTCGCTCCAGCCACCGACGCGCACGCCCCGGCCCAGCCGCTCGCCGTAGGTCATCGAACCGGTGCCGCTGATGACGTTGATGCCGTCGACCGCGCCCAGTGAACCGGCCCAGCCGCAGACCATGTCGTTGTCGCAGGCGTAGCGGTCGTGCCCGAGCACCGCTCGCGGGGTCGCGTTCAGGACGGGCAGATCGCGGGCCGCCTCCCCGTAACCGGGCAGCCCGAAAAAGGCGTACTCGATGTCGGCAGGGGTCAGCCCGGCCGCCGCGCAGACAGCTTCGACGCCTTCCTTCAGCACACGCTCGACAAGCTCGATGCCGTGGGAGAAGTAGTACGAACTTGCCGCCTGCGCTCGCGCCACGACTTGTCCGGACCGGTCGACCATGCAGAATGCGGTTTTCGTACCGCCACCGTCGACACCTAGGAACATCGTTGTACCTCCGTCCGGCGCCCTCGAACCGCGCCGTCGATGCCTTTGATCAGTTGTGCAAGGAGTGCAAGGTCACGCCCTGCACCACGCGGTTGACCTCACCCGAGGGGAACGGGTTGTCGGGCCGCAGGCACCGGGCCAGAGAGGCACGCAGGGCGATGAGCTGGGCGTACACCACGGCGGACAGCGCCAGGGCGACATCCTCGACGCCATCGAGGCCCGGAAGCGGCCAGGCGTCGGTGCCTGTGCCCTCCGTTCCCGCGCCGGAGTCCGCGGAGACCGTGACGACGCTGCCGGCGGGCAGATTTCCGCGCAGCTCCGCATAGATGTCCTGGTCGTACTTGCGGGTGTACGGGTCGTTTGACATGTACACCACCGCGACCGAACGGTCGTTGAGCACCGCCTTGGGACCGTGCCGGAATCCCAGCGAGGATTCCGCGACGGCCATGAGCGTCCCACCGGTGAGCTCGAGCACCTTCAGCGCCGACTCCTCGGCGAGGCCCTTCAGCGGGCCGCTGCCGAGGAAGACGATCCGCTCGGGCGCGCTCTCCAGGAGGGCGCCGACGGTGCGGTCGACAGCGCTGCTGTCGGTGATCGACTCGGCTGCCCGGGCCAGGCGTTCGGCGACGCCGTCGTAGGCGCTGCCGCCCAGGGCGAGCAGTGCCGCGAGTGTCATGCACGTGAAGCTCGACGTCATGGCGAAGCCGCGGTCGTTGGACCCGGGCGGCATCAACAGCACGTGGGACTTCGGCAGCTCCGCGTGTTCGCGCGCCAGGCGGCCCTGCTCGTTGCAAGTGATCACGAGGTGGTGCACCTCGGAGAGAACCTGGTCGGCCAGCGCGGTGGCGGCCACGGACTCGGGGCTGTCGCCCGACCGTGCGAAGGAGACCAGCAGCGTGGGCACGTCCTCGGCGAGACAGCCGCGGGGGTCGGCGACGAGGTCCGTGGTGGCAACCGCGTCGACGCGCCGTCCCAGACGCCGGGCCAGGGCGGGCTGGAGCACCTGGCCGGCGAAGGCGGAGGTGCCGGCGCCGGTGAGCACCACGCGCAGGTCGCCGCGGGCGACGAGCGGACACAGGAAGGGGTCCAGCGAGTCCCGGGAGGCCGAGACGATCCGGTCGACCTCGCGCCACAGCGCGGGCTGCTGGGCGATCTCGCGGACGGTGTGGGCAGCGCCGTCGTCCAAGGACAGCGTGCCGGAGGGCGTGGTCACACGTGCTCCTTCTGGTTCGGGCGGGAGGCGCGGTCGTAGTCGCGCAGAACATCGCGGACGTGGTCCACGGCCAGGTCGCGCGGCCGGGCGGCGAGCTCGCCGTGGCGGACACGGGCGTACTGGAGCGGAAGATGTGCGCTGAGCAGCGGCAGGGGGATGTCCACGGCCGAAAGGTTGTCCATCAGCCGGGCCTGGGCCTTTTCGATCTCAGGGTCGGGCCAGTAGTAACGCATCCGGTCGCTGTAGCTGTAGCGGCGTGCGAGGCGCTGCTCGGCGGCGCCGCCCGGGTAGTAGCCCTCCCATGTGGTCGGCTCCGCGAGCATCCGCCGCTCGACGACCTCGGCAAGCCGTGACCGCTCGGCGGCCGGCACCAGTTCGTCCTCGATCGCGGCGAGGGCGAACAGCGCCTCGCGCAGGGCGAAGGTCAGCCCGGGGCCCACCTTGAGGACCGCCCAGTGGTCCTCGACCAGCGCGGTGAGCGCCTCGGCGGTCTGGTAGTCGGTCGAGTGGGCCTCGTAGACCATGGTGGGCTCGTCGTCGAGGACCTTGCGCAGTTTCTCGGTCAGCTCCCGCCGGTAGTCGACGACCTGAAGGTGGTCGAACTCGACGGCCGGCTGGACGACGAGGGCCATGACGCGCTTCCAGACCTCGTCGATGCCGTGCCGGGCGAAGGCCTTGCGGTGCTGCTCCAGAGTGGTGCGCGCCGCCTCGGGCGTGGTCGGGACGAGCGCGCCGAGCGTCTCGTGCGCGCCGCCGGGTGTGGGCACCTCGGTACCGATCACGTACCGGATCCGCTCGGCCCGCTCGGGGCCGGCCGTCTCCTCGGCCACGCGGATCAGCCGCGCGGCGCGTTCGGCGACCACGTCGTCGGTCAGCGGTACGGGGTCACCGGCGCAGGCGAAGCTGCAGTCCAGGTGGATTTTGGTGAAGTCCGCCGCCACGTAGGCGGCGACCAGGGCGTCGGCCCGCTCCATCGCCTCGTCGGGCGTCAGGGACTGCCACCGGTTCGGTCCGAGGTGGTCGCCGCCGAGAATCACGCGCTCCAGTGGCAGACCACTTTCGGCGGCGATGCGGTACACGAGGTCGCGGAAGTCCGCGGGCCGCATGCCCGTGTAACCGCCGTACTGGTCAACCTGGTTCGAGGTCGCCTCCACCAGTACATGACCGCCGCTCTCCCGTGCTTGCACCACGGCTGCCTCGATGACCAGTGGATGAGCCGAACACACCGAGGTGATGCCCTGCGGCTGTCCGGCCTTCTGGCGCCGGACCACCTCGCTCAATGGGCTCTGCATTGCCAACCCCTTACTCAACGTGCATTTTGAGCCCTTCCGCCACGTTGGCCCGGAGCCCAGAGGGGACGGTACTGGTCTCATTGGTGGCCGTCAATAGTCTTATTTTGGTATGCATCTGGTATTCGATACCGCGCATCACGTCCGCCCCGCAGCTGGTACGTGGTGCAGGAGGAGAGTCTCCGTGACCTGCGGTGATCAATCAGCCCTGATTGGTGATGGAGGCCCGGAACCGGTAGCGGTCCCCCCGGTAGACCTGGACGGTCAGTTCGATCGGGCGTGATTCCTGGTTCGACGTCAGCTGGGTCGCGACGAGCATCGGCATGGTCTCCCCGATCTCGAACAGCTCGATCTCCCGTGGCGTCGGGTGGCGGGCCTCGACCGAGTAGTCGGCGACGCGGGGCAGCTGCGGCGGGTCGGCGGCGCGCAGGGTGGCGTAGAGCGAGGCCGTGTTGAAGTCGGTTTCGGCCAGGGCCGGGCAGGCCGCCAAAGGAAGCCGGTTGTGCTCGAGCACGACCAGCAGACCGTCGAGGAAGCGCAGTCGGTGGAGGTCGAAGAGGTCGGCGCCCGGAGCGATCCGGAGCTGCTCGGCCTCGGACACCGTGGCCGGGCGGACGGTGGCGGAGAGCACCTTGCCGGCCGTCGTCAAGCCGTTGGCCTGGGCATAGTCGGCGAACCCCTGGACCTGCGGGGCCGCCGAGCCGGACGTCATCGTCGCCTCGGGGAGCAGACCGAGCTCGGCGACGAACCACCCGCGCGACGACGACGGCCGCACGATGCCCCGTGACTCCAATTGCGCGAGGGCCGCTCGCAGCGTCACGCGCGATACGGCGTACCGCTCGACCAGAGCCCGCTCGGAGGGCAGCCGGTCACCGGGGCGGGCGGCAGCGGCGCGCAGGTCCTCGAGCAACTGCGTGGCCGTGCGCTCGTACAACGGGAGGGCATCGTCCCCGAACAGACCTCTGGGCATCGGCGTTCTCGCATCCGTCATACCAGAAACATACCAATTCGATCGACGGCGCGAACCCTCGTCCGGGCGGCCCACCCGTTGACATGCCACTCGAATACCACTTACGTTCTCGCAGCAGGCCACCTGGTGATGAAGAAGTCGCCCGTGAGCGACCTTCCGTTTCGCCGTGCCCCGGGCACCCTCCGGTGATCGAGGCAGCGTTGTCGCAGCTCACCGAGGATGGCCGCGCACTGCCGCCGGAGGCGACCTCGCACCGGGGCGCCCGTTCGGACGCCACGCCGTCCCCCGATCCCACCCGACCCACTGCGAAAACCAGTAGCAGACCAGGCATCGGCCAGCCTTACGGACGGTCGCCTCGTCGCGAGCACGCGGCTCGACTCTGAACGATCCACCACGACGGACAGAAGGCAGCTGCCCTAGTCGGGCACGCACGACCGAAAGAGAGTTCGACATGACGGACATGAACCGGCGAAGCGTACTGAAGGTCGCGCTGGGGGGTGCCGGCCTGGCCGCCATCCCCGCCGTGGCCATGGGCGCCTCACCCGCGGCCGCCGCACCGAACTCGGATCCTGACCTCGTCGGAGTCGGCGACACCTCCATCACCCTGGAGTTCGACGACCAACTGCGAAGCCGGGTCGCGCTTAAGGGCGTCGACCTCACCCGCTTCGACGCCGGCGAAGCCCTGCTGGTGGGCGACAAGGCCATCGAGGCGTTCGCCTACCGCGGACACCGGACCCGCGCCACCCGGCACCCCCGCCACGGCGCGGGCGTCCGGGTGACGATCGAGGGCACGTCCAAGGAAGGCGTGCACAAGACGGTCGAGCTGACCTCCTTCGAGCGTCTTACCGGCATGATCGTGATGAAGGTGACCTACACCAACAGGTCCTCCACCGCACTGAAGGTCACCGGGTGGCGCAACGGAGCCCACGAACTCCTGGAGACCCCCGGCGGCTTCTACACCTTCTCCGGCACCACGTACACGGACCGCCGCGACTGGGTGATGCCGGTGAAGGACGGCTACGTCCAGGAGAACTCGCTGGGGATGGACTCCTCCGACTACGGCGGCGGCACCCCGCTGGCGACCGTCTGGCGCCGGGGCGCGGGCCTTTCCGTCGGACACGTCGAGCCCGTGGCGACGATCCTGCGCATGCCGGTCCGCAAGACGGACGCCGGAGCGAGCATCGCCATCCAGGACGACACCGCCCGCACCCTGAAGCCGGGCCGTCGGCTCAGCACCGACACCACGTTCCTGACCGCCCTCCCGGGCGACCACTTCGTGCCGCTCCAGCGGTACCGCGACTACATGAGCGACATCGGCCAGCGCGCTCCCAAGGTCCCCGCCTCGGCCTTCGAGCCCATCTGGTGTGCCTGGGGCTACGAGCGCGACTTCACCGTCGAGCAGGTCACCGGAACGCTGCCGAAGGCGCACGAGGTCGGCCTGCGCTGGGTCGTGCTCGATGACGGCTGGCAGACCAACGAGGGCGACTGGGACATCAACACGACGAAGTTCCCGCGCGGCGAAGCGGACATGCGGGCCTTCACCAAGGAGATACGGGACGCCGGCCTGCGACCGCGCCTGTGGTGGGCCCCGCTGGCGGCGGACCCCGACAGCAACCTGGTCCGGGACCGCTCCGACATGCTGTTGCTGGACCGCGACGGCAACAAGCAGGACGTCACCTGGTGGGACGCCTACACGCTCTGCCCGGCCTACCAGCCGACCGTGGACTACTTCGTCGAGCAGGCGAAGAGGTTCATCGGCGACTGGGGCTACGAGGGGCTCAAGATCGACGGCCAGCACCTCAACAGCGTCGCACCCTGCTACAACCCGAAGCACCGGCACGCCCGCCCCGAGGAATCCACCGAGGGCGTGGCGCGGTTCTGGAAGGCGATCCACGAAGCCGCGCACGCGGCGAACCCCGACGCCCTCGTCGAACTCTGCCCCTGCGGCACCGCCTTCGCCTTCCACAACCTGCCCTACGTCGACCAGTACCCCAGCTCGGACCCGGAGTCCTCCTACCAGGTCCGGAGCAAGGGCAAGTCGATGAAGGCGCTGATGGGCGCGGGCAGCAGCTACGCCGGCGACCACGTCGAACTGAGCGACAACGGCGACGACTTCGCGTCCTCCTACGGGGTCGGAGCCGTCCTGTCGACCAAGTTCACCCTCCCCGGCACCGGAGCCCCGGACAAGGCGACCGACCTCACCCCGGAGAAGGAGGTCCTCTGGCGCAAGTGGGTGTCCCTGTACGAGAAGAACATGCTGCCCACCGGCGAGTACCGCGGTGAGCTGTACGACATCGGCTTCGACAAGCCCGAGGCGCATGTCGTGGCCACGAAGCGGACCCTCCACTACGCCTTCTACGCCGACCAGTGGGACGGGACGGTCGAGCTGCGCGGTCTGGGCCGCACGCGGTACCGCCTGACCGACCCGTTCACCGGCAAGTCACTCGGAACTGCCACTGCTCAGCACAACACCGTGAAGCTGTCCTTCGAGCGGTTCCAGCTCATCGTGGCCGAGCCCATCGGCTGATCGGCGGACGGCCGTGGCGACGCTCTTTGATCATGCGAGTGGCGTGCCACAGGCTTGCCGGGCCCCGCTTCCCCCGGCAGGTCAGGTGGCGGCTCGGACCCGGCATGGCCGGTAAGGTCGCGCTGGTCCTGGGCGTCACCGTCGGTCATCTGGCGGACCGGCACGGGGCGCGCGGCGTCTACGAAGTGAGCTGAACCGGATGTGGTCGGCGGAGCACGCGCCCACGTCGTACGCCTTCCTGCTGCGGCCGGTGCCGGGAGAGGAAGGCGTACGACGTGGGCGCGGCGGACGGTCAGTTGAGGCAACGCCTCGGGTACGGACTGCCTGCCGAGTTGACGGCGCTGTGGCGACTCTGCGGTGGGGTGAAGCACCAGGAGATCGAAGGCGACGAGCAGGAGGAGGTCGCCTCGGGGGTCTTCCTCCCGGGCGGAGTCGTCCTCACTCCGGGGCAGGCGATGTCCGCGGTGTTTCTCGGCGGCGACCACGGGTGGGGTGCGCCGGTCGTCGTCCGGCTCCGGGGCCCCGGGCAGTTTTGTCCGTTCCTCGGACGAGTCGAGTGCGTGGGCCACATCCCCGAGTTCGCGGATGTAGGGGTCGCTGAGCACCGCACCCTTGAGGCCGCCGTCGTAGCCGTTGGCCCCGAACATGGGAGAGTTCCAGACTGCACATGGTCGCGGAGTATGAGCAGAACGCACGCGCGGCCGGTGGGGTGGCGGGGTGCGCCCCACTCTTGGTGCCCCACCGGTACGCTTGCATTCGGGCTCATCGTCGGCCGTGGGTTCGGACGTTGGTTCGACCGCGGGTGTGTGTCTCTCAGGGCGCCGTGCAGCTGTGGTGGGCCACGGCTGCGGGTGGTACGCCTTCATGAACGCCTCCAGGGCCTTTCGCCGGTCGGCGGTGTTGTCGGGGCATTCGGCGAAGAGGTCGATCTCGCTGACGAAGACGTGTTCCTCACCCCTCACGGAGCAGCGAGACACGGCCATGGCTCCCTTGTCCGTGAAGACCTGTCCCGCTCGGGAATACGATTCTGTTCTGGCCTGCAGCTTCTCGGCGCAGGGTGGCGGCCTGCGTGGCGCCTGGGATGATCTGCCGATGCCGCTTTCAATCGTCACCGCGCTGGTCCGGAACCTGATCAAGGTGCCCGCAGCGGTGCTGCGCAGCCGCGTGGCCAAGGATGCGGAGGTCTTGGCGTTGCGGCACGAGAACGCGGTGCTACGCCGCCAGATCGCCCGAGTCCGCTACGAGCCCGCCGACCGAATCTGGCTCGCCATCCTTTCCCGACTGGTCCCGCGGGAACGCTGGCGCCGCGTATTCGCAGTCACCCCCACCACACTGCTGGCCTGGCACCGGCAACTCATCGCGCGGAAGTGGACGTTCCCCCAACACCGCCGCCCCGGCAGGCCGTCCACCGCGCCCACCGTCAAACAGCTCATCCTGCGCCTGGCCAAGGAAAACAATACGTGGGGCCACCGCCGCATACAGGGCGAACTCGCACGCCTCGGCTACCCGATCGCCCCGTCCACAGTCTGGGAGATCCTGCACGCGGCCGGCATCGATCCCGCTCCCCAGCGCTCCGGCCCGACCTGGCGTGAATTCCTCACCACCCAGGCCCACGGCATCCTCGCCGCCGACTTCCTCCACACCGACACCATCACCCTCAAGCGCCTGTACGCCCTGGTCTTCATCGAACACGACACCCGGCGCGTTCGCCTCGCCGGCGTCACCGAACGCCCCACCACCCAGTGGGCCGTCCAACAGGCCAGGAACCTCACCATGACGCTGGGGTGCCGGATGGACTCCCTGCGCTTCCTCCTCCGGGACCGGGACAGCAAGTACACCAGCGCCTTCGACGCCGTATTCCAGGCCCACGACATGGAGATCCTGCTCAGCCCGCCCCGGGCACCAAAGGCGAACGCAGTCTGCGAGCGAGCCGTGGGCACCCTACGCCGCGAAGTCCTCGACCGGATCCTGATCTACAACGAAGCCCATGCCGTGAAGGTGCTGACCGAGTACATCCGGCACTACAACCAGCACCGCCCCCACCAGTCCCGGCAGCAACGCCCCCCGGACAGTACCGAACTACCCGCCCTGGCCAACGTCACCGACCTCACGCCCCATCGAATCGAACGACGGCCCGTTCTCGGTGGCCTGATTAATGAGTACCGCCAGGCTGCCTGACCGAACGGCATCGCCGCAGTACACAGCATCGAATCGCATTTCCGAGCGGCACAGGCCAGGGGGCAAGCAGCGGCTTGGAGAAAGAGGTGTGCGGCGGAGGGGGCAACGGCGGTGCGGGTCGGCCAGCAGCAGCGGGCCTATCTGGCGTTCGCGGCGCAGCCGCAGCACCTGTTGCTCTACGGTACGTGCCGCTGGGACCGGATCGGGACCTGCAATAGCTGTTCAAGAGCGAGTTATTTTTCGATGCGGTAGCGACCTTGTGTGATGACGGCCTGGCGGAGCTTGGCGGTGAAGTCGGTCATGCGTGCGATGCGGTCGACGCCGCCGGCTTTGCTGTGGCGCAGGGCGGTCTTGAAATTGTGCTCCAAAGTTCCCGCCATGCGGGTCATGAGTGCCTCGTTCAAGTGGCCCAGGTCGATGTTGAGCAGGTCGCGAGGGGATGGTTGACGCAGTCGGGTCAGAGTGTAGGACGACATTGAGGCCAAAGGGTAGAGCCAGTTCTCCAACGTCTCTCCCAGAAGGGGGCGGTCTTCGGCGTATTGGGCGAGGAAGTCGCGAAGCCGAGTGTGGACGTCGAGACTGAGCCGATAGATGTCCAAGTCGTGTCGGGTGGAGAAGATCCGTGCGTAGTGCTGGTCGTCTAGTAACAGGGCATCTGAGTGCCGGAGCGCCATGTGTGGTTCCCGGAGGACGAAGGCGGTGAATTCCCGGGCCAAGCGGGCCATGCTTACCACGCGGTCGAGGGGGAAGCCGAGGTTGCGGTAGTAACTGGCGCGACGTTCGTAGTAGTAGCCTCCGGCTTGGTGAAGGCTTTCCTCGATGTCTTTCTGGATGGACTCGGTGGCACGCAGCGCACCTGCGGGTAGTTGCGTCTGGCTGTTGGTGGCGCGGATGATGCGGTCGCGAGTAGTGCCGGACTCGGGTGCCACGACGATCTTTACCAGGAGCGATCGGTCGCGGTGCTGACCGCCGTTCTGAACGTAGCTGAAGATTTCGTGGCTGGTCTGCAGACCGTTGACGATCTGGGGCTCCCTGATCACGATTTTCTTGCCAGCAATCTGGGCGGCGTCGGCGACCACGGTGACGCCGTTGTTGAACCACCAGAAGTCCTCGCCAGTACCGGACTTGAGTGTCTCGCCAATCGCGTTGTTGACCGCGGTCGACCCAGCGTAGTCGCGCACGTTGGACTCGAACAGTTCGAGTCGCAGGGCTTCGTTGTCCGAAGTGATGAACCGGTAGTACTCGTCCAGGCGGGCCAGACACACGTAGCCCTCACCGAGGGAGGTGCTCATCGGCGTCTCATTGAAAACGAGTTGGGCGACGGCCTTCGCGCCGCGTGCGGTGCGTTCACGGAGGTCTGCCGCGTTGAGATACTCAAGATCGGCGCTGGTGTCTGACGTGATCTTGGCAAGTTCCCTGCGGAGCCGGTCGCCCTTTGACTTGACGTTGGGGTGTGGGGATTCAGCTGCCTTGCTGGCGTAGATGACCTTGACGCGGACTTGGGGGAACGACGAGGCCAATTCCTCCAGCACGTGCAGGAATCGGCGAGTGCGGTCCAAGAGCTTGGCGTTGGTGTGGTCGATAAGATCGTCTTCCTCTCGCCCCATGTCCAGCAGGCTGGGGAGATGGAAGTGGAGTTTCTCGATCACCGTCTCCTGGTAACCCGAGGTGTTCTTCGCCTGCAGGATCACCAGGTCGATCTTGCCGACTCGTGACGGGAGGTACTGATGGGTGTCGGCGGTGATGTATCGCTCGTCGACGAACGTCCAGATGCCGTCGATGCCGCAGTCGTGGGCGCCGTCCACGATCCCGTCAGTGATCTCGTCGATGTCGAGGTCCCAGTCCTGCAGCGCTTTGTCGGCTGCGAAGAAGGTGAAGAAGTCGTCCCTGCTCTTGTCGGGTGCGAGCTTGCGGTGTTGGTCTTCCAGGATTCGGTCGAGCAGTCGCTGATCGTTGTTCTGCGCTTGCGCCATGCAACACCCCACTGATGCGGAGGAACCCAGACAGAAGATGTTGGCAGGCGGTTGGCCTTTGTGGAAACCCGGCGTACAGAGGCCAGTTGCAGCAGACAGCAGTTGACCACCTAGGCCAAGGCGGGGGAGAAGGCCAACAGAGAAACAAGGGCGCCACCAGTTGTGGCGGTCAGGCATGTGGCGGTATCCATCCCGCGTGACGAGCGGGGTATCGAGCAGGGCTGGCGTCCGCTGCCTTCCGATGCCCACTTCGCCCGCTACGTGCGCGCTGAGGCACTCAGGCGCGGCATGGCCGACCTCGCGTCGGCCGCGTTTCTCGCCTCCAGGGAAACGGTGGGGCGCCCGGCCGGGGAGCGCCTGACCGATGCCTCGACCGAGAGGCTGCTGACCTCGCTGCGTATGCGCTTCGGACAGTTCCGCAGCCTTTCGGCGTCCTACAGCACCCGCGCCGACGATCCCGTGAGCCTGATGATGGCCGGGCGGTCGGCCGAGGCGGAGCAGCTCCTGACGGAGCGTCCCGCCGACGCGGGTGACGCCCTCGCCTGGATCCTCCTGAGTAACGGAGCACTGTGCCAAGGGCATTTGGAGACTGCCGACAGGGCCGCACGGAAGGAGGTGCGAGGTGAATGTGACTGCCAGAATAGTGTGCCAAGCGGCTCAGTCGATCGGGATGGCAGGACGGCCCTCGGGCGCATCGCCGCGAACATGCTGGGCACACGCAAATAGGCCAATCGCGCGGTGGACCGTCACGCCGCAGTACTCACCAGTTCCGCGCGTGCTCCTACACGATCAAACACGTCGCCCCCACGAAGAGATGTGGTGGCGAGCCGAAGGCTTCTCGGGTGGGCGCTGGGTAGCTTGAAATCGCTCCCAGGCGCCATGCGGCACAGGGATCACTCTTGACGCTGTGTCTTTATGTTGGATCTACTTCGCCGCACATATGAAGATTCTGTGACTCCGGGGTGGGGACTGTGGGGTTGAGGTGGAGCTGTCGCGTGCGCGACGGTGGGATGAGTGCGGCGCGTCGCGCCGTCGCGGGGGCGTCTGCCGCGGCGATCGTCGCCGTATCGCTGGTCTTGTTACCGGTTGCAACTGCGGGTGCGTTACCCGTGGCACAGGCGATAAGTGCGTCGGAGCGAGCAGCTGCGTCGGGCGAGCCTGTGGAGGTGACCGCCCAGCGAGTCGAGTACTCGCAGACCTTCGCAAACCCGGACGGGACGTTCACGCTGGAGCAATCCTCGGTCCCGCAGCGAGTGAGAGCGGAAGACGGATCATGGCGTGATGTGGACACCACGCTGGAGCGCCGCTCCGACGGCAGTGTCGGCCCTAGGAGTGTGGTGGTCGACCTGGCCTTCTCCGGGGGCGGTGACGCCGAGGACCTCCTGCGTCTGGGAACGGCTGGAAAGACGATTCGGCTTTCATGGCCTGGGCGGCAACTTCCTGCGCCGAGGCTGGACGGGCCCACTGCCACGTATCCGGATGTGCTGGACGGCGTGGACCTTCAGCTGACAGCGACGGCAGAGGGCTATCGACAGGTTCTCGTGGTGCGGACGGCTCAGGCGGCCACCAATCCCGACCTTGAGCAGATCAAGTTGTCGGTATCCGGGGTCGGGCTCGAAGCCGCTCCCGGCGCGGGCGGCGGGCTGCGTGCGATGGATGATGACGGCAACGCGGTGTTCAAGGGCCCGGCCGGCCAGATGTGGGACTCGGCCGGAGACGCCGAGGGCCTCGCCGCGGACGGCCCGAAAGCCCCGAGGGCCCCGAAAGCCCGGGTGACGACGGTGCCGGAGGAGGGGGGTCCGCAAACGCGGCCCGGCAATGGTGATGCCAGCGCAGTACTGCCCGTCACAGTGCAGGACGGCGTGGTGATCGTGAAGCCGGACCTCGGATTGTTGCGCGGCGACAAGACGGTCTACCCGGTCTACATCGATCCGCCAGTCGGCCTCGGCGCCTCGGAGCGCACCAAGCTCTCGTCCGACGGGGACCGATTCTGGCAGTTCGACGGCAGCCTCGGGGTCGGCAAGTGCGGCAGCGCCAACGGCTACTACTGCGGGGCCGGCTACGTGGACCGGATGTACTTCGAGTTCGCGCCATCGAAGCTCGTCGGCAAGTACGTGCTGGATGCGACCTTCCGCGCTCATGAGACATGGTCATTCGATTGCGATCCGCACTGGGTGGACTTGGAGCGCACCGACAACATCTCCGAGGGCACACGCTGGCCGGGACCCAGGCAACTCGATCAGATGGGCGATCGCTATGTCTCCGCCGGGCGGGGCAAGAATTGCAGTCCGGAACAGCCCGACGCGTGGATCGAGTTCAACGACAACCCGGACGAGTCGGACGAGAATCTCGCGAGCACGGTCAGGTCCTTCGCCGACGGCAAGATCTCTCGGCTCACGCTGATGCTGCGTGCGAAGGACGAATCCGACGCCACCGCATGGAAGCGATTCGAGGACAACGCGACCCTGAAGGTCACCTACGTTCCCAGACCCGGTGTGCCCACCTCGGTGGGAGTGATTCCGGGGGACGGGACCTCCGGTTACTGCAAGACGTCCTCCTCGGATCCGCTGGTCGTCACCCGCAAGGATCCGATGGTCCAGGCTCGCGTCCAGACGAGAACGCAACCGAAGAGCGGCGAGGACAAGGGCTCGCTCCAGGCCGAGTTCTGGATGGAGCGCAAACAGGACGACGGGGCATGGGACAAGGTGTGGAGCGGCTACCGACCGGACAGCGGCTGGGACCCGGACGGCACCTTGGAGAAGATGCGCACAACGGACCGGGCCGACGGTGGGTTGTACCGCTACAAGGCGCGGACGCAGTCGCACTGGGCGTACAACGGCAAGTCGGGTGATCTGTTCTCGTCCTACTCCTCCTGGTGTTACCTGAAGATCGACTCCACCGCTCCGAAGGCACCGCAGATCACGGCGGGCAAGCCCTACACCGAGTGTCTGCCGAACCAGTGCGTGGGGATGGGCGGTCCCGGTGTGTCCGGCACGTTCTCCGTCAAGCCGAACGCCGTCGATACGGACATCACGGGCTATCGCTGGCGGTTGCTGACCACGACGGCCGCGAACACCAAACAGAGCGCCGGAGCACGGGTCACCTTGAATGTCACTCCGCCACTGTCGGGGACCCAGGTGCTGTCCGTGGAGGCCAAGGACGTACGCAATCGCTGGGGTACTCCTGCGGAGTTCACCTTCGCCGTGGCGCCGGCCGCGGGCCCGGTAGGCCGATGGCACTTCGCGGACGGGGCGCCAGGTTCGGGTGTAACCAAGGCCGTCGACAGTGCCACGGAGGGGACCCGGCATGACGCCACCCTCTACGACGAGGCGGGAACGGGCTGGTCGACCTTCGGGCGGCGGGGCGACGCCGACTATTCGCTGTGGCTGAACGACTCCTCGGCCACCAGCGGATATGCCGCCACTTCCACGGCGGCAGTGAACACCCAGGACTCATTCACCGTCTCGACCTGGGCGTACCTCACCGACTCCACCGAGAACAGGGTGGTGCTGACCGAGCCGGGAGAGGACGGCTCCGGCTTCACCCTGTACTACTCCTCCACGTACAAGAAGTGGATCTTCAATCGTACGGACAAGGACCGCAACGACCCCACATACATCCGCTCCTTCGCCAACGCGCAGAACCCTCCGCTCAAGGTCTGGACACACCTGGCCGGAGTCTTCGACACCAAGGGCGATACCGACAAGTCGAACGACACCATCCAGCTGTTCGTCAACGGGCGCCCACAAGGCGACCCTGTGGTGCTGTCGAAAGCGGCGACCGGTTACGAGCCGTGGACCGCCAACCGTGGCCTGCAGTTCGGCCGGTCCAAGGTGGGCGGTACCTACGGTGAGTACTTCCACGGCCGCATCGACGAAACGGCCCTCTGGCAGCGCGTGCTGACCACAGAGGAGATCCGCACAGAGGCCCGGCTGATGGGGAGCGAGGCACCGCCCAACGAACTGGTGGCCATGTGGGACGCCTCCGCCGCCGAGGGTACGGAGATCGCCGAAGGCACTCCGTACCCGGCAGCCGCGATGAAGCTGTCCTCTGCCGGGGCCACACTGAACGAGGACGACAACGCGCTCCTCCTGGACGGAACCTCCGGCTACGCCTCCACGACCGGGCCCGTGCTCGACGAGAACGGTTCCTTCACGGCCTCGGCTCGTGTACGTCTCGACAGCGCCAAGCTCTCCGGCAAGCCCATCGGCTACGAAGCCCAGGTGACCGGGCAGCGGACGGGTACCGAATCGTCCTGGGCGCTGTGGGTGACCAAGCCCGCGGAAGACACCTATCGATGGCGCTTCACCCGTACAAGCGTCGATGGCACGGGCAAGGCGACTCAGAGCGCTTCCGTACCCGGAGAGGAAAACGCCGAGCTGGACACCTGGGTGCAGGTGACGGGGATCTTCGACGCCCAGGAGGCATGGGAATGGACCGACCCGGATGACCCGGAGAAGACCGAGACCCGGTACGGGAAAGTGCACCTGTACGTCGGGGATTCCGACCAGGAGTCTCTGGACCGGGCCGGTTTCACGGCCGAACAGCAAGGCACCGGTGAGCTGGCCCTGGGCCGGGGGACCGGGAGCGGCAGCACGGCCCACTATCTGCCCGGGGCCGTGGAGGAGCTGAGGATCTGGGCGGGAGCCATGAGCGCCGAACAGGTTCGCTCGCAGGTCCTGGATGCCGGACCACTGGAGAACTCGTGATATCCGGCCGCCGTGACGGACGGCCGACGAGGCGGGACAACGAGCGCGGTGCGGACCGCACGCGATGGGGACGGGGAGTGAAACGGATCGTGTCGGCCCGTGGTGTCTTAGTCAGAAGTAGAGCGCGGAGAGGCCGCTGGCTGGGGCGCGTCGCCGCGGTGGCCGGCTTGTCGCTGGTGCCGGGACTGCTGTCACCGGTCACGTTCGAGTCAGAAGCCAAAGGGCTCGGCAGGCCCAAGCTGGAGGCCCCGCGGGCGGACGAGGTCATACCCCTCTCCCCGAAGACGGACCGTAGGACTGCCGCCCTGGTCAAGGAGAGCGAGGCAGCAGACCGCTCGGCCGCCGAGGCGGCGCGCCGCGACCAGGCCAGGAAGGTGACCTGGCCGAAGGCCGGTACCGCGCGCCTGGCGTTATCCGGCAGCGGCTCGGCCACGGCCCGGCCGGGCGGCCTGCCCATCACCCTCGGAACGGCGGGCGGGAAGGCCCAAGGGAGGAAGGCCCACGCCACTTCCAGCCTGAGCATCCAGGTGATGGACCAAGGCCGAGCCCGGCAGGCCGGGGTCAAGGGCGTGCTCCTCAAGGCCGTCGCCTCGGCCAAGGGGGGCAGCACGAAGCTCGGCATCAGCTACGCGGACTTCGCCGCGGCATACGGCGGTGACTGGGCCGGACGCCTGACCCTTGTGCAGCTCCCGGCATGCGCGCTGACGACACCACAGAAGGCCGGCTGTCGTACGCAGAGCCCCCTTCGGGCGGTCAACAAGCGGCACAAGGAGCAGCTCTCCACACCGCTCACCTTCGCCGCGAAGCCGGGCGGCGAGGTGAAGGTCCTGGCGGTGGCCGCCGCCGCCAAATCCGGCGGTGGCGACTACAAGGCGACGCCGCTCTCCGCCTCGTCCACGTGGGAGGCGGGTGGGTCCTCGGGCTCCTTCACATGGACGTATCCGCTCGGCATGCCTCCCGCGGCCGCTGGGCCCGCACCGGATCTGTCGATCTCGTACGACTCCGGCAGCGTCGACGGACGAACGGCGAACACCAACAACCAGGGCTCCTGGATCGGTGAGGGGTTCGATCTCACCTCGTCGTACATCGAGCGCAAGTACGGCAGTTGCAATGACGACGGACAGGACGACAAGTTCGACCTGTGCTGGAAGTACGACAACGCCTCGCTCGTGCTCAACGGCAAGGCGACAGAACTGGTGAAGGACGACACCAGCGGCACGTGGCGGCTGAAGAACGACGACGCCTCCACCGTCCAGCACTCCACCGGTGCCGACAACGGCGACGACAACGGCGAGTACTGGACCGTCACCACGGGCGATGGAACCAAGTACGTCTTCGGACTCAACAAGCTGGACGGCGCGGCCGCGGACGACCGCACGGAGTCGGTCTGGACCGTGCCGGTCTTCGGCGACGACGAAGGAGAGCCCGGCTACTCCTCGGGCTCGTCCTTCGGCGAGCGCGACAAGAAGCAGGCATGGCGCTGGAACCTCGACTACGTCGAGGACACCCACAACAACGCCATGACGTACTGGTACAACGCCGAGCACAACAACTACGCCAAGAACGGCAAAGACGACCCCGGTACCGACTACATACGCGGCGGCTATCTCAGGGAGATCCGCTACGGGCAGCGCGCCGATGCTCTGTTCTCCGCGACCCCCTCTGCCTCGAACAAGGTCACATTCACCGTCGCGGAACGTTGCATGGCCTCCGGCACCGGCTGCGACTCGCTGAACGAGGATCACCGTGACAACTGGCCGGACGTGCCCTTCGACGCGGTGTGCAAGGACGGTGACAAGTGCACCGGCAACGTCGGCCCTTCCTTCTTCACGCGCAAGCGCCTGACGGACATCACCACCTACTTCTGGAACGCGACCGCTCCCACACCCGCTTACGAACCCGTCGACTCCTGGGCGCTCGAGCAGACCTATCTCGACCCGGGCGACACGGGCGACTCGTCCGATCAGTCCTTGTGGCTGGACGAGATCAAGCGCACCGGCAAGCGCGGCGGTGACATCTCCCTGGACCCGGTGAAGTTCGCTCACACCTGGCTCACGAACCGGGTGGACGGTGCGACGGACGACATTCTGTCGCTGGAAAAGCCACGGGTGAAGACCATCACCTCCGAGGCCGGTGCCCAGACCGTCGTCGACTACGCGGAAGCCGACTGTGTCGCGGGCCGGACGATGCCGAAGGCGGATGAGAACACCAAGCGCTGCTTCCCGGTCTACTGGTCACCCAACGGTGCGGCCGACCCGCAGCTCGACTGGTTCCAGAAGTATCCGGTGACCGGTGTGCGGACCACCGACCCCAAGGGCGGCTCCGAAGCCGTTGCCCACTCCTACACGTACGAGGGAGGCGCGGCCTGGCACTACAACGGCGACCCGATGACGCCGGCGAAGCAACGCACCTGGTCGGAGTGGCGGGGCTACGGCAAGGTCATCCACCGAACCGGCGCCGGCGACAGCACGCGGTCCAGGACCGTCACCGTCTACCTGCGCGGCATGGACGGCGACCGCGTACTGGGACCTGACGGCAAGGGCGTCGATCCGGACAAGCGGAAAACGGTCACGGTCACGGGAATCACGGCCGCCGAGATCACCGACTCCGACCCGTACGCCGGTTTCACACGTGAGTCGGTGACCTACAACGGGGACGCCGAGGTGTCCGGCAGCATCAGCGACCCGTGGTCCAAGCGCACCGCCACCCAGCACAAGTCCTACGCGGACACCGAGGCATACTACGTTCGGACCAGGGCCACCCACGATCGCACCAGAATCACCAGCGGCATCAGCCCGGTGGACAGGGTCCGCACCCAGACCACCACCTACGACGACTTCGGCATGCCCGCCACCGTCGAGGACGGCGGCGACGACGCGGTCAGCGGTGACGAGACCTGCACCCGCAACTGGTACGCACGCAACGACAAGGCGGGCATCAGCTCACTGATCGCACGCGCCCAGACCGTGTCGCGGAAGTGCTCGGTCACGGCCGCGAACCTCGATCTTCCCGCTGACTCCTCGCGCCGCGGCGACGTCGTCTCTGATGTCGCCACCGCGTACGACAGCACCACCTGGTCGGAGGACCAGACCCCCACCCGGGGAGAAATCCGCTGGACCGGCCGCGCCAAGGGCTACGCCGACAGCAACAACCCCAGCTGGCAGAAGGTCGAGACCACGACCTACGACACGCTGGGTCGACCGAAGACTGTCAAGGACGCTCTCGACCGCACCAACACCACCACCGCCTACACGCCCGAAACGGCCGGCCCGCTGACCTCCACCGTGACCGCCGATGCCAAGGGCTTCCCCACCATCACCACGGTCGATCCGGCGCGGGGTGCGCCGCTCAAGGTCACCGACCCCAACAAGAAGATCACCGAGACCGAGTACGACAGCCTCGGCCGGGTGACCAAGGTGTGGCTGCCCAACCGGTCCAATGCCGTCAAGGAGAAGCCCAACTACGTATACGGCTACAAGGTCACCAACGCATCCCTCCCGTGGATCTCCACGGGCACACTCAAGGGTGACGGCTCCGGATACAACACCACCTACGAGATCTTCGACAGCCTGCTGCGCCCCCGTCAGACGCAGGAGCCCTCGCCGGTCGGCGGGCGGGTCATCTCGCAGACGTTGTACGACGACCGTGGTCTGGCCGTCTCTTCTCAGGACGACATCTGGGACGAGAAGAACGGCCCGTCGGGCGAGGCGGTGGAAACCGACGGCGGTCAGGCGCCCACCCAGACCGACACGAAGTACGACGGCGCCGGCCGCCCGGTCCAGGCGGTCACCAAGGTCCGCGGCGCCGACCGCTGGACCACGACGACCACCTACACCGGCGACACCGCCGCGACCACTGGCCCGGCGGGCGGGTCAGCCGTCGCCGAGGTCACCAACGCTCTGGGGCGGGTCACCGAGCGCCGTGAGTACTCGGGCACCAGCCCGACCGGCACGAAGTACACGAGCACGAAGTTGACCTACACACCGGACGGCGACCAGAAGACCATCGTCGGCCCGGACAACGCCACATGGACGTACACCTACGACCTCTTCGGCCGACTGAGCACGGCTGACGACCCCGACAAGGGCAAGACATCCACGCACTACGACGAGCTCGACCACATCACCTCCACGGACGACGCGAACAAGAACACCCTGCTGTACGAGTACGACGAGCTCGGCCGCAAAACCGGCATGTGGCAGTCCTCCAAGACGGCCGCCAACAAGCTGGCGTCCTGGACCTTCGACACCCTCGCAATGGGGCAGCAGGACTCGGCGACCCGCTATGAAGGCGGCGTCGATGGCAAGGCGTACACCCGTAAAGTCACGAAATACAACAGCCTGTACCAGCCGACCGACTCCCAGCTCCTCCTGCCGGGGAACGACCCGCTCGTACAGGCCGGCGTACCCTCCACACTGGCCTTCTCCACCGACTACAGGCTCGATGGCACGGTCAAGAAGACCGGAGAGCCGGCCGTGGGCGGGCTGTCGGGCGAGTCGGTCTCCTACACATACAACGCGACCGGTCAGCAGCTCACCGCCTCGGGCGCTTCCAGCTATCTGCTGGACGCCGTCTATTCCCCGGTCGGGGACCTGCGCCAGTTGGAGCTGGGAACATCCCCCGCCTCGGACAGCAAGAAGCTGTACACGAGCTATGAGTACGAGGACGGGACTCGACGCCTGACACGCGGCTTCACACGTGATGAGACCTACGGATACCTGCTTCAGGACCTGAAGTACACGCAGGATGACGCCGGGAACGTGACGTCGATCTTCGACAGCACCAACCTCGGCGGCACGGGCAAGGCCGACTACCAATGCTTCGGCTACGACGGCTATCGGCGCCTGGCCGAGGCGTGGACACCGAAGACGGCGGACTGTGCGGATTCCGGCCGGACCACCGCGAACCTCGGCGGCGCTGCCCCGTACTGGACGTCCTACACCTACAACGTGGCGGGCCAGCGGGAATCCGAGACTCAGCACGCGGCGGCGGGCGATACGACGACAACCTACGCGTACGGCACGGCCAAGGGGCAGCCGCACCCCTTGGCCGAGACCCGCACGACCAAGCCGGGAAGCACACCGTCCGCCACTGCCGCGTACGCGTACGACGCCGCAGGTAACACGACCACACGGCCGGGCACCCAGGCCGAACAGACCCTGGCCTGGAACACCGAAGGCAGACTCGCGGCCTCCTCAGAACCGGCGAAGGGCGGGAAGGCGGCCACAGGGACCGGCTACCTCTACGATGCCGATGGCGAGCTCCTCATCCGCCGTGCCACGACGGCTGACGGGGACACGGTCCTCTACCTGGGCGCCACCGAGGTCCGTCTCACTGTCCGGGGCTCGGCGAAGACCTTGACCGGCACCCGCTATTACACCGGCGCCGGGCAGACCATCGCGGAGCGCACCGGCACAAAGGGCCAGTCCACCACGAAGCTGACCTTCCTCGCCGCCGACCACCACGGCACCGGCACCCTGGCCGTCGACGTCGGCACCCGCGCGGTCACCAAGCGCTACACCACCCCCTTCGGCGCTCCGCGCGGTACCAAGCCCACCACATGGCCGGACGACAAGGCGTTCCTCGGCAAGCCGGCCGACGGCGTCACCGGCCTCACTCACATCGGTGCCCGCGAATACGATCCCGTCACGGGCCAATTCATCAGCCTCGACCCGCTCCTCACTCCCGATCAGGGGCAGTCCCTCAACGGATACAGCTATGCCAACCAGAATCCGGTCACTGACTGGGACCCCACAGGCCTGTGTGTAGACCCCGGCAACGGGCACTGCATGCCGACCAACGGTGGAGACGCCGGCAAAAACGCCCCACCGGAGAACCACTACCCCAGCGGTGGTGGTCGGCACCATGGTGGTGGAGGCGGCGGAGGCGGCGGAGGTGGAGGCGGGGGCACGGCGTCCACTTCGGCTTCCTACCCGACGCCCGCGCCGAGTCCCGGACCTCCACCTGTGCCCGGCCCCTATCACGATGAGAAAGCCGGCACGGGACTGTTCAGTGTCTTAAAACTGGCGGTGGACTTCTTCGGCCCGGACACATCGGAATGGAAGAAGTGCGGAGACTTCAAACTCTCCGGGTGCCTTTGGGCTGCGGCTGATCTGCCGGGCCCGGGGAAGGCCCTCAAGGGCGTCAAGGTCTGGAAGAAGGCACGGAAGGCCGAGAAGAAGGCCGACGATGCGGTCGACGCAGCCGAGAAGGCGGTCGAGAAGTGCCACAGCTTCACCGAAGAAACCCAGGTCCAACTCGCAGACGGCGGCCACAGCGACATCAAGGACATCAAGGTCGGCGATAAGGTCCTCG
This sequence comes from Streptomyces endocoffeicus, assembly GCF_016741935.1. Lineage (GTDB taxonomy): Bacteria > Actinomycetota > Actinomycetes > Streptomycetales > Streptomycetaceae > Streptomyces > Streptomyces endocoffeicus. The sequence goes on along the minus strand of NZ_JAERRG010000045.1, from coordinate 2,737 downwards.
CCACCGATCCCGAAACCGGGAAGAGCGAGGCCCGCCCGGTCGTCGCGACGATCGTCACCAACGATGACAAGGACTTCACCGACCTCACAGTGAAGACCGGTGACCGCCCCGCGTCGATCATCGCCACCGACACCCACCCGTTCTGGGTAACGAGCGAGGCCCGCTGGGTGGACGCAGGCGACGTCATCACCGGCATGCGGCTCCGCACGGACAAGGGCCAGGCCGTGACGGTCACCTCCGTGCGCCACTTCACGAAGCTGCAACGCACCTATGACCTCACGGTCAGCGGAATCCACACGTACTATGTGCTGGCGGGTGATACTCCGGTCCTCGTTCATAATTCGAGTTGCCGGCGTGATGCACAGGGAAGATTCACGTCGGGCGAGAATGCGGACGCGGCTCGGGGGCGGTTGACTCACAAGAATTACCGAACCGCACTGGGGGACGGATACGACTATGAAGTGACGCTCCCCAGCGGGCGCAGGCCTGACGCGATCGACTGGGGGAACCGGGTAGTTCGCGAACTCAAGTCCGACGCTCCTAGTAGCATGGTGACCGGGCGTCGGCAGTTGAAGGGCTACGTCGAAGAGCTTGAGGAGATGACTGGCCAACCTTGGGCCGGGCATCTGGACATCTATAAGAGGTTCGATTGATTATGCAGAGCGCAGTAGTCCGAGTCATCGGTGAAGCTGTCAAGCCGCTAGGGTTTCAACGGCGCGGCCACAGCTGGTATCGAGTCACATCGGATCTGTACGCAGTGATCAACGTCCAAAAGTCCAGGTGGGATGAGTTGTGTTACGTCAACATTGCCTTCTCGCCCGCTAGTCAAGCTGAGGATTCGTGGCTGCCTGAATCTAAGTGTCAAGTTCGATTCAGGTTGAACTCCCTTAAGTCCATTACTCCCGAGGGGCTCCTCCTCTTGGAGGAGAATTCTAAGCAGGAGATTGGCGAGGGTGAGTTCCAATCTTCTCTTGTGGAGAAAATTGGAACTCCCATTGCTCAATTCATGGACGACGTTACGAGGCTGGGTGACTTGAAGGATGCTCTGGATTCCGGTGTGACGGAGAAGGTATTCGTGCATCGGGAAATGCGCTCACTCCTGAGTTCATCGGATTAGGGAGCTCTGTCCGGCCAGTGACGGGGAAAGTCGGATATCGGCGGTCCGTTAGAAATTCGAAAGCCGCTTCGTTGTCGCATTTGACACACCGCAGGAGCCCCATCGGATGTAATCCGATGGGGCTCCTGGGGTTCTTGACGGCAACGCTGACGGCAACGTCAGCGGACGACGACTGCGCTGGGCGGGTCGTCAGGGGTATCGGCCGGGCCAAGGGTGTTGCCGAGGATGTCGATGGCTTGGCGTTGGAGGCGGAGCCGTACGTGGGCGTAGACGCCGACGGTGACGCCGATGTGGGCGTGCCCGAGGAGTTCCTTGGTGACGACGAGTTCGACGCCCTGTTCCAGGAACAGTTTGGCGGTCGAGTGGAGGTCGAGGTCCTTCCAGTGCAGGCCGAGCAGTTCGCCTTGGCGGAGACCGGTGTGGAGAGCAATTTCGAACAGGGCGTGCAAGCGGTGTTCGTGCGCGGAGGTGAGGAGCTGCCGGGCTTCGTCGACGGTGAGGGGTTCGCGCTCCAGGGCGGACTTGAGCACGGAATGGACGGAGGCGAGCGTGACAGCAGCTTGCGGTAGCACTGGACGGTGGCACAGCAGTGAGGCTGGTCGCGCTGGGCGTCGATGCCGCGCGCAGCACTGGCAGGTGGTGCGGAGCTGGCTGAGCCAGGTGCGGATGTCCTTGGCGGTGAGCTTGGTGAGCGGACACTCGTTGAGCGGCCCGCCCAGGATCGGGTCCGCACGGGCATCGACGGGTCGTCTTGTGCCGGAGGCGTTCGCTTCCGGGCTTTGGATGGTGTCTGGCACCCGGCTCGGCGAGGGGGCGTTGCGGCCACGCGGCAGGCAGTTGAACCCCCGGACGGGTCATGGACATTCACCCTGCCCGCGTCTCTCTGGTTTCGTCCTTCCTCTGGTGGGTTCTTGGCGGATGTTGCCAAGCGGTGCATGATGGAAGTGAAAGCGAAGCTGGCTTTGGAGGCACTGTCGTGGGGACCATTTGGGGACCACACGGTGTGCGCGACCCCGCGCAACTCAGGCGTTGCCGCACGTATTTCGCATGCGGAGAGCGTCTCAATTCCGGGCTGGGGGTCAAGGGGTCGCAGGTTCAAATCCTGTCGTCCCGACGGTGTGACCAGCGGGTTTGCCAGTGATGGCAGACCCGCTGATTGCGTTCGTGTGACACGTGATGGCGATGTGATGACAACCGGTGAACGCTGAGGCGCCACCGCCACGGTGTCCCTGGCCAGGGGCACCGCAGCACGGAGAAGCCTAAGGGGGAGCGGGGGAGGCGGAGGGTTCAGGCCGCCCGCTGTTCTGACGCTCCGCCAGGGTCGCCGGTGGCGTGTTTGCGGTCGGCGCGTTCCAGGGCTGTGTTGATGGCGGTGACGGCGTCGCGGGCGGCGTGGGGGAGCAGGTGGCCGTAGTGGTTGACCGTGGTGGCCAGTGTCGAGTGGCGCAGCGTCTTGGAGACCACCGTCAGCGGCACCCGCGAGCTGATCATGATCGTAGCTGCCGTGTGCCGCAGATCGTGCACCCCGATCTGTGGCAGGCCGAGCTCAGCAGCGCGCCGGCGCAGCTCGACCAGCACCCCCTGTGGACGCAGCGGTGAGCCGTCCGGGTGGCAGAAGAT
>NZ_JAERRG010000044.1 GCF_016741935.1 Streptomyces endocoffeicus | reverse complement strand
TAGAACTAACGAAAAGCTCAGTAGATCTCCAGGTCATCGCTTCACCCACCTAGTGATCGTTAGTGGATTTGTCACAGTGGTGAGCAGGTAGTCGGCGTATGCGGGCAGATCGGCGCGCCGGGCCGCTTCGTGAGACGGATATCCGACGTCGATGACGACATGTCCGTCCTCGTTGATCCAGCGCCTGTGGGCGCGCAGCCGGTTCAGCTGAGTCGGCGTGAGGCTCAGTCCCGGGCCAAAGGCGTGCGGGCCAGGGACGAGGAGTTCCCTGCGGCGGAGAGTACCGTCCGGGCCCGGCCTGCCTGGTCCTTCCGCGCCGGCGGGCGCGCCGGACGCCCAGGCCGGTACGTCGCCGAGGCTGCTGATGGCTGGATGAGCGCCTTCCTTGTAGACGATTTCGGCGTAGAGCGGGTCGGATCCGGTTGCGATGCACACCATGGCACCAACAGGCAAGGCGGGTGCGCACTCACCGAGCGTGACCGCGGGGAAGTCGTCGAGCCTCAGCGGGCTGCCGCCGTAGCCGTCACCGTTCAGGTCGTATCCGAAGTACGCGGCGTTGAAGGCGACAGCCGCGTGGACCGGCCCTCGGCCTGCCGCGACGACCGACTCCAAATATCCCAGGAGCCGGTTCCGTTCCGTGGGAGGCACCGCGTCGTAGCCCTCGGTCATGCCAGGCGTCAGCAGTGCGTGTTCCCCATACGGCAGCGGTACATCACCGGATATGACTGCTGTTGTCATCATGTGCTCGCACCCTTCCGCTCCGCGCGGCCCACTGTGATCCGGTTCGTGGGCGACCATGTCGCGTACCAACATCCGTCGTCGCGGGCGATGACAGCCCCGGCCTCCTCCAGCCGGAGTAGGCACTTCTCCACCTCGGCGAAGGGGAGATCGGCCCGGCCTCCGAAGTGGCGGCTGTCGCGGAGCACTCTGGGCAGGGACATGTGTGTGCGGCGCACGGGGTGGTACGACGTCTCGTCGCCGCGCAGGGCGTGCCACAGTGTCCGGGGGAGGACGCCGCTCCGCATGAGACGGACAAGCCGATATGCCTGGCCGTCCAGTCGCTGGGCCCGTAGCGCGCTGTCGCTGCCGCCGCCGCTGCGGGGATCGGCGCTCTCGAAAGCCTGGGCAACGGCCGGGCGACGCTCGTGCCGCGGCCAGTCCGGAACGCTCCAGCATGCCGAGCAGCGGCAGCGCGCGGTGGCGCAGCAGTCTTCGGGGAGTGCGGTGACGTCGAAGTATGCGGCGAACTTGTGCTGGGCGCAGGTCGCGCTGTCCTCGAAGAAGTCCTTGAGTAGGTCGAGTTCGCGGGTGGCGCGGGCTGTGCGTCGCATGAGCAGGGGGAGATAGCCTTCCGGAAGCCGCCGCTGGTGGACGACGAGGCCCGTCACCATGTGCCGGCTCGGGGCCGCGGACACGTCGAGGAGTCCCCTGTCGTGGAGGTCAGCGAGGATCTCCCATGTCCCCGCAGGGCCGTCGGCCAGATCGCGGTAGCGCGGGATATGCTCCCGCAGCTCGGCATCAAGCTGGTCGACGCGCAGTCTGCGGAGATCCAGCCGGTCAAGGACGGCGCGGACGATGAACTGTTCAAGTGTCCGGTGGTCATCGTCCGCGTCGGCGGCCGTCCGCGCGCGTCATGCCCGCCGGATGCTGCCCCACCAGTTCCACCAGCTTCCGGACCGCCGCTGGAACCTGCGACTCCCCACCCATTACACCTCCGCCGTCACGCAGACCGCCCCTTGTCTCACGCACGGTGATTGATGCAGGCTACGCCTCTCTCTGGTCAGCTGGACAGACTTTGGACATATTCGACGCGACTGAGAGGAACCGGATTTGTAGGGGCGGAGCCAGACGTAATCGCCTCGGCAGACGGGAGAACGGACACCGCCATCATCAGCGGAACGCGCTGGGGGATGCCGGGCGAGCCCTACCCCGAGGACGTCGAGCGGCACACCAAGGCCACTGCTGATGAACTCCCCCGGACGACCGGGGCCGGTAAGGCCCGGTTCAGTTCCGCGGCGCCGGCTCCAAGGAGCCGTGCCGAACCACGCGTCGAAGCAGCCTGTCCTGGTGATGCCGGGCCTGGTCGTTGCGGCTGGACGGAGACTGGCGTTCGTCCGGCGGGATCTGGGCGAAGACGTGCTGTACGTCGCGGAGTGCCTGGAGGTGTGCCGCTCGAAAAGTCATCGCCGCAGGTGAGCTGGATGCGGTCAGCCCGCTGGGATCATGTCCTCCGTGATCGTGTCCTTGCTGTACAAGGTGACCCGGAAGCTGCTGACTGTTCCATCGGTGCTCCTACGTCGCGGGTCGGCGAAGGAGGCGTGACAGGGGTACCCCTACGCCATGGCGAGCTGGTGGGAGGTCGCCAGATCAGATGCAGTCGAGTTCGCCGCCGGGCCACGTGATGATCGGGCGGCCGTTCGGGCCGGAGTCGACGGTGGGCCAGACAGGTATGTGCTCACCCAGGCTGAGAGCGACTACGTACCAGCGATCGATGTTCGGAGCATCGAATCGACACCATGGGACTTCGAGGTCGGACCCGAATGCGGTCTCGACGGCGTGAACGGACCTGCCGGTCATCCCGCCAGCCGTCAGCGAGACAGCCGCGCTCACCAGGTCCGTCCTTGCCCCGGGGGAGGGCTTTCCCGGCACGGCATAACCGGAGATCACCAGAGCCTCGGCCATTGCGTCGGTGGGAGACTCGATCTGTACTGCGCGCACCTCGACGGATCCGCGCATCACGGAGATACAGGTCAGCGCGGGCCCCGTATCGAAGCCTTCAGTCGGCTCCGCTCGCGCAAACCTTGCCTGATGTGAGCTCTCGGCTCGATTGCCGTCGGCGTTGAATGTGTCGATCAGCGGCCGCTGGGACCAGCGTCCCCTCTTGTCGATCAGCGCGATCTGGTTGTCCACCGCCTCCCCTGCCGACCCGTCCGGTAGCGGGACCGGGGCAGTTGCCGTCGAGTAGCCGAACCGATTGTACGGCGGCCGCTCGGTCACCGGCTCCAGGGTGCTGTAGTCGACCCCGTGGTTGATCACCCGGACGATGCCGTCCGACCTGGTGCCGGAGACCAGCCAGCCGATCGGCCGGATCGCACCGACTCGGTCCTCGAGATCGATCGGCGCGGGCTGCTCCACGTCCCGCCACACGGGATGGGATTCCGGCAGCACCAGCCCGGTCATCCCCAGACCGGCCCAGTAGGGCGAACCGGGCGACGCGTACGACTCGGCCATCGCGTCGAATCGGCCGTGCCAGCCGCGGCTGAGCAGACCGTCCCCGTCGAAGGCGCCACGCTCGACGAAGTACTTGATGGCCCCCATGCAGGTGCGCCGCAGCCGGCCGGCCGAGTACGGGCTGGCGTCGAAGACCGCCCCCGTCCACAGCGCACCGACCGCCGCGTAACGGTACGACAGGGACCGGCCTTGGTAGAGCGGCGCCCCGTCCGCGCCGAACAATTCCCCCGCGTCCGCCAGGTACGCCTTGAGCCGCTCGGCATACACGGCCTGCCGCTCGGCGATTCCGGGTTCACCGGCCGACATGCGGCAATACCACAGGGAGAACTGCTGCATCACCCAGCCCGCGTACCAGTCGATATTCCCTCCGCGCCCGTCGGGCCGGTTGTCGCTGTACCAGCCGTCGGCCAGGTAGCAGTCGTCGAGATACCCGAGGAATTCATCCACCCGAGCCTGCTCGTGCGGACCACCAACCGACCGCAAGAATGCGTGGGTCACGTTGTGAAACCACTGCCAGTTGCTATGGGGGTACCAGGCACCATTGGACCCCGCCAGCCAGACGACGACCTGTTCCTGCACTCGGGGACTGAGGTTGTCCCAGATCCAGCGACGTGACTCGTGCAACGCGATTGCGATAGACGCCGCCTCGACCCGAGCCTGATCGGAATCCGCGAGAGTCGGCCACCGCTCGGAGGACGCGGGATCGGTGCCTGCGGCCAGCCCCTCCGCATACCAGCCGGCATGATTGTGGGGATCGGAGTCCGCTGCCGACAACCGGAAGCCAACCGTGAGGAACGAGCGGGCGAATGCCTCCAGCCCGCCGGCAATCGGCCCTCTCTCCGACGGCGGTCCAGGCAGATCGAACCGTGCGTGACCGGGCGTGGACCACGGCCGCAGCGCCAGCAGCGACCGATCCGCGAGATGCACCAAATGCTGCCGCGTCCACCCGGTAAGGGGGGAAAGCGCGCGATCCTTACCCGGCGCTTGCGGAACGGTATCGGCACTCATCAGACTGCCACATCCTCTCGTGGGCAAGACTGTCTTGCCACCTTCGGCCCGGGTGGGATGATATGCGCCAAGAGCGTCGTGCTCCGCTGCACGGATTGAGCAAAAGTTGGACGAAGTTGACTGGTCGTTCGGGCAGCTGAGTCAGCAGCGCACGATCGTCCAACTATTACTCAACCTCGTACCACCGGCAGCGAGAGTGCGCGGTTTAGAGTCCGTAACACGAAATTCACGCGGTCTTTACGAGCGTTGCGGTGCTGCGAAGCGTCACCGCAAGCCGCGTATCTGCAACCAGGTGTCACACCATGTCGATTGGTGGAGGTTAGCTATGGCTGCTCGCAGGTCGGATTCTCGTTCAGGTGGCGGCACGAGTCGCCGAAGTGTCCTCAAGGCCGCGGCGGCGGTCACCGGCAGTGCCGCGCTGGGGCTGTCGGGTAGCGTGGCCGCCTCTGCGCTCGAGAAGCAGGCACCGCGCGTCGGTCGCACGCTGGTCGGGGCCATCCGCTGGGATGCCTATACGGGTGGGCATACCAGGCACGGAATGGGATCAAACCGCATTCTGTCTCCCGAGAAGTTTCACTTCCGGATGCCGTATTTCTCCGACATCACGGTGGACCAACCGGTACTTCTCTACCAAGGCTTCGACGCGGAAACGACGGGAGCTGCCCCTTCCGGCTGGACCGTGTCTGCGGGCAGCGCCACGAGCGTATCCGTGGTGCAGGGGCCCGATCGCGAGGGAAAGAGCGTGCACCTGCACGACACCTCCGCCACGGGCAGCGCGACGATGGGCCGCGCGTTCGCAGCCCAGAATCGAGCCATCACCGTGCGCTGGGACTGGAAGGAGACAGTCGCAGGCCGCTGGTCACGGGCGCTGGTCACGGGCGGATCGACCACGGTCGTCGATATCGCCACCCGCCAGGACACGGCCGGCAAGCAACTCGTGTGCCGCACCCCCTCCGGATCCTGGCAGGTGCTCCAGACCATCGCGGACGACACCTGGTACTCGTTCAAGGTCATCGTGGATCCGGCCCCGCCCGAAGGCGCCACGCCGTGGGTGGACATCTTCGTCGACGGGGCGCGCAAGGCCTACCACATCCCGCTGCTCGGCTCCCCCGCTGCGTTCGACAAACTGCACTTCCAGACCAATCCAAGCCTGACCTCCGATCTGTATGTCGACAACGCCAACGTCGTAGTGACCGAGTCCGTCAACTGCGAGGGGACCAGCCAGGCAGTCATGGACCAGGAGATCCGGTACGCCGCTGCCGCTGGGATTGACTATTGGGCCTTCGACTACTACCCCCAGCAGCCGTTGGCAAAGGCCCGGGAGTTGTACCTGTCCAGCGCCCTCAAGGATCAGGTCAAATGGTGCGCCATACTCGACGGGAACTTCATGACGGCGTACGACACGAATCTGGCCGAACTGGTAGCACGGTTCGGCGAGTCGAACTACCAGAAGGTGCTGGATGGCCGCCCACTGATCTACTTCTTGAGCGAAGCCACCGCCGACCGGGTCACCAAGATGCGGGCCAAGGCCACTGCCGCGGGGCTGCCCGATCCGTACATCGTGGTCATGGGATGGACCGCGCAGGGGGCGGCGGATGCGAAGGCATCCGTGGGCGCCGATGCGGTGAGTCGCTATGCGACCGGACAGGTCGGCGGGGCGCCGTACTCGTCACTCACCAGCCTCGAGAGCGGTCTGTGGTCTGACTATGCGGGTGCCGGCGGGCAGGTCGTACCTACCGTGACGACGGGCTGGGACCCGCGGCCGCAATACGACTATCCGCCGCCGTGGGGGCAACAACCGTCCGACAACTGGCTGCGGTACAAGGACGAATGGACCCAGCAGGCGACGCCTGCGGAGATCGCCGCGCACCTGGGGGATGCGATCAGCTGGAGCAATTCCCATGCTGTGAATGTCCCGGCAAATGCCGTCCTCATTTACGCCTGGAATGAGCACCTCGAGGGAGGCTGGATCTGTCCCACGCTGCACGAGATTCAGAACTCGGGCCGGCCACTGCGCCTGGACGCCATCGCCGGCGTCCCCCGAACCGGCGCAGCCTGACCGAAGCGAGTTCGCCTCGCTGTACAAACCGCTCGGCCAGCATCTTCCACGAAGGGTGATCATGCACGTCAGGCAACTCCGGGTCCAGTGGTCCGGCTCCATTCCGCGGTTCAGTTGGGTGGTCGAGGGTTCGGGCAGAACCCGTAAGCAGTCGGCTTACCGAATCTTTGTGGGCCTGGGCGAGGATCCGCTGGACGCTCCGGTGGCCTGGGACAGTGGCACGGTCGAGTCGGCACGTACCGATGCCATCCCTTACGCCGGTGAGCAACTCTCGTGGCGTGCACGTTACGCCTGGCGGGTGCAGGTTCGTGACGAGCAGGGCGCCGTCTCCGAATGGAGTGATCCGACCTGGTTCGATACCGGGATTGACACACGCCACTGGGATGCGGAGTGGATAGCGGCTCCCGTCAGCCCCCGTTCAGAGCGGCTCCCCGGGCTGGAGAACGTTCCACGTATCAGGCCCGCCGATCCCGACGGCTCAGGCGCATGGTTTCGCGCAGCCTTCACCGTGCCGCCGGGCCCCCGGCCGCTCTCGGCACCTCTCGTGGCGGTCGGCTCGGTGGCTGTCTACCTCAATGGAAGCCGTACTGACGGCGACATCGGCGACGGCGCTTTCGTCGCCGATGTCGCAGACGCGATTGTCCCGGGAAGAAATGTGCTGGCCGTCCGGGCAGACGACAGCCTGGTGGCGCGGCTGGAGGTCCACCTCGAGGGCCGGCTGCGGCTGCCGCATCTGGTTCCGGTGGCTGACGAGGGCCCTGTGGCACTGACCACCTCCGGTAAGTGGATCGCGACGGCAGTCGCCCAACCGGACTGGGAACGGCCAGGCGCCGACGACGCCCACTGGGCGCCTGCGGACGAGATCGGCCTGTACGGCGATCCTCCGCACGGACGCGTAGCGCTCACCGATCGGCCCAGTCCTTACCTCCGCCGCCCCTTCGAGGTGAAGGCAGATGTGGCCCGAGCCAAGGTGTACGCCACCGCCATGGGCGTATACGACCTGCACATCAACGGGCAGCGCATCAGCGCCGACCGGCTGTCCCCGGGGTGGACCGACTACCGGTACCGCATCACCCACCAGTCGTACGACGTCACTGGGCTACTGACGACGGGGCCGAATGTCGTGTCCGCGATACTCGGGGATGGCTGGTACGCCGGCAACGTGAGCTGGTTCGGGCCGTTTCAGTACGGCAGAACGCCCGGCCTCCGGGCCGAGCTGGAGATTGAGTACGCGGACGGCGCCACGGAACGCATCCCGACCAGCGCCGACTGGCGGGTGGGCCGAGGTGCCGTACGCTACGCGGATCTCCAGAATGGCGAACGGCACGACGCCAGAGCCGAACCGACCGGATGGATGCTGCCCGGCTTCGACGACTCTTCCTGGCCCGCGGCCCGCGTCGTCCCGGGACCGGCGGGACGGCTGGCCGCCGGCACCGCACCTCCGATTCGCGTCCAGCATGTCCTCGAGCCCAAGGCCATGTGGGAGACTACGCCCGGCACCTGGATCGCCGATTTCGGACAGAATCTGGTGGGCTGGACGAAGGCCACCGTCACCGGCGTCACTGGCCAGCGGCTGATCCTGCGGCATGCCGAAGTGCTTGAGCACGACGGCACACCGCATCTCGCGAATCTGCGCTCGGCGCGGGCGACCGACGAGTACGTGCTCGCGGGCGACGCCACGGAAACGTTCGAGCCGCGCTTCACCGTCCATGGATTCCGCTACGTCGAGATAACCGGCCCCCGACCGGAGACGATCGTGGCCATGGTTGCGTACGCCAGCATGACCGCGACAGGTGACTTCTCCTGCTCCGACGAGCGCCTGAACCAGCTCCAGTCCAACATCGTCTGGGGACAGCGCGGCAACTTCCTGACCGTGCCAACCGACTGCCCTCAGCGAGACGAGCGTCTCGGGTGGACCGGCGACATCTGGGCCTTCGCGCCCACGGCCCTGTTCAACTACGACGCCAGAGCCTTCCTGCGCAGCTGGCTCGTCGACGTGGCCGACGCACAGACGCCGGCCGGGTCCATCACTCACGTCGCCCCCGATCTGCTGTCGGGGCGAGGCCCCGAGGCCGCGCCGGACGAAGTCGGCTCCCCCGGCTGGGGAGATGCCGTCGTCAAGGTGCCGTGGTCGATCTTCCAGGCCTACGGAGACCCTGCGGTGGCCGAGGAGCTGTACGAACCGATGCGCCGCTGGATCGCCTACCTGGAACGCCGGTCCGACGGATACATCCTCCCAGACGAAGGTTTCGGCGACTGGCTCAGTACCGGGGCCGAGACCCTCAAACCGCTTGTGGGCACCGCGGTGTTCGCCCTGTCCGTCCGGCAGTTGGGAGAGCTCGCCCGGTCATTGGACCGCCTGGAGGACGCCAAGCACTTTGACGATCTCTATGGCCGGGTTCGGTCTGCCTTCCGCGGCCGATTTCTGGCCGGACAGGGGCGATTGACGAGCGGCACCCAGAGCGCCTACGTCCTGGCACTCTCCGCTGGCATGTTCGACGACCACGAAGCGAGTCAGGCGGCGGCACACCTGGTGGACGACATCGCGGCACACAGCCACCACCTGTCCACTGGCTTCCTGGCCACGCCATACCTGCTGGACGCCCTCACCTCCACCGGCCACCACGACGTCTCACTGCGGCTGCTGCTGCAGGACACCTTCCCGTCCTGGCTGTATCCGATCGCGCACGGCGACGCGACCACGATGTGGGAGCGCTGGGACAGCTGGAGCGAGCATCACGGCCTGCAGGATCCGTTCATGAACTCCTTCAACCACTACGCGTACGGCGCGGTGGGCGACTGGATATACCGGACCATCGGTGGTCTCGCGCCGGGCTCCCCCGGCTATCGCGACGTCGTCATCCGTCCGCGCCCTGGTGGCTCCATCGCCTGGGCACGGACCTCGTATCGCACCGTGCACGGGCCCGTCTCGGTGTCCTGGTCGCAATCGCAGGACCAGTTCACCCTTGACGCCACCGTCCCGGCAAACGTGCGGGCTCAGGTGTGGGTGCCGTGCCCTGGGCCTGACACGGTCGCCGAGGGCGGGATACCTGCCGCGCAAGCCGAGGGGGTGCGATTCGAGCGGATGGAGGACGGGTGCGCCGTGTTTCACGTCGGCTCGGGTGCGTACGCCTTCCAGGCTCGCAATTGAGCACATGTGCCGGAGAGGGTTAGCCGGTGTGCGCGACGTCGAAGCGCGCACCGCTGACCGGCAACGGGGGTTTGACACCCGCCGGTGCGTGATACCGCGTTTCACCGGTGAGTGCGCGTTTCCGGTACGCCGAGGGGCTCATCCCGTAAGCGGACTTGAACCGGCGGGCGAAGTATGCCGCGTCCGACCAGCCGAGCTGTACGCCGATGTCGGCGATGGGAAGGTCGGTCTGCACCAGGAGCCGGGCGGCCGCCTGCTCGCGCAGCCGATTGAGGTAGGCGATGGGCGATACGCCCAGGTCGCGCTGGAAGAGGCGCACGAGATAGGTACGCTCGGTGGTGGTGTCAGCGGCCAACTCCGCGAGCGACCACGCGTAAGCCGGCTCGGCTTCCAGTAGCTCCACCGCGCGCGACACACTGGGATGGAGCGGGGCCAGGGAGCGTCGCTGCATCGCGTGCTCACCAGACCAGGCGACGTTGAGCATGTCCAGGTAGATCAGCAGGTGGCCGACGACCTGCATCCGTGAGCGCTGTGAGGTCACGTCCGTCATACTGTGCAGCTCCCCGATCGCCACGCTGACCTGATGGGGCGGGAGCTGGACGCGCTGTGGCAGCGGCAGGCTCGCGGACTGCACGGCCCGTATCAGCGGCAGTTCGGCCTCCACGAACGACAGGGTGGTGTCGATCAGCTCCGGAGCGACGAAACAGTCATAGACAACGAGGTCCTCGCACTCACCGTAGGCGTGCCACTGGTTGGGCGGCGTGACCACCGCGCTGCCGGGCCCGATGAGGTGGGAGCCGTCGGCCGCGATGTGACGGCCGCTGCCCTGGGTGACGAGTGAGATCTCGTAGAAGTCGTGATCGTGTGCCGCCACGTCGGCGGGGAGCCGGTGGCGGTCCGCCCAGACGGGGACGCCGTCGGGGTTGAAAACAGTGGCCCGCTCGTAGCGCGGCTTCCTACGGTCGCCAGTCAATTCCGTCCCACTTTCCCTCAATCCAGCCCGGGTAACAAGCCACTCCAAATCAATATAGTCACAACCATGACCGAGGAACTGAAACCATTCAAGACCTACGGACCACACCGTACGCGTCGGCTTCCTGCCTCCGTGACGGTCGCTGTATCCCCAGGCGGTGCAGAACAAGGACGCCGTGTCCCGGTTCCTCGAGAGGCACTCGCCGGCGAGCTCAACGGACCCGTCGGCGGCGTCGCAACGTCCGGACTCAAGTGATCACCCCGAGCAGACGGAGACAGCAATGAGCCGCGCTCAGGCACGCGCGCATGGAACCCGCCCGCCGCGCCGCCCCAATGCGCTGCTTGTCATGTCACCTAACACCCTGCGGACTCAGTTCGGCGACGCCGAGCTGGACCGGCTGCGTGCACTGGCCACCGTGGGCGATCCGGTGATGGTGGACGAGCTGACCTCAGCCAAAAGCATGTCTCGCCTGGGCGACGTGGAGGTGCTGATCACCTCCTGGGGATGCCCGCCGCTGGATGACGAGGCGCTCCAGGCCGCACCCCGGCTACGGGCCGTGTTCCACGCCGCGGGGAGCGTGCGCGGCCTTGTACTGCCCCCGGCCTTCGACCGCGGCATCCTCGTCACCAATGCAGCCGGGGTGAACGCAGAGCCGGTGGCGCTCTACACCGTCGCCGCCGTGCTGTGGGCGTTCAAGAAGGCGCCGTTCCTGGCACAGGACGCGCGTCGTTTCCGTGACGACCACGCCTACCTCGATCGCTGGGGCAAGCTGAGCGGCCATGCCCGCACAGTGGTGATCGTGGGCTTCTCCCGGATCGGGCGCAGCGTCGTCTCCAAGCTGCGCATGCTCCACGACGGGCCGCTCCTGGTCGTCGATCCGTACGCGGATCCAGCCGAGGTGACGGCCGCGGGCGCAGAGCTCGTCGACCTCGCTGCGGCGCTGCCGCGCGCGGAGGTGCTGTCGCTCCACGCGCCTGCCCTTCCCGAGACCCGGCACATGATCGGTGAAGCCGAACTGGCGGCCCTCCCGCCCCATGCCACGCTGATCAATACGGCCCGGGGCTCGCTGGTCGACACCGCCGCGCTCGAGCGCGCCTGCGTCTCAGGGCGCCTGGACGCCATTCTCGACGTCACCGATCCCGAGCCACTGCCCGCAATCTCGCCGCTCTACGACCTTCCGAATGTCCTGATCACTCCGCACGTCGCCGGCTCCATGGGCTCGGAGACCCGCAGTATGGCGAACGCGGCACTGAGCGAACTCGAGCGCTACGGCGCGGGGTTGCCACCGCTCAGCCCGATTTCCCTGGAGGACCTCGCGGTGCAGGCCTGACACTCTCCCTGCCGCTCACCCTGGCTTATCAGGAGTTGGAGGGATGCGCGCCGAGCCGTTCACCGCACATGCAACGAGCCGGCGCTGAGCTTGATCACCGAAGCGACCATGCACGGACACATCACATCCCGACAAAACAGAAGGCAGCATGAGCGATGCCACACGCACACTCGACCGATTCACGGGCCGCACGGCTCTACTGACCGGTGCGGGCGCGGGAACGGTGCGGCCAGGGTGCCGGACCGTGGCTGACCACCGGCATCAAGCGCAGACCCCTGCAGGAACTCACCCCCACCGAGCGCACTCTCAACCAGGCACTGGCCGCAGCACGAGCGCCCGTCGAACGCGGCGTCGCACGGCTCAATGCCTGGCGCATCTTCCGCCGATCCCGATGCAGTCCCAACCGTATGACGTCAATCGCCAAGGCCATTCTCACCCTCGAGCGGCAGCGCTGAACAGTCTGGCGGCGGGCAGTGCGGTCGGCGACATGCCGCGCGCGGTACGGGTCGGGCTGTTGCTGTGCATCCTGGGCGGCGAACTGCCGCGGCAAGGCGGTGCCGCCGCACCAGCGGATCCGCACCCGGAAGTGGCAGCCGCCGCCCAGCGGTTGGAGCGCGGCCTCGCCGCGCTCTGGCCCCTCGACGACCTCGCCGCCCCCTCCGGGCTGTCGCCGGGCCGGCTGGCCGGCTGTTCACGCGGCGGCTGGGCGTCCGCCGATGGCGTACTTGGGCCGGCTCCGCGCCGAGCGGGCGGCGGCATTGCTGATCGAGACCGACCTGCCGGTCGCGGCGATCGGCCGCCGCGTCAGCTGGCCTGACCCGAACTGCACCAGCCGCCGCTTCCGCCACCACTACGGCATGAGCCCGGCCCACTACCGGGAACGCTTGCGTGCATGAGGGCGGTGCACGCCGCGGGGGCGATAGCCGAGAGAGCCGACGACACCGGTCAGGTCGGACAGCAGCCAGATGATGGCCAGCCACATCTCGGTGCCCTGCAGTCCGGGCGTGGTCGCCTCCGCGCCCGCCGTGCTGGGGTGCGGGGCCTGGAATCCGAAGCCGGCGTGTGCGGTCCAGTGGCCGAGGGCGTCCGAGAGCAAGGTGCGGGCGAGGGCGGTGACCTCTTCCGCACGATGGCCCGTATACCGCGTGAGCCAGAGGGGGTGGGCGATGTCGAGGATGTTGCAGGCGTTCTGGCGCTCCGGGCGGACCCAGCGGGGGTCACGGGCGTGCTCGAGCACTGTGTCGATCACGCGCTCCGGATACGGCACCGGCAGCCCGAACTGGGCGAACGTGCCCCGCGATGCCCGGTAGAAGCCGTTGACCGGCTGCAGCAGACCGTCCACCGCCCGGGGCGAGCCCCACACCCCGGTGCGCGGGTCGGCGTGCGCGAGCAGCCACCCGAAGAGCGCGTCGATGGCCCCGGGCCGCCCGGGGTCGCCGTGGCCGCAGTTCCACAGGAACGCCGTGCCCAGGATGTCGACCCAGTCGCCCGCGCCCCACGCAGCGTCCTCCCACGGCAGCCCCTCCAATCCAGCGATGATGTCCGCGGCGTCTGCCTCCGAGACCACCCGGATCGGGCCGGGCAGGGCGCTGCCGAGCAGATCCAGCGCATAGCCGACGCACAGCACGTGGTAGCCGCCCTCGGGGTCGAACATGCCTGGCCGCAACGCACGCTGGCCGCCGTCGGGCAGCAACGGTCCGACCATTCCGGTGGTCGGGTCCTGCCAGGCCCGTAGCCGCTCAATCTGCGCTGCGGCCGGCAGCTGATCGGGGGCGCGCCCCAGGAGCAGATCGGCGATCTCGATCGCATCGCACTGTGCCCGCACGGTCGGCGCGGTACCCGGCTTCTCGACGAACAGGCCGCCGTCGAACCCGTCGGGTTCGAAGCAGCGGTCGAGGATCTCCTCGGCCTGGGCGCGTGCCGCATCGGCGAAGGCCGCTACGGCACCGGCCAGATCGTCCGCGGCCCTTTCGGGCCTTTCGGCGGTGGAAGCCGCCGGAGGTACCCGCCAGCGGAGCACCTTCGCCGGGTTGCCGCCGACGATCGCGCCGGCAGGCACGTCCTTGGTCACCACTGCACCGGCACCGATGACGGCCCGGTCGCCGACGGACACGCCGTCCAGGACGACGACGTGGGAGCCGATCCACACATCGTCGCCAATGCATATCCCCTGGCTGCTGTGCGGCTGCCGGAAGATCTCGGTTTCCGGGTCGGACATCGTGTGGTTGAAGCCGATGAGGGAGGTGTGCGCACCGATCCTGACCGCGTCCCCGAGTTCGACCTTGCCTCGGAGCACGGTGTACGGGTTCACGGTGCAGTCCCGCCCGGTCCGCAGCGAGCCGGTCAGATACGCGCCCGCGGCGATATAGCAGCGCGGGCCGAGCCTCAGCTCCTCGTTCTGCACCGCTGCCAGCTCCGATACGAAGCACTGGCCGCCGAAGGAGTACGGAGGATCGTGCTGAGCCATCCGACTTTGCAGGTCAGTCTGGCGCGCCTGCTCCTCCTCGTCGGCCTCGGTCCAGAAGTGCCAGGGCGAGTAGTCATAGTGGCGCGCGGTGACGGGCGGGTGGCCGGGTCGAGGGTGGTTCATGTGCCCGCCGGTGAGCTGGTCGCGGTGATGCGGTAGTGGACGGTGTCCGCGGGGCCGGGAAGGTCGAGCCGCGCCAGGCCGTATAGCCCGCGGCGGCCCTCCCAGCCGGCCGGGATCACGATGATGTCGGTGATGCCGCCGTCAACCCGGACCTCCACGGTCTCGTCGGCCATGCGCAGCCGTATCCCGTCGGGAAGGCGCTCGACGGCGGTACGGTCCGGTGCACCGGTGTCGGCCGGGTACGGGATCAGCAGGGTCGGATGCGCGTCCGCACCGGGTACGGATTCCTCCACCGCGACGCCGGTGGGGCCATCGGGCAGCAGGGTGACGGAGATGCGGTGGCGGCGGGCCGGGAGCTCGTCGGTGGCCGGGATCGAGCTGTCCAGCACGAGCGTCCGGTCCGGCTCGCTGGTCGGGACGGACGGGGTGTGCGGGCGAGCGGAGAGCACTTCCAGCGGCTGCCGGCCGGTACTGGGACGCAGCGCCAGGCCGATGCTCGCGCGCCCCTCGCCCGCGGATGCCTTGGCCACACCGAAGCCGAGCGTGCGACCGGGGCCGAAAGTGAGGTCGGCAAGGCCGAAGGTGTCGTAGGAATCGGCCGGATCGCCGTCCAGGTGGACACTGACCGGACCGCGGTGCGCGACCGCCCGGAACAGCGGCGCTCCTTCGATGCGTACCGCGCGCCGGGTCTCGAGGGCCGGCGCCGGCTGCTCGGTCCACGCCGGGGCGCCATAGCCGTCCATCAGGGCGTCCGCCAGGAAGGCGAGGGCGAGGGAGGAGTAGTGGGCGTCGGCGGTGTAGAACTCGTAGCCGACCCGGTGCGATGCCGGCAGCAGGTTGTCGACCGCGCTGAACGGCCCGCCGGGACGCTGCCGCGTACCGAGCAGCCGGACCGCCCGGTCGGCGGCGCCCCGGGCGGCGCCGGCCAGCTCCGGATCGTCTCCTTCACCCGCGAACCAGCCCGCGGCTAGGCTGAAGAAGGCCGCCTGCTGGCCGACAGTCCAGCTCTGCCCGGTGCTGCGGTGCGCGGAGGCCATCGAGCCGTCGGAGAGCTGGATGTCCAGCGAGCGGCGCAAGCCCGTCTCCAGCAGCCGTACCAGTGCCGGACGATGGGCGCCGTCGTAGCCGTCGGCGAGGATGGCAACGAGGTGGCCGCGGGCGAACAGGTCGTAGGAGTTGGGGAGTCCGGGTTCGGCGTAGAAACCGAGATCGAGGTCGATGCGCTCCTCGAAGAACACCGCGAGCAGCCGGTCGAGGTCGCCCAGGGTGTGCGGGGACAGGCCCTCGCGGTAGCGGATCCATTCGCCGTGCAGCCAGACCGCGGCCCAGTTGTGCGGGGGGCCGAACGTGAAGGACTTCCGCACGTCGACGGCGGCGACCTGCTCCCGCAAGGTGCGGACCGTGTCGTCCTCCGCCCTGATGCGGGGCAGCAGACGCAGCGTCTTGAGAATCGGCGGCCAGGTGAAGTCGCGATGGTTGACGCGGTCGGTGACGCTCCCGGTGATGCGGTCGAAGCCAGAGGCTACGGCGGGGAGGGCGTGGTCGGCGGTGTGGGCGAGGGCGGCGGCGATTCCGCGAATGGCACGGTCGCGGTGGTCGGAGCGCAGCTGCGATGGGCCGAGCAGGGCCAGGACGGCGTTGCCGTAGGCGTGGTAGGCGGTGCCGTACTGGGTGGGTTCGCCGTAACAGGGGTCGTGGAGTTCGCCGGAGTCCTGGAGGTGGCCGCTGAAGCTGTCCACGCCGGTGGTCAGGGTCTGCAGGGCGGCGTCGTACCGGTCGTGCGCCATGGGGTGCGGTGCTCCAGAAGATGGTGAACCGGGCGGGAAATGCTCCTGCGGCCTGTGGGGAGCCGGGCCGCGGGATGCCTTGTTATGCGCGGGTGCCGAAGACCCTGCGGATCTGTTCAAGGTGGCCGTATTCGTGGACGGTGTCGGGTTCGAGGTAGGTGCCCTCGGTCCACTCGTTCCAGGCGTTGATCGTCACCAGCGGCATCCCGGTCCGCTCGACATAGCCGCGCACCCTCTCCAGGGCCTCACCGAAGTTCTCCGGCGTGCACTGAGAGATGACGTTGGTGTGCGGATACCCCAGGGCCGGGTTGAACCCATCCGACTGCACCGTCCGCGGCGAGGAATCCCAGCCGACCGTGACGTTGGGGTAGTAGGGCTGGTCGAACTTCGCCGCGAGCTCCGTCCAGCCCTTCTCGGCCTGCGCCATCACATACGGGTACGGGGTCAGCAACATGGGAAGCGGATGGTGATGTGCCCAGACGTAGGACGTCACGCTGTCGAAGCCGAGACGCGTCAGCACCGTCGCTTCGTCGAGCCCCATGCCGTCCTGCGGCAGGACCGGCTGGTCACGGGCGATGGCGTTGAGATGCAGGCCGCTGTGCCCGGCCCATGCGGCCCGCCCGCGCAGATCATCCAGCGCGGCCTTGGTGGCATCGATGCCACCGAGTCCTTTGATGAGGGTGGTGAGGTCGTAGATCGACAGGTAGGGCCGGCCGTCCAAGTGCAGATAGGCCGGGTGGCTGACGTAGCGCTCCAGCAAGTAGTCCGTGGCTTCCCGGAACTGGGCGGCATCGACGCTCCCCGACTCCAGTTCAGTGGTGGTGGTACCCGACTTCCACGGGTGGATGTTCGTCCAGTGGTGGTTCGCCCACATGACGGCGAACTTCATCTCGCGGTCGGCGGCCGTCGGCAGGAACGCCTGCTCCAGCGCGCGCTCCAGATACGGCCGCCCGCCGTACCAGTACCAGTCGAAGATGAAGGCATTCACGCCATGACTGGTGGCCATCTCGATCTTCCCGGCCATCACGGCCGGATCGGCTTCGTCCTCATACCCATGCAGCGGAACGCGCGGCTGAATGTGCCCTTCAAACCGAGGCGTGGCCTTCCTCGTCAGCTCCCACTCCGTCCACCCCTCGCCGTGCCACTGTTCGTTGCGGGGATCGACGTGGTAGTTCGGGAAGTAGTACGCCGCGATCGTTACCTCATGCCCATTCATACAGAGCACCCCTGCTCACTTCGCGGAGTTCGCCGCGTACTCCTCGGCATACTCTTCAGCAATCTTGCCGCCGCCTCCGGACTTGAACTTCTTCGCTGCGGCGCCCCACGAGCTGAGCGGCTGCCGGCCCGTGACAATCGCCGTGATGGAATCGTCGATGCCGCGAGCGAGCGTGGCCCAACGCGTTGAATAGGTTGCCGAGCGCAGCCCCGCAGACGCATCGTTGACCATTCCCGGGCAGACCTGCTTCTCCCACGCATGGAGAGACCGGATGCCGGACTGTGCGCCGGGAACGTACAGCACCTGGGGGGCGTCGCACAGATAGTAGAAGGGAAGATTCGTGATGTTCTCCGTCCCGCCCAGTTTGGTCGGCATCGGGTCGCCGTCCTTGTTGTAGGTGAAGTGGACGCCCTCTACGCCGTAGTGCATCCGCTGATACTCCTCGGTGCCGAACGGCGAAGCCAGGTGGTCCAGGACTCGCAGCACCATCTTGATCTTCGACGTTGACATCTTCTTGTTGATGACGGTGTAGCCGAAGTATCCTTTGCTCGCCCAGTTTGCCGGTGTGATCCCCTTGGGGGCATACGGGGTCATGGGCATGGCATCGAAGCCATGCACCATCTTCAGCGTGGTCAGGTAGGCGCTAAAGCCTCCCATGTACGACTGCACGGTGCCGTTGTAGAATCGGGTCGTGAGGTCGACGCCAGAGATCGAGGTCGATTCCGGGAAGTACAGCTTCTTC
The DNA here is from genome assembly GCF_016741935.1 of Streptomyces endocoffeicus. Taxonomy (GTDB): domain Bacteria; phylum Actinomycetota; class Actinomycetes; order Streptomycetales; family Streptomycetaceae; genus Streptomyces; species Streptomyces endocoffeicus. The sequence continues at coordinate 39,833 of NZ_JAERRG010000044.1, read as the reverse complement.
TTCCAGAGGCTGTTCAGGTACGAGAGCATCTCCTCGAAGCGGTCGCTTTCGAAATACGAGGTGAACTTTCCGTTGGAGTGCGACCAAGTGTTGGGTACTCCGTGAGCTTGTGCATGTGCCCACCAGCCGAACGGGTTGTCCTTGCTCGCACCAGTGCCGTACCGCTTGCCACGGGTGAGCGACGAGACGATCTCGGTGAAGTCGTCGCGACTGTAGTCGGAATCCCCGAGGCGGTAGCCTTGCTTCTCGAAGCTCGTTCCGTTGATCCACAAGGCTGTGACCGGCCTGGGACGATGGATCGGAATCCCGTAGATTCCGCCGTGGAACCTGCCTACGCCCTTCCAGGATTCGGTGGGGATGTTGGCGAGGTTCGGGTAGTCCTTGATGGCATCGCCGGAGAGGAAGTCCGACAGGTTGGCCATAGTCTTGACGATGAACTCGCCCTCGCGGGCAATATTGGCGCTGCCGGCGAGGTTGAGGACGTCGGGCAGATCGTTGCCTGCCATGACGGTGGCGAGCTTGCTCTGGAAGTCTGCGGCCGGCACCGTCGTAAAGTCGATCTTCACGCCGAGGGCCTTCTCCATGGCCTGCCAGTACTTGTTCTGCGCCTCGGGCTTCGGCGTGACGCCGAAGGTGACCGTCATGACCTTGAGCGTGGAGCCGTCGCCCGGGACGCCCGAGGTGCCCTTTGTCAGCTTGTCCGGGTACGTCAGATAGGCGTCCTGTACTCCTGTCTTCGGGTCGCCCTTGAGATCCGGTGCGGGCCCGGTCTTGGGAATGTAGGTCGGCCACGGCGCCAGATCGGCACCCCTATTGGAGGCACTGCCGCCGGATCCGGAAGTGCTGCAAGAGGTCAGCAGCGTGGGTGCGGCCACCGCTGCGGAGGCCACTCCGATGGAGCGCAACAGGGTACGGCGAGAGATTTCAGGCACGGTAGTACGTTCCCTTCGAGAACGGTGGCAGCAGGCACCACGGGTGCCGACTGGCATGCTGTGAAAGTCAGCTCTTGATCGCGCCGGTGAGGGCGCCCTTGGCGAAGTACTTCTGCAGGAATGGGTAGACGATGAGGATCGGGATCGTCGCGACGACCAGCACGGCCATCTGGATCGTCTGCGGGGCAGCCATGGCGGAGTCACCGCCCGGTGTCCCGTTACCCAGCTGGGCGCCGCTGAGCACGTAGGTGCGGAGCACCTGCTGCAGCGGCCAGTGGTCGTCGTTGAGGTAGATCGACGCCTGGAACCAGGAGTTCCAGTAGGCGACGGCGTAGAAGAGGGCGACCACGGCCAGTGCCGCTTTGGACAGCGGCAGCACCACGGAGAGCAGGATGCGGAAGTTGCCTGCGCCGTCGAGGCGGGCGGCTTCGAAGAGTTCCTCCGGGATGGACTGGAAGAAGCCTCGTAGGACCACCAGGTTGAAGACGCTGAGGAGCATCGGGGCGATGAGGGCGAGGTAGTTGTCCAGCAGGCCCAGGCTCTTGACCATCAGATAGGTGGGGATCATGCCGGGCGGGAAGAGGAAGGTGAAGAGCACCAGCAGGAGTACCGGCTTGGCGCCGAAGACCTTGGGCCGGGCCAGCGCATAGGCCAGCATGATCGTGCAGGCCATGCTGGCGGCCGTGCCGAGCAGCGTGACCCCGATGCTCACCCACAGCGCGTGGGTGACCACGGAGCCGCTGAAGATCTCCCGGTAGGCGTCCAGGGTCGGGTTCGCCGGCCACAGCACCCAGCCGCCGTTGTCGATGACCTCCCTCGGGGAGGCCAGCGAGGTCGAGATCACCACCAGGAACGGCACCAGCACCAGCACGACGGTCACCGCCAGTGCGATCCCCTTCGCGGCCAGGGTGACAGGGTGAGGCCTTTCCATCCAGGCCGGACGCACCTGACGCTTTACTCCACGGCCCGCTCGGGTCCCCAGGACGACGCTCACTTGTACACCCCTTGCTCTCCGAAGCGATGCGCGACCCTGTTGGCGGTGAAGACGAGGATCGCCCCCACGACGCCCTTGAAGAGGCCGGCCGCCGCGCCGTAGCCGTAGTTGCCGCCGATGATGCCCTGGTAGTAGACGAAGGTGTCGATGATCTCGGCGGCCTGTGCGCCCGCCGCGTCGCGCTGCAGCAGGATCTGCTCGAAACCGACGGACAGGATGTCGCCGATCTTCATGATCAGCAGGAGCAGGATGATGGGGCGGATGGTCGGGAGCGTGATGTGCCAGAACCGTCGCCAGGGCCCCGCTCCGTCGATCGCCGACGCCTCGTACAGCTGGTCATCGACTTGGGTGAGCGCGGCGAGGAAGATGATGGTGCCCCAGCCGCAGTCCTTCCAGATCACCTGCAGGACGGTGAGCGGCTTGAACAGGTCGGGGTCGCCGATGATGTCGACGGTGTGCAGCCCCGCCGAGGACAGCGCCGAATTGAAGAGGCCGGTGGCGCCGAGCACCTGCTGCGCCATCGCGACGACGATCACCCAGGACATGAAATGCGGCAGGTAGACGATCGACTGGATGACGCGTCGCAGCGCGTTCGAGGTGAGGCTGTGCAGCAGCAGCGCCAGGGCCAGCGGCGCAGGGAAGAAGAAGATCAGCTGCAGGCAGGCTATCTCCACAGTGTTGAGGGCCGCACGCCAGAAATCGGCATCACCGAATAGATCCGTGAAGTTCTTGCCGCCGACCCAGGCACTGCCCCAGAACCCGTCGAAGGGCACATAATCTTTGAAGGCAATGATGTTCCCGAAGAACACCCCGTAGTGGAAAGTCAAGAAGTAGATTACGCCGGGAACCATCAGCAGCAGAAAAACCCGATCCCGCCAAAGACGGCGCAGCAGCCGCGAGCCACGGCGTTTTCGCTGCGGCGGTGGGCCATTATCCGTACCGGACTCTTCAGGCCCGGCGGCGACTTCGCTGATGCTCACCACGGTTCGATCCGCCCTTCGGGAAAACGCGACTGACGGAGATCCTCGGGATTCCGAACAGTCACCGTCGGTCCGGACCTTTCCGCCACGCCGCGACGTGGAGATTGTTTACGAGTACGTTGCGCTACGGACTCATGGCGGTGACGCTAACCAGCGAGAATCCGATCCACCATGGTGGAGGTTGACCAAAACTAGGACGGACTTGACTCTGCGGCAGTCTCCAGGGAGGCTCGCCGGGCACCCCTTCCCCTCCTCGTCGCCGCCCTCGCCCACCACACGTCGATCGCGCCGCTCAGCAGCCGCTCCCCTGGCCCAGTCCACCCTTTGGCCGCCGGCCTACCGCCGGCGTACAGCTCCACCTCAAGCGGTCGGGTCAACATCGTCCTATTTCTAGCGCCCCATTTGATGGCGAGCCGACTATACAGTCAATAGCATCACACCCATGAGAGAACAGCCGCGTTCAAATCCGGATGCCGCAACGATCGCGGCCTACTACTTCCCGAACTACCACGTGGATCCACGTAATGAGAAGTGGCACGGCCAAGGATGGACCGAATGGGAGCTGACGAAGCAGGCAACACCGCGATTCGAGAATCACGTTCAGCCACGCATTCCGCTGCTCGGATATGAGGACGAAGCCGACCCGGCCGTCATGAAAAACAAGATGGAAATGGCCATCCGGCATGGCGTGAACGCCTTCTTGTTCGACTGGTACTGGTACGACGACCACCCGTACCTGGAGCGGCCGCTGGAGACAGCTTTTATTCCGAACACGGCGGCCCATGACATGAAGTTCGCCGTTATGTGGGCCAATCACCACTGGACCAATATTCATCCCTGGAAGAGCGGTACGGTGCCGACGTTCCTCGTGGACGTCGCCGGTGTCGGTCCGCTGGCTGCCGACTTCGGGCTGGGCTTCGTGGACGAGGAACTCGCCCCAGCCTGTCTCCGGCAAGGTGGCGTCACCCACACGGAGGGCGACGGCCTCCTCGGGACGGAGACCCGCGTAGTAGAAGGTGGCGAAGAAGGCCCGGTAGAGGCGTCCGCGACGCGGACGCCTGCCTATCCAGTCCAGCATCTTGGCAACCAGGTCACGGTTCAGCAGGCATCGCTTGTCGATGGGCGGGTTCGGCGTCAGGTAATTACATGACCGTCGGCACGTGCACCGGAGTGCCTGGGCCGGTCTGCGGGACCGGGTCATGTGCCTATGCTCATGGCCTTACCTGCGCACTCCTCGGTCGTGCGCAGGACGCGCAGGACATTGCCGTGGGTCAGCGCGGCCAGGTCGGAGCTCGACCATCCGCGCCGGTCGAGCTCTGCGAGCAGTGCGGGGTAGCGGTCCACCGAGGCCATGTCGTCGGGGGGCGTCATGCCGTCGAAGTCGCTGCCGATTCCGACGTGGGCGATGCCGGCGACGTCGCGGACGTGCTCGATGTGGTCGCAGATCTCCCGGATGCCGCAGGGCGGCTTGGGGTTGTGCGCGAGCCATGCCGCTTCGCGGGCTCCGGCGTCCGGGCCGGTCCAGTGGCGCTGTTCGGCCTTGTGGGCTGCGGACCACGCGCCGTACTCGGCGGACAGGAACGCCGGCAGGAACACGACCATGACGATCCCGCCGCTGACGCCGACCGCCTGCAACGTGTCGTCGGTGACGTTGCGGGGGTGGTCGCACAGAGCTCGGGCGCCGGAGTGCGAGAAGAACAGAGGCGCGGTGGTGACACGAGCGACGTGGTTGACTGTGGCGTCGGCGCAGTGCGAGAGGTCGACGAGCATGCCGAGCTCGTTCATCGTCGCGACCACTTGCTCGCCGAACGCGGTGAGGCCACCGGCGTTGGGCTTGTCCGTCGCGCTGTCAGCCCAGTCGGTGTTCGTGTTATGGGTCAACGTCATATATCTGATTCCGCTGCGGTGCAGGAAACGCAGGACATCGAGTGAGTCGAGGATCTGGTGCCCGCCCTCCAGGCCCATGAGCGACGCGATCCGGCCCTCGGCGAAGCAGCGTTCGACGTCGTCGGCGGACCGGGCCACTGTCGTGAGGTGCGGATAGGTCTCGCACATCCGGAAGACCGCCTCGATCTGCGCGAGGGTCAGGGCTGGGATAGCGGCCCGGTCAGTGGTGCAGGGCACCCAGATCGACCAGAACTGCGCCCCGACGCCACCTCGGCTGAGGCGGACGAGGTCGGTGTGCAGCCGTGGCTGCTCCTGCGCGAGGTTCAGGCGGCCGAAGTCGAGGTCGGCCAATGTGTGGTGCTTCCACAACATGTCGTTGTGGCCATCGACGATCAGGTGGTGTTCGGTTCTCACGTGTCGGCCTCCGAGGTTGTCATCCGTGGACGGTGCCTGCGGCGACGGCGGCGACGATCTGGCGCCTGAGCAGCAGGTACGCGGCGAGGGTAGGGACGGAGACCAGTGTCGCGGCGGCCATCGTCGGCCCCCACTGATTGCCGCCCTCGGCACTGGCGAACTGGGCCAGGCCGACGGTCAGGATCTGCATGTCGGGACGTGGCGCCACCAGGCTCGGCCAGACGTACTCGTTCCACGCGCCGACGAAGACAAAGACTCCCAGCGACACGACCGGCCCGCGGACGGCCGGCAGCAGGATGCGTGTGATCACGGTCGTTTCGCTTGCGCCGTCGAGCCGGGCCGCTTCCAGGATGGCCCGGGGAAACGTCCGGAAATGCTGTCGCAGCAGGAAGACCCCATAGGCGCTGGCCAGTTGCGGGATGATCAGGCCGCCGTAGGTGTTCAACAGCCCGGCCTGGGCCACCAGGATGTAGTTCGGGATCAGGAAGACAATGAACGGGATGGGTAGCGACGCGAGGAAGATCGTGAAGAGGACGTTCGCGCCGCGAAACGTCCACTGGCTGAACGCGTAGGCGGCCGGGACGGCGACGGCGAGCTGCCCGAGCGTGGTGCCTCCGGCGAAGATCATGCTGTTGAGGAACTGATGGGGGACGTCGCTGGTGGTGAAGGCGTCTACGTAGTTGGCCAGTGTGGGGTGCGTCGGTAGCGGGTTGAGCGGGCTGTCGAAGATGTCGGCAGGTCGTTTGAAGCTGATGCCGATCATCCAGACGACAGGTGCGGCGGTGAGGATGCAGGCGGCCGTCATGACGAGCTGCACGGTGAGCCGGCCCGCCCGACGTTTGGTGTGACGCGGGCGGGTGTCGGTGGTAGTGCGGAGGCTAGTGGTCATAGTGCACGCGCCTGTCGAGGAGTCGGAACTGCCAGATCGCGGCTGCGGCGAGAGCCACGACCAGGGCGACGGAGGCGGCCGCACCGGGCCCGACGGCGAGCTGCTGGAATGCGTCGCGGTAGGACTCGTACAGCACGTTGTTCGACGCGCCGCTGGGCCCGCCCTGAGTGATGATTTGGATGAAAACAAAGACGTTGGGCAGGGCCTGCAGCACCGTTGTGAGCAACAGGAACAAGATGGTCGGTGCCATGATTGGAAGCATCACGTAGCGCACCAGCTGGAGCGTGTTGGCCCCGTCGATCCGGGCGGCTTCCAGCTGTGGAGCCGGCACGGCCGACACTGCGGCGAGAGCGATCACGTAGTTGAACCCGAAGAACTTCCACGTCGCGATGGTGCTCACCGCCACAAGAGCGGTCTGCGGCGAGTTGAGCCAGTCGTGCGATCCCAGCCCGAGGTGCCTGAGGACCGCATCGACCGGCCCGGCATCGGGCAGCAACAGGAACTGCCAGACCAGCCCGGCGACGGCGGCCGCGATCACCGTCGGGGTGAACAGCACCGCCTGATAGAACGTCGCGCTGCGCGGTCCGACCCAGCGGGTGAGCACCGCGAGCGCGATCGGCAGGACGAAACTGCCCAGCACCGCCAACCCCATGTACTGAAGGCTCTGCACCACCAGCGTGCCGGACTCCGGGGTAAGCAGATACCGGTAGTTGTCCAGGCCGGCCCAGGTCGGGGTCGGCGAGATCAGATTCCATTCGAACAGGCTCAGCACCGCGACCAGCAGCAGCGGCACGAACAGGAACAGCACCAGCAGCACCAGGGCTGGGCCGGTGCAGACGTAGGGCCGCAGCCGGGCCCACGCCTGCACGCGGCGCGGGCCGGGCATGACCTGCGTGCGGCTCGACCGCGCGGTCACCTTGGCGGTCACCGGCACGGCTGTCCCTTGACCAGGCCGTCAACCTTCGCGGCGATCCCGGCCAGCGCCGGTTTGACCTCGGTGCGCGAGTTCAACAACGTGACCATCCCGTCGAACAGCGCCTGCGCGGCCTGCGGGCCCTGCGGACCGGGGAAGCCCTGGCGGGGCACGGCGAACGCGGCCTGCTTGACGCCGAGCCTGCCGAATGCATCGGCGGGAGACGGAACGTCCTGGCGGACCGGGAGGTAGCCCGTCGCTTTGTCAAGGGCCGCCTGGCTCTCGGGTGAGGCCAGGAACTGCATGAGCCGCCACGACGCCTCCTGCTTACGTTCGTCACGGGCGAAACAGACCATGAGCTTGCCGCCAATCGGCAGGCGTTGCGGCTTCGATCCGAACGACGGGGCGGGTGTGCCGGCGATCTCGAACTTCGCTTGAGACTTGAACGTCCCGTACAAGCCCGGGGTCGTAAACACGACCGGGAGCCGACCAGCCATGAACGCCTGCTGGGCAGCGGCCGAGCGGGAGGGACTGGCGAGACCATCGCGAACAAGGCCGGTCCACATCTCTATCGCTTCTACCCCGGCGGGTCCGGCGATGGCGGCCTTGGCGCCATCGGGCCCGCACTCGACGAAGCGCCCGCCGTTGCTCTCAACGAGCGTCTGGGAGCCCCAGTTATCGGTGGAGTCGAGGTGGATCCACAGCGGGGGCGCGCCGGTCCGCCGCCGGATCGTCCTGGCTGCGGCCCGCCACTGATCCCAGGTGGTCAGGCTCGCAGGGTCGACGCCGGCGCCGCGCACGACATCGACGTTATAGATGCCCATCAGCACCGCGGCGTACAGCGGCAGGCCGACCTGGGTCGAACCGACCTTCGCGGCCTGCAGCATATTGGTCGGCATCTTCGCAAGGAAGTCCTTACCGGAGAACTTGTCGGCGAGTTGGTCGACGCTGGTGTAGGGGAACTTGTTCGCCATGAAGCCGAGGAGTTCGCTGCCGAAGTAGATCGCGCCAACATCGGGCGGGGTGGCCCCTCCGATGAAGGTGGGCTGCAGCAACTGCAGAGGCTGGGTCGCCGCGTCCTTGTAGCTGCTGACCACATGGATGCCGGGGTTCTGCTTGTTGAACTTCGCGATCAGCTTTTCCATCGCCGCTCCGCCATAGGCGGCGGAGAACTGGTGCCAATACTCGATCGTGACCGTCTTGGCGGAGCCCGAGCCACTGCTCCCGCACGCGGTGAGGGCCACGCCGGCAGCGGCCGAGCCGGCCAGGCTGACGAAACCGCGCCGGTTCATTGGCGTGCGGACAATGCTGGAGGGGGACATGATGGTCCTTCTCTAGTTTGTGGGACTGCGAAGGAGTTGGAATAGGCGCAGGTTGGTCAGGGCGGGCGACAATCCGCGTCACGACGCCCTGGCCGATGAGCGCACCGACGACGTCGACGTGGGATCCGAGACAGGCGACGTCGGGGAAGAGGCAGAAGGCGCCATCGGGCGACGTTCACCGCAGAGAATGTGAAGCGGGGCGATGGCCGACGGATCTGGACTCAGGCGTCCGGCACCTTGGGGGCAGCGTTCCTGTCATGAACGCTGGGGACTTTGGGGCGTGGCGATCGTCGAGGTTGTAACGCCCTGGGCGGTAAGTGCAGTACATCATCCGCCAGTCGTTGAGGATCTTGGCCATGGTCGACAGTCCGCGGCGTAGTTGTTCCTGTTCGACAGCGAAGCTCAGCCGTAGATGTCCGGGAACACCGAACGACACGGTGATAACGCCTGCGCTCAACAGGCGGTCTGCCACGGCGACGTCGAAAGCCGGCGGTGACGTCCGGTCCGTTGAGTGCGGCGCGGGCTGCTGCCTGGGTGATACGGCTGACGTTCGAGGTCGTGTGGGACTGGATGGCGGTCGCGGCGTCGACGGCCTTTTCCGGGCCGGACCTCCAGCCGACCCGCCAGCCTGTCATCGCGTAGGACTTGGACACGGTGCCCACCGTGATAAGCCGGTCGGTCACCCCAGGCTCGACCTGGCCCGGCGCTGGAACCGGCCGGAAGTCGAGGTCGTCATACGTCTCGTCGGAGATGATCCAGATGTCGTGTTCCATGGTCCAGGACACGATGGTGTGGAGCTCCGACTGGTCGTGAACCAGGCCGGTGGGGTTGTTCGGTGAGCACGGCAGGATCGCCCGCGTCGACGGGGTTCGAGCTGCCTCCAGGTTGTCCGGAGTCACCTTCAGTGCGCCGACGTATGGCTGGGTGATCACCGGACTGCCGTGGGAGAGTCGGACCGAGGACGGGCGGGGCACCCAGTACGGCGCGGGGATCAGGGCTTCATCCCCTGGCTTGAGCAGGGCCGTGAACGTGTTGAACAGGGCCTGTTTCGCACGGTTGGTAACGATGACGTGCGAGGCGTCGACGGGTGAGGCGGCCGCGGCACGGCGTTGGACGTCTACCAGGGGTGGAACCGAGGTCGGGGGCGCCCTGCATCGCCGGGAAAGGAACCAATTCTGTGAGGCAGATGTGACCTGCTGCGATGCCTGGAGTTCGGGCAGAGCGGCTCAGGACGATGCCGGTTCGCCCTCATCGGACGGCCACCACGCGGATCTCGACGGGGTCGAAGGCGATCCGGGTGACCGAGCCGTCACCACTCCAGCGCACCTCCACACTGCGGCCGTCCTCGTCCACACCGGCGACCCCCGCACCCTCCACCGGCTCACCGCTCAACGCCGCCAGCGCCACGAACACCTTCGTGCCCTCCGCCGGACCGCTCAGCCGCGGCATCCGCGCCCACCGCGTATACGCCGTGCCCTCGGGCGCCCGCACCTCACCCCGCTCGCTCCACCCCAGCAACGGCTCCAGCACCGTAGCCAGTTCGTCCTCCCGGCCCGTCGCCCAGCCGGTCAGCGTCACCCGCGCGCCCGGCGGGGCGCCCACCACCCGGTGCACCCGCACCTCGTATGGGCCGCGCACGACCGTCACACTCTCCACCCGCAACCCGGGCACCGTCTCCGGGCCGCTCGCAAACACCGGGCGGTGCCAGGACGCCGCCCAGCCGAAGCCGCCGCCGTCGCCCGCGCCCAGGGGATGGATGCGGCGGCGGACGCTCGGCACGCCGTCGACCTCGACGGCGAAGTGGTTGTCGGCCGTGTTGGCGTCGGAGGTCGGGCCGGTCACTGTGGAGTACGCCAGCCGCCCGTAATGTGGGTCGGCTGCCGCAGCCGACTCCCCCTCGTGCGGGGGCACATGGTCGCTGCCGTGGTTGTGCAGCCGCACGATCCCGTCCGCCCGCGTGGAGTGGATCAGCAGGCCGGGACCTGGGAGGGCCAAGGCGCGGTCCGCCGCCTCGACCGGGGCCGGCTCCTCCCTCGCCGTCCACAGCTCATGCCCGGCCGGGGCCAGCAGCGAGACAAATGCCTTCGACGCCCAGTACGGGGACGCCGGCCCCGAGTACGCCTGCAGCGTGGCCGCGTGCGGACCGTACCAGCCCAGGCTCAGCAGCCCGTCCGCACCCACCGCGCCGCGATCGAGGAAGTGCTTCAGACAGCCGCTGATCAGCCGCCGCGAAGCCCCCGCCGACAGCGGCGTGTTCCCCGTCAGCGCGCCCAGCCCCACCGCCGCACCCGCCGCGAAACGATACGTCAGCGACCGGCCGAAGTGGATCGGCGCCCCGTCCCCGCCGAAGAGCAGCGCATAGCTTTCCAGGTGCTCGCGCAGCCGCGCCCCGTGCCGGGACAGCCTGGCAGCATCCCCGGCCAGGAAGGCGTCCAGCACCGGATACAGGTGCAGCGCCCACCCGTTGTAGTGATCGAAGGCCCGCCCGTCGCCGTCCGCATACCAGCCCTGGCCGCGATACCACCCCTCGAGCAGTTCCTCCGCCCGCTCACGGGCGCGCGCCGTCTCCGCGTCACCGCGGCCGGCCGACTCCAGGAATCCGGCCACCGCGTACGGGAAGAAGTACCAGTTGTTCGGCGCCGGTACGTGCCGCAGCGCCCCCCGCAGCCACGCCTCGGCCCGGTCCTGCACGCCCTCCTCCAGCTGGTCCCACAGCCACGGCCGGGTCAGCCGCAGGCCGAGGGCCACTGACGCGGACTCCACCATCGGCTGGCCCGAGCGGATGGGCAGCCACGACTCGGCATCGTCACGCCCGGGCGTCGCGGTCCCTGCGGCCAGCCCGTCGGCGTACCGCTCCAGCATCCCGTCCGGGTCCTTCCCGCCCGCGCCCGCGGTACGGAACGCGGCGGCGAGAAACGTACGGGCGTATCCCTCGATCCCGTCCGAGCGCACCCCAGACCCCGACGGCCGCCCCGGCAGGTCGAGCAGCGCCCCGCGCGGCGTCGCCCACCGCCAGGCCGCACGCAGCAGCCCGTCGGCCACGGCCTCCCAGTGCTCGCGGGTGTAGCCGGTGTGCGGGCTCAGCTCGCGGTCGTCCGCGGTGAGTTGTATGTGGTCGCTCATGCGAGGTAGGCCAGCCTTTCGCGTTGTACGGGGTGATCGAAGCCCTCGCCCGCCGCCCAGCGGGCCACCTCACCGGCGGCGAGGTCGGCAAGACGGCCCCACTCGTTGCCCTGGGAGCCGGCCAGGTGCGGGGTGATGGTGACGTTGTCGCAGTCCCACAGCGGGTGGTCGGGCGGGAGCACCTCCGGGTCGGTGACGTCCAGGACGGCGCGGATCCGGCCCGCGGTGGCCGCGTCGGTGAGGGCCTCCTGGTCGACGACGGCGCCGCGGGCGGTGTTGATCAGCACCGCGTCGGGGCGCATCGCATCGAGGAGCGTACGGTCGACCAGACCGCGGGTCGCCGGCAGCAGCGGCGTGTGCACGCTGACCACGTCGCTCTCCGCGAACAGCTCCCGCAGGCCGACGGGCCGGGCGCCCAGCTGCCGCGCCTCGTCCTCGGTCACGTACGGATCGTGCAGCAGAATCCGCAGGTCGTGCGGGCGCAGCAGCTCGATGGTGCGGTGGCCGATGAGAGAGGCGGACAGGATGCCGACCGTGCGCCGGTAGTTGCCGACCGACTGCGGGACGGCGAACGGGTCCTGCCAGGTGCGCGCCGCCTTGAAGTCCCTGGCCCGCTCCAGCACCTGCTTGCCGCTGAGCAGGATCATCGCGACGGCGTACTCCGCGACCGGCAGTGCGTTGGCAGCCGCCGCTGAGGACACCTCGATCCCCCGCTCCCAGCAGGCGTCAGTGGTGTGACCGCGGACGCTGCCGGCGGTGTGCACGATGGCACGCAGCCGGGGCGCGGAGGCGAGCACCCTGGCGTCGATGGGCGGGCAGCCCCAGCCGGTGATGAGCAGCTCGGCGTCGCCCAGCACCTTGCGTGCGTACGGGGTGGTGAAGTCGTCGAGTACGGGGCCTTCGTGCAGGTCGCAGACGGCGGCGAAGGTTGCGCGGGTGTGCGGGGTAAGGACGGCCTTGGCGGCTTCTGGCCCCATGGCGAGGGCGGTCTTCGGATGGTGCGGGTGTGTCACTTGACGACTCCTGCGCTCACTTCACGGCTCCTGCGGTCAGTCCCGAGCGCCAGAACCGCTGCAGCAGCACAAAGGCGGCGATCAGCGGCAGGACCGCCAGCAGCGAACCCATGACGACGACGGGGTAGTACTCGGGCGATACGTTGGCCTGGCTGTTCCAGGTGTACAGGCCCAGGCTGAGTGGATACAGGTGCTGGTCGGACAGCATCACCATGGGAAGGAAGAAGTTGTTCCAGATCGCGGTCAGCTGGAAGAGGAAGACCGTGACCAGGCCGGGGCCGAGCATCCGCAGCGACACATTCGCGTACGTGGCCAGCTCGCCGGCGCCGTCGACTCGCGCGGCTTCGAGGACCTCGCGGGGTACGTACCCCTCGCTGAAGATCCGGCCGAGGTAGACCCCGAAGGGGTTGAAGAGCACCGGGATGAAGACGGCCCAGAAGGTGTTGACCGCCCCCACCGTCGACGCCATCAGATACAGCGGCAGGGCGAGGACCGTCTGCGGCACCATGACCGCGGCCAGCACCAGGCCGAAGGCCTTCTCCTTGTGCCTGAAGCGGTACTTGTCGAAGGCGTAGCCGCAAGCGACGCTGATGAATGCGCTCAGCGCCGCGCCGAGCACCGCGTACAGCAGGCTGTTGACGTACCAGCGGCCGTACAGCCCGCCGTCCATGGCGAAGAGGTCGCTCAGGTTCTGGCCGAATGAGAAGTGGCTGAGGTCGAGGATGTTGCTGCTGAAGAGGGCGTCGCGGTCCTTGGACGCCGCGAGCAGCAACCACAGCACCGGCAGCAGGGTGTAGAGGACAGCGATGCCGACCACGGTGTTGACGGCAGTGCGGCCGAGCAGCCGCGGGCGGAGGTTCTCGGTGCGGGCGCTCATCCCTGGGCCTCTTTGCGGCTGCGGTTCGTCCAGCGGGTGACGCCGTACGACAGGGCGATGGTGCAGAGCAGCACGATCACCGAGGCGGCGGCCGCCAGACCGTAGTTGTTGCGGGTGAAGGCCGCGTCGTAGATGTACATGCTGGGCGTGAAGCGCGAATTGATCATCGGCGTGGACTGGCTGAGCAGCATCGGCTCGGTGAACAGCTGCAGCGCCCAGATCAGCGTGAACATCGCCACCATCACGGTCGAGGACCGCACGAGCGGCGTCTTGACCTGCAGCGCGGTGCGCAGCCAGCCGGCGCCGTCGACCACCGACGCCTCGATCACCTCGCGCGGGACCGCCTGCAGCGCGGCGTAGAAGATCACCATGTTGTAGCCGAGGTTGCTCCACAGCGCGATGTTGACGACCGACGGCAGCACGGTGTGCACACCGAGGAAGTCGACCTGGATGTCGCCCTTGGCGAGCAGCTCGACCACCGGGCTGATTCCCGGGGTGTACAGGTACAGCCAGATGATCGCGGCGATGATGCCGGGCACCGCGTGCGGCAGATACAGCGCCAGCTGCGCCGAGGCCCGCAGCCGTACGACGCCGGAGTCGAGCAGCAGCGCCAGGACGAGGGCGCCAAGCACCATCAGCGGGATGTAGACCAGGCAGAACAGCGCCACCAGACCGAGCCCGCCGAGGAAGGTCGGGTCGGTCAGCACCGCGGCATAGCTGCGCAGGCCGACGAAGACGGTGCGCTCCGGGCCGAAGCCGAGCCCGGGCTGGTCGTCGCTGAAGAAGCTCAGCCAGACGGCGGTGCCGACCGGGATCAGGAAGACGACGGCGAGCAGGACGAGGAACGGCGCCATCAGCACGGCGCAGGCCCCGCCTTCGCGGCGGCGCGCGCTCGCGCGGGCACGCCGGGCGGGCGCGGCGTCGGCCGCCGGTGCCGTACGAGCCGGGCTGGCGGTGGTGGTCATCGGATGTCACCTGCCTTTCACTACGAGCTGCGCTGGGTGGTGGTCAGGCCGAGGGCCTTGAGGTCCGGCATGGTGCCGTCCTGAGCGTTGCGTACCGCGCCGAGGAGGGAGCCCGCGCCGCCGGCGGCCTTGGCGAAGCCGTCCTGCATGATGCGCTGGGTGGCGGTCATGCGCGGGCCCCAGAGCCAGCCGTTGCGGATCTTGTCGGCTTCCTGGTTGAAGAGGGTGTAGATGTCCTGGCCGCGGTAGTACGCCTGGGGGAAGGCGGCGCGGCCGACGGGAACCAGGTCGGTGGCGGCGGGATACTGGCTGCTGGCGCCGCTGGAGAGGCGGGCCTTGAGCGCGTCCGGGTGGGAGACCTGCCAGGCGATGAACTCCATGGCGGCCTCGGGTTGCCTGCTGTCCTTGGTAACGGCGAAGGTGGAGCCGCCGTGGGTGCCGACGGCCGGCTTCTCCGGGTCCCATTGCGGCAGCGGGGCGACCCGCCAGCGGCCCTTGTCGCCGGGGTGGGCGGCCATCTGGGCGCCGGCGTCCCAGGCGCCGGTGAGCCGGGTCAGCACGAGGCCGTTGCCGACCTGGGCCTTGTACTGGTTGCTCTCGCTGCCGTTGGCGAAGACCAGGTCCTCGTCGAGCATCCGCTGCCAGTACGCGGCGACCTTGCGGGTGGGGGCGTCGGCGAGGGAGACGTTCCAGGCGCCGTCGCGGGTGTCGAACCACTGGGCGTCGGCCTGCCAGGCGTAGGCGGCGAACTGTATGGCGCCGTCGGTCGGGAAGAGCACCAGCTTTCGGCCCTTGGACTTGCGACGCACCGTACGGGCCGTTGCCGCGAACTCCTCCCAGGTGCGTGGCACCTTCAGGCCGAACTCTTCGAACAGATCGGTGCGGTAGTGCAGCACCATCGGCTCGACATCGAGCGGCACGGCGAACGTGCGCTTTTCGAATGTAGTGAGGGCGAGCGCCTGCGGCAGCAGCTTGCGGCGCAGCCGGTCGCTGATCAGGCCGGTGAGGTCGCGGGCGACGCCGTCGATGGCGAAGCCGGGGACCTGCGGGTAATCGATGGTGGCGACGTCGGGGGCGTCGCCGGCGCGGGCGGCGTTGCTCAGCTTGGCAAAGCCGCCCTGGAAGCCGGAGGGAATCTGCTGGAAGTCGACCTGGATGCGGTCGTGGGTGCGGTTGAAGGCATCGACCACCTGCTGGCTGCCACGCAGCGCGGACCAGAAGGTGATGTGGACGGCGCCGCCGGTGCGGGCCGAAGTGCTGCTGCCGCCGGAGCAGGCGCTCAGCGCACCCGCCGCCGGCAGGGCGGTGGTTGCGGCGAGCAAGGTGCGGCGGCTGGGTCGAGCGGGCATGAGGGGCCTCCCGCGGCTCATGTTGGAGACACGGGAATCCTGACCGCCTGAACGGTTACGGTCAATATCTCGATCAGAGAAATACAAAGCGGTCAAACGGTCGTTACGGCCTGCGTCGACCCACGTACCGCGAGCGCCGGCAGCAATTCCACCCGGCTCGGCGCTACCGCCCCACCGGCTGTACGCCCCCTCCCGTCGTGCCCCAGCCGTCGCAGCAGCACCTCGGCGGCCATCCGTCCGATCTCGGACTTCGGCGGTGCCACGGCCGTCAGCGGCGGGTGGCCCAGCGCCGCAACCACATCGTTGTACGCCACCACCGAGCAGTCCTGCGGCACCTTCAGCCCGGCGTCGGCCAGCTGCTGCACCAGCACCAGCGCGTCGACGTCGCCGTGCAGGATCGCGGCGGTGGCGCCGCGCCTGCGCAGCAGCGCGGCGAGTTCGACCGGGGTGCCGGGACCGTAATCGGGTTCGGCGTCCGGCGCGCTGCTGATAACGTCCCACCGCTCGCCGCCGCTGCGTTCCTCCGCGATCGCCGCGAAGGCGGCCCGCACGGCCCGGGCGGTGGGGCTGTCGTCGCGTGCGGCGAGCACCACGCGGCGGTGGCCGAGCGCCAGCAGATGCTCGACTGCCAGGTGCACGCCGTACCAGTGGTCGGAGCAGACGGAGTCCATGGCGTGCAGCACGCTGCCGGGACGGGGGCGGCGCTCCATCAGCACCGCGGGCACGTCGGCGGTCGTGGCGGCGAGCCAGTCGTAGTCGCCCTCCTCCGCCGCGGTGCTACGCCAGCGCGGCGCGAGCAGCAGGCCCTGCACACCGGCCGCCAATGCCCGCTCGATGATGGGCCGCTCGGTGCCCGGCGCCTGCGGCGCGATCAGCAGCGCGGGCCGGACGCCGGCGGCCTGCAGCACCTCGCGGGCGCCGTTCATGGTTTCGAATAGATATGCGTGCCGCTCCGGCACCACGATCCCCACCGTCCCACCGGGCGGCTCCGCGGCCGGCTCGGCCCGCTGCACCGGCACCACCGACCGGGCCACGCCGTGTCCGCGGCGCAGCTTCCCGGCGCGGGTGAGTTCTTCGACGTCGCGACGGATAGTGATGATCGATACTTCCAGCTCGCCGGCGAGGTCGGTCAGCTTCACCTCGCCGCGCGCCTGCACCGTGGCGAGTATCTGCCGCCGCCGTACGTCCACAGGCTCTCGCATCCCAGACCCCTTCTCCGCGCATAGACGTTCGTTTGAACGCTTTGGCTCCAGAATAGCGATCGGCCGCCGGGGACGGACTCCTCGTGCGCAGGGGAGGCGATGGTGTCCCTGGTGATGGACGGCTCAGCGGGAGAATCCCGGCCGACGTGGGAGATCGAGCGGCTGGCCGGCGCTCTCGGCGGAGTCGGCGACGGGGAGTCGCCGGCGCAGGTGCGAGATCTGCTGGCGCTGATGCCCGTACACCATCGTGCCGTGCTGGTGCTCCGCGAGCTGGAGGGGATCGACGAACGCGGCGCGGCCGAGCTGCTCGGGGTCGCGCCCGGCACCGTCAAGTCATCCCGGTTGCACCAGGCCCGTTCGGCGTTCCGGAAGGCATGGCAGCAATGAGTGTGGACGCCGTGACTCGGCTGCGGGTGCTGGCCGCGCGGCTGCACGCCCCGCTGTGCGCGGAGGAGCACCTGGAGCTACCGTTCGAGCGGGTGTGGGCGGTCGTCGCCGATCTGGCGAGCGAGCGTCTGCACGATGAGCATGACGGCGGATAGCGGATTTCCGATCGATGAGAGGCCGAGGGGCCGGCGCCTAGGAAGTCAGCGGGCCAGCCACCGGCATAGCGTTGCCGCGTCGGTCAGGAACGCTGCCGGATCGTCATTCTGGACAAACTCAAGCAGTGCGTACCGCTTGTCCTGGGCGGGTCCTTGGTCGTGCTCCCTGGCGAGGGCGGCGATCACCGGTTTCCAGAGTGCCGCGCCGTCGGCAAGCGCCCGGCGCTCACCACCACGGGTCCAGGTGAAGACATGCACGGTGACCAGCGACGGGAGCAAGGTTGCTACCTCCATCAGTGACGATGTGCTGCCCTGGCCGGTCCGCGGTTGCCAGTAAGGCCGCACGCCAGGGTGGCCAGTGGCGGCATAGAGCTCGAGTGCGGACTCCAGGGTGTCGGTCAGCGTTTTCGGATGGTGTTCCACGCCGATCTCGATACCGTGCTCGGCCGCCAACTCGGCGACGCGGTAAAGGTCGGTGGCGACGCGGGTCCTGGCTGATGCGTCGGAATCAGCCGACCCGCGCCTTCCCGCCCAGATGCGGATCCGAGGTGCGCCGAGGTCGATGGCGGTACGCAGGACGGGTTCGAAGTTCGCCGGCGTGTCGTAGCCGGCGTGGTAGTAGGAGCCGTAGGCGGCGATCTCGACTCCAACGTCGGCGCTCATCTGCGCGGTTTGATGCGCGGCCCTGGCGTCGCCAGCAGGAACGTGGACATCGCCACCCCATTCGATGGCGCGCAGGCCAGCACGAGTGGCCAGGTCGAGTACGTTGGCCACCTCGAGGTGGCGGAACGTCACGGATACCAGCCCCGGGATCAGTTGCCCAGTCAATCCTGTGCCTCCAGCTCTGCACGGTATACCTGATGCCGTAGCTGCACTCCGGCGACCCAGCGTTCCAACTCCTCCAGAGTGAGCGTGTCCAGTCTGGGAAGTTCTGTGCCCTTCGCCTCGGCGATGTATGGGGTAGGGACGACATTCGGTAGCTGGTAGGGCGGCCTGCCACTGTGGTGTCGGACATCGTCGTCTCCAGGGACTCAGCATTGAGGAGGTTGGAGGGACCTGCCGCGCGGGGCTTGGATCAGAACCGGCCGGTACGCACCTCGAACTTGCTGGGCTTGCCGTGTACCGGCTTGTTCGCCTTGGTCCATGCGGCAACCCAATTGATCATCGTGTTCAATGGCACGATCGGGTTGCCGAGCAATTCGGCGGCCTTGTCGCAGTTCACCGCCAGACAGTCGGTCTCGGCTCCGGTGAAGCGGGGCTCGACTCCGAATGCCTCGCCGAACGCCGTGGCGATGCGCCGGACACTCGTCAGTTCGGGATTGCCGATGTTGATCGGGCCAGCGGGCGCCTCGCAGTGCCGCAGCAGGCGGGCGAACTGATTGATCGCGTCGCCCTGCCACATGATGTTGACTGCACCCGTCTCCAGCGGGATTTCGGCGCAGTCGAGGACCCAGCGGGCGATCTCCTGCAGCACGCCGTAGCGCATGTCGACGGCGTAGACAAAGCGGACGAGTCGGCCGGGGGTGCTGTGCCGGCGGGAGAAGTACTGGAAGATCCGTTCCCGGCCGACGACCGAGTTCGCGTACTCCCCCGGCCGGGCGGTGGGCGGCGTTGCCTCGGTGACGCCGCCGTGCAGTGGGTTGCTCCACGGGTAGACGTGGATGGTGGACAGAGCCACGATGCGGGAGCCGGCGTAGCCTTCGGCGACGTGGGCGGGGGCAAGGGTGTTCATCGCCCACAGGAAGTCCTCACGGCCGCCGGTGTCGAACTTCAGCCCGGCCATGTAGATCACGTTCGGCACCTTGGGCAGGGCGAGCACCGCCTCACGGTCGAGCAGGTCGCAGGCGATGGTCTCCACACCCCAGGCTTCGAGTCGCTCGCGGGCGGCGGCGTCGGAGAACCGGGCGACGCCGATGACCCGCTTGTGTGGCGCGGCCTTCTTGATCAAGCGGGCGAGGGTGACGCCCATCTTCCCGGCGACCCCGAGAATCGCGACGTCGCCGTCGAGGTCCTGCAGGTCGGCGAGGGTCTCGGCGGTCGGGGTGGACATGAAGTCCTCAAGGTGATCAAGGTCGGTGAAGTGCTTCGGGAACATGTCCGGGTGCAGGACCGGGATGTCGGGCATGGCTGTCTCCGCGAGGGTGCCGTGTCGTACAGGAAAGGAAGTGCGAGGGGACCGCATGGGTCGCCGCCAGAGCGTTGCGGCGTATGCGTGTAGCCGCTCAGGCGACCAGGTCGATCGAGGCTCCGTCGTCGGAGAGCCAGCGCTTGAGGTTGGCCTCGACGAACGCGTCGTCGGTCAGGTCGGGATACCTCTGCACGACGCGGTCGATCTGTGCTGCCTGTCCGGGGCTGAGCTGCTCAGCGGGGTCCAGGCACCGCACGTCGCGTACGAGGCCCTGGCGGCGAAGCACCTCCAGGCAGCCGGGGATGCAGCCGCGGAAGGCGTTGTGAGCGTCGTAAACGGCGCCGTTGGCGTCGGTGATCAGCGAGTCGAGCGCGAGCAGGTCGGCCGGCACCGGTGCGCCGTCGGGCAGGGCGTGGATCCGGTCGAGCAGTTCGACCGCGCGCCTGGTCCATACGCTCCAATGCCCCAGCAGTCCGCCTTTGACCCTCGCCGTGACCTTCGAACCGTCGGCGCGGCACAGGGCGAAGGGGGTGACCAGGTCGAGCACGATGTGGTCATCGTTGCCGGTGTAAAGGGTGATGCGCTCCGTCGCGCCGGCGTCAATCACGGCCCGGACGATGTCGAGGGTGCGGTAGCGGTCGAAGGGCGCCATCTTGATCGCCACGACATTGTCGAGTTCCGCGAAAGCCCGCCAGAATTCGTAGCTGAGGTGGAACCCGCCGACCTCCGGCAACAGCGCGAATCCGATGATCGGCATCACTTCTGCGACGCGTCGGCAGTGCGCGAGCACCTCGGACTCAGGGGATTCGCGCAACGCGGCCACGTTGAGCAGAGCTGCGTGATAGCCGAGGTCGCGGGCGGTTACGGCCTCGGCGAGAGCCTGGTCGGTGGCGCCTGTGACGCCAGCGACGAGCGCGGCCGGGCGATCAGCCCAGTCACGGGTGGTCTCGGCGGCGATGCGCAGCACCTGTTCGTAAAGGCCGTGCTCGCGGATCGCGAACTGGGTGGTGTGCACCCCGACCGCGACTCCGCCGGCGCCGGCGTCGAGGTAATACCGGGTCAGCGCCCGCTGACGGACAGCGTCGAGGCGGCCGGACTCGTCGAGCGCCAATGGATGGGCGGGTAGGACAGCGCCGTCACGGATGAGCTCCGCGATGGGCAAAGGCAGAGCCGTGGAACTGATCGACATCGTCATCGACCTCTCGGAAAGACGAGCCAGGAGTTCCCCTGTCTCTTTCGGCTGCCCGCGCGAACGAGGGTCGGCTCGTCGGGTGAACGTGTTGCTCACTCGGACCCATCACGGAGTCAAGCACAGACATCGATCGTGCACAACCGGTTGCGCACTCTGGGGACAACCGATTGTTCAGATGATCGAGGCGGATCTATACTCCGGGACATGACATCGCTGCAGGAGGTGGCGGACGCCGCCGGCGTCTCCCGGTCCGTGGCCTCCCGCGTACTGACCGGCGATGAACGCGCCCGGATCAGCGACGCCACCCGCGAGCGGGTGCGCAACGCGGCCGACCGGCTTCAGTACGTACCCAACCATCGCGCTCGCGCGTTGCGCTTCGCCCGCTCCGGCGCGGTGGGACTGATCGTGCCGGACGTGAACAACGCGGTATTCGCCGAGCTGCTCGGTGGAGTCGAGGACCATGCCCGCGAAGGCGGGATGGCGGTGCTGCTGGCCCAGATCGATCCACCACCGGCCGGGCGCGAGCAGCTACGCGAGCTCGTCGCGGCCGGTCGCGTCGACGGGGTGCTGCTGCAGCGCCGGGAGGACTTCGACGACGCAATGCTCGGCGAGACCCTGACCGGCCTGCAGTCCGCGGTGCTGATCAACTCGAAGTTGCCCGGGCGGACCGGGGCAGTGGTGCTCGACGACGTGGCCGGCGCCATGATGGCCACCCGGCATCTCATCGATCTGGGACACGAGCGCATCGGGCACCTCGCCGGCGTACCGACCCATGACACAGCCGTCCGCCGCCACGACGGATTCTGCTCGGCGATGCGTGAGGCATCTCTGCCCATCACGGAGGAGTGGGTTCTGCGGTCGGGGTGGGAGGCCGCGGGCGGGTCCGCCGCCGTTGAACAGCTGCTGCGCTCGCCGACGCTGCCGACCGGGCTGGTCGTCTCCAGCGTCAATGCCGCGATCGGCGCCCTGTCCGCGCTCGCGCGCAGGGGGGTTCGGGTGCCGGATGACGTATCCGTAGTGACCATCAATGACACGTGGGTGGCCGAGACCTGGACACCGGCCCTGACGACGGTACGGATGCCGCTGCGGGAGCTCGGACGGCGCGCCTGCGACATGCTGATCGGTCACCTCGGCGGCGCTGCGCTGAAGGATCTTGTCGTGACGGAACCGGTTCCTGAGCTGCTCATCCGCGGATCCACCCGATCCGTGCGTCAGTCCAACAGTTGACACCTCCGGCATCCGCCGCCTAGCTTCACAGGTGCGCACTCGATTGCGCACATCACTCGTTCCCAGACCAGTCAACTCGGGTCTGTCACACGGATCAGCTGCAGCTGCCCCTGCACGATCTGTACGCCCTGCCGCAAGAGCCGTGTCGCCGGTTCCAGGGCATGTGACGGGCTCACCAAGCACTAATGAGGACGAGAGATGCTCTCCGGTATCAAAGTCGTGAGCTTCACGCACTTCCTGCAGGGGCCGTCAGCCACCCAGCTTCTTGCCGACCTGGGTGCTGACGTCATCAAGGTGGAACCTCCGCAGGGGGCATTCGAGCGGTCCTGGTCCGGCCCGGATGCGTACGTCGGCGGCGTGTCGGTGTTCTTCCTTCTCGGCAACCGCAACGCCCGCAGTGTCGTCGTCGACCTCAAGAACGACGAGGGCAAGGCCATGCTGCGCCGGCTGCTCGACGGCGCCGACGTGTTGATCGAAAGCTTCCGCCCCGGCGTGATGGACCGGCTCGGCCTGGGCTACGAGCACCTTCGGGCCACAAACCCGCGCTTGGTGTATTGCTCTCTGTCTGGCTACGGCTCCGACGGCCCTTACCGCGACCGCCCCGGACAAGATGTACTGATCCAGTCGCTGTCCGGGCTCGCGGCCGCCACCGGAGCAGCAGGCGCTCATCCCACACCCGTCGGGGCTTCCCTGGTCGACCAGCACGGCGCCGTCCTCGGTGCACTCGGTATCCTCGCCGCCCTGCACGGCCGCGAACGCACCGGCGAGGGCACCCGGGTCGAGAGCAACCTGCTCAACGCCGCGCTCGACCTCCAGCTCGAGCCGCTGTCCTACTTCCTCAACGGCTTCCGCGGCGAGCGCAGCGCTTCCGGGATCTCTTCGCCGTTCTACAAGGCGCCGTACGGGGTCTTCGCTACCGCCGACGGCCACATCACCGTCTCGCTCACCAGCACCGACGCCCTGGCCAAGGTGCTCGACGAGCCCTGGTTCAACACCATCGAGCCAGATCAGGAGTACGCGATGCGGGAGCACATCAACGCCCGCATCGCCGACCGGATAGCCGAACACCCCACCGAATACTGGACGACACGCTTCGCCGAGCACCGCATCTGGTACGCGCCAGTCAACGACTACGCCGATGTCGTGGCCGACCCCCAGGTCGAGCACAACAAGACCGTCATGACCATCAACCATCCGCAGGCCGGTGAGATACGGCTCCCCGCCCACCCCGTCCGCTACGACGGCCAGCGTCCTGGTCTACGCCGTCTCCCCCCACAGCTCGGCGAGCACACCCGAGAAGTACTCGATGAACTCGGCTACACCAGCGCCGAGATCACCCAGCTGCTCGAGACGGGAGCCGTCCGTGACCACGGCTGAGCCCCGCCCCGAGACACTCAGCCCCGAGCTCGCTCCTGATGTCGTGCTCGTGGAACGCCGCGACCGCGTCGGCATAGTCACCATCAACCGACCAGCCAAGTACAACGCGATCAACTATGCGGTCGTAGAGGCCCTGTCAGACGCCTTGCGAGAGCTCGGCGACGACCCGGCGGTACATGCCATCGTGCTCGCCGGCGCCGGAAGAGCCTTCGCAGCAGGTGCCGACATCGCCTTCTACTCGCACGCCGACCGTGAAGCCTTCATCGCCTTCACCGAGCGCTGCAACGCACTCTGCGACACCATCGCCGCCAGTCCGATCCCCATCATCGCCGCGGTCAACGGGCTCGCCCTCGGCGGCGGATTCGAGCTTGTGCTCAGTTGCGACGTCGTTGTGGCCGCGGCCAACGCGTCCTTCGGGCTGCCGGAGGTCTCCCTCGGCCTGCTCCCGGGCTGGGGCGGCACCCAGCGCCTAACCTGGCACATCGGTCCGAACCGGGCCAAGTGGCTGATCATGTCGGGCGAGCGGATCAATGCCTACACGGCCGAGCAGCTCGGCATCGTGGCACAGGTCTGCGCACGTGAAGACCTGGATTCGGTCGCACTGGACACCGCGACGCGTCTCGCCGCGCAGCCTCCGGCAGCAATCGCTGCAATCCGCGCGGTTGTCGCTTCCGCGGTCCCCCACGCCTCAGCTGGCTCAGCCGGCCCGGGGTTCCGACTCGAGCGCGACAAACTCACCGCTCTGTTCGACTCCCGGGACGGCCAGGAGGGCATCGCCGCGTTCGTCGAGAAGCGTCCGCCGTGCTTCCAGGGACGCTCTCACTCAGTATCCACCGAGCAGAACTGACGAGGGATCTGCCATGCAGCAGCACAGCACGCCGGAGTTCGCCGGCTGGCAGCTCTCGCCGGACGACCACGACTCCGACAGCCTTCCCATCCTCGCCGACGTCGACGTGGTCGTCGTCGGCGGCGGCGCCGCCGGCGTCGCCGCGGCAACCGTCGCCGCCGAGGCAGGGCGATCGGTGATCCTGGTCGAGAAATACGGATTCTGCGGGGGCGCCGCCGTCGCCGGCATGTCCGGCACCATCTGCGGCTCCTACCTCGCCAGCAACCGCAACAAGCCCTCCGAGCGCATCGTAGAGGGATTCACCGGCCGCTTCCGCGCCGGGCTGCTGGCCCGCGGCGGACTGACCAAGCCGCAGAAGTACGGCAAGACCTACACCGAGGCACACGACCCCCTCATGTGGAAGGAAACCGCCGACGACCTCCTGACGGCCGCCGGAGTGCGAGTGCTGCTGCACACCGCGGTCGTCGGTGTGCTGCTCGACGACGATCGCCTCCAGGGCGTCGTCCTGGAGTCCAACGCCGGACACAGCATCGTACGAGCCGCCCGCACCATCGACGCATCCGGCGACGCCGCGGTCGCCGCCCGAGCCGGACTGGGCACCTACTTCGGTGACCACGGCACAATCCAGAACCCCACCATGTTCTTCCGCATCGCCAACGTCGACATGGCTCGCTACCAGGACTTCTACGGAGAGGACACCATCTGCGGGCCAGAGGTCAGCTCCCGCATCGAGACTGCCCGGCTCGAAGGGCTCGATCTTCCCCGCTCGCACATCTGGATGTTCAACACAACCCGCCCCGGCGAACTGCTCGTCAACGCTACCCGGCTCAGCGGACCGGACGGGCGCATGCTCAACGTCATCGACCCAGAGGACTTCACCTGGGCAGAGGTGTCCGGGCGCCGACAGGTCCGCGCCTACACCCGATTCCTCCGCAAGCGCGTTCCCGGGTGTGAGAACGCGTACGTCGTCGACACTGGAACCGAGGCCGGAATCCGCCAGACACGCAGCATCGTCGGAGTCGAAACCCTGCGCAGCGACGACGTTGTCGCCTGCAGCAAGCGCCCCGACGGAATCGTCCGCTCTCCCTGGCCGATCGAACTACACGTCGGTGACCGGCCCAAACTGCACTGGCTCCTCAACGACTACTACGAAGTGCCCTACACCGTTCTGGTCCCTGCCCATGGGGAGAACATCATCGTCGCTGGCCGCTGTCTCTCCGCCGAACACGAAGCCCTCGCCTCCGCCCGAGTGACCGCCCAGTGCTTCGAGTACGGCCACGCCGCCGCAACCGCCACCTTGATCTCGCTGGAGAAGGGCTGCGCTTATCGCGCCATCGACGGCGTCACCGTGCGCGCACGGATGCGCGGCAATGGCAGTCTCCTGTAACTCACCGGCGCGATTAAGAGCTTGTCTTACGTGGTGAGTTTTGCGAGCTTTTTGTAGCAGGTCAGGGCGGCTGCGAGACCGAGGAAGGCCAGGAAGTGTGTGCCCTTTCGTTCGTATCGGACGGTCAGGCGCCGGTAGCCGAAGAGCCACGAGATCGACCGTTCGATCTTCCAGCGGTGTCGGCCGAGGCGTTCGCTGGACTCGACTCCCGGACGGGCTATACGTGGGACGATGCCACGGTTGCGCAGCCACGTCAGGCGCTCGGTGGAGTGGTACGCCTTGTCCGCGCGGAGCCTGCCGGGTCCCTCTCTGTCCGCCCGCACTCACCGGCATGCCCCGAGAACAGTTCGAACAGCTCGTGCTCCACCCCGAACCGTGCCAACACCTCCTGACCGAAGCCGAACGCCAGAGCGCAGGCAGGGACGGCCGCGGCCGCAACCCCGGCTTCGGCACCCTCGACCACCGCCACCGCGTCCTGGCCGCCGTGCTCCGCAGCCGCAACACCGTCGCCCTGACCCTCGCGGCCGAACTGATGGGCCGCAAGCGCAACGTGCTGAGCTACCACGCCGGAAGGTCCAAGCCGATGCTGGCATTCGCCGGGCCCGAACTCGCCAGGGTCCTCGTCTTCCGCCGGACTCGCCCTCCCCGCACGCTCGAAGCCTTGAAGCCAGTGATCGAACAGCACGACAGCGAGATCAACTCCGGCAGTAGTCAAATTACGGCTCCTGAACCGCTGCCAGTTCGTCGCCGACCACCAGCGCCGTTACGGCGTCAAGCGGTTGTGCACCATTCTCGGGATCGCCCGGTCCAGCTTCTGCTACTGGTGCAAAACCGCGTCCGCGCGGGCCGCCCGGCAGGCCGCCGACGACCAGCTCGCACGGCGGATACGTGCCGTGCACGCCGAGTCGGACGGAACCTACGGGGTCCCGCGTATCACCGCCGAACTCCGCGAGGACGGCGAACGCATCAACCACAAGAAGGTCGCCCGTGTCATGCGGTCGGTCGGGCTCCCCGGCCTGCGCCTTCGCAGGAAGCACCGCACCACGATCCCGGACCCGGCCGCGGCCAGGGCCGCCGACCTCATCGGCCGCGACTTCACCGCCGAGCGCCCGAACACCAAGTACGTCGGCGACATCACGTACTTGCCCGTGACCGGCACCAAGCCGCTCTACTTCGCGACGGTCATCGATCTGTGCTCACGCCGTCTGACAGGCTGGGCGATCGCCGACCACATGCGGGCCGAACTCGTCATCGACGCCCTGGCGGCGGCCGAGCGGACCCGCGGCAGCCTCAACGGCGCCATCATGCACACCGATCACGGCTCGCAAGGCGGATTCAACTGGTCGTCGCAACACCTTGATCTCGGAGGTGTACGGCGTGGCCACGGCGGACTGGAGATTGAAGACCAGCGATGTTTCTGAGGGGGCGCGTCGGCAGTGGCGTGCTGATCGAGCACTTCGGCCAGCGATGCGCTCGCCTGGCCGGCCGGACCCGTCACGGGTGGTGCAGCGCCAGTTCTGGCGGCTGATTGCCACGGGGGTCACGACGGTGGAGGCGTCTTTGGCGGTCGGCGTGTCCTGGCCGGTGGGTTCCCGGTGGTTTCGTCACGCTGGCGGCATGCCGCCGATCTCGCTGGCTGAGCCCACAGGCCGCTACCTGTCGTTCGAGGAGCGCGAGGACATCGCGATCCTGCGCGCGAAGGGCACCGGGGTGCGCCAGATCGCCCGCGCCCTGGGGCGTGATGCCGGGACGATCTCTCGTGAGCTGCGCCGCAACGCCGCCACGCGCGGCGGCAAGCAGGAGTACCGCGCGTCGGTCGCTCAGTGGAAGGCGCAGCAGGCTGCCAAACGCCCCAAGGCCGCAAAGCTCGTCACCAACGACCGCCTGCGCGAGTATGTCCAAGAGCGCTTGGACGGCACCGTGCGGCTCGCTGACGGCACAGCCGTAGCGGGGCCGGACGCTGCCGAGTGGAAAGGTCGCAAGATGAAGCCCCACCGAGCAGATCGGCGATGGGTGACGGCCTGGAGCCCGCAGCAGATCAGCCACCGTGTCAGGCTCGACTTCCCCGATGATGAGTCCATGCGGATCAGCCACGAGGCGATCTACCAGGCATTGTTCATCCAGGGCCGCGGAGCCCTCAAGCGTGAGCTCGTCGCGTGCCTGCGCACCGGACGTGCGCTGCGGGAACCACGAGCCCGGACGCGGAACAAGCCGCAGGGTCACGTCACCGCCGATGTGGTCCTCAGCGAGCGGCCCGCCGAGGCCGCAGACCGAGCCGTTCCCGGGCACTGGGAGGGCGATCTGATCATCGGCACCGGCCGGTCTGCGATCGGCACGCTCGTCGAGCGTTCGAGCCGCTCGACGCTCTTGGTCCACCTCCCGCGGCTGGAGGGCTGGGGCGAGAGACCACCCGTGAAGAACGGCCCGTCGCTCGGCGGCTACGACGCCGCAGCGATGAACGCCGCCCTGACGGCGTCGATGACACGCCTGCCTGAGCAGCTGCGCAAGACCCTGACCTGGGACCGCGGCAAGGAGCTGTCCGGACACGCCCAGTTCGCGCTCGAGACCGGCACGAAGGTGTTCTTCGCCGATCCGCACTCGCCCTGGCAGCGCCCGACAAACGAGAACACCAACGGGCTGCTGCGCCAGTACTTCCCAAAGGGGACCGACCTCGCCAGGTGGTCCGCCGAGGAACTCGACGCCGTCGCCTTGGCGATCAACAACCGCCCCCGCAAGGTCCTCGACTGGAAGACCCCAGCCGAGGTCTTCGCCGAGCAGCTACGCTCAATCCGACAACCCGGTGTTGCAACGACTGATTGAACCCACCCAAATACGAGTGCCGCGTTCGCCGACGCCTGCGTCAAGGCGGGCGTGACCAGGAGCATGAGCGCCGTGGGCAGCAGCGTGGACAACGCCGCCGCGGAGAGCTGGAACGCGTCCATGAAGAGGGAAACCCTGAAGGGCGCGAAGGCGTGGCCCACCGCTCGCCACGCGCGGCTCGCGGCGTTCCTCTGGGCCAGTCGCTACAACACCCGACGCCGTCACTCCCGCCTCGGACAACGCTCCCCGATCGCCTACGAGAACGCACTCTTCGCACCCTCAACTACACTTCCCGAAGCCGCATAATCCCGTGTCCAACATCCGGGGTTAGGGCCCACAAGGACTTCAGCCATGGGATTGCACTCCTGCGAGACGGATACGGCAATTGGTGACCGGGCCAGCCGGGGTGTGCCCGGCCCCTGTGGCCTCAGATGAGTTTCTGGGCCGCGAGGAATGCGGCGAGCTGCTTGGCGCCCTCGCCCTCGTCCGTGATGATCGTGCCGACCGTACGGGCGGGGCGGGCGGCGGCGTACTCGACCTTGGTCCAGGAGCCGTCCAGCCCGACTTCACTCGCGTCGATGTCCAGGTCGTCCAGGTCCAGTTCCTCCACCGGCTTCTTCTTGGCCGCCATGATCCCCTTGAAGGAGGGATAACGCGCTTCGCCGGACTGGTCAGTGACCGATACGACGGCTGGCAGAGCCGCAGCCAGTTGCTCGGTGGCGGAATCGCCGTCGCGCCGACCCGTGATCACCCCGTCCTCAAGGGAAACTTGAGAGAGCTGGGTGACCTGCGCGACGCCCAGGCGCTCGGCGAGCATCGCCGGGAGTACGCCCATGCCGCCGTCGGTGGTGGCCATGCCACAGAGGATGAGGTCGTAACCGATCTTCTCGATGGCCTTGGCCAGCACCAGCGAGGTGCCCATCGCATCCGTGCCGTGCAGGTCCGTGTCCTCGACGTGCACACCCCTGTCCGCGCCCATCGACAGCGCCTTTCGGATCGCGTCACTGGCGTCCTCTGGGCCGACGGTAACAGCGGTGATCTCCGTACTGGGATCCGCTTCCCGGACCCGGAGAGCCTGGTCAACGGCGTACTCGTCCAGTTCCGACAGCAGACCGTCGGTGTCGTCGCGATCGACGGTCAGGTCCTCGGAGAAGTGCCGGTCCGCGGTGGCATCGGGGACGTACTCCACACAGACAACAATCCTCAAACTCATGCTTGTCGCCTCTTAGCTTGACTCTGTCGGTGATCTTGGTGCCGCCGAGGTCAGCTGCCCAGGGTTCGCCAGGACTTCAGCCGGGGTATCTCGCGCTGGTCGAGGTAGTTCTGGAAGGCAGTCGGCCGGCGGGGCGTGGGGGCTTCTTCGGTTGGTGGCAGTCCGCTGAGGCGCTCGATGTTGACGGCGATGGCCGTCAGGACGTGCTGGATGTGGGCCTTTCCCTGTCCTCGGTAGCGGCAGCGTCGCATGCCATATCCGTGGGCGAACTCGTTGACCGTGCCCTCCACTCCGGAGCGGACCGCGTAGCGGGTCTTCCACTCGGGTGTCTGTTGCTCGGTGCGGACGCGGAGTTGCAGGTCGCGGAGTTCTCGTGGGGGAAAGCCCACGGTGCGGGTGCTTTCGCGGGAGGTGGTGCATCGGGTGCGCGCCGGGCAGGGCTGGCACTGGCTTTTGGTGAACCTGGCCACGATCAGCGGGGCTGCTGTGGGTGAGGAGGTCGGG
This sequence comes from Streptomyces endocoffeicus, assembly GCF_016741935.1. GTDB lineage: Bacteria > Actinomycetota > Actinomycetes > Streptomycetales > Streptomycetaceae > Streptomyces > Streptomyces endocoffeicus. Next base: position 9,736 of record NZ_JAERRG010000044.1, on the reverse strand, counting down.
TAGGGGCCGTGCCAGCCCTGGCTGACCTGGCCCTGGGGGCAGGTGACCTGGTGACGGTCGTAGTCGATGTGGAAGTCGTCCCGGGCGGAGCCCTCGTCCCGGCGGTGCTGACGGGTGGGGTTGCTCCGCAGTGGTCCAGAGACGGTGACCTGGTGTTCACGGGTGGCTTGTTCCAGGTGTGGCAGGGAGGTGTAGCCGGCGTCGACCAGGTGCTCGGCGGGCAGGAGTCCGCGGCGGGAGAGGCGGGTGTGGATGCCGGGCAGGACCTTGCTGTCGTGGGTGGTGGCCGCGGTGGTGGCCACGTCCGTGATGACGTTGGGGCTGTCGGGAGCACAGGTCTCGGTCAGGTGAGCGGAGAACCCCTTCCAGCTGATGATGTGTCCGTGGCGTGCGTAGCGGGCCGAGGTGTCGTAGGGAGAGACGACCGCCCGGGACGAGGGCGGTAGCCCGGGTCCGCCTTCCTTCTCGGCGGTGCGCCAGCGCAGGTGTCCTGCGGCGTCACGGTGGTAGTTCTGCACCATGATCTGGGGCAGGGCCTGGATACGAGGACCGCACGCGCGGTCTGCTCCGTGCTGGTAGAGGTGTTCCAGGAGCCGGACGGCGTCGTTTCCAGTGGCGAGGATCCTGGTCTTGGGCTTGGTGGGGTTCTTGCCCAGGCGGACCGGTCGGCCGTAGCGGGGCCCCCAGTCCTCATCGACCAGCTCGTCCAGCAGGTGAGGGGAGGTGCCGACGACCTCTTCCAGTGCGGCGCCGGACCGCCTCGGTGATCAGCTCCAGCCGGGTCAGGTCGCGCACCGCGGCCAGGACGTGGGTGGAGTCGGTGCGCTGAGTGGTGCGCTCGCGCACGAGTCCGGCTTCCTTCAGGCGCGCGAGCGACAGATCGAGAAGACGGTCGGCGCGGTCGTCCTGGGCGAGGCGTTCACGGAAGTCGGCCAGCACGCTGTGGTGGAAGCCGGGATCGTCCAGCTCCATGGCCAGGGCGTACTTAAAATCGATGCGGCAGCGGACCGCTTCCGCTGTCTGCCGGGCCGACAGACCGAGCAGGAACTGCAGCACACAGACGGTGGCCAACTGTGCGGGTGAGAGGCCGGGGCGTCCGTCGCGCGGGTACCAGCCCGCGAAGTCCTCGTCGCACCACAGCCCGTCCAGCCGGTCTCTCACCCACATCGCCGTCGTACCGCCCGGGTTGCTCGCCCGCGCGATCTGCACGGTCAGAGACGGGACCTGCTCACCGGAACGGGGACGGAGCGACAACGGACACCTCGACAACTGCATCGGCCTTCGAAACAGCCCCGAGCATGCCCGCTGATCACGCTGCCGCACCGGGAAACCCCAAGATCACCGACAGAGTCAAGCTTAGCTTGAGATGCATCTCCCGGTTCGGCATCGGGATCTTCGTGACGGGAGATGCATCTCAGCTCAGTATTCGTCGTGCGGCGACAGCCTCACATGGAGTTCGATCTCGACGGGCGAGCCGAGAGGAAGGACTGCCACGCCGACCGCGCTGCGGACATGGGTGCCGCGCTCTCCGAAGACAGAACCCAGCAGCTCACTGGCGCCGTTCACGACGAGGGGCTGGGCGATGAAGTCTGGTGCAGACGCGACGTAGCCCACGACCCGCTCGACGCGTTCGATCCGGTCCAGGTCGCCGATCACACCCTTGATCGCGGCCAGGGCGTTCAGGCAGCAGAGCTGAGCGAGATCTTTCGCCTCTTCCGCCGAAATCTCAGCGCCCACCTTGCCCTTGGCCCTGATCTCACCGTCGAGCATGGGAAGCTGGCCTGAGGTGGACACGAGCTGTCCCATACGCAACGCGGGGACGTACGCCCCGATCGGATGCGTTATGGACGGCAGCCTGAGCCCGAGCTCGCCCAGTTTGGCCTCCACCTTGCTTGAGTGGGCGTCAGTCATCATCTACTCCAATCGTTCGTTCTCAGTGCTGTGGGCGTGGAATACCGGGACGGTCCGTAATCGGAGACGACGGCCCTACTACGCGCCGACGACGTCCTTCGCGACCTCGAAGAGCTTTCCCTGTGCCATGACGACCGGAGGTGACTGTAGGCAGGAGAGGTCCGTGAGCGGGTCTCCGTCGACGATGAGCAGGTCCGCCTGTTTTCCGGGGGCCAAGCTGCCCGTTCTATTCGTGACACGCAGAGCTGCCGCGGGGGCGACGGTCGCCGCTTTCAGTACCGCTTCGTTGCTCATCCCCGACATGCTCAGCGCTTCGATGCCACCCCAGTAGTGCTCGGGGGCCAGGCCCGGGATGCCGGTGTCGTTGCCGAGAATGACGCGGGCGCCGTGCTCCGACAGGATCCGCACCCATCGCGCCCGGTGCTCGAACTCGAGCGGATGAGGGAAACGCTGGTCGTACTCGAAATTCAGGGTCGGGCACACGAACGTGCCGGCATCGCTGATGAGTGCCGCGAGTTCCTCGACCCGTTCGTCGCGACAGGGCGTGCCGTCCGGCTCGATGAACGTGCAGTGTTCCAGCGTGTCCGCCTGTCCGGCGACCGCTGCCTGGATCCCGTCGGTGGAGAGGGTGTGGGCGGCGACCGGAAGCTCTTCCTTGTGGGCTCGCGCGACGACTGTCGTGAGCAGGTCGGGTTGGAACTCAACGGCCTCCGGCGAGGTGCCTGCCGTCATTCTGCCGCCAGTGATCATCACCTTGATCACCTGGGCCCCCGCCGCGGCGAGTCCGGCTACGGCTCGATCGGCGTCCCGTACGGTCGCGATCTGCTTGCCGAAGGCCCACAGATGCCCGTCGGTCCGGGTGACCGGCTGGTCGCTGGCGACGATCGTCGGACCCATCGCCGCTCCCGTCCGCACGGCCTCGGCGAAGCCGACCACCGAGCCCGCCGGGGAACCGAGGTCTCTCACGGTAGTGACACCTGAGCGCAGGAACCCGAGCGCGTTGGTGGATATGAGCCGTCCTAGTTCGGGCTCCGTCAGCGAGACCGCATGTGTGACGGGGTCCGCCTGCCGGTGATCGAATGCCAGGTGCACGTGCGCGTCAACCAAGCCGGGCAGGATGGTTCCGGTGGTCGTGATCCGGCGGCTGTAGTTGGCCGCCACGGCGTCGGCGCCGCGGCCGACCCAGTCGATCCGGTCTTTGCGGATCCCGACGGCGCCATCGTGGATGACGGTCAGCGGGTCGAGATCGCAGATGACCTGGGCGCCGGTTAGGAGGAGTGAATCTTCCTCTTCGTTCGTCATCTAACCGATTCCTTCTGTCAGGGTGAGTGGTCACCGGGTACCCGGCGGAGTTCCGGTGGCGAGGTCCGTATGCCCTCGCGTCTCCGGATGTGGCCAGCGCGGCCGGGTGTTTCAAGCGGCCGGTGACGTCGCCGACAGCGAGGCGCGGGTGGTGTCCACGTCCTTGAGCCCTGTCGACGTCGTCAGTGCGACCACCACGTCGGTCTTCTCGACCAGGCCCGTCTCGATCACACGACGGGCTGCGGTGAGGGCGATCGCGGAGCTGGCCTCGGCGTAGATGCCGTATTCCCGCGCGAGGTCGAGCTGTGCGGCGAGCACGTCCGCTTCCTCGACGGAGACCGCGTCCCCGGAGGTGGAACGCAGCGCCTCGATGGTCTGGTAGGTGGTGTACCCGCCACCGATCGAGAACGCCGCGGTAGGCCGCGTGGGCCACGGGCCGAGTTCGAGTGACTTGGACCGGAGCGAATGGCCGATCTTCCCGAACACCTCGGCGGCGATTAGCTTGGGGACACGGGAGACGAGGCCGACGGCATGGAGATCGGCGAAACCGCGGGCGAGTCCGCTGAGGCAGTCCCCGTATCCCGTCGGTATGACAATGGCCCCGATGTGCCGGTCCGGCAGCTGCTCCCAGAGCTCGTACGCGATGGTCTTATACCCGTCGACGCCGTACGCCGGGGAGCCCACCGGCGGAGAGCTGGCGTTCGAGCAGACGTACCAGTCGCCCGCGGTGCCACCGTTCTCGATCAGCCCGTACCGTGCCCCGAAGTCGTCGAAGGCATGCACCTCCGCGCCGTAGACCTCCATGAACGTGCGCATGGCGGCAGGCACGGACGAGATCGTCGCGATGAGGCAGCGCATCCCCGCACGTGCTGCGTACGCCGCGAGCGAGGCTCCGTGATTGCCGCTGGACGCGGCGGCCACGGCGTCGTGCCCCAGGAGCTCGGCGGCGGCGACGGCCAGAGCGCACAGGCGGTCTTTATGGCTCCAGGTTGGATTTGTGGACTCGTTCTTGAGAACGATTTGGTGATCATGAGGGCTTCGGCCCCGCCCGCCCAGCCGGACGACGGGCGTGTTCCCCTCGCCGAGCGACGTGGGGGTCACTGGGCGGACCGGGAGCAGCGGACCCCAGCGCCAGATCCCGAGAGCGGGGTCCGCGGCGGAAGCGGCTTCGAAGACGTCGCGGTCGGGCTCCGGCGCGGCTGCCACGTAGTTGACCGGCAAGCCGATCGTGGCCAGACACCTCGTGCAGCCGCGGAAGTTCGTCGCATCTGCGACTTCGGGTTCGTGTCCGCACCTCGGGCACGACAGGCCGAGGATTTCTTTACCCAGTGTTGCGTGCATCAACTCGGACTCTCTCCAGCGAACATGGTGTCCATGACAGGCTGAGTGGGCGGGCCCCGGAAATGCGAGCGGATCGTTCAGCAGGACATGGAACCAGGGAATGACGAGCGGTGTTCGACGACCACGAGGCGCTGCTCGGTGATCATCAGGGACCGCCGTCGTCCGTCAGATCTGGACGATCGGCATCTCGGCGGGGGCGGGTGTGCTCAGGAACTCGTTGCCGTCCTCCCCGACCACGATGATCTCCTCGCACTGGAAGACGCCGTGCTCGGTCTCGAGCTTGGGCTCCAGATGCAGCACCATCCCCGCCTCGATCCGCTCGGAGCTCTGTCCCGAGATCGACGGCGGTTCGGTCAAGCCCACGCCTCCGCCGTGGCCGACGCGCCCCGCACCGGCCACACTCCAGGACTGCGGAAGTCCGGCCGAGCCCCACAGCTCTTGGAAGAGGGCGAACGCCTCCGCGCCGGTCCAACCCGCTCGAATACCCCGGCAGAGATCGAGGGTCACCTGCCGGACGGCGGCGTAGGCCTCGCGCTCGGCCACACTCGGATCGCCGACGCGTGCGAGGCGGTTGCGGTCGGCCGGGTAGCCGCCGTACGAGCAGCGGAAGTCGGTCCAGATGTAGTCGTCCTTCGCCAGCTGCTTGTGGGAGGACGGCCGATGGAACTGGAAGTCCGTGGTGCCGAACAGGACCGAGAAGGGGACGATGCGGTCGGCGCCGTTCTTGACGAACTCGATCTGGAGGGCGTCGGTCATCTCGATCTCACTGGTGCCGACCCGTACATCGCGCAGGACGTCATCGAAGGCGCGGTCCACGATGCTGAAGGTGCGCCGCATCGCTTCGAGTTCGTGCTCCGACTTGACCAGTCGTACATTCCACAGGATCGGTCCCGCCTCGACGAGCCCCGCGGACGCCGACAGCTTCTGAACGAGCGACAGTGATCCCCGCCCGTAGAGCTCGTGGCCGTAGTCGACGGCGACCGAGCGTGCCTCGGCCGAGACGGAACGGACTGCCTCCTGGACGGCGACGACCGCCTCTTCCAGGAAGCCGCCGTAGATGCGCACCTCCGACTTGTCGTCACCCGAAGCGAGGGACTTTTCGTCGGCACGCGATGCGACGACGACGCTCGATGAGCGCCCCACGACCAGGAAGACCGGTCGGGCGTGATAGGTCCAGGCCATGGTGCGGAAGCTGGAGAAGTACTCGAAGTTCTCCTGAGCCGTGATGACGATGGCGTCCGTGCCGGCGCGGTCGAGTTCGACTTGCAGGCGCTCGATCCGGTGCTGGAACTCCGTTGCCGAGGGGAGGGGCATGCGCGGGTAGGGAGGTGTCGTGTGGTGCGCGTCGTTCACGAAGACGTCCTAAGGGTGCGGGCAGGTGCGCGGATCACGGCGCAGCGAGCGCTCCGGGTGCGGAAGAGACCGTGACGGAGTGTGCGTGGCCCGGAAAACGCCGGCTGGCCGAAGGCTTGCCGTCGGTCGAAGTGCTGAATCAGCTACGGAAGAGCCGGCCCCAGCCGTCGATCTTGTCATCGCAGCCGGCCAGGCGCAGGGCGTGCCAGCAGAGCGCCTGGTTGGAGCTGATGATCGTTTTCCCCGTCTCCTCTTCCAGCGCCTCGATCATCTCGGCCGCGCGCATCTGTGTGCACGCGATGACGACGGTGTCGAGTTCGGTTTCGTTGATGAGGCGACGCGTGGCCGCGGCCATGCTGTCCGGTGTGATGAACGGGGCGTCGTCACTCACGAAGCCAGTCGGGTTCTTGAAGGTGGTGGCGACCGGGATCTCGAAGCCAGCCTCCTGGAATCCGTTGGTCATCCGCTCGGCGACGTCCCGTGGATACGGGGAGATGAAACCGACTCGCTTCGCCTCGGTCGCCGTCAGAGCGGCCTTGATCCCGGTGAAGGGGTCGGTGACCTGTGCGTTCGGATGTATGCGTCGGACGAGACGGTGCAGTTCATCGTTGCCGATTACCATCGCGGCCGACGTACAGCCGATCGCGACCACGTCGGACGGGCGCATCGTGTTGATCAGCCGGGCCGCGCCTTCGATGCCGCTCGTGTTGGAGAGGCCCTCGGCCGTCAGGGGCTGGTTCGTGCCGCGGTAGGCGTGAATGCGGCTCTCGAAAAGGGCCACGCCCGGAAAGTTGAGCATCACCCGGCCTTCGTGGGGCAGCGTCTGGTCGTTGGAGTAGATGACCATTCCGATGTGGGCGCGCCATCCGACGCCCTCGTCCACGCTGTAGGGGTCCTCCGACCATGTCGGCTCGTTCTGATCCGTATCGGTCGTCTCGATCGTCATAGATTTCTCCTCATGGTCAGGAAATCTCGGCCTGAGATCCCAGTCCGAAGTACTGCGCCAGATCGGCGACCAGCAGCTCTGCGGCCTCGGGCCGGAAGCTGTAGAGCATTCCTTCCGGAACGCGTTCCTGCCGGATCAGCCCGCACGACCGCAGCTGAGCGAGATGGTGGTGCACCGTGGGCTGTGACAGATCCAGGAGCCTGGTGAATTCTCCGCTGAGCGCCGGGCGCTCGAGAAGAAGGCGCAGGATCTGCAGCCGATGCGGGTTCGCCAGGGCTTTCATGGCATCCAGGAGGTGTTCCGGGTTGCTTTCCTGGAAACCCGTGGTTGCGTCGTCTCTTACGCCGAACACGATCAGCGCCCGTCCGTGACCTTGGTCCATGCGCTGAGCCATGAAGGGATAGATGAAGACCGACGGCGCCAGATCGATCGTGTCCATCTTCAGGGCGGAGGACAGTGTGTACCCGCCGGTGAGCGCCTCGATGCTCGCCAATGTCGGCTGCATCGCGAGGATCTTTTCGGTCGATTCGGCTGCGCGGCACACCGCCACCTCGATGGCCGGCGCGATGGGCACGAACACCTTTTCCAGATAGGCGTTCAAGAACGTCAGGAGTCGCTGCTTGCAGCCTGCGGGGTCGCGGAGCAATTCGAAGACGCGTTCGGCGAAGGCGCCCGCGAACCCCTCGACCGCGCTCCGCTCCGCGCCGGACGGCTCGATCGGCGTCGACCTCGACAGCACCGAGCGGTAGAGATCGATCGCTTCGACGGGCGTCTCTCCCGTGTCGAGCATAAGAAGGGCGCAGTATTCGGCCGGGGTCGCCGCGACGAGCGAGATGAACTCCGTCGGGTCGGCCTTCGATCCGAGCGTCGGGATAAGGGGCAGAAGACCGAGTCCGAGCGCGGTCTCCTTACCTTCGAAGAAGAAGCTTCCTTCGGCGTGGAGATCCGTGCCCATGGCCTCTCTGGCCCCGGCCGCCCACCGGCGCGACCGCTCCCACGTCTCTGTGTTGTAGACGGCCCGCAAAGAGATCAGGAAGTCATAGCTCGTGGACGCCTGCGTGGTGACCGGAACCTGAGACAGGTCCTGCGCGGGCCTGCGCTCACGAGTACGTTCCTCGCCGATGATCCTCACGACTCTTTCACTACCTTCCCCGTATCGAATTTTCTCGATAGTAACTGTCGAGTGACCCTTGTCAAGGGCGAAGCGTCCACCGCGGCCGCGCCTCGGCCTCGAAGGCGATGCGCCGGCACGGCCGAGGAGACCTCTCCTCCTGGAAGCCCGGCGCGGGGCCCGCAGCGGCTCGGTCAACAGGGAAAGCGGGCACGCAACCGCGGTGGACCGCCGGAAGGCAGGGCCTATGACCATGCCTTCACCGAGCGGTTAACCCGTAGAACCAGCAGGTAAGCGGCGTGTTACACAGGCATGCTGGTACGCCTGCGCAGCCGTCGGAGGGCAGAGCGGCTGCTCGCACTCTGCTCCCTCTCGTGTTCACCCCGACGCCCCGTGATGTCGGTGCGCGGGGGTCACAGGTCCGGACGGAGAAATACCGGCGGCAGGGTCCGCCTTCTCGTGCCGCGCTCGCGAGATCGTCCGCAATGGTTGACGCTCGACTTAGCTCGCCCTAGCCTATCGAAATCTTTCGATGACAAACGCAAGGTGAACAGGCCAAGCGTCGCCAGCCGTCACGCGTTCCCCCTCGACAGTGAATGGGTCGAAGACCTCACTTTCGCCCGTGGGCGGTCCCCAGATGTGGTCGGCGTCAACATTGCCGCACCAGCGGCCACGACAGGCCCACCGTCACACCTCCAGGTCCCGGACTACAAAGGAGTAGACCATGAGCAACGTGGATGGCCCCTCGCGCATGAAAACGCTGTTCGCTGGCGCTATCGGCAACTTCGTGGAGTGGTACGACTTCGCCCTCTATGGATTCTTCGCCACCACGATCGCCGCCCAGTTCTTTCCGGAGACCGACGGCACAACGGCACTACTGTATACGTTCTCGATCTTCGGCGTGAGCTTCATGGCCCGCCCGCTCGGCGCCATCGCCTTCGGACACCTCTCAGACCGGATCGGGCGACGACCTGCGTTGTCCATCTCGGTGCTGCTGATGAGCGCCGGCACTGTAGGAATCGGCCTGCTCCCTGGCTACGCCGACATCGGCGCCACAGCCGCATTCCTGCTCCTCGCGGCCCGGCTCCTGCAGGGCTTCTCAGCCGGCGGCGAGTCCTCCTCGGCGTCGGTGTTCGTCATCGAGCACGCCCCGGAGGGGCGGCGCGGTCGGTACGCCTCCTACGTTCTCATCTCGGTCGCGCTGGGGACCGTCTTCGGCATCCTCGTGTCCCTGCTGATGTCGAGCATCACGAACGCCGACCAGCTGGCCTCGTGGGGATGGCGCGTACCGTTCATCGCGGCGGCGCCGCTGGCCCTCGTCGGCCTGTACCTGCGCCTGCGCGTCCACGAGTCGCCCGCCTTCAGCGAGCTGCAGACGGAAGGACGACTTGAGTCGGCGCCGATCGTCCAGGCTTTCAAGGTGGCCAAGCGGCCGATGCTGATCCTGATCGGCTTCGCCATGTCGAACTCCGTGGCCTCCTACCTGGTGACTTCCTTCCTCGTCGCTCACCTGACGACGACGGCGCAGTTCACGCAGACTCAGTCGCTCATCGTGCTCCTCGTGGCCTACGTCGTCCTGATGTGCGGCAGCCTGGTGGCCGGCAGGGCGATTGACACCCTCGGCCGCAAGCGTGTGGCCGTGGGATCGGCGATCGGACTGGGCCTGTGGGCCGTGCCGACCTTCATATACCTCGAGCACGGGACCGTCATTGGCGCCTGTGTCTTCGTCGGCGGCCTCGCCTTCCTACTGAGCTTCACCTCGACGACCACTC
>NZ_JAERRG010000043.1 GCF_016741935.1 Streptomyces endocoffeicus | reverse complement strand
TTCACCGACTTTATCAGAATTTCTCCGAGTCGATTTCCACCTCCGCCGGTGGGCTCCTCCGAAGACCGTTGAGTGCTTCGGGTTCCCCTCTGGCGGAGCCGTAAACGTACTGGAGCGGGGCTCCTCGATGCAAATCGAGGAGCCCCGCCGGGTGTTCAGCGCCGGTGTGGTGCTGAGGGGGTGTCAGACGTGACGTCAGACCTCGACGACCACGGGCAGGATCATCGGGCGGCGGCGGTAGCTGTCGGAGACCCACTTACCGACCGCGCGGCGCGCCAGCTGCTGGAGCTGGTGCGGGTCCACGACCCCGTCGGAGGCCGACTTGACCAGAGCATCCTCGATCTTCGGGATGACCGCGGAGAAGGCGGAGTCCTCGATACCGGAGCCCCTCGCCTGGATATGCGGACCGCCCACGATCTTGCCGGTCGTGCTGTCGACGACCACGAAGATCGAGATGATGCCCTCGTCTCCGAGGATGCGGCGGTCCTTGAGCGAGGTCTCCGTGACATCGCCGACCGAGAGGCCGTCCACGTACACGTATCCCGCCTGCACCTTGCCGACGATCTTGGCAATGCCGTCGACCAGGTCCACCACGACACCGTCCTCGGCGATGACGCAACGGTTCTTCGGAACCCCGGTCAACGCGCCCAACTCGGCGTTGGCGCGCAGATGGCGCCATTCACCGTGCACCGGCATCAGGTTCTTGGGCTTGCAGATGTTGTAGAAGTACAGCAGCTCGCCGGCCGAGGCATGGCCGGAGACATGGACCTTGGCGTTCCCCTTGTGGACGACCGTGGCGCCCCAGCGCGTCAGTCCGTTGATCACCCGGTAGACCGCGTTCTCATTGCCGGGGATCAGCGAGGAGGCCAGGATCACCGTGTCGCCCGCGACGATCCGGATCTGGTGATCGCGGTTGGCCATTCGGGACAGCGCCGCCATCGGCTCGCCCTGGGAGCCCGTGCAGACCAGCACCACCTCGTCGTCCCGAAGGTCGTCGAGGGTCTTCACATCCACCACGAGACCGGCAGGCACCCGCAGATAGCCGAGGTCACGGGCGATGCCCATGTTGCGGACCATCGACCGGCCGACGAAGGCGACCTTGCGCCCGTACTCATGTGCCGCGTCGAGGATCTGCTGGATGCGGTGCACATGGCTGGCGAAGCTGGCGACGATGATGCGCTTCTGCGCGTTGCCGAAGACCTGGCGCAGCACACCGGAGATATCGCGCTCGGGCGGTACGAACCCGGGGACCTCGGCGTTGGTGGAGTCCGCCAGGAGCAGATCGATGCCCTCCTCGCCGAGCTTGGCGAACGCGGGCAGATCCGTGAGCCGGCCGTCGAGCGGCAGCTGGTCCATCTTGAAGTCGCCGGTGTGCACGACCATGCCAGCCGGGGTGCGGATGGCGACCGCCAGGGCGTCCGGGATGGAGTGGTTGACCGCGACGAACTCGCACTCGAAGGGGCCGATCCGCTCGCGGTGCCCCTCCTCGACCTCGAGGGTGTACGGACGGATCCGGTGCTCCTGAAGCTTCGCCTCGATCAGGGCGAGCGTCAGCTTGGAGCCGATCAGCGGGATATCGGGCTTCTCGCGGAGCAGGAAGGGGACGCCGCCGATGTGGTCCTCATGGCCGTGAGTGAGGACGATGCCGTCGATGTCGTCGAGACGGTCCCGGATGGATGTGAAGTCCGGCAGGATCAGGTCGACTCCGGGCTGCTCCTCCTCGGGGAAGAGCACCCCGCAGTCGACGATCAGCAGCCGGCCGCCGTACTCGAAGACCGTCATGTTCCGGCCGATCTCACCGAGGCCGCCGAGCGGGGTGACGCGCAGACCGCCCTCGGGGAGCTTCGGCGGAGGGCCGAGCTCAGGATGCGGATGACTCAAAAGACTCTCCTCACCACGCACGCCACATGCCCCCTGGGCACATGGCGCGCGTGACATTCGTGCACTTGCTGATGTGTCTGTATGCAGTTGTGAAGTATGAAGGTGCGAGAAATCGCCTCTTTGCTTAGAGCTGTACCCCGCCGGCGGCGAGATCGCGCTTCAGCTGTTCGGTTTCCTCGGCGGTCAGCTCGACCAACGGCAGGCGCAGCGGCCCCGCGGGCTGGCCCTGGAGGGTGAGCGCGGCCTTGGTCGTGATCACACCCTGGGTGCGGAACATGCCGGTGAAGACCGGCAGCAGCTTCTGGTGGATCTCCGTTGCCTTCGCGACGTCACCCGCGAGATGGGCCTCGAGCATGGCCCGCAGCTCGGGGCTGACCAGGTGGCCGACCACGGAGACGAAGCCGACCGCGCCGACCGACAGCAGCGGCAGGTTCAGCATGTCGTCGCCGGAGTACCAGGCGAGGCGGGAGCGGGCGATGGCCCAGCTGGCGCGTCCGAGGTCGCCCTTGGCGTCCTTGTTGGCGACGATGCGCGGGTGCTCGGCCAGCCGGACCATGGTCTCGGTGCCGATCGGGACACCGCTGCGGCCCGGGATGTCGTAGAGCATGACCGGCAGGCCGGTGGCGTCGGCGATGGCGGTGAAGTGCCGGAGGAGGCCTTCCTGCGGCGGCTTGCTGTAGTACGGCGTGACGGCCAGCAGCCCGTGGGCACCGGCCTGCTCGGCGGCGCGGGCGAGCTCCACACTGTGCCGGGTGTCATTGGTACCCGCTCCGGCCACGACGTGGGCGCGGTCGCCGACCGCCTCCACCACGGCGCGTACGAGCTGGGCTTTCTCCGCATCGCTGGTGGTGGGGGACTCGCCGGTGGTGCCGTTGACGATCAGTCCGTCATTGCCGGCGTCCACCAGATGAACAGCGAGTCGCTGGGCGCCGTCGAGGTCGAGCGCGCCGTCAGTGGTGAATGGCGTGACCATGGCGGTCAGCACCCGCCCGAAAGGGGTCTGCGATGTGGATGTCGGTGCCATGGGCTCCACGCTACTCGTAGCGCGCCCCACGGCGCTCGCTCGGGGCTGCGGACGGAGCGAAGAGATGGGACCCGGCACTGCCTGCTCGGGGGTTCAAGCAGTGCCGGGCCCGTTTGTTCAGCCTAGATGAACTTCTCGAAACGCCGCAATACGGACACTTCGCCCGGTGATCCGTCCGAGGAGCGGGCCCCGGGCTACGGGGGTCGGCTACGGAGCCACTCGGCCGTTGGCGTTGAAGGCGGCGTGGGTGAGCGGCATCAGCCCCGCCCAGTGAGCCTCCATCTTCTCCCCCACCATCTCGATCTCCCGCTGCGGGAACGAGGGCACAGCGGCCTGCTCGTGCTGGGTGCGCAGCCCCAGAAAGTGCATCAGCGAGCGGGCGTTGCAGGTGGCGTACATCGAGGAGAACAGGCCGACCGGGAGCACGGCCCTGGCCACCTCGCGGGCCACTCCGGCGGCCAGCATCTCCTGGTACGCCTCATAGGCGTGGCGGTACGCGTCCTCCATGACCCGGCCGGTCAGCTCGTGCTGCGCCGGGGTGCCCTCGACGAACTCGTACTTCCCCGGGCGGCCCTGCTGGATCAGCTTGCGGGCCTCCCCCGGGACGTAGAACACCGGCTCCAGGCGGCGGTAGCGACCGGACTCCTCGTTGTACGACCAGCCCACGCGGTGCCGCATGAACTCGCGGAAGACGAAGATCGGGGCGCTGATGAAGAAGGTCATCGAGTTGTGCTCGAACGGGCTGCCGTGGCGGTCCCGCATCAGGAAGTTGATCAGCCCCTTGGACCGCTCCGGGTCCTTGGTGATCTCCTCGAGGGACTGCTCGCCCGCGGTGGACACCCGCGCGGCCCACAACACATCGGAGTCGGCAGCGCTGTGCTTGACCAGCTCGACGGTCACATCGCTGCGGAAACTGGCCTTCTCGATCTCGGCGGGGATCTCGGTCACCGGGCGGGTCCTTCCATGGTGCGTCGCTCAGGGCGGCGCCCAGCTTACGGGTCACCACCGACAGTCCCGCTCAGCCGAAATTTTTGACGGAAGTCGTCGAATCCGGGCACCCAATCGCTCATTCACACGTCCTACACACTGAAGTACTCACGTTCGAGGTTCCAAGGAGAGCCCGCAGATGTTCCGCCGGCGAGAGCCCGTGCCGTTCGCCTTCGTCGCCGAAGCCGACCGTTTCCGCAGCAATGTCACCCCACCACCCCGCCCCCGCGCCACACCGTCCCAGATCGCCGGACGGACCCTGATCGGGCTCACGATCGTCGCGGGGTTCATCGGCTCGTTGATGTTCGGGATACCCGCGCTCGACAGCCAGTCGCACCCCACCCAACAGATCCAGCAGCCAGAGGCGTCCGACGGACGCTGACCGGCGCTGGGATAGCCTCACCCAGCACAGGCCCATCCGGACATGTGTGTGAGTGAGGAACTCCCGTGCCCCTGCCCTTCCTGACCGCCGACCGCGCCCGTGACGACGACGCGGCGGCCGGAGCGGACCCGCTCGGTTACGAGGACCCGGACCGCTGGCGCCGTCCCTACCGGCCGGGGCCCTGGAGGGTCGGGGGCGCCGCTCTTATGCTGCTGCTCGCCTCGTACATCCTGTTCTCCGCCTTGATCATCGCGATGGCGGGATCGCTGTCCGCGGCGGGCGTCTGCGTCGGCGTCGCGGCGCTGATGATCGTGACAGCCGTAAGGCTGGTGCGCAGCGGTGTCGTGGTGAGCGCCCAGGGGCTGCGCCGGATCGGCCTCCTGCGCAGCACCACCGTGCGCTGGCAGGACGTCGCCGCGATACGCACGGCCCAGCAGCCGGTCCGGTGGCTGGGCCTGCCCCGCACCGTCCAGGGGCAGGCGCTGCTGCTCCAGTCGGTGCGCGGCGGAGCGCCGGACGCCCTGATCACCAGCCATGACGCCGACTTCCTGGGCCAGGCGGAGAGTTTCAACAGGGCCGCCGACGCGCTCGAGGGCTGGGCCGCCGCCCACCGCTGACGCCCACCCCACCGCTGACGCCCACTCCTGAGCCACCCGCTCACCGCTGAGCCGTACGGCCGCGGGGCGGCGCCGCTGAGCCCCCCTGATCCGTATCCGATCCTTATCCGTACCGCCGCGGGCGGCCCGGGGTCAGCCCCCGGCCGCCCGCACCGGCTTGCCGTCGTGCAGGGCGATGGCGCGCTGCATCGCCTTACGGGCGCGCGCGGTGTCCCGGGCGTCGTGGTACGCCACGGCGAGCCGGAACCAGGACCGCCAGTCGTCCGGCGACTGCTCCGTCTCGGCCCGCCGTTTGGCGAAGACGGCGTCCGCCGAGTCCCGGTCGATCCGCCCGCCGGGCGTCCGCACCAGCTCGTCGACCGGGAGGCCGCCCTCCGCCTCCAGCTCCCGGGCCAGCCGGTCCGCGCTCCGCGCGAACTGCGTGGTCTGCCACAGGAACCAGGCACCGATGAGAGGCATCACCAGTACCGCCGCACCGAAGACGACGGTGACCGGGGTGCCCTCCCGGATCAGCAGCACCCCACGGTCGCCGACCAGTACGAAGTAGACGACCAGAACGGCCGCGAGAACGAAATATATGATCTTTGCGCGCACCGCTGTGCCCTCAGTCCAGATCGAGGAAGTGTTCCAGGCCGAAGGTCAGGCCGGGGGTGGCCGCCACTCGGCGGACGCCGAGCAGGATGCCGGGCATGAAGCTGCTGTGGTGGGTGGAGTCATGGCGGATGGTGAGCGTCTCGCCCTCGCCGCCCAGCAGGACCTCCTGATGGGCCAGGAGCCCGCGCAGCCGCACCGAGTGCACCGGCACCCCGTCCACGTCCGCGCCCCGCGCCCCGTCGAGCGCCGTGGCGGTGGCGTCCGGCTGCGGGGCGCAGCCGGCCTCCCGCCGGGCCTCGGCGATCAGCTGTGCGGTGCGCGCGGCCGTGCCGGAGGGGGCGTCCACCTTGTTGGGGTGGTGCAGCTCGATGACCTCGACCGACTCGAAGAACCGGGCGGCCTGGCGGGCGAACCGCATGGTCAGCACCGCACCGATGGAAAAGTTCGGCGCGATCAGCACACCGGTGGTCGGCGAGGCGTCGAGCCAGCCGCGCAGCCGCGCCAGGCGCTCGTCCGTCCAGCCGGTGGTGCCGACGACGCCGTGGATGCCGTGGCGGACGCAGAACTCGAGGTTGTCCATCACCGAGGCCGGTTCGGTCAGCTCGACCGCCACCTCGGCGCCCGCCTCGGCCAGGGCCTGGAGCTGGTCGCCCCGGCCCAGCGCGGCGACCAGTTCCAGGTCCTCGGCGGCCTCCACGGCTCGTACGGCCTCGGAGCCGATCCGGCCGTTGGCGCCGAGGACGGCCACACGCAGCTTGCTCATCGATCCTGTTTCCTTCGATCCGGGAGGCTCTGGCACGGACTGAACCGACGTACGGCCTACGCCGACGTACGGCCTACGCCGACGTACGGCCTACGCCGACGTACGGACTACGCCGGCTGACGGACTACGCCGGCTGACGGGCTAGGCGACGGCCTCGTCGAGACGCGCCGCCTGCTTGTCCTTCAGCGGGCCGATGACGGACAGCGAAGGACGCCGTCCCAGTACATCGCGCGCCACCTCGCGCACCTCGTCCGGGGTGACCTCCGCGATCCGCTCGAGCATGTCGTCCACCGACATCTGCTCGCCCCAGCACAGCTCGCTCTTGCCGATCCGGTTCATCAGCGCGCCGGTGTCCTCCAGGCCCAGCACGGTGGAGCCGGAGAGCTGGCCGACGGCGCGCCGCAGCTCCTCGTCGCTCAGGCCGTTCTCCGCTACCTGGACGAGCTCGTCGCGGCAGATCTTGAGGACGTCGTGCACCTGGCTCGGGCGGCAGCCGGCGTAGACGCCGAAGAGCCCGCAGTCGGCGAAGCTGGAGGTGTAGGAGTAGACGCTGTAGGCGAGGCCGCGCTTCTCCCGGACCTCCTGGAAGAGCCGGGAGCTCATCCCGCCGCCCAGTGCGGTGTTGAGCACCCCGAGCGCCCAGCGGCGGTCGTCGGTGCGCGGGATGCCGGGCATGCCGAGGACGACATGGGCCTGCTCGGTCTTGCGGTTCAGCAGCCCGACCTTGCCCGCCGTACGGATCGCACGGATGCCGGCGCGCGGGGCGACCGGGGCCGCGTCCGCGTTCGACAGGGCGCCCGCCCCGTCGAACGCGGCGTGCACCTGGCGTACGACGTCGTCGTGGTCCACGTTGCCCGCGGCGGCGACGACCAGGTGGGTGGGGTCGTAGTGCTTCCGGTAGAAGCGGGCGATCTGGTCGCGGCCCAGGGCGTTGACGGTGTCGACGGTGCCCAGGACCGGGCGGCCGAGCGGGGTGTCGCCGAGCATGGTGTGGGCGAACAGGTCGTGCACACAGTCGCCCGGGTCGTCCTCGGTCATCGCGATCTCTTCCAGGACGACACCGCGCTCCGCGTCCACGTCCGCGGCGTTGATCACCGAGCCGGTCAGCATGTCGCAGACGACGTCGATGGCCAGCGGCAGATCGGTGTCGAGCACCCGTGCGTAGTAGCAGGTGTACTCCTTGGCGGTGAAGGCGTTCATCTCGCCGCCGACCGCGTCGATGGCGGCGGAGATGTCCAGCGCGGTGCGCCGCCGGGTGCCCTTGAAGAGCAGATGCTCCAGATAGTGGGTGGCCCCGCCGAGCGTACGGGTCTCGTCGCGCGAGCCGACGTGCGCCCAGATGCCGAAGGTGGCCGAGCGCACGGAGGGGAGGGTCTCGGTGACGACGCGCAGGCCCCCGGGGAGGGTCGTCCTGCGGACCGTGCCGATACCGTTCTCGCCCTCGAGAAGCGTTTGGGTACGGGCGACGGCCCGCGCCTCCGAGGAGGTGCGGGCCGTCGTGCCGTCGTCGCGGGACGTCACTTGGTGGCTTCGTCCTTCGTCTGGGGCTTGGCCTCGGCGTTGGCCTCGTCCGCGTCCCCGCTCTCCTCGTCATCGAGGACCGGGATGAGGGAGAGCTTGCCGCGCTGGTCGATCTCGGCGATCTCGACCTGGACCTTGGCGCCGACCTTCAGCACGTCCTCGACGTTCTCCACGCGCTTGCCGCCGGCGAGCTTGCGGATCTGCGAGATGTGCAGCAGGCCGTCCTTGCCCGGGAGCAGGGAGACGAACGCACCGAAGGTGGTGGTCTTCACGACCGTGCCCAGGTAGCGCTCGCCGACCTCCGGCATGGTCGGGTTGGCGATGCCGTTGATGGTCGCGCGGGCGGCCTCGGCGGCCGGGCCGTCGGCGGCACCGATGTAGATGGTGCCGTCGTCCTCGATGGTGATGTCGGCGCCGGTGTCCTCCTGGATCTGGTTGATCATCTTGCCCTTGGGGCCGATGACCTCACCGATCTTGTCGACCGGGATCTTCACGGTGATGATCCGCGGCGCGTTGGGGGACATCTCGTCCGGGACGTCGATGGCCTCGTTCATCACATCGAGGATGTGCAGCCGGGCGTCGCGGGCCTGCTTGAGGGCCGCGGCCAGCACGGACGCCGGAATGCCGTCCAGCTTGGTGTCCAGCTGCAGCGCGGTGACGAACTGCTTGGTGCCGGCGACCTTGAAGTCCATGTCGCCGAACGCGTCCTCCGCACCGAGGATGTCGGTGAGGGTGACGTAGTGGGTCTCGCCGTCGATCTCCTGGGAGATCAGGCCCATGGCGATGCCCGCGACCGGTGCCTTCAGCGGCACACCGGCGTTGAGCAGCGACATCGTCGAGGCGCAGACCGACCCCATGGAGGTCGAGCCGTTGGAACTCAGCGCCTCGGAGACCTGGCGGATGGCGTACGGGAACTCCTCGCGCGTCGGCAGCACCGGCAGCAGCGCCCGCTCGGCCAGGGCGCCGTGGCCGATCTCGCGGCGCTTGGGGGAGCCGACGCGGCCGGTCTCACCGGTGGAGTACGGCGGGAAGTTGTAGTTGTGCATGTAGCGCTTGCGGGTCTCGGGCGCGAGCGTGTCCAGCTGCTGCTCCATGCGGAGCATGTTCAGCGTGGTGACGCCCAGGATCTGGGTCTCGCCGCGCTCGAACAGCGCCGAGCCGTGGACCCGCGGAATCGCCTCGACCTCGGCGGCGAGCGTACGGATGTCCGTGACGCCGCGGCCGTCGATGCGCTTCTTCTCCTTGATGACGCGCTCGCGCACCACGGTCTTGGTCAGCGCGCGGTACGCCGCCGAGATCTCCTTCTCGCGCCCCTCGAACTGCGGCAGCAGCTTCTCGGCGGCCACGCCCTTGACGCGGTCCAGCTCGGTCTCGCGCTCCTGCTTGCCCGCGATGGTCAGCGCCTGGGCCAGCTCGTCGCGGACGGCGGCGGTGAGCGCCTCCAGGACGTCGTCCTGGTAGTCGAGGAAGATCGGGAACTCGGCGGTCGGCTTGGCGGCCTTGGCCGCGAGGTCCGCCTGCGCCTTGCACAGGACCTTGATGAAGGGCTTCGACGCCTCCAGGCCGGCGGCGACGACCTCCTCGGTGGGAGCCTCGGCGCCGTCCTTGACCAGCTGGATGGTCTTGTCGGTGGCCTCCGCCTCGACCATCATGATCGCGACATCGCCATCCTCGAGCACCCGGCCGGCGACGACCATGTCGAAGACGGCCTCCTCCAGCTCGGAGTGGGTCGGGAAGGCCACCCACTGGCCCTTGATCAGGGCGACGCGGGTGCCACCGATGGGGCCGGAGAAGGGCAGCCCGGCGAGCTGGGTGGAGCAGGAGGCGGCATTGATCGCGACCACGTCGTAGAGGTGGTCGGGGTTGAGCGCCATGATCGTCTCGACGACCTGGATCTCGTTGCGCAGGCCCTTCTTGAAGGACGGGCGCAGCGGACGGTCGATCAGACGGCAGGTGAGGATCGCGTCCTCGGAGGGGCGGCCCTCACGGCGGAAGAACGAGCCGGGGATGCGCCCCGCCGCGTACATCCGCTCCTCGACATCGACCGTGAGCGGGAAGAAGTCGAGCTGGTCCTTGGGGTTCTTGGAAACGGTGGTGGCCGACAGCACCATGGTGTCGTCGTCCAGGTAGGCCACGGCCGAACCGGCGGCCTGACGGGCCAGGCGGCCCGTCTCAAAACGGATGGTGCGGGTGCCGAAGGTGCCGTTGTCGATGACCGCTTCGGCGTAGTGGGTCTCGTTCTCCACCAGGAAAATCTCCTCTTCTGCGTCCCTCGTCCGTGTGACGGTGGACGGTGGTGGAGCAGCGCCCCGGGCCTTACTGGCCGGCAGCCGGGCCGGTCTTCGATCGAAGCCACCGGAATTGCCAGTTCCGGGAGCCACTACCGAGGACCGGCTCCTGTGGCGCCGGTGCGGCGGGAATGAGGCGCTCCTCCTCGTTCGTTATGGCGTTGTTGGGACCAGACTACAAAGCTTCGGCCGTCATCACGACGGCTGTACTGTCCGGCCCCTACGGTACGTAGCGATGGCGCTACGCACCGGCGCGAAGACCGTACGGGTCAGCATTGGCTCACCTTTGGCCGAAACCGTACGGCGCCACGTATGGCAAAGGGAGCGGCCCCCGTCGCGGGAACCGCTCCCTGCCTTGGCGTCTTACTTGGCGCCCGCCGCACCGCGACGGATGCCCAGGCGCTCGACCAGCGCACGGAAGCGCGTGATGTCCTTCTTCGCCAGGTACTGCAGCAGGCGGCGGCGCTGGCCGACCAGGAGCAGCAGACCCCGGCGGGAGTGGTGGTCGTGCTTGTGGGTCTTGAGGTGCTCGGTGAGGTCGGAGATGCGGCGCGTGAGCATCGCGACCTGGACCTCGGGGGAGCCGGTGTCGCCCTCCTTGGTGGCGAACTCGGTCATGATCTGCTTCTTGGTAACGGCGTCGAGCGACACTCGGTACTCCTTGTTCTCGTCATCAGCCGCCGAGTGCCCCTGGTCGATGTCTCAGGGGATCTTCCGTGACTCGGGAGGCGGGGTCCGCTGGGCGCTGTCTCCCGAGACTCGAGGCCTCCGGGGACGCGTACGCAAACGGCCAGGACATAGGGTACCAGCGTCTTGGTGGGGGGCGTGTGGGGGTGGGCCGGCGGGGAGTGTCCGGGGCTAGAAGACGGGCATGGCGGTGAGGGTGCCGGACTGCAGAGCGAACACGCGGTTCCCAGCCGCCGCGAGCCGCCAGCCTCCCTCGGTCCCCGGACCGTACGGCCAAGCGACGCTTCCGCTGCGGACATCGACCGCCACCACGCCTTGGTTCCCGCGCTCATCGACAGCCGCCCACACACTGCCACCCTCGGCGACGGGGGCGTCAAGCGGGTGGTCGTCGGACGCGAACGGCAGCGTCCACATCTCCGCTCCGTCCCCCGCCCGCCGTGCCGAGAGGTCGGTGCCGTCCACGGCGTACACCACGCCCTTCCGCACGGCCGGCGCTGTCCAGCCGGTCCCGCCCTGACCGGCATGGGCCCACTTCTCCTCACCGCTCGCCAGGGCGAGCGCCCTCAGGCTCTTCCCTCCGAGGTAGACGACACCGTCCACGACGGCGGGGGCGAGGGCGGTGGGGGACCCCTGCTCACGCGGGCCCCAGGCGGTCCTGCCCGTTCGGGTGTCGAGGGCGGCCACGCCGCCGTCCGATCCGTGGATCACCAGGCGGCGGTCGGCGACCGCCGCCTGGGCCGGCGCCTTGGCGGATGTGGCCACGGGCGCCGGGACGGTCCACAGCGTGCGGTGCGAGGTGAGATCCACGGCGCGTATCCGACCGCCGCGGGTGGCGAGGTAGGCCGCGCTCTCGTCGGCGCCGAGCAGCACCGCCGCGTCGGCGCCCGGCACCGACCACCGCTTCGTGCCGTCCTTGGTGTCCAGTCCCAGCAGCGCCCCCTTGGCGTCGGCGGTAAGGATGACGTCGTCGGACGCGACGAGCACGCGGGCGGTGGTGGCGGCCGTGCGCTCGGAGGTCCACCGCCGCTTCCCGCTCCGCACGTCGTACGCGCGCAGCGCACCGCTGGAGGTCGCGACGACCACCAGGTCGTGGACGGGCAGCGGAGCGGGCAGATCGGTGCCGGAGCTCTCGGCGACGCGGACCGGACCCCACAGCGGCTGTGGCGCTGTTCCTTCGTCATAGCGCGACAGCGGCTCGGCCTCCCAGGGCCGCCCGCCGGACTCCGCCGCGTCACCGCGCAGCAGCCACCACGCGACGCCTCCCCCACCCGCCGCGAGCACGGCGCCGCCCGCGGCGAGCGTGCCGATGAGCCGCCGCCTGGAGGTGCCCGGCCGGTCGCCGGGCAGGGCGGCCATGCGCCGGGCGTCCGCCTCGCGCCGCGCGATGTCCTGCGCGAGCGGTCCGCTCCGCCAGACCCGGTCCGCGCCCCGGGGCGGCGCCAGTGCCCGGCCGATCCGGTCGAGACCGGGCCGGGCCCCGGGGTCCTTGGCCAGACAGGGCGCGACCAGGGGCCGCAGCGCCCCGGGCACCGCGCCCAGCTCCGGCTCACCGTGCACCACCTGGTACTGCACGGCGGCCACATGGCCGCCCTCGTAGACCGGCCGCCCGCCCGCCGCGTAGGCGAGGACCACTCCGAGGGAGAACACATCGCCCGCGGGGCCGGTCCGCTGGCCCAGGACCTGCTCGGGCGGGGCGTAGCCGGGGGTGGCGACGGTCTGCCCGGTGGTGGTCAGCGTCAGCCCGTGCTCGGGCCGGGCGATCCCGAAGTCGATGATCCTTGGGCCGCGGGAGGTCAGCACGATGTTGGACGGTTTGAGGTCCCGGTGGACCAGCCCGGCACCGTGGATATCGTGGAGCGTACGGACCAGCGCGGCTCCCAACGCCCTTACGGCGGGCTCCTCCAGGGCGCCGTACCGCTCCACGGCCTGGTCGAGCGTGGGTCCGGCGAGGAACTCCGTGGCGATCCACGGCCGCCCGCCCTCGGTCCGCGCCGCGAGCACCCGCGCCACCCCGTCGCCCCGCACGGCCTGGGCCGCGTGCGCCTCGCGCACGAAACGCTGGGCCATATGGGGGTCGTGGGCCACTTCGGGCCGCAGCACCTTGATCGCCGCGATCCGGCCCTCGGAATCCCGCCCCAGGTAGACCTGGCCCATGCCGCCCGCGCCGAGCACGCCGGTGAGGCGGTACGGGCCGAGGCGCAGCGGATCGCCGGTGCCGAGGGGTTTCATGGGAGAGGTCTCCTGGTCGATGAGGGGTTGATCGGATCAACGAGGCGGTGGGGCGGCCGGGCGGGCCAGGTGCCGGGTCATTCCAGCGGGATGGCGCAGACGGTCTTGCCATTGGTGATGACGACCAGACCTGCGCGGCCGTGCGCCCGCATCACGGAGGCGGACATGCCGTCCTTGTCACCGGAGGGCCCCTGGAAGGTCCATGCCGTGCGATGGGTGCGGAGGTCGACGGCTCTGGCCCAGCGGTCCTTCTCCGGCGAGGCGTAGAAGTACCTCTCGCCGACGACCGGAGTGGATTCATAGGCTTCGGAGGAGGCCGTCTGGTCGGCTGCCCCCTTCTCCTGCCACAGCAGCCGCCCGCTCTTCGCGTCCAGGGCGACGAGGCCGTTCCTCCGCTCGACGCTGTAGACCACACCGTCCTTGACGACCGGCGGGCCGTAGTGCTCCATCCGCGGGTCGTAGCTCTCCCTGGATGTGCGCTCCGCGCCGAACCGCCATGCGGTCGCGCCATCGGTGGTGCGCAGCGCGAGGAGCTCCCGACCACCGGTGAACACGTGATCGTCGGTGGCAGCGAAGGCCCTGTCCAGGGAGATCACCGCGTCGGATCCGAGCGGAATCCGCTTCGACCAGCGCTGGGCCCCGCTGTGCGGGTCGACGGCGATGGCCTCGTCCCCCGAGAAGCGCAGGAGTGTGGCACCGGCGGACGCCGCGGCGATGGGGTCGCTGGTACCCGGGGCGATGGCACGGGCCCAGAGCCGCTTCCCCGTACGCAGGTTGACGGCCAGACGCTTCTCTCCGCCCTTCGCAAATCCCTCGGCGAACAAGGTGCCGGCCATCACCGCGAGGAGTTTCGGTTCGAGGCCCAAGGAGCCGGTGCGAGCGATCGGGGTCTTGAGATTGCCCGTCTCGAGGTCGACGGGAGCGATCGCGGTGGCGCCACTCTGGTCGTCCGCCTCACAGGCGAGGAGCCGGTCCCCGTCGACGACGACGGGGACGGTCCGGTCGCTCTCCCCGCGCTTCTCGCCGGTCTTCGCGTCCACGCACAGGAACCCGTTGTCGTGGACGATGACGACATGGTCACCGACGATCAGGGCCTCGAGGTCCGTGGTCGCCTCGGGGACGGACATCTTCCACACCAGACGCGGGCCCACACCGGCGGGGCGGCGGGTGGAGCGGGGCGACGCGGCCGTACCGCCGTTGGATTCCTCCGGGCCGAGCCAGGCCCACGCCCCGGCCACCCCACCGGCGACGAGCGCGCCGCCGCCCACTGCCGCGATCAGCTTCCGCCGGGAGAGCGCGGCTCCCAGCCGCCGCGGCCCAGCGGTTTCGGTGCGGTGCTCCGCCTCCCGGGGAGCCGGGAGCCTGCTGGGCTGGGCCTCCCATACGGCCGTGCAGCGCCGGGCGATCTCCGCGAGGACCAGGTCCGGCAACTGGTCCGCGAACCGCCGGAGGTCACCCGCGTGATGCGTGCCCGTGCGGAGCCGCTCCCCCAGTTCCACGGTGCCGGGCCGCCGCCGGGGGTCCTTGGCGAAACACGGCTCCAGTACGGTGCGCAATTCCCCCGGCAGCCCGGACAGGTCGGGGTCGGTGTACCGCACCCGGTAGAGCAGATCGGCGGGCTGTCCGCCGCCGAAGGGCGGGCGGCCGGTGGCCACGAAGACGAGCACTCCGGCGAGGGCGAACACATCGCCCGCGGCGGTGTGTTCACCACCGGAGACCTGTTCGGGCGACATATAGGCGGGCGTTCCGGCCGCCGCGCCCGTACGGGTGAGCCGGTCGTCGCCCACCGCGCGGGCGATGCCGAAGTCGATGACCTTGGGGCCGAGTGCGGTCACCAGGATGTTGGAGGGCTTGAGGTCGCGGTGGACCACATCGGACCGGTGCAGCTGAGCGAGCGCGTCGCACAGGGCGGCTCCCAGCGCCCGTACGGCCTGCTCGGGCAGCGGCCCGGCGAGGGCGACCGCGTCGTCGAGCGGCGGGCCGAGGACGTATTCGGTGGCCAGCCAAGGCGTTGGGGCCAGCGGATCGGCGTCGATGACCCGTGCGCCGTACTGTCCGCCGATGACGCGTGCCGCGTCGGTCTCCAGCTGGAACCGGGTGCGGAATTCGGCCTGCTCGGCGTAGTGCGTGTGCACCGTCTTGAGGGCGACCATCCGCCCCTTGGGCGAGCGGCCCAGATAGACCGTGCCCATTCCGCCGCCGCCGAGCCGGGCGAGAAGGGTGTACGAACCGAGGGCTTGCGGATCGTCGTGGGTGAGGGGAGAGACCATCGGTATCCGTATCAGTCCACTGGCAGGGCGTAGAGGATGGTGCCGTTCAGGACGAGGACGATTCCGGGTGCGACGCCCACGACCTGGCCCGGCGCGGCGGCTTGTTGGCCCTTCCCGGCGAGTGCCGACCGCCACCGCAGCGAGCCGTCCGCCGCGTCCAGGGCCTCGATCTCCGCGTCGGTCACCTGGAAGACCGTGGCGCCCGAGTGGCTGACCGCGGTGTCGCCCCTCGTCCACGAGGATTCCAAGGGGGCGGCACTGCGGCGCCGCCAACGCGTGCTGCCGCTGCGCACATCGATGGCATAGGTGGTGGCGCGGGAGTCGGTGGCGTACACCGCCTGCCCATGAGCGGCCGGAGTGCCGGACACCCTCCCCTTGGTCTTGACCCGCCAGCGCTCCTTACCGCCGGCGAGGTGGTACCCCCTCAGCATGTGTTCGTCGCAGGAGACCAGGAGATCTCCCGGAGTCACCAGGCGCTGCTCGGCGCTCTCGTCCTTCATCCCGGCGAATTTTCGCGTCCACAGCTTCCGACCGCTGCGGCGGTCGAGGGCCAGATACGAGGAGGTGTTCTCGCCGTCGTCCCCTTGGCTCGGCAGGATGAGCATGGTGCTGAGCAGAAGCGCGGTGGTGTTGCCGTCTCCCTGATACGGAGCGGGGAGCGGCGCACGCCATATCTCCTTGCGCCGCGCGGAGTCGTAGCAGACCACCGCGTGGTCCTCCGTCCCCGTGCCCCCACTCGCGTACTTCCTGGTCAGGAACCAGCAGATGTCCTTGTCAGCCCCGAGGAATTGGTAGATCGCCGGGCCCTCCACTCCGTCATACCGCCGCTCCACCCCCTTGATGCGGCCCGTGGCGAGCGAGACCACGGAGAAGGCCGAGGTGTCCGGGGAGACGAAAGTGCCGTTGCCGAGAAGCGTGAGGGCGGACATGGGATAGAGCTTGTCGCGCGACCAGATCTTCTTGCCGGTCCGGAGATTGAGCGCGGTCACGGAGTCGGTGGTCCAGACGAGGGCGGTTTTGCCGCGCCAGAGCAGCGGTGGCTGCTGTGGCTCGCTCCCGAGGTCGTGACGCCACAGCGGAGCGGGCGCGATCCCGCGCCGAGCGGACGTCTCTCGCGATCCCGTCCCCTCGCCGACCGCCCGCCAGCCGGCCACTCCGCCCGCTCCGAGTGCGAGACCGACCGCTCCGGAGAGGCCGCCGACGACCACGGCGCGCCGGGAGCGACCCGGCGGTGGGGTGGCAGCCCCCTCCTCAGTGAGCGCGTGGGCAGCCATGGGAGCCTGCGCCGGATAGGCCGCGGCCTGCCGGGCAAGGGCCATCGCCACGGCATCGGGTAGTCGGCCGACGGCATCAGGCGCCGACGCCGCCCGGAGCTCCCGGGCCACCGTGCCCGGCCGGGGCCGCTGCCCGGGATCCTGCGCGAGACAGACCGCGAGCAGCTCTCTCAGCCCGTCCGGCAGTGCCGCGCGCGTCCCCTCGGCCACGTCTCGGCGGCCCGTCGCGGCGTAGCACAGCACGGCGCCCAGCGCGTAGACATCCCCCGCCGGGCTGGGCCGTTCACCCGCTCGCTGCTCCGGCGACAGGGTGAAGGCATCGACTCCGAGCGACGCGCCACGGCCCGGACCGTTCAGCACCGCCGCTCGCGCCAGCCCGTACCCGGTCAGCCGGGGTCCATCCCTCATGAGCAGCGTGGCCTGCGGCGAGATCCCGGCGTGAACGAGGCCGCCGGCATGCCAGTTGGCGAGGGCGTGAGCGAGCACCGCGCCGAGCGCGCGCACCGTGGGTTCGGGCAGCGGACCGTCGCACGCGGCCACCGCTGTGGGAAGCGGCAGGGCGGGAAAGCAGGCGTAGGCGACCCAGGGGAGATCCGCGTCCGGCCCGGCGACATCGATCACGGGAGCCGCGCAACCCCCGGTCAGGCGACGGGAGTTCTCACCCTCCGACCGGAACCGCACCCGGTATCCGGGGTCGTCGGCGAGGGTTTCGTGCGGCAGCATCAACACGGCCGTGCGGCCGGTGCGGTCGTCCCTGGCGATACGGCGGCGCGCGTCATCGGCCTGCCCACCGGCGTCCAGCGTGCCGATGATGCGGTACGGGCCGAGCCGCGACGGTTCGGCCAATCGCTGCGGTTCCATTCGCTCCTCCGGACAGCCGTGGCTCAGCTCAACGGCACGGCGTAGACGCTTCTCCCGCTGGTGACGACAGCCAGGCCGTCCGTCACGGCCACCCGGCGCCGCGCCGTGACGGATCCCTTGTCCGCCGCGGCACCGAGGTCCATGAAGCGCCACCGCAGGGCGCCGTCCTCGGCGTCGAAAGCGTCGACTTCCACGTCGTTCGCCGTGAGCACCGTGCGTCCGGACGGATCCACGGCCGTGTCGGGTGTACGCGCTCCGGACAGCGTCTTCATCGCGAAGGCGTAGGTCCGCTGCCAGCGCACCTCTCCCGTGGCCGTCGACAGCGCGTGGACCGCGTAGCCTCCGTCGGCGGCGTACACGACGTCGCCGTGCACGACCGGAGCGCCGAAGTCGGCGGTGCGCCCGGATCCGGCCTCGCCCTTGGCCGTCACGCTCCACGCGGAGCCGCCGCCGTCCGCCAAGCCGTATCCGCGCAAGGTGGTGCTGACAGCGGCGATGAGGGTGTCACGGCCATCGGTGGTCACCGGCCGTCCGGCGGTCACGCCCTCATAGGACCGCCGCCACCGGCGTGTCCCTCGTTCCCGGTCGAAGGCCAGGAACATCTCGCCCCGCACGACGAGGGTGTCCTTCGTCAGGTACCCCTCGTCGAAGCCCCCGGGCAACGGGCCGCGCCAGAGCTCTTCCCGCCCGGCGAGGTCATAGGCGATCACGAGACCATCGTCGGCCGCGCCGCTCCCCCGGCGGCCCGCCGCGAGCCAGACGGTCCCGCCTTCCACCGCCAGCAGGGCGGCGTACGGAGTGCGTCCACCCGGCCGGAAGCTCTTCGGCCACCACTGGATGTCGCCGGTTTCGGCGGACAGCGCGGCGAGCCCGTCACCCGGGACCAGGATCGAATCCTTACCGATGGGCAGAAGCCGTCCCCTGGGGCGGACGTCGTCCTGCGTCCAGAGTCGCTTGCCCGTACGGAGGTCGATTCCGGTGACGGCCGCGTCGTTCGCGACGACGGCGACCTTGTCCGACCAGATGAGCGGGGGGTGTGTCGGTGGCCCACCGGCGATGTCATGGCGCCACAGCGGTGTGGGCGGGGCGCCTGCGAGCCGACGACGGGAGTGGTTGGCCGCTGCCAGGCGCTCGGCCGGGGTGGGCGGCAGAGGGTCGTCCTCGGCGGTCGCCATCCACATCGCACCGCCGCCGAGCGCGAGACCGGCCGAACCAGAGGCCGCCCCGACGAGCAGGGCTCGCCTGGAGGGCCGTGCGGCATCCGGCCGAGGCGGACTCCCGGTGACGCCGGCGCCGTCCGGCAGGCGGGTCGGCGCATGCGGGGCGCCGGGCATGTCACCCCGGCCCGCGGCGATGGGGTCCGGCGCGCCCGGTGTCTCTCCCGGGTTCGGCGCGCCCTCCTTCAGCTTCAGCGGCGTGCGCACCGCCGACTCCGCTTCCGCCGGCTCGACTTCCGGCTCGACTTCCGCCGCCAGCGTCGCCGCGGACTGCTCGGCCAGTGCGACGACCACCGGTGCCGGCAGCCAGCCGGGGCTCAGCAGCGCCGCCGCCCTGCCAAGGCCCCCGTCCACCGCGGTCGAACCTGGCCCACCGGCCGGCATGGCCGCGGGCGGACCCGCGGACCCGCTGTCGAGCACCGTCGGCGTGGGCCCCGAGGACGCCGCCGTCACGCTCGCCGACAGCGGGAACCGCACGCCCCGGGTCAGCCCGTCCACCAGCGCCGCCGCCGTCGGGCGCTCCGCCGGGTCCGGAGCGAGACACGGGAGCACGATGCTCCTCAGCTCCTCCGGCAGATCGCCCGCCTCGGACAGCCGCCGCCCGGTCGCCGCGTACGCCAGCACCGCGCCCAGCGCGTAGACGTCCCCCAGCGGCCGTGGGCGCCCGCCCGCGATCTGCTCCGGAGGCAGGGCGTCGGCGGCCAACCCGGAAAGCCCCACTCGACTCTGCCCGTCGGGTCCCGCTGCCCGTACCGCGCCGAAACCTCCCAGCCACGGCCCGTCACTCGTCACGAAGACGGTCCCCGGCGCGATCCCCGCGTGGGTGAAGCCCGCCCGGTGGATCTCCGCCAGCGTCTCGGCCAGGGCCGCTCCCAGCGCACGTAAGGTCCGGACCGGAAGCGGCCCCCCACACATCTGCAACACGCCCGGCAGCGGCAGCATCGGGCGGTACGGAAACGCGCTCCACGGGGGTTCGGGCGCACTGTCGGAGATCTCGACGGGGGCGAGCCGGGCAAGCGGCCAAGCGCCGGCAAGCCGTCGGGCGCCCTCCGCCTCCGTCAGAAAGCGGCTGCGGTACGCCGCGTCCTCGGCGAACTCGGCAGACGGCGTGCTGATGAGCACCGTACGGACCCCACCGGCACTGCGAGCGAGAAAGAGGCGGGCGGCCTCCGCCGGGTCTTCCTCACCAGGAGCCAGCTTGGCGATGATGTGATACGGCCCGAGCCGCCGCGGGTCGTCCTCGCTCAGCGGTTCCACCCACGCCTCCCGAACTCCCCGGGCAGCCGTACGGTGGGCGCCCCTCCCGGAGGAAGGGCCAGGCACTCAGCCACTGGTCAGGCTCCGTGCCGAGCTGTAGACGTCCAGCACGGCGAGGCACAGGGGCACCAGAGCAAGCAGGAAGGCACTCTCGGCCAGGTCGGACAGACGTCCCCAGAAGGGCGACAGTCCGTTCTTCGGAATGATCAGCGCGACAGCGATGATCAAGCCGGCGCCCGCGATCACGGCCGCGGCGAGCCAGATCGTACGGATGTCCAGCGGTCCGCGGTCGTTCTCGGTCAGGAGCTTGAGAACCGCGTCGGCCGGTGGGTTGAGCGACAGTCCCAGGACGAGCAGGGCGAGGGCGAGCAGACCCGCACCGAAGACGGCGGCGACCTGGGCGGTGTAGCGGAAGAGGCGGGCGCGCAGCAGCATCGCCAGACCGGCCGCGAGCCCGAGGAGCTGCGCCCACGCGCCATCGGAGAAGCCCAGGACCGCGGCGGCACCGACGACGACAGCCGAGCAGCCACCGACCATGCCCAACAGCATCTCGTGGCCGCGACGGGTCTGGGCGGCGATGCGGTGAATGTCGAGGGGCTCGGCATCCGGACCGGCGTCGAGCTCATCGGCCGAGGAGTGGGGCGCGGCGTAACCGATGGGCAGACGGGCGACTCGAGCCGACAGACCCGGCAGGAAGGCGATCACTCCGATCGCGACGACGGCGCACACCGCGGCCGTCTCCGTGGCCTCGGTATCGGTGACGATCTCGCAGAAGGTGGCGAGGGTCCCGACGCTCGCCGCGAACACGGCGGCGACGAACGGAGCGTCGCCGCTGGGCATGACGACGACCAGGACAGCCGAGCCGACGAGCACGGTGACGCAGCCGAGCAAGAACTGGAGTCGTCCGACACCCTCCCCCGCGTCCAGGGCCAGGATCCCCGATCCAGCGATCATGAGATGGGGAAGGGCGGACAGGCCGAGGGCTATGGCGGAGGCTCGGTCTTCGTATACCCGCGCCCGCACCCCAGCCAGAGAAGTCAGCAACACGCCGACGGCGGCGGCGATGACACCCGGGAGGCCGTGCATGTCGTGCTTGACCGGATCGGCGAACCAGAGCACGAAGCCCATGAGGATGAGCAGCAGCGCCCCTCCGAGCAGCCCGGCGGCACGCAGGAACCGGTCGTTCCACAGCGTGCGGTCGCGCGTGACCGCGGAGGCGATCGCATCGGACACATCGTCATAGACGGCCGGGGGCAACGACTCGGCGAAGGGCCGCAGCGCCAGCAGTTCCCCGTCCAGAACTTGCTGGGCCAGGAGGGAGCGGCCGCTGTCCAGGACGGTGCCGTCGCGTCGGACCAGGTGATAGCCGGTGGGGGCGCCGGCCGGCTGCGTCTGCCCCGTCAGGCGCAGGATTTCCGGGTAAACGTCGGCGACAGGGATGTCCTCCGGAAGGGCGACATCGATCCGGCTGTCGGGCGCGACGACGGTCACCCTGCAGAAACCGGTTGTTGCGGACATACTCACGTGTAAGGCCCCCTGGTTCGGTCTGCGACATCGCCGGTGTCATGCGCGCGGCGGCCACCCTACCGGGGCTCAGGAGCCGATACGTCGATAGGATCGCTGACTCGCGGAGGGAGGCCGTCGCCACGGGGGTGCCGGACGAGAACTGTCCCTCCGTACGGAGGGATGAGGGATCCGGTGAGCCAGGTCGTCGTCAAGCGCCAGCCACGGGCTCTGCCGCCCGAGGTGCCGACCGAGGAACTCCGCCTCGAGCCACCCCCGGAACTGCCGCGCGGGCAGCAAGAAGGCATGCTGATGCAGCTGCTGCCGACGCTGGGCATGGGCTCGTCGATGGTCTACTTCTTCATGCCGGGTGCCGCCCCGATGATGAAGATCATGGGCGTGATGATGATGTTCTCCACGCTCGCCATGACCATCGCCATGATCATGCGGCACCGGCAGGGCTCTCAGGGCCAGCGGGCGGACATGCGCCGCGACTACCTCAAGTACCTCGCGCAGACGCGCCGAACCGTACGGCGCACGGCCCGGCGGCAGCGCGACGCCCAGTTCTATCTGCACCCCGCCCCGGAGCAGCTGTGGGCGATCGTCGCCGAAGGCGGCCGGGTGTGGGAACGGCGGCTGACCGACGACGACTTCGTTCAGGTACGGCTCGGGCTGGGCACGCAGCAGCTCTCCACGCCCCTCATCGCCCCCGAGACCGCCACCGTGGACGAGCTGGAGCCTCTGACGGCAGGCGCGATGCAGCGTTTCCTCGCCACCCAGGCGTCACTGGACAACCTGCCCATGGCGGTGTCGCTGCGCGCCTTCTACCACATGACCGTGTCCGGAGCTCCGGAGCAGGTGCACGGGATCGCCAGGGCGCTGATCGCCCAACTGGCCACCCTGCACTCGCCGGAGGACCTCGTCATCGCGACGGTCGCCTCGCCCGGCGCGGCGGAGCAGTGGGAGTGGACGAAGTGGCTCCCCCACGCGCAGGTGCCGGGGTCCTTCGACGGCGCCGGCTCGCGGCGGCTGTTCGGCGACTCCCTCGCCGAGGTGGAGGATCTGCTGCGGGGGCGGCTGGAAGGCCGTACCCGCTTCAGCAGGGAAGGGCAGCCGCTGCTCGACCAGCCGCATCTGGTGCTCGTGCTGGACGGAGCGATGGTGCCACCGGACTCGGCGTTCGCGGCGCCCGAGGGCCTGCAGGGCGTCACCGTCATCGAGGTCGTGGCGGGCGAACTCGACGAGCCGCGCGGCGGTCTGTCGATCGTCGTGCGGCCGGGCAAACTACAGCTGGAGTCGCAGGTCGCCGGGTACGACGGCATCCCCGACTCACTGTCCGTGGAAGCGGCGGAGGCGCTCGCGCGGCAGCTCGCGCCGTTGCGCATGGGCGGGGACGACGACGATGAGCCCCTGCTCGCCAACCTCGACTTCACCGAGCTGCTGGGGCTGGGCGACGCCGGTTCGGTGGATGTCTCCCGCACCTGGCGGCCCCGTTCGCTGGCCGAGCGGCTGCGGGTGCCGATCGGCGTCTCGGAGGACGGCTCCCCGGTCATGCTGGACCTCAAGGAGGCGGCGCAGGAGGGTATGGGCCCGCATGGTCTGTGCGTCGGCGCGACGGGCTCGGGCAAGTCGGAGCTGCTGCGGACACTGGTGCTGGGGCTGGCGGTCACGCATTCGTCCGAAACTCTCAACTTCGTCCTCGCGGACTTCAAGGGCGGCGCCACCTTCGCGGGCATGTCGGAGCTGCCTCACGTGGCCGCGGTCATCACCAACCTCGCCGATGACCTCACACTGGTCGACCGCATGCGTGACTCGATCACCGGTGAGCTGCAGCGCCGTCAGGAGCTGCTGCGTTCGGCGGGCAATTACGCGAACATGCACGACTACGAGAAGGCGCGGGCGGCCGGGGCCCCGCTGGAGCCCCTGGCATCACTCGTTCTGGTGATCGACGAGTTCAGCGAGCTGTTGACGGCGAAGCCGGACTTCATCGAGATGTTCATCCAGATCGGCCGCATCGGCCGATCGCTGGGTGTGCATCTGCTGCTCGCCTCGCAGCGGCTGGAGGAGGGCCGCCTGCGTGGCCTGGAGACGTACCTCTCCTACCGCATCGGTCTGCGCACCTTCTCCGCCGCCGAGTCCCGTACGGCCCTGGGAGTGCCGGACGCGTACCACCTTCCCTCCGTGCCCGGCTCCGGCTATCTGAAGTTCGGCACGGACGAGATGACCCGCTTCAAGGCGGCGTACGTCTCCGGCACGTACCGCACAGGCCCCGCGCAATTCGACAGCGCGTCCCTGCCCGTCGAGCGCCGGCCGGTTCTGTTCACGGCCGTCCCGGTCCCGGTGACGTACGCCGCCCTGGACCCGGAGCGGTTGACCGCCCCGGCTCGGCCCGAGGACGACGCGCTGGCGGAGACGGTCCTGGACGTCATCGTGAGCCGTATAGAGGGTCAAGGTCAGCCCGCCCACCAGGTCTGGCTGCCTCCTCTGGACGAGGCGCCTTCGATGGACGAGCTGCTGCCGCCGCTGGCCCCCACGCGCGAGCGGGGCCTGCAGTCGGCGGACTACGCCAGGCCGGGCGGTCTCGTCGTTCCCCTGGGCCTCATCGACAAGCCGTTCGAGCAGCGGCGCGACATCCTCTACCGCGACTTCTCCGGCGCCGCTGGCCACATGCTGGTGGTGGGCGGCCCGCAGTCCGGCAAGTCCACCTTGATGCGCACACTGGTCACGGGCTTCGCCCTCACCCACACCCCCGCCGAGGTGCAGTTCTACGGACTCGACTTCGGTGGCGGAGGTTTGAGCGCCATCGCGGACCTTCCGCATGTGGGCGGGGTCGCCTCCCGTCTGGACCCCGAGAAGGTGCGGCGGACCATCGCCGAGGTCTCCGGTGTTCTGGCCCGGCGCGAGGAGTACTTCCGCGCCAAGAACATCGACTCCATCGGCACCTACCGACGCCAGCGAGCGGCCGGGCAACACGCCGACCAGGGCTGGGGCGATGTCTTTCTGATCGTCGACGGCTGGGGCAACTTCAAGGCCGAGTACGACATGCTGGAAGGCATCGTCACCGATATCGCCGGCCGCGGGCTCGGCTACGGCGTCCATGTCGTCATCACCGCCTCCCGCAACATGGAGGTCCGCGCGTCGCTGAAGGATCAGCTGCTCAACCGGCTGGAGCTGCGTCTGGGTGACACGATGGACTCGGAGTTCGACCGCAAGGTCGCCGCGAACGTCCCGGTCGGCGTCCCCGGCCGCGGTCAACTCCCGGAAAAGCTCCACTTCATGGGCGCTCAGCCACGTATCGACAAGGGCAATGACCCCGACACCATGACGGATGCGACGACCGAACTGGTCCGCGCGGTCAGCGCGGCCTGGACCGGCCCGCCCGCCCCGCGCGTGCGACTGCTCCCGCGCAAGCTCCGCGCGGACGAGCTCCCCAAGGGCTTCGAATACCCGCAGCACGGCATTGCGATCGGCATCGACGAGACTAACCTGGAACCGGTATTCGTCGATTTCGAGACCGACCCGTTCTTCGTCATCTTCGGTGAAAGCGAATCGGGCAAGACATCGCTCATCCGCCTGATCGCCAAGCAGATCATCGAGCGGTACGGCCCGGAGGAAGCGAAGATCGTCGTCGGCGACTACCGCCGTTCCCTGCTCGGTGTCATCCCGGACAGCCATCTCCTCGAGTACGCCCCGATCGCATCGGCCCTGGAACTCCACGCCAATGCGCTGAACGGGCTGATGGAACGGCGTGCCCCCAAGCCGGACATCACCCCGCAACAGCTCCGCGACCGCAGTTGGTGGACCGGCCCCCAGTTCTTCGTCATCATCGACGACTACGAACTGGTTTCCACCAGCAGCGGCAACCCGCTGGCAATCCTCACCGAGAACCTGCCTTTCGCCCGCGACGTCGGCATGCGTTTCATCATCGCCCGCAATTCCGCGGGCGCCTCCCGTTCGATGTTCGAGACCTTCATGCAGCGGGTGAAGGAACTCGGCGCCCAGGGCATGGTGCTCTCCGGCGACCCCGGCGAGGGCGATGTCTTCGGCGGAGTCCGCCCCCGGCCCATGCCGCCCGGCCGCGGCTTCTTCGTCTCCCGTAAGCGCGGGGTACCGCTGACCCAGGTGGGGTGGCTGCCGGAGCAATAGGGCCGCGTGTGCGGGGGCTGCGGTCCGCGCAGCCCCCTGCTAGCTTGACGTCTTACGTCAAGCTAGCAGGCTCGCTTTGCGACCTGAGCCACAGGGGGAATCATGTCGTTCGAGGATGAATGGGCCGAGATCAGGGCCGAAGCCTCAAAGCAGCAGGAAACCCATACGCGGCTCAATCAGCTCGACGATGGCAATGGCGGCCGGGGAATTCCACAGAAGAAGCTGAAGGTCACCGCTTCAGTGCTGCGCAGCAAGGCGGGCAAAGTCGACCACGTGAGCACCGGCTTCGCCAAAGCAGACAATGAGACCATGACCGAGACCGGTCAGGTGAAAGCGAGCCTCAAGGGCTTCGACTCCGCAGCGGCTTTCGCCACCTTCCAGGAGCGGTGGCGGGACCAGATGCGTTACGCCCAGGGCCTCCTGACGCAGGGCCTGGCGGGTCCGTTGAGGGACGCGGCCACGCACTTCGAGGTGACCGACAAGGGCGTCGGCGAGCAGATCGACCGCGGGAAGAAGAAGCAGGACGGCGGCCAGGACAAGGTCGCCAGGTAGCACCTGCCCCTCCCTCGGAACGACGGTCCCAGCTCAAGGCGGAAGCACTTATGGTCACGTATCACTCGCTCATCACCGTCGACCTCACCCCACTCTCCGAAGCGGTCGGCAAATGGCGCACCCTGCCGGGGAAGTTCCGGCAGGTCGGCACGAATCTGCGCACTGAGGTGCAGACCCCCCTGACCAACTCGGATTGGGAGGGCGAGGCGGCGGATTCGGCTTTCACGAGGATGCAGAAGGCGGCGAAAGAGATCGAATTGGCCGCCTGCGAAGCCGAGGACGTGCATGGCCTGCTGCACGACGCGTATACGGCGTTCAAGGGCGCCAAGAAGAAGCTCCAGGAGTACAAGAAGGAAATCGAGGAGGCGAAGCACCTCGCCATCGATGACACCGGGCACGTCTCCTACAAGCCGACGAACCTCGATGACCTCACGCCGATGCAACAGGGGCTGCAGGCCAAGAACTTCAGTGAAGTGGTGGGGGACTACAACGGTTACATCAGCGAGGTCGTCGCCAACGCCACCACGACCGACGAGATTCTGGCATGGGCACTGACGCAGGACGGCAACGGCCGGAAGGAAGGATTCTCCGCCGACGGGTACAACAGCACCAAGGACGCCAAGGCGGGTCGCGAGCAGGCAGGCAAGGACCTCAAAGAGGTCGAGAAGCTGGTGCGGTCCAAGAAGAACCTCAGTCCCACCGAGATCGCCCGGGCGAACACGCTTCTCTCCCGGCACGAGGGCGACCCCTACTTCTCCGAGAAGTTCGCCACCGACCTCGGGGCGAAGGACACCCTGGAATTCTGGCAGCACGTCACGAATGGCCAGCAATTCGGCGACGAGCGCACCAAGAACCTGGAAAAGCTCCAGAAATCTCTCGGCTATACCCTCGCCACCGCCTCTCACTCCAACAGCGATGAGATGAAGCAGTGGAAGAAGGAGGTCATCAAGCTGGGGCCCCAGCGTGTCATGGACACCGACTGGGAGGCCGGGACGCGTGATCCGGGGTCGTATGGCTTCCAGGTGATGAGCAGCCTTCTGCGGTACGGCGAGTACGACAAGGACTTCCTCGTCGACTACGGCAAGGGCTATCCCGATCCGCACAGCAAGGACGGCCGTACCGGCGGCCTGTTCGAGTTCGACCGCAAGCACAAGGACGACCTCAAGGACCTCTACTGGCCCGACGGATACGAGACGTACGTCAACTTCGGTGAGGACAATGACCACGGAGTCGACCCCATGGCGGGCTACATGGAGTCGCTGGGGCACAATCCCGAAGCGGCCCAGACGATTTTCCACCGCGACCGCTTTGAACAGGATGCGCGCGTCCCGCCGAACGACGATCTCATGTATCTCCTCAAAGAGCGCAAGTGGTTGAACGGGAACTTCTACGCCGACGACGGCAAGGGATACGGCTACGACGAACTGGGGCACGCCTTCGAGGCTGCCGCGCTGGGGCATCCGTACGACCAGCCCGAGTTGGGTCTCCACCGCAACCCCGCCAGTGTCAATGTCGCGACGCAGCTGATCAGCGTGGTCGGCGACAACTCCGGCATCCTCGCGGACAAGGCCGGCCTCAGTGACAGCTTGGCCCGCGTGGGCGCCGGCTACATCGACAATCTGGACTGGGCCACGGCCAACCACGGCGATGCCGAATCGGGGGCGAAGACCCGCGACGCGGCTTTCGGTGCACTCGGCCCGTCCGACATCTCCGTCGCCAATGAGACAGCCAAGAACTTCCTGTCGGCGGTCGGCAGAGATGACGGCGGCTACCAGATTCTGTCAGCAGCCCAGCACGACTTCACGACAAACGTCCTGAAGGCCCACCCGAATGCGGACGACCCTCTCACTCTGGCTCTGGGCACCGGCGCGGAGACGCAGGGCATCCTGGACGAGGCCCGCTCGGACGCCATCATGAGCGATGCGAACGACAGCAAAGAGGAGAAGGCGAGGAAGCTGTCGGAGGCGGGAGAATGGCAGAAGTACCGGACGAGTACCGGGATCAGTACCGTCACCAGCCTCGTCACCGTTCCGTTCGAGGCGGCCAAGGCCACGCCTTTCGTCACGCCCTTCGTCGACGCCGCCACCGGTGCCATCGACACCCAGACCGGCATCAACATCGACCGGGAGATCGAGAAACAGCAGAAGGAGTTCGACGCCAAGGTCGACGCGGACGCTCACAACATGCAGAAGAAGTTCGTCGAAGCGAGCCAGCGTCGTTCGGTCAACCCGCTGGATGCCTACATCGCTGCCCATCCTGGACTCGACGACAGCCCTTGGTACAACGAGGCCAGCGAGCGCGTAAAGGCCGGCTACATACGTGGCGTGGGTGACGCCCAGCTGACCGGGAGCGGCAGTTGATGGAGCGAATAGAGCCGACAGGAGAGATCGTGCTACGCAATTTTCGTCTGACTCTTGGGCGACTGGCGGCCCTCGCCTGCACGTCTGTCATCGCCGTCACGAGCTGTGGCGGTGGCGACGACGAATCAGGCTCTCCGAAACCGACCGCGAAGCCGACCGCAAACGCCGGGCTCATTCCCGTCGCCCAAGCCTGCGATGGTCTGTTCGATGAGGCCATCGCGAAAGAGGCTCGGGAGCCGAACGGACCGAGCAAGGTCTATCCGGTCAAGACCAAGAGCTTCAGCCAGGTGGCAAAGGCGCTGCAGGAGGACTCAGCCAGGAGAAGCACGCCCGAGGAACTCTGTAGCGTGACGGACAAGGCTGACGGCAAAGAACTGCTCGCCATCACCGTGGCGTGGACTCCCCAATCACCCCCATCGGGCCACTCGGTGCACTACACGACCACCGTCGGTCCGGAGGATGCCGGCAGGCTCGTCGTCGCGTGTGACCTCGACAGCGGCGGGACGGAATCCGGAGGGGGCCGTTCCCTGGAATTCGCCATGCGCGACTACTTCACCGTCAGCGACCACTCGCACGCCAAGCTGCTCATCGCCTCGGCGAAACAGATAACGTCGACGTTGGGCTGCCGGGAAGATCCTGAATATCCGGATCCGAAGGTTGTGGCACCGCCGCCGAAACGGGGGCTGCGCTAGAACGTGAACATGGGGGTGGGCAACCGCTGAAGCGGTTGCCCACCCCCATGTTCTTGCGACCGCACCCTCAGAAGGTGATGTCCTGGAACAGCTGGGCCGACTTCTTGTCGGTCGCGTGGTAGTCCATGCTGCCGGTCCTGACCTTGGTCGCCACCTCTTTGAGCGTGGTCTCGATGTGGTTGGCGCGCGTCTTGAACTGCCTCTCGGCGGCGAGCATCATCTGGTGAGCCTCGCCCTCCCAACCGTCAGTGACGGCCTTGACCGAGGCGATGATGGTCTCGATCTGCTGGCTCACCACCCTGGCGCCGCGCTCGAGGTCACCGGCGGTGTCCTCGAGCGAGTTGTATGTGACCTTGATGTCCATCCCGTCACCGGACACTTATGCTCCACCCCTCGTAGTGTCTTGATGGTTGTCGATCGTTACTGCCGTAAGGGTCTGCCCTCGCAAAGACCTTCCGCGACGGCGCCCTCAGCCGACTAGAACTGGTCGACCTTGCTGTGGGCCAGGCCATCCGCACCACTGCCGAGCTGCCCGCCCGCCGCGCTGCCATTGACGTCAACGCTGCGGAGCTGCGATGCGATCTCGGTGTCGTTGGCACCACCGGAACGGTGCGTGAGCTGCACCGCCTCGTGGATGTTGACGATCAGCTGACGCAGGGCCTCGTGATCCTCATTGAGGCTCATCTGCGCCCTCCGGAATGCGCTTCCGCCCTGACCGGTCCACGCCGCCTCCACCGTGTCGATGGCGTTGATCAGCGTGCGCAGGTTCTGCGAGAGGTCCTCGCTGACGCGACCGAGGTCACCCTCGAACTTCTTGAAATGTGCGTCGCTTATCCGCTGCGAGCCCGACATCTTTCCACCTTCCCCCATGATGTGTTGGTGAGCCGAGCTGGGGATTCTTTCGTCAGCTCACCACTCTGTGGAGTTCCCTACCCGACATGGCAGGAAGCGTATAGCTGTAGTTGGTGCTCGTGCTGGTGCTGGTTACGGCCTGGCCATCGTTCCGCCACGGCGCCGCACGACGGTGAAGGCGACCACGGCCCCGACGACCACGACAACACCCGCACCCAAGGCGACCCAGAGCGTCGTATTACCGCTGTCGTCGCTCGCTTTGGCCTCCGCTGCGGGTTTCTTAGCGGCTTGCTCATCCGATGCGGGGGGCTGTGAAGCATCCCCCGCCGGCTTAGACGCCGACTCGGAAGGCTTTGGTTTCGTCGCTCCCTCACGAGCGAGCAACGGATTTGTGTTCGCCGGCCCCGGATCCCCTTCGCCATCGAGGAGCACCTTGCGAGGCCGAACCGAGCCATACCCGAGGTAACTGCTCGGGATGTCACCGGTCTTGGGCTTCGCGGCGGTCTGCATCATGACGCGGAGGACTTGATTGTTGGTCCACTTGGGGTGCTTGGACCAGATCAGGGCGGCGGAGGCGGAGGTGATGGCGGTGGCTTGGCTAGTGCCACGAGACGTGCAGACATTGTTCCCGCAGCGTATGGGGATCTCATCCCCGATTGCGACCATTCCTACCTGATCACCCGAGTTCGACCACTTCGTTGCCTTGCCTTCACGGTCGATCGCACCCACACCCACAACACCTGGAAATCCAGCTGGATAGGCCACTTCATTGGCCTTGTCGCCGGCATTTCCTACAGAAGCGAAAATGAGGCTGCCTTTTTTGATGGCATATTTGACAGCTGAGAGCGTCCGAGGGAGCTGACTGCTTACAGCGTCTGACCCTTGCGAGACATTGATGACTTGTGCCCCATGGTCCGCCGCGTACCGAATGGCCCTGCCCACGTTCCCATCCGCAGAATCGACCCGCGCGTCCAGCACATCCTTTACAGGAAGGATCTTGGCCTCAGGAGCCAGTCCTTGGATACCACCGCCAGCTCCCGTGCCAGCGATCAGAGCGGCGATGTTTGTTCCGTGACCATCCGCGTCTTTATGTGCGCCCGTCGGGTTATGCGACATATCCGCGCCTTCGAGCACTTGCCCCTGTAGCTCTGGCAACGCCTTAACACCCGTGTCGATGACGGCGACGGTGACCCCCTTACCCTTACTCACCTTCCACATGTCGTCGGCCTGCATGTCCTTCAGGTACCACTGCTGAGAGCTGATGTCCTGTGCAGCTGCTGCGGGCGCGATACCACCCACCGCCATGAGGCCGGCTCCGAGGGTCGCCAGAGCCGACAGGGAGCGCCGCCGCGCTCCGTACTTCTGAAATGGCATAGGTGAGTGCTCTCCTCGGCATTGCACAGGGATCTGTCGATCTAATCGATGACCGGCGGGACCGTGTCCCGCCGTCCACCCGACCAGCTCTCTTCGTCTTCCTGAAGGTAATCGGGCCTGGAGCCGGAGGGTTCCGAGCCGTTCGGGGCTGTCCTGCCAGACCGCGGCATCGGCTCAGGCTCCTCCTGGTTACCCCGCACAAGCCCGGATCCCCCTGGGGTGAATTCGGACTGCGTTCCGCGTCCAGAACGCGTACCGCTGACGGGACCTCCCGACTCCGATGCGAGCCGCCGACCCTGGCCACCACCGCTCCCGGGCGCGTGCGCACCCCCCTCGGCGGACACACCGCTCGCGCCCAGGGGACCACGCCTGGGCGGGATGCCGTGTTCGTCTCCGACGACCGTGCCCTTCGGCAAACGCTGTCCATTCGCGTTGTTCGGTCCTCGTGGACTGTCCACGGTCCCACCCGGCTCTGAGGCGAGCCGTCGGCCCGGCCCGCCGTTCGCGGGCGGAGGCGTGCCTTTGAAGCCGTGCGTGGCGGGCCCCATCGGCCCACGCCTCATGAGCCCTTGTTCTTCTCCGATAACCCTGCCTCGGGGAATCCGCGGAGTGTTGGTTTGCCCCGGTGGGCGAGCCTGTTGCCCGCCGTGAATACCGTCAGGCAACCCGGTTCGAGGAAGGCCCGTCGGCCGAGGCTGCTTTGCAGCGCCTTGGTAGGGAGGGAGGGGCTCTCGTACGGGATTACCCCCACCGCGCATGGGCGGCGGGGCGCTTGGCAGGAGCGGCCTGGGTCCGTTTGGCACCACAGGATTCACGTGCCGCTCGGGCGCATCCTGCGGTGGCGAAGCAGGAAGCTTGCTTGGGTCGATGACGTCAGGCGAGGGTAGCGTGTTCGTGGAGTCAATGCTCGTCCTGGCATCTGGCACAACATCC
Organism: Streptomyces endocoffeicus; assembly: GCF_016741935.1. Taxonomy (GTDB): domain Bacteria; phylum Actinomycetota; class Actinomycetes; order Streptomycetales; family Streptomycetaceae; genus Streptomyces; species Streptomyces endocoffeicus. The sequence goes on along the minus strand of NZ_JAERRG010000043.1, from coordinate 30,392 downwards.
GGCAGCCCCTCCACGCCCAAGTTGCCGTGTCCTGTGGAGGCCACTCCTGGGTGCTGGACGAGGTCCGGCCCACCAGTGGAATGAGAGCGAGCTGCGAACGGCGCAGCGGAAGCTGGGCTTTGTCCACCTGCGTTTCCGTTCGCAGACGGCGATGCACCCGATGGCCCTGGATTGCCTTCGAAGTAGTTCCCGAACTCAGACGGCAAGGGCGGAAAGTTCGGCTCCTCAAGATCATTGATCTCGGTATGCGCCGTCTCGTAGTACGAGTCCAGCTTGTCCATCTGCTGGAGCGCTTCCAGATGGTGCTTGTCCGCGACCACCTTCTCAGCGTCACTCTTGTGCTTCTTGTCATCGGCCGCCGTCGGGGCCGGCATCGCCGCCTTGACCTCGGTCAGGCCTTGGCCCGCAGCAGTCATATGCACGCCGACGAGCAGGGTGTAGTCGGCCATCTTGTGGGTCTGCTTTGCCACCTCACGACCCCACTCGCGGAAGGCGTCGGCGCCCTCGCCCTCCCAGTGCACCCGCTCAGCGTGTGCCTTGAGTTCCTCCGCGATGGCGCTGATGTCGTCGAAGGCAGCCGTCAAAGCGGCCCCGACGTCGGTCAGCGCGCCCGGCTTCGCGGTCGCGACCATGTTGTAAAGCTCGTCGTGCGACCGATCCTCGAACTTCCCTCCGGCCATCTACCCTCTCCCCCTCACAGCGCGTCGCCCCCGACCTCTTTGCCGCCGTGATTCCCACTCTGACCCGCGTGCTTCTCGGGCTCGCGGTAGTACTTCCGCGTACGTGTCTGGATCTCCCGCATTCGACGGGCCTGCTCGGCGTCCATGCCGTCGTAGCCGCGCTCGGCGACGATCGCCATGAGGCCCATGGCCTCGATCTGGTCGCCGAAGGACTTGGACAGGGTCTCCAACCGCGCATGGACCTTCTCATAGAGGTTGGCCAGGTCGTCAGCGGAGGTGAACCCGGTGCCCGAGCCGTACGCGTCCCGGGTGATGGACTGTTGCGAGATCGTCTTGCGCGATGCCGGGGACTTATCAAGGTCGGTCAGGACCTTGTCCAGGCGCTTCTTGAACTTGGCAAGCGTCTCGGCTTCCTTGACGAGCTTCTTGCCGAACGGCGTCTGTGGCTCAGACCCCGGCTCTATGGGCCTCACGCTGTCCCTCCCCGTATGACACCAACGATGTCCTAAGCCACTCTATCCATCAGCGTTGGACACCCCAACTGCCCCGTAGCTGTGGGTCGTCGACAGTTCAGTAACGACCCCCGCCCCCAAACGACGCATACGAGGCACACGTCACATCTGATGACACTAACGACTTCACCACAGGCGCACATGAGTACGCATACCTATTTCGCAGGATGACGGCACAGCTGTGCTGCCTGACGGCCCCAGACCAGGCGGCCCGGCACGGTACGGCTGTGCACGGTGGGAGGTGGACCGGAGCGGAGCCTCTGCCTCAAGTCGTATGGGTCAGTACTCGTCCACGGTGTGACCGTCGGGGACCTGGAAGCAGGCCGAGGTCAGAAGCACATAGATCAAGGACTTGGGCGCTTTGGACCCGGTCTTATCACTCTCGTCGTAGAGATGGATGCTGACCGAGTACTGCTTCTTCGTGGAATCGGCGATGAGCTCAGGGCTTTTACTCGGGCTCTTGTCCGGCCCGTATTTGATGATCTTCCAACCCTTCTGCGGGAGATCTTCCTTGAGCCTCGACATTGCCTGCTTCATGTCCTTGACCGGCACGCCCCACAGAGACCAAGCATGGTTGATCTTGTAGAACTTTACCTCATCCTTGCCACCACAACGGGCAACCGATGGCCCCGACTTACTCGTCTTCGCGCGCAAGTCAATCACATCAAAGATTGCACTGGAAAGACCAGCCGCTTCTTCCTCCGCGTCAGCAACCTTTCGTGTCTTCGGCGTGTAGCCCAGCTCATCCTTCTTCTTGTCACTCATTCCCGAGCACCCTGCCAATGCAACTACCGCCGCCAGAGACATGATAATACCGAAGGGCGAAAGGATACCCATTCGGCTACGTGCGGAGCTAGTCACTGATTTGCACCTTGTCATGTCGCCCCACCACCACGTTGGCCTGGTTGAGTAGACTTTGCGAGCTGTCTTCGTCATCCAAGTCGTAATCCCAATAGCCACTGTGCCCTTCAGTGTCGGTGGTCATCTGATGCGCCCCGAATTCGGCATCAGCGGGAATGATGGGCATGTCCGCGTCGTGCCAGAAGCGACCGCTCTTGTCACCACCGTGGAATGCACGGCCGAGTTCAGGCACTGGATCTCCGTCAGCGTACTCGTTCCAGACATGCCCCTTGGGTACATCCAGATCCTCTGCACTGCCGACCTGGACACCCGGGCTTCCCGCAAAGATGATGTCGTCCGCGTTCAGGTCGCCCTGACGTGCTGCGGAACCGATGAGGGTGGAGCCATAGGAATGGCCTATCGCGGTGACATGGCTGTCCGTCCCCGACTCACTTGACGCGTTCAAGCCATCGACGAACTGGTTGAACGCGGGTGCGCCAGTATTGGCGTACCCGGGGCGAGTGGCGTCCGTGACAATGTTCTGCGGCGCGTCGTAGCCGAGCCAGGTGATGGTCGAGACCTTTTGCCCCGGCGCCAGCGGTTCGGATGCATGCCACAAGTTGGTCATGCGGTTGACATCCCCGTGAATTTTACTGAGGTTCGAGGTTGTGCCAGGGACATAGACGGCAGTGTGGTCGGCCGTGTCCGGATTGCCGTTGGCGACAATCGCACGCCCTCGACCTTCGGGGCTGAAACCGAGCAGGTATGCCTCCGGCAATCCATTCCGACCGGTCTGATCAAATCGATCCTCAATGGCGGCCATGCCCTTCAGGGCGCCTTCCAGGCGTTTCTTCTCGCCTTCGTACTTATGGTGCCAGTCGAGCCACTCCTGGGTGTACGCCGTAGTATTGGGACCGAGATCCCTGAATTTCGTGGGTTCCTTTGGAATAGCATCAAGCCGGATCTGGTAGTCGGCTCGCTTTTCCGCCAGGTCAATACGGTTCGCTTCGTCACGGACATCCGCGGGAATACCATCAAGTTTGCCGAGGCCAGCCGGGTACATGGCGGCATAGTCGGCCTTCTCCTGGTCGGAAAGACCCTTCCACCACTTCGCATTGTCCTTCGGACTGCCGTCCTTGGGCGGATGCTTGATGTCGTCTAGGTAATCTTTCGCTCCGCTGCGGACACCGCTCGTGTCGCTCTGGGCGTCGGTCCAGTCGTAACGGGAAACGTGCAGATCGTCATCGGCCTTCAGCTTGCGTAGCTTCGGGGCCCACTTCTCGTCCGCCTGCGTGGCGTCGTAGACGGCTTGGGCGATGCGGTTGGCGATGGCTACCGCACGGCCGAAGTTGGGGTTGGGGTGGATGTTCGCCGCCTGGCGCTCCAGAGCGTCGGCAGCGTCGTTCGCGTCGCCGGTCGGGTCGATCGGCTGGTTCGTCGGCTTGCCCTTGGCACTGCCCGTGACCGTGCCGCCCTCCGGCACTTTGCCGTCGGCCTTGTCGCCGCCCGCCGGGTAGCTCACCGAGCCATCAGAACCCACCGTGAACTTCTCCGCCTCGGCGTCCTCCACAGCGGCGTCGAGCTTGTGCTTGGCTGCTAGGAGTTCATAGGCCAGAGAATTGAGAGCGGTGGTGATGAGAGCGCACTCGACCTGGGTGTAGTGGAAGTTCGTCGCCAGCTTCCGGAGCTGCACCACAGCGGCCTCAGCAGCCTCACCTTCGAGAACGGCTTGGCCATCGACCGTTTTCCGCATGCCTGCGATGATCTGACTCTCGACGTCATCCTTGGCTTGACTGGCCATGTCGCCGACGGTCCTATAGCCGCCTGCGGCATCCTCGAACTCCGACGGCTTGAGAGACTTGAGCGTCGCGTAATCCACCGCCGCGTCACCGACCCCGGCTGTCGCCGCCGACAGGCTTCGTGTCCTTGTACAGGGCATCCAGCCCGTCGAACGCACCCTTGGTGGCCTCGTCGTTCTTGTACTGGTGATCCCCGGCCTTCTCAAGCCGGTCCTGAATCGCCGCGCACTTCCCGCTCACGCCCTTCAGGTAGCGTTTCCAGGAGTTGTAGAGCTCCCGCTGAGCCGCCGCGCTCTCAATGCCGCCGCCGCTCTTGCTGCCCGCGCCCAGGCCGGTCTGCTCCTCCTCCAGCTTCGTCAGAGCGGTCTTGATGTCCCCCCGGAGCTTGCCGACACTGCGACCGGCTGTGCTCCAAGCCTTCTTGCTGGACTTCACCCCGCCCGATCCGCCTTGCGCCCAGCCGGGCTTGTTGTCCGCGCTCGCGAGACTCATCCCGGTGTCACCGGACGCCTCCCGCTTCATCTGCGCCCATTCCGCCTCGAACGTCGACATAAGCTCCCCGATTCCCCGGCCTCGCACGACTCACAGTTACGTCAAATAGCCCAGTGTAGAAGACACTTCATACACCTCCATGAGTACTTCTACTCAGCCATGCCGGAGCGCCGACGCCTCCGTTCGTTGAGAACCGCCGCCAGGCCCGCGATGCCCGCCACCACGATCGCGGCGGCGCCCACGGAGTACGTCGCGAGGCGCTCCTTGCGCTCCTGAAGGGTCTCGCCCAGGGGCATGGGGGCGGGGTCGGGCGCCGCGACGTCGTGGGCGGCACCCTTGTCCAGGGTGACGTGGTCGATGCGGGTTTCGTCGTCGGTGAGGGCGCGGACGGGGTCGACGACGCCCCAGCCGATGAAGCGGTCATGGTGGTTGACGGCGCGCTCGGCGGTCTGCTCGATCTGGGCGACCACCTCGTCCTGGTGCCAATCCGGGTGCTTGGCGCGGATCAGGGCGGCGACGCCGGCGACGTAGGGCGCGGAGAAGCTGGTGCCGTTGTCCACGCATTGGCCGCCCTTGGGAACGGTGGAGACCATTTCGACGCCGGGACCGGCGACATCGACGAAGTCGCCGGACTGGGAGAAGGGGGCGCGTTCGTTGTTGCGGTCCGAGGCGCCGACGGCGAGGACGCCGTCGTAAGCGGCCGGGTAGGTCTTCTTGACCTTGCCGTCGAGACCGTCGTTTCCGGCGGAGGCGACCACGACGACATCCGCTTGCAGTGCGCGCTCAACGGCTTGCTGCAGTGTGCTGTTTGTCTGGAGTGGCTTGACGGTGTCCTGCGAGATATTGATGACGCGGGCTCCCGCGTCCACCGCCCAGTCGATGGCCGTGGCCATGGTGTCGGTGGTGCCGGAGCCCTTTTCGTCGTTCTGCCGGATCGGGATGATCTTGGCTTTCGGAGCGATGCCGACGAATCCCGTGCCCGAGTGTGGGCGGGCGGCGATGATACCGGCGACCTTGGTGCCGTGGCCGACCGAGTCGTCCGTCCCGTTGCCCTTCTTCCCCTTGGACAGGCTTTTCTTGCCGCCCTTACGGACCTCCTTGCCCTTGCTGGTGTCGACGGCGTCCTTGAGCTGAGGATTGGTGTTGTCGACGCCGGTGTCGATGACGGCGACTTTGATCGGACGGCCCTTCGAGTCCAGCCCCTTGGTGTCCTGCCACAGCTGGTCGAGCATGACGCGCTGGAGGGACCAGGGGGTGCCCTTTATCTGTTTGGCGGGATAGGTGCATTCACCACTGCCCGCGAGGGACAGATCCGGCGCCGCGGAGGCCGATGTCGGTCCGGCCGCCGCCGTCAGTGCCGTGAGGACAGCCGCCGCCGACAGGGCGAGGGGCTTGCTGGTGCGCCGCATATGTTCGGGCTTCCTCATGTCCTATGAACCCTGGGGCTGCTTGGCGCTGTTGGCGTCGAGGCGTGGACCCGTGGGCAGGAACTCCGACCAGTCCGCGGGTACCGGAATCGGGTTGACGTCCTGGTATCCGAGGCTGCGCTGGGCCTTGTTGACGTCCTGCTGGGTCTGCGTGGCCTTGTCCTTGTCGGAGCCCTCATCGCCGATTTTCGACTTGCCGGAATCGCTGTCGTTGTTGGACTGGACCGAGTAGCGAAGGCCGGTGTCGGTCACCAGAAAGACCGGACCGTTCTTGATCTGTTTGCCGCTCACCTGGCGGTAGAGCACTCCCGACCCGGGGGTCACATAGGCGCTGGTAGCACCGTCCGGGATGGTGGCCGGGAAGTCCTTGCCCGCCCAAGTGGCCACTCTGGCACCGCCCTTGGCGGTCACCCCGTCCAAGATGCTGCAGCTGGTGTCCCGGGCTCCGCTGCCCAGCGCGGGATCGACGGAATTGGCCTGGCTCGGGATTTCGCTGGGCCAATGGTACTTGCCGTAGAAATCGTTCTCCGTGTCCGGGTTGAAAGACGGGGCTGCCACACGCTTGGCCATACTCGCCTCATTGATGGCGGTCTTGCTCCTGAGCAGGAGCTTGGCCACGAACTCCGAGACACGCTGGACCTTTCCCTGCAGCACCACATACTTCTGGGTGCCGGCTCCGGTGGGCGCTTCGAGTACCATGCCGACCCGGTTCGCCTCGCCGAGGCTCGGGACCCCGGCGTCATCGCCGATCCGGCCCGGGACCTGCGGAAAGTCGATCGGTGCCCCGTCCCTGAAGGTCGCCAGCCAGTCCCTGGTGACCCGCTGTGGCTTCGCGCCGTCGTGAAAGATCGAACGCAGCAGAAGATTGGTGTCCGAGGCGGACTTGGCCTTCCAATCCGGGCCGCCGATCAAATACTTCACGCCCCGCGGATCGACGAGATAGCGGGCGCCGTCCTGGCCCTGCGCATAGAGGGCCTGGCCACCGTGGAGCGCCTGGGATCCGCGCAGCTTCTTGAGCTTCGGGTCCCGGTCGGAAAAGAGGAAGACGGCCTTCTGGGTGGTGTTCCCATTGCCGCCCGGCTGTTCACAGACCGCCCATGTCATGCGCTTCTTCGCCTCGTCCGCGCTGGGGATGCGGTCCGGTGCGTAGGGAATGCCGATCGTGGGGCCACGCGGGATGTGGCCGTCGTCCAGCTCCGACTCCTTCACCTTGATGACGCTGGACTTCTCGGGGTCGAGAAGGAGCTTGGCGGAGGCCAGGTTCAGCACGGGGTGGAGTTGGGGCTTGCCACCGGTCTTGAGGATGACGTACCGAGTGGTGGAGTCACTGCCGACGATCACATGCGATTCCGGCGTGTCCCACCCCTTGGGGGCGACGGGCTTGAACATGCCCCAGGCGCCGAAACCGGCGAGGATCAGGGCCCCGACGACGACTCCGGGAAGGACCGCGCGCAGCGGACGCGGCGCACCCTCCTCCGTGCCGCTCGGCGTGGGTTGCAAAAAGGCGGCGACTGTCCGCTTCTTCGCATAGATATAGGCGTTGAGTTCGTCCCGCCGTGATGCCATTTTTAGCCGCTTCTCCCCGCTTTTCGGCCTCGGTAGTCAGGTGGCCTGCCCTCGGTCCTGGTGTCGTACCGACCCTCTACTATGCCGGTAGTGAACTGGCTCATGCCGCCCGGGGACGCACACCGGGGGCGAGGACGACCGGGCCGTTCGGGCCGGTTTCGGACATGAGGGGGCTGACGGGGATGGCTGCCGCAACGCGCGCACGTACCGCGAGGAGCGCGTCCGGCCGAAGAGCACCGAGCGGACCCCGTCCGCCCGCGCCCGCTGACGCGCCCCCGACAGCGGCCCCCATCGCCGCGGCAACCCCTCGCACGGCGTCCCGGCCCGGCAGCATCGGCCCGCTGCGGCTGCAGCAGTTCGTGCTGATCGAGGTGGCCGCGGCGATCGTGGTGGCAGCAGGGGTCGTCAACAAATTTCTGCTGGTGCCCGCCGGAGTCGTGGGTGTCGTCCTGGTTCTGCTGGCCGTGGTCACCCGTCATCAGCAGCCGATACCGGAGTGGCTGAGCACCGCGCTCGCGCTGCGCAGGCGCCAGCGGCAGGCGGCGAAGCCGCTCGACGCGGGCGCGGACCCCGGTTTCACGCCCGCCCTGGAGTGCGAACCGGCCCTGCGCACCTATACGTTCACCGATCGCGAGCGGCGCATGGTCGGCTTGGTGGGCGACGGCACCTTTCTGACCGCGATCCTGCAGGTGGACGCCACGGACTCACCGCTGCGCCCGCACCGTACGCAGCGTCCGCTGCCGCTTTCGCTGCTGCGCGACGCCATGGACGTCGACGGAATCCTGCTGGAGTCCGTCCAGGTGGTGCAGCATGCGTTGCCGGCGCCCGCGCCCCATCTGTCGGCGCAGACGGTGCCCGTGCGCAACTACGGGCCGCTTCAGGAGCAGACCGGCGCGCCCGCGGTCCGTCTGACGTGGGTGGCGTTGAAGTTCGACCCGGAGCTCTGCCCGGAGGCCGTCGCGGCCCGGGGCGGAGGCCTCGAGGGCGCGCAGCGGTGTGTGCTGCGGGCGGCGGATCAGCTGTCGAGCAGGCTGCAGGGAGCGGGCTTCGGCGTGACACTCCTGCCGGAAGAAGGCGTGACGGCGGCGATCGCCACCGCCGCGAGCGTCAACCCGAGGGCGACGGCGCAGGCCCGGCAGACCAACACGCTCAGCCGACGCACGGTCGAGAGCACACGGGCCTGGCGCTGCGACGACCGGTGGCACACCACCTACTGGATCAGCAGGTGGCCACAGTTGGGACCGGGAGCCACGCCCCTTCCCCAATTGGGCGCGCTGCTGACCTCACTGCCCGCACTCGCGACCACGCTCAGCCTCACCCTGCGACGGGGCGGGACGCAGAGCGGCCGGCCCGCGCCCACGGTGAGCGGGCATGTGCGGATCACGGGGCATAGCGCGGACGACCTGGTCGCGATGAGACGAGAGCTCCAGCGCACCGCCCGTGGGGTGCGGGTGGGGCTCGCACGGCTGGACCGCGAGCAGGTACCCGGCGTACTCGCCACTCTGCCCCTGGGAGGGACCCGCTGATGGCCATGCCGACGACCGTCTCGGGCGGCCCTTCTTACGCCCCGGCCTCCGCGCCTGGCCATACGCCCGGTCAGCCGGACGAGCCCGTGGCTCCCGCCCCGCGCAGGACTCGACGGGGATTCGGGCTGATCGGACCCCGGCGTCAGCGGCATGAGCTCCCCCCGGAGCAGTTCGACGCGCTGGCGCTGCCGATCGGCGACGACGGGGTGGTGATCGGTGTCGGCGCGCGGGACCAACCCGCCGTGCTGGGCCTGCACCGTCCCACGCCCTTCAACGTGGTCCTGGTCGGCGGGCTGTGGACGGCGCAGGTGATCGGGTTGCGAGCGGTGGCCACGGGTGCCCGGGTCACCGTGGAGACCGGCCGTCAGCAGATGTGGGCGTCATTGGCGCAGGCCGCGAACGGCGGGTACCAGAGCATGACGCTCCACGATGTGGGACGTGTGCCACCGCAGGGGCCGTCGATCGGCAGCCCCGTCCTGGTGATCCGTGACGCGGGCATGCGACCGCCGCGCGGGCGGGTTACTTCGGCGCCGTGGCAGTCCGTGCTGACGCTTCTGCCCTACCTGAGCCCGGTCGCCCCCCGGCTCATGGAGAACGCGGACCTGGTGGGCGTCCAGCGGGTGTCCCCCGAGGAGGCCGCCCAGGTCGGGCGGATCATGGGGCTGCCGTCCACGGATGTCGAATCACTGTCCACGCTTCCGGACGGGGTCACTCTTTGGTGTGATCGTCAGTCACGGCTCTACGTGGCGACGCATCCGACGGATATCGAATCCGGCCTGCTGGGCGGGGCTCGCCGCATGGACTGACGGTGTTCGATTGCCGCCGCGCACACGGTGGATGAGACTGTCAGCCAAGCACCAGGCGGGCTTGTTTCCGCGGTACCCGAAGGGATTCTCCACCGATGGCCGACGCCAAAGAGAAGGAAGAGCTGTACGCCCTCGACATCTCCGATGTCGAGTGGCTCAGCGCACCTGGCAGCAGCTCCGAGGACCGGGTGGAGATCGCCTACCTGGCGAACGGAGCGGTGGCCATGCGGAATTCCACCGACCCCGAGACCGTGCTGCGCTACACGGAGGCCGAATGGCGAGCCTTCGTCCTGGGCGCGAGGGACGGCGAATTCGATCTGAGCTGAGGAGCTCGGGCGCGGGGGCGGACACCGGTCGGTGTCCGCCCCCGCGGTCATGTCCCACCGCTCGTCCGCCGCTCAGCGGCCGAAGGCCATCAGGAGGTTTTCGGCGGTGGTGTCGGTGCCGGTGATGCGGTTGGTGGCGATGTAGAAGTTGCCGTTGCGGTAGGTGTGAGTGGCCGAGTAGAAGTCGCGCTCTGCTTTTTGGGTGGCTTGGGGGAGGCGCAGGAGGGTTTTGGGCTTGCCGCCGTTGGAGCCGATGCGGACGATTTGGCCGGGGGTGGCGTATGAGGGCTTTTCGTAGGCGATGAGGTTCTTGCCGTCCATGTTCAGCGGGAGCAGGAGCCGTTCGGCCACCTTGACCGCCCATTTCCGCTTGCCGGTGGTGAGGTCGAAGGCGTGGATCTCGTTTGCCGAGCCCATGCCGTGGTCCTGGGTCATCTCGGTCGGCAGGTAGAAGGTGTCGGCGGAGACGGCGACGCCCTCGCAGTTGCCCATGTTGGTGCCGAAGATGTCCGTGCCGCACTCCGGCTGGTAGGACTGCTTGCCCAGCGCGAGGGTCGAGCGTTCCTTGCCCTTGTCCGAGAGGGCCAGGATGCCGCCGGAGCGTCGGTCCTGGTCGATGAGGGCCACCACAGCGGGGCTGCTGGAGAAGATGTTGCTGACCTTGAAGCCCTTACGGACGGTGTAAGTCCACTTGATCGTGCCGCTGGAGGTGAGCTGCTGGACCTTGGCGGTGCCATTGGTGCAGGAGTAGGCGCGCAGCAGGACCTTGCCGCCCCCGTAGCCGTCAATGGAGCAGCCCGCACTCGGCTTTTCGGGTGAGACTTCCCTGCCGTCGCTGACCTTGATGACGGCGGAGCCGCCGAACCAGGCCATGCCGACGAGATTGCCGCTCTGCGCCATGCCCACGTTCGTGTAGCCGCCGCCCATGGCGCCACTCTCGGGGGCGGGGTGGTCCCAGAGCTTGACGCCCTTGTTGAGGTCGATCAGGGCGAGTTGGTTGCAGGAGTCCTTCCCATGGCCTTCGTAGGCGACCATGACCTTGCCGTCGGTCGTGGAGCTGGGAGCGGCGCAGACCGCCTTGGGGAGTGAGAGGGTCCATTTGCTGCCCCCTTCGTCCTTGTACGCGACGATCTTGTTCTCGACCGTCTTGACGACATAGCCCTTCATCGCCCAGAAGCCGGGCACTTCGAGGTTGCTCTTGCTGACCTCGGGCGCGGGCTTCCGGTAGAGGACCTTGGCCTCGCCCGCCCGGCGCTGGTCGTTGGGATCGCTTTCGCCGCTGCCGCGGCCGCCGGTGCTGTCGCCGTCACCGGTCGTCGGCTCGGGCGTCGGGCCCTGTGTCCTGGGGTGGCTCGGGGTGGTCGTCGTGGGGCTCGCGGCGGGATTCTTACCGCCGCCATCGCCCCCCATCGCGGCATACACCCCGCCACCGGCCGCGAGCAGTACCGCCACCGCCGCGCCGATGATGACGGCCTTCCGCTTCGGGGCTCGGCCGCTGCCGGTGGGCGGAGGCGTGCCGTACGGCCCGCCGGGCGGTGGGGTGTACGGACCGCCGTACTCCGGCTGGCGCGCGTACGGGTTCTGGGTGTACGGGTTCGACGGGTCCGGGCCCGGGGGCGCGCCGGGCGGTGGTGGGGGCGGGCTCGACGGGAGGGCGCCGGTGTCCCATATCTGGGGCGGAGTGTGGCCCGTCGACGGAGCTGACGGGGGCCTCTGGGGCGCGGTGGGAGGCGTGGTGGGCGGCGTGGGTGGTGTCGGAGGTCTCCGCGGCGGGCCGAAGCCGCCCTGGCCGCGCTCCTGGGGTTCCGGGGGCTCCTGAGGCTCTGGGGGCGGCGGGCCGAAGCCGCCGGAGGGCGGCTGGTTGGGTGGCTGGGGCGGCTGCGGCATCTGCGCCTACCTCTCACACGAGTCCACCGACCGGTCGGCGCCGCGATCCGGTCGGCGGCGCCGGCCGGAAAGGGGTGACATGGTCGCAGGTCCCACTGTGCAACGGCATTCGAGCGGGGATTCTTTGTACCACCGGACGCTTGGACTTCTCCCCGCGGTTGCCGGGTACGTACCGCCGTAAGGCACGGTGAGGTCTCGGACAGCCTCGAGTGCGCGGATGGGCCTGCCCTCGCGGCGGTCATGGTGATTAGTCTTGGGGTACCCGGTGGAGCGCCCGTTCAGGGGTCGCCGGCGTCACAAAAGGGGAAAGCCGAACGGTCGGACGACAGTAGCGATCGGCAACAGATCGGCCTCGCCAAGAATTTCAAGGGTGTTCGACCACACCAGGAGGCATTGTGAGCAGCGATCGGGACGAGATCCGCACGGGCGGAAACCCACCCGGCGATGATCGGTCCGACGCGGAGACCGAGCACACGGGCGAGTTCACCATCGACTACACCCCACCCGCCTGGTACACGCAGAACGCTTCGTCGTCGTCCTCACCGTCCTCCACGGCCCCCACGCCGACCGGCGGTTCCGGAGGAGCCGGGACGGGTGCCGGTGCGGGGATGCCGGGTCCGCCGCCTCCGCCGCCCACCGGCAATCCGGTGCCCGTGCCGGGGGTGCCGGAGCCGAGCGGTTTTCCGGGTGCCTGGCCGCCGCCGGCCCCGGCGCCCTCCTCCGATGTCGCGTCGGACGCCTCCGAGGTGCAGGAGGTCCCCGGGCAGAGGGGGGACGAGCCACGGTCGGAACCGGAGAGCAGAGAGTCCGACTCGGGCATTCGTATGTCGTCTTTGTCTGACTCTGGGTCGGATTCGATTGATGCCGCGCCCGCGGGTGACAGCGTTGCGGGCGGCGGCGTTTCGGACAGTGCTGAGCCCGAGAGCTCCTACGAGTCTTCGGCTCCGGCTGCCGATGTCGAGGCCGAGGATTCTGCGGCGGCTTCCTCTTCCGCTTCCGCTCCCGTCGATGACGACTTCACGCTGGCGCCCGCCGCTGCTCCGCAGGACGGCGACGCCTTCCGGCCGGACTCGGAGTACGCCTCCGAGGCGGGCTCCGACGAGGGCGAGAACGGCGATCTGGGCAGCCCCTCCACCGTGCGGTTCTCCACCGCCTCGCTGCGGCGCGAGATCGCCGAGAGGCGGAGTGAGGACTCCGGCGCCGGGGTCGCTGATTCCGGTTCCGGTTCTCCTTCGGGCTCCGGCGCCGGGGTCGCTGATTCCGGTTCCGGTTCTCCATCCGGCTCCGATTCCAGTTCCGGTTTTCCTTCCGGCCTCGATTCCGGGTCTGGGACTGGGTCTGGGGCTGGGTTTGCGTCGGGTCCCGGGCCGGACGGCGATTCCGGCTCCTCGGACTCGGACGACCGTACCGACGACAGCGTGCACAGCGAGGGCACGCTGCGCTTCTCCACGGCCGCGCTGCGGCGTGAGATGGAGGAGCTGAGGCAGGCGAGCGTCGCCGAGCCTCAGGACGCGGTTCCCGAGGACGCCGTTCCCGAGGACGCCGTGCCGCCGAGCGCGCCGACGCCCGAGCAGCCCGCCACCAGCTGGGCCCCGCCGCCCGTACCGCAGGCGGGGCTGCCGCCCCTGCCGCCGGACTTCCAGCCCGCGGCGCCCGAGGACGCCCCGCCGGCTCCGGGTCCCGCTCCGGTTCCGGAGCAGCGTACGGACGGGCCCGCCACACCCGGTGCCGGAGTGCCGCTCCCGCCGCAGGACACCTCCTGGGCACCTCCCCCGCCCCAGACACACGGTCAGCCCGGGCAGCCCGCCGCCGGGCAGGGGCCGGGGCCACAGGGCGGATACGGCTTTCCGCGTCCCGGTGAGGGCGTTCCGGGTGCGATCCCCGGCCAGCCCGGTCCGGCCCCACTGCCGCATCAGGCCCCGGGGGCGCAGCCCCCGACGGGCAACGTGCCCGGCCCGCAGGGCGGTTACCAGCAGCCCGGCCCGGGCATGCCGGGTCCCGGTCCGCAAGGCGCCCCGGCTCCGCAGGGGCCCCACTACGGCTACCCGCCCCCGGGGGCCCAGCCCACGCCCGGTCCGGGCGGTCCGGGACAGGGCCAGGGGCCGACGCCCGTCCCGGGCGGCTACGGCTTCCCGCAGCCGCCCGCCCCGGACCAGCAGGGCCAGGGCCCGTACCAGCAGCCCCCCGCACAGCCCTACCCCACGCCCCAGCCGGGGCAGGCCGAGCACCCCGGACAGCCCGGACAGCCGATGTACCCGGGCCAGCCCGGTCAGCCCGGTCCGTACGCGCCGAACGGCCCCGTCCAGGGGCAGCCGCCGCATGGCCCCCAGGGTCAGGGTCAGCAGTTCCCCGGGCAGCAGGGTCCGGGCGCGCAGAGTGGGTACGGCTTCCCGCAGCCCGGCGACGGCGTTCCCGGACCCGTGCCGGGGCAGCCGGCGCACCCACAGCCGTATGACGGGTACGGCTACCCGCGCCCGGACGCCCAAGCCGCCCCGGCGGCCCCGGCCGACCCCCGTACCGGCGGCTGGCCGACCGTGACGCCCGACCAGCGGCGCCAGGCCGGAGGCGCGGGGGCGCCGCTCGGGTACACCGCCGCGGTCGAGCTCTCCTCGGACCGGCTGATCAAGGGCAAGCAGAAGCCGAAGAAGAACACCCCCGGCCCTTCCCGCTTCAAGCTCGGCGGCAAGAAGGAGGAGGCGGAGCGGCAGCGCAGGCTGGAGCTGATCCGCACGCCGGTGCTCTCCTGCTACCGCATCGCGGTGATCAGCCTCAAGGGCGGTGTCGGCAAGACCACGACGACCACCGCCCTCGGGGCGACCCTGGCCATCGAGCGCCAGGACAAGGTCATCGCGATCGACGCCAACCCGGACGCCGGCACCCTCGGCCGACGGGTCCGCCGGGAGACCGGTGCGACCATTCGCGACCTGGTCACGGCGATCCCGTACCTCAACAGCTACATGGACATCCGGCGGTTCACCTCACAGGCGCCGTCGGGGCTGGAGATCCTCGCCAACGACGTGGACCCGGCGGTCTCGACGACGTTCAACGACGACGACTACCGCCGCGTCATCGACGTCCTGGGCAAGCAGTACCCGATCATCCTCACCGACTCGGGCACGGGCCTGCTCTACAGCGCCATGCGCGGCGTCCTCGACCTCGCCGACCAGCTGATCATCATCTCCACGCCCTCGGTGGACGGCGCGAGCAGCGCCAGCACCACCCTGGACTGGCTGTCCGCGCACGGCTACGCGGATCTGGTCTCGCGGAGCATCACGGTGATCTCCGGGGTCCGGGAGACCGGCAAGATGATCAAGGTCGAGGACATCGTGTCCCACTTCGAGACCCGCTGCCGCGGGGTGATCGTCGTGCCGTTCGACGAGCATCTGTCGGCGGGCGCCGAGGTGGACCTGGACATGATGCGGCCCAAGACCCGTGAGGCGTACTTCAACCTCTCGGTCATGGTCGCGGAGGACTTCACCCGCGCCCAGCAGGAGCAGGGACTGTGGACGGGCGACGGAGCGGCCCAGCCGCCGCAGGTGGCCCCGCCGATGCCCGGACAGGCCCAGCAGCCCTACCCGGGCGCCTACGCGCCTCAGCAGGGCCAGCAGCCGCAGTACCCCGGGTACCCGCAGCAAGGCGGCCAGCAGGGCTGGCAGCAGTCCTACGAGCAGGGGCAGCAGCCGCAGCCCGGCCAGCCGTGGCAGCAGGCCCAGCCGGGGCAGCCCCAGCCTGGCCAGTCCGGGCAACCGGAGCAGCCCTGGCAGCAGCCCCCGCAGCAGTAGCGCGCGAACAGGCGAATGCGCCCCGTGGGCCGGTGCTCCGGTCCACGGGGCGCATTCGCGTTCTCCCGTTCACCACGCGGCGCAGGGCGCCCGGCGCACAGCGGCACCGCACAGCGCGTAGCCGCACCGCACAGCGCACAGCCGCACCGCACAGCGCGTGGCGCCCGCCGTACGCCTTCAGCGACTCCCGTACGCCCTCAGCGACACCCGTACGGGCAGCCGACGCCGTACGGGTCAGCCGACGTACGCCTCAGCGGCTCCCGTGCTCCTCCACAAGCTCCCGCGCCCGCTTCACATCGGCCGCCATGCGCTCCAGCAGCGCCTCGATCGAGTCGAACTTCTCCTGGCCCCGCAGATAGGCGAGGAAGTCGACCTCGACATGGAGTCCGTACAGATCCAGTCCGACCCGGTCGATCGCATACGCCTCGACCGTCCGCTCGGTCCCGTCGAACTGCGGATTGGTGCCGACCGAGATCGCCGCGGGCATCGCCTCGCCCTGCGCCGTCAGCCAGCCCGCGTAGACGCCGTCGGCCGGGATCGCGGTGTGCGGCAGGGTCTCCAGGTTGGCCGTCGGGAAGCCCAGTTCACGGCCGCGCTGCGCACCGCGCACCACCACGCCCTCGACCCGGTGCGGCCGGCCCAGGACCTCCATCGCGCCCGTGACATCGCCCTCCGCGACCAGGCGGCGCACCAGCGTGGAGGAGAACGGCTCGCCGCCGCCCGCCTCACCGCGCTCGTACAGGTCGATGACCTCGACCTCGTAGTCGTAAGTGGTGCCGAGCTCGCGCAGGAACGCCACGTTCCCGGCAGCCTTGTGGCCGAAGCGGAAGTTGGGGCCCTCCACCACGACCCGGGCGTGCAACTTGTCCACCAGCACCTTCACCACGAAGTCGGCGGGGGTGAGCCGCGAGAACTCCGCCGTGAACGGCAGGATCAGCACCGCGTCCACGCCCAGCCCGGCCATCAGCTCCGCGCGCCGCTGGTGCGTGGCCAGCAGCGGTGGATGGCTGCCGGGCCGCACGACCTCGCTCGGATGCGGGTCGAAGGTGACCACGACCGCCGGTACGCCCAGCTCACGCGCCCGTGCCACGGCACGGCCGATGATCAGCTGGTGTCCTCGGTGCACCCCGTCGTAGGAACCGATGGTGACGACGCTGCGCCCCCAGTCCTCGGGGATGTCCTCCAAGCCACGCCAGCGCTGCACTTTGCCCGCTCCTCGCCCGAACCTTTGTCTGTCGACTTCGCAGGTCTAAGACTGCCATGCCCCGGGCGCCCGCCTCGCATCGGTGGCCGCCTCGAGCACCCGGACCGGCCGGAAAGCCACGGTAGGCGGCCGGTCCCGGCGCGTGCAACGCGGCCCGGAGTCGGCAACGACACACCGGCGCCGCGTCGGCCGGGCCGGGGCTCCGACGGCTCCGACCGCGGCAACGGCGTCATACGAAGACGGCCAGGCTCTTCGCCTTGCCCTTCGACTCCTCCACCAGGGCCAGAAAGCGCCCCTCCGGCCCGAAGACCGCGACCGGCCCCGGCCCCGGCCCCGGCCCTGGTCCTGGCCCCGACCCCGTCTCCCCCGACGGCATCTCGATCCGCACCCCATTGCCCAGCAGCCGGGCCTGACGCTCGTCCACGTCCCAGCGCGGGAACGCGGCGGCCGCCGCCTCCGCGATGGGCAGGATCTCCAGCGACTCCTCCAGCCGCTCCAGCGTCCTGGCCGCCTCCAGCCCGTACGGACCGACCCGGGTCCGGCGCAGGGCCGTGAGATGGCCGCCCACACCGAGTCCGGCGCCCAGGTCGCGCGCCAGGGCCCGGATGTAGGTGCCGGAGGAGCACACCACCGTGACGTCCAGGTCGAGGACGGTGGTGCCGTCCTCCGCCTTGGCCTCGCGGCGGTCGTGGAGGACGAAGGAGGAGACGGTCACCGGCCGCGCCGGGATCGCGAACTCCTCGCCCTCCCGCGCCCGTGCGTAGGAGCGCTTGCCGTCGATCTTGATGGCGCTGACCTTCGACGGCACCTGCTGGATGTCCCCGGTCAGCTCCTCGATCCCGGCCCGGACGGCGCCCGGGTCGACCCCGGCGGCGCCGTCGGAGGCGGTGATCTCGCCCTCCGCGTCATCGGTGACCGTGGTCTGCCCGAGCCGGATGGTGGCCCGGTACTCCTTCTCCGTCAGCGCCAGATGACCCAGCAGCCGGGTGGCCTTCTCCACGCCGACCACGAGCACGCCCGTGGCCATCGGATCCAGCGTCCCGGCGTGGCCGACCCGCCGGGTGCCGGCGAAGCGGCGCAGCTTGGCGACGACGTCGTGCGAGGTGAAACCGGCCGGTTTGTCCACGATCACCAGGCCGTCCGGTGCCCCGGAACCGGCCCTGCCCTTGCGTGTCATGCGTCCGCTGAACCCTTGCCGTCCGTGCCGCCGGGCTCCTCGTCGTCCTCCTGGCCGGGCTTGCGGTACGGATCGGCCTCGCCCGCGTAAGCGGCGCCCGAGGACGCCTCGCGCACCTGGGCGTCCGCCTCCCTGGCCTTGGCGAGCAGATCGTCGATGGTGCGGGCGTTCTCCGGGAGCGCGTCCGGGACGAACGTCAGGGTCGGGGTGAAGCGCACCCCCGTCTGGCGCCCGACCTCCGACCGCAGCACGCCCTTGGCGCTCTCCAGGGCCGCGGCGGAGGCCGCCCGCTCCTCGTCGTCGCCGAAGACCGTGTAGAAGACGGTCGCCTCCCGCAGATCACCGGTGATCCGGGTGTCCGTGATGGTCACATAGCCCAGCCGCGGGTCCTTGATCCGCCGCTGCAGGGTCTCCGCGACCACGACCCGGATGCGGTCCGCCAGCTTGCGTGCCCGCGCGGTGTCGGTCATGCGTCTTCTTCTCTCTTCTTCGCGTCAGTTCTTCGCGTCAGTTCTCGCGTCGGTCATCGATGGCCACCGGCGGCTTGCGACCGCCGGTCCGGCCCCCTCATTCATCATCGCCACCGTGGAACCGCCGTCGCACGGACAGCAGCTCCACCTCCGGCCGCGCCGCCACCAGCCGCTCGCAGCGGTCGAGCACCTCCGCGAGGTGGCCCGGGTCCCCGGAGACCATCGCCAGGGCGATCTGGGCCCTGCGGTAGAGGTCCTGGTCGCCGACCTCCGCCACGCTCACCGCGAATTTGCGGTGCAGCTCGGCGACGATCGGGCGGACGACGGAGCGCTTCTCCTTCAACGACCGTACGTCGCCGAGAAGCAGGTCAAAGGACAACGTCCCTACATACATGCGGTCCGGGTCAAGCCACCCGTGGGGCCTTTGTGATTGCGGGCTTCTCGCACCGTACACGCAAGGGCCGGGGCCGATCGACGGAAATTCCTCCGCCGATCGGCCCCGGCCGCCGCCGCTTGTCAGCCGCGCGGCTTCTCGCGCATCTCGTACGTCGCGATGACGTCGTCGATCTTGATGTCGTTGTAGCTGCCGAGGTTGATACCGCCCTCGAAGCCTTCCCGAATCTCGGTGACGTCGTCCTTGAAGCGGCGCAGGCCCTCGATGTTGAGGTTCTCCGCGATGACCTTGCCGTCGCGGACGAGACGGGCCTTGGTGTTCCGCTTGACCTCGCCGGAGCGGATGAGCACACCCGCGATGTTGCCCAGCTTGGACGAGCGGAAGACCTCGCGGATCTCCGCCGTACCGAGCTCGACCTCTTCGTACTCCGGCTTGAGCATGCCCTTCAGGGCCGCCTCGATCTCCTCGATCACCTGGTAGATGACCGAGTAGTAGCGGACGTCCACGCCCTCGCGCTCGGCCATCTGCGTGGCACGCCCGTCGGCGCGCACGTTGAAGCCGATGACGATGGCGTCGGAGCCCGTCGCCAGGTCGATGTCGGTCTCGGTGACCGCACCCACACCGCGGTGCAGCACCCGCAGGTCCACCTCTTCGCCGACGTCGAGCTGGAGCAGCGAGGACTCGAGAGCCTCCACCGAACCGGACGCGTCGCCCTTGATGATGAGGTTGAGCTGCTGGACCTGACCGGCCTTGAGCACCTTGTCCAGGTCCTCCAGGGAGACCCGGCGGGTGCGCTTGGCGAAGGCCGCGTTCCGCTCGCGGGCGGCGCGCTTCTCGGCGATCTGGCGGGCGGTGCGGTCCTCGTCCACGACGAGGAAGTTGTCACCCGCGCCGGGCACGTTGGTCAGACCGAGCACCAGGACCGGGGTCGCCGGGCCGGCCTCCACCACGTTGTTCCCGTTGTCGTCGAGCATCGCCCGGACGCGGCCGTACGCGTCGCCGACGACCATCGTGTCGCCGACCCGCAGGGTGCCGCGCTGGACCAGCACGGTGGCCACGGCGCCGCGGCCGCGGTCGAGGTGGGCCTCGATCGCGATGCCCTGTGCGTCCTGCTCCGAGTTGGCCCGCAGGTCGAGCGAGGCGTCGGCGGTGAGGACGACGGCCTCCAGCAGGCTGTCGATGTGCAGACCCTGCTTGGCGGAGATGTCGACGAACATGGTGTCGCCGCCGTACTCCTCGGCCACCAGGCCGTACTCGGTCAGCTGACCGCGCACCTTGGTCGGGTCCGCGCCCTCGACGTCGATCTTGTTGACCGCGACCACGATCGGCACATCGGCCGCCTTGGCGTGGTTCAGCGCCTCGATCGTCTGGGGCATCACACCGTCGTTGGCCGCCACCACGAGGATCGCGATGTCGGTCGACTTGGCACCACGGGCACGCATGGCGGTGAACGCCTCGTGACCCGGGGTGTCGATGAAGGTGATCCTGCGCTCTTCGTCGTTGACCTCGGTCGAGACCTGGTAGGCACCGATGTGCTGGGTGATGCCGCCGGCCTCGCCCGCGACCACGTTGGTCTTGCGGATCGCGTCCAGCAGTCGGGTCTTACCGTGGTCGACGTGACCCATGACGGTCACCACCGGCGGACGCGCGGAGAGCATCTCCTCGCCGCCCTCGTCCTCGCCGAACTCGATGTCGAAGGACTCGAGAAGCTCGCGGTCCTCCTCCTCCGGGCTGACGATCTCGACGTTGTAGTTCATCTCGTCGGCGAGAAGCTGAAGCGTCTCGTCGGAGACGGACTGCGTCGCGGTGACCATCTCGCCGAGGTTGAGCATGACGGCGACCAGCGACGCCGGGTTGGCGTTGATCTTCTCCGCGAAGTCGGTGAGAGAGGCACCCCGCGACAGCCGGACCGTCTGGCCGTTGCCGCGCGGCAGCATCACGCCGCCGACCGACGGGGCCTGCATGGCCTCGTACTCCTGGCGCCTCTGCCGCTTCGACTTACGGCCACGACGCGCCGGACCGCCGGGACGGCCGAACGCACCCTGTGTGCCACCGCGGCCACCGGGACCGCCGGGACGGCCGCCGAAGCCGGGACGGCCACCGCCGCCACCGAAGCCGCCACCGCCGCCGGGACCCCCCGGACGGCCGGCGAAACCGCCGCCGCCACCGGGACGACCGCCGCCGCCACCACCGGGACGACCGGCGAAGCCGCCGCCGCCACCGGGACGACCGCCGCCGCCACCGCCGGGACGACCGCCGCCACCGGGACCGCGACCGCCACCGCCGCCGGGACCCGGACGCGGGCCCGCGGCCGGACGCTGCGGCATCATGCCCGGGTTCGGACGCGCGCCACCGGGACCCGGACGCGGGCCGCCACCCTGGGCGCCCTGCGGACGGGGCATCTGGCCCGGAGTCGGACGGGGACCGCCGGGACCGCCCTGGCCACGGCCCGGACCGCCCTGGCCGCCGCCCTGCGGACGGGGACCGCCGCCGGGCTGGCCGCCGGGACGCGGGGCGCCGCCGGGACGGGGCGCCTGCGGGCGCGCCATACCGGTGGAGCCACCGGAGGTGAAGGGGTTGTTACCGGGACGGGGACCGGCCGGACGGGGACCGCCCGGACGCGGACGCTCCTGACCCGGACGCGGGCCACCACGGCCACCACCCTGGCCGCCCTCGCGCTGACCGCCCTCACGCTGGCCACCCTCGCGCTGACCGCCGTCGCGCTGGCCCGGTGCGCCCGGACGGGCGCCGGGGCGCGGACCGGGACCGGGAGTGGCACCCGGCTTGCCGGGCGCGCCCGGCTTGGCCGCGGCGGGCTTGGCCGCGGGGGCCGGCGGCGCGGTGAACTCGGGCTGCGCCGGAGCCGCCGGCGCGGGGCCCGGCTTGGGGCCGGGGGCCGGACGGGCCGCCGGAGTGGGACGCGGGCCCGGAGTGGGCGCCGCGGAGGGAGTGCCGCGCTGACCCTCGGGGGCACCGGCCGGCTTGGGGCCGGGCGCCGGGGGCTTGGGGGCGGCCGGACGGGCCGCCGCAGCCGGACCCGGGGTCGGCGGCTTGGGCGTCGCCTTGCGCGGCGCCGAGGGCTTACCAGCGGCGCGGCCGGAGCCGTTGCCACCCTGGAAAGCGTCAGTCAACTTGCGCACAACCGGCGCCTCGATCGTCGAGGACGCCGAACGTACAAATTCACCGAGTTCCTGGAGCTTGGCCATGACGACCTTGCTCTCAACTCCGAACTCCTTGGCGAGTTCGTATACCCGGACCTTAGCCACTTCGCTCCTTTTAGGTCCGGGTTGTCGCCGGACCGTCGCTACTTCATGGGCGTACTCATCGCGTACTCATCGAGTGCTCATCGCAATCTCGACCTACTTCCGACTCGCGAGGTACCTGACCGCACGGTGTCCCGTGCCGTTCTTTCAACTACTCAGGGTGTCGCCTGTTCACCCTGCTCGACAAACCGGCGGAGCGCCGTGGTGTCGAGCGCTCCCGGCCCCCTGAAGGCCCGGGAAAAGGCCCGGCGGCGAACCGCCAGGTCAAGGCAGACCCGTGTGGGGTGAACATAAGCACCCCGACCGGGGAGCGTACCGCGCCGGTCGGGGACACAAACACCCTCGACAGCCACGATGCGCAGCAGATCGTTCTTGGCCGCCCGATCCCGGCATCCCACACAGGTTCTCTCAGGGCAGGCACCAGCTCGCGTGCGGCCAGACACTGCTTAAGTCTACCTCCCCGTACGGACCTCACTCCCTGGGGGGAGTGATCGAACCGTCACTCGATTTGGCCCGGATCCCGGGGGATCCGGCCTGAATCAGCCTTGATCACCCGACTGCTCGGTGTCCGGCCGGATGTCGATCCGCCAGCCGGTCAGCCGCGCCGCCAGCCGGGCGTTCTGCCCCTCTTTGCCGATGGCGAGCGACAGCTGGTAGTCCGGCACGGTGACCCGGGCCGAGCGGGCCGCCAGATCGACCACCTCGACCTTGCTCACCCGCGCGGGTGACAGCGCGTTCGCCACGAGGTCAGCGGGGTCGTCCGACCAGTCGACGATGTCGATCTTCTCGCCGTGCAGTTCGGCCATCACGCTGCGGACCCGCCCGCCCATCGGGCCGATACACGCGCCCTTGGCGTTCAGCCCCGCACGGGTGGACCGGACAGCGATCTTGGTGCGGTGGCCCGCCTCACGGGCGATCGCCGCGATCTCCACCGAGCCGTCCGCGATCTCCGGCACCTCGAGCGCGAAGAGTTTCTTGACCAGATTGGGATGCGTACGCGAAAGGGTCACCGACGGTCCGCGCACGCCCTTGACGACTCGTACGACATACGTGCGCAGCCGGGTGCCGTGGGCGTAGTCCTCGCCCGGGACCTGCTCCTGCACCGGCAGGATCGCCTCGAGACGGCCGATGTCCACCAGCACGTTCTTGGGGTCCTTGCCCTGCTGGACGACGCCGGCGACGACATCGCCCTCCCGCCCCGCGTACTCGCCGAAGGTGATCTCCTCCTCGGCGTCCCGCAACCGCTGCAGGATGACCTGCTTCGCGGTCATCGCGGCGATCCGGCCGAAGCCGGAGGGGGTGTCGTCGAACTCCTGGGGCTCCTGCCCCTCCTCCAGATCCTCGGCGTCCTCGCGGGCCCACACGGTCACATGGCCGGTGTCGCGGTTGAGCTCCACGCGGGCCCGGCGGCGGCTTCCCTCGGTGCGGTGATAGGCGATGAGGAGGGCCGATTCGATCGCCTCGACCAGCAGGTCGAAGGAGATCTCCTTCTCTCGCACCAGACCCCGCAGGGCACTCATGTCGATGTCCACGGCTACGCCTCCTCCTTGCTCTCGTCGTCGTCGCCCGCGGCCTTGTCCGCGGACGTGCGGTTGAACTCGATCTCCACCCGGGCCTTGGAGATCTCCTCGAAGGCCAGCCGCCTGGCGGTGGGCTTGCGCCCCTTCACACCGGGGACCTCCAGTTCGAGACCCTCGTCGTCCACCGAGACGATCCGGGCCACCAGCTCGCCGCCGTCGGCGAGGCGCGCTCTCATGAGGCGGCCGGTGGCACGGCGGTAGTGGCGCGGCTCGGCCAGGGGGCGCTCGGCGCCGGGGGAGGTGACCTCGAGGACGTACGCGGTCTGGCCCATCGCGTCCGTGTCGTCGAGGGTCTTGGAGATGTCCCGGCTCAGCTCCGCACACGTGTCCAGCTGGACGCCGTCGTCGGAGTCCACGACCACTCTCAGCACGCGCCGCCGCCCGGCCGGTGTCACCTCGACCTCTTCCAGATCCAGGTCTCGCGCGCTGACGAGCGGTTCCAGCAGTCCGCGCAGCCTCTCGCTCTGGGTGGTGCTCATCCGGGTGACTCCTCGGCCGCGTGTGCTGTTGTGGGAAGGTCGCGTGTCAGGTCAAAGCCTATCTGTTCCGGCGGCGGGCTGACGATTCGGTGGCCGCTGCCGGGCAGACGGCCTCGGCGCGGGTACGCTCGCCTGCTGTGATCACTACCGGCGGCCAGGAGCGGCCGCAGCCCGGAAAGAGGAACGTGTCGATCACCACTCCCCCACCCCGTGACACAGCCCTGCCCGACGCGTCCGCCGTGTCCTCAGCGTCCGCCGCGTCTCCCGCGTCCGCCGCCGCTTCGGCCTGCGCCGCGCCGGTGACCCGGCGGCGGAGTCTGCTGCTGGGCGGCGGGGCGCTGGGAGCCGTCGCGCTGCTGAGCGGCTGCTCCGACGACTCCGGTTCCCGGCGCGAGGCGGACGGCGGGGCGGACGTCGCGCTGCTGCGGGCGCGGGGCGCACGGGACTCCACCGCACTCCTCACGCGCTACGACGCGACCGTGGACGCGCATCCCGCCCTCGCGAAGCGGCTGGCGCCGCTGCGGGAGGAGACGGCCCGGCATGTCGCGGTCTTCACCGCCGAGGGCCGGTCCCCCTCCCCCTCCGCGACCGTGTCGCGCTCGCCCTCGGCGGGCGGACGGCGGATGCCGAAGGTCCCCGGGGACGAGAAGCGGGCCCTCTCCGCCCTCGCCCAGGCCGAGCGCCAGACCGCCGACACCCGCACCGCCGCGCTCGCCACCGCGCCACCCGAGCTGGCCCGGCTGCTGGCCTCCGTCGCGGCCTGCGGCGCCGCCCACGTGTATCTCCTCACGCAGCGCGACACGGACTCGTGATCACGCTCGGGACCACCGTAGTGATCACGCTCGGGACCACCGGGAAGGGGTACTGACATGGCCGCTCGAGCAGACCGCACGGCCGTCGGCGAACGCGCCGCGGCGCTCAGGGCCGCGCAGGCGGCGCTCGCCGCCGAGCACGCCGCGGTGTACGGCTACGGCGTCGTCGGCGGGCGGATCGGCGACGACCGGCTCGCGGAGGCGCGCGAGGGCTACGCCGCGCACCGCGCGCGCCGGGACGACCTCGCCCGCACCGTGCACGACCTCGGCGGCCGCCCCACCAGCGCGGCGCCCGCCTATGCCCTGCCCTTCGCGGTGCCGGACGCGCCCGCCGCGGTGCGGCTCGCCGCCGAGCTGGAGAACCGGGTCGCCGCCGTCTACGCCGACCTCGTACGGGCCTCGACCGGATCCCTGCGCCGCCAGGCGGCGGGCGCGCTGCGGGAGGCGGCGGTCCGGGCGGTGCGCTGGCGGGGCGGCGGCGTAGCCTTCCCTGGGCTCACCGAACACGCCACCCCGGCCACTCCGTCGGCGTCGCCGAGCGGTGGGTCGGACGGGGTGTGACCACATTGATGGTGGAGGGGACAGCTCAGGAATGGCATCGGCACCACGGCCCGACGGCCGCGATACGGACGGCGTCCACGTGCCGAAGCGGCTTCTGGACGCGCTGAGCGACGACCCCGCGAGCGCCGTGCGGAGCTGGCTGGACGCCCTCCCCGGGACGGCCGAGCGGCAGCTGGCGGCCTGGGAGCTGACCCTGGAGCGGGTCGCGACACCCGGGGGGCGTCGCGGGCTCGTCGCGCTCGTACGGCAGGCGGACGGCACCCCGGCGGCGCTGAAGTTCCCGGTCCCCGGCCCGGACGCGGACCGGGAGCGGGCCGCCCTCGCGCATTGGAACGGCTGGGGCGCGGCCCGGCTGCTGCGCGCCGCCCCGGACACCGGTGCGCTGCTGCTCGAGCGGCTGCACGGCGCGGTGTCGCTGCGCTCGCTGCCCGAGCCGAAGGCGCTGCTGGAGGCGGCGGGCACGGTGCGGCGGCTGTGGGTGCCGCCGCCCGAGGGGCATCCGTTCGCGTCGGTCACCGGGCGTACCGAGGAGGAGCGGGAGATCCTGCGGGTGCTCGGCGCCGGGGGCTGGGCGGCGGAGGCCCGTCCGCTCACCGACGAGGCGCTGGAGCTGCGGGCGGCGCTGCCCGCCGAGCCGCCCGAGGAGGTGCTGCTGCACGGCGCCTTCCGGCAGGGGAAGGTGCTGTCCGGGGAGCGCGCGCCCTGGCTCGTGGTGGGTCCGGCGCCGGTCGTGGGCGAGCGCGCGTACGACCTGGCGCGGCTGGTGCTCGACCGCTGCGAGGACCTGGCCGCGGGACCCGGCCCCGCCGCGGCCGCGCGCCGCCGGGTCGCCAAGCTGGCGGATTCCCTGGACGTCGACCGCGACCGGCTGCGCGGCTGGTCCCTCTACCGTGCCGTCGAGACGGGCCTGCGCCACGCCGCCGCGGGCGACCACCGCCGCGCGGAGCTGCTGCTGGAGTTCGCGGGCTGGCTCTGACGGGGCCGCCCGGCTCGGCCGAGTGCGGCTTTCGTCTCGCGCCTCCGGCGCGATCGGGCAGCGGGCGGGGGCGGGGCGCGCGGGCTTCGCCGCCCGGTGCCGCGCCCCCGGCGCCGCCGCGGTCGTCAGCCGGTGGTGGTGAGGCGGGCGATGGCCTCGTCGATGGGGAGGTCCTCGCGCTCGCCCGTGCGGCGGTCCTTCAGCTCGACCACGCCGTCCTTCGCGCCGCGGCCCACGACCAGGATGGCCGGGACGCCGATCAGCTCGGAGTCGGTGAACTTCACGCCCGGGGAGACACCGGCGCGGTCGTCGACCATGACGCGCAGGCCCGCCGTGCCCAGCTTCTCGGCGAGGTCGAGGGCCATCTCGGTCTGGAGGGCCTTGCCCGCCGCGACGATGTGGACGTCGGCCGGGGCGACCTCGCGGGGCCAGCAGAGGCCGGACTCGTCGTGGGTCTGCTCGGCGAGGGCGGCGACGGCACGGGAGACGCCGACGCCGTACGAGCCCATCGTGACCCGCGTCGGCTTGCCGTTCTGCCCGAGCACATCGAGCTGGAAGGCGTCGGCGTACTTGCGGCCGAGCTGGAAGATGTGGCCGATCTCGATCGCCCGGTCCAGCTCGATGCCCGCACCGCAGCGGGGGCAGGGGTCGCCCGGCTCGACCACGACGACGTCCAGGTACGCGTCGACCTCGAAGTCACGGCCGCAGACCACGTTGCGCGCGTGGGTGTCGGGCTTGTTGGCGCCGGTCACCCAGGCGGTGCCGGGGGCGACACGCGGGTCGGCGATGTAGCGGAAGGACTTGCCCGCCAGGCCCTGCGGGCCGACGTAGCCGCGCACCAGCTCGGGGCGGCCCTCGAAGTCCTCGGCCGTGACGAGCTCGACGACGGCCGGGGCCAGGTGCTCGCCCAGCTTGCCCAGGTCCACCTCGCGGTCGCCGGGGACGCCCACCGCGGTGATCTCGCCGTCGATCTTGACCAGGAGGTTCTTCAGGGTGGCGGAGGCCGGGACGCCGAGGTACTCGGCGAGGGTCTCGATGGTCGGGGTGTCGGGGGTGTCCAGCTCCTCGAGGGGGCCGTGCCCGGCGCCCTCGACCGGCGGCACGGTCACCGTGACGGCCTCGGTGTTCGCGGCGTAGTCGCAGTTCGGGCAGTCGACGAAGGTGTCCTCGCCGGCCGCCGCCGGGGCCAGGAACTCCTCGGAGGCCGAGCCGCCCATCGCGCCGGAGACCGCGGAGACGATGCGGTAGTCCAGGCCGAGGCGCTGGAAGATCCGCTGGTACGCCTCGCGGTGCAGCCGGTAGGACTCGGCGAGGCCCTCGTCGGTGGTGTCGAAGGAGTACGAGTCCTTCATCAGGAACTCGCGCCCGCGCAGCACACCGGAGCGGGGGCGGGCCTCGTCCCGGTACTTGGTCTGGATCTGGTAGAGCATGACCGGCAGGTCCTTGTAGGACGTGCACTGGTCCTTGACCGTCAGGGTGAAGATCTCCTCGTGGGTCGGGCCCAGGAGGTAGTCGGCACCCTTGCGGTCCTTGATCCGGAAGAGCAGATCGCCGTACTCGTCCCAGCGGCCGCTCGTCTCGTACGGCTCGCGGGGCAGCAGCGCGGGCAGGAGGACCTCCTGGGCGCCGATGGCGTCCATCTCCTCGCGGACGATCCGCGCGACGTTCTCCAGGACCTTCTTGCCGATCGGCAGCCAGGTCCAGATGCCCGCGGCGGCGCGGCGGACGTACCCGGCGCGGACGAGCAGCTTGTGGCTGGCGGTCTCGGCGTCCGCCGGGTCTTCGCGCAGCGTCTTCAGCATCATCGTGGACATGCGCTGGACGTTGACGGCGTGGGCCATGGAGTCTCTCCTGCGTGCGATGGGATGTTCAGGAGGTTAGCCGCACGGGCTGGTTTCCCGGAAATGCGTAAGGCTCCGCGACGGCGCCCAAGCGCTCCGCTGGAAGTGTCGCGATGCGTCGTCGACCGACTGCGGCGCCGTCGTGGCTGGTCCCACGCGGCGGAGCCGCATATCGACACAGCCGCGGCGGAGCCGCACATCGACACACCTGCTCAGTGTCGGCGCAGCGGCAGGGGGGCGCCCATCACGGCGTACGGGCTCGGGGCGCTCGGGAAGAGCACGGGGCGGGCGAGGTCGCGGTAGCCCAGTGAGCGGTAGAGCGCGCGGGCCGGGCTCTCGGTGTCGATCGCGGACAGGATCGAGCGCGGCTCGCCCGCGCCGTCCGTGATGGTCGTGATCAGCCGCCGGCCGATGCCGCGGTGCTGGTACTCGGGGTGGACGTGCAGCTCGGTGATGACGAACGAGTCGTCCAGCCAGTCCTCGTGCCCGGCCGCGCGCAGATACGGCTGGACGACCGTGGACCACCAGTGGGTGCGGTTGTTGGGCATGCCGTAGACGAAGCCGACGAGCCGGCCGGAGGGCGTGGTCGCGCCGAGCGCGCGGGCGCCGGGGCTCTTGAGGTGGCGCAGCACGATATGGCGTCGTACGCCGACCTCCTCGTCCGTCAGCCCGAAGGCGACGGCCTGGACGTCGAGCGCTTCGTCCACGCGTGCGGCGAGGTCGAGCGACCCGACGACGACGTCTTCGGGTTCCGGGGTCCGCCCCCCGGGGAGATGCAGCATGGGCGGCACCCTACTGGCCCGTCGATCAGAACAGCACACTCATGAACGCGCCGACTTCCCGGAAGCCGACCCGGCGGTACGCGGCGCGGGCCGCGGTGTTGAAGTCGTTGACGTACAGGCTCACCACCGGGGCGACCTCGCTCAGCGCATAGCGCAGCACGGCCGCCATTCCGGTCTCGGACAGGCCGCGGCCGCGGTACTCGGGGGCCACCCATACGCCCTGGATCTGGCAGGCGTGCGGGGTGGCCGCGCCGATCTCGGCCTTGAACACCACCCGGCCGTTCTCGACCCGGGCGAAGGAGCGCCCGGCGGTGACGAGCTCGGCGACCCGCGCCTGGTAGAGCAGTCCGCCGTCGCCCGCGAGCGGCGAGACACCGACCTCCTCGGTGAACATCGCCACGCACGCCGGCATGATCACGTCCATCTCGTCCTTACTGACGCGGCGCACCAGCGGATCGGGCGGGACGTCGGCGGGCATCGAGCTGGTGACCATCAGCGGCTGACGGGCGCGGACCTCACGGGCCGGGCCCCAGCTGGGCTCCAGCAGGGACCACAGTCCGGCGGTGGTCTCGGCGGGGCCGACGATCGAGGAGCAGCGGCGGCCCGCCCGGCGGGCGCGCTCGGCGAAGCCGCGCACCGCCTCGGGGGTGGCGCAGATGGGCACGAGGTTGGCCCCGGCGTAGCAGAGCGACTCCAGCCGTCCGCCGGAGTACCAGCCCCACATCTCGCCGCCGAGCCGCCACGGGTCCAGGCCGGCGACCTGGACGCGGGCGGCCACGAAGGCGTTCGAGACGGGGTCGCGGTCGAGCACCGCAAGGGCCGCGTCGAGCTCATGGGGCTCGAGGACCCTGGTGGTGGACGTGGTCAGCACGTGTCGGTCTGCCTCACGTGGTGCGGGCCCGCGGGCCGGGGACGTCGATCCTCAGACTCTACCGCGCAGGCCAAGAGGGCCCCTCACCGCCTTTTCCAGGGGCCCTGTGCGCCTCCCCCCGGGGCGCTTCAGCCGCTGACGGAGACCTCGGGCTCACCGGAGGCGATGCCGTCCTTCTCCATCTGCTCGGCGATCTTCATGGCCTCGTCGATCAGGGTCTCCACGATCTTCGACTCCGGCACGGTCTTGATGACCTCGCCCTTGACGAAGATCTGCCCCTTGCCATTGCCGGAGGCGACGCCCAGGTCCGCCTCGCGCGCCTCGCCGGGGCCGTTGACG
>NZ_JAERRG010000042.1 GCF_016741935.1 Streptomyces endocoffeicus | reverse complement strand
TGATCGTGACGCCGTCGAGGAGGCGGTGGGTCGGCTGGCGGGTCGGAAGGTGCATTGGCTGGAGGTCAGCCACGCGTTCCACTCCCCGCTGGTGCGCCCGATCGCCGATGAGCTGGCGCGGGTGGTGGCGGGGGTTCGGTTCTCCGAGCCGCGGATCCCGTTGGTGTCGGCGGTGACCGGGGCCGTGGCCGGTGCTGAGGTGCTGGGTGACCCGGGTCACTGGGTGGAGCAGGCGCTCGGCACGGTCCGCTTCCACGACGCGGTCCGTCACCTGCACGAGCGTGGCGTCGCCGGGTTCGTCGAGGTCGGCCCGGACACGGTGCTGTCGTCCGTGGTCCATGACGGTGGGGCGCAGGTGTGGGGGGCGAGTCTGGCCGAGCGTGATGACGCGGGAGCTCGTCGTCTGCTGGCGGGTCTGGCTGAGGCGTGGACCCATGGTGCTGCCGTGGACTGGTCCCGTCTGGTCCCGGTCGGTCGTCAGGTGGCGTTGCCGACGTACCCGTTCCAGCACCGCCGGTATTGGGCGTCGGGTAGCGCGACGGGCCGGGGCAGCGCCGGGCATCCGCTGCTGGACAGCGCGGTTCGGCTGGCCGAAGACGCGGGCTGGGTGCTGTCGGGGCGGGTGTCGGCCGGGACCAGTCCGTGGCTGGCCGACCATGCGGTGTCGGGCACAGTGCTGGTTCCCGGCGCGGCGCTGGCCGAGCTGGTGCTGCACGCCGGAGACCGGGCCGGGTTGCCCGCCATCGGGGAGATCACCTTCGAGCAGCCTCTCGTCCTCAATGGCGGCCCGGTCGATCTGCAGGTGTCGGTCGAGGGCGGTCAGGCGGCCGTGTTCTCCCGTATCGGGGAGCAGTGGACCCGGCATGCGACCGCCACCCTGGCCGACCCGTCGGCTGGGACGGTCGCCGGATTTGAGGGGGCGTGGCCTCCGGTCGGCGCGCAGCCGTTGCCGATCGGTGATGCCTACGAGAACTTGTCCGCCCACGGTTACGCGTATGGGCCGGCGTTCCGTGGTCTGCAGGTGGCTTGGCGGCTCGGCGAGGACGTGTACGCCGAGGTCGAGCTGCCTGCTGAAGCGGGCGACGTTCAGGACGGGTTCGGGATTCATCCGGCTCTGCTGGACGCCGCTCTGCACGCGATGATCGTGGCCGCGGAGGACGGTCAGGAGGTGCGGTTGCCGTTTGCGTGGCGTGATGTGCGGTTGCATGCGACTGGTGCGTCGGCGTTGCGGGTGCGGTTGAGTCCTGCCGGGTCGGACGCGTTCTCTCTGCTGGCTGTTGATGGTGAGGGTCAGCCGGTGGTGTCGGCGGCGGCGATGGTTTCCCGTCCGGCCGACACCAGTCGGCTCTCCGGTCCCGGTACGGGCGTCGGGCTGCTGTCGTTGGAATGGGCGCCGTTGAGTCTGGGATCGGCTTCGGAGCAGGCTTGGGTGCGGGTGGGCCCGGAGCTGGATCTGCCCGGGGTGACGGACGAGCCGTTGCTTGCGTGGGCTGAGCCGGCGGATCTGCCCGGCGCGCTGGCGCTGGTGCAGGCGTGGCTGGAGGCCGCGTATCCGGCCGGATCGCGGCTGGTGGTCCGTACCCGTGACGCGGTCGCGGCAGCGGTGGGTGACACCGTGGCCGGTTTGTCGGCGTCCGGTGTCTGGGGTCTGGTGCGGTCGGCGATGGCCGAGCATCCGGACGCGGGCTTGGCGTTGCTCGACGACGACGGTCGTCCCGAATCCGCTGAGTCCCTCAGCGCCGCCCTGGCCACGGGCGAAAGGGAACTGGCCTTGCGGGCCGGCGCCGTACTGGTGCCACGACTGCGCCCGGTCTCGGCCGTTCCCGACCTGCCGACCGGGCCGGAGGCATGGCGGCTGGAATGGGGTCCGGACGGAGACCTGGACGATGTGCGGGCGGTGCCGGCGCCCGACGCCGAGCGGCCCTTGGCGCCCGGTGAGGTCCGTATCGCCCTCCGCACGGCCGGAGTGAACTTCCGCGACGTCTTGCAGGCCCTCGGCATGCTGCCCAGCGACCACCGTCTGTCGGGTGGCGAGGGCGCCGGGGTCGTGACCGAGACGGGCCCGGGGGTGGACGGCCTGGCGCCCGGCACGCGGGTGATGGGGATGTTCCAGGGGTTCGGCCCGCTGGCGGTGGTCGACGCGCGGATGGTCGTGCCGGTCCCGGACGAGTGGAGCGACACCGAGGCGGCCGGGGTGCCGGTCGCGTATCTGACTGCCTATCATGCGCTGTTCGATCTGGGCCGGGTGCGGCCGGGGGATCGGGTGCTGGTCCATGCCGCGGCCGGTGGTGTGGGTATGGCGGCGGTGCACTTGGCCTTGGCGGCGGGGGCGGAGGTGTTCGCGACGGCGAGTCCGGCCAAGCAGTCGGCGGTGGCTGAGCTGGGCGTGACCCGTATCGCTTCTTCGCGTACGACGGACTTCGCCGATGAGTTCGGCCAGGTCGACGTGGTGCTGAACTCGCTGACCGGGGAGTTCCTGGACGCCTCGCTGGGGATGCTGGCCGAGGGCGGCCGGTTCGTGGAGCTGGGCAAGATCGATATCCGTGATCCGCGGCAGGTGCCGTTCGACCTGGGGGATTTGGATCCGGACCGGATTGCCGCGATGTGGCGGCGGGTCCTGGAGACGGCCGTCCCGCTGCCGGTCACGGTGTTCCCGGCCGCTCAGGCCGGTGCCGCGCTGCGGTTCATGAGCCAGGCCCGCCACGTGGGCAAGATCGTGCTGCGCCTGCCCGGGGTGGACGACGGTGCCGTGCTGATCACCGGCGGGACCGGGACGCTGGGCGCCCTGGTCGCCCGTCACCTGGTGATCCGGCACGGGGTAAGGGACTTGGTGTTGGCGAGCCGTTCCGGTCCGGATGCGCCCGGCGCCGGCGAACTCGCTGCCGAACTGGAAGCGGCCGGGGCACGGGTACGGGTCGTCGCCGCCGACCTGTCCGATCGGGCCGCGGTGGACGCGCTGGTCGCGGATATCCCGGATCTGGTCGGGGTGGTGCACGCGGCCGGGGTGCTGCGGGACGCTCCGGTGACGTCGCTGACCGGCGAGTCGCTGGACCGGGTGGTGTCGGCCAAGGCGGACGCCGCCCGGCACTTGCATGAGGCGACCGCAGGCCGGGACCTGCGGATGTTCGTGTTGTTCTCGTCCCTGGCCGGGCTGCTCGGGAACCCCGGGCAGGGCAACTACGCGGCGGCCAACGCCTATCTGGACGCCCTCGCCGCGCACCGGACGGCTCTGGGGCTGTCCGCGGTGTCGATCGCTTGGGGTCTGTGGGAGCAGTCGAGCGGCATGACCGGCACGTTGACCGAGGTGGACCGGGCCCGGCTGGCGCGGGGCGGCGGTGCGGCGCTGCCCACCGAGCAGGCGCTGCGGCTGCTGGACGCCGCGGTGGCCGGTCGTGAGCCGGTGGTGGCGGCGGGCCTGGACGTGAGCGCGATCCGCGGTGCGATCGCGTCCGGGGCAGTGGTTCCGGCCGCGCTGCTCGGCCTGGGCCGTGCGCCGCGGCGTGCCGTCGCGGCCCGTACCGGGTCGACCAGCGCGTTGGCCCGCCGGCTGGGCGGCCTGGGCGAGGCGGAGCGGTCCCTTGCCCTGTTGGAGCTCGTACGCGAGCACGCCGCCGTGGTCCTCGGCCACGGTGATGGCGAGGGCGCGGGTGTCCCCGCCGACCGGGCGTTCCGGGATCTCGGCTTCGACTCGCTGACGGCGGTCGAGCTGCGGAACCGGCTGGCCGCGGCGTCCGGGCTGACGCTGCCCGCCACGCTGGTCTTCGACTACCCGACACCCCGGGTCCTGGCCGAGTATCTGCTGGCCCAGGTGACCGGCGCGGCTCCGGCCGAGGTGAAGGCCGCTCCGGCCCCGGTGGCGGTGGGCGAGCCGGTCGCGATCGTCTCGATGGCGTGCCGGTTCCCGGGCGGGGTGGCCTCGCCGGAGGACCTGTGGCGGCTGGTCGCGGACAACGTGGATGCGATGGGTGATTTCCCGGCCGATCGCGGCTGGGACACGGAGTCCGCCGGGTATGCGCGGGTGGGCGGTTTCCTGTCCGGTGCGGCGGACTTCGACGCGGAGTTCTTCGGGATCTCGCCGCGTGAGGCCCTCGCCATGGACCCGCAGCAGCGGCTGCTGCTCGAGGTGTCCTGGGAAGCCCTGGAACGCGCGGGCCTGGACCCGGCCGCGATGAAGGGTACGGACACCGGAGTCTTCGCCGGACTGGCCTCCCAGGGCTACGACTCGCTGCTGGCCGACGGTGACGGCAGTGGTTTCCGGATGACCGGAAACACGTCGAGCGTGGCGTCGGGCCGGGTGTCGTACGTGCTGGGCCTCGAGGGGCCGGCGGTGACGGTGGATACGGCGTGTTCGTCGTCTCTGGTGGCGATGCACCTGGCGGCGCAGGCGCTGCGCAACGGGGAGTGCTCGCTGGCCCTGGCCGGTGGTGTGACGGTGATGCCCACCCCGGGAACGTTCACGGAGTTCGCGTTGCAGGGCGGGCTGGCGGCCGACGGGCGGGTCAAGGCGTACTCGGCCGCCGCCGACGGCACCAACTGGGCCGAGGGCGTCGGGCTGGTGGTGCTGGAGCGTCTGTCGGAGGCTCAGCGGCTCGGGCATCCGGTGCTGGCGGTGGTGCGCGGCAGCGCGGTGAACCAGGACGGGGCCAGCAACGGCCTGACCGCGCCGAACGGTCCCTCGCAGGAACGGGTGATCCGGGCGGCGCTGGCCGGTGCGAAGCTGTCGGCCTCCGATGTGGACGCCGTCGAGGGGCACGGGACCGGGACCACGCTCGGCGATCCGATCGAGGCGCGGGCACTGCTGGCGACCTACGGTCAGGACCGGCCGGAAGAGCGGCCGTTGTGGCTGGGTTCGGTGAAGTCGAACCTCGGCCACACCCAGGCCGCGGCCGGGGCGGCCGGTGTGATCAAGATGGTCGAGGCACTCCAACGCGGGATGCTCCCGGCGACCCTGTACGCCGATGAGCCGTCGCCGCACATCGACTGGTCGGCCGGCGATGTGCGGCTGCTGACCGAGGCGCGTCCGTGGGAGTCCGACGGGCGTCCACGGCGCGCCGGGGTGTCGTCGTTCGGCGTCAGCGGCACCAACGCCCACCTGATCCTGGAGCAGGCCCCGGACCCGGTCACCGCGCCGGTGCCGGCCCCCGTACCGGCGCGGCCGCTGGTCGCGGATGTGGTGGTGCCGTGGGTGTTGTCGGCGCGGTCGGAGGCCGGGCTGCACGCCCTGGCGTCGGAGGTCGCCGGTTGGGCCGGGCGGAACCCGGACGCCGGGGCGGCCGATGTGGCGGTGTCGCTGGCCGGGTCGAGGGCGGGCCTGGACTATCGGGCGGTGGTCCTGGGGGCTGACCGGGCGGAGCTGGATGAGGCTCTGACGCGGGTGGAGCCGGGTCGGGCGGCGGACAGTGGCGGTGTGGCGTTCGTGTTCCCGGGTCAGGGTTCGCAGTGGCTGGGGATGGGCCGTGAACTGCTGGCCTGCTCGCCGGTGTTCGCGGAGTTCGTGGCCGAGTGCGAGCGGTTCGTGGACTGGCCGTTGCGGGACGCGCTGGTCTCCGGGGCGGGGTTGGACCGCGGTGAGGTGATCCAGCCCGCCTTGTTCGTGATGATGGTCGGTCTGGCCCGGGTGTGGGAAGCCGCCGGGGTGATCCCATCGGCGGTGGTGGGGCATTCACAGGGAGAACTGGCCGCTGCCTGTTTCGCGGGTGCCCTGTCTCTGGAAGACGCTCTCCGTCTGGTGACCGCGCGGGGTACGGCGCTGCAGTCGTTGGTGGGTACGGCCGGGCTGGTGTCGGTCGCCGCGGGCCCGGAGGTGGTCGAGCCCCTGCTGCGAGACGGTTTGGAAATCGCGGCGATCAACTCTGCCCGTTCGGTGGTGGTGGTGGGTGCGCCGGGGCCGTTGGAGGCGTTCACGGAGCGGTGTGAGGCGGCGGGGATCCGGGCCCGGCGCGTCGAGACGAATTACGCGAGTCACCACCCGGTGGTGGAGCCGATCCGCGAAGCCATGCTGGCGGTGGAGCTGACACCCCGGACGGCCCGGATGCCGTTCTATTCGGCGGTGACGGGCGCGGCGATCGATGGGGCGAGCCTGGATTCCGGTTATTGGTGGCGGAATCTGCGGGAGCAGGTGAGGTTCGCCGAGACCGTCGCGGCGGTGTCCGTCGCGGGGTTCATCGAGGTGAGCCCACACCCGGTGCTGGCGCACCTGATCGAGGGGCGCTGGGCGGTCGGTTCGCTGCGCCGGGACGACGGCGGGCAGCGGCGTCTGCTGGCTTCATTGGCCGACGCGTGGATTCATGGCGCGAGTGTGGACTGGACCCGGGTGGTTCCCGAAGGCAGCCGGGTGACGCTGCCGACGTATCCGTTCCAGCACCGCCGCTACTGGGCCTCCGGCGGCGGAACCAGCCGCGGTAACGCGGATCATCCGCTGCTGGACAACGCGGTGCGGCTGGCCGAGGACGCCGGCTGGGTGCTGTCGGGGCGGGTGTCGACCGCGACGAGCGCGTGGCTGGCCGATCACGCGGTGTCGGGGACGGTGCTGGTACCCGGGGCGGCGCTGACGGAACTGGTGTTGTACGCCGGGGACCGGGCCGGGCTGCCCGCTATTGGGGAGATCACGTTCGAGCAGCCGCTGGTGCTGGGCGGCCGCCCGATCGATGTGCAGGTGCGGGTCGATGGGCAGCAGGCGGGCGTGTACTCCCGTGCCGGGGAGCAGTGGATCCGGCACGCGACAGCGGCCCTGGCCGATCCGGCCGGGACGGTCACGGGCCTGGCCGGGCAGTGGCCGCCGGCCGGCGCGCAGCCGTTGCCCGTCGGCGATGTCTACGACGTCATGGCGGCTCGTGGGTACGAGTACGGGCCGGCGTTCCGTGGTCTGCAAGCCGCCTGGCGGCTCGGCGAGGACCTGTACGCCGAAGTGGAATTGCCGGTCGGGGACGTCCAGGAGAAGTTCGGGATCCATCCGGCGCTGCTGGACGCCACGCTGCACGTCCTGATCGCCGGGGCCGACGACAGCGGCGACAACGGCGGCGGTGTGGTGCGGATGCCGTTCGCGTGGCGGGATGTGCGGCTCCACGCCACCGGGGCGTCGGCGCTCCGGGTGCGGCTGAGCCCGGCCGGGCCGGACGCGTTCTCCCTGCTGGCCGCCGACGGCGAGGGTCAGCCGGTGGTGTCGGCCGGTGCGATGATCTCCCGGCCGGCGGACCCGGGCCGGCTGGCCGCCCCGGGCGCGGGCGAAGGCCTGCTGGCGCTGGAATGGGCGCCGGTCAGCCCGCCGGAGCCGGGCCCGGAGGAGGCCTGGGTGCCGGTCGGCCCGGAGCTGGAATGGCCCGAGGCCGGGGACGAGCCGTTGTATGCCTGGGCCGAGCCCGCTGATGTGACCGGCGCGCTGGCCCTGGTGCAGGCGTGGCTGGGGGCCGGGTATCCGGCGGGGTCGCGGCTGGCGGTGCGTACCCGCGACGCGGTGGCGGCGGCGACGGGCGACACCGTGGCCGGTCGGGCACAGGCCGGTGTCTGGGGTCTGGTGCGGTCGGCGATGGCCGAGCATCCCGACGCGGGCCTGGTGCTGCTCGACGACGATGGCCGCCCGGAATCCGACGCGTTCGTTGCCGCGGCTTTGGCGACGGGCGAAAAGGAACTGGCGCTTCGCGACGGGGTCGTGCTGGTGCCGCGGCTGCGCCGGGTCGACTCCGGTGACGACGCGGCGACGGTGCTCGACCCCGAGGGCACGGTGTTGATCACTGGCGGGACGTCGACGGTGGGCGGGCTGGTCGCCCGGCATCTGGCCACCCGGCATGGCGTCCGGAGCCTGGTGCTGGTCAGCCGGTCGGGTCCGGACGCGTCCGGCGCCGACGAGTTGACCACCGCGCTGGAGACGCTCGGGGCGCGGGTGCGGATCGTGGCGGCGGATCTGTCCGACCGTGCCGCGGTGGACGCGCTGGTGGCGGACATCCCGGAGCTGTCCGGGGTGGTGCACGCCGCCGGGGTGCTCGAGGACGCCCCGATCACCTCGCTGGACGAGGCGTCGCTGGGCCGGGTGCTGGCGGCCAAGGCGGACGCGGCCCGGCATGTGCACGAGGCGACGCGGGACCGGGATCTGCGGATGTTCGTGTTGTTCTCCTCGTTGTCGGGGCTGCTCGGAAACGCCGGGCAGGGCAACCATGCGGCGGCCGCCACGTATCTGGACGCCCTCGCCGCGCACCGGATGGCCGAAGGTCTGCCCGCCGTCTCCATCGCCTGGAGCCGTTGGGAGGAACAGGGCGATACGACTGGTGCGGGCGGCACGCCACTGCCGTCCGAGCATGCGCTGAGCCTGCTCGACCGGGCGCTGGACGCGGACGGGCCGGTGCTGGCGGCCGGTCTTGACCTGAGTTCGGTCCGTAGCGCGATCGCCGCCGGGTCCCCGCTGCCCGCGGTGCTGGGCGGTCTGGTCCGGGTGCCGCGCCGGGCCGCCGCCGGCGGTCCGGGCGCGAGTCAATTCGCCCGTCAGATGGCGGCCCTGGGCGAGGCCGAGCGGGCACGCGTCCTGCTGGACCTGGTCCGTGAGAACGCCGCCGCGGTGCTCGGCCACGACCAGGCCGCGGACGTACGCGCCGACCGGGCGTTCCGGGACATCGGTTTCGACTCCATCACCGCGGTGGAGCTGCGCAACCGGCTGGCCACGGCGACCGGGCTGACCCTCCCGGCCACGCTGGTCTTCGACCACCCGACCGCGCAGGCCCTGGCCGAATACGTGATGAGGCGGGTGTCGGGCGTCGAAGAGAGCGCCGCCGAGGTGGTGCTGACGCGGTCGGCGGGGGAGCCGGTGGCGATCGTGGGGATGGCGTGCCGCTATCCGGGCGGGGTGGCGTCGCCGGAGGATCTGTGGCGGGTGGTCGCGGACGGCGTGGACGCGATGGGTGCCTTCCCGGCGGACCGCGGCTGGGAGACGGATTCCGCGGGGTACGTGCAGGTCGGCGGCTTCCTGAGCGGTGCGGGCGACTTCGACGCGGAGTTCTTCGGGATCTCGCCGCGTGAGGCCCTCGCCATGGACCCGCAGCAGCGGCTGCTGCTCGAAGTGTCCTGGGAGGCGCTGGAACGGGCCGGTCTGGACCCGTCCGCGATGAAGGGCACGGACACCGGGGTCTTCGCCGGGATGGCCATGCAGGACTACAGCCTGCGGCTGTCCGACGGCGGCGCCGGCTTCGGGATGACGGGCAACGCGTCCAGCGTCGCGTCCGGCCGGCTGGCGTACACATTCGGTCTGGAAGGCCCGGCGGTCACGGTCGATACGGCGTGTTCGTCCTCGCTGGTGGCGACGCACCTGGCCGTGCAGGCGCTCCGCAACGGGGAGTGCTCACTGGCCCTCGCCGGGGGCGCGACGGTGCTGGCCACGCCGGCGGCGTTCGCGGAGTTCGAACAGCAGGGCGCGCTCGCGTCGGACGGCCGGAGCAAGGCCTTCTCGGCCGCGGCCGACGGCATGGGGATGTCCGAGGGCGTCGGGATGCTGGTGCTGGAGCGGCTGTCGGAGGCCCGACGGCTGGGGCACCCGGTGCTCGCGGTGTTGCGGGGCAGCGCGGTGAACCAGGACGGGGCGAGCAACGGCCTGACCGCGCCGAACGGCCCGTCGCAGGAACGGGTGATCCGCCGGGCCCTGGCCGACGCCCGGTTGACCCCGGTCGACGTGGACGCGGTCGAGGCGCACGGGACCGGGACGGCGCTGGGCGATCCGATCGAGGCGCAGGCGCTGCTGGCCGCCTACGGCCAGGACCGGCCGGAGGACCGGCCGTTGTGGCTGGGTTCGCTGAAATCGAACATCGGCCACACCGTGGCGGGTGCCGGTGTGGGCGGTGTGATCAAGATGGTCGAGGCGCTCCGGCACGGGACGCTTCCGGCGACGCTGCACGCCGATGAGCCGTCGCCGCACGTGGACTGGACGGCCGGCGATGTGCGGCTGCTGACCGAGGCACGCCCGTGGGAAGCCACGGGCCGGCCTCGGCGGGCGGGTGTGTCCTCGTTCGGGATCAGCGGTACGAACGCGCACGTGATCGTGGAGGAGGCGCCCGCGGCGCCGGTGCCGTCCCGCCCGGGTGACCCGGTGGTGACGGGTGGTCTGGTGCCGTGGGTGTTGTCGGCGCGGTCGGAGGGGGCTCTGCGGGCGCTGGCCGCGCGGCTGCCATCCGATGTCCCGGTCGAGACGCCGGTCGCGGATGTGGCGGTGTCGCTGGCCGGTTCGAGGGCGGGCCTGGAGTACCGGGCGGTGGTCCTGGGCGCTGACCGGGCGGAACTGGACGAGGCTCTGACGCGGGTGGAACCGGGCCGGCCGGCCGACGGCCGCGAGGTGGCATTCGTCTTCCCGGGTCAGGGCTCGCAGTGGACCGGGATGGGCCGGGAACTGCTGGCCTGCTCGCCGGTGTTCGCGGAGTTCGTCGCCGAGTGCGAGCGGCTGGTGGACTGGCCGTTGCGGGACGCCCTGGTCTCCGGGGTGGGAATGGACCGGGTCGAAGTGGTCCAGCCCGCACTGTTCGTGATGATGGTCGGTCTGGCCCGGGTGTGGGAAGCCGCGGGCGTGGTCCCGACGGCAGTGGTGGGGCATTCACAGGGAGAGCTGGCCGCGGCCTGTTTCGCGGGCGCACTGTCCCTGGAGGACGCCCTCGGCCTGGTCACCGCTCGCGGCCGGGCGTTGCGGGCGTTGGCGGGTACGGGCGGGATGGTGTCGGTCTCCGCGGCCCCGGACGTGGTCGAAGGCCTGCTGCGGGACGGCTTGCGGATCGCGGCGGTCAACGCCGCGTCGCAGGTGGTGGTTTCCGGTGCCCCGGCGCCGCTGGAGTCGCTCGTCGCGCGGTGTGAGGCGGCGGGCATCCGGGCCCGGCGGGTCGATGTCGACTATGCCAGTCACCACCCGCTGGTGGAGTCGGTCCGCGAAGACCTGCTGGCGGTGGAGGTGACACCGCGGCCGGCCCGGGTGCCGTTCTATTCGGCGGTGACGGGCACGGCGATCGATGCGGCGACCCTGGACACCGGCTATTGGTGGCGGAACCTGCGGGAGCAGGTGAAGTTCGCCCAGACGGTCGCGGGGATGCCCGTCGCGGGGTTTGTCGAGGTGAGCCCGCATCCGGTCCTGATGCAGGGGATCGAGGGACGGTGGGCGGCCGGTTCGCTGCGTCGTGACGACGGCGGGCAGCGACGCCTGCTCGCCTCTCTGGCCGACGCGTGGACCCACGGCGCGACGGTGGACTGGGCGCGTCTGATACCCGGGGGCCGGCCGGTCACGTTGCCGACGTATCCGTTCCAGCACCGCCGCTACTGGGCCTCCGGGGGCGGAATCGCCCGCGGAGGCGCCGGGCACCAGTTGCTCAACAGCGCGGTACGGCTGGCCCAGGACGCCGGTTGGGTGCTGTCGGGGCGGTTGTCGACCGCGACGAGCCCGTGGCTGGCCGACCACGCGGTGTCGGGGACGGTGCTGGTACCCGGGGCGGCGCTGGCGGAGCTGGTCCTGCACGCCGGGGACCGGGCCGGGCTGCCGGCGATCGCCGAGATAACGTTCGAGCAGCCGCTGGTCCTGGGCGGCGGTCCGGTCGATGTGCAGGTGTCGGTGGAGGGCGGTCAGGCGGGCGTGTTCTCCCGTACGGGGGAGCAGTGGATCCGGCACGCGACCGCGACCCTGGCCGACCCCGCCGGGACGGTGGAAGGTCTGGACGGGCAGTGGCCGCCGGCCGGCGCCCAGCCGTTGCCCGTCAGCGACGCCTACGCGGACATAGCGGCTCGCGGGTATGAATACGGCCCCGCGTTCCGTGGGCTGCAGGCGGCCTGGCGGCTCGGCGAGGACGTGTATGCCGAGGTGGAGCTCCCGGCCGCCGCGGCGGAAGGGCTGGACGGGTTCGGGATACATCCGGCGCTGCTGGACGCCGCGCTGCATGCCCTTCTCGTCGCCGCGATCCGCGACGCGGGCGGGGACAGCGACCAGGTTCTGCTGCCGTTCGGGTGGCGGGACGTGCGGTTGCACGCGACCGGTGCGTCGGCGTTGCGGTTGCGGCTGAGCCCGGCCGGGCCGGACGCGTTCTCGCTGCTGGCCGCCGACGGCGAGGGCCAGCCGGTGATATCGGCCGGCGCGATCATCTCCCGCCCCGCCGACACCAGCCGTCTGGGCGCCGCCCCCGCCGCGGGCGCCGGGCTGCTGTCACTGGAATGGGCGCCGATCAGTCTCGGGTCGGCACCGGAGCAGCCCTGGGTCCGGGTGGGACCGGAGCTGCCCGACGCGGTGGGCGAGCCGGTGCTCGCGTGGGCCGACCCGGCCGACGTGCCCGCGGCGCTGGCCTTGGTACAGGCGTGGCTGAGGGCCGGGTATCCGGCGGGGTCGCGGTTGGCGGTCCGTACCCGCGACGCGGTGGCGGCAGCGGCGGGCGACACCGTGGCCGGTATGGCCGAGGCCGGCATCTGGGGCCTGGTCAGGTCGGCGCAGTCCGAGCACCCCGACGCGGGTCTGGTGCTGCTCGACGCCGATGGCCGCCCCGGGTCCGACGCGGTCGTCGCCGCGGCCCTGGCCACCGGCGAACGAGAAATGGCCCTGCGCGATGGGGCAGTGCTGGTACCCCGGCTGCGTCCGGTCCCGAACGGGCCTGAGCTGCCGATGGGCGAGGGCGCGTGGCGGCTCCAGTGGGGTCCGGACGGCGACCTCGACGAGGTGCGGGCGGTGCCGGCCCCGGACGCCGAACGGCCGCTGGAACCGCAGGAGATCCGCATCGCGGTCCACGTGGCCGGAGTGAACTTCCGCGACGTGGTCTCATCGCTGGGCATGCTTCCCGGCGACCCCCGTCCTCCGGGTGGCGAGGGCACCGGTGTGGTGGTCGAGACGGGGTCCCACGTGCGGGGCCTGCCGGTCGGCACGCGGGTGATGGGGATGTTCGCGGCGTTCGGCCCGCTGGCGGTGATCGACGCGCGGCTGGTCGCGCCGGTCCCGGACGGGTGGAGCGATGTCGAGGCGGCGGGGGTGGCGACCGCGTATCTGACTGCCTATCACGCGCTATTCGACCTGGGCCGGGTGCGGCCGGGGGATCGGGTGCTGATCCATGCGGCCTCCGGCGGCGTGGGCACGGCGGCGGTCCGGCTGGCGTTGGCGGCCGGGGCGGAGGTGTTCGCGACGGCGAGCCCGCCCAAGCAGGCGGCGGTGGCCGAGTTGGGCGTGACACGCATCGCTTCTTCGCGTACGGCGGACTTCGCGGCCGAGTTCGGCCAGGTCGACGTGGTGTTGAACTCGCTGACCGGGGAGTTGCTCGACGCGTCGCTGGGGATGCTGGCCGAGGGCGGCCGGTTCGTGGAACTGGGCAAAATCGATATCCGTGATCCGCGGCAGGTGCCGTTCGACCTGGCGGATCTGGACCCGGACCGGCTCGCGGCGATCTGGCGGCGGGTCCTGGAACAGGCCGTTCCACTGCCGGTCACGGTGTTCCCGGCCGCTCAGGCCGGTGCCGCGCTGCGGTACATGAGCCAGGCCCGGCATGTGGGCAAGATCGTGCTGCGGATGCCCGGGGTGGGCGACGGCACGGTGCTGATCACGGGCGGGACCGGGACACTGGGTGGCATGGTCGCCCGTCATCTGGTGGTCCGGCACGGGGTTCGGGACCTGGTGCTGGCGAGCCGCTCCGGACCGGACGCGCCCGGCGCCGCCGAGTTGACGACCGGGTTGGAGGCGCTCGGGGCGCGGGTGCGGATCGTCGCGGCGGACCTGTCCGACCGCCTCGCGGTGGACGCGCTGGTGGCGGGTGTCCCGGAGCTGGCCGGGGTGGTGCACGCGACCGGCGTGCTGGAGGACACCCCGGTGACCTCATTGACCGGTGAGTCGCTGGGCCGGGTGCTCGCCGCCAAGGCGGACGCCGCTCGGTACCTGCACGAGGCGACACGGGACCGGGATCTGCGGATGTTCGTGTTGTTCTCGTCGCTGTCGGGGCTGCTGGGCAACCCCGGGCAGGGCAACTACGCGGCGGCCAACACCTACCTGGACGCCCTCGCCGCGCACCGGATGGCCGAAGGGCTGCCCGCCGTCTCGATCGCCTGGGGCATGTGGGAGCGGACGAGCGGCATGACCGCCGCGCTGACCGAGGCGGATCGGGCCCGCCAGGCCCGCAGCGGTGGCGTGGTGCTGAGTACGGAACAGGCGCTGGCCCTGCTGGACCGGGCGCTGGGCCTGGGCCGGCCGGTGCTGGCGTCGGGTCTCGACGTCGGTGCGATCCGTCAGGCGATCGCGGCGGGGACGCCGGTGCCGACCGCGCTGCAGGGCCTGGGCCGTGCGCCGCGGCGGGCGGCTGTGGCCGGTGCCGGCGGCGGGGCGCTGGCCCGCCGGCTGGCTCAGTTGCCGTCCGGCGAGCATCCGCGGGTGGTGCTGGACCTGGTGCGCGAGCACGCCGCGGTGGTCCTCGGCCACAGCGACGACAGCGGCATCGAAGCCG
Organism: Streptomyces endocoffeicus; assembly: GCF_016741935.1. Lineage (GTDB taxonomy): Bacteria > Actinomycetota > Actinomycetes > Streptomycetales > Streptomycetaceae > Streptomyces > Streptomyces endocoffeicus. The sequence goes on along the minus strand of NZ_JAERRG010000042.1, from coordinate 48,302 downwards.
ATCAGGCGTTCCGCAACCTCGGCTTCGACTCGCTGACGGCGGTGGAGTTGCGTAACCGGCTGGCCGTGGTGTCCGGGCTGACGCTGCCGGCCACGCTGGTCTTCGACTACCCGACGCCGCAGGACCTGGCCGAGTATCTGGTGGCCCAGGTGACCGGCGCGGCCGCGGCGGCCGAGAAGACCGCCCCGGCTCCGGCGGCGGTGGGCGAGCCGATCGCGATCGTGTCGATGGCCTGCCGCTACCCCGGCGGGGTGGCCTCGCCCGAGGACCTGTGGCGGCTCGTCAAGGACGGCGAGGACGCGGTCGGAGCCTTCCCCGAAGACCGCGGCTGGGACCTGTCGGCCATCTACGATCCGACGCCGGGCACGCCCGGCCGCGTATACACGCGGGAGGGCGGCTTCCTGGACGGGGTGGCGGACTTCGACCCGGTGCTGTTCGGGGTGTCCCCGCGCGAGGCGCTGGCCATGGATCCGCAGCAGCGGCTGCTGCTCGAGGTCGTCTGGGAGGCGCTGGAACGGGCCGGCCTGGACCCGACCGCGATGAAGGGCACGGACACCGCCGTCTACGCCGGACTGGCCGGCCAGGACTACGCGGCCGCGCTCGCCGCGCAGCAGGGGGCCGAGGGCTATCTGATGACGGGGAACGCGTCGAGCGTCGCGTCCGGCCGGGTGGCGTACACGTTCGGCTTCGAAGGCCCCGCGGTGACGATCGATACCGCCTGTTCGTCGTCGTTGGTGGCGATGCACCTGGCGGCCCAGGCGCTGCGCAGCGGGGAGTGCTCGCTGGCCGTGGCCGGGGGAGTGACGGTGATGTCCACGCCGGGGCCGCTCGCGGAACTCGCGATGCAACGCGCGATCTCGGCGGTAGGACGGTCCAAGTCGTTCTCCGAGGCCGCTGACGGCATGGGAATGTCCGAGGGCGTGGGCGTCGTGCTGCTGGAGCGGCTGTCGGAGGCGCGGCGGCTCGGGCATCCGGTGCTGGCGGTGCTGCGCGGCAGCGCGGTCAACCAGGACGGGGCGAGCAATGGGCTGTCGGCGCCGAACGGCCCCGCGCAGGAGCGGGTGATCCGCCGGGCCCTGGCCGACGCCCGCCTGTCGGGCTCCGATGTCGACGCGGCGGAGGGGCACGGGACGGGGACCCATCTGGGCGACACGATCGAGGCCCAGGCGATGCTCGCCACCTACGGCCAGGACCGCCCCGAGGACCGGCCGCTGTGGCTGGGGTCGGTGAAGTCGAACATCGGCCACACCCAGGCGGCGTCGGGCGTGGCCGGGGTGATCAAGATGGTCGAGGCGATGCGGCACGGGGTGCTGCCGGCGACGCTGCACGTGGACGAGCCGTCACGGCAGGTCGACTGGTCGGCCGGCGACGTACGGCTGCTGACCGAGGCGCGGCCGTGGGAGTCCGACGGGCGGCCGCGGCGCGCGGGCGTATCGACGTTCGGGATCAGCGGCACCAACGCGCATGTGATCCTGGAACAGGCCCCCGCCGCGCCGGTGCCGCCCCGCGGCGACACCCCGGCCCACTCGGGCCTGGGCGACCTGGTGCCCTGGGCGGTGTCCGCGCGTACCGACGGTGCGCTGCGGGCCCTGGCGGCGGACGTCGCCGACTGGGCCGGGCGGAACCAGGACGTGCCGGCGGAGGACGTGGCCACATCGCTGGCCGCGAACCGGGTCGGCTTCCGCTGCCGCGCGGTGGTGTGGGCGGCCGACCGGGAAGACCTCGTCGCCGGGCTGCGCGGCGTCGCCGAGGGGCAGCCGGTCGCGTACGCCCGTACGGCGGTGACCCGGCCCGGGCGCGTCGCGTTCCTCTTCCCCGGCGCCGAGTCCTCCTGGCCCGGTATGGCTCTCCGGCTCGCCGAGCAGTCGGCGGTCTTCGCGGACGCGCTGAAGGAGGCACAGGCCTCCCTGGAGCCGCTGATCGGTTCCGGTTCCGGTGCCGGTTCCGAGGCGGACGCGCGGCGACGGGAGGAGCACGCCGGGGTCTTCGCGGTCGAAGTGGCACTGGCGGCGCTGCTGCGGTCCTACGGACTGCGTCCCGACTTCCTGCTGGGCGACTCGGTGGGCGAGGTGGCGGCGGCGTACCTGGCCGGTGTGTTCTCCCTGGCCGACGCCGGCCGGCTGGTGGTCGCGCGGGCCGGCGGGACCGGGCTGCGGGAGACGGTGGAGCAGATCACCTTCTCCGCACCGGCCATCCCGATGGTCTCCGCGGTGACCGGCAAGCTTCTCGATCCCTCGGAGATCGCGAGCCCCGGCTACTGGAGCCGCCCGGCCGAGGCACCGGACGGACTGGAGGACGGCGTACGGCTGCTGCGCGACCGGGGCGCCACCGGCTTCCTCGAGATCGGCCCGGACGGCGTGCTCAGCCCGGCGGCCGGCGGCGTCCTGGCCGATGTCGACGACCGGGGCTGGGTGACCAGCGTGCTGCTGCGCGACCAGGGCGACGCCTCGCGTGTGCTGAGCTTCCTGGCCGAGGCCTACGTCAACGGCGCACCGGTGGACTGGAGCGCGGTGCCGGCCGGCTCCGGCCGGCACCGGGCCGGACTGCCCACCTACCCGTTCCAGCGCCGTCGCTTCTGGCCGTCCGCGCCGACCACGGCCGGCGCGCACCCGTTGCTCGGGACGGCGGTCGAACTGGCCGACCCGGCCCAGCGATGGTTCGGCCGGCCGGACGTCACACCGGTGCTGTCCGCCGGTGCGCGCGCCGACTGGGCGGTGGCCGCCGCTCGCGCTGTCGGCGCGCCCGCCGCACTGCGCGACCTGGTCTTCCCGGAACCGGCCACCGAGTCGGTCGGGCCGACCGCGGTGCAGACCGCGGTGCGTACCGGTGCGGTGCCGATGCGGATCGACGGGTACGTCCGTACGTCCGGCGCGTCCGTCGCGTCCGTCGCGTCCGGCGTCGGCTGGACGGCGTACCTGGGTGCGGAGATCGCCGAGCCCGAACCGGCCGGCGACCTCCCGGACCGCGCCGACGGCGGTCTGATCCAGGTCACGGGCGACTCCGCCGCCGAGGTGCTCGACGGCTGCCTCCGGCTGGCCGCCGACGGGGGGAGCGTGGCCGCGGCCGAGCGGCTCGAGCTCTTCGACGACGTGCCCGCGGAGGTCTGGTGCCGGGTGCGCGGTCGCGGGGACCTGAGCGACCTGGACCTGGTGTCGGCCGACGGCGCCCCGGTCGCGCGGATCACCGGCCTGCGGTTCCACCGGACGGCGACGGCATGACACAGGCCACCCACGATCCAAGTCCACGGAAAGGTTGTTCCATGTCGAACCCCGATGCCGGCAGCCCGGTACTCGCGGTCATTGAGCGTCATGCGCGGACCCGGGGTGACGCGCCCGCGATCCTCGTGCCGGGCGACCCGGCCGGGCTGAGCTACCGGCGCCTGGCCGGCCGCGTGCACGCCGTCCGCGCGGCGCTGACCGGGCTGGGGGTGCGCCCCGGGCACCGGGTCGCGGTGGTCCCCGGAGAGGACGCCGACAGCGCCGCGCTGCTGCTCGGCGTGCTCGCCGCCGCGGCGTGCTGCCCGGTCAACCCACTCTGGTCGGCCGCCGAGACCCAGGACTACCTGGACACCCTCGATGTCGCGCTGATCGTGCTGGCCGACGGAGCCGGAACCGCCGCCGCGCAGCAGGTGGCGGCGGCCAAGGCACCGGCGGTGACACTCCGGTTCACCGGCGAGGACGTGGTGGTGGAGGAGCGGGGCGGCGGCCGCCCGGCCGAGACGGCGGCGACCGGGCCGTATCCGGACGAGGCGCTGCTGCTGCGGACCTCGGGTACGACCTCCATCGGCAAGGTCGTGTCCCTCAGCGCCGCCGGCGTGGTCGCGGCCGCCCAGGCCACGGTGGACGCCTACCATCTGACCGACTCCGACCGCCGGTTCAACATCATGCCGTTCTTCCACGTTCAGGGCCTGGTCGGTTCGCTGATCGCCTCGCTGCTCCCGGGCGGCAGCATCGTCTGCGCGCCGGCCCCGGACCCGGCCACCGCACTGCGGCACGCGCTGGACAGCGAGGCGACCTGGCTCTCGGCCACCCCGACCATGCACCGGCTGATGGTGCGGCACGTCCCCCGGGACCGCGAGTGGCCCGGCCCGCTGCGCTTCGTCCGCTGCGGCTCCGGGGCCCTGACCGCGGGCCTGCGGGCCGAGCTCGAGACCGGCTACGGCCTGCCGGTGGTCGAGTCGTACGGGATGTCCGAGGCGCACCAGATCGCCTCGACTCCGCTGCCGGGCGATCCGGGCGCCGCCGGGCTCGTCCCCACCGGCTCCGAGGTCGCGGTCCTCGAGCGGCACGGTCAGGTCAGCACCGCGGCGGACGCGTCCGGCGAGATCGTCATCCGCGGTGCGAACGTCATGCACGGGTACGTGTGGCCGCCCGGCCTGGAGTCCCCGTTCGTTCGCGGCGGCTCCGCCAGCGACACCGGCGACACCGGCGACGCGCAAGGGGCCGGCTGGCTGCGCACCGGTGACCTGGGCCGGTTGCTGCCGGACGGCTCGTTCCTGATCACCGGGCGGGTCAAGGAGATGGTCAACGTGGGCGGCGAGAAGGTGTCGCCGTTCGAGGTGGAGGCCGCGATGCTGAGCCATCCCGCGGTGGCCGAGGCGGTCGCGTTCGGCATCCCCGACCCGGTCCGCGACGAACAGCTCGGTGCCGTGCTCGTGCTCGGGCCGGGCGCGACGCTGGGCGACGAGGAGTTCCGGGCGTACCTCGGGCAGCGGCTCGCTCCGGTCAAGGTGCCCCGGCTCTTCCTGCGCCGCGCGGACATCCCGGTCGCCGAATCCGGCAAGATCCAGCGCGGCTCGCTGGCCAAGGTGCTGGCCGAGGAGCTGACCGCGGCCGAGCCGACGGCGGAACCGGACGGGCGGACCGCCCCCCGGACGCCGGTCGAGGCCATGGTCAAGGGGCTGTGGTCGCTCGTGCTCAAGCGGGAGGATATCGGCGTGGACAACGATTTCATGGCCCTGGGCGGGGACTCGATGGCCGGGATGGTGCTGCTGAGCCTGGTCGAGGACAGCCTCGGCGTGGCCATCACCCCGGCTGAGCTCTTCACCGACATCACGACGATCGAGGCGATGGCCGCGGCGATCGGCGAGCGGACATCCGACACCACGAGGGGAGCCGGCCGATGACCGAGTCGGACAAGCACCGGTTGCTGGTGCCGGACGACAAAGTCCTCGCCGGCGGCCTGATGAGCGTGCCCATTATCTACCGGTTCCGTGGACCACTGGACCGGGCCGCGCTCAGCCGTGCGCTCGACCGGGTGGTGGACCGGCACGAGGCGCTGCGGATCACATACGAGCGGGCCGGGCTGCGCAGGCTGCGCGAGCACGTCCTGCCTCCTGGCGTTCACCTGCCGCTGAGCGAGAGCGTCGTGTCCGAGCCGGATGAGGCCGAGCGGCTGATGGCCGCGCGCATGGCCGAGATGTTCGACCCGGACGGCCTGCCGCTCACGGCCGACCTGTACCGGCTGGCCGACACCGAGCAGCTTCTGCTGATCAACGTGAACCACCGGGTCACCGACGCGTGGTCGAACGCCCTGATCCGCCGCGACCTGGCCCGGTTCTACAACGCCGAAACCGGTGTGGCGACCGAGCCGCTCCCTGCCGTCGAGTGGCTGCCCGGCGACTACTACACCTGGCGGGATGCCCGGCTGGCCGGTGAGCCGGGCCGCCGCCACGCCGAGTACTGGGACCGGCAGGCGCCGCTGCTGAAGTGGGCCGGGCTGCGTCAGCGGGCGGAGAAGTTCGGCGAGCGGCGGCCGCCGTCCAGAACGGTCGATATCGCGTTCGCACCCGGCGATGTGGCCGCGCTACGGGAACTCGCCACCGCCGAGCGCACCACGTTGTACGCGGCGCTGCTGGCCCTGTTGTACGGCGTGCTGCACGCGGCGACCGAGGAACTCGGGCTGGTGGTCTGCTCGATCCACGCCAACCGGATCCGCCCCGAGGCCTGGAACACCGTCGGGCAGTTCGCCAATCTGACCTATCTGCGGGTGGACCTGCCCTCCGAGCCCACGTTCCGGGACGTGTTGCGGCTGACCCGGACCACGTCCCTGGACGCGATGGCCCACCAGGAGTACCCGATCTTCAATGTGGTGACCCACCCCGGCACGACGCCGCGGACCGTGTCCCGGGCCGGCGAGGTGGCGTTCAACATGCTGGCCACGCCGCCGAACGCGGACGGCGCCGCCGGGACGGACTTCAACGGCCTGGAGGCGGTGGCGCTGCCCTTCCCCGCCGGCGTGAGCAGCCACTTCGACCTGGAACTGTTCATCACCCCCCGGCCGGACGGGCTGAACGGAGTGCTGCGCTGGGCCGAGGGGGTCTATCCACCGGAGCTCGTGTCCGCGATGGCGGACACCTACGCGTCAATGGTTTCGGCAGTGGCACAGGACCCGGACGTGGCGCTGTCCGGGTTTCTCAAACGCTTCCGATGAGCCCTTCGCGGGTCCCTTCACGGGTCCTCGCGGGCACTCAGCCGATCATGAACTGGCCGCCGTCGACGTGAATGGCGGCGCCAGTGATGGCCGCGGACCGCTCGGCCGCGAGGAACGCGCACGCCCAGGCGATCTCCGCGGGCTTGGGCTGCCGCTTGATCGCGATGGTCTCCCGGGCGAACCGCTCCGACCGCCCGGGAGTCATCCCCGGATGGGTCTCCAAGTCGCGGACGGTGTCGGCGAATCCCGGGTTGATGTCGTTCACCGTGATCCCGAACGGCCCGAGGCTGCGGGACAGGGAGCGGGTAAGGGTCCGCAATCCGCCCTTGGCGGTGGAGTGGGGGATCCGGGTCGGGCCGCCGATCCAGCCGTCCGGCCCGTTCATGTGCACGATCCGGCCCCAGCCGCGCTCGCGCATCCCCGGCGCGAACGCTTTGGCGAGGTGCCACGACGCGGTCAGTTGCTGGTTGAGGTGGTGGTGCCAGTCCTCGTCCGTCGTCTCCCAGAAGTCCTTGTGCAGCCGCCGGGCGGCGTTGCTCACGTAGATGTCGACGTGCCCGAACGCCTGTTCCGCCTGGGCCTTTAATTCCAGCACCGTCGACTTCTCGGCCGCGTCGCCGAGCACGACGATGGCCTTCGCGCCGAGGGCTTCCGCCTCCTCCTTGACCTGGTTGGCCTCGTCCGCGTTCGACCTCGAGTTGATGACGACGTTCGCGCCGCGGGCAGCGAACTCGAGGACGATCGCCTTGCCGAGATTACGGCCGGAGCCGGTGACGAGCAGCGTCTTCCCTGCGATCCCGAACTCATCGGTCATGGTGTTCCGCCTCTCTCCTGGCGTCCCTGGCCTTGGTGTTGGTGCCTGCTGACTCAGTGGCTCGATGGTGCCCGCCGGCTCAGTGGCTCGATGGTGGAGGATGGGGCAGGGATCTTGGAAAGAATAGGCGACGATATGAGTTGAGGCGAGGATCCTGCTCGAGTGGTCGCCAACCTCTGGTTGACTCTCCCGTATGACCACATCGGCTGATCTGGATTCCGCCGCGCCACCCGCGTGGTACACCGCCGCGCTGGCCACGCCGGTCACCGAACGCGAGATCACGGTGGAGGGCACCCCGATCGCCTACCGGGCCTGGGGTGAGCCGACCGGGCGGGGCATCGTACTCGTGCACGGGGCCGCCGCACATTCTCGCTGGTGGGATCATGTCGGCCCGCTGCTGGTCAGCGGCCGGCGGGTGGTCGCGCTGGACCTGTCCGGGCACGGCGACAGCGGTAGGCGCGACGCGTACGGCCTCGAGATCTGGATGCGTGAAGTGCTCGCCGTCATCGCGGACGCGGGGCTCGACGTGCCGCCGGTGGTGATCGGGCACAGCCTGGGAGGCGCGGTGACGCTCCGGCTGGCCGCGCTGTCCGGGTACCCCATCGAGGGGGCCGTCCTGATCGATTCTCCCATGATCGGCCCAGTGGCGGATAAACGCGCGACCCGGGAACGGCGCGCCTTCGGGGCGGCGACACGCCTCTATCCCTCGCGTGAGGCGATCATCAGCCAGTTCAGTCCCATGCCCAGCCAACCGGTGCTCGGCTACGTCGCCGATCATGTCGCCGCCACGTCCATCCGCGAGGTGCCCGGTGGTTGGACATGGAAATGGGACCCCGCGATATTCGCGCGGGAGCGGGTCGAAAACCCGTTGGTCCGACTGGACTGCCGGGTGGCGCTGGTGCACGCCGAGCATGGCATGGTCTCGGCGGAACGCCGCGACGCCATGTATGACCAGCTCGGCCGGGTCGCCTCAGTCGTCGAGGTCCCCGGCGCGAGACATCACATCATGCTCGACCAGCCCCTCGCGCTTATCGCCACCATCCGCACCCTGCTCTCCGATTGGGCGCATTCCCTACCGTCCTCCGGCGTCGGCCGACCGTACCGACGGGCAGAGCGAGATCGTCGCCGTTGACCGGTGCGCATGCGGCCCTTAGCGTGTGCGCATGTCCACTTCGAGCGGCATGTTCCACCAGCGCCGAGAGATGGCCGAGTCCTACGGCGCCGACGCCGAGCGCTATGACCGCGCCCGCACGAGCTTTCCCCCGGCCCTGATCGAGGCCATCACCAGCTCCGCTCCGGCCACCGCGGTCGACGTCGGCTGCGGTACCGGCGTCGTCGCCCGCCTTTTGCAGGAGACGGGCTGTCAGGTCCTCGGCGTCGAACCCGACGAGCGCTCGGCCGCATACGCCCGCTCGCGCGGGCTCGACGTCGAGGTGTCCACCTTCGAGGCCTGGGACCCCGCCGGCCGCTTGTTCGACGCCGTCGTGGCGGGCCGGACCTGGCACTGGATTGACCCGCTGGCCGGCGCGGCCAAGGCAGCGACCGCTCTGCGCCCCGGTGGCCGACTCACCATCTTCTGGAACGCCAGCGAAACCCCAAGGGAACTCGCCCAGGCGTTCCTCGAGATCAACCGGCGCATGTTCCCCGAAAACGCGACGCTCCTCAAGAATTCCACCTCGACCTTCGAGTCCTGTACCAGGAGCGTGACCAAAGCCGGCGACACCATCCGGGAAGCGGGTGGCTTCGCCGAACCGGACTTCCTGCGCTTCGACTGGGAGCGCACCTACACCCGCGACGAATGGCTCGACGTCCTTCCCACGCTGAGCGCCTACACCCGGCTCTCCTCCGACAGACGCGACGAACTCCTGGCCGCCATGGGGGACGCGATCGACACCCACGGCGGCAGTTTCTCCATGCGGTACGCGACCCTGGCCGTCACCGCCACCCGCACCTGAGGATGATTCATATCGGTGTTGCGAGGAGCTCAAGCTGATACGGCTCCCCTGACCGGCCCGCGTGCCCTGGCTCGCAGGGCCAGGGCGATGAGGGCCGCGTCCTCGGGACGGCGTACGTCGTGGCCGGTGAGTTCGCAGAAGCGGTTGAAGCGGTGTTGCACGGTGTTGCGGTGGCAGTACACAGCCGCGGCCGTATCGGCTATCGCACCGTTCCCGGTGAGATGGACATGCACCGTGCGCAGCAGCCGGTCCTTCTCCGCGCCGGTGACGTCAGGCCGGTCGAGTCCGCCGAGCACATCGTCGACGAGGTCGTCCGCGAGATCCGAGGTGTGGTGCACGAGGACGTCCAGCCAGCTGTCCCGCAGCCACCGCGGCCCGCGGGCGTCCACGGGCAGGCTGCGTGCCGTGGTGATGGCCAGCCGGACGGCACGCGGTACGTCGGCCAGGCGGTCGGCGGCCGATGACACCCCGCAGGGCGTCTCCCCGAGATGTTCCAGGACGGTGCGGGCGGTGGTGCGCGGCCCGAGCCGGGCGGTGAGGACCACCGCCGAGTCGAGGGCCTGCTGCTGGACCGGGACCCCCGCGGTGCGCAGCTCCGTGGCGGCCCGGCGGAGGGCGGCGCCGTGCTGGGCCGCGGCAGCCGCGCACAGGTATTCCCCGTTGACCTGGAAGCCGAGGGCCAGCGCGGCGTCACCCACCACGGTCGGGTTGCGGCCGTCGCAGTCCATCAGGCGGGCGAACCACATCTGGCGCTCGTCGTCGGCCCGCCGCCCCATCTCCAGCACAGTGCGCTGGTACGCGGTCATGATGCCGGTGACATGACGCTCGACCGCCTCCCAGACGTAGTACGCGGAGGCCACCAGATGTGTCATGTTGCGCTCCTCGGCGCGCCGGACCAGCGCGGTCCACACCACCCGGAAGTCCAGCCGCGCCGCGTCCAGCAGGGCGTCCAGCGGCACACCCTGCCGCGCGCGTCGTGTGCCCACCCGTTCCGACACCTCGGCGATGTGCCCGGTCACGGGCAGCTCGGCCACGGTGCGCAGCAGCATCTCCAGGGCGTCGCGCGCGGAGTCCCGGAAGTCCGCGTCCGGTACGCGGTCGGCGTATGCCCTGCGCACCGGGCTCACCACGTCGATCCACAGCTCGATCAGTCCGTCGAGGTCCTCCAGACATGCCCGGGCGAGCTCGGCGATGCGTGGATCGGGCGGAGGGAAGGCTTCGGCCGCGTTGTGCATGTGCACGATATTGGTCGGTGGATCGGATGCATTTCAACCTTGGCCGGAATCTCTTTCCCCGTGATTCTGGTGTCACCCCGCGAAGAACACGTTCCGGACATCACCATCCAGGAGGTTTGTGGCAGTGCATCTGACCCCTCGCGAGCTGGAGCGAGTGCAGCTCTTCACCGTCGCCGAACTGGCCCGCCGCCGCCGTGCGCGCGGGCGGCGGCTGAACGCTCCCGAAGCCATCGCGCTCATCTGTGACGAGGTGCTGGAGGCGGCCTGGGACGGTGCCACCCTGGACGAGGCGATCGCGGCCGGCCGCTCGGTCCTGACCGCGGACGACGTGGCGGACGGGGTCCCCGCCCTGATCAGCACGGTCCAGGTGGAGGCGATGTTCCCGAGCGGGACGTCACTGGTCGCGATCGAGACCCCGATCGAGACCCCGATCAGCGGCGGTGGTGGCGAAGATCCGGGCCCGGGCGCGGTACGTCCGGCCCACGAGCCGGTGGCGATCAACGCCGGACGGCGCCGGGCCCGGCTCACGATCCGCAACACCGGCGACCGGACCGTCTTCCTCTCCTCGCACTATCCGCTGAGCGAGGCCAACCCCGCCCTGGAGCTGGACCGCGAGGCCGCCGCCGGGATGCGGCTGGACATCGCCGCGGGGACCGCGCTCGCCTTCGAGCCGGGTACGGCACGCGAAGTCGCCGTAGTGGTCGCCCGCCATCACCGGGCGGACGGCGACGGCGACGGCGACGGCGACCGAGAAGAAGACCGGGCAGAGCGGCAGGAGACGGCATGACGCGGATCGACCGCCGTACGTACAACACCCTCTACGGCCCCACTACCGGTGACCGCGTCCGCCTCGGCGACACCTGTCTGTGGATCGAGGTGGAGACCGACGACGGCACCCCCGGCGATGAACTGCTCGGTGGCTGCGGCAAGACCGTCCGTGACGGGCTGCTGGCCTCCCCGCGCTCCGACCGGGCCTCGGCCCTGGACCTGGTGGTCTCCAGTGTGCTGCTGATGGATCCCGTGCTGGGCATCCGCAAGACCGACATCGGCGTCAAGGACGGCCGGATCGTCGCGGTCGGGGGAGTGGGCAACCCGGATCTGATGCCGGTGGACTTCGCCATCGACTCGCACACCGCGGTGGTCACGGGAGAGGGGCTGATCGCCACCCCGGGCATCGTCGACAGCCATGTGCATCTGTCCTCGCCCCAGGTGGCCCCCGCCGCGCTCGCCTCCGGTGTCACCACGGTCGTGGGCATGGGGCTCGGCGGGGTGTGGGACATCGGCTGCAACCCGGCCCACAATCTGCACACCCTGATGAGCGCATGGCGCGGCACCCCGCTCAATGTGGCCTTCCTCGGCCGTGGTTCCTCCAGCTCCCGCGCCCTGCTGGACGAGTCGGTGCTCGCCGGGGCCGGTGGCTTCAAGATCCATGAGGACTTCGGGGCCACTCCGCGCATCATCGACACCTGTCTGGCCACGGCGGAACACGCCGATCTGCCCGTGGCGCTGCACACCGACTCGATGAACGAATCGGGCTATCTGCGCGACACCATCGGCGCCACCCGCGGCCGCACCGTGCACGCGTACCACGTGGAGGGCGGCGGCGGACACCCCGATCTGCTGGAGATCCTCTCCGAGCCGCACATCCTGCCGTCCTCGACCACCCCCACCATCCCGTACACGGCGAACACCGTCGGTGAGCTGTTCCCGATGACGATGACCGTGCACCGGCAGAACCACCATGTGCACAGCGACGTCGAGATCTCCCGGGGCCGCATCCGCGGCCATGCCATCGCGGCCGAGAACGCGCTGCACGACCTCGGCGCCATCAGCATCGTCAACTCCGACTCGATGGGCATGGGCCGGATCGCCGAAACCGTACGCCGCACCTGGCAACTCGCCCATGTCCAGGCGCTGCGGGCGGGCGAGGGCGGAGCGGAGGTACCCGCGAACGAGCGGGTGCTGCGCTATCTCGCCAAGATCACCCTCAACCCCGCGATCGCCCACGGCCTCGCCCACGAGGTGGGCACCCTGCAACCCGGACGCCTCGCCGATCTGGTGCTGTGGCATCCGGCGTGGTTCGGCACCAAGCCCGAACTCGTCCTCAAGGGCGGCTTCGTGGCCTGGGGCAACAGCGGCTCCGGCTCCGGTTCCACCCGGCTCACCCAGCCCCGTACCTACGGTCCGTACTTCGGCGGCCTCGGCGACGCGCCGTCCCGGCTCTCCCGGGTCTTCGTGGCCCAGGCCGCGCTCGACGACACCCGGGCCCGCGCCGCCCTCCCCGGCGGACTGCGCTACGCGGCGGTGCGCGGCGCCCGCGGGCTCAGCCGCGCCGACATGCTGCACAACACCGCCACCCCGCGTGTCGAGGTGCCCCGCGAACCCGCCCCCGTCCTCGTCGACGGCCTGCCGACCACCACCGAACCCGCCACCGCTCTGCCGCTCGCCCAGCTCCACCATCTGGCCTGACCCGAGGCCATCCGTACCGCACCGCTCGCACCGAGGTCACCGGCAACCCCGTCGACCCGAGCGCACGGCCGTTTCCCTCCCTCCTCGCTGCCGCCACCGGCCGGCACCGTCCCCCTGGAGACCCTGTGAGCACCGCCACGACCGTGCCCCCGCGCCCCGGCGCGGGAGACATCAAACGCCTGCTGACCGCCGCGTTCATCGGCACCGCCCTGGAGTGGTACGACTACTTCCTCTACGGCACCGCCGCCGCGCTCGTCTTCAACAAGCTCTTCTTCCCCTCCCTCGACCCGGCCACCGCGACCATCGCCTCCTTCGTCACCTTCGCCGTGGGCTTCGTGGCCCGGCCCATCGGCGCCGCGATCTTCGGACACATCGGCGACCGCTACGGACGCAAGGCGGCGCTCATCATCACCGTCGTCCTGATGGGCGCCTCCACCGGCTGCATCGGACTGCTCCCGGACTACGGCGCGATCGGCATCTGGGCACCCGCGCTGCTCGCCGCGCTCCGCTTTCTGCAGGGCATCTCGGTCGGCGGCGAATGGAGCGGCGCCATGCTGCTCACCCTGGAGCACACCCCGAAGGAGAAGCACGGCAGCTACTCCTCCATTCCCCAACTCGGCTCGCCCGTCGGGACGTTGCTCTCCAGTGGCGCCTTCGCCCTCGTCGGGACGCTGCCCGACGACGCCTTCTACGCCTGGGGGTGGCGGATCCCCTTCCTCGCCGCCTTCGCGCTGCTCGCCTTCGCCCTCTATCTGCGGCTGCGCATCGAGGAGTCCCCGGTCTTCCGCGCCATGCGGGCCGACGCCGAGCGCGAAGGGCCCACGTCCGCCCCGCTGGTCGAGGCGTTCCGCCGGGCCTGGGGGCGGATGCTCATCGGGGTGGCCGCGGCCTTCCTGGGCATCGGCGGCTTCTTCCTGCTGACCACGTATGTGATCTCCTACGGCACCGAGCGGCTCTCCATCGGCAAGTCCACGATGATCAACGCCACTCTGCTGGCGGCCGTCGCCGAGATCGCCGTCATCGTGGTCGCCGGGCGGCTCGCCGACCGGATGGGCGCCTGGAAGGTGTGCACCATCGGCGGTATCGCCTCCGTGCTGGTGGCCTTCCCCACCTTCTGGCTCATCGACACCCGGCACACCGGGCTGGTGATACTCGGTGTCTCCCTGGGCGTCGCCGTCATCTCGATCCCGTACGCGGCGATCGGCGCCGTGGTCACCGGGATGTTTCCCGACACCGTGCGCTACAGCGCGGTGGCCATGGCCTACAACCTCGCCGGTGTGCTCGGCGGTCTGGTGCCCCTGGTCGCCGCCTGGCTGACCGGTCTCGCCGACGGCGCCTCCTGGGGCGTGGCACTGCTCCTGATCCTCATCGCGGCCTGCACGGCGACCGGTTCCTATCTCGCGGGACCGCCGCTGCGCCGCCGTCTCGGCCCGGACCACCCCGAACACCATGAACACCCCGCGACCGCGAAGGCCACCGCATGACACCGCCGCACCCCGCCCGCACCGGCGGGCAGATCCTGATCGACCAGCTCGTCCGGCACGGTGTCGACACCGTGTACGGCGTCCCCGGCGAAAGCTATCTCGACGCGCTCGACGCCCTCCACGACGCCCCCGTGCGGATGGTCGTGTGCCGCCACGAGGGCGGCGCGGGCTATATGGCCGAGGCGTACGGGAAGCTCACCGGCCGCCCCGGCGTGTGCTTCACCACCCGCGGCCCCGGCGCCACCAACGCCCTGGTCGCCCTGCACACCGCCGACCAGGACGCCACCCCGCTCGTACTCTTCATCGGGCTGGTGCCACGTGGCCACACCGACCGCCGCTCCTTCCAGGAGCTCGATCTGCGCGCCACCTTCGGCGCCTGCGCCAAGCTCGTCGAGACCATCGACGACGCCGCCCGGATCCCCGAACACCTCGCCCGCGCCTTCGCCACCGCCACCGGCGGCCGCCCCGGCCCGGTCGTCCTCGGACTGCCCGAGGACATGCTGACCGATACGGTACGGGTGGCCGACGCGGCCCCGGCACCGGCGCCCGAAGGCGCCGTGTCCCCGCCCCAACTCGACGCCCTCACCGACCTGTTGGCGGCAGCCGAACGTCCCCTCGCGCTGCTCGGCGGCAGCCGCTGGACCCCCGGGGCACGGGCGGACGTCCGGACCTGGGCCGAGGAGTGGGCCCTGCCGGTCGCGGTCGACTTCCGCTGCCAGGACCTCTTCGACAACGACAGCGAGGGCTACGCCGGGGCCCTCGGCTACGGCCGGTCCGACGCGCTCGCCGCCCGGCTGCGCGACGCCGATCTGCTGATCTGCGTGGGCGCCGCGCCCGGCGACGTCACCACGGACGGCTTCACCCTGCTGCCCGCCGACGGACCGGGCCCGCGCATCGTCCTGGCCCTTCCCGAACCAGGGGCCCCGGGCCTGCTCCGCGCCCCCGACCTCACCCTGCTCGCCACCCCGGCGGCCTTCGGCCGGGCCGTACGGGACCGGGGGCCCGCCGGACCCGTGCCATGGGCCGCGCGGACCAAGGAGGACCGCGCCGCCCACCTCGCACACCGCGCCCCCGTCCACGACGACGACCGGCTGGACCTCGGCGCCGTCTTCGCCGAACTGGACTCCCGGCTGCCACCGGACACCATCGTCACCTTCGGCGCCGGAAACCACGCCCTGTGGGCTCAGCGCTTCCTCACCTACCGCGACGGCGCCCGCCAACTCGCCCCGCGCAACGGCTCCATGGGATACGGCATCCCCGCCGCGGTGGCCGCGGCCACCGCCCACCCCGGCCGTCAGGTGGTCTCCGTCGCCGGTGACGGCTGCTTCCTGATGAACGGCCAGGAGCTCGCCACCGCGGTGGCCTACGGCGCCACCCCGCTCGTCCTGGTCGTGGCCAACGGAACGTACGGCACCATCCGGCAGCACCAGGAGCGGCACTACCCCGGCCGGGTCAGCGGCACCGGCCTGGTCAACCCCGACTTCGCCGCCTACGCGCGCGCCTTCGGCGCCCACGGCGAAACCGTCACCACCACCGAGGAGTTCGCCCCCGCCCTGGACCGCGCGCTCCAGTGCGGTACCGCCGCCCTCATCGAGCTCAGGACCGAGGGCCGACTGGCCCCCGGAGAGACCGTCGCCACCACCGGAATCGTCGCCCACCCCGCCCAAGGAGCCCCCGGATGTCCGAACTGACCCTGCACAACGTCATCGACGGCGAACCCGTGGCGGTGGACGGGCGCATGGACCTGACCGACCCCGCCACCGGCGAGATCTACGGCACCGCACCCCGGTCCACCACCGCCGACGTCGCCACCGCGGTGGCCGCCGCCCGCCGGGCCTTCACCGCCTGGCGCCGGACCACACCGGCCCAGCGCCAGGCCGCCCTGCTGCGCCTGGCCGACCTGGTCGCCGAGAACGCCGACCGGCTGCTGGACGCGGAGGTGCGCTCCACGGGTAAGCCGCGGCAGACCACCCGGACCGTGGAGCTCGACCGGTGCGTGGACCAGTTGCGGTTCTTCGCCGGGGCCGCCCGGGTCCTGGAAGGACTGGGCGCGGGGGAATACGCCGAGGGCCACACCTCCTACGTCCGGCGGGAGCCGGTCGGTGTCATCGGCCAGGTGACCCCGTGGAACTACCCGCTGATGATGGCCGTGTGGAAGCTCGGCCCGGCCCTGGCCGCCGGCAACACGGTCGTCCTGAAGCCGTCCGACACCACGCCCTGGTCCACCGCGCTCCTCGGCGAACTCGCGGCCCCCGCCTTCCCGCCCGGTGTCGTCAACGTCGTCTGCGGCGACCGTGACACCGGGCGGGCCCTGGTCTGCCACCCGGACGTCGACATGGTCGCCATCACCGGCAGCACCCGGGCGGGATCCGAGGTCATGAGCGCCGCCGCGGTCGACCTGAAGAACATCCACCTGGAACTCGGCGGAAAGGCTCCCGCGATCGTCTTCGCCGACGTCGATCCGGTGCGCACCGCCCGCGCCCTGGCCGATGCCGCGTTCTTCAACGCGGGGCAGGACTGCACGGCCGTCACCCGGGTGCTCGTCCAGCGCGAGGCCCATGACGCTCTCCTCACGGCCCTTGTCGCGGCGGCGCGTGACACCCGCACCGGCGGGCCGGAGGAGGACGCGTTCTACGGCCCGCTCAACAACGCCGGCCAGGCCGAACGGGTGGCATCGGTCATCGCCGGACTGCCCGCCCACGCCACGGTGGAGACCGGTGGCACCCGGCTGGACCGCCCCGGCTACTTCTTCGCCCCGACCGTGGTCTCGGGTGTACGGCAGGACGACGCCGTGGTCCTGCGGGAGACCTTCGGACCGGTCGTCACCGTCCAGCCCTTCGACACGGAGGAGGAGGCCTTGGAGCTCGCGAACGGTGTCGACTACGGCCTGGCGTCCAGCGTCTGGACGACCGACCTGGGCCGCGCCACCCGTATCGGGGCAGAGCTGGACTTCGGCTGCGTCTGGTCGAACTGCCATCAGGTGATCCCGGCCGAGCTGCCCCACGGCGGCTACAAGCAGTCCGGCACCGGGCGGGACCTCAGCCGCTACGGCTTCGACGACTACACCCGGGTCAAGCACGTGATGATCTCCCACACCGCCCCCTGAACCACCCTCGTTGTCCCGTACCGCATTCCGATCGTGAAAGGAACCGCCACCGTGACGGACACCGGCCGCCCCCTGGCCGAAGCCGCTGTCGACCGTTACTTCGGCGCCATCGCCGCCCGCGACGCGGCCGCCTGGGCCGCCAATTTCGCCCCGGACGGTCAGAGCGAGGACCCGGTCGGCGGGGAACCGGTCATCGGCAGGAAAGCTCTCCAAGACTTCCAGCAGTCCATCTTCGACGCCTTCCCAGTCATGATCCTCACACCACGCTCGCGCTACTTCGGCGCCAACCAGGCAGCCGTCATGTGGACCTGCCATGTCGAGGTGGATGCTCGCATCGCCGACTTCGACGGCGTCAACACCTACGAGGTGGACGAGGAAGGCCGCATCACACGGCAGAAGGCGTTCTGGGACATGGCAAGTGTCCAGCGCCGCCTCGCGCGGGGTTGAGGGACGGACAAGGGTTTCGGCGGCCCCGGGGAGCGGGGTGAACTGGCCCCTGGGAGACGGTTGTTGTCGCGACCGGGCCGAGTCACGCGTCCCGTTGCGCGACGCGAATGAGTGTGTCGAGTCGCTGCCATGCCGGGGACGAGGCGTTGACCGTGCCCTGGATGAGGGCGGGGATCTCGGAGTCCGCATGCAGCTCGGGCGGTTCGTCGGGTCCGTAGCGTTCCCGGGTCGCCTCGGCGATCCGGCGGGCGAGGTCGTCGATGCGGGGATCGTCGGCGTCGAGGTCGTGCGCGTGGTCATAGTTCGCTGATCTCAGGTCCCGGATACGGGCCAGGGGGACGCCGGCTTCGGCAAGCGTCCGGATCTTGCTGGCCGATGAGGGCAACGAAACCGCTTTGGACCGGCTGGCCGACCTCGCCGACGCGGCCGGCGACCTTGGGGAGCTGAGCGAGCTGTTGGACGAGGGATCCATGCACGCTGGGTTCCTGCTCACTCGACGGGCGGCCGCGGCCGGCGACCTGCGCGAGCTGCAGCGAATCTCCGACGCCGGGTACAACGAGGCCGGAAACACTAGGTTATGCCTGGACTCTCCTGGGGGGCGGGGCATGCCGGCGTCGGCGACATCACGTCAGCCGGATGGTCCGGTCGCAGCTCATGGTGGCCTGTCCCGCTCGTACCAGGAGGATGGGGCTCGCGGCGTGGCCGATGGGCACCCGGGTGGACGAGCCGCGGCTTTGAGGAAGACTGCCGGCGGTGCTGTACGGGCTCGGCGAGGCCCGTCACGCCACCATCATGAGCAGCATCGCGGACATGGTTCCGCCCATACCCAGGTGAGCGGCCAGTGCCGCGTCCGGCGCCGCGCCGAGCCTGCGTCGGCGCCCGTGACTTCCGCGTTCCACCGTCCGGGCCTTGTCCCACACCGAGACGGTCAGTGATACCAGGAGGACCACCACCGTGTCCGGCATGGCGAGCAGCCAACGTCCCCATGCGCGGCCTCGGCCGCCGTCGCGGCCGGTGGGGAGGTGTTTCCCGTTGGTCCCCCGGAGCCGGGCCCAGACAGACGCGCCGATGGACAACAGGAAGTACACCGCGAGCGCCGTGGCCACGTAACGCCAGAAGGAGCCCGAAGCCGAAGCGGCGGTGGCATCGGCCGCGGGGGTCATGCCTGGCGTGTTCATCCCGTGCATGCCTTCCATGCCCTGCATCCCATCCATACCTTCCATGCCCTGTGCCGAGTCCATCCCGGGCATGTTCTCCATGCCCGGCATCCCGGCCATGGCTGAGCCGCCCAGCGCGAGCACCGGCCCGGAGGACGTGCTCGTCATGGCGAGCGTCATGATCACCATGCCTGCGCTGCCGACGATGAGGTGCACCCAGCGGCGGCCGTGGCTCCAGCCGCTCGCGCGGGTGTGCTTGGCGGCCATCGCCACGCCGCCGAGTGCCAGGAGGGTGAATGCCGTGGCCCACCACATGCCGTGACCGGCGTACCAGGCCGCTGTCGCGGGGAGGGCCATGACGGCCATGCACGCGCCCATCAGCGCATCGCCTCCCGCGGCGAAGCGGGTGTCCCCCTGGGTGGTCACCATGCGGATCAGGCTGACGGCGGCCACCAGTGCGGCGACCGCTGCTACGGACCAGCTCAGAGTCTCCATCGTTGCCTTCCCTCGTCGTCTGAGTGCGGCTTCGGTGCGTCGTGCGGCATCGACTACTGAGCCCCTAAGTACGTAGGAGGTTAGGAGTGCGTTCAGTGTTACCCCCGCCGGGTATATTGGCGGAGTCGCTCACCGAGAGCAGGGATGGAAGCCATGACGACAGCCGGGGCCGGACGGGACCGTGCCCGTGGTGGCGCCGGACGCTGGGCGTGGTTCGCCGTCGTCGCGTTGTGCGCCGCGTTCGCCGTGCTCCTCCACCATGAGACGAATGCGGCCGTCTCGCCCTCGATGCGTGCCACCGCCATGAGCGGGATGGCGCGCATGGTGCATGTGCCCTCGGCGACGATGCCGGCGCACGGGGGGATGCCGGCGCACGGGGGGATGTCGGCGCACGAGGGGTTGTCGGCTCACGAGGGTGGGCGCGACGACACCGCACGGGCTTCCGCCCCGGCCGCCGCGCACGGTGACGATGGACCCTGTTCCGGCATGGGCGTCCAGCACTGCTCGGCCGCCGGCATCGACGTCGTAAAACACATGCCGCCGAGCGAACCCTGGGCCGGCCGTGCGGGCGACGTGCACGCCATCCCGGCAGGTCGCCCTGTTCCCGGCAGCGTGAGCCGGGCGCCGCCCGACCTTTCCGTGCTCTCTCGATTGCTTCTGTAGGCCGCCCCACGGCGTCTTCGCGTCCGCGTATGCGATCCGCCGTGCCCGCGTGCGACCGAACACAAGGCATATCGAGAAGAAGGACACCGTCATCGTGAACAGCATCAACCGCCGCTCCGTCCTGCTGGCCGGGCTCGGCGCCGCGGGCGCGGGCGCGCTCGCCGCCTGCAGCGGCTCCAGCGGCGATGCCGACCGCGGCACCGCCCTGGTCAAGCCGTCCGACCCGGCCGTGGCCGCCACAGAGAAGAAGCGCACCAGTACCGGCAAGGTGCACAAGCCGACCCTGACCGCCGCGCCGGCCATGCTGGACCTCGGCGGCGGTGTCATGGCCAAGAGCTGGGCCTTCGGCGGGCAGGCTCCTGGCAAGGAGCTGCGGGTGTCGGCCGGTGACACCGTGGCCGCCGAACTCTCCAATCAGCTCCCGGACAAGACGGCCACGTCCATCCATTGGCACGGTCTCGCCCTGCGCAATGACATGGACGGCGTTCCCCCGGCCACGCAGACCGCCGTGCGGGCCGGATCCACCTTCACCTACCGCTTCATCGCCGACACCCCCGGCACCTACTTCTTCCACCCGCACGTCGGGGTGCAGCTCGACCGCGGGCTGTACGCGCCGCTGATCGTCGAGGATCCGAAGGAGCCACTGTCCTACGACGACGAGTGGGTGGTCGTCCTGGACGACTGGGTCGACGGTGTCACCGGCACACCCGACGAGGTCTTCGCCGAACTGCGGCAGGGCATGGGCGGGATGGACATGGGCGGCCACGACATGAGTGGTATGGGCGGCATGGACATGAGTGGAGACAAGGGCGGGGCGAGCGCCTCGCCGTCTCCCTCCGGCGACGGCATGTCGATGAAGTTCATGCTGATGGGCGCCGACAGCGAACTGCTCGGCGGTGACGCGGGCGACGTGAAGTATCCGTATCACCTGATCAACGGCCGTGTCCCGGCCGACCCGGATGTCTACACCGGCAAGCCCGGCAGGCGGGTCCGACTGCGGATCATCAACGCCGGCGGCGACACCGCCTACCGCGTCGCGCTCGGTGGCCACAGGATGACCATCACCCACACCGACGGCTTCCCCGTCGAGCACCAGCAGACCGATGCCCTGCTGATCGGCATGGGTGAGCGCTACGACGTGCTGGTCACCCTCGAGGACGGCGTCTTCCCGCTCGTCGCACTCGCCGAGGGGAAGGACACCACCGGCCTGGCCCTGGTCCGTACCGGCTCCGGCCGGGCGCCGAAAGCCACCGTCCGGCCGAAGGAGCTGAACGGAACTGTCGTGACCGCCTCGAAGCTCCGCGCCGCGGACGACGTCAGGCTGTCGCCGAAGAAGGTGGACCGAGTGCACCGTGTCGACCTGACCGGCGGCATGACGAAGTACAACTGGGCCATCAACGGCAAGGCGTTCGACATGAGTGATCCGACGGCCGCCCCCCTCATGGTCGAGGAAGGACAGCGGATCCGGCTGGACTTCGTCAACCGCACGGACATGTGGCACCCGATGCATCTGCACGGCCACACCTACCAACTCCGCAGCTCAGGGCCGCGCAAGGACACCGCGATCGTGCTGCCGAAGAAGACGCTGTCCGTGGTCTTCGACGCCGACAACCCCGGCCGGTGGATGCTGCACTGCCACAACGCCTACCACGGCGAGGCCGGGATGATGGCGCTGGTGGCCTATCGAGCCTGATCGCCCCAGGGCTCCCGTCACCTGATGGACCCCACCGGGTGACGGGAGCCTCATTTCCGCGTGCTGCGCGGGAACTTGGCGCGAAGTCTCAGGTCCTTCCCGGGTGCTTCCGCGACGGTGCTAGGGTCACGGCATGGTTACGGCCTGGTCTCCCTCCGTTATGACGTGGTGCCGCCCGTCGCGGCGGCCGCTGCGTGTGCTGTGGGTGGCGGCGCTGCTGCTCGGGCTCGTGTACGCGCATGGCGTGAGCGCGGAAGGCGTAGCCGGGCATCTCGCATTCGGCGCGGTGGATCAGGGCGCGCCCGTGAGCCAGGCCGACGCCGGGACGGCGTCCGTCGCCGCTGAGGAAATGTCGGACGGCGGGGTCGAGTCACGGGACGATCACCACAACGGCAACCATGACTCCTCTCACCCGGTGCATGAGTGTCTTGTGGGTCAGCCGCAGTACGGTTCCGGATGGGTGGCCCCTTGTCCGGCCGTGCTCAGCCGGGCCTCGGCTCCCCTGGCCGCGCCATCGGGGGTGACCGGCCTGGTCCAGTTGGTTTCGGACGGATGTCCGTTGACAGACTCCGCTGCCTGCGTGGTTCTGCGGATTTAGGCGCACCCCCGTACCCGGACCCGGACCGCCGACCGGTCGGCGTATGCCCGCCATACGCCCGGCCCGGTTCGGTGCCGCGTGCGCGCGGTGCGCCCCATCTCCCGAATCCGCTGGTTCAGCACGCTGGTTCGGGGACATGGGGGCGCTGAACCCTGCCCTGCCGGTCTCTGCCCACCGCTCATCCCCGCTCCGCACCGGGGGAGCGGTGGCCCCTGCGGAGGAACTGTTGCCGATCCATCTCCATGTCCGTCCTGCCCTCTTACCGGGTTCTCCTTGGTATCGCTGCCTCATCGCCGTGGTGTTGTGCGGGTTGCTGCTGGCCGTTCTGGACTGTGCCGGTCCACACAAGGAGTCAGACCATCGCGGCTCTTCGGTGCCGATCGCGTCCGGGGGATCCGTACAGGCGGCATCCGTACAGGCGGCGTCCGCGCAGGCGGCATCGCCCGTGGACTCGGATACCGAGGCGGTACCCAGCACGGAGTCCTGTGTTCCACGCGGCCTCGCCGGTCTGTCCGTGCCGAGGCCACCGGCGCCCTCGCGCGAGCTCGTACCGACTGCCGGCGTGACTCCGGCCTTCGCCATGGCGGCCATCCGCGCCATGGCACGCCCTGAGGAAGGGAGAAACAGCAGGGCAGTGGCCGGGAGTTCCAGGCTGTCCGTCGTCTGCCGGTGGCGCATTTAGGCCGTGCCCGCCACCGCCGTCATGCCGGCGTACCTGAACGAGCGGCCCCCGGATCCGGGAAGCGCGCTACGAGGTCTCGCCGGGACGCGATCAGACGACCCGACAGCTTTTCACGCTCTGAGAAGAAAGCGGAGAGATGCACTCCTCGACCACCACCGGCACCGGTCCGCTGACCGACAGGTCCGCCCTTTCCGGGCTGGTCGGCAACACCCCGCTCCTGCGAGTGTCCGAGCCCCTCGTCCCGGCGGGACGTGGCTTCTGGGCCAAGCTGGAGGGCTTCAACCCCGGCGGCATCAAGGACCGCCCCGCGCTGCACATGGTCCAACGGGCCCGGGCCCGCGGTGACCTGCGGCCCGGCGGCCGGATCATCGAGTCCACCAGCGGGACCCTGGGACTGGGACTCGCCCTGGCGGGCATGGTCTACCACCACCCGGTCACCCTGGTCACCGATCCGGGGCTGGAGTTGTCCATGACCCGGTTGCTGACCGCGTTCGGCGCCCAGGTCAATGTCGTCTCCGAGCCCCACCCGACCGGTGGCTGGCAGCAGGCCCGCCGTGACCGCGTCCAGCATCTGCGGGACCAGCACCAGGGTTCATGGTGCCCGGACCAGTACAACAACCCCGACAACGTCGCCGCGTACACCCCGCTCGCACTCGAGCTGGCCCGCGAACTCGGCCATATCGACGTGCTGGTGTGCAGTGTCGGCACCGGCGGACACTCCGCCGGGGTCTCCCGGGTCCTGCGACAGCTCTACCCCGACCTGACGGTCGTCGGAGTCGACACCGTCGGATCGACGATCTTCGGTCAACCGTCCAGGCCCCGCCTGATGCGGGGGCTGGGATCCAGCATCTACCCCCGCAACGTGGCCTACGACCAGTTCTCGGAAGTGCACTGGGTGGCCCCCGCGGAAGCCGTGTGGACCTGCCGCCAACTGGCCGCTTCCCACTACGCCACCGGCGGATGGAGCGTCGGAGCGGTCGCCCTGGTGGCGGGCTGGCTCGTCCGGACCATGCCCGCGGAGGCCCGGATCGTGGCGATCTTCCCCGATGGACCGCAACGCTACCTGGGGACTGTCTACGACGACGACTACTGCGCCGCCCATGGTCTGCTGGGCTCACCCCCCGCACCCGAACCGGACCTGATCGGCCGCCTGGACGAAAAGGAGGTACACCGCTGGACCCGGTGCACCACCGTGGCCGACCCGCTCTCCCCCCAGGGCGCCACCGAGGACCCGGACGAGGAGGTGGCGTAGTGAAGTCGCTGTTCACACAGGTGCGTTCCTACGAGCGCAGTGTCCAGCTGTTGATGGTGAACCAGTTCACCATCAACCTGGGTTTCTACATGCTCATGCCTTACCTGGCCGCCCATCTGTCCGGCACTCTGGGACTGGCCGGCTGGCTCGTCGGACTCATCCTGGGAGTGCGCAACTTCAGCCAGCAGGGCATGTTCCTGGTCGGTGGCACGTTGGCGGACCGGCTCGGCTACAAGCCGCTGATCATCGCCGGATGCGTTCTGCGTACCGTCGGATTCGCCGCTCTGGGGCTCGTGGAATCCCTGCCCGCGCTGCTCGCCGCCTCGGCGGCCACGGGGCTGGCCGGTGCCCTGTTCAACCCCGCGGTACGGGCGTACCTCGCGGCAGACGCGGGAGAGCGCCGGGTGGAGGCGTTCGCACTGTTCAACATCTTCTACCAGGGGGGAATCCTGCTCGGCCCGCTGGTGGGCATGGTGCTGACCGGCATCGACTTCCGCGTCACCTGTCTGGTCGCGGCAGCGATCTTCGCCGTGCTCAGCGTCGTGCAGATCCGCGCGCTGCCGCCCCGGAGGGGCGACAACGGCGACAACACCAAGGATGGTCAGGACACAGGGCGTGAGAGCGTGCTGTCGCAGTGGCGAGAGGTGGTGGCCAACCGGCCCTTCCTGCTCTTCTCGGTCGCCATGATCGGCTCGTACGTCCTGTCGTTCCAGGTCTATCTGGCCCTGCCGCTGGAAGTGCGCCGACTCGGCGGCGAGGGTGAGTCCGGGACAGCGGCGGTGGCATTGCTGTTCGCCGTCTCGGGCCTGAGCACCATCCTCGGACAGACGAAGGTCACCGCCTGGTGCAAGGCCCGGATGGAGCCGGGGCGGGCGCTGACCTGGGGGCTGTTCTCGATGGGCGTGGCGTTCGCACCGCTGCTGCTCGCGACCGCCGTTCCGGTACCGGACGGTGGTGTGGGCCGCTGGCTGCTCGCGGCAGTCCCGCCCGCGCTCTCGGCATTGCTGCTCGCGCTGGGGACGATGATCGCCTATCCGTTCGAGATGGACACCATCATCCGGCTCTCGGGGAACCGGCTCGTGGCCACCCACTACGGGCTGTACAACACCATCTGCGGCGTCGGCATCACCCTGGGCAACCTGCTCACCGGCGCTGCGCTGGACGCCGCCCGGGCGGCGGGGATGTCCGCGCTGCCGTGGCTCGCGCTGCTGGCGCTAGGCCTGGCCTGCGCCGTGGCTCTGTACGGGTTGCACCGCACCGGCCGCCTCGCGGCACTGCCCGCGGCCGAGGCACGGCCCGCGGCCGCCTGACGGGCCGTAGGCGGGGACGGAGCGGCGGACGGGTATGCAGCCCCGTTCCGCCGGTCCGCCACCGCGCGGGCGGTGCCGCGGCCTGTTCGGAAGGGGAGGGCTCGGCCGCGGATCGCGCGGCTGGGCCCTCCGGGCGAGGCGGCACGGTGGCGCCGCGCCTCGCCCCGGGCATACGTACTCACATGTCGACCGGGCCCATCGGGAAGACCGCCACCTCGGCCATGCCGCGGTGGAAGCCCTTGTCGGAGAGGGGTTCCAGGGCGGCGGCGAGCCAGCGGTTGTCCGGGGACCAGCTGAGGGCGTCCACGTAGGTGCGCATCTGGCGGCCCAGGATGATCTTCTTGTCCGCCATCCGCCACACGCACAGTTCGTGCGGGCGACTCTCACGGAACTCCAGATAGCTCAGCTTGCGGCTGAAGCTGCCGACGGCCAGATAGCTGCCGTCCCCGTTCGAAGCGAGGGTGAACAGCCGTTCCGAGGCATCGTCGACCTTGTCGATCACCCCGCCCGTCGCCGGGTCGACGACGTAGAGGTTCTGCTGCGCGCCGAGGAAGAGCCGCGACGAGTCGCCGGAGAAGGCCGTGCACTGGATCGGGTCCCACTCACCGGCGTGGGAGACGCGGCGGAAGGGCTCACGCTCGTCGCCGTGCAGGTCGAAGCCGCCCTCGCCCGCACCGTTCGGGCTGATGCGGTACGCGCCGTCGCATGAGCGCAGATGCCCGAGCTGGAAGGGAGCCTCGGCCTCCGCCCGCCGGTCGACGTCGAAGGCCCACTGCTTCCGCTCCTCCGGTCCGTCGCCGGTGCTGTAGCCCTTGACCACGAGGACGTGACCGCCCGGCACCCACATCATCAGCGGCACGATCCAGTCACCGGCGTGGGTGTGCACCACCTCGCTCCAGTCGGCGGTGTCGTAGACCCATACCCGCCCCTGATCGCTGCACACGGCCAGGTACTTGCCGTCGTCGGAGAAGTCCATCCCGTTGACGTGGTCGTACTTGACGCTGCCGGTGGTGGTCTCGAACGGCCGCAGGGTGACGGCCGGCCGGGCCAGATCGGGTATGTGCGGGGAGTCCTCGGCCGTCCAGCTGTCGCCGTTGAGCGGAAAGGCCGCCGAGCCCCAGCCGTCGCCCACGCTCAGCGGCTCCAGCCACTTGCGGTCGGTGACCCGGATCTCGTACTCGGCCTGGATCAGCAGGTCCTCGTCCTTCCAGGCCCCGCCGCGCTCGTAGTAGAAGTCGTGCATGTCCTCCCACTGGTCGTCCGTGAGCGGGTAGTTGCGGAGCTCCACACGCTCGACCCGGGAGATGAACCGGCGGGCGTTGGTGTCGGCCCATTCGTAGTCGAGGAGCCGGCTGGTGCTCACGGCGTGCCCGAGCGGGCCCGTACGGTCGTCATCGGCGCCCAGATAGCCGGACGCGGCCTCCCAGAGAAAGTGCAGGAAGGTGTTGGGCTCCTCGTTCGGCAGCGGGATATGTGTGCGCGAGCCGACGTCGTAGTAGACGACGAACACCTTCAATCGGGCGCGGAGCTCATCCGGATCCACGGCAAGAACCCGTACGCCGTACATGTCGGTCGACATTCGTCGTCCCCCTCTGGATGTGGTGGTGCGGACCCACCGACACCGGCCTGTCGGCCCATCGACCGGTGTCGGAACGCCCCTGATGTTTCCAGAGGGGTCTGACAGCGGCGCCCACGCGTGCCGCGGCCACGGCTGGACGGCTGACCCCTATTCCGAGGAACACAGAGCGTGGTCGACGAGGTCGGCGACATCCCGGAGCTGCCGCCCTTCGGTGTCCTCGTCGCCGGGCCGGCTGTGCAAGGAAACGGTGATGGCGTTACGCCCGTCGGAGGCGGGCCACGCCGTATAGCCGAATCCATTGCCACTGTGTCCCCAGTACCCACCGCCGCAGGACAGCGGGGTCCACTCGAGGCCCAGGCCATAGCGCGTGCCCGGCGGGGAACCGTGGTCGGGGGGCACTTCGACCGTGCGCTGCATCTCGGCCAGCTGCGCGGGGGCCAGAAGCTCACCTCCCACCAGCGCTTTGAAGAACCTGTTGGTGTCCTCCTCCGTGCTGATCAGCGACCCGTCGGCGTCACCGTCGAAGGGCAAGTAGGCGATGGTGGTGTCGGTCATCGCGCCGCCCGGCTCGAACTGCTGGTAGTCGCGGGCGTGGGGGCCGGGCAGGAGGGGCCAGTCGCCGGGGGCGAGTGTGTGCGTGAGCCGTAAAGGACGCACGATTCTGTCCTGAACCTCCTGTTCCCAGGCATGGCCGGTCGCCGCTTTGATCACCATGCCCACGAGGATGTAATTGGTGTTGGAGTACTTCCAGCCGGTACCGGGTTCGAAGGACGGTGGGTGCCGCATGGCGAAGGCGACGCGTTCCTCGGAGGTATAGGTGGTCCAGCGGTCCCTGCGATATCCGGCGGCGCTGACCTCCGGCACGACATCACTGATGTAGTCGGGCAGCCCGCTGGTGTGCTGAAGCAGCTGGCGCAGAGTGATCCCGCGTCCGTCGTTGCCCTGGCCGTGCACGACGCCCGGCAGCCATCTGTCCACCGTGTCGTCCAGCGACAGCCGTCCTTCACCGACGAGTTGGAGCAGCACGGTCGCCACAAACGACTTCGTGGTGCTGCCGATCCTCACATAGCCGTTCCGAGGCACCGGCCGTCCGGTGCCGAGGTCACCGACCCCGCTGCGGGCTGTTCGCACTCCCTCGGGCGTTTCCAGGGTGACCGACACCCCCGTGACGCCATCGTCACGCAGTGCGTCGGTGTCCTGCTGGAGTTGGGAAGGGTGGGCGGTGGCCGCGGTTCCGGACCCTGCCGTGCCGAGTGCGACGAGGGACGCGGCAGCGACGATGGTCACGGTCCGGCAGGTGGTCCTGCGACGGGGCATCGACATGCGCCCCAGCCTAGAAATGGGTGTGTCGGGCCGGCCATCCGGCCAGCCCGAGGTCTCGGTGTCGGGTTTTCCACAGTGCCCTTCCCCGATCGGCGCCACGGGCCGTTCCCGCCCATCGGGAGGAACGGCCCGGTCGACTCCCGCTCTTCACCGGTGGCGTCAGCAGGTGGAGTTGGTCTGGGTGAGCAGGCCGAGGCGCCACGGCAGGGTGTTGTAGTCGCCGCTCGCGGCCGGATCCTTGCCCTGGTAGAGGTACTGGAGTTTGCAGGAGGGGACGGTCAGCGTCTGGTCATAACCGGCGCGGAGCATCTCCCCGTGGCTGATGTCCTTCGTCCAGGCGCCGGACGGGAAGGTGGTGTTGTTGGCCCGGGCGAAGGGGTTGCCTTCGGAGGCGGCCAGCGGTGTCCACGAGCCCGCGATGCTGCCGGAGGTCCAGGACCGGAAGTAGCGCCGCCCGTCCGAGCCGATCGCCTCGACCATCAGCAGGTACTGATTGCCGCCCTGCACCTTGTAGACGTTGCTCGCCTCGAACAGGGCGTACTTGTTGGAGTCCTGGGCCGCGATGACGGTGTTGGTGAACCCGTTCGGGAACTGGGCCAGCGTCGTCTGCGAACGGTACAGATGCCCGTTGTCGTCGGAGGAGAACAGGTAGCAGTTGGCGCTGTCACAGATCACCCACATGTCCACCCAGTAGCCGCTGCCGATGTTCTGGCGGATGATGTCCGGCATCGACGAGTAGAAGTTGCGCGGGGCGCTCCAGCCGTTGGGGTTGCTGATGTCGGTGTTCGTGGAGTACGAGGCGTTGCCGGTCTGGTAGACGAGGTACCACGTCTTCTGCGGCGCGAAGTAGAACACCTGTGGCGCCGCCCGGTACCCGGTCCCGATGGCGCCGCGGTCCAGGTAGTGGTGCGTGGCCGAGTTGGCCTGGGACCAGTCGGTGAAGCTCAGGTACACCAGGCCGTATCCGGAGGAGCTGGCGACACTGGCGAACACGTGGTACTTGCCGTTGTAGTAGACAACCGACGGGTCCTTGAGCCCGGCGATGTTGTGGGTCGAGTCCGGCTTGGGGGACATCAGTACGCCGCTGGAGCTCCAGGAGAAGGCGGATGGCAGCGCGGCGGCGGACGTGGCCGCGGTGCCGCCCAGCGCGGTCAGCACGGATTGATAGGCCGCCTTCTTGTTGCCGCCGCGGTCGAACAGCAGCGGGTTCTCCCCGGCGCGCCAGGAGTCGCTGTCCCGGATGCCCCAGACGGTGATGCCGGTGCAGCGGGAGACGTTCATACACGCCCTGACCGTGTTCGCGTACGCGGTCGTCGGCGCCTGCGCGATGTCCAGTTCCGTGATCTGCACGTCCACACCGAGGGCGGCGAAGTTGGACAGGGTGGTCTGGAAACTCGCCGGCGGGCCGCTGGTGCCGAAGTGGGCCTGGAAGCCGACGCAGTCGATGGGCACGCCGCGCGCCTTGAAGTCGCGCACCATCTGATAGACGCCCTGGGTCTTGGCATCGCTCCAGTTCTCGATGTTGTAGTCGTTGTAGCACAGCTTGGCCGACGGGTCGGCCGCCCGAGCGGTGCGGAACGCCTCCTCGATGAAGCCGTTGCCCAGCAGGTTCTGGAACACCGAGGGACGGTGCTGACCACTGCCGCCGTCGGCGAACGCCTCGTTCACCACGTCCCAGGCGAAGACCTTGCTCTTGTAGTGGTTCATCGTGGTGGTGATGTGGTTGTTCATCACGCTGCGCAGGGTGTTCGCGTCGGTGATGGAGCTGACCCAGCTGGGCAGCTGGGAGTGCCAGACCAGGGTGTGGCCGCGAACGCGCTGTCCGTGCGAGGTGGCCTGGCCCACGATCTGATCGGCGGGGCCGAAGTTGAACGAGCCGCGGGACCGCTCGATGGTGTCCCACTTCATCTCGTTCTCCGGGGTGACCGCGTTGAACTCGCGGTTCAGGATCGTCGAGTATGTCGTGTCGCCGAGCTTGCCGGCGGCCACGGCGGTGCCGAAGTACCGCCCGGACTGGGCGGCTTGGGCGCCCAGGGTGGTGGCCCGGGTGGCATCGGGTGCGGCGTTCGCGGTTCCGGGCACCGCCATCGTGGCGGCGGCCAACAGCCCGAGCAACCACGCGCGGGGTCGGCCAGGTGGGCCACATCGGCCACGTCGGTTCGGAAGGTTCATCTCTCTCCTCGGGGATCGGGGCTCCTATGGGAGCGCTCCCAAACACGGCCGCACGAGTGCGGTCATACCCGGTGCGGATGGTGCGAGTGCTGTCTGTCGTGCTCGATGCGCGCGGCAACGCACAAGCCGCCTCGGTCAAGCCTTCGTTCGCATGGTCGAACGTCAACCGGCCTGTCGGATGCCATGGAATGATAGACGCCTCACGCGAAGCGTCAACGCCTCTGGTGCCATGACGTTTACGTCGAGGCGCGCGGTATCAGTGGATCAACGCGCGCTTCCTGGCGCGGAGTTCGGTCACGTAGCCCGCGCCGATGGCGAGCAGGGCGGCGGACAGCGCGAGGAGCAGGGCCGCCCAGCTCATCCATGCGTAACGGGGATCGCTGGAGTAGGCCGTGCCGTCGTCGAGGACGCAGTCGAAACGAAGCGGCAGGTAGGAGGACCGGTGATGGGAGAGGTGCTGAACCGTGTCCGGGTCGAAGCCCTCGCGGCAGGCCGGAGCCGGCACTGAGTCGGCACCGTTGTTGAACTCATGCTCGGACGTGAGAACGGCGAAGAGTCCCAGGACATAGATGGACGCCGCGGCAGCGGCGGCCAGCCATGCGCCACGCCGCATCAGATGCACCGGCCACGGCTGGGGCCGACCCGGAAGCGCCATCGCGATGACGCCGACCAGGGCGATCAGCGCGCCGAAGGCACATAACGCGGAGATGCCGAGACCTACGATCATGAACTTTGCCCTCCACCTGCCAACCCTGAACAGCCTCGGGGACTACTCGCCCGGGGACTGGGCGTATCCGCCGCCGGCCTCATTGAACCGCACGATTTCCTCGATTGTCCGCTCCAGCTTCAGCTCATCCTGGTCGGATACGATGGCCTGCCCCACGCGGCCGTACGGGCCGAGCGGCGTGTCGGGTGACGAGGAATACTGGATCTCGTCGAAGCGGAAGTTGCGCTCGAAATCCTGTTGACTGAGGCTTCCGCTCTTCGGGCGGCGTAGCAGGAGAGTGCGCCCGGGAGACGGATGGCGCACTCGCCGAACGTCAGCCCCGCGTCTTCCGTGAATGCTTCCAGATGGAATACGCAATCCGGCGCGTCGAGGCTTGCGAGCACCTGCCCGGCGAGATTTCCTGGGCGTTCTCCATGTCGGTGACGTACTTGAAGCCCCGGCCTTCCGGAGTGTTCACCGGCACCTGGACGATATAGAAGGGCTCCAGGTCTCGGCGCCGCAGTGCTTCGTCCAGGCCATCCCTATACCCGATGACAATCATCGTCGGCATTCTTTGTGGAATCCGCCCGGCAGGACACGACTCCGGCTCATGCGTGATGTCCGGCCCCTGCCTGGTGTCCGGCGTGGTCCGGGTCGAGACCGGCGTCGGCGGACGTGATGACGGTGCGCTCGGCGTCGATGTCGAGTGAGCGGCACAGCACCAGGTAGAGCAGGGACGATATGGCGAGTCCGACCAGCATGGTGATATCGGCGCCCTTGACCCAGTGCGCGAGCGGCCCCTCCACGTCGCCGATCACGGCGAACGGCAGCATGGAGGCAAAGCCGACACCATAGGCCGTCAGCCCGCGCCAGTTCCAACGGCCGTAGATGCCATGGGGGTTGAAGATCTCGCGGATCGAGTAGCGGCCACGCCGCACCACATAGAAGTCGATCAGGTTGATCGCCGTCCACGGGGTGAAGAGGTAGCCGAGAACGATCAGGAAGTCCCCGAAGGTGGTCAGGAAGTCATCGTTCGCGCTGAAGGCGAGGCCGGTGGAGACCACGCCCAGGACCACCAGTGTGGCGACACGGGTCCCCAGGGTCAGCGGGATCCGCTTCACCGAGTCGATGCTGGAGAGCAGCGTGAGGCTGCCACCGTAGAAGTTGAGGGTGCCGATGGTGAACAGCGGAATCACCGACAACAGCAGCAGCACCACACCGAAACCGTCGAACAGCTGGTCACCGGCCCTGACCACGGCGTCCACCAGACCCAGCTTCGGGAACAGGCCCGCGGCCACCGCCCCCACCAGCATCATCCACGCGCCGCCGAAGCCCGCGCCCAGATACGTCCACCAGAACGAGGAGCGCACCCCCACCGTCGGCGGAAGGTAGCGGGAGTAGTCGGACACGTAGATGGACCAGGAGAGCTGGTAGACGGCGGCATGGAACAGCTGGATCAGGAAGGGGGCGAGGGTGAAGGCGCTCAGATCGAGCTGGTCCGCGCTGAAGGGGGCGACCACCACGATGCCCACCGAGAAGACGGCCAGGCCCGCGCCCGTCAGATACGTCAGCCACCGGGACGCCTTGTGGATGAAGTCGTATCCCACGATGGCGAGCACGATGCCGATCACCGCGTAGGCGATATAGCTGACCGACGGGGGAGTGTCCGCCAGATGGTCCATCGTCGAGCCGACCAGAACCTGGTTGAAGGCCGTGTAGCCGATGTACGTCACCAGCGCCACCACCCACACCAGCAGTGCGCCGACGAAGCCGAACTGCGGCCGGGACTGGACCATTTGAGGCAGCCCCAGCTGCGGGCCCTGCGTGGAGTGGAAGGCCATGAAGAAGGTGCCCAGGGCGTTGCCGAGCACGATGGCGATGGCCGTCCAGATCAGATTGCCGCCGAGCGCCACCCCGATCGCGCCGGTGGCGATGGTGGCGAGATGCGCGTCCCCGGCGAACCAGACGGGGAACAGGTGCCAGACCTTGCCGTGGCGTTCGGCGAGGGGCACATAGTCGATCGACCGGCTCTCGATGACCGGCCGGTGGTGCCGAGTGGCGCCCGGCGTGTCCGGTGAACCGGTCGCCTTGGTGGTGCTGACTGCCATGCGGTATCTCCTGGGCGCGAGCGTGGACGGGCGGGTGGTGCGCGGATCCCCCCTGACGGTCGTGGTCGCGGTGGACCGGTTCAGCCGGTCCGGTTGAGCGCGGCGTACGCGAGCTGCTCCAGCAGCAGCGCCGCCTCGCGCGGAGCGTCGGTGGCGGCCGTGATCACCTGCTTGGCGACCGAGACGGCGAGCTGCGGCTGTCCGGCCAGCTCCGTGGCGATCTCCACCGCCTTCTCCCGGACGGTGCCGCCGCCGGCGACCTCCCCGATCAGCCCCCAGGCGTACGCCTCCCCCGCGCCGAAGCGGCGGCCGCGCAGCACCAGATCGCGGGTGCGGGCCGGTCCGACCTCGCGCACCAGCCGGGTCACCCCGCCGGAGCTGGGCAGAATGCCGATGCCCACCTCGGGCAGCCCGAAGACCGTGTCCGGATCGGCCACCCGGATGTCCGCGGCCAGCGCCAGTTCCAGGCCGCCGCCGAGGCAGTAGCCGGACAGGGCCGCCACGGTGGGCTGAGGGAGCGCGGCGAACGCCTCGTACACCGCGCCGGACGAGCGGTAATAGTCGGCGATCGCCTCGGGGGTCATCTCGCGCAGCTCGCCGGTGTCCGCCCCGGCCGAGAAGGCGCGCGGCACTCCGGTGACGACCACGGCGCGGCTGGTGCGCACCTGCGGGCCGCGCAGGGCGTCGAGCAGGGCGGATTCCATATGGGTGGAGAGCGCGTTGAGCTTCCGCTCCCGCCGCAGCGTGAGGACGGCGATGTCCTGGTGCTCGCCGGTGCGCTCGATCTCCACGGTGCCGGCCTCAGGGGAGGCGGCGGGCGTTGTGTCGGTGTCGGTCATGGCGCGTGCTTCTCCTGCCTCGGTGCTTGGGGGACGTTGCGGGTCGTTGCCGGGCCGGGTGTTCGGGTGGCGCGGCAGTGAGGTACCCGGCGGCAGGGGCCGTTCGGTGCGGCCGTACGGCGGTGGCCGTGGGCTGTGGCCGTACGGCAGTGGGTGTGGCCGTACGGTCCCTGCCGCCGGAGGCGCCGGTCAGCTTCCGGCGGTGAAGGACAGCAGGTCGTCCAGGCCGCGCTTGCCGACCTCGTTGGCGATGACCAGCCGCTGGATCTCGGAGGTGCCCTCCCAGATCCGGTCGACCCGCAGCTCGCGCCACAGCCGCTCGACCGGGACGTCCCGCATGTAGCCCCGGCCGCCGAAGATCTGCACACAGCGGTCGACGATCCGGTTGGACGCCTCGGAGGCGGCGAGCTTGGCGGTGGCGGCCTTGGCGTGCAGGGTCTTGCGGTCGCCACCCTGGTCGAACTCCCAGGCCACCTGGTGGGTGAAGGCGCGGTTGGTGGCGATCTCGGTCACCGAGTCGGCGATCATGCCCTGGATCAGCTGGCGGTTCATCAGCACATCCCCGCCCTGCTCACGCTCCTTCGCCCAGTCGACGGCCAGCCGCAGCGCGCGCTCGGCGGCGCCGATGGTGCGCGCGGCGATCATCAGCCGCTCCTCGGTGAACCAGTCGCGGGTCAGGTCGTACCCCTCGCCGATCCGGCCGAGGACCGCGTCCTGGCCGATCCGGACGTCCTGGAAGAGGAACTCGGGGTGTTCGTAGACGAAGGTGTGGGTGTAGCGCGGGGTGCGCTTGACGGAGACGCCGGGGGTGTCCTTGTCGACGAGGAACATCGTCGGCTCGTTGTCGGGCTGGACGTAGGCGAGGACGATGAGGAAGTCCGCCGCGTCGCCGACGGTCACGAACCACTTCTCGCCGTTCAGGACATAGCCGTCGCCGTCCCGGGTGGCCGTGGTGCGGATCCGGGAGGGGTCGGAGCCGGCGTGCTCCTCGGTGATGGCCACGGCATCGCGGCGGCGCCCCTCGATGTCCGGGACGAGGTAGCGCTCGCGCTGCTCGGGAGTGCACGCGCTGAGGCAGTTGGCCGGACGCCACACCGCGTCCCACAGGGCGTTGGTGAGCTTGCCCAACTCGTCCTGGACGACGACCTGTTCGAGGATGGTCAGGCCAGCGCCACCCCACTCGGCGGGCATGTTGATGGCCTGCAGGCCATGGGCCAGCACCTCCTCGCGGATGGCGGCGTGGGCTTCGGGCGGCAGACCGTTGTTGGCCTCGCACTCGTCCTCGAACTGCATGATCTTGCCGGTCAGGTCGGCGGCACGCTGCTTGAGTTCGAGCAGACGGGGGCTGAGGGCGAATTCCACGGTGTTCCTCCTGTTGATGTGGCGCGTATCAGCGCTGTCAGTGCTCTTGTGCGATGGGGTCAGCCCAGGACGATGCGGGCATCCAGGCCCTGGCATCCGCGCGGAGTGGCGAGCAGCGGATTGACCTCCAGCTCGGCGATCTCCGGGTGGGCCGCCGCCACGTCGGTGATGGCGGCGACGGTGTGGGCGAGTGCGTCGAGGCCGACGGCGGGTCGGCCGCGTACGCCGTGCAGCAGGGCGGCGGAGCGCAGCCGGTCCAGCAGTTCACGGGCCTGCCCGGGGGTGAGCGGGGCGAGGGCGAAGGCCACGTCGCGCAGTACCTCGGTGGTGACCCCGCCGAGGCCGAGCATGGTGACCGGCCCGAAGCGGGGGTCGCGCCGGACGCCGACGATCAGCTCGACACCGTCACGCGGATCCGCCATGGCCTCGACGCAGTACCCCGGCGGGGACAGCCGCTCGGCCATGTCGGCGACGGCGGTACGGACCGCCGCATCGCCCGCCAAACCGAGCGCGACACCCCCGGAGTCGGACTTGTGCAGCAGGCCGAGCGCCTTGACCACGGCCCTGCCACCGATCTCACGGGCCGCCGCCACGGCCTCGTCCACGGTCGTGGCCAGACGCGCCGCCGGAAAGTCCACCCCCGCGCCGCGGATCAGCTCGCGTGCGCTCCAGTAGCCGTCATCCGTGACCGGTGGCACCGGGTCGGGCAGGGGCCGCAGCGCGGGGTCGGCGGCGGTGCGCCGGGCCAGCATCCCGAGGCTGCGGGCCGCCTCCTCGATGGCGCGGAAGACGGGGACGCCGCGCCGCTGCAGCTCCTCGGCGGCATCGCTGTAGGGGTACATGGTGTGCACGGCCACCGGCTTGCAGCGGTCGCGCACCAACTCGCCGATCTCGGCCGCGGTCTCGACCTCGGCGGTGGCGAGGGCGGCGCTGTACTCGCCGTAGCCGCCGAAGTATCCGGTGATCAGAACCGAGTCGGTGTCCGGCGCGTCGAGCAGATCGCCCAGCACACGGGCGAAGGAGGTGACGTCCTTCTCGCCCATGCCCGCCAGGTCCACCGGGTTGCCCACCCCCGCCGACGGCGTCAGATGGTCCCGCAGCCGCTGTGACAGCTCGGGGTCGAACTCCGGCACGGACAGCCCGTACCGCTCGGCCAGGTCACAGGCGACCGAGGCATGGCCGCCACCGTCCGCGAGCACCGCCACCCTGCGGGCGGGGGCCGCGCCGAACAGATGCAGCGCCTCCAGCAGGGCGGCCATCTGACGGGGGCTGGCCACCCGGTCGATCCCGGCGGCCCGGCAGGCCGCGTCGATCACCGAGCTGTCGCTGACCAGCGCCCCGGTGTGCGACTTGGCGCCGCGTACGGACGCCTCGCTGGCGCCGACCGTGAGCAGCACCACGGGCTTGCCCATGGTGGTGGCCTCGGCGGCCGCGGCCACGAAGTCCCGGCCGTCGCCGAAGTCCTCGCTGTACACCGCGATCAGCTTGGTCTCCGGGTGCACGGTGTAGGCACGGATGAGGTCGGCCACGGTGAGATCGGCCTGGTTGCCGAGCGAGGCGAAGCGGGAGAAGCCGAGCCCCCGCTCGGAGAGGATCCGGCTGAGTTCCAGGGCCATGTTGCCGCTCTGCGAGATCAGGCCCACCGAGCCGGGCGGCAGCGGATTGGAGGACAGATACAGCTCGCTGCCGCTGTCCAGGACGCCCAAACAGTTCGGGCCCAGCAGCACGGCCCCCGCCTCGCGCACCCGCCGGGCCAGCGCCGACTGCCGCGCCTCGCCCTCCGTGCCGAGCTCCGCGAAGCCCGCGGTGATGCCGACGATGGCGCGCGCCCCGGCGGCGAGCGCGTCCTCGACGGCCGATTCGAACCCGGCCGCCGGGACGGCGATCACCGCGAGGTCGGCGCACTGGGGGAGTTCGGCCATGGAGCGGTAGGCCCGTTCGCCGAGCACCGGTTCACCACGGCGGTTGACCAGGTACACCGGACGGCGCCCCCGCATGCGCAGCGCCTGCACACTGATCCAGTTGCCCCACTTGGCCTGGTCGTTGCTGGCTCCGACGATGGCGACCGCGTTCGGTGCGAAGAGCGGTCCCAGGTCGCGTTCGGGAACGCGCCGCTCAGTGGCGGAGAGGCTCATGGGTTGTCCTTAGGGGACGAGTCCGGCGTGGTGAGGTGGTGGGGTACGTCGGGTACGGGGTGACCGGCGCCCCAGGCGTCGGCTCCGCCGTCGACGACGACGGTCGTGCCGGTGATGTACGAGCCCTGGGGGGAGGCGAGGAAGGAGATGAGGCCGGAGACGTCCTCGGGCCGGCCGAGCCTGCCGAGCGGCACCGACCGCTCCCAGCGCTCCCGGTCCTCCGGGGTGTAGTGGTCGTCCAGGCCACCGGTGGCGATGGTGCCGGGGGCCACGCACACGGTACGGATGCCGTACCGGCTCCACTCCAGGCTGAGCCCGGCCGCCAGGTTCTCCACCGCGGCCCGCGCGGCGGCGGCATGGGCGAAGCCGGGGATGCCGCGGCGCGGGGAGAAGGCGATGAAGAACACCGCGCCCGAAGCTTGCGGAATCATCGCCCGGCGGGCGACCTCGCGGGTCATCGCCCAGGTGGCGTCGACGGCGAGCCGGTGCACGGCCCGCCAGCCGCCCGGGCTGATCTCCTCGGCGGGCGCGGAAAACTGTCCGCCCGCGTTGTTGACCAGGACGTCGACGCGTCCGAACGCCTCGAGTGCGCGGTCGACGACCGTGGTGACGTGGGACTCCTCGCGGATGTCCGCGGACACCGTGACGCAGGAGCCGCCGAGGGCCTCGATCTCCTCGGCGGCCTCCGCCAGGGGCTCCGGGCGGCGCCCGCAGATCACGACGCGCGCGCCGCCGGCGGCCAGGTCCAGGGCGGTGGCGCGGCCGATGCCGGTGCCTCCGCCGGTCACCAGTGCGACCTTGCCGGTGTGGACATCCGGCCGTAGTCCGCTGACCGGCGGCACGGGTTGGTCAGTGCGCACAGAGCCTCCTCGAGCTGTGTGCCGAAGGGATGGGTGCCAAAGGGATGGGGTGCCAAAGGGATGGGTGCCAAAGGTTTGACTGATGCGTCAGTTAGCCCTCTCATCAAGACTGACGTCAAGGGGTGGCGACCAGAAAATTCCCGTGCCAGAAGGGGCTTATCGCGGACCCGGGACTTGCCGAGAAACTGACGCATCAGTCAGAATGGCCGGACGCTGAGCGTCGGCACAGACGGGGGAACCAGGACCGAGGACGACGGGGAGACGATGTGACCACAGGGACGAAGGCGGAGCCCAGGAGCGACGAGGACCGCAGGGCGAGGATCCTCGACGCCACGTGGCAGCTGATCGCCGAGCGCGGCTTCCACGCCGTGCGCATCGCCGACATCGCCAAGGTCTGTGGCACCAGCACCGGCACGGTGCACTACTACTTCCCGGGCAAGAACGACGTCCTGGCGGAGGCCCTCAAGTACTGCGTCGACCGGGCGTTCGCCCGCCAGTCCACCCAACTGCGAGCCGTCCACAACGCACACGAGCGGCTGCTGAAGCTGATCGACATGCAGCTGCCACGGGTCGGCCAGGTCAGGGACGAGTGGGCCATCTGGCTCCAGTACTGGGCCGAGGCCACCATCCGCCCCGAGTTCCGCCCGGCCCACAACGAGTACTACGCACGCTGGCAGGAAACCGTCCGCCGGATCGTCCAGCGCGGCCAGCGGCAGGGCGTCTTCCGCGCGGACGCCGATCCGCAGGTCGTCGCGCTGCGGCTGACCGCCCTCACCGACGGCGCGGCCATCCAGGTGCTGACCGGAGTCCCCGGCATGACCATCGGGACGATGCGCGAACTCCTGGTGGATTTCGTCCACCAGGAGCTGGTGGCAGGCGCGCGCTGAGCCGGATCCGGCATGACGCCGCACGGCATCGGCGGGGGCGGGACCGGCCGGGGCGGGATCACTGGATCAGTGTTCGCAGGACGGGAGCGCTGGCGCCCGCGCTGGTCAGTCCGGCAATCACGGCGGCGGGCACAGGCGCGCCGGTAAGGGCGGTGAGGCCACCGATGACGAGGCCGATGACGAGCGCGGTGAGCAGGACGACGGTGGTGTGAACGGACAGGAACGGCTCCGCTGGGGTGGCGGAATCGTTCGGCGATGAATGGACCGGCTGTGGCGGCTGAGTGGTGGTCATGCCTCAACTCTGAAGGCGCTCGCCGCCTTCACCCGCAGGGATCGAACAACCCCGCAGAACCCTGATCAGCGGGCCGATACCACTGAACGGCAGTCGCGTTCGGCCGAACGGTCGTCCGTGTCGCGGACCGTTCTGCGGTGTTCCGGCAAGTTCGGTACTGTTCCATGGCTATGGCTCTACCCTGGCTCCCCACGGCACGGTGTGGGGGAACGTGGGGAACGGTGGACATGACGCAGCAGCACCAGGCGGCGATCAGCACTGGCACGTATGAAGACCTGCTGCGCCAACAGGCGGCGGAACTCACGCAGTTGCGGCTGCGGCGGGGCAATCCGTCACTGCGCTCGATCGAGGCACGCGCGGGGCGCCTGTTCGGGCTGGAGGCGTCCTTACCGATCTCCACGCAAAGCGCGGCGTTCAGCGGCCGGTACGTCAGCCGGGACAAGCTGATGTGGTTGGTGCGCACCCTGATGTCGTGGGACGAGTGGGGAGCGGAGTGCGAGCCGCCCGGAAACCGGTCCCATGAGCTGGACGCGTGGCGTACCCGCTGGACCGCCATCGCCGCCGCGAAGCCGACACGCCGTAGAACGCCGGCCGCGGTCGCACCGGCGGAGACTGAACCGCCTGCGGCTGTACCACCCGCACCTGCCGCACCCGCACCTGCCGCACCCGCACCCGCACCTACCGCAGCCGCACCTGCCCCGCCCGCAGCCGCACCGGTCGAGGCGACTCCACCCCAGCCACCGCTGAAGGTCGCATCGTTCCTCCCGGCATCTGTTGCCCTCACCGGTCACAGCAGCACCATCCGGTCCGTGGCGTTCTCTCCGGACGGGGCGCTTCTCGCCACCGGAGGTGGCGATCGGACGGTGCGGTTGTGGGACCCGCGTACCCGCGCCGCGGTGGGCGAGCCCCTCACGGGCCACACCGGCGCGGTCTACGCGGTGGCGTTCTCCCCGGACGGCGCGCTTCTTGCCACGGGAGCCGATGACCGGACGGTCCGGCTCTGGGATCGGCACACCCGCACGCCGATCGGCGACCCCCTCCCCAGCCACACCAGCACCGTCAGATCGGTGACGTTCTCTCCCGACGGATCCCTCCTCGCCACCGCGAGCGGTGACCGCACGGTGCGGTTGTGGAACCCGCGCACCCGTGCCGCGGTGGGCGAGCCCCTCACGGGCCACACCGGCGCGGTCCACGCGGTGGCGTTCTCCCCCGACGGGGCGCTTCTCGCCACCGGAGGTGGCGATCGGACGGTGCGGTTGTGGGACCCGCGTACCCGCACGCCGGTCGGCGAGCCCCTCACCGGCCACACTGGCTGGGTCCGGTCGGTGGCGTTCTCTCCCGATGGGACCCTCCTCGCCACCGCGAGCGGCGATCGCACAGTGCGGTTGTGGAACCCGCATGCCCGCACCCCGATCGGCGAACCCCTCACCGAACACGTCAGCTGGCTCTACGCGGTGGCGTTCTCCCCGGACGGCGCGCTTCTTGCCACCGGAGGCGATGACCACACGGTGCGGTTGTGGAACCCGCGTACGCGCACTCCGATCGGCGGCCCCCTCACCGGCCACGCCGACTGGGTCCGGTCGGTGGCGTTCTCTCCCGACGGCACTCTCCTCGCCACCGCGAGCGGCGACGGTACGGCACGGTTGTACGAGCGCGAGGCGCTGAAAGACATGAAGACCCGCCGACTCGAGTTCCACCACCGTGTCGGCGCGGCCATGCTGAAGGTGTGCCGGGGAACGACAGGCGGAGGCGGAGCGCCCAGCGAGGAGCCGCTGGTGGAGGTCTACCGCGATGTGCTGGAAGCGGCCGAAACGACCTTCGCACGGGCGACCGCGACGGGGGATGTGGAGCAGATGATCGCGGGCTGGGACGAGTACACCCAGATCGCCACCCATCTGGGGCAGAGCTCCGCGCTGCTCGGGGCCGTGCTGCTCGGATCGCTGGTCGATCACACGGGGCTGTCCCCGCAGGAGATCATCGGCCAGGCCATCGCCAAGGCGCAGGCCCACCCGCCGGGACACGAACGGCGCTTGAGCCCGTCGAGCCCACCGATCCCAGCTCCCGGTGAAGGGTGACCCGACGATGCCCCTTGAGTGACCGGGAGAGGCTGGTGTCCACGGAGTGGTACATCCGCCGCGACCTCGGCCCCGCGGCGGCAGTCCGGACCCACCTCAGGTAAGTGGCCCTCACCGACGGGGGATGCGGTGAGGGCCACCCACAGTGTGGCACGGCATAGGGGCGGAAGCGTACGTTCCGAGCGAGACAGGCGCATATATCTACAACCGGAACTCGGCGGCCCGCACGACGGTGGCGGTCCCGGCCACCGTCACATGATCACCTGGATGCTCAACCGAGGTAGCTGTGGCGCGCCGTTCACCGGATGCTGACGTGGGAATCGGCACCTCATGTGACACCGGGTCACGGGCTGTCCGACACTCTCGGAGGAGAGGACCATGCACCACGTCAAACGTTCCGTCCTGAGCGCGGCCACCGGCCTGGCAGCCGCTCTGTGCTGCGCCCCTCTGGCGGTGGCCGCCACACCGGCCGCCGGCCCCGCCTTCCCTCTGCCCCCTCATCAGAGGAGCGAGGTCTTCCAGCTGACGGCGCGGCCGACGCAGACCAACTCCGTCGATGTGGACCCTCCGGGGAACAGCCAGGGGGACGAGCTCATCGTCACCGGGGACCTCTTCCGTTCCAATGCCACGGTGGGCCGATTCGACGAGGTCTGCACCGTGACCCGTACCGCCCCCATGGACACGAGCGATCTGCAGTGTCAGATCACTCTGTCGCTGCCCGAGGGCCAGATCACCGTGCAGGGGGTGTTCACCATCACCAGTGCCGGCCCCGGTGACATCACCCTGGCCATCACCGGGGGCACGGGGCGCTACCGCACGGCCCATGGCTACATCCACGCCGTCAACACGAGTAACACCGAGACACAGCTCACCGTCCATCTCATCCGCTGAGGATCCGGGGGCCTGGGGTTCCGGGGATTCGGGGTTCCGGGGATTCGGGGTTCCGGGGATTCGGGGTTTCGGGGTTTCGGGGATCGCGTCCCTTCACCCGCGCCGCTCGGCCGGGCCGACCATGGCGGCCGGGTCGGCGATGCGGTCGAAGTCCTTCGCGGTGACGTCGCCGGAGGCCAGCGCTGCCTCTCGCAGAGTGGTGCCCTCGTCGTCGGCTTTGTGCGCGATGGCCGAGGCCCTGTCGTAGCCGATGACCGGCGAGAGCGCGGTGACCAGCATCAGGGACCGGTTGACATCATCGTCGATCTGGTCGCGGTTGAGCCGGGCGCCCTCGATGCAGTACTGGCGCAGCTTGGCGCAGGCGTCGGCGAGGATGGTGGCCGCGTGCAGGAAGTTGTTGATGATGACGGGGCGCATGGCGTTGAGTTCGAAGTTGCCCTGTGAGCCGGCGAAGGCGATGGCCGAGTCCTCGGACAGCACCTGGATGCAGACCATGACCATCGCCTCGCACTGGGTCGGGTTGACCTTGCCCGGCATGATCGAGGATCCCGGCTCGTTGGCCGGGAGGTGCAGTTCACCGAGGCCGCAGCGGGGCCCCGAGGCCAGCCACCGGATGTCGTTGGCGATTTTCATCAGCGGCACGGCGAGGGCCCGCAGCCCGGCCGAGGCGTCGACCATGGCGTCCAGGCCGCCCTGCGCGGCGAACTTGTTGG
Source organism: Streptomyces endocoffeicus (assembly GCF_016741935.1). Lineage (GTDB taxonomy): Bacteria > Actinomycetota > Actinomycetes > Streptomycetales > Streptomycetaceae > Streptomyces > Streptomyces endocoffeicus. The sequence continues at coordinate 4,568 of NZ_JAERRG010000042.1, read as the reverse complement.
CGGCGGTGGTGAACGGGTAGCCGGTGGCCGAGGCGATCTCGGCGGCGATCCGCTCGCCGAAGTCCGGTGGCGCGTTCAGCCCCGTGCCGACCGCCGTGCCGCCCGCGGCGAGTTCATGCAGTCCTTCCGCGGACCGGGTGACCCGGTCCGCGGCCTGGTCCAGTTGACGGGCGTAGCCGGACCACTGCTGTCCGACCGTGAGCGGCACCGCGTCCTCCAGATGGGTGCGGCCGATCTTCACCACGTCGCGCCACTGGTCCGCCTTGGCCGCGATCGCCCGCTGGAGCTCCCGCACGCTGGGCAGCAGGCGTTCGTGGACCGCCTTGACCGCGGCCACGTGCATGGCGGTGGGGAAGGTGTCGTTCGAGGACTGCCCCATGTTGACGTGGTCGTTGGGGTGGATGGGCGACTTGCTGCCCAACTCGCCGCCGACCAGCTGGATCGCGCGGTTGCTGATCACCTCGTTGGTGTTCATGTTGGACTGCGTCCCGGACCCGGTCTGCCACACGTACAACGGGAAGTGGTCATCGAGCCTGCCCGCGATGACCTCGTCGGCCACCCGCTGGATCAGGTCGGCCTTCCAGTCCGGCAGCCGCCCGGCCCGCCCGTTGACGATCGCGGCGGCCTTCTTGACGTGGCCGTAGGCGTGGTAGACGGCCTTGGGCATCCGGTCGTCCCCGATGGAGAAGTGGATCAGGGACCGCTGTGTCTGCGCGCCCCAGTACCGGTCCGCCGGGACGTCGATGGCGCCCATCGAGTCGGTCTCCCGGCGGCTGCCGGCCGCGTGCAGACCGATGGGCAGGTCGAGGATCTCCGGGGCGTCGCCGCCCCCGGCCGGGGCGGATCGCTTCGGCTGCCGCGCGGTCATGACGCCGCTCCGTCGCCGTAGGCGGGTTCCCACATGGCCTGGCGGACGGCCTGGGCGGGATCGGCCGGTTTGCTGGTGGCGACGCCCTCGCGGACCGCCGCCTCGAGCACCGCCGCCGCGGTGGCCGCCGAGGACTCCCGCAGGTTCTCCACCGGTGGCAGCAGGGAAGCGCCGGGTTGTGTGAGGTCGACCTGGTCGGCCACCGCTTCAGCGGCCGCGAGCAGCATGTCCGCGGTCACCGTGGACGCTCCGGAGACGATCGTGCCGAGGCCCAGTCCGGGGTACAGCAGCGCGTTGTTGGCCTGCGCGATCCGGTAGGTCACCCCCTCGTGTTCCACGGGTGGGACGGGGATGCCGGTCGCTATCAGGGCCTTGCCCTTCGACCAGGCGATGATGTCGTCGGGCATGGCCTCGATGCGCGAGGTCGGGTTGGAGAGCGGGAAGACGATCGGGCGTTCGGTAGCCGCCGCCATGGCCTCGACGACCTCGCGGGTGAACGCCCCGTGCACGGTGGAGGTGCCCAGCAGGATTGTCGGCCCGACCCGGCGCACGGTCTCCGGCAGTGAGATCGCGCCGCCCTCGGCCGCCCAGTCGGCGACCTCCGACCGGTCGCGCGCGTAAGGCCGCTGGAAGTCCCGCAGATCGGTCATGTCGCGGGTGAGCAGGCCCTGCTTGTCGATCAGCCAGACCTGTGCGGTGGCCTGCTCGGGGCTCGCGCCGTCGCGGATCATGGCATCACGGAGCTGGTCGGCGATGCCCACCCCGGCGGTGCCGGCACCGAAGACCACGAGCTTCTGGTCGCGCATCCGTACCCCGCCGACCTTGACCGCCGACAGGGCCGCGGCCAGGGTGATCGCACCGGTGCCCTGCATGTCGTCGTTGAAGATCCGGTAGCTGCGGCCGTACGTCTCCAGGATCCGCCGGGCGTTGCTCGGGCCGAAGTCCTCGAAGTGCAGCAGCGCGCCCGGGAACATCGACGAGGCCGTCCGCAGATATTTCTCGATGAACGCGTCGTAGTCGGCGCCGCGAGCCCTGGCGTGCCGGTTGCCCAGGTACAGCGGGTCCTTCAGCAGCGACTCACGGTCCGTGCCCACGTCCAGTGACACGCCGATGACACGGCGCGGATCGATACCGGCCGCCGCGGTGTAGACGGCCAGCTTCCCGACCGAGATCTGGATTCCGCCCACGCCCCAGTCGCCGATGCCCAGGATCTCCTCGGCGTCGGTGCACACGATCAGGTCCACGTCCTCGGGCCCGAGCTGGAGCGTGGCCAATGCCTTCTCCATGCCATCGGGGTCGTCGATGGAGAGGAAGACGCCTCGGGGGCGGCGGTACTCATGGGAGTACTTCTCGATCGCCTCGCCGACCGTGGGGTCGTACACGATCGGCAAAAGGTCCACGAGGTTGTCGGTGAGCACCTTGAAGTACAGGGTCTCGTTGCGGTCGTGCAACTGCTCCAGGTACACGTTCTTGGCCAGGTCGCTGCCCTGAGCCTGCAACTGCTGGTACGAGCGCTGCGCCTGCTGTTCCAGCGTCAGCACCCCGGACGGCAGCCGCCCGGTCAGGCCCAGCTCGTCCCGCTCCGGCCGCGTGAACGCCACGCCGTGGTTCAGGGTCGGATCCGCCAGGGCGCCTGGAGTGGCAGGAGTCCGCGCGGTGCTCTTGGCCATGATGTCTCTCCCCAATGTGCGTCTGCATGCCCAATGTGCGTCTGCATGCGTGTGCATGCGTGCGTGTGTGCGTGCGCCGCCCGGCGGACCCGGACCGGGAGAGTCCCGCGACGCCACTTCTACCGTGCGCATAGCGATCCCACCCCCGCTCGTCGATCTTGAGCGAGGTGGAATGGTGCCCCGGGAGTCCGGTGCATGGAATGCCGTATGGGGGTTATCCGTCCCTTTGCGGACATACCCCGACGAAAGGCCTGTTATGAAGTTCGCGGTCATCGGCGGTACCGGGCTCATCGGGTCGCAGGTCGTCAAGAATCTGAAGGCCGCCGGGCACGAGGCGGTGCCGCATTCGCCATCCACGGGAGTCGACATCATTAGCGGCAAGGGGCTGGAGGAGGCCGTGGCGGGGGCCGACGTCGTCGTCAACCTGGCGAACTCCCCGACGTTCGACGAAGCCTCCCTGGCCTTCTTTCAGACGTCCATGGACAACCTGCTGGCCGCGGCCCAGAAGGCCGGCGTCGGCCACTTCGTGATTCTCTCGATCGTCGGCGTGGACCAGGTGCCGGAGCTGGACTACTACCGGGCCAAGGCGCTCCAGGAGGAGCTCCTCGCGGCCGGGCCGATCCCGTACTCGATCGTCCGGGCGACGCAGTTCATGGAGTTCATGGACGCCACCCTGTCCTGGACCGCCGACAGCGAGACCGTCCGGCTGCCCGCCACGCCGATCCAGCCGATCGCCGCCAAGGACGTGGCCGCCGCGGTGACCGATGTGGCCCAGGGCCCTCCGCTGCGGGGCATCCGCAACATCGCGGGTCCCGAGGTCTTCACCCTGGATGAGCTGGGCCGGATCACCCTGTCCGCCAAGGGTGACAACCGCACCGTCGTCACCGACCCGACCGCCGGCATGTTCGGGGCGGTCAAGGGCGACGTCCTCACCGACACGGGCGCCGACCTCGCCCCCACCCGCTACGCCGACTGGCTCTCCTGACCCGCGCACGGCGGACCTGATGCGGGTGGCGGTGGTCCGGGCGGACCTTGGCGACCGGCCTGTGCGGTGAAGGGCCCGTGGTTGACGAAGCGGTGCAGCTGGCGGGCGAAGGTCCGCGCCTCGCCGGGCGGCCACGAGGCGAGGGAGTCCTCGATGTGCGCGGCGAGGCGCTGCCGGGTCGTCTCGATCGCCGCCCGCCCGGCCTCGGTCAGGGCGAGCAGAGTGGCGCGCCGGTCGGCGGGGTCGGGCTCGCGGCGCAGCAGACCGGCTTCCTCCAGGCGGGTCGCGCGGCGGGTGACGCCGGAGCGGTCCAGCCCGATCTCGTCGCCGAGACCGGCGGCGCTGCGCGGGCCGGTGCGGGCGAGTCCGCTGAGCACGGGGTAGGTGACCTCGTCCACGGCCTCGCCCAGGCTCTCGGTCAGGCGTCGGTAGATCTGCTCACGGGTGCCGCGCTTGAGCAGCGTTCCCAGTGCGTCGGCGATCTCGTGTCCCACGTCGTTCGGCATGACCCCCAGTCTAGCGTGCGCGGCGCACGCAATATGCGGTACGGTGTAAGTGCGTGCTCGGCGCACGCAGTTTTCGACCTACGAAACCGAAGGACACCGTCATGGCCACTGCCACCCCCACCTCCCGTACCGACGTCGCCACCGCCCTCACCGACCTGCTCTTCACGCCCGGTCTCGAACTGTCCGAGGCCGTCGACCGGCACTTCGCCCCCGACTACCGTCAGCGCACCGACGGCCGCTGGGACGACCGCGGTGAGTTCATGGCCCATATCGGCCACCTGCGCACGGTCGTGGCCGACGGATCGGTCCAGGTCCTCGACGAGCTCGCGCAGGGCGACCGCTACGCGGACCGCCATGTCATCGACGTCGTCAAGACCGACGGCTCCTGTGTGCGCACGGAGGTCTACCTCTTCGCCGAGTTCGCCCCCGACGGGCGGTTCCGCCGCATCGAGGAGACCACCCTCATGCTCGAGGGTGCCGACGCCGACCGAAACCTGGGCAGCGCTCGCTGAGGCCGTGGGGCCCCGTACCGCCGCGGT
>NZ_JAERRG010000041.1 GCF_016741935.1 Streptomyces endocoffeicus | reverse complement strand
ACTGCGGCCGCGTCAGCGGCAGAACGGAGACGTCGGAAACAACGGCCTGCGACTCGGAAGACACACCAACATGCTCACACCGCTGAAGCCCCTGCACCCACAGAACTAACGAAAAGCTCAGTAGCGGTAGTTCGTTAAATCCGGCGGTAGAGGTCAATGCCGTGTCCGGTGGTGACCGCGTCGATCAGGGCCTGGAGCTCGGAGGGTGGGTCCCTGTCCGTCCAGGCTCGCCACCATCGGGTGAGGGTGGTGGCGGGGGTGAGCCAGGAACGGATGGCTCGTAAGGCCTTGGGCCAACAAGGTTGTTGGGGCTGGTGGGACGGGGCCGGTCCCCCTCTCTGGCCCCTTGTCGGGGCACGGGTCCGGCCCGGTGGTATCCAGGGGCCCTGGTGGGGCGAACCACTGGTCCCAGCAGAAGGAGAAGGCGCAGTTGACCAGAATCTGGTGGCGGCGGATGGCGCGGTCGGAGCGGACTTGGAAGTCGGCCCAGCCGAGTTCGTCCTTGACCTGCTTGTAGCTCTGCTCAATCCACGGCCGCAGGCCGTAGAGGCGGACGATCTCGGCGAGGCCGGCCGGCGGGTGCGGGCCGGTGGTGGCATGGGGTGCGTCGGGGTGAGGCAGGTTGGTAGCCAGGTACCAGGTGGCCTTTCTCCGGGAGGCCGGCTGGGTCGGTGGTGGCCACGACCAGTCGGCAGGGTGAGTCGGGGCCGTAGCCGCCCAGGCGGGCATCGGCGGCCCACCAGGTCTCGGTGTGCCCGTCACGGAAGTGACGCTCCACGGGCGTCCAGTCGCCTGGACGCCTGGCATCGCGCCAGGTCAGGGCGTGGGCGTCTTCGATGGGGGTGTGCGGCTGGTCTGCCGGGGCCCAGGTGCCGCGGTGCGGCTTGAGCGCGACCACGTAGGCCAGGCCGGCCTGGCGCAGTGCGAGGTACCAGGTGTCGCTGACGGAATAGGCGCAGTCGGCGACCACCGCGCGGCAGCCGAAGCCCGCCTCCTTCCCGCGGGCCGCGAGGGCTGCGGCCAGCTGCGGTTTGGTGCGGAAGGCCGGGTCGGAGCGGCCGCGGGCGAAGTGGTGGGCGGGGGTGTAGGGAGTGGCGTGCAGCGGGTAGTACACACGGCCGTCGGTCCACACCGTGGTCACCGTGACGACACCGTTGTCCGTCTTGCCCAGCCGGCCCAGCCACTGCCTGCCCACATGTGCGGTGGCTGTGCCGTCCTTGCGGTCCCCGGAGTCATCGATCACGATGACCCCGCCGTCGTGCGGAGCCGTCGCCGGCTGCTCGCGCAGCAGTTCAAGCCGCCGGTCGTTGATCTGCTCGGCCTCCCAGGGCGATTCGGACAGGAAGAACTGCAGCCGCTGCACCCCCGGCATCCCCGCACCCGCCACCGGCTCCGCCCCTGCCAGACAGGTGATCGTCTTGTTCCGCTCCCGTGGCGCCAGCAGTCCGGTCAGGTACTCGCGAAACCCTCGCCGCTGGGCCAGGCTGAAGAAGAGGTCGTCGAACCGGGCCGCGTAGTCCTCCAACGGCCCCGGCGCAGGCGGACACGGACGGCGAGCGGTCATCTTCAGCCTCCGGCAAGGCAGTTGACTCCTACCACCGGCCTACGACCAACCCGACCAGCCGTCAACCCACACCACCGCCGGATTTAACGAACTACCGGTAGTGCGCAGCCCGGTGTGGCGCGTTTCCCCTGGAACGCTGGATGGCCGAACCCGCGGTCAGCTACCGCGACGAGACCGGGCACTTCGTCCGCTGGTCGGTACAGCATCGGCATGCCCGCGGCCTCACCTACGGAACCGTCCGCTGGACCCGCTGAGCACCATCGACAGCGAGAAGCGCTGGGCCGACGCCCGGCGGCTCCTCAACGACGACACGCTGCTCACCTCCGACCGAGTCGCCGGACTGCTGCTGATCCTCTACGCACAGAAGATCGCCGCCATCAGCCAACTCACCGTCGACGACGTCGACACCTTCACAATCACCTTCGGAACCTCACCGGTTGTCCTCCCGGCGCCGCTCGCCGCCCTGGTCCGCGAACTCGTTGCGACCCGTAGTGGCAAGGCGAAGATCGGCACCCCTGACGACATCCCATGGCTCTTCCCAGGAGGGCATCCAGGGCGACCGCTCAGCGACAGTCAGATCGACGTCCGGCTGCACAAGATCGGGATCCGGCCCCAGCCGGACCGCTCCACTGCCTTGTTCACCCTCGCCTCAGAACTGCCGACCGGGACCACATCCACACCGACCTGGGCGACAAGGTCGCGCAGTCGCTCCAGGGCGGGCCGCACCAGGGTAGCCCCGGAGTGGCCCTCGTCCTCGAACACCCACTCCTCGGGCAGCTCAAGACGCTTCTCGGCGGCGTGCGCGCGCAGGGCCGCAGTCTGCGAGCCGTCCGGCAACGCGGGAACCGCCCGACCGTCTCCATCTCCCGCTGCAGGTGCACGGGTTCGCGTCAGCGCTGCGAACCCGTGCGAGTGGGGCGCGTAACTACTCGCCCGCCAGGTCGCGCCGCAGGCGGGCGACCAGCGCCTGCAGCCGCCGGCGCATGTCGCCCGGTTCGAGCGTCGGACTCATCGTGCCGTGGGTGGGAATGACCCGTGCGAAACCGAAGCCGTCGAGCCGCTGGAGTGAGTCGACCTGGGCGGGCCAGGAGTACCAGCACACGGACGGTTCTGCGCCGAGGTCATGACGATAGGGGTCCCAGCCGAGCGAGTCGCCGGTGAACAGGGTGCCGTCGTCATTCAGGTACATGACGTGCCCCTCGGTGTGCCCGGAGGTGGGGATCGCCAGCACGCCGGCGGCGACCTCGCAGGTCTCGGCACTCGTCAGGACCCGGCCTGCGAACGGGGCGGCGTCAGCGTCGGCGGCATGGATGACCACTTCAGCACCGAACGCATCGGCATAGCGCTCGGCGTCGCCGACGTCGTCGCGGTGCGTCAGCAAGATCGCCGCGATCCCGCCGAGCGACTCCATCCAGGCACGTAGCGACGGGGTGAAGCGCGGCGCGTCGACGAGGAGGTTGCCCGCGGTGCGCTGCACGAGGAAGGCGTTGCCGCCTGCGGCCTTGCGCGAGTTCGAGCCCGTCCGCCAAGTGGCGGGTGCGATCTCCAGGGGGTGGTGTCGCCGCCACGTCACGCCGGATTCGGTGCCGATCGACCGGGACGGGCACACCTCGGCGGCGAGCTGTGCATGCAGGACCTCGTCTTCGGTGGTTGGCTGGCGGGTCATGACGAAGTGCTCGCCGTCGGTTGCCAGCCCGAACAGCGTCGGCGCGAGCGAGACCGAACCCCCGCAGCCGATACAGCGGTCGTCGACGAACCAGTCTCCGGCCACGTTCTCAGGGTGGCGCCGGTCTCCGCGAGCCATCGTCGTTCCCCCTCCGAGCAAAGGGTCACCAGGGGAGTCAACGTATCACTAATGGAACATTAATGTTCCATTAGTGATCATCAATGTCCATCATCGGGGCCCAGTAGTACAGTGACCGGCATGAAGGAGCCGGGGCCCGAGGCCGCAGGAGCACGAACACGAAGTCGTACACGCCGCGCCATCCTCGGCGCGGCCGCCTCCGTGCTCGGCCGCGACTATCACGCCACGCTGGCGGATATCGCAGACGCCGCCGGCGTCGGCCGCACGACACTGCACCGCTACTTCTCCGACCGCACCGGGCTCGTCAGTGCAGCCATCGAGGACTCCATCGCGGCGATCGATGAGTCGGTGACTGGCGCGGCCATCGACCAGGGCTCCCCCATCGAGGCGATGCGCAGGCTGGTCACCGCGATGGTGGCGGTCGGCGACCGGCTGGTATTCCTGTTCGGCGATCCGCGCGTTCTGGAAGGCCGCGGCACAGCAGACACACCGGACCCTCTCCATGACCCGGTGATCACTCTCATCAAGCGCGGGCAAGCCGAAGGCGCCTTCGACCCGGACGTCACTCCCGCCTGGATCCAACGTGTGCTCTGGTCACTGGTGTACACCGGGTACCAGGACGCCGACGCTTGCGGGCTGCCGAGGCACGGCATCGTCTCCGCTGTCATCCGCACGCTCGAAAACGGCATCCATACGCCCAGCCCGGAACACCGCCGGGCATGAGCCGCGATCTCAGCCAACCAACAGGTCAGTCCTTCTGGTTCCTGTCGGGGAACGCCTTGCCGGCGTGAAAACATGGTCGCGGCGCCCGCTCGCCGACTCCGGTTGCTCGTTGGGACACCAAGCCCGTAGGTCAGTCTGGTGCAGGGGCCGCTGCGGGGCCTTGCCTTGTTGCCGTGGAGCACGCCGGTCAGATTTCGTTTCCCCGTGGCCCCTTGGGGCGGGTGCCGCCTGTACGAACGGAACGAGGGGAAAGGGGCGCCCGCCCGTGGCGGAGAGGGATGCCGAGGAGAGCGAGCAGGGTCCCGGAACTGGTGGAGAGGGTCGCGGCGATCGATATCGCCAAGGCGTCCGGGATGGTGTGCACCCGGGTGCCACACGAGGACAAGCCCGGCCGGAGGGTGCAGCGGGTGTGGCACGTGGCCGCGACCAGCGGCGCCATCCTGGAACTCGCGGACCACCTGAAAGGTCATTTCAGTTGAACCATCACACCGGCCAACAGAGTCCTTCAAGCTTACCTGCCCAGCGGGCCGCGGTGGTGTGGCCGACCTGGAAACGCTCCGCCGCTCGTCGTAGTGGCCGGCCGTCCTCGACGACACACCGGGCGAGACGCAGCCTACCGGTCGGAGTCAGCGGGGCATTACGGAGGGACAACGAGGGCCCCGATGGGCTGACGGAAGCTTCAGCCGTCCAATCGGCACGAGCTGACGCGCCGGGCGGCGGCTCGTCTGACGATCTGATGGTTGGTCGGAGTGGACTCCCAAGGTTAACCTGTGCCGCCTGCACGCTGAGCGTGCGGGCCGCAACGCTGAACCGCCGCTCCCAGGAAGAACTGTGACGAACCTCCAGGATCCGCAGGACGCACAGGACATGCCGAACATCTCCGATGACGCCAACTCTCCGGAGCCGCCCCCCGGCTGCTCGGCGCACGCCGGAGCCGCGCCGCTCTACGGGCCGCGGTTCCAGGACGATCCGTCCGGGGTCTATCAGCAGATGAGGCGGGAACACGGCTCGGTCGCCCCGATCTTGCTGGAGGGCGACCTGCCCGCGTGGCTGGTCCTCGGCTACCGTGATGTCCTCCGGGTCACCACCGACGTCCAGACCTTCGAGCGGGACAGCCGCCGCTGGAGTTGCTGGCCGCAGGTCCCGGCCGACTGGAACCTCCTGCCCTGGGTGGCGCCCGGCCCGGTCGTGCTCCACACGGAAGGGGAAGAGCACCGGATGCGCTCGATGGCCATCAGCCAGGCCATCGCCGCCATCGACCCCTTCGAGCTCCAGTCGTACTGCGAGCGGTTCGCCGACGACATGGTCGACACCTTCGCGGGCCGCGGCAACTCGAACCTGATAAACGAGTACGTCTACGCGGTGCCCTCGCTTGTCATGGCCCGGCTGTTCGGCATCCCCAACGACGAACTGGAGACCGTGGCGAAGGCCGTGTGCGCCACGGTGATCGCCGACGACGACGCCATCCCGGGCCAGCAGCGCGCCGCCGAGCTGCTGGCGCGGCTGGTGGCGGCCAGGCGCCAGGCTCCCGGATCGGACATCATCTCCCAGCTTCTCCAGGCTGCCCCGACCCTGAGCGATGAGCAAGCCGTCGCGGACCTGATGGCGATGATGGCCGGACAGCTACCCCTCACAGCCTGCTGGATCGGCAACACCATCCGGCTGATGCTCATGGACGACCGCTTCTCTCTGACTCTGTCGGGCGGCCGTCTCAGCGTCGGCGAGGCGCTGACCGAGGTGCTGTGGGCCGACTCCCCCATGCAGAACCTCCTCGGGCGTTACGTCACCCGGGACACCACGCTCGGGGGCCAGCACCTCCGCGCCGGGGACCTCGTCGTGCTCGGATACGCCGCCGCGAACCGGGACCCCCTGCTGTGGTCCGACTCGGACGCGGGCTTCGCCGGGAACAGCGCCCACCTGTCCTTCAGCCACGGGGACTACGGCTGCCCGGTGGGGGCGCCGGAGATGGCCAAGACGATCGCGCAGACGACGGTCGCGGTGCTCCTCGACCGACTTCCTGATGTGACGCTGGCAGTCGCCCCGGACGAGCTAGAGTGGCTGGATTCGCTCTGGTACCGCGGCCTGGCCAGCCTTCCCGTCACCTTCACACCCGCTCCGGCGGGGCAGCCGCGCTGATCCCTCGCTGCAAGGAACCACCCTGACGAACCTCCCAGCCCCGCAGAGCCACCCACCCCCTTCCCCAGCCGCTGCACGGGCCGCAGTTCTGGAGGATCCGGCTGCGGCCTGCCCGCGGATACGGTATTCACCACCCACTGCGGACCGGAGCACAGCTCTGCGCGATCCTGCTGCCCATTTGCCGGCTCGGTCGCGGGCATGACCTTGATCGGGCGTGTGGTCCTCGAACTTCATGACCGAGACCCACGCCCGCTACGGAACTGGATGATCTATTGGCATGTGGAGCGGAAGAACGTCTGCGTCTACTCCCAGCTCAAGAGCTGTTCGTCGTCCGAGGTCGCGGCGATGATCGAGGGCCTGTTGCGGCACTGCACGGACACCGAGATCGAGTCGAACTACGTCGACACGCACGGCGCGAGCGTGGTCGGGTTCGCCTTCACCGAGCTGCTCAAATTCCGCCTGCTGCCCCGTCTGAAGAACATCGGCAGCATCCTGTGCCGCCCGAAAAGTGATCGCTGCACGTCATGCTGCATGTATGTACTCGTTGATGAGGCCGCCGAGGATCCGGGTGCGCAGGACTTTGCGGGTGTTGAGGTTGGGCGCCGCGATGGGTTGTTCGGAGGCTTCGGGTGGTAACTGGTTCCGCGCTTGGTGGGGCCGGTGTCGGTTGTAGTGCCGCTCATAGGCGCCGAGGACCTGGCGGGCGTGGGTCTCGTTCATGATGAGGATGTGGTCGAGGGCTTCGCGTCGGATGCTGCCGATGACGCGTTCGCAGTGCGCGTTCATGCGGGGAGCTTGTGGCGCACTTTTGATGATCTCCATCTCCTCGGCCTGGAAGACAGCGTCGAACGCCTCGCCGTACTTGCCGTCGCGGTCGCGCACCAAGAAGCGCAGGGTCTCGATGCGTATGCCCAGGTCGGATGTGAGGTTCCTGGACTGCTGCACTGCCCAATCCCGTGTCGGGCGGGCGGTGACCCCGGCGATGTGCAGCCGCCGAGTACCGTGCTCGAGGAACGCCAATGCGTACAACCGCCTGCCGAGAGCGGTGTCGAAGTGGAAGAAGTCTGCCGCGATAATCCCGTCGGCTTGCGCGGTCAGGAACTCGCGCCAGGTGGGACCTGAGTGACGCGGTGCGGGGTCGGTGCCGGCCGCGTTGAGAATCTCCCAGACCGTAGAGGCGGCGATCCGATGCCCGAGTCGGGTCAGTTCACCTTGGATCCGCCTGTGCCCCCACCTCGGATTCTCCCGGGCCAGCCGCAGGACGAGTGCCTTGATCGCTGCCGTAGTGGGTGGGCGTCCGGTGCGTCGGCGCGCGGTGTAGTCCCACTTCGCGGCGATGAATCTGCGATGCCAGGCGAGCAGGGTGCCGGGGGTGACAGGGAAGACCTCGCGCCAGTGGCGTCGAGGTATCAGGCCGGACAGAGTTGCGAACCAGAACCGGTCGGCGGGCTCATAGCGCACCGGTCCGGTCAACTGGCGGCGCAGGACCGCGTTCTCGTGCCGCAGCACCAGCAGTTCCGCGTCCTTCGCCATCTCGCGACGGAGGAGCACTGTCGGAACGGTCAGTAGCTTCCGGGTCACCTTGTACAGCAAGGACACGATCACGTAAGGCATGATTTCAGCGGCCCGCCGCACCCCGCTCACCTGCGGCGATGACTTTTCGAGCGGCACAGGATCGAGGCTAAGAGGGCGCGCGGATAGGTGGGGTGGAGGAAGGAGCGGGGCGAGGGGCAAGCATGGCAAGGCGGAGGAGGGAGGCGACGCGGAGCGTCGTCGACCGACGACAACGCCGCCAGGCGCCGCCCATCGCCCCGCGACGCCGCCCCACCTATCCGCGCGCCCTCTAACCTCGGGCTTTCGCGTGGCCGGGTGTCCGATGGGTGATCGGAAACGCGAAGAGTGCTCCTGACCTGCAACGATGGGACTTGTCTAGGGCCCGGGTCGTCGCATGAAAGAAGCACTCCTCAGGTGAAGAAGCGTATCGGGTCCTATCCGCGTGTCCGCATCGAGGGCGGCGGGAGCGGGGCTCAGGTGCGCGTCTCGGGATTTGGGCGACCCTTGACCGCTCCCGCCCGCGGATGCCACCCTCTCGCTCATGCCGAGGACCCCGCTGACCAGCCGCCGAGTGGTTGATTACATGCTGATCGCCACCAGCGAGTGTCGCTTCCGCTGACGGTTCATCCCGTCGGGCGTTCTCATCGGTTGATCGCCGGATTCCGCTAGCTCGTCTATTGCGTTCGTCCCGCCTCTCCCGTCGCCCAGCTCCTTGCGTCCCGGTGCGTGAGCGACGGCGCTTTCCTGTCGCGAACGTCCCGTAACGCGCTGGCTGTTCTGCCGCCTTGCCCACTGCCGTTGTGCGCTCTCACGCGCCCACCGGGCGGGCGCGAACCACCCGTGAAGCGCTACCTATTCCTGCTGCCCTGCCGTGCTGCCCGCCGCCGTTGTGCGCTCTGACGCGTCCACCGGGGGGCGGCTTCGTGCGGCCCAAGAAGGAAGACAGTTCAGGCCATGACCACGTTCCGTCCACGCCGCCCAGCGTTTGCGCTCGGCGCCATTGCCACCGCCTCCGCCCTGTTCCTGTCGGCGTGCGGTTCCTCAGGCAGCAGCTCGAACCCAGGTTCGGGTGGCGGTTCGCCGCAGACCGGCGGCACGCTCACGTTCTACGACCCCGTCCCGTACCAGAAATGGCAGACCACCAACTCGCTGTGGTCGGTGAGCCAGGTCACCGACAACATCGGTGAGCGCCTCATCTGGCAGGATCCCAAGACCGGCAAGCTGAAGCCGTGGCTCGCGCACTCATGGTCGGTCAGCGCCGACCATAAGACCTACACCTTCCGCCTCAAGCCGAACCTCAAGTTCACCGACGGCACCGCGCTGACCTCCCAGGTGGTCAAGGACAACTTCGACCAGCATGGCTTCGGCGACAAGAAGTTGGGCATCTCGGCCGACCAATTCTGGAACGGCTACGCCGGCACCAAGGTCATCAGCGACACGACGTTCCAGATCAAGCTGAACACGCCGGATGCCGGCTTCCTGCAGGTGCTGTCGAACTACCGCGCCTCCACGATCCTCGCTGAGTCGTACGTCAAGCAGAACCTGGCAGGACAGAGCAAGATCCAGAACTGGGTCGGCACCGGCCCGTTCAGGTACGCCGGCGGCGACGGTGTCAACGAGGTCATCCTCAAGCCGAACCCGCACTACACCTCGTGGCCGACCGGCTCGGCCCACACGGGCCGGGCGTACCTGAACGAGATCGACTTTAAGTACGTCCCGGAGGAGAGCACCCGCATCGGTGCGTTGCAGTCCGGCCAGGCGCAGATCGTCCGCAACCTGTCGCCCACTGACGAGCAGACTGTCAGCTCCTTCGGCGGCCAGCTGAAGTCGTTCGGTGTGCAGGGCGAGACCAACGCGCTTGCCGTCCAGGTCAAATCCGGCCTCATCACTGACGACAAGCATGTGCGGCTTGCGCTCAACGCGGCCACCGACCGCAAGGAAATCAACCAGGCCGTTCTGTCGTCGAACTACGGCACCCCGATCGGCCCGCTCGTCAAGGGCACGCCGGACGCCCCCGACCTGTCGAGCTATCTCACCTACGACCCCGACAAGGCCAAGCAGCTGCTGCAGAACGCCGGCTGGACGCTGAACTCGGACGGCTACCGCTACAAGAAAGGTAAGCAGTTGCACTTCGACATCTGGGTCGCGCCGTACTACCAGGTCTCCCAGCAGGTGCTCGAGGTGCTGCAGTCGCAGTGGAAGAAGGTCGGCATCAACCTGACGATCCACAGCGTCTCGCTCGACCAATACGAGTCGATCTCGGCGGCCGGCGGCACGGGCAACAAGAAGTTCTCGTTCAGCCAGTCCCAGACCTCGACAGCTGACCCGAACGTCCTTCGCGTCGACTACGACACCATCCGCGCCAACGGTCTGGGCCAGGACGTGAAGAGCCCGGACACGAAACTGAACGAGCTGGTACGCAACCAGGCCGAGATCTTCGACCCGACCAAGCGCGCGGCGGCCGTCAAGAAGATCGGCGAGTACGTGTACCAGCAGGGCTACAGCATCCCGCTCTACGACGAGACGCAGGTCTTCGGCCTGTCGTCCGCGGTGCACGGCTTCGGGACCGAGTCGACGGCTCGCGCCTGGCTGTACGACACCTGGCTGAGCAAGTGACGGACGGGGACCAGCGAAGAGGCCGGTGAAGAGCAATGCGACGCTACATCCTCAAGAGACTGGCACAGGCGATCGTCGTCCTCTGGGCGGCATACACCCTGTCCTTCATTCTCCTGAGCGTGCTGCCCGGCGATGCCATCAGAAACCGGATCAACGCGCCGGACTCCCTGATGACACCGCAGCAAGCACAGACACTCCTGGAATACTACGGATCGAATCGACCGCTCATTGAGCAGTACTTCCGCGAGCTGGGTGGCCTCTTCACCGGCGACCTTGGCTACTCCATCACCAACGGCGGCACGGTGTGGAGCCTGCTGACGCTCAACCTGCCCCCGACGGCGAAGCTCACAGGCCTGGGCCTGGTGATCGGGCTCGTGTTCGCGGCGATCGTCGCGCTCCTGATCAACTATGCGAAGTTCGGCTGGCTGAAGGACATCTTCAGCTTCCTGCCTGCGCTCTTCACCTCGGTGCCGATCTTCGTCATCGGCATCATCGTGCTGAATGTCTTCGCCTTCGACCTGCACTGGATCCCGCCGGTGGACAACCACACCTTCACGGCGCTGATCGCACCGGCGGCGACGGTAGGGCTGGCGGTCTCGGGGCCACTGGCCCAGGTGCTGAGCAACTCGATCCGGCGGACCCGGGGCCAGCCGTTCGTCCATGTCATGCACGCCAAGGGAGCGGGCGAGGGCTATATCTTCCGCAAGGACATCCTGCGGAACTCCTCGCTGCCGATCCTGACCCTACTCGGCCTGACGATCGGCGAACTGCTCGCCGGCGCGGTCGTCACCGAGAGCGTCTATGCCCGCGCCGGCCTGGGACAGCTGATCGTGACGTCGGTCAACACCCAGGATCTGCCGGTCGTGCAGGGCATCGTGCTGCTGACGACGGCGATCTACGTGACCGTCAACTTCATCACCGACATTGTCTACCCCTTCATCGACCCGCGTATCACGCTCGATGGGAAGACAACGCGCGTCACTCGCACCAGGCGGGCTGCGACGGCCGAGGAACTCGGCGGAGATCTTGTTGGGGCGGCTGAACTGTCCAAAGAGCGCTCCCCAGTTGAGGTGGCAAGGCCATGACCGCAATTGCAGATACCGCTGGCCTCGTCGACGCCAGGTCCGGACAGTCGGCTCCCGGCAACGACGGTAAGTCCCGTGCTGCCAGCGGCCTGGTGTGGCTCTCTCGGCACTGGAGCCTGGTGCTGGCGGTCGCGATTGTGGCGATCATCCTGCTGTGGGCGATCGCCCCCAGCCTGTTCACCAGCCAGGACCCGCTCACCATCGTGCCCACGGCGAAGTTCCTCCACCCGTCGTCCGAGCACTGGTTCGGCACCGACCAGCTCGGCCGTGACGAGTACGCGCGCATCATCTACGGCGCCCGCCCATCGCTGATCGGCTCCGCCCTGGCCGTTGCCATCGGCGTCGTGGTCGGATCCCTCATCGGCGCCGTCTCCGGGTGGTTCGGCCGGTGGGTGGACGCCCTGATCATGCGAGGGATCGACGTCGTGCTGTCGATCCCCGGTTTCCTGTTCGCGATCGTCATCGTCGTCGTGCTCGGCTTCGGCGTCATCCAGGCCGCGGTTGCGGTCGGCCTGACGTCCTCGGCCACCTTCGCCCGCCTGATTCGCGGCGAGGTACTCAAGGCCAAGGCCAGCAACTACGTCGAGGCGGCGGTGACGAGCGGCACCTCCTCGCTGGCGATCCTGCGGCGCCACGTGTTGCCCAACTCGATCGCCCCGACTGTCTCGCTCATCACGCTGCAGTTCGGCGTGGCCATCATGTGGATCGCCTCGCTGAGCTTCCTCGGACTGGGCGCCCAGCCGCCGCAGCCCGAGTGGGGCCGCCTGGTCACCGACGGCCGTAACTACATCGCCAGTGCCAGTTGGCTCACGCTCTGGCCGGCCGTCGTGATCATCGTGGCGGTTCTGGCCACCAACCACATCTCGCACTTCATCAGCAAGCGGAGCAGCTCCCGATGACCGTCACCAACGAATCCGCCCCCGGGAGCGTCGACGGCACGAGCGGCGAGCGCCTGCTGGTGGTCGAGAACCTCAACGTTGCCTACAAGGTCAATCGGCGGCTCAAGCCGACCCTGCATGACGTCAGCTTCAGCATCGCCCCAGGTGAGGTGGTCGCACTCGTCGGCGGGTCCGGTTCGGGCAAGACCACCACCGGCCATGCCATCCTCGGGCTGCTGTCGGAGAACGGGCATGTCACTGGCGGCAAGATCATGTTCCGTGACCAGGTGCTGACCGAGCTGTCGCCGAAGGGCTGGCGCTCTTTGCGGGGCCGTGCCGTCAGCTTGATCCCGCAGGATCCGACCGTTTCGCTTGACCCACTGCGCCGTGTGGGTGAGCAGGTCGAGGACATGCTGTCCCTGCACAGCAACCTTGACGCCGCACAGCACCGGCAGAGGGTCTACGAACTGTTCGAGACCGTCGGCTTCCGTGATGTCGAGCTTCGGTATCGCCAGTACCCGCACGAGCTGTCGGGCGGTATGAAGCAGCGCGTCCTGATCGCCTCCGCGATCGCCGGCGAGCCCGACCTGATCATCGCCGATGAGCCGACCTCGGGCCTGGACGCCACCGTCCAGAAGCAGGTACTTGACCTCATCAGTGACCTGTGTCGCCGCAGCCGCACGGCTGTCGTTCTGGTCACCCACGACCTGGGGGTCGCCGCCGACCGTGCCGACCAGATCGGCGTCATGGAGCACGGGCGGCTCGTGGAGGTCGGCACCCCCGACCAGATCTTCAACAGTCCCCAGCACCCGTACACCAAGCGGCTCGTCGGGGCGGTGCCGTCACGGGTCGCGGTACCCGTCCGCGATGTCGCAGCGGTCGAGAAGCGCGAGCCAGCCATCACCGTCACGGACCTGCACAAGTCGTACGGCGACATCGAGGCGGTTGCCGGGACATCGTTCGAGGTACGCCATGGCGAGACGTTCTCGATCGTCGGCGAATCCGGCAGCGGCAAGTCGACGACGGCCCGCGTGCTCCTGGGACTCACGGAAGCAACCTCGGGTTCCGTGTCCGTGCTCGGCAAGGACATCACCCAGCTCGACCGGCGCGGGTACCGGCCGCTGCGCCAGGACATCCAGATCGTCTACCAGAACCCGTACTCGTCCTTCGACCCGCGATTCGACGTGTTCGATGTCGTCGAGGAGCCGCTGCGCGCCTTCCAGCCCCCGCAACTGCCCTGGAAGCGAAAGAAGGCCAACCGCGACCGGATCGTGGCGGCACTTGAGGCGGCCGCGCTGCCGCCGTCATTCGCCGACCTGCACCCGGCGGAGCTTTCGGGCGGCCAGCGCCAGCGCGTCGCCATCGCCCGAGCGCTCGTGGTCGAGCCGAAGATCCTGGTGCTCGACGAACCCATCTCGGCGCTCGACGTCTCGGTCGCGGCGCAGATCCTTCAGTTGCTGGAGAACCTCCAGAAGGAGCGAGGTCTGACCTACGTCTTCATCTCGCACGATCTGGCGGTCGTGCGGGCGATCTCGGATCACGTAGCGGTCATGCAGAACGGGCAGATCGTCGAGCAGGGGTCTGCCGACGATGTCTTCAGCCGGCCGTCGTCGCCGTACACGCAGAAGCTGCTGGCGGCGATTGCCGGCCAGAAACTCGTCCACCTCTAACGATCGAGGATCATGAACACCACTGTTGCCGCAACCTCCCTCCAGGAGGCGCGGGCCACGTTCGACGCAGTCTTCGCGGAGTTTGCCGAAGGAGCAGGGGAGCGGGATCTCAGCCACGAGAACCCCATCGACCTTGTCCGGGCCCTCACGGACGCCGGCTTCGGCCGGCTGCGGGTGCCGGTCGAGCTCGGCGGCTTCGGCGTGGACCTCCCGACGCTGTTCGAGCTGCTTGCACAGGCCGGCGAAGCCGACTCCAACGTGCCGCAGATCTTGCGCGGTCACTTCACCACGGTTGAGATTCTGCGCCACACCGAAGACCAGGAGACCGCGGCCTATTGGCTGCGCAAGGTGGCCGCGGGTGCCGTCTTGGGCAACGCGCAGTCAGAACTCAACGGAGCGCCCTTCGAGACCACGACGAAGGTCGAGTCCGTCGATGGGCAGCATCTCGTCTCGGGCACGAAGTTCTATTCGACGGGGTCGCTGTACGCCGACTACATCCGCGTCGCGGTCGCGGACGACAAGGGCAACCGACGGTTCTCCGTTGTCCCCGCCCGGCACCCCGGCGTCGCCCACCTCGACGACTGGGACGGCATCGGGCAGCGCTTGACGGGCAGCGGCACGACGGTCTTCGACCGGGTGCCGGTCGAAGACCACGGCGAACTGGGCCGCTACAAGGAAGACCTGCGTTCGCTCAACTCCTTCGTGCAGCTGGTGCACCTGGCCAACCTGACGGGCATCGCCCGCAGCCTTGTGGCCGAGACCGCTGCCGTGGTGCAGGGACGCAGCCGCACCAGTCTCCACGCCCTGTCCGACAAGGCCACGCAGGATCCCGACGTACTTGGCGTGGTCGGGCGCCTGTACGCGCACCGGTTCACCGCTGATGCCGTGCTGCGCAAAGTGTCCGAGGCATTGGAGAGCGCCGAGACCGCCGACACCCCGGAGGCCTTCGCCCAGGCCTACATCGAGACCTCGGCTGCCCAGGTCGCGCTCATCGACATCGTTCTGGAGGCAGCGAACCTGGCCTTCCACGCCGGCGGTTCCTCCACCGCACGCGAGCGGGCACATCTGGATCGCCACTGGCGCAACGCCCGCACGCTGGCCTCGCACAACCCCGTCATCTACAAGCCCCGCGTGATCGGCGACTACGTCATCAACGGCACCGGCCCTGTCAACGGCTACGACCGGGGCCGCGCATCCGCGGCCGCCGACAACTGAGAGGTCCGCATGGCCAACCAGCTCCACATCAACGTCAATATCCTGAACTCGGGTGTCTTCGGCGGCGCCTGGCGCCTGCCCGGCAGCGACCCGCTCGCCGCCTACTCGATCGACCACTACACCTCGATCGCCAAGAAGGCCGAGACGGCTGCACTCGACGCCGTCTTCCTGGCTGACGGCCCGGTCATCGAGCCGATCATTCGCCACCGTCCCGGCAACAACTTCGAGCCCTCGACCGTGCTGGCGCGCATCGCTGCCCAGACCGAGCGCGTTGGCCTCATCGGCACCCTCTCCTCCAGTTACAACGACCCCATCGAGCTGGCTCGCCGTATCGGTGACCTCGACCACATCAGCGGCGGTCGGGTCGGCTGGAACGTCGTGACCACGGCCGGCCCCGCTGCCGCTCGTAACTTCGGCCGTGACGAGGAGCCCGACCACGCGCTGCGCTACCGCCGCGCCGGCGACTTCACCGAGCGCGTCGTGGCCCAGTGGGCCGGCCGTGAGGAGTTCACCTCCCCGCAGGGCCGTCCCGTGGTGGTGCAGGCCGGCGGGTCGAGCGACGGCAAGCGGCTCGCCTCCCGGGTCGGCGAGGTCATCTTCTCCGCTTCCCAGGACATCGACGACGCCAAGGCCTTCCGCGACGAGATCCGCGCCGGCACCGTTCAGTTCGGGCGCCGTCCGGAGGATGTCGTGATTCTGCCGGGCCTCTCCACGGTGGTCGGCAGCACCGAGGAAGAGGCACGCAAGCGCCGGGAGCTGCTCGACGACCTGCTGCCGCTGGCGTACGGCCGTACCCGGCTCGCGGCTCAGCTCGGCTTCTCGGTCGATGACCTCGACCTCGACCAGCCGATTCCGCAGGAGCTGCTGACCGACCCGGACGAGGCCGGCGGCTCGCAGAGTTTCTACAAGATCGTGCGCGCGATTATCGAGAAGGAGCAGCCGACGCTGCGCCGGCTGCTGCGCCGGCTCTCGGGCAGCAACGGCCACCGCATCGTCGTCGGCACACCTGAGCAGATCGCCGACAACATGGAGCACTGGTTCCGTTACGGCGCCGCCGACGGCTTCAACGTCATGCCCGACGTCCTGCCGTCCGGCTTCGACCACTTCGTCGACGGTGTGATCCCCGAACTCCAGCGCCGCGGCTTGTTCCGCAAGGAATACGAGGCGGACACGCTGCGCGGTCACCTCGGCTTCACGATCCCGCCGGCCCCCATCGCGTTCGACGTGTCCGAGCAGGCGCTCGAGACCGCGCGCTGAGCGAGAGAGAACACGTGATGAGCATCGTCATCGTCGACCTGGCGGTCGGCACCATCATCTCACCCTCCGACGCCGCCGGTATCACGAAGGCCGCCGCGGACGCCGGGGTCACGGCGATTCGCGTTCTCGACGGCGCGCCGGGCCAGGCCCTGGACGCCTCGGTCATCGCCTCGTATCTGGCCGGTACGGATGCCGCGCTGTGGTCGGATCTCGGGTGGATCCTGGAGGCTTCGACGAGCCACAACGCGCCGACGAACCTCGCGCGCCGATCGAACTCGTTCGACCGGGCCACCGGTGGGCGTGCGGCGCTTGCCCTGCGCGCCGGCGACGGGGACGAGGTCAGCGACCCGGTCGCGCCGAAGCCGGGCAGCGACCGGTCGGCTCGCTGGGACGAGCACGCCCAGATCCTCAAGGGCCTGTGGACGTCCTTCCCGCCCGCAGCGCTCGTCGGCGACCAGGACGGCGAGGTCTTCGCCGAACACACCCTCATCAAGCCGCTCGACTTCGAGGGTGACTACTACCGGGTGGCCGGTCCGCTGGACGGCCCCACCTCGCCCCAGGGCGGCCCGCTGCTCCTCGCCGACGATGTGGACACCCTCGGCTGGGACGTCATCGCCCGCAACGCCGACGTCGTTGTCGTCGACCGGAAGGCGGTGCCGACGGCCGATGCCAATCTGTCCGCCGCCCTGGCGCGAGCGGGCCGGCGGCGCGAGAGCGTCGCGCTCATCGTCCGCGTCGACGTGACCGAGCCGGAAGCGGTGGCGGCCACCCTGCCGGCCCTCGTGGCCGAGCACGGGCTGGACGGCGTCGAGCTCGTGGCCGCAGGCGGCAAGGACGACGTGCTGACCCTGATCGCGGACGTCCTGCCGGCCCTCGCCCCGAGCACCGGCGCGACCCTGCGCAGCGCCTTCTCGCTGACGCCGTCGGCCTGAGGCGTCCCACGCGGCTGACCCCCACGCGTCCCGTGAACCCACGTCACAGTTCAGGAGGTACGGCTGATGCCGGCCCAAGCAGCCGTTGGGGAGACAACCGCCCCAGCCACGACCGCCGCCGCAGCGGTCGACGCCGCCGAAGAGCGACCACTGGTAGCCCGCACGAAGAAGTACGCCCTGGAGAAGCTGGCGCCCGCGGCACTTCGGACCGACCGCGAGCACGTCTCACGGGAAACGATCGAAGACCTCCGCGGCCTGGGGCTGCTCAACCACCTGGCGCCCCTGGAGTTCGGCGGCGCCGGCCTGGACCGTTACGCCGACCGCCGGCTGCACGAGTTGCTCGCCTACGCCGACCTCAATGTCTGGCTGATCTGGGCCCAGCACGCCCCGACCGTCGCGCGCGTCGCCGGCACGCTGAACTCCGCGGCGGGCGCATCCCACCCCCTGGTCGAGCCCGTGCTGCGCGGTGAGTTGCTGATCGGTGCGGCACTGAGCGACGTGCGCCGCTACCCGACCGGCCATCTGACCGCGCGGCGCTCCCGCGACGGATGGACGGTGAACGGCACGGTCTCGTGGTTCAGTGGCTGGGGCCTCAACGAGGCCGCCGTCCTCGCCGCGGTCGACCCTGAGTCCGAACAGGTCATCCTGGCCCTCGTCCCGATCGATGAGCACTACCGCGCGACGCCGCTGGCGCTCCAGGCGCTGTCCGGGAGCCGCACCGAGCGCGTCCGTATCCTCGACGCGGTGGTACCGGACACCTACGTGCTGGACGTAAAGCCGCTGGCCGAGTGGCAGCACAGCGACATCTCCACCGCCGGCAACGCCGGCTCGCAGTTCTTCGGGCTGGGCAGGCGCATCCTCGATGAGATCGCCGGCGAACCGCACGGTACCGGCGTCGCCGAGGCCTGGCTCCCGTATCTGCGGGACCTGCGTGCCCGGGCGTATGAGCTGGCGGACGCGGTGCTCGATGGCGGTGACCCCGATGCCTCGCTCGCGGAACGGCTCTCCCTCAAGGTCCGCGCAGGCGAGGCCCTGACGACGCTCAGCGGCGCACTCGTGGTGGCTCGCGCCGGCCGGGGACTGCCCGCAGACAACACCGCACAGCTGCATGCCCGCTCCGCTCTGTTCCTTCAGGTGCAGGGACAGACCAGGGCAGTACGCACCGCGCAGCTCGACGCGATCACCGACCGCGTTCCCCGGCTCCCCTGAGACGCCACCCGAGACAGGACACCGACATGAGCTACCTGTGGTACATCCCCAACCAGATCGAGCCTGGCCACCGCGGCGACGACACCAGCGGGGACCAGGGCTGGGGCACCCTCGGGCACTCCACCGACCTGGCCCGCACCGCCGAGGACCACGGCTGGGAGGGCGCGCTGCTGGGTACCGGCTGGGGCCGCCCCGACACCTTCACGCTGGGCGCCTCGCTGGCCGCCCGGACCACGACCTTCAAGCCGCTGATCGCCGTGCGGCCCGGCTACTGGCAGCCCGCGCACTTCGCGAGCTCCGCCGCCACCCTCGACCACCTGAGCAGCGGCCGGGTGCTGGTCAACATCGTCAGCGGCCTGGACAACCTCGCGGCCTACGGCGACTACACCACCGACCCGGCCAACCGCTACGAGCGCACCCGCGAGTTCGTCCAGCTGGTCCGCCGGCTGTGGACGGAGGAGAACGTCACGTACCGGGGCGAGCACTTCGCTGTGGAGAACTCCACAGTGGTGCCGCACCCCGACGGCTATCCCGACCGGCACCCCACCCTCTACTTCGGCGGCGCGTCCGAGCCCGCCGAGCGGGTGTCGGCCGCCGAGGCGGACGTGCAGTTGTTCTGGGGCGAGACGCTGGAGGGCCTGGCCGAACGCATCGAGCGGCTGAAGAAGCTGGAGGGCGAGGTAGAGCGCAGGCACAAGCCGCTGGAGTTCGGCCTGCGCATCACCACACTCGTCCGTGACACCTCCGCGGAGGCGTGGCGCGACGCCGAGGCCAAGGTCGCCGGCATGGCCGAGAACGCTGGGGCCACCCCAGGCTATGCCGCTGCCGGCAACCGCAAGACCGCGGTGGGCCAGCGGCGTCTGTTCGAACTCGCCGAGCGCGGCGAGGTGCTCGACACCTGCCTCTACACCACGCCGGGCACGGTGGGCGGCGGCGGAGCGGGCACCACCTGGCTGGTCGGTTCGGCCGACGAGGTCGCGCAGGCGCTGCAGCGCTACCGGGAGCTCGGCATCTCGCACTTCGTCCTGTCGGACACGCCCTACAAGCAGGAGATCATCCGCGTCGGCGACGAGCTGCTGCCCAGGCTCCGCGCGCTCAACAGCACCCGGTGAGCGCCACGACGTCACCCGTTCCCGTTTCCTCCTGAAGAGAGCCCGCACAGATGAGCCTCACCGACAACACAACGATCAACCGGGCTGGTATCCGCTACGGCGACCCGGACTTCGTCCTCGGAGCGACCTCGCCGGTCATCGAGCACCAGCTGCGTCACCGCTCGGTGCGCGCGTTCCTGCCGACGCCCGTCACCGAAGAGCAACTGCGGGCCATCGTCGCCGCGGCGTCCTCGGCGTCGACGTCCTCGAACCTGCAGGCCTGGAGCGTCATCGCGGTGACCGACCCGGAGCGCAAGCGGCGGCTGTCGGACCTGGCGGCGCGGCAGCAGTTCATCGTCGAGGCGCCGTTGTTCCTGGTCTGGGTGGCCGACCTCGACCGCGGCCACCGCCTGGCGGAGCGCGACAGCAAGCCGCTCGGCGCCACGGTCTACCTGGAGTCCACGCTGCTCGGCGTCATCGACACCGCGCTGGCCGCCCAGAACGCGGTCGTGGCGTTGGAGTCACTCGGCCTGGGATCGGTCTTCGTGGGCGCGGTCCGTGACCACCCCGAGGAGTTCGCCGAGGAACTGGGCCTGCCGCCGCACAGCGTGGCCGTCTTCGGGCTGGCGGTCGGGCACCCCGACCCCACCGAGGACGCCGACGTCAAGCCCCGCCTCCCGCAGACCGCCATTCTGCACCGCGAGACCTATGACGCCGGCCGGGCCGACGCCGGCCTGCCGGCGTACGACGAGCGCCTGGCCGCCTACAACCGCGGCCACGGGCTCACCGGCGCGTGGACGGAGCGCGTCCTGGCCCGGCTCGCCGGCGCTGCCAGCCTGACCGGCCGCGACAGGCTCCGCGTCCTCCTCGAACGCCGCGGCCTGCCCTCCCGCTGACCACTGTCTCGGGCTGCCCTGTTCACCCGTTCCGCCGCCCAACCATCCGGAGCCTTCCATGAGCAGCGACCAGTTCCACCTCAACTTCTCCCTGATGTCGCCCGGCCACTACCGCGCCGCCTGGCGGCTGGCCGGTGCCGACCCGCATGCCTACCTCGATGCCGACCATTACGTGCGCCTGGCAAAGCTTGCCGAAGAGGCCGGCATCGACGCCGTGTTCCAGGGCGACAGCCCCGCGCTCGGGCCCGAGATCGCAACCGGAACCTCGGGCGGCCTCGACGGATTCACCCTGCTGGCCATGATCGCCGGCGCCACCGAGCGGATCGGCCTGCTGCCGACCGTCTCGACGACCTACAGCACGCCCTACAGCCTGGCCCGGCGCTTCCAGAGCCTCGACCACCTCACCAAGGGCCGTGCCGCGCTCAACGTGGTGACCACGGGCAACCCGGCGGCCGCCGCGAACTTCGGGGTGTCCGCCCACCCCGACCGCGACGCCCGTTACCGCCGGGCGCACGAGTTCCTGGAGGTCATCACGCGGCTGTGGGAGGCGTGGGAGCCCGGCACCATCATCGCCGACAAGGCCACCGGGCAGTTCGGCGACCCGAGTCGCATCCACGCCATCGACCACCACGGCGAGTTCTTCGACGTCGCCGGCCCCCTGCCGGTGCCCACCTCGCCGCAGGTTCGCCCCGTCATCTCCCAGGCGGGCGAGACGCCGGCCGGCCTCGAGCTCGCCGCCCGGTACGCCGACGTGGTGTTCGCCGCCGGCCACACCGTGGCCAAGGCCAAGGCCTCGCGTGATGACATCCGTGCACGCGCGCAGGCACACGGCCGGGACGCCGACAGCATCAAGTACTCGCTCGGCCTCATCGTGCTGGTCGGCACCGACGAGGAGGATGCCAAGCGCCGCCACGACGAACTCAACGCCACGCTGCCCCCGCTCGAGTACCTGGTGTCGGCGGTCCTGTCGTCGCTCGGCCTGCCGGCTGACGCCTTCGGCCCCGACGACGTCATCCGGCTGGAGGACGTGCCGGCCGAGCCGAACCTCAAGGCCTTCTCGGTCGGTATGTACAACAACACCCGTGCCGTACTGGCCGAGGGCCCGCGCAGGCTGCGCGAGCTGGTGGCCCACACCGCGGGCATCGGCACCCACCGGCTGGTCGTCGGTTCGCCGGAGCGCATCGCCGACGACCTGGAGTCGTGGTGGCGCCAAGGAGCCGCCGACGGCTTCACGGTGATGTTCGCCGACACCCGCGTCGACCTCGAACGCTTCGCCACCCTGGTGGTGCCGATTCTCAAGGAGCGTGGCCTGTTCCACCGGGAGTACCCGGAGGGCACGCTGCGCGACCGTCTGGGCCTGCCGGTGCCCGGACTCCAGCCGGCCGGCCGTCGACTCGCTGCGAGTCCGGCCTGAAGGTGACCGCGATCCAAGACGGGCATCCGCCCCTTGGACCGAAGTCAATAAGTCTATTGGATACCACTCGGAAGGCTCCTATGACTCTGGATGTGGCAGACGCTGCGCCGGGGAGTCCGTCGACTCCCGCCGAGCCGCTGACCGTCGCTCGGCTGCGTACCGTGACGGCGCCGATCCTCGCGCGGCTGGCAGTTTCCGCCGCGGAACGCGAGGAAACGCGCGACTACCCCTTCGACGACGTGCGCGCCCTGGCGCGTGCGGGCGTCGCCCTGGCCGTGGTGCCGCGTGAGGAGGGCGGCGCGGGAGGCTCCCTGCGCGATGCCGTGGACGTCGTCATCGAGATCGCGCGTGCCGACTCGAACGTCGCCCAGGCGCTGCGCTCCACGTTCATGTCCGCGTGGGCCGTGACGTCCCGGCCGGACACCCCGAACCGCGACGAGACGCTGAGCCGGCTACGGCACGGGCACATCCTGGCCGGCACCGCGAACGAGCGGAGCGGCGGCGCCAGTGGGTCGGTGAACACCACCGCCGTGCGCAACGGCAACTACTGGGTGCTGAACGGCGAGAAGTACTACTCCACCGGCGGGCTGTACGCCGACTGGTTCGGCGGGACGGCGAAGACTCCGGAGGGTGCCGTCCTGCGGTTCACGGTGCCGGTCGACCGCGAGGGCGTCGAGCGCCTCGACGACTTCGACGCGGTCGGTCAGCGGCTCACCGCCAGCGGCACCACCCGCCTGACCGACGTCCTTGTCGGCGACGACGAGGCGATCCTGGTCGACGCGAACTCGCCGGTCGCGGACAACCCGTGGCAGGGCAGCTATCCCCAGCTGCACCTCGCGGCGATCGAGGCGGGCATCGCCGCCCGAGTCCTCGACGACGCGCTGTGGTGGGTGCGGGAGAAGGCCAGGCCCATCAAGCACAGTTCGGCCGACAAGAGCATCGACGACCCGTACATCCGGCGTCGCATCGGGGAGATATCGGCGTACGCCCGCGCGGCGCGCTCAGCCGTCGTGCTCGCCGCGGAGGAGCTCGACTCGGTGCGCGGCCTGCACAGCGAGGAAGCGCACCGGGCCGGTGCCCGCGCCGCGGCCGCCGTCGCGGAGGCCGCGGTCATCGCCATCGACGCGGCTCTCTCGGCCGCACCGCTGATCTTCGATGTGGGCGGCGGCACCCTCACCGACCGCGAGTGGGGCTACGACCGCCACTGGAGAAACGCCCGCGTCATCGCCAACCACAACCCCCGCGACTGGAAGCTCGCCGTCGCCGGCGCCTACCGGCTCGGCGTCGCCGAGCCCCCGACCACCGGCCTCTTCTGACCATCTCCGAAAGGAATCACCACACCCATGAGCATCGGCCTGACCCGTTACCTCGGCCGCACCGGCGTCCGCGTCTCACCGCTCACCCTCGGCGCCATGAACTTCGGCCGCTGGACCCGGGACAAGGAGAGCCTGGAGATCATCGGGGCCGCGCTCGACGCGGGGATCAATGTCGTCGACACCGCTGACGTCTACGGCAACGGCGGCAGCGAGGAGATCGTCGGCAAGGCCATCAAGCACCGCCGCGACGACCTCTTCCTGGCCACCAAGTTCCACGGCCAGGTCGGCGACAATCCCCACCACGCCGGCAACAGCCGCCGCTGGATCGTCAAGGCCGTCGAGAACAGTCTGCGCCGCCTCGGCACCGACCACCTCGACCTCTACCAGGCGCACCGGCCCGACGAGCACACCGATCTGCTGGAGACCATCCGGACGCTCGACGACCTGATCCGGCAAGGCAAGATCCGCTACTACGGCACCTCGGTCTTCCCGGCCCACCAGAAGGTCGAAGCGCACTGGCTGGCCGAGAAGCACGGCCTCATCGCCCCGCACACCGAACAGGCGCCGTACTCCCTCCTCGTCCGCGGGGTCGAGCGCGAAGTCTTCCCGACCGTCCAGAAGTACGGCGAGGGTGTCCTCTCCTACGGCCCGCTGGCCGCCGGCTGGCTGTCGGGCAAGTACCGCGTCGGCGGCGAGCAGCCTCAGTCGGCCCGTGCCGAGCTGACCGCGGGCCGCTTCGACATCTCGCTCGAGCGCAACCAGCGCAAGCTTGCCGCCGCCGACGCGCTCGCCACGCTGGCCGAGGACAACGGCCTTACGCTGCCCGAGCTGGCGGTCGCCTTCGCGCTCAACCACCCGGCGGTCAGCAGCGTGATCATCGGACCGCGTACCCACGCCCACCTGGAGACCTACCTGAAGGCCGCCACGGTCGAGTTGAGCCCCGAGATCCTGGACGCCATCGACGAGATCGTCGAACCCGGCACCCAGTTCCTGGAGCGCGACACCGGTCGCGACACCCCCTCGCTGCAGCCGACCGCGTTGCGCCGCTGAGTTCCCGCCCATCCCCTCCCCCAAGCCCCGACAAGCCCGACAAGCGACAAGAGAGAGCACCCGATGAGCGAGCAGTACCCGAACTACGAGGACGTCTTCAAGGCGGCCGACAACCGCTACGACTCCTTGCCCTACCGCCGCACCGGGCGGTCCGGGCTCGACCTGCCGGCCCTCTCCCTGGGCCTGTGGCAGAAGTTCGGCGCCGACTACGCCTACGACACCCAGCGCGACATCATCCTGCACGCGTTCGACCTGGGCATCTCCCACATCGACAACGCCAACCGCTACGGCCCGCCGCACCGCGCCGCCGAGCAGACCTTCGGCCGGGTGCTGCGCCGGGAGCTGGCGCCCTACCGCCATGAGCTGATCCTGTCCAGCAAGGCCGGCGGCATCTTCGGGCCCAACCCGAACCTCCGCGGAGGCAGCCGCAAGGCGCTGCTGACCTCGCTGGAGCTGAGCCTGCGCGACCTCGGCACCGACTACATCGACATCTTCTACCACCACACCCCGGACGAGACGACGCCACTGGAGGAGACTGTCGGCGCGCTCGCCACGGCCGTCAAGTCGGGCAAGGCTCTGTACGTCGGCATCTCCAACTACAAGCCCGACCGCGCCGAGGCCATCGCCCAGCTGCTCAAGGCCGAGGGCGTGCCGCTGCTCATCCACCAGCCGCGCTACTCCGTCTACGACCGCAGCATCGACCGGAACGGCCTCGCCGACCTGGCCATCAAGGAGGGCTTCGGTCTCATCGTCTACTCACCGCTGGCCCAGGGCCTGCTCACCAACAAGTACCTGGAGACCATCCCGGACGGTGCCCGCGCCCAGAACAGCGACTTCCTCAAGCCCGACCAGATCGACGAGACCTACCGGCAGCGCACGGCGCAACTGAACAAGCTCGCCGAGGACCGCGGTCAGTCGCTGGCCCAGCTCGCCCTGCAGTGGGTGCTGCGCAACCCCGCCGTGACCTCGGCGCTGATCGGCGCCAGCTCCAAGGAGCAGCTCGACCACAACCTGCGGGCGCTGAACGGCCCGGAGTTCACCGACGAGGAGCTCGCCGCCATCGACGAGTACGGCGTGCACGGAACGGGCCAGCGCGGCTGACACCACCAGGGAGACCGTCGCCGGGGGAGGGCAGCCGGCCATTTCGGCCGGCCGCCCTCCCCGGGGCAGCTGTGTCACTGAGCTTGATGAACGGTGAAACCACATGATCGCGCCCCTGTTCGCCATGGCCGGAGGAGCTGCTCAGATGCTGATGCCCGGATGACCGTGCGCACGGCCCGCGAGGCCCAGCGGCACGCCCTCCGTCCCGGCAAGCCAGACGGTCGGCGGCTCGTGATCATCTTCGCGATCACCCAGACCCTGGGCTACGGGTGTCTGGCGCAGGGCTTCTCGGTGCTCTTGATTCCGATGTCCCACGACCTGCACAGCTCGCGCACCGCCATCACGATGGCCTCGACCATCTCCACGCTCATCGGCGCCTTCGCGGCCTACCCGGTTGGGCGAGTCATGGACCGGTACGGCGGACGGGCCCTGATGACCGCCGGCTCCACGAGCGGCGTGATGGGCGTCTTCCTGTGGTCGTGGTCAACCGGATTGCCCGAACTGTACGCGGCGTTTGTGCTCATCGGCCTGGCTCTCGCCATGTCGACGTACGACGCCGCGTTTGCCGTCGTGGTGGTCGCCACCGCGACGGATCGCCGCGACGGCGCCATCGTGACCATCACCATGATCACGGGTTTCCTGACGAGCTTCTTCTATCCGCTCATCGGGTGGCTGCAGGGCGGGCTCGGGTGGCGCACCACACTGCAGGTGCTGGCGGTCGCCATGATGCTCATCGTCATCCCCGCGCATCTGTGGGCCGTACCGGGGCGTGCCACCCACCACAGCCGGATCACCAAACGCACCGGGTTCCAACTGGGCGACGCGATCAGGACAGCGCGATTCTGGCTGCTGCTGGTCTCGTTCGTCGCTCAGGCCGGCACCACGTCCGGCTTCCTGGTCATGATGGTGACCTACTTCCAGGACGTCGGCTTCAGCGCGCACACGGCCTCGACACTGCCGCTCGCCGTCGGTGTCCTGCAGCTCGCCTCGCGCCTGGCACTGGCACCGCTGTCGGCGCGATTCGGCATGCTGCCCGTGACGACGTTCTCCTTCGCCGCGCAAGCCCTCGGGCTGCTCCTGCTGCCACTTGCCGGCGCGTCCATCCTGCCCACGGTGCTGTGCATCATGGCCTTCGGACTCGGCTACGGGGTCAGCGTGGTCGCCCGGCCGTCGGTCGTGGCCGGCACCTTCGGGGTCACGCGGTTCGCGAGCATCATGGCCGTCACCGCGGTGCCCATGGCTTTCGCTCGTGCGGGGACGCCGCTGGTCGCCGCGTGGCTGGAGAACTGGCGGTTCCTGATCCTGCTGGGCTCGGTCACCGCTGTCGCGGCCGTCGCCCTGGTGCCGCTTGCGCGCCATCAGCACCGAGCGGACAGGTGATCCGCTTGAGGCCGCCGAACGCGTTCTCCCGGCCCAGGGACCCAGCCAGGCACGGGTGTTCGCAGTTCAAGACACTGCTTGACAAGGAATACCGGTCCACCACAGACTCAGTCCCCATGAGCCTCCTGGACCCTCTGCTGACCAGCGAGCGCTGTGTCGACCTGCTCAGGGTTTCCAGCGCGCGGTGTTGACGACCCGCGTGGCGTGATCCACACCCCGGACGACCGGTCTTCGATCGTCCGCTCCGTCTTGAGTACCGGCGCGGCCATGGTCCCGGCGGATCGGCCGGCGGTACTTCTCCCCTGACGACAGCGTCGAAGCGGACGGTGGGCTGACCACCGGCCCCCGCGGACGCACCTGTCGTGATCCGTTCCGCCGCGATCCGGTGGAAGACCCACACCACCCCACATCCCACCGCCCCCACGGTCGACCCCGGCCGCGGGCGCGTCGACGCGCCGCACCCCATGCCCGGTGGCGGTCGCCGACGTCCCGAAGGAGCACCATGAGCAAGGCGTCCATGACATCCCCGACCGAGGCATCGACCAGCACGGCGACCACGGGACCGGTGCCCGTGACCGAGACGGCGGGCGTGGTCGGAGCCGGAGTGGCGGACGGCCGGCCCTTCCGGCTCGGCTTCCTGCTCCACCTCGACTCCGACCTCACCCCTGCCGCGGCGTACCGCCAGGCCATCGACCTGTTCGTGGCCGCCGAGCGACTCGGTTACGACTCGGGCTGGGTCATCCACCGTCACTTCCGCCAGGGGAACGAGCATGTCTCCGCCCCGCTCGTCCTGCTGGCCGCGATCGCCGAGCACACCACCCGGATCCGGCTGGGCACCGGCGTGCTCGTCCTGCCGCTCGCGGACCCCTTGACCGTCGCCGAGGACGCGGCCCTGCTCGACGAGCTCAGCGGTGGGCGGCTCGAACTCGGTGTCGGCTCAGGTCCGTTCCCGACCGCCTGGGAGGCATTCGGCCGCAGCATCGAGGACCGGTACCGGCTCTTCGACGAGAGCGTGGCGAGGCTGCACGGGATCCTCGAAGGACGACCGGTCAACAGCGCCGGGGAGGTGCTTCACCCACCGGGTGCCGGTGTGCGGCAGCGGCTGTGGCAGGCGACCACAAGTGAGCCGACGCGGGCCGTCGACGCGGCCGTTGCCGCAGCCAGGGCCGGCGACGGGCTGCAGTTCTCCCGGGCCGGCGACTGGCCCGGCCGGCAGACCGCCCGGCGGCAGGCGGACATCGTCGCCGCGTACCGCGAGGCCGCGGCCGGGGCGGGGCACGAGCCGCGCGTGCAGATCTCGCGCGCGGTCTATCCCCACCCCGACCGGGCCAGTGCGATCCGCGCGGTCACACCCGGTGTGCGCCGCTGGCAGTCATGGGCTGCCCAACGCCGTGACGTCGCCGAGCTCGGCGTCCAGGAGTACCTGGAGCGCGACCGGTCACTGCTCGGGCCGCCCGAGGCAGTCGCCGAGTCCCTCGCCGCCGACCCGTCCCTCGCCCACGTCACCGATCTGCTCGTCAGTTTCGTCCCCGGTGTCCCCGAGTACGACGAGCACCTCCGCCTGCTCGCCACCACGGCCCGGGAGGTCGCGCCGCTGCTCGGCTGGCGTCCCCTCCAGGACTCGTGAGCCAACGTCCCACCCCCACGCCGACCCCGCTGTCACCCGTCCATTCGTCACGAGGAAAATCGATGTCCGACCTTCGCAGTTCCATCGAACGCGCCGCGCCCAGACGTAAGAAGTGGCCCTGGGCCGCCGGTGTCGTCGCCGTACTCCTCATCGCCGTGAGCGCCTTCGCCCTCACCCGCGGTGGAGGCTCCGGTGACCAGGCCGCCGGCGACGGCAAACCCGTCCGCGGCGGCACCTTGCAGTTCGCGCTGATCGACTACCAGCGCAGCCCGGACCCGCAATGGGGCACCAACTACGCCGAGTCACTGATCGGCAACAACATCACCGACAAGCTGACCTGGCAGGACCCGGACACCGGCGAGATCACGCCATGGCTGGCGAAGTCGTGGAAGTACAACAAGGACCTGACCGAGTTCACGTTCCACCTGCGCACGGATGTCACCTTCAGCGACGGCACGCCGTTCGACTCCGCCGTGGTCAAGGCCAACTTCGATCAGTACGTGCACGGCGACCAGAAGCTCGGCATCCTCCCCAACGGCGCCACCCTGCTGCCCGGTTACATCGAGACGCGCACCCCCGACAAGTACACCGCCGTCATCCGCTTCAAGAAGCCCCTCGCGAGTTTCCTCCAGGCCTCGTCCTTCACCGCGAACGCCCAGCCCGGCTTCCTGTCGCTCTCCACGCTGAAGCTGAGCGCCAAGCAGCGGACGGACCCGAAGAAGGTGATCGGCACCGGCCCGTTCGTGTACCAGTCGTGGAAGGCGCAGGACAGTACCGTCCTGGTCAAGCGCAAGGGCTACAACTGGTCCCCGCCGGCGCTCAAGCACCAGGGCGAGGCGTATCTGAACAAGATCGTGTTCAACACGATCCCGGAGGCCAGCGTCCGGACCGGCTCGCTGGAGTCCGGCGAGCTCGACGCCACGCTCGACGTGGGCACCACGGATGAGAAGTCACTGGCCGACCAGGGCTTCGAGATCACCCACCGGGCGGTGTCCGGCACCGCCATCTTCTTCAACTTCAACTCCGGGTTGTTCCCGACCAATGACATCGCGGTGCGCAAGGCGATCCAGCTCGGCTGGAACCGGGAGGCGCTCAAGAAGACGGTGCTCACCGACTCCTACTCGGTGGCGACCTCGGTCCTCGGGCCGTCGGTCTCCGGATACGCGGACTACAGCGGCTCGGTCCTGACGTACGACCCGAAGAAGGCCGAGCAGCTCCTGGAGAAGGCCGGCTGGAAGCAGGGCCCGGACGGGATCCGGGTGAAGGACGGCAAGAAGCTCGTGGTCAAGCTGCTGGGCATCAACAACCTGGTGGTGAACAAGCCGGCCTACGAGTCGGTCCAGCAGGACCTGAAGAAGATCGGCATCGACCTGCAGCTCACCGTCGTCCCGATCCCGGACTACACGGCCAACCTGGCCAAGGCCAAGACCGACTGGAACATCACCGCGGCCAACCGCTCGCGCAACGACCCGGCGGTCCTCAACCTCCTGTACAGCCCGCTGCTCGGCAACGGCTCCTACCTGGGCGAGGATTCGACCGGCGTCGACGTCGACGAGGTCACCAAGACCCTGGGCCGGCTGGAGCTCACCCTGGACCCGGCCGAGCGCAAGCAGTACGCCAAGGCGGCGCAGGACCTCCTGCTGGACAAGTACGCGCTGGTGAACCCGGTCTACAACCCCTCGCAGGTGATCGCCCAGGCGAAGTACGTCCACGGGATCATCTTCGACGCCCAGTCCCGCAACCACTTCGTGAACGCCTGGAAGGGCAACGGGAAGTGACGCCCCGTGGTCGCCGTGCCCCGAGGGGTGCGGCGACCACTCGCACTCCCTGATGGAAGGATCTTCGTGCTGCGCTACCTCGCGCTGAAGGTCGGACGGGCCCTGTTCGTGGTCTGGGCCGCGTTCACCCTGACCTTCGTGCTGCTGTTCGTCCTGCCGGCCAACCCGGTGGATCTGCTCTTCGACCCAGCCGAGCTCAACACCATCACACCGGAGGTCCGCGAGCAGGCGGCGGACAGCTACGGCTTCAACAAACCGGTGTTCCTGCAGTACCTCCTCCGCCTGGGACACGCGCTGACCGGCGACTTCGGCAACTCCGTGCAGTCGGGCCGCTCGGTCACCGCGACGATCCTCGACGTGCTGCCGAGCACTCTCGTCCTCGCGTCCGACGCTCTGCTGCTGGCCCTGCTCATCGCCTTCGCGATCGCGCTCATCGCGACCTCGACCCGCCGGACATGGGTGCGCAACCTGGTCGAGGCGCTGCCGTCGGGCGCGGTCTCGGTGCCGGTCTTCCTCTCCGGCATTCTCATGCTGCAGGTCTTCTCATTCCAGCTGGGCTGGTTCCCGGCCTACGGCGACCGCGGCGCGAAGAGCCTCGTGCTGCCCGTGATCACACTGGCCATCCCGGTGTCGGGGCCGATCGCGCAGCTCCTCGTCCGCAGCTTCGCCACCGAGTTCCGCTCCGGCTACGTCACGACGAGCTGGGCGAAGGGGGCCACCCGCGGCGTCATCGTCGTCCGTGACGTCTTCCGCAACGCCAGCCTGCCGGCGCTCACCATCGCCGGCATCACCTTCGGCAACCTGATCGCCGGGTCGGTCATCACCGAGACCGTCTTCGCCCGTCAGGGCATCGGCCGGATGACCCAGGCCGCGATCAACACGCTGGACGTCCCGCTGGTGCAGGGGGTCGTCGTCCTCGTGGCGGCCAGCTTCGCGGTGATCAACCTGATCGTCGACCTGATCTACCCGCTGCT
Organism: Streptomyces endocoffeicus; assembly: GCF_016741935.1. GTDB lineage: Bacteria > Actinomycetota > Actinomycetes > Streptomycetales > Streptomycetaceae > Streptomyces > Streptomyces endocoffeicus. The sequence goes on along the minus strand of NZ_JAERRG010000041.1, from coordinate 31,771 downwards.
GGATCCGCGACTGCGGGCCACGCTCACCGTCGGCTCACCCCGGGCGGCCTGAGGAGGAATGTGATGACCGTCGAACTGGACACCCTCGCCGCGCCCGCCCGGCCCGGTTCCGGCCGCGCGTCGCTCAGACGCCTCGGTGAACTCGCGCAGCAGCCGGTCCTGGTGGCCTCGTGGATCACTGCGCTGGTCGTGATCGGCTGGGCCGTCGCCCCCCGGCTGTTCACCTCCCACAGCCCCTATGGCGGCGACAGCGCCGCGAGCTTCGCACCACCGAGCGCGGAGCACTGGTTCGGCACCGACCGGCTGGGCCGGGACCTGTTCGCCCGCACGGTGTACGGCGCGCACACCACCCTGACCGCGACCCTGCTGGCGGTCCTCATCGCCTTCGGCATCGGCACGGTCGTCGGGCTGATCGCCGGCTTCAGCGGAGGGATCGTCGACACCGCCGTCATGCGACTGGTCGATGTGTTCCTGGCGATCCCCAGCCTGCTGCTCGCGATGGTGGTGGTCTCGGTCCTGGGCTACTCCACCCAGAATATCGCCCTGGCGGTCGGCATCTCCTCCATCGCGTCGTTCGCGCGGGTGATGAGAGCGGAGGTGCTCACCGTCGTGAACCAGGACTACGTCAAGGCGGCGTACGGCCTCGGGGGAGGCCGGCCGGCCGTCCTGCTCCGGCATGTCGTGCCCAACTCGCTCAACTCAGTGATCGCGCTGGCCGCGCTCGAGGTCGGAACGGCTGTGCTCGCGGTCGCCTCGCTCGGCTTCCTCGGCTACGGCGCACCGCCGCCGCAGCCGGAGTGGGGCCTGCTGGTGGCCGAGGGCCGCGACTACGTCGCGACCCACCCATGGCCCTCGATCATGCCCGGCCTGGCGCTCGCGCTCGTCGTCATCGCCACCCACCGCATCAGCACCTCGTACCGGAAGGAACACCGCCGATGACGGACGTGCCCGAGGAGAAGCAGGACCCGCTGCTGCGGATCGCCGACCTCGCGATCGACTACCGGACGAGGCGCCGCCGGTGGACACCGGCCGTCCACGGCACGGATCTCCACGTGGACCCGGGCGAGTTCGTCTCGCTCGTCGGGGAGTCCGGATCGGGCAAGACCACCCTGGTCCAAGGCGCGCTCGGCCTGCTTCCGCCCGCCGCGCGGATCCGGGCCGGCTCGATCGCGTACTCCGGTGTCGACGTCACCGGCTGGAGCGACCAGCGCATGGCACGGGTGCGGGGCAACTACGTGGGCTTCATCCCCCAGGACCCCAATACCTCGCTCAACCCGGTCAAGAAGATCGGGCAGCAGGTGATCGAGGCGGTCCGGTTCAACGCGCCGGAGGCCCGCACCGCGGCACAGCACAGGGAAGCCGCGCTGGAGAGCCTGCGCACCGCGGGCCTCAAGGACGCCGAGCGGATCTTCCACCAGTACCCCCACGAGCTCAGCGGCGGCATGAAGCAGCGCGCGCTCATCGCGATCGCGCTGGCGGGCAAGCCGAAGATCATCGTGGCCGACGAACCAACCAGCGCGCTCGACGTCACCGTCCAGAAAGTGATCCTCGACCACCTGGCGCGGCTGCGCGAGGAACTCGGCATCGGCATTCTCCTGATCACCCACGACCTCGGCGTCGCACTGGACCGCTCGGACCGGATCCTGGTCATGCAGGACGGCCGGATCGTGGACGAGGGCCCGGTACGCCAGGTGCTGGAGAACACCACCCACGACTACACCCGCCGACTCCTCGACGCGGCCCCCGCGCGGCACGCCGGCCGGCTCGAGCCGACCTCAGGCCTGCGGACGGTCCCCACCGACAGCCCGCCGGCCCTGCGGGCGCGCGCCCTCACCAAGAGCTACCACCTGCGCGGCGGCCGGGGCCAGCGGCGGCACTTGCGGGCGCTGGACGGCGTCGACCTGGTCGTGCGCAAGGGCACCACGCACGCGATCGTCGGTGAGTCCGGCGCGGGCAAGTCGACGCTGGCGAGCATCCTGGTCCAGTTCACCGCCGCTGACAGCGGCACGGTGCACATCGGCGACCGGGAACTGACCGGCCTGGGCCGCAGACAACTGCGGGAGATCCGCCGGGACCTGCAGTTCGTTTTCCAGAACCCGTTCACCTCGCTCGATCCGCGGTTCACGGTCGGCAGACTCGTCGCCGAGCCGCTGCGGGCCTTCAAACTGGCGACCGGAAAACGGGAACGGACGGCCCGGGTAGTCGAGTTGCTCAGGGCCGTGGCACTGGGCGAGAGCCATCTGCACCGGCTCCCCAGCGAGCTCTCCGGCGGTCAGCGGCAGCGGGTCGCGATCGCCCGGGCGCTCGCGCTCAACCCCGGGATCCTCGTGCTCGACGAGGCCGTGAGCGCGCTCGATGTGTCGGTCCAGGCACAGATCCTGCAGCTGCTGGTCGATCTGCAGGCCGAGTTCGGACTCAGCTACGTGTTCGTGACCCACGACCTCGGGGTCGTACGCCTGATCGCCGACGACGTCACGGTGATGCGGGGCGGCGTCGTGGTCGAGACGGGCCCGGTCGAGCAGGTGCTCCGCTCGCCTCGGCACGAGTACACCCGGGAACTGCTGGAGGCCGTTCCGGGAGCCGGGTTCACCGGCGCCGGCGCGAGCGGAGAAGAGCGGGTCGGCACGTTGATCGCACACCAGGCGTGACACCGTGCGCCGACGGTGCGGGGCGGAATCGGCTGCCGCGCACCCGGCGCCCCCTGGAGGCGGTCAGGCTGACGACGCCGCCCTGCGCGAGGCGATCACCAGGTCGCGCGGGCGTCCGTATCCCCGGCGGCTCTACGCGCCACGGAGGGGATCTTCGATGTGGGCGGCGCGTCGGCCACGTCACGTGAGCACGACTTCGACCGCCACTGGCCCGACGCCCGCACCCTGGCCGGCCACAACCCTGCCGCGTACAAGGCCCGAGCGGTCGGCGACTTCCTGCTCAACGGCGAGGGCCCGCCGCTCACCGGATTCTGCTCAGGCCGTCCGCCGATCGGACGCACGGCCCTCTGACACCGTGGGCCGCCAACCCGGCACCGGTACCGAGCAGTTGCCCGTAGCGCGTGCGGCGGTTTCCTGTCGGAGAAGGCGGCGATGCTGTTCGCATGCGCTCGGCCTCTGGCCACCGTGTAACGGCGGTGCCGCAGAACCGGCAGTTCGGCCCGGACCTGGTCAAGGCGTTCCCGGGGCGCCTCGATGACCGTGAGGCCCGGGGCTTCGCCGAGGTCGGCCAGAGGGAGACCCAAGGGGGTCGAAGGCGGCGCTGCGTCCGGCGCGGGCCTCGTTGACTTGGCGGGAGCGACCACGTAGCGGTGGCACTGTGATGCCCGCGCGGTCATGCCCTCACCTCGCGCTTTCGGCAAGCCCTCGGTCGCCGCCTTGTAGCGGGCGGGCAGGGCGTGGCCGGGGCGAGGGCTGTCGGCCGAGGCCGGGGAGGGCTACCGGTTCGCGATGTGCGGGCGGTCGCGGCGGGCGTCGTGGAGGACCGAGCCCCACCAGAGCAGCTGATCGAGCATGGCTCTGGCGGCGTCCTCGGGACCCTGCGGGTCCCGGAGCGTGCCGTCGGGGGAGAAGAGGCGGTAGTAGCTGGGAAAGGCGACGTAGTCGCGCACGGTGTGGGCGTGCAACTCGTTGAAGACCTGCCGCAGTTGCTCGATCGCCAGCAGACCGCCGCTGAGGCCGCTGTAGCCGACGAAGCCGATCGGCTTGGCCTTCCACTGGGTGTAGTGCCAGTCGATGGCGGCCTTGAGGGACGCCGGGAAGCTGCGGTTGTAGTCGGGCGTCACGATGACGACCGCGTCGGCGGCGTCGAGCCGCCGGGTCAGTTCGGCCATGCCCTCGGGGCGCGGTAGGTCGGGCTGCAGGGCCGGCGGTGTGGGCGGCAGTGCGAGCGGGAGGTCGACGTCCGCCAGATCGATCAGGTCGATCGTGAACTCGTCCTGGCGCTTGGCCACTTCGACGAACCAGTTGGCCACCACCGGGCCGAAGCGGCCCTCCCGGACACTGCCGACGATCACTGCGAGATTCAGTCGTGAGCTGGACATGATTGTGCTTCTCCTCCGGAGGGGTTGGGGCTGCCCCAGGCCGGGGCGTGCGCTCCACGGTGCCGGGCGGGTGGCGGACGAGGGAGGCCGGGCGGAGGGTGGTAATGACAGGGCCATGATCCGCCGGAGCGGCCGGTGTTACGTTCAAGGGATGAGCGACAACGAGCTCGGCTTGTTCCTGCGGCTGCGCCGGGAAGCCGTCACACCGGCTGAGGTGGGACTGTCCGCCGGGCCGCGCCGCCGTACGCCGGGACTGCGCCGCGCGGAACTGGCGACGCTTGCCGGGGTGAGTGTCGAGTACGTCATCAGACTGGAGCAGGGGCGGGACCGCAGGCCCTCGGTGCAGGTGCTGGCGGCCCTGGCGGACGCGCTGCTGCTCACCCCCGGTGAACGGGTCCATCTGCACCGGCTTGCCAAGGGCGCCGACCCCGGCTTCAGCTGCCGGGGCGGGGCGGGACCGAACAGGGCGGTCAGGCCCACGGTGCGGGCGCTGCTGGAGCGGTTGGAACCGGCGCCCGCCGTGCTGGTGAACCGGCTGAGCGAGATCCTGGCCTGCACGGACGGGTACCGGCGGCTCGCCGAACCGCTCGGACTGCTGGACGGTGTCCGGCCCAGCCTCGCCCGCTTCGTCTTCACCGACCCGCGGGCGCGTACGGCCTACCCGGACTGGGACACGGTCGCCGACGAGCAGGTCGCGGCCCTCAAGCAGGGGCCGGGGCAGACCGACGTCCATATCGGCACACTGATGGACGAGTTGACGGTGTCCTCCGGGGAACCGTTCGCCGGCCGGCTGAGGTCGCTGCCGGGGCTGCCGCGGGCGAACGGGGTGATGCGCATGGTCCACCCGCAGGTGGGGGAGGTACGGCTGGCGTACGAAACGCTCGGCCTGCCCGCCGACGACGACCAGCAGCTCGTCGTCCACCTGCCGGTCGACGACGCGAGCGCCGCCGCACCCGACCGCCTCACCGGCCGCTGCCCAGGCGCCCTTCGGGCGGTCTGAGCGACCGTCGATCCCTGCGCCCAACGCGCCGTTCTCCGCCGCCGGTTGACCGGTCCGGAAGAGGAGGCGGCGGGTTCCGTGTGGCGAGCGGGCGCGAGCCCGAGCCCACCCACCTCGTCGGCGGTCGTCAACCCCGGTACGGGTTCGTCGCCCCACGTCGCCACAGGCAGGTCGAGCAACAGCCGCCCGTTGCCCGGCAGCAGATCGCCCCGCCAGGCACCGAAGACGACCGGCTATCCGTGGCGAAACAGGTAGCCGGTGCCTGCGTCGGTGAGCGTCCCGGTCCGGTTGGTGTGCGGGCGGCGCAGAAATACTGCACGGCGCGCTTGTTGCCCCGATGGCCCCAGTCGAAGAACAGCCGTCGGCGCCCGCCGTCGACCGGCCGCAGGATGACGACGTCACCGCTGAAGCGCACCCGGCCGCTGCTGTCGCGCGGCGCGATGTCGAGGTCGGGGATCGGGCGGTGGGCCGGCGCTTCGGGGACGACGGCGTAGTGGGCCGTGGCGGTGAGTACCTCGTACGCACCCGTGCCGGCGAAGTGGTGGCCTTCGGCGAACGGCTCCCGGGTGTGCACCTACAGCCGCACGGCTGGTTCTGGAAGGGGGCTCATCGGACCGCTGCCTCCTGTGTCGTCCGGGAGGCGGGGCGCCAGCCCAACTCGGGTGCGATCAGGTGTCGTACGTCGTGCAGGATCTGTTCGTACTCCTCCCGGTGGAACTCGTACGGCAGCTCCAGACGCATTTCGGACACCTGCGCGAAGACGGGATCGGCGGCCAGTTGTTCGAGGATCTGCTCGGCGGTTCCCACCACGTCGGGGGCGAAGAGGGTGTGTTTCGGGCCCTGGGGTGCCAGGGTCCGTTCGTGGCGGCCGGCCGCGTAGGCGCGGTAGCGGGCCCGGCCGGCCGCGTCGGCGCTGTCAAAGGGCACGATCACCCGGCCCAGCGCCACGCGCGCCGGACGGTCCGCGTCCTTCGCGGACAGCGTGCGGCGGTACTCGGTCAGCAGGTTCAGCTGGGCGGTGGTGAAGTCGTCGGTGTCCTCGCCGGTGACGATGTTGCCGGACAGCAGGTTGAGACCGTTCTCGGCGGCCCAGCGGACTGAGCGCAGGCTGCCTCCGCCGTACCAGATGCGCTGCGCCAGACCGGGGTTGTGCGGCTGCAGGCGCGGGCGCTGGATGTTGCCGGGCGAGTGGATCACCGTGTCCGGGCCGCCGAGGTAGTCGCCGCGCAGGTTGTCGAGGAGCCGGGCGATCCTGCCGTACGACAGGTCGAAGCCGCGCCAGTCCCCGTCGTACACCAGGTCGCCGAGCAGTTCGGCGTGCGGCATGCCGGTGCTGAAGCCGACCTGGAGGCGGCCGCGGGACAGTACGTCTGCCAGCGCGAGGTCCTCGGCCAGGCGGAACGGGCTCTCGTACCCGATGGGGATGACGGCGGTCCCCAGCTCGATCCGCTCGGTGCGCTGGCCTGCCGCGGCGAGGAACACGGCGGCCGAGCCGACGCCGTGTTCCAGGTGGCGCTGACGGATCCAGGCGCCGTCGAAACCCAACCGCTCGCCGTACTCGAAGAGTTGGAGTGTCTCCTCCAGACCGGTGTACGGGTCGTCGTCGGCGAAGTTGCCCGGGGTGAGAAAGGCCAATGAGGTAATGGTGGGCGCGGTCATGTGATCGTGCTCCTCAGCTCGCGGTGGTCTCGGCGGCGGGAGTGGGGACACGGCCTCCGGGGATCGCCGCGAGCAGTTCGCGGGTGTAGTCGTGGCGGGGGCGGGTGAACAGTTCCTCCGGCGGGCCTGTCTCGACGACGCGGCCGGCCCGCATGACGGCGACCTGGTGCGCGATCTGCCGTACGACGGCCAGGTCGTGCGAGATGAAGAGGTAGGCCACCCCCGTGTCGGCCTGCAACTCTGCGAGCAGGTCCAGGACCTGGGCCTGCACGGACACGTCGAGGGCGGAGACCGGCTCGTCGCAGACCACCAGGTCGGGGGAGAGGGCGAGGGCGCGAGCGATCGCCACGCGCTGCCGCTGTCCGCCGGACAGCTCCGCCGGCCGGCGCTCCAGTGTGGCGGTGGGAAGCGCCACCCGGTCGAGCAGTTCTCGGGCCCGGGCGAGCCGGGAGGCGCGGTCGCCGACCTTGAAGGCGCGCAGCGGCTCGGTGATCACCTCGCCGATGGAGAAGCGTGGGTTGAGCGAGGCGTACGGGTTCTGGTAGACGAGCTGGGCGCGGCGGCGCAACTGCCTGGCCTGGGCGCCCTTGGCGGTGGTGACGTCGGTGCCGTTGAACAGGATCTGCCCGGCGGTCGCGTCGGCGAGGCGGAGCACCAGGCGGGCGGTGGTGGACTTGCCCGAGCCCGACTCGCCGACCAGGGCGAGGGTCCGGCCCTGGTGGAGGGTGAGGCTGACGTCGTCGACGGCGCGCAGGGTGCGAGGACCGTCCCCGGTGCGGGGCAGCCTGAACTCCTTGACCAGGTTGCGCACTTCGACCAGGGGAGCCGTCCGGGCCTCGGGGATGGAGACCGGGGTGCGGGGCCGGGCGGCGGTCAGGCTCGGGGCACTGGCCAGCAGGTGCCGGGTGTAGTCGTCCCGCGGATCGGCCAGGATGTCTCGGGTGGAGCCCGCCTCGACGACCTTGCCCTGGGACATCACCACCAGCCGCTGTGCCCGGTCGGCGGCGACCCCGAGGTCGTGGGTCACGAGCAGGATCGCGGTGCCCGACTCCTCGGTGAGGCGCTGGAGATGGTCGAGGATGACCCGCTGGACGGTGACGTCGAGTGCGCTGGTGGGCTCGTCGGCGATGATCAGTTCGGGCTTCGCTGCGATGGCGATGGCGATCAGGGCGCGTTGCCGCATGCCGCCGGACAGTTCGTGCGGATACTGCCGGGCCCGGACGGTCGCGTCGGGGAGTCCGGCCCGGTCCAGGATGGCGATCGCCTCGGCGGGGGCCGAGCGGCGGGTCGCCAGACCATGGATGCGCAGCACCTCGGCGACCTGGTCGCCGATCCGCTTGACCGGGTTGAGGGAGACGGTCGGGTCCTGGGGGACCAGTCCGATCCGTGCTCCGCGTACGGTGCGCAGTTCCGCCTCCGACAGGGTGGCGAGGTCGTGCCGGCCGAAGCCGACCGTGCCCGCGTCGATACGGCCGTTCGCCGACAGGAGCCGGGTGATGGCGTGTGCGGTCGTGCTCTTGCCGGAGCCGGACTCGCCGACCACCGCAGTCACCTGTCCCGGCCACACGTCGAGGTCCACGCCCCGGACGGCCTCGACCGTGCCGCCCCGGGTGCGGTACGACACCGACAGGCCGCGTATCTCCAGCAGTGGTGTGGTCACGTCCTCACCGTTCTCACGTTCGTCGGTCATCGCTGCCGGGACCATTCGCCGTCCAGCGCCCGGGCGATGCGGTTGGTGGCCAGCACGGTCGCGGCGATCGCCAGCCCGGGCAGTGCGGTCAGCCACCAGGCGTTGGCGAGGTAGTTGCGGCCGTCGGAGATCAACGTGCCCCACTCCGGGGCCGGCGGGGGCGCCCCGTAGCCGAGGAAGCTCAACGCCGACACAGCCAGGATGGAGGCGCCGAAGTCCAGGGTGGCCAGGACGACCACCGGGCCCGCCGCGCCCGGCAGCACGTGCCGGCCCAGCACCGAGTACCAGCGGGCCCCGCTCGCGCGCGACGCCTCCACGAACACCGCCTGCCGCACCCGCAGCACCTCCGCGCGCGCCACCCGCGCGAACGCGGCGACGCTGGCGATGCCGACCGCGACCGCCACCTTCACCGTGCCGTATCCCAGCGCGGTGACCAGGGCCAGGGACAGGAACAGCGCGGGGATGGACAGCAGCACGTCGACGAAGCGCATCAGCACGTCGTCCACCCAGCGGCCCACGAACCCGGCGACCACCCCGAGCAGCCCGCCGACCACGAACGCCACCAGCACCGCGATCAGCGTGGCCTTCAGGGACAGCTGGGCGCCATGGACGACCCGCGAGAACACATCGCGGCCCAGCTCGTCGGTGCCGAACCAGTGACTGCCGCTCGGGCCGCGGAAGTTCTGCGACGGCACGCCCTTCAGCGGGTCCTGCGAGGTGAACAGGCCGGGCCAGAACGAGGCCAGCACCACCAGCACGAGGACGACGACCGACAGCAGCAGACCCGGGCGGTGCACCACGAAGCGCAGCAGCCGCCGTACATCCACGCGGCGTGCCGGCTCCGGCCCCGCGCCCGCCTCGACAGGGCGGGCCAGTCCCAGCGCCGCCTCGGCCGGGTCGTCGATGAGGTTCTGGCTCATGCGAGTGCCGCCCTTCTGTCCGAGGCCACCACGATCCGCGGGTCCAGGAGCGGATAGACCAGGTCGATGACCAGGTTCGTCGTCACGAAGATCAGCGCCCCGAACACCACCACCCCTTGGACCAGCGGGATGTCCTGGGCCGTGACCGCCGCCGCGGTGACGCGGCCGAGGCCGTCGCGGGAGAACACCGTCTCGACGACCACCGAACCGGCGATCAGCTGCCCCACCAGCAGGCCGACGACCGTCAGCGCCGGGAGGGAGGCGTTGCGCAGGGCGTGCCGCAGATGGACCCGCCACCGGTTGGCGCCCTTGGCCCGCGCGGTCTCCACATACGCCTGGTCCAGTGCGGTGAGCAGGCTCTTGGCGAGCACCTGGGCGACCTGCGCGCCGGTCGGGACCGCCAGCGTCAGGGCCGGCAGCACCAGCCCCTTCAGGCCGTCGTTGCCGAACGCGGGGAACCAGTGCAGCCGGAAGGAGAACGTCTCGACGAGCAGCAGCCCCACCCAGAACGTCGGGACGGACACCCCCAGCGGCGGCAGAGACAGCAGCAGCTGCCGCAGCCAGCGCTGAGCGGTGTAGGTCGCCAGCACCGCCAGACCACCACCGAGGAGCACCGCGAGCAACAGGGCTGCCCCGGTCAACTGCAGGGTCTGCGGCAGCGCGTCGGCCAGCGTCGAGGTGACCGGGCGGCCGGTGGACACCGAGTCGCCGAAGTCCCCGCGCACGGCCCGGCCGAGGTACTCGGCGTACTGCACCAGCACCGGCTTGTCGAAGCCGTACTCGTGCCGCAGGGCGGCGATCTGCTTCGGGTCGACCTGTCCCGAGTCCATTCCGGCACTGGCCATCGCCGTGACCGGGTCGCCCGGCAGGTAGTCCAGCACCAGGAACGAGACGGTGTAGGCCGCCCACAGCACTCCTGCCGCTTGGGCGAGCCGTTTGATCACATAGCGGCGCACGGGCTAGCCGATCCAGGTGTCGTGCAGCTGGATCCGGCTGGAGGCGTCGAAGTTCAGGTCGTGCACCTTCTTCGAGACTCCGAGCTGGGTCTGGAGCTCCACGACCGGGACGTTGTAGGCGTTCTGCACGATCAACTTCTGTGCCTGGCCGACCAGTTGCGCGCGCTTGGCCGTGTCCGTGGTCGCGGCCTGCGCGGTCAGCGCCGTGTCCAGGCTGCTCGCCGGCACGCGGTAGAAGTTGGCGAGCTTGGTGGAGAAGGAGCTGCGCAGGATGTCCGGGTCGGCACGGGTGATGTTCGTCCAGGCCACGTCGTAGTTTCCTGCCTGCAGCGTTGGTGCCAGCTGAGTGGGCTGGAGCTGCTTGAGGGTCACCTCGACGCCGACGGCCTTGAGTTGCTGCTCGATGAGTTCCAACGCGGGCTGGTTGGTTCCCGCGTTGGGGATCCAGTCGATGGTCAGACTGAGCTTCTTGCCCCCCTTCGTGCGGATGCCGTCGCTGTCGGCCTTCCAACCGGCGGAGTCCAGCAGGGACTTCGCCTTGGCCGCGTCGAAGGCCAGGTCTGGGGCAAGACTGGTGTAGTCGGGCGTGGTGTGCGCGAGGACGCTGGTCGCCCCCCGGGTGCCGGTGGGGAACACGGTGTCGGCGATCTGCTGCCGATCGATGGCGAACAGGATCGCCTGGCGCACCCTGGCGTCCCTCAGGGCCGGCCGCGAGTTGTTGAGCCCGAAACCGAACACGACGCCGGGGTTGGCCCGCCGCAGGAGAGTGACCTGGCCGCCCTTGAGCGCGGCCTCGTTGGCCTTGCCCACGCTGCTGATGGCGTCCACCTGGCCGGACTGGAGACTGCCGGCCCGTACCCCCGCCTCCGGTACGACCTTGAACACCAGCTTGTCCAGGTACGCCTCGCCCTTCTTGCTCCACCGCGAGGAACCCCAGGCGTACCCGGGGCGCTTGGCGAAGGTGAGCGACTGGTTCTGCACGTACTGCTTCAGCACGAAGGGCCCGGACCCGACGATCCCGTCACTGCACTTCTGCTGCGGGGTCTTCTTCACACTCGCCGACGACTCGATCCCCAGCGAGTGCGTCGAAGTGGCCTGCAGGAACTGGGCGTTGGGCTCCTTGAAGGTCACCCTGATGGTGAGCGGGTCGACCACGGCGGTGCTCTTGACACCGCTCAGGTAGCCCTGGGCCAGGACACCGAGGGCGCCGAGCTTCGGCACCGCGTCGAAGTTGTCCTTGACCACCTGTGCGGTGAGCTTCGACCCGTCGCTGAAGGTGACACCCGACCTCAGATGGAAGGTGAACGTCGTCGTGTCGGAGCTGATGTCCCAGCTCTTCGCCAGCCACGGCACGATCTTCCCGGTCCTGGGGTCCTGGTCCGTCAGGGAGTCCACGATCTGGCGCACCGAGTAGATGGTCTCGTTGCTGGCGACCTGCTGCGGATCCACGCAGCCGGCGTCCGAACTCACCGCGAAGGTCAGGGCGCCGCCGGACTTCGGCTTGTTGCTGCCGCTGCCGGAGCCGTCGGTGCCCGACCCGCAGGCGGTCAGCAGCACGCTGGTGGTGAGAAGGGCGGTGAGCGCCGCCCAACGGGGGGCTCTGAAATCCGGATGTGCTGTCACGGAGGTTTCTCCTACTCAGGTCACCAGGCACGGGGTGCCATACGAGCAACGGCCGCGCATGGGCGTGCGGCCCCGGCCGGCGCGACGCCGGTGGCGGGGGAGCGCTGTTCAGACAGGGATCAGCTTGGGAATGGGGATCAGCTGGAAGGCAACCAGCTGGAAAGGGGGAGCAGCTGGAATAGGGATGAGCATCAGACCAATGCCGCGACGACCGGTACCGGACGTCGACCGGTGGTGGGGAAGCGCGTCAGGCCTGACAGAGGCAGCTGGCCGAGCGCTTCAGATCGATGTGGCGCCGGCGCGAGAGCCGGGAGAACACCGTGGCGACGGCGTAGGAGGCACTGAGTTCACCACCGAACCGCATACCGGGCCTCCACATCTCCGGCCCCGGTCACGGGGCCACGCGCTTGCGGGATCGTCGGTGGTCCCGCCGGGCTTTCACCTGGAGCACCCCACCGCGCGGGAGGGTTGCCGGTCAGCGAGCCAGGGCTTGACGCTGACACTCAATGCCGTTCGTGATCGTACGGAGGGCTCTTGTCGTACGTCAATGCCGGGAAGCGACGCCCTGCAGGGGCAGTCGGACCGGCGCCGGGTCCGGCTCAGGATCCGCCGCGCTCGCGGGGGATCTTCTGACCCGTCTCGATCGCCACCTGCAGGCGGTTCTCGGCCGGGGGCAGCGGGCAGGTGGCCAGGTCCGTGTAGGCGCACGGCAGGTTCGCGGCGCGGTTGAAGTCCAGGACGACCGTACCGTCGGCGGCGGGCGGCTCCAGGGCGAGGGCCCGGTTGGCGGCGTAGGTGGTGACCCCGGAGGTCTCGTCGGTGAACAGCACCATCAGTCGGCCCGCACCATGGCCGGGGAACGTGGTCAGCGACAGGGGGCGCCCGTCCAGCTCGAACTCGATCCTCCCCGGAGCGTCGTACACATGCTCAAGGCCCTCGACCGCGGCGCCCACGGTGGTCGGTCGTGGAGTGTCGAAGGGGATGTAGCGGCCCGTCACAGCCCAGCGCGGATCGGGGGCGTAGGCGGGTGTGCCGGTGAAGGCCGTGCGCAGCGGCGCGTCCGGGTGCCGGGGGCGCACGATGTCGTGCCCGCCGCGCCTGGCGACCTCGATGACGGCGTCTCCCCAGACGGCGTCGACGCCGCCACGTTCGGGAAGCACGCCGAAGCGGTGTTCACCGTGCACCTGCGTTCCGTCGACGACCAGTTCCTCGCCGTCGTCGAGGTCTACGACGACCCCGTCGGGGCCGGTGCGCCACGCACCGGGCGCGTCGGGGAAGCGCTGCGGCCGGTCGTCGAGCCAGTGCAGGCCGGTGATCGCCAGGAACCCGTGCGGGTCGGCGAGCCGGGCCTCCTGGGCGCGGTACCACTCCATCCAGTTCTCGGTGAAGGCATGGAAGTCGGTCGTGGTGCCCTCGGTGGTCATGGGTTCTCCTTCGTCAAGGGAGGCAGGGGGTCGGGGGGCCGGTCGGGCCGTCGGTTCGACGGCGTGCTCAGCGGGCCAGTTCGCCGAGGAGTCGCCAGGTGCGTCGGCGGTCCGCTTCTCCCGCGATCTCGGTGCCCGAGAACACGACCTCGGTGGCGCCGGCGTCGCGGTAACGACGTACCTCGGCCTCGACGGTCTTCTCGTCGCCGATCACGGCCAGATCGGCGGCCCGCCGGCCGCCGGAGAGTTCGATGACCCGGGCGTAGGACGGGATCTGTTCGTAGAACTCGAGGTTCTCGGTGGCCTTGGCCCGCACCGCGTCCACGTCGTCGGTGACCACGCCGGGCACCAGGGCCACGATCCTGGGCGCGGGGCGGCCGGCGGCCTTGGCCGCGGCGGTCAGGGCGGGAACGATGTGCTCCGACAGGGCGCGCGGTCCCGCCAGGTAGGGCAGGATCCCGTCCGCGAGCTCACCGCTGACCCGGAGCGCCTGCGGCCCCATCGCGGCGACCAGCACGGGGACGCCGTTCTCGGCGCCCGGTACGCGCGCCGGGATCGGGGTGGTGGCGGTGAGCAGCTCACCGTGGAAGTCGGCCGTGCCGGTCTCGGTCAACTGCCGCAGGGCGGTGAGGAATTCACGCAGACGGGCGATGGGGCGTTCGAAGGGCAGGCCGAAGCCGGTCTCCGTCAGCAGTTTCGTGCCCAGGGCCAGACCGAGGTGGTAGCGGCCGTGGGTCGCGGCCTGGGCGGTCTGGGCCTGGCTGGAGACCAGCAGCGGGTGGCGGCCGAAGACGGGGATCGCGGAGGTGCCGACCTGCAGTCCGGGCACTTCCCGCCCGACGATCGCCGCGAGCTGGGGTGAGTCCGCGCCGAAGGTCTGCCCGAACCAGGCCGACCGAAGACCGGCGGCCGCGGCCTCCTGGGCCAACTGCACGGTGGCATCGACCTGGTTCTGTGCGTCGGACGCGTTGAGCGCTACTCCAACAGTCATGCCAGTAAGAACGGGTGTCGGTCGAACCCGCATTCCGGTCCGTCTGTGACAGCTTCTTGTCAGTCATGTGTACTCAGTCCTGAGTGGAAGGGGCATCCCGGTGCTCAGCCCACCTGCCGTCGGTCCCGCGCGGACCGGTGCGTGAGGGGTGCGCGCAGGCCGAGGTTCTCGCGCAGGGTGGTGCCGGTGTACTCGGTGCGGTAGATCCCGCGTTCCTGCAGTTCCGGGACGAGCAGGTCGACGATGTCGTCGAGGCCGTCGGGGATGAGGTACGGCGTGACGTTGAAGCCGTCGACCGCGCCGTGCCGCACGAAGTGGGCGAACTTGTCGGCCAGGCCGGACGGAGTGCCGACGTGCCCGCGCTGCGGGCCGAGCGCGATGACGGTCTCGCGCAGCGACCAGCCGTGTGCCTCCGCCTTGGCCCGCCATTCGGCCACGACCGCGCGCGGGTCTGCGATGCGCCGGGCGCCGAAGGAGCCGTCGTTCTCGGAAACGACCGGATCCTCCTTGGGGAGCGGCCCGTCGGCGTCGTGGTCGGACAGGTCGATGCCCCACAGCAGACCGGCGATCCCCAAGGCCGTGGCCGGTGTGACCTGTTGGAGCCGGAGCCAGTGCTTCTTCTCCTGGGCCTCCTCCTCGGTGGCGCCGATGATGATCTCGGTGCCGGGCAGGATCCGCAGGTCGTCGCCGGGCCGGCCGGCGGCGCGCAGGCGGGTGCGGATGTCCTCGGCGAAGGCGAGTGCGTCGTCGAAGTCGTTGCCGTGCGCGGAGAAGATGACGTCGGCGTTGCGGGCGGCGAGGTCGCGTCCCTCACCGGAGTCACCGGCCTGGAAGATCACGGGGTGCCCCTGAGCGCTGCGCGGCAGGGTCGGGACGAGGTCGACGTCGAACTGCGGTCCGCGGTGCCGTACTTGGTGTACGGCACCGGGCGCCGACCATTCCCGTGCCCCCGCGGAGTCGGCGATTGCTCCGTCCTTCCAGCCGTCCCAGAGCGCGCGGGCCACGGTGAGGAACTCCTCGGCGCGGCTGTAGCGGTCGGCGTGGTCGAGGTAGCCGCCGCGGCGGAAGTTCGCGCCGGTCCAGGCGTTGTCCGTGGTCACCACGTTCCAGCCGGCGCGGCCCTCGGAGAGCAGGTCGAGGCCGGAGAGGCGGCGGGCGAGGTCGGTGGGCTCGTTGAAGGTGGAGTTGGAGGTGGAGACCAGACCGATCCGGCGGGTGACCGCGGCCAGGGCCGCGAGCTGGGTGATGGCGTCCGGCCGTCCGGCCACGTCGAGATCGTGGATCTTTCCGTCCACCTCGCGCAGCCGCAGGCCCTCACCGAGGAAGAACGCGTCGAACAGGCCCCGTTCGGCGGTCTGGGCGACCCGGCGGAAGGAGGCCGGGTCGATCTGGGAGCCGCTGTCGGGGGCCGACCAGATGGTCCAGTGGTTGACGCCCTGGAAGAACACTCCGAAGTGCAGCTGGGCGTGGGGCCGGGGGACGTCGAGGGGGTCGGTGCGGGTCATCGGGCGTCCTCCTGGGCGGCCACGGCAGCGGCTGCGAAGCGATTGGCGGGGCGCTCCAGACCCAGGGTCGAGCGCAGGGACGTACCGGGCAGCGGGCGGGCGACGAGGCGCCGCTCGGACAGGGCCGGCAGTACGAGGCGGGAGAGGACGGGCAGATCCTCGTCCAGCACCAGCGGGTGCAGCCGTACGCCGTCGACGTGACGGATCAACTCGGCCAGCAGTGCGACCAGTTGATCCGCCGAGCCGACGTGCCGCAGCCACCCCCGGTCACTCCACGCCGTGTGCTGTTCCAGGTCGGCGACGCGCTCGGCGGCCGTGGCGTCCGGGGTGTCCAGCGCCACCTCGACCTCGGCGACGACGCGGGGCGTGCCCGCGGCAGCAGCGGCCGTGGCGACCGACGCGAGGTCGCGCCCCTCGACGAGAGCGACGTCGAGCTGTGCGGCGGGAACCCGGTCCGGCCGGCCCAGGACGACAAGCTGCCCCTGAGGCGGGCGCGGCACGATCGCCGGGCCCTTGACGGCATAGGTCTCGCCCGTGAAGTCGATGTAGTGCAGCCGCTCACGGTCGAGGTAGCGGCTGGTGGCCACGGACCGGATGACCGCGTCGTCCTCCCAGGAGTCCCACAGGGCGCGGGCCACCTCCACGCCGTCCCGGGACTCCCGGGCCCGCGCGGCGGCGTCGGCGATCAGCGGCCGCCCCCAGGCACGTGCCGCCTCGGGACGCTCCTCCTCCGTCACCACCCACCCGGCGCGACCGGCGGAGATATGGTCCAGGGACGCCAACTGGCTGGAGACATGGAAGGGTTCGGCGTACGTGACCGGGACGACGGGCGCGATCCCGATCGTGCTCGTGGACGCCGCGGCGAACGCCGCCCGCTCCACCGCGCCGATACGGGCCAGGGGACCCGGCGCGGCACCGGGCGGCAGCACGCCGTCATTCAGGGTGATCAGGGTGAACCCGGCGTTCTCGGCCACGGCGGCGAGCCCGGCCACCCGGCGCGGTGTGAGCAGCTGATCGGGGGAGTGGGCGGCGCGGCGCCAGGCCGCGGGATGGGCGCCGTCACCGTCGATCTCGACGGCGAGGTGCAGGGCGGGGCCGGACAATGGACGTTCCTTCCGGGAAACACGAGGACTCGCGGCCACAGGGCCACGACGAGACAGCCGACGGGACGGCCGGCAGGGGTCAGGCGTGTCCGGAAGGACAGACGGCGGAGGAGGTACGGCAGTAGTCGACATGCCGCCGGGTGATGAGCCGCGCACCGGTGCACGCACCGCGCGGTGCCGCGCCCAGTACGTGCATCAAAGCCTCCACATGTCAGGAACTTTTCCGTTCAACGTACGTCGCCCGCCCCCGTGAGTGTCAAGGCCGACCATGGCGGAGGGGCATCTCATCCGCTGGGACGCATGGTGGACGCAACTTTCCCGTTGTGCTTTGATCCGGCCATGGAGACCACCGGCCCGGCGCACACGGTGCTGCTCGACCCGTTCTGGGTGAGCCGCCGCGCCGACCAGTTCGACCAGGTCTGTTGCTGATCGCCGTTCGACGGCTCGCGATCTCGCTCTTCTCTTTCTGCCTGCAGCCTTCTCTCGTCCTCGAGCAGCCACTCTCCGGGCGTGGTTGTGAGGCGCGCGCATCCGCACTGCCGTGAAGGAAACCCCCCATGGCCCAGTCCCAGTCCTGCCTGTCATCGACATCTCCCGCTCCACCACCCGGCCTCCACCACGCACGCCCAACTCGCCCCAAACCAGCAGCTCGTGGCCGGTGTCACGCCCGGGCCGGTGCGGCTGTCAGTCGGCATCGAGGGCGCCGACGACCTGATCGCCGACCTCGAAACCGGTCTGCGGGCAGCCGCCGTGTGAACCACACCTCACGCACCCAGGGAGCAAGATCCGCCATGCGCCGCAGCACCGATGTCCGGCTCGCCGCCGCCGCGGTCCCGGCCGTCCTGGCCGTGACGGCGTGCGACTTCACCGAGCTCGTGATCCCCGAGCTGCGCCGACGCAGTCTGTTCCGTACTCACTGCACGGGTCGTACGCTCTGCGACCACCTGGGCCTGCCACGGCCGTCCCGGCAGGCGTAGATGCTCCCGAAAGAAGACCGCGCCGCACGACGGGTGCTGCTGGTGTGCATGGCGGCGGGTGCTACGACCCTGCTGGACCAGGCCGTCCTGAACATCGCGGTCCCGAGCATGCGCCAGTCCATCGCGGCCACCGGGGCGGACATCCAGTGGATCGTGGCCGGGTACTCGCTGGCCTTCGGCCTGGCCCTCGTCCCCGGCGGCAGCCTGGGTGACCTGCACGGCCGCAAGCGTCTCTTCATGGCCGGGATGGCGGTCTTCCTCCTGGCCGGGGTGACGGCCGCGACCGGAGGAGCGCCCGGGCCCCTCATCGGCGCGCGGCTCGTGCAGGGGGCCGCGGCCGGGATCGTCAACTCGCAGGTGATCGGCACCATTCAGGATGTCTTCCACGGTCAGGCCCGCGGCCGCGCGCTGGGCCTGTACGCGGTCACCGGCGGCGTCGCCACAGCCCTCGGCCCGCCCCTGGGCGGTGCCCTCGTCGCCGGACTCGGCCCCGAGGCGGGCTGGCGGTGCTGCCTGTTGCTGAGCTCACCGTGCGCGGTACTCACCCTGACCCTCGCTGCCCGCTGGCTGCCCCCGCCCCGGCGTACCGCCCGCAACTCCCGGCTGGACGTCCTCGGCCTCGGTCTGCTGTGCGGCTGCACGCTGACGCTGATGGTGCCCTTCATCCGCACTCCGGGCAGCGGGGTAGAGGCACTCGTGTGGGGCACCATGGTGTGCGCGCTGGCGGCCGTCTTCGTCGTGCACCAAGGACTGCGGGTGCGGCGCGGCCGTCTCCCGCTGGTGCACCCGGCGCTGACCTCGTCGAAGCCGTACATGCTGGGCACGGCCGTTGCCATGGCCCAGTTCGGCTCCTCACTGGCCGCGTTCCTCGTGCTCACCGTCTTCCTGCAGGACGGGCTCGGCCTGTCCGCTCTGCTCACGGCGGCGGTCACCCTTCCTGGGGCGGTCGGGATGGGCATCTCCTCGGCCCTCGCCTGGCGGCTGGTGCGGCGGATCGGACCGCGTACGGTGACCGTCGGCCTGACGCTGGGCATCGGTGCCGCCCTGGCGGGGGCGGCGGTCGCGCTCCGCATGCCGACGGCGGTGCTGCCCATGGCTCTGGCGGGAACGCAGCTGATGTCGGGCGTCGCCGGAGGGCTCACCGTCTCGCCCAACCAGACCCAGGTGCTCCAGCACGCTCCGGCAGAGGCCGCGGGAGTGGGTGGCGGGATCCTGCAGATGGCCCAGCGCATCGCGGCGGCCGTCTGCCTCAGCGCCGTCCCCGCGGTGTACCTGCACGCCGCTTCTGGTCCGCCGGGAGGCAGTCACCCCCGGGCCGGGTACGCGCTGGCCTCCTGTGTCTGCGCGGGCCTGCTCGCCGTCGCCCTGCTGCTGTCCCTGCTGCGCCGGGCCGCCACGCCGCCCCGCCCGTCGGCACTCGCGTCGGCGAACAACGCCGGCGTGGTCCCCCTCCCCAAGGAGACGACCTGACCACCCGTGGCGCGGATGCCACACCTCGCCGCCCGTCACGCCTCACCGGCCCCTTCACCCCACCGAAGCCCAAGGACAACACGTGAGTTCGACCAGAACACGCCCGTCCTCGTTGTCCTGGGCGCGGCGGCCCTGTTGACCGCTTCCGCCGCCGCGTCACGCAGGGCCTGGGCCACGGCCGCTGGTGAGTCCGGTCCCGCGGCGCCCGCGCGGTAGGTGACCGAGCGGAGGGTGCCGGTGTAGTGGAAGACGCCATGTCGTTCGTACAGCGACCAGGAGACCGGCGACTTGCGGGCCACTCCCACACTGATGCCCTGGAACGGAGCCATGCCGATTAGCTGGTGGACCGATTCCGCCAAGGCCCGTTCCGTCCCGTCGACGGACAGGGCGAAGCGCCGGCGCAGGCCGGGCTCGGCGGTGGCGGTGAGGAGGATCGTGCGGGTGTCCGGGAGGAGTGGGCGGGCGTCCGTCTCGCGCAGCGCCCCGTACTCGTTGTAGGCGAGGCGCAGTCGGCCGTCCTCGATGTACAGGCTGTAGCCGCCACCCTGGTCGCCGTGGGAGACGAGGACGCCCGCGTCGCCCTCCTCGTACGAGTCCAGTTCGACCGTGACCGTGAAAGAGCGGAAGGCGATCAGGCGGAACGCCGTCGCCGGTGCGACGAACTCCAGCCAGTTCCAGCAGGGTTGGCGCCAGGTCCGTCACGTACTGGTACTGGTGGCGCACGCCGTCGTCGCCGGGGCCGCGGCGCAGCCCGCGCGGCCACGAGATCAGGAACGGAACCCGTACCCCACCCGCGTACGTGTGCCGCTTGTACAACCGGAACGGCGTGTTCGACGCCATCGCCCAGCCGCGCGGATAGTGCACCAGGCTGCGCGGGCCGCCCGATCAGCTCCGGGTCGCGCTCCACGTCCGTCGGCCAGTCCTCCGGGAGGCGCGGATGGCCCGCGAAGCGGCTGAAGTAGCTGCGGCTGCCTTCGGCGCCGCCCTCGCCAACGACTACGACTACGCCGCCGTACGCCCCGACGCGCCATCCGCTGAACTGCGGCAGTTCCGAAAGGTGTTCACATCGACCAAGTTCGAGACCGAGCACCCCGTGGTGCGTGTGCACCCGGAGACCGGCGAAAGGGTCCTGCTGCTCGGCAACTTCGTGCAGCGACTGACCGGCCTGCGCGGCAGGGACTCGGGCGCGATCATCAACGTCTTCCAGTCGCACATCGAACGCCCGGAGAACACGGTCCGCTGGCAGTGGCGCGTCGGGGACGTCGCGCTTTGGGACAACCGCGCCACCCAGCACTACGGCGTGGACGACTCGGACGACCACACCCGCACCCTGCGCCGCATCACCATCGACGGTGACGTGCCGGTGGGCGTGGACGGCCGCCGCTCGGCGCTGCTCACGCCCGAATCCGTGCCGGAGCCGGCGTACGGAATCGCCTCGGGCGCATCCACCGACGGCGCGGTCGTCCCGGCCTGACCCGCTGATCGGACCGCCCGCGAGGGCACGCACCCGGAACAGGCGATCACGCCCGACCCAGTGTGCGTGCCCTCGCATTGTTGCTGGGGACTGGACGGCCCACGCCGCCCGCCGGCCGTTCCACCCGCTGGACCGGCGTTGACAAATGTTCGAACCGTTGTCTTAACTACCGCCCAGAACGGTCATGAGCGTCAGCGACAAGCCCTGGCTTGCTGACCGGCAACCCTCCCACCGCGGTGGGGTGCCCCAGGTGAAGACCCGACCGATGAAGTTTCGGTAAGCGCGAGGCCCCTGGGGCCGGAACAGTGACGGTGACGCCATGTACGCAGCTCCCAGGAGGGCAGCACGCCGCCCTCAGGGCTGCGTACAGCCGTACCCGAACCCTCTTGTCGCCGATCGCGCCGTCGATCTGCTCCGCGTGAACAGCGCACTGTGTACCGCACCGGGCCGCGCCCGCTGTCGAGGCTGACACCTCCCCGCAGCCCCCGCACTTCCTGACGAACACCGCGCCCGCGGTGTGCCGTTTCCCTCCCCGCCCGGTACCTCGCCGTCGTGTGCGCCACCGCATGCCGCCGCGCTTCCGGGGTGTTCCCACCCAGCCGGAGCCCACCATGAGTGAACCCCCTGGCGCCACCGCCACCCTCCCCGAGGCGCCGACCGCCGACGAACCGCCGAGATCCCTCACAGCCCAGCGGGTTCTGCCGCTGCGCCGTCCCGGCCGCTGGATCGTCACCGCGGTCGTGCTGGTCCTGGTCGCCCAGTTCGTGCACGGACTGGTCACCAACCCCTTCTACCAGTGGGACCGCTGGAGCTACTGGTTCCTGCGCCCCACCATCCTCGACGGCCTGCTGATCACCCTCGAAGTCACCGCCTACAGCGCGGTGCTGGGCCTTGTCGGCGGCATCGTGCTCGCACTGGCCCGGCTCTCGAAGAGCCCGGTGCTGCGCGCGGTCAGCTGGACGTACGTCTGGGCGCTGCGCTCCATCCCGCTCATCGTGGTGCTGATCTTCCTCTACAACTTCAGCGCCCTGTACAAGACGCTGAGCGTCGGCATCCCCTTCGGCCCGGCCTTCTTCACCTTCGACGAGTCGAGACTCGCCACCGACATGGTCGTCGCCGTCATCGGCCTCAGCCTCAACGAGGCCGCCTACGCGGCCGAGGTGGTCCGCGGCGGCATCCTCTCCGTCGACCAGGGCCAGCACGAGGCGGCCGCCGCGCTCGGCCTGCCGAAGGGCTACCAGTTCCGCAGGATCGTCTTCCCGCAGGCGTTGCGCTCGATCATCCCGAACTACGTCAACCAGCTCATCGGCCTGATCAAGGGCACCTCGCTGGTCTTCTACGTCTCCCTGCTCGACCTGTTCGGCTCCGCGCAGACCATGGGCTCCACCTATCCCGGCGACATCGTGCCGCTGCTGCTGGTCGTCACCGTCTGGTACCTGATTCTCACCAGCGTCGTGTCCGTCGTCCAGTTCTACGTCGAGCGGCACTACGCCCGCGGTGCCACCCGCAGCCTGCCGCCGACGCCGCTGCAGAAGCTCCGCACCGGTCTTTCCGACCTGCGGGCCCGCATCCGCCGGGAGGCCGCCATATGACCGCCGAGACGCTCGAAGCCCTGGCGGACGTCGAGGCCGCCACTGTCGAGGTGCACGACGTGCACAAGTGGTACGGCACCCACCGGGTACTGGACGGCGTCGACCTGACCGTCCGCCCCCGCGAGGTCACCGTCATCCTGGGCCCCTCCGGCTCCGGCAAGTCCACCCTGCTGCGGGTCATCAACCACCTGGAGAAGCCCGAGATCGGCTACGTCAGTATCAACGGCGAGCTGATCGGCGTGAAACGGCACGGCGACCGGCTGAAGGAGCTCAGCGAGCGGGCCATCCTCACCCAGCGTGGCCGGATCGGCTTCGTCTTCCAGAACTTCAACCTCTTCCCGCACCTGACCGTGCTGGACAACGTCGCCGCCGCGCCCGTCGCCACCGGGAAGCTCGGCAAGCCCGAGGCCCAGAAACTCGCCCGCGAACTCCTCGACCGGGTCGGCCTCGCCGACAAGATCGCCGCCTACCCGCGTCAACTCTCCGGCGGCCAGCAGCAGCGCGTCGCCATCGCCCGCGCCCTCGCCCTGCGCCCCGGCGTCATCCTCTTCGACGAGCCCACCTCCGCCCTCGACCCCGAACTGGTCGGTGAAGTCCTCGCCGTCATCAAGGACCTGGCGACCAGCGGCACTACCCTCGTCATCGTCACCCACGAGATCGGCTTCGCCCGCGAGATCGCCGACCGGGTCGTCTTCATCGACGGCGGCAGGATCATCGAGCAGGGCCCGCCCTCCGAGGTCCTCGACACACCGCGGCACGAGCGGACCAGGGACTTCCTCAGCAAAGTCCTCTGACCTGCCGCATCCCCAAGACCTCCCCCACGCCACCCTCATCACCTTCAGCGACAAGGAACGGCCATGCCCACCCAGTTCACCCGACGCAGCCTGATACGCGGCATCACCGCGGCGACCGCCGTCGCCTCCCTGGCCACCGGGCTCGCCGCCTGCGGTGGCAACAGCGACGCGGCCACCACCACCGACAGCGCCAAGTCCGGCGAGGTCGTCATCGGACGTGTCTCCAACGGCGCCGCCACCGAGACCACCATCAAGGTCTCCGAGGTCAAGTCCATCAGCGCCGAACTGCCCGCCGCCGTCAAGAAGAGCGGCAAGCTGGAGATCGGCATCGGCGCCCTGCCGGCCGGCTTCCCGCCGCTGGCCTACGTGGGCAGCGACCAGAAGACCCTCACCGGCGCGGAGCCCGACTTCGGCCGCCTGGTCGCCAGCGTCCTCGGCCTCGAGCCCGAGGTGAAGAACTCCACGTGGGAGAACCTGTTCGTCGGCATCGACAGCGGCAAGGTCGACGTGGCCTTCTCCAACGTCACCGACACCGAGGAGCGCAAGAAGAAGTACGAGTTCGCCTCCTACCGGCAGGACAACCTCTCCTTCATCGCGCCGAAGAAGAGCACCTGGAACTTCGACGGCAACTACGAGAACCTCGCCGGCAAGACGATTGCCGTTGGCTCCGGCACCAACCAGGAGAAGATCCTCCTGGAGTGGAAGGACAAGCTGGCCAAGGAGGGCAAGAAGCTCACCGTCAAGTACTTCCAGGACAGCCCCAGCACCTACCTCGCCCTGAACAGCGGCAAGATCGACGCCTCCTTCGGTCCCAACCCCGGCTTCGCCTACCACAACCGTCAGGTGGCCAACACGCCCAACGCCACCCGCACCGCGGGCACCTACTCCGGCGCGGGCGCGAGCCTGCAGGGCCTGATCGCGGCAACGGCGAAGAAGGACAGCGGCCTGGCCGAGCCGCTCGCCGACGCGATCAACCACCTGATCAAGAACGGTCAGTACGCCGAGTGGCTCAAGGCGTACAACCTCTCCAACGAGGCCGTCGCCAAGTCCGAGGTCAACCCGCCCGGACTGCCGCTCGACAACTCCTGACCGCCGCCTGCCGGGGACTCCGCCACCGCCCCACGGTGGAGTCCCCGCGCGCCGGACACCCCGAGCCGCACCCTGGAGACCGCCACACCATGTCCGTCACCACCCTCGACGCCAGCTCCTCGCACATCCTGGACAACCCCGCCTGGGCCGCGCTCACCGGCCCGCACAGCCACTTCGCCGAACGAATCGGGCGCGCCGTCCGATACCACCCCGACGTAGCCCCCTTCCACGCCGTCTCCGACGAGGACGACCCGCGCGCCTGGGCCGACCTCGCCGCGCTCGTCGGCCCCGGCCGCACCGCCTCGGTGCGGGGCGTCACCGAGGCGCCGGTCGGCTGGGAGGTCGTGGGAACCGGCCACGGCGTCCAGCTCGTGGACACCGGCCTGCGCGCGCAGCCCGACCCCGAGGCCGTACGGCTCGGCCCCGACGACGTGCCCGAGATCCTGGACCTGGTCGCCCGCACCGAACCCGGCCCCTATCTGCCCCGTACCGTCGAGATGGGCACCTACCTCGGCATCCGCCACCGCGGTCACCTGATCGCCTTGGCCGGCGAACGCCTCCATCCACCCGGCTGGACGGAAATCAGCGCCGTGTGCACCGACCCGGCGTATCGCGGCCGAGGTCTGGCCACCCGCCTGGTCCGCGCCGTCGCGGTCGGCATCAAGGAGCGCAACGAGTGGCCCTTCCTGCACGCCAGGGCCGACAACGCGAACGCGATCCGGCTGTACGAGTCGATCGGCTTCACCCTGCGCCGCCGTACGGTCTTCTCGCTCGTCCGGCACACCGGAGCCGCCGCCCTGGAAGAAACGGCATAGCCGTGCCGTTGTCCTTGTCGAAGGCGACTGTGTGGACCGCTCGGACGGAGGTGCGACACGTGACACGTGTACTCCGCGCCGTCCGCCTCCACTCCCGGCCCCACATCGACCTCCAGCGCGTGGCCGGCTCCCTCTGTAGCTCCTGACCCCGTTTCCCCAGCCGCCGTGCGCCCCGGTTCCCGCGGGCCGGCGATCTCGTACGGACCTCCAGGAAGGCACCCTCGTGTCCTCAACTCCCGCTTCTCGTCTCCACCTCGCCGTCGCCCTCGACGGCACCGGCTGGCACCCCGCCTCCTGGCGTGAGCAAGTCGCCCGCCCCCGGGACCTGTTCACCGCCGCCTACTGGGCCGACCTGGTCGCCGAGGCCGAGCGCGGCCTGCTCGACTTCGTCACCATCGAGGACGGACTCGGCCTGCAGTCCTCGCAGTTCGGCAAGTTGGACGGCCGCACCGACCAGGTCCGCGGACGCCTCGACGCCGTCCTGACCGCCTCCCGCGTCGCGCCCCTCACCCGGCACATCGGCCTGGTCCCGACCGTGATCGCCACCCACACGGAGCCCTTCCACATATCCAAGGCGATCGCCACCCTCGACTACGTCAGCTCCGGCCGCGCGGGCCTGCGGGTGCAGATCTCCGCCCGGCCGCACGAGGCCGGCCACTTCGGCCGCCGCGCCTTCCCGCTGATCGACCTGAGCGAACTGCAGAGCCCGGCCGGGCAGGAGCGGCTCACCGACCTCTTCGACGAGGCCGCCGACTACGTCGAGGTCGTGCGCCGGCTCTGGGACAGCTGGGAGGACGACGCCGAGATCCGGGACGTCGCCACCGGCCGTTTCATCGACCGGGACAAGCTGCACTACATCGACTTCGAGGGCCAGCACTTCAGCGTCAAGGGCCCGTCCATCACCCCGCGCCCGCCGCAGGGCCAGCCGCTGGTCACCGCCCTCGCCCACCAGACCGTCCCCTACCGGTTGGTGGCCCGCCAGGCCGACGTCGGCTACGTCACCCCGCAGGACACCGGGCACGCCCGGGCGATCGTCGCTGAGATCCGCGCCGAGCAGGAGACGGCCGGACGCGCCGGTGAGCTCCTGCATGTCTTCGGCGACCTGGTGGTCTTCCTGGACGACGAGCAGGCCGCCGCGGAGGACCGACGCGCACGCCTCGACGCTCTCGCGGGGGAGCCGTACACCAGCGATGCCCGCGTCTTCGCCGGTACGCCCGCCCAACTCGCCGACCTGCTACAGGAGTTCGCGTCGGAGGGCCTAAGCGGCTTCCGGCTGCGGCCCGCCGTCGCCGGTCACGACCTGCCCGCCATCACCCGTGGCCTGGTCCCCGAACTCCAGCGCCGGGGCGTCTTCCGCACCGCCTACGAGGCCGACACCCTGCGCGGCCTGCTCGGCCTCGCCCGCCCCGCCAACCGCTACGTCGCTGCCTGAAGCCGGAAGGACCGCACCGACATGACCAGCAAGCCGCTGAAGCAGATCCATCTGGCCGCGCACTTCCCCGGCGTCAACAACACCACCGTGTGGAGCGACCCGAAGGCCGGCAGCCACATCGAGTTCAGCTCCTTCGCCCACTTCGCGCGCACCGCCGAACGCGCCAAGTTCGACTTCCTGTTCCTCGCCGAGGGCCTCAGACTGCGCGAACAGGACGGCAAGATCTACGACTTGGACGTGGTCGGCCGCCCCGACACGTTCACCGTCCTCGCCGCGCTCGCCGCCGTCACCGAGCACCTCGGTCTGACCGGCACCATCAACTCCACCTTCAACGAGCCGTACGAGGTGGCCCGCCAGTTCGCCAGCCTCGACCACCTCTCCGACGGCCGTTCGGCCTGGAACGTCGTCACCTCCTGGGACGCCTTCACCGGCGAGAACTTCCGCCGCGGCGGCTTCCTCCAGCAGGAGGAGCGCTACTCCCGCGCCAAGGAGTTCCTGACCACCACGAACGAGCTGTTCGACTCCTGGCACGGCGACGAGATCGTCGCCGACCAGACCACGGGTGTCTTCCTGCATGACGCGAAGGTCGGCTCCTTCGTCCACACCGGCCGGCACTTTGACATCCACGGCCAGTTCAACGTCCCGCGCTCCCCGCAGGGACGTCCCGTCGTCTTCCAGGCCGGCGACTCGGAGGAGGGCCGTGAGTTCGCCGCCTCGTCCGCCGACGCAATCTTCAGCCGGCACGCCGCCCTCAAGGAGGGCCAGGCCTTCTACACGGACGTCAAGAACCGCCTCGCCAAGTACGGCCGCCGCTCCGACCAGTTGCTGATCCTGCCCGCCGCCTCCTTCGCGCTCGCCGACACCGACGCCGAGGCGGAGGACCTGGCCAGGGAGGTGCGCCGGCAGCAGGTCAGCGGGGCCACCGCCCTCAAGCACCTGGAGTTCGTCTGGAACCGGGACCTGTCCTCCTACGACCCGGAGGGGCCGCTGCCCGACATCGACCCGGACGTCAGCGACAACCACATCTCCAAGGGCCGCGCGCAGGTGCGGATGTACCGCGACCCGCTGGCCACCGCCCGCGAGTGGCGCGAGCTGGCCGCCGCCAACAACTGGTCCATCCGCGACCTGGTCATCAACACCGGCAACCGGCAGGCCTTCATCGGCTCCCCGACGACCATCGCCAAGACCATCAACGACTACGTCCAGGCCGACGCCAGCGACGGCTTCATCCTCGTCCCACACATCACCCCGACCGGCCTCGACGACTTCGCCGACAAGGTCGTCCCGCTCCTGCAGGAACAGGGCGTCTTCCGCACCGAGTACGAGGGCCCCACCCTCCGCCACCACCTGGGCCTCGAGCACCCCGACGCCGCCGACGACCGGGCCGCGTCGTGAAGTTCCTCGCGATCACCCTTATCGTCCACCGGCCGGATCCGGTCACCGGCGTGCGGAAGTCGACCCACGACCGCTTCCGTGAAGTGCTCGACAACGCCCTGCTCGCCGAGGAGCTGGGCTTCGACGGCTTCGGCGTGGGGGAGCGCCACGAGCGGCCGTTCATCTCCTCCTCACCGACCGTCGTACTCAGCCAAGTGGCCGCCCTGACGAAGCGGATCCGCCTGTTCACGGCCGTCACGACGCTCAGCCTGCTGGACCCGGTCCGGGCATACGAGGACTACGCCACCCTCGACCACCTGTCCAACGGACGCCTCGACCTGATCATCGGCAAGGGCAACGGCGCCGCTCAGCGCGACCTGTTCCAGGTCACGCCCGAGGACCAGTGGGACCGCAACGCCGAGAGTTACGAGGTCTTCCGGAAGATCTGGCGCCAGGACAAGGTCACCGCCGCCACCCGCTTCCGTCCCCCGCTGACGGACGCCGAGGTGTGGCCACGGCCGTATCAGCGGCCGGTCCGGGTCTGGCACGGCAGCGCGACCAGCAAGGAGTCGGTCGACCTGGCCGCCCGCTACGGCGACCCGCTCTTCTCGGCGAACGTCACCCACCCCATCGAGCCATACGCCGAGCTGATCCGCCACTACCGCGAGCGCTGGGCACACTACGGCCACGACCCGGCGCACATCGCCGTCGGCGCGGGCACGGCGGGCATCCACGTCGCGCCCACCTCCCAGCAGGCCCTCGCCGCATACCGGCCGATCTTCGAGTCCAACCTGGCCTTCTTCAAGAAGGCGGGCCTGCCGGTCGTCTTCGAGACGCTGGAGGACTTCGTCGAGCGCAGCTCCGCGCTGATCGGCAGCCCGCGGCAGGTCATCGACAAGGTGCACCGCTACCACGAACAGTTCGGTCACACTGTGCTCCACCTGCACGCCGACGCGAGCGGGCTGACGGAGCCCCAGCACCGTGCCTCCCTCGAGCTGTTCCAGTCCAAGGTCGCCCCCGTGCTGCGCCGCGAGATCCCGGACCCGCCGTTCGTGTGGGGACCCGTGCTTCCGGCCCCACCGCTCACCCAGGAGTCCGTCCATGTCTGATACTGCCCTCGGCGTTCTCGACCTGGTCCCGATCCCCTCCGGCTCGACGGCAGCCGATGCCCTGCGCAACTCCATCGACCTCGCACAGCAGGTCGAGCGCTTCGGATATACCCGCTACTGGTTCGCCGAGCACCACCTCAATCCGGGCGTGGCCGGCACGTCCCCCGCGGTCGTCCTGGCCCTGACCGCATCCGCCACCTCCACCGTCCGGCTCGGTTCCGGGGCCGTGCAGCTCGGGCACCGCACGGCGCTGTCCACGGTGGAGGAGTTCGGCCTGCTCGACGCGCTGCACCCGGGCCGCTTCGATCTGGGCCTGGGCCGCTCGGGCGGCCGCCCGCCGGGACAGCCGGCCGCACCGTTGCCGACGGCGACCCCGGTCGTCGACGGCCGCACCCCGAACGGCCTGTTGATCCCGCCCCGCTTCTCCTTCGAGTATCTGTTCGGGTCACCCCGCATCGCGCTGCAGCGGAGGCTGCTTCTACTGCCGGGCGCCGAGTCACAGGACTACGCGGAGCAGATCGACGACATCCTCGCCCTGCTCGCCGGCACCTACCGCTCCCCGGAGGGCGTCGAGGCGCACGTCGTGCCGGGGGAGGGCGCCGAGGTGGAGGTGTGGATCCTGGGCAGCAGCGGTGGTCAGAGCGCCGCTGTCGCGGGCCACAACGGTCTGCGGTTCGCGGCGAACTACCACGTCAGCCCGGCCACGGTCCTGGAGGCGTTGGACGGTTACCGGTCCTTCTTCCAGCCTTCCGAGTTCCTCGACAAGCCGTACGTCAGCGTCTCGGCGGATGTCGTCGTCGCCGAGAGCGACGACACTGCCCGCGCACTCGCCACCGGCTATGGCCCGTGGGTTCGCAGCATCCGCACCGCCGAGGGCGCCATCGAGTACCCGACGCCGGAGGAAGCGCGTGCCCACCCATGGACCGACGAGGACCGCGCCCTCGTCCAGGACCGCCTCGACACCCAGTTCGTCGGCTCACCGGGCCGGGTGGCCGACCAGTTGGAACAACTCCAGGAGGCAACGGGCGCCGACGAGTTGCTCATCACGACGATCACCCACGACCACACGGACCGGGTCCGTTCGTACGAACTGCTCGCGGAGGAATGGCGCCGACGGGGTCACTCCCTTCAGTCGAGCTGATGTTCGGGAATCCCCACCGACCGGCTGCACGCGACGGCTCCCGCACGGGTCTGATCGGCACCCCTGAGCAGATCACCGAGCGGACGTCGCCTACAAGCGGCTCGGCGTCGACCTCTTCCTCCTCGGCTTCCTGCACTACCTGGAGGAGGTCGACTTCGGTAAGCGGGTGCTGCCCCTGGTGCGCGAACTGGAGGCACAGGAAGCCGCGTCAGAGCCCGCCGCCGCCCACGCCTGACCGCGGCCCGCACACGAAACGACGAACCGAAAGGTCCTCCCATGGCCACTGTCCTGTCCGTCTCCGGAAGCCCCTCCGCCACCTCCCGCACCGCTCGGCTGCTGCGCCACCTGGACGAGCGGCTCATCGCGCAGGGGCACGAGGTGACTGCGCTGGACGTTCGTACCCTGCCTGCCGAGGCGCTGCTCGGGGCAGACTTCGCTCACCCGGCGATCGTCCGGGCCACCGCCCTGTTCGAGCAGGCGGACGGCGTGGTGATCGGTACCCCCGTCTACAAGGCCGCCTACTCCGGACTGCTGAAGTCCCTGCTCGACCTGCTCCCGCAGTACGCCCTGGCGGGCAAGACGGTCCTGCCGCTGGCCACCGGGGGCTCCACCGCCCATGTGCTGGCCATCGACTACGCCCTGCGCCCGGTGCTGGCCTCCATGGGCCCTGCACACATCACGCCGGGCTGGTTCACGCTCGACAAGGACATCACGGTAGGCGAGGACGGCACGCTGACCGTCGCGCCGGGATCGGCCGAGGCACTGGCGCAGGTCACCGACCAGTTCTCGGCCGCGCTGAGCGGGCGGACGACGCTGCTGGCGGCCGCCGGATGAGCGTCGCGCACGTCATCGCGGATGACGCCGAGAGGGACGACACCCTGCACGTGGAATACGTCCCGCGCGACGCGCCCGGCCTCACCGTCGTCGACGACTGGGACGGCATGGGACAGCGCACCACCGCCAGCGGAACCGTCCGCCTGGAGTCGGTGCCCGTGGCCGCCGACTGCGTCGTACCGCACCACCTCACCTTCCAAGGCCCCCAACTCCACGGCGGGGTAGCTTAGTTGCTGCACGCGGCCATCGATGCCGGGATCGCCTCCGGTGCGCTGGCCGAGGCAGTGGAGTTCGTCCGCACCAAGAGCCGCCCCTGGTTCGAGAGCGCCGAGCTGACCGACGACTCGGCCGCCGAGGCCTCGATCGCGGTGGCCACCGCGAAAAGTGACGGCGGCCGAGGCCGCCGTGGAGGTCGCCACGCGCCCTTTTCGAGGTCTCCGGCACCCGCTCGGCGCTCGACTCCTGGGGCCTGCACCGCCATTGGCGCGACGCGCGCACCCACACCCTGCACGACCCGTCCCGCTGGAAGGTCCAGCACATCGGCCGGTACGTGCTGGGCGGCACCAAGCCGCCCCGGTGTGGGTGGCGCTCGTGCAACGGGACACGGCGCACCGCCACCACTTGGACGCCGCCACGGTGCACCGCATCACCGAGCACCCCCACGTGTGGGCGTACGCACGACGGCTGGCGGCACACCCCGCCTTCGACTCTGCGCGATCCTGTTGCCCATTGTGTTTATGTGGTGAGGGTGTGCTCAAGTCGGGTGAGG
>NZ_JAERRG010000040.1 GCF_016741935.1 Streptomyces endocoffeicus | reverse complement strand
AGGGCGCGGCCCGCCGGGCGACCGATTTCTTCCCCGCCGCGCCAACGGGTGCCAATGCCCAACTCGGGCCCGGGGGTGGGGGATTGGTGCGGCGCCGACGCTGTCGGCCCCGGCCCGTCAGGTGTCGTAGTGGCGGACGTCGTCGAGGTATTCGCGCGCCCGCTCCTGGACCAGCGGGGGCAGTTTCCCGGCGGCCAGATCCGCGAAGGTGGTCTTCTCCAGCACCTGCCGCAGACTCGCCCGCACCGCGCGCCACACATCGGGCAGCACCGCCGCGGCTCCGGGGTACTCCAGACCGCTGAGGCCCACGTCCCGTACGTTGGCCAGCGGGCCGTCGATGGCGCGGATCGCGTCGGCGAGGGTGATCTCCTTCGCCGGGCGGGCCAGCAGATATCCGCCTTCCGGGCCCCGCACACTGCGCACCAGATGGGCCAGGCGCAGCTCGCGCAGGATGCCGAAGAGGAAACGCAGGGGAATGTCCTGCCGGGTCGCCACCTGCTCGGCGGTCAGGGGTGAGCCCTCCGCGGCCGCCAGTTCGGCCATCGCCCGGACGGCGTAGTCCGACTTGGCTGTGATCCGCACCAGGGAAAGTTATCACGCACGTCCGTTTGATGGGGTCGGGCCCCATACCACCGGCTTGGGTATCCACCCTGGTGGCGGTCAAGGTCGTCGCGTTGTTCCGCCATGAGTTCACCAAGTTCATTGAATTGGTGCACTTAGATGGCTACGGTACCGGTTGCGTGAGCGGGGCATCGGTTCTGCTCCGCCGCCGGTTCCGGGTAAGCAGGAGGTATCACATGGCATCGCCAGAGCCGTGTAGCACGTCAGGGCCGTGTACGAGGACCGTCGCCGTCGTGGGGGCGGGGGCCGCCGGCGCGCTGGTGGCGATCCAGCTCTGCGAGACGGCGGCACGCCGCCGTGTCCCGTTCGAACTCCTGCTGATCGACCCGGCCCCGGAGGCCGGCCGCGGCGTCGCCTACTCCACCCTCGACCCGCGCCACCGCCTCAATGTCCCGGCGGGCAGGATGAGCTGCTACCCCGACGATCCCGGACACTTCGTGCGGTGGCTGTGCCACCACGGTGAACCGGGCGTGCGGAGTGGCGACTTCGCGGAGCGCTACCGCTACGGCGCCTACCTCGCCGACACCCTCGGCCGAGCCATCATGGCCGCCCAGGGCGTCGTCACCGTCCGCCGGCTGCGCACCCGGGCCACCGGCTGCCACTGGACCACTCTCCCCGGCGGGGACCAGCGGGCCCGGCTGGAGCTCGCCGACGGCCGTACCGTCGAGGCGCGGTGCGTGGTGCTGGCCACCGGGCCGTCCCGCGCCACCTCCGCCTGGGCCCCCGGGGACCTGCGTGGCAATGACCGCTTCATCGCCGACCCCTGGGCGCCCGGCGCCCTGGACGCCGCCCTCCAGGACGGGCGGAAGGAGGATGTACTCCTCGTCGGCACCGGGCTGACCTCGGTGGACATCGCCATGACGCTCGACCGCCCCGGCCGCACGGTGCACAGCGCCTCCCGTGGCGGAAGGCTGCCGCAGGCGCATGCGGTGGACCCGCTGCCCGCCGCCACGTGCGCGACCCCACTGCACGGTCTCTCCCTGGCCGCGCTGCGGGCCGCGGTGCGTCGGCACATCGGCCGCGTCATGCGCACCCACGGCGACTGGCGGCCCGCGGTGGACGGGCTGCGCCCGGTCACGGCCGAGATCTGGGCGTCGATGTCCACCGCGGAGCGAGCCGAGTTCGTGGAGCAGGACGGCTCGTTGTGGAACACCCACCGCCACCGTATGCCCCCGGCCACCGCCGAGGCGGTCGGGCGCATGCGCCGCACCCGGCGGATGCGGACGCACCAGGGGCGGCTCGCCTCCGCCTCGGCCCGGCCCGACGGCTCCCTGACCGTGTCCCTCACCACCCCCGACGGCCCCCGCACGCTGCCCGTCGGCTGGGTGGTGGACTGCACCGGGCCGGGCCTGCGGCTCTCCGACACGGCCGACCCGCTGTGGCGGAGTCTGCTCGACCAGGGCGCCGCGCTGCCCGGCCCGCTCAGCATGGGCGTCGCCACCGACCACGGACGGCTGCGCGGTGCCGATGGCGGCACCACACGCCCCCTGTGGACCCTCGGCGCGCCCCGCCGTGGCGAGTTGTGGGAAACCACCGCCATCCCGGAGATCCGGGTACAGGCCGCCACCGTCGCCGAGGCCGTCCTCGACCCGTGGACGGCCCCCGCACTCCCCGCCACCGGCGGCCCCGCCGGGCGCCGGACACGTCGGCCCGTGGACACCTCGGGTTTTCCCCTCAGCACCCACGCGGCCGCCGCCACCGCCTACCGCCTCGGCGTGGACCGGCTGCTGAAGGTCCGGACCGGGGCCGCACCGGCGCTCCGCCGCTCCGTGGCGCTCGACCCCGGATTCGCCCTCGGCCACGCCGCGCTCGCGCTCATCGGCCATGAGTGCGGGGCCGACGTGGACGTCTCCCGCGCCCTGGCCGACGCCCGGCGCGCGGCGCGCGAGCGCGCCGACGACTACGAGCGCTCCTTCGTGGACGTCGTCTCCCGCCGCGTCCTGCACCCGCCCGCGGACGGCGACGCCGCCCTCCTGCGCCACCTGGAGGACCACCCGGGTGACGCGCTGGCGCTCGCCGTCGCCGTGCCCACCATCGCCTTCTCCGGTCTGCGCGATCTCGACGGCGGCACCGCGCTCCGCGTGGTCGAGCGCACCGCCCCGGCACACGGGGAAAGCTGGTTCCACACCTCCCTGCTCGCCTTCATGCGCCAGGAGCAGGGGCGTTACGACGAGGCCGGAGTCCTGGCCGAGCGGGCCCTGGCCGCCGAACCCGCCTCCGGCCACGCCATGCACGCCCTCGCCCATGTGCACTACGAGTCCGGCGACCACCAGGCGGGCCGTGAGCGACTTCAGCGATGGCTGGCCCACCGGGGCCGCGGCGGAGCCCACCGCGCCCACTTCTCCTGGCACGCCGCCCTCCACGAACTCGCCCTCGAGGACACGGCGGCGGTCCGCCGCCGGTGGGCGGAGCAGCTGTCGCCGGGGAAGGTGTACGGGGTCCGCGCCCTGGTCGACTCCGGCTCCCTGCTGTGGCGCGCCCGGCTGGCGGGCGCATGGCAGGGCCCGTTCCCGATCGGCGATGTCCTGGACACGGCGCCCGCCGACGTCCTGGAGCGTCCGGCCACCGCGTTCGTCGCCCTGCACTCCGCCATCGCCCTCACCGCCGCGGACGACCTGCCGGGGCTGCGCCGGCTGCGGGTCCACGCCCTGCGCGCCGACGAGGTGCAGCGACGTGTCATCGCCCCGCTGTGCGCGGCGTTCGAGGACATCCTGGAAGAGCGCTGGACGGACGCGGCACGCGGATTGGAGCGCCTCCTGCCACGGCTCCCCGGTGTGGGCGGCAGCGCCGCGCAGCGTGAGGTCGTGGAGGAGACCCTGCTGTACGCGCTGGTGTCCGCGGGCCGGTGCGAGGCGGCCCGGGATCGCCTGGCGGAGCGGCTGGACCGCCGTGCGTCTCCCCATGACCGGCGACGGCTGACGGCCCTCTCCTCCTGACCGTCCGCCACCGGCTGTCGCGTGCCCCGGCCCGGGGAACCGGGCCGGGGCGGTGACATGTGTGGGGATGACAGTGGACCAGACCACTTCCGTCACATGTCTTGACCGTGAACGGACAGAGGGTATGGTCTAGACCTAGTGCGGCGCTGCGTCACGGCCGCCCCTTGCGGCCCGTGAAGCGTTCCGTGCAGCCACCCCCCACATCCCCCCACATCCTCACCTTCGGCAAGGACTTCCCGTCTGGCGTGGGGCCTCGCCGTGAAGGAGTTGGCATGAACATGAAACGAAAGTTGGCGGTAGTCGTCGGCGCGGGGATAGCCCCCATGATCGCTCTGAGCCTCCCCGCGAGCGAGGCCAGCGCGCACGGCTACATCTCCACCCCGCCGAGCCGTCAGGCCCAGTGCGCGGCCGGGACCGTGCCCTGCGGCGACATCAAGTACGAGCCGCAGAGCGTCGAAGGCCCCAAGGGGCTGACGAGCTGCAGCGGCGGCAATGGGAAGTTCTCCGAACTCGACGACGACAGCAAGGGCTGGGCGGTCACGCCCATCCCGTCCAAGGCCGACTTCACCTGGAAACTGACCGCGCGTCACGCGACCAACACCTGGCAGTACTTCGTCGGCGGCCAGAAGGTCGCGGAGATCAACGACGGCGGGGCGCAGCCGGGCGAGACCGTCACCCATCAGGTGGACTTCGGCAGCCTGAAGGGCAAGCAGAAGATTCTCGCGGTCTGGAACATCGCGGACACCGCCAACGCCTTCTACGCCTGCATCGACGTGAACATCGGCGGCTGAGCGCGAGCGGCTGAACGCGCGCGGGTGCACACAGGTGGTTTGAACATCGGCGGTTGAACACCGAAGGCCGGTCGCCTCTGGGGCGGCCGGCCTTCGGCGTCGCCGTGTGCGCGGTGCGCATGGCGCCGCCCGGCTATCGGGGGCCGTACGTAAGCCTCCGCAGCAGCTTCTCGGCGGGGCCCGGAAGCGACCGGCGCTGCAGGAGATGGGCCCCGGCCACCGTGGCGAGCCAGACCAGGACGGCGCTCAGGAACGCGGTGAGCGTCGGGCTGCCGGTCCGCTCTCCGAGCGCGAGCGCGTAGGGGGAGAGCAGTACCACCCACGCGAGGGACTGGAACAGATAGCCGCTCAGCGACCGCTGGCCGAGCGCCGCCAGCGCCTCCACGGGAAGCTTCCGCCGTGAGGCGGAACGGGCCTTCGACAGGCGCAGGGCGAGGAGCCCGAAGAGCGCCACATATCCCGGGCCGCCGAACTGGCCGCTCACTTCGTACAGGCTCAGGAACGCGTCCGCGGTGGCGTCGTCGACATGCACGAATCCGGCG
Source organism: Streptomyces endocoffeicus (assembly GCF_016741935.1). GTDB lineage: Bacteria > Actinomycetota > Actinomycetes > Streptomycetales > Streptomycetaceae > Streptomyces > Streptomyces endocoffeicus. The sequence goes on along the minus strand of NZ_JAERRG010000040.1, from coordinate 66,510 downwards.
CTGACCAGGCCGATCGGCACCCCGCCCGCGAAGGCTGCGCCGAGTGCGACCACGGCGGTGCGGACCAGCAGCCGCCGGTGGCGGGCCGGGTCCTCCAGGACGCCGCGCCGCGCGGCCCACGCGCCCAGCCAGACGATCGCGATGAACCCCAGCACGGTCAGGGTGTGGATCGGCCACTCGCGGAGCCGGTCGGCCACGGATGTGAGGTAGTCGGGGGCCGAGAGCGAATCGACATCGTCCGTCGGCACGGCGGCGGACCCCGGGCCGCTGTCCATGGCGCGGTACGTGGCCACGGCCGCCAGTGTGGCGGCGTACACCGCCGTGCAGCCCCACAGCCACAGCACCACGCGCTGCACGCGTTCGCCGCGGCGCAGGAGCAGCAGGGTGAAGACGATACCGACGATGCCGTAAGCCCCCAGGAAATCACCGAAGTTGAGCAGCGCGGCATGGACGAGGCCGAAGGCGATGAGCCATGCGTTGCGCTTCAGCAGCACCGAGCGGGCCGCGCCGGGCCCGGATCCCTCCGCGTCCTGTCTGCGGGTGAGCTGCACCAGCCCGTAGCCGAACATCACGGCGAACATCGGATAGGCGCGGGCGTGCACGAAGACGAACATGACGAGGTTGAACGGGCGTTCCCAGCCGTGTGGCGACGCCTCGGCGCCCGGCTGGTTGCCGAAGGTGGCCACCGCGGCGTTCGCGAGCGCGATGAACAGCAGCATGGTGCCCCGCGCCAGATCGGGGGCCAGGGCCCGTTCGGTCCGGCGGACGGGGCCCCGTGCGGGGCCCGGGGCATGGGACTGCGTTATGGCTGTCACCTGGATCTCTCTCCGTCCTGACATGAGGGCCCAACGGGCAAGGGGCATGGGCGGGCCCTCGGCACCCGGCTTAGTATAAGCAATAATCTATACGACAGATACTAAGTAGCGGTAGGCCATGATGTACCTGGTGAGCAACCGAGGTACGCGAAGGAGAAGCGCCATGTCGGCCGAGCAGGAGGAGGCGCCCGCCGAGCTGGCCCGCCTGTGGAGGCTCCCGGTCCCGGCCTCGGGCCTCGGCCGGCCCGCCGCGCTCGACACCGAGCGCGTGGTGCGGACGGGAGTGGAACTGGCGGACCGCGACGGCCTGGCGGGCGCGACACTGCCGAAGATCGCGAAGGAGCTGGGCGTCACCCCGATGTCCCTCTACCGCCATGTGGGATCCAAGGACGAGCTCCTCGTCCTCATGCGGGACCTGGCGCTCGGCTCCCCGCCCGAGGTCGAGACCGCGCCGGACCGGTGGCGCGAGGGGCTACGGCAGTGGACCGTCGCCCAGCGGCTGGTCCACCACGATCGCCCCTGGCTCCCCCGCCTCCCCATCGCGGGGCCGCCGATGGGGCCTCATGAGATCGCCTGGATGGAAGCGGGCCTGGGCGCGCTGAGCGGCACGGAGCTGGACTGGGCCGCGAAGGTCGGCAGTCTGACATTGCTCAGCGGCTATGTGCGCCACGCCTCCCTGCTGTCCCAGGAACACGCGCAGGGCAGGAGCGAAACGGGGCTGAGTCAGGAGGAGGCCGAGCGGGCCTACGGCAGGACCCTGGCGCGGCTCATCACCCCGGACCGCTTTCCGCAGGTGGCGCTGCTGTTCTCGTCGGGCCTGTTCGAGGCGGCGCCCGACGGGGCGTACGACGATCCGGCGACCGACCATGACTTCGTCTTCGGCCTCGAACGCGTCCTGGACGGGATCGCCGTGGCCGTCGACCGCGCACGGGCGGGGACGGGGACGGGCCGGAACGGCACGGGCTAGGGGGCGATGACGTCACGCGACGGCACGGAGCGGGTCAACCCGGTGTCGGCGCGGTGGTGGTACGCCCCGACACCCGTCCTCTTCGGGCGATGATCGCGCTCACGGTCTTGCCCCCGGGCTCCTCGCTGACGGTCGTGGCCATGGCCATGCCGCTGATCATCGGCCAGCCGAACCCGCCGCGCTCGCCGCGGACATCCGGAGTGCGCCGGTGCGGCGGTACGCGGCTGGCATCGCCGACGGCGATGGTGATGGAGTCAGGGTCGGCCGACACGCGCAGCGAGCAGAACCGGCCGCCCGAGTGCCGTACGGCATTGGTGACCAGCTCCGAGACGACCAGCATCACCGCGTCGGCGGCGCCCTGATCGGGCGCCGGACGCAGGCCTTCCAGAAAGGTGCTGGTGAGATGTCGTGCGTGCGCGGCGGCTTCGGGGCGGCATTCCAGGGTCTCCCGCACCGCGGACGGCGTGGTGGCCGTCCACTGGGCCGTGGCGGTGTGCATGACGCTCACCTCGTTTCATCGGGTGTGTATCGCGCGGCTGACGGTTTCCACGCGCTTACCCGATGCGGCGCTCCCGAAAAGGGGTGTCCTCAGGATCCCTTTCCGTAGGTGCGCGGTGCGGAGGTGGAGGGCGGCAGATCGCCGTTGAAGCGGATGTCGACATAGTCGGCGAACTGATAGCGGCGCGGGGTGAGCTTCAGCTTCGCGAAGGTGTCCGCGATCTTCTGCTCCGAGGCGATGGCGGGCTTGTCGACGGCGACGTACACCCGGGTGCCGTTGGTCCGCTTCACCGAGTCCAGCGCCACCTGGTACGGCAGCCCGGTCTCCTTGCCCCACACCTTGGCCCACTCCTCGGGGTGCTTGTAGACCCAGTCCTGGGCCCGGCGCAGCCGTCCGAGATAGTTCTTGATGACCTTGACCTTCTTCTTGTCCTCGAGGGAGGAGGGGTTGGCCACCTGGAAGTTGAGGCCGTTGACCACCCCCCGGCCCGTGGTGAGGACCCGCGCGTCCGACTGGCGCAGCGCCTGGGAGGTGTACGGGTCCCAGACGGCCCAGGCGTCCACCTTGCCGCGGGTGAAGGCGGCCAGGGCATCGGCGGGCTGCAGGAAGCTGACCTTGACGTCCTTGATCGAGAGCCTGGCCTTGGCGAGCGAGGCGACCAGTTGGTAGTGGGCCGAGCTGCCCTGTGCGACCGCCACCGACTTGCCCTTGAGGTCGGCCGTCCGCTTCACCGGCGACCCCTTCTTGACCAGGATCGTCTCCCCGTCGGACGTACCGTGCTTGGCGGCCACGACCTTGATGCGGGACTTGGCGGCCGCGGCGAAGACCGGCGGGGTGTTGCCGACCCCGCCGATGTCCACGGCCTTCGCGCTCACGGCCTCCAGGATCGGCGGACCGGAGGTGAACGTCGACCACTTGATCTTGTAGGGGAGGTTTTTGAGCTGCCCGGCGGCGCGCAGCACCGCCTCGTCATTGCCCTTCTGGTCACCGACGTTGAGGGTCACATCGCCCTTGCCGTCGGTGTTGCCGGAGGAGCCGGAGTCGTTCTGCGCGTGCGAGCTGACGCAGGCGGACAGCAGCAGGGCGAGGGGGAGGGACAGGGCGGGGACGATACGCCGTCTCATGTCAGCGGGGTCCGTTCGGGAGGTACGGGGGGTACGGGAAGTTCTGGGGTATTTCGGAATGCGCTTGGCGGTTCAGGCTGGACCTGGCGGTTCGGGCGGGACCAACCGCCCGTCAGGCGACCTTGTGGACGGCGGCCGGTTCGGGCGCCTTCACACCCAGCCGGTCCAGGAGCTCGGTGCGCAGCTCGGCGAGGAGCGGATCGGCGATGTCGCGCGGCCGGTCCCGGTCCACCCGGATCTGATGCGCGATCACACCCCCGTCCATCACCAGGACGCGGTCGGCGAGCAGCAGCGCCTCCTCCACGTCATGCGTGACCAGCAGCACCGCGCAGCCGCGCCGCTGCCACAGCTCGGCCACCAGCTGCTGGGCGGTGATCCGGGTGAGCGCGTCCAGCGCGCCGAACGGCTCGTCCAGCAGCAGCAGATCGGGCTCGCGCACCAGCGCACGGGCGAGCGAGGCGCGCTGGGCCTCACCGCCGGAGAGGGTCTTCGGCCAGGCGTCGACGCGATGGCCGAGACCGACCTCGTTGAGCGCTTCCTCGGCCACGGCCCGCCCGGGGCGGCCGTCCAGCCCGAGCAGCACATTGCGCCAGACCCGCTTCCACGGCATCAGCCGGGGCGCCTGGAAGGCGACGGCCTTGCGGCGCGGCACCAGCACCTCGCCCTCGATCTCCCGGTCCAGCCCGGCGAGCACCCGCAGCAGCGTGGACTTGCCGCAGCCGCTGCGGCCGAGCAGCGCCACGAACTCGCCCGCCGGGACATCGAGTTGGAGGTTGTCGATGACCGGGCGGCCGTCGAACGAGCGGGTCAGCGAGCGCACCCGCACCGCGGCACCGCCGCTCTCGCCCTCTTTCCCCTGCCCCAACTCCTTCTCCGGGGAGTTCACTTGCCGGTGAAGTTCGGTCGCCATTGCAGCAGCAGCCTCTCCAGAGTGCGGACGATGAAATCGGCGAGCAGGCCGAGGGCGGCGTAGACGATCAGGCAGACCACGATCACATCGGTCTGGAAGAACTCCCGTGCGCGGTTGAGCAGAAAGCCGATCCCGTCGTCGGCGTTGATGGTCTCGCCGAAGACCAGCGCCAGCCAGGCGGTGGCGAGGGAGTAGCGCAGCCCGGTCATCGCGCCGGGGAGCGCCCCGGGCAGCACCACATGGCGGATCAGCCCCCAGCGGCCGAGCCCGAGCGAGTTCCCGGCCTCGATGAGCTGGGCGTCCACGCCGCGGATGCCCGCGTAGACGTTCAGATAGAGATGGAAGGTGACGCCCAGCGCGATGAGCGCGATCTTCGGAGCCTCGCCGATGCCCATCCAGATGATGAACAGCGGGATCATGCCGACCCAGGGGATGCTGCGCAGCATCTGCACACTCGCGTCGACGAGGTCCTCGCCGAGCCGGGAGAGCCCGGAGACCAGCGCGAGCGAGACGCCGATGACACCGCCGAGCGCCAGCCCGATCAGCACCCGCTGTACGGACACCAGCATGGCGTGCGGGAGGGTGCCGTCCTTGACCAGGCCGGAGGCGGTATCGGCGATGGTGCCGGGGGAGGCGAGGGTGTCGGAGGGCAGTACACCGGTGGCGCTGGACACCTGCCAGAGCACCAGCAGCAGAAGGGGTCCGGTCGTACGGCGCAGCCATCGCGGCACGGTGCGGCGGCGCGCGGAGAGCGGCACGACCGGTTCGAGAACCGGGGACATGGGGGCTCCACAAAGGGGTACGCCGCGACGCCCGTACAGGCCCGTACCCGCCGTACGACACGACGATCAGCACGGTACGGCGGAACGGGACCGAGGCGAGGGGGCGGAGAGGCGGGGGGAGAGAAAGGTCAGCGGAGGCCGGGACACGCGGCGGACGCCACCCGCAGCAGGTCGATATGACCGCGCGTGGTGAGCAGGGCTGACGTAGACATGCCCTCGAAGCTAGCGAGGACGTCCGGAACCGGTCAACGGTGTCTTGCCCCTCGGACCTTTGTTGCGGGAGTTTTACGCGACGGCGTATCAGGATGGTCCCATGAGCACATTCCGTACCCACACCATCAGCGTCACCACCGGATCCACCGAGACCGTCGCCGACCTCACCGCCGACTGCGAGGCGTATCTGCGCGAGGTGGCGGACGGCGGCGACGGCCTGCTCAACGTCTTCGTCCCGCACGCCACGGCCGGGATCGCCATCCTGGAGACGGGCGCCGGCAGCGACACCGATCTGCTCTCCGCCCTCCGTGACCTCCTCCCCGCCGACGACCGCTGGCGCCACCGCCACGGCAGCCCCGGCCATGGCCGCGACCACGTCCTCCCCGCGTTCGTACCCCCGCACGCCACCATCCCGGTCATCGGCGGCAGGTTGGCGTTGGGCACCTGGCAGTCGGTGTGCCTGGTCGACACCAACCGGGACAACCCCGACCGCCAGGTGCGGCTGAGCTTCCTGGGCTGACGTGGGCCGACGTGGACCGACGCGGGCCGCCGTGAGTTGACGCGGGGACGTGAGTTGACGCGGGCTGGGCCGACGCGGTCACTCCCGCAGGCCCGCCAGTGTCACCGCCCGGTGGCGCAGGGCGAACGCGGCGGGGGCGACCGACGAGACCACGGCGAGTACCGTGCAGGCGGCCGCGGCCGCGCCGATGGCCGTCCAGGGGACGTCGATCGTGGTCCGCACCGACAGCAGGGCCAGGGCGCTCCACATGCCCGCCAGGTTGAGCCCGGTGACCAGGAGCCCCAGGACCGCGCCGACCGCGACCACCGTCAGCGCCTCGGCGCCCACCAGCCGCAGTACCTGCCAGGTGGTGGCTCCGGCCAGGCGCAGCACGGCCAGGTCGCGGACGCGGTCGGCGGTCGCCATCACCATGGTGTTGGCCACGGAGATGCCCGTGTAGAGGAGGGCGATGCCGAGGACCAGCAGGAAGCCGAGCCGGGTCGTGCGGTTGGTCGCGGGGTAACTCGCCTTCACCCATTGGTCCTTGGTGAAGACGTGGCCGAAGACGTGGCCGCCGGTGGTGCGCACCGCCGCACGCAGCCCGGTGGCCGCTGCGTCCGCGTCGGCGCCGCGCGCCAGGGCGATGTCGACCCGGTCCACGGTCGCGCCCGGGGCGTTGCGCGGGGTGACGTAGACGCCGTTGTCGCCGGTGCCGGTGGCCATCACCGCGGCGATCCGCAGCGACCTCTCCGTGCCGTCGCCGAGCCACACCCGCACCTGCTCGCCCACGGTGTGCCGTTGCCACTCGCCATTGACGATGATCGAGCCGTCGTCGAGATCGCTCGCTCTCCCTGCCTCGATCGGCAGTCGGGACGTGGCGGCGAGCGGGCCCGGGTCGGCGGCGCGGGCGTCGGACTTGAGGAGCGATCCGCCGTCCTCCAGGACGTACACGGCGCTCGACGAGGTCGTGGACACCTCGACACCGGGCACATCGCGCAGCCTGCGCAGCGCCGCCGTATCGAAGCCCGCGCCCCCGGCCGGGGTGATGACGAAGTCGGCGGCCGTCCGCTGCCGGGTCTCGGTGGCCCGCGCCCGGTTCAGCGTCGCGGTGGCGCACAGGAGCGAACCGGCGAGGGCGACCGTGACCAGTACGGGCGCCGCGATCGCGGCCGTGCGGCGCACCCCGGCGGCGGCGTTCTCCCGCACCAGCATGCCGCCGGCACCGGGCAGCCGGGCCGGGAGCCAGGCGATCAGCCGGGTCAGCGGGCGCACCGCCACCGGTGCGAGCAGCGCGACCGCGCTGATCAGCAGCATCGGCCGGCTCACATAGGTCTTCCGGTGCAGCAGCTCGCCCGGGTCCGTGAGCAGGGCCAGACACAGTGTCACGGCGGCGGTCACCAGCAGGGCCAGGCCGGACAGCCGTCGGCCCCAGGTCATCGTCCCGCCCGTCACGCTGTCCGCGGACGCCTCGCGCAGCGCCTGGGCGGGGCCGGTGCGGCCGGCCCGCCAGGACGCGGCCGCCGCACCGCACAGCGCGACGCACAGCCCCGTCCAGAAGGCCAGATGGTACGGCCAGACATGGTGGCCGATGGTGAACCAGCGCGGTGCGAGGCCACCGTCGACCACCCGGCCGGCCAGCCGTGGCGCACCGTACGCGCCGAGCAGACAGCCGGTGGCCGAGGCGAGCACACCCACCACGAGCGCTTCGGCGAAGACCATCCGGCGGATCTGGCCCGGGGTCGCCCCCGCCACGCGCAGCAGCCCGAACTCCCGGCGCCGCTGGGCGACCGCGAACGCGAAGGTGGAGGCCACCACGAACACCGACACAAAGGCGGCGACGCCCCCGGCCGTGCCGAACATCGCGTTCATCGCCGCGAGGGCCTCGCGGTCCCGGTCCGGGTCGGGGTCGGCGTGGCGGCGTCCCTGCCCGGTGAGGACCCGGACGCCGCCGCGAACCGCCTCGCGTACGGCCGCCGGGTCGGCGTCCACGACGAGCTGGACGCTGATCGGTGACAGCCGGGCGGCGCGTGCGTCGGTGTAGAACACGGCGTTCTCGAAGCCGCGCCCCGCGACGGTTCCGACGACCCGCACGGTGCCGCGGTCGGTCCGTACGCGCTGCCCCGGCCTCGTCCAGTCCCCGCTGACCACGACCTCGTCGGCCGCGCGGGGCGGGCGTCCCGCGTCGATCCGGTACGGGGCGAAGGCGGCGGTGGACCAGGGGTGCCCCACCAGGTCGTCCGGCCCGCCCCGCGCCCGTACGGCGAACGACCGGTCCGTGACGACGGCGCCGAGCCTCCGCAGCCGCGCGACGGTCCCGGCGGGCACGGCGCGCGGATGCGCGAGCCGCTGGACCCGGACCCCGGCCGAGGTGTCCACCCGCAGGGTGTCGGCTCCCCTGACCACGACCGGCGCGGCGGCGAACCGCTCGGGTCCGCGGCCGGGCGCGTCCAGGGACGAGGCGAGCGCCAGGCCCATCACCGCGGTCAGCGCGACGCCCAGCGAGAGGGCGACGAAGCTGCCGGTGAAGGCGGCCCAGCGGGTGCGCAGGGTGCGCAGGGCGACACTCAGCACGGCACGGCCTCCAGCGTGGCCATGTGCGCGGCGATGGTGTCGGCCCCGGCCCCGGCCAACTCACCGCTCACCCGCCCGTCGACGAGGAAGAGCACACGGTCGGCGCGGGAGGCGGCCACCGGGTCATGGGTGACCATGACGATCGTCTGGCCCTCGCCGTCGACCATGCCACGCAGCAACGTCAGCACCTCATGGCCGGTCCGCGAGTCGAGGGCGCCGGTCGGTTCGTCGCCGAAGAGCACATCGGGCCGGGTGATCAGGGCGCGGGCCAGGGCGACGCGCTGCTGCTGACCGCCGGACAGCTCCGCCGGCCGGTGCCGCGCCCGCTCGCCGAGCCCGACCTGCTGGAGCACCTCACGCACCCGGGCCTTGGCGGGGCGGTGGCCGGCGAGGCGCAGGGGCAGTGTCACGTTCTGCTCCGCGGTCAGGGACGGCAGCAGGTTGAACGCCTGGAACACGAACCCGACGCGCCGGCGGCGCAGCAGGGTCAGCCCGGTCTCGCTCAGCTTCGTCAGCTCGGTCCCGGCCACGGTGACCGACCCCGATGTGGGGCGGTCCAGCCCCGCGGCGCACTGCAACAGCGTCGACTTGCCGGACCCCGAGGGGCCCATGACGGCGGTGAACGATCCCCTGGGGAACGCCAGCGAGACGTCGTCGAGCGCCGTCACCGCCCCATTGCCCGCACCGTAGCGTCTGCTGACGGAACGCAACTGGATCACGTCATCGTTCATCTGTCCCCACCCCGTGGTGTCGCCGTGGCTCTTCTCTTCGGTGACCTCACGAAACCGCGTGGGGGCACCGCGCCGCAGTACGGCAGGGGCGAGACCTGGGGTAGGGCCAGGCATACCCCCGAAGGACTCCCTGGCCCGATGGCACCGGCGGTGCGGGGCCTTCTACGGTGAGCTCCATGCACCCGCGGAACGTGTGGCACGCCATGTCCGGACCGGGCTTCCTGCTGTCGTCGTGGCCGTGGCGCTCCGCCGGATACCTGCTCACCGGAGCCGTGACCGGAGCCGTCGCGCTCGTGGTGATCGCGGCCACGGCGGCGGCCGGAGCCGTTCTCGCCCTCGTGCTGGTGGGGATCCCGCTGTTCGTCCTCGCGGCCCTCGCCGGAATCCCGGTGGCCTGGGTGGAGCGCCACCGGATGCGCCTGATCGACGCGGACCCCGCCCTCGACCCGCACCGGGCGCCCCTCGCCCCCGGCCTCCGGGCCTGGCTGACCACGCGCATGAGGGAGCGGGCGACGTGGCGGGAGCTGGGTCACGCCCTGCTGTTCGCGGTGGTGCTGTGGCCGGTCGACGCGCTCGTCGTCGCCGTCGCCCTGCTCTGCCCACTGTCCATGGTCGCGACCCCGCTGCTGATGGCCGCGGTCGGCGGGGGCCAGGAGATCAAGGTGCTCAAGCAGTGGACGGTCACCACCTGGCCGGCCGCCTTCGGCATCGCCGTCCTCGGTGTGGCGCTTCTGATGCTGGGCGCCTATGCCCTGGGGGTGGTGGCCGGCGCCCGGGCCGGACTGACGCGGTTGCTGATCGCTCCGTACGAGGCCGAACTGGGCACGAGGGTCGTCGAGTTGACCCGTTCCCGCCTCCGGCTGGTGGACGCCTTCGAGGCGGAACGGCGGCGCATCGAGCGCGATCTGCACGACGGGGCGCAGCAGCGGCTGGTGGGACTGACGATGACGCTCGGCCTGGCCCGCCTGGACGCCCCTCCCGGGCCGGTCGCCGAGCAGCTCGCGAAGGCCCACCAGGAGGCGGACCAGGTGCTCGCGGAGCTGCGCGAACTCATCCGCGGCATCCACCCCAAGGTCCTTTCGGACCACGGCCTCCCCGCGGCCGTCGCCGACGCCGCGGACCGCTCCGCGATCCCCGTGGACGTGGCGCTGGCCCTGTCCGGACGGCTGCCCCAAGCGGTCGAGGCCGCCGCGTACTTCGTCGTCCGCGAGGCCCTCACCAACGTCGCCAGGCACAGCGGGGCGAGCCGCGCGGAGGTGAGCGGAGAACACCGGGACGGACGGCTGTTCCTCCAGGTGCGCGACAACGGCCGGGGCGGTGCGGACACCGGCGCCGGAACCGGCCTGACCGGACTCGCGGACCGGGTTTCGGCGCTGGATGGCAGAATCTCCCTGTCCAGCCCGCCGGGCGGACCGACCCTGTTGCGTGTGGAGATTCCTTGCGTACGGACCGACCGCTCCGCGTAGTACTGGCCGAGGACAGCGTGCTGCTGCGGGAGGGGCTCATCGGCCTGCTCGGCCGCTGCGGCCACGACGTCGTCGCGGCCGTCGGCGACGCCCCCGCACTGCTCGCCGCGGTCGGGGAACACGCTCCCGACATCGTCCTGACGGATGTGCGGATGCCCCCGGGGTTCCAGGACGAGGGCCTGCACGCGGCGGTGCGGCTGCGCGAGACACGGCCCACGCTGCCCGTCCTGGTCCTCAGCCAGTATGTGCAGCGGACGTACGCCTCGGAACTGCTGGACTCCGGTGACGGCACGGGCGTCGGCTATTTGCTGAAGGACCGGGTCGGGCAGGTGGCGGACTTCGTGGCCGCCCTGTGCGAGGTCGCGGACGGTGGCACCGTCGTCGACCCCGAGGTGGTACGCCAGTTGCTGCGCCGACGCCGCGATCCGCTGGAGCGGCTCACCGCGCGGGAGCGGGAGGTGCTGGGACTGATCGCGGAGGGCAAGTCGAACGGCGCCATCGCCCGTGCGCTGGTCGTGTCCGAGGCGGCCGTGGGCAAGCACATCGGCAGCATCCTCACCAAGCTGGACCTTCCTCCGGCGGAGGAGACACATCGCAGGGTGCTCGCGGTCCTCGCCTACCTGCGGGCGTGACCCGGAGGCTCCAGGCAGGTCGGCCCGGCTATCGCCGACCCGTGAGGTTCTCCATCACCTCGTAGACCTGATCCGGGGTGAGCGGGCCCACGGGAAGTGGCTGTCGGGCGGCCTCGGTGCGCAGTCCGTCGAGGAGGAAGGCGATATTGCGGCGCCAGGCGTCAGGGGCCGTGCGGGGGGTGGCTCGGGCCAGCACGGAGTTGGAGCCGAGGACGAACACCAGGTCCTCGGTGGTGAAGTCGGGGCGTAGCGCACCCGCGTCCTGGGCCCGCTCGATGATGCGCTTTGCGGCGTCCAGCGTCCGGCCGCAGACGGCCATGAGGCGTTCGGCGCCCGGGTAGTGGCCCCCGACCACATCGGCGACCGCCGGATCGACGGCCTGTATCCGGCAGAGCCCCTCGATGTAGTACGCGAACCCCTCCCAGGCGTCCTCGCGGGACAGGGCCCGCTCGGCGATCTCCTCGAGGCGTTCGGCCGCCAGGTCGGTCACCACCTCGTCGATGAGCGCCTCACGGGTGCCGAAGAGGTTGTAGAGCGTTCCGTGGCTCACCCCGGCCCGCCGGGCGATCTCCTTCAGCGGTACGTGGAGGCCGCGTTCCTGGAACAGCTCGGCGGCGGCTGCCCGCAGCTTCTCCGCGTTTCGTTGCGCGTCGGCCCGCATCCGGTCGTTCCTCCTGGTCCTGGCGTGGCGTCCCCCATGGTCGCATCCTCCCGCGGAACTAACTTGACCCTGCGGTCAAGTTTCATGTTACCGTCGACGACATAAGTTGACCCGCTGGTCAAGTTAGCTGATCCAAAGGGATCCAAAGCTGCTCCAAAACTGATTCATCACTGATCCAAAGGAGAGCCCCCATGTCCAAAGTGATCGCCGTCTTCGGGGCCGGTACCGGTCTCGGTGTGTCCGTGGCCCGCCGGTTCGGGCGTGAAGGCTTCCGGGTCGCCCTGGTGGCGCGCCGCAAGGACCGCCTGGACGGGCTCGTCGAGCGGCTCGCCGGTGAGGGCATCGAGGCGGCCGCCTTCTCCGCCGATCTGTCGATCCCCGCCGAGGCGCCCGCCCTGGTCGCGGCCATCCGCGACCGCTTCGGCCGGATCGATGCCATCGAATACGGGCCGATCAGCGGTGACCAGGGCTTCACCGCCGCCACTCGGCTGGACGCGGCCACCCTGGAGGGTTTGATCCCGCTGCTCCTGCTCACCCCGGTGGAGGTGGTCCGCGCCGTGCTGCCGGAGTGGACCGAGCGCGGCGACGGCGCCTTCCTGCTGACCCAGGGCTACTCGGCGGCGCAGCCGATACCCCACCTCAGCGGCGTGGGCCCGGTGATGGCCGCCGCCCGCAACTATCTGTACTCGCTCAACGGTGAACTCGCCGACACCGGCGTCTACGCGGGCACCCTCACTATCGGGGCCCTGATCGAGCGCAGCGAGATCGCGGAGTCGGCCGCCCTGGCCTCGGCCGACGCCGAAGCGCTCGCGAACTTCCCGGTCGCCGACCCGGACGACCTCGCCGCGCACTACTGGGACATGTACACCAAGCGCGACCGCGTCGAGCAGTTCCACCCCGAGCCCCCGGCCGCGCAGGCCACCGCCGGGTGACCCGCGGAGCCGGGGACTCGGCGGTGGCCTACGCGGCTACGCCCAGCAGCCGTTGACCGTGGCGGCGAGGCCGTCGAGGGTGTCCTTGGTGGCGGCCGGGTCGGCGGAGGACTGGTTCTCGATGAAGGAGAAGACCTTCCACCGGCCGTCCTCCGCCTTCGTCAGGCCGCTGAGCGCGATGGCGCCGGTCAGCGTGCCCGTCTTGGCCTTGACCTGGCCGACGGCGCACTGGGAGTCCTGGGTGTCGAAGCGGCCCCACTCGGGGCCCAGGGTGCTGCCCGCCTCGCCCGCCACGGGCAGGCCCTCGTCGATGGAGCGCAGCAGGCCGCTGTAGCGCGGGTCGGTGACCAGGTCGAGGATGTCCGCCACGGTCCGCGCCGGGATGCGGTTCGCGCGGGAGAGCCCGCTGCCGTCGTGGATCTCGAAGTTGGCCATCGAGACCCCGTAGTGGCGGCTGAGGACGTCCCGCACCACGGCCGTGCCGTCCTCGTAGGTGGCGGGCCGGCCGGCGCCGAGCGCGGTCATGCGCAGCACCGTCTCGGCGATGTCGTTGTCGCTCTTCTTGAGCATCTTCTTGATCGTCTCGGACAGTGTGGGGGACAGGTGCTGTCCCACCGGGACGTCCGTCGCCGAGGCCGTGCCGCGGGTGACCTCGCCGTCGACGGTGACGCCCTGGTCGGCGAGTTGCTTGGCGAAGACCTTCCCCGCGTCGATGGAGGTGTCCGCGGACAGCTTGCCGTCCACCACCAGGGAGCGCACCGGCGACACCTGGTCGTCGTAGTAGGAGTCGTTCCAGCCGGTGGCGAGGGTCGGCTCGGGGAAGAGGCTGTCGTCGATGCGGACCTTCACCGAGTCCAGGCCCCCGAGCTTCACGCCGGCGGCGGCCGTCTTGGCGAGCTCGGTGAGATCGGCGGTGGTCAGCATGCGGTCGCCGCCACCGATGAGGGTGAGCGTGCCGTCGCCGTAGACCACCTTGGTGGTGAACCGGTGCTCGGGGCCGAGCACGGTCAGCGCCGCCGTGGCGGTGGCCAGTTTGGTGTTGGACGCGGGCATCAGCGCGGTGTCGGCGTCATGCCCCCAGATGACCTTGTCGGACGCGGAGTCCAGCACGATGCCGCTGAAGGTGTCGCCGAGATTCGGGTTCTGCGCGCGGGTGTTGAGGTTCTCCGCGATCCGCTGCTCGGCGGGGTCCAGCCCCTCGGTGGCATCGAGCCCGTCGGCGGCCACGGACTGAGCCGTCGTGGTGGTCTTGGTGCTCTTGTCGGCGGCGAGCGCGGACGGAGCGGACAGCAGCGCGCCCGTGACCGGGACGGCCGCGATGATGAACGCGCGGCGCACGGCGAGGCTCATGGGTTTGGCTTTGCGATGACGCCCGTTGGACGAGGTCGCGCTGGACATGGGGGGCTCCGGGGCGCGTAGAGGGACATTGGGGGGTGGTGAAACGAAGCACTCACTTTAGCCATAGCTGATCACCTTCGTCCCGTGGGTCCGTGGATATGTGGTGAAGCCACTAAGGAGATGCACCAGTGCACCGACTCCTCCGGCTATTTACGAGATGTTGCGACCACCGTTGAGAACGATCGCCTCGCCGTCCGTATCCACCGTCGTCGGGTTGCGCCCTCCACTCCGGGACGGGTGGCGGGAGCGCGCTCCGACGTGGCCGAGGGCAACGCGTCCCCGGCGTACGAAGACTGCCGATGAGGGGCGAAGGATGAGGAAGAGACACAAGCGATCCAGGGTCATCGGGCTGACCGTGGTCGGAGTGACCGCACTGGCCGTGGGCGGCGGGGCTCTCCTGATGACCGACAACGATGCTTCCGCCGCCCGCCAGTCGGCCGGGCAGCAGGCGTCGGCGCGAACGGCGATGACCGTCAAGTGCCCGGATGCCGCGACCCGGCTGGCGAGTGTGCCGCAGCAGGCGCGGCCCACCGTGGACAAGGAACTGGCGACGATGGACAGCCAGGTGGCCGACGCCTACAAGCAGTTGGCCGCGCGCGGCCCCGGCGCCGACCGGGACTGGGTGCGCACCCGGGTGCTGGAGCCGCTGACCGCCCAGCGGCGTGGCGCGCTGAACCGCATCGGGAACGAGATCGGCCGGGTGGGGAGCCGCCCGTCCGGCCTGGACACGATGGCGTCCTGCACCGTGCAGGAGGCGCCCAACCCGGCCGCCGCACCGGCCGCCGCGTCGGCGGGTGCCACCCCCGCCGCGGGAACGGCCGCCCCCGCCGCCCCGGCCGCGGGCGGCCAGGCGCAGTCCGGCCCGGTGCGGGCGGACTTCGTGGACATCCGCAAGGTGAAGCCGAACGTCAAGAACCCCCGCACGCAGGGCAACGCCTCCCGTGGCACCTTCTCCTCGCGCTGCGGACGCAATGAGAACAAGCACTTCAACTCGGACAACGTGATCGTCGCCCCCGGTGTGTCCAACGGCGCCCACCACATGCACGACTACGTCGGCAACCGCGACACCGACGCCTTCTCCACCAACGACGGCCTCGCCGCCGCCGGGACCACCTGCACCAACGGCGACCGCTCCACCCACTACTGGCCGGTCCTGCGGCAACAGGACGGGACGAAGGAGGTCGACGCCGACGCGCCCGGCGGCGGCACCGAGGGCAACATCGGGAAGATCCTGCGGCCGACCACCGCGTCGATCACCTTCCGCGGCAGCGCGGTGTCCAAGGTCGTGGCGATGCCCAAGTTCCTGCGCATCATCACCGGCGACGCCAAGGCCTTCACCAACGGCACGGCCAACGCCAACGCCTCCTGGAGCTGCACCGGCTTCGAGAACCGGCAGCTGAAGGACAAGTACCCGCTCTGCCCCAAGGGCAGCAAGGTGGTCCGTACGTTCAAGTTCCAGAGCTGCTGGGACGGCAAGAACGCCGACAGCGCGAACCACCGCACCCATGTGGCGTTCGCGGACGCCAAGGGCGGGTGCGCCAAGGGGTTCAAGGCCATCCCGCAGCTGATCCAGCGGATCACCTACAAGGTCGCGCCCGGCTCGCTCTTCGCGGTCGACAGCTTCCCCGAGCAACTGCACAAGCCGGTGACCGACCACGGCGACTTCATCAACGTGATGTCCGACTCGCTGATGAAGAAGGCCGTGAAGTGCGTCAACACCGGGCGCAAGTGCGGCTGACAGCCGGTGCCCGCAAGGCCCGTGCCCGCAAGGCCCGGTGCCCGCAAGGCCCGGTGCCCCGGCCGGACTTCAGGTCCGGCCGGGGCACCGCCCATATGTGGTTCAGTCCTGGGGCGTGCCCTTGGGCAGCTGCCGCCACGTCACCTTGGTCTGGGCCCGGAAGGCCCAGTCGAGCATCTTCTTCGCGTCCGGGTAGCGCTTGGGCGCGTTGAGGATCACGCCCACGACGGTGCGTCCGTCACGCTTCGCGGCGAAGACCAGGCACCTGCCGGGCGCCGTACCGGTGCCCGTCTTGATGCCGATCGTGCCGCTGTACGAGCCCAGCAGCCGATTGGTGTTGTTCCAGTAGTACGTCCTGGTCCTGCCGTTGGCGGCCGGGGCCTTCTGGATGGTGTCGACGGACTTCACGACCGTGCCGAGGGTGGCGTTGCGCAGCGCGTGCCTGGCCAGCTTGGCCATGTCGCGCGGCGTGGTGTAATTCTGTCCCCCCTCCGAGATGCCGTCGAAGGTGTCGTAGTGGGTCCTGGTCATCCCCAGCGCGGACGCCTTCTTGTTCATCTGCGCGATAAACGACTTGGTGCGCTTGGCGGTGGTGTCACCCGTGCCGAACGTGTCGGCGAGCGCCATGGCCGCATCGCAGCCGGACGGCAGCAGCAGGCCGTACACCAGCTGCTTGACGGTGAGCTTGTCCCCCTTCTGCAGGTCCGCCTTGCTGCCACCGACGCGCGCGGTGTAGTCGATGTACGACTGCTTGACGGAGACCTTCTTGTTGAGATTCAGCCCCCGGCTGTCGAGCACCACCATCGCCGTCATGAGCTTCGTGGTGCTCGCCATCGGCCGCTTGGTGTCCGCCGCCTTGGCCCACAACTGCTTGTTGGTGCCGTTGTCCAGCAGATACGCGCCCTTGGCACTGACCCCCGACGGCCCGCGCGCGGCCTCGGTGGCCTGAGCGGTGCTCGCCGGCACGGCGACCGTCAAGGCCGCCGCCGAGGCGATGACCGCCGTCCCCCAGCGGCGGATCGCCTTGCCCCCACGTCTTTCCATACGCCCTCCGTCTCTCCTACGACATGCCGGTGAATGTCCGGGCATTCGCGCATCGTCTCACTGGAGGGATGGTGGCCGCGGCCCGGGGTACCGACCACAACCAGTCGCGGGGGCCATCAACTACCCCCGGTGACCCACTCATAGGCCCGCCGGGCGTCGAACTCCGGCTGCCCGCCCCGGAAGAGCAGCCCCGCGGAGGCGAACAGCTCGCCGTCCGGGGACGGCCCGCCCGCGTACGGAACGGCGATACACCGCATCCCGGCCCGCCGCGCCGCCTCCACCCCGGGACCGGCGTCCTCGACCACCACACACTGCCCCGGACCGACGGCCAGCAGCCGCGCCGCGGCCAGGAACACATCCGGCTCCGGCTTGCCACGGCCCACGTCCTCCGCGGACACATAGCCGGGCAGCAACGCGTCCAGTCCGGTGGCCTTGAGCGCGGTCTCGATCGCGGAACGGGACGAGCCGGAGGCCACGATCAGCGGATGCCCGGCGGCCCTCAGCCGCTCCACGAAGGCCCGCATCTCGGGAAAGATCTCGGCCGTGGCCGCCAGCTCCAGATAGTGCCGGTTCTTGACGGCGAGCAGCTCCGCCACGGGCGCCTCGATGCCGTACCGCTCGCGCAGCGTCTCCAGCGTCTCGCGGGTCCCGATCCCGATGAACTGCGTGTGCTCCTCCCAACTGAAGCCGGCGACCCCATACCGCTCGAGGGTCCGCCTCCCCGCCTCGTAGTAGAGGGGCTCGCTGTCCACTAGCGTGCCGTCCAGGTCGAAGATCACGGCGGGCATGGTGCTCATGGGGACAGCATGCCAAGAGTTCGCTCGTGCTATCGCCGGAACTCCGCGTACGCCGTGCCCGGCGAGGGCCCGTGTGACGGCGTGTTGGTCTAGACCGCTCTGTTAGCGTCGGCCCCGAGCGGATACCGAACCGGAGTCGGCGGAAGGGTAGTGCGGTGGGTGCGACAGGGAGTGGGTGGCGGGCGTATATCGGGTCGTTCACCTCGGCGGGTGGGGCCGGGGTCACCGTGGCCGATGTCGATGATGAGACGGGGGCGCTGCGGATCCGGAACTCTACGGATGTGGTCGTCAATCCGTCCTATCTGGCGGTCGCGCCCGGTGGGCGTGTGCTGTACGCGGTGAGTGAGACCGATGACGGGGCGGCCGCCGCCCTGGACGTCGGGCAGGATCCGCCCTCGTTGGCCGGGGAGGCCGTACCGGTGCTCGGTGCGGCGCCCACTCATCTGGCGCTGGCCGGTGGGCAGCTGCTGACGGCCAACTACGGGTCCGGCAGTGTCACCGCGCTGCCGGTGCTGGAGGACGGCCGGCTCGGGGAGTCGGTGGCCGTGCTGCGCCACGAGGGCAGCGGGCCGCATCCGGAGCGGCAGCGGGGGCCGCACGCGCATGCCGTGGCGGCCGATCCGTCGGGCGGCTGGCTGCTCGCCGTGGACCTGGGGATCGACGCGGTGCAGGTGTACGCGCTGCCCGGGCCGCGTCCGCATCGGGAGGTCCGGCTGCGTCCGGGGAGCGGTCCGCGCCATCTGGCGTTCCATCCGCGCGGCGACCGCGTGTATGTCATCAACGAGCTCGACCCGACGATCACGGCCTGCCGTTGGGACGCGGCGTCCGGCGATCTGGAACCGCTGGGCGAGACCCGTGTGGTGCCCGAGGGCACGGATGCCGAGACCTATCCCGCCGAGGTCGTGGTCTCCGGGGACGGCCGCTTCGTATGGGCCGCGAACCGTGGTCACGACAGCATCGCGACGCTCGCCCTCGATGCGTCGGGCGACCGCATGGAGCTGGTCACCACCACGCCCTGCGGCGGCCACTGGCCGCGCGATCTGACGCTCGGCCCGTCGGGACGACGGCTCTATGTGTCCAATGAGCGCTCGGGCGATGTCACCTGGTTCGACATCGATCCGTCGAGCGGGGTGCCGCGTCGTGGGGGTTCTGTTCCGGCCACGGCGGCGTCCTGTGTGGTCTTCGGGTGACGTTCGTCGGGGTCATGCGAGTGGGGGCGGTGACCTTGGTCACCGCCCCGCTTCGCTTCGTCGTCCATCGCCCGTCGCCCGGCGCCCGGCGCGTCAGCGCATCGCCGGGGAGGCCTGCTGCAGCGTGATGCCCAGCGCCGCCGCGTACTTCGCCAGGGCCAGCTTGCCCACGGCCGGGTAGTCGCCCAGCGCCTCGGCCGCCGAGCAGCCCGCCTCCTCGGCCGCCGCCGAGATCAGCTCGGCGGAGACCTCCGGGCCGATGAGGTACGGCGCGAGGGCCAGCCGCGCGGAGCCGGCCGAGCGCAGCTGCTCGGCGACGCGGAGGACGGCCCCGTCCTCGTCCAGCGCGGCGGCCATCACCGGCACCGCGAGGCGCGCGGAGAGCAGCATGCCGGTGATGCCACCGGCCTGGGCCGCCTCCTCGCCGCCCACCGTGGCGAGGATGATGCCGTCCGCGGCGGTCGCGACCGTGAAGAGCCGGGCGCGGTCGGCGCGGGCCAGGCCCGCCTCCGACAGACGCACGTGCAGGGCCTCGGCGAGCAGCGGATGCGGGCCGAGGACGTCGGTGAGTTCGGCCGCCGAGCCGCTGCTCATGACGGCCTGGCGTATGCGGCGCAGCTGGCCGTTGTCCGGGCCCGCGAGCAGCGGCACCACGACGGCCGCCGGGCCGTCCGTGGGCACCGTGGGGACGGACGGGACCTCGTCGACGACCTCGCCCGCGGCCTCGGCCGCCGTGATCGCCTCCGCCGCCTCGTCGGCGAGGGCCTTGGCGGCCTCGGCCGCCTGCCGCAGCCGCTCGGGGTTCTCCTGGGCGGCGCGCGTGAGCACCGACTCGAGCTGCGGGAACTCCTCGCCGTCGCCGTCCAGGAAACCGATCTGGGCGTCAAGCCCGGGCATCTCGGAACGGGCGATGCTCAGGAGCTCCTCGGCCAGGCGCCGGGCACCGTCATTCGGCGCACCGGGGATGGCCAGCACCAGCGGAGGCGCGCCGAGAGGTACGGCGGCGGGCTCCGGTCGGCGGTGCCGTCCGGGCTGGCGGGGACGTGGCATTCGTACAGGCAGGCCGGACGCGGGCCCTGTGGGGGAGCTCATGGCGCCGCATGTTAGTCGCTTAATGGGCTCGGCTGTTCGGGAGGGGGTGACTGGGGGCATCTGTCCCGCTTTGTCGACCGGTGTTGTGTGTTGATGTGCGTTCAGCAGCCACACTTGGTCGAAGAATCGGTCATGTGTCCGGAATGGTCGGTCATGGCGTTCGATATGGGTCGGCGGGCATTGGGTGCCCGTATGGGCGCCTGTGCCGGGTGCCCTGTGCCGGGTGCCCTGTGTCGGGCGTCCCGTGTCGGGCGTCCTGCTTCGTGCGCGCGTCGTGTGCGTCTCGTTTCCCGTACGTACGGGGCGTGGGCTCAGACGACGCTGAGCAGCGCCGGGTCCCGCGGCAGCCGCAGTTCGTCCGCCGCCAGCGCCGCCGCGACGCACAGCGCCCCGTCCAGCGGATCCCCGGCCGCCTCGGTGACCCGGGTCCCGGGCAGCCGCGCCGCCAGCTCCTCGCGCACGGGCGTCAGCAGCGGCGCGCCCATACGGAACAGCCCGCCGGTGAGCGCCACCTCGCTCGACACCAGCCGGGGGCAGACCGCCTCGGCGGCCTCGGCGACATGGCGGGCGGCGGTCCGCAGGATCGCCGCCGCGATCGGATCCTCGGCGGCGCACCGGCCCACCTCGGGGGCGAAGGAGGCCAGGACGGCGGGGCGGTCGGGGCGCGGATACAGCTTCCCCGGCAGCCCGGTCGCGGGGCCGAAGACAGCTTCCAGGCGGGCCAGCAACGGCTTCGAGCCGCCGTCGCGCCCGTCGTACGCGCGCATCGCCGCCTCCAGGCCCGCCCGGCCGATCCACGCACCGCCGCCGCAGTCGCCCAGCAGATGGCCCCATCCGTCGGCCCGCCGCCAGCCGGTGGCCGCCCAGCGAGTGTCCCCGCCTGGGTCGGCGGCGTCCGTGCCGGACGCACCGCCCGTGCCGGACGCACCGCTGGTGCCGGGCGCACTGCCCGTGCCGGACGCACCCCTCGTGCCGGGTACGCCGCCCGTGCCGGACGCACCGCTCGTGCCGGACGCACCCCTCGTGCCGGGTACGCCGCCCGTGCCGGACGCACCGCTGGTGCCGGGCGCACCGCCCGTGCCGGGTACGCCGCCCGTACGGGATGCGTCATCCGCGCCGGACAAACCACCTGCGCCGGACAAACCGCCCGCGCCGCCCGAGCCCTCCGTAACCCCCTCCGGCACCGCCCCCAGCGCGATCAGCCCCGTCCCCGCCGCGACCACCGCGCCGGGACGCTGGCCCAACGCCCCGGCGTACGCGGTCACCGCGTCGGCCGCCAGCGCGAGTCGCCGTACGCCCAGGGCGTCGGCGAGCGCGTCCGGGAGTCTGGTGCGCAGGTCGTCGCCGAGTGTGGCCATGCCCGCCGCGCCGACGCAGACCGCGCCGAGGCGCCGGGCCCCGGCTTCGCGCAGCAGCTCCCGGGCGGCGGGCAGGACCCGCGCCAGCAGGTCCTCCGCGTCGATGCCCCGGTCGCCGACGACGGCGGGCGTGGACGAGGACCACGTCAGTGGCGGCGAGGACCACGTCAATAGCGGCGAGGACCACATCAATAGCGGCGAGGACCAGGACAGCGGCGGCGGGGGCCCGTTCTCCGCGGCGGAGCCGCCGTAGGCGTCCGCGCGGGCCACCCCCACCCGTACGCCCGAGCCGCCCGAATCGATCCCGAGCACATGCGTCGCCGCGGCGTCGGGCACCGTGTCGGCCACCGGCTCAGCCGAATCCGCGCGAGTCCTGCTTGAGCGCCGTGTCCACGGTGAGGGCCGTGGCGATCACAAGGCTCAGCAGCGGGTCGGGCAGCTGGCGGTGGATCTGGAGGACGTAGTTGTCCGCCGTCGTGAACATCGTCTTCGCCAGGCCCTCCCAGGTCTTGGTGATCCGGGCGACCTCGCTGTCCGTGTGGTCGACGATGGCGAAGTTCCAGGCCCGCCAGTTCTCCGCCTTGATGGCGCCGACCTGCTGGCCGTTGACGTGAATGCCAAAGTTGATCTTGCCGAAGACGTTCTGCTGGACGATCTCACCGACCGGCTGTCCGTCCGGTCGGGTCACCTGCACCTTGGACTTCACGAACTTCGCGGGCCGGGTGAGCACCAGATGCGGCTGCCCGTTGGCGTCGCGGATCTCCAGCCGGTGGGTCATGAACTGGTCGAGGCTCGAGACGAACCGCGCGACCTTCTTCAGCGTGCTCTGGCCGACCTGGACCACCGAACCGATGGTGCGCCCGTGCTGGTCGAAGACGCTGTACTCATTGGTGAGCTCGATCAGCTTGGCCTTCTGGTTCACCACCAGCACCGGTTCGGTGAACAGCGTGCCGCCGCCGCCCGCCGAGGGGCCCACATGCGCCTGCTGCTGCACCTGGTGCTGGACCTTGCCGGGGTTGTGGTTGGGCGGGGCGGCCTGCTGCGGCGGAGGCTGTCCGGGCTGGCCCGCGTGCGTATGGGCGGTCCACTGGGCGCCGTCCCACCAGCGCAGCTGGTTCGGTGTGCCCTGGGGGTCGGCGTACCAGCCCGGAGGGGTGTTCGTAGGTGATGTCATGGCGGGCAGACTACCCTTGGCCCACCTGGAACGATGGGGTCAGGGAAGGCGCCAGTCCACGGGCTGCGCCCCCTGCTGCGCCAGCAGTTCATTGGCGCGGCTGAAGGGACGTGAGCCGAAGAACCCGCGGTCGGCGGACATGGGGGAGGGGTGCGCGGACTCGACCGCCGGAAGGCTGCCCAGCAGCGGCCGTACGTTACGGGCGTCGCGGCCCCACAGGATGGCCACCAGGGGGCGGCCGCGCCCGGCCAGCGCCCGGATGGCCTGCTCGGTGACCTCCTCCCAGCCCTTGCCGCGGTGGGCGGCGGGGCGGCGCGGGGCCGTGGTGAGCGCCTTGTTGAGCAGCAGTACACCCTGCTGGGTCCAGGGCGTCAGATCGCCGTTGGACGGACGCGGCAGGGCGAGGTCGGTGTGCAGCTCGCGGTAGATGTTCTCCAGACTGCCGGGCAGCGGCCGCACTTCGGGCGCCACCGAGAAGCTGAGCCCCACCGCGTGTCCGGGCGTGGGATACGGGTCCTGACCCACGATCAGCACCTTCACCTCGTCGAAGGGCTGCTGGAAGGCGCGCAGCACATTCTGCCCGGCGGGCAGATAGGTGCGGCCTGCCGCGATCTCGGACCGCAGGAAGTCGCCCATCGCCGCGATGCGTTCCTCGACGGGCTCAAGTGCCTTGGCCCAGCCCGCTTCCACAATTTCATTCAAGGGTCGTGCTGCCACACCGCGTCACTCTAGTGGCTCAGCGGGTGGCCGCGTGCCACCTCTCGATCACTCTCAGCCGATCACGGCGATCGCCATCGGCCGATCGCCCTCAGTTGATCACCGCGGCCCGGACACACAGCACATCGGGGAGGTGGTGGGCGATCTGCCGCCAGCTCTCGCCCTCGTCGGCGCTCGCGTACACCTCGCCGTTGCGATTGCCGAAGTAGACCCCGGCCGGATCGGCGTCATCGGTGCGCAGCGCGTCTCTCAGCACCACCCCGTAGTGCGGCTCGCCCGGCAGTCCGGCGCACCGCTCCTCCCAGCTGGCGCCCGCGTCCTCGGTGCGGAACACCCGGCAGCGGTAGCCCGGGGGGTAGCGGTCCGAGCCGTCGGCGGCCGGGAAGACGTAGGCGACGCCGCTCCGGCGCGGATGGACGGCGACCGCGAAGCCGAAGTCCGCCGGGAGGCCCTCGCTGATCTCGGCCCAGTGCCCGCCGCCGTCGTCGCTGCGGTACACCCCGCCGTGGTTCTGCAGATAGAGCCGGTCGGGGTCGACCGGATCCCGGGCGATCTTGTGGACGCACTGCCCGAACTCGGGATACCGATCCGGCAGGAAATCCGCCCTGAGTCCGCTGTTGGACGGCGCCCAGCTCTCCCCGCCGTCCGTCGAGCGGTACACCCCGCCGGAGGACACGGCGACCATGAGCGCCCGCGGGTCCCTCGGATCGGTGACGACCGTGTGCACCGCCTGCCCGCCGAACCCCTCGCCCCACTCCGGCCGCTGCGGGTGGTCCCACAGACTGCGGACGAACGCGAAGGTCTCCCCGCCGTCCTCGGAGCGGAACAGCGCGCCCGGCTGGGTGCCCGCGTAGACCACCCCCGGCTCGTCGGGCCCGGCCGGCTCCAGCTGCCACACCCGCTCCAGCGAGGTGTCGGTGCCCTCGGGGAACTTCACCGCGGGTCTGGCGGGCTCGTGCCAGCTCGCCCCGAGGTTGTCGGAGCGGAAGACCGAGGGGCCCCAGTGCGAGCTGTCCGCACCGGCCAGCAGCCGGGGGCGGTCGCCCCGGGTGTCGATGCCGACGGAGTACACCGCCTGCATGGGGAAGTGGGGGCCGGTGAAGTCCCAGCCCCCGCTGGAGCCGGGGCGGCCGAGGAAGAGGCCCTTGCGGGTGCCGACGGCGAGCAGGACATCGTTCATGACGGCTCACTCCTTGGGGTGCGAGACGGGACGGCGGAACGGATGGATGTGTCCGTCATCACAGAGTCTGCACCCACCCACTGACAACGGCCCCGAAGTGGTCGCGTCATACGAGAGGCTTCGTAATTTGGCGATCGTCGTACTACGATGATTGTCGAACTAAGCGGTGGTCCGGTCGGACCCCACGAGGAGAAACGGAGACGTTCATGAGTGCCCTCTTCGACCCCTTCACCCTGCGGTCGCTGACCATCCCCAACCGCCTCTGGATGTCGCCCATGTGCCAGTACAGCGCGGACCCGGACAAGGCTCCCGGGGTCCCGCACGACTGGCACTTCGTCCACTACGGCGCCCGCGCCGCCGGCGGCACCGGACTGATCCTGGTCGAGTCGACGGCCGTGTCCCCCGAGGGCCGCATCAGCCCCGGAGACCTCGGCATCTGGAACGACACCCAGGTCGAGGCGTTCCGTAAGATCGTCGGCTTCCTCAAGGAGCAGGGCACCGTCCCGGGCGTCCAGCTCGCCCATGCCGGCCGTAAGGCGTCCACCGACGCTCCCTGGAGGGGCGGCGCGCCGGTCGGTGCCGACCAGTGGGGCTGGCAGCCGCTGGGGCCCAGCCCGGTCCCGTTCGACGAGGGCCATCCGGTGCCGGACGAGCTGTCCGAGGAGCGGATCGGCGAGATCACCCGCCAGTTCGCGGACGCCGCACGGCGCGCGCTCGCGGCCGGTTTCCAGGTGGCCGAGATCCACGGCGCCCACGGCTATCTCATCCATGAGTTCCTCTCCCCGCACAGCAACCGCCGCACCGACGGCTACGGCGGTTCCTTCGAGAACCGCGTCCGCTTCGCCCTGGAGGTCGTCGACGCGGTGCGCGCGGTCTGGCCGGAGGAACTGCCGCTGTTCTTCCGCACCTCGGCCACCGACTGGCTGGAGGAGAACGGCTGGACCCCGGACGACACCGTCCGGCTCGCCGCCCTGCTTAAGGACCACGGCGTGGACCTCCTCGACGTCTCCAGCGGTGGCAACGCCGCGGGTGCGCGCATTCCGGTGGAGCCGGGCTACCAGGTGCCGTTCGCCGCGCGGGTGCGCCGGGAGACCGGGCTGCCGGTGGCCGCGGTCGGGCTGATCACCGAGGCGGAGCAGGCCGAGAAGATCGTCACCAATGGCGAGGCGGACGCCGTGCTGCTGGGCCGCGAACTGCTCCGCGACCCCTACTTCGCCCGCCGTGCGGCGGCCGAACTGGGCGGTCAGGTGCGCACCCCGGACCAGTACCACCGCGCGGTCCGGTAGACCGCGAACGTCACCGTCGTCCCGTCCGGGGCCTCGAGTAGTTCGGAGCCGAAATAGTACGGCGATCGTCAAACTACACTGGAGGTCTCGGAACGAGGCGATGAGGAGCAGCCGTGCAGACGCAGACCACGCCGACCGCGTCCCAGTCCCAGCCCCGGGCGTCGTCCCAGGCCCAGGCGTCCGGGCGCTCGCTGGAGCATCCGCGGCGCGAGGCGATCCGCCTCGAGGACGTGCTGCACGCGCTCTCCGACCCCATGCGGATGCGGGTGGTGCGGACCCTCGCCGAGGAGAACTGCGAGCTGTCCTGTTCGGTCTTCGACCTGCCGGTCAGCAAGTCCACCACCACCCACCACTTCCGGGTGCTGCGCGAATGCGGTGTGATCCACCAGATCTACCGGGGCACCGCGAAGATGAGCGCGCTGCGCCGCGCCGACCTAGACGCGCTGTTCCCCGGACTGCTCGACAGCGTCCTCGCCGCCGCGGCCCTCCAGGAGGGGCGCCTCGGCGGCGACCGGGGCTGAAGTCCGCCCGCCGGGCAGGTGGTTGAAGAGCAGATTGAGCGCGATCGCGGTGACGCAGCCGGCGCTGATCCCGCTGTCCATCACCGTCTGGAACCAGTCCGGGAACTCCTTGTAGATCCCCGGTACGCCGACCGGCAGCAGCCCCACGGCGACCGACACCGCCACCACCGTCAGGTTGTGGTTGTCCCGGAAGTCCACCCCGGCCAGTGTGCGCAGCCCGCTCGCCGCGACCGTACCGAACATCACCAGACCGGCCCCGCCCAGTACCGGGGCCGGGATCGCGGCCACCACCGCGCCCAGCTTCGGGCCCAGCCCGAGCAGCACCAGCAGGCCGCCCGCCGCCGCCACCACCCAGCGGCTGCGCACCCGGGTCATCCCCACCAGGCCGACGTTCTGCGCGAAGGCGGTGTACGGGAAGGTGTTGAAGACCCCGCCGAGCACGGTCGCGGCGCCGTCCGCGCGCAGTCCGTCCGCCAGCCGCCGCCCGTCGACCGGGCGCTCGGTCAGCTCGCCCACCGCGATGAAGTCGCCGGTGGTCTCGGTCATCGTCACCAGCGCGACGACCAGCATGGACACCACCGCGGGCGTCTCGAACGTCGGGGTGCCGAAGTGGAACGGGGTGGAGACGCCGACCCAGTCGGCGTCGCCCACCCCGGAGAAGTCGGTGAATCCCAGGGGTATCGCGGCCGCCGTCCCGGCCACGATCCCCACCAGCACCGCCACCCGGCCGAGGAACCCGGGCCCGAAGCGCTGCACGGCCAGGACCAGGACCAGCACCCCGGCGGCCAGGCCCAGATTCTTCGGCGCCCCGAAGTCCGGCGCGCCCTGGCCGCCCGCCGCCCAGTTGCCCGCGACCGGCAGCAGCGAAAGGCCGATGATCAGTATCACCGTGCCGGTCACCAGCGGTGGGAAGAACCGCAGCAGCCGTCCGAAGACCGGCGCCAGCACGATCATCGCCACCCCGGCCACGATCACCGAGCCGTAGATCGCGCGCAGTCCGCCGCCCTGCGTGCCGATCAGCACCATGGGGGTGACCGCCGCGAAGGTGCAGCCCTGCATGATCGGCAGCCGGACGCCGAACCGCCACAGCCCCACGCACTGCAGGACCGTGGCGATACCGCACAGCAGCAGATCGGCGTTGATGAGATACGCCAGGTCGGCGGGGGACAGCTTCATCGCCCCGCCGACGATCAGTGGCACGGCCACCGCGCCCGCGTACATGGCCAGCACATGCTGGAGTCCGAAGGCGGCGAGCCGGCCGGGCGGCGGCACCTCGTCCACGGGATGGCGCACGGACACGGGATGGCGTACGGACGTCATGGCGGCTCCTCGCGCGGCGCGGGGTTGGGCGGCGGGTCAGGGTGAGGCGACCGTAGAAGGCTTCAACAATCTGTTGATTTCAGGGGTGTTGCCGCCCTGTGTCAACCCCTTGGACCGCGCGGACCTGCCGCCGTGCGCCAACCCCATGGACCGCGCGGACCCGCGGACCGCCGCTGGAAGCCGCCCCTCGTCCGGCCCGGATCACTCCTGCCCGCGCGCCGCGCCCAGCAGCCCCGTCCAGTCCGGGATCTTCACCTTCGTACGCCCCAGCGCCTCGCCGAGCGCCGCCTCGGCCGCCTCGATCCGCAGCCAGCCGGTCCACTCCACCGGCTCCACCCCGGCCTCGCGCAGCGCCCGCAGCGGATCCGCCGCCACCGGGCGGGCGGCGAGCGCGTCCGCGTCGGCCAGCAGCGAGGCCACGGTCTCCTTGGCGCACGGCCGGTTGGTGCCGATCACCCCGGTCGGCCCGCGCTTGATCCAGCCCGCCACGTACTCCCCGGGCGAGGGCACGCCGCCGCGCAGCACCCGCCCCGCCGCGTTGGGGACCGTGCCGCACTCCTCGTCGAACGGCAGCCCCGGCAGCGGCACCCCCCGATACCCCACCGACCGCAGCACCAGCGGCGCCTCGATGTCCTCGAACACCCCGGTGCCGGCCACCCCGCCGCGCCCGTCCGGCGCGGTCCGCTCGAAGCGCACCGCGCGCACCGCGCCCTCGCCCAGCAGCGCCACCGGCTTGAGGAAGAACCGCAGATGGATCCGGCGCGGGCGGCCCGTGGGCGCGCGCCGCGCCCAGTCGCGCAGCACCTCGACATTGCGCCGGTTGATCCCCGGCAGCCCCGACGGGTCCGCGTACGCCGGGTCCAGGGCCAGCTCCTCCGGGCGCACCAGCACATCGGCGCCGGTCAGCGCGCCCAGCTCGCGCAGCTCCTTGGTGGTGAACTTCGCCTGCGACGGCCCGCGCCTGCCGATCATGTGGATGTCCGAGACCTGGCTCTCGGACAGTGTCCCGAGAGCGGCGTGCGGCACATCGGTGGGCCTCAGCTCCTCCGCCCCACGGGCCAGAATGCGCGCCACGTCCACCGCGACATTGCCCACCCCGATGACCACGGCGGAGCCCGCCCCGAGCGCGAAGGAGTCGACGGTCGCGTCGGGATGGGCGCTGTACCAGGAGACGAACTCGGTCGCGGAGAAGCTGCCCGGCAGCTCCTCGCCCGGAACGCCGAGCCGCCGGTCGGTCGCCGCGCCCACGCAGTAGACCACCGCGTGATAGAGCCCCAGCAGCCGCTCGGGCACCAGCGGGTCCGGGCCCACCTGCACATTGCCGAGGAAGCTGACCCGGGGATGCTCCAGGACCGCGCGCAGCGTGTTCTGCAGCGACTTGATCTTCTCGTGGTCGGGCGCGACACCGTAGCGCACCAGGCCGTACGGACAGGGCAGCCGGTCCAGCACATGCACCGACACCTCGGGGACGGCCTGCTGCTGGACGAGCGCTTGGGCGGCGTACACCCCGCTCGGCCCGGAACCGATGACCGCGACACGAAGCACGAGGTAGCTCCTTCCGCAGGATGTCTCCAGCATCCCACCCGGCGGGGTGCCCTGTCCGGCACTACGCGCCGAGGGACCGGCCCGGGTGACACCGCCCGGCCGCCGGTCCACGGGCCCGCGACCGCGCCGCGAGCCCGGCTCCAGGCCGGTCCAACGGTCCGCCGGGGCTCCGTGCGCCGCCCGCTACGACATGCGCCGTCCGCTACGACATGTGCCGTCCGCTACGACATCTGCCGCATCCGCCGGATCTCGCTGCTCTGCTGCGCGATCACGTCGTTCGCCATCTCCTCCACCCGGACGTTGTTGCCCTGGGCCAG
The DNA here is from genome assembly GCF_016741935.1 of Streptomyces endocoffeicus. Classification (GTDB taxonomy): domain Bacteria; phylum Actinomycetota; class Actinomycetes; order Streptomycetales; family Streptomycetaceae; genus Streptomyces; species Streptomyces endocoffeicus. Next base: position 37,031 of record NZ_JAERRG010000040.1, on the reverse strand, counting down.
CACATCCGTGGCCATGGAGACCGCGCCCCGGTGATGGGTGATCATCAGCTTGAGGAAGAGCGCGTCGAAGTCGGCGCCCTTGGCGGCGCGCAGCCGCGCGAGCTGGGCCTCGGTGGCCATCCCCGGCATCTTCGCGGCATGGCCCTCGTGGCCGTCCCCGTCGCCGCCCTTCGGCTCGCCGCCGGCCGTCTTCTGCCAGGCGCGCATCGCCTCGATCTCCGGCTTCTGCCCGGACGCGATGCGCTCCGCGAGCCGCTTGACCTTCGCCGACTTGGCGCGGTCGGCGGTGAGGCCGGTCATCACCAGGGCCTGCCGGTGGTGCTCGATCATCATGCGGACGTAGGAGCGGTCGGCCGCGTTGGGGGAGTCGTCGTCGCCCGCCTTCGCCGCCTCCTCGGCGGACAGCTTCTTCGCCGCCTCGCCGGGCTTGCCCGGCGCGATCACCGCGGGCTTTCCGTCCTTGCCCTTCCCCGCGTCGGCCCCACCGCCGCTCTCCGCGTCACAGCCGGTCAGGACGAGGGCCAGGGCGGCCGCCGCCGCGGCGGCCGCGAGGGATGCGGAGTGGAGCGTCGTACGGCGGTTCAACACCGTGGCCTCCTGGGGCGCTTGGGTTCCGCAGATTGTCTTAGCACGTCAGCGGGGCTCCCGAGCCGGACGCGTTGGGAAAATCTCTTTACGAACATGTTGCTACCTGTTGTGGTGTACATGGATAGAGCGATACTTCCCCCGGTCGGTCAACCGTTCAACTCCGAACGGAGACGGCTACAAAGGGAGGACGCAGTGAAGCCGTGGGAAAGACCTCCGCAGCGGCGCAGATACCTCGGCGCGGCCGTGGCCGCCTTCGGACTGGTGGCCACCTTGCTGGCCGCGGGCCCGGCGGCCGCCACGCCCGACCCCGGTGACGCTCCCCACAAGGAGCGGGTGACGAAGAGCCAGCAGTCGGAAGCCAGGGCCGCCATCGAGAACGGCGACATCCCCGGGGTGGACCAGGAGGTCCACAGCGACAACGTCAGCCATCTCACCAACATCCCCAAGCAGGACCTCAAGGGCGTCAACTCCGACCTGGCCTTCCAGGGCAAGTACGCCTTCGCGGGCAACTACGACGGCTTCGTCATCTACGACATCAGCCGGCCGAAGAGCCCGAAGATCGTGAGCCAGGTGCTCTGCCCGGGCTCGCAGAACGATGTGTCGGTCTCAGGAGACCTGCTCTTCCTCTCCACCGACTCCTCGCGCAGCGACAACTCCTGCAACAGCACCACCCAGCCCGCGACCGAGAAGTCCTCGTGGGAGGGCATGAAGGTCTTCGACATCAGCGACAAGCGGAACCCGGAGTACGTCGCCGCCGTCGAGACCTCCTGCGGTTCGCACACCCACACCCTGGTGCCCGAGCGCGAGGACGTGTACATCTACGTCTCCTCGTACTCGCCCAGCGCCACCTTCCCGGACTGCCAGCCTCCGCACGACGGCATATCCGTCATCAAGGTGCCCCGTAAGGCGCCCGAGAAGGCCGCGGTCATCGACTTCCCCGTGCTCTTCCCGGACGGCGGAAACCCCGGTGGGCCCACCAACCCCGGCGTCTCCCAGACCACCGGCTGCCATGACCTCACCACGTTCCCCAAGCTGAGGCTGGCGGCGGGCGCGTGCATGGGCGACGGCATCCTGCTCGACATAGCCGACCCCGCGAAGCCGCGGGTCATCGACCGGGTCGAGGACAACGTGAACTTCGCCTTCTGGCACTCGGCCACCTTCAACGAGCGCGGCACCAAGGTCGTGTTCACCGATGAGCTGGGCGGCGGCGTGGCCGCGACCTGCAACACCGAGGTGGGCCAGGACCGCGGTGCCGACGGCATCTACGACATCGTCGGCAAGGGCGACAAGCGCAAGCTGGTCTTCCGGAGCTACTTCAAGATCCCGCGCCACCAGGCCGACACCGAGAACTGCGTGGCCCACAACGGCTCGCTGATCCCGGCCAAGGGCCGCGACATCATGGTCCAGGCGTGGTACCAGGGCGGCGTGTCCATCTGGGACTTCACCGACTCCGACCGGCCGAAGGAGATCGGCTACTTCGAGCGCGGGCCGCTCTCCGGCGACACGCTCATCACCGGCGGATCCTGGTCCGCGTACTACTACAACGGCTACATCTACTCCAACGACATCGACAAGGGCTTCGACGTCCTGAAGATCCACGACCGGCGCACCGACAGCGCCGAGTCGGTCCGGCTGCCCGAGCTCAACACGCAGACGCAGCCCGACTACCGCTGAGCGCCGGCTCCCTAGCCCAGAGCGCTCATCCGGCTCCCGCCGGGCGGCTCATCGCCCGGCGGGAGCCCCAGCTCCCAGTCCAGTTCGTAGCGGTGGAACAGCTCCGCCCGCAGCCGCTCGGGCGCCATCGGCGCGCCCGGCAGCAGCACCGCGACCACCGCCCCCATCAGCAGGGCGCGCAGCAGCCGGTAGTCGGTCTCGGGGTCCTCGGAGCCATAGCGCGTGACGGTGTCCCGCAGCAGGCCGGCCAGCCGCTGCTGCTCGGGGCACTGGATGAAGCCCTCGGCCGTGAGGATCCCCGCCATATGCGTCCGCATCAGCCGGGGCCGGTCCCGGGCCAGGCCCAGGATCGCGTCGATGGCCCGCGCCAGCAGCTCCCGCCCGGCCTCCTCGCCCTCCGGCCGCGGCTCCCGGTCGAGCCCCCGGGCCAGCTCCATGTGCATCAGCCGGTGCACGGCCGTCTGCAGCAGCTGCCGCTTGCCCGGGAAGTAGTAGGACACCAGACCGCGGGCCGCCCCGGCCCGGTCGGCGATGTCGGCGAGGGTGGTCGCCTCGTAGCCGTGCTCGCCGATCAGCTCGACCGTCGCCTCCAGCAGACGGGCCTGGGATCGGCGCCGCAACTCCTCATTGACCGACGGGCTTCGGGGGACCATGCTGTAACTCCTGCGTTGGCTGGCTGTCAGCCAATATACTCAGGGGACGTGCGGTTGTCCGCCGTTCCCTTGGGGGCGGACGCATGTCACCGCCGGTTCGGGCGACACGGGGGGATCGCCCGAACCGGTGGTTCGCACCTTTGGGGAGCCTTTGGAATCCCTTGCGGGGCCCGGCCTTCGGGCGCTAGGGAGCCGGGGCGGCGTCCGGCAGCGGGCCGAGAATCGCCCGCAGGGCGTCCGGGCGCCGGTCCACCGGGAGATGGTCCACCAGATGGACCCGGCAGCCCAGGGCCGCCGCTCCCGCGTCCGCCCGGCGGTCGTCGCCCACCATCACGGCGTCACCCGGGTCCAGCCCCAGCGCGTCGCACGCGGCCTGGAACAGCCGTGGATCCGGCTTCTGGACGCCGTGCTCGTACGAGAGCGCATAGGCGTCCACCAGCCCGTCCAGGCCGTGGGCGCGGAAGACCGGGCGCAGATCCCAGCCGATGTTGCTGACCACCGCGATCCGCACCGCGCGCCGGCGCAGCTCGCCCAGCACCTCCGGGGCGTCGGGGTAGGGCCGCCAGGCGGCGGGCTCCCTGTGGCGGTCGTAGAGGGCGTCGTAGAGCTCGGGGCGGGGGAGCGGCACCTGGCGGGCCAGCCCGGTGTAGGCGGCCCGGTGCAGCTCGGCGTCGCGGTCCCGTACGCGCCACACGTCCTCCAGGTGCGGCGGCACCGCGACCGGCGGGGCGCCGCCGGGAAGCGCCCCGGCGTCCTCCAGGTCCCGCGCGTACCGTACGAACTCCTCGTCCGCGACGGCCGTTCCGGTCCGCTCCAGCGCGGCACGGAGCCAGGACTCGGTGGACTCGACGCGGAACAGCGTCCCCGAGAAGTCGAACAGGGCGCCCTTGATGGTCACAGTTGACGCTCCCTCATCTTTGATGTGGCCAGGAGCCAGGACTTCCGGCATCGTATGCCGTGGATCCGGCCTCGTTCAGCCACCGGCGCATCCGTTTCGGCCGTTTTGCTGGCAGATAAATCCCGGCCGAATCAAGGCGCAGGGTTTAGGGGATTCATGAGGTGGAGGCCGTTTATGGTCTCGCTGTCGTGGTGATCATACAGGGGTCAATCCCCGCAACTCCGCGACCGAGGCGGGGCAGGCGATATCTGCTGAGTGCGAGGAGGTTGCCGGTAATGGTGCGTGACATGACGTCGAGGCAGCCGGGGGATGGCCACGGGTTGGGTGCGTGCCGGTCCGGAGTCCGCCGTGGCGGACGTGGAGCGGTGACCGGCCGGGGTGGCTGCTGGTAAACACCAGCTTTGCCAGAAGCAAAGAATATTGCCGGTTCCAGAACCGGTTTCATAGGCTGAGCAGTATTCGCGTCGGCATGCCGCACTCTCCTTTTCTCCTGCGCGCCGGCGCCGGTGGTGTCCCGCCCTTTCTGGGGTGTGCGGACAGGCCGCCCGCTCAGTTGGGCATGATCACACGGGGGACACGGGGGCGGGTAACCGTGGCTGAGGTCACAACCGAGGGAAGGTATCGTTCCGGTTGTGTCTCTGCTTGTATGACCGTCAAGACCACTGGCTCCCACCGGAGGTGATCCACATCAGGGAATTCGCCGCCGACGCAGCGGATATCTGTCTCGTCAAAGAGATTTTCTTCCGCGGGGTGGGATGACCGCGGAGATCAACTCATCGCTCAAACGCAACCCCCACAGCGAGGACTGATGAGTATGGGACTGACAGATTATCAATCCGAGCTCCGCGACGTTCTTGGCACGGCAGCAGAAGGCAATGGCGGGCTTCTTCAAGTGATCGGGGGTCCCGGTGTCGGGAAGACCACCTTATTGGGAAGTCTGAAGGAGCAGGCGGCCGCATCGGGCGCGGTCTGTCTCACGGCGTCCGGATTCGCGGACGACGCCGCCATTCCGTTCAATATCGTGGAACAGCTGATCCGGTCCTCCACGGCCACCGGGGCATTGGACGTCGTGGCGCGCTGGAGGACCGCCGGGGAGCGGTATGCGGAAGACGAACACGACCTGCTGGGAAGTCTGGTCCGGGAGATATCCGATGTGCTGCACCGCATCGCGGGCGGCAGGCAGCTGATCCTCGCGGTCGATGATGCCGAGCATGCCGACTACCCCTCCCTGATGTGCCTTCTGCATATCGCCCGCCATGCGTCCGGCACTCGCACACTCGTCGTGATGACGAGCGGGCAGACCCACCACCTGTGCGGCCGCATTCACAGCTTCCACCACCTCTACAAGATCGATATCTCCACCCTCCCGGAGTCCGGGGTCGGACGCCTGCTGGAGCGGGATGGCGACGCCGGCCTCGCCGACCGGATCCGCGCCTCCTGCCACGCCATCAGCGGAGGTAACCCGAGGCTGGTCAAGGCCCTGTTACGGGACCACCGCAAGGCCGCTCGGAGTGGGGCAGGCGGAGATGCCACGGTCGGAGCGGAGTTCCGGGAGTCCTATCGCCGCTGCCTGCTGTGCCATCAGACGCCGCTCCAGGTGGCACAGGCGCTCGCCGTGCTCGGCCCGTACGGCAGCCCATGGCGAGTGGCCGGTCTGCTCGAATACGGTGCGGAACGCACATTCCGGGCCATGGACCTCCTCAACTCCGCGGGTCTGCTGGAGGACGGGCGTTTCCGGCACCCCGCGGCCCGTTCCGTCGCACTGGACACGCTGGCGGCGGACGACCGGGCCCGCCTCAGCGCGAAAGCGGCCGAACTTCTGTATGCCGAGGGGGCCGACCCGGTCGCGGTGGCGGAACTGCTGGTCACCGCCGACAAAACGCCGGATCAAAAGGGCGTGGCGGTGCTCTGGCAGGCTGCCCAGAAGCATCTCGACGAGGGTTGTACGGAGGAAGCGATCGCCAGCCTGCGCCTCGCCGACCGCGCGGACCTCAGCCGGCGGGAGCACATGGACATTCTGATGGCGCTGGTCGGCGCCCTATGGTCCAGCAATCCGGCGACCGCCGAACCCGAACTGGACCGCCTGCTGGCCGAGATCCGCACGGAATCCCCCGCGGATATCCCGGAGCAGTATCAGTGCTTCCTGCTCTTCATGGTGCTGTGGTTCGGCCGGTACGCCGACGCGGAAGAAACCTTCAAATGGTCGTCGGGCAGTGGTGCCACCGATACCGCGTCCAGTATGGCCGCTCTGCGGGTGACCCGGCAGTGGGTCACCTTCCTCAAACCCATGCTGATCCATGACTTTCCCGGGCAGGATGCCCCGGACGGGGAAGTCGACGGTCTGTGGGCGGCCAATCTGGAGCACGGCCTGCAGCTCTCCGTGGACGAGCTGGGTATGGAGATCGGGCATCTTCAGGATCCTCGGCAGGTGGCGGACTTCTCCCCCGACACCATGCATCTCCTGTCGTCCTCCAACCATTTCTGGTTCGCTTACGCATACGCTTGCCGGATCGTCTGGGCACTGGCCGCCAGGGGAGAATCGGAGGCGGCGGACCGGCTGTGCGGGGCGCTTTTCACCGCGGCCGACAATTTGAACATGAAGACCCCGTGCGCCGTCGCCCTGTCCATGCGTGCCTATATCCGATGCCGCCACGGGGATTTCACCACCGCCATTGAACTCGCGGGTACCGCATTGCGGTCCATCCCGCCGCGCGGCTGGGGCGTCGCCATCGGCTTGCCGCTGTCCGTGCTGGTGGCGTCCCACACCGCCATCGGCAGACTCGAAGAGGCCCAGCGGTATCTGCATTACTGGGTTCCGAAGGAAATGTTCGACAGCGTGGTGGGACTGGAGTACCTCCGGGCCCGGGGGCAGTACTGCCTGGCCACCAACCGCCCGTACGCCGCGCTGAACGACTTCATGGTGAGCGGAATGCTGATCGACCAGTGGCCCGTGGACTTCGGTGACCTGGCGCCCTGGCGCGTCGACGCCGCCGAGGCGTATCTGCGGGTCCATGAACCGGCGGAAGCCAAGAGACTCGCCCTGGAGGAACTCAAGCTGTCGCCGGACCGGCCCTTGAGCACCCGGGGCAGAGCGCTGCGCATCCTGGCCATGGCCGAGGACCCGGACAAGCGCAGGCTGCTCCTCTACCAGTCCGCCAAGTGCCTGCGCGAGCAGGGCGACCGTTATGAACTCGCCCGCACCCTCGCCGAGCTCAGCCAGGACTACCTCAGCACCGGCGAGACCCAACAGGCGCGCACCACCTGGCACGAGGCGCGGAAGCTGATGGACGAGTGCGGGATGAGCGCTCAGCACGAAAGCCGACGAGAGCTCGTCGTGGACGGTGTGGAGAGCGCCGGGAGCTCTCGGCCGCTCCAGGACGCCGGGCGGTCCGAACACGCCGAGGACGACGTCCCCGGCACACCGGCCGAGAGCGCCGAGCAACCCGTGCTGTCGGAGGCCGAGTGGCGCGTGGCCACGCTGGCGGCGTCCGGAATGACCAACCGGCAGATCGCCAAGAGCCTGTACATCACCGTCAGCACCGTGGAGCAGCATTTGACCCGTATCTACCGCAAGCTCTCGGTGGGAAATCGGCAGGAGCTGTCACGCCGTCTGTGGCTGCTCATCGGTGCCACGGGATCGTCCTCCGGCTGAGCGCCCCCGAGGCAAGGGGGGATAGGGGAGTGGTTAGGGGACTGGGGAGCCGGCGCGCGGACCAGACTTGGCAATCCGTAGGGCGGCGCAGTGGTGGCGATGGAGCGACTGACGGGACGGACAGGCATGGACGAGATACGCGACTACCCCGAACTGCGGGCTGCTGCATGCCCGTTCTCACCCCCGCCGGGATACGAGGAGCTGCGCGAGCGGTCCGCTGTCACCCGGGTGCGGATGTGGGACGGCAGCACCCCGTTCCTCGTCACCGGCTATCACGAGGCGCGGACCGTGCTCGGCGACGACCGGTTCAGCGCCGACGGCACCCACAAGGCGATGCCCCGCTTCGTGAAGTTCGAGGTGCCGGCCGATGTGTTCAATCTCGGGAGGATGGACGATCCGGAGCACGCCCGGATCCGCCGCATGCTCACCGCGCACTTCACCATCCGGCGCACCGAGGCGATGCGGCCGATGGTCCAGGACATCGTGGACGGCCTCCTGGACGGGCTGGTCGCCGAGGGACCGCCGGCCGACCTGGTGGCCGACTTCGCCTTCCCCCTGCCGTCCCAGGTGATCGCCGTGATGCTGGGGGTCTCGGACGCCGACTTCGCCGAGTTCCAGCGGGCGTCGCAGGGCGTCATGGACTTCACCGTGTCGACCGAGGAGATGGGCGCCGCGCTCGGGGTCATGGTGGACTACGTCTCCCGGATGTGTGCGGCCAAGCGTGCCGCCCCGGGAGACGACCTCCTCAGCCGGCTCATCGTCGACCAGGAGCGGACGGGCGCTCTCACCCAGCAGCAGGTGGTCGCCACCGCCCTGGTGCTGCTGCTGGCCGGGCACGAGACCACCGCCAACATGATCGCCCTGTCCACCGTCCTGCTGCTGCGAAACCCCGACCAGCTCGCCCGGCTGCGGGCGGACCCCGGGCTGATGCCCAACGCGGTGGACGAACTGCTCCGGTACATCACGATCGTCCAGGAGGGCACCGGACGGGTGGCCATCGAGGACGTCGAGGTCGGCGGCGTGCTCATCCCGGCCGGTGAAGGGGTGATCATCAACCTGCCCAGTGCCAACCGCGATCCCCATTTCGCGGACGCCCACGAGCTGGATCTGAGCCGGCCGAACGCGCGTGAGCACGTCGGGTTCGGCTTCGGAGTGCACCAGTGCCTGGGGCAGACCCTCGCCCGGGTCGAGCTCCAGATCGCCCTGGAGACCCTGCTGCGCCGGCTGCCGACGCTGCGCCTGGAGGCCCCGTTCGAGGATCTGGCGTTCCTGTACGAGTCGATGAACTTCGGCGTCGCCCGTGTGCCCGTCGCCTGGTGACCGATGGCTGATGGCCGATGACCGATGGCCGATGACCGGAGGCCGATGACCGCCGACCGGAGGCCGGGCGGACAACAGAAGGAGAGGGGAGCACCATGGTGAAGGTCTCGGTGGATCAGGAGAAGTGCTGCGCGGCCGGACACTGCGCGCTGGCCGCGCCGGAGGTGTTCGACCAGCGGGAGGAGGACGGGGCCGTCATCCTGCTGGACCCGAACCCGCCGCTCGCGCTCCGCGACAGCGTCGCCGAGGCGTCGTTCCTCTGCCCGGCCGCCGCGATCGCGGTAGAGGATTAGCAGAGGATCAGCAAGCGCTCCACACCCGATCGCGGCCCCGGCGAGGCTTCTCGCCGGGGCCGCGCAAGCGAGGGGAAGGCAGTCTTTTGACCACGTCGACTTCCAGTCCGGCCGCCAGTTCCGCGTCCGCGTCCCGGCAGGTCACCGTCGGGCTGGCCGAACGCTCGTACACCGTCCACATCGGACACGGTGTGCAGCGGCTGCTCCCGCGGGTGGTGGCCGCCCTGGGCGCGCGCAAGGCGGTGGTGGTCACCGCGCGGCCCCCCGAGCGGACCCCCGACCCGGGTGTGCCCTCGCTCGTCGTACAGGCGCGCGACGGGGAGGAGGCCAAGGACCTGGCCGCCGTGACGGACCTGTGCCGCCGGTTCGTCGGATTCGGGCTGACCCGCTCGGATGTGGTGGTGTCCTGCGGCGGCGGCACCACGACCGACACGGTGGGCCTGGCCGCCGCCCTCTACCACCGGGGCACACCGGTCGTCCATGTGCCGACCTCGCTGCTGGCCCAGGTGGACGCGAGTGTCGGTGGGAAGACCGCCGTCAATCTGCCCGAGGGCAAGAACCTGGTCGGCGCCTACTGGCAGCCCGCGGCCGTACTCTGCGACCTCGACCACCTGGACACCCTGCCCGAACGGGAGTGGCGCAACGGCCTCGGCGAGATCGCCCGCTGCCACTTCATCGGCGCGCCCGATCTCGACCGGCTGCCGCTGCTCGACCAGATCGCGGCCAGTGTGACGCTCAAGGCGGGCGTCGTCGCCGCGGACGAACGGGACTCGGGCCCGCGCCACCTCCTCAACTACGGCCACACCCTGGGGCATGCGCTGGAACGTGCCACCGGGTTCGCACTGCGGCACGGGGAGGGCGTGGCCATCGGCACGGTGTTCGCCGGGCGGCTGGCCGGCGCGCTGGGGCGCATCGGCCCGGAACGGGTCGCCGAGCACCGTGACGTGGTCGCCCGCTACGGCCTGCCGACCGGGCTGCCCCCGCAGGTCTCCGTCCCCGAGCTGGTGGAGCTGATGCGGCTGGACAAGAAGGCCACCGATGGGCTGACATTCGTCCTGGACGGCCCCGAGGGGCCCGGACTGGTGCGCGGGATCCCCGGGGAGACGGTCAGCGCCACCCTCGCGGAGATGCCCCGCGAGCCGGAGGGGTGAGACGCCGCGGTATTCGGCCCGTTCGCTTTAGGGGCACACAGTCCCGGTAGGGGGTTGACCGTACGGCGCGCGCCCTGGATATCAGAACAGCGCGTCGCGTAAATCGAGATGCGTTGGGGTCGGTTAGGGGGCGGAGGTTCCGGTAGGGGTTGATGCTGGTCCGGGCGTGCTGATGGAATCGTTTCCCGATCAACGTTTGGTCTGACCCAAGGGCCGCGAGTCCGCATTTCGTCGACCTCGATCGGGGACCATGAACATGCCCTACAGCTATGCCATGCCGGTGAATACCGAGCGGAATTCCCGTCCGACGGACAGAATATGGAATGCCGCGGCGCACCTCGGACATCCCTTCGGTGACTCTCCGGTGCGGTCCGGGCAGGCCCTTCTCGTGGACGGACCGCCGGCTTGCGGAAAGACGACCCTGCTCCGGTCGTTCGCCGAGCGAGCCTCGGAGGCCGGCCGGCTCGCCGTCACGGCGACGTGTTCCCCCAGCGAGCGGGACCTCCCGTTCGGCGTCGTATCCCAACTGGCCCGCGGGGTCTGGAAGTCACCGGGCGGGCCGCCCGAGGTGCCGGGGCTGTCGGCCATCCTCCACGGGACCAGCGATCCGGCGGACGAGGCCGAGGTCGCCCGGCTGTGCCATCGGCTGTGCACCGCGCTGATCGACCATGCGGAGCACACGCCGCTGCTGCTCGCCGTGGACGATGTGCGGCACAGCGACCCGGCCTCCGCGCACTTCCTCCTCCAGCTGGTGCGCCGCCTGGACTCGGCACGGATCGCGGCCGTGTTCACCGACGACCTGAGCCTGCCCGCGCCGTCCCTGCCGCTCCGCTACGAACTGCTGCGCTCCCAGAGCCTGCACCGCATCGGCCTGGGCCCGCTCACCCCCGGTCAGGTGGCCGATGTGGTCGTGGCCGAGTTGGGGGAGACCGCGGGCCACCGCACCGGCGACGTCTACGCCGCCACCGGTGGCAACCGGCTGTTGCTGCACACCTTGCTGTCCGACTACCGCGAGCACGGCGAGCCCCGCCAGACGGGCTACGGCCAGTCCTTCCTGAGCTGTCTGCACCGCAATGAGCCGATCTTCCTGGACGTGGTGCGCGCGCTGGCCGTGGTGGGCGCCTCCTTACCCGCTGCCGACCTCGCCTGGCTGACCGGACATGAGCCCGAGCCCATCAGCCAGGTGCTGGCGGCGCTGACCGGGGCCGGGCTGATGGACGAGGGCGCGTTCCGGCACGAGACGGCGCGGCTCGGCGTGCTCAACGACATGCCGGCGCGGGCGCGCAGGACCCTGCACCAGCGGGCCGCGCGGCTGCTGCACGACCAGGGCAGGCCCGCCACCACGATCGCCCGCCATCTGGTGCGGGCCGGGCAGATCCCCGATTCGTGGCCCGCGGAGGTGCTGCTGGAGGTGGCCGAGCAGGTGGCGGTGGGCGAAGAGCCGTCCATCGCCGTCGACTTGCTGGAGCAGTCCTTCGAGCAGTGTCCGCATGAAGAGCGGCGCGCCGCCCTGCGGGCCAAACTCGCCGAGGCGGAATGGAAGATCAACCCCTCCACCGCCACCCGGCACCACACACCGCTCTACGGCGCCGTCCGGGCCGGCCGGCTCGGCCTCCCCGACAGCGTCACCCTCCTCATGCAACTCCTGTGGAAGGGCGGTCTGGCCGATGTGGAGGGGCTGCTCGCCCATCTGCGCGAAGACCCCGCGGCCACGGACCAACTGCACGCCATCGAGGCGGCGCTCACCTGCACCTACCCCTGGCTGGCCGAACGGCGGACCGCCCCGGCGCACCACGGTGGCTCAGCGGCCACGCGGGCGGCGGTGTGGCCCCGGGCCGGCACCGTGCTGGCGGACGTGCTCACCGGCGGGCAGACCCATGACACCGTACGGCGCGCCGAGGAGGTACTGCGCGAACTGCAGCTCGGCCACGACCCGGCATGCCAGGAGCAGGCGGGGCTGTTCGCCCTGCTCGCGCTGGTCTACGGCGGCCGGATCGACCTGGCGTCCGCCTGGTGCGAGGGCGCGCTCGGGGAGACCGGCGGGGGACCGCACGTCCCCATGCGGCAGGCGGTGCTGGCGGCGGCCAGGTCGGAGATCGCGCTGCGCCGCGGTGACCTCGCCGAGGCCGCGGAGCGGGCGCGGGCCGCCCTCACCCATGCCACCCCCGGTGCGTGGGGCGTGGCGATCGGGCTGCCGCTCGGCTCCCTCATCCTGGCGTGCACCCGGATGGGCCGGTATGAGGAGGCGGGGTTCCATGTCGCGCAGACCGTGCCCAACGCCATGTTCAAGAGCTCCTACGGGCTGCACTACCTGTACGCCCGCGGCCACTACTTCCTCGCGGCCAACCGCCACCAGGCGGCGCTCGCGGACTTCCTGCTGTGCGGCGAGCTGCTCACCGACTGGGGGCTGAGCAGCGGCTGCGACCCGGTGCCGTGGCGGATCGGGGCGGCGGAGGCATGGCTCGCACAGGGCAACCACGACCAGGCCCGGATCCTGGTCTACCAGCAGCTCAGCCGTCCGCACACGGACGGGGCCAGGGCCCGCGGGCAGTCGCTGCGCCTCCTGGCGGCCACCAGTTCGGCCAAGCGGCGGCCGCAGTTGCTCAACGAGGCGGTGGGGCTGTTCACCGAGCAGGAGGACAAGTACGAGCTGGCCCGTACGCTGTGGGACCTCAGCCAGGCGTACCACGCGCTGGGCGAGAAGAAGCAGGCCCGCCGGACCATGCGCCGGGCCTGGCACGTGGCGAAGATGTGCGACGCGGCGTCGCTGTACGAGGAGTGGCTGCCGGCGGACGACCCGTCCCAGGCCTCGGCGCTGATGCCGAAGTCGGACACCGGGATCGAGCGGTTGACGCACTCCGAACGGCGTGTCGCGTCGCTGGCCGCCATGGGCTACACCAACCGGGAGATCGCCGGGAAGCTGTACGTGACGGCCAGCACCGTGGAGCAGCATCTGACCCGGGTGTTCCGCAAGCTGGACATCAGGCACCGGGAGCAACTGCCCACCGAACTCTACGCCGACCGCATGGAGTTGGCGTGACAGCGGGCGGCCGGTCCCCGGGAGGACCCCGGAGACCGGCCGTCGTGGGGGCGCGGTGTCAGCGCTTGACCGCGAGCGTGACGCCATCACCCACGGTGAGCATGCTGATCTCGACGCGCGTGTCCTCCCGGAGGAGTTTGTTCACCTCGCGCAGGGCGGCGGTGTCGGCGTCCTGCGCGGCCGGGTCGATCACCCGGCCGAAGAAGAGGGTGTTGTCCAGGACGATGAGCCCGCCGCGCCGGAGCAGCGCCAGCGACTCCTCGTAGTAGTGGGCGTATCCGGTCTTGTCCGCGTCGATGAAGACCAGGTCGAACTCCCGGCCCTCCCGCCGCAGTCCGGCCAGTGTGTCCTTCGCGTCACCGATGCGCACATCGATGCGGTCCGCCACGTCGGCGCGCTCCCAGAACGGGCGGCCGAGCCCCGGCCACTTCGGCGTGATGTCGCAGGTGATCAGCGTGCCATCGGCGGGCAGCGCCCGCGCCATGCACAGTGTGCTGTATCCGGTGAAGGTGCCGATCTCCAGCACCGAACGGGCGCCCACGAGCCGCACCAGCAGCCCCAGGAGCTGGCCCTCCTCGGGCATCACCTGCATGGCCTGCGCGGCCGGCAGACCGGCGGTCTCCGCTCGCAGCCCGGCCAGGATCTCGTCATCGCGCAGGGACAGTTCCCGTACATAGCCGAGAATTTCTTCGGTCACATCGACTTGCTGAGCCATCGGATTGCCGCACCCCGCAAAGGTGAAAGGGAAAGTCAATGCGACCGATGCTAAGAATCCGCCGACGCGCCGCGCAATGGCGTCTGCCGTAATACCGGAACTCATATTCCGGGCTGAGGGGGGTCTAGGGGGGATCCTTAGGGGATTTGCGCGATCGCCCGGACAATATCGTGAACGCGGAAGCGCGTGTCATGGTCGGCACGTTGTTCACAACGCGCTGCGGAGGCGATGAATGAGCGGACATGCGGAAGCGCCGCGGCTCATGGTGCTGGGCGCAGGAACGATGGGACTGGGAATCACCTCGCTCGCCGTCGGCCACGGAATCCCGGTGACGGTCGTCGAGGTGGACGAGGCCAGGGCCGGCCGGGCGCCGGCCGCGGTCACCGAACGGCTCCGCATGGCCCAGCTGATGGGAGCCCTGCCGGCCGACCGGCCGCGGGGCGAGCTGACGGTCACCGCGTCCCCGGCCGACGGCCGGGACGCCACCGCCGTGGTGGAGGCCGTCACCGAGGACACCCCCACCAAGGCCAAGGTGCTCGAGGCGGTCGCCGGGCTCACCGGAGCCCAGGTGCCGCTGATCTCGAACACCTCCTCCATCCCGATCGACGAACTGGCCGGTTTCATCGCCGATCCGGCGCGGCTGGTCGGCACCCACTTCATGAACCCGCCCTATCTGATCCCCACGGTGGAGGTGATCCGCGGCCCCCGCACGGGGGAAGCGGTGATGACCGCCGTGACGGATCTGCTGCGGGCGCTGGAGCGCAAGCCGGTCGTCGTCGGCGACGGGCCGGGGTTCGTCACCAGCCGGGTGCTGCACCCGATGATCAACGACGCGATCCGGGTGGTGCAGGAGGGCACCGCGACGGTGGAGGCCGTGGACGACCTCATGCGGGAGTGCCTCGGCCACCGCACCGGGCCGCTGCGCACCGCGGACCTGATCGGCCTGGACAACCTCGCCGACTCGCTGCGCGTGCTGCAGACGCGCACCGGAGACTCCCGGTGCGCGCCGAGCGAATTGCTGCTGGAGAAGGTCCGCGACGGCCACTTGGGCCGCAAGTCGGGCCGTGGGTTCTACGCATACGGGAAGGAACTGGCGTGACCATCTCATCGAAGCCGGACAGCCACACCGCCGAGACGGTGGCGCGGGAGGTGCAGCAGTTCCTCGAACAGCGCACCAAGCAGACCTGGGACCCGGACACCGATCTGTTCGGCAGCGGTGCCGTGTCCTCGATGTTCGCCATGGAACTGGTCGTGCACCTGGAGTCGACCTTCGACGTGGTGATCACCGGCCCCGACCTGGCGCTGGACAACTTCCGCACGGTGAACGCGATGACCACGATGGTCCTGCGCCTGCGCGAGGCGCAGCCGTGACCGACGCCGCCACCAGCCACGCGGAGCTGGTCAGCGGGTTGATCGGGGACCGGGCCGACGCCTGGGACCTGGCCGGGGAGCTGCCCCGCGACCTGCTGGTCAAACTCGGCGCCTCCGGAGTGCTGTGCGCACAGGTCGGCCCCGAGCACGGCGGCACCGGACTGGACAGCCGGACAAACGGGGAGCTCACCGCGCGGGTCGGCGCCCGGTGCAGCTCCCTGCGCAGCGTGATGACCTCGCAGGGCATGGCGGCGTGGACCGTACGGAGGCTGGGCGGCGCGGAGCAGTGGGACACCTTCCTGCCCCGGCTGACCTCCGGCGACCTCGCGGCGGTCGCGTTCAGCGAGCCCGGGGCGGGCAGCGACCTGTCGGCGATGGAGACCGAGATCGCCGACGACGGCGCACAGGTGGTCGTCACCGGGCGGAAGGTGTGGATCACCGCCGCCCACTACGCCGATCTGCTGGTGGTGTTCGGCACGTACCGGGGCGGCGCCACGGCCGTGGTCGTACCCGCACAGGCCCCCGGAGTCCGCATCACACGGGTGGCGAACCCGCTGGGCTGCCGTGCCGCGGGCCACGCGGACATCACCCTGGACGCGGTCCGGGTGCCCGCCGATCACGTACTCGGTGGCACCGGGCTGCCGCTGCCCCTCGCGACCACCGCCGCGCTCACCTACGGGCGGATGTCCGTGGCGTGGGGGTGTGTCGGCATCCTGCGCGCGTGCCTGGACGCCGCCGCCGCGCACACCGCCACCCGGGAGCAGTCCGGCCGGGTACTCGCCGAGCACCAGTTGGTCGCCCGGCACCTGGCCGAGCTGTATGTCGCGGAGCGGCACGCCACCCGGGCCTGCGAACACGCCAGCGCCTCCTGGGACACCGGCTCGCCCGATATGGCGGTGGACGCGGTGCACGCGAAGTACGTGGCCTCGCGCGAGGCGGCCGAGGGCGCGGCCCGCGCCGTACAGCTCCTGGCGTCCGTCGCGGCCTCCGACGGCCATGTGGTGGCCCGGGCGTACCGCGACGCGAAGCTGATGGAAGTCATCGAGGGCACCAGCGAGATCTGCCAGCTCATCCTGGCCCAGCACACCCGGAAGCCGGGCCGGCACACGCGGAGGAAGGTGCAAGCATGACGGAGGGGAAGCCCGTGAGCGGGAGCGAGCCGCCGACGGCCGTCAAATGTCTCGTCTGGGACCTGGACAACACCCTGTGGCGCGGCACCCTGCTCGAGGACGGCGAGGTGCCGCCTTTCGAGTGGGTGCGCGACGTCATCACCACGCTCGACGGACGTGGCATCCTCCAGTCGGTCGCCAGCAAGAACGACCACGACCACGCCTGGGCGCGCCTGGAGGCGCTGGGCCTCGCCGAGTACTTCGTCCTGCCGCACATCGGCTGGGGGCCCAAGTCGGAGGCGGTGCGCGCCATCGCGGAACGGCTGAACTTCGCCCACCGCGCCATGGCCTTCGTGGACGACCAGCCCGCCGAACGCGCCGAGGTCGCCTACCGGCTCCCGGAGGTGCGCTGCTATCCGGCCGAGGACGTGGCCGGGCTCACCGGGCTGCCCGAGTTCAGCCCCGCCGTGGTCACCGTGGACTCGCGGCAGCGCCGGACCATGTACCAGTCGGGTTTCCGCCGGGACGCCGAGCGGGCCGGGTACAGCGGCCCCGACGAGGAGTTCCTGCGCACCCTGGACATCCGGATGGCCATCGCCCGCGCCACCGAGCGGGAGCTGTCCCGGGTCGAGGAACTGACCCTGCGCACCAGCCAGATGAACGCCACCGGGGTGCACTACTCCGACTCCGTACTGCGCGGACTGCTCACCGACCCCGCCCATGAGGTGCTGGTCATCACGATGGCCGACCGGTTCGGCCCGCACGGGGCCGTCGGCATCGTGCTGCTGGAGCGGCACCCGAAGGTGTGGCATCTGAAACTGCTCGCCACCTCCTGCCGCGTGGTCTCCTACGGCGCCGGGTCCACCGTGCTGAACTGGCTGGCCGACCAGGCGGCGCGGGCCGGGGCGCACCTGACCGCCGACTTCCGGCGCACCGACCGCAACCGGATGATGGAGGTCGCCTACCGCTTCGCCGGGTTCGCCGACACCACCTGCGGGTGCACCGCCGCCCTCGCGGTCCCCGGCGAGGAGGGGGTCGAACGCCTCCACCTCACCCCCGCGTTCCAGCCGGCCCCGACGACGCTGCGGCTGACGGCGCCTGAGCTCGCCGACGCGGCGCTGCCGCACCCCCGCTGACCGGGCGCCCTTCCGCCCCGGATCCTCGCGTTCGCCTCTGACTGGTTTGGGTGATCACTGTGCTTGTGCTCGGGCTCAACGGCAACTTCTCCGCCGCGGACACCGATGTGGTGCCGCAGCTGGGCGAGGTGTTTTTCCACGACTCGGCGGCTTCTTTGATCCGCGACGGCGAACTCGTGGCCGCGGTGGAGGAGGAGCGGCTCAACCGGATCAAAAAGACGACGAAGTTTCCCCTCAACGCGGTCCGTGAATGCCTGGCCCTGGCCGGTGCGCGGCCCGAGGACGTCGACGCGGTGGGCTACTACTTTCCCGAGAACCACATCGACACCGTCCTCAACCACCTCTACACCGAATATCCGCGGGTGCCGCTGCGCTACTCCCGGGAGCTGATCCGGGAGCGGCTGAAGGAGGGCCTGGACTGGGACCTGCCGGACGAGAAGCTGGTGTACGTACCGCACCACGAGGCACACGCGTACTCCTCGTATCTGCACTCCGGCATGGACTCGGCCCTCGTTCTGGTGCTGGACGGCCGCGGCGAACTGCACTCCGGCACCGTCTACCGCGCCGAGGGCACCCATCTGGAGAAGCTGGCCGACTACCCCGTGCCCAAGTCGCTGGGCGGGCTCTACCTGAACGCCACCTACCTCCTCGGCTACGGCTTCGGCGACGAGTACAAGGTGATGGGCCTGGCCCCCTGGGGCGACCCCGAGACCTACCGCGACACCTTCGCCAAGCTCTACACCCTCCGCGACAACGGCGAGTACGAGCTGCACGGCAACATCATGGTGCCGAACCTGGTCAGCCCGCTGTTCTACGCCGAGGGCTTCCGGCCGCGCCGCAAGGGCGAGCCGTTCACCCAGGCACACCGCGACTTCGCCGCCGCGCTCCAGGAGACGGTCGAGAAGATCGTGCTGCACATCCTCCAGCACTGGGCCAAGACCAGTGGCCTGCCGCGCCTGTGCTTCGGCGGCGGCGTCGCCCACAACTCCAGCCTCAACGGCCTGATCCTCAAATCCGGGCTGTTCGACGAGGTGTTCGTGCACCCCGCCTCGCATGACGCGGGCGCGGGCGAGGGCGCCGCCTACGCCGCGGCGGCGAGCCTCGGTACCCTCCAGCGGCCGGGGAAGCGGCTGCTCAGCGCGAGCCTCGGCCCGGCGCTGGGCGACCGGGCGCGGATCAGGGCCCGGCTGGCCGACTGGGCGCCCCTGATCGATGTGGAAGTCCCCGACGACGCCGTGGAAACCGCGGCCGGACTCCTCGCCGGGGGAGAGGTGCTCGGCTGGGCACACGGCCGGTCCGAGTTCGGCCCCCGCGCCCTGGGCCACCGCAGCATCGTCGCGGACGCGCGCCCCGAGGAGAACCGCACCCGCATCAACGCGATGGTCAAGAAGCGCGAGGGCTTCCGCCCGTTCGCCCCCGTCGTCACCGCCGAAGCCGCCCCCGACTACTTCGACCTCTCCGGCGCGGAGGGCCACCACGAGTTCATGTCCTTCGTGGTGCCGGTGCTGCCGGAGCGCCGTACGGAACTCGGCGCGGTCACCCACGTGGACGGCACCGCCCGGGTGCAGGTCGTATCGGCCGAGTCGGGCGAGCGGTTCCACCGCCTGGTGCGGCGGTTCGGCGAACTCACCGGCACCCCGGTGCTCCTGAACACCTCCTTCAACAACAACGCCGAACCCATCGTGCAGACCCTCGACGACGTGGTGACCAGCTTCCTCACCACCGACCTGGACGCCCTGGTGGTGGAGGACTGCCTGGTGCGCGCCAAACCCTCGCCCGACCTGGGCGCCCTGGTGCCGCGGTTCCGCCCGGTGACCCGGCTGGCCGAGCGCGGGACCGCCGGTCCGGACGCCTCGGCGGGAGCGAAGACCCACGAGATCTCCCTCGACTACGACGGCGGCCCGACCGCGAAGGTGTCGCCCGAGCTGTACGAACTGCTCGGCGCGGTGGACGGCACCAGCACGCTCGGGGACCTGGCCAAGACCGTCGCGGGCGGGCTGTCGGAGACACTGGCCACCGAGGTGTTCGCCCTGTGGGAGCAGCGGTTCCTCACCCTGGTCCCGGCCGGGGACATCGGGCCGTCGGCCGACGACGGTACGCGGGGGCGCTGACCCGATGGCGGCGGACCCGATCACGGAAGCGCACCGGGAGATCACCCGGCTGCTGACGAAACTGGGCCGATCCTCCGGCACCCGCCCGGACGCCCTCGTGGAGGCGTGCGTGGCCTGCCTGGAGGCCGCCCAGTGCACCTCGGCCGCCGCCACCGGCCAGGAACACCCGGACACCGGCGCCCAGGAGGCGCTGCACGCGGTCAACGCGGCGGCCCTGGCCATCAGATACGCCCTGGTCAAGGCGGGCGATGAACGCCGCCGAGCGGCCGCGGCACGGACGGGGGAGAGCGTCACCTCGGACACCTAATCGCTCCGCTGGGAGTGCACCCTTCAGGGCGCGAAACCAACTGGTCCCTTCCCCCACGGCACTCGGGGGAAGGGACCAGTCGTGTGCGGGCGGGGGGCTTACGACGGGGCGGGGGACGGGCTCAGCCGGGTGGCCAGGTCCTCCACGAGGGAGTGGAGTTCGGCTTCGTCCTTCGCGATGCCGAAGAGGTAGAAGTCCGGGCGTACCAGCACCGCCAGCGCGTCCATCTCCGACAGATAGGGCAGGTACCGGCCCTCCACGTCCAGCGCGTCGCGTGGGCCCAGGTCGGTCGTGGGCGTGTCCGCGGGGACCAGGCGCACCAGCCGGGTGCCGATGCTGTCGAGGAACTTCAGGTGTCGGGCGTCCAGCGTCGGGACCACGTCCTCGGCGTGGAGGAGCACGAAACCGGTGCCCACCACGTCGTCGAAGAGGCCGGTGGTCCCCGCCCGGTGCACTCGCCACTGGGGGCCCGCCTGGCCGGCGTACGGTGCCGGGCGGCCCTGACCGTCCTGCCGCAGCAACCCGTCCACGAGCGGCTTCACCACGGAGCGGCGGGCGGCGCTCGGGCCGATGTTGCGTTTGCGCGCGGCCAGCATCGCCGCGTCACGGTCCGCCGCCGCGGCCGGGTCCGCCATGCACACCACCCGGCCCAGGCCCACCGACATCTCGACCGCGTGCCGCACGTGTGCCCGCCGCTCGGTGGTGTAGGTGTCCAGCAGCGTCGGTGCCGCGTGCCCGCCCAGGACCAGGTCCAGCTTCCAGGCCAGATTGGCCGCGTCACGGAATCCGGAGCACATGCCCTGCCCGGCGAACGGCGGCATCAGGTGTGCCGAGTCCCCGGCCAGCAGCATTCTTCCGGCCCGCCAGCGCTCCGCCCAGCGGGCCTGGAAGGTGTAGACCGCGTGCCGGTCCAGGACGCCGTTGTCGGGCGTCACATCGAACAGCCGCAGCAGCTCCCATGCGCTCTCCACGGTGCCGAAGCGCTCGGGGTCGTCCGCGGGCACCCGCATGAACTCGTACCGCCGGTGGCCGGGGCCCGCGGACACCGCCGTCCGGGGGCGCGCCGGGTCGCAGATCTCCAGGTTGTTCGGCCGGAACTCGCGGTGCTCGTGCAACCGCACATCGCAGATCAGCCAGTCGTACGAGAAGTCGAGGTCCGTCACGGTGGTGCCGACACCCGTCCGCACCAGGCTGTTCGCGCCGTCGCAGCCGACCACCCACAGCGCGGTGAGGTCCGTCTTCTCCCCGTCCGGACCCACCACGGTCAAGGTCACATGGTCGCCGTCGTCCGCGAGTCCCACCGCCTCGTATCCGCGCAGGATCCGCAGCGGCGGCAGCGTCGCCCCGTGCTCGATCAGCGCGGACTCCAAGGCCGGTTGATACGCCGACAGTGCCTCCGGCCAGGTGCAGTGGCCCCGGTCGGCCACCTCGTGGTCGATCAGCGTCTCGCCCTTGGTGTTCTGCCAGGCGTGGTCCCGCGCGGGTTCGGTGAACTTGTCGAGCGAGTCGCCGATCCCGGCCGAGGCCAGGATCCGTGCGGCCTCACTGTCGAACCCGACCGCCCGGGGATGCCGGTACGGCTCCGGCCAGCGCTCCACCACCGTCACCCGCCGGCCGCGCTGGGCCAGCAGGACCGACAGCAGCTGGCCCACCGGTCCATAGCCGACGATCAGCACCTCGGTTTCCAGGCCGTCCGTTTCTCGCGCGGTGTCCACCGCCGCCTCCTTCCCGCTCACGCGCCCGCCAGGATCAGATCGACCACGTTCTGGAATTCGTCCGTCTTCACCAGCACCTTGGTGCGCTCGACGCCGTCCTCGACGGTGAAGTAGCGCCTGCCGATCAGCACGATCTTTCCGTTGTCGGTGGCCCGGCTGCGGAAGGTGGTTCCGGCGAGCACCGAATCCTGTGCGTAGTCGTCCAGGCTGTCCAGCCGCACCGCGTCCCAGCCGGACGGGTCGGCCAGCTCCGGCCGGAACCGGTACACCGGCTGCCAATCGCTCTCCTTGGGCCGCCGTTCCACCACCCGGTAGCCCTCGTGTTCGGTCACGCGGTACGAGCAGCCGTACTGGTGCTGCTCCTCCTCGGACAGGTACAGCGGCTCCGAATAGTTCGGCCCGGGGAAGCCGACGTCCACGAGGTGGGTCCGGCCATCGAGGTGAACCAGGTCGAAGGTGTGCTCCCGCTCCGGGCCGAACGTGCCGTTCGCCTGCCGCACCGCCGCCGCCACCATGCGCACGTCGTAGCCGAGCTCCGCCAGCAGCGTGTGGAACAGCCGGTTGAGCTCGTAGCACACTCCGCCATGGCCCTCGGTCACCACATGCTCGAAGACCAGGTCCAGCGGGACGTTCGTCAGGTGCCGTGAGGCCGGGAGCCGGTCGGGGGCCGTGGAGTTGTCGTACGGGACCGCCATGAGATGCCGTTTGTGCAGATGCCGGAGGGTTTCGAGGGTCGGTGGGGGCGTCCCCTCCACCCCGATGCGCCGCAGATACTTCGCCACGTCGAACATGCTCTGTGTCACCTCTCCGTGCTCTGGTCGTCGTCTTCCGCCGCTTCCCGGGCCGCCACGTCCGTGTCCGTGGTGGCCGCGTCCAGCGCGAGCTGGTCCTGGAGGTGCTCGGCGGCCATCGACGGGGTGGGGTAGTCGAACAGCATCGCCGCCGCGAGCTGGAGGCCGGTGGCCGTGTTGAGGCGGTTGCGCAGTTCCACCGCGGTCAGCGAGTCGAACCCGATCTCGAAGAGGGCGTCGTCCGGCCCCACCGCGTCCGGGGTGGGGTGTCCGAGGACGGCCGCGGCTTCGGCGCGGACGAGTTCGGTGAGCCGCTGGTGCCGCTGGGTCGGGTCAAGGGTGGCCAGCTGCTCGGTGAGGGACGGGGCGTCGTCCTCGGGCTGGGCCGTGGTGTGGGCGGTGGGGCGGTGATGGCCGCGTATGAGGGTGCGCAGCAGGGGCGGGAGTGCGTCCGGGCTGGTGTTGTTCTGGAGGGCGGTGAGGTCGAGTTTGAGGGGGACGAGATGGGGGTGAGGGGTGGCGAGCGCGGTGTCGAGGAGGCGCATGCCGTCGGCGTCGGTCAGGGGGACGACACCGCTGCCACGGGTGCGTTGCTGCTGGGTGGTGGTCATGCCCGCGGTGAGGGCGCTGGTGGTTTCCCACAGGCCCCAGGCGAGTGAGGTGGCGGGGAGCCCGGCGGCGTGGCGTTGGTGGGCGAGGGCGTCGGCGTAGGTGTTGGCGGCGGCGTAGTTGGCCTGGCCGGGGGTGCCGAGGGTGCCGGTGGCGGAGGAGTAGACGACGAACGCCGAGAGGTCGAGGTCGTGGGTGAGGTCGTGGAGATGGGTGAGGGCGTCGACCTTGGGGCGGAAGACGGTGTCGAGGCGCTGCGGGGTGAGGTCGGTGAGCAGCGCGTCGTCGAGGGTTCCGGCGGTGTGGATGACGGCGGTGAGGGGGTGGTCGGCGTCGATGTCGGCGAGGGTGGTGGTGAGTTGGTCGCGGTCGGCGGTGTCGCAGGCGGTGATGTGGACGGTGGCGCCGAGTTGGGTGAGTTCGGTGGCGAGTTCGGTCGCACCGGGGGCGTCGGGCCCTTGACGGCTGGTGAGCACCAGGTGCCGGGCGCCGTGGTGGGTGATGAGGTGGCGGGCGGTGAGGGCGCCCAGGGTGCCGGTGCCGCCGGTGATGAGGACGGTGCCCTCGGGATCGAGGGCGAGGGGCTCGGGTGTGGTGGCGGGTGCGGGCGTCAGATGGGGGGTGTAGGCGGTGGCGTCGCGGAGGGCGAGTTGGGCCTCGGGGGCGGCGAGTGCGGTGGGCAGGGCCTGGTGGGAGTGGTCGTCGGTGTCGATGAGCTGGATACGGCCGGGGTGCTCGGACTGGGCCGAGCGGACCAGGCCCCAGACGGCGGCCGCGGCCGGGTCGGTGACCTCGGCGGTGTCGTGGACGGCCATGGCGCCGTGGGTGAGGACGACCAGGCGGGTGTCCGCGAGTTCGGGCCGGTCCACCCACTGCCGCAGCAGATCCAGGACCCGGGCGCAGAGCGCGTGCGTACGGTCGATGGGCCCGGTCTTCTCCGGCACCCAGGCGGACACGTCGGCGACGAACACGGCGGGCCGCTCTCCGGCCTCCGCGCTCTCCACGGCCTCCGCGACCGCTGAGACATCGGCATGGCCCGGCGGGGAATCCGGGAGCCGGCTCTCCCCGAGCGTGGCCCACCGCGCTTCCGCGGCGCCGAGCCCGCACTCGGCCCAGGCGACCGCCCACAGGGCATTGCCGCCCGATGCGGCGGACAGGGCGCGCAACTGGTCGGGTGTGGTCTCCCGGAGCTGGAGGGAGCCGATCGTGGCCACCGGAACGCCCTGCGGGTCGGTGATCCGTACGCACAGCCCGTCCCCGTCGGACACCGTCGCCCGCACCCGCACGGCGGTGGCGCCCACGGCGTGGAGCCGCACATCGGCCCATGCGAACGGCAGCATCGTGGGCCGCTCACCATCGGACTGGAAGCAGAAGTTCCCGGCGTGCAGGGTGGCGTCCAGCAACGCCGGATGGATGCCGAACTGCCCGGCCACCCCGGTCTGCTCCTCCGGCACGGACACCTCGGCGAACACCTCGTCGTCCCGCTTCCACACCGCCCTCAGCCCGCGGAACGCCGGGCCGTACTCGTACCCGACCTCGGCCAGGTGCTCGTAGAACCCCTCGAGGGCGACCGGCTCCGAGCCCTCGGGCGGCCACGGCTGAGCGGCCTCGGGCGGCGCGGCCGTGGCCCCTGCGATCAGGGTGCCGGTAGCCCCTCCGGACAGGGTGCCGGTGGCCCCTCCGGACAGGGTGCCGGTGGCCCCTCCGGACAGGGTGCCGGTGGCGTGCTCGGTCCACTGCCGTATGCCCTCCGGGCGGGAGTAGACCCCCACCTTGCGGCGCCCGCGGTCCTCGCCGCCGACGAGCACCTGGACGTGCAGCGTGCCCTCGTCCGGCACCGTCATCGGCCGGCTGATGACCAGCTCCTCCAGGGTGGGGGTGTCCGCCTCGTCCCCGGCGCGCACCGCCAGCTCGACCATGGCCGTACCGGGGAGCAGGACGGTGCCGGAGACGGCGTGGTCGGCCAGCCAGGGGTGGCTGCGCAGGGAGAGACGTCCGGTGAGCAGCACACCTCCGGTGTCGGGCACGCTCACCACGGCCCCGACCAGCGGATGGCCGGTGTCCTCCAGCCCCACGGCACGGACGTCGCCCGGACCGCCACGGTCCAGCCAGAACGTCTCGTGTTCGAAGGGGTAGGTGGGGAGCGGGATGTGGGCGGGTTGTGATCCGGTGTACGCGGTGGGCCAGTCCATTGGTGTTCCCCTGGTGGACAGTTCGGCGAGGTGGGTGAGGAATCGGGTGGGGGTGTCGTCGTCGCGGCGGAGGGTGCCGGTGACGGTGGCGTTGCGGGTGTTGGTGGTTTCGAGGGTTTCTTGGATGGCGGTGGTGAGGACGGGGTGGGGGCTGACTTCGATGAAGGTGCGGTAGCCGTCGTCGGCGAGGGTGCGGATGGTGTGCTCGAACCGCACGGTTTGGCGGAGGTTGCGGAACCAGTAGCCGCTGTCGAGGGTGTCGGGTTCGACCCACTGGCCGTCGACCGTGGAGAGCCAGGGGATGGCGCCCGGTTGGGTGGTGACGTCGTGGAGTACTTCGTGTAGCTGGTCTTTGATGGTGTCGACGTGTCCGGTGTGGGAGGCGTAGTCGACGGGGATGATCCGGGCCCTGGTGCCTTGCTCGGTGTAGTGGGTGTGCAGCTGGTGGAGGGCGTCGGTGTCGCCTGCGATGACGGTGGCGTTGGGGCCGTTGTGGGCGGCGATCCAGAGTTTGCCCTGCCAGTTGGTGAGGTTGATGGTGTCGGCGGGGGCGGCGAGGGACATCATGCCGCCGTGTCCGGCGAGGTGGTGGGCGATGGTCTGGCTGCGGAGGGTGACGATTTTGGCTGCGGTGGGGAGGGTGAGGTGTCCGGCGACGCAGGCGGCGGCGATTTCGCCTTGGGAGTGGCCGATGACGGCATCCGGGTGGATGCCTGCGGATTGCCAGAGGGTGGCGAGGGAGACGACGACGGCGAAGGTGGCGGGCTGGACGACATCGACGCGCTCGAGCGAAGGCGCGTGGGGTGCGCCGGTGATGACGTCGATGAGTGACCAGTCGGTGTACGGGGCCAGGGCCGCGGCGCATTCGTGGAGGCGTTCGGCGAAGACGGGGAACGTCTGGAGCAGTTGGGCTCCCATCCCCACCCATTGGGCGCCTTGGCCGGGGA
Organism: Streptomyces endocoffeicus; assembly: GCF_016741935.1. Taxonomy (GTDB): domain Bacteria; phylum Actinomycetota; class Actinomycetes; order Streptomycetales; family Streptomycetaceae; genus Streptomyces; species Streptomyces endocoffeicus. Next base: position 10,759 of record NZ_JAERRG010000040.1, on the reverse strand, counting down.
AGACGAAGACCGTCTTGCCGTGGGTGGTGGCGTGCCCGGTGGTGAGGCGGGGGTGGGGTTGTCCGGTCGCGAGGGCGGTGAGAGCCGCCGTGGCTTCATCGCTATCCGCGTCGGTGCCGGTGATGATGACGGCACGGTGGTCGTGGAGGGTGCGGGTGGTGGCGAGTGACCAACCGATGTCCACCGGGCGTGCGTCCACGCCGGATTCCAGGTGGCCCAGCAGGCGATGGGCCTGAGCCCGCAGGGCTGCCGGGGACTTGGCCGACAGGACCCAGGGCGCGATGCCGCCGGTGGCGACCAGACCAGGGGTGTCCGTACCCTCGTCCGCCTTCGACGCGGGTACGGGTTCGGGCTGAGGCGCCTGCTCCAGGATGAGGTGGGCGTTGGTGCCGCTGACGCCGAAGGACGAGATCCCGGCGCGTCGTGGATGGCCGGTGTCCGGCCAGGGGCGGGCATCGGTGAGCAGGGACACCGCGCCGGACGTCCAGTCCACCTGCGTGGTGGGTTCGTCGATGTGCAGGGACCGCGGCAGCGTGCCCTGCCGTATCGCCAGCACCATCTTGATGACGCTGGCCACGCCCGCGGCGGCTTGGGCGTGCCCGATGTTGGACTTCAGCGATCCGAGCCATACCGGCTCGTCCCCCCGGCGCTCCTGCCCGTAGGTGGCCAGGAGCGCCTGGGCCTCGATGGGGTCGCCCAGGGCGGTGCCGGTGCCGTGGGCTTCGACGGCGTCGATGTCCGCGGGGGACAGTCCGGCGTTCGCCAGTGCCTGCCGTATCACCCGCTGCTGCGACGGCCCGTTCGGCGCGGTGAGGCCATTGCTGGCCCCGTCCTGGTTGACCGCCGTACCACGGACGACGGCCAGCACCTCGTGCCCGTTGCGACGGGCCTCCGAGAGCCGTTCCAACAGCACCAGACCGACACCCTCGGACCAGTTGGTGCCGTCGGCGCCCTCGCCGAAGGACTTGCAGCGGCCGTCCGACGCGAGGCCGCGCTGGCGCGAGAACTCGACAAACGCGCCGGGCTGGCCCATGACGGCGACGCCCCCGGCGAGTGCCATCGTGCATTCGCCGGAGCGCAGGGCCTGCGCGGCGAGGTGGAGAGCCACCATCGAGGAGGAGCAGGCCGTGTCCACGGTCACCGCCGGACCGGTCAGCCCGAAGGTGTACGACACCCGTCCCGACGCCACGCTCGTCGCGCCGCCCACCCCGAGGTAGCCTTCCAAGCCCTCCGGCGCCGCGCCCGTACCGGCGCCGTATCCCTGGCCGCTGGCCCCGACGAAGACACCGACCTCCTGTCCGCGCAGTGAGGTGGGAACGATCCCGGAGCGTTCCAGGGTCTCCCAGGCGGTCTCCAGCAGTACGCGCTGTTGCGGGTCCATCGACAGGGCCTCGCGCGGGGAGATGCCGAAGAAGGTGGCGTCGAATCCGCCCGCGTCGCTGAGGAAACCGCCCTCGCGTACGTAGGACTTGCCCAGAGCATCCGGATCGGAGTCGAACAGCTCGGCCAGGTCCCAGCCCCGGTCCTGCGGGAACGGCCCGATGGCATCGTCTCCGGCGGCGATCAGCCGCCACAGATCCTCGGGGGTACGGACGTCCCCGGGCAGGCGGCAGCCCATGCCGACCACGACCACCGGATCCTCGGCCCGGTCCGGAGCGGACCGGTCGCGCCGCACCGGCCGGGGCGTGGCCTCGGCCGTACGCCCGCCCAGCTGGTCGCGCAGAAACTCGGCGGTGGCCACGGGGCTCGGGTGGTCGAAGACCAGCGTCGCCGGCAATCGCAGCCCGGTAGCCGTGTTGAGGCGGTTGCGCAGCTCCACCGCGGTCAGCGAGTCGAATCCCATGTCGCGGAACGCCTGTTCCGGCCCGATGGGGTCGACCGTGGGAAACCCGAGCACCGAAGCGGCCTCAGCGCGGATCAACTCGACCAGCACACGCTGCTGTTGGGCCACCGACAGCCCGGCCAGCCGCTCGACGAGGCCGCCTTCACCGGCCTTCGGCACCGGCCGGGCCGTACGCCGCGTCGGCCGGACCAGACCCCGCAGCAGTGGCGGGGGTTCAGTGGCCTCCGCGCCGAGGGCGCCGAGGGCGGCGAAGTCGAACCTCATCGGCACCAGCACCGACAGCCCGGACGCCACCGACCGGTCGAACAGGCCCAGTGCCTCCGTGGTGGACAGCCCGACGATGCCCCCGCGCCGCATCCGGTGCAGATCGCCGGAGCCGAGCCCGGCCGTCATACCACTGGCCTCCGCCCACATGCCCCACGCCAGCGAGGTGGCGGGGAGCCCGTGCGCCCGCCGCCACTGGGCGAGGCCGTCCAGATAGGCGTTGGCGGTGGAGTAGTTGCCCTGTCCGGGCCCGCCGAGGACTCCGGCGGCGGACGAGTACACCACGAACGCCGCCAGGTCGTGGTTGTCGTGGGTGAGGTCGTGGAGGTGGGTGATCGCGTCGACCTTGGGGCGGAAGACGGTGTCGAGCCGGTCGGGGGTGAGTGCGGTGAGGATGCCGTCGTCCAGGGCTCCGGCGGTGTGGACCACGGCGGTGAGGGGGTGGTCGGCCGGGATGGTGCCGAGGGTGGCGGCGAGTTGGTCGCGGTCGGCGGCGTCGCAGGCGGTGATGTGGACGGTGGCGCCGAGTGCGGTGAGTTCGGTGGCGAGTTCGGCCGCACCGGGGGCGTCCGGTCCCCGGCGGCTGAGCAGCAGCAGGTGGCGTACGCCGCGCTGTGCCACGAGATGTCGGGCGATGGTGGCGCCGAGCGCTCCGGTGCCGCCGGTGACCAGGACCGTGCCATCCGGATCCAGGGCGTGGGGAAGGGTGAGCACGATCTTGCCGGTGTGACGGCCCTGGCTCATCCAGCGGAACGCCTCGGGGGCACGGGTGATCTCCCAGTGCCGTACGGGCAGCGGCTCGATCCGGCCCGTCTCGAACAGTTCCACCAGCTGGCCCAGCAACTCCCGTACCCGCTCCGCGGGGGCCTCGCCACCGAGGTCGAACGCCCGGTAGGTGACCCCTGGATGTCGCGCCCCGACCGCACCGGGCTCCCGCAGATCGGTCTTCCCCATCTCCAGGAACCGGCCGCCGGGGCCGAGGAGTCCGAGGGAGGCGTCGATGTGCTCGCCGGTGAGGGAGTTGAGGACGACGTCGGCGGTGGGAAAGGTGTCGGCGTAGCCGAGGTCGCGGCTGGAGGCGAGGCGTTCGGCGGGAACGCCGAGCCGGTGCAGGGCGTGGTGTTTGGAGGGGTGGGCGGTGCCCAGGACGGTGGCGCCGAAGTGCTGTGCGAGCTGGACGGCGGCCATGCCCACCCCGCCCGCGGCGGCGTGCACCAGCACCGTCTCGCCCGGCTGGACCCTCCCGAGGTCCTGCAACGCGTACAGCGCCGTCAGATAGGCCACCGGCACCCCGGCCGCCGTGCCGAACGACCAGCCGTCCGGCATCCGGATCACCGTGCGCGCGTCGGCGGTGGCCAGCGGGCCGAACGAGCCGGAGAACAGGCCCATCACCCGGTCGCCCACGGCCAGATCCCCGACGTCCGGGCCGACCTCGGTCACCACACCGGCGCCCTCGGTGCCGATCACCGACCGGCCCGGATACATGCCGAGAGTCACCAGCACATCGCGGAAGTTGAGCCCCGCGGCGCGCACCTCGATCCGCACCTGACCGGCCTCCAGCGGTGCGGTTCCGGCCTCGTCGGGCAGCAGCGCGAGGTTGTCCAGGGTGCCGTACTCGGGCGAGTCCAGATGCCACGACGGCTGTGCGGGCACCCGCAGGCCGGGCTCGACCCGGGCCAGGCGTGGCACCCACGTCGCGCCACCGCGCACCGCGAGCTGGGGCTCGTCCCCGGACCCGGACCACACACCGGCGGGCAGCTCGGAGAGCTCCTCGTACGCGCCGTCGGCGTCCACCAGGGCCAGCCGCCCCGGGTGTTCGGCCTGGGCCGAGCGGACCAGGCCCCAGACCGCGGTGGCGGCCGGGTCGGTGACCTCGGTGTCCCCGTGCACGGCGACCGCGCCGCGGGTGACCACGGCCAGCCGCGTCCCGGCCATCGCGTCGTCGCCGACCCACCGCTGGATCTCCGCCAGCAGGCGGCCGGTGAGCTCCCGGGTGCGTGCGGGCAGCGGCTGGGTGAGGTCGTCGGCCCACCCGCGCGTATCGGCCCACCCACGCGTATCCGCCCACGCGCGCGTATCGGCCACCAGGACATCGGGAAGGGTGCTTTCACCGCTCTCCGCTTCGCCAAGCGGAGCCCAGGAGACCGCGCCGCCCTCCGGCACGGCGTGTTCGCTCCAGCGGACCGTCCACAGCGCGTCATCGGCCTTGCCGCTCTCCAGCTGGGCCGGGTCCACCGCGCGCAGGGTGAGCGAGCCCACGGAGGCCACCGTCCGGCCCGAGCCGTCGGTCAGCCGTACCGCGAACGCGTCGTCACCCACCGGCCGGACACGCACCCGGACCGCGGTCGCGCCGCCCGCGTGCAGACGCACGTTGTTCCAGGCGAACGGCAGGAGGGTCACCTGTCGCTCCGGATCGGAGGGCAGACAGAAGCTGCCCGCGTGCAGAGCCGCGTCCAGCAACGCCGGGTGAATGCCGAACCGTTCGGCCTCCGTGGTGTACGCCTCCGGCAACGCCACATCGCCGAAGATCTCACCGTCCCGCCGCCACGCGGCGACGAGCCCGCGGAACGCCGGTCCGTACGCGTAACCGGCGTCCACGAGCGAGCGATAGAAGTCCGCCACCGGGATCGGCTCGGCTTCGGCGGGCGGCCACTCGCCGGCCGCCCCGTCCCGCGGCGCCGGTAGCTGCGCGGTGAGCGTGCCGGTGGCGTGCTCGGTCCAGTCCGTGCCGCCGTCGGCGCGGGAGTAGATCCGCACCGTGCGCCGCCCGCCCTCGTCCGCGCCCACGACGACCTGGACGCTCAGGGCGGTGTCGGCGGGCAGCGTCATCGGCTGCCCGATCACCAGCTCCTCCAGCACCGGGGTGCCGGTCTCGTCCCCGGCGCGCACCGCCAGCTCCACCATCGCCGTACCGGGCACCAACACCGCACCGGAGATGACGTGTTCGGCCAGCCACGGCTGGGCCCGTACCGACAGCCGCCCGCTGAGCTGCACACCGCCCGTCTCCGGCAGCTGCACCACCGCGCCCAGCAGCGGATGACCCGCCTCCCCGAGGCCCACCGCGCCCACATCGCCGGACCCGGCGGCCCGCTCCAGCCAGTAGTGCTCATGCTGGAAGGCGTACGTCGGGAGGGGGACGCGCCGGGCGCCGGACCCGGCGAACAACGCGTCCCAGCCCACCGGCACACCGCGTACATACAGACCGGCGAGACCGGCCAGCACCGCCTGGGCCTCCTGGACACCCGGACGCAGGGACGGTACGAACGCCCCGTCCGCCACCGCGCCCGCGACCGCATCCGCCACCGCGTCCGCGTCCGGCAGACAGTCCTGGCCCATCGCGGTCAGCACCCCGTCCGGGCCGAGTTCCAGATGGGTGCGTACGCCCGCGTCGGCGAGCGCGCGGACACCGTCGAGGAACCGCACCGCGCCCCGCACATGCCGCACCCAGTACTCCGGGGTGCACAGCTCCTCGGGATCCGCGACCCCGCCGGTCAGATTCGACACCACGGGCACCCGGGGAGGCGCGTAGGTCAGCCGCGACACCACCTCGCGGAACGCGTCCAGCATCCCGTCCATGTGGGGGGAGTGGAACGCGTGCGAGACCACGAGGCGCTTGGTCTTGCGGCCCTGCCGCGCCAAGGTCTCCGCCACCGCCGTGACCACGTCCTCGTCGCCGGAGACGACCACGGACGTCGGGCCGTTGACCGCGGCGATGGAGGCCTGGTGCTCCTTCCCCGCGAGCAGGGGGACGACCTCGTCCTCGGCCGCCTCCACCGCGACCATCGCCCCGGTCGCGTCGAGTCGCTGCATCAGCCGCCCGCGCGCCCGCACCAGTGTGCAGGCGTCCGGCAGGGACAGGACCCCGGCCACATGGGCCGCGACCACCTCGCCGATCGAGTGGCCCAGCACATACGCGGGGCGCACCCCCCACGACTCCACGAGCCGGAACAGCGCCACCTCCAGCGCGAACAGCGCGGGCTGGGTGAACTCGGTCCGGTCCAGCAGCGCCGCCCTCGCCGACCCCTCCTCGGCGAACACCACCTCGGCGAGCGAGACCTTGTCGTCCCCGTCCCCGTCGCCATCTCCAGCGCGCAGGTCGTCGAACTGGGCGCATACGTCATCGAAGGCCCGCGCGAACACCGGATAGTGGCCGTGCAGTTCCCGGCCCATTCCGGCGCGTTGGCTGCCCTGGCCGGTGAACAGCACCGCGACCTTCCCGGACGCCACGGACCCGGTGACCGCCGACCGGGCGGACGCGCCCGCCGCCACCGCCTCCAGCCCCGCGACGGCCTCCTCGGCATCGGCGCACAGCACGACCGCGCGGTGGTCGTGGAGGGTCCGGGTGGTGGCCAGCGACCAGCCCACATCCCGCGCGCTGTCGGCGGCCGTCTTCCGCACATGGGTCAGCAGCCGGGCGGCCTGGGCCCGCAGTGCCGCCTCCGTATGGCCCGAGAGCACCCACGGCACCAGGTGGCCGGTGGCGACCGGACCGGGTTCGGCGGACTCCTCCGGCCGCTCGGCGGACTCCTCTGGGGCCTGCTCGAGGATGACATGCGCGTTCGTTCCGCTGACGCCGAAGGAGGAGATGCCCGCGCGGCGTGCGTGTCCCGTCTCCGGCCACGCTCGTCCCTCGGTGAGCAGGGACACCGCGCCCGTGGCCCAGTTCACCTTGGAGGTGGGCTCTTCGGCGTGGAGGGTCTTCGGCAGCCGACCGTGCCGTAACGCCATGACCGTCTTGATGACACTGGCGATCCCGGCGGCGGCCTGCGCGTGGCCGATGTTGGACTTCAGGGAGCCGAGCCACAGCGGCTCATCCCCCGTGCGCCCCTGCCCGTAGGTGGCCAGGACCGCCTGGGCCTCGATCGGGTCGCCGAGGGCGGTGCCGGTGCCGTGGGCCTCGACCGTGTCCACATCGGCCACCATCAGCCCCGCGTTGGACAGCGCCTGGCGGATCACCCGTTCCTGGGAGGGGCCGTTGGGCGCGGTGAGGCCGTTGCTCGCGCCGTCCTGGTTGACCGCGGTGCCACGGATGACGGCCAGGACGTCGTGGCCGTGGCGGCGGGCGTCGGACAGCCGCTCCAGCAACACGAGCCCGACACCCTCGGACCAGGTGGTGCCGTCCGCGCTCTCGCCGAACGACTTGCAGCGCCCGTCGGGCGCCAGGCCACGCTGGCGGGAGAACTCCACGAAGGCGGTGGGCTGGCCCATGACGGCGACACCACCGGCCAGCGCCATGGAGCATTCGCCGGACCGCAGCGCCTGTACGGCGAGATGGGTGGCCACGAGCGAGGAGGAGCACGCGGTGTCCACGGTCACGGCGGGTCCGGTCAGCCCGAGTGTGTACGACACGCGTCCGGAGATGACACTGCCGGAGGCGCCGACCCCGAGATAGCCCTCCAGGCCCTTGGGCGCGTCACCCGGACCGCCGCCGTACCCCTGGCCGCTGCCCCCGGCGAACACCGCGATGTCCCGGCCCTCCACCGACCGCGGATCCAGCCCCGCCCGCTCGAACGTCTCCCACGCGGTCTCCAGCAGCAGCCGCTGCTGCGGGTCCAGCGACAGGGCCTCGCGCGGGGAGATCCCGAAGAACGCGGCGTCGAATCCGCCCGCACCCTCCAGGAATCCCGCCTCGCGCACATAGGACTTGCCCACGGCATCCGGATCGGAGTCGAAGAGTGACTCCAGGTCCCAGCCGCGGTCCGTGGGGAACGGGCCGATCGCGTCCCGGCCCTCGGCCACCAGCTCCCACAGCGACTCCGGGTCGGTCACCCCGCCCGGCAGCCGGCACGCCATCGCCACGATCGCCACGGGTTCGGTGGACTCGGCGATCAGCCGGTCGTTCTCCCGCCGCAGCCGCTCGACGTCCATCAGCGAGCTACGCAGCGCCTTGACCAGGTCTTCCCGGGACGCAGCCATGTGTACTCCTCTCCGCAACCGCGGCGTCAGTCGTTTCCGAAGGTCGTGCCGCGCATCGCCCGGCTCACCAGTTCGTCGGCGTCCAGGTCCGCGATCGCGGAGGTGTCCGCCTCGGCGGCGGTGCTCAGGTCGGTCAGGCCACTCAGCTCGCCCAGCTCACCGGCCGTGGAGTCCGCGAGGCGCACCAGCGCGTCCAGCACCCCGAGCTCGTGGAAGCGGTGCAACGGGACCGAGGCCAGCGCCCGCCGGAGCTCCCGCTCGCGGCCCATCGCACCGGGGGCCTCGCCATCCGCGGTGGGCACCAGTTCCGTACGCAGCTTCCTCGCCAGCGTGGTGGGTTTCGGATAGTCGAAGACCACCGTGGCGGAGAGCTGGAGGCCGGTGGTCGCGTTGATCCGGTTGCGCAGCTCCACCGCGGTCAGCGAGTCGAACCCGGTGTCCTTGAACGCGCGCTCCGGCTCCACCGCGTCACCGTCGGCATGCCCGAGCACGGCCGCCGCCTCGCGCCGTACCAGGTCGGTCAGGAACGCCTCCTGCTCCGGGCCGGTCAGCTCGGCCAGGCTGTCCAGGAGCGTCTCGCGCCGCGACCCGCCCCCGCCCGGCGCGTCCGCCGCCAGGATCTCGGCGACCTCGGGCAACTGCCGCAGCAGCGGCCGCTCCCGGGCCATCGTGTATCCCGGTACGAACCGCGCCCAGTCGATGTCGGCGACGATCACATTCGGTGGGCCACCGCCCACGGCCCGCGCCAGGGCACGCAGCGCGGGCTTCGGGTCCATCGGCAGGACGCCGATACGACGCCACTGGTCGCCGCCGTCGGCGTCGATCATCCCGTGACCGCCGCCCCAGCCGCCCCACGCTACCGACGTGGCCGCGAGACCCCGGGCGCGGCGGCGCTGCGCGAGCCCGTCGAGGAAGGCGTTGCCCGCCGCGTACGGGGCCTGGCCGCCACTGCCCCAGACACCGGCGCCGGAGGAGAACAACACGAACGCGTCCAGCTCCCGGTCGCCCACGAGCTCGTCCAGCACCAGCGCGCCACGCACCTTCGCCCCCGTCACGGCGGCGAACTCCTCGGTGGTCACTTCGGTGACCGGAGCAGGGAGCAGCCCGGCACCGGCGGTGTGCACCACCGCGGTCAGCGGATGTGTGCGCTCCGCCTCCGCCAGCACCGCGGCCACGGCGTCCCGGTCGGTCACATCACACGCGGCGACCGTGACCCGCACATCCGTCAGGTCCGCCACCAGTTCGGCCGCACCCGGCGCGGCACCGCCCTGCCTGCTGAGCAGCACCACATGGTCCGCCCCGTTCGCGGCGAGCCAGCGCGCCACGTGTGAACCGAGCCCGCCGGTGCCGCCCGTGACCAGCACGGTGCCACGCGGCTTCCAGGCGCTGCCCGAGCCGTCCCGGTCCCGCAGCATCCGGCGGGCGAAGAGTCCGTCGGCGCGCACCGCGAGCTGGTCCTCTCCCTCCGGCGAGGACAGCGCCGCGAACAGCGCGTCCGGCAACTCCTTGTCGCCACCCGCTCCTTCGGCCGGAAGGTCGATCAGGCCGCCGAAGGTGTCCGGGTGGTCGAGCCCGAGCACGGCGCCGAATCCCCACACCGCCGACTGCGCCGGGTCGGCCGCCTCACCGGCCACCGCGACCCCGCCACTGGTGACACACCACAGCGGTGCGGTGACGCCGTGGTCGCGCACCGCCTGCGCCGCCGCCAGCGTGGCCGCGGTGCCCACGGACACCGTGCCGTACTCGGTGTCGGCGCGGTCGTCCCACGAGAGCAGGGACACCACCCCGGCACACCCGTCCGCCGACTTGACCTGGTCGCCCAGCGCCTCCCGACTGCTCTCGGAGACCTCGGCGGCCACTACTTCCGCGCCCCGCGCGGCGAGTCCGTCCAGCACCGCGCGGACCCGCGCCGAACCGGCCCGTACCGCCGGGACCAGCACCAGCCACCGGCCCGACAGCCGTGGATCGCCGGCGGCCACCCGGGTCCAGCCGACCCGGTACCGCCATGCGTCGGTGAGGGAGTCCTCCCGGCTGCGGCGGCGCCAGGTGGCCAGCGCGGGCAGCACCGTGCCCAGGGCCGCCGCGTCCACCTCGAGATCCCGCGCCAGGGACTGCGCGTCTCCGCCCTCGATGGCCGCCCACAGGGAGCTGTCGGCGGTCTCGGCCCGCGTCGGTGTTCTGGCAGGCTCCAGCCAGTAGTGCCGGTGCTGGAAGGCGTACGTGGGCAGCGGCACCCTACGGGCCCCGGACCCGGCGAACAGGGCCGCCCAGTCCACCGGTGTTCCGGTGGTGTGGAGTTCGGCGAGGTGGGTGAGGAAGCGGTGGGGGCTGCCGTCGTCGCGTCGGAGGGTGCCGGTGATGGTGGTTTGTAGGTCGGGGTGGGTTTCGGTGGTGTCTTGGATGGCGGTGGTGAGGACGGGGTGGGTGCTGATTTCGATGAACACGCGGTAGCCGTGGTTGAGGAGGGCTTGGGTGGCTTCGTGGAAGCGGACGGTTTCGCGGAGGTTGCGGTACCAGTAGTCGGTGGTGATGTGGGTGGGGTTGGCCCAGTCGGCGTCGACGGTGGACATCCAGGCGACTTCGCCGGGGGATGCGGTGACGCCGTCGAGCACCTGGTGCAGCTGGTCTTTGATGGTGTTGACGTGTCCGGAGTGTCCGGCGAAGTCGACGCCGGGGAGTTGCCAGCGGTAGATCTTGGCTTTGGAGAGGGTTTTGCCGAATTCGGCGAGTGCGTCG
>NZ_JAERRG010000004.1 GCF_016741935.1 Streptomyces endocoffeicus | reverse complement strand
CCCTCAACACCCCACGCATACAAGGGAAATGCCCTGATCACAGCCTTCTGCAACACGCTTTAAGGGTTGTCCCGTAACTGCTGGTCACGGGTGAGATGATCTCGCCGTGGCTGGTGTGATCACGGTGTCGGAGCCCTCCTGGATAGCCCCGTTCACCGGGTTGAGTCCGCGGCAGTTCGGCAAGCTCGTCACCGCGCTCCGGCGGGAGGGTGTGGACCCGGTCCGCAAGGGCCGCCCGTCGAGCCTGCCGCTGGCGGACCGGGTGCAGCTGGTTGCCACGTACTGGCGGACTAATCTGACGCTGAGGCAGCTTGCCCCGTTGTTCGGGATCTCGAAGTCGGCAGCCGACCGCATCATCGACCACCTCAGCCCCGCGCTCGCCCTGCAGCGTCGCAAGCGATTCCAGAAGGACACCGTGCTGATCGTGGACGGCACCCTGGTCCCCACGCGGGATCACACGGTCGCCGAGCAGTCGAAGAACTACCGGTACTCCACCAACCACCAGGTCGTCATCGACGCCGACACCCGCTTGGTGGTCGCCGTCGGCTGGCCGGTCACAGGTAACCGGAACGACTGCAAGGCGTGGGAGGCGCTTTTCTGCTAGCGGGCCGGTGGCTGCGGTCGCATGGCATTGAAGCGGGAGCTCCAGCGATGGCCCCCGTCAGCCACTGTGGGCAGTAGGTGTCTCTACTGCCAGCCGTCGAGCGAGACCTCGGGTCCCCCAGCGAGATACCGGTGGAGGGCGCTTGAGGTGGTGCCCACGAACTTCTTGGGGATGGCGTCGGCGTCGACCCAGCGGACCTGGGCGTGCTTGCGTGGTTCGCGGTTTTGGGGTTCGCCGGTCCATTCGTGGGCGGCGAAGACGACGGTGAGGAAGCCATTGGGCGCTTCGACGCCCCAGGCTCCGTGGATGATGTGGGCGACCTTCAGAGCCTCCGGTTTCACGGTCAGGCCCGTCTCTTCGTACAGCTCGCGTACGGCGGTTTCGGTGATCGGTTCGCCCCGCTCGCTCTTGCCGACGGGGAGGTCCCACATGCCCTGGGCGAACTTGGCGTTCTGGCTGCGCTGGAGGAGGACGACGCGGTTGGTGGCCTTGTCGTGGACGATGACGGCGGCGACCAGCAGGGTCATGGATTCCAGGGCCGGCTTGAGGGCCTTCGGCTGGGCGTCAGTCTGCTGGGCCACGGTGTTCCCTTCGTCGGGCGGGTTGTTGGGCATGTTAGGCGAGCGCCTCGCGGGCGCGGCGGGCGAGATCGGCGGCGCCGGGCACCTTGCGCCGCTGGTAGACCGCAAGGGTGGAGCGGATCGAGGTGATCGCCTTGCGGGTGCGGTCGGAGGTCATGCCTTCTATGAGGACCAAGGCTTGGGTCCAGGCGGCGACGGCTTCGTCGGCGCGGGCCTGGGCGGCGAGGCTGTCGCCGAGGTCGGCGTGGGTGAGGGCATGGACGCGCTTGTACTTCTCGGGGTCCCAGCGGGTGAGGGCGTCCCGGTGCTGCTGCTCGGTGCCGATATGGTCGGCGAGGTCGGTGAGCGTACGAGCCGTGTGGCTGGTGACGGTGCCGGCGGCGGGGCCGCTGACGCGGGAGTAGCTGGGTTGGGGGCCGTCGTCGCGGAGGAGGGCGTCTTCGGCGGCGAGGAGGGCGCGCGCGGCCAAGAGGCGCTCGTTGACGGCTGCGTAGGCTCGGGCGTGGGTGATGTGGAGCAGCCCCTCGGTCTGGCCGTCTACATGGCCAAGGCCGCGGCTGAGGGCCCCTTCGACGAGGTCGACGCAGTGGTGGGGCTGTTTGAGGCTGAGGGCTTGGTGGGCGAGGGCGCGCATCATCCAGGCGGCGTGGCCATGCGGGTCAGCTTCGCAGGCGAGTTGGTAGCCGACCTGGTAGTAGCGCTGGGCTGCGCCTTCGTGTCCGAGGTCGTGGTGTTTCCAGCCAGCGAGGTAGGCGAGTTCGGCGACCGCGCCGAACGCGGCCCGACGTAAGGCTTCGCTGGGGAATCGGCCCCGAAGCATGGGGGCGGCGGTGTCGGCGAGGTACGCGGTGACTGTGGTCAGGCCGTGGCCGCCCCCGAGGCGTTCGTCGGCCGCGCTGAAAGCCGCGGTGATCTGGCGTACGACGTCCACGTCCTCTCCGCCGACCAGGGACGTGCCGGTGCGGGCACGGAGCATGCGAGCGGTGGCCTCGTGGTCGTGGCTGAGCGGCATGGCGACGCCGGCGGTGGTGAAAGCCGCGATGGCGAGGAAGCGGCGGCGCTCGACGTCGGCGCGGCCTAAGTCGGTGACGGCGAGTACGGGGTCGGATTCCGCCCGCTCTTCGGCGTCTCCGGCATGGAGGCCGATCTCGGTCTGGGTGATCGTGCGTCCCGCTCGGCGAGACAGCGCCTCGGCCAGGTACTGACCTACCCGGCCCGAAGGGGTGCGGGTGCCGTTCACCCAGTGCGAGATGGCCGACTTGTTGGTCTGGAGGATTTCGCCGTTCTCGGCGGCGATACGCCGCACGTCTCTGGCGAGGGCCTCGTAGGTGCAGTCGGCCGCATCGATGACATCGCGCAGACGGGAGTTGGGGTCTCTCTGCCCCGCCACGATCGCCTCCGCTCCGGAGCTGTAAACCGCGTATACCGCTTCAACTGCCTCCCACCGTACCCACTGTGCGTGACCGCCGGTTCACTTATCAGTAGCCGCCCGGAACGGCGCGACCGTGATCCAGGCTCCCTCTTGGTCCGGGCGGCTCCCCGAAGTTCTGTACGCCCAAATCGGGTTCGGGCATTCCTGCGCCCGGACCCGGCCAAACAGAGACGGAGACACGGTGACCACCATCGACACCACGGCGATCACGGCCGAGCTGCCCGAGGCGTTCGACCCGCGCTGGAGCCGCCTGCCCGGCATCCAGATCGACGGTCGACGCATCACCATCGACCCGGCCGAGTACTTCTTCCTCTTCGAGTCCAGCAGTTGGCTCGTCGCCGACTGGGAACTGGTCAAGGCCCAGCTCCTCGGCGTGGACGAGACGACCGAGAGCGCGGTCGAGCAGCTCGCGCTCGACTTCATCAAGGACCACGGCGAGTTCACCTCCGACGCGGCCCGTGTCCTGGCCACCGCGTACGAGGTGTACGCCTACCTCTTCCGCGAGGAGCACCTGGTCGGCCTCGGCCTGCCGCAGATCACCGCCGACCACCTGCGGATGCTCCGCGAGGCGGCCACGCTCATGGCGCTCAACAAGGTCGAGCTGGACGGCCACATCTCCAACGTCGGCCTGTGCTGGTTTTTCCCCGCCGCTACCTCAGTCGTCTTCGACCTGGACGACGCGATGGGTGGGATGCTCGACGAGGTCTACCACGGCGGCTGGTTCAACGAGCACCGCCGGATCGAGTCCATCAAGGCTCATGCCGCGCTCGGTGGCCGACTCGTGCACGGCTGCCAGTCTGTGCCGGACCAGGCCGGCGGTGTGGTCGCGCCCTACGGTGCCTCGATGGCGAACTTCCGCGACCACCTCTCCGCGTTCAAGGCGGGCTGGATCGAGCAGGTCTACGCCCACCGTGTGAACCCCGCCGCGTAACCCACCACCCGATCAGGCTCCGGGGCGGGGCGGCATTTCTCGCCCGTCCCGGACGCCTCCCACCGACCGGAGCCCCCATGAGCCCCAATCCCAGCGCCGAACTCCTCGACAACCTGCTCACCGTGGCCGGTCAGTCCACCGCCGTACGGGAGGAGGTGCGTGTGTGGTCCATGTCCGGAGTTGAGCGCGTGACCTTCCCGGACGGCGCCACGGCCATCTTCAAGTACGCCAAGAAGCCGTTCGACAGCGAGGACCAAGCCCTCCGCCTGGCCCACACTCTCGGTCTTCCCGTCCCTCAGGTCCACGCCTCTGCCGTTCTGGACGGCTGGCTCGGCATGCTCATGGAGGACCTTGGGCCGTCTGTCCGCGACGCCGATGACCTGGACGGCGTCGCCGCGGCTGTCGTCCTGCACGGTACCCATACGGCTCCGCCCTTGCCGGTCCTCGACCAGGAGCGGCTGCGCAGGCTGCCGGCCCGTGCGCTGGAGCATCTCGAACGGCTGCGTAAGGCCGACCGGTGGCGGGACGCCGACGACGTCGAGGACGCGCTCGACCGGATCGCTCAGGCCGCCGACGCCCGCTCGGCCGGAGCGACGCTGGCACCGTTCGGCTGGGTGCACTCCGAGTTCCATCCCACCAGCCTTCACATCGGCGAGCGTGGCTGGCGGCTGCTGGACTTCGCCCGTGCCTTCACCGGCCCCGGCCTGCTCGACCTCGCCAGCTGGCACGGCACCATCGAGCCCCCACACCCTGTGCGCCTGCGCGTCTTCCTGGAGCAGTACGTCACCGCCGGCGGCACCCCCGACGCCCTCACCCGGCGCGGCGGGCTCACCGCCGAGAACTGGGCCCTGGGCTGGCACCGAATGTGGGCCGTCGAGTGGTTCGTGGAGCAGTCCATCCGCTGGATCAACAACCCGGCCACCGACCCCGCCTACGTCAAGGCTGTCCGCCGCCACCTCACCGATGTCCTCCACTTCCTGGAGATCTGACATGCTCGCCCAGGCTTCCCCATGGCATGCACACGCCCTCCAGCGCACCGCCGCCGCACTCGCCGAACCCCTCGCCGTACCTGCCCGGACGGAGTGGACCACCCGACCCGGCCAAGGGCCCGGAGCCGACGTCCTCGGCCCCGACCTGCGTGGCAAGCGGCTCCTGGAACTCGGCTGCGGCCCCGGCCACAACGCCGCCCATCTCGCTACCCGCCACGGGGCTCACGTCACCGGCGTCGACCTGGTCGGTCTCCAGGTCCGCCGCGCCCGCTCCCACTACGGACGGCTGAACAACCTCACCTTCGTCGCCGGCCACGCTCTGCACTACCTGCAAGCCTCCGACGAACAGTTCGACGCGATCTACTCCGTCTTCGGCGCCGTAGGGCTCGTCGCCCCTGAGCTCCTGCTGCCGGCCATCGCCCAGCGCCTCACGCCCGGCCGGGTGCTCGCCTTCTCCGTCCCCCACCCGCAGCGCGGCGGCCGAAGCCCCTCCGGCGACGATCGACCTCGCCGCGACTACGTCACCCTCCTCGACCGCACCCGGCTCCCCATCGCCCGCTGGGAGTTCTCCACCGACCGGTGGGAGAAGCACCTCGGCCAAGCCGGTTTCTGCCTCACCTCGACCCAGGAGTTCCACGACTCCCGCATGGGCCACTGGCCCACCACCCTGCTGATCCACGCTCGCAGGCTCTGACAGCCATTCGCTCCGGCTTCCCCTGGAGGAATCGATGCGCCCGCCCTACCTCCTCCTCGACGTCGACGGCGTCCTCGTACCCTTCCCCGGTGCGGACGGCTCGACCTCGGCCACCCATGCCCGTCACGATGTCGTCCCCACCGGCCGGGGCGCCGACGACCCGGTCACCATCTGGCTTAACCCCGCCCACGGCCTCATGCTCATGGACGTGATCAGTACGGGTCTGGTCGCCCCCGTCTGGTGCACCAGTTGGCGGCAGGACGCCGCCACCCTGATCGGGCCGCTCCTCGGTCTCCCGCACCTGCCGCATGTCGACCTGCCGCGCCCGAAGATCACCACCAGCCAACCCAACGGCTACCTGTGGAAGCGCGACTATGTGGACGTGTGGCTGGCTGACGCCCCTGCTGTGTGGATCGACGACGACTTCACCGGCCTCGACCATGCCTGGGCCGTGGAGCGCACCGCCCGCGGCGCGGTGACCTTGCTGATCCAACCGGATCCCCGTACCGGGATGCAGGCTGAACACGTGGCCGAGGCCCGAGCGTGGGCGGGGCGGCTGCTGGCCATGCGGACAGGTGCATCCGGTGCTTCAAGTGGAACCGATGCGGGGCCGCACAAAGAAGACCGCACCCGGGCCACTCGGGGCGGCTCGGGTGCGGTCTGGTGTTGCTAAGGAAGGGCGGGGTCAGCCCTTCTTGGTCGCCCAGAAGATCTTGTCGATCTGGGCGATGTAGTCCAGGGCCTTCTGCCCCGTGGCCGGGTCGGTCGAGCCCTTGGCCGCGCTCAGGGCCTTGAGGGTGTCGTTGACCAGCTGGTGCAGCTCGGGGTACTTCTCAAAGTGCGGGGGCTTGAAGTAGTCGCTCCACAGCACCGAGACATGGTGCTTGGCGAGCTCCGCGCGCTCCTCCTTGATGGTGGTGGCACGGGCGCGGAAGTGCGGGTCCTCGTTGGCCTGGTACTTCTCCTGGACGGCCTTGACGGACTCGGCTTCGATACGGGCCTGGGCCGGGTCGTACACACCGCAGGGCAGGTCACAGTGGGCACTGACCTGAACCTTGGGGGCGAACAGGCGGGAGAGCATAGAGCTGTCCTTCCATTCGTGATCGTCTTCTCAGGTGCGAGATTACTCCGTGGGGGAAGCCTTTTCTCGGGTGCCCCGGGGGGCTTAGGTCAAAAGTCCAGTGCAAGGCTGGGATGCCTGGGATCGTGAGGGGTGCACAGGGTGAGGACCGGAGGTGCCGTGATGCAGCGGGAGCAGCGGGGCGATCGCGGGCAGGAGCCGGACCGCGACCAGCGCGGGCTGCTGCGGATCGGGCTCGCGGAGGTGTACAACCCGTCGATGCAGCCGACGCTGTACCCCGGCGACCAGTTGGTGGTGCGCTACGGGGTGCCTGTACGGCCGGGAGACGTGGTGGTTCTGCGCCATCCGTTCCGGCAGGACCTGCTGATCGTCAAGCGCGCGGTGGAGCGGCGCGAGGGCGGCTGGTGGGTCAAGGGCGACAACCCGTACGTGGAGAACGACAGCCGGGAGTTCGGCGTCGTGCCGGACGAGCTGGTGGTGGCGCGGGCCTGGGTGCGGCTGCGGCCGCTGCGGAGCGCCGGGCGGAGCGCCGGGCGCGGTGGTCAGCGGTCGATGGCCGGGCTGGTCTCCTGGGCGGTGTCCGCCGTGCGGCCCGTGGGTTCGCGGTCCTGGCGGCGGCTGCGCTCGGCGCCGGCCGTCCGCTCGGCGTCCAGGCGTTTGCGGGCGCGGTAGGCGGCCACATTGGCGCGGGTGGCACAGCGGTCGGAGCAGTAGCGCCGGGAACGGTTTGTCGATGTGTCGAGATAGGCGTTGCGGCAGGGTGACGCCTCACAGATGCCCAGCCGGTCGGCGCCCAGCTCGGTGAGGTGGAAGGCCAGCCCCATCGAGGCGGTCGCGGCGTATCCGGCGCCCGCGCTGGCGGCGTAGTCCGCGATGTGCATATGCCAGTCGGGGCGGCCGTCCTCGTCGCGGGTCTCGTGGCCGGAGATCTGCGGGCTCACCGGGAACTCGATGAGCAGCGCGTTCAGCAGGTCCACCGCCAGCACCTCGTCGCCGCCCGCGGCCGCCTCGAAGACCGCGCGCAGCCGGGCCCTGACCGACCTCAGCCGGGTGACATCCGCGTCGGTCGTCCGCCGGGCCTGCTGACTCTCCCCGAAGAGCGCCCGTACGGCCTCCACCGAGGTCAGGGTGTCGGTGCCGCGGCTCGGCTCCTCGCTGTTGACCAGGCGCACGGCGAGATCCGAGTAATAAGCCAGTTCCACTTGTGGTCCTTACGAACGGCGGTCTATGGTCGCATCAGGTCAGGTAATAGGCGTTCTGCCTACGAGGGTATTACGGGCGGCTGCGCCGAGACGATGACGCATGGCTTGGAGGGGCTCGATGACGGACACCGTCGCCGTGGCGGACTGGCAGGCGTGGCAGCGGAGCTGGGACCGGCAGCAGGAGTGGTACCTCCCCGATCGTGAGGAACGGTTCCGGGTGATGCTCGACACGGTCGAGGCCGTCGTCGGCCCGGAGCCCCGGATCCTCGACCTGGCGTGTGGCACGGGCAGTATCTCGGACCGGGCGCTGCGCCGGTTCCCGGGCGCCACCAGCACCGGTGTCGACCTCGACCCCGCGCTGCTGACGATCGCCCGCGGCCACTTCGCCGCCGAGCCGCGCGCCGAGTTCGTGACCGCCGATCTGCGCGACCCCGGCTGGACCGAGCGGCTGCCGCACCGCGCGTACGACGCCGTCCTCACCGCCACGGCGCTCCACTGGCTGGGCTCGGACGAGCTGCGGGCGCTGTACGGGCGGATCGCGGGCGTGGTGCGGGAGGGCGGGGTGTTCCTCAACGCCGACCACATGCCCGATCCGGCCACGCCCCGGCTCAACGCCGCCGACCACGCGTACCAGGAGGCGCGGCGGACGCGGGCCAAGGCCGCGGGCACCCAGGACTGGGCGGACTGGTGGCGGACCGCCGCGCGGGACGAGACGCTGGCGGCGCCGGTGGCCGAGCGGTTCGCGATCTTCGGTAATCCGGCCGACGGGCCGGACCACGCGAACGGCGTGGCCGAGGCGTTCCAGCCGGTCGCCTGGCATGCGGACACGCTGCGCGCGGCGGGCTTCGGGGAGGCGCGGGCCGTCTGGTGCTCGCCCTCGGACGCGATGGTGCTCGGGCTGAAGTGATCCCGGGACGGACCGCGCGAGGGCGGTACGGGCAGGTGCCCGTACCGCCCTCGCGCATATGCGGCGTAAGCGGATCGGCGGAAGTCGGCTGCGGTTCGGTGGCGCCCCGAAGGGGCGCGGGGCCGTGTCGATGTGCGGCTCCGCCGCGCGGGCGCGACCAGCCACGACGGTGCCGCGGACGATGATCGACGTACTCCAGCGGAGCGCCTACAGCACCTTGGAGAGGAACGACTTCGTCCGCTCGTGCCGCGGATTGGTCAGCACCTCCCTCGGATGCCCGGACTCCACCACCACACCGTCGTCCATGAAGACGACCGAGTCCCCGACCTCGCGCGCGAAGCCCATCTCATGCGTCACGACGATCATCGTCATGCCGTCCTCCGCGAGCCCGCGCATCACATCGAGCACATCGCCGACCAGCTCCGGGTCGAGCGCCGAGGTGGGCTCGTCGAAGAGCATCAGCTTCGGCTCCATCGCCAGCGCCCGCGCGATCGCCACGCGCTGCTGCTGACCGCCGGAGAGCTGGGAGGGGTAGTTGGCCGCCTTGTCGGCGAGGCCCACCCGGTCCAGCAGCTTCAGCGCGCGCTCCCGCGCCACCGCCTTGGACTCGCCCTTGACCTGGACCGGCGCCTCGATCACGTTCTCCAGCGCGGTCATGTGCGGGAAGAGGTTGAAGCGCTGGAAGACCATGCCGATGTCGCGCCGCTTCTCGGCGACCTCGCGGTCCTTGAGCTCGTAGAGCTTGTCGCCCTTCTGGCGGTAGCCGACCAGTTCGCCGTCCACGTACAGCCGCCCGGAATTGACCTTCTCCAGGTGGTTGATGCAGCGCAGGAAGGTGGACTTGCCGGAGCCGGACGGGCCGATCAGGCAGAAGACCTCGCGCGGGGCGACCTCGAGGTCGATGCCCTTGAGGACCTGAACCGGGCCGAAGGACTTGTGGACGCCCTCGGCCTTCACCATGGCGGTCATGCGCTGACACCTCCGGAGCGGTTGCTGAAGGAGAGCAGATTGGCCCGGACCCGCTGCAGCGGGGTGGCCGGCAGGCTACGGCTCGAGCCGCGCGCGTAGTACCGCTCCAGGTAGTACTGGCCGACGCTGAGCACGGAGGTGAGGATCAGGTACCAGGCGGCCGCGAGGAAGAGCATCTCCGCCGTGGCGCCGGAGTTCTGCCCGACCTCGGAGGTGGCCTGGAGGAGGTCCCAGTACTGCACCGCGATCACCAGCGAGGTGGTCTTGAGCATGTTGATGAACTCATTGCCGGTCGGCGGCACGATCACCCGCATCGCCTGCGGCAGCACCACCCGGCGCAGCGTCTTGGCGTGGCTCATGCCGAGCGCTTGGGCGGCCTCGGACTGGCCCTCGTCGACCGACTGGATGCCCGCCCGGCAGATCTCGGCCATGTACGCGGCCTCGTTCAGGCCCAGGCCCAGCAGGGCGGCCAGGAACGGGGTCATGAAGTCCGACCACTCGTCCTTGTAGATCGGCATGATGTTGATGTAGTCGAACACCAGGCCGAGGTTGAACCAGACCAGAAGCTGCACATAGACCGGGGTGCCGCGGAAGAACCAGATGTAGCCCCAGGCGATGGAGGCGGTCACCGGGTTCTTCGACAGCCGCATCACCGCGAGGACGATGCCGAGGACCACACCGACCACCATCGAGAGGATGGTGATCCAGACGGTGTTGCGAACGCCCCTGAGGACCTCGCCGTCGAAGAAGTAGTCCGGGATGGCGTTCCAGTTGACGTCACCGCGGGCGAAGGCGGAGATCAGCAGGACGATCAGGGCGATGGCGATGATCGCGGCGACCCAGCGGCCGTAGTGCCGCACCGGGATGGCCTTGATGCTCTCCGGCGCCGGCGGCGGGGTGTCGACCGGACCCGCCTGTTCGATCTTAGTAGTCACGGATGGTGCCTTTCAGCGCGAGCGCGGACGGGGGAGGGCCGGATCACTTGCCGCCGTTGATGATGGCCTTGGTGACCGCGCCGTCCTTGACGCCCCACTTCGCGATGATCTTGTCGTATTCGCCGTTCGCGATGATCAGGGCGAGGGCCTGCTTGAGGGCATCGCGCAGCTGGGTGTTCTTCTTGGCGACGGCGATGCCGTACGGGGCCGCCTCCACCTGATCGCCGACGAGCTCGAAGTCCTTGCCGCCGCCGGAGGTCTTCACCGCGTACGCGGCGACCGGGAAGTCGCTGGACCCGGCGACGGCGCCACCGCCGCGCAGCCGGGTCTGGGCCTCGGTGTCATTGCCGAACGCCTCGACCGAGATCTTGCCCTTACCGTTCTTCTGGCAGGTCTTCGACTGGGACTTGGCCAGGTCGTGGGAGACCGTGCCGCGCTGCACGACGATCTTCTTGCCGCACAGGTCGTCCCAGGTCTTGATGGACGAGTTGGCGCCCTTCTTGGTGTAGATCGAGACACCCGCGGTGAAGTAGTCGACGAAGTCGACACCCTCGCCCGCTTTCTTCCCGGTGTCCGGGTCGACGCCCTCCTGGCGGCCCTTGTTGTCGGTCATGGCCGACATGGCGATGTCGTAGCGCTTGGAGCGCAGACCCGAGAGCAGGGTGTCGAAGGTGCCGTTGTTGAACTCGAACTTCACCCCGAGCTGCTTGCCGAGCGCGTCGGCGACGTCCGGGTCGATGCCCATGACCTCGCCGTTCTTCTTGAACTCGACCGGCGGGTAGTTGATGTCCGAGCCCACCTTGATCACCTTGGCGCTCTGGATCTCCTTGGGCAGCTGGTTGAACAGCGGGGCGGAGTTGCTGTTGGACCCGCCCGTGGCCTTGTTGGTCTGATCGCCGCAGCCCGTCAGCAGCAGGACGCCTGCCACCGCTATCGCGCCGACGGGGGCCATCCGGGACTTCAGGGTGGCCCCACGGGGCGTGAAGCTGGCGGTCATGCTGGTTCCTCCGGCAGGGTGAGGGGGGAGATCTCGGGAACACGTTTGTGGGTGTCGCGATCTCGTGTGATTGGGGCATCTTGCCATCGGACGGGCCCGTACGGGCCGTCGGCCATGTCAAAATCGGATAACGGGCGATCCCCGTGGTGCACAATCGGACAGCGGTACCGGCCGGACAGCGGCGGCCGGTGACGCGGGCGGGCTCATGATCACGCGGGGAACAGCGCGTGACAGCGGCGTGGACTTTCCCTAGAGCTTCGCCCGCCTTCAGGCGCAATGCCTGGTTTTCCGGCGTCATGGCACCAGAACTCGTTCGTCCCTCGACGCGCGCTTCAGGTAGAACAGACGGCTACACCCCTCACCCGGGGCTCAGGGCGCGTGTGCGACGCGCCCGGCGTCCGTACCCACACCCATGCGGTGGTCATCCGCTGAATGGGGCGACGCGGTGCCCGCCCGCTCCGAACCTGGGGCGGATACCCTCGACAGAAAAACGACAAAGGGGTCAAACAGTGGCAGCGGAGATGGTCAATCCTCGCAGCGACAGCACAAGCGGCAGCGGCGAAGGAGTCGAAGGCGTGACCGATGGGGAGCCCTTCGATCCGGCGTTCGCCCTGCACCGCGGCGGCAAGATGGCCGTCCAGGCGACCGTGCCCGTGCGCAACCGGGACGATCTGTCCCTCGCGTACACACCGGGCGTGGCCAAGGTGTGCAGCGCGATCGCCGAGCAGCCCGAGCTCGTCCACGACTACACCTGGAAGTCCCAGGTCGTCGCCGTGGTGACGGACGGCAGCGCGGTGCTGGGGCTCGGCGACATCGGTCCGGAGGCGTCCCTTCCGGTGATGGAGGGCAAGGCGATCCTCTTCAAGCAGTTCGGCGGTGTGGACGCGGTGCCGATCGCGCTCGACTGCCGGGACGTGGACGAGATCGTGGAGACCGTCGCCCGGTTCGCGCCCTCGTTCGGCGGCGTCAATCTGGAGGACATCTCCGCGCCCCGCTGCTTCGAGATCGAGCGCAAGCTCCAGGAGCGGGTCGACATCCCGATCTTCCACGACGACCAGCACGGCACGGCGGTGGTCACCCTCGCCGCGCTGCGCAACGCCGCCAAGCTGACGAACCGTGCGCTGGGTCAGCTGCGCGCCGTCATCTCCGGGGCGGGCGCCGCCGGTGTGGCCATCGCCCGGATCCTCACCGAGGCGGGCATCGGCGATGTGGCGGTGTGCGACCGTAAGGGCGTCGTCTCGCCGGACCGTGAGGACCTCACCGACGTCAAGCGCGAGCTGGCCGGCTTCACCAACAAGGCCGGGCTCACCGGCTCCCTGGAGGCCGCGCTGGACGGCGCCGACGTCTTCATCGGGGTCAGCGGCGGCACGGTGCCGGAGGACGCGGTGGCCAAGATGGCGCCGGACGCCTTCATCTTCGCGATGGCCAACCCCAACCCGGAGATCCACCCGGACGTCGCCCACCAGTACGCGTCGGTGGTCGCCACCGGGCGCAGCGACTTCCCGAACCAGATCAACAACGTCCTCGCCTTCCCCGGCATCTTCGCGGGCGCCCTCCAGGTCCGGGCCTCCCGGATCACCGAGGGCATGAAGCTCGCGGCCGCCGAGGCGCTGGCCGCCGTGGTGGCCGACGAGCTGAGCGCGGACAAGGTCATCCCCTCGCCGTTCGACGAGCGGGTCGCCCCCGCCGTGACCGCGGCCGTCGCCGCGGCCGCCCGCGCGGAGGGCGTCGCCCGCCGCTGACGCCCAGCCGGGGGCCCGGGGGATACGTCACGGGCGCAGGGGCGATACGTCACGGGCCCAGGTGATACGTCACGGGCCCCGGGCGATACGTCACGGGCCAGGTTGCCGCTACGGGCCGGGTGCCTTTACGGGCCAGGTGCCTTTACGGGCCGGGTCGCCCCTCAGCAGGAGGGGCGGCCCGGCCCGTGCGCTGTCGGGCGGGCGAGCGGGGTCACACCGTGGTGCGGTTCCGTGGGGTCGCCCCGCGGCCTAAGGTCGGGATCATGTTCGCTGCCTATGCCGCACGTATCGACCGTGACCAGCCGCTGAGCGGCCTCGAACTGGGGGAGCGCCCCGAGCCGGCGGCCCGGCCCGGCTGGACCACCGTGAACGTCAAGGCCGCCTCGCTCAACCACCACGACCTGTGGTCGCTGCGCGGCGTGGGCCTCGGCGAGGAGTCGCTTCCGATGATCCTCGGCTGTGACGCGGCCGGGATCGACGAGGACGGCAACGAGGTCGTCGTCCACTCCGTCATCGGCCAGAGCGGACACGGCGTCGGCCCGAAGGAGCCCCGCTCCATCCTCACCGAGCGTTACCAGGGCACCTTCGCCGAGAAGGTGACGGTCCCCAGCTGGAATGTGCTGCCCAAACCCAAGGAGCTCTCCTTCGAGGAGGCCGCCTGCCTGCCCACGGCCTGGCTGACCGCGTACCGCATGCTGTTCACCAATGCGGGGGTGCGCCCCGGCGACAGCGTCCTGGTCCAGGGCGCCGGCGGCGGTGTGGCCACCGCCGCGATCGTGCTGGGCGCGGCCGCCGGGCTGCGGGTGCTGGCCACCAGCCGTGACGAGGCCAAGCGGGCCCGCGCCGTCGAGCTGGGCGCCGAGGGCGCGTACGAGCCGGGGGAGCGGCTGCCGCGCCGGGTGGACGCCGTGATCGAGACGGTGGGCGCCGCCACCTGGTCGCATTCGGTGAAGTCCCTCAAGCCCGGCGGCACCCTGGTGATTTCGGGGGCCACCAGTGGCCCCAACCCGAAGGCCGCCGAGCTCAACCGGATCTTCTTCCTGGAGCTGAAGGTCGTCGGCTCCACGATGGGCGGGAAGGACGAGCTGGAGGACCTGCTGAGCTTCTGCGCCGCGCGCGGGGTACGGCCGGTGATCGATTCGGTGCTGCCGCTGGACCGGGCCCGCGAGGGGTTCGAGAAGATGGCGGGCGGCGATCTCTTCGGCAAGGTCGTGCTGACGGTCTGAATATTGCGGCGGCATATCCCGGGCCGTTGTGCGGGTCCCCGGCCGTTGTGCGGGCCGGGGATTCGCGGAGTAATACGCGGCGGTCCGCTGACTCTCGCGCTCCGGTGAATTCCCGGAATTCCGTTACGACGCCGCTAGGACGTCGCTACGACGCCGCTACGACGTTGCTATGACGCCGACGGCCGTACGAAGCTCCGCCGGAAGCGATAGGCGCGGGAAGAGGCACCCACCAGAGCGGGGAAGTCGCGCACCCGGTCCCAGGCGGACGAGCCGCCGCCGCGCGGCCCATCGGCCGCCAGCGCCGCCTCGTACGCCTCCACGTCGGTCCAGCGGGCGTAGTTGAGCACCCGGGCACGGTCGGTGGACAGATGGCGCTCGCCGTCGGCGATCAGATGGAAGTCGGCGGACAGCAGGCCCGGGTCGGGCTCGCTCTCCAGGGCGTCGATGACCAGGTCCACCCAGGACCGGCGGACCTGGGGAGCGGGGTCGTTGAAGTCGATCTCGACCACGACGAACAGCCCGGGGTCCGTCGTGGCGCCCTGATCGGCGGCCGGTGCCTGGAAGCTGCGGTAGTGGCGGTAGTACGCGAGACCGAGCCGCTCGATGTCCGGGACCGCGCTGTCGACCGCGTCGTTGCGCTGCTGGCGCTGGGTCCGGAAGAAGGCGTGGTAGGCGGCCTCGTCGGCCCACTGGGAGTGGTGCATCAGCGTATCGCCGTCCGTGCCCGCGTAGAGGTTGTACGAGAGCAGCTCGGGCGCCGGCCAGGGGCGGCTGTCCCAGGTGGCGGCGATGGCGTCGACCGCGGCCCGCTGCCGTTCCGGTGTGCCGACGCTCCAGGTACTGAACAGCGCGGCGCCCACATCGGGCCGGGTGAGCTCGGGCAGCGGTCCGGAGCTGGTCGGGGCGGACATGGCGGTCTCCTCGCGGTTGGGGACGTCGGAAAGCCGAGCGAGCCGGGGGAGAGGGAATTGGGGCCGGAGGGGCGCTCCCCCGTAGCGCCCCTCCGACCCCGATCCTGAAACTTCAACCGCGATTCAAGTCAAGCGGCAGCCGCCCCTTCCCGCGGCATCGATATGCGGCTCCGCCGCGTTCAGGGGCTCCGTGCCTGAACCCCGGGGGCTGGGGCGGAGCCCCAGTTGTGGGAAGGGGCGGGGAGGGGAACAGCCCGCCGCAGGCGTCACCCTCCGCCGGACGGACACCCCCCTACGCCCGGTCCCCCCGCAGCAGCGCGCTGATCCGCGCCGCGGCCGCCCCCAGGTGGTGGCGGGCGTCGGCCAGCTGGGCGTCCGTCACCCCGTGGTCGCGGGACGCGTCGCGGACGTCGTCCCGGAACCGGTCGAGCAGCCGCTCCAGATCGCGGGCGGGGGCGCCGGAGGGGGCGAAGTCCCTGGCCCACTCGGGCTCCCGCACCCCGGCCGAGCCGCCGCCACCGTCCTTAGCGGTCGGCGCACCGTGCTCAGCGGTCGGCGCACCGTCCTCAGCCGCTGGCTCCTCCTCGCGGCCGCCCTCCGGCTTCGTCATGTCCACCCGCTCGACCCTGACATCCGGCCCGGATGTCTCGTCGTCCCAGCCCCAGCCCCAGTCCGAGCGCGAGGTCCCCGGCCGGGAGATCCGGCCCATACCGCGTGACACCTCGGCCAGCCCCTCGCGCACCGCCCGCTGCCAGTCGCCCGCACGGATGTGCTCCTGGGTCTGCTCCTGGACCCGCCGGGCGATCCGCTGGACCTCCTCGCGCGCGAAGTCCTGCGCGTCCCTGGCCTGCTTACGGGCGCGCTGGGCGTCCTGGCGGGCTCGCCGGCTCTCCTCCTTGGCCCGGCGCGCCTGCTCCTTCCACTCCTCCTTCGCGCGCCGCATCTCCTCCTTCGCCTGCCGCCAGGTCTCCTTGTCACCCCACGCCCCCTCCCACGGGGCCTGCTTGTCCTGGGTGCCGCCGGAGGCGCGGGCCTGCTGGGCCGCCTCGCGCATCTCCCGCCGCAGATCGCTCGCGGAGCCGCGGACGTCCTCCCGGATCTCGGCGGCGAGTTCGGCGACCGACTCGCGGATCTCCAGCTCCAGATCGGCCAGCTCACCGCTGCGGTCGGCCAGTTCGGCGCGTCCGGCGTCGGTGATGGAGTAGACCTTGCGGCCGCCCTCGGTGGTGTGGGTGACCAGCCCCTCGGCCTCCAGCTTGGCCAGCCGCGGGTAGACGGTGCCGGCCGAGGGCGCGTACAGCCCCTGGAACCGCTCCTCCAGCAGACGGATGACCTCATAGCCGTGGCGCGGCGCCTCGTCGAGCAGCTTGAGCAGATACAGGCGCAGTCGGCCGTGGGCGAATACGGGGGGCATCAGAGGACCTTTCCCTGGGTGCCGTCGGTGGTGTCCGTGTCCGTGTCCGTGTCGTCCTCGGACGGCGGACGGCGCAGCAGCGCGATGGCGCCCGAGACGGTGGTGGCCTTGAGGCTGCCATTGCCCGTGCCGAGCCGGCCGGTGATCCTCTTGGCGCCCCACTGGCCGGTGACCCGCAGATCGTCGAAGCCGTTGGAGACCGAGCCGCTGGCCGTATTGGCCTCCACCTCCGCGTCGGTGGGGTGCGGCAGCCGGATGGCGATCTCACCGGAGACGGTGGTGAGGCAGACGTCGGAGCACTTGGGGGCGGGCGCCAGGTCGAGCACCATGTCGCCACTGACCGACTCGGCCCGCACCGAGGGCCCGGAGCCCTCGATCACGGTGAGGTCGCCGGAGACGGAGTGGAACCGCAGATCGCCGGTGACGGCCTGGGCCTCGACCCGGCCGGATACGGTGTCGGCCTGGACCGGGCCGGTCAGCCCAAGCAGGGTGAAGTCGCCGGAGACACCGCGCAGTTCGGCACGGCCGGACAGTCCGGAGACCACGGCGGAGCCCCCGACCACGCCGACGGTGGCGCTGGTGCCGATGGGCACGGTAAGGGTGATATGGGCGGTGCGGGTGTAGTGCCCGAGCCACTTGCGGAAGCCCTTCCGGGGAAGGTCGTCGTAGCCGACGCTCAGGGTGCCGTCGATGTGGGTGACCTTCAGCGGCGGGCCGTCGATCTCCGAGACCTCGAGGCGGGCGGGGCCGGGGGCGGCGCCGACGACGTTGACCGTGCCGCCCGCGATCTGGATGTCGAGCGCGGACACCGGGTCGTCGAGGGTGAGCTTCTGTGGCGCGTTGATCGACCACTGTGATCGGGCTGACATCCCTGGCCTCCCCTGGCTGGACGTGCGACGCGCCATCTGGACGCAACATATCGTGTCTCCTGCGCAACACGATATATCGCGGCCGCGCGGAGTCAAGCCCGGTCCGGCCCCGGTCCGGCCCCGGCGTGGCCCTGGTCCCGCCCCGATGCGGCCCCGATCCGACCCCGGTGCGGCCCTCATCCGACCCCGATCCGGCCCCGATCCGGCCCCGCGCCCGTGCACAATCGCACGAGGCGGTGGAAGATGCATGGCGCAGCCATCGTTTCTCTGTGGGCTGAATCGCACTTTTTGAAGAAACTCCTCCGGCCTGGGAATTTCCGCTAGAGCTTCGCTAGAGTCCTGGTAGAGCGTCATGGAGACATATGTTCGGGACTGTTACCTTCGTGGCCTCAGAATCGGGAAGGAAGAGGGGCCGTGGGGGGAATGACGTCACAACCCTGGAATACCTCGGTACCACCGGAAGACGCGGAGCCGGACTCAGTTGCCCGGCTGTTGTTGCGGGCGGCGCGCGACCATGCCCATTCGGGGGTGCGCTATCTGGTCGGCCCC
Organism: Streptomyces endocoffeicus; assembly: GCF_016741935.1. Lineage (GTDB taxonomy): Bacteria > Actinomycetota > Actinomycetes > Streptomycetales > Streptomycetaceae > Streptomyces > Streptomyces endocoffeicus. The sequence continues at coordinate 502,761 of NZ_JAERRG010000004.1, read as the reverse complement.
ACCGCGGATGAATCCGTGCGGCAGCCTTATCCGGAACTTCTGGAATCGGCGCTCGGGCTTCTCTCCGCACTCCGCGACCGGGGATTGCGGCCGAAGGACAAGGTGGCCCTGCTGCTGGACCGCCAGCCGGAATTCCTGACCGTCCTCTGGGCCTGTCTGCTGGGCGGCTTCGTGCCCTGCCCGATGGTGCCGATCTCCGGCGACCCGGCCCGCTGGGCCGCCCAACTCACCCACGTCAACCAGCTGTTGGACGGCCCGCTGCTGGTGACCACCGAGGCGACGCGGGCCGAGCTGCCCGAGGTGTCCGGGCTGGCGGTGGCCGTCGTGGAGGAGTTGCGGGAGGCCGAGGGCGCCTCCGGCGCCGAGCGCGGGCAGCCGTCCGCCGTGCATTCCGCGGCCCCGGACGACCTCGCCCTGCTGGTGCTGACCTCCGGTTCCACCGGGAATTCCAAAGCGGTCATGCTGACCCATGGAAATATCCTGGCGTCGATGGCCGGAAAGGCGGGAAAGCAGCGGCTCGCGGCCGCCGACACCACCTTCAACTGGATTTCCTACGACCATGTGGCCGCGCTACTGGAAGCGCATATGCTGCCGCTGTACGTGGGCGCCGAGCAATTGCACGCGGAAGCCGCGGTCATTCTCGAGGAACCGCTGCGGTTTCTGCGGATCATATCCCGCCACAAGGTCACGATGACCTTTACGCCGAACTTCCTCCTCGGTCCGCTCAATTCCTCCGTCCATGAGATAGCGGAGGAGATATCGGCGGGCGGTGAAGGGCTCGATCTGAGCGCGCTGCGCCATATCGTCAGCGGCGGTGAGGCGAATGTCGTCGCGACCGGCGAGGCATTCCTGGCGCATTACGTCCCGTACGGTCTGCGGGAGGCCGCGCTCTGGCCTGCCTTCGGCATGACGGAGACCTGCGCGGGCAGCATCTACAACCGCGCGTTCCCGGCCACCGACGCGGGCCAGGAGTTCGCCAACCTCGGCACCCCCGTCGAGGGGCTGCGGATCCGGGTCGCCGACGACGACCACCGGGCACTGCCCGCGGGCGAGATCGGCGAGCTGCAGCTCAGCGGCCCGATGATCACCCCCGGCTACTACAACAACGACGAGGCCACCGAGGAAGCCTTCACCCCCGACGGCTGGTTCCGCAGCGGCGACCTGGGCCGGATCGACGAGGGCCGGCTGACCCTCGTCGGCCGCAGCAAGGACAGCGTCATCGTCAATGGCGTCAACTACTTCAGCCATGAGATAGAGGCCGCCCTGGAGCAGCTCGACGATGTCGCGGGCGGCTATGTCGCGGCGTTCCCGACCCGCCGCCCCGGCAGCGACACCGAGCAGCTGGTCATCGCCGTCAGCCCCGAGGTGGCGGACGACGACGAGGCCGGGCTGCACCGCATGATCACCGCGGTGCGCTCCACCGTCGTGATCCACTGGGGCTTCCGGCCCTTCCTCATCCTGCCGCTGCCCAAGGACGCCTTCCCCAAGACCAGCCTCGGCAAGACGCTGCGCCGCCGGATGCGCCTGCGCCTGGAGTCCGGCGGATACGACGACGTCATCGAGCGGGTCGCGGAGCTGACCACCCGCCGGCTCGGCGGCCACACCCCGCCCGAGGGCGAGACCGAGCGGATCCTCGCCGAGATCTACGCCGAGATGTTCGACACCACCCCGGAGCGGATCAGCGCCACCGCGAGCTTCTTCGACCTGGGCGGCACCTCGCTGGACATCCTGCGGCTGCGGCGCCAGGTCCACCGGCGCCTGGGGGTCGCGGACCTGCCGGTCATCGCGGTGCTCACGGCGCCGTCGGTACGGCAGCTTGCCGCCCGGCTCGACGGCGGCGGCGCGCCCGGCGCCGCGGTGTACGACCCGGTCGTACCGCTCCAGACCGGCGGCGAGAAGACCCCGCTGTTCTGCGTCCACCCCGGCGTCGGCGAGGTCCTGGTCTTCGTCAACCTCGCCAAGTACTTCGTCGGCGACCGGCCGTTCCACGCGCTGCGCGCCCGGGGCTTCAACGAGGGCGAGAAGCCCTTCACCAGCTTCGAGGAGATGGTGGAGTGCTATGTGGAGGCCATCCGCGCCCGCCAGCCGCACGGCCCCTACGCCGTCGCCGGATACTCCTACGGCGGCGCCGTGGCCTTCGAGATCGCCAAGGCGCTCGAGGCCCAGGGCGAACGGGTCGACTTCGTCGGCAGCTTCAACCTTCCGCCGCACATCAAGTACCGCATGGACGAGCTCGACTTCATCGAGACCGCGACCAACCTCGCCTTCTTCCTCGACCTGATCAACAAGAAGCAGTCGCTCGACCTCCCCGCCGAACTGCGCCCGCTGTCCCAGGAGGAGCAGCTCGCGCATCTGCTGCGGATCGCTCCGCCGGCCCGGCTGGACGAACTCGACCTGGACCTGGACAAGTTCACCGCCTGGGCGGAGCTGGCCCATGGGCTCACCACCCTGGGCCGCGACTACCACCCCAGCGGCACCACCCGGTCCATGACGGTCTTCTACGCGATCCCGCTGCGCGGCACCAAGGAGGACTGGCTGGCGAACGAGCTGCGCCGGTGGGACGACTACACGACCGAGCCCAACCGGTATCTGGACGTACCCGGTGAGCACTACACACTGATCGGCCCGCGGCATGTCGCGGCCTTCCAGGCGGTTCTGCGCAGGGAGCTCGACCGTGCGCTGGACGACGCCGACCGGGCCCGGACCGCGGGCCGGTCATAGGCCCGTAGGGGCCAGGCAGCAGGACCCGACAGGACCGGGCACAAGGCCGACAGGGCCGGGCACAAGGCCGACAGGGCCGGGCACAAGGACCCGACAGGGCCAGGCACAAGGAGAAGAGCAGGGTGGAAGGCAAGAAGATCCTGGTCACCGGCGGCACCGGACAGGTCGCCCGGCCGGTGGCCGAGGCGCTGGCCGAGCGCAACGAGGTGTGGTGCCTGGGCCGGTTCGGCACCCCCGGTGTCGAGAAGGAGCTGAACGACCAGGGGATCACCACATTCCACTGGGACATGAACGATCCGCGCGAGGCGGCGTACGAGGGGCTGCCCGACGACTTCACCCATGTCTTCCACTCGGCGGTGCGCCGCGGTGAGGACGGCGACGTCAACGCGGCCATCGAGGTCAACTCGGTGGCCACCGGCCGCCTGATGTCCCACTGCCGGACGGCGGAGGCGTTCCTCTTCGTCTCCACCGGGGCGCTCTACAAGCGGCAGACCCTCGACCACGCGTACGCCGAGGACGACCCCGTGGACGGGGTGGCCGACTGGCTGCCCGCCTACCCGGTGGGCAAGATCGCCGCGGAGGGCGCCGTACGGGCGTTCGCCCAGGTGCTGAACCTGCCGACGACCATCGCCCGGCTCAACATCGCCTACGGCCCCGGCGGCTACGGCGGGGTGCCGATGCTCTACTTCAAGCGGATGCTCGCGGGCGAGCCGATACCGGTGCCCATGGAGGGCCAGAACTGGTGCTCCCTCCTCCACACCGACGACCTCATCGCCCACGTTCCCCATCTGTGGCAGGCGGCGTCGACCCCGGCCACGCTGGTCAACTGGGGCGGGGACGAGGCGGTCGGGATGACCGACTGCGTGCGCCACCTGGAAGAGCTCACCGGGGTCACCGCCCGGCTCGTCCCGAGCGAGGTCACCCGGGAGACGTACCACTTCGACCCCACGAAGCGGCGGGAGCTCACCGGCCCCTGCCGGGTGCCGTGGCGCGAGGGCGTACGGCGCACGCTCCAGGCGCTCCACCCCGAACACCTTCCGTCCTGAGCCGCGGCACACCGCCGTCCGAGGAGTGGCGACCACCATGGCATCACCGAACATCGAGGCCATCCGCACCTGCTACGCGGGTTTCCGCGACCGCGACATCGAGGGGATCCTCTCGGGCATGCACCCCGATGTGGAGTGGGTGCATCCGGAGGGGATGGCCAAGTACGGGCTCGGCGGCACCAAGCTGGGCCATGCCGGGATCAAGGAGTTCCTCGCCCAGGTGCCGACGGTGCTGGGCGGGATGAAGCTCGCGCCGGAGGAGTTCATCGAACAGGGCGACCGGGTCGTGGTCTTCGGCACCCGCGAGGTGACCTCGCGGAGCGGCAGGACCGTGACGCTGGACTTCGTCCACTCGTGGACGATGCGGGACGGCAGGGCGACGAGGATGGAGGACATCTTCGACACCGTGGCGTTCCACGAACTGATCGAGAGCTGACCGGAATCGCATACCGGCCGTCCGCTTCCGCGCCGAGAAGGCGCGGAAGCGGACGGCCGTCAGGTCTCAGCTCTCAGGTCCCAGGTCCCAGGTCCCAGGTCCCAGGTCCCAGGTCCCAGACTTCAGACCTCAGACCGTACGGAAGACCTCTTCGTACTCCAGGCGCGGCAGCCGCCCCATCCAGGCGTCCGGACCCGGCTTGCCGATGTTGACCACACAGACCGCCGAGTGCCGCCCGTCCTCGAAGAACTCCTTGGAGACGGCCGCGTGGTCGAAGCCGATCATGGGCCCGGCGGCGAGCCCCGCGGCGCGCACGCCCAGGATGAAGTAGCCCACCTGGAGCGCGGTGTTGAACCGCGCCGACCCCTCCCGGGCCTCGGGGTCGGCGAAGAACGCCTGCGGGTTCTCCATGAACGGCACCAGCCGCGGCAGCTCCTCATGGAAGTCCAGGTCCGCGGCGAGCACCGCCACCAGCGGGGCCTTGGCCGTCTTCTCCTGGTTCCGCCCCGTCATCAGCGTCACCAGCCGGGCGCGCGCCTCCTCCGAGCGCACCAGCGCCACCCGCAGCGGCTGCTGGTTCATCGAGGTGGGCGCGTACTTGACCAGTTCGTGGATCGCGCGGACCTGCTCGTCCGTCACCGGCTCATCGGTGAAGGTGTTGGCCGTACGGGCCTCCAGGAACAGCTGCCGCTGCGCCTCCGGCGCCAGGGTGAGAGGGCTCAGGGCCCCGCTGCTCTCCGGTGCGCTCATGGAGCTCTCCTTGTGAAGCGATGGTGAAACGACGTGAGCCGCCGATGAATTAATTGGACTAGACGGGCTAGTCCACTGCGGCAAATGAAGGCTAGACTCACAAGTCCATCGAGGGCAAGACCGGCTTGGAGCGAGGAGGTTGGGCCGTTGCGGACGGACAGCGGTCCCCGGCGCGGCGCGGCGGGACGGCCCGTGGGCCCCCAGCCCGCCAAGCGCCAGGCGATATTGGAGGCGGCGGTGGCCGTCTTCCTGCGCGAGGGGTACGACCGGGCCAGCGTGGACGTCATCGCGGACGAGGCCCGCGTGTCCAAACAGACCGTCTACAACCACTTCGGCGACAAGGAGCGGCTGTTCATCGCCGCGGTCGAGGAGGAGCGGGAGCGGGTGGCGGCCGGATTCGCCGCCGGTTCCCCGCACACCCTCGGGCCGGACGGCGCCGGGACCCCCGAGACGTACGACCGCGGCGACGCCCGCACCGCACTGCTCGCCTTCGGCCACCGGGTGCTCGCCGTACTGCTCGACGCACGGGCCTCCGCGCTGCGCCGCCTGGTCATCGCCGAGGTCGCCCGCCACCCCTCGCTGCGCCCCGCGTGCGCGGAGGGGGAGCCCCAGCAGCTGGTGAAGTACCTCGCCGAGATGCTCGGCCGGCGCACCGGCAGCGGCGAGCTGAGCGTGCCAGAACCGGCCACCGCCGCCCGCCAGTTCGTGGCCCTGATCATCCAACAGGGGCTCTACCAGTCGATGTACGGCACCCGCCCGCTCGCCGAGGACGAGGCCGCGGCCGTCTGCGAGGGCGCCGCCGACCTGCTCGTCCGTGCGTACCGCCCATGAAGCCCGAAGAGAGGTGCCACCCATGCGGGTGAGCGTGCTGGGACCGCTGACACTCGGCCTCGGCGCCCGGTCCGGAGTGCCCAGCGCGATGAAGCCGCGCAAGGTGCTGTCCCTGCTGCTGCTCAACGCGGGCCGGATGGTGCCGGTGCAGTCGCTGATGGCCGAGCTGTGGGGCGATCAGCCGCCGCGCACCGGGCTGACCACGCTCCAGACGTACATCCTGCATCTGCGCAAGCTGCTCGCCGAGGGGCTGGGGATGTCCTCGGCCGCCGTCACCCGGGATGTGCTGCAGACCCGGCCCGGCGGCTACGCCATGGTGGTGAGCCCGGGCGAGCTCGACGTCCACGAGTACCGCCACCTCGTCGCCGAGGGCGAAGGCGCGCTGGAGGCCGGCGACGAACGGACGGCGGACACCTCCTTCCGGCGGGCGCTGGCCCTCTGGCAGGGCCCGGCCCTGGTCGACGTCACCCCGCACGGACGACCGCTGCAGGCGGAGGTCGCCCGGCTGGAGCAGTCCCGGCTCACGGTCACCGAGCGCGGCATCGAGACCCGGCTGCGGCTCGGCAGCCATCTGGAGGTGCTGAGCGACCTCGCCTCGCTGGTCGTGGAGCACCGCTTCCACGAGGGCCTGCACGGTCAGTACATGCTCGCCCTCCACCGCTCCGGCCAGCGCACCCGCGCCCTGACGGTCTACCAGCGGCTGCGGATGGCGATGACGGAGGAGCTGGGGCTCGAGCCCTCGGCGAAGCTGCAGCGGCTCCAGCAGGCGGTGCTGGTGTCCGACCCCCGGCTGGACCACGAGGCGGGGACGCCGGGGCGGGGTCCGGTGGTGGCGTGAGGGGCGGCCGGTAGGGCCGCGGCGCCCTGCGGACGCTGTCTTAGACAGCGTCTCACGCCGCGTCTTACGCCGCGTTTGAGCCGCCCCGGAAGCTGCCGTCAGACGTCGTGGCCGTCAGACGTCGTGGCCGTCAGACGTCGTGGCCGTCAGACGTCGTGGCCCTCAGACGTCGTCGTCCTCCTCGTCGAGCCGGGCCAGCCAGGTCGCCAGCCGCTCCACCGGGACCTCGAAGTCCGGGTTCAGGTCGACGAACGTCCGCAGCTGCTCGGCGAGCCACTCGAAGGTGACCTCCTCATTGCCGCGCCGCTGCTCCAGCTCCTCGATACCGCGATCGGTGAAGTACAAGGGTCGCTCCGGAAGGGTGGTATGGATCTACCCGCCCAGGATATGCGGCCCCGCACCCCGGTGAGCGACCCGAGGGTCGCCGGGCTTGACGTTCACGCGGGCGTCAATGTTTACGGTGCATCGACATGACCGACATGACAACAGCGAACTTTTCCGGCAGAGCAGTGATCGTCACCGGCGGGGGCACGGGGATCGGGCGGGCCACCGCGCGGACCTTCGCCGAGCAGGGTGCCCAGGTCCTGGTGGTCGGCCGTACGGCGGCCCGGCTCGCCGAGACGGCCGCCGACGCCCCGGGCATCCGGCCGCTGACGGCCGACGTCTCGGCCCCCGGCGCCGCCGAGTTGATCGTGAACACCGCGATGGAGGCGTTCGGCCGCGTCGATGTGCTGGTCAACAACGCCGCCGTGGTCCGGCAGACGCCACTCGGGGACATCCGGCGGGAAGCCGTCGAGGAGATGCTGGCCGTCAATCTGCTCGCCCCGATGTACCTCACCCAGGCCGCGCTCCCGCGGCTGAGCGAGAACGCGGGTGTCGTGATCAACGTCAGTACGGCGATCGGCCAGCGCGGCTGGCCGATCCCCGGCACGGAGCTGTACGCCGCGCTGAAGGCCGCCCTGGACACGCTGACACGCAGCTGGGCCGTCCAACTCGCCCCGCGCGGGGTGCGCGTCGCCGGTGTGGCCCCCGGCCCCATCGCCACCGGGATCGGGCATCACCAGGGGCTCGACGCCGAGCAGATCGACGCCCTGCGGACGACCCTGATCGAGCATGTGCCGCTGGGGCGGCTCGGCCGGGCGGAGGAGGTCGCCTTCTGGATCACCCAGCTCGCCCGGCCCGAGGCGGCCTACACCACCGGCGCCGTCCTGCCCGTGGACGGCGGGGCGCTGGTCGGTTAGAGGGGTGTCCGGCGGGTCGTACCGCCTGCGGCGGGCCTCTCCCCTCCCCGCCCCTTCCCGTAACTGGGGCTGCGCCCCAGGCCCCGGCCGGGCGATCCGGATGTGCGCGGGCGTCCGGCCGGTCGCCGGCGGGCGGCTCGATCACGGCGCCGCGGGTGGCGCGGTTGACGCTCTGGGCGGTGAGTTGATCGCGGAGGCGGACGGCTGGTCGCCCCCTGGGGCCCAGGGGGCGGAGCTGCTGGTAGCGGGAAGGGGCGGGTGTTTCCCCTCCCCGCCCCTTCCCGTAACTGGGGCTGCGCCCCAGGCCCCGGCCGGAGGACCCGGATGTGCGCGGGCGTCCGGCCGGTCGCCGGCGGGCGGCTCGATCACGGCGCCGGAAGTGGCGCGGTTGACGCTCTGGCCGGTGAGTTGATCGCGGCGACGGTCGGCTCGTCGCCCTCGGGGTCCAGGGGCGGAGTCCCACCGCGTGGCGGAGCCGCGTGGCGATGCTGCGGGATGGGGCGGAGCCCCGGTCTGGGGTCTGGGCGGAGTCCCACCGCGTGGCGATGCTGCGGGATGGGGCGGAGCCCCGGTCTGGGGTCTGGGCGGAGTCCCACCGCGTGGCGATGCTGCGGGATGGGGCGGAGCCCCGGTCCGGGGTCTGGGGCGGAGCCCCAGTTTCGGGAAGGGGCGGGGAGGGGAAGAAGCCCGCCGCAGGCGGCACGGTCCACCCGACCCCGTCCGCCGGTAGCCTCGCCGCATGCGGATAGGGGAGTTGGCGAAGGCCACCGGTGCCACGACCAGGGCCTTGCGCTTCTACGAGGAGCGGGGGCTGCTGAGCTCCGCACGCGCGGTCAACGGCTACCGGATGTACGACGAGCAGGCGGTCCGGCGGGTGGCCAACATCCGCTATCTGCTCGATGCCGGGCTGACGCTCGAGGACATCGAGCACTTCGGCGCCTGCCTGGACCGCGATGTGCCCAGCAGCCGGCCCTCCGAGGCCATGCTGGACATCGGGCGTCGCCGCCTGAGCGTGCTGGACGACCGGATCGCCTCCCTCGCACGGGTGCGTGACGAGCTCGCCGGGCTGCTGGCCGCCGCCTCCGGCGACCGGACCGCGGTCAGTCCGTCTGGCTGAGCAGCCAGGACACCAGCGCGCGGACGGCGCCGCCGAGCGCGGCGGCGGCGAGGGTGAGAAGGGCTGGGCGGCGGCGATTCGGCATCTTTGACCTGCTTTCGGGAAACCGGCGAAGGCGCCGGGGGTACGTTTCACGATGTGCGGGGTCTGGGGTGTTGCGGCAGCCCGCACGCGTTGCAGTGGGCCGCAACGGGGGAGAGGCGACCCATGAAGGACGAACCTGTCAGCGGCGAGCTGGTGCCGGAGCGGGACGCGGCGCGGCGGATCGGGGATCTGAAGCCGATCCCCGAGCAGGTGAGACCGGAGTGCCGGGCGCTGGCCGAGAACCTCCGGGACCTGTTCGGCACGGTCAAGGTGTCACTGCGGGTCCTCGCCGTACGGCTGCACTACGACGCGGGGACCGTCTCGCGCTATCTCAACGGGACCGTGGTGCCACCCGCCGAGTTCGTGGACCAGCTCTTCACCCATGCCGCCAAGGCCGCCGGGCGGCCGCCCTCCACCGAGGTCGTGGCCCATGTGCACACCCTGCAACGCCGGGCGTTGCAGGCCACCAACAAGGTGGGCTGGGAGCTCCAGCGCCTCCGCGACCAGCTCGCCGACGCGGACCGGCAGCGCCAGCAGGCCGAGGTCCGCGCCGAGGCGCTGTCGGAGGCGTTGCTGGTACGGAAACAGCGCATCGCCGAGATGGAGGTCGAGCAGCGCCGGATCGCGGTCGCGGCGGCGGATCGCGAGACCCGCGGCGCGGAGCTGGACCGGCTGCGCCGGGAGCGCGAGGACGTGACGGCCGAACGCGACCGGCTGCGGGAGGAAGTCGCCCGTCTCCAGGACGCGTTGACCCAGGCCCGCCGCCAGGCGCTGGATGCCGAGCAGCGCTGCGAGGCGCTGGAACACCAGCTTCAGGCGGAGGAGGAGACCGCCGGGGCGAAGGCCCACTCCGAGGAGCAGGAGCCCGCGTCCTACCCGCTGTCGCACGCCCAGGAGCAGGTGGCGGTGGCCGAGGAGCGGGCGCGGCAACTGGAGCGGGAACTGGCGGCGTTACGGACCCGCGACGCCGCCGCCCCCGACGACCGCTCACTGATGGAATCCAGGCGCGTCCCCGACGTCTGGGGCGGTGTGCCGCGCCGCAATCCGCGGTTCACCGGGCGGGACGCGCTGCTCGCCGAGGTGCGCGAGCGGCTGGAGGCCGCCCCCGCCGACACCGCCGTGGTCGCCCTCGTCGGGCTGCCGGGCATCGGCAAGACCCAGCTCGCCGCCGAGTACGCCCATCGTTTCGCCGCCCGGTACGACATCGTGTGGTGGGCCGGTGTGGACGGGCTGCCCGCCCTGGAGGAACGGCTGGGCACGCTCGCCCGAACCCTGGGCGGCGGGGACGGCGGGGACGGCGGGGACGGCAGGGACGGCAGGGACGGCAGGGACGCGCACCTGGCCCGCGCCGCCCTGGAGGCGCTGCGCCGGGGCGATCCGTACGGGCGCTGGCTCATCGTCCTGGACGACGCCGACGACCCGGAGGCCATCGCCGGGGCACTGCCCGCCGGAGGCGGCCATGTGCTGATCACCTCGCGCAACCGGGCCTGGGCCGACCACTACGCCGAGCTGCTGGACGTCCCGCCGCTGAACCGGCAGGACAGCGTCGCCTTCGTGCGCCGCCGGGCGCCGCGCATCGGCCCCGAGGACGCGGACCGGCTGGCGGCGGCCGTCGAGGATCTGCCACTGGCGCTGGATCAGACGGCGGGCTGGCTGGACGGTACGTCCACACCGGTCGCCGAGTACGTGCGCATGGCGAGCGACGGCGAGCCCAACCCGGTACGGCCCGCCGCCGACTACCCGATGCCGTACCACTCCGCCTTCAAGGACCTGATCACCCGGGTGCGGGAGAGCACGAAGGCGGCGGCCGAACTGCTGCGCCTGTGTGCCCTGTTCGGCCCCGGCCCGGTCCCGCTCGCCCTGCTGCGGGCGGTCCCGGCGGGGCAGGTCTCCCCGGCGGTGGCGGCGCTCCTGGAGAACCCCAGCCAGCTGGAGCTGGCCATCGGCAAGCTGGCCCAGTGGTCGGTGATGCGGCGGTCGGCGCTGGAGGCCGAGGCGGTGTGGATGAGCCGCTTCGTACGGGACGCGGTGCGGCGGCGGACGCCGGAGGACAAGCGGGAGAAGGACGCCCGGATCGTCCGCGGCGCCCTGGTCGCGGCGGATCCACGCTGCCCGGACGACCCGGCGGCATGGCCGCGCTACGCCCGACTGGTGCCGTACCTGGAGCCGTCGGGCGCGCTGGAGTCATCGGACGCCGCGTCGCGCCGGCTGGTCGTCGGGTTCCTCACGTATCTGACGCTGAGCGGCGACCACACGACGGGCAGGCAGATCGCGGAACGCGCGGCGGGCGACTATCACGAACTGAACGTCCGCCGGGCCGGGCTGCTGCGCGAGACCGGGGACTACGGCGGCGCCGAGGCGCTGGACCGGGCCCTGCTGCAGAGCCTGGGCGGGCTCAACGCGCCGGGCAGACTTGTCGCGATGGCCCGGCTCGGCACGGATCTGCGGGGCCTGGCCCGCTATGACGAGGCGTACGAACTCGCCTGCCAGCAGCGCGCCCTGTGCGCCGACAGCTGCCCGCAGGACGGTGCGGAGGCGCGGAACGCCCGGCGCAGCCTGTCCCACTCGCTGCGGATGCTCGGCTCCTACGCCGAGGCCGCGGAGCTGTCCGGGCAGACGCTGGACAGCGCGCGGGCGGAGCTGGGCCCGACGGCGCTGGTGACGCTGGCCTGCGCGACGGAGCACGCGTACGACCTGCGGCTCTCCGGCCGTTACCGGGACGCGCTGGCGCTACAAGAGCCCAGCGCCCATCAGCACAGCGCGGTGCTGGGCACCGGGCATCCGCTGACCCTGACCGCCCTGTACCACCTGTGGAGGTGTGACTGGGCGGGCGACCTCGACATCCATGCCCTGTGGGAGCGGGCGAAGCGCCTGCTGGGCGAGGGTGCCCCGCCGACGCTGATGATCGCGGCCGGGGTCGCCCGCGCCCTCCGGCGCCAGGGTGATCTGGAGCGGGCGGCGAGCGTCGCCGAGAAGACCTCGGAGGGTTACTCGACCGCTTTGGGGTCCCGGCATCCGTACACCATTGGTGCCTGGGCGAACGAGGCGCTCACTCTGGGCGCCGACGACAAGGCGCGAGTTCGGGACTCGCTGTTCACGGCCATGGCCCACGCCGTCGGCGAGCGCCACCCCTGGACACTGGGGATCGCGCTCAACACCGCCGCCACGTACCACGCGACGGGGCGGTACCAGGACGCCTGCGCCATGAGCCGGGAGACCGCGCTGCACGCCGCCGAGGCGCTGGGCGAGCGGCATCCGCTGACCCTGCTGGCCCAGATCGGGCTGGCGGCGGATCTGCGGGTGATCCCGGGGGGAGGCGACGAGGCGGATGTGATCGAGGAGGTGGCCCTCGGCGGCCTGACCGCCGTCCTGGGGCGGGACCACCCCGAGACCGTGGCGGCCCGCAAGCGCACCCGCCCCGTCTGGGACTTCGAGCCGCTGCCGGTCTGACGACAGCCCCCTACGCCGGAAGGCCCGGTCCCGCGTGACGCGGGACCGGGCCTTCCGTAATCGGCTGAGGGTCTCAGATCTCGAAGACCTCGCCCACCAGCGCTCCCTGCTCCGACTGGTGCCGCTTGTTCGACCCCACCGCGGGCGAGGACGAGTGCGGGCGGGAGACCCGGACCAGGCGCTCGGCGGCGGGGATGTCCGCGCCGACCGACAGCTCCAGGTGGTCGATCAGGTTGAGCGCGACGAACGGCCACGCACCCTGGTTGGCCGGTTCCTCCTGCGCCCAGACGAACTTCTCGACGCCCGAGTACTTGGCGATCTCGGCCTGCAGCTCCGTACCCGGCAGCGGGTACAGCCGCTCCAGGCGGATGATCGCCGTGTCGTTCGCACCGCGCTTGTCCCGCTCGGCGGCCAGGTCGTAGTAGACCTTGCCGGAGCAGAAGACCACCTTGCGCACCGATGCCGGGTCAACCGTCTCGTCGCCGATCACCGGGCGGAACGAGCCGTTGAGGAACTCGTCGGTCTTCGACGCCGCGGCCTTCAGACGCAGCATCGACTTCGGGGTGAAGACGACCAGCGGCTTGTGGTGCGGGTTGTGGACCTGCCAGCGCAGCAGGTGGAAGTAGTTCGACGGCAGCGTCGGCGCGGCGACCGTCATGTTGTTCTGCGCGCACAGCTGGAGGAAGCGCTCGATCCGGGCCGAGGAGTGGTCCGGGCCCTGGCCCTCGTAGCCGTGCGGCAGCAGCAGCGTGACACCAGAGGTCTGGCCCCACTTCTGCTCGGCCGAGGAGATGAACTCGTCGACGATGGTCTGCGCGCCGTTGACGAAGTCACCGAACTGCGCCTCCCACATGACCAGCGCGTTCGGGCGGGCCAGCGAGTAGCCGTACTCGAAGCCCATCGCCGCGTACTCGCTGAGCAGCGAGTCGTAGACGTTGTACCGCGCCTGGTCCTCGGTGAGGTACAGCAGCGGGGTGTAGTCGTCGCCGGTCTCGCGGTCCACCAGCACCGCGTGGCGCTGGCCGAAGGTGCCGCGGCGGGAGTCCTGGCCGGCGAGGCGGACCGGGGTGCCCTCCATCAGCAGCGAGCCGATGGCGAGGGTCTCGCCCATGCCCCAGTCGATCGAGTCGTCCTCGATCATCGCCGCGCGCCGCTGGAGCTGCGGGAACAGCCGCGGGTGGACGGTGATCCGGTCGGGGGTGTTGACCTGGGACTCGGCGATCCGCTTGACGACCTCCTGGGAGACGGCCGTCTGGACCGTGACCGGGAACTCCGCCTGCGGTTCGGGGACCTCGGCCGGGGCCGGGGCCGAGACCGCGTCGCGGACCTCGGTGAAGACCTTCTCCAGCTGGCCCTGGAAGTCCTGCAGCGCCTGCTCGGCCTCTTCCAGGGTGATGTCGCCGCGCCCGATCAGCGACTCGGTGTAGAGCTTGCGCACCGAGCGCTTCTTGTCGATCAGGTCGTACATCAGCGGCTGGGTGAAACCGGGGTTGTCGGTCTCGTTGTGGCCGCGGCGGCGGTAGCAGATCAGGTCGATGACCACGTCCTTGTTGAACGCCTGGCGGAACTCGAAGGCGAGCCGCGCGACGCGCACGACGGCCTCCGGGTCGTCGCCGTTGACGTGGAAGATCGGCGCCTCGATCATGCGCGCGACGTCCGTGGCGTACATCGAGGAGCGGGACGCGGCCGGGGCGGCGGTGAAGCCGACCTGGTTGTTGATCACGATGTGCACGGTGCCGCCGGTGCGGTAGCCGCGCAGCTGCGACATGTTCAGCGTCTCGGCCACGACGCCCTGGCCCGCGAAGGCCGCGTCGCCGTGGAGGGCGACGGGCAGCACCGTGAAGTCGGTGCCGGCCTTGCCGATGATGTCCTGCTTGGCGCGGACGACGCCCTCCAGGACCGGGTCCACGGCCTCCAGGTGGGAGGGGTTCGCGGCGAGCGAGACCTTGATCTGCTCACCGTCCAGACCGGTGAAGGTGCCCTCGGCGCCCAGGTGGTACTTGACGTCACCGGAGCCGTGCATGGACTTCGGGTCGAGGTTGCCCTCGAACTCGCGGAAGATCTGCGCGTACGACTTGCCGACGATGTTGGCCAGCACGTTCAGCCGGCCGCGGTGGGCCATGCCGACGACGACCTCGTCAAGCCGCGACTCGGCGGCCGCGTCCAGCACCGCGTCCAGCAGCGGGATGACGGACTCGCCGCCCTCCAGGGAGAACCGCTTCTGGCCGACGTACTTGGTCTGCAGGAAGGTTTCGAACGCCTCGGCCGCGTTGAGCCGGCGCAGGATGCGCAGCTGCTCCTCGCGCTCCGGCTTGTCGTGGTTGCGCTCGACGCGGTCCTGGATCCACTTGCGCTGCTTGGGGTCCTGGATGTGCATGAACTCGATGCCGGTGGTGCGGCAGTACGAGTCGCGCAGCACGCCCAGGATGTCGCGCAGCTTCATCATGGACTTGCCCGCGAAACCGCCGACCGCGAACTCGCGCTCCAGGTCCCACAGGGTGAGCCCGTGCTCGATGATGTCCAGGTCGGGGTGCTTGCGCTGGCGGTACTCCAGCGGGTCGGTGTCGGCCATGACATGGCCGCGGACCCGGTAGGAGTGGATCAGGTCGAAGACCCGCGCCGCCTTGGTGACGTCGTCGTCGTGGCTGACGTCGATGTCCTTGAGCCAGCGGACCGGCTCGTAGGGGATGCGCAGCGCCTTGAAGATCTCGTCGAAGAAGTCGTTCTCGCCGAGCAGCAGCTGGCTCATGATCCGCAGGAACTCGCCGGAGGCGGCGCCCTGGATCACCCGGTGGTCATAGGTGCTGGTCAGCGTCATGACCTTGGAGATGCCCAGCTTGTTCAGGGTGTCCTGGGAGGTGCCCTGGAACTCGGCCGGGTACTCCATGGCGCCGACGCCGATGATCAGGCCCTGGCCGGGCATCAGCCGCGGCACCGAGTGGACGGTGCCGATGCCGCCGGGGTTGGTGAGGGAGGCCGTGACGCCGGTGAAGTCGTCCATCGTCAGCTTGTTCGCGCGGGCGCGGCGGACGATGTCCTCGTAGGCCTGCCAGAACTCGAAGAAGTTCAGCGTCTCGGCCTTCTTGATCGCCGCGACGACGAGCTGGCGGTCGCCGTTGGGCTTGACCAGGTCGATGGCGAGACCGAGGTTGATGTGCTCGGGCTTGACCAGGGTCGGCTTGCCGTCCTTCTCGGTGAACGAGTGGTTCATCGAGGGCATCGCCTTCAGCGCCTGCACCATGGCGTAGCCGATCAGGTGCGTGAAGGACACCTTGCCGCCGCGGGCGCGCTTGAGGTGGTTGTTGATGACGATGCGGTTGTCGAACAGCAGCTTCACCGGGACGGCACGCACCGAGGTGGCGGTCGGCAGCTCCAGCGACGCGTTCATGTTCTTCGCCACGGCGGCGGACGGGCCGCGCAGCGTGACCAGCTCGGGCCCCGCGGACGGCGCGGCGGGCTCCTTCTTGGAGACCGTCGGCTCGGCCGGCGTCGGCTTGACCGGTGCGGGCTTCGCCGGGGCCGCCGGAGCGGCCTTCGCGGCGGGGGCCGCGGGCTGCGCCGCCGCGGGCTGCGCGGCAGCGGGAGCGGCGGGGGCCGCGGCGGCCGGCTTGGCCTCGGCGGGCTTCGCGGCCGGGGCGGCGGGCTTGGCCTCCGCCGGTCCCGCCGCGGCGGGCGTGGCCGGGGCCGCCGGGGCGGCGCTCGCGGCTACTCCCTGTGGTGGCTTGGCCACCGCGGAGCCGGTGTCCTGACCCGGCTTGTAGTCGGCGAAGAAGTCCCACCAGGCTCGGTCGACCGAGTTCGGGTCCTGGAGGTACTGCTGGTAGATCTCGTCGACGAGCCACTCATTGGGGCCGAAGGCAGCGGCAGGGTTACTTCCCTGCCCGTCCTGTTCATCGGTCGAGACGCTCGAGGTGTTGGGGGACTGTGGCGACACGGCGGCAACCGCCCTCTTCCGCTTCCTAAAGGTGGTGGACAGCGGGAATAAAGGCTACGCCTCTTCGACCCTTACGTGCAGGTCGCACTGGTCATCGTCGCGCAAGTCACATTGATTGGCGGGTTTCAGCGCATGACGCACCGGGAAACACACGAGGTTTCGTGCGTTTCCTCCGGCGCGGGGCAGCGCAGACGTGCACCCCTGCCGCTCGTATGTGCGCGACAGGATCGACTTTACTTCAGCTTTGATCTCTGGGGGTGCCTTGTTTGGGTTCCGGGGCAGGCCCGGGGAGGCTGACCTTGATCCGGCAGCCGCGCGGGGACTCCGCCACCCCTATCCGCCCGCCGTGCAGATCCACCGCCCAGCGCGCGATCGCCAGCCCCAGACCGGTGCCGCCGTCGCTGCCCGGCCCCGGCCCCGGCCGCCGCCGGCCGTCCACCGAGCCGTCCGGGGAGAGCCCGCCCCGGTTGAACCGCTCGAAGACCCGGTGCCGCTCCGCCTCCGGGATGCCGGGGCCCTCGTCCAGCACCTCCAGCTCCAGGCTCTCCGGGCCGTCACCGCGCCGGGCGCGCACGGTCACCCGGCCGTGCGCCGGGCTGTGCTTCACCGCGTTGTCGATGAGGTTCGCCATCACCTGGTGCAGCCGCTCGGCATCGGCGTGGGCGGTCAGCTCGGGCGGCGAGACGTCCAGGTTGAGATGGACGTCCTTACGGGTGTGCGCGCCCGAATGGGACTCCGCCCCCTTGGCCATGCTCGCTTCCTTGAGGATCCCGGCCAGATACGGCCAGACCTCGAACCGCCGCGTGTACAGCGGCACCACCCCGTTGTCGAGGCGGGAGAGGTCGAGCAGCTGGTCCACCAGACGGCCCAGGCGCTGGGTCTGCTTCAGCGCGACCCGCATGGTCTCCGGATCGGCGTCCGAGACCCCGTCCACCACGTTCTCCAGCACCGCCCGCAGCGCCGCGATCGGGGTGCGCAGCTCATGCGAGACGTTGGCCACCAGCTCCTTGCGGTGGGTGTCCACCGCCTCCAGATCGGCCGCCATCCGGTTGAACGCGGACGCCAGGTCGCCGAACTCGTCCCCGCGCTGCGCCGCCCGCACCCGCCGGGTGTAGTCGCCGTTGGCCATCGCCCGGGTGACCTCGGTCATCTCGTCCAGCGGGGCCGTGAGCCCGTTCGCCACGAACTGGGTGATCAGCAGCGAGGCGATGATCGAGAAGATGGTGATGACGCGCAGCTCGGTGTCGGAGTGCATCGCCGCGAAGACGAGCAGCGTGGTGATGATCACCGAGCCGACGACCAGCGCCCCCAGCGCCGCCTTGACCGAGCGGTACGGATCGAAGGGGCGCAGCGCCTCCCAGATCCGGGCCCAGGTGGCGCGGGACCACGCCCGCCGGCCCGTGGGGGCCCCGTGCGGCCGGCACACCTTGGGGACCCCGCGTGCCCAGAGCTTGGGGGCCTTGTCCGCCCAGGCCTGGGGAGCCCTGCGCGCCCAGCCCCTGCGCGCCCAGCCCCGGCGTGCCCACGCCCGGGGATCCGCGCCTGCCCGGACCTTGGGGACCCTGCGTGCCCAGCGGGCCTTCGTCATGCCGCCGGGGTCTCCAGGGCGTAGCCCACGCCGTGCACCGTACGGATCCGCTCCGCGCCGATCTTCCGGCGCAGCGCCTTGATGTGACTGTCCACGGTGCGGGTGCCCGAGGCGTCCGCCCAGTCCCACACCTCGGCCAGCAGCTGCTCGCGCGAGAGCACCGCGCGCGGGGTGTTGGCCAGACAGACCAGCAGATCGAACTCGGTCGGGGTGAGGTGCACATCCGAGCCGCGCACCCGCACCCGGCGCTGGGCGTGGTCGATCTCCAGCTCGCCCAGGCGCAGGATCCCGCTGCGCGGGGTGTGCGCGGCCAGCGCCGCCCGCTCCACCCGCCGCAGCAGTACATGCACCCGCGCGGCCAGTTCGCGCATGGAGAACGGCTTGGTCATGTAGTCGTCGGCGCCGACCCCGAGCCCCACCAGCATGTCGGTCTCGTCGTCGCGCGCGGTCAGCATGAGCACGGGCACCGGCCGCCGGGCCTGCACCCGTCGGCAGACCTCCAGACCGTCGAAGCCCGGCAGCATCACGTCGAGGACGAGCAGATCGGGCTGCCATGCCTCGGCCGTGTCGACCGCCGCCGGACCGTCTCCCGCCGTCTGGACCTGGAACCCCTCGGCACGCAGCCGGGCCGCGATGGCGTCCACTATGGTCGGATCGTCCTCGACGACGAGGACCCGGCGCTGTGCGCCAGGGGTGGTCGTGGCGGTCCCGTTGTGACCGTTGTGAGTCTGCTCCATACGCCCGCCCCTGCGTCTTCCGGTGAAACCCGCGGCTCGCGCCTGGTCATCGCTCAGCCGCGTTTGGTAGGCAAGCAAGCGTAAAGCCAGCGTACGCGGCTTTGCTACGCGCCCCGAACCGCGAGATGCACGACGTCGGGAACACCCCGGGCAACGGCGACCTCTTCCGTACGCACCTGTGTGAACCCGGCATTCCGGAGAGATTCCTCGAACGCGGGCGACGGCTGCGCCGACCATACGGCCAGCACCCCGCCCGGCGCGAGACGCGCCGCGCAGGCCGCGAGCCCGGTGGGGGAGTAGAGGCCGTCGTTGTCCTCGGTGACGGTCCAGTCGGGGCCGTTGTCGATATCCAGGCACAGCGCGTCATAGGTCCGCGGGCCCGTTCGCAGCCACTCGACCAGATCGGCGTGGACGACCTCGGTGCGCGGATCGGCCAGTGCCCCGGCGGTCACGGCCGCCAGGGGTCCCGCGCGGTGCCAGTCGATCACCGCGGCCTCCCGCTCGACCACCGCGATCCGCCCCCAGCGGGGCTCCGCCACCGCCTCGACCAGCGAAAACCCGACGCCGAGTCCGCCGATGAGCAGCGCGGGGGAGGGGCGGTCGGCGGGCAGCGCGTCAAGGGCGGCACGGATGAGCAGCCGCTCGGAGCGGCCGTCGGAGGTGTCCATGAGGAAGCAGCCGTTGGCGATGATCTCGAAGACGGCGTCGGCCGACGGTCCCCCGCCACCGCGCCGCCGCAGCACCACCTCGCCGTACGGGCCCTCCCGGCGGTCGACGGTCACCGGCCGGTCGTCGGCGGCGGCGTGGAGGTCGTACGGCGGCTGCGGCTGCATGGGTGTGGGGTCCTCCCGGGTGGTTCCTGACCCCGCCATCCTCGCGCCGTCCCGGCCGGCTGGTCCAACGGATTCACGGTGGCCCGGGGCCGTGCGGTGGCGTGGTGTGGCGTCGTGTGGCGTCGTCCATGTCACAGCTGGAGGCGTCGTGACATGACTCACGGCGTCCTGGTTGTTGTCGCGGTCGTGGCGGATAAGCGGGAAGCAGGGGGAGCGGCGGTGGGAGTGGGGAAGGGGCGCGGGCGTTGACGACATCGGTAAGGCGGGCGTTGACGACATCGGTAAGAGGGACGGACGCGTCGGCCGTTCCGGGTGCGCGAGCGGCGGACGGCGGTGACCCGGACGACCTCCGGGCCGTCGCCCCGACCGGTCCGCGCACCGGCCCGGCGGATGCGCGGCGGGTGGCGGGTTGCGGCTGGCCCTCGGCCGTCGGGGCCAGTACGCCGCGGGTGCCGGGGGCCGGGTGGGGGCACGGGCGCCGCACGACGGTGTTGGCGCGTTCGCTGCCGCGCGCGCTCCGCACCGTGCCGTTCACCCTCGGCTATACGGTCGTCCTGCTCGGCACCGGGCTCTACGCCCGCCTCGGCGACCCCGGCACCGTGCGCGATCTGCTCGCGGGCTCCAGTACCGATGTGTCCCACCTCTCCCAGCGGCCGCTGCTGACCCTGCTGGTCAGTGCGTTGTGGGCGGTGGGCGGGATCACCTCGCCGTATCTGGCCGCCTTCCCCCTGGTGCTCGGCGCGCTGGAGCGGCGGCTCGGCGGGGTGCGCACCGCCGGGGTGTTCCTGCTCGGGCATGTGCTGGCGACGCTGCTCACCGAGGTCCCGGTGGCCGTCTCCGTGGCCGCCGGGCACCTCCCGGACAGCTCGCTGCGCCGCCTCGACTACGGCGTCAGCTACGGGCTGATCGCCTGCGCCGCCGCGCTCGCCGGACTGCTGTCGCCCCGGCGCCGGTGGGCGCTGCTCGGCGGGGTCGGCCTCGCGCTCACCGCCGGGATCCTCGTCGACTTCGATCCGCTCACCGGCTGGGGCCATGGCTTCGCCCTGCTGCTCGGCGTTCTCTCCTGGCCGTACGTCCGGCGAAACACCAGGTGGCGCCCGCGGTCACGGCGAAACGACGACGCCCCGCCCGGCTTCGCTCACAGCGAACGAGCCTCCGGGAACACCGGAACCCCCTCCGCGCATTGAGTGGGCATTGACTTATTGAGTCCTCGTGACTCAACTTGCCTGCCGAAGGGGAGATCATGGCTTCGCTGTCCACACCGCTCACCCTGCCCGTACTGCCTCTCGATGACGAGGTGGTGCTTCCCGGCATGGTGGTGCCGCTGGACCTTTCCGATACCGAGGTACGCGCCGCGGTGGAGGCCGCCCAGGCCGCCGCCCGCTCCAGTGGGAGCGGAGGCGGCAAGCCGAAGGTGCTCCTGGTGCCGCGCGTCGACGGCACCTACGCCGGTATCGGCACGCTCGGCACCGTCGAGCAGGTGGGCCGGCTCTCCGACGGAGACCCCGGCGCGCTGATCCGCGGTGTGCGCCGTATCCGCATCGGGGCCGGGACCACCGGACCCGGGGCGGCCCTGTGGGTGGAGGGGACCACGGTCGAGGAGATCGTGCCCGACCCCCTGCCCGGTGCCGTCACCGAACTGATCAAGGAATACAAGGCGCTGGCCACCAGCTGGCTGCGCAAGCGCGGCGCCTGGCAGGTCGTGGACCGGGTGGAGCAGATCGACGATGTCGCGCAGCTCGCCGACAACTCCGGCTACTCGCCCTTCCTGAGCGTGGCCCAGCGCGTCGAACTGCTGGAGACCACCGACCCGGTGGCCCGGCTGAAGCTGGCCGTCACCTGGCTGAGCGACCACCTCGCCGAGCAGGACGTCGCCGAGTCGATCGCCAAGGACGTCCAGGAGGGCGTCGACAAGCAGCAGCGCGAGTTCCTGCTGCGGCGCCAGCTCGAAGCCGTCCGTAAGGAGCTCGCCGAGCTGAACGGCGACCCTGAGGACGAGTCCGGCGACTACCGCGCCCGGGTCGAGTCCGCCGATCTGCCCGAGAAGGTCCGCGAGGCGGCCCTCAAGGAGGTCGACAAGCTGGAGCGGTCCAGCGACCAGAGCCCCGAGGGCAGCTGGATCCGCACCTGGCTGGACACCGTCCTGGAGCTGCCCTGGAACGAGCGCACCGAGGACGCGTACGACATCCAGGGCGCCAAGGCCGTGCTCGACGCCGACCACGCGGGCCTGGAGGACGTCAAGGAGCGGATCACCGAGTACCTGGCGGTGCGCAAGCGCCGCGCCGACCGGGGCCTCGGCGTCGTCGGCGGCCGCCGCGGCGGCGCGGTGCTGGCCCTGGTGGGCCCGCCCGGCGTCGGCAAGACCAGCCTGGGCGAGAGCGTCGCCCGCGCCATGGGGCGGAAGTTCGTCCGGGTCGCGCTCGGCGGCGTCCGCGACGAGGCGGAGATCCGCGGCCACCGGCGCACCTACGTGGGCGCGCTGCCCGGCCGGGTCGTCCGGGCCGTCAAGGAGGCGGGCTCGATGAACCCCGTCGTCCTCCTGGACGAGATCGACAAGGTGGGCTCCGACTTCCGCGGCGACCCGGCCGCGGCCCTGCTCGAGGTCCTGGACCCGGCGCAGAACCACACCTTCCGCGACCACTACCTGGAGGTCGAACTCGACCTGAGCGACGTGGTCTTCCTCGCCACCGCCAACGTCCTGGAGGCCATCCCGGAGGCGCTCCTGGACCGGATGGAGCTGGTGCGCCTGGACGGCTACACCGAGGACGAGAAGGTCACCATCGCCCGTGACCACCTGCTGCCCCGCCAGCTGGAGCGGGCCGGTCTGGAGCCGGGCGAGGTCACGGTGACCGACGAGGCGCTGCGCAAGCTGGCGGGCGAGTACACCCGCGAGGCGGGCGTACGGACCCTGGAGCGGTCCATCGCCCGGCTGCTGCGCAAGGTGGCGGCCCAGCACGAGCTCGACGAGCGCGAACTGCCCTTCACCGTGGGCGTGGAGGAGCTGCGCCCGCTGGTCGGCCGGCCGCACCACACCCCCGAGTCCGCCCAGGACCCGGCCGAGCGCCGCACCGCCGTCCCCGGCGTGGCGACCGGGCTCGCGGTCACCGGCGCCGGCGGTGACGTGCTGTTCGTGGAGGCGTCGCTGGCCGACCCGGAGACGGGCGGCGCGGGGCTGAGCCTCACCGGTCAGCTCGGCGACGTCATGAAGGAGTCCGCCCAGATCGCGCTCTCCTTCCTGCGCTCGCACGGCGCGGAGCTGGAGCTGCCGGTCGGCGACCTGAAGGAGCGCGGCGTCCACCTCCACGTCCCGGCGGGCGCGGTGCCCAAGGACGGCCCGAGCGCGGGCGTCACCATGACCACCGCGCTGGCCTCGCTGCTCTCCGGCCGCCAGGTGCGTCCGGACGTGGCGATGACCGGCGAGGTGTCCCTGACCGGGCGGGTGCTGCCCATCGGCGGCGTCAAGCAGAAGCTGCTGGCGGCGCACCGGGCCGGGGTGACCACCGTGATCATCCCCAAGCGCAATGAGCCCGACCTGGACGACGTCCCCGCCGAGGTCCTGGACAAGCTCGACGTCCACCCGGTCTCCGACGTCCGCCGGGTGCTGGAGCTGGCCCTCGAGCCCGCCCGCGCGGCGACCCCCGAGGTTCCGGTAGCGGCGTGACGGACGCTGCCGGTGGCGCCGTGGCCCGGAATCCCGTGTCGAACGGGATTCCGGGCCACGCGTGACCTGTCGGCCGTGCGTATCGTTGGACTAACCGGCCGCGGGTGCTGTGCCTGCGGCGGGGAGGAGCGGCACGATGACCGTCATGGCGATTGACAGGATCGAGATGGCCGACAGCAGCGACGAGCTCACCTTGGACATGATGTTTGAGTGGCTCGAGAACGTCCCCGAGGGAATCAAGGTTGAGATTGTCGAGGGGAACATCTTCATGTCGCCGCAGCGGGACACGCAGTGGGACATCACGTTGGACGTCGTCGAGCAGCTGCGTACACAGTACCCGCGCAAGCGGATCAAGTCGGATGTCCGCATCGACTACCCCGGCTATCTCAATGGCTTCGCGACCGATGTCACGCTGATCGCCGAGGGCGCCGTCAAGAACTCCAGGGGTCTGTGGCGTCATGAGGACGTCGAGTTCGTGGCCGAGGTGATCTCGAAGCGCACGGGGGCCAATGACTACGGCCTCAAGAAGGGGGCATACGCCACTGCCGAGGTTCCCGTCTACCTGATCATTGACCCCTACACCGGCAGGTGCCATCTGTTCACCGAGCCCAAGGATGGCGCCTACGTCAACGAACGCACGGTGTCTTTCGGCGATGAGGTGGATCTGACCAACACCGCCGTCGACCTGACCCTCAAGACCGACGAGTTCCCCCGCGACTGACCCGCCCCCGCTGCCTGGTTCTCACAGGGCCAGGCAGCGTGCCCCGCGCTCCGGCACGCTGAGCCGCATGAAGGTCATCGTGATCGGAGCGACAGGAACCATCGGGCGTGCCGTGGCGGACGCCCTCGAAGGCCGGCATGAGGTCGTACGAGCCTCCCGCACCGGCGCCGGCGGCGCCGTGCGCGTCGACATGGCCGACCCCGCCACTCTCGACCACCTCTTCGCGACCGTCCAGGACGTCGACGCCGTCGTCTGCTGCGCCGCCTCCGGCGCGCTCACCCCGCTCGGCGGGGACGCCTCGGACGAGGAGTTCACCACCGGTCTGGACGCCAAGCTGCTGGGCCAGGTCGCCCTTGTGCGCCGGGCCCTCCACCACCTCCGCGACGGCGGGTCCATCACCCTCACCAGTGGGGTCTTCGAGAAGCCCACCCCCGGCGGGGCCTTCGGCGCGCTGGTGAACGCGGGGCTCGACGCCTTCGTCCGGGCCGCCGCGATCGAGATGGAGCGCGGGCTGCGGGTGAACGCGATCTGCCCGGGATGGGTGCGGGAAACCCTGGAGAAGCTGGGCATGGACCCCGCCGAGGGGACCCCGGTGGAGACCGTCGCCCAGGCGTATGCGCAGGTCGTCGAGGGGGCCGCGCAGGGGCGGGTGATCGTGCCCAGCCGCGGCTGACCCGGGCCCGCGCCGGACCGCTGGCAGCCAGACAGGTCTGTCTGGTAGCTTCGACGACGAAGCAGACAGACCTGTCTGTTCGCATGTCGTATCGTCCTCGGAGGAACTCCGTGCGCACCCTGCTCGTCCTCGCCCACCCCGATCTCGCCGCGTCCCGGGTCAACGCCGCCCTCGCCGAGGCGGCCCGGCCGGTGGAGAACGTCACGCTCCACGACCTCTACGCCACCTATCCCGATCTGCGGATCGACGTCGAGCGCGAACAGCGGCTGCTGCTGGAGCACGACCGGATCGTGCTGCAGTTCCCCTTCTACTGGTACGCGACGCCGCCGCTGCTGAAGAAGTGGCTGGACGAGGTGTTCCTGTACGGCTTCGCCTACGGCAGCGGCGGCACCTCGCTGCGCGGCAAGTCGCTGCTGATCGCCACCTCGACGGGCAGCACCGAGGAGCAGTACGGGCCGGGTGGGGCCCACCCCTACCCGGTCGTCGATCTGCTCAACGGCTTCGAGGCCACGGCCAACATCACCGGGATGCGTTACGAGGAGCCGTTCATCGTGCACGGCACCCATGGGCTCGACGACGCTCGGCTCGCCGCGTACCAGGACCGCTATCGCGAGCTGCTGGCCTCCGGCGTGCTGCGGGAGCGCGCGCTGACCGCGGCCTGACGACCTGGGACGCGAGACACGAGAAGGGCCCGGCCGCTCACTTGGCGACCGGGCTCTTCCACGTACGCAAGGGGTGCCCTTCCACGTACGTAATGGGCGCCCTTCCGCATGCGTAAGGGGTGCTACGCCCGCACCGGGCACGCCTGCGCGACCAGCGCCCGCGCCGCCTCCCGGGCGGCCTCCGTGAATTCCGGCCTCGGCTCCAGTGCCGCCGCGGCCATCACCCCGTCCACGAGCACGGAGATCTGCGTGCCGAGCCGCTCGGGGTCGGCGGCCCCGGCCTCCCGGGCCAGCTCGGTCAGCCAGGCCCGTACGTCGCGCTTGTGCTCGACCGTCGCGGCGTGGGTGGCGGTGCCCGGCTCGGTCTCACCGGCGGTCCTGATGAACGCGCAGCCGCGGAAGCCGTCGCGCTCGGTCGCTGAGTCCAGCGCGTCGAAGAGGCCGACGAGCCGGTCCCGGGGGTCGGCGCCGGCCGCCTCGGCGGCCTCCCGCAGGGCCCCGCCCCAGCGCTCGTCCGAGCCGCGCAGATAGGCCAGCACCAGATCGTCCTTGGTGCGGAAGTGGGAGTAGAGCGTCGCCTTCGCCACGCCCGACTCGGCGATGATCCGGTCCACTCCGACCCCGCGCACCCCATGGGCGTTGAACAGCGCGGTCGCGGTGGACAGGATCCGCTCATGGGCGGAGGGGCGGGCGCTGCTCATGATCAAGCTCCTTGACGCGGACACACGGGCCGAGGGGGCGACCGAGGCCGTGGAGCGACCGGGGCCGTAGAACGACCGACGCCCTCCAGCGTACAGACAGACCTGTCCGTACGCCGGAGGGCGGGACGCGCCGAACGCGGTCGACGCGCCAGGTGTGGGGGGTGACGCGATGCGGGGCTCAGCCGTTGGCGAGCGCCTGCAGCCGGTCCATGGCGCCGTTGAACTTGTTGTGGTCGCCGACCGTCGGGCCCGACGAGGTGTACTGCCAGATGGTGTGGAAGCCCCAGCCCGCCGGAAGCTCACCGACGGACGAGCCGTAGCGCGGAATCCACAGCGGGTTGACGCCACCGAAGGCGGCGGAGTTGCCCGTGCAGGTCTTCCACCAGCTGGTGGAGGTGTAGATCACCGGATCGCGGCCGGTGCGCGACTTGTAGGTGCTGCTGAAGGACTTGATCCAGTTGACCATCGCACTGGCGCTCAGCCCGTAGCAGGTCGCGCCGTAGGGGTTGTACTCCATGTCGAGCGCGCCCGGCAGGGTCTTGCCGTCCTTGGACCAGCCGCCGCCGTGGTCGACGAAGTAGTTGGCCTGTGCGGCACCGGTCGAGTTGTTCGGCAGGGCGAAGTGGTACGCGCCACGGATCATGCCGACGTCGTACGAGCCGTTGTACTGCTGGGCGAAGTACGGGTTGGTGTAGCTGGTGCCCTCGGTCGCCTTGACATAGGCGAACCGGACTCCGCTGCTCCACAGCGTCGACCAGCTGACATTGCCCTGGTGGCTGCTGACGTCCACGCCCTCGACGGTGGCGAGCAGCCCCGTCGGCGCCTCACCGGTCGTGGATCCGCCCTCGTGCTTGGCTATCTGGGAACCCGCCCAGTCGTCCTCGGGATGGGGGATGGCCTTGTCGCCCTGCCCCTGGGCGGCGAACGCCGAACCGGGCAGTGCGAGGGTCATGGCGAGGAGCGCGGCGAGAATGCCGATCAGCGCACTGAGGGCGCGTCGGACCGAACCAGGTCTGTGCACAGGCATGGCGTTGCCTCCGAAACCTCGGTGGGGGGAGAGGGGCGTCCGATTGGAATGACCATGTCAGGAGTTGACGCTACGGGCGTAGATAGGCCGACGGAAGGGGGAGAGTGTGATGCCGTTGGTCTAATCCTGCGAAATACTGGTGGAGCTGCGGTAACAGCCGCGCGTGGTAGAAACTTTCACGAAGTGAAAACCCGGAGAGGGCTCTGACGTGCACAACAACGGGGCGTTGCCCCCTGAGCGGGGTGAGGGGGGCACCGTGGGCGGCATTGGCGTGGACCATGCATTCCTGGCCCTGGAGCGCGAATTGGCGGTTTTCCTCCGCAGAGCCCGTGCCGCTTCGGGGGAATTGGCCCGGGAAGTCCACCCGGAGCTCGAATCCGCCGCCTATGGACTGCTGATGCGGCTGGAGGACGCCGGTCCGCAGCGCGCCACCGAGCTCGCGGGCTTCGTGGGTGTCGGAAAGGCCACGATGAGCCGTCAGCTCCGGGCCCTCGAGGGGCTCGGCTTGGTGACGCGGACGCCCGATCCGGCCGACGGCCGGGCCTTCCTGGTGGAGTTGACCGAGGAGGGCCGCAGCCGCTTCAGTGCCGTGCGGGGCGCGCGACGGGCGCGATATGCGCGCCGCCTCGCCGCGTGGGAGCGCAGCGAGGTCGCCGAACTCGCCAGACTGCTGCACCGGTTGAACGCGGAGCAGGAGGCCGACGACCGCGGTCAGACGGCGCGCGCGGCGCAGGAGTAGGGCGCTCATACACGTCAGGATCGGCGACCCGCGCGCATCCGGCGACGCGGACGTGGCAACCGCGCTACCCGCCCCGCGGGACACGGTCCCCGCGGTCAGGGCTCCACTAAGCGGTCAGGGCTCCACGAAGACCACGGCGGCGTCGTCATGGTTCTTGCCCCGGGGGAAGGCCGTACGGTCCGGATCGGCGTGCTCGGCCGCCCGCACCCGGTCGATCAGCGCCTGCGGGCCCTCCTTGCGCAGCAGCGCGAAGCACTCGGTCCAGTCGCCCTCGCCGAACCTCTCCACCCAGCGCGACGCCCCGTCGGTGAGCGCCGCCAGCGCTCGCACCGCACCGCGCGGGAACTCCCCGGTGACCGCCTTACGGGAGACGGCGGGGTCGGCGGCGGCGGTGAAGAAGCCGCCCGCCACGTTGCGCAGCGGGGCGAGCCGCCGGCCCTCGGCCCGCAGCCGGTCGATGCGGTCGTCCAGGACCGGGGTCACCCCCTCATGGGTCCGCTCGACGAGCAACACCGAGTCGGACAGCACCAGATACTCGATGCGCTCGGCGTTCCAGCGCGCCGCGACGACGGTCGCCTGGGGCGTAAGGGGGTGAGAAAGGTCACATGTTGAACTATGGGCGGCGGCGGTCCGGGTGATCGCTTCGGAGAGGCACTGTGTCAGTGGCATATCCCGTCGCGAACCGGACAGTTCCAGCAGCGATCCGCCGAGCCGTGCGGTGAACCAGTCCACGCTGTGGACGCATCCGTCCCCTCCCTCGGGCGGGGTCACCCCGTCCAGCACCACGAGCGCACCGCCGCTCCCCGAGGCCGGGAGGGCTACCGAGGCGTAGTCCTCGTTGGGATATTGCTGATCGCCGGGGGCGGTCGCGAGTTCGATGCGCATTCCCTCAGTCTGCCGGAGCCTTGTCGATCACCACGGTGGCGAGGGCCGGACCGGGTGTTGGTCCGTACCAAATCCGTCGCCGGTTTCTCCGCCGCCTGATTGGGGCGGGATTGACACTTCTGGGAAGCTGCGGGTGGGCATCTTGTCAGGGCGTCGAGGTCTTTACCAATCCGCGCAAGGTGGTGGGGAGGTATGGTCGCGAGCCAAAGTTGGTGGTCAACTACGCAATACGGTTCACTCGTTCGGGTGGCCGGGCAGGTGATGCACGCCCGCCCCAGACCCGTCCTGAAAGGGTCGGAATCCCTACCAGAGGTGGGGAAACACAATTGTTGATCCGTCGTCACCTCTGGTTCACGTCAGCGGTCGGGCGAGAATGGATTGTGAGCACCGGTGCGGAAGAAGCGGCTTCGGGGCACCACGCGCGATGCGGTCGGCGAGCCACGCCAGGATGAGGCGGCGCCGCGACGGCGCACCGTACGCGTCCGCCGTCGGCTCACCACGTCCGTCGCCCTCGTCTCCGTCGCCGTCCTCGGGGCCGGAACCCCGGCCGTTCTGCTCGCCCTCGACGACACCACCGACGCCCAGCGCCTGGTCGACCTCGCGGGGACCAACCGCGGCGCGGTGACCCTCGCCCACGCCCTCGCCGACGAGCGCGACGCCATGACCCGCTATGTCGCCGACGGCCGCACCTCCGCCTCCGGCCGCGGGGTCTCCGAGGAGATGCGCGCCCGGGTCGACCGCCGGGTCCGGGAGGTGCGCGGGGACGTCCCGGCCTCCGTCCGGCGGCGCCTCGACACCCTTCCCGAGCTGCGCCAGGACGCGCTGACCGGCAAGGGCTCGGCCATCGACGTCTTCACCGCCTACACCCGCACCGTCCAGGCGCTGAACGGGATCACCGACACCCTCACCCGCCGGCTCCCGGCCGACGCCGAGTCCGGCGGCACCGCCGCGCTGGCCCCGCTCGGCCGCGCGGTGGAGGAGGCGTCCGCCACCCGCGGACTGCTGCTGGCCGCGCTCGACGCGGGCGGCGGCCAGTCCACGCTGGTCTCGGCCGCGCAGCGGACCAACGTCCGCGAGCAGTCGGCGCTCGACGACTTCGAACAGCTCGCCCCCGCCGCCATGCGCGAGGCCTACCAGCGCACCGTCAGCGGCACCGAGGTCGGCTCCGCCGAGCGCTACCTCGCCCGGCTCACCGACCAGGGCCGCCTCGCGGGCAATGACTTCTTCCTCCAGAAGGACCGCGTCGAGGCCGCTCTGAACGCCCGGATCGACCAGATGCGCGGCACGCAGTCCTCGCTGGCCTCCGCCGAGGCCGCCCAGCTCGCCCGGGTGCGGGACGACGAGGTCACCGACCTGGAGCTGCGCATCGGCATCGTCGGTGCCGCCCTGCTGGTCGCCCTCGCCGCCGGAGTGCACAGCGCCCGCTCGATGACCCGGCCGCTGGCCGCGCTCCGGCTCGGCGCCCGGCGGGTCGCGGCCGATCCGGCGGCCGAGGAGCCGGTGGAGTTCAAGGGCCGCGACGACGAGTTCGCGGACGCCGTACGGGCCGTCAACGAACTCCACGCCAAGGCCGCGCAGACGTACGAGCGGGTCGCCGAGCTCGAGCGCGAGCGCACCCGGCTCGTCGGCGAGCGGCAGCGGATGGCCGATGAGCGGGACGGGCTGCGCGCCGAGCGGGACGCGGTCACCACCCGGCTGGAGGGGCTGCGGGCCCGGGTCCACGGCAGCTTCGTCAGCCTCGCGCTGCGCTCGCTGGGCCTGATCGAGCGCCAGCTCGCCATCATCGAGTCCCTGGAGGAGCGGGAACAGGACCCCGACCGCCTCGAGACGCTCTTCCAACTCGACCACCTGGCCACCGGGATGCGCCGCTACGGCGAGAACCTCCTGGTCATCGCGGGCTCCGAGCAGAAGGCCACCCATCCGGGGCCGGTGCCGCTGCTGGATGTGCTGCGCGCCTCGATCAGCGAGGTCGAGCGGTACGACCGGGTGCAGATCCAGGCGCTGCCGCCGCATGCCCAGGTCGCGGGGTTCGCCGCGGACAGCGTCAGCCACCTGATCGCCGAGCTCCTGGAGAACGCGACATCGTTTTCTCCGCCGGACGCCGCGGTCCAGATCTCCGGCTGGTTACTGGAGACCGGCGAGGTCATGCTGTCCGTCCAGGACGAGGGCATCGGCATGACGCCCGAGCGCTTCATCGAGCTGAACAACCGGCTCGCCGACCCGGTGCCCGAGTACTGCCAGGGCCCCCAGCCGGAGGACCCGCTGGGCCTCGGGCTGTATGTGGTGACCCGGCTGGCCGCGCGCCACGGCATCCGCGTACAGCTGCGCGAGCAGCAGCCGGGCGGGGTGGCGGCCGTGGTGGTCCTCCCGACGAAGATCCTCCCCTCCGGTCCGCCCGGCGCCGGGCTGCCGCCCGCCCCGCCGGTGAGCGTGGGCGCGACGTTCGGCGCCACCGGACCGTCCTCCTTCCTGGGCTTCCCGGGCTCGGAGGCCGAGGCGAACTCCAACGCGCTGCCGGGGCAGGCCCGTTCGGTCGCGCGCGGCCAGGAGGGTGTGGCGGGGGATGTGGCGGGGGCCGACGCCGAGCCGCCGGCCGAGGCGGTCGCGCCGGTCGCGCTGCCCGCTCAGCCCGCTGCGCCCGTTCCGCCCGCGGAGCCGGACCCGGCGCCCCAGGCCGCCGAGCCGGACCTCGAGGACGAGCCCCGTCCTGCGCCAGAGCCCGTCGACGCCGCCGCCGAACCGGAGCCGAGCGCCCCCTGGGCCGTCCCCGGTGAGCAGTGGGGGCGGACCGGGGACACCGGCCGCGACTACCCCATGGACCCCACGCCGCCGCGCGGCCATCCGGCCCCGGAAAGCACCGGTGCGCTGCCCGCCCTGCCCAAGCGCGTCCCCAAGTTGGCCCAGGCCGATGGGCAGGACGGCACCCGGTCCGGCGCGGACGACCAGGCCCTGGCACCTCAGGCCGAGGAGCCAGTGGTCCCGGAGGTCCCCGAGGTCCCGGACGTCGAGCAGACGATGGAGCTGACGCTCCGCCGCCTGCGCGAGAGCCAAGGGGCCCCCGAGGACCGCGGCGGCCGCTCGGACCGTACGGATCCCGACGGCCGCGAAAGCCGCGGGGACGGCGAGGGCCGTCAGGGACGCGACGGACGCGATGGACGCGATGGACGTGAGGACGCCGCGGACCGCGTGGACGCCGACGGCCGCGACGACTACGCGGACCTCGCCGACTACACGGACCGCGAGTGGTACTTGGGCGGCCACGGCATACGCCCGGTCGGCGCGGACGCCTGGGGCCCGGCCAACGGCGGCCCGGCGCGCCCCGGCGCCCCCGCGGCAGACCGCGCCCCGTCGTCGTACGACGGCCCCGAAGGCAGCGTCCCGCCGTCGACCGGCGGCAGGACGGCGGAGGGTGGTGAGCGGGCAGGCGGCGGTGAGCCGTCCGCCGATCCGTACGCCATCGGCCCCGACCAGCACGCCCGCCCGGACGACGAGGCGGCGCGCACCGACAAGGGGCTTCCCAAGCGACGACCGCGGAACGTGGCCCTCCGGGAGCCCGATCCACGGGAGCGGACCGGCTCGGTGAGCGCGGAGGAACTGCGGCGCCGGCTCGGTGGCTTCCAGCGCGGCGCCCGCGAGGGACACCGCGACGCCGCCGCCGAGCTCGCCGCGCACGGCGAGCCCACGCGCGGCGAGCCCGCGCGAGGGCGCGGGGGACCAGCAGGGCAAACGGGGGCGCAGAACGAGGGTGGCACGGTTGAGGAGGCACGCGGGTGAATGCGCCCAGTAGTACCTACGGGTTGAGTCGCGAGGCCCGTAATCTGCACTGGTTGCTGGCGAACCTGGTCGAGGAGGTGCCGGGCGTCCGTTCGGTCGTGGTCGTCTCGACCGACGGGCTGATGCTGCTCTCGTCCGACACACGGCACCACGCCGCGGCCGCGGCGGCCGATCCGTCGGTGCAGGACGGCCCCAAGGGCTCCAGCGCGGATCTGGCGACGATCGTCTCGGGGCTCGGCAGCCTCACGCTCGGCGCGGCGAAGCTGATGGACGCCGGCGGTGTCAAGCAGACGATGGTGGCGATGGACGAGGGCAGTCTGTTCGTCATGTCGATCAGCGACGGTTCGCTGCTGGGGGTGCACGCCACGCCCGACTGCGACATGACCGTCGTCGCCTATCACATGGCGCTGTTCGTGGGCCGGGCCGGACATGTGCTCACCCCCGAGCTCCGCAATGAACTACGCAGGTCGCTGGAGCACGCACAGTGACGACCGCCGGGTCCGGCCGGCCCGCCCGTAAACCCGCTCGCGTACGTCCGTACTCACTCACCGGTGGCCGCACCCGCTCCGGCCATGTGCTGCTGGTGGAGACCTTCGTCGCGGCGCTGGAGTCTCCGGACGGACGGCTGGACCTGGCCCCCAGCGGGTTGAACTCCCGGATGCTGCCGGAGATCCGGGCGATCATCGAACTGTGCGCCAGGATGCGCTCCGTCGCGGAGGTCTCCGCGATGCTCAAGATCCCACTCGGTGTGGTGCGCGTCCTGCTCAGTGACCTGGCCGACCAGGGAAAGATCCGCGTCTACGGCACCGGGCGGGGCCCCGGCCAGCCGGAGCGCGCGTTGCTCGAAAGGGTGCTCAGTGGACTTCGCAGGCTCTGAGACGATCACGGCGACCCCGCCGGCGACGTCGGAGATACCCGGGGCCGGGATACCCGGGGCCGAGGAGGTGCTCCAGAGGTGGCAGACGGACCGCTCCCGCGCGCCGATCGCCACCAAGATCGTGATAGCGGGAGGCTTCGGCGTCGGCAAGACGACCTTCGTCGGCGCGGTTTCGGAGATCACTCCGCTGCAGACCGAAGCGCTGATGACGCAGGCCAGCGAGAGTGTGGATGACCTCGAGGCGACGCCCGAGAAGCTGACCACCACCGTCGCGATGGACTTCGGCCGGATCACGCTGGAGAACGATCTGGTCCTGTATCTCTTCGGCACCCCCGGCCAGCAGCGCTTCTGGTTCATGTGGGACGACCTGATGCGCGGGGCCATCGGCGCGGTGGTGATGGTCGACACCCGGCGCCTGGACGAGAGCTTCCCGGCGCTGGACTACTTCGAGAGCCTCGGACTGCCGTATGTGGTGGCGGTCAACCACTTCGAGGGGACTCCGCTCTACCAGGCCGAGGACGTACGGGACGCGCTCTCCGTGGCGTCTTCCGTCCCCGTGGTGATGATGGACGCCCGGCGCCGGATCGCGGTCGTGGACGCGCTGCTGGCGCTGGTGAGGCACGCCGTTGACGTGTCACCCGAGTGACGTAACCTCTGCTCCGCCCGTGGGATGGAATGCTCCGTTCCGCTTTCCGGCCCGAGCGTGAGGGAGAGTCGACAGCCATGCGGACGATACTCATCGTGGGTGCCGGTCAGTCCGGCCTCCAACTCGCTCTCGGCCTCCAGTCCCAGGGCTACGAGCTCACGCTGATGTCCAACCGGACGGCCGACGAGATCCGCGGCGGGCGGGTGATGTCCACCCAGTGCATGTTCCACACCGCGCTGGGCCACGAGCGCGATCTGGGGCTCAACTTCTGGGAGGAGCGGGCGCCGCGGGTCGAGGGCCTCGGGGTCTCGGTCGCCGGGCCGTCGGCTCCCGGGGGCCATCCGCGGGTCGTCGACTGGGTCGGCCGGCTCGACGGCCATGCCCAGTCCGTCGACCAGCGGATCAAGATGGCCGGCTGGATGGAGACGTTCGAGCAGCGCGGCGGCCAGGTGGTCATCCACGGCGCCGCCGTCTCCGACCTGGACGTCCTCATCAGGAAGTACGACCTGGTGCTGGTGGCCGCGGGCAAGGGCGAACTGGTCTCGCTCTTCGACCGGGACGCCGCCCGCTCCCCGTACGACACCCCGCGGCGCGCCCTCGCGGTCGCCTATGTGCACGGCCTCGGCCCGCGCCCCGAGCACCCCGACGTCGACGCGGTGCGCTGCAATCTCGTCCCCGGCGTCGGCGAGCTCTTCGTGATGCCCGCGCTCACCACCAGCGGCCGCGCCGACATCCTCTTCTGGGAGACCGTCCCGGGCGGTCCGGCCGACGCGTTCCAGGGCATCACCGACCCCTCGGAGCACCTGGAGCGCGTCCTGGAGCTGATGGAACACTTCACGCCCTGGGAGTACGCGCGCGCCACCAAGGTCGAGCTGACGGACGTGGGCGCCACGCTGTCCGGGCGGTACGCGCCGACCGTACGCCACCCGGTCGGGCGGCTGCCGGGCGGCGGGCTGGTTCTGGGCGTGGCCGATGTCGTGGTGGCCAACGACCCGATCACCGGCCAGGGCTCCAACTCCGCGGCCAAATGCGCGGCGGCCTATCTGGAGAGCATCCTCGAGCGCGGCGACCGGCCGTTCGACGAGGAGTGGATGCGGACGACGTTCGACCGCTACTGGGAGAGCGCGCGGCACGTCACCAAGTGGACCAACGCGATGCTGGCCCCGCCGCCGGAGCACGTCGTGAACCTCCTCGGCGCGGGGTCCGCCTTCCCCGCCGTCGCCCATCGCATCGCCAACGGCTTCGACGACCCCTCCGACTTCGAGAACTTCTTCTACGAGCCGGAGAAGACGGCCGCCTATCTGGATGGGGTCAGGGAGGAGGCCGAGGCCGCCGAGGCTGAAGCCGAGGCCGCTGAAGCCGAGGCCGCGGCCGACGATGTGGCCGCGGCCGATGATGTGGCTGGGGCCGACGACGGGGCCGAGGTGGACGACCACGCGCCCGAGGCCGTCCGGTCCTTCCGCTGACACCGGCCGTCGCCGGAGCCGTCGCCGGGGCCGTCGCCGGGGCCGTCACCGCTTCTTGGCCACCGCGACCGGACCCGGGCGCACCACGCCCTGCAGCGGATTGGAGGCGAGCGGGGAGAGCTTCACCCGCTGGCCGGGGCGCGGCGCCTGGACCACCTGGCCGTTGCCCGCGTACATCGCCACATGGCTCGCCCCCTTGTAGTAGATCACCAGATCGCCGGGGCGCAGCTGGCTGAGCGGCACCCGTGGCAGCCGGCGCCACTGCTCCTGGCTGGTGCGCGGGATGGTCCGCCCGGCATACGCCCAGGCGGAGGAGGTCAGCCCCGAGCAGTCGAAGGAGTTCGGCCCCTCGGCGCCCCAGACGTACGGCTTGCCGATCTGGCTCAGCGCGTAGGCGAGCGCCCGCCGCCCGGCCTCCGCGGACGCCATTCCGGGGCGGCTGCCGGGGGACTGCTGGGGGCGGGGGTTGGGGCGGGGCGCGGTGACGGTGGCCACCGGGGAAGGGGTGCCCGCCCCGGGGTTGTCCCGGCCGCTTCCGGGGGCCGGGGCGGCGCCGGCGCCCGTGCCGCCGTTCGTGCCGCCGTTCGCGCCGCCGTTCGTGGTGGCCGGCGGGCCCGCGGCGCCGTTCGAGGTGCCGTTCGAGGTGCCGTTCGCGGGGCCGAGCGCGCCGGAGGCGAGCAGTTTGCGCTGGGCCTTCGCGGTCTCCTGGCGCTCGCGCTGCGCCACCTGGGCGATCTGGCGGGTGCTGAGCGCGGCCAGCAGCTTCTCGATGGAGCGGAGCTGCTTCTTCACCTTGTCCCGCTGTTTCTTCCGCTTCGCCGCCAGGGACAGCTGTTTGTCCAGCGCGGTCCGCGCCCGGGTGGCGATGGTGTCGGCGCGCCGCTCGCCCTTGGTCAGCCGCTGGATCAGGACGGCCTCGCGGCCGGCCGCCCGGTCCAGCTCGCGCGCCTCGTCTGCGGCGTTCTCCGGATGCGGGGTGAGCAGGGTCAGCAGGAAACTGTAGGAGGAGAGCGCGCTGTGGCCCTGGTACTGCCGGCGGGCCAGCCGCCCCGCGTCGTCATGGCTGACGGCGAGCTCCATACGGGCGTGGACGAGCTGGGTCGTGAGCTCCCGGGTCCTGGTGCGCTGCTTGTACAGCTTCTCCTCGGTCGCGTTGTACGCCTCCGTCGCCACCTCGGCCTTCCGGTACAGCGTCTTGAGCTGCGTCAGCAGCTCGGACACGGACCGGTCGGCGGGGCGGGCGGGGGCGGCCGACGCCTTGGCCGCCGGAACGGCGGGCACCAGCGCGGCGGCCGCGGTGATCGCCGCCGCGCAGACCGAGCCCACGATCCGTCCTGACACGTGATCACCTCCGGCTCCGAGACGCCTCTGTTCGGCGTCCAGCTCAGCAGGGATCGTGGCATGACGTTCGTATCTTCAGGAGAATTGTGGGCGAGTCGGACGAATCCGGTCACCCGTCCGGCGGGCGGTCCGCCCGGCCCGGCGGTCAGTTCGGCTTGGACCACGGCCACTTCGGCCCGCCACCCGGCTTCCCCTCCGGGTCGTACTCATAGGCCCAGCCCCGGACCAGGCCCAGCCGCTTGGAGGTGGCGGCGGGAACCCTGCGGTAGACATACACCGTCGGCGGCCCGCCCGCCTCGTCCTCCACCGGCACCTCGTAGGTCTTCGGCGGCTGGCCCGTGAGGCCGACCAGCACCGACAGCACCCGGCCGTCCAGCGGCCCGCCCACGAAGGGCGTCTCCTCGCTTCTCACGGCACGACCGTACGTCTCACGACGACCGTTCGTCTCACCGCGGCCGTTCGTCTCGCCGCGACCGTCTGTCTCGCCGCGACCGTACGTCTCACCGGCCGCGCTCGTCACAGGAGATGCGACGCCTCGCCCAGCGAGGGCACCACGCGGCGCGCCAGCCGCCCGACCGGCCCCTCGGCGGGCTCCATCCTGAGCGCGGCCTTCATCACCCGGGCCGTCTGCGGATCGGTGGCCGCGGTGGCGGTCAGCATGGCCACGAACTGGTCCACCAGCCAGTCGCGCAGCTCCGCCGGCGACGGCCGCTTCTCCTCGTCCAGCCAGATCAACGAGGCCGCCTCGACGGCCGTGATCCAGGTGCGCACCATCATCCGCAG
Organism: Streptomyces endocoffeicus; assembly: GCF_016741935.1. Lineage (GTDB taxonomy): Bacteria > Actinomycetota > Actinomycetes > Streptomycetales > Streptomycetaceae > Streptomyces > Streptomyces endocoffeicus. Next base: position 465,199 of record NZ_JAERRG010000004.1, on the reverse strand, counting down.
CCGCGCACCGGGCTCCTTGACCGCCAGATGGAGCAGGATCTCCTCGGCCGCTGCCCGCCGCACCTCGTCCACGATCGCGTTCGTGTGCGAGGTCTCGGCCACGCTGCCGCTCTGCAACAGCGCGCTGAACCCCGCGTCGTGCTCGTCCACGAAGGCCAGATAGCGGTCCAGCACCCGGCTCAGCCGGGCGCTGAGCGGACCGTTCCTGGGCTCCTCGAAGCACCGTTCCAGCTCATCGGCGGCGCTGCGCAGCGCGGCCTCGTACAACTGCTGCTTGCCGCCCGGGAAGTAGCGGTAGACCAGCGGACGGGAGGCCCCGGCGGCCGAGGCCACATCGTCCAGCGATACCTCCTCGGGCGCGCGGTGGGCGAAGAGGACGAGCGCGGCGGTGAGGAGTTCGGCGCGCCGCGCCTCGACGCTCAGCCTGCGGTAGCTGCCCCGGCGCGCGGCCGGTGGGCTCGCGGTGGCCGATGGGCTCGCGGTGTCCGGGGGCCGCGCGATGGCCGATGGGCTCGCGGTGGCCGGGGGTTCCGCCGCCGGGCGCGCGGCGGCACTCGCCTCCGCCGGGGGTGTTGCCTCCGGGGGCGCCGGTGCGGTGCCGCTGCCTGTCGTCATGCCTGGCAGCGTAACCGCCCATCGTTACGAAGCGGATGCCCCCTTCGGTCCGACCCGGATGGGCCCTCGGGTCCGGCCCGAACGCGCCCCTGGGCCCGGCGGCCCAATGCCCCCTGGCCCGGCGGCCGATGCCCCCTGGCCCCAGCCCTACGGGGTGTCCGCCGCGTGGCAGGGGCTTCGCCCCTGGGCCCCGGGTCTGGGGGCGGAGCCCCGCCTTCCAGCCCCTCCGGCGTTTGAGGAGCGGGGTCTGGGCCGAAGCCCGCCTCCCAGCCCCTCCGGCGATTGAGGAGCGGGGTCTGGGGCGGAGCCCCAGTTGAGGGAAGGGGCGGGGAGGGGAACAGCCCGCCGCAGGCACCGCGATCCGTCAGGCGCCGCCTAGGCCAGCAGCCCCGAGCTCTTCCACAGCCGGCGGCCCACGCCCCGCATCACCCCGACGTCATCGAGGAATTCCGTGAGCTTGCGGGCGCCGTTGCGCATCACCTCGCCCCGATGCGCGCTGGCCCGCACTTGAGCGACGGCCGCGCGGCGGTCGAGTCCCACGTCCGTATAGACCTTGGGGTTGATGAACGCCTGCGAGAAGATCCGGGAGAACTCCCCCGAACCGATCCGGGTCAGCCCCGCCTCCCAGCGCGGCGCCCGCAGCATCTGGCGGCGCAGCTCCTCGCGCGCGTACCGCACATGGCGGGCCTCCTCGACCACATGGATCCGGGTCACCCCGCGAATCAGCGGCTGAACGCGCTCGTCGGGGAAGGTCAGCCGCTGCATCCAGTCCAGGATCTCCTCGCCGAGGAGGGTCGCGGTGAACGAACCGGGCGTGGTGGAGAACGTCTTGAAGAACCGGCCCAGGTTGTGGTGGAGCGGCGCGACCGGATACGCCGGGGTGCCGCCCTTGGTGATCAGCCGCGCGAACATCTTGGAGTGACGGCACTCATCGGCGATCTCGGTGAGCGCGTACCGCACATGAGCGCTGGTCGCGGGCTTGTCGTAGATGTGCCGGGTGAGCAGCTGGATCAGGATGATCTCGAACCATATGCCCAGGGAGGCGAGGGCCGCCGCCTCGTGCTGGGACAGCAGCAGCCGCTGCTCCTCCGACATCCGGCGCCACATGGGCGTGTCGTAGAGCGACACCAGCTCCGGTGGCCAGAACCACTTGCCGGGCTCGAACGGCGCGTCCCAGTCCAGTTCGGTGTCGGGGTCGAAGGAGTGCTTGGCGGAGGACTGGAGCAGCCGCTCCGCGACCCGTTCGCGGTCCTTGATCAGCCCGAGCGCGTCCCTGAGCGCGGGTGGTTCGGTCATGGTGGACATCGTCGAGGGCACCTCACTGATGGCTCGGACAGACGCCGGTGGGAACGGTTACCGGCGGATACCTCTTATGAGACTCCGTGTCAGCAAGGCCGTCAATCCCTTGCGGAGGTCTTATTGACCGCCGAGTAACGGACGTGTGAGCCTGCCGAGTACGCATCCGTTCACGGGGGAGCGAGGCGAAGGAGGCGTCGGTGGCGACGCAAGAGCTCTACGCGATGGATCCCGGAGACCCCCTCTGGCAGGTGCCCGCCGGCGGCGCCGCCCGATTCAGCTGGGAGTACGACGACCACCGGGCCCGGCTGCTCGCCCTCTACCAGAAGGGCAAGGACAAGCAGTGGGACGCGGTCAAGCGGATCGACTGGGGCCTGGACGTGGACCCGTACGATCCGCTGGGCACCCCCGATGAGTCGCTCGCCCTCTACGGCACCCGCCACTGGGACCGGATGACCGACCGGGACAAGGGCGAGCTGCGCCATCACGTCGCCGCCTGGCAGTTCAGCCAGTTCCTCCACGGCGAACAGGGCGCGATGGTGTGCGCGGCCCGGATCGTGGAGGCCGCGCCCGACCTCGACGCCAAGTTCTACTCCGCGACCCAGACCATGGACGAGGCGCGCCACGCCGAGCTGTACGGCCGTTTCCTGCACGACAAGCTCGGCACGGTCTACCCCATCAACACCGATCTGCGGACCCTCCTCGGCGACACCCTCCGCGACTCCCGCTGGGACATGGCCTACCTGGGCATGCAGGTGCTCATCGAGGGCCTCGCGCTCGCCGCGTTCGGCCTCATCCGCGACACCACCGACAAGCCGCTGCCCCAGCAGATCCTCGCCTACGTCATGCAGGACGAGGCCCGCCATGTCGCCTTCGGCCGGATGGCGCTGCGCGACTACTACCGGCAGCTGAGCGACGCGGAGCTGCGCGAACGCGAGGAATTCGTCATCGAGGGCTGCTACTTGATGCGCGACCGGCTGCGCGGCGTGGAGGTCCTGGAGAACTTCGGCATCCCGAAGGCCGAGGCCGAGGAGTACTGCGAGCAGTCGGAGTTCCTGCACATGTTCCGCAAGCTGCTCTTCAGCCGGATCGTGCCGTGTGTGAAGGACATCGGGCTGTGGGGCGAGCGGCTCCAGCGGGCGTATGTCGACATGGGCGTGCTGGAGCTGGGCGACAGCAACCTCGACCTGCTGATGCACCAGGACGAGGAGCTGGCCGAGCGGCTGGACCAGCAGCGCTTCGCGGCGGAGGAGTCGGCGCGCACGGGCGAGGTGGACGAGGCCATCGCGGAGGGGGCGGCGGCCGAGGCGCAGGCGTGAGGGCACCGGGGCGCGGGGTGCGCCGGAGGCACGGAGGGCGTGGAGGGCGTGGAGGACGCGGGGAAATCACAGGTGACACCCCCTCAACCTCGCCCCGGCGCCCCGTCCTTGGTAGATTCATGATCACCGCCAGCGAAGAAGGCCGAGGTCATTGGGGTGACCTCGGTCCGGTGGCGTTCATATGCGTTCATATGAAGGAACGGCCGAAGGGTGCTCTCCACGGCGGTGGGGGGCACGCCTTTGTTCCGGCGTTCCGGAGGATGATGGTGGGGTGCGGATTCGAACGAGCACCAGTGAAGAACTCCCCGTCCTCCAGGACATAGAGCGCGCCGCCGGACTCTGCTTCCGGGACATCGGAATGGACGAAGTCGCCGATGACGAGCCCCTGAGCCTGGAAGAGCTGAGCCGCTACCAGCGCACCGGACGGGCCTGGGTCGCGGTGGACGACGCCGACCGGGCGATGGCGTACCTGATCACCGACCCCGTCGACGGAAACATCCATATCGAGCAGATCTCGGTCCATCCCGACAGCGCCCGCCGTGGCGTGGGACGGGCCCTGATCGACCACATCGCGGCGCGGGCCGCGGGCGACGGCGTCCCCGCACTCACCCTGACCACCTTCGTCGACGTGGCCTGGAACGCCCCGTACTACGCCGCGCGATGCGGCTTCCGGGCCCTGACCGAGGCCGAGCTGACCCCCGGCCTGCGCGAGATCCGGCGCAGCGAGGCCGGTCATGGGCTGGACCGCTGGCCACGGGTGTGCATGCGCAGGGATGTGGGCTAGGGGCCGTCCGGCGGATCGTGACGCCCGCGGTGGGCCGCTCCCCTCCCCGCCCCTTCCCGACACCTGACGATATGCGGCTCAGCTGCGTGGGGGGCTCCGCCCCTTAACCCCGGGGTCCAGGGGCGAAGCCCCTGGTAGCGGGAAGGGGCGGGGAGGGGAAAGCCGCCGCCTAAGCGCACAGCTCCTCCACCGCCCGCCCGAACGCCCGTAGCCGCGCGGTCTCGTCCGCCCGCCGCCACACCAGGCCGAGCATCGAGTCCGGCACCCCCTCGACCGCTACGAAGGTGATGTCCCGGCGGCGGTGGTACTCCGCCGTCGGGGCGCACAGCAGCATCCCGCCCAGGCCCGCCGCGACCGCCGCCAGCCCCTCCTGGAGCGTGTGCACCAGAGGCCCGCGCGGGATGGGCCGCCCGCCGGGGGTGACGGCGGGCGCCATCGCGTCGTGCCAGTAGCGCGGCGCGGGGGCGGACGGGCCGATCAGCGGGCAGTCGGCCAGCGCCTCGGCGTCCACCCGGCCGCGGCCCGCGAACGGATGGCGGGCCGAGACCACCACGGTCTGCGGCTGCTTGGAGAAGACCGGGCCGAGGACCAGATCGGGCTCGGCCACCGGCAGGCAGACGATCGCGGCGTCCACCTCACCGGCCCGCACCGCGCCGAACGGATCGGCCAGCGGGATCTCCACGGTCGTCGGTTCACAGGCGGGATGGCGCTCCCGGAAGGCCGCGATGGCCGCGGTCACCCGTTCGTTGGCGGCTCCCTGGAACCCGATCCGCAGCACGCCGTCCACCCCGCGCGCCGCTCCGCGGGCGCTCTCGAAGGCCCCGTACAGCGCCGCGTAGGCGGGCCGGAGCTCGGCCAGGAACCGCTCGCCGAGCGGGGTCAGCCGCGCCCGGCGGCTGGTGCGCTCCAGCAATCGGGCGCCGATCCGGCGCTCCAGGTTCCGCAGCAGCTGGCTCACCCGGCTCTGCGAGACGTATAACCGCTCCGCCGCGCGGCCGAAATGGAGCTCCTCGCTCAGCACGAGGAAGCACTCCAGCTCGCGGATCTCCAACTCGGCCATGGCCTCCCACCGACTCCGACTCCGACTCCGGTCACCGTCACCGATTGATGAGGCTCGCTCATGGAAGGCTGAAAACTACGGCGTTGTTCCCGCAGGGGCACAGCTGTTCGCTAAAGACATGTCCAATAGCACGGAACTCAGCACTCCGGCAGGCACATCCGGGTCACCTCCGGTGGTGCGCTCGCCGCTCAGAGCCCGGCTCGGGGCCTGGCTCGGGGCCTGGCTCGGGGCCTGGCTCGCCGTCGTCGCCGTCGCGGTCGGCACCTTCGCGGTGGTCACCACCGAGATGCTGCCGGTCGGCCTGCTCACCTCGATCGGCTCCGCGCTCCGGGTCTCGGACGGTACGGCGGGGCTGGCCATGACCGTGCCCGGCCTGGTCGCCGCGCTCGCCGCCCCGCTGCTCACCGTCACCGTCGGCCGCTACGACCGGCGGCTGGTGCTGTGCGGTCTGATGGGGCTGCTGGCCGTCGCCAATCTGCTCTCCGCGCTCGCGCCCGGCTTCGCCGTCCTGCTGTTCGCCCGGGTGCTGGTCGGGGTGAGCATCGGCGGGGTGTGGTCGATCGCGGGCGGGCTCGCGGTGCGGCTGGTGCCCGAGCGCTCCGCGGGCCACGCCACCACGCTGATCTTCAGCGGTATCGCGGTGGCCTCGGTGCTCGGGGTGCCGATCGGGACGCTCATCGGCGATCTGGTCCACTGGCGGGTCGCGTTCGCCGGCTTCGCCGTCCTGTCGCTGGCCGTGGCCGCCGCCATGGCCGTCACCCTGCCCCCGCTGCCCGCCACCGGCACCGTGCGGCTGCGCGAGGTGCCGGGCCTGTTCCGCAACGTCCGGCTGCGCACCGGCCTCATCACCACCCTGTTGCTGGTCACCGGCCACTTCGGCGCGTATACGTACGTCCGCCCGGTGCTCGAGCACGTCGCCGGGGTCGGGACGGGTCTGATCAGCACCCTGCTGCTGGCGTACGGCGTGGCGGGCATCGCCGGGAACTTCCTGGCCGGCGCCACCGCCCACCGCGATCCGCGCCGCACCCTCATGGTCATCTTCACCCTGCTGGCGGCCGCCGAGCTGCTGGTCCCGGTCGCCGGGGCCACGACGGCGGGGGCGGCCGTACTGCTGCTGGTGTGGGGGCTGGCGTACGGCGGGGTGTCGGTGACCTGCCAGACCTGGGTGCTGCACGCGGCACCGGACGCGCGGGAGGCGGCGTCGGCGCTGTACGTCGGCGTCTTCAACGTGGCGATATCGCTGGGCGCGCTGCTCGGCGGCCGGGCGGCGGACGGCATCGCGGTCCCCAGCGTCATGTGGTTCGGGGGCGCGCTGGTGGTCCTCGCCTTGGCGAACGTGGTGCTGTTCGGCAGACGGCGGTGATCGGCAGACGGCGGTGATCGGCAGACGGAGGTGAGGGGCAGACGGAGGTGAGGGGCAGACGGAGGTGAGGGGGCGCGGGGGCTGCGGGCAGTACAGAGGTCACGAGGGCCACGTCAGGCCATGTGGACCCGGCGATCAGGTGAGACCCTGAAACCAGGGGCCTCGTCGGCGGGAGTGGGTCCGATGGCAGTGAGCATGCACGTGGTCTGGAGCAAGTGCGAGCCGGGACGCGTCATCTACGAGACGCATTCCATCGAGACGGTCACCGACGGCTCGGGCGTCCATGCGACCGTCGACAGCCATACGTACGAGATCTCCCTCCGCAGCCAGGCCCAGGCGGAGTCCATCGCGGACGAGGAGGGCTTCGAGCTGTACCGGAAGGGCGAGGCGTGGGCGAGCCTCCCCGAGGAGGAGGGGCTCTCCGAGGAGGGCCTTCCCGAGGAGAACGCATGAGTAAGGAGCAGCGCCCAGGGCGCTGCTCCTTACGTCATGCTCTGTCCGGGCCCCCGCTCAGGGCCCGGACTCACTCCTGGCCGTCGCCGTGCCCCAGCAGGAAGTCCACGTCCCGCCGCTCGGTGCCCGCCGCGCCGCCGACCGTGATCTGGCGGGTCGCCGGGGCGTAGCCGCTGGCCACCACCGTGTAGTGGTCGCCGGTGAGCGCTTCGAAGCCGAAGGACCCGTCCGTACCGGTGATGGCCTGGCCGACCACGTCCCCGGAGGCGTCCAGCAGCGAGACCCGCGCATCCCCGAGCGGCCGGCCGCCCCGGGCCCGTACGGTGCCCCGGACCCGGGCCGCGGGCGGCAGCTCGGCGTCCACGCGCACCGGCTCACCGGCGGTGAGTTCCACCTGGGTGGCGTACGGCCGGTGCCCGGCGGCGGCCACGGTCAGGGTGTACGTCCCCGGAGCCAGCTCCGGCAGCGCGAACTCGCCCTTCTCGTCGGCGGTCACCGACCCCGCGACCTCGCCCTCGGGCCCGGTGGCCGTGGCGGTCGCACCGGCCAGCGGCTCCCCGTCGACGGCCCGTACGGACCCGGTCAGCCCGCCCCCGCCGGACAGCCGCAGATCGCAGACGACCGGCAGATCCGAGACCAGCAGCGTGGCGGCCTGCGGCTGATGCCCGGCGGCCGAGCCGATGAGGACGACACTCGCGGTGTCGGGCGCGGGCAGGTGGTACCGGCCGTCGCGGCCGGTGACCGTACGGCCGAGCTGACGGCCGCCCGTGTCGATGAGGGTGATGGCGGCGTCGGCGAGCGGGGTGTCGCCGGGGCCGAGAACTCGGCCGTGAATGACGCTGCCGGTGAGGACGGGGAGGTCGTCGGCGACCGCGGCGGCAGGCGCCTCCGCGGCGGCTGAGGCGGCAACGGCAGCCGGGACGCCCGCAGGAACGGAGTCAGCGACCGGAGCTGAATCAATCACAGGGGCTGAATCAGCCACCGGAGCCGAAGTGGCCAGGGGACCCGAGCCCGCCACCCGCCCCGCGCGCTGCCGCCCGGGCAGGCAGAGTGCGATCAGCAGACCGCCGACCGAGGCGGCGCACGCCACCAGGAACGAGACCTTGAAGCCGTCCTTGCTCGGCAGCGCCACCCCACCGAAGTCGATGGTCTGGTGCGCCAGGATGACGCCCACCACCGCGCTGGAGGTGGACATGCCGATCGACCGCATGAGGGTGTTGAGCCCGTTCGCCGCACCCGTCTCAGCGGCGGGGACGGCACTGACGATCAGGGTGGGCATCGCCGAGTACGCGATGCCGATACCGACGCCGAGCGCGGTGGAGAGCACCACGATCTGCCAGATGTGGTCGATCATGACGAGCCCGGCACCGTACGTCGCGCCGATGACGATCAGCCCGAGGACCAGCGAGACCTTCGGCCCGCTCGAGGCGTTGATCCGCGCGGACAGCGGGGAGACCAGCATCATCGCGACGCCCATGGGGGCGAAGTAGAGCCCGGCCATGACCATCGACTGGCCCAGGCCGTACCCGGTGGCCTCCGGCAGCTGCAGCAGCTGCGGAAGGATCAGCGACATCGCGTAGAACGAGAAGCCGACCATGATCGAGGTGAGGTTGGTCAGCAGCACCTGGCGCCGCGCCGTGGTCCGCAGATCGACCAGCGGCTCGGCGGTACGCAGCTCGAAGACGCCCCAGAGCAGCAGGATCACGACGGACGCGCCGAACAGCCCGAGCGTGGTGCCGCTCGTCCAGCCCCAGTCACCGCCCTTGGTGATGGGCAGCAGCAGACAGACGAGACCGGCCGTCAGCCCGAGCGCGCCGATGGTGTCGAAGCGGCTGGGGGTGCGGACGGAGGACTCCGGGATGACGGCGAGCACGAGGGCGATGGATATCGCGCCCAGCCCCGCGGCCCCGTAGAAGAGCGCATGCCAGTTGGTGTGCTGCGCCACGAACGCGGCGGCCGGCAGCCCCAGCGCGCCGCCGATGCCGAGCGACGAGCTCATCAGGGCCATCGCCGAGCCGAGCTTGTGCGGCGGAAGCTCGTCCCGCATGATGCTGATGCCGAGCGGAATGGCGCCCATGGCCCCGCCCTGGATGGCCCGGCCGATCACCATCACCACCAGGTCGGAGGTGACGGCACAGGTCAGCGAGCCGATGACCATCAGCGCCAGCGCGACCATCAGCATCCGGCGCTTGCCGAACATGTCCCCGAGCCGCCCCATGACGGGCGTGGAGACGGCACCGGCGAGCAGGGTGGCGGTGACCACCCAGGACGCGTTGGAGCTGGTGGTGTGCAGCAGCTGGGGCAGCTCGGTGACCAGCGGAACGACCAGCGTCTGCATGACGGACACGGCGATGCCGCAGAACGCGAGCACCGCCACGAAGCCGCCGCCGACCTCCCGCGGGAGCGGCGTGCCGGACGGCGCGGCGCTCAGATGTTCCGCGACGCGAGGTGGGGCTGACTGGGGCATGCGAATGCCGCCTCCAAAGAAAGTTCAGGAGATTGATGGAAGCATGAGAGATGTGCATCCTACACAGGGTGTGTATCGTGCACACTTCCATTGAGGGGCGCGGGGGAGGCGAGGAGGAATCGTGCTGGATCGTCGGCTGGAGCGGCTGGAGCGCGAGCTGATGCTGGTGGCCAGGTGCTCAGTCCTGACCCCCCGCGAACGAAAGGGCCAGGCGACGGACCCCCAGGACCCCACCGCGCAGCCGGACACCGGCACAACCGCTGGGGTTGACTCATGTACCCCCACCCGCCTGGACCGCTCCGGCTATCTGCTCCTCTCCCGCCTGGACGCCGAGGGCGCGATGACCATCGGCCGGCTGGCCGACGCCTTCCAGCTGGACGTCTCGACCGTCAACCGCCAGACCGGCGCCCTGCTCCGGGCCGGCCTCGTCGAACGCATCCCGGACCCGGAGGGCGGCCTGGCCCGCAAGCTCCGCGTCACCTCGCGGGGCGCCGACCGCATGGCGGCGGAACGGACCTGCAGACAGACCGACCTGTCCCGGCTCCTGGAATCGTGGACCCCGGAGGACGTGGCCCGCTTCGAGGACGTCCTGACCCGCTTCAACCGCGAGGTGGAACGCCAGGAGGGCCGGGTCTGGCCACGGGAGACGGACGAGGCGGCAAGCGTTCCGGAATGAGGGCGCGGCGAAGAGTGTTGAAAGACACGTTGTGAGGCACAAAGGCATGACGCCCGTCACACCCCCCCGAGGAGGCCAGGAAGAAATGCCCACCCCCGCTTCCCACCCCAAGACCACCGGCACCAGCGGCGGACACCGCGTGGACGTGGAGCGCGGCGCGCAGCACGTCACGGTGACGATCGACGGCCGCGTCGTAGCGGACTCGACCCGCCCCCTGCTCGTCCACGAGACCGGTCTCCCGGTCCGCTACTACCTCCCCCCGGAGGATGTGGACCTGACCCTCTTCGAGCCCACCGACACCCACACCATCTGCCCCTTCAAGGGCGAGGCCGCGTACTGGACCTACCGCGGCCCGGCAGGCGAGGGCGCGGAGCCGCGACCGGACGTGGTGTGGGCGTACCCGCAGCCGATCGAGAAGGTGTCGGAGATCAAGGACCACCTGTCGTTCTACGACGAGGTGGCAAAGATCGACGTAGCAAAGTAAAGGAGCACCAGCAGGCCGGCAGAACGCCACCCGGGACATCACCCAGTCAGGGGCCTTCCGGAAACCCTCCGGGGGGAACCCCTGACGCGTGCACATCCACGCGTACTCGTGGCTGGGCGAGAAGGAGCTGTTCGACCGGGAGTCCCTCCGCCGCCCGCCCGACCGCCCCCACCCGCCCGTCACGGCGGAGGACGAGGAGCACTACCGCACGCTCCTGGAAACGTTCCGCCACTCGGAGCTCCCCCCACTGGAAACCTCCCTCTGGCTCCTGAAGTCCCCCACCCTGATCCACGCCACCTTCGAGGAACCGAAGGACGCGGCGGCGTGGCTGGGCCGCGAACTGACCGAACACGCCCCCGGCTTCCTCTCCCACCAGGAAGCCGACACGGCCCGCCAGGCCCGCCTGGTCACCACGGCCACCGACCGCCTCACCCACGGCACGGACGTCTCCTTCGGCTTCTACCTGGGCCGCACATCATTCCTCTCCCTGGCCCTGGTCACCTGCACCCCCAACCACTGGACCCCGGCCCTCCCGTGCCCCCTCACTCAGTGACCGCGTCGTCCGACGCGGTCAGGGGCAGACGACGGCGTCCGATTGGTATCGGAGCCACCGTTTGAGGTGTGTTGTGTGTACTGGGCTGGTAGATACGGTGTTTGGGGGCCTCTGGATGGCGGATCGTCCCCATGTGCGCGTTCTTGCTCCTGTGGAGGTACTGCCCGTATGACACCCCGGCCTGTGACCGGTGCCGCACGCCCCCGCATCAGCGACCCCGGTCTGGACCGGTTGAAGGCGGCTCGACATGGGCGGACGGAACAGACTGCTGAACTTCCGCCATACGAGGACCGCGACCCTGGAAATCACCTCGCCCGATGCCGCTGCCGTGCTCCATGGTCTGGTGCGGGGCTGGGACTTCGCACCCATCGAGGAACGCGAGGACGACGGCGACGACGGGCACGAGAAGGCAGCTCAGGAGGCGCTGTTCTTACGGGGAAGTCGCGGAGCGATACCAACCGGCGGACTCATCACCCAGAAGACCCGGCAGACGGCGCTGGACGGGGCTCTCCGCCTTCTTCGCAACAAGTCCGCCCAAATGTACAACGACTACGGTCTGTGGGTGCTGTGGCTGGGCGTGGGCATGCTCGATTGGCGGGAAGTGGGCGCGCAGGAGCCAAGCTCGGCCCCGCTGCTGCTCATTCCGGTGGAACTGCGCCGCGATGGGCGGACCGGCCAGGCCCGACTGTATCCGGCGGAGGGCCAGGAGCCGGTTCACAATCCGGCCCTGGAAGTGAAGTGTGACCGGCTGGGCATCGACTGGTCACCGGTGACGGGCAAGGACGTCGCCGAACTCGGGCCGGTACTCACCGCGGCGCGACACATCGCCGACGGGCAGGACGGCTGGTCGGTCGACGAGCGGGTGGTACTCGGCCTCTTCTCCTCGTACAAGGAGGCGATGTACCAGGACCTCCAACAGAACGAGGACCGCATCCTGGCCCATCCTCTGGTACGCGCGGTCGGGCTCGGCCCCGATTCGGAACTTCCGCCGGACGCGATCGAGTTCGAGCCCCCTGATCTCGACCGTATCGACGAGATCCAGCTTCCGGAGCGGACCCCTCTCGTCCTCAACGCCGACGCGTCCCAGCGTCAGTGCGTCGCCGCGGCCCTCGGCGGGCGTTCCTTTGTGATGAACGGCCCGCCCGGAACGGGCAAGAGCCAGACCATCACCAACATGATCGCAGCACTGATGCACGAGGGCCGCACGGTGCTCTTCGTCAGTGAGAAAGCCGCCGCCCTCGACGTCGTACGCAACAGGCTGCGTGAAGTCGGGCTTGGCGACTTCGCCCTCTCCCTGCACAGTGGTGACACCGCCAAGAAGGCCGTGGCGATGGAACTCGCCCGTGTACTCACCACCGAGGCGCGGGTCACTGGAGCCGCCGAGCACGAACTCGAGCGGGCGCGCCGACTGCGCGAGGAACTGTCCCGCTACGCGGCGGCGATGAACCAGGTGCGTGAGCCGCTGGGGCGCACTTTGCACGACGTCCTGGGACGTGTGGTCCTCCTCGAACAGGACGACACTCCTCGGCTTCCGCTGAGCGCCGCCCACCGAGAGGCCGTCGGCGTCTTGAGCGCCGGGGCTCTGCAAGACGCCATCGCGGCCGCCCAAGCCATCAGCCGCGCCTGGCGGCCGGCGGTCGAAAGGGAGGCGTTCGTCTGGCGCGGGCTGGTGGGTTCCACGGCGATGACGGCGGCGTCGGAGGCCGCCGAGGCGCTGACCGCGCTGCGTATGGCCGGTGAACGCAGGCCTTTCGCGGTGGCGATCGACGAACCTCGTACCGTGCATGACCTCGAACGGACCGTGGAATCACTCCGTGCTGGGCTGCCGGACCGCGATCCGGCCCCGCCCAGCGCACTTCCCGAAGACGTTTCGGGCACGCTCGCCCAGCTCGCGGATCGCCTCGGCGCCCGTGAGCCGGTCACGCCCGAGGATGCGTTCACGCTGTTCGCGCTGACGGATCTGGCCTCTGCCGCCGAGCGGCCGCCGCGCGCGTGGTTCGGCACGGAAACGCGTCGCGAGGCCCATGCGGCCGCAGAGGAGCTGCGCCGAGCGCTCGCTGTACTCGCCGAGGCGCGCGGTGGGGCCGACGACGCCTTCGGGGAGCAGATCCTCACGGCGGCAGAGCTTCCGGAACTCGTACGGCGTTTCGCGGAGCAGCATCGCGGCATCACGGGCCGGTTCTCCGCGCAGTACAAGGCCGACCGGGCGGCTGTCGCGGCGCTCACCCGGGACGGTGTCTGGCACAAGAGGCTCATCGGGCGCCTCGACCACGCTCTGGCCTGGCAGCGGGCCGCCGCCGAGGTGGCTCGCCTCGCCGACCGGCACGGCGGGCTCCTCGGCCGCTACACACCGCGTACCGAAGCGGACCTTCCCGCCCTCGACCGGGCACTGGCCACCGCGGATCGAATCGCGGGTCTCTCCGGAGGTATCGAGCACCAGGACAAGATCGCCTCGTACCTCGCCGACGGCGGCTCCACCCCTGACCCGCTGCCGGGACTACTGGCCGGGAGCGCACGGGACTCCTTGACCGAATGGTGCGACGCCGTGGCGCACCGCGTCGCTCGCTGGTCGGACGCGGTCACGACACTTCTCAGTCTCTTTGATGACGCCCGGCGCGCGCACCTTTCCCCCGCGCTATCGGGCACCTTCGAGCAGGCCCAGCAGGTCGTGGACGCCCTCCTGGCGGACCCACAGGGCCCGGAGGAGTGGCAGGCGTACCGCGACGGACTGGCCGTGCTGGCCCGCCACCATGTCGATGAACTGGTGCCCCGTGCGGCGGAGCGCGGTATCCCCGCGGAACGGCTGTCCGACGTCGTAGAACATGCCCTGCTCAAGGCGTGGGCGGACCGGCTCCTCGACACCGACGAGAGGCTCCGCACGACGCGCTCCGCTGACCTGGACGCGCGGGTCGCCGACTTCCAAGAGGCCGACCGCCGTCTCATCGAGGCGGCTGGCGGCGCGGTCATCGAGGCATGCAATCGGCGCAGGCCCCGCAATTTCGGCAGCGGAGCGGGCAGGGTGATCATCCGGCAGGCGGAGCTGCGACGTCGCCATATGCCCGTCCGTGAACTGCTCGGCCGCACGAGGGAAGTGGTCCGGACGATCAAGCCGTGCTTCATGATGAGCCCTCTGACTGTAAGCCAGTTCCTGCCATCGGACTACCATTTCGATGTCGTCATCTTCGATGAGGCGTCCCAGGTGCGTCCCGCCGACGCGATCAACTGCATTTACCGGGGCGATTCCCTCGTTGTCGCCGGCGATGAGAAGCAGCTTCCCCCGACGTCGTTCTTCGACGCGGCCGTCGAAGACGACGGTGATGAGTACGACGAGGACGTGCCCGACTCCTTCGAATCCCTGCTCGACGCCTGCAAGGCCGGAGCCCTGAACGTCCTTCCCCTGCGCTGGCACTACCGAAGCCGCCATGAGGACCTGATCACCTTCAGTAACCGGGAGTTCTACCAGAACTCGATGGTGACCTTCCCCGGCGCCATGGACGGCGGAAACGATGTGGGTGTCGGCTTCTTCCCAGCAGGCGGTACCTATGACCGGGGCGGACGACGGGACAACCGGATCGAAGCGGAAGCCGTGGCAAGCCGCGTCATCCACCACTTCGATACCCGCCCCGGCCGCACCCTCGGCGTCGTCGCCCTCTCTCAGGCCCAGGCATCGGCGATCGAGCTGGCGGTCCAGCAGGCCCTCCTGGCGCGCCCCGACCTCGACCACTGCTTCACCGAGGACCGTCTGCACGGCTTCTTCGTCAAGAACCTCGAATCGGTGCAGGGCGACGAACGCGACGTCATGATCATGTCGATCGGATACGGTCCTGACGAACACGGCAAGCTCGCCCTCAACTTCGGTCCCATCAACAAGGACGGCGGCTGGCGTCGGCTCAACGTGGCTGTCACGCGCGCTCGCCACCGTATGGAGGTCGTCGCGTCCTTCCACGGCGGCAGCCTCGGCGACAGCCAGAACAAGAGCGTCCAGCACCTCAAGCGCTACCTCCAGTACGCCGAGAACGGCCCCGACGTCCTCGCCCAGGACGTGGTGCAAGCCGCCGACGCCGAGCCCGAGAGCCCTTTCGAGGAGTCAGTGCTGCGAGTGCTGCGCGGCTGGGGGTACGAGGTCCAGCCGCAGGTCGGCGTCGCCGGATTCCGTATCGACCTGGGCCTGCGCCACCCCGACGCGCCCGGCACGTACGCCCTGGGCATCGAGTGCGACGGGGCGATGTACCACTCCTCCAAGGTGGCCCGCGACCGCGACCGGCTGCGCGAAGAGGTCTTGCGGGGCCTGGGCTGGAAACTCCACCGCATCTGGGGCACGGACTGGTACCGGGGGAAGGCCGCCGCCGAGGAGCGGCTGCGGAAGGCCGTTGAGCGGGCCGTGGCGATGGACCCGCTGACTGCCTCGGCCGACGAGCCGCCACCTCCCGCGCAGACCCACCCCGCTGTCCCGGCCCAGCAGAAGCCGAGCCCGGACCCCGGCCCCACCGCCGTGGACCACGAGCGGGTCCCCGTCGACACGGAGCCCGACCGCCCCTGGAGCGCCCCGTACGCGGTGCACGAGGTGTACGTAACACCGTCGGCCGAACTCCACACGCCGGAGGCCCGGCCCGCGCTGCGCCGGATCCTGACCCAGGTCATCGAGGCCGAAGGCCCCATCCACGAAGAACTGCTGGTGCAGCGTGCCCGCGAAGCGTGGGGCGTGGCCAGGGCAGGTTCCAGGATCCGCGAGAACATCAGGCAGGTGGTGCGTGGTCTGGGCCGGACGGGCAACGTCAGCGTGGACGGCGACTTCCTCGACACGGCGGACCGGCAGAACCTCAAGGCCCGCCACCCGGCGCACGGAACCGCCCCACGCCAGGCCGCCCACATCGCCCCGTCCGAACGGCGGCTCGCCCTCCGGGAGCTGGCGGCTGAATGCCCTGGGATGTCAAAGGAAGAACTACTTCGTCAGGCTTGCGACTTCTTCGGCTGGCGACGACTGGGCCAGGACATCCGTGCCGCACTGGAAGCGGACATCGCTGAGCTGCACGCACAAGCGGTGTTCGTGGGAGCGGAGGGCCGGATCACGGTGTCGCGGTGACCCCGGCCCGTAGCCTGGCGGGCCCTACGAGCCGGTTCAGGGCACCGTCAGCCCACCGGTTCCGGGGTCCTGGCCTCGGCTTGGACGAGTTCGCGCAGCTTGGCACGCGTCTCGGCGTCCGTGGAGTAGATCACAGTGCCCTTCATGCCTCGGGTCAGCAGGACCTTGTACGTGTTGCGGATCAGGCGGTCCACGTCCTCGTCCGGTGTGGACTTCTTGAACGCCGGGTCCTTCGAGGCAGAGCGATCGGCCACCCAGCGGTCATCGCGCCACACCAAGTCCGACCCCATGATGACGCCGCTCCAGTCGTACTCGAAGCCCTGCGCCGTATAGACACAGCCGACCTGTCCGAAGCCAGCCGAGTCTGTCGCCCACAGGGCGGCCGGAGGCGCACCGGCCACCGCCCGATCCCCGTAGACGTTCCAAGGCCGGGCCCAGTCACCGATGACGACATCCGCAGGGAGCGACTGACCCGGTGCGATCTTGGTGGTCCACTTCCAGCAGTACCCGGCGGACATGCGGGCGCCGTACCTTTGGGCGCGTCGATCTTCGAGGAACACCTCCATTTCCTCAGGACTGTCAGCCACCATGAGCTCCATCTTGGAGTCGGGCTCCCAGGTGACCGGGCCTCCGTCCTCCAGACCGAGCAGCCGTACCACCCACTCCAGATAGGCGTCGCTCCCGCCGCAGCGGAACTGGCCGTCGAGGGGCACCGTGGTGACGGGCAGCCCCTTGGCAGCCGCAGCCTCTTCGATCTCGTGTAGAGAGCCCATCTCGCCGGGGCGTACGACCTGGTGCTCGTCCAGGAGGAAGACCGGCACACGGGCCGCGTCGATAAGTTCCTCCACCTGGCGCTTGCCGGTGCGATCAGCGGCCCGGGTGTAGCGGTTGGCTGAAGTCTGGCGCATCCGGTGTGCCTCGTCGCAGATCAGCACGTCGAGACCGTTGCGTTCGGCGGCCATGAAGCTGTTGAAGTACTTGAAGAGGTCTTGGACCTCCCGTTTGCGGGCCCCCGCCACCTTCCGCATGGTTTTGGTGAAGGAAGCCGAACCTGTGGCGTGCAAAGCGGCGCGCCCCTGGCGGTACAGCTCCCCGAGAAGAGACAGCGCGATGACGCTCTTCCCGCTTCCTGGCCCACCGGTGACGACGATGACTTCCTTGTTGTCGGCCTGCCGGGAGTTCCGAACGGCTTTGAGCACGAGTTCGTACGCGATCTGCTGCTCAGCGAGCAATCGGAACTGTTCCCGGTCGCGGATCTCCTGAGCGGCGACATCGATGAGCTGGGTGGACGGTTTGATCTTTCCTGCCTGGAGGGCATCGGCGGCGGGGGCGCCGGATTCCGGCGCGAGGTTCTCCTGGAGAAACTCGATGAATTTGCCCCGCTTGTCCCCGGTGAAGAAGCGACCCCGTGGGCTCTGCCCGGCGATGTCCAGCGCTCCGGCTCCGAACACCGTGGCGTTGTGGAGGTAGGCCGCACCGACGATCTGGTGTTCCCGCCCGTCCAACGCCCCGTTGAACCGGGCCAGGTAGTCGCAGTATCCCCGGACCTGCTCGATGGGGTTCAGCATCGGGCGGGAGCGCATTCCGTCGACGTGGCAGAGGCGTGGGGCTTCCTCATCCGGATGAGCCTCGGTCCACTGCTTCAATTCCACGACCACGTAGGAGGGTTCACGGGTCTTCGGGTGTACGCCGGCGAGTATGGCATCGGCACGCATGCTGGTGAGTGGCAGCGTGTACTCCAGCATCACCTCGACCTCGCCGAGACCAGCCTCCATCGCGGCGTTCACCAGAGCGGGAAGGGAGTGTTCCCACGATCGGCGCTCGGCGTAGGAGGGCCGATATCCGTGCGCATGAACGAATCTGTCCTCCAGATGGAAGTACAGCGCTCCCGACTGGATCTCGGCGGCGGCCGAGGCAAGGGATTCACGGATCAACAAGAAAGGCCCCCAGACAGCACACGATCGCTGGAGCGGGTGGGGGCGTGTCCTTCACATCCTGTACGGGGAAAGCCCGTCAGAAACGGAAGCCCGGCGGGCCGCAGGAAAATCGGTATCAACTCTAGCTCTGTCACGATGGTTCTCACTGCCCTCCAGGGCAGAGGGGCGAGCCCGGCACGCCCCCCTGGCTGTCGCTGAAAGATCTACCTGCGGCGCCACCACGGCCGCAGGAAATGACGAAAGGCCGTGCCCAGGGCCTGGATGATCTGTGGGCGGTCGGCTGAGCGGCTGCCCCGGAGGGCGGCGGCAGCGATCTTGCCAAAGGTGTTGCAGACGAAGGCGCAACAAATCACCGCTGCCATCGAGGCGACACACACGGTGACGAGGATGGGCGTGGAAAGCACAGCAGTCCTTTCGCGCCCGGCCGGTGTAGCGGGAAGAACCGTTTCCCGTGAGCACGGGCGCAGGCATGAGGTGGAGAGGTGAGATCAGGCGGAACGGGGGAGGGGGCGAATCGGCGACGCCGCGCCGTTCCTGTGGCCTGTCTGCTGTGCGAACGATGATGACCCAGGGTGCCGAATCCCGGCTGCATCGAGGCTGCCGGTGGAAGAAGAAGGCACGTGTGTGCTCCATATGTAGGCGGGAAGGCGATGTCCGGGTCAGACCCGGAAGCCTTGTCGTGGCCGAATGATCTTTCGAAAGTGTACGCAGTCGGTCTGATCGCGACAAGAAAGTTCGCGAGATTGATCAGTCGCCTTCGTTGCCGCTGAGCCCTGCGAGCACGGTCCGGAGGAATGCCTGGGTCTTCGGATCGGTGGAGTAGAGGCGCGTACCCCGTGTGCCCCGGGTGGCGAGGACCCGGTAGGTGTTCAGCGCGTACCGCAGGTACTGCTGAGGGGTGAGGTGTTTCAGGGCCGGGTCTTCGCTCTCGTCGGGCTGGGCCCGCCACCCCTGGGCCGTCCAGACGAGGTCCTTTCCCAGAATGACCGCCCCATAGTCGTACTCCATGCCTTGCGCGGTGTAGACGCACCCGACCTGGTGCTGTCCGCCCTCGTCCGTGGCCCAGAAGGCGCGTCCCGGGACCCCGTCCCCGGCGACGATCATGTCGGCCCGCGAGTTCCAGGGCCGCTCCCACAGGTGTTCCCCGGAAGCGTCCTTCCAGCGAATGGAAACGTCCGGCAGCAGAGGTGGGACGTCGGGGGAATTCCAGCGCCAGCAGTAGCCGGCGGTGATGCGCGCGCTCAGGCCGTCGCGTATGTGACCGGTGATCCACTCCTCGAGCTGTGCGGGATTCTCCGCGAGGGCCAGGTCGTAATCGTCGCCACTCCAGCGCGGCGGGTGCGCTTCCGGAGACAGCAGGGCGTCCACCCAGTCCAGATAGGGGCGAGAGCCGCTGCATCGGAACTGGGTGGGTAGATCGACACGGGCAAAGCTGCAGTTCTCCTGCTCGGCCATGCGCTGCAGCTCATCCACGGTGGTGCCTTCGCCTGGGCGGACGATCTGGCCTTCGTCGAGGAAGAGGACGAGGACGGCACACTCAGCTATCAGGTCGGTCAGCAGCTTGGGGAATTCTTTGGTGCGCAGGCCTTGGCCCGTGCGGGCACGGTGGGCCTCATCCAGCAGCACAACGCTCGTATCTTTGTTGAGCTCGCGGGGCAGGCGGGTGGTGAATGTGGCGATGAGCCCCCGCGCCGATTCTCCGACGGCGCGACCGAGCTGCTGAGACAGGGTCCCCGTCGGGGAGAGAAGACGCGGGTTGGCGCCGGATTCCCGACAGAGGTCACCAAAAATCCGGGTCGCAATGGCGGTTTTCCCGGTCCCCGGTCCTCCGGCGACGACGACGACGTGCCCACGGTGCCCCTGCCGTGCGGCTTTGATGGCGCTGTCGATGCGCTGACGCGCCTCGTCCTGCTCTCCGATGAGGCGAAACGTTTCGTGGCCGCTGATGACGCCGGCGACCCTGGCCAGCAGTTTCGGAGCCGGGCGGTGTCTCGTCTCCAGGAATTCGGTGACACGTTCCGGGGCCGCTGGCTGCAGCCCCGGGCAGTGGAGGCGTTCGGCCAGCAGACGCGGCGGAGTGTCAGCGGTCACGTCGTCGGGGCCGAGTATGGAGTACGCGGCGCTGGGGCCCGACTCCTGAAGCCTCCGCAAGCCGTTGATCAGGTCCGGAGGAGCCGCATGGAGATAAGCGAGGCCTTCGACGTCAAGGTGCAGCTCGGGAGGAACCCACTCGTTGAGGTAGTTGACGTAGCCACCGACCTGACGTGCCGGGTGGAGCACTTCCCTCTTTCCGACATGGAGCATCCCCGACCCCGCGTCGTGGGGCGCGGCATATTTCCACTGCTTGAGTTCGACGGCAACAGCGACCAGGGACTCTGCCCCGGGACGGTGGCCAAGAAGGAGCGCGTCGATGCGCTGGCTGGTGCCCGGCAGCTCGTACTCAAGCAAGAGGTGCAGCTCGCTCAGCTTCGCTGCGAGCAGGACCTCCAGCAAGGGCGGCCAGCTGTTCACCCAACTCTCTACTTCTTCTTCGCCGGGGGAGCGTCCGTGGATGGTGCGGTAGCGATGGGTGCACTCTCTGATGAACTCGGGATCGGTGACCTTCACCGCAGCCTCAGCTACCGTTCCTCCGAAAATATGCATGGCCACGATCTAATCAGTGGTGCCCGCAGGCAGCCGCGCCGCCCCTTGGGCACGGGGCGGTGGCTGATTTCGCCCTCTACCTGTCCACACTCGACCAGGTCACGCTGTCAGATGCGGCTGAATTGTCGACTGGCTTGATGTGCTGGTGGCGCCTGGGGGTGGCCGGTGGCCTACGTGCCGATACTCAAGGGCAAAGCGGGTGAGTTCATGGCCCTTGAGCACGCGACGCCTGAGGTCCGAGCTTGCATCCGCCCAGTGATGGAGATCGTCCCCGACCCGGAGCTCAGGGACATCTTGGAGACCTTCAGCGACCACGCCATGGACGCTGTGCCGAATGGCACGGTGCTCACCGTCGACTGTGGTGCCCTACCAGAGGTCCAGGTTCTCCAAGGTGACGTCGGCGGTCCGATGGCCCGAGTGAGTGAGTCGCTTGGCCTCAGGGGCGTGACCATGTGCCCGGTCGTCCGGTGCACCGACACCGACGGCGCGATGGCCGAGGCGGCGAGCGCGGTGGCCGGACACCAGAGCGGGGCGTGTCTTCGCGTCGCAGTGGCCGCGGACCCAGGCGAACCCTTCCCGGACAAAGAGCGAATTCGCGGGCTGCTCCGCGACCTCAAAGTCGAGCCCGAAGAGACCGACCTTCTGGTAGATGCCGGCCCCGTACGGTCCATCGCTGGTCGGGACGGCGCCGTGGAGCGCGTTCTGGAAGCGTTGAGGTTGCTTTCCCCGTGGCGATGGCGAGAGAGGTGTGTCGCTGCGGGCGCGTTCCCTGCCAATCTCACCGGCTTCCCCCGCGGCCAGGCGACACCTGTGCCACGGCTGGACGCGCAACTGTGGCAGCAGGTGATCAATCGGTGGGATGGCGAGCCGCCGGATTTTGGGGACTTCGGGGTCACGCACCCGCACATGCCGAAGAGATCCAAGGGAACGCCAGACCCCAACATGCGCTACACGACCAGAGGCGACTGGCAGGTCTTCGTCTACCCGAGGATCCGCTCCGGCAATGATGACTTCTTCACCCTGAGTCAAGACCTCGTCGCTTCCCCCTACTGGCCGTCCACTGGTGCACAGACCTCGTGGGGGGACGGCCGGATCCTCGACTGCGCTCATCGACGACGGCCGAAAGCCGGAGGTGGTGCAGAGTGGCGAGCATGGGCGACATCCCACCATCTTGCTGTGGTTTCAGCCAACTTGGAGGCCCTTGGGCGCCCATGACCGCTCCGCTATGTGAGGATGTCGGCCTCTCTGCCCGGCCAAGCGAGTTCGATCCCCGCCCGGTGACATATCCCGAGCCAACGGGAGTCAGTGGGTTCGTGCTCCACCCAGAGGACCGCCCGCACATTCGCGGCTCGAGCTCGGAGCAGATCGTGGTAATCGAGAAGCTGACCCACGCCGAGACGCATCTGTCGCGCCTCATTGGTTCTGGTCAGAGACTTGACCTCACATACGGCGAGGTCATGGTCACCCTTGCGCCAGGCGAGGTCGAAGTCCGGATCAGCCGCGCCGGGCGAGAGGACCGTCATCCCCCGCTCCCTGGCAGCCGCCGCCAGATGGTTCTGCAGTCTCCGATGTGCACTGAGGTTCCGCGTAGCGAGGTCCGCGTCCACTGGACCGGGGGTGGCGGCGGCCGGCTCGACAGTATCGTCCGCGACTCGGTACTCACAGCCCACGGGCACGGTAGCCGGCTGCGAAGCGATGCCCACGGGGACGAGATGGAATTGGATGACCCGCCGCATCGAGCCGCCGCCGGGCTCCGAGACGTCTGCGTAGTTGTACGGAGTCGAGGGATCCACCGCGAATTCCCCGACGTAGCGGACGTCATCGCCGACTCGGTCGAAGAGACGCAGCGCCAGGCCCTCGCGCGCATGGTCACGGACCGCCGTGTCGTTCGTGCTTGAGAGGTCTTGGTCACCGGTCCAGCCTTCACCGATGTAGCGGAAGGTCCCATCCTCCGCCCATCCGTTACGACCACCTTGTCCGTGATCGGTGTGTGAGCTGGTGAAGAGGAGAATGTTCCCGGACTCCGGGCATGTGCTGATGTCTCCGGCCCGGCTGCCTCCGTAGCGGTCGTGGAGATCCCCGCGCCGGATCGTGTCACCGGGCCGCAGCCGCCATTCGCGCGACCCAGCGGTACGGTGCTGGTCGAACGCTTCGCTGAAGGCTTCCCACTGGTCATCGCTCAGGCGATGGGGATTTCCGGCGAAGAGCGTCCGAAATGGCGAGGCACCCACGAACCGTGGGTCCTCGGTGAACTCACTCCGAGGGACCGGCTCGTCGAGCCATTCATCCATGACGAGTGGGGCGTACCAGCGTTGCCCTGGGTCCTCCTGCCAGTACTCGTCCGGAGAGGATGCCTGCTGTGTCGGGGGCCCGGTGAATCGACCGCGGCCGATGAGACCTCCCTTGGGCCCCGTAATCCACATGACGAACCGGCCGCCGTCTGCTAATTCCCTTCTGTAGCGCACCACGCTCCAGGCCTCCAGCTCACGGCCGTCCCGGCGGAATGAGTCCAGATCGAACACCTTTCGGTTGCAGGTGAGGAGCCAGGCGTTCATGTGTCACCTTCTGAGTCGGCCGACCTGTTGAGCAGGACTTGGAGGCTACGGCACGCCTCTGACACACGGTCCCCAGCCATCAGCCGGCTCCACAGCGATCGGCGCCCCGTCACGCATTCCACGTCGTGAACCTGACCGGTTCGCGGAGCGCCGCGGACGCTCCGTCGAGATCGGCCAGGCGGGTAGCCAGCGTCGCCTCGGCGAGGCGAGGTGGAAGGGCGACGCTGAACTTCAAGCCGGTCAGGGCGCGTGGGTCCACCGCGGGCAGGCACAGGTGCTCGGCGCCCTCCGCAGCGGCCTTCTTCCACTCCAGTGGGGTGATGTCCTCACGCAGCCGGACGTACGCGTCCGTGGGGCGCTGGAGGGGGTCGGCGACAGAGGTGAGCGTGGCGGCGAGGGTGGCATTGGCGCGGTATCCCGCCCACGTCCACCAGCGGACGTTCGTGTCCCGCCCGCCCCGCATGATCACGGTGCCGCCGGAGTGCACCAGGTTGGTGCCCGCCTCGCGGGCCTGGGCGAGGGCGCCCTCAGCGCGCCGGGTGAGGGTGACCGGCGGCGTCGCGCCGAGCAGCACTTCCCGCGCCGCCCGCATCAGCTCGTACGAGGCGGCGCGGGCGAAGCCGGCGCTGCCCCAGCGAGCCCTTCCGCCCCCGTCCACCGGCTCGACGAAGCACCGCCGCCGTGACCAGTCGATATAGGTCACCTGCCAACTGCGCCCGGCGAGCAGCAGCCGCCGCGGTCCCACGATCTCGTCGGTGAGCAACGCGGGGTCCGTGGTGCCGATCACGGTACGGCCGGACAGTACGGTGAACTCCGGCGCGGCGGTGAACACCGCCGTAAGGTCCATGAAGTGCCGGAAGCCGAAGCGCTGTTCCGCCTCGGGCCCGATGAACATCAGCCCGCCGTCCCGATTCAGGTATCCCTCGTCGATCAGGTGGCGCACGATGGGCTCCGCCGAAGCGCCGAACGGGCCGAGCCCACCCCACCATTCCCGCCACAACCGGTCGCCGACCCGGTGTTCCTGAAGACACAGGGCGAGGATCTGCTGGGCGGTGATATGCCGGGGTTCCGGCGGAGCGACGACCGGTTCGACCCAGCCGCGGGACCAGAGCAGGAGAAGAGCGGCCGCCGACAGCAGCCCGGCCTCGTCCACGGCCAGGAAGAGGCAGTTGCGCTTCGAGCCGGGCCGACGTCCGGTGCGGCCAAGCCGTTGAAGGAATGAGGCGACCGTTGCCGGCACGTCGATCTGGATGACCCGGTCCAGGTCACCGACGTCGATCCCGAGTTCCAGTGTGCTCGTGGAGACGATCACACAGTCGCGGGCCTCCGCGAAGGCTTCCTCCGCCCGGCGCCGCTCGTCCGCGGACAGCGAGGCGTGGGAGAGGAAAGTGGTGACCCCTTTCGCACGCAGCGCTTCGCCGAGCTTTTCCACGTCCCGGCGCGCCTCGCAGAACACCAGACGCTTCTCGCCCCGGTGCAGGGCCGCGATCACCGTTGCCGCATTGGCCAGCGACCCCACGTAGTCGAGTTCGATGTCACCGGGCGGAGGAAGCTCCGGAGTCTTCTCCCGCAGGTGCGGAGCGACGACCCGCGCCGTGCGCTTGCCGACCCCGGACCCCTGCAACCAGGTCAGCAGCTCCTCCGGGTTCCCGACCGTCGCGGAGAGGCCGACGCGCTGGACCGGCCGGTTGGCCACTCGCTCCAGCCGTTCCAGCACGGCCAGCAGGTGCCAGCCCCGGTCATCGCCCGCGAAGGCGTGTACTTCGTCGACCACGATCGCGCGCAGCCCCGAAAAGAAGGCCCGGTGATCGACGTTCGCGCTGGCCAGCATCGCCTCCAGGGACTCCGGGGTGGTCAGTAGTACATCCGGTCGTTCAAACAGGATGCGCTTGCGGCGCGTCTGGGGGACGTCGCCGTGCCAGAGCGCGGCGGTGCGACCGAGCCAAGAGGCGTACGTCTCCAGCCGGGGCAGCAGATT
Organism: Streptomyces endocoffeicus; assembly: GCF_016741935.1. Lineage (GTDB taxonomy): Bacteria > Actinomycetota > Actinomycetes > Streptomycetales > Streptomycetaceae > Streptomyces > Streptomyces endocoffeicus. The sequence goes on along the minus strand of NZ_JAERRG010000004.1, from coordinate 439,933 downwards.
GTTCAGCAGCGCCTTGAGGGGACAGACGTAAAGCACCGACGTGCCTGTCCAGCTTTCCTTCACCATCCTCGACAGCAGGGGAAAGCTCGCCGCCTCGGTCTTCCCGCCGGCGGTGGGCGCCAGCAGTACCGCGTCCGTCCCGTCCATCAGCGGTGCGATCGCTTCTTCCTGGAGCGGCCGCAGGCCCGGCCAGCCCAGGGAATTCACGATATGGTGGACGAGACCCCGGTGCAGTCGGTCCAGCGGATCGGCGTCCCCCGGCACCTCCGTCACGGCAGGTCCAGGGCGATGTCGTCGGCACTCGTGGCCGCCGCCGCGTTGCGTTCGACCTCGCTCAGCTCCGCCGTGTTCACGGTCAGGGCGTAATGCTCGCGTGGGTCGAAGTCCTCGAACTGATCGACGCGGTCGAGGACGTCGCCGACGAGTTTCTTCAGGAACAGCCGGGGCGCGACCCCCACCTTGCCGCCCAGCGCCCCGCCTACGGCCTTGGCCAGCTCGGTGATGTACGCGTCGTCCGCGACCGTCTTGATGCGGTCCGGGTTCGAGGAGCCGCTCGCGTACAGGTCACGGATGGTGAGCCCCAGGCCGACGAGCGAGTCGAGGGTGAAGCCGGACAGCCGGAGCTGCACCGCGCGCGGGTTGTCGAAGCGGGGATCGGTGGTGAAGTCGGTGGCCAGCCGCTGAGCCAGGGGCGCCAGCCGCTGGATGCCCTGTTGTCCGTCGTAGAAGGCCGGTGTGCCGGTGATCATCAGATAGAGCCCGGGGAAGCGCCCGGAATGCACCTCGTCGATGAGCTGGCGCAGTGCGTTCAAAGCCTTGTCCCGCGCGTCGGAGCGTACCCGCTGAAGCGTCTCCACCTCGTCCAGTACGACGAAGAGTCCCGAGTGCCCGGAGTCGCGCAGCACGGTCAGCAGTCCCTGCAGGAAGCCGAGCGCGCCGAAGTGGTCCAGATCGCCGCGCACCCCGGCCGCCTTGCGCGCTGCGGCGGCCACGTGCGGCTGTCCGCCCAGCCAGGCCATGACGGCTGACGCGGTGGCCTCGTCCCCCGCCGCGAGCGCGTTCCGGTATCCGCGCAGCGCGATGGCGAACGACGGAGCGTGCCGGGAGACTTCGACGAGCCTGGCCGTCATCAGCCGTTCGACCTCGTCCGGCAGGTCCTCCTCCGAGGCGCCGGCGGCGAGCGCGTCCTCTTCCAAGGCGTAGGACCACGCGTCCACGACGGGCCGCAGTGCGCTCGGCGGGAACCCGGGTGTGGCCAGCCGCTCGGTGAGGCGGCGGTAGACGGTCTCCAGCTTGTGCAGCGGTGTCTCGTTCTCGGAGACCTGGATCTCGGCGACGGCGAACTTACGGCGCTTGGCACGCTCGCCGAGCCATCGCGTGAAGAACGTCTTGCCGGATCCGTACTCGCCTCGGACCGCCTTGAACACCGAAGCCCCCGAAGCGACGGCGTCGAGCTCTGCGTCCAGGGCCTGCTCGAAGCGCCCCAGCCCGGTCGCCAGGAGATCGAGTCCGCTTTCGGGGACGGCCCCACGTCGAAGGGCATCGATCACGTCGCGGCGCCGGGCGGCGCTGACGGGTCCGCTCCGGCCGGGGCTGTCTGTACTCACCCCATCAGTCTCGCACTGCGGCAGGCGATTCCGGCGTCCCTGTCATCGCACTTGACGCACGGTTGGTCACTTGGTGCAATCGTGTGTTTACACCGCTCCGCCTCAATCGGGGGGAAGACCCAGCGTGGCGCTCGACGGCCTCAACCTCGGCAATGTCCTCAAGCTCGTGGCATCCGGAGCTCTTCAGCTTCCTGATTTCCAACGCGAATGGAAATGGGATGACGAACGCATCAGGGCTCTCATCGCGACGGTGACGCTCGACTATCCGCTCGGCGTCGTGATGGCGCTGCAGACGGGCGAGACCTCCCAGTTCAAGCCCCGCACGCTCCACGGCGCGGAGAGTGCGGAGGGCACGATGCCCGAATTACTCCTCCTGGACGGGCAGCAGCGCACGACCTCCCTGTTTCAGGCACTTCACCGGGACCAGCCGGTCGATACCGTCGACGCGCGGGGCAAGGAACTCAAGCGCTGGTACTACATCGACATCGCCAAGGCCATCGGAGCGCCGGCGGACCGAGACGACGCGGTCGTTTCCGTGCCGGAGGACCGGATCCTGCGGTCCGATTTCGCCCGCAGGGTCGTCCTCGACCTGAGCACGGTTGAGAAGGAGTGCGCGGCCGGTTTCTTCCCGCTGCACCTCGTGTTCGATACGCAGCGCGTGAACGAATGGCTCCAGGAGTTCGTGAAGGTCGATTCGGCGAACTGGGGCATCTGGAGCGAGTTCCAGCAGCATGTCCTCAACAGCGTGCAGCAGTTCCAGGTGCCGATGATCAGGCTCCCGGCCTCCACCACCATGGACGCCGTGTGCGCCGTGTTCGAGCGGGTGAACACCGGTGGTGTGCCGCTCAACATCTTCGAGCTGCTCACCGCCACCTACGCTGGCAACCAGGAGCATGTCGCCGAGCGCGGCGACTACTACCGGCTCCCGGTCGAGTGGGAGCAGATCAAGAAGGATCTGACCTCCTCCTACCCGGTGTTCGGTCGCATGGAGGCCGGAGTCGAGGACGGCCTGAGCAGCAGCGACTTTCTGCAGGCCGTCGTCCTCGTCTGCACCTGGGAGGAGAAGCAGGCCGGCCAGCGCAGCTCGGTGGCCTGTAAGCGCCGTGATCTGCTGCGACTGCCGCTGACGGACTTCCGGCGCCTGGCGCCTCGGGTGGCCGAGGCGTTCAAGTGGGTCGGGTCGTTCCTGGAGCAGCAGTGCATCGTCCGCTCGGCCGACCTCCCGTACCGCACCCAGCTCGTGCCGCTGGCAGCCGTCCGGGCCATCCTCGGGGAGGAGCTGGACACGCCGGGGGCTGATGAGCGGATCGCCCAGTGGTACTGGTGCGGTGTGCTCGGTGAGATGTACGGCGGATCGACGGAGAGCCGTTTCACCCGCGATGTTGAGCAGCTCATCGGCTGGATCCGCGGCCATGAGGGGACCATCCCGGACACAGTCGCCGAAGCCGCCTTCCTGGACGACCGGCTGGACAGCCTGACCACGCGCAACAGCGCCGCCTACAAGGGCATCTACGCGCTGCTGGTCAAGCAGGGTGCGGTGGACTGGTACTTCACCGAGGCGCCCCTTACCGCCGGGCGGCTGATCGAGCACAACGTGGACGTACGGCAGATCTTCCCCAAGGGATGGTTCGCCAAGAACGCCCCGGCGCTATCGGCCAAGGCGAACTCCATCGTCAACAAGACACCGCTGTCCGCCCGGGTGAGCCGCAGCCTCGTGGGGTCTCCCGGCGTGTATCTCAAGTCGCTCACGCTGGAGTCCGGGATGCGGCCCGAGTGGTTCGATGACGTCCTCGCCACGCATCTCATCGACCCGGCCGCCCTGCACGAGGCGGACTTCGAGCGCTTCTACGAGAACCGCGCCCGGCAGCTCCTCGACCTGGTCAAGTCCGCCATGGGCAAGCGCACCGTCTTCCGTGACACGGCGAGCTGGTGAGTCAGGCCATGTCACAGCCACCTTCCGATGAGCGGCTCCGCGAGCTCCAGGGCAAGAAGATCCCGGTCAGCGAACTGCTCGCGATCTTCGGGACGCGGGTGCGCAACGACCAGTCCGTGCTGTTCATCACGCAGACCCTGAAGGATGCCGGGCTCTCGACCCTTCCCGACTTCGCCAATTGCAATGCCAAGGCCGATGTCCATGTCGTGCCCTTCGAGTCCGTGGTGGAGTCGGAGGAGGAGTCCGGTGGCCAAGAGGAAGAAGGTGAGGGGGACAGGCTGACGCCTGGGGCGCTGCCGCAGCAGTCCTTCAGGATCGGGGATCTCCCGGCCGCCCACAGCGGAGTGGACTGCGTGCCCTCCGAAGCGCTGGTGACCCAGGCCACCTATCTCATGCGCACCATGAACTACTCCCAGGTGCCCGTCATCGACGGCAGGACGACGCTGCACGGCGTGATCACCTGGAGTTCGGTCGCCAAGATGTACGAGACCAACGCGACCACCACCTTGGCGAACGCCCTGGTGGACGATCCGCCGATAGCCGACTGGCGGCAGGACTTCTTCTCCCTCCTGCCGATCATCTGCGAGTACGGCTACGTGCTCGTGCGGGACAACAGCGGACAGTTCACCGGAATCGTCACGGGCGCGGATATCACCGAGCGCTTCGATGCGACGGCGTGGCCGTTCTTCGTGGTGGGAGAGATCGAATTCCGGCTCCGCAAGTGCCTGGGCGCGGCGCTCGATCCGGACAACATTCGTGCGGTGCAGATGAAGAACAAGAAGACCGGCCAGATCACCGATCTGATGTTCAACGGCTATGTGAAGCTCCTCGACGGCCATCAGCAGAACCCGGCACTTCGCCCCCTCGCCGACCAGAACTGGCAGGCTCTGGGCTGGACGGGAGTGGATCGGGTCCAGTTCGTGCACCAGCTCGACCGGGTGCGGGAAGTCCGCAACATGATCGCGCACTTCGAGCCCGAGCCGCTGTCGAAGCGGCTGAGTGACGAACTGCGTCAGTTCGTCGGGCTGCTTCGACAGCTCACCTGACCTCGGTCGTCCGCTGCGGGACCCGTTACCTCAATTCGAACTGGTCCCGCAGCAACCCAAGGCTCAGCCGCAGGGTCCGGCCGTCCGGCAACGTCTCCAGGACCTGCACGCCGTCGTGGTTGAGGAGCTGCCGCAGCACGGCGGCGAAGCCGTCAGCCGCCCTGGAGGCGGGCAGGCCGATGCGCTGGGCGAGAGCGGTTACGGGGAGTGTGCCGCCTGCCTCCAGCAGCGCCCGTACGGCCTTCTCCACCCGGGCCAGCTCCGGTGGGCGGGGCCTGCGGGCGAGCAGATCCACCTGGGCCTCGAAGATCTCGGATGCCATCAGTCCGCTCACCAGCGCGTCGTCCGGTGAGACCGGCTCGGCGGAGAGCAGGGCGTCCTCATCCGAGGGGACCAGCGCCACCTCGAAGAGCGAGTCGTGGCTCCTGGCCAGCTCGGCGGCCTGCTTCGACGGCTTCTTCGCCTGGGCGGTGGCCTGGGCGGGCCGTACCGGCGTCGGCTGCTCGGCGGACGCGGATTCCGTGGTGAGCGACCACCACGAGGGCTGCTGGTCGCCCAGCTCCCGCCAGCCGCTGGGCGGTTCGGCGCCGAACGGCAAGAAGGCCAGGACGGGGATGGCGACCTCGGCCAGGGAGGCGCCCCCGTGGTAGCCGGCCTTCTGCGAGGTGTAGCGGGAGTTGGCGTCCCAGAGCGCGACGATCTGACCGCCGGGCTCCGGAGCGACCACCCGGGGCCCCGAGAGCGCGATCTCCGTCTCGGCGAGCGGGGGCCCGGCGGACCGGTGCCGGGCCGATTCCACGCGGTCGGGGTCGGCGTCGACCCGTACCCCGTGCCGGTCGATGACATGGCCGTGGTCGCTGGTGAGGATCACGGCCCGGCCCTGGGCGGCGGCGAAGCGCAGCAGCTCCAGGAGCCGCCCTATCTCACCGAGCCGCCAGGCGCCGTCGCCGAGCTTCTGCTCCGTGGCGAGCCGGTCGTCGATGGTGTTGAGCACCACGGCGACGTGCGTACGGTCGCCGACGAGCGCTTCGTGCAGCTCCGGCCCGAGGGAAGCCCCGCTGGTCTCGCCGCGCAGGTCGTCCTTGTGGAAGACCGCGGCCTCCTCCTCGCCCCAGAAGGCGTGCGCCGGGAAGAGCCTCGTCTCGTCGGCCTGCGTGCCCCTGGTGAGCCGGGCGGCGAACAAGGAGGTCCGGGACACTGCCGTGACGGTGGGCAGCGCGGCGGCCATCGCCCGGCGCCGCGGGAGACCCTTGGCCTTGGGCATCGGGTCGTACTCGACCCAGTGTTCGCGCAGTTCCTCGCCCAGCTCCGCCGCGATCGCGGCGCTCATCCCGTCGAGGACCAGTAGCAGCACCCGGCGTGTCCCCGCCTTCACTACCGGGCCGACGACGGTGGGCAGGAAGGACTCCACCGTCAGCATGCTCTCCGGAGACCTGCCGGCGGTGGTCCGGGCGGCGAGGCACTGGGCGAAGGAGCGGTCGATCTCGCGGCGGCGGGCGCGTACGGAGCCGCCCAGGGCGTCGTAGGCGGACTTCAGCGTCGGCTCCACGTCCCCGCCGGATTCGATGTGCTCCAGTGCGAGGTCCACCCATGCGGTTTCGTCGACATGGCGGTTGATACCGTCCGCCACGCTCTCGCTCTCCACCGCCGGTTCGGTCGCGAGCCACTGGGCGAGCCGCTGTGCCATGCGAGCCCGTTCGACGCGGGGCCGGGTGTCGGACTCGGGCGCGAGCCGGTGGTCGTCGAGCGCCGCCACGGCCCGCGCGATCCGCTCCCCGTCGTGGCCCAGGAGCGCGTCCCCGACGGCGGTGAAACGCCCCTCGAGCCCCGCCGCCAGCAACGGGCTCGTACGGGCGGCCTGTTCCGCGCCGAACTGCCGGGCCAGGGACGCCGCCCGGTCGAGCGCGGCGCCGGTCAGCCGACGCGCGGCCGACGATGCCTCGTCCTGGTCCGACCGTCCCGTCAGCAGCAGTCCGGAGACGAACTCCTCGCAGGCCCGTCCGAAGGCCGCCACCAGCGTGTCCAGGGCCTCCCCGGGGACGGGCGGCTCCTCGCCCAGCCATTGCTCGGCCCGCCCCCGGGCCCGGTAGTTCTCCGGATCCGCCGCCGCGTCCGCGTGCACCCACAGCGCCGCGCAGACGAGGCCGTACGCGACGGCGTCCGGCCCGTGCTCGGCCTCGACCAGGGCGAGCAGCGCCCGCCCGGCCTGCCCCGCCTGCTCCGACTCGCCGAGGAACTGCCGGATACCGGCCCGCTCGGGCGCCCGCAGCGCCAGATAGCGGTCCGGGCCGCCGGATGCCAGGGACCACCGCAGCAGCGTGTGGATGTCGAGTCCGTCGCCGTTCGCGGACAGGGCGTGCTGGTCACGGTCGGGGTCGTAGCGGCCGATGCCGAGTCTGCGGAGCGTGAGTTCGCCGAGCGCCTTGTCGCGGGAGAGCACACCGCCCGGCAGCTTGGTCCAGCCGGTCGGCGGGGTGGCGTCCAGCAGCGCCTCGGCCGCCCAGTTCTCGTGGACGAGCCGGTTGTCGGTGTGGAGGGCGCCGAAGGTTTCCCGGACCACGTCCCAGGTGTCCACCGCGTTGACGCGGTGGCGGTGCACTTTGGCGAGCAGGTCGGGGCCCAGCTCGGCCTCCTCCCGGTCGGTGAGCACGACCAGCACCTCGGGGCCTGAAGCCGAGGGCGCCTGATGTGCGAGGACCAGTTCGTACGCGGCCAGCGGCGAGGGCGCCGCCACGACGGTCGCCTGGCGCCGCTCGCCCCAGGCCAGCTCGGCCGGGCCGTCCCAGGAGGGCGCGGCACGCAGCAGTACGGCCCGGCGCTTGTCCGGCGTGAGCCGGGGCTGCGAGGCCAGGTACTGGGTGATGGTCGCGGCATTGAGCCGCACCGCGCTCGTCGTGCCCGCCGTGGCCGTGCTCGTGTTCGTGGTGCTCTCCGTGTTCGTGGTGGTCGTGCTCACCGCACACGCCTCGTTCCGCTCATGCTCATTCCACGACCCGCCAGGTGATCTCGACCATCGCGTCGGGCTCGCTGCGGGCCAGCTCGTCCAGCTCCGCCCGGAGCTGGGCCACCGCCTGCGCCGCCTTCGTCCGGCCACCGCCCGAGCGGCGCGCGGCGCGGCGGCCGGGGAGCGGGTGGTGGGTGGACACCGGCGGCTGGGCGGTGTCGTCGTTCAGGCTCACCTGGTTGGGCGTGGTGATCGGGGTGGCGGGGGAGGCCGGGGCGGGCACGGTCGCGGACGGCTGCGGACGGGCGGGCGCCTGGCTGCGCTCGATGACGGTGACGATGGACTTCCGCGCCTCCCGCAGCGCCTCCTCGAGCCGCATGGTGCGCTGGTCGGCACGCGCGGCGCCGCGCAGCGCCTCCAACACCGCCTCGCCCTGCGGCCCGTAGTTGGGCGCGAGCTTCAGCATGTCCCACGCCGCGGTCACCAAGGCGTTGGCGACAGTCTTGGCCTGCTTGATCGAGGCGCCGTAGCGGCTGGCGGACGCCTCGCCCAGATCGAAGGCGGCGAAGGCCGTGATGGCCTGCTTGGCCGCCGCGGAACCTCCGGCCGGGCCCTGGGAGAGGCGGCACAGCTCGTCCAGCAGGTCACGCGAGCGACGGGCGAGGGTGAGCCTGCCCGAGGCGGATTCGTCGGCCCCGTCCAGTCCGAGCAGCCTCGCGTGCTCCTCCAACTGGTCCACGAGCGTGTCCACATGCGGCTTGTACTCGCGGGCCTGGGTGGTGATCTGCCGCGCGAAGTGGCTGACCAACCGGCCGCGGCGCAGCTTCGGCGGCTGGTCGCCGAAGATGTCCCAGAACCGGCGCCCCGCCTCTTCCCAGACGGATTCCTCCGGCAGCGGCTGAGAGCGCAGTGCGTCATGGGGCTTGATCGCCGAGAGCTCGGGGGAGGGGTCGAGCAGCGCGCCGGCCCGCACCCAGACCCGGTCGTCCATCTCCGCGTAGGAGGCGATGACCAGGTTGGCGAGGAGGGGTTCCAGGCCCATCGGCTGGGGCCGGTCGATCCACTCGGTCAGCTGGACCACGCTCAGGTCGCCCGGCCCCGCGTCGTTACGGGCCTGCAGATTGAAGTGGTCCACCCAGCGGTTGGAGAGCTGGAAGTACGCCTCCTTCTGCTGGCCGAGCCCGAGCGGCGCCGCGATCCGCCGCATCGCCGTCCGGTCCTTGGCGGGAATCTCGGCCCGCCGCTCCCCGGCCTCCACCGCCGCCCGGATGTGTCCGAACACGGTGCGGGCGTCGCCGGACTTGAACGCGGTCTTGGTGCCGTCGGGGTCCAGGTCCGGGTGCGCGGGGAACTGGTGCGCCAACAGCTTCCTCACGATGTGCCGGGCCCCCTCGGACAGCGACTGCCCGATGGAGACCCGCAGCTCGGCGGGTGCGTCACGCAGGGGGTGGAAGTGGTCGTCGAAGGACACGTCGACATCGACGGACTTCTTGTCGGCGCAGTCGTATGCCTGCTTGAACGCCCTCTTCACGGTCTTCTTGAGGGATTCCCGCTGCTCTTCGAGGAGCACCCGGGCCCGCGCGCGATTGTCGGCGTTGAGGTGCTGGGCGTAGTGGGTGTCGAAGCGCCGCTGGTCGGCCAGCGCGTAGTCGATGACCACCAGCCGCTGGAAGTCCTTGAAGCGGGCGGCCGACAGATACGTGGGGATCCACCCGACGGTCCGGGGCCCGGCCCCGGACAGCGGTCGCAGACCACGCACGCGGTTGACGGCCTCGACGGCCCCGTGCTCGCCCTCGTGGAAGGGCAGGTCGATCACCAGCCGCCACAGGCCGTCCTGGCTGGGGGAGAACTCGTGGTCGGGCATGTTCTCGGTGTCGTTGACATCGCCGATCACGACCTCGGCGATCCGGTTCGACCCGCGCCAGACGAGCGTCAGCTCGTCCGAGCCCATCCGGTCATGGACCTCCAGGCCCAGTTCGTCGGCGAGGAGCCGCTTGGCGAGGGCTCGGCGGTTGGAGCGGTTGTTGTTCACGTTGGCGTTGGCGATGACGGAGTCGACGTCCACTCCGGCCAGTTCGAGCCGTACGCCCGGGTTGGTCTTGGTGCCGGTCGACTTGATCTCGATGAAGCGGGTGGCCCACTCGTCGACCTTCGCCTGGATCAGTCCGACCTCGGCACCGGGGATGGGGGAGAGGACAGAGCCGTGGTTGAGCGCGCCGAGCCGCCGGATGGTGAGGTCCCGGAGCGCGGGCACGCTGGGCGCGAGCGCGGAGAGCAGCAGCGTGCACATCAGCCGGTTGTCGCCGACGAATCCCTTGCAGCGGCCGACGAGCTGCTGATCGGTGATGGACTCGCGGCGGTGCTGGTAGCGCTCGACGTCCTCCTCGGTGATCTCGTACGCCGCCAGGAGGTGGGGCCGCAGCTTGGTCCGGTACAGCTTGTCCGCGACCTTGAACTCCACCTTCAGGCTGTCTACGAAGGGCCTGTCGCCGCCGTCCGCGATGACCGGGTACAGATCGCCGAGCGGGATCAGGTTCTCCAGCGTCGCGTCGTTCCGGTGGCTGGCGAGAAGCTGGCCCATGAGCTTGAGGCCGGTGCGGGAGCGCTGAAGTGCGGAGGAGATATGGACGAGCGTGTCCATGAAGGCGGGGGAGAAGGGGTACGTCAGCCGGAACGACTCCTCGTCGGCCCCGGTCGTCGTCTCGTCCGAGCCGAGCAGGACGTCCCAGATCTGCGGCCCGACCCGCTTGATCTTGGCGAAGGCCGCGTCGAGTTTGGCGGCGGCCTCGGCGTCCTTGGGGGTGAGGAGTCGGGCGTGAGCGATCTGGGGGAGGTTGCGGTCTTCGAGCGTGATCTTGTCGAAGCGGCCGGAGGCGAGGTTCAGGCTGTCCTGGATGGCTGTCTCGGCGGCGCCGGAGGTCTCTTCGCCGACGAGTTCGCGCAGGTCGCGCTGGCGGGCGATGAAGGAGACGATCGGGATGGCCCGGCGTGAGTCGGCGCCCTCCACGAAGTTGGTGATCTTGTCGGTCTCGCGGGAGACGAACTTCTGGTCGTGGATCCGGTTGGCGAGCCAGAGGATCAGCTCGTCCATGAAGAGGATCAGTCCGTCGTAGCCGAGCGACTTGGCGTGCTCGGCGATGACGGCGAGGCCGGCGTCGAGGGAGATGAACCCGTGCTCGTCCTCCGCCGCGTTACGGGCGAACCCGGGGAACCAGGTGACGCTCGCGTCATGGACGAGCTTCGCGCGTAGCTCGGCCGGCGTGCTGGGGTTGACGAGGTTCAGGTTCGCCTCGCCACCGTCCAGCTCCTCGGCGGCGAGGGCGGTGTTGAGCAGCTCCGGCGTCCAGGCGAACGGCTCGCCCCACTCGTCGTCGTCATCCTCGGTGTCGTCGGCGCCGGCCCCGGGGACGCTGGGGGCGTCGGCGAGCCCGTCGATGAAGGTCTGGTCGCCGACGCGCTGGCGGTGCGAGCGGATGTCCTCGAAGAGGGAGTCGGTCCGGTAGACCTGGGGGGTGGGGGCGTCCTTGTGCTGAGGAAGGCCCTTGATGTGGCTGACATAGCCGCCGAGGACGCGCTGCTCCAGCGACTTCGCGCCGAGCATGTGATACGGGACGAGCAGGAACCGCTTGCCGTCGGTGCCGAGCCACTCGTGCTTGGCCAGGACCGGATCGAAGTCGGCGCGGGCGCGGGCGGCCTGGTCGCCCCGGAGGAGGGCGTGCAGCACGGCCATGAAGTGCGACTTACCGGAACCGAAGGAGCCGTGGAGGTACGCGGCCTTCGAGGTGTGCCCGTCGAGGGACGCCTTGATGAGGCTGAGGGCCTCGTCGAAGTTCTCCAGGAGGCGCTCGGTGACGACGTAGTCCCGTAGTGCCCTTTCCGCGCCCTCCTCGGTGACGGCCTCGGCGAGCTTCAGGACGAAGTCGGAGGTGGAGATCGACGTCTTGATGTCGATGACGTCGCGGAGGAGAGGTGCCGTGCCGGTGGCGTTCGGTGCCATTGGTGTCTCGCTTCTCCTGGTTCCTGCGGTCCTGCTGGCGCGTGGGCCTGGACAGCAGGGTCTCCCCCCTGGGCCGGGGTACGGCGGTCACGGATTGTCTCCGTCCGGCCCCGGTGTGTTGTCGTCCGCCGTCATGGCACGGCTGCGGCCCGTCCTCGATCGTAACCGGGCCGTATATGGAAAAGAACCAGAGTGCGTGGCGGGCCGCGTGGGGCGCTATGCGGCCCGCACGGTCACTGGCCTACAGGTTGTCGAAATCTCCGGCGGTCATTCCAGCCTTGGAGGCTCGCTACTCGCCGGAGGTGAAGCAGAGGTGGAGTCCGGACGGGTTCTTTGAGTCGCGGACGGCCACCCCTCCGTCGGGGAGGGCCGCCAGTTCGAAGCACTCGCCGTTGTTTGCGGTGAAGCTGCTTTTCTGCCAGGCGAGGGTGGCAGGGTCGATCGAGTAGAGGTCCATCTTCTCCATCAGTCAGCCTTCCCTGTTTCTCGTGCGAGCGATGGCGTGGGCTCCGGCCGATGTGCGTGGCGGGACGGTGTGGGGCGTCCCGCCTTCGCTTCGTTCTTCCCCGGGGGTCCTCGGAGCCTGACCTCAGCCCAGATTCGCGAGGAAGGTGCCCCAGGCGGCACGGCTGAACGTGATGACGGGGCCGGTCACACGCTTGCTATCGCGCACATGAACGACGTGCGGGAGGTCGTCGGCGACCTCGACGCATTCATTGTTGCCACCGCTGTACGTGCTGCTGCGCCATGTCGCACCCGACAAGTTCGGCGATATGCCGCCTGCGCTCTTCATGCTTTGTGCTCCTTGGCCCTGCGATGGATGACGGTACGGGACTCCATCGGTGACAGAGCAGACGTGCGTGCGGCGTCGAATAGATCTTGGTAACGAGCGACCTCGACCTCTCGCTCCAGCCACATGGAACCGGTCGGGTTGTCCGCCAGCACCACGTCGAGTGCCCCCTCCTCGGGAAATCCCAGCACTACGTACGGCCCGAACATACTCGCATGGGCTCCACGGGAGAACGGCAGCACCTGAACGGTCACGTTGGGGTTCTCGGAGACGGTCAGCAAGTGCTGTAGCTGCGTCTTCATCACCTCTGACCCACCGACCTGCTGGAGCAGCACGGCCTCGGACAGAACCGCCCAGAGGCGCAACGGGGAGTCACCACTCAGACGTTCCTGGCGAGCGAGCCGCACGTGGACGAACGCCTCGATCTCGTCTGCAGTCTGCCACTGTTGGGAGGCCACTGTCACGGCCCGGATGTACTCGGGGATCTGGAGCAGGCCGGGCACGAGCTGGGCCTGGAACGTGCGGATGGAATCCGCCATGGTCTCCAAGGCGATGTAGTCACGGTACGTGTCGGCCAGGACCGAGCCGTACTGATTCCACCAGCCTTGCCTGCGGCGGCGGTTGGCCTTGCGCGCCAATGCGCCCAGCCGCCCGCTTACCTCGGGATCCGACACGCCGTACGCCTGCAGCATCGCCGTCAGGTCGGGTAGTCGTACTGCCACCCGACCGTTCTCAATGCGGCTGATCTTGCCTTTGGTGCAGTCGAGCGCCTCGGCAGCCTGGGTGGTGGTGAGGCCCGATGCATCTCGTAACCGCTTCAGCTCATCGCCAAGTTGGCGACCGAGGACGGTCGATGGGTTTGGGCTGGCGCTTTTCGCAGACATGCGTACACCTCTAGCAGGCCAGCGGCTTCCATGCGTCGAGATTAACTCGGAAGAGGGAATTTCGGCACGATCCCAGTCGGCAACGTTGCAGATTCGCAGCGTGCCTGGCCATCCTGCTGCGCATGGACATCGGTGTCCTGCGGCTCGAAGTGCGGTCTGTGTCGCGGGATTCCGGTCGAACGTCGACCTTCTGGGGACCGCCATGGCTGCACCGAACGAAGTCACCTTCCGCCTGTCCCGTCGCCGCAGCAGCGTTCCCAGGGCGCGTGCACTGTTGCACGCCGTGCTTGGTTCCTGGGGCGCTGGACCAGACGCATTACAGACTGGGGAGTTGGTCCTCTCGGAATTGGTGACCAACGCGCTGCGGGTGCGGGTGCCGAGTGACCGGCTGGTGGGTGTGCGGATCGCCCGGCTGGTGGACGAGGGGCTACTGCGGCTGGAAGTCAGCGACGCCGGCGATGGCAAGCCCGAGGTGCGGCAGCCCGGCGAGGATGAGACGGGTGGACGCGGGCTACAGCTCGTGGAGGCGATGGCGCATCGCTGGGGCTATGAGGCGCGCGCGTGCGGGATTGGAAAAATCGTCTGGGCCGAACTGAAGGTCCCGGGTCTGGCGCCGGAACGCGACGGCATCGAGGTCGCTGCGGTGGCGGTCCGGGCTGGTCAGCGCGTGCGGGTGTGGGGCGCATGGCACGTGGTCCGGAGTGTGGGCATGGAGCGGTCCTCGTCAGACGGTGGCAGGGACACGCTTGTGCTCGAACTGGGCGAGGGTCCGGCGCTGCGGATCGATTCCACCGCGCCGCTGACCGTATGAGACGGCGATGCGTCCTCCCCGTAACCGCGTGGGGAGGACGCATCGAGCTGATCAGTCGTTCTTGCGGCGTCGCCCACGAGTTGCCGGAGCGGGGCGCCAGTTTCGAAGATCGTCGTCGCTCAGGCCGTGCTCGCCCTGCTGGGTGGTGCGGTAGCCCGCGAAGAAGGCGGCGGGGGAGCTGCCGTACAGCGGGTCGAAGTCGTTGTGCCACTGGTCCAGCCAGGGCTGAAGCTCGAGCAGACCCGCGAGAAGCGGAGTCATCTCCTCGGAGGACAGCCCGTCGTGGTTGGTGAAGTACGTGGCGAGGGCCTGCGCCTGCTCGCGGTGATCCCAGCCCGCCCAGCCGAACAGGTTCGGCGTACCGGAGATCGCACCGGTCGCGTACGAGATGAACCGCTCCTTGGGCATGTCTAGCTTGCCCCGGGCCCGCCAGTAGGACGGCTTGAGGAAGTCGGCCGAGGTGTACTTCGGCGGCACGGGGATCGTGTCCCGGATCTTTCGCTTGGCGGGCTCGTCCGGGGCGGCGTCTTCCTTCCGCTGGAGAGCCCAGACGTGTTCCCAGTCCGCGCGCTTCTTGAGCGCGGCGGGCTTGTAGCGCAACGCGGCCAGGAACGGCACGTGCTCGTCGGCGAGGAGATCGGTGATGACAGTCGCCAGCTCCGTACGAGGGGCGTACAGCTCAGCGACGGACACGAAGTCCTCGTCGAGGGCGAGCGCGGAGGTGAGCTGGTCCCGGGTGAGGAGGGTCGGCTGCCCGTCCTGGAACCAGAGGGCGCGATTCTCTAGCCTGCCCAGCAGCCAAGACTTGAGGGCGCGCTCCTGGAGAACACCCCACCCCTCGGTCGCCCAACGGCGCTTGTACTCCGGTCGCTCGATCATCCCGATTGCGCGGGAAGTCTCGATGACGTTGATACGTTTTTGAACGATGGCCTTGTATGTATCGGACCAGTGGTCGGGCAGTTCAGTGATGGGTGTGGAGTTGTGCCGCTTAAACCACTCGCCGGACGCCTCACCCTTCTTGACGCGCCGAGCCAGTGCAATCTCAAAGGCGCGCTCGCCAAGGGCAAGTACGGGAACTTCGGATTCAGGAGCACATAGATCCTCCTCGTGTAGCTTGTACCGCGAGTACACCTTCCAGTCGAGCTCCTCTTGGAGGGCAATCATTCGGGCGAGTGTCGCCTCCCATTTAGCGCGCGCCTCATGAAGGGCGAGAGCGGTTGGGTGGGCACGGTCGAGGTCGGCCAGCGACGTCGGGGCTGCGGCATCTAGATCCCGAGAAAGGGAGTCGAGAGTGGCACCAAGGGTGGTTGGGTAATCAGCAGGGAGAGGGAAATCCTGGAGCTTGGTTCCTGTGAATTCGAAGAAGCGCTCCCAGTCATCACTAGTGAATCCCCCACCTTCACCTCGGATTCCCTTGTCGTGGCTGACCTGTTTCAGCCAGAAGCAGGCGGTGGAGCTATTGAGAATCCCAAGTAGTCCTTGATGTTCCTTCTCGCTGGTCCCTTCTTGAAGCTTGATAACTGGCGCTGATCTGTTGAAGACTTTACCGCCTCGATCCAGCGCAAAGTGGTTGTGGGTCGTCACGAACGCGAACGCAATTGAGAGTGGTACGCGATATCGCTCCTTGAAAAACATGGAGTACTCGAACCATGCCAGTCCGCGCCCCAGTTGTGTCTTTCCGAACGCAGTGCGGTCGCGGAGTCTTACGCGATGGGGCCACAAGAGCTGCTCGATTGAATCGGACGACTCAGGAGTCAATTTGTGGCTATTGTACGGCCACAGCGACATTACGGGATCCAAAACGAGGAAGTCTCGCACTTCGGTGCCCTCTACCAGCGGTCGTTGATGTTTTGGTGAGACCCGATGCCGGCGAAGGGCGCCCGCCCCGATCATGTATGCGTCGTCTTCTCGCGTAACAGCGCCCGATCCGATATCGCTCGCAACTCCTGACAGGGTTGTTTGTGCTGCGGAGTTGATCTGTTCTACCAACTCAAGGCCGCCCGCAGCAAGAATCCATGGTTGTTTATTAAAGTATCGCTCGCGTTGCAGGTCGTCTACTGAGATCCACTGGCTGATGGAGCCTGGCTGGTCGACATGGGTGACGATTGAGTTCCAGACCAGGCCGTCTTTCCCGTTCTCCGGTGCTTCGGGCTCGCCTTGAACGCTGCGCACGGTTCGAATCGTGGCTGTGCGGCTACTGCCGGATCGCTTTCGCCCAACCAAAATCACCGTGGGTGTGCCGTGTCCGGGAATGTATGCTCCCGATGTGTCGATGACCTCCGTCAGCTCAACCTTGTGGGCGAAGTATTCTTCGATCAATTTGGTCCCGAACTCCCGTTTCATGAAGGAATTCGCGGTGATCTGGCCGACCATTCCATATCCAAGGCCTTCAGGCTGTCCGGCCTTGGCCAACTGGAAAAAGCGTTCAGCGAAGGGGACCGACAGTGCGTACGCCCCACCGCAAGAGGCGTACAATTCCCTATACAATGCATTCAGCTTCTTGTCTTTCACCGTGATGTAGGGCGGGTTCCCCACCACCACGTCGTACCGCCCCACCTCAAGGATCCCCGGGTACTCGTGCACGTCCTCCGTCGTGTACGAGAACTCTGCCAGCGGATCACCGGACTCCTCCCCAAGCAGCGTCAACTCAAGCTGTCGCGCCTTCATGAGCGAGTCGCCCACCGCCAGGTGAATCGGCCAGTCGTACCGGCCCGCCTGTGTCAGCGTCCGCACTCCCGCTGCGGCCATCCCCCCAACCAACAGCCGGAACCGTGCAATAGCCACCGCGAACGGGTTGATGTCCACCCCGTGCACGGCATTCAGCGCATCCCGCACTCGCTCATGCACATCCCGCCCCGGCTCCCGCTCCGCGAATAGCCGCACCATCCGCCGGAACGCGCCCAACACGAAGTGTCCGGACCCGCACGTCGGGTCGATCATCTTCAGCTCGCCGAACTTCTGGCCCAGCTCCCGCACCACGGGGTCCATCGTTCGGTCGAGGATGAACTCCTCCACGAACTCCGGCGTCTGGAGCAGCGCGTACGTCTTCCGGGCCGATTCCGACAACCACTGATACAGGTCACCCAAGAACCGGGTGTCCCACCCCTCCGTACCGTCCTCGTTCAGCGGGTCGGTGAAGTCATGCACCAGCTTGCCGTCGTCACCTTCGCCTCGCTCGCGCCAGAACTCCACCAGCGCGCGCGCACCGTCATGCGACAACGGAATCTGGTACAGCGGATTGCGCTGCTTGTTGAACAGCAGCTTCCCCGCCTGACCCGCGCCCAGTTCCTCAAACGCCCGCTCCAGCCAACCCCGGTAAGTCGGGTCAGCCTCATCCTCCACGTACTGCGCGTACCGCGCCTCCGCCAGGTCCCGACGCTCCGCGTCCGGACCCGACAGATACGGCTCGGGGATCAGCCCGTTGTCCTCGCAGAACCGTACGAACACCGTGCCCAGTACCCACGCCACCGCGACCTGAGTCACGCGCTCGTCCAGCCACGCGTTCCAAGTTGCCGCTGTACGTTCCAGCTCGCGCGCCTTGTCGTACTCCGCCCGCAGCCGCCCCGCGACGGCCTCCGCCGCCCGCACCCGCTCCACGCGGTCCGCCGACAGCCCGTCGCCCTCCGACAGGCGGGCCTCCAGCCAGTCCGCCCACTTCGACGCGCCCGAACCCGATCCCGCTGCCTTGCTCGCCTTCTCGTACTCCTGACGCAGCGGTTTGAGTGTGGACTCACCGTCCTTGACCTGCTTGGCCAGGTCCACCTCAAGCGCCTTCACCTGCTTGATCAGGTCGGCCCGCAGCGCAGCAGCATCGATCACGTCGTCACATCTCCCGAATTCCCCGTCGTCCCCATCGCCTCGGCAGCGCCACCGCCACTACCGGTCCCCGCCCCCGTCGTCTCCACAAGCCCCGCCGCCTCGGCCCGGTGGGCGTTCGCCACCCACGACTCCGGCAGCTCGATCCACTCTCCGAGCCCCGCTTGGTACGGCACAGCCGTCGCCCCCAGCCTCGGCGGTCGTGCCGGGTCGCTCTGCGGGCACAGCACCCACAACCCACGCCCTCCATCCCGCGCGACGTCCGCCAACCGCTCCAGCACGCCCATCGCGTCATACCGGGCGAACGCACCAGAATCGGTGAGCAACACCGGAGACGTCAAGCCCCCCGACGGGGACCCCACCCCCGCCACCAGCTCCCGCAACCGAGGCTCCACCGCACCCCAACTCGTCCGCGCGTACTCCGCGAACCGCATCGCCGCCCTCGAACCCGGCTCCGCCGCGTCCGCCTTCAGGATCGTCTCCCAGGTCGGCTTCGGCCGCGGGTCCACCTGCTCGTGCAGGGCCCGCAGAAACAGATCGGTCACCGACACCACCTCCGCGCCGAAGCGGTCCGACATCAGCTCCCGTATCGCGTTGCCCGCCGACCGCGTTGGCACCGTGAGCACGCGGAAGCCGTCGCGGCGCGCCGAGGCCAGCAGCTGCTCCTCGGCCACGGACGCGCCCGCGAGCTGCGGGTCGTCGGAGTAGCGGTGGGCGGTGAGGGTGCCGGTCGCCTGGCGGGCGGCGTCCGAGGACAGGTATGAGGAACCCCCGTCCCGCTGGCGCGGGATGTACCGCAGCGTCTTGGTGCCCTCCCGGGTCTTCAGCTCCAGGTCGAATCCGGCGTCCCGCAGCGCCTTCGTCAGCGGTCCGCCCGTCGGCAGGGCGTGCCCCCGCCGCTCGTTCAGCAGCTCCGGGAAACGGGACCGCACCCGCTCGTGGATCTCCGGGACAGTCAACCCGGGCTGCCGCCCCTCCGGCATCCCGGGGATGTGCGACACCAGTCCGGCCTGGGTGAGGCGCAGCGCCCGGACGAGCGGGAGGCTCCGGGGGTAGATCTCCAGCCGTGGCGTCGCGGCGGCCCGGCGCGAGGCGGCCGCGGCGACTTCCACCAGACGCCGCTCGTCCCACTCCAGGGCCCGGCTCGGCGCGGTGATGGCCTCCAGCTCCGCCAGGACCGTCGCCGCCGTCGGCAGCGTGTCCAGCTTCGCCAGCCGGTCGGCGACCTTGCCCAGCCGCTGGGCGTAATTGAGCAGTCCGGGCCCGGACGGGGTCTCGGGCGCGTCGTCGGAACTGACCTCCAGGGCCAGCAGGCCGGCGCCCATGCCCTCATCCGCCGCGTCGCGATTCGGGGCGTGCTGGAACTCCGCCTCGTCCGGTACGAGTTGCTCGACCTCCACCACGGCCCGTACGGCGGCCAGCGCCAGCGCCCGCCGCTGCTCGCGCTCCAGCAGCTCGGTGCCGCGCCGTACGGCCAGGGCGTCCGCGATCTCCGCCGCGGAGGCGACCCGGCCCAGGTCGCGCAGGAGCGCGAGGATCTCGGCTCGCAGTACCTGTACGGAGCGATTCCGCTTCCACCGGGTGCGCTGGGTCTTCAGCATCTGCGGGATACGGCCCGCCGACAGCCCGAGCGCGTTCGCGACATCCTTCTGCAGGGGCCACACGCCGATGTCGGGCAGCGTGCCCCGCTCGTCCGGGAGGCGCAGCAACAGCCGCACCATCTCGCACTCGTTGCGGTTCGTCCCGTCCTTCTTCAGCTCCGGTACGAAGATCGTGGCAAGGGTGTCAAGGCTGACGCTGCGCAGCGCGCGCTCGGGCAGTCCGCCCGCGGCACCCTCGGCGGCCATCGCGCTCGCCATCGCGGCCTCGGCCGCCGTCAGCTCCTCCTTCGCCGCCTTTCGCCCGGCGGGGGTGAGAGGAGCCGCGGGCTGCTCGGCGAGGCGCTGACGCCATTCCTTGATGCGGCGGAGGACTTCCTTACGCGTCTTCGCGCCCAGCCCGGGGGCGTTGACGAGCTGGTGACGGCTGTAGTCGAGCAGTTCGCCGACGGTGTTGACCCGCAGGCCGTAGACGAAGGACTCGGCGGCCGGGCTGAGGCCCGAAGCCGAGATGGGGGTCGTACGGTCGACCTGGCCCGCCAGCCGGTCGCGCTGCTGGTCGGCGCTCTCCTCCTCGGCCTGGGGGATGGGAGCGTCCTGGGCCTCGGGCGCGTCCGGTCGCTGGTCCGCGTCACTCGGCGGGGCGGGCTGCCGGGAGCGGCGCGAGGACGGCTTCGCCTCGTCCATCGCCAGGAAGATCTTCTTCCAGTCGTCCCGCATCGGCTTGAGGTCCGGGTAGCGCTGTGCCGCGTCTCGGTGCAGCGCCTTGCGGAAGAACGCGACCAGCCCGTCCCGTACCGCCGGGTCGAACGCGTCACCCGCGATCTTCGGGTACGGCTCCTTCTTCGCGTCGGTCTGGCGTGGCGAGACCTTGCCGTTGCCCCACACCGGAAGTTCCCGGGAGGCCATCTCGTGCAGGGTGACGGCCAGGGCGTAGCGCTCGGCATGCCCGTCGTACACCGAGCGCTCGGTGAGGGTGCCGATGAACGGGTCCAGATAGCCGTCCGTCCCGGCGCCGGTCTCCTGCACGGGGCAGCCGGCCAGGGAGAAGTCGATGAGGACCAGCTCGCGGGTGCGGTTCGGGCGGATACGGATCGCGATGTTGTCGGGCTTGATGTCGCGGTGCCACACGCCCTCGCCCTCGAGAAAGTCCACCGCCCCGAACAAGTAGTCGCCGTACCCCTCCAGCTGGTCCACGGACAGTCGGCCGGACTCGCGCAACTGACGGGCGACGGTCTCCTCGCGCCGCCTTCTCCTCCGCTCGCCGGGGGCGCCGGGCTCGCCGTCGTTCTCGCGCTCGTTGCCGACGTACTCCATGACGAGCACCGTCCGGCCACCGATGCGCTGCGGCTCCGGCTCGACGAGGCGGATGATCCGCGAGTCGGGGCGCAGCCGCCCCATCACCTCGGCCTCGTGGGCGAGGACCTCGCCCTTGCTGTCCGACACCGCGACCTTCAGCACGGCGAGGGACTTCGCGAAGCGCACCTCCGGCCCCGCCGTCACGTCCCGCACCAGGAACGCGCGGCTGGTCGAGCCGGTGCCGAGGCGGCGCCGCACCTCCCAGCGGCCGGCCAGCAGATCGCCCGCGACCGCCTCCAGGGGGTCCTTCTCGGGCTGCGCCGGACGTACAGGTTCTGCTGAGGCGGGCTCGGTCAGGGTCTCCTCGACGACCTCCAGCAGGTCGAGGAAGTCGTCCACCGAGTCCAGCCGGTCGTCGACGTGGTAGGCGGTGGCCATCTGCACCAGTTGGTCGATGTCCTCCGAGAGGCCGTCGACCACCGCGCTGGGCCGCAGCCCCTCGCCCGCCTCGTAGCGGGCCAGCAGCTCGGCCTGGCTGGCGGCCGGAGCCTTGCCGGTGGCCAGCAGATACGTCAGCACGCCGAGGCCGTAGACATCCAGCGTGACCGGGTCGGCCTTGAGCGCGGTCAGCTCCGGGGCGAGATACGGATCCGCGCCCTCGGCCAGGTGCGCGCCCGCGCGGGAGAACGTGGTGGGCGCGAACCGTTCGCTGCCACCCGGCGCGCCCGACTCCGGGCCGCGCTGGACCGCGACCTGCCAGTCCGAGATCTGCAGATACGGGCTGAGCCAGCCCGCCTCCTCACCGTCCGGGCCCGCCGCGCGGCCCCGGGCGCGGGGCAGCACATGGATCGCGCGGGCGGCCAGGGTGCGGTGGTAGATGCGGCGGCCGTGGGCCGAGCGCACGGTCTCGGCGAGCTGCCGGACCAGCGCCATCCGGCTGAGGATGTCCAGCTTCTCGCCGTACTGCGCCAGATACTCGTCGAGGCGCAGCGTATGCGGGTCGAAGTCGAAGATCAGCGCGGGCCCGGCCGAGTGCCCAGACGGGTCGTACTGCTTCAGCTGGACGACACCGGGGTGCTTGAAGCGCCGCAGCACCGCGGCCTCGCGCCGTGCCGCGCGCTCCACCGAGGCCCGCAGCTCGGCGTCCGAGCCGCGCTCCCGCAGATAGACGCGGATCCGGGCGGCCTCCGGCAGCTCGCTGTGCCGGGCCAGATAGTCCGCCCAGGTCGGGCCCGAGTCGAACGACTTCCGGGTCAGCAGGTACGGGCCGACCTTGTACTCGGCGTCGCTACGGGCGATCCCCACCCGCTCCAAGGCCGACTTGATCCGGCGCGACCGCGACCGGTCGATGCGACGGTGCTCGTCGCGCGGGGGCGCCTGGAGGAGCTGGGCGAGCTGGTGCACGGTGTACAGGCCGTGCTGGTCATGGGCGGGCAGCCGGTTCCTCAGAGAGGAGTCGGTGAAGCAGACGGCCTCCGACACCCAGACCCGCTCGCCCTCCTGGGCCAGAAGGCCGGCCAGCTCCTTTGCCTTCTTGTTCGCCAGGTGCAGGGGGTTGCCATGGGTGATCTGCCGCCCGCTGGGCTGGGTCTGCAGCCAGGTGCCGTTGCGGGACTCGACCGAACCGTGCCAGTCCTTCAGCTCGATCAGATACACCCCGCCGGGGGTGACCACGAGCAGGTCCACTTCCCGCACGTGGCCGCTGTGCGCGGTGAAGGTGAAATTCGACCAGGCCCGCCATGGGTCGTTGTCGGGGAGCTTCTCCCGGATGGCCTCCAGCCCCCGGCGCTCGTGCTGGAACTCGGATTCGGTGACCGTGACCCACCGGCCGTCCCGCATGCGCCATCCCCGCTTCGTGTCCACGTCGATCTGTACTGATTGCGGCTGCTCGGCAGCGATATCCCCGGCACAGATCGTATCGGCTCGGGCGCCGGGCGGAGGTGCGCCCGACGGATAGCTCCTGAAGCGGTCGGCAGATGTGCGGCGCGGGACGAATTTATTAATTCACCACATCCACTTTGAGTGCGCGGTCGAGCGTGAAGCAAACCCCAACGGACTGCTGCGAGGATCCCCAACGGACTGCTTCGGTCGTGTACAGTCGCGTGCGGCACGGTGGAGGGGTGCGTGGGTCCACTGACGCTTCGTTTTGAGCTACCCAAAAAGGATTTAGGGGGAGATGTGGACCGGATGCGCCTCATGGCCGTCGCGCTCATCGTCGCGATCGCGGTGATCTGTGCGCTGGTGGCGGGGATTTGGCAGATGGCGAGCACGGGCAGCGTCAACCAGGCCGTGGCGACGGGGGGCTGTGTGTTCGTCGCTGTCGTCGGGGTGGAGTTCTTGATCGTGAACTATCTGCAGTCCCGCTGAGTCGACGGGCATGATGGGGCAGGTCAACGGAGGACGAGAACGAGAACGGCGGTGGCAAGGGTGGCGAGGACGCTGGAAGGCCCGTCGCTCGCACAGGCGCTTGACGCCCTGAGCGGAGCCATGAGCCCGGATGACGCGCTGAGCCTCGCCATGGTGTTGATCCTGCTTCGCCACAAGGCGGAGGCTGCCCAATCCGGCCACGGAAGCGGCACATCTGCCGAGGTGCCTGGCGCCTGGGAGGTGGCTCGGGAGCTGAGGTCGTGGCACCCCCAAGATCTGGAGGTATGGATCCGGGGCGGGCTTCGGCGGTGGGAATCGGAGGCCGGAGAGGCGATGGATCTGGCCGTTCCCTCCCTGGAGGGGGTGCGCGGTTTCCAGCTGGGGCCGTTGTTCGACCTGGTGGCTGCCGCCTCCGATCCCGCGGCTCTCTTCGATATGTGCCTTCAGGCCCAGTCGCAGATGACTGGGAAGGGCGGCCGGTACTACACGCCGCGGCAGATCGTCCACCTCATGACCATGGTGGTGAATCCCAGGGCAGGGGAGACCGTCTACGATCCAGCCTGCGGCTCCGGAGGCTTGCTCCTTCAGGCCCGCGCCCACGTGGAGTCGGCCGGGGGGCAGGGCGACAGCCTCGGCCTATACGGGCAGGAACAGAACAAGTCGGCCCAGGCCATCGCGGCGATGAACCTCGAGGTGCACGGAGCGAGGGCCCGCATCGCCAAGGTGTCGTCCAGCCTCCTCGACGACGGGTTCACGCGGACGCACTTCGATGTCGTCATGGTGAACCCGCCCTTCAACCAGTCCCATTGGGACGACGGGCGGTGGGGACGTTACGGACATCCGTGGTTCTACGGGCCACCGCCGGCCGGGAACGCCAACTTCGCCTGGGTCCAACACGCTGTCAGCAAGATGTCTGACTCAGGGCGAGCCGCAGTTCTTCTGCCCATAGGCGCCGCCTCGGGGACCAGGACGGCGGAGCGCGCTATTCGCGCGGGACTCATCCACGACGATCTCCTGAGCTGTGTCGTCGAGCTGCCCGCGGGGCTGATCCCTCATGTGCGCAATGCCGTGACCCTGTGGGTCTTCGGCAGGAGCAAGAAGCCCGACCGGAGGGAGCAGCTCCTGTTCATCGACGCGCGAGACGCGGCGCTGACCGCTGGGCGGGGCCGCCGCAATCTGCCGGACGAGGCGATCACGCACATCGCGGACACCTTCGCCGCCTGGTGGGGAGCGCAAGGGGCGGAACCGTACGAGGACGTGCCCGGCTGGTGTCGGTCAGTGCCGACCGCCGAGATCGCGGCCAGTGAATACGACGTCTTGCCCAGCCACCACGTCGGCGTGCCAACACCCGCGTCCCCGGCTCAGGAAGGGCGTGAGCGCGTGGCTGACCTGACCAAGGAGCTGTACGAGCACTTCGAGACCTCTCATCGTCTCGAACGTGAGCTTCGCGATCTTCTGGGGCCCGTGTGACATCGTCACTCCTTGAGGACCGGTTGCGTGCGCTTCCCGAAGGCTGGGCACTCGGAAAGCTGAGTGAGCTGGTTACGGTGCTCAGCTACGGGATCACTCGTCCGGGCGCTCACGTGGAAGACGGCGTCCGAATGGTCCGGGCCTCGGACATCCAGCACGGACACCTCAGCAGCAACAACCCAAGGCGCATCGCAGCACGGATCCACGAGGCGAACCCGCGCAGCGAACTTCGGACCGGGGACGTGGTCGTGGTCCTGGTGGGGAGGGTCGGGGAAGCAGCGGTGGTCACCGACGACCAGCACGGCTGGAACGCGTCCCGGACAGTCGCTGTGCTGCGCCCTGGCGCCCATCTGGGAGCTGACTGGCTGAGGCTATGGCTCGGGTCGGCGTACGTCCGAGATTGGTGCGAACGCCGGGCAACTGGATCCACCTTGCAGCGCACGTTGAGTCTGGCCGCTCTGCGAGACCTCCCCGTGCCCCTGCCTCCAGCCGGGCCTCGAGCGGCGTTCGTACGCGCGATGCACACAATAGAAGCGAAGGTGGCGGTCAACGCACGCATAGCCGAATGCGCGGTGGCCTTGAGCGACGCACAATTCGTTGTTGATGCGGAGGCAGGCGAAGACTGGCCTGAGCGAGCCCTCGGCACTTTGGCGCAGATGCAGTCCGGGGCCGCCTCGCGCCCGCGTCCACAATCGGGCAATAGACCGCATGAGACGGGGATGGCATTCGCGGCTCCCGCGGACATTTTCCGAAGCGTCGTGCCTTACCTGTATCGGACAGAGGCGAGTCTCGCCTCTACCGAGGGAGCCGCAGACTGCCCTCCATCCTCGCTCTTGGTGGCTGCCAGGGAGGACGGTGTGCAAGTCGCCGTGAACGCTATGCCGGTCGTCCCCGGCCGTGGTGTCCTCACCCTGCGCCCTGAGAACGCAGCTGACGGGTACTGGTTGCTTCACGAGATCCGTTCCCGAAGCGCCGCACTGACAGCGGCTTCTCAGGGTGTGGGTGGGCGTGAACTCAGTCGACGTGCGTTCGCGGAAGTCTTGATCCGGTGGCCTCCGCTGGGGGTTCGTGAGCGGTTCGCTCAGTTCGCGAAGGCGCTCTATCGGCGGGCACGAGCCGCAGATGTGGAGAACGAGGTTCTCCACAGCCTGCGCGGCAAGCTGCTGGACCGTTTCTTGGACGGTGTGACACCTACCGGCTTGCGTAATGAATCCCTTCGAGCTCACAGCCCTGGAACGACAGCCGCTGCCCCGCCAACGACTCGGAGCCATCAGGATGATCGTGTCCACACTTGAACAGGACGCCCAAGGGAGCGATTAGCGGGGCTCCGATCGTCTCGAATAGCGGTCCAGATTTGGTCCGGCGCCCGGGTTCCGGGGCTGCCTCAGTGGTAGCGGACTGGCCAGAGGGGCCAATGGGCAAGAACAGACAGGTGTGGCCCCGGAGACGCTTCAACGGGCGAAAATTCGAGGGGCGACCTCGTCGGCACGCCGACAGGCGCTGGTAGTCCCGCTGCGCGCCCTTGCGGAGCTTCTGAAGGTAAGTCATCGTCGGGATGCGGGAAGTTGCCTCTGACAGTGCCACGAGTGCGAGCGGAGGAACGGAAATGGCGCAACCGGTCGGCACTTCGTGGTCGCAGGGCGTCTTCGGTGAGTTGGCAGCTCCACTGTCGAAGGTGATACCGAAGTGCATTGTCCGAGCTCATGAACGAGCACGGGATGGTCATCAAGGGGTACACACTCAGACGCTAGAAGCCTACGGACACGGCCTTCACGCTTCTCAGTACGAGGAGTTGGCGGCGGGCTTGGCCGAACTTCCGGGCGCCACTCCGATGCGCCTTCAGGCACGTACGGTCATGGTCGTCACCGGGCAGGTGCTCTACCCGATCCGCTATGCGAAGCGAGACGTCCCGGTCACAGCCGCTCGGCTTCGCCGTGCGGTGGGCTTCCGAGCCGACCTGATCCGCCGCCATGGTCCCGAACCCATGCAAGCGGAGCTGGACCTAGGGCTCGAAGAGCTACAAGAGCATGATTATCACAATGATCTGAATCAGCTCGACCCCAACTTCAGCTTGGTGCTGTTGGCCTATGCGTGTTCCATGGACAGGGGTGTCCTGCGCCTTGAATGGGGAGATGCGGAGTTACGCAGGGGTGACCGCCATCTGCTCTGGCATCATCACGAGGCTCTCGAACTCCCCGACGCCCCTGGATCGGCGTGACGACGTCCATTGCGGAGGTCTGTTCATCATTCTTTCGTGAGCTGTCTGCTGACCGTATTTCCCGGGGTCTCCGCCCGGCCGGTGATCGAGGTAATCCGAGGCCCCGCCGGACAGGGCGCGTCCGGCGGGGTCGTTGTGCGGACGCCTGAGCCGTGGGGTGCCGCTCAGCTGAAGTTCACATCACTGCACAGGAAGTACGTCTGGTCCATGTGCGACGCCTGCCAGATCGTGTAGACGACATGGCGGCCGGTGTAGCCGGAGGTGCTGACGTCGATCGAGTAGTTCTGGCTGGGGGCGTACTTGCCGGTCGTGGTGACCAGCTGCAGGTCACTCCACTTGAGCGGCTGGGTGGTGGGGTCGTAGCCCTGGCGGCTCACATAGACCTTGAAGTAGTCCGCACCATGGCTGGCCTGGTCGTACAGCTTGACGGTGAACTTGCCGCCGATCTTCGTCGTCTGCCAGGCGCCCGGCTTGTCCAGCGAGTTGTAGCGGCCACCCTCGGTGTGGCCACCGCTGCACAACTGCCCGTCCGGGATCACCGCGGGGAAGTTGCCGGCGGAGCCGTTGCGGTACAGCCCGTTCCAGTTCCACATGGCGTTCGGGTTGTCCTGCCACGCCTGCCAGCACATGGGGTCCAACTGCGCCATCTCGGGGTTCTGGAAGTCGTCGCCCCAGCGCAGCCAGCAGCCGTAGTTGCGGGACGCGGGGTCGACGACGGATCCATGGGCGCTCGCGGTGGTGGACCACGGGATCAGGCACAGCAGCGCCGCGGCCAGCAGGCCGAGGGCGCGAGATGCCCAACGTAAGGAATTGCCGCGTTCATGACAAATCATTTGCGATCTTCCTCCATCGTCCTAGGGGGAGTGGGAGAGTGAGTGGGAGCGCTCCCAAACCGGCTGCTTCCCCAACGATGAGCCCTCGAAACGTAGCGCCGGGGGCGGGCGTTGAAAGGTCCTGACGGTTGCGGTTCATGCCAGCTGCCCTCGAACTTCCGGGCGTCCAGGAACGGTTGGCCAACAGTCACTCACCCCTCCATTCACACGACGGCCTGTCTGTTGCGCTCCCCCCCCGGGGTAGTCGGCAGGGCACGGGCGAGATTCTGGTCGGCACGTGTTCATGGACAGACCGCGCGCTGGTGTCCAGCGGCTGGTACCCACCGAGGCTGCGCGACGCGGAGGGAAAACTGCGGCACTACGCCGGCGCCGCCCGTTGCCGGGCGCAGCCCGATTTGCGGATCATGTCGTGTGTGACGGACTGGAATGATCTCATAAGTCAAGCGCTCAGCGCCTTACTGGGGACCGTCGTTGGCGGCGTCATCACGGTATTCGTTGCGCGCTGGCAGACCGACAAGACGATCAGCGCACAGACTCAACTGGCAGCTGAGCAATACGCCGCCAGCGCTCAACTGGCGCGGGCTGAGAGGGAACGGGAGAACTCGGCGGTCGCCGCCAAGCAGCTTCTTGAACGCTTGGCCGATCTCTATGCCTGGTTGCCCTCACTGCCAGACGTAGCTCTTGAAAATCCCAGGCTGAGTGAACATGCGCGGGTGTGTTGCGCCGACGCGATGGAATCTGTCCGACGTGGGATGTTCACCGAACTCTTCTCGATCACGGACACCGAGATGCGTGAGCGGTATCGAGTGTTAGTGCGTCTCGTCTACGACGCAGGGCGGCGCGGGGCAGGAGGCCAGCGTCCTGAACGGCTGATCCGAGATGTGCGCAACTACCTGCGCTACGTGCAGGTGTCTCTCGGTTTCGTCATAGATGGCGAGCCTCTGCCCGTCCACGAAGAGCCTCCGATCCTCGACCGAGACTCACCTGCTGTCTGGTTGCCGTCCAGTTCTTCGGTGACCTGGAGCGATCCAGCCGACGGCAGCTGAAGAAGGAGACAGTGCAGACACGGCGCTCAAAGCGCATGTGACCCGTGTATTTGTCCTTTAAGATCATTACGTGGTCATTGCGTGATCGTCGGCATCGGGCTGCGTTCGTCGGCATCCGGCCGCACATATGCGAAGACCCCGCGCTCAGCGTCTGGGCTGATGGCGGGGTCTGCTGGCACCTGCTGCGAGGTGCCCCCGGCAGGATTCGAACCTGCGCACACGGCTCCGGAGGCCGTTGCTCTATCCCCTGAGCTACGGGGGCTTGCGCCTGTCGCTGCTGTCGCGGCGACAGGTAGAACACTATCAGCTCGCAGAGGGTGGTCATGAACGTTTATCGGGGGGCGGATGTGGGAGTGGAGGGGCGTATACCGCATGTGGAGGGTGGGGCGCAGGGGTCTTGGGGAAAGGTCCCTCGCACGGGGCGGAAGTGGGGAAAACCCGGACGCAGCCGTGGCTGCGCGCCTACTCTTCAGGATGTGCCTGGCTTGTCCGGCCGGGTCCTTGTCGTCGACGACAACAAGGTCATCCGGCAGCTGATCAGGGTCAACCTCGAGCTGGAGGGCTTCGAGGTCGTGACCGCGGCCGATGGTGCCGAGTGCCTGGAGATCGTTCACCAGGTGCGGCCCGATGTGATCACTCTCGATGTCGTGATGCCCAGACTTGATGGGCTGCATACGGCGTCGAGGCTGCGTGCTGATGCTCGAACGTGTCATGTGCCCGTCGCGATCATCAGTGCGTGTACGCAGTACGAGATGGACAGCGGGAAGGCGCTGGGCGTCGATGCCTTCCTCGCGAAACCCTTCGAGCCCGTCGATCTTGTCGAGCTCGTGCGGCGGCTGATGCGGCAGGGGGCGGCCGGTGCGGCCGCGCCTGGTGATGCCGAGCCGGTTGTGGGGCCCACCGGGTAGTGGTGGGCCCCAGGCCCGGGCCTCTGCCTTTTCCTTCCGGTTCGGCCCGGGGGGCTTGGGCTTCGGTTCTGTTCGGGGCTTGGGTTTTTTGTGGGTTCGGTCGGGCCCCGGGTCTCTTTGGGCCCGGGGCCCGACCTCCTCGTTGTGCGCTCGTCCGAAGGGCGAAACCGGTTCGCTTTCGTACCCCCCTCCTCCCATACGCTGGTCCCGTGACTCCCGCCCAGCTCTCCCGCACTGTGCTGCACACCGTGCGTCGTGCCGTTGAGGACGACGAGCTGTGCGTTGCCGTGCCGGAGCGGGTGAAGGTGCGGACGCCGCCTCGGCCTGGGTGTGGGGATTACGCCACCAATGTCGCCCTGCTGCTGGCCGGGGGTGAGGGGGATGCGCTCGTTATCGCCGAGGTTTTGCGGCGGCGGCTTGTCCTCGCTCCCGGGATCGCCCGCGTTGATGTCGCCGCTCCTGGGTTTCTCAACATCACTCTTGATGCCACCTCCCATGCTCAGCTTGTGCGGGACGTCCTCTCCCAGGGGTCTCGCTACGGGCACAGCGATTTGCTCGCTGGGGTTTCGGTTCGGCTTGGGTCAGCTAGCGAGGTGCGGGCCGCCCTTGTCGCTCATGTGGTGCGGGGGCTTGTCCACGCTGCCGGGGGAGTCGTTGTTCCTGGTCATGGGCCTCTCGTGCGGGCCGTTCCGGTCTCCGGGGCTGATCTGCTCCGTTCCCTTGGGGGCGACGCCGCGCGCTGGGCGTTGCTTCGGCCCGCCGGGCATGATCTGCCCGATGTCGACCCTGCCCGGCTTCTCTCGCAGCGCGAGGACAACCCCCTCTTCCGGGTTCAGTACGCCCACGCCCGCACCCGCGCCCTCGTGCGGAATGCGGGTCAGCTCCGCGTCACGCCCGAGCCGGCGTCCGGGGCGTACGACCACCCCGCCGAGATCGGGCTCCTCGGCCTCCTCGCCGATCATCCCCGCATCATCGAGGCCGCCGCCCGGCACCGTGCGCCCGATCGGCTCGCGCGGCATCTTGTCGGTGTCGCCGATGCCTTCTTCCGGTTCCATGACCGGTTCCATGACCGGTTCCATGACGGCTGTCCGGTCCTGCCCTCCGGAGACCCCTCCCACCAGCTCAAACCCTCGGCCGTCCACCGTTCCCGGCTGGCCCTTGCCGATGCCACCGGGGCGGTGCTCGCCGGCGGCCTGCATCTGCTCGGCATCAGCGCACCCGAACATCTGTAAGACCTTGAGAGAGACAGCAGAGACAGCATGAGCCGTTCCGCCCATCCCGCCGGGCCCCGCCACGCCGATGTCCTTCCCGAGGGGCACTACGCCGCGCCGCCCGCCGATCTCAATCAACTCGATCCGCGCGTGTGGTCCCGTACGGTCGGCCGGAACGCCGATGGCGTCGTGGCCGTCGGCGGGATCGACGTCAAGACGCTCGCGGAGGAGTTCGGGACGCCCGCGTACTTCCTCGACGAGGCCGACTTCCGGGCCCGCTGCCGGGCCTGGCGGGAGGCGTTCCAGGAGCAAGGGGACGACGCCGATGTGTTCTACGCCGGGAAGGCGTTCCTCTCCCGCGCCGTCGTGCGCTGGCTGAACGAAGAGGGGCTCAACCTCGACGTGTGCTCCGCCGGGGAGCTGGCCACCGCGCTCGCCGCCGGGATGCCCGCCGAGCGGATCGCGCTGCACGGGAACAACAAGTCCACCGCCGAGATCGAGCGGGCGGTCGAGGAGGGCGTCGGGCGGATCGTGCTCGACTCGTTCCAGGAGATCGTGCGGGTCGCGCACATCGCCCAGCGGCTCGGCAGGCGCCAGCGGGTGCAGATCCGGATCACCGTGGGTGTGGAGGCGCATACCCACGAGTTCATCGCGACCGCCCACGAGGACCAGAAGTTCGGCATTCCGCTCGCGGGCGGGCTGGCCGCCGAGGCCGTACGGCGGGCGCTCAAGCTCGACGGGCTCGAGCTCATCGGCATCCACTCGCACATCGGGTCGCAGATCTTCGACACGTCCGGGTTCGAGGTCGCGGCGCACCGCGTCGTCGGGCTGCTCAAGGAGATCCGGGACGAGCACGGCGTCGAGCTGCCCGAGATCGACCTCGGCGGTGGCCTCGGCATCGCGTACACCTCGGAGGACGACCCGCGCGAGCCGCACGAGATCGCCAAGGCGCTGCGCGACATCGTGCACCGGGAGTGCGACACGGCCGGGCTCGCGGTGCCGCGGCTGTCGGTCGAGCCGGGGCGGGCGATCGTCGGGCCGACCGCGTTCACGCTCTACGAGGTGGGCACGGTCAAGGAGCTGCCGGGGCTGCGGACGTACGTCAGCGTCGATGGCGGGATGTCCGACAATATCCGTACCGCGCTCTACGACGCCGAGTACTCGGTGGCGCTGGTCTCCCGCGCTTCCACCGCCGAGCCGATGCTCTCCCGCGTCGTCGGCAAGCACTGCGAATCCGGCGACATCGTCGTACGGGACGCCTTCCTGCCCGCCGATCTGGCGCCCGGCGATCTGATCGCCGTCCCCGCCACCGGCGCGTACTGCCGCTCGATGGCGAGCAACTACAACCACGCGCTCCGGCCGCCCGTCGTCGCCGTACGGGACGGGCAGGCGCGCGAGATCGTCCGGCGTGAGACGGAGGAGGATCTGCTGCGGCTCGATGTCGGCTAGCGAGGTTCCGCTGGTGGGGGCCTGTTGGTGGGGATCCGCTGGTCGGGACCTGCTGGTATGGGACTGCTGGTAGGGGCCTGCCGGTGGGGCCCGCCAGCGGCAATCCGCCGGCGGAATCGGCTAGCGAGAAATAGATCTCGGATACTGGACCCGGGACAGGAAATCCCGTCCAGTGCATGAGACTGGTGCACTAACGCGCTGATGCATTAACGCGATGGATGAGAGACGAGGTCGGATGATGCGTACGCGTCCGCTGAAAGTGGCGCTGCTGGGCTGTGGAGTGGTCGGCTCAGAGGTGGCGCGCATCATGACGACGCAGGCGGACGACCTCGCGGCGCGCATCGGGGCCCCGGTCGAGCTGGCCGGGATCGCCGTGCGCCGCCCCGGCCGGGTCCGGGAGGGGGTGCCGGCGGAGCTGGTGACCACCGATGCCACGGCCCTGGTCAAACGCGGGGACATCGATGTGGTGGTCGAGGTCATCGGCGGGATCGAGCCCGCCCGCACCCTCATCACCACCGCCTTCGACCACGGCGCGAGCGTGGTGTCCGCGAACAAGGCGCTGGTCGCCCAGGACGGCGCGGCGCTGCACGCCGCGGCCGAGCAGCGCGGTGCGGACCTCTACTACGAGGCCGCGGTCGCGGGGGCGATCCCGCTGGTGCGGCCGCTGCGCGAGTCGCTCGCGGGCGACAAGGTCAACCGTGTCCTCGGCATCGTCAACGGCACCACCAACTTCATCCTCGACCGGATGGACTCCAGCGGCGCCGGTTACAGCGAGGCGCTGGACGAGGCCACGGCCCTGGGGTACGCCGAGGCCGACCCGACCGCCGACGTCGAGGGCTTCGACGCCGCCGCGAAGGCCGCGATCCTCGCCGGGATCGCCTTCCACACCCGGGTCACCCTCGACGATGTGCACCGCGAGGGCATCACCGAGGTGACCGCCGCGGACATCGCCTCCGCCAAGCGCATGGGCTGTACGGTCAAGCTGCTCGCGATCTGTGAGCGGGCCGCCGACGGCCAGTCGGTCACCGCGCGGGTGCACCCGGCGATGATTCCGCTGAGCCACCCCCTCGCCTCGGTCCGCGAGGCGTACAACGCGGTCTTCGTGGAGGCCGACGCCGCGGGGCAGCTGATGTTCTACGGGCCGGGCGCGGGCGGTTCGCCGACCGCCTCGGCCGTCCTCGGCGACCTCGTCGCCGCCTCCCGCAACAAGCTGGCGGGCGCCACCGGACCCGGGGAGTCCGCCTACAGCCGGCTCCCGGTGAGCCCGATGGGCGATGTGGTCACTCGCTACCACATCAGCCTGGACGTCGCCGACAAACCGGGAGTTCTGGCGCAGGTCGCCACAGTCTTCGCCGAGCACGGCGTGTCCATCGATACGGTCCGCCAGCAGGGGAAGGACGGCGAGGCGTCCCTCGTCGTCGTGACCCACCGCGCGAGCGACGCCGCGCTGTCGTCGACCGTGGAGGCGCTTCGCCGGCTCGACACCGTCCGCGATGTCGCGAGCATCATGCGGGTCGAGGGCGAGTAGAAGGCGAGTAGAGGGCGACTGGAGGATGAGTCGTGGGCGAGCAGTGGGCGAGCAGACGCCGGGTAGCGGCCGCGCTGAGGCCGTACAGAGGGTGAGCGGAGAGTAAGGAAAATCATGAACGCAATCGCCGACGCCGGGCCTCGAATGTCCGGCACCCGCCAGTGGCACGGCTGGCGGGGCATCATCGAGGAGTACCGCGACCGCCTCCCGGTCGGCGGGACCACCCCCGTCGTCACCCTGCGCGAGGGCGGTACGCCGCTGGTCCCCGCGCAGGTGCTCTCCGAGCGCACCGGCTGTGAGGTGCACCTCAAGGTCGAGGGTGCCAACCCCACCGGGTCGTTCAAGGACCGTGGGATGACGATGGCCATCAGCGCGGCCAAGGAGGCCGGCGCCAAGGCCGTCATCTGCGCCTCCACCGGCAACACCTCGGCCTCGGCGGCGGCGTACGCCGTACGGGCCGGGATGGTCTGCGCGGTGCTGGTCCCGCAGGGGAAGATCGCGCTGGGCAAGATGGGCCAGGCCCTCGTCCACGGCGCGAAGATCCTCCAGGTCGACGGCAACTTCGACGACTGTCTGACGCTGGCGCGCGGGCTGTCGGAGAAGTACCCGGTGGCGCTGGTCAATTCGGTCAACCCGGCCCGGATCGAGGGCCAGAAGACCGCCGCCTTCGAGATCGTGGACATGCTCGGGGACGCGCCCGACATCCATGTGCTGCCGGTCGGCAACGCGGGCAACATCACGGCCTACTGGAAGGGCTACACGGAGTACGCGGCGCCGTTCGCCGACAGCGAGCCGCGCGCCTCCCGTACGCCCCGGATGTGGGGCTTCCAGGCGTCCGGCGCGGCGCCGATCGTGCGTGGTGAGCCGGTCAAGGAGCCGAGCACCATCGCCACCGCCATCCGCATCGGCAACCCGGCCTCGTGGACCTTCGCAGAGCAGGCGCGCGACGAGTCCGGCGGCCTCATCGACGAGGTGACCGATCGTCAGATCCTCGCCGCCTACCGGCTGCTCGCCGCCCAGGAGGGCGTTTTCGTCGAGCCCGCCTCCGCGGCGAGCGTGGCGGGTCTGCTGAAGGCGGCCGAGCAGGGGCTGGTCGACCCGGGCCAGCGCATCGTCTGCACGGTGACCGGGAACGGGCTCAAGGACCCGGACTGGGCGGTGGCGGGCGCGCCGCAGCCCGTCGTGGTCCCGGTGGACGCGGACGCCGCGGCCGTACGGCTCGGGCTGGCCTGACACCGCGTGCCGCGACGCGACCCGGAGCAGGCTGCTCCGGTAAGGCGCGACGCGACCCGGAGCGGACTGGCCCGGTAAGGCGCGACGCGACCCGGAGCGGGCCGGTCCGGTAAGGCGCGATGCGACCCGGAGCGGGCCGGTCCGGTAAGGCGCGGTACGCCTTGGGCCGGGCCGGTCCGGGCCCCCGGTCCGGGCCCCCGGTCCGATACGCCGCGACCCGGCTCTGACCAGGGCCGGTGCCTGATGTGGTGGGGGTTTCGGCGGCCGCGTGGACCGGCCCGCCGAGCCTCCGCGCACCCCCCATCGGCCCCTCGTCCCACCCGTTCCGTAGGCTTCTCTAAAGATCCACTCAAGCGGTGGCAGAGCAGCGCGAGGGCGCGCGGAACGCTCCAGTAGAGTGGTCGCGGATGATGGCAGGGAGCGCGACACGCATCGTGCGCCTCCCGTGCGCCCTATGTCGCCACAGAACCTTCCTTCGATAGGCTGTACTGAATCCGCCCCGACGCAGAGCGCTCGCCTCTGCGCGGCGTCGCCGTACTTGTCACGGCCCTCGCGGTGTTCCGTACCTCTTCGAGCAATCGCACGTAACCACAAGGAGAGTCATCGAGCGATGGCCGGTCCAGCGTTCCGCGCCGCCGCCGTCCGAGTGCGCGTCCCCGCCTCGAGCGCCAATCTCGGTCCTGGCTTCGACGCCCTCGGCCTGGCCCTGGGCCTCTACGACGATGTGGTGGTCCGGGTGGCCGACTCCGGTCTCCACGTCGACATCGCCGGTGAAGGCGCGGAGTCGCTCCCGCGCGATGAGAACCATCTGCTCGTACGCTCCCTGCGCACCGCCTTCGACCTGCTGGGCGGGCAGCCCCGCGGCCTCGAGCTGGTCTGCGCCAACCGCATTCCGCACGGCCGGGGCCTGGGCTCCTCCTCCGCCGCCATCTGCGCCGGGATCGTCGCCGCGCGCGCGGTGACCATAGGCGGCGCCGAGCGGCTCGACGACGCGGCGATGCTGGAGCTGGCCACCGAGATCGAGGGCCACCCCGACAATGTCGCCGCCTGTCTGCTCGGCGGCTTCACCCTGGCTTGGACGGACGCGGGGTCCGCCCGTGCGATCAGGATGGACCCTGCGGATTCCGTCGTTCCGGTGGTCTTCGTCCCTGGTCGGCCGGTGCTCACCGAGACCGCCCGCGGCCTGCTGCCGCGCACCGTCCCGCATGTGGACGCCGCGGTCAACGCGGGCCGGGCCGCACTGCTCGTCGAGGCCCTGACCAGGCGTCCCGAGCTGCTGCTGGCCGCGACCGAGGACCGACTGCACCAGGAATACCGTGCTCCGGCGATGCCCGAGAGCGTGCGCCTGGTGAACCGACTGCGGGCGGACGGCGTCCCCGCGGTCATCTCCGGCGCGGGCCCCACGGTGCTCGCGCTGGTCGAGGACGGTGCGGCCGACAAGGTCGCACGACTGGCGGGCGAGGGGTGGGCGGCCAACCGGCTGGCTCTCGACGCCGGGGGGGCGAGCGTCCTGCCGCTCACCTGACACCGCGCTCCGGGGTGTCCCGGAGCCGGGAAAACTCGATAGCCGGTCTTGGAGAGGGGGAATGTTTGTTGGATCCGGTAGTGTTAACCTCAAGTCTGCACTCGATGCCTCTTGGATGTACTCGGAGGCGAGGTGCGCAGTGTCCCCATCAGGGACCACCCTTCTTCCGGGAGCCTCCCCCACTGCCTGAGCAGCCTGCCTGAGCAGTACCGAGCACGCTCCGGAATCGGCGTGGCGGATTCTCGTGAATCCTCCGCCGCGTCGGAACCATGAACTGATTCCTCCGCCGTACCCGGCGGACCACCGCCCCGGCCCGGTCCGTAACCGAAGGACCACAGCCGGACAGCACAACCGGTCGCCGAGCCAGACAGGCCGACGCCCGCTCCAGGGAAGGACCCTTCGTGAGCGACACCACCGATCTGATGGGCGTGAACGCCTCCGGCACCTCCGACAGCGGTGTCGGCAACAACGCGCCCGCCACGGACGCTTCCGCGCCCGCCAACGGTGCTGCCACTGGCGCTGCCCCGCGGCGACGCCGCTCGGGCACCGGCCTCGACGCCATGGTCCTGGCCGAGCTTCAGCAGCTCGCCTCGAGCCTTGGCATCAAGGGCACCGCGCGGATGCGCAAAGGCCAGCTGATCGAGGTCATCAAGGACAAGCAGGCCGCGGGCTCCGGCTCCGCCCAGGGCTCCGAGAGCACTCCGTCCGACGCGGAGGGAGAGACCAAGCCGAAGCGCCGCACCACCTCCCGGGCCCGTACGGGCGACGACGCCGAGGAGAAGACCGGCGCCAAGTCCTCGAAGTCCGCCGGGAAGGCGGAGAAGGCCGACAAGGCCGACGCCGAGGAGAAGGCCGCCGCGCAGGGGCAGATCGAGATCCCCGGCCAGCCCGGTGAGCCCGCCGGCGATGAGCAGCCGGCCGGTGACCGCCGCCGTCGCCGGGCCACCGCGCCCGCCGCCACCCCCGACTCCGGGGGCACGGCCACCGCTGTCGAGACCAAGACGGAGGCGCGCAGCGACGTCTCCGCGAAGACCGAGGCCAGGACCGAGCCCAAGGGCGACGGGAAGGCCGAGGCAGCCGCCGACACCGCCGAGGGCAAGGGCGCCAGGGGCGGTGACCGCCAGGAGCGCGGTCAGAAGGGCGACCGCCGGGACCGCCAGGACCGCCAGCGCGACCGCGGCGACCGCGGCGACCGCCGTGGCAAGGGCGAGGACGGCCAGCAGGGCGGCGGCCGTCAGCAGCGCGACGGGCGCGGCCAGAGCCAGCAGCGCGCCGACGAGGCCGACGACGACTTCGACGGCGGGCGCCGCGGGCGCCGCGGCCGCTACCGCGACCGCCGTGGCCGCCGTGGCCGTGACGACTTCGGCAATGAGCCGCAGGTGTCCGATGACGATGTGCTGATCCCCGTCGCGGGCATCCTCGACATCCTCGACAACTACGCGTTCATCCGGACCTCCGGCTACCTCCCGGGCCCGAACGACGTGTATGTCTCGCTCGCCCAGGTGCGCAAGAACGGTCTGCGCAAGGGCGACCATGTCACCGGCGCGGTCCGTCAGCCGCGCGAGGGCGAGCGCCGCGAGAAGTTCAACGCGCTGGTGCGGCTGGACTCGGTGAACGGCATGGCGCCCGAAACCGGGCGCGGGCGGCCGGACTTCGGCAAGCTGACGCCGCTTTACCCGCAGGACCGGCTGCGTCTGGAGACCGAGGCCGGCGGGCTGACGACCCGGATCATCGACCTGGTCGCGCCGATCGGCAAGGGCCAGCGCGGTCTGATCGTGGCCCCGCCGAAGACCGGTAAGACCATGATCATGCAGGCGATCGCCAACGCGATCACCCGCAACAGCCCCGAGTGCCATCTGATGGTCGTCCTCGTCGACGAGCGGCCGGAAGAGGTCACCGACATGCAGCGGTCGGTCAAGGGCGAGGTCATCTCCTCGACCTTCGACCGCCCGGCCGAGGACCACACCACCGTCGCGGAGCTGGCGATCGAGCGGGCCAAGCGCCTGGTCGAGCTGGGCCATGACGTGGTCGTCCTGCTGGACTCGATCACCCGCCTGGGCCGTGCGTACAACCTGGCGGCGCCCGCCTCCGGCCGCATCCTGTCCGGTGGTGTCGACTCGACCGCGCTCTACCCGCCGAAGAAGTTCTTCGGCGCCGCGCGCAACATCGAGGACGGCGGCTCGCTGACCATCCTGGCCACCGCGCTGGTCGAGACCGGCTCGCGGATGGACGAGGTGATCTTCGAGGAGTTCAAGGGCACCGGCAACATGGAGCTGCGGCTCGACCGGAAGCTCTCGGACAAGCGCATCTTCCCGGCGGTGGACGTGGACGCGTCCAGCACCCGTAAGGAAGAGATCCTGCTGGCGCCGGAGGAGCTGAACATCGTCTGGAAGCTGCGCCGGGTGCTCCACGCGCTCGACTCCCAGCAGGCGATCGAGCTGCTGCTGGACAAGATGAAGCAGACGAAGTCGAACGCCGAGTTCCTGATGCAGATCGCCAAGACCACGCCCACCCCGGGCAACAACGGCGACTGACCGGACACCCGCCGGAACGCTCGGTAAACGAGGCCCCCCGCACCGCGGGGGGCCTCGTTTGCGTTTCATGAGAGGTGAGCCACAGCCGAAGAGCGGGCCACGGACCGGTTCTGATCATGTTATCGCCCGCGAAAGTGCAGGTCAGAGCGGTAAGGCGGACGAAGGGGACGAACGGTACGCCCGGCGGCCCGCGCGAAAACCGGCCATCGCACATATGCAACCCTGGCGCACGGCCTTCCATCTGTCAGGTCGGAATACGGGGCCGGAACACAGGCTGACTCCACCGCGAAACGCGACGCCACGCCTGACCGTGACGGCAGGGGGTACTCGGGCACCACAAAGAGGACTGAGGAGCACATGGCCGAGGACAGCAACAACGCACCGGGGAGCGCGGGCCGCCACCGTGCCCGCGGCACGACGTCGGGACGGCGTCGCAAGGGGCCCAGCACGCGCCGTAGGGCCGTGCTCTACACGGTGTGGACGCTGGCCGCCGTGCTGGTGCTCGGCGGTGCCGGACTCGGCTACCTCTACTACAAGCTGAACGGGAACCTCACCGGCGTCGACGTCAACGCCGCCCTCGGCGCCGACCGCCCCGAGAACGTCGACAACGGCTCGATGGACATCCTCGTCCTCGGCTCCGACTCCCGGGCCGGCAAGAACGCCAAGTACGGCACGGACGAGGGCACCTCGCGCTCCGACACGGCGATGATCGTCCACGTCTACAAGGGCCACAAGAAGGCCAGCGTCATCAGCATCCCGCGCGACACCCTCATAGAGCGGCCGTCCTGCACCACGAAGGGCGGGCAGGAGACGCCCGCCGTGCGGGCGGCCATGTTCAACAGCGCCTACGAGGCCGGCGGTCCGGCCTGCACCATCAAGACCATCGAGTCCATGACGGGCATACGCATGGACCACTTCCTCGAGGTCGACTTCTCCGGCTTCAAGCAGCTGATAGACGACCTCGGCGGCGTCAACATCACCACCACCGCCCCGATCCACGACCCCAAGAGCCACCTCGACCTGGAGGCCGGCCCGCACACCCTGGACGGGGAGCAGTCGCTGGGCCTGGTGCGCACCCGGCACGGTGTGGGCGACGGCAGCGACCTCGGCCGGATCAAGCTCCAGCAGGCGTTCGTCAAGGCGCTGCTGGACCAGGTCAAGCACGTGGACCTGTTCGGCAACCCGAAGAAGCTGTACGACCTCGCGGACACCTCCACCAAGGCCCTCACCACCGACTCCGAGCTGGCCTCGGTGAGCAAGCTGAAGGGCTTCGCCGAGTCCCTGAAGGGCATCGGCTCGGGCAACATGAAGATGACCACGCTGCCCGTCGAGTACGACCCGCAGAACCCGGCCCGGGTGCTGCCCATGGAGCGCAAGGCCAAGCTGATATGGACCGCGCTCCGCGATGACCAGCCGGTTCCCGCCTCCGCCACCAAGGGCTCCGCGGGCGATGCCACCAGCGCGGGCAAGGTCGTCAAATAGGGTCGTCCAGGGTCGAACGGGGCTGTCCGAGGGCGTTCCGACAGCCTCCCGGGCGGGCCGGGAATATCCGGGCCCGCCCCCCGGTTTTGGGGGATGCGGCCAGTACTGGCAAACTGGATCGTCGGTCCCGGTTCACGACAGGCAACCCGCCCGTCGACCCGGTGCCCTCCCGAACCTAGGAGATTCCCTTGAAGCGCGAGATCCACCCGGAGTACGTCGAGACGCAGGTCAGCTGCACCTGTGGCGCGTCCTTCACCACCCGTAGCACCGTGAGCGGCGGCACCATCCGCGCCGACATCTGCTCCGAGTGCCACCCGTTCTACACGGGCAAGCAGAAGATCCTCGACACCGGTGGCCGTGTGGCGCGGTTCGAGGCCCGCTTCGGCAAGAACGCCGGGTCCGCCAAGAAGTAGCGACCCGCACGGCGCCGGTCTTCGGTCGCCCCTTCCCTGGGGCGACCGGACCGGCGTTTTGTCGTCACCGGCCCTCCGGCACTTTCCGCAACGCCACCACGCAGACCATTCAGGGAGCCCTCCGATGTTCGAGGCGGTCGAGGAACTCATCGGCGAACATGCCGACCTCGAGAAGCGGCTCGCCGACCCCGCGGTCCACGCCGACCAGCGGGAGGCGCGGCGGCTCAACAAGCGCTATGCCGAGCTGACCCCGGTGGTCACGGTCTATCGCGCCTGGAAGCAGGCCGGGGACGACATCGAGACCGCCCGCGAGCTGGCCCAGGACGACCCCGACTTCGCGGCCGAGGTCAAGGAGCTGGAGCAGAGCCGCGAACAGCTCACCGACCGGCTGCGGCTGCTGCTCGTCCCCCGCGACCCGAGCGACGACAAGGACGTCATCCTGGAGGTCAAGGCCGGGGAGGGCGGCGAGGAGTCCGCGCTGTTCGCCGGCGACCTGCTGCGGATGTATCTGCGGTACGCCGAACGGATCGGCTGGAAGGCCGAGATCATCGACTCCAACGGATCCGACCTCGGCGGCTACAAGGACGTCCAGGTGGCGATCAAGACCAGGGGCACCATCGAGCCCGGCCAGGGCGTCTGGGCCCGGCTGAAGTACGAGGGCGGGGTGCACCGGGTGCAGCGGGTGCCCGCCACCGAGTCCCAGGGCCGTATCCACACCTCCGCGGCCGGTGTGCTGGTCACGCCCGAGGCCGAGGAGGTCGAGGTCGAGATCGGCCCCAACGATCTGCGGATCGACGTCTACCGCTCCTCAGGACCCGGCGGCCAGTCGGTCAACACCACCGACTCCGCGGTGCGCATCACCCACCTGCCCACCGGCATCGTCGTCTCCTGCCAGAACGAGAAGAGCCAGCTCCAGAACAAGGAGCAGGCGCTGCGCATCCTGCGCTCGCGGCTGCTGGCCGCGGCCCAGGAGGAGGCCGAGCGGGAGGCGTCGGACGCGCGGCGCAGCCAGGTCCGCACCGTCGACCGGTCCGAGCGCATCCGTACGTACAACTTCCCGGAAAACCGGATCTCGGACCATCGTGTCGGTTTCAAGGCGTACAACTTGGACCAGGTGCTCGACGGTGAACTCGATCCGGTCATCCAGGCGTGCGTCGACGCCGACGCGGCCGCCAAACTGGCGGCCGCGGGCTGAGCCACCCACTGATCAACGCTTCGTGCCCTTGTCCGGACCGGCTGGAGGAATTCAGTGAACGTGCTGCTCGCCGAGGTGGCGCAGGCCACTCAGCGGCTGGCCGACGCGGGCGTGCCCTCACCGCGCTTCGACGCGGAGGAGCTCGCCGCCTTTGTGCACAGCGTCAAGCGGGGAGAGCTGCACGGCGTGCCCGACGCCGACTTCGACGCCCGCTACTGGGAGGCGGTGGCCCGCCGGGAGGCCCGCGAGCCCCTTCAGCACATCACCGGCCGCGCCTTCTTCCGCTATCTCGAGCTCCAGGTCGGACCGGGGGTCTTCGTGCCCCGGCCGGAGACCGAGTCGGTGGTCGGCTGGGCGATAGACGCGGTGCGCGCCATGGACGTCGTCGAACCGCTCATCGTCGATCTGTGCTCCGGTTCCGGGGCCATCGCGCTCGCGCTCGCCCAGGAGGTGCCGCGCTCCCGGGTGCACGCCGTGGAGCTGGACGAGGGCGCCCTGCGCTGGGCCCGCAAGAACGTCGAGGGGTCCCGCGTCGTTCTCCATCACGCGGACGCGTTGGCGGCCCTGCCCGAGCTCGACGGGCAGGTGGACCTCGTCATCAGCAACCCGCCGTACATCCCGCTGACCGAGTGGGAGTACGTGGCGCCGGAGGCCCGCGATCACGACCCCCAACTCGCGCTCTTCTCCGGTGAGGACGGCCTCGATGTCATCCGTGGCCTGGAGCGCACCGCCCACCGGCTGCTGCGCCCCGGGGGCGTGGTGGTCATCGAGCACGCAGACACCCAGGGCGGCCAGGTGCCGTGGATCTTCACGGAGGAGCGTGGCTGGGCGGACGCCGCCGACCACCCCGACCTGAACAACCGGCCCCGGTTCGCCACCGCGCGGAAGGCCATGCCGTGACGGCGGCACCGCACCACACATTGGCCACGTACGAGGAGGTCGGTTAAATGGCACGGCGATACGACTGCGGGGACGCGACAGACCGCAAGACCGGCCTGCGTGAGGCCGCCTCCGCCGTCCGCCGCGGCGAACTGGTCGTGCTGCCCACCGACACCGTCTACGGGATCGGCGCGGACGCCTTCAACGCCGAGGCGGTCGGCGATCTGCTCGAGGCCAAGGGCCGCGGCCGCAACATGCCCACACCGGTGCTGGTCGGCTCGCCGAACACCCTGCACGGACTGGTCACCGACTTCTCCGAGATGGCCTGGGAACTGGTGGACGCCTTCTGGCCCGGTGCGCTCACCCTCGTCGCCCGGCACCAGCCGTCGCTCACCTGGGACCTGGGGGAGACCCGGGGCACGGTCGCGGTCCGGATGCCGCTGCACCCGGTGGCCATCGAGCTGCTGACGGACTTCGGCCCGATGGCGGTCTCCAGCGCCAATCTCACCGGACACCCCTCACCGCAGGACTGCGACGCCGCCCAGGACATGCTGGGGGACTCGGTCTCGGTGTACCTCGACGGCGGGCCGACCCCGGCCGCCGTGCCCTCCTCGATCGTCGATGTGACCGGCAAGGTGCCGGTGCTGCTCCGGGCGGGCGCGCTCACCGCCGAGCAGCTCCGGGAGGTCGTACCCGACCTCGAGGTGGCCAATTGACAGCCCCTGAGGGGCGTGGCATAGCGGAACACCGTGAGAAGAACGCCGAGGCCACCTTCCGCATCCTCCACGTCAGCACCGGCAATGTGTGCCGCTCGCCGATCACCGAGCGGCTGACCCGGCATGCGCTCGACCACCGCCTCGGAAGTGTCCGCACCCGCGGTCTGATCGTGGAGTCCGCCGGCACCTGGGGCCATGAGGGCGCGCCCATGGAGGCGCACGCCGCGACGGTCCTGACCGACTTCGGGGCCGACCCGGCGGGCTTCCTCGGCCGTGAGCTGCTGGACGAGCACGTCATCCGCGCCGACCTGGTGCTGACCGCCACCCGCGACC
Organism: Streptomyces endocoffeicus; assembly: GCF_016741935.1. Classification (GTDB taxonomy): domain Bacteria; phylum Actinomycetota; class Actinomycetes; order Streptomycetales; family Streptomycetaceae; genus Streptomyces; species Streptomyces endocoffeicus. The sequence continues at coordinate 395,868 of NZ_JAERRG010000004.1, read as the reverse complement.
ACCGGGCGCAGGTGATCTCGATGGGGCACTCGGCGGGGCTGCGCACCTTCACGCTCAAGGAGTTCACCCGGCTGGTGCGGGCCATAGACCCCGCGACGCTGCCCGACCCGGCGGAGGCGGGCGGCGTGGTGGAGCGCGCCCGCGCCCTGGTGCAGGCGGCGGCCGCGCTGCGCGGCTGGCTGCTGGCGCCCAACGAGGACGCGGACGAGGTGCACGATCCGTACGGGGCGCCGATCACCTTCTTCCGCTCCATCGGGGACGAGATCAACCAGGCCCTGGACCCGGTCGTCACGGCGCTGACGGGGGTTCCCGCCCCCGCGTAAGGCCCCTCGGGGACCCGGGGGCGCGCCGTAAGGGGGCCCGCACGGGCCGCACGGCGCGCCGTACGGCGTCGCGAGGCCTACATTGGGGGTGACCACGTAAGCGTCGACCCGCCGTCCCCTCCGAAGGCTGTGAGCACGCCATGGCCGTCACCCCCTGGGGCCCCGATTTCGCAAGCCTCGCCCGCCAGGACCCGGAGCTGGCGGGAATCATCCTGAGCGAGATCGACCGCGTCTCCGGCGGACTCCAGCTGATCGCGGCCGAGAACTACACCTCGCCGGCCGTGCTGGCGGCGCTCGCCTCACCACTGGCCAACAAGTACGCCGAGGGGTATCCCGGCGCCCGCCACCACGGCGGCTGCGAGATCGTGGACATCGCCGAGCGGGTGGCCCAGGACCGGGCGAAGGCGCTGTTCGGCGCCGAGCACGCCAATGTGCAGCCGCATTCGGGGTCCTCCGCGGTGCTGGCCGCCTACGCCGCGCTGCTGCGGCCCGGGGACACGGTGCTGGCGATGGCGCTGCCGCACGGCGGTCATCTCACCCATGGCTCACCCGCCAATTTCTCCGGCCGCTGGTTCGACTTCATCGGCTACGGCGTCGATCCGGCGACCGGGCTGATCGACTACGAGCAGCTGCGCGGGCTCGCCCACGCCCACCGCCCGAAGGCGATCGTCTGCGGGTCGATCTCCTATCCCCGCCATCTGGACTACGCCGCCTTCCGTGCCGTCGCCGACGAGGTGGGCGCGTATCTCATCGCCGACGCCGCCCATTCGATCGGCCTGGTCGCGGGGAAGGCGGCGCCGTCCCCGGTGCCGTACGCGGACGTGGTGTGCGCAACGACACACAAGGTGCTGCGCGGGCCGCGCGGCGGAATGCTGCTGTGCGGTGCGGAGCTCGCCGAGCGGGTGGACCGGGCGGTGTTCCCGTTCACCCAGGGCGGGGCCCAGATGCACACCGTGGCGGCCAAGGCGGTGGCGTTCGGCGAGGCCGCGGCGCCCGCCTTCACCGCCTATGCGCGGCGGGTGGTGGCCAATGCCCGGGTGCTGGCGGACGCGCTGGCCGGGGAGGGTCTGGCGGTCACCACGGGCGGCACCGACACCCATATGATCACCGCCGATCCGGCCCCGCTGGGCCTGGACGGACGGGCCGCGAAGGGCCGCTGCGCGGCCGCCGGGATCGTGCTGGACACCTGCGCGCTGGCGTCCGCCACCGAGCCCCGGGGATGCGTCAAGGGGCTGCGTCTTGGCACCGCCGCGGTGACCACCCAGGGAATGGGAGCTCCGGAAATGGAGCGCATAGCCAATCTCATGGGAACCGTGTTGCGGGACGAGGGCGTGGTACGGGAAAAGGTGGCGGATCTGGCCGGGAGATTTCCGCCCTATCCGGACGACGGCCGAATCATGCAACCATCCGAAGGTGTAGGACGTCTGTAAGTACGTTCACCGCGAGGCGTCGGACACGCATAGGGTGTGGGGCTGTGATGGCCAGCGATACCTCTGGGGCAGCCTGTGCGTGAATACCTGCTGACTCTGTGCATCACGGCCGCGGTCACCTATCTGCTGACCGGGCCGGTGCGGAAATTCGCCATCGCGGCCGGTGCGATGCCCGAGATCCGCGCCCGTGATGTGCACCGTGAGCCCACGCCGCGGCTCGGCGGCATCGCCATGTTCGGCGGGCTGTGCGCGGGGCTGCTGGTCGCCGCCCACCTGACCAACCTCAAGGACGTCTTCGCGGTCTCCAACGAGCCACGGGCGCTGCTGTCCGGCGCCGGGCTGATCTGGCTGCTCGGGGTGCTGGACGACAAGTGGGGCGTGGACGCGCTGATCAAGCTGGGCGGCCAGATGATCGCCGCCGGTGTGATGGTGCTCCAGGGTCTGACCATCCTGTGGCTTCCGGTGCCCGGTGTGGGACCGGTCTCGCTGACGCCCTGGCAGGGCACGCTGCTCACCGTCGCGCTGGTCGTCATCACCATCAACGCGGTCAACTTCGTTGACGGGCTCGATGGTTTGGCGTCCGGGATGGTGTGCATCGCCGCCGCGGCGTTCTTCATGTACGCGTACCGCATCTGGTACGGCTACGGCCTGGAGGCGGCCGCGCCCGCCACCCTGTTCGCCGCCGTCCTCATGGGCATGTGCCTGGGCTTCCTGCCGCACAACGCCCACCCCGCGCGGATCTTCATGGGCGACTCGGGCTCGATGCTGATCGGGCTGGTGCTGGCGGCGGGCGCCATCTCCATCACCGGCCAGGTGGACCCGGACGCGATGAAGCTGTTCGAGGGGTCCGAGCAGGCCGCGGTGCACGCCACCGTCCCGGTCTACATCCCGCTGCTGCTGCCGCTGACCGTCATCGCGGTGCCCTTCGCCGACCTGGTGCTGGCGATCGTCCGGCGCACCTGGCGGGGCCAGTCGCCGTTCGCCGCCGACCGTGGCCATCTGCACCACCGGCTGCTGGAGATCGGCCACTCGCACAGCCGGGCCGTCCTGATCATGTACTTCTGGTCGGCGCTGATCGCCTTCGGCGCCGTGGCGTACTCGGTGAACTCGGCCGGTGTGTGGTTCGTGCTGGCGATCGTGGCGCTGAGCGGGGTCGGGCTGTTGCTGTTGCTGCTGCCGCGGTTCACCCCGCGCGTTCCGCGCTGGGCGGAGGCGTTCGTTCCGCCGCGTTACCGCCGCGCCAACCGGATCGCCAGGGCCGAGCGGGGTGCCGAACCGGCCGCGGAGCCCGTGGCGGCCACGGCCGGTGCCGGGTCCGCCGCCTCGGAGTCGGAGTCGGGGTCGGGGTCGGAGCCGGCCAAGCCCGAGCCGGTGGGCTCCGGGATGAACGGCGGGGCGAGCAGCGGGGTGAAGGGTGTGAACGGCGCCACCGCGATCGGCGACCGGTCCCGCTTCACCCACCGCCGGCGCATCGGAACACCCCAGTAATCTCCCCAGTCATCGCCGCGATGTCCTCAGCCATCGCCGCGGCCAAAGGGTCCGGCGATACCGATGAAGATCACAGGGCGGCGTCAGCACGGTACACATCTCATAACTCTCCCGTGTGACGTGCAGCACACTCGGTGGGTAAAGACCTCATCAAATAGTTTGTGATACCGTTCACTAAACCCGGTGCTTAGACCCGAGGGGCCGTAGGGCGACGGCTCTTCCTCGTGAGGTCCTCTCTGTTCCCGGGGATACGCTCGTCCACGACGAATCGTTGCTTCCGACACTTGCCGGAGAAACCCTTCATGCAGTCCAACGACGCCAGAACGCTCCTGAGTTGCGCCGTGCCCACAGCCATCGCCGGTGTGGTCGCCGTCGCCGTCGGTTCTGTGCTCGCAGGTGGCAAGGGAGCGATCGGCGCGGGCTTCGGCACATGCGTCGCCGCGGTGGTGATGGCTTCCGGGCTGATCGTGCTGGAGCGCACGGCGAAGCACCTGCCCCATCTGTTCCAGGCCATGGGCATGGTGCTCTTCATGGCCGAGTTCCTGCTGGTGGCGGTCGTGCTCGCGGTGTTCCAGGACACCACGATGTTCAACGTCAAGGCGTTCGCCCTCGCACTGCTCGCCGCGACCCTGGTGTGGGTCGGCGCACAGACCCGTGCGCACATGAAGGCCAAGATCCTCTATGTGGAGCCGGAAGCCGAGGACGAACGCAAGCCCGGGGGGGCGAAGAAGTCCGCTCCCGCCGGGTCCACGCCGTGAGCAGTAGGGCCGGGATAAGAGCATGTGCGCTCACCTGCTATCGTCCGGTGCCATCTGAGGCACAGCGGGCGCAGGTAGCTGAACCCCCGGAATCCACGGGACGGAATCGGCGGCCCATGCAGCTGATGCCCGACATACCACTCGGCCACGCGCCGATCAGCCGCCCCCACATTCGTAAGACCAGTCCAGTGCCGTTCCGTGGCCGCGTGCCGCGCCGACACAACGAGGTTGCCGTACCCATGCGCCACGCTGAAGGAGTCTCGCGGTGAGTTCTGACCAGACGCTCGCCTTCGAGACGAACTGCCACATCTTCGACGGGTGCGGCTTCCCGGCACCCGGACTCCATTCGTTCAAGTTCGAGCCGCTGTTCTCGGTCGGCGGATTCGACTTCAACAAGCCGATGCTGCTCGCGCTGGTGGGCACCGTCGTCATTGTCTGGTTCTTCTGGGCCGCGTTCGGCCGGGCCAAGGTGGTCCCCGGCAAGCTGCAGATGGTCGGCGAGGCCGGTTACGACTTCGTGCGCCGCGGGCTGGTCTACGAGGCCCTCGGGAAGAAGGAGGGCGAGAAGTACGTCCCTCTCATGGTCTCGCTGTTCTTCTTCGTGTGGATCATGAACCTGTGGTCGATCATTCCGGTCGCCCAGTTCCCGGTGACGTCGATCATCGCCTTCCCGGCCGGTCTCGCCGCCATCGTCTACGTCCTCTGGATGTACCTGACCTTCAAGAAGCACGGCTTCGTCGGCGGCTGGAAGAACATCACCGGCTACGACAAGGAGCTCGGCGCGATCCTGCCGATGATCGTCGTGATCGAGTTCTTCTCGAACGTGATCATCCGGCCCTTCACCCACGCGGTCCGGCTCTTCGCCAACATGTTCGCCGGCCACCTGCTGCTGCTGATGTTCACCATCGGCTCCTGGTACCTGCTGAACGGCATCGGGATCGCCTACGCGGGCGCGTCCTTCGTGATGACGATTCTGCTGACCGCCTTCGAGCTCTTCATCCAGGCTGTCCAGGCGTACGTCTTCGTGCTCTTGGCCTGCAACTACGTTCAGGGCGCGCTCGCCGAGCACCACTGAGCGCACCTGCCTCCCAGACCATCAGACGTCCGGTGGACAACCCCCACCGGCCCATGAAACGCAAAGGAAGAACCGGCATGTCCGCTCTCCAGACCCTCGCCGCCGACGGCGTCACCGGCAACCTCGGCTCGATCGGTTACGGTCTCGCCGCCATCGGCCCCGGCGTCGGCGTCGGCATCATCTTCGGTAACGGCACCCAGGCCCTCGCCCGTCAGCCCGAGGCGGCCGGCCTGATCCGCGCCAACCAGATCATGGGCTTCGCCTTCTGTGAGGCGCTCGCGCTGATCGGTATCGTCATGGGCTTCCTTTTCAAGTCCTGAACGGACCGCTTTAACCACGACAGACGGAAGGCACTGATGTGAACGCCCTGGTACAGGTGGCGGCTGAGGAGAGTGAGAACCCCCTCATCCCGCCGATCCCGGAGCTGGTCATCGGCCTGATCGCCTTTGCCATCGTCTTCATCTTCCTCGCCAAGAAGCTCCTCCCGAACATCAACCGGGTTCTGGAGGAGCGCCGCGAGGCGATCGAGGGCGGCATGGAGAAGGCCGAGGCCACTCAGGCCGAAGCCCAGCAGGTCCTCGAGGACTACCGAGCCCAGCTCGCCGACGCCCGTCACGAGGCCGCGCGACTGCGCCAGGAGGCGCAGGAGCAGGGCGCCGCGCTCATCGCCGAGATGCGCGCGGAGGGCCAGCGGCAGCGTGAGGAGATCATCGCGGCCGGTCACTCGCAGATCGAGGCCGATCGCAAGCAGGCCGCTCAGACCCTGCGCCAGGACGTGGGCAGGCTCGCCACCGACCTGGCCGGCCGGATCGTCGGTGAGTCGCTCGAGGACGTGGCCCGGCAGAGCCGCACCATCGACCGGTTCCTCGACGAGCTCGAGGCGAAGGCGACCGATGGCTCGAAGGCCGAGGCCGGCCGATGAACGGAGCGAGCCGGGAGGCACTGGCAGCCGCGCGCGAGCGCTTCGACGCCCTGACGGACAACACCGCCGTCGACGCGACGAAGCTCGCCGATGAGCTGGCCGCCGTCACCGCGCTGCTCGACCGCGAGGTCTCACTGCGCCGGGTCCTCACCGACCCGGCGCAGCCCGGCGAGGCCAAGGCCGAGCTGGCCGCGCGGGTGCTGGGCGGGCAGGTCGGCGGCGAGGCCATCGACCTGGTCTCCGGCCTGGTCCGGGCCCGCTGGTCGCGCTCGCGCGACCTGGTGGACTCGCTCGAGGAGCTGACCAGTGCCGCCGACCTGGTCGCGGCCGAGCGGGCCGGCACCCTCGACGATGTGGAGGACGAGCTGTTCCGGTTCGGCCGGATCGTCTCCTCCTCGTCCGAGCTGCGCGGCGCGCTCACCGACCGGCGCGCGAGCGTCTCCGCCAAGTCCGGGCTGGTCGGCGAGCTGCTCGGCGGCCGGGCCGACCAGCGGACCGAGCGGCTGGTGATCCGTCTGGTGACCCATCCGCGGGGTCGTAGCCTGGAGGCGGGTCTCGACGAGCTGTCCAAGCTGGCGGCGGCGCGCCGGGACCGTACGGTCGCGATCGTCACCTCCGCGGTGCCGCTCAGCGACCGGCAGAAGCAGCGGCTCGGTGACGCACTGGGGAAGCTGTACGGACGGAAGATGCACCTGAACCTCGACGTGGACCCCGAGGTCCTGGGCGGGATCTCGGTGCGCATCGGCGACGAGGTCATCAACGGGACCATCGCGGACCGCCTCGAAGGGGCGACCCGGCGGATGGCCGGCTGACTGAAGCCACCAACTCAACAAGCATGTAAGCGGCCCGAGTTGGGCCGTAGTCAAACACTTCGGGCCCAACAAGGAGAGCAGGGAACCCAGATGGCGGAGCTCACGATCCGGCCGGAGGAGATCCGGGACGCGCTGGAGAACTTTGTCCAGGCGTACAAGCCGGACGCGGCCTCGCGCGAGGAGGTCGGGACGGTCAGCGTTGCCGGCGACGGCATCGCGAAGGTCGAGGGTCTGCCCTCGACCATGGCGAACGAACTGCTGAAGTTCGAAGACGGCACCCTCGGCCTCGCCCTCAACCTCGAGGAGCGCGAGATCGGTGCGGTCGTCCTCGGTGAGTTCAGTGGCATCGAGGAGGGTCAGCAGGTGCACCGCACCGGCGAGGTCCTCTCGGTCGCCGTCGGCGAGGGCTACCTCGGCCGCGTGGTCGACCCGCTGGGTGCCCCGATCGACGGCCTCGGCGAGATCGAGACCGACGGCCGCCGCGCCCTCGAGCTGCAGGCCCCCACGGTCATGCAGCGCAAGTCGGTGCACGAGCCGATGGAGACCGGCTACAAGGCCGTCGACGCGATGACCCCGATCGGCCGCGGCCAGCGTCAGCTGGTCATCGGTGACCGGCAGACCGGCAAGACCGCGCTGTGCGTCGACACGATCATCAACCAGCGCGACAACTGGCGCTCCGGCGACCCGAAGAAGCAGGTCCGCTGCATCTACGTCGCCATCGGTCAGAAGGGCTCCACCATCGCGTCCGTGCGCGGCGCGCTGGAGGAGGCCGGTGCCCTGGAGTACACGACGATCGTCGCCGCCCCGGCGTCCGACCCGGCGGGCTTCAAGTACCTGGCGCCCTACACCGGCTCGGCCATCGGCCAGCACTGGATGTACCAGGGCAAGCACGTCCTGATCGTCTTCGATGACCTGTCCAAGCAGGCCGACGCCTACCGCGCGGTGTCCCTGCTGCTGCGCCGCCCGCCGGGCCGTGAGGCCTACCCGGGTGATGTCTTCTACCTGCACTCCCGGCTGCTGGAGCGCTGCGCCAAGCTCTCCGACGACATGGGCTCCGGTTCGATGACCGGTCTGCCGATCGTCGAGACCAAGGCCAACGACGTGTCGGCGTTCATCCCGACCAACGTCATCTCCATCACCGACGGCCAGTGCTTCCTGGAGTCGGACCTGTTCAACGCCAACCAGCGGCCGGCCCTCAACGTCGGTATCTCGGTCTCCCGAGTCGGTGGTTCCGCGCAGCACAGGGCGATGCGCCAGGTCTCCGGCCGGCTCCGGGTGGACCTCGCCCAGTACCGTGAGCTGGAGGCGTTCGCCGCCTTCGGTTCCGACCTGGACGCGGCCTCGAAGGCGTCGCTGGAGCGCGGTGCGCGCATGGTCGAGCTGCTGAAGCAGGGCCAGTACGCCCCGTACTCCACCGAGGACGAGATCGTCTCCATCTGGTCCGGCACCAACGGCAAGATGGACGATGTGCCGGTCGGGGACGTCCGCCGCTTCGAGCGTGAGCTGCTGGACTACCTGCACCGTGAGCACAAGGGGCTGCTGACCAGCATCGTCGAGGGCGGCAAGATGTCCGACGACACGATCGCGGCGCTGGGCGAGGCCGTCGACAGCTTCAAGAAGCAGTTCGAGACCTCGGACGGCAAGCTGCTGGGCGAGGGCTGAGTATGGGTGCCCAGGCCAAGGTCTACAAGAGGCGGATCAAGTCCGTCTCCGCGACCAAGAAGATCACCAAGGCGATGGAGATGATCGCCGCCTCGCGCGTCGTCAAGGCGCAGCGTCGCGTGGCCGCGTCGACTCCGTACGCCACCGAGCTCACCCGGGCGGTGGGCGCGGTCGCCAAGGGCTCCACCACCCAGCACGCGCTGACCACGGAGAGCGAGAACCCGACCCGCGCCGCGGTGCTGCTCATCACGAGCGACCGGGGTCTGGCGGGCGGCTACTCGTCCAACGTGATCAAGGCGGCCGAGGAGCTCACCGAGCGGCTCACCCGTGAGGGCAAGGAGGTCGACGCGTACATCGTCGGCCGCAAGGGCGTGGCGTACTACTCCTTCCGTGAGCGCAAGGTCACGGAGTCGTGGGGTGGCTTCACCGACAGCCCCACCTACGCGGACGCCAAGAAGATCGCGGGCCCGCTGATCGAGGCCGTCCTCAAGGACACGGCCGAGGGCGGCGTGGACGAGCTGCACATCGTCTTCACCGAGTTCGTCTCGATGCTGACGCAGACCCCGGTCCAGGACCGGCTGCTGCCGCTCAGCCTCCAGGGGACGGCGGAGGAGCAGGAGAAGAAGGGCGAGATCCTCCCGCTCTTCGACTTCGAGCCGTCGGCCGAGGACGTCCTGGACGCCCTGCTGCCCCGGTATGTCGAGGCCCGTATCTACAACGCCCTGCTCCAGGCCGCCGCCTCCAAGCACGCGGCCACCCGGCGGGCGATGAAGTCGGCGACCGACAATGCCGATGAACTCATCAAGTCGCTCACGCGGCTTGCCAACGCGGCCCGCCAGGCCGACATCACCCAGGAAATCAGCGAGATCGTCGGTGGCGCGAGCGCTCTGGCCGACGCCTCCGCGGGGAGTGACTGACACTATGACCACCACTGTTGAGCCAACCGCTGTGGCCGCCGGCCGCGTCGCGCGGGTCATCGGCCCGGTCGTCGACGTGGAGTTCCCCGTCGACGCGATGCCGGACATCTACAACGCGCTGACCGTCGAGGTCGCCGACCCGGCCCAGGACGGGGCGAAGAAGACCCTGACCCTCGAGGTCGCGCAGCACCTCGGCGAGGGCCTGGTGCGCTCCATCTCCATGCAGCCCACCGACGGCCTGGTCCGCCAGGCCGCCGTGACCGACACCGGCGCCGGCATCACCGTGCCCGTCGGCGACGTCACCAAGGGCCGGGTGTTCAACACCCTCGGCCAGATCCTCAACGAGCCCGAGGCCGAGTCCGAGGTCACCGAGCGCTGGTCCATCCACCGCAAGGCCCCGGCCTTCGACCAGCTCGAGTCCAAGACCGAGATGTTCGAGACCGGTCTGAAGGTCGTCGACCTGCTGACCCCGTACGTCAAGGGCGGCAAGATCGGCCTGTTCGGCGGCGCGGGCGTCGGCAAGACCGTCCTCATCCAGGAAATGATCATGCGTGTGGCCAAGCTGCACGAGGGCGTTTCCGTGTTCGCCGGTGTCGGCGAGCGCACCCGTGAGGGCAACGACCTGATCGAGGAGATGGCCGAGTCCGGCGTGCTCCCGCAGACCGCGCTGGTCTTCGGCCAGATGGACGAGCCCCCGGGCACCCGGCTGCGGGTCGCCCTGGCCGGTCTGACCATGGCGGAGTACTTCCGCGATGTGCAGAAGCAGGACGTGCTGTTCTTCGTCGACAACATCTTCCGCTTCACCCAGGCCGGTTCCGAGGTCTCGACCCTGCTCGGCCGGATGCCCTCCGCGGTGGGCTACCAGCCGAACCTGGCCGACGAGATGGGCCTCCTCCAGGAGCGCATCACCTCGACCCGTGGCCACTCGATCACCTCGATGCAGGCGATCTACGTCCCCGCGGACGACCTGACCGACCCGGCCCCGGCCAACGTCTTCGCGCACCTCGACGCGACGACGACGCTCTCCCGGCCGATCTCGGAGAAGGGCATCTACCCGGCGGTGGACCCGCTGGACTCGACGTCCCGGATCCTGGACCCGCGCTACATCTCGCAGGACCACTACGACTGCGCCTCGCGCGTGAAGTCGATCCTGCAGAAGTACAAGGACCTCCAGGACATCATCAACATCCTGGGCATCGACGAGCTCGGCGAGGAGGACAAGCTCACCGTCTTCCGCGCCCGTCGTATCGAGCGCTTCCTGTCGCAGAACACCCACGCGGCGAAGCAGTTCACCGGTCTCGACGGATCGGACGTGCCGCTGGACGAGTCCATCGCCGCGTTCAACGCGATCGCCGACGGTGAGTTCGACCACTTCCCCGAGCAGGCGTTCTTCATGTGTGGTGGCCTGGACGACCTCAAGGCCAAGGCCAAGGAGCTGGGCGTCTCCTGAGCCCGGTAGCTCCGCGAGAGGGGTGGGCCCGGTCCCGCCCCTCTCCGTACGCCCGTTATTCTTTGACGAAAGCCCTGCCCGACCCGGCAGGGAGAGACCCGAGGAGCCACGTTGGCTGCTGAGCTGCATGTCGAGCTGGTCGCGGCGGACCGTAGTGTCTGGTCCGGTGCGGCCACCTTGGTCATCGCGCGCACCACATCGGGTGACATCGGCGTCATGCCCGGCCACCAGCCGCTGCTCGGTGTGCTGGAGTCCGGCCCGGTGACCATCCGTTCGGTCGACGGCGGGACGGTCGTGACCGCGGTGCACGGTGGGTTCATCTCGTTCTCGGACGACAAGCTCTCACTGCTGGCCGAGGTCGCGGAGCTGTCCGACGAAATCGATGTGAAGCGCGCGGAGCGGGCGCTGGAGCGTGCCAAGTCGGAGGCGGACGCCGCCGCCGAGCGGCGCGCCGACGTCCGGCTGCGCGCGGTGGCGGGAGCGCACTGAGCCTGTCACGTACGGTCGGAAAACCTCAGCCGCGGACCTCGCTGGAGCTCCCCTTCAGCGGTCCGCGGCTGAGGCGATGCAGGTGCGGTTTTTCCGGATGACGCGAGGAGGTCGGTGAAGATGGTCCTCGCTCTGCTTGTGGGCGGCGTGGTCGTCGCGCTGGTGGTGGTGGGACTCTTCGTCTTCGGTCTCCGGCGGCGGCTGATCCAGCGGTCCGGCGGAACCTTCGACTGCTCGCTGCGCTGGGATCCACCGCCCAGCGAATCCGAGCCCAGCGGCAAGGGCTGGGTGTACGGCGTCGCTCGCTACAACGGTGACCGCGTCGAGTGGTTCCGGGTCTTCTCCTACGCGCCGAGGCCCCGGCGAATCCTGGAGCGCGCCTCGATCGAGGTGCTGGAGCGGCGCACCCCCAAGGGCGAGGAGGAGCTGGCGCTGCTCTCCGACGCGGTGGTGCTCGCCTGCCGGCACGGCGGCACCCGGCTGGAGCTGGCCATGAGCGACGACGCCCTGACCGGCTTTCTGGCCTGGCTCGAGGCCGCGCCCCCCGGCCAGCGCGTCAACGTGGCCTGAGCAAGCCACGACGACGCCGCGGTCGGCCGACGACACATCGACATCGCGGCACTCCCCGCGGTGCGCTCAGCGCACGCCCAGTTCCTGGGCCAGTACCGCGGCCTGGACCCGGCTGCGCAGCTCCAGCTTGTTCAGCAGTCGGCTGACATGTGTCTTCACCGTCGCCTCCGCCATGGTGAGCCGCTGCGCGATCTGCGCGTTCGACAGCCCCTGCCCCAGACAGGCCAGCACCTCCCGTTCCCTCGGGGTGAGCGTGGCGAGCGCCTCGGGGCTGGGGGTGGTGGGGGAGGGGGCGGGCTGCGGCCGGGCGAATTCCGCGATCAGACGGCGGGTGACCGCGGTGGCGATCATGCCCTCGCCGCGCCCCACCGTACGGACCGCCTCGATCAGATCGGCCGCCTCGCTGTCCTTGAGCAGGAACCCGGAGGCGCCCGCGCGCAGCGCCCCGAAGACGTACTCGTCCAGGTCGAACGTGGTCAGCACCAGCACATCGGCCAGCTGCTCGGCGACCACCTGGCGGGTGGCGGACACCCCGTCCAGCCGGGGCATCTGGACGTCCATGAGCACCACATCGGGGCGCAGCGCCCGGGCCATCTCCACCGCCTGGAGGCCGTCCACCGCCTCGCCGACCACCTCGACATCGGGGGCGGACCGCAGTATCAGCACCAGCCCGGAGCGGACCGCGCTCTGGTCCTCGGCGACCAGAACCCGGATCCGCTCGGACGCGGTACCCGAGGGCGGGGCGGGCTGGGTCACGGTGGCTCCTGGTCGTCGAAGGGTCATGGTCGTCGAAGGGTCACGGCACACTCTGCGCGCTCTCGTCACCGCGGGGCAGCGCGGCCCGCACCCGCCACACCGTGCCCCGGGGTCCGGTGACGGGTCCGGCGTCGAGCGTGCCGCCGAGCAGGGACACCCGCTCGCGCATCCCGATCAGCCCGGTGCCGGAGCCGGGCGCCCGGGGGCCCTCGCGGTCGCCGTACGGGCTGATCACGCTGACCTCGAGCGGGCCGTCCGCGCGGTGCGCCAGCGTCACGTCCACCCGGCCGGGTGCGGCGTGCTTGAGGGCGTTGGTGAGCGACTCCTGGACGATGCGGTACGCGGCGAGCTCGACCGGGGCGGGCAGCGGGGCGGCGCCGTCCGGCCGCTCGTCGCACAGGACGATGTCCTGGCCGCCGGGGCGCGCGTTGGTGCGGGCCTGCTCCAGCAGGGTGTCGAGCGCGTCGAGGGTGGAGGTGGCGGCCGGTTCCGAGGTGTCCCCGGGGTCCCGTAGCAGCCCGATCAGCCGGCGCATCTCGGTCAGGCCCCGCACGCTGTTCTCCCTGATGACGCCGAGTGCCTCGTCGGTCGCGGCGGGGTCCTTCAGGGAGAGCGCGGCGCTGGAGTGGATGGCGATGGCCGACAGGTGGTTCGCCACCATGTCGTGGAGTTCGCGCGCCATCCGGGAGCGCTCGGAGGCGACCGCCTCCCGCCGGTCCAACTCGGCCAGCAGGGCGACGCGTTCCGCCTCCAGACGGGCGGCCGCGGCCTCTTCGCGGTGGTTGCGGACCACCGTCCCGGTCCACGCCGGGGTAAGGGTGAGCAGCGCGACGAACGGGCCGATCAGCAGCGTCACCGGGTTGCCGAAGATGGCCAGCGGCACCACGGTCGCCAGCCCCGTGATGAGCCCGCAGAGCTGCGGGATGCGCCGGGCGGCAAGGGGGCCGGAGTACATGACGGCCGCGTACACCAGGTCGGTGTAGATCAGGAACGTCACGGACAGCCCGCCGCTGAGGACGTCGATGCCGAGCGCGGCGGTCCCCACGCCCAGGGCGATGAGGGGCCTGGAGCGCCGCAGCAGCACGGCCGCCGAGATCACGACCAGCGCGATCAGTCCCAGCGATCGGGGCGCGTGGAAGAACGGATGGTTGTTGCTCACCCCCAGCGCCCACATCAGGGCCCCGCCGAGCAGTCCGCAGAGGGCGATCAGAACGTCATGCCGGTGGGGACGCGGCAGTTGGGGACGGGACGGCATGGCACCCATCACACCACGTGGCGCGCCGCGCGGGCCTCCCTCTTGGGGCCGGGCCCGTCACCCGGCGGCGTACATCGAAGGATGCAGTCGGGTTTCATCGCCGACGACGACGCGCGGGCCCCGATCACCGGGAGAGGGTGGGACCAAGGGCAGAGCGAGAGAGGAAACATCGTGGTTGTCGCGCTGATCATCGCCTGTGAGGTCGGCTTCTGGGTGCTGTTGGCCATCGGCCTTCTGCTGCGCTACGTGGCGAACATGCCGAAGGCGAGCACCGTGGTGCTGCTGTGCGAGCCGCTGCTGGAGCTGGTGCTGTTCGTGACGACCGTGATCGACCTGCGGAACGGTGCCGAACCGGACTGGAAGCACGGCCTCGCCGCGGTCTATATCGGCTACTCGGCCGCGCTCGGCCATTCGACGATCAAATGGGTCGACGCCCGGGTGGCCCACCGCTTCTTCGGCGGGCCGCCGCCGGTCAAGCCCGCGAAGTACGGCGCGGGGAAGACCCTGCACGAGTGGAAGACCGCGGGCCGCTGGGTGCTGGCCGCGGTCATCGCCATCGCACTGCTCCAGGGCGCGATCTGGTACGTCGGCGACGACGGTGAGATCGGCTCGCTGCGCGACTGGCAGCAGAAGATGCTGTTCCTGATCGGTATCAACGTGGTCATCGCGCTCAGCTACACGCTCTTTCCCAAGCGGGAGCGCTCCGCGTCGTCTGCCCGCTAACCCCCGTAACGGGCAGACGACGCAGGGCCCCGCCCCGCCCCGTCGGCCCCGGCGACGCGCGATACGCGCGGCCGGGCCGGCGGGGCTCGTGGTTTTCAGCGGTTCTCGCCCGGGACCCACAGGACGTCGCCGACCTCCTTGTTGGCCGAGCGGGCCAGGATGAACAGCAGATCCGAGAGCCGGTTGAGATAGGTGGCGGTGAGCGCGTTCATCGAGTCCCCGTGCTCGGTGAGCGCCGCCCAGGTGGAGCGCTCGGCGCGACGCACCACCGTGCACGCCTGGTGCAGCAGTGCCGCGCCCGGGGCGCCGCCCGGGAGGATGAAGCTGCGCAGCTTCTCCAGCCCCTCCAGGAAGTGGTCGCAGTCCGCCTCCAGTTTGTCGACATAGCCCTGCTCCACGCGCAGCGGCGGATGGGCGGGGTCCGCCACCACCGGTGTGCACAGGTCCGCGCCCACGTCGAACAGGTCGTTCTGGACGCGGACCAGCACCTTGACGATCTCGGCGGGCAGTTGGCCCAGTGCGATGGCCACCCCGATCGCGGCGTTCGCCTCGTTGGCGTCGGCGTACGCGCCGATCCGCGAATCGGTCTTGGCGGTGCGGCTCATATCGCCGAGGGCGGTGGAGCCCGTGTCGCCGGTACGCGTATAGATGCGGGTGAGATTGACCATGGCTCCGAGCCTACGCGGCGGTCCTACGCTCCGGCCCGCTGGAAGAGCCGCGCCCCGAGGGTGACGGCCACGGCCGCGAGCGCGGTGGCGACCAGCGCGGCCAGCGCGATCTTCCCGTCCCCGTACTCCCCGGCGAAGGCGGCCCGCACCCCGTCCACGAAATAGCGGAACGGAACGAAGTGCGAGGCGATGTCGAGCCAGCGGGGCCCGAGCGACATCGGCAGCAGAATCCCGGACAGCAGCATCGCGGGCATGGTGACGGAGTTGATGACCGGCGCGAACCCCTGCGGCGAGGACACCCGCATCGCCAGCGCGTAGGAGAGCGAGGCGAGCGAGATCGTCAGCACGCCGACGAAGACGAAGCCGATCGCCACGCCCAGCACCGGGGCGCGCAGCCCGAGCGCCACGGCGACGCACACCAGCGCCAGGGACTGCGTCAGCAGCAGTACGACGTCCTTGAGCACCCGGCCCATCAGCAGCGCCAGCCGGCTGACCGGGGTGACCCGCATCCGCTCGATGACGCCCGTACGGCGCTCGAGGATCAGCCCGATCCCGGTGAACGAGGCGCTGAACAGGCCGAGTTGGACGAGGATGCCGGGGACGATGGTCTGCCAGGAGCCGGCCCGGCCGCCGAGCGGCAGATCGGTGAGCAGCGGGCCGAAGAAGACGAGGAAGAGCAGCGGCTGGACCATCCCGAAGATCAGGGCGGGTTTGGAGCGCAGCGTCTGGCGGGCGTAGCGGCCGAATATCAGGGCCGTGTCGGAGACGAGATGAGGCATCGGGCCTTCCTCCGGGGCTTGGGGGCAGGTGTCCTGGTCAGACGGCGAGCGGGGCGGGGTTCCGGGGTGCGGTGCCGCGCCCGGTGATGGCGATGAAGGCGTCCTGGAGGGTGGCGTCCGGTGCGCCGCCGTGCTCGGCCTTGAGCCGCTCCGCCGTCCCCTCGGCGGCCACCAGGCCCTGGTCGACGATGACCAGCCGGTCGGACAGCGCCTCCGCCTCGTCCAGGTAGTGGGTGGTCAGGAAGACCGTCATGCCGCGCTCGGCGCGCAGCCGGCGGATCAGCTGCCAGAGGTCGGCGCGGCTGCCGGGGTCGAGCCCGGTGGTCGGCTCGTCCAGGAAGAGGACCTCGGGCCGGTGGACCAGGCCGAGGGCGATGTCCAGCCGCCGCCGCTGGCCGCCGGAAAGTGCGGCGCAGGGGCGGTCCAGCAGCTCGGCCAGGCCCAGGTCCCGGGCCAGCTCCCCGGCGCGGGCGGTCGCCTCGGCCCTGCCCATCCGGTAGAGCCGCCCCTGGGTGACCAGTTCCTCCCGTACGGAGACGGTCGGATCGACCCCGCCGGACTGGGCCACATAGCCGATCCGCCGGCGCACCCCGGCCGGATCGCGGGCGAGGTCGTGCCCGGCGACGGTGGCGCTGCCGCCGGTGGGCGGGAGCAGCGTGGTGAGCATGCGCAGCGTGGTGGTCTTGCCCGCTCCGTTGGGTCCGAGGAAGCCGAGGATCTCACCGCGCTCGACGGTCAGGTCGATACCGCGCACGGCTGCCACGGGGCCGCGTTTGGTCCGGAAGGTGCGGGTGAGGCCATTCGTCGTGATGACTGCCATGGGACCCAGAAAAACAGAGCCGCACCAATTTTGCAATCACCCCAAAAATCAAGGATCCCCAGCGAAGCTAGGATGAGGCCATGGCGGAAGGACTCAGGGAGCGGAAGAAACGGCAGACCAAGCAGCACATCTCGGACGTCGCGACCGGGCTGTTCATGGCGCGCGGCTTCGAGGCGGTCACGATCGCGGAGATCGCCGAGGCGGCCGAGGTCTCCGTCAACACGGTCTACAACTACTTCCCGACCAAGGAGGACCTCTTCGTCGACCGCGAGGAGGAGGTCGTCGACCGCCCCTCCCGGCTCGTACGGGAGCGCGCGGCCGGACAGTCGGCGGCGCGGGCGCTGATGGACCAGCTGCGCCAGGACATCCGCGAACGGCACGCCTACGTCGGGCTGAGCGAGGGCTACGACCGGTTCCGGCAGGTCATCGTGGCGTCCCCGACGCTGATGGCCAGGCTCTTCGCCATCCAGGGCAAGGCGGTCCACCAGCTCGGGGTCACCCTGCGCGAGGAGGCCGCCGCCGACCCCGGGGACCCCAGACCCGAGTTCATCGCCCACCAGCTCGTCGGGTTGCAGAACGCGGTGCTGCGCTCGATCATCCACGGGCTCGCGGAGGGCGGCGGTGTGGACGCCGTCGCCGAGGACGCCCTCCGTAAGGTCGACGTCATGGAGTCGCTCCTGAGCGACACGGTCCTCAACTATGCGGCGAAGAACACACCGTGACGCGCGTTACGAGGGGCTGCCCGCGGGGGTGAACGGACGTTAAGGTCCGGCACATCGGACTGTCGACAGATCAGACGGACTGCCGGCGGAACGGACGGAAACTACCGAACAGAGGGGTGTGTGTCGTGGCCAAGAAGCTCGTGGTCATCGGAGCCGGACTCATGGGGTCCGGTATCGCGCAGGTCTCGGCCCAGGCCGGCTGGGACGTGGTGCTGCGCGATGTGACCGACGAGGCGCTGCGGCGCGGCACGGACACCATCCGGGCCTCGTACGACAAGTTCGTCTCCAAGGGCAAGCTGGAGGCGGAGGAGGCCGAACGGGCGCTGGGCCGGATCACCACCACGACCGACCTGGACGCCGCCGCCGACGCGGATGTCGTGGTGGAGGCGGTCTTCGAGAAGATCGAGGTCAAGCGGGAGATCTTCCGCACCCTCGATGAACTGGTCAAGGACGACACGATCCTGGCCTCGAACACCTCGGCCATCCCGATCACCAAGATCGCCGCGGCCACCCGGCGCCCGGAGCGGGTCGTCGGCACCCACTTCTTCTCGCCGGTGCCGATGATGCGGCTGTGCGAGCTGGTGCGCGGGCACAAGACGAGCGACGAAACCCTGGCCGCCGCACGGGAGTTCGCGGAGGGCGTCGGCAAGACCTGTATCGTCGTCAACCGCGATGTCGCGGGTTTCGTCACCACCCGGCTGATCTCCGCCCTCGTGGTGGAAGCGGCGAAGCTGTACGAGTCCGGGGTCGCCACGGCCGAGGACATCGACACCGCCTGCAAGCTGGGGTTCGGCCATGCGATGGGACCCCTTGCGACGGCCGACCTGACCGGCGTGGACATCCTGCTGCACGCCACCGACAACATCTACACCGAGTCGCAGGACGAGAAGTTCGCGCCGCCGGAGATCATGCGCCGGATGGTCGATGCGGGGGACATCGGCCGGAAGAGCGGCGAGGGCTTCTACCGCTACTGAGGGCCTTGGTGCGGCGCCAGGCCCAGAACTCACCCTCCTGGGTGATTTCGGTATCGGTTCGCTTACAGACGGCAACTTCCTCGTGTGAGAGGCAGTCAGTTCTGTAGACAGAAATGGCGCATTGACGACACGACGCACCGTATTGGGGAGCGCATATGCACATCAGGGGCGACCACGCCGAGCTGGTCGTCGGGGGCCGACTGGACGTCCGGAGCGCGGCGGACGCCCGTACGGCCCTGCACACCGCCGTCGACAGGGGCGGCGGGGATCTCGTCCTCGACCTCACCGAACTGGACTCCTGGGACGCCACCGGGCTCGGGGTGATCATGGGTGCGCACCGCCGCGCGGGCCGGGTGGGCAGACGGCTGGTGCTGCGCGGGGTGCCGCCCCAGATGCAGCGGCTGCTGGTGGCCACCCGGCTGCACCGCATCCTCGCGATCGAAGGCGGGCTGGAGGCCGAGTCCCTGCCGCGTGTCTGAGCGGCGGGGACCGCCCGCCCCGGGGGCGGTCGGCTACCCGGTCGGTTACCCGGGGTGGCGTGGGCCCCCTCCGGCGCGGTGGATACTGTGAGCAGGTCCAGGCCGTCTGATACGGCCCGGGGTTCGGTGAGCGCCGGACACATTCCCTACGGCGGCACCGGACCAGAAGCGAAGGCAGGCCGGGGAGCCTTGGAGCACGCCACGCATCTGGGGGGCAAGGACAGTGGACCCGAAGAACCGCGGATCGCAGGAGCACGGCCACGACGAGGCCGCGCCGGGTGCGGCTTCCGGTGCGTCGCGTGCGGCGGATGGCCCGGACGACGGCTCGTCGCCGCGCCCGCCGGGGCCGACGGGGGACGTACCGACGCCCCCGCTGGGCGCCCCGGTGCCCGGCGCGTCCGCCTCCCCGCCCTCCTCCGCCTCGTCGTCCGCTTCCTCCGCCTCCTCCACTTCCTCCGCGCCCGCCTCCGCCTCCGCCTCCCCGGCCCGCACCGCGCGCATCGTCGCGGGTGACCATCTGCTGACGGTCAACCCCGTCGACGGCAGCGAGATAGCACCCTGCCCGCCCGGTGCGCGCCCCGCCCGTCCCGAGCGCCACGACCCCGACGAACGGGCCGAGCTGCGCCGCGCCGCCGCCGCGCCCCGCCCGTCCGGCACCGTCCTGCCCGAGCTGCCGGTGCTGGAGCGCGACGAGGAGCGGGACCGGCTCGCCCGGCTGCTCGCCCGCGGCCGCTCGGTGCGGGTCACCGGGCCCTCCGGCGCCGGGCGCAGCACCCTGCTGGAGGCCGTCGCCTCCGACTGCGAGCAGCTCGCGCCCGACGGTGTCGTACGCCTCTCCGGCTACCACCGCACCCCCACCGACCTCCTCCACGACCTCTACGCCGCCGTCCTCAGCGCCCCGCTCCACCGGCCGGACCGCGCGGAGCTGCTGGCGGCGGTCCAGGAGATCGGCGCGGTCGTCGTCCTCGACGACATCGAGTTCGGCGGCGCCGCGCTGGACGAGTTCCTCGACGCGACCCCCGAATGCGCGTTCCTGATCTCCGCCACCCCCGATGTCCCGGCGCCGTCCCCCGACTCCCACCTGGAGGAGGTCTTCCTCTCCGGGCTCAGCCGTACGGCCGGACTCGAACTGCTCGAGCGGGCCGCACGACGGCCCCTGGACGAGGACGAGGCGAGCTGGGCCGCGGACCTGTGGTTCGAGTCCGAGGGGCTGCCGCTGCGCTTCGTCCAGGCGGGCGCGCTGCTGCGGCAGCGGGACGCCCAGCGGGACGCCGAGGGTGACGCCCACCGGGACGCCCACCGGGACGCCCGGCGCGACGCCCACCAGGACGCCCGGCGCGACGCCCAGGGCGACGACGCCTCCGCGCCGGAGGCCGGGATCCCGCTGCCCTCGATCGCCGAGGCGGCGTCCCCCGCCGCGCTGCTCGCCGCCCGGCTGAGCGGGGCGGCTCAGGACACGCTGCGCTTCGCGGTCGCGCTCGGCGGCGAATGCCCGCACCAGGTGCATCTGCGCGCCCTGTCCGCGGACACCCACGCCGACGCGGCCCTCGGCGAACTGCTCGGCTGCGGCCTCGTCACCCCGGCCGGATCGCACTACCGGCTGGCGGCGCGCGTCACCGCCCAGCTCGCGGAGGCGGGCTACGCCGACGAGGACGCCGAGCGCGCGCACACCGTCGCCCAGCACTACGCCTGGTGGGCCGCACACCCCTCGGTGGCCCCCGAGCGCGTCGCCGCCGAGGCCGACGCGATCCTCGCGGCGATGACCGCGCTCATCGGCAGCCGCGAGGCGGGCCACGCCGACGCCGCCGTACTCCTGGGCCGCGCCGCCGCGCCCGCCCTCGCCGCGGCGCTGCACTGGGGCGCCTGGGAGCGCGCGGTGCGGCACGGCCAGGAGGCCGCGCGGCTGGCGGGGCAGGTCGCGGACGAGGCGTACTTCCACCACGAGCTGGGCGTCCTCGCGCTGTGCACGGGCCATCTGGACCGGGCCCGCGCCGAACTGGAGGCGTCCATCGGGCTGCGGGGCGTCCTCGCGGACAAGCGGGGCACGGTCGCGGGCCGCCGCGCGCTGGCGCTGGTCGCCGACCGCTCGCCCGGCTCGGCGATGGCCGGGGCGTTCGGGACGAGCGGTGGGAACCGTAAGGACGACGCGGCGCCCCCGGCGGCCGACGGAGCGCCGGACGACACCGAGACCACGATCGTCACCCCGAAGGTGGCGACAACGACGCCGATGGCCGCCATAGGCAGCACGGCGCCGACAACGGCGGTGACTGCGGCGGCGACGACGGCGGCGACGACGGCGGTGACCGCGGTGGTCCCGTCCGCCTCCCGGACCTCCGTGGCGGCCCCCGCCACCCCCACGGCCCCCACCGCCGCCTCCGCCCCCGCCGGGCCCTCGGGCGGCAAGCCGGGCGGTCTGCGGCGGCTGGCGATGCACGGCGGCCGGCGCAATGTGGTCGCGGCGGCCGCGGGTGTGCTGCTGGTGGCCGTGCTCGGCACCGTGGTGACCCTGGGCATCTCGGGGAACGACTCCGACAGCCCGTCCGACAAGGTCAAGCCGGACCGTTCGGCCAGTCAGCGGGACGACGACAAGGGCCTGACCGCCGACGAGCCCACAAGCGGCACCAGCCAGGCCCCCCAGCCGGGCCTCAGCGGGGTGCCGAAGGCGTCCACGTCCCCGACCGCGCCGAGCGGCAGCGGCTCGCCCAGCGGCTCCACGGCGCCCAGCGGCCCGTCGTCCACGAGCGGCTCGCCCTCGGACACCGAGCAGCCGCCCTCGCCGCCGTCCTCGCACCCCACGACCTCCGACCCGCGGCCGACGACCAAGCCGCCGACGAGCAGGCCGCCGACGCCGACCGGCGAGCCCACCAAGCCGACGCCCACGACGTCGTCCCCGACCACGACCCCCACCGGGGACACCTCCACCACCGCGAGCGCCCCCACGACCCACACGGCGCCGAGCACGGCCACGCCGGTCGCGTAGCGGGGGAAGGGCGTACGGGGGCCGGATCACGCCAGGGGGCGCGCCGCGCCAGTGGCGTGATGTGCTCGGCGCGGGGGTGTCCGGACGCCTGCGGCGGACTGTCCCCCACCCCGCCCCTCCCCGAAACTGGTGCTCCGCCCCAGACCCCGGCCCCGGGCTCCGCCCCAGACCCCGGATGGGGGCTCTGCCTAAGGTCCCGGATCGGGGTTCTGCCCCAAGTCCCGGGCGGGGGCTCCGCCCGAGGTCCCGGGTGGGGGCTCTGCCCTACGCCCCGCACCGGAGCGGCCCGAGACCTCGGGGTCCAGGGGCGAAGCCCTTGCCGCGCGGCGGAGCCGCAGATCGATGCTGCGGGAAGGGGCGGGGAGGGGAAAGTGCCGCTGTGCGGCTTCGCCGGGCGCCTCGTCGGGGCCCGGCTTCGAGGGCCGGGGGTGAGGTCGTACGACGGCAAGGGGGCCGGGGCCTCGCGGCCCCGCCCCCCCCGCGTCGGAGCGGGTCCCGCGTCAGAAGAGCCGGAGCTTGTCGTCCTCGATGCCCCGTAGCGCGTCGTAGTCCAGCACCGCACAGCCGATGCCCCGGTCCGTGGCGAGGACGCGCGCCTGGGGCTTGATCTCCTGGGCGGCGAAGATGCCCTTCACCGGGGCGAGGTGCGGGTCCCGGTTGAGGAGTTCGAGATAGCGGGTGAGCTGCTCGACACCGTCGATCTCACCACGGCGTTTGATCTCCACGGCGACCGTCGCCCCGTCCGCGTCGCGGCAGAGAATGTCCACGGGGCCGATGGCGGTGGGGTATTCACGCCGAATAAGCGTCCAGCCATCGCCAAGTGTCTCGATACGATCGGCGAGCAGCTCCTGCAGATGGGCCTCGACACCGTCCTTGATCAGGCCAGGGTCGACGCCGAGTTCATGCGAGGAGTCATGGAGGACCTCCTCCATGGTGATGATGAGCTTCTCGCCCGCCTTGTTCACGACCGTCCACACATCGTCGTCGCCTTCCTTCAGCGTGCACGGCGGAGACATCCAGTTGAGGGGTTTGTAGGCCCTGTCGTCCGCGTGGATGGACACACTGCCGTCGGCCTTGACCAGGATCAGACGGGGTGCCGAGGGGAGGTGGGCGGTGAGGCGGCCGGCGTAGTCCACCGAGCACCGGGCGATGACGAGACGCATGGTCGGCAACGCTACTCGACCACCACCGCCGCACGCGATTCGTCCGTCGATGGACCCCTTCGCCGATGGCTGGTTGTGTGCCCATTCTCCTGGTGCGGGCGCAGTGGCCGAATTACCGTTGAAGCGGGCGGTCGTCGGACGGGTACGCTGCGTCGCCGTCCGCCCTTCCCATCCCTGAGACCCCGCGCGCGGGGTCGCGAGAGGAGAACCCATGTCGCTCGACGTCTCACCGGCCCTGCTCGAACAGGCCGAGCGAGGCGAGGTCGACGAAGCGGCCTTCGTCGACTGCGTCCGGAACTCCCTACCGTACGCATGGGAGATGATCAGCTCGCTGGTGGCCCAGCTGAAGGTGGACGGCGGGGAGTTCGCCGACAACCAGACGCCGCCGCCCGACGAGCAGGCACGTGGTCAACTGCTCCGCGCACTCGCCAGCGACGCGATACGCGGCGCGCTGCAGCGTCACTTCGGGGTGCGGCTGGCCTTCCAGAACTGTCACCGGGTGGCGGTCTTCCCGATGGACGCATCGGCCGACGAGCGCCTCGCCCGCTTCACCTCGGTCCGGGGGCAGCTGCTCAACCAGTCACCCGAACTCCGCGACTGCTGACGGGACGTCCCGCTGCCGCTCCACCAGGGGGAGGTGTATCAGCGCAGGAGCGGCAGCACCTCACCACCGAGCCGTCGTACGTTCTCCTCCGTGGCCGCCAGATCGCCCGACCCCTCGACCAGCAGCGCGAACCGGTGGATCCCGGTGCGCTCGGCGGTCGCCGCCAGCCGGTCGGCGCACAGCCGCGGCGAGCCCACCGGGTGCAGCTCGCACAGCAGCTCCGCGTAGGCCACCGGGTCGCGCATCCGGCGCTCCCGGCCGTCGACCGTCACATGCGCCTCAAGACCCTGCCGCAGCCAGCCGGGCATCGCCTTGGTCAGGATCTCGGCCGCCGCGGGGCGGGTGTCCGCGATCTGCACCACCCCGGCCGAGACATGGCGCGCCGCCACCGCCTCGACGTGCTCCGGTGAACGGCCCGCCGCCAGCGCGGACTTCCGCCACAGGCCGACCACCTCGGCCTTCTCCTCGTCCCCGCAGTGCATGCCGAGCAGCATGGGCAGCCCGCGCTCGGCGGCCAGCCGCACACTGGTGGGCGAGGTGCAGGCGACGACCACCGGCGGGGCGCCCACCACCGGCCCGGCGAGGGCGTCGTCGGGGCGCGGCACCACCGCCACCTCGCGGAAGGCGAACCGCTCGCCGTCCGCCCCCACCCGGGGCTCGCGCAGCCAGCGCAGCAGCAGATCGAGCGATTCGGGGAAGCCCTGCTCGTACGCCCGCAGACCCGAGCCGAAGACCTCGAGGTCCACCCAGGGTCCGCCGCGGCCGACACCCAGCGTGAACCGGCCCCCGGAGAGGAGATGGAGCAGTGCCGCCTGCTCACCCAGCGCGACGGGATGCGCGGTCGGCAGTACGCTCACCGCCGTACCGACGCCGATCCGGCGGGTGCGTCCCAGCAGCAGCGCGGCGAGGGTGACCGCGGACGGGCAGACGCCGTACGGAACGAAGTGGTGCTCGGCGACCCAGACCGCGTCCAGCCCGGTCTCCTCGGAGAGCTCGGCCGACCGCACCGCCCGGTGCAGCGCCTCCTCCTGTCCCTGGCCTGGGAATTGAGCGGCCAGGATGAAAGCCCCCACATCCATCGTGAACCTGCCTCCTTGTCGCGGCTGAAGTGCCGGCGCGGGCATCCCCCCATAGGCATTAACGCCTGACACGTGCCAAGGGCACGGCCAGGCATGAAGTTTTCATGATGATCAGAGGACGGGTGTGGACGACGGCTTTCCCGGAGGGTGACCGTAGCGCGTACGCTGGTCACAGCCCGTTAGCTCCAAGCTCTGTCGAGGTGCCCCGTGTCTCCACGCCGAAACCGCTCGCGAGGCGGCGAGAAGCCCGTCGGCCACGAGAGCACGGACCGTTATGGCCTCGACCGCATGGAGACCTGGCAGGGGGAGGAGTGGGTGGTCCGGCAGGTGGGCGGCGGGGCGGCCGCCAAGCACTACCGCTGCCCGGGCTGCGACCAGGAGATTCCGCCGGGGGTGGCGCATGTGGTCGCCTGGCAGCAGCACATGGGCGCGGACGACCGGCGCCACTGGCACAAGGCATGCTGGAACGCACGGGACCGCCGGAGCGCGAAGCTCCAGCGGTCCCGTAACGCACCGCGACATTGACTCGAGCGCGGTACGTCCGGCTCGGGCGCCGCGTATCGGGCTCGGGCGCCGCGTATCCGGCTCAGGCGCCACGTATCCGGTGCGGGCCGGCCCCACGAGCCTTACATCCCGCGAGCCCTACACGTCGCGCTTCTCCAGCAGCACATAGGCGGCGATCATCGCTGCCGCCGTGACTCCGGCCAGTCCCCACAGCTGGGGCCAGCCGCTGTTCAGGCTCTCGTCGATCCGGAAGAGGGAGGCGAGCGCCTGGGGCGAGGAGTACTCCTGCATCTTCTCCCCCAGCTCGCGGAGGCTGTCCGACATCATCAGGAACGCGGGGAGGATGGCCGGGAGCAGCACCACACCGAGCATCGCGGTGATCGCGCCCGCGGAGTGCCGCAGCATGGAGCCGACGGCCAGCGAGAGCAGCCCCAGCAGCGACACATAGAGCCCCGCGCCGACCGTCGAGCCCAGGAGCTGGTCACTCGTCGGCTCCTGGACACCCGGACCGCTGTGCATCCCGGTACTGGCGAAGGCCACCAGCGCGAGCGCGAGGGTCGTGGTGGTGAACGAGAGGGTGAAGAACACCAGCGCCTTGGCGGTGAGCACCCGGGAGCGCTGCGGGGAGGCGGTGAGGGTGGTCCGGATCATCCCGGTGCCGTACTCGGAGGTGATCACGAGCACCCCGAGGGTGACGATGCACAGCTGGCCGAGCAGGGTGCCGAAGAACCCGGGGAGGGTGGTGGGGACGGTCTGGTAGTCGCTGTCGCTGGTGCTCGCCGACACCAGGAGGCCGATCCCGGCCACCAGCCCGACCATCACGCTCAGCGTCCAGATCGTGGAGCGCACCGACTTGATCTTGGTCCACTCGGAGGCGAGGGCATTGCCGAGGTGGGTCTGGCGGACCGGGATCGGCGAGGTGTACGGGCCGACACCGGCGTACGGCTGCGACGGAGGCCCGGAGGGCACCGGCTGGTGCGGGGCCGCCTGCGGCGGCATCTGTGGTGGCATCTGCGGAGGACCGCCCTGCGGGGGGCCTTGCGGGGGGACGGGCGCCTGGTACTGCTGCTGGTACGGGGTGGTCATCGGGCGTCCTCGGTGTCGCTCTTGGTCAGATCGGCGGGGGCGGACGGCGCCGCGGGCGGCTGAGCCGGGGGAGCGGTGGGCGGCATCGAGGGAGCCGCCGGTGCGGTGGGCATCGGGGCGCCCGGGGTGTGCGGGGCGCCCGGGGCGTGCTGGTGTGGCGGGGCCGGGGGTTCGGCGTAGCCCGGCAGCATGGTCCCCGGCGGGAAGCCCACCTGCTGTGCCGGGGCGCCCGGCGCATAGCCGTACGGTCCGCCCTGCGGCACCGCGCCCGGCATCTGCTGCTGCAGTGCGGCGCGCTCGTCGGTGGTCGAGCGGTAGTCCACCGCGCCCTGAGTCATCCGCATGTACGCCTCTTCCAGCGACGCCTGGTGCGGGGAGAGCTCCCACAGCCGGACGTCCGCGCCATGCGCCAGATCGCTGATGCGCGGCAGCGGCAGCCCGGTCACCCGCAGCGCGCCGTCCTGCTCCGGCAGCACCTGGCCGCCCGCCTCGCTCAGCGCGGCGGTCAGCTTCTCGCGCTGCCCCGGGTCGCCCTCGGGGGTGCGGACGCGAGCGAAGTCCGCGGAGTTGTAGGAGATGAAGTCCTTGACGCTCATATCGGCGAGCAGCTGCCCGCGCCCGATCACGATCAGATGGTCGGCGGTGAGCGCCATCTCACTCATCAGATGGCTGGAGACGAAGACGGTGCGGCCCTCGGAGGCCAGCTGCTTCATGAAGTTGCGGACCCAGAGGATGCCCTCGGGGTCCAGGCCGTTGACCGGCTCGTCGAAGAGCAGCACCTGCGGGTCGCCGAGGAGGGCGGCCGCGATGCCCAGGCGCTGGCCCATGCCGAGCGAGAAGCCCTTGGAGCGCTTGCGCGCCACGTTCTGGAGGCCCACCACGCCCAGCACCTCGTCCACCCGGCGGGCCGGGATGCCGGACAGCTGGGCCAGGCAGAGCAGGTGCTGGCGGGCGCTGCGGCCGCCGTGCACCGCCTTGGCGTCGAGCAGCGCGCCCACCTGGCGGGGGGCGTTGGGGAGTTTGCGGAACGGGTAGCCGCCGACCGTGACATGGCCGGCGGTGGGCTCGTCGAGGCCCAGGATCATCCGCATGGTGGTGGACTTGCCCGACCCGTTGGGTCCGAGAAAGCCGGTGACGGCGCCTGGCCTCACCTGGAAGGACAGGTTGTACACGGCCGTCTTGGCGCCGTAGCGCTTCGTCAGACCGACTGCCTCGATCATTCTCCGCCCCTCATGAGCATGGGTCGGGCGTGCTCGCCCCCGATGAGGCTTAGGAGCCTAACGGCGTCTTGACGGTTCCCGTTACTCGGGAGATGAGAGGGCATCGTAACTCTTGGGGCCGCCGCACTCGCCGGGGCCGCCGCACTCGCCGGGGCCGCCGCACTCGCCGGGGCCGCCGTGCTGCCCGTCTTCCGGGCAGCGGAGGAGGTCGGGCTGCGGCAGCGCCCAGCCCTCCTCCTGGAAGATCCGGGTGCCGGTTCCGCGTACGGCGGGGTCGGCGCCCGCGCGGGTGACCCAGGCGCGGGGGTCCGGGCCGAGGAGTGCGCGCAGCCGTGGTGAGCCGGCGAGCAGGCGGGTGAGCAGGGCGCTCTGGTCGCCGCCGCCGGGGAGGGGGCGTTCGGTGCCGTCCGGGGACATCAGCACTCCGCGCTCGCCGACGTAGAGGTACGCGCCGCGGAGCCGCTCGCCGGACGGCATGACCATCGGGTACTGGCTGCCGGGCAGCAGGACGCGGCGGTAGTTGGGGTACTCGGTGGCGTCCACGGCCGCCAGCTGCTCGGCGTCCAGCCAGCTGATGACGAGCGGGGTACGGGCGCCGGGCGCCGTGTACGGGGCGGAGGCCACGTAGCCGTACCGGCCGATGTGGGCCGAGCAGCCGACCGCGATGCCGTGTACGTCGACCGGGACCATGGGGACGGCGGCCGGGTGGCCGGGGCGGGACAGCTTGTGGTGGAGCTGGGCGGGGGAGGCGTTGGAGCCGACCGCGATGACGGGGTGGCGGTGGGGGGTTGGGGGGTGGCCGAGGTGGGTGAGGACGGTGTCCAGCGGCTCTTGGGGGGCTTCGTTGTTGTCGGGGCTGTCGGGGCTGTCGGGGCGTGGGCTGACCGTCCAGGTGCCCAGGGGGCCTGGGGTGGGGGTGAGGTCCCAGAGCTCGCCGGTGGTGAGGAGGGTGGGGTGGGTGATGGGGCGGCCGGGGTAGGTGAGGGGTTGTTGGGCGGGGATGTCGGCGAAGCCGAGGGTTTTGAGGGTGCGGTCGGTCACGGGGGGTTGCCTGCCCCACCCCGCCCCTCCCCGAAACCGGGCCCCGCCCGGCCCCGCCGGGGGCTCCGCCCCCGGACCCCCGCTCCTCAATCGCCGGAGGGGCTGGATTGTTCCCCTGGAAGGCTGGGTTGTTCCTCTGGAGGGCTGGGTTGTTCCTCTGGAGGGCTGGATTGTTCCTCTGGAGGGGCTGGGGTGTTCCTCTGGGGGGACGGATTGTTTGCCCGGAGGGGACGGATTGTTCGACCGGAGGGCCGCTGGATTGGTCGCCCGGAGGGGCTGGTTGTCCGTGTCGCGCCCCGGGGAGGGCGGGTTGCCCCGGTCCTAAAACTCTTCGCGTCGGGGCGCGGCCGCAAGGCCATAGTCGGCCTGGCCGGGAAGGCGATCGTGGCCCATAACATGCGCGTGCCCCGCGCCGCTTGGGCGGCGCGGGGCATCGGGCGCTCCGGTGTGACCGAGGGTCACCGGGACTGCTGGGCCGGGACGCCGCGGGTGGCCGCCTCGTCCTCGCCCGGGGCACCGGCCGCGGCCACCGCCGCGCCGGTCAGCGTGGCCAGCATCTCGCGGACGTTGGTCAGCTGGGCGTTGATGCTGTCGCGGCGGTTGGTGAGGGCCGCGAGCTCGCGCTCGGATTCGCTGCGGATGCGGTCCGCCTTGGCGTTGGCGTCGGCCACGATGTCCTCGGCCTGGCGCTGCGCGGTCTCCACCGTCTGGCGGGCGCGGCGCTCGGCGTCGGTGCGCAGCTTCTCGGCCTCCAGGCGCAGCTGCTCGGCGCGGTGCTCGATCTCCGCGAGCCGCTTCTCGGCCTTGGCCTGACGCGAGGCCAGGTCGCGCTCGGACTGCTCGCGGCGCTTGGCGAGGTTGGTCTCGAAGTCGGCGGCGGCCTGCGCGGCCTTGGCGCGGGTCTCCTCGAAGAGGGAGTCCGCCTCCTCGCGCTTGGACTGCGCGTCCTTCTGCGCCTCCTGGCGCAGCGTGGCCGCCTCGCCCTTCGCCTTCTCGACGATCCGCGCGCCCTCGTCCTCGGCCTTGGACTTGCGGTCGGCGGCGAACGACTCGGCGTCGTTGCGGACCTGCTGGGCGGCCGACTCGGCCAGCTCACGGTGCTGTTCGGCGGCGCGGCGAGCCTCCTCGCGCAGATCCTTCGCCTCTTCCTCGGCGAGACGGAGGATCTTCTCGACCCGGGCGCCGAGCCCCGCGTAGGACGGCTCCGAATCGTTGATCTGGGCCTGAGCGTTCTGCGTCTCGAGGTGCAGCTCCTCGATGCGCTTTTCCAGAGAGGTGATACGGGCCAGTGCACTGTCACGATCGGCGACGAGCTTGGAAATGCGGTCGTCCACCTGACCGCGGTCGTACCCACGCCGCACGAGCTCGAAGCCGAAGGGGGAGGAAGTGTCGCTCATGGGGTTCCTGTCGAAAGAGACCGGTGAGGTGATAGAGGGAATCCTAGGGGGCCGAACGGCGTGTCATCGAGTCAACGTCTGTTTGATCTGCAGAATGTCCAGCCTTTTGAGTGGCAGTAAGACGGAGACCCCGTCACTCGTCGGGATGATACGGACATGCCGTGATGGACGCAGCCTGACGCGAGACTTACGCGAAACCGACGCGAGACTTAAGCGAAACCTCGATAGGCACAGCTGAGACTCGTCCCCCCGGATACGGTTACCCCTCCGACCGCTTTCCACTCCTCGTCGCACCCGCACCCGCCGCTGTCTTGACTTGGCCGTTCTCCTTGCCGCCCGCGCCACCCGACGCGGGGGTCTCGAAGGATTCCAACGCCTCGAGGACGTCCTGGACACGGGAGATCTCCGCGTTGATGTCCTCGCGGCGGCGCTTGAGCAATTCCAGTTCGCGCTTGCCCTCGTCCACGATCTGCTGCGCCTCGTCCGTGGCCTGGGTCCGGAGCCGGTTCGCCTCCCGCTCGGCCTCGGACTTCTTCTGCTCGGCCTCCTTCAACAGACCCTCGGCCTTCTTCACCGCCGCGATCCGCACCCGGCTCGCTTCGGTTTCCGCCTCCGCGACCAGTGACTTGGCCTTCTCCTCGGCCTTCATCAGCTGCGCGGTGGCCGCCGCGACCAGCTTGTCCACCCGCTCGCCGGTGGACTTCATCTGCTCCGCGGACTCCCGGCGGGCCCGCTCGTGCAACTCCTCGACCTCGGCCTCGGTACGGGTGCGCAGCTCCTCGGCGCGCTCCCGGATGGCCGTGGCGTCGCCCCGGGCCTCGCCCAGCATGGTGTCGGAGTCCGTACGGGCCTTCTCCACCATGGCGTTGGACTCGGCCGTGGCCTCGGAGACCAGCCGGTCCGCCTCATGGCGGGCCACGCCCACCATGGTGTCCGCCTGCTCCTCGGCCGCGGTCGCCGCGCGCAGCGCGGCCTCCCGCGCCTCGGAGGTGAGCCGCTCGGCCTCCGCCGAGGACTCGGTGATCAGCCGGTCGGCCTGCTCGGCGGCGTCCGAACGCCGCTTGTTGGCGTCCTCGCGCGCCCGGTCGATCAGCCGGTCCGACTCGGCCTGCGCCTCGTTGCGGATCCGCTCCGCCTCGGCCGCCGCCTCGGTCTCGACCCGCTCGGCCTCGGCGCGGGTGCGCGCCGCGTGCTGCTGTGCCGAACCGACGGTCTCCGCGGCCTCGCCGCGCAGCCGCTCCGCCTCGCCGCTCGCCTCCGCGTGCAGCCGGTCGGCCTCGTTCCGGGCCTCGGTGACCAGGCGGTCCGCCTGCTCGGCCGCCTCCGAGCGGATGCTGTTGGCGTCGCCGCGGGCCTGGGCCCGGGTGCGGGCCGCGTCCTGCTCCGCGGTCGCCCGCGCGTCGGACGCCTCCGTACGCAGCGCCTGCGCCCGTGTGGTGGCCTCCGAGACCAGCCGCTGGGCCTCCTCGGTGGCGCCGCTGACGAGCGTATCGGCCTGCTCGGCGGCCTCGGCACGGGACTTGTTGGCCGAGCGCCGCGCGTCGTCGAGCGTCTCGTTGGCCTCGGCGCGCAGCCGCTCGGCCTCGTGGGTGGCCTCGGTGACCAGCCGGTCCGCCTGCTCGGCGGCATCCGCGCGGCGCCGGTTCGCCTCCTCGCGGGCCCGCTCGGTCAGCCGCTCCGACTCGGCGAT
Source organism: Streptomyces endocoffeicus (assembly GCF_016741935.1). Lineage (GTDB taxonomy): Bacteria > Actinomycetota > Actinomycetes > Streptomycetales > Streptomycetaceae > Streptomyces > Streptomyces endocoffeicus. The sequence continues at coordinate 364,032 of NZ_JAERRG010000004.1, read as the reverse complement.
CGCCTCCGCGACCGTGCGCTCCGCGAGCGACTTGGCGGCCTCGGACTCCTCCGTGGCCTCCCGCCGCACCCGGGTGGCGTCCTGCGAGGCGCGCTCCCGCTCCGCGTAGGCGTCCGCGCGGACCCGGTCGGCCTCGGCCTGCGCCTCGTCGCGCACCCGCTGCGCGGCGTGCTCGGCGGTGCCGCGCAGCGCGGTGATCTCCTGCTCGGCCTGCTCGTGCAGCCCGGCGACCGAGTCCCGCACCTGCTGGGCGGTCTGCTCGGCGGCGGCCACCAGGTCGGCCGAGCGCCGCTCGGCCTCCTCGACCAGCCGCTGTGCCTCGGCCTGTGCCTCGGCGACCCGGTTCCGGGCGGCGGCCAGCAGCTCCTCGCTCTGCTCCCGCGCCGCCGTACGCTCCGCCTGCGCCTCCTCGCGGGCGTCGGCGAGCAGCTCCTCGGCCTCGCGGCGGCGGCGGGCCGCCTCCTCCTGGGCGGCGGCCAGGGCCTCGGCGGCCTCGGTGCCGATCCGCTCGGCGGCGCTCGCCGCCTCGGCGCGCACCCGGTCGGCCGTCTCCTGGGCCTCCGAGCGCAGCCGCTCGGCCTCCGCGGCGGCCTCGCCGCGCAGCCGTACGGCCACCGACTCGCCCTCGGCGCGCGCGTTCGACGCATCCGCGGCGGCCTCGTCGCGCAGCCGGGCGGCCTCGTCCTCGGCCTGCTGGCGCAGGCCGTTCAGCCGCTCGGCGGACTCGGTGCGCTGCCGCTCGGTCTCCTCGGCGGTCTCCTTGCGCAGCCGCTCCGCCTCTTCGCGGGCGTCCCGCAGCGCCTGGTCGGCGGAGGAGAGCCGCTGCTCGGCCTCCTGGTGCAGCCGGTTGAGCTCGCCCTCGGCCTCGGCGCGGCGGTCCTCGGCGGCCCGCTCGGCCTCCTCGCGCAGCTCCTCGGCCGCGGTGGCCGCCTCCGACTTGACCCGCTCGGCCTGCTCCTCGGCCGAGGTCACCAGCTCCTCGGCCTCGCCACGGGCCCGCTTCAGCAGCTCATCGGCCTGCCGGCGCAGCGCGTTGGCCCGCTCGATGGCCTCGGTGCGCACCCGCTCGCTCTCGGCGGTGGCACCGGAGCGGGTCTCCTCGGCGTCGGCCTTGGCCTTGGTCAGCAGGTCCTCGGCGGTGCTGGCCGCCTCCTCGATCTGCTGGACCGCCTCACGGCGCGCCTCGGCCCGGACCCGCTCGCCCTCGGCGGCCGCCTCCGACTTCAGCTGCTCGGCCTCGCCGCGCAGCCGGCGGGCCTCCTCCTGCAGCTCGACGGTCTTGGCGCGGTACTCCTTGGTGTCGTCCTTGGCCGTGCCCTTGAGCTGCTCGGCGGTGTCGTGCGCCTCGGCCCGCAGCCGGTCGGCCTCGTCCTCGGCCTCGCGCCGGATCCGCTCCGCCTCGTCGGTGGCCGCCTTGGTGGTGCTCTGCGCCTTCTCCGCGGCGCGGGTCAGCACCTCCTCGGCGCTCCGGGCCGCCTTGGCCAGCTGGGCCGCGGAGTCCTCGGCGACCCTGGCGCGGGCGTCGTCGCCCGCCTCGGCGACCATCCGGTCGGCCTCGGCGCGGGCGTCGTCCCGCAGCTGCTCGGCCTCGGCCCGCAGCCGCTCGGCCTCCTTGGTGGCCTCGCCGACCAGCCGGGCGACCTCCGCCTTGGCGGTACGGGTGCGCGTCTCGTTGTCCGACTCGGCGGCCGTGAGCCGCTTGGCCGCCGCGTCCTTGGCCTCGGTGACCACCTTCTCGGCCTCGCTGCGCGCCTCCCGCAGCGCCTGCTCGGCCTCGTGCATCCGCTGCTCGGCGGCGCGGGTCTGCTCGACCGCGGCACGGCGGGCCTGGTCCGCCTCGCTGGCGGTGGAGGTGCGCAGCTGCTCGGCGTGGTCGGTGGCCTCCTGGGCCTGGGTGCCGGCGTTGGTCAGCAGCCGCTCGGCGTCGGTACGGGCCCGGCGCAGGATCGCCTCGGCCTCGGCACGGGCGGCCTCCGCCTCCGACCCCAGCCGCTGGCGCGCCTGTTCGGTCATCCGCTGGGCCTCGGCGCGGGCCTCGGCCAGGGCGTGCTCGGCCTCCGTCCGGGACTCGTCCATGAGCCGGCGGGCCTGCGCCTCGGTACGGGCCCGCAGCTGCTCGGCCCAGGCCACGTTCTCGTTGACGTGGGACTCGACGGTGGAGCGGCGCTCGGCCAGCTCCTGGTCCAGCCGCTGGCGCCGGGCCACGGCCTCGGCGTGCAGCTCGGCCTCGAGCCGGGACTGCCGCTCGGCCTGCTCCTGCAGCAGCCGCTGGGTCTGGGCCCGGGTCTCGCGCAGCTCCCGCTCGGCGTTGGCGCGCAGCTGGTCCGCCTGGAGCTGCGCGTCCCGCAGCAACTGCTCAGCCTGGTAGCCCGCGTTGGCGCTGTTGTCGTAGGCGGGGCGGGCCGCCAGATTACGGCGCGCCTCATGCAGCTTGGCGCGCAGCACCTCGACTTGGTAGCCGAGGTCGTCGGCGTGCTGGACGGCCTTCTCCCGCTCGGTCTTCAGCCGCTCCATCTCGGCCTCGAACTTCGAGAGCTGATCGTCAGGCTCGTAGCGGTCGTAGCCCCGCACTGCGCGGTCCCATCCGTCCCCTGGTCGCATTGGCGGCCGCTCCGTAACCCTCCGGGTTCCCGTGGTCCCTTGCGGTGCCGCGGGGTCCGTCGACGGGTTCCCTTGCGGTACCGACCAGGCGAGGTGCGTGCCGGGTCGGACCGGAGCTGGCCCTTCCGAGAAATGGTGTCAGATCATCGGCGAAGCCCGGGCCGGACCCCGAACCCTCTCCGTTTCCGTACCCCGGCCGATGCAGCACTCTACCGGCCGGGGAAGGGGTAGGTCAGTGGTCCGCTTCAGTGATCCTCTTCAGTCCTTGTGCGCGGCGGGGTCCGCGGCGGTGACGAGCTCGGTCAGCACACCGTGACAGTCCTTGGGGTGGAGGAAAGTGATCCGGGAGTCCATCGAGCCACGGCGGGGCTGCTCGTAGAGGACCCGGACGCCCTTGTCGCGGATGGCCTCGGAGTCGGTGTCGACGTCGGCGGTGCCGAAGGCGATGTGGTGGACCCCCTCACCGTTCTTGGCCATCCACTTGCCGACCGCTGAGTCCTCCCGGATCGGCTCGAGAAGCTGCAGGTAGGAGGCCCCGCCGTCGGAGGTCTCATTGATCTTGAGCATGGCCTCGCGGACGCCCTGCTCCTCGTTGATCTCGGAGTGGAACACCTCGAAGCCGTACGTGGCACGGTAGAACTCGACAGTCTTGTCGAGGTCGGAACAGGCGATCCCGATGTGGTCGATTCTCGTCAGCATGGGAACAGTGCACCGCCGTACGGTCGGTTACGCAACGTGCGCGCGATCACACCGATGGGCCGGTGACCGCGCGGGTACTCGTCAGTACATTGACGATAACCCTCGTTAACTTCCTTCTCCTCGTGAAGGGGACGCACCAATGACTCGTACGACTTCTGTGATGGTGGCGGGCGCGCGCACGCCCATGGGACGGCTTCTCGGCAGTCTGCGCTCGTTCTCCGGCGCGGACCTGGGCGGGATCGCGATCAAGGCCGCGCTGGAGCGGGCCGGGGTCGGTGCCGAGCAGGTGCAGTACGTGATCATGGGGCAGGTGCTCCAGGCCGGCACCGGGCAGATCCCCGCACGTCAGGCGGCGGTCAAGGCCGGTATCCCGATGAGCGTGCCCGCCCTCACGATCAACAAGGTCTGCCTCTCCGGGCTGGACGCGATCGCCCTGGCCGACCAGCTGATCCGCGCCGGTGAGTTCGACATCGTGGTCGCGGGCGGCCAGGAGTCCATGACCAACGCCCCCCATCTGCTGCCCAAGTCCCGTGAGGGGTACAAGTACGGCGCGGTCGAGATGCTCGACGCGATGGCGTACGACGGGCTGACGGACGCCTTCGAGCACATCGCCATGGGCGAGTCCACCGAGAAGCACAACACCCGGCTGGGCATCCAGCGCCCCGAGCAGGACGAGTTCGCGGCCCAGTCCCACCAGCGGGCCGCCGCCGCGCAGAAGAACGGCCTCTTCGACGCCGAGATCACCCCGGTGGAGATCCCGCAGCGCAAGGGCGAGCCGGTGGTCTTCGACAAGGACGAGGGCATCCGCGGCGAGACCACCGCGGAGCTGCTGGCCCGGCTGAGGCCCGCGTTCACCAAGGACGGGACGATCACCGCGGGCACGTCGTCGCAGATCTCGGACGGTGCCGCCGCGGTCGTCGTGATGAGCAAGGCGAAGGCCGAGGAGCTCGGGCTGGAGTGGATCGCCGAGATCGGCGCCCACGGAAATGTGGCGGGACCCGACAACTCCCTCCAGTCGCAGCCGTCCAACGCGATCGCGCACGCCCTGGGCAAGGACGGGCTGACGGTGGACGACCTCGATCTCATCGAGATCAACGAGGCGTTCGCCGCGGTCGCCGTGCAGTCAATGAAGGACCTGGGCGTCTCCCCCGAAAAGGTGAATGTGAATGGGGGCGCGATCGCCCTCGGCCACCCCATCGGCATGTCCGGCGCGCGCATCGCGCTGCATCTGGCGCTGGAGCTGCGGCGGCGCGGCGGCGGCACCGGCGCGGCGGCGCTGTGCGGTGGCGGCGGGCAGGGCGACGCGCTGATCCTGCGGGTGCCGGCGGGGAAGTAGACGGGAAGCGGACGGCCCCCGCGCGGGAATCCGGTTTCCGTCGCGGTCAGGCGATTGTGATCAAGCGATTGTGCTCGAGCGAGTGAGGAGTACGGCCCCCATGGCTGATGTGCCCACGCTGGTGGAGCAGGCACGGCAGGGGCGGCCGCGTGCGGTCGCCCGGCTGATCTCGCTGGTCGAGGGCGCCTCGCCGCAGCTGCGCGAGGTGATGGCCGCGCTCGCTCCGCTGGCCGGGGGCGCGTATGTGGTAGGGGTGACCGGCTCGCCGGGGGTCGGCAAGTCCACGTCGACCTCCGCGCTCGTCTCCGCCTACCGGCGGGCGGGCAAGCGGGTGGGCGTGCTCGCCGTGGACCCCTCCTCGCCGTTCTCCGGCGGGGCGCTCCTCGGCGACCGGGTACGGATGTCGGAGCACGCCTCCGACCCCGGTGTCTACATCCGCTCCATGGCCACCCGCGGCCACCTCGGCGGGCTCGCCTGGGCCGCCCCGCAGGCCATCCGGGTGCTGGACGCGGCCGGCTGCGACGTGATCCTGGTGGAGACGGTGGGCGTCGGCCAGTCCGAGGTCGAGATCGCCGCCCAGGCCGACACCAGCGTGCTGCTGCTCGCGCCGGGGATGGGCGACGGGATCCAGGCGGCCAAGGCCGGGATCCTGGAGATCGGCGATGTGTACGTGGTCAACAAGGCCGACCGGGAGGGCGCCGACGCCACGGCCCGCGAGCTCAACCACATGCTGGGCCTGGGCGAGTCGCGGTCGCCGGGCGACTGGCGGCCGCCGATCGTGAAGACCGTGGCGGCGCGCGGCGAGGGGATCGAGGAGGTCGTCGAGGCGCTGGAGAAGCATCGTGCGTGGATGGAGGAGCACGGTGTGCTCGCGGAGCGCCGGATGCGGCGGGCGGCGGGCGAGGTCGAGACGATCGCGGTGACCGCGCTGCGGGAGCGGATCGGCGATCTGCACGGCGACCGCCGCCTGGGCGCGCTCGCCGAGCGGGTCGTCGCGGGCGAGTTGGACCCGTACACGGCGGCGGACGAGCTGGTGGCGGCGGTGACCGAACAGGGGTGACCGGACAGGGGTGATGGAGCGGGGGCTCACCCCCGCTCCCCCTCTCGGCCGACGCCCGGTCAGTCGTCGTCGCCGCTGTCGTCGTCGCCGTGGTCGTCGCCGTGGTCGTCGTCGGCCGGGGCCTGGGTGACCTTGCCGGACCGCGGGTCGACGTTCAGGTCGCGCTCCTTGTGGTTCTTGACGGTCTCGACCTCCCACACCGGGGTGTGGTCGCCGTCGAACTCCACGGAGGTCACCGTGCCCCTGGACGCGGCCTTCCGGGCCGCCTCGACGGCCGAGACGTCGGCGTTCCGCAGGGCCCTGGCCTCGGCGGCGTCCTCGGGGTCGTTGTCGTCGTCCCGGTCCACCCGCTGGTCGATCACCTTGCCGTCGGCGTCCAGCGTGACCTCGTGCCACCTGCCGTCCTTGCCCAGGACGTCCGCCTCCCAGCGGCCGTGGTCCCGGTCGATGGAGTCCAGCGTGCCCGGGACGGCCTTCAGCGCGGCATGGGCGGCGTCGGTCAAGGACGCGCGGGCGGTGGTCGCGGCGGTTGCGCCGGTCGTCCGGGAGGCGGGGGACGAGGACTGGGTGCCCGCCACGGCGACGGCCGTACCGCCGGTGATCAGGGCGGCCGCGGCGACGGACGCGATGACGATGTTGCGCTTCATGTGGGTTCCTCCCCATTCGTGTTCGGACGCCAACCACCCTGGCCGATCGATGCTGAAGCCCACCTGAAGCCGCCTGAAGAGATCTTCAGGTTCGCTCTGCGACGCTGGCCGCATGCGTTTGCTGATCGTGGAGGACGAGCGGCGGCTGGCCCTGTCGCTGGCCAAGGGGCTGCGGGCGGAGGGGTTCGCCGTCGATGTGGCGCACGACGGCCGGGAGGGGCTGCACCGTGCGCAGGAGGGGGTGTACGACCTCGTCGTCCTCGACATCATGCTGCCGGGGCTGAACGGCTACCGCGTGTGCGGGGCGCTCCGGGCGGCCGGGCACGACGTCCCGATCCTGATGCTCACCGCCAAGGACGGCGAGTACGACGAGGCGGAGGGGCTCGACACCGGGGCGGACGACTATCTGACCAAGCCGTTCTCGTATGTGGTGCTGGTGGCGCGGATTCGGGCGCTGCTGCGGCGGCGCGGCCCCGGGGCCTCGCCCGTGGTGCGGGTGGGACCGCTCACGGTGGACCGGGGCGCGCGCCGGGTGGAGCGGGACGGCCGGGAGGTGCCGCTGACCGCCAAGGAGTTCTCCGTGCTGGAGCAGTTGGCGACGCGGGCGGGGGACGTCGTCTCCAAGCCGGACATCCTGGAGCATGTGTGGGACTTCGCCTACGACGGCGACCCCAACATCGTCGAGGTGTATGTGAGCGCCCTGCGCCGCAAGTTGGGCGCGGGGCTCATCGAGACCGTACGGGGAGCGGGGTACCGGCTCCGTGCGTAAGGTGTTCGGTTCGGTACGGGCACGGGCCGCGCTCGGGGCGACCCTGGTGGTGGCGGTGGCCCTGGTGGCGGCGGGGATCGCGCTGCTGCGGGTGCTGGGCGCCGATCTGGGGGACCAGGCGCGGCTGAAGGCCCAGGTGGACGCGCGGGAGGTGGCGTCGAAGATAGCCGCCGGGGCGGGCTACGGGTCGCTGAAGCTGGACGAGAGCGTCCCGGTGCAGGTCGTGGACGAGGACGGCCGGGTGCGGGCGGTCAGCGAGGACCTGGAGGCCGTGAAGGGCACCGGGAGCGCGTCCGTGCGGCCCGTGGTGCCCGCCCCTGAGAGCGACGACGACACCGACGATGACGACCGGTCCGCCGGAAAGGTCTCCGCCGGGGAGGAGTACAGCGACGGCTCCGCCCGTGTCGACGGGGAGACCGCGGACTACGTCTGGGCGGCCGTGGAGGCCACCGACACCTCCGGCGAGGACGTCACCGTCTACGCGGGCGCCCCGCTGGCCACCGAACGCGGCGCGGTCACCACGGTGCGGGACGCGATGCTGCTCGGGCTGCCGCTGCTGCTGCTGGTCGTGGCGGCCGTGACCTGGCTGGTGACCCGGCGCGCGCTGCGGCCCGTGGAGGGCATCCGGCGCGAGATGGCCGCCATCACGGCGAGCACGGACCTGGCCCGGCGGGTGCCCGAGCCGGGGTCGCACGACGAGGTGGCGCGGCTGGCCCGGACCACCAACGAGACGCTCACGGCGCTGGAGGCGTCCGTGGAGCGGCAGCGGGCCTTCGTGGCCGACGCCTCCCATGAGCTGCGCTCCCCGGTGGCCTCGCTCCGCACCCAGCTGGAGGTGGGCGCCGCCCATCCGGAGCTGCTGGACCTGGACGGCGCGGTGGCGGACGTGGTGCGGCTCCAGCGGCTCGCGGCCGATCTGCTGCTGCTGGCCCGGCTGGACGCGGGGGAGCGGCCCGCCGGAGGGACGCCGGTGGCGCTGGACGCCCTGGTGCGCGAGGAACTGGCCCAGCGGGTGGCGGACCGGGTGCCGGTACGGGACGAGGCGGCGCCGGTCGCGGTGGAGGGCTCGCGCGGGCAGCTGGCCCAGGTGCTGGGCAATCTGGTCGACAACGCCCAGCGGCACGCCCGGAGCGGGGTGCGGGTGGCGGTGCGCGAGGAGGGCCGGTGGGCCGTGCTGGAGGTCGCGGACGACGGCGCGGGGGTGCCCGAGGCCGAGCGGGAGCGGATCTTCGAGCGGTTCGTACGGCTCGACGACGCCCGCAGCCGCGACGATGGCGGGGCCGGACTCGGCCTCGCCATCGCGCGGGACGTGGCGGTGCGCCACGGCGGCACGCTGACCGTCCGGGCGGCCCCCGAGGGCGGCGCCCTGTTCGAGCTGCGGCTGCCGACGTAGGTCGTGCTGCCGACGTAGGCCGTGCGGCCGGTCCGGCCTACGGGCCCCTTAGACCCGGCCCCGCTGGGTGCGCAGATGCTCCGCGACGGGCGCCAGCGATCCGTGCAGCGCCTTGAGGTCCTCCGCCGCGAGCAGATCGATGAAGTGCCTGCGCACGGACGCCACATGATGGGGGGCGACCTTGCGCATGGTGTCCCAGCCGTGCTCGGTCAGCACGGCGTACAGCCCCCGCCGGTCCGATTCGCAGTTCTCGCGGCGGACCAGGCCGGCGTTCTCCATCCGGGTGATCTGGTGCGACAGCCGGCTCTTGGACTGCAGGGTCGCGGAGGCGAGATCGCTCATCCGCATCCGGTGGTCCTCCGACTCCGAGAGGTTGACCAGGATCTCGTAGTCGTTCATGGTCAGGCCGAACGGCTGCAGGTCCTTTTCGAGCTGGTAGGTCAGCAGCCGGCTGACGTCCAGATGGGTGCGCCAGGCGCGCTGTTCCTCGTCGCTGAGCCAGCGCGTGCCGTTCTCGGTCTCCATGGGATGTATTCTACCTATAGAAGTTGAATTCCGAACCAATGGATGTATCGGGCTAGAGGTCACCTGTTCGACGTTACACTCCGCACCTTCGCGCTCACGAACCGGTACCCCCCGTCTCGCCGACCGATATCTCGGCGACGACCTCCTCCGTGGACTGGAGCAGTACGGTCCCCGCGCCCACGAACTCGAATTGGTGCTCCTCGCCCGAAGCGCCCCCGATGCCCGTACGCGACCGGACGGCCCCGAGGAAGCCGCGCAGATACTGGTGGTCGTAGTGGTGGCACGGCGTCGGACAGTCCGCCCAGCCGACCAGCGCCTGCGGATCCACCCGGATCGGCGGCTCCATGAAGACCACGGGCCCGTTGGAGGCGGCCACGAACTTGCCCGTGCCGAGGAGGGTCAGGAAGCCCGGGACGATGGACTGCTTCAGGGACAGCGAGGGCTGGAAGGCGAGCAGATTGCCGGACCGGATGGAGAGGTTGCCGTCGTCCAGGTCGTAGGAGTTGACGTCGAAGGCGCGGTCCGCGAGCACCATCCTGCCCTGGCCCTCGGCCACCACCCAGTCCGCCGCGTGCAGCGGGGAGTGGAAGCTGTGGGCGATGAGGTGGTCGAGGTGGCCGAGTCCGACGCCCTGGAAGTCGATCTGCCCGTAGTAGGCGATCATCTTCCCCTTCTGCAGGAACCACTGGCCGTTCAGATCCACGCTGAAGGCGTACGGATTGATGTTGTCGTCGACGGGCAGCGTCCAGACGTCATGGATGACGGGGCCGTTCACAGCTTCTCCTCCGATGCCTGGACGTAGACCATGCCGGTGCCGGACAGCTCCAGTTGGAACGCCTCCCCCGAGCCGCGGCCCACCATTTCGCGCCAGCCGATCGCCGTCGAGAGCTTATTGCGAACATCACCCCGGTGGGCGACATAGGCTTGCGGATCGACATGCACCGGACGTCCCGGGACGATCGGCAGCTCCAGCACCCCGCCGTGCGCCAGGACCGCCGCGGAGCCGTGCCCCTCCAGGGTGGTGGTGAACAGCCCCTGGCCGGTGACCTGGCCGCGCACCATGCCCATCACCCCGCCCTGGGAGCCCAGGAACATCGTGCCCTGGCGCAGCGAGCCGTCGAAGGCCAGCAGCCGGTCCGACTCCACATAGAGGGTGTCGCCGACCAGGTCGATCACATGGACGTGGTGGCCGCCGTGCCCGAACATCACCGTGCCCTGGCCCTCGACGGTCATCAGCGGGGTGGCCTCATTGGCGACCCGCCGCCCGATCATCCCCCGCAGCCCGCCCTGGCCGCCGGTGATGCTGGGGGTGAAGTGGACGTCCCCGCGGTAGGCGAGCATCGCGCCACGCTGGCTGAACAGGGTCTGGCCGGGCATCACCTGGGCCTCGACCATCCGCGAGGTGAGCACCTTGAACGGCATCACACCTCACCCCCGATCGTGTTGCGCTCGCTCGGCTGGACATAGACCAGCCCGTCGCCCTCGAAGCGGATCTGGAAGGACTCCCCGCCGCTCTCGCCTATCAGCGCGCCGAAGTTCACCCCCGACTGGAAGTGCTGTTTGAGACCGCCGGTGTGGGCGATGTACGCGCCCGGGTCGACCTGCAGCGGCGTCTGCGGGGTGACGCGCAGCACGACCGCCGTGCCGTCGGAGACGAGCGCGGCCTGCCCGGTGCCCTCGACGGTCGTGGTGAACAGCCCGTTGCCCTGCGCGGAGCCGCGCAGCCCGGTGAAGGAGGTGCCGGTGCGCAGCGCGGCGTCCGTGCACAGCAGATTGCTGGACTCCACATAGAGCTTCTCGCCCTGCAGCGACACCAGGTTGATCTCGCTCGCCCGGTCGGCGAAGTAGCACGTGCCGTGCCCCTTCACCTCCATGACCGCCATCTGCTCACCGGTGAGCCGCCGGGTCACCATCCCGCGCAGCCCCTCCCCGCCACCCGTCCTCTTCTTGAAGGTCATATCCCCCTCGTAGGCGACCATCGCGCCGTTCTTGGCCTTCACGGAGTCGCCGGTCAGATCGACCGCGAGCACCCTGCTTCCCTGGAGCCGAAACTGAGCCACGGAGCCGACGGTAGCGGTCCGGCGACGTCGGCGGACAGGGAGCACCGGGGGCATGGGGTGCCCCCCGGGCGGAGATCGCCCGCGAGGCTGCGACAATGGGCGAAAGCTTGTGCATTCCTTCACAAGCTGGTCCGTGTCTCTCTCTTCACACGAAGGTGCTCTCGTGGACTTCAAGACCGCCACCGCGCTGCGCCGGCTCCGCCTGGTCTCCGCGCCCGAGGCCGTGTCGTTCCTGCTGCTGCTCATCTGCTCGGTGCTCAAGCGCACCACGGACTTCAACGCGGTGCCGGTGATGGGCATGGTGCACGGCGTGCTCTTCATCCTCTACGTGGTCTTCTGGGCGGACGCCTGGAACCGCGCCAAGTGGAAGTGGCAGACCGCGGCCCTGTACTTCGTCCTCTCCGTCCTGCCCACCGGCGGCTTCTTCGCCGAGCGCAAGCTCAAGCGGGAGACCGAGGCCGGGGTGATCGCGGCCCGCGCCCGTAAGGAGGGCGTGGTCAACGCATGATCGTGGCCTTTTCGGTGACACCGCTGGGCGTCGGCGAGGACGTGGGGGAGTACGTGGCCGACGCGGTGCGGGTGGTCCGCGAGTCGGGGCTGCCGAACCGTACGGACGCGATGTTCACCTCGATCGAGGGCGAGTGGGACGAGGTCATGGACGTCGTCAAGCGCGCCGTCGCGGCCGTGGAGGCGCGGGCGCCCCGGGTCTCGGTGGTCCTCAAGGCCGATATCCGCCCGGGGGTCACGGACGGACTGACCTCCAAGGTCGAGACGGTCGAGCGTCACCTCTCCGACTGACTCCGGTGACTCCGGTGCGGGCGGGGGCCTCAGCCCCCGCCCACCAGGGCCATGCCCAGCGGGGTGCGCTCGTACAGCACCTGATGGCCCTGGCGGCGCGAGCTGAGCAGCCCGGCGGCGCGCAGCACCGCCAGATGCGCCGAGACCGACGAGGGCGCCAGCCGGTGCCGGGCGGCCAGGGCCGTGGTGGACGCGGGCTCCTCCAGACCGGAGAGGATCGCGGCGCGGCTGGCCCCCAGGAGCCGTACGAGCGCGTCCGCCGCGACCGCGTCCGGCTCCCGCCACAGCCCGCCGACCCCGCGCGCCGGATAGATCACCGTGGGCTGCCACGGCGGGGCGAAGCCACTGATCACATCCGGCCAGACGAAGACGCTGGGCATCAGCAGCACCCCGCGGCCGTCGAGGTCCTGGGTCTGGGCGGGCAGCACGGAGTTGCGGATGGTGAGCGTCCCGCCGGTCCAGCGCAGCGCCGGGCGCAGATCCGCGAACAGCCGTTCCAGGCCGCCCTCGGCCAGCTGCCGTGAGCGATAGGCGATATCGGCCTCCAGCAGCGCCCGCAGCCGGGGCCAGTCCGGTTCCACCAGGGCCCGCCAGGCCCGTTCGGTCACATCCGCCAGCCGCTGGACGGCCCGCGCCGGATCGTCCAGCATCGCCCGGCCCCGAGGGGAGCCGGCGGCCCCCGGGGTGCACTCCAGGGACAGGGCCAGCTCACGGCGGGCCATGGCGGGATCCGTGGCCCGCATCCGCGCCAGCTCGTCCTCGAACGGCGCGTACGGCACCTCCGGCGGCGGGCCCAGGAAGTCCGGGGTGTAGCCGCGCCCCGGCAGCAGCAGCCACAGCTCCGACAGATCGAGCCCGGCCATCGCCTCCCGCACCCGCCGCAGCCACGGCAGGTGATAGCCGTGCCGCTCGGTCCGGCGCAGGGTGCGCACCGCCTCATGGGTCTGGCACAGCGGCGAGATGGCGAACCGGCAGCGCAGCAGATCGTCGGCACCGAACTGCATATGCAGCGGCATGGTGTCACCCCCCGGGCCCGAAGATTCGGCTCAGTCCGAAACACTAGAGCCCGCCCCGTCCGCACGGGCAGGCTTCCGACATGTCAACGCCCCCCGGGCCCGGCACCACGGGTCCTCTCGAGTCGCGTCCCGACGCGCCCGTCTCCCGACCCGAGCTCGCGCCCGGTGCCGACGAGGGGCCGCCGCGGGGCCCGGGGAGCGTTGGCTACCGCGCGGTGTTCGCGGTCCCGGAGTTCCGGGCCGTCTTCGCCGCGCACCTGGTCTCCATGCTCGGCGAGGTGGTCGGCCAGCTCGCGCTGTCCGTCCTGGTCTTCCGGCTCACCGGATCGCCGCTGCTGAGCTCCCTGACGTTCGCCACCTCGATGCTGCCGTACGTGATCGGCGGCGCCCTGCTGTCCTCCGTCGCGGACCGCTTCCCGGCCCGCCGGGTGCTGGTGGTCTGCGATCTGGTGCACGCCGCGTGCGTGGCCGCGATGGTGGTGCCGGGGATGCCGGTGGCGGCGCTGCTCGCGCTGCGCTGTGTGCCCGCCGCGATCTCCCCGGTGTTCAGCGGCACCCGGTCGGCGACGCTCGGCGACATCCTCGGCGAGGGCGACGCCTTCGTGCTGGGCCGCTCGGTCATCCGGATCACCGCCCAGACCGCGCAGCTCGCCGGGTTCGGCGTCGGCGGGCTGCTGCTCGCCGCCGTCTCGCCGCGGGCCGCGCTGGCGCTCACCGCGGCCGCGCTCGTCGGCTCGGCGCTGGTGCTCCGCTTCGGCACCCGCCGCCGCCCGGCGCGGCAGCTGACCGGGGGCGGGGCTCCCCCGGCTACCGCTGGGAGGTGCTCCCTGCTCGGGGACTCGCTGAGCGGGATCCGGCGGCTGTTCGCGGACCGCCGGATCCGGGCGCTGATGCTGCTGTCGTGGGTGCCGCCGATGTTCGTGGTGATGCCCGAGGTCCTGCTGACGCCGTACTCCGATGGGCTGGGCCTCGGCTCGGCGGGTCTTGGGCTGCTGATGTGCGGGATGCCGGTGGGCGCGGTCGCCAGCGAGACGCTGGTGGGCTCGCTGCTGGGGCCGCGCGCGCGGGCCCGGCTGACGCTGCCGGTCGGCGTCGCGGCGATGCTGCCCGCCCTGGGGTACGCCGTCCATCCGTCGTTCGGCTGGGCGCTGGCCCTCCAGGTGCTGACCGGCTGCGGTATCGCCTACAGCCTCGGCCTCGACCAGTGGTTCTTCGCCGCCGTCCCCGATGAGCTGCGCGGCCGGGCGATGACGGTGATGACGGCCGGGCTGATGACCGCGCAGGGTCTCGGCATGGCGGTCTCGGGCGCGGTCGCCGAATTCGTACCGGTCCATGTGGTGGCCGCGACCGCGGGCGGCTGCGGGGCGCTCTGCTCGCTGCTGGTGGCGCTGGAGGTGCGGCGTACGGTCTCCAGGCCCGTCCGGCCCGAAGTGTGAGATAGGGCTGACCGCGATATGACCGGCCGGTAGGGTCGGTGGTGTGCCGAAGCCGCTCAGCCTGTCGTTCGACCCCATCGCCCGCGCCGATGAGCTCTGGAAGCAGCGGTGGGGTTCCGTGCCGTCGATGGCCGCGATCACCTCGATCATGCGGGCCCACCAGATTCTGCTGAGCCAGGTCGACGCGGTCGTCAGACCCTACGGACTGACCTTCGCCCGCTATGAGGCGCTGGTGCTGCTCACCTTCTCCAAGGCCGGTGAGCTGCCGATGTCCAAGATCGGCGAGCGGCTGATGGTCCACCCGACCTCGGTCACCAATACGGTGGACCGCCTGGTCACATCGGGTCTGGTCGACAAGCGGCCGAACCCCAACGACGGCCGCGGCACCCTGGCCTCGATCACCGACCGGGGCCGTGAGGTGGTCGAGTCGGCCACCCGCGATCTGATGGCGATGGAGTTCGGGCTCGGGGCCTACGACGCCGAGGACTGCGGCCGGATCTTCGAGATGCTGCGCCCGCTGAGGGTCTCGGCGGAGGACTTCGAGGACGACTGAGCGGGGCTTCGGGGGCGGCCGCCGAAGACCGGGGGCGGCGAAGATCGCCCCGGAACGGGCGGTTACGCTCAGGGCATGAAACGCAGTGTGCTGACCCGCTACCGGGTCATGGCCTACATCACCGCAGTGATGCTGCTCGTGCTCTGCACCTGCATGGTGTTCAAGTACGGCTTCGACACGGGCGAGGACCTCACGCTCGTGGTCTCCCAGATCCACGGTGTGCTCTACATCGTCTACCTGGTCTTCGCCTTCGATCTCGGCTCCAAGGCCAAATGGCCGTTCGGCAAGCTGCTGTGGGTCCTGGTGGCGGGCACCATCCCGACGGCCGCGTTCTTCGTCGAGCGCAAGGTCACCCATGAGGTGGAGCCGCTGGTCAGCGGCGCGGAGCCCGCGCCCGCGCAGGTCTGACCCGCGGTTTCGGGGTACTCCGCGCGTCCCGTCCGAGCCCGGACGAGGCGCGCGGAAGCGGTAGCCGGGGTCACCCGATCGGCCGGGTGCGGCGTGTCTTCCTTCGACAATTAGTAGGACGTCCAAGTACTTTTGAAGGATGGACGCCGAAGGCATTGACGCGGGCCGCCGACGGTGGCAGGCCCGGTACGACGCTGCACACAAGCGTGACGCGGCCGGGGGTTCGGGGGCGGAGCACCCAAGGGATTGGACGCGCAGCACGCTCTCGGGGGACCCCGTCGAGCCGGTCTACGGACCCGCCCCGGGCGACTCCGTGGACGGGTTCGAGCGGATCGGCTGGCCCGGGGAGTTCCCGTTCACCCGTGGCCTCTACGCCACCGGGTACCGGGGCCGGTCCTGGACCATCCGCCAGTTCGCCGGGTTCGGCAATGCCGAGCAGACCAATGAGCGCTACAAGATGATCCTCAAGGCGGGCGGCGGCGGGCTCTCGGTCGCCTTCGACATGCCCACCCTGATGGGCCGCGACTCCGACGACCCGCGCTCGCTCGGCGAGGTCGGCCACTGCGGTGTCGCCATCGACTCCGCCGCCGACATGGAGATCCTCTTCAAGGACATCCCGCTCGGCGAGGTCACCACCTCGATGACCATCAGCGGTCCGGCCGTCCCCGTCTTCTGTATGTACCTGGTCGCCGCCGAGCGCCAGGGCGTGGACACCGCACGGCTGAACGGCACCCTCCAGACCGACATCTTCAAGGAGTACATCGCGCAGAAGGAGTGGCTCTTCCCGCCGGAGCCGCATCTGAAGCTGATCGGCGACCTGATGGAGTACTGCTCCGAGGGCATCCCCGCGTACAAGCCGCTGTCCGTCTCCGGCTACCACATCCGCGAGGCCGGGGCCACGGCCGCGCAGGAGCTCGCGTACACCCTCGCCGACGGCTTCGGCTATGTGGAGCTGGGCCTCTCCCGGGGCCTGGACGTCGACACCTTCGCGCCCGGACTGTCCTTCTTCTTCGACGCGCATGTCGACTTCTTCGAGGAGATCGCCAAGTTCCGCGCCGCCCGCCGGATCTGGGCCCGCTGGATGCGCGATGTCTACGGGGCGACCACCGAGAAGGCGCAGTGGCTGCGGTTCCACACCCAGACCGCCGGGGTCTCGCTCACCGCCCAGCAGCCGTACAACAACGTGGTGCGGACCGCCGTGGAGGCCCTCGCCGCGGTCCTCGGCGGCACCAACTCGCTGCACACCAACGCCCTGGACGAGACCCTCGCGCTGCCCAGCGAGCAGGCCGCCGAGATCGCCCTGCGCACCCAGCAGGTGCTGATGGAGGAGACCGGGGTGGCCAATGTGGCCGACCCGCTGGGCGGCTCCTGGTACATCGAGGCGCTGACCGACCGGATCGAGGCCGACGCCGAGAAGATCTTCGAGCGGATCAAGGAGCGCGGCCGCCGTACGGTGCCGGACGGGCGGGAGCCCCGGTGGCCGATCACCGCGGGCATCCTCCAGGGCATCGAGGACGGCTGGTTCACCGGCGAGATCGCCGAATCCGCCTTCCGCTACCAGCGGGCCCTGGAGAAGGGCGACAAGAAGGTCGTCGGCGTCAACTGCCACGAGGGCTCGGTCACCGGCGATCTGGAGATCCTGCGGGTCGGCCACGAGGTCGAGCGCGAGCAGGTGCGGGCGCTGGGCGGCCGTAAGGCCGGGCGTGACGAGGCCGGGATCACCAAGGGGCTCCACGCGATGATCGCCGCCGCCCGCGCGGGGTCCAACATGATCGAGCCGATGCTGGCCGCGGTGCGCGCGGAGGCCACGCTCGGCGAGATCTGCGACGCCCTCCGCGACGAGTGGGGCGTCTACACGGAGCCGGCCGGCTTCTGAACCCCGTCCGGTGCGGGCCCGGCGGCCACCGCGTCCCCGGAGTCCGCCCCGGTCATCCCGTACAGCAGCAGATCCGTGAAGTCCCGCGCCCAGCGCGGGTCCACCGGCTCCGCGCTGACCATCAGCCGGTGGAGCACCGTACCGGCGACCGCGTCGAAGATCAGGTCCGCGTTGCGGGCCGACGCCTCCGGGTCCTCCTCGCGCGGCAGCTCACCACGGAGCCGGGCGCGCTCCCGGCCGATCGTCACCAGCCGCTTCTGCCGCTCCACGATGGCCGAGCGCACCCGGCACCGCAGCGACTCGTCGTGCATGGCCTCGGCGAGGACGGCCATCAGCGCGGTGCCCGTCTCCGGGCGCTCCAGCAGTGACCCCAGCCGGATCACCGCGGCCTCCACATCGGCGTGCAGACTGCCGTGGTCGCACGCTTCCAGGTGTTCGTCGAAGACCGCCGCGACCGCGTCCACCACCAGCTCGCACTTGCTCGCCCAGCGGCGGTAGAGGGTCGTCTTGGCCACTCCGGCGCGGGCCGCCACATCGCCCAGGGTCAGCTTCGCCCAGCCCAGTTCCACCAGGGCGGCACGCGTCGCGCTCAGGATGGCGCGGTCGGCCTCGGCGCTGCGCGGGCGCCCGGTGCGGCGTGCGGACGGGCTCATGCGCGGCACCCTACCCGCCAGTACCACGCATCGTCCCGGGTGAGTTACGCTACGACTCGTAGCGTAAGGGCGTGCCACGGCCGGTCCATCGGCCGATGCGCTTTTCCCTTCACCGCGCGAAGAGGGGAGGATGGGACCATGCAGCCACGGAACATGTCCATGAGTGGAGTGGTCGACCTCGCCGCGGTGAAGGCGGCCGGAGAAGCGAAGCAGAAGGCGGAGCGGGCGCGGGCCGACGCGGCCCGCACCGGGGGCGCGCCCGCGCCCGGCCGTCTGATCTTCAATGTCGACGAGGCGGATTTTCAGCAGGACGTCCTGCAGCGCTCCACCGAAGTGCCGGTCGTCATCGACTTCTGGGCCGAGTGGTGCGAGCCGTGCAAGCAGCTCGGTCCCGTCCTGGAGCGGCTGGCCACGGAGTACGCGGGGCGGTTCGTCCTCGCGAAGATCGACGTCGACGCCAACCAGATGCTCTTCCAGCAGTTCGGCGTCCAGGGCATCCCCGCGGTCTTCGCGGTGATCGCGGGCCAGCCGGTGCCGCTCTTCCAGGGCGCCGCGCCCGAGGCACAGATCCGCCAGGTGCTGGACCAGCTGATCCAGGCGGCGGAGCAGCAGTTCGGCATCGTGGGTACACCGGTCGAGCCCGGCGACCAGGCCGAGGAGGCCGAGGAGGCCGCCCCGGAGGTCCCCGAGTCGCCGCAGGACCTCGCGCTCGCCGCGGCCCATCAGGCGCTGGACGCCGGTGACCTGGGCGGTGCGGTGCGGGCGTACCAGGGCCTGCTCGCCGACGACCCCGGCAACGGCGAGGCCAAGCTGGGCCTGGCCCAGGCCCAGTTGCTGGAGCGCGTCTCGGGGCTGGACGCCACGCAGGTGCGCAAGGCGGCCGCGGAGAGCCCGGCGGATGTCAAGGCCCAGATCGCCGCGGCCGACCTCGACCTGGTGGGCGGTCATGTGGAGGACGCCTTCGGCCGGTTGGTGGACGCGGTGCGCCGTACGGCGGGGGAGGACCGGGACGCGGCCCGCGTTCATCTCCTGAGTCTGTTCGAGGTGATCGGCGGTGAGGATCCCCGAGTGGTGGCGGCGCGCGGCGCGTTGGCGCGGGTGCTGTTCTGACCTCCGGCTCCTCAAACAACACAGCGACCGCTCTTTACCAAAACTTGGTAAACGCGGTCGCTGTTACTGCCAGTAAATGCAAGCCCCGGCTTTGTCCGGTCTTGGAGTAAATCTCCCTCTCTTTCCGGTCACTTTCCGGCAACCCTGAGTGCCCGATCTCGACCGTCCTGCCGCGGTTCGGTTATCCGTCCGTTACTCGCTAGTAACGAGCCCCTTGTGCCCAGGCCGCGAATGGACCACGATCGGCCAAGCTCGGTCCATCCCCCCGTAGCTCGGCATCCGGTCGGCGCGTCGGTGTGGTTGGGTCCCCACCGGGCAGGTCGGCGGCAGTGGCGCCGACCGTGGACAGGGGGGTCTCTGCCCACAACGCAGGGCCTGTCCAGGAGGTTGCGCGAGATTGCGTGGCCAGTGGTTGTCGCTCGGGGGTGATCGCCGGTGTTTCGGGTGCGGTGTGCGCCTGTGAGACGTGGGCGCTCTCCTTCCCGAGGACGTAGCACTTCTCCCATCCCAGGTCCGGGGCCCCGCCCCGGCCGGAGATGTACGTCCGAGAAGGAGGAAAGTCATGGAGTCCGTGGCTCGTGGCGGCACCAGATGGAAGCGGTTCGCCGTTGTCATGGTGCCGAGCGTTGCTGCCACGGCCGCGATCGGCGTCGCCCTGTCCCAGGGTGCGCTCGCGGCCTCGTTCAACGTGTCCGGTCAGCAGTTCAAGGTCTCGGTCGACCGGCTCGACGGCACCGGGTTCGCGCAGTACGGCGCGCTTGACACCCAGCACGGGGGCAAGAAGATCCCCGTCGCGGTGTCGGCGTTCAAGAGCGCGAAGCTCAAGGGCCTGTGCCAGTCCGTCGTGATCCCGGTTCCCGTCTTCGGCGATGTGTCGCTGAAGCTGACGGCCGGCAATGGCAGCAAGACGGTTGAGGCCAAGAACCTCTTCATCGATCTCGATCAGCTCAACGCGGACGCCACGTTCCGTGGGATCGACATCGGTGTGGCGGCGGGTGACGCCCACAAGGGTCCCGGCATCAACAAGGGCGATGCGGCCGATCCCGGTTCGTTCGGCCAGCAGTCGGATTCGGCGACGCTGGTCGGTGTGAAGCAGACCGCCTGGGCGACCAGTGCGGGCACGTTCAAGCTCTCCGGCCTTTCGATGAAGGTCAGCAAGGGCAAGAACGAGTGCTTCTGATCAGCTGAGCCAAGGGTGGGGGGCCGCGGTGCTGCCCCTCACCCGGGCATCGACCCGCAGCGTGTATGCGCCAGGCTAGTACCGCTGCAGAACAACCGCGATCACACCGATCGCCAGCCCCAGGGAGCTGTTTTCAATGAGTGCCGAGTCGCCGGGGGCGAGTGACCGTATCAGCCGTTGGCGGGGGTCCTTCAGGGCATGGCGCTGGCAGCGCCCGTTCTGGGCGGGGCTGTTGAGCCTGCTGGCGGGCGTACCGATCATGTACTTCCCGTACAACGACCTCAACGCCGGTGGATTCACCATCAACATGTCCACCACCGCCGGATCGGCCTCGCTGATCATCGGGGTGCTGTTGGTGGTCCTGGGCCTGACCATGTGGTTCCAGCCCATGGTGCGGGTGTTCGCCGGAGTCGCCACGATCCTGCTCGGTCTGGTGTCGATCCCCGTCTCCAACTTCGGCGGCTTCCTGCTGGGATTCCTGCTCGCGCTGTTCGGCGGCGGCATGAGCATCGCCTGGGCACCCGGGGAGACTCCCTCCGCGCAGCCGGCCGAGGGGCCGGGAAACGCGTCGGAGGACGACGGGAACGGTGGAAGCGTGCCGGAGCCGGCCGGGGCCGGGTCCGCGTCGGACCAGGAAGCCAGGAATGGGAGGCACCGTGCGGGGTGAAGACCGACCCGAGCAG
The DNA here is from genome assembly GCF_016741935.1 of Streptomyces endocoffeicus. GTDB lineage: Bacteria > Actinomycetota > Actinomycetes > Streptomycetales > Streptomycetaceae > Streptomyces > Streptomyces endocoffeicus. Next base: position 343,229 of record NZ_JAERRG010000004.1, on the reverse strand, counting down.
CCGGAGGGAGTGAGCCCACGCCGGGTCAGAACCGGCCCACGGCACGCGGCACCGAAGAAGTCGGTACTCACCCGCCTTCAGGTGCCCGCCGGCAAGGCCATAGCGCTGGCCGCCATGCCGACGGCCGTGCTGATGGGCATGGGGCTCACTCCGCAGCTCGCCTCGGCCAACCCCCGGCCCGAGGACCGCTACAAGCCCGGCCCGTGTGTGTCGCAGCCGGACGAGGCGGACAAGGACGACGCCAAGGGCAGTAAGGACGCCCAGGGCGAGGACAAGGACGCCAAGGACTCCAAGGACGCCAAGGACTCCAAGGGTTCGTCCGAGAAGGGCTCCAAGGACGGCTCCAAGGGCTCCGAGGAGCCCTCGGGCAGCCCGACCGGGTCCCGGGACGACAAGGCCGCTCCTACACCGTCTCCGTCCAGTTCCTCCTCCGCTCCGTCGTCCGGCTCCGGGGACGAGAAGGAGTCGACGGAGCCCTCGGCCTCGCCGAGCCCCTCCAAGTCCAAGAACCCGCTGGACCCGCTGGGACTCGGGGACGTGCTCCACGACGTCCTCACGCCCGGCGAGAAGAGCGGGGACGACTCGGCCGAGCCGAGCACCTCGCCGAGCCCGTCCTCCAGCGACAAGCCCAGCTCGTCGCCGTCGCCGTCCCCGTCCAAGTCCTCCGACAAGCCCACCGATCCGGTCAAGGACACGGTGGACAAGGTGGGCAAGGGCGTCAAGGACACCGTGGACGAGGTGGGCAAGACCGTCGACGACGCCAAGGACAAGGCGGACAAGGCGCTTCCCAAGCCCTCCGCGTCCGCCTCGAAGGACGCGGACGGCAAGGAGGCGTTCCCCTGCCCGAAGTTCGACGCCGACGCGTACGACAACGCCGAGACGGAACCCACCTCGAGCCTGCTGCCCGAGGACCCCTGGACCCTCAAGAGCACGATGCTGAGCCTGCACGGCCTGGACTACAAGGGCATCGTGGAGGTCAAGACGCAGGGGGGCCAGATCAAGAAGGTCCTGAAGTTCACCGCCTCGGGCGTGGACATCAAGGACCTCCACCAGCTGGTGGTGGGCCCGGCCGGGACCACCACGCATGTGCAGGCGCGCGAGGGGTCCACCTCGACCATTCGCGACGGCACGGTGACCATGTACACCGAGGAGCTGAAGGGGAACCTGCTGGGGCTCATCCCGATCACCTTCAGCCCCAAGAGCCCGCCGCCGGTGAACATCCCCGAGGTGTTCTTCACCGATGTCACGGTCACCCAGGCCGGCCAGTTCGGCGGCACGCTGACCGTTCCGGGGATGCATCTGTTCAAGACCGGGGAGTGATCCCGCGACCCACCGACCCGCTCGGGAGCCGCACGCCCCTCCGCGAGGAGGGAAACGCCCGTGGGCACCGCCTCCACTCGGAGACGGTGCCCACGGTCGCGTTACGGGGCGCCTCGGCGCTACTCGCTCGCGCCGCCCAGGTGGTGGACCCGGACCATGTTGGTGGTGCCGGGGACGCCGGGGGGCGAACCGGCGGTCATGATCATGGTGTCGCCCTCGGAGTAGCGGCCCAGCTTCAGCAGCTCGGCGTCCACCAGGTCGACCATCGCGTCGGTGTGCTCGACATACGGCACCACGTAGGACTCCACGCCCCAGCTCAGCGTGAGCTGGTTGCGGGTGGACGCGTCGGTGGTGAAGGCCACGATCGGCTGCTGGGCGCGGTAGCGGGACAGTCGGCGGGCGGTGTCCCCGGACTGGGTGAACGCCACCAGCGACTTGGCGCCCAGGAAGTCGGCGATCTCGCACGCCGCACGCGCCACCGAACCGCCCTGGGTGCGCGGCTTCTTGCCGGGCACCAGCGGCTGGAGACCGCGCGAGAGCAGCTCCTGCTCGGCGGCCTCGACGATCCGGGACATCACCTTGACCGTCTCGATCGGGTACGAGCCGACCGAGGACTCGGCGGAGAGCATCACCGCGTCGGCGCCGTCCAGGATCGCGTTGGCGACATCGGACGCCTCGGCGCGGGTCGGCCGGGAGTTGGTGATCATCGACTCCATCATCTGGGTCGCGACGATCACCGGCTTGGCGTTGCGGCGGCAGAGCTCGATCAGCCGCTTCTGCACCATCGGGACCTTCTCCAGCGGATACTCCACCGCGAGGTCACCACGGGCCACCATCACCCCGTCGAAGGCCGCGACGACCTCGGTCATGTTGGCGACCGCCTGCGGCTTCTCCACCTTGGCGATCACCGGCACCCGGCGGCCCACCTCGTCCATGACGCGGTGGACGTCCCGGACGTCGGACGCGTCCCGGACGAAGGAGAGGGCGACCATGTCGCAGCCCATCCGCAGGGCGAACTTCAGGTCCTCGATGTCCTTCTCGGACAGCGCGGGCACGTTGACGGCCGCACCCGGCAGGTTGATCCCCTTGTGGTCGGAGATCACCCCGCCCTCGATGACGATGGTCCGTACCCGGGAGCCCTCGACGGCGGTGACCCGCAGCTCGACATTGCCGTCGTTGATCAGGACCTGGTCGCCCTTGGAGACGTCGCCCGGCAGCCCCTTGTAGGTGGTGCCGCAGATGGTCCGGTCACCGTCCACGTCCTCGGTGGTGATGATGAACTCATCCCCGCGGACCAGTTCCACCGGTCCGTCCTTGAAGGTCTCCAGACGGATCTTGGGGCCCTGGAGGTCGGCGAGGACGCCGACCGCGTGCCCGGTCTCCTCGGAAGCCTTGCGGACGCGGTGGTACCGCTCCTCGTGCTCCGGGTGGCTTCCGTGGCTCATATTGAACCGGGCCACGTTCATCCCGGCCTCGATCAGGGACTTCAGCTGGTCGTAGGAGTCGACGGCGGGGCCCAGAGTGCAGACGATTTTGGAACGGCGCATGAGGCAGATCCTATCGGGTTTGTTTCGGAGCGGAATATTTCAATCAAGGGCACAGCGGAGCGGAACCGCAGCCTAGGCGCTGACCAGGTCGAACGTCTGGCTGGCGATCTCCAGCTCCTCATCGGTGGGCACCACGGCCACCGCGACCCGGCTGGTCTCCGTGGAGATCAGCCGCGCCGTGGCGGAGCGCAGCGCGTTGCGGACGCCGTCCACCTCGATGCCGAACGCGGTGAGGCCGCGCATCGCCGCCTCCCGCACCGCCGCGGAGTTCTCCCCCACACCGGCGGTGAACGCGATGGCGTCCACCCGTCCGAGCACCGCGGTGTACGCGCCCACATACTTCCGCAGTCGGTGGATGTAGATGTCGAAGGCGAGCTGGGCGGCCCGGTCGCCCTCGCCCATCCGGCGGCCGATCTCGCGCATGTCGTTGTCCCCGCACAGCCCGGCCAGCCCGCTGCGCTTGTTGAGCAGCGTGTCGATCTCATCGGTCGACATGCCGCCCACCCGGGACAGATGGAAGATCGCCGCCGGGTCGATGTCCCCGGAACGGGTACCCATCACCAGGCCCTCCAACGGCGTCAGCCCCATCGAGGTCTCCACGCACACACCGCCGCGCACCGCCGAGGCGCTGGCCCCGTTGCCCAGGTGCAGCACGATCGTGTTGAGCTCCGCGGGCTCCTTGCCCAGCAGCTCCGCGGTGGCCCGGGAGACATACGCGTGCGAGGTGCCGTGGAAGCCGTAGCGCCGCACCCCCCAGCGGTCGGCGGTCGCCACGTCGATCGCGTAGCGCGCCGCCGCCTCCGGGATGGTCGAGTGGAACGCGGTGTCGAAGACCGCTACCTGCGGCAGGTCCGGGCGCAGCGAGCGGGCCACCTTGATCCCGGTGACATTGGCCGGGTTGTGCAGCGGGGCCAGCGGGATCAGCTTCTCGATCTCCTCGACCACCTCGTCGGTGATCAGGGTCGGCTCGGTGAACCGGGTGCCGCCGTGCACCACCCGGTGGCCGACCGCCGCCAGCTCGGGCGAGTCGAGGCCCAGGTCCTTGGCGGCCAGCTCGTCGGCCACCTGCTTGAGGGCCGCCGCGTGGTCGGCGACGGGGCCCTCGCCGATGCGCTCCACGATGCCGGAGGCCGGACGGGAGCCGTCGGCCATGTCCAGCAGCTGGTACTTCACGGACGAGGAGCCGGAGTTGAGGACGAGGACTCGGGAGCCGTTCACGCGGAGTGCGCCTTCTGTGTCGGGGACGTCGGGGAGGCCGGGGACGTCGGGGAGGTGGCGGTCGCCGGGGACTGGGCCTGGATGGCGGTGATCGAGACGGTGTTGACGATGTCCTGCACGAGTGCCCCGCGGGACAGGTCGTTCACCGGCTTGCGCAGGCCCTGGAGCACCGGGCCGACCGCGACGGCGCCCGCCGAGCGCTGCACGGCCTTGTAGGTGTTGTTGCCGGTGTTCAGGTCCGGGAAGATCAGCACGGTGGCCTTGCCCGCCACCTCGGACCCGGGCAGCTTGGTCGCCGCCACCGCGGCGTCCACCGCCGCGTCGTACTGGATCGGGCCCTCGACCAGCAGATCCGGGCGCCGCTCGCGGACCAGCTCGGTCGCCTTGCGGACCTTGTCCACGTCCGCGCCGGAGCCCGAGGTGCCGGTGGAGTACGACAGCATCGCGATCCTCGGCTCCACCCCGAACTGGGCGGCCGTCGTCGCCGACTGGATGGCGATGTCCGCGAGCTGCTCGGCGCCCGGGTCGGGGTTGACCGCGCAGTCGCCGTACACCAGCACCCGGTCGGCCAGGCACATGAAGAAGACCGAGGAGACGATCTGGGCGCCCGGGGCGGTCTTGATGATCTCGAAGGCGGGCCGGATGGTGGCGGCGGTGGAGTGCACCGCGCCGGAGACCATGCCGTCGGCCAGCCCCTCCTGGACCATCAGGGTGCCGAAGTACGACACGTCGGCCACCACGTCGTACGCCAGCTCGTAGGAGACGCCCTTGTGGGCGCGCAGCTTCGCGTAGCCCTCCGCGAAGCGCTCCCGCAGCGGGGAGGTCTGCGGATCGATGATCTGCGCCTCGGCGAGCTGGATGCCGAGCTCGGCGGCGCGCTTGCGGATCGGCTCCTCCTCGCCCAGCAGTGTGAGATCGCACACATCGCGGCGGAGCAGTACGTCGGCGGCGCGCAGCACCCGCTCCTCCGCGCCCTCGGGCAGTACCACCCGGCGGCGGTTCGACCGGGACCGCTCGATCAGCTCGCGCTCGAACATCATCGGGGTGACCCGGCCGGAGCGGCCCACCGAGATGCGCTCGGTCAGCGCCGCGGTGTCCACATGCCGCTCGAAGAGGCCCAGCGCGGTCTCCGCCTTGCGCGGCGCGCTCGCCGTGAGCTTGCCCTCGATGGCGAACAGCTCGGCCGCCGTCGGGAAGGACCCGCCCGCCACCGAAACCACCGGCGTCCCCGGGGCCAGCCGCGAGGCCAGCGCCAGGATGTCGGGACCCGGCCGCTCGTCCAGGGTGAGCAGCACCCCGGCGATCGGCGGGGCGCCCGCGCTGTGCGCGGCGAGCGCGCCGACGATCAGGTCGGCGCGGTCCCCGGGCGTCACCACCAGGCAGCCCTCGGTCAGCGCGGGCAGGAAGCTCGGCAGCATCGCGCCGCCGAAGACGAAGTCCCGCACATCCCGGGAGAGCCCGGTGTGATCGCCGAGCAGCACCTCGGCGCCCAGGGTGCGGACGATCTGGGAGACGGTGGGCGCCGACAGCGACCCGTCCTCGGGCAGCACATAGCTGGGGACCGGCAGCTTGGCGGCCAGCCGGTCGGCGATGGCCGCGCGGTCCCCGGGGGCCACCCGGTTGACGACCACCGCGACCACGTCGCAGCCCCGCCCCTCGTAGGCGCGGTAGGCGTTGTGGGCCTCGGCGCCGGCCGACTCGGCGGTCTGCCGCTGCCCGCCGACCACCGTGATCACCGAGGCGCCGAACTCATTGGCCAGCCGTGCGTTCAGCCCCAGCTCGTCGGGGAGGCTGGTGGCCGCGTAGTCGCTGCCCAGCACCAGGACGTAGTCATACGCGTCGGCCACCTCGTGGAAGCGGCCGACCAGCTGCGAGACCAGCTCGTCGGTGCCCCGCTCGGCCTGGAGCGTGGCCGCGTCCTCGTAACGCATGCCGAAGACGGACTCCGGCGACTGGCCGAGCCGGTAGCGCGCCCGCAGCAGGTCGAAGAGGCGGTCGGGGTCGTCGTGCACCAGCGGGCGGAAGACCCCGACCCGGTCGACATGGCGGGTCAGGAGCTCCATGACCCCCAGCTCCACGACCTGGCGTCCGTCGCCACGCTCGACTCCGGTCACGTACACGCTGCGTGTCACGCGTGCTCTCCGTTCCTCTGGCGTTCGTCGGTGTTTTCGTTATGTGCGCCCATCGGACACAAATTGGTCACATTGACCGGCCCAGTCCTCTTGACAATACCTGCGACCGTGATTAAGGCGCTTGTCGCGCGGGGGATACAGCACCACCCCGCCCATGAAACAATCGGACTGGCTCACATCTACCCGTAGGGAGCAGGAGACACAGCACGATGCGCATCGGAGTTCTCACCGCAGGCGGCGACTGCCCCGGTCTCAACGCTGTGATCCGGTCGGTGGTGCACCGCGCGGTCGCCGGCCACGGAGACGAGGTGATCGGATTCGAGGACGGTTTCAAGGGGCTCCTCGACGGCCGTCACCGCAAGCTCGACCTCGACGCCGTCAGCGGCATCCTCGCCCGCGGCGGCACCATCCTCGGTTCCTCCCGCCTGGAGCGCGCCCGGCTGCGCGAGGCGTGCGAGACCTCGAAGGACCACGCCCGCGACTACGGGATAGATGTGCTGATCCCGATCGGCGGCGAAGGCACCCTCACCGCGGCGCGGATGCTCTCCGACGCCGGGCTGCCGATCGTCGGCGTCCCCAAGACGATCGACAACGACATCTCTTCCACCGACCGCACCTTCGGCTTCGACACGGCCGTCGGCGTCGCCACCGAGGCCATGGACCGGCTGAAGACCACCGCCGAATCCCATCAGCGGGTGATGGTCGTCGAGGTCATGGGGCGCCACGCGGGCTGGATCGCGCTGGAGTCCGGGATGGCCGGCGGCGCCCACGGCATCTGCCTGCCGGAGCGGCCCTTCGAGATCGACGGGCTGGTGAAGATGGTCGAGGAGCGGTTCGCCCGCGGCAAGAAGTTCGCCGTCATCTGCGTCGCCGAGGGCGCGCACCCGGCCGAGGGCTCCATGGAGTACCAGAAGGGCGAGATCGACCAGTACGGCCATGAGCGGTTCACCGGGATCGGCAACCGCCTCGCGGCCGAGCTGGAGCGGCGCCTGGGCAAGGAGGCCCGTCCGGTCATCCTGGGGCATGTGCAGCGTGGCGGCACGCCCACCGCGTACGACCGCGTACTGGCCACCCGCTTCGGCTGGCACGCCGTCGAGGCGGCGCACCGGGGCGACTTCGGCATGATGACCGCGCTGCGCGGCACGGACATCGCGATGGTGCCGATCGCCAACGCGGTCACCGAGCTCAAGACCGTGCCGGTGGACCGGATGGACGAGGCCGAGTCGGTCTTCTGACCCGCCACGGCCTCCGGCTCTCCCTTTCCCGTCTCTCGACTTCTTCTCGTCTTCGTCTCTCGTCCTCGCCTCTCGTCTTGATCGGTCGCGGCGGTCTTGATCATCCCCCCGTGGAAGATCAAGACCGCCGCGGCCGTGCGCTGTTGGCGAGGTTCAGCCTTGAACGAACGGCCGGAGTGAACAAGGCTGTCCCCTGTCCGGGACATGTTCCGGAGCAGTCCCGGACAGGGCCGGGACACAACGGCGGGGGAGACAACCACAGATGGCCGACGCGGACAGAGCACCGGATCCACAGGGGGCGCGGAGCCCGGGGGAGTTCATCGCCGCGCTGCAGGCGCTCAAGGACTGGTCCCGGCTGACCTACCGGGAGCTGACCACGCGGGCCGACGCGGTCGGGGACGTACTGCCGCGCAGCACGGTCGCCAATATGCTCGGGCGCGCCACGCTGCCCCGCGAGGAACTGGTCGCGGCCTTCGTACGGGCCTGTGGGGTGGGGCCCGCGGAGCTCACCGTATGGCTGGCCGTCCGCAAGGACCTCGCGGCCCGCGCCGCCGGCGTCACCGAGATCGAGCCGGTCGAGCTGGCCGAGCCCATCGAGCCCATCGAGCCCATCGAGCCCGTCGAGCGTGGTGGGCGTGGTGGGCGTGGTGAGCCCGCACCGCCGACCGGCCTCTCCTCCTCCCGTACGCCCGATGCGGGCGCCCGGCGCCTACGGATGCCGATGCTGAGCGCCGCGCTCGGGCTGACGGTCGTCGTGGCCGCCGTCGCCGCCGTGCTCGTCTGGCGGGCGCACGACGACGAGGGCGGGGGCGAAGGGCGCGGCGGACGGGACGACAAGGGCGGGTCCGTGGCGGTCTCCCCGGACGACTCGGCGCCCACGCCCGCGCCCGGGAAGTACCGGATCCGGGCCGTCCACTCCTCGCTGTGTCTGTCCGAACGCCGGACGGACAAGACCTCCTGGGTCTATCAGGTGCCGTGCGCGGAGGTCTTCCCCTCGTTCTCGCTCAAGCGCCTGGACGACGGGCTGTGGCAGATCGCCACCCTGCACCCCGAGCACGGCCCCGGCTGCTCCGGGATCATGGGCCAGAGCAAGGCCGAGGGCGCCTGGCTGGGCGACGACTACTGTGAGAGCCGCGGAGCGGGCGAGGAGTTCCGGCTGGAGGCCGTGGACCGGCCCGCCGAGGGGTTCCGGCTGCGGCCCGCGCACACCGGCCAGTGTCTGGCGCTGCCCGGCGGCACCACCCGGCGCTGGGCCCATGTGGTCCAGCTGCCGTGCCGGTCCGACGCCCCGGGGCAGGTCTTCCGCTTCGACCCGGTGGGCTCCGGGGCGAAGGGGCGGCCGTCAGGGGCGAAGGGGTAGTCGTCGGGGCGAAGGGGTAGCCCGCGCCGCCGCCGTGGTCCCGGCCCTCTGATACTGTCCCCGCCTGATCAAGGGGGAACTGGTCAGGGGATGTAAGGAGTTAAGGGCGGGATGCGTGGTTTATGGGGCCGTGTGTGGCAGCGCCGCACGCCCCTTGTCGTACTGATGGCGGTCGTGGGGATCGCGGGGGCCGTCCTCGTGACCCGGGACAGCGGCGGCGGCCATCTCGCCGCCAACCGGGCCCAGTTGAGGAAGGCGTGCGACGGCACCCTGCCGTACGGGGACCTCGAACGGCTGGTGCGTGACGAGCGGCCGGGCGAGCTCAGAGAGCACGGCACGATGCTCGCCCCCGGCCAGGAGAGTCGCTCGTTGCTGGACTGCTCCCTGTCGTGGGGCGACGGATTCGGGGTCAGGGTCCACGCCGAGGCGCTGGTCTCCGATGTGCCCGAGGCCGTCGAGACCCGGGACCTCCTCGAACCGGCCGGTGGCCGTGGCACGTTCGTGGCGCCGGGCACCACCGGCCAGTACGGGAAGCGGGGCGCCTGGCTGGTGGCCGACTGCCTGGGCGGGCTCGGCGGCCGGGTCCGGCCCACGACCGATCTGTATGTGACGGCCCGGGTGACGGACGGGACGGAGGGGGCCGACGGGACGGACGGGACCGACTCGGCGGACGAGCCCGGTGAGGCCGACGGGGCCGATGAGGCGACGGCGGGCAACGGCAAGCCGGACCGCGCCACCGCGCTCCTCGGCTTCCGTACCGCCGTACACGTGGCCAACGCCCTCACCAAGGCCCAGCACTGTGGCTCCGGCCCGCTCACGACGCCCACCGCCGTGCTGGACACGGACGAGACCCATGGCGCGCCCGGCCAGGGCCTGCGCAAATGCGAGTGGATCGACGGCTCCTCGCTCCCCGGTGTCGCCTCCGGTTCCTGGACCACCCTCGGCGATCTCCAGGAGTCCACCGGCCTGAGCGCGTGTGCCGGGGAGTGGGACGCGGAGAAGAACGCCGGTGAGCGCCCGCGCCCGAAGCAGTGGCGGGTCACCGAGGTCGAGGCGGCCAGCTGGTCGGGGATCCTCGGCCGGTCGGCGTACGACTCCTACGAACGCGAGGGCCATGTGCCCGGGTGGGGGGCGGAGGACGACAAGCGCCCCTCCGAGGCCGGTTCCGAGGCCGGTTCCGAGACGGACTCCGAGGCGGACGCGGGCGCTGACACCCGGCAGGAGGACCGCGTCTCCTCCTACGCCGGACGGCCCCAACTCGCCCTGTGGGCCCAGTCGGTGTGCGGCGGCCGCACCACCTACCACCGGGTCGCCGTGCTCCCCGAGATCCGGCTCGAGGACGGCGAGACGGCCGTCATCGGCGGCAAGGACCGCGCCAGGCTCTCCACCGCCGCGCGTACGGTCCTGGACCGCTATCTCGACGCCGACGACGGCTGGCCCGCGTCCGCGAAGTGCCGCGACACCAAGGTGCTCGGGGAGGTCGAGCAGTGGCACTGACCCGACCCGCACTGACCCGACCCGCACTCACCCGCCGCCGGATCCGCGCCCTGGTGGCCGTCGCGGTGGCGCTGGCCGCCCTCACCGGGGCGTTCGTCTGGTTCGCGGGCAGCGAGGACCGGGCGCTGGAGGGGGCCTGCGACGGGGTGCTTCCGGTGGGCGAGGTCCGCTCGGTGCTCGGCGACGACACCGAACTGGACGTCACGAACCGCACCGAGGGCTCCTTCGGCAAGAAGGCCGACAGCGCCGCCAAGAGCGGCGAGAGCGGCGAGAGCGCCAAGAGCGGCGAGAGCGACAAAAGCAGCGCCAAGCGGGCCAACTCCCTCTCCGTCCACTGCCGGATCACCGCCGAGGACACCGGCCACATCGCCGTCTCCATCGCGGGCTCGCCCCGCCCCCGCGCCGAGTACGGGTACGACGACCTCTACACCGCCGTACCCGCCCGCCGAACGCTCCCCGTCCCCCTCGGCCACGGCTGGTCCGGCCTGTTCGCCACCGACACCGCACGGCTGGACGACGCCGAGGACGGCACGGCCACCACCGCCGTGCTGCTCGACTGCGCCCGGCGCGGCGACAGTCTGCTGATCACCGTCGAGACCGCGCTGCGCGGCGCCGCGACCCTCGACGACCCCGCCGTCCGCCCCGACTTCGTCCGCACCGCCACCGCGACCGCCGAGGCGGCGAACGACCACTGGGGCTGCGGCGCGCGCCTGGGCAAGCCGGTCCGCAGCGTCGGCCTGCCGGTGAACGAGGACGAGTACGAACCGCTGCTCGGCGCCAAGGGCACCTGCGCGGCCGTCCCCACCGCCTCGCGCTCCGCCGTCTCGACCGCCCGCGAGACCGCCCGCGACCGCGCACCGCGCGAGAGCTGCGTCCTCGGCACCCGGGACGGCTCACCGCTGTACCGGCTGGAGGCGTACTACGGCCCGTACGCGGAGGACGCCCGCTCCCAGTACACCCGGGACTACGACTACGAGAACGTGACCCCCGCCGAGAAGCCCGCCGGGCGGCTCGGCCGGAGCGCCTACTGGGCCGGTGCCACCTGCCCGCGCGGCGCCGAGTCCGCCCTCTACCTCATCCGCGCCGACGCCGCCGACGGCGAGACCCGCCGCCGCCCCGACCTCGCCTACGAACGCGCCGCCCTGGCGGCCTTCGCCACCGCCTCGGCCACCCACCACGGCTGCGCGGCGCCGAGCCTGCCCAAGGGCTGAACCACTGGCCGAACCGGGGATGTCCGGCGGACCGTGCCGCCTGCGCCGGGCACACCGTCGCGGCGGCGCCGTCATCCCTTGACGGCGCCGCCCAGGGCGAAGCCGCCGCCCAGACGGCGGGAGATCAGGATGTAGAGCAGGAGCACGGGTGTGGAGTAGAGGATCGAGAAGGCGGCCAGCTGGCCGTAGACCACCTGGCCGTAGTTGCCGAAGAAGGTGAAGATCGAGACGGACGCGGGGAGTTGTTCGGGGGAGAGCAGCAGCATGAAGGGGACGAAGAAGTTGCCCCACATCATGATGAAGCTGTAGATCATCACGACCGTGATGCCCGGCCCCATCAGCGGCAGGATCACCCGGATCAGGCTCTGCAGCCAGGACGCCCCGTCGGTCCACGCCGCCTCCTCCAGGATCACCGGCACGCCGTCCATGAAGTTCTTCATCAGCCAGATGGCGAACGGGAGTTGGGAGGCGGCGAGGAAGAGGGCCGTGCCGGACATGGTGTCGATGAGGTCCACCTGGACGAAGAGTCCGTAGACCGGAACCATGATCGCGGTGATCGGCAGACAGGTGGTGAAGAGCACCGTCAGCAGGTACGGGCGCACGACGCGGGAGCGGAAGCGGGAGAGCGGGTAGGCGGCGAGGGCCGCGCAGGCGACGGTCAGGACGGTGGCGCCGCCGCACAGGAGCAGGCTGTTGAGCATCGGCGTGAAGGTGATCTCGTCCGTCCACACCGCCGAGAAGTTGTCCATCGTGGGCGAGCCGGGCGCCGAGACCCGCAGGGTGGCATCGTTGTCGATCGAGGCCAGGACCAGCCAGGCGAGCGGGAGCAGGAACGCGGCGGCGACGAGCAGCAGCGCGGCGTCGGCGGCCAGCCGGCGGCGCAGCCGCGGGGACCAGCGGGGGCCGCCGGTACGGCTCTTGGCGGAGCGGGGCCAGGGGCGGGCGGTGCGGGCGGAGAGCGCGGACAACCTCGGACCTCCTCGCGCGCTTGCGAGCGCAGTCGATCAGCGTCCGTTATATGTAACCGGTTGCCACTCGCGTTGGGGAAGACGCGTGCGCGGTTCGCTCCTTACGGCGTCTCCTTACGGCGTCTCCTTACGGCGTCTCCCTACGGCGTCTCCTTACGGTGTCGGTGGGGCGACGGTCACCGGCTGGTCGTTCCGCAGCTGGTCGAAGAGGCGCCGCGCCTGCGTCTCGTTCCACTGCACCGCGCTGCCCTTGGAGGTCCGGAGGTTGGTGTTGGACACCGGGACGTTGAGCTGCTTGCCGTTGCCCGAGGTGACGCCCTTCACCGCCTCGAACAGGGACATCAGGGTGGGCAGGCCCATGTCCTTGTCCACGATCAGCGTGTCCAGGCCCGCGCGCACGGTCGGGAAGGCCGCGAACGGGTTGGCCAGGACGCCCGGTGTGGCGGCCTTGCCGGCGAGCGCGGCCAGGAACTTCTGCTGGTTCTGGGTGCGGCCCAGGTCGCCCTTGGCCTCCTGCTTGCGCTGGCGGACGAACGCGAGCGCCTTGGCGCCGTCGAGGGTGTGGCAGCCCTTCTTCAGGTCCAGCCCGGACTTGGGGTCCTTGATGTCCCGGTCCACGCACATCCGCACCCCGCCGACCGCGTCCACGACGTCCACGAACCCGGAGAAGCCGATCTCCGCGTAGTGGTCGATGCGCAGCCCGGTGTTGCGCTCGATGGTCGAGACGAGCAGATCGGGGCCGCCCATCGAATAGGCGGCGTTCAGCTTGTTCTGGGACGGGTTGTAGCGCCTGCCGGTCTCGGGGCGCACGAAACCGGGGATGTTCACCCAGGAGTCGCGCGGCAGGCTCATCATCGTCGTGCCGTTGGAGCCGGTGTGCAGCACCATCATCGAGTCGGTGCGGCGGCCCTCGGCCGAGCCGGTGCGCAGGCTCTTCCTGGCCTCCTCCGAGAGCCCCTCCCGGCTGTCGGAGCCCACGATGAGGTAGTTGGTGCCCTTTCCGGGCGGGGGGCGGTCCGGGGCCCTGCCGAGGTCGACCTCGCGGTTGAGCTGGGTGTCGGCCCAGACGTAGGCGCTGCCGGAGGCGAGGAGCAGCGCGGAGACCGTCACGATGCCCAGCCGGACGAGCCGACGGCGCCTGCTGAGCGGCTCCTTGGGGGCGCGGCGCCGGACGGTGGGGGTGGGCACGGGTGGGGGTACGGGCTCGAGGGTGCTGGTCTCGTCGCCCGTCCGGTAGGGGGCCGGTTTGGTGGGCACGCCGTGGGGTGCGTGGACGCCATGGGGCGCGGGGCCCCCTTGAGGTCCTGTTGGGGGCATGCCCTGGGCCCCCTGCACGGGGATGCTCTGCGTGTCCGCCGTGGAGATCTCCCAGGCCCGCGCCGACGGCGGGTCCCCGGCGGCCCATCCGTCCAACCGATCGCTCATGGACGGCAGTCTGCCGAGCGGCCGGAGACGCCCGCCGTCCATTCATAGAGGTATGACAACTTCGGCGCCGCGTTGAACGCGGACCCGGTCGCCGTACGTTCACCGCGACGTACGTCACCCCGCCGTACGTCACCCCGCCGTACGTCACCCGCCGTACGTCACCTCGGTGTCAGGCTCCGGTGCGCGGGTGCCTCGCCGAGCGCCTGGGCGGCCGTCCCGGAGCGCTGGATGCGGTGCCACCGCAGCCGCGTCCCGAGCAGGAGGGCGACCACGGACTGGATGACCACCAGATACATCAGCTGCCGGTAGACGAAGAGCTGGAACGGCAGCGACCACAGCGCCCGCATCCGCTCCCCGTCCAGCCGCAGCGCGTATCCCGCGCAGACCATCTGGATGGTGAGATAGCCGAACCACACCCCGGCCGCCTCCGCCGGGTCGAGGAAGAGCGCCCCGTACAGAGCGAAGAGGTCGATCACGGGCGCCAGCAGCGGCAGCAGCACCTGGAAGAGCGTGAGATAGCTGAGCCCCCGGCGGCCGAAGCGCCCCACCGAGCCCAGCGAGACCACCGCCCGGCGGTGCTTCCACATGGCCTGGAGCGTGCCGTAGCCCCAGCGGTACCGCTGCCGCCACAGCTGGCGCAGCGAGGTGGGCACCTCGGTCCAGGCGACGGCGGTCTCCTCGTACACCACCCGCCAGCCCGCCCGCCACAGCGCCATGGTGAGGTCGGTGTCCTCCGCGAGGGTGTCCTCGCTGACCCCGCCGACGCCCATCACCGCGTCCCGCCGGAAGGCCCCGATGGCGCCGGGCACGGTCGGCATGCACTCCAGCACCTCGAACATCCGCCGGTCGAGGTTGAACCCGAAGACGTACTCCAGGTGCTGCCACCTGCCCAGCAGACTGCGCCGGTTGCCCACCTTGGTGTTGCCGCTGACCGCGCCGATGGCCGGGTGGGCGAGCGGCTGGATGAGCTGGTGGATGGCGTCCGGTTCGAAGACGGTGTCGGCGTCGACCATCACCACGATGTCGTGCTTGGTGTGCGCCAGACCGGTGTTGAGGGCGGCCGCCTTGCCCGCGTTGGGCTGGCGGACCACCAGCACCCGGCGGTCCTTGACGCTCGCGGCGATATCGGCCGTACGGTCCGTCGAGCCGTCGTCGATCACGACGATCTGCAGCCGCTGGTGGGTGGAGGCGAGCAGCGAGCGGATGGTGGCCTCGATGCCCGCCTCCTCGTTGTACGCGGGGATGAGCACCGTCACCGGCTCGTTCACCTCCCGCAGCCAGGGCGCGCCCGGCCGGAAGCGGGTGAGCCGCCGGACATGGGTACGGGCGAACAGCACGAGCATCAGCAGCCGCAGCACCCCCAGCGCCCCCGCGATCCCCAGCACCCACGCCATGGTGGACACAAAGCCCCGGCCGATGGCCGCGACCCAGATCAGCGCCTTGCCCTCCCAGCGCTCCAGGCCGGAGACCGGGACCTCGACCGGGGGCACGCCGAGCCCGCCGGTCACGGTGGTGAACTTCTTGGCGCGCGGGTCCTTGAGCAGCTTCTCCGTCTCCTGGTACGCGGTGTCCGTCTGGCTGAACTGCCGGACCATCCCCTGCGAGGGCTTCGTGCCCGACCGGTCGGCGGCCACCAGCGCATAGCCCTCCGCCGCCACGCGCCGCGCCGCCTGCCACTCGTCACCGCACAGCGTGTCCACATCGGTGGTCAGCGGCAGCCGCAGCAGCCTCGGCTGAACCCCCACCGAGCCCGCCAGCGCCGACTCGGTCAGGGACAGCTCCATCGAGGAGCGACTGGCGGACGCCGTGCCCATGTCGGCGCCGGTGTAGGTGTTCGAGCCGATCTCATGGCCCTCGGCGCGGATCCGGCGTACGAGGTCGGGGTACCGGGCCGCCTTGGCACCGGAGACGAAGAACGTGGCCCGCGCGTCGTACCGGCGCAGCAGGTCCAGCAGCCGAGGCGTCTGGACCGGGTCAGGACCGCCGTCGTAGGTCAGCGCCACCGTCCCGGCGGGCATCCCCACGGTCCGCACCCGGCCCCCGTTGATCTGCACCACCGGCCCGCCGTCGGCCAGCGCCCGGGGCACCGGGCTGACGCACGGCCGCCGCGCCTTCGCCGCGTCGACCTCGTGGTTGGTCCAGCCCTGGAACATCAGCAGGCCGAACATGGCCGGAAGGACGAGCAGAAGGAGCAGCCAGTGCGCGCGGGGGTCACGGGACCGCTTGTGCCGACCTCCCCGGGACAGGTGGTTTGGTTCCTGGCGTTTTTTCGACCGGTTGCCCTCAAACATGGTTGGTCGCACCGTAGTTGCCGGGCCGGGAACGGGTCCGGTGAAGCAGCGGGAATGGATAAGAATTCCCGGGACGCTCCCCGCCGGGTGGCCGCATCGCGTAGTGAACCCGCGGAAGGCCCGCCTGCGCGGCTCGACTCTGCTTGACTGCCGCGCATGAGCTCTCCCGATTCGTCGGTGTTCGAAACCACCGTGCCCGCGTCCGCCGACTACCTCACCCGGCTCGCCGCGAGCGACACCGGACGTGAGTACAAGGCGCGGATGCTGGACGCCCTCGGCTTACGGGCCGGGCTGGCCGTCCTCGACGCGGGCTGCGGTCCCGGCACCGATCTCCCGGCCCTCGCGGAGGCGGTGGCCCCCGGCGGTACGGTCATCGGGGTCGACCGTGACCAGGCGATGCTGGACGCGGCGGCGCCGCGCACCGCCGCGCATCCATGCGTCGAGCTGCGGCGGGGCGATATCCACGCTCTCCCGCTGGACGACGCCGCGGTGGACCGCGCCCGCACCGACCGGGTGCTGCAGTGGGTGGACGACCCGGCCCGCGCCCTCGCCGAGTTCCACCGGGTCCTGCGGCCGGGCGGACGGCTGGTGATGGGCGAGCCCGACTGGGACACCCTCGCCGTCGACCACCCCCACCCGGCGCTCTCCCGCGCCTACACCCGCCACATCACCGAGCGGGTGATCCGCAACCCCGCCATCGGCCGCCAGCTCGCCCGTCTCGCCACCGACGCCGGGTTCCGCGTGCCGGAGGTCATTCCGGTCACCCAGGTCTTCCGCGACGTCCGCGCGGCGGACCGGATCTTCGGATTCGAGCGCACCACCCGCCGCGCCGTCGAGGCCGGTTACCTCTCCGACTACCAGGCGACCATCTGGCTGCACCACCTCGCCCACCGCCCGTTCTTCGCCTCGGCGACGCTGTACGTGGTGGTGGCGGAGGCGTAGCCGGCCGGTGGCCGGCGACAACCCTCGCCAGGGCTTGTCCGGCGGATCGGATGAGCCCTCGGCGATCAGTCACCGGCCGCACAGGTGTCCACGCCGCGAAGCGGACCGAGGCACGGCCAGCCCCGGCACGGGCGCCCACCGGCCGCGGTGTGACCGGTGCCGCGGCGGACCGTACGGCGACTGCCAGGCAGGTCGCTCGGTTCGTCGGTGGGGAATGATGGACAGGCAGGTGGGCACGAACGCCCAGTTCTTGGACACAGAGATACACCGGTTCCAGTGAGAAGACCGCAGCGAAAGGGAGCACGGCGCACAGGTGCGACGCGCGACGGATCAGCGCTTGGGGGAGCTCACTTGGCGTACAACGGATCGTCCTTGACAGGGTGACTGTGCGGGCGGGAGCACGGTAGCGGCACACGGGAGTGCGGTTCCACTGATTTTCGGGCGGGTGGCGTTGCCCGCCGGTGGGCGCCCAGCCGGATCGCGGCAACGGCAACGGTGACCGTGCCGTGAGAGACGTAGGCAGGCCGCGACGGCCTCAGGCGGCCCGGAACCAGGTGGCCAGGGCCTCGTGGAGACCGTCGCTCGTGGTGCCCTGCCAGGCGATGTAGCAGTCGGGGCGGAGCAGCAGGGCGGTGTCCAGGCCGGGGACGGTCGCGGTGTCGACGTGGGCGGACCAGGGGCCCGGGTCGAGGGCGCCGGTGGGGTCCAGGAGGAGAGGGCGGGCGGTGCGGGTCAGGTCGCGGAGGCCCGGGAGGTCCGGCGCCCAGTGGCCGACGAGGGGACCGGTCGCCGGTCCCATGGCGTAGGTGATGTCCGCGCCGGAGAGCAGCCCCGCGATGTGCTGCCGGGTCGTGGGCTGGTCCAGCAGCTCGCCGAACAGAGCGCGCAGCGCCGTCACATCGCCGCCCGGCCGGGTCAGCAGCGCCTGCGCCTGCGTGTGCATGGCGACCCGCCGGGCCGCGGGGTGCCGCTCCGACTCGTACGTGTCGAGCACCCCCTCCGCCGCGTGGCCGCGCACCTCGGCGGCCAGCTTCCAGCCGAGGTTCACCGCGTCCTGAAGGCCCAGGTTGAGCCCCGGGCCGCCGATCGCCGAGTGCACATGGGCGGAGTCGCCGAGCAGCAGGACGCGGCCCGCGCGGTACCGGTCGGCGATCCGGGTGTTGCCGCCGAAGAGCCGCCGCATCAGATGCGGTCCCGGCCCGGTCGGCGGGGAGAGGGTGATGTCCGTGCCCAGCACCCGGCGGGCGCTGGCCCGCAGTTCGTCCAGCGATGCCTCGCCCTCGGCCGGCTGCCCCCATTCCACGGTGGTCAGCTTCGGGTCACCGTCCGGGGACGGCGCCCAGGCGATCAGCCCCTGCTCGGTCCGCAGATGCCGGTACGGCGGTATGACGCCGAAACCGGGCACGGTCAGGCCGCCATCGGCACCGATCGCGTCCGGGAGCACGCCCACATGTCCGGTGCGCGACACCGAGTCGTCCGTCGTCACGCCGGGGAACGCGATCCCGGCGAGTTTCCGGACCGCGCTGCGCCCGCCGTCGGCGCCGACCAGGAACTCCGCCTCGATCGGGGCTTGTTCGCGCAGCTCGACCGTCACCGACTTCTCGCCCTGCGTCAGCCCGATGACCTCCTGCCCGCGCCGGATCTCGACGCCCAGCTCCGCCGCGCGCTCGGCGAGCATGCGCTCGATCCTGCGCTGCGGCACGAGGAGGGTGTAGAGCGGGTTGTCCGGCAGGTCGCTCAGGTGGAGCGGGAACGCCCCGAAGGTGAAACCGGGCGCTGGTTTCGGGGTGGTGCCGGGCGTGGTCAGCCGCTCGTACAGTCCGCGCCGGTCGAGCATGCGGATGACCTGGCCCACGAGGCCGTTGGCACGCTGCGTGTCGGTCGGTTCGGTGAGGCGTTCCAGGACGACCGGGCGCACACCGGCCAGGGCGAGTTCGCAGGCGAGCATCAGGCCGTTGGGCCCCGCGCCTGCGATGACGACCTCGATCATGAATTCCCCTTCGGGGCAGGTTGGTTGAGGGTTTACGGGGTGGAAAGCCCCGCCGCGATCTGGGCGAGTGCATCCGTGAGCAGGCGGCGTACCGGCACGGCCGCGTCGGTGCGGAGATGGTGGGCGATGGCGGTGTTGACCGCACCCATGACCGCCGAAGCGACGAGGTGCGGGTACAGGTCCTGCTCCAGGTCGCCGCCGGTCCGTTCCGCGACGGCCGCCGCGATCTCGGCCTCGGCGACGGCCCCGGCCCGCAACATCTCGCCCCGTAGGGCGGGTTCCGCGACCATCACCCGCACGCCGTCCGCCCACCGCGCCGCGTCGGCGACGGGCGGATGGGCGGTCGCCTCCACGTCCGACGCGAAATGCCGCAGTACGGAGTCGGTGATCGCGTCCCACAGCGGCTCGTCCGACCGTTCGCGCAGCGCCTCCGCGACGCGCAGACAGCGGTCGAGGTGGCGGAACGCGATCGCCTCGGCCTTGCTCGAGAAGTAGTTGTTGAACGTACGCGGCGAGACCCCGGCGGCCTCGGCGATGTCCTCCACCTTGACCTTGTCGAACCCACGCTCCACGGTCAGCCGCACCGCGGCCCAGCTGAGCGCGGCATGCGTCTGGGCCTTCTTCCGCTCTCGCAGTCCCATGCGGCGAGCGTAGCAAAACTTGCGGACTCCGCAAATATGCGGAGCCCGCAAGTTTTAGATTGACGGGGCGGTCAGGTCCAGCTCGGCCCAGATTTCCTTGCCGACGGTGCGCTCCCGGACGCCCCAACGGTCCGCGAGGGCGCGGACAATGAGCAGGCCGCGGCCGTGCTTGTCGCGGGGCGACGGGTGGCGGGGCTGGGGGAGCCGCTCGCCCCGGGGGTCGGATACGGCGATCCGCAGCCGGGTCTTGGTGAGTGTGAGCTGCACGCGGAAGAGCCGCTCGGGTACGTGTCCGTGCCGTAGCGCGTTCGTGGCCAGCTCCGACACGATGAGCGCCGTGTCGTCGGCGAGCGCCGGGTGCCCCCATTCCGCGATGAGTCGCGTTGCGTGCTGGCGGGCCCTGGTCACGCTTATCGGTGTCGGGACGTAGTCGACGCGGCCCTCGTTGATGACGGGGTCCGGGATCCGGGGGTCTTGGGGCGCGAATGCCATCGCGTACCTCCAGTGGGCAGGGCAGGGCGGACTCCGTCCGCCAACTGACGTCCCTGTGCGAGCGGTTCATCACGGAAGGTAGTCTCATTTCGGCCTACGAGGCAATCCGCTCGGGGAAATTTGTAACCGATCTTGCGTGCGGACTGTGTCTGGGCACACACTGGGCGTGAAGTGGGGAGGGCGTCAGGTGGCAGGGGATCAATCCGAGCAGGGGAACCGCGCCTCAACGGTTCTTGGGCGCAAGCTGGGTGGGGAGCTTCTGCGGCTGCGGAACATGGCCGGTTTGACGCAAGTCCAAGCCGCGAACGCCATCACCGCGTCCAATGGGAAGGTCGCCAAGATGGAGAGCGGCTGGGTGCCCATGCGCGAGCCGGACATCCGGACACTCTGCACGCTGTACGGAGCGAGCGATCCGGCGACGGTGGGCACGCTCCTGGAGTTGGCGCGCATCGACCGTGAGCGCCGTAAGGCCAAGGGTTGGTGGAACGATGTCCAGGTCCCGGGGGCCATGAAGGAGTATGGGCCGTTGGAGAATGCCGCTACCGCGATCAAGGCGTGGCAGGTCTCCTATATTCCGGGTCTGCTTCAGACTCCTGGCTACGTCCGAGCCCTACGGCGTACAGCGCTGCCGGACGAGAATCCCGAGGTGACCGAGAGGTTCGTGGCGGCGCGGCTCGCTCGGCAGCACAGGCTTTCAGGGCAGCCGCCGCTGTCGTTCTCAGCGGTTATTCCCGAAGCCACGCTGCGCATCGCGGCGTTCGATCCGGAGATGCTGCGGGATCAGTTGGCGTCGCTCCTCGACTGGGGCGAGCGTCCCCATGTCACGCTCCAGGTCCTTCCCTTCGGCGCAGGATTCGTCGAGGGGCTCAGCGGCTCGTTCAACGTGCTCTCGTTCGCCGAACCGGGAGCTATGGACGTGGTCTACGTGGAGTCCTCGTACTCACACGTGTGGATCGAGGGTGGTGATGGCGCCGCCCGGCACGTGAGTATCTTTGAGAAGACCGCGCAACGTGCTTTCCCCGAGCCCGAGTCGCGTGCGTTCCTGGAGCGACTCATCAAGGAACTCTGAGTGACACCCTTCGTTTTCCGGAAGTCGAGCTACAGCAACCCCCAGCTTGAATGCGTGGAGGTGGCCACGAACGTGCCCAACACCGTGGCGGTACGCGACTCCAAGGACCCGGAGGGTCGAATACTCCGGTTCACCCCCGCCGCCTGGGCGGACTTCCAGGGTGCCCTCTGCGAGCTGTCGACCTAACGTCGCTCGATCTGGGCGCGCAGCGCCGTCGCCCTGGGGTCGTCGTAGCCGGAGAGCAGACGCAGGGCCTCGGCCCGATGCTGACGGGATTGGGCGCCGTCGTCTTCGGCGAGAGCGGCGGCCAGGCCGTCGAGGGCCAATGCCTCATGCCAGCGGTCGCCCAGCGCGTGGTGGGCCGCCGCCGCACGGCGATGAAAGTCGGCGGCTTCGTCCAGACGGCTCATCGCTCGGTACGTCTCGCCGGCTCCGTGCCATGCCATGGCTTCGCGACTGCGGTCGCCGAGGCGGCGGTGGAGCGAGGCCGAGCGCTGGAAGGAGACGAGTGAGTCGGAATGCTCACCGAGGGCGCGCTGCGCGTTGCCCAGGGCGATGAGCCAGTAGCCCTCCAGCACATGGTGCCGCAGGTCCAAAGCGATGTTGACGGCCTCTGAAGCCGTGCGCAGTGCCGCGTCGAGCTCTCCGTGGCCCAGATGGATCGAGCTCAGCAGACGGAGTGCCCTGCCCATGTTGGGTCGGTCGTTTCTGGCCCGGTAAGTGGCGTACACCAGCTCGGCGTTGTGAGCGGCCTCATCGACCCGCCCCGCTTGGTAACAGGCATCGGCAAGATTGATCAATGCGATGGACTCCCAGTGAGGGAAGCCGAGTTCACCGAAAGCCGATCGGGCGCGATGGAAGCACGTCTCAGCATTGGCCAGCTCGCGCAGGCGCAAGTGCACCAGACCCAGCAGATTCAGGCACTGGGCCTCGCCGTACCGATCACCCGCCTCACGTCGGATCGCCAGTGCGCTCGCGTGGCATTCCCGGCTCTTGATGAGGGCATTGCCCCTCGTGTAGCTCATGCCCAGGCATTCGAGCAGCCAGGCTTCGCCCGGGGGGTCACCGAGACGGCGTACCGCCTCCAGACCGATCGGAGCCACGGCAAGCCAGTCGTTGACCGAGGTGGAGGGGGCCCGCGCGTAGAAGAGAACCGCCGACAGCTGCCAGGCATGCCGGTCCAGACTGGCCGCCCCGGCGGCGCGTACGGCAGCGAGAAGGTTCGCGTGTTCGCGCTCGGACCAGTCCACCGCGTGGTCGTACTCGGGGAAGCTGAGTGGCAGCACCCCTTCGTCCGGCGGAGCGAGCGACAGGTGGTCTTCCTCTGGTTCGATCCAGCTCTGAACGGCGTCGGCCGTGTGCACGTACCAGTCCAGAACGCGGCGTAGAGCCGCCGTGCGGTCCTCTGCGGGCTCCTCGTCCCGTGCCTGCTTGGTGGCGTAGGCGCGGAGCAGGTCGTGAAACTCGTACCGGTCCGGCGCGGTCTGCTCCAGCAGATGTGCGCCGACCAACGTGTCCAGTGCCTGTCGTACCCGTCCTGCCGGTAGTCCGGCGAGTGCGGAGGCGGCGTGCAGACTGAACTCGGGGCCCGGGTGGATGCCGAGCAGCCGGAAGAGACGGGCGGCAGAAGGGGCCAGGGCGCGATAGGACCAGGCGAAGACCGTGCGGACGGCCTCGGCCTCGTCCTCATCGCCCGTGCTGAGCACATCCCACAGGGCGGATTCATCACGCAGGTCGGTGATCAGGTCATCCAGCCGCATGTACGGGTGGGTCGCGGCTCGTTCGGCCGCGATCCGCAGCGCCAGCGGAAGGCAGGCGCAGAGGTGGGCCAGCTCGGTGAGCTTCTCCGCGTCGTCCTCCGGCCGATAACCGGCGGTGACCGCTCGCAGCAGGGCCACGGCCTCGGGCTCGGGGAGGGTGCCCAACGTTATGCGTCGGGCGCCATCTCGTATGGCCAGCCCGGACAAGCGGCTGCGACTGGTCACGACGGCCAAGCTACCGGTGGAGCCTGGCAGTAGCGGGCGGACCTGGCTGACGGTGGCCGCGTTGTCCAGCACCACGAGCATGCGGCGACCGGCCAGCAGTGAGCGGTACAGTCCGGCGGCTTCATCGAGGTTGTGCGGAATGGCGCGGGGGCGGACCCCGAGAGCGGTAAGAAAACCGTGTAACACCTGCTGGGCAGTGACCGGCTCGCCAGGATCGTAACCGCGCAGGTTGACGTAGAGCTGGCCGTCGGGGAAGCGATCGCGGACCTGGTGTGCCCAGCACAGCGCGAGCGAGGTCTTGCCCGCCCCCGCGGTCCCCGTGATGACATAGACGGAAACGACTAGAGGGCCGCCGCCATCGGCGACCATCACCGCGTTCAGCTGATTCAGTTCGTCTGTGCGGTTGACAAAGCCATATACGTTTGCGGGGAGTTGCCGGGGTACCGGAGGGCTCGTACCACCACCCTGATGGTGGAAATGGACCCCGCCATGGACGTTACCGGCCTGCACGACATCGCGAGACGATCCGGACAGCTCACTGTGCGTACCATCGCTGGGGTACTCCTGGCCCTGATTCACTTCGGAGCTCTCCCCAGAGTCTCAGCCTCGATTGCCGACGACGTCCCGCTCGACATAGGAAGTGATGTCTTCACCGGCGGCGAAGAGGTCGGCGATGAATCCCTCCCACTGCTGAACAGTTGCCGGATCGGTGAACCGGACAGCGCCTTTGGGCGCACTTTCCTCCGTGTACATCACCTGGTAAAGGACGCGCCCGCCCAGGACCACCAATTCCGGCAGCGGCCCCTCGCTCTCAAGACGGCTGACGGCCGCTGCCGGGACGACTCGAACCGGCTCGCCGTTCTCCGACCGTACCCGGAGCGAACGCAACTCCCATTGCACATACAGTGTGAGCGGCTGCTCCACGATGCGAACGCGATGGAAGACCGAGCCGCGGGACGCGGCCTCTTCCGCCTCTTCTCGCAGCGCCGGAGCCCGGTCTTTCAAAAGCCGCTGGGCCTCCGCCAGATCACCTCGGCGGAATGCGTTCCAGCTTGGGCTGTTGCTCTCTTTGAAATACTGCTTTCGTTCCAGCTTCCAGGAGCCGCGGTTGCGCGTCTGTTCGTAGTGCAGGTCGAAGTCATCCGAATAGTCATCGAGTTCCAGCCAATCGCCCTCTGCCGGGTTGAGAGGGGGAACCGGGATGTCAAGCATCGGGAATATCCTTCTTCGCGTGGTCGAGCACAATGCCGGGGATGACGACCAGCCTTTCCCCTGTGTCCAGTGCGACTCCATCCGGGAGTCGCGTTCGGTAAACCTCAGTAAGGTCTTGGCCGATGACGGCCACGTCACCGTTGGTGAGTCGCCACATGTCGGGACAGGTCTTCTTGTCGTCGCAGTCGGGGTCTCGCTCTTGGGGTGACTGCCCCAGGCGCCTGTCGAATAACGCTGACGGATCCGCCTGCCATGCCATGGCCCTCGCCCCCTTCAGCCCTTCGGCGAAGGGCGTATGTGAGCCAACGTACAGCCGCCTGGCTTGTGCGCGGGAGGAGCGTGAAGGTCTGTATTGAGCCGAATGACCGAGTCGGTCACTCCCCCTCCTTGCCGAAGCGGGCAATCGCCTCCAGGACCGCGTCCCGCATCGTGGGGCTGCCCGTGTGTCCCGAGTCGTCGATCACCTTCAGCTCCGCGTCCGGCCAGGCCTTGGACAGCTCCCACGCGGTCTTCAGCGGGCTGCCCAGGTCGAGCCGTCCATGGATCAGCACCGCTGGGATGCCGGTCAGCCGGTGCGCGTCGCGGAGGAGTTGTTCGTCCTCGAGCCACGCGTCATGGGCGAAGTAGTGGGCGCAGATCCGGACGAAGGCCATCAGCGCGTCGTCGGTCTTGTCGCTGTAGTAGCCCGGACTTCCAAGTGCCTCGTGGGCGATGACCGCGTCCTCCCAAGCGCACCAGGCCCGCGCCGCCTTGGCCCTGACCGCCTCGTCCGGGCTGTTCACCAGCCGGTCGTAGGCCGCGACGAGACCGCCATCCCGCTCCGCCTCCGCCTCCGGCACCGCGTCGCGGAATGTCTCCCAGGCGCCGGGCAGCAGGCGTCCGACGCCGTGGTAGAGCCAGTCGATCTCGTCCGGCCGGGTCATGGTGACGCCTGAGATGACGATCTCGGAGACCCGCTCGGGGTAGCGCTCGGCGTAGGCGAGGATCAGGGTTGAGCCCCAGGAGCCGCCGTAGAGGAGCCAGCGGTCGATGCCCAAGTGCTCGCGCAGTCGCTCCATGTCGGCGATGAGGCGGTCGGTGGTGTTGTGGTCGAGGCCGACGGACGGGTCGGAGGCGTGCGGCAGGCTTTCACCGCAGCCACGCTGGTCGAACAGGACGATCCGGAAGACCTCGGGATCGAACATGGTGCGACCGCCGCGACGCCCTCCGCTGCCGGGGCCGCCGTGCACGCACAGGGCCGCCTTGCCCTGGGGATTCCCGCTGGTCTCCCAGTAGATCCGGTTTCCGTCGCCGACCTCGAGGAGGCCGTGCGCGTACGGTTCGACGGGCGGGAACGGCTCGGCCATGGCGGTCTCCTCCTGAAGGGGTGAAGAACAACCTCGCGAGGCTAGTCCATGGTCGAGACGGCGTCTCTTGATTTGTCCTCAGCTGTCCGACGGCTGATCGCATGGCCCGAACCCGTGGGGCGGGCGGCGTCATCAAGCCGTTGAGGGACCGTTTCGTTGAGTCCTAGCCGTTGAGTGCGAGAGCTGTCGCGTCGCGGCTGCCGCCCAGCGCGCCGAGCGCGGTTCGGACGAGCAGGCTGATCTTTGCCTCGGTCTCGTCTCCGGTGGCGGAGGAGGCCGAGGAGGCCAGGGCCGGAGAGTCCGCCGGCAGGTCGTGGACCTCGTGCAGAAGGGCCAGGTAGACCCGGCGACACCAGGCGGGGTCCGCCACGGTGATCGCTCCCGCGTCTCGCAGACGAGCGAAGAGCAGGTCAAGGCCGTCGAGAACGGCCGGTGTGAGGGCCGAGGTGAGCTGGACGGCGAAGCGGTGGCTGAGCTTGAGATCGAAGACGATCTCCGTGAGACGGTGCAGCGCGATAACGGGCGGCGCGGTCTTCACTCGTGCTTCGGACAGTCCGAGCAGGTAGCGCTCGCTGAGCTGCCCGGCCAGGGCGTCCAGCAGCGCGGTGCGGGAAGCGAACCGGCGGTGGACGGTGGCGCGGGCGAGCCCCGCGGCGTCCGCGATCCGCTCCAGGGACGCGTTGGCGTCCTCGGCGAGCACGGTCTCGGCTGCTTCCAGGATGCGGGCCGTGCTGCGCTCGGCGTCCGCCCGTATCCGCCGGGAAGGGCTGTTCCCGCCCATGCCGCCTCCTCCTTCGTCAGGGTCACCCTACCCTCAGCGACAGCAAGTGCGACATCGATGACTCGTTTATTGACGAAGTGAGGCAGCGATGTTTCACTTAAGGCGCTTGAACTCTCTCCTACAGGAGCACGTCATGGATCTTCAGCTCGTCGGCAAACGCGTCCTGGTCACCGGGGCGAGCAGGGGCATCGGCCTTGCGATCGTCCGGGCGTTTCAGGAGGAAGGGGCCTTGGTCACCGCGACGGCGCGAAGCATCACGCCCGAGCTCGAGGCCACCGGAGCCGCTTTCGTCCGCGCCGACCTCTCCACGGCCGACGGCCCGCGGCGCATGGTCGAGACCGTCCTGGCCGCCGATCCCAGGCTTGATGTCCTGGTCAACAACGCCGGTGGCGGCGCCATGCCGGACGAGGCGTTCGGTGATCCGCTCGACGGCGGGGACGACGTCTGGGCGGGCGGGTTCGCCCTCAACCTCGACGCGGCGGTACGGACCATCCGCGCTGCCCTGCCCTCGCTCACCGAGGCCAGGGGCGCCGTGGTCAACATCAGTTCCGACAGCGCCCGTCGGCCGGGGCCGGAGCCGCTGCCCTACACCGCCGCCAAGGCAGCCCTCAACACCTTCACCCGACAGCTCGCCGAGCGCGTGGCGTCCTCCGGAGTGCGCGTCAACGCGGTGTCGCCCTCATCGACCCGCACGAACCTGGTGACGGGCAAGGACGGATACATCGCGCGAGTCGCGGACAGTATGGGCATCGACCACGACACGCTGGTGGCAACCCTGCCGAAGCAGAGCGGGCTGCTCACCGAGACCCTGATCGACCCCGCCGAGATCGCCCGCGCGGTGCTGCTGCTGGCCTCCCCGACCATGCCGAGCGCGATCGGCGCGAACTGGTTCGTCGACGCGGGGGCCACCAAGACGGTCTGAACGTTGTTCGGCCGGCTATGTGTTCAGCAGGGCCTTGAGGCGGGCCGCGCCGTGGTGGGTCAGCCAGTCCTCGAAGGTGAGCAGGCCGGGGTGGAGGGCGCGCAGGGGCTCGATGTCGACCGAGGGGTGGATGCCGTCGTTGAGGGACTGGATGCCGCGGGCCGCTTCCTCGCTCTGGGCGCGTACGGCGGCGAGGGGGATGTGGACGTACGGGACTTCCCGGCCCGTGGCACGGCTGATGGCGGCGAAGGCCGCGATGTCGGACAGCGCGATGAACTGCTGGCGGGTGTCCGGGTTGTAGCGGCGGCTTTCCGCGGACTTTCAAGCTGTCCTTGCAGAGGAGGGGTGAACGGTGCCCGATTTGGTGTTCCGTAAGTCGAGCTACAGCAACGGGCACGAAGAGTGTGTCGAGGTGGCCACCAACGTGCCCGACGTCGTGGCGATACGCGACTCCAAGAACCCCGACGGCCCGATACTCCGCTGCGCGCCCGCCGCCTGGGCGGACTTCCAGAGGGCTCTGACCCAGAACGCGATGTGACGCGGATCACCGGAACTCGATGGTGGTGCCGGTCAGCCAACACACGTGACCACAGATATGCGTACCCGGGTGCGGGCCGGGGAGCCGGACGCGTTCGCGGAGTTGTTCGACGCCTACGCGCAGGTCGTCTACCACCACGCCTTCCGTCTGACCGCTGACTGGTCCGTGGCCGAGGACGTCATGTCGGCCACGTTCATGGAGGCGTGGCGGCGCCGCGAATCGGTCGACCCCGAAGGGGGACCCCTGCGGCCCTGGCTCCTGGGTATCGCCACCAACATGGCCCGTACCCAATGCCGTAGCAACCGGCGTTACCGGGCTGCCGCCGCCGCTGCCGCCGAGGCGGGGCCCGCCTCGTTGCGGATACCCGACCACGCCGAGGAGACGGCCTCACGCGTGGACGACCGGCGCCGGATCAACGCCACCCTCGCCGCGCTGAGTTCGCTCAAGCGCGCCGAACGCGAGGTCCTCGTCCTCTGCCTCTGGGAGGGCATGGAGTACGCCGACGTCGCCCGTACCCTCCGCATCCCCATCGGAACCGTCCGCTCCAGGCTGTCCCGCGCCCGTACCAAGCTGCGCAAACTCGCCGATGCCGAACTGGGCCGCACAAAACGGGAACTCACTCCGCGAACCCGGCAGGTAAAGGGCGATCGCACCCACGCGATCCGGTCCGCAGAGGAAGGAATCCGATGAACCACGCCAGCCCCTCCCAGCCGCACCCGGCTGAATGGCCGGAGACCCAGGAACTCCTGGGCACCGAGGAGCGGGGTCTGCCGGCGGGCCGCCACGAGTTCCACAAGGAGCACCTGATGGCCCAGATCCACGACGACCTCCGAACTACCAACGGCACCCCGACCGCCCCCGCGCGGCAGCGCGACTCGCAGCGCAACCCGCGGCGCAACCCGTTCCTGCGCCGCAACGTGCTGCTGCCCGCCATGGCTTGCGCCGTGGCCGCGGCGGTCGTGGGCGGCTTCGCCCTCGCCGGTGGCGCCGGCGGCAACGGCGAGGGCAAGACCTCCCTGGCCACCGGGCCCGCGCTGACCACCCAGGTCGGCACCGCCGACGCCAAGGCCGCCCCCGAGCTGCTGAACCGCATCTCCCTGGCCTCGGCCGACACCTCCGGACCCACGGTGGGCGATGGCCAGTTCATCTACATCGCCTCCAAGGTGGCCAACACCTACCCCAAGACCGTGGACGACAAGACCACGGTGGTCAGCGAGGAGTTGCACACCCGCCAGGTCTGGCAGTCCCCGGACGGGAAGGACGGATGGCTGATCGAGCCAGGTCAGACCAGCGGCCAGGGCATCACCCTGGCCGGTGAGCACCCGATCGGCGCGGCGTACAACTCCCTGGTGAAGCTGCCCACGGACCCCGATGCGCTGCTGAAGAAGATCTACCAGGACAACGACCCGAGCAAGGGAGTCCCCCGCGACCAGGCGGCGTTCGTCGCCATCGGCGATCTGCTGACCGAGAGCTACCCGCCCGCCAAGCTCGCCCCCGCCCTCTACAAGGCCGCCGCCAAGATCCCGGGCGTGGTCGCGGTGGACGACGCGGTCGACGCCCTGGGCCGTCATGGGGTCGCGGTGGCGCGGCTGAACGAGGCCGATGGCCAGCGCGAGGAGTGGATCTTCGACAAGAAGACCCTGGCCTTCCTCGGCGAGCGCACGGTCCAGGCCCAGCCCCCCGAGGACGGCCCGATCAAGCGTGGCACCGTCCTCTTCACCGGCGCGATCACCGAGCGCGCGGTCGTCGACGGCAACAAGCAGCTCCCTTCCCAGGTGGGTTGACGTGAAGCGACAGGCGAAACAGGCGAAGAGGTGGGCTGACGTGAAGCGACAGGCGAAACAGGCGAAGAGCGTGCGCGAAAGCACATCGACGGCCTCCACGTCCGCGGTGGCCGCTCTCCTGGTCACGGGAGTGATGATGGGGGCCGCGCTGGCGGCCCCCGGGTCCGGCCTCGGCGTGCGGACGACGAGCGCCGTCACCAGCACCGGGTCCGGCACCGGGTCCCCGGTCAGGAGCATCACCCTGATCACCGGGGACCGGGTCCGACTGGACGCCGAGAACCAGGTGATCGGCGTCCAGCACGCCCCCGGCCGCGAGGGCGTCCCGGTATCCGTCCGCCGCTCCGGAGACGACAGTTACGTCCTGCCGTCCGACGCCGCCGCCCTGATCGGCCAAGGCGCCCTGGACAAGCGGCTGTTCAACGTCAGCGGCCTCGTGCGCGCCGGGTACGACGACGCCCGTCGCGGGACGCTGCCACTGATCGTGTCGTACCAGGGGAAAGCCGCGAAGAAGAGGGACGCGGCGAAGACGGCGCTGTCAGCGGCGGATGTGACCGTACGCCGCGAACTGCCCAGCGTGGGTGGCGCCGCGCTCAGCGTGCGCAAGGCCGACGCCGACAGCGCCTGGCAGGCGCTCACCGCGACCGTCGGTACCGGGCACGCCCGCACGGCGGCCCCGGGGATCGCCCGCGTCTGGCTGGACGGCCGGTTCAAGGGGCAGGCGAGGCCCAAGGCCGGGGCGAAGGACGTCAGCCACAACGTCACCCAGATCGGCGCGCCGACCGCCTGGGACGCCGGATACGACGGCAAGGGCGTCAAGGTCGCCGTCGTGGACTCCGGCATCGACACCACCCACCCTGACCTCGAAAAGGCGGTGACGGAGGCGAAGGACTTCTCCGGAACGGGGAGTACCGACGACAGGTCCGGTCACGGCACCCATGTCGCGGCGACGGTGGCGGGCTCGGGCGCCCGGTCCGGTGGCCTCTACAAGGGCGTCGCGCCCGGCGCGGAGATCCTCAACGCCAAAGTGCTGAACGACAGCGGCGAGGGCACCGACTCCAGCGTCATCGCGGGCCTGGAGTGGGCCGCCGACCAGGGCGCCAAGGTCGCCAACCTCAGCCTGGGCCAGTCGGACACCCCGGGGCAGGACCCGGTCGAGACGGCCGTCAACTCCCTCTCGGAGCACAAGGGCCTGCTCACCGTCGCCTCGGCGGGCAACGACGGCCCCAAGGCCGGAACGATCAGCACCCCCGGCTCGGCGGACTCGGCGCTCACCGTCGGAGCCGTCGACGGCGAGGACGGCATCGCCGGATTCTCCAGCACCGGCCCGACCGCCGACAGCACGCTGAAGCCGGACCTCACCGCCCCGGGCGTGGACATCGTCTCGGCGAAGGCGGCGCACGGCGACATGGGGGACCCGGCCGCGGACGGCTACGTCGCCATGTCCGGTACGTCGATGGCGGCACCGCACGTCACGGGCGCCGCCGCGATCCTGGCCCAGGAGCACCCGGACTGGACCGGACAGCGGATCAAGCAGGCGCTCACCGCCTCCACGAAGCCGACCGCCGGTCTCGACGTGTACCAGCAGGGCACCGGCCGGGTCGACGTGGCCCGGGGGATCGCGCAGAGCGTGGTCGGCGAACAGACGTCGGTGTCCTTCGGTGAGCAGATGTGGCCGCACACCGACGACCAGCCGGTCACCAAGCGGATCACCTACCGCAACCACGGGGAGAAGCCCGTCACGCTGGACCTCTCGGCCACCGCGACCGGCCCGGAGAGCAAGGCCGCCCCGGACGGTCTCTTCAGCCTCAGCGCACGCCAACTCGCCGTCCCGGCGGGCGGCACCGCGAGCGTCGACCTCACCGCGGACACCCGCACCGAGGGGCCGGACGGCGCGTACTCGGGCACGCTGGTCGCCACCGCGCAGGGCGGCGACACGGAGGTACGGACGTCCTTCGGCGTCATCCGCGAGGCCGAGGCGTACGACGTCACCCTGAAGTTCCTCGACCGGCAGGGCAAGCCCGTCAGTTCGCCGCTCACCGAGATCAAGGGTTACACCACCGACTACTGGACCACCGCGTTGGAGGACTACCAGGAGACCTCGAAGGGCGTCTACAAGCTGCGTATCCCCCGGGGCGACTATGTGGTGGACACGGTGATGCCCGAGGACACGGACACCTCGCTCCTCGTCCAGCCGAAGCTCGCGGTCACCAAGGACGCCACGATCACCTTCGACGCCCGCGAGACGAAGCCGGTCGAGGTCACCGCCCCGGAGAGCGCGAAGATGGCCGCCGGCTATCTGAACTACCGCCTGGGCGTGCCCAACGGTCTCAACGCCACCCTGTTCTTAGGCGAATCCTTCAAGGGGCTGCGCACCGCGACCCTGGGCCCGTCCCCGGACGCCGGGAAGTTCAGTACGCAGATCGGCGGCCTGTGGCAGAAGGGCAGTACCACCTACAACCTGCTCTACAACCTGCCCGACCGCTTCCCCATCGGCTACCGGCGCACGGCCCAAGCGAGCGAACTGGCCCTGCTGAAGCGGCGCATCGGCTCGTCCGCCCCGGACCGCAAGGGTGTCCTCAACGCGCTGTGGAGGGGCCCGGAACTGTCCCTGGGCGCGACCAGCGCACCGTTCGCGCTCCCGGCGACCGCGAAGACGTATGTCACCACGCCCGAGGGCTTCCCCTGGACGGTCGGCGTCAGCCAGCAGGGTCCCGCCGCGGACGACGGCACCGATGTGTTCTACCCCGAGGAGCAGCCGACGTCGTACCGGCCGGGCCGGACGTACGAATCGACCTACAACGTCGGTGTGTTCAGCCCGGCGGTGGACAAGGACCACACCGCGCGCCGCTCCGGTGACACGCTCGACATGTGCGTCCCGAGTTTCGCCGACGGCGGCGGCCACGCCGGTTCCTCCCGGGTGAGCGAGCAGCACACGACCGTCACCGCGGGCGGCAAGAAACTGCTCGACAACGACGGCGACCTCTGCCAGACGGCCGACGGCCTCCCCGCCACCTCGGCGCCGTACACGATCCACACGGACGTGACCCGCCCGGCCGAGGTCGCCGGTGTCACCAGCCGTCTCACCGCCGACTGGGGCTTCACCTCCGCGAAGCCGAAGGGCTCGGAGGCCGCGTCCCTGCCCCTGTCCACCGTTCGCTTCCACCCGGAGCTGACGACGGCCAGTACAGCGAAGGCGGGCAGCCGGATCACCGTCCCGCTCTCCCTCCAGGGCCCGGCCGCCACGCATCTCAAGTCGCTTGCGGTGCAGGTGTCCTACGACGAGGGCGCGACCTGGACCAAACGACCGGTGACCACCACGGGTGGCAAGCGGAGCCTGGACCTGACCCACCCGAAGGACGCCACGTCGGTCTCCTTCAAGGCCGATCTGACCGACACCGACGGCAACACGTACGCCGTGACGATCTTGAAGGCGTATCTGCTCTCCTGACCGAACCGCTAGGAGCGAGCGCGGCCCCCGTGAGCAACACGCTGACGGGGCCCGCGCTCGCCGGGCCGACGCGGCGGGTCATGGCCACCTTCCTCTGCGTACATCACCTGGTAAAGGACCCGCCCGCCCAGATCAGTCAGCGGCTCTCCTTGCCGAACCGGGCGACCCCCGCCGCCCGGCTATGTGTTCAGCAGGGCCTTGAGGCGGGCCGCGCCGTGGTGGGTCAGCCAGTCCTCGAAGGTGAGCAGGCCGGGGTGGAGGGCGCGCAGGGGCTCGATGTCGACCAAGGGGTAGATGCCGTCGTTGAGGGACTGGATGCCGCGGGCCGCTTCCTCGCTCTGGGCGCGTATGGCGTCGAGGGGGATGTGGACGTACGGGACTTCCCGGCCCGTGGCACGGCTGATGGCGGTGGCGGTCTCCGGTGGGGTGAGGGTGTCGCCCGCCAGGTCGAAGGCGCGGGAGCGGAAGCGGTCGGGGTCGTCGAAGGCGAGGGCGGCGAAGGCCGCGATGTCGGACAGCGCGATGAACTGCTGGCGGGTGTCCGGGTTGTAGGGGGTGGCCAGGGCGCCGTCCCGCAGACCCCAGGTGGGGTGGAGGAGGTTTTCCATGAAGGACGTGGGGCGCAGGACGGTCGCGGGCATGCCGATCGCGCCGATGTGCTCCTCGATGCGTCGCTTGCTCTCCAGCGTCGACAGCCCGCTGTCGCCGTCGGCGCCGAAGGCGGAGGCGTAGAGGAGGAGTTGAGCCCCGGCGCGCTGCGCGGCGTCCGCCACGTTTCTGCCCCGCCGTACCTCGTCGTCCGGTCCGTATTCGGCGGGCAGGCCCGGCATGCCGGGGGTGGGCTGGACGCTGAAGACACCGTGGGCTCCGCGGGCCGCCGCGTCGAGCGAGGCGCGGTCGTCCAGGTCGCCCGCGACCAATTCGGCGCCCGCCGAGGCGAGGGCGACCGCCGCGGGGCCGGTGGTGTCCCGGGTGAGCGCGCGTACATGTAGGCCGTCCGCGAGCAGTCGCCTCGCGGTGGCGCCGCCCTGCTGCCCGGTCGCGCCGGTCACCAGGATGATTCGTTTCGACGTCATGGGGGTCATGGCGGAAGGCTCCCGAGTAGAATCGGAACGAGTAACCCGGTTAACGTACCGGAACGGCTGACCCGCTTGTCAATCAGGGGGATGGGGACGGAGATGGTGAGGGAAGCGGCGCACGGCGCGACAGAGGGTGACGGGCTGCCTCCGGAAACGGTGTCGCCGGAAACGCTGCCTCCGGAAGCGCTGCCTTCGGAAGGGCCGTCACCGGAAGGGCTGCCCTCGCGGGCCGACGCGCGGCGGAACAGGGCACGGGTACTGGCCGCGGCCAGGGCCTCGTTCGCGGCGGAGGGCCGCATGGTGCCGCTCGGCGCCATCGCCGCGCGGGCCGGGGTGGGCGCCGGGACGGTGTACCGCCACTTCCCCTCCAAGGAGGACCTTTTCGAAGCGGTGATCGCCGACAGCGTGGAGGGGTTCGTCGCAGAGGGGCGGGCGTTGGCCGTGGCCGAGGACCCGGGGGCGGCGTTCTTCGGCTTCCTGGAGCGCGTGGTCAGGGAGGCGTCGCTCAACCGCGCGCTGTGCGAGGCCTTCGCCCGGGAGGCGCCCGGCCGCATTCCCGATGCGGCGGCCGGTGCCAGGCGCGAGTTCGGCGACGTGCTGAGTGCGCTGCTCCGGCGCTCCCAGGAGGCCGGAGCGGTCAGGGCGGATGTCGAAGTGGCGGATGTACAGGCGCTGGTGGCGGGGTGCGCGGCCATGGAGCAGGGGCGCGGCCCCGGCGCCGGGGTGCTGACGGCGGTGATGTGCGACGGACTGCGAGCGGAGCGAACCGTAACGAAATTCCGTAACGGAATGGATGAGGCCGGCGGTGGAGCCGCCGTTACGCGTGACGAAATCGGTCGCTGCGAGATGTGCGGTGGCCCGCTGCCCGGCGACCGCACCAGCCGTGCGGGCCGCCCCGCGCGGTTCTGCGGGGCGGCGTGCAGACAGAAGGCCCACCGGCGGCGCACACGCGACAGTGGCTGACCGCCTGCCCGTGACCGATCGGCCGCGCGGTCGGCTGGGTGACGTACGTCATGTGAACACGGCCGTCCCTGCGGACAGTTGAGGGTGTGACCACAGACAGGGACATCGGCGCGGCCACTCGCTCCGGCGCCGCCACCTCGCTGGACTGGGCGGTGATCGGCCCGTTCATCGGCACCGCGATCCTGGGCGCCTGGGACGGCAAGCG
Organism: Streptomyces endocoffeicus; assembly: GCF_016741935.1. Lineage (GTDB taxonomy): Bacteria > Actinomycetota > Actinomycetes > Streptomycetales > Streptomycetaceae > Streptomyces > Streptomyces endocoffeicus. Next base: position 307,628 of record NZ_JAERRG010000004.1, on the reverse strand, counting down.
CATGGCCGCGAAGGTCTCCGGGCCCCGCCTGCAGCGCATCTTCGCGGTGGTCCTGCTGGCTGTGGCCGCCTTCATGCTCGCCGACGCCGTGACGTGACATGACGTGACGTGATGTGACGGCAGTGCGGCGGGGTCAGACCTCTTCCTTCATCAGCCGCAGATACACCACCGAGAACAGCGCTCCCACCAGCAGCAACAGCAGTGCCACCGCCGTGCCGTAGCCGATCAGGGACTTGTTGAACGCCTGGTCGTACATGAAGACCGGGAGGGTCTGGCTGCGGTTTCCCGGACCGCCTCGGGTCATGGCCCAGATGAGGCCGAACACCGACAGCGTCTGCAGGGTGTTCAGCATCAGATTGGTGCCGATGGAACGGCGGATCATCGGCAGGGTGATGTGCCAGAAGCGGCCGAGGCCGCCGGCGCCGTCGACCTCCGCCGCCTCGGTGATCTCCTTGGGGATCTCCGACAGCGCCGCGGAGTAGACGAGCATCGAGAAGGCCGTGCCGCGCCAGACGTTGGCGAAGGAGACGGCGAGGATGGGCAGGGTGTAGAGCCAGTTCTGGGACGGCAGCCCCAGCCAGTCCAGCAGCGCGTTGAGCGTGCCCTCACGGCGGAAGAACGCGTACAGCAGGAAGCCCGCCACGATCTCGGGGACGACCCAGGCCGCGATGACGATCGAGCCGGTCAGCGTGCGCACCGGCCGGGAGGCGCGCTGCATCAGGGCGGCCAGGGCCAGGCCCAGGGTGTTCTGGCCGACGAGGGAGGAGAGGAGGGTGAAGACGAGGGTGAGGACGACCGCGTTGCGGAAGTCGTCGTCCCCGAAGGCGCGCCGGAAGTTGTCCAGGCCCACGAAGTCCGTGGAGGACGCGCCCGTGAGCTGCATATTGGTGAAGGCGATATAGACGCAGTAGGCGATCGGGCCACCGAGGAAGAGCAGCAGCATGACGGTGGCGGGGGCGAGCGGAAGCCAGCGCAGGGGGCGGCCGCGACGGGGGCCCGGCCGGGCCGGGGTCTCCGTCGGGGCCGCCGCCACCTTGGTCGCGGTTGCCATCGGGGGGCGGCCCTCAGCCCTGGCCGCCCGCCGCCACCGTGGCGCCGTCGGCGATGGACTTCAGCTGGTCGTCGTAGGACTTCGCGGCCTTCTCCGGTGAGGCGTCACCCGTGGTCGCCGCCTCCATCGCCTCGCCGATCGCCGTGGACACCTGCGGATAGACGGGGGTGGTGGGGCGGTAGTGGGTGTTCTTCACCAGGCCCGTGAAGAAGGTGATCCCGGGCATGGAGGAGGTGTACTTCGGGTCCTGCGCGACGTCCTTACGGACCGCGATCTGCGCGTCGACGATGTCCCAGGTGACCGCGTTGTCCTTGGTCTGGAGCCGCTCGATGAACTTCCAGGCCAGATCCGGGTTCTTGGACTTCGCGGTGATCGCCCACGTCCAGCCGCCGGACATGCTGACCTTGCCGGGCGCCTGGCCGTTCTGCGTGGGCATCGGGGCCTGGCCGAGGGTCTTGGACCACTCGGGCCAGGGCTTGCCGCCGGTCTTCAGCCAGTTCTGGCCGAGCCAGGAGCCGTCGAGGGCGATGGCCAGCTTGCCCTCGGGGAGCCATTCGCTGAAGACGGTGGTGCCGACGTTGGGGTCGAGCGCGTCGGAGATGTCCGGGCCGAGCTTCTCCGAGTAGACGGTCCTGAGGAAGCCGAGGGCGTCGCTGAAGCCCTTGCCGCCGGTGACCCACTTCTTGGCGCCGGGGTCGTAGAGCGGGTTCCCGCCCGCCTCGCCCGTGCCGTACAGCAGCATCTCGAAGCCCTGCATCACGGAGGTCTCGCCCGGGGCCTTGCCGGTGTAGACGTTGAGCGGGGTGACGCCGGGGACCTTCTTCTTGATCGTGCGCGCCGCCTCGAGGATCTCGTTCCAGTTCTTGGGCGACCAGTCGGCGGGCAGCCCGGCCTTGGCGAAGATCTTCTTGTTGAACCACAGGCCCCGGGTGTCGGTGCCGTCCGGGACGCCGTACGTCTTGCCGTCCTCGGCCTTGGCCGCCGCCTTCGCGGTGTCGACGAACTGGTCCCAGGTCTTCCACTTGTCCAGATAGTCGTCCAGGGGGCGCAGATAGCCCGCCTTGATGTCGGAGTTGATCCGGAAGGTGTCCTCGTAGACCAGATCGGGGGCGGTCTTGGGGGACCGCATCATCTGCTGGACCTTGGTGGCGTAGTCGTTGTCCTGCGCCTGGATCGGGATCAGCTTGACCTTCTTGCCGGGGTTGGCCTTCTCGAACTGCTTCTTGACCTCGGCCAGATGGTTGTCCTTGAAGCGGATCTTGTTGTCGGTGGAGCGGTTGTAGGCGACCTTGACGGTGTCCGGGTCGCTGCCCGAACCGCCACCGCAGGATGTGAGTCCGGCGGTGGCGGCGAGGGTGGCGGCGAGGATCAGTGGGGCGGTGGGGCGCACGGGCACGACCTCCTTGCTGGCCTCTGTGGGCTGCGGGCTGACCGTAAGGTCGGCTTCAACGGAAGGTCAATCCCCGTGACCTGGATGGTCACTTGATCGAACGCCGCCGGGCGGGCGGACGGGGCTCAGTTCGGTGTCAGCCGTTGTAACCCGCGAGCGCCTTGGTGAAGTCGTACGTGCCCTGGTCGATACCGCTGCACGCGTCCCCGTCCGTGCCGGAGCCGCACTTGCGGTCGCGGTTGAGCGACCAGAAGCTGACGCGGGCCAGGTGGTGGCTCTTGGCGTAGGAGACCATGTCCTTGAAGTTGTTCAGGGATATGGTCTCGCCCGCGACATCGGTCTTGCCGTTCATCGAGGAGAAGCCGGCCTTGCGGTAGGCGGCGTCGGAGGAGAGGCCGTACGCGCTCGCCACCGTGTTCTTCAGGCCGTCCACCGCGGACTTGGTGGCCGCCGCCATGTCGATCGAGCCCTGCCCGAAGTCGAACGGCATGACCGCCCAGCCGTCCACGTCGAGCCCGGCGGTGGCACCGCGCTTGACCAGGTCCTTGCCGTTGGAGTCGGGGCCGCTCGTGGTGGTGCCGAAGGTGACGTACACCTTGATGCCGCTGTTCTTCTGCTTGACCGTCTTGAGCGCGTCGATCACCCGCTGGCGGACCGTCGCGTTCTCGAACTCGGTCGACTCGATGTCGATGTCGATCGACTTGAGCTTGTAGGCGTCGATGACCTTCTGGTACGCGCTGGCCAGCGCGGACGCGGAGGAGCACTTCTCGCCCAGCTTGTTACCGCTCCAGCCGCCGAAGGAGACGGTGACATCGCCGCCCGCCGAGCGGATGGAGTTGATCGTGGACTGGTCGTTGCCGCCGGTGAGCGCGCGGGAGCCGTCCCACTTGGGGTTGCAGCCGCCGTCGGACAGCATGAAGGCCATCGTGAACTGCTGGGTGCCGGTGGCCGACATGACGTCCGTGGCCTTGGGCGGGGAGCCCCAACCCAGGTACAGGTAGGGGCCGTTGAGCCCGCTGGGCGCGGCGGCGGTGCGCGCCGCCGACGGCGCCGCCTGGGCGGTGGCCGCCGTGGTGGCGCCCGCCGCGAGCAGGCCGATGGCGGCGGCGAGGGCGAGTCTGCGGTGATGCCGGGAACGAGGCATGGCTGACGGAGCCTCCTGGGTGGGGGGTGGGAGGAAGTCGAGCGAGCCTGAACCTAGCGAGGCGGCATGGCCGCGACAAGATGTCGGATAGGAAACTTTCCTATCGGGTGCGGATGGTGTGCGATCCCGGGTGCGTGGGGCGCCGCCGGGGTGCGTGGGGCGTCGCCGGGGTGCGGTGCGGGACCAGGGCGATGCCGGGCCTGATCTTTCCCCGCGGCCGCGCTCTACGTGTCGCGGTGCCCCCTAACCCGCCACCAGCGTGGTCACCAGGCGCGTCATGGCGGGCCTGGGATCGGGCGTGCCCGGCCAGCTGGTCATCAGCAGATGGTGGGCGGCGCCGACGACGGCGAGGGCCACCGTGCTCGGGTCGGCGGTCTCCGCGACCCGGCCGAGCTTCTGTTCCTCCCGCAGATAGCCGGTGATGGCCTGTTGGATCGCGTCGAATCCGGGCGCCCCGCCCTCCAGCGCGTCGCGGATGCGGAGTGTGGCGCCGGGGCGGGTCATGGCCAGCCCCGAGATCGCCGGGCCGCCGGAGTCGAACAGGGCGAGGGCGACGGCGTCGAGGTTCCGCGCCACCGTGTGCCGCCCCACGAGCTCCGACAGCGACCGCGCCTTGGCGGCGGTCCGTGCGAACCGGTTCAGGCAGAGCTCGGCCACGAACTCGTCCATTCCCGCGAAGTGGGCGTGGAGCAGCCCCTTGGCGCACCCCGCCTCGGTGGTGACGGCCCGGCTGGTGAGGGCGCCGGGTCCGTGCTTCTCCACGACGCGCTCGGCGGCCGCGAACAGCTGCTCGCACACGTCCGGCGTCGCCACTCCGCGCGGTGACATGGGCCTCTCTTCCGTTCCGCTTCCGCCGCCCGCACGGCGGGCGACTGCCGTGATGCTAGCGGAGATTGCAGGTTTGGGCGGATGCCCATACCTTGGGGCCCACGGAGTTTGGGCGGATGCCCATTCATCTCCGGTGCACGCCCGTTCCGCGTGGGTGTGCGCGTTCTCCGTCATCCATCACAGGAGGTCCCGTGCCCGAGGTCGTCAACACGGAGCAGACGCGCGCATGGAACGGCCCCGAGGGCAGCCACTGGGCCCGCCACCAGGACCGCTGGAACGCCGTGAACGGAGGCTTCAACGAACCGCTGCTCGACGCCGCCGCGATCGCCGCGGCCCATCGCGTCCTGGACCTCGGCTGCGGGTCCGGGCAGACCACGCGCCTCGCGGCGCTCAGGGCGCCCCAGGGGCACGCGCTGGGCCTCGACCTGTCCGGCCCCATGCTGGCCGAGGCGCGTGCCCGCACCCGGCGGGAGGGCATTGCCAACGCCTCCTTCTCCGAAGGCGACGCGCAGGTCCACCCCTTCGAGGCGGGCGCCTTCGACACGGCGATCAGCCGCTACGGGGTGATGTTCTTCGACGATCCGGTGGCCGCGTTCGCCAACGTCGGGCGCGCGCTCGCGCCCGGCGGCCGGCTGGCCTTCATCTGCCCGGCCGGGGCCGAACTCAACGGCTGGGCAGTGGCGATGGACTCGCTGCGCGACATCCTGCCGGTCGGCGAGTTGGGGCGGCCGGGGCTGCCCGGCATGTTCTCCCTGGCCGATCCGGAGCGCATCCGCGACGTCCTCACCGCGGCCGGTTTCACCGCCATCGCGGTCGACCACGTCCAGGCGGACGGGGAGTGGGGGCCGGGGGCCGAGGACGCGGCGGACTTTCTGCTCGACACCGGCCCCGGCCGCCGCGTCATGGAACCGGTCGACACGCCTGCGCGGGAGCGAGCCCGCCGCACTCTGATCGACCACCTTCGGGCCCACGAGGGGCCGGACGGCACGGTCCGGCTGCGCAGCACCTCGTGGCTCGTCACGGCGGAATGGGAGGCGCGGGACCGGGCCTAGCCCGGCCTAGCCCGTGATGGTCCGATTCCAGAAGTGGTGGGTGAGGCCGCTTGCCGAGGTCGCCGACTCGACGGTGAAACGGTCCTGGACTTCGGCCAGTCCGTCCCACATCGAGACCCCGGTGCCGAGGGTGATGGGCACGGTGACCAGGTGCATGAAGTCGATGAGATCGGCCGTCAGAAACTGCCGGACGGTGGAGGGGCCGCCGCCGATGCGAATGTCCCGGCCGTCGGCGAGGTCCTGGGCGTAGGCGAGTGCGTCCTCGGGCGTGGCGTCGAGGAAGTGGAAGCTCGTCCCGTTGTCGAAGTGGATGGGGTCGCGTCGATGGTGGGTGAGCACCACCACGGGCGTGCCGAAGGGGGGTTCGTCGCCCCACCAGCCTCGCCAGCCGTCGTCGGTCCACTCGCCGGTCTGTGGACCGAACTTGCCCCGGCCCATGATCTCGGCCCCGATGCCCTGACCCCAGGTGCTCGTCAGGGCGCGATCGAGGGTGATCGGTTCATCCGCGACGTCCACGCCGTGGATGAACCGCCCGTCGAAGCCCGCGAACAGTCTCTCGGCGCCCCCGATGGGTTTGTCGAGCGTGATCGTCTCGCCTGCGCTGTAGCCGTCGAGGGAGACGGAGAAGTTGTGCACTCGGACCTTGGCCATGCGGTCCACCTCCGGTGAGTGATTGCGAACTGCAACTGGTTGACGGAACTCTACGATGGAGGGGTTGCGAGTTGCAATCACTGGCACTCGGGTGTCATCAGTCAGGAGGTGCGTGCGCGATGCGTGCGGAGCCGCGTTCGGGTTGTGCGATCAACGCCGCGGTGGAGGTCCTGGGGGATCCGTGGACTCTGATCGTGCTGCGTGACGTGATCTTCGGCGGACGCCGCCACTTCCGCGATCTGCTGACCCGGAACGACGAGGGCATCGCGTCCAACATCCTCGCCAGCCGGCTGCGCAAGCTCGTCGAGGGAGGCCTGCTCAGCCGCGACGATGCCACGCGTGGCCAGAAGGCGACCTACACCCTCACCGAAGCCGGCATCCAGACGCTCCCGGTGATGGTCGCCCTCGGCGCGTGGGGGTTGCGGCACCGGCCCACCACCCCGCAGCTCGCGGTGCGCGCCCGCCTCCTCGCGGAGGGCTCCCCGCACCTCGTCGACGAGCTCATGGACGAACTGCGCGAGATCCACCTCGGCGTGACTCGCCAAAGCCCGAAGAGCCCCACCGCTTCGGAGCGGTTGCGGCAGGCGTACGAAGCGGCGATCGCGACGGCGGACAGCCCTAGTACTCGCTGAGCCAGCGGTACAGCAGCTCCGGCCGTCCGATCTGCCCGTAGTGCGGGGCCCGGGCGGCCCGCCCGGCCTCCACCAGGTGCTCCAGATAGCGGCGGGCGGTGATCCGGGAGATCCCCACGGACTCGGCGGTGGCCGCGGCCGAGATGCCCTCCTCCGCGCCGCGCAGCGCCTCGGTGACCGCGTGCAGGGTGGCCTGGGTCAGCCCCTTCGGCATCGCGGCGGGCTGCGGCGCCCGCAGCGCGGCCAGCGCCCGGTCCACCTCGTCCTGCCCGCTGGCCTCGCCCGCGGTCGCGCGGAACTCGGCGTACCGGAGGAGGCGGTCCCGGAGGGTGGAGAAGGTGAACGGTTTCAGCACGTACTGCACGACCCCGAGGGAGACCCCGTCGCGAACCACCGCGAGGTCCCGGGCCGAGGTGACCGCGATCACATCCGCGCCGTTCCCGGCGGCGCGCAGCGCCCGTACGAGCTGGAGGCCGTGCCCGTCGGGGAGGTAGAGGTCCAGCAGCAGGAGATCGGCGGGCGTCCGCTCCAGCAACCGCTGCGCGTCCCCGCCACTCCGCGCCGCCCCGACGACGGCGAAGCCGGGAACGCGCTCGACGTACATCCGGTGCGCGTCCGCCGCGACGGGGTCGTCTTCGACGACGAGAACCCGGATCGGCGCCGGATCCCCCGGTCTCGCCTGCGGCGGGCTCATGAACGGATTCCTCTCGAAACGCGGTCGAAACGCGGTGGACGCGGAAGCTCAGGGCTCCAATTTACGGAGGGTAACCGCAAGTGGCCAGATCCCTACGGTGACGATTCCCCTACACCCCGTCTCCCAGGGCCTCCGCCCCCGGCCCCCCGCCCCGGGACGGCCGGATTTGGCCGCCCGGCAGCGGGATGGAACGGCGCCCCGCCCCCGGCGGCCGCCGCCTCGGGCCCCGCGGAGCCCGGGAGACACCCCGATGCGGGGCCCGCCCGCCCTGGGCATCGCCCGCGCGGCTGGGCTTCGCCGCCCGGCGGCCGGGCTGGTGTGAAGGTGGCGGCTTCCCGGGGGAGCCGCCGCCTGGGCCCGGTGCGCGCCCGGCGCCGGCCCCCGCCCGGCCCCCGCCCGGCCCCCGCCCGGCCCCCGCCCGGCCCCCGCCCGGCGGCTGCCCGGCCCCCGCCCGGCGGCTGCTGGGTGCTGCAGGGGCCCGTGGGGGCGCCCCCGCGTGGCGTGGGGGTCAAGGCGTGGTGGCCGGGGTTGTCAGTGGTAGGCGGGCGGTGAATTCGGCGCCGCCGTCCGGGGAGGTGGTGACCTCGACCGTGCCCGCGTTGCGGCGGGCGGCCTGCCGGACCAGGGCCAGGCCGATGCCGCGGCCCGGGGACTTCGTGCTCCAGCCGCGGCGGAAGACCTCCTCGGACGCCGCCGGGTCGAGCCCGGCGCCGGTGTCCGACACGCGCAGGGTCAGCTCGCCGGCGTCCGCGCGGGCGGTGACCGTGACGCGGGCGCTGCGCGGGGCCGACTCGTTGCCGACGCCCTCGGCGGCCGCGTCCGTGGCGTTGTCGATGAGGTTGCCGAGGATGGTCACCAGGTCGCGGGCGGGCAGGCCGGGCGGGAGGACGCCGTCGTCGATGCGGCTGTCGGGGGCCAGGACGAGTTCGACGCCGCGCTCACTGGCCTGGGCCGCCTTGCCCAGCAGCAGGGCGGCCAGCACCGGCTCGGCGACGGCCGCCACCACCTGGTCGGTCAGCGCCTGGGCCAGCTCCAGCTCGGCGGTGGCGAAGTCGACCGCCTCGTCCTCCCGGCCCAGTTCGATCAGCGAGACGACGGCATGCAGCCGGTTCGCGGCCTCATGGGCCTGCGAGCGCAGCGCCTCCGCGAAGCCGCGCAGCGAGTCCAGCTCGCCGGAGAGCGCCTGGAGCTCGGTGTGGTCGCGCAGCGTGACGACCGTGCCGCGCTGCTCGCCGCTGCTCACCGGTGAGGTGTTGACGACCACGACCCGCTCCGCGGTCAGATGCAGCTCGTCCACGCGCGGCTCGGCGGCCAGCAGGGCGCCGGTCAGCGCGGGCGGCAGGCCCAGCTCGGAGGCGTAGCGGCCGACGGAGTCCTCGGGCAGGCCGAGCAGCTCCCGCCCGCCGTCGTTGATCAGCGCGATCCGCCGCTGGCCGTCGAGCATCAGCAGCCCCTCGCGCACGGCGTGCAGCGCGGCCTGGTGGTAGTCGTGCATCCGGCTCAGCTCGGCCGCGTTCATCCCGTGGGTATGGCGACGCAGCCGGGCGTTGATCACATACGCGCACAGGCCGCCGGCCGCGAGCGCCGCGGCCGCGACGGCGAGCAGCGCGAGCAGCTGGCGGCGCACCTGGGCGCTGATGGTGTCCACCGTGATGCCCGCGCTGACCAGCGCGGTGATCCGGCCGCCGGCGCGGGCGTCGCGCACGGGGGCCACGACCCGCACGGAGGAGCCGAGGGTGCCGGTGTACGTCTCGTCGAAGATCCGCCCGCGCAGCGCGGGCTTGATGTGACCGAGATAGGTGGCGCCGATCTGGCGCGGATCGGGGTGCGCCCAGCGCACCCCGTGGGTATCCATGATCGTGACGAAGGTGACGCCGGTGTCCCGGCGCACCTTCTCCGCGTACGGCTGGAGCCGGGCCGTGGGGTCCTTGGACCGCGCGGCCTCGGCGACCGACGGGGAGTCGGCGACGGCCGCCGCGGCGGCCGTCGCCCGCTGCCGCGCGGCCACCACCGCCTGCTCGCGGTCGGTGACGTAGGCGAAGACGGCGCACCCGGCCACCAGGGCGGCGACCAGCACGACCTGCATCGCGAACAGCTGGCCCGCCAGGCTCCGGGGGTGGGGGATGCGCATGGCCATCAGTCTGCACACGCATCTTTGTATGAACGAAATGAACGGAAGGGTGACCCCCGTCACAGGGCTGGGGCATAGTCGCCGGGACCGTTCAAGGCGGTGTGCGAGCCGCACACAGTACAGCGCCGGGACAGTTGGACGGCAGAACAGAAGGAGGCAGCACCGTGGCTGCGGACACCACGCCGCCCGCATCCGGGCGTACGGAACCGGATGGGACGAAGCCGAAGAAGGAAAGGATTCACTACCTCTACCTCGCCGTCATCGGCGCGGTGGCGCTCGGCATCCTCGTGGGCTTCGTGGCCCCCGATACGGCGGTGGAGCTCAAGCCCATCGGCGAAGGCTTCGTCAACCTCATCAAGATGCTGATCTCGCCGATCATCTTCTGCACGATCGTGCTCGGCGTCGGCTCGGTGCGCAAGGCGGCGAAGGTCGGCGCGGTCGGCGGTCTGGCGCTCGGCTACTTCATGGTGATGTCGACCGTGGCCCTCGCCATCGGCCTGGTCGTCGGCAACTTCCTCGAGCCCGGCAGCGGCCTCCACATGAGCCATGACGCGGCCCAGGCCGGACAGAGCCAGGCCGAGGGCGCCTCCGAGTCGACGGCGGACTTCCTGCTCGGGATCATCCCGAAGACGCTGATCTCCGCCTTCACCGAGGGCGAGGTGCTGCAGACCCTGTTCGTGGCCCTCCTCGCGGGCTTCGCCCTGCAAGCGATGGGCAAGGCGGGCCAGCCGGTGCTGCGCGGCATAGGCCACATACAGCAGCTCGTCTTCAAGCTGCTGTCGATGGTCATGTGGGCCGCCCCGGTCGGCGCCTTCGGCGCGATCGCCGCCGTGGTCGGCGAGACCGGTCTGGACGCGCTCAAGGCGCTCGCGGTCATCATGATCGGCTTCTATGTGACCTGCGCCCTCTTCGTGTTCCTCGTCCTCGGGACGATCCTGCGGCTGGTCGCGGGCGTGAACATCCTCCTGCTGCTGAAGTACCTGGCGCGGGAGTTCCTGCTGATCCTGTCGACGTCCTCCTCGGAGTCGGCGCTGCCGCTGCTGATCGCGAAGATGGAGCACGCGGGCGTCAGCAAGCCGGTCGCCGGTATCACGGTCCCCACGGGCTACTCCTTCAACCTGGACGGCACCGCCATCTACCTGACGATGGCCTCGCTGTTCATCGCCCAGGCCATGGGCGACCCGCTCTCCATAGGCCAGCAGATATCCCTCCTCGTCTTCATGATCGTCGCGTCGAAGGGCGCCGCCGGTGTCACCGGCGCGGGCATGGCGACGCTGGCGGGCGGTCTCCAGTCGCACCGGCCCGAACTCGTGGACGGCGTCGGCCTGATTGTCGGCATCGACCGCTTCATGAGCGAGGCCCGCGCCCTCACCAACTTCGCGGGCAACGCGGTCGCGACCGTCCTGGTCGGCACCTGGACCAAGGAGATCGACAAGGAGCGGATGAACGAAGTCCTCGCCGGACGGCTGCCGTTCGACGCGGAGGCCTTCGCCCGCGACGGTGGCGGCCACGGCCCGGCCGAGGACGACTCCGAGACGGCCGAGGGCAAGTCCCTCCCCGAGCGGCGTGACGGTGACACGGCGAAGGAGCACGTGCCCGCCTGACACCCCACGCGCAACGCGGCCCTGCCCTCCTGAATCGGGGCAGGGCCGTGCGCGTTTCACGGCGCTGGAAGGCGAATGGCGCCCCGCGTCTTCCCCCCGTTGGAAGACGCGAGACGCCGGCATTGGCCGGGCCGCCGATGGGCCCTTGGCGGGCCGCGGCTGGTCCTCGGCTGATCTTCGGCGCCGAAGGCGAGCTCCCTGCCGGGTGTCCGGTGGAGCCGCACAGCGGTGCTTTCCCCTCCCCGCCCCTTCCCTCAACTGGGGCTCCGCCCCAGCCCCCGCTCCTCAATCGCCGGAGGGGCTGGAAGGCGGGGCTTCGCCCCAGACCCTGCTCCTCAATCGCCGGAGGGGCTGGGCGGCGGGGCTTCGCCCCAGACCCCGCTCCTCAAGCGCCGGAGGGGCTGGACACCCTGCTCCTCAAGCGCCGGAGGGGCTGGACGGTGGGGCTTCGCCCCAGACCCCGGGGTCCAGGGGCGGAGCCCCTGGTAGCGGGAAGGGGCGGGGAGGGGAACAGCCCGCCGCAGGCGTCACGATCCACCGGACACCCCCTACCGTTCGCCGTCCGGCGCGCGGCGCAGCTGCTCCGGGAGGGCCGTCCACTCGGGGCCCTCGCGCAGTGGCTTGACCCAGGCGATGTTCCCGCCGGTGTCCACGTAGGCGACCCGGCCCATGGCCTCGCGTTCGAGGTCGTAGACGAGTTCGCCGATCCGTGGTGTGCTCCGTGTTCCTCCTGCGGTGGTCATGAGCCGCCTCCTCGGCACCTCACTGCCATACCGTCCCCCGTTCATCGTCGGAAGAGGGCCCGGAGACCGGAGAGTTCCGGTCCGGCCGCCGCCGCCAGCGGTGACCGGGGAGAGCTTCTGGTGCCCGTGGGACCCTCGAACACTCGTAGGGTGCTACGAGCCGCTGATATACCGCTGATGCCTCGCTGACCCGAACCCGTGGGTAGGCTTCGAAGTGGTCACAGTGAAATCTCTGGTACCAACGGGGGCAATGTGTGGATGGGACCGAGTTTCGCCTGTTGGGACCGGTCGGAATATGGCAGAGCGAGCGTCCGCAGGGGCCGACCGCCGCACAGCAGCGGTCCGTTCTGGCGATGCTGCTGATGGCCTCCGGCCGCGTGGTGTCCGTTGACAGGCTGGTGTTGGCAGTATGGGGCGAGGATCCGCCGGGGTCCGCGCGAAACGCCGTACAGGTACAGATTTCCAAGCTGCGGCGGATCCTGTCCGCCCTGCCCGGGGCCGAGTTGACGACATCGGCGAAGGGCTACTCCCTGACCGTCGCGCGTGAGCAGGTCGATCTGCACCGGTTCCGCGATCTGGTGCGGGCCGCGCGGGAGGCTCCCAAGGACGCCGGGGCCACCGGGGAGCCCGAGGCCGCCGTGGCCGCCGAGGACCGGGCCGGGGAACTGCTGCGCGCCGCACTGCAGTTGTGGCGCGGGCCCGCGCTGGCGGATGTCGCGGGCGGCTGGCTGCCCGAGACCCTGGGCGCCGGTCTGGAGGAGGAGCGGCGTGCGGCGGTCGAGGAGTGCGCCGCGATCGATCTGCGCTCCGGACGCCACCACGAGGCCGCCGCGGAGCTGTCCGCCCTGGTGGCCGAACACCCCCTGCGGGAGCGCTCGGTGGCGCTGCTGATGGAGGCGCTACGGCGCTGTGGCAGGCGGGCCGACGCCCTCGCGCTGTTCCGCTCCACCCGCCGGAGGTACGTGGAGGAGCTGGGCATCGAGCCCGGCGACGAGCTGCAGCGGCTCCACCGGCAGGCGCTCGAGGACAGCCGGGAGGGCAGGGACGGCCACGACGGCCGCGACGGTCGGGACGGCAGGGACGGCAGGGACGGCCGGTCCGGGGACCCCTCCGGGTCGTCCGGCGCCTACGGGAGCGCTCCCGTGCCGCCGACGCCGCCCGACGCGGCACCCGCCCCCGCCCCCGCCCCGGCACCCGCCCCCGCACCCGCGCCCGCCCCGGAGGGCATCCCGCTCGCCGACGAGGCCCCCGAGCTCGCCGCCGACCCCGCCGCCGAGCCCTCGGGCATGCCCGTCACCGCCCCCGACCAGATCACCGTCGTCACCGCCGTACCCCAGCAACTCCCCTCCGACGTAGCCCACTTCACCGGCCGTGAGCGCGAACTGGCCGGGCTGGACGCCCTGCTGCCCGCGGGCACGGGCACGGGCGGGGGCGGGGGCGGCGGACGGCCGCCCACCGCCGCGAGGATCACCGTGATCGCGGGCAGCGGCGGCCTCGGCAAGACGACCCTCGCGGTGCACTGGGCCCACCGCGTCCGCGACCGGTTCCCCGACGGCCAGCTCTATGTGAATCTGCGCGGCTTCGGCCCCACCGACTCGGCCATGAGCGTCGCCGAGGCCGTACGGGGCTTCCTGGACGCCTTCCAGGTGCCCGCCCACCGGATCCCCGCGACCATCGAGGCGCAGACCGCGCTGTACCGGAGCCTGCTGGCCGACCGCCGGATGCTGATCTTGCTCGACAACGCCCGGGACGCCGAGCAGGTGCGGCCGCTGCTGCCCGGTTCCCCCGGCTGTCTGGTGGTGCTGACCAGCCGTAACGAGCTCACCAGCCTGGTCGTCGCCGAGCAGGCCCAACCGCTGCCGCTGGATCTGCTCGACCGCGACGAGGCGCGCGAACTGCTGATCAGCCGGGTGGGCGCCGAGCGGGTGGCCGCCGAGCCCGAGGCCGTGGAGGAGGTCATCACGGTGTGCGCCGGGCTGCCGCTCGCGCTCGCCATCGTGGCCGCCCGCGCCGCCACCCACCCCCGCTTCGGCCTGGAGGCGCTCGCCGGGGAGCTGCGCGACGCCCGCGGCAGCCTCGACGCGTTCGAGGGCGGGGACGCCACCACCGACGTCCGGGCCGTCTTCTCCTGGTCGTACCACACCCTGGGCGCCGACGCCGCCCGGCTGTTCCGGCTGCTGGGCGTCCACCCGGGCCCCGACATCGCGGCCCCCGCGGCCGCCAGCCTGGTGGGGATCCCGGTGCCGCAGGCCCGCCGGCTGCTGATCCAGCTGACCCGGGCGCATCTGATCACCGAGCGCGCCCCCGGGCAGTACGGCTTCCACGATCTGCTGCGCGCCTACGCCATGGAGCTCACCCAGGCGTACGACGCGCGGGAGGAGCGCCGCACCGCGCTGCACCGGATGCTCGACCACTATCTGCACACCGCCGTCGCCGCCGGGAGGGCCTTCACCCCGCACCGGGAGCCGATCGCGGTCGAGCCGGTCCGGCCCGGCGTCAGCGTCGGCGAGTTCGCGGGGCACGGCCAGGCGCTGCTCTGGTTCATCGTCACCTGTCCGGCATTGATGGCGGCCCTTCAGGAGGCCGCCGAGGCCGGATTCGAGACCCACGCCTGGCAACTGGCCTGGTCGCTGATGGAGTTCCTGGACCAGCGCGGCCACTGGCACGATCAGCGCACCGTGCACCGGACCGCCCTGGGCTCGGCCCATCGCATCCGCAGCCTCACCGGTCAGGCCCACGCCTGCTACGGCCTGGGCCTCGCCGATCTGCGGATGGGACGCTACGACCGGGCCCGCGGCCAGCTGGTGCGCGCCCTGAACCTGCACCGCGAGACCGGCAACGCCGTCGGGCAGGCCCTGGCCCATGGCGCGCTCAACTTCGCCGGCGAGCGGGACGGCCGCCATGACGAGGGGCTGCACCACGCACTGCGCGCCCTGAAGCTGTACCGGGCGGCGGGCCACCGCAGCGGCGAGGCGTACGCGCTGAACAACGTCGGCTGGGCGTACGCCATGCTGGGCGACTTCCAGCAGACCCTCGTCCACTGCGAGAAGGCGCTGAACATGATGCGGGAGGCGGGGGACCGGCGCGGGGAGTCCGCGGCCTGGGACAGCCTCGGCTACGCCTATCAGCACATCGGCGACCACCAGCAGGCCATCAGCTGCTTCCGGCACGCGGTGGACCTGCGGCGCGGCCGGGGCGAGCGGGTCCGGGAGGCCGAGTCGCTGCACCGGCTGGGCAGCGCCCAGCTCGCCGCCGGGGACCGGGCCGGGGCCCGCCGCAGCTGGCAGCAGGCCCTGACCCGGTTCGACTCCCTCGGCCACCCCGACGCCCACCGGGTCCGGGACGGCCTCACCGGGCTCGGCGGGTCCGACGGCTGACGGAACGTAAGGAGCGGGCGTACGGCTCAGGCGGGCCGCAGCCAGATCGTTCCCAGTGGCGGCAGCACCGGCAGGATCGAGGCCGGACGGCCGTGCCACCCCGTGGGCTCGGCCTTCAGCGGCTCGGCGTTGACCACGCCACCGCCGCCGTAGCGCCGGTCGTCGGTGTTCAGCACCTCGCGCCACACCGGCACCGCCTCCGGCGTCCCGACGCGGTACTCATGCCGGACCACCGGGGAGAAGTTGCTGATGGCCAGCAGCGGGGAGCCGTCGGCGTCGTAGCGGAGGAAGGCGAAGACGTTGTCCTCGCGGGCGTCGCCCTCGATCCAGGAGAAGCCTTCGGGGTCGGTGTCCCGCTGCCACAGCGCGGGCGTGGCCGTGTACGCCTGGTTGAGGTCGCGGACCAGATCGCGGACGCCCCGGTGGTCGGGCTCGGCGGAGTACGACGGGTCCAGCAGCCACCAGTCGGGGCCGTGCGCCTCCGACCATTCGGCGCCCTGCGCGAACTCCTGCCCCATGAACAGCAGTTGCTTGCCCGGGTGGGCCCACATGAAGCCGAGGTAGGCGCGGTGGGTGGCGCGCCGCTGCCACCAGTCACCGGGCATCTTCGACACCAGGGCCCGTTTGCCGTGCACCACCTCGTCGTGCGAGATCGGCAGCACATAGTTCTCGCTGTACGCGTACACCATCGAGAACGTCATCTCGTGGTGGTGATAGGCGCGGTGCACCGGCTCGTGCCCGAGATAGGCCAGCGAGTCGTGCATCCACCCCATGTTCCACTTCAGCCCGAAGCCGAGGCCGCCGAAGCCGCTGGGGCCCACATGGTGGGTGGCGCGGGTGACCCCGTCCCACGCGGTGGACTCCTCGGCGATGGTGACCACGCCGGGGCAGCGGCGGTAGACGGTCGCGTTCATCTCCTGGAGGAAGGCGACCGCGTCCAGGTTCTCGCGGCCGCCGTGCGCGTTGGGCGTCCACTGGCCGGGCTCGCGGGAGTAGTCGAGGTAGAGCATGGAGGCGACGGCGTCCACGCGCAGACCGTCGATATGGAACTCCTCGCACCAGTACACCGCGTTCGCCACCAGGAAGTTGCGCACCTCCGTACGGCCGTAGTCGAACTCCAGCGTGCCCCAGTCGGGGTGCGCGGCCCGCAGCGGATCGGCGGGCTCGTACAGCGGACGGCCGTCGAACTCCGCCAGCGCCCAGGCGTCCTTGGGGAAGTGCGCGGGCACCCAGTCCACGATGACCCCGATGCCCGCCCGGTGCAGCGCGTCCACCAGGTACTTGAAGTCGTCGGGGGTGCCGAGGCGGGCCGTGGGCGCGTAGAAGCCGGTCACCTGGTAGCCCCAGGAACCGCCGAAGGGGTGCTCGGCCACCGGCATCAGCTCGACATGGGTGAAGCCCAGGTCCTTGACGTACGCCGGGAGCTGCTCGGCGAGCTGCCGGTAGGTCAGCCCCGGCCGCCAGGACGCCAGATGCACCTCGTAGACGGAGAACGGCAGTTCATGGACGCGCCCGCCCTCGCGCCGCGCCATCCACGCGTCATCGCCCCACTCGTGGTGCGAGGCGTGGACGACAGAAGCGGTGGCGGGCGGGCACTCGGTGCGCCGCGCCATCGGGTCGGCGCGCAGCGAGTGGCCGCCGTCGGGCCGGGCGATCTCGAACTTGTAGCGCGCGCCCTCGCCGACGCCGGGCAGGAACAGCTCCCACACGCCGCTGCCGCCGAGCGAGCGCATCGGCAGCGCGGTGCCGTCCCAGTAGGTGAAGTCGCCGGTCAGCCGCACCCCGAGGGCATTGGGCGCCCATACGGTGAAGCGGGTGCCGGCCACGCCCTGGTGGGTCATCGGCCGCGCGCCGAGCGCCCGCCACAGCTCCTCGTGGCGGCCCTCGCCGACGAGGTGCAGATCGAGCTCGCCGATGGCGGGCAGGAAGCGGTACGGGTCGTGCAGCTCGAGCTCGGCGTCCTCGTACGCCACCAGCAGCCGGTAGTCCGGGATCTCCCGCAGCGGCAGCACCCCGGAGAACAGCCCGTCCCCCTCGGCCCGCAGCCGCGCGCGCAGCCCGGCGGCGGCGACGGTCACCGACCGGGCGTACGGGCGCAGGGCCCGGAACAGCACCCCGCCGCGCACCGGGTGGGCGCCGAGCACCGCGTGCGGATCGTGATGCGCCCCGGCCAGCAGCCGCCGCCGGTCCTCGTCCGCCGGCGGGGGCGCGGCCCGTACCCCCCGCTCGTCCTCCACCGCGTCGTCGGGGCCCGCGCCACCCCCGGCCACGGGCCGCCCGGCAACCCGCGACGGCCCGCCCACGCCGCCGTCCTCCTCCTGCCGCCCCTCGTGTCGCTCTTCGTCCGCGCGCGGCGCCCGGGGCACGGGCGGTGAGCCGTAGGACACCCGGGCCCCGGAGCTGGGGTGCGCGGGCGGATGGGCGCGGCCGGAGCGGAACGTCGCCGGGACCGCCGGGCCGGTTGGGGCGCCGGTGGCGGCGGGCGCGTGGCCCGGTCCCTCGTCGGACGGGTACTGGCCGGACGGCGGTCGTGCGGTCACGGGGTGGTCCTCCCGGGGGTGTCGGAGGTGTCGGAGGGAACGGCGGGCAAGGGGCCGGGCCGGGGCGGACCGCCCCGGCCCGGCCCGGGATCAGGCGCGGGTGGCGGCCAGGCGGTGGATCGCGGTCATCGGGACGGACAGCCAGTCGGGGCGGTGCCGCGCCTCGTAGAGCACCTCGTAGACGGCCTTGTCGGTCTCATGGGCGCGCAGCAGCTCCGGTTCGTCGCGCGGATCGGTGCCGGACGCCTCCGCGTAGCCCGCGCAGTACGCGGCGCGGGTGCGGCCCGCCCACTCCTGCGGGCGCTCATGGCGGCCCACGGCCGCCGCGTAGTCGAAGGACCGCAGCATGCCCGCGATGTCGCGCACCGGCGGCTGCGGGCGGCGCCGCTCCGCCAGTGGACGGGACGGCTCGCCCTCGAAGTCGATGAGCGACCACCGCCCGCCCACTCCGCCGCCGTCCCCGGTCAGCAGCGCCTGCCCCAGGTGCAGATCGCCGTGGATGCGCTGGGCCGCCCAGGTGCGGCCCGCGCGCCCCAGCGCGGCCAGATCCTCGTACGCGCCGTGCAGCGCGGTGCGGTACGGCTGGAGGGCGGGCACCGCGGCGGCGGCCGAGTCGAGCCGCTCGCTCATCGCGGCGGCGAGGTGCTCGATCTGCGGGCGGCGCAGCACGGAGGTGGGCAGCGCGCGGGCCATCGCCAGATGGACCTCGGCGGTGGCGTGCCCCAGCGCACGGGCGGCGTCGGTGAAGTCACCGTCGGCGGCCAGGGCGTCCAGCGCCAGCTGCCAGCCGTCCCGGGAACCGGCCAGGAAGGGCTGGAGCACCCCCAGCGTGAAGGGCTCCGGCCGTGGCCCGGCACCCTCGGCCGGGGGCTCGGCCTCGAACCAGGCGGCGGGCGCTGGCACCCGGACGCAGCCGGTGCGGGCGAGCGCGAGGGGGAGTTCCAGGTCCGGGTTGGTGCCGGGGCTGACCCGCCGGAAGAGCTTGAGAATAAACGTATCGCCGTACACCACCGAGGAGTTGGACTGCTCGGCGGTCATCACCCGGGGCGCGAGCGCGGAGGGGATCGCGCTGGACGGCTCCCGTACGAAGCGCAGCGGGCCGAGCCGTCCGGGCATCCGCAGCCGCTCCAGCAGCAGCGTGGTGAGCCGGGGGTCGGCCAGCGCCTCGTACACCGTCTGCCCGTCCAGCGGACCGCCGCTGGGCCGGCCGATGAGCGCGGGGGCGAGCGGCGGCGGCAGGGCGGGGCGCGCCCCGAGCAGCAGCTGGTAGCAGTCGCTGGCCGCCGCCCCGCGCCGGTGGCCGCAGCCGAAACCGTGCCGGTGGCCGGGCGGCTCCGGCTGCTCGGCGCGGATCAGCAGATGGAGCAGCCCGGGGGTGCCGCCGCTCGCCCGCCACGGCAGCAGCTCGGTCGCGGAGACCAGCGCGAAGCCGGTGACGGGACGGCCCTTGCCCGCGAACCAGCGCTGCCGGGGCAGCCACTCGGTGAGCAGCGGCGCGAGCGAGGTGAGCAGCCCGGGCGGGCCCGCGGCCGCGGCGGTGCGGGCCGCGGCCGGTGGGGGCTGGTCCCGCGGTACGGCGGTCGGCGGGTGATGTGCCCCCCGGGAGAGCGGAGCTTCCGGCATGGCGTCGCGTCCTTTCCCCGGGCACACGACAGATCAGGGCAAAGTGTCCCGGATTGCGGCATTGACTGTGCGACGGTGCGGGACGTGTCGGGCGAGGATCGTCCGTACGGCGAGCCCGGTGAACGCCATCGGGCCCGCCGGTGACGGTGTGAGTACAGAGTGCCCATGACGGGGGGTCGAAAACGCCCGTACGCGCCCGAGATGGACGCGTACGGATGAGCGAGCACCGGAGCGGGTGCCGGGCCCCGGCCGAAACCGGACGCCGGAGCGTGGCGCCTGCGGCGGGCCGTTCCCCTCCCCGCCCCTTCCCGACACCTGACGATTTGCGGCTCCGCCGCGTGGGGGGCATCGACCCCAGCCCCCGAGGTCGGGGGCGGAGCCCCTGTGCCCCGACCTGCCGTCGACCGTCTGCGGCGCCATCGTGGCTGGTCGCGCAGTTCCCCGCGCCCCTTCGGGGCGCCTGCCGCGCCCCCGGGGTCCAGGTGCGGCCATCCCGGGGCCCAAGGGCGGAGCCCCCCGCCATCCCGGGGTCCAGGGGCGGAGCCCCTGGTATCGGGAAGGGGCGGGGAGGGGAAAGCATCGGCGGCCCGGTACCCGCGTCGGCTCAGTCCGCCCAGCGCCCCGCCGTTTCGCCGCGTCGCAGCCGGAACCAGTAGAAGCCGTGCCCGGCCAGGGTGAGCAGGTACGGCAGCTCGCCGATGGCCGGGAAGCGGACCCCGCCGATCAGCTCGACCGGATGGCGGCCGGCGAAGGACTGCAGGTCCAGCTCGGTGGGCTGAGCGAAGCGCGAGAAGTTGTTCACGCACAGCACCAGGTCGTCCTCGCCGTCCCGGGTCCTCGGGGCCTCGCGCAGGAACGCGAGGACGGCCGGGTTGGAGGACGGCAGCTCGGTGAAGGAGCCGAGCCCGAAGGCGGGGTTCTGCTTGCGGATCTCGATCATCCGGCGGGTCCAGTGCAGCAGCGAGGACGGGCTGCTCATGGCCGCCTCGACATTGGTGACCTGATACCCGTAGACCGGGTCCATGATGGTCGGCAGGAACAGCCGCCCCGGATCGCAGGAGGAGAAGCCCGCGTTCCGGTCGGGGGTCCACTGCATGGGGGTGCGCACGGCGTCGCGGTCGCCGAGCCAGATGTTGTCGCCCATGCCGATCTCGTCGCCGTAGTAGAGGATCGGCGAGCCGGGCAGGGACAGCAGCAGCGCGGTGAACAGCTCGATCTGGTTGCGGTCGTTGTCCAGCAGGGGCGCCAGTCGTCTGCGGATCCCGATGTTGGCGCGCATTCTCGGATCCTTGGCGTACTCCGCGTACATGTAGTCGCGCTCTTCGTCGGTGACCATCTCCAGCGTCAGCTCGTCGTGGTTGCGCAGGAAGATGCCCCACTGGCAGCCGGAGGGGATGGCGGGGGTCTTGGCGAGGATCTCCGAGACCGGATAGCGGGACTCGCGCCGCACCGCCATGAAGATGCGCGGCATCACCGGGAAGTGGAAGGCCATATGGCATTCGTCGCCGCCCGCCGAGAAGTCGCCGAAGTAGTCGACGACGTCCTCCGGCCACTGATTGGCCTCGGCCAGCAGCACGGTGTCCGGATAGTGGGCGTCGATCTCGGCCCGGACGCGCCTGAGCATCTCATGCGTCCGGGGCAGGTTCTCGCAGTCGGTGCCCTCCTCGGCGTACAGATATGGGACGGCGTCGAGCCGGAATCCGTCGATGCCCAGGTCCAGCCAGAAGCGCAGGGCGGCCAGTACCTCCTCCTGGACGGCGGGGTTCTCGAAGTTGAGGTCCGGCTGGTGCGAGAAGAAGCGGTGCCAGTAGTACTGCTTACGTACCGGATCAAAGGTCCAGTTGGACGCCTCGGTGTCGACGAAGATGATCCGCGCGTCCTGGTACTGCTTGTCGTCGTCGGCCCAGACGTAGTAGTCGCCGTACGGTCCGTCCGGGTCGCCGCGGGACTCCTGGAACCACGGATGCTGATCACTCGTGTGGTTCATGACAAAGTCAATGATCACGCGCATCCCGCGCTGATGAGCGGCGTCGACGAACTCCACGAAGTCCGCGAGATCCCCGAACTCCGGCAGCACGGCGGTGTAGTCCGAGACGTCGTAGCCGCCGTCGCGCAGCGGTGAGGCGAAGAACGGCGGCAGCCACAGGCAGTCCACGCCCAGCCACTGCAGATAGTCCAGCTTGGCCGTCAGGCCCTTGAGGTCGCCGACGCCGTCGCCGTTGCTGTCCTGGAAGGAGCGGACCAGGACCTCGTAGAAGACCGCGCGCTTGAACCAGTCGGGATCGCGGTCGCCCGCGGGCGTGTCCTCGAATGTGTCCGGTACGGGCTCGTTGACGATCATGTTGTGGGTGACCCTCCGATCGGTGAGGACGGTCGCAGGGACAGCACATGCGCCGGAGCCATATCCCGCCCGGGCTCCAGGCGCACATAGTTGTCCCTGCCCCAGTGATAGGTCTCGCCGGTGAGCTCGTCGCGCACCGGGACGGACTCATGCCACTCGAGGCCGAGTTCCGGCATGTTCAACGAGACCGTCGCCTCCTGGGTGTGGTGAGGGTCGAGGTTGACGACCGTGACCACACACGAGTCGTCCGCGCGCTTGGAGTAGACGATGACGGAATCGTTGTCGGCGTGGTGGAATCTGAGGTTGCGCAGCCGGCGCAGGGCGGGATGGCGGCGGCGCACCCGGTTCAGCCGGGCGAGCAGCGGGGTGATCGTTCTTCCCTCGCGCTCGGCCGCCGCCCAGTCGCGCGGCCGCAGCTGGTACTTCTCCGAGTCCAGGTACTCCTCGCCGCCCTGCCGCACCGGGGTGCCCTCGCACAGCTCGTAGCCCGCGTAGACGCCCCAGGCGGGGGAGAGGGTGGCGGCGAGCACGGCCCGCACCTCGAACGCGGGGCGGCCGCCCTCCTGGAGGTAGGCGTGCAGGATGTCGGGGGTGTTGACGAAGAAGTTGGGCCGCATCCAGGCGGCCGCGTCCCCCGACAGCTCGGTGAGGTAGTCGGTGAGCTCCTGCTTGGTGTTCCGCCAGGTGAAGTACGTGTACGACTGGTGGAAGCCGACCGCGCCGAGGGCGTTCAGCATCGCCGGGCGGGTGAACGCCTCGGAGAGGAAGAGGACATCGGGGTCGCTGCGGTGGATGTCGCCGAGCACCTTCTCCCAGAAGACCACCGGCTTGGTGTGCGGATTGTCCACCCGGAAGATCCGCACCCCGTGCGCCATCCAGAAGCGCAGCACCCGCTCGGTCTCCCGGACCAGGCCGTGGAAGTCCCGGTCGAAGGCGAGCGGATAGATGTCCTGGTACTTCTTGGGCGGGTTCTCGGCGTACGCGATGGTGCCGTCGGCGCGCTGGTGGAACCACTCGGGGTGCTGGGAGACCCAGGGGTGGTCCGGGGAGCACTGGAGCGCGAAGTCCAGCGCGACCTCCATGCGCAGCTCCCGGGCGCGCGCCACGAAGTGGTCGAAGTCCTCGAGGGTGCCGAGGTCGGGGTGGACCGCGTCATGGCCGCCGTCGGCCGAGCCGATGGCCCAGGGCGAGCCCACGTCGAAGGGGCCCGCGGAGAGCGTGTTGTTGGGGCCCTTGCGGAAGGCGGTGCCGATGGGGTGGATGGGCGGCAGATAGACCACGTCGAAGCCCGCGGCGGCGATCGCGGGCAGCCGCTCGGCGGCGGTGCGCAGGGTGCCGCTGACCGGCCGCCGCCCCTCGGACACCTTGGCGCCCTCAGAGCGCGGGAAGAGCTCGTACCAGGAGCCGAACAGCGCGCGCTCCCGGTCCACCTGGAGCGGCATGGGGCGCGAGGTGGCGACCAACTCCCGCAGCGGGTGGCGGTCGAGGGCCGCGGTCACATCGGGCGCGAGGGCGGCGGCGAGCCGGTCGGCCACCGGGCGGCGCTCGTCGCGCAGTCCGTCGACGGCCGCCAGCACCGCCTCCCGGCCGTCGTTCTTGGGCACTCCGGCCGCGGCCCGCTCATGCAGCCGGGCCCCCTCCTCCAGGACGAGATCGGTGTCGATCCCGGCCGGGATCTTGATGCGGGCGTGATGGCGCCAGGTGGCGATCGGATCGCTCCACGCCTCGACCGTGTACGTCCAGCGGCCGGGCGCGCCGGGGGTGACCTCGGCGCCCCAGCGGTCGGTGCCGGGGGCGAGTTCACGCATCGGGGTCCAGGGGCCGGAGCGTCCGGACGGATCCCGGAGGACCACATTGGCGTTGACCGCGTCATGGCCCTCCCGGAACACGGTGGCACTGACCTCGAAGGTCTCGTCCACCACCGCCTTGGCGGGGCGGCGGCCGCAGTCGATCAGCGGGCGGATATCCAGAATGGGAATGCGACCGATCATAGGATCACCTGACGGCAGTGCGGATGGAGACGCGGGGGCGGCTTTTGTCCTTTGTATCGGTTTTGCCGCCGGGCGTTGGGTTGCGGGCATGACAGCTCCTGTCCGCGTTCACTCTGGTGGGCGGATGGGGTCGGCCATGGGGGGCGCGCGTGGAAAGCCTTCCCCAGTGGAATGGGGAGACAATCCGGGTTCCCGTTAACTACCGGTTCGTAACGCCGGGTATACGAATCGGCCCCGCCCGTAGGCGGGGCCGTCCACTCGACGCGTTCCGCGTTTACGTCAGTTGGCCACCCGCAGCAGACGGTTGGGCGAACCCGGGCCCGCGCCGCGCACCCGGCCCTTGCTCGCCCCGGCCGTCAGCGCGGCCCCGACCCGGGCCGGAGTCGCGAAGCGATGGCCGGCGAGATACAGCGCGGCGGCGCCCGCGACATGCGGGGCCGCCATCGAGGTGCCCGACAGCGTCCTGGCCGCCGTATCGCTCGCGTCGGACGCCGAGACGATCCGGTCGCCGGGCGCGAACAGGTCAATTCCCGGGCCCCAGTTGGAGAAGCCCGAACGCCGGTCGGCGCGGTCGGTCGCGCCCACCGTGAGTGCCCCCGGCACCCGGCCCGGCGAGAACGAGGCCGCGGGCCGGTCCTGGTTGCCCGCCGCCACGGTGAAGACCAGACCGGCGGCGATCCCCGCCCGCACCGCCGCGTCCCATTCGGGCAGCGGGGTGGCGGACGCCGAGCCCAGGCTCAGATTGACCACCGCGGGCCGCCTGGCGTGTCGCAGCACCCAGTCCATTCCGGCCAGCACCTGCGCGATGGTGCCCTCGCCCCGGTCGTCCAGCACCCGGACGGCCACGATCGCGGCCTCCTTCGCCACCCCGTAGCGGGTGCCCGCCGCGGTGGCGGCCACATGGGTGCCATGGCCGTTGCCGTCCTCGGCCACCGGATCGTCGTCCACGAAGTCCCAGCCGGAGCGGGCCCGGCCGCCGAAGTCCTCATGGGAGGTGCGGACCCCGGAGTCGATCACATAGATCGTGGTGCCGCGCCCGCCGCCGCGGGGCGCGGTGTACGCCCCGTCCAGCCGCCGGTCCGGCTGGTCGATCCGGTCCAGCCCCCACGGCGGCCGCGCCCGGCCGCGCGGCGGGGCCGGTAACCGCGCCCGGGACCAGCGCAGGGACACCCGCTCGTCCCGGGTCACCGAGGCGATGCGCGGATCGGCCGCCAGCCGCCCGGCCTGCGCCGCGTTCGCCCGTACCGCATAGCCGTTGAGCGCGGTGCGGTAGACCCGCCGCACCCGCGCCCCGTACCGCTCGATCAGCGCCCGGCCCGCCCCGGACGCCGCCACGGGTGCTCCCGGGCCCCGCTTGAGGGCGACGATATAGCCGTGGGTCCCCGCCCCGCCCGTGGCCTGGGCCCCCTGCGCGGGAACGGTCTGAGCGGGCGACAAGACCACCAGGACCACCGCGACGACGGCGGCCGGCGCCGCCACCCTCCGACGGGGCGCCACCCTCCGGCGGGGCGCCACCCTCCGGCGGGGCGCCACCCTCCGACGGGGGCCTGCGGATGCGCATGCCATGGAACGATCCCCTCCCCAACTCGACGGCGCAAGCCTGACGTGGGACGAAAGATCCCGACAAGGGCGCATCAGGGGGCGTAAAACGCGACGGTCTCCCTCGACAGCAGCCGCAGCGCCGCCCCCGACGGCGACCCCGGCTCCGCCCCGTACATCAGCAGCGCCTGGCCACCCGAGTCCGGCAGCCGGGTCATCTCGAAGTCCAGCTCCAGCGGCCCCACCAGCGGGTGGTGGAAGGACTTGGTGCCGAAGGCGCACCGGCGCACCGGGTGGCGCGACCACAGCGCCGCGAACTCCCCGCTCTTCATGGTCAGTTCGCCGACCAGCTCCGCGAGCCGCCGGTCGTCGGGGTGCGCCCCGGCCACCACCCGCAGTGAGGAGACCGCGCGCCGCGCCTCGCCCTGCCAGTCCGGATACAGCTCACGGGTGTGCGGATCGAGGAACAGCATCCGCTGGGTATTGGGCCGGTCGTCGGGGTGCTCGGGCGCGTCGGCGGGCAGATGTCCGGCGATCAGGGCGTGCCCCAGCGGATTCCACGCCAGGACGTCGAAGCGCAGGCCGAGGACGACGGCCGGTACGCCGTCCATCGCGGCGAGCAGCCGCCGGGTCGCGGGGCGCGCGGACTCGGCGCGCCGCGCGGGGCGGCGCCCGGCGCGCGGGCCAGGTTGCCAAGGTGCGCCCGCTCGTCCTGGCTGAGCCGCAGCGCGCGGGCGAGCGCGTCCAGCACCCCGTCCGAGGCGCCGGTGGACTGGCCCTGCTCCAGCCGGGTGTAGTACGCCGCGCTCACCCCGGCCAGCTGCGCCAGCTCCTCGCGGCGCAGCCCCGGGACCCGGCGCCGGGTCCCGTACGCGACCAGGCCGACGTCCTCGGGGCGCAGCCCGGCGCGGCGGGTGCGCAGAAAACTCCCCAGCTCGGCAGTGTCCATAGCCACCAGTGTCCGGCACGGGCGCGCGCCGTGCCTGTCCCTGTGAGGGTCAGGCACGGCGCCGGGTCATCCGGACGTCACTTGTAGGTGATGTCGGAGGTGCTGTACTTGCAGTAGGTGCCGTCGGGGCCGCTGCCGTTCTTGCTCGGCTCGGCGCCGGTGTTGTTCCCGATGTACTTCTGGCACGGGACGATCTTCTTGCTGCTGTCGCCGACGATCGTGATCCCGCGCAGGGTCAGCGAGTCGCCGTAGTTGGTGTTGATCCCGCCGATGACCTTGCCGGGGGCGGTGATCTCGGAGTTGCTCACATTGATCGTGCGCTTGTACTGCGAGGAGCAGTTGCCGCAGGAGCGGACGAAGGTCGAGAAGTCCTGGCCGGCGAAGCCCGAGATGTTGAGCGTGCCGCCGCCGTTGAACTGGAAGATCTTGTCCGCGGCCTTACGGGCGCCGCCACCGATGACGTTGAACGTCTTGCCGGTGCCGCGGAAGGTGGCGGCGTCCTCGCCGACGTCCTCCCACCAGACGTTCTGCAGGGTGCAGCTGCCCTCGCAGTGGACGCCGTCGGCGGCCGGGGCGCCGAGGATGACGTTCTTCAGGGTGGCGCCGTCCTTCAGCTCGAACAGCGGGCCCTGGTCCTCGTCCTGGTTGTCACTGCCGAGGTCGCCGGAGCCGTAGTAGCGCTTCATACCGCCGTCGGTGGTCCCGCTGACGCTGATGGTCTTGGAGACCGCCTGCGGGGTCCCGCTGGGCGTGGGCCAGGTGGCGGCGGAGGCGGTGGGCAGGGTCAGCCCGGTGGTGATCGCGCCCGCGGTGAGGGCGACGGCGCCCAGGGCCCCGGCCATCGCCCGGTACCTGGTGCGTTGTTCAGCCATGTCGGATCTCCTTCTCAGTGGGGGGTTTCACGGGGTGGTGATGGCCGGCCGCGGCGGGGTCGCCATCTTGTCGCCGATGAAGAAGCTGGGGTGCGGGGGCTGGTTGTAGGCGGTGTTCTGCCAGGCCAGCGCCTCGCGGTACTGCCGGTCGTGGAGCAGCGTGGTGATCTTCCGGTCGGTCTCGTACGGCGTGGAGTAGATCCGCAGCGCCTTGTTGTCGCCGGTCGGCCAGACCACCTCCTCGCGCCAGTCGCCGAGGATGTCGCCGGACAGCGACGGGGTGGCCTTGGTGCCGTTGTTGGAGTGCACCCCGGAGCCGGTGAGCAGCCGGGTGTCACCGGAGGTGCCGTACTTGTCGATATGGGTGCCGTCCAGCAGCTCGCGCACCGGATCGCCGTCCCACCAGGCCAGGAAGTTGGTCGAGGAGGGTTTGCGGCCCTTGGCGCCGCCGCCCTCGTCGCGGATCTGGTCGTCCCGCGCGGACCACATCTCGGCGCCGTCGTTGCCCGCCCAGATGTCGCCGGCCACGCCGCGCCCGTTGTCGCCGCCGGACGCGGTGGACCACAGCACCTGGCCGGTGCGGGCGTCGGCGAAGTACGAGCCCGGTTTCGAGGAGTCCTCGTCGACCTTGAAGTACTCCAGGCCCGGCCGCGACGGGTCGAGGTCGCCGAGGTGAGCGGCGTCGCCGTGGCCGTATCTGTTCGTCCACAGCCCCGAGCCGTTGTCGTCCACGGCCATCGAGCCGTAGACGATCTCGTCCCTGCCGTCGCCGTCCACATCGCCGGTGGCCAGTGCGTGGTTGCCCTGGCCGTCGTAGCCCTTGCCGGTGTTGGTGGAGCTGTTGGTGTCGAACGTCCACTGGCGGGTGAGCTGGCCTCCGCTGAACCTCCAGGCGGAGATCACGGTGCGGGTGTAGTAGCCGCGCGCCTCGATCAGTGAGGGGGTGGAGCCGTTGAGATACGCCGTCCCGGCCAGGAAGCGGTCCACGCGGTTGCCGTAGGAGTCGCCCCAGGAGGAGACGGTGCCGCGCGGCGGGACGTAGTCCACCGTGCTCATCGCGGCGCCCGTACGGCCGTTGAACATCGTCAGATATTCGGGTCCGCTGAGCACATAGCCGCTGGAGTCGCGGTAGTCGGCGGATGCGCTGCCGATCGTCTTACCGGCGCCGTCGACCGTGCCGTCCGCGGTCTTCATCGCGATCTCGGCCTGGCCGTCGCCGTCGTAGTCGTACACCTGGAACTGGGTGTAGTGGGCGCCGGAGCGGATGTTGCGGCCCAGGTCGATCCGCCACAGCCGCTGCCCCTGGAGGGTGTAGCCGTCGACGATGGTGTTGCCGGTGACGCCCGACTGGGAGTTGTCCTTGGCGTTGGTCGGCTGCCACTTCAGGACGAAGTCCAGGTCGCCGTCGCCGTCGAGGTCGCCCACGGAGGCGTCATTGGCCTCGTAGGTGTAGTCCGACCCGCCCGCCGGGGGTGAGATCGGCACATCGTAGTACCCCGGGCGGAACTGGATCGCGCTCGGCGAGGCGGGCTGCTCCGCCCCGCCCACGATGGCCCGCACGGTGTAGTCGGCGCTGTTCGGGGCGTCCTTGTGGAGGTAGTTGGTGGTTGTGATGGGGGAGGAGTTGACCTTGACGCCGCCCCGGTAGAGGTTGAACGTCACACCGTCCGGGTCGGTGGCCAGCCAGCGCCAGCTGACCAGGTTGTCATTGCCGGTGTGCACGCTCACCAGCCCCCGGTCCAGCTTCTCGAGCTGGGCCGCGGCGGCCGCCTTCGGCGCGGGCCCCTTGCCCTCGGCGGCCTCCGAGACGCTCACCAGCGAGGTGACGGTCAGCGCGCCCGCCGCGCAGACGGCGGCCAGCATCCGGCCCCTGCGTGGGGTGGATCTGGGCGGATGAGCGGGGGGCGGAGTGTGCGAACTGTCCCGAGAGCGCACGTCGTCCTCCAAGGCATGGGGGGAAGGTGTGACCCCTAGTCGTCCCCTTGGCCGGAAAGGTTGCCGCCTTCGGGCCGACTTCTCGGGAGCGGGGCGAAACAGACGAAACGGGGACTCGTCGGCCGCTACCGTCGAAGGGTGAAGGCCATTCGTCGATTCAGCGTGCGCCCCGTCCTTCCGGAGCCCCTGCGACCGCTCAACCGGCTGGCGCGCAATCTGCGCTGGTCCTGGCACCCCGAGACCCGCGAGCTCTTCGAGTCCGTGGACCCCGAGGGATGGCGGGAGTCGGGCGGCGACCCGGTGCGACTGCTGGGCGCCGTGCCCCTCTCCCGGCTCGCGGACCTCGCCGAGGACCGCTCCTTCCTGCGCCGTCTCACGGCGGCCGCGGACGATCTGCACGACTATCTGACCGGGCCCCGGTGGTATCAGGGGCGGGTCGCCGCGGAGGACAGAGCCGGGCCGACCCCCGTCGAGCCCGTACCCACCGTGTCCCCAGGCGCGTCCGTGCGGTCGGACGCGCCTGTGCCGTCAGGCGCGCCGGTGCCGTCGGACGAGCCCGTGCCGTCAGGCGTGCCTGTGCCGTCAGACGCGTCCGTGCCGCCCGGCGTGCCCGTGCCGTCAGACGCGTCCGTACCCTCCGGACCGCCCGTACCCTCCGTCCCGCCCGCCCCCTCAGGACTGCCCGCCGCCATCGCCTACTTCTCGCCGGAGTTCGGGATCACCGCCGCCCTGCCCCAGTACTCCGGCGGCCTCGGCATCCTCGCCGGTGACCACCTCAAGGCCGCCAGCGACCTCGGCGTCCCCCTGATGGGCGTCGGGCTGCTCTACCGCCACGGCTACTTCCGGCAGTCGCTCTCCCGCGACGGCTGGCAGCAGGAGCACTATCCGGTCCTGGACCCCGACGAGCTCCCGCTCACCCAGCTGTGCGAGGCGGACGGCCGGCCCGTCCGGATCCCGCTCACCCTGCCCGGCGGCCGTCCGCTGCACGCCCGCGTCTGGCAGGCCCGGGTGGGCCGGGTGCCGCTGCTGCTGCTCGACTCCGACGTGGAGGAGAACGGCCACGGCGAGCGCGAGGTCACCGACCGGCTCTACGGTGGCGGCAGCGAGCACCGGCTGCTCCAGGAGATGCTGCTGGGCATCGGCGGCGTCCGCGCCCTGCGCGCGTACTGCCGGCTCACCGGCCACCCCGCACCCGAGGTGTTCCACACCAACGAGGGCCACGCCGGATTCCAGGGCCTGGAGCGCATCCGCGAACTGATCGCCGACGGGGCCGACTTCGACGCCGCCCACGAGGCGGTGCGGGCCGGGACCGTCTTCACCACCCACACCCCCGTCCCCGCCGGGATCGACCGCTTCGACCGCGAGCTGGTCGCCCGCCACTTCGGCGACGACGCCGAGCTGCCCGGGATCGAGGTCGAGCGGATCCTCGCGCTCGGCATGGAGACCTATCCCGACGGGGAGCCCAACCTCTTCAACATGGCCGTGATGGGGCTGCGGTTGGCCCAGCGCGCCAACGGGGTGTCCACCCTGCACGGCCGCGTCAGCCGGGAGATGTTCGCCGGGCTCTGGCCGGGCTTCGACCCCGAGGAGGTGCCCATCACCTCCGTCACCAACGGGGTGCACGCGCCCACCTGGACGGCCCCCGAGGTCACCCGGCTCGGCGCCCGCCAGTTCGGCCACCTCGGCGACTCCGAGCTGTGGGAGCTGCGCCGCACCCTGCGCAAGCGGCTGGTCGCCGAGGTCCGGCAGCGGCTGTACGCCTCGTGGCGGCAGCGCGGCGCGGGCACCGCCGAGCTCGGATGGATCGACGGGGTGCTCGACCCCGACGTCCTCACCATCGGCTTCGCCCGCCGCGTCCCCTCCTACAAGCGGCTCACCCTGATGCTGCGCGACCAGGACCGGCTGATGGAACTGCTGCTCCACTCCGAGCGGCCGGTCCAGATCGTCGTCGCGGGCAAGGCACACCCGGCCGACGACGGCGGCAAGCGCCTGGTCCAGGAACTCGTCCGCTTCGCCGACGACCCCCGGGTCCGCCACCGCCTGGTCTTCCTGCCCGACTACGGCATGGGCATGGCCCAGAACCTCTACCCCGGCTGCGACGTCTGGCTCAACAACCCGCTGCGCCCGCTGGAGGCATGCGGCACCAGCGGTATGAAGGCGGCCCTGAACGGCTGTCTCAACCTCTCCGTCCTCGACGGCTGGTGGGACGAGTGGTACGAGCCGGACTTCGGCTGGGCCATCCCCACCGCCGACGGCGACGCCATCGGCGAGACCCGCCGCGACGACCTGGAGGCCGCCGCGCTCTACGACCTGCTGGAACAGCGGGTCGCCCCGCGCTTCTACGACCGCGGCCTGGACGGCCTCCCCAGCCGCTGGATCGCCATGGTCCGGCGCACCCTCACCACCCTCGGCCCCAAGGTGCTCGCGGGCCGCATGGTCCGCGAATACGTCGAACGCCTCTACGCCCCGGCCGCCCGCTCCCACCGAGCCCTGAACCTCGAGGCGGCCGCCGAACTGGCCACCTGGAAGGCCCGAATCCGCGCCGCCTGGCCGGACGTCGCCGTCGACCACGTCGAGGCCCACCTCACCCCACCCGCCCCGGGCGGCGCCGCCGAACTCGGCTCGACGCTCTCCCTACGGGTCCGGGTGCGCCTGGGTGCCCTGGACCCGGCGGACGTCGAAGTCCAGGCCGTGGCGGGCCGGGTGGACGACACCGACCGCATCACCGACGCCACCCACGTTCCCCTCAAACCCACCGCGGGCCCCGACCTCGAAGGCAGCCGCCTTTACGAAGCCCCCCTGGCCCTCAACCGCACGGGCCCCTTCGGCTACACCATCCGCGTCCTCCCCACCCACCCCCTCCTCTCCCACCCCGCCGAACCGGGCCTCATCGCCATCCCCTCGGAGACCGCATCCGAAGCGGCGGGAGTCCTGATGCGCTGAGCCCCCGGCGGCTAAACTGGCCACGGACCGTCCGGCGCGGGGGAAAGTGCCACCCCATGTCCGACGTCTCGGGGTGCACAAAAAAAGCCGGCCGCCGCCCGAAGCGGCGGCCGGAATTGCCGACGGTCCCGGAGAGCGATGCTCTCCGTCCGTACGTATTGAGATCTTGGACGTCGGCGGGACCTCAGCTGACCACCGCAAGGCGGTGGTCGGGCTGAGCTGCCTGCCGGGCCATCGGTTCGACCACCCCGATCGAAGGGTTGAGAACTGGTGGACTGGGACACCGTCACCCTGCTCGTCCTCGCGGCCTTCGGCCTCGCCGGACTGATACTCACCATGTCAGCGGAGCTCCTGTCCAAGATCCCGGCCGTCATCGAGGCCTGGCGCCGGGTTCGCACGACATGGCGCGGTGGCGACGATGGCTAGGCGGCCAGGTCGGGGCCGAGCGAGGCGGCCCTGGACGGGGCGAGCCACACGAGCTGTGCGGTGACTCCGTCCCGGGAGAACCACGCCTCCGCGCGCTCGGGCGAGGCGAGCACCAACCGCTGCCCCGGCCCGACCACTTCGGTACGCCCGTCCTCATGGGCCATGCCCCATGCCGCGATCTCCACGTCTGATTCTCCGGTGTCCTCGTACGGGTGGATCCGGGCCACGGCGAAGAGGCGGGGCGCGGTGGCGAGGACGAGGGCGCGGAGTTCTTTGCCGAGGTCGAATTACTTCTACGGTGCATCGAGAAGTATCTAACCTTGACTTCGTTCCAGTGACCCTTGCACCATCTGTGCGACCGTGGAGGACCGCATGCCGCCAAGGACAACTCCGACCGCACGCCAGCTACGCCTCGGAGTTGAGCTGCGCAAGCTCCGCGAGCGCGCGGGGCTCAACACCCGGGAGGCCGCTGAGCTGATCGGGGCCAACCAGGCCCGCATCAGCAACATCGAGACTGGGCGCTTCGGCCTCAGCGAGCGCAGCATCCGCACCCTGGCCGGGAACTACGCGTGCGGCGACGAGGCTCTGATCGCCGCGCTCATCGCCATGACCGGCAAGCGGAAGCGCGGCTGGTGGGAGGAGTACCGTGAGCTGCTGTCTCCCGGACAGCTCGACCTGGCCGAGTTGGAACACCACGCGGCGGCATTGTTGCTGGCTACTGTGCTCCACATCCCCGGCCTGCTCCAGACCGCCGATCACGCCCGTGCGGTCTTCGCCGAAGGGGTGCCCGCGCTCCCGCCGCCCGATGTAGAAGACCGGGTCTCGCACCGCATCAAGCGACAACGCATCCTCTATGGCGAAAGTCCCACCCCGTGCAAGGCGGTGATCCACGAGGCCGCCCTCCGTATGCCCTTCGGCGGCCCGCGCACGGCCCGTGCGCAGCTTCAGCACTTGATCGACATGAGTGAACGAGAACACATCACCATCCAGGTGATCCCGTTTAGGAACGGGACGTTCGCCGGTTCCGGCCAGTCGATCAACTACTTCTCCGGCCCCGTGCCCCAACTCGATACCATCCTGCTCGAGCAGGCCCACGGCTCGCTTCTGCTCGACGCCGAAGCTCAGCTGGAGAAGTACCGCATGGTGATCGGCAAGATGGAAGCCATCGCACTAAAGCAGGACGAGACCCGTGACTTCATCCACGGGCTCATCCACGAACTGTGACAAGGAGCGGCACATGAACCCGATGTCTTGGCGGCAGTCCTCCTACTGTCAGGAGTCAGCCTCTTGTCTGAACGTCGCCAAGGGGGAGCACAACACGATATTGCTCCGCGAGAGCGAGCACCCCGAGGTCATACTCTCAACCACCCGCACGCGCCTGAGAACCTTCATACGCGCTGCCAAGGCAGGCCAGTTCGACCACATTGGCGAGCCCAGGCGCTGACTACGAGCGACTCAGACAGGCCCTTGCGCGTGCGATGAGACGGTGCGCTTGGGCTCCGTAAGCGGCGGTCTCACTCAGCCGCTCCCAGACGCGCTTGTACAGGGCGACATCGTCTGCCGATTCGAGATGTAGCTCAGTGTTGATCGTCTCGACGATCACGCGCTCGTCGTCGAAGATCCAGAAACCGTGTTTGGGCGTGAGCTTGAGAGGTGCACCGAGGGGGATGACGCCGAATGAGACGCTGCTCATCCCGATGAGGCCGACGAGCCGGTCAAGCTGCGCCGCCATCACGTCGTGGGGGCAGACCACGGCGTGCAGTACGCCCTCCCAGATGAGGATGTCAAAGCGCTTGCCCGGCTCATAGAGAACCTCCTGACGCTTGACCCGCGCGCGTACCGCCTCTTCGGTGTCCCGCGGCGTGCGCATCAGCTCGGCGTTCTGCAGCAACAGGCATCGTGCGTACTCCGGAATCTGGAACAACCCCGGGATAACGGTGGCCTCATAGCCCTGAACGGTCGAAGTTCGGCGGTACTCAACGACATACTTCTCCTGTACGCCGCGATGCCCCGAAGCGAGCTGGCGCCGCCACGATCGCTGCTGTGATTCCAGGCCGCGTAGACGTGCCTTCAGATCCTCGGCTTGGGGCAGAGCACCAACCACATCGGCCCACGCTTCGAGGTCTATAGCGGTAGCGGTCTGTTTGCCGTTCTCCAGTCTTGAGACCTTCGAACGTTGCCAGCCGAGTCGGGCCGCCAGCTCCTTGCCATTGAGACCGGCCTCGGTGCGCAGTTCGCGCAGCCGCGCACCGAGGGCGATACGGCCAGCCTGAAAGTCAGTGGTCACACGGACGACGGTACCTGTGCCTCAAACTCTCTCGTGGGCACGGCGTGGTGCCATGCTGCGTCACGGATCTGACACGCGCGGACCACGGATTCCGCGTCCTCCAGGACGTGTACGCCCAGGGTCGTTCCCTCGCTGTCGATGACGAACTTGACGACGGAGCGGGAGTCGAACAGCCAGAAGTCGTAGCCCGGCAGGCCGATACGCTCCGCGTCCGACCGGTAGAGGTTCCGGATGTCCTCTCCGGCCTCAACATTGCCGAGCCCGGACGCGAGCAGGAACCGTTGGCCTTCTGTGGGAGGTTGATCCACCAGGCGCACTCGCTCGAAGCGCTTGCCCTGCATCGTCTGTTCGCGGACATTGACGTGCCAGGGGCTGTCCGGGTTGTAGCCGAAGGTCTCCCCGCTCTGGAAGCGCGGCCAGTTGGGGCTGGCGAGGTCGGACGCGTAGCCCCGCTGTGTCTCCAGCCGCCAGGCGGTGTGCTCGAAGTCATCGAAGAAGTGTGCGGCGTCTTCGAAAGGAATGAGGTCGGGCACGTCTTCTACTCCTTGGGGGCGTAGCGAGTCAGCAACTCACGCGGGACGACGACGAATGCCTCGGACTCCTTGACGTCTCGGAGCTGGGCAAGGTGCTTGGGGTCGGTGAGCAGATAGCCCTGAATGACAAGATCGCCGGTTTCTTCGATCTCGTACAGCGTTGGACAGTTGCCGTGCTCGGACGTCGTGCCGAGGAACCTCAACGCCATGGAGTTCCCCTTCCTGTCGGGAGTCGATCGGGTCATCAGAATGTCGTGGATAGCGTCATGGAGCTATGCGATTGCGCGGGATTGCGACGGTCATTCACCCATGAGTGTCTGTGCTTCTTCGAGGCGCGGAAGCCCACTGTCTTCAGGTGCGTCTGAACTTGCGGCACGAGACGGCGGGCTGACTCACGACCAGGGCACAGCCTCTGGCCTCGCCCATCCCATCGCTCCACCAGCTCGCCCGCAAGCGATGAGCAACTTCGAGCAATCGCGTTGAGCAGTGATGAGTGCGCTCCGTAGCGTCTCCGTCACCCACTCGCGCGGAGAAGTTGGTAGTCATGAGAATCACCGAAGAGGTCATCGACGCCATGCGTTCCGAGCGCCACCGAGCGGCCGGAGAAGAGGCGAGAGCGGTCGCTGAACTGCTCCGACAGGCACTTGGCCGTCTCGGCTTCACGGCGGACGTGGCCATGCCCCACGGAGAAGTGGACGAGGCCCTGTTCTGGCCGGTCCTGCGGGGTGAGGTGACCGTCTCGGGACACCCCATGGTCGCCCTCGGTCGTATCCCGCTCGACAGTGCGAACCGGCTCGCGGAAATCCTCATGCGCGCCGCTCTGGAGGAGAACACCAAGTCGGCCACCACTCGGTGAGCCGTCTCTGAAACCCCCGTTCCCGCTGGACCGGAGCCCTGGCAGGTCGAGCCCAGCGCGGAACGGGCGCATGTGCACGACGGCGCGAGGAAAGCCCCCGCGCCGGCAGCACCGAAGGGAATCATCTCGATGCGCTTACGCGGATTCAAGGCCGTCGTCCGGCAAGACCCGGAGGACGACGGGCCGACAGAGGGTGGGCAGCAGGGCGGATGTGGCGACGGTGATGGCTGCGGGCGGCAGTAGGTACGTGCTGTAGACGGGCGACCCCCACTCGGCGTGGGGGTCGCTCTCACTGAGAGAGCGAGCACATGCACCACCACGGCTACACCTGGCTCGGGTCCGCGCACGATTTGCTCAAAGACGGCCCCCGGCGCCCCCTGCACCCGGAGTTCACATCCAACAAGGTCGTCCCCCTGGAATGTGCACACTGGCTGCTCAAGCCGGCCCCGTTTATCCAGGGGACATGGAGCGACTCCGAGCAAGCAGCCGCATGGTTCGGTCGGCAAGTGCGGGCTTCCGCAGCGGCGTTCGCGGCGGAGCGCGATCGGGACGCCCCCCGGCTCGCAGAGACGGTCGCCCGTGCGGTCGAAAGGGTGGCGAGCGGTGAGGACGTGGTCGGCGGCTGGTATCTCGCAGGGCAGAGATTCCTGTCCGTGTGCCTGATCGCGTGCAGTCCGCACCGTCTGCGCCCGGAGATTCCCTGTCCTGCCGGTGCTGCCGCCTGAGTCCAGACCGTCGTCCGAGTTGTCCGGTTGTGTGCTGTCCGTCGTTCAACGTGCCTTATAGGCTCGCGATTTGGCTGTCCGCCCGTTTCGGGAGGTGTCGTGCGAGACCAGAAGATGTACTGCTACACCTGTGGCTCTGACGAGCAGCACCGTCGGCTCACCGCCAAGGAGAAGGCCTGGCTCAAAAACCGCACGGGCCGGAAGACGGTCGAGGAGTTCTTCGTGTGCAAGGCGCCGGACTGCCGCAATCTGCGGACAGGTTTCCAGAAGCGCCCCTTCGATCCCGTCATCCGCCTGCCCTTGCCCGACTGACGCTTCATGCTGCCGCGGTTGACCTTGTCGCGGCGGCAGGGTTTCTACTGGCGTTATGCGCATCGAAGAGGGCGGCGAGGCCGTCAAGGGACTGCGGGCCGCGCGGGTGGCGGTGTGGGTGGTGCTGCCCGCCGAGGTGGCCGTCGCGGTGTGTGTGGTGGCGGGTGTGCGGATGCCCGGAGCGATTCTTGTGGGGGCCGAGGCGCTGGTCGCGAGCGTGCTCGTGCTGGAGGCCGTCGTTCTGTGGCGGCTGTATGCCGTGCGGCGACGGGCCGGGGCCGAGCGGCGGGATGCCGTGCGAGGCGCGCTGCGTACGGTGGTGCCGGTAGTGGTGCGGCGACTCGTCGCGCATGAGATCCGGGCCCTGCACAGCCTCGGGCTGTGGGTGCTGCGCCGGCGCCACCAGGTTCCCGAGGGGGCGCTGGCCGCCCCGTACACCGGACCCCAGACGGCCATGATGTACGGGCTGCTCTTCGTCTCCGTGGTCGAAACGGTTGGGCTGGCGCTGGTGATCCCCTGGCCGGTCGTGCACGCGATCCTGCTCGTCGTCGATGTGTACGGGGTGGTGCTGATCCTCGCCCTGCACGCGTCCTGCGTGGTCCGGCCGCATGTGGTGGAATCCGACGGCTCGTTGCGCATACGGTTCGGCGCACTGTTCGACCTGCGGGTTCCGGCCGCCACCATCGCCACCGCCCGGGTCGAGCGGCGCTATCCCGATGGACGGCTGGTGCGGGTGAGCGCGGACGGGGTGCTCGATCTCGCGGTGGGCAGCCAGACCACGGTGACGGTGGAGCTGACGGAACCGGTGGAGTTCGTGCGACCGCTCGGCGGGTCGGGCTTCGCCCGTACGCTCCGGTTTCACGCGGACGACCCGCGTGCGGCGGTCGCCGCCCTTAAGAGGGTTGGAACATCCAGCTCCGGCCACAGCGGCGGCGGTCATTGAACGCGGGACGAACATTGGATGAGAGGTGAGCCACATCGGCCACATGTGCGTTCTTGGAGCGTACATTCGCCCCCCTGAAGCCATTGCATGCACGGGGGGCAATCGTGAAGTGGCTGGAGCAGTTGACGGCGCCCGAAAATCTGCTGGCGCTGCTCGGCGTCGTCGTGACGGTCGGCGGGCTGTCGTACGAGCGGCTGATTCCCGGGCGGAAGCGTATCGGTTATCGCGTGCAGATGGACACGTTGATAGACGACAGCACCCAGGACGGGCCGATTCATCAGCGGTTGCGGATGCTGGAGAATACTCCGGATCTGGCCGGGGCCTCGCTCGTCCTGTTGCGGATTGAGAATGACGGGTTTCGGAGCATTGACGCCGATGACTACATCACGGCGCCGGCGACGAACCACCGCGGGCTCACCGCGACCTTTCCCAATCGCACCGTGCGGGATGTGGCGGTCACCGAGCCCAGCCATCCGGATCTGCTGCGGCATCTGCCGCAGCGCGGGACTCCGGAGAATCCCGGGCTGGTCTGTGCGGGCAACGAGATCTCGCTGCCCCGGGTGCCGCTGAACAAGGGGGATCACTTCAAGCTGCTGGTGCTGCTGACGGGTGCCGGGACCGATAAGCCGCCGCATGTGGGCGGGCGGATCAAAGAGGGCAGGATCCGGAACAATGAGAAGTTCCGGCGGCCCAGCAATCGCATGCTCGGGCTGATCGGCAGTCTGCTGGCCATGCTGATGCTCCAGTCGTTCGGTATGCAGCTGTGGCGGGACGATCCGCTGCCGCGCGGCTGCGCCGAGGGGAATCTGACGATCGTCGGTTCGACCGCGTTCAAGCCGGTGGCGCAGGACGCGGGCAAGGCGTATCAGGGCGACTGCCGGGATGCCCATGTCACCGTGGAGGCGCAGGGCAGTGGGCGCGGTACGAAGACGCTGATCGACGTCGGGGAGGCGGCGAAGGGCGGGTTCCCGTCGTATCTGGCCTTCTCCGACGGCCCGGACGGGGACGGGAACCCCCGGCTCAAACAGCATCTGGTGGCGCTGTCCGTCTTCAGTGTGGTGGTGAACAAGGATGTCCGGGTCACCGATCTCTCCCTCGACGATCTCCGCAAGCTCTATTCGGGTCGGATCACCAACTGGAACCAGCTGCCCGGCGGGCCCGATCTGCCGGTGCGGCTGGTGAGCCGGGACGCGAAATCCGGGACCCGCGGGGTGTTCGAGGGCCGGGTGCTGGAGCGTAACGAGATCTCGCGGACGTCCGACAACTGCCGGACCCCGAAATTCACCGGGGACACCGTCGTTCGCTGTGAACTCGACAGCACCGGCGAGGTGTTGAAGACGGTGGCGAGCACCCCCGGCGCGATCGGCTACGCCGAATTGCACTCCGCCGAGGAGAGCGCCCAGCAGGGGGATCTCCATCTGGTGGCCCTCGACAACCGTAAGCCGTCCATTGGCGCGGTGCGGGAGCGGATCTACCCGTTCTGGGAGCCGGAGTACGCGTACACCTACACCGCGCCGCCCGCGAACTCCCTGACCTCGAAGTTCCTCGACTATCTGGCCGGGGACACCGGGCGGAACCTCATCGAGAAGCATGGCCATCTGCCCTGCGCCGCCGCGGAGAACCAGCGGGCGTGTCAGCTGGCGGCCGGCGGGCGGTAGGAGACAGAGGTGGGACCGGTCGGCCGGGTGGGTACCGAAGCCCGGCCGACCGGCGGGGGTCACTTGACGTTGACGCCGCCCCAGGCGTTGTCGACCGCCTTGTACTCGGCGCTGCTCGCGCCGTACAGCGCCTTCGCGGCCTTGAGGGTCGCGGTGCGGGCCTTGGCGTAGTTGGTGGTCGAGGTCATGTACGTGGTGAGGGCCTTGTACCAGATCTTCTCGGCCTTGGCGCGGCCGATGCCCTTGACGGTGCGGCCGTCCTTGGTCGGGCTGTTGTAGGTCACCCCGCCGATGACCTTGCGGCCGCTGCCCTCGGACAGCAGATAGAAGAAGTGGTTGGCGATACCGGAGGTGAAGTGCGGGTCGTCGTTGCCCACACCGCTCTTCCAGTAGTCATAGGACAGGCCGTCCTTGCTGGGCTTGTCCATGTAGCGCAGCGGGGTGCCGTCCCCGTTGATGTCGATCTTCTCGCCCATGAGGTAGTCACCGGGGTCCTTGGCGTTCTTGGCGTACCACTCCACGGCGGTGCCGAAGATGTCGGAGGTCGCCTCGTTGAGCCCGCCGGACTCGCCGCTGTACTCCAGGTTGGCGGTGGCCGAGGTGAGCCCGTGGCTCATCTCGTGGCCCGCCACGTCGAGCGAGGTGAGGGGCTTCTTGTTGCCCGCGCCGTCGCCGTAGGTCATGCAGAAGCAGTCGTCGTCCCAGAAGGCGTTCTCGTACGCGTCGCCGAAGTGGACGCGGGAGTAAGCGGCCTTGCCGTTGCCCTTGATGCCGTTCCGGCCGAGGACCTTCTTGTAGTAGTCCCAGGTCATCGCCGCGCCGTAGTGGGCGTCCACGGCGGCGGTCTGGGCGATGGTGGGCTTGCCGTTGCCCCAGACGTTGTTGGCGTCGTAGAAGGCCGACCCCTTCTTGGTGTCGTCCCACGAGTGCTTGAGGTTGTACGTCTTGTGGCCGCCGCGCGCGGTGTCCTTGAGCAGCCACTGGCTGCCGCTCTTGACCGAGCCGACGGTGACCTTGCCGTTGTGCTGGCCGGTGCCGGTGCCGTTCTCGACGGCCTGGAACTCGTAGAGCTTCTTGCCGGAGTCGGCGTCGGTGATGACGTGCAGCTTGCTGGGCGTACCGTCCTTCTGCACCCCGCTGACGACCGTCTCGTACGCGAGGGTGGGCTTGCCGGTGGCGGCCCAGATCACCTTGCGCGCGTTGTCGGCGGCTGCCTTCTTGTCGCCCGCGGCCCGCGCGGCGCCGAGGGCGGAGCGCTCGGCGCCGGAGGGGGCGATGGCGGCGCTGGTGTCGCCGACCTCGATGTCGGCGTCGGTCGCCTTGTCGGCACCCTGGGAGGCGCCGCTCGCGGACTCATGGACGATCAGATCGCCGCCGAGGACCGGCAGTCCGGCGTAGGTGCGCTCGTAGCGGGTGTGGGTGGTGCCGTCGGCGTCCTTGACGACATCCCTGACGACCAGCTTCTCCTTGGCCCCGAGCCCCAGCGACTTCGCGGTGGAGACGGTGGTGGAGCCCGCCGCCCGCAGCAGCTCGGCGCGGGCCGAGGGAGAGAGCGAGACGGCGGCGGCATCCGAGCGGGTGGCCGAGGGAGCCGAAGGAGCGGCCGCGTTCGCGGATCCGGCGGTGGCGCCGGCGGCGAGCAGGGAGGCGGCCAGGGTCGCCGCTCCGGCGGCGAGGGCGGTACGCGAGCGTCTGAGACGGGATATGCCGGATATGGCTGACGTCGAACGTGAATCCACGCGTATCTCCAGTTGTGATGGGGAGTTGGGCGAAGCTTCCGCCCAACGCGACAAAGATGTCGCTTTGCCGTGGATAAAACATACCGGTGCCCGGGGCCTCAGGCCCCGGGCACCGGCAGAGTGTCGTGCGGTAACTCAGGTGGTTTTACTTGACGTTGACCCCGGCCCAGGCGGCGTCCACGCCCTTGGCCTCGGCGCTGTCGGCGCCGAAGAGGTCCGTGGCGGCCTTCTGGGTGGCCTCACGGGCGGCGTGGTAGTCGGTGGTGGAGGTCATGTACGTGGTCAGGGCCTTGTACCAGATCTTCTCGGCCTTGTCCCGCCCGATGCCCTCGACCTTGGAGCCGTCGGAGGTGGGGCTGTCGTACTTCACACCGTTGATCTCCTTCGCGCCGCTGCCCTCGGACAGCAGGTAGAAGAAGTGGTTGGCGACACCGGAGGAGTAGTGCACGTCCTGGTTGCCCACATCGTCGGACCAGTTGTCCGCGGACTGGCCGTCCTTGCTCGGCTTGTCCATGTAGCGCAGCGGGGTGCCGTCGCCGTTGATGTCGATCGCCTCGCCGATGAGGTAGTCACCGACGTCGGTGGAGTTCTTGACGTTGAACTCCACCGAGGTGCCGAAGATGTCGGAGGTGGCCTCGTTGAGGCCGCCCGACTCACCGGTGTACTCCAGGCCCGCGGTCTTGGAGGTGACGCCGTGGCTCATCTCGTGGCCCGCCACGTCGAGCGCGGTCAGCGGGGCCTTGTTGCCCTGGCCGTCGCCGTAGGTCATGCAGAAGCAGCTGTCGTCCCAGAAGGCGTTGACGTAGCTGTCGCCGTAGTGCACGCGGGAGTAGGCGCCCTTGCCGTCGCCCCCGATGCCGTCGCGGCCGTGCACGTTCTTGTAGTAGTCCCAGGTGGCGGCGGCGCCGTAGTGGGCGTCGACGGCGGCGGTCTGGGGGTCGTCCGGCTTGCCGGTGCCCCAGTTGTCGTCGTCGTCGGTGAACGCCTTGCCCTCGCCGTCCTCCTTGTTCTCCAGGTTGGTGGTCTTGTGGCCGCCGCGGTCGGCGTCGGTCAGGGTGTAACCGCTGCCTTCCTTGCTGGTGCCGAGCTCGACCGAGCCGCTGTACTCGCTCTCGCCCTTGCCGGTCTCGATGCCCTGGTACTCGTAGAGCTTCTTGCCGGTGGCGGCGTCGGTGATGACGTGCAGCTCGTTCGGGGTGCCGTCCTTCTGCACCCCGCCGACGACGGTCTCGTAGGCGAGCACGGGCTTGCCGCTGGAGGCCCAGATCACCTTGCGCGGGGCCTGGTCGGCCGCCGCCTTGGTGGTGTCGTCGGCCTTGGCCAGCTTGACGGCCGACTTGGCCACGGCGCTCGGGGCGATCCCGGCCGTGGTGGAGGCGACCTTGACGGTGGCCTTGGTGGCCTTGGTGACGCTCTTCACGTCACCGCCCTTGGCGCGGTGGACGATCAGGTCGCCGCCGAGGACGGGCAGGCCGTCGTAGGTGCGGTCGTAGCGGGTGTGGGTGGTGCCGTCGGCGTCCTTGATGACGTCCTTGACGACCAGCTTCTCCTTGGCGCCGAGGCCGAGCGACGAAGCGGTGTCCGCCTTGGTCGCGTTGGCGTCGCGGAGCAGCTCGGCGCGGGCCGAGGCGGTGAGCGCCGCGGGCTGGGCGCCGGACTTGGCGTCGGCCGGGGCGGCACCCGCGGTGCCGGCGCTCAGTCCGGAGGCGAGCAGGGCGGCCGCGGCGACCGCGGTACCGGCGGCCATGGCGGAACGCCGCTTACCGGCACCGGATATGGGCATGCTGAAGGTCTTGCGCACGCGATCTCCTCGTTGCTGTGGGGGGTCAGCGCCGGGCTGCGGGGAAGTGCGGCCCGGTGCTGAACAAGAGGTACTGATGCGTAATGCGTTGGGCAGACTGTCACACAAGTCCGGGACATGTCACGGGTTTCACGACAGGTCGAAGGGAAAATGTTCGTTGAATGCTGATCAACCTTCGGATTCCGGACAGGCGAATGTAAGAGTCATGGACTGAAAATGGGCCAAAAGAGGCGCCGCCAGGGGGAGTCGGGTCGACCCCTGGCGGCGCCTGTCCTGGGCGAGCCGCACGGCTCCGTCAGAACGTCAGAGCGTCAGAACCTTCAGAACGTCAGAACCTTCAGAACGTCAGCTTCCAGCTGTTGATGTAGCCGGTGTCCTGGGCGTACATGTCCTGGACCCGCAGCTTCCAGGTGCCGACCGCGGTCTCGGAGGACGCGTCCACGGTGTACGTGGTCCGCACATCGTCCGCCGAGTCGAAGAGGCTGCTGTCCTTGAGCCGGTAGGCCGTACCGTCCGGGGCCACCAGGTCGATCGCCAGGTCGCCGCGGTAGGTGTGCACGATGTCCACGCCCACCTGGAGGTTGCTGGGCGCGTTGCCC
Source organism: Streptomyces endocoffeicus (assembly GCF_016741935.1). GTDB lineage: Bacteria > Actinomycetota > Actinomycetes > Streptomycetales > Streptomycetaceae > Streptomyces > Streptomyces endocoffeicus. Next base: position 263,719 of record NZ_JAERRG010000004.1, on the reverse strand, counting down.
GCCCGGCTCACCGAGATCGGCGAAGTGACCGGTTCACCCGCGTCCGGGATGGCGATGTCCGCGGTGTTCTCGAAGACATTGCCGCCGCTGGTGTTGACCGTCCAGGTGAAGGACGCCGTACCGGTCTTGCCGGCCGAGTCGGTCACCGTGACGGTCACCGCGCTCGACCCGACGGCGGTCGGGGTGCCGGAGATCAGACCGCTGGCGGAGTCGAGGGCCAGGCCCGCGGGGAGCCCGGTGGCCGCGTAGCTCAGCGCGCCCGGGTTGGAGCTGGTCGCGGTGATCTGGAGGCTGGTGGCCTGGTTGACGATGCTGGTCTGGTCGCCGGGCGGGGTGACGGTGACGCCGTCGGCGATCCGGGTGCCGACGTTGACCCCGGCCCAGGCGTTGGCCACCGCGTTGTACTGCGCGCTGCCCTGGCCGAACAGCTCGCCCGCCGCCCACAGCGTGGCGTCGCGGGCGCCCGCGTAGTTGGTGTTGGAGGTCATCCGCTGGCTCAGCGCCTTGAACCAGATCTTCTCCGCGTTGTCCCGCCCGATGCCGGTGACCGGGAGGTTGTCGTACGTCGGGCTGTTGTAGCTCACGCCGTTGATGACCTTGGCGCCGCTGCCCTCGGAGAGCAGGTAGAAGAAGTGGTTGGCGATGCCGGACGAGTAGTGGACGTCCACATTGCCGACACCGGAGTACCAGCTGTCCTTGGAGGCCCCGTCCTTGCTGGGCTTGTCCATGTAGCGCAGCGGGGTGCCGTTGCCGTTGATGTCGATCTTCTCGCCGACGAGGTAGTCGCCGGGGTCGCCGGCGTTGTTCGCGTAGAACTCGACGGCGGCGGCGAAGATGTCGGAGGTGCCCTCGTTGAGCCCGCCGGACTCACCGCTGTAGGTGAGGTTGGCGGTGGCCGCGGTGACACCGTGGCTCATCTCGTGCGCGGCGACATCGATGGAGGTCAGCGGCTTGGCGTTGCCCGAGCCGTCGCCGTAGGTCATGCAGAAGCAGGCGTCCTGCCAGAAGGCGTTGACGTAACCGCTGCTGTAGTGGACCCGGGAGTACGCGCCGACGCCGTCGCCCCGGATACCGGTACGGCCGTGGACGTTCTTGTAGTAGTCCCAGGTCTCGGCGGCGCCGTAGTGCGCGTCCACCCCGGCGGTCGCGGCGTCGGAGGTGGTGCCGTTGCCCCAGACGTCGTCGGCGTCGGTGAAGAGGGTGCCGGTGCCCGAGGTGCCGCGGTTGAGGTTGTACGTCTTGTGGTTGCCGCGCCCCGCGTCGGTGAGGTTGTACGAGCCCGAGCTGCCCGAGGTGCCGAGGGCCACCTGGCCGCTGTACTGGCTGTTCCCGGTGCCCGTCTTGACACCCTGGAACTCGAACAGCTTCTTGCCGGTGGCCGCGTCGCTGATGACGTGCAGCTCGTTCGGGGTGCCGTCCTCCTGGAGGCCGCCGACGACCGTCTCGTACGCGAGGGTCGGGGTGCCCTTCGCGGCCCAGATCACCTTGCGGGGCGCCCGGTCGGCCGCGGTCTTCCGTGAACCCTGCGCGTTCGCCGCCTTCACGGCGGCCTTCTCGGCGGTGGCGGGCGCGACGCCGGCGCTGGTGGTCGGGACGGTCAGCCGGGCTTTGGTGGCCTTGGCGACGGTCAGCGGCGCGCCGCTCTTCGCCCGGTCGACGACCAAGTCGCCGCCGAGGACGGGGAGTCCGGCGTAGGTGCGCTCGTAGCGGGTGTGCGTCGTGCCGTCGGCGTCCTTGATGACGTCCTTGACGACCAGCTTCTCCTTGGCCCCGAGCTTGAGGTCCTGGGCGGCCTCGCCCTTGGCGGCGTCCGCCGCGCGGATCAGCTTGGCGCGCTGGGCGGGGGACAGCTTCACGGGGAGGGCGCCGGGGTCGGGGGCGCCGGAGATGGTGCGGGCGGCGGGGCGGTCGGCGGCGTTCGCGGAGTTCGCGGCGGAGTCGTCCGGGCGGGCGGCGGCGGTGCCGCTCTGGAAGCCGACGCCGATCATCGCCGCCGCGACGACCAGCACACCGGTCGCGATGGCCCGGTTGCCCGGGGTGCGACCGGATCTGCGGCCACTGGGTCTGAGGTGCCGTTGGGGGAGGGATCTCACGCTGACTCCTTCTGCGCTGGCCGCGCGGTGGCACGGCCGGGACGACCGGGCGGCTGGGTCGCCGTCCGGGCAGGGCAGGGCAGAACGCGTGCTTACCCCGGCGTTACCGGGTGCGCCCGGCCGCCGACGAACGACCGGGCGCGGCCGCGGTGCGACCGGGGGTGTGGGGGGTGGCTGTGGCTTCGGGCGCGGCTAGGGGCTGGGGGAAGCGCTGCGCCTCGGCCGAGGGAAGAGTGCCATCAATGGACTCGACCTGTCAGGATCGCGACAAAAACTTGTCCGGAAAGCGTCCGTTGACAGGTGTGCCGTGTTCATATGGCGGTGATTTACGGTCAATTTCGGTAAGGGGCGATGTCGGTGGCGTTTCCCGGCATCACCCGCCATATCCCGCCCCCCATGTCCGGCCCCTCGAACCCGGCGAACCCGACCCCCGCCGTCAGCGCGCGGTGGAGTCGAAGCGCGGCTCCTCGCGCAGCAGGGCGCTCAGATCGGCGCCCGGGCGCAGCTCCGCCGGGTCCTCGCCGCGGCGGAAGAGGATCGCCCCGGCGTCGATGCCGCCCAGGGTCAGCCGGTCCGCGTCCCGGCGCAGCCAGGTGCCCTCGCGCAGGCCGACCACGGGGACGTCGTTCTCCTCGAGGAACTGCTCGAGCCGCTGGGCCCGGGTCTCGCCCATGTGGGCGGTGTCCGGCTTGGCGTCGAGGTAGTGCGGGTTGATCTGGAACGGCAGCAGGCCCAGCGCCTCGAAGGTGGGCGGCTGGACGATGGGCATGTCGTTGGTGGTGCGCAGGGTCGGGCAGGCCATGTTGGTGCCCGCGCTGGAGCCCATGTAGACCGCGCCCGCGGCCACCCGCTCCCGTATCGCCCGGACCAGATCGCGCTCGTGCAACGCCTTGAGCAGCCGGAAGCTGTTGCCGCCGCCGACGAACACCGCCTGCGCCCCGCGCACCAGACCGGCCGGGTCGTCGGCGGTGTGCGCACCGGTGACCTCCACGCCCAGCGGCTCCAGGGCCGAGGCCACCTGGGCGGTGTAGCCGTCGTGGTCGGCCAGCGCGTACGGCACGAAGACGAGCCGGCGCGCGCCGTCCAGCACCGAGGCGATCTCCTCCCGCGCGTGTTCCAGATAGCCACGGCCGGGCGCGGCGGAGTTCGACAGCAGCAGCAACTGCATGAGGGGGCCTTTCCGAGACGGGTCACAAGGGAGGCGGCGGGACGCCGGGCGGCTCGGCGCCGGCGCCGCGCCGTTCAGCGCCGCTCGCGGTGCGGGGCGCGCCGGGGCCGGGAGGGCGTCAGCGCCCGGCCCAGATCGGCGGCGCCCTGCAGCAGCGGTGCCACCAGCTGCTCCCGGCGCGGGCGCAGCACTTCGGGGGTGGCGGCCAGGGTCAGGGTGCCCACCGGACGTCTGCCCACCAGAACCGGCGCCGCGAGCGCGGCGGTGTCCGGATCGTACTCGCCCTCGGAGTATGCGTAGCCATCGCGCCGCATCTCGGAGAAGCGCTCCTCGAGCCGCACCGGATCGGTCAGGGTGTGCTCGCCGAAGCGCGCCATCGGGCGGCCGTACAGCAGCACGGCCCGGTCACCGGGCGGGAGCATACCGAAGTAGGCGCGGGAGGTGGCCCCGGCGTGTGCCGGGTACAGCTCGCCCGCCAGCACGTAGTAGCGCAGCGGGCCGGTGGCCCCGTCCACCGCCGCGACGCAGCGCATATGCACCCCGTCCGGGACCGCGAACAGCGCGTTCACCCCGACCGCCCCGGCCAGCGCCTCCAGGGTGGGCCGGGCCAGGCTGGCCATGCCGCCGCCCCGCTCCCACACCCAGGACAGATGCCATACCGCCGGGCCCAGCCGGTAGCGGCGTGAGCGCTTGTCGGAGACCAGGAAGCCCCGGTAGGCGAGCGCGGCCAGCAGCCGCTGGGCCACCGACTTGTCCAGCCCGAACTCCTCGGCGATCTCGGTGACGCCCCATTCCGGACGCTCCCGGTCGAAGGACAGCAGCACATTCAGCACGCGGTCCGCGGTCTGGAGGGGTGGGGAGCTGGTTACGGGAGTCTGTTCTGCCATGACGAAAGGGTAAACATTCTCGGATATAGAGAAAACATTGCGCACTGCGCCACACCGGGCGGACCCTGGCGAGGCCGGTGCCGGGAGGATCCCTGGCCAGGCCGGTGCCCGGTGGCAGTGCCCGCCCCGCGCAGCGCTTCCCCTTCCGCACGACCCCTTCCGCACGACCCCTTCCGCACGACCCCTTCCGCACGACCCCTTCCCCTCCCGCTTCCCCGTTTCCCGTTCCCCGGTCGGGCCATGGGCGTCACCGCCCGCATCGCCCCCGGCCGCCCGCATCACCCCGACCGAACGCATCACCCCGCCGTGAGAGGCCAGCTGTGCTCAAACACGTCCTTGACATCATCGAACTCCTCGACCGACCGCAGACCAGCGGCGCCCTCCTCGCCGACCATCTGCGCGCGGTCCAGGCCGCGGCCGGAGCCGACCCCCAGACGGCGCCCGCGATCGAGGTACGCACCGTCGAGGGCGACAAGGGCAGCACGGACTTCGTCTCCGTCACCGTCCCCGGCCGCCGCGGCAAGCTCAGCGGCGGCGACGCCCCGACCCTGGGCATCCTCGGCCGGCTCGGCGGGGTCGGCGCCCGCCCGGAGCGGATCGGGCTGGTCTCGGACGCCGACGGGGCGGTCGCGGCGCTGTCCGCCGCGGCCAAGCTGCTGGACATGCACGCCCGGGGCGACGTCCTGGACGGCGATGTCACGCTCTCCACCCACGTCTCCGGCTGGGCCCCCACCCAGCCGCACGACCCCGTACCCTTCATGGACTCCCCGGTGGACACCCTGGTGTGCAACCGGGAGGAGATCTCGCCCGCGATGGACGCGGTCGTCTCCATCGACACCACCAAGGGCAACCGGCTGCTCAACCACCGCGGCGTCGCCCTGTCGCCCACGGTCTGCCAGGGCTGGATCCTGCGGGTCAGCGAGGACCTGGTGTCCGTCCTGGAGAGCGTGACCGGCGAGCCGGCGCGGATCCTGCCGATCACCACCCAGGACATCACCCCGTACGGCAACGGAGTGCACCACCTCAACTCCATCCTCCAGCCCGCCGTGGCCACCACCGCCCCCGTCGTCGGCCTCGCGATCACGGCGGGCACGGCGGTGGCCGGATGCGCCACCGGCGCCAGCCATGAGACCGACATCGCCGTCGCGGCCCGGTTCGCCGTCGAGACCGCCAAGGAGTTCGGCCGCGGCGTCGCCCGCTTCCTGGACGCCGAGGAGTTCGCGCGCCTGGTCGAGCTGTACGGACCCATGACCCACCTCCAGGCCCTCACCCCAGCGGGGTGACCGACCCGTCCGGGGCGACCCACCCGTCCCCACCCCGGACCCCGCAGGAGTCCCCATGAACCCGAACCCCCAGGCCACCGCCGCGGCCGCGGACGCCCCGCCGCGGTCGCACCCCAGAGCCTTCGAACCGGTCACCCTCGTCCTGACCATCGTGCTGTCGGTCCTCGGCGCCCTGATCGGCATCGTGCTGATCACCACGCTCGGGGTGTCGCCCAATACGGCGGTGATCGGCGCCCTGGTGGCGATGCTCATCGGCCGTATCCCGGTGGGCGTGCTGACCCGGATGCGCTCGAAGCACCGGCAGAACCTGGTGCAGTCGGCGATCTCCGGCTCCACCTTCGCCGCGGCCAACTCCCTGCTCACCCCGATCGCGGTGCCGTTCGCCCTCGGGCGTAACGACCTGGTGTGGCCCATGCTCGGCGGGGCCGTCATCGGCCTGGCGGTCGACAGCTGGGTGCTGTACCGGGTGTTCGACTCCAAGCTGCTGCCCGCCACCGGCTCCTGGCCGGCCGGTATCGCGGCGGCCGAGACGATCAAGGCAGGGGACACCGGCGGGCGCAAGGCCGCGATCCTGGGCGTGGGCGCCGTGGTCGGCTTCGTCGGCGCGCTGTTGAAGCTGCCGACCAGCGCCGCGGGCGTGGGCTTCCTGGGCAACATCTGGGCGCTCGCCATGTTCGGCATCGGGCTGACCGTGGGGCAGTACGCCCCCGACTTCGGCTTCGACCTGGGCGCGAACCATGTGCCGCACGGGCTGATGATCGGCGCCGGGCTGGTCGCCCTGACCCAGGCGCTGCTGCTGATGCGGACGCGGAAGGGCGGGGGCGAAGGGGCCGATCAGGCGGAGAGCGCCGACGGCGGCCCGGACGCCGACGGCGCCGACGGCGGCCGTACGGTCCAGGCCCCCCAGCTGCGGCGGGGACTTCTGGAGGGCATGGGCCTCTTCGTTTGCGGCGCGGTCGTGGTCGCGATCGCGGGCGGCGTGACCGGCGGGCTCTCGCTGCCCGCCCTGGTCGGCTGGGTGCTGCTGGCCGGTGTCGCCGCCATCGTCCACCAGCTGATCGTGGGGCTGGCGGCGATGCACTCCGGCTGGTTCCCGGCCTTCGCCGTCACCCTGATCTTCCTGATCATCGGTCTGGTGCTGCACATCCCGACCGTCCCGCTCGCCCTGCTGGTCGGCTACACGGCCTCCACCGGCCCCGCCTTCGCCGACCTCGGCTACGACTTCAAGGCGGGCTGGCTGCTGCGCCGGGACGCCGCGCCCTGGCGGCCCTTCGAGATCGAGGGGCGGCGTCAGCAGTACCTCGCCCAGCTCGTCGGCTTCGGTGTGGCGCTGGTCGTCGTCGCCGTCGCCTGGAAGGCCTTCTTCTCCGAGGGCAAGGTGCCGCCGGTCGCCGAGGTCTACGTCACGACCATCAAGACCGGCCTCGAGCCCGGCACCATGACCACCATGCTGCTGTGGGCGATCCCCGGCGCGCTGGTCCAGCTGATCGGCGGGCCCTCCCGGCAGATGGGCGTCCTGCTGGCCACCGGCCTTCTGGTGGCCACGCCCCAGGCCGGCTGGATGGTCCTCGGTGCCCTGGTGGTCCGTCAGCTCTACACCATGTGGCGGCGGCGCGGGATCGCCGACGCGAGGGCGCGCAAGGAGTCCGACGAGCAGGCCGAGAACGATCTGTCGCTGGTCGGCGCGGGACTCGTCGCCGGAAGCTCCCTCAACGACGTCGGCCAGCTCACCAAGGCGCTGTGAACGAGCCGGTGGCAGGCCCCGAGCCCTTGAACGGTTCTGAGAACGGCTCTATGAGGAAGGACATGCACGCTGTGGACACCACGGAGGCTGTGGACACCACGAAGATCGTGGACCGCGACAACCCGGCGGGCGGCCCGGCCCTCGGCCTCGTCACCATCGGCCAGGCCCCGCGCGCCGACCTCCGCCCGGACGCCGAACCGCTGCTGCCAGGGGTGCGCCTGGTCGAACACGGCGCGCTCGACGCCGACCGGTTCGACGGCGACGCCGAGGCCGCGACCCGCCGGCTGCTGGCCCCCGAGCACGGCGAGGCACCGCTGGTCTCCCGGCTGCGCGACGGCCGTTCGGTGCTGCTCGGGCACGGGGCCGTCGTCCCGCGCATCGCGGACGCGGTCGCCCGCGCGGAGCGGGACGGCGCCGCCGCGACGCTGCTGCTGTGCACCGGCCGCTTCCCCGCGGTACGGGCCCGGCGGCCGCTGCTGTTCGCCGAACCGCTGGTGCAGCAGGCCGTGGCGGCGGCCGTGGGTACGGACCCGGTGGGCATCGTCTGCCCGCACCCGGACCAGGCGGAGGACGTCTCCCGGCGCTGGGCGGAGCTGCTGCCCGGCCGGGTGGAGGCCGCGGTCGCCGATCCGTACGGCCCCGCCGAGCGCGTCCTGGACGACGTGGCCGCGGCCGCGCGCAGCCTGACCGAGCGCGGCAGCTCCTGGCTCGTTCTGGACTGCATCGGCTACACCGAGCGGATGCGCACCGCCGCCCTGCGGGCCGCCGACCGCCCCGTACTGCTGGCCCGCGCCATCGCCGTCCGAATGGCGGCGGAGGTGGTGGCGGCCTCGGCGTAACGGGCGCGCCCTCCGCCCCGACCCTTCGCCCGGCCCCTTCGTCCGGCCCCTTCGTCCGACCCGATGTGCCTCACCCACCGGAGGTCCACCATGTCCGTGCCCGCGTCCGAAGCCCCGGCTCGGCCCATCGGGGTGATACGGGTCCTCACCAGCGAGGACCCCACCGCCGTCGCCACCCATGGCACGGCCATCGAGGAGCGCTACGGTTTGCCGACCGTCTCGCGGTGCATCCCCGACCAGCCCCACGGCATCCATGACGACGAGTCCGAGGCCCGCGCCGAACCCAAGATCGTCGCTCTCGCCCGGGAGTTGGCCGACGCCGGGGCGCGGGCGCTGATCATCAGCTGTGCCGCCGATCCGGCGCTCCAGGAGACCCGTCGGGCCGTCGGCGTCCCCGTCATCGGCGCGGGGTCGGCGGCCGCCGCCGTGGCTCTGGGCCTCGGCCACCGGGTCGGGGTGCTGGGCATCCGGGACGAGGCCCCGCCCGCCGTACGCGCCCTGCTCGGCGACCGCTTCACCGCCTCAGCCCGCCCCCACGGCGTCCACCGCACCACCGACCTGCTCGCCCCGGAGGGGCCCGCGGCGGTGCTGGAGGCCGCGGCCGGGCTCGTCGCCTCGGGTGCGGACACGCTGCTCCTCGCCTGTACGGGCCTGAACACCATCGGCATCCGGCCCCTGCTGGAGCGGCGGCTGGGCATCCCGGTCGTGGACCCGGTGCTCGCCGCCGGGCTGCTCGCCTCGTACGCGTACGAGGCCTGAGCGGCGGCAACGGATCGCCGGGCCGCACCCGGCGCCCGTCCCACACCAGATCCGGCGCCCGTCCCACACCAGATCCGGCGCCCGCCTTACACCAAGCTGTCCCGCCACGCCTGGTGCAGTGCCGCGAACCGGCCCTCGCCCGCGATCAGCCGGTCCGGCGGGCCGTCCTCGACGATCCGGCCGTCGGCCATGACCAGCACCCGGTCTGCCGTCTCGACCGTCGACAGCCGGTGGGCGATGACGACCGCCGTACGGCCGCGCAGCACCGTCTCCATGGCGCGCTGCACCGCCCGTTCGCCCGGGATGTCGAGGGAGGAGGTGGCCTCGTCGAGGATGAGGACGGATGGATCGGCGAGCAACGCGCGGGCGAACGCCACCAGTTGGCGCTGACCGGCGGAGATCCGGCCGCCGCGCTTGCGCACATCCGTGTCGTAGCCGTCGGGCAGCGCGGCGATGAAGTCATGCGCGCCGATCGCCTTGGCCGCCTGCTCGATCTCGGCGCGGGTGGCGTCGGGGCGGCCGATGGTGATGTTGTCGGCGACCGTGCCGGAGAACAGGAACGCCTCCTGCGTCACCATGACCACACCGCGCCGCAGTTCGGGCATGGCCAGATCGCGGAGATCCACCCCGTCGAGCAGCACCCGGCCGTCGCTGGGGTCGTAGAAGCGGGCCAGCAGCTTGGCCAGGGTGGACTTGCCCGCGCCGGTGGCCCCGACCACCGCGACCGTCTGCCCGGCGGGCAGCGTGAGGTCGAAGCGGGGCAGCACTTCGCCGCCGGTGCGATAGGCGAAGCGCACCCCGTCGAAGACCACCTCCCGGCCCGGGGCCTTCGTCGGGCGCGGCGGCAGCGGCTTGGGCTCCGCGGGCTCGGGCACGGAGGGGCGCTGGGCCAGCAGGCCCGCGATCTTCTCCAGCGAGGCGGCCGCCGACTGGTAGGAGTTGAGGAACATCCCCAGCCGGTCGATCGGGTCGTACAGCCTGCGCAGATACAGCGCGGCCGCGGCGAGCACCCCGAGCGCGAGCGAACCGGAGGCCACCCGGTAGGCGCCCCAGAGCACGATGGCGGCTACCACCGCGTTGGCCACCAGCCGGGAGCTGACCACATAGCGGGCCATCTCCAGGATCGCGTCCCCGTTGGCGCGCTCGTGGCGGTGGTTCTGCTCGCCGAAGCGCGCGTCGTTGGCGCGCTCGCGGCGGAACGCCTGCACGGGGCGGATGCCGTTCATGGTCTCGGTGAACGTCACGATGACCGCCGCGATGGCCGTCGACCGCTTGCGGTACACCCGCATGGAGCGGCGCTGGAAGGAGCGGATCAGCAGATACAGCGGCCAGAAGGAGAGCACGGCCGCCGCGCCCAGACCCCAGTCCAGATACAGCAGCGTGATGGAGATGTAGACCACCGACAGGGCGACCCCGAGCAGCTCCTCCAGGCCCTCGATGAGCAGCTCGCGCAGCGACTCGACGTCCGTCGTGGCCCGGGAGATCAGCCGGCCGGAGGTGTACCGCTCATGGAAGTCCACGCTCAGCGCCTGGGCATGGCGGAAGATCCGGCCGCGCAGATCCAGCAGCACGTCCTGGCTGATCCGGGCGGAGGCGCGGATGAACGCGTACTGCAGCGCCCCCGAGGCGAGCGCACAGCCCAGATAGCCCGCGCCGACGGCGATCAGCGGGCCGTGGCCGCCGTCGCGGAGGGCGGGCACGGCACGGTCGATGGCGTACGCCACGAGCAGCGGACCCGCCTGGACGGCGGCCTGCTGGAGCAGCAGCAGAACGGTCGCCAGCCACACCCGCCGCCGGCGCGGGGAGAGCAGCGAACGCAGCAGGGCCGGCGACGCGCCCTTGGGCACGGGCAGGACATCGCGGTCGAACGGGTCGTCGGACGACGCCGCCCGGCCCCCGTCCTTGTCGTCCCAGTCGTCCGTGCTCTCCCGCTCCTCCTCGACCGTGGTCATGGACTTCTCTCCCCCTCCTCGGCTTCCTGCCCGGACATCAGCGAGCGGTACTCCGCGCTCTCCCGCAGCAGCCGCTGATGGGTGCCGACGGCGGCGATCCGGCCCTCCGACAGCAGCGCGACCCGGTCGGCGAGCAGCACGGTGGACGGCCGGTGGGCGACGACCAGCGCGGTCGTGGACGCCAGCACCCGCCGCAGCGCCGCCTCCACCAGCGCTTCGGTGTGTACGTCGAGGGCGGACAGCGGATCGTCGAGCACCAGGAACCGGGGGCCGCCCACGACGGCCCGCGCCAGCGCGAGCCGCTGCCGCTGACCGCCGGACAGACTCAGCCCCTGCTCGCCGACCTCGGTGTCGGTGCCCTCGGGCAGGGCGTGCACGAAGTCGGCCTGCGCCACTTTCAGGGCCCGCAGCAGCTCCTCCGTCCCCGCGTCGGCGGCGCCCATGAGGACGTTCTCCCCGGCGGTGGCGGAGAACAGCGTGGGCTCCTCGAACGCGATGGCCACCAGGGCGCGCAGCTCCTCCCGGGAGAGGGCGGTGATGTCCCGGCCGTCGAGGGTGATCCGGCCGCGCGTGACCTCATGGAGCCGGGGGACGAGGGCGGTGAGGGTGGTCTTCCCGGAACCGGTCGCCCCGACCAGCGCCATGGTCTCGCCGGGCCGGATGTGGAGATCGACCCCGTGCAGCACGGGCGGCTCCTCCGGCGGCGCGTCCGCGTAGGCGAACTCCACCCCCTCGAACCGCAGCCCGCCCTCGCCCTCCCGCGCTTGGCCGCGCTCCCGCTCCTGGCCGCGCTCCCGCTCTTGGCCGCGCTCTCGCTCCTGGCCGCGCTCCTGTTCTCGGCCGTCCTCCTGTTCTTGGCCGCGCTCCCGTGAAGACGCGGCCCGAAGCCGGTCGGCGGCCGTGGCCGGTTCCGCGTCCATGACGTCGAAATAGCGGTCGGTGGCCGTGGCCGCGTCCTGGCTCATGGCGAGGAGGAAGCCCAGGGACTCCACCGGCCAGCGCAGCGTCAGGGCGGTGGAGAGGAAGGCGACCAGCGTGCCCGCCGACAGATCCCCGTCGGCCACCCGCACCGTGCCGAGCACCAGCGCCGCGCCGATCGCCAGCTCCGGCAGGGTCATGATCAGCGCCCAGAGGGTGGCCAGCAGCCGCGCCTTGTGCAGCTCGGTGGAGCGGACCTGCTCGGACAGGGCGCGGAAGGCGCGGGCCTGGCTGCGGTGGCGGCCGAAGCCCTTGACGATCCGGACGCCCAGCACCCCCTCCTCCACGACCGTCGTCAGATCGCCGGTCTGGTCCTGCACGGTGCGGGCCACCGTCGCGTACCGCGTCTCGAACAGCGAGCACAGGATCACCAGCGGCACCGCCGGGATCACCAGGACCAGGCCCAGCGTCCACTCCTGGGACAGCAGAATGGCGAACCCGGCCAGGATGGTGACCCCGTTGACCACCAGGAAGGTGAGCGGGAAGGCCAGGAACATCCGCAGCAGCATCAGATCGGTCGTGGCCCGCGACAGCAGCTGGCCGGAGGCCCAGCGGTCGTGGAAGGAGACCGGCAGCCGCTGCAGATGGCGGTAGAGATCGGCGCGCATCGCGGCCTCGACGGACGCCAGCGGCCGCCCCACCAGCCAGCGCCGCAGCCCGAACAGCGCCGCCTCGGCCGTGCCGAGGGCGAGCAGCAGCGCACCCCCCAGCCAGACCCCGCCCGGGTTCCGGTGGGCCACCGGCCCGTCCACCATCCACTTGAGGACCAGCGGGATGACCAGCCCCAGACAGGAGGCGACGACCGCCACCCCGGCCGCGCCGAACAGCCGCGCCCGCACCGGGCGCACATATGGCCACAGCCGCAGGAGCGAACGCGTGGCGGAGCGGTGCCGCGGGGCGGCACCGCCTTCCTGGGCGCGGGGTTCACTCGTCACAGCCATCAGTGGGGAGACTACGGTCCGCCACTGACAGTGCTCACTCGGTTTTTTGGCGTAGGTCCACGGAGGTGAGGGCGCGCAGCAGCAGGACCGAGCGTTCCGGAAGCTCGATGGGCGCGCCCGCCGCGAGGAGTGTGCCGGGGGGCGCGTCCTGTTCCTCGCGGGCGGTGTCCAGCAGAAGCTCGTACCCCCGGGCCCAGGGCGGTCCGGGGAGGGTGAAGGTGACCGGTCGCGGGCCCGCGTGCAGCAGCGCCAGGAAGCTGTCGTCGGTGACCGGGGCGCCGTGCGGATCGCGCTGGGGCAGTTCGCGGCCCGACAGATAGGCCCCGAGGGCGGTCGTCGGCGCGTACCAGTCGGATTCGGTCATCTCGGTGCCGCGCGGGGTGAACCACGCCAGGTCGCGCAGCCCCTCCGGGGGCCGGGCCAGACCGGAGAAGAAGGCCGGGCGGCGCAGCACCGGATGGGCCCGGCGCAGCCGTATCAGCCGGGCGGTGAGCTCGGTAAGGGCGTGCCAGCCCGGGTCCTCCAGCAGCGACCAGTCCAGCCAGCCGGTCTCGTTGTCCTGGCAGTACGCGTTGTTGTTGCCGCCCTGGGTGCGGCCCAGCTCATCGCCCGCGACCAGCATCGGCACCCCGGTGGACAGCAGCAGGGTGGCCAGCAGATTGCGCAGTTGGCGGCGGCGCAGCGCGCGTATGTCCAGGTCGTCGGTCTCGCCCTCGGCGCCGCAGTTCCAGGCACGGTTGTCGGGGGAGCCGTCGCGATTGCCCTCTCCGTTGGCCTCGTTGTGCTTGCGCTCGTACGAGACCAGGTCGCGCAGGGTGAAACCGTCGTGCGCGGTGATGAAGTTGACCGAGGCGTACGGGCGGCGGCCCCCGCGCTCGTACAGATCGCTGGAGCCGGAGAGCCGGTAGCCCAGATCGCGGGCATCGGGCAGCGCCCCGCGCCAGAAGTCCCGCACCGCGTCGCGGTAGCGGTCGTTCCACTCCGCCCACAGCGGCGGGAAGGCGCCCACCTGATAGCCGCCGGAGCCCACGTCCCACGGCTCCGCGATCAGCTTGACCCGGCGCAGCACGGGATCCTGCGCGATCACGGCCAGGAAGGGCGAGAGCATGTCCACGCCGTGCGCGGCGCGGGCGAGCGCGCTGGCCAGGTCGAAGCGGAAGCCGTCCACGCCCATCTCGGTGACCCAGTAGCGCAGCGAGTCGGTGATCAGGCGCAGCACGTGGGGCTGGAGGACGTTGAGGGTGTTGCCGCAGCCGGTGAAGTCGGCGTAGCGGCGGGGGTCCTGCTGCAGCCGGTAGTAGCCGCGGTTGTCCACACCGCGCAGCGAGAGGGTGGGGCCCAGCTCATTGGCCTCGGCGGTGTGGTTGTAGACCACGTCGAGGATCACCTCGATCCCGGCGGCGTGCAGGGCCCGCACCATCCGCCGGAACTCCCCGACCTGCTGGCCCCGGGTGCCGCCGGCCGCGTAACCGGCGTGCGGCGCGAAGTAGCCGATGGAGTTGTAGCCCCAGTAGTTGCGCAATCCCCGCCGCAGCAGATGATCCTCATGGGCGAACTGATGCACCGGCAGCAGCTCCACCGCCGTGACCCCGAGCCGGGTCAGATGCTCGATCGCCGCCGGATGCGCCAGCCCCGCGTAGGTGCCGCGCAGCTCGGGGTCCACCCCGGGATGGCGCATGGTGAAGCCGCGCACATGGAGCTCGTAGATCACCGACTCGGCCCAGGGCGTCTTGGGCCGCCGGTCCTCGGTCCACTCGTCGGGCGCCCCGTCCGCCGCGTCGTCGCCGACGACCACGCCCTTGGGGACGTACGGGGCGGAGTCGCGATCGTCCCGTACGGTGTCCGCCACATGCTGCTGCGGCCAGTCCCGCACATGTCCGTAGACCTCCGCCGGCAGCGCGAAGTCCCCGTCCACGGCGCGGGCGTACGGATCCAGCAGCAGCTTCGCCGGATTCCAGCGGGCGCCCATCCAGGGGTCCCAGCGGCCGTGCACGCGGTAGCCGTAGCGGCGGCCGGGCAGCACACCGGGGACGAAGCCGTGCCAGACCTCATGGGTGAGCTCGGGGAGCGGACAGCGGAGCTCGTGGCCGTCGTCGTCGAACAGGCAGAGGTCGACGGCCTCGGCACCGCCCGCCCACAGCGCGAAGTTGGTCCCCCACGCCCCGTCCGGCCCCTGGCGGGGGCGGGCGCCGAGCGGCTCCGGGCTGCCCGGCAGGACGACGGGGCCCGGCACGGCGGCGGTGGTCCGGCCGCGGCGCGGCGCGACGGCCGTGGGGCGGTGGCCGACGGGGTGCCCCACTGCCGTCGCCGAGGGGCGTGCGGGGGTGCCGTCGCGCGCCGCCTGCTGGGCTGCGCGCGTCTCCCGCTGGGCTGCGTGCGTCTCCTGCTCGGCTGCGCTGGACACATCGGCCTCCGCGGCTCGCGGCCAACCGCCTCCGCTCGGCGGGAGGGAGGCGGGCAGCACCTCATGGCGGGCCGGTGGGCCCGCGGTGTCCCGTCCCGCACGGCCCGGCCCGCGCTCTCCCACCTGTTCTGCCCGTAATCCCGCCGACTCGCACGTTTTCCGCTGCCGCCACCCGCCGATCATCGTGGAGCCCTTCCGGCCTGGGACTGAAACGTGACCATCGGGGGGAGTCCACTGTCGGAGGCGTGTGATTACCTATCGCCAGGCGCGCCTGCGCGTTATCGGGTTTGCCGCGGGGGCGCGGCCCGGGGGAGGGGAGACCTGTTGTGAGGATGCGGCGGATACCGGGGGCGGCGCGGGGCGGCCGCAAGGGGCTTCTCGCGCTGCTGCTCGGGGTGTTGCTGATGGCGGTGGCCGCGTGCGGCGGCTCCGACGACGGTAAGAAGGGCGGGGACGGCAAGGGCGACCGGCCCAAGACCTCGCGGGCCGTGGTGACCATCGCGCCCAAGGACGGCGCCAAGGGCGTGGACACCAGCGGCGCGCTGAAGGTCACCTCGGCGAAGGGCACCCTGTCCTCGGTCAAGGTCAAGGACGCGAAGGGCACCGCGGTCGAGGGGAAGATCGCCCAGGGCGGGAAGAGCTGGCGGCCCGACGCCCATCTCCGCTCGGACACCACCTACACCGTGGACGCGGTCGCCAAGGACGCCCACGGTCTGACCACGGCCGAGCACGCCACCTTCACCACCCTCCGCCCCAAGAACACCTTCGTGGGCATCTACACCCCGGAGGACGGCACGACGGTCGGCGTCGGCATGCCGGTCTCGCTCCACTTCAACCGCGGCATCACCCACCCGGCGGACGTGGAGAAGGGGATAAAGGTCAGCGCCTCACCGTCGGTGCCGATCGAGGGCCACTGGTTCGGCAACGACCGGCTGGACTTCCGGCCGGAGGAGTACTGGAAGCCCGGCACCAAGGTGACGCTCCGCATGGACCTCGACGGGATCGAGGGCAGGCCGGGGGTGTACGGCGAGCAGCGGAAGTCCGTGACGTTCACCATCGGCCGCAGCCAGATCTCCGTCGTCGACGCCAAGTCCAAGAAGATGACGGTCAAGCGGGACGGCAAGACCATCAAGACCATCCCCATCACCTCCGGCGCGCCCGGCCATGAGACCTACAACGGCAAGATGGTGATCAGCGAGAAGCATCCGGTGATCCGGATGGACGGCGCCACGGTCGGCTTCGGCGGGGAGTACGACATCAAGGACGTGCCGCACGCCATGCGGCTGTCGACCTCCGGCACCTTCATCCACGGCAACTACTGGGCGGGGCGGCCCACGTTCGGTTCGTCCAATGTCAGCCACGGCTGTGTGGGCCTGTTCGACCAGCGCGGCGGAGGGGACTCCTCCACCCCGGCGTCCTGGTTCTTCCGCAAGTCGATCCTCGGCGATGTGGTCATCGTGAAGAACTCCCATGACGAGACCGTCCAGCCGGACAACGGGCTCAACGGCTGGAACATGTCCTGGGAGAAGTGGAAGGCCTGACCTCGGCCGGTGTCCGGGCGCCCTGTCGAGGGCGGCCCGGCACCCCCGCCCCCGCCCCTCCGCTCGCGTGTTAGCGGGCGCTAACCTGCGCTCATGACTGTGAACCTCGAGGTTGCCGACGGCGTTGCCACCTTCCGCCTTGACCGCCCCCCGATGAACGCGCTCGACATCGCCACCCAGGACCGGCTGCGGGAGCTCGCGGCCGAGGTGACCCGCCGCGACGACGTGCGCGCGGTGGTCATCTGGGGCGGTGAGAAGGTGTTCGCGGCCGGCGCGGACATCAAGGAGATGCGGAAGATGGACCACGCCGCGATGGTGGTCCGCTCCGGTGAGCTGCAGGAGTCCTTCACCGCCGTGGCCCGGATCCCCAAGCCCGTGGTGGCGGCCGTCACCGGCTACGCCCTCGGCGGCGGCTGCGAGCTGGCGCTGTGCGCCGACTTCCGGATCGCCGCGGAGAACGCCAAGCTCGGCCAGCCCGAGATCCTGCTCGGCCTGATCCCGGGCGCGGGCGGCACCCAGCGGCTGGCCCGGCTGGTCGGCCCGGCCAAGGCCAAGGACCTCATCTTCACGGGCCGTCAGGTCAAGGCCGACGAGGCGCTCGCCATCGGCCTGGTGGACCGCGTCGTACCGGCCGAGGAGGTCTACGAGCAGGCCCATGCCTGGGCGGCGAGGCTGGCCAAGGGCCCGGCGATCGCGCTGCGCGCGGCCAAGGAGTCGGTGGACCGGGGGCTGGAGACGGACCTCGACAGCGGTCTGGCCATCGAACGGAACTGGTTCGCCGGGCTGTTCGCCACCGAGGACCGGGAGACCGGGATGCGCAGCTTTGTCGAGGACGGGCCGGGCAAGGCCACGTTCCGCTGACACCCGACCGGTTCCGATCGCCTCGGCCGGGGTTCGCGACGTCACCCCGGCCGGGGTCGTGGAGCCGGGTATGCCCCGTGCGAGCGAATTTTCTTCGCCAATGATCGGCCCTCGACTGACCCGGTCCGGTACGCTGGGTGATCACGCGTACGCGCGGTGACATCGCTGGTCAGGCGGGATGTTGCGGTTCCCCAACTGCCCTTGGCATATGTCGGATCGGATTTATGGAGCCTGGGGCTCCGGTGTTCGGAATCCCATGGTTCCGCCCCGGATGGCCTTTTGGGCGGCCATGATGGGGGGCATGGCGGGCTTGGAGGGAATGGAGCAGCCGCAGCAGCGCACTGGTACGGCTGCGGTGCGGGGGGCGCCGTCCGTCGAGGACGACCTGGCCCTCAGGGCGCTTGACCTCTTCGGGAACCCCGCGTGCGAGGAGGTGCGGCTGCCCTCCCGCCCCGAGTCCGCGGGGACCGCCCGCCGGATGGCCGAATTCGTGGTGGCGCGGGACTGGGGTCTGGGTCTTCAGCTCGCCGAGCACACGGTGCTGCTGGTCTCCGAGCTCGTCGGCAACGCCGTACGGCACACCGGCGCCCGCACCTTCGGGCTGCGGATGCTGCGGCGGCGCGGCTGGATCCGGGTCGAGGTCCGCGACCCGTCCCGGGGGCTTCCGTGTCTGATGCCGGTGGGGGAGCTCGACACCAGCGGACGCGGGCTGATGCTGGTCGACCAGCTCTCCCAGCGGTGGGGGGTCGATCTGCTGCCGTGCGGCAAGACGACCTGGTTCGAAATGCGAGTGGCCGAAAACTGATCGCACGTGCGCCGCTGCGGACCTCACGCGGAGCGTAAAAAGAGGCTGAAAGAGGCCCCCGTGTCGTCGCGCGGCGATGGCACGGGGGCCCCTTCCGTCCCCGGCCATGGCGCGAAAGGGGTGTTCGCCGTGGCATTCGGGGGAAGCGACCTCGCTCGGGTCAATGGGGGTCGCGGGCCCGACTATCGCAGAGACGGTAGACCAGTTCCAAGCCAATCCCAGGTGAGGTGTAACACTTGCCTTGTTAATGGCGGGTAGAGCGGCAAATTTCCTTTGTTGTCGACCTGATTCTTTCGAAACTTCAGTGGTCCAGACCGTGACACGAAATCTTTCTTTGTGTGGCGGTTCTTGGCATGGCCCTGCCGAGGACTCACCATGGAACCGCGCTACGCGCGTCACACCCCCACGCGTCACCCCCTTTGTCCCCGCTACGACATTCGGGAGACCCCCCATGGAAGCGCACGGCCGCACCCCCACCCGGCGCGCCCTGCTCCGCTCGGGCGCCTACCTCGCCACCGCCGCCACCGGACTCGCCGCCACGGCCGCAACGGCCACCACCGCCCACGCCGACGGCAGACGCCGCCGCCGCGTGGCCGCCTATCCCCCCACCCACTGGATCCCGGCCTCCACCTCCAACTACCGCGTCTCCAGCCGCCCGACCTCGTATCCCATCGACTTCATCGTCATCCATGTGACGCAGGAGACCTTCCCGGACGCGATGAAGATCTTCCAGGACCCGGCCAAGCAGGTCTCCACCCACTACATGGTCGCCTCGGCCGACGGCTACATCGGGCAGTTCGTCCGGGAGAAGGACGTCGCCTGGCACGCGGGCAACAAGGACTACAACAACCGCAGCATCGGCATCGAGCACGAGGGCTGGGTGGACGACCCCAAGTGGTTCACGGACGAGATGTACGCCTCGTCCGCCGCCCTGACCGCGGCCGTCTGCGACCGCTACGGCATCCCCAAGAACCGCGACCACATCATCGGCCATGTGGAGGTCCCCGGCACCGACCACACCGACCCCGGCCCGCTGTGGGACTGGGACCGCTATATGAGGCTGGTCAACGGGGGGAGCCGGGTACGACGCCAAGTCTGAGGGCGTGAACCGGATGCCGAGCGCGCCGTGACATGGCCGAGACGAACCGGCCACCCCCGACCGCTAATCTGTGCGGGTCAGGAAACGCATGGAAGGGGCGGAACAGGTGGCGGACATCGAGGCGGCGCGCAAGGCGTTCGAGCGGTATGACCTCAATGGTGACGGTCAGATCACCGCGGCCGAGTACAAGAGCGTGATGGCGCAGCTGGGGGACCCGTATGTCACGGAGCCCGTCGCCCAGGCCGTCATCAACGCCCACGACTCCAACGGTGACGGGCTGCTCACCTTCGACGAGTTCTGGGCGGCCCAGAACAAGGGCGGCGAGAAGACCGCCTGAACGGGCCGTACGGACGACGGCGCGGCCGGCGCGCTCAGCGCCAGCCGCGCCGCTGTGCGCCGGCCCGCCGTCTGCGGTCGTTGCACAGCAGACAGCGGCCGTAGCCGGGCGGCAGCGGGTCGTCCGGATCCCCGTACAGCGGATCGACGGCCCCGCGCGGATGCTCCGGGCAGCCCGTGGCACCGTGCTCGGCGGTCAGCGATCCCGCCGCGGCGAGCGCCCGCCGCAGGGCGTCGGTGAGCAGCTCGGTCTCCGGTCCGGAGGGTGCGGCGTCCAGCGAGAAGGCGATGTCCGACGCGGTGGTGAGCGCGCTGCGGAGTTCGCGCAGGTCTGCGTAACTCATACCGGGCAGCGTAGGCGCCCCCACCGACAACGCCCCGAGGGGCCCGGGGCCGGTCAGGCCCCGTCCTCGACGTTACGCGTCCTCCGCGTCCTCCGCGTCCTCCGCCGTGTGGACGTCCGCCACGTCCTCCGCCTCCTCATCGGCGGTGAGCGCCGCCCGGCTGGGGTCGGCCCAGGCCTGCAGCGCGGACTTGCTGGAGAAGTTCGCCACGTCCTTGTCCAGCGGGCGGTCGGTGTACTGGTGGATCCGCCACTTCGCCTTGATGCGCGGCTTGCCCGCCGTCACGTAGTCCGCTATCCACAGGCCGTCACCGGCGTACGACGTGGTGTCGTGGTTGAGCCAGAAGTTCCGGTTGCAGTAGAGCATGACCCGGTGCGTGGGCCGCAGCTTCTTGACCTCGCGGATGAACCGGTCCTTCTCGGCGTTGCTGGCGCGGGTGCCGGAACCGGTGGTCTCCCAGTCCACGGCGAGCAGATCGTGCTTCTGGGACGCGCACTTCTCGACGAAGTAGCGCGCCTGTGCCGAGATATTGCCCGGCCACAGGAAGTGGTAGAAGCCGACGACGCATCCCGCCTTGCGCGCCCGGGACGCCTGCGAGGCCTGCTTCGGGTTGATGTACGACCGGCCTTCGGTGGCCTTGATGAAGACGAAGGCCAGTCCGTCCGCGTCGAACGTGGACTGGTGCGAACTCACGTCGATGCCGTGCAGCATGGCGCCTACCTCGGGTCAAGAACGGGTGAATACACGGGTGTTATTCCCCCTCTCGTACGCAGGACCCTACTGGGACGGGATCTCGATCCGCAGCCGTTCGGTGCCACACAAAGGGTGACGGGAGCGACGGGCGGGAGGAGAACGGGAGGAGAGGCGGACCCGAGGGTTTGGCCATCCCCCGGGCCCTGTGATGCCGCCCAACTGCGCACGCCCGCCCGGATGGGAACGGGTCAGTCTGATGTCGTCGTGTTCTTCCGTTGAACTACCGCTCCACGAAGCGGGGCGGGCCGGATTCGAACCGGCATCCGACGACCAAGCCCGTGCCCGGTCGGTGAGACGATCGGCGGCGAATGCTGAGGCTGGAGCGAGAATCTGAGATTGAACGCGTGCCACGGGCGCACGATCCGCTCGAAGACCGGGGGCTGAACCCGGCTACCTCCTGGGACGGACCGTCCCCTCTCGTGACCAAGTACTCGGGGAGGTGGTCAATACCTCCCAACGCAACCGCGTGCATCACGACGAGCTTCAGTATCAGCTTGCGCTCCTCGCGCACCCCGCACCGCCGCTTGACCCGGCGGCCGGGGAGTCCATGACGCTACCCGAACAGGTAGCCGAAGACCACCTCGCCCACGCGCTGATCGGTGACGTCGACGCCGTTGGCCTCCTCGCGGGCGTACTTGACGGCCTGCTGGAGCTTCTCCACCCGGTCGAGCACCTCATTGACGCGCCGCGCCGGAAGGGCGCCGGAGAACTTCACGGTCGTCCAGTAGCCGACCGGGATGTCCTCGTAGTACACCTCGACCTGCGCCGGGTGCTTCTCGGTGGCCTCCGCCTTCACATGGTTCCTGGGCACCTTCTTCGTACGGACGGTCCGCACGGCCTCGGTCTTCCAGCAGTCCGTCGACGGGTCGAGTGACCACGACTCGGCGGCGTCCAGGGTCGGCAGCCTGCGGATGAGGGTGGCGACATCCGTCAGCTGCTTCTCCAGGAACAGCAGATACGAGACCGGCACATCACGCAGCAGCGTGCGCCCCTCGACCTCGATGTCCGCGCGGGCCTCGCAGTTCGTCCAGTCCTTGGTGGCGGTCACATCGAACAGCCGGGTCAGCGTCGTCGCGGTCTCCCGAAGGATGTCCTCCGCCTTCACCTGCACCCGCGTCGACTCGGGCGGCAACTGCTCGCCCTCCTCGTCCTTCGGCTGATACGTCCGGGAAATCCCGGCCAGCAGCACCGGCTTGTCCAGACGGCGCTGGGACGCCGTCAGGTCCGCTTGCGTCTTGGACTTGACGCCCTTCTCCACTGCGATGATCTGATTGAGTTTCGCCACGTGAGGGACGCTAGCAGTGCGGAACTCCCGCTCTCGAACGATATTCGAGGCGGCCTTCGGGGGCGTTCAGGGGCCTTCGGAGGCGTCCAGGGGGCCTTCAGTGGGCCTTCAGGGGGCGTTCCCGTCCCCGCGGCGGGCGGATGGTCCGTGCGTACCAGGCCGACGAGGCCACCGCCGGCCCGGCCGCGAGACCGGCCACGGCGATGAGAAAGACGATGATCAGCCAGGTCAGAAGGGTGAAGACGGGGCCGAGCGGGCCGAAGTCGGCCAGGCTGCGGGCCATGGCCACGGGCATGATCAGCCGGGAGAGGTAACCCAGCAGGACGGTTCCCACACCGGCGAACACGGCGCCCGTCAGCAGATGGGTCCAGGTGACGCGGCCACTCAGCAGGAGATGCTGGGTCCACCACCACAGCAGAACGGCCGACAGCAGGGACAGCGCCAGCCCGGAGACGATGCCCGTACCGAACCCCCTGCGCACCGGTGCCTGGACGAGGAGCACCGCGAGCCAGACGAGCAGCCACAGCAGCCAACGCCACGCCGTCACGCGCACCGCCGCCCTGGGCAGCCCCCAGCACCGTTCGCAGATCGCCTGGAGCGCCCTGCTGAACGCCGTCGCGGACACCAGGGCGACCAGCAGTCCGACGACCCCCGAGGTGTTCTTGGCCGTTCCCGGGGTGGTGAACGTACGGCGTACCTCGTCGAGAACGTCACCGCGCACGCCCACCACCGAGCGCAGGGAGTCGGCCAGGAGGTTCTGCAGCTCATCGGGGACGAAGGCCGCCACCGCCATCAGCAGGGGGAGGGCGGTGAGGAACGCCTGGGCGGCCAGCCGGGTGGCGGCCTCCACCACGTTCACCGCCACCAGCCGCTCCAGGAACCGGGCGGCCGGACCGCCGCCGATCGCGGTCGAGACGGCCTCCCACAGCGCCCGCGGCTCCCTCATGGCATACCGCCCGGCCGCCCGGCCGTCAGGGATCCCCGAGACGGCCGCCCGTCGCGGGGCCGCCCGTCGCGGGGCCGGACGCCGCTGGGCCGCCCGTCGCGGGGCCGGACGCCGATGGGCCGTCCACCGCACGCCCGGACGCCCCGGCGAGGATGCCGAGCAGTGCCAGGACCCCCACGACGATGCCGAGGACGAGCCCGACGGACGCCGGAGTGGGGTGATTCCACAGCACCAGGGCCAGCGCGCCGCCCGTGATCACCACGCCGGTGGTCCAGGCCCGATGGGTGTCCAGCCAGCGGCCGAATCCCCCGGTGCGGGCTCCGACGCGGGCCAGGCCCCGGCCGATGGCGCCGGTGCCGCGCGCCGCGGCCGAGCGGACGACGCGGGCCCCGCGCCCGGGGCCGTACAGATACGCGGCGAGCGCGGTGACGATCGCGACGACGAGAAGGGTGCGGGTGCTTTCGCGCAGGAAGCGTACGAGCGTGTCGAAGATGAAGGCCGCCGGGCCCCGGGGCAGGGTCGTGGGCGGGACGGAGTCCAGATAGACGCCGCGCACCACGGCCAGGCCGACCAGCAGCGCGATCATCATCACCGCCGTGCCGACCCCGGCGGCCAGCAGCGTGCCCCGATGTGCGGGGGAGACCCACACGGCGAGCGCGGCGAGCACGATCGTCACGGCGGGCAGCCAGGTGCCGACGACGTCGAGGAGACGCATCGCGCCCTGTGCCTCGTCCAGCTTGTCCGTCCGCACCAGCGTGAACTGCCGGTCGATGTGCGGGATCTTGGCGGCCTTCTCGTAGCCCGCCCGGACGAGGTGCTGTTTGACGTTGTCGACGAGGGTGCCGATGTCCAGGACGATCGCGTTCCCGCGGGCCTGGACCGCGCTGGTGCCCTCACCGGTGAGGACCTTGACGACGGCGGCGTGGGCGCGCCGGTTGGCCGCGTCCCACACCAACGGGAACTGCTCGCTGGTGATCACCTTGTGGACCACGCGGTGCACGGCGTTGGTGAGGGCGCTCTCCAGCGGCCCGCCGAGCATCCGGGTGCCGTTCACGACGACGGTCGGGGCTCCGGTCTTGTCCAGGTTCCTGGCGAGGTGGGCGGTGATGGCGGGCACGTCGACCCGGTCGACCACGCGTTTGGTGAGCCGGTTGGTGACGGTGGACTGGACACCGGGGTTCCTGGCGATCGGGGCGACGGTCTGGACATACCGGTGGGGGTCGGTGATCTCTTCGTGCAGCCAGGTGGCGACGACGGCGAGTGGGGAGAGCAGGATCGCCAGGACGAGCAGCACACACGCGCCCGCGTGGCGAAGCCGCCGGTGACGTACGGCCGCCGCCCCGCGCAGCCGCTCGTACTCCCGCCGCTCGCTCCCGCTCAGCGGGTGCGGCTCGGCGGGGCCGGAGGCGTCGGTGGACGGATCCATGGGACCTCCCTCGCGCGGGACGGAGGGAAGCGCCACCGGGCGGAGGCGCCACCGGGGAGTGGCAGCGTCACGGCGCTGGTCGCCCCGGCGGGCGGCGCATCTCCTCGATCCGCGGTCCGAGGCTCTGGAAACGCGACGACGGGCCGTTTTGATTCACGGCCGGGAGCGGGGAGCCGGGAGCGGGGAGCCCACGTGGACGTGGGGCGGCGTGGTGGCGAGCCCGGCGCGGGGTACCCGTGGGACCGCCCTTCCCGGCGCCCACGCCCCCGGACCGGGGTCACTGCACCGGGAGGTCACTGTCCGGGGAGGTCACATGATGTCGGCGGCGCCCTGGACGGCGCGCCTGGCCCTGGTCGCGGGCGCCATGGCGGTGGTGATCCTTCTCCTGTTCGCCGGGGCGCGGAGCGTGGTGCTGGTCGCGGTGGGGGTGGGCGGGACGGCGGTCACGCTGGCGGGTGTGTGGTGGACGCTCGTCCACAGAGGGCCGGTCAGGGTGCTGGCCGCCGTGCTGGCGGTGGCGGCGCCGGTCGCCGTTCTGGTCCTGTACGCGCTGGCCGGGCTGTTGTGGGTGGTGCTGGTCTCCCTCGCGCTCTGGGCGCTGGCGGTCGCCTCGGGGCGGTTCGCGCTGGCGGAGGCGACCGGACCCCGGCGCCCGAGGGAACACCGGGTCGCACCGCCGGAACGGCCGTTCCTGATCATGAATCCGCGCTCCGGCGGCGGGAAGGTCGGCCGCTTCGGCCTGCCGGAGAAGGCGCGGGCGCTGGGCGCACAGGTGGCCGTCCTGGACCCGGATCACCCCGCCGACGTGGCCGGGCTCGCCCGCCGCGCCGTCGAGGATGGCGCCGATCTGCTGGGCGTGGCGGGCGGCGATGGCACGCAGGCGCTGGTGGCGGGTGTGGCGGCCGAGCGCGGTGTCCCCTTCGTGGTGATCCCCGCCGGAACCCGCAACCACTTCGCCCTGGACCTCGGGCTGAACCGGGACGACCCGTCGGCCTGCCTGGACGCGCTCACCGACGGTGTCGAGCTCCGTGTGGACCTGGGCTTCATCGGTGAGCGCGTGTTCGTGAACAACGCCTCGTTCGGTGCCTACGCGGCCGTCGTCCAGAGCCCCGCCTACCGCGACGACAAGGTCCGCACCACGCTTCAGCTCCTCCCCGACCTGCTGACCCACGAGACGGGACCGGATCTCGTGGTGAGGGCGGGAGAGCTCGTCATGGACCGGCCACAGGCCGTCCTGGTGAGCAACAACCCGTACCGCGCGGGCGATCCGGCGGGCCTGGGGCGGCGCGAGCGGCTGGACTCCGGAGTCCTCGGCGTGCTGGCCGTCACGGTCGACTCGGCCGCACAGGCGGCCGGGCTGCTACGCGGCCCCAACGCGCCCGGAGTGGTATCCGCGACCGCCGAGGACGTCACCGTCGAAACGCGGGAGCCGACCGTCCCGGTCGGGGTGGACGGCGAACCCCTCACCCTGCGGACTCCCCTCCATTGCCACATAGCGCCGGGCGCCCTGCGCGTACGGGTCCCGAGACACCGCCCGGGGGTCCGGGCCGGCAGACCGGCCATGGACTGGCCCAGAGTGCGGCGACTGGCGCTGACCACCGTAAGGACGGCGGCGGGGCGCGGACCGCGTCGATCACGGTTACGGCGCGTCCGGGCGCCGCGCGCCGCCGTCCCCGTCCGCCGGGAAACGGAGGGCCCCGGCGTCGGCCGTCCACTCGACCCCGCCTCGCTCCGGCCGGAGGAACGCGACGCGATCGCTGGTCATCCGGTGGTCGAAGCACAACTCGGCGACGCCGTGCACCGCCTGCACTACGCCGGTACGGCCGCTGGCCGGGTCGTACGCCACCTGGCCGAGGGCGGGCGCTGGGGGCTGGTCGGGCTGTGACTGACGGAGCTGGTGGCTCATGCGATGCGTCCTTCGGGCTGCCGGGGGATGCGGACGGTGTGGGCGGGGTGGCGTCGGCGCAGTACCTCGTAGTCGGTGGCCTTGCTGTGGTCCCCGGCTTGTTTGGCCTGTTCGCGCAGTGCCGCGTAGTGGCGGCAGGTGGGGCAGGTGTCGTTCAACGGTCACTCTCCGATGGGTGTGGGCGGCTGGTGGCGCGCCGTTGGAGGTCTCCGGGGAGCGCCCCGCAGAACAGGACGTCCGGAGTCCCTCCCACCGACGTCTCGGCCGCGCCCGCCGAACTCCAGCCACGTCGCCGCGCCACTTCCCGCATCTCGCGGGTGACCCGGTCCGCGACGCGATGTCGGGTGGATTCGGTGATGTGTTCGGAGGGAAACACCATGGGGGGTTCTTCCTGACCTGGATGTGTCTTGCGAGCTTTAATCACTCTGTGTACTCCCAGCGTTGCCCTGAGGGGCCGCGCGCAACAGGGATCGGGGCACACCAAGAGGCTTGGGGTGAGGGGAGAACCACAGGTGAGTGAGGCCAAGGAAGGCCAGGAACCGTCCACCGGGGCGGCGTTCCTAGGAGCCGAGGTACGGACCTGGCGGATGCAGGCGGAGCTGAGCCAGCGGGAGTTGGGCTTGAAGGCCAACTACGGGCAGCAATATGTGGCCAAGGTGGAGGCGGGTGAGCGCCTGGCCAGCCTCGAGTTCGCCGACGCGTGCGACCGGGTCTTCGGCACGCCGGGCCTGTTCGCGCGTCTACGGAAGCGGGCCAGCCAGCACGGCTATCCGGACTGGTTCGTGCCGTACGTGCAGTTGGAGCGGCAGGCGACGGGTATTTCGAACTACTCGGCAGCGCTCGTCATGGGCATGCTGCAGACGCCCGAGTACGCGCGGGAAGTCTTCCAGGCGGTGCATCCCCGGAAGAGCACGAGCAAGATCGATGGGCTGGTGGATGGGCGACTGCGGAGGCGGGAGGTGATGGAGAAGGACATGCCTCCGCTGCTCTGGTGCGTCCTGAACGAGGCGTGCTTACGGACTGCGGTAGGTGGCCCAGGGGTTATGGCCGCACAGCTCGCCCACCTCATGGAGGAGGCGGAGTCTCCGCACATCACCCTTCAGGTACTACCGTTCGCGGTGGGGGCACCCGCGGCGTCAGAGAGTTACACGCTTCTGACGTTCGACGAAGGGCCCAACGTCGCCTACGTGGACACGGCGATGGCAGGCCAACTGATCGATTCACCGGAAGCAGTGGCGAATGCGACAGCCACGTACGACTGGCTGCGGGCTGCGGCTCTGCATCCCGAACAGTCACTGTCCATGATCCGTAGTGCAATGGAGGAATACACCCGATGAGGATTGCCCTCGACCTGTCCCGTGCTGAGTGGGTCAAGTCCAGCTACAGCAACGGTAATGGAGGTGAGTGCGTGGAATTCGCACCCGGCATAGCCACCACTGCCGGTGTCGTCCCCGTCAGGGACAGCAAACACCCGGCAGGCCCCGCCCTCGTCTTCCCCGTGGAGGCGTGGACTTCGTTCACGAGCGCCGTGCGCAGGGGAGAGTTCCCGGCCAACTGAGGCGCCGGTCTTGGTCGATGGGCGTCAGGCATGGTCAATCGTTGTGGCGATGCCGGACGCCCCGAGAAGTTCAGCAAGCAGGGAAACCTCTACCAGGGTTCCCCGATATCCCTCTTTCCCGGTGAGCTCCTTGGCCGATTGCTTTGCCTCGCCGATAGATACCCCGAAGGCATTGCGGAACGCTCTGAGGACCTTTCCTCCTGAACTGATCGGCCCCTCGACCCGGAGTCGCCGATACCCGTGCTCGGCCAGGATGGGCCGCCGCACTTCGTCCGGAGCGACGCCCCAATCACCGTCGTGCGAAACGCCACAGTCGTCGCAGGCCCACTCAAGCTCCCAACGGAGCCTGCCCTCCTTCACCAATTGCACCGCCCACCCTTCGCACGGTCGACCGCAATCGCCACACGGCTCAATGAGCCTGGCTGCCTGCTCAATCATCGCCAGCCTCGCATTCTCATGTATCTGTCCACCGTTTCATAGAATTGCGCGGACATGCCGGAGCCGTCGCGAGGGTGATGTGTGCCACCGGGGATGCCGCGCCCGTACCAGCGGTGGTGGAGTTCCTCATGCACGAGTGTGTTACGCAACTCGTCCCTGCTGGCAAATGACTTCCATCCGACTTGAGTGCCCACATTATTTTTGGCGATTCCCGTGCTTGCCCAGGGACTGTACCGGGGTCGATGCGTGAACCGCAGGTGCTGGAAATCCTCTCTGATCATGGCGTCGATCGCCCGATTCCGTGACCGTGCCGTCTTGCCGGTCACATGGCTCAGGTCCTTCGTCCAGACATTCCCTGTGCCCCTCTGCTCATCCTGTATGAGCGCCCCCGGACCGGGGCGGCATGGCGCGAGACCGTCAGGGTCCAGCGAAACATGAGGATTGTGGACGTACGTGAAGGGGTTGGGGGCTGGGGCGAGGCCCAGGGGGTCGGGGGTTAGGTAGCGGGCGGAATCTGGGTCGTAGTAGCGGTGGAAATTGTAGTGGTGGCCGGTTTCGGGGTCGAAGTATTGGCCGGGGAAGCGGAGAGGGGTATAGGCCGTGCTGTCGGCGGCCCAGGTCGTGTTGCCCCAGAGGGTTGTGCGGGTGTGCCAGGCGGTGGTGCCTGAATCATCGATGAGTTCAGTGGGGGTGCCGATCAGGTCGGTGACGATTGCGAAGAAGCGGGTGTCGATTTCGCGTTGGGTGGTGGCTTCGGTGATGCGTTCGGTTTGGGCTACCGGGCACAGGCCGTCGTGGTCCCAGGTGAGAGTGACGGGATGGGGGAGGTCCGGGGTGGTGGTGGTTTGTTCCACCAGGGTGGGGCCGTCCCAGGTGAAATCCGTTTGTTCCAGGACGGTTTCGTCGTCGGCCGCGAGGCGTTGTTTGGTGGTGCGGCGGCCGAACGGGTCATAGAGGTAGCGCCAGACCGTGCCGTCGGGGGTGGTGACCGATACCAGGCGGTCTTCGGCGTTCCAGGTGTAGCGCCAGGTGTCGGGCTTCTTCGACAGGCGGGTTTTTTGGCGGAGGGTGAGGCGGCCCGCCGCGTCGTGTTCGTAGCGGACCGAGCCCGCGCCGGTGATGCGCGTGCCGGTGTAGGTGCGGGGGCCTGTCGCCTCCTGGGCGGGTTGTGTGCTCGGCCAGTTCGCGTGTGTTTGGTTGCCCGCTGTGTCGTAGGCGTAGGTCTCGGTCCAGTCGTGGGCGTGGACGGCGGTGACCCGGCCCACAACGTCGAGTTCGAAGGTGCGTCGGCCCGACCTGTGGTCGTCCATCGCGATGAGGTGGCCGTCGGCTCGATAGGCGTACGCCCGGTGGATATGGCTGGGTGCGCCGGTCAGTGATTGCGCGGTCAGGCGGCCGAGCCGGTCCCAGGTGCTGGTGAGGGTGAGGGCGTCGCCGATACGGCGCGTGGTTTCGCGGCCCGCCGCGTCGTGTGCCGAGGTGAGGGTGTGGTTCCCGGCGGTCAGGGCGGTGCGGTTGCCCGCCGCGTCGTAGCCGTAAGTTGTCACCGCTCCGGCCGGAGTGCGGCGGCGGACAAGCTGTCCTGCCGGGTCGTAGGCCAGGTGCAGGGTGCGGCCGCCCACCGTCTCGGACAGCATGCGGCCCACGGGGTCGTAGGCCCGGGTCAGCTCGGTGTCCGGGCCTACGGCCTCCAGGAGTTCTCCGGCCGCGCCCCAGCGGAAGGCCGATACCCGCCCGGCGGCGTCCTGGGTCACTATGCGGCCGAGCGCGTCGTAGACGTAGCCGGTGCGTTGGCCCAGCGGGTCGGTACGCGAGAGGAGTTGGCCCGCCGCGTCGTGTTCGTAGGTCACCCTTCGGCCGTCGAAGTCCGTCTCCGCTATCAGATGGCCTGCCGGGTCATAGACGTAATCCCACGTCAGCCCCTGGGGGTTGGTGACCTGGGTCAGCCGTGTCGCCGCATCGTAGGCGAACGTATAGCGGACCCTGTCCGGGCCCGTGCGGGCGGCCAGCAGGTCGAAGTGGGTGTACTCGTACACCGTCGTACCGCCGACAGGGTCGGTGTGGGTGGTGCGGTTGCCCTCGCCGTCGTACGTCCAGGACTCCGCCGAGCCATCCGGACCGGTGCGGCGCAGGAGTTTGCCCTCCGGGCTCCAGTCGTAGCGGGTCACCGCGCCCAGCGGGTCCGTCTCGGCCACGACGCGGCCGAACGCGTCCCGCTGATAGCGGGTCGTGGCTCCCAGCGGGTCGGTGATCTCGATGGGGAGCCCGGCCCCGTCGCAGCGCACCCGGGTCGTGGCTCCCAGCGGGTCGGTGACGGCGAGCAGACCTCCGCGCTCGTCGTAGAGGTAGCGGGTGGTGGCGGCGAGCGGGTCGGTGAGGGTGGTGCGGTTGCCCGCCGTGTCGAAGGTCTGGTGCCACACCGCGCCGCCCGGGTCGGTGATCCGCAGAGGGTTGCCCTGTGTGTCGAGCTCCGCGCTGATCTCGCTGCCGTCCGGCCGGATCACGGCCGTCAGATGCCCGTGCTCGTCGTAGCGCAGGCCGGTGGTGCGGCCCAGCGGGTCGGTTTCGGCGACCGTACGGCCCGCTTGGTCGTACATCGTGCGGCTGACCGCGCCGGACGCGTCGATCTCCCCGACGACCTGGTGCGCCTCGTCGATCAGATAGCGGGTGATCGCACCGTCCGGTGAGGTCAGGGCCGTGACCTTCAGGCCCGGGAAGTCCGGGTCGACTCCGTCGTAGCCGATGCGGAGGGTGTAGTGGCCGCCCTCGCCGCCCTCGGCGACGACCCGGTCCCGCTCGTCGTAGGCGTAGGAGTACCAGCGGTTGTTGGTGTCGATCCAGGACGTGACCCGTCCGGCCCGGTCGTAGACGAAACGCAGCGGCAGGCCCGAGGAGCCCGTGACCTCGGTGAGTTGGCCATCGGTGTAGCCGAAGCCCCTCACCCGTACGTCCCCCACCCACAGGCCGGTGATCCGCTCGTGCTCCGACGTCAGCCGCAGCCGGTAGCCACCGCTGTGGAGGATCTCGAGGGGGGTGCCGGAAGCGTCATAGGCGAAGGTGACGCGGTTGCCGTTGCGGTCGGCGATCTCCCGCAGCAGCGCCTGGTCATGGTGCGGGGTGAAGGTGCGGACGAGCCCGGCGTCCGGGTCGGTGAGGGTGTACGCACCGCCGTCCGCCGTCCGTGCCAGCGGCCACCGCGGACCCTCCGCGGGCAGGACCGCGGCGCCGCCCGGCACCGGATGCGGATAGGCCAGCAGCAGACCGTCCTCGGTGAAGAAGACCACGCCCTGCTCGTCGGACTCCAGTCGCTGGTCGGCCGTCGACGCCCAGGTCGGGCCGAACCACCGCCCGGCGCGGTACCCGGAGTCCACCCGGCGGGAGAACACCAGCGGCAGCACACCCGGCAGCTCCACATCCGTCTGCGGCAGGAACATCCGCCCGGTCGCCAGATCCACCGGATCGGTACGGCCGTGCCGCACCCGGTCCCAGGTACGGGAGAACACCCCCCGGCCACGGCTCCGGAGCGCACCGCGCGCCCACTGCGTCGCCTCACGCGCCGCCAGCCTGGCTCCGATGCGGGAGGCGACCGGGGCCAGGGCGCGCGGGGCGAGGCCCATCAGCAGGGACTCCGCCAGCCCTCCGCCCATGGCGAGCTCAAGCGGCAGCGCGTAGGGCATGGCGAACATGGCGAGGGTGAGGAGGAGGGGAAGGCCGGTCTCAAGGAGCTTTTCCAGGAGGAAACGATCGGTGCCAAGGATGTCGTAGCCGGCGAGCGGGGCCTCGCCGTCCGCGATGGCCGACCAGCGGGACAGCAGCAGGACGCCGACGACGAGCGAGCCCGCGCAGACGGCGATGCGGAACTGGACCAGGGCGACGGCCTCGCCCAGCGGGGCCGCGCCCGCGGTCCGATAGCCGCGTACGGCGGAGATCAGGCGCCACAGGGTCAGGGCCAGCCCGCCCAGACCGACGCCGACCAGAATGCGCAGCCCGGTACCCCCGGTGAAGTACTCCTGCAGATCCTTCGTGGACGGGAAGGAGCCCACCGCCAGATACGCCACGGAGGGGACGGCCAGCAGCAGGCTGAGCACCAGAAGCACCTTCTCGTGCCGCGGCCAGCGGAGGCGCTGCTCCCGGGCCCGGTGCCACAGCTGCCGTAAGGTCACGCCACGCCATGCCTCCTGGCTGTGGGTGGCGTCCATACGGTGGGTCCGCTCGACGACCGACTCGCGCAGCGGCTCCAGCGTCTCCGCGCGGATACGGGGGTGGGCCGTGGCGTACAGCAGCGCCCGGCGCCGCCGGGCGTAGCCCAGGGCGATCAACCAGGTGGCCGGTAGACGCAGCAGGGCGTACCCGGAGAGAGTTTCCAGGGCGGTCCGGCCCTGGCGCTCGGCCGCCAGCGCGACGTCGGGCGCGCGGCGCCGGCCCAGGCGGGACCGGCGCAGATCCCAGACCCACGCGGCGGCAAGGCACCCCAGGATGATCCACAGCCCCCACTCCCCGGCCAGCCGCTCCCGCCACTCCATCGCCGATTCATTGCCCTGGAAGACCGCGGCGTAATTGGTCACCCAGTGGATCGCCACCGCCCCGGCCAGCGGCACCAGTGCCGCGACCCGGGTCACTACGCGGGCACCACACCACAGCAGGCCCACCCCCAGCCCGGCCAGCGCGCTGGTGAAGATATGCGCCTCGTAGGGGAGTACCGGCCCTCCGACCTCGACGGTGCCGGTCGGTGCGGGGAACCAGCTGCCGACGATCTGCCCGGGGCCGGGAACATACGGGTGGTCGATCAGCCCCTCCGCGATCTGCCAGCCGCCCTCATCCAGGGGAACGGCCTTACCGGCGGACTCGGCGTACATCAGAAGCTTTTCCAGCAGACCGAATCCGGCCCCGGCGGCCCCGCCCAGCACCACGAAGTCCGCCAGACCCCACTGCATCCGCCGGCGCAGCGCCCACCCCGCGACCAGGAGCGGCGCGATCTTGATCAGCTCCTCCACCACCGGAGCCGTCGTCCACGACACCTCGTCCATGACGCCCGACAGCGACGTCCCCCTCGCGGTGGCCAACTGCCGTGCCACCACGAGCTCCAGCACCATCGAGAGCACACCGCAGCCGTAAGCGCCCACCCCGAAGGCGAGCAGCACCGTCGGCCACCGCGCCGTCCGCACCGGCCAGGACAGCAACAACAGTTGCAGCACGGCCCATATCGACGTCGCAGCCATCCAGAACGCCACGCCCCGCGCCCCCCCTCAACGTTGCCAGTGATCCGTCACGCTAAGTCGAACAGCGGTCACGTACAAGGGACTTCATGGTCCTGTGGATAACCGGCGTGCGCTCTGTGGGTGTCCTCGGCGTGTCCGCGCGTCCGACGCTCACTGGTGACGCTCACTGATGCCGGGACGGGCGGGTACGGGGCAGCAGGAACGCGGCGATGACCAGCCAGATGAGCCCGCCGAAGCGGACGACCGGCAGCAGGTAGGCGAACGGGTCGGCGATCAGCGAGAGCAGGGAGACCATGCCCGCGGCGGCCAGCGCCAGCCCGGTCCAGGTCAGCGGGCGGGGCAGCAGGCGGGTCATCAGCCCGGTCACCGAGACGCCGGAGACGAGCATCGCGAATGTCACCGAGTAGGCGACACCGCCCGACAGGAACGACAGGTCGGCCAGCGCGCGGGCCAGGGCCGGATCGGCGTCCATGGGCAGACGGCCGCCGGCCCAGCCGAACAGCGCGCTGCCGCTCAGCGCCACGGCCGCCAGCACCCCGCCCACCAGCGTGATCGC
Organism: Streptomyces endocoffeicus; assembly: GCF_016741935.1. GTDB lineage: Bacteria > Actinomycetota > Actinomycetes > Streptomycetales > Streptomycetaceae > Streptomyces > Streptomyces endocoffeicus. Next base: position 229,598 of record NZ_JAERRG010000004.1, on the reverse strand, counting down.
CGAGCCCGGTGCGGTGATGCCCAGTGCTCGCAGCCGTCGGTAGAGCACCGCCGCCAGGAGCGCCAGTGGCGTGGCCGAGGCGAGGAGCAGGAGCGAACCCAGCTCGATGGTGGTGCCGTTGTCCCGGGCGTACCGCAGGACCTCCTCGCCGGAGGCGTCGGGGCGTGGGATCGAGCTGTTGACGACGACGTAGCTGATGGTCAGGACGGCGAACGCGAGCACGGGTGCCAGCAGCGGGGGTCCGCCCTGCGGGCGGCGGGTGGGGGTGTGCTCGCCGGGGGCGGTCCGGATGGAAGGGGTGGGGGACGTCCGGGGGGTCGTGCTGGGCATGGCTTCTCCTCCGTTGGTCGGTCGGGCAACCGATACAGAAGAGAATGATTACAAGATGAAACGATTGTCAAGCGAGTATGATGTCCGCATGGGAATGACCAACGAAGGTGAACGGCCACCGGGCCCGCCCCCGCCCCCGACCGGTGCCGCCTTCCTGCTCGCCCAGCTCGGCGCCCACGCCGCCGAGCTGTTCGCCGAACGCCTCGCCGAGCTGGATCTGACCCCGCCGCAGAGCGGCCTGCTCCGGCTGCTGGCCGACTCACCGGGCCGCAGCCAGCGCGAGCTCGCCGACGACCTGGGCATGCCGCCGAGCCGATTCGTCGCCTTCGCCGACGAACTGGAGGAGCGCGGGTTGATCGAGCGCCGCAGGAACCCTGCCGACCGGCGCCTGTACGAGGTCCATCTGACCGACGAGGGCGGGAAGTTGCTGGAAGGGCTGCGGAAGGTGGGCGCGGAGCACGAGTGCCGGCTGACCGATGGCCTATCGGGGCAGGAGCGGGATCAATTGACCGGCCTGCTGCGGCGGTTGGCGGACCGCCAAGGCCTCAGCCCCGGCGTTCACCCCGGCTTCCGCTCGATGCGCACCGAACGCACCGAACGCACCGGCCGCCGGGCAGGCCGCCGGAGCGGACGCTAGCTGAGCCGGTTCGGCCGGGCCCGCGGATCGACGTCAGCGCACCGCGTAGTCGCCCAAGGACGGCTCCAGCAGGTCGAAGACCTGCTCGGCCGATCGGGTTGCCGCGGTGGCGATTTCCTCGGTGGGGTGGCCTGCGCGGGTGAGGGCCTGGACGTGGTGGAACAGGGTGCGGTGGGCGGCGGTGAGGAGGGCGGCCGCGGCTCGGGGGGTGAGGTCGTCGGGGGTGGGGTCGTCGGGGGTGGCCGTGGTTTCGGCGGTGAGGACTTCGGCCAGGGCTTCCTCGCGTTGGTCGTGCAGTTCGCGGAGTCTCGCGGTGAGGGTGGGGCTGTCGGTGAGCATGCGGGCGAACTCCGGGCTGGAGAAGCCGGCGACGGGGTCGTGACGTTCGACCGCGGCCAGGTATGCGCGGCGCAGCGCGGTCAGGGCGGATTCCCCGGTCGGGCGGTCCGCGACGGTCCGGGCCAGGGCGGTGGTGATGGTCTCGTGGTAGTCGAGGGCCAGGTCTTCCTTGCGCGGGAAGTAGTTCGTGACCGTCATCTTGGCCACCTGGGCGGCCGTCGCGATCTCGGCGATGGTCACCGCCTCGAAGCCGCGCTCCATGAAGAGCCGGGTCGCGGTGTCGGAGATCATCTGGCGCGTCTGCCGCTTCTTCAGCTCACGCAGTCCTGCTGTCATGGCCCCATCCTCGCATGGGCGGTTCTAAGATTGTGGTTGACCTAAATTTGGGTTCGGGCTATTTTTCTATCCGTCCGTCACCACGGACCATCCCGATGTCACTACGGACCATCCCGAGGAGTGCGCTTGAACCTGCGGCTGATGAGCGTGCACGCCCACCCCGACGACGAGTCCAGCAAGGGCGCGGCCACGCTGGCCAAGTACGCCGCCGAGGGGGTGGAGGTGCTGGTGGTCACCTGCACCGGAGGGGAGCGTGGCGATGTGCTCAACCCCGCCATGGACCGGCCCGGTGTGCGGGAGAACCTCGCCGCGATCCGGCGGGACGAGATGGCGGAGGCCCGCCGGATCCTGGGGGTCCGGCAGCACTTTCTGGGGTTCGTCGACTCGGGGCTCCCGGGGCCGGGCGAGCCGCTGCCCGAGGGCTGTTTCGCGCTCGCACCGCTGGAGGAGGCGGCCGGGCGCCTGGTGGGGCTGATGCGGAGTTTCCGCCCGCATGTGGTCGTCACGTACGACGAGACCGGCGGCTATCCGCACCCGGATCACATCAGGACCCATGAGGTGACGGCCGCCGCCTTCGACGCGGTGGGGGAGGCCGGCCGCCATCCCGGGGCGGGTGTGCCCTGGCGGCCGTTGAAGCTGTACTACCAGGGCGGTTTGTCGCGGCCCTGGTTCCAGGCCATGCACGATGCCCTGATCGCGCGGGGCATGGACTCGGGCATGGGGGAGGTACTGGCCGAACTGCCCGAGGCGGGGTCCGGGTCCGGGCTGGAGATCACCACGCGGGTGCCGTGCGCGGAGTACTTCGCGACCAGGGACCGGGCGCTGCTCGCGCACGCCACGCAGATCGACCCGAACGCCGGGTTCATGCGTCACGATCGTGACGTTGAGCGGCAGGTCTGGCCCACTGAGGACTACCACCTGGCCCGGTCCCACGTCGTTGTCGACGTCGGCGTCGCGACTCCCGAGGACGACCTGTTCGCCGGGGTGCGGCGCCCCGAGCGGCCTACGGCGGCGGCAGGTGCCGCAGCTTCTCCGGGTTGCGGATGATGCGGATCTCGGTGATGCGCCCGCCCTCGACCTCCGCACAGGCGACCGTGTCCGGGCGGCCCGCGACCGTGAGCAGCAGTCCCGGCCGGCCGTTGACGTCCACCAGGTGCACCTGGGGGTCCTCCATCGGCTGGGCGATGACGGCGGCGAGGAAACGGGCGACCTTGTCCGCGCCCCGCTGCGGGCGGAGGGCGGCCTTCACCTTGCCGCCGCCGTCGCTCCACGCCGTCACATCGGGGGCGAGCAGCTCCATCATGCGGTTCAGATCGCCGCCGAGACACGCCGCCAGGAACTCCTCGGTGACGTGCCGCCGCACCTCCGCCGGGGCGTCGTAACGCGGTCGGCGGGCCCGGACATGGGCCCTGGCCCGGCTGCCCACCTGCCGTACGGCCGCCTCGCCGCGGTCCAGCATTCCGGCGATTTCCCGGAAGGAGAAGCCGAACACCTCCTTGAGCACGAAGACCGCCCGTTCCAGCGGCGACAGACTCTCCAGGACGACGAGCATGGCGAGCGAGACGGACTCGGCCAGCTCCACCTCCTCGCCGATGTCCGGCCGGGTGACCAGCGGCTCGGGCAGCCAGGGCCCGACGTACCGCTCGCGGGTGGCGGCGGCCGAGGTGAGCCGGTTGAGCGCGAGGTTGGTGACCGTACGGGCCAGATAGCCCGCCGGGTTCTGCACCGGCGTGGACACCTGACTGCAGCGCAGCCAGGCGTCCTGCACCACGTCCTCGGCATCGGCGACGGAGCCGAGCATGCGGTAGGCGATGCCGAACAGCATCCGCCGGTGCTCTTCGAAGGTGGTCGTGTCGATCACGCCCGCGACGGTACCTCGCAGGCGTCCGAGAAGCCCTGGCTGGTCAGGCCGAAGGCGCTGTTGACGCGCGAGCGGTAGTTCTCCAGGCCGACCATGGCGGTGAGTTCGACGAACGCCGCCTCACCCAGCCGCTCGATCAGGGCGGCCGCGAGCTCATCGGTCACGCGGGGCTCGGTCTCGGTCATCGCCTCGGCGTAGTCCAGGACGAGCAGCTCAAGATCGGTGAAGGCCTCCTGGTGGTCGCGCCACCGCGGCACCTTGGAGATCTTGTCCATCGGCAGCCCCAGGTTGTCGGCCTCCCAGTGGCCGAAGTCCATGCACCACGAACAGTTGATCCTGGCCGCCGCGGCCATGACCGCGAGGTGCTTGAGGCCCGGGTCGAGGCGGTTCCACTTGGCGGCGCCGCGCTCCTGCCGTACGTAGGTGAGCAGCACCCGCGGATTGTGGCCGACGGCCAGACCGGGGTCGAGCACCTTGCCGTAGGTGCGCCGGGAGTACCAGGCGCCGATGCGGTTGAGCAGGGTGCTGGGCGGGGTGAGCGGGATACGGGCCATGGCGGGTTCTCCATCGTGTCGTACCTGTGGTGGCAATGCTTCCGCAGGTACGACAGGGCGGCCCGCCGGAGTGTGACATCCGCCCGGCCGCTAGGGCCGATTCAGCACTCGATGACGTTCACCGCGCGCGCACCAGGCCGGCCGTGGACGAGGCCGCCGAGGCCGAATGGTTTTCCGGGGCGGGTACCGCGGGGATACAGTCCGGCCAGGGACCGGACCGGGACCAGGGGAGGGGCCGGTGTGATCGAGATCGTCACAGTGGGCGCGCTTACCGCATTCCTCGCGGCGGCGGGGAACGGCGCGGCCGGAGAAGTCGGCAAGCAGGTGCTCCTGTCGACGGGGGCGCTGGTGAGACGGACCCTGGGCCGGGAGACGCCGCTGCCGGCCACCGCGGAGGGGTGGGAGGCCCTGGCGCGCCAGATGCATCCGCGCCTGAGTGAAGACGGCCGACGATCCGGCGAGTGGGCCCTTCTGCTGCGGAGCCTGCCGGACGCGGCGGTGGCGCTGCGCCCCGTGGCGGGACTGCCGCCCGCCACGCGGGACTTCACCGACCGCGAGGCCGTCCTCAAGCGGCTGAAGCGGGAGGCGACCCGCGCCGCGGACGGGCGGCCACGGGTCGCGCTGCTGCACGGCCCGCCCGGCATCGGCACCAGCGCGGTGGCCCTGCACTGGGGCGCCGCCCAGATCGCGCGGTACCCCGACGGGCAGTTCTACGTCGACCTTCGCGACGCCGCCGGAGACCATGGCCCGGAACCGGCCGCCGTCCTGCTGCGCCTGCTGCGGCAGATGGGCGTCGAGCCCGAGCGGATTCCGCCGGCCGAGACGGGACGTGAACAGCTTTATCGGCGGTTGACGGCGGGCCGCAGGGCGTTGGTGGTGATCGACCACGCGTCCTCGGTCGCGCAGGTCCGCAACCTCATTCCGGCCACGCCGGAGGTGCTCTTGCTGGTGGTGGCATCGGGCCCGCCGTTCGCTCTGGAGGCGGAGCGCATCGCCGTCCCTCCGCTGAGCGAGCGGGACGGCTTAAGGATGCTGAGGAAGGTGGCCGGTCCCGAGAGGGTCGCGCGGGCCAAGCCGCGGATGCCCGTCCTGCTGGACACCTGCGCGGGCAACGCCTTCGCCCTGAAGGCGGCGGCGATGCGCCTGCTGACCGACGAACCGCCCTTCCCGGACCCGTCCGATGAGCCCCCGGGGCGCGATCCGGTGCACACCATGACGCAGGACGCGTGTCGCCGTCTCGGGCCCGGGACGGCGCGGCTGTGCCGACTGACCGCGCTGGGCGGCTGGCCCGCGATCGATGCCCGGCTGGCCTCGGACGCCGCCGCCGTCGCCGAGGAGGAGGCCGCCCGGATGCTCGCCGCGGCGGCGGACGCGCAGTTGGTGGAGTCGGTGGGGGACGGACGTTACCGCTTCCGGCCCGAGGTGCGCCGCCATCTGGCCGACGCCGCGGGCCCCGAGCACGGGATCCCGGAGTGCTTCGCGGCGGTGTCACGGGCGCTCGACGGCCTGCTGAATCGAGCGCTGCACGCCGCCCACGCCGCCCTGCCGCAGAGCTGGCGGACCGAGCCCGCACCCGAGCGGGGGACTCCGTACGGTGACGCGGCCGAGGGCATGGCGGCCCTGCTGGCCGAGGCCGGGAACCTGGTGCGGGCGGTCTCCGTGGCGGACGAGTACCAGCACACCGACACGGCGCTGCGAGTGGCCCGCGCGCTGTGGCCACTTCAGCTGAAGGCCGGACACTGGGACGAGGTGCTGCCCGCCCTGCGGATCGCGGCCCGGTGTGCCGACGAGCATCAGCCGCGTTCCCGTATGGCGGGCGCACTGCACTTCCAACTGGGCCACTGCCTGGGCGAGTTGGGACGGTGGGAAGAGGCCGATCACGCGGTGCGCGCGGCCGTCGCCTGCGAGCGCGCCGCGGGCCACTTACGGGGCGAGGCGTCGTCCGTGGAGTTCCTGGGCCTGCTGTGCTTGAACCGATGGCGGTACGAGGCGGCGTACGAGCGGTTCGTCGAGGCGGAGGGCGTCTACCGGCGGATCACCCCCGGCCAGGAGGGCGCGCAGGACCTTCCGCGTGCCCTCGCCTTGATCGGGCGTCACCAGGGACGCGCCCTGCGCGGCCTGGGGCAGCTGGCGCAGTCCCGCCTTCGCCTGGAGACCGCGCGGGACTTCTTCGCGGAGCGGGGAGAGGCGTACAACCAGGCCCGTACCCTCACGGACCTCGCCGAGACGCTGCACGACGCCGGTGAGGACTCCGAAGCCCTGACGAAGATCGCTGAGGCTGAGCGCCTGCTCAGGCCGGAAAGGGCGACTCCGCACCTGGGCTATCTGGCCCGTCTGCGGCTGCGCTGCGAGGCGGCCGAGCAGGCGGAGTAACGGGAGTCACCGTCACCGGGTGTACGCGGTCGGCCGCGTGCACCCGGAGCGTCGTCCCACCCGGCGCCACCGCACCGCCGCCCGCCAGCCACGCGTACAGCGCGGAGGCGTAGGCCGCCGGATCGGCATCCGCTTCCGGGCCCGCCGACAGCCGCAGCACGCCGTGATCCCGGCCACGCACGGCACAGCTGTGCGGGCCGGTCACATAGACGGCGAGCGAGCAGTGCGGATACCGGTGCAGCACCTCGGCGGTCCACTCCTCCGGGTCGCCCATGCGGGGGTCGTCCGGCTGCCCCTCACGGAAGATCACATCAGCCGGCGCCAGGCTGCTGGGGTCCCGGGTGTCCTCATGTACGGCGAGGTGCCTCTCGCCGACCGCGTCGTACGGGTGCCCCGTGGAGCGCTCGATCTCGATATCCGCTCCGCGGACGCGCGTCCGGACATCCAGGGGAGCCGTACGCGGTGGGGGCTCGTACGGCGGCAGCGGCAGCGGCTCCAACAGGGCGGGAGCCGCGGGCTCCGGCAGATCCATCAGCGTGTAGAAGAGCCTCCGCAGCAGTGCCGCCGACGCGCCTGGGGCCGAGCTGGTGAACTCCGCCGCACCGGCCACCGGGCGATGCCGCGCCAGCAGGTCCTCCAGCTGTCCGCGCAGCGGTCCGTACGGGTCGAGCCGAGGGGCTTCCCGGACGAACGTCGCGAGCGGCGCCTCCGGGTCCAGCCGGTCCTGTGTGGCGGACGCGAGCAGTACGGGGATGTCCAACGCCGCGGCGTAGTAGGACACCGCTCCGAAATCCCCCAGGACGACATCCGCCGCCAGCAGGGCCTGTCGCCATGCGTGCACGGGGTCGATCAAGGTCAGTCCGCTGCGGCGGGCCCGGTCCAGCCAGACGCGTATCTGCCCCGGGCCGTGCCCGTACCAGATGTTCGGATGCAGTACGGCCGCCAGCCGGTAGTCGTCAGCCGGCAGCTCGGAGGCGAGCCGGGGGAGCAGGCTCGGCAGGATGTCCTGGTCGCCGCCGGTTCCGAAGAAACCCTCGGGATTCCAGGTGGAGTTCAGTACGACGAGCCGCTGGCCCCGGCGCACGCCCAGGGCGCGGCGGAACCGCTCCCGGTGGGGACGCCCGGCCAGCATGCGGTCGAAGCAGGGGTCGCCGGCGAGTGCGGATACTCCTTCGGCTTCCGGGCACACCCGCCGCAACCGCTCCAGCTGCTCCGGGTGTGAGAGGACGAGGCCGTCCACGAGGGGCTTGCCGTCCGCCAGCAGCCACTCCGGCGACAGGCCGAATGTCGGTTCGTGGTTCGTGGTTCGCGGATCGCGGATCGCGGATCGCGGATCGCGCAATTTCTTAGTGTATCCCACTCCGTGCGACAAGATGGCCAATTTGCCTTTTATGTCCTGGAGTTGGCCGCCGAAGCTCGCGGCGATCGCCAGCGCGACCGGTGTTGCCAATGCCTGCTCCCAGGGCAGCACGGGCAGGCCCAACTCCGCGAACAACTCGCCGATTCCGGCCTGAAACGCGGATGACTCGGTCGAGGTGACCAGGAGTTGTACCCGGAAGTCGTCGTGGAACAGCGGCAGCACGTCCAGCAGCCGGCCGGCGGACGTGACGTTGTGCACCACCAGGAGTACCCGTCGGCTCGTCGCCCGGCTGGCCCAGCGTTCCGAGTCCTCCCCGACCGGCACCCGTATCGCCGGACCATCGGCCGATCCCACTCGCCGTCCCCTTCGTCAGCACTCGATGACGTTCACCGCGAGCCCGCCCCGCGCCGTCTCCTTGTACTTGACCTTCATATCCGCGCCCGTCTGCTTCATCGTCTTGATGACCTTGTCGAGCGAGACATGGTGGCGGCCGTCGCCGCGCAGGGCCATCCTCGCGGCGGTGACCGCCTTGACCGAGGCCATGCCGTTGCGCTCGATGCAGGGGATCTGGACCAGGCCGCCGACGGGGTCGCAGGTGAGGCCGAGGTTGTGCTCCATGCCGATCTCGGCGGCGTTCTCCACCTGCTCCGGGGAGCCGCCGAGGACCTCGGCGAGGCCGCCGGCGGCCATCGAGCAGGCGGAGCCGACCTCGCCCTGGCAGCCGACCTCGGCGCCGGAGATCGAGGCGTTCTCCTTGAAGAGCATGCCGATGGCGCCCGCGGCGAGGAGGAAGCGGATGACGCCGTCCTCGTCGGCGCCCGGGACGAACCGGGTGTAGTAGTGCAGGACGGCGGGGATGATGCCCGCCGCGCCGTTGGTGGGGGCGGTGACCACGCGGCCGCCCGCCGCGTTCTCCTCGTTGACCGCCATGGCGTAGAGGGTGATCCACTCCATGGCACGGGCGCCCGGGTCGCCCTCGGAGCGCAGGGCGCGGGCGGCGGTGGCGGCGCGGCGGCGGACCTTGAGGCCGCCGGGCAGGATGCCCTCCTGGGACATGCCGCGGGCCACGCACGCCTCCATGACCTGCCAGATCTCCAGCAGCCCGGTCCGGATCTCCTGCTCCGTGCGCCACGCCTTCTCGTTCTCCAGCATCAGGGCCGAGATGGACAGGCCCGTCTCCTGGGAGAGCCGCAGCAGCTCGTCGCCGGTGCGGAAGGGGTGGGTGAGGACGGTGTCGTCGAGCTTGATGCGGTCCTCGCCGACCGCGTCCTCGTCCACCACGAAGCCGCCGCCGACCGAGTAGTACGTCTTCTCCAGCAGCGGATGGCCCTCGGCGTCGTACGCGCACAGCGTCATGCCGTTGGCGTGGTACGGCAGCGAGCGGCGGCGGTGCAGGATCAGCTGGGCCGAGTCGTCGAAGTCGATCTCGTGGCCGGGGCCGATCTCGGCGCCGAGCAGCCGCAGCCGCTTGGTGGTGCGGATGCGCTCCACCTCGCCGTCGGCCGTATCGACGTCGACATCGCGCGGGGAATGGCCCTCCAGGCCCAGCAGCACGGCCTTCGGGGTGCCGTGGCCATGACCGGTGGCGCCCAGGGAGCCGAAGAGCTCGGCGCGGACGGACGCGGTGTGGGCCAGCAGGCCCTCGTTCTTCAGCCGGCGGACGAACATCCGCGCGGCCCGCATCGGGCCGACAGTGTGCGAACTGGACGGGCCGATGCCGATCGAGAAGAGGTCGAATACGGAAATGGCCACCGGGGGACTCCTTCGTCGGCACGCCGGGGGAAGCGTGTGCCCGCCGGGGAAGCGTGCGGGCCGTGCATGGGGTGGTGCGGGTGGTGCGTGGGTTGGTGCGGGTGGTGGGTGGCGGGGGCGCGCCAGGGCGGGCGCGCCCCCGGGTCCGCGTTACTCCGGGTTGCTCCGGCTTACTTGGGCAGGTGCGAGTACAGCGGGTGCTTGTCGGCCAGGGCGGTGACCCGTGCCTTCAGCGCCTCCGCGTCGTACGACGGCTTGAGCGTCTCCGCGATCACGTCGGCGACCTCGCGGAAGTCCTCCGCGGTGAAGCCGCGCGTGGCCAGCGCCGGGGTGCCGATCCGCAGACCCGAGGTGACCATCGGGGGCCGCGGGTCGTTCGGGATCGCGTTGCGGTTGACCGTGATGCCGACCTCGTGGAGCCGGTCCTCGGCCTGCCGCCCGTCCAGCTCGGAGTCGCGCAGATCGACCAGGACCAGATGGACGTCGGTGCCGCCGGAGAGGACGGCGACGCCCACCTCTCGGACATCGTCCTGGGTCAGGCGCTCGGCGAGGATCCTGGCGCCCTCCAGCGTGCGCTCCTGGCGCTCCTTGAACGCCGCGCTCGCCGCCACCTTGAAAGACACCGCCTTCGCCGCGACCACATGCTCCAGCGGACCGCCCTGCTGGCCCGGGAAGACCGCCGAGTTGATCTTCTTGGCCAGGTCGGCGGTGGAGAGGATCACGCCACCGCGCGGACCGCCCAGGGTCTTGTGGGTGGTGGTGGTCACCACATGGGCGTGCGGTACGGGCGAGGGGTGCAGCCCGGCCGCCACCAGGCCCGCGAAGTGGGCCATGTCGACCATCAGGTACGCGCCGACCTCGTCCGCGATCCGGCGGAAGGCGGCGAAGTCCAGCTGGCGCGGGTACGCCGACCAGCCCGCGATCACCAGCTTGGGGCGGTGCTCCTTGGCCAGCCGCTCGACCTCGTCCATGTCGACCAGACCGGTCTCGGCGTCCACGTGGTAGGGCACCACGTTGTAGAGCTTGCCGGAGAAGTTGATCTTCATGCCGTGGGTCAGATGGCCGCCGTGCGCCAGGTTCAGCCCCAGGATGGTGTCGCCGGGGGAGAGCAGGGCGAACATCGCGGCCGCGTTGGCCTGGGCGCCCGAGTGCGGCTGGACGTTCGCCGCCTCGGCGCCGAAGAGCTCCTTCACCCGGTCGATGGCGATCTGCTCGACCACGTCGACGTGCTCACAGCCGCCGTAGTAGCGGCGGCCGGGGTAGCCCTCGGCGTACTTGTTGGTCAGGACCGAGCCCTGGGCCTCCATGACCGCCGACGGAGCGAAGTTCTCCGAGGCGATCATCTCCAGGGTGGACTGCTGGCGGTGGAGTTCGGCGTCGACAGCAGCGGCGACGTCCGGGTCGAGCTCGTGCAGGGAGCTGTTCAGAAGCGACATCGAGGGTCCCGATCGAATAAGGAGGGTCAGTTTTCGGCGAAGGCGGTGTACTCGTCGGCGGAGAGCAGGTCCTCCGGCGCGCTCGTCACCCTCACCTTGAACAGCCAGCCGCCCTCGAAGGGGGCGGAATTCACCAGCGCCGGGTCGTTCACCACATCCTCGTTGATCTCGGTGACCTCACCGGAGACCGGCGTGTACAGGTCGCTGACCGACTTGGTGGACTCCAGCTCACCGCAGGTGTCACCGGCGGAGACCGTGGAGCCGACGTCCGGGAGCTGGACATAGACGACATCGCCGAGCGCGTTGGCCGCGAATTCGGTGATGCCGATCGTCGACACGCCGTCCTCGCCGGCGGCCGACAGCCACTCGTGCTCCTTGCTGTACCGCAGCTGCTGGGGGTTGCTCATGGTCCGATTCTCCTGGATACGGGGGAGTGCTTGGGAAACGGGTCTTAGCTGGTGGGATGCGGCGCCGAGGGACACGACGCCCAGGTGCCGGGGGGACGCGATGGGCCGGGGCCCCGCACGTGCGCGGAGAAGCTCAGCGCCTGCGCTCGGAGAAGCTCAGCGCTCGCGCTTGTAGAAGGGGAGCGCCACGACCTCGTACGGCTCCCGGGTACCGCGGATGTCCACGAAGACCCCCTCGGCGCCGGGCCCCGCGTACTCCGGGTCCACGTACGCCATCGCGATCGGCCTGCCCAGCGTCGGGGAGGGCGCGCCCGAGGTGACCCGGCCGATCGGTGAGCCGTCGGCGGCCACCACGGGGTAGCCGGCGCGCGGCACCCGGCGGCCTGAAGCGACCAGGCCGACCAGGGTGCGCGGGGTGACGGTGTCCGCCTGGCGGGACGCGGCCTCCAGGGCCTCGCGGCCGACGAAGCCGCCCGGCTTGTCGAACTTCACCACCCGGCCGAGCCCCGCGTCGAAGGGGGTGGTGTCGGTGGTCAGCTCGTTCCCGTACAGCGGCATGCCCGCCTCGAGACGCAGGGTGTCCCGGCAGGAAAGACCGCAGGGCACCAGGCCCACCGGGGCCCCCGCCTCGGTCAGCGCCTCCCAGACCCGCTCGGCGTCGTCCGGCGCCAGGAACAGCTCGAAGCCGTCCTCGCCCGTGTAGCCGGTGCGGGCGATCATGGCGGGGACGCCCGCGACGGTGCCCGGCAGCCCGGCGTAGTACTTCAGCCCGTCCAGGTCGGCGTCGGTCAGGCGCTTCAGGATCCCCGCGGACTCGGGCCCCTGGACGGCGAGCAGCGCGTAGGCGTCGCGGTCGTCCCTTACGGTCGCCTCGAAACCGCCGGCCCGCTCGGTCAGCGCGTCCAGCACCACCTGGGCGTTGGCGGCGTTGGCCACGACCAGGAACTCCTCGTCCCCGAGGCGGTAGACGATCAGGTCGTCCAGGATGCCGCCCTCGTCGTCGCAGATCATGGTGTAGCGGGCGCGGCCCACGGCGAGCGCGGACAGCCGGCCGACCAGGGCGTGGTCCAGGGCGTCCCCGACCCGAGGACCGATGAGAGAGATCTCACCCATGTGGGAGAGGTCGAAGAGCCCGGCGCGGGTGCGCACCGCGGTGTGCTCGTCGCGCTCGCTGCCGTAGCGCAGCGGCATGTCCCAGCCGGCGAAGTCGGTCATGGTGGCGCCGAGCGCGCGGTGCCGCGCGTCCAGCGCGGTACGGCGTGGGGTGGGCGGGGCGTCGGTCACGATTCAGGCTCCAGGGGTCGGGGTCGCGCCACGGCGAGGACGGACGGCAAGGACGCGTGCGTCCTCCCCATCTGTCATCGGAACCTGAGAGGTTCGCCGTGACGCCCGTAAGGGGCCCGACTTGCACCTTGGGTGGAGCCGCGCCCGCGCGGCCCGCTTTTCAGATCTGCCTCGTCCGCGCGGTATCGGGGCCTGAGAGATTCAAGGGAGGACTTGCTCCTTCGGCGCCCTGGACACCCGGCACGGATGCCGATGGCCAAGGACTCTCCCGCGCGGATTCAAGCGGCCGGTATGGAGTTGCGCGGACATCATCGCATGTATGGCCGAGAAGGGAAGCCCCGATCCGACCGGGTTCCGGCCGCCCGGTCAGGGGCAGCCTTGCCCGACATTACCTTTTCTTGACACTCTGCGGGTACGAGCAGCGTTGACCGACCTGGGAGGACGATCACGGTGCATGGGCAGGGAACGTACGCGACAACACAGAGGCTCCTGCCGGCGCGGCGTGGGCGCACCCCCTCCGGGTCGACGGCCCGCCCCGGTCGAAGAAGCGCGGTGCACGATTTGCGCGCCGGGGTGGAGGGTGGCGGCGCGGACCCGCGTGAGCTGCGCTTTCCGGCAGGGGATGTGCTGGTCGCATCCGGGCTGCCGGGCAGCGGCAAGAGCACGCTGATCAATCGGACGGTGCCGCTCCTGGACGAGACGGGCGCGGTCGTGATCAGGGTGGACTCGCAGAACACCCGTGAGATGTGGGAGCGCCGGCTGCCCGGCTGGCTGCCGTACGCGCTCTACCGCCCGCTGGTCCGGTACGCCCACTACGCCGGGCTGCGCCGGGCGCTGCGCTCGGGCGTGAGTGTCGTGGTGCACGACTGCGGCGCGCTGCCGTGGGTCCGCCGCTGGCTGGCCCGGGACGTGCGGCGCCGGGGCCGCAGCCTCCACATGGTGCTGCTGGACGTGGGCGCCACGGAGGCGCTGGAGGGCCAGTCCGCCCGCGGCCGCGGGGTCTCCGCCTACGCCTTCGGGCGGCATCTGCGCGCGATGCGGCGGCTGATCACCGGGATGGAGGAGGGGCGGCCGCCGCGGGGGTGCGCGTCGGCGGTGCTGCTGGACCGGCCGACCGCGAGCGCGCTGCGCTGCATCTCCTTCGAGTGATCTCGTTCGAGTGATCACGCCCCTCCCTCGAGTGGCCGGCGAGTGGCCGGAAATCGACCATCGACATCACACGGCGTGACGAGGGCGCGTCCGGGCGAGGTGGGGAAGTGCTGTGGAGATCGCCGCCGCCCCCTCCGGTCCCGGGCCGCCCAGCGGTTAGGGTGCTTTGGGCAGGTCGGACGAGATGGCGGTTGGACGAAGATGAGCTTCCCGGAGCAGTACGGAGTGGCCCCGGCGCACGGAGGGTTCCCGGACGGAGGGTTCCCGGACGGCGGGTATGCCGCGCATCCGGCGTTTCCCGGCAATGAGCTCGAAGAGGTGATGGCCGCCTCCGTCGACGTCCCGGGCGCCGGAGCGCGCATCGTCGAGACGCTCTCCCGCAGCCACCTATGGATTCCGCTGCCCAACGGCGGGGGCCCCGGCAGCCCGAGCCTCGATCTGCCCACGATGGAGATCGACGGCGGCGCGTATGTCCCGGTGTTCAGCTCCGAGCAGCAGTTCCTGCTGCTCGTCGGCTCCCATATGTCCTTCACCGTCGCCCCGGCCGTGGAGTTCGCCCGGGGGCTGCCGCCTCAGCTCGGCATCGCGGTGAACCCCGGTGGCGCGGTGGTCGTACCGCTGCCTCCGCCCGCCGTCCGGGAGTTGTGCCGCGCCGGGCGTACCGAGCTCGACGGCCCGGCCAACGGCGGCCGGGTGCGGCTCTTCGAACCGGACTGGCAGGACGAGCCGGTGGACTTCCTGGCCGCCGCCGGGATCGAGTTCGGCAAGGGCAGCGGGGTGCGGACCGCCCGGCGCGCCCTGGCCAGCGTCGAGGGCGACGAGCCGGCGCTCTTCGTCGGTGTGCAGCTCGACGAGCCCGGCCCCGAGGGGCAGGCGCGCGCGGTGGAGGCGCTGGGCCGCGCCCTCGGGTCGGTGCCGGTGCCGTGGAAGGTTCAACTGGTGCTGCTGGACGTGGCGCAGGGCGATCCGGTGGCCGACTGGATGCTGGGACGGGTGCGGCCGTTCTACGACCGTGACCTCTGACTCACCCCTGGGTCCGCTGCCGCGGCCCGTAAGCTGGTTTGATGACCAGGAGGGGTGCGAGCACGCTCCCCGGTGAGGTGTGGGCAAGGCGATGAGAAGGGGCGGACCCAGGTGAGCGCGGGCGCGGATTGGGGGGCGGCGGCCGGCCAGGTTGAGCGAGCGTTGCAGCAGGTCGCTCCCGGCCGGTACGACGCCTACGAGGCGCTGCTGCACGCCATCGGCGAGGGCCAGGTCTGGATGCTGCTGTGGCACGGCGCGCCCGGCTCGCCCGACGCCCAGTACGGGAACATGGACGTGGACGGCCTCGGTTACGCCCCGTGTGTGACCTCCGCGCAGGAACTGGCCGCAAGTGGCTGGAACCGCGCGCATGAGGTGGTCGACGGACGCCTCATCGCCGACTCGCTCTACCGCGACCGCTACGGCCTCTGGCTCAACCCCCACGCCCGCGGTGGCGGAGTGGGCATCCCGTGGCCGGATCTGCGCCGGATCGCGGGCGGTCTGGACCGGCTGCCCGCCGGGCCGCTGCGGCTGTCCGAGCCCGCCATCGACATCCCCCAGTTCTACGCCCTGTTGGGGCAGAACGCGCATCGCACCGCCGCGGTGCGGTCGTTGCGGCGCGTCTGGGTGCAGCCCGCGCTGGGCGCCCCGTACCTGGCGATCGGCCTGGATCTGTACGACACCGGCGCGGCGTCGGTGCAGTCGGTGCGGGTGATGATGGAGCAGTCGATCACCGCCGTGCCGGACGGGCTGCCGGTCTCCACGGTCGCGCTCTCGGACGAGTACGACCCCGTCGCCATGTGGATGCGGGCCAACGCCCGCCCCTTCTTCGACCGTGACGCCTATGGCGCCACGTCCGCCGCGCCGCCGTCGTACGGCTACGGCTACCCGCCACCGCGCCCCGCGTACTGAGCCACCGCGCCCCGCGTACTGAGCCGCCGCGCCCCGCGTACCGAGCCGCCGTGCTCCGCGTACCGAGCCGCCGCGTCCCACGTACTGAGCCACCGCGTTCCGCCGCGCACTGAGCCGCGCACCGATTGACGGGATTGCCCACCCGGCCTTCCGCCCCTATCGGGCCGAACACCCCATTACGGGCGGGAGGTTACTGCTGCGTTCTCGTGTCGCGACCGTCCGTATACCGGAGCGGTACTCCTCACATCACGGTTAGGCATCCATTGTCCAGGAGTACTGGCGGGTGATCACAAACGCGTTGAAGACTCCCGCTCCAAGGGGTGCGGTTCCTGCGTACGACCCCTTCCAGAAAGGTTCCGTACCAGAACGCGACTTTCACCCAGGTTGTGAACAAAGCCGCCACAGCGGCGAGTCGTGGGCCGGTCACCACCGGTCGAGAGGGGTCTCCACCACGATGACGGCACCATTGCACGGCACGAGCACGGACAGCGATCCGGTCGCGACTGCCGATGTAGCGGCGGATGTGGTCAAAGCGTCCGTCGAAGGCAGATCGCTGCGGCAGATCGCCTGGTCACGCCTGAAGCGGGACAAGCTCGCACTGGCGGGTGGCATCGTTGTCGTCTTCCTCGTGCTGGTGGCGATCTTCGCTCCGCTCATCGTGAGTCTGCTCGGGCATCCGCCCAATGAGTTCCACCAGGAGGAGATCGACCCGCTGTTCGGCACCCCGAAGGGATCCCTGGGCGGTATCAGCTCGGACTTCCTCTTCGGCGTGGAGCCGTCCAACGGCCGCGACGTCTTCAGCCGGGTCATCTACGGCGCCCGGATCTCGCTGCTGGTGGCCTTCCTCGCGGCGGTGGTCGCGGTGGTCCTCGGCACCATTTTCGGCATCATCGCCGGGTACTTCGGCGGCTGGGTGGACTCGCTGATCAGCCGGGTGATGGACATGCTGCTGGCCTTCCCGCAGCTGCTCTTCATCATCTCCCTGGTCTCGGTGCTCCCCAACGACCTGCTGGGACTGACCGGCAGCGGGGTGCGCATCGCGATCCTGGTCTCGGTCATCGGCTTCTTCGGCTGGCCGTACGTCGGCCGCATCGTGCGCGGCCAGACGCTGTCGCTGCGCGAGAAGGAGTACATCGAGGCCGCGCGGAGCCTGGGCGCCGGCCGGCGCTACATCCTCTTCCGCGAGCTGCTGCCCAACCTGGTGGCGCCGATCACCGTCTACACGACGCTGATGATCCCCACCAACATCCTCACCGAGGCCGCGCTCAGCTTCCTCGGCGCGGGCGTGAAGCCGCCCACCGCCTCCTGGGGGCAGATGCTCTCCAAGGCGGTCGGCACCTATGAGGACGACCCGATGTTCATGATCATCCCGGGTCTGGCGATCTTCGTCACGGTATTGGCCTTCAACCTCTTCGGCGACGGCGTCCGCGACGCACTGGATCCGAAGGGCACCCGATGACGGCGCGGCACACGGCCGCCCGGTCGTACTCGAACGCAATCAGCAGCCCCTGCCACATCCGGCAGACGGCTTCCCAAGGTATTCCGCGGCGCCATGCCCAGGACCGCTCTAACCCGGAGGTTGCAGCAACTATGAAACGTTCGTCGAGAAGCAGGCGGATCGCCGGAGCGGCGGCTGTCGTCGGCGCTCTCCTGGCCACCGCCGCTTGCGGTGGCGGTTCCGACGAAGAGGGCTCGGGTGC
The DNA here is from genome assembly GCF_016741935.1 of Streptomyces endocoffeicus. GTDB lineage: Bacteria > Actinomycetota > Actinomycetes > Streptomycetales > Streptomycetaceae > Streptomyces > Streptomyces endocoffeicus. Next base: position 212,148 of record NZ_JAERRG010000004.1, on the reverse strand, counting down.
CGGGTTCAACGCCGCGGTGAAGGGTGTCGCAGCCAAGTCCGCCAAGAAGGGCGGCACCCTCAAGTTCGTCAACAAGCAGGAGTTCGACTCCCTCGACCCGCAGCGTCAGTACTACGGGTTCGCCTGGGACTTCTCCCGCTTCTACGCGCGCCAACTGATCTCCTACACGCCGAAGCCGGGCAATGCCGCGAACGAGCTGACCCCGGACCTCGCCACCTCCACCGGCAAGATCACCAACGGTGGTAAGACCTACACCTACACCCTGCGCGACGGGATCACCTGGGAGGATGGCTCCCCGATCACGTCCAAGGACGTCAAGTACGGCATCGAGCGCATCTGGGCCAAGGACGTCGTCTCCGGCGGCCCCGGCTATCTGCGCCAGGTCCTGGACCCCAAGGGCGAGTACAAGGGCCCGTACAAGGACAAGGCCAAGGACAAGCTGGGCCTGAAGGCGATCCAGACGCCGAACGACAAGACCATCGTCTTCAACCTCGCCAAGCCCAACGGTGACTTCGAGCAGATGCTCGCGATGCCGACCGGCTCCCCGGTGAAGGCGGACAAGGACACCGGCGCCAAGTACACCAACCGGCCGTTCTCCTCCGGTCCGTACAAGGTCCAGTCGTACGCCCCGGGCAAGAGCCTGTCGCTGGTCCGCAACCCCAACTGGAAGAAGGCGTCCGACCCGATCCGCCCGGCCCTGCCGGACAAGGTCTCGGTCACCTTCAACTCCAACCTCGAGGCGATCGACCGGCTGCTGATCAAGGGCGACTACGACGTCTTCCTCAGCGCCACGGGTATGACCCCCTCGGGCCGTAACGACGCCCTCAAGCACAACAAGGGCAACGTCGACAACATCGTCACCAGCTTCGTCCGGTACGTCGACTTCACCACCAAGGTCAAGCCGCTCGACAACATCCACTGCCGCAAGGCGGTCATCTACGGCACCGACTACAAGTCGCTCCAGACCACCCGCGGTGGCCCGCAGGCCGGTGGTGACATCGCCACCAACATGCTCCCCAAGAGCGTGAAGGGCGCGGACGACTACGACCCGTACGGCATCGTCAAGCGCGGTGGCAAGGCGGACCTGGCCAAGGCCAAGGACGAGCTCAAGCAGTGCGGCAAGGCGGGTGGCTTCTCCACCAGCATCGTGGCCCGCAGCGACCAGCCCGCCGAGGTCGACGCCGCCGAGGCGCTCCAGGCGTCGCTGAAGAAGGTCGGCATCAGCCTCAACGTGGAGCCGATCCAGGGCAGCACCTCCGCCAGCATCACCGGTTCGCCGGCGGTGATGAAGAAGCGCGGCTACGGCCTGTCCATGACCGGCTGGGGCCCCGACTTCCCGACCGGCCAGGGCTTCTCCCAGCCGCTGATCGACGGCCGCTTCATCGAGCAGACCGGTAACTACAACGTCTCCGAGACCAACAACGCGGAGATCAACAAGTACTTCGACGACGCGCTCAAGGAGACCGACCCCGGCAAGGCCGGCGCGATCTACCAGAAGATGAACCACAAGGTCAGCGACCTGGCCGTGCAGATGCCGTTCATCTACGAGAAGAACATCACCTGGCGCAGCTCGCGGCTGACGAACGCCTTCTCGTCGGCGGCCTACAACGGCCGCTACGACTACTCCCAGCTGGGCGTCGTCAAGTGACGGCCGGTCACCCGATCCGCCGCACACGTTAACCATCGCCGCACCGATAGGCCCGAAGGGCAGGTGATGGCCGCGGGCGGTGGCCCGTGATACCCCTCGACCGGGGTATCACGGGCCACCCCCGGGCCGCGCACAGTGCTTGCTTATCTCATCCGGCGCTTGTTCGCCGTCGTCGTGATGCTGTTGGTCGTCACCCTTACGACCTTCGCCATCTTCTTCGTGATCCCGAAGTGGGCCGGTGCCGATCCCGCGCTGCTGTTCGTCGGCAAGCAGGCCGACCCCGCGGCCATCGAGGGCATCCGCCAGAAGCTCAGCCTCGGTGATCCGGTCCTGGTGCAGTTCTGGCACTTCGTCCAGGGCCTGTTCGCCGGCCGGGACTACGCCAACGGCACGGACGTCACCCACTGCCCGGCGCCCTGCTTCGGCTACTCCTTCCGCACCGAGCAGGCGGTGTGGCCGCAGCTCACCGACGCCATGCCGGTCACCCTCTCGCTCGCCGCGGGCGCCTGTCTGCTGTGGCTGGTGGGCGGTATCACCACCGGTGTCGTCTCCGCGCTGCGCCGGGGCACCCTGTGGGACCGCTCGGCGATGACGGTCGCGCTGGCCGGTGTCTCGCTGCCGATCTACTTCACCGGTCTGCTCTCGCTGGCGATCTTCAGTTACTCGCTGAAGTGGGTCAACGTGGACTACAAGGGGTTCGGCGACGATCCGGCGATGTGGTTCGAGAGCCTGATCCTCCCGTGGATCACGCTCGCCTTCCTCTACGCGGCGATGTACGCCCGGCTCACCCGGGCCACCATGCTGGAGATCATGGGCGAGGACTACATCCGCACCGCCCGCGCCAAGGGTCTGCGGGAGCGGGTGGTCATCGGCCGGCACGCGATGCGCTCGACCTGGACCCCGGTCCTCACCCTGCTCGGCCTCGACCTGGGCGCGCTGCTGGGCGGCGCGGTCCTCACCGAGACCACCTACAACCTGCCCGGCCTCGGGCGGCTCGCGGTGAACGCGATCACCGAGAAGGACCTGCCGGTCATCCTCGGCGTCACCCTGATCGCGGCCGTCTTCATCGTGGTCGCCAACCTCGTCGTGGACCTCCTGTACGCCGTCATCGACCCGCGAGTGAGGCTCGGATGACCGACCTGACCAAGCCCTCCGGACAGCCCGGGAACGGCGATCTGCCGGCCACCGGGACCGCCGCCGTGGGCGAGGTGGCCGCGGCGGGCTCGCCCGCCCCCACCGCCTTCCTCGAGGTGCGCGATCTGCACGTCCACTTCCCGACCGACGACGGTCTGGTGAAGTCCGTGGACGGGCTCAGCTTCCGGCTGGAGAAGGGGAAGACGCTCGGCATCGTCGGCGAGTCCGGCTCCGGCAAGTCCGTCACCTCGCTCGGCATCATGGGGCTGCACACCGCGGGCCAGTACGGCCGCCGCAAGGCGCGGATCTCCGGTGAGATCTGGCTCAACGGCCAGGAACTGCTGGGCGCCGACCCCGACGAGGTGCGCAAGCTGCGCGGCCGCGAGATGTCGATGATCTTCCAGGATCCGCTGTCCGCGCTGCACCCGTACTACACCATCGGCCGCCAGATCATCGAGGCGTACCGGGTGCACCACGAGGTCACCAAGGACGTGGCCCGCAAGCGCGCGATCGAGCTGCTGGACCGCGTCGGCATCCCGCAGCCCGACAAGCGGGTGGACAGCTATCCGCACGAGTTCTCCGGCGGGATGCGCCAGCGCGCCATGATCGCGATGGCGCTGGTCAACAACCCCGAGCTGCTGATCGCCGACGAGCCGACCACCGCCCTGGACGTCACCGTCCAGGCGCAGATCCTCGACCTCATCCGGGATCTGCAGAAGGAGTTCGGCTCCGCGGTCATCATCATCACCCATGACCTGGGCGTGGTCGCCGAGCTCGCCGACGATCTGCTGGTGATGTACGGCGGCCGCTGTGTCGAGCGCGGCCCGGCCGACAAGGTCTTCTACGAGCCCCAGCACCCGTACACCTGGGGGCTGCTGGGCTCGATGCCCCGTATCGACCGCGACCAGACCGAGCGGCTCATCCCGGTCAAGGGCTCCCCGCCCAGCCTCATCAACGTGCCGTCCGGCTGCGCCTTCCACCCGCGCTGCCCGTACGCCGATGTGCCGAAGGACAACATCACCCGCACCGAGCGGCCGGAGCTCACCGAGGCCGGGGGCGGCGGGCACTTCTCCGCGTGCCATATGACGCAGGAGGAGCGCACCCGGATCTGGACCGAAGAGATTGCGCCGAAGCTGTGACCGACACGAAGGATCCGAAGATGACGGTCCCGGAGAAGGCGACGACGTCGCCCGAGCCCCTGCTCAAGGTGTCGGGTCTGGTCAAGCACTTCCCCCTCAAGAAGGGGCTGCTCCAGCGGCAGTCCGGTGCGGTCCAGGCGGTCGACGGGCTCGACTTCGACGTCCGGCCGGGGGAGACCCTGGGCGTGGTGGGCGAGTCGGGCTGCGGCAAGTCCACCATGGGGCGGCTGGTCACCCGGCTGCTCGAACCCACCTCGGGCAAGATCGAGTTCGAGGGCAAGGACATCACGCATCTCAACACCGCCCAGATGCGGCCGATGCGGCGTGACGTCCAGATGATCTTCCAGGACCCGTACTCCTCGCTGAACCCCCGGCACACCGTCGGCGCGATCGTCAGCGCGCCCTTCCGGCTCCAGGGCGTCACCCCCGAGGGCGGGGTCAAGGCGGAGGTCCAGCGGCTGCTGGAGCTGGTCGGGCTCAACCCCGAGCACTACAACCGCTATCCGCACGAGTTCTCCGGCGGTCAGCGGCAGCGCATCGGCATCGCCCGCGCGCTGGCCCTCAAGCCCAAGCTGGTCGTGGCCGACGAGCCGGTCTCGGCGCTGGACGTGTCGATCCAGGCGCAGGTGGTCAACCTGCTGGACGACCTCCAGGACGAGCTGGGCCTGACGTATGTGATCATCGCGCACGACCTGTCGGTCATCCGCCATGTGTCGGACCGGATCGCGGTGATGTACCTGGGGAAGATCGTCGAGCTGGCGGACCGCAAGGACCTCTACGAGCGCCCCATGCACCCGTACACCAAGGCGCTGCTGTCCGCGGTGCCGGTGCCGGACCCCAGGCGGCGCGCCAAGCGCGAGCGGATCCTGCTCAAGGGCGATGTGCCCTCGCCGATCGCCCCGCCGTCCGGCTGCCGCTTCCACACCCGGTGCTGGAAGGCGACCGAGGTGTGCAAGAGCCAGGAGCCGCCGCTGGTGGCGCTGGCCACCGGCCACCAGGTGGCCTGCCACCACCCGGAGTCCGTGTCCGATGTGGAGCTACCGGCGGGTGGCTCCGGCCAGGCGCCGCGGGAGAACCCCGGTGCCGAGTCGGCACAGAAGGTGACGAAGAAGACCGACAGCTGAGACGGGACGGGGCCCGGACGGGGGCCGTGGGCGTCCGCGGATAACAATGGCGGGTGCCCACCGAACTGTTCACCCCGTCCGTCCAGCACGCCCTGGAAGTCGCCGGGATCTTCGTCTTCGCGATATCCGGCGCCCTGCTCGCCGTCCGGAAGAACTTCGATGTCTTCGGCATGGCGGTGCTCGCCGAGGTCACCGCGCTGGGTGGCGGTGTCTTCCGCGACCTGGTGATCGGCGCGGTGCCGCCCATCGCCTTCACCGACCTCGGCTACTTCTTCACCCCGCTCGTGGCCACCGCCCTCGTCTTCTTCCTCCACCCCGAGGTCGAGCGGATCACGGCGTCCGTGGGGGTCTTCGACGCGGCCGGGCTGGGGCTGTTCTGCGTCGAGGGCACGATGAAGGCCCATGACTTCGGGCTCGGCCTCACCTCGTCCGTCACCCTCGGCATGGCCACGGCGGTCGGCGGCGGTGTGCTCCGCGACCTCCTCGCCCATGAGGTGCCCTCACTGCTGCGCTGGGACCGGGACCTGTACGCCGTCCCGGCCATCGTCGGCTCCTCGATAGCGGCCCTGCTGCTCCATTACGACGCCCTTACGGCGGCCACGAGCGCGCTCGCGGCCGCCGTGGCGTTCGTGGTGCGGCTGGCGGCGATGCGGTGCGGCTGGCGGGCGCCGAGGGCGTGGAACCGGCGCAGTACGGCGACGGAGGAGCCCTGAGGCGGGCTCGTTCCGCGCTTTCATTCCCTTGCGGTTATATAGCCGGGACGTTATGTTGAGGTCATGGCCATACCGTTCGATGTGCTCGCGGAGCCGAGCCGACGGCAGATCCTGGACCTCCTGCTGGAGCGGCCCCGCCTGGTCGGTGAGCTGACCGAGCGCCTGGGGCTCACCCAGCCGGGCACCTCCAAGCACCTGCGGGTGCTGCGCGAGGCCGGTCTGGTCCGGGTCCGCCGGGACGCCCAGCGCCGCTGGTACGAGCTCTGCCCGGAGCCGCTCGCCGAGGTGGACGCCTGGCTGGCGCCGTACCGTCGGCTGTGGACCGGCCGTCTCGACGCGCTCGAACGACACCTGGACACGATGCCGGAGCTCCCCGAGGCGACCGGCGCACCCGGGCCACTCGGCACACGCGACGCACCCCCCGACCCACCCGACGGAGAAGCGCCATGAAAGACACCCTCGCCCAGTCCGACGGCGGCCGCTCGGCCCTGCGCCTCGAGCGCCGGCTCGCCCATCCCCCGGAGAAGGTCTGGCGGGCGCTCACCGAGCCCGCCCAGCTCGCCCACTGGTTCCCCTCGGAGGTCCAGGTCGAGCTCGAGGTCGGGGGCAGGATGGGCTTCGTCTTCCCCGGGCGCGAGGGCCCGGACATGGACGGCGTCGTCACCGAGCTCGACCCGCCCCATGTCTTCGCCTTCACCTGGGGCGAGGACGAGCTCCGCTGGGAGCTGCGCCCCGAGGGCGACGGCTCCGTGCTGACCCTCACCCACACCTTCGGCGACCGCTTCGGCGCGGCCAGCTTCGCCTCCGGCTGGCACGCCTGCATCACGGGGCTCGCCGCCCTGCTCGGCGGCGAGGAGGTCGCCCGCGGCGACATGGCCGAACTGCACGAGCAGTACGTCGAGGCGTTCGGGCTCGCCGAGGGCACGGTGGAGACCACCGAGGACGGCGGCTGGCGGCTGCGCTTCGAGCGCCAGCTGGTCCGCCCCGCCGAGACGGCGTGGCGGGCGCTGACCGGCCCGGCCACCGACACCACCGCCGACACCACCGCCGAACCGACGGCCGGGGCGCCGGTCCCCTCGGGCTTCCGCACGGACGCGGTCCCGGCGGGCCCGATCACCGAGGCGCGCCCGCCCCGGGTGCTCACCTACGACTGGCAGCGCGGCGGCCACCCCGCCGGAACGGTCCGCTGGGAACTCACCGAAGGCACCGGCCACGGCGCCCGCCTCATCCTCACCCAAACGGGCCCGGCGGCCGCCGACGCGGAACGCACCGAAGCCCAAAAGGCCTGGCGCCACCACATCGCCCGCTTGGCGGCCGAACTCCTCCGGATGGGCGCCTGAACCGCGAGCCCGCCCGGCGCCAACGCTCAGCCCGCATTCCGGCCCACCTGGCGCTTGGGGACCCAATCCAGCCCCTCCGGCGATTGAGGAGCGGGGGTCCGGGGGCGGAGCCCCCGAAGCGGGGGCTGGGGGCGCAGCCCCCAGTTTCGGGAAGGGGCGGGGTGGGGGAGCAACCGCCGTAGGCGCCCCCTCAGCCCTCGCCGAGGAACCCGCTGAGCGCAACGCCCAACTCCGCGGGCGCATCCTCCTGCACCAGATGCCCCGCCCCCTCGATCAGCCGAAGCCGCGCCCCCGGAATCCGAGCGGCCAGCTCATGCGCATGTGCCACCGGAATCCACGCATCCGCCGTGCCCCAGCACACCAGCACCGGAGGCTCAACCTCCCCATACCGGCCCTCGATCTCATCGATGAACCGCTGATCGTTCTGCGCGATCTGCCGGTAGAACGCGGGCTGTCCCGACTCACCGCACCACGGCTCGACAAGCCGCTCCCACACCGCCGGGTGCAGCCCCGGCCCGCCCGTCGACCCGATGTACTCCCGCACCAGCGCCCGGTGCGGCGCCGGTGGAAGCTGCTCGAAGACCTCGGCGTGACCGCCGAACAGCTGATAGGTGGCGGAGCCGAAGGGCGGAAGGGCCACCGGATCGACCAGCGCCAGCCGCCGGTACCTCGCCCCGTGCAGCAGATGCGCGCGCAGGGCGACGCAGCCGCCGAAGTCATGGGCGACGACGGCCGGCTCCGCCCCCTCCCCGGTCAGCCCCCACTCCTCGAGCAGCTCACCGAAGACCCGGCCCTGGGCGGCCAGCGAGACGTCCTGGCCGGCCCGCTTCTCGGAGGCCCCGTAGCCCGGCATGTCCCAGACGAACACCCGGTACCGGTCGGCCAGCCCGCGGGCGAAGCCTCGCCATACGTACGACGAGAACGGTGTGCCGTGCAGCAGCACGACCGGCGGCGCGTCCGGCGCGCCGAACTCGGCCCAGCGGACCTCGCCGGAGGAGCTGAGGTAGCTGCGGTCCAGTTTCCATTCGGTCTTCCACTCAGTGCCCGTCATGAGTAAAACCGTAGACACTCCTTACCGTCGCTGTCGAGGGGTTACCGCGAGACGATCCGCGGAGGCGGCGCGAAAAGCCCCTGCGCGAACCACACCCCCACGCACCTGGTACGCACCCCCACAACGCCTCGTAGAATCGAGGCCACCATGGTTTACCTCGACCACGCCGCCACCACTCCGATGCTCCCGGAGGCGGTGCAGGCGATGACCGCCCAGCTCGCCGTCACGGGCAACGCCTCCTCGCTGCACGCCGCCGGCCGGCGTGCCCGCCGTACCGTCGAGGAGTCGCGCGAATCCCTTGCCGCCTCGCTGGGCGCCCGCCCGAGCGAGGTCGTCTTCACCGCAGGAGGTACCGAGGCCGACAACCTCGCGGTCAAGGGGCTCTACTGGTCCCGCAGGGACGCCGATCCGGCCCGCGTCCGGCTGCTCGCCAGCCCCGTGGAGCACCACGCCGTGCTCGACGCGGTCGACTGGCTCGCCGAGCACGAGGGCGCGCGGGTCGAATGGCTGCCGGTCGACTCCCTCGGGCGGGTCCACCCCGAGGCGCTGCGCGAGGCGATCGCCCGCGATCCCTCGGATGTCGCCCTCGCCACCGTCATGTGGGCCAACAACGAGATCGGCACCGTCCAGCCGGTCCGTGAACTCGCCGCCACCGCCGCCGAATTCGGCGTTCCGCTGCATGCCGACGCGGTGCAGGCGTTCGGTCAGGTCGAGGTCGACTTCGCCGCCTCGGGGCTGGCCGCGATGACCGTGAGCGGCCACAAGATAGGCGGCCCGTACGGCATCGGCGCGCTGCTGCTCGGCCGTGAGCACACCCCCGTGCCCGTGCTGCACGGCGGCGGCCAGGAGCGCCAGGTGCGCTCCGGGACGCTCGACACCCCGGCCATCGCCGCCTTCGCCGTGGCCGGTGCGCATGCCACCGAGCACCGCGAGGAGTTCGCCCGCGAGATCGGCGCCCTGCGCGACGCGCTGATCACCGCCGTCCGTACCGCCGTGCCCGACGCGGTCCTCGGCGGCGACCCCGACCCGGCGGGCCGGCTCCCCGCCAATGCCCACTTCTCCTTCCCCGGCTGCGAGGGCGATTCGCTGCTTCTGCTGCTGGACGCGCAGGGCATCGAATGCTCGACGGGCTCGGCCTGCACGGCCGGTGTCGCGCAGCCCAGCCATGTGGTCCTGGCCACCGGCAGCGACCCCGAGCTGGCCCGGGGCACCCTGCGCTTCTCGTTCGGCCACACCTCGACCAAGGCCGATGTGGAGGCCGTCGCGGAGGCGATCGGCCCGGCGGTGGAACGGGCGCGCGGGGCGGGGCTCAGCTGACGGCCCCGCCGACGGCCCTCGCCCGGACCGCCTCATCATAACCACGGAATTCGAATTGTTCCGGCGGCCATTTCACATAACCTACGGAACACCGGTCTCCGCTTGAAATGGCGGAGAGCCGTGGGAAAGGATTTGCCCGTCAACGAGACCTGTCATGCGCGGGAAAGCGCACAGGTTTTCTTCACGGGGAAATCCAGGAGTTCATCGATGTCGCAGCCTTCGCTGCCGCCGCACCACCAGCCGTCGCACCAGCCCCCGCAGCCGCGGGGGGTGCGGCGGCCGCCGTCGCGGGGGTGGCGCTCCAAGCCCGCCCTGAAGCTCATCGCGGGCGGGGTCCTCGCGGCCGCCCTGGTGAGCGGCTGCGGGTCCGGGGATGACGACGGCGGGGACGGGGGGTCGTCGTCCAAGGGCGCCCAGGCGAAGACGCTGGGCAAGGTCGCCATGCCGAAGGTCGGCAAGGAGGCCAACACCATGGGCACCTGGGTGACCGACTCGGCCTTTGTGAAGGGCGACGTCAACAAGATCGTCGGCTACTCGCTCGACGGCGCCAAGTCCAAGTGGCAGATTCCGCTCGGCGGACAGCTCTGCTGGGCCTCACCGCATATGACCAAGGACGGTCTGACCGCGATCCTGTTCCGGGACGGCGCGGGCGAGGACGCGCTGTGCACCAAGGTCGGGCTGGTCGACCTGAAGAAGGGCAAGCTGGTCTGGCAGAAGGAGGGGTCGGACAGCGAGGGCAACGCCGGGGTGCAGTTCGACGAGGTCACCATCGGCGGTGGCACCGTGGCCGCGGGCGGCACCGGCGGCGGGGGAGCCTGGTCGCTCGACGGCAAGCCGCTGTGGAAGCCCGCGTACCTCGCGGACTGTGACGACGACGGCTACGCGGGCGGCGAGGACAAGATCGTCGCGATTCGCGGCTGCGACAGCAGCGAGAACTCCAGCGAAAAGCGGCTGGAGGTCCAGACGGTCGATCCCAAGACCCGCGACGTGCTCTCCTCCTACAAGCTGGACGAGAAGGTCGAGTACGCGCATGTGATCTCCACCGCGCCGCTCGTCGTGGCCGTCGACACCGGCGACTCGGACGCCGGAACCGGCACCACGGACATCCTGACCATCGACGACAGCGGCAAGCAGGGCAAGCTGCTCAGCACCATCGACGTCCTGGCCAAGGGGTACCAGCCCAACTGCCCGGCCACGAGCGTGGAGGGCTGCACCGAACTCGCCCTCGACAAGGCGAGCAGCACCCTCTACCTCTCCTCGGAGGTGGACGTGGACCACGGCGGCCCGGGGGACCGGATCTCCGGCCTGAACCTGAAGACCGGTAAGGAGACCGGGAAGACGAAGATGGCGGAGAGCCGGTCGCTGATCCCCGTCCAGACCGATGACGACGGCTCCCTGATCGCCTATCTGGGCTCCATGTACAGCGAGGCCGGCGGGGTCGTGCGCGTCGATCCCAAGACCTTCGCGATGGAGACGCTCCAGACCCACCCGGACGACATGAAGGACGTCGAGTCCGACATGGACACCTACGGGGACTGCACCATGATCTACACCGGCAAGAAGCTCTACATCGGCGACAGCAAGGCGAGCAGGCCCACCAGCGACAGCGCGGCCCGTCCGCTCGCCATCGTCTTCGGAGCCTGAGTCAGGTCCGTCGCTTCGCCGCCGGTGTCACGCGCACCGCTCGCACCAGCCGTATGTAGCGGTCCCAGTCCCAGTGGCGGCCGGGGTCGGTGTGATCGGTGCCCGGCACCTCCACATGGCCGACGATGTGCTCACGGTCCCGGGGGATGTCGTACCGCTCGCAGATCGACGCGGTCAGCCGTGCCGAGGCGCGGTACATCGCGTCCGTGAAGGAGCTCGGCTCGCTCACGAACCCCTCGTGCTCGATGCCGATACTGCGCTCGTTGTACGAGCGGTTGCCCGCGTGGAACGCCACGTCCAGCTCCCGGACCAGCTGCGCGACATGCCCGTCGCGGCGCACCACATAGTGCGCCGCGGCGCGGTGTCCGGGGTCCCGGAAGACCCGCACCGCGTCGGCGAAGCTGCCCTGGACCACATGGATCACCACCCGGTCGATGGTGTAGTCGTCCGGGCGGTCCGCCCGCCGCCAGTTCGCGCCCGAGGCCGCGATCCACTCCGCGCCCGGCTGGTCGACCGCCCCCGCCTCGCGGGGCTTGTCGATCCCGGGCAGCCGCCACCACATCCGGGCCAGCTCGTCCCGCGCGGCATAGGCCCCGACACCCGCCCCGAGACCGGCCGCCGAGCCGCCGATCAGGAGGGTGCGCCTGCTGACGCGGCGTCCACCGCCGGTCGTGGTCTCGCTCACGGAACGCTCAACGCGCGGGGGAGTGCGTCGGGTTCCGGCCGCGGGGATCATGGCGAGAACCCTTCGCTCCGGACGGTGGCCCTCTGGCCGTCCGGGTAGATGAACGTTGAACTGTCTCTGGGGCCCCGCGCCTCCCGTACTTCCCGGTGGCTCTCCGTACCGTGGAGTGCGTCCGCCGGAATGCATCCGCCCCGAATGTGTCCGCCCGGAACGTATCCGCCGGAATGTGTCCATCCGCTCGACGAGGAGCTGACGGTATGCGCATCGGATTCGCCCTTCCCCAGTTCGGTCCGCTCGCCCACCACCCCGAGGCCATCGCGCGGTTCGCGCGCCAGGCCGAGGAGCTCGGCGCGGACAGCCTGTGGGTCGGGGACCGCCTGCTCGCCCCGGTCGACCCGATCGTCGGCTACGCGGGCACCGATGTGATCCCGCCCGAATTCCGCGCCGCGCTGGACCCCTTCGCCGTGCTGGCCACCGCCGCCGCGGCCACCGAGCGGATCGAGCTCGGCACCGATGTCATCAACGCCCCCTGGTATCCGCCCGCGCTGCTCGCCCGCACCCTCACCACCATCGATGTGCTGAGCGCGGGCAGGCTGCTGGTCGGGCTCGGCACCGGCTGGTCGCCCGAGGAGTACGAGGCGGTGGACGTCCCCATGGCCGAGCGCGGCCGGCGCCTCGACGAATGCCTCGACGCCCTGGACGCCTGGTGGACCCGGAACCCGGTCGAGTACCGCGGGGACCACTGGACCGTGCCCGCCTCCCACGTGGACCTCAAACCGGCCTCGCGCCCCCGCCCGCCCGTCTACCTCGCCGCCTTCGCGCCCGCGGCCATGCGCCGGGTGGCCCGGCGCGCCGACGGCTGGCTGCCCATCGCGGTCGTCCCCGCCGCGTCCGGAGCGCCCGACCCCGTCGCCGACCTCGCCGAGCGGCTGCCCGGGGTGCGGGAAGCGGTCGAGCGGGAGGGCCGGGACCCGGCGGCATTCGACGCGATCCTGCGGGTCAACCCGAGCGCCGACGCCTCCGTGGACGACATCGCGACGACCCTGGTCCGGGCCGAGCGGGAGGCGGGCATCCAGCACGCCTTCGTCGATCTGATCTACCTCGGCAAGGACGCCGACCAGGCCCTGGACCTCGTCCAGCGGGTGCTGGAGCGGGCGCGGGCGAGCTGAGCGGGGCGGCGGCCGGCCGCCCCATACCCATTTAGCCGTCGCGCATGCGGCGACTTATGCTGGCCGGGTTATGACTGACTTCCCCGGTGCGCCCACAGGTCCCCGCGACGGCCGTCGGCTGCGCGTCCTCGCCGCCATGTCCGGCGGTGTGGACTCCGCGGTCGCCGCCGCGCGGGCGGCCGAGGCGGGCCACGATGTGACCGGCGTCCATCTCGCGCTCTCCGCCAACCCGCAGTCGTTCCGCACCGGCGCCCGTGGCTGTTGCACCATCGAGGACTCGCGGGACGCCCGGCGGGCCGCCGATGTGATCGGGATCCCCTTCTACGTGTGGGACCTCGCCGAGCGCTTCCGTGAGGACGTGGTCGAGGACTTCATCGCCGAGTACGAGGCGGGCCGCACCCCCAATCCGTGTCTGCGCTGCAACGAGAAGATCAAGTTCGCCGCGCTGCTGGACAAGGCGCTCGCCCTCGGCTTCGACGCCGTCTGCACCGGGCACTACGCCACGGTCGTGGAGCGCGCGGACGGCTCGCGCGAGCTGCACCGGGCCAGCGACATGGCCAAGGACCAGTCCTATGTCCTCGGCGTGCTCGACGAGCGCCAGCTCGCCCACGCGATGTTCCCCCTCGGCGACACCCTGACCACCAAGGACGAGATCCGCGCGGAGGCGGAGCGGCGGGACCTGGCCGTGGCCAAGAAGCCCGACAGCCATGACATCTGCTTCATCGCCGACGGCGACACCCAGGGCTTCCTGGCCCGGCACCTCGGCACGGCCGAGGGCGACATCGTCGACGAGGGCGGGCGCAGGCTGGGCACCCACGAGGGCGCGTACGGCTTCACCATCGGCCAGCGCAAGGGGCTGCGCATCGGCCATCCGGCGCCCGACGGCAAGCCGCGCTATGTCCTGGACATCTCCCCGGTGGACAACACGGTCACGGTCGGCCCCGTCGAGGCCCTGGACGTGACCGCCCTCACCGCCATCAAACCGCGCTGGTGCGGGGCCCCTCCGGTGGGTCCGGGCAGGTACACCGCCCAGTTGCGCGCACATGGCGGGGAAACCGAGGTGATGGCCGAGCGGATCGGGGAAAGCGAGCTGCGGGTGACCTTCACCGAGCCGGTGCGGGGCGTGGCGCCGGGGCAGGCGATCGTGCTCTACGACGGCACCCGGGTGGTCGGCTCCGCGACCATCGCCGCGACCGAGCGGGCCCGGGCGGTCGCCTCGTAGACCCCTGGTCCCCAGGTGGATATCCGCTTTTGGTGAGAAAGAAGCCGAAAGTCAGGATTGGGTGGTTGATCTCCGTTTGGCGCGATCAGTTTTTCTTAAATTAACGTGCGTCCGGTCATTCCGGTGGCATGCGTCACGTGAATCTGGGAATGCGCCCCGCGGACACGGGTGCCGTGGTCCGCTGTCTCAGCACCGGAGGTTCCGTTATTTCTGCGCAACCTGTACAGAAATTTGGCGACAATCCAGTTGATGTCAGGGACACTGATCACTACACAGAGGAGTACGTACCCAGCTTCGTAGAAAAGTGGGACTCGCTGATCGATTGGGACCGGAGGGCGGAGAGCGAGGGTACGTTCTTCATCGACCTGCTGCGCGAGCGCGGCGTCAAGAAGGTCCTGGACGTGGCCACCGGGACCGGCTTCCACTCGGTCCGGCTGCTCGAGGCCGGATTCGAGGCCGTGAGCGCCGACGGCAGTGCCGAGATGCTCGCCCAGGCATTCTCCAACGGGCTCAAGCACGGTGACCACATCCTCCGCGTCGTCCAGGCCGACTGGCGCTGGCTCAACCGCGACGCCCACGGCGAGTACGACGCCATCGTCTGCCTCGGGAACTCCTTCACGCATCTGTTCTCCGAGCGTGACCGGCGCAAGGCGCTCGCGGAGTTCTACGCCATGCTCAAGCATGACGGAATCCTGATCCTGGACCACCGGAACTACGACGCGATCCTTGATCGCGGCTACAGCAGCAAGCATGTGTACTACTACTGCGGAGAAGACGTCGCCGTCGAACCGGAGTACGTGGACGAGGGGCTGGTGCGCATGCGCTACAGCTTCCCCGACGAATCCGTCTACCACCTCAACATGTTTCCGCTGCGCAAGGACTACACGCGCAGGCTGATGGAGGAGGTCGGCTTCCAGCGGATCGAGACCTACGGCGACTTCCAGCACACCTACCGGGCGGAGCGGCCGGACTTCTTCATCCACGTCGCGGAGAAGGAATACCGCACGACGGAGGAGCCGGTCGGCCCGATCGGTTCGGTCACGGCGGACGGGGAGTACTCGGGAGCCGTGGGCACCGCCCGCGACTACTACAACTCCGCGGACGCCGACGCCTTCTACTGGAGCGTCTGGGGCGGCGAGGACATCCACATCGGCATCTACGACCGGCCCGACGAGCCGATCGCCGAGGCCAGCAGGCGCACCGTGGCCCGGATGGCCGGGCAGCTCGACCTGACGGAGTCCTCCGTCGTCCTCGACCTCGGAGCGGGCTTCGGCGGCTCGGCGCGCTATCTGGCCGAGACGTACGGCTGCCGCGTCATGGCGCTCAACCTCAGCGAGGTGGAGAACGAGCGGCATCGCGCGCTGAACGCCGAGCGCGGGCTGACCGAGGCCATCGAGGTGATGGACGGCTCCTTCGAGTCCATCCCGCTGCCGGACGACAGCGTCGACGTCGTCTGGTCCCAGGACGCGTTCCTGCACAGCGGCAACCGCGCCCGCCCCCTGGAGGAGGCCGCCCGCGTACTGCGCCCCGGCGGTCACCTCATCTTCACCGACCCCATGGCGGCCGACGGCTGCCCCGCCGAAACCCTCCGCCCCATCCTGGACCGCATCCATCTGGAGACCATGGGGTCGCCCGAGTTCTACCGCCACGAACTGGCGCGGCTCGGCTTCATCGAGGTCGGCGGCGGCTTCCAGGAGCACCGCGAGCATCTGATCACCCACTACGCCCGGGTGCTGGAGGAAACCCGGCGGCAGGAGGCGGACGGCCTGACGGAGCAGGTCAGCGCCGACTACCTCACCCATATGAAGAAGGGGCTGACCAACTGGGTCGAGGGCGGTAGCAACCGCCATGTGACCTGGGGCATCTTCCACTTCACCCGCTAACCGCCGCCATGCGTCCGGGAGCGGGCCCGCCCCGCTCCCGGACGCCCTTCAGTAGGTGTAGAGCGCCGTGGTGTCGAGCGTCGCGCCGAACGGATCACCGATCGGTACCGGGTCACCGAAGTCGGTCTCCAACGACGCGCGGTAGTGATCACCGCTGGGGAGCGAGTGGAGCAGGCACCTTCCCTTGATGGGGTCGACGATCAGGTAGTACGGGATTCCGGCAATGGCGTACTTCTTGACCTTCTTCTCGGTGTCGTTCTCGGGGTTGGACTCCGAGACGACCTCGCCCACGAGGATGATCTCGTCGGCGGGGAACTGCTTCAGTCGCGTGCCCCGGTGGGAGGGATCGACGACGGAGATGTCCGGCCTGAGCAGCGTCGTACCGTGCCACCCGTCGTAAACGGTGTCGACCTCGGTCATGACGCACCACTTGGACACAAGCTGGGCTCCGATGGTCATGACCATCTGCCCATGAGGGCTGGTAACCACGGTGCTGACGTATACCTCTCCATCGATCATCTCGGCCTTGTAGTCCGGGAATGCCGCGTCGAACTCCTCAAAGCGCCGCATCTGTTCCGTCTGCACTGGGCTCTCCATCTGCGCCGTCATGGTGTGCCCTCCCCTCGTGATCCTGGCTTCTGCCAGGGTAGCTGTGCGTATCCGCCCCCGCACACAGTCAGCGCGGTCGCTCACCGACTCGTCGCTGGTCGGCGGAACCTGCACCGCGGCACGCATACGAGCTGCCCGTTCCGGTTTTCTCGTTGCCCGAAGGGGGTCGTCGGGTATAGGCGTCATGCTTTACCACTCCCTCGTGGTTGGTGTGTGGGTTCACGCTCGGTCATGCGGTAAGCGGCGCGGCGGCCCCCGCCGGGCCCCGGCAGCCACGACGGCGCCCCGGGCGGAAGGCGCGGTCGTAGCCGTCGCGGTTCCGGAGCGGGGCCGGCCACCGGCCGGGCGCCGCGATGCCGACGGTCACCGCGCTGCCCGCGCGCCGAGCGGCTTGTTCCAAGGCACGGCCGACCGGGCCGACATCTTCGTGAGATTGTCGCGGCGAATGTAACCCGCACATTGGCACATTCGCCCCGAAGTCACCCGTTGGGATGAGAAGTTGGGTGATCGGGTGGGAGCCTGCTGCCGGGGTTCTTTGGCAGGCCCCCGCCCCACCGGTGGTCGGACCTTCGGCGCCCGGCTCCTGTCTCTCCGGCATCCGGCGATGAGTCCGTCACGGGCGGCGGCGTACGCTGCGGGCCCTCTCGGGCAACGGCGCCGCTCCGCGCGGCTCGCCGAGGCGCCGCACGACGCGATGCGCACGACGGAGGAGCCGGTCGGCCCGATCGGTTCGGTCACGGCGGACGGGGAGTACTCGGGAGCCGTGGGCACCGCCCGCGACTACTACAACTCCGCGGACGCCGACGCCTTCTACTGGAGCGTCTGGGGCGGCGAGGACATCCACATCGGCATCTACGACCGGCCCGACGAGCCGATCGCCGAGGCCAGCAGGCGCACCGTGGCCCGGATGGCCGGGCAGCTCGACCTGACGGAGTCCTCCGTCGTCCTCGACCTCGGAGCGGGCTTCGGCGGCTCGGCGCGCTATCTGGCCGAGACGTACGGCTGCCGCGTCATGGCGCTCAACCTCAGCGAGGTGGAGAACGAGCGGCATCGCGCGCTGAACGCCGAGCGCGGGCTGACCGAGGCCATCGAGGTGATGGACGGCTCCTTCGAGTCCATCCCGCTGCCGGACGACAGCGTCGACGTCGTCTGGTCCCAGGACGCGTTCCTGCACAGCGGCAACCGCGCCCGCCCCCTGGAGGAGGCCGCCCCCTGGAGGAAACCTGGCGCCAGGAGGCGGACGGCCTGACGGACCAGGTCAGCGCCGACTACCTCACCCATATGAAGAAGGGGCAGAGCAACTGGGTCGAGGGCGGTAGTAACCGCCATGTGACCTGGGGCATCTCCCACTTCACCCGCTGATCCCGCGCCGGGTGTGACCCCGCCGGGTGTTCGCGCTCAGCGGGAGGCCCGCGACCTGGTGGTGCAGGGCGGCGAGTGGTGCCGCGAGGTGCCCCTGGCCGGAGGTCGCGGATGGCGGAGGGGTCTCGCCGGTGATGGCGAGGGCCTGTCGCCAGTAGCGCAGCGAGAACGAACCGGCGCGCGTTCCCCGGCGGAACCGGGCGCGCAGCCGCGCCCGGAACGCCGGTGTGTCGTCATGGCCGCCGATGCGGGCGTAGGCGCGTACGAAGTGGTCGAGCGCTTGGGCGCGCAGGTCCGGGCGGCCGGAGACCAGAGCCTCGCCCGCCAGCCCGTAGGCGTCCAGGAGACCGGCGTAGAACGACGCGACGTCGCCCACCTGGTGGGGCTGGGGTTGGCGGCGCCGGTCCTCGGCGGTGGCCACGGCGTGGAGTTCGGCGTAGGCGAGGACGTTCGCGGTGGTCGGGGCGGCCGGTGGCGCGGGCACCGCCCCGTCGATGACGGCCTGGGCCAGCCGGTGCGGCAGGTCCGCCGGAAGCGCCCAGTGCCAGTACCGCACCAGCCGGTCGTGGGCGTCGTCCGGGCTGCCCACCCCGGCGAGCAGGGCGAGGCGGCGCGGCCGCTCCGGCCCGGGGCAGTCGTCCAGCGCGCGGAACACCTCCCGGCGCCAGGTCGCCTCGCGCAACTGCTCCTGGACCGCGTCCAGTTCGCGGGTGACGAGTTCGGCCAGTGAGCGTTCCCCCGCCATGACCGCGGCGATCGCGGCGATCGGAGTGCCGAGCGCACGCAGGCGCTGGATCTGCCGGAGCCGGGGCAGCGCGTCCGCGGCGTATCTGCGATGGCCGCCCGGGCTGCGCCCGCACTCGGGCAGCAGCCCGATGTCCGAGTAGTAGCGGATGGTCTTCACCGGCAGTCCGGTACGCGTGGCCAACTCGCCGATGCCCACCGTGTTCCCGCCTCGTGTGCCGCCGGTCACAGCCGCTTGAACCTCCACCGCGCAGGAGCCCTTAGCGTCCGTGGCGAACGCCGTCGTCCGAGTATGCGCCGGGCGGCACTCGCCGAGGAGGGTCAGCACATGCGGATTCTGATCGTGGCCGCCGGTTCGCGCGGGGACGTCGCCCCGTACACGGGCCTGGGGCGGCGCCTGCTGGAGGCCGGTCATGAGGTGACCGTGGCCGCGCACCCGCCCTTCGCCGGGCTCCTCGACGGATGCGGCCTGGACCACCGGCCGCTGCCCGGCGATCCACGGGAGTTGATCCGCGCCAGGGCGCGGGCGGCCTCGTGGGAGGAGGCACGGGCGGCGATGGCGGCGTTCCTGGACCGGCTCGCCGACGGGGTGGCGGCGGCGGTGGCGGACGGGGCCGACCTGGTGCTCACCGCGTTCGGCCCGGCGGCGCTCAGCCGGGCGGCCGGTGAGGCGTCGGGCGCCCCCGTCATCGGCACCTTCCTCGCACCGGTCTGTGCCACAAGGGAGTTCCCGCCGGCCGGTGCGACGGGCACCGAGGACCTCGGGCCGGACGGCAATCTGGCGGCGGGGCAGCGGCTGCTGGCGGACGCCGGAGCGCTCCAGGCGGACGCCGTGGCGGGGCTGCGCACCCGGCTCGGGCTGCCGCCCGCCACCTCGCGGACGACGGGAGCGGACCTCCGGCCCGTCTTCCACGGCTTCAGCCCGCTGGTCGTACCGCGTCCGGCGGACTGGCCGTCCGGGGTCGAGGTCGCGGGCTACTGGTGGCCCGCCCGGCCCCGGGACTGGCGGCCCACGGCCGAGCTGGCCGACTTCCTCCAGGCCGGTCCGCCGCCGGTGTTCATCGGGTTCGGCAGCATGGCGCCGGGCGAGGGCGAGCGGCTGGGCGAGCTGGTGACGGCGGCGGTGGCCCGGACGGGGGTACGTGCGGTGGTGCAGGCGGGATGGGCCGGGCTGACGGCGACCGGGGACGACGTCCTGGCGATCGGCGACGTCCCGCACGACTGGCTGTTCCCGCGCACCGCCGCCGTCGTCCACCACGCCGGGGCGGGCACCACGGCGGCCGGACTGCGCGCCGGGGTCCCCGCGGTGCCGGTGCCCGCCATGGCCGACCAGCCGTTCTGGGCAGCGCGCCTCCACCAACTCGGCGTCGCGCCCCGGCCGCTGCCGCTCGACACGCTCACCGCCGAATCCCTCGCCGCGGCGATCACGACCTGCCTGACCGAACCCGCCCCCCGCCGCCGGGCGGCCGAGCTCGCCGGCGCGATCGGCGCGGAGGACGGCGCCGCGGCGGTGCTGACCCACATCGGCGTGGTGGGCAGGGGGTAAGGCCGGGCGCGGCGACAGGGCGTCCAGGGGGCCCGGCGGGTCTTGACGCCTGCGGCGGGCTGCTCCCCGCCCCGCCCCTCCCCGAAACTGGGGCCCTGCCCCAGACCCCGAAACCGGGGCGGGGCTCTGCCCCGAGCCCCGAAACGGGTTCTGCCCCAGACTCCGAAACGGGCCTTGCCCCAGACCCTGGAATCCGGGCTCCGCCCCTTCCCGCCGCATCGGTATGCGGCTGCGCCGCGTGGCAGGGGCTTGGCCCCCGGGCCACGGGGTCCAGGGGCGGAGCCCCTGGTTACGGGAAGGGGTGGGGAGGGGAAAGATCCGCCGCACGGCGCGACCCGTGGCGCGAGGCAGCGAGGGTGTCCGACCCGGCTCGTAAAGTGATGCGCATGAATATCTGCGTCTTCTGCTCCGCCGCCGACCTCGACGACCGTTACACCGCCCCCGCCCGCGAATTCGCCGAGCTGATCGGCAAGGGCGGGCACACGCTGGTCTGGGGCGGGTCCGACGTCGGGCTGATGAAGGTGATGGCGGACGGGGTGCAGGAGCACGGGGGGCGGCTGGTCGGGATCTCGGTGGAGTTCCTCGCCGCCAAGGCCCGGGAGAACGCCGACGAGATGGTGATCGCCAAGGACCTCGCCGAGCGCAAGGCGCAGCTGCTCGCCCGCGCCGACGCCGTCGTGATCATGGTCGGCGGTACCGGGACGCTGGACGAGGCCACCGAGATCCTGGAGCTGAAGAAGCACGGACTGCACATCAAGCCGGTAGTGCTGCTCAACGCGGCGGGGTTCTACGACGGCCTGAAGCAGCAGTTCCAGCGGATGGAGGAGGAGGGGTTCCTGCCCCGGCCGCTGAGCGAGCTGGTCTTCTTCGCGGAGAACGGGGCGGAGGCCATGACGTATCTGGAGTCCGTCTGACGCGGGTACCGCTGGAGGCATGCATCCGCGGCATCGCGCTCACCGCGCGGTGCCCGGGTACTGCCTGCGGGTATCTGGGGGTGCCAGGGATATCCGGTGCGTAGGCCGGTCTGACCGTCGCACACTCCGGCAGCCACGTGTCAGTTCGGCAACCGGTCAAAGTGCCCGCGCTTGACGCCGCAGATGAACGTGCGGAGCGCGACCCTGTCGGTATGGAGAACGGCGCCGGGTTCCAAACTCTCCCGGATGGCTATGCCACTGTCGTCGGCGGCGACCTCTATGCAGTTGTTGCCGCCGCCGCCGCAGAAGGACGACCGCTGCCAGGTGTGCTCGTGCACTGACGGCTCCTCTCACATCTCACGGGCGATGGAGCGGATGAGCTTCTGCGACTCGTCGGCGGGAAGCGCGGACCCCTCCATCAGGTCCAGCAGTGCACGATAGTTGGCGATTGGAGTGGGGGAGTCAACGAAGTGGGGGCCGTACGCCGAGTCCAGTTGAACCGTGTCGAGTTGAGGGACGGCCCCCTCTGCGTAGAGGACGGACTGTCCGGCGCCGTGAAAGCTGCCCGCGCTGAACGGAATGACCAGCAGTGTGATGTTGTCGCGGCTGGCAGAGTCGGCCAGGTACTCAAGCTGCGACCGAGCCACTTCTGGCCCGCCGAACTGCATGCGCAGCGCCGCCTCGTGGATGATGCCAACGTACGGGGTGGGATGCTCTCGGTCGAAGATGCCTTGACGGGCAAGACGGTGCGCGACGCGTAGCTCAATCTCCAGACGCGGCAGTTTGGGGACCACGAGATCGAAGAGTGCCCGTGCATGATCTTCGGTCTGCAACAGTCCCGGAAGGTGCACCGTCTGTGCCGTACGGATGCGTGTGGCGTAGTTCTCGATCTCGGAGATGTCCAGGAACCCGTCCGGTAGCTTTCCCTTGTATTCCTGCCACCAGTGGTCGTTCCGACGGCTTCCTGTCATCGATGCCAACGCACTGACGAGTGCTTCATCGGCGCATCCGTAATTGCAAGCCAGTTGGCGGACCCGTTCTTCGCTCAGTCTCGTCCGCGCCGCCTCCACGTTGGAGATCATTGTCCGGTCGGCGCCGAGCATGGCGGCGGCTTGCTGGATGGAGATCCCTGCCTGTTCGCGCATGCGTCGGAGTTCTGTCGCGAGGCGGCGCTGACCGCAAGTCGGAGCGCTTCTTGGTGACATGGGACCTCTTTCTGTTACGCGGCGTCAGTCTGGCAGGGGTGCCAAGAGGCGGTCTAGTGAGCCAAGCACGGATTCACTCATTCGTGTTTGTCGACTCATAAGTTACTCACGATGCTCTACGTTTGTGAGGCAAGCCACCCGCTTCTCGCTCCAACGAGCGGGTGGCGGCGACCACGAACACACCCTCGTACCGCGATCGAAAACCCCGCACCGGAGGTGCCGCGTGACCCCGTTTCCGCCGCCGCTGCTGTTCACCGAGCCCTGGGAGTACGAACTCCGCTTCCCCCGTGACCCGCGCGGCCCGGGGATCGTCCGGGCTACTCTGCGCGCCGTGCTGACCGCGCACGGCCTGCGTGAACTCATCGAGCGGGCCGCGTTGTTAACGTCCGAGCTGACCACCAACTCCGTCCGCTACTCCGACAACTGGGCCTCCGTGCGCCTGCTCTGGATGCACCCCGTCCTCCGGATCAGCGTCACGGACACCAACCCCGAACTGCCCGAGCCACTGAAGCCGTCGGCGGAGTCGGTGTCGACCGAGTTGGAGAAGGGGCGCGGCCTGTTCATGCTTGACGTCCTCGCCGACCGCTGGGGCGGCTGTGCCATCGGAGAAGAGCCGTTCGGCCTCGGCGGCAAGACGCTGTGGTTCGAGTTGTCCTGCGGCGGGCCGCCGCCGGCACCGGTTCCGGCCCTCGCCGCCTGATCCTCCGGAGCGCCGGACTCCCGCGCCACACCACCCTGGCCCCGTTACAGTGAGCGCCGCGCCCGTTACAGGATGGGAGCGCCCGGCGGGAAGTCCGCGCGGGTTTCTGGCATGGGATCGCGCCAAGCCCGGACCGTCGGCGGGGCGCGTCCGTCGGTGAGGCAAGCTGGGGAGCATGGGAACGCATCTGATCACTGGGGCAGGCTCGGGCATCGGCGCGGCGGTCACCGAGCGGCTGGCCGAGCGCGGCGACGAGCTGTGGCTGCTCGCGCGGGACGCCGGGCGGGCGAAGGAGCTGGCGGAGCGGTTCCCGGGGGTGCGGACGGTCGTCGGCGACCTGGCCGACCCGGACCGGCTGTCCTGGGCGCTGGGCCATCAGACGCTGCCCGACCGGCTGGACTCGCTGCTGCACATCGCCGGAGTGGTCGATCTGGGCGAGGTCGGGGAGCTGACCCCGAAGGCGTGGAACCGCCAGCTCGCCGCCAACCTCGTGGCGCCCGCCGAGCTGACCCGGCTGCTGCTGCCGCAGCTGCGGCTCGCCCAGGGGCATGTCGTCTTCGTCAACTCCGGCGCCGGGCTGCGCGCCAACGCCCAGTGGGCCGCGTACGCCGCCAGCAAGCACGGGCTCAAGGCGCTGGCCGACGCGCTGCGCTGGGAGGAGAGCGGCAACGGCGTCCGGGTGACCACGGTCTACCCGGGGCGCACGGCCACCCCGATGCAGGTGAAGGTGCACCAGCAGGAGGGCAAGGAGTACGACGCGGAGCGCTGGATCGCGCCCGAGACCGTGGCGACGACCATCCTGACCGCGCTCGACCTGCCGCACGACGCCGAGATCACCGACCTCCAGATCCGCCCACGAGGCTGAGCCATCTCGGCGGCGGCGGGGGCTGCGGTTCGGAGGCGCCCCGCAGGGGCGCGAGGAACGGCGCGCTCAGCCACAACGGCGCCGCAGATGACCGATCGCATCTCGGGGCACCCCGGAATCTCGGGCCACCCCAGCGGACCGCTTACCCTTTCGCTGGTGAGCGAGAAGACCACAACCCACCACCCATGGCCCCGCGGAGCGGCAAGCGGCGTCGGATCGATGCCGGGCGGCGACGCGCGGGAGGCCGCGAAGACCGTCACCGGCTCGCTGGAGGCACTGCCGTACCTTCCGGAGCTGCCCGCGCGCGGGCCCGGCGCGGACATGATCGGGCGCACCGCCGGAATGCTGATCGAGCTGTACGCGCATGTCGAGCCCAGCGGCTGGCGGATCAGTGACCGGCCGGGCCGGGACACCCGGCGGGCCCGCTCCTGGCTGGGCGAGGACCTGGACGCGCTGGAGGAGTTCACCCAGGGGCATCGGGGCGCGCTCAAGGTGTCGGCCGTCGGGCCCTGGACCCTGGCCGCCTCCCTCGAACTGCGCGGCGGCGAGGCCGCGCTGAGCGACCCGGGCGCCTGCCGGGACCTCACGGCCTCGCTCGCCGAGGGCGTGCGCGCCCATCTGGCGGAGGTGCGCCGCCGGGTGCCGGGCGCCGAGGTGGTGCTCCAGCTCGACGAGCCGTCGCTGACGTCGGTGCTGCGCGGGAGCGTCCGTACGGCGAGCGGCTACCGCACCCACGGGGCCGTGGACCGGGGCGTGGTCGAGGGCGCGCTGCGGACCCTGGTGGAGGCGGCCGACGGGCCGGTGGTGGTGCACTCGTGCGCGCCGGCCGTGCCGTTCGGGCTGCTGCGGCGCGCGGGCGTCGCGGGGATCTCCTTCGATCTGTCGCTGCTCACGGAGGGTGAGGAGGAAGCGATCGGAGAAGCCGTGGAAGGCGGTACGGCGCTCCTCATCGGCGCGGTACCCGGCACCGACACCCCATTGTCGGACCCTGCCGGTAGCGTCAGGGGTGTCAGGACGCTGTGGCGCAGGCTGGGGCTGGCACCGGCGACTCTCGCGGAGTCGGTGGTGATCACCCCGTCGTGCGGGCTCGCGGGCGCCTCGCCCGGGTACGCCCGCGCCGCGCTGGCCCATTGCGTCCGGGCGGCGAGATCGCTCGCGGACAACCCTGAGTAACGGGAGGACGACACGGTGGCCGGCGAACAGCAGTCGAAGGTCCCCGCCGAGGTGCGGGAGAGGCACGCCAGGCTCGCTGAGCAGATCGAGGAGCACCGCTTCCGGTACTACGTGAAGGACGCGCCGGTCGTCAGTGACGCCGAGTTCGACAAGCTCATGCGCGAGCTGGAGGCGCTGGAGGAGGGGCATCCCACGCTCCGTACGCCGGATTCGCCGACCCAGAAGGTCGCGGGGGCGTACGAGGCTGCTTTTGCCGGCACGGCGTTCTCCGAGGTCGAGCACCGCGAGCGGATGCTCAGCCTGGACAACGCCTTCGACGACGAGGAGCTGGCCGGCTGGGCGGACCGCATCGCCAAGGAGCTGGGCAGCGGCTCGTACCACTTCCTGTGCGAGCTGAAGGTGGACGGCCTCGCGGTCAACCTCACCTATGAGCAGGGGCGGCTGACCCGAGCCGCGACCCGTGGCGACGGCCGCACCGGCGAGGACATCACGCCCAATGTGCGGACGATCGCCAAGATCCCCAACCGGCTGACGGGCGACCGCGTTCCGGCGCTGGTGGAGGTGCGCGGCGAGGTCTTCCTGCCCCGTGAGCGGTTCGAGGAGCTGAACGCCGGGCTGGTGGAGGCGGGCAAGCCGCCCTTCGCCAACCCCCGGAACGCGGCGGCGGGTTCGCTGCGCCAGAAGGACCCGAAGATCACCGCGTCCCGGCCGCTGGACATGGTGGTGCACGGCATCGGGGCGCGCGAGGGCTTCGACATCGACCGGCTTTCGCAGGCGTACGAGCTGCTGCACGAGTGGGGGCTGCCCACCGCCGCCCACTTCTCGGTGGTGGACTCGATCGAGGGCGTGCGCGAGTACATCGCGTACTACGGCGAGAGCGAGCACCGGCACTCGGTGGAGCACGAGATCGACGGCGCGGTCGTCAAGCTGGACGAGATCCCGCTGCAGGGGCGGCTGGGCTCCACCTCGCGGGCGCCGCGCTGGGCGATCGCCTGGAAGTTCCCGCCCGAGGAGGTCAACACCAAGCTGGTGGACATCCGGGTGGGCGTGGGGCGCACGGGGCGGGTGACGCCTTATGCGGTGGTCGAGCCGATCACCGTCGCGGGCTCGGAGGTCGAATTCGCGACGCTGCACAACCAGGATGTGGTCAAGGCCAAAGGCGTGCTGATCGGTGACACCGTGGTGCTGCGCAAAGCGGGCGATGTCATTCCGGAAATCCTGGGCCCGGTCGTCGATCTGCGGGACGGCAGCGAGCGGGAATTCGTGATGCCGGCCACCTGCCCCGAGTGCGATACGCCGCTCCAGCCCGCCAAGGAGGGCGATGTCGATCTGCGGTGTCCCAACAGCCGGTCCTGCCCGGCGCAGCTGCGCGAGCGGATTTTCTATCTCGCCGGGCGGAAATCCCTGGACATCGAGAACCTCGGCTATGTCGCCGCGGCCGCCCTCACCCAGCCACTGGAACCCGCCGAACCGCCGCTGAAGGACGAGGGCGATCTGTTCGACCTGAAGATCGAACAACTGCTGCCCATTCGGTCGTATGTACTGGACCCGGACAGCGGACTGCCCAAGCGTGATCCGGAGACCGGTGAGGAGAAGGTCGTCACCTTCTTCGCCACCCAGAAGGGCGAGGCGAAGAAGAACGCCCTGGCGATGCTGGCCAATATCGAGGCGGCCAAGGAGCGCCCGCTGGCCCGGATCATCACCGGCCTTTCGATCCGTCATGTCGGCCCCGTGGCCGCCACCGCGCTGGCCCGGGAATTCCGTTCGCTGGACCGGATCGCCGAGGCGGACGAGGAGGAGCTGGCGGCCGTGGAGGGCGTCGGGCCCACCATCGCCGCCTCGCTCAAGGAGTGGTTCGCGGTCGACTGGCACCGCGAGATCCTCGAGAAATGGCGGCGCGCCGGGGTCCGGATGGAGGAGGAGGGCGGCGAGGACGAAGGCCCCCGTCCGCTGGCGGGCCTCACCGTCGTCGTCACCGGAACGCTGCAGTCGTACACCCGGGATGGGGCCAAGGAGGCGCTGCAGAGCCGTGGTGCCAAAGTCACCGGATCGGTTTCGAAAAAGACCGATTTCGTGGTAGTCGGCGACAATCCGGGCTCGAAGTACGACAAGGCCATGCAAGTGAAGGTTCCCGTGCTCGACGAGGACGGATTTGGCGTCCTGCTCGAACGGGGTCCCGACGCGGCGAGAGAGGTCGCGTTGACGCCCCCGGAAGAGTCCGGGGAAGAGCCCGGGGAACAGTCCGGGGAAGAGCCCGGGGAAGAGTCCGCGGAGTAGCACGGACGGCCGGTGGAGCGGCGGTTGGAGTAGCCACTGGGTAGCCACTGGAGTAGCCGCTCCACCCATCCGGCGCAGTGCTCCGGCCATCTTGTCCGCTCAATGGGTCCAAACCTGGCCGGATTACGACTGGGAGCACTTCCCGGGTGCAGTCGGCGGGCATCACCCTTACAGCGCATAGCAGAAGGTCATGGATCGTCGGGCGGCATTCGGGGAACCGTCGCCGATCGCTGCCCGTCTTCCCCTTCTGCCGCCTACTGTTGAGGTGTGCGCCCGCCGTGGCGCTGGCACCGCCGGCTGTGAGAGGGACGGGTATGAAACCGACCGAAAGCGCCGCCCCGGCGTCGCGGCTGCGCCGGGCGGTGCTGCCCGCGCTGCCGGCCGCCGCGGTCGCCATGGCGGCTTTCGCACTCGGTATCGGAGTGTTCCGAGTGCTCGACGCGGGCAATGCGCTCTTTCCCGACGGAACCGTGGGCTGGTCGCTCGCCGTGCTCACCGGAATCATCGTCGGCCATCTGGTCGCCCTCGGCCGTGACCGCTGGTGGGGCGGCACCGGCTCCGGGGCCGCGTTAACCCTGGCGGCGCTGCTGCTCTACGGCTGGATTCCGGCCGTGCTGGTCAGCCTCGCCGTGGTCGTCCTGGTCGGCGCCGCCCGCCGGCACCGATGGCGGCAGGCCGCCCTGCACGGCGCGGTCGACATCCTCGGCGTGGGCGCGGCCGCCCTCACCCTCGCCGCCTTCGGCACCACCCCCTCCGTCGAACACCCCTGGCGCACCGACACCTGGCAGGTGTCCGCCATCCCCCAGACGGCCCTGGCCGCCTTCGTCTATCTCGCGGTGACCCGCGCCCTGCTGTGGTGCTTCCTCGCCCCGCCCGGCGCCGGACTGCCCACCGTCGCCCGCACCGCCCTCTTCCGGCAGGCCCTCGTCGGCATCGCGCTCCTCGGCATCGCCCCGCTCATCGTGGTCGTCGCCGGGGACACCCCGCTGCTGCTCCCGCTGTTCGCCGTGCCGCTGATCGCCCTGGACTCCACGCTGTGGATCGCCCGGGTCCGCGCCGAGGAGCAGCTGCGCGACCCGCTCACCGGGCTGCCCAACCGCCAGTGGCTGCTGGAGCGCACCTGGACCGCGCTGGACGAGGCCGAGCGGGCCGGCACCCGGACCGCGCTGGTGCTGCTGGACCTCGACCGCTTCCGTTCGGTCAACGACACCCTGGGCCATCTGGCCGGTGACCGGCTGCTGCTCCAGATCGCCGAGCGGCTGCGGGTCGCCCTGCCGCGCGGGGCGGAGGTGGCCCGGCTCGGCGGCGACGAGTTCGCGGTGCTGCTGCCCACCACCGACTCGCTCACCAGCGCTCAGCGCAGCGCCCGCGTCCTCGTCGGCGACCTCGGCTCCCCGCTCGACCTGGACGGGCTGACGCTGGTACTCGAGGCCAGCGCGGGCGTCGCCGTCTACCCCGACCACGCCCTGGACGCCGAGGGGCTGCTGCGCCGCGCCGATGTCGCGATGTACCAGGCCAAGCGGGACCGCAGCGGAGTCGAGCTGTACGAGGCGCGGCGGGACGGCAACACCCCCGACCGGCTCGGTCTGCTCGGCGATCTGCGGCGCGCCCTGGACGCGGGCGACGTCGAGCTGCACTACCAGCCCAAGGTCGGCTTCGACGGGCATGTGGCGGGCCTGGAGGCCCTGGTGCGCTGGGTGCACCCGGACCGGGGGAGGGTGCCGCCGGACGAGTTCATCTCCATGGCCGAGAGCTCGGGGCTGATGCCCCGGCTGACCGAGTACGTCCTGGAGACGGCCCTGGGCCAGGTCGCGCGGTGGCGCGCCGACGGCCTCGAGGTGCCCGTCGCCGTCAACGTCTCGCCGCGCGATGTCCACACCCCCGGCTTCGCGGGCGCGGTCGCCGGGCGGCTGGCCCGGCACGGGGTCCCGGCGGGCGCCCTGCAGCTGGAGATAACCGAGCACGTCCTGCTGGAGGACCCGCAGCGGGCCGCCGATACCCTGGCCGGGCTCACCGGGCACGGGGTGAAGATGTCGCTCGACGACTTCGGGACGGGGTATTCGTCGCTGGTCCATCTGCGGCGGCTGCCGGTGAGCGAGCTCAAGATCGACCGCTCCTTCGTGGCCCGGCTGGCCGTGGACAACGAGGACGCGGAGATCGTCCGCTGTACGGTCGACCTCGCCCACTCGCTGGGCCTGCTCGTGGTCGCGGAGGGCGTCGAGGACGACGAGACCTGGGAGCGGCTGCGGGATCTGGGCTGCGACGCGGTCCAGGGCTGGCTGGTGGCCGCGGCGATGCCGCCGGACGAGATGACGGCGTGGCTGCGGGCGCGGGGTGAGGGCGGCTGGCACCGCGAGACGGCGGAGCCGTCGAGTAAGGAAGCCACTCCTGCGGACGAGGACGCGGATCAGCCGGTGACGTAGGCGGTTGTGGGCAATCGTTCCGCGGGGCGGAACGGGTGGGCACAACCGGGCCACCGGGCCGCACCCGGCGATGAGACCTCAGGGGGCACACCGCTGGTGCGCCAAAGCCTTTCGCGCGGGGTGCGGCGGGAGCCATAGGATTGGGGCCGAAACACTCCACACACACCCTGAGGATCGCTGCATGCCTGGCATCACGCGCGAGGAGGTCGCCCACCTCGCCCGGCTGGCGCGTCTGGAGCTGAAGGCCGAAGAGCTAGACCACTTCGCCGGACAGCTCGACGACATCATCGGCGCGGTCGCCCGCGTCTCCGAGGTCGCCGACCAAGACGTTCCGCCGACCTCTCACCCGCTGCCGCTGACCAACGTCATGCGCCCGGACGAGGTCCGTCCGTCCCTGACCCCGCAGCAGGCGCTGGCCTGCGCCCCGGCCCAGGAGCAGCAGCGTTTCAAGGTGCCGCAGATCCTGGGGGAGGAGTGACCACCGTGACCGACCTGACCAGGCTCACCGCGGCCGAGATCGCCGCCAGGATCGCCTCCGGCGCGGTCACCGCCGTCGAGGTGACCGAGGCGCACCTGGCCCGTATCGAGGCCGTCGACGAGAAGGTGCACGCCTTCCTGCACGTGGACCGCGAGGGGGCGCTCGCCCAGGCGCGCGCCGTCGACGCGAAGCGGGAGCGCGGCGAGGAGCTGGGCCCGCTGGCCGGTGTTCCGCTCGCGCTCAAGGACATCTTCACCACCAAGGGGATCCCGACCACGGTCGGTTCCAAGATCCTCGACGGGTGGATCCCGCCGTACGACGCGACCGTCACCCAGCGGCTGCGGGACGCGGACGTGATCGTCCTCGGCAAGACCAACATGGACGAGTTCGCCATGGGGTCCTCGACCGAGAACAGCGCCTTCGGCCACACCGGCAACCCCTGGGACCTCACCCGGGTCCCCGGCGGCTCCGGCGGCGGCTCCTCCGCCTCGCTGGCCTCCTTCCAGGCCCCGCTCGCCATCGGCACCGACACCGGCGGCTCGATCCGCCAGCCGGCCGCCGTCACCGGCACGGTCGGGGTCAAGCCGACGTACGGCGGGGTCTCCCGCTACGGCATGGTGGCGTTCTCGTCCTCGCTCGACCAGGGCGGCCCCTGCGCCCGCACCGTGCTGGACGCGGCGCTGCTGCACGAGGTCATCGCCGGACACGACCCGATGGACTCGACCTCCATCGACGAGCCGGTCCCGGCCGTCGTCGAGGCCGCCCGCAACGGAAGCGTGCGGGGCATGCGGATCGGCGTCGTCAAGGAGTTCGCGGGCGAGGGCTACCAGGCCGGCGTCATGCAGCGCTTCAACGAGTCGGTGGAGCTGCTGCGGGAGCTGGGCGCCGAGATCGAGGAGATCTCCTGCCCGTCCTTCGACAAGGCGCTGGCCGCGTACTACCTGATCGCGCCGTCCGAGTGCTCGTCCAACCTGGCCCGCTTCGACGCCATGCGCTACGGCCTGCGGGTGGGCGACGACGGCACCAAGTCCGCCGAGGACGTCACCGCGCTCACCCGTGCGGAGGGCTTCGGCGCGGAGGTCAAGCGCCGGATCATGCTCGGCACCTACGCGCTCAGCTCCGGCTACTACGACGCGTACTACGGCTCCGCGCAGAAGGTCCGCACGCTGATCAAGCGCGACTTCGAGAAGGCGTTCGAGCGGGTCGACGTGCTGATCTCGCCGACCACCCCGACCACCGCCTTCCCGATCGGCGAGCGCGCCGATGACCCGATGGCGATGTATCTGGCCGACCTCTGCACGATTCCCACCAACCTCGCGGGGAACGCGGCCATGTCACTGCCCTGCGGTCTGGCACCGGAGGACGGTCTGCCGGTCGGACTGCAGATCATCGCCCCCGCCATGGCCGACGACCGGCTCTACAAGGTCGGTGCCGCGGTCGAGGCCGTGCTCATCGACAAGTGGGGCCACCCGCTGATCGAGGAGGCACCGTCCCTATGAGTGCGATCAAGAAGGCGAAGGGCTTCAAGAAGTCCAGGCCCGGCACCTACCTGTCCATCGCGACCTCGCTGTTCGGCGCGGTCAGTGTGGCGAAGCAGGTCAAGAAGGCCCGATTCGAGAACGACAGGCTGCAGCTGGCCGACGCGGTGGTCTCGGCCGCCGCCATCGTCACCGGCGTCGCCCTGCTCATCCGCGAGCTCAAGCGCATGGGCGACGACGACGTCCTCGCGGACTGAGAGGTTAGTTTTTCCGTGACCGTCACTGAACTGGTGTCGTACGAGGACGCCCTCGCCACCTATGACCCCGTGATGGGGCTCGAGGTGCACGTCGAGCTCGGCACCAAGACCAAGATGTTCTGCGGGTGCTCCACGGCGCTGGGCGCCGAGCCCAATACGCAGACCTGCCCCACCTGCCTCGGCCTGCCCGGCTCGCTCCCGGTGGTCAACGCCACCGGCGTCGAGTCCGCCATCAAGATCGGACTCGCGCTCAACTGCGAGATCGCCGAATGGTGCCGCTTCGCCCGGAAGAACTACTTCTATCCGGACATGCCGAAGAACTTCCAGACGTCGCAGTACGACGAGCCGATCGCCTTCAACGGCTATCTGGACGTCGACGTCGACGGTGAGGTCTTCCGCGTCGAGATCGAGCGCGCCCATATGGAGGAGGACACCGGCAAGTCCACCCATGTGGGTGGCGCGACCGGCCGCATCCACGGCGCCCAGCACTCCCTCCTGGACTACAACCGGGCCGGGATCCCGCTGATCGAGATCGTCACCAAGCCGATCGTCGGCGCCGGGGAGAAGGCCCCGGAGGTCGCCAAGGCGTATGTGACCGAGCTGCGTGAGCTCATCAAGGCGCTCGGGGTCTCCGAGGCGCGCATGGAGATGGGCCAGATGCGCTGCGATGTGAACCTGTCGCTGCGCCCGCAGGGCGTCGAGAAGTTCGGCACCCGCTCCGAGACCAAGAACGTCAACTCGCTGCGGTCGGTCGAGCGCGCGGTCCGCTTCGAGGTCCAGCGCCATGCCGCGGTGCTGAACGACGGCGGCACGATCATCCAGGAGACCCGCCACTTCCACGAGGAGGACGGCTCCACGACCTCCGGCCGGGTCAAGGAGGAGGCCGAGGACTACCGCTACTTCCCCGAGCCCGATCTGGTGCCGGTCGCCCCGGCCCGGACATGGGTGGAGGAGCTGCGCGGCGGGCTTCCGGAGCTGCCGCGGGTGCGCCGCAACCGGCTGCGCGAGGACTGGGGCCTGTCCCGGCACGAGATGCAGTCGGTGCTCAACGCGGGCGCGATCGACCTGATCACGGCCACGATGGACGAGGGCGCCCCGGCCGACCAGGCCCGTAAGTGGTGGATGGGCGAGCTGGCCCGCCGTGCCAACGAGGACGGCGTGGAGCTCACCGCGCTGCCGATCACCCCGGCGCAGGTCGCCCGGGTGTGCGCGCTGGTCAAGGAGGGTTCGCTCAACGACAAGCTGGCCCGCCAGACCATCGAGGGCGTCCTCGCGGGCGAGGGCGACCCGGACCAGGTCGTCACCGAGCGCGGGCTGAAGGTCGTCTCGGACGAGGGTGCGCTGGGCACCGCCGTGGACGAGGCGATCGCGGCCAACGCGGCCATCGCCGACAAGATCCGCGGCGGCAAGGTCGCGGCGGCGGGTGCGCTGGTCGGCGCGGTCATGAAGGCCACGCGAGGCCAGGCGGACGCGGCGCGGGTGCGCGAGCTGATCCTGGAGAAGCTGGGCGTCGAGGGCTGACCGGCTAGGCGTACGTCCCTGTGTGACGGCGGCGGGTCGCGCGAGAGCGCGTCCCGCCGCCGTCGTATGCGCTCCTACGGGTGCCCGGCGGCTTCGTTCCCCTCCCCTCCCCGCCCCTTCCCGCGGCGTCGATATGCGGCTCCGCCGCGTGGCAGGGGCTTCCGCCCCTGGACCCCGGGGTCTGGGGCGAGGTCCCGCCGTCCAGCCCCTCCAGGGGGCACCTCCCAGCGGTAGCTGGGGGAGATTGAGGAGCGGGGTCTGGGGCGAGGTCCCGCCTTCCAGCCCCTCCGGCGTTTGAGGAGCGGGGTCTGGGGCGGAGCCCCAGTTGTGGGAAGGGGCGGGGAGGGGAACAGCCCGCCGCAGGCGCCAAGGCCCGCCGGACACTCCTGAGCGGCCTCGCCGAAGTCCGGTGCGGTTCGGCCGCGCCCCGAAGGGGCGCGGGGCCGTGTCGATGTGCGGCTCCGCCGCGGCTGTGTCGACATGCGGCTCCGCCGCGTGGGCGCGACCAGCCACGACGCGGCCGCGGATGAACGACCGCACCTCGCACCACTCCCCGCGGAGCGCTCAGAGCAGCAGCGGCTCCAGATGCGGCACCTCGAACCCCTCGTCGTCGAAGGGGTACAGCGGCCGTACGAGGCGCCGGTGGCCCAGGCGCGCCAGATCCTGGTCGACCCCGCCGGGGGTGAGCGCGAGCCGCCAGTCCGCCGCCAGGGCGTACAGCTCGGGCTCCAGATAGCCGATCTTGACGACGACGAGGTCATAGCCGCGCGGGTCCAGCTCGCCGAAGTCGGCCAGGGTGTGGAACGGCTTGCGGCGGCTGACCAGGATCGCCGTGACGCCCCCGCACCGTACCGCCGCGAGATCCCCGCCGACCGGGTCGTCCCGGCGCAGGGCGACCACCTCGCCGGTCAGCTCGCAGGGCGCGGCGTGGTCCGCCGTCCCCCGGCTGATCCCGCCGCCGACGGACAGCCGGACCGTCGCGCCCGGCCCGGCGGCGAAGCACTCCGCGACCGCCGCCGGATCGGTGATCCCGGGGTGCAGGGCGGTGGCGCGGCCGGCGGCCAGGTCCTCGTTGGCCAGCAGCCGCCCGAGCATATAGGCGAGGTCCCCGGCGCCCCCGGCCGTGGGATTGTCGCCGGAGTCGCTGATCAGGAAGGGGCGGGCGGAGGAGGCGACGGCCTCGGCGACGCACTCGTCGGCGCCGCCGGTGGGGCCGACGAAGGCGAAGTCGCGGCGCATCTCCCAGTACTCGCGGGCCAGGGAGCGGGTCTGCTCGACGGCGAGCACGGGGTCGTCGCCGGTCACCACCACGGCCGCCCGGCAGCGCGGCTCGTCGGCCCAGGCGTAGCCCACCCAGATCGCCGCGTCCACGACACCGTCCATCGCCTCCACGGCGGCCAGCCGCCCGTACAGCGACTTGGCGGGCTCCAGCCGGGTGCTGGTGCGCTCCCCGGGCAGCAGCACCGGGATCTGCACCCAGGCCAGATGCGGGCGGCCCCGGCCGGAGGCCAGGCGCTCCACCAGCTTGCGGGCGGCGCGCTCGCGGGTCTCCCAGGCGTCCTCGTGCGGGGCGAGCCGGTGGGCGGTGATCAGATCGAGCCGGCCGGCGAAGCGGCGGGAGACATTGCCGTGGAGGTCCATGGCGGCGGAGATCAGCGCGTCGGGCCCGATCGCCTCCCGTACGGCCTCGGTGAGATCGCCCTCGGCGTCCTCCAGGCCCACCACGCTCATCGCGCCGTGGATGTCGTAGACCAGCCCGTCGAGCGGACCGGCCCGCCGCAGCCGCTCGATCAGCTCGCCCTTGATCCGGTCGTAGGTCCCGCGCTCGACGGGACCGCCGGGGAGCGAGACGGCGTGGAGCAGGGGCACCCACTCGGCGCGCCCGGCCAGCTCGCCGTCCGGCCGGGTCCAGGCGTAGCGGTCCAGCAGCTCGGCGCCGCGGGTGATGCGGAAGTCGCCGTAGGCCGCGCGGTGCGGGCTGAAGGTGCTGGACTCGATGTGCATACCGCCGATGCCGATACGCGGGCGGCGGCCTCCGGACGCGGCAGGATTCATGCTCTCCGACTTCCCCCTCCCGTATGTGGTGAAGCCCACAAAGGGGACAAAGGATCTTTTCTGCCTGGCAGAGTGCCAGGTCACAACCACATCACGGCGCCCCCCGGCGCACGACCCGGAAAGCAGCCATGGCCGCACTCGCCCGCTGGTGTCTCAGGCGCCGCGCCATCGTCATCGTGCTGTGGCTGGCCGCCTTCGCCGGGGTCGCCGCGGCGGCGGCCGTGACGGGTTCGGCGTACTCCAACGACTACGACATCCCGGGCACCGACTCCTCCAAGGTCTCCGCCCTGATGGAGCGGCGGCTGCCGGACCGGGCGGGGGACAGCGACACCGTCGTCTGGCACACCGCGGACGGCGCGGGCACCGTACGCGCACCAGGGGTCGAGCGGCGGATGACGGCGGCGCTGCGGCGGGTGGCGGACCTGCCCGGCGTCGCCTCCGTGACCGGCCCGTACGGCGCCGTCTCGGCGACCGGTCCGTACGGCGCCGGAGACACCGGCCGGTTGGGCGGATCCGGCGGGCTCGGCGAAGCCGGTGACAACAGCCGGATCAGCGCCGACGGGCACACCGCCTACGCCACCATCGTCTTCCGTGAACCCGCCGCCGACCTGGGCGAGGCGGAGGTGCGCCGGGTGCTCGACACGGTGCGCTCCGCCGCCTCCGGGGCCAAGGGCCTTCAGGTCGAGATGGGCGGAGCGGGCGCCGGGCTCACCGAGCGGACCGGGCCCGCCCATCTGAGCGAGGCCATCGGGGTCGCCGTGGCCGCCGTGGTGCTCTTCCTCGCCTTCGGCTCGCTCGCGGCGACGCTGCTGCCGATCGCCACCGCGCTCATCGGCGTCGGCACCGCGTACGCGGCCATCGGGCTGCTCGGCCACGCCATGACGATCGCCGACTTCGCGCCCATGCTCGGCATGCTGATCGGCCTCGGCGTGGGGATCGACTACGCGCTGTTCATCGTCACCCGGCACCGTAAGGGGCTGCGGCGGGGGCTGTCGGTCGAACAGGCCGCCCAGCGCGCGGTGGCCACCTCGGGGCGCGCGGTGGTCTTCGCGGGCGCGACCGTCTGTCTCGCGCTCCTCGGCATGCTCGTCCTGCGGCTGTCCTTCCTCAACGGGGTGGCGGTCGCGGCGGCGCTCACCGTCGCCCTTACGGTCGCCGCCTCGCTCACCCTGCTGCCCGCGCTGCTCGGCCTGATCGGCATGCGGGCCCTGAGCCGGAGAGAGCGCGGACGGCTGGCCGAGCGGGGTCCGGAGGCCGCGGCGTCCCAGGGCCTGTGCGCCCGCTGGGCGCTCTACGTCGAGCGCCGCCCCAAACTCCTCGGGGCGGTCGCGGCCGCCCTCATCGCGGTGCTCGCCCTCCCCACCTTCTCGCTCCACCTGGGCACCTCGGACCAGGGCAACGGCTCCTCGGCCTCGACCACGCGACGGGCCTACGACCTGCTGGCCGAGGGGTTCGGACCAGGTTTCAACGGCCCGTTGACGCTGATAGGCAGCATCGACGGGGCCGACGACCGTATGGCCTTCACCCAACTGCCCGAGACCCTGCGCACCATCCACGGGGTGGCCTCGGTGAGCGCCGCGGACCTGGGCGGAGGCGGCGACACCGGTGTCATCACGGTCGTCCCCACGACGGCACCGCAGTCCCGGGACACCTCCGACCTCGTCGGACGGCTGCGCGCCGAGGTGCTGCCCCGGGCCGAGGAGGGCAGCTCGCTGCGGGTCTACGTGGGCGGGCTGACCGCGGGCTACGACGACTTCGCCGCGGTGATCGTGAGCAAGCTGCCGCTGTTCGTGGGGGTGGTGGTGGCGCTGGGATGTGTGCTGTTGCTGCTCGCGTTCCGCAGCATCGGCATCCCGATCAAGGCGGCGGTCATGAATGTGGCCGCCGTCGCGTCGTCCTTCGGCGTGGTGGTCGCGATCTTCCAATGGGGCTGGGGGAGCGAACTGCTGGGGCTGGGCAGGGCGGGCCCGATCGAGCCCTTCCTGCCGGTGATCATGGTGTCGGTGCTCTTCGGGCTCTCCATGGACTACCAGGTCTTCCTGGTCAGCCGGATGTACGAGGAGTGGCGGCGCACCCGCGACAACCGCACCGCGGTCCGGGTGGGGCTCGCCGAGACCAGCCGGGTCATCAACTCCGCGGCCGTCATCATGATCGCGGTCTTCTCGGCATTCGTGCTCAGCGGCGACCGGATCATCGCGATGTTCGGCATCGGACTGGCGGCCGCGGTCGCCCTGGACGCCTTCGTCCTCCGTACGCTCCTGGTGCCCGCGCTGATGCATCTGCTCGGGGGCGCCAACTGGTGGCTGCCGGGCTGGCTGGAGCGGCTGCTGCCGAGGATCAGCATCGAGGCGGAGGGTGACGGCGAGGGGAGCGCCCAGGGCGATGGCGGGAGTCCGCCGTCCGGACCGGTGGCGGTGACCGTGCCACTGCCGGGGCAGCCCGCGGAGGGTGCGGAGGGCGCGGCGCGGGCCGGTACGGCACGGTCGCCGGTGCCCTAAGGCCCCTCCTCGGGCCTTCTCAGCCGGGTGGGCGGGGCGCCTAAGGCTCTGGCCCAAGCGAAGATCGGGCAGCCTCCCGATGTGCCGGGCCCTCCTGGGCGACGAGAGTGGACGCGTTCCACGAAACCACTCGTCACCAGGGAGAACGCCATGCTGCACCATGAGTTGTACCGGATCCGCGAGGCCGAGCTGCTGCGGGAGGCCGCCACCCACCGGCTGGCCCGGGAGGCGGCGGAGGGGCCCGGCGGCCGGTCGGCCGGGCGGGAGAGGGGAGGGTGGCTGATGCCGGTCCGGCGGTGGCGCGGCGACCGCTCACCACGGTCGTACCGCACGGTGGCCTGACGGCGGCCGGGCCGTGCCGCTGGTCATGGGGGCCGGGGCGGGAGCCGGGGCTGGGAGCGCCAAAGCTGTGGCCGCCGGAGCGGCGGAATCCGGAGCGGTGGAATCCGGGGCGGTGGGGGCCGGAAAAGCCGGTGCCGCGGTGTCGGTGCCCTGTGCGATGCTCGACGACGTGTACACCACGTCCGTCAGCCCGGTGTTCATCGGCCGCGCCCAGGAGTTGGCGACCCTCGAGGACGCGCTCGCCCGCGCCACCGCGGGCGAGCCGCAGGTGCTGCTGGTGGGGGGAGAGGCGGGGGTCGGCAAGACCCGCCTCATCGACGAGTTCCTGGCCTCGGCCGTGGCCGCGGGGGCGGTCGCCGCGGTCGGCGGCTGTGTGGAAATCGGCGCCGACGGGCTGCCGTTCGCGCCCGTGTCCACCGTGCTGCGCTCACTGCGCCGCAAGCTGGGCGCCGAGCTGGACCGGGCCGCCGCCGGGCAGGAGGGCGAACTGGCCCGGCTGCTGCCCGAACTGGGCGAGACCTCCCGCGCGTCCCACGACGGGGACGGCCGGGCCCGGCTGTTCGAGCTCACCATCCGGCTGCTGGAGCGGCTGGCCGCCGAGCGCACCCTTGTCGTCGCCATCGAGGATCTGCACTGGGCCGACCGCTCCACCCGCGAGCTGCTCGGCTATCTCTTCCGCTCGCTGCTCAGCGCCCGGCTGCTGGTCGTGGCCACCTATCGCTCCGACGACATCCACCGCCGCCATCCCCTGCGCCCGTTCCTCGCCGAGGTGGACCGGATGCGCGAGGTGCGGCGCATCGAGCTGTCCCGCTTCACCCGCGGCGAGGTGCACGCCCAGCTGACCGGGATCAACGGGGCCGCGCCGGAGCGCGACCTGGTCGACCGGATCTTCAAGCGCAGCGACGGCAACGCCTTCTTCGTGGAGGAGATCGCCCGCTCCCTCAACGAGGGCTGCGCCACCGGGCTCAGCGAATCGCTGCGCGATCTGCTGCTGGTGCGGGTCGAGGCGCTGCCCGAGGAGGCCCAAGGAGTGGTGCGGATCCTCGCCGAGGGCGGCTCCTCGGTGGAGTACGAACTGCTGCGCGCGGTCGCCCGGCTGGGCGAGGACGAGCTGATCGACGCGCTGCGGGCCGCCGTCGGGGCGAACATCCTGCGCCCCACTGCCGACGACAGCGGCTACCGCTTCCGGCATTCGCTGGTGCGCGAGGCGGTGCGTGACGATCTGCTGCCAGGGGAGCGCTCCCGGCTCAACCGGCGCTTCGCGGAGGCCCTGGAGGCCGAGCCCGCGCTGGTACGGGCCGATGAGCGGGCCGCCCGGCTGGCCAGCTACTGGTACCACGCGCACGACCCCGCCAAGGCCCTGCCCGCCGTGCTCCAGGCGTCCGTCGCGGCACGGCGGCGGTACGCCCACGCGGAGCAGCTGCGGCTGCTGGAGCGGGCCATGGAGCTGTGGGAGGACGCCCCCAAGGAGATACGGCGGGCGCAGCGGCCCATGGACTACGCGGAGGTGTACCCCGCCTGCGGCTGTGAGGACCAGCCGCTGCGCCATCTCGATCTGCTCGCCGAGGTGGTGGTGGCCGCGCACATGTCCGGGCAGCGGGAGCGGGCGCTGGCCGTCAGCAAGCGGGCCCTGCGGACCCTGAGCCGCGGCGGTGACGACCCGCTGCGGGCCGCCTGGTTCTGGACCCAACAGGGCAAACTGCTGGAGGGCCTGGCCCGCGGTGACGGCTGGGAGGAGCTGAGCCGGGCCCAGGAGCTGGTGCGCGGGCTGCCGCCGTCCCCCGTGCACGCCGAGGTCATGGCGCAGGTGGCGGGCTGGACGATGACCCACCGGCCAGGTGCCGAGGGCCTGGCCGCCGCCGAACGGGCGGTGGAGCTGGCCCGGCTGGTCGGCGCCGAGAGCACGGAGCTGAACGCCCGCCTGACGCTGGGCTACTTCACCGGTGACTCCGGCGACATCGAGCGCGGCCTGGCCGAGATGCGCGAGGTCTGCGAGCGGGCCCTGGACCTCGATGACATCAGCGTCCTGGGGCGCTGCTATGTCAATCTCGCCTCGGCGCTGGAGGGGGTCGGCCGGTCGGCCGAGGCGGTGGAGACCGCCGAGGAGGGCGCCCGGATCCTGGACCGGGTCGGCCTGGTGGACTCCCGGGCCTGGGTCTACGGGAATCTGGCCGAGTCGCTGTTCTCCCTGGGCCGCTGGGACGAGGCGGAGGCGGCGGCCCTGAAGACCCGGCGGCTCGCCCTCGGCACCAAGCCGCGCGGCACCGCCGCCAACCGGCTCGCCCAGCTGGCGCTGGCGCGCGGGGAGTGGGACACGGCGGAGCGCGAGCTGGCCGCCGCCCGGGAGCACTACGGCGCCCACAACACCGAACCGCAGTACACCCTCCAGATCGCGGGGCACGCCATCGAACTCGCAGCGGCCCGTGGCCGGATCCTGGAGGTCCGGGCCCTGCTGGACCAGGCCGTGGAGGCCGGTTTCCCGCCCGGGATGCAGCGCTATGCCTGGCGGTTGCTGTACACGGCCGCCGCGGCCGAGTCGGCCGCGCGCGGACTGCCCACGGCCGAGCCGGGCCGGGG
Organism: Streptomyces endocoffeicus; assembly: GCF_016741935.1. Classification (GTDB taxonomy): domain Bacteria; phylum Actinomycetota; class Actinomycetes; order Streptomycetales; family Streptomycetaceae; genus Streptomyces; species Streptomyces endocoffeicus. The sequence continues at coordinate 171,055 of NZ_JAERRG010000004.1, read as the reverse complement.
CGCGGCGTTGGCCCGCCTCCGGGTGGCGGTGAAGCGGGTGTCGCAGCCCGTGCCGGTGTGGCGGGCCCACGCGGCGATGGTCCAGGCCGAACTGGCGCGCGCCGAGGGCCGGGACCGGCCCGACCTCTGGGCCGAGGCCACGGCAGCCTTCGCCGCGCTGGACCGCCCCCATCCGCTGGCCCGCGCCCGCCACCGCTGGGCGGAAGCGCTGCTCACCCCAGGCCAGGGCGCCCCCGGCGCGGGTGCCTCCGGCCAGGGTGCCCTCGATCAGGGCGCCCCGGGCCAAGGTGCCCTCGGTCAGGGTGTCTCCGGTCAGGGTGCCCCCGGCCGGGGTGCCTCCGGTCAGAGCGCCCCGGGCCAAGGCGCCCTCGGTCAGGGTGCCCCCGGCCGAGGTGCCTCCGGTCAGGGCGCCCCCGGCCAAGGTGTCTTGGGCCAGCGCGCCCCCGGTCAGGGCGCCCACGGCCAGAGCGCCCCGGTCCAGGCCGATCGTGACCACGCCGCCGAACTGCTCGCCCAGGCGCATGCCGTGGCCGACCGGCTGGGCGCCCGTCCGCTGCGCGAGGAGATCGAGCTGCTGGCCCGGCGCGCCCGGCTGCCCCTGGCGTCCGCCGCGACCCGCGCCGCGCTCGACGCGTCCCCGGGCCGCACCCCCGCGCTGCCCCCGGCCCCGGGCTCCCCGGCCCCGGCCGCCGAGCCCACAGAACCCGTCGATCCGGCCGAGGAGCTGGGGCTGACACCACGGGAGCGGGATGTGCTGCGGCTGGTCGCCGACGGGCGCAGCAACCGCCAGATCGCCGAGGAGCTCTTCATCTCCCCCAAGACGGCCAGCGTCCATGTCTCCAACATCCTGGCCAAGCTGGGCGTCTCGGGCCGGGCCGAGGCGGCCGCCGTGGCCCACCGACTGCGCCTGGTGGACGGCCTGGCCGACGGCGCGGCGGCGGCCCGCTGACGCTGTGCGCGGTGCGCACCGGCAGCACACCGGGGCGCGGAAGGACGCCGGGGCGTGGCAGCACACCGGGGCTGACAGGACGCGCGATACGCCGACCGCCCGCAGGGTCAGTCCCGTCCCGAGTCAGTCCCCTTCGCGGGGACGGATCACCACTCGCCCGGAGTCCAGGTCTATAGGGCCCTTCCCCGGGTCGCTGCTGCGCGTCTCGTCGAGCGTGAACTCCAGCCGGTTGCGCTCTTCCTCGGTGTGCTTGCGGCCGGGCGCGAACAGTTCCTCGATGAGGTTGAACATGACGACCCCCGTAGGCGTGCGACTGCTGCCAGTGTAGGCAGACCCGTCACAGAACGGGCACTCCACACCATGTCGGCCGAACTCAACACCACGACCAGCCGATTCGCCCTCCCCTCAATCTCCCCTCAGCGGATCTCCCCTCAGCGGATCTCCAGCCGCAGGATCCGGTCGTCCTCCCGACCCGGCTTACCACGCCCATCCGTATTGCTCGTGGTCAGCCACAGCCCCCCGTCGTCCGCCGCCACCACGCTGCGCAGCCGTCCGTACTTCCCGTCCAGGAACGACTGTGGCTTCGCCACCGCCTCGTCGCCCTTGAGTGGAATGCGCCACAGCCGCTCACCGCGCAGCCCCGCCATCCAGATCGAGCCCTTGGCGAAGGCGATTCCGCTCGGCGAGGCGTCCTTGGGCTTCCACTGCTCGAGCGGATCGGCGAAGCCCTTCTTCCCGGCCTTGCCCTCGGCCTCCGGCCAGCCGTAGTTCTTGCCCGGCTCGATCAGATTGAGCTCGTCCCAGGTGTCCTGGCCGAACTCGGAGGCCCACAGCCGCTTGTCCGCATCCCAGGCCAGGCCCTGCACATTGCGGTGACCCGGGGAGTAGACGACCGACTGGGCGTCCGGATTGCGGGGCGCGGGCTCGCCGTCCGGGGTCATCCGCAGGATCTTGCCGCCGAAGGAGTCCATGTCCTGGGCGAGCCCGCGGTCACCGCTCTCGCCCGTGCCCGCGTAGAGCATCTTGTCCGGGCCGAAGGCGATACGGCCCCCGTTGTGGATCGCGCCCTTGGGGATGCCCTTGAAGATCGTGTCCGGGGCGCCGAGCTGATCGCCGGCGGGGCGCTTGTCGTCGTACACCATCCGGACGATGCGGTTGTCCGAATCGGTGGTGAAGTACGCGTAGACCATATGGTCCGCGCCGAAGTCGGAGGAGACCGCCAGCCCCAGCAGCCCGCCCTCACCGGCGGCGGAGACGCCCGGGACGGACCCCAGCTCGGTCTTCTTCCCCGAGTCCGCCGAGACCTTGAAGATCTTCCCGGTGTCCCGCGAGGAGACCAGCAGATCCCCGCCGGGGAGCGGCGCGAGCCCCCAGGGGGAGTCCAGCTTCGTGGTGAGCGTGCGCTCCACCTTCACCGAGCCCTTCGCGGGCGCCGCGGACTCCGTCGGCGAGGGCGCGCCCGGAGAGGAGCCACCGGCGCCCGGCTTCGCGGGCGCGGACGACCGGCCGTCCGGTCTGGTGATGCTGTCGCCGTCGGACGAGCAGCCCGCCATGAGCACCACGGCGGCAGCGGCGGCGAGAACGGAGGTGACGCGAGGACGTCGCACGGTCGGGTTCCTCTCCATGGGCACGTGTGCCGCGGCACGGCACTGATTCTTATACACCGCGGACCCGCGCCGGGTTCCCATCCCCGAATCGGGCCCGGACCAGGGCCGAACGCCCACCGGCGGCCCGCGCCGGGCGGCCGGGCGCGACGCGCTCAGTCCCACGACCCCCGCGCCGGCGGCAGCTCCGCGATCTCCGCGAGGTCCTCGGGCGAGAGCGGCAGACCGGCCGCCGCGCAGTTCTCCGCCGCCCACCGCTCCCGCTTCGTCCCCGGCACCGGCACCACATGCGGCCCCTGCGCCAGCAGCCAGGCCAGGGCCACCTGCGCCGGGGTCACTCCGTCCCCGTGCCGCTGGGCGACCCGTCGCAGACCGGCCACGATCGGCTGGTTCGCGGCCATCATCTCCGCCGTGAACCGCGGATGCCGGGCCCGCATGTCGTCCGGCTCGAAGCCCTGCCCCGGGGTGAGCGTTCCGCTCAGGAAGCCGTTGCCCAGCGGCATCGCCGCCAGGAAGCCCACTCCGCGCGAGGCACACCACGGCACCAGCGCCTCCAGCGCGTCGGGCGACCACACCGACAGCTCCGCCTGCACACAGCTGACCGGAAAGACCTGCTGGACCCGCTCCAGTTGGCGCACCGTGGCGTCGTGCATCCCGGCGCCCGCCCTCCGCTGTGCCCGCGCGCCCACGGCGCACAGCCCGAGCGCCCGCACCTTCCCGGCCGCGACCAGCTCCGCCATCGCACCCCAGGTCTCCTCTATGGGGACCTCCGGGTCGGCCCGGTGCAGCTGGTAGAGGTCGATCACATCGGTCTGGAGCCGGCGCAGCGAGGCGTCGCAGGCCCGCTTCACATAGCCGGGCCGCCCGTTGGCCACGATGTGCTGGTCGCCCACCAGCAGTCCGCATTTGGTGGACACGAAGGCGTCCGCCCGCCGCTCCTTGAGCACCCGCCCCACCAGCAGCTCATTGGTGAAGGGGCCGTACATGTCGGCGGTGTCCAGCAGGCTCGCCCCCGAGTCGAGCGCGGTGTGCACGGTGCGCACCGAGTGCTCGCCACTGCGCTGCGAAGCGGTGTACGCCCAGCTCATCGGCATGCATCCAAGGCCGATGGCCCCCACTTCAAGCGCCGCCGCGCCGATTCTCCTGCGCTCCACCTGGCCTGACCCCTCCCGTTCCTCGGACCCCAAACTAACCTCTGCCAACGGCCGGTGATCGCATAGCCTCCTGGCATGAGTGCAGATCACAGCGATACGTTCCGCCACCACGATTCGACTCACGGTTCATCCGAAGCGCGTGACCTGGTGTGGCTGCCCATCCCGCCCGAGGAGATGGACGGCCTCCCCGACACCCTCGAATACGCCCACTGGGACGGCGGCGAGGACTTCCCCACCGACCCGGCGCGCTGCGCGTTCTACTGCGTCCCCTACATGAAGCCGCCGCAGGTGTGCACCCGTCCGCTGCCCGACATGACCAACCTGCGGGTGGTGCAGACCCTGACCGCCGGGATAGACCACATCAGGCCCGCGCTGGCCGGTCTCGCGCCCGGGGTGCGGCTGTGCAACGCGCGCGGGGTGCACGACGCGAGCACCGCCGAGCTCGCCCTCACCCTCATCCTGGCCTCGCTGCGTGGTATCCCCGACTTCGTCCGGGGCCAGGACGCCGAGGAGTGGCGCTCCGGGTTCCGTCCCGCGCTCGCCGACAAGTCCGTACTGATCGTCGGCTACGGGGCCATCGGCAGCGCGATCGAGGATCGGCTTGTGCCCTTCGAGTGCGAGCGGGTGGCGCGCGTCGCGCGCTCCCCGCGCACGACCGAGCGCGGCCCGGTGCATCCGATCGACGAATTGCCCCGACTGCTTCCGGAAGCCGATGTGGTGGTGCTGGTGACCCCGCTCACCGAGGCCACCCGCGGTCTGGCCGGGGCGGAATTCCTGTCGCGGATGAAGGACGGGGCGCTGTTGGTGAACGTCTCCCGTGGTGGGGTCGTGGACACCAAGGCCCTGCTCATGGAGTTGGAGTCGGGCCGGCTGCGGGCCGCGCTCGATGTGACCGACCCCGAACCACTGCCCGCCGGGCATCCGCTGTGGCACGCTCCAGGGGTGCTCATCTCCCCGCATGTGGGCGGCCCCACGTCGGCCTTCCTCCCGCGCGCCAAGCGGCTGTTGAGGGATCAGCTGCATCGTTACGCGCGCGGCGAGTCGCTGGCACATCTCGTCGCCACGACGGGGTAGACATGCCTCTGGCACCACATACAGGCACCGATTGACTCCCCTCCGTATATACAACGCCCTAGTCGGTTACGGTCCGTAGATGGCCTATGTCCCTGAGTGACCACTCTGGTGTATCGTCCCGACCGGGGGCTGCGCCACTGACCTGACGGCGTCAGCGATGGACCGGAACTCGAGGGGGGCGACGGGCGATGTATGGCCGATGGACCGACAACCCGACGCAGCTCAGGCGTCGACCGCGACACTTCCGCGCAGCCGCGCGGTTCTCCAACTCGACGAGGCCCGCGGGGATACCGCTTCCGGGGGCCCCGAGGCGTCAGTGGTCCGCCACGCAGTGGATGGCAGTCCAGTGAGCGCCACGGGAGCGGTGCTCGCCCGGCCGTCGGTCTCCGGCGGCGGGGCCGGGCTGTTGCCGCAAGTGGTCCTCGCCCTGGTCTGCGGCGGTTACGCGGCGGGGGCGATCGTCGGCTGGGGATCGTCCCAACTGGCCCTCGTCATGGGTGACTTCGGGCTGAGCGCCGCCGCGTTCGCCGCCGCGGCCTCCTGTCTGTGGCACGGCCGCCGGCATGCCGGGCGGCTGCGCCCGGCATGGCTGCTGTTCGCCGCCTCCTCGGCCATGGCCGGGCTGGGGAACGCCGTCTGGGGCTGGTACGAGGTGGTGCTCGGCCGCCCCGTGCCGACCCCCTCGGTCGCCGACTTCTGCTTCCTGCTCTTCGCGCCGCCCGCCATCGTCGGGATGCTGGTGCTCGCCAAGCGCCCCACGAGCCGGGCCCGGTGGATCTGTCTGGGTCTTGACGCCTGGCTGATCGCCGGATCGCTGGTCACGCTCTCCTGGAGCCTCGCGCTCGCCCACACCGGGGAGTTCGGCGCGGACGGCGCCTCCGTGGCCCGCGGCGCCCTGTCGCTCGCCTATCCGCTGCTGGACATCGTGCTGGTGAGCATGGTGATCGTGCTCCACTTCCGGCGCTCCTCCGGCAACCGCTCCGCGATCAACACCGCGATCGCCGCCTTCGCGCTCACCGTGCTGTGCGACGCGCTGTTCACCTCGCCGCTGCTGCGGGAGCACTACCGCTCCGGGCAGATACTCGACGCCGGGTGGTTCGCCGGTTCCGCGCTGCTGGCGTACGCACCCTGGGTGGCCCGCCGCGAGGCCGCCCAGAACCCGCCGCCGGCGCGCCGCTCCCCGCAGCAGAGCGTGGTCCCCATCGCGGGCTCGCTCGCCGCACTCGCGCCCTATCTCGCCGCAGCCGTCTGCACCTTGGGGGTCCTGTTCAACGTGATGGACGGCCGGCCGATCGACGGGGTGGTGCTCTTCACCGCCTGCGCGGTCGTGCTCGCGCTCGTCGTCCGACAGGCGATCATGCTGATGGACAACATCAGGCTCACCCAGGAACTCGCCCAGAAGGAGAACCACTTCCGCTCCCTGGTGCAGAGCTCAAGCGATGTGATCATGATCGCCGCGCCCACCGGAATCCTGCGCTACGTCAGCCCGGCCGCCTCCGGGGTCTACGGCCGCGACGCGGACGAGATGATCGGCTCCGAGCTGGCCTCCCTCATCCACCCCGAGGACCTCGGCTCCGTGGTCCACGAGGTCCGCCGGTTCCTGGCCGCCGCACCGGGCGAGGAGCCCACCACGCGCATCGAATGCCGCTTCCGCTCCGGCTCCGGCGACTGGCTCAACGTGGAGTCCACGATCAACCGCCACCACGGCGGGCTGATCTTCAACAGCCGCGATGTCACCGAGCGGGTCCGGCTCCAGGCCCAGCTCCAGCACAACGCCGAGCACGACCCGCTCACCGATCTGCCCAACCGCGCCCTGTTCACCCGGCGGGTCGCGCACGCCGTCGCCGGCCGCCGCCGTACGGACGCCGGCACCGCGGTGCTCTTCATCGACCTCGACGGCTTCAAGGCGGTCAACGACACCGTCGGCCACCACGCCGGGGACGAGCTGCTGGTCCAGGCCGCCCGCCGGCTCCAGGAGTCCGTGCGGTCCGGGTCCGGCGACTGCGCGGCCCGGCTCGGGGGCGATGAGTTCGCCGCCCTCATCCTCGGCGACGGCGAGGGGGACGCGGGCACCCGCGAGCAGCGCATCATGGAGATCGCCGACCGGCTGCGGCTCCGGCTCTCCCAGCCCTACCGGGTCGAGGGCGGCACCGAGGTCCGCGTGGCCGCCAGCATCGGCGTCGCCTTCGCCGAGCCCGGCACCAGCCCCGGCGCCCTGATGCGCAACGCCGACCTGGCGATGTACCGCGCCAAGGCCGCGGGCAAGAACCGCGTCGAGCTGTACGCACCACAGATGCAGGCCGAGGTGGCGCGGCGCGCCGAGGTCGCCACCAGACTGCGCGCCGCCCTGCACGACGGGGAGTTCGTGCTGCTGCACCAGCCCGTCGTCGAGCTGGCCGGCGGCCGGATCACCGCGGTCGCGGCGCAGGCCCGCTGGCGCTCGGCCCAGGGCATCCTGTTCACCCCCGCCGAGTTCCTCCGGGTCGCCGACAACGGCCGGGGGAGCGGCGAGGACACCGCCCGCACCGCCGAGCTGTCCCGCTGGATGCTGGAGGCGGCCGTCGAGCAGGCCGCCCAGCGGCGCCGTGACGGCCATCCGGTCCCGGTCTGCGTACGGCTGCCCGCGAGCCGGCTGGTGGACAAGTCGATGCCGCCCAAGGCCGTGGAGACCCTGCTGACCCGCCACGGTCTGCCGTCCGGCGCGCTGATCCTGGAGCTGACCGACAGCGATCCACGGGTGCCGCTGGACGAGCTCGAGCACCGCCTCGGCGCACTGCGCCGCCTGGGGGTGCGGATCGCCCTCGACGGCTTCGGCAGCGGCTATGCCGCGATCAGGGCGCTCCGCAGGCTTCCCATCGATGTGCTGAAACTGGACCCCGGACTGGTCGAGGGAGTGGTCGAGTCCTCACGGCTGCACAAGATCACCGCAGGGCTGCTGAGGATCGCCGGCGATCTCGGGATGCAGTCCATCGCAGAGGGGGTGGAGTTGCCCGAGCAGATTGTCACCCTGCGCGGTATGGGATGCACCCACGCCCAGGGGGCGGCCTTCAGCGGGCCGCTGGACGAGCACCGGCTGCGCCGGGCGCTGCTGCGCGGCGGCTATCCGGTGCCGCGCCCGGAGCCCCCGCTGCTGGTCGGCGGCGCCCTGCCGATCCGGCACGGCGGTCATGGCGGGCACGGCGGCTCCCACGGCCCGCGCCGTACGGAGCCGCACACCCACCCGCCGACCCGCTCAAATACTGAGACGCCCGTCCCACCCACTTGACACCCGATGTGCGCCGGGGGGAGGGTCGGAGCCATGCGCACCCGAATTCTCGTACTTGGACAGCGCGTCGGCTGAGCAGGGCCCATCGAAGCCCTGCGGACCCTCACCGGCGCGCTCCCCTCGCTTGCCCTACGGCACGAGGGGTTTTTTGTTGCACCGGCAGGGCCCGGTGCACCGCCCCGCCCCCTCCCTCCCGCACCGAACCTCATCTTCGAGAAGAGAATGCCGATGACCGAGCAGGCCCCCGGGTCCCATCACCCCCAGCCTCGGCCCCGTAGCGGCGGACCGCAGTCCGCCCCCGTCGAGCACGTCACGGGCGCGCAGTCCCTCATCCGTTCCCTCGAGGAAGTGGGTGCCGACACCGTCTTCGGCATCCCCGGTGGCACGATCCTCCCCGCCTACGACCCGATGATGGACTCCTCGAAGGTCCGGCACGTGCTCGTCCGCCATGAGCAGGGCGCGGGCCACGCCGCCACCGGCTACGCCCAGGCCACCGGCAAGGTCGGCGTCTGCATGGCCACCTCGGGCCCCGGTGCCACCAACCTGGTCACCCCCATCGGCGACGCCCATATGGACTCGGTCCCGATCGTCGCGATCACCGGCCAGGTGGCGTCCAAGGCCATCGGTACGGACGCCTTCCAGGAGGCGGACATCTGCGGCATCACCATGCCGATCACCAAGCACAACTTCCTGGTCACCAAGGCCGAGGACATCCCCCGCACGATCGCCGAGGCGTTCCACATCGCCTCCACCGGCCGCCCCGGCCCGGTCCTGGTCGACATCCCCAAGGACGTGCTCCAGGCGCGGACCACCTTCTCCTGGCCGCCGCAGACCGATCTGCCCGGCTACCACCCGGTCACCAAGCCGCATGCCAAGCAGATCCGCGAGGCCGCCCGCCTGATCACCCAGGCCGAGCGCCCGGTGCTGTACGTCGGCGGCGGTGTGATCAAGGCCCGGGCCACCGCCGAGCTGAAGGTGCTGGCCGAGCTGACCGGCGCCCCGGTCACCACCACCCTGATGGCGCTGGGCTCCTTCCCCGACAGCCACCACCTCCACCTGGGCATGCCGGGCATGCACGGCACCGTCGCCGCCGTGACCGCGCTGCAGAAGGCCGATCTGATCGTGGCGCTCGGCGCCCGCTTCGACGACCGCGTCACCGGCAAGCTGGACTCCTTCGCCCCGTACGCCAAGATCGTTCATGCGGACATCGACCCGGCCGAGATCGGCAAGAACCGCGTCGCCGACGTGCCGATCGTCGGGGACGCCCGCGAGGTCATCGCGGACCTGGTCGTCGCCGTCCAGGCCGAGCAGGACGCGGGCCGCGCCGGTGACTACAGCGGCTGGTGGGAGGACCTGAACCGGTGGCGGGAGACCTACCCGCTCGGCTACGACCAGCCCGCCGACGGCAGCCTCTCCCCGCAGCAGGTCATCCAGCGGATCGGGCAGCTGGCCCCGGAGGGCACGATCTTCGCCGCGGGCGTCGGCCAGCACCAGATGTGGGCCGCCCACTTCATCGACTACGAGGCCCCCGCGACCTGGCTGAACTCCGGCGGCGCCGGGACGATGGGCTACGCCGTCCCGGCCGCCATGGGCGCCAAGGCCGGCGCCGGCGAGGGCCGTACGGTCTGGGCGATCGACGGTGACGGCTGCTTCCAGATGACCAACCAGGAGCTGGTCACCTGCGCGCTGAACAACATCCCGATCAAGGTCGCGATCATCAACAACGGCGCGCTGGGCATGGTCCGCCAGTGGCAGACCCTCTTCTACAACCAGCGCTACTCCAACACGGTCCTGCACTCCGGCCCCGACGCCCCCGCGCAAGCGAGCATGGGCACCCGCGTCCCCGACTTCGTGAAGCTCTCCGAGGCCATGGGCTGCGTCGGACTGCGCTGCGAGGACCCGGCCGACCTCGACGCCGTGATCGAGAAGGCCAACGCGATCAACGACCGCCCGGTGGTCGTGGACTTCATCGTCCATGAGGACGCCATGGTCTGGCCGATGGTCGCGGCCGGCACCTCCAACGACGAGATCCTGGCGGCGCGCGACACCCGCCCGGACTTCGGCGACGGCGCGGACGACTGAGACCAGGACCGAGAGAGAGAAGAGACCGAGCCCATGTCCAAGCACACGCTCTCCGTCCTGGTGGAGAACACCCCCGGCATCCTGGCCCGGATCGCCGCCCTGTTCTCCCGCCGCGGCTTCAATATCGACTCGCTGGCCGTCGGCGTCACCGAGCACCCCGACATCTCCCGGATCACCATCGTGGTCAATGTCGAGGAGCTGCCGCTGGAGCAGGTCACCAAGCAGCTCAACAAGCTGGTCAACGTGTTGAAGATCGTCGAGCTGGAGGACGGCCAGGCGGTCCAGCGGGAGCTCGTCCTGGTCAAGGTCCGCGCCGACAACGAGACCCGCTCCCAGATCGTCGAGATCGTCCAGCTGTTCCGCGCCAAGACCGTGGACGTCTGCCCGGAGGCCGTGACGATCGAGGCCACCGGCAGCAGCGACAAGCTCGAGGCCATGCTCAAGATGCTGGAACCGTACGGCATCAAGGAGCTGGTCCAGTCCGGCACCATCGCCATAGGGCGCGGCGCCCGCTCCATCACCGACCGGAGCCTGCGCGCGCTCGACCGGTCCGCCTGACCCCCGCCCCGCCCGACCAGCGGAGCCACGGTCCGGCGCCACCCGCGCGCCGGACCGTATGGCGAGACCCCGAAACCTTCACCCGCCCGCCCGTCATACGGTGGGAAGCACAACCCCACACGCTAGGAGATTTCCGAAGTGGCCGAGCTGTTCTACGACGACGACGCCGACCTGTCCATCATCCAGGGCCGTAAGGTCGCAATCCTCGGCTACGGCAGCCAGGGCCACGCCCACGCGCTGTCGCTGCGCGACTCGGGCGTCGATGTCCGGGTCGGCCTGCACGAGGGCTCCAAGTCCAAGGCCAAGGCCGAGGAGCAGGGGCTGCGTGTGGTCACCCCGGCCGAGGCGTCCGCCGAGGCCGACGTGATCATGATCCTGGTCCCGGACCCGATCCAGGCCAAGGTCTACGAGGAGTCCGTGAAGGGCAACCTGAAGGACGGCGACGCGCTGTTCTTCGGGCACGGTCTCAACATCCGGTTCGACTTCATCAAGCCCCCGGCCAACGTGGACGTCTGCATGGTCGCCCCCAAGGGCCCGGGCCACCTGGTCCGCCGCCAGTACGAGGAGGGGCGCGGCGTGCCGTGTATCGCGGCCGTCGAGCAGGACGCCACCGGGAACGCCTTCGAGCTGTCCCTGTCCTACGCCAAGGGCATCGGCGGCACCCGCGCCGGCGTCATCAAGACCACCTTCACCGAGGAGACCGAGACCGACCTCTTCGGTGAGCAGGCGGTGCTGTGCGGCGGCACCTCGGCGCTGGTCAAGGCCGGGTTCGAGACCCTGGTCGAGGCCGGCTACCAGCCGGAGATCGCGTACTTCGAGTGCCTCCACGAGCTCAAGCTGATCGTGGACCTCATGTACGAGGGCGGCCTGGAGAAGATGCGCTGGTCGATCTCCGAGACCGCCGAGTGGGGCGACTACGTCTCCGGTCCGCGGATCATCAACGAGTCCACCAAGGCCGAGATGAAGAAGATCCTCGGCGAGATCCAGGACGGCACCTTCGCCAAGAACTGGATGGCGGAGTACAACGCCGGCCTGCCGAAGTACAACGAGCTGAAGAAGGCCGACGAGAACCACCTGCTGGAGACCACGGGCAAGGAGCTGCGCAAGCTCATGAGCTGGGTCGACGAAGAGGCGTAACCGCGCCTGGTGGCGCGGAGGCCGTGCCCCGGGTGCGGCGGGGGTCCACCGGACCCCCGCCGCACCCGGTTCGCGCTTTGTCCATCGCGCACCACCACGTGCGGGTGATCCTGCCGCAACGGCACATGACGAAGGCCCGACCGCCACTACACTCATCAACAGCAAGCGCGTCAGGCTCACAGCGTCGTGCGTCTCCCACGCGGCTGACCCCTTCACCGCCAGCGGCCGTCGGGACGGCCGTCCGCTGAGGACTAGTGAGGACTGAAGACCACGTGAGCACTGCTTCCACTGGTAAGCCCGTCGTACTCATCGCCGAAGAGCTCTCTCCGGCGACCGTCGAGGCCCTGGGCCCGGACTTCGAGATCCGGAGCTGCAACGGGGCGGACCGAGCCCAGCTCCTTCCCGCCATCGCCGATGTGGACGCGATCCTCGTCCGCAGCGCGACCAAGGTCGACGCCGAGGCCATCGCCGCCGCGAAGAAGCTGAAGGTGGTCGCCCGCGCGGGCGTCGGCCTGGACAATGTGGACGTCTCGTCCGCCACCAAGGCCGGCGTCATGGTCGTCAACGCGCCGACGTCCAACATCGTCACCGCCGCCGAGCTCGCCTGTGGTCTGCTGGTGGCCACGGCCCGGAACATCCCGCAGGCCAATGCCGCGCTGAAGAACGGCGAGTGGAAGCGCAGCAAGTACACCGGTGTGGAGCTGAGCGAGAAGACCCTCGGCGTGGTCGGCCTCGGCCGGATCGGCGTCCTGGTGGCCCAGCGGATGTCCGCCTTCGGTATGAAGGTCGTCGCGTACGACCCGTATGTGCAGCCCGCGCGGGCCGCGCAGATGGGTGTGAAGCTGCTCTCGATGGACGAGCTGCTCGAGGTCTCCGACTTCATCACGGTCCACCTCCCCAGGACCCCCGAGACGGTCGGCCTGATCGGTGACGAGGCGCTGCACAAGGTCAAGCCGGAGGTCCGGATCGTGAACGCCGCGCGCGGCGGGATCGTGGACGAGGTGGCGCTGGCCGCCGCCCTCAAGGAGGGCCGGGTGGCCGGGGCCGGGCTGGACGTCTTCTCGCAGGAGCCGTGCACCGAGTCCCCGCTGTTCGAGTTCGACAATGTGGTGGTCACCCCGCATCTGGGCGCCTCCACCGGTGAGGCCCAGGAGAAGGCGGGCATCGCGGTCGCCCGCTCGGTGCGGCTGGCGCTGGCCGGCGAGCTGGTCCCGGACGCGGTGAACGTCCAGGGCGGCGTCATCGCCGAGGACGTACGCCCCGGGCTGCCGCTGGCCGAGAAGCTGGGGCGGATCTTCACCGCGCTGGCGGGCGAGGTCGCGGTCCGCCTCGATGTCGAGGTGTACGGCGAGATCACCCAGCACGACGTCAAGGTGCTGGAGCTGTCGGCGCTCAAGGGCGTCTTCGAGGACATCGTCGACGAGACCGTCTCGTATGTGAACGCACCGCTGTTCGCGCAGGAGCGCGGGGTCGAGGTGCGGCTGACCACCAGCTCGGAGTCGAGCGAGCACCGCAATGTGGTGACCGTGCGCGGCACCCTGTCGGGCGGTGAGGAGGTCTCGATCTCCGGCACGCTGGCCGGTCCCAAGCACCAGCAGAAGATCGTCGCGGTGGGGGATTACGACGTGGATCTGGCGCTCGCCGACCACATGGCCTTCCTCCGCTACACCGACCGCCCGGGTGTGGTCGGCACGCTCGGCCGCATCCTGGGCGAGGCGGGGATCAACATCGCGGGGATGCAGGTCTCGCGGGCCACGGCGGGCGGTGCCGCGCTGGTGGCGCTCACGGTGGACGACACCATTCCGCAGCCCGTGCTCACCGAGATCGCCGAGGAGATCGGCGCCACCTCGGCCCGCTCGGTCAATCTGGTCTGAGCCGCTCAAGGCATCACCCACCTGGGCCCGGTCCCCGCTTCGGCGGGGGCCGGGCCCAGGTCTTTGTGTTTCTGCGGCGGCAAGGCGCGCCGGAGGGGTTCCGAATCTTTTTCATCGCGTGTTGAATAATGGTGTTGGGCTCGCTACGCTCGCAGCTATGTGGAGAGAATTTCTCCACATAGCTGTAGGTATGTGCCGTGCTGTCCAGGAGAGCCCCGTGTCCGCAGACGCTGAGACCGACGCCGACGCCCTTGCCGACGTCCCGTCGCCCCCCATGCGCGCCGACGCGCGGCGCAACCGGGAGCAGATCCTGCGCGCCGCCCGCGAGGTCTTCGCCGATCAGGGGCCGGATGCCCCGCTGGATGAGATAGCCCGGCGCGCCGGGGTCGGCATCGCGACCCTCTACCGGCGGTTTCCGCACCGTGCCGATCTCCACCGAGGGGTCGCCATCGAGGTGCTGACCGCGCTGGTCGAGGCCGCGAGCCGGGCCGCCGCCGAGGAGGGCGACCCCTGTCTCGCGCTGCGCCGCTTTATGCACGCCGCCCTCGATCTCAAGATCGGCTCGGTGATGCCCGCGCTGCTGGGCCGGTTCACCGTGGACGAGATCCTCGACAGCGTTCCCGGCGACGCCGTCGACCTGATCGACGCGATGCTCCTGCGCGCCCAGGCCCAGGGGCTGGTCCGGAGTGATGTCGTCTTCGGCGACATCACGCTGATGGTCATCCGGCTGACCCGGCCGCTGCCCGGCGGCGGCCGGTTCGCCCCCGATGACGCCTTCGCCCATCGCCAACTGGATGTCTACATCGACGGGTTGCGCCCCACCGGCTCCCCGCGCCCCATCACCCCGCTCGGCGGCCCGGCCGTCGACGCGGAGGCGTTCAAGCGCATCCGGGAGCGAGTGATCGGCGACGCCTACGAGGCCTACGAGGCCCACGACGCGCGTGACGCTCGCGACGCGCGTGACGCCCGAGGCGCCCGCGAGACCTACCCCGACCCCGCCTGACCTCCCTCTCCGCTCGCCTTCCGCAAGACCAGAAAGGCATCGTCATGTCCCAGCCCTCACAGGCACCGCCGCAAGCCAACCCCCGCCGCTGGCTCGCCCTCGTCTTCATCGGCCTGGCCCAGCTGATGATCGTCCTCGACATCACCATCGTGAACATCGCCCTGCCGTCGGCCCAGAAGGACCTCGGCATCTCCGACGGCGACCGGCAGTGGGTCATCACCGCCTACACCCTGGCGTTCGGCAGTCTGCTGCTGCTCGGCGGCCGGATCGCGGACTACACCGGCCGTAAGCGCACCTTCCTCATCGGCCTGCTGGGGTTCGCCGGGGCCTCCGCGCTCGGGGGCGCCGCCTCCGGTTTCGAGACGCTGCTCGCGGCCCGCGCCCTGCAGGGCGCCTTCGCCGCGCTGCTCGCCCCCTCGGCGCTGTCGCTGCTCGCGGTGAACTTCACCGAGCCCCGTGAGCGCGCCAAGGCGTTCGGCATCTTCGGCGCGATCGCGGCGGGCGGCGGTGCGATCGGGCTGGTCGTCGGCGGACTGCTGACCGAGTACCTCGATTGGCGCTGGTGCCTGTACGTCAATGTGCCGATCGCCGTCGTCGCCGCCATCAGCTGGTCCGTGCTGCCCACCGACACCCGCGCCGAGGGCCGCGCCCGGTTCGACATCCCCGGGGTGGTGCTGGCGGTGTGCGGGCTGGTGGCCGTGGTCTACGGATGCAGCGAGGCCGAGTCCGAGGGCTGGGACTCCCGGCTGGTGACCGGGCTGCTGATCCTGGGCGCGGTGCTGCTCATCGCCTTCGTCATGGTGGAGCGGAGCGTGGCACGGCCGCTGCTGCCGCCGAGGGTCGTGGGGGACCGCACCCGTGGCAGCGCCTATCTGGCGGTCGGCCTCTCGGTGGTCGGCATGTTCGCGATGTTCCTCTTCCTGACGTACTACATGCAGCTCGTGAAGGGGTACTCGGCCCTGCTCACCGGGGTGGCGTTCCTGCCGATGACCGGGGCGGTGCTGATCGGCGCGGGCGGCGTCGCCTCCCGCCTCATCCCCAAGGTGCCGCCGCGGCTGCTGGTGGCACCCGGTCTGCTGATCGCGGCCACCGGTGTCGCCCTGCTGGTGCCCCTGGACGTCGACAGCTCGTACGCGGCGGGGGTGCTGCCCGCCGAACTCCTGGTCGGCTTCGGCATGGGCCTGGTGATGGCGCCCTCGATGAACTACGCGACCCACGGTGTGGGGGCGGGGGACGCGGGCGTCGCCTCCGCCACCGTCAACACCGCTCAGCAGATCGGCGGTTCGATCGGCACGGCGATGCTCAACACCATCGCCACCAGCGCGACCTCCGACTACATGGCCTCGCACGCCCGGCAGATGACACCGCAGACCGCCAAGGCCACCGCCAAGGCCGGTCTGGTCGAGGGCTTCTCGCACGCCTTCGTCGTCTCGTCCTCGATCCTCGTAGGCGCCGCGGTGGTCGTGGCCCTGCTGATGAACACCCCACGCCCGGTACGCGAACCGGGCGCCAAAGGCGCCGCGCCGCTGCCCGCGCACATGGGCTGACCTCGCCCCGCGCCCCGGAGGCCCTTCGCTCCACCGCCGGAGCGGAGGGCCTCCGGCCGCGGTGGGTCAGGGGGGTGGGTCAGGGAGTGGGGTCGGGGCGCGGCGCGCGGGCGGCCAGCTCCAGCAGCTCATCCACCGACCACTGGTCATAGGCGTGCTCGCCGTGCTTGGCGGCGATGACACGGCCGTCCCCGCCGATGCCGTCCCCGAGGATCAGGAAGTCCGCGGGCAGTCCGAGTCGGCCCCCGGGCTGGCTGGGCTCGGGGAGCCTCTCCCGGCCGCGGAGGACCGCCCACGCGCCGGTGACCAGCGCCCACCCGATCGGCCCCCAGGCGCGCGGGCTGAGCAGGGCCCTGCGCGCCTGCTCCACCCCGAACTCCCGGTACAGCCGCTTCCGGGGGTCCGCGATGACGGCGAACGGCAGGTCGTCCGTGTGCTTCCGCAGTTCCTCGGCGGGGGAGTGGAAGACCACCACCTCCCGGATTCCGGTCGCCTCGATCTCCTGGTGGCGCCGCACGATCGACCGCAGATGGAGATTGCAGACGGGGCATCCGGCGAAGCGCCGGAACTGGAGGTGGATCAGCCGGCCGGAGTCGGGCACGGCGACGGCCGGTCCGGTCACCGGGGTGAGGGTACGGGCGGAGACGACGGAACCGGGCTCCATGGGAGCCCCCTTTCGTAAGCGTACGGCATACGCCTACCAGCGTAGGCGTATGCCGTACGCTGTCAACCGCCATGCCACGACCCCGCTCCCTCACCCCCGATCAACTGGCCTCGGCCGCCCTCGCCGTCCTCGACCGCGAGGGGCTCGCCGGGCTCTCGATGCGCGCGGTCGCCAAGGAACTCGGGATGAGCACGATGGGGCTCTACCGCTATGTGGACGACCGCGAGGAGCTCGAAGGGCTGGTGGTCGAGCGCGTCCTCGGCGCCGTCGACACCACGCCGCCCGACCCCGGAGCTCCATGGGACGAACGGCTCCGGACCATGGTCGGCCGGCTGCGCGACACGGTCGGCGCCCACCCCGCGGTCCTCCCGCTGACCCTCACCCACCGGCACCGTTCCCCCAGCTCACTGCGGTGGGCGGAGACGGCGCTCGCGATCCTCACCGAGGCGGGCCTGGACGGGGAACGCCGGGTCCTCGCGCTGCGCGCCCTGCTCGGCTATGTGATCGGGGCGATCCAGCTCGAACACCTGGGACCGCTGTCCGGCGCGGGCACGGTCACGATCTCCGAGCTGCCGTCCGACGAGTTCCCGTACATGGCCGACACGGCACGACAGGCGCGGAGCGTGGGGGTGGAGCGGGAGTTCTTCGGCGGGCTGGAGGTGTTCCTGCGCGGGCTGGGCGCCTAGCCGGGTCGCGTCAACGCCGGGGCCGCCGCTCACCTGTGACCCGTGGCCGTGTCCGCTCAGCCCGCCAGCTCGTACGCGTAGTCCGGTGCGAAGGTGCCCGCCGGGCCCGCGCAGCCGTCGACTTCGCCCGGGGGCTTGACCCAGAGGTAGGCGTCGATGGCCGGGTCGCCGGTGTTCGCCGTGGGGTTTTCGCCGACCTTGCGGCCGTGGGGATCGCACCAGGCGTTGTCGGGGGCGGGGCCGTTGCCGTTGCGGCTGGTGTCGATGACGGCGGTGAGCCCGGAGGAGGTGCCGAGCTGGGTGAGCACGCTCTTGGCGAAGGCCACCTCGTCGGCGGTGCGGCGGAAGTTGGAGACATTGCTGTAGATGCCGTCGCCGCTGGTCAGCACCCCGGCCGAGCGGAGCCGTGAGGCCTGGACGGCGGCGCTGTTCCAGGCGGAGTGCCCGGCGTCGAAGTACACCCGGGCGTTGGGGTTCGCGCTGTGGATGGCGGTGGCGGCGCGGGCGAGTGAGGCGTAGCGGCCGCTCAGCTCGGTGGGCGAGAGGCAGCTGATGAGCGCGATCGAGTCGGGTTCGAGGATGATGACGGCGGGCCCGCTGCCCAGCCCGGCGGCGAAGCCGCGCACCCATGTGTCGTAGCTCGCGAGGTCGGGCGCGCCGCCCGCGGAGGCCCCGCCGCAGTCGCGGTTGGGGATCTGATACGCCACCAGGACCGGGGTCTGGCCCTTGGCGGAGGCGGCGGAGGTGACCTTGCGGACGTCCTCGGTGACGGTGGCGGGGGAGTACCGGGAGAACCACACGGCCTGGGGCTGACTGGCGATCCGCGAGGCGATGCGCTGCTGTCGGGAGTCGCCCGGATTGGCGGCGACCCACTTGTTGACGAGCGAGTCCGGGTTGTTGAAGAACCGGGTGTCGCCGGGCAGTTCGCCCGCGACGGCCTGCGGTGTGTAGGCCGCGCCGATCAGGAAGGCGGCGGCGAGCCCGGCTGCCGCTAACGCTCTGGTGATGCGCACGGTGCGTCACTCCTCTCGCGTGGGGTGGCTGCTCAGACCTCTGGCCGCCGTATCCGGCCGCCGTCCTCTGGTTGCCGCCGGGCGGGGAATGGTTGCCGTCGTGTTCGAGGAAATGCGTACGTGTGCCGTCAACTCGCCTCGTCCGTAACGCCTGTTGGGGACCCCGCCGCAGTGGGGTCCCCAACAGGCGTTACGCCACGGCTCAGCGACTCGGCACCGCCTCGTCTACGCCGGCCGAGGGTGCGCCCTCGGCCGCCGGCCCGGCGTCCTCCGCCCCGGCCCGGCGCAGTGTCACCAGGGCCAGGATCGCGCCCGCCACCAGGACCATCGCCCCGGCCCCGCACGCGATCCGCATCCCGTGGGTGAACGCCTCGCGCGCCGCGTCCAGCAGGTGTTCACCGGCTCGTCCCTTCAGCGAACCCGCCACCGCGGCGGCCGCGCCCAGCGTCTCGCGTACCTGGTCGAGTGCGTCGGCGGGCAGTCCGGCGCCCAGCGAGTCCTTGACATCGCTCCGGTAGACGGCGGTGCCGACGCTGCCGAGCACCGCCATGCCCATCGCCCCGCCGAACTCCTGGCCCGTCTCCAGCAGCGCGGCCGCCGAACCCGCCCGCTTCGGCGGGACGGTGCCGATCGCCAGGTCGGTGACCAGCGACATCACCGCGACGATCCCGCTGGCCAGGACGGCGGCGCCGATCAGTACGGTCCACAGCGCGTCCGTACCGGCCAGGGCCAGAATTCCGTAGCCGATGGCCGCGGTCGCGAAGCCCGCGCCGATCACATACGCCCGGTTGGCGCCGCGCTGGACCGCCGCGGCCGCCACCGGCCCGGCGATGCCGACGCAGACGGACGGGGCCAGGCTCCACAGCGCCGCCTCCAACGCGCCCTTGCCGAGCACCGACTGCAGATACTGGGTGGTGAAGTAGGCCGAGCCCATCATGGCGAAGGTGGCCAGCGCGTTGAGCGCGATCGACGGGCCGAAGCCGCGGTGGTGGAACAGCTCCGGGCTGATCATCGCGTCGCGCCGGGTGCGTTGGCGCCGTACGAAGACGGCGCCGATGGCGAGACCGGCCACGATGGACAGCACCGGGACCAGGCCGACGCCGTTGTCGGCGGCGATCTTCTTCAGTCCGTAGATCACCGGGAGCACGGCGGCCATCGACAGCGGCACGCTCGGCAGGTCGAACGGGCCGGGCGCGGGGTCCTTGAACTCCGGCACCAGGAGCGGCACCAGTGCCAGCAGCAGCACCATCGCCGGGACGTTGATCAGGAAGACCGAGCCCCACCAGAAGTGCTCGATCATCACCCCGCTCAGCACCGAGCCCAGCGCGATACCGCCCGCCATGGCCGACGACCAGATCGCGATCGCCTTGGTCCGCTGCCTCTCGTCCAGGAAGAGGTTGCGGACCAGCGCCATCGTCGAGGGCATGAGCGTGGCGCCGCCGATTCCGAGCACCGCCCGTGCGGCGATGAGCATCTCGGCGCTCCGCGCGTACGCCGCCGCGACGGACGCGGCGCCGAAGGCCGCGGCCCCGAACAGCAGCAGCTTCCGCCGTCCGAAGCGGTCGCCCAGCGCTCCCATGGTGATGAGCAGCCCGGCGAGGGCGAAGGCGTAGATGTCGAAGATCCACAGCTGCTGGGTGGAACTGGGGTGCAGTTCCCGGCTGATGGCCGGCACCGCGAAGTACAGCACCGACACATCCATGGAGACCAGGAGGAGCGGAAGCATCAGGACCACGAAGGCGGTCCATTCCCTGCGTCCGGCGCGCGGGCCGGTGGAAGTCGAGGTCATGACGGCGACTATACGAGCGTCTTAAACAAGCGTCTAGTACGTCTGTGTAAAACGATCGTGTGAGACATTCGTCTAGTACATCCGTCTAGGACGGTCGTATGGGATCGGGATACCCTGGCGCCATGGGACATCGAGAGGATCTGCTGGCCGGGGCCAAGCGCTGTCTTGAGGAGAAGGGGTGGTCCCGTACGACGGCGCGGGACATCGTGGCCGCCTCGGGCGCCAACCTGGCCTCCATCGGCTACCACTACGGCTCGAAGGACGCCCTGATGCGGGAGGCGCTCTTCGCCTCCATGGGCGACTGGGCCGATGACGTCCAGCGGTCCCTCGAGGCGGACGCCCCGGCGGGCGAGGGCCCGGACACCGGGCTGCGGGAGCGGTTCGAGGCCCGGTGGACCCGGGTGCTCGAGCTGTTCGACAAGCACCAGGCGGTGTGGCGCTCCCAGTTGGAGGCCATCCTCCAGGTCCAGAATGATCCCGAGCTGCGCGCCGCCTTCGGCCGGGCCCAACCGGAGGGGCGCCAGGGGCTGGTGGGGCTGATCCACGGCATCGACGAACGCGATGTGGACGAGGAGACCTCCCGGGTCATGGGCTCGTTCTATATGACGCTCGTGAGCGGGATGGTCGTCCAGATGGCCATCGACCCCGACCTCATGCCCAGCGCCCATGACCTCGTCGAGGCGATGCGCCGGATCGTCGGCGACGCCCCCGCGGCCCCGGACGCCTCCGCGGCCCCGGACGCCCCCACCCGCTGACCCGCGGGCTCAGCGCCCCGGCGGGCCGAGACGCGCGGCCTTCAGCGTCATATGGAGCAGCAGCCGGTCCTCGCCCGCGTCCAGGTCGAGACCGGTCAGCTGCCGCACCCGCGAGAGCCGGTAGTACAGCGTCTGCCGGTGGATGCCCAGCCGCTGGGCGGTGCGCCCGGCCTGGCCAGCACAGTCGAGGAAGGTCTCGGCGGTGCGGGCGAGTTCGGCGTGCGCGGGCTCCAGCAGCGGTCGTACGGCGGCGTCGGGCGGCAGCGCGGGCAGGGCGGCCAGCAGTCGGTACGGGCCGATGGCGGACCACTCCGCGACCGGGCCCAGATGGGTGTCGGCGTGCGCCGCCCGCGCGGCGGCCAGCGCCTCCTGCCAGGCGGCGGGCAGGTCCTCCAGCCCGCGCCGGGGAGCGCTGACCCCGGCGGCGGCCCTGGGCGCCGGTCCCCCGGGGCCCCTGCCGCCCGCCGTGGCCCGGGGCGAGCGCAGCAGCTGCTCGGCCGTCGCACGGGCCGGGTCCAGGGCGGAGGCCGCGCGCAGCCGGACCAGCGCCGCCAGCCCCGCCCCGGGCGCCCCGGACACCCCGGGCGCCCCGGCCGCCGCGTCCCCCAGCAGCGCGCACGCGGCCACGATGCCCGGCAGATGGGGGAGGCCCGGGTGGTCCGCGTCCTCGCCGGTCCCCGGCGTCCACGGCACCACCGCCACCAGCGCCAGCGGCCCGTCCGCCGCTCCGCGCAGCGCGGCCCGCAGCCCGGAGCGGGCGGCGTCCCGCCCGGCCGGCGGCCCGGTCAGCGCGTCCCGCAGCAGCTCACCGAGCTCCTCCCCGGCCCGCGCCTCGGCCGCCAGCAGCGCCCCGATCCGGTCCGCGGTCTCCATCGCGCGGACCAGCCGGGGGTCCCGCGCGCCCGCCGGGCCGCCGAGCTCCAGATCGGCGAGATGGCCGTCGTCCAGCAGCCAGACATAGCCGTGCACCACCCCGCGGTGCCGGACGGGCAGACAGATGCGGCCCATGAAGACCCCGGCCGCCGGGTCGGGCGGGATCCGCAGCGGCGCCTGCGCCCGGGCGATCCCGAACGCCTCGAACCAGGCCCGCACCGCCGCCGTCGAGCGGCGCTGGAGGATCGAGCGGGTGCGCACCGGGTCCAGCGCGGGCTCCTCTGTGCCATCGCTGTCCTCGCTCTCCTGGGCGCCGAAGGCGATCAGTGCGAAGTCGCGGTTCTCCAGGGTCGCGGGTGCCCGGAGCACCGCCGTGATCTCGTCCACCAGCTGCTGGTAGTCGTCGCGCATGGGTCCCGCCTCTTCCCGCTTTCGCCCTCCACATTCTCATACAGATGTCTGAGATCCCGGCCACGGATGCGTGACAGCTGTCGATGGTCCGGAATCCGCGCCATCCTTAAGTTTCACGGTGAGTTGCCGTTGCCGTTCATCGGCCGTCATCGTGGAGGTGCCCCGTGCTGGGACCCGTGCTGCTCGCCGCTTCGCGCAGTGCCGCCATCCGCCGTATCGTCTCGGCCGCGCCGGTCACCCGCCCCATGGTGGACCGCTTCGTCGCCGGGGAACGGCTGGCCGAGTCCCTGGGGGCGGTGCGCTCGCTGACCGCCCGCGGCCTGGACGTCACCCTGGACCATCTGGGCGAGGACGTGACCGACCGGTCCGAGGCGCTGCGCAGCCGGGACGCCTATCTGGCGCTGACCGAGGCGCTGGCCACCGAGGGGCTTGCCGGGCACGCGGAGATGTCCGTGAAACTCTCCGCCTTCGGCCAGGCGCTGCCCGGGGGCCACGATCTGGCGCTGGCCAATGTGACCCCGGTCGTGGAGGCCGCCGCCGCGGCGGGCACGACGGTCACCCTCGACATGGAGGACCACACCACGGTGGACTCCACCCTCGCCATCCTCGGCGAGCTGCGCACCCGCTTCCCGCAGACCGGCGCGGTCCTCCAGTCCTATCTCTTCCGGACCGAGGACGACTGCCGGGCGCTGGCCGGGGAAGGCTCCCGGGTGCGGCTGGTGAAAGGCGCGTACGACGAGCCGGCGAGCGTCGCCTTCCAGGACAAGCGCGAGGTGGACCGCTCGTACGTGCGCTGTCTGAAGATCCTGATGGCCGGTGAGGGCTATCCCATGATCGGCTCGCACGATCCGCGCATGGTCGCCATCGCCCAGGACCTGGCGCACCGCCTCGGGCGCAAGCTGGACGAGTACGAGTTCCAGATGCTGTACGGGATCCGCGTGGCCGAGCAGGACCGGCTGGTGGCGGAAGGTCACCGTATGCGGGTTTACGTCCCGTATGGCACAGACTGGTATGGGTACTTCATGCGCCGCCTCGCGGAGCGTCCCGCCAACCTCACATTCTTCCTGCGCTCGCTGGTCGGCCGCCGCTGACCGCTCTCGGGACCGCAGACCTCGAAACCCCCGACGCCCCCGACGATCGAAGGAGACAAGGCCATCATGGACGCCGTCACCCAGGTCCCCGTGCCGGTGAACGAGCCGGTGCACACCTACGCCCCCGGCACCCCGGAGCGCGCCCGCCTCGAGACCAAGCTCAAGGAGCTCGGCGAGAACCCCATCGACCTGCCGATGACCATCGGCGGCCAGAAGCGGATGGGAGCGGGGGAGCGCTTCGACGTCGTCCAGCCGCACAAGCACTCCGCCCGCCTGGGCACCTACGGCAACGCCACCCAGCGGGACGCGCAGGACGCGATCGACGCCGCCCTGGCCGCGGCCCCGGCGTGGCG
The DNA here is from genome assembly GCF_016741935.1 of Streptomyces endocoffeicus. Classification (GTDB taxonomy): domain Bacteria; phylum Actinomycetota; class Actinomycetes; order Streptomycetales; family Streptomycetaceae; genus Streptomyces; species Streptomyces endocoffeicus. Next base: position 147,173 of record NZ_JAERRG010000004.1, on the reverse strand, counting down.
CGCGCTCAGCTTCGACGACCGCGCCGCGGTCATCCTCAAGGCCGCCGATCTGCTCTCCGGCCCCTGGCGGGAGACGCTCGCCGCGTCCACCATGCTGGGCCAGTCGAAGACCGCGCAGCAGGCGGAGATCGACACCCCCTGTGAGCTGATCGACTTCTGGCGGTTCAACGTCCACTTCGCCCGCCAGATCCTGGCCGAGCAGCCGGTGACCAACTCGCCCGGGGTCTGGAACCGCACCGACCACCGGCCGCTGGAGGGGTTCGTCTACGCGATCACCCCCTTCAACTTCACCGCCATCGCGGGCAACCTCCCGACCGCCCCCGCCCTGATGGGCAATGTGGTGGTCTGGAAGCCGTCCCCGACCCAGACGCACGCCGCCGTGCTGCTGATGGAGGTGCTGGAGGAGGCCGGGCTGCCCAAGGGCGTGATCAACCTGGTCACGGGCGACGGCAAGGAGGTCTCCGAGGTGGCGCTGGCCCACCCGGACCTCGCGGGCATCCACTTCACCGGTTCGACCCGCACCTTCCAGTACCTGTGGAAGACGGTCGGCAACAACATCGAGAACTACAAGACCTATCCGCGGCTGGTCGGCGAGACCGGCGGCAAGGACTTCATCGTCGCCCACCCCTCCGCCGACCCGGCGGTGCTGAAGACGGCGATGACCCGCGGCGCCTTCGAGTTCCAGGGCCAGAAGTGCTCCGCGGCCTCCCGCGCCTATGTGCCGCGCTCCCTGTGGGAGAACGGCCTCAGGGAGGAGTTCGCCACCGAGGTCAACGGGCTGACCATGGGCGATGTGGCCGACCTCGACAACTTCATGGGCGCGGTCATCGACGAGCGCGCCTTCGCCAAGAACAAGGCGGCGATCGACCGGGCGAAGTCCGACCCGACGGTCGAGGTCGTCGCGGGCGGCTCCTACGACGACAGCGAGGGCTGGTTCGTCCGCCCGACGGTGCTGGTCTCCACCGACCCGGAGAACGAGATCTTCAAGGACGAGTACTTCGGCCCGATCCTCGGGGTGCACGTCTACGAGGACGAGGAGTACGACGCGATGCTCCAGCAGATGGAGTCGGCCGCCCCGTACGGGCTGACCGGCGCCGTCATCGCCCAGGACCGCGCGGCGGCGGCCGCCGCCGGTGAGGCGCTGCGCTTCGCGGCCGGCAACTTCTACATCAACGACAAACCGACCGGTGCCGTCGTCGGCCAGCAGCCCTTCGGCGGCGGCCGCGCGTCCGGCACCAATGACAAGGCGGGTGCCAAGCAGAACCTGATGCGCTGGACCTCCACCCGGTCCATCAAGGAGACCCTGGTCCCGCCGACCGACTACCGCTACCCGCATATGGGCTGACCCTCGAGCCCGGCGACCCGCGCCCCCGGACCGCGCTGAAGTGGTCCGGGGGCGCGGTGCTGTCCGGGGGCGCGTCGGGGGAAATCTGTGGACGCCCGATACGCGGCGGTGCTAGCGTCAAGCAGTCAAGTAGGCACTATTTACCGCAGTTTACGTGGGTAACCAGGCGCGGGATCGCCCACGGACTTGCGATCGACCGCCGTTGGTCGAGGTCGGACGGGGGTCGGCCTCGATCATCGGCGTGACTCCGAGATGATCACCCTGGGTCAGTGGCCGATATCGCGCTGTTCGCGTCTCAGATATTAGGACGTCCGACTAATTGTGCAGACACTGACGCTCGGCTGCCTTATTTTTGTGGAAGCCGAACGTCTCGCTGCATCCAGCGATGGCGGCCGAGGCCGGTGCATATCGCGCAGGTGACCCCTGCCGCACCCAGGCCCCCGCCTCTTCCGGCAGCCACCTTCTCGGGGAGCTTTCCTTCCTCCCGGGCGTTCACCGGGGTTCAGCAGAGGAGATGTGATCATGGCCGAGACGACTGTCCGCAGGATCCGCCGCAAGACCGACAACACCGACCGCAAGAAGGCGGCCGCCGCGCTCCAGCGCGCCCTCGACCGCCGGGACAACGGCGGCGCGACCGGTCACTGACGCCGGGCCCGGGTGAGACCTCGCATCACTGACGCCGGGGCCGGGTGACCTCGAAGCGGTCGACCCGCTCGCCCGACTCCGCCAGGGCCGTGACCGTGAGCCTGGGGCGGGGGCCCGGCTCCACCTCCACCGCGAGGAACGAGAAGCCGGTGTAGCGGACCCGGGACCAGTCGGCGCTGTCCCGGTTCTTCTCGCCGTCCTTGGTCCAGTGGTAGGTCTTCACCTCGTCGAGGTCCTTGACGTGCCCCTCGTAGCTGTCGGGCACCGGGAACTCGTAGAGCTTCGCGCCCGCTCCGCCCGCCGTCACATAGACGATCCCGTCGCGCACCGCGTCGGCGCTTCCCTCCACCGGGACCCGGCGGGCGACCTTGCCGCCCCGGAGGGCGTCGGTCCGCTCGTAGACGTGGTTGTGGCCGTTGATGACCAGGTCCACCTGGTGCCTGTCGAACAGCGGCACCCATGCGTCGCGCACCCCGCCGTCCGAGGCGTGGGCGCTGGTGGTGGAGTAGGCGCAGTGGTGGAAGAAGACCACCAGGAAGTCGATGCCGGGCCGCTTGCGCAGCTGCCCCAGCTCCCGGTCCAGCCAGCGGGTCTGCGCCCCGTCCGTGTACCCCTTGTTGGCCGGCATCTCGTACGACACGTCATTGGCGTCCAGGGCGACCACGCCCACGTTCCCGTAGACGAACGAGTAGACCCCGGGCGCCTTGCGCGGGTCCGGGCCGTTCCCGGGCAGCGACCAGCGGGCCAGCTGGCCGCCGTAGCCGTCGGGGGAGTACCACGCCTCCATGTCGTGGTTGCCGGTGGTCACCATCCACGGCACGCTCGCCGCGACCGAGTCGGTCTGGGCGAGGAAGGAGTCCCAGACCCGGGCGTCGTAGAGGTCGGTCTTCTTTCCGTGGCCGGTGGTGTCCGCGTAGCACAGATCTCCGGCATGCAGATGGAACGACGGGTTCTGGCCGAGGATCAACTGGTCGTTGGCGAGCGCGTCATAGCTCACCCCCTGGTCCCCGAAGGCGGTGAAGACGAACTTCCCGGGCCGGTCCGGCGCGGTGCGGAAGGTGCCCACGGACGCGAAGTGACGCGGCTCGGCCGGATCGCGGTCCGCGTGCCCGACGCCGTAGTAGTAGGTGACCCCGGGGCGCAGGCCGTCCACGGCGGCGTGCAGATAGAACTGGTCGACCGCGGGCAGCTGGTCGCTCAGCGACGGGGTGCGCAGATGGCGCACCTCGGCCTCGACCTTGCGGGTGAGCTCCAACGGGCTGGTGCCGATCCGCACATACGGCTTGCGCACCGCGAACGGCACCTGCCAGGAGATCCGCATCTGGGTCCGCGGATCGGCGCCGAAGGCCAGATGGCGGCCGAAGGGGGCGACCAGCGCGCCGTCCACCGTGGCGGCCCCCGGCTTCGGGCCCGCGGCCGGCGCCGGCTTGGTGTCGGCGGCGCACGCCGCGCCCAGCAGCCCCGTGCCCGCGACCGCCCCCGCCGTGGCGGCGCCCCCGCGCAGCACCCGGCGGCGGGAGAGCCGGGCCCGCAGATACTCGTGCTGCTCCGCCATGGTCATCCGCTGGGCGAGCCGCTCCGGTACGCCGAACCGTGGTGTGTCCATGGACCGGAATGTCCCCCGAGCGGTCAACAGCGCGCCATACAGGGGGTGAACGAGTGATTGCCGCTGGGCGGCCGTCCGAATGGTGGAACGTCTATGTCAATCCATGGGACGAGCGGTAGGGTCCCGGTATGTCTCGCAGCATTCGCCTCGCAGTGATCCCCGGTGACGGTATCGGCCAGGAAGTCGTGGCCCAGGGCCTTAAGGTCCTCTCCGCCGCCCTTCCGCAGGACGTGAAGCTGGAGACCCGGAGTTATGACCTCGGCGCCCAGCGCTGGCACGCCACCGGCGACACCCTGCCGGACGCGGAGCTGGAGTCGCTGAAGGACCACGACGCGATCCTGCTCGGTGCCATCGGCGACCCCTCGGTGCCCTCGGGCGTGCTCGAGCGCGGGCTGCTGCTCAAGCTGCGCTTCGCCTTCGACCACTACGTCAACCTGCGTCCGTCGAAGCTCTTCCCGAACACCGCGAGCCCGCTGGCCGGCCGCCCCGACATCGACTTCGTGGTCGTCCGCGAGGGCACCGAGGGCCCGTACGTGGGCAACGGCGGCTCGATGCGCACCGGCACCCCGGACGAGGTCGCTACCGAGGTCAGCCTGAACACCGCCCACGGGGTCGAGCGCGTGGTCCGGGACGCCTACGAGCGCGCAGCCGCCCGGCCGCGCAAGAAGCTGACCCTCGTGCACAAGAACAACGTCCTGGTGCACGCCGGCCACCTGTGGAAGAACATCTTCGACCGGGTCGGCCAGGAGTACCCCGAGGTCACCACCGACTATCTGCACGTCGACGCCGCGACGATCTTCTTCGTCACCCAGCCGGAGCGGTTCGACGTGATCGTCACCGACAACCTTTTCGGTGACATCCTCACCGACCTCGCCGCCGCCGTCACCGGCGGCATCGGACTCGCCGCGAGTGGCAACATCAACCCCTCCGGCGCCTTCCCGTCGATGTTCGAGCCGGTCCACGGCTCCGCGCCGGACATCGCGGGCACCGGCAAGGCCGACCCGACGGCGACCGTCCTGTCGGTGGCCCTGCTGCTGTCGCACCTCGGCTACGGGGACGAGGCGGCCCGTATCGAGACCGCCGTCGCTTCGGACCTCGCCGAGCGGGACGCGGCCGCGCCGCGCACCACCGACGAGATCGGCGACGCGCTCGCCGCCCGAGTATCCGGCTGACCCCAGCCTGTGCCGGTGCGCGGCTGGGTGCGACCATCGACCTTGGGCCGCGCGTTGCACAACGCTCACTTCCCCCGGCCTCACCTAGGAGATAATCCCCGGTGAGGCCGCTGTGTGAAGAAGAGCTTGGACGTCCTAGTACCGCTTGCGGGCAGGATGGTGTGAGCGCGGTCCGCCACAATCGAAGGTGAAGGACTACCTGCCATGACGACGTCCACGATCGAGCTCAAGCCCTCCTCCCACCCCCTTCCCGCCGCCGAGCGGGAGAAGATTCTGGCCAACCCCGGATTCGGCCGCCACTTCACCGATCACATGGTGACGGTCAAGTGGACGGAGGGCCGTGGCTGGCACGAGGCCGAGCTCGTGCCGTACGCCCCGCTCTCGCTCGACCCGGCGAACATGACGCTGCACTACGCGCAGACGATCTTCGAGGGGCTCAAGGCGTACCGCCGGCCCGACGGCACCGTGGCCACGTTCCGCCCCGACCAGAACGCCGAGCGGTTCCAGACGTCCGCGCGCCGCATGGGCATGCCGGAGCTCCCCGTCGAGATCTTCATCGCGGCGTGTGACGCGCTGGTCACCCAGGACAAGGCGTGGGTGCCGGGCCACGGGGAGCAGTCCCTGTACCTGCGGCCCTTCATGTTCGCCACCGAGGTCGGGCTCGGTGTCCGGCCCGCGAACGAATTCCTCTTCGTGGTGATCGCCTCCCCGGCCGGGGCCTACTTCCCCGGCGGTGTGCAGCCGGTCTCGGTCTGGCTCTCGGAGGAGTACGTCCGCGCGGCGCCCGGCGGCACCGGCGCGGCCAAGACGGGCGGCAACTACGCGGCCTCCCTCGTCGCCCAGGCGCAGGCCGCCGAGCAGGGCTGTGACCAGGTGGTCTGGCTGGACGCGATCGAGCGCCGCTGGATCGAGGAGATGGGCGGGATGAACCTGTACTTCGTGTACGGGAACCGCATCGTGACCCCCGAGCTGTCCGGTTCGCTGCTGCCGGGGATCACCCGCGCCTCGCTGCTGGAGATCGCCGCCGACCTCGGCTACGAGGTCACCGAGGGCCGGATCTCCGTCGACGACTGGCGCGAGGGCAACGCCGACGGGACCCTCACCGAGGTCTTCGCCTGCGGTACGGCGGCCGTGATCACCCCGGTCGGCTCGGTCAAGTCCGCCCGGGCGAACTGGACGGTGGCCGACGGCGAGCCGGGCGAGGTGACGATGCGGCTGCGCAAGGCGCTGCTGGACATCCAGACCGGTGCCGCCCCGGACCCGCATGGCTGGATGCACCCCCTGGGCTGAACCCCCTGGGCCGACCTGCGGGCGTCACCTCGTTGACACCGGAGGTTCGCATCCTGAGACGGATGGGAGCGCGGGGGCGGAATGTGCCAGACTGCCTCCGTGCTCTCGTTCGTCATGATTATTGGCAGCAGGCGCGCCGGTCCGCAGTGACCGCCCGTACGACCCGGTACAGGCGGCCACCGTGCCCCAGACCCGCGCGCAGACCTCTCGCACCCGCGAGGGGTCTTTTCGTTTTCCGGACCATCCCGCCGGAGGCGAAGCGTGAGGGATCATAGGAGGGCGCGGAACCGGATATTCCGGTAGACCGAGATCCATCCGACAGGAGCCAGACCAACCATGAAGGATCTGCCCGACGACGGCTTCCATGTCTTCGACACCACCCTGCGCGACGGAGCGCAGCGCGAGGGCATCAACCTCACGGTCGCGGACAAGCTGACCATCGCCCGTCACCTGGACGATTTCGGCGTGGGCTTCATCGAGGGCGGCTGGCCCGGCGCCAACCCGCGCGACACGGAGTTCTTCGCCCGGGCCCGCGCCGAGATCGACTTCAAACACGCCCAGCTGGTGGCGTTCGGCGCCACCCGCAAGGCGGGGGTGCGCGCCGAGGACGACGCCCAGGTCAAGGCGCTGCTGGAGTCCGGGGCACCGGTGATCACCCTGGTGGCGAAGTCCCACGACCGCCATGTGGAGCTGGCCCTGCGGACCACGCTCGAGGAGAACCTCGCGATGGTCCGGGAGACCGTCGCCTATCTGCGGTCCCAGGGCCGCCGGGTCTTCCTTGACTGCGAGCACTTCTTCGACGGCTACCGGGCCAACGCCGGCTACGCCAAGCAGGTCGTCTCCGCCGCCCACGAGGCGGGCGCCGAGGTGGTGATCCTCTGCGACACCAACGGCGGCATGCTCCCCGGCCAGATCGACGCGGTGGTCCGCACCGTGCTGGCCGACACCGGGGCGCGGCTGGGCATCCACGCCCAGGACGACACCGGCTGCGCGGTCGCCAACACCCTCGCCGCCGTGGACGCGGGCGCCACCCACGTCCAGTGCACGGCCAACGGCTACGGCGAGCGGGTGGGCAACGCCAACCTCTTCCCGGTCGTCGCGGCCCTGGAGCTCAAGTACGGCCGCCGGGTGCTGCCGGAGGGCGCCCTGGAGGAGATGACCCGGATCTCGCACGCGATCGCCGAGGTCGTCAATCTGACACCCTCCACTCACCAGCCCTATGTGGGTGTTTCCGCCTTCGCCCACAAGGCCGGACTGCACGCCTCCGCGATCAAGGTCGACCCGGACCTGTACCAGCACATCGACCCCGAGCGGGTCGGCAACACCATGCGGATGCTCGTCTCCGACATGGCCGGACGGGCGTCGATCGAGCTCAAGGGCAGGGAACTGGGCATCGACCTCGGCGGCGACCGGGCGCTGGTGGGCCGGATCGTGCAGCGGGTCAAGGAGCGGGAGCTCGAGGGCTACACCTACGAGGCCGCCGACGCCTCCTTCGAGCTGCTGCTGCGCCAGGAGGTCGAGGGCCGTCCCCGCCGCTTCTTCCGCGTCGAGTCCTGGCGGGCGATCGTCGAGGACCGCCCGGACGGCACCCACGCCAACGAGGCCACCGTGAAGCTGTGGGCCAAGGGCGAGCGCATCGTCGCCACGGCGGAGGGCAACGGCCCGGTCAACGCGCTGGACCGGGCGCTGCGGGTGGGTCTTGAGCGGATCTACCCGCAGCTGGCGACGATGGAGCTGGTGGACTACAAGGTCCGCATCCTGGAAGGCAAGCACGGCACCGAGTCCACGACCCGGGTGCTGGTCTCCACCGCGGACGGCCAGGGGGAGTGGTCGACCGTGGGCGTCGGGGAGAACGTGATCGCCGCGTCCTGGCAGGCGCTGGACGACGCCTACGCCTACGGGCTGCTGCGGGCCGGAGTGGACCCGCAGGAGTGACACCGGCCGATAGTGCGGATATGCGGATGGTGCGGCTCCGGCGGCCGCCGGAGTAGGGTGCGGGGAGCGGAGCGCGGCCGACGTGCTCCGTTGCCCGATCCGGCCGCACGGCCGCTCCGGCGGACGGCGCCCATCCGGGTGGTCGCGTCCGCCCCCCGCACCGTCACGGCCTGGAGGTTTGTGGGGTGCCGACAGGGCCGATAGTCCTTTAGGACACCAGGTAGTGGGAAAGCCGCTGTCCAGTTCTGTTCCGCCTGCCCACCAAAACGCCCCTGACGTTGTAGGGAATTGACATGCGTTTCCGGGGGTCCGGGAACGTACCGTCAATGCATGACCAATCTCGAAGGTGCGCCTGCTGAGGCGAGTGACGTTCGCGGGCGCGTCGCCGAGCTGCACGCGATTCGCGAGCAGGCTCGGCGCGGCCCGAGCGAGCGGGCGACCGAGGCTCAGAAGGCCAAGGGGAAGCTGACGGCTCGCGAGCGGATCGATCTGCTGCTTGACGAGGGGTCCTTCAACGAAGTGGAGCCGCTGCGGCGGCATCGTGCGACCGGGTTCGGGCTCGAGGCCAAGAAGCCTTACACCGACGGTGTCGTCACCGGCTGGGGGACCGTCCACGGACGGACGGTGTTCGTCTACGCACACGACTTCAGGATCTTCGGCGGGGCGCTGGGGGAGGCCCACGCCACCAAGATCCACAAGATCATGGACATGGCCATCTCGGCCGGGGCGCCGCTGGTGTCCCTCAACGACGGCGCCGGTGCCCGTATCCAGGAGGGCGTCTCGGCGCTCGCCGGTTACGGCGGCATCTTCCAGCGGAACACCAAGGCGTCCGGTGTCATCCCCCAGATCAGCGTGATGCTCGGCCCGTGCGCGGGCGGCGCGGCGTACTCCCCGGCGCTGACGGACTTCGTCTTCATGGTCCGGGAGACCTCGCAGATGTTCATCACCGGACCCGATGTGGTCCAGGCGGTGACGGGCGAGAAGGTCAGCCAGAACGGACTGGGCGGCGCCGATGTGCACGCCGAGACCTCGGGTGTGTGCCACTTCGCCTACGACGACGAGGAGACCTGCCTCGAGGAGGTCCGCTACCTCCTGTCGCTGCTGCCGCAGAACAACCGCGAGAACCCGCCGACCGTCGAGTCCGACGACCCGGCCTCCCGGCGCGGCGACTCGCTGCTGGACCTCGTCCCGGCCGACGGCAACCGGCCGTACGACATGCGCAAGGTCATCGAGGAGATCGTCGACGACGGCGAGTACCTCGAGGTCCACGAGCGCTGGGCGACCAACATCATCTGCGCGCTGACCCGGCTCGACGGCCAGGTGGTCGGCATCATCGCCAACCAGCCGCAGTCGCTGGCCGGGGTGCTGGACATCGAGGCGTCGGAGAAGTCCGCGCGCTTCATCCAGATGTGCGACGCCTTCAACATCCCGCTGATCACCTTCCTCGATGTGCCCGGCTTCCTGCCCGGTGTGGACCAGGAGCACGGCGGGATCATCCGGCACGGCGCCAAGATGCTGTACGCGTACTGCAACGCCACCGTGCCGCGGATCTCCGTCATCCTGCGCAAGGCGTACGGCGGCGCCTACATCGTGATGGACTCCCAGTCCATCGGGGCCGACCTGACCTACGCCTGGCCGACCAACGAGATCGCGGTGATGGGTGCCGAGGGCGCCGCCAACGTGATCTTCCGCCGTCAGATCGCCGGGGCCGACGACCCCGAGGCCATGCGCGCCCGCATGGTCAAGGAGTACAAGTCCGAGCTGATGCACCCGTACTACGCGGCCGAGCGGGGGCTGGTCGACGATGTGATCGACCCGTCCGAAACCCGTGAGGTCCTCATCCGGTCCCTGGCGATGCTGCGCGACAAGCACGCCGACCTGCCGTCCCGCAAGCACGGCAACCCGCCGCAGTAACCCCGCACGTTCATGACCTCGCGCGGGACCCGCGCGACAAGGGAGACGAGAAAACCGTGAGCACACCCAGCGATATCGCCGATCCCGCCGCCGCGGCGGCGGCCACCCTGGTCCGGGTCGAGAAGGGTCACGCCGACGCCGAGGAGCTGGCCGCGGTCACCGCGGTGCTGCTCGCCCGCGCGGCCGCCGGCACTCACCGGGCCGCCGGCTCCACCCGCCCGAGCCGCAGCGCCGCCCGCTGGCGCCGTCTGGAGCGCCGCCCGGCGTTCAGCGCGCCGCACAGCTGGCAGGGCTGAGCGCCCACCGGCGCCGCCGTGCCCGGACGGCCGCACACCGCCCGGACACCTGAGCGGGCCCGCTGAACCTGGCAAGGCCCGCTGAAACGCACAAATCCCCTGTTCTCCTTCGGAGAGCAGGGGATTTTGGCTTCCGCCGTCGGCCTCGGCTAGCGCAGCCGGGCCATCAGGGCGTGCTCGACCAGGGTGATCAGCGCGCTCTTGGCCTCGCTGCGGTGGCGGGCGTCGGTGGTGATGATCGGCGCGTCGGGGCCGATCTGCAGGGCCTCGCGGACCTCTTCGGGGTTGTAGGGCTGGTGCCCGTCGAAGCCGTTGAGGGCGATGACGAACGGCAGCCCGGAGTTCTCGAAGTAGTCGACCGCCGGGAAGCAGTCGGCGAGGCGGCGGGTGTCCACCAGGACGACCGCGCCGATGGCACCGCGGACCAGGTCGTCCCACATGAACCAGAACCGGTCCTGGCCGGGCGTGCCGAACAGATACAGGATCAGGTCCTGGTCCAGCGTGATGCGGCCGAAGTCCATGGCCACCGTGGTGGTGGTCTTGTCCGGCGCGTGGGTGAGATCGTCGATCCCCGCCGAGGCGGAGGTCATCACGGCTTCGGTGCGCAGCGGGTTGATCTCCGAGACCGCGCCGACGAACGTGGTCTTGCCCACGCCGAAGCCGCCCGCCACCACGATTTTCGCGGAGGTGGTGGAGCGGGCTGCACCGCTAGAGCTTGCGAAGTCCACTGAGCACCCTTTCGAGCAGTGTCACGTCAGGCTGACCGCCGGCGGTCTCGTCGCCGCCGGGCTGATGGATCGCGACGAGCCCCGCCTCGGCCAGGTCGGCTACGAGGATGCGGGCTACGCCGAGAGGAATGGTGAGCAGTGCGGAGATCTCGGCGACCGACTTGATCTCGCGGCACAGGTGGCAGATCCGCTGGTGCTCGGGCAGTTGGCCCTGGAGCTGAGCGGGGTCGGCCGTGGTGTGTACCAGCGCCTCGATGGCGAGCTGGTACCGGGGCCGGGTCCGGCCCCCAGTCATGGCGTACGGGCGCACCAGAGGGTTATGAGTACCGCCCGCGGGGGAGGAAGGTTCCGGGGCGGGGCGCTGAGGCGGCTGTACGGGCTCGATACGGGGCGCGGGCGGCGCGTCGTACCAGGACCCCTCCGACGGCCCGGGAGGCGCGTAGGAGGGCGTGTACGGCTGTTGCTGGTGCCGCTGCGGCTCCCGTCGCGGGGGCTGCTGCTCCCGCTGGGGCTCCGGCTGCTGTGGAGAGCGGGCCTGGCGGCTGGGTGTGGAGGGGAAGTTGTAGCGCTTCACTGGGCCCTCTCCGCGCTGCTCGGACGGCTGCCCGTGGGCGTACGGATATCCGCTAGGGGGCGTTGCCACGTGTCCTCCTCCAACTCGCCTGTCTTGCCGGTCGCGCCACCGCACCCTATGGCGCGGTGGCGCGAAACGCACTCCATGTTTGCTAGTTGAGAAGACTGCCCTGCAATTCCGCGCGGAGATCCGGGGTGAGGACGTTGCCCGCGCGATCGACCAGCAGGGCCATCTCGTAGCCGACGAGGCCGATGTCGCAGTCGGGGTGTGCGAGCACGGCGAGGGAGGATCCGTCGGAGATCGACATGATGAAGAGGAAGCCTCGTTCCATTTCGACGACGGTCTGGTTGACCACGCCGCCTTCGAAGATGCGGGAGGCTCCGGAGGTGAGCGAGGTCAGGCCGGAGGCCACCGCCGCCAGTTGATCGGCTCGGTCACGGGGGAAGCCTTCGGACATCGCCAGAAGGAGTCCGTCGGCGGAGACCACCACCGTGTGGGACACCCCGGGGGTGTTGTCCACGAAGTTGGTGATCAACCAGTTCAGGTTCTGCGCCGCCTGGCTCATCGGGCTCACACTAACGCTCCTGATCGTAGGTGCTGCCGGGGCCGAAGCCCTGTTGGTCATGCTGGTCACGCCCGGAGGTCCCGGATCCCGCGTTGCGCCCCCGCTGGACGCCGCGGCGCAGATTGCTCAGCCTGCCGCGGACGTCCTCCGGGGCGCGGGAGACCTGGGGGCCGCTCTGTCCGGTCGGCTCCGCGGCGCCCTCGACCAGATTGGCCTTGGGCACCCGGCGGGGCAGGCCGGACGATGTGACCCCGCCGGCCTTCGGCTCGCGCAGCCGCTCGGCACGGTGCCAGCGCTGGTCGTTCTCCGACTGCCACGGGACACCGTCCTCCTGCTGCTGGGGAGCCTGATAGGGCCGCTCCGGCGCCACGGGCGCCGTCGGGTCCCCGATCATCCCCTGCGCCCCTGTCTCCTCGGACGGCTGCCACTGCTTGTCACGACGCGGAAGCCCGGCGTCGGTCATCGAGTGGATTCCGCTCGGGGAAGGGCCCGGACGGTGGAACTCTACGCGGTCCCGAGAAACTTCGGGAGCGCTGGGTCCTGATTCCGCTTCGGTCCCGAACTGCGACGCGTAGGGCATCTCGAAAGATCCGGAATCGCCCCACTCTCCCTGCTGAGAGGGTGAGTTGTAGCCGATGTACGGCTGCTGTTCGGATTCCGTTTGAGTTGTGTAATCCGCTTCCGGTTGCGTAAAGGCGGAATTCTGGTAACCGGACTGCGCCAACGGGTCGGAAGCGGCCTGGTCATGCCGCGGATCCTGCTCGGGCGGGGTGGCCCCCATTCCGCTGTACTGGCCCAGGAACTGGTTCTGCCCCTGGTCCCGCTCGTAGGCGGAGTCGTCGAAGCCCAGCTCGGCGGCGGTGCGCGAGGACAGCTCGGCCACGTCCTCGTAGACGGGCGCGGGCTGCGGCTCGGGGACGATCCGGGAGACCGTGAAGTCGTCCTGGGGCAGCTCCTCGCCGCCACCGCCGTGAGTGATCGCCTCGGGCAGCATCACCAGCGAGGTGGTGCCCGCCAGCTCCCCGGAGGGGCGCAGCTGGACCCGGATGCCGTGCCGGTCGGCGAGGCGGCCGACCACGAACAGGCCCATCCGCTGGGACACCGAGGCGTCCACCGTCGGCGGATTGGCCAGCTTGTGGTTGATGTCGGCGAAGTCCTCGGCGGTCAGGCCGATGCCCTTGTCGTGGATCTCCACCACCACCCGGCCGTCGGGCAGCCGGGTCGAGGTGACCCGCACCTTGGTGTGCGGGGAGGAGAAGGTGGTGGCGTTCTCCAGCAGCTCGGCCAGGAGGTGCACCAGGTCGGTCACCGCGGTGCCGTGGATCTCGCTCTCGGAGATCCCGGCCAGCTCGATCCGCTCGTAGGACTCCACCTCCGAGGAGGCGGCCCGCAACACGTCGATCAGCGGCACCGGCTGGTTCCAGCGCCGGCCGGGCTCCTCGCCCGCGAGGATCAGGAGGTTCTCGCCGTTGCGCCGCATACGGGTGGCCAGGTGGTCCAGCCGGAAGAGGTGCTCCAGCTGGTCCGGATCGGCCTCCCGGTTCTCCAGTTCGGAGATCAGGGTCAGCTGCCGCTCGATCAGTCCCTGGTTGCGACTGGAAAGGTTGGTGAAGATCGCGTTGACGCCGCCGCGGAGCATCGCCTGCTCGGCCGCGAGCCGGATCGCCTCGCGGTGCACCTGGTCGAAGGCGCGGGCCACCTCGCCGATCTCGTCCCGGGTGTTGATCGGTATCGAGCTGACCCGGGTGTCCACCCGTCCGGGGTCGGTGCGGGAGAGCTGGCCGACCACCGCCGGCAGCCGGTTCTCGGCGACGTCGAAGGCGGCGTTGCGCAGTTGCCGCATCGAATGGCTCATCGAGCGGGCCATCCGGGCGGCCACGAAGAAGGCGGCGAGGAGCGCCAGCACCACGATCGCGCCGTTCACGATCGCATCGCGCCGGGCGTCCGAGGAGATCTGCGCCGCCTCGTCCACGGCCTTGTTCACCAGGGTCTGCTCGACGTCCCGGTAGGCGTTGAACTTGATCGTGGAGGCGTTGAACCAGGCGTCCGGGGTGATCCCCTGGGCGGCCAGCGCGGAGGGACTGGCACCGCTGCCCATGGCCTTGAGCATCGTGTCCATGCCGGGCGGTGCCACGAACTTCTTCCCGCCCGCCTCGGCCTTCCGTTTCGCCTCGGCGATTTGCGTCTGCGCACGCTTCTCCGCCGCCGTGAGGGTGTCCTCGAGCCGGGTCACGTCCTGCGGGGTACCGGCGGCCTCGAACTCCCCGAGCGCGATGCCCTCGAGGTAGACGTACGAGGTGAAGGCGGTGAGCTGGGTCTTGCGGTCGGTCGCGGACGGGCCGGGCTTCACCAGCAGATGGGTGCCGATGGAGCGCTGCAGCGACTCCGCGCCCTTGGCCAGGGATACCGCGTAGACGGTACGGCCGTATGACGTGATATTGCCGGTGCCCAGGCCCAGTTCATTGGCGAACTCGGTCAGCCCGTGCTCGACGGTGACATAGCCCTCTTCGGTCTTCACCCCGCCGAGGCGGTCGGTGTAGGCGTTCCGGCGCAGGGCGGCCAGCTGCGGTTCGCTGGCTCTGAACGCTTTGAGGCGGCGTTTCAAGGGGGGCGTCTGCGGCATGTCGGCGACGGCCTTGTCGAAATCCTTCTTCGCCGCGTCGCTGGCGGCCCGGGCCTTGGACACCGTGGCCTCGTTGGTGCCGCTGAGCAACGGTCCCGCGGTCAGGTCGCGCTCGTTGACCAGGGCGTGGGCGTAGGTGGTGGCGGCCCGGACGACCTGGGCGGTGCGCTCGGCGTCCCGCGCCTCGTTCCAGGTGGAGACCGATGAGGCGACCTGGAAGCCACCGAAGACCAGGGCGACGAGCACGGGGATGAGCAGGATCGCGTACAGCCGGCCGCGCACCCGCCAGTTCCGAGGGGAGATCCGGCCACCACTGGGTGCGGGTGGCTCCACTGCCTCGGCGGGCGACGCCGCTGTGCCTGTACGCGGCGGCGGGGTGAAGTTCCCTCGCGCCTCTTGCGCGGGGTCCGGCTTGCTTCGCCTCACTCGACCAACAACCTCTCGGCATCGGCACCTGATTCGTGCCGTTCCCAGCTGAGCCCTGACTGCCCAGTTCAGCGAATTCCAGCACGCCGCACTGGTGCTTTCCAAACAGTGCGCAAAGCGCTCAGTGCGTTGTCTGGACCAGAGAAAAAAGGGGCGTTACGGCTAAGACATGTCGAATAACGAACTATTTGAGTGCGCACCGGAGCCGCGCGATCGCGCTCCGTGTCGAGAGCCGGTGCATATCTCTGTCGAAACGTTATGAAGGACGAGCGGGCCGTGTCGTTCGACACAGCCCGCCGTACCTCGGAATTCCGACAACTTCCGGCCGGCGGCCCCTACTTGAGTCGGGCCATCAGCGCATGCTCGACCAGCGTGATGAGCGCGCTCTTCGCCTCGCTGCGATGGCGCGCGTCGGTGGTGATGATGGGAGTGTCCGGGCCGATCTGCAGGGCCTCGCGGACCTCTTCGGGGTTGTAGGGCTGCTGGCCTTCGAAGCCGTTGAGGGCGATGACGAAGGGCAGTCCGGAGTTCTCGAAGTAGTCGACGGCGGGGAAGCAGTCGGCCAGCCGGCGGGTGTCCACCAGGACCACGGCCCCGATCGC
This sequence comes from Streptomyces endocoffeicus, assembly GCF_016741935.1. Classification (GTDB taxonomy): domain Bacteria; phylum Actinomycetota; class Actinomycetes; order Streptomycetales; family Streptomycetaceae; genus Streptomyces; species Streptomyces endocoffeicus. The sequence continues at coordinate 131,452 of NZ_JAERRG010000004.1, read as the reverse complement.
GCCGCGCACCAGGTCGTCCCACATGAACCAGAAGCGGTCCTGACCGGGCGTGCCGAACAGGTAAAGGATCAGGTCGTCGTCGAGCGTGATGCGGCCGAAGTCCATCGCCACGGTCGTCGTGGTCTTGTCCTGGACGTGACTCAGATCGTCGATCCCCGCCGAGGCCGAGGTCATCACGGCTTCGGTGCGCAGCGGGTTGATCTCCGAGACCGCGCCGACGAACGTGGTCTTGCCCACGCCGAAGCCGCCCGCCACCACGATCTTCGCCGAGGTGGTCGCGCGGGAGGGGGGAGCGCCGCTAGAGCTTGCGAAGTCCACTGAGCACCCTTTCGAGCAGTGTCACATCCGGAGTGCCGCCCGCTTCCGAACCGCCCCCGGGCTGGTGGATCGCCACCATGCCGGCCTCCGCCAGGTCCGCCACCAGGATGCGTGCCACACCAAGGGGGATGTTCAGCAGCGCCGAGACCTCGGCGACCGACTTGACCTCCTGGCACAGGTGGCAGATCCGCTGGTGCTCGGGAAGGAGCCCCTGCAGATGCACGGGGTCGGCCGTCGTGCTGACCAGCGCCTCGATGGCGAGCTGGTAGCGGGGCCGGGTCCGGCCACCGGTCATGGCATAGGGGCGCACCAATGGCTGGTCGCCTTCACCCCCGTACGGCGATTGGTGATGGCCGCCGTACGGGCCGGGCGAGGCGGGGGGCGGGGTCATGGATCCTCCGGTCGGACAACAAGGTGACGGTGGTGCCGTCGGTCGGTGCCGGTGGGGGGCCGCCCGGCGGTATGGCCGGGCGGGCGGGCGTCGGATGGTCGTTGGATCAGTTCAACAGGCTGCCCTGGAGCTCGGCACGCAGGTCCGGGGTGAGGACGTTGCCCGCGCGATCGACCAGCAGGGCCATCTCGTAGCCGACGAGGCCGATGTCGCAGTCGGGGTGTGCGAGCACGGCGAGGGAGGATCCGTCGGAGATCGACATGATGAAGAGGAAGCCTCGTTCCATTTCGACGACGGTCTGGTTGACCACGCCGCCTTCGAAGATGCGGGAGGCTCCGGAGGTGAGCGAGGTCAGGCCGGAGGCCACCGCCGCCAGTTGATCGGCTCGGTCACGGGGGAAGCCTTCGGACATCGCCAGAAGGAGTCCGTCGGCGGAGACCACCACCGTGTGGGACACCCCGGGGGTGTTGTCCACGAAGTTGGTGATCAACCAGTTCAGATTCTGCGCCGCCTGGCTCATCGGGCTCAACTAACGCTCCTGCTGGTAAGTCGGGCCAATGCCGCGATCATGGTTGTCGTCGAGTCCGGTACCGGCCCGGCGACCCTGCTGGATCCCACGGCGGAGGTTGGTCAGCCTTCCGCGTACATCATCGGGCGCGCGAGACACCTGCGGCCCAGTCCGTTCGGGCTGCTGCGGCTGCTGGTGTGCGGCGCCTTCCACGAGATTTGCGCGCGGCACCCGCCGTGGCAACCCGGACGACGTGATACCGCCCGCCGCGGGTTCGCGGATCTGCTCGGCGCGGCGCCAGCGCTCGTCGTTGTGGGGCGACGTACGCCAGTGGGAACCCGTGCTCCGGCCATTGAGACCGGCGCCGCCCGGGCCCGCCGCGGCGCCCGATCCGGCGAAGTCCCCCGGGCCCTGGGACGCCGGCTGCGGCTCGCGGGGCGAGGGGGGCGGTACGGCAGAGGCGGGCCGGCCGGGGGTGGGCTCGGGCGCGGAGGGCGCGGACGGGAACGACCGGCCCCCGTCCCGCGGGCCCGAGTTGCCGGGGTCCACGACCTGGTGCTGCCAGGTCGACTCGATGGTGTCGAAGATCGGGGTACGGCCGTCGCCGGGACCGGCGGCGGGCGGCAGCGGGTCGTTCGTGCGCCGGTCGGACTCGCCCTGGGACTCCGGGGGCAGCGCGTACCCGCCGGTGCCGCTCATGTCCGGGCGGGGGAATTCGCCGGTGTCGCCGGGGCCGCCCATGTTCGGGCGGGGGAACTCACCGGTGTCGCCGGGGCCGCCCATGTTCGGACGCGGGAACTCGCCCGTGTCACCCGGGCCGCGGCCGCCGCGCGGGGCGGCGTCCTCGAACCGGGGCTGGGCGTACTCACCGGTGTCGCCGGGGCCCTGGCCGAGGTCCGGACGGGCGAACTCTCCGGTGTCGCCCGGACCGCGGCCGTAGTCGGGGCGGTTGAACTGGCCGGTGTCGGACAGCCCCTGCCCGGCCTGCGGCCCGTTGGGCGCGCGGCGCGGCTCGAACATGCTGGGGCCGTCGGTCAGCTGCGGCAGCTCGCCGGTGTCGCCGGGGCCGCGGTTGCCGAACGGATCGCGCCGCTCCGACGGACCGCCGAGCTCCGGACGGGCGAACTGGCCGGTGGACTCGTACTCCTCGTGCCCGCGCGGGGTGTCCCCGGCGTCGCGCGGCGCGCCCGGCCAGTCGTCCTCGCCGGACGCGCGGCGCGCGCCCCAGCTGGTGCCGGGCTGCGTGGGGGCCGGAAGCTCGGGCGCGGGGCCGCGGGTGGGCAGCTGCGGGCGGCCGCCCTGGTCGCCCCCGTCGGCGCGGGCCGGGGCACCGGTCGGCGGGGCGACGGTCGGGTTCTCGCTGCGGGTCGGCAGCGGGGGACGACCGGAGGGGGCGCCGGGGCCGCCCTGCTGACCGCCGGGACCGGAGGGGGCGTTGGTCCGGGGTCCGGGAGGCCGTCCGCCCTCGAAGAAGTTGGTGCCGCCGGACGGGGCGCCGCCCGAGGGGCCCGCACCCGCGCCGACCGGCCGGGTCGGCAGTCCGCTGCCGCCGCCGTTGCCCGGCAGCGCGGCGCGTGAACCGGAGCCCGGGACCTGGCGCCGCGAGGGCGCCGAGCCGAGCAGTCCCGCGCCGCCGCCCTGGGCACCGCCGTTGCCGGCGCCCGGTCCGCCCTGGCCCGCCTGGCCGCCGGCGGCCTGCGGGGCCGGCTTCCGACCGCCCTGGGCGACATCGACCGGCAGCATGACCAGCGCCGTCGTACCGCCCGAGTCGGACGGCCGGAGCTGGATGCGGATGCCGTGGCGCAGCGAGAGGCGGCCGACCACGAACAGGCCCATGCGCCGGGAGACCGACACATCGACGGTGGGCGGGGAGGCCAGCCGCTCGTTGATCGCCGCCAGGTCCTCGGGCGAGAGCCCGATACCGGTGTCGTGGATCTCGACCAGCACCCGCCCGTCGGGCAGCGCGTGACCGGTGACCTTGACCTTGGTCTGCGGCGAGGAGAAGGAGGTGGCGTTCTCCAGCAGCTCGGCGAGCAGGTGGACGAGGTCGTTGACGACCCGGCCGGCGACCTCGGTCGCGGGGACCGAGCTGAGCTCGATGCGCTCGTACTGCTCCACCTCGGAGGCGGCCGCGCGGAGCACGTCCACCAGCGGCACCGGGCGGGTCCACCGGCGGCCCGGCTCCTCGCCCGCGAGGACCAGGAGGTTCTCGCCGTTACGGCGCATACGGGTGGCGAGGTGGTCCAGCTTGAACAGCGAGGAGAGCTGGTCCGGGTCGGCCTCGCGGCTCTCCAGCTCGGAGATGAGCGAGAGCTGGCGCTGGATGAGGCCCTGGCTGCGGCGCGAGAGGTTGGTGAACATCGCGTTGACGTTGCCCCGCAGCAGCGCCTGCTCGGCGGCGAGCCGGACCGCCTCGCGGTGCACGTCGTCGAAGGCCGTGGCCACTTTTCCGATCTCGTCCCGGCTGTGCACGCCGACGGACTCGACGGAGGTGTCCACATCCTGCGGGTCGGACTCGGAGAGCTGCTTGACCAGTTCGGGCAGCCGCTTCTGGGAGACCTCCTGCGCGGTGTCCTGGAGGCGGCGCAGCGAGCGGACCATGGAGCGGGCGACGACGAAGGCGCCGACCAGGGAGACGCCGAGGACCAGCAGGATCAGCGCACCGTTGATGATCGCGTCCTGCTGGGCGGAGTCGCGGAGCTCACGGGCCTTCTGCTGCATCTCGCTGAGCAGCGTCTGCTCGATCTTGCCCATCTCTTCGATCTTGATACTGTCCTGGTCGTACCAGTCAAGATCGGTCCGCTTCTCCGCCTTGAGCCCCTCGGGGTCGCGCACCGCGCGGTCGGCGTACATGGTCGCCGCCTTGATGTCCGGGCGGCTGTCCAGCGGTTCGAGCAGGTCCTCGGAGTTGCCCTGGCGGATCTGCTTGAAGCGGCCGAGCGCCTCGTTCTCCTTGTCCACCGCGGTCCTGGCGAAGCGGCGGTCGTTGGCGGAGAAGTCGGCGCCCTTGGGGTCGGCGAGAGCGGCGCTGATGAGCGCGCGCTGGATGGAGGCGTACTCCTTCGCGGAGGAGAAGGTGGCGAGCGCGCGGGTGTTGTTGATCATCGCGCGGTTGCTGGTCGCCTGCGCCATGTCCTGGGAGAGCGACAGCAACGAGTTGATCAGCTCGTTGTAGTTCTGGACCGTCAGCGAGTAGTACTGGCTGTTGTCGTAGGCCGTGTCCCGGACCTCGTTGATCTTGCCGAGCTGACGGTCGATGTTGACGAGCGTGGACTGCACACCGGCCAGCGACTGGTCACCGGGGTCGATCTGGTGGGTGGCCTCGCGGAACGCCGCGATCGAGCGGTTGGTGTCCTCGCGGGTGGAGACGACCCGGTCGTCCTTGTCGTTGCCCTTGCCCGCCAGCGGACCGGCCGACTTGTCGCGCTCCTCCTGGAGCGCGCTGGCCAGCTGGGTGGCCTGCTGCGTCATCTCGGTGAGCAGCTTCATCTGGTCCAGCTGCTGGATGTTGTCCAGCGAGCCCTCGATGCGCAGCGCCCCCAGCGTGGTCGCGGCGACCACCGGGAGCGCGAGCAGGGAGACCAGTCGGGTGCTGATGCGCCAGTTGCGCAGGGCCATGCGACTGCCGGGCCCGGTGGGGCCGGAGGGCTTCGCCTTGACCGGCGGCTCCGTGGCATCTCCGCCGCCACCACCGCCGCTGGGCGCACTGATCCGGGTAGCGCTCTGCGCACCGGCGTCGGGGCTCTGATCGCCCAGCGTCCTGCCGTTGCTCACCTGGGCGCGCTGGGGCGTGGCGCCGCGGTCGGCCGCGCCGCGCGGCTCCGGGTCCGCCGAAGCTTCCCCTCGGCCCTGGCGGGCCTGGGGAGCCCCCATACCATCCCTCTTGAAACGTCCCTGCACTAGCGTCGCAACCTCTGGACCAGGCGCCCCACCGGCTTGAGCGGCGGAGCGGTGTCGAGTCGTGGGGGACCGCGATCCCCCCTGTCGGTCGTGAGTGACCGGCGCGCATCCTTTCGTGTCGAGAAGAGGCGCCCCCGCCGCTCGGCGCCTCTGATCGTTGCGCCCCCGTGCGCGCCGGTGATTCCCGCGGCGGTCCCGGGAATTCCAGCACAGTGCCGGATGCTGCAACAAGGGCAATGGATAAGGCTGTGATGCGCGTGACGCTCAGTGCGGACTTTATTACGGGACGTAGAAAGCCATGTCGGCGATAGCGGACTTTCGGGTACGAATCGAATCGCGCGACCTGGTGTCCGGCTAGCGATGATCAAGAGCGGAACGTCAGGTTCAGGTAGGCGATGTCCGTTTAGCGCGATTAGGTAACTGTCTTCTATGTCGCATTTGCCTGATCGTTCGTGAGCAATATCACATGCTGGCGGCGACTTTTCCTGCGAATCCATGGGCAAGGCCGCCTCTAGCCTGACGCTTTACACGGCCGGAACGAACGACAAGAGCGAGGCGTACACCCCAGTGAAGACGACGATGATGTTCCACTCCATAGCCAACCCGCGGCGCACCACCCTGGCCCATGTCAAGGACGTCCAAGAGCTCAAGGACGCCAAGGACATCGCCGAGGAGGTCGAGGACACCGGCGCGCCCGAGGAGCGGCCGGAGCACCGCGTCGATCTGCCCAACCGGACCGCGAACCCCAAGCGCACCGTGCTGACCGAGACCCCGGGCAACTGACCCCCGGGGCCGTGGTGGGCGCCACCACCCCGGCAGGCGGGACGGCGGCGCGCGGGACGCGGAGCGATAGCCTGGGGCGTCAGTCTCCAGCGAGTTCAGTCAGGAGCCAGGGCTTCCCGTGCGCATCGCCAGATTCTCCATCGACGGCAACGTCGCCTTCGGCGTGGTGGAGGGCGAACCGTCCGATCCGGACGGCCCCGTCATCGACATCATCAAGGGTCACCCCTTCGCCGAATTCGAGCGCTCGGGCCAGAAGGTCCCCCTGAGCAAGGTCCGGCTGCTGCCGCCCGTCCTGCCGAACAAGGTCGTCGGAATCGGGCGCAACTACGCCGAGCACGCGGCGGAGCTGGGCAACGAGGTCCCCGACGTCCCGGTCGTCTTCTTCAAGCCGTCCACCTCCGTGGTCGGCCCCGGCGACCCCGTCGCGTACCCCTCCTTCTCCTCCGAGGTGCACTACGAGGCCGAGCTGGCCGTGGTCATCGGACGGATGTGCCGTGAGGTTCCGCGCGACCGCGTCCAGGACGTCATCCTCGGCTACACCTGCGGCAACGACATCACGGCCCGGGACGCCCAGCGGCGCGAGAAGCAGTGGGCGCGGGCCAAGGGCTTCGATGCCTCCTGCCCGCTGGGCCCCTGGGTGGAGACCGATATCGACCTGACGCGCGCCGGCGACCTCGGCATCATGTGCACCGTCAACGGTGAGCAGCGTCAGCTCGGCCGTACGAGCGAGATGGTGCGCCCGATCGAGGACCTGATCGTGCACATCACCGAGGCGATGACGCTGCTCCCCGGCGACGTCGTGCTCACCGGCACCCCGGCGGGCGTCGGCCCGCTCTCCGTCGGCGACGAGGTCGCCGTCACCATCGAAGGCATCGGCACTCTCACCAACAAGGTGATCAAGCGTGGCTAGCGCATCCTCCTCCGCCCCCGTGCGGGTTCGTTTCTGTCCCTCGCCGACCGGCAACCCCCATGTCGGCCTGGTCCGCACGGCCCTGTTCAACTGGGCCTACGCCCGTCACCACGGCGGCACCCTGGTGTTCCGCATCGAGGACACCGACGCCGCGCGCGACTCCGAGGAGTCCTACACCCAGCTGCTGGACGCCATGCGCTGGCTGGGCTTCGACTGGGACGAGGGCCCCGAGGCCGGCGGTCCGCACGCGCCCTACCGTCAGTCGCAGCGGATGGACCTCTACCGCGAGGTCGCGGAGAAGCTGCTGGAGGCGGGCCGCGCCTACCGCTGCTACTGCACCGCCGAGGAGCTGGAGGAGCGCCGCGAGGCGGCCCGCAAGGCCGGCCGGCCCTCCGGCTACGACGGGAAGTGCCGCACCCTGACCGCCGAGCAGATCGCCGGGTACGAGGCCGAGGGGCGCGCCTCGATCGTGCGCTTCCGGATGCCGGACGAGCCGATCACCTTCACCGACCTGGTGCGCGGTGAGCTGACCTTCGCCCCTGAGAACGTCACGGACTACGGGATCGTGCGGGCCAACGGCGCACCCCTCTACACGCTGGTCAACCCCGTCGACGACGCGCTGATGGAGATCACGCACGTACTGCGCGGCGAGGACCTGCTCTCCTCCACTCCGCGGCAGATCGCGCTCTACCGCGCGCTCGCCGAGATCGGTGTGGGCGGCGGCACGGTGCCCGCCTTCGGCCACCTCCCGTATGTCATGGGCGAGGGCAACAAGAAGCTCTCCAAGCGCGATCCGCAGGCCTCGCTGAACCTCTACCGGGAGCGCGGCTTCCTCCCCGAGGGGTTGCTCAACTACCTCTCCCTGCTGGGCTGGTCGCTCTCCGCCGACCGGGACGTCTTCTCGCTGGAGGAGATGGTCGAGGCGTTCGACATCTCGGCGGTGAACGCCAACCCGGCGCGCTTCGACCTCAAGAAGGCCGAGGCGATCAACGCGGACCACATCCGGCTGCTGGATGTGAAGGCGTTCATCGAGGCGTGCGAGCCCTGGCTGAAGGCCCCGCACGCGCCGTGGGCCCCGGAGGCCTTCGACGCGGCCGCCTTCGAGGCGCTGGCCCCGCTGGCCCAGACCCGGCTGACGGTCCTGTCCGACATCACGGCGAACGTGGACTTCCTCTTCCTCGACCAGCCGGTGGCGGACGAGGCGTCCTGGGCCAAGGCGATGAAGCCGGGCGCGGACGCGCTCCTGGCCTCGGTCCGCACCCGGCTCGCCGAGGCGGACTGGGACGCCGAGACCCTGAAGGCCGCGGTCCTCGCGGCAGGTGAGGAGCACGGCCTGAAGCTGGGCAAGGCCCAGGCGCCACTGCGCGTCGCGGTCACCGGGCGCACGGTCGGGCTGCCGCTGTTCGAGTCCCTGGAGGTCCTGGGCCGTGAGCGCACGCTGGCCCGGGTCGACGCGGCGCTGGCGAAGCTGGCCGGGTAGGTGCGTGAGGCGCCGCTCGCGCCCGTGAGGCGGCGCCACTCGCGGTGATACCCGTTTTGGTGGGCCGTCCACCATCGGGTAATGTTCTTCCTGCGCCGGACGGGCCGCCGAGAGGTCGGACCGGAGGCGCAAACCAAACAAAACCCCTTACGGGGGTGGCGTTTTGGTGGGGTATGGTGTAATTGGCAGCACGAGTGATTCTGGTTCACTTAGTCTAGGTTCGAGTCCTGGTACCCCAGCAAGAGATCTCCCGGATGTCCGGTGGGTCTCTTGATCAAAGCAGGACCAAGCCCCCGTTGTGTAGCGGCCTAGCACGCTGCCCTCTCAAGGCAGTAGCGCCGGTTCGAATCCGGTCGGGGGTACGGATCTCTTCGCGAGTCTCTTCGCGAGATGGAGATCGCTAGGGCCCCCGTTGTGTAGCGGCCTAGCACGCCGCCCTCTCAAGGCGGTAGCGCCGGTTCGAATCCGGTCGGGGGTACTGGTCTATACCATGGGCTATGGTGTAATTGGCAGCACGAGTGATTCTGGTTCATTTAGTCTAGGTTCGAGTCCTGGTAGCCCAGCGCAGCACCTGTGCTGATTCAGGCCCCCGTTGTGTAGCGGCCTAGCACGCCGCCCTCTCAAGGCGGTAGCGCCGGTTCGAATCCGGTCGGGGGTACCAGCGAAAAGCCCTCCGCGTCAGCGGGGGGCTTTTTCGTGTCCAGGTCGTTTCCCCCGGCCCCTGATCACTCCTCGAAGCGACGGCCGGATTCCTCGGTTTGTGCGAGCCGCCGCAGGCTGAGCAGCACCGGTTCATAGAGCACCGTCAGGGCCACCACCGCCTCGACCCGCTCCGGCGGGGTGTCGTAGGTCTCCACCAGGTCCAGGTCGGCGACGGCCAGTTCGCCCGCCAGCCGGGCGTGCACCAGCAGATGCTCGGTGTCATGGGGGTACCCCAGGCGGTCCAGGGAGGCCACGGCCGCCACCAGCATCCGGTAGGCGGGGGAGGTGTCGCCCAGCTCCTGGCCGTAGGACCAGCCCATCCGCCCCAGCACGGTGTCCACCTGCGCACGGGCGCGCGCCGCGTGCGGATCGTCCTCGTCGGGCTCGGGGCCGTGCGGCAGTGCCCAGATCGCGGCTCCCATCCGGGTGTTCTGGCTGAGCGACTCGTCCTCGGCGGCCGCCAGCACCTCGCGTGCCGTGGCCACCGGCATCCGGCCGACCTGGATCAGCGAGCGCACCAGCCGCAGTCTGCGCAGATGCTCCTCGCCGTACTCGGCCTGGGTGGCGGTGATCCGCTCTCCCGGCGGCAGCAGCCGCTCGCGCAGGTAGTACTTGATCGTCGCGGTGGGCACTCCGCTGCGCTCGCTGAGCTCCGCCAGTCGCATCCCTGTTGCACCTTCCGTTGGAGAGTGGCACTATCTAAGAACTGGATAGCGCCGCTATCCAAGTCTATCCCGTACGTGGGGAACGAGGGGATCACCATGGGTACCGAGCTGCTGGCCGGCCGTATGACCGCCGAGGCCGAGGGGGAGGTCACCGTCTTCCTGATCGGTATGCGCATCAACCGCTTCCGTGCGCTGCGGAGCTGGCTGCCGGTCTTCCGGGCGATGCCACGGATGCTCCGCGAGCTGTCGCGGGACGGGGAGAGCGGGATGCTGGGCTATCAGGTGCTGTTCGGCGCGCCGCGGGTGCTGTACGTGGTCCAGTACTGGGACTCGCACGAGCGGCTGCTGGAGTACTCGGTGGCCCAGGACAAGGAGCACCGTCCCGCCTGGGCGGCGTTCAACCGCAGGCTGCGGGAGGGCAAGGGCAAGGTCGGCTTCTGGCACGAGACCTATGTCGTACCGGCCGGGGCGCACGAGGCGGTCTACATCAACATGCCGGCGTTCGGTCTGGGTCAGGCCTCCGGAGTCGTCCCGGTCGGCCGCCGCGGGGACCGTGCGGCCGACCGGCTGAGCTTGAACAAGGCGTAGCAGGGCGCCGTAAGGCGCTCATCAGTTGCCCCGGCGGAGGGCGTCCGTCAGGCGGGCCGCCGCGTCGATGACCGCCTGGGCGTGCATGCGGCCCGGGTGGCGGGTCAGCCGCTCGATCGGTCCGGAGACCGAGACGGCGGCGACCACGCGGTTGGACGGGCCGCGTACGGGTGCGGAGACGGACGCCACGCCGGGCTCCCGCTCGCCGATCGACTGGGCCCAGCCCCGCCGCCGTACGCCCGACAGGGCCGTGGCGGTGAAGCGGGCCCCCTGGAGTCCGCGGTGCAGCCGCTCGGGCTCTTCCCAGGCCATCAGCACCTGGGCGGCCGAGCCGGCCTTCATGGGGAGTGTGGAGCCGACCGGCACGGTGTCCCGCAGTCCGGACAGCCGCTCGGCCGCGGCGACACAGATGCGCATGTCTCCCTGGCGCCGGTAGAGCTGCGCGCTCTCGCCGGTCACGTCCCGGAGATGGGTGAGTACGGGCCCGGCCGTGGCGAGCAGCCGGTCCTCGCCCGCGGCCGCCGCCAGCTCGGCCAGGCGGGGGCCCAGAATGAAGCGCCCCTGCATGTCACGTGCCACCATCCGGTGGTGCTCGAGTGCCACCGCCAGCCGGTGCGCCGTCGGGCGGGCGAGGCCGGTCGCCCCGACCAGCCCGGCGAGGGTGGCCGGACCGGACTCAAGGGCGCTCAGAACCAGAGCCGCCTTGTCGAGAACGCCGACACCGCTAGTGTTGTCCATGGGACGATACTCGCGTCTCACACTGTGAAACGCAAGTTCAATTTCCCGGGATACCCCCCACCCTGTAAATGGCGGGCCCGCGGACCAGGGCACGCTCTCGACTCGAGTTTTGGGCCGGCACTGGCGCCGGTCGGAGGGAATGCGATGGGACGGACACTCGCGGAGAAGGTCTGGGACGACCATGTCGTCCGGCGCGCCGAAGGCGAGCCTGACCTGCTCTTCATCGATCTGCATCTGCTGCACGAGGTGACCAGCCCGCAGGCGTTCGACGGCCTGCGCAAGGCCGGCCGCACGGTCCGTCGTACCGATCTCACCCTCGCGACCGAGGACCACAACACCCCCACCCTCGACATCGACAAGCCGATCGCGGACCCCGTCTCCCGCGCCCAGTTGGAGACGCTGCGCAAGAACTGCGCGGAGTTCGGTGTCCGGCTGCACCCGCTCGGCGATGTCGAGCAGGGCGTCGTCCACGTGGTGGGACCGCAGCTGGGACTGACCCAGCCGGGGACGACCGTGGTCTGCGGTGACAGCCACACCTCGACCCACGGCGCCTTCGGCGCGCTCGCGTTCGGCATCGGCACCAGCCAGGTCGAGCATGTGCTGGCCACCCAGACGCTGCCGCTCGCGCCGTTCAAGACCATGGCGATCACCGTCGAGGGTGAGCTGCCCGAGAGCGTCACCGCCAAGGACCTGATCCTGGCGATCATCGCGAAGATCGGCACCGGCGGCGGCCAGGGCTATGTGATCGAGTACCGCGGCTCCGCCATCGAGAAGCTCTCGATGGAGGCCCGGATGACCGTGTGCAACATGTCCATCGAGGCGGGCGCCCGCGCGGGCATGATCGCCCCGGACGAGACGACCTTCGCCTATCTGGAGGGCCGCCCGCACGCCCCCCAGGGCGCCGACTGGGACGCCGCCGTCGCGTACTGGCGCACCCTGCGCGGCGACGACGACGCCGCCTTCGACCGTGAGGTCGTCATCGACGCCTCCGAACTCGCCCCGTTCGTCACCTGGGGCACCAACCCCGGCCAGGGCGCGCCGCTGTCGGAGTCGGTACCGGACCCGGCCTCCTTCGAGGACGCCAGCGAGAGCTACGCCGCCGAGAAGGCCCTGGAGTACATGGGTCTGACGGCCGGTCAGCCGCTGCGCGACATCAAGGTGGACACGGTCTTCGTCGGCTCCTGCACCAACGGGCGGATCGAGGACCTGCGCTCCGCCGCCTCGGTGCTGTCCGGCCGTGCGGTGGCCGACGGCGTACGGATGTTGGTGGTCCCCGGCTCGGTGCGGGTCGCCCTCCAGGCCGTCGAGGAGGGGCTGGACAAGGTGTTCACCGCCGCGGGGGCCGAATGGCGGCACGCGGGCTGCTCGATGTGCCTGGGCATGAACCCCGACCAGCTCGCCCCCGGGGAGCGGTCGGCGTCCACGTCCAACCGCAACTTCGAGGGCCGGCAGGGCAAGGGAGGCCGGACCCACCTGGTCTCGCCGCAGGTCGCCGCCGCCACCGCGGTGCTGGGCCATCTGGCCTCGCCCGCCGACCTGTCCGACGCCGCCGTATCGACTCCCGTGGGGGCCTGAGCAGTCATGGAAGCATTCACCACGCACACCGGCCGGGCCGTCCCGCTGCGCCGCAGCAACGTGGACACGGACCAGATCATCCCGGCGCACTGGCTCAAGAAGGTCACCCGCGACGGCTTCGAGGACGGCCTCTTCGAGGCGTGGCGCAAGGACCCGGAGTTCGTGCTCAACAAGGCCGAGCACAAGGGTGGAACGGTTCTGGTGGCCGGTCCCGACTTCGGCACCGGCTCCTCGCGCGAGCACGCGGTGTGGGCGCTGCAGAACTACGGCTTCAAGGCCGTCATCTCCCCCCGCTTCGCCGACATCTTCCGGGGCAACTCGCTCAAGAACGGGCTGCTGACCGTCGTCCTGCCGCAGGAGACCGTGGACCGGCTGTGGAAGCTGGTCGAGGCGGACCCCACCGCGGAGGTCACCGTGGACCTCGTCGAGCGCCAGGTCCGGGCCGAGGGCATCACGGCTGATTTTGAGCTTGACGAGAATGCCCGGTGGCGACTCCTGGAGGGCCTGGACGACATCAGTCTCACCCTCAGGGAGGAGGACTCGATCGCCTCGTACGAGGCGCGTCGCCCCTCCTACAAGCCCAGCACCGTGGAGGTCTGACCCCCCGGTTCTCCCTGTGCAGAGCGGGTTTGGCAAGATGCGCCGCCGGTCCTCGGACCGGCGGCGCATCGGCATGTTGAGGCCCCGTGAAGCGACAACTCGCCTCAGATGGCACAATCAGTGCATGGAACGCGACGGCCAACTCGAGCTCTACGGCATCGTCGCCGACCGGCTCAAGGAAGCGCACGCAAAGGTGCGCGCACTGCAAGTCCCGGAGGGCGTACGGATGGCGCTGTCCCGGAAGCTGCTGGTCATGACCTCAGCGGCGAAACACGATCTCGCAGACGCGGCAACGCGTCTGGAGCGGTTCATGAACGACCTCGACGAGGGGCGTTTCCCCGAAGATCCCGACACCGACGGAAGTCCGTGACGATCGAGTGCGTTGCGGCACAAGGGTGATTAGCCCGTTTCGTGTTTGATTTGCGGTATATATCTGCCTAACGTGCGAAAAGGCTTGAACACATTGATTCTGGCAATGCCTCCGAAGGGGAAGACGTGAACAAGGCGCAGCTCGTAGAAGCGATTGCCGACAAGGTCGGCGGCCGTCAGCAGGCCGCCGATGCCGTAGACGCCGTCCTGGACGCCATCGTCCGGGCGGTCGTCACCGGGGAGCGAGTTTCGGTCACTGGATTCGGTTCGTTCGAGAAGGTGGAGCGGCCCGCCCGGTACGCCCGTAACCCGCAGACCGGGGAGCGCGTGCGGGTCAAGAAGACCTCGGTGCCCCGCTTCCGCCCCGGTCAGGGCTTCAAGGATCTGGTGAGCGGCTCCAAGAAGCTCCCGCGCGGCGGCGAGGTCGCCGTGAAGAAGGCCCCCAAGGGCAGCCTCCAGGTGGCGGCGAAGAAGGCCGCGGCCAAGAAGGCGACCGCCAAGAAGGCTCCTGCGAAGAAGGCACCCGCCGCGAAGAAGGCCGCCGCCGCCAAGAAGGCGCCGGCCAAGGCGGCGGCGAAGAAGACCACCGCCAAGAAGGCCGCGGCCAAGAAGGCACCCGCCAAGGCCGCGGCGAAGAAGGCCCCGGCGCGCAAGACGAGCGCCCGCAAGACCACCGCGAAGAAGACCACCGCCAGGAAGCGCTAGCCGGCGGCGCTCAGGCGCCCCACCGCATCCGCGCCGGGCCGGGCTCCCCGAGGGAGCCCGGCCCGCGGTGTTTGTCGGCGCCCGGTGTCGCAGGGGTTCGCGCCCAGAACCTCCGTGGCGCTCGGAATCTCCGTGGCGCTCGGATTTCTCCGCCGGGCGCGGAGCCGCGCGGCGCTCAGAAGGTCTGCAGCGTGACGAAGACGACCCGGCGCTGCTCGCCCTCGCCCGCCACCTCGATCCGCACCCGCTGCCCCGGGCGCAGCATCCGCAGCCCCCCGGCGTCGAAGGCCGCGGTGTCGAACGGCAGCGGGGTGCCGTCGTCCAGCAGCACGCTGCCGGCGCGGGTCTCGGGGTCGTACGTATAGGCGGTTCCCTGCATGTCCGCCAGCCTAGCCCTGGTGTGGGAGCCCACGCCCAGGGCCACCGCCGCGCGCAGATCCCCGGCCGTGTCCACGTCGCGCCGTACCGAGTCCACCCCCGCCAGCTCGATCTCCCGCGCCCCCGACGCCCGGTGCCGGTCCCGTGACGGGCCCCCGAAGGCGGGCGCCAGCTCGGCGCCGGGCGCCGCCGAGAGCAGTGTGGTGCCCACCCCCGCGGCGTCTGCCAGGAAGGCGCGTGAGAAGTCGGCGGCGGCCTCGAGCACCAGGTCGAGCTCCACCGTCCGCAGCGCCGGGAGATCGGCGTTGAGCGCCGCCACGGCGGCCCCGGGGCGCTCCTCGCGGACCGCGCGGGCGCCGTGCGCCAGCGCCGCGTTCAGTCCGAGCCCCGGGGAGTCGGGCAGGATCCGGGCGCCGAGGGCCGACAGCTCACGTCCGGCGAGCGGGTCGTCGGTGACGACGGTCACCTCCCGCACCCACCGGCTCGCCAGCGCCGCGCCCACCGTGTCCTGGGCGAACGCGAGGGCGAGCGAGGCACGCGGACCGTCCCCCGCGGCGTCGGAGAGCCTGGTCTTGGCCCGTGCCAGGGGCTTCAGCGGCACCACGAGGGTCCAGGTCACAGGGGCTCCGTTTCTTCCCACGGGCCTCATTCTGACCTGCTGCCCGGCTCGCCGGAGACGTGCGGGGTTACGGTGTTCTCGACAGACGGGGTGCCTGGAGCGACACTTGTGCGGCTGCCGGGGACGACAGCAAGCCAGCAGGTCAGCAGGGTCCAAGAGAGGATGTTCCGAGTGTCCGGCCGCAGAATCGGCTTCTGGTACCGCATGGCAGCGGTCTTGTGCAAACCCCCGCTGGTGGTTCTGTTCAAGCGGGACTGGCACGGAATGGAGCACATTCCCGCCGACGGTGGATTTATCACCGCGATCAACCACAACTCGTATCTCGACCCGCTCTCCTACGCGCACTTCCAGTACAACACCGGAAGGGTGCCGCGCTTCCTCGCCAAGGCCGCCCTCTTCCGAGGCGGCTTCGTGGGCACCATGCTCCGCGGCACCGGCCAGATCCCCGTCTACCGCGAGTCCACCGACGCCGCCAACGCCTTCCGGTCCGCCGTGGACGCCATCAACAAGGGGGAGTGCGTGGCCTTCTACCCCGAGGGCACCCTCACCCGCGACCCGGACATGTGGCCCATGCGCGGGAAGACCGGCGCCGCGCGGGTCGCGCTGCTCACCAAGGCGCCGGTCATCCCCGTCGCCCAGTGGGGCGCCAACGAGGCCGTGCCGCCCTACGCCAAGGAGAAGCGGGTCCGCCTCTTCCCCCGTAAGACGCTCAAGGTGCACGCCGGCCCGCCGGTGGACCTGTCCGAGTTCTACGGCCAGGAGCCCACCGCGGAGGTCCTCAGGGCGGCCACCGACACCATCATGGACGCCGTCACCGAGCTCCTCTCCGAGGTTCGCGGCGAACCGGCGCCCGTTCAGAGGCACGACCGGCCCACCCGGTCCGGCACCGACGGCCCGCCGCTCCCGCTGGCCGATGAGGAGAGCAAGTGACGCGCTGCGCCGTCTTCGGCACCGGCTCCTGGGGCACCGCCTTCGCGATGGTGCTCGCCGACGCGGGGTGCGAGGTGACGCTGTGGGGGCGCCGGCCCGGGGTCGTCGAGGCCATCAACACCGGCCACGGCAATCCCGACTACTTCCCCGGGGTGCGGCTCCCCGACGGCGTGCGGGCCACCACCGACCCGGCCGAGGCCGCGGCCGGCGCGGAGTTCACCGTCTTCTCCGTGCCCTCCCAGACGCTGCGCGGCAACCTCTCCGAGTGGGCCCCGCTGCTCGCCGCCGACACCGTGCTGGTCTCCCTGATGAAGGGCGTCGAACTCGGCACGGCCAAGCGGATGAGCGAGGTCGTCCAGGAGGTCGCCAAGGCGCCCGCGGAGCGCGTCGCGGTGCTCACCGGGCCCAACCTCGCCAAGGAGATCGCCGCCCGGCAGCCCGCCGCCTCCGTGGTGGCCTGCCCCGACGAGAGCGTGGCCCGCCGCCTCCAGACCGCCTGCCACACCGCGTACTTCCGCCCGTACACCAACACCGACGTGGTCGGCTGCGAGCTGGGCGGCGCGGTGAAGAACGTCATCGCGCTGGCCGTGGGCATCGCCGACGGCATGGGGCTCGGCGACAACACCAAGGCGTCGCTCATCACCCGCGGCCTCGCCGAAACGACCCGGCTGGGCCTGGCGATGGGCGCCGACGCGCACACCTTCGCGGGCCTGGCGGGCATGGGCGACCTCGTCGCCACCTGCTCCTCCCCGCTCTCCCGCAACCACACCTTCGGCACCAACCTGGGCCGCGGGATGACACTGGAGGAGACCATCGCGGTCACCAAGCAGACCGCGGAGGGTGTCAAGTCGTGCGAGTCGGTGCTGGATCTCGCCCGCCGCCATGACGTCGACATGCCCATCACCGAGACCGTCGTCGAGATCGTGCACGACGGCAAACAGCCCCTTGTCGCACTCAAAGAGCTGATGTCCCGCAGCGCCAAGGCCGAGCGGCACTGACGCCACGCGGACCGCAAGGTAACCTCAACGCGATATGAGCAGCCAGACCCCTTCCCCACGCCCTGTCCCGGCTTCCTCCGGAGGCGAGCGGCGGAAGCCGCGCGTCGCCGTCGTCTTCGGCGGCCGCAGCTCCGAGCACGCCATCTCGGTGGTCACCGCCGGTGCCGTGCTGCGCGCCATCGACCGCGAGAAGTACGACGTGCTGCCGATCGGCATCACCACGGACGGCCGTTGGGCGCTGACCGCCGACGAGCCCGAGCGGATGGCCATCGCCAACCGCGAGCTGCCCAGCGTCGAACGGCTCGCCGAGTCCAGCGAGGGCTCGGTCGTCCTCCCGGTCGACCCGGGGAACCGCGAGGTCGTCTACAGCGAGCCGGGGGCGGTGCCCAAGGCACTGGGCGACGTCGACGTCGTCTTCCCCATGCTGCACGGCCCGTACGGCGAGGACGGCACCCTCCAGGGGCTGCTGGAGCTCTCCGGGGTGCCGTACGTGGGCGCCGGGGTGCTCGCCTCCGCCGTGGGCATGGACAAGGAGTACATGAAGCGGGTGTTCGTCTCCTTCGGGCTGCCCGTCGGCCCGTACGAGGTGATCCGCCCCCGGGCCTGGGAGCGGGAACCCGCCGCCGCCCGCCAGAGGATCGTGGAGTTCGCCGAGGAGCACGGCTGGCCGCTCTTCGTGAAGCCCGCGCGCGCCGGCTCGTCCTTCGGCATCAGCAAGGTCGAGGGCCCGGATGACCTGGACGCGGCCGTCGAGGAGGCCAGGCGCCACGATCCGAAGGTCATCGTGGAGGCGCTGCTGCGCGGCCGCGAGATCGAGTGCGGGGTGCTGGAGTACGAGGACGGGCCGCGCGCCAGCGTGCCCGCCGAGATCCCGCCGGTCTCCTCCCACGCCTTCTACGACTTCGAGGCGAAGTACATCGACGCGGCGGACGGCATCGTGCCCGCGCCGCTCACCGAGGAGCAGACCCGCCGGGTCCAGGAGCTCGCGGTGGCCGCCTTCGAGGCGGCGTCCTGCGAGGGGCTGGTCCGGGCCGACTTCTTCCTGCTGGACAGCGGCGAGTTCGTGATCAACGAGATCAACACCATGCCCGGCTTCACCCCGATCTCGATGTACCCGCGCATGTGGCAGGAGAGCGGCGTGAGCTACCCCGAGCTGGTGGACCGGCTGCTGGAGGCCGCGCTGCGCCGCGCGACGGGGCTGCGCTAGCCGGACGGCCGTACCAGTCGCACGGGGCCGTGCTAGCCGGACGGCCGTGCCAGTCGCACGGGGCGGTGCTAGGCCACGCCCTTCGGGACCGTCTTCTCGACGGCGCGGGCGAGATCCACCAGGGGGTTGATCTCGGGGGAGTACTTCTTGGGCACGGTCACCTCGACATAGGCCCGGCGCAGTACGGTGGTGAAGCGGTAGCCGTCGTCGCGCTTCTCCGGGAGCCACTCGACGCCGTCCACCTCGGCCGAATCGGTCTTGGAGCCCATCGCCTCCGGCCGGGGGACCCCGCAGCGCAGCTGCACGGCGGGGTCTCCCCACACGGCCGTGTAGTCCGAGGCGGGCTCGGCGGTGCCCCGCTTCAGCCCGTTCACGGCATCGGGCAGTTCCTTGTGCAGCGCCCGGCATATCGCGGCCGCCTGTGGGGCCGGTGTGGGAACCGCGAGAGCCTCGGTGTCGTCGGAATCCCCGGTGGAGGAGCAACCGGCTACCGGCACCAGGGCCAGGGCCACCGCGGCGGACAGCGGGACGAGCCGTCGGGCGAGACTACGGTGTGCGGAATTCACCGGCCGATCATACGGGGGAGCTAGAGATGAACGACCGGGCAGGTCAGGGTACGGGTGATCCCTTCCACCTGCTGGACTTTCGCGACCACCATGCGGCCGAGCTCATCGACCGTGTCGGCCTGGGCCCGCACGATCACGTCGTAGGGGCCCGTCACGTCCTCCGCCTGTATCACCCCGGGGAGCTTGGCGATGACGTCGGCCACGGTCGAGGCCCTGCCGACCTCGGTCTGGATCAGGATGTACGCCTGTACCACGGAACCTCCAGGGCGGCTACGAGGATCATGTGGGGAGAAGGGACGCCACGGTACCGCGTCGCCATGCGGCGCGGGGAGACCCGCGCGGGGAGCGCGGCGCGGCGGAAAGTGGTCACGAGCACGAAGGGGCGATGGGATGAAGGGCACCGTGGGCGAGTTGGGGGAGTTCGGGCTCATCAGAGAGCTCACCTCCCGGCTCACCACCACCCCGGCGGTGAGGTTGGGGCCCGGTGACGATGCCGCGGTCGTGGCCGCGCCCGACCGGAGGGTCGTGGCCAGTACGGACATCCTGCTGGAAGGCAGGCACTTCCGCCGGGACTGGTCCACCGCCTATGACGTCGGCCGTAAGGCCGCGGCCCAGAACCTGGCCGACATCGCGGCCATGGGCGCCGTGCCGACGGCCCTGCTGCTCGGCCTGGTGGTCCCCGCCGATCTGCCGGTGACCTGGCCGGCCGAGCTGATGGACGGCATCCGGGACGAATGCCAGGTCGCGGGCGCGGCCGTGGTGGGCGGTGACGTCGTGCGCGGGGACACCATCACCGTCGCCATCACCGCGCTGGGCGATCTGCGCAACCACGAGCCGGTCACCCGATCCGGTGCCCAGCCCGGCGACGTTGTCGCCGTCACCGGCTGGCTGGGCTGGTCGGCGGCCGGACACGCGGTGCTCTCGCGCGGCTTCCGCTCGCCGCGGGCCTTCGTCGAGGCGCACCGGCGGCCGGAGCCGCCGTACCACGCCGGTCCCGCCGCCGCCGGGCTGGGCGCCACCGCGATGACCGATGTGAGCGACGGGCTGGTGGCCGACCTCGGGCATATCGCGGAGGCCAGCAAGGTCCGCATCGATCTGCGCTCGGCGGACATCGACATCCCCTCGCAGATGTCGGACATCGGGCAGGCGGTGGGCGTCGATCCGCTCCAGTGGGTGCTCAGCGGGGGAGAGGACCACGCGATCGTGGCCACCTTCCCGCCCGACGCCAAGCTGCCGGCCCGCTGGAAGGTGATCGGCGAGGTGCTCAACCCCTCGGCGCTGCCTCAGGTGACGGTGGACGGAGCCCCGTGGGCACACGGGGGCTGGGACCACTTCGGCGGCGACGGTAAGAACGCCGAGTGACGGTGACGCGTGAACGTGAGGGGGCCGGGCGACCGTAAGGGCGGCCTGGGGGACGTCCGGGGGTGCCGGGGGCGCCGAGTAGATTCGGTGCCATGGCTCTACCTCCCCGCGTCCCCCGTCCCGCCCATGACGGCTCGGCGCCCGTGCGCGTCCTCACCGTCGCCGGATCGGACTCCGGCGGCGGTGCGGGCATCCAGGCCGACCTGAAGACCATGCTGGCCCTGGGCGCCCACGGCATGAGCGTGATCACAGCGGTGACGGCGCAGAACTCCCTGGGCGTCCAGGGCGCCTGGGAACTGCCCGCCGAGGCCGTACGGGCCCAGTTCCGCAGCGTGGCCGACGACATCGGCGTCCAGGCGGTCAAGACCGGCATGCTGGCGACCGCCGAACTGGTCGAGACCGTCGCCGCGCTGCTCGCGGACCTCACCGCGCCGGTGGTCGTCGATCCGGTCGGCGTCTCCAAGCACGGTGACCCGCTGCTGGCCGCCGAGGCGCTCGACGCCGTCCGCACGAAGCTGCTGCCGACCGCGACCGTCGCCACGCCCAACCTGGACGAGGTGGCCCAGCTCACCGGCGTCCGCGTGGAGTCGGAGGACGACCAGCGGCGGGCGGCCGGGGCGGTGCTCGGCCACGGCCCGCGGTGGGCGCTGATCAAGGGTGGCCATCTGCCCGGCGGCGACGCGGTGGATCTGCTCACCGACGGCACCGAGGAGCACTGGCTGCGGGCGCCGCGCCACGACAACCGCCATACGCACGGCACGGGGTGCACCCTGGCCGCGGCCATCGCCACGTATCTGGCGGGCGGATACGAGGTCCCCGAGGCCGTCACGGCGGCCAAGGACTACGTCACGGGCGCCATCGCGGCGGGCTTCCCCCTGGGCACGGGCATCGGCCCGGTCGACCACGGGTGGCTGCGGGAGGGGACTGGCTGAGGGGTGCTTGGTTCTTCCGGCGAGTGAGCCGAAGGGGCGCGTCGCTGTCGTAAGGGAGTCGCGCGCAGGGAGCGAGGAACGAGCGACCGAGCACGTCGACCGTCGACAGCGACTTTTGCGCCCCGGAGGCGAACCGAGCCCCAAAACAAGGGGCCGGTCCACACCAATGGTGGACCGGCCTGGGCGTACCGGTTCCCGCTTGCGCGGGGAGGCCATGCGACTAGACGACTAGCGCGAAACCTTGCCGGCCTTGATGCACGAGGTGCAGACGTTGAGCCGCTTCGGGGTACGACCGACCACAGCGCGCACCGTCTGGATGTTGGGGTTCCAACGACGGCGGGTGCGGCGGTGCGAGTGCGAGATGTTGTTGCCGAAGCCCGGCCCCTTGCCGCAGACGTCGCAGTTGGCAGCCACGGGTTACTCCAAAGACGGGTCGCCCTCGCTTCCCGCGAGGAGACAGGACACTGAACGGATGCCCCGGACGTTGCCTGGATCGTGGAGGATCGGCGGCGCCTGGGGGGAATGGCCCGATTCGCATCGGGCAACCGGAGCAGCATACAACGGCCACTCCCGTACAACGAAACTATCATGGCTGCCCCGGCACCCGCCGAGGGCGGCGGCTACCCTGCGATGACGCGATGCCCACCCCGCCCCAGCAGCCTCCGAGGAGGACCTTTCGTGCCGCACACGCTCGATGCCGATGCGGTACGGACCTGGTGCGGGCTCGCCCTCGACGCGCTGGGCCGGGCCCGTGCGGACATCGACGCGATCAACGTCTATCCGGTCGCGGACGGGGACACCGGCACCAATCTGTATCTGACCGTCGAGTCCGCCGCCCGGGCCGTCGACGCCGCCTTCGACGGCCACGCGACCTCGGCCGCGGTGTCCCGCCCCACCCTCGCCGATGTGGTGCGCGCCATGGCCCATGGCGCGCTGATCGGCGCGCGGGGCAACTCCGGCACGATCCTGGCGCAGCTGCTGCGCGGTATGGCGGACGTCCTGGCCGACGGCACGCCGGACGGGAACCCGGGCGCGGGCGAGGCGGACGGGCTGCGGCGGGCGCTGCGGCGCGCGGTCGACCTCGCCTACCTGGCCGTCGCGCACCCCGTCGAAGGCACCGTCCTTACGGTCGCCGTGGCCGCCGCGGAGAGCGCGGAGGGCGCCACGGGCGGCGTCGCCACGGTGGCCCGCGCCGCGTACGAGGGCGCCCGTGCGGCGCTCCAGGCCACCCCCGGCCAGCTCGACGTCCTCGCCCGTGCGGGGGTGGTCGACGCGGGCGGCTACGGCCTGGTGACGGTCCTGGGCGGGCTCGCCCAGGCCCTGTCGGGCGAGGCCCCCGCGGCGCTCGCACCGGCCCGCCCCGGCCATGACGCCCTCGCAGCCGCCGGGACGGGCGGGCAGGACCTGGCGGGCTGCTCCACCGACGGGGCCCCGGACGGCGGGCCCGCCTTCGAGGTGATCTATCTCCTGGAGGCCGACGACTCGGCCGTGACCGCCCTGAGGGAGCGGCTGGACGCCCTCGGTGACTCCCTGGTGGTCGTCGGCGGTGACGGCCTGTGGAATGTCCACGTCCATGTGGACGACGCGGGGGCGGCCGTGGAGGCGGGCATCCAGGCCGGGCGCCCGTACCGCATCCGGATCAGCCACTTCGACGGCGCCGCCGTCGGTAAGGCGGGCTCGGACGGTCCGGACCGGCCGGGCCAGGCCATCGTCCTGCCGGATCAGTCCGGCGCCCAGGGCCCCACGGGCGGCCCGCGCACCGAGCGCGCGCCCCGTGCCGTGGTCGCCGTCGTCCCCGGTGACGGGCTGGCCGCGCTGTGCGCCGAGGCGGGCGCGACCGCGGTCGCCACCCGCCCCGGGGAGCCGCCCGCCAGTGGTGAGCTGGTGGACGCGGTCCGCCGGGCCCACGCCCGGGAGGTCGTGCTGCTGCCGAACGACACCGAGCTGCACCACATGGCGGCCGCGGCCGCGGCCCAGGCCCGCGCCGAGGGCGTACGGGCCGCGGTGATCCCCACCCGCTCCGCCGTCCAGGGCATCGCCGCGCTCGCCGTCCATGAACCCGGCCGCAGTTTCGACGAGGACGTGGTCGCCATGACCTCGGCCGCGGGCGCCACCCGGTACGCGGAACTGGCCGTCGCCGAGCGCCAGTCCTGGACCATGGCCGGGGTGTGCCAGGCCGGGGACGTCCTGGGCATGATCGACGGCGATGTGGCGGTGATCGGCTCGGAGCTGGCCGCGACCGCCGAGACGGTGCTGGACCGGATGCTGGCGTCGGGCGGTGAGATGGTCACGCTGGTACTCGGCGCGGACCTTCCGGACGAGGTCGCCGAGCGGCTGGAGCGGCATGTGCGGGAGGGGCACTTCGCCGTCGACACGGTCGTCTACCGCGGCGGTCAGCCCACCGCGCCGCTGATCATAGGCATCGAATGAGCCCGGCCGCGCGGAGCGGCCCCCGCTGAACCACCCCGGTGGAATCACCCCGCTCGTCATCCCCGATTGTCACCCCCGTGGTGTGCAATGGACGGGTGCCCGTGCTGGATGAACCCCTGAAGAAGGTCCTGGGCGGCAACACCGCGAAGGTGATGGCCGACCATCTCGACCTGCACACCGTCGGCGACCTGCTGCACCACTACCCGCGGCGGTACGCGGAGCGCGGTGAGCTGACCCGGCTGTCCGACCTGCCCCTGGAGGAGCATGTGACCGTGGTGGCGCAGGTCGCCGACGCCCGGGTGCACACGTTCAACGGCGGCCGGGGCCGGCGGCTGGAGGTCACCATCACCGACGGCAGCGGCCGTCTCCAGCTGGTCTTCTTCGGCAAGGGCGTCCACAAGCCGCGTACGGAGCTCCAGCCCGGCACCCGCGCGATGTTCGCCGGGAAGGTCTCGGTCTTCAACCGCAAGCGGCAGCTGGCCCACCCCGAGTTCAAGGCGCTGGGCGCGGGGAGCGGCACGGAGGCCGTGGAGGCGTTCGCCAATCAGCTGCTGCCGCTGTACCCGGCGTGCAAGCAGATGGAGTCCTGGCAGATCCAGCAGGCCGTCGACACCGTGCTCGGCCCGGCCGGCCATGAGGAGTCCGCGCTGGCCGGGCTGATCGACCCGCTGCCCGAGAGCCTGCGCGAGGGCCGTGGGCTGGCCACGCTCCCCGAGGCGCTGCGCAAGATCCACCGGCCGGGCACCAAGGCCGATATCGCCACCGCCCGGGACCGGCTGAAGTGGGACGAGGCATTCGTCCTTCAGGTGGCGCTCGCCCGGCGGCGGCGGGCCGACGCCCAGCTGCCCGCGGCGCCCCGCAAGCCCGCCCCGGACGGGCTGCTGACCGCCTTCGACGCCCGGCTGCCGTTCACCCTCACCGAGGGCCAGCGCCAGGTCAGCGAGGAGATCTTCGCCGACCTCGCCACCGACCACCCCATGCACCGGCTGCTCCAGGGCGAGGTCGGCTCGGGCAAGACCATGGTCGCGCTGCGCGCGATGCTCGGCGTCGTGGACGCCGGGGGACAGGCGGCGATGCTCGCGCCCACCGAGGTGCTCGCCCAGCAGCACCACCGCTCCATCACCGAGATGATGGGCGAGCTGGCCGAGGGAGGTCTGCTCGGCGGGGCCGAGCGGGGCACCAAGGTGGTGCTGCTCACCGGCTCCATGGGCGCCGCGGCCCGCCGTCAGGCGCTGCTGGACCTGGTCACCGGCGAGGCCGGGATCGTGATCGGCACCCATGCCCTGATCGAGGACAAGGTCCAGTTCCACGATCTGGGGCTGGTGGTCGTGGACGAGCAGCACCGCTTCGGGGTCGAGCAGCGCGACGCCCTGCGCTCCAAGGGCAAGCAGCCCCCGCATCTGCTGGTGATGACGGCCACCCCGATCCCGCGCACCGTGGCCATGACCGTCTTCGGCGACCTGGAGACCTCCGTCCTGGACCAGCTGCCCTCGGGCCGTTCCCCGATCGCCTCCCATGTGGTGCCCGCGAAGGACAAGCCCCACTTCCTGGCCCGCGCCTGGGAGCGGGTGCGCGAGGAGGTGGCCGCCGGCCACCAGGGCTATGTGGTGTGCCCGCGGATCGGGGACGAGGAGGACGAGTCCAAGGCGGCGAAGGAGAAGAGCCCCGAGGACGAGGCCGAGAAGCGCCCGCCGCTGGCCGTCGTCGACATCGCCGAGCAGCTCGTGAAGGGCCCGCTGAGTGATCTGCGGGTGGAGGTGCTGCACGGGCGGATGCAGCCCGAGGCCAAGGACGAGGTGATGCGCCGCTTCGCCGCGGGCGAGGTGGACGTCCTGGTCGCCACGACCGTCATCGAGGTCGGTGTGAACGTCCCCAACGCCACCGCCATGGTGATCATGGACGCCGACCGGTTCGGCGTCTCCCAGCTGCACCAGCTGCGCGGCCGTGTCGGCCGGGGCTCGGCCGCCGGGCTGTGTCTGCTGGTGACCGACATGCCCGAGGGCAGCCCCGCCCGGTCGCGGCTGGGCGCGGTCGCGGCCACGCTCGACGGCTTCGAGCTGTCCCGGATCGACCTCGAGCAGCGCCGGGAGGGCGATGTGCTCGGCCAGGCCCAGTCCGGGGTCCGCTCCTCGCTGCGGGTGCTCGCCGTCATCGACGACGAGGAGGTCATCGCGGCGGCCCGGGAGGAGGCGGCCGCGATCGTCGCCGCCGACCCGGAGCTGGCCGGATACCCGCAGTTGCGCACCGCGCTGGACGCCCTGCTGGACAAGGAGCGCGCGGAGTTCCTCGACAAGGGCTGAGCCCCGCGAAAGGAGCGCACCCGGCCACCGCCGGTCCCCGTACGCCATATCGTGGAGGTGCGGCGGCCCCGCCCGGACGGGCACCCGGCGCCGCTGCCCCGACCACCGCGAAGGACGGCCCCCACCCATGACCCGCGTGATCGCCGGAGCGGCCGGCGGCCGCCGCCTGGCCGTGCCGCCGGGAAACGGCACCCGACCCACCTCGGACCGGGCGCGCGAGGGCCTGTTCTCCACCTGGGAGTCGCTGCTCGGCTCGCTGGACGGGGCCCGCGTCCTGGACCTGTACGGCGGCTCGGGCGCGGTCGGCCTGGAGGCGCTGTCCCGCGGCGCCGCCCACACGCTGCTGGTCGAGTCCGACCCGCGGGCGGCCCGCACGATCCGCCAGAACGTCCGCACCCTCGGTCTGCCCGGCGCGGAGCTGCGCACCGGCAAGGCCGAACAGACCATCACCGGACAGGCCCCCGACACCGGCCCGTACGACGTCGTTTTCCTGGATCCGCCCTACGCGGTCACCGACGGCCAACTCCGGGAGATACTCCTCACACTCCTGGGGAAGGGCTGGCTCGCGCCCGGTGCGCTGGCCACCGTTGAGCGGAGCACACGAGGTGGGGAGTTCGTGTGGCCTGCCGGATTCGAGGGGCTCAGGGCCCGTCGCTACGGCGAGGGCACGCTTTGGTACGGTCGCGCCGCCTCGACGTGCGAGAACGCGTCATGACCGGACCCGAGAGCGAGGAACTCCCGTTGCGCCGCGCAGTCTGTCCGGGGTCGTTCGACCCCGTCACCAATGGACACCTCGACATCATCGCCCGTGCCTCCAAGCTCTATGACGTCGTGCACGTCGCCGTGATGATCAACAAGTCGAAGCAGGGCCTGTTCACGGTGGACGAGCGGATCGATCTCCTCCGCCAGACCACGGAGGAGTACGGAAACGTCAAGGTGGAGGCGTTCCACGGCCTCCTGGTGGACTTCTGCAAGCAGCGGGACATCCCCGCGATCGTCAAGGGTCTGCGGGCCGTCAGCGACTTCGACTACGAGTTGCAGATGGCCCAGATGAACAACGGCCTCTCCGGAGTGGAGACGCTGTTCGTGCCCACCAACCCCACCTACAGCTTCCTCTCCTCCAGCCTGGTCAAGGAGGTCGCGGCCTGGGGCGGCGACGTGTCCCACCTGGTGCCCCCGTTGGTCCTGGAGGCGCTCGCCGAGCGGCTCGGCCGGAAGTAGCGGCTGACGGGGCGTCAGCGGCTGTCCGGGAGGCGCCCGCTGGCCGTACAGTCGTGCCGTTCGTGTCCCGTACCCATCCGCATCCAGACAGTCTGCGAGCACCCACAGTGGACGTGCAGAAGAAGCTCGACGAGATCGTCGGTACCGTCGGCGGCGCCCGGTCCATGCCCATGTCGGCCTCGTGCGTGATCAACCGCGCCGAGCTGCTCGCCATGCTCGAAGAGGTGCGCGCGGCACTCCCGGACTCCCTGGCCCACGCCCAGGAGCTGATCGGCGGCCGGGACCAGATGGTGGCGGAGGCCCGCGAGGAGGCCGGGCGGATCATCGAGTCCGCGCATGCCCAGGGCGCCTCGCTGATCTCGGACACGGAGATGGTGCGGAAGTCCCAGGAGGAGGCCGACCGGATCCTCACCGAGGCCCGCCGGGAGGCCGAGGAGATCCGCGTCGAGGCCGACGACTACGTGGACAGCAAGCTGGCCAACTTCGAGGTCGTGCTCACCAAGACCATCGGCTCGGTCGACCGCGGCCGGGAGAAGCTGCTCGGCCGCGCCCCCGGCGCCGAGGACGGCCTCGGGCAGCCCGACGAGGGTCCGGAGCGCAGCGCCGACCCTGCCACCCTGCGGCACCGCGCGGACGAGTACGTGGACACCAAGCTGGGGGCCGTCTCGGCGGTCCTCGCCAAGACCCTGGAGGCGGTCGGCCGGGGCCGCCAGAAGCTGCTGGGGGCCCGGCCCGCCGATGAGCTCGGCGCCCATATGGCGGCCCAGGACGAGGCCGGCATGGCTCTGCGGACCACCGACGACGACTATCTGGCGGACCTGGCCCAGTCCCAGGCGGACCTCGTCCAGCCCGTCGCCTTGCCCGACCAGGCGGCCGCCGACGCCGCGTACTACGCCGCCACCGCGAGCTATCAGCAGCAGGACGCGTACGGCTACCAGCAGGCGTACGTACAGCAGGACCCGTACGCCGCGCAGGGCGGCTATCAGCAGGACGCCTATGGCTGGCAGCAGCAGGCCCAGGCCCAGGGCTACGATCCGAACGCGGCCTATGTGCCCCAGCAGCCCCAGCAGCAGCCTCAGCAGCTGCCCCAGCACCATCAGCATCAGCAGCAGCCGGGTGCCGCGCTCGACGAGACCAGCCTGTTCGACACGAGCATGATCGACCTCGATCAGCTCCGCCAGTACGAGCAGGGACGCTGAGCGCTCTGCGGGAAGTGCCGCGATGCGTCGTCGGCCGACTGCGGCGCCGTCGTGGCTGGTCGCGCAGTTCCCCGCGCCCCTTCGGGCGCGAGAGTCCCTTCCCCACCGGGCGGATTGGGTCTACGGCGGCCCGTCCAGTATCCTGGCTCTTCGGTCGCGCGTACGTCCGCGATCTCGGCTGCCCGTTTCGTAGTGGATCGGGTGGCCCGCCGCAGCGTAGAAAGCAGGAAGCCCTGAACGCCCGCCTCGACCACCGTGCCCCTCTCGTGTTCGACACGCGCGAGCTGGGCCGTCGTCCTGGTGCGCTCAAAAGGGTCTCCCGCTCCGTGGTGGCGCCCAAGGGCCTCGGTATCGAGGTCATCGGGGTGCGGGAGGGCACGACGATCGAGCTGGACCTCCGCCTGGAGTCGGTCATGGAAGGGGTGCTTGTCACAGGCACCGCCCGTGCGCCGCTCACGGGGGAGTGCGTAAGGTGTCTGGAGTCGCTGGAGCGAGAGCTCGAAGTGGACTTCCAGGAGATGTACTCCTACCCCGACGCCGACGACCGGAGCCGCGAAGCGGATACCGGCGACGACGCCGAGGAGGAGGACATGCTCTTCCTCGAGGCCGACCTGTTCGACCTCGAGCCCGTGCTGCGTGACGCGGTGGTGCTCGCACTGCCGCTGCAGCCGGTGTGCCGGGACGACTGCCCGGGTCTGTGCGCCGATTGCGGCGCCCGGCTCGCGGACGACCCCGGCCACCACCACGAGTCCGCCGACATCCGTTGGGCGGCACTGCAGGGACTCGCCGAGACCATGAGGGACGGCGAGAAGGAAAACGCACCCCGCGAGCGCGGGGATGACTCACAGGAGAAGTAGCCGTGGCTGTTCCGAAGCGGAAGATGTCGCGCAGCAACACGCGCCACCGCCGGTCGCAGTGGAAGGCTGCGGTCCCCAACCTGGTGGCGTGCGAGCGCTGCCACGAGCCGAAGCAGCAGCACATCGCGTGCCCGAGCTGCGGCACCTACAACCGCCGCCAGGTCCTCGAGGTCTGATCGGCGGGTGACAGGCTCTATGTCAGACGCCACCACGCCCCCGCGCAAGCGCGGTGAAGCGGCCCAGGCGGACACGGCCTCGTCTCACACGATCCTGGAAGGGCGGCTCGGGTACCAGCTCGAGTCCGCCCTTCTGGTGCGTGCGCTGACCCATCGCTCCTTCGCGTACGAGAACGGCGGGCTGCCCACCAACGAGCGGCTGGAATTCCTCGGGGATTCGGTGCTCGGCCTGGTGGTCACCGACACGCTGTACCGCATCCACCCCGACCTGCCCGAGGGCCAGCTGGCCAAGCTGCGGGCCGCGGTGGTGAACTCGCGCGCGCTCGCGGAAGTGGGTCGCGGCCTCGACCTCGGTGCTTTCATCCGGCTCGGCCGGGGTGAAGAGGGCACCGGTGGCAGGGACAAGGCTTCCATCCTCGCCGACACTCTTGAAGCGGTGATCGGCGCGGTCTATCTCGACCGGGGGCTCGACGCCGCCGCGGAGCTGGTCCACCGGCTCTTCGACCCGCTGATCGAGAAGTCCTCGAACCTCGGCGCCGGCCTGGACTGGAAGACCAGCCTCCAGGAGCTGACCGCCACCGAGGGCCTCGGAGTTCCGGAGTACCTGGTCTCCGAGACCGGTCCCGACCACGAGAAGACCTTCACGGCTGCTGCCCGCGTCGGTGGTGTCGCGTACGGCACCGGCACCGGCCGCAGCAAGAAGGAAGCCGAGCAGCAGGCGGCCGAGGCCGCCTGGCGCGCCATCCGCGCGGCTGCCGACGAGGCCCAGGCGAAGGCCAAGGCGGCCGACGCCGGAACCGCGGGCACGGCGGCGGACGGCGGAGCCGCCGCCGACACGGCCTCCCCGGCACGCTGATCGGCCTTCCCCGACCCGCACCGTCCATCACGTCCGTAACGCCCCTCACCGCCCCCGCGGCGGACGGCCCGCCCGGGCCGTTCCGCCCGGGGGCGGTGAGGGCTCGAAGGCTTGAGGAGGCCCCCGTTGCCCGAGCTGCCCGAGGTCGAGGTGGTCCGCCGCGGACTGGAGCGCTGGGTCAGCGGCCGTACGGTCGCCGAGGTCCAGGTGCTGCACCCCCGCGCGGTCCGCCGCCACCTCGGCGGCGCGGAGGACTTCGCGGCCCGCCTCAGGGGCCGCCGCGCCGGGACCGTCCGCCGCCGCGGCAAGTATCTGTGGCTGCCGTTCGACGACGACGCGGCCGCCGAGTCCGTCCTGGCCCATCTCGGGATGAGCGGGCAGCTGCTGGTCCAGCCGGCCGAGGCTCCCGACGAGAAGCATCTGCGCATCCGGGTCCGCTTCGCCGACGACGCGGGCACCGAGCTGCGCTTCGTCGACCAGCGCACCTTCGGCGGGCTCTCGCTGCACGACACCGTCCCCGGCGACCTGGAGGGGCTGCCGGACGTCATCGCGCACATCGCCCGCGACCCGCTGGACCCCGCCTTCGACGAGGCCGCCTTCCACACCGCGCTGCGCCGCCGCCGCACCACGATCAAGCGCGCGCTGCTGGACCAGTCGCTGATCAGCGGTGTCGGCAACATCTATGCCGACGAGGCGCTGTGGCGCGCCCGGCTGCACTACGACCGGCCCACGGCCACCCTCACCCGGCCGCGCGCCGCCGAACTCCTCGACCATGTGCGCGAGGTGATGACCGCCGCGCTGGCCGTCGGCGGCACCAGCTTCGACAGCCTCTATGTGAACGTGAACGGCGAGTCGGGGTATTTCGAGCGCTCCCTGGACGCCTACGGCCGGGAGGACGAGCCCTGCCGCCGCTGCGGCACCGCGATGCGCCGCCGCCCGTGGATGAACCGCTCCAGCTACTTCTGCCCGCGCTGTCAGCGCCCGCCGCGCCCGGCCACCACGGGCCGTCCGGCGTCCCGCGCGGCCGCCGCCTCGCCGCTCCCGACGCGCGTGGTGTCGTAGCGCTCCTGGGCCGTGAGCACCTCGGGCATCCGGTCCTCGACCAGATGGATCAGGGCCAGCAGCCGCTCGGCGACCGCGCTGCCCAGCGGGGTCAGCCGGTAGTCCACCCGGGGCGGGTTGGTCGGCTGCGCCTCTCGGTGCACCAGACCGTCGCGCTCCAGCGCGTGCAGCGTCTGGGACAGCATCTTCTCGCTGACGCCGTCGACCCGCCGCCGCAGCTCGTTGAAGCGGAAGGTGCTGTCGTGGAGCGCGCCCAGGATGAGGCCGCCCCATTTGCCGGTGACATGCTCCAGCGTGCCGCGTGAGGGGCAGGCGCGGGCGAACACGTCGAAGGCCAGGTTCTCCGCGTCCACCGTGGTGGACGCCCCGCCAGTGCGTTCACTGTCCATACCCACACCATACGCGCACTCAGCGCTGACTCCAGGGTCGCGCTTTCGGCTGGTGAGTGTGCTGCTCGTAGGGGCATGTGAAAGCCCGGGGCGCTTTCGTACGCCCCGGGCTTTCACACATGGCCGGATGCGGAGCCCCGTACGGGGCTTCCGCTCAGCGGCTCAGTAGCCGAAGTCCTGGGTCCACCAGGGGCCGCCGTCGCCGAAGTGCGCACCGACGCCCAGTCGCTTGAACGAGCAGTTGAGGATGTTGGCGCGGTGACCGGAGCTGTTCATCCAGGAGTCCATCACGGACTGTGCGTCCGACTGGCCGCGGGCGATGTTCTCCCCGCCCAGGTCCAGGATGCCCGCGCCCTCGGCGCGCTCCCAGGGGCTGTCGCCGTCCGGGTTGATGTGGTCGAAGAACTGGCGCAGGGACATGTCCTCGCTGAAGTCCTCGGCCAGCTGGGCGAGTTTGGAGTCGGCCGTCACGGGGTCGCAGCCGACCTTCTTGCGCTCTTTGTTGACGAGGGTGAGGACTTCGGCCTCCGAGGCGGTCTCGGGGCCGGCCGACTCCGCCGGGGGTTCGGGCGCGGTCGGCTCCGTCGAAGGCTTCTGTGACGGCTTGCCGTGCCCGCCGCCGTTCGCGCCGCCCTTGCCGTTGCTGTTGTCGCTTCCCTTGCCCTTGCCGTTTCCGCCGGGCCGGTCGTTCCCGGCGGGCTGGGAGGGCGCCGGCTGCTCCGGCGGGGTGGTGGAGGGCGTCTGAGAGGGCGTGGAGGGGGTCTTGGAGGGAGTTGTGGAGGGTGCGTGAGGCCGGTCGTCACCACGGCTGGGCGGCACCGTGCTGCGATCGGTGGGGGCCGCGGACTGCGAGCCCTGTGTCTCCAGGCCGGTGTCCGAGGGACCACCGCCCGCCTGGACCTGTCCGGCGGAGTCATTGCCCCCGCCCAGTTCGTAGCCGTTCGGACCGAGTCCGGAGGCCATCGCCACGGCGCCGACCGCGACAGCGGCGGACACGCCCAACAGTCCGGTCCGGACCGGAGCGAGGGGGCTCCGGTGCGGTCCCCGGTGGCGGCCTGCGGCGGCCACCTGCGCCGGGGTACCGGGGGCAGATCGTCGATGGCGGCCCATCTCCTGCCTTCCTTGTGTGCTCGGCGTCAAAAGTCGCTCGAAATGTGTCACTCGTGTGCGCGAGCCATGTATCACTCGTGTGGGTGAGTCCTGTTGAGCCGGGACTGTACGCCATTCGGGCCCCAACGCGCCTGCCCACTGGGCAATTCGATGGTTTAGCGGCTGCTCGGACGGGGGGTTAGCGTGCGCATATGAACGAAAGAGTCCGCCTCACCGTGTGGGTCCGCGGCCGGGTCCAGGGCGTCGGCTTCCGCTGGTACACCCGGGCCAACGCGTTGCGCATCGGGGGCCTCGTCGGCTTTGCGTCCAACCTCGCCGACGGGCGGGTGCAGGTGGTGGCGGAGGGCCCGCGTGCGGAATGCGAACAGCTGCTCGAATGGCTCCGGGATGGCGACACGCCCGGGAAAGTCGAGGGAATCACCGAGATCTGGGACACACCGCGCGGCGGCTACGACGCCTTCGAGATCCGTTGATCAACTCACCGGAGCACCCTCCGCGGCCCCCCTCTGACCACGCCTTCCCTGCGCACGGTGAGCAGAAATCGGCTGATGGTTGCCAACGGGGCCGCGCCGTGGAAGGCTGCGGAGTCACGAAAGATCCCCGACCGCGATGGGTCATCTGGAGAGGGGCGGGAGCGTCCGCCGCCAGTGTGCTCTCGGCCCCTGCGGGCCCGTCGGCGTGTGATCGTGTTGACCCTCAAACCAATTGGTGAGACGCTGGAAGCCCCGCGCACCTTAACTGTTTGCCGCGCAGCACGGTAGTAATTCGGCAGGCAGCGCGGGTGCAAATTCCCTCACGACCCACACCGCTTCGGTCGGTCACTCAGTGTGGAGGACCATCCATCATGGCAAAGGCGCTTCTCGGTTACGTCGGCGGTTCCGACCCCCGAGTCCTCGCCGAGATGCGACGGCTTCAGCAGCGCGTCCAGGACCTTGAATCCGAGATCGTCCGGATTCAGGCCGAGAACGACGCGCTGTCCGCCGCCGCTCGTCACGGCGACTCGCTGCTCGAAAGCTTCGACGTATCCCAGGCGGAGCCTGCGCTCGCCTGACCCAGCCCCAGGGCCGGTCGGGCTGCATCGTCAGCCGCTTGAGAATCTTCAAGGGACGCTTCGGCGTCCCTTCGTCGTATCCCCAGTGTGCTTCCGAGCCACCCTTACCGACTGATGTGCCCCTCTCTTCCAGCGGTGAAACCGATCATTGCTGAAACGGAGAAATAGCCGGGACGGGTGCGCCGCGCCACCGTCACGGGACGGTGCCGGAGGAAGTGCGGCGGGTAGAGTCCAAAGGCGTGCATCTCAAGAGCCTGACCCTGCGAGGGTTCAAATCCTTCGCCTCCGCCACGACGCTCCGGTTCGAACCGGGCATCACCTGCGTCGTCGGCCCCAATGGCTCGGGCAAGTCCAATGTCGTGGACGCCCTTTCCTGGGTCATGGGCGAACAGGGTGCCAAATCCCTGCGCGGCGGCAAGATGGAGGACGTCATCTTCGCCGGGACCACCGGCCGTCCCCCGCTCGGCCGCGCCGAGGTCTCGCTCACCATCGACAACGCCGATGGCGCGCTGCCCATCGACTACGCCGAAGTCACCATCACGCGCATCATGTTCCGCAACGGCGGCAGCGAATACCAGCTCAACGGGGACACCTGCCGACTGCTGGACATCCAGGAACTGCTCTCCGACTCCGGCATCGGCCGTGAGATGCACGTCATCGTCGGGCAGGGCCAGCTCGACGGGGTGCTGCACGCCGACCCGACCGGCCGCCGCGCCTTCATCGAGGAGGCCGCGGGCGTCCTCAAGCACCGCAAGCGCAAGGAGAAGGCGCTGCGGAAGCTGGACGCGATGCAGGCCAACCTCGCCCGCGTCCAGGACCTCACCGACGAGCTGCGCCGCCAGCTCAAGCCGCTCGGCCGGCAGGCCGCGGTGGCCCGGCGGGCCGCCGTCATCCAGGCCGATCTGCGCGACGCCCGGCTGCGGCTGCTCGCCGACGACCTGGTGATCCTGCGCGAGGCGCTGCGCGCCGAGGTCGCCGACGAGGCCGAGCTCAAGCGGCGCAAGGAGGCCGCCGAGACCGAGCTGCGCACCGCGCAGCAGCGCGAGGCGGCGCTGGAGGAGCAGGTGCGGCGGCTCGCGCCCCGGCTCCGGGACGCCCAGCAGACCTGGTACGAGCTCTCGCAGCTCGCCGAGCGGGTGCGCGGCACGATCAGCCTGGCGGACGCCCGGGTCAAGAGCGCCACCTCCGCCCCCGGAGAGGAGCGGCGCGGCCGCGACCCCGAGGACATGGAGCGCGAGGCGGCCCGCATCCGGGAGCAGGAGGCCGAGCTGGAGGCCGCCCTGGAGGCGGCGAGCCGGGCGCTGGACGACACCGTGGAGCACCGGGCCGAGCTCGAGCGGAGCCTGGCCGAGGAGGAGCGCCGGCTCAAGGACGTGGCCCGCGCCATCGCCGACCGCCGCGAAGGGCTCGCCCGGCTCCAGGGCCAGGTGAACGCCGCCCGCGGCCGGGCCGGTTCGGCCCGCGCCGAGATCGAGCGGCTGGCCGCGTCCCGCGACGAGGCACAGACCCGAGCGGTCGCCGCACAGGAGGAGTACGAGCAGCTCAAGGCGGAGGTCGACGGACTCGACGCGGATGACGCGGAATTGGCGGAGCGCCACGAGGCCGCGAAGCGCGAGCTCGCCGAGGCGGAGGCCGCGCTGAGCGCGGCCCGCGAGGCGGCGACGGCCGCCGAACGCGAGCGCGCCGCGACCTCCGCCCGGCATGACGCCCTCGCCCTCGGCTTGCGCCGTAAGGACGGTACGGGCGCCCTTATGGCCGCCGCCGACCGCCTCGGCGGACTCCTGGGCCCCGCCGCCGAACTCCTCACCGTGACCCCGGGCTTCGAGGTCCCGGTCGCCACGGCCCTGGGCGCCGCCGCCGACGCGATCGCCGTCAGCGGCCCCCACGCGGCAGCCGAGGCGATCCGCCTCCTGCGCGCCGACGACGCCGGCCGCGCCGCCCTGCTGCTGACGACGCCGGACGCGGATGGGGAGGAGCCCTCGTCGGCCAACCTCGCGGAGCCCTCGTCGGCCGTCCTCGCGGAGCCCTCGTCCACCGCCCTGGCGGAGTCCCCGTCCGCCGCCTCGGACCCAGGCAGCTCCGGCGCGCCCGCGCCGGGCGGCGCCCACGTGCCGGGCACGCGCGCCGAGGGGGCCGCGCCGAGCGGGCCGGGCCAGGGGGCCGTGCCGCGATCGGCGGCCACCCCGGCGGCGTCCGGCGCCTTCGTTCCCCCGTTCGAGCCGGGCGCGGCGCCGGACGCGGACGCCGAAACGCCCACGGCCGGGGCCGGTTTCCCGGCTGCCGCGCCCACGCCGGAGGGCTCCCCCGAGACGGCTGACGGCGCCGCCGCCGTGCCGGGCACGCGGTCCCCGGACGGTCCGGTGACCGGGTCCTCCGGCTCCGATGAGGGCTCTTGGCCGGGTGGCGCGCCGGAGCCCGGCGGTCCGGGCGCGCCGCAGGCAGCCGCCGATGGTGCGGGGGTGTCTCCCGACGTGGCGGGCGGCGCCGCCGCCGTGCCCGGCACGCGGGTGCCGGGTGCCGATCCCGGGCGCCGGGATGACCCCACGGCCGTGCCCGGTTCACCGGCTGCCGCGCCGGACGGCTGGGTGGGCGACTCCACCGAGACGGCTGACAGCGCTGCCGCCGTGCCGGGCACGCGGGTGCCGGGTGCCGACTCCGCGCGCCGGGACGATACGGACGCCGCGCGCCGGGGCGATACGGGTGCCGCGAGCGCGTCCGCAGGGCCCGGCGCCGACCGGCCCGTGGTGCCCGGTACGCGGCCGGAGGCGTCCGGGGACGAGGGCAGTGATGTTCGTACGGCGTCCGACGGCGCCCCAAGCGCTTCGGCGCCCGGTGCCGCGGTCGTTGCCGCTGCTGGGTCGTCCATGTCGGGCGTCTCCGCGCGGGTGCCGCAGCCCGCCGGGGGAGAGGCGGCCGTACCAGGGACAGCGCCCGGGGACGAGCGGAGCGGTAAGGCGGCCGTCGAAGTGTTGCCGCGGGTGGCGGATCTGGTGGCCGGGCCGGTCGCGCTGCTGCCCGCCGTAAGGCGGTTGCTCGACGGGATGGTGGTGGTCGAGAGCCTGGAGGAGGCCGAGGAACTCCTCACGCGGCGGCCGGAGTTGACGGCCGTGACCGCCGAGGGCGATCTGCTCGGGGCGCACTTCGCACAGGGCGGGTCCGCCGGGGCGCCCACGCTGCTGGAGGTGCAGGCGTCCGTCGACGAGGCCGCGGCGGAGCTCGAGCGGCTCGCCGTACGGTGCGAGCAGCTGGCCGGGGCGCAGCGCGCGGCGCAGGAGCGGCGGGCCGAGTGCCTGGCGCTCGTGGAGGAGCTCGCGGGCCGCCGGAGCGCGGCGGACCGGGAGAAGTCGCGGGTCGCGCAGTCGCTGGGCCGGTTGGCCGGGCAGGCGCGCGGGGCGGCCGGGGAGGCCGAGCGGAGCACCGCGGCGGTCGCCAGGGCCGAGGAGGCGTTGGAGCGGGCGACCGGGGAGGCCGAGGAGCTCGCCGAGCGGCTGGCCGTGGCGGAGGAGGAGCCGGGCGAGGAGGAGCCCGACACCTCCGTACGCGACCGGCTGGCGGCCGACGGCGCCAACGCCCGGCAGACCGAGATGGAGGCGCGGCTCCAGGTCCGTACGCATGAGGAGCGCGTCAAGGGGCTCGCGGGGCGGGCCGACGCGCTCGACCGGGGCGCGCGCGCCGAGCGCGAGGCCCGGGCGCGCGCCGAGGAACGGCGCGCCCGGCTGCGCCATGAGGCCGAGGTGGCCTCGGCCGTGGCGTCCGGCGCCCGCCAGTTGCTGGCGCATGTCGAGGTGTCGCTGGTACGGGCCGGGCAGGAGCGGGACGCGGCGGAGCGCGCCAAGGCCGAGCGCGAGCGGGAGCTGGACGCCGCCCGCGGCCAGGGGCGTGATCTCAAGAGCGAGCTGGACAAGCTGACCGACTCGGTGCACCGCGGCGAGGTGCTGGGCGCCGAGAAGCGGATGCGGATCGAGCAGCTGGAGACCAAGGCGCTGGAGGAGCTGGGCGTCGAACCGGCCGGGCTGATCGCCGAATACGGCCCCGACCAGCTCGTCCCGCCGTCCCCGCCCGCCGAGGGCGAGGTGCTGCCGGAGGATCCGGAGCATCCGCGCAACCAGCCGGTGCGGTACGTCAGAGCGCAGCAGGAGAAGCGGCTGAAGGCCGCGGAGCGCGCGTACCAGCAGCTCGGCAAGGTCAATCCGCTGGCGCTCGAGGAGTTCGCGGCGCTGGAGGAGCGGCATCAGTTCCTGAGCGAGCAGTTGGAGGACCTCAAGAAGACCCGGGCGGATCTCCTCCAGGTGGTCAAGGAGGTCGATGAGCGGGTCGAGCAGGTCTTCACGGAGGCGTACCGGGACACCGCGCGCGAGTTCGAGGGCGTCTTCTCGCGGCTGTTCCCGGGCGGGGAGGGGCGGCTGGTGCTGACCGACCCCGAGAACATGCTGACCACGGGCGTGGACGTGGAGGCCCGGCCGCCGGGCAAGAAGGTCAAGCGGCTGTCGCTGCTCTCGGGCGGTGAGCGCTCGCTGACCGCCGTGGCCCTGCTGGTGTCGATCTTCAAGGCGCGGCCGAGCCCGTTCTATGTGATGGACGAGGTCGAGGCGGCGCTCGACGACACCAATCTGCAGCGGCTGATCCGGATCATGCAGGAGCTCCAGGAGGCTTCCCAGCTGATCGTGATCACCCACCAGAAGCGGACGATGGAGGTCGCCGACGCGCTGTACGGCGTCTCCATGCAGGGTGACGGCGTCTCGAAGGTCATCAGCCAGCGCTTGCGGTGACCGATTCAATACTTGAAGTCAAGACTTGCTCCCGCGTGGCGGCGTGCTGGAGCGATTTCTTCGTCACACCCTATTGACTTCGAAA
The DNA here is from genome assembly GCF_016741935.1 of Streptomyces endocoffeicus. Lineage (GTDB taxonomy): Bacteria > Actinomycetota > Actinomycetes > Streptomycetales > Streptomycetaceae > Streptomyces > Streptomyces endocoffeicus. Next base: position 92,723 of record NZ_JAERRG010000004.1, on the reverse strand, counting down.
CTTGAAGGAATAGTCTCTGCAACGTTGCTTTTACCTTCAAGTGGTGGTCGACGCCTCAGGAGCCTCCGCTGGAAGGGTCAGCCGTCCCCCCACGTCCGGCGCCGTTGCCGGGCGGGCGTCAGGAGTTCACGTTGTCCACCACCGTGCAGGCAGAGGGAGCCGAGGGCCGCAAGGCCCAGCCGGACCACCTCGGCCATGTCATCTTCATCACCGCAGCCGCCGCGATGGGCGGCTTTCTCTTCGGCTACGACAGCTCGGTGATCAACGGAGCGGTCGAAGCCATCCGCGGCAAGTACGACATCGGCTCCGCGGCCCTCGCCCAGGTCGTGGCCATCGCCCTGATCGGCTCGGCCATCGGCGCCGCCACCGCGGGCCGGATAGCCGACCGGATCGGCCGGATCCGTGTCATGCAGATCGCCGCCGCCCTCTTCACGATCAGCGCGGTCGGCTCGGCGCTGCCCTTCTCGCTGTGGGACCTGGCCTTCTGGCGGGTGCTCGGCGGCGTCGGCATCGGCATGGCCTCGGTGATCGGCCCGGCCTACATCGCCGAGGTCGCCCCGCCCGCCTACCGCGGCCGGCTCGCCTCCTTCCAGCAGGCCGCGATCGTCGTCGGCATCGCCATCTCCCAGCTCGTCAACTGGGGCATCCTCAACATGGCCGACGGCGACCAGCGCGGGCAGATCGCCGGCCTGGAGGCATGGCAGTGGATGCTCGGCGTCATGGTCGTCCCCGCCGTCCTCTACGGGCTGCTGTCCTTCGCCATCCCCGAGTCGCCCCGCTTCCTGATCTCCGTCGGCCGCACCGCCCAGGCCAAGCAGGTCCTGGCGGAGGTCGAGGGCAAGACCGTGGACCTCGATGTGCGGGTCGCCGAGATCGACCGGGCCATGCGCGGTGAGGAGAAGTCGACCTTCAAGGACCTCCTCGGCGGCCGGTTCGGTCTGCTGCCCATCGTCTGGATCGGCGTCGGGCTCTCGGTCTTCCAGCAGCTCGTCGGCATCAACGTGGCGTTCTACTACTCCTCGACGCTGTGGCAGTCCGTCGGCGTCGACCCGAGCAGCTCGTTCTTCTACTCCTTCACCACGTCGATCATCAACATCCTCGGCACCGTGATCGCGATGATCTTCGTCGACCGGGTCGGCCGCAAGCCGCTCGCGCTCATCGGCTCCGTGGGCATGGCCGTCTCCCTGTCCCTGGTGGCCTGGGCCTTCTCGGCGCACCTGGTGGACGGCAAGCTGCCGCACGCGGAGGGTGTCCTGGCGCTGATCGCGGCCCACTCCTTCGTGCTCTTCTTCGCCCTCTCGTGGGGTGTGGTGGTCTGGGTCCTGCTCGGCGAGATGTTCCCGAACAAGATCCGCGCCGCCGCCCTCGGTGTCGCCGCCTCCGCCCAGTGGATCGCCAACTGGGCCATCACCGCCAGCTTCCCGAGCCTGTCGGACTGGAACCTGTCGGGTACGTACATCATGTACACGGCCTTCGCCCTGCTCTCGATCCCGTTCATCCTCAAGTGGGTGCCGGAGACCAAGGGCAAGGCGTTGGAGGAGATGGGCTGAATCCCCCCCGCCGCCCACTCCTCGCACAAGGAGAACTGCCCCGCCTCAGTCCTTGAGGCGGGGCAGCACTCGTTCCGCCAACAGCCGCAGGGACCGCCAGCCCTCCTCGACCGGCATCCCGCCGCACAGCGGATGGAGCACCAGACTCGCCATCTCGCCGCCCTCCTCCGCCAGTGCCACGCACTCCTCCGGCGTGACGATGCGGTAGACGCCCTCACGGCGCAGCGCCGCCACGTCCTCGGCCCGTGAACGCACCGCCGAGCGCACCGTGCCCTGCTGCCAGGAGGCATACCTGCGCGCCTCGTACAGCAGATGGGTGCCGTACTCCTCCCAGGCCCGGTCCGGGTCCTCGGACAGATGCAGCAGCGGGGTGGCCGCCGGGGGCATCAGACACCAGCCCTCGGTGCCGTACTCCTCCCGTCGCGCGTGGTAGTACGCCTCCAGTTCCGGCAGATGCGCGCTCGGGAAGAACGGCAGGCCGAGGCGGGCCGCGCGGCGGGCCGCCGCCTGGGAACTGCCGCCGATCAGCAGCGGCGGATGCGGCCGGGTGTACGGGCGCGGGGTGATCCGGACGGTGCGGCCCCGGTGCTCGAAGGGTTCGCCCGTCCAGGCCGCGAGCAGCGTCTCCAGCGCCTCGTCCTGCAGCGCGCCGCGCCGTTTCCAGTCCGTGCCCAGGGCCGCGTACTCCTCCGGCCGGTAGCCGATCCCCGCCACCGTGATCAGCCGCCCGCCACTGGCCAGATCCAGCACGGCGAGGTCCTCGGCGAGCCGCAGCGGGTCGTACAGCGGCGCGATCAGCGCCGATACGGTGACGGTGATCCGGCGGGTGGCGCCCAGCAGCGTGCCCGCGAAGGCCAGCGGGGCGGGCAGCCAGTTGTCGGGGGACCCGTGGTGCTCCTCGGTCTGGAGGGTGGAGACACCCCGCTCATCGGCGAAGGCCGCCATCTCCAGCGCGGCGCGGTACCGCTCGGACAGGCCGCGCGGGGTCGCGTCGGGATCGACGAGGTTGAGGCGTACGACCGTGACGGGCATGCGGATGCCCTCCTTCGTCATGGGACTTCGTCATGGGACGCGGCAGCCGGACCGTAGCTGACGGACCGTCAAATAACCACCGTCATGGCCCGTTCGGCCCACCGCACGGGCACGGCCGGGGCGGATGACTCATGTGCCTGGGACGCGGGGCGGCCGATGGTGAGGGTCGGCCCGCCCCATGGGCCACAGCCCGCACACACCAACTGAGGAGGGGCGCGTGACGATCAGCACGGGGGAATCGCTCATCACCGCGGCCGACATCGACGATCTCATCACCCGGGTCCGGCAGACCGCCGGCGACCCCGGGCCCCTGGAAACCGCCAAGGCTCTGCTCTTCTCCGGCGGTACCACCCGCACCGGCCCCGGCCCCGAGGCGGCGCGGCTCATCCGGCAGCGGCTGCTGGTGACCGCCCTCCGCCACGGGGGCGCGCTGCTGGCCAGGCTGCTCAGCCGGCTCAGCCCCCGCGAGACCGCCATGGTGCGCCGCTACGCCCACCGGCTCGCGAACTTCCTCGACACGCTGGAGGTCTGGGCGGCGCGGCCCATCATGCTCGCCCTGATGCGCTTCGGACTGCCTTACGGAGAGGCGGAGACGATCGCGGTGGCCGTACTACTGCTCGTGGGGTGAGCACCGGAGACCGGTGCCGCCGATGGAAACGGGGGTGCTAGGAGGTCACCGGTTCGGGTGGGCCGGGGCATCCGCGCACTTCACGGCCGCGGTGGCGGGTAGTGCTCGGGCGAGACACAAGGAGAACGACCATGCGCCCTACCCGAATCCGCACGGCGATCGCCCTCGGCCTGAGCGCCGGGGCCGTCATGTGGACCGCGGCCTCCTCCCCCGCCACCGCCTCCTCCCATGCCGTCACGTCCGCCGACACCGACTGGTGGGAGGCGGGGCACTACGACACCACCGCGGCCTGCAAGCGCGCGGGCAAGGCCGGTGTCGAACGGCACAAGTGGGCCGAGTACAAGTGCCGCCCCGGCCGCAACGACAACTACGTCACGCTGTGGGCCAGAGGCGGCGGCTCCGGCGCCGCGAGTGCCCGGACCACCGGGCCGGCCGCCGGTTGAGATGCGACAGGCCGCACTGCCGAAGGACCGTGCCGTGTGCGCCGCGGGCGGGGTATCGGCGCTGATCGTGGTGGTCCTGGCCGGATGGGTGGCCGGGCTGCTGCGGGTCAACGACGAGTGGCTCGCGCTCGCCTACCCCGACCCCCGGGGCGCCACCGTGCTGACCAGGGTCGCCGTGGGCGTCCCGGTGCTGGGCGTCGGCGTGCTGCTGCTCGCCGAGCGCTCGGCCCGGCGCTACGGCGGCGTCCTGCTGGTGGCCGGCGGCCTGTGGCTGCTGCCCTCGGCCGCCGCCGGACTGCTGGGCCTGGCCGACCTGGGCACCACGGGCGCCGTGCTGTCCCTGCTGCTCGCCGCCGCCAAGATGGCCTGCCGCCCGCTGACCGTACTGCTGCTGCCGCTGTGGCTGTTCCCCCGGGGCGGGCGCCGGCGGTGGCAGTGGTGGGTGATCAGCCTGGGCGCGTCCGGCTACTGGCTGGGGTACGCGGGGCTGTGGCTGATCAGCGAGCCCCGGGTGGGCTCCGTGGCCAACCCGGCGTTCTCCACCGCGAGCGGCCAGTGGGCCTTCGACCACCTCGACGCCTACGCCGAGGCCGAACCCTGGGTGCTGCGCAGCGTCGCCGCGGCCGTGACCGCCGCCCTGTGCTGCCGCGCCGCCCTCTCGCGCGGCGCCGAGCGGCGCGACTGGGCGCTGCTGGCCGCCGCCTACCCCGCCTGCGTCTCGCTCCTGCTGTCCCAGTGGGGCGAGGGCGTGCCCACGATCGTGGCCCGTACGGTCGGCAGCGCCGTATGGGCCGCCGCGATCTGCCTTGGCGTCGCCCGCACCGGCATATGGCGGCTGGACCGCTCCACCAGCCACCGCCTCGCCCGCGCCTTCGTGCTCACCTCGCTGGCCGCCGTGGTGGTGTGCGCGGTCGTCGCCGTCCAGGCCGGGCTCCCCTCCGTACGCAGCGGGGCCACCACCATCACCGCCGGCTGCGCCCTGGTGCTGGGCTGGGGGCTGCGGCCCAGCGCCCGCAAGCTCACCCTCTGCGTCGAGCGCGCCTTCTACGGGCCCCGGGCCCGCCCGCACGAGGCCGTGAGCGCCCTCGCCGTACGGCTCCAACAGGCCCCGCACCCCGGCGAGGTGCCCCAGCAGATCTGCCGCAGCGCCGTGGAGGACCTCGGCGTCTCGGGCGCCGCCGTCAGCGTCGACACCCGCGCCGGGCCCCGGCGGCTGGCCTCCGCGGGGGCCCCGCTGACCGGCGCGGTCCAGACGTTCCTGCTGCGTCACCACGGCCGCACCGTCGGCCGGTTGGAGGTCTCCCGCGACGGCTCCGGCACCCCGGCCGAACGCGACAGCGGACTGCTCTCCCTCCTCGCCGACCAGGCCGCCCCCGCGCTCGCCGCGCTGCGCCTGGCCGAGGAGGCCCAGGCCGCCCGCGAGCGCTTGGTGCTCGCCCGCGAACAGGAGCGCCGCCGGCTGCGCCGGGAGATCCACGACGGACTCGGCCCCCAACTGGCCGCCGTAAGGCTGCGTCTGGACATCGCCCAGACCTCCTGCCCGCCCGGCCACCCCGCCACCCCGCAGCTGTGCGAGGCCGCCGAGACGCTCGCCGAGGCCCTGGTCGAGGTGCGGCGGATCACCGCGGGCCTGGCCCCGGCCGCGCTGGCAGAGCGCGGGCTGGCCGGTGCGGTCCGCGATCTGGCGCACCGGCTGGGCGTGGACGGCCTGCGGGTCGGCGTGGCCAGCCTCCCCGCCGCGCTGCCCCCGCTGTCGCCCGGCGTGGAGACGGCCGCGTACCGGATCGCGGCGGAGTCGCTGACCAACGCCGTACGGCACGCCCGGGCACGCCAGGTGAGCGTCGAGCTGACCGCGGGCCCGGACACCCTCGAGGTCAAGGTCACCGACGACGGCAGCGGCCTGCGCGAGACCGCGGTGCCCGGCGTCGGCCTCGCCTCGGTCACCGAACGGGCCGAGGAGATCGGCGGCTCCTGCTCGGTGACCGGATCGGCGACCGGCACGGTGGTCCACGCGGTACTGCCCCTCGCGGGCCCGGGCGAACACGGCAACCCGGAGGAGCACCGGAAGCCCACGGGCCACGAGGCCTGCCGGGCCCTGCTCAAGACCAGTAGATCGATGAGCCGGGCGCCGTAAGGCTAAGGAGGGACTGTGGCTCAGTGGAGGGTGTTGCTGGTGGACGATCACCCCCTCTTCCGGGAGGGTCTGGCCGCCGCTGTCAATCTCGATGACGCGTTCACCGTCGTCGGCCAGGCGGCCTGCGCGGACGGGGCGATGGCCGAGGCCGTGCGCACCGGCCCGGATCTGGTGATGATGGATCTCGCGCTGCCGGGCCGGTCCGGGCTGGAGGCGACCCGGCGGATCCTGTGCGATCACCCCGAGATCCGGGTGCTGGTCATGACGATGTCGGAGGACGACGACAGTCTGCTGGCCGCCCTGCGCGCCGGGGCCCGTGGCTATCTCCTCAAGGGCGCGGGCCGGGACGAGATCCTGCGGGCCCTGCACACCGTGGCGCGCGGCGGCGCGGTCTTCAGCCCGCGGATGGCCGAGCGGCTCGGGGTGCTGGTCGGCGCCTCGGGCTCGGCGTCCGCGAAGGAGGCGTTCCCGACGCTGACCGCCCGGGAGCTGGAGGTGCTGGATCTGCTCGCGGCCGGGCTCGGCTATCGCCAGATCGCCCAGCGGCTGGTGGTGACGGACAAGACGGTGCGCAATCACGTCGGATCGATCTTCGCCAAGCTTCAGGTGCGGGACCGTGCCCAGGCGATTGTGCGCGCCCGGCAGGCCGGGCTGGGAGGCGAATGACTCGCTCCCCCTCGTGGCTGATACTGGGGGGCGTTATGGAATACCTCATCCTTGCCGTAGTCATCGCTGTGGTCGCGGTCGCCGCGATCAGCGGGCTCGTGATCAGCGGCCGCAAGAAGAAGCGGCTGCCCCCGCCCCCGCCGAGCAGCCCCACCGTCACCGCGCCGCCCGCCGAGCCGCACGTCGGCGAGGAGGCCGAAACCCCGCGTGAGGAACCACGCAGAACCATCGAGGAGGTGGATCTTCCGGGCGCCGAGGCCCAGGCCGCGACGGCGGAGGCGCCCGCGCCCGAGGTCCCGCCGATCGAGGTGCCGGAGCCTTCGGCCGGCCGACTGGTCCGGCTGCGCGCCCGGCTGTCCCGCTCCCAGAACACTCTGGGCAAGGGGCTGCTGACGCTGCTGTCCCGGGAGCACCTCGACGACGAGACCTGGGAGGAGGTCGAGGACACGCTGCTGACCGCGGACGTCGGTGTGGCGCCGACGCAGGAGCTGGTCGAGCGGTTGCGGGAGCGTGTGAAGGTGCTCGGCACCCGTACGCCCGACGAGCTGCGCGGTCTGCTGCGCGAGGAGCTGCTGCACCTCATCGGCACCGACGCCGACCGTTCGGTGCACACCGAGAGCGGTGTGGGCGCGAACGGTGGGGAGAAGCCGGGCGTCGTCATGGTCGTCGGCGTCAATGGCACCGGTAAGACGACCACGACCGGCAAGCTGGCCCGGGTGCTCGTGGCCGACGGCAAGTCGGTGGTGCTCGGCGCGGCCGACACCTTCCGCGCGGCCGCCGCCGATCAGCTGCAGACCTGGGGCGAGCGGGTCGGTGCCCGTACGGTCCGGGGCCCGGAGGCCGGCGATCCGGCGTCGGTCGCCTTCGACGCGGTGAAGGAGGGCATCGCCGAGAGCGCGGATGTCGTCCTGATCGACACCGCCGGGCGGCTGCACACCAAGACCGGTCTGATGGACGAGCTGGGCAAGGTCAAGCGGGTCGTGGAGAAGCACGGCGCGGTGGACGAGGTGCTGCTGGTCCTGGACGCCACGACCGGGCAGAACGGCTTGGTGCAGGCGCGGGTGTTCGCGGAGGTGGTGGACATCACCGGCATCGTGCTGACCAAGCTGGACGGCACCGCCAAGGGCGGCATCGTGGTGGCGGTCCAGCGTGAGCTGAACGTTCCGGTCAAGCTGGTGGGCCTGGGCGAGGGCGCGGACGATCTCGCGCCGTTCGAGCCGGAGGCGTTCGTCGACGCGCTGATCGGCGGCTGAGGCCGGTGATGGGGGGATTACCCGTATCGCGCCGGACGGGCCGGGGGTGAACTCCCGGCCCGTCCGGCGTTCGCACGCGAGGGGCGAGTGCACGCGAGGGGCGAGCCGCCTTCAGCCCCCGGCCCGATGACTCAAATAGGCCAGGGTCCCCAGGACCAGCCGGGCGTGCGGCGGGCGGCCCGCGGTGTCGAGGGTCGGCGGGCGCAGCCAGCGGACCGGTCCGAGGCCGCCGAGGTCCGAGGGCGGGGCGGTGATGTGGTCGCCCGCGCCCAGGCAGCGCAGATCGAGACCGGCGTCGTCCCACCCCATGCGGTACAGCAGCTCGGGGAGTTCGGCGGCGGCGCCGGGGGCGACGAAGAACTGGGCGCGCCCGTGCGGGGTGGCGGCCACCGGGCCGAGGGGCAGGCCCATCCGCTCCAGCCGGACCAGCGCGTGTCCGCCCGCGTACTCCGAGACCTCCAGGACGTCGAACGAGCGGCCCGCGGGCAGCAGTACGGCCGCCCCGGGGACCCGCTCCCACGCGGCCGCGGCGGCGTCCAGCGTGGCGCCCGCCGGGACGCCGGGGGCGAAGGCGAGCGGATGCGCCCCGGGGGAGGGACAGCCCCGGTCACCGCATGAACATTCGTTTCTGCCGCCCCCCGAGCCCCGTGCCGCCCGCGCGCCCGGCACCACGTCCCAGCCCCACAGACCGGTGTACTCCGCCACCGTCGTGGACTCGGACGTACGGCCGCGGCGCCGTGAGCCGGACCGCATGTCCCGGATGCCGCCGATCGTGAAGCCCATGCCCCCTCCAACGGGTCCCGCTCTCGATGGTTACGAGCCGGAGCGTCACGATGACGCTCCGTCGCCGATGAGGTGCGGCGGTGTGCGCTCCGATGTGACGGAGGTGGTGAGACGCGACCCGCGCGCCCCCACGTGCACCCCTTCACCTGTTCCCGTCGCCTCGGTGTCAAGTGAATCGTGGGAAACGGCAACCGGGTTCATTCGAAGGGGTGGCGAATGGTGGCGTTTTCGGGAACCGCCTCGCCGGAGGCGTGATCGTAGGATTACTTTCAGTGCACAGTCCCTGGAAATGGCGCTCGCTCGAATGCGAGCTGACGACGGGCGGAGTACGGATCGGTACATGCCACTGGCATGAGGCGGTTCCCCGTCCGGACGGTTGATGCGCCGCATCCCGGGGACAACTGACCGTGACAGAAGGCATTCTGGTGGCGGTTCGGGAAGATTCGTGGGATGGGGGCGTTCCGGGTGGGCGACGGCGGCGGCGGTGCTGGGAAGCGCCCCAATGCGCAATTGGGGTCGTGGTTCGTGCGCAGCGGCTGGTCGAAGGGGGAGCTGGCGCGCCAAGTCAACCGCAGAGCGCGGCAGTTAGGTGCCCACCACATCAGCACGGACACCTCGCGGGTGCGCCGCTGGCTGGACGGCGAGCAGCCCCGCGAGCCGATTCCGCAGATCCTCTCCGAGCTGTTCTCCGAGCGCTTCGGCTGTGTGGTCGGCATCGAGGACCTCGGGCTGCGTGCCGTCCACCGGTCACCGTCCGTGTCCGGGGTGGACCTTCCCTGGGCCGGGCCCGAAACCGTCGCGCTGATCGGTGAGTTCTCCCGCAGCGATCTGATGCTGGCCCGCCGCGGCTTCCTCGGCACCTCGCTCTCGCTGTCCGCGGGCCCCGCCCTCATCGAGCCCATGCAGCGCTGGCTGGTGCCCTCGACGGGCGGACAGCCCGGCGGCGCCCGGGCGGCCGACGGCGGTCGCGCGCGCCGGGTCTCCCGGCTCTCCGTGCCCGAGCTGGAGCTGCTGGAGTCCACCATCGTGATGTTCCGCGCCTGGGACGCCCAGTGCGGGGGCGGGCTGCGCCGCAAGGCGGTGGTCGGCCAGTTGCACGAGGTCACCGACCTGCTCCAGGAGCCGCATCCGGACGCGGTCTCCCGGCGGCTGTTCAAGGTCGCGGGCGAGCTCGCCCAGCTGGCCGGGTGGATGAGCTACGACATCGGGCTCCAGCCCACCGCGCAGAAGTACTTCGTGCTCGCCCTCCACGCCGCCAAGGAGTCCGGCGACCGCCCCCTCGGTTCGTATGTCCTCTCCAGCATGAGCCGCCAGATGATCCACGTCGGGCGGCCCGACGACGCGCTGGAGCTGATCCACCTCGCGCAGTACGGCAGCCGGGAGAACGCCACGCCGCGCACCCAGGCCATGCTGTATGCGATGGAGGCCCGCGCCTACGCCAATATGGGCCAGCCCAGCAAGTGCCACCGGGCCGTGAAGATGGCCGAGGACACCTTCGCCGAATCCGCCGGGGGCGACGGCGACCCGGACTGGATCCGCTTCTTCTCCGAGGCGGAGCTCAACGCGGAGAACGCCCACTCCTACCGCGATCTCGCCTATGTGGCCGGTCGCAGCCCCACCTACGCCAAGATGGCCGACCCGGTGATGCGCAAGGCCGTGCAGCTCTTCGGCCAGGAGACCGAGAACCAGTCCGGCCCCCAGCGTTCGTATGCGCTCAACCTGATCGGCATGGCCACCGTCCACCTCCTCCAGAAGGAGCCCGAGCAGGCCGCCGCGGTCACCCGCGAGGCGCTGCCGCTCGCCAAGCGGGTGCGCTCGGAGCGGGTCAACAACCGGCTGCGCAAGACCGTGGACACGGCGCTGCGCCAGTTCGGCGACGTGCCGGAGGTCACCGATCTCAGTGAGCGGCTGGCCACCCTGATGCCCGACAACCCCGAGACGACGGGTCCCGGCCAGGCCGTCTGAGCGGCCCCGGCGATGATCGCGACACCGTAACGGACGGCTCCGGCCCGCCCACCGCGGTTCACCGCCACGTAACACTCCCGCGTCCTTCGTCACTGCGGTGAAACATCGGGCGGCATCGGCTGAAACGGCGCTGCGCCAACCTCGAGGCGCATACCGGCCCACCGATGTCCTGCCCGCACGGGCCGTCGCTTCGAGGAGACGTCCACATTGAATGGCGCAAATACAGCGTTCGTCTTGATCAGCGCCGCGCTCGTGATGCTGATGACCCCCGGCCTGTCCTTCTTCTACGGCGGCATGGTGCGGGTGAAGAGCGCCCTGAACATGCTGATGATGTCCTTCATCTCGCTCGGCGTCGTCTCGCTGCTGTGGGTGCTGTTCGGCTACTCGCTCACCTTCGGCGATGACGTCGGCGGCGGGCTGCTGGGCAATCTCGACCACATCGGCTTCAAGGGCATCGAGCCGACCTCGCTGTGGGGCGAGAAGCCGGACGCGATCCCGGTCCTGGCCTTCGCGCTCTTCCAGCTGATGTTCGCGGTGATCACCCCCGCGCTGATCAGCGGAGCCGTCGCCGACCGCGTCAAGTTCGGCGCCTGGACGCTCTTCATCACCCTGTGGTCCACGGTCGTCTACTTCCCGGTCGCGCACTGGGTCTGGCAGGCCGACGGCTGGCTGTTCAAGAGGGAGGTCATCGACTTCGCGGGCGGCACGGCGGTGCACATCAACGCGGGCGCCGCGGGCCTCGCCGTGGCCCTGGTGCTCGGCAAGCGCATCGGCTTCAAGAAGGACCCGATGCGCCCGCACAACCTGCCGCTGGTGATGCTCGGCTCCGGTCTGCTGTGGTTCGGCTGGTTCGGCTTCAACGCCGGTTCCGCCCTCGCCGCCAACGGGACCGCCGCCAACATGGCCTTCAACACCCAGATCGCCACCGGCGTCGCCATGCTCGGCTGGCTCGCCTACGAGCGCATCCGGCACGGCGCGTTCACCACCCTGGGCGCCGCCTCCGGCGCGGTCGCGGGCCTGGTCGCCATCACCCCCTCCGGCGCGGCGGTCAACGCCTGGGGCGCCATCGTGATCGGCCTGGTGGCCGGTGTCGTCTGCTCCTGGGCCGTCAGCCTCAAGTACAAGCTGGGCTACGACGACTCGCTCGACGTGGTCGGAGTGCACCTGATCGGCGGTCTCATCGGCACCCTCCTGGTCGGCGTCCTCGCCACCGACGGCGTCGGCGGCATGACCCAGTTGGGCAAGCAGGCCCTCGGCGCCTTCACGGTGCTGTTCTACTCCTTCGCCGTCTCCTGGATCCTGGCCAAGCTCATCCACGTCACCATCGGCTTCCGGGCCAGTGAGGACGACGAGCTCGGCGGCGTCGACCAGGCGTTCCACGCCGAGACCGCCTACGACTTCAGCGCGGTCGGCGGGTCCCCCCGTAGTACGGTGCCCGCCGCGGGCCAGGCCGGCGCGTCCGCGCCGCAGAAGCCGCACAACAAGAAGGTGGACGCGTGAAGCTCATCACCGCAGTAGTGAAGCCGCACCGGCTCGACGAGATCAAGGAAGCGCTGCAGGCGTTCGGCGTCCAGGGTCTGACCGTCACCGAGGCCAGCGGCTACGGCCGTCAGCGCGGCCACACCGAGGTCTACCGGGGCGCGGAGTACACCGTCGACCTGGTGCCCAAGGTGCGCATAGAGGTGCTGGTCGAGGACGAGGACGCCGACGACCTCGTCGACGTCGTGGTCAAGGCCGCCCGCACCGGAAAGATCGGGGACGGCAAGGTCTGGAGCGTCCCCGTCGAGACCGCGGTCCGCGTCCGCACCGGGGAGCGCGGCCCGGACGCCCTCTGACCCCTCCGGACCACCAGTGGCACGCGGACAGGGAGCCGAGTTGACGGACAGCCTCGAGACCACGACCCACACCACCGACTCGGGGCCCGGCGGCTACGCGGCGGCGCGGCTGCGACTCCTCCAGGAGGAGTCGCGGTCCGGGCCACCGCGCCGCACCGCCCTGGCCGAACTCACCGACCAGTGGCTGGCCGCCCTGCTCACCGGTGGTGCGGAGACCGCCGGGATCGCCCGGGGCGTCGCCCTGGTGGCCGTCGGCGGCTACGGACGCGGCGAACTCTCCCCGCGCAGCGACCTCGATGTACTGCTGCTGCACGACGGCTCCGCGGACCGTTCGGCCCTCGCCGCGCTCGCCGACCACATCTGGTATCCCGTCTGGGACATGGGCCTCGCCCTCGACCACTCCGTGCGCACCCCCGACGAGGCCCGCGGGACCGCCGCCGAGGATCTGAAGGTCCAGCTCGGCCTGCTCGACGCCCGCCACATCGCGGGTGACGCCGCGCTCACCGCCGATCTGCGCACCACCGTCCTCGGCGACTGGCGCGCCCAGGCCCCGCGGCGGCTGCCCGAGCTCCACGCGCTGTGCCAGGAGCGCGCCGAACGCCACGGAGAGCTGCAGTTCCTCCTCGAACCCGATCTGAAGGAGGCCCGCGGCGGGCTCCGCGACGCCACCGCGCTGCGCGCCATCGCCGCCTCCTGGCTCGCCGACGCCCCCCGCGAGGGCCTCGACGACGCGCGGCGGCGGCTGCTGGACGCCCGTGACGCGCTCCACCTGTCGACCGGCCGCGCCACCGAGCGCCTCGCCCTCCAGGAGCAGGACCAGGTCGCGGGCGCCCTCGGGCTGCTGGACGCCGACGCCCTGCTGCGCCAGATCTACGAATCCGCCCGGATCATCTCCTACGCCTCCGATGTCACCTGGCGCGAGGTCGAACGGGTGCTGCGCGCCCGCTCGGCCGCCCGGCCGCGGTTGCGTGCCCTCCTGGGCGGCCGCGGCGGGCGTGGAAGCGCCGGAAGCGGCGCGGACGCGGGGGAGCGCAGTCCGCTCGCCGAGGGCGTGGTGGAGCAGGACGGCGAGGTGGTGCTGGCCCGCGCCGCGCGCCCCGACCGCGACCCCGTGCTCCCCCTGCGGGCCGCCGCGGCCGCCGCCCAGGCCGGACTGCCGCTGTCCCTGCACGCCGTACGGCGGCTGACCGCCGCCGCCCGGCCGCTGCCCGTGCCGTGGCCGCCCGAGGCCAGGGAGCAGCTGATCACACTGCTGGGCGCGGGCGAGTCCACCGTCGGAGTGTGGGAGGCCCTCGAGGCCGAGGGGCTGATCACCCGGCTGCTGCCGGACTGGGAGCGGGTGCGCTGCCGACCGCAGCGCAACCCCGTCCACCGCTGGACCGTGGACCGGCACCTGGTCGAGACCGCGGTCCGGGCCAGCGCCCTCAGCCGCCGGGTCGGCCGCCCCGATCTGCTGCTGGTCGCCGCGCTGCTGCACGACATCGGCAAGGGCTGGCCCGGCGACCACTCGGTGGCCGGGGAGACCATCGCCCGCGATGTCGCCGCCCGCATCGGCTTCGACCGCGCGGACGTCGCGGTCCTCGCCACCCTCGTACGCCACCATCTGCTGCTCGTCGAGACCGCCACCCGCCGCGACCTGGACGACCCGGCCACGGTGCGCTCGGTCGCCGAGGCCGTCGGCAGCGCCACCACCCTGGAACTGCTGCACGCCCTCACCGAGGCCGACGCCCTCGCCACCGGCCCCGCGGCCTGGAGCGCCTGGCGCGGCTCCCTCGTCGCCGACCTGGTCAAACGGGTCTCGGCGGTGCTCGCGGGCGAACCGGCGGACGACCTGTCCACCCCGCAGCACACCACGGCCGAACAGGAACGCCTCGCGGTCGAGGCATGGCGCACCGGCGGCCCGGTGCTGGCCCTGCACGCACGCTCCGAGGCGCTGCCGCCCGGCGAAACGGGCCTCCTTACGGACGTCACCGAAGGGCCGCCGGAGGAGGGGCCTACCGGCCCCGAGCCGATCGGCGTGGAACTCCTCATCGCCGTCCCCGACCAGCCCGGCGTCCTCGCCACGGCGGCCGGCGTCCTGGCCCTGCACCGCCTTACGGTGCGCGCGGCGGACCTGCGCGCCGTCGAACTGCCGTCCGAGCTGGACGCGGCGGGCGCGGCGGGCGGGGTGCTGCTGCTGAGCTGGCGGGTGGCGGCCGAGTACGGCTCGCTGCCCCAGGCCGCCCGGCTCCGGAACGACCTGCTCCGCGCCCTGGACGGCTCGCTCGACATCGTCGCCCGCCTGGCCGAGCGCGAGGCCGCCTACCGCAAGTACCCCCGCCGCCGCGGGGTGCACGCCCCACCACCCCGGGTCACAGTCGCCCCCGGCAGCTCCCAGCTCGCCACCGTGATCGAGGTCCGCGCCCAGGACGCCCCCGGCCTGCTGCACCGCATCGGCCGCGCCCTGGAACACGCCGGCGTCGCGGTCCGCAGCGCCCACGTCTCCACCCTCGGCGCCAACGCGGTGGACGCGTTCTATGTCACAGACGACTCCGGCGCCCCCCTGAAACCCATGCACGCGGCCGAGGTGGCCCAGCAAGTCGAGCGCGCGCTGACCAGCCCACCCGGCGCTTGAGGGCATGATTGAGCTCCTCCGGGGTGTGAGGAGCGGCATCCCAGCCCCTCCGGTGTTCGGGGAGCATCTCAGCCCCTCCGGCGTTTGAGGAGCGGGGTCCGGGGCGGAGCCCCGGCGGGGGAACGGGGGCGGAGCCCCCGGAACCAGGATCGCGCCGCAAACCCGGGGGCAGACCGTTCGCGCAATGGGCGGATACCCTTGGAGGCCGACCACCGACCCGACATCCGACCGAAGGATTCGCGACCACCGTGTTCGATACCCTCTCCGATCGCCTCGCAGCGACTTTCAAGAACCTCCGGGGCAAGGGACGCCTCAGCGAGGCGGACATCGACGCCACGGCACGCGAGATCCGGATCGCCCTGCTCGAAGCCGACGTGGCGCTGCCCGTCGTCCGGGCGTTCATCAAGCAGATCAAGGAGCGCAGCCTCGGCGCGGAGGTCTCCCAGGCGCTCAACCCCGCCCAGCAGGTCATCAAGATCGTCAATGAGGAGCTCGTCGGCATCCTCGGCGGCGAGGCCCGGCGCCTCCGCTTCGCCAAGCAGCCGCCGACCGTGATCATGCTCGCGGGTCTGCAGGGCGCCGGTAAGACCACGCTCGCCGGAAAGCTCGGCCGCTGGCTGAACGGTCAGGGCCACACCCCGCTGCTCGTCGCCTGTGACCTCCAGCGCCCCAACGCGGTCAACCAGCTCTCGGTGGTCGCGGAGCGGGCCGGTGTGGCCGTCTTCGCCCCCGAGCCGGGCAACGGCGTCGGCGACCCGGTGAAGGTGGCGCAGGACTCGATCGAGTTCGCCCGTACCAAGCAGCACGACGTCGTGATCGTCGACACCGCGGGCCGCCTCGGCATCGACGAGGAGCTGATGCGGCAGGCGGCCGACATCCGCGACGCGGTCCGCCCGGACGAGGTCCTCTTCGTCGTCGACGCGATGATCGGCCAGGACGCGGTGAACACCGCGGAGGCGTTCCGCGACGGCGTCGGCTTCGACGGTGTGGTGCTCTCCAAGCTGGACGGCGACGCGCGCGGCGGTGCCGCGCTGTCCATCGCGCATGTCACCGGCCGCCAGATCATGTTCGCCTCCAACGGCGAGAAGCTGGACGACTTCGACGCGTTCCACCCGGACCGTATGGCGTCCCGCATCCTCGGCATGGGCGACATGCTCAGCCTGATCGAGAAGGCCGAGCAGACCTTCAGCCAGCAAGAGGCCGAGAAGATGGCGGCCAAGCTGGCGAAGGGCCCCAAGGAGTTCACGCTCGACGACTTCCTGGCGCAGATGGAGCAGGTCCGCAAGATGGGCTCCATCTCCAAGCTGCTCGGCATGCTGCCGGGCATGGGCCAGATGAAGGACCAGATCAACAACCTGGACGAGCGGGATGTGGACCGCACCGCGGCCATCATCAAGTCGATGACCCCTGGCGAGCGCCAGGACCCGACGATCATCAACGGCTCGCGCCGCGCCCGTATCGCGCGCGGTTCCGGCGTCGAGGTGAGCGCGGTCAAGAACCTGGTGGAGCGGTTCTTCGACGCACGCAAGATGATGTCGAAGATGGCCCAGGGCGGCATGCCGGGGATGCCCGGGATGCCGGGCATGCCAGGCATGGGCGGCGCCAACAAGCGCAAGGGCAAGCAGCAGAAGAAGGCCAAGGGCAAGCAGCGCTCGGGCAACCCCATGAAGCGCAAGGCCGACGAGCAGGCCGCCGCGGCACGCCGCGAGCAGGGCGGCGCGTTCGGGCTGCCCAACGGCGACCAGGGCGGTCAGGACTTCGAACTCCCCGACGAGTTCAAGAAGTTCATGGGCTGAGCCGCCCCGGCTCCCGAGCCGCCCCGGCTCCCGAGCCGCCCCCGTACGAGCGAACCGTAAGGCCCCTGCGCACACCGCGTCAGGGGCCTTACGCGATGGCCCGGTTCAGACGCGGCAGATCAGATAGCGGAAGACGTTCGGCATCCACACTGTGCCGTCCGCCCGCTGATGCGGGTGCAGCGCCTCGGTGATCTCCTTACGGACCTGGGTCGGATCCGTGGCCCGCTCCGCCGCGTCGAACAGCCCCGTCGACAGCAGCCCGCGCACCGCGCTGTCCATGTCGGCGTACCCGAACGGGCAGGCCACCCGGCCAGAGCCGTCCGGCCGCAGACCCGCCCGCGCGGCCAGCTCCTCCAGGTCGTCCCGGCCGCAGAGCCGCCAGCGCGCGGGGGAACACATGGGGTCGGCGAGCCGGGCGCCCACCCGCAGCACCCCGGAGGTGGCGCAGCGCTCCGGCGGACCCCATCCGGCGAGCACCACGGCCCCGCCGCGCTCTGTGCGGGCCGCGGCGGCCGCGAGCGTGGACGCGGCGGCGGACACCGTCGCACCGGGGCTTCCCGCGCCCAGGGCGGACAGCGGCTCGAAGGCGGTCACCACCGTGAACGCCGCGTCCGCCGCGGCCTCCCGCACGCAGGGGCTCTCCGGGCCGCCGAGACCCAGCCGGGCGGGCCGCGCCCGGTCGCCCGGCGTGCCCGCGGCGGTCAGCCGATCCCGCGCGAGGTCCAGGCGCCGCTCGTCCGTGTCCACCCCGCAGACCGCGGCGCCGCGCGCGGCCGCGATGAGGAGGGCGAGCCCGGAGCCGCAGCCCAGGCCCAGCAGACGCGTTCCGGCGCCGACGTCCAGCCGTTCGTACACGGCCTCGTACAGCGGGACCAGCATCCGCTCCTGGATCTCCGCCCAGTCGCGGGTGCGGGCGTGCGCGTCCGTCGTCCACGACGAGGCGGGGCGCGGGCGGTGCCGCCGTACGAGCGTAGATGTCATCGAAAGGGCCCCAATCAGCGAAGAGCAGTGCCGTCGTCAGATTCGGTGTCACATCCCCCGTTGTGCGTTTCCCCCGTTGTGCGTTGTGACGTCCCACCCCCAAATGCCAGGGAACTCCGCATCCGTCCCCGCGTCCAGAGGTTTCACGGCCGTGCTTGCGTGCCCCCTTTGTGCGCCCCCGCACACCTGTGCGTACGCCTCGCTCCCCGAACCGCCCCCCTGACCTCCGCCGGGCCACCGGACGGCCGCAGGGGTGGCGCGGGCGTGGCGCGGGCGGTGGCCGGCAGTGATCGGCTCGTTTTATTCCGATTCACGGTTCGGTACCCCCGGGCCGTACGATCGGCGCCATGGCTAAGGCTCCCGTGCTCACCCCCCAGGCGGAGGACTTCCCCCGCTGGTACCAGGACGTGATCAACAAGGCCGAACTGGCCGACAACGGGCCGGTGCGCGGCACGATGGTGATCCGACCGTACGGGTACGGGCTGTGGGAGCGGATGCAGCAGGACATGGACGCTCGCATCAAGGCGGTCGGCGTCCAGAACGCGTACTTCCCGCTCTTCATCCCGCAGTCGTATCTGGCCAAGGAGGCCGATCACGTCGAGGGGTTCGCGCCGGAGCTCGCGGTCGTCACCCATGGCGGCGGTAAGGAGCTCGAGGAGCCGGTCGTCGTCCGGCCCACCTCCGAGACGATCGTCAACGAGTACTTCTCCAAGTGGGTGCAGAGCTACCGCGATCTGCCGCTGCTGATCAACCAGTGGGCCAATGTGGTGCGCTGGGAGCTGCGGCCGCGGCTGTTCCTGCGGACGACCGAGTTCCTGTGGCAGGAGGGCCACACCGCGCACGCGTCGTACGAGGACGCCCGGGCCTTCGCCGCCCGGATCCACCGCGAGGTCTACGCCCGGTTCATGGAAGACGTCCTGGCGATGGACGTGGTCCTGGGCCGCAAGACCGCCCGGGAGCGGTTCGCCGGCGCCCTCAACACCCTCACCCTCGAAGGGATGATGGGTGACGGCAAGGCGCTCCAGCTGGGCACCAGCCATGAGCTCGGCCAGAACTTCGCCCGGGCCTTCCACACCAGCTATCTGTCCAAGGACGGCGAGCAGGAACTGGTCTGGCAGACCTCCTGGGGCAGCACGACCCGGATGGTCGGCGCGCTGGTGATGATGCACGGTGACGACAACGGTCTGCGGATCCCGCCGAGGCTGGCCCCGATCCAGGTCGTGGTGCTGGCGATCAAGGGCGATGACGCGGTGCTCGCCAAGGTCCGCGAGATCGGCGAGCTGCTCACCGCGGCGGGCGTGCGGGTCCACGTCGACGACCGTACGGACACCCCCTTCGGCCGACGCGCGGTCGACTGGGAGCTCAAGGGCGTGCCGGTCCGGGTCGAGGTCGGCCCGCGCGACCTGGAGGGCGGCACCGCGATGGTGGTCAGGCGGATCCCCGGCGGCAAGGAGCCGGTGCGCGCCGAGCTGCTGCCGGAGCTGCTGCCCAAGGTCCTGGAGGAGGACCAGGCGCTGCTGCTGCGACAGGCCCGTGAGCGCCGTAAGGCGCGCACCACGGACGTGACGACCTTGGGGGAGGCCGCCGAGGCCGCGGCCGCGGGCGGCTGGGCCCGCATCCGGTGGGCGGACCTGGGGCCGGAGGGCGAGGCGGCGCTCGCCGAGCGGTCCGTGTCCGTGCGCTGTCTGGTCACCGAGGACGGGGCGGTGCCGGACGCCGACGACGCCCCCGGTAACGTCGCGTTCGTCGCGAGAGCCTACTGACGTCGCCCGAACTGACGTCGCGAGGGCCTACTGAACCGGTACGTACCGGCTTGGTGCGCGGTGCGTGGCTCATCCATACATTTACGCACCCGCCCCTCGTCGTCGTACATCACCGTGAACTGACTGGTACGTGCAAATTATTTGGGATGCCCCGGAATCGGAACACCGGACCGGTCCCGCTCGTTAGCACGACGTGAGCACGACACCACCTGTTCTCGCCGCAGAGCTGGCGCAGGCGTGGGCCGATATTCAACGGCACCACCCCGAGCTGCCAGATCTCGCCGCGCCCGAATCGCTGATCGGAGAATCGTCGTCCGCATGTGGCGCCGAGCTCTCCTTCGAACGGCTGCTGCATGAGGCAGTGCATGGGATCGCCGCTGCCCGCGGTGTCCGTGACACCTCACGCGCCGGCCGCTACCACAACCGCCGGTTCCTGGCGATCGCCGAGGAGCTGGGGCTCGACCACCCCGAGGAGCCGCATCCCAGCAGCGGCTTCTCGCTGGTCACCCTCAGCCCCGAGGCGAGAAAGCGGTACCGGACGACGATCGAACGCCTCCAGCGCGCGCTCAAGGCGCACACCGTGGCGACCACCGCCGAGACCTCCCGCACCTTCCGCGGGCCCGCCGCGCGCCACGGCTCGTCCGGTGGCGGGGTCCGGGTCAAGGCGGTGTGCGACTGCGGGCGCAATGTCCGCGTCGTCCCATCGGTGCTGGCCCAGGCGCCGATCATGTGCGGTGGATGCGGGAAGCCGTTCCGCATTCCGGAGCCGGTGGCCGCGGTCGGCTGACCTGTCACGGTGTGGCACAATGGTTCGCTGTACTCGACAGTCGACCAGGACCCCTCTCTCCTCCGGCTGACGCGTCCATCGGGCACTCGGGTACCGCAACCCCACGCGGCACGTCGCAGTGCTCAACCACGTCAAGACCAGGAGACACCACTTCCGTGGCAGTCAAGATCAAGCTGAAGCGTCTGGGCAAGATCCGGTCGCCCCACTACCGCATCGTCATCGCCGACTCCCGCACCCGCCGTGACGGCCGGGCGATCGAGGAGATCGGTCTGTACCACCCGGTGCAGAACCCGTCGCGCATCGAGGTGGACTCGGAGCGTGTGCAGCACTGGCTGAAGGTCGGCGCGCAGCCGACCGAGCCGGTGCTGGCCATCCTGAAGGTCACCGGCGACTGGCAGAAGTTCAAGGGTCTGCCCGCCCCGGCTCCGATGAAGGTCGCCGAGCCGAAGGCCGACAAGCGCGCGCTGTTCGAGGCGGCCGCCAAGGACGCCGGTGACGAGCCGAAGGGTGAGGCGATCACTCCGAAGGCGAAGAAGGCCGACAAGAAGTCGGACGAGGCGGCCGGGTCCGCCGAGTCCACCGCGTCGACTGAGGCCTGAGGATGCTCGAGGAGGCCCTCGAGCACCTGGTGAAGGGCATCGTCGACAACCCCGACGAGGTGCAGGTGGCCTCGCGCAACCTGCGGCGCGGGCGGGTGCTGGAGGTCCGGGTGCACCCCGATGACCTCGGCAAGGTGATCGGCCGTAACGGCCGCACCGCACGCGCCCTGCGCACCGTCGTGGGCGCCATCGGCGGCCGTGGGATCCGCGTCGACCTCGTCGACGTCGATCAGGTCCGCTGAGGCGATCAAGAAGAGCACCGGCACGGGCCGGGGAGGGCTTTGGGCCGTCCCCGGCCCGTGTGTGTGAAGGGACATCGCATCGTGCAGTTGGTTGTCGCCCGGATCGGCCGTGCCCATGGCATCAAGGGCGAGGTCACCGTCGAGGTGCGGACGGACGAGCCGGAGCTGCGGCTCGGCCCGGGCGCCGTGCTGGCCACCGAGCCCGCCTCGGCCGGGCCGCTGACCATCGAGTCCGGCCGGGTGCACAGCGGTCGGCTGCTGCTGCGCTTCGAGGGCGTACGCGACCGCACCGCCGCGGAGGCGCTGCGCAACATCCTGCTGATCGCGGAGGTCGATCCGGAGGAACTCCCCGAGGATCCCGAGGAGTTCTACGACCATCAGCTGATCGACCTCGATGTGGTCACCATGGACGGCACGGAGGTCGGACGGATCTCCGAGATCTCCCATCTGCCGTACCAGGACCTGCTGGTCGTGAAGCGCCCCGACGGGAGTGAGGCGATGATCCCGTTCGTCTCCGAGGTCGTGCCGGAGATCGATCTGGAGGCGCAGCGCGCCGTGATCGACCCGCCGCCGGGCCTGCTCGACGAGGCCGAGGCGGAGATCGCGGGCAGCCGTAAGGACGAGATCGCGGGCAGCCGTAAGGACGAGACCGCGGGCAACGGTAAGGGCGCGGTCGCGGACAGCGGTGAGACCGCGGGCGACGACGGTAAGGGCGACACCGCGGGCCGCCGTGAGGATGAGCCGTCATGAGGCTCGATGTCGTCACGATCTTCCCCGAGTACCTGGAGCCGCTGAACGTCTCGCTGGTCGGCAAGGCCCGCGCCCGCGGCCGGCTCGACGTGCGGGTCCACGATCTGCGCGCCTGGACGCACGACCGGCACAACACGGTCGACGACACCCCGTACGGCGGCGGCCCCGGCATGGTGATGAAGCCCGAGCCCTGGGGCGAGGCGCTTGATTCGATCATGGCGTCGGGCGAGGCCGAGGGGCTGGTCAAGCCCACGCTGATCGTGCCGACCCCGAGCGGCCGCGCGTTCACCCAGGCCCTCGCCGTCGAGCTCGCCGAGCGCCCCTGGCTGGTCTTCGCGCCCGCCCGCTACGAGGGCATCGACCGCCGGGTGATCGAGGAGTACGGCGAGCGGCTGGAGGTCCACGAGGTCTCGATCGGCGACTACGTCCTGGCCGGCGGCGAGGCCGCGGTGCTGGTGATCACCGAGGCGGTGGCCCGGCTGCTGCCGGGCGTGCTGGGCAATGCCGAGTCGCACCGCGACGACTCCTTCGCCCCCGGCACGATGGCCGACCTCCTGGAGGGGCCCGTCTACACCAAGCCCCCGGAGTGGCGCGGCCGCGCCATCCCGGAGGTGCTGATCAGCGGCCACCACGGCAGGGTCGCCCGCTGGCGCCGGGACGAGGCGTTCCGCCGCACCAGCGAGAACCGCCCCGATCTGATCGAGCGCTGCGACCCGGCGACGCTCGACAAGCACGACCGCGCGCTCCTGGCCGAGCTGGGCTGGGAGGAGCTGCCCGGGACCGGCGGGGCGACTGGTGGGGCGACCGGCGGGGCGACCGGTGGGGCGACCGGTGGGGCCCGATTTGGGCGGCCGGACCGGGCCGTGGAAGAATAGGCCGCTGCCGTACGTCCGGGTGTGCGCCCCTGCCACAGGGGGACCGACGCCCACCCGATGAGGGCGGCACTCCGAATCATCATCCGAAATGCCGCTGATGACCTGTGGCATCAGCGAGGAAAGCAGACGATCATGTCCCACCTGCTCGACACCGTCGACTCCGCGTCGCTGCGCAGCGACATCCCGACCTTCCGCCCCGGCGACACGGTCAACGTCCACGTCCGCGTCATCGAGGGCAACCGCTCCCGTGTCCAGCAGTTCAAGGGCGTCGTCATCCGCCGCCAGGGCTCCGGTGTCCGCGAGACCTTCACCGTCCGCAAGGTGAGCTTTAGCGTCGGCGTGGAGCGCACCTTCCCGGTGCACACTCCGATCGTCGAGAAGATCGAGGTCGTCACCCGCGGTGATGTGCGCCGGGCGAAGCTGTACTACCTGCGCGACCTCCGCGGCAAGGCCGCCAAGATCAAGGAGAAGCGCGACAGCTGAGCTCGCGGCTGAATCGCGACGATTTTGCGCGACTACTGAGCTACCGCCGGATCATCGGGCCGGGCCGGATAGGCTCTGGCCCGATGAACACCGAAGGACAGCTCGCGGAGCGCGACCGCTCCTCGGGCTCCGAAAAGGAGCGCGAGGAGCGGTCGCGCTCTTCGCATGCCTCCGCGCGGGCCGGGGAGCCCCCGTCCGCCGGGCGGCTGCCGCGCGGGCCGGCCTGGGGCCGGCTGACCGGCGGCGGGCGGTGGCGGCGGGCGGCGCTGCTCGCGACCGCCTGTGCCGCCTTCGTGCTGCTGGTGAGCGGCTTTGTGCTGCAGCCGTTCCTGATCCCCAGCGGTTCCATGGAGAGCACCCTCCGCCCCGGGGACCGGGTGCTTGTGAACAAGCTCGCCTACCGTTTCGGGGACGATCCGCGCCGCGGCGACGTTGTCGTGTTCGACGGAGCCGGTTCCTTCGGCGAGGAGGAGCCGTCCGGGAATCCGGTGACGGGTCTGCTGCGCAAGGCGGCCGCGGCGGTCGGGCTGGCCGAACCGGCCGAGTCCGACTACGTCAAGCGCGTGGTGGGCATCGGTGGTGACCGGGTCACCTGCTGCGACGAGCGGGGGAGGATCGAGGTGAACGGTCAGCCGGTGGACGAGGACTATCTGCACCCCGGGGACAGCCCCTCGCGGGTGCGCTTCGACATCGTCGTGCCCGAAGGACGGCTGTGGGTGATGGGCGACCACCGCGACGCCTCCCGGGACTCGCGCGACTATCTGGGCGCCCCGGGCGGGGGCACGGTCCCCGTCGACAAGGTGATCGGCCGCGCCGAATGGATCGGCTGGCCGTTCGGCCGCTGGTCCGGCGTACCCCGGACGGACGCCTTCACGAGCGTGCCCGCGGCGCCCGGCCGCATACCGTCCGCTGCCGCCGGTGGTGCCCATGGGTAAGCGTGGGCGTCCTCGTGCCAGGGCGCACCAGGCCGCTCCGCCCGCCGGCGTCGACCTGGGCACTCCCCGTCCGCCGGGCGAGCGCCGGGTGGGCGGCCGCGCGGAGCGGCGCAAGATCCAGCGCCGCATCAAGCGCAGGCGGCGCCGTTCGGCCGTCAAGGAGATACCGATCCTGGTGGGCGTGGCGCTGGTGATCGCGCTCGTCCTGAAGACCTTCCTGGTGCAGGCGTTCGTCATTCCGTCCGGCTCGATGGAGCAGACCATCCGGATCGGCGACCGGGTGCTGGTGGACAAGTTCACCCCGTGGTTCGGCTCGAAGCCGGAGCGCGGTGATGTGGTGGTGTTCAAGGACCCCGGGGGGTGGCTGGACGACGAGCGGAAGCCGCCCAAGGACGACCCGCCGGTCATCAAGCAGGGCAAGGAGTTCCTGACCTTCATCGGGCTGCTGCCGTCCTCCGACGAGCAGGACCTGATCAAGCGGGTGGTCGCGGTGGGCGGCGACACGGTGGAGTGCTGTGATACGAACGGTAAGGTCACCGTCAACGGGACGCCGCTGAACGAACCGTATCTGCATCCGGGCAATCCGCCGTCGCAGAAGCAGTTCAAGGTGACGGTCCCTCAGGGGCGGATGTTCGTGATGGGTGATCACCGATCCAACTCGGCGGACTCCCGGGTCCATCTGGACGAGCCGTACCAGGGCACGGTGCCGGACAACATGGTGGTCGGCCGCGCCGTGGTGATCGCTTGGCCGTTCGGGCACATGCGGCGGCTCGAGGAACCGGGCACCTACGCCTCGGTGAAGGACGCGCCGAGTGGGGCGACACAGGCCGAGGGCTCGGCACATAGGCTGTCCCCCATGGATCAGCAAGGAATGGTCCAGCTCCCGACCCCTGCGGAACTCCCGCTCGTTATGGGAGTGGTGATCCTGCGCCGTTCGTGGGGCAGGCGGCAGTCAGTCGTGAGGAGTGGATGTGGGGGATTTGGCGGTCGGCGCACGATCCGGTCACGAAGAGCCCGAGAGGCAGCCCGGGACGGGGGCGGAGCACCTCACGGACGGGGCGGACGAGGCGCCCGAAGCCGGTGCACCCACGAACGGGGCGGCTGCCGCGGCCAGGGCGTCGGAACCGCACGGAGCCGATGGCGGGCCGGAACCCTCCGATCCCCAGGACGGTCCCGGCGCGGCTGATCCGTCCGATCCCGGGGACGGGGCGTCGAAGCCGGGCCCCGGGACGCCCGGCGGACCCGGGAGGCTCGGCAGGCCCAAGAAGGTGCGCTCCTTCTGGAAGGAGCTGCCGATCCTGGTCGTCATCGCGCTGGCTCTGGCGCTGCTGATCAAAACCTTCCTGGTGCAGGCGTTCTCGATCCCGTCCGACTCGATGCAGGACACCCTGCAGCGGGGCGACCGGGTGCTGGTGGACAAGCTCACCCCGTGGTTCGGCTCCGAGCCGGAGCGCGGCGAGGTGGTCGTCTTCCACGACCCGGGCGGCTGGCTCGGCGAGTCGCAGACCAAGAGCTCCGGCCCGGTCGCCGAGGGCATCCAGAAGGCGCTCAGCTTCATCGGGCTGATGCCGTCGGCTGAGGAGAAGGACCTGATCAAGCGGGTCATCGCGGTTGGCGGGGACACCGTCTCCTGCAAGCGCGGCGGCAAGGTGATGGTCAACGGCAAGCCGCTGGACGAGCCGTACATCTTCCCCGGGAACACCCCCTGCGACGAGAAGCCGTTCGGCCCGATCAAGGTGCCCGACGGCCGGATCTGGGTGATGGGCGACCACCGACAGGACTCGCTGGACTCCCGCTACCACCAGAACCTGAACGACGGCACGGTCTCGGTGGACGATGTCGTAGGGCGCGCGATCGTCATCGCCTGGCCGATCAACCGCTGGACGACCCTGTCGGTGCCGAGCACCTTCGACCAGCCGGGTCTGAGCGCGGCCGCCGCGGTGGCCCCCTCGGCCCTGGGGTTCGCGGGTGCGCTGCCGATCGTGCTGTGGCGCCGCCGCCGACTGATCGCCAAGGTCCGTACGGAGGCCGAGAACCGGCCGGAGCGGTTGACCGCCGACTGCTGACGGGGCCCGTACCGCCGGGTAAGGTGCGGTTCCGTGTGCCCCGGGGCACACGGAACCTGATCTTCTACGTCTGTTGCGTACGGCGGGAGCACTGGAATGAGCGGAGCCCAAGGGGTGGGGGGCGGCAAGCCGCGGCGCACGCCCGGCAGCGTGCTGTCCGGGCTGGCGGTGGCCGTCGGCTGTGTGCTGTTCCTCGGCGGCTTCGTCTGGGGCGCGCTGCTC
Organism: Streptomyces endocoffeicus; assembly: GCF_016741935.1. GTDB lineage: Bacteria > Actinomycetota > Actinomycetes > Streptomycetales > Streptomycetaceae > Streptomyces > Streptomyces endocoffeicus. The sequence goes on along the minus strand of NZ_JAERRG010000004.1, from coordinate 66,321 downwards.
TACAAGCCGTACACGGTCCCCACCGACTCCATGACGCCGACGATCGGCAAGGGCGCCCGGGTGCTGGCGGAGCGGGTCGACGGCGGCGATGTGCGCCGCGGCGATGTGGTGGTCTTCCGCGACCAGGTGTGGGGCGACCTGCCGATGGTGAAGCGGGTCATCGGGGTCGGCGGCGACCGGATCGAGTGCTGTGACAAGCAGGGCCGGCTGCGGGTGAACGGCAAGGTCCTCGAGGAACCGTATCTGCGCTCGGGGGAGCAGGCGTCCGCCTCGGTCTTCTCCACCACCGTGCCCAAGAACCGGCTGTTCCTGATGGGCGACCATCGCAGCGACTCCCTGGACTCGCGGGTGCACCTCACCGACGAGGCGGGCGGCGCCGTGGAGCGCGGCGCGGTGGACGCCCGGGTGGACGCCACCGCCTGGCCACTGGGGTCCTGGGGGACCGTGGGGCGGCCCGATGCCTTCAAGGCGCTGCCGGGCGGGATCTCGCAGCCGGGGCCGCTGGGGCCGATCCTGATCGCGGTCATCGTGGGCGCGGTGCTGATCCTGGCGGGCGCGGCCCATGGGCCGATCGCCCGGCGCAGGGCGGGCGGCGGCGCACGGCGGGACCAGGCGGCGAAGGGGAAGGTGACCGCCAGTGGCTGAGGGGCCCGGCGGAGCCGGGCGGACCGGCACGGACGAGCGGCGGCTGCGGAAGGTCGCCCGGGTGGTGCTGCTGGACCCGCAGGACCGGATCCTGCTGCTGCACGGCTTCGAGCCGGACGATCCCTCGTCCACCTGGTGGTTCACCCCGGGTGGCGGCCTGGAGGGCGAGGAGAGCCGCGAGGAGGCCGCGCTGCGGGAGCTCGCGGAGGAGACCGGGATCACCGATGTGCGGCTCGGCCCGCTGCTGTGGCGGCGGATCTGCTCCTTCCCGTTCGCCGGGCGGCGCTGGGACCAGGACGAGTGGTACTACCTGTGTCGTACCCAACAGACCCCGGCGCGGGCCGGCGGCGGACTGACGGAGCTGGAGCGGCGGAGCGTGGCCGGTCTGCGCTGGTGGACGGCGGATGAGCTGGCCACGGCCACCGAGCCGGTGTACCCGACACGGCTGGCGGAGCTGTTGCGTACGCTGCTCGTCGAGGGACCCCCGAGTGCACCGGTGATCCTGGAGACTGAGCGCGTCTGACGCACAATGGGGGGACGCACGGCTGAAGGGGAACATGCCATGAGCGCCGAGGACCTCGAAAAGTACGAGACCGAGATGGAGCTGAAGCTCTACCGGGAGTACCGCGATGTCGTCGGTCTGTTCAAATATGTGATCGAGACCGAGCGCCGCTTCTACCTCACCAACGACTACGAGATGCAGGTGCACTCGGTCCAGGGTGAGGTCTTCTTCGAGGTGTCGATGGCCGACGCCTGGGTCTGGGACATGTATCGCCCGGCCCGTTTTGTGAAGCAGGTGCGGGTTCTCACGTTCAAGGACGTGAATATCGAGGAGCTGAACAAGAGCGACCTCGATCTGCCGGGCGGCTGACTGCACCTTCCGGGCGGCTGACCACACCTTCGGGTGGCTGACTCAACCTTCCGGGTGGCTGAGTTTTCCACAGCCGGACGGCTGTCCACAGGAATGCTCCAAGATCCCTGAGCGGGGCGCGGGGGAGTCACAGTCGGTGCCGGAGGTGGTGCCGAATGAACGCCCGAGGAGCGCTGGGCCGCTACGGCGAGGATGTGGCGGTCCGCACATTGGCGGAAGCCGGGATGACCGTCCTGGAGCGCAATTGGCGATGCCGGGACGGCGAGATCGACATCGTCGCGCTCGACGCCGGAGCGCTGGTGGTGTGCGAGGTCAAGACGCGCCGCGAGGGTGGTTACGAGCATCCGATGGCGGCCGTCGGACCGGACAAGACCGAGCGGCTGCGGTGGCTGGCGGAGCGCTGGCTCGAGCGGCACGGCGGCCCGCCGCCGGGCGGGGTGCGGATCGATGTGGTGGGGGTGGTGCTGCCCCGCCGGGGCGCGCCCGTGGTCGAGCATGTGCGAGGGGTGGCCTGATGGGGTTCGCCCGCACCTGCTCGGTGGCGCTGGTCGGGGTCGAGGGCGTGGTGGTGGAGGTCCAGGCCGATCTGGAGCCGGGAGTGGCCGCCTTCACCCTCGTCGGGCTGCCCGACAAGAGCCTGGTGGAGAGCCGGGACCGGGTCCGCGCGGCCGTGGTCAATTCCGGCGGTGAATGGCCGCAGAAGAAGCTCACGGTCGGGCTCAGCCCGGCATCCGTCCCCAAGGGCGGCAGCGGTTTCGACCTGGCCGTGGCCTGTGCGGTGCTCGGCGCGGCCGAGCGCGTGGACCCACGTGAGATCGCCGATCTGATGATGATCGGGGAGCTGGGGCTGGACGGCCGGGTGCGGCCGGTCCGCGGGGTGCTGCCCGCCGTGCTCGCCGCCTCCGAGGCGGGCTACCGCCAGGTCGTGGTCCCCGAGCAGACGGCGGCGGAGGCGGCCCTGGTGCCGGGCGTCTCGGTGCTGGGCGTGCGGAGCCTGCGCCAGCTGATCGCGGTGCTGACGGACGAGCCGGTGCCCGAGGAGGAGGAGCCCCAGGAACTGGGCCGCCCCGATCCGATGCTGGCGGGGCTCACCGTGCCCGGCGCCGGTATGGGCACCGGTGTCGCCGCGGTGCCCGGGGCCGGCGCGGGGCGGCCCGATCTGGCCGAGGTAGCGGGGCAGCGGGCCGCGCGCACCGCTCTGGAGGTCGCGGCCGCGGGCGGGCACCACCTCTTCCTGAACGGCCCTCCGGGCGCCGGGAAGACCATGCTGGCCGAGCGGCTGCCCGGACTGCTGCCGCCGCTCACCCAGCAGGAGGCCCTGGAGGTCACCGCGGTCCACTCGGTCGCCGGGGTCCTCCCGCCGGGGCAGCCCCTGGTGGAGACCCCGCCGTACTGCGCCCCGCATCACTCGGCGACCATGGCCGCGCTCGTCGGCGGGGGCAACGGCCTGCCCCGACCCGGCGCGGTCTCGCTCGCCCACCGCGGACTGCTCTTCCTGGACGAAGCTCCCGAGTTCAGCGGGAAGGCGCTGGACGCCCTGCGGCAGCCCCTGGAGTCGGGGCATGTGGTGGTCGCCCGGTCCGCCGGGATGATGCGGATGCCGGCGCGCTTCCTGCTGATTCTGGCGGCCAACCCCTGCCCTTGCGGGCGCCACGGTCTGGTGGGCGACGTCTGCGAGTGCTCGCCCGCCACGGTCCGCCGCTATCAGGCACGGCTGTCCGGACCGCTGCTGGACCGGGTGGACCTGCGGGTCCGCGTCGAGGCGGTGAGCCGGACCGAGCTCACGGGGGCGCGTGCCGGGGCGGAGAGCAGCGCGTCCGTCGCGGCCCGGGTCCGGGAGGCCCGGGAGCGGTCCGCCGCCCGGCTCCACGGCACCCCCTGGCGGCTGAACAGTGAGGTGCCGGGCCATGAGCTGCGCACCCGCTGGCAGCCGTCCCCCGGTGCGCTGCGCGAGGCCGAGCGCGATATGGAGCGCGGGCTGCTCACCGCCCGGGGCCTCGACCGGGTGCTGAGGGTCGCCTGGACCGTCGCCGACCTGGCCGGGCACGACCGGCCCATGGCACCGGACATCGCCCAGGCGCTGCAGCTGCGCACCGGGATCAACCGCGGGGTGCCGGTCGCGGCGGGGGAGTGCTGATGTCGGTTCCTCCGGCGGGTCGCGGCGGCGCCGTTCCCGCGCTGTTCTCCGAGCCCGGGCAGGGGCAGCGCGGCTGGGACGAGGGACAGGGGCTGGCCGAGCGGCCGGGCGCCTGCGACGAAGGGCAGGGGCTCCCCGAGCGGCCTGTGACCCCGGACGAGGGGCAGGAGCTCGCTGAGCGGCGGGGCGTTCCGGACGAGGAGCGGCTGGCGCGGGCGGCGCTCACCCGGCTCGTGGAGCCCGGGGACGAGACCGTGGGGCGCTGGCTGCGCCGTATGGGGCCGATGGCGCTGTGGCGGGCGCTCACCGGGAAGGGCAAGCCCCCGCCCGGGGCCACCGGGGAGCGGCTGGCCGGATGTGCCCTCCGGGCGGCCGGGGTGGACCCGGTCGGCGACCTCGCGCTGATCGCCCGGTGTGGCGGACGGTTCATCTGCCCCGGGGATCTGGACTGGCCCGGTCAGCTCGACGATCTCGGTGACGCTCGCCCGGTCGGGTTATGGGTGCGCGGCCGGGCCGACTTGCGGATGTGGGCGCTGCGCTCGGTCGCCGTGGTGGGCGCGCGGGCCTGCAGCGACTACGGCGCGCATGTCGCGGCGTCCCTCGGCACAGGGCTTGCCGAGCGGGGCTGGGTGGTCGTCTCCGGGGCGGCCCACGGCGTGGACGGCGCGGCTCACCGAGGGGCGCTCGCCGCGGGCGGGGCCACCATCGCGGTGCTCGCCTCCGGTGTGGACGTCCCCTATCCGCGAGCGCACGCCGAGTTGATCGAGCGCATCGCGGAACAGGGCCTGGTGCTGGCCGAGTTGCCACCCGGAGCGCATCCGACGCGCCCCAGATTCGTGCTCCGCAACCGGGTCATCGCCGCCCTCACCCGCGGCACGGTCGTGGTCGAGGCCCAGTATCGCAGCGGATCGCTGGTCACCGCGCGCCGGGCACAACAGCTCGGGCGATCCACCATGGGGGTGCCCGGACCGGTGACCAGCGGGCTCTCGACCGGGGTGCATGAACTGCTGCGTGGCGAGGCCGTTCTGGTCACCGACGCCGCCGAAGTGGCCGAACTCATCGGCGGCATCGGAGACCTTGCCCCGGAGCGGCGTGGGCCGCTGGTCGAGCGGGACCTGCTCGATCCCGTGACGGCACGGGTGCTGGAAGCGTTGTCGGCACGGGGCGGCAACCACCTGCGGGATGTGGCCCGGGAATCCGGGACCGGCTGCGACGAGGCCCTGGGCCGGCTCCACGAACTGCTCGCCCTGGGCTTTGTCGAACGTCATGGCGATCGATGGGAGTTGGTCCCGCCCGTGCGCCGGACCGACGGTGCACGGCGAGGCGATCCCCCGAATCGGGGCAATCGGGTGAAAGGGTTGAGGCGATGACCGTATCCGCACACCGCCGAGCCGACGCCCTTCGCATACCGCGACGCCTTAGTCACGCTACGCTCACAAGTTTCCGGCGGAAGCGTACGTCCTCACCCATGTCATGGCAGAACGGCTCAAGGCGACGAATGCCCCAGCACATCTCCGGGTCTGACAGCGCGGCGCCGCCCGCGGCCCGCGGCGCGGTGCACCCTGCCGCGCCCTCATCGCTCGACGAGCTGTGGCGGTCGTACAAGACCACGGGCGACGGCCGGCTGCGGGAGCAGCTGATCCTGCACTACTCACCGCTGGTGAAATATGTGGCCGGCCGGGTCAGCGTCGGGCTGCCCTCCAATGTCGAGCAGGCGGACTTCGTCTCGTCCGGGGTCTTCGGACTCATCGACGCCATCGAGAAGTTCGACCCTGAGCGCGCGATCAAGTTCGAGACCTACGCGATCACCCGGATCCGCGGCGCGATGATCGATGAGCTGCGGGCGTTGGACTGGATCCCGCGGTCGGTCCGGCAGAAGGCCCGGGCCGTGGAGCGGGCGTACGCCACCCTGGAGGCCCAGCTGCGCCGCACCCCCTCGGAGGCCGAGGTGGCCACCGAGATGAGCATCAGCCTCGAGGAACTGCACGGCGTCTTCAGCCAGTTGTCGCTCGCCAATGTGGTCGCCCTGGAGGAACTGCTGCATGTCGGTGGCGAGGGCGGTGACCGGCTCAGCCTCATGGACACCCTCGAGGACACCGCCGCGGACAACCCCGTCGAGGTGGCCGAGGACCGGGAGCTGCGCCGACTGCTCGCCCGGGCGATCAACACCCTCCCGGAGCGGGAGAAGACCGTGGTCACGCTCTACTACTACGAAGGCCTCACGCTCGCCGAGATCGGCCAGGTGCTCGGCGTCACCGAGAGCCGGGTCAGCCAGATCCACACCAAGTCGGTGCTCCAGCTGCGGGCGAAACTCGCCGATGTCGGGCGCTGAATCGTCCCTCCGGCATCGCCCTCGGGGCGGCCTCTTCCGTAGAGTGGCCGGGTGCCCAGGATTCGAGCGGCCTCAGTGGCCGAGCACCGGACGATGCAGCGCGCGGCCCTGCTGGAGGCCGCCCGCACCCTGCTGTCCGAGGGCGGCACGGAGGCGCTGACCTTCCCCGCCCTCGCCGAGCGCACGGGACTCGCACGGTCCTCCGTCTATGAGTACTTCCGCTCCCGCGCCGCCGTGGTCGAGGAGCTGTGCGCCGTGGACTTCCCGGTCTGGGCCGCCGAGGTCGAGACCGCGATGGAGCGGGCAGAGGGGGCCGAGGCGAAGATCGAGGCGTATGTCCGCCGTCAGCTCGCGCTCGTCGGCGACCGTCGGCACCGCGCGGTGGTGGCGATCTCCGCCGGTGAGCTGGACGCGGGCGCCCGGGAGAAGATCCGGGCCGCCCACGGCGGGCTGATCGCCATGGTGGTCGAGGCCCTCGCGACCCTCGGGCATGAGCAGCCCCGGCTCTCGGCCGTGCTCCTCCAGGGTGTCGTGGACGCCGCGGTCCGGCGCATCGAGCTCGGCGCGGCCGAGGACCCCGAGCGGATCACCGAGGCGGCCGTCGCCATGGCCCTGCGCGGCGTCCGGGGCTGACCCCCGGTCCTTTCACTGCCCTCGTGGGCGCGCACGGGGCGCGACCCGGACGGCCGGGCGGCCGGGCGGCCACCTGGATCGACCCGGGCGACCTGGACTGACCCTGGCGACCCGGGTGACCTGGACTGACCCGGGCGACCCAGCCGGATCCGGGCCCAGAGGGATGCCGCCACCAGTGCCGCGGCCGTCGGCAGCCGGGTGTCCCCGGCGGGGGAGGCGAGCGCGGAGAGCGTGGGCGCGTCGCGCACCCCGAATACCGGGAGCAGACGGGACGGCCCGCCCCGCAGCATCGACGGCGGCAGCAGCGACAGGGGATCGAGATAGCGGTCCGCGCGCCGCAGCCCCCAGTGCAGACAGCCTGACCGGCAGTGGAAGGGGCCCGGCGCCACCACGCCGACCACCTGCCCGGCGGTCACCCGCTCCCCCTTGGCCACCGTGGCGCGCACCGGTTCGTAGGTGGTGCGCAGGGGAGGGGAGCCGGTCCCGGACACCTCGATCACCAGCACACCACGGCCCGCGACCGGGCCCGCGAAGCTCACCCGCCCCGGGCCCGCCGCCCGGACCCGCTCGCCCGGACGCGCCGCGAGGTCGACCCCGCGGTGCCCCGCCACCCACGGCGCCGGAGGCGGCCGCCAGCCCCGCAGCACGGCAGGCCGCACCGCGCCCGGCGCACCGTCGACCGGCCACGACCGTCCCCCACCCGGCCTCGACTGTCCTCCGCCCGGCCACGACCGTCCCTCGCCCGGCTTCGGCTGTCCCCCGCCCGCCCTTGTCCCCGGCTCCGGCGCCGCGCGCGAAGCAGGCGCGGCGCGCGGATCCGCCGCCGCGGCCCGTGCCGCCGAAAGAGGTAACACCGGAAGAGAGGCCGTCGGCACCGACAGCACCGGCAACACAAGAATCACCAGGGCAAGAGCCCACCCCACCACAAGCCTTCGCATGCCCCCCACGATGGCCGGGCGACCCGAAACGGGTGGATCATGGACGGAATCGGGGGACTACTCACGGGTTGTGGATAACGCCGTCACCCCGCACCGTACCCGTCCCGTACACTTCTTATGGCGATCCGGGTCACCGGATCGACTTCGCACGCCCCGCCACCGGTGCTCCGATCGCGCATCGGTCAGCTCGGTGGCCGCGCCCCTCGGTCCTCGGACGACCCCCGAAAGGGCCCCGTCCGTGGCAGGCGCGCCGGGACGTCAGGAGCGGCGGCCGCCCGGCCGCCGTGGAACCGAGTACCTCAAGGAGTACGGCCATGGCCGTCGTCACGATGCGGGAGCTGCTGGAGAGCGGCGTCCACTTCGGGCACCAGACCCGCCGCTGGAACCCGAAGATGAAGCGCTTCATCTTCACCGAGCGCAACGGCATCTACATCATCGACCTGCTCCAGTCGCTGTCGTACATCGACCGCGCCTACGAGTTCGTCAAGGAGACCGTCGCCCACGGCGGCTCCATCATGTTCGTCGGCACCAAGAAGCAGGCGCAGGAGGCCATCGCCGAGCAGGCGACCCGCGTCGGCATGCCGTACGTCAACCAGCGCTGGCTGGGCGGCATGCTCACCAACTTCTCGACCGTCTACAAGCGCCTGCAGCGCCTGAAGGAGCTCGAGCAGATCGACTTCGAGGATGTGGCCGCCTCCGGCCTCACCAAGAAGGAGCTCCTGGTCCTCTCTCGCGAGAAGGCCAAGCTGGAGAAGACCCTCGGCGGTATCCGCGAGATGCAGAAGGTGCCGAGCGCCGTCTGGATCGTGGACACCAAGAAGGAGCACATCGCCGTCGGTGAGGCGCGCAAGCTCCGGATCCCGGTCGTCGCGATCCTCGACACCAACTGCGACCCGGACGAGGTCGACTACAAGATCCCGGGCAACGACGACGCGATCCGCTCCGTCACCCTGCTCACCCGGGTGATCGCCGACGCCGTCGCCGAGGGCCTCATCGCCCGTTCCGGTGTCGCCACCGGTGATGAGAAGGCCGACAAGGCCGCGGGCGAGCCGCTCGCCGAGTGGGAGCGCGACCTGCTCGAGGGCGAGAAGAAGGCCGACGACGCCGAGGCCAAGCCGGCCGAGGACGCCGCGGACAAGCCCGCCGAGGACGCCGCCGCGCCCGCCGAGGCGGCCGCGGACAAGCCTGCCGAGGACGCCAAGCCTGCCGAGGACGCCAAGCCCGCCGAGGACGTCACGCCCGCCGCGGGCACCGAGCAGGGCTGACCACTCAGACGTCACTCAGACGGTGTATGACGGCGGGGGACGGTGCCAGTGGCGCCGCCCCCGCCGTTCACCCGTAGAGCTTTCGACTTTCGAGAAGAGATTTACAGATCATGGCGAACTTCACCGCCGCTGACGTCAAGAAGCTCCGTGAGCTGACCGGCGCCGGCATGATGGACTGCAAGAAGGCGCTGGACGAGGCCGAGGGCATCGTCGACAAGGCCGTCGAGATCCTGCGCGTCAAGGGCCAGAAGGGCGTGGCCAAGCGGGAGGGCCGCAGCGCCGAGAACGGTGCCGTCGTCTCCCTCATCGCGGACGACAAGTCCTCCGGCGTGCTGGTCGAGCTGAAGTGCGAGACCGACTTCGTGGCCAAGGGCGACAAGTTCGTGGTCGTCGCCGACGCCATCGCCGCCCACGTCGCCAAGACCTCCCCGGCCGACCTGGAGGCCCTGCTGGCCTCCGAGATCGAGGCGGGCAAGACCGTTCAGGCGTTCGTCGACGAGGCCAACGCGACCCTCGGCGAGAAGATCGTCCTGGACCGCTTCGCGCAGTTCTCCGGTGGCTTCGTCGCGGCGTACATGCACCGCACCAGCCCGGACCTGCCGCCGCAGGTCGGCGTCCTGGTCGAGCTGGACAAGGAAGACGCCACGGTCGCCAAGGACGTCGCGCAGCACATCGCCGCCTTCGCCCCGAAGTTCCTCACCCGCGACGAGATCCCGGCCGAGACGGTCGAGAACGAGCGCCGGGTCGCCGAGGCCACCGCCCGCGAGGAGGGCAAGCCCGAGGGCGCCCTGCCGAAGATCGTCGAGGGTCGCGTCACCGGCTTCTTCAAGGAGAACGTGCTGGTGGACCAGCCGTTCGCCAAGGACAACAAGAAGTCCGTCCAGAAGATCCTGGACGAGGCCGGTGTCTCGCTCAAGCACTTCGCCCGTTTCCGCGTCGGCGTCTGAGCCGAGCAGCGAATGACCGGCGACCCCGATAGGGTCGTAGGCAGCCAACCGTCGACCGGTCGGCCGCAGATGTGACGAGGAGGCCATTGCCGCAGAGGTCGTAACAGGACCCGTCCGGCAGTGGCCTTCTTCGTATGTGCACGAGGAGATCTCCAATGAATCACGGCGCGGACGCCAAACAGGCCGCCGATGACAAGAAGGCGCACGGCGCGGCCCCACACGGTCGCTTCATGCTGAAGCTGTCCGGCGAGGCGTTCGCCGGAGGCGGGGGACTCGGTGTCGATCCCGATGTCGTGCACGCCATCGCCCGCGAGGTCGCTGCCGTGGTCAGGGACGGTGCCGAGATCGCCATCGTCATCGGCGGCGGTAACTTCTTCCGCGGTGCGGAGCTGCAGCAGCGCGGTATGGACCGGGCCCGCTCGGACTACATGGGCATGCTCGGAACCGTCATGAACTGTCTCGCCCTCCAGGACTTCCTGGAAAAGGAGGGCATCGACTCCCGCGTCCAGACCGCCATCACCATGGGCCAGGTCGCGGAGCCGTACATTCCGCTGCGTGCGGTGCGCCATCTCGAGAAGGGGCGTGTGGTCATCTTCGGCGCGGGTATGGGTATGCCGTACTTCTCCACGGACACCACCGCGGCCCAGCGAGCGCTGGAGATCGACGCGCAGGCCCTGCTGATGGGCAAGAACGGCGTGGACGGGGTCTATGACTCCGACCCCGCCCGCAACCCCGACGCGGTGAAGTTCGACGCCCTGGAGTACGGCGAGGTGATCACCCGGGACCTCAAGGTCGCCGACGCCACCGCGATCACCCTCTGCCGGGACAACAAGTTGCCCATCCTCGTCTTCGAGCTCCTGGCCGAAGGAAATATCGCGCGTGCGGTGAAGGGTGAGAAGATCGGCACGCTGGTGAGCGACCAGGGCTCCCGGGCCTGACGGCTCGAACGGGGGATGGACAACGGCCTGCCGGTCGGACACCGTGCAGGAGAAGACGCACGCAGGGGCGAGGCTCTGCTTACTGATAACACCAGGAGCAAGTGGTGATCGAAGAGATCCTCCTCGAGGCCGAGGAGAAGATGGAGAAAGCCGTTGTGGTCGCCAAGGAGGACTTCGCCGCGATCCGCACCGGGCGTGCGCACCCGGCGATGTTCAACAAGATCGTGGCGGACTACTACGGTGCGCTGACGCCGATCAATCAGCTGGCGTCGTTCTCGGTGCCGGAGCCGCGGATGGCCGTGGTCACGCCGTTCGACAAGACCGCGCTCCGCAACATCGAGCAGGCGATCCGGGACTCCGACCTGGGCGTCAACCCGAGCAATGACGGCAACATCATCCGTGTGGTGTTCCCCGAGCTCACCGAGCAGCGCCGTAAGGAGTTCATCAAGGTCGCCAAGGGCAAGGGCGAGGACGCGAAGATCTCGATCCGCAGCGTCCGCCGCAAGGCCAAGGAGTCCATCGACAAGCTGATCAAGGACGGCGAGGTCGGCGAGGACGAGGGGCGCCGCGCGGAGAAGGAGCTCGACGACACCACGGCGAAGTATGTCGCGCAGGTGGATGAGCTGCTCAAGCACAAGGAAGCCGAGCTGCTCGAGGTCTGATGAACGACTCTTCCTGGGGGGCCCCACCAAGCGCCGGACTCCGGGGACCGGGCGGTCAGGGCACCTCCCCCGGCTATGGCTGGGAGGTGCCCACTTCTTCGGCGGGTCCCGCGCACGAGGTGGGTGAGGCGGCGCAGACTCGCCCCATGCCCACCGTGCCCCACGCAGGCGGCGACTCCGGCGAGGCCGCCGACCGTGACCGGGGGGCCGCTCGGCTGAGCGGCCCCCTCTTCCGCGACGAGCGGGAGCCGCAGCCCGGCCCCCGGCAGCCCGCCGGGCGCCGGCCGACGCCCCCCGACCCCGCGCCCGACCCGGCCTCCGCCGACGGCGCGCGCGGCGCCGGAGCCGGGCAGGGCAAGAAGAGCGCGGGCCGGAATCTGCGCGCCGCGATAGGGGTGGGCATCGGCCTCGGTGTGATCATCTTGGCCTCGCTCTTCATCTACAAGCCCGTGTTCGTCGGCGTGGTGGCGGTCGCGGTGGTGGTCGGGCTCTGGGAGCTGACCTCGCGGCTGACCGAGCGCAAGGACATCCGGGTCCCCCTGGTGCCGCTCGCCGTCGGCGGGGTCGCCATGGTCGTCGCCGGCTATGTGCGCGGCGCCCAGGGCGCGGTGGTGGCGGTCGCCCTTACGGCGCTCGCGGTGCTGGTCTGGCGGATGACCGAGCCGCCCGACAACTACCTCAGGGATGTCACGGCGGGCGTCTTCGCCGCCTTCTACGTGCCGTTTCTGGCCACTTTCGTGGCGCTCATGCTCGACACCGACGACGGCCCGTGGCGGGTCCTGACCTTCCTGCTGCTGACCGTGGTCAGCGACACGGGTGCGTACGCGGTGGGCTGGCGCTTCGGCAAGCATCCGCTGGCCCCCCGCATCAGCCCCGGCAAGACCCGCGAGGGGCTGCTGGGCGCGGTGGCCTTCGCGATGGTCGCGGGCGCCCTGTGCATGCAGTACCTCATCGACGACGGCGTCTGGTGGCAGGGCCTGCTGCTCGGCCTCGCCGCCGCGGTCAGCGCGACCCTCGGCGACCTCGGCGAGTCCATGATCAAGCGCGATCTCGGCATCAAGGACATGGGCAAGCTGCTGCCCGGCCATGGCGGGATCATGGACCGGCTCGACTCGCTGCTGCCCACCGCCCCGGTGGTGTGGCTGCTGCTGGTGATCTTCGTGGGCGGCGGCTGACCACGCCCGCCCACGGGCCCCGCGCCACTCCCGGCGCGGGGCCCTTCGTACGTCTGCAACACTGGGAAAATCATGCCTAAGCCCGGAGAACTCACCTTCGTCGCGCCGCGTGGGGCCAAGAAGCCCCCGCGGCATCTTGCCGACCTCACGCCCGCCGAGCGCCGGGAGGCCGTCGCCGCCCTCGGGGAGAAGCCCTTCCGGGCAGGTCAGGTGTCGCGTCACTACTTCGTGCGCTATGCCGACGACCCCGCTCAATGGACCGACATTCCGGCCGCCGCGCGCGAGAAGCTGGCCGCCGGGCTGCTGCCGGATCTGATGAGCGTGGTGCGGCACATCAGCTGTGACGACGACACCACGCGCAAGACGCTGTGGCGGCTGTTCGACGGCACGCTCGTGGAGTCCGTTCTGATGCGTTACCCGGACCGGGTCACCATGTGCATCAGCTCACAGGCGGGCTGCGGGATGAACTGCCCGTTCTGCGCCACCGGGCAGGCGGGACTGGACCGCAATCTGTCCACCGCCGAGATCGTGCACCAGATCGTCGACGGGATGCGGGCCCTCCGGGACGGGGAGATCCCCGGCGGCCCGGCCCGGCTGTCCAACATCGTCTTCATGGGCATGGGCGAACCGCTGGCCAACTACAACCGTGTCGTCGGCGCCATCCGTCGGCTCACCGACCCCGAGCCCGACGGCCTGGGCCTCTCGCAGCGCGGTATCACCGTCTCCACCGTCGGCCTCGTCCCGGCGATGCTGCGGTTCGCCGACGAGGGCTTCAAGTGCCGCCTCGCGGTGTCGCTGCACGCGCCCGACGACGAGCTGCGCGACACCCTCGTGCCGGTCAACACCCGCTGGAAGGTGCGCGAGGTCCTGGACGCCGCGTGGGAGTACGCGGAGAAGTCCGGCCGCCGGATCTCCATCGAGTACGCGCTGATCAAGGACATCAACGACCAGGCATGGCGCGCCGATCTGCTCGGCCGGCTACTCAAGAGCCACCGGGTGCATGTGAACCTCATCCCGCTCAACCCGACGCCCGGCTCCAAGTGGACGGCGTCCCGGCCCGAGGACGAGAAGGCGTTCGTGGCGGCCCTGGAGGCCCATGGGGTGCCCGTGACCGTCCGGGACACCCGGGGCCAGGAGATCGACGGGGCCTGCGGCCAGCTGGCGGCTTCGGAGCGCTGAGCACCGGCTGATACGGTGCCTGGGCATCGTTGCATCATGTGATCGTCATAGAAGTGCACATCCGTACAAGTGAACATTCCGACAGGGGAGCGCTCAGAGCGCTGAGAGTGCGGCACGGCCGCAGACCCTCGGACCTGATCCGGGTCATACCGGCGTAGGGAGTCAGCATCACCATGAACAGCCAGCTTCGGCGTGCCATCTCGGCCGCCCTCCTCGGCTCACTGGCCCTGAGCGCGCTCGTCGGCTGCGGCGAGGACGCCAAGAGCGGCTCGGAATCCAAGACGGTCACCCTGGTCACGCATGACTCGTTCGCGGCCTCCAAGGCGGTCCTCAAGGAGTTCACCAAGGAGACCGGCTACAAGGTGCGCGTGCAGGCCGGGGGCGACGCCGGAGCCGCCGTCAACCAGGCGATCCTGTCCAAGGGCCACCCCCAGGGCGATGTGTTCTTCGGCGTCGACAACACCCTCCTCTCCCGCGCGCTCGACAACGACCTGTTCACCCCCTACCCGGCGAAGGGGCTCGACAAGGTCCCGGCGGCCCTTCAGCTCGACCGGGCCGAGCACCGCGTCACCCCCGTCGACTTCGGCGACATCTGCGTCAACTACGACCGGAAGTACTTCTCCGACAAGAAGCTGACGCCGCCCCGGACGCTGGACGATCTGACCAAGCCCGCCTACAAGAACCTCCTCGTCACCGAGAACGCCGCCACCTCGTCCCCCGGTCTCGGCTTCCTCCTCGCCACGGCCGCGAAGTACGGCGACGACGGCTGGAAGGGCTACTGGAAGAAGCTGCGGGCCAATGGCGTCGAGGTCGTCGACGGCTGGGAGCAGGCGTATTACGACCGGTTCTCCGGCTCGGCCGGCGGCGGCAAGGGCGACCGGCCGCTCGTCGTCTCCTACGCCTCCAGCCCGCCCGCCGAGGTGGCCGACGCCAAGAGCAAGCCCGCGAAGGCCCCCACCGGGGTCGCGACGGGCACCTGCTTCCGGCAGGTGGAGTTCGCCGGACTGCTGAACGGCGCGGGCAACACCAAGGGCGGCAAGGCGCTGCTGGACTTCCTGCTGAGCAAGCGGTTCCAGGAGGACGTCCCGCTGAACATGTACGTCAACCCGGCGCGCGAGGACGCCAAGCTGCCGGAGCTGTTCACCCGATACGGGGTCAGGATCGCCGACTCGGCCACCCTGGCTCCGCAGAAGATCGCCAAGAACCGTGAGCCGTGGGTCAAGACATGGTCCTCGCTGGTCCTGTAGAGCCCCGCGAGAACCGTAAGAAGGCCGACGGCCACCGTAAGGCCGATAGGGGCGAGGGCGGAGGCCGTCGCGCGATCGCCCTCCGGATCGCCCTGATGGCGGTGCCGCTCGCCTTCTTCGCGGTCTTCTTCGCCTATCCCGTGGCCGCCATCGTCACCCGGGGACTGCGCGCCGACGGGCGGTGGCGGTTCGGCCGGATCGCCGAGGTGGTGACCGATCCGGCGACGCTGGACGTCCTGTGGTTCACCTGCTGGCAGGCGGTCGCGTCGACCGCCCTCACGCTCGCGGTGGCGCTGCCCGGCGCCTATGTCTTCGCCCGCTTCGACTTTCCCGGCAAGGGGCTGCTGCGGGCCGTGGTGACCGTGCCGTTCGTCCTGCCGACCGTGGTCGCCGGATCGGCCTTCCTGGCACTGCTCGGCCGGGGCGGGCTGCTGGACGAGCTGTGGGGGGTGCGGCTGGACACCTCCGTCTGGGCGATCCTCCTGGCCCATGTCTTCTTCAACTACGCGGTCGTCGTCAGGACCGTGGGCGGGCTGTGGGCCCAGCTCGACCCGCGCCAGGAGGAGGCCGCGCGGGTGCTCGGCGCGAGCCGGCTGTCGGCCTGGCGCCGGGTGACGCTGCCCGCGCTGGCCCCCGCCGTGGCCGCGGCAGCGCTGATGGTGTTCCTGTTCACCTTCACTTCCTTCGGCGTGATCCAGATCCTGGGTGGCCCCCGCTACGCCACCCTGGAGGTGGCGATCTACCGCGAGACCGCGCAGCTGCTCGACCTCCCCACGGCCGCGGTGCTGACCCTCGTCCAGTTCGCCGCTGTCGCGGCCGTATTGGCCCTGCACGCGTGGACCGTAAGGCGCCGGGAGAGCGCCCTGCGGCTCGTCGACCCGGGCCGCACCGCGCGCCGCCCGAGGGGCCCGGCCCAGTGGGCGCTGCTGTGGGGCGTGCTGGCGGTGGTCGCGCTGCTGATCGTGACGCCGCTCGCGGTGCTGGTGGAGCGCTCGCTGAACGGACCGGACGGCTACGGATTCACCTACTACGAGGCGCTGCGGTCGGCCGCCGACAGCGGGGGCACCTTCTTCGTGGCTCCCATGGAGGCCGTCGGGAACTCCCTGTGGTACGCGGCGGTCGCCACCGTCTTCGCCCTCGTCGTGGGCGGTCTCGCCGCCGCGGCGCTCACCCGTAAGGCGGGCATGCTGGTACGGGGCTTCGACGCGCTGCTGATGCTGCCGCTGGGCACCTCGGCCGTCACCGTGGGGTTCGGGTTCCTGATCGCCCTGGACGAGCCCCCGCTGGATCTGCGCGCCTCCTGGATCCTGGTGCCGCTCGCCCAGGCCCTGGTGGGCGTGCCCTTCGTCGTACGGACCATGCTGCCGGTGCTGCGGGCGGTGGACCACCGGCTCCGGGAGGCGGCGGCCGTGCTCGGGGCGTCCCCGTGGCGGGTCTGGCGGGAGGTGGACCTGCCGCTGGTCGGGCGGGCCGTGGCGGTCGCGGCGGGTTTCGCGTTCGCCGTCTCCCTGGGCGAGTTCGGGGCGACCGTCTTCATCGCGCGCCCCGACCATCCGACCCTCCCGGTGGCCATCGCCCGCTTCCTGGGCCGGGCCGGTCAGCTCACCTACGGGCAGGCGATGGCCCTGAGCACGATCCTGATGCTGGTCTGCGCCGGATCGCTGCTGGCGCTCGAGCGCATCCGCACCGACCGTTCCGGAGAGTTCTGAATGACCCTGCTGCGACTGGACGAGGTGACCGTAAGGTTCGGCCGGCGCGACGCGCTGGACGCCGTGGACCTGGAGGTCGCCGAGCACGAGACGGTCTGTGTGCTGGGGCCGAGCGGAAGCGGTAAGTCCACCATGCTGCGTGTGGTGGCCGGGCTGCAGCGCCCCGACGCCGGCCGGGTGTGGCTCGCCGGACGCGACCAGAGCGGGGTGCCCACGCACCGGCGCGGCGTGGGGCTGATGTTCCAGGACCACCAGCTGTTCCCGCAGCGGGACGTGGGCGGCAACGTCGCCTTCGGGCTGCGGATGCGCAAGGTGGGCCGTGCGGAGGTGGACCGCCGGGTCGCCGAACTGCTGGAGCTCGTGGGACTGCCGGGCGCCCAGCGCCGCCCCGTCGACTCGCTCTCCGGCGGTGAGCAGCAGCGGGTGGCGCTCGCCCGCGCGCTGGCCCCGCGGCCCAAGCTGCTGATGCTGGACGAGCCGCTGGGCCAGCTCGACCGGGGGCTGCGGGAGCGTCTGGTGGTGGAGCTGCGCGAGCTCTTCGAACGGCTGGGCACCACCGTCCTCGCGGTCACCCACGACCAGGGGGAGGCGTTCGCGCTCGCGGACCGGGTGGTGGTGATGGAGAACGGCCGGATCGCCCAGACCGGCACCCCGCTGGAGGTGTGGCAGCGGCCCGCCACCGAGTTCGTCGCCCGCTTCCTCGGCTTCGACAATGTGGTCGAGGCGATCGTGCACGGTGAGGTCGCCGACACCGTATGGGGCAAGCTGCCCGTGCCGCCCGGCTCCCGGCCGGGCCCCGGCAGGCTGCTGGTCCGCCCTGCCGGGGTACGGCTGACGGACCCGGAGGAGGGGCTGGCGTGCACTGTGGTGGCGCGCACCTTCCGCGGCGACCATGTGACGCTCATCCTGCGGCTGTCGGACCCGGCCGCGCCGCATCTTGAGGCGTCCTGCGGCCTGCGGGACGCCCCGGAGGCGGGGGCCCGGGCCGGGGCGGTCATCGACCCGGCCGACGTGGTGCTCCTGGACCCCGAGCCCTGACGCCAGGGCCCCTTGCCTCCGCTGGAACGCCTCCCCCGGTACCCGGCGCTTCCTTGACGCCGGTTCAGCCCAGCATCGACAGCAGCGCCTCGGGCGCCTCGTCCACCGAGTCCACCAGAGCGATACGGGCCTTCATGGACCGTCCCTCCGCGAGCGCTTCGAGCAGTGGCCAGGCCGGCAGCCGCCGGGTCCAGTGATCCCGGTCCACCAGCACCATCGGGGTCGGCTCACCGCGCGACTCGTAGTAGTTCGGCGTCGCGTTGTCGAAGATCTCCTGGACGGTCCCGGCGGCGCCGGGCAGGAAGACCACGCCCGCGGTCGAGCGCGCCAGCAGTCCGTCCTCGCGGGTGGCGTTGGCGAAGTACTTGGCGATGTGCGAGGCGAACGCGTTCGGCGGCTCATGGCCGTAGAACCAGGTGGGGATGCCGACCGAGGCCCCGCCGTCCGGCCAGCGCTCGCGCACCGTGAAGGCGGCCTCGGCCCAGGCCCCGATGGACGGACGGAAGGAGGGTGTCCTGCCGAGCAGTTCGAGTGCCTCGTCCAGCGCCGCGTCCTCGTGCGGGGCCGCGTAGGCGCCGAGGTTCGCGGCCTCCATCGCGCCCGGTCCGCCGCCCGTCGCGACCGTGAGACCGGTCCGCGCCAGGGCCCGGCCGAGCCGTGCGGCGCCCGCGAATCCGTCGGAGCCGCGTGCCAGCGCGTGGCCGCCCATGACGCCCACCACCCGCGTCCCGACGAGGAATTCGTCGAGCGCGTCGGAGACCGCGTCGTCGTGGATGGAGCGCAGCATCGAGGCGAAGATGTCGCCGTCGGTCTTGGTCCGCTGGAACCAGGCGTAGCCGAGCGCGTCCGGCGTCCGCGCGTAACCGTGTTCGGTGAGGCCTTCGAAGAGCTCCGCGGGGGAGTAGAGGGTGCCGCGGTACGGATCGAACGGCAGATCCGGCACCGGCGGGAACACCAGCGCGCCCCCGGCCCGGACCTTCGCCGCCGCCTCGGTCTCCATCGGGCAGCCGAGGAAGACGGACTCGCTGGTGTCGGTGGAGAGGAGCGCGGCCGTACGGCCTGTCAGGTCCACGGACTGGACCCGGAACCCGGCCAGGGTGCCGCGGGCGACGACCTGGTCGAACTCCTCGATGGACTCTATTTCCCGGTCTGGTTCCTGCACGCCGACATGCTAATCACACCGGAGGTGGGGGGCTGTGGATTAGGGCAATCGTGACCGGGCCGCTTCGCCGCACAATCCAGGCATGAACACCGACACCCGGGATTTTCAGCGGTGGAACGGCATCGCCGTGAGATGCGCCACCATCCACACCAGCGGCACCAGGAGCGCCAGCAGGGCCGTCGCGCGCAGCGCGGCCGCCCCGCGGAGCAGCCTGGCCGGGGCGCCGAGGCGGACCAGGGCGGCCGTCGTGCGCTCGCGCGCGCTCCTCGCTTCCACGACCGCGGTCAGGGTCGTGGCAGCGGCGCACAGCGTGACCAGGGCCGCGCCCAGACCGGTGAGCGGGCCGAAGGCATGGGCGCCGGACGGCCCGGAGGCCCTTCCGTACAGTTCGAGGACGGTGAATCCGGCGGTGGCCAGGGCGCACAGCGCGCCGATCGGACGTCCGATCAGCCCGGCCTCCTGCTGGAGCATGCGCCCGGCCAGCAGCCGCAGCACGCCAGGCCGCCCGACGGCCAGCAGCCTGCCGCACAGATGGGTGAGGCCGGGCCCGGCCAGCACCAGCCCGAGCGCCGCCAGAGCCCAGCCGCCCACCACACCGGGCGGGTTGCCGCCGAGCCGGCCCGGCACGGCGAGCAGGGCGTCGGGGAGCGGGGGTGCGTTACCGCTCGCGTACGCCTGCAGGGCGAGTCCGGCCGCGGTCAGGGCGATGCCCCAGGGAAGTCCGGAGGTGGCCTGGTGGGGCCGGGGCGCGACCGGCCCCGTCACAACGGTGGGCCGGGCCGGGACCGCCGGGCGGCGGGCGCCCCGTGGTCCGCGGACCGGCTGGTGGACCGCCCTCGGCTGCCGGGGCCACAGCCCGGCCGCGCACGCCGCGCCCACCACCACGGGGACGACGGCGAGCAGCGTGACCGTACCGGCCAAGGGCAGCGGCCGGCCGCCGCCGAGCTGCCGGCCGGCCGCCCCGCTTCCGGCCCAGTCCAGCCAGGAGTCGCCGAGATCGCCGCGCAGATGCAGGAAGACCAGCAGCGCCAGCACACCGCCGAGCGCACAGGCGGCCGCCATCGAGACCGCCGCGAGCAGCGCCGCACGGGCCGGGCCGACTCCGGCCGCCGCGAAACCGGGGCCGGGGCCGGTGCTGGGGTCGGCGCGGCCCACGACGATGCCCAGCTGGACGGTCGCGGCCAGCGGTACGAGGCACCACAGCAGCCGCCCCACCGCTCCCTGCGAGTCGTCCGGATGGGCCGAGGCGAACCCGAGGGCGCTCAGCAGCAGAAAGCTCGCGCCCGCCGCCGCGACGGTGACGAGGGACCGCCGCAGCAGCACGGACGGGCGGGCGCCGCGGGCTAGGCGGAGGCTGAGCACGCGGCCCTGCCTTCCGCCTCGGAGGGGTCCGAGCCCACCCGGCGCCCGTCGAGCAGGGCGACGGTGTGGTCGGCGAGGGTGGCCACCTCCTGGTCGTGCGTCGCGAGGACCACGGTGATGCCGTGGGAGCGGGCCGCCGAGGTGAGGGTGCGCAGCACCTGGGCGCGGTCGGCCCGGTGCAGCGGGGCGGTGGGCTCGTCGGCGAAGAGCACGCTGGGCCCGGCGGCCAGCGCGCGGGCGAGCGCGACCCGCTGGCGCTGCGACTGCAGCAGTGCGGCGGGCCGTGCCCGGGCGCACTCGCCGATGTCGAGCCGGTCCAGCCACTCGCACGCGGCGCTCTTCGCGGCGCGCCGCCCGGTGCCGCGCAGCATCAGGGCGAGCGCGGCGTTCTCCCAGGCGGTGAGCTCGGGGACGAGCTGGGGTTCGGTGCCGATCCAGCCGAAGTGCTCGCGCCGCAGCCGTTCGAGGCCGAGCGGAGGGAGGGAGTGCACGGGGACGCCCTTGAACCACACCTCCCCGCTGTCCGGGACGAGTTGGCCCGCCAGACAGGCGAGGAGGGTGGTCTTGCCACAGCCGCGCGGGCCGGTGACGGCGACGATCTCACCCTTCCGGGCGCCGAGGGAGGCCCCGATGAGGGCGGGCGAGCCGCCGTAGGCGTACGACACGGTGCGTGCCGCGAGCATCTCGTCGTCCGGCGGAGCCACCATCCCGAGCACCTCGCCTTACCTGCGACCGTCTCATTCCCCCGGTTGGGTGAACGAGCGCGGAGCCAATGGGTCACTGGCACGGTAAGGACTCGGGTGGGGGCCCGCGTCCAGGCTCGGCGCGGGTGGCGCCCATTTCCTCCGATCAGCCCTGATCGGGGTCGGGCTCCGATCAGCGCTGATCGGGACCGGGGTCGCCGTCGGGGCCGCTGTCGGCGAGCCGGTCGAGGTGGGTGGGCGCGAACATCCGCAGCAGCGCGGGCAGTACCACGACCGACGGCCCGGGGGCCGCGAGGGCGCCGGCGAGGTCCGCGCGCAGCCGCTCGGGTGTGGTACGGACCGCCGGGACGCCGAACGACTCGGCCAGCGCGACGAAGTCCGGGCGGGACAGTTCGGTGGCGGTCGCCTCGCCGAACGTGTCCGTCATGTACTCGCGCAGGATGCCGTAGCCGCCGTCGTCCACGATCAGCCAGGTGATGGGGAGTTGATACTGATGGGCGGTCGCGAGTTCGGCGATCGAGTACATGGCGCCGCCGTCGCCCGACACGGCCAGCACCGGTCGCCCGCGGTCCGCGGCGGCGGCCCCGAGGGCGGCCGGGAAGCCGTAGCCGAGGCCGCCCGCGCCCTGCGCCGAGTGCAGGGCGCCCGCTCGCGGATCGAAGGCGGACCAGGCCCAGTAGGCGAGGATCGTCATGTCCCAGAAGCTGGGGGAGTCATCGGGGAGCGCGTCCCGCACCGCGTCCAGCACCCGCCGCTCCAGCTCCAGGCCCTGCGCGTCGATCCGCTCCCGCACCCGGGTGAGCAGCCCGGCCGCGGCCTTGGCCGCCGTGCCCGGCGGGCGGGGCGTGACGGCCTCGGCGAGGGCGGCCAGCGCCTCGCGGGCGTCGGCGTGGATGCCGAGCGCCGGATGGTTGGACTCCAGCTTGCCGAGGTCTGCCTCGATCTGTACGAGACGGCCTCGCGGGCGGAACGTGTGGTAGTTGGAGGAGAGTTCACCGAGTCCGGAGCCGACGACCAGCAGGACGTCGGCGTCCTCCAGGAACTCGGTGGTGTGCGCGTCCTCCAGCCAGGACTGGAGCGAGAGCGGGTGATCCCATGGAAACGCGCCCTTGCCGCCGAAGGTCGTGGCCACGGGTGCGTCCAGCGCCTCGGCCAGCGCCCGCAGCTCCTGCCGCGCCCCGGCGCGCACCACCCCGCCCCCGGCCAGGATCACCGGACGCTCGGCGGCGTTCAGCAGCCTCGTGGCCTCCGCCGTCAGCTCGGGCCGGGGCGGCAGCGGCCGGGGCTCGGCCCGCAGGGAGGTCACCGGCGGCACGGAGACCGGTGCGAGCAGCACGTCCTGCGGGATCTCCAGCCACACCGGCCCGGCGGGGGCCTCCAGCGCGGACGCCCAGGCGGCGGCGACCGCGGAGGGGATCTGGGAGGCGGTGCGGACCGTGTGGACGGACTTCACGACGTCGCGGAACGACGCCTTCTGGTCGACGAGTTCATGGAGGTAGCCCTTGCGCCCGCCGCCGAGCCCCGCCGTCGGCACCTGGCTGCCGATGGCGAGGACGGGTGCGGACGCCGCCGCCGACTCCTGCAGCGCGGCGAGCGTCATGAGCGCCCCCGGCCCGGTGGACACCAGCAGCGGCGCGACCGTGCCGGTGACACGCGCGAAGGCGTCGGCGGCGAATCCGGCGTTGTTCTCCACCCGCAGCCCCACATAGGTGAGCCCGGACCGCCGCAGCGCGTCGAACGCCCCGAGAGCGTGCTGTCCGGGAAGCCCGAACACGGTGCTCGCCCCGAGCGCGGTGAGGGACTCCACGACGAGATCGCCGCCGTGACGCGCGCGCTGTGCGGTGGGCATGGGTTGGTGCCTTTCTGACGATGTGTATCGAAGAGAGCGAGCGTGATGCCGTGTCAGGCGCCCGCGGTGGCCGGACTGGTGGTCTCCGAGGCGGGGGCGGCGGGCTCACCGGCCAGCCGTTGCCGCCAGACGTCGAGGATCGCCGCGTCCGTCGGCTTGGTGGCGAGGCTGACCGCCACATACGCCACCAGCGAGGCCAGCAGCCCGAAGTAGATGGGCTCGTTGGCGAGGATGCCCTTCCACCCCATCAGCGCGATGACCGTAAGGCCACCGACACCGACCGAGGCCAGTGCGCCCGCGCCCGTGCCGCGCTTCCACAGCAGCCCGCCCAGGATCGGCATCAGCAACCCGCCGACCAGCATGTTGTAGGCGACGGTCAGCGCCTCGACGACATTGTTGAGCGCCACGGATATGCCGATCACGGCGACGCCCATGATGAGGATGAAGACGCGGTTGCCGCCGATCTCGTCATGGGAGGCGCCGGCCGTACGGAGCGTACGGCCGCGCAGCCGGGCCCAGATGTCGTTGTTGGCCACCGTCGCGCAGGCGATCAGCGCGCCCGAGGAGGTGGACATCACCGCGGACAGCGCGGCGGCCAGCACCAGCCCCTTCACGCCCACCGGGAGCGCGTCCTTGACGATGGTCGCGAACGCGTCGTCCGGGGCGCCCAGCTTGGGGTACAGCACCCTGGCCGCCGTGCCGATGATCGCGCCCGCGACCGCGTAGGCCAGGCAGTACGTACCGGCCGCGGTGCCGCCGAGGCGGGCGACCCGGTCATCGCGGGCGGTGAAGACCCGCTGCCAGATGTCCTGGCCGATCAGCATGCCGAAGGAGTAGATCAGCACATAGGTGAAGATGGTCTGGCCGCCGATGCCCATGGGGGAGAAGTAGCCGTGGGGGAGTTCGGCCTTCATCGCGTCGAAGCCGCCCGCCTTCACCACCGCGATCGGCAGCAGCAGGAGCAGCACGCCCACCGTCTTGACCACGAACTGCACCATGTCGGTGAGGGTGATCGACCACATGCCGCCGAGCGTCGAGTAACAGACCACGATCGCCCCGCCGAGCACGATGGCGACGACCCGGTCCAGCCCGAAGATCACATCGAAGATGGTGGCGTAGGCGATGGTCGAGGTGACCGCCAGCATCAGGGTGTAGCCCCACATCACGATGCCCGAGATCAGCCCGGAGGTGCCGCCGTAGCGCAGGTCCAGCATCTGGCTGACCGTGTAGACCTTGAGCCGGGCGATGCGCGCCGAGAAGAAGACCGACAGCGCCAGCAGCCCGAGGCCGATGGCGATGACCATCCAGGCGCCGGAGAGCCCGTACTGATAGCCGAGGCCGACGCCGCCGATGGTGGACGCGCCGCCGAGCACGATCGCGGCCATCGTCCCGGAGTACATCAGCGGCCCCAGCCGCCGCCCCGCGACCAGGAAGTCGCTGGTGGAACTGGTGCGGCGCATCCCCCACCAGCCGAGCGCGAGCATGCCCGCGAGATAGACGACGATCACGGTGTAGTCGACAGCGGTCATGGCGGTGCTCCTCGGTCCGGCGGGGGTCGGCTGGCGGTCGGGAGGCCGGGGCGTCGGGCGGGCGGAGACGCACGGGATCGGGGAGGTCCTGGCGGTCCGCGGGGATCGAGCCCCGGGGGAGTGTGGGGAATGTGGGGAGTGACGGAGACCCTAGGTGTCGCCGAAGCGTCCGGGAAGTGTACGTTTCCTCCACTCCCGATCCCCGGGATGTACGAACCATCCCCTCACGAGGTCCCGCCGTGATGAACGACCGCGTCCCCCCGACGGCCCCCGTCCCGCTCTCCACCCTCCTTCGCCACCCCGCGCTGGGCTTGCGGCAGGTCGCGGGCGGGCACGAGACGGACACCCCCGTGTACTTCGTCCACACCAGCGAGATGGAGGACCCCGTCCCGTATCTGCTCGGCGGGGAGCTGCTGCTCAGCGCTGGGGTGCACTGCCCGGAAGCGGCGGGCGCGGGCACCTACTGGGACCGCTATGTGGCCCGTACGGTCCAGGCGGGCGCGGCGGCGCTCGGCTTCGGTATCGCGCCGGTGCACGACACGGTGCCCCGCGCGCTGGCCGAGGCGTGCGACCGGCACGGGCTGCCGTTGGTGGAGGTGCCCCGGCAGACGACCTTCACGGCCGTGGCGAGCGCCGTATGGGACGCGATGGCCGAGCGCCGCCACCATGAGCTGCGGAGCCTCACCGAGGCACAGCAGTCACTGGCTACGGCCGCGGCGCGCCCGCACCCCGTACCGGCCGTGCTGCGCCAGCTCGGCCAGCACCTCGGGGCCTGGACGGTGCTCTACGGGCCGACCGGCCCGGACGCCCCGGACGGCGCGGAACTGGCGGCCGCCGGGCCGCGGCCGCCGCGCGAGGCCCGTAAGGCCCTCGGCGCGCTCGCGGCGCGGCTGCGCTCGGGCCCGTCCTCGGCGGCGGGCAGGGCGACCGGCGCGGCCGGTGAGGAGCTGCTGCTGACCGCGTACGGGCTGGGCGGCCCGGCGGGGCCGGAGGACCGGCTCGCGCTCGGCGTCTGCGCCCCCCGGCGGGACGGGGCGGACGGGGCGATCGTGGGGGTGGCCGTGGTGCTGCTGTCGCTGCTGACGGCCCGTCGGGTGGTCGGGGCCGAGGCGGAGCGCACATCGGCGCTGGTGCGGCTGATGCTCGGCGCCGAACCGGCGCGGGTGTCGGGGCTGCTGAGTCCCTCGCCGGGACAGCCGGCGGCGCCGGGGCAGCCAGGACAGCCGGGGCAGCCGGGGACGCCGGGGCAGCCCGGACAGCCGGGGACGTCCCCCGAGCCCTCGGAGGACGGCGGGCTGTGGACCGTGGTGCACGGGCGGCGGCGCGGCCGTGGCCGGGATGACGGGCTGCTGGCCACGGCGGCGCTCGCGGCCGGGCTCGGAACGCCGCTGGTCGACCTCGACGGGGACGCGCTGAGCGCCCTCGTCCCGGGCGAGGGGGAGGTACGGGCGCAGCCCGGCTGGACCCTCGGCGTCGGGGCGCCCGTACCGGCCGCTGACCTGACGCGCGGCGGCGCCGACGCCGCCCGTGCGCTGCGGCGGGCGGTCGCCGAACGGGTACCGCTGGTGCGGGACGGCCCGGCCCGCGCCGGCGGGTTCGGCTCGCTGGTGGACCCGGCCGAGGCGGGGGCGCACGGCCGGGCCCTGCTCGCGCCGATCGAGGGCGCCCCCGCGCTGCTGGAGACGCTGCGGGTCTGGCTGTCGCTGCACGGCAGCTGGGACCGTACGGCGGTGGCGCTGGAGGTCCACCGCAATACGGTCCGTCAGCGGATCGCCCGCGCCGGGGCCCTGCTGGATGTGGACCTGGGCGACGCGGACGTCCGTATGGAGCTGTGGTTCGCCCTCAAGTGGGCGTAACACACGTGGCCTTGAGCTGCCGAGGCAGCCGAGCGTGACACACGTGGCCTTGAGCTGCCGGGGCAGCCGGGCGTGACGCACGTGGCCTTCAGCTGCCGAGGCAGCCGGGCGTGACGACACACGTGGCCTTGAGCTGCCGGGGCAGCCTCAGAGCTTGGTCCACGCCTCCGTCAGCACCGTCCGCAGCACCTGCTCGATCTCGTCGAACACCGCCTGGTCGGCGATCAGTGGCGGGGCCAGCTGGACGACCGGGTCGCCGCGGTCGTCGGCCCGGCAGTACAGGCCGTTCTCGAACAGCGCCTTGGAGAGGAAGCCGTAGAGGATCCGCTCGGTCTCCTCCTCGTCGAAGGACTCCTTGGTGGCCTTGTCCTTCACCAGCTCGATGCCGTAGAAGAAACCATTCCCCCGGACATCGCCGACGATCGGCAGATCGTGCAGCCGCTCCAGCGTGGAGCGGAACGCGGTCTCGTTGTCCAGCACATGCTGGTTGAGTCCCTCGCGCTCGAAGATGTCGAAGTTGGCCAGGGCCACCGCGGCCGAGACCGGATGGCCGCCGAAGGTGTAGCCGTGCAGGAAGGTGTTGTCGCCCTCGTAGAAGGGCTCGGCGAGCCGGTCGGAGACGATGCACGCGCCGATCGGGGAGTAGCCGGAGGTCATCCCCTTGGCGCAGGTGATCATGTCCGGGACGTAGCCGAACTTGTCGCAGGCGAACATCGTGCCCACCCGCCCGAAGGCGCAGATGACCTCGTCCGAGACGAGCAGCACGTCATGGCGGTCGCAGATCTCGCGGACCCGCTGGAAGTACCCGGGCGGCGGCGGGAAGCAGCCGCCCGCGTTCTGCACCGGCTCCAGGAAGACCGCGGCCACGGTATCCGCGCCCTCGAAGAGGATCTGCTGCTCGATCTGGTCGGCGGCCCAGCGGCCGAACGCCTCGGGGTCGTCACCGAAGATCGGGGCGCGGTAGATATTGGTGTTCGGGACCTTGTGGGCGCCGGGGACCAGCGGTTCGAAGGGGGCCTTGAGCCCCGGCAGACCGGTGATCGACAGGGCGCCCTGCGGGGTGCCGTGGTAGGCCACCGCCCGGGATATGACCTTGTACTTGGTGGGCTTGCCGGTCAGTTTGAAGTACTGCTTGGCCAGCTTCCACGCGGTCTCGACGGCCTCGCCGCCGCCGGTGGTGAAGAAGACCTTGTTCAGGTCGCCGGGCGCGTAGCCCGCGATCCGCTCGGCGAGCTCGACGGCCTTGGGGTGGGCGTAGCTCCACACCGGGAAGAAGGCGAGCTCCTGGGCCTGCTTGTAGGCCGTCTCCGCGAGCTCGATCCGGCCGTGGCCCGCGTTGACCACGAACAGGCCGGCCAGGCCGTCGATGTACCGCTTGCCCTTGTCGTCGTAGATGTACGTGCCCTCACCGCGCACGATCGTCGGCACGGGGGAGTTCTCGTACGACGACATGCGGGTGAAGTGCATCCACAGGTGGTCGTACGCCGTCTTGGAGAGGTCGGCGCTCATTGCTATCTCGTTCCCCAGGTATAGGTCTGCTTCCGGAGCTTGAGGTAGACGAAGCTCTCGGTGGAGCGCACACCGGGCAGCGTGCGGATCCGCTTGTTGATCATTTCGAGGAGGTGATCGTCGTCCTCGCAGACGATTTCGATCAGGAGATCGAAGGAGCCCGCGGTGACGACCACGTACTCGACCTCGTCCATGGCGGTCAGCGCGTCCGCGACCGGGTCGAGATCGCCCTCGACGTTGATGCCGACCATCGCCTGCCGCCGGAACCCCACGGTGAGAGGATCGGTGACGGCGACGATTTGCATCACGCCCTGGTCGAGCAGCTTCTGTACACGCTGCCGTACGGCGGCCTCGGAGAGCCCGACGGCCTTTCCGATGGCGGCGTACGGCCGGCGACCGTCCTCCTGGAGCTGCTCGATGATCGCCAGGGACACGGAGTCGAGGGTCGGCGTGCCGTTCTTGTCAGGTGTGGCCACGACCCTCACTGTGCACGAGCCTCGCCCGTGTCGCAACCCTCCTGCGATGAAATTCGTCGTTCAGGGACCCAGAAAACACTGATTCCGTCGTTCTGGTGTGGCGGGTATGTTGAAAACGCAGCACCGGCGACTACTGTGGGTGTCTCACCCATCGGACAGCTGACAGGAGGGGTGGCACGTGACCACCGAACTGCGTCGTCTGCGCAATTACATCGACGGTGAGTTCCGGGACGCCGCGGACGGGCGGACCACGGAGGTGGTCAACCCGGCCACGGGCGAGCCCTACGCCACCGCGCCGCTGTCGGGCGCCGCGGACGTGGACGCGGCGATGGCCGCCGCCGAGGCCGCCTTCCCGGCCTGGCGCGACCTGGTGCCCGGCGAGCGGCAGAAGGCCCTGCTCAAGATCGCCGACGCCTTCGAGGCGCGGGCGGAGGAACTGATCGCCACCGAGTCCGAGAACACCGGCAAGCCGATCGGTCTCACGCGGGATGAGGAGATCCCGCCGATGATCGACCAGATCCGCTTCTTCGCGGGCGCGGCCCGGATGCTGGAGGGCCGCTCGGCCGGTGAGTACATGGAGGGGCTCACCTCGATCATCCGGCGCGAGCCGGTCGGGGTGTGCGCCCAGGTCGCACCGTGGAACTACCCGATGATGATGGCCGTATGGAAGTTCGCCCCGGCGCTGGCGGCGGGCAATACGGTCGTCATCAAGCCCTCGGACACCACGCCCGCCTCCACCGTGCTGTTCGCCGAGATCATCGGCGGGGTGCTGGCGGAACTGGGCCATCCGCAGGGCGTCTTCAACGTGATCTGCGGCGACCGCGAGACCGGCCGGCTGATGGTCGAGCACTCCGTGCCCGCCATGGCGTCCATCACCGGTTCGGTGCGGGCCGGCAAGCAGGTCGCCGAGAGCGCCTCGAAGGACATCAAGCGGGTGCACCTGGAGCTCGGCGGCAAGGCCCCCGTCGTGGTCTTCGAGGACACCGACATCCCCAAGGCGGTCGAGGACATCTCGGTCGCGGGCTTCTTCAACGCGGGCCAGGACTGCACGGCCGCCACCCGGGTGCTGGTCCATGAGTCGATCCACGACGAGTTCGTGAGCGCGCTCGCCAAGGCCGCCGCCGAGACCAAGACCGGTGCGCCGGACGACGAGGACGTGCTGTACGGCCCGTTGAACAACGCCAACCAGCTGGCCCAGGTCACCGGCTTCATCGACCGGCTCCCCGCGCACGCCAAGGTCGAGGCGGGTGGCCACCGGGTCGGCGAGAAGGGCTTCTTCTACGCGCCCACCGTGGTCTCCGGGCTCAAGCAGGACGACGAGATCATCCAGAACGAGGTCTTCGGCCCGGTCATCACCGTGCAGACCTTCTCGGACGAGGAGCAGGCCGTCTCCTACGCCAACGGCGTGGAGTACGCGCTGGCCTCGTCGGTGTGGACCAAGGACCACGCCCGCGCGATGCGGATGTCCAAGGCCCTCGACTTCGGCTGCGTCTGGATCAACACCCACATCCCGCTGGTGGCCGAGATGCCGCACGGCGGCTTCAAGAAGTCCGGCTACGGCAAGGACCTGTCCGCGTACGGCTTCGAGGACTACACCCGCATCAAGCACGTCATGACGTCGCTGGGCTGATGCGGGGCTGACGCGGGGCCGACTCCCGCGCGGGGCGGGCCGATGTCCGCCCCGGGCGGGGTGGTTCTCGTGCGGCGCGGGCCGATTCCCGCGCCCGGCTTGTCACTCGGTCATGGCGGGGTCATCTGTCATGACCGAGGGGGGACATCCGGACCAGGGCCGCCAGGGCGGCGACGCGGTTGGTGGTGATCGCGTCGACGCCCGCCCGCAGCAGCCGGGACATCGACCGGCGGGTGTCGGCGGTCCAGGCGGAGACCAGCAGCCCGTCGGCGTGATGGCGGGCGACCAGCTCGCGGGAGACCAGTCCGAAGCGGTAGTTGAGCCACCGCGGGCGCAGCGCGGCCAGCAGCGCCGGACGCGGCGGGGCCAGCGTGGTCCAGGTCAGCGCGATCTCGGCGTCCGGGTCCGCGCGGCGCACGGCGTGCAGGGCCGCCAGGGCGCCGCAGTAGTACACCCGGTCGGCCGCCCCGCTCTCCCGCACCTCGGCGACGGCGGCGGGCGCGGCCGACGCGTCCGGCAGGTCGATCAGCAGCCGGGTGGAGCCGGTGCGGGCGAGGGCCTCGCGCAGGGTCGGCACGCCCCCGCCGGTCAGCTGCCGCACCTCGTCGGCGGTCAGCCCGGACAGCGGCCGGTCCTCGCCCCACAGCCGCCTCAGCGTGGCGTCGTGGAGCAGCACCGGCACACCGTCCCGGGTCAGCCGTACGTCGATCTCGACCGCGCCCGCCCCCGCGCGCACCGCGGAGCGGAGCGAGGGCAGGGTGTTCTCACGGCACACATAGGGGTCGCCGCGGTGGCCGACCGGGACGCATTCCGCCCCCGCCGGTCTCATCGGCCCGCGACCACCGTGTAGGCGTCGATCTCCGCCGAGAGCCGCGCCTTGCCCTCGGCGTCCAGGAAGGACGCCTCGACCGCGTTCTTGGCGAGGGCCGCGACGCCCGCCGCGTCCAGATCCAGCAGCTGGGCCGCGACCTGGTACTCGGTGTTGAGGTCGGTGCCGAACATCGGCGGGTCGTCGCTGTTGATCGTGACCAGCACCCCGGCGTCGACCATCTGCTTCAGGGGGTGCTCGGCGAGCGTGGCGACGGCGCGGGTGGCGATGTTGGAGGTCGGGCAGACCTCCAGCGGAATGCGGTGCTCCGCGAGATGGGCGAGCAGCTTCGGGTCCTGGGCGGCGCTGGTGCCATGGCCGATGCGCTCCGCCCGCAATTCGATCAGGGCGTCCCAGATCGTCTGCGGCCCGGTGGTCTCGCCCGCGTGCGGCACGCTGCGCAGCCCGGCGGCGATGGCCCGGTCGAAGTACGGCTTGAACTGGGGGCGCGGCACCCCTATCTCCGGACCGCCGAGACCGAAGCCGACCAGCCCCTCGGGGTTCAGCTCACAGGCGATCCGGGTGGTCTCCTCGGCGGCCTCGAGACCGGCCTCGCCGGGGATGTCGAAGCACCAGCGCAGCACCGTGCCGAAATCCGACTCGGCGGCCTTACGGGCGTCCTCGATCGCCTCGACGAAGGCGGTGTCCGGGATGCCGCGCCGGGTCGAGCTGTACGGCGTGACGGTCAGCTCGGCGTAGCGGATGTTCTGCCGGGCCATGTCGCGGGCGATCTCGTAGGTCAGCAGCCGGACGTCCTCGGCGTCGCGGATCAGGTCCACCACGGAGAGATAGATCTCGATGAAGTGCGCGAAGTCCCGGAAGACGAAGTACTCGGCGAGGGCCTCGGGATCGGTGGGCACCTTGGAGTCGGGGTGACGGGCGGCCAGTTCGGCCACGATGCGCGGCGAGGCGGATCCCACGTGGTGCACATGGAGCTCCGCCTTGGGCAGCCCGGCGATGAAGGTGGTCAGATCGGTCAACAAAACCTCCGGGAGACGCCCGCCGGCGGCGGGTTCCGGTCATCGTATTGTGTGGCGCCGACGGCCTCGCCACAGGCCGTAGCATGGGCGGACGTCTTTGTGGGGAGCTCCATGGCCGACCAGCACGACCCGTCCGAGCCGCAGGATGAGCGGCGGCCATCCGGACTGCCGAGGCAGCCCGAGCCGCTCGACCGCGACCCCTGGGCTCCGCCGGCGCGGCGGGTCGCGATGGACAAGGCCGCTGGGGAGACGGGCGCGGCGGACAACGCGGTGGGCGTGGGCGTGGTGGACAACGCGGACGACACGGGTGTGGCGGACAACGCGGTGGGCGTGGGCGAGCAGAACATACCCGCTCCCCGGCCCCCGGCGCCCCCCGCTCCCCGGCCCAGGGTGGCCGAGCAGCCTACCCTCACCTCCCAACCCGCCATGCCGGGCCCGACGCCCCCGCCCCCGCCTCCTCCGCCGCCCCCGCCGAGCGCCACGCGGCCACGGGGCCCGGTGACCCCGCCGGGCGCGGTGCCCCCACCGCCGCTCGCGCCGACCGGCCCGGGTACGCCCAGCGCCTACCCGGCCGGACCGTACGGCCCCGCGGGCTACGCGCCGACCGGATACGGCCAGAGCGGGTACGCCCAGCCGAACGGATACGCCCAGCCCGGGTACGCCCAGCCCGGCTACGGGCAGCAGGCGCCGTACGAGCAGTCCCCGTACGGCGGGGCGCAGGGCCAGGGGCATCCTGGCTACGCCTACCCGGGCACGGGTTACCCCGGCACCGCTCACCCCGGCACGGTTTACCCCGACTCCGGCTACCCCGGCGCCGCCTACCCCGGAGGGGCGTACGGCCAGGGCTGGCCGGGCGGGACGTATGTGCCGAACAACGGCCACGGCACGGCCGCCCTGGTGCTCGGCATCATCGGCCTGGTGCTCTTCGCGAGCATCGTGCTCGGCATCGTCCTCGGTGTGCTCGCGATCATCTTCGGGGTGCTCGGCCGCTCCAGGGCGGCGAGCGGCGAGGCGACCAACGGCGGCTCCGCGCTGGCCGGGGTGATCCTCGGGGTGATCGCCGTGGTGGCGAGCATCGTCATGATCTTCGTCTACATAGCCGCCGAGGACGACGATTCGGGCAGCGATGACGACCCGGGCTATGCCAGGGTCTCGGCCCCGGCGGTGCTCCCGCCGCCGCTCGCCGATATCAGCCGCTGACGCGCCTCCATCAGCGCGAACCCCAGCAGATTGAGCCCCCGCCAGCGGGCCGGGTCCGCCGCCCGCTCGTCGTCCGCCGCCAGCCCGATGCCCCACACCCGGTCCACCGGACTGGCCTCCACCAATACTCGCGACCCGGTGCCCAGCAGATAGTCGCGCAGCTCGGGGTGGTGACCGAACTTGTGCACACTGCCCTCCACCACGAGCCCGAGGCGATGGCGCCGCCAGGTCTCCTCGTCGAAGCCGCGCACCGCGCGGCCCGCGTCCTTGGCCTGCTTGGGGTGGGAGGCGCCGAGCGCCAGGCGCTCGGCCTCCGCGTCACCGAACAGTCGCGCCTTGCCCGCCATCATCCAGTGCTCTGCCGTCGCGTAGCCGACCCCGTCCACGGTGAACGGCGACGGCCACCACTGGCTGAAGCACCCCGAACCCACGCTTCCGTCCGGCCTGGGCCGATGCCCCCAGAACCACACGTACTTCAGGCGCTCACCGCGCGCCGCCCGCTCGACCAGCTCCTCGACCGACCGAGGGCCCCCGTCCGCCGAAACCGGGGGGCTCCCCTCCGCCGAAACCGAATCCCCCACCCCGTTCGTCTTCATGCCCAGGATTCTCGCACCCGCCACCGACAGCCCCGCCGACCTGCGCACTTGAGCTGTCCAGGCATGAGTCCTGCCCATAACATTGCCGGACGTTAACCAGGAGGGGAGACCGACGATGTCCAGCAACACACCCGGCCCACAGCAGGGACCGTACGACCCACAGGCCAATCCCTACGCCGCGCCCCCGCCGCCGGCGCAGCCCCCGGCCCAGCAGCCGCAGTACCCCGGGGCCGGCTACCCCGCCGCGCCGCCCATCTACCCGGGGGCGGCCGGGATGCCGATGCAGCTGAGCAATGGCATGGGCACGGCCGCGCTGGTCTGCGGCATCGTCGGTCTGGTCTGCGGGATCACCTACTTCCTGTGGGTCTTCGCGGTCATCCTCGGCATCCTGGCGATCATCTTCGGCGCCGTCGGCAAGGGGAAGGTCAGCCGCGGCGAGGCGAACAACGGGGGCTCGGCCACCGCCGGTCTGGTCTGCGGCATCATCGGCATGGTCCTCCCGGCGATCTACCTCGCCGCGCTGGACGCCGCCGTCGACTCCGTCTTCTAGACGGCGTTCGGTCCGGGGCCCCGCCGGACCCCGGACCGCGGTCCCCACCGGCGCCCCAGCCGGCCGTCCGGGCCGGCTGCTCAAACCGTCGTCCGGACCGGCGTTCGGCTCGGAAACGGTGATGCCGGACCCACTCCGATCACTGAATCCGTCGCGAAACCAAAAAGCAACAACGGAATCCCTTGTTGAAGCGCTGCTCCTCTGTCAGGATCGGCCATCAATTCCGGTTGTAGCTACGCCGTGCCCCTATGGGCGGATCGGCGGAGGAGAGCGCGATGGATCAGCGGTTCGACGTGACGGAGCGATTCGCCGACGGTGCCCAGTACATCGCGGGCCGTCTGGGCGAGGGCGGCTCCGAGGGCACACACGCGGTCGTCGACCCGGCCACCGGCGAGCAGGTGTTCAGCTACCGGCTCGCCGGTGCGGCCGATGTCGACGCCGCCGTGGCCGCCGCCGAGGCCGCCTTCCCCGAGTGGGCGGGCGCCACCCCCGGCGAGCGGTCCGACGCGATGCACCGCTTCGCCGCGGCGCTCACCGAGCGGGCGGACGACCTCGCCCACGCCGAGTCGCTGCAGTGCGGGAAGCCCATCAAGCTCAGCACCGAGTTCGATGTGCCCGGCTCCATCGACAACACCGCCTTCTTCGCGGGCGCCGCCCGCCACCTGGAGGGCAAGGCCGCCGGCGAGTACAGCGGCGACCACACCTCGTACATCCGCCGTGAGCCCATTGGTGTCATCGGTTCCATCGCCCCCTGGAACTACCCCCTCCAGATGGCGGCGTGGAAGGTCCTCCCGGCCATCGCCGCGGGCAACACCATCGTGCTGAAGCCCGCCGAGCTGACGCCCCTGACCTCGCTGATGTTCGCCCAGGCGGCCACGGAGGCGGGCCTCCCGGACGGCGTCGTCAACGTGGTGAGCGGCACCGGCCGCGAGGCGGGCGAGCGCCTGGTCTCCCACCCCGGCGTGGCGATGACCTCCTTCACCGGCTCCACGGCGGTCGGCAAGCGGGTCGCGGAGCTCGCCACGGCCACCGTCAAGCGGATCCATCTCGAACTCGGCGGTAAGGCGCCCTTCGTCGTCTTCGACGACGCGGACCTGGCGGCCGCCGCGCACGGCGCCGTCGCGGGCGCGCTGATCAACACCGGCCAGGACTGCACCGCGGCCACCCGGGCGTATGTGCAGCGCCCGCTCTACGACGCGTTCGTCGCCGCCGTCGCCGATCTCATGGCGACCGTAAGGCTGGGCGATCCCTTCGATCCGCACACCGACCTCGGCCCGCTGATCTCCCATGCCCAGCGCGACCGCGTGGCGGGCTTCGTGGAGCGGGCCCGCGGCTACGCCACCGTCGTCACCGGCGGCGAGGCCCCGGGCGGCGACCTCGCCAAGGGCGCCTACTACCGGCCCACCCTCATCACCGGGGCGCCCCAGGACAGCGCGATCGTCCAGTCCGAGATCTTCGGCCCAGTCCTGGTCGTCCTCCCCTTCGACAGCGACGACGAGGGCATCGCGCTCGCCAACGACACCCCTTACGGTCTCGCCGCCTCCGCCTGGAGCCGCGATGTCTACCGTACGGGCCGCGCGTCCCGCGAGATCCGGGCCGGCTGCGTCTGGATCAACGACCACATCCCGATCATCAGCGAGATGCCGCACGGCGGGGTGCGGGCATCAGGCTTCGGCAAGGACATGTCTGCGTACTCCTTCGAGGAGTACACGCAGGTCAAGCATGTGATGTTCGACAACACCGCGGTGGTCCGCAAGGACTGGCACCGCACGGTCTTCGGGGACCGGCAGACCTGACCGACAGACCTGACCGTCAGACCTGAATGTGCGGCCACCTCCGCGTGGCCTCGGCCGGCCGCCACCGGCCGACACCCTCGAAAGGCACAGCTTATGGAAGCACGGCACGGGCCCGAGAGCCTGTCCCCACCGCAGATCGCCGCGATGCGGCGGTCCATGACCAGCGGCCGTATGGCGCTCACCCGCCGCTCCCTGCTGCGTGCGGGAGGCGCCGGGGCGGTCGCCGTCGGCGGGCTCGGGGCGCTCGGCGGCTGCGGTATCCCGCCCGCGGGGCGCACGGAGGCGGACAACGCCTCCGACGACCACTCGGCCGAGGAGAAGCGGCTCGCCTTCTCCAACTGGACCGAGTACATGGACACCGGCAAGGGCGGCCGCCATCCGACCCTGGACGCGTTCCAGCGCCGTACCGGCATCAAGGTCAAGTACACCGAGGACATCAACGACAACGTCGAGTTCTTCGGCAAGATCAAGCCGCAGCTCGCGGCGGGCCAGGACACCGGCCGCGACCTCATCTGCGTCACCGACTGGCTGGCCGCCCGGATGATCCGGCTGGGCTGGATCCAGCCGCTGGACCCGGCCCAACTGCCCCATGCCTACACCAACCTGGCGAAACCTTTTCGCACTCCGGACTGGGACCCGGGCCGCGCCCACTCCTACCCGTGGACCGGCATCCCCGCCGTCATCGCGTACAACAAGAAGGCCACCGGCGGCCGTAAGGTCACCTCGGTCTCGCAGCTGCTGGACGACCCCAAGCTCAAGGGCCGGGTCGGGCTGCTGACCGAGATGCGCGACACCGTCGGGCTGACCCTCCTGGACATGGGCAAGAACCCGGAGACGGTCACCGCCGACGACTACGACGCCGCGATCGCCCGCCTCCAGAAGGCGTCCGACCGGGGCCAGGTCCGCCGCTTCACCGGCAACGACTACACCGGCGACCTCACCAAGGGCGACATCGCCGCCTGTATGGCCTGGGCCGGGGATCTGATCCAGCTCCAGTCGGACAACCCCGAGATCGAGTTCGCCATCCCCGACGCCGGCTATATGACGGCCACGGACAACCTCCTGGTCCCCAGCAAGGCGCGCCACAAGAGGAACGCCGAACGGCTCATCGACTACTTCTACGAGCCCAAGGTCGCCGCGAAGATCGCCGCCTACATCAACTACGTCTGCCCGGTCGACGGGGTGCGCGAGGAGCTCGCGAAGATCGACAAGGCGCTGGCGGACAATCCGCTGATCCTCCCGGACGAGGAGATGGCCGCCAAGTCCCACTCCTTCCGCTCGCTCTCCAGCAAGGAAGAGGCGGCCTTCGAGGACAAGTTCGCCAAGCTCACCGGCGCCTGACAAGCGAGGAAGCGCACCCCCATGACCCAGCCCACCTCCGGCGGCGACGTCCGTCTCACCGGGATCAGCAAGACCTACGGGTCCTTCACCGCCGTCCACCCGCTCGATCTGCACATACCCGCCGGCTCCTTCTTCGCCCTGCTCGGCGCCTCCGGCTGCGGCAAGACCACCACCCTGCGCATGATCGCGGGCCTGGAGGACCCCACCACCGGGACCGTCCAACTGGCCGGTGAGGACATCACCGTCCTCCCGCCCCACAAGCGGCCCGTCAACACGGTCTTCCAGAGCTACGCCCTCTTCCCGCACCTCGACATCTTCGAGAACGTCGCCTTCGGACTGCGCCGGCGCGGCGTCAAATCGGTGAAGAAGCAGGTCGAGGAGATGCTGGAGCTGGTCCAGCTCGGTGACTTCGCGCGCCGCAAACCGCAGCAGCTCTCCGGCGGCCAGCAGCAGCGCGTCGCCGTCGCCCGCGCCCTGATCAACCACCCCAGGGTGCTGCTGCTCGACGAGCCGCTGGGCGCGCTCGACCTCAAGCTGCGCCGCCAGATGCAGCTGGAGCTCAAGCGCATCCAGACCGAGGTCGGCATCACCTTCATCCATGTCACCCACGACCAGGAGGAGGCCATGACCATGGCCGACACGGTCGCGGTGATGAACGGCGGCCGGGTCGAGCAGCTCGGCGCCCCCGCCGAGCTCTACGAGAACCCCGGCACCACCTTCGTCGCCAACTTCCTCGGCACCTCCAACCTCATCGAGGCCGAGATCACCGACAAGAGCGGCGGCGACCTCGTCCTCTCCGCCGCCGGCGGCAAGCTCGCCCTGCCCGCCGACCGCTGTGGCGCGCCCGTCCGCACGGGTGGGAAACTGCTGGTGGGGGTGCGTCCCGAGAAGATCACCCTGGCCCATGCCGAGGACGCCGGGAGCGTCCCCGAGGGGCGCAACCGGATCACCGGGCGGATCGTCGACTCCAGCTTCATCGGCGTCTCCACCCAGTACCTCATCACCACCCCGGACTGCCCCGAGATCACCGTCTACGAGCAGAACATCGAGCGCGACGCCCGGCTCGTCCCCGGCGCCGAGGTCGTACTGCACTGGAACCCCGCCCACACCTTCGGCCTCGACGCGGCCCAGGACATCGACGCCGGTACGGAGCTGGACGAGGAGGCCCCATGAGCATTACGGCCACTCCCGACGCCGCGCCGGACGACGGGCCCGCGCCGGACGCCGGGCCGGTGCGGAAGCCACCCCTCCGCAAGCCCGCCGTCCGCAAGCGGCTGGTGCCCTACTGGCTGCTGCTCCCCGGCATCCTCTGGCTGCTGATCTTCTTCGCCGCGCCGCTGATCTACCAGGCGTCGACCTCCGTCCAGACCGGCTCCCTCGAAGCGGGCTTCAAGGTCACCTGGCACTTCCAGACCTACTGGGACGCGCTCACCGAGTACTACCCGCACTTCCTGCGGTCGGTGCTCTACGCCGCCACCGCCACCGCGCTGTGTCTGCTGCTCGGCTATCCGCTCGCGTACCTCATCGCCTTCCGGGCGGGCCGCTGGCGCAATCTGGTGATGATCCTGGTCATCGCGCCGTTCTTCACCAGCTTCCTGATCCGCACCCTCGCCTGGAAGACGATCCTGGCCGACAGCGGCCCGGTGGTGGGCGCGCTCAACTCGCTGCACATCCTGGACGTCACCAGCTATCTGGGGATCACCGAGGGGCAGCGGGTGCTGGCCACCCCGCTCGCGGTGGTCTGCGGGCTGACGTACAACTTCCTGCCCTTCATGATCCTTCCGCTCTACACCTCCCTGGAGCGCATCGACCCCCGGCTCCACGAGGCCGCCGGGGACCTGTACGCCCGCCCCATCACCATCTTCCGGAAGGTGACCTTCCCGCTGTCGATGCCGGGCGTCGTCGCGGGCACGCTGCTCACCTTCATCCCCGCCGCGGGCGACTACATCAACGCCGAACTGCTGGGCTCCACCGACCAGAAGATGATCGGCAACGTCATCCAGTCGCAGTTCCTGCGGGTGCTGGACTATCCGACGGCGGCGGCGCTGTCCTTCATCCTCATGGCGGCCATCCTCACGATGGTCACCGTCTACATCCGCAAGTCCGGGACGGAGGACCTGGTGTGACGGCCCTGACGCGCTGGATACGGCGGAACCTGGTGATCATCGCGGGGCTCGGCACCCTCGCGTATCTGATCCTGCCCAACGTCGTCGTCCTGGTCTTCTCCTTCAACAAGCCCAACGGCCGGTTCAACTACGAATGGCAGCGGTTCTCCACCGACGCCTGGACCGATCCGTGCGGCGTCGCCGACCTGTGCGGCTCGCTCTCGCTCAGCCTGAAGATCGCGGTATGGGCGACGATCGGCGCGACCGTCCTCGGCACGATGATCTCCTTCGCACTGGCCCGCTACCGCTTCCGGGCCCGCCCCGCGGTCAACAGCCTGATCTTCCTGCCGATGGCGATGCCCGAGGTCGTGATGGCCGCCTCGCTGGCCACCCTCTTCCTCAACATGGGCGTGGACTTCGGCTTCTGGACGATCCTCATCGCCCACATCATGTTCTGCCTGAGCTTCGTGGTGACGGCCGTCAAGGCGCGGGTGATGTCCATGGACCCCCGGCTGGAGCAGGCCGCCCAGGACCTCTACGCCTCCCCGGCGCAGACCTTCCTGCGGGTCACCCTGCCGATCGCCGCGCCGGGTATCGCCGCGGGCGCGCTGCTGTCCTTCGCCCTCTCCTTCGACGACTTCATCATCACCAACTTCAACGCAGGCTCGACCGTGACCTTCCCCATGTTCGTCTGGGGATCCGCACAGCGCGGCACACCCGTGCAGATCAATGTGATCGGAACAGCGATGTTCGCCGTCGCGGTGCTGTGCGTTCTCGTCGGCCAACTGGCCGGCACCCGCCGCAAGAGGAGCTGAAAAACATGGCTACGGACGCCATGACCCGCTCGTCCGGGGACGACGACGTCCCCACCCCGTCCGCACTCACGGCACTGGCCGGTACCGCGTACCGGCCGTACTGGCTGGACGACCCCGGCAGGCCCGGTCCCCGCCCCGCCCTCGTCGGGGAGGAGCAGTGCGATCTGCTCGTCGTCGGCGGCGGCTACAGCGGACTGTGGACCGCCCTGATCGCCAAGGAGCGCGACCCCGGCCGCGAGGTGGTCCTGGTCGAGGGCCAGGAGATCGGCTGGGCCGCCTCCGGGCGCAACGGCGGCTTCTGCGCCGCCTCCCTCACCCACGGGCTCGGCAACGGCGCCGCCCGCTGGCCCGATGAGCTGGCCGAACTCGAGCGGCTCGGCCACCACAACCTCGACGCCATCGAGTCCGCCGTCGAGCGCTACGGCATCGACTGCGACTTCGAGCGCACCGGCGAGATCGATGTGGCCACCGAGCCGTACCAGGTGGCGGAGTTGCGCGAGGCCACCCAGCTGGCGGCCGAACTCGGCGTCGGCGAGCAGGAGTTCCTCGACCGCGACGCGGTGCGCGCCGAGGTCGACTCGCCCACCTTCCTGGCCGGGCTGTGGGACCGCCGCGGCGTCGCCATGCTGCACCCCGCCAAGCTCGCCTGGGGCCTGGCGCGGGCCTGCGCCGAGCTGGGCGTACGGATCTACGAACACACCCCGGCCGAACGGCTGGCGAGCGACGGGGCGGGGATGGCCGTCCGCACCCCGTACGGCCGGGTCCGCGCCCGCCAGGTGGCGCTCGCCACCAACGCCTTCCCCGCGCTGGTGCGCCGCCTCCGCCCGTACATCGCCCCGGTCTACGATCACGCGCTGATGACCGAGCCGCTTAACCAGGAGCAGCTCGACGCGATCGGCTGGCGGGGCAGGCAGGGACTCAGCGACACCGCCAACCACTTCCACTACTTCCGGCTCACCGCCGACCGGCGCATCCTGTGGGGTGGCTACGACATCGTCTACCGCTACGGCGGCCGGGTGCGCGCCGAATACGACCACCACCCCGCCACCTACCGCACCCTCGCCCAGCACTTCTTCCGCTGCTTCCCGCAGCTGGAGGGCGTGCGCTTCAGCCACGCGTGGGGCGGCGCCATCGACACCTGCTCGCGCTTCTCCGCGTTCTTCGGCAGCGCGCACGGGGGGAGGGTGGCGTACGCGCTCGGCTATACGGGCCTGGGCGTCGGGGCGACCCGGTTCGGCGCCGAGGTGATGCTCGATCTGCTCGCCGGTGAGCGCACCGAGCGCACCCGCCTGGAGATGGTCCGCAGCAAGCCTTTGCCCTTCCCGCCGGAGCCGGTGCGGTGGGCGGGGATCGGCATCACCCAGTGGTCCATGACCCGGGCCGACGAGAACGGTGGGCGCCGCAATCTGTGGCTGAAGGCGATGGACAAGGTGGGG
Source organism: Streptomyces endocoffeicus (assembly GCF_016741935.1). GTDB lineage: Bacteria > Actinomycetota > Actinomycetes > Streptomycetales > Streptomycetaceae > Streptomyces > Streptomyces endocoffeicus. The sequence goes on along the minus strand of NZ_JAERRG010000004.1, from coordinate 24,841 downwards.
CTGGGGTTCGACAGCTGAGGGCGGAGCCCCGCGCCGTGGTCACCCCGGGTCGCTCGGCGCGGCCCGGGGTGACCACGGTTTCCCCGGGCCGGGACCGGACCCCCGGCCGCTGTGGCTCAATCGGCCGACCCTGAGCACCGTCCACAGCAGCAGGCCGGACAGACACCAGCTTGCGACGGTGTCCAGCGGCCAGTGGTAGCCGCGCCGGACCAGCCCGGCGGCCACGGCGAGGTTGAGCACGGCGAAGGCCACCAGGAGGGGCCGCCGGAGCCGCGGGCACAGCAGAGGGTGGAGCAGCAGCGCCGCCGCGCCGTAGGCGACGGCGGCCGTCGCGGCATGGCCGGAGGGGAAGAATCCGGTCTCGTCCGCCAGCGGGCCGGGCGGGCCGGGACGGTCGATCAGTGCCTTGAACGGAACCACCAGCGCCGGAACCGCCGCCATCGCCACCGCGGCGGCCAGCGGCGGCAGCCACCAGCGCGGCGCTTCCGCGCGCCGGGCGCACCATGCCGCCCAGCCGAGGGCGACGGCCAGGACGGGGACCGCCACCGCCGTATTGCCGAGGTCGGCGAGGAACTCGGCGACGGGGGAGGGGAGCGCCGAGCCGGCGATCGCGCGGCCGAGCCGTTCGTCGTAGGTGCGCAGGGGGCCGTGGGCGGCGATCTGCCAGGTGCACAGCGCGAGCAGCGCGATCAGTGCGAGGGGCGTGAGGAGCGCGAGGGGCGTGAGAAAGGGCGCCCGTGGCGCGGAAGGGGAGTGAACAGTCGGCGGCCCCGGAACAGGGGGGGTGGTTCCGGGGCCGCCGTGGCGATCGGTGTGCCGCGCGCCCCGGGGGGTTTGGGGCGGGCGGCCGTCCGATCGGTGAGGAGATCCGGAGCCGGAGGCTCCAGTGGTGTGCGCGAGGGCACAGCCGGGTCGGGGCTGGGGAAGCACCGGCCAGGCATCGCCCGCAGTCCCCTGCGAGCGGGGTGTTTCTCTCATCTGCAATGACCGTACGGCAGCGAAGCCCCGCCGGACAGACCGATCACCCACCTGTCATCGGCCCCGCACATCTTCTTCACGCCACCCATGGATCACTCACGGTCACAGCTCGGCGAAGGCGCTCTCGAGGACGTCGAGACCCTCGTTCAGAAGGTCCTCGCCGATCACCAGCGGCGGCAGGAAACGCAGCACATTGCCGTAGGTTCCGCAGGTCAGCACCAGCAGGCCGGCCGAGTGGCACGCCTTGGCGACGGCGGCGGTGACCTCGGGGTCGGGGTCCTTGGTGCCGGCCTTCACGAGTTCGATGGCGATCATGGCGCCGCGGCCGCGGAGGTCGCCGATGATGTCGTACTTCTCCCGCATCGCGGCGAGGCGGCCCTTCATGACCTCCTCGATGCGCTTGGCCCTGGCGTTGAGGTCCAGCTCGCGCATCGTCTCGATCGCGCCGAGCGCCGCCGCGCACGCCACCGGGTTTCCGCCGTAGGTGCCGCCGAGACCGCCGGAGTGCGCCGCGTCCATGATCTCCGCGCGGCCGGTGACGGCGGCCAGCGGCAGACCGCCCGCGATGCCCTTGGCGGTGGTGATCAGGTCCGGGACGATGCCCTCGTCCTCACAGGCGAACCACTGGCCGGTGCGGCAGAAGCCGGACTGGATCTCGTCCGCGACGAAGACGATGCCGTGGGACTTGGCGAACTCCGCGATCCTGGGCAGGAAGCCCTTGGCGGGCTCGATGAAGCCGCCCTCGCCGAGGATCGGCTCGATGATGATCGCGGCCACGTTCTCCGCCCCGATCTGCTTGCTGATCATGTCGATGGCCTGGGCCGCGGCCTCCTCGGCGCAGTTCTCCGGACCGGTCAGCCAGCGGTAGGGGTAGGCGAGCGGAACGCGGTACACCTCGGGCGCGAAGGGGCCGAAGCCGTGCTTGTACGGCATGTTCTTGGCGGTGAGCGCCATGGTGAGGTTGGTCCGGCCGTGGTAGCCGTGGTCGAAGACGACGACCGCCTGGCGCTTGGTGTACGAACGGGCGATCTTCACCGCGTTCTCCACCGCCTCGGCGCCCGAGTTGAACAGCGCCGACTTCTTGGCGTGGTCGCCGGGCGTGAGCCGGGCCAGCTCCTCGCAGACCTCCACATAGCCCTCGTACGGCGTGACCATGAAACAGGTGTGCGTGAAGTCCGCCAGCTGCGCGGACGCCCGGCGCACGACGGCCTCCGCGGAGGAGCCGACGGAGGTCACGGCGATACCGGAACCGAAGTCGATCAGCGAGTTGCCGTCCACGTCCTCGATCACACCGCCGCCCGCGCGCACGGTGAAGACCGGCAGCACACTCCCCACCCCACTGGCGACCGCCGCGTTCTTACGGGCGAGCAGCTCCCGCGACTTCGGGCCGGGAATGGCGGTGACGACGCGACGCTCCTGGGGGAGGGCCGGGCCTCCGGACAGTTCGGTCATGACGGGCTCCAGGGGAAAGAACAGGGGTTTTAGTCGCAGGCTATGGGCGTGGCGAGGGATGAGGCATGTTCCGTTCGGGAGCACTGCGCGTGTTTCCTTGTCCGCGGCGGCCATAGCCCGACGGCAGCCTTACGGATCGCGTGAGTGAGACGGGCCCGCCCGGGTCGCTGAACTCCCCGCGCGGGAACACTAGATTGAGCGATGGCGCGAAAGCCGAGGAACAGCCGGTCAGGGGGCAAGGGGCAGCACATGGACACCGAGGGCACGTTCGACCCACGCAGCACACGCCACAACCCGCCCCCACCCCCACCCCCGCAATCCCCGCCTTCGGCAGCCTCAGGAGTCCGGCCGCAGCCGCCGCGCGCGCCGGAGTACCCGCCTGCGTCGGCGGAGGAGCCCGCCACGCCCCGGTCTGCGGCAGACGGGTCCTCCTCACAGGGTTCGGGCGGACCGTGGCACCCGAACGGCACGGACACCCCTCCTCCGGAGACCGCCCCGTCACAAGCCGCCTGGCCGCCCGTCGATGCTCCCGGATCGGCATCGAGGAACCCGGTCGCCCCGCCGCCCATGCCGCCGACCGCGCCCCCGGCGTCCCCCGGCGTCCCTCCGGCGCCGGCCCCTGGCGTCCCCCCTGTCTCCGGGCCCGCCGCCCGCCCGTCCTTCGTCACCTGGCTGCGCGCCCCGCGGTCCGAGGCGGCGCCGGGGGTGTGGACGTACGAGCACAAGCCGAAGGCGCCGGAGGAGCCGGACCGGATTCCAGGGCGGCGGCTGCTCAGCGGGGCCTTGGTCGCTCTCCTCTGCGGCTGGCTGGTCTGGTCGCTGCTCTGGAACGGATACCTGGGCGGCTACTGGCTGTGGCCCATGTATCTGCTGACCCCGGACTCGTGGTACGAGCGCGGAGGCAACACACAGGCGGGCTGGTGGTCCCAGCGCATCTACATCGGCATTGTTCTCGCCGTCCTCGCCGTGATCTTCGGGCGCGTCGGCCACTGGCCCGAGGTCTGGCGTCGTTATGTCGCGCCCCTCTTCCGGCGGGCCTGGGATGAGCCCGCTCCTGAGGCGGTGGCCGCGGGGCGGCCGGAGGGGGATCCGGTGGAGTGGCCGCAGTTGCGGGCCGCGGGGGGGCACAGTGCGGCTGATCGGTTGGCGGCGGACGCGCGGGCGGGGGCGATGAATGACGTCGACCACGCCCGGATCGACCGCGCCTGGCAGTCCGTGCGCGCGGGGAGGAATTCGCTCGCCTCGTTCACCGACACCGTGCTGCGCCACGGCGCCGCCTCCTACGGCCATCCGTCCGGGGCGCGGGATCTGCCGGCCCGGACCGCGCGGCATGATCTCCTCGCCCATCAGGTCCGCCTCGGCACCGCCGCCGAGGATTCCCGCAATCCTTACCAGCACCGCGGCGTCGGTCTTGCCCTTGATCCCGAGGTGCTCGGCACCTCGCTGCTGGCCGTCGGGCCGCCCGGTTCGGGGAAGACGGGGCGGGTGGTGCGGCCCGTCGTGGAGTCGCTGTGTCTGCAGGCGCTCGCCGGGCAGGTCGCCGTCGTGGCGGTCGGGGCGGCGGGGGCCGGGCTCGGGGCGGATGAGGCGTTCGACGTCGTCGTGAAGATCGGCCGGCCCGACTCCGGCTACGACCTCGACCTCTACGGCGGCACCACCGACCCCGACGAGGCCGCGGGCATCCTCGCCGAGGCCCTGATCGGCGACATGGCCGCCTCGCTGCCGGGCGGGGACAGCCGGCGCGCCGCCACCGCGCTGGCCCAGCTGCTCGGCCCCTACCGTGCCGCCCACGGCCGCTTCCCCTCCGTCCCGGATCTGCGGGAGCTGCTGGACGGTTCCAAGACGGCCGTCAACGCGCTGCGTGAGGCGCTGGACGAGGCGGGGGAGCGGGCGCAGGCCCGCGAGCTGGAGGCGCGGGTCCGGCAGTCGGGCGCGCCCGGGGACGTGGGCGCGCTGCTCGCGGACCGGATCGCGCTGCTGGACCGGCCCGCGTTCGCCGATTTCTTCGACACCACGGGCGACCGCCGCCCGTTCTCCCTCCGCGCCCTCGAACACCCCCTCCGGGTCCGTATCGACCTGCCCGAGCGGGGCCACGCGGAGGCGTCGCGGATGCTCGCGCGGCTGGTTCTGGCGCAGTTCACCGAGTGCGCCGTGGGCCGCGCCGACCGTTCGCTGTTCGCCTGCCTGGTCCTCGATGACGCCTCGCACACCGTCACGCCCGAGGCCCTGCGCGGTATCCAGCGGCTCCGTTCCGCCCACGCGGGCGCCGTGCTCACCCTCCGCACCCTCGACGACGTGCCCGAGTCGCTGCGCAGCGCGCTGCTCGGCGCGGTCGGCTGCCGGATGGCCTGTGCCGGGGTGACGACCTGGGACGGGGCGCGGTTCGCCGAGGTGTGGGGGACGGAGTGGGTCGAGACCCGGGACGTCACCGACCGGCAGATCATCGCCGAGGAGCCGCTGACCAAGGTGCTGCACTTCATCCGTAAGGTCGCCACCGGCAAGGCGGTGACCACCCAGTCGGTGACCGTACGGACGGTGGAGCGCGAGCGCTGGTCCGCCTCGGAGCTGGCCCATGCGGTTCCCCCGGGGCATGCGGTGCTGTCGGTGACCTCCGTAAGGGGCGAGGGCGGGCCGCCGGTGCTGGTGGATCTGCGCGGGTGATCGGCCGCCGTTCCGGCCGGTCCTCAGTCATCGGTTGCTCGGCCCGGGTGGCCCCGGTAGCCCCCGCTCAAGGCGGGCCGGGGCAACCGGAACCGCAGCCTCACGGCCATACCCATGGCGAAATCAGGCCGTCAATTCCGCGTTTTCCTCCATTGAGGCAGAATCGGCAGTAGCCGTTCATACGGGGCGGTGAAGTCGTCGCAAGCCGTCGCATTCGCTTCGAAGGTGCCATGCCTCCCACGCTCGCCTCACTCGTCCGCCACCCCGGTCTCAAGCTGTCCGTCCTCGCGGGCGAGGACCGGCTGGAGACGCCCGTGCGCTGGGCGCATGTCAGCGAGCTGGCCGACCCCGTGCCCTATATGGACGGCGGCGAGCTGCTCCTGATCACCGCGATGCAGATCGAGGCCGATGACCCGGAGGAGATGAGCCGCTATGTGCGGCGGCTGGTGGGCGCGGGCGTGGTCGGGCTCGGCTTCGCGCTCGGCGTCAACTACGCCGAGGTGCCGCCCGCGCTCGCCACGGCGGCCAAGGAGGAGGGGCTGCCGCTGCTCGGCGTGCCTCGCCGTACCCCCTTCATCGCGATCAGCAAGGCCGTCTCCGCGGCGATAGCCGCCGACCAGTACCGGGCCGTGACGGCCGGGTTCGAGGCGCAGCGCGAGCTGACCCGTGCCGCCATCGGCGCCGAGGGGCCCACCGCGCTGCTCGGCCGGCTCGCCGCCCACGTCGACGGCTGGGCCGCGCTCTACGACGTCTCCGGCGCCGTGGTCGCCGCCGCACCGGACTGGGCCGCCCGCCGCGCCGCCCGGCTCACCGCCGACGTCGAGCGGCTGCGCTCCCGTCCCGGCCCGGCGAGCATCGTGGTCGGCGGGGGCTGCGGGCCGGCCGGGGCCACGGGCGCGGAACCGGCCGAGGACACGGCCGTCGCCGACCGGGTCGAGCTCCAGTCGCTGGGCACGGGGCGCCGTATGCGTGGTGTGCTCGCCGTCGGTACGGCCGCGCCGCTGGGCACCGCCGAGCGCTACGCCGTGCACTCCGCGGTCGCGCTGCTGACCCTGACCACCGAGCGTTCCCGCGCCCTCCAGGAGGCCGAGCAGCGGCTCGGCGCCGCCGTGCTGCGGATGCTGCTCGCGGGTGAGCCCGACCACGCGCGGGCGGTCGCCGGGCGGCTGTACGGCGGGCTGCTCGACGCGCCGTTCCGGATGCTGGTCGCCGAGGTGCCGTCCGGTGCTACGGCCCAGCAGACCCATCTGGCGCCCTCGGCCGCGGACGACGCCCCCGCGGAACGCCCCACGGAAACCACCACCACGGCCGCGGGTGAAGCCGAGGCGGCCGACCCCCTCGGCACCCTCATCGACACCATGGAGGCGGCCGCGGCCCGTATCGGCGAGTCGGTGCTGGTCGTGCCCGACGGCGAGCGGCTCATCGTGCTGGCCCCCGACGGCGGGGCGGCGGTCGCGGCGTGCGCCGAGCACGCCCGGGCCGTCGAGGCCCGCCGGGGTACGAAGGCCCGCCCCCGCGACCGCGCCGCGGTCGCCGCGCCCCGCGGCGACGAACTCGTCATCGGGCTGTCCGCCCCCGCGGGCCCCATCGCCGCCGCGGCCGCCTACCGCCAGGCGGAGCAGGCGCTGTCGGTGGCGCGCCGCCGCGGCCGGATGCTGGTCGAGCACGAGCAGGTCGCGGCGGGTTCCGTACTGCCCCTGCTCGCCGACGACGCCGTCCGGGCGTTCGCCGACGGCATGCTGCGCGCCCTGCACGAGCACGACGCCACCGGCCGGGGCGATCTGGTCGCCTCGCTGCGCGCCTGGCTCTCCCGGCACGGCCAGTGGGACGCGGCCGCCGCCGACCTCGGCGTCCACCGGCACACCCTGCGCTACCGGATGCGCCGCGTCGAGGAGATCCTGGGCCGCTCCCTGGACGATCCGGACGTCCGCATGGAGCTGTGGCTGGCCCTCAAGGCCACGGCCCCGGGCACCTCGGCCTGAAGCGCCCGCCGCCGCCCCCGAGCCGCCGCCCCGGGCCGCCGCTTCCCGATCGCGGTCACCGCTTCCCGTCCACCGACCACAACCTCATCCACCGACCACAACCCCCTCCTCCCGATCCCTCCCCATTCCGGCACGCCATTGCGTAGCGCCCGCGCGTCCGACTGCTACGCCTCGGACAAACGCCGAGCAGGCGGGGCGCGCCTACGGTGGGAGGAGAGACACCACTTCAGAAGGGTCGGGATCCGCTGTGCCAGACACACACGAAGCTGTCACCCACGCGTTCTGGCTCGCCGGCCGTAAGGCGACGGGCGAGAGCACGCTCGAGGTCACCTCGCCCTGGGACGGCCGCCGCGTCGGCGTGGTGAGCGTTCCCACCGATGCGCAGATCGAGGAGGCCGTCGCCGCGGCCGACGCGGTGCGTGAGGAGTTCGCCGCGACCCCCGCGCACGTCCGGGCCGCCGCGCTGGACCATGTGTCGCGCCGTCTCGCCGAGCGCGGCGAGGAGATCGCCCGGCTGATCTCGGACGAGAACGGCAAGCCGATCAAGTGGGCGCGCGGCGAGGTGGGCCGCGCCGTGTCCGTCTTCCGGCTCGCGTCCGAGGAGGCCCGCCGGTTCAACAGCGGGGACGCCCAGCGGCTGGACACCGACGCCGGTGGCACCGGGCGGCTCGCGCTGACCCGCCGCTTCCCGCGCGGCACCGTCCTCGGCATCGCGCCGTTCAACTTCCCGCTGAACCTCAGCGCCCACAAGGTCGCCCCGGCGATCGCCGTCGGCACGCCGATCATCCTCAAGCCGGCGCCCGCGACCCCGCTGTCCGCGCTGATCCTCGGCGAGCTGCTGGCCGAGACCGAGCTCCCGGCGGGCTCCTGGAGCGTCCTTACGGTGCCCAACGACCGGATGCCCGCGCTGGTCCAGGACGAGCGGCTGCCGGTCATCTCCTTCACCGGTTCGGAGAAGGTCGGCTACGCGATCAAGGAGTCGGTGCCGCTCAAGCACTGCACCCTGGAACTCGGTGGCAACGGTGCCGCGGTCGTCCTGTCGGACTACGCCGCCGAGGCCGACCTCGACTGGGCGGCCACCCGCATCGGCACCTTCTCCAACTACCAGGGCGGACAGTCCTGCATCTCCGTGCAGCGGGTGATCGCGGACGCGTCCGTCTACGAGGAGCTCGTGCCGAAGATCGTCGCGGCCGTCGAGGCGCAGGCCACCGGCGACCCGACCGAGGACGCCACCGATGTCGGCCCGCTGATCAGCGAGGACGCCGCCAAGCGCGTCGAGTCCTGGGTCGACGAGGCCGTCCGGGCCGGTGCGAAGCTGCTCACCGGCGGCAAGCGCGAGGGCTCGAGCTACGCCCCGACCGTGCTCGCGGACGTCCCCGCGGACGTCACCCTCTCCTGCGAGGAGATCTTCGGACCGGTGCTCACCCTGCACAAGGTGGCGGACGAGGACGAGGCGTTCGCGGCCGTCAACGACTCCAAGTACGGCCTGCAGGCGGGCGTCTTCACCCGCGAGGTGCGGACCGCCTTCCGCGCCCACCGCGCGCTGGAGGTCGGCGGCGTGATCATCGGCGATGTGCCCTCGTACCGCGCTGACCAGATGCCCTACGGCGGCGCCAAGCGGTCCGGCGTCGGCCGCGAGGGCGTGCGGTACGCGATGGAGGACTACACCTACGAGCGGGTCATGGTCCTCACCGGCCTCGACCTCTGATCCACCCACCGCCGGGCCCCGCCGCGCGGTGGGGCCCGGCGTATGCGGAACGCATGGGGTTGACCCGTCCCGGCCACTCCGGACCCTCAACCGGAGAAGCCGAGACGGGCCAGTCTCAGACCGCCGCCGCGCAGCGTGATGTGCAGGTCCTGCACGCCGGTCGGCGGCGTGGGCAGGGCGGCGCGGACCGTGGTGTAGACGTAGCGGCCGCCGGTGGGCGGGACGGCGGCGGTGACCAGGGTGGTGCCGTCGGCGAGGTGCGCCTCGACCATCGCGCCGTCCCCCGCAACCGTCCCGCCAACCCTCGCGCCGTCCCCCGCGACTGTCCCGTCAACCGTCGTGCCGTCCCCCGCAACCGTTCCGCCAACCGTCACTCCGTCCCCCGCCTCGGCGGAGTCGTACGCGGCCTCGACCGTCATCGACATCGCCCCCGCGCCGAAGTCGCAGCCGCGGAAGAGCAGCCGGCCGACCGCGCCGTCACGGCAGGCCACCGCGTCCCCGCGGACCTTGGCGCGGTCCACCAGCACGATCCCGTCCGCCGCGTCGTAGTCCGCGGCCTCCAGACCGCGCCGCAGCACCGGGCGCGGTGCGGGCGGCGGGCCCTCGACGGTCACGGTGGCGGTGGCGCGGAGGTCCGCGCTGGACGCGCCCGCGTGGATCTCGTACGTCCCCGGGTCGACGGTCCAGCGGCCGTGCGCCACGTCCCAGAAGCCCAGCGCGTCCTCGACCGGCACGGTGAAGAACAGCCGCGCCCGCTCGCCCCGGCGCAGCCGCACCCTGCGGTGGGCGATGAGCCGCCGGTGCGGCAGCGGGACCCGTGACCCCGGCGCGCTCGCGTAGATCTGCACGACCTCCTCGCCGTCGCACGGACCGGAGTTGGTGACCTCGCACTCCACGGTCAGCCCCGCCTCCCGCCGCACGGACAGCTCGCCGTAGCCGAAGGCGGTGTACGACAGGCCGTGCCCGAAGGGGAAGAGCGGGGCGCCGTCGAAGTACAGATAGGTGGCGCGCGAGGCGATGATGTCGTAGTCGAGCGGATCGGGCAGCTCGTGGTCGGAGGCGTACCAGGTCTGCGGCAGCCGCCCCGCCGGTGAGACGTCCCCGAACAGCACCCGGGCCAGCGCCGGGCCCGCCGCCTGGCCGCCGTGGGCCGTCCACAGCAGCGCGGGCAGCGCGTCGGCCGCCTCCGCGACCGCGTACGGATAGCTCGAGGTCAGCACCAGCGCGGTCCGCGGATTGGCGGCGTGGGCCGCGCGCCACAGCCGCCGCTGCCGGTCGGGCAGGGCGAGGGTGGTGCGGTCCTCGGTCTCCCGGCCGCCGATGTGCGGGTCGTTGCCCGCCACGACCACCACGGCGTCCGCCCGCGCGGCGGCGCGGGCCACCGCGTCCTCGCCGCACTCGACGACCACCAGCCGGAAGACGGTCCCGGTCCCCTCCTCGCCGCCGCCGCGTTCGGCAACCTTCAGCGCGCCCGCGGCGACACAGACGTAGCCACCCGTCCCCAGGTGCCTGAGGAGGTGTCCGTCGGGGTGCGCTTCGAGCGTGAACGTCTCCTGGACCACCCAGCCGCCGGGCTGCTCCGCCGCCGCGCGGACGAAGCCGTCCTCGGCCACGGTCAGCCAGCGGCCGGAGGGCGCGCGCAGGGTGAGCACCCCGCCGCCCCAGTCGGCCAGGTACAGATCGGTGGGGGTGTCGCCGATGGTCAGCGGCGGCAGATCGGTACGGCCCGCCGTATGCGCGGGGTTGAGCGAGCCCGCCGCCTCCGCGGGACCCTCGTCCTCGGCCGCCGCGTCCGGCACCCGCACCCAGCCGGCCGCCGTGCGCAGCCGTACGGTGTCCAGGCCGTCCGCGAACACCACCCGGTCCGCGCCGAGCCGCTCGGCCAGCGCCTCGCGCGGCGAACCGCGGCGGATCAGACTGCCGCTGTACCAGTCCAGCTTGCACTCGTCGGCGAGCGGACCGACGACCGCGAGGGTGCGGACGGCGCTCTCGGAGAGGGGCAGCAGACCGTCGTTGGTGAGCAGGACGACGGCCTGTTCGGCGGCCTCCAGGGCGAGCGCGCGATGGGCCGGGGTGTCGAAGGCACCGTCGGATGCCTCTGGTTGCCCGCCGGGCCCGTCGAACTCGCCCAGCGCACACCGCATCCCCAGCAGCCGCCGCACCGCCGTGTCGACCGTGGACACGTCGATCAGCCCGCGTGCCAGCGCGCCCCGGACCCGCGCGATCGTCTTCGACGCGTCCTGGTCGTGGTCGGTGAAGCTGTCCACACCCGCGCGCAGGGCCGCGGCGACGGCCTCCTCATGGGTGTCGAAGTAGTGCTCGGAGTCGACCAGATTGGACGGCGCGCCCGCGTCGGAGCAGACCACCAGCTCCTGGTCGGTCCAGGTGCGCAGGTGCTCGCGCAGATACGGGGAGACGTGGTTGGGCCGCCCGTTGACCAGGTTGTACGCGGGCATCACCCCGGCCACCGCACCCGCCCGCACCGCCCCGCGGAAGGCCGCCAGATCGTATTCGTGGAGCACCCGCGGCCGCACCGAGGAGGAGGTGGTGTCCCGGTCGGTCTCGTTGTTGTGGGCCAGCCAGTGCTTGAGGACCGGCGCGGTGCGCCAACGGTCCGGGTGATCGCCGCGCAGCCCGCGGGTGTAGGCCGTGGCCAGGGCCGAGGTGAGGTACGGATCCTCGGCGTACCCCTCCTCGTTGCGGCCCCAGCGCGGATCGCGCAGCAGGTTCACCGTCGGCGACCACACATTGAGGCCCACCCTCGGATCGCGTGCGCGCATGGCCCGTGCCTCGCGGCCGACCGCCTCGCCGACGCGCCGCACCAGCTCCGGGTTCCAGGTCGCGCCGAGCCCCACGGCCTGGGGGAAGACGGTCGCCGGGCCCATCCAGGCGACGCCGTGCAGCGCCTCCTGCCCGGTGCGGAAGGGCGCGAGGCCGAGCCGCTCCACTCCGGGTGCGTACTGGTGGAGCATCGCGATCCGCTCATCCGGTGTGAGCCGGGCCAGCAGATCCTCGACGCGGGTACGCACCGGCAGCCGTGGATCGCGGAAGGGCGGATCGCGAAAGGGCGGACGCGTGATCAGATCACCGTCATCGCTCACGGATACGGCCCCTCTTCTCCGGTTCCCGATGTCGAATCGACGTCGATTCGAAGCGCTTCGATGCTGGGTGCACCATGCCCGCCCTGTCAAGGCTCCACGGAAGCGCGACCCACCGGCACCTTGCGCCACCACTCTTGCGCGGCCCCACCCCCCGTCTTAATCTCAGCGCATATCGAAGCGCTTCGACCAATCTTCGATCAATCTCGGCCAATTCGACCATCAGTCGTACGGCGGGCACGCCACGAAGGGTTGACGCAATGCCGAACTCCCAGGCTTCGGCCTCCACTTCCCCTCCCAGCCGGAGAACCTTCCTGGCCTCCACGGCGGTTGCCGCGGCGGCTGTCGCGGGAGGGGTTCCGCTGCTCACCGGCTGCTCCACCGAGGAGGGCTCCGGCAAGGGCGGCACCACCTCGGGCAAGGAGCTGAAGAACCTGCTGCCGACCTATGTGGCCTCGAAGGTGGCGGCCCCGGACATCCCCAGCGTCAACGGCTCCAGCCCCGGCTACACCAAGGCCCCGCCCGCCGCCGAACTGGTCGCCTCCGTGAAGGGCAAGCCCGGCCACGGCGGCGGCTACACGATGTTCGAACCCCTCTGGGGCACCCCGCCGCCCAAGAACAACGCCTACTACAAGGCGGTCAACGACGCGCTCGGCGCCACGGTCAAGCTCCAGCCGCAGGACGGCAACACCTACGGCGAGAAGCTCGGCGCCGTCCTCGCCTCCGGAGACATCGCCGATATCGTGATGATTCCGCTCTGGGAGATGGGCGGGCGAATCCATGGCGCGGTCAGCGCCAAATTCGCCGATCTGGGCCCGTATCTCTCCGGTGACCAGGTCAAGAAATATCCGAACCTCGCCGCCATTCCCACCGCCGCCTGGCAGATGTCCGTCTTCGGCGGCAAGCTCCGCGGGCTGCCGATGCCCTCCCGTCCGCTGACAAGCGTCATTCCGTACTACCGCGAGGACATCTTCTCCAAGGAGGGCTATCACGTCCCCAGGAGCCCGGCGGAATTCCTCGCCCTGGCCAAGGAGATCACCCGGCCCAAGAGCAAGGTATGGGCCTGCGACGACATGTGGTGGTCGGCGCAGCGGTTCTTCGGCTGCCCCGGGGAGAAGCCGTACTACTGGACCGAGAAGAACGGCAAGCTGGTCCACAAGGTCGAGACCGAGAACTACCTCGAGGCCCTCGAATGGTGCCGCAAGCTCTTCGCCGGGGGCTATGTCCACCCCGACGCGGTCGCGGGCAAGGCCAATGACGCGCTGACCCGCTTCACCTCCGGGCAGACCCTCCTCTACAACGACGGCGACGCCAAGTGGTACGGCGCCACCTTCGAACAGGCCGGTCCCAACCCCGAATTCAAGATTCAAGGAATGGACTGGTTCGGCCCCGACGGCGGTGACCCGGTCATCTATCTCGACCCGCCCGCCCAGATCTGGTCCTTCCTCAACAAGAACCTCTCCAAGGATCAGATCGAGGAAATCCTCGCCCTCGCGAACTTCATCGCCGCGCCCTTCGGCACCAAGGAGCAGCGCCTCATCGACTACGGCGTCGAAGGCGTGCACCACGACATGAAGAAGGGCGTACCGGTCAAGAACGCCACAGGAGTCCGTGACGTCCAGGACACCTACCGCTTCATCGTCTCCCCGCAGGCGAGCGTCGCCTATCCGGACTTCCCGCGGATGGTCGAGGACTACTGCGGCTGGATGCGGCGGATGTGCGAGTTCGCCAGGAAACCGCTCTTCTACGGAATGCAGATCCAGGAGCCCAATCGGTACGCCTCGCTCTACACGCCGTTCGAGGACCTCGCCAAGGACGTCACCCGCGGCCGTAAGTCGATCAAGGACGCCCAGCGGGCCATCAGCGACTGGCGCAGCGGCGGCGGCGACCGGCTCCGCGACTGGTATGCGGGGCTCCTCGACGAGAACGGCGGCGGCGCCTGATGGCCCAGCGGGGCCCCGGCACCCCGACCGCCCGCACCGGCTGGTGGCACCGGCTGCGCCGCGACCGCACCCTGCTGCTGATGGTCGCCCCCGCCGTCGGCCTGCTCCTGCTCTTCACGTACGTCCCGCTGCTCTGGACCACGGTCGCCTTCAAGGACTACGACCCGTTCACGTCGGGGCTGTGGACCAGCCCCTGGGTCGGCCTCGACAACTTCACCCTCCTCTTCGAGGACAGCCGCTTCTGGGACGCCTTCGCCAACACCCTCTCCATCACCTTCATCCAGCTGGTGCTGTTCTTCCCGGTGCCCATCGCGCTGGCGCTGCTGCTCAACAGCGTGCTCAGCGACAAGGTCCGCGGCCTGGTGCAGTCGATCCTGTACCTGCCGCACTTCTTCTCCTGGGTGCTGGTGATCACGATCTTCCAGCAGATGCTCGGCGGCGCCGGACTGCTCGCCCAGCAGCTGCGCGCCCACGGCCACGAGGGCTTCGACCTGATGACCGACCCGGGCGTCTTCAAATTCCTGATCACCGCCCAGCTGGTGTGGAAGGACGCGGGCTGGGGCGTGATCGTCTTCCTGGCCGCGCTCTCCGCCGTCAACCAGGACCTCTACGAGGCCGCGGCCGTGGACGGCGCGAACCGCCGGCGCCGGATGTGGCACGTCACGCTGCCCGCGCTGCGCCCCGTGGTCGCCCTGCTGCTGGTGCTGCGCGTCGGCGACTCGCTGACCGTCGGCTTCGAGCAGATCCTGCTCCAGCGCGACGCGGTGGGGCCCGGCGCCTCGGAGGTCTTCGACACCTATGTGTGGTGGGTCGGCATCGCCAACACCGACTACGGGATCGCCGCCGCGGGCGGTCTGATCAAGGGCGCCTTCAGCCTGGTGCTGGTGCTGATCGCCAACAAAGTCGCCCATATGCTCGGCGAGCAGGGGGTTTACCGGAAATGACCGTGACCGAGCGGACCGCGGCCCCGACCGGGCCCGCTGCCCCGCCCCCGCCCCCGCGTCGGCGGCGCGACGAGCGGCGCCCGGTGTGGGAGGAGGAGCCCGGCAGGGTCGGCCAGGGGCTCAAGGGGGCCACCCTGGCCGGGGTGTGTCTGGCGATCCTCGGCCCGCTGTGGGTGGTGATCGTCACCAGCCTCTCCGACCAGAGGACCATCACCGACGCCGGGGGACTGGTGATCGTCCCCAGGACGATCACCTTCCGGGCCTACACCGAGCTGCTGAGCGGCGGCACGGTGACCCGGGCCACGCTCGTCAGCCTCGCGCTCACCGCCGTGGGCACCGTGATCAGCACCGTCGTCTCGGTCCTGTGCGCCTACGGCCTGTCCCGCCCGGGGTCCTTCCTGCACCGGCCGATCCTGCTGGTGCTGCTGGTCACCATGTTCTTCAACGCCGGTCTCATCCCCACGTATCTGCTGGTCACCGGCGTCGGCCTGGAGGGCAGCTACTGGTCGATGATCCTGCCCGGGGCCGTCTCGGTCTTCAATGTCCTGGTGCTGCGGGCGTTCTTCCAGAACATCGCGCCCGAGCTGATCGACAGCGCCCGGATCGACGGCGCGGGGGACTGGCGGATCCTGTTCCGCATCGTGCTGCCGCTGTCGAAGGCCGTGATCGCCGTGGTCTCGCTCTTCTACGCGGTCGGCTACTGGAGCCAGTGGTTCAACGCCATGCTCTACCTCAACGATCAGGACAAGTGGCCGCTGCAGATGATCCTGCGCCAGCTGGTGATCAAGCAGCAGGCGCCCCAGGGCATGTCCCAGATGATCTCCACCCAGCAGATCCCCGGACTGGCCGTGCAGATGGCCGTCATGGTGCTCGCCCTGATCCCGGTCGCGGTGCTCTACCCCTTCGTCCAGAAGCACTTCACCAAGGGCATGCTCACCGGCGCCGTCAAGGGCTGACGCCGGTCGCCCCCGTACCCAGCCGACCCGAGACGGGAGCCGGTATGCCCGACCTGAACGACGCCACCCGCGGCCGCGTCCTCTACGGCGGCGACTACAACCCCGAGCAGTGGCCCGAGAGCGTCTGGCACGACGACATCCGGCTGATGCGCCGGGCGGGCGTCACCACCGTCACCGTCGGCGTCTTCTCCTGGGCCCGGCTCGAACCCCGCCCCGGCGCACGGGACTTCGACTGGCTGGACCGGGTCCTGGACCTGCTCCACGAGGGCGGGATCGAGGTGTGCCTGGCCTCCCCGACCGCCTCCCCGCCGCCCTGGATGGGCTCCCGCCATCCCGAGACCCTGCCGCGCGACGAGAACGGCGCGGTCGTCTGGTACGGCGCACGGAACCAGTTCTGCGCCTCGTCCCCCGTCTACCGCGACCACGCCCTGCGCATCACCGAGGACCTGGCGGACCGCTACGGCGGCCATCCGGCCCTGCGGATGTGGCACGTCGGCAACGAGTACGGCACCCACTGCTGGTGCGACGAGACCGCCCGGCACTTCCGCCGCTGGCTGCGCACGCGGTACGGCGATCTGGACGCCCTCAACGAGGCGTGGGGGACGGCCTTCTGGAGCCAGCGCTACGACTCCTGGGAGGAGGTCATCCCGCCGCGCCGCGCCCAGTACCTGATCAACCCCGGTCAGGCGCTGGACTTCCGCCGCTTCACCAGCGACGCCCTGCTGGAGTGCTTCACCGCCGAACGCGACGCACTGGCCGCCCGCACTCCGCACATCCCCGTGACCACCAACTTCATGCCGCTGTTCATCGGCCAGGACGGCTGGGCGTGGGCGGCGGAGGAGGACGTGGTCTCGGTCGACCTCTACCCCGACCCCAAGGACCCGCACGCGGCCGCCTACGGCGCGCTGGTCCAGGACCTGACCCGCTCCCAGGCGGGCGGCCCCTGGGTCCTCATGGAGCAGGCCGCGGGGCCGGTCAACTGGCGCGGCGTCAACCACCCCAAGCCGCACGGGCTGATGCGGCTGTGGTCCCTCCAGGCCGTCGCGCGCGGCGCCGACGCGGTCTGCTTCTTCCAGTGGCGGCAGTCCCGGCAGGGCGGCGAGAAGTTCCACTCCGGGATGGTCCCGCACGCCGGTGAGCACAGCCACACCTTCGCCCGGGTGCGCGAACTCGGCGCCGAGCTGCGCGAACTGGCCCCGGTCGTGGGCACGGACGTCCCCGCGCGGGCCGCGATACTGCACGACTGGCACTCCTGGTGGGCCACCGTCCAGGACGGCCGCCCCTCCTCCCTGGTCTCCTACGAGCGACTGCTGCGCGCCTGGCACCAGGCCCTGTGGGAGCGGAACCTCACCACCGACTTCGCCCATCCGCACGCCGACCTCACCGACTACGCCCTCGTCGCCGTCCCCCAGCTGTATCTGCTCACCGACGAGGCGCTGGACAACCTCGCGGCGTACGTACGCGGCGGCGGGACCCTCGTCTGCGGCTTCTTCACCGGAGTCGCCGACGAGGACGACCGGGTGCGCCCCGGCGGGGTGGACCGCCGCCTCCGCGGGCTCCTGGGCATCCGTACGGTCCACGAGTGGTGGCCGCTGGACGAGGACGAGACGCTCACCGCCGAGGGCGCCTGGCTGGGCGCGTTCCACGACACCCTCTGGTCCGAGGACCTGGAGCCGTCCACCGCCGAACCGGTCGCCCGGATCAAGGGCGGTGAACTCGACGGCCGCCCCGCCGTCACCCGCAACCCCTACGGCACCGGCACCGCCTGGTACGTCTCCACCCTCCCCGAACCCGCCGCCCTGCGTGCCCTGCTCGGCCGCGCCGCCGAGGAGGCGGGGCTGGCACCCGCGCTGCCCGGCCTCCCCGAGGGCGTCGAGGCGGTGCGGCGCGGCCCGTATCTCTTCCTGCTCAACCACGGCCGCACCCCGGCGGTCGTCCCCCTCCCGTCCGCTCCGTCCGCGCGGACGGATCTGCTCACCGGGCGCGCGCACCACACCAGCGTCCGGCTGGACCGCTTCGCGGTCGTGGTCCTGGCTCCGCCCGAATCCCTTACCTGAAGCTCGGCCCGAATCCCGCACCTGAAGCTCAGCCCGAATCCCTCATCCGAAAGGGAAGGTCCCGTGCAACGAGCCGCTCGAACACTCTTCCTGACCCCGCTGATCGCGTTACTCGCGCTGATCGGCTTCGCCGCCGCTCCCGCCCAGGCCGCCACCTGGTCCTCCTCGGACCAGTGGGGCACCTGGTCCAACGGCGGCTACACCCTCTACAACAACATCTGGGGCTCCGGCGCCGGAGCCCAGACCATCTGGGCCAACTCTTACAGCGACTGGGGAGTGTGGGCCAACCACCCGAACACCGGCGGCATCAAGTCCTACCCCAACGCCAAGAAGGTCGTCGGCAGGAAGATCAGCGCCATCTCCACGCTGACCAGCACCTACAACGTCACCGTGCCGTCCTCGGGCGCGTACAACACCTCGTACGACATCTGGGACTCCAACTACGACTACGAGATCATGCTGTGGGTCAACAAGACCGGCCCGGTCGGCCCGCTCGGCACCGCCCAGGGCAATGTCACCCTCGGCGGCCACACCTGGAGCGTCTACAAGGGCAGCAACGGGGCCAATGAGGTCTTCTCGTTCATCCGCACCGCGAACTCCACCTCCGGCTCCGTGGACATCAAGCCCATCGTGAACTGGATCAAGAACACCAAGGGCTGGTTCGGCGATGTGACCATCGGCGACGTCCAGTTCGGCTATGAGATCACCTCCTCGGCCGGCGGTCTGGACTTCCGCACCAACAGCTTCGGAGTGAGCGCGAGCTGACCCCCGCGTACCGCCGCCGCCCGGCCACCCGGCGGCGGTACGCCATCGGCCCGGCGAGATCGCGTCAGGACGTGCCGGGCGCCGGGCCCGAGCTGGCCCGTACGGTCAGCTCCGGGGCGAGCAGGGTCACCTGCTCCTCGGGGGCGCCGCCCGCCAGCTTCGCCACCGCCAGTTCCACGGCGCGCCGTCCCATCTCCTGCGCGGGGATGGCCACCGAGGTGAGCCGCACCGACGCCTGGGTGGCCACCTGCTCGGGGCATATGGCGACCACCGAGACGTCCTCGGGCACCGCGCGCCCCTGCCGGCGCAACAGGCTGAGCAGCGGATCGATGGCCGCCTCGTTCTGCACCACGAAGCCGGTGGTGCCGGGCCGCTCGTCGAAGATCCGGGAGAGGGTGCCGTCCATGGACTCGTAGCTGCCCTCGCACGGCCGGTGCAGCAGCCGCACCCCCAGCCCGGCGGCGCGGCGGCGCAGCCCCTCCAGGGTCCGCTCGGCGAAGCCGGTGTGGCGCTCATAGACGGCCGGGGCCTCGCCCACGACGGCGATCTCCCGGTGGCCGAGGTCCGCCAGATGCTCGGCGCACAGCGCACCGGTGGCGGTGAAGTCCAGATCGACGCAGGTCAGGCCGACGGTGTCGGCGGGCAGCCCGATCAGCACGGTGGGCTGGCGGGCGGCGTGCAGCAGCGGCAGCCGCTCGTCCTCCAGCTCCACATCCATCACGATCATGGCGTCGGCGAGCCCGCTGCCGGTCACCCGGCGCACCGCCGTCGGGCCCTCCTCGCCGGTGAGCAGCAGGACGTCATAGCCGTGGGAGCGGGCGGTGGTGGCGACCGCGATGGCGATCTCCATCATCACCGGCACATACATGTCCGTCCGCAGTGGCACCATGAGCGCCAGGATGTTGGAGCGGCTGCTGGCCAGGGCGCGGGCTCCGGCGTTGGGGTGGTAGCCGAGCTCCTTGATGCTGTGCTCGACGCGCTCGCGGGTGGGAGCGGAGATGGACCGCTTGCCGCTGAGGACGTAGCTCACCGTGCTGGCGGAGACTCCGGCGTGGCGGGCGACCTCGGCGAGGGTGACCATGCGGGGGACTCCATCCGGGGGATCGTCAGTGAAGCGCTTCGACGCATGGCCGAGACTCTTCCATCTGGTCATGCGGATTGACCCTAAACCCGCAGCACAAGGGCTGTCCAGAGGCCATCGAAGCGTTATCGAAGCGCTTCAACTCGACATTTATCTCCCTCGGTACCCCCGCCGGGTCCGCCGCCGCGGAGATCCTTCCCGAACCCCCGGATCCCGGCCTCCTCCCGCTTTGCCGTCCCGTCGGACCGGAGGCACACTGGCAGCGGTACGTGCCGGTAATGTCACGAGATCGTCGCGGCAAGGGAGCACCGATGACCGCATCCTCCGTCAGGCCGGTGTCCGAGCGTGAAGCGCGCCAGGTCGCCGAGGCCGCACGCGAACAGCTATGGCACAAGCCCAGCTTCGCCAAGGAGCTCTTCCTCGGCCGCTTCCGACTCGATCTGATCCATCCCCACCCCGCCCCCGCCCCGGACGACGTCCGCCGAGGTGAGACCTTCCTCGCCAAGCTCCAGGAGTTCTGCGAGACGCGGGTCGACGCCGCCCGTATCGAGCGCGAGGCGCAGATCCCCGACGAGACCATCAAGGGGCTCAAGGAGCTCGGCGCGCTCGGGATGAAGATCGACACCAAGTACGGAGGGCTCGGCCTCACCCAGGTCTACTACAACAAGGCCCTCGCCCTGGCCGGCTCCGTCAGCCCGGCGATCGGCGCCCTGCTCTCCGCCCACCAGTCCATCGGCGTACCGCAGCCGCTGAAGCTCTTCGGCACCCAGGAGCAGAAGGACCGCTTCCTGCCGCGCTGCGCCCGCACCGACATCTCGGCCTTCCTGCTCACCGAGCCGGACGTGGGCTCCGACCCGGCCCGCCTCGCCACCACCGCCGTGCCCGACGGCGACGACTACCTGCTGGACGGCGTCAAGCTGTGGACCACCAACGGCGTGGTCGCCGATCTGCTGGTGGTGATGGCCCGGGTGCCGCGCTCCGAGGGCCGCAAGGGCGGCATCACCGCCTTCGTCGTCGAGACCGCCGCCGAGGGCGTCACCGTGGAGAACCGCAACGCCTTCATGGGGCTGCGCGGTCTGGAGAACGGCGTCACCCGCCTCCACCGGGTCCGCGTCCCCGCCGCCAACCGGATCGGCCCCGAGGGCGCCGGCCTCAAGATCGCGCTGACCACGCTCAACACCGGACGGCTGTCGCTGCCCGCGATGTGCGCGGGCGCCGGGAAGTGGTGTCTGAAAATCGCCCGCGAATGGTCCGCCGCCCGTGAGCAGTGGGGCAAGCCCATCGCCGAGCACGAGGCCGTCGGCGCCAAGATCTCCTTCATCGCGGCGACCACCTTCGCCCTGGAGGCCGTCATCGACCTCGCCTCCCAGATGGCCGACGAGGACCGCAACGACATCCGCATCGAGGCGGCGCTCGCCAAGCTCTACGGCAGCGAGATGGCCTGGCTGATGGCCGACGAACTGGTCCAGATCCGCGGCGGCCGGGGCTATGAGACCGCGGCCTCGCTGGCCGCCCGCGGGGAGCGGGCCGTCCCCGCCGAGCAGATGCTCCGCGATCTGCGCATCAACCGGATCTTCGAGGGCTCGACCGAGATCATGCATCTCCTCATCGCCCGCGAGGCCGTGGACGCCCATCTGTCGGTGGCGGGCGACCTCATCGACCCCGACAAGTCCCTCCAGGACAAGGGCAAGGCGGCCGCCAAGGCCGGTGGCTTCTACGCCCGCTGGCTGCCCGGCCTGCTCACCGGCCCCGGCCAACTGCCCCGCGCCTACCCGGAGTTCCGCCCGCCCGTCGCCCACCGCCACCCTCAACGGAAGCGCTCCGCGCAGCCCCTTGTCTCCGGCCACCCGGACCTCTCCCCGCATCTGCGCTATGTGGAGCGCTCGGCGCGCAAGCTGGCCCGCTCCACGTTCTACGCCATGTCCCGCTGGCAGGGCCGGATGGAGACCAAGCAGGGCTTCCTCAGCCGGATCGTCGATATCGGCGCGG
The DNA here is from genome assembly GCF_016741935.1 of Streptomyces endocoffeicus. Taxonomy (GTDB): domain Bacteria; phylum Actinomycetota; class Actinomycetes; order Streptomycetales; family Streptomycetaceae; genus Streptomyces; species Streptomyces endocoffeicus. The sequence goes on along the minus strand of NZ_JAERRG010000004.1, from coordinate 3,227 downwards.
AGCTGTTCGCGATGAGCGCGGCCTGCGTACGGGCCGAGATGCTGCGCTCCCGCGGCGACCACGGCGTCGCCGCCTACCAGTTGGCCGACGCGTTCTGCCGGCAGGCCAGGATCCGCGCCGAGGAGCTCTTCGGACGGCTGTGGACCAACACCGACGAACTCGACCGCAAGGTGGTCTCCGGGGTGCTCTCCGGCACGTACGAGTGGCTCGAGCACGGCGTGATCGACCCCAGCGGCGACGGCCCCTGGATCGCCGACGCCACCCCCGGCCCGACCGCCAGGCGGAACGTCCACCGGCCCATCCACTGAGGAGCCGCCGAGAGGCCGCCGGAGCACGTGCCGACGGGCCCCCGGGATCCGCGATCACCGGATCCCGGGGCTTGTCACCGAGCCGTCATCCCTTGCCCCCACAATGGGGGGATGACGGATTCCCTGGCTGACCCGCATCTGCGCGTTCCGGCGGCCACCGCCGCGGCGAGCGTGCGCGACATCGTGATCCTGGGCTCCACAGGTTCGATCGGCACCCAGGCCATCGACGTGGTGCTGCGCAATCCCGGCCGCTTCCGCGTGACCGGCCTGTCCGCCGCCGGGGGCCGGGCCGGGCTCCTCGCCGAGCAGGCCCACCGGCTGCGGGTGGACAGGGTCGCGGTCGCCCGGCCGGAGGCGGTGGCCGAGGTGCGCCAGGCGCTGAGCGCGCTCTACGGCGCCGGTGAGCCGCTCCCCGAGATCCTGGCGGGGCCCGACGCGGCCACCGAGCTCGCCCGCTCCCAGTGCCACACCGTGCTCAACGGCATCACCGGCTCCATCGGCCTGGCACCCACCCTGGCCGCCCTGGAGGCGGGCCGGGTGCTGGCGCTGGCCAACAAGGAATCGCTCATCGTCGGCGGCCCCCTGGTCAAGGCCGTGGCCAAACCCGGGCAGATCGTCCCCGTCGACTCCGAGCACTCCGCGCTCTTCCAGGCGCTGCTCGGCGGCGCCCGCGAGGAGGTCCGCAAGCTGGTGGTCACCGCCTCCGGCGGTCCGTTCCGCGGCCGGACCAAGCGGGAGCTGGCCTCGGTCACCCCGGAGCAGGCGCTGGCCCACCCCACCTGGGACATGGGCCCGGTGGTCACGATCAACTCCGCGACCCTCGTCAACAAGGGCCTGGAGGTCATCGAGGCCCACCTGCTCTACGACATTCCCTTCGAGCGGATTGAGGTGGTGGTCCACCCTCAGTCGTATATCCACTCGATGGTTGAATTCACCGATGGCTCGACGCTCGCCCAGGCGAGCCCGCCCGATATGCGGATGCCCATCGCGCTCGGCCTCGGCTGGCCCGAGCGGGTGCCGGACGCCGCGCCCGGCTGCGACTGGACCAAGGCCCACACCTGGGAGTTCTTCCCCCTGGACACCGAGGCGTTCCCCTCCGTCGGCCTCGCCCGCCACGTCGGCGACCTCGGCGGCACCGCCCCGGCCGTCTTCAACGCGGCGAACGAGGAGTGCGTGGACGCCTTCCTTGACGGAAAGCTGCCGTTCAACGGAATCGTCGATACGGTCGCGGAGGTGGTGTCCGAGCACGGCACCCCGGCCGAGGGAACCCGGCTCACCGTCGCGGACGTCCTCGAGGCCGAGACATGGGCCCGCGCCCGCGCAACGGAACTGGCCGCCAGAGCGGCGAAGGCGACCCCGGAGGCTCGCGCATGACGACACTGATGACGGTCCTCGGCATAGTGGTGTTCGCCGTCGGCCTGCTGATCTCCATCGCCTGGCATGAGCTCGGCCACCTCTCCACGGCCAAGCTCTTCGGCATCCGGGTGCCCCAGTACATGGTCGGCTTCGGGCCGACCATCTTCTCCCGGAAGAAGGGCGAGACCGAGTACGGCGTCAAGGCGGTTCCGTTCGGCGGCTATATCCGCATGATCGGGATGTTCCCGCCGGGCGACGACGGAAAGATCGCCGCGCGCTCCACCTCACCGTGGCGCGGCATGATCGAGGACGCCCGGTCGGCCGCCTTCGAGGAGCTCCAGCCCGGTGACGACAAGCGCCTGTTCTACACGCGCAAGCCGTGGAAGCGCGTGATCGTCATGTTCGCCGGGCCCTTCATGAACCTGATCCTCGCGGTGGTGATCTTCCTCGGGGTGATGATGAGCTTCGGCGTCAACACCCAGACCACCAATGTGGGCACGGTCTCCCAGTGCGTGGTCGCGGCCTCGGCCTCCACCGACAAGTGCCCCAAGGGCGCCAAGGACTCCCCGGCCAAGGCCGCCGGTCTGCAGCCCCGGGACAAGATCGTCGCCTTCAACGGCCGCCCCACCCCGGACTGGGGCGCCCTCCAGCAGGACATCCGCGAGACCACCGGCCCCGCCACGATCACCGTCGAGCGGGACGGCGTCCGCAAGACCCTGCACGCCAACCTCATAGAGAACCAGGTCGCCAAGTCCGACGGGAACGGCGGCTATGTCGAGGGCCAGTTCGTCACCGCCGGCTTCCTCGGCTTCACCCCGGCCAACGGAGTGGTCCAGCAGTCCTTCGGGCAGTCCGTGGACCGTATGGGCAACATGGTCGAGGACGGCATCGACTCGATGATCGCCCTGCCCTCCAAGGTCCCGGACCTGTGGAACGCGGCCTTCGGGGACGGCGAGCGCAAGGCGGACTCCCCGATGGGCGTCGTGGGCGCGGCCCGGGTCGGCGGCGAGGTCGCCAGCCTCGACATCCCGCCCTCTCAGCGGATCGCGACCATGCTCTTCCTGGTGGCCGGGTTCAACCTCTCGCTGTTCCTGTTCAACATGCTGCCGCTGCTGCCGCTGGACGGCGGTCACATCGCGGGCGCGCTGTGGGAGTCCATCCGGCGCCACACCGCCCGGCTGGTCCGGCGGCCCGACCCCGGACCGTTCGATGTGGCGAAGATGATGCCGGTCGCCTATGTGATCGCCGGAGTTTTCATCTGCTTCACGCTGCTCGTCCTGGTGGCGGACGTCGTGAACCCCGTGAAAATCTCCTGATGACGCGAGATGTCCTGAAGTTCACCTTTGGGTGGACTTCAGGAGCGCGGTGTGCTGAGGCCATGGCCGGTGCCGTAATCTCGGAGATCGGAGTCCGCTGATCTCCTGCCACGCACACACCTTGGGGTTACGAACCAGATGACTGCGATTTCGCTAGGAATGCCGTCCGTACCGGCCAAGCTCGCCGAGCGCAGGGTCAGCCGGAAGATCCAGGTCGGATCGGTCGCCGTGGGCGGCGACGCGCCGA
>NZ_JAERRG010000039.1 GCF_016741935.1 Streptomyces endocoffeicus | reverse complement strand
ATATGGTCAGGGGCCGCTGCGCTGATGTGGTCGTCAGTTAGGGGTCAGGCGTCGCGGAACTCCCCATCCTTGACGGCTGATATGAACGATGACCAAGACGACGCGGGGAAGACCAACGCCGGACTGTTCGGGTTCTTGCTGTCGCGCACAGGAATGCCGAATGGGTGTCCGTCTGATATCTCGACACACCCGCCACCCCCGTTATCGCTGTAGCTCGATTTACGCCAATGCAGGGCGGAGACGTCAGCAATCGTGTTCATTCTCGTAGTCTTTCAAGTGTTGACGTATCAGGCCGATAGACTTGTCTTCCGGTAGGGCTTTCGACGTAACCACAGCGAAGGACTGAGAGAGCCTGGCAAGCCGCTTAGGGGATTCCACCACTTCTCCGGAATCGAAGCTCTCAACCAGGCCGATCGTCCCGCCACTCTTCAATGTAAGCAACGTCAACCCCCCGCCCAGTATAGAGTGCGCCCCCTCCGAAAACGGCAACACCTGAACTGTGATACGAGAGTGCTTCGCAGCCTCAAGCACGCGACTAAGCTGCCCTTGCATGCACTCTTGGCCACCTACGGGACGCTTTAATGCCGCTTCGTCCATGATTGCCCAATAAAATGGCGCTTCTTTGCGTTCGAAGATGTGTTGCCGATGCATGCGCACTGCGACGCGCTCGGTCAATTCCTCTTCGCCCACTCCGGGCAACCCTGTACGAAACAGTTCTCGTGCGTAATCCGGGGTTTGGAGCAGTCCGGGGACAACACTGCTGTTGAATACTTCGATGCGTTCGGCGTCCGGTTCCCTGCTTACCACCTTCCTGCTGTAGTCGGCGATGACTTCGTTGTGCGTCATTTCCCACAGATCGACAAATAGGCCGCTCGTGCCAAAGTGGGCATCAAAGGCATTGACCAGGGCTTCGGACGGGAGTTGTTCGCCCCGTTCCACCCTTCCGATGTACGAGTAGGGGTATCCGACCTTTTCGGCGAGTGCGCGGATGGACAGGTCCGCGTCTTCGCGCATGCGGCGCAGTCTGCGGCCCAGCATCGTGCGGGGAGTGGTCTGGCCCTCGTTGTTGTTGAGCTCCATCGCTCGAACAAACCTCCCAACTCGCTGAGCACTAAACGCTTTTGGTCTCGGCTCAGGTGTGTGCCCAGTGTGCCCGGTCGGGGATGGTGGTAACCACTCCCGCCCCGTGTCGGACGAGACGGAATCGCGCTGATTCGGCCCCCGATATGGGGCGGGTGATCACACGACATGCCACGACACAAGACCCCCGCGACCTGGCCGGGTCCGGGGGCGTGGCCACCAGCTTTCGAGGAGCTGATCGCATGCACGACCTTATCCGGTGCGTACTCGTATGGGTGAGGGCAGTTCTGGCCTTACGGCCGTCCGGCCGTCACCGTGCCATCCCGATCGTCCCCGCGTCCTATCCGGTGCCTGCCTGGCTCGTGGCGGGGGCCGTGGATTCACCGAGCGTCAGGCCCCACCCGGTGTCTGCGGGCCGGTGTCTCGATTCGCCGACCCTTGAACTTCGTATCGCCCCCGCGTCGGTGGACAGCGAACTGCCCGCGCTGGTGCGTCCCTGCGCGGCGGCTCCCGAGCGGCGGCGGCAACAACGGCGGAAGAGCGGCCCGCGCGTGGAGTTGATCTGTGCCCCGCATGGGATGGTGGTGATCCGGTGACCGCCAACGGCTATGCCGTGTCCGTCCCGGCCCCCGGCTGTGCCCTGTGCGCCACCCCTGGTGATTTCGGGTTCCGTAGCCTCAGTGATCCGCGTTCGGGCCTGTGCGGGGGGTGTATCGCGGCGGGCAAGCCCACCCGCGACGGCCTTGAGCGGGCCGTCATGATCGTCGCCGGACAGAGCCTCGCCGCCGCTGAAGCCGTGAGCCTGGCCACCGCCGCGCCGGAAGAACTGGTCTACCACTTCGGTGCGGTCAAGCGTGGTCTGCGCGCCGTGCTCCAGCTCCTCGCGCCGGTCGAGGGGACGGGACGGTGAGCGCGGACAACAGGTGTGAGGAGACCCGTATGACGATGCGTGTCTACACCATGGCGCGCGGCGGGATCGTGACCGCACGCCATGCGGTGGTGGCCGTCCTGGTCGGCGAGAAGAGCGACCCCTACGCACTGGGGCAGGCGTGGCCACCGTGCCAGTGCCCCCGTCACCGCGAACACAACCGGCCGGACCGCTTCAGGCGGATCTGAGACTGCCGTCCGCCCCCGCCCGCCCCTTTGCCCCCGGAAGGTGGCAGGGGCGGGACGGTCCCCGGCCCCGGTCGCCGCCGGCGGGGCCCCGGTGGGGCGGGGCCCCGGTGGGGCGGGGCCCCGGTGGGGCGGGGCCCCGGTGGGGCGGGGCCCCGTTCTCCCCGGGGAGGGGCGGGGTGGGGAGCGTCGGCGGGGTGACAGGCGGGGATTCACTCTCTAGGGTGCCTGAATATGGATATGCACACTGTGGTGGTGGGGACGTCCGGAACGACCGCCGACGATGTCATCGCCGTAGCCCGCGGCACCGCGCGGATCGAGATCTCCGAGGCGGCGCTCGACGCCATCTCCGCGGCGCGGCGAGTGATCGACGACCTCGCGGCCAAGCCCGAGCCCGTCTACGGCGTCTCCACCGGCTTCGGCGCGCTGGCCGTGCGCCACATCAGCCCCGAGCTGCGCGCCCAGCTCCAGCGCAACATCGTGCGCTCGCACGCCGCCGGTATGGGCGCGCGGGTGGAGCGCGAGGTGGTGCGGGCGCTGATGTTCCTGCGGCTGAAGACGCTCGCGTCCGGCCGCACCGGCGTCCGGCCCGTCGTGGTCGAGACGATGGCCGCGCTCCTCAACGCGGGGATCACCCCCGTCGTCCACGAATACGGCTCGCTGGGCTGCTCCGGCGACCTGGCGCCGCTGTCCCACTGCGCGCTGGCGCTGATGGGCGAGGGCGAGGCCGAGGGGCCCGACAGGACCGTGCGGCCTGCCGCCGAGCTGCTGGCCGAGCACGGCATCGAGCCGGTCGAGCTCCGCGAGAAGGAGGGGCTCGCACTGCTCAACGGCACGGACGGCATGCTCGGCATGCTGATCATGGCCTGTGCCGACCTCGCCCGGCTGTTCACCGTCGCCGATGTGACCGCCGCCCTCTCGCTGGAGGCGCTGCTCGGCACGGACCGCGTCCTCGCGCCCGAGCTGCACGCCATCCGCCCCCACCCGGGGCAGGCCGCCAGTGCCGCCAACATGCTGCGGGTGCTGGCGGGTTCGGGGCTCACCGGGCACCACCAGGACGATGCGCCGCGCGTCCAGGACGCGTACTCGATCCGCTGCGCCCCGCAGGTCGCGGGCGCCGGCCGGGACACCCTCGCGCACGCCCGGCTGGTCGCCGAGCGCGAGCTGGCCTCCGCCGTGGACAACCCCGTGGTGCTGCCGGACGGGCGGGTGGAGTCCAACGGCAACTTCCACGGCGCACCCGTCGCGTACGTCCTGGACTTCCTGGCCATCGCGGCGGCCGACCTGGCCTCGATCGCCGAGCGCCGCACCGACCGGCTGCTGGACAAGAACCGCTCCCACGGCCTGCCGCCCTTCCTGGCCGGCGACCCGGGCGTGGACTCGGGGCTGATGATCGCCCAGTACACCCAGGCCGCGCTGGTGAGCGAGATGAAGCGGCTCGCGGTGCCCGCCTCGGTCGACTCCATCCCGTCCTCCGCGATGCAGGAGGACCATGTCTCGATGGGCTGGTCGGCGGCGCGCAAGCTGCGCACGGCGGTGGACAGCCTGGCCCGGGTCCTGGCCGTCGAGCTGGTCGCCGCCACCCGGGGCATCGAGCTGCGCCAGGGTCTGGAGCCCGCGCCCGCGAGCCGGGCGGTGCTGACGGCGGTGCGCCGGGCGGGCGTCGAGGGGCCGGGCGCTGACCGCTATCTGGCGCCCGACTTGGCGGCGGCGGACGCGTTCGTACGATCCGGAGAGCTGATCGAGGCCGTGGAGTCGGTGACCGGATCCCTGGACTGAACCGGGCCGGGGGCCGGTGCGCCCCCAAGCTCCGGTGCGCCCCCAAGCCGAGGGGCAAGCCAAGGGGCGAGCCGAGGGGCAAGCCAAGGGGCTAGTACGCCTCCGGGCGGGTGCGCCGCACGGAGGCGGTCACCATCGCCACACCCAGCCCCAGGAAGGCCGTGCCGCCGAAGAGATACGGGGTGACGTCCACACTGCCGGTATCGGCCAGATCCCCGTCGGGCACTGCCTCGGTCCTGGGCCCGGACCCGGGCGAGCCATCCGAGGTCCGCGAGGGCGCGGATGACGATCCCGGGTCCTCCACGGTGGCGTTGGCGGACGGGACGAACCACAGGGCGCACAGCAGCGAACCGGCAGCGGCGGCGGTCAGCAGCGGTCGGCGTGCGTTCAACGGCATCCTCCTTGAGGCTGCGGCAAATTGACCCCGTGCGCCGATCGTAGTGACAACTGCGGGTCGTGCGGAAGCGAGACGGGTCGGCCCCCTAACCTCCGTCGCATGACGAGTACCGAGACATCACGGTTTGTCCGGCTTCGTGTGGAGCTTGTGGTCGAGATCGCCGATGCGGACCGGCTGCGGCGCGCGGCGTACGAGCGGATCGACGGCGACGATTCCATGGCCGCCGAGGAGCGGGGCCACGCACGCCGCATGGTGGAGTCGGACGAGGCCGAGGCGCTGGCCTATCTGGTCGAGCCGTTCGAGCTGGTGGAGGAGGTGCCGGGGGTGGAACTGGCCCAGGCGTCCTGGAGCAGCGAGCATGTCGACTACGATCCGCGCTCCGTCGAGTGGTCCGGGGCCTTCGCCGACCTGGACGAGGACGATTGAGCCCGGAGGGCCGCATTCCGGGCGTCTTCCCGGCGTTCTCCGGACGATCTCCCGGCGATCTCCTGGCGGCCTCCGGGCGATCTCCTGGCGACTTCCGGGCGACGAAGACGGCTGAGCCGTGCGGGTCCGGGTGTCGGCGGGTCTTACGCTGGAGTGGCGCCTTTGCTAAGTGGCCTTGCGCACAGTTTTACTGTGCGTGGAACCGGCCAAAAGGTACAGGCGTTCTTATCGGGCAGGTCCGGGGTTTCTGGGGTCCAGATCAAGATCCAGGTCAAATGGAGAAGCGTGTGATGACGGACGGCAAGCGCCGTAAGGGGCTGGTGGCCGTGGCCGCCGTGCTCGGCGGCGTACTCACTCTCGCCGCGTGCGGCGGGGATGGCGGCGGCGACGACGCCAAGAACGACGGGCACAAGTCGCAGTCGCAGGTCGACGAGGCGGCGGCCAAGGACGCGTCGGACGCCCACATCAAGATCACGCCGAAGGCCGGTGCGACGAACGCGGGCATCAACAGTGACACCAAGGTCACGGTGAGTGAGGGCAAGCTCACCTCCGTCACGATGACGTCCGCGGCGACCGGCAACACCGTGGCCGGGACCATATCGCCCGACAAGACGTCCTGGAAGCCGAGTGGGCAGCTGGAGCGGGCCACTCAGTACAAGATCAGGGCGTCCGCCGAGGACTCCAAGGGCCGTAAGGCGACCGAGAACTCGTCCTTCACCACCGTCTCGCCCTCCAACAGCTTCATCGCCAACTTCACGCCGGAGGACGGCTCCACGGTCGGCGTGGGCATGCCGGTGTCCATCCGCTTCGACAAGGCGGTGACCAACAAGAAGGCCGTCGAGTCGGGCATCAAGGTCACCTCCAGCAGCGGCCAGCAGGTGGTCGGCCACTGGTTCGGCGGCGACCGGCTCGACCTGCGCCCGAAGGACTACTGGAAGGCGGGTTCGACCGTCTCCCTGAAGCTGGACCTGGACGGCGTCGAGGCGTCGTCCGGTGTCAAGGGCGTCCAGGAGAAGACCGTCAACTTCAAGATCGGCCGCTCCCAGGTCTCCACGGTGGACGCCGAGTCCAAGGAGATGAAGGTCGTCCGCGACGGCAAGCTGCTCAAGACGATCAAGATCTCGGCCGGCAGCCCCGATAACACGACCTACAACGGTCAGATGGTGATCTCCGAGAAGTTCAAGGAGACCCGGATGAACGGTGCGACGGTCGGCTTCACGGACGACGACGGCAAGGGCGAGTACGACATCAAGGACGTGCCCCACGCGATGCGGCTGTCCACCTCGGGCACCTTCATCCACGGCAACTACTGGGGCGCCAAGTCCATCTTCGGCAGCGTCAACACCAGCCACGGCTGTATCGGTCTGTCGGACACCAAGGGCGCGGGCGACCCCAACACGGACGGCACCTGGTTCTTCGACAACTCCCAGGTCGGTGACGTCGTCATCGTGAAGAACTCCAAGGACAAGACCGTCCAGCCGGACAACGGCCTCAATGGATGGAACATGGACTGGAGCCAGTGGGTGGCCGGAAGCGCCGTCGGCAGCGCCTGACACACCGTCTTCTCACCACCGCCGGGCGGCGGTCGGCCTTCGGGGCCGGCCGCCGCCCGGCTTTGTGCGCGCCCGCTGCTCGCGGTGGCTGGGACCCAGCCGCCGAACCCAGCCGCTGCTCGCGGCGGCCGGGTCCGGCGGTCTGCCGCGGCCGGGAAGTCGCGTTCACGGGCCGTTGACGAACCGGTGCGCGCGGTAGCGGTCCGCGCCGAGTGGCGTGACGGCCCCGCCGGAGGAGAATGGGCCATGGGGGCATCCCGTACCGGCCGGGCACGGCCGGAAGTGGCGATACGGAGGCGGCCCCATGCCCGAAGTCACGTCCTATCAGCCAGGAACGCCCTGCTGGATCGATCTGATGGTCCCCGACCAACAGGCCGCCCTGGACTTCTACTCCGGGCTGTTCGGCTGGGAGGGAGAGGTCGGCCCTCCGGAGGCCGGCGGCTATGCGACCTGGACCCTGCGGGGCAAGCCCGTCGCGGGGGTGATGTCCGCGCGGTCGGCGGGCGAGGAGGCCCCGCCGCCGACCGTCTGGACCACCTACTTCTGCTCCGCCGACGCCCAGGCCACCTCGGAGTCCATCAGCCGGGCCGGAGGCACCGTGCTGATGCCGGTCATGGATGTGATGGACCTCGGGCGGATGCTGGTGGCGGCCGACCCGCTGGGGGCCGTCTTCGGCGTCTGGCAGCCGCTCGGCTTCACCGGCGCGGGCCTGGTCAACGAGCCGGGCACGCTGATCTGGAACGAGCTCAACACCACCGACCGGGAGGCGGCTTCGGCCTTCTACGCGGAGGCGCTGGGCGCGGAGTCGACCCCCATGGAGGCCGAGGGCGCCGAGGGCTATTTCGCGCTCTCCGTCGACGGCCGTACGGTCGGCGGGCTCCAGCCGCTGCGGGAGGGGATACCGCCGGAGGTGCCCCCGCACTGGCTTGTCTACTTCGCCGTCGAGGACACCGACCGCATTTCGGCCAAAGTGTCAGCCGAGGGCGGGACGGTCCTCCGCCCGCCGTACGACATGGTCGCGGGCCGGATGTCGCTGGTGAAGGATCCGCAGGGGGCGCCGTTCGCCCTGATCGCCCCGAAGCCCATGGGCTGAGCCGCCGCGGAGCCCATGGGTTGAGCCCGCGCGGAGCCCCGGCCCGGCTTACCGGGTGTCCGCCGTGTGGAGGGGCGTCGCCCCTGGGCTCCGGGGTCTTGGGCGGAACCCCTGCCTTCGAGCCCCTCCGGCGTTTGAGGAGCGGGGTCTGGGGCGGAGCCCCAGTTGTGGGAAGGGGCGGGGAGGGGAAGGCAGCCCGCCGCAGGCGTCACGATCCGTCGGACACCCCTAGCCCCGCTTGAGGACGAAATAGCCGGACGTGGAGCCGAGAGGCGTGTACGAGCTGCCCGGGTGGAGCTGCCCGGCGTACTCGATCACCTGCCGCTCGGTGCGCTCCGGCGGCTCCTGGAGGGCTATGTAGTCCGGCTGTACGTCCCGGGTGGCGCCGACCCACAGCACCCGGCAGCGGCTGGTGAGCCGGCTTATCGGCCCGACGTTGGCCTCCACCGTCGCCCCGTCCGGGATCCGGTCCAGCAGTCGCTCCACCGCCCGCGTCTGCGGGGACTTGTCATACGTGGCGCCCTGGGTGAGGCCGTAGAGCGGCATGGAGGACGACAGCGCCAGGGCCGCGCCGCACACCGCGGCGGGCAGCTGACGGGCGTACGAGGCGAGCCAGGGCCGGTGGGTGTCGCGGACCCGGTCCAGGGCGTCCACCAGGGCCAGCAGGACGACCGGCATCAGCACCGCGCTGTAGTGCCAGTCCGTGCCCCAGTAGTGGTCGTCGTGGGAGAGGAAGCGCCAGCCGAGGGTGGGCACGGCGGCCAGCAGCAGCGGGGAGCGCAGCGCCAGCAGCCCGGTGGTCGGCAGCAGGATCCACAGCAGGGTGCGCAGCGCGGTGCCGAACGGGATCGTGCCGGTCTGGTCACCGCCGCTGCCGACCTTGTCCCAATAGTCGTACGAGCCCGCGCCGTTGAAGCCGGGGATGACCACGCCGAGCGCGAGCGCCGAGACCGCGACGCCGAAGCCCATCAGCGCGACGGCGAGCGGGACGGCGCGGGGGCCGCGCTCGGGGTCGCGCCGGGCGCGGATCCAGACGACCGCGCCGATCGCGGCCACCGTGGCGCCCATGTCCTCCTTGACGAAGACCAGCGGGGCGGCCCACAGCAGCGCCGGGTACCAGCGCCTGCGGATCACCGCCTCCAGGGAGAAGGCGATGAGCGGAACGGCGAAGCAGATCTCGTGGAAGTCGAAGTCCACGGCGCGCTGGAGGCCCCAGGACACCCCGTAGGCGATGCCGATCGCGAGCCCCCGGCCGCGCCCCAGCAGCAGGGTGGCGACGCGGGTGACGGGGACGGCGGAGACGGCGAACAGCGCCGCCTGCGCGACCAGCAGGGTGACCGGGCCGGGGAAGAGCCGGTAGACGGGGCCGAGCAGGGCCGTTATGGGGCTGAAGTGGTCGCCGAGGATATTGGCGCCGGGGCCCTTGAGATCGGCTATGGGGGCCCGGAAGTGCGCGTACGCCCGTATCGCCTGCTCGAAGATGCCCAGGTCCCAGGACATGGTGGCCATACGGCGGTAGCGGCAGACCGACAGTGCCGTGAAGGCGGCGAAGAGGGCGAGGGCCAGCCAGTACGGATCGGCCCGCGGCTGCCGCAGTACGCCTGCCCTCGCGAGAAGCCGGGTACGCCCCCTGAAGACGGCGGTCGCCCCCTCGGCGCCGGTGCCGGGCGGGGCGGTTGCGGCCGTGTCCATCCAGGGTCCTTATCGTGTGGGCGGTCTGTGCGAAAAGATACGCGAAGGGGGCGGGAAGGTTGCAGGGACGGTTTCGCATACCGATGCGAAGTTCCGCGGCGGTGCTGGTCGCGCTGCTGGCGGTCGGCGGCTGCAAGGCCGGTGACCAGGACGGCAAGGGCGCTGACAAGGGCGGGGGCGGGGGCGGGGGCGGTCCGAGTCGGCCCGCGGCGTCCGGCTCGGCCCTGGCGGCTGTGTCCTCGCTCACAGTCAAGGGCCGTGCGCCGAAGACGGGTTACGAGCGAAGCGAGTTCGGCAGCTCGTGGGTGGACACCGACGACAACGGCTGCGGGACCCGCGATGACATCCTCAAGCGCGACCTGAAGGACGTGAGGTTCCGCGACGGCCACTGCCTGGTCACCTCGGGCACGCTCACCGACGATCCGTACACCGGCCGCGATATCCGGTTCGTCCGGGGCCGCAGCAAGGTGGACATCGACCATGTGGTCGCGCTGTCGGACGCCTGGCAGAAGGGCGCCCGGAAGTGGGACCGGGACAAGCGCCTGGAGTTCGCCAACGATCCGCTCAATCTGATCGCCGTGGACGCCTCCGCCAACCGCCGTAAGGGCGACGGCGACGCGGCGACCTGGCTGCCGCCCAACAAGGCGTACCGCTGTGACTATGTGGCGCACCAGGTGGCGGTGAAGAAGACCTACGGGCTGTGGGTGACCGGGGCCGAGAAGACCGCGATGCGGCGGGTGTTGGGCGGCTGCCCCGGTACGAAGCTGCCCGCGCGCTAGCCTGCCGGGGCCGGGGGCGGCCAGGAGGCTGACCAAGACCGTGGTGAATCGTTGTCCAAGCAGTGGCCTAGGCCGCGCCGACTCCATACCATCGATCGATCAACGCCAGATCGTTTGTCGCGCCGCACGATCTCTGCCGGGAGGCTCAATGATCCGCCGCCGTACTGCGCTCACCGTCTCCGCCGCGTCCGCGCTGCTGCTCTCCGCGCCGCTGATCACCGCGTGCGGCGACGCCCCGCGGCCCGGTGCCGCGGCGGTCCTGGACGGTGGCCGGATCACCGTGTCCCAGCTCCAGGCGCAGGTCAAGGCCGTCCGCCAGGCTCAGGGCAGCGACCCGAAGGCGGCTCAGATGGTCGCGGGCAGCGGCCGGCTGAGCCAGGACACGCTGATCCGGATGATCCAGTTCCGGGTGATTGAGCGGGCCGGTAAGGACAACGGGATCAGCCTCAGCCGCCGCGAGGTCCAGCACGCCCGCTCCGCCGCCGAGCAGCAGAGCGGCGGGGCCACCGCCCTGCGCGCCCTGTATCTCCAGCAGGGCATCGCGCCCGGCGGGATCGACGAGGCGGTCCGGATGGACCTCACCCGCAACGCCCTGCTGCGCAAGCTGGGCACCTCCAAGGTCAACGAGGTGTTCACCCAGACCTCCAAGGCGCTCGACATCCGGGTGAACCCCCGCTACGGAAAGTGGGACAACACCCAGGGCACCGCCGTCCTGGCCAAGGAGGCCTGGCTGCGCACCTCCGGCGGTACCCCCGAGCGGGCGTAAGTTACGTTGCAAGGGTGACCGCACCCGACTCGCCCGTCCCCGCCGACGCCGCCGCCCCCACCGGGCGCATCGTCCTTCTCACCACCAGCCACCGGGTGGCGCCCGGACTGCTGTCCTGGCCCGCCTGGCAGGCGCTGCGCGGCGCCGACCGGGTGCTCTCCGGCGACCCGGACCATCCGCAGCTGCCCTATCTGCGGGACGCGGGCGTCGAGGTGGAGCCGGGCGCACCGGGCGCGCGCGAGCTGGTCGACTACTGCGTGGCGGAGGGCGGCCGCACGGCCGTCGTGATCACCTCAGCCGAGGGCGAGTCCGAGCTGACCGACGGGCTGGCGCGGCTGGCCGGATCCGGCCGCGAGGCGATGCCGGACCTGGAGCTGCTGCCCGGTTCCTACGATCTGCCGGGCGCGCGGCTGCTCGATCTGGTGCAGGTCATGGACCGGGTCCGCGCCGAGTGCCCGTGGAGCGGCACCCGGACCAACGAGGAGCTGGTGAAATACGGCATCGAGGAGGCGTACGAACTCGTCGAGGCCATCGAGGAGGGCGACCGCGAGGCGCTGCTCGAGGAGCTCGGCGATGTGCTGCTCCAGGTCGTCTTCCACGCCCGGATCGCCCAGGACGACCCCGAGCACCCGTTCTCGATCGACGATGTGGCGGGCGGCATCGTGGACAAGCTGATCCATCGCCATCCGCATGTCTTCGGCGACGAGGCCGCCGAGACCCCGGAGGACGTCCAGCGCCACTGGCTGCGGACCAAGGCGGCCGAGAAGCGGCGCGATTCGGTCACCGAAGGGGTACCGCTCGGTCAGCCCTCGCTCGCGCTGACCGCCAAGCTGGCCTCCCGCGCCCGGATGGCCGGGCTCGACGTGGCCCTGCCGGACGGGGCGGGCATCGGCTATGAGCTGCTGGCGCTCGCGGTGCGGGCCGAGGCGGACGGTGTGGACCCGGAGGCGGCGCTGCGCGCGGCGGCCCGCGCCTACCGCGACGCGATCCGGGCGGCGGAGGGGGCGGCGGGGCGCTGACGCGGGGGCTCCCCGGCGGCGGGCCATGGCCCGGGTCACCAGGTCGACGAGGGCCCGGCACCGGTGGCGTCCGGTGCCGGGCCCTCGTACGGCCGTGCCGCGGTCAGCCCCTGATGGGCACCGGCTCCAGCGTGGCGCGGAAGTGGCGCAGGATCGGGGACTGATCGGTGATCCGGAAGCCGTACACCTGGTCCGCGTTCTTGGCGATCTTCGCGAGCGTCTCGCCCACGTGGTCGTAGTGGCTGCGGGTGTAGACCCGGCGCGGCAGGGCGAGCCTGACCAGCTCGTACGGCGCGCTCTTGATCGGGTTGCCGTGCTCGTCCTCCTCACCCAGGTAGAGCGACCCCAGCTCGGCCGAGCGGATGCCGCCCTCCAGGTAGAGCTGGCAGGCCAGGGCGTGGCCGGGGTAGCGGTGCGGCGCGATGTGCGGCAGCAACCGCCCGGCGTTGAGGTAGAGCGCGTGCATGCCCGGCGGCTCGACGATGTCCACGCCCGCGGCGCGGACCCGGTGGGCGAGGTGGGAGGCGATCTCGGCGCGCTCGGCGAGATAGGTCGGCTCGGTGACCTCGGTCAGCCCCTGCGCCATCATGTCGAGGTCGCGTCCGGCCAGACCGCCGTAGGTCGCGAACCCCTCGGTGGCGATGAGGAGCAGCTCGCACTTCTGGGCGAGCTCCGGGTCGTTGGTGCCGATGAAGCCGCCGATGTGGACGATGCCGTCCTTCTTGGCGCTCATCATGCAGCCGTCCGCCAGGCGGAACGCCTCCTCCGCGACCTGCCGGGGGGTGCGGTCGCGGTAGCCCTGCTCATGGCGGGTGACCAGCCAGGCGTTCTCGGCGAACCGGGCGGCGTCCAGGAAGAGCGGCACCCCGTGCTGACGGCACAGGGCGGCCGTCCGCTTGAGGTTCTCCATGGCGACGGGCTGACCGCCGCCGCCGTTGTTGGTGATGGTCATGACGACCACGGCGACCCGGGAGCCGTCGGGCCCGGACAGCGTCCGGGCGAGCGCGTCCAGGTCGATGTTGCCCTTGAACGGGTCGGTGCTGTCGAGGTTCTTGGCCTCGGGGCACGGCAGGTCGCGCGCCTCGGCGCCGTTCAGCTCGACATTGGCCCGGGTGGTGTCGAAGTGGGTGTTCGACAGCACGAGGTCGCCGCGCTCCAGCAGGGTGGTGAACAGCACGCGCTCGGCGGCGCGCCCCTGGTGGGCGGGGAGGATGTGGGCGTAGCCGGTGAGCTCGGTGACCGTCTCGTGGAAGCGGTAGAACGAGCGGGAGCCCGAGTAGGACTCGTCGCCCGCCATCCCCGCGGCGAGCTGGGCGGCGGACAGCGCCCCGGTGCCCGAGTCGGTGAGCAGGTCGATGGTCACCTCTTCGGCGCGCAGGTCGAAGAGGTTGTAGTTGACACGCTTCAGCGCCGCTTCGCGCTGCTGTCGTGTGGTGACGGGTATCGGTTCGACAACCTTGATCCTGTACGGCTCCACGCTGCCCCTGCTCCTGTCTGTTCGTCGTTCGGTGTTTCGGCGTGCTCGGTGTGCTCGGCGTGCGGTGTCCCGGAGTTCGGCGTCCCGGTGTGCTCGGTGCTCGGTGTCCCGGCGGAGTTCAGAGCCGGGCCCGCACCCGGTCACGGGTGGGGACCGTCTCCAGGGGCGGCCGGGTCTGGTACGCCTCGGAGGAGACGTAGACGGTCACCCGCTGCGGCCGGCCGCGCTGGTGGACCAGGGCCAGATAGGCGATCAGGCCCACGCCGTCGCCGAGGGGACGCGGGCTCACGGCGGCCAGCGCCCGGTCGAGGGCTGCGCTGTCCATGTCATTGCTGCGCAACACGGCCACGGCCCGCTCCCGCGCCTCGCCGTCGTGCCTGACGTAGCCGCGGACGGGTACGTGGAGCGTGTATCCGCTGGGCAGCCCGGTCGCCGTCTCCGTGAAGGAGTGGCAGGTGAGGGCGGGGCGCCCGGTGAGCCGGTCGGGGTCCTCGTCGTCGGTGAGGTCCCCGGCGGGGAAGTCACCGACGGTGCGGAAGAACTCCTCCAGCCCCTCCCGGCCCGGTGCTGGGGTCATCCGGGGCAGGGAGCCCGCCTCGGCGGGGGACATCCCGGGGTGTTTGAGATAGACCTTCACCCGCGGGGCGTCCCAGTCGCCGAGGTCCAGGGCGAAGAACGGGAAGCCCTCCGCCCGGGGCAGCGAGTCGAACGCCTGCCGATGGCCCAGCCGCGCCAGCGCCTCGCGGACCGTCTCGGCGGCCCGGTCGGCGCCGTTCGCCGAGGGGTTGAGGTAGACCTTGACCCCGGGGACGCCGCCGGGGCGGAGCTCCAGGGCGCACCACAGGGCCAACGGGCCCTCGGGGGACGGGGGGAGGAACAGTTCCTCGATCCGGTCGAGCTGGTCGGTCGAGAATCCCCAGCGGTCCGCCATGGCGTGAATCGACCGCAGACCGGCCCGGCCGTTCTCCGCCAGGTCGTCCCCGCTGGAGCAGCCCGGCTCCACCAGTACTCGCAGGTCCGGGCGCTGGCCCGGCAGGAAGGCCAGGGAGAACTCGACGGGGCTGTGGTCGTCGGAGAGAAAGGTGTGCGACGGGGGCGGCAGCGCCAGCGGCCGTCCGGCAGCGGCCCCCAGACTCTCGATTAGCACCCCCGTGTACGCGGCCGTATCGGCCTCGCTCAGCCCCGCCACGTGGCACAGCCGGGTCAGCTGGCCCGTGGCGAGGTCACCGAGCAGTGCCTCACCCGAACGGAGACCGTTCATCGAACCTCCCGCTGAATCGAGAGGAACGGCTGTTTTGGTTTAGGCGGCGGGGATACCCGGTGTTCCGGTACCACGAGAAGATACCCGCCCCGGGGGGCGGGTATCTGGGCTCCCATCGCGTGTGCTTCCGCGAAATTAGGGTAGGTGTTCGATTGGCCGCAGGGGTGGGGGTGCGGTCGGGATATGAGTGAAACCGCTGATCGTCGACCGACAGTGATGTCGCCGGCGGCGGGAGACCTCACGACAGCTCCTCTTAGATTTTGGCCAACATAAATTGCGCAACACTGCCTACCCGTTCAATTGAACATTCATGCGGTATGAAATGGGTTCCCGATGTGACCTAGATCACTGTCGCCACCATGAGAGGAACGAACTCCACAAGCCGCCCTTCTCCTGCTTATTCTGGGCGTGGGCGCGATGGTCGCCCGTGGGGATCTGTTGCTGCGTAACGGGCTGTTTATCCGTACGTATCGGAGTGAATCGGGCAGGCAGTGCGGTCAGCCCTCGGTTGAAGGGGCCGGGGCGCCAGGTCAGGCTCGACTCGGGCACCGCGAGCTCGATGTCCGGCAGCTTGTTGAGCAGCTTCTCGATGGCCACCACGCCGATCAGCTGAGCGGTGTCCTTGGCCGGGCAGGCGTGCGGACCGGCGCTCCATGCCAGGTGAGCGCGCTTGCTGAGCTGCTGCCGGGAGGCGGACAGCGCGGGGTCGCTGTTCGCGGCCGCGATGGAGACCATCACCAGATCGCCCGCCCGCAGCCGGGTCCCGGCGAAGTCCACATCGGTAACCGGGTAATGCGGAGCGTAATTGGCCATCGGCGGACTGTTCCACAGCACATCGTCGAGGGCGTCCTCGACCAGCAGCCCGGCCCCCGCGTACCGCTCATCCGAGAGCAGTAGCAGCAGCGCGTTGGCGATGAGATTCCGCTGCGGCTCGGCACCGGAACCCAGCAGCAGCACCAGCTGATGAGCCATTTCCTCATCATTCAGCTGGGCATGGTGCTGCATAAGCCAGGAGGTGACATCGTCACCGGGCTGCTTGCGCTTCAATGCGACGAGTTCGCCGACGCTCTGGCCGAGCACCTCGTTCGCCTTCTCCGCATTGATTCCGTCGAAAATACCGGAGATACCGAAGATGACCCGGTCACCGATCTCCGCCGGGCAACCGAAAAGCTCATTGAAAACAAACAGCGGCAGCAGTTTGGCATAATCGTTGAGCAGATCGGCCGAGCCGCGGGAGAGGAACTGGTCCATCAGATAGTCCGCGACGCGTTCGACATGGCGGCTCAGTCGATGCGTGTCCACCTGGGCCAGGCTGTCGGTCACCGCCTGACGCAGCCGCATATGCTCGGCGCCGTCGGTGAACATGCAGTTCGGCCGGTACTCCAGCAACGGGACGACCGGATTGTCCCGGGAGACCTTGCCCTCGTTGTATTCACGCCAGCGGCGCGAGTCCTTCCGGAAGGTGTCCGGGTTCTGCAGCAGCTGGAGCGCCGCCGAGTAGTCCGTGACCAGTGTGGCGTCGACGCCCGGGGAGAGTTCCACCGGCGCGGTCGGGCCGTACGAGCGCATGTAGGTGTAGTAGGCACCCGGATCGGCGGCGAACTCCGTCCCGTACAGCGGCACCCGCTTGCCACTGCCATGGGCGGGGCAGCCGGGTGGTGGCACCGCCGGAAAATCCGATTGCATGTTCATCAGGTGCTCCTAGCGGGTACGTTCCTGTAGGTAACGGACAAGCGTTATCAGCGCGTTGGCCGATGACTTCTCGTCACGTGCGTCACAGGTGACGATCGGGGTCTCGGGCAGCAGGTCGAGCGCCTCGCGCAATTCGTTGTCGGGGCGGGCCGGCGTGCCGTCGAAGTGGTTGACGGAAATCGCATAGGGCAGTCCGTAGTGCTCCACCAGGTCGATCACCGGGAAGGATTCCTTGAGCCGTTCCGGATCGACGAGGATCAGTGCCCCGAGAGCGCCTCGGGTCATGTCCTCCCACACCTGGACGAAGCGCTCCTGTCCGGGCGTGCCGAAGAGATACAGGACAAGTCTGTCGCTGAGCGTGAGCCGGCCGAAGTCCATGGCCACGGTGGTCGTGGTCTTGCCCCGGGTGCCCATGAGGTCGTCGATATGGGCTCCGGCCTGAGTCATCCGCTCCTCGGTGCGCAGCGGAGGAATCTCGGACATGGTGCCGATGAACGTCGTCTTTCCGACCGCGAAATGCCCCACGACCAGGATCTTGGCCGCGATCTGCACCGCTTCGTTCAGATAGACGTCCTCATCCGAAACGGGCCTGGAGCCCATCCAGCACCTCCTGAAGGAGCGAAACGTCGACAAGCTGCGCGGGAGGCGCGGGTGCGCGGGTGATGAGGTATCCGTCCGAGGAGAGATCGGACAGCAGGACCTTCACGATGCCGATCGGAAGTCCCATGTGTCCGGCTATCTCCGCGACCGAGAGATATCCACCCGAGCACAGCTCCAGGAGCCCGCGCTTCTCCGGGTCAAGATGGCTGGGGGGTCTCTCCTCGGAGGCGGTGACCAGCGTGATCAAGTTGAACTGGTCGTTCTCCGGAAGCCCTCGACCGTTGGTGATGACGTACGGTCGCACTAACTGAGCGGATTCGGGCTCCTGCTCGCCGGGTGCCCTCATGCCTGAATTCCGGTGTTTTCGCGAGGTGGTGTGGTCAGCGCCTTGCCGAGCTGCCCGACAAGCTGCTGCATCCGGAAGGTGATGTCGGCCATGTCGACATCCGGCGCCGAGGAGACCGCCAGATACGCGCCCTCACCCGCGGAGATGAGGAAGACCCAGCCACCGTCGAACTCGACCAGGGTCTGGCGCCATGTCATATGGGTGCCACCACAGAAGCCGGCCATGGTGCGGCTCAGCGACTGGATGCCGCTCATCGCCGCCGCGACGGTGTCGGCCTCGTCCTTTTTGACCTCTTGAGAACGGGCCATCAGCAGACCGTCGGCGGAAACCAGGATCGCATGACGAGCCCCTGGTACTTCCAGGGCGCTCTCAAGCATCCATGACAGGTCGTTGTTCACTGAGGATCATGCCCTTCCCTGTTCGGGGTTGCTGCTGAGCGGCCGGACTGAGTGCCGCGCTGGAACGCGCCCATGATCGATGCGGTTTCCTCGCTCGTCCGGGCGGCGGCATTGGCGTCCGCTCTCGGGACGATGGAAATCGCGCCCTTACGGCGACGCTTGGGCAGACCCCCGGCGGTGGCACCGCTCACGGTGGAACTGGCCACGGTGGAACCGCTCGGCTCCGGCTGCTCGGCCGCGGGGGGAGCGTGGGTCGTCGGCTGCTCTTCCGGCTCGGGCATATTGGTCAGAAGGTCCTCGGGGAGAAGCACGACCGCGCGTACACCACCGTAGGGAGAGGCCGAATCGACGGACACCGTGAAGCCGTAGCGCGCGGCGAGCACACCGATCACCGCGAAACCGAACTGCGGCGGATTGCCCAGTCCCGTTACACCGGTGGCGTGCGTGGCCGAGAGCAGCTTGTCCGCCCGGTTCTTCTCCTCCTCGTTCATACCGACACCGGCGTCGTCGATGATGACGCAGACGCCCTTGGGGACGGTGCGAATGGTGATGTCGATCGGCGAGTCGGGAGCGGAGTAACTGGTCGCGTTGTCCAAAAGCTCGGCCAGCGCCAGCGCGACCGGTTCCACGGCCCGGCTCACCAGGGCGAAGTTGCTCTGCGAGCGAATCTCCACCCGGGTGTAGTGACGGATGCGGCCCTTGGCGCTGCGCACCACGTCGTACACCGAGGCGACGGCTCGCTGCCGGCCCAGCCAGCCGTCACAGAGCACCGCGATGGACTGGGCACGCCGACCGAACTGCGAGTTCATATGGTCGATCTCCAGGAGGTCCTGGAGAAGCTGGTGCTCGCCGTACTTCTCCTGTGTCTTGGAGAGGGCCAGCTGCTGCTCGTTGGCGAGACCCTGAAGGGTCCGCATGGCGGACTTCAGCGCGCTCTTGGTGGCCTCTTCGGCGCGGTTGTGGGCCTCCTGCACCGCCTCGGCGTAATTGTTCTCGAGGTCGGCCGCGCGTTTCTCTAGCTCCGCCTGCTCCTGGCGCAGATTCGCTCGCGTCTTTCGCCCGCGGATAATGGCGGCTGCGGCGAGAGGCGTGCCAGCGATCAGGGCCCAGAGTGCTGGATCCTGTAGATATTGCGTCATTGAGACTCTCTTTAAACGACTAGACCGCCAGGGACTTTAGGGAGGTGTGGTGCGTTATGCGTCTGGAATGTTCGGGGCGGCGGTAAGTCAGCGCCCGTACGGCGCCCGCGGGTTCCGGGGACATCGCACTCGTCTTGCCGACGGCAGCGCACAGGAGTCGGTGCGCCGGAACGGCTCCGTATGCCCGACTGGCGGCATAATGCTCCTCAGAGTGGGGATCCTCTCGGCGTGATGTGCCGGATCGCCGTGTGTCTTACGCGCCCTTGGCTCGCCTGGCAAGCGCGGTGATCGTATCACCGGTATCACTGGGCCCCGTGCATGTGCCCCAGTCCCATTCGTTCACCTGACGACGTTTCAGCCACACCGCCAGTTCACCGCGTTGACCGACGTCAGGGCATGTCCCGGGGGTTCGTATCGGGGCGGCGCGGGCATCCGCCGAACGGCGGTCCCAGCCATCAGATATCCGGGCATTCGACCCCGGCTGTGTGTGGGTGGTGAAGGGTGTGTGGAGATGAATGGGGAATTCCGCTAGACATTCATCCCGGTCATAACTCTCTTATTCTTTTTGTTCTGCTTATTCCCTTATTTCTCTTGTCTGTCGTTACTTCCGGCGGACCGGGGGCCGGGCGGCCGCGCGCCGGTATCGTCGGGGGGTGTCGGAACAGCCCCGTGACAGCCCCGCTCCCACCCTCTTCACCTGGGAGTTCGCCAGCGATCCCTATCCGGCGTACGCCTGGCTACGCGAACACGCCCCGGTGCACCGGACCACGCTGCCCAGCGGTGTGGACGCCTGGCTGGTGACCCGGTACGCCGATGCCAGGAGGGCGCTGGCCGATCCCCGGCTCTCGAAGAACCCTCAGCGGCACAGTGCGGCGGCCCACGCCAAGGGCAAGGTCGGCATCCCGGGCGAACGGCGCGCCGAGCTGATGACACATCTGCTCAATATCGACCCTCCCGACCACACCCGGCTCCGGCGGCTGGTGTCGAAGGCGTTCACCCCGCGCCGGGTGGCCGCGTTCGCCCCCCGGGTGCGGGCCCTCACCGATCAGCTCATCGACGCCCTCGAAGAGAGGGGAGAGGCGGATCTCATCCATGAGTTCGCCTTCCCCCTCCCCATCTACGCCATCTGCGATCTGCTCGGGGTGCCGCGCGAGGACCAGGACGACTTCCGGGACTGGGCCGGCGCGATGATCCGGCACGGCGGCGGCCCGCGCGGCGGAGTGGCCCGCGCCGTGAAGAGGATCCGGGCGTATCTCGGCGAGCTGATCCACCGCAAGCGGCTGGAGCTCGCCGAGCGCGGGGAAGAAGAGGACGGGGAGGATCTGATCTCCGGCCTGATCCGGGCCAGCGACCACGGTGAGCACCTCACCGAGAACGAGGCCGCGGCCATGGCCTTCATCCTTCTCTTCGCCGGCTTCGAGACGACCGTCAATCTCATCGGCAACGGCGTCTACGCGCTGCTGCGCCATCCGGAGCAGCGCGCCCTCATGCAGCGGGCCCTGGAAGAAGGGGACGAGCGGCTGCTCGCCGCCGGGGTCGAGGAGCTGCTCCGCTATGACGGACCCGTGGAGATCGCCACCTGGCGGTTCGCCACCGAGCCGCTCACCCTCGCCGGGCAGCGCATCGCCGAGGGGGAGCCGGTGCTGGTGGTGCTCGCCGCGGCCGACCGGGACCCCGAGCGGTTCGCGGAGCCGGACGTCCTCGATCTCACCCGCCGGGACAACCAGCACCTCGGCTACGGCCACGGCATCCACTACTGTCTGGGCGCCCCGCTGGCCCGGCTGGAGGCCCAGACCGCGATCGCCACCCTGCTGCGGCGGCTCCCCGGGCTGCGGCTCACGGAGGATCCGGACGATCTGCGGTGGCGCGGCGGGCTCATCATGCGCGGGCTGCGCACCCTCCCGGTGACCTGGAATTCCGCGGACGGCTGAAGCCCCCGAAAGGGGCGGCTGAGCCCCCCAAGGCCCGTACGGCCGGACATACGTGACGAATGATCAGCCGTGTGACCTTGGCGTGACCTGGGATACATCGCCTTGTGATGATCGAGTGCCCTCGCTATGTTCACCGGCAAACCCTGTCGCCATAGCGCCATAGCGCCATAGGAGAGGTCAATCGCATGCGTTCCGGTAATGGTCGACACCGTCGCCCCCGTCAGGCCCCGGCCATCATCGTCGCGGCGGGGGTCACGGGAGCGGGCCTCGCCATCCCCCTCTTCGGGGCGACCGGCGCACAGGCCGCCCAGACCGCCACATGGGATCACGTCGCCGAGTGCGAGAGCGGCGGTATGTGGAGCGCCAACGAGGGCAACGGCTTCTACGGTGGGCTCCAGCTGACCCTCGACATGTGGAAGAAGTACGGCGGCACGGAGTACGCCCCGCGCCCCGACCTCGCCAGCCGCTCCCAGCAGATATCCGTCGCCGAGGCGATCCTCGGCGACCGCGGCCCCGACGCCTGGCCGAGCTGTGCGCTGGGCGCCGGGCTCACCGACGGCGGCGGCGCCCCCGATGTGGACCCCGGCAGCACGGCCGACTCGGACCCGGGGGCGGGCCGCGACGGGGGCGACCCCGGGGACCGGGGGCGGGACGGCTCCTCCTCGGACGAGGACCGCTCGGGGACATCCGACAAGGCCGACAAGCCGGATGCGTCGGATGAGTCGGATGCGTCAGGGCCGGCCGAGGGGCCGGACGCGCCCCACACCTCCAAGTCCCCCGACGGCCTTGACGGCTCCGCTTCGGACGGCCCGGCATCGGACGACCCGGACTCGGGCAGCCCCTCGGACCCGGACGGTCCCTCGGCGTCGGACGGCTCCAAGAGCCCCTCGGCGGACCCCTCCGCCGACCCGGCGCCCTCCGGCCGCCACCGCGGTTCCCCGGGCGCGGGGGAGCGGGCCGGCGACGGCGACGCGGGGAGTGCGCGGCCCTCCGGGCGCCATGCCTCGCGCGGCGCCTCGGACCGCGACGAGGGCTCCACGGACTCCACGGCCGACGATTACACCGTTCGCCCCGGTGACAGCCTGTCAGGGATCGCCGAGCACCAGAATGTGTCCCGCGGTTGGGAAGGGCTCTACGAAACCAACGAGGACCTCATCGGGATCGACCCCGATCTGATCATCCCTGGTCAGCGACTTGACCTCACCATCAGGGAGCAGTGATTCGGGGGGAATTGCCCGATCTGGACCCGGTGAGACATACATCTCGTCACATTTTCCGGGGCGCACCTCGTGTCCGATCTCTCCTCACCCGGCCCCACCTGCGCCGATGTGGGCCGGGTGAGATCAATTACAGCCCCAATCACTGCGCTTGGGGTGTTTGAACGTTCTTGGAAGGTGTGTTTACCGTCTTTCCGCTCGCCACCGCGGGCACCGTCGATCGTCACGCCGAATCCTGCCGGCGGTCGGGGGGAACCGACGCGTCAGCGCCGAAGGCAGGAGCGGGGGACCCAAGGTAGGTGCCGAGTGGCCTGTGGACACGGGCTTGTCGGCTTGGGGTGAAGCCGGGAGCGACCATCGCGACCGGCCGGGCAACTCACGTCCGAACCCGACAGCTCACCTCGTAGGCGTCGGTGAGGAAACGAACCAAAGATGCTCAAGTCCAACGGGAAGCACCGCCGCCCCTCCAAGGCCACCCGTATCGCCGCGCTCACCGGTCTCGCCGGTGCCGCCGTGGCGGCACCGCTCCTCGGGGCGACCTCCGCCTCCGCGGCCACCACCTCGCAGTGGGACCAGGTCGCGCAGTGCGAGGCCGGTGGCAACTGGTCGATCAACACCGGCAACGGCTACTTCGGCGGCCTGCAGTTCTCGAGCTCCACCTGGGCCGCCTACGGCGGCACGGCCTACGCCTCCACCGCGGACAAGGCCAGCAAGGCCCAGCAGATCCAGATCGCCGAGAAGGTCCTGGGCAGCCAGGGCAAGGGCGCCTGGCCGGTCTGCGGCAAGGGCCTGACCTCCGGCGGCAGCCCGTCCGCCCCGTCCGCCCCGTCCGCGCCCTCCGGCTCGCAGGACCAGTCCTCGGCGACCACCAAGTCGGCCCCGGCCGCCCAGCCGGCCCAGCCGAAGGCCGAGCCGAAGGCGCAGCCGCGCACCGCGCCCGAGCACGCCACGCGGCAGCAGACCCGTGGCCCGGTCAAGAAGGGTGACGGCGAGTACAAGGTCAAGTCCGGCGACACTCTCGGCAAGATCGCCAAGGCCCATGACGTCAAGGGCGGCTGGGAGAAGCTCTTCAAGCTGAACAAGGACATCGTGGAGCAGGCCGACCTGATCTTCCCGGGCCAGCAGCTGCACCTCCGCTGAGCCCCGGCCACGGCCACGGCCACGGCCACGGCCCTGGCCCAGGCCTGAGGCCGGCCCCCTGAGAACGAGCCCCGGCCGGGTGCGCCGCCCCTATGGCGCGCCCTGCCGGGGCTTTCCCCATGCATAAGAAATCTGGATTTTTGATCCAGAATCTGGCTTTTTGTGTCGCGCCCCCGTCTCGTGGGGCGGGCGAACGCGGGGCGCAGCCCTCCCGGCCCGTTAGGCTCGTGCTGCTACCGCAGACCCATACGAAGGAGAACCTCGTGCCGTCCATCGACGTCGTCGTAGCTCGCGAGATCCTCGACTCGCGAGGCAACCCCACGGTCGAGGTCGAGGTTGGCCTCGACGACGGCAGCACCGGCCGTGCCGCCGTGCCGTCCGGCGCCTCCACCGGCGCCTTCGAGGCCCTCGAGCTCCGTGACGGCGACAAGAACCGCTACAACGGCAAGGGCGTGGAGAAGGCCGTCCTCGCCGTGATCGAGCAGATCGGCCCCGAGCTGGTCGGCTATGACGCCACCGAGCAGCGGCTGATCGACCAGGCGATGTTCGACCTGGACGCCACCCCGGACAAGTCCTCGCTCGGTGCCAACGCGATCCTCGGGGTCTCCCTCGCCGTCGCGCACGCCGCCTCCGAGGCGTCCGACCTCCCCCTCTTCCGTTACCTCGGCGGCCCGAACGCCCATCTGCTGCCGGTGCCGATGATGAACATCCTCAACGGCGGGTCGCACGCCGACTCCAATGTGGACATCCAGGAGTTCATGATCGCGCCCGTGGGCGCGGAATCCTTCTCCGAGGCCCTGCGCTGGGGCGCCGAGGTCTACCACACCCTGAAGGGCGTGCTGAAGGAGCGCGGCCTGTCCACCGGCCTCGGCGACGAGGGCGGTTTCGCGCCGAACCTCGGCTCCAACCGCGAGGCCCTCGACCTGATCCTCGAGGCGGTCAAGAAGGCCGGCTACCAGCCGGGCCAGGACATCGCGCTCGCGCTGGACGTCGCCGCCTCCGAGTTCTACAAGGACGGCGCGTACCAGTTCGAGGGCCAGTCCCGCTCCGCCGCCGAGATGACCTCGTACTACGCCGAGCTGGTCGCCGCGTACCCGCTGGTCTCCATCGAGGACCCGCTGAACGAGGAGGACTGGGACGGCTGGAAGACCATCACCGAGCAGCTCGGCGACAAGGTCCAGCTGGTCGGCGACGACCTCTTCGTCACCAACCCCGAGCGGCTGTCCCGCGGTATCGACAGCGACACCGCGAACGCCCTGCTGGTCAAGGTCAACCAGATCGGCTCGCTGACCGAGACCCTCGACGCGGTCGAGCTGGCCCAGCGCAGCGGCTACAAGTGCATGATGTCGCACCGCTCCGGTGAGACCGAGGACGTCACCATCGCCGACCTGGCCGTCGCCACCAACTGCGGCCAGATCAAGACCGGCGCCCCGGCCCGCTCCGAGCGGGTGGCCAAGTACAACCAGCTGCTGCGCATCGAGGAGATCCTCGACGACGCCGCGGTGTACGCGGGCCGTTCCGCCTTCCCGCGCTTCAAGGGCTGAGCGGACACGTCTGACGCCCGTCCCCGGCCCCGGTCCCGTACCGTGGCCGGGGACGGCGTCGCTCGACGGCGTTGTCCAAGCGAAGTCATCACCGGGGAGGCGACGTGCCGGCGGATCGGGAACGGTTCTCCACCGCGACCAGGCTCAAGGCGCTCGGCGAGCACGCCGCCGCCCGGGTCTACCGCGTGCGCACCAAGCGCCGCCGTGGCCGGCTGACCGGCCGGGCCGCCCTGCTCGCGCTGGTCGTCTGCTCCCTCGTCGTGGCGCTCGCCTATCCGATGCGGCAGTACATCTCCCAGCGCTCCGACATCGCCGAGCAGCGGCACGAGGCCCAGCGGGCCCGCGAGGACGTGAAGAAGCTGCGGGAGCGGAAGGCCCGGCTGCGCGACCCCGCCTACACCGAGCAGCAAGCCCGGGAGCGGCTGCACTTCCTGAAGCCGGGCGAGACCGGCTACAGCGTGGTGGACGGCGCCGGCTCCACCGAGCACTCCACCGACCAGGGCGCGGCCGGCCGCCCCTGGTACACCAACCTCTGGGACGCCGTGGACACGGCGGACGCGGCGGGGGCGGGCAGCGCGCGCCGCTGAGGCGCCGCACTCCGGCCGCCGGACGCACCCGATGACGAATCGAAACGAAGAAGAACTTTCCCACTCATGGATACGCCCCCGCCCCAGACGGAGCCCACCGCGCCCACCGACGCGGACATCCACGCCGTACGGGAGCAGCTGAACCGGGTGCCCCGGGGCCTGCGCGCCATCGCGCACCGCTGCCCCTGCGGCAATCCGGACGTCGTGGAGACCGCGCCGCGGCTCGAGGACGGTACGCCCTTCCCCACCCTCTACTACCTGACCTGTCCGCGCGCCGCGTCCGCGATCGGCACGCTGGAGGCCGAGGGCGTGATGAAGGAGATGACGGCCCGGCTGGGCACCGACCCCGAGCTGGCCGCCGCCTACCGCGCCGCCCACGAGGACTACATCGCGCGCCGTGACGCCGTCGAGGTGCTCCAGGGCTTCCCCAGCGCGGGCGGGATGCCGGACCGGGTGAAGTGCCTGCATGTGCTGGTCGCCCACTCCCTCGCGGCCGGCCCCGGGGTCAATCCGCTGGGGGACGAGGCGATCGCGATGCTGCCGGAGTGGTGGCGCAAGGGCCCGTGTGTGAGCCCCCGCGGGACCGATGACCCGAGCCGGGAGGAGAGCGCATGACCCGCGTCGCCGCCGTGGACTGCGGCACCAACTCGATCCGGCTCCTGGTGGCGGACGCCGATCCGGCCACCGGGGAGCTGGTCGAGCTCGACCGCCGGATGAAGATCGTCCGGCTGGGCCAGGGCGTGGACCGCACGGGCCGGCTCGCCCCCGAGGCGCTGGAGCGCACCTTCGCCGCCTGCCGCGAGTACGCGGAGGTCGTCCGTGAGCTGGGCGCCGAGCGCGTCCGCTTCGTGGCCACCTCCGCCTCCCGCGACGCCGAGAACCGCGCGGAGTTCGTGCGCGGGGTCGTGGAGATCCTGGGGGTGGAGCCCGAGGTG
The DNA here is from genome assembly GCF_016741935.1 of Streptomyces endocoffeicus. GTDB lineage: Bacteria > Actinomycetota > Actinomycetes > Streptomycetales > Streptomycetaceae > Streptomyces > Streptomyces endocoffeicus. Next base: position 45,985 of record NZ_JAERRG010000039.1, on the reverse strand, counting down.
ATCACCGGGGACCAGGAGGCGGAGTTCTCCTTCACCGGGGCCACCAAGGAGCTCACCGGCCATGATCATGTGGCCGGGCCGTATCTGGTGGTGGACATCGGCGGCGGTTCGACGGAGTTCGTCGAGGGCGGCGAGGGTGGCGGGGGCGTCGAGGGCGGCGAGGGTGGCGGGGGCGGCGATGGGGTGCGGGCGGCCCGCAGCGTGGACATCGGCTGTGTGCGGCTGACCGAGCGCCATCTGGTGGTGGACGGCCGGATCACCGACCCCCCGACGGAGGATCAGATCGCCGCCATAAGGGCCGATGTGGAGCGGGCGCTGGACCTGGCCGAGGAGACCGTGCCGCTCAGCCGCGCCTGCCGTCCCGCGGACGGCCACGCGCTGGTCGGTCTCGCCGGTTCGGTCACCACCGTGGCCGGGATCGCGCTGGGTCTGAAGGAGTACGACTCCTCCGCGATCCACCACTCCCGGATCACCCTCGGCCAGGTGCGCGCGATCACGGGCAAGCTGCTCGGCGCCGGCCACGCCGAGCGGGCGGAGATCCCGGTGATGCACCCGGGACGGGTCGATGTGATCGGCGCGGGGGCGCTCATCCTGCTTTCGATCATGGAAAGGACCGGCGCCGAGGAGGTCGTGGTGAGTGAGCACGACATCCTCGACGGGATCGCCTGGAGCATCGCCTGAGCGGGCGGGACAACGCATGAGCGGCCGCGGAACCCCCTTCGGAGGCCCTCCGCGAGCCGCCTCCGAGAAAGTTCGTGAAACTCTTCACATGAAAAAGGCGCCTGGTGGCCGCCCGATGCGGCGCTCTGGGGCGGTTTCGGCGGCCGGGCCCCGTAACTGACCGGATCGTGAGGTGTCAGGGCGGTGTTCGGTGCCTCCGCGCGGACCGCCTGGTCTACTCCCGCGTTCAGTCACAAGCCCTGTTCAGAGGGGTGGGAACGTCTCGATTCAGCCAATGGTTCCGTCACGCGGGTATGGCGTCCAGCACCGGGGCGGCGGAGTGTAGCAGATACTCCCACCATGCTTGTGAAGGGGCTCACGAGGTCCCCCCTCGGGGGTGCTGGATACTCGAATCATGAGCACCACGGAGCGTCCCAGGATCCTCGTTGTAGGCGGTGGGTACGTTGGCTTGTACGCGGCGCGCCGCATTCTGAAGAAGATGCGGTACGGCGAGGCGACCGTCACGGTCGTCGACCCTCGCTCGTACATGACGTACCAACCCTTCCTCCCCGAAGCTGCGGCCGGCAGCATCTCCCCGCGCCACGTCGTGGTTCCGCTGCGGCGCGTGCTCCCCAAGGCGGAGGTCCTCACCGGCCGAGTGTCGACCATCGACCAGGACCGCAAGGTCGCCGTCATCCAGCCGCTCGTCGGTGAGACGTACGAGCTGCCCTTCGACTACCTGGTCGTCGCCCTCGGCGCGGTCTCCCGCACCTTCCCGATCCCCGGTCTCGCCGAGAACGGTATCGGTATGAAGGGCATAGAGGAGGCCATCGGCCTGCGCAACCACGTCCTCGAGCAGCTCGACAAGGCCGACTCCACCACGGACGAGGAGATCCGCCGCAAGGCGCTCACCTTCGTCTTCGTCGGCGGCGGCTTCGCCGGCGCGGAGACCATCGGCGAGGTCGAGGACATGGCCCGTGACGCGGCCAAGTACTACCCGAACGTGAAGCGCGAGGACATGCGCTTCGTCCTCGTCGACGCCGCCGACAAGATCCTCCCCGAGGTCGGCCCGAAGCTGGGCAAGTGGGGTCTGGAGCACCTGCAGAAGCGCGGTATCGAGGTCTACCTCGAGACCTCGATGAACTCCTGCGTCGACGGCCATGTCGTCCTCAAGAACGGCCTCGAGGTCGACTCCAACACCATCGTGTGGACCGCGGGCGTCAAGCCCAACCCGGCGCTGGCCCGGTTCGGCCTCCCGCTCGGCCCGCGCGGCCATGTGGACACCGCCCCGACCCTCCAGGCCCAGGGCAGCGACTACATCTGGGCCGCCGGTGACAACGCCCAGGTCCCGGACCTCGCCACCGGCGAGGGCGCCTGGTGCCCGCCGAACGCCCAGCACGCGCTGCGCCAGGCCAAGGTCCTCGGCGACAACGTGATCTCCGGTATGCGGGGCTTCCCGCAGAAGGAGTACAAGCACGCCAACAAGGGCGCCGTCGCGGGTCTGGGCCTCCACAAGGGCGTCGCGATGATCGTCTTCGGCAAGATGAAGATCAAGCTGAAGGGCCGCCTGGCCTGGTACATGCACCGTGGCTACCACGGCATGGCCATGCCGACCTTCAACCGCAAGATCCGGGTGCTCGCCGACTGGACGCTGGGGATGTTCCTCAAGCGCGAGGTCGTCTCGCTCGGCGCCATCGAGAACCCCCGCGAGGAGTTCTACGAGGCCGCCTCCCCGGTCAGCGCCGCCACCGCGGCCAAGCCGGCGGTCCCCGCCGAGAAGGCCAAGGCGTCCTGACCACACGGGCCCGACCGGCCCGAACATACGGGCCCGCCCCGTACAACTGAACGCCGAGGGCGTCCGCCATCCGTGGGGCGGACGCCCTTACGTCTGCCCTCGGACGCCCTCCGATGGCCCGCTTTTGAAGCTGTTTTGCCGATTCCAGACGTGTCGGCGGGACTGTACGGCGGGTTCCGTGGTGTTTACGTGGTGAGTGAATCTTCCTGACTCGCCATCACGGAGGTGCGAAATGGCCGACGCCGCTGGGCGGATCGCCACCCTGGCCGAGGAGGTGCTGGGAACCCCGCTCCCGATCCGCGTCCGCGCCTGGGACCACAGCGAGGCCGGTCCGCCCGGCGCGCCCATCCTGATCATCCGGCGCCGCCGGGCGCTGCGCAGGATCCTGTGGCGGCCGGGCGAGCTGGGCCTGGCCCGCGCCTGGGTCGCCGGGGACCTCGATGTCGAGGGCGATCTGTACGACGCCCTGGACCGGCTGTCCGGGCTGCTGTGGGAGCGCGGCCCCGCCACCGCGCCGCGGTCCCGGCTCCGCACCGGCGTCCAGGCGCTGCGCGACCCCGGGCTGCGCACCGCCGCCCGGGAGATGATCGCGCTCGCCGGGCCGGGGCTGCCGCCGCCCCCGCCCCGCGAGGAGGCCCGGACCACTCTCGGTTCGCTGCACTCCCTGCGCCGCGACCGTAAGGCCATCAGCCACCACTACGACGTCGGCAACGACTTCTACGAGCTGGTGCTGGGCCCCTCGATGGTCTACTCCTGCGCCTACTGGGACCGAGCGGACTCCACGCTGGAGGAGGCCCAGCGCGCCAAGCTGGACCTGGTCTGCCGCAAGCTGGCGCTCGAGCCCGGTCAGCGGCTGCTGGACGTGGGGTGCGGCTGGGGCTCGATGGTGCTGCACGCGGCGCGCGAGTACGGGGTGCGCGCCGTCGGCGTCACGCTCTCCGAGGAGCAGGCGGCCTACGCCCGCAAGCGCATCGCGGACGCCGGGCTCACCGACCAGGTGGAGATCCGGGTCCAGGACTACCGCGAGGTTCCGGACGGGCCCTACGACGCCATCTCCTCGATCGGCATGGCCGAGCATGTGGGCGCCGTGCGCTACGCCGAGTACACCGCCATCCTGCACGGGCTGCTGCGGCCCGGCGGGCGGCTGCTCAACCACCAGATCGCCCGGCGCCCCCAGCCGGACGAAGAGGCGTACCACGTGGACGAGTTCATCGACCGCTATGTCTTCCCCGACGGTGAGCTCGCCCCGGTCGGCCGGACCGTGGCCCAGCTGGAGGAGGCGGGCTTCGAGGTGCGCGATGTGGAGGCGATCCGTGAGCACTACGCGCTCACGCTGCGCCGCTGGGTCGCCAACCTGGAGCGGTCCTGGCCCCAGGCCGTACGGCTGACCTCCCCGGGCCGGGCCCGGGTCTGGCAGCTCTACATGGCGGCCTCCGCCCTCTCCTTCGAGCGCAACCGGATCGGGGTCAACCAGGTCCTGGCCGTCCGCACCCCCGAGGGCGGGGCCTCGGGGCTTCCGCTGCGCGCCCGCGACTGGCGCGGCTGAACGCGGCACCGGCGCGGCTGAACGCTGCTGAAACAGGCCGAAACGCGGACGTCCCCGCCCGCCCCGGAGAGGGGCGGACGGGGACGTCCCGGGTCCGGGTCGCCGCTGCTCGGCTACTCGGCTACTCGGCTATTCGGCCTTGATGGCGGCCAGCATGTTGAGCTTGGAGGCCCGCCGGGCCGGCCACAGCGCCGCGATCGCGCCCACGAACGCGGCCATCAGCAGGAAGAGACCCATCCGGGCCCACGGCAGCACCAGCTCGTAGCTCGGCAGCTCGGTGGCGATCAGCTCACCGACCGCCCAGCCGAAGAAGACGCCGAGGCCGAGGCCGAGCACCCCGCCGAAGAGCGAGATGACCAGCGACTCCAGCCGCACCATCCGCTTGACGCCGCCCCGGTCCAGGCCGATCGCCCGCAGCATGCCGATCTCCTTGGACCGCTCGAAGACCGACATCGCCAGGGTGTTGATGACACCGAGCACCGCGACGATCACGGCCATGGCGAGCAGCCCGTAGAGCATGTTCAGCATCAGGGTGAAGGCCGAGGCGATCTCGTCGGAGGTGTCCTGCTTGTTCTGGATCTTGATCGCCGGGTTCTCGCCGAGCGTCTTCTTCAGCAGGTCCTTGTTGTTCTCCGTCGCGCCGCCCTTGGTCTTCAGCATCACCTGGAAGTCGGCGACGGTGGCCATGTGCGGGGTGACCGTGGCGTTGTCGACCATGACACCGCGGATCATCTGGTTGCCCTCGAAGACACCGCCCACGGTCAGCTTGCCGCTGCGGCCGTCCTCGTAGGTCACCGGGATGGTGGAGCCGACCTTCCAGTGGTGCTCGTCGGCGATCTTGTCGTCGATGAGGGCCTTGGTGCCCCCGAGCGCGGCGAACGAGCCCTCGGTGAAGTCCACGTTCACCAGGTCCTTGATGGCCTTCGGGTCGACGCCGGTCAGGGAGTCGGAGTCGCCGGCGACCCGCGCCGGGGAGGACCGCAGCGCGCTGATCGAGGTGACATCGGGCAGCTTCGCCAGGGTCTTGGACACCTCGGGCGACAGAGGCATCCCGCCGGTCCCGCCCATGCTGACGACGTAGTCGGACTTCAGCCCGTCGGCCGCCATCTTGTCGATCCCCTTCTGCATGGATCCCGCGATCACCGTCATACCGGTGATCAGGGTGAGACCCACCATCAGGGCGGAGGCGGTGGCGGCGGTGCGGCGCGGGTTGCGCACCGCGTTCTGCCGGGCCAGCTTGCCGGGCATCCCGAAGATCCGCAGCACCGGGGAGGCGGCCGCGATCAGCGGCCGGGACAGCAGCGGGGTGAGCACGAAGACGCCGATCACCAGGACGACCGCGCCGAACGACATCGGGCCCTGGCCGTCGCTGCCCATGCCCGCACCGGCCACCACCAGCGCGGTACCACCGGCGGCGAGGATCGCGCCGATGGTGTTGCGGACCACCAGACCGCGGGTGGACGGCGCGGAGTGCACGCTGTTCATCGCGGCGACCGGCGGGATCTTGGCGGCGCGGCGGCCGGGCAGCCAGGCGGAGAGCACGGTCACCACGACGCCCACGAGCACCGAGACCAGCACGGTGGTCGGCGCGACGACCAGCGGACCGTCCGGGACCTTGGCCCCGGTGGAGTTGAGCACCGAGCGCAGCGCGGCGCCGATGCCGACACCGGCGATGAGGCCCACCACGGCCGCGATGGCGCCCACGACGGTGGCCTCGATCAGCACCGAGCGGGTGACCTGACGGCGGGTCGCGCCCACCGCGCGCATCAGGGCGAGCTCCCTGGTGCGCTGGGCGACCAGCATGGAGAAGGTGTTGACGATGATGAAGATGCCGACGAAGAGCGCGATCCCGGCGAACACCAGCATCGCGGTCTGCAGGCTGCTCATGCCGTCTTCGATCGCCTTGGCCTGGTCCTTGGCGAGCTTCTTGGCGGTGTCGGCCTTGGCCTGCTCGGGCAGGACCTTGTCGATCGACGACTTCAGGGTGGCCTGCGAGGTGCCCGCGGCGGCCTTCACATCGATCTCGTCGAACTGCCCCGGCTTGCCCATCAGCCGCTGCGCGGTGGCCGTGTCGTACAGCGCGAGGGTGCCGCCCGCCGCGACATTGCCGTCGTCGGTGGTGAAGACGCCGACGACCTTCTCGGTGCGCACCGGGCCGTTGACGGACACCCGGATGGAGTCCCCGGCCTTGTAGTGGCCGCGCTCGGCGGTCCTGGAGTCGAGCGCGACCTCGCCCGTGGCCTTGGGGGCGCGGCCCTCGGTCATCGTGTACCGGGCGTCCTTGCCGTCGGCGCCCGGGTAGTAGTTGCCGCCGCGGTTGGAGAAGCCGCCGCCGATCAGGTCGCCCTTCTTGTCGGCGAGGGCGGAGTAGCCCTGCACCACGCCGTAGGCGGAGTCGGCGCCGGGCACCTTGGACGCCTGGTCCAGCAGCTGCTGGCTCAGCCGGGGCGCGTCACCGGGGTTGGCGGAGTCGTCGTCCTTCTTGTCGGGGGTGATGGCGACGTCGACGCCCTGGAAGCCCTTCTGGGAGCTCTTCTGGTAGGCGTCGGAGATGGTGTTGGTGAAGACCAGGGTGCCGGCGACGAAGGCCACGCCGAGCATCACGGCGAGCACGGTCATCAGCAACCGGGCCTTGTGCGCAAGCACATTGCGCAGGGCTGTACGGAGCATGGGGTGTCAGTCCTGAAGGGTGGAGTGGGCGAGTGCGAGGCGGCGTGCGGAGATGGGCGCGCGCCCCGCGTCAGCTCGTGCGGCCCTTGGCGTCGAAGCGCTTCATGCGGTCGAGTACCGAGTCGGCGGTGGGGTTGCGCAGCTCGTCCACGATCCGGCCGTCGGCGAGGAAGACCACCCGGTCGGAGTAGGCCGCGGCGACCGGGTCATGGGTCACCATCACGATCGTCTGGCCCAGCTCCCGCACCGAGTTGCGGAGGAAGCCCAGGACCTCGGCGCCGGAGCGGGAGTCCAGGTTGCCGGTCGGCTCGTCGGCGAAGATGATCTCCGGCTGGCCGGCCAGGGCGCGGGCCACGGCGACGCGCTGCTGCTGACCACCCGACAGCTGGTTGGGGCGGTGCTTGAGCCGCCCGGCCAGACCGACCGTGGCCACCACCTGGTCCAGCCAGGCCTGGTCGGCCTTGCGGCCCGCGATGTCCATCGGGAGGGTGATGTTCTCCAGCGCGTTCAGCGTCGGCAGCAGGTTGAACGCCTGGAAGATGAAGCCGATCTTGTCGCGGCGCAGCTGGGTGAGCTTCTTGTCCTTGAGCGTGGTCAGTTCGACGTCACCGATCCGGGCCGAGCCGTTGGAGATGGTGTCGAGACCCGCCATGCAGTGCATCAGCGTGGACTTGCCGGAGCCGGAGGGGCCCATGATCGCGGTGAACTCCGCCTGGCGGAACTCGACGGAGACCGAGTCCAGGGCGATTACCTGGGTCTCGCCCTCGCCGTAGACCTTGCTCAGGTCCGTGGCGCGAGCGGCCGCGCCAGTGGAGTGGGCGGTGGTTTTGACGCCGAGGGGCATGGTGGTCACGGTGAATGACTCCTGTCGTGCTGTGCGGGAGTGAGCGGGACGTCACTCCATGGTTCCGGTTGTGAAGGGGTACGGGATCAGCCCGTGCGCCCGTTCTCGTGGGGGTCTCGCGATGTAGGTGGTGGCGGCGGAGTCCTCCTTGAGAAGGAGAGGACGCCCCGTTCGGGGCGTCGAGATTGCGTCAATCCCCAGTTAATGGGGGTTCAGGGCATATCGGCAGGTCCAATGGACGTCGGCATCTTCGGGTACCCCGCCCCGCTGCTGATGCACCCTCAGTTGCCAATAAAATAAGACAACCTCGGGTCGAGGATTCACTGTGCGGGGGCATGTCCCCGGATAGGCTCGTGCTGCTCTCTTCCAGGGGAGGGCCGTATGCGCACCGTGCGGCCCAGGGGGAACCGCCGCCCGGATGGTGGAATGCAGACACGGCGAGCTTAAACCTCGCTGCCCCTCGCGGGCGTACCGGTTCAAGTCCGGTTCCGGGCACCTTCAGATCCGGTGGGCGCACTCAGCGTGTGTGGATGGTCGCCCCAAGTGCGTGCGCGGGGCCCGCAGGGGCCTCGCGCGGCCTCTTCCTGCGTGAAAAGATCCTCCTTGGGCACTAGGGTGCTTTCTTTGCTTACCCATTACCCTTGAGTCAAGGTCGCGCTCGGCGGCCACGGAGGAGTGAGATGAGGAGCAGCAACCCGGTCTTCTCGCGACGGGGGTTCAGCCGCAGCGGCGGCTACGCCGGTTTCGGCGCGGCGCCGCAGGCCGGGAGTCCCGCCGCCGGTCAGGCCAACCCGTACGCGGGCGGTAATCCGCACGCGCAGACGCAGCCGCCCACGAACCCCTACGCGGCGGGCGACCAGCAGAATCTGACCCCCGAACAGCTGCAGCAGATGTACGGCGCGCCGCCGGCGGGCCCGCTGCAGACCGGCCGGATGACGATGGACGACGTCGTCATGCGCACCGGTATGACCCTCGGTACCGTCATCGTCGCCGCCGCGGTCGCGTGGATCGCGCAGCTTCCGGTGGGTGTGGGCTTCGGCGCCGCGCTCGTGGCGATGGTGCTCGGCCTCGTCCAGTCGTTCAAGCGCACGGCCTCGCCCGCGCTGATCATGGGTTACGCCCTCTTCGAGGGCCTCTTCCTGGGCGTTATCAGCCAGGTGTACAACGATCGCTGGTCCGGCATCCCGATGCAGGCCGTGCTCGGCACGATGGCCGTGTTCGTCGGTGTGCTCGTCGCGTACAAGACCCGCCTCATCCGGGTGAACGCGCGATTCCAGCGCTTTGTGCTCGCCGCCGCCATCGGCTTCATCCTGCTGATGGCGGTCAATCTGCTGTTCGCCGCCATCGGCGGCGGGGACGGCCTCGGCTTCCGCAGCGGTGGCCTCGGCATCGTCTTCGGCCTCGTCGGCGTCGTGCTCGGCGCGGCGTTCCTGGCGATGGACTTCAAGCAGGTCGAGGACGGTGTCCGGTACGGCGCTCCGCGCGAGGAGTCCTGGCTGGCCGCCTTCGGGCTGACGCTCTCGCTGGTGTGGATCTACCTGGAGCTGCTCCGGCTGATCTCGATCTTCAGGGACTAGCGCTCCTGAGCGTCGCTCAGCACGTAGACATCACGTAGACAGCGCGTAGAAGGGCCCGCGGAGGGGGAGACCTCCGCGGGCCCTTCTTCCTATGCGGCTTAAGCCGCCCCGTTCGGTGGGTCTGTCATACACGCTTCTGCCTCCGGGCAGCGGCTACAGCAGCTTGCGTGCCGCACGCCTCAAGTCGTGTTCATGGATGATGGCCTTCGCATGGCCGTAGGCGAGCTGGTGCTCGCCGCGCAGCCAGCTGACCTTCTCCTCGAATCGGAAGAAAGCGGGGCCCTCGTCGACCGTGCGCAGCCAGTCGGCGACTTCACGGCCCGTGCACTGGGGGATGCGGGAGAGTAGGTTCCGGTGAGTCTCGTCGGAGAAGATTTGGGACATCGGCGCCTCCGGACGCTTCCATGCCGGACCCGGGTCGCTGGCCCGGGTTTCCTTCAGCTCACCGTGCCTGAGTGTTCGCCCGTTGGCAACAGTCCCTCAGTGGCGCATACGCTCGGAGCGTGGATGATGTCTCCCCCCTCCTGCCTCTCCTGGCCGCCGTCGACCGGCTCGCCGACCGGTTGCGCGCCCTTCCGCAGTCCCGGCTGCGCGCGGGCGCCGCGGCCGAAGGACTGGCCCTGGCTAGGGAATTGTCGGTGCGCGCACAGCGGCTCGAGGAGCCGGGAACCCCGCCGCGGATCATGCCGGACGCGGGGCTGTTCGTGGTCGCCGACCAGGTGGCGGTGGCCGGACATGACTTGGTGCACGCGCTGGAGCGTGCGCCGGGCGGCGCCGGGGGCGGCGATACGGCGCGGGGGGCCGCCGAGGCGGTGGTGCTCGTGGCGGAGGCGGCGGGGCGCTGCGGCGTGTGAGGGTCCGCGGCCCGCGCAGGGCCTGAGGGCCCGGCTTACGGCCTGAAGGCCCGCTCAAGGCCTGAGAGCCTGCTTACGGCGGGGCGATGTGTCCCCTGCGGCTACAGCTACAGCTACAGCTACGGCTACAGCGAGGCGATGACGCGGTCGGCGAGGACGTACACGTTCTCCTCGCCGCAACCGAAAGTGAGCGCATAGGCACCGGAGACGCCCGAGCCGCCGAGCAGCACCGGGGCGGTGCCCTCGCGCAGCGCGTCCGCCAGCCGCTCAGCGGTCTCCCGGTGGCCCGGGGTCATGCAGATCGTGGTGCCGTCGGCGAAGACGTAGACATCGAGGGTGCCGAGGGGGCCGGGCCGCACATCGGACAGCGGGGTGCGGGCATCGGCCAGCTCGGTGAGCCGGCTCACCGTACGGTCGTGGTCGGCGACCGGTGACGACGGGGCGAAGTCGGGGTGGGACGGATGGCGACGGCGGGCCGCCGCCAGCTCGGCGGACTCCCGGGGCTCGGCCGCGGGCTCCGCCCCGGCGCCCAGCTCCAGCTCCACCTCGGACTCGACCTCGGGCTCCTGGTCCCCGCCGGAGTCCATGGCCTCGGGGCCCAGCGCGTCCAGCCCGAGCAGCGGTTCGAGCCCGGCCAGGTCCGCCTGGCGGGGCACGAAGAGCTGCGCGTCCTGGGAGGCGTCCTCGAACCCGCCCGGCCCGCTCAGCAGCGAGTGGGCGTCGGCCGCTCCGGCGGAGTCCCTGGCCTCCTGGGCGGCCCAGAACGCCCGCGCCTCGGCCAGCTCGCGCTCCCGCTCCTCGGCCAGCGCGTCGGCGACGGCCGCGCGTATCTCGGCGGCCGGGGTGGCGCGGGGCGCGGGCACCGCCGCGCCGCCCTCCTCGCCTCCGCCTCCGCCTCCGCCGTCTCCGCCGCCGCCCGTCCGGGCGCCGGCGGCCACGGTGGCCGCGAGCTCGGCGCGCAGCTCACTGATCTGCCGGCGCACACCACGCGCGGTGTGCAGGGCGGCCGTCCCTACGGCCGTGGCGGTCACCGCGGCCAGGAGGAGGACAAGACTCGTGGGGCTCACTGACGTACTCCCGGTTGGCTGTAGATCCCCCGAATTCCTACCTCAGCTTGAGGCTTATCGCCTCTCGACGTCAGTGCATACCATCACCAAATGGGCAGAATTCGGTACCGGGCGGGCCTTTGGACACCGGTGCTGAGCTGGGCAGACGGCTCTCCCCCAGGACTTTTGTCACATCCTGGGGGAGATTCGGTCACGGCCCGGATCGAACCAGTCTCGCAGACGCGCTACGAGGCGGCCGTCCGGCCCGGCTCCGCGGATCGGCTCCGCCGTGTGTGCCGCCTGCGGCGGGCTGCTCCCCTCCCCGCCCCTTCCCGACACCTGACGATCTGCGGCTCCGCCGCGTGGGGGGGCTTCGCCCCAGACCTCGGGGTCTGGGGCGAAGCCCCAGTGTCGGGAAGGGGCGGGGAGGGGAAAGAGCCGCCAGGCGCCTACTAGCTCAGGCGCTCGATGACCATGGCCATGCCCTGGCCACCGCCGACGCACATGGTCTCCAGGCCGAACTGCTTGTCGTGGAACTGCAGCGAATTGATCAGCGTGCCGGTGATCCGGGCGCCGGTCATGCCGAAGGGGTGGCCCACGGCGATCGCGCCGCCGTTGACATTGAGCCGGTCCAGGTCGATGCCCAGATCGCGGTAGGACGGGATGACCTGCGCGGCGAACGCCTCGTTGATCTCCACCAGGTCGATGTCGCCGATCGACATCCCGGCGCGGGCCAGCGCCTGCTTGGACGCCTCGACCGGGCCGTAGCCCATGATCTCGGGGGAGAGGCCGGTGACGCCGGTCGACACGATCCGCGCCAGCGGGGTCACGCCCAGTTCCCGGGCCTTGGTGTCGGACATGATCACCAGCGCCGCGGCGCCGTCGTTGAGCGGGCAGCAGTTGCCCGCGGTGATCCGGCCGTCGGGGCGGAAGACCGGCTTCAGGCCCTGCACCGCCTCCAGGGTGGTGCCCGCGCGGGGGCCGTCGTCCTGGCTGACGACCGTGCCGTCGGGGGTGGTCACCGGGGTGATCTCGCGCTCCCAGAAGCCCTTCTTGATGGCCTCCTCGGCGAGGTTCTGGGACCGCACGCCGAACTCGTCCATCTCCTCGCGGGTGACCCCCTTGAGCCGGGCCAGGTTCTCGGCCGTCTGGCCCATCGCGATGTACGGGTCGGGCAGCAGCTCGTCCTCGCGCGGGTCGTGCCAGTCGGAGCCCTCCTGCTCGGCGCGCGCGACCGTACGGGCCTCGGCCTCCGCGAACACCGGGTTGTGGGTGTCCGGCAGCCCGTCCGAGGTGCCCTTCTTCGACCGCGAGACCATCTCGACACCCGCCGAGATGAAGACGTCGCCCTCGCCCGCCTTGATGGCGTGCAGCGCCATCCGCGAGGTCTGGAGGGAGGAGGAGCAGTAGCGGGTGATCGTACAGCCGGGGAGGTGGTCCATCCCCATCTGCACGGCCACGATCCGCCCCAGGTTGTGCCCCTGCTCGCCGCCCGGGAGTCCGCAGCCGAGCATCAGGTCGTCGATCTCGCGGGGGTCGAGCTCGGGGACCTTGGCGAGCGCGGCCTGGATGATCTCGGCCGTGAGGTCGTCCGGCCTCAGATCCTTGAGCGAACCCTTGAAGGCGCGGCCGATGGGGGAACGGGCGGCAGAGACGATCACTGCTTCGGGCATCACGGCTCCATGAGGGCGGGGTGCGGGTGGGGTGCGAGCGGGGTGCGGGTGGGGTGCGGGCGGGACTCTGAGGGAAGTTACCCGTACGTATCGGCAGGGTCACGGGGTGCGGGCTGTGACGCGGGACTCTTTTTCCAAGCGTACGCTCAGCGGCCGGGGGTTCGCCTGGGTTGCGCCCTTCCGCGCATGGGGTCCGGGCCGCGCGGCTCGCCCCGGGTGCGGCGCCGTCTCGCGCCTTCGGCGCAATTGAGCAGCGGGGCAGGGGCGCCGGGGCGCGGGATGCGCCGCCGGGCGCCGGGCCGGTGGTGGTGGCCGCCGGTGGCGGCTTCCGTGCTCGGCGGCCGGGGTCCCGCCGGGCCGCGGGCGGCAGGGGTTCGGTACCCCCTCTCCAAAACGCTTGATCTGGCGCAACTAATACATCAAGCGATTCCCTGGAGGGCCCCGTCCCCCGCTGTCCGGTTTCGGCCGGGCGCGGGCCCGCGCGGGTCAGCGGCCCGGAGGGGGCGGCGATGTCGGGGACGGGGTGTCGGGGGAGCCGGACACGGCCGCGGGCTCCTTCGTGGCGGGGCCCTGGCGGCGCAGCAGACGGGCCCAGGGGCCGCGGGCCGCCGTGACCTCCGTGCCGCCCTCCGCGGCCGCCTCTGCCGCCGCCGTGGCGACCAGCAGGATGCCCTCGTCGAGCATCTCCGGCGCCTCCTCGGGCCACAGGCCCAGCGAGTCGCACAGGGTCGGCAGAATGGCCATCGCGGCCGTGGCGTACCCCTCCGCCGAGGGGTGGTAGTTGTCCGGGCCGAACAGCTCCCGCGGGTTCGCCGCGAACTCCGGGCCCAGCAGATCGCCCAGCGAGACCGTACGCCCGCCCTGCTCCACCACCCCGATCGTCTGCGCGGCGGCCAGCTGCCGGCTCAGCCGCCGCGCGATCCAGCGCAGCGGCTGATAGACGGGCTCGATCGTGCCGAGGTCGGGACAGGTGCCCACGATCACCTCGCAGCCCGTCTCGCGCAGCCTGCGCACCGCGTCCGACAGCAGCCGCACCGACTTGGCGGGCGGCATCCGCCGGGTGACGTCATTGGCGCCGATCATGATCACGCATACGTCGGGGAACAGGTCCGGATCCTCCAGCACCAGCGTGACCTGGCGCTCCAGATCGCTGGACTGCGCCCCCGGCAGCGCCACGTTCCGCAGGTCCACCGGGCGCTCCGCGACCGCCGCCAGCCCCGAGGCGAGCAGCGCGCCCGGTGTCTGACTAGGGCGGTGGACGCCCTGTCCGGCGGCCGTGGAGTCGCCGAGAAAGGCCAGCCGCAGTGGTGGCTGGCCGGTCCTGCGGGCGAAGGCGAAGCCATATCGGCCGTCCGCGCGCGGAGGCGGATCGTCGGACCCGCCCACGACCCGCTTCGCATGGGACACCTCGGTGAGGACCAGGACGGCGGTCACCCCGCCCAGCAGCCCGATCCCGCCGCCCCCGTACGCCGCCGCGGCGGCGATCCGCCGCGCCACCCTCGCCCTCGACATCGACATGGGTTCAGCCCACCTCCGTCCGCACGTCCGCACGTCCGCGCGCGCTTCTTTCTCCTTTGTACGCCTTGCTAACAAGTTGTTGCCCCGTGCAGGCTTCGTCCCAACGCGCCGGTCGGAGGGCGGCAGCGCGCAATAAGCTGACAGCACGGCCCCGCGACGGCGGCCGCCCCGACGCGGAGATCCCGCGGAACCGGACCAGGAGCAGGTGTGCAGTACTACGAATCGATGATTGAGCTGGTCGGCAACACCCCGCTCGTGAAGCTCAACACCGTGACCGAAGGCATCCGGGCGACCGTCCTGGCCAAGGTCGAATACTTCAACCCCGGCGGCTCGGTGAAGGACCGGATCGCGGTCCGGATGATAGAGGCCGCTGAGCGCTCCGGTGAGCTGAAGCCGGGCGGCACCATCGTGGAGCCGACCTCCGGCAACACCGGTGTGGGCCTTGCCATGGTCGCCCAGCGCAAGGGCTACAAGTGCGTCTTCGTCTGCCCGGACAAGGTGTCCACGGACAAGATCAACGTACTGCGGGCCTACGGCGCCGAGGTCGTGGTCTGCCCCACCGCGGTGGACCCCGAGCACCCCGACTCGTACTACAACGTCTCCGACCGGCTGGTCCGCGAGACGCCGGGCGCCTGGAAGCCCGACCAGTACAGCAACCCGAACAACCCGCTCTCCCACTACGAGACCACCGGCCCCGAGCTGTGGGAGCAGACCGAAGGCAAGATCACCCACTTTGTGGCGGGCGTCGGCACCGGCGGCACGATCTCCGGCACCGGCCGCTATCTGAAGGAGGCCAGCGAGGGCCGGGTCCAGGTGATCGGCGCCGACCCCGAGGGCTCGGTCTACTCCGGCGGCTCCGGCCGCCCGTATCTGATCGAGGGCGTCGGCGAGGACTTCTGGCCGACCGCCTACGACCAGACCGTCGCGGACGAGATCGTCGCCGTCTCCGACAAGGACGCCTTCCAGATGACGCGGCGGCTGGCCAAGGAGGAGGGGCTGCTGGTCGGCGGCTCCTGCGGGATGGCCGTCGTGGGCGCGCTGAAGATCGCCGAGCGGCTCGGCCCGGACGATGTGGTGGTCGTCCTGCTGCCCGACAGCGGCCGCGGCTATCTCTCCAAGATCTTCAACGATGAGTGGATGGCCGACTACGGCTTCCTCGAGGAGGACGGCCCCTCGGTGCGGGTCGGCGATGTGCTCCAGGGCAAGGAGGGCGGGCTGCCCTCGCTGGTCCATATGCACCCGGACGAGACGGTGGGCGAGGCCATCGACGTGCTGCGGGAGTACGGCGTCTCGCAGATGCCGATCGTCAAGCCGGGCGCCGGTCACCCCGATGTGATGGCCGCCGAGGTCATCGGCTCGGTGGTGGAACGCGAGCTGCTGGACGCCCTGTTCGCGAAGCGCGCGGAGCTGACCGACCCGTTGGAGAAGCACATGAGCCCGCCGCTGCCGCATGTCGGCTCCGGCGAGCCGGTCGAGGACCTGATGGCGGTGCTGGGCACGGCGGACGCGGCGATCGTGCTGGTGGAGGGCAAGCCCAAGGGCGTGGTGAGCAGGCAGGACCTGCTGGCATACCTGGCCAACGGCCCGAAGTGAGGGCCCGTAAGGGTCCCAACCGCCCTTCGGGCAAGTGGTACGAACGTGTCACGCGCCCGCAGCACAGGGTTAACACGGCTCCGGCAGATTAGTGGGTGTCGGAAGGACGACACCGACACCCGAGATGAGGCGACAGGACCTCCGGAGCGGCTCCCGGACCTCCATGTTCGCCTGGACGCGGAATTCCGGCCCTGACCCGGCCCGCGTCCCCGCGGGGACCGCCGTCGTCCCGCCCTCGGTGGCTTGCCACCGGGGTGCGGCGGTCCCCGCGCAGATTTCCCTAGTCCCCGCTCTCCTCCTGCCTACGGCCTCGGCGGAGCCAGGAGAAGGCGCCCATGGCGTGGACCGCGTTGACGCCGAAGATTCCGGCCCAGGTGATCAGCAGGCCGGGCAGGCCCTCGTTCACGACGCCGATGGCCGACAGCGGGATGGCCAGCACCAGGGAGACCCCGACGAAGGCGAAGCGCTCGCCGAGGCCCAGGCCGTGGGCCTGGTCCGCGGGCGCGCCGGTGGCGTACGGGCGGCTGCCGCGGGCCGACGCCATCTGCTGTTCGGCGAGCTGGCGGCGGACATGGCGGTCCGCCGTATCGTTGAAGCGCTGCTCGACCTTCTCCATGAAGGAGTCGACCAGCTCCGACTCGTACTCCGCGCCCAGCTCCTTACGGGTCTGCAGGGCCGCGTCGAGTTCCTTTTTCAGATCCGGGTCACGGGCGTCCATGCTTAAGGACGGTACGGTCGCGGGGACGCTTTGTCGGTAGGGCTAGCCCCCGAAACCAGCCACCTGAAACCAGCCCTCCCGAACCCAGCACCCCCGAACCCAGCACCCCCGAAACCAACACCCGAAGCCAGCCCCCGAACCCAGCACCCCGGAAGACGAGCGGGCCCGAGAAGCACCCCCGGCCCGCTGTGGAAGGAGTCAGTTCCGTGACCGCACCTCTCCTCACGTCCCTCGCCGCGCCCGGCGACGACCGCCCCGACGCGCTGAGCGTCGGCGGCCGCGCCCTCTCGCGCGAGGAACTGCTCGGTGCCGCGGGCGCGGTGGCGGCTCGTATCGCCGGTGCGCCGGTCGTCGCGGTCCGGGCGACCGCGACCCCGGAGACGGTGGTCGCGGTGGTCGGCGCGCTGCTGGCCGGGGTGCCGGTGGTGCCCGTACCGCCGGACTCGGGACCGGCCGAACGCGACCACATACTGCGGGACTCGGGCGCCACCCTGCTGCTCACCGGGGAGACCGTGGACGCCCCGGTCGAGACCGTCCCGGTGGACCTGACCGAGCGCGCTGCGTGGACGAAGGCGGAGCCGGACCCGGAGTCCACGGCGTTCATCCTCTACACCTCGGGCACCACGGGGGCGCCCAAGGGCGCGCTGATCTCCCGGCGGGCGGTCGCCGCCGACCTGGACGGGCTCGCCGCGGCCTGGGCCTGGACCCCGGAGGACACCCTGGTCCACGGGCTGCCGCTGTTCCATGTGCACGGGCTGGTGCTCGGCGTGCTGGGCCCGCTGCGGGTGGGCAGCCGCCTCGTCCACACCGGCAAGCCGACCCCGGCGGCGTACGCGGCGGCGGGTGGCAGCCTCTACTTCGGCGTCCCCACCGTCTGGAACCGCGTCGTCCAGGACCCGGACTCCGCCCGCGCCCTGGCCGCCGCCCGGCTGCTGGTCTCCGGCAGCGCCCCGCTCCCCGCCCCCGTCTTCCGCGAACTGGAGCGGCTCACCGGCCAGCGTCCCATCGAGCGCTACGGCATGACCGAGACCCTCATCACCCTCAGCACCCGCGCCGACGGGGAACGCCGCCCCGGCTACGTCGGCACCCCGCTCTCGGGCATCCGCACCCGGATCGCCGCCGAGGAGGGCGCCGAGATCGGCGAACTCCAGCTGACCGGCCCGACCCTCTTCGACGGCTACCTCAACCGGCCCGAGGCCACGGCCGGTTCGTACACCGAGGACGGCTGGTTCCGCACGGGCGACATCGCCGCCATCGAACCCGACGGCTTCCACCGCATCGTGGGCCGCGCCTCCACCGACATGATCAAGTCCGGCGGCTACCGCATCGGCGCGGGCGAGGTCGAGAACGCCCTGCTGGACCACCCGGCCGTCCGCGAGGCCGCCGTCGTCGGCGCCCCGCACGAGGACCTGGGCCAGGAGATCGTCGCGTACGTCGTGGCCGACGGCATCGGCGAGCGGGAGCTGATCGACTTCGTCGCCTCCCAGCTCTCCGTCCACAAGCGCCCCCGCAAGGTGCGCTTCCTGGACGCCCTGCCCCGCAACGCCATGGGCAAGCCCCAGAAGAAGCTGCTGCCCCCGGCCTGACCCCGGCTTGATCCAGTCCTCGGCTCCGGCGACCGTTGCCATCCGTGAAGGCCATTCCTACACTCGGTAACCACGACGGATGAGTGGAGAGAGCGATGGCCCGTGCATGGGAAGCCGACCCGTCCGCGTCGTTCGCGCGTCGATTAGGAAAGTCGGCGCGCGAGCTCGGAACCACCGGTGGACGTGACGGGTGCCCCGACATCTGGCAGCTCGACAACGGTGACATCGCGGTCATCGGCCGCGACCTCACCGACACCTACCGGGCGAAACTCCCCGACGACGCCAGCATCGCCCCTGACGAGCGCCTCGTCGTCATCCCGAGCTCCACCCTGAGCGCCGCGAAACCGGACATCCCCGATGCTCGGACTTGACGGCCCCCGCCTCGACACCGGCCAGGGCGAAGCGCTGCCCCTCGACGACTACCGCCGCGACTTCCGCGAGCGGCAGTGGACGATCGACGGCCAGGACTCCTGGAAGCTGGAGCGCGGGCAGCACTTCAGGGAGCCGGGATTCGCCAGCTGGGAGGCGTTCGCCCTGGGCGACTGGGACGAATCCCTGCGTCTCATCGAGGAGGAGCGCGACTATCTGCGGGAATTCTCGCAGGAGGTCGAAAACCACCGGATCACCCTCTACCGGGTCCGGGTGGTCGAGGAGCCCATCACCCCGTATCTGCAATGGGAGCTGCATCTGCTGCGGCTGCGCGCCGAATACGGGGAGAGGATCCGGGTGGTCGGCCCGGAACACCTCGCAGACCTGGAGAGAACCGAACCGTTGCCGGAGCTTCTGACGCTGGGCGACTCCACCACCTACCGGATCCGCTACACGGAACAGGGCGTTCTCGACGGCGCGGTGCGATTCACGGATGCCGGGATCACCACCTGCTGCCGCGCGCTCACCAGAGATCTCTACGACGCCGGTGAGGATCTGGGGTCGTATTTCGCCCGCGAAGTAGCGCATTTACCGCCACCACAACCGGAGTAGCAGATCAACGAGGATCACGGCACGCATTCCGAACTGTCCGGGTCCGCGGGTGACGTGGTGCAGGCCCGGGACGTCAGCGGAGGCATCCACTTCCACAGCGGCGGCCGCCCCGAGAGTCTCAAGCCCCGGCAACTGCCCGGAGACGTCCGGGGATTCGTCAACCGGGGCCAGGAGCTGGGACGGCTCGACGCCATCCTGACCGACGGCGGCGATGAATCCGTTTCCGTCCCGGTCTGCGTTCTCGCCGGGACCGCGGGCGTCGGCAAGACCTCCCTGGCGCTGCGCTGGGCGCACCGCGTACAGGACCGTTTCCCCGGTGGCCAGTTGTATGTGAACCTGCGCGGTTATGACCCGGGTGCGCCGGTCACCCCGCAGGAGGCGCTGCATCGGTTCCTCTCGGCTCTGGGCGTACCGTCGGCGGCGATTCCGGCGGACCTGGAGGCGGGCGCGGCGCTCTACCGGTCGCTGCTGGCCGGGCGCGGGGTGCTGGTCATCCTCGACAACGCGGCCACCGCGAGCCAGGTGAGACCGCTGCTTCCGGGCGCCGCGGGCTGCCTGGTCATCGTGACCAGCCGGAGCCGGCTGTCCGGGCTGGCCGTCCGCGACGGGGCGCACACGCTGACCCTGGGCACGCTGGACGAGGCGGAGGCCGTCGCGCTGCTGAGCGTCGTCACCGCCCCCTACCGCCCGCAGGACGACCCGGGCCGGCTGATCGAGCTGGCGCGGCTGTGCGCCCGCCTTCCGCTGGCCCTGCGCATCGCCGCGGAGCGGGCCGCCAGCCGTCCGCAGATGGGGCTGGACGACCTGATAAGAGACCTTCGCGATGAGTCAGCCCTGTGGGACGCCCTGAGCGTGGGAGACGACGAGGAGGCCGAGGCGGTGCGTACCGTGTTCGCTTGGTCCTATCGCGCGCTGCCCGCGGAGGCGGCGCGTCTCTTCCGGCTGCTCGGGCTGCATCCGGGCGCCGAGTTCGGCACCGCGGCCGCCGCCGCTCTCGACGCGGGCGGGGGCACCGGCCGTATCCGGCATCTGCTGGATGTGCTGGTCGGCGCCCATCTGCTGGAGCAGACCGGGCCCGACCGCTACGAGTTCCACGACCTGCTGCGCGCCTACGCGGCCGACCAGGCGCGCCACGAGGAATCCCCGGAGGAACGCGGGGCGGCGCTGCGGCGGGTGCTGGTCTGGTATTTGCACTCCGCGGACGCGGCCCAGACCTGGATCAACCCTCAGGAGGCCCACATCCCGCTCGATCCGCCGGGCGACGGCCTCACCCCCGCGTCCTTCGCGGACTACGACGAGGCCATGCGGTGGTACGAGACGGAGCGCGGCAATCTGCTGGCCGCGACCCGCGCGGCCGAGGAGGCCGGGCTCGATGTGATCGCCTGGCAGCTTCCCGCGGTGCTGCGGAGCGTGCACATGCTCCTGAACCCGTTCGAGGAGTGGCTCGCCATGGGCCGCGTCGGACTGCGTGCCGCCCGCAGGCTGGGCGACCGCACCGCGGAGGCCGAGCTTCTGGAGAGCCTGGGAATGGCCTGTACGCAGTCGCATCGCCTCGCCGAGGGGGCCGAGTACCACCAGGGTGCCCTCGCCGCACGCCGGGAGACCGGCGACCGGCTCGGGGAGGCGCTCTCGCTGAATGACATCGGGCTGATCCACTTGCGGGGACGCGGGCTGGAGGCGGCGAAGGACCGGTTCGAGCAGGCGGCGGCGCTCTTCCGGGAGTTGGGCGCCGCTCAGTGGGAGGCCGTCGTGCTGGCGAATCTCGCCGAGGTGACGTACGAGCTGGCCCGGCCGGAAGAGGCGTCCGGCTTTGTGCTGCGGGCCCTGGAGATGCACCGTGAGCTGCGCAACCAGGGCGGTGAGGGCAACGCGCTGCGCATCCTGAGCGCCGTTCAGCGGGAGAGTGGGCAGCCGGAGGAGGCGCTGCGGTCCGCACAGGGCGCGCTGGACATCGCCCTCACCCACCGCAACCACATGTGGGAGGGGTACTGGCTGCTGGAGCTGGGCCGGGCGCAGCAGGCCAACGGTGCGTTCGACGCCGCCCTGGTCTCGTTCCAGCGCGCCGCCTCCCTCCAGCGACGCCTCGGCGACCGGGCGCGGGAGGCGCGGGCGTGGGACGGTGCGGGGGAGACGTACCGGCGGCTCGGGCGGCCCGGCGAGGCGGCCGAATTCCACCGCCGCGCCGCGGCGACCCACCGGGAGTTGGGCGACCTGTGGCACACGGCGCTCTCCCTCGACGGTCTCGCCGGTGTGCTGCGAGAGGCCGAGGAGGCGCGGCGGCACTGGGCCGAGGCCCTGAGGGCGCTCGCCTCGTACGACGACCCCCGGGCAGTCGCACTGCGCGAACGCGTCTCCGCCGCCCTCGCGCGATAGGGAACACCTTTGGGAGGCCCGCTCACCCGGATTCGGTGACGTGCGGGCGGCCCGGTGCGGGCTCCCGGGTGAGGATCATGTGGTCCGGGACGTGGGCGGTGTCGCGGTGGGCCAGGAGCCAGTAGACGGCGGCGGGGACGGCCAGGCCGATGAGCCAGGAGATGTCCGCGCCGCCCAGGGGGGCGACGAAGGGGCCGGTGTAGAAGGCGGTGGACAGGAAGGGGAGTTGGGCGAGGACGCCGAGGGCGTAGGTGGTCAGCGCCTTCCAGCGCCAGGCGCCATAGCGGCCGTTCGGGTCGCTGAGGGCGGGGATGTCGTAGCGCTCCTTGGCGATGGTGTAGTAGTCGACGAGGTTGATCGCGCTCCACGGGGTGAAGAAGGTCAGCAGGAACAGCAGGAAGTCCTTGAAGGAGGACAGGAAGCTGTCCTTGCCGAGCAGCGCGACCGCCGTGCCCGCGACCATGATCCCGGCGATGTAGGCGGCCCGGCCGCGCGGGGAGAGGGTGGCGCGGCCGCGGAAGCCGCTGACGCTGGTCACCATCGACATGAAGCCGCCGTAGGTGTTGAGGACGTTGATCGTCAGCTTGCCGAGGGCGATGACGAAGTAGAGCAGCGAGGTGATCAGGGCCGCGCCGCCGCCGAGGCCGACGATGTACGAGACCTCGTGGCCGACGAACGCGTGGCCGGCCGCGGCGGCCGCGAGGGCGCCGAAGGTCATGGACCACTGGGAGCCCAGGACGGTGCCGGCGAGGGTCCAGGAGAAGGTGGCCTTCGCGGAGGTGGCGCGCGGCAGATAGCGGGAGTAGTCGGCGACGTACGGGCCGAAGGCGAGCTGCCAGGAGGCGGACAGCGACACCGCGAGGAGGAAGAGCGGGAAGTCGAAGGTCCGGTCGTGGAGGAGGGTGGCCAGGTCGGTGCGATCCAGCAGCCGGATGCCCAGATAGACGAAGGCCAGGGCGCAGATGACGCCCGCGATCCGGCCGAGGGTGTGGATCAGGCGGTAGCCGACGGCGGCCGCCACGGCGGTGACGAGGGCGAAGAGGACGATCCCGGTGGTGTCGCCGAGATGGGTGAGCTCGCCGACCGCCTGCCCCGCGAGCACGCTGCCGCTGGCGAAGAAGCCCACGTACATGACGATGACCAGCAGCAGCGGGACGATCGCGCCCCGGACCCCGAACTGGGCCCGGGAGGAGATCATCTGGGGTAGGCCGAGCCGCGGTCCCTGGGCGGAGTGGAGCGCCATGACGGCTCCCCCGAGCAGGTTGCCGATCAGCAGGGCGATGATCGCCCAGAGGGCGGCGGCGCCGAAGACCACGGCCAGGGCGCCGGTCACGACGGCGGTGATCTGGAGGTTGGCGCCGAGCCACAGAGTGAACTGGCTGAAGGCGGTGCCATGGCGTTCCGTGTCCGGGACGACGTCGATCGAGCGCTTTTCGACCAGCGAGTCCAGCGAGTCCAGCGAGTGCGAGGAGTCGGGCGAGTGCGAGGAGTCGGGCGAGTGCGAGGAGTCGGGCGAGTGCGAGGAGTCGGGCGAGTCCGGGGTGTCGGGCATACGGTGCTCCTGCCGCTACTTCTTCGTGAGGCCGTTCTTGGCCGCCCAGTCGGCGGCGACCCGGTCCGGGTCCTTCTTGTCGTTGCTCACCAGCTTGTTGAGCCGGGCCAGTTCCTGGGTGGTGAGGGCGCCACCGAGGCGGGCCAGGGCCTTGCGGACCTTGGCGTCGGCCTTGGCGGTGCGGACCACGGGCACGATGTGCTGGGCGGGGATGAGCGCCTTGGGGTCCGCGAGGATCACCCAGTCGTTGGCCTCGATGTCGGGGTCGGTGGAGAAGAGGTTGGCGACGTCCACATCGCCCTTCTTCAACGCGCCCTTCACCAGGGGCCCGGAGGCGTCGAGGGCCTTGAACTCCTTGAAGGTCACGCCGTAGCGGTCCTTGAGGCCGACCAGGCCGACCACGCGGTTCTTGTCCTCGGCCGGGCCGCCGAAGACCAGCTTGCCGTTCTGCTTGGCGAGGTCGGCGAAGCTGCGCAGCCCGTGCTTCCGGGCGGCTTCGCGGGTGACGCAGAAGACGTCCTTGTCCTCGGCTGCCGCGTACGACAGGGCCTCCAGGCCGCTGGGGAGGGCGACGGTGAGGGCGTTCTGGAGGTCGCCAGCCTCGGTCTGGGGGGCCTTGTCGTCGAAGTGGAGCAGCAGATTGCCCTGGTACTCGGGGAGCAGATCGATATCGCCCTGCTGGAGGGCGGGTATGACGATCTCTCGGGAGCCGAGGTTGGGCCGCACGCTCGTCTTGATGCCCGCGCCTTTCAGCGCCTCGGCGTAGAGGTAGCCCAGCAGCTGGTTCTCGGTGAAGTTGGCGGTGCCGATGACCAGCCCGCCCAGGCTGCTGCCGCCGCCCGAGCCCCCGCTGCCGCCGTCGCCCTTGAGCGAGGTGACGCCGCCGCTACAGGCGGCGAGCGTGGGCACGGAGGCGCCGGCGAGCAGGCCGCCGAGCAGTTTCCTGCGGTTCATGGGGTCGTCTCCTCGGATCGGAGTTCGGAGTGAAGTCGCTGAGTCGGTGGGGGTGCTGAGTGGCCTTGGGGTGAAGTCGGGTGGGGGCGCTCAGTGCGCGTGGGCGCGCGGGGGACGGTTGCGGAACAGCAGGCGCTGCACTCCGGCCAGCGCCAGGTCCAGGGCGATGGCCAGCACGGCGACCAGCACCGCTCCGCCCAGCACCTGCACCAGGTCGCGCTGGGCGAGCCCGTCGAAGACGTAGCGGCCGAGCCCGCCGAAGCTGACGTACGCGGCGATGGTGGCGGTGGCCACGACCTGGACGCAGGCCAGCCGCAGCCCGGTCATGATCAGCGGCAGCGCGAGCGGCAGCTCGACCTGGAACAGCACCTGGTACCAGCGCATGCCCTGGCCCCGCGCCGCGTCCCTGACCTCGGGGTCGACGGCGGCCATGCCCGCGTACGTATTGGTGACGATCACCGGGACCGCGAGGGCGACCAGCGAGATGTACACCGGCCACATGCTCAGCCCGCTGGCCAGGAAGACCAGGGTGACCAGGCCGACGGTCGGCAGGGCCCGTCCGAAGCCGGAGAGGTTGATGGCGAGGAACGCGCCGCGTCCGGTGTGCCCGATGAGCAGCCCGACCGGGAGGGCGATGGCGGCGGCGACCAGGGTGGCCAGCAGCGAGTACTGGACGTGCTCCAGCAGGCGGGTGGCGATGCCGTCGGGCCCGGACCACTGGGAGCCGCTGGTCAGCCAGCGGAGGAGGTTCTGGAGTAGTTCGAGCATGTCAGGCACGCCTCCTCAGCCACGGGGTGCACAGCCACTGGATGGTGACCAGCACGGCGTCCGCGACCAGCGCCAGTACCAGGGACAGGATGACTCCGGCCACGACGGGGGTGGGGTAGTTGCGCTGGAAGCCGTCGGTGAACAGCTGGCCGAGGCCGCCGTACCCGATGTAGCTGGCCACGCTGACCAGCGATATCGCCATCACCGTGGCGACCCGTACGCCCGCCATGATCACCGGGAAGGCGAGCGGCAGCTCGACGGTGAGCAGGGTGCGCAGCGGGCGGGAGCCCATCGCGGTGGACGCCTCGCGGACCTTGGTGGGGACGCTGTCGAGGCCCTCGACGGTGTTCCGCAACAGCACGACCAGGGTGTAGATGGTCAGCCCTGTGATGGCGGTGGTGCGGGTGAGGCCGGTGACCGGCAGCAGCAGGACGAAGATCGCGATGGAGGGGATCGTGAACAGGATGTTCGAGAGCCCGAGCAGGAGTCCGCGCAGCGGGCGCACCCGGTGGGCGACCACGGCCAGCGGGAGTGCGATCAGCAGTCCGAAGAGGACGGCGGGGACGGCGGTGGAGAGGTGGTCCAGGGTGAGCGTGACCAGGTCGGACTGATGGTCGGGGAACCAGCCCCAGTCGATGGTCATGCGGTCACGCTCGTGTCGGAGCTCTTCGGGTCCGCTTCCGCCTCGGAGTCCGCTGCTGCCTCGGAGTCCTCGGCGGCTGCGTTCTTGCGGGCGGCCGCGCGGCCCGCCTCCGCGTGGCGCTGCCCCGCGTACTCATGGATCGCGTCGCGCCCGGTGACCCCGGTGAGCACCCCGTCGGCGTCCACGCGGGCCACCAGACCGGCGGGGGAGGCCAGCGACTCGTCCAGGGCGGTGAGCAGCGAGTCGCCGTCCCGCAGCGGGCGCACCGGCAGCAGCGGGGCCCGGTCGCCCTCCGGCCCCTCGGTGTCGCGCCAGCCCAGCGGCTCACCGCGCTCGGAGGTGACCAGCCGCCAGCGCTGCCCGTCGGCGGGCGCGGGCTGCCGCTCCACGTCGGCGAGGGTGGACAGCGAGAGCAGCTTCAGCCCGCGCTCGGCGCCCAGGAAGCCCGCCACGAAGTCGTCGGCGGGGCTCGCCAGCAGCTCGGCGGGGGGTGCGCACTGCACGAGATGGCCGCCGGTGCGGAAGATCGCGATGCGGTCGCCGAGGCGTACGGCCTCGTCGATGTCGTGGGTGACGAAGACGACCGTCTTGCGCAGCTCGCTCTGGAGCCGCAGCAGCTCGTTCTGGAGCTGGGTCCGTACGACCGGGTCGACCGCTCCGAACGGCTCGTCCATGAGCAGCACCGGCGGATCGGCGGCCAGCGCGCGGGCGACCCCGACGCGCTGCTGCTGACCGCCCGAGAGCTGGTGCGGGTAGCGCTTGCCGGAGTCGGCGGGCAGTCCGACGAGCTCCAGCAGCTCGGCCGCGCGGGCCCGCGCCTTGCGGCGGCCCCAGCCCAGCAGCAGCGGGACGGTGGCGATGTTGTCGAGGATCGTGCGGTGCGGGAAGAGCCCGGCCTGCTGGATCACATAGCCGATCCCGCGCCGCAGCTCGGCGGCGTCCGCTCGCAGGACATCACGCCCGCCCACGCTCACCGTGCCGCTGCTCGGCTCGACCATGCGGTTGACCATGCGGAGGGTGGTGGTCTTGCCGCAGCCCGAGGTGCCGACAAGAACGGTGATGCCCCCTTCCGGGAGTTCGAGACTGAGGCGATCCACCGCGGTGGTGCCGTTCGGGTAGTGCTTACTGACGTCCTTGAAGCTGATCATCCGCTTCCCCTTGCCCTGTCTGCATATAGTCATGCACAGTCATAGTCGAGTGAATAGAAGTCAAGAGGTCTGCGTTAATCACCGGTTACTTCTGCTCGCGATGTGGACGGAAAGCTGGGCGGATGGCCCAGAAAGGGCGTGTTCGAGAGGGGTTGCCCTGGATGTTGTCTCACATGCTGGATGCTGATCACGCGGCGGCCGACGGCACCGACGGTGCCGGCCCGCGGATCACGCTGGACGGCCGGAGCCTACGCGTCGTGGATGTCGCGCGCCTGGCCGACCGTCTCAGCCGGCCCGCCGCGCCCGATCCCACCGCGCTCGCCCTGGCCGAGCGCGCCTGGGAGACCGCGGACCGGCTCGCGGCCACCGGCCGCGTCTACGGGCGCAGCACCGGTGTCGGCGCGAACCGCACCGAGGACGTCGGCCCGGCCGACTCCGACCATGGGCTGCGGCTGCTGCGCAGCCACGCCGGCGCGATCGGCGCACAGCTGCCCGGCCGCGAGGTGCGCGCCATGATGGCCGTCCGCGCCAATCAGCTGCTGGCGGGTGGCGCCGGGCTGCGCCCCGCCGTCGTCACCGCGCTCGTCGAGGGCCTCGACAGCGGCGCCCACCCAGTGATCAACGAATACGGCGCGGTCGGCACCGGGGACCTCGCCGCGCTCGCCCAGACCGGTCTCGCGCTCGTCGGCGAGCACCCCTGGGACCTCACCGAGGCCGCCCCGGGCCGTCGCGCCCCCGACCCCATCACGCTCGACAGCAACGACGCCCTGGCGCTCATCAGCAGCAACGCCCTCACCCTGGGCCAGTCCGCGCTCGCCCTCGCCGAGCTGCGGCGGCTGCTGTCCGCCTCACTCGCCGTAGCCGCGCTCTCGCTGATCGCGGTCGGCGGCTCGTACGAGGCGTACGCCGAACCCGTCCACGCGTCCCGGCCGCACCCCGGCTCCGTCGCGGCCGCCGCCCGGATGCGCGCCCTGCTCGGCGCCCCGCCCCGGCCCACCCCGCCGCTGGGCCGCATACAGGACCCGTACGGCTTCCGCTGTCTGCCGCAGATCCACGGACCGGCGCTGGACGCGGCGGACGCGCTGGAGCGGGTGCTGGCCGTCGAGTTCAACGCCGCCGCCGAGAACCCGCTGATCAGCTCCACCGACGAGGCCGCCTACCACCACGGCAACTTCTACGCCGCGCACACCGCACTCGCCCTGGACCACTTCCGGCTCGCCGCGCTGCAGACCGCCCGGCTCTCCACCGCCCGGCTCGCCGCGCTCAGCGAACCCGACTTCACCCGGCTGCGCCCCTTCCTCGGCGACGCCGCGCCCGCGAGCTCGGGCGTGATGATCCTCGAATACGCGGCGGGGGCGGCCCTCGGCGAGATGCGCGCGGTCTCCCACCCCGCCTCGCTGGGCCACGCCGTGCTCTCGCGCGGCGTGGAGGAACAGGCCAGTTTCGCCTCGCTCGGCGCCCGCCAGACGCTCCGGGTGGCCGACCACTACCGGCTGGTGCTGGGCTGTGAACTCGTGGCAGCCGTACGGGCGTTGCGCCAGCGCGGTCTTGAGCCGGACCCGGAGCTCCCGGCCGGTGCGGCCTTCGCCCTGGCGTCGGAAGTGCTCGATCCGCGGATGGAGGACCGGCCGTTGACGGAGGATGTGGCGGTGGCCGCGCGTCTGCTCGACCGGCTGGCGGGGGCCTGAGGGACGAGGGTACGAGGGTCAGGAGGACGTGATGAGTACGGACCATGGGGTGGGCGACGGGGTGGGCGGTGCGCGGGTGACGCGGGTGGACGAGGACGTCACGGCGGTGCCGGCGGTGTCGGCGGGGGTGCCGGGCGTCCCGGCCGCTTCCAGTACCTCGACCGCCGCCCGGCTGCAGGCGCTCTTCGAAGGCCACCGGCTGACCCCGACCCAGCGGCGGATCGCCCACTGCATGGTGCGGCGCGCCGCGGACGCGCCGTTCCTCTCCAGCGTCGAGCTGGCCGAGCTCGCGGGCGTCAGCCAGCCGTCCGTGACCCGCTTCGCGGTCGCCCTCGGCTTCGACGGCTATCCGGCGCTGCGCAAGCACCTGCGCGATGTCGCCCCCGCCGAGCCGGAGGCGGACGCGGGGTCGTACAACGAGTACCAGCAGGCCGTGCAGTCCGAGATCGACAATCTGCGCCATCTCGCCGCGCTGCTGGCCGACCCCGCCCCCGTCGTCCGCGCCGGCCGGCTGCTCGCCGACTCCCGTCCGCTGCCGGTCCTCGGGCTGCGCGCCGCCTCCGCGCAGGCCCGCGGCTTCAGCTACTTCGCGCGCAAGGTCCATCCGGACGTCCGGCTGCTCGACGAGGGCGGCACGATGCTCGACGACCGCGTGGACGCGGCGAAGCGCGCGGGCGCCACGGCGCTGCTGTGCTTCGCGCTGCCGCGGCATCCGCGCGAGGTCGTGGAGGGTCTGGAGTACGCCCGGGAGGCGGGCCTGACCGTGGTCACCGTCGCCGACAGCGCCTTCGCCCCGGTCGCCCGCCACAGCGATCTGCTGCTGCCGGCGGCGGTCGGTACGGGCCTGGCCTTCGACACCGCGTGTGCGCCGATGCTGCTGGGGCGGGTGCTGCTGGAGGCGATGTGCGACGCGCTGCCGGACGCGCAGGCGCGGCTGGAGGAGTTCGACGCGAAGGCCTCGGAGCGGGGGCTGTTCGTGGAGTGAGCCGGGCTTCCGGGGCCGCGCTGTGTGCCAACCTCTGTGTGCCGACCCTCTCTGTCTGCCGACCCCCTCTGTGTGCCAACCCCCGTTCCTCTCACCGAATTCTCAGGCATCCTGGCTAGATTCCTCGATTCGACAGGGATTTCTTCCGGGATTCACCTGGGGTGAGGAGGTCGGTCGTGGGGCGCGGGGCGTATGCGCTGGCTCGGGTGGCGGTGATCGTGAGGGCTCCCGCGGGGTGGCTGTGGTGGCCCGGTGTGCTGGCCGCGGGGATCGGGGCGTTGGTGCCGGGGCTGACCGGGCGCCGGATCGGAGTGCTCGCCGGGGCGGCGCTCTTCCTGCTCGCGGGGATCGCGGTGTTCATGGCGCGCCGCAAGCGATATCTGGAACTGGCGCGCGATGCCTCGCGCGCGGGCAAGGCGGTCTTCCTCCAGGACCGCGCGGTGACCGTACGGACCCGGCGGCGCGCCCTGCGGTGGTGGCTGCTGCCGGCCTTCCTCGCCGCGATGGGCTCGTCCTTCGCCGTTCCGGCGGCGGGCGGAATGCTGCTGGCGGGGCTCGGCGCCGGGCTGTGGGCCAAGGCGCTGTGGCTGGGCCGCTGGGAGCGCGCGCACGACGCGCTGCTGTGGGTGCGCACGGAGCGGGTCGCTCGGGGGCGGCCCGCGGGCAAGGCGGTGGACGGCTACCAGACGACGGGGATCGTGGCCGGTGACGCGGGGCCGGGTGGCGCCCGGCGCTCTCGGGTGGCTGCGGCTGCGGCTGCTGCGCGCTGAGGGGTGCCCCCGGCTTTTCGGGCTGACTCCGGCGGGGTTGCGCGGTGTGGGGTGCCCCAGCGGGGTTGTGCGGTGTGGGCTGACCCCGGCGGGGTCGCGCGGTGTGGGTGGGTGCGGCGCCGTCTCGCGCCTTCGGCGCATTTGAGCATGGGGCCGGGGGTGCCCTGGCCGGGGCCCGTCGCCGGCGGTCGGCCGGTGGGGGCGGGCCGAGTCGCGGCGCCCCTCCGGCGCGGGCTTCGCGCCGATCCGGACTGCGGGGGGTTGGGGTACCCCTCTCGAAAACGTTTGACAAATTAGTTGCGCCAGATCAAGTGTTTTCTTGAAGGGGGTACCCCACCCGGCACGACGCATGACGCGCCCACCGGCCCGTCCGGACCCGCAGTCCGGCAACGGCCTCGGCTCCAGGTCACAGAGGCCGCCACCGGGCTTCGCCCCCACCGGCCGGTGGTCGGCGACGCGGCCCGCGCCCGCCCCCACCTGCCCCGATGCTCAATCAACGCCGGCCCAGACGAAAGCGTCACGTGTACGGCGGACTTCCGTACGGCGGACTTCGGAGCCCCACAGCCCGAGCCCCACAGCCCGAGCCCGACAGCCCGGGCGCCCCGCGCCCTACCGCAGACGGCTCAGACCCAGCGCGTGCTGCGCGCCGCTCTCGGCCACGATCTCGTCCACCGTCTGGGGCTCCCGTACCGTCGCGAAGCGCACATCGGCGCTCGTCGCGTCGAAGCCGTAGATCCCCGGGCGGGGCAGGCTGTTGTACGCGAAGTGGTTGGAGAAGTAGTACGCGCCGGTGTCCAGCAGGGCGACCAGGTCGCCCGACGCCAGCTCCGGCAGCGGCCGGTCGCGCGCGACCAGGTCGCCCGCGAAGCAGCAGGGACCGGCGATGTCCTGGGGGACCGGGCCGTCGCCGGTCTCCGCCTTGGGGCGGCCCTCCGCGTCGTAGGCCAGGACGCGCAGCGGCCAGGCCTCCGGGGCGAAGACCGTACGGGTGGCGAGCTGGGCGCCCGCGTGGGTGACCGCGATCGGGCGGCCGCCCGCGGACTTGGCGTATTCGACCCGGGCCAGCACCAGGCCGGACTTGGCGAGCAGGGACCGCCCGAACTCGGTCACCAGCTTGTACCGCCCGTCGAGGAGCCCCGGCACGGTGGCGCGCAGCAGCTGGGCGTACTCCCGGTAGCCGGGGGTGACCTCGTCGGAGGCGAAGTTCACCGGGAGGCCGCCGCCGATGTCGAGGGCGTCGATCTGCTGCCGGCCGACCGCCTCGTTGATCTCCTCGGCCAGTTCGTAGGCCGCCCGTATCCCCGCCGCCATCAGCTCCAGCGGACAGCCCTGGGAGCCGACGTGCGCGTGCAGCCGGGTCAGCCAGGGGCGCTCGGCGAAGGCGCGCAGGACCCAGGCGCGCGCCCCCGGGTCCTGGAGGGCGACGCCGAACTTGGAGGTCGCGGTGGCCGTGCTCATCGCGTCGATACTGCCGCCGCCCACCTGGGGGTTGACCCGCAGGCCCAGGGGCGGGGGCGGGGCCGCGCGGTGCCCCACCAGCGCGTCGAGCCGTTCCAGCTCCTGGGGGTTGTCGGCGTTGACGGCGATGCCCAGGTCGAGGGCCTCGCGCAGCTCAGCGGCGGTCTTGGCGGGGGAGTCCAGGACGATCCGGTCGGGCGTCACCCCCGCCGCGCGGGCCAGCGCCAGCTCGCCGGGGCTGGCGACCTCGCAGCCCAGGCCCTCGTCGGCGAGCAGCCGCAGGACGGGGACGAGCGCGGCGGCCTTGACCGCGAAGGCGTGCAGGATGGGGGTGCCGGGCGCGACGACCTCCTCGAAGGCCGCGCGCAGCCCGGCGGCCGCGGCGCGGATCCCGGCCACGTCCAGCAGCCCCACGACGGGCTGGTCCGGGCCCAGCAGCCGCTGCTCCACGGCCGCCCGTACGGCCTGTTCGCGCCGGGTGGCCATCGCAACCGCTTTCGACGTCATGCTTTCAGCCAACCATCCGGAGCGGCCGCGGACCAGCTCTGCGGGGGCGCTCCGGGGGCGGGGGCGTGCGGTCGCGGGGAGCGCGGCCCCAGCAGCCCGGCAACGGGAGCCCGGCCGACCCGCCCTACAGCTCCACCAGCACCGCCCCGAGGTGGCGGCCCGCCACCAGCTCGCACAGCGCGCCGGGCGCCTGCTCGATCCCCGTCAGCCGGGTGTACGGGTAGGTGAGCGCGCCCTCGCGCAGCGCCCGGCCGAACTCGCTCAGGTACGCGGGCATGGCGTCCTGGTGGTCCACCGCGCTGATGCCGCGCAGCGTGACGCTCCGGGTGATCAGGGCCAGGGTGCTGATCGCGGTCGGGGCCAGCGCGTCGTCGGACAGCTGCGCGGCCAGCGCCCCGACCAGGGCGAACCGGGCGTTGCGGCGGGCCAGCGCCAGGGCGGCCCGCAGCTGCTCGCCGCCGACGGTGTCGAAGAGGACGTCGATGCCGTCGGGGGCGGCCGTGCGCAGCCGCTCCTCGATCGATCCGGCACCGCGAAGGACGACCGCGTCATAGCCCAGCTCCCGCGTCAGCCGGTCGGCCTTGTGCCGGGAGCCGGTGGAGCCGATGACCCGCTCGGCGCCGTGCAGCCGGGCGAACTGCCCGGCCAGGGAGCCCACGCCGCCCGCCGCGCCGGTGACGAACACCGTGTCGCCGCGCCGCACCCCGGCCCCGCGCACCACCCCCAGCCAGGCGGTGAACCCCTGTGAGAGATGGGCGGCGGGGTCCGGCAGCACATCGGGGTCGACGGGCGACACCTCGGGGGCGTTCAGGACCGCGTACTCGCGCCAGCCCGCGCGGTGGCGGACGAGGGTCCCGGGGGCGAGATCCGTGCCCGGCGCCCGGACCACCTCGCCGAGGGCCGCGCCCCGCATCACCTCGCCGGCCTTGTGCAGCAGCTGGGGGAGGCCGAAGGCGTCCGGGTCGGCGAGCGTGAGCGGGCGCATCACGGCGGCGACGCTCATCAGCCGGTTGCGCACCAGCACCTGACCGGGGCCGGGGGTGGGGACGGGAGCGGTGACGACCTCGAAGTGGCCGGGGGTGAGCTCCCCATCGGGCAGGGCCGCCAGACGGACCTCACGGTGGGTGGCGGGGAGGGACACGAAGGGCTCCTCGGCGGGCGTGGGGACGCGACCTGTTGACGCTATCCCGCTACCCCGCGGTCCGGGGCGGGTTGGCCGCGACCGGCACGGTGCGCCCGCGCCGCTGAACCACCTGGGCGTATGCCGGGGCCCATGCCGGGGCGTATGCCTGGACGTATGCGGAGCCCCACGGTATTGACTAGTCATATTCATCGGCATCAAGATGTGAATAACTCGATCCAGCCGATGCGGTCGACGCAGTCGAACCAGTTGATGGCACAGGGAGGCTTGGCCCATGACAGGACCGCGACCCGTACGAGCGCCGCGTGGTGCAGAGCTCAGCGCCCTTGGGTGGCAGCAGGAAGCCGCCCTGCGGATGCTGCAGAACAATCTCGATCCGGAGGTCGCCGAGCACCCGGACAAGCTCGTCGTATACGGCGGCACCGGTAAGGCGGCCCGCGACTGGCGCTCGTTCGATGCCATGGTCCGCACCCTGCGCACGCTGAAGCAGGACGAGACGATGCTGGTCCAGTCGGGCCGCCCCGTGGGCGTCATGCAGACCCACGAGTGGGCGCCGCGGGTGCTGATCGCCAACTCCAACCTGGTCGGCGACTGGGCCAACTGGGAGGAGTTCCGCCGCCTGGAGGCGCTGGGCCTGACCATGTACGGCCAGATGACCGCGGGCTCCTGGATCTACATCGGCACCCAGGGCATCCTCCAGGGCACGTACGAGACCTTCGCCGCGGTCGCCGCGAAGAAGTTCGGCGGCACCCTGGCCGGGACGATCACCCTCACCGCGGGCCTCGGCGGCATGGGCGGCGCCCAGCCGCTGGCGGTCACGATGAACGACGGCGTCGCGATCTGCGTCGACTGCGACCCGCGCGCCATCGAGCGCCGTATCGAACACCGCTACCTGGACGTCCGCGCCGACAGCCTGGACCACGCGCTCCAGCTCGCGACCGAGGCCCGGGACGCCCGGCGCCCCCTGTCGATCGGCGTGCTGGGGAACGCGGCCGAGCTGGTCCCGCAGCTCCTCGCGATGAACGCCCCGATCGACATCGTCACCGACCAGACCAGCGCCCACGACCCGCTGTCGTATCTGCCGGTCGGCGTGGACTTCGACGAGATGGCCTCGTACGCCGCCGAGAAGCCCGCCGACTTCACCCAGCGGGCGCGCGAGTCCATGGCCCGGCACGTCGAGGCCATGGTCGGCTTCATGGACGCGGGCGCCGAGGTCTTCGACTACGGCAACTCCATCCGCGGCGAGGCCAAGCTGGCGGGCTTCGAGCGCGCCTTCGCCTTCCCCGGCTTCGTCCCCGCCTACATCCGGCCGCTCTTCTGCGAGGGCAAGGGCCCGTTCCGCTGGGCGGCCCTGTCCGGCGACCCGAAGGACATCGCGGCCACGGACAAGGCGATCCTGGAGCTCTTCCCGGAGAATGAGTCGCTGGCCCGCTGGATCAAGATGGCGAAGGAGCGGGTCCACTTCCAGGGGCTGCCCGCCCGTATCTGCTGGCTCGGCTACGGCGAGCGCGACAAGGCGGGCGAGCGCTTCAACGAGATGGTCGCCGACGGCACGCTCGCCGCACCGCTGGCGATCGGCCGCGACCACCTGGACTGCGGCTCGGTGGCCTCCCCGTACCGCGAGACCGAGGCCATGCTGGACGGCTCGGACGCGATCGCCGACTGGCCGCTGCTCAACGCCATGGTCAACGTCGCCTCGGGCGCCTCCTGGGTCTCCATCCACCACGGCGGTGGCGTCGGCATGGGCCGCTCGATCCACGCGGGCCAGGTCACGGTCGCCGACGGCACGGCGCTGGCGGGCGAGAAGATCCGCCGCGTCCTGACGAACGACCCCGGCATGGGCGTCATCCGCCACGTGGACGCAGGCTACGACCGAGCGGACGAGGTAGCCGAAGAACGAAACGTCCGGATCCCCATGAGGGAGACGGATAAGTGACCGTTGTGGGCAATCGTTCCGCGGGGCGGAACGGGTGGGCACAACCCACCCACCGGCCCGCACCCGCGCACGAAACGGAGGCTCGGAGCACAGTGGGCGCACCCCCCACCACCAGCGCGTCGTTCCACGACATGTGGCGCGACCTGGCCCCCATCGGCCGCAACACAACGACAAACGGCTACCGCCGCTACGCATGGACAGACGCGGACGCCGACTGCAGAACGTGGTTCAAGGAACAAGCCCAAAACCGCGGCCTCACCTACGACGTGGACCGCAACGGCAACCAATGGGCCTGGCTCGGCGACCCGGAAGCCGGAGACGCCATCGTCACCGGCTCCCACCTCGACTCCGTCCCCGACGGCGGCGCCTTCGACGGCCCGCTGGGCGTCGTCTCCTCCTTCGCCGCCCTCGACGAGCTACGAGCACGGGGCGCCCGCCCCACCAAACCGCTCGCCATCGTCAACTTCGGCGACGAGGAGGGCGCCCGCTTCGGGCTGGCCTGCGTCGGCTCCCGGCTGACGAGCGGGCAGCTCAGCGTCGCGCAGGCGCACGCCCTCCGCGACGCGGACGGGCTGAGCCTCCCCCAGGCGATGGAACGCGCCGGATACGACCCGGAGGCGATCGGACCGGACCCGGAGCGACTGGCCCGCATCGGCGCGTTCGTAGAGCTCCACATCGAGCAGGGGCGCGCCCTCGCCGACACAAATGACCCCGTGGGCGTCGCCTCCGCGATCTGGCCGCACGGCCGCTGGCGGTTCGACTTCCACGGCGAGGCCAACCACGCCGGGACGACCCGGATCGAGGACCGCCGCGATCCGATGCTCACCTACGCCAACACCGTCCTCGCGGCCCGTAAGAAGGCGAAGCTCGCCGGGGCGCTGGCGACCTTCGGCAAGGTCAGCGTCGAGCCCAACGGGGTCAACGCGATCGCGAGCCTGGTCCGCGGCTGGCTGGACTCGCGCGCCGCCGACGAGGAGACCCTGGCCACCGTGGTCGGCGAGATCGAGCGCGCCGCGGTCGAGCGCGGACAGCGGGACGGGGTGGACGTCCGGGTCACCCGGGAGTCCTTCACCCCGGTCGTCGAGTTCGCCCACGACCTCCGTGACCAGCTCTCGGGCCTGCTCGGCGGCGTCCCGACCCTCCCCACCGGGGCCGGGCACGACGCCGGCATTTTGTCCGCGTCGGTTCCGACGGCCATGCTGTTTGTAAGGAACCCCACCGGCGTCTCGCATTCACCCGCGGAGACGGCGGGCGAGGACGATTGCCTCGCCGGTGTGGCCGCGCTCGCGGAGGTACTGGAGGGCCTGGCGTGTCACTGACGGCGCAGACGTACTGGGCGGAGCACGCCTGGGTGGACGGAGGCGTGCGGTCGGACGTGGTGATCGTGGCCGCGGCCAATGGGCGGATCACGGCGGTGGTGCCCGGGAGTCCGCGGCCACCGGCCGGGTCCGTCACACTCCGCGGTCTGACGCTCCCCGGCCTGGCCAACGCCCACAGCCACGCCTTCCACCGGGCCCTGCGCGGTGTCGTCCAGGCGGACGGCAGGGCGGGTGACCGGGCGAACGGCGAGCCGGGAGGCGAGACCGGAGACGAGGCGAACGGCCAGGCCGACCAGCAGCAGCGCAAGGGCGCGCCGGACTCCTTCTGGACCTGGCGCGAGGTGATGTACGGGGTCGCCGACCGGCTGACCCCGGACAGCTACTTCGAGCTGGCCCGTGCCGTCTACGCCGAGATGGCCATGGCCGGGATCACCTGCGTCGGGGAGTTCCACTACCTCCACCACGCACCCGGCGGCGCCCGCTACGGCAACCCCAACGCGATGGGGGAGGCACTGATCGCGGCCGCGGCCGAGGCCGGTATCCGGATCACCCTGCTCGACACCTGCTATCTCTCCTCCGGTTTCGGGGCCGAGCCCAACGAGCACCAGCTGCGCTTCTCCGACGGCACGG
This sequence comes from Streptomyces endocoffeicus, assembly GCF_016741935.1. GTDB lineage: Bacteria > Actinomycetota > Actinomycetes > Streptomycetales > Streptomycetaceae > Streptomyces > Streptomyces endocoffeicus. Next base: position 9,052 of record NZ_JAERRG010000039.1, on the reverse strand, counting down.
CCGAAGCCTGGGCCGAGCGGGTCTCCGGGCTGAAGGCCGACGGGAACACCCGCATCGGCGCGGCGATCCACTCGGTGCGGGCCGTCCCCGTCGACCAGCTGGCGACCGTGTCCGGCTGGGCCGACGAGCAGACGGCGCCGCTGCACGTCCACCTCTCCGAGCAGACGGCGGAGAACGACGCCTGTGTGGAGGCACACGGCTTCACCCCCACCCGGCTGCTCGCCGACCACGGGGTGCTGGGCCCGCGGACCACCGCCGTGCACGCCACCCATCTCACCCCGGGCGACATCCGGCTGCTGGGCCACGCCGCCACCGGGGTCTGTATGTGCCCGACCACCGAGCGTGACCTCGCCGACGGGATCGGCCCGGCCGTAGAGCTGCAGAGCGCGGGCTCACCGCTCTCGCTGGGCAGCGACAGCCATGCCGTGATCGACATCCTGGAGGAGGCCCGCGCCATGGAGCTCGACGAGCGGCTGCGCACCCGCGCCCGGGGCCACTGGACCGCGGCCCAGCTGCTGCGGGCCGCCACCGCGGACGGTCATGCGGCGCTCGGCTGGGGCGCGGAGGCGGGCCGGATCGAGGTGGGGGCGCTCGCCGACCTCACCACGATCGCGCTGGACTCGGTGCGCACCGCGGGGCCGCCGCCCCGGCTGGGCGCGGAGACCGCCGTATTCGCGGCGACCAGCGCGGATGTCCGGCACACCGTGGTCGGCGGCCGCCATGTCGTACGGGACGGCGCCCATCAGCTCGTCCCGCGTGTGCCGCAAGCGCTGGCCGAGGCCATCGAAGCCCTGCACGGACCGTGATCCGGCCGCTACCGGCACGGCCGACGAAGGAGAGCACCCCCACGATGACGACCGCGACGCCCACGACGGCCATTACCGACATCGCCACTCTGGTCACCAATGACCCCTCCCTCGGTGAAGGCCCCCTCGGTCTGATCCGGGACGCGGCCGTCGTCATCGACGGCGACCGCATCGCCTGGGTCGGTGAGTCCAGCAAAGCACCCGCCACCGACAACCGGGTCGACGCCGGTGGCCGGGCCGCCATTCCGGGCTTTGTGGACTCCCACTCCCATCTGGTCTTCGCGGGCGACCGGACCGAGGAGTTCAACGCCCGGATGTCCGGCCGCCCGTACAGCGCGGGCGGGATCCGCACCACCGTGGCCGCCACCCGCGCCGCCTCGAACAACGTGCTGCACGCCAACGTCGGCCGCTATGTGGCCGAGGCGCGCCGCCAGGGCACCACGACCGTCGAGATCAAGTCCGGTTACGGGCTGACCTCGCAGGACGAGGCCCGTGCCCTGACCATCGCCGCTGCCCACACCGACGAGGTGACCTTCCTCGGGGCGCATATCGTCGCCCCCGAGTTCGCCGACGACCCGGCCGGGTACGTGGATCTGGTCACCGGGCCGATGCTGGACGCCTGCGCCCCGCACGCCCGCTGGATCGATGTCTTCTGCGAGCAGGGCGCCTTCGACGGCGACCAGGCCCGCGCCGTCCTGACCGCGGGCAAGGAGCGCGGGCTGATCCCGCGGGTCCACGCCAACCAGCTCTCCTACGGCCCCGGGGTGCGACTGGCGGTCGAGCTGGGCGCCGCCTCCGCCGACCACTGCACCCATCTGACCGAGCAGGACGTCGACGCGCTGGCCCAGGGGGAGACGGTGGCCACCCTGCTCCCCGGGGCGGAGTTCTCCACCCGCTCGACCTATCCGGACGCGCGCCGGCTGCTCGACGCGGGCGTCACGGTCGCCCTGTCCCCGGACTGCAACCCGGGCTCGTCCTTCACCAGCTCCATGCCGTTCTGCGTCGCCCTGGCCGTACGGGAGATGGGGATGACGCCGGACGAGGCGGTGTGGGCCGCGACGGCCGGTGGGGCGCGGGCCCTGCGCCGTACCGACGTGGGCCGGGTGAGCCCGGGCGCCCGCGCCGATCTGGCGCTGCTGGACGCCCCGTCCCATGTGCACCTCGCCTACCGCCCCGGCGTGCCCCTGGTCTCGGCGGTGTGGCACGGGGGCACCCTGACCTGACGGCACGGCAGAGACACATAATGGCAGGGACACATAACGACAGAGACGCATAACGGCAGAGACACATAAGCGCGGGGCACACGGATAAGGGCCCGTCCCGGTGATCCGGGGGCGGGCCCTTATCCGTCTGCGGAGGCGTCACTCCTCGATCATCAGTCCCTTGCGGAGCCGACGGAGGGTGCGCGACAGCAGCCGCGAGACATGCATCTGGGAGATACCCAGCTCCTCACCGATCTCCGACTGCGTCATATTGGCCACGAAGCGCAGGGAGAGGATCTTCCGGTCGCGGGCAGGCAGATCGGCGATCAGCGGCTTCAAGGACTCGACGTACTCGATGCCTTCGAGCCCGTGGTCCTCGTATCCGATCCGGTCCGCCAGCGCGCCCTCGGAGTCGTCCTCCTCCGGCTGGGCGTCCAGCGAGCTCGCGGTGTACGCGTTGCTCGCGGCCATGCCCTCGATGACCTCGGCCGGGCTGATGTCCAGCCGCTCGGCCAACTCCCTGACGGTGGGGGCGCGGTCGAGCCGCTGGGCCAGCTCGTCGCCGGCCTTGGCCAGGTCGAGACGGAGCTCCTGGAGGCGCCGCGGCACGCGCACCGACCAACTGGTGTCGCGGAAGAAGCGCTTGATCTCACCGACGATCGTCGGCATCGCGAAGGTCGGGAACTCCACGCCCCGGCCGGTCTCGAAGCGGTCGATCGCCTTGATCAGGCCGATGGTGCCGACCTGGACGATGTCCTCCATCGGCTCGCTGCGGGAGCGGAACCGGGAGGCGGCGAACTTGACCAGCGCCAAGTTGAGCTCGACCAGGGTGTTACGCACATAGGCGTACTCGTGGGTGCCTTCCTCCAGCACCTCGAGGCGTTCGAAGAGGGTCTTCGACAGAGCCCTCGCGTCCACCGGTGCTACCGTGTCATAAGGCGGTATTTCCGGCAGATCAGACAATTCCGGCAGTTCATCGAAGAGATGGCCAACGGTCGCCGGGGCGTCAACGTCGGGGGTGAACTGCTCGGGCAGGGGGGCCGACGAAACGGTGGTCCGAGTACTCCCCGAGGGTTCGGTACGCGTGTCGTCGAGGCGGGGTGACATAGTCTCCTCCATCGTTCTTCGGCATATGGCTGCCGGTGCCATAACGTGCTGCTCCGGTGAGCGGCGCCTCCAAAGCCGGGCCGTAAGCGGATGTGACCCTCTACGCCTACCTGCATCGGCCACCAAGTGGCAAGTCCACGTTGTCCATATTTGCCGAACTATGCGAAATGTTCGGCTACCAGAGCAGCGGGTAGAAGGCGTAGGGTTCGATGCGCGCAATCGAAAGCAACGAGACGCCAGAAGAGGTGCGCAGATGGACCGCGGGATGGTCGGCAGCGCCAGCAAGGGCCGACTTCAGGTCGAGGTTCGGCACCACGGGGCGAGTGCGGTCGTCACGCCGGTGGGTGAGTTGGACCACCACACCGCAGAGGTGCTGCGCGAGCCGCTCGAGAAATGCGTGGAGGGCGGACGTGTCCGGCTGGTGGTGGACTGCTCGAAGCTGGAGTTCTGCGACTCCACCGGGCTCAATGTCCTTCTCGGCGCGCGGCTCAAGGCCGAGGCCGCGGGCGGTGGCGTCCACCTGGCCGGAATGTTGCCGATCGTTGCCCGGGTGTTCGAGATCACGGGCGCGGACGCCGTCTTTACCGTGCATGAGTCGCTTGACGCCGCCCTTGTCGAGTGACATGGCTCACTCCTGTTTCCGGCGTGTCATCGATGGGTCATCGAGACGTTGCCCGCGTCACATCGATGGGGCGGAAGTAGTGGGTGTTCTCACGCTATGGCCGGGCAGGAGACAGGCTGAAACTGTTGAAGAGATCAGGTAACCCTTGACCCTGAATCGGTGAATCGGTGAGGTGAAGCGCTGATGAGCACCACCCGGCCGTACCCGCCGGGCGACCGCGGCCCGGACCCGGACGGCCCCGCCGCTTCGGCTTCCCCACCGGCCCCCCCGACCGCCGGCCCCATCCGTCAGATCCGCAGGCTCCATCTGATCGATGCCAGCGGTGCCGTGCCGCGCGCCCGCGACTTCACCCGCCAGGCGCTGCACGACTGGGGGTGGCTTCCGGCGGTGACCGCCGACCACCGGGCCGCCGCCGAGGATGTGCTGCTCGTCGTCTCCGAACTGGTCACCAACGCCTGTCTGCACGCCGACGGCCCCGAGGAGCTGCGCGTCAGCTGCAACGCCAAAGTGCTCCGTCTCGAGGTCGTGGACCTCGGCACCGGTACGCCCGCGCCGCGCACCCCGCACCGCGCCGGACGCCCCGGCGGCCATGGCATGTTCATCGTCCAGCGGCTGTGCCTGGACTGGGGGGTCGTGCGGAACGTGGAGGGGACCGGCAAGACGGTCTGGGCCGAACTCGCCGCGCCGGGCTGAAGAGCACGGCTCCGGCGCCACGATCCCGCTCCCACTCACACCCTTCCCCGCCCCACGCCGATCCGGCGTGCTTTTTGTCTTCCCATGACAAGGTCCCCGGCGTACCGTCAGCGCCCAATCTGATGTGCCGTCAGTTACATCCGGCTGCGGCGCTTGACGAGAGGGGATCTCGTGGTGTCCCACAACCAACGCCGTGCGGCCGGCCGTGGCGGCGCCCTCACGCTCGCGGCGGCCCTGGCCGGCTCCGTGGTACTGCTCACCGCCCCGGCCGCGCACGCCGACACCGTGGACGTCGACTACAAGTGCAAGACGCCGATCGGCGACAAGAGCGCCGTATCGCCCATCGACATCAAGAGCGTCGCGAGCGGCGGCTCCTACAAGCTCACGATGTCCTTCCAGAAGGGCGTCTCCTCCAGCCCCGTCGAGCTCGGCAAGGGCGCCATGCACCCCAGCGCGCTCATCAAACTGGGCGGAGCGGAGAGCGGCACGCTCTCGGTGTCGGGCGCGGCCAACGACAAGGCCATCCCCGCCAACACCCCGATCAAGATCAGTGACCTGTCGGGCACCTACACCCCCAAGAAGAGCGGAAAGGTCACCTTCACCGCCTCCACGCTCACCATCAAGGCGCTGGGCACGACCACGACCTGCACCCCCGGCAACAACCCCAAGCCCTCGCTGACGCTGGACGTCAAGGCCGCGGGCGGCGGCGGGGACTCCGGCTCCACCGGCGGTACGGGCAGTACGGGTGGTACGGGTGGTACGAGCACGGGCGGATCGGACGGATCCGGCGGTGCGCAGGGCGGCTCCGGCAACGACCAGCTGCCGCAGACCGGACCGACGGACTCCGCCGTCGCGCTCGGCACCCTCGGCGGCACGGTGCTGCTCGCCGGAGTGGCCGGGGCGCTCTGGCTGACCCGCCGTCAGCGTCCCACGCCCTGACGCGCGCGGCAGCCGAGGAGCCGCCGATGCCGTCGCGTATCCGTGCAGCGGTCCATGCCGTCATCCGCCCGGCCGGGCGGGCAGCCGTACGCCGGGCTGTCCGGGGAGCCGTACGCCCGGCTGTCCGGGGAGCCGTACGCCCGGCCGGGCGGGCAGCCGTACGTCCCGCCGTCCGCCGAGCCGTCCGCGTCTGGGCGCCGGTCCTGCTGGCCGCCTCCCTGGTGAGCCCCCTGCCGTGGGCCTCCACGGCGGCCGCCGCCGGGCCCGACTGGTCGGCGGCCCCCGCCGCCGGGGGCGGCGGCGCACCGGCCGCGGGTGACCGGCCGTACATCTACCTCGAAGGCGGGCCCGGCGCCGTCCTCGAGGACAAGCTCTCGGTCACCAACCGGAGCGAGCACCCCCGCACCGTCCGGCTGCGCGGCGGCGACGGCGCCCGGATCGCGCCGGCCGAACGTCGGGTCACGGTGCCGGCCCGCACCCGCGCCGACATCCCCTTCACCGTCACCGTCCCTTCCGACGCGGTGCCCGGTGAGCACCCCGGCGCGGTCATGGTCTCCTCCGGCGGCCGGGAGGTCGCGGTCCGGCTGCGGCTGCGGATCAGCGGCGCGACGCTGTCCGCCCTCTCCGTCGAGGACGTGACGGTGCGGGAGCACGGCGGCGGGGCGGCCATCCGCTACGCCCTCGTCAACCGCGGCAACACCGTGCTCACCCCACGGCTGGCCGTACGCGCCGACGGGCTCTTCGGCCAGGTGCTGCGCCGAGCCCCCCGCACCCTGCCGGTCGAGCTGCCGCCGGGCAAACGGGTCCGGCTCACCGAGAGCTGGCCGGACCCGCCCGCCCTCGACTCGGTGGACGTCACGCTCACCGTCACCGCGGGCGGGGGCGCGCACGCCACGGCGACCGCCGGATACACGGCCGTCCCCTGGTGGCTGCTCGTACCGGTGGCGACCGCCTTGGCGGGCGCCGGGGGAGGCGTCTGGCTGCTGCTGCGCGGACGACGCCGCCGACGCCGCACACCGCGATCGCAGCCGGAACCGGAACCGCAGTCGCAGCCGGAACCGCAGTCGCAGCCGGAACCGCAGCCGCAGCCGGATCCGCAGTCGCAGCCGGATCCGCAGCCGCAACCGCAGCGCACAGGGGCAGGAGCGACCACGTGAACGCACGCCGACACCCGCGCACCCCGGCCCGGCCCTCCGCCGTGGTCACCGTGCTCGCCCTGGTCCTCCTCACCCTCGGCGCGCCCCTTACGGGCGGCGCCGCGGCGGCCGAGGGCCCGACCGCGAAGGTTTCCAAGGCCGAGGCGGGCACGGGCGGCACGGTCACCGTGACCGGCGCCCGCTGGCGGCCGGGTGCCCTGCTCACCCTGCTCATCTGCGGGCAGAACATGATCGGCGGCACCAACTCCTGCGCCAACGGCGACGGCAGGGCGGCCACCGTCGGCAAGGACGGCACCTTCACCAAGAAGCTGCCGGTGTCCGAGCCGCCCAAACCCTGTCCCTGTGTCATCCATATAGCGACCGTCACCGGCGAGGCCGCCGCCGCGGACGTGGCGTTCAAGGTCGCCGGGCACCCGGTCGCGCCGCTGCCGAAGGAGCGGACCGGGGGCGAGCGGCTGAGCGTGCTCTCGGCCCGGCTCGACGGCTCCAGCGGGCTGCTGACCTGGTTCGGCGCACCGCCCAGGCGAAAGCTCGTGGTGACCGTCGGGAACCTCGGCTCGACCCCGGCCCGCGACCCGGTCTTCGAGGTGGGCAGCTCGCACGGCGTCTTCGCCCCCTCCTGGGAGGAGCAGCGCTGGCGGGGGACCCTCCAGCCGGGGAAGAAGACGCAGGTCAAGCTGGACGTCGAACTGTCCGCCGGGGCGCATGGCGACTATATGGTCTCACTGCGCTACGGCCACAAGCTGCTCGTCGAACAGCCGTGGGCGGTGGGGCGGCCCTGGGGCGTCACGCTCTTCTGGATCCTGCTGTGCGTGGTGGTCTCGGCGACGGTCTTCCGGATCGGCATGGCCGTCGTGGACAAGGTACGGCCCCGTACGGCCCGGACCGCGCCACCACCGCCCCCGTTCCCGCCCTCGCCGCCGCCCGGACCGGCCGCGGCGGACGGCGCACCGCCGGCGCTGCCCTGGTTCACCCCGGACGCCGCGCCGGAGGCCCGGCCGCGCCACCAGATTTCCGCACCGACCGAGGAGATCCGACCGACCCCGAAAGGAACCACGTGAGATGCGACCAAGAGTGAGTGCGGCCGCCGTCGCGCTGCTGCTCGGCGGTGCGGGCGTGCTGCTCGGCGCGGGCAGCGCGGAGGGCGCGGAGGTCTCGTACCAGACCGAGTGCTTACCGCCCCCCATCTCGGGGCTGCCCCCGGTGGAGGGCACCACGACCGTGGCCGTGACGGCACCGGAGACGGCGAAGGTCGGGGACGAGGTCGAGGTGGTGTGGAAGACGGTGCAGGCCGCCTCCAAGAACCCGCCCATCCTCGACCTGGAGGCCGACACCGTGCTGCCGACCGGCACCCTCACGGTGGGCGGCGCCCAGACCGGCGAACTGGCCATGGAGGGGCCGCGGGAGAACCCGGCGATCCCCAAGGGCGGTGAGATGAAGCTCTCCGACATGAAGGGGAAGCTGAAGCTCACCAAGGCGGGAGAGGTGACGCTGACGCCCGGCGGCTACAACATCAACGTCAGCAAGCCGCTGCCCACGGACACCAAGTGCTCGGCGAAGGAGGACGTCAAGGCCGCCGCGACCATCAAGGTGACGGACGGCGGCAGCGGTCCGGGCGGCACCACGAGCGGTACGACGAGCGGTACGACGAGTGGCACCACGAGCGGGACGACCAGCGGTACCACGAGCGGCACCACCAGTGGTACGACGAGCGGGACGACCAGCGGCACCACCAGTGGCACCACGAGCGGAACGACCAGTGGTACGACGAGCGGCACCACCGGTGGCGGGGGCGGCGGTGGCGATTCGTACACCGGTAAGGAGGTTCAGGTCGCCTACGCCTGCAAGACCCCCATCGGCGACAAGAACGCGACCTCCCCGGTGCAGATCAACGCCAAGAAGAGCGGCGGGAACTTCGAGCTGACCGTGAAGTTCGGCAAGTCCGTGATGGACAGCCCGGCCGACATCCCCGCCGATTCGGTCAAGCCGTCGATGGCCGTCAAGGTCGGCGGTGCGGACAAGGGCACCGTCGCCGTGGCGGGGCCCACCAACAAGGAACCCATCAAGTCCGGCGCTCCGATCGAGATCCCGGACCTCACCGGCACCTACAAGCCGGGCGCGAGCGGCAAGTCGACGCTCACCCCTGGTGTGCTGACGGTCAAGGCGCTCGGTACGACCACCACCTGCACCCCGTCCAAGGACCCCGGCGCCTCGCTGGAGCTGGACACCACCGGCCAGCCCGGCGGCACCACCGGCGGTGACTCGACCGGCGGCGGCAGCGGCTCCGGCGGCTCCACCTCCGGTGGCGGCGGTTCGGGCAGCAGCGGCGGTTCGGCCACCAGCGGCGGGCTCGCCGACACCGGTGCCAGTGACCACGGCGGGCTGAAGGCGCTCGCCCTGATCGCCGGTACCACCGTGCTGCTCGGCGGTGCCATCTTCACCCTCACCCCGTGGCGCAAGCTGCGCGGCACCACCCGCTGAGCACCGGCTCACAGGGAATGGCGAAGGGCCCGGCGCGGATCACCC